>NZ_JAICDG010000002.1 GCF_022751215.1 Actinomadura terrae | reverse complement strand
GAGTACCCCCGAAGGGGCCTTTCCGCTCGACTTGCATGTGTTAAGCACGCCGCCAGCGTTCGTCCTGAGCCAGGATCAAACTCTCCATCAAGGCCACACGACCACCCAGGGGGCGAACCCCAGACAGCCAAACCTCAGAAGAAAATCCCAGCAAACACCAACCCACAAAAGGGTCGGCATATTGCCTCAAAGAAATCCCCAGCCCTCAACCACCCTCCGAAAAAGGAGTTCAGAGCCACGGGGCGACCCGACCGCATCACGGCCGGGCCGATAAAGGCACTGGCTTTTAACACGCTGTTGAGTTCTCAAGAAACGGACACCCACCGCGCCGAACCCGCTTCCGCGAGCCCCGCTCCGGGGCAACCCTTCTAACTTACCGGAATCTTCGAGCCTGTCAACCCACTCCGTAGAGTCGATCTTGGGTTCGTCGCCCGCCCCCGCGTGTCATCGCAACCGACGGGAGTCGGCTGTGAGTGATCTTCGAGGAGTTCCCGAGGCCGGCCACCTTGCGGCGTCCTGCGTCCCGTCCGGGCTGTCCACTCCAGAGTACCTCGGTGCGAAGCGAGCTTCGAACCGTTTTCTCCGGTGGATCCCCTGGGGCCGTCCGCCTTCCCGGCGTCCCGCATCCCCTTGGGGCAGGAAGAACATTAGGCAGCCCTGGACGGTCCGTCAAATCAGCGCGTCCAGGTCTTCGTTCACTCCCGGAAACCCCCTGGTCACGGTGCCTTCAGTGTTCCGCTGTCAGGTCCGCGTCAGTGCGGCGTCAGCGGACGTGGGCGGATGTGCGGTGCGTGTCAGCGACGTCCCCGACCGTGGTGTCCGGCACGAACGAAGAACGTCGGAAGGACGACATGAACCACGTGATCCAGGCCGAGGGCCTGCGAAAGCGGTTCGGGAGCACACAGGCCCTGGACGGCGTGGACCTCGAGGTGAAGCGGGGCACGGTGCTGGGGGTGCTGGGGCCGAACGGCGCGGGGAAGACCACCGCCGTCCGGATCCTGGCGACGCTCCTCAAGCCGGACAGCGGACGGGCCGAGATCTGCGGCTACGACGTCCGCAAGGACGCGGTGCGGGTGCGCGCCCTGATCGGGCTCACCGGGCAGTACGCGTCGGTCGACGAGGAGCTGACCGGCATGGAGAACCTCGTGATGATCGCGCGGCTGCTCGACTTCGGCCGGGCGGAGGCGAAAGCGCGGGCGCGGCAGCTGCTTGACCGGTTCCGGCTCACCGACGCCGGGTCGCGCGCGGTGAAGACGTACTCGGGCGGGATGCGGCGGCGGCTGGACCTGGCGGCGAGCCTGATCAACCACCCGGAGGTCATCTACCTGGACGAGCCGACGACCGGGCTCGACCCGCGGGCGCGCAACGAGGTGTGGGACACGGTCCGCGAGGTCGCGGCGGAGGGCGGGACGGTCCTGCTCACGACGCAGTACCTGGAGGAGGCCGACGCGCTCGCCGACCGGATCGTGGTGTTCGACCACGGCCGGGTGATCGCGGAGGGGACGTCCGACGATCTGAAGTCGCAGGTCGGAAGGCTGACGCTCAGCGTCCGCGCGAAGGAGCGGTACCGGGTGGCGCAGCTGACCACGATCGTCGGCGAGGTGACCGGGGAGCGCCCGGACGTGCAGGAGACGACGGGCCTGGTGACGGTGGGCATCGCGGATCCCGGAGTGGTGTCGGCGCTGGTCCGGCGGCTGGACGAGGCGTCCATCGTGGCGGCGGAGCTGGCGGTGCGGATGCCGAGCCTGGACGAGGTCTTCCTCACCCTGACCGGGCACCCGGCCGAAGAGCAGCAGAACGATCTCGTCACCGAGGGGAGCGTGGCATGACCGCGACGATCGCAGGAGTGCGTCCGATCGACGAGCCGCCCGCGCGCATCAGCCCGCGCCGGACGCTGCGCCACGGGTTGACGCTCGCGTGGCGCAACATCTCGCAGCTGAAGCACTCGCCGGAGAAGCTGCTGGACACGACGCTGATGCCGATCATCTTCCTGCTGCTGTTCCTGTATGTGTTCGGTGGGGCGGTGGCGGGGAGCACCCACGCCTACCTCCAGCAGTTGCTGCCGGGTCTGGTCGCGCAGATGGCAATGTTCGCGACGATGGGGCTCGGGACGGCGCTGAACGAGGACATTCACAAGGGCGTGTTCGACCGGTTCCGTAGCCTGCCGATCGCGCGGTCGGCGCCGTTGATCGGGACGGTCCTCGGCGACACGGTCCGGTTCATCACCGTCATGACGATCCTGATGTCGTTCGGTTCGCTGCTGGGGTTCCGGTTCCACACCGACCCGCTGTCGGTGCTGGCGGCGTTCGCGCTGGCGTACGTGTTCTATCTGTCGGTGAGCTGGGTGTCGGTGCTGGTCGGCCTGCTCGCGCCGTCGCCGCAGACCGTGCAGGGGCTCGCGTTCCTCTGGGTGATGCCGCTGACGTTCGGGAGCAGTGTGCTGGTGTCGGACACGTCCACGATGCCGGGATGGTTGCAGAAGTGGACGGACATCAACCCCGTCACGCACCTCGCGGACTCGGTGCGAGCGCTCACGGTCGGCGGCCCGATCGGGAACCACGCCTGGTACACGCTGGCATGGGCGGCAGGGATCGTCGTGGTCACATTCCCGCTGGCGATGCGGATGTATGCGCGCAAGGCGTGAGCCGTCCGCCCGCAGAGCCGTGAGCCTGTCGCTCAAGGAGTGAGCGAGACGACCCTCCTGGACGAGACGCGCGATGCCGACCCGAGGCCGAGCCCGGGTCGGCATCGCGCGTTCGGCACACGTCGCCTGCGCCCCGCAGCGACCTCAGCCGTCACGCGGGCGCGTAGCTGAGCGGTGGGGCCGAAGCCGGAGGCGAGGCCCCACCGCGAAGATCGCGAAGCGATCCGCGCCCGCACAGGATCGGTCAGCGTGCGAGCCGCCAGGCGAGCACGCTGGGCCGAGATTGCACTAAACACTGCCGCCAGGCAAGCCCCCTTGGGCCGAGACTTAAATAGACACTGCGGCGGCGATGACCTGGCCTCGTGTTACGGCGCGGCCCCGCTCGTAGGCGGCGGTGAAGGCGTCCGCGCCCAGGGCGAGTCCGGCGGCGGCGGCCGTGCGGGTGCCGTCGTAGGAGGAGCGGTCGCGGAAGCCGCGCAGGTGGTGGGCGGTGCCGAGGAGTTCGGCGGCGCGGGTGTGCTCGCCCCGGGCCGTGGCGTAGGCGGCGAGGCCCTCGACCAGCATGGCGATGAGGGGGTTGCCGGCGAAGGTGTCCTCCTCGATGCGCTCGAAGGCGCGGGCGTGCCAGCGGGCGGCGGCGGGCAGGTCGCCGTCCAGTTCGGCGAGGACGCCGAGGCGGCTGTAGGTGCGGCGGCAGACCTGGGTGAAGTCGGGGCGGTGGCGGCGGGGCTCCGTCCAGGCGTGGGCGCGTTCGGCGTGGGCGCGGGCGCCCGCCAGGTCGCCCTCCCGCAGGCACAGCTCCGATTGCAGCAGGAGGGCGGCCGAGGCGTCGTTGAACTCGCCGATGCGCGCCGCGACGGACGCGGCCTTCTCGATGTCCCGGCGTGCCTGTTCGAGGTCGCCGAGGTGGACGCGGGCGCGGGCGAGTTCGATGAGCATCGCCGAGCCCTGGTCGGGGCTGACGCCCATCGTCGCGTACCCGTAGGCCTCCTCGCCGAGGCGGACGGCCTCGGCGGCGTCGCCGCGCGCGAAGGCGACCTGGGCGAGCCCGCCGAGGCCGAGGATGAGGCCGAAGCGGTCGCCGATCTCCTCGAACATCGCGTGGCCCTCGGCGGTGACGTGCGCGGCGTCCTCGACTCGGCCGCTGTTCATCGCGAGGTGTCCGAGCAGGACGCGGACGGCGGCGCGCACCCACGGGTCGTCGTGCTCCGAGAAGGACTCCACCGCGCGGCGGGTGCTCTCCAGGTCGCCCGCGAACAGGTGGCTGCCGGCGCGGATGAGGACGAGCACGGGGTGGCGGGGCACCTCGGGCACGAACGACAGCGCGTGCTCGAACGTCGTGCGCAGGGACTCCGCCGTCGGACCGCGGTCGGAGGTCATCTCGGCGACGAGGTCGGCGGAGGCGATGCAGATCGCGTACTCCTCGCGCAGGCCGGGCGGCGGGGTGTCGCCGGCCAGCCGGCGGGCCATCTCGGCGAACCCGCTGGCCTCGACCTCCAGGTCGCGGATGAGCCAGTACCACACCAGCCCGGCGACGAGCCGCAGCCCGCTCACGGCGGCGCCGGTGTCGCCGATGTGGCGGAACGCGGCGGCGAAGTTGCCGCGCTCGGCGCCGAGCCGGTCGGCCCACAGGAGCTGGTCGGGGCCGCGCATCTCGGGTTCGGCGCGCTCGGCCAGCCAAATGCAGTACGCGGCGTGCTCGTCGCGGACGCGGCGGGCCTCGCCCGCCTGCTCCAGCCGTTCCCCGGCGTAGACGCGGACGGTCTCCAGCAGCCGGTAGCGGACGTCCGGGTCGCCCTCGGCCATCACGAGGGACTTGTCGACCAGCGCGGCGATCACGTCGATGACGTCGCCGGGGTCGGGCGCGTCCGGCGCGGGGAGCCCGCAGACGCGGACGGCGGCGGCCGGTGTCGCGCCGCCGGCGAACACCGAGAGCCTGCGCAGGACGGCGCGCTCGACGTCGTCGAGGAGGTCCCAGCTCCAGTCGACGACGGCGCGCAGCGTGCGGTGCCGGGGCAGGGCGGCGCGGGAGCCCGCGCCGAGCAGCCGGAACCGGTCGCCGAGCCGGGCGGCGACCTGGCCGGGGGTGAGGGAGCGCAGCCGGGCGGCGGCGAGTTCGATCGCGAGCGGGATGCCGTCGAGGGCGCGGCAGATCGCGACGACGTCGGCGACGGTCTCGGCGTCCACGGCGAAGCCGGGGCGGACGGCGGCGGCGCGGTCGGCGAACAGCCGGACCGCTCCATGGCGCATCGCCTCGCCGGGGTCGGTCTCGTCCTCGCGCGGCAGCGGCAGGGAGGGCACCGGGCACAGCGACTCGCCGGTGATGCCGAGCGGCTCGCGGCTGGTGGCGAGGACGCGGACCCCGGCGGCCAGCCCGAGGACGCGGTCGACGAGCCCGGCGGCGGCCTCCACCAGATGCTCGCAGTTGTCCAACACGATGATCATCTGTTTGGTGGCGAGGAAGTCGGCCAGCCGGTCCAGCGGGCGCGCGGCGGTGCGCTCGGCGGGACGCAGCGTCTCGGGGACGCCGAGCGCGGACAGCACGGCCTGGACCACGTCGCCGGGGTCGCTGACCGGGGCGAGCGGCACGAACCAGACGCCGTCGGGCATCTCGTCGAGGAACGCGGCGGCGCTCTCCCCGGCGAGCCGCGTCTTGCCCGCCCCGCCGGAGCCGGTGAGGGTGACCAGGCGGCTCTCGCGCAGCAGCTTACCGACGCGGCGCGCCTCCTCCTCGCGTCCGACGAAGCTGGTGAGCGGCGCGGGCAGGTTGGTGCGCGCCCGTCGCGCCGGCGGGGGCTCGGCGGCGGGGAGCTCGGCGGACGGGCCGCCGCCGAGGTCGTCGGCGCGGCGCAGGATCGCCAGGTGGACGGCGGCCAGCTCGTCGGACGGGTCGACGCCGAGCCGGTCGGCGAGCGCCCGGCGGGTCTCCTCGTAGACCTCCAGGGCGTCGGCCTGGCGTCCCGCCGCGTACAGGGCGCGCATGTAGTGGCCGCGCAGCCGTTCCCGCAGCGGGTGCGCGGCGGCGAGCGGTTCGAGCTCGGCGGCGGACGGCGCGGGCCGCCCGGCGGCGAGTTCGGCGTCCGCTAGGTCCTCGTAGGCGGCGAGCCGCAGCTCCCCGAGCCGCGCGATCGCGGCGAGCGCGTAATCGGCGTCGGCGACGTCGGCGAGCGCGGGCCCGCGCCACAGGTCCAGGGCGCGGCGCAGCGCGTCGGCGCGGCGGGCCGGGTCGGGCTCGGCGCGGGCGGACGCGACGGCCCGCTCGAACGCGAACGCGTCCACCTCGCCCGGGTCGATGGCGAGCCGGTAGCCGCCGGGCCCGTGCCCGACCAGGTCGCGGCCCGCGACCGCGCGCAGCCGCGAGACGAGGGCCTGGAGCGCGTTGCCGCCGGGCGGGTCGTCCCACAGGTCGTCCAGGAGCCGCCCGGCCGACACGGGACGGCCGCCCTCGGCGGCCAGCCGGACCAGGAGCGCGCGCAGCCGCGGGCCGCCGACCTCGACGGGACGGCCCGCCTCGTCCCGCACGTCGAGCGGGCCCAGGATGCAGATGCGCACGTTTCCCCTCTCCGGATGCCATTGTCCCCGATGACGCCCTCGCCTGGGATCCTGAGGACATGCACCAGCAATCCGCGATCGTGTCAGGGATCGAGGTCGTCGCGCTGTGCGACGCGATCGGGCCGATGGGCGAATCCCTGCGCCGTCCCCTGCCGGAGACGTTCCCGGGGGCCGACCCGCATTGGGACCGGCTCCGCCGCGAGGTTCCGGAGGCGTTCGGCCCCCAGGGCGAGTGGGTCCTGCATTTCCACTGCTTCGTGCTGCGTCAGCCGCAGGGGCCGACGATCCTGGTCGACACGGGGATCGGCGCGGAGGACTCCCCCGCCGCGTTCTGGACGCCGGTGCCCGGCGGCCTGCTCGGGGCGATGGCCGGAATCGGCCTCACCCCGGAGGAGGTCGACGTCGTCGTCCTCACCCACCTGCACAGCGACCACGCGAGCGGCGCGGTCCTGAACGGCGAGCCGGTGTTCCCCAACGCGCGCCACCTCGTCCAGACGGACGAACTGGACTGGCTGAAGGGCAACGGCGGCCCCGTCCTGGACGAGGTCGTGGGCCCCCTGACCCCACTCCTGGACACGGTCACCGGCGAGCGAACCCTCGCGCCGAACACGGCCATAGTCCCGACCCCGGGCCACACGCCCGGCCACCAGTCGGTCGTCGTCGGAGACATGGATCTGCTGGTGGCGGGCGACGTCGTCCTGCACCCCGTCCAGCTCGCCGACCCCTCGGTCACCTACCTCTACGACGAGGACTCCGCGAGGGCCGCCACCACGAGGACGGCGATCCTGGCGCGCGTCCGCGAACGCGGCGGCGTGCTCGCCGCGCCCCATCTTCCCGAGCCGTTCGTCCCCGTCCCACAAGTGTGGGCCGCGCACAACGGGTAGGGGTTCTGTATGCCTAGAGCACAGATCAAGAACGAGAAGATGTACCAGAAGCTCCGGGACCAGGGCGAGAGCAAGGAGAAGGCCGCGCGGATCGCGAACGCGTCGGCGGGCCAGGGGAAGCGCAAGGTCGGACGCAAGGGCGGCAAGAGCCCGGCCTACGACGACTGGACGAAGGAGGACCTCCTGAAGCGCGCCCGCGAGATCGGTGTCGAGGGCCGCTCGTCCATGAACAAGTCGGAACTGATCGACGCCCTGCGCAACCACTGATGGAGCTGGTCTTCGTCCTGGACTGCCTCCACCCCGACGCGCTGGCGGAGTTCTGGGCGGCCGCCCTCGGCTACGAGCGCGGCCCCTACGACCCGCCCTACGTCCGCCTCACGGACCCGGACGGCAGGCGGCCGACACTGCTCCTGCAAGGCGTCCCCGAGCACAAGGCCACCAAGAACCGGATGCACCCGGATCTGCGGATCACCGACATGGACGCCGAGCTGGCCCGCGTCACCGCGCTCGGCGCCCGGGTGGTCCGCGGCCCGTTCGACGACGATGGCTGGACGACCACGGTCCTCACCGACCCGGAGGACAACGAGTTCTGCCTGATCCGTCCCCCGGCGTGAGCCCCACCCGCCCCGATTGTTTACGTTTGCCCCAGCCGGGGCGGGTAGGGCCATTCCATGGATCTGGCATTCCTCAAAACGCTGTACCAACGCCCGGGCCCCTACGCGTCGGTCTACGCCGACCTCACCCGGACCACCGAGGACGCGTCCAAGGCCGCCGAACTCCGGTGGCGGGCGCTGCGCGCGGACCTGGAGGCCCAGCACGCCCCGAAGGGGACGCTCCGCGCCGTCGAACAGGCCATCGACGAGGAGATGGGCCTCCGCAGGTCCGAGGGCCTGGTGATCTTCGCGGCGGACGGCGAGGTGCTGCACACCGAGCGGCTCCCCACCGCCCCCCGCGCCCCCCAGGCCCGCGTCGCCCCGCTCCCCCACGTCCTGCCCTACCTCGCCGAACGCGGCGAGCGGTTCTCGCACCTGGTCGCCGTCGTGGACCGCCGGGGCGGCGCCATCGACTGCGTGACCGCCTCCGGCAAGCACCGCCACATCGACGTGCGCGGGGACGAGGACTACCCGATCCGCAAGACCAAGGCGGGCGACTGGAACCAGTCCCGGTTCCAGCGCTCCTCGGAGAACGTCTGGAAGGCCAACGCCAAGAAGGTCGCGCACGAGATCGACCGCGCCGCCGAACGCTGCGGCGCCGAGGCCATCGTGATCGCCGGTGACACCCGCGCCCGGACCGCCGTCCTGGAGGAGGTCTCCGACAACGTGCTGGCGCACACCGTCGAGTCCGACCGCAACATCGACATGAACGACCCCGACCTCGGCGCGGAGCTCGACCGCGTCCTGCGGCTGAAGAGCACCGAGCGCGTGATGGCCGTCGCCGAGCGCTTCGACCGCGAACTCGCCAACGGCCAGCGCGCCGTCGCCGGGCTCCCCGCGACGGTCGAGGCCGTCCGCAACGGCCAGGTCGAGACCCTGCTGCTGGACGACGACCCCGACTCCCCCGCCCGGCTGTGGGTGGGTCCCGACCCAGCCCAGGTCGCCGCGTCCCCCGAGGAGCTCCGCGAGGAGTTCGGCGTGGACGCCCCCCGCGAGGACCGCGCGGACGCCGCCCTGGTCCGGGCGGTGGCGGCCACGGACGGGGACCTGGTCGTCCTGCCCGCGGAAGGCAACCCCGGCCTGCACGTGGGCGCCGTCCTGCGCTTCACGGCGTAGGGACAACAAAAAAGGTGGTGCGGTCAACCGCACCACCCGTACGAGTGGAGCTATGGGGATTCGAACCCCAGACCTCCTCCATGCCATGGAGGCGCGCTACCAACTGCGCCATAGCCCCGCGCCGGCGAACCGGCCGAGGATGAGCTTAGTGCACGTTGGGAGCGGCTTGGGCCGCGGAGGGCATGCCCTCCGCGGCCCAAGCGCGCGTCAGTGCTGCTGGCGGGCGAGGCCCGGGATGCGGATCGTGAGGCTTTTGGGCAGTTCCGGGATACCGAAGAGCTGCTGCTGCCCGTCCCGCGCCGCCCCCTGGGCCTCCTGCTCGGAGCCCTTCTCGGCGTCGGCGTCGGCCTCCTTGCCGGCGCCCTTCGGCTTCCTGTCGTCGCACAGGGCGTCGCCGAGCCCCGGTTTGTCGTCCGGGAGCAGGTGCAGGATCGACAGCACCTTCAGCGCCCGCAGACAGTCATCGCGGCTCACCTCGCCCTGATCGAGCGGGTCCGGCGGCGCCGCGGTCGCGGGCGCCGCCATGGCCAGGACGGATGCGGCGGCGAGCGCCACCGGAACGAGCCGCCTGCCGGTGATCCGTTTTCTCATTGGGTCGTCCTCATCTCGATCACATCGCCACTTCCGTGGCTGTTCCGCATGATCAAGATTGCGAAGCCCGACACGGCGAAAGGTAGCCGCCGCCATGGCGAAGGCTTTGCGTCAGAGCCAGCCGAGCTGCTCGCCGACCTCGTCGGGCGCGTAGCCGCGCTGCCCGGCCTCGCCGATCCAGACCATCCCGTCCGCCTCCGCCACCGCCCCGACCGCGTGCTCCTGGGGCATCCTCGGCTGGATCGCGAGCCGCACCTCCATCCCGGGGTCGAACCGGCGCAGCTCGTCGATGAGGTCCGCCACGGTGACCTCGCGCGTCGCACCTCTGCGATGTCTTCCCATACCACGCATGAAACCATCCCGGCCCGACTGTTCGAACCGTTCACCAGAACGATCTCTACTCGCCCGCCCCGGCCCACCCAAGAGCCAGAAACCACGCGAACCTTTAACGCCGAACAATTCCCGGCGATCCTGAGAACCATTAACCATCACCCGGCATCTCACTCCATAGCAGGATCAGCCAACGGAACTCGGGGGTTCCACATGAAATCCATGCGACGAACGACGCTGGGCCTGACGGCCACGGCCCTCGCCCTCACCGCCACCACCTATACGGCCACCGCCCACGCCGACGGCGCGGGCACCAGCCCCGCGATCGTCCGCGCCATCGAGTCGCAGCAGTGGGTCGAACTGGAAGTGGGCGACCGCGACTACCGCGTCACGTCCGTCCGCTGCTTCCTGACGCAGCTCGGCTACTACAACCACTGCGACGCCGGCGACGTGTTCACGCAGGACTTGGTCCAGCCGGTCAAGCGCTTCCAGGGCGCCTCCGACCTGCCGACCACCGGCAGGATCGACGTCGAGACCTGGGGCGCCCTCCGCAACCGGCTCGGAAACACGGGCAGGAACGACACCCGCAAGAACCAGGTGAAGGGCATCCAGTACGCGATGAAGAAGCTTCAGGCCCCCGCCCTGAAGCCCGACGGCCTGTACGGCCCCGACACCGTGAAGGCCGTCACCGCATTCCAGAAGCGCAAGGGAATCGGCGCCGACGGCATCTTCGGCCCCCGCACCTTCCGGGCCGCCTTCGCAGAAGGCGCCGAAACCAAGCACACCCCAACCAGATAACCACCAACCCCAGCCGCCGGGGGCAAGGGGCGGAGCCCCAAAAAAGAGCGCGCAGCGCGCGACGGGGGGTGTGGGGGGCGGAGCCCCCCACATCGGGGGGTCCGGGGGGTCGTCCCCCCGGGAAAACACTGCGGGCCTTGGTGCTCGCCGAGCAAAGCTCGGCGAGCACCAAGGCCCGACTCGTGGAGCTATGGGGATTCGAACCCCAGACCTCCTCCATGCCATGGAGGCGCGCTACCAACTGCGCCATAGCCCCGCGCGGCCACGTGGACGTTCATCCGGTGGCGCGTCGCCAGTGTATAGGACGGTGGGGGCTGGTCTCGAATCGTTTGGGGGGTCAGGCGCCGTTGTCGGTGCGGTCGTCGCCGAGGACGGGTTCGGGGAGGGTTCCGGCGTTGTGCTCGGCGAGGCGCCAGCCCCCGTCGCGGAGTTCGGTGAGGACGGACCAGCAGCAGTTGGACAGGCCGCCGATGTGCTTCCAGACGTCCTCGGGGAGGCCGAGGAGCGCGGACATGCCGAGCCGGAGCGCGGCGCCGTGGGAGGCGACGACGAGCCGGCCGGTGGGGGGCAGTGCGTCGGCGGCGCGTTCCAGGGCGGCGGCGACGCGTTTGGCGACCTGCGCGCTGGTCTCGCCGCCGGGCGGCTGCCAGGCCTTGTGCTCCTCGGGGTAGCGTTCGCGGATCTCCCGGGAGGTGAGGCCTTCCCAGGCGCCGCCGTCGCGTTCGGTGAGGTCGGCGTCGGTGCGGACGGGGAGCCCGGTGACGGCGGCGAGCGCCTCGGCGGTGTCGGCGGCGCGGCGGAGGGGGGAGGCGAGCAGGTGGGTGGGCTGGAGGCCGGCGAGGAGCCGCGCGGCGCGGTGGGCCTGCCGCACGCCGGTGTCGTCGAGCGGGATGTCGGTCTTGCCCTGGAAGCGGTTCTCCAGGTTCCAGGCCGTCCGGCCGTGCCGCCAGAGCACCAGCCGCCGCTCGCCCGGTTCGCGGGCGGGGCGGGCGTCACTCACTCGCGCTCCCGACGGTGCGGGCACGCTGCGCCTGGTGGGCCGTGACGCTCTCGGGGAGCCCGATGATCGGGCAGTCCTTCCAGAGGCGTTCGAGGGCGTAGAACAGGCGGTCTTCCTCGTGCTGGATGTGGACGATGATGTCGGCGTAGTCCAGCAGCACCCAGCGGCCCTCGCGCTCGCCCTCGCGGCGGACGGGTTTGGCGCCCGCCTCCTCGCGCAGCCGCTTCTCGATCTCGTCGACGATGGCGCGAACCTGGCGGTCGTTGGGCGCGGAGCAGAGCAGGAACGCGTCGGTGATGACGAGCTGCTCGCTCACGTCGTAGGCAAGAATGTCGTCGGCCAGCTTGTCGCCCGCCGCCTCGGCGGCGATGCGGACCAGCGTCGCCGCCCTGTCCGATGCGGTCACGATGCGCTCGCGATCCTCCCTGTAGGGGTCATCTCCGGGTCCACCTTCTCATGGGAGACCGCCACCGGCCTGTGCATTTCCATTGGCATCCCTTTACCTTCGGCCGGGGTCGCCCGGTGACCCTTTCCCTCCCCAGGGTATGTGGCCGGAGGGCCAGATCGTTCCCGCTCAGGCGGCCGGGGCGCGGTAGAGGCCGCGTTTGTTGATGTACTGGACGATCCCGTCCGGGACGAGGTACCAGATCGGTTCGCCGGAGCCGACGCGGTCGCGGCACTCGGTGGAGGAGATCGACAGGGCCGGGACCTCCATCAGCGAGACGCGGCCGTTGGGCAGGCCGGGATCGGCGAGGCGGTGGCCGGGGCGGGTGACGCCGACGAAGTGGGCGAGTTCGACCAGTTCGGCCGTGTCGTGCCAGGTGAGCATCTTCTCCAGGGCGTCCGCGCCGGTGATGAAGAACAGCTCGGTCTCGGGGCCCTGGAGTTCGCGCATGTCGCGCAGGGTGTCGACGGTGTAGGTGGGGCCGGGCCGGTCGATGTCGATGCGGCTGACGGAGAAGCGGGGGTTGGACGCGGTGGCGATCACGGTCATGAGGTAGCGGTCCTCGGCGGCGGCGATCTTGCTCGTCTGCTTGTGGGACGACAGGCCGGTGGGCACGAACACGACCTCGTCGAGCGAGTAGTAGTGGGCCACCTCGCTCGCGGCCACGAGGTGGCCGTGGTGGATCGGGTCGAAGGTGCCGCCCATGATCCCCAGCCGCCGCTTTTGCGTCATGCCGACGAGAATAGCCAGCGGGCGCGATGCCCGGAACGTCCGCCCCCTCGGGGCCCGGGCTCAGCTCAGACCGGGGAGCGGTGGGGCGCCCTCGTCCCAGGTCACGACGCGGACGGCCTTGCCGACCTCGACCCTCGGAACGGTCCCGCCGGGGAGCGGGAAGACCTCGGCGGTGAAGCCGAGGGCCTCGTGCAGGGCGCGGGCGAGCTCTTCGCGCGGGTCGTCGTCCGCGAGCGCCTCGCAGGCGACCAGGAGCCGGACGGCGGGCCCGCGCCGGTCCACGACGAGCTGGTAGTGCGGCGTGACGAGCCCGGTCGCGAGCAGGGCGCGCTCGACCTCGCTCGGGTACACGTTGACGCCCCGGACGACGATCATGTCGTCGGCGCGCCCGACGACCTTGCTCATTCGGACGAGCGTGCGGCCGCAGGGGCAGGGGCGGCGGTCGAGGGAGGCGATGTCGCCGGTCCGGTAGCGCACGAGGGGGAACGCCTGCTTGGTCGGGGTGGTGAACACCAGCTCGCCGGGCGTGCCGTCGGCGACGGGGTCGCCGGAGGAGGGGTCGACGGCCTCGACGATGAAGTGGTCCTCGTTGACGTGCAGGCCGTCCTGTTCGAGGCACTCGGTGGCGACGCCGGGGCCGATGACCTCCGAGAGGCCGTAGATGTCCAGGGCCTTGATCGGCAGGACGCGTTCGATGGCGCCGCGCATCCCCTCCGACCACGGCTCGGCGCCGAACAGGCCCGCCCGCAGCGAGGCCGGCTCCACCCCGGCCTCGGCGGCGGCCTCGCCGAGCCGCAGCGCGTACGCGGGCGTGCAGGTCAGGATGTCGGGACGCAGGTCGGCGAGCATCCGCACCTGCCGGGCGGTCATCCCGCCCGACATCGGCACCACGGTCGCGCCGAGCGCCACCGCGCCCTGGTGGACGCCGATGCCGCCGGTGAACAGCCCGTAGCCGTAGGCGTTGTGGACGATGCTGCCCGGCGCGGCGCCCGCGCACGCGAGCGAGCGCGCGCACATCGCGGCCCACAGGTCGAGGTCGGCCTTGGTGTAGGCGACGAGGGTGGGGCGGCCGCGCGTCCCGCTGGACCCGTGCACGGCGGCGACCCGCTCGCGCGGGACCGCGAGCATCCCGAACGGGTAGTGGTCCCAGAGATCCTGCTTGGTGGTGAACGGGAGTTCTGCCAGGTCGGCGAGGGCGACGTCGGAGCCGCCGGTGACGCCCGCGTCCCGTAGCCGCCGCCCCTGCACCCCATCGGCCGCGAGCAGCCGGTCGACCAGCCCCCGCAGCCGGTCGCGCTGGAGCGCAGCACGCTCGTCGACGGACATCGTCTCGGCCTGCGGATCGAACATCGGGCCTCCCGGGGCCGGAGCCGGACGTCATGCCGCGCCGGGGAACCCTGCGGCATGGTGGTTCGTCGGAACTACCATGCCAGACCTGGCGTCGTCCACGTCCGTTCGTCCCAGCCCGCGACGGCTCGACGCCGCCTTCCGCCCGCCAGAAGGCGGGGCACTACACGCCTCAGGAGACCACGCATGACGGAGAACGCGCCAGACCGGGCCCGGACCCGATTCCCCGGGATCAGCTCCCGGGCCTACGAACACCCGGCGGACCGGTCGGCGCTGGTCGCGCTGCGCTCCCTGTCGGGGTTCGACGTCGTCCTGCGCAAGCTGTCCGGGCTGGTGAACGAGCGGGCGCTGCGCCTGATGTTCCTCGGCGGAACGGTCCGGGTGGGCGAGGACCAGTTCCGCAACATCCACGACATGGTGCGCGACGCCGCCTACATCCTGGATCTCCAGGAGATTCCCGACCTGTACGTCCGGCAGGACCCGACGCCGAACGCGATGGCGATCGGCTCCGACCACCCGTTCATCGTGCTCAACACCGGCCTGATCGACCTGCTGGACGACGAGGAGCTGCGCTTCGTCATCGGCCACGAGGTCGGGCACATCCTGTCCGGGCACGCGGTGTACCAGACGATGATGCAGATCCTGCTGCAACTCGGCTCCCGGCTGGCCTGGCTGCCGCTCGGGAACATCGGCATCGCGGCGATCATCATCGGACTGCGGGAGTGGTTCCGCAAGGCCGAGCTGTCCTCCGACCGGGCGGGGCTGCTGGCCGGGCAGGACCTCGACGCCGCCAAGCGCACGATGATGAAGCTCGCCGGCGGTACCCGGCTGACGGAGATGAGCAGCGAGGCGTTCCTGGAGCAGGCCCGCGAGTACGACGCGGCCGGCGACGTCCGGGACGGGCTGCTGAAGTTCCTGAACCTGCTGCCGCAGTCGCACCCCTACGCGGTGATCCGGTTCGCCGAGATCGACCGGTGGGCGCGCGAGGGCGAGTACGAGCGGATCATGGCGGGCGACTACCCGCGCCGCGAGGACGACGACGGCGCCTCGGTCTCCGAGGAGGTCCGCAACGCCGCCAAGTCCTACCGCGAGTCGTGGGAGCGCACCGCCGACCCGTTCGTCGGCAAGGTCCGCGACATGGCGGACGCGGCGGCGGGCGCCGCGGGCGGCCTGTTCGACCGCTTCACCCGCCGCGACCCCGGGCCGACCGACAGCTCCAACTGAGCCCGGAACCCCACAGCGGGGCCGCCGCGACACGGACGCGGCGGCCCTTTTCCGTGCCCCGAGCCCTCAGAGCGGCCTCAGCGCTCACGCGGGCACGTAGCTGAGCGGTGGGGCGACGCCGGAGGCGAGGCCTCACCGGGAAGATCGCGAAGCGATTCCGCGCCCGCCAAGGGACGTGGGCCGGGACTTCATGAACTCAGCCTCGTAGGTGGCCCTCGCCGGTGACCACGTACTTGGTCGAGGTCAGCTCCGGCAGGCCCATCGGGCCGCGCGCGTGGAGCTTCTGCGTCGAGATGCCGATCTCGGCGCCGAAGCCGAACTCCTCGCCGTCGGTGAAGCGGGTCGAGGCGTTCACGATCACGGCCGCCGAGTCCACCCGGGCGACGAACCGCTTCGCGGCGGGCTGGGACGTCGTGACGATCGCCTCGGTGTGGCCCGAACCGTAGGCGCGGATGTGGGCGACGGCGTCGTCGAGGGAGTCGACGACGCGTGCGGCGATGTCCAGCGAGAGGTACTCGGCGTACCAGTCGTCCTCGGTGGCGGGCACGACGTCGTCGCCGTAGGAGCGGACGCGCTCGTCGCCGTGGACGGTGACGCCGGCCTTCCGGAGCGCCTCAAGCGCGCGCGGGACGAACGCGTCCGCGATGTCGGCGTGCACCAGGAACGTCTCGGCCGCGTTGCACACCGACGGGCGCTGCGTCTTGGCGTTCAACAGGATGTCCACTGCCATGGCGATGTCGGCGGACGCGTCCACGTACACCGCGCAGTTCCCGACGCCGGTCTCGATCACCGGGACCGTGGACTCCTCGACCACCGAGTTGATCAGCGAGGCGCCGCCGCGTGGGATCAGCACGTCCACGAGGCCGCGCGCCCGCATCAGGTGCTTCACCGACTCGCGGGAGGTGCCCGGGACGAGCTGCACCGCGTCCGCCGGGACGTCGGTGCCCTCCAGCGCGGCCTGCATGACGCCGACCAGCGCCGTGTTGGAGTCGTAGGCCGAGGACGAGCCGCGCAGCAGCGCCGCGTTGCCGCTCTTCAGGCACAACGCCGCCGCGTCCACGGTCACGTTCGGGCGGCCCTCGTAGATGATCCCGACCACGCCGAGCGGCACCCGCACCTGCCGCAGCTCCAGCCCGTTCGGCAGCACGCCGCCGCGCACCGACTCCCCCACCGGGTCGGGCAGCGCCGCGACCTTGCGGGCGGCCGCGGCGATCGCCGCGATCCGCTCGACGGTCAGGCTCAGCCGGTCGATCATGTACTCGGACGTGCCGGCCTCGCGCGCCCGCGCGACATCGGCCCCGTTCGCCTTGACGATCTCCGGTGCGGCCTCGACCAGCGCGTCGGCGATCGCGTGCAGCGCCGCGTCCTTGGCCGCGCGCGGCAGCGGGGCCAGCTCGGACGCGGCGTCCCCGGCGCGCCGGGCCACCCGCAGGAACTCCTCGCGCTCACTCATCACGTCCTCCTTCGTCGGCCAGCACGACCAGGTCGTCGCGGTGGATTATCTCGCGCTCGTACTCGGGCCCGAGCTCGCGGGCCAGCCAGCGGGTGGAGCGGCCCATCAGCTCCGGGACCTCGGCCGCGTCGTAGTTCACGAGCCCGCGCGCGACGACGCGGCCCGCCGGGTCGCACAGGTCGACCGGGTCGCCGGCCGCGAAGTCGCCCTCGACGCCGGTGACGCCCGCGGGCAGCAGCGACTTGCGGCGCCGTACGACGGCGTCGACGGCGCCCGCGTCCAGCATGACGCGACCGGCGCCGGTGGTGGCGTGGGCGAGCCAGAGGTGCCGGGTGGAGCGGCGCCGCCCGTCCGCCGGGTGGAAGAGGGTGCCGGCGGGGTCGCCCGCGAGGGCCTGCGCGGCGGACGCGGCGTTGGTCAGCACGACCGGGACGCCCGCGATCCGCGCCGCCTCCACCTTCGTGACCATGCCGCCGGTGCCGACCCGCCCGGAGCCGCCCAGCTCGACCCCCGCGAGGTCGGCCGGGCCGCGCACGTCCGCGATGCGGCGCGCGCCCGGCCGGCGCGGGTCGCCGGTGTAGAGGGCGTCGACGTCGGAGAGCAGGATCAGCGCGTCCGCGCGGGTCAGGTGCGCGACGAGCGCGGCGAGCCGGTCGTTGTCGCCGAACCGGATCTCGTCGGTGGCGACGGTGTCGTTCTCGTTCACGATCGGCAGCACGCCGAGCGCGAGCAGCTGCGCGAGCGTCCGCTGCGCGTTGCGGTGGTGGGAGCGGCGCATCATGTCGTCGGCGGTCAGCAGCACCTGCCCGACCGTCACGCCGTGCCGGGTGAACGCCGAGGTGTAGCGCGCGAACAGCAGGCCCTGCCCGACGCTCGCCGCCGCCTGCTGCGTCGCGAGGTCGGGCGGGCGGCGGACGAGCCCGAGCGGCCCGAGCCCCGCCGCGATCGCCCCCGACGACACGAACACGATCTCGGTGCCCGCGCCGCGCCGCGCCGCGAGGACGTCGACGAGCGCGTCGATGCGCGCGGCGTCGATCGTCCCCTCCGGAGTGGTGAGCGAGGAGGACCCCGCCTTCACCACGATCCGCCGGGCCTTCGCGATCGCCTCGCGCTCGCTCATCGAGCCATCTCCTCCGGGGGCTAGCGGTATCCGTCGAGGCGGCGGTCGGTGCCGCGGGGGGCCGGCGCGGCCTGGCCCGCGACGATCTCGGGCTCCCAGTCGAAGACGACCGAGTCGTCGGCCGTGCCGATCATCACCGTGGCGCCCCGGGCGGCGCCCGCCTCGGCGAGCGCCTGCTCCACGCCGAGCCGCGCGAGGCGGTCGGCGAGGTAGCCGACGGCCTCCTCGTTGGCGAAGTCGGTCTGCCGCAGCCACCGGACGGGCTTCGACCCGGTGATCAGGAACGTGTTCTCGCCCATCGGTCTGACCTCGAAGCCGGCGTCGCCGCCGACCGGCTCGGGCCGGATCACGGTACGGGTGGGCTCGACGGCGGGCAGCGACGCGCGGTACTCGCCGACCATCGCCGCCATCGCGAACGACAGCTCCCGCAGCCCCTCGTGCGAGGCCGCCGACACCTCGAACACCGCGAGGCCGCGCGCCTCGAACTCGGGGCGGACCATCTCGGCGAGGTCGCGGGCGTCGGGCACGTCCACCTTGTTGAGCACGACGATACGCGGCCGGTCCGACAGCGGGCGGTCGCCGAGCACCCGGTCGTAGGCCCGCAGCTCCCGCTCGATCACCTCGAAGTCGCTGACGGGGTCGCGGCCCGGCTCCATCGTGGCGCAGTCCAGGACGTGCGCGAGCGTCGAGGACCGCTCGATGTGCCGCAGGAACTCAAGGCCGAGGCCCCGGCCCTCGCTCGCGCCCTCGATCAGCCCCGGGACGTCGGCGACCGTGAACGTCGTGTCGCCCGCGCCCACCACGCCGAGGTTCGGCACCAGCGTCGTGAACGGATAGTCGGCGATCTTCGGCTTGGCCGCCGACAGCGCCGCGATCAGCGAGGACTTGCCCGCGCTCGGGAAGCCGACGAGCGCCACGTCCGCGACGCTCTTCAGCTCCAGCACCACGTCGCGCTCGTCGCCGGGCTCGCCGAGCAGCGCGAACCCGGGCGCCTTGCGCTTGGCGGTCGCGAGCGCCGCGTTCCCGAGCCCGCCGCGCCCGCCCTGCGCCACCACGTACCGGGTGCCCTCGCCGACCAGGTCGGCGAGGACCTCGTCGCCCGCCTTCACGACCGTGCCGTCGGGGACGGGCAGGATCACGTCCGCGCCGTCCGCGCCGGTGCGCAGGCTGCCCTGCCCCGGCCTGCCGTTGCCGGCCTTGCGGTGCGGCCGCCGGTGGTACTCCAGCAGGCTCGCCGCGTTCTTGTCGACCACCAGCACCACGTCGCCGCCGCGCCCGCCGTTCGCGCCGTCCGGCCCGCCGAGCGGCTTGAACTTCTCCCGGTGGACCGACGCGCAGCCGTTGCCGCCGTTACCGGCGGCGGCGTGCAGCACCACCCGGTCGACGAACTGCGCGCCCGATCCCGCTCCAGCGGCCACGGTGACTCTCCTCGGTGCAGGGCGACTCGATCAGTCGGTGAAAAGGCGAAGGGGCGGACCGTCTCCGGCCCGCCCCTTCGGTGAACGTCTCGTGCAGGCGGACTACTCCGCCGGCGGCACGATCGCGACCGCGTTGCGGCCGCGGTAGCGGCGGAACTCGACCGCGCCCGCGACCAGCGCGAACAGCGTGTCGTCGCCGCCGCGCCCGACACCGGGGCCGGGGTGGAAGTGGGTGCCGCGCTGCCGGACGATGATCTCGCCGGCGTTGACGAGCTGGCCGCCGTAGCGCTTGACGCCGAGGCGCTTGGCGTTGGAGTCGCGGCCGTTACGGCTGGACGACGCGCCCTTCTTGTGTGCCATCTGACCGCTCCCTTACTTCCCGGCCTTGATACCGGTGATCTTGACCTCGGTGTAGGGCTGGCGGTGACCCATCCGCCGCTTGTACCCGGTCTTGTTCCGGTAGTGCATGATGTTGATCTTCGGGCCCTTGACGGCCCCGAGGATCTCGGCGGTCACCTCGTAGCGCGCGAGGTCGGCCGAGCCGCTGACGACGTCGTCGCCGTCCACGACCAGCACGGCCGGGAACGTGACGGTCGAGCCGACCTCACCGGCCAGCTTGTCGACGGTCAGCACGTCGTCGACCGCGACCCTCTCCTGCCTGCCGCCTGCGCGGACAATCGCGTACACCGCGGAAACCCTTCGTCTGCGCGCGCTTCCGGACTGAACCGGTCCCGCGCGTGGCTCACCAGCCCCCGGATGGGGGCCTACCCCCGGCAGCGGTGCCGGAGGCGGCACACCAGAGGAGACCCCTGGCGCTCTCTGCTCATCCCTGCTTGTCCCCGCTCGTCCCTACCGGATCGGCGGGGCGCACCGGACGTGCCCCGGAGGGGGGCTCGCGGTGCATGGTCGGCTGGCGCGCCCACGGCGCGCCGAACCACAAGCCTACCGGATGCCCTGACCGGAACGCGAACGCGTCCGGCCAGGGCTCCCGGGGTCAGGCGTCGGCGTCCCCGGACTCGGCGGCGGCCTGCGCGGTGGCGCGGGGACGGCGGGTGCGGCGGCGCCGTGTGCCGGCGCCCTCCTCGGCGCCGTCGGCGGCCTCGTCCGAAGCGGAAGCGGACGCCGCGGGGGCCGCGCCGTTCGCGTCCACGCCGTTCGACTCGGCGGCGGGCGCCGCCCCGTTGACCGTGACCGGCTCCGCCGCGTCCAGGGTGCCGGGCGGGGCGTCGGCCGCCTCCGCCGCAGCCTGGGCGGCCTCCACGGCGGCCTGCGCCGGGGCCTCCTCGGCGTCGACGTCGGGCGGCGGGCCGGCGGGCCGCTTGGCGGGGCCGGACTTCTTCGCCCGCGCCCGCGCCGGACGCGCCGCCTCCGGCTCCTCGCGCTGCTCCGGCTCGTCCTCGGCCTTCGGCTCGGCCTTCGCGTCGTGCTTGGCGAGCTTCTCCTCGACGGCCCGCTCGACCTCGCCCTTGCGCTTGCGGCGACGCCCGGTCTCCTTGCCCGCCGCCTTGTCGGGCTTCGGCTCGACCGGCGACAGGTGGACGTGGATGCCGCGCCCGTTGCACGACTCGCAGGTCTCCGAGAACGCCTCCAGCAGGCCCTGCCCGACGCGCTTGCGGGTCATCTGGACCAGGCCGAGCGAGGTGACCTCGGCGACCTGGTGCTTGGTGCGGTCGCGCGACAGGCACTCCACGAGCCGGCGCAGCACCAGGTCGCGGTTGTTCTCCAGCACCATGTCGATGAAGTCGATCACGACGATGCCGCCGATATCGCGCAGCCGGAGCTGGCGGACGATCTCCTCCGCCGCCTCCAGGTTGTTGCGGGTGACGGTCTCCTCCAGGTTGCCGCCCTGCCCGGTGAACTTGCCGGTGTTGACGTCGATGACCGTCATCGCCTCGGTCCGGTCGATCACCAGCGAGCCGCCCGAGGGCAGCCAGACCTTGCGGTCCAGCGCCTTGGCGATCTGCTCGTCCACGCGGAACGCGCCGAGGACGTCCTGCGCGCCGTCCCACCGCTCGACCCGGTCGGCGAGGTGCGGCGCGACGTACTGGACGTAGTCCGAGACCGTGTCCCAGGCGTCGCCGCCGGACACCACGAGCTTGGTGAAGTCCTCGTTGAAGATGTCGCGGACGACGCGGATCGTGAGGTCGGGCTCCCCGTACAGCAGCGACGGCGCCGACGCGCCCTTGACCTTCTTCTGGATGTTGTCCCACTGCGCGGCGAGGCGCGAGACGTCCCGGGCCAGCTCCTCCTCGGTCGCGCCCTCGGCCGCCGTGCGGACGATCACGCCCGCGTTCTCCGGCATGACCTTCTTCAGGATCGACTTGAGGCGGCTGCGCTCCTTGTCGGGGAGCTTGCGGCTGATGCCGGTCATCGAACCGTCGGGGACGTAGACCAGGTAGCGGCCGGGCAGCGAGACCTGGCTGGTCAGCCGGGCGCCCTTGTGGCCGAGCGGGTCCTTGGTGACCTGCACGAGCACCGACTGGCCCGACTTCAGCGCGGACTCGATGCGGCGCGGCTGGCCCTCCAGGCCGGCGACGTCCCAGTTGACCTCGCCCGCGTACAGGACCGCGTTGCGGCCCTTGCCGATGTCGACGAACGCCGCCTCCATCGACGGCAGCACGTTCTGGACCTTGCCGAGGTAGACGTTGCCCACGTACGACTGGTGGGTCGCGCGGTTGACGTAGTGCTCGACGAGGACGTCGTCCTCCAGGACGGCGATCTGCGTGCGCTCGCCCTCCTGCCGCACCACCATGACCCGCTCGACCGACTCGCGGCGCGCCAGGAACTCGGCCTCGGTGATCACCGGCGGGCGGCGGCGGCCCTGCTCGCGGCCCTCGCGGCGACGCTGCTTCTTGGCCTCCAGCCGGGTCGAGCCCCGGACGGACTGGACCTCGTCCTCGACCGCGCGGGCGTCGCGGACGTGCACGACGGTGTTCGGCGGGTCGTCCTGCACCCCGGCCTCGCCGTCGGCGCCGGACCGGCGCCTGCGGCGGCGGCGCCGGCGGCTCGTCGCGCCCTGGCCGTCGCCCTCGTCGTCGTCCGCCTCGTCCTGCTCGGCCTTGGCGGCCTCCTTCGCCGCGTCCTTGGCCTCCTTGGCGGCCTTGGCCTTCGCGGCCTTGGTCGTCTTCGGTGCCTTGGCGGGCTGCTCGTCCTTGGCGTCCTTGCCGTCCTTGGCGTCCTTGGACTCGCGGGAGTCGCGGGGTTCGCCCGCGTCCTCGGCCTCGGCGCCGTCGTCGGCGTGCGCGTCGTCCTCGAGGCCGTCCCGGCCACGGCCGCGGCCGCGGCCGCCCCTGCGGCGGCGGCGCCGGGACGGGCGGTCCTCGCCGTCGTCCTCGTCGTCGGGCCCGGCCGGCCCGGGCTCGGCCTGGTCGGCCGCGGGCTCCTCGGCCTTCGGCTCGTCCTTGGGCCGCACGGGCGTCTCGGCCTTCGGCTGCGGCGGCTGGAACACGACCATCGGCGGCTGGAACATCACGCCGGGCACGCCGACGCCGCTCGCGGGCTCGGTCTCCGACACCCGGGACGCGTCCGGCTCGCCGCCGGTGCCCGGCACGGCCGGGACCTCCGGCACGATCGGCGCGGCGGGCACGTCCGGCTCGTCGGGGGTGACGGGCGGGGCGGCGGCGCTCGTGCGGCGGCGCGTCCGCGTCCGGGTGGTGGACGTCTTCTCCGGCTTCTCAGCCTTCTCCGCCGGGGCCTCCGGCGCTTCGCCCTTCGGCGTCTCGGCGGCCGGGGACGTCTCGGCCCCGGTCAGCGGCACCGGCTCGGCGGTCTCCTCGCCCTTGCCGGTCTCCTCGGCCTTGGCCGCGCCGCTCTTGGCGCGGGTCCGCGTCCGCGTGGTCTTCTTCACCGGCGCCGCCTCCTCGCCCTGCTCGGGCGCGGAGGCCTCGGGCGCGGCGGCCTCGGGCGCGGCGGCGTCGGATGCGGCGGCGTCGGATGCGGCGGCCTCAGGCACGGTGGCCTCGGTCGCGGTGGCGGCGCTCGCCCGCGCCGCGGAGGTGCGCCGCCCGCGCGTCACCTGCCGTCCCGCCTCGGGCTCGCCCCCCGCGTCGGCGGACGGGGCGGAGCCGGTGCCGCTGGGAGCGGGCTCCCCCGTCTTGGCCTGCGCGGGCGTGTCCTCCACGTCCGGCGGGGGCCCCGCGGGACGGCTCGCGCGCCGCCGGGTACGCGTGGTCACGCTGGGCGCGGTGGTGTCGGTGGTCTCGTTATCGGTCGCCGAATCGGCTTCGTTGTCTAGCATCCGGGCAATCTCCCGTCAGGCTCCCGGGCGCGACCGCCTGTTCCGCCAGGGGGCGGATCGGGGCGGTGCGCCGCGCGGGAGCGCTCCGTCAGTCGTCGGTGTCGCCACTGCCGGACGGTCGCCCGGTGGTGACGACGAAGTCGTCGGGGGTGCGCCGACCGTCCCCTGCGGCCCGGTTCCGTGTCGCCACGGCTTCGGTCCCACGGTCAGGCGCTGACGGCATCCGCGCTCGCGGCGTCCCCGGGCTGCGGCCGCGCGCGGTCGCGCGCCGTCTCGGCGTCGTCGCCGGACGGCAGGCCGTTCTCCCGGTCGGGATCCAGGGGATCCGCGAGGCCACCGGTGGCCGCGTCGAGGGGCCCCTGCGCCAGCCTGGTCACCAGTGGCGGTGACGGCGGCGCGAGGTCGGCGACCTGGCGCAGTCCGGTGAGGATGTCGTCGGGTCGTACGGCGGGTGTGGAATGCCGAACAACCATTCGAAGTATCGCACAAGGGGCATCCGCCGCCTCCGCGGCGCGCCGGTCCAGCTCCGGGGACTGTGCCTCCAGCGCGTGGACGGCGGCGCGCACGTCGAACCGGCGCCGCCCCTTCTTGGTGAGGCGCTCCACCTCGATCTCGCCGGCGTCCAGGAAGGCGGCGACGGCCGCGGCGGCGTCGTCGTGCGACACCCCGTCCAGCCGGATCCGCCACCGGGACGCCTGGAGCCGATCGGCGAACGCGCCCGGTTTGACCGGCGCGTCCCCGGCGCGTCCCGCCCGGACCGGTACGACATCCAGGATGTCGAGCCCGGCGGGCAGTGCGGCGTCGAGCTCGTCCCGCACCCGCGCAGGGTCGCGGGTCTCGGTGAGCCCGATCTCAAGGTACTCGGCCTCGCTGGCCACCCCCGTCGCCGCCGCACCCGCGTACGAGATCTTCGGGTGGGGGGTGAATCCGGCGCTGAACGCGACAGGTATCCCGGCACGCCGCACGGCGCGTTCCACGGCCCGGGAGATGTCGCGGTGGCTCGTGAACCGCAGCCTGCCCCGCTTGGCGTAGCGGACCCGAAGGCGCTGGATCACGGGGACCGGGGCCGGTCCCTCCGGCATGGGTGCCAGGGCTCTTCGTCCTTCCTACTCGTGGTCGAGTCGAAAACGTCTCCCTATAGAGTACGGGGCCCGGCGCGCCGTTTCGCCCCCGGCCGGGGCCGGTCGGGCGCAAGCCCCGCAGCTCAGGGCGTTCCGCGCGGCCGGTTCAGGCCCGGTCGAATCCCGTTCGGCCTGGGCATACGCGAGGCGGAGCCGCCCTCCGGGCGCCCTCCGCGTCCGGTTTCAGACGACCGACAGCGGCAGCAGCTTCTTGCCCGTGGGGCCGATCTGGATCTCGGTGCCCATCGTCGGGCAGACGCCGCAGTCGTAGCAGGGCGTCCAGCGGCAGTCCTCGACCTCGGTCTCCTCGACCGCGTCCTGCCAGTCCTGCCAGAGCCACTCGCGGTCGAGCCCGGCGTCGAGGTGGTCCCACGGGAGCACTTCGACCTCGTCGCGCTCGCGGACCGTGTACCAGTCGAGGTCGACGGGCTGACCGGCGAAGACCTTGGCGGCGGCGGCCGTCCAGCGCTCGTAGGAGAAGTGCTCGCTCCAGCCGTCGAAGCGGCCGCCGTCCTCCCAGACGGCGCGGATGACCTCGCCGACCCGCCGGTCGCCGCGCGAGAGCAGGCCCTCGACGATGGACGGGCGGCCGTCGTGGTAGCGCAGCCCGATCGCGCGGCCGTACTCGCGGTCGGCGCGCAGGGCGTCCTTGAGCGCGTGCAGGCGGCGGTCGACGGTCTCGTGGTCGCACTGGGCGGCCCACTGGAAGGGGGTGTGCGGCTTCGGGACGAACCCGCCGATGGACACCGTGCAGCGGATGTCCTTGCGGCCGGTGGCCTCGCGCCCGGCCTGGATGACGCGGCGGGCCATCCCGGCGATCGCGAGGACGTCCTCGTCCTCCTCGGTGGGCAGCCCGCACATGAAGTACAGCTTGACCTGCCGCCAGCCGTTGGCGTAGGCGGTGCCGACGGTGCGGATCAGGTCGTCCTCGGTGACCATCTTGTTGATCACCTTGCGCATCCGCTCGGAGCCGCCCTCGGGCGCGAACGTCAGCCCGGAGCGCCGCCCGCCGCGCGAGAACTCGTTGGCGAGCGTGATGTTGAAGGCGTCCACGCGGGTGGAGGGGAGCGAGAGCGAGGTGTTGGTGCCCTCGTAGCGGTCGGCGAGCCCCTTGGCGACCTCGCCGATCTCGCTGTGGTCGGCGCTGGACAGGCTGAGCAGCCCGACCTCCTGGAAGCCCGACTCCGACAGGCCCTGCTCGACCATCGCGCCGATCGTGGTGATCGACCGCTCCCGCACCGGACGGGTGATCATCCCGGCCTGGCAGAACCGGCAGCCCCGGGTGCAGCCGCGGAAGATCTCGACGCTGAACCGCTCGTGCACGGTCTCGGCGAGCGGGACCAGCGGCTTCCTCGGGTAGGGCCACTGGTCGAGGTCCATGACCGTGTGCTTCTCGACCCGCCACGGCACGCCCGGACGGTTCGGCGCGACCCGCTGGATCCGCCCGTCCGGCAGGTAGGTCACGTCGTAGAAGCGCGGCACGTACACGCCGCCGGACGCGGCGAGGCGCAGCAGCAGCCCGTCCCGCCCGTCGGGGCGGCCCTCGGCCTTCCACTCGCGGATCACTTCGGTGATCGCCAGCGCGACCTCCTCGCCATCGCCCAGGACGGCGGCGTCGAGGAAGTCGGCGATCGGCTCGGGGTTGAACGCGGCGTGCCCGCCCGCCAGCACGATCGGGTGCTCCTCGCCCCGGTCGGCGGCGCGCAGCGGGATACCGGCGAGGTCGAGCGCGGTCAGCAGGTTGGTGTAGCCGAGCTCGGTGGAGAACGACACGCCGAACACGTCGAACGCCGCGACCGGACGGTGCGCGTCCACGGTGAACTGCGGGAGGCCGTGCTCGCGCATGACGGCCTCCATGTCGGGCCAGACCGAGTAGGTCCGCTCCGCGAGGACGCCGTCGCGCTCGTTGAGGATCTCGTAGAGGATCTGGACGCCCTGGTTCGGCAGCCCGACCTCGTAGGCGTCCGGGTACATCAGCGCCCACCGGACCTCGGCCTCGTCCCAGTCCTTGACCTGGGAGTTCAACTCCCCACCGACGTACTGGATCGGCTTTTGCACGCGCGGGAGCAGCGGCTCCAGTCGCGGGAAGATCGACTGGACGGGCATGGCGGTGTCCTCCGTGGTGGGGCCATGGGCGAACGTCCAGCCTACCGCCGCGCGGGCGGGCACCCGCCCCGTCCGGCCGGTCAGTCGAAGGGCCTGCGGCGGACGTGTACCGCCTGGAGCAGCCCGAAGGCGATCATGTTCGCGAACGTGGCGGAGCCGCCGTAGGACACGAACGGCAGCGGCAACCCGGTGATCGGCATGATCCCGACCGTCATCCCGACGTTCTCGAACGTCTGGAACGCCAGCCAGCACACCACCCCGGTCGCGACCAGCGTGCCGAACAGGTCGGCGGCCTGGGACGCGATGCGCAGCCCGCGCCACAGCACGACGCCGAGCAGAAGGATGATCACGGCGGCGCCGACGAAGCCGAGCTCCTCCCCCGCGACCGTGAAGATGAAGTCGGTCTGCTGCTCGGGGACGAAGTGCCCGCCGGTCTGCTCGCCGTTGAACAGGCCCTTGCCGAACGTCCCGCCGGAGCCGATCGCGATCCGCGCCTGCTGGGCGTTGTACCCGGCACCGCGCGGGTCGGCGGAGGGGTCCATGAACGCGGTGAACCGGTCGAGCTGGTAGGGCTTGAGCAGGCCGAAGAACCACACCGCGAAGCCCGCGGCGAGGCCGCCGCCGACCAGTCCGACGAGCCAGCGCTTGCGGGCGCCCGAGACCGCCAGCATGCCGAGCACCACGGCGGTGAACACCAGCGTCGTGCCGAGGTCGGGCTGGAGCATGATCAGCGCCGCCGGGACGCCCGCGAGCGCGAGCGCGAGCAGCACGTCGCGGCGGCCCGGGCCGATCTCGCCGTCGCGCGGCTCGCCGAGGATCATCGCGAGCAGCACGACGAGCCCGACCTTGGCGAACTCCGACGGCTGCACCTGGAACCCGCCGCCGACCACGATCCACGAGTGCGAGCCGTTGATCGTCGAGCCGAGCGGGGTGAGCACGGCGACCAGCCCCACGCAGGCCAGCCCGTACAGGATCGGGACGTAGGCGCGCAGCAGCCGGTAGTCGAGCACGGTCACGAGGCCGCCGAGCGCGAACCCGATCAGCAGGTTCAGCATGTGCCGCTTGAGGAAGCCCTCCGGGTCCTTGCCCTGGTCGGTCATCAGCTGGAACGTCGCCGAGCGGACCAGCAGCGCGCCGATCAGCGACAGCACGAGCACGGTCAGGCACAGCGTCCAGTCGAGCCGGCGCAGCCCGGCGACCGCGTTCTGCCACAGCGCCCGGTCGCGATACCCGCCGACAGACCCGACATTCGCCTCGTTCACGGCGACGCTCCATCGGCCGGGGGCTTCGGTAGCTCGGACGGGAGCCTGCCGTCCTTCAGGAGGGGCTTCTTGTCCTTCGTCCCGTACATGGCCTCCCAGATCGCGCGGACGGCGGGGGCCGCGGTGGACGCGCCCGTGCCGCCCTGGGAGATCATCGCGATCACCGCGAAGCGGGGCTTGCCCGCCGGCCCGAACGAGGCGAACCAGGATGTGTCGTCCTTGCCGTAGACCTCGGCGGTCCCGGTCTTCCCGGCGACGTCGACGCGGTCGAAGTCGAAGCCGGAGAACGCGCCGGCGGCGGTGCCCTTCTTGGTCACGTCGGTGAGGCCGCCGCGGACGTACTTGAGGACCTTGCCGTCCACCGGCAGCCTCTGCTCGGGCTGCTGCGGGATGCGGCGCAGGAGCGAGCCGTCCGGCCGCATCAGCGCGACGCCGAGGTGGGGCGTGACCAGGCGTCCGCCGTTGGCGAGCGCCGCGTAGGCGCGGGCGAGCTGGAGCGGCGTGACCAGCACGTCGCCCTGCCCGACGGAGAAGTTCGCGGCGTCGCCCGCGCGCCAGACGAAGCCCTCGGTGCAGTTCTCGGACGCGATCGAGCGCAGGTAGGCAGCGCGGGCCGGGTCGGTCTTGGCGACGCTCGGGTAGCCCTCCTTGGCGCCCTTGCAGTCGGCCTTCCTGGTCGCCTCCCAGTAGGAGCGCTTCCAGGACCGGTCGGGGATGCGGCCGGGCGTCTCGCTCGGCAGGTCGATGCCGGTGCGGGCGCCGAACCCGAAGGCGCGCGCCATGCCCACCATCGGGTCGGACGGGTTCTTCTTCGGCTTCATGCCCCCGTCGCGCAGCCACTCCTCGTAGGCGAACTTGTAGAAGATCGTGTCGCAGGAGACGACCAGCGCCTCGTGCAGGTTCATGCTCCCGTGGCCCTGGCCCTCGAAGTTCGTGAACGCGCGGCTGCCGACGTTGTAGGAGCCGGGGCACGGGTAGATGCCGTTCAGCGAGTACCCGTCCTTGACCGCCGCCGCCACCGAGGAGATCTTGAACGTGGAGCCCGGGGCGAACTGGCCCTGCGTGACGCGCGAGGTCAGCGGCTCGCCCTTCTTCTTGCCGAGCAGCCCGTCGTACTCGTCCTGGGAGATGCCGCCGGTCCAGATGCCCGGGTCGTAGGTGGGGTAGCTGGCCATCGCGACCATCTTGCCGGTCTGCACGTCCATCACCACGGCGGCGCCGGCGTCGGCCTTGCGGCCCGCCTTTCGCGCGCCATCGACCGCGGCCTGGAGCGCCTTCTCGGCCGCGCCCTGCACGCCCGCGTCGAGGCTGGTGACGAGGTTGCCGCCGACGACCGGCGCCTTCTCGGCGGCGGTCCCGGTGACGCGGCCCTGGCTGTCGACGAGCACCTTGCGGTACCCGGGCTCGCCGCGCAGCTCGGCGTCGTACTGCGCCTCAAGGCCCGCGCGCCCGATCAGGTCGACGCCGCTGTACCCGGTGACCTTCAGGCCCTTGCGCTTGTCGAGCTCCTCCTGGGTGATCGGCTGGAGGTAGCCGAGCGCCTGCGCGGCGCCCGCGCCCTCGGGACGCGGGTAGTCGCGGATCGCCTGCACCTGCGCGGTGACGCCGGGGAAGTCCTCCTGCCGCTCCATGATCTGCAACGCGCGGCGGGGGTCGACGCGGTCGTCCACGGGAATCGGCTGGTACGGGGAGCCCGGCCAGCACGGCCGCTTGATGCCGGGGCCGCACAGCCGGATCCGCTTCTCGATCTCGTCCTGGCTCGTGCCGAGGACCCCGGCGAGCCGCCTCAGGACGGAGGTGCCGTGGTCCTTCTGCCGCGACAGCGACGTGCGGTCGACGGAGACGACGAGGGCGCTGCGGTTGCGGACCAGCGGGCGGCCCTGGCCGTCCAGGATCATGCCGCGGATCGCGGGGACGACGATGTCGCGGGTGCGGTTCTGCGCGGCGACCTGCCGGTAGTGCGTGCCCGACAGCACCTGGAGCGACCACAGCCGCCCGACCAGCACCAGCAGCAGCGCCCCGACGAGGACGTACAGCACCACGAGCCGGAAGTGCGTCCTCGGATTCACAGCCGCGCGCTCCGCCCCGACATCGCGCGGTAGCGGGCGGCGGGCACCGAGAACCGGTCGCCGCGCGCGCGTTCGCCGCGCTCGAACTTGCGGGTGACGCGCAGCACCGCCCACACGACGAACGGGCTGGCGACCACGTCGTAGACGACCTGGAGCGGCACCATCCGCGACACCGTGCCCCACTCGGCGCGCGGGTCGCCGAGGATCATCCCGGTCGCCGCGTACAGCACGGTGCCCGCGAGGGCCCCGGCGGCGACGGCGAAGAACGGGACGACCGACTGGCGGTCCATCTCGGCGGAGGCGATCCCGCACAGGTAGCCGATGAGGCAGTAGACGAGGGCGTAGCGCCCGAGCGTGTGGTCGGCGGGCGGGACGATGTCGGCGGCGAGGCCCGCCAGGAACCCGGTGACCATCCCGGTCATCGACCCGCTGACCAGGGCGAGCGCCACGACGGCCAGCAGGACGAGGTCGGGCTGCACACCGCCGGGCGTCGGCAGCCGGTTGGCCACCGACACCTGGAGGATCAGCGCGGCCGCGACCACCAGGACGGTGATCACCCGGCGCCCGGTCTGCGACTTCTCCGGCACGTTCAGCACGTCAGTCCTCTGCGGTCGGTCTCGTGGCCGGACTCTTGGTGCCGCGCGGCCTGGCCTTCCCCGGGTCCCCGGACGGCGTCGCGCCCGGGCTCGGCTTCCCGCTCGGCTTCCCGCTCGGCGCCGGGCTCGGGGACGGCGGCGGGGTCGGCTTCGGCGGCAGCACCGCGTCGCCCGGGTCGCGCCTCGGCGGCGCGACGACCACGGCGACCACGTCCAGGCTGGTGAAGCGGACGAACGGGCGGATGTAGGCGGTGCGGGTCAGCCCGCCGCTGGAGTTGTCGATGCGCTCGACGACGCCGATCGGGACGCCCGGCACGTAGGGCCGCTCGCCCTGCGACCCGAGCGTGACGACGCGCTGCCCGACGCGCATCGGCGCCGCCGCGTCCAGCAGCTGGAAGCGCAGCGGGGTTCCGCCGTTGCCGAGGCCGCGGCGGCCCCGGCCCTGCACGATCCCGATCTCCTTGGAGTCCTCCAGGCGGGAGCCGATCGAGGACGTCTGGTCGGTGGCGAGCAGCACGGTCGCGGTGGCGGGGCCGACGCGGGTGACGCGGCCGACGAGCCCCTGGGCGCTCATCACGGTCATGTCGGGCCTGATGCCCGCCCGGCTGCCGACGTCGATCGTGACGGTGTCCTCGAAGCCCTGCCCGGCGGAGATCACCTGCGCGGCGCGGATCTTGTAGCCGCCGGTCCCGGCGGTGCCGAGCAGCTGCCGGAGCTGGGCGGAGCGGTCCTGGTCGAGGCGGCCCGCGCGCAGCTGCTCGCGCAGCCGCTGGTTCTCGCGTTCGAGCCGGTCGGCGCGGCGGCGCTCGCCCGGCGCGTCGGTGACGGCGTCGAAGGTGTCGCCGACCGGCCGCACGACCGACGCCGAGGCCCGCTCGACCGGGCCGAACACCGTCGCGCCGACGTCGCGCAGCCCGCTCAGCGGGGAGTGCTCCCCGCCGCGGTAGTCCACGGTGATCATCGCGAGCGCCGTGACGATCAGCGCGCCGAGGACCACGCGGGTCCGCCGGGTGTCCTTCACCCACCGACCTCCCGTTTCTCCTGGTTTCGCCGGGAGCTCAGTGCCGCGGCTCCGGGACGAGCACCTGCCGGAGCGACTCGAAGTCCTCGACGCACTTGCCGGTGCCGAGGACGACCGAGTCGAGCGGGTTGTCCACGAGGTGGATCGGCATGCCGGTCTCCTCGCGGAGCCGCTCGTCGAGGTTCTTCAGCAGCGCTCCGCCGCCGGTGAGGGCGATCCCGCGGTCCATGATGTCGCCCGACAGCTCGGGCGGGCACTTGTCGAGCGTGGTCTTCACCGCGTCCACGATGGAGTTGACCGGCTCCTCGATCGCGCGCCGCACCTCCTCGGCGGAGATCACGACGGTCTTCGGCAGCCCGCTCACCAGGTCGCGGCCGCGGATCTCGGCGTGCGGCTCCTCGTCCCCGCCCGGATAGGCGGAACCGATCGCCATCTTGATCTCCTCGGCGGTCCGTTCCCCGAGCATCAGCGAGTACTCCTTCTTGGAGAAGGAGATGACCGCCTGGTCGAGTTCGTCGCCGCCGACGCGGACCGACTGGCTCGTGACGATGCCGCCGAGCGAGATGATCGCGACCTCGGTGGTACCGCCGCCGATGTCGACGACCATGTTGCCGGTGGGCTCGTAGACGGGCAGCCCGGCGCCGATCGCGGCGGCCATGGGCTCCTCGATGATGTAGACGCGGCGGGCGCCGGCCTGGTACCCGGCCTCCTTGACGGCCCGCTGCTCCACGCCGGTGATGCCGCTCGGCACCGCCACCACGATGCGCGGTTTGGCGAAGTGCCGGCGCTTGTGCACCTTCTGGATGAAGTAGCGGAGCATCCGCTCGGTGACGTCGAAGTCGGCGATCACGCCGTCCTTGAGCGGGCGGACGGCGACGATGTTGCCGGGTGTGCGGCCGATCATCCGCTTCGCCTCGATGCCCACCGCGACGATCTTCCCGGTGTTGGTGTTGATCGCCACCACCGAGGGTTCGTTCAGGACGATGCCACGCCCGCGCACGTACACCAGCGTGTTGGCAGTGCCAAGATCGACCGCCATGTCACGGCCAAGAAACGACAGCTTGTTACCCATGAAGAAAGGGAGCCCTTCATGTTGACGGGCGTGTATAGCGGCCTGTCCATCGTAACGTGCTCACACGCCAGCGGGCAGTCACCCCTGACGCGCGCGTCGCCAAAAATTCGTGTGCTGAGCAGGGTGGTTTTAGTTAAAACACAACGCGGGCCGGTCGGCCGGCCCGCGTGTGTCGATGTGCGCGCGTGCGCGTCGTCCGGTGGGGTCAGCCCAGTTCGGGGAAGAACAGCTTGATCTCGCGCTCGGCGGAGTAGGTGGAGTCGGAGCCGTGCACGATGTTCTCGCCGATCTCCAGCGCGAAGTCGCCGCGGATCGTGCCGGGGGCGGCGCTCACCGGGTCGGTGGCGCCGGCGAGGGCGCGGAACGCCTCGATGGCGCGCGGGCCCTCGACCACCATCGCGACCAGCGGGCCGCCGGTGATGAACTCGACCAGCTCGCCGAAGAACGGCTTGCTGGCGTGCTCCTCGTAGTGCGCCTCGGCGGTCTCGCGCGCGAGCGTGCGCAGTTCGAGCGCGGCGAGCGTGAGGCCCTTGCGCTCGATCCGCGCGATCACCTCGCCGACGACGCCGCGGCGGACACCGTCGGGCTTGACCAGGACAAGAGTGCGCTCGGACACGGAGTCTCTCCTCAGGAAGTTCGGATCGGGGTGGCGCCGCCCCGTCCGACGGGGTCGGCCCGGCGTGACCGGTCACGCCGCGGCCCGCGCACCACTGCGCGCGAATCCTACCCGGCGCCGGGGCCCGCGGCGGCCTCGGCTCCTCCGGCGGCGGTGCCGAGGGCCGGGTCGGCCGCCGTGAGGGCCGGGTTGCTCCCCGCGAGGGCGCGGCCGGTGGCCTGGGCGTCGGCCCGCGCGGACCGGTCGGCGGCGCGGGCGCCCGCGCGTGCCGTCACGGCGGCGAGCAGCACGGCGGACGCGGCCGCGAGGCCGAGCCAGGCCTGGTAGCCGCCGGTCAGCGCGTCCAGTTGCTGCGCCTGCGTCACCGGACGCGCCCGCACGAGCCAGGACGTCTGGAGCGACAGCACCATGAGCTGGCCCGCGAGGACGGCGGGGAAGAGCAGCGCCAGCCCGAACAGCGCCGCGCCGGCGCCCGCGTCCCGCAGCGAGGCGGCCAGCGCCAGGCCCGCCCCGGCGCCGAGCGGGATCAGGACGGCGAGCAGTCCCGCCCGCCCGGCCAAGCCGCCGAACGTGTGATCGGCCGCGAGGCCGAGCAGCGGGGCGGCGAGCATCAGGCAGTACCCGGTCAGGACGGCCGCCCTCGGCCGCGCCCGCACGGACGCCAGCGCGCCCGCGATCGCGGCGGCACCGGCGAGCGCGAACGGCAGCAGCGATGCCCCGGCGGCGCCGCGCGCGTGGGCGTCCACGGCGGCGAGCCCCGCCAGCGGCGCGGCGACCGGGTAGCCGAGCAGCCCGACCGCGATCATGACGACCGCGCAGCCGTGCGGGCTGCCCGCCGCCGGGTCCGCGCCGCCCGCGAGCGCGAGGGCGACCAGGGCGGGCAGCGCGAGCGCGCCGACGGCCAGGCGCGCGCCCGGGGACCACGCGTCCGCCGCGATGACGGCGAGGAACGCGAACCCCGCCGCCGGGACGAGCGGCAGCACGAGCCGGCCGCGCTCGCTGTGGCGCGGCGCGGGCAGCCGCCACGGCCCGCGCCCGCGCAGGAAGAGGAACAGCGCGACGGCGGCAATGGCGGCGATCGCGGGCCACGGGGTGGGGGCGAGCGCGGCGCGCCAGCCGGCACCGCCCGCCGCCGTCCCGCCGGACACCGGGACGAGGCGCAGCGCGACCGGCATCGCCATGAGCAGCGCGCAGACCAGGCCGCCCGCCCAGAGCGCGGCGAGCGCGCGGCTGCGCCGCTCCCAGATCAGGACGAGCGAGGCGGGCAGCACGACGCCCGCCCCGGCGCCCTCCATCGCGCGCACGAGCCCCGCCTGCGCCACCGACCCGGCGAGCCGCGCCGCGCCGATCCCGGCGAGCAGCACGAGCAGCCCGGACGCGGCCACCGAGCACGCGGAGAACCGGCGCGCCGCGACGGCGGCGAGCGGCACCGCGAGCAGCAGCGCGGGCAGCGACAGGCCGGTCGCGCGCAGCAGGTCGGGGAGGTCGCCCGTCCCGAGGCCCAGCGCCTCGGCCGCGGCGGGGGCGACGTTCGCGGTGGTGTCGGGGACGGTCATGACGGCGGCGGGCAGCACGGTCGCGGCCATCGCCAGCGCGCCGGACGCGGCGGTGACGGCGGCCGCCCGGCCCCGCCATGCCGCCGTGCGGGGCGGGTGTTCGGATGTGCGGGTGGACACGACCTTCTCCTCCGGAGGTCGCCGTCCACCAACGTCCAACATTTCCCAAAAGAGAAAGATGTCGGAATTGACCGACAAGGGAAAGGGCAGGCGGACGGGAATGGGCGCCGTCCCGCGAATTTAGCGCGCCGCCGCTTCCCGCGCCTTGCGTCCCATCCAAATCGCCGTTCCCCAGAGCGCCCCGAACAGGGCACCGAGGAAGAACATGGTCGGCACCATGAACCCGGTCGCGATGACGAGCACCTGGAGGACCGTCCCCACCGGCACCGCCCACGAGAACCGCAGCAGCCCCGCCATCAGCAGGCAGACGACCGCCAGCCCCCCGCACACCGCGCCCGCCGTGCCGCCGCTCACGTCCAGGACGGCCACCGCCACCGGGATCGCGAGGGCGATCACGACGGCCTCGCAGGCCAGCACCGTGGCCAGCAGCCGCCGCACCGGGTCCCCGGCGGGACGCGCCCGGGAGGCTCCCGCCTCGCCCGATTCCGAGCCCGCGCCCGTGCCGGTGCCCGTGCTGGATGCGTCCATGGCCGTCACCGGCCCTCCCCTACGCGTAGCAGCGTCCTGGCGTCGCCCGCCGTGACCACCGATCCGGTGATCAGGACGCCCGCGCCCTGGTACTCGCCGGTCTCCTCGGCCAGGCCGACGGCCCGGTCGATGGCGTCGTCCAGCCGGTCGGCGATGTGCACCCGCTCGGGCCCGAAGACGCCCTCGGCGATCTCGGCCAGCTCCTCGGGCGGCAGCGAGCGCGGCGAGCTGTTGCGGGTCACGACCAGCTCGGCGAGGACGGGTTCGAGCTGGTCGAGCATGCCCGCGACGTCCTTGTCGGCGGCGGCGGCGAGCACCCCGACGAGCCGCGTGAAGCCGAACGACTCGGTGACGGTCGCGACGCTCGCGGCCATCCCTGCGGGGTTGTGCGCCGCGTCCAGCAGGACGGTCGGGCCGGTCCGGACGACCTCCAGCCGCCCCGGCGACGCGGCCTTGGCGAACCCGCTGCGCACCAGGGCCGGGTCGAGCCGGTCGTCGCCGCCGATGTAGGTCTCGCCAGGCGCGATGCGGGTCGCGGCCTCAAGGCCCGCCTCGCCCGTACTCGCCGCGCCGCCCGCGAACGCCTCGACGGCGGCGAGCGCGGTCGCGGCGTTGCCCGCCTGGTGATCGCCGAACAGCGGCAGGAAGACCTCGTCGTAGATCCCGTGCAGCCCCTGGAGGCGCAGCACCTGGCCGCCGACCGCGACCTCGCGGCCGAGCACGCCGAACTCGATGCCCTCGCGGGCCGCCGACGCGCCGGCCTCCACGACCCGCCGCAGCAGCACCTCGGCCGCCTCGACCGGCTGCTGCGCGAGCACCACGACCGCGCCGGGCTTGATGATCCCGGCCTTCTCGCCCGCGATCTCCTCGACGGTGTCGCCGAGGTAGCGGGTGTGGTCCAGGCCGATCGGGGTGATCACGGCGACCGCGCCGTCGGCGACGTTGGTGGCGTCCCAGGTGCCGCCCATCCCGGTCTCGACGACCGCGACGTCGACCGGCGCGTCGGCGAACGCCGCGTACGCCATCCCCGTGAGGACCTCGAAGAACGACAGCGGCACCGGGTGCTTGCCGTCGATCATCTGGACGTAGGGCAGCACGTCGCGCAGCGTCTCGACGAACCGCTCCTCGCTGATCGGCTCCCCGTCGATCGCGATCCGCTCCCGCAGCGTGGTCGTCTCCGGGCTGGTGTAGAGGCCGGTGCGCAGCCCCCGCTCGCGCAGCAGCGCCTCGATGAGCCGGGCGGTGCTGGTCTTGCCGTTCGTCCCGGCCACGTGGATGACGGGGTAGGCGCGGTGGGGGTCGCCCAGGACGTCGACCAGGTCGCGGACGCGGTCGAGCGTGGGGTCGATCTCCCACTCGACGCCGCGGCTCATGATCGCGCCGATGGCGCCCCGGTAGTCGAGCGGCTCGGTTGGCTGGCTCACGATGCTCCATGACTGCGGAAAGTGACCCTCAGAGCCTACTCGGCACCGCCGCGCGGCATGTCCCGGCCCGGGCGCTGCGAGCATGGGACGCATGGGCGCCGACGAGGTCTTCTTCCACGAGTGGGAACGGCGCGCCGCCGGGGCGAAGCGCAGCCTCGCCCGTGCGCGCGCGCTGGCGCAGGCCCTCGACGTCCTTTCCCTGGACATTCCGCTCCTGACCGTCGTGGGCTCCAAGGGGAAGGGCACGGCGGCGACCTACGCGTCGGCGTTCCTGGCGGCGGCGGGCATGCGCGTGTGCACGGTGACGAGTCCCGGCCTGCGCGACAACCGCGACCGGATACGGATCGACGGGCAGGCCGTGTCGGAGGACGAACTCGCCTCCCTGGGACGGCGGCTCAGCGACGGCATCGCCGCGCTGGCCCCCTCGGACGGCTACCTGTCCCCCGCCGGGCTTTTCACGCTCGCGGGCGTCCTGCACGCACGGGACGCGGGCGCGGACGTGCTCGTCCTGGAGGCGGGCATGGGCGGACGCTCGGACGAGGTCAGCCTGTTCCCGCCCGACGTCGCCGCCCTCACCCCCGTCTTCCCCGAGCACATCGGCGTCCTCGGCGCCACGGCCGCGGAGATCGCGCTCGACAAGCTCGGCGTGGCGGGGCCGCGGACGCGGGCCCTGCTGTCCGCGCCGCAGTCCGCCGAGGTCGCGGACGCGCTGGCGGGACGCGTCGAGTACGTGGAGCCCGGCGGCAGCGGCCTCGCCCCCGGCCTGCTGCCCGCCGGGCTCGGCCGGATCAGCGCCGAACTCGGCGTCGCCGCCGCGCGGCGCATGCCCGGCGCGGCCGAGCCCTCCGCCGGGCGGACGGCGGCCGTGCTGGCGTCGATCGTCCTGCCGGGACGGCTGTCATGGCACCGCGTCCCCGGGTCGGCGACGACCGTGCTCGTCGACTCCGCCGTCGACCGGACCGGTGTCACCGCCGCGCTCACCGCCGCCCGCTCCCGCTGGGGCGCCGTCGACCACGCCGTCGTCTGCCTGCCCGACCACAAGGACCTGGACGGCGCGGTCGCCGCGCTCGGCGGCCTGCCCGTGACGTTCGTCCGGCTCCCGGCGGCGCACCTGCGCTTCACCCGCGCGCTCCCGCCGTCCTGGGACGTCGTCGACGCGGACGCCGTCACGCCCGCGTCGCTCGCCACCCTCGGGCACCACATCGTCGCCGTCGGGACGGTCTACTTCACCGCCCTCGTCCTCGACGCGGTGGGCGCCCGCACGAGGCGGCTGTTCAACGCCGGGGCTTCTCCCGCGGCTTCTCCACGTCCTGGCGGATCCGGCGCATGAGGTCGGCCACCACCGGGATCTCCTGGTTCGCCGCCGCCGTCACGTCGTGCGCGGTGCCCGGGGACTCCACGGCGTCCAACGTGTTCGTCGCGGTCGCCGCGGCCGCGGCTGCGCGCACGGCGGTGTTGGACGCGACCACGCCGTAGGAGTCCTTCGTCGCCCACGCGCAGTAGACGTGCACTTCCGCCAGCACGGCGAACGACCCGCACAGCGCGCGCCCGCCGTCCTTGCCCGCGCCGGTGTCCTGCGCGGCGATGAACGTCGCCGGGCGGATCGTCCGCAGGAAGGCCACCGGGTCGCCGACCGCGCCCGTCCCGCCCATGAACAGCACGTTCAGCGGCGCGCCCGGCCCGCCGGCCACGTCGGCGGCGTAGACGGCCACGCCGTCCTTGCTCACCGGGACGCCGCCCGCCTTGATCGCTGCCGCGATGAACGGGTACGCCGCGCTCGTCACCGGCGGCGTGGTGCCGTCCCGGTGCAGCCCGCCCGCGACCGCGACCGCCGTGATCTTCCGCTTGGACGCGGTGACCGCCGATCCGGTCTTCTTCCCGCCGTCCGAGCGGACCGCCAGCACGGCCGCCATGAGCACCACGACGAGGAGCGCGCCGACGCCCGCGCCCAGCAGCAGCCTCGGGACCGGCTTGCGCTCGCCCGACCCGGCCGCCGGAGGCTGCGGCGCCACCGGGAGCGGCCCGGTGCCGTTCGGCGCGGGAGGCGCCGCATGAGGGCCCGTGCCGTTCGGGACCTGCTGCGGGCCCGTGCCGCCGCCCTGCTCCACCGACCACCACGGCAGCGAGGCCCCCCACGGGTCCGGCGCCGCGCCCGGCTCGGCCTCGGGCTCGGGCTCGGCCGGGGGCGGCGTCTGCGGGTCGGCGTCGGCCCGCGGCACGGTCGCGTCGTCACCGGACGGGACGTCCGGCGCGTCGGACGGAGAAGGTGAACCGGCCATTGCACTCCCGAAGATTCCCTTGCCCGCGCCGGGACACCCCCCACGGCCCGCGGACGAGACGGATCGTAGCCTGGATCAACCCGCCGGAAGGGCCGCGAGCTGCGCCTCGAGCCGCTCGATGGCGGCCTCGGCCTGGCCCAGCCGGTCGCGGTTCTTCGCGACGACCGCCTCGGGCGCCTTGGCCATGAACGCCTCGTTGCCGAGCTTGCCGCGCGCCTGCCCGGCCTCCTTGCGGGCGGCGGCGAGGTCCTTCTCCAGCCGCTTGCGCTCGGCGGCGACGTCGATGACGCCCGCCGTGTCGAGCCGGACCGTCACCCCCTCGACCGGCAGGGACGCGGTCGCCGTGAACGCCTCGCCGGGCGCCGTCAGCCGCAGCAGCGCGCGGACGCCCTCCTCGTGTGCGGCGAGCGGCGAGCCGTCCCAGGCGAGTTCGGCGGCGACCCGCTGGCCCGGCTTGAGGCCCTGGTCGGCGCGGAACCGGCGGACCTCGGTGACCAGCCGCTGCAACGACTCGACCGTCGCCTCGGCGGCGCGGTCGGCGCGTCCGGCGTCCGCCGCGGGCCAGGGCGCGGTGACGACCGTCGCCTCACCGGTCAGCGACGTCCACAGTTCCTCGGTGACGAACGGGACGACCGGGTGGAGCAGCCGCAGCAGGTTGTCGAGCACCTCGCCGAGGACGCGGCGCGTCGCCTCGGCCCGCTCGTCCGCGAGCTGGACCTTGGCCAGCTCCACGTACCAGTCGCAGACCTCGTCCCACGCGAAGTGGTAGAGCGTCTCGCACGCCTTGGCGAAGTCGTAGGAGTCGAGGTGCGCGTCCACCTCGGCGATGACGGTGTGCAGGCGCGAGAGCACCCACGCGTCCACGGTCGACAGCTCGGCGGGCATCTCGCCCCGCACGTGCGCGCCGTTGATGAGCGCGAAGCGCGTCGCGTTCCACAGCTTGTTGCAGAAGTTGCGCGAGCCCTGCGCCCAGTCCTCCGCGACCGGGACGTCGCCGCCCGGGTTCGCGCCGCGCAGCAGCGTGAAGCGGGTCGCGTCGGCGCCGTACCGGTCGATCCAGTCGAGCGGGTCGACGACGTTGCCGAACGACTTCGACATCTTCTTGCCGTGCTGGTCGCGGACCATGCCGTGCAGCGCGATCTCCTTGAACGGCACCACGCCGTCCATCGCGTACAGGCCGAACATCATCATCCGCGCGACCCAGAAGAACAGGATGTCGTAGCCGGTGACCAGCACCGACGTCGGGTAGAAGCGCTCCAGCTCGGGCGTCTTCGCGGGCCAGCCGAGCGTCGAGAACGGCCACAGCGCCGAGGAGAACCACGTGTCGAGGACGTCGGTGTCCTGCGTCCAGCCCTTGGGCGCCTCCTCGCCCGGGCCGGGGCAGACGACCTCGCCGTCCGGCCCGTACCAGACGGGGATGCGGTGCCCCCACCACAGCTGGCGGCTGATGCACCAGTCGTGCATGTTGTCGACCCACTCGAAGTAGCGGGCCGCCATCTCCGGCGGATGCACCGCGACCCGCCCGTCCCGGACGGCGTCGCCCGCCGCCCGCGCCAGCGGCCCGACCTTCACGAACCACTGGAGCGACACGCGCGGCTCGACGACCGTGGCGCAGCGCTGGCAGTGCCCCACCGAGTGCTCGTACGGGCGGACCTCCTTGACGATCCGCCCCTGCTCGCGCAGCGCCGCGACCACCGCGGGCCGGGCCTCGAAACGATCCAAACCCTCGAACGGGCCGTGCGCGGTGACGACGCCCCGCTCGTCCAGGACGGTCAGCGACGGCAGGCCGTGGCGGCGGCCGATCTCGAAGTCGTTCGGGTCGTGCGCCGGGGTCACCTTGACCGCGCCGGTGCCGAACGCGGGGTCGACGTGCTCGTCGGCGACGACCGGGATGCGGCGGCCGGTCAGCGGCAGCTCGATCTCGCGGCCCACCAGGTGCCGGTACCGCTCGTCCTCGGGGTGGACGGCGACGGCGGTGTCGCCGAGCATCGTCTCCGCCCGCGTCGTGGCGACGACGATCTCGTCCTCGCCCGACCCGTACCGGATCGACACCAGCTCGCCCTCGCGGTCGGCGTGCTCGACCTCGATGTCCGACAACGCGGTCAGGCAGCGCGGGCACCAGTTGATGATGCGCTCGGCGCGGTAGATCAGACCGTCGTCGAACAGCCGCTTGAAGATCGTCCGGACGGCGCGGGCGCGGTCCTCGTCCATCGTGAACGCCTCGCGCGTCCAGTCGACGCTGTCGCCCAGCCGGCGCATCTGGCCGAGGATGCGGCCGCCGGACTCGCCCTTCCACTTCCAGACGCGCTCCACGAACGCCTCGCGGCCGAGGTCGTGCCGGGACAGGCCCTCCTTGGCCAGCTCGCGCTCCACCACGTTCTGGGTGGCGATGCCCGCGTGGTCCATGCCGGGCACCCACACGACCTCCCGGCCCCGCATCCGGTTGCGCCGGACGAGCGTGTCCTGGATCGAGTGGTCGAGCGCGTGCCCCATGTGCAGCGAACCGGTGACGTTCGGCGGCGGGATCACGATCGAGAAGGCGGGGCGGGAGGGGTCGCGTTCCGGGTCGGCGGTGAACAGCCCCGCCGATACCCAGCGCTCGTACAACCGGCCCTCGACATCGGCCGGTCGGTACTGGGTGGGCAGGTCGACGTCCGCGCCGGCCTCCTGGCCGCGCTCATTGCTGGGCTGTGTCACGACCGACGATTCTACGGGCCCACCGGGGGTGGAACGCCGGGCGGCGCCGGTGCGGGGGCCCGGCCTTTCCCGCCGCGGTCGGGACACAGGTCACCTGACACCGGGTCGTCCCGCCCGCAAGGCTTGACGGCGAACGCCCGCGTGCGCGGGGCGGGAGTCCACGGGCCGCGGAGCGAGAGGGGTTGGGACGGGATGCGAGCGGTACTGGCACGCACCGCCGCCCTGGCCGGCGCGTTCGCCGCGGGGGCCGCGGTGGCGCATGCCGCGGGCATCCCCCACCTCCTCCGTCTCACCTCCGAGCTGCAACGTTCCAGAGAGCGCATCCTCGCCAGCCGGGAGGAGGAGCGCCGCAGGCTGCGGCACGACCTGCACGACGGGCTCGGGCCGACGCTGGCGAGCCTCGCGATGTCGCTGGACGCGGCGCGCCTCACGCTCGCCTGCGAGCCCGAGCGGATGGAGCCGCTGCTCTCGGACGTCCGGGACCGGCTCGCGATCGTCGTCGGGGAGATCCGCGACATGGCGCACGGGCTGCGGCCCCCCGCGCTGGACGACCTCGGCCTCGTCGGCGCCATCCAGTCCTACGCCGAGGGCTGCTGCGACCGGGTCGTCGTCCGCTTCGACGGCGACCCCGCGGGGCTGCCCGCCGCCGTGGAGGTCGCCGCGTACCGGATCGCGCAGGAGGCGCTGACGAACGTCCGCCTGCACGCCCCCGGCAGTACGGTGCTGGTGCTGCTCACCCGCGACGCCGAACTCCACCTGCTGGTGGCCGACACCGGCCCCGGCCTGCCCGAGACGACCCGGGGCGGCGGCCGGCCGAAGTCGCGCCGCGGCCTCGCCGCGATGAAGGAGTGGGCGGCCGAGCTCGGCGGCGGCTGCTCGGTCGCGTCCCGGACGGGCGGCGGGACCGTCGTCACCGCCCATCTTCCGCTCACGGTGGCCGAGGCGGCCTCCGGGTACCATCGCCCTGCGACGCGACCACGGAACCCGGCGCCCGAGAGCGCCCGAACCGCCGAGCGGAGGCGAGGCAGTGGGCACTGAGTCCATCCGCGTACTGATCACCGATGATCACCCGGTGTTCCGGCAGGGCCTCAAGGGCCTGCTCCAGGCGCTCGGGGTGGACGTCGTCGGCGAGGCCGAGTGCGGCCCCGACGCCGTGCGGATGGCCGCCGAACTGCAACCCGACGTCGTCGTGATGGACCTGCACATGCCCGGCGGCAACGGCATCGAGGCCACCCGGACCATCACCCGCACGAGCCCCCGCATCGGCGTCCTCGTCCTCACGATGTTCCGCGACGACGACTCGGTGTTCGCGGCGATGCGCGCCGGGGCCCGCGGCTACCTGCTGAAGGAGTCGGGCGCCGAGGAGATCGCCCGCGCCGTCAAGGCCGTCGCCGCGGGCGAGGCCATCTACGGCCCGGAGATCGCGCGCCGCGTCCTGACCTACTTCACCGACATGCCCGACCCGCGCCAGGCCGCCTTCCCCGAACTGACCGAGCGCGAGCGCGAGGTCCTCGAACTGATCGCGCAGGGCCGCAGCAACGCCGAGATCGCCGGGACGCTCTTCCTCAGCCAGAAGACCGTCCGCAACCACGTCTCGAACATCTTCATGAAGCTGCACGTCGCCGACCGCGCCCAGGCGATCGTCCTGGCCCGCGAGGCGGGCTTGGGCGAGTCCACCCCCCGCTGATCCCGCGCTCCCCCTCGTCGACGCTCCACGCCGACTCGGAATCGAATCCGGTCGGCGTGTCGCCGCGCTCCGCCGAGCCCTTCACCGTGAAACACGGATGCGTGAACGCGGATGCCGTGAACACGGAAGCCGTGAACGCGGAAGCCGTGAACACGGAAGCCGTGAACGCGGAAGCGCGCCCGCGATGATCGCGGGCGCGCTCCTGCCGTGAGCCTGCGGGGCGGTGAGGCCTGCGTCAGGCGGACTTCTCGCGGGGTTCGCGCTTGGGCCGGTCGCGCGGGACCAGGGTGGGGTTGACGTGCTCCAGGACGGCCTCGCGCGTGATCACGACGCGCGCCACGTCGTGGCGGCTCGGGACCTCGTACATCACCGACAGGAGCACCTCCTCCATGATCGCGCGGAGGCCGCGGGCGCCGGTGCCGCGCAGGATGGCCTGGTCGGCGATGGCCTCCAGCGCGTCGTCGGTGAACTCCAGGTCGACACCGTCCAGCTCGAACAGGCGGTGGTACTGGCGCACCAGCGCGTTCTTCGGCTCGGTGAGGATGTTGATCAGGGCCTCGCGGTCCAGGTTGTGGACGGAGGTGATCGAGGGCAGCCGGCCGATGAACTCGGGGATCATCCCGAACTTCAGCAGGTCCTCGGGCATCACATCACCCAGGACGGCCGAGGCGTCCTCGAAGTCGGACTTGGAGCGGATCTGGGCGCCGAAGCCCATCCCCTGCTTGCCGACCCGGGACTCCACGATCTTCTCCAGGCCCGCGAACGCGCCGCCGCAGATGAACAGCACGTTCGTGGTGTCGATCTGGATGAACTCCTGGTGCGGGTGCTTGCGGCCGCCCTGCGGCGGGACGCTCGCGGTGGTGCCCTCCAGGATCTTCAGCAGCGCCTGCTGGACGCCCTCCCCCGAGACGTCCCTGGTGATCGACGGGTTCTCGCTCTTGCGGGCGATCTTGTCGACCTCGTCGATGTAGATGATCCCGGTCTCGGCCTTCTTGACGTCGTAGTCGGCCGCCTGGATCAGTTTGAGCAGGATGTTCTCGACATCCTCGCCCACGTATCCGGCCTCCGTCAGCGCCGTGGCGTCCGCGATGGCGAACGGGACGTTGAGGAGTTTGGCGAGCGTCTGCGCGAGCAGCGTCTTGCCCGATCCGGTGGGGCCCAGCAGCAGAATGTTGGACTTGCCCAGCTCGACCGGGTCGTCCCTGCCGGTGTCACCCGACTGGATCCGCTTGTAGTGGTTGTAGACGGCGACCGAGAGTGCCTTCTTCGCCGTCTCCTGGCCGATGACGTAGGAATCGAGGAACTCGTAGATCTCCCGCGGCTTCGGCAGGTTGTCCCACTTGAGGTCGGAGGTCTCGGAGAGCTCCTCCTCGATGATCTCGTTGCAGAGATCGATGCACTCGTCGCAGATGTACACGCCCGGACCCGCGATGAGCTTTTTGACCTGCTTCTGGCTCTTGCCGCAGAACGAGCACTTGAGCAGGTCACCACCGTCGCCGATGCGTGCCACCCAACTGTCTCCTTTTCGTGGGGCCGCGCGCCTGAGAGGATGCGGCGCAGCTCGGTTGCGTCCCGAAGGCTCTCGACGTTGGACTCGACGTTACCGCCTCCAACGGACTAGGTGAGCCCCTCGCCCGGAAGTATGACGCGACCGGGCTGGGGGACTCCCTCGTCCTCGTGTCGTCTCAGGACGACACTACCTCGGCCTTGCGCTTCCTGCTGACGAAGACATCGTCGATCAGACCGTAGTCCTTCGCCTCGTCCGCCGTCAGGATCTTGTCGCGCTCGATATCGCGGCGGACGTCGTCGATGCTCCTGCCGCTGTGCTCGGCGAGGATGCTCTCCAGCAGTTCGCGGATCCGCATGATCTCGCGCGCCTGGATCTCGATGTCGCTGGACTGCCCGTAGGTGCCCTCGGTGGCGGGCTGGTGGATCAGGATCCGCGAGTTCGGCAGCGCCGCCCGCTTGCCCTTCGTGCCGGCGGCCAGCAGCACCGCGGCGGCGGAGGCGGCCTGGCCGATGCACACCGTCTGCACGTCGGGCTTGACGAACTGCATCGTGTCGTAGATCGCCGTCATCGCCGTGAACGAGCCGCCGGGCGAGTTGATGTAGATGCTGATGTCGCGGTCCGGGTCGATCGACTCCAGCGTGATCAGCTGGGCCATCACGTCGTTGGCGGACGCGTCGTCGATCTGCACGCCGAGGAAGATGATCCGCTCCTCGAAGAGCTTGTTGTACGGGTTCATCTCCTTGACCCCGTACGTGGTGCGCTCGACGAAGGACGGGATGATGTAGCGGTTGTCGACCGGGGTCGGGCTCCCGCCCGCCTGGATGCCCGGCCGGGTGAGATCGGTGTAACCGGGTCGGATGAGGTCGCTCACTGTGTGCCTCCGATTGGTGGTTCGGGTCGTCAGGAGACGGTGCCCTCGGAGGGCACCTGGGTGGCACTGAGCACCACGTGGTCAACGAACCCGTAGTCCTTGGCCTCGTCGGCGGTGAACCAGCGGTCCCGGTCGGAGTCGCGCTCGATCTGGTCGAGCGGCTGGCCGGTGTGTTCGGCGATCTTCTCGGCGAGCGTCTTCTTGACGTACAGCATCTGCTCGGCCTGGATCTTGATGTCGGAGGCCGTGCCGCCGATGCCGCCGGACGGCTGGTGCATCATGATGCGCGCGTGCGGCAGCGCGTAGCGCTTGCCGGTGGTCCCCGCGCAGAGCAGGAACTGGCCCATCGACGCGGCCAGACCCATCCCGACCGTGACGATGTCGTTCGGGACGTACTGCATGATGTCGTAGATCGCCATGCCGGCCGTGACCGAGCCGCCGGGCGAGTTGATGTAGATCGTGATGTCGCGGCGGCCGTCCTCGGCCGACAGCAGCAGAAGCTCGGCGCAGATGCGGTTGGCGATGTCGTCGTCGACCTGCTGGCCGAGGAAGACGATGCGCTCGCGCAGCAGCCGCTGGAACAGCTGGTCGCCCAGAGGCAACAGGGGCGCCTCGGCGACCCGCGCCTGGATCCGCGACGACTCGTCGAAAGTCGGAGGCATGCTCACCGGGTGTTCCTCCGGTCCTTTTAATCGGTTCGGATGATTGGACATTAACGCGCTCAGGGGCCTGGCCAAGCCCGTGGGGCCGCCTTTTCGCCAGGGGCGTATCCGGGCGGCACCCGCCCCGTCACGATCTCCCCGGACGCGGGCGCGACACACCCGCGACACGCCCCGGACCTGTCTGTGTTCTGTCCGCGACCCGCCCGAGTCAGGCGCGGGACGGGTGCGGGACGGGGCGGGACACGGGAACGCCCCGCATCCGGAGTCCGGATGCGGGGCGTGTCCGATGCCCTGGAACGGGCGGAGAAGACGTCAGGCGTCCTTCTTCTCCTCATCGCCCGACTTGTCGGCCGGGGCCTCCTCAGCGGCGGCCTCAGCCGCGGCGGGGGCCTCCTCCGTGGAGGACTCCTCCGCCGCCGGAGCCTCAGCGTCCTCGGCGACCTCAGCGGACTCGGCGGTGTCGGCGTCCTCGGCGGCCACGGTCTCGCCCGTCTCGCCGTTCAGCTCCCGCTGGACGGCCTCGACGTCGATCTCGTTGCCGGACTCGTCCTTCACCGTGACGTGCTCGACCACGAGGTTCAGCGCCTTGCTGCGCAGCACCTCCGAGACGATCGCGGGAAGCTGGTTGTTCTGGGTGAGGTACTCGGCCAGCTGCTGCGGCTGCACGCCCATCTGCATGGCCTGCGAGACGACGTACTCGCTGAGCTCCTCGTTCTCGACGCCCAGCTCCTCCTGGACGGCGAGCTGGTCGAGCACGAACCCGCCCTTGACCGCGAGCCGCGCGGCGTCGGCGACCTCGGCGTCGAACTCCTCCTCGGTCTTCTCCTCGTCCTTGAGGTAGTCGGCCCGGGTCATGCCCGCCATCTGCAACTGCTGCTCGAGCTGCTGGTTGCGGCGGCCGACCTCCTCCTCCACGACCTTGTCGGGGAGCGGGATGTCGACCTTCTCCAGCAGGGCCTCCAGCGCCTTGTCGCGGGCGTCGGAGAGCTGCTGGAGCCGGACCTGGCGGCCGAGCCGGGTGCGGACGTCCCCGCGCAGCTCCTCGAGCGTGTCGAACTCGCTGGCGAGCTGCGCGAACTCGTCGTCGAGGTCGGGGAGGTTCTTGACCTTGACGCTCTGCACGGTGACCGTGATCTCGGCCTCCTCGCCGGCGTGCTCGCCGCCGGCCAGGGTGCTGGTGAAGGTCTTCTCCTCGCCGGCGGACAGGCCGGTGAGCGCCTCGTCCAGGCCCTCGACGGCGGACCCGCTGCCGACCTCGTAGGAGTAGCCGGAGGTGGAGGCGTCCTCGACCCGCTCGCCGTCGATCACGGCGACGAGGTCGACGGTCGCGAAGTCGCCCTCCTCGACGGGCCGCTCGGCGGTCGTCAGCGAGGCGAACCGCTCGCGCAGGTTGCCGACGGTCTCCTCGACCTGCTCGTCGGTGACCTCGGCGTCCTCGACGACGACCTCCAGGCCGTCGTAGTCGGGCACCTCGAACTTGGGCCGGATGTCCACCTCGGCGGTGAAGGCGAACTGGTTGCCGTCGTCGAGCTCGGTGACCTCGACGTCCGGCTGGCCGAGCACGAAGATCTCGGTCTCCTCGACGGCGCGTCCGTACAGCTCGGGAAGCGCGTCGTTGACGGCCTCCTGCAGGACCGCACCCCGGCCGACGTACTTGTCGATCAGCGGGGCGGGGACCTTGCCGGGCCGGAAGCCCTTGATCCGCACCTGCTGCGAGATCTCCTTGTACGCCTTGTCGAGGTTCGGCTTGAGCTCGTCGAACGGAACCTCGACGGTGAGCTTGACCCGCGTGGGGGTCAGCTCCTCGACATCGGTCTTCACTGGGGTAGGTCTCCTTGATCGGGCGCTGTCTCGGCCGCGGCGTTCGACGCGTGCTCAGCCAGTCAGTCTCTCAGGTGGCGCGGGCATGCCGAAATGCGGCTCCGCGCCTTCGCGCGGCCAAGTCTATGGGGTACCGGCAACGTCTGCGGACATCGGTGGGGCACAACGCCCGAGAAACCCGCCTCGCGGCGACGCGATCGCGCCACGAGACGGCCGGCAGAGGACAGAACAGTCGTTTTCATGTCGACAATGCGGTGCAGGCGGGTTACCGCTTCTTTTTGGGCGGAAGGCCCTTGTCGAGCCCGGCACGGCGGAGCGCGTCGGCCATCGCGCCGCCCCCTCCACCACGGCCGCCACCTTGGCCGCGCTGACCTCCTTGTCCTCCCCGGCCATTTCGTCCGCCCTGGCCGCCCTGGCCACCCTGGCCGCCTTGGCCGCTTTGGCCACCCTGACCGCCTTGGCCGCCCTGGCCGCTTCGTCCGCCCTTGCGGCGCTGGCCGCCGCCGTTCTGGTTGCCGTTCTGGTTGGCCCGGCCGTTGCCGCGTCCGCCGCCCCGGTTGGACGGCTGGTTGCGATCGCCGCCCTGGTTCCGCTCCTCGTCCAGGCGGAGGGTGAGGGAGATGCGCTTGCGCTGGAGGTCGACGTCCAGGACCTTGACGCGGACGATGTCGCCCGGCTTCACGACCTCGCGCGGGTCGGACACGAACTTGCTGGACATCGCGGAGATGTGCACCAGCCCGTCCTGGTGGACGCCGACGTCCACGAACGCGCCGAACGCCGCCACGTTGGTGACGACGCCCTCCAGCACCATGCCGGGTTCGAGGTCGGAGAGCTTGTCCACGCCCTCCTTGAACGTCGCCGTGCGGAACGCCGGACGCGGGTCGCGGCCGGGCTTCTCCAGCTCGGCGAGGATGTCGGTGACGGTCGGCAGCCCGAACGTGTCGTCCACGAACTCGGCGGGCTTGAGCCCGCGCAGCACGGCGGTGTTGCCGATCAGGCCCCGGATGTCGTTGCCCGCCGCGTCCAGGATGCGGCGGACGACCGGGTAGGACTCGGGGTGCACGCTGGAGGCGTCCAGCGGGTCGTCGCCGCCGGGGATGCGCAGGAAGCCCGCGCACTGCTCGAACGCCTTCGGGCCGAGCCGCGGCACGTCCTTGAGGCCGCCGCGGCTGCGGAACGGGCCGTTGGCGTCGCGGTGCGCGACGATGTTCTCGGCGAGGCCCTCGCCGATGCCCGACACGCGCGTGAGCAGCGGCGCGGACGCGGTGTTGACGTCCACGCCGACCGCGTTGACGCAGTCCTCCACGACGGCGTCGAGCGAGCGCGACAGCTTCACCTCGGAGATGTCGTGCTGGTACTGGCCGACGCCGATCGACTTGGGGTCGATCTTGACGAGCTCGGCGAGCGGGTCCTGGAGGCGGCGGGCGATGGAGACGGCGCCGCGCAGCGAGACGTCCATGCCGGGCAGCTCGCGTCCCGCGTACTCCGACGCCGAGTACACCGACGCCCCCGCCTCCGACACCATGATCTTGGTGAGCCCGAGGTCGGGGTGCCGGGCCATGAGGTCGGCGGCGAGCTTGTCGGTCTCGCGGGAGGCGGTGCCGTTGCCGATCGAGACGAGGTCGACCTTGTGCTGGCGGGCGAGGCGGGCGAGCGTCTCGATCGACTCGTCCCACTTGCGGCGCGGCTCGTGCGGGTAGATCGTGTCGGTCGCGACGACCTTGCCGGTGGCGTCCACGACGGCGACCTTCACGCCGGTGCGCAGGCCGGGGTCGAGGCCCATCGTGGCGCGGGTCCCGGCGGGCGCGGCGAGCAGCAGGTCGCGGAGGTTGGCGGCGAACACGCGGACCGCCTCGTCCTCGGCCTCCTGCCGGAGCCGGGTGCGCATGTCGATGCCGAGGTGGACGAGGATGCGCGTGCGCCAGGCCCACCGGACGGCGTCGCGCAGCCACTTGTCGGCCGGGCGCCCCTGGTCGACGACGTCGAAGCGGCGCGCGATCTCGACCTCGTAGGAGCTGCGCGCCGACGGGTCGGCGGCGCCGGCCTCGTCCGGGGCCTCCTCGGGCTCCAGGTCCAGGTCGAGCACCTCCTCCTTCTCGCCGCGGAACAGCGCGAGGACGCGGTGCGAGGGCAGCTTCGCGAACGGCTCGGCGAAGGCGAAGTAGTCGGCGAACTTGGCGCCGGTCTCCTCCTTGCCCTCGCGGACCCGCGAGACCACCCGGCCCTGCTTCCACATGCGCTCGCGGAGCGCGCCGATGAGGTCGGCGTCCTCGGCGAAGCGCTCGACGAGGATGGCGCGGGCGCCCTCCAGCGCGGCGGCCGCGTCGGCGACGCCCTTCTCGGCGTCGACGTAGGGCGCGGCGGCCTCGTGCGGGTCGTGCGACGGGTCGCCCAGCAGCAGGTCGGCGAGCGGTTCGAGGCCGGCCTCGCGGGCGATCTGCGCCTTGGTGCGCCGCTTGGGCTTGTACGGGAGGTAGATGTCCTCCAGCCGGGCCTTGGCGTCGGCCGCCATGATCTGGGCGCGCAGCTCGTCGGTCAGCTTGCCCTGGGACTCGATCGACTCCAGGATCGCGGCGCGCCGCTCGTCCAGCTCGCGGAGGTAGCGCAGGCGCTCCTCCAGCGCGCGGAGCTGCGCGTCGTCGAGGGCGCCGGTCGCCTCCTTGCGGTAGCGGGCGATGAACGGGACGGTCGACCCGCCGTCGAGCAGGTCGACGGCGACCCGCACCTGCCCCTCGCGGACGCCGAGCTCCCCGGCGATCCGCTGCGTGATCGGCGGCGGCCCCTCGATGGTCTTGTCCCCTGCGACGGGCTTGTCCCCCACGACCTCGTCCCCCGTGGTCGGGCCGCTCGCGGCGGTCTGGTCGGTCGCGGTCTGGCTGGTGCTGGCTGTCACAACGTGGATTCGCTTTCTCCCCTGGATATCGCTGAGCATTGTCCAGGGAACGGGGCCGCTTGTCTTGTCACTCCCGGACGACGGACTTCATCGGTGGTGGGGTTAACTCCCCCATGATCCCTGCGAAAGCGGGGGCCTAGGCCCACCGCCCGGCGTCCGAGCGGCACCCACAATGGTGGGCAAGGGCACACTGGGATGGGGGTGGCCCTTGGCGGCCGGAGGAGGAGCCAGGTGAGCGAGGGTTTCGGCGACCGCGTCGCGGAGGGCGCGCGGACGGCGCTCGTCAACTTCGTCCGCAGCCTGATCCAGATCGTCGTGGCGTACGCGGCGAACCTGCCGCTGTTCATCCTGACCGTGCTGTCGATCGCGTTCATCCCGCTCGGGTTCGGGATCGTGATGGCGCCGGTCGCGATCCAGGGCATCCGCGGCGTGGCGAACCAGCAGCGCGCGTGGGCGGCGGAGTGGTCGGGCGTGCAGATCCCGGTCCCCTACCGTCCCGAGCCGGCCGGGGGCCTCGGCCTGTTCGGACGCCTGCGTTGGGTGCTCACCGACCCGGCGACCTGGCGCGACCTGCTGTGGGTGATCCTCAACGTCCCGCTCGGGCTGGTCGCGGGTGTGCTCGCGGGCGGCATGACCCTGTACGGGCTGGAGGGCGTGTTCGTGGCGCCCTGGCTGACGCTGATCACCGAGTACGGCTGGGGCCCGTTCTGGATGGTGAACGACTACGGCGTGCTCGGCGTCGTCGGCGCGGTCGTGCTGGGCGCCGCGCTCACGGTGGCGTCGGTGCCGCTCGGCGGGATGGTCCTGAAGGCGCACGCGCTGTTCACGCAGTCGCTGCTGGCGCCGACGAAGGGCGCGCTGACCGAGCGGGTGCGCCAGCTCTCGGAGTCCCGGTCGGAGACGGTGGACGCCTCGGCCGCCGAGCTGCGCCGGATCGAGCGCGACCTGCACGACGGCGCGCAGGCGCGGCTGGTGGCGCTGAGCATGAGCATCGGGCTCGCCGAGGAGATGATGAAGCACGACCCCGAGACCGCGCGGCGGCTGATGGCCGAGGCGCGCGCGTCCAGCGGCACGGCGCTGACCGAGCTGCGCGACCTGGTGCGGGGCATCCATCCGCCGGTGCTGGCCGAGCGGGGCCTGGACGGCGCCGTCCGCGCGCTGGCGCTGTCGCTCCCGCTGCCGGTCGACGTGCGGATCGACCTGCCGGGACGGGCGGACGCTCCGGTCGAGTCGGCGGCCTACTTCGCGGTCGCGGAGATCCTCGCGAACGTCGTCAAGCACTCGGGCGCGGCGCGCGCCTGGGTCCAGATCGAGTACGCCTCCGACCGGCTGCTGATGATCGTCGGGGACGACGGGACCGGCGGCGCCGATCCCGGCGAGGGCAGCGGCATGCGCGGTATCGAGCGCAGGCTGGGGGCGTTCGATGGGACGATGGCGGTCACGAGTCCCGTTGGCGGGCCGACCATCGTGACCATGGAGCTGCCGTGCGCGTTGTCATCGCCGAAGACCTTGCCCTCCTCCGAGACGGGCTGATCCGCCTGCTGGGCGCGTTCGGGTTCGAGGTCGTCGAGGCCGTGGACAACGGGCCGTCGCTGCTGCGGGCGCTCACCACGCACCGTCCGGACGTCGCGGTCGTGGACGTCCGGCTCCCGCCGACCTTCACCGACGAGGGCCTGCGCGCCGCGCTGGAGGCGCGCAAGCAGGTGCCGGGGCTGCCGGTGCTGGTGCTCTCGCAGCACGTCGAGCAGCTCTACGCGCGCGAGCTGCTGTCCGACAGCTCGGGCGGCATCGGCTACCTGCTGAAGGACCGCGTGTCCGACGTCGCGCAGTTCGTCGACGCGGTGCGCCGGGTCGCGGGCGGCGGCACGGCCCTCGACCCGGACGTGGTGTCCCAGCTGCTCACCCGGCACGCCCGCGAGGAGCCGCTCCAGGCGCTGACCCCCCGCGAGCGCGAGGTGCTCGGGCTGATGGCCGAGGGCCGCTCGAACGCCGCGATCGCCGGGCAGCTGTTCGTCACCGAGAAGGCGATCAGCAAGCACACCAACAGCATCTTCGGCAAGCTCGGACTGCCCCCGTCCGAGGACGACAACCGCCGGGTGCTGGCCGTGCTCGCCTACCTCGGCACCTGACCGACCGCTACCGCGCCCAGAGTGGAACGATCTGCTCGGCGCCCTGCGGCGCGAGGTCGCACTTGTCCGGGTCGACGACGGCGTCGGGGTCGTAGGCGAGGCATCCGGCGGGCGCGGAGACGACGGCGGTGAATCCGGCGTCGGGCCGGGAGGTCATCTGGCGCGGCGCGCCGGCGGGCAGCACGACGGTGTCGCCGGGCCCGGCCTCCAGCGTGCGGCCGTCCAGGTCGATGGTCGCGGTGCCCTCCAGGAAAGTCCACACCTGCTCGGTGTCGAACGCGTGCCGGGGTCCCGTCCTGCCCGCGAGCATGTCGACCCGCCAGACGGCGAGGCCGGACGCGCCGCCCTGGGTCGGCGTGGCGAAGGTGGTCATGGTCCCGTTCGGCGTGTCGGTGCGGCGGCTCTCGGCGGCGCGGACGAGTGTCATGGCTCTCAATCCCCTAAGTTAGACAATGTGGTTGTCCATATAGTCAATGAGGTTGTCTTTCATGTCAAGTGATCCCTCCGGCGATGACCCGCCCGGCTTCGAGCTGCCGCTCCGGCTCTTCCTGGCGTTCCGCGTGATCATCGACGAGGCGCACGCCGAGCTGGCGAGACAGGGCCATCCGGACCTGCGTCCCATGCACGGCTTCGTCTTCCAGGCGATCGGCCCGGACGGCACCACGGCGGTCGAGCTCGGCCGCCGGCTCGGCGTGTCCAAGCAGGCCGCGGGCAAGATGGTCGAGTCGCTGGAGCGCGCGGGGTACGTGGAGCGCGCGGCCGACCCGGCGGACGCGCGGCGCAAGATCGTCCGGCTGACGGCGCGCGGGACGGACTCGCTCGTCCGGTCGGCGGAGATCTTCGAGCGCATCCGCGACGACTGGACCGAGCGGCTCGGCGCGGACCGCGTACGGGCCCTGGAGGCCGCTCTGCGGGAGGTCGCGCCCACCGGTCTGTGGCGCCTGGACGTCCCCGGCTGGTTCGGTACGGCCTGATTTTTTCGTCCCGGCGGGGCGACCGTATGTCCCCAGGCAGTCACGCAGACCACCCGCCGCACCTCGGTTCGCGGGGAGCACGGGCCTCTTGAACGCCCCTGCGCGCCCGGTTACCATCAGCGCAATTTCTTAGGAAAGTTTCCTAAGAGAAGGCCGAGATTTCCTGTTGGTTCGGGGGAACGAACTGAACGGAGACTCATGTCCAGACCGGGCGGCCGGCGAGCGACAGCGCTCGTCGGCGTAGCGACCCTAGCGGTGGCCTCGACCCTGCTCTCGGCGCCACCCGCGTCGTCGGCGGAGGCCGTGACCGCGACCTGCACCAAGACCTCCGACTGGGGCTCCGGCTTCCAAGGCAACTGCACGATCACGAACGGGACGGGCGCCGGGATCAGCTCCTGGAAGGTCGAGGGCGACCTTCCGTCCGGCACGTCCATCGGCTCGGTGTGGGACGCGAACAAGGCGGTCTCCGGCGACCACTACACGTTCACGAACGTGGGGTGGAACGGCTCCCTCGCCGCCGGCAAGACCGTGAGCTTCGGCTTCGGCGGCACCGGATCGGGCTGGTTCACCGGCTGCAAGATCAACGGCTCCCCCTGCGACGGCTCCGGTGAGCCCGAGATCGACACGCAGGCTCCCACCGCTCCCGGGAACCTGCACTCGACCGGCAAGTCCGCCACCACCGTGGCGCTGAGCTGGAACGCGTCAACCGACAACGTCGGCGTGACCGGCTACGACGTCTACAACGGCAGCACCAAGGCCACCACCGTCACGGGGACCGGTGTCACGATCACCGGCCTCACCCCGAAGACGGCCTACGACTTCACGGTGAAGGCGCGCGACAAGGCCGGCAACGTCTCGCCCGCGTCCACCTCGGTATCGGTCACCACCGACGAGGGCGGCACCAACGAGCCGGGCACCGGTGACAAGGTCATCGGCTACTTCGCCCAGTGGGGCATCTACCAGCGCGGCTACCACGTCAAGAACATTGACACGAGTGGCTCGGCCGCGAAGATGACCCACATCAACTACGCCTTCGGCAACGTCCAGGGCGGCCGCTGCACGATCGGCGACAGCTACGCCGACTACGACAAGGCCTACCAGGCGAACGAGAGCGTCGACGGCGTCGCCGACACCTGGGACCAGCCGCTGCGCGGCAACTTCAACCAGCTGCGCAAGCTGAAGAAGAAGCACCCGAACCTCAAGGTGCTGTTCTCCTTCGGCGGCTGGACGTGGTCCGGCGGCTTCACCGAGGCCGCCAAGAACCCGGCCGCGTTCGCCGACTCCTGCTACAAGCTGGTCGAGGACCCGCGCTGGGCGGACGTGTTCGACGGCATCGACATCGACTGGGAGTACCCGAACGCCTGCGGCCTGAGCTGCGACACCAGCGGCAAGGACGCGTTCAAGAACCTCCTGGCGGCCGTCCGGGCGAAGTTCGGCTCGGGCAACCTCGTGACCGCGGCGATCACCGCCGACGCCAGCAACGGCGGCAAGATGGACGCCACCGACTACGGAGGCGCCGCGCAGTACGTCGACTGGTACAACCCGATGACCTACGACTACTTCGGCGGCTGGGACGCCAAGGGCCCGACGGCGCCGCACTCGCCGCTGACGTCCTACGAGGGCATCCCGCACGAGGGCTTCAACACGACCGACACGATCACGAAGCTGAAGCGCCTCGGCGTGCCGGCGAGCAAGCTGCTGATCGGCATCGGCTTCTACGGCCGCGGCTGGACGGGCGTCACGCAGGAGGCCCCCGGCGGCACCGCCACCGGTCCCGCGCCCGGCACCTACGAGGCCGGCATCGAGGACTACAAGGTCCTCAAGAACAAGTGCCCCGCCAACAAGACCATCGCCGGCACCGCCTACGGGAAGTGCGGCAGCGACTGGTGGAGCTACGACACCCCGTCCACCATCCGCGGAAAGATGGCCTGGGCCAAGAGCGAGGGCCTCGGCGGCTCCTTCTTCTGGGAGCTGAGCGGAGACACGACGGGCGGTGAGCTGATCACCGCGATCAAGAGCGGTCTCGGCTGAGCTGTTCGCAGGGGGCACCTCCCAGCCCCTCAGACAGCCGAGACTTCGGGCCCCTGACCAACACCGGACGCCGGTCAGGGGCCCGCCCCTCTTCTTATTGCTCCCCGAATCCCGAGGCGCGGTCCAGGACCGACCGCGCCCGCGCCACGCCCGCCGCGTTGCCGAGGCTCTCGTACAGCTCCAGCGCCTCGCGGGCGGGCGGGACGGCCTCGGCGGGGCGGCCCCCGTCCAGCAGGATCTCGGCGAGCGTCCGCCTGCTGCGGGCCTGCCACCAGCGGTTGCCCACCTCGTCGAAGTCGGCCACGGCCCGGCGCAGCGCGGCGGCGGCCTCGGCGTGGCGGCCGAGGCGGCCGAGCGCGCGGCCCTCGGAGATGCGGGTGCGGGCGACGCCCCAGGTGTCGCCCAGCGCGTCCAGCATCCGCTCGGCGTGCCGGACGAACGCCAGCTCGCGCAGCCCGTTGCGCAGGTCGCCGACCTCGCCCGCCGCGCGCAGGCAGCGCGCCTCCTCCCACTGCTCGCCGCGCAGCCGGAACGCCTCGGCGGCCCGCTCCAGCGCGGGCGCTGCGAGGCTGTACTTGATGTCGGCCGCCGCGTCGTCACCCGCCGCGCGCAGCCGGCGCGCCTCGGAGGCCAGCACCTCGCCGAGCACGCGCAGCGTCTGCGCCTCCGAATAGCGGTTGCCGTTGCGCTGGAAGACCTCCAGGGAGCTTTCGAGCAGGCCGCGCGCCTCCTCGTAGCGGCGCTGCGCCAGCCGCAGCTCGGCCAGGTTCCGCTGGGTGCGGGCCTGCCACCACGCGTCGTCCTCCCGCCTGAACTCCTCGACGGCGTCGAGGAGGTAGCGCTGGCCCTCGTCGAGGTTCCCCTCGGCGTGCAGGCACATCCCCATCGAGCGCAGCGCGCGGGCCCGCCACCACGTCTCCCGGCTGGAGGTGAACAGCGCGAGGGCGGCGGACGCGTCGGACAGCGCGTTCTCCATGCGCCCCTGGTTGCCCTCCACCGTCGAGCGCTCCAGCAGGGCGATGCCCAGCGAGCGCTCGTCGTCCAGGCGCGTGGCGACCGTGTGGGTCAGCTCGGCCGCCGCGCGCCACTCCGGCCAGAACACGCGCAGCGAGTGGAAGATCGAGCAGGACGCCCTGCCGAGCCGCCAGACCAGCCCCCACATCCCGCGGTCGGCGCCCTGGGCCAGCAGCGCGAGGACGGCCAGCCGCTCGCTGCTCAGCCAGTCCACCGCCGTGTACTCCAGCGCGGGCACCTGCCCGGCCGCGCGCTGCCAGTCCTGCGGCCAGCGGCTCGCCGCGACCCGCTCGGCGCGCTCGCGGTAGCCGTCCAGAACGCGCTCGACCGCCGCGTCCCGATCACCCGCGGAGTCCTCCCGCTCGGCGCGCTCCTGGGCGTAGAGGCGGACGAGGTCGTGCAGCCGGTAGCGCATGGCGCCCGTCGCGTCCGTCCCCGAGCACTCGACGAGCTGGGCGTCCACCAGCGCCTCCAGCTGGTCGTCGCCCTCCAGGTCCGACACGCCGAGCAGCGCGCCCGCCGCCCACGCCTGGACGTCGGGCACCGCCAGCAGCCCGAGCGTCCGCAGCAGGCGGCGCTGCGTGCGGGTGCAGTCGTCGTAGCTGAGCGCGAGGCTCGCGCGGACGCTCTTGTCGATCTCCCGCGCGGTCTCCAGCTCGTCCAGCCGGCGGCGGCGCTCGTCCTGGAGCCGGTCGGCCATCGCGCGCGGCGTCCACGACTCGCGGGCCGCGAGGCGCCCACCGCAGATCCCGACGGCCAGCGGCAGGTACCCGCACAGCTCGGCGATCTCGGCCGCCGCGTCCGGGTCGGCCTGGATGCGCTCCCGGCCCGCCAGGAGGCCGAGCAGTTCGACGGCGGAGGCGGCGCTGAACTCCGGAAGCCTCCGGTCGAAGGTGCCGCGCAGGTGCAGCGGCTGCCGGGAGGTCACCAGCACCACGCTTCCGCCGCCCGGCGGCAGCAGCGCCTTGACCTGGTCGCCGTCGCGGGCGTTGTCCAGCAGGACGAGCAGGCGCAGGCCGCGCGTCCACGTCCACCACAGCTTCTGGAGCTCCGGCAGCCCGCCGGGGTCGGTCGCCAGCCGGACGCCCAGCGCCTGGAGGAAGCCGATCAGCACCTCCTCCGGGCGGGCCCGCGCGTCCCCCGCGCCGCGCAGGTCGAAGTACAGGCGCCCGTCGGGATAGTCGTCGGCGATCTCGTGCGCGAACCGGGCCGCCAGCGCCGACTTGCCGACCCCCGCCGGCCCGTGCAACGACACCACCAGCGGCGACGCGGGCGACCCGCTGGGATCGGCGAGGGCGCGGCGCAGTGCCTCCAGCGGCTCGTCGCGTCCGGTGAAGTGCGCGATGACCGGCGGGATCTGCGCGGGCGGCACCCCGGCTATCTCCTGCTGGTCGCCCCCGTCCCCCGGGTGCGGCGGCTGCGCCGCCCAGGCCGCCACCCCGGCGAGCGCGGCGACGCCGCCGGTCACGATGAGCTGCGCGGCCCCGGGCAGCTCCAGCGCGTCCAGCGAGGTCGTGACCCCCGTGATCACCGCGGCGAGGAGCCCCACGATCCCCGGCGCCGCCAGCCGCGCGCGGCGACCGCCGTCCCCGGGCGCGCCGGCCGTCCCCGTGCCGGACGTTCCCGTCCTGGTGCCGGACGTTCCGTTCGGCATCCGCGTCCCTCCGCGTCCTCCGCCTCGTGACGCCCCCGCGCGCCATCCTGGGCCCCCACGATCGCGGTAGCAAGGGGCCGATTCCCCCCTTCTCAGATGATCTCGCCTGATTCAGGGGGATGTCGGAACGGCAGGGAAACGAAGGCTGAACGCCGGGGTTTCGGAGGGCTCGGCGATCAGATCTGGAGGGACGCCTCGATTTCCAGGACGAGCTGCACCTTCTCCCCCAGCGCGAGCCCGCCGCCGGGGATCGTGCCGTTGTCCCCCACGCCGAACTCCAGCCGGTTGATCTCACCGGTCGCGGTGAACCCGGCGCGGGCGCCCTTGAAGGGGTCGTCCTGGAGGAACGGGTCGGGGCCGAAGCCGCCGACCTCCAGCCGCAGCGGCACTTGGCGGGTGATCTCGCGCAGGGTCAGCTCCCCGTCCAGCACGAACCCGTCGCGCTCCGGGCGCAGGCCGGTCGAGCGGTAGGTCATCGACGGGTACTTCTCGACGTCCAGGAAGTCGGCCGCCCGCACGTGCTCGTCGCGCTGGGCGTTGCCGGTGTCGACGGAGGCGAGGGCGATCGTCGCGGTCACCGAGGAGTCCAGGACGTCCTGCCCGGTCACGATCGTGCCCTCGAACTCCGCGAACCGTCCCCTGACCTTGCTGACCATCATGTGCCGGATCGCGAAGCCGACGCTGGAGTGCACGGGGTCGATCGTCCAGGTGCCCGCGACGTAGCCGGGGATCTCGACAATCTCGGCGGTCATCGTGTCTCCTAAGGTTATGAAGGGTAAGGCGGTTCCGGATGGGAACCGCCTCCATCGTGCGGGCGCCCCGGAATCCGCACAAGAAGGCACTTTCACCTGCCCCGGTCACCTGGAGAGAACCATGGAGCCGAACGCGTTCCGCGAGCACCGCCCCTCGATGTGCCGCGCCCGCGAGATCCTCGAACGCGTCGGCGACAAGTGGTCGCTCCAGGTGATCGCGATGCTCGGCGAGCGCACCAAGCGGTTCACCGAGCTCAAGCGGGAGATCGACGGCATCAGCCAGCGGATGCTCACGGTCACGCTGCGCGGCCTGGAGCGCGACGGCATCGTCAGCCGCACCGTCTACCCGGTCATGCCGCCCCGCGTCGACTACGCGCTCACCCCGCTCGGCGCGACGCTCCTGGACGCCGCCAGCGCCCTCGTCGGCTGGGCCGAGGCCCACCTGGACGAGATCGACGCCGCCCGCGCCGACTACGACTCCCGCACCGCCGAACTCGACGCCCTCAAGTCCGCCCCGGCGGATAATGGCGTGCGACGGGCCGGCGCCGCGAGGTAGCGTGCACGGGTCGTTACGTAATCGAGCGGGAAATCCGATGGTCTTTCACGAGGTGGGGCGGCGAGCTAGCCGCGCCGAGCTGGGGAACGAGCAGTCGTGCCCGGCCCGGCTCGGCGGTGTGCGCCGTCATCCCATCGACCTCGTGAGGCCGTCCCATGCATTCCTCTGACATCCGTTCGACCTTTCTCGACTTCTTCCGGGAACGCGACCACCATGCGGTCCCGTCGAGCCCGCTCGTCCAGTCCGACCCGACGCTGCTGCTGACCAACGCGGGCATGAACCAGTTCAAGCCCTACTTCCTCGGCGAGGACGTCCCGGACCATCCCCGCCTGATGTCGGTGCAGAAATGCGCGCGCATGGGCGACATCGAGAACGTCGGCCGGACGACCCGGCACTCGACGTTCTTCGAGATGCTCGGCAACTTCTCCTTCGGCGACTACTTCAAGCAGGAGGCGATCTCCTGGGCGTGGGAGCTGTTCACGCGCCACTACGACCTCGACCCCGAACGCATCTGGGTCACCGTCTACCAGGACGACGACGAGGCCGAGCAACTCTGGCGCCGGATGGGCGTCCCCCCTGAGCGGATCCAGCGCCTCGGCATGGCGGACAACTTCTGGTCGATGGGCACGCCCGGCCCGTGCGGCCCCTCGTCCGAACTGCACTACGACCGCGGCCCCTCATTCGGCCGCGAGGGCGGCCCCGCCGTAGACGGCGAGCGCTACCAGGAACTGTGGAACCTCGTCTTCATGCAAAGCCTCCGGGGCGAGGGCCCGGCGAAAGAGGGATATCCGATCCTGGGCGAACTGCCGTCCAAGAACATCGACACCGGCCTCGGCCTCGACCGCCTCGCGGCGATCCTCCAGGGCGTCGACACCGCCTGCGAGACCGACCTCCTCTCCCCCACTCTGCGACGCGTCCAGGAAATGGCGGGCCGCGAATATCCGGGCCGCGACGGAAGCGAGGACTCGACCTCGTTCCGCGTCGTCACCGAACACGCGCGCTCGATCGCCTTCCTCATCGCGGACGGCGTCCTGCCGTCCCGCGACGGCCGCGGCTACGTCCTGCGCCGCCTCATGCGCCGCGCGATCCGCCACGCCCGCCGCCTCGGCATCGACGAACCGGCGCTGGCACCGCTGACCGCGAGCGTGACCCGTCCCGAGCTGGACCCCCACCGGGAGTTGATCCACAACGTGGTCACCGCCGAGGAGGAGGGCTTCGAGCGCACCCTCCGCCAGGGCTCACGCCTCCTCGACACCGCGATCGGAACCACGAAATCCACCCTCTCCGGACGAACCGCGTTCGAGTTGCACGACACCTACGGCTTCCCCATCGACCTCACCCTGGACGCGGCGCGCTCGGCGGGCCTCACCGTGGACCTGGACGCGTTCGGCGAACTCCTGGAAGACCAACGCCGCCACGCCCAGAAAGCAGGCAAAGGACGCAAGGGCGAAGCGGTGGCGCGCCAGGACCTGTACCGGCGAATCGTCGCCGAACACGGCCTCACCGACTTCGTCGGATACGAAACGACCGCGTCCGAGACGACCCTGCTGGCACTCCTGTCAAAAACGGACTACGTGCCAGTCGCGCGCGAGGGCGACACCGTCAAAGTAGTCCTCTCCCGAAGCCCCTTCTACGCGGAGGCAGGCGGCCAGGTCGGCGACACGGGCACCATCCGCACAACCGACGGCGTCCTACGCGTCCTGGACACACGCCCAGGCCTGGACGGACTCCACATCCACACGGCCGAGGTCGTGCAGGGCGAAGTGCACCCGGGCCAAGAGGCGGAAGCACTCGTGGACGCGTCCCGCCGCGCGGCGACGGCACGCTCCCACAGCGCCACCCACGTCCTGCACGCGATGCTCCGGCGCGTCCTCGGCGACCACGCGACCCAACGAGGCTCCCGCGTCGAACCCGGCCGCCTCCGCTTCGACTTCGCGCACTTCACCCCGATCGACCTCGAAACGATTCAGACCCTGGTGAACGACTACCTCCTGGACGACCCCGACGTCCACGTCTGGGAGACGAGCCGCGCCGAAGCGGAGAAAGCAGGCGCGACCGCCCTGTTCGGCGAGAAGTACGGAAATCACGTGCGAATCGTCGACATCGGCGACGCGTCCCGCGAACTCTGCGGCGGCACCCACGTCGGCCACGGCTCCCAGGCGGGCCCGGTGCACATCGTCGGCGAATCGTCCATCGGCACCGGCCTCCGCCGCATCGAGGCCCTCACCGGCCCGGACGCCCTACGCCACCACGACCACCAGCGCGCCCTGCTGACCGAACTCGCGAGCCTCCTGAACGCCCCCCCGAACGAAGCACCAACCCGCCTCCGCCAACACCTAAAAACCTTCGCGGAAACCCAAAGCGCCCTGGACACCCTCCGCGAATCGAACCTGGACACCGAAGCAAAACACCTAGCAGAATCCGCGCACCGCCTCCCCGGCGGGTGGCTGGTCGCACAAATCGTGGACACCCCGGACCTGCGCCCGCTGGCGTCCCGCGTCCTCACCCACCGCCCCGGCGCAGTGGTGCTCGGCACCCGCACCGACGACAAGGCGACCCTGGTAGCGGCGGTCACGTCCAACGAGATCCAGGCCCGCGACCTGCTGACCGCCGCGGCGTCCGAACTGGGCGGCGGCGCGGGCGGAAAGGGCCCCATGGCCAGCGCGGGCGGCCGCCGCCCGGACCGCCTGGAAACAGCCCTGACCCTCGCGGCAACCGAGGCCCGCCGCCACCTGACCCCGTAACAAAAACGACGGGGCGGCCCCAGGCCGCCCCGTCCAGGGTCGGGCTGGCGGGATTTGAACCCACGACCCCCGGCACCCAAAGCCGGTGCGCTACCAAACTGCGCTACAGCCCGCCGCACCACGCGACCCGTGAAGTCTAATGCCGACCAGACCCCGCGCGCGCCCGGATAACCCGTCCACTCCCGGAACCCTGTACGCTACGGGATGGCGCCGAGGGCCCACCCCCTCGCCCCGCCGGCGGGCGTAGCTCAATGGTAGAGCCCCAGTCTTCCAAACTGGCTACGCGGGTTCGATTCCCGTCGCCCGCTCCACCACCCCCCAGGTCAGCCCCCACGACCCGGTCTCGAAAGCCCCTCTCAAGATCATTTGTCACCCCTTTGTCGCTGGGATCGGGCGCCCCCGAGCGGCATCCTGGTTCATCTGAAAACCTGCATGACCATGGTCTGACACTCCCCGGCGACGGGTGGCACGGCGAAGGATCCGGCGTCCCTAACACCGACGGAGCACCGGGCCTTGTTCGGAGCATCCCGCTAGTGCTGTGACCGGAAGGGTTCACCGTGATCGGTAGGCGGCTCGCGGGACGAGCGCGCGCGCAACGGCTGGTACTACTGGGGCATGCAGGAAGAGACGGCACGCTCCGCGATCGACACGTTCATCTCCGCGTTCAACGCCTCGGCCGACGGCTATGTGACTGCCCTGCTCTCCCAGGCCCTGACCTCAGACGTGGTCTTCTGGGGGCCGTTGGGTCGCAGCGAAGGAATCGCGGCGGTTGAACGGTTCGTGCTGGACCTTCGGCACCACCCGGCGGGGACCGGCACGATGGCGCGCTGCTCAGCGGTGGACATGCCTGACGAGTGGGCCCGGTACCAGTGGGTCTTCACCACGCCGGATGGAGGCCCCCGCCTGGCGGGAACCGATGTCGTCCATCTGCGGCGGAGCCTCATCGACCAGATCATCGTCTTCGCGGGGGAGATCGAGCCGTCCGCCTCCTGAGTCGTCCTGCTGTCGCTGTCCTTTTGGTGAACTTGTCCTTTTCGGCACTACGGGGCTGCGGTTCGCGGTCGGTCAGGCTGCGGCGTTGAGGGGGCGTCCGCCCCAGCGGATGACCTTCTCGCTGCGGAGGCGGGCGCGTTCCTTGCGTTGGGCGCCAAGTATGTCGGGGTGGCTGCGGTGGTGGGAGTTGGCCAGGGTGAATTGCCGCAGCGGGCCGAAGTGGGCCTCGATCGGGGTTGGCGCAGGATGCCTAGGTCGGGGTGAAGCACAGTTCGACCTTGTTCCTCTTCGCCCAGCGACCGATGTCGGCGCCGGTGTGTGCGGAGAGGTTGTCCAGGACGATGTACGCGGACCGACTTCAGCGCGACCAGGTGTTGGTGGTGCCCTTGCGGCGGCGGTTGACGCGCCACAGGCGGTCGTCGCCCACGAAGTAGCAGCCGTGGAAGTGAGTGACGCCGTGGGTGCGGTGGTAGGTCGCTGGCAGCCGGTTTGGCTTGCCCTGCTTCGTCCAGCAGGAGCCTGCGGTGGGCCGGATCCCCAACGGCCCGAACTCGTCGAAGGCGAAGCCCCGGTCCGGGAAGCGGTCCAGAACCAGGCCGCCGAACTGGCGCGCCAGGGCCAGCAGTACGCACCCGCCACCGAGGCCAAGGTCCTGCTCGCCTGCCAAGAAGGCGACGCTCACCAGACGCTCGGCGACCTGGGACGAGCACAGGAAGCGCAACACAGAGCCCAGACGGCACGCGAGGCCATCACCGCCGAGACAGAAGTGGGCGGGCTGTGGGCCTGCGGCGAACCAGTTCGCCGAGAACGTTCTGGGCTCGCCATCCACCAACGAGCCCGTTCACGGCGCGACCGGAGAACCGGCCATCGGCTATGTCACCGAGCAGGGCACCGTCACCCTCGGCTCGCGAAACCGACGCGCTCCTACCAGCCGGTGGTCGAGGCATCGCGTGCGTCAGGCCTTGGCGCGCTGCTGCTTGAGGCGCAGGTTCTCTTTGCGGACTTCGGCGTGGATGGCTCGCTCGCGTTCCAACCAGTCAGGGTTCTCGGCCTTCAGATTCTCGATCTCAGCTGTGGTGAGGGGGCCTGTGATGCCGGCGCGGGCCAGACCGGAGGCGGAGACGCGGAGTTTGGCGGCGACAACCTGGCGGGGGTGAGGACCCTCGCGGCGCAGGTCGGCGAGCCACGAGGGCGGGTCGGCTTGGAGCCCGTTCAATTCGTCTCGGGAGACGGGGCCTTCCTGAAACTCGGCGGGCGCTGCTGACAGCAGGATTCCCAGCTTCTTGGCCGCCGTCGCGGGTTTCATGGTCTGCGGCGTCTTCGCCTTGGACGTGCTCATGACCACCAGGGTAGCCAGCAGGAGGGAGCCGCCGGGCGCGGCTAGGCTGAAGCAGTGACCGATGGTGAATTCCGGCTGGCCTACGTGCCGGGGGTGGCGCCCGGAAAATGGGCGAGGGTGTGGGCCGAGCGGGTGCGGGAGGTGCCGCTTCGGCTGGTGCAGATGCCTGCCGCCGAGGTCGTCCCCCTGTTGCGGGACGGTGGTGCGGACGCGGCGTTCGTGCGCCTGCCCGTCGACCGCGCGGCCCTTCATGTGATCCCGCTGTACCTGGAGACGACCGTGGTGGTGGTGCCGAAGGATCACGACGTGGCCGCGGCGGAGGAGGTGGAGCTTGCCGATCTCGCCGACGAGGACGTGTTCGAACCGCTCGATGACGTCCTGACCTGGGGCGAACATCCCGGGCAGCCCGCCTTTACCCGTCCTGAGAACACCGCTCGCGCGATCGAGTTGGTGGCCTCGGGGGCCGGCATCCTACTGCTGCCGCAGTCCTTGGCCCGTCTCCACCACCGCAAAGACCTCACCTACCGCACCGTGACCGACGCTCCTCAGTCCCAGATCGGTCTGGCCTGGCTCGAGGCTGTGACGACCGACCTCATGGAGGAACTGATCGGCATCGTCCGCGGCCGCACTCCCAACAGCTCCCGTGGCCGCAAACCGCAACAGCAGCCCACCGGTAAGAAGCCACCACCGAAGCGCTCCACCCCCAAACGTCGCCGCCAAACGCGCCGCCGGACGTAAGGCGGTCCATGGCTGGCGACAGACGCGCGAGCACCTCATCCGCATCCGATGTCGTCAGCTGTCTGGCCGTTGCATTCGCTTCGCCGCCTAGGATGCATCGTCCTTCACGGCATGTGGCCCGAGCTCTCAAGTCCGGAACCGGCGCCGCCCCTGGTCACGGCTCCCCGACCAGGTCGGCGCCGTAGGCCAGATACAGATCCTGCCATGCGTCGGCGCACCCGATCATCGACTGGAGCTGTGCAGGAACTTCACGCTGCGAGGTCGCCAGCCGGTCTCCTCCTCAGCCTCTCGCACAGCGGCGGCGGGATCCTCGCGCGGGTCGACGTATCCGCCGGGCACCTGCCAGTCCCAACGGTCGATGATGAACCGATGCCGGTAGATCAACAGGATGTTCTCGCCGGCCTCGTCCAGCACGGCGGTCATGATGCAGCGGGGAAACCGGATGACGTACTGATCGAAGCGGACCCTGGTGGGCAGCTCGACACTGGCCACCGACAGTCGGATGTGGCGGTTCTCATCGACAACGCGTTCGCCGTGAATCGTCCACTTCGTGCGCTCAGGAGAGGGGCGAGTCACACCCCGACCGTAGTGCCTCCCCCGCCGCCGACCAGTCGCTCATCCGACGCCCCTCCGGCCAGACACCAGCGCACCTCGTCCAGGGCGTCGGCGAAGGGGCCGATCTATCGGGGTTCGTCCGAGCGCGGTAGTGCTATGTCGTCGGCGCTGGCCCGGCGTGGCGGACAATCTCCAGACGTAACCGGCCGGGGCCCGCTGCGGAGGCGGGCCGGGCTGCCGCGGCGGCGGGGCGATGAGGATTCCGTCGCCCTGGTCGGGATGGACGGCAAGGCCGTGCCGTGCGGCCGACCACAGCAGCCGAATCGCGCCGTGCGGTTCGATCAGGGTTCGGGCGAGCTGGTCGGCATGCGTCAGGCGGTGCTCCTGGCCGTGCAGGTTGGCCCGCATGCTCGGGAGCTGCTGCGTGCGGTCGACGAACTCGTCCCGGCCAGGAATTTCAGCGAGGTCACCGTCCTGACGCTCGGCGCCGTGACGGGCCATCTTGAGTTGATCAGGTAGACCGGCGTGGTGCTCGTGCCCTGCGGGATGATGACGTGGTCACCGTGCGTGCGCTGGCCCGCAGTTCGTCCAGGGTGGCGGGCTTGGTGTGCAGTAGCGCGTGCATGAACGAGGGGGAAGCGGGAGAGGGCAGCCGCCTCCGCGCACGGGAGCGGGGAGACATACCGGCCTATCAGATCCCCCGGGGGTGAAGACCGAGAACAGCGCGTAGATGATCGGCGGCAGCCACGCCACCCGTGCCGTGATGGCCAGGGTCATTTTGAGCAGCGCGGGCTTGTCGCTCAGGACCTACACGACGAAGCCGCAGGATGAAGCACGCGATCGCCACGGCGACGCCGGGGCTCTGGCGGACTCAGGTGTCAGAACTCTTCGAATGCCTCGGGGGTGGTGGCGACCAGATGATCGACACGATCTGGAGAGCCGCTGTCGCGAGCTGCTGGTCGCCGTCGATGCGAGCGCGCTCGGCCGCCTGCCCGGGGGTGATGCCGCGGGTGCACAGACGCCAGGTGGTGTCGGTGTCGAGTTCGAGTCGCGCGGTGGGCTGGGGGTGCGGTTGAGGGTGCAGCCGCCAGTGGTCGGGGCCGCGGGTGCAGGTCCAGTCTCCGCCGCCGGGTCCGGTCACATTCACCTGGAGGGTGGCGCCCTGTGGGGCGGTCACGTCGCGCAGCGTGTGCGGCAGGCCCCGCAGGAAGGTGTCGAGGACGGGGCCGAGGTAGCGCGGGTCGGTGAGCCCGCTCCGGCCGGTGGCGTCGCAGATCTGCTGCTGGTGGGTCCAGTACTCGGTGTACTCGCGAGCGACGTCCAGCCAGGAGGGATGCGGGCCGGGCCCGGCCCAGCGCACCGAGCCGCCGAGGACGTCCAGGTCGACGGTCTGCCAGAACTCTACGATCTGCTTCCCTATGGCCGACAGGAGTTCGATGAGCATCGGTGGGCTGATGCGGCGGGCGGCGGTCACCCACTCGTCGTTGATGCGGTCGAGGAAGGTGGGGAACGCCTCGCCGTCGCACGGGTGTAGCACTTGGTAGCCGTCGCGGTGGATGGCCAGGCGTCCGATGTGGTCGCCGAGCACGTGTGCGGCGACATCCTTGACGCTCCATCCGGGGCAGATCGTCGGCTTGGCCCACTCGTCGGCGTCCAGGTGGCGCAGCAGGTCGATGAACGCGGCCTGTTGCTCGGCGAGCACGGGCCGGACATCGATGGGCGGTCCCAACCAGGAGGTGTCGGTCATCGTGTCCTCTCAGTGTTGTGCGCTGCTGGTGCGCCGGGCGACGGTGGCGGCGTAGCTGGTCCAGTCGCCCGGCGCCGGCGCGTTGGCGCGGGCTTGCCGAGAGCGGCGAGACACTGTTGGGACCGCTCCACGAGGCACTCGACTCTGGGCTGGCCTATTACCGTCGGCCCACCATCATCCACGCTGTACTCGGCGGCGGGCGTGTGGCCTGTGCCGGCCGCGTCCCGCCGAGCTGCCGTCGGGTCAGGGGTGGCGCTCCTTATTGAGTGGGGGGCGGTGGCTCCGGCGCAGGTAGGTCCATGATCTGGATGTCTTGGTCAGCGATGGGTGATCCACCAGATGGCCAGGGTGATCGTGCCGCCGCCTGCGGCGGTGGCGGCACCCCTGATCGCTCCGATGAGCGCCAGTCGGGCCAGGCTCCGCAGAAAGATCCGGTCAAGCATGTGAATGGCCCTTCGGTTGGGCCCCGGTTGGTTGGCATCGCGGGGCGTGGCCACCGATTGACCTGCTCCGGACGGTTCTCCGGTTCCGGCCACGCCTGGATGGCATGGGGACGATGCTGGTAGCAGCTCACGGGGGTGGGTTCTCCGGATGGCTCAGATCCGGAACCGCACAGGCACTGGGAGCACGATGGACCAGCCACATGCGCCGCCTACACGGCCGCCTTGCGCACGCTGCATGAGGCGGCTGGTTCTTCGACCTGGGACAGCATTGCCTGGCAGGCACAAGCGCAAAAACCATCCTTGAAGGTGGCCAGGTCGTCGTGGAGTGACTGGCGTAACGGCTAGAACGTTCCTACCAGCCGGGCCGTATCGGATTTCCTGCTGGTGTATCTGCGTGGGCGGGCCCACCAAGAGAACCTGATCACGTCGCGCCGGACCCGCTGTGGTGGGAGGGCACCCGGAGGAGGGCGGTGACCGAGCGCCGCGAGGGCCCCGGGAAAGGTGGCCGACCAGCCCGCGCCCCTGCACCGTCGCCGCAACCATCCGAGCCATCTCGGCATCAGGTGGGACCGATCTGGCCCGTATGGAGCCTCCCCCCGCGTAACCCTTACTTCACCGGCCGACCCGCCCTCGCCGTGCGTTGGGGGCTGTCGCGAACGAGGTCTCCAGCACCGCCGACACCCTCGTTCTCGTGCGGTACCGGCGACAGCAACTACCCACTCGCCGCTGCACTGACGGGAGTCAAGGCGCTGGCCACGGCATGGATCCATTGTTGAGCCGGGGGACCTCGGCGCCCCGCAGTGGTCGTGGTGGGCTCGTAGGCTGCGAACCGCCCGGCGCGTCGTCTGTGCCAAGATCCGATGGTGGAGATGACCGACGTCACGCGCGCGATCGCGGCTGCTACTTCGGTCGCCGCATCGCTTGGTCTGCCGGCCAGCGGCGCGCTCGTTCTCCACAACTCGAACAGGCTGACGCTGCGGCTTACTCCGTGCGACGTCCTCGCCCGGGTCGCCTCTCTGGGGCATGAGGACGCACAGTTCGAAGTCGAGCTCGCACAACGGCTTGCCCAGGTCGGATGTCCCACGGGGCGCTTGGAACCTCGGGTGGACCCGCTTGTGTACTCGCGCGATGGCTTCACGGTGACCCTGTGGACCTACTACGGACCCGCAACAACTCATACCTCACCAGGCGACTACGCCAAGGCGCTGGAGCAGTTGCACGTCGGCATGCGCAAGGTCGACGTGCCGAGCCCGCGGTTCACCGATCGCATTGCGCAGGCGAAAGTCGTCGTTGCCAATCCGAACCTTTCGCCAGAGCTCGCCGACACCGACCGCGTGTTCCTCAGCAGCAGACTCGCAAGCCTGCAACGGGCGATCGAGGACCGCGGCGCCGTGGAGCAACTACTCCACGGCGAGCCGCATCCGGGCAATGTGCTCGGCACGAAGTTCGGCCCGTTGTTCATCGACCTTGAGACGTGCTGCCGTGGTCCCGTCGAGTTCGATCTCGCCCACGTCCCCGAGGCGGTCTGCGAGCACTATCCGAACGTTGACCAAGGACTGCTGGACGAGTGCCGGCAGCTCGTTCTCGCGATGGTCGCGGCCTGGCGTTGGGAACTCGGCGACCAGCTTCCGAATGGCAGGCGATTCGGAGAGGAACTCCTGCGCTCGCTGCGCGAGGGTCCTCCTTGGCCGACACTCGACACGGTCACCAGGCGACTGGACGGTCGGTAGGAACCGCCAAAGGTCCGGCACAGTTGCGGTTGCCCCTCGTATCGGCGAGCGCTGCCAGCTCGAAGCCGCGGCCGAGTAATAGAACATGTGCGTTGACAGCAATTGAAGGAGGGTGGTGCGGACAAGCAACTCGGGCCTGCCCTCGCGGGCTGAAATTCGCGTGACGTCCGGCCTGCCTCTGCCGGATCATGCCTCCCATGGACCTCGTACGGATCAGGCTCATGACACCGGACGACCTGCCCGCCGCCGAGCGCGCCTCCGCCGCGGCCTTCCTGGAGGCCGACCGGGCGGCCCGGCTCTGGGACGAGCCGGAGCCCCAGCCACCGGACGGGGCGTCCAGCCGGAACTGGATCGAGGGCATCGGCCACCATGTCGCGACCGACCCCGGGGGCTGCTGGGTCGCCGAGGCGGACGGCGGCGAGATCGTCGGCCTCTCGGTCGCGCAGAACCGGGGCGGCGTATGGTACCTGGCCGTCTTCGGCGTCCTACCGGGATTCCAGGGCAAAGGCGTCGGCCGCAGGCTTTTCGACGCTTCGCTGGCCCACGCGGGCGACCGTCCCGGCCTGATCTCCTCGTCCCCGCATCCGGCCGCGACCCGCCGCTACCGGCTCGCGGGCTTCACCCTGCACCCGCTGATGAACATGTCCGGACGCCTCGACCGCAGCGCCCTGCCCGCGATCGACGGCCTGCGCGAGGGACGTCCCGACGATTTCGAATGGATGGACGCGCTGGACGTGACCCTGCGCGGCGGCCCCCACGGCGCCGACCATCCGCACATGCTGGAGCGCAGGCAGCTGATCGTCTCGTCCTCGCCCGGCGAACGGCCCGGCTACGTCTACCTGGACAAGGACGAAGGGAATCCGATCCTGCTGGCCGCCGCGCACGTCGAGACCGCCGAGCGCCTCCTGTGGGAGGCCCTCGCACACACCCGTAACAAGGCCGTCATCGGGCACATCTCGGCCGGAAACCCGTGGGCCATCGATATCGGTCTGACCGCCCGCCTCGATCTCGGCCGGGAAGGCTACCTCGCCGTGCGCGGGATTTCCGAACCCGTCCCCTACCTCGCGAGCAGACACCACCTCTAGTCAGCTCCTCCCAGACGCACGCTGAGGCGGGGGGCTCGACATCGCGTTCACAGTCGGACGCGAGCTACAGCCGAGACGTCGCCCGCAAAGTGGCAGTCGAAGAGATGCGTCCAATCGTGACGACCGCGCAGCAGCCTGAGCGCCGAGAGGATCGCCCCCGTACCGGTCCCCCAAGTAGGGCACGCGACAGCTGAAGGCGCGGCCGTTGGGGTCTGGGAGCGGGGTTAGGTGTGTGTTGCCTTCGGGGGTGTCGGGTGCGGGGGGCGGCGATGCACGGTGGTATTGGGGGATGCACAGCGATGGGCTGGGGCGCGGGCCGGAGTTGATGCGCGCCGGTGTGCGGGACCGGGTGGCCCGGCTGACGGGGGACGCCGGGGGGCGGGTGCGCGAGTGGTCGCCGCCGGTGCTGCTGGGCGTGTTGTGCGGGGGCGCGTTCGCCCCCTTGGTGACGACGGGGATGGGCGGTGCGGCGCTCCTGGCCGCGGGGACGGGCGCGGTCACCTGCCGTTCACCGGCGACCTGCTCGCGTAACGCGGTCCCGATCTCGGCCAGCGTTCCCGAGGCGCCGACCAGCAGGCCGCGGACCTCCTCGGTCGTCGCCGCCAGACCGCCCAGCAGCTCCAACCGTCCCGTCTCGTAGGCCGTCGTGAGCGCGACCTCAAGACCGCCGATCCGGCTGAGCAGGGCGGTCACCTCGGCACGCAACTCGGCCGACTTGGCGAGGTCGCGCTCCAGCTCCTCGGCCAACGCCTCGAACGCTCCTGCGTCCGAGCCGTCCCGCCGCAGCCGTTCCGCCCGCGCCACCCACCAGGCGCTCAGGTAGTTGACGCCGAGCCCGCCCAGCAGGTCGGTGACCCCCTGCGCCGACAACCCCTGCAAGAAAGGGGTGAATGCGCCCGCGGCGATGAGAGTGAGCATCGACCACCCGGTGGCCGTCGACACCCGGCCGCGCGCCACCGAATCACGTACACCCTCACGCATCCGGTCCGCACCGTCACCACCTTCGGCCGCCATGCCTAGCACCCTGCCCGAACGGGCCGGTCGGTCATCACCACGCGTCCCAAGTCGGCCACGACCGCAGCGTCGAATTGGGTGCCCCGGTGCCGAGCTCCTACAGAGCCCCCTCCGGAGCGCCGTGACGCGGATACACCGGCCCCCAGCAACACCTGACGGCTGGCCGGTCAGGTGACGTCGAGGACGGCCTTGCCGCGGATCCGGCGCTCCAGAAGTGCCGCCGCCGCCTCGGCCACCCGGTCCCAGGAGCCGCGCCAGCCGATCTGCGGGTCGAGCCGTCCTTGGTCCAGCAGCTGGAGGAGATAGGTGAGGTCCGGGCCGAACGCCCAGTCGAGCCGGTACGCCTCGATGCGCAACCTGCTGCCCCTATGCCTGGCGGCCTCGAAGTCGATCATCGTCGACCCGCCGGACGCGTGCCCGATGGACTGGACGATGCCGCCGTCGGCCAGCAACCCGTACGCCTGCGCCAGAAGGGCGCCGCCGACGTTCTCCAAGACGCCGAAGACCGGCTCGGTCACGTTGTCGAGCCCGACGACGACCTCGGCGGCGCCCAACTCGGCCAACCCGGTTCCGCGTTCCGGGCTGCCCACGGCGGCGATCACATGAGCCCCCGCCAGGGCGCCGAGCTGGACCGCGTACCGGCCGACACCGCCGGACGCGCCGGTGACCAAGATCCGCCGGCCGATGACCGGGCCGAGGCCCCGCAACGCCTGGAGGGCGGAGACCCCGGCCACCGGCAGCGCACTGGCGACGCCGAGGTCGACGGTATCCGGCACCGTCACGAGCTTGGCGGTGTCCACCGCGCGCAGCTGCGCCCAGGCGCCGGCCGGACCCCAGGTGACGACGCGGCTTCCGACCTCCGGACCCGAGCCGTCCGCCGCCGCCTCGACGACGACGCCCGCCGCGTCCCAGCCTGAGACGCCACCCGGTTCGGTGCGCAGGGCCAGGTCGGCGACCTCACCGAAGTTCAACGACACCGCGCGGACCTCGACCACCGCCTGCCCTCGCTCCGGCCGCGGATCGGCGACCTCGCCGATCCGAAGGCCCTGGGGTGCGTCCGGGTCGTGGACCAATGCACGCATCGGGAACCTCCATGATCGTTTACCGGGGACATGCCACGATCTCATGATCGCCGCCTCCACGGTTGACCTGTGGCAGCAGATCCGCGACGCCGCCATAGCGCGGCCGACCCGGCGATCGCCACTCCAGATCGATCGATCTCGAGATGCTTGTGATGGCCGCGCCTACCACCCGAGCACGCGACGGTGCCGGGTGGGCCGCGTCCTCCCCCGCCTGGCCAGGGGGCGCAGGTTCATAGGAGAAGTCCCCCTTATGGGGGCGGTGGGGTAGTGCGGCGCCCGCTGAGGTAGCGGATGGGGGATCCCCGTCCGGTGCGATGTGGGCTCGGTACGGCGGGGTCGAAGGTAGGTGGCAACCGATCCAGGCAGGAAGAGAGGTCTTCTATGGCCCGCCCCACCACCCCCCATCTGACGGCCGGACTGCTGGCAGCCGCAGCCGGTGCCGCGATGGTCGCCGCGGCGACCGTGCCCGCCCTCGCGGACGGCAGGGCGACGGCCGCACCCGCCGCGTCGCGTGAGCACCCGTACGGCGCTCATGCGGCCAGGGGGAAGTTGGTGTCCGCCGAGCATCTGGGCACCATGTCGGCCGGGAAGGTGCGGGCCTGGCTGGCGAGCGATCACTTCGACGCCACGTCGGCCCGGTACGGGGTGGACACCTACCGGCTGGTCTACCGGACGGTGGACACGCACCGGCGGGCGACCACCGCCAGCGGCCTGCTGGTCCTTCCCCGCAACGGGAAGCGCATGCTCCGCACCGTCTCCTACACCCACGGCACGATGAGCTACAAGCCCGACGCCCCTTCCACGACCCCAGACGTGTGGGGGCCCGGAGCCGCCATCACCTACGGTTCCGCCGGGTTCGCCACCGTGGCGCCCGACTACCTGGGCCTGGGCCGGGGCCCCGGCGTGCACCCGTGGAAGGACGTGCCGTCGGAGACGTCGGCGTCCCTGGACATGCTGCGCGCGGCCCGCGAGTTCGTGCCGCGCAAGGGCCGCACGCTGGACGGCCGGATCTTGGTCACCGGCTTCTCGCAGGGCGCCTCATCGGCCCTGGGGTTGGCGAGGGCGTTGCAGGACGGAGCCGAGCCGCGGTTGCGCTTGCAGGCGGTGGCGCCGATCAGTGGCGGCTACGACTTCCGGGGCGCCGAGTTGCCCGCGCTGCTGAAGGGGAGGCTGCACCCCAAGATGTCCGTCGCGTACGCCTCCTATCTGCTCACCTCCTGGAACCGCATCCACGGCGGGATCTACCGGATGCCCGCGGAGCTCTTCCAGCAGCCCTACGCGGGGCGCGTCGAGAGGTACTTCGACAGCACCACCCCCGGCGAGGTCATGCTGGCAGGACTCCCCGACACCCTCGGCGAACTGCTCACCCCACGCGGCTTCGACGTGCTGCGCCACCCGTCCGGAACGTTCGCGCAGGCACTGCGGGTGGACGGGGAGGTCTGCACGGCGTGGACGCCCCGCGTCCCCGTCCGGCTCTACGAGATCAGCAAGGACGAGCAGGCGGCGAACGCCAACACCGCCCACTGCGCGGCCGCGTTCAAAGCGCGAGGCGTGGAGGCGCCGGTGATCGACGTCGGGGACCAGACCTATGGTGGTTCGCGGCACCTCGGTTCCAACCTGTCCGGAACGGCGCTGGCGGTCCGCTGGTTCACCAGCCTCAACCCAGGCCGATGACCGTCAGCTCGGCGGCGACGCCACGGTCCCGAACACCCGGAGGGCCCCGGGGCGCTGGTCCTTGACCAGGTCGTCCGGACGGGCAATCTCTGTGCACGAGGTGTCCGGATCGGCGGTCCTCGTTCGTCATCTAGACAGAAGACGAACCAGGCCGACAGGAGTGATGATGAAGTTCATGATGCTGGTGTGCAGTGACAGCGAGCCGGACGAGGACCGCTCCGACAACATCGAACAATGGGTGGCCGACGTCGACAGCCGTGGCCAGCGCGTGCTGGGCAGCGCCCTGGCGGCCCCGGAGTCGGCGACGACCGTCCGCGTCCGCAAGGGCGAGCTGCTGCTGTCGGACGGCCCGTTCACCGAGACCAAAGAGGTGATCGTGGGCTTCGACGTGCTGGAGTGCGCGCACCTGGACGAGGCGATCGAGATCGCCCGGGCCCACCCCATGGCCCGGCTCGGCCAGCTGGAACTGCGTCCCTTCCGCGACCCGGACCACACGACGGATGAGTGAACCGCAGTCGGCCGCGGCGTCCGTGGAGGCCGCCGCGGCCGGCGCGCACGAACGGATCGTCGCCACCCTGATCCGCATCACCGGCGACTGGACACTGGCCGAGGACTGCGCGCAGGAGGCACTCGCCCTGGCGCTGGAACGATGGCCCCGCGACGGCGTCCCCGCCAACCCCGGCGGCTGGCTCATGACGGTGGCCCGCAACCGCGCCACCGACCTCCTCCGACGCGCCTCCGTCGAACGCCGCAAACTCCAGGAACTGGCCGCCCTGCGCCCCACCGAAGCGGCCCTCCCGGTGGCCGAGGAGAACCTGCCCGACGACCGGCTGCGTCTCGTCTTCACCTGCTGCCACCCGGCCCTGGCCCTGGAAGCACGGGTCGCGTTGACGCTGCGGACGGTCTGCGGGGTCCCCACCGCCGACATCGCCCGCGCCTTCCTGGTCACCGAGTCGGCGATGACCCGGCGGCTGACCCGCGCCCGCCGGAAGATCGCCGATGCGGGCATCCCGTTCCAGGTCCCCGACGGCGACGCGCTCACCGAACGGCTCCCCGGCGTCCTGGGCGTGCTGTATCTGCTGTTCACGCGGGGTTATGACGCCGACGGCGAACCCGCCTTCGCCCAGGAGGCGATCCGCCTCACCCGGCTCCTGGCAACCCTGCTCCCCGACCAACCCGCAGTCTCCGGCCTCCTCGCACTACTCCTGCTCCAGCACTCACGACGCGCCGCGCGCCGCGACACCGACGGCAAACCCATCCGCCTGGATCGACAAGACCGCAGCCGATGGGACCACGCCCTGATCGACGAGGGCCTGCGAGCGCTCCCGCAATCGCGGGCCGACGAGCCCTACGGCGTCCAGGCGCGGATCGCGGCCTGCCACGCCACCGCTACCAGCCCCGACACCCTCGACTGGATCGCGATAGCGCGCTGGTACGACGTCCTGGCTCGCATCCAGCCGTCCCCGATCGTCGCGCTCAACCGGGCCGTCGCCCACGGCTACGCACACGGCCCCAACGCCGGTTTGCGCCTGCTGACCGAGGCCAGAGCCGACGGCAGGCTGGAAGATCACCCGCTGGCCGTCGCCGCACAAGCCGAACTCACCGAGCGGGCCGGCGACCACACCCGCGCCGCCGACCTGTTCCGCCAGGCCGCGTCCCACACCCACCACGAACCACAACGCCAAGCCCTCCTCGACCGCGCGGCCGAACTCACCTGAGCCGCCGCGACGACCTCGTCCGGACATATCCCAGACGCCCGTCGCGGGACTCACGAGAGTCGGCAAACCGCGCTCAGGCAGATAGCCCGGACACCTCCGACCAGCAGCCGGGCGAGCGGCCACCTGCCTTTGGCGCGGGCCGCCTGAACTGGGCGGAGGAGGTCGCCGTAGACCGTTGGTCCTTGCCCGTGGACGCGGCGTGCTGGATTACCCCTCAGGTAATCGATCTTCAGATGACCGTTCGGCAGGCTGATGATCATTGTTCGCATGCCCGTTCTCATCCGCGAGGAGTGTCAGTGACCAGGCGTTCAGTAGGGGTTTTCGTGGCCGCGGCCGTGGCCGCCGTCCCGGTGGTGCTTGCCGTTCCGGCACAGGCGGATGTCCCGCCGGTGATCGAGGGGAGGGTCACACCCGCTGCCCAGAAGTTCATCGACCGGCAGACACGGTTCGGGGCGATGCCGACCTACACCACCCCGGACGCGCCTGATGAGAGGGACCTGGACAAGCGGGTCGCCGTCTACGGGGAGATGTGGGACCAGAACGCGACCCTGTGGGAGGCCGCCACCGTTCCCGTCCAGGGGCGGACGAACATCGAGAACTCGGTCCGCACCTCGTTGCGGCTCGTCCCCTCGCTCAACTTCGGGCCCACCCGTGTCGCAGCCGACCGCAATGTCGTCATGTACGGCGCGCACAACCAGGCCGTGCTCAACAAGACGACGGTCGAGTATCCGGCGATCTACCGGGTCGTCCTGAACAAGAAGGGCGACGTCGTGCAGGGGCGGCGCTACTACGACCGGTTCCGCTGGTTCAAACCGTTCGACGGCAACCTGAAGGACCTGTTCGGCGATGTGACCGACCAGCGCGGCGGCACGGCGCCTCCCGCCAAGAGGACCGCGCGTCCCGACGACATCCCCGGCCGGGCGGCGGCATGGAACCGGCGGGACGCCGCCGCCCTGGTGGACTCCATGGGGAACGCCGCGCTGTCGGGCACCGGACTCAACGACCGCCAGTTGCACACCCGAGCCGCCAAGCTCGCCTACCTGCAACTTCTGTTCGGCACCTTCGGCACCGACCCCAACGCCAAGCTCGACCCCGGCCAGAGGGTGCGCACCCCAGCAGCCACCTACCAGGAGTGGTACGGGACGGTGAACAGCCAGGGCCGCACCACGTCCTTCGGCATCATCGAACGGTTCGGTTATCGCGACGGCCGGCTGACCGACTGGACGCTGACCTTCGACACGCTGCCACTGATCGCCGACGACCAGGAGATCCGCAGGCTCTACGGCCTGATCCAGTCCCAACACTGAGCCGGAGCCGAACCGCTCCGCCGGGTGATGCCGACGTTCGGGATGTCCCATGTCGCCTCGCGACCTTCAGCGGGGCGACACGTAGGGCGGCAGTGCACCTGAACGCTGTGCTCGACCAGCTCAAGGCGACCTCGATGCCGGCGTCCTCCGGGAGTTCCGCGCCGATCACGGTCCTGGAGCGAAAGTCTGGTCGTTGGACGGCGACCAGCGCAATCGGCCGTATGGGCGGTTCGCCTCCTCCTGGCGGCGTAGGGGGGATCTGGGGGGTCTTCCCTGATGCCGGGCGGGGGTGATCGTTGGAGAGGCTGGCCCGCATGACAGTGATGAGAGCCATGGCGCTGGCCGTCGTGATGGTCGCCGCCGTGCCCGCGACGGCTGTGGCGCAGACGCCCCCGGCAAACGACGCGCTTACCAAGGTGGTGACCGAGGCGAAGGCGCCTTCGGTCATCGCCCGGTGGGGCGTGGACGGCAGGTCCTACGAGTTCCGGTACGGGGCCCGCAGGGCGGGTGAGCACGCCCCGGCTGTGCAGGGGGTGTTCCGCATCGGCAGCGTCACCAAGACCTTCACGGCCACGGTGGTCCTCCAGCTGGTGGGAGAGGGCCGGCTCTCGCTGGCCGATGACGTGGAACGGCTGTTGCCGGGGGCCGTCCCGGACGGCGCGTCGGGGATCACCGTGCGGCATCTGCTGCGGCACACCTCGGGGCTGCCGGAGTATCCCGACGAGTCGGCGTTCGAGGACAGCGGGGCGCTGAAGGACCCGTTCCGCACCTGGACGCCGCGCGCGCTCCTGTCCGCGATCAAGGGCCGGCCGCGCGAGCCGCTCGGCACCTTCCACTACGCGCAGACCAACTACGTGCTGCTCGGCATGATCATCGAGAAGGTCACGGGGATGCGCTACGCGACGGCGGTCGAGCAACGCGTCCTGCGGCCCCTGAACCTGACCCACACCTATGTGCCGGGCACCGAGACCGTCCTGAGGGGAAGGCACAACCGGGGCTACGTCCTGGACGGCGGCCGGTACGTCGACGTCACCGCCCTGAACCCCTCGATCATGGACGCGGCCGGGCGGATCGTCTCCGACACCCGCGATCTGGCGGCCTTCCAGCGCGGCCTGCCCCGGATACTGGCCCCCGCGCAGATCAACGAAATGCGCACCCCGACACCCGGCGGCAGCTACGGCGCCGGAGTGGAGAACATTCCGCTGAAGTGCGGCACCTTCTACGGCCACGCGGGCGGCGTCCCCGGATACTTCACGCTGACCGCCGCCTCCAAGGACGGGCGCCGCTGGTTCGCCGCCTCGGCGACGCTCAACGGGCCACAAGCCATCCAGGGACTCGTCTCCACAATGGGCACCGCGCTCAACGCCGCATTGTGCCCGTGAGAGCCCGACCGGATCGCTGAACGGATCAACCCGGTCCCCTTCACCGCCCGCTGAACGGCCAGACCCCCCGGCCGTTCAGCGGGTGTTCGGCTTCGCGGACGCCCGCGCCTCCAGGCTCCGCCCTGAACACCAGGGCCTGCACGAGTCTGCGGGTAAGGGTTCTTTGTCGACCAGTGGATGTACCGATTCACTGGTCCTGGGCTTGACCTTTACACGGTGACAAGGTCTCCACTGGGGGCGGGAGGTGGTCCAGATCAACACGACCGACGGAACGACCCCGCAGCACACCCGCGTGGCCAACGCCCTGCGCGCCGAGGACTCCTCGGTCCGGCTTCGAGCGGCCCTGGCGGTCGGCTCGAACCCGGACCCGGTGTTCCTGGAGACGCTCGTTGAGCGGTGCGCGGTCGAGCCGGACTTCTTCGTGCGCGACATGCTGTCCTGGGCGCTGACCCGTCTCGCACCGGAGATCACCCTGCCCCGCATCCGCCAGGAGCTCGGCTCCGAGCGTCCCCAGGCTCGCAGCCAGGCGCTGCACACGCTCTCCAAGATCGGCGACAGGAGCGCGTGGGACTGGCTCACCCGCGGCATGCTGCGCGACGCCGACGACGAGGTCGCACGGACCGCATGGCGCGTCGCGGTCGCCTTCGTGCCCGAGGAGAAGAAGGAGAACCTGGTCGACGAGCTCGTCCTCCAGCTCGGCCGCGGTGACCGCGACGTGCGGCTGAGCCTGAGCCGCGCCCTCCTCGACCTCGGCGAGGTGATCAAGCCCGCCCTGGAGAAGGCCGCGAACGACCCCGACCCGGCGGTGGCCGCGCACGCCCTTGCCACGGAGCTGCTCCGGCAGAACCCGGAGACCGGTTTCGACGCGGCCGTCGAAGAGGCCAGGCGCGTGGCCATCGTCGGCGCGAATCCGGCGACCGCCGCGGACGGGTCGGGAGGCGCCGCGGCTACGGAGGCCGTCGAGGCCACGGGGGCTCGGGAGGCCGCGGATTGCTGATCGGTGATGTGGCCCGCCGCTCCGGGGTGAGCACCCGCATGCTCCGGCACTACGACGCGCTGGGGCTGGTGCGGCCGACGGGGCGCACCAGCGGCGGCTACCGCGAGTACTCCGACGAGGACGTCCGCAGGATCTTCCAGGTGGAGAGCCTGCGCTCCCTCGGGCTCTCGCTCAAGCAGATCGGGCGGGCGCTGGCGGACCCGGACTTCACGCCGTCCGCCCTGGTCGGCGACCTCATCCGGTGGACGCAGGACCGCCTGGCGCGCGAGCGGGAGCTGCTCGCGCGGCTCCGCGCGATCGACGCGTCGGCGCCCACCGACTGGCAGGACGTGCTGCGCATCGTCGAACTCATGCGGGAGCTCGACTCCCCCAGCGCCGCGCGCAGGCAGCAGGCCGTCCTGGCCCCCTCGGAGGACGTGTCGGTTCCCGCCGAGCTGCTGGCCGAGGCGGTCCTGGCCGAATCCGATCCGCACGTCGCGGGCGCCCTGCGCTGGGCGCTCGCGCGGTCGGGCGGCGAAGGGCTGGCGGCGCTGGAGGCCGGGCTGCGCTCGCAGGACGTCGACGTCCGGCGGCGCGCGGTGCAGGCGATCGCCGAGATACTCGACGTCGCCGGTGCCACCGCAGTGCTCGCGGACGCCCTCGCGGACCCGGACATGACAGTGCGCAGGCACGCCGCTCTGGCCTTGGGCAGGCACGGCGCGACCGCGGCCGTTCCCACGCTCCTCAGCATGGTCGTCGAAGGCATCGAGGACGTCACCGCGGCGGAGGTCCTCGGCACGCTGTCCCAGGACCCCGAGCATGCGGACAAGATCATGACCGCACTCGTCGACGAGCTCTCCGCGCCCACCGCGGACTCCGCGACGCGCATCCGCCTCGTCCAGGCACTGGTCGAGCTCCCGGGGACCATCGCGCAGGAAGCCCTGCGCCAACTGGCCCACGACAACGACCGCGCCGTCGCCCTCGTCGCCTCGGCCCTCGCCGGAGCCCTCCAACAGCGCACCGCCGCAGACCAAGCGAACTCCTGAAGCCACCCCTCCCCGGGCCGCAGCAGGTCAGGGCGCTGGAAACGGACAGTTACCTCACCGTTCCAGATCCCAACCGAAATACCGTGGGGCCTCCTGCGGCAACAGGAGACCCCAATAAGGCGGATGCCACCCGAGCCACGAGAGGAATCCGCTGCTCACGCCGCAGATCACCTGGTTCGGACAGGCGCCGGGCGAATGCATGTTCAGTAACGCCGATTCGACCGCTGTCCGGCAAGGGACGTCACCGGGACGAGGACACCACGCCACCGCGAACAACGCCCCTGCCTGCACCGATGGTTCAACGAACCTCGAGTACGCGGCCGGGATGGAAACAAACTGATCATTTATCGCGGTGTTGTTCATCGCTCCGGAGGGACGAGATTCGAAACAACAGCTCATGGCAAAGGCCCTTCCCGACTCCGCCTGGGGCTGGGAACCATTGGGTGTGGGTTCCCCTTCGCGCTGGGACGACGGCAATCGTCCTCCGCATATCCGAAGGGGTCTCGCTTCACCAGTCCACCCGAGCCCGGCACCGAGAAGGGTCGCCACCGCGATCTCAGCCCCGCCCGGTGCCCCACCCGAGAGGCCCGTTCGATGTCTGTCCCCTCATCTCGCGACGACGGGGCGTGTGTCCCCGCACCCGGCTTGCAAGGCGTCATCCTCATCGCCCTGTTGTTGATCATCGTTGTCCCGCTGGCCGCGGATCTCACGCTGTCGGTCGCGATCACCATCGTGGGCGCGGTCGAGATCACCTGCCGCCCGGCCCGCCGCGGCGAGGACTGAGACGGCTCGGCCGGGGGTCTTGCCGGCGCAAGCCCCCGGCCGGGTCGGCCAGACCGGTACCTCGCCGCTGGGAGCCATCAGTGCCACGCCCCCCGAACCACCTCGATCCGCAGACAGGCCCGGTCGCGGCGTTCGCAAGCACGCTGCGGGACCTGCGCGACTCAGTCGACCCGACGCCCACCTACCGGGAGATGGCCGAACGCGTCCATTACTCCTTCACCGCACTGTCCCAGGCCGCCGCCGGCCGCAAGCTCCCGACCTGGGAGGTGACGAAGGCATTCGTCGTCGCGTGCGGCGCGGACCCCGCCGAGTGGTTGGCCCGCTGGCAGCTCGCCGCCAGCGTCGCGAACGCCGCCGACGTCACGAACGCCGCCACCGAATCCGTCCCCGCCGATCAGCAGGGACACCCATCAGCCCTCCCCGCTCAGCCGCCGGAGCCTGCCGAGAGCAGCGAGCCCGACCCCGTAGCGGCCCAGACGGCGGCCCAACTCATGGGCGTCTTGAACCAGTTTCGCCAGCGCGCCGGCGTCAGCCTCCGGGAACTCTCAGCCCGGTCCCATAACGCCCCTGACTATCCGGCGAATCTGTCGCGCACAACGCTCTCCAATCTCTTCAGCGGACGAGGCCGCCAACCCACCCTGGACGACGTGTTGCAGATCCTCGCGCTATGCGATGCCTCACCCGGCGTCCTGGAGCATTGGAGGACATGCTGGCAACGCCTGCACGGACCTCTGCCGCCGGCCGATCCCCCGCCGTCCATGCTCGACAACCTCAGGACCGCCACGCTCACCGAACGCGATCTGGTGACCGAGCGGGAAGCGATGGTCCACCCTCGGCAGACGGCGGCTCCCGCAATCCCGCGACCGGCTCCCCGGCGCCGCAGGCGCCTGCTGACCGCACTGACCCTGACGGCGGCAGCCGTGACAGCGGCGGTGACAGCAGCGCTGGGCGGGGCGATAGCGAACCTGTTGTCCCAGGACTCGAGCGCCACGATCACCATCACCGGAGCGGCGGCGAACAGCACCCGCGATGGCGTCGTCATCGCGGTCGAATACCGTTGCGCCCCGCAAAGCACCATCATCGCGCTCAATGCCACGGTCACCGCCGCCGCCGGCGCTCGCGGAAAGATCGTCCCAATTTGCGATGAAAAGGAGCGATCCGTTAACGTCATCGCCATCGACAGCATGGACCGCAACGGCTTCCAGCCCGCGGATCTGGCGACCGTCTCCGTCACTCTCACCGACGCCAAGTCCCACATCGTCGAGAGCGCCTTTATCACCCGCCACCTGAGCTAGAAGCAGATGACCTGCGGTCGGATCGACGTCGGGCCCCGCGTTGCGCGAGCCTCACCGCCACCCAGGGCGGGGGGTCAGCGCTCCACGCGGTAATGCAGGTGGGTCACGCCGGGGGCGGGCACATCCTGGACGAGCGTGAGGCGGATGTGGCCGGGCAGCTCCTGGAAGAGGCGCCGGCCCGCGCCCAGCAGCACCGGCACCTGATGGACGACGATCTCGTCGACCAGTCCCGCGGCCAGGGCGCTGGTGAGCACACCGCCCCCCATCAGGCCGACGTCGAGGCCGCCCGCGGCTTCGCGGGCGGCGGCGACCGCTTCCTCGATCGAGGACGTGAACCGCTGCGCCGGCGTCGCCTCGGGCGGCGCGGGGCGGCGGCTGACGACCACCAGGGGCGCCTTGGGATGGGGGCTGCCGCCACCCCACCCGTTGGCGTCGTCGTAGCTGTTGCGGCCCACGACCACCGCGCCGATGCGCTCGGCGAACGGGTCGAGGAAGTCGCGGGTGGCCTCCGACAGCCGGAACTGGGGGACGACGCGGCTGGGCGTGTCGCCGTTCCAGTACCAGTCGTGCAGGACGTCGCCGTCACCGAGCCCGCGCCCCGGAGCGGGGTCGTGGCCGGTGATGAAGCCGTCGACGGAGACGGCCATGTTGCCCAGAACCTTCGTCATGGTGATCGCTGCTTTCTGAAGACCCGGTGGGGACGGTGGGAGACGCCCGTCGTCGGCGGGCGCCCTGGAGCCGGCGCTCGGTCAAGGCGGAGCACTCATCGGGGCAGCAGCCGATCCAGGCGCGCCATCGACTCGCGGACGCCGTGCTCCATACCGCTCTCGATCATGGCGTCGCGGGCTTCCACGGAGCCGTAGACCGCGTGGGCGCGCACGCGGGTGCGCTCGCCCAGGTTCTCGAAGGTGAGCGTCTCCAGGCTGACCTCGTCGGGACGGCCGTCGTACTGGAAGGTCTGCACGATCCGCTCGCCGGCCTCCACGGTGTGGAACACGCCGTGGAAGCGGTGCTCTCCGCCCCCGCCGCGGTGGAGGTAGGCGTAGCGGCCTCCCGGTCTCGCCTCGTACTCGACGACGACCGTCGTCATCGTGGGCGGCCCGAGCCACCGCGGGATGAGCTCGGGATCGGTCCAGGCGCGGAACACCAGCCCGGCGGGAGCGTCGAACTCCCGGACGGTGTCGATGAACGGCGTCCCGGGAGGGGCGGTGATCGTCGTCTCGTTCACTTGTCCTGCTCCTTCATGTCCTCCAGCACCGCGTCCAGGCGGCGATGGCGTTGTTCGGCGGCCAGCCGGTAGGCGTCGATCCAGCCGGTCAGCTCCTCCAGGGCGGCCGCGTTCAGATGGCACGGCCGCCGCTGCGCGTCCCGGCTGCGAGTGATCAGACCGGCCGCCTCCAGCACCTGGACGTGCCGCGAGACGGCCTGCTTGGTGATGGCGAACGGCTCGGCCAGCTCGTTGACGGTCGCGTCTCCCCGGGACAGTCGCGCGATCAGTGCCCGCCGTACGGGATCACCCAGCGCGGCGAACCCCCGGTCGAGCCGCTCGTCCCGCTCGTCAACATCCATGTTGTACAACCAACCTCTTTATCAATCGGTGTGTTGAATATAGAGGCCAGGCCGATCGGCGGTCAACCCCGAGCTTGTCCGGGCCCGCGCGCATGGCGGCAGATCTCATGGCGGGCCGCCCTGGAGGGCGGCCCGTTCGTCGTCGTGGTGCCGGTTCAGTGGGCCAGGCGGGCGATGAGCTCGTCGCGGCCGTGCACGCCGATCTTGCGATAGATCGCCTTGAAGTGGTCGTTGACGGTGTGCGGGGAGAGGCTGAGGCGGCGGGCGATCTGCTTGGCGGACAGACCTTCCAGCGCGTGTTCGACGACCGTGCCTTCGCGGAAGGTGAGGCCGTGCCAGGCGGTCACCGCCGGAAGCAACTCCAGGCCCGAGGCGGGCCGGATCGTGACGGCCGCCGCCCCCGGGCCGGTGCCCTGGAGGGGCTGGGAGGTCAGCGTGGCCCAGCCCTGCAGGGTGGGGACCCGGGCCAGTGCGGCCCCGCCGGGCTGAAGGGCCGCGGTCTGGGTGATGCTCCAGATCAGGCTCTCGAACTCGCCCTCACAACTCGAGCGCGGCGCGCCGGTGAACTGGTCGCGCCACTGCCCGACGGACGGGGTGGACGAGGTGATCCGTCCGCCGGCGTCGACGACGAGGACACCCGGCGTCCGGTCCAGGCCGTGGATGCGCAGCGGCCTGCCGGTCACATAGCGCCTGGTGGCGGTGGCCAGGGCATCGGCGAGGCGGCGGGCATGCCCCGCCTCGGCCGGTGAGAACGGCCGGCTGTCCAGGCCGCGCAGCAGCCACAGCTGACCCCATACCGATCGGCCATCGGCGAGCGCGATGCGCAACTCGCTGCCGACACCCTCATAGGCCATCACCTCGTGCGCCCAGAAGCTGTGTCGGTACCGGGGGTCCTCGGCGCTGAGAACCGCGACGCGATCGGGTCCCTTGAGCGGCTGCCCGGACGAGAACGGATCGGGCTCCACCTGGCCGCCGTCGATCAGCCGACGGGCCGCGGCGGCGCCGTAACCGTACTCCCGGGTGTGAAAGCACGCGGTTCCGCTGGCCGGGTCCACGCCGGTGAGTATGTATCCCTGGTGGGGAACGACCCGCCCCAGCTGCGCCGACAGCGCCGAACCGAGATCAGCGACCGTGCCCGCTTCCGCCGCACCGATCAAACCGCGACGGAGCGCATCCCATTTCTCAGCCACTTGACAATGGTCGCACTCATTGTCAACCAGCTTATCCAAAGAAAGTCGACCGGCGATCATTCAGCAGATCGACAACGAGCAGCATCACGGCGATGTCGGCTGAGCTGCGTCGTTCGTGCTGCGGCCATCTGTTGTTCACGGTGGAGTCCCCCGCGCTCCCTACGGTCCCGTTTGCGACAAATAGGTCGATATCTTTGGGAGGTTTTCGTGAACCAGCGCAAGCAGCTCGCACGCCGGTGGGGCACGCCGCTGGGGGCGGCGGTCGCCGCGGCCGTGGTGACGATGGCGGTCAATCCGGTGCTGGGCGCGTCGGCCTCGCCGCAGGGCCACCCGCGGCCGAGGGCCGCCAAGAACGTGATCTTCATCAACGGGGACGGGATGGCCGCCGCGCAGCGGGAGGCGGCCCGGCTCCACCTCGCCGGACTGGACGGTCAGCTCGGCATGGACCGGCTGGCCGCTTCGGGACAGCTCACCACCAGCCCGCACGACCCCAAGGCGGTGGTGACCGACTCGGCCGCCGCCGCGACCGCGTGGGCGACGGGCCGGAAGACCTACAACGGCGCGATCAGCGTGGACGTCGACGGCAAGCCGCTGGCGACGCTGGGGCAGCAGGCCAAGGCGGCCGGCAAGTCCACCGGCCTGGTGACCACCGCGCAGGTCACCGACGCCTCACCGGCGGCGTTCTTCTCCAACACCGCCAACCGCAAGGCGCAGGACGAGATCGCCCGCCAGTACATCGAGGTCAGCAGGCCCGACGTCATCCTGGGCGGCGGCGAGGACTGGTGGCTGCCCAAGGGCACCCCCGGCGCGTTCCCCGACCAGCCCGCCGAGGACCCGTCCGAGGGAAGCCAGGGCACCAAGGGCGACCTGATCACCAAGGCGAAGAGCGCCGGGTACCAGTACGTCTCCAGCCGCGGGCAGCTGGCCAAGGCCCGCAACGGGAAACTGCTCGGCCTGTTCAGCAACGAGGAGATGTTCCAGCAGCGGCCCGAGGGACAGGGGGATGTCTACGACCCCGTCGTCGACCTCGCGACCATGACGAGCAAGGCCCTGGGCAACCTCAGCCACAACCGCAAGGGCTTCTTCCTTCTCGTCGAGGAAGAGGGCGTCGACGAGTTCGCCCACGAGAACAACGGCACCCGCATGCTCCAGGCACTCGGGCAGCTGGAGAGGGCCGTCGCCGTCGCCCGCGCCTACGTCGCGACCCACCCGGACACCCTCCTGGTCGTCACCGGCGACCACGAGTGCGGAGGGCTGACCGTCGAGGAGAACGACGCCAACGACGAGTCCGGCACCGGAATCTCCGCCGAGGACGGCCCCTTCACCATCAAGGGCAGCAACAAGACCTTCACCCTGGACTGGACGACCTCCGGCCACACCGGCGTCGACGTCCCGGTGACCGCCAGCGGCCCGCTGGCCGCCCAGTTCTCCGGCAAGCACCCCAACACCTTCGTGCACACGGTGCTCCAGCAGATCCTCGCCCCGCGCCGCTGACCCCGTACTCAGCTGTACGCCGCGTCGCCGCGGACCACCGCGACGAGGCGGGCCTCGCGGTCGTCGCGGACCGCGCTGACCAGCAGCAGGTCCGCGACCGCGCAGCCGGTGGCGAACGCGCCCCGGCCGGAGAGCGACAGGGCGTCGCCGGTCGCGGTGGCCGTCAGGGTGGCGCGCGGGTTGCCGACCGCGGCCACGAAGCGCCCGCCGGCGGCGGCCTCCCGCCGCAGGGAGCGGGCCAGGTCGGCGTTGTCGTACAGCGCGGCCCGCCACAGGTGCAGGTAGTGGTAGCCGAGGAGGTGGCCGATCGAGGCGTCGCCCGCCGCGACGATCCGCGTGACGGCGTGCGCAGTGCGAGCGGTCGCCGGTGCCTCCGACGGGTTCGTCAGGAGCCTTCCGGTGTGATCGCGGGACGCTGGAGCCGGCGGTGCAGGACGAGCACGATCGCGGGCAGCAGCAGGCACTGGGCGGCGATCGCCACCCAGAATCCGGGGAGCAGCCCGGCGGACTCGAACACCTGGTACGTCCCCCCGCCGACGAGCCCGCTCAGCGACGCGCCGGTGCCCTCGGCCAGCCGCTGCTGGCCGAAGACGACCGCCGGGGAGCGGGGTGTGCGCGCGAGCGCCTCCAGGACGTTCTTGAGGAAGAGCACCGAATTGCCCGCACCGATGACGGCGATCCCGGCGGCGATCGAGATCTCGTTCCCGCCGGTGAAGGCGAGCGCGCCGGCGGCCAGGCCGCCGAAGCCGAGCGCCATCGCGTGCTCGTACCGCATCCGCTCGACCCGGCGCGTGACCAGGGGCTGCAACACGACGAGCAGCAGCGAATAGCCCATCATGGCCGATCCGAAGAACACGGTGGGCACCCGGCCCTCCGCGTAGGAGGAGAGGAACTGGTAGAAGTTCATGTGCAGGTAGAGGGTCAGGGCGGTGACCGCGAACGGCAGGACCGCGAGGCCGCCCAGGGCCCGGCGCAGCGGCTCGACCACCTCGCGGTCGTCGCGGGTCTCCCGGGGCAGGAGGGCGTGCCCGACCGTGAGCGTCGCGTGCAGCGCGACGGCGACGGCGAACATCACGCTCGGGTCGTGGATGAACGGGGCCCCCAGCACCGGCCCGACCGCGACCCCGGTGTTGCCGGCGGCGTAGGTCGCCGACACCACCCGCGGCCGCTCGTCCGGGCCCGTGCCGTGCACCAGGTAGCCGCGGACGCTCGGCGTGTACAGCGCGGTCGCCGCCGACCGCAGGAAGAGCGCCGCGACCGTCACCGCGGGCCAGGCCCCGCCAGCGAGGAACCCCAGCGATCCGAACGTCTGCAACGCCATGGCCAGCAGCAGGGACCGCTGGAGCCCGAGGCGTTCCGCGAGCGCCGCGCCGGGCAGTCCCCCGGCCAGCTGCGTGAGCGTGGCCAGCCCGAGGACGACGCCGACCTGCTCCATGCCGAGGCCCATCCGCTCGCGGAGCAGGACCGCGAGGTAGGGGTACACGGAGAAGCTGATGACGTTGACGAGCAGCGCGCTCCCGAGCAGGGCGAACTGGACGCCGCTGAACGAGCGGACCCCGCCCGGCGTCACGCGGGCCGCGCCTTGCCGCCCCGGACGGCGGCGGTGCACGCGGCCGCCGCGCGGTCGAGCAGTTCGGGATGGAGCAGACGCGCTGACCCCGTGCGGTCCCGGGCCGGGACACCCTCGCCCGGGGCCGCGTCGGCGTCTCGCTCCTGAGCGACATCCCGGGAAAAGCGCGACACGGCTGCAAAGCGCGACAGGTCACGATTTGATCCGGCGTTAGTCGCCGGCGGTGACGGTGATGATGGCGACGCGTCCGGACGACCCGTCCGGGCGGTGTCCCATCGAATTCGTGACGACTCCTTCTGAAAGGAGAGAACAGTGTCGGACCTGCCGCATCCGGAGAGCCAGGAATCCGAAGGCCGCCTGAAACGGGGCGACCCTGAATGGTCGCTTGAGGGAAAGGTCGCCTTGGTCGCATCGGCCAGCCGCGGGATTGGACGGGCCATAGCCGAGGAGCTCTCTCGCCGCGGTGCCCGAGTAGCGATCACCGGCCGCAAGGCCCCGGCCCTTGAACAGGCCGCGAAGGAGATCGAGGAGCAGACCGGCAACCCGGTGCTGGCGGCGACGGCCCACAGCCGCAAGGAAGAGGAACGGCGCGCCGCCGTGGACGTGACCATCGGCGCGTTCGGGCGACTCGACATGCTGGTGTACAACACCGGAATCAACCCTCCCGGCACCACCCCGGCCATCGAACTCGATCTCAATTCCTTCCGCCGGATGTTCGACACCAACGTACTAGGAGCCCTCGGTTACGCCCAGCTCGCCTGGCAGGCATGGATGGCGGAGCACGGCGGGTCCATCCTCATGATCACCACTGTGGGGGCCGCGGGCTCGGTTCGCCTGGCGGGCTACAGCGCCACCAAGGCCGCGCTCCAACGGCTCACCCTCGACCTGGCCGACCAGCTGGCGCCCAAGGTACGCGTCAACGCCCTCGCCCCGGCCTTCGTCCAGACCTCGTTCATGGACTCGGTGACCGAACAGCCGTCCTCCACGATCGCCGCCAGCTACCCCATGAGGCGGGTCGGCGAGGCTTCCGACGTCGCCCACGCGGCGGCGTTCCTGCTGTCTCCCCAAGCGTCGTGGATCACGGGGGCCGTGCTCCCCGTCGACGGCGGCAAGAGCGTCGCCCCCGTCACCCATGACCGACCGCATCCCCCTGTGGACCACCCCATCCACTGATCCAATTCTGATGGCCCCTGGATATGTCAGGCCCTCCTCCGGCCCCGATCGCCCCAGCCCTTTTCTCTCGTCACAGGAAACTGTTCGAGACTGAAAAGTGGTTACCTGTCTGGAAATGGGGTACAGGGCGGGCAACTTTCAATTCATGACGCCTGAGCGCATCGCCTCCCGCCCAGACGGGATCATCAATGGGCACCTCACGTACACCGAACCGAGCCCTGCGGGGACTCCTGAGCCGGACGGGCTGGACCGAGGACCAGCTGGCCCGCCACATCAACACCCTGGCCGCCGAGACCGGGCTGATCCTGCGCCTGGACCGCCGCTCGGTCGCGCACTGGCTGGCCGGGCGCCGCCCCCGTCCGCCGGTGCCCGGTCTGATCGTCGAGGCCTTCACCCGCGGCCTGGGACACGCGCTCACCCTGGACGACGTCGGCCTCGGTCCGCGTGCTCGGGCGCCGAGGGACCTGGGCGCGTCCGGCGGGCGCGGACCCACCGGTCCGAGGGCCGGTTCCGTCCCCCCGCGCGACGCGGCGACCACGCTGGCGCGCCTGGCGCAGGTGGAGGACCACCGCCGGCAGACCGGGCCCGGCGCCGTCTACAGCCTGGCCGCCCTGACCGTTCCCAGCTGGAACCAGGCCATCGCCCGGCGACCGCGTCCACTGCCGGACGCGCGGTCGTCGCCGCCGTGGGGGCCGGGCCCGGTCGTCGCCGCCGAGCACATGGCCTGGGTGTTCTCCGACCTCGACATCACGTTCGGCGGCGGGCACTCCCGCACGGCCCTGGCCCACTACCTGGCCCACCAGGTGATGCCGCACCTGCGCGCCCGCTTCGGCCCGGCGCTGCGCCGCCGCCTGCTGGCGACCACGACGCAGATGGTCTACCTGTGCGGCTTCATGTGCTTCGACAACCAGCAGCACGCGCTGGCACAGCGCTACTACCGGATAGCGCTGGACATGGCGACCGAGAACAACGACCCGGGCGCCTACGCCAGCACTCTGCGGGCGATGTCGGTCCAGGCCTACGACCTGAGCCACCACCAGCACGCGCTCACGCTCGCCGAGGCCGCCGCCACCACCAGCCGTGCCCTTCCCCCCGTACGTCAGGCGTTCCTCTACGGGCAGGTCGCGGTCGCCAGCGCCGCCACCGGAGCCCGGACCGACGCGTTATCGGCCCTCCGCACAGCCGAGCGCCACCTCGAAAAGGCCACCTCCCGTGCCGCGCCCAGCACCGATGACGCTGCCCCGCCGGGGCCCTATCACGCGGCCCCGATGGGGCACTACCACCCGGCAGCACTGGCCTGCCAGGAGGCGGCGGTGCGCGCACTGCTCGGCGACTGCGCCGGCGCCGGCGCGGCGCTGGCGGCCTCGCTGCGCCTGCGCCCGGTCGTCGAACGGCGCTCCCGCGCCATCACCACCGCCCACCTCGCCGAACTCCAGCTTCAGCGCGGCCACCTGGAACAGGCCACCCGCACCTGGCACGCTTTCCTCGACGACGTCCCCCACCTGAACTGCGGACGCGTGACCGTCGCCCTCAACACCCTGCGTTCCAGACTCCAGCCCCACGCGACGCATGCGGCCGCCAAGAACCTGCTGGCACGCGCCGCCGCCCTCTAGGGCCCCGGCGGCGGGCTGCCTCGCGGCTGTGAAGGGGCCGCGTGGCGTTTGTGGTGGTCAGCACCGGGCATGGCGGCCCTGTCCCCCGGGTGGCCGTGATCAAGCCGATCACCGGCCAAGACAGAGAGGTGGGACGAGCATGGCCGACGACACGTTGAAGGGCGAGGCCGCACAACCGGCCGATCCCGCAGTGGCCACCTTCGTCAGCGCGGTCAACGCCGGCGACCAGGAAGCCTTCTTCGCCGCGCTGACGCCGGACGCCACAATGTCCGACGACGGGACCGAGCGCGACCTGCGGAGCTGGGCGGACCGCGAGATCTTTTCCTCCGACGGGCACATGGACGTGGAAGACGTCTCGCCCGACGGTCGCGTCCTGACGGCCACGTACACCAACTCGACCTATGGCAGCATGCGAACCCGGTGGGCCTTCACCGTCACCGACGGCCATGTCAGCCGTTTCGAGACCGGCCAAGCCTGACCGGCGGCGATGAGGCGGAGCGGACTCCACCCCGCCGAACCGCCCTCGCGAGGACGCCGCGATGTCGACGCCCGCTGATCCCATACTCGGCTCATGTGCGGGTACCGCAGGTAAAGCCGGGCTCGCCCCAAGGCTGACGGCAGGAGACCGACGGCAGGAGACGACGCCCCCATCCGGCGACGTTGGCGCATCTCTGTCTCCGCGCGTCGCGCGGGGCCGGGGAGGGAGAGATCATGCCGCGATCGGGATCCGCCTCGACGGAGACCCGCCAGTACGAGGAGCCCGCCGTCGTGCTGGGAGCCGGGATCGCCGGGCTGGCAGCGGCGGCGGTGCTCGCCGATCACTTCCCCGCGGTGCTGGTGGTGGAACGCGACTCGCTTTCCGATGAACCCTCGGTCCGGCGCGGTGTTCCCCAGGGGGCGCACTTACACGGCTTCACCGTCGGCGGGCGCGGGGCGCTGGAGGAGATGCTGCCCGGCTTCGGCGAGGAGCTCGTCCGGGCGGGCGCCCAGTCCTTCGACTTCGCGGTCGACCTTCCCATCCGGTCACACCTCGGATGGGGAATCCGGTTCCCCTCAGACCTGTGGTTCGTGTGTGCGAGCAGACCGCTCACCGAGCATGTCCTGCGGCGCAGGATCGCCCAGCATCCACGGGTGACGATGCTGACCGGGGTTCAGGTGACCGGGCTGACCCGTGAGGGCCCCCGCGTGAACGGCGTCACCGTACGCCCCGCGCACGGCGGCCGGACCAGCGCCTTGCCGGTCGGGCTCGTGGTGGACGCCATGGGGCGCGGCTCCCGGTGCGCGCGCTGGCTGGAGCAGGCGGGATTCCCGTCGCCGACCGAAGAGCACATCGACCCCCACACCACGTACGCCACCCGCGTCTACCGCCGCCCGGACGTCCCGCCCTACAGCTGGCAGGGCTGCTATCTCCAGGTCGGCCCCGGGCAGCCGCGGGGAGGCATGCTCCTGCCCATCGAGGGCGGCCGTTGGATGGCCACCCTCGTCGGCCTCGGCGCCCGGTCGCCCTCCAAGGAGGAGGCGGACTGGTTGCCGTTCGCCCGAAGCCTGGCCAGCCCCGTCCTCGCCGAGAACCTGTCGCACGCCGAGCCCCTCACCCCCGTCGCGGTCAGCCATTCCACGACGACCTGGCGCCGGCACCTGCACGCCTTACGCGGCCAGCCCGATAATCTCGTCTGTGTCGGAGACACGAGCGTGTGCTTCAACCCGATCTACGGGCAAGGCATGTCGGTGGCGATATTCACCGCACGCTATCTGGGCGAATGCCTCGACAGGACGCCGCTCAGCACCGGCTTCGCCCACCGGTTCCACCGGGGGGTGCGATCCCTCACGCGTGACCCCTGGCTGATCGGCAGTGCGGCGGACCTGCGGTACGAGTCGACCACCGGGCCCGGGCGCCGCCTGCACCACCGCGCCGCGATGCGCTACTTCGACCGGGTCCTGGAGGCAGGGGTCCGGGACCCCTTGGTCCAGTTGGCCTTCCTGCGGGTGTTCAACATGCTCGCGCCGGTGTCGAGTCTTCTCTCACCCGCCGTCGCCCGGCGTGTGCTCGGCGGCCGCGCGCCCGGACGGCGGCCCGCCGACGCGCCCCCTCCCGTCACCGCGCGGTAGGCGCGTGGTGGACCGGTCGAGTATCCGCCGTTGAGAAATCGGCCCTGCCACCGCTGGAAGTTGGAAGAGCCCGCTGTTCGCAGGCCGCCATGCGGCTCATCCAGGAGACGGTTCGCCGCGGTCGCAGGGAAGTCGTTCTATTCCGTGAATGATGCCCGAGTAGTAGTGCACCGGCGCCTCCGTCGCGTGGATATCGGGCGCCCGGGTGAGCAGTTCCCGGTAGAAGGCCCTGACCTCGCGCCTGGCGAGGTGGGCGCCGAGGCAATGGTGCGGGCTGGGGGCGCCGAAGCTGAGGTGGGGGTTGGGGTCGCGGGTGATGTCGAACGCCTCGGGCCGGTCGAAGGCCTCCTCGTCGCGGTTGCCGGAGACGTAGAAGAGGATGATCCGGTCTCCGACGTGGAAGGTGTGACCGCTCACGGTGGCCTCCTGGAGGACGTTGCGGCGCATCCAGGTACCGGGAGTGGCGTGGCGGACGGCCTCCTCGACGGCTCCGGGCATCCGTTCGTCCAGGTTGGCGAGCAGAAGGTGCCTCTGGTCGGGGTTGTCGGTCAGGAGCGTGAGCATGTGGGCGAGCGTGCTGCGGACGGTGTCGTTCCCTCCCACCATGAGGATGCGCAGGTACGCCCCGAGTTCGTTGGTGGTCAGGGGTTTTCCGTTGATACTGGCCTGGGCGAGGGTGGTCGCCACGTCGTCGGTCGGGTTCTCCCGGCGCAGGCGGGCGAGGTCGCCCATGAGGGTGTTGAAGTAGGCCATCGCCTCCTGCACGGCGGCCTGGCCGGTCCGGTCGGTGCTGTCCCCGATCTCGGTGACGATGTCGACCGCCTTCACCACGTCGTCGTAGGCGGAGGCCGGAACGCCGACGATGGCGCAGATGACGCGGAGCGGCACCTGCACGGCGGCTTCGGCGACGAAGTCGCAGGGCGCCTTCTCCAGGAGTTCGGTGGTGACGCTCTGCACCGTGCCGTCGATCAGCTCGTCGCAGCGGCGGATGCCGCTCGGGTTGAAGGCGCGACTGGTCAGGCGCCGCATGTCCGTGTGGCGGGGCGGGTCCATGTGGAGCAGGGATCCCTCGGCGTCCTTGTCGAAGGCGGGTGGGAGGTCCTGCAGCGTGCCGGCGGGGCTGGAGCCGAAGATGTCCGCGTGCCGGGAGACCTCGGCGATGTCCGCGTGCCGGGTGAGGGCGTAGAAGCCGTAGGGGGCGTCGTCCCCGCGGGGCGGCTGGTAGGGGAAGTAGGCGGGCTCCTTCGCTGCCCGCAACCGGGCGAAGAACGCGTCGCGCTCGGCGGCGGGCCGTTTCCAGAACGCCGGGTACAGGGGGTTGTCGATCATGTCCTTGTCGTCGGTCCGGGGCATCGAGCTCACCTGGAATCACCTCGCGTTCAGGGGCCACATGTAGGACGGGGTGTCGGCCGGCATCGGTCCGCCGACTCCAGCCCAGAGGATGAACCACAGCAGATAGGCGAAGACCGCGACGTTCGCCGCCCCGATCGCCGCCAGTACCCGGGTCAGGTTCCCGGCGCGGGAGGAGGAGGCGAGTTCGGCGCCGCGATAGATCCAGGGGGTGACGCCGCGGGTCCGCTCCAGGTACCGCATCAGCACGAACGGGGTGGTGAAGGCCGAGGCGACGAAGACCGCGGGCAGGGGGACGTTGTACCAGTGGCCCGCGAAGAGGGTCACGGGCCGCCATGCGTGGGCGTGGGAGTAGACGCCGGTGTTGAGCCAGGCGCTCTCGATGACGAAGTCGGTGACGAGGCCGGCGACGAAGACGGCGATCACCAGGCGGCGCCAGGTCAGGTTGGGGAACCGAGCGGCGATCCTGTTGCCCATCCACGCCTGGAGCCACACCCACAGGATGAGGAGACCGAAGGAGATCCAGGTGACGGCGATGGGGGCCTCGATCTGGAACTCCCGGTGCGGGGGGTCCCAGCCGGGGATGTAGGGGCCCCAGGAGTTGACGTGCACGAGGTGCTGGTTCACCACGAGGGCGGTCTCCCGGTAGTTGAACAGCGGGCTCTGCCAGGACGAGAGAACGAGGCCGAGGAACAGGCCCGCGTCGAGCGTGAGGCTTCTGCGGCGGCGGCAGTCGCGGGTCAGGTACACGACGGTGCCGATCGCGATGACGACCAGGCCCGCCTGAATAGTCCAGATGGTGGCGGTGCGGGCGGAGGAGATGCTGTCGCCGGAGTACCGGGGAGACCGCACGCCGGCGGCGGCCCAGCGAACCAGGACCCACGCCTGGACCAGCAGCGCGGCGACGCCGACGAGGGCGCACCAGAAGGCCGGGGTCGTGGAGAGGCGGCGGGTGCGGACCGTTTCGTCCACCGCGCCGGAGAGTTCGCTTTTCATTGAGAGGTGTCCTTTTCTCCTTCGTCCGGTCGGCCGTGCAAGAGGTCGATGAAGCTGCCCGCGGCACGGGGGTCGGTCCACTTGTTCGCGATGCGCATCAGTTCGGCCACGTGCGCGGTGAGCGGGAGCGGAGCTCCTTCGGCGCGGGCAGAGGCCAGCGCGGAGTCGAGGTCCTTGACCAGGTCTTCGAGGGACCCGATGGCCTGGTCGTGCGAGGAGAGCATCAGCGGCAGGTAGTGCCGGAAGAGGGCGCTGTCGGCGAAACCGCCGGCCAGGCCCTCGAGGAGGCGCTCGGGCGGTATGCCGGACGCCTCGGCGAGGACGCCGGCCTCGGCGTAGCCCCAGCTGCTGGTGGCGACGATGACCTGGTTGCACAGCTTCGTGGCCTGCCCGGCGCCGACCGGCCCAATGAGGGTGATCTGGTCGGCGTAGGACTTCAGGACGGGGCGGGCCCGGTCGAGGTCCGCTCCGCTGCCGCCGGCCATGACCGTCAGGGTGCCGCGTTCGGCGGCGGGCGTGCCGCCGGTGACCGGGGCGTCCAGCCAGGAGATGCCGTTGGCGGTGAACAGCCGGTCGGCGATGGCGCGGGTGTCGCCGGGAGCGATACTGGAGTGGTCGACGACGAGTTGCCCGCGCGCGGGGGCGGTGAGGAGGCCGTTCGGCCCCAGGGCGACGGCGGAGACCGCCTCGCGGTCGGTGACGCACATGGCGATGACGTCGCACGCGCCCGCGACGTCCGCCGGAGTGGCCGCGACCTGGGCGCCGGCGGCGCACAGCGCTTCGGTTCTGCGCGGCGTGCGGTTCCACACGGTGAGCGGGAAGCCCGCGTCCAGGACGCGGTGGGCGATCCTGCTCCCCAGCACGCCCAGGCCGATGAATCCGACGCGTTCCGCGGGACGGGGCGTGGGCGCGTCAACGGACATCCTGGCCCTCGATCTGGCGGCGGAGGCTCGCCCTGTCCCAGTGGGACCGCTCCCAGGCGAACAGGCCGTCGGCGGTGAAGCGGAAGGCGCTCATGCCCTGCTTGGCGAACCGGCTGCCCGGCTTCACGTCCGTGCTGAGCTCGGTGAAGGTGCCCTGGGCCACGCCGGACAGCTCCCACATGACGGCGGCGTGCCCGTCGCCTTCCAGGTGCGCGAGAAGCGTGAGCTTCTCATCCCCCATCGCCTGGAACCAGCGGGAGGCGGCCTCGCGGATATCGTGCTCTCCGCGGGTCACCGTGCCCATGGCGATGTCCTCCACGACCGCGTCCGCGGCGAAGCAGGCGACGAAGCTGTTCACATCGCCGTTGGAGATGGCATCGGCCCATTTCTGAAACGTGGCCGCGTGCTGGTCGCGAATCTGCTGCTGAGTCATCGAGGTCCTCTCCATTGGTGGCTCTCTTCCTTTCACCGGGTCAGGGCGGGGCGGGTGGTGGACACGGCGGTGAGCAGGCGGTCGATGTCCGCCAGGTCGGGCGTGGCCGCGGCGACGGCGACATAGCCGTCAGGGCGGATGAGAACGCACTCCTCCCTGGGTCCGGAGACGTGCTCGTGGGTGGCGACGGGGTGCGAGCGGGCTAGCCGCCCGGCCCGCACGGCGAGCGTGGACTGCTCCGCGGGCCCCTTGCTGACCAGCCGGTACGAGCTGGACACGACTTCGGACCGGGCCCAGGCGGGAGCCGGACGCCCCACCGTCGCGGCCGGCGACAGGCGCCCCGGACGGCGAGCGCGCCCGGGCGCCGGGCTGCCCAGCGTCGTGTTGGGGTAGGCGGTCTTCTGCCCGGCGAGCTTCGCCGTGTACCAACCCTGAACGGCCGGAATGCCCTGCACGCTCTTCAGCAGAATGTCGCGGACGCCGTTCCATGGGGGGCGGAGCAGGGCGACGCGGGTCACCGCGCCCGTCATGTGCAGGATCTGCCGGGCCGCGGAGCGGCGCTCGACACCGTAGGTGTCGAGGATGCCCGGATGGAGCCGTCCGCCAAGAACACCGGCGAGCTTCCAGCCGAGGTTCCGGGCGTCCTGCATGCCGAGGTTCGCGCCCTGGCCGCCGACGGGGTAATGGGAATGCGCCGCGTCTCCGAGGAGGAAGACCCGGTCGACCCTCATATCGTGGACGAGGAACTCCTCCGAGACGAAGTGCGTCAGCAGCGTCAGGTCGCTGATCTTCGGATCGTGGTGGTAGCGCTGCTGGAGGAGCGCCTGCACCGCGTCCTCGGTCGGGTCGCCGGTGTCGGTGACGTTGCCGGAGACCCGGTAGATGTCGCCGGGCAGCGGCGCGACCACCAGCCCTCCCCTGGCGGTGAGGACGTACTCGACGTCGCTCCCGGTGGGCGCGGGGGTGAGGTTTCCCTCGGCGAGGAGGAACCGGGACCTGGCCTGGGTCCGGGTGGTGCCGACGCCGAGCAGGGCGCGGACGGTGGAGTGCGCCCCGTCCGCGCCGATCAGCCACGGCGCGGCCAGCGTCCTGGACTCTCCATCACCGCCGGTGACCTGCGCCGTGACCTCGTCGGGGCCCTGGACGAGGCCGGTGACCCGGGCCGGGCGTTCGACCGTCCCGCCCAGGGCGTTGAGTGCTTGTTCCAGCAGCCGGTCGGTGTGGTGCTGGGGAAGGATCAGGGGGGTGGTGTCGCCGGCGAACCGGAATCTGGCGAGGCGTCCCTTCGCGGTGCTGTAGGTGAACGCCTCGGGCCGGATGCCGAGTTCGAGGGCTTCGTCGAGAACCCCGTGGTCGCGCAGAATGGCGAGCTGCGGCGGCCAGAGCATGATGGACCGGGATCCGGTCGCGGCCTGCGGATGGGCGTCCACGACGCGCACGGTGGCGCCGTGCCGCAGGAGCTCGCAGGCGGCCGTCAGCCCGCAGGGTCCGGCGCCGACGATGAGGACCTGCGCGCTGTCCATCGGTCACTCCTCCTCCTTGATCGGGGGCAGTCGGTCGGTCAGCAGCTCGGCGAGAGCGGCCGGGGTGGGGTGCGTCCACAGGGCCGTGGTGGGCAGTTCGATGTCGAGCTCGTGGGCGATGCGGTTGCGGAGCTGGATCCCGAGGAGCGAGTCCAGCCCCAGGGCCACGAACGGGGTCCGGGCGTCCACGGCGTCCTCGGCGGAGCGCAGGACGGCCGCGGTCTGGTGGATGATCCGCTCGTGGAGGAGCTCGGTGCGGCGGGCGGGATCGGTGCAGGCGTTCCAGTCGGCGAGGAAGGTGCCGGCCTCCTCGCCGGCACCGCGGCCGTGCGGCATCGCCGCGTAGTAGGTGAGCTGGGCCGCGCCCGGGTGCAGGTTCAGGCGCAGTTCCAGATCGGGAGGCGAGTAGACGGTGCGGGCGCGGGAGGAACGCCTGAAGATCTTCTCCATCGCGTCCATGCCCTCGGAGGGGGCGATCAGGGTGTAGCCGAGGGCTTCGAGCTCGATGGCCCGCCCGACCTCGCCCCACGGCCCCCACACGATGCTGGCGGCGGGGAGACCCTGGGAGCGCCTCCAGGAGGTGAACTCGTCCAGCCAGGAGTTCGCCGCCGCGTAGCAGGTCTGCCCGGGCTGGCCGATGACGGCGGCGACGGAGGTGAAGGAGATCCACCAGTCCACGGGAAGGTCCTTCGTCGCCTCGTGGAGGTTCCACGCCCCGAGGGCCTTGGAGTCCCAGACGCGTTGGAGCTGGGAGGCGTCGATGTTGTCGAGGACGGCGTCCTCGACGACGGCGGCGGCGTGGACGACACCGCGCAGCGGGTGGCCGGTGGACGCGGCGGCTTCGGTGAGGCGGACGGCGGTACGCGGATCGGCGATGTCGGCCAGGACGACGCGGACCCGCACACCGCGGGAGGTGAGCTCGTCGATGACCTGCCTGGCGCGCTCGTTCGGCTCGGAGCGGCCGCCGAGCACGATGGCCCGGGCCCCGCGGTCGGCGAGCCAGTTCGCCACGAGCAGGCCGAGCCCGCCCAGCCCGCCGGTGATGACGTAGGAGCTGTCGGGCCTGGTCGGCCGCACGTCCTTCGGATCGACCGGCAGGACGGCGCTCCCCTCGGTGGGCCAGGTCAGTCCGAGGTTGCCGATGTGCTGTGCGGAGGCCATGGTCTGGAACACCTCGGAGGCCTCGGACACGGGGGCGAGGGCCATGGGCAGTGCTGGAAGCCTGCCGGTGGCGTACTCGTGGGCGATCTCCTGGGTGAGCGTGCCGATGAGCTCCGGTTCCGTTCGCATGAGCAGGGCGATGTCGACGCTGCTGAAGGTGATGTTGCGGCGGAAGGGCAGCAGCCCGAGCCGGGTGTTCTCGTAGATGTCGCGCTTGCCGATCTCGATGAAGCGGCCCTGCCGGGCGAGCAGGTCCAGGCCGGCGGCCTGTGCGGGCCCGGTGAGGGAGTTGAGGACGACGTCCAGACCGCGTCCCCCGGTGATCTGCCGAACCTGCTCGGCGAAGTCGAGGCTGCGGGAGTCCATCACGTGCGAGATCCCGAGCGAGTGCAGGTACTGGCGCTTGGCGTCCGTGCCGGCGGTGGCCAGGACCTCCGCCCCGAGACGGCGGGCGACGTTGACCGCGGCGAGCCCGACGCCGCCGGTCGCGGAATGGATCAGCACGCAGTCGTCCTCACCGAGCCGGCCGAGGTGGCGCAGCCCGTACCAGGCGGTGAGGTAGGCGATCGGCAGTCCCGCGGCGTGACCGAGCTCCTCTCCCCCGATGAGGGGGATCGCCCAGTCGGCGCGGACCGTGACGCGGGAGCACATCAGCGTGGCGTCGTCGTCCGTCCACGCGTCCGGCACGGCCACCAGGTCCCCGACGGCGGGGCGCTCGACGCCGGGGCCGACGGCGGCGACGGTGCCGGCGCCGTCGAAGACCACCGGCTGGGCGGAGTCGATGTCGGTGTGCAGCCGGTCGAAGGTGCCGACGGCCTTGAGGACGTTGACGAAGTTCAGGCTCGTGGAGCGCATCTGGACCTGGATCTCGCCCGGTCCGGGCGGCCGGGGGGCCAGTGCGGTCAACACCAGGTCGTCGAGGGTCCTGGTCGGGCCGCGCAGCAGTGCCGCGCCCTCGGAGGCCCAGTCGACGGGGCGCCGGACCCGGTCCTCGGGACCGAGCGGGTCGTGCTTCAGCCGGGCGAGGTGGCGGACGTGGTCACGGTGGGCGATGTCGTCGTCGGTCTCGGGGCAGGTCAGCAGCTCCAGTGCGAGCTCCTGCGGGGTCGTCGCGCCGTCGGTGTCGAGGTGGACGGGGCGCAGCGCCGACTGTTCCAGGGCCAGAACGCGCAGCGCGCCGCGAAGGCCGGCCGCGGCGAGGTCCGGGACGTCGTCGGGCAGGACGTGCTGGGCGTTGCGGGTGATGACCCACAGGCGCGGCACCGGCTGGTCGCCGCGGTCGGCGCGGTCGGCACGGTCGGCACGGTCGGCACGGTCGGCGACGGTCTGCGCGAGACGGGTCAGTTGCAGGACGTTGGTGCGGGCGCGGACCGCGGCACCGGGTGCGTCGTTGCGGGAGGGCAGGTAGACGACGGCGCGTACGGGCTCGCCCAGGTCCGGGGTGGTGACGGTGGCCATGGGATGCAGGACGGCTTCGGCGCCGTGCGCTTCGAGGGCCGCCTTCAGGTCCCGCGCCTCGTCGGTGCGGTCGGCCTCGTGGCACAGGTTCCAGCGGCCCGTGGCGGTCACCTCGCCCGGGGCGGGGCTCTCCTGCCAGGTCACCGTGAGGGTGCGCTCGTCGAAGAGGTCCTCGGCGGCCTGGAGGGGCACGTTGACGCACTCGATGGCGTCGGCCTCGGCGAGGACGGTCCCGGCGCCGTCCGTCAGGACGCAGCGGGCGGTGCAGGACCGGTCGCCGACGTCGGAGAGCCGCACGTGGCAGTGGGCCGCGGCGGCGGTGTCGCCCTGGACCCTGACCCTCCCGAGGCGGCGCGGGAGCATCCCGCCCGGTGGAACGTCATGCGAGGCCAACCAGGTGCTCGCGACGGCCTGGAGGCAGATGTCGAGGAGGATCGGATGGAAGTGGAGGGCGGGCGCTCCGCCGCGTCCGTCCGACGGCAGCTCGACATCGGCCAGAGCGGACGGGGTGTGCTGGTCCTGAAGCAGGCGCAGGCGCCGGATGCCCGCGAACGCCGGTCCGTGGGTGACGCCGCGGTCCTCCCTCATCCGCCGGTAGAGCTCGTCCGGTTCGACGTCGGTGGCGGGCGCGTCGAGGAGCGAGGCGATGTCCACGACCTGGGGCGGGTCGGGGGTGATGTGGTGCAGCTTCGCGCTCGCGTAAGGCTCGGCGGCGCCGTCCGGGTCGAGCGCGATCACCGCCCAGGTGGCGTCCCCGGGGTCGAGGGCGGTCGCGGTGATGGTCACCTCGCGCCCTTCGCCGAGGGGCATCATGCGGTCGAGGTGGAGGTCGCGGACCTCGACCTCGACCGGATCGGCGCCGAACACCTCCGTGGCGCAGGCGATGGCCATCTCCGTGTAGGCCGCGCCGGGGAGCACGGGGACGTCGTTGACGCGGTGCTCGTCCAGCCACGGCAGGGTGGTGCGGGTGATCGTCGTCTGCCACAGATGGCGGCGGGCGCCGTCCGGATCCGTCACGTGCGCGCCGGTCAGGGGGTGGGCGTCGCGACCGGCGGCGAGCGGCGTCCCCTCGCGCAGCGGCGGCGGGTCGATGGCGTGCCGGGTGCGCTCCCAGCTCATGCCGGGCGCGTCGGCGAGCTCGCCCGTCCCGTAGTGGGCGTGCCAGTCGACCCGGTAGCCGATGCAGTGCAGCGCCGCCACCTGGGTGAGGAAGCCGACGCGCTCGTCGACGTCGCGGTACAGCGAGCCGGTGACGTCGGCGGGCTCCCCGCCGAGGGCGCCGACGGTGGCGTGCACGGCATGGGCGAGGACGGGATGCGGGCTGATCTCCAGGAAGCGGCGGTGGCCGTCCTCGGCGGCGGCCTCGATCGCGGAGGCGAGGAGGACGGGCCGGCGCTGGTTGGCGGCCCAGTACTCCGCGTCGAGCGGCACGTCGCGGCGAGCGTCCTCGAACACGCTGGTGTAGAAGCTCACGGCCGGCGGCCGGGGGTCCAGGTCGGCGAGGGCGTCGCGCAACTCCTCCAGGATGGGGTCCATGTGCGCGGTGTGGGCGGCGATGTCGACGTTGATGAACGTCGCCGCGATGTCCTCCTCCTCGCAGCACTGGACCAGCCGTTCGACGGCGGCCGCGTCCCCTCCGACCACGGTCTCCTGCGGGGAGGCGACGACGGCGACGCTCACGCCCTCGACGCCGCTCTGTTCGATCTTCGCCTCGGCGTCGGCGCGGGAGAGCGCGACGAAGGCCATGCGGCCGATGCCCGCGGCGCGCATGTTCAGCCGCGAGCGGCGGCAGATGACGCGGGCCCCCTCCTCCAGGGTGAGGGCGCCGGAGGTGACCGCCGCGGCCACCTCCCCCATGGAGTGGCCGATCACCGCGACCGGCCGCACGCCGTAGTCGGCCCACATGGCGCACAGCGCGACCTGGACGGCGAAGATGGTGGGCTGCACCCGGTCCATCCCCTGGACGAGCTCGGTGCCGGCCAGGGTCTCCCGGAGGGAGAACCCGGACTCCTCGGCGACGAGTGGTTCGAGCTGGTCGATGAGACGGGTGAACGTCTGGTTCTGGTCCAGCAGGTTCCGGCACATGCCGGCCCATTGGGAGCCGTGTCCGGAGAACAGGAACACCGCGTCGTCGGCCTGCTTGACGGTGCCGATCGCGATTCCGGTGCCGTCGGCGCGCTCCTCGGCGGCCTCGGTGAGCCGGCCGATGAGCTCCTCTCGCGTCGAGGCGACAACGGCGAGGCGCTCGCGCAGGTGGGACCGTCGCAGGGCGAGGGTGTGAGCGACGTCCAGCAGAGGGACGTCCGCACCGTACCCGGTGAGCCAGTCCGCGAGGCGGCGCGCCGCGATGGCGACCGCCGGACGGCTCGCGGCCGAGAGCAGGAACGCCATCGGCTCGGCGCCATCGGCGCCGGTGGCCTCCTGCCGCTCCCGGTCGGGGCCCGCGTCGAGACGGTGCCGGACAGGGACGGCCGGGGGCTGCTCGACGACCACATGGATGTTGGCGCCGGTGACGCTGAGGGAGGAGACCACGGCGAGGCGGGAGCTCTTCCCCTCCGGCCACGGAGCGGTCTCGGTGGGGACGAACAGCCGTGTCCCTTCGGGGGCGATCTGGGGGTTCCACTCGCTGAAGTGCAGATTCGGGGGGATCTGTCCTCGGTTGACCGCGAGCAGCGCCTTGAGGAGCCCGGCGAGGCCGGCCACGGGCTCGGTGTGCCCGATGTTCGTCTTGATCGATCCGAGCGCGCACCTGCCGCCGCCACCGCCGTAGATCTGGGCGACGGCGTAGAACTCCAGCGGGTCGCCGACCGCGGTCCCGGTGCCGTGGGCTTCCACCAGGCCGACGTCGTCGGCGGTGACGGCCGCGGCGCGCAGGGCCCTGCGGCACACCTCGATCTGCGCGTCACTGGAGGGGGCGGTCAGGCGGGTGGAGCGGCGGCCGTTCTGGTTGACCGCGGAGCCGCGGATCACACCGAGGACGCGGTCATGGTCGCGCATGGCGTCCTCAAGGAGTTTGAGGACGAGGACGACGCAGCCCTCGCCGCGCACGTAGCCGTCCGCCCCGGCGTCGAAGGCCCTGGATCTGCCCGTCGGCGAGAAGAACGACCAGCGGGCGGGAGGCACGGACTCCTCGGGGCCGAGGATGAGGCTGGAGGCGCCGGCGAAGGAGAGCTCGGCCTCTCCGTCCCGCAGCCCCTGGCACGCGGCGTGCACGGCGGCGAGCCCGGACGAGCAGCCGGCCTCCAGGGTCATCTGGGGACCTTGCAGATTGAGCAGGAACGCGATGCGGCCGGCGGCCATGGAGTGGAGGCTGGCGTTCACCGCGTAGGCGTCGATCTCCTCGATCGGCCGCTGGGCGCGCAGGAGGTACTCCTTGTTGTAGACGCCGAAGTAGGTGCCGACCGGCTGTCCCGACAGGGAGTGGGGTGGAATTCCCGCGTGCTCGGCGGCCTGCCAGAACGTCTCGGCGAGAAGCCGGTGGTGGGGATCGATCCAGGCGCCTTCGCGGGCGCTGATGCCGAAGAACTCAGGCTCGTAGGCGTAGACGTCCCCATCGAGGAACGCGCCCCACCTCATCCGTTCGGCCACGTCGGCGGGAAGCCCGGAGACCTCCTCCTGCGTCCACCGGTCCTCGGGGATCTCGCGGACGGGGTCGTGCTTGGTGGTGAGCAATCGCCAGAGGGCGTCCGGAGAGTCGACGCCCCCCGGAAGCCGGCATCCTGCCCCGATCACCGCCACGTACTGCTCATTCGGCTGATTCAACTCGGTGCTCCTTGAAGTGCGGTTATTCGGCGATGGCGGTGCTGTAAACCCACGTGTAGACCGATGCCGATCGGCCTTCGATGACCCCGGTGTTGTCGGTTCGCGCGAAATGCTCGTTGCGTCCGCCATGGGTGACGACGACTCTTTCGGAGTCGGCGATGACGCATTCGGTCACGTGGCGGACCTGTTCGAGGGTCGGGGGGCCATCCCGCAGGATGACAAGTCCTGAAATCTCGCTCATCACACCTTTCCTGGCGCTACGATCGATTCGGGCAGGCGGAGCCGCGCGGCGGGCCATATCGACCGGCTCGCGCCGCCGTCTCCCACACCGAACGGGCATTACGCGCCGCGTCGTGCGGCACGCCGTGAAACGCGAAGCCCTAGCCGGCGGCGTCGACGGCCGGCCGGTCTCCCCCGGTGAGACTCCGCCGCGGCTCCGGCCGGGCGGCGCCGCGGGCACCTCCCCGGCCGGGAAGCGCTGCCTCCAGTGACGCTCACATCACCCTCGGCCGCCAGCCCCGGCGAATTGTAATTTGTCGCGCTTATCGTCTCTGTCGCGCATCTCGCCGTGACCTGGGCGATGCCGTTTATCCAGCGCGCCCCGAAAATTCGAGGCATTCCTGCGCCGATCGATCCGGATGGCCTCCGCGAAGTCGGCAGGAAAGCGCGACATACCGCGAAGCGCGACATAGCCAACTGACGTCTTGTGTGTGGAAAAGCGGACGGTGGTGATGACGCGAGAGCATCGAAAGAGCGCGGAGGCGCGAGGAGGGCGAGACGTGTTCGGGAAGCTCGCGGAGCTGGTCCTGCGGCGGCGCACCACCGTCCTGGTTCTCGCCCTGCTGCTGGCGGTGGCGGGAGCGGCGGCCGGCGCCACGCTCTTCGACAGGTTGAAGGGCGGCGGGCTCGACGACAGGGGAGCCGAGTCCGGCCGGGCGGCGCGGGTTCTGGAGAAGGATCTCGGGCAGCCCCCGCCCAATCTGACACTGCTGGTGACGGCCCCTCACGGGGTGGATGAGCGGTCGGCGGCCGCCGCCGGCGCCGCTCTGAGCAGGCGGCTGGCGGCCGAGCCGGGGATCTCCGATTCGGCCTCGTACTGGACCGGCGGCAAGCCGCCGCAGCTGCGCAGCAAGGACGGCCGGAAGGCGCTGGTCCTGGCGACCATCCGCGGCGACGACACGGCCGTGGACAACCGCCTGGCCGAACTGGCGCCCAGGTACACCGGCACCCGCGATGGTCTGGAGGTCAAGGCCGGCGGGACCGCGATGCTCCAGCACGAGATGGTGCGGCAGAGCGAGAAGGACATGGTCAGAGGTGAGCTGGTCGCCTTCCCGCTGACGCTGGTGCTGCTCGTCCTCGTCTTCGGCAGCGTCGTGGCGGCAACGCTGCCGCTGATCGTCGCCGTGGTCACCATACTGGTGACGATGGGCGTGCTGTGGGGCCTGGCCGGCCTCACCGACGTGTCCGTCCTGGCGGCGAGCGTGGGCACCCTGCTCGGGCTCGGGCTGGCGATCGACTACAGCCTGCTCGTCGTCAGCCGATACCGCGACGAGCTGCGCGGCGGCCGGCCCCCTTCGGCGGCGATGCGCGCGACGTTGGCCACCGCCGGGCGTACCGTGGTGTTCTCCGCGGTGACCGTGGCCGTGGCGCTCGGGTCGCTGGCCTGGTTCCCGCTGATGACGGCCAGGTCGATAGCGTCCGCGGGCGCCGTCACCGCCCTGCTGGCCGCCTTCACCTCGGTCACCGCCCTGCCCGCCCTCCTGCTGGCACTCGGCCGCCGGATCGAGCGAGGCCGGCTCTGGCGCCGCGGCGCCGGCACGGCGAACGCCGACGGAAGCAGCGCCCAAGACCGTTTCTGGCACGCGCTCACCGGGTTCGTCATGCGCCGACCGGTCGCGGTGGCCGCCCTGGTGACCTCGCTGCTGCTCCTGCTCGGCGCTCCGTTCCTGGGGATCAAGGTGGCGATGCCGGACGAGCGGGTGATGCCGCGGTCCGCGTCGTCCCGGCAGGTCTCGGAGGTGGTGGCCCACGAGTTCGAATCCGGGGAGCAGTCCGCGGTCCAGGTCGTCGTCCCCCGCGCGGGCGGCGGACCGCGCGCGGCGGAGACCTACACCGCCCGGCTGTCCCGGTTGCCCAACGTGGCACGCGTGGAGGCCGCCGGAGGCACCTACGTCGGCGGTGCGCGTCTGGTGCCGCCGGGGCCGCGGCACCGGCGGCACGCGACCGGGCAGGCGGCCTACCTGTCGGTGGTCCCCCGCGATGGCGGCACCGATGCCACCGCGCGCCTGGTCGAGGACGTCCGCGCGACCCCCGCGCCGTTCCCCACGCTGGTCGGCGGGACGGCCGCCGTGAGCCGGGACGCCACCACCGCCCTGGTCGACGGGCTGCCGTATGCGGCCCTCACCCTCGTGGCGGCGATGCTGTTCCTGCTGTTCCTGCTGACCCGCAGCGTCCTGCTGCCGATCATCTCGCTGGTGCTCAGTGCGCTCAGCCTCACCGCCACCCTCGGCGCGCTGGTGTGGATCTTCCAGGACGGCCACCTGGCCGGCCTGCTGGGCGGCTTCACCGACACCGGCACCACCGCGGCCAACCTCCCCGTGGCGTTGTTCGCGATCGGCTTCGGGCTGGCCATGGACTACCAGATGTTCCTGCTGTCGCAGATCCGCGAAGAGTACGAGACGACCGGGGACGCCACGAAGGCGGTGACGCTCGGGCTGGCCCGGGCCGGGCGGATCATCACCGCCGCCGCCGTCCTGATCACGGTCGTGTTCCTCGCGTTCAACGTCTCCGAGGTCAGCTATATGAAGGCCTTCGGGACCGGGCTCGCACTGGCGGTCCTCGTGGACTCCACCCTCGTGCGCGGAGCGCTGGTGCCGGCCGCGATGCGGCTGGGAGGTCCGGCCACCTGGTGGTCACCACGGCTCCTACGCCCGATCCGGCCCCACGCCCCCGGACACCCGCGGCACGGCACCCGGTCCGCACCGCCGCACACGCGAACACCGAGATAGTCCGACCACCTACAAGATCCTCAAGGGACCCGAGCACCACGCGACGTGGACCGGCCCCTACCCCACCCGCCGACGACCGTGCTCGTCCCGGGCGGTGGGGCTCAGCGGAGGGTGATGACCACGTTGCCGACCTTCTGGCCCGTCTCGACGTACCGGTAGGCCTCGACGATCTCGTCGAACGGGTACCGCCGGTCGATGAGCGGCTTGTACTTCCCGGAGGCGATCAGCTCGCGGATCTCCCGCATCGCCTCCGCGCGTTCGATCGAGAACGGAAACCGCACCCGCCGGCTCACCAGCGCGAGCAGCAGGTTCTGGCAACCGCGCCCGGGCTCGGACGACAGGTAGACCCCGCCCGGTTTGAGCAGCCCCTTGCAGCGGCCGAACGTGCTCCGGCCCACCGCGTCGAACACCGCGTCGTGGATCGGCCCCTCGGCGGTGAAGTCGTCCTCCAGATAGTCGACGACCCGATCCGCCCCGAGCCCCCGTACCAGCTCCACGTGCTCGGTCCCGCACACCGCCGTCACCTGGACGTCCATCGCCTTGAGCAGTTGGACGGCCGCCGAGCCGATCCCTCCGGTGGCCCCGTAGACCAGGACGTGCTGCCCGGCGGCCACCTTCGCCGAGCGGATGAACGCCAGCGCGTAGTGCGACCCCTCGGTCCCCGGAGCGACCTCCTCGAACGAGAGGCCGTCCGGAATGGTCGCCATCATCCGCTGCTCCGGCACCGCGACGTACTCGGCGTGCGTCCCGAAGGGCCCCTCGTTGTACCCGAAGACCCGGTCCCCCACCGCGAACCGCTCGGCGCGCTCGCCGACCGCCTCCACAACGCCCGCGAACTCGGTGCCGAGCACCGTCCGCCGTGGTCGCCGAAGCCCCGTCGCCGCCCTCATGACGAACGGCCGGGCGGCCCGGTAGGCGCAGTCCGTCCGGTTGACGGTCGTCGCGTGCACCCTGACCAGGACGTCGCCGTCCCCTAACACCGGCTCGTCCACCTCGGCGACCCGGACCACGTCCGGCGGCCCGTACCTGGCATGCACCGCAGCCCTCATGCGCCGACCATACGCTCGGCGGTGCGCGTTCATCACTCCCTTGCGTCAACCGCGGCGGCGCCGTCGGTCCTGTCGGCGAGCTTGAGCCAGACGACACCGGCGATGATGACGCCGAGCCACAGGGACCGGGCGAGGGTGAGGCTCTCGTCGAAGAAGACGGGCCCCAGCACCGCCGCCCCGACCGCCCCGATTCCCGCCCAGACGGCATAGCCGATCCCGACGTCGATGGTGCGCAGCGCGACGCTCAACGCCCACAGCGTCAGAAGGAAGAAGACGATGGCGACGAGCGACCAGGACAGGACGGTGAAGCCCTGGCTGCCGCCGACCGAGAGCGCGTAGGCGATCTCGAAGCCTCCGGCCAGGAGGAGCACGAGCCAGGCGTTGGTTCCGGAGAGACGGGAGGAGAACATGGTCATGGGTCCTTTCGATGAGGGTGAACGGGTACGGCGGTGAGGGTCAGGCGGCGCCGCTGAGCTGGAGGCCGACGACCCCGGCGATGACGACGGCGATGCCCAGCGCCTTGCGCCAGGTGAGGCGCTGGCCGAACAGCAGGGCCCCGAGGATCGTGATGCCGACGCCCGCGACCGAGGTCCACAGCGCGTATCCGACGCCGACGTCGAACGTCAGCAGGGCCCGGCTGAGGGAGTAGGTGGCGAGCGCGCCGCTGAGGAGGGTGACGGCCGTCCACCTGCGGTCGGTGAAGCCCTCCGCCTTCCCCGCCGCGAGCGCGACGGCGATCTCGAACACGACGGCGACGGCCAGGTAGAGCCAGTGCATGGTGCCTCCTCGATGGGCTTGCATGCTTGTACATGCAAGTAAGCACGGGCCGCGAACGTCCGGTGGGCGACCGCGGGAACGACAAGAGCTTGCATGTACATGTAAGTTGTTGTCAACCCGCTACCCGAGGAGGACGCCATGGCCGCTTCCCCCAGCGTGACCCAGCGCACCTTCGAGCAGGCCGCCTGGAACCGCGTACTCGTCGTCCACGCGCACGTGGAGCGCGAGTTGAGCGTGGCGCTGCAACGGCGGCACGCGATCGGCCTGTCGGAGTTCCGCTCCCTGGAGCACCTGCACGGGTCCGAGAACAGCGAACTGCGCATGCAGGACCTGGCCGAGAAGGTGGGCCTGAACCAGTCGTCGGTGACCCGTCTGGTGGGACGACTGGAAACGGCGGGGTTCGCCTACAAGGACCTGTGCCCGTCCGACAAGCGGGGCGTCTACGCCGTCATCACGGACGAAGGGCGCCGGCGCTACGAAGCCGCGCGCGCCACCTACGCGGAGGTCCTCTCCTCGGCACTCGACGCTCTCGCCGCCGACCCCGAACTCGGCCCCACGGTGCATTCCCTGCGCAGCCCTCAGGCCTGACGCGACGCCCGAACCGGTGACGCTCGGACCGGGACGGCGATCGTCGCGGGCGGCCGACCGATTTTACCTATATCTCGATCTTGGAAAATCCCGACACACGGCGGCCCGCAATTCATCGCCATTCATATATGGCGGGCGGCCGACCGAGAGCCGATCTTCCCAAGCTCTCGAACAGCACAGCCACCTTGAGTCCGGGCGGCCGGGTCAGCGCCGGGCCAAGAAATCGCGCGAATCAGGTCAAGCCCGGGCGCGCCATCCGGCCATGGGCGCTCCCGCGGCGATTGACACCGGGCCAACGGCCGATCTAGCTTGAACAGCAAAATGATCATCTAACGCATCCAATTGGGGGAGCCTTGGAATACGCGGACATCGTCAAGAAGCTCAAGAGCCTCATCGAAACCGAGACCGGATGGAAGGACAAATTCAACAAGGCCATCGAGGCGGCGAAACGCGCCGAAATCCATGGCTGGGACATCAATTCGATCGACGACTACTACAAGTACATCAACGACTTCCTCGAGTGGGCCCCGCAGGAGAACACGCAGGGCGACGAGGTCATGAACCGGCTCAACAAGTTCCACTTCGTGCTCGACCAGCCGACCGTGCGGGAACTACAGCGTCCGATCCGCCCGAGAGACGGCATCAAGCCGGAGAGCAAGCTGTCCGACTGGATGGTCGAATACGCCGACAAGCTGGGCGACTTCCTCGACGAAAGGAGATCGTTCACCACGGAAACTCGCAAAACATTCGAGAATTCCCCGAACTACAACCTGAGCGAGTACGTTGAGCCGCTCGAAGGCTGGAAGTCGTTCAACGATTTCTTCGCGCGGCACGTCAAAAAGGGCGCCCGGCCCATCGCCGCACCCACCAATGAGAACGTCGTCGTCAGTCCCGCGGACTCCACCTTCGGCGGGCAGTGGGAGATCCGCGCCGACTCGAAGATCACGCTCAAGGGCCTGCACTGGACGGTGGAAGAGCTCCTGGCGGACAGCAAGTACGCGAGCAGGTTCACCGGCGGGACGTTCGTCCACGCGTTCCTCGGCCCGCTCGACTACCACCGCCTGCACGCCCCCGTCGGCGGCAAGGTGCTTGAGGCGAAGGTGATCCCCGGGGACGTCTACCTTGAGGTCACCATCAAAAAGGCCTTCGACCGCGAGGCGCGCGAGAAGCGGAACCGGCTGAACGCGATCCGCATCATGGACGCCCCCGAAGAGCACTTCATGGACGCCCCCGACAGCCCGGGATACCAGTTCGCGCAGGCCCGCGGCCTCATTGTGCTCGAAACAGCCGTCGGGCTCGTCGCGGTCCTGCCGATCGGCATGGCCCAGGTCTCGTCGGTCCGACTCTCGGTCGCCGAGGGCGACCCTGTGAAAAGGGGAGGCGAGCTCGCCTACTTCCAGTTCGGCGGCTCCGACATCGTCGTCCTCTTCGCCGAGAGCGCCATCAACATTACGGCCAAGGAAGGCGTCCACTACAAGATGGGCACCGCAATCGCCGAAGCGCATATCTGAACGCTCCGCCGGGCGCCGCAGGCCGGTCGAGCCCCGCGACGCCCGGCACAAACGCCCTTCATCTCAGGCCAGGTATCCGCCGTCGATGTCGAGGACGGCGCCGGTGATGTAGGAGGCTCCAGGACTGGCCAGAAAGACCACCCCGGCCGCGATCTCCTCGGGCCGTCCGAAGCGTCCCATCGCGTTGGTCTCCCGCTGCGAGTCGGCGAAATCGCCCTCGGGAGGGTTCATGTCGGTGGCCACCGCGCCCGACCTGATGACGTTGACCGTGACACCGCGCGGGCTGAGGTCGCGCGCGGCGCCCTTGCTGTATCCGATGATCGCCGCCTTCGTCGCGGCGTAGTCGGCCATGCCCGGCCACCGCGCCAGCCCCGACAGCGTGGACCCGATCGTGATGATCCGCCCGCCTTTCCCGAGGACCGGGGCGGCGGCACGGATCGCGGCCACCACGCCGTTCAGGTTCACCTTGTACAACAGTTCACGCGCCGCCGGATCACCACCCTCTCCTGCCAGAACCTCCCGGCTGCTCACGCCCGCGTTGTTGACCAACACGTCGAGACGGCCGAAGTCCGCCACGACCGCGGCGACCAGATCGGAGATCTGCGCCGGGTCGGCCTGGTCGGCCCGGTAGGCGGCGCCCCTGCGCCCGGCCCGCTCGACATCGCGCACGACCTCCTTCGCCCTGTCCGCGGACGCGGCGTAGGTGAGCGCGACGTCCGCGCCCTGCTCGGCGAGCGCCCGTGCCGTCGCCGCGCCGATCCCCCTCGACCCTCCCGTGACCAGCGCGACCCTGCCTTCGAGGAGCATGGCGAACCTCCGTTGTGTACCGATCGATATAGAAGTAGGAACGATACTATACCGAGCGATACATAAAGAAGCCGCGCCCCCCACCCCCTGGCACTAGAGCAGGGATCGCAGCCAGAGGACGACGTCCCACCGGTTGGTGTCGAAGAAGCCGGCAAAGCCATGCGTCCCGGCGACGACCTTGACGGTGCAAGCGGTACCCCGGGCGTTGAGGGCATCGCAGAGGTCGGTGGAATGGCGGCGGTGGCGAGGCGAAGCTCGGCATGGAGGGCGGCAGCCGGCCCTTCAAGGGCCTACGGGCCTGCCTGAGAAACAGCTCCGCCTCAGGCACCGGGTCCTGAGCTCCGACGGCACCTACTTCCAGGTGACCGCCGCCACCCGCTGGACTTCCCACCAACAGAGCGTCCACAACATCACGATCTCCAACCTCCACACGTACTATGCGGTCCTGATCCATAATGGCGGCGACGAAGCGCAAGGCCCATGACGCCATCACGAAACAAGGGATGGGATACCACGAAGTCGTGGACGAGGTAATTAATATTTTCAGGTCTTACGAGCGACATTCGACAGGCATGAGGCAGAACACCTGCTACAAGGCAACCTGAGCGGAGTACCCGGCCCTGCGGGGCTTTGGTGTAACCCTTGGGCATATGTAGTGGTGGACGGTTCGCACTTCAGGCAGGAGGGTCGCGATGAAGGCGTCAACTGGTACGGCTGGCGGTCGCCGGGTGGGTGGTAGGCGGGGGCGGGTTGTTGCTGCGGGGGTGGTGTTGGGCGGGTTGCTGGCGTTCGCCACGGCGATCGAGTACGGCCTCGCCGCCACCCATGAGCATGCTGGGGCTGCTTCGGTCAGCACCGATGGGGACGGCACGGCTCTTGGGCTGGGACGGAACTAGGCGGTCGCCGGGTGCTGTTCAGCAGGGCGTGGCGGGCGACACCTCTGGCCGGGGCCGGCGTGGGCGCAGGTCAGCGTTCAGCCGGGCCTATGATCGGCGCCATGGCTTTGCAGCTGGTTCAGGTGAACTTCAAGGCCCGGGACGACGCGGCGCTCGGCCAGTTCTGGGCTGACGCGTTCGGGTGGGGTGTGTCCCACGAGGCGCCCGGCGTGACGAACGTCGAGCCCTTGGGGTTCGACTGGCCTGACCCCACGGCTGTTTGCATTGATGTCGTCCGCGTTCCGGACCCTGAGACCGTGAAGTATCGGGTGCACCTTGATCTCGCCACGAAGTCTGAGGCACATCAGGCGGAGTTGGTCGCGCGGCTGAAGGAGCTCGGGGCAACGCCTGTCGATGTGGGGCAAGGGGACGTTCCTTGGACGGTCATGGCCGACCCTGAGGGCAATGTGTTCTGCGTCTTGGAGCCTCGGGAGATCTACCAGGACACCGGGCCGATCGCCGCGATGGTGGTCGACTGCGCCGATCCGCGGGCCATGGCGCGGTTCTGGGGCGAGGCGACGGACTGGACCGTGCACGAGGTCACCGACGAGCAGGCGGTGCTGCGTTCGGCCCAGGGGGTCGGGCCGTATCTGGAGTTCCTTCGGAAGCCCGGCGAGAGGGCTTACTGGAACCGCATCCATATCGACCTGATGCCGCACTCCCGGGAGGAAGGGGCGGCGGAGGTGGCCCGGCTGCGGGGGCTCGGCGCCACCGACGTCGACCTCGGGCAGGGCGACGTGTCGTGGAAGGTCATGGCCGATATAGAGGGCAATGACTTCTGCGTCCTCGGCGCGGGCGGAGCCTGAGTCTAGGGTTCGCTGAGAAATGCCGCGGAGCCGGCGTCTCGCGCTTCGTGGAGAGCCTGGACCCGCGTGAACAGGCGCGGGCTCATCCTTCCAGGCGCTGAGCGGCTGCCAGGTCTCCGCTCCGTGCGCCGACCGGAGGGCGAGGGGATTGCCCTCGATCGGCGCTACATGGGCTGAGGCGGTTGGTTCCTCTGTGTGGTGAAGGGCGGTACAGAACACGTCTCGTGTGAACGGGCACCCGTCTGACCGGGGGGTCGAGCGGCGCCGGATGGTACTTGTGCAAGCGGAGCCAAGTTGCGTGCCACCGGCGACAAGACCCCTGTTCGGGCGCTGATTAGCGTTTCGCGAAATCGCCGAGCGTCCTCCCGGCACTTCCGCCGGGGGTCGCGCGGCCCTTCGCGAGGGGGTGTCCTGTGGTGGCTTCTCATCCGGACGTGGGAGCCGGCGGGCACGAGAGCCTGCTGGACCGGTTGGACACGCTCACGATCGTGCCCCGGCGGGCGGTCCTGGCGCGGTGGGTGCCGGGGGTGGTGCTGGCCGCGCTCGCGGGGTGGCTGGTGGCGACGGTGGCCCGCAGCCCGAACCTGAACTGGGGCGTGGTCGGGGACTACCTGTTCGCCGAGCCGATCATGCGCGGGGTCGGGGTGACGCTCGTGCTGACGGCGGCGACGATGGTGGCGGGGCTGCTCATCGGGGGCGTGCTGGCGTTGATGCGGCAGTCGCGCAATCCGGTGGCGGTCGCGGTCAGCGCGGCGTACGTGTGGTTCTTCAGGGGCACGCCGCTGCTGGTCCAGCTGGTGTTCTGGTTCAACCTCGCGCTGCTGTTCCCCCGGCTCGGTGTCGGGCTGCCCGGCACCGGGCTCGGGTGGACGGCGGAGACCAACCATGTGATCACGCCGTTCGTCGCCGCGCTGTGCGGGCTGGCGCTGCACGAGGCCGCGTACATGGCCGAGATCATCCGCGGCGGGTTCCTCGCCGTTCCGCAGGGGCAGATCGACGCGGCGCTGACGATCGGAATGACGCGGGGGCAGGCGGTGCGGAAGATCGCCGTGCCGCAGGCGGTGCAGGTGATCCTGCCGCCACTGGGGAACCAGTTCATCCTGATCCTCAAGGGGACGTCGATGGTGTCGGTGATCGGCGGCGGTGACCTGCTCACCCGGTCCCAGCAGATCTACGGGATGAACTACCAGGTCATCGCACTGCTGATGGTGGCGTCGATCTGGTACTTGGTGCTCGTCTCGATCTCCAGTGTCGGGCAGTACTTCCTGGAGCGGGCCGTCCGGGGGCAGTCCCAGGGCGGGCTGCTGAGACGCGTCGCCCGCAACGCGTTCGGGGGACGGCGATGAGCGCCCGGGGCAGCCTCGTCCTGAAGGGCATCCGGAAGTCGTTCGCGGGGACCGAGGTGCTGCGCGGGATCGACCTGGAGGTCGCGCCCGGCGAGGTGGTGTGCCTGCTCGGGCCGTCCGGCAGCGGGAAGAGCACGCTGTTGCGCTGTATCAACCACCTTGAGCGGGTGGACGCGGGTTTCGTGCTCGTGGACGGGATTCTGATCGGGTACGAGCCGCGCGGCGGACGGCTGCACGAGTCGTCCGAGAAGGAGACCGCCCGGTTGCGGCGCCGCATGGGGATGGTCTTCCAGCACTTCAACCTGTTCACGCATCTGTCGGCGCTCGACAACGTGATGCTCGGGCCGGTGCGCGTCCTCGGACGGGACGCGGCGGACGCCGAGCGCGAGGCCCGCGCGCTGCTCGGCAGGGTCGGGCTCAAGGATCATGCCGGCAAGCGGCCCGGGCAGCTCTCCGGCGGCCAGCAGCAGCGGGTGGCGATCGCGCGGGCGCTCGCCATGGACCCGTCGGTGCTGCTGTTCGACGAGCCCACCAGCGCGTTGGACCCCGAGCTGGTCGGCGAGGTGCTCGCGGTCATGCGCGACCTCGCGGGCCAGGGAATGACCATGGTCGTCGTCACGCACGAGATCGGATTCGCCCAGGAGGTCGCGGACACGGCGGTCTTCATGGACGGCGGAGTGATCGTCGAGAGCGGCCCGGCCAGAAGGGTGCTGAGCTCCCCGTCCTCCGCGCGCACCGCGGAGTTCCTCGCCCACGTTCTGTGATCATCGAAGGAGCACCCACCATGAGACGCGCACTGACACCATTGCTGACCTGCACCGCATTGCTCGTCGCGGGATGCGGCGGCGGCGATCCCGTCGCCGCCGACAAGCCTCGGCCCTCGGTCAAGGCACCGGCGGTCGATCCCGCCCTCCAGGCGATGCTGCCCGCGGCCGTCCGCCAGGCCGGGACGCTCGACGTCGGGACGACGCTGCCGAACGTCCCCTACCTGCTGACCGACTCCGCCAACAACATCACCGGCGGCATCACGCCGGACGTGGGGAGGGCGGTGGCGGCCAAGCTGGGGCTCAAGTACTCGATCAAGAACGTGGCCTGGGAGGCGCTGCTGCCCGGCGTCGCCGGGGGCCGGTACATGATGGCGGACGACGGGATCTCCGACACCCCGGAGCGCCAGAAGGTCGGCATCTTCGTCGACTACATGCAGAGTTCCAGCGTGCTCGTCACCGCCAAGGCCAACAGCGGCGCGAAGTCGCAGGACGCGGCGTGCGGGAACGGCATCGCGACCATCCGCGGCACCACGGACGTGGACACCGCGAAGAAGATCTCCGCGGACTGCACGGCGAAGGGGAAGCCGCCGGTGCGGGTCACGCAGTACCCGACCGCGCAGGACGCGGACCTCGCGCTGCGGTCGGGACGGGAGAAGTTCGAGATCAACGTCGCGGAGACCGCGGAGTACGCGATCCGCAAGGGCTCGCCGATCGCGATCGTCGCGCGCGGGTACGTGCCCGCCTATGTCGGGATGTACGTGGGTTCCAAGCAGACCGAACTGGCGAAGGCCCTGCTCGGCGCGCTGACCGCGTTGAAGAAGGACGGGACGCTCGACACGATCCTCGGCGGCTACGGCTCCAAGTCGATCACGCCGGGCATCAACCTCGCGACCGCGAAGGGCGGTGCCGCGTGAGCCGGCGGTCGGGGGCCTCGTGAGCGCGCTTCCCCTGCACCATATCGAGGTGCCCGCGCCCAGCGGGACCGCCCCGCTCGCGATCGGGTCCTTTCCGGAGATCGGCAGCTACACCACGGCCGGTTTCGCGCACCGGCACGACTTCTACGAGGTCCTGCACATCACCGGCGGGTCGGGGACGCATGTCGTGGATTTCGTCCACTACCAGATCAAGCCGCCCGTGATGTATTTCCTTTCGCCGGGCCAGGTGCATTTCTGGGACTGTGACACTCCCCTTCAGGGACGGGTCCTGGTGTTCACCGAGAATTTTATGCTCGGCCGCTCGAACGAGCGCGGCGTGAGCGACGAGCCGCCCTGTTTCGACGTCCTGAGCGAGAACGCGGAACTGCGCCTGGACGCGGCGGGCGACCGCGCGATCAGCGATCTGCTGGTGCCGATCGAGCAGGAGTACCATCGGCGCGAGGCCGGTCACACGTGCGTTTCGCGGGCCTATCTGAACATTCTGCTCGTCACCGCGTACCGCATGCACGCGTTCGCTCCGGCCACGGCGGAGCACCGGTCGTCGGCGCTGGCGCGGCGGTTCGTGCGGCTCGCCGCCGAGCACGACGCGGACGAGCCGTCGGTGCGCGCCTACGCCGACAAGCTGGGCGTCACCGCCGGTCACCTGACCGAGGTGGTGAAGCAGGCGACCGGGCGGACGCCGGGGCAGGTCATCCGCGGCGCCCTCGCGCTGGAGGCCAAGCGCATGCTGGCGCTGACGGAGCTGAACGCCGCCCAGGTCGCCAGCGCACTGGGCTTCACCGACCCGTCCTACTTCGGCCGGTTCTTCAAGCGCGAGACCGGTATCAGCCCGCTCGGCTTCCGGCGGGTGATCCGCGAAAAGTACCAGAACGCCCGGGAAATGTCCCTGTGACCGCGGCCATTGCCTTGACACCATGGAAGTAAGGGAGCAGATCACCCCCACACTATCGGAGGAACCGCGGAATGGCGACCAGCACGACTGCCCGTAAGAACTCGGGAAAGCACGAGAAACTCATCGTCCGGAACATGGTGCGGGAGGAACTCCCGAACGAGGGCGTCCTGCGGTACGGCGAGGAGGAGAAGGGCACCAGCGGCGCGTTCGCCATGATGAGCGGATGGCAGGTGGACCTGAGCCAGGTCCATATCGCCTACAGCTGGATCCACGAGGTGCCGACCCCCAATCCCTATGTGCTGGAGCACGTCCACGACTACGACGAGGTCCTCCTTTTCATGGGCGACAACCCGCACGACCTGGACGACCTCGGCGCGGTGGCCGAGATCGACCTGGAGGGCGAGACCTACGTCATCGACACCTCGGCGGCGATCTACATTCCCCGGGGCATGCGGCACTGCCCGCTCGGTTACCAGCGGGTCGACCGCCCGCTCTCCTTCATCGCCCTGTCGCTGAACCCCACCTACGAATCCCCCACCGGATCCGGACGTCAGTGACGGAAACGCACCGCCGGTGACGTGGTCTCCGGCACCGAACGTACGCGCGGTCGAGACAGACCAAGCAGAGGACGCTCTCGGCCCCGTGCGAAGGACGGGGGCCGCGACCGGTACAGGCCCACCGGTCGCGACCCCTTTCCGAGACGGACAAAAGAACACGGCTCCCGCGTCACCGGCCCCCAGCGGCAGTGTCACCTCGTGCCGGTGACCAGCAGAAACATCGGGGCATCCATCGGGAGAACGTCCATGTCGATGCAGATCCGAACGTCAGAGCTTCCCGTCCACGAGCGATTCGATTTCTGGTCCAGCACGGTCTCGGAAATGTTCGTGCCGCTGCGCACCGACCCCGCCGACTGCGAGGCCTTCGACGGATACATGCGCGGTTCCGAACTCGGCTCGCTGAAGGTGGCCGAGGTGTCCGCCACCCCGCATCTGGTGCGGCGCACCGACGCGCTGATCGCGCGGTCCGATCCGGGGCACTACAAACTCGGAGTGCAACTGACCGGGCGCTGCGTCCTCACCCAGGACGGGCGCGAGGCCCCGCTCTCCCCCGGCGACCTGACGATCTACGACACGACCCGTCCGTACACGCTCGCCTTCGACGGCTCCTACCGGCAGCTCGTGCTGATGTTCCCCCGCCGCCTGCTCTGCCTTCCCGAGGACGCGGTCGCCGGGGTCACCGCGACCCGCTTCTCCGGCCGCCGCGGGCTGGGCGCGCTGCTGTCGGCGTTCCTCGTCCAGCTGGCCCAGCACCTCGACGAACTCGGCGACCCGGCGGGCCAGCGCCTCGGGGACAACATCATCGACCTGCTGGTGACGCTGCTGGCCGAGCGGACGGACGTGGCGGCGGGCACGACCGAGGCGCGCCGGAGGGCGCTGCTCGTCAGGGTCCGCGCCTACATCGAGAGCCATCTGGACGACCCGGACCTGACCCCCGACGCGATCGCCGCCGCGCACTACGTCTCGATCCGCCACCTGTACAACCTGTTCCACGCGGAGGGCACGACGGTCGCGATGTGGATCAGAGGGCGGCGGCTCGAACACTGCCGCCGCGACCTGCGCGATCCCCTCCAGGTGGGACGCTCGGTCACCGCCATCGCGGCCCGCCGGGGCTTCGTCGACGCCGCGCGCTTCAGCAGGTTGTTCAAGGCGGCCTACGGCACCAGCCCGCGCGAGTACCGCGCGGGCAACTTGTGACGCGGGACGGCCCGCGAACGCGACCGGGCCGCGCCCGTCCTGGTGGAGGGCACGGCCTGGTCGAATCCGGATCAGCGTCGTCCGGGGCACTTCTTCCACTCGAAGTGGTAAATGGTCTTTATGCTGCCGTCGGCGGAGTCGAACGAAATGAAGCTGGTGTCGCCGGGCGCGGAGGTGCCCTTGTCCACGCGCAGTTCGGTGTTGACGTTGAGGAGGCGGTCCTCACCGCACGGCTTCCAGACCAGCTCGGCCACCGGCGTCCGGTCGGTGAACTGCCAGGAGTCGGAGTACTTGCCCTTGAGGCTGTGGCTGATGGGCGTCGTCTGCTGCATGCCCTGGTAGTAGTAGTTCGCCCGCTCTATCGCGGACGCGCCGCTCGCCAGGCTCGCGAACCCGCGGTAGTCGGCGCTGGCGATCGCGTAGGTGAAGCCCTGCGGGATGTGGATGCCGAGGCTGAGCTGGCAGTTCTTGCGGAAGTCGGTCGGCTGGGAGTTCCCGCCGGCCTGGGCCAGGTATTTGCTGTAGGTGACGGTGAAGGCGCTGTCGTCCTTCGCCGCGGCCACGGCCGCGGTTCCGGCGGGGCAGCCGGAGCCGTTCACCGTGACGACCTCGATGGTGATCCGGCCGGGCGGCGGCTCGCTCGTCGCCGCCGATGCCGCGGGGGCCATGCCCGCGGACAGCACCAGAGCGGACAGGCAGGCCGCCGTGGCGGTGGCTCCCTTACGCATGGATTCATCTCCTTCACGGGGTACGGGAATTGCTAGCACTTCTTCCAGGCGAAGTGATACGTCGTCTTGATGCTGCCGTCGGTGGAGTCCAGGGCAAGGAGGCTGATCTTCGACTTGTCCGTCCCCGCGCGGACGCCCAGTTCCGTGTTGATGATGAAGTATCTGTCCTCACCGCACGGGCGGTATATCAGGTTGGGAATCGAAACCTTGTCGGTGAACTGCCAGTTCGTCGAGTCCACAGGAATGGAATGCTGGGTGAGCGTCGTTTGCGAGTGCCCCTGGAACCAGTAGCTGGCCCCCTGGGACGCGATCGCGCCCGGTTGCAGGTCGGCATAGCCGCGGTGGTCGGTCGAGGCGACGGCATAGGTGAAGCCCCCCGGAACCAGCACGGTCAAGGTGATCAGGCAGTTCTTGCGAGCTTCGATGGGGGGGATGTTGCCGCCCGCCTGGACGGTGTACGCGCTGTAGGCGATGGTGAACGCCTCCCTGTCCGGGGAGACGACCGCGGTTGCGGAATCCTTCGGGCAGCCGGAGCCGTTGAGGTTTATGACCTTTATCGTCACCTTGTCGGGGGGCGGGACGTCCCCCCAGGAGTTCGCGTTGGCTGGAGCCGCGGTCACGGCGAGCGCGGCCAGGGCGGTGGCGGAGATGGCGATCCCTTTACGCATGCGATTCCTCTTCACTGGGGATGGGAGGATTAATATTCGGCGGCCGAAGAGGCGGGGAGCGTGGTGTCCGGTTTGAATCGGCGCCTTGAATCGATCTTGATCCAGGATCTGAAGGGAGAGTAACTTTTTCGCAAAGTGTTTGTCAATCTAGAAATTTTCAACTTTTTCGAATCAGGTTTAATTGACACTAGAGAGCGTCTCGTTCAATGAGATCATCGATTGTCGAACGTCAATAGCGACCTTTTGACAAGGATCGTTCCATTGTGCTGTCCAAGCATTGCCGATGCCGCCGTAAGGGCGATGAACTGGTATTACGCGGTGCAGAGAATGGCCGGAGCCGGTCGCGCCTTCGGCCGTCTCACGGCTCCCTTTCGTCTCGTCCGACGGCCGCCTCCCCACAGGCGTCCCCAAACGCGCCGCCGCCCTCCTCGGGAACGAGGAGGGCGGCGGCGAACGTGAGCGGATCGGGCCGGTCAGTGACGGGCCTCCGCGGCGGCCTTCAGGTTGCGCAGCCAATCTTCGAGGCCCGCACCGAGCATCGCGGTCGATCCGGGGACGTCCTCCTCGACCTGGCGGCCGGTCCACGTCTCCTCGGTGTGGACCCGAACGCCGCCCCTGACCTTGGTGAACGTCCACAGGTGGACGCCCTCGTCGATGCGCGCGCCCTTCCCGACCGCCGGTCCGGCCCACAGGATGCAGGAGTTGTTCCGGAGCTGCCGGACGGTGGAGGTGATGTGCATGGTCGTGTCCGGGACCGTGGGCGGCGCCGGGGTCGTCCAGTGGAACCGCGAGCCCTTCCGCAGGTGCCCGTGGTCGAGGCGCTTCGCGGTCAGGACGGGAGGCTGCCAGGTCGGCCAGCGCGCAACGTCGGTCTGGAGCCTGAAGACCGTGCTCAGCGGGGCCTTGATCGTGACGTCGGTCTGATAGCGGATGCGGGCGCTGCGATCGACGCCCTCACCGCGGCACTGGTACGTCCGCCCGTGGTCCGGCCCCTCGGCGGACGCGGGAACGGTGCTCGCGAGGACACCGACGGCGGCGACCGAGAGCGTGAGCGCGGTGACGCGTACGCGATTGCGTCGAACGCGGAGTTGGGGGGACGAATTTTCGTTGAACATGAGGGTTCCTCTCGTTATTGGCGTGCGGGTCCAAAGTCGGGACGGGAAAGGCGGAGCTACGGGGTCAGGACGACCTTGCCCGTGACGGTTCCGGACTCGGCCAGCCGCATCGCGTCGGCGACGCGGGTCAAAGGCAGCCGCGCCGCGATCCGCGGTGTGATGTCGCCGCGCTGGAGGGCGGCGAAGACCTCGGTAAGGTCGGCGTGCAGCCGGGCCCGGAACCGGCTCTTGGAGATGGCGCGTCCGGCCCAGGCGTTGAAGAAGTAGGCGCGGCGGCCGTTGGGCAGCACGTTCCACGTCCAGACCCGGCCGAGGATCTTGAGGACGGGCCACTGCTTGGACCCCTGGGCGTCGCGGGTGGAGGCGGTGCCGTAGGAGACGAGCGTGCCGCCCGGTGCGAGCAGGCGCCAGGAGTCGACCACGCTGCGCCCGCCGACGTGGTCGAAGACGGCGTCCACCCCGCCGGGGGCGAGTTCGCGGACCCGCGCGGCGACGTCCTCGGTGCGGTAGTCGATGGGCGTGACGCCGAAGGCGCGCAGGGAGTCGTGGTGGCGGGCCGAGGAGGTCCCGATGACCCGCACTCCGGCCGCGCGGGCGAGCTGGACCAGCACCGAGCCGACGCCGCCGCTGGCGCCGTGCACCACGATCGTCTGCCCGGCGCGGACGCGCGCCTTGCGGTGCAGCATCTGCCAGGCGGTGAGCCCGTTGAGCACGAGGGTCTCCGCCTCCGCCGCGCCGACCCCGTCGGGGACCGGCACGACGTCGGCGGCGTCCACGAGCACGTGGGTCGCCCAGCCGCCGACCTTGAGCATCGCGGCGACCCGCGTCCCGACCAGGCCGGGCCGGACGCCCTCGCCGGTGGCGAGCACCGTCCCGACGACGTCGTAACCGGGCACGAACGGGAACGGCGGCTGGTCGAAGTAGCGGCCGCGGCGCATCTGCTGCTCGGCGTAGGAGACGCCGGTCGCCTCCATGCGGATCAGCGCCTGGCCGGGCCCGGCGGCGGGGACGTCCGCGTGCCGGATCTCCAGCCCCTCCGGCTCGACCTTGCCCGGCAGGACGATCTCGACGTGCTCTCCGGTGTGCATCCCGGCCTCCCTCGCGATAACTCCTTCTTGCGTTCGTTAGAAGTTATAACCCACCGGCACTGGGAGTGTCAATCACGTTCGTGAGACCCTCTAACTAGAGGCCGACCCGGGTCGCGAGTGCCTCCAGCAGTTCGACCTGACGCTCGATCGAGACGTCCAGGAGCGTGGTCACGACGTGCATCTCGTCGGCTCCGGCGTCGGCGGCGCGGTCGAGGTCGGCCAGCACGGCGTCGGAGAAGTCGCCGACCGCGAGGTCGGTGCCCGGCGGCGCGGGGAAGGCGCTCAGCATGACGGTTCCGGTGCCGCCGGCCTCGCGGTACCACCGGATCTGCTGGCGGGCGACGTCCCAGTCCACGGCGACGAGGACGAAGCCGTCCCCGATGCGGGCCGCCCGCTCGATCGTCGGACGGGTGATCGCCCCGAACAGCAGCGGGATCCGCCCGCCGTGCGGCTTCGGCCCGACCTTGGACGCCGGGATCGTGTAGTGCTCGCCGTGGAACTCGACGGGGTCGGGGGCCCAGCAGGCGCGCATCGCGGCGACGTGCTCGGCGAACCCGGCGCCCCGGCGCGCGACCGGGACGCCCGCCGCCGTGAACTCCTCCGGGATGTAGTACGGGGGGAGCCGGGTGCCGCCGCCCTGCCCGATCCCGACGTCGAGGCGTCCGTGCGAGAGCCGGTCGAGGGTGGCGAGCTTGCGGGCCAGCACGACCGGCGGCTGGAAGATCGTGTTCAGGATGCCGGTGCACAGCCGGATCCGCCGGGTGTGCGCGGCGGCCCAGGTCAGCACCTCCAGCGAGTCCCAGCAGGGGTCCTCGGGCAGGCCCGCGTCGTTGTTCCAGTGCGGCCCGACGGGGATCAGCAGCCGTTCGCTGACCGACAGGCTGTGGAACCCGAGCCGCTCGGCCGCGACCGCCAGGGTCGCGATGCCCTCCGGACCGGCGTACCGGCCGAAGTGCTGGAGCGTCACACCGATGCGCGGCAGGTCCATATGTCCTCCAATAGGGTGAACGCCCAGGTGGGGGCGTTGTTCGGAGGTGGGTCGGAGCGGCGGCCGGATTCTTGCGGTTCGTTCCGTCCGGGATGTCAAAACCGGGATTCCGGCTCCGACCCACCTGTGAGCCGCGCCCACCGGGGGCGCCGGACGAGAAGGAGACGACGTGCAGTTCTTGCTGCTCATGCATGTGAACCCCGCGGTCTGGGACGCGCTGACCGAGGAGGAGCGCAAGGAGGTGATGAGCGGGCACGCCCCGTTCGTCGAGAAGATCAAGGAGTCCGGCGAGATGGTCGGCACGGTCGTGCTGGCCGACCCGTCCGAGAGCGCGGTGGCCCGGACCCGGGGCGGCGTCCCGGTGGTGACCGACGGCCCCTACCTGGAGGCCAAGGAGTTCCTCGGCGGCTACTACCTGGTCGAGTGCGAGAGCAGGGAGCGCGCCCTGGAGCTGGCCGCGCTCATTCCCGACGCGGGGGTCGAGGGCCTCGGGGTCGAGGTGCGTCCGGTGATCTACCAGGACGCGCCGGGACGCTGAGAAGCGGCGCGATGAAGTTCGTCGTGAACCTGTACCTGGGCCCGGAGGCCGCCGCCGGGCCCGGGAGCGGCCGCGAGGAGTTCCTGGCCGTGGCGCGCGAGGCCGGGGAGCTGATCGGCGGGCATGTGCTCGCCGACCCGTCCGTCAGTGTGGTCGTGCGGGTGCGGGCCGGGGCGGCGGAGGTGTCCGAGGGGCCCTACCTGCGGGACGCCGAGCCGCTGGCGAGCCAGTACCTGCTGGACTGCCCGAGCCTGGACCGCGCCGTCGAGCTGGCCGCGCTGTCGGCGGCCGGCTGGCCCGGGGGCGTCGAGGTGTGGCCGCTGATGGACGCGGCCGGGATGGAGATGTGACCGCGCCCGACCGGTTCGGGGACCTGCTGCGCGAGCTCGCGCCGCAGGTCCTCGGCGTGCTGCTGCGCCGGTACGGCGGGTTCGAGGAGTGCGAGGAGGCCGTCCAGGACGCGCTGCTCGCCGCCGCGACGCAGTGGCCGGTGGACGGGGTGCCCGACAGCCCGCGCTCGTGGCTGGTCACCGTCGCGTCCCGCCGTCTCGTGGACCAGGTGCGCAGCGAGCGGGCGCGCCGCCGCCGGGAGGTCGCGGCGGCGGCGCGGGAGGTCCCGGACGCCGATGTCGCCGCCGCGCCCGGCGAGGAGAGCCCGGCCGACCGCGACGACACGCTCACGCTGCTGTTCCTGTGCTGCCATCCCGCGCTGACGCCCGCCTCGCAGGTGGCGCTGACGCTGCGCGCGGTCGGCGGCCTCACCACCGCCGAGATCGCGCAGGCGTTCCTGGTGCCCGAGGCCACGATGGCGCCCCGGATCAGCCGGGCCAAGCGGCGGATCAGGGCGGCGGGCGCGCCGTTCGCGCGGCCGGACGCGCGGGAGTGGAGCGGGCGGCTCGGCGCCGTCCTGCACGTCCTCTACCTGATCTTCAACGAGGGCTATGCCGCCAGTTCCGGGCCCGACCTGCACCGCCGCGAGCTGACCGCCGAGGCGATCCGGCTGGCCCGCGCGGTGCACCGGGCGCTGCCCGGCGACGGCGAGGTCGCCGGGCTGCTGGCGCTGATGCTGCTCACCGACGCCCGCCGCGCCGCCCGCGTCGGCCCGGACGGCACGTTCGTCCCGCTGGCCGAGCAGGACCGCGCCCGGTGGGACGCCGCCGCCATCGCGGAGGGCACCGCGCTCGTGTCCGGCGCCATGGCCGCCTCTCCCCTGGGCCCCTACCAGCTCCAGGCGGCGATCGCCGCGCTGCACGACCGCGCGCCGCGGGTCGAGGACACCGACTGGGAGCAGATCCGCGTCCTGTACGGGATTCTCGGACGGATCGCGCCGAACCCGATGGTCACCCTCAACCACGCCGTCGCGGTCGCGATGACCCGGGGCCCCCGGGCGGGCCTCGACCTGCTGGAACCGCTCGACGACGACCCGAGGATGGCCCGGCACCACCGCCTGTACGCCGTCCGGGGGCATCTCCAGGAACTGGCCGGCGACGACGACGCCGCGCGTGAGAACTACCGGCGCGCGGCCCGGCTCACGCTCAGCCTCCCCGAGCAGCGCTACCTGCGGGCACGCGCGGCGCGCCCGGCGCCGCGTCCCGACTAGCCCGGGCCGGAGGTGTCGATCAGGCGCGGCCGTCCGGCACTGAAGGACAGCGCCGCTTGGACGGCGCAGATCGCGATGAGCAGCGAGATCGGCGTCGTCCAGGAGCCGGTGGCGTCGCGCAGGACGCCGACGGTGAACGGGCCGAGCGCGGCGAGGAGGTAGCCGACGCTCTGCGCCATCGCCGACAGGGCGGCCGTGTCCGCGGCGGTGCGGGTGCGCATGCTGAACAGCGCCAGCGTCAGCGGGAACACGCCGCCGCCGATGCCGATGAGCACCGCCCACAGCCAGGGCACCGACTCCGGACGCAGCAGCAGGCCGGCCAGCCCGGCGATCTGCGCGGCGGTCATCCCCGCGCCGAGCGCCCCCTGCCGCCGCATCCGCGCCGCAAGGATCGGGACGGCGAAGTACACCGGCACGCCGACCAGCAGCGCCACGGCCAGGAGCGTTCCAGCCTCGCCCGGCGCGTAGCCCGCGTCGGTGTAGATGGTCGGGAGCCAGGCCATGACGACGAACGCGAGCACGGACTGCGTCGCGAACAGCAGCGTGACCGCCCAGGCGACCGGGCTGCGCGCGAGGCCCGTCACCGGCGCCTCGGCCCGCGCGGGGGGCGCCGTCCGGCGGACGCGGGGCAGCCAGAGCAGCAGGGTCGCGGCGGCGAGCGCGGCCCAGGCGGCGAGCCCGCCCCGCCAGCCGCCGAGGACGTCGCCGAGCGGGACGGTCGCGGCGGCGCCGATCGCGGCCCCGGCCGACATCGCCGCGCTGTAGGCGCCGGTGACCTCGCCGATCCGGCCCGGGAACTCGATCTTGACGATCACCGGGAGCAGGACGTTGCCCGCGGCGATGCCCGCGCAGGCGACGAACGTCCCGGCGAGCAGCACGGCCTCGCCGCCCGCGACCCGGACCAGCAGCCCGGCCAGCAGCAGGCCGAGCGCCAGCCCGAGCCCGGCCGTCGCGCCCACCCGCCGGATGAGCCGGGGCGTCACCAGCGCGACGCCGCCGAAGCACACGACGGGCAGGGTCGCGGCGGTGGACGCGGCGAGCGTGGACATCGCGAGGTCGTCCCGGGCCCGGTCGAGGACGGCGCCGAGGCTCGTCACCGCGACGCGCAGGTTCACGGCGACCAGCACGACGGCGACCAGCACGAGCGCGGGACGCGGTGGCGTGCCGCGGGCGCGCGCCTCCCCCGCGGCCTCGGCGCCGGACGGGTCGCCGGACGGGTCCCCGGCGGCCTCCAGCGGAGGACGGTTCGTGGTCACGGCGCCGCTCCGGGGCGACCGCGTGCCGGGGTCGTCACGCGTCCGACGCCGTTCGGGCCCTCGCCGCGATCAGCGTGCGGACCGCGCCCACGGCGGTGGCGTAGAGCGGCTCGGCGGGCGGGGCGGTGCCGGTGTCGATGGCCTCCTGGCTCCACATCAGCACGACGCTGCCCATCCGGACGTCGAGCACGCTGCCGACGACGAGCGCGGCGGCGGTCTCCATCTCCGAGCAGATCGCGCCGCCCCGGCGCCAGGTCTCGAAACGCTCGGTGAGCATGGCCGCCATCGGCATCCGGGCGGGTTCGGTCTCGCCGTAGTAGGAGTCCTTGGTGTGCGCGAGCCCGCACCGGTACGTCGCGCCGGCGCGGTTCGCGGCGTCCTGGAGGGCGAGCACGACGTCGATGGACGCGATCGCCGGGAACTCGACCGGCATGTACTGCCGGGTGGTGCCCTCGTCGCGGATCGCCCCGGTGAGGACGGCCAGTTCGCCGTTGCGGGTGCCCGGCTGCATCGAGCCGGACACGCCGACCCGGATCATCGTGTCCACCCCGAGCGCGGCCAGCTCCTCGACCGCGAGGGCCGTGGACGGGCCGCCCACGCCGGTGGAGGTCACGACGACGGTCTCGCCGCCGACCGTGCCGCGCCACGTCTCGAACTCGCGGTTGCGGGCGACGAACTCGGGGGCGTCCATGAGCGCGGCGAGCGGTTCGACCTGGTCGGGGTTGCTGGGCAGCAGCGCGTACCCGCCGACGTCGTTTCGGCGTAGGTGCAGGTGGTGCGCGAGCTGGTCGGTGCTCATCCGTTTCCTTTCGTCGTTCAATTGCGGTCAAACAGTGTCATATACCGACCACGTTCGTCACTATTGACATACCGGGACGAGGCGCTTACGGTTCCGGGAACGGTCCGGTACCCCGGACCAGCGGCGTTGCCTGACGAGGCGGCGCCGCCCAAGGAGCGAGTGCCCGGCGAGCGCAGCCGGGCGAGGAGGCAACCGTGCGGCACACGCCGGCGATGGAGTCCGCGATCCTGGCGGTCATGAGCGATCACCAGGGCCCGGTGGGGGCGCGCGCCGCCGCCCGGTACCTGCGGGAACGCGGCTTCGACGTCAGCGAGTCGACGGTGAGCCGGCTGCTCACCGACCTGGACGAGCGGGCCCTCACCCGCTCGCTCGGCAAGAAGGGGCGCATCCTCACCGAGGAGGGCGTCCGGGTCGCGGCCAACCAGCAGCTCGACAGCGAGCGGGCGTCCTACTTCGCCGACGCGCTGAACCTGCGCGACGTCCACGACCTGGTCGACCACCTGGCCGGACGGCGCGGGATCGAGCGGGAGGCGGCGCGCGCCGCCGCGCTCCGGGCACGCCCGGAGGAGCTCGCCGACCTGCGCGCGATGGTCGAGACGGGAGGGGAGGCGCGCTGGCGGGAACGGCTCGCCTTCCACAAGACGATCGGCCACGCCTCGCACAACAAGCAGATCCAGGCGATCAGCGCCTCGCTGTTCGACGACCGCCTGGAACTGCTCGAACGCCTGCTCATGATGATCGGTGTCAAGCAGGACGCGCTGGCCCGCTGGGATCAGGAGCACCGCGACATCGTCGCGAGCATCTCCGACCGGGATGCCGACGGCGCCGAGCGGCTCATGGTCGTGCACCTCGACGGAATGATCCGCGAGACCGAGCAGTTCGCGAACAGCGGCAACGCGCACGTCATTCACACGCTGCTCGCCGAGATCGATCTCGCGTAACGCGTAACCACATATCACGCAACTATCACGACGACTCTTTCGGGAGCGCGGACGACCCTTTTCGGGAGCACGCATGACCCATAACAACACGCCGCCTCGAATGGGCCGGCGCTCCTTCTTGCGGACCGCCGGCCAGAGCGCCGCCGTGCTGACCGCGGGCTCCGCCGTCCCCTGGCTGTCCGGGTGCGGCACGGGCTCGGCCGACGGCGGCTCCGGCGGGGGCCGGCTCACGGTGAAGCTCGCCTGGATCCCGAACGCGGAGTACGCGGGCATCTTCGTCGGAGCCGAGGACGGGCTCTACGGCAAGCAGGGCCTGACCGTCGACATCCTCCCCGGCGGGCCGAACTCCGCGGTCGTCCCCATGGTCACGACGAACCGGGTGAACGTCGGTATCGAGGCGATCCCGGAGAACGTCGCCACCGCCGTCGCGCGCGGCGCCAAACTGAAGATCGTCGGCGCCGGGCTGCGCAAGAGCCCGGAGTCGTGGATCTCGCTCGCCGACCGTCCGGTGAGGAGCCCGAAGGAGATCGAGGGCAAGACGCTCGGCATCACGCTCGCGGGGAAGAACACCGCCCTCGTGTTCATGAAGCGCAACGGCGTCGACGTCAGCAAAGTGAAGCTGGTGCCGATCCAGTTCGACCCCGCGCCGCTAGCGGCGCGGGAGGTGGACGCGATCTGGGGATTCGCCTCCAACCAGCCCGTGTCGCTGGAACTGCGCGGCATGAAGACCCACGTGATGCCGCTCGCCGACTTCGGGTTCAACCGGATGCAGAGCGTCTTCTTCGTCTCGGAGAAGACGCTGAGCGACCGCGCGGCGCGCGAGCGCGCCCGCAAGTTCATGGCGGGCAGCAGGCAGGGCTGGGAGGCGGCGCTGCGCGACCAGCGGCACGCCACCGACGTGATCATGAAGAAGTACGGCGAGAAGCTCGGCCTCAAGCCGGGCGAGCAGGCCAAGTCGCTCGCCGCGATCGCGCCCTACGTCAGCGCCACCGGCGGCGGGTCCAAGCCCGGCGCCACCCCTGGCTCCGGGGGGCTGTTCTGGATGTCCGACACGCTCATCCAAGAGACGATCACCAGCCTGAGCAGCATCGGGATCAAGGTCGACCGGTCGCTGTTCACCAACGAACTCCTCGAAGGCTGAGGCGCGCCATGACGAAGCAGACACCGTCGCCGGAGAAGGCGGCGACGCAGGCCGCCGCCGGATCCGAGGGGATCCACACGAGCGGGCTGAGGAAGGTCTTCGAGGCCAAGGGGGCGCCGGTCGAGGCGCTGCGCGAGTTCACCTTCGACTCCCGCCGGGGCGAGTTCGTCGGGCTGCTCGGCCCGTCGGGGTGCGGGAAGTCCACCGTCCTGCGGACTCTGGCCGACCTGGAGAGCCCCACCGCCGGGACCGTCACCGTCCACGGCCGCACCCCGCGCGAGCTGCGCGAGGGCCACGGCGTCGGGATCGCGTTCCAGGACGCGGGCCTGCTGCCGTGGCGCAGCGTCGAGGCCAACATCCGGCTGCCGCTGGAGGTGGCGGGACGCAAGGACCCCGCCGCCATCGCCGACCTGATCCAGCTCGTCGGGCTCAAGGGGTTCGAGAAGGCCCGCCCGTCGCAGCTGTCGGGCGGCATGCGCCAGCGCGTGTCGCTGGCCCGGTCCCTGGTCACCGACCCCGAACTGCTGCTGCTGGACGAGCCGTTCGGCGCGCTGGACGACCTCACCCGCCAGCGGCTCAACTTCGAGTTGCAGCGGATCTGGGCCGAGCGCGGCACGACCACGGTGCTGGTCACGCACGGCATCGCCGAGGCCGTGCTGCTCTCCGACACCGTCGTGCTGATGTCGCCGCGTCCTGGAACGATCCTGGACGTCGTCCGCGTCGACCTCCCCCGGCCGCGCACGCCCGAGATCCTCCAGGACGCGGCGTTCCACGCGATCTGCGACGAGCTGTCCGAGAAGCTGTTCAGCGGCGCCGGGCGGGCGGGCCGGTGACCGCCGCCGCCCGGCCGTTCGGCCGCTCGCCGCTCGCCGCGCGCCTGCGCGACCTCGTCCCGCCGCTGCTGACCGTGGTGGTGCTGGCCGTCGCGTGGCAGGTGATGGCGACCGGCGCGTTCGGGTCGCTGGTGCCGAAGCCCGCCGAGGTGCTCGGCCAGATGCGCGACGACGCCGGCTACTACGGGCCGAACGTGCGGGTCACGATGGCGTCGGCGCTCCAGGGCTATCTGTGGGGCAACGGCATCGCGATCGCGCTGGCGCTGTGCACGCTGCCGTTCCCCCGCGTCCAGGCGCTGTTCGAGCGGGTCGCGGTCGGCGCGATCGCGCTGCCGCTCATCGCCGTCGCGCCACTGCTCGCGATCGCGTTCCGGGGCAACATGCCGAGCGTGATCCTCGCCGCGCAGGCGGTCGTGTTCACCACCCTGGTCGCCGCGATCCTCGGCCTCACCGGCGTGGACCGCACCTCGGTCGACGTGGTGCGCGCCTCCGGCGGCTCGGAGTGGACGGTGATCCGCCGGGTGCGGCTGCCCGCCGCGATCCCGAGCCTGGTCGCGGGCCTCCAGGTCGCGGCGCCCGGCGCCATCCTCGGCGCGATCATCGGCGAGTACATGGGCGGCTCGGAGGGCCTCGGCGTCGCGATGGTGCAGGCGCAGGGCGCGTTCGACATCCCCCGCGCCTGGGGCCTCGCGATCGTGACCTCGCTGCTCGCCGCCGTGGCGTTCCTGGCGCTGCCGCTGATCGTGCGGGCGGCGCTGCCGTGGACCCGCTCGATGGACACCGTCCTCGGCGCGCGGGCCGCCCGGCTCGGGCGCCGCGACACCCGTCCGCTCGCCCGCGTGCGGCGCGCGGTGCTGTCGGTGGCCGGGACGGTCGGCGGCGTCGTGCTCGGCTGGTGGCTGCTCGTCCTGGTCGTGCCGGGCGGGAACGCGGTGGCCCGCGGCCCGTGGGAGGTCACGCGGTACTTCCTGAACGGCGACACGCAGCTGGTGACGGCGTCCGGCGAGGCGGAGGACCCGCTGCCGTACATGCTGTCGTCGCTGCTGCGCACCATCGGGGACGCCGGGATCGGGTTCCTCGTGGGGCTCGTCCTCGCGGTGGCGATGGCCGTGGTCGCGCACGAGTTCCCGGTGATCGAGCGGGTGCTGATGCCGATCTCGATCGCGCTGCGCTCGATTCCGATCGTGGCCGCGATGCCGCTGCTGGCGCTGATGTTCGGACGCGGGATCGCCGCCGTCACCGTCCTGATCGCGGTGATGACGTTCTTCCCGATCCTCGTCAACGTCCTGCTGGCGATGCGGGCCGTCCCGCGCAGCGCGGGCGACCTGCTCACCGCCGTCGGGGCGAAGCGCGGGCACCACATCACCAAACTGCTCATCCCCTACGCGCTGCCCGCGCTGCTGGCCTCGGTCAAGATCGCGCTGCCGCTGTCGATCGGCGCGGCGATGGTGGCCGAGTGGCTCGCCACCGGCTACGGGCTCGGCGCGTCGATGACCGTCGCGGCGACGCTGTCGGACTACGACTTCGTCTGGGGCGGCGTCGCGATCGTGCTGCTCGCCTCGCTCATGGCCTACCGCCTCGCGGGCGCGCTCGAAGACGCCGCGATCAGCCGCCTCGAATAGAGGAAACACCGCAGGTTCTCCCGGATGGCCGGGAAACACGAGAAGGCAAATCATGTCCAGAATTGTGCTGTCCAACGTCCGCGTGAACGGCGTGGGCGACCCGCAGGCCGTCACCGTCGAGAAGGGCAAGATCGTGTCCGTCGGCGCCGCGCCGGCCGACCTCGGCCCCGCCGACCACGTCGAGGACCTCGGCGGGCAGATCGTCCTGCCCGGCTTCGTGGACGGCCACGCCCACGCCGACAAGAGCCTGTGGGGCGAGCCGTGGGTCCGGCGGACGTCCGAGCCGATCACGATGGACCAGATGTTCGAGGACCAGCTCCAGCAGTGGGCCGAGATCACGACCCCCGTCGCGAAGCGGGCCCGGGCCTTCCTCGACAAGTGCGTCGCCTACGGCTCGACGTCGATCAGGACGTTCGTGGACGTCGCGCCGGAGGTCGGGCTCGACGGCGTCCAGGGCATGTTCCAGGTGCGCGAGGAGATGACCGGCCTCACCGACCTCCAGATCGTGGCGTTCCCGCAGCTCGGCATCCTGCGCAAGCCGGGCACCGCGGAGCTGCTGGAGGAGGCGCTGCGGCTCGGGGCCGACGCGGTCGGCGGCCTGGACCCGGCGGGCGTCGACGGCGACGCCGCGCGCCAGCTCGACATCGTGTTCGGCCTCGCCGACCGCTACCAGGTATCGGTGGACTTCCACGCGCACGAGTCCGGCGAACTGGGCATCTGGCTCATCGAGCGGATCGCCGAGCGGGTCAAGGCGCTCGGCATGCAGGGCAAGGTCAGCCTGTGCGACGTGTTCAGCCTGGCCGAGCCGACGCCCGCCCAGTTCGCGCGTCTCGGCTCGGTGCTCGCGGAGGCCGACATCGCGGTCGCCGTCGGCGTCCACGGCCTCCTCCCGGTGCCGGACGTCAAGGCCCTGCACGAGATGGGCGTGCGGATGTGCCTCGGCTCCGACTCCTCCCGGAGCCGCTGGTCCCCGTGGGGCGAGGGCGACATCCTCGCCCGCTCGACGTTCCTGGCCTACAAGCAGTACTGGCGGACGGACGACGACCTGGAGTTCGCGCTGAGCATGGGCACGACGCTGGGCCGCGCCGTCCTCGGCGCCCCCCGCTGCGAGGTCGAGGAGGGCGACGTCGCCGACCTCGTCGTCCTGCCGGGCGAGGCGCTCGGCGAGATCGTCGTGACGCCCCCGGAGCGCACCCTGGTCATGAAGGACGGCCGCATCGTCGCCCGCTCCGGCGCCCTCGTCCCGTAGCCGAAGGGCCCCGAAGCCCAACCACCCAAGACGCTCGGCTGGTATCCCCCAGCCGAGCGTCTTGGGTGGTCGGGTGAGGGGGCGGTCACGCCTGCTGCGGCCTGCGGCGTGGCCAGGCCCAGGCGGAGCGCAGGATGAAGGCCAGGAGCAGCACCTCCAGTCCGATGGAGAGGCCGTAGAAGTAGGAGTAGGTCCAACTCTCCCCTGCCGCGTTGAAGATCGAGACGGGAACGTAGAGCGTCGCGACGACGAGGTTGACGGTGCGGTTGGCACGGGCGGGCAGTGTCACGGAGAGCAGGATCATGAGGATCGGGACGGCCATGAGCGTGAGCGCGACGGCGACGAAGGTCGGACCGGTGTCGAACTCGTGGACGGTGCCGGCCAGGAGGTCGTCGAGGAAGCCGGGCTTGTACAGGGCGAGGTAGTCCACGTAGATGTAGAGGAACATGAAGCTGGTCCATGCCGCTGCGAGCTTGGCCTGCACGGGCATGCGCAGATCTTCCAGGGTGCTCCGGGTCGGCGGATTCTTCGACGCGGTATGGGATTGGGGCGTTCTCATCACAATGCTCCCTGGCTTGATCGGGTGGGTGCTTCCACCCTCACGGAGGCCGGCGGCGGGCACATCAGCCGCCGAGCCTGCTTCTACCTGGCCGTTTGCACAGCCGGGCTCTTGTACTTTTGGCGGATACACCGGGCGCGCGGGCTGCCTAGGCTGACCAGATGGCCGCCAACGCACTCCGCTCGCTGTGGGCCGAACCGCGCCCCCCGAACGCCCCGGACCTGGGGCCGCGGGACTGGGCCTTGGTCGCGGTACTGATCTGCTGGTCGGTGCTGGAAGCGGTGCTTCGCCAGGACCTGGCGCCACGTCCGCTGCTGCTGGTCGCGGTGCTCGCGGTCCTCGGCCCCCTGCTGTGGCGCCGCACGCACCCGCTCGTCGCGGTCGCGGCCTCCTTCGGCACGCTGACGATCGTCGACATCGTCAGAATCCTCACCGGGTCGCACGGCGCCCTGCTGAACAGCAGCATTGCGGTGCTGATCCTGGCCTACGCCTTGTTCCGGTGGGGCTCCGGCCGGGAAGCCGCAAGCGGCCTCGGCGTCATCCTGCTCTGGCCGGCCGTCATCACCACCCTCGGCGCCGACCCCACCAGCCATGCGGAGCTGGTCGCGGGATACGCGTTCTTCCTGTTCGCCGCCGCGCTCGGCACCGCGATCCGCTATCGCACGAAGGTCCGCGTCCGCGACATCGACCACGCCAAGGCCCGCGAACGCGAACAGCTCGCTCGTGACCTCCACGACACCGTCGCCCACCGCGTCACGGGCATCGCCATCCAGGCCCAGGCGGGACGTGCCGTCGCGGCCTCCCACCCCGAGCGCGCCGTCGAGGCCCTGGCCGTCATCGAGGACGCGGCGAGCCGCACCCTCACCGAGTTGCGCGCCATCGTCGGCGTGCTCCGCGCCGCACAGGACACCGAGTTCGCGCCGCAGCCCGGCGTGGCCGAGGTCGAGCAGCTCGCCACCGACGACCGGACGCGTCCCCGCGTCAAGGTGACGTTGTCCGGCGAGTTCGACGACCTCAGCCCGGCGGTCGGGGCCGCGATCTATCGCCTGGCCCAAGAGTCCATCACCAACGCCCGACGGCACGCCCGGCACGCGTCCCAGGTCACCGTCGCCGTCACAGGCGACGCCGACCGGGTACGGCTGACCATCGACGACGACGGCTCCGCCGCCGGCGGCCGCGCCCCGGCGGGCTACGGCCTGGTGGGCATGCGGGAACGCGCCGCACTGCTCGGCGGCACCTTCCACGCGGGCCCCGCCGCCGAGCGGGGCTGGCGGGTGGAGGCGGTCCTGCCTCGAACCGGGACGCCATCATGAGCGTCAGGGTCCTCATCGCCGACGACCAGCCCATCGTGCGCACCGGGTTGACCATGCTGCTCGACGCCCAACCCGACATCGACGTGGTCGGCGCGGCCGCCGACGGGCGCGAGGCGGTCCGCCTGGCGCTCCGGCTGCGCCCCGACGTCGGCCTGTTCGACATCCGCATGCCGCTGATGGACGGCATCGAGGCCACCCGGCGCCTCGCCGGCCCCGACGTCCCCGATCCCCTGCCGATCGTGGTCATCACCACCTTCGACCTCGACGAGTACGTCCACGGGGCGCTCAAGGCCGGCGCCCGCGGGTTCCTCCTCAAGGACGCCGGACCCGCCCTGCTGACCCAGGCCATCCACGCGGCCGCCGCCGGAGACGCGCTGATCACACCCAGCGTGACCGTCCGGCTGCTCGCAGCATTCGCCCACGTACAGACCCCACCACCGAGGCAGCCGATAGAACCGCTCACCGCCCGCGAGGAGGAAGTCCTCGTGCCGGTAGCCCAAGGCCGCACCAACAACGAGATCGCCGACGAGCTCCACATCACCCCGAGCACCGTCAAAGCCCACCTCGCCAGCCTCATGCGAAAGCTCGGCGCCCGGAACCGCGTCGAGGTCGCCATGTGGGCCCACGAGACCGGCCGCATCTGACGCTCGGCCTGGAACACGCCGCAGGTTCGAAACCGTCTAACGATCACGCCCTCGTAGACCTGCCGGGAGTTGCGGCTGTAGATCGGACGGATCACGGTTGGCCGCGACCGATGAGTTTCCCGCACGCCCGTGGTCTCTCCTGGTAGAACGGCATGATCCACGCGGAGGCGAAATGGGCAAGGTTGTCGCGCAGGCATCGGTGTCTCTGGACGGGTTCATCGCGGGGCCGGGCGGTTCGGGATTCGACCGCCTGTTCGCGTGGTGCACCGCCGGGGACGTGGCGACGCTGTCGGCGCAACCCGACCGGCTCACGTACCGCACCTCGGCCGGGACGGCGGGCTATCTGCGCGACACGATGGCGCGCACCGGGGCCCTGGTGGTCGGCCGGGGCCAGTTCGACCTGACCGGTGGATGGGGCGGGTCGCATCCGATCGGGGACGTGCCCGTGTTCGTGGTGACCCACCGTCCACCGGCGGGCTGGGTGAACACCGTCACCCCGTTCACCTTCGTCACCGACGGCGTCGAGTCGGCGGTCCGCCAGGCGGTCGCGGCCGCCGGGGCGCGCGATGTCGGCATCGGCCCGGGGAGCCTGGTCGGCCAGGCCCTGGACCTGGGGCTGCTGGACGAGTTGCGGCTGGACCTGGTACCGGTCGTGCTCGGCGGCGGTGTGCGCATGCTGGACGGCGTCGCGACGGCACCGGTCGACTTCGGCGACCCCGAGGTGATCGTCGGCGCCGGGGTGACACACCTGATCTACCGGCGTTCCGTTCCCGCCACCTGATCTGTTTTCCTACCTGGAGTATCCGTGATGACGCAGATGAAGTTCGAACTCGTACCGGTGCCGGTCGCCGACGTGGACCGCGCCAAGGCCTTCTACACCGACAAGCTCGGGTTCGCGGTCGACGTGGACGTCGAACCCGGGTCGGGTCCGCGGATCGTGCAGCTGACCCCACCGGGGTCGGCGTGCTCGATCTTGCTGAGCAGGGGACTCCCGGGCATCGCGGAGATGACGCCGGGCTCATTGCGCAGCCTGCACCTGGTGGTCGCCGACGCGCGCGCCACCCGCGCCGAGCTCGCCGCGAAGGGGGTCGACGTGGGCGAGGTCGACGAGCACGAGGGCGCCATGCTGTTCGTGCCGTTCGCGGACCCCGACGGCAACACCTGGGTCCTCCAGGAGATGCCGTGGCGCTCCGCCGACTTCACCCCCTGACCGCTGCGGCGGGCCGACAAGCTCGACCTCCCGCCCTCAGCCGCATCACATCCCAAGTCATCGCCCACCTGGCCCGCAGCAGTCATGATGAGGGCGGGAGATTTCAGTCGTACGTCACCTGAAGGGCGGAGGTGGCCTGGTCATGCCCCGTCGGCCGTCCAGAAGCGAGGTCGAGCCGTCCCCGCTGCGAAGAGCACGGTTAACGCGGAACTGGACGCTCGAGGAGGTGGTCGAGGAGATCGACTTGCGGACGCCGGGCGGTCAGTCAGGGGTGACACCGAGCATGGTCAGTGGCTGGGAGTTGGACCAGCACGCCACCAGCATGGGGCACCGTAAGACCCTGTGCGAGATCTACCAGCAGCCACCCGAAGTGCTGTTCGCCCACCAGGACCAGGGCCTGAGGAAAGCCGCTCCGAAGCTTTTGGCGAGCGTGCCTGAGTTGCGGCGGGCGCTGATGGGGACGGTGCAGGACGCACGCGAGTGCCTGGTGGTGATGGGGTCGCGGTCGCGCGACCTCGCCTATCTGAAGGCGATCGAGGAGGCCCTGGACCAGCGGCCGACGCTTGTGCACTACCGGGTCCTGTTCGGCCCGCCCTTCCACCAGGTCCTGGCCGACCATCTGATTCGCCTGCTGGATCTGCGCGATCCGTCAGACCGCACCCACGGCCTCAAGACGCTGCACATCGGGCTCGTCGAGGATCGTGGGAGACCGGAACGGTTCTTGTGCGCGAGCGAGCGGCGCGCCGTTGTCCCGATACCATCGCTCACCTCGCTGGAGGCCTTCGACTCCGGTATCAGCCTGGGCAGGGCGGAGGCATGTCGGCTGCTCGACCATGGCAGGCAGGCCTACGCGGCCGCCCGCCGCATCGAGACCCTTCAGGCCGTCCGCGCCCTCGACGTCGTAGGGAAGCGAGACGCGACCACATGACCGGCTGCACCGTCACCGAAGCGCTGAAGCTCGCCGCCGACGACCGCGACAGCGTCATCGCCCTGACCGGCGAACTGGTGCGCCTGCCCAGCCGCGGCGGCATCGACTCCTACGACCCGGTGCTGGAGAGAATGGAAACCTGGCTGGAGAGCCACGGTCTACCCACGCGCAGGCTCACCGACGCCGACGGCGCGACGGTGGCGCTGGTCAGTGAGATCACCGGTGATCCGGCCGGGCCCCGCTATGTCCTGGACGCCTGTCTGGACACCGCGCCGTTCGGGGACGAGGCGGCCTGGAGCCGCCCCCCGACGTCCGGAGACCTGGTCTATGGATGGATGCACGGCCGAGGGACGAGCGATTCCAAGGCCGGTGCGGCGATCTTCGCCCATGTGGCGGCCCGCTTGAGGCCCGCTCTGGATGGTGGGGGCGGCAACCTGGTCCTGCTGTTCGACGTCGACGAGCACACCGGCGGGTTCGGTGGCGCCCGGGCCTATTTCGACGGGCCGGACGCGCCCTCGCGGGTGGACGGCGTGATGATCGGATATCCCGGAATCGAGCATGTCGTCATCGGTGGACGCGGCGTCCTGAGGGCGCAGATCCGAGTGCACGGCGTCGCCGCCCACTCCGGCGCGCGGTCGGCGGCGTCCAGCGCGATCGCCAAGGCCGCCCACCTGGTCTCGGCGCTGCACGCACTCGACCTTCCGGCCACGGCGGGCGAGGGGTTCCCGCTGCCGGGCAAACTCACGGTCACCGCGATCACCGGCGGCCAGGGCTATTCGACCGTCCCGGACCTGTGCGTTTTGAACGTTGATACTCGGCTCACCCCAGCCCTCACCCACAAGGACGCCGTCGAGCTCCTCCAGGGGCAAGCGGCCGCAGTCGACGCCGCGTGGCCTGACACCCCGGGCACGAGCCTCGACTTCACCACCCGCTGGCCCGAATACGCTCTCCCGGCGACCTCCGCGCTGCGAGCGGCCCTCCTGAACGCCGCCCATGCCGTTCGCCTCGCCCCTACCCCGAAGATCGCTGGCCCCTCGAACATCGGGAACTATCTCGCCGGCCTCGGCATCCCGGCGACCGCCGGCTTCGGCGTCGACCACGTCGGTCTGCACGCCACCGACGAACGGATCCGCTTGGACACCATCGAACCCGTCCAGGCCGCATACCACCTGGCCTTGGACGCGCTACTGCACCACTGACGGCTTGCGACCAGCACGGACGGGACTGCCGACGACAAGCGGTCGACACCGCATCGGCAAACGACCCACAACCAGACGACTGGAGCCTCCCCCTGAGCTGGGCGATCGTGCGTAGGACAGACGCCCGAGTCTCCTGGGAGGAACCGATGAGCACCCTGCCGCTCGATCCCGTCCTGGACGACCTCGCTCCGCCCGAGGCCATCAGCGACATCGCGGACGACCTGTTCACCAGCCCGGCCGTCCTGATCGTCCAGACGCCCATCGACGCACACCAGACCAAGAAGAGGTCCGGCTCCTCCGACGGCGCCCAGACCTACGACACCCCCATCACCTGACTAGGCCCGACAGGGGTATGCGGGCCCGGTCATCCACGGGCCGGGCCCGAACCCCGCTTGGAGGTAGCGCGCGTGCTCACCATCCGCCTCACCCCCTACACCTCGACAACCTGGTCCTGGACGGCGACGACGTACATCACCGACGACCAGACCAGCCAGGTCACCCCATTCAGCCACCCCATGCTGGAACACCTCGCCGTCACCGACAGCGTCCGCACCTTCATCACCGTCCGCGAACGGATCGCCGGTCGCAGGCCCGCCGCCCCCGATCCGCGGATCGTCGGATCCACCGCCTACGACCAGGCGCGGTCGCTCGCCACCCAGTGGCCCGCGGACTTCGTCCTGGTCGAGACCCGTCCCGGACATCCGGTCGAGGTCCTTGCCGGAGCCGCCCGGACCACACCCCTCTACCTAGCCGAGGGCAACGGCGTGTTGCACGGCTCCTGGGACATGGCCGACCTTCGACCGTTCGTGGAGGGCATCAGCCCGCGCGAGGCCGCCCGGTTGCTCATCTACCAGCCCCGCTACGGCACCGAGACGCTCTTCACCGGCATCCGCCGACTCACCGAACGGGCCAAGGCCATCTTCGGTGGCGCCCTGCACCTGCACTACCCCGAACCCGCCCTCCACCTCCGACCCCGCGACCTCCGCCCCGACGGCGAGGTTCTGGCCGCGCTCACCCAGTCCATCGACGCCGCCTTGGACCTGCGTCCGCTCGACCCCGCCACCACCGTCTTCCATCTGACCGGCGGATTCGACTCCGGCACCATCGCCACCCGCGCGGCCATTCGCCAGCCCGACCAGATCACCACCGCCGCGCTCCAAGTCACCGGCTTAGGACGGGCCCAGCAGAAACGGCGCCGCGTCCAGATGCGCGCCGCCCTGCCGTTCGGCGCAACCGACCTGCTCGTCGACTGCGCCGACGCGCCGCCCCTCCATCCAGACTGCCCACGCATCCGCGGCGAGGCGATCAGCCCGTACGAGGAGCCGCTGTTCCTGCCCTTCCACCGGCTCACCGGCCAGATCGCCGACCACGGCGCCCAAGCCGTGGTGACCGGCCTGGGCGGAGACGAGATGGTCGCGCTCTCACCTCAGGAGTCCGAGGCGGTCGCCGCGGCCAACGCCCACATCACCGACAAACTCCCTTGGCTCGGCCCCGACGCCAGGCCCGCCGTCCGGTACGGAGATGACGGCATCGCACCGCCCGCGATCGTGAACGCGATCACGCTGCTTTCCCTGGAAACCGCGGCGCCCCCGCTGCTGCGGGCGGGCCTGTGGCCCATCCACCCCTTCACCCAGCCAGCGATGATCAGCCTCGGTGAGCAACTCCCCCTGCACTGGCGCGAGTTCAAGAACCTCCAGCGGCGCCACATGGCGGCACTGGGCCTCGGCGACGACGTCTGCAACCCGGTGGAGCGAGAATCGTTCGTCTGGCTCGTGGAATCCTCCCTCAAGACCTACGGAATCCCGCTCCTGGAGCAGATGCTGGCCGACGGATCCCCACTCATCGAGGCGCACCTGATCGACCCCGACGGGCTGAAAGCCACGATCGCCACCATCGGAACCGAGCCCTACGACGAGGAGTTTCACGCCAAACTCCTCCAGGTCATCGACCTGCACCTGGCCGCGACCGCCTACCTGTGAAACGGCTCCGCGAGGTCGAGCCGTTCGGCCTCGCGGGCCATCATGAACAGCCGGTGACCCTTGAACTCGACCTCGCGAACCAGGTCGTAGCCCTGGCTCGAGTAGTACGTGGCGAGCTCAGGAAACATGCAGTCCCGGCGCACCCACCACAATCCCAACGTCGCCGCGCGGTCGACCGCCCACCACGCCATGAGCGTCCCAGGCTTGAACCCTCGAAATGCCGGGTCAGTCATCGACGTGGTCATATAAAGCGACGGCTCGCCCTTCTCCTGCTCAGTCCACCCCCAGGGGGGCGCGTGCTCCTGAAGCGTTGTCCGGCCGACGAGCCGCTCGCCGTCCTGCTCAAGCACCCACACATCACCGCACGGGTTATCGCACTGGGAAACCAGATCCTCCAACTGCGGCCGCCACGAGGGCATCCCGCGTTCCTCCATCCACACGCACCGCGCAAGGATCAGATGGCGGACCGCAGGCCGATCCTCAGGAGTTGCCGGACGCATCACCAACATGAAAGGCATCCTTCCCCCAACACCACCTCCGATCAGTCGAACGCCCCAACCGGCATGGGCCATCCGCGGTCCAGGCCGCGGAACGGCAACCCCCGTGTCTAGGGTGCCGGCCGTGGCGCGCGAGAACGCCGGCACCCCCGTGCGAGGGCACGGGAGCGGCCGCCGCACGACGGAAGGAGTATGGGCCCGCGTACCCCACCGGCTCCGCCGGCTTCTGGCGAAGATCGGCCAGGGTGAGCCCCGAGTAGGGGTCGAGCATGAGATCGTCCCGCGCCAGCGGAGGCACCGGCCTGGATGGACACTTCGGCCTGGGTCCCGCAATCTCATCGGCCACAGCGATCAGGTCCCAGAGCGGTTCGGTCAGCCATGAGGGCAGCGCGGGCGCAGGTCCCGGCGATCACAGAGCGTTGCAACTCCGTGATCACCAGGACCTGTGCCCGTTCTGCTGCCGAGGTCCCCACCGCACCTAGCCGCGCTCGCTCCGAATTCGAGGACCCGCGTTGCTTGATGCGGCACTAGCGGTCATCCACGCGGGGACTGCGGCACTGTCGGACTTTTTGGAATATGTCAGTCGCTACCGTAGTAGTCGAAGGTGGAGTATTGGGCGGGCGCACAGCTGATGGTGAAGGGCTGCCAGTAGCCGGTCGGTCCCAAGGTGGGGCCGGAGATGCGCCGTCCGTCGACGCAATTGAGGACCGTCCGGAGGTGACCGGACTGAATGAAGCAGTTGAACTGGAGCTCCTGATACGGCGGACGGCCGAAGTACCGGCAGTTGAAGACGGCGGCGATGCCGGCGCCGGCGTGCTTGCTGCTCGCGGTGCCTGAGATAGAGGTGGCGGCCTGGGCGTGGGCGCCCGGCGAGACCGTGCCGGTGGGTGCGGCGGATGCCGCCGCCGGCGCGGCGAAGAGAGCGGCACCGGCCGCTGCCATGACGACTAGCGGTTTGAGGATTAAGGACGCGCTGGACGCACTTCCAGAAAGCGGCTGACGCATGAAATCTCCTCGGGTTGGCGAAGCCATTTCCTTGGCCCTGCGACAGAGCATGCCAGGTTCCAGTCGCGGCAGCTATGTAACTTCGCGTAAACTCCGCCCGCTCGACCAAGATCGAGTTGTCACTGACGCCTGACCTGCGTGTCCATTAGTCCATTGTTGTTAAGCTGTCCGTTCCAGACCTGGCGTCGGCTTCCGATTCCCTTCTTGTACTGGGCTGGACGTGCGTGGGCTTCGCCCATGGCCAGGACTCTGGCGGTGCGGATGCGCTGGCAGTCGGTCACGCTCCGAGGTCATCGACGGTGAATGCTTCTACCTCTTCGACGTCGCGATGGTCCGGAGTGAGATGTGGACCGGCCGTTTCCGCACCATGCGGCCGGAGGAGGTCGCGCTGATCATTCCGCGCTGATCCTCCTCGCGGCCCGGAACGCCGCGCCGCGCGACCTGGGCAGCCAGCCCCGAGCGCCGGGCTCTCCGAGGGGGCCGGGCACTGTGGGGTTGGCGTGCCCGACCCCCTCGGGGTGTTCAGGTCAGGAGGTGCAGATGGCGCTGGTGGTGGCACTGTACTTGCCGTCGCCGCCGGGGGGGTGAAGGCGGAGGCTTCCCAGTACCCGCTGACGCTGCTGGGGTTGATCTGGCTGATGTAGCTGTAGGTGCCGGGGATGGACAGGCCGCCGGAGACGATGGTCTTGCCCGACGGGCAGGCGATGGGCACCTTGGAGTAGGAGGGGACCGAGGTCCTGAGGGGGCTGGTGACGAGCTCGTAGCCGGTGGGCGGGGCGGCGCAGACCACGATGGCCTGCACGGAGTTGCCGCCGGCGGGGCTCTGGTTGATGGCGACGTTGGCGCGGTAGGCGCCGTTGGCCTGGTCGATGTAAAGGGCCGACAGGCCGAGCCGGGGCTGGCCGGCGCTGTTGCCGCCCACGCCCAGCGGGACGGTGCCCGGCTGGGCGCAGGTGGCCTGCTGGCGGGCGCTGCCGGCGACGTTCTGCCCGACCGGGCCGGGCGCGATGTGGTAACCCGGCAGCGGGGAGGCGCACACCGCCCCGACTGCGACGCTCACCTGATCAGGTAATCGTATCGGCCGCCTGACGCGATCGACCCCGGCAGGCCGGGCGCGGTCACTTCCCAGATCGCCCCCGTGTAGTAGTCCAGGCCTCGGACGAGGTTCGGCGCGAACCGGATGCGGTGCCCGCCCACGTACGGCGTTGCCAGTTCCAGTAGCCGGTCGACCTCGACGAGCCCTTCGGCGCCCTCCGGGTTGTCCTTGAGGGCCGCTCGCATCCGGTGCTCGGCGTCCTGGGCGGTGATGTCGTCCACGAGGTTCTCGGCGATCACGGCGTCCAGGCCACGCGCCTCTACCAGTTCAGTAGGTGGCGCATGAGGACGGCTTTCCGGGCGTTGGGCCACCGGCGGGCTGCTTGACGATCACACGCCGTCGCCAACCGAGAGGCTCAGTGTGCCGCGTCCAGTTTGGCGCGCTGCTCCCCGGTCAGCTCCAGGTCCACGGCCGCCAGACTCTCCTCCAGTTGCGCCACCGAGGACGCGCCGACCAGGGGGATGACCGGTATCTCGCCGCCGATGAGCCAGGACAGCACCACCTGGTTGGGGGTCGCCCCGGTTTCGTCGGCCACCTGGTGCAGCGCCGCCAGGCGGGCGGGCGTGCCCGCGTGGTCGAAGGCGGCGTCCAGGGGTTTGTCCTGGCGTACGTAGGCGCCGCCCAGCAGCGGGGAGTAGGCGACCAGCGTGAGGCTGGGCTCGGCCCGCACATAGCTGAGCAGGTCACCGGAAGCCAGGCCGATCTCCCCGTCCGGGGAGCGCCTGCCGGGCAGGTCGCCCCGCCGCCGCAGGTAGCTGTGGTGGTACTGGAGGACCTCGTAGCCCGGCAGGCCGGCGGCGGCGGCCAGGTTCCTGGCCCGCTCCACGTTCCACGCCCAGTGGTTGCTGGCGCCCAGCAGGCCGACCGTGCCGTCCGCGACCAGTGCGCCGAACGCCTCGACGATCTCCTGCCACGGCGCGTCCGGAAACCCGATGTGCGCGTACAACAGGTCCAGCCGCTCCACGCCGAGGCGCTCGCGGCTGGCGGCCGAGGACTCCCGGATCACCTTGGCGTTCACCCCCTCAACGCCGTCCGAGGGGGCCAGCCCGCTGGTGGAGCCGGTCGGCTTGGTGGCGGCGGTCGGCCGGCCGCCGAGCTTGGTGGCGATGGTGATCTCCTCGCCGACCCCGCGGCTGCGCCGCCAGCGGCCGAGCAACGCCTCGCTTTCCCCGCCCTGGCTACCGGTGTTCCAGTACGCGTAGTTGTTCGCGGTGTCGATGAACGTGCCGCCCGCCTCGACATACCGATCGAGAATCGCGAAGGACGTCTCCTCGTCGGTGGTCGTGCCGAACAACATCGCGCCGAGACTGAGCACGCTCACCTCACGCCGCGTCGCCGGGTCAGCGCCGATAATGCGGTATTTCACCCAGTTCCCTCTCATTTAGCCCGTGACAGCATTCGTTGATGATCATCACGTGGGCGTACCGCGGTGGCGTAGAAGATTTCTGTTCAGATCCGCTCACCCGGGCCGGGCGGTCTCAGCATCGCCCGAACCGCGCTGGGCACCTGTCCTGTGTGCTGTCGGAACACGCGGGTCATGTGGGCCTGGTCGGCGAAGCCGTAGGTGGTGGCCAGCGTCCGCAGTGAGGAGTGTCCGTCGGCGAGGTCCTCGGCCACGGCGCGGACCCGCAACTGGTTGCGGTAGTGGTTGAGGGTCTGCCCGGTGACCTGGTGGAACACCCTGCTGAGGTGGAAGGGGGAGCAGCCCACCCGGCGGCCGAGTTCCTCCAGGCTCGCCGTCAGCGGCCCGTCGATCAGTACGGCCCGCGTGTGGTCGACCAGCCTGCGGTGCGCCTGGACGGTGGCGGGGCGCCGCCCGGTCCGTGCCGGAGTGCGCGGGGTGGAAACCGTGGTGAGCAGGTGATGCACCCGCTCGGCGACCTCGAAGCGGTCGATCCCCGCCCGGCAGGCGGAGACCAGCCGCCGGTGGGCCAGGTCGAGCGCGGCGGTGACCGGCACGACGGGATTCCGGGCCGGTGGCAGGAGGTCACCGCAGACGTCGCCGTAGACGTCCTGGCCGAGATCGAGCATCGTGCTGACGTCGCGGGTGTGGGCGGGGTGGGCGAAGGCCACATCGTCGCCCTGGTGGAGCACGAATCCCGTGACCGGGTCGGTGAACTCCTCACGGCCGTTGACCCGCGCCAAGAACCCGCCGGAGCGGACCAACAACATTCGCATGACCCCGGCATCGGGCCCGGAGACCATGACCGGCGGACGAAACGACCGCCGATCGTCACGACAGGTGATCTCGACAATGTCGAGGGACGAATCCTCCGCCAGAGGACGCCTGGTTCCCGGCCCGTCACCCAGCGTCTCCCGACACATCGCGACGACCCGTACCAACCCCTCGGTCACCTCAGCGCCACCCACAGGTCCACACAGCAAGGGCCCACTCGGCCGTGTGCCCCCGCAGCACCGTTCACCAGCCGACTTGCGATTTTAGGATGGACGGCGGCCAGGCGGCGAGGACGACATGGCCTGCGTCCGCGCCCACGGCGTCGTTCCTGGAAGGTTCGGGGTTGATCAGGGTGCGTCGTGTTGCCGTGTTCGATGGCCCTGACCAGCTCGCGGAAGCGTCCCGTGCCGCAGCAAACGTCCCACCTCGAGACGGCGCGGAGGGGGCGGCGCAGCGGTCGGGCTACTCGCCGGCCTGCACGGGCCTGACTGCGAGGTGGAGGCGGTCGCCGTCGGGCAGGTCGTTGCCGAGCGACACGGAGCCGCCACTACGGAGGTCCCGCAGGGCTTCGACAAGGACTTCCTTGGAGTACAGCCCGTGCGTGGTGAGTTGAGTCCGCAGGAACTCCACCGCACCCTCGGGGCTGGTCCACTCTTCGTCGGGCGCGCCCGCAACGTCGATCTCAGCACCGTGCCACGAGTAGCACTGCCAGCACGTTCTCATGCTGGTTACCCTAGAGCGCGACCAGCCCGGCTCTCACTCTTTCGAACAGGGCGGCCATCTCGACCGGCGTGAACTCCAGCACGGGCCCCTGCGGATCCTTGCTGTCCCGGACCCCGATGGTTCCCGAGAGCGGGGCAACCTCCACACAGTCACCGCCGGACGTGTTGCTGCGCGACGCCTCGCGCCAGGTGAGCGCCGCAACTTCGACGCAATCGCTCTGGTTGCCGCTCGTCCCACTGCGACTGGACTTACGCCAGGTGGTCATGTGTGCACCTCCGTTGGTGGGGGCAGTGCACGGATCAGATACCCGGGTGTGTGGACGGCAGAAACCCCCGGCCTACCGGGGTGACCGAGGGTTTCTGGGTGCCGGGGGCGGGTCAGGGGGTGTCGTGCTCGCCGCGCTTGATGGCGGTCATCAGGTCACGGAAGCTGGTGGTGGGGAGTGCGATCTTGGGGCCGTGGGGGTCCTTGCTGTCCCGGATGCCAACCGCCAGGGGGAACTCCGCGAGTTCAACACAGTCCCCACCATCGGACGTGCTCTTGCTTGCCTTGCGCCACATGGTCATGCGTACGTCCTCATCGCTTGCTGAATCGCGGTACGGGATTCCTCCGCGTTCCAGGCTAGATCACTGATCTGTTCCATGCGCCGCGCGTAGTGCTCAACGCGGTCAGGGTCCAAGATCAGCTTGCCGACCGTTCCGGCCGCTTCCGCGAACGCCATGTCAGCCCCTACGGTGAGAAGCTTGCACGAGCCATCGTGCCCGATATGCCATCCCATGTGTTGACCCACGACGCGCACGCTAGCCCCCGGACGCTCCGAGAGCTCCAGAAGGTACGCAAGTTGATCCCGCATCACTTGCGGATCCCTGCCGGGTGGGGACGAAAGCGCAACCCATGAGATGAAGGCAGACACTCGGGGCGGGTCCGCACGCCCCCATACGGCTGCCTGACGCTCCAGTCGGGTAGCCAGCGCTGCATCCACGTCCGAGAGAAGTCCGGCTGCGTGGCCTCGCTCGAACATGGTCCGCGCATAATCGGGTGTCTGCCACAGTCCGGGGACGGCCCCCATATCCCAAGAGCGGACGCGCGTGGCCCGAGCCTCGTACGCAGCCAGGGACGTCATCCAGTCGTCATCCGGGCGGGCGAGGGCGTGAGCCACCAGGTGCGCGAGCAGGCCGCGCAACTGCCAATAAGCGTCAAGGGCCGTTGCGTGCTCCGGAGACAACCGACGTGTCCCGTTTACTAACCGCGTGACGTGAGAGCGCGATACGTCCAAATACTCCGATACGCGAGCTTGGGACGTGCTCTGAACGTAGATCTGCCTACGCATCTCCACGGCAATTAGGTCCCACAGAGAACGCGCGGGATCGAGCGTCCGCGCCTTGTGTTCTCGCAGGCCAATCGTAGAAGGCCGCTGCTTTTCCGGCTCCGGTCGACGCTGCATTTCATGATCCAATTCGTTGCTCGACGTTCAAGGAACGTAGCGAACATACCTCGCGGCGGCGCATCCTGTACCCCGTTCGACAAATCCTCTGGCCTGCGAGGTGAGACCGGCTTATGGGTACGCATGCGCGACAAAAGCGGCCTATTCGGGCTAATCCGCCTGGTGTGGTGGGGGCGCCTCGGGGGTATCGGTTGCCGTTTCCTGGGGCCGTTCCTAATGGGGAGGGGCATCGGTCGGTGTCGGCGCTTCTGGAGGTGCTTACGCCGGTGCATTCGGAGCGGCTTTCGGCGCTTCGGATGGTGCTTGAGTGTTTCTCGGACGTGTCGGACATGGCGTGTGTGCTGGTGGAGTCGGACGGGTATCCGGCGCTGGCCGTCTCGCGGGTGGACGGGGTCGGCGGGACGCTCACTCTGGGGTGTGCGTATCACCGGGATCAGGGGCAGTGGTGGATCGTCGCGCGGTGCGCGGATGGGGGGACTGCTTGGCTTGCGCCTGCTCGGCAGCCACTCACAGCGGCCAATCTCGCGATCAGTGATATGCGGTGGAGGACGGCGTGAGCGCGCTGCGAATGGTCGCCGAGGTGGTGACCTACGGCGCTGGGTGCGGGGTCGTTGTCTGGGTCTTCGGCTTTGTTAGGCGGGGCTGAAATGGAGCCGGTGATGATGTCTCCGGCACGGCTTGCGCAGACGGCGGCCGCTGCGTTCGAGGAGGTCATGGCGGCGCAGGGGCGTCCTAAGGCGATCATCCGGCATGTCGCCGACACCGCGCGGGAGCGGGCGGAGGATGCGCTGGCTGAGCAGGCCGAGGTGCCTGCGGCGGACGCGTTCTGCACCGCGTTGAACGAGGTCTCCCGGCATGTCCGCGTCCTGCTGGAGGAGGCCGGATACCTGGGGGGCACGGTGACGATGATTCGCGATGCCGCGCATCGGCTCGGCAACCAGGTCTGCGGCAATGGCGATGCGGGCCATTCGGGGTTTTTGCGGGAGGCGCGGCGGGTCGTCCGGCCGGAGCGATAGACCGCGAACAGACTTCCGCGTGGTGGGTTCAGCCCCCCTTGACCACTGCGCGGATAGGCGGGCCCCGGGGCGGGGGTTGTACCCGAGATTCCCTGTCCTGGGGCCCGTGCCGAGATGCTCACACGGTTGCTTATCCGGGGAACCGTGTGAGCCCGCCGTCCGGTGTTCGAGACCCCCGCCAATACCGTCGGGCGGGTGCGGTCCACCGGACGGCGAGGGGCGGCCCCCGAGAACGACGAGCTCGGGGGCCGCCCGACAGGCCGGTCGTCCTCTAGTCGGGGAGGCCCGGAGCCCACAGTTGGTCGGCGTCTCCGGCGGCCAGGCGGCCCCGGTAGACGTCGATCTTGTGGTCGATGAGCGTCAGGTTCTCCTGGATTTCGGCGAGGCGGGCGCGGACGTCGGCGCGGTGGGCCTCCAGGAGCGCGAGGCGTTCCTGCTCGTTGCCGCGTCCGGCGGCGACGAGTTCGGCGTAGCGGCGGATGGACCTGATCGGCATGCCGGTGGCGCGGAGCCGCGTGCAGACGAGGATCCATTCGAGGTCGAGCCGGTGGTAGCGGCGCCAGCCGCCGGTGGTGCGGTCGACGGTGGTGACGACGAGGCCCGCGCGCTCGTAGTAGCGCAGGGTGTGGACGCTGACGCCGGTGCGGCGGGCGGCCTCCGCGATGGCGAGGCCCTCCGCCGGGATGTCGGGTCTCCGGTTGACTTCGAGCACGCTCTAAATTCTACCGTCCAAGGCATGAACCGACCTCCCGCCGACCACCGCCTCCTCGTCCTCGGCATCTGCTGCGCCAGCATGCTCGTCGTCGTGATGGACATCTCCATCGTCAACGTCGCGCTGCCCGCGATCCGCCGCGACCTGCACGCCTCGGTGACCGACCTGCAATGGACGGTCGACGCCTACACGCTCGTACTGGCCGGTTTCCTGCTGCTCGCCGGGTCCACGGCCGACCGGGTCGGGCGGCGGCGCGTCTTCCAGACCGGGCTGGCGCTGTTCGGGCTCGGGTCGCTGCTGTGCGGGCTCGCGCCGAGCATCGGCTGGCTGATCGGGGCACGCGCGCTCCAGGCCGTCGGCGGGACGATGCTCAACCCGGTGGCGATGGCGATCGTCGCCGCGACGTTCCCCGAGCCGGCCGAGCGGGCGCGGGCGATCGGCGTGTTCGGCTCGGTGTCGGGGCTGGCGCTGGTGCTCGGGCCGATCGCCGGCGGCGCCCTGGTCGACGCGTTCGGCTGGCGCTCGGTCTTCTGGGTCAACGTGCCGATCGTGGCCGTCGCGATCGTGGGCTGCGCGCTGTTCGTCCCCGAGTCGCGCGCCGCGCGGGCCCGTCGCTTCGACCCCGTGGGCCAGCTTCTGGTGGTGCTCACGCTGGGTGGGCTCGTGTACGCGATCATCGAGTCCCGGCGGCTGGGCTGGGACTCGCCGGTGATCCTCGCGCTGCTCGCCGCCGCCGTCCTCGGCGTGCTGGGCATCCTCGCCTACGAGCCGCGCCGTGCCGATCCGCTTTTGGAGCTGCGGCTGTTCCGCAGCACGCCGTTCAGCTTGGCGATCGTGATGGCGCTGTTCTCGCTGTGCGCTTTCAACGGGTACCTGTTCGTGACGACCCAGTACCTCCAGGACGTGCGCGGCATGTCGGCGCTCGCGACCGGGCTGTGCCTGCTCCCGGTCGGCGTGGTGACAATGGTGCTGTCGCCGCGCACCGGGCGGATCGTCGGGACGCACGGCCCCCGCCCGCCGCTGCTGGTCGCCGGGACCGCGCTCGCGCTCGGCGGCGCCGCGTCGCTGTGGCTCGGCCCGGCCACGCCGGTTCCGGCCGTGCTGGCGGTCTACCTGCTGTTCGGCGTGTTCCTCGCGACCGTCAACGCGCCGATCACCAACACGGCGGTGTCCGGGATGCCGCGTTCGATGGCGGGGGTGGCGGCCTCGCTCTCCTCCACCGGACGGCAGGTCGGGTCGACGCTGGGCGTCGCGGTCGCCGGGTCGATCGTGGGGTCCGGGGCGGACGGGAGCGCGTTCACGCATGCGGAGCGCGGGGTGTGGTGGCTGGTGACCGGGCTCGGCGCCGGGATCCTGGCCCTGTGCCTGATCAGCACCGGACGCCGCGCCCGGGACTCCGCGCGGCGCACCGCCGCGCTGTTCGACGAGGTCGAGGGCGGGCTGGCGACGTCCTAGGCGCGTGTTTCACGGTCGGGGCGCCGGGTAGAAGGCGCGCGTCCACGGAGTCAGGCGGGAGGCTGGGCATGGGTGTTCGCCAGTGGATCGGGTCGTGGCCCGTCTACCGGCAGGTCACCGGGTCCGACCGGCTCGGACGCGGCGCCGCCGCCAAGAGCGCGGGCAGCGAGCGGCTGACCGCGCGGGTGAGCACCGCCGACCGGGTCGTGAAGTCCATCTGCCCGTACTGCGCGGTCGGCTGCGGCCAGAACGTGTACGTGCAGGACGGGAAGGTCACGCAGATCGAGGGCGACCCCGACTCCCCCGTGAGCCGCGGGCGGCTGTGCCCGAAAGGCTCGGCGAGCCTCCAGCTGACGACCGGGGCGGCGCGGGAGCAGAAGGTGCTCTACCGGCGCCCGCACGGCACCGAGTGGGAGCCGCTCGACCTCGACGAGGCGATGGACATGATCGCCGACCGGGTCATCGCGGCCCGGCAGGAGGGCTGGCAGTGGGAGGACGACGGCGTCCGCGTGCGGCGGACGCTCGGCCTCGCGAGCCTCGGCGGCGCCACCCTCGACAACGAGGAGAACTACCTGATCAAGAAGCTGTTCACCGCGCTCGGCGCGGTGCAGATCGAGAATCAGGCGCGTATTTGACACTCCTCCACCGTTCCCGGTCTGGGAACCTCGTTCGGACGCGGCGGCGCGACCACCTTCCAGCAGGACCTGGCCAACGCCGACTGCATCGTCGTGCAGGGCTCGAACATGGCCGAGTGCCATCCGGTCGGGTTCCAGTGGGTGATGGAGGCGAAGGCGCGCGGCGCGAAGCTGATCCACGTCGATCCGCGGTTCACGCGGACGAGCGCGGTCGCGGACGTGCACGTCCCGCTGCGCGCGGGCAGTGACATCGCCTTCCTCGGCGGGATCATCAACTACGTCCTGAAGAACGAGAAGTACTTCCGCGACTACGTGGTCGCGTACACGAACGCGCCGGTGCTCCTCACCGAGGAGTTCCGCGACACCGAGGACCTCGACGGCGTGTTCTCCGGCCTGCACCCGGACTCGCGCAGCTACGACCCGAGGACGTGGCAGTACGCGGGCCTGGAGGTCCAGTCGGCCGCCGGGGAGCGGGACGCCGAGTACGAGGACCGCATCGAGGACGGGGAGCACGCCGAGTCGGTCGCGGAGGCCGGGCGCGGCGAGGCGCACGGGTCCGGCGGCGCGGACATCGGCGAGGGCGAGCCGGAGCGCGACCCGACGCTGGAGCATCCGCGCTGCGTGTTCCAGGTGCTGAAGCGGCACTTCGCCCGCTACACGCCGGAGATGGTGGAGCGGATCTGCGGCGTCCCACCGGAGCAGTTCCTGAAGGTGTGCGAGCTGGTCACCGAGAACTCCGGGCGCGACCGGACGACCGCGTTCGCCTACGCGGTCGGCTGGACGCAGCACACGGTCGGCGTGCAGTACATCCGGACGGCGTCGATCCTGCAAACGCTGCTCGGCAACATCGGGCGTCCCGGCGGCGGCATCCTGGCGCTGCGCGGGCACGCGTCCATCCAGGGCTCGACCGACATCCCGACGCTGTTCAACCTGCTGCCCGGCTACATTCCGATGCCGCACGCGCACACCAACGAGGACCTGGACGCGTTCATCGAGGCGGAGGCGACGCACAAGGGCTTCTGGGGCGACATGCGCTCCTACTTCGTCAGCCTGCTCAAGGCGTACTGGGGGGACGCGGCGACGGCGGACAACGACTTCCGGTTCGACTACCTGCCCCGGTTGACCGGCACCCACAGCACCTACGAGACGTGCGTGGCGCAGATCGACGGGGTGTGCAAGGGCTACTTCCTGCTGGGCGAGAACCCGGCGGTCGGGTCGGCGAACGCCAAGATCCAGCGGCTCGGGATGGCGAACCTGGACTGGCTGGTCGTCCGGGACTTCTCGCTGATCGAGTCGGCGACGTGGTGGAAGGACGGCCCCGAGGTCGAGACCGGCGAGACGCGTCCGGAGGACATCGGCACGGAGGTGTTCTTCCTGCCCGCCGCCGCGCACACCGAGAAGGACGGCAGCTTCACCAACACCCAGCGGATGCTCCAGTGGCACCACGCGGCGGTCGAACCGGCCGGGGACATCCGCAGCGACCTGTGGTTCACCTACCACCTGGGGCGGATCATCCGGGAGAAGCTGGCCGGGTCCGAGGACGAGATGGACCGGCCCCTGCTGGATCTGACCTGGGACTATCCCACGCACGGGGACCTCGCCGAGCCGGACGCCGAAGCCGTGCTCGCCGAGATCAACGGACGGGACGCGGAGGGGAGGCCGATCTCGTCGTACACGCAGTTGAAGCCGGACGGGTCCACCTCGTGCGGGTGCTGGATCTACGCGGGCGTGTACGCGGACGGCGTCAACCAGGCCGCGCGCCGCAAGCCCGGCCGCGACCAGAGCTGGGTGGCGCCCGAATGGGGCTGGGCGTGGCCCGCGAACCGGCGCGTCCTGTACAACCGCGCGTCCGCCGACCCCGACGGGAAGCCGTGGAGCGAACGCAAGGCGCTCGTCTGGTGGGACGCCGAGCAGGGCAGGTGGACGGGCCACGACGTGCCCGACTTCGTCGCCGACCGCCCGCCCGACTATCGGCCGCCGCCGGGCGCCAAGGGACCGGACGCGCTGGCCGGGGACGACCCGTTCATCATGCAGGCGGACGGCAAGGCGTGGCTGCACGTCCCGGCGGGCCTCGTGGACGGGCCGCTCCCGGCGCACTACGAGCCGCAGGAGTCGCCGTTCGCGAACCCGCTGTACGGGCAGCAGCGCAACCCCGTCCGGCACCTGCTGAAGCCGCACCCCGACGACCGGTCGGCGCCGAGCGGCCCCGACCCCGGCTCGGAGGTGTTCCCGTACGTGGCGACGACGTACCGGCTGACCGAGCACCACACGGCGGGCGGGATGTCGCGCTGGCAGCCGTACCTGGCCGAGCTGCAACCCGAGTTCTTCTGCGAGATCTCGCCCGAGCTGGCGGACGAGCGGGACCTGGAGCACGGCGGCTGGGCCACGATCGTGTCCGCGCGCGGCGTCATCGAGGCGCGGGTCATGGTCACCGCGCGGATGGCGCCGCTGACCGTGGACGGCCGGACGCTGCACCAGGTCGGTCTCCCCTACCACTGGGGGCCGAACGGCCTCAGCACCGGCGACGCCGCCAACGAGCTGTTGCACCTCGTCCTGGACCCGAACACCCACATCCAGGAGGCGAAGGCGCTGGCGTGCGACATCCGTCCGGGGCGGCGCCCGCGCGGGCCGGACGCGCTCGCGCTCCTGCGCGACTACCGCGACCGCGCCGGGATCACGGACCGGACCGGCACGGAGATGTGAGGGTCAGCGGACGACGAGGGCGTGCTCTCCGGCCGGGACCAGCTCGCCGATGACGGGCGCGCCGGAGATCTCGCCCGCGACGAGCAGGCCGCCGGAGGTCTGCGCGTCGGCCAGCAGGAGCCGCGTGACCTCGTCGGCCGCGCCGAAGTCGGTGTGCGGGGCGACCCAGTCGAGGTTGCGGCGGGTGCCGCCGCTGACGTAGCCCGCGCGGGCGGACGCGCGCGCCCCGTCCAGGTAGGGGACGGCGGCGGAGTCGAGCACGGCGGTCACCCCGGACGCGCGCGCCAGCTTGTACAGGTGGCCGAGCAGCCCGAACCCGGTGACGTCGGTGGCGCAGACGGCGCCCGCGTCGAGCGCGGCGGCCGACGCCGCCCGGTTCAGCTCGGCCATCGTCTCGACCGCGTGCGGGAACACCTCGCCGGTCGCCCGGTGCCGGTTGTTCAGCACGCCGACGCCGAGCGGCTTGGTCAGCGTCAGTGGCATCCCGGGGCGGCCCCGGTCGTTGCGGAGCAGCAGGTCGGGGTCGGCGACGCCGGTCACCGCCATCCCGTACTTCGGTTCGGCGTCGTCGACGCTGTGGCCGCCGCCGACCAGGCAGCCCGCCTCTGTCGCGACGTGCAGGCCGCCGCGCAGCACCTCGCGCGCCAGGTCGAAGGGGAGCCGCTCGCGCGGCCAGGCCAGCAGGTTCACCGCGACCAGCGGGCGGCCGCCGACCGCGTAGACGTCGGAGAGCGCGTTGGCGGCGGCGATGCGTCCCCAGTCGTAGGGGTCGTCGACGACGGGGGTGAAGAAGTCGGCGGTGGCGACGGCGGCGAGCCCGTCCGCGGCGCCCGGCAGCCGGACCACGGCCGCGTCGTCGCCGGTGTCGAGCCCGATCAGCAGCTCCGCCCGGGGGACGGGGGCGGCGAGCGCGGCGAGGCGGCCCACGACCTCCTCCAACTCGCCGGGCGGGATCTTGGAGGCGCAGCCGCCGCCGCTCGCGTAGCCGGTCAGACGTTCATATTCGATCGTGGAGGGATCGATCGTCTTCATAGTGTCCCTTCGGGGTGAACGCGGCAACGCCGCCGGAGGTCGTCCACCCGTACGGTGTACCCGCGCGCGTCGAGATGCTCCATGAGCGGGACGGCGACGCGACGAGTGGTACCCAGCGTGCGGCGAGCGTCACTGAGTGTGAAGGGTCGGTTCAGTTTCGCGAGGATCTCGGCGGCCCGCTCGTCGGCGCCCGGCAGCAGGACGATACCGTCGGCGATCCGCAGCAGCGCGCCCGCCGCGGCCGCCGCCGCGAGCAGTCGCGGGGTGAGGCCGAGGTCGGCGAGGCGTCCCGCGTCGGGGGCGCGGAAAGGGTCGTCGGCGAGGTCGCGCCGGACGGCGTCCACGGCAGCCTGGACGGGCGGCGGCAGCGCGGGCGCGGTGGCGGTGCCGTAGATCCTGCCGCCGCGCGCCCGGAGCCCGGCCTTCGTGGTGAGCGCCTCGACGAGCGCGCGGTCGGGCAGGCCGAGCGCGTGCCGGGCGGCATCGGCGGGCATGCCGGGGTCGGTCGGGTGGCGGGAGGCGTGCTCCTCGACGGCCGCGCCGAGCCGGTCCGCGAGCGCGACCCAGTGGCCGGGGTCGGCGAGCCAGTCCCCCGCGACCGGCTCGGACGGCGCCGGGACGCCCATCGCGACTAGGTCGGGCCGGCGGACCAGGCCGCGGCGGCGCAGCTCGTCCGCGCCGTTGGGGACGCCGGTCATGGCCGCCAGCTCGCGCGCCCGCGCCGCCGCCGCGCCGCGCCGGGCGAACGGGCCCGGACGGACGTCCAGCACCGTGACGCCCGCCGGGACGCGATGCCGCCCGGGGTCGCGCAGCAACGCGACGTCGCCGACGCGCAGCGGCAGCCGCCGGGTCGTGGAGAGCCGCGCGGTGTCGTCGCCGAGTGGGCGGACGCACACCGGCACGGCCGCCGTCCCCACGTGCAGCGTCAGCTCCCTCGGCAGGTCGTGGGCCGGGTCGCCGCGCAGCCGGACGTCGATCACGTCGGTCGTGAGCCAGTGGTCCGGGGTCAGCAGCGCGTCGCCTCGTCGCGGCCCGTCGGAGCCGCCGTGCAGGTTGACGGCGACGCGCGCGACGCCGCCGACCTCGTCCCGGTCGCGCTTGAGGCTTTGCAGGCCCCGCACGCGGAACGTCTCGCCGCCGGTCGCGGACGTGAGACGGTCGCCGACGCGGATCGTTCCAGCGCCGAGCGTGCCGGTCACGACGGTTCCCCGGCCCTGGACGGTGAACACCCGGTCGACCCAGAGCCGCACGTCCGCGCCGGGGTCGGGCGGGGGCAGCGCGCCGGTCAACCGGCGGAGGGCGGCGCGGAGATCACCCAGGCCGTGGCCGGTGACGCCGCTGACCGTCACGGCGTCGACCGCGCCGAGCGACGTGGCGGCGATGTGGGCAAGGGCGTCGTCGCGGACGCGGGCGGCGGCGTCCGGCTCGGCGAGGTCGGCGCGCGTCACGACGAGCAGGCCGTGCCGTACGCCGAGCGCGTCCAGGACCTCCAGGTGCTCCGCCGACTGCCGCTGCCAGCCCTGGTCGGCCGCGACCACGAACAGCACCGCCGGGACGGGGCCGACGCCCGCGAGCATCGTCGTGACGAGCCGCTCGTGTCCCGGCACGTCCACGAAGGCGAGCGGGGTTCCGGCGAGGTCGGTCCAGGCGAAGCCCAGCTCGATCGTCAGGCCGCGCCGCCGCTCCTCCTCCAGCCGGTCGGGCTCCATTCCGGTAAGCGCTCTGACCAGCGTGGACTTGCCGTGGTCGACGTGCCCGGCCGTGGCGACGACGTGCATTCAGATCCCTTTCTGCGCGCGCACCGCCGTACCGATGTCGCCGTCCTGAGATTGCGGGACGGCGCGCAGGTCGAGCAGGCACCGGCCGTCCTCCACCCGTCCCATCACCGCCGGGTCGCCCTGCCGGAGCCGGGCGGCGTAGGGCTCCGGCAGCGACACGGCCGCACTCGGCAGCACGACGCCCGGCGCGCCGCCACCGCCGACGGCGGCCTCGCTGTCGACGGCGCGCGCGTCCACGCCCGCGTCGCGGAGCGCAGCGGCGAGCCGTTCCGCGCGTTCGCGCAGCACCGCGACGTCGGCGTGCAGGGCCTCGTCGGTGGGCGTGCGCGGGCCCCGGAGCGTCGCCTCCAGCGCCGCGAGCGTCATCTTGTCGACGCGCAGCGCGCGCGCCAGCGGATGCCGGGCCATGCGCCGGACGAGGTCCTCGCGGCCGAGGACGATCCCGCACTGCGGGCCGCCGAGCAGCTTGTCGCCGGACCCCGTGACGAGGTCGGCGCCCGCCGCGAGCCGCCCGGACGCGTCGGGCTCGTCCGGCAGCAGCGGGTCGGGGCCGAGCAGGCCGGAGCCGATGTCGGCGACGACCGGCACGCCGAGGCCGGTCAGCTCCGACACATCGGCCTCGCGCGTGAACCCGGTCATCGTGAAGTTGGACGGGTGGACCTTGAGCACGAAGCCGGTCTCCTCCCCGACCGCCGCCGCGTAGTCGTCGGGCGAGGTGCGGTTGGTGGTGCCGACCTCCCGCAGCCGCGCGCCGGTCGCGGCGAGCAGCTCGGGGATGCGGAACCCGTCGCCGATCTCCACCAGCTCGCCCCGGCTGACGATGATCTCCCGTCCGGGGGCGAGCGCGGTCGCGGCCAGCACGAGCGCCGCCGCGCCGTTGTTGACGACGTGCGCGGCCCCGGCGCTCGGCACCCGTTCCAACAGCGCGGCCAGCGCCGACCGTCCGCGACGGGCCCGGGTGCCCGTCGCCAGGTCGAGCTCGACGTCGGTCGCGCCGGAGGCGAGCACGACCGCCTCCCGCGCCGCCGCCGACAGCGGCGCCCGCCCGAGGTTGGTGTGCAGCAGCACGCCGGTCGCGTTGACCACGGCCCGCAGCCCGGACGCGGTGCCCGGCAGCGCCGCGACCGCCGCGGCCGCCACGTCCTCCGCCGGAATCTCGCCCGCCCGCGCCCGCCGCTGCGCGGTGACGACGGCCGCCTTCACGACGCCGCGGCCGAGCCGTCCGGCGGCCTCGGTGAGGCGCGGGTCGGCGAGCAGCACGTCGGTGCGGGGGATGCGCCGCCGCCCGTCTCCGGGAGTGACCGGTGCCTCACGCTCCATGCCGCCAGCATCGCACGCCCGGGCACCCGGGTTGCGCTCCGCCCGGCCCGCTTGTTATGCATGAGTCATGCATGAACGGTTGGCGAACCTGCTCGGCGCCACCGCGTTGGCGGTGACCGACCTCGTGCTCGACGAGGCCACCGGGGCGGCCGGGGTGAGCGCGAGCGGCGCTTCGGCGCTGATCGTGCTGTCGGCCGCCCCCGATCTCGGCGTCACCGAGCTCGGGCGGCGGGTCGGCCTCAGCCAGTCCGCCGCCGCGCGCTTGGTGGACGGGCTGGAGGCCGCGGGCCTCGCCGAGCGCCGCCGGAGCGGGGGGCGCGCCGTCCACGTCCGCCTCACCCGGCGGGGCGAGGACGCGGCGGCGCGGATGCTCACTGCTCGCGCCGCGCCCCTCACCGGCACGCTCGCGGCCTTGGACGACTCCGAGCGCGAGACGCTGGCCGCGCTGCTGTCGAAACTCCTGGCCCGGCTGTACGAGCAGGTCGGCGACTCGGAGGTCCTGTGCCGCATGTGCGACCGCACGTGCTGCACGGCGGGCGCCGTCTGCCCCGTCGGCCAGGCCGAACGCGACGCGGCGAAAGCATGACGGGAGCGTGGGCGGCGCTCGGCTCGGCGCTCGCCTATGGGGTCGCCGATGTCGCGGGCGGGCTGCTGTCGCGGCGCGCGGGCTTCGCGGGCGTCGCGCTCCTCGGCCAGCTCGGCGGCCTCGGCTGCGCGCTGGTCGCCGCGCTGCTCGTGCCCGCGCCCGGCGTCACCGCCGCCGACCTCGGCTGGGGCGCGCTCTCCGGCGTCGGGACGGGGATCGGCATGGTGTTCCTCTACCGGGGGCTCAGCCGGGGGCACATGAGCGTGACGGTGCCGGTCAGCGCGGTCGGCGGGGTGGCGCTGCCGGTGGCGGCCGGGGTGGCGTTCCTCGGCGACCGTCCGACGGCGGCGGCGTGGGCGGGGATCGCCGTGGTGCTGCCCGCGCTGTGGCTGGTGTCGCGGTCGCCTGCCGGTGCCGAGGGCGCGACGCGTCCCGCGATCGTGAACGGGCTCCTCGCCGGGGCCGGGATCGGCGTCCAGTACCTCGCGTTGGCGCGGGCGGGCGCGGACGCGGGGCTCTGGCCCGTCGCGATCGGACGGGTCGCGGCCGTCCTCGCGATCGCCCCCGCCGCCTGGCCGGACATCCGGGGCCGGGCGGGCGAGCGGCGGTTCCCGGCGGGGAGGGTCGCGGTGCTCTCGGCGCTGACCGGCGGGATCGCGGCGGCGGCGCTCGTCCTGTACCTGCTGGCGACGCGGGAGCAGCTGGTCGTCGTCGCGGTCGTGCTGTCGTCGCTGTATCCGGTGGTGCCGGTGCTGCTCGGCGTCACCGCCCTGCGCGAGCGCCTCTCGGCCGCGCAGGCGGTCGGCCTCGCGGGCGCGGGCGCAGCCGTCGTGCTCCTGACCCTGCCGGGCCCCTAGCCGCGCAGGAGGTCGGCGACCGCGGCGATCCCGTCCCGGACGGCGCCCTCGGTCAGCCCGCCGAACCCGAGCACGAGGCGCGGCGGGTCGGCGGCGCCGGACGCGCGGTAGGTGCTCATCCCGTACAGCCCGACCGACCGCCTGCGCGCCGCGCCCACCACCCGCCGCTCGTCCGCACCGGCGGGCAGGTGCGCGACGGCGTGGAACCCGGCGTCCAGCCCGGTCAGCTCGACGCCCGGCGCGTGCTCGGCGAGCGCGACCACCAGCGCGGCGCGCCGCCCGGCGTAGACCCGGCGCATGTGCCGCAGGTGCCGCCCGTACCGGCCGGACCCGATCAGCGCGGCGAGCGCGAACTGGTCCAGGACGGGCGAGCCGCGGTCGTCCTGCCGCTTCTCCTCGGCGACCGCGCGGGTCAGCGCGGGCGGGCAGAGCACCCAGCCGAGCCGGAGGGCGGGCGCCAGCGACTTGCTGACGGTGCCGATGACCACGACGTGCGCGGGCGCGAGGCCCTGGACCGCGCCGACGGGCTCGCGGTCGTAGCGGAACTCGGCGTCGTAGTCGTCCTCGACGACGAGCGCGTCGCGGTCGCGGGCCCAGTCGGCGAGGGCGCGGCGCCGCTCGGGCGCGAGCACGACGCCGGTCGGCCACTGGTGGGCGGGCGTGACGAGGACCGCGCGGGCACCGGACGCGGCGAGCGCGGCCACGTCGATGCCGTCGCCGTCGACCGGGACGGGGACCGCCGCCACCCCGGCGCGGGCCGCCGCCTCCATCGTCGCGCCGTCGCCGTAGCCGGGGTCCTCGAACGCCACCCGGCGGACGCCGCGCCGCGCGAGCACCCGCAGCACCAGGTTGAGACCCTGCGCGAAACCCGAGCAGACCACGACGTCCTCCGGTTCGGCGACCGCCGCGCGGACGCGGCGCAGGTACCCGGCGAGGACGTCGCGGAGCACCGCGCTCCCGCGCGGGTCGCCGTAGCCGAGTTCGGCGGCCGGTGCCGTCCGGGCGGCCTCGTGCTGCGCCCAGGCCCAGTCGCCGCGCGGGAAGGACGCGAGGTCGGGAAGGCCCGCCGCGAAGTCGATCCGCACTCCGGGCGCCGCGCCCTCGACCGGGGCGGCCGGAGCGGCGGCCGGCTCCACGCGGACCGGCGCGACCCGCGTGGACGAACCCGCCCGGGCACACAGATATCCCTCGGCGGTGAGCTGGCCGTAGCATTCCTGGACGAGCCCTCGGGAGATGCCGAGCTGCCGGGCCAGGTCTCGGGACGAGGGCAGCCGCTCCCCTGCCTTCAGCCGCCCGGTGCAGATCGCGTCGCGCAGCCCCGTCTCCAGCTGGGCGCGCAGGGTCTCCGCGCCGTCGCGGTCGAGGCTCAGCAGCAGCTCCGGAGTCGAACCGGCCCACTGAATCGCCATGGAACTGGACCATACAGGAGGCCGCTTATCGTCCTACGGTCGTCGGCATGAGCGAGCAGATCCAGGTCGCCCCGGGGGCGCCGGTCACCCGTCCCCCACTGGTCAGCAGGCCGCTGGCGCTGTTGTTCGTGTCCACGTTCTGCGCGACGACGAGCTTCCACCTGCTGTTCTCGGTCGTCCCGCTGTACGCGGCGTCCGGCGGGGCGGGCGACGGCGGGAGCGGCGTCGCGGCCGGACTGGCGACCGGCGCGCTGATGCTGTCGACCGTGGCGGCCGAGCTGGTCTCGCCCCGGCTCATCAACCGGTACGGGCACCGGGCGGACCTGGCGTTCGGACTGGTGCTGCTCGGGGTGCCCGCGCTCGCGCTGCCGCTCTCGGCGGGGATGCCGATGGTCCTCACGGTCAGCCTGGTGCGCGGGCTGGGCTTCGGGGTCATGGTCGTGGTGTCGGGCGCGCTGGTGGCGGCGCTGGTCCCGGCGGAGCGGCGCGCGGAGGGCCTCGGCGTGTCCGGGATCGTCGTCGGCGTCCCGGCGGTGCTGGCGCTGCCGCTCGGCGTCTGGCTCGCCGGGCACGTCGGCTACACGCCCGTGTTCGTGGCGGGCACGGTCGCGGCGCTGGTCGCGCTCGCGCCGCTGCTCGGGCTGCCCGGGCTGCCCGGCCGCCGCTCCGGCGGGGAGGCGCGGGAGGAGGGCTTCGGGATGCTGGCCGGGCTGCGGTCCCCGGTGCTGGTGCGCATGTCGGTCCTGTTCGGGACGTCCGCGATGGGCGCGGGGATCGTCGTCACGTTCCTGCCGACGGCGGTCGGCGACGTCGCGGCGGCGGCGCTGCTCGTCCAGGCCGCGACCGCGACGCTGGCGCGCTGGTGGGCCGGGCGGTTCGGGGACCGGCACGGCTCCCGGCGGCTGCTCGTCCCCGGGCTGCTGATCTCGGGGGCGGGCATGGCCGGGCTCGTCGCCACCGACAGCCCCGCGCTGACCGTGGCCGCGATGGCGCTGTTCGGCGTGGGGTTCGGCGTGATGCAGAACGCGAGCCTGGCCGTGATGTTCGAGCACGTGCCCGTCTCCGGGTACGGGACGGTCAGCGCCGTGTGGAACCTCGCCTACGACGGCGGGATGGGCGTCGGCGGCACCGGGTTCGGGCTGGTCGCCGCGCAGACCGGTTACCCGTCGGCGTTCCTGCTGACCGGCGTGGCCATGGTGGTCACGCTTCCGCTGATCCTCCGCCGCCCCTGATCCGGGCCTCGATGCGCGCGACGTCGCCGCGCTCGGCCGGGGGCAGCGGCGCCCCGGCGGCGGCGCGGGCGGCGGACGCGGCGTCCAGCGCCTTCGCGGCGTCCTCGACGCGCCCGGCGAGCGCGTGCGCCCCGGCCGTGCCTTCGAGGGCGAGCGCGACCGCGCGCGGGTGGCCGGTGGCGCGGGCCGCCGCGAGCCCCTCGGCGTGCAGGGCGAGCGCCGTGTCCGCGTCGCCGCGCAGCTCGGCGATGAACCCGAGTTCGGCGAGCAGGAACGCCAGGCCGGGCGCGCCGTCGATGGCGCGGCACCAGTCGAGCCAGCCGCGCAGCCGGGTTTCCGCCGCGTCCAGCCGGCCGCGCCGCCGCTCCGCGAGCGCGAGCCCGACGTCGGCGAAGTGCTCGGCCCGCCGGTGCGACTCGCGGACCGCCAGCCTCCGGCCCCGCTCGTGCAGGTCGTCGGCGCGCTCGTGGTCGCCGGTGAGCAGCGCGATCCGGCCGAGGCGGGAGAGCCGCGCGGACGCCTCCGTCCACAGGCCGAGCTCCTCGGCGTCGCGCAGCGCGTCCTCGTGCAGCGCGGCGGCGCGGGTGTAGTCGCCGGTGACCTCGGCGATCAGGCCGAGCGTGTCGGAGACCTGGAGCCGCCCCCAGCGGTCGCCCGCCGCGCCGAACAGCTCCAGGGCGCGCGCGCCGTCGCGGGCCGCCGCGTCGAGATCGCCTCCGGCGACCGCCTGCGCGGCGCGGGTCGCGAGCGCCGCAGCCTCGCCCCAGCGGTCCCGCAGCGCCCGGAACCCCGCCAGCGCGGCGCCGGTCAGGTCGTCGATCGCCGCGAGGTCGCCGAACCCGGTCCGGGCGAAGCCGAGGAACCAGTGCGCCCAGGCCCTCCCCCACGGGTCGTCCACGCCGTCGTAGGCGGCGAGCGCGGCCCGGCAGCGCGCGTCGCGGTCGGTGCCGTCGCCGTCGAGCATGGTGAATCCGGTGTGCCACGTCCGCGCCCTGGCCAGCGCGGCGGGCGCCCCTCCCGGGACGGTCATGGCCTGCGCCAACGCCCGGCACGCCTCGCTCGGACGGCCCCACAGGAACCAGCACCACCCCATGGCGTTGACCAGCCGAAACGCGGAATCCGCGTCGCCCTCGTGGACGGCCGTGTCCAGCGCCGTCTTGAGATTGCCGGTCTCCAGCCGCATCTCGGCGAGCGCCTGCCGCTGGTCCGCGCCGCGCAGGCGGGGTTCAGCCCGTTCGGCGAGCGCCGTGTAGTGGCGGAAGTGGCGGCGCCGCGTCTCCTCGTACTCCCCTACTTCGCGCAACCGCTCGACGCAGTACGCGGCCACCGACTCCAGCATGCGGTAGCGCGGGCCGTCCCCCACCACGACCAGCGAACGGTCGACGAGCCGCGCCAGCACCTCCACGCCGCTCTGGGCGCCCACGCGCAGGGCCGCGTCGAGCGACGCGCCGCCCGTGTGCACCGCGAGGCGCCGCAGCATCGCCCGCTCGTCCTCGGCGAGCGGCTCGTAGCTCCAGTCGATGACCGCGCGCAGCGTCCGCTGCCGGGCCGGGGCGTCCCGGGCGCCGGAGGACAGCAGCCGGAACCGGTCGTCCAGGCGCCGCGCCAGCTCCACCACGCCGAGCGCCCGGACGCGGGTGGCCGCCAGCTCCAGCGCCAGGGGGAGCCCGTCGAGCCGCGCGCAGATCACCGCGACCGCCTCCGACTTCTCGGCGAGCCCGGCGCGGGCCATGAACAGCTCCGCCGCCGCGTCGGCGGTCAGCGGCGCGACCGCGCGCAGGTGCTCGCCGCCGATGCCGAGCGGCTCCCGGCTCGTCGCGAGGATCCGCAGGTCGGGGACGTCGCGCAGCAGCGCCGCCGCCAGCCGCGCGACCGGCTCCAGCACGTGCTCGCAGTTGTCCAGGACGAGCAGCGCCCGCCTGCCGCGCAGCGCCCCGGCCAGCCGTCCCGCCGGGCCGCCCGGGATTCCCGCGTCCTCCCGCAACCCCAGCACGCCCGCGACCAGCGCGGCGACCTCGTCGGCCGACGCGCCGGACGCGGCGCCCTCGTCCAGCGCGACCAACCAGACCCCACCGCCAGGGTGTTTCCGCGCCGCCGCGACCGCCAGCCGCGTCTTGCCGACGCCGCCGGGGCCGTGCAGCGTCACCAGCCGCGCGGCGCCGAGCAGGTCGGCGACCTCCCGCACGTCCGCGTCGCGGCCGACCAGCGCGCTCACCTCGGCGGGCAGGTTGGACACCGCCGCGCGCCGCCCCTCGTCGTCCTGCCGGAGGATCGCGCGGTGCAGGGCGGTGAGGTCCGGGCCGGGGTCGGCGCCGAGGTCGTCGCGGAGCCTGCGGCGGTGCTCCTCGAACGCCGCGAGCGCCTCGGCGGGACGGCCCGTCCGGTACAGGGCGCGCATGTGGGCGGCGCGGAGCCGCTCCCGCAGCGGATGCTCGGCCACAAGCGGACGCAGCTCGGCGGCCAGGGCCTCGTGCTCGCCGAGGTCCAGCCGCGCCTCGGCCCGCCCCTCGACGGCCGCGAGGCGCAGCTCGTCCAGCCGGGCGATCTCGGGGGCGGCGAACGCGGCGTCCTCGAACCCGGCGTAGGCGAGGCCGCGCCACAGCCCTAGCGCCTCGTCCAGCAGCGCGGCGCGGACGGACGGCTCCGCCGCCTCCCGGCTCCGCGCCGCCAGCTCCTCGAACCGCGCCGCGTCGTCGGCGCGCGCGGCCAGCCGGTAGCCGGGCGGGCGTGACTCCACCAGCGCGCGGGCGCCGGGCTCGGCGTCCTCCAGGGCGCGGCGGAGCTGGGAGACGCGCGCCTGGAGGGTCGCGGCCGGGTTGGCGGGCAGCGCGTCGCCCCACAGGTCGTCGATCAGCCGCGCGGACGGGACGACCCGTCCCGCGTGCGCGAGCAGATCCGCCAGCAGCGCGCGAACCTTCAGGTCGGCGACCCGGACCGGCACGCCCTCCCCGGTCCGCACCTCCAGCGGACCGAGTACCCCGAAGCGCATACCGCCACCGTAATCCGACCCGAAGGGTTCCCGAAGCGGGCCGTCCCAGGCTGGGGGCAACACGGAAAGGGAGATTCGCTATGCAAAAGACCTCTGTAACGGTGCTGGGACTGGGCCTGATGGGAACGGCGCTCGCCGAGGCCCTCCTGGCGGAAGGCCACGCGGTCACGGTCTGGAACCGCTCCGCCGCCAAGGCCGCGCCGCTGGTCGCGAAGGGGGCCGTCCAGGCGTCCGACGCGGGCGCGGCGATCGAGGCGAGCGAGCTGGTCATCGTGTGCCTGTCCGTCTACGCGAACGCGGAGGAGATCCTCGCGACCGACGCGCTCGCGGGACGCACGGTCGTCCAGCTGACCAGCGGCAGCCCCGACCAGGCCCGCGCGATGGCGGGCCTCGTCACCGGACGCGGCGCCCGCTACCTGGACGGCGGGATCATGGCCGTCCCGCAGATGATCGGGGGCCCCGGCGCGCTGATCCTGTACTCCGGCGATGAGGACGCCTTCACCCGCCACAAGGACGTGCTGGCCGTGCTCGCCGAGGCGCGCCACGTGGGCGCCGACCCGGGCCTCGCGCCGCTGCTCGACTTCGCGCTGCTGGACGCCATGTACGGGATGTACGCGGGCTTTTACCACGCGCTCGCGCTCGCCCGGTCCGAGGGCATCACGGCGTCGGCGTTCGCGCCGATGGTCACCGACTGGATGGCGGCGATGATGCGCTCGTTCCCCGAGCAGGCGCGGGCCCTGGACGCGGGCGAGTTCGGCACCCACGTCTCCAGCGTGGCGACCAGCCAGGTCGCCTTCCCGACGCTGATCGAGACGAGCGTCAGGCAGGGCGTCGACCCCGCGCTCCTGCTGCCGATGCGCGACCTCCTCGACCGCGCCGTCGCCGAGGGCCACGGCGCCGACGCGCTCCAGCGCCTGGTCCCGCTCCTGGAGACCGGGAAGGGCTAAGCGGAGGGGGCCGGGAGGAGGCCGGAGGTCTCCAGGTACTGGCGGCCGCGGGGGGTGATGTCCCAGGCGTTGTGGCGCCACTCCTTGCGGCGCCACACCACGCCCGCCGACAGGAGCCTGCGGCCGACCCGGCTGATCTCGGTCTCGTCGGTGCCGAGTTCGGCGGCGAGCTGCTGGTTCGACAGGCCCTGCTTGCGCGCGACCGCGACCAGGAAGCGGGCCGCGTGCCCGCCCGGCTGGAGCGCGAGCTGGAGCCCGGACGGCAGCCGCCGCAGCGCCCAGTGGACCACGTCGATCAGGCCGAGGATGCGCCCGCGCAGCTCGCGCTCCTGCCCGTCGAGGGCGCCGACGTCCAGGTACCGGCGGTGCAACCACTGGAGCCCGTCCTGACATTCGACCAGGGCGGGCTCGTCGGCGCTGAGCGAGGCGTCGGTGATCAGCATGCCGAGCGCGCTGAACTGGCCCTCGCTGATGTTCTTGGTGTCGTGCTCCATCTCGTCGATGAGACGCCGGACCTCCGCTCGGCGGTCGTCCCCAGTGCTCACGGCTGCTCCTCGGTCGCTGGACGGAACCCGGACTCCTTCAGGGTGCGCCGAATGCCAAGTGACTGTCAAGTGATGCCGGACACGCTCTCCGAACCGGTACATGACTCTGTTGCGAATGCCACTGAAAGGCGGCGGTCAGCGGAGTTACGATCGGGCGACCGCTCGTGACAATCGCCTTCCCCGGGGGCCGCCTATGATCGACCACGTGCCGGAAACCGCCCGCACCACCGGACCGGCCGACCTGTTCGTCCTGCTGTACGACGCCATCGACGACGGCGTCTTCCAGGACTGGACGGCCACCCGCTGGTACGAGGATTCGCAGGTCCGGCAGGAGGCGGAGCGCATCGCCTCGACCGTTCTCGACACCGGCTCGCTGCCCCCCGGACAGGTCGAGGAGGCCATCGCCGGACGCGGCGATCTCGGCCGGTTCGTCCTGCTGCTCGGGCTCGACATCGCGCTCGCGCACGCCAGCCCCTACGGGCCCTACTACGACGCCCCCCGGCTGACCGGCCTGCTGGTCAACTACCTGACCGAGGGCAGGCTCAACGGCCCGGAGACCTCCGGCGCGCTGCTGCCCCGCTGCGCCTTCCCCGGCCGCCCGCTCGGACGCCGCTCCAAGGCCGAGTTCTTCGGCGTCCACCGCGTCCCGCAGGCCGAGTGGGACCGCGTCGACCACCGCGTGCTGCCCGCCGTGAGCGACCCGCACTTCACCCGGGACGCGCCGGTCCCGGTCGGCTGCGCGCCGGTGCTGGAGACCTTCGACGACATCGAGATCGAGTTCGAGGAACGGCTCGGCATGACCGTCTACCGGCTGCGCCCGATGGACTCGGCCGGCATCCGCTCCCGGATCAAGGCGATCGTCCGGCGGCTGGACGAGTCGGGCGCGCAGATCGCCGTGATGCCCGAGTCCTCGCTGTCGGACGCGCTGCTGGAGCACTGGAAGGAGGTCGCCTTCGACACCGCCGGACGCGACCGCGACCGGCACCCGCTGCGGTTCCTGCTCGTCGGCAGCGGCCCGGTCGGCGGCGGCGACCCGCCCCCCAACCGCGCCGTGCTCATCGACCGCTGGACGGGCCGGGAGCTGCTCGTCCAGGACAAGCTCTCCGGCTTCACGCTGGACGCGGCGCAGATGCGGCTGTGGCGGCTGCCGGGCGCGCCCGCGGAGGGCACCGCCGAGGAGTACGCCGCGACCGGCACCCGGGTCGCCGTGCTCGACTCCTCGCTCGGCCGCCTCGCCACGCTGATCTGCGAGGACCTCGGCCGCTCGATCGGCTGGGAGCGCGAGGTGCAGGCGTGCGGGGTGTCGCACCTGCTCGTCCCGATCTTCTCCAAGCCGATCCTGGAGTACCGCTGGGAGCAGCAGGGCGCCGAGCGGCAGGTGTCCGGCCTCGGGAGCTGGGTCGTGGTGTCCAACAGCCTGGCCGTCGGCGCGGCGATCCCGGACGAGGAGCTCCAGGGCGCCCGCCACACCTGCCTGGTCGCCGGGCCCGCCGACCTGGAGCGCGCCGCCTACGCGACCGAGCTCCAGTTCGGCAGCGCCAGCACCGGCGCCGAGCTGGGCAGGCTCGCGACCGCCGAGCTGCCCCGGGTGCTGCCCGGCGCCGCCTACGACGTCTGGCACGCCCACCTGCCCGCCGCGAAGTAGCCTCGCTCCCCGCGCTCACCCCACCGTGAACGTGCCGGGGGCGGCGGCCGGGCCGGCGGTGGTGTGCACGACGACGCTTCCGGTCGTGGCGCCCTCCGGCACCCGCACCCGCAGCCGCGTGTCGGTGACGTCGGCGGCGGCCGCGTCCACGTCGCCGAACCGGACGAAGGTCGCCGCGCCGAGGCTCGTGCCGTGGACCGTGACGAGGGTCCCGACCGGGCCCGACGCCGGTTCGATCCGGGTGATCCAGGGCCGGTACACCTGGTCGCGTCCGGGCTGAAGCGCCTGGTCGCGTCCGGGCTCGGCGGGGGCGAACAGCGTTGCGAAGACCGTCCGCAGCTTCTCCGCCGTCTGCTGGGAGAACAGCCCGACCAGCGCGGCGATCGCGGTGACGCCGTAGGGGTTGATCTCCGCCGACCCGCCCACCGGGCTCGTCAGCCCGCCGCGCAGGACGAGGTACACCACGAGCCCGAGCAGCGCGCCGACGAACGGTAGGAACAGGTACATCATCAGCCAGCTCCGGCGCAGCGCGCGGTTCCCGACGTACCAGTACAGCGAGCGCAGCGCGTGCACGATCGCGCCGAGGGCCCCGGCGGCCATCACCACGACGAACAGGCTCGCCTCCCGCGTCAGGCGCGGCGTCCAGCCCGGCAGGTGGACGGCGACCGTCTCCGGCTCGGGACGCACGCGCCCGTCCGGCCCCACGCCCGGCGCGGACGGCCACGCCTGCACGAGCACGACCACCAGCACCGCCGTGAACACCAGCAGGACGGCGGACGCGACGACGATGTCCCGGGCACGCGCGTACTCGGATCCGACCGGCGACTCGGTCACGGTCCTCCCTCTCGCAACGCCCTCGTTGCGTCCCCTGCCGTTAATCGAGCCCGCACACGCCCTCGTTTCGCACGCCGATACCACAGGCCACTTCCAGATACCGGAAAGGCGGTGTGCGGGTCTCGCGAACGACTGTCACCGAGCGTATGATCTGGGTCACATTTCCGACGACCAGATCGGTGTGCACATGTACGAGGCCGTCCCCCAGCAGCCCGTCTTCCGCCCCGCCGCCTCTGACCACCTCGCGCTCGGCGTCGGCGCCGACGGGACCTACACGCTCGGCGGCCAGGTCGCCGCGTTCCTTCTCGGCGTGCTCACGATGCTCCTCTTCTTCCCGCTGATCGTGGTCGCCGCGCTGCTCTACACCCGCGCCGAGGAGCGGTTCGCCTCGGGCGAGGTGGAGCGCGGCCGTCGGCTGGTGACGTGGTCGTGGGTGTGCATCACGCCGCTGCCCGCCCTCGCCCTCGTCGTGGGGAGCCTCGCCGCGGTCGTCGCGCTCGTCGGGTGAACCGGACGGGAAGAGGACGGCCACCAGGCGGGTTGTCACCCGTTATGAGCGTCCCCTTCTCCGTCCTCGACCTGGCCCCCGTCGTCAGCGGCTCCACGTCCGGCCAGGCCCTGCGCAACACCCTCGACCTGGCCCGGCACGCCGAGCGGCTCGGCTTCCACCGCTACTGGCTCGCCGAGCACCACGCGATGCCGGGGATCGCCAGCTCCGCCACCGCCGTGCTGATCGGGCAGGTCGCGGCGGCGACGTCGGCGCTGCGGGTGGGATCGGGCGGGATCATGCTGCCGAACCACGCGCCGATGGTGGTCGCCGAGCAGTTCGGGACGCTGGAGGCGCTGTATCCGGGACGCATCGACCTCGGCCTCGGCCGCGCGCCCGGCACCGACCAGGCGACCGCGCGGGCCCTGCGCCGCTCCCCCGACGCGCTCTCGGTGGACGACTTCCCCGAGCAGGTCGTGGAGCTGCGCAACTACTTCGACGCCGCGAGCAAGGTGACGCCCGCCGCGGGCAACGAGCCGCCGATCTGGCTGCTCGGATCCAGCGGCTACAGCGCGCGGCTCGCCGGGCTGCTCGGGCTGCCGTTCGCGTTCGCGCACCACTTCAGCGCCGAGAACACGGTGCCCGCGCTGGCGCTGTACCGCGAGTCGTTCCGTCCGGGCGCGCTGGAGGAGCCGTACTCGATGATCGGCGTCTCGGTCACCGCCGCCGAGACCGACGAGCGGGCGCGCGAGCTGGCCGCCCCGCAGGCGCTCGCGTTCCTGCGGCTGCGGCAGGGCAACCCCGGGCTGATGCCGACGCCGGAGGAGACCGCCGCCCACCCCTACACGCCGCTGGAGCGCCAGATGATCGACGCGCGCCTGGCCGACCAGGTGATGGGGAGCCCGGAGACCGTCCGGCGGCAGATGGACGCGCTCATCGAGCGGACGGCGGTCGACGAGGTCATGGTCACCACGATGGTGTACGACCACGCCGACCGCCTGCGCTCCTACGACATCCTCGCGGAGCTGTACCAGGACGCCCTGGCCCCCGCCTAGGCCGCGCGTCGCGCGGCGACCCCGGCCCGCGCCGCGCGGCGACCTCAGCCGTCACGCGGGCGCGTAGCTGACCGGTGGGGGCGACGCCGGAGGCGAGCCTCCACCGGGAAGATCGCGAAGCGATTCCGCGCCCGCCAAGGCACGGTCACGTCCCGAGCCGCCAGGCGAGGGACGTGGGCCGGGACTTCATGAACGCAGCCGCCAGGCGAGTGCCTTGGGCCGGGACTTCATTGAACCCGCGGACGGATCTGGAACTCGAACGGGACCGTGCCCGGGTCGGGGAGGGCGGTGCCGCCGTCCACGCTCAGCACGGCGCCGTTGACGTAGGACGCCTCGGGCCCGAGGAGCCACAGCACCGCCGCCGCGGCCTCCTCGGGCGTGCCCGCCCGGCGCTGCGGGACGAGCCGGGTGACCTCCTCGTAGGCCTCCTCGCGCCCGATGCCGTGCGGCGCCCCGAACTCCTCCATCTCCCGGTCGGACATCTCCGTGCGGATCCAGCCGGGGCACACCACGTTCGCGCGGACGCCGCGCGGCCCGTAGTCCGCCGCGATCGTCTGGGTGAGCATGGTCAGCGCGGCCTTGGACGTCGCGTACGCGGCGACGCCCGTCGGGACCCGCAGCGCCGCCACCGACGAGACCGCCACCAGCGACCCGCGCGCCTCGATCAGGTGCGGCAGCGCGGCCTTGGCCAGCAAAAACACCGACGTGAGGTTGGTGTCGATGGTCAGCTGCCAGTCCTCGGGCGACAGGTCGAGCACGGCGCCGTTGCGCAGCGCGCCCGCGTTGGCGACGACACCGTCCAGGCGGCCGTGCGCGGCGACGACGTCCTCGACCAGCTCGGCGACCGCGCCCGGGGAGGCGACGTCGCAGACCCGGGGCTCGGCGCCGCTCTCGGCGGCGACCCGCTCCAGCGCCTCCTTGCGGCGCCCGCAGATCACGACGTGGTCGTCCGCGGCGGCGCCGCGCGCGACGGCCGCGCCGATCCCGCTGCCGCCACCGGTGACGATCAGCACCCGTCCCATCTCACGCTCCCTCTTCTTCGACTCGGCCAGGTTCGCCCAGGTAGGCGGCGTGCAGGAGCTCCGGCGACTTGCGCAGCGCCGCCGCCGGGCCGCTGTGGGTCAGCCGCCCGCCCGCCAGCACGTGCGCGGTGTCGGCGATCTCCAGCGCGAGCGTCGCGAACTGCTCGACGAGCAGCACCGCGACGCCCTCGTCCGCCAGCTGGCGGACGGCGGGCAGCAGCCGCTTCACGATCACCGGGGCGAGGCCGAGCGACATCTCGTCGATCAGCAGCACCGACGGCGCCATCGCGAGCGCGCGGGCGAGCACGACCATCTGCTGCTCGCCGCCCGACAGCAGCCCGGCCGGGGTGTCCATCCGCTTGTCCAGCTCGGGGAACAGCTCGGCGGTCCGGTCGGGGCCGCTGCCGCGCCGCACGACCCGCAGGTTCTCCGCGACGGTGAGCTGGGTGAACACCGTCCGGCCCTGCTCGACGAGCGCGATGCCGCGCTTGGCCCGCGCGACCCGGTCGAGCCCGGCGAGGTCGTCGCCGTCGCCGGTCAGCCGTCCGGACGCGATCGGCAGCACGCCCGCGACCGCCTCCAGCAGGGTCGTCTTCCCGGCGCCGTTCGGGCCGAGCAGGACGGTCACCTCCCCGGCCGGGACGGCCAGCGTGACGTCCCGGACGATCGGGGCGGCGCCGCGCGCGACCGCGACGTCCTCCAGCCTCAGTTCCTTCACGTGAGTGCCACCTCGTCTCCCAGGTAGGCGCGGGCGACCTCGGGCCGCGCGAGCACCTCGGCGGGCGGTCCCGACGCGATGACCGAGCCGAAGTCGAGGACGACGACGCTCGCGCAGGCCCGCCGGACCATGTCGAGGTCGTGCTCGATCAGCAGCACCGACGCGCCGAACCGCGCGGGCACCTCGACGAGCCGGTCGGCGAGCGCGAGCGACTCGGCGTGCGCGAGGCCGGCGGCGGGCTCGTCCAGGATGATCAGCTTCGGCCGGGCGAGCAGCGCGGCGGCCACCTCCAGCAGCCGGCGGCTGCCGACGTCCAGGTCGAGGACGTGGGCGTTCAGCGCCGGGCAGCCGAGGAACGCGCGGACCTCCTCCAGCTCCTCCCGCGTCACCGAGCGGTGCGCGGCGAAGCGCAGGTAGGCGCCGACGGTGAGCCCGGTCGGGACGCGGTCCTGCTGGAACGTGCGGCGCAGCCCGGCGGCGGCGCGGCGGTGCACGGGCATCCCGTCCAGCTTGCGGCCGTCGAGCGTGACGGACCCGGTCGCGGACGTGAGGAACCCCGACAGCGCGTCGGTCAGCGTGGACTTGCCCGCGCCGTTCGGCCCGATGAGCCCCATGACGGTGCCCTCGGGGACGACGAGGTCCACGTTCTCCAGCGCGACGACCTGCCCGAAGCGGACGCCGAGGCCCTCGACCTCCAGCAGCGGCTTGGTCCCGAGCGGCGGCTCGCCGCTCTCCTGCGACGGCCTCGGCTCGGGGACCTTCACGGGTCTGCGCGCCCGCAGCCTGCGGGCCATGCCCTCGCTGATGCTGCTGCCCTGCGACAGCGCCTGGACGGCGCCGACGCCGAACAGCACGTTCGCCCAGTCCTGGTTGATCCCGGCGCGGCGGAAGATCTCCGGCACGAACGCGATCAGGAAGCCGCCGAACAGCGCCCCGACCACGTACTCGCTGCCCGCCATCACGGCGACGACGAACAGCGCGAGCGAGCTGATCGTGGTGAAGTTCTGCGCCGTGATCATGCCGATCTGCCCGGCGAGCAGCCCACCCGCCAGGCCCGCGCCGAACGCGCTCAGCGCGAACGCCGACAGCTTGGCGCGGGCGACGCTCGTCCCGGACGCGGCGGTCGCGCGCTCGGAGAACCGGACGGCGCGCCACGCGGCGCCCATCCGGGTCCGCCCGAGCCACTCGACGCCGATCGCGGCGACGACGAACAGCACCCCCGCGTAGACGAAGTACTGCCGGTCGGTGGCGATGAACATCGGCCGCAGGACCTGCTCGCCCGTCTCGACGCCGGGGAAGTTGACCGCCGCGATCACCACGTCGGCGGCCGCCGCGAACCCGAGCGTGACGACCGCGAGGTGCACGCCCCGCAGCCGCAGCGCCGGCAGCCCGATCAGCACGCCGAACGGCATCGCGACGACACCGCCCGCGATCGTCCAGACGATCAGCCCGCCCGGCGCCTGCCAGACGTTGAGCTGGGCGACCGTCCACGCGCCGACGGCCGCGAACGCGAGCTGGCACAGCGAGTTCATGCCGGCGCGGCCGACGATGCCGAGGCCGAGCAGCGCGACCGCCGACACCAGCACCGACGTCGCGAGGAACAGCCAGTACTGCGGGACGACCGCCGCCGCGACCGCGATGACCAGCAGCGCGACGGCCGGCTGCGCGAGCGGGCCGAGCACCGACGCGGCCGGGTTCGTCTGCTTGTCAGCGAGCCGCATCCCACACCTCCCGCCTCTGGGACCAGATCAAGATGGCGAGGATCGCCACGAACGGAACCGTGTCGCGGTACTGCTGCAACTCGGTGACGTGCGCGAGCGCGCCCTGGAGCGTGCCGAGCCCGAGCCCGCCCGCGACCGTCCGGCCGAGGCTGCTGAAGCCCCCGACCAGCGCCGCCGCGCCCGCCGGGATCACCATCAGCGCCAGCGACGTCTGGTCACTGGTCTGCTGCGGCGCGACGACCAGCAGCACGGCCGCCGCCAGCAGCCCCGTGACCGCCCACATCCCGACGCCGAGGCGGCGGGAGGGGATCGCATGCAGTTCGGCGGTCGTCGGGCGCTCCGACAGCGCCCGCAGCCGCAGCCCGAGGACGGTGCGGGTGAGCACGAGCCACGCCGCGCCCGCGACCACGACCGAGCCGACCGCGCAGACGGCCGCCGCCTGCGTGACCGTGATCCCGTCCAGGGTGAACAGCGAGCCGCCGAACTTGCCCGGCATGCGGCGCGGGTCGGTGCCGAACACCAGGTAGGAGACGGCGAGCAGGCCGACGAGGAACGCGATGGAGATCGCCGAGCGCTGGTCGGCGCCCGCCTCCCCGAACCACTTGCCCATCACCCAGCCGAGCACGGCGGCGACGAGGGTCGCGGCGAGCAGCCCCGCGAGCGCGGCCGCCCCGTAGGGCCAGCCGTGCTCGGAGGCCACCGCCATCGTGTAGACGCCGATCACGCCGATCGCGACCTGCGCGAAGTTGACGACCCTGACCAGCCGGAACATGAGCGTGAGGCAGAGCCCGAGTGCGGCGTAGGCGCCGCCGCCGGCGAGTCCGGCGATCGCTCCCTCAAGCATTGGGAAGTTTGACCCACTCGGGCGTCAGGACGGTCCATCCGCCCTTCGCGTCCGGCTTCACGAACTTGGCGGCGAGGTTGGAGGCGTGCGAGTCGCCGGTCCCGAACGCGAACGGCATCCCGGTCATGCCCGAGGGCAGCGGCTTGAGGTCCTCCATCGCCTTCGTGACCTTCTCGCGGGTGATGTCGCCCTTGATCGAGCGCAGCACCGTGACCAGGTGCTGGGCGGCGAGGTAGCCGCCCTGGGCGAACGCGGTGAGCGGCACCTTGTGCTTGGTCATCGTCGCCCGCCAGTCCTTGTTCGCGGCGGACTGCTCGTCGGTGTAGGGCTCGAACTCCGACAGCGCCACGACGTTCTTGCCCGCCGGGCCGAGGGCCTTGGACGCCTCGACCGTGTAGGTGGAGGCGAGGAACAGCCACTTGATGTTGTTGATCTTCTGGGCCTGCGCGGCCTTGACCCAGCCGATCGACATCGGCTCGACGCCGTTGAACAGCACGGCCTCGCAGCCAGCGCTGCGGGCGCGCAGCACATAGGGGGTGAAGTCGGTGGTGGAGGCCGACAGGCTCAGGTCGTTGACCAGCAGCTTCTTGCCGGTGATCTTGGACCAGCGGTCCACGCCCTCGCGGTAGGCGTTGGCGGTGCTGCCGATGATGGAGAAGAACGCGCAGATCTTGTTCAGCTTCAGCTTCTCGGACGCGTAGTACAGCGTCACGGTCGAGCCGAAGAACGGGCCGGTGTTGACCGGCGAGATGTTCGACGAGGTGAAGCAGCCGGGGTCGACCCCGATGCCGCGCACGTCGGTGATCTTGTTGCGCTTGTAGAGCGGGCCGTTGACCTGGCAGTCGACGAGGCTCGCGCCGCCCGCCAGCGCGACGGCCTTCTTGTTCTGGATGACGTCGCGGGCGGCCAGCGCGGCGCTGGCCGGGTCGCCCTTGTCGTCGCCGGCGGTGTAGGCGATCTTCCGGCCGTTGATGCCGCCGTTCGCGTTGACGTCATCGAACACGGCGCGGGCCGCCTGCGACGCCTCGGGGAAGGTGACCGGGCCGCTCAGCGTCGACACCGAGCCGATGTTGATCGGCCCGGAGCCGCCGCCGGCGCTGTCGTCCGCGCATGCCGCCAGGGGGGCGACCAGGACGGCCGCGGCGAGGATATGTGCGATTCGCATGTCAGAGACCTTCGGTGCTGTGGACGATCCCGCCGTCGAACACGGTCAGAGCGACGGGGACGTCCGGGAGGTCGTGGGGGTCGAGGGCGGTGAGCGTCCCGTCCAGGACGGTGACGTCGGCGGCCTTGCCGGGTTCGAGGGTGCCCTTCCAGTCCTCGGCGAAGTCCTGCCAGGCCGCGTTCACGGTGTAGGCGCGGACGGCCTCCGGCAGCCCGACGCGCTGCTCGGGGCCGAACGTCCGGCCGCTGGCCTTGGACTCGCGCAGCAGCATCGCCGCCACGCCCTGCCGCCAGTTGGGCGAGGCGACGGGCGCGTCCGAGCTGGCGCAGACCGGGATACCGGCCTCGATCGCCGATCGGACGGGGTACTGGTAGGCCGCCCGCTCATGGCCGAGCTGCTCCTCCAGCATGTCAACGATCATCCATTTGATCGCCGGGTTCATGTTCGCGCCGAAGCCGTGCCGGGCGAGCTTGCGCATGCTCTGCGGCCCGAGCAGGTCGGCGTGGATCACGTAGTGGCGCGGGTCGTCGCGGGGGTGCTCGGCCTGCGCGGCCTCGAACGCGTCCACGACGGCGTCGATCGCGCGGTCCCCGGTGACGTGCACGCCGAGCTGGTGGCCCGCGACGTGCGCGAGCCTGATCATCTCATTCAGCTCGCGGGTGCGCAGCGCGTCGGCGGCGCCGTGCACGCACAGGCAGCCGAAGTCGCCGCCGGGGTACTGGTCGCGCATCCACGCGGTCTCGTTCGGCGGGATGCCGTCGGCGAACAGCTTCACGCCGATGACGTTGAGGATGCGCGGGTCGACGTCCTGCGGGGTCTTCGCGGTGGCGAGACCTTCCGCGATCTCGGCGGCCGAGCCGCTCATGCCGGTGAGCAGCAGCAGGACGCTGACCCGCGCGCCGAGTTCGCCGGCGCGGGCGAGGTCGCCGTAGACGTCCAGGGTGAGCTGGCTCGCGGCGCCCGCGAACAGGCTCTTGCCGCCCGGCCCGAGGCCGGGCTCGGTGTAGCTGGTGATCCCCTCCTGCTGGAGCACCGCGACCGCCTCGCGGATCGCCTGCTCGATCTGCGCGCGGGTGTAGGCGGGCAGGTGCCGCTGGAGGAGGTCCTGGGCGCCCTCGGCCAGCAGGCCGGTCGGGTTCCCGGCGCCGTCCACGTGGATGCGGCCGCCCTCCGGGGACTCGCTGTCGGCGGTGATCCCGGCGAGCTCCAGTGCCCGCGTGTTGGCCCAGGTGAGGTGGCCGCTGAAGTCCTGGAGGTACACGGGGTGGGACGGGGCGACCGCGTCGAGGTCGGTGCGGTTCGGCATCCGCCCGCTCTCAAGGCTCTCGGTCAGGTAGCCGGGGTCCCAGCCGTTCCCGCGAATCCATTCGCCCTCGGGGGTGCGGGACGCCGCGTCCTTCACGACGGCCACGATGTCGGCGATCGATCGGACCGCCGGGTGCGCCACGTCCAGGGCGAGCGGCGGGCGGTTCACGCCGAACGCGCAGCCGTGCAGGTGCGAATCGTTGATGCCGGGCAGGGCCGTGCGTCCGCGCAGGTCGACGACCTGGGTGCGGGGTCCGGCCAGCGCGCGTATGTCATCGGTCGAACCGACCGCTGTAATCTTCCCGCCGGTGATGGCCACAGCCTGCGCCACCGAGAACCGGGCGTCGGCCGTGAGGACCTCGCCGTCCAGTAGCACCAGGTCCGGGGAGTGGTTCATGTGCGCCCCTGCTCCTTAATTTGGGCCCAAACGTATGGCGAACGTATGGGGCCAAACGATGAACGGTCAATCACGAACCTATAACAGAGTGACGCACTTCACTTCCCACTGGGCAGCATAAGGCCACCGGTCCCCCCACTGGGGGCCGGTGGCCTGGGTTTCCGCAGGTCAGCCCGCGAGAGCCGCCTCAAGAACATCGAGGCCCTCGACCAGCAGATGCTCGGGGATGACGAGCGGCGGCAGGAACCTCAGGACGTTCCCGTACGTCCCGGCCGTGAGCACCAGCAGCCCCTGCGCGTGGCAGCGGCGGGCGATCTCGGCCGTGAGCGCCGGATCGGGCTCCTTGGTGCCCTCCCGGACCAGCTCGATCGCGATCATCGCGCCGCGGCCGCGCACGTCTCCGATCGCGGGATGGCGCTCCGCCAGCGCGCGCAGCCGGGGCAGCATGACCTCGCCGATCCGGTGGGCGCGCTCGGTGAGCTTGCCCTCCTCGATCTCCTCCAGGACGGCCAGCGCCGCCTCGCACGCCAGTGGGTTGCCGCCGTACGTGCCGCCGAGGCCGCCGCCGTGCACCTTGTCCATGATCTCGGCGCGGCCGGTGACGCCCGCGAGCGGCAGCCCGCCCGCGATGCCCTTCGCCGTCACGACGATGTCGGGGACGATCCCCTCGTGCTCGGAGGCGAACAGGTCGCCCGTCCGCGCGAACCCCGTCTGGACCTCGTCGGCGACGAACACGATGCCGTTGTCCCGGCAGAACTCCGCGATCGCCGGGAGGAACCCGGGCGCGGGCTCGATGAACCCGCCCTCGCCCTGGATCGGCTCCACCACGACCGCCGCGACGCTCTGCGCGCCGATCTGCTTGGAGATCTGATCGATCGCCTGCGCCGCCGCCTCCGGACCGCAGTTCTCCGGCCCGGACGGCCACCGGAACGGGTACGCGAGCGGCATCCGGTACACCTCGGGGGCGTACGGGCCGAACCCGTGCTTGTAGGGCATGCTCTTGGCGGTCAGCGTCATCGTCAGCAGCGTCCGGCCGTGGTAGCCGTGGTCGAATACCACGACGGCCTGCCGCCCGGTCGCGTACCGCGCGATCTTGACGGCGTTCTCCACCGCCTCCGCGCCGCTGTTGACCAGGAACGACCGCTTCTCGTGGTCGCCGGGCGTGATCCGGTTGAGGTTCTCGCAGACCCGTACGTACGACTCGTACGGCGCCACCATGAAGCACGTGTGCGTGAACCGGTCCGCCTGCGCCTTCACGCGCTCGGCCACCCGGGGGTTGGCGTTGCCGACGCTGGTCACCGCGATACCCGAGCCGAAGTCGATCAGGCTGTTGCCGTCCACGTCGACGACCACGCCGCCGCCCGCGTCCGTCACGTACACCGGCAGGACGCTGCCGACGCCCGGCGGCACCGCGGCGGCGCGGCGCCCCTGCAACTCCCGGGAGCGCGGCCCCGGGATCTCGGTCACGACACGGCGCTCCTGCGGCAGGCGGCTCGAACCGCCGAGATCCTCGCTGGTCATGGCGCGAACATAAGCCGGACCGCGCCTACGATGAACCGTACGGGACGGCGAAATCCGTCCACCCGAATGGACACCCTGCACAAGGACCGCTCATGCCGCCCACCCTGGCCGCCGTGGCCGCGCTGCCGCAGCTCGGGCTGCGGGTGCTCACCGGGCCGCGCGTCCCGGACACCCCGGTCGTGTGGGTCGCGGTCAGCGAACTGGAGGACCCGACGCCCTTCCTGGAGGGCGGCGAGCTGGTGCTGACCACCGGCATGCGGCTCACCCCGGCGGGCGCCGCCCGCTACGTCGACCGGCTGGTCGGACGGGGCGTCGCCGGGCTCGGCTTCGCGGTCGGGGTGATCCACGCCGAGGTCCCGGCCGAGCTGATCGACGCCGCCCGCGATCGCGGCCTCGTGCTGCTGGAGGTGCCGCGCCCGACCCCGTTCATCGCCGTCGGCAAGGCCGTCTCCCGCATGCTGGCCGCCGAGTGGTACGAGGACGTCACCCGCGCCTTCGGCGCCCAGCGCGAGCTGACCCGCGCCGCCCTCGCCGGGCCCGGACCCCTCGTCGCCCGCCTCGCGCGGCTGCTGGACGGCTGGGCGCTGCTGCTCGACCCGTCCGGCGCCGTCCGGGCCGCCGAGCCCGCCGCCGCCCGCGAGCGCGCCGAGGTACTCGCCGCCGACCTGGCGCGGCTGCGCGGGCCGAACGCCCGTCCCGCCGACGGCGGGCTGGCGAGCGTCGCTCTGTCGGTGCCGGGTGAGAACATCGTCCTGCATCGGATCGGGCTGAGCGGGCGGCCGCGCGGCTTCCTGGCCGTGGGCACCGGGGCGCCGCTCCCCCACGTCGCGCACACGATCGTGGGGGCGGCCGTCGCGCTGCTGACCTTGCAGTCGGAGGTCCCGCGCTCGGGCCGCGAGACCCGGGCCGCGCTCGGCGCGCTGCTCCTCGGGCTGCCCCCGGCGGGCCCGGCCGTGCCGCGCGGGCCCGTCCGCGTGCTGGCGTGCGCGGGGCCCGTGCTGGACGCGCTCGACTCCGACCCGTCCGGCGAGCGCTGCCTGGCCGTCCCGCTACCGGGCCCGGGCCGCCGGACGGCCGTCATCGTCCCCGACGAGCTGACCGACACCATCACGTCCCTACTGACCGGAGTCTCGGCGGCCCCAACCCCGTCCCCCTCGCCCTCCACCACGCCGCCCTACACCCCGTCAACCTCGATCGCACCGCCCTCCACCACGCCGCCCCACGACCCGTCGCCCTCGGCCCGACCGCCCTCCACCGCGCCGCCCCACGACCCGTCGCCCTCGTCCACGCCGGGCTCAACCGTGCCGTCCCACGACCCGTCGCCCTCGGCTCCACCGCCCTCCACCACGCCATCCCACGGCCCTTCGACCTCCACCGCGCCGCCCCACGGCCCGTTGCCCTCGACCACGCCGGGCTCAACCGTGCCGTCCCACGACCCGTCGCCCTCGGCTCCACCGCCCTCCACCACGCCGCCCCACGGCCCGTTGCCCTCGACCACGCCGGGCTCGACCGCGCCCTCCCACGGCCCGTCGCCCTCGACCACGCCGGGCTCAACCACGCCGTCCTACGGCCTCTCGCCCCCGCCCCCGTCGGCTTCACGGCCGTCGGCTTCAGCCCCGTCTGCTTCACGTTTGTCGGCTTCGACCGCGTTGACTTCCAGCGCGCGGGGCTCGGGCCTGGCGGCCCCGCACCTGTCGGCCGCAAGCTCGCCGGGCTCTACCGGGCCGGTCGGGGTGAGCGAGCCGGTCACCTTGGCGATCGCGCAGGGCGGGGAGCTGGTGAGTGCGCTCCAGCAGGCGGAGGAGGCGCTCAGCGCGGCCCGCCGCCATGGGAAACCGGTGCTCCACTACTCCGACCTGCCCGGTCAGGGACTGCTCGGGCTGCTCGATCCCGGGGCGGCCCGGGCCTTCGCCGACGGCCTGCTGGCGCCGCTGCGCGCGGAGGGCCTGGTGGACTCCCTGCGCGCCTACGTCGTGGCGAACGGGCAGGGTGAGGCGGCGGCGCGGGCGCTCGGCGTCCACCGGCACACGCTGCGGGCCCGGATGCGCAAGGCCGCCGAACTCCTCGACCGCGACCTGGACGACCCGGCCGTGCGCGCGGAGCTGTGGATCGCGCTGGCCGTGACGTCCAGCGGGGACGGCCGGATTGGACATGCTGGAGCCTCGCGTTCCGTCCCGCCGGAGATAGCGTGAGCGCATGAACGTGACCCCATTCTGGCTGGCCGGCCGGGCCGAGACCGGTGCCGGCGAGCTGACCGTGACGCACCCCTACGACGGCCGGGTGGTCGGGACCGTCGCCGTGCCGACCCCGGACCAGGTGGAGGAGGCGCTCGCGGCGGCCGACGCCGTCCGCGCGAAGGCGGCGGCGCTGCCCCTGCACGTCCGCGCCGAGGCCCTCGCGCACGTGTCGGCGCGGCTCGCCGAGCGCGCCGACGAGGTCGCCCGGCTGATCACCGGCGAGAACGGCAAGCCGCTGCTGTGGGCGCGCGGCGAGGTGACCCGCGCGATCTCCACGTTCCGGTTCGCCGCCGAGGAGACCCGCCGGTTCAGCGCCACCACCCAGCGGCTCGACACCGACCCCGCCGCCGAGGGCCGGATAGCCTACATCACCCGCGTGCCCAAGGGCCCGGTGCTCGGCATCTCGCCGTTCAACTTCCCGCTGAACCTGGCCGCGCACAAGATCGCCCCGGCGATCGCGGTGGGCACCCCGATCGTGCTGAAGCCCGCGCCCGCGACGCCGCTGTCGGCGCTCCTGCTCGGCGAGCTGCTCGCCGAGACCGACCTGCCCGCCGGGATGTTCTCCGTCCTGACCGTCCCGAACGACCGGGCCGCCGCGCTCGTGGACGACCCGCGCCTGCCGATCGTGTCGTTCACCGGCTCCGTCCCCGTCGGCTGGGCGATCAACGACCAGGTGCCCCGCAAGCACGTCACGCTGGAGCTCGGCGGCAACGGCGCGGCGGTCGTCCTGCCGGACGCCGACCTCGACTGGGCCGCCAAGCGGATCGGCCTGTTCTCCAACTACCAGGCCGGGCAGAGCTGCATCGCCGTCCAGCGCGTCTACGTGGACCGGTCCGTCTACGACGCGTTCCTGCCCAAGCTGATCGAGACCGTCGAGGGCCTCGTCACCGGCGACCCGTGGGACGACAAGACCCAGGTCGGCCCGCTGGTCAGCGAGGAGGCCGCCGAGCGCGTCGAGTCCTGGGTGGACGAGGCGGTCGCGGCCGGCGCGAAGGTCCTGGCGGGCGGCACCCGCGAGGGCGCGGCCTACGCCCCCACCGTCCTCGCCGACGTCCCCGCCGACGCGAAGGTGGCGCGCGAGGAGGTCTTCGGCCCGGTCCTGCTCGTCCAGCCCGTGGACGGCGTCGACGAGGCGTTCGCGCTGGTCAACGACTCCAAGTTCGGCCTCCAGGCGGGCGTGTTCACCCGGAACCTCGACATCGCGTTCCGCGCCCACCGCGAGCTGGACGTCGGCGGCGTCGTGATCGGCGACGTCCCGTCCTACCGCGCCGACCAGATGCCCTACGGCGGCGTGAAGGACTCGGGCGTGGGCCGCGAGGGCCTCCGCTCCGCCATGGCCGACTACACGGAGGAGAAGGTCCTCATCTTCACCGGCCTCCCCCTCTGAACACACGAAACGCGGGGCCCCACGGTGGGGCCCCGCGTTCGTGTGTTCAGGCGAGGGTTACGGTCACCGGCATTTCCTTGATGCCGTTCACGAAGTTGGAGCGGACGCGGCGGACGTCGCCCGCCGGGCGGATGTCGGCCAGGCGCGGGAGGAGTTCCTCGAACAGGACGCGCATCTCCAGGCGGGCCAGCGCGGCGCCCATGCAGTAGTGGGGGCCGCCCTTGCCGAACGTGATGTGGTCGTTCGGGGTGCGGGTGACGTCGAAGCGGCCGGGTTCGGCGAAGACGTCCTCGTCGCGGTTGCCGGACGCGAACCACAGGACGACCTTGTCGCCCTCGTGGATCGCGGTGCCGTTCACCTCCGTGTCGCGGGTCGCCGTCCGGCGGAAGTGGTAGACGGGCGAGGACCAGCGGAGGAACTCCTCGACCGCGGTGGGCATCCGGTCGAGGTCGGCGCGCAGCAGGTCGGCCTGGTCGGGGTGCTCGATCAGCGCGCGCATCGTGTGCGTGATGGCGTGCCGGGTGGTCTCGTTGCCCGCGACGACCAGCAGCAGGAAGTAGTTGTCGAAGTCGCGGTCCGAGAGCGGCTCGCCGTCGATTGGGGTCTGGTTGACCAGGCGGCTGACGAGGTCGGCGGACGTGCCGCCGCGGCGGCGGGCGGCCAGCTCGCGGCCGTACTCGAAGACCTCCAGCGACGCGGGGCTGCGGAAGGGCAGATCGCGGTAGCGCTCGCTCTCGGCGCTGTGCAGCAGGACGTCGGCGTAGTCGGGGTCGGTGTTGGCGATGATCCGGTTGCCCCAGTCGATGAGGCGCTGGGTGTCGTCGTCCGGGACGTCCAGCATGCGGGCCAGGACGTTGATCGGGAAGTCGGCCGCGACCTCCGCGACGAAGTCGAAGGTGCCCTTGGCGAGGGCCCGGTCGAGGGTGTGGGCGGTGAGGCCGCGCAGGAACGTCTCGTAGCCCGCGACGGCGCGGGGGGTGAACTCGCGGGACAGGATCCGGCGGAGCGCCAGATGGCGGGGGCCGTCGGTCTCCAGCATCGAGCGGCGGATCGCGGCCTGCCGCTCGTCCACCTCTTCGAGGTTGACGAACTTCTCGGAGGTGAACGTGGCCTGGTCGCGGTCGGCGGCGACGATGTCGGCGTGCCGGGTCAGCGACCAGAAGCCGCCGCCGTCGGGCTCGGGGTTCCAGTGGACGGGCGCGGAGCGGCGCAGCTCCTCGAACATCCGCCAAGGTGTCTCGTCGTCAAGAAAGTTGTCGGGGTCGGCGAGGTCAGCGAAGGTGTCGATCGGCAACGGGGGGCTCCGTTCACAGGTGGTACGCGTACTCGCCGAACTCCCAGTCGGTCACGTGCCGGTGGAAGCGGGCGACCTCGTCGCGCTTGTAGGTGAGGAACGCCGAGACGAACTCCTCGCCGAGCACCTCGACGAGGGCGGTGTCGGCGGCGAGGGCGTCCAGCGCGGTCGGCAGGTCGCCGGGCAGGACGGGGGCCTTGGACGCGTCGTAGCCGTAGCCCTCGAGCGGCGCGGGCGCGGTGAGCTTGTCACGGACGCCCAGGTAGACGGCGGCCAGCAGGCCGGCGACGCCGAGGTAGGGGTTGGCGGAGGCGTCCCCGAGGCGGACCTCCATCCGGGACGCGGCGCCGCGCTCGGGCGGGATCCGCACCATGGCGCTGCGGTTGTCCAGGCCCCAGTCGATCAGCCAGGGCGCGAGCGAGTCGGGCCCGAACCGCTTGTAGGAGTTGATCGTCGGGTTGAACAGCGCGGCGAGCGCGGGCGCGTGCTCCAGCACGCCCGCGATGGCCTGGTGCGCGGTCTCCGACAGCCCGTCGGGGCCCTCGCCCTGGAAGAGGTTGCGGCCCTCGGCGTCCAGGCACGACAGGTGGACGTGGAAGCCGGAGCCGCCCTCGTCGTTGAACGGCTTGGCCATGAACGTGGCGAGCAGGCCGTCGGCGCGCGCGAGCTCCTGGACGGCGGCCTTGAACCGGAACGCGCGGTCGGCGGCGTCGAGCGCGGCGGAGTGGTCGAGGTTGATCTCGAACTGGCCGCCGCCGAACTCGTGGTTGCCCATCGTGACGCCGAGCCCGAGGTCGCGCAGGTGGCGCAGGGTGCGCAGCAGGTGTCCGCCGGTGTCGCCCTTGCGTCCGGCGGTGTAGACGTTGCCGGTCGCGTCGCTGTAGCGGCGCCAGCCGGACGGCGCGGAGGCGTCGGGCTCGCAGACGTAGTACTCCAGCTCCGGCCCGACGACCGGGGCGAGGCCGAGTTCGGAGATCTTCTCGATGGCGCGGCGCAGCACCTCGCGCGGCGCCTCGGCGGCGGGCGCGCTGCCGTCCGGCTCGAAGGCGTCCCCGAGGCAGGACGCGACGCCCGGCTCCCACGGCACGGTGACCAGCGTCGACAGGTCGGGGCGGATGCTGATGTCGGGCAGGCCCGCGTCGAGACCGCCCGGAACGCCGACCGTGTCGCCGCCGGGGGTCGTGTGGTAGATCGCCCGGCAGAACGACAGGCCGTGGTCCATCACCGACGGCAGCCGCTCGACCAGCACGTCCCGCGCGCGTTCGACGCCGATCAGGTCGGTGAAGGAGACGCGGACGACGTCGACGCCGTCCGCGGTGAGCCGTTCCACCACCTCGTGGACGTCGCGGTCTGCTGCGGGGTCCTGTCGACTCACGCCGGGCTCTCCCTCTTCACGGGCTTATCGTTTGGGCTCAAACCATATGGCGGCCCGGGGTCTGTGACAAGACTCCCTGGCCACGGGCATTGATCACCAGTGCCCGGGTGGCGAAACCGCACCGCAGGGCCTATCGTACGGACCCAAACGACATTCCAGGAGGAGCGCGGTGGCATCCGTCCGAGGTTTCCTGTTCCCGAAGACCGCGACCGGCCGGTCGTCGCTGATCCCGAACCCGCCGTGGCACTACTCGGGCGACCTGCTCACCGTCGAGTACCGCACCGACCCCGCCCGCGTGGCCGCGCTGCTGCCCGAGCCGCTGTCGCCCGCGCCCGAGGACCCGGGCGCCGTCGCGATCATCTGGGCGGACTGGCAGTCGTGCTCGGAGTCCGGCGAGGAACTGCTCGACCCCGTCCGGTCCCAGTACAAGGAGTGCTTCGTCGTCGTCCGCTGCTCGTTCGAGGGCCGGACGTACTCCCGCTGCGTCTACATCTGGGTCGACAAGGACTTCGCGATCGGGCGCGGCCTGCACCAGGGTTACCCGAAGAAGCTGGGCTCGATCCACCAGACCCGCCCCCACCCGTACGGGCAGGGCGCGCCCCGCATCGGCGCCGGTGGACGGTTCGGCGCGACGCTCGCCGCCGCCGACCGCCGCCTGGCCGAGGCCGTCGTGACGCTGCGCGAGCCGTCGGAGACCAACGGCTTCGTGAACGGCCACCCGATGGCGCACCACCGCTTCCTGCCCTCCATCGAGCCCGGACAGCCGCCCGCGCTGGACGAACTGATCGAGTCGGGCGCCGCGTCGTTCGAGGCCGGCCCCGCCTGGAAGGGCGAGGCCGAGCTCCGCCTGTTCGACTCCCCCACCGAGGAGCTCACCGACCTCGCGGTGGAGGAGATCATCGGCGCCTACTACCGCCAGGTCGGCGTCGTCTGGAACGGCGGCCGCCGCCTCGCCTAACCACCGGAGCCGATGCGTGTGTAGGTGTCGGGGCGGGCGGTGCGCAGGTACGCGGCGAACGCCGCCCCGAGGGCGGCGGCGACGAAGATCAGCCCCGGTAGGACCCAGGTGAGGGACGAGCCCTTCTCGGCGCCGAGGAGCGCGTCGAAGTTGAGGAGGCTGACGACGAAGACGGCGCCCAGGCCGAGGAAGGCCAGCGCGGGCGCCGCAAGGCGGTTCCACATGTTCTCGCTGCGGTGGTCGCGCGCGAAGTAGCCGACCACCGCGGCGGAGGTGAGGGCCAGCAGCCCGATCACGCCGAGGGCGCCGAGGTTGGTGAACCAGTTGAACAGGCTCAGCACCGGGTCCTTGTCCGCGAGGGCGAAGACGACGACCACGGCCGCCGCCAGGACGGTCTGGGTGGCCGAGCCGACGTGCGGGGACCCGTGCCGGGCGTGGGTGCGGCTGAGCGGGGACGGCAGTACGCCCTCGCGTCCGAGTGAGAAGAAGTAGCGTGCGACGGCGTTGTGGAACGACAGCAGCGCCGCGAACAGGCTCGTGATCAGGAAGATCTGCGCGAGGTCGGAGAACAGCCTGCCGACGTGCTCCTCGGACAGGACGAACACGAGCGCGGGCCCGTCCTTCTGGGCGCGGGCGATGATCTGGGACGAGCCGGTCCCGACGGTCATGGCCCAGGCGGTGAACGCGTAGAACACGCCGATGACGGCGACGGCGACGTAGGTGGCGCGTCCGACGGTCCGGCGCGGGTCGCGGCACTCCTCGCTGTAGAGGGCGGCGGCCTCGAAGCCCATGAAGCTCGCCATCGCGAAGCAGAACGCGGCCCCGGTGGCGCCGGTGGTGGCGGCGTCGAGGCCGAGCGGGGCGGCCGACACGCCGTCCGGCGCGTCCGCGAGCTGGGCGACGTCGAACACCAGGACGGTCAGGAACTCGACCGTGAGCAACACGCCGAGGACGCGGGCGTTGAGATCGACGCGCCGGAAGCCGAGGATCGCGACAACGGCCACGCCCGCGAGGGCCACCGTCCACCAGGGGAGGTCGAGGTCGGTCTTGGTCTTGAGGAAGTCGGCCGTCGTGAAGCCGAACAGGCCGTAGAGGCCGATCTGCATGGTGTTGTAGGAGATGAGGGCGACGAACGCGGCGCCGACCCCGGCGACGCGTCCGAGGCCGTAGGTGATGTAGGCGTAGAACGCGCCCGCGTTCGCGATCGACCGGCTCATCGCGGCGTAACCGCCGGTGAAGATGGTGAGCAGCACCGCCAGCACGACGTACAGCAGCGGGATTCCGGTCACGCCGGTGACGGCGAAGGAGGTCGGCAGGCCGCCCGCGGCGACGGTCAGCGGGGCGGACGCGGCGACGACGAAGAATACGATCTCGGGGACGCCGAGGCGGCGCCGTCCGGACGCGCCGGACGAGGGGGACGACGGGGACGAGGGGGGCGCGGCTTCCGGGATCGCCATGGGCAGCTCCAGTGCCGGTACGGACCCGGGGGATATTCGTTTGGGTCCGCACGAGATGAGGATTGCGGGAGATCGTACGGGCCCGAACAATGACGGACAAGAGTAGATTCACCTTTCGGCCCGCGAGTATTCGACTACGCAGGGCTCCAGGGGAGGACGTACGTGACCGGGCATCACACACTGCAAGAGACCGAGCAGGCGATCCAGCGGCGGCTCGGCGACGTGCCCCTGCGCCACGACGCGATGATGGCGGTCTCCAACATCTACCGGGCCGCCGCGGCGATCCGGCAGCACTTCGAGAGCTCGGTGCTGCGCGGCGCCGACCTCACCTGGACCTCGTTCGTCGTGCTCTGGGTGGTGTGGATCTGGGAGGAGATGGAGACCCGGCACGTCGCCGAGGAGGCGGGCATCTCCAAGGGGACGCTCACGGGGGTCGTCAAGACGCTGGAGGGGCGCGGGCTGATCGAGCGCGGCCAGCACGCGCGGGACGGGCGGCTCGTCCTGCTGCGGCTGACCGACAAGGGGCAGGACCTCATGCGGACGCTGTTCCCGGCCTTCAACGCCGAGGAGGCGTTCGTGGTCGAGCGGCTGGACGGGGACGCGAACCGGGCGCTCGCGCAGACGCTGAGGTCGGTCGTCGAGCACCTGGAGGAGGAGGGCGACGAGCGGCGCGCGGCACTGCGGGCCGACTCCCCGCCTCCTCCCCCGCGCCGCTCGGGCCGCCGTCCCCGCTCCTGAGGCCCGCCGCCGGAGAGCCTTGCCCGTGAATCGTTTGGGCCCGTACGATGACCGGATGACGCCACGCTTCGTACTCGTGCTGAGCGAGAACTGGACGCTGACCACCGGCCGCGACCTGCCCACCCTCGTCCGCTGGGCGCGGGAGGCCGAGGACGCCGGGTTCGACGCCGTGATGGTCAGCGAGCACGTCGTCCTCGGCCCGGACGCGGGCGCGGACGGCGTGATGGGCAACCCGCGCGAGTACGCGCTGCCCGGCAACCAGGACCCGTTCACGCCCTGGCCCGGCTCGCTGATGCTGCTCGGCGCCATCGCCTCGGTCACCACCCGGATCCGGCTCGCCGCCGCCGCGATCCTCGCCCCGCTGAAGCACCCGCTCGCGCTCGCCCGCGACATCGGCACGCTCGACCTGCTGTCGGAGGGGCGGCTCGTCGTCCAGCCGACGGTCAGCTGGAGCCGGGACGAGTACGCGGCGATGCAGGTCCCCTTCAACAAGCGCGGCGCGATCCTCGACGAGCAGCTGGAGATCTGGGACCTGCTCTGGCGCGGCTCCCCCGTCTCCTACAGCGGCGAGCACTTCTCCTTCGAGGACGTCTACTTCGAGCCGCGCGCCTACCGCCCGGACGGGCCGCGCATGTGGTTCGGCGGCCAGCACCTGCACCCGAGGCTCCTGGACCGGATCGTGAAGTACGCGCACGGGTTCCACCCGCTGGGCCGTCCGACGCCAGAGGAGCTGGAGACGCTGTCCGCCGCGATGACGGCCGCCGGACGCGACCTCGCCGACCTGGAGCGCATCGGCGGCTGCCGCCCGGTGTTCCCCGACGACGACTCGGTGTCGCCGCTCGAACCGGCGCTGGAGAGCATCCCCGAGCAGGTCGCCCAGGGGTTCACGACGTTCTGCATCAAGCCGTCCCAGTTCACCGACGACCCGAACGGCGTCGGCGCGTTCTGCCGCGAGGTCGTGAAGCGCACCGACGCGCTCATGTCCTGACGCGAGACCGGGGCATCCCGCGGCCCGGGATGCCCCGTCCCCTCACGCGCTGAGGACCGGTTTCGCCGGGCCGGGCACGGTCGCGGCGTCGACCAGGCGCGCGACCAGCTCCTCGTAGGAGAGCCCGGCGGCGGCGAACATCCTCGGCACCTGGGACTCGGCGGTCATCCCCGGCATCGTGTTGATCTCGTTGAGCACGGGCCCCTGGTCGGTGAGGAAGAAGTCGACGCGGGCGAGCCCGGCGCAGCCGAGCGCGTCGAACATCCGCAGCGCCGCGCCGGTGAGGGCCTCCCGCTCGGCGTCGGAGACGTCGGCGGGCACGGAGAACCGGGCGGAGCCGTCGTACTTGGTCTCGGTGTCGAACAGCCCGTCGGCGTGGATCTCCAGGGGCGGCGCGGCCCACCGGTGGCCGTCCGCCTCCCGCAGGACGGCCAGGTCGATCTCCCGGCCCGCGACGAGCCGCTCGACCAGGATCCGGTCGTCGTACCGCGCCGCCTCGCGCAGCGCCTCGCGGAGCTGGGACGCGTCGCGGGCGAGCGCGACGCCGTGGCTCGACCCGGCCGAGGCGGGCTTGACCACCACCTGGGCGTCGAACTCGATGTCGGCGATGTCCGCCGCGTGCACCAGCCGGGCGGGGGCGGTGCGGATTCCGACGGCGTCGGCGACGAGCTTGGTCGTCCACTTGTCCATGCCGACCGCTCCTGCGCGCACGCCCGAGCCCGCCATCGGCGTGTGCGCGAGCGCGCAGAGCGCCGCCAGCGTCCCGTCCTCGCCGCACGGGCCGTGGACCGCGGGAAAAACCACGTCGGCACGTTCCATCACGGTCAGCGCCGCGGCGACCGAACCGGCGGCCCGCGCCCCGAGCACCTCCGTGCCCCGGCGCCACGTCCCGTCGCGGTCGATGGTCAGCTCGTCGACGTCGAAGCCGCCGCGGCGCAGCGCCTCCGCGATCCCCGCCGCCGTGGCCAGCGACACCTCGTGCTCGGCGTTCTCCCCGCCGCCGATCACCACGACCCGCCGCGCCATCCGCCGCTCCCCGTTCACCCGGTGCTCCCTGGTCATTCCGACACTCCCTTTCACGCCGCCGGTCCCGCGGTCGCGTTCATGTACGGTGGGCGGCCGCCGTCGGGACGCGGCGCGTGGCGCCAGGGCCCGTCGCCGTGGGCGCGGCGCGGCCACCGCGCGGCGGCCGGGCTCGGCAGCCGGACGGGCGCGACCGTGCGGTACTCGAAGTGCCACCACTCGTTGTCGTAGATGCGGTAGAGGCCGTACCGCCAGCCGTGCCGTTCGAGCCACAGTGCGCCCTCGGTGGGGCGGACGTCGAGGGCGAGCCCCCGCACGTGGCTGGACTCCTCCGGCGGCAGCACCCGGAGCCGCGCGGCGGCCACCGAGCCGGTGCGCGCCACCTCCGCGGCGAAGATCCGGTGCTGCTCCGCCGGGTCGCGGTATCCGGAGGTGAGGCCGATCAGCTGCCGGTCGCGCCAGAACGCCTCGGCCCGGGCGTGCGTGAACGCCGCGAGCGTCTGCGGCGCCAGCCCGCGCAGGTCCTCGGCCGGGAAGCGGAGGGCCAGCGCCCATTGGCAGGCCGTGAAGCGGCCCCGGCCCGGGGCGCGGCAGAAGGCGACCGGGACCAGCGACACGGCGACGAGCCGGGTGAGGGACGCGAGGACACGCGTCTTGATCGCCAGAGGTGGATTCGCGCTGCGGTGCATGCCTCCACTGAAGACGGAAGGCTGTTGCCGGGGCGTATGCGGGAAACGATAAGCCCGCGATACACCGAGCGCCCCTCCCGGACGGTGGTCCGGAAGGGGCGCGGCAGTGTGCGGGAGAAAGCTATTACCGGCGGGGGGCGCGGATGCCCCGGAACTCCCAGTCGCCGCCGAACGTGGTCGAGATGACCTCCTCGGACTCGGTCGGCTGCGCCCCGCAGTCGTCCCGGATCGGGACGGGACCGGCCACGATGTGGTTGCGGAGCCGTCCGAGGCCCTCCGCCTCGACCTCGACGACGTCGCCCGGCTGGACGGGACGCGAGTTGGCCGGGGTGCCCGAGAGCAGCACGTCCCCGGGGTAGAGCGTGATCGTGCGGGCGATGTCGGCGACGAGGTAGTGCATGTCCCACTCCATCTCGTCGGTGCTGCCGTCCTGCACCAGCTCGCCGTTGACGTAGGTGCGCAGGTACTTGCCGTGGAAGTCCCAGCCGGTGACGAGGCCGGGGCCGAGCGGGCACAGCGTGTCCGAGCCCTTGACGCGCAGCATCGACCCGGCGTCGGTGTCGCGGAAGTCGTGCAGGCCGTAGTCGTTGGCGACGGTGTAGCCCGCGATGTAGTCGCCCGCCTCCTTCGGCGACACGTTGCGCGCCGTCCGGCCGATGACGATCGCGATCTCGCCCTCGTAGTTGAGGTACTTGCACCGCTCCGGGCGGACGACCGCGCCGCCGTGCGCGTTCAGCGCCGAGATCGGCTTGTGGAAGAACGTGGGGGCGGGCGGCAGGCTGGTCTGGAACTCCTCCACGCGGCTGCGGTGGTTGAGGTGCACCGCGATCACCTTGGACGGCTCGCACGGCGGCAGGTGCACGGCCTCGTCCGCGCGGACGCGGCGGCCGTCGGCGCTGACCAGCTCCTCGCCGTCCCGCACGACCTGGGTCGCGGCGCCGTCGAGGAGGATCCTCCGGTATTCGGTCACGTCAGCTGGTCCATCCATGCTCGGGGCGGTCGAACCAGATGTGCACCTGGCCGGTACCGACGGAGTTCTCGTACTCGCTGTAGAGGCGGCCGGGGGCCGTGCAGGCGCGCTCCCCGAGCGCCCCGATCATCATCAGGTAGTGGCCGAAGCGGGCCTCGGGCTTGAACTTGAGGAACTCCGGCATGGTGTCCAGGACCCGGGCGTGGTCGCCCGCCTTGAGCCAGCCGATGCGCTCCTCGTCGGCCGCGCGGGCCTCGGGGGTGAAGATGTGCTCGGGCCCGGCCGCCTCGTGGTCGCGGATCACGCGCAGCGGCCAGAACGTGTGCGACAGCGCGCCCGACGCGATCAGCAGGACGCGGCGGTCGACGGCCGCGATCGCGTCGCCGAGCGCGCGGCCGAGGCGCAGGAAGTCCTCGGTGTCGGCGGTCTGGCAGACGCCGATCGAGATCCACTTGCGGCCGGGGTCGCCGAGGTAGGGGTCGTCGCGCACGCCGAGGTGCGTCCACAGGTTGACGGTCGCGTAGTAGATCGGCAGGTACGGGTCGTCGATCGGGGTGATGTAGGTCCCGTGCTTGCCGGCGTAGTCGGCGACGGCGCGGGCCAGCTCGGGGTCGCCGGGGAAGTCGTACGGCATGCGGGACATGCCGCGCGGCAGCTCCTCGGACGTGTAGAGCCCCGCGCGCCGGTCGTGGGCGGTGGTGACGAACTCGACGGTCGTGGCCCAGTGCGAGTCCAGCACGACGACGGTGTCGTAGTCGTCGCGGTCGAAGACGTCCGCGCGGAGCCGCTTCAGGCCCGGGACGAGCGTCGTGTCCTCGCCGTGGTTCAGCTCGCGCCGCGTCACCTCGGGGAGCACGATCGTGGGAACGTGCGCGAGCAGACCCGCGCCGACTACCTGGCCCATGGCGCCGTCACCGTGTTCTTGAGGTCGCAGTAGAAGTCGAAGCTCCAGTCGCCGCCCTCGCGTCCCACACCCGACTGGCGGGACCCGCCGAACGGCGCCTTCAGGTCGCGGACGAAGAAGCAGTTCACCCAGACCGTTCCGGCCACCAACTGGTCGGTGACGCGCCGCGCGCGCTCCTCGTCGCCGGTCGCCAGCGTCGCGGCGAGGCCGAAGCGGGTGCCGTTCGCCATCGCGACGGCCTGCTCCTCGGTGTCGAAGGTCTGGAGCGTCAGGACGGGCCCGAAGACCTCCTCGGTGAGGATCTCGGCGCCCTCCGGGGCGTCCACGAAGAGGGTCGGGCGGTAGTACAGGCCGCCGAGGTCCTCGTTGGGGCCGCCGCCGATCAGCGCGCGGGCCCCCGCGTCCTTGGCGCGCCGGACGAAGCCGTCGACGCGCTCCAGGTGGCGGCGGTGGATCTGCGGGCCGATGTCGGTGGTCTCCTCGCGCGGGTCGCCCTGCGCGATCCGGCCCGCCTTCTCGACGAACCGCCGGGTGAACTCCTCCGCGATCGAGGACTCGACGATCAGCCGGGTCGCGGCCAGGCAGACCTGCCCGGCGTTGTCGTACTGCTCCACCGCGAGGTCGACGGCGAGGTCGAGATCGGCGTCGGCGAAGACGATCAGCGGCGACTTGCCGCCCAGCTCCAGCGACAGCGGCGTCAGGTTGGGGGCCGCGGCGGCGGCGATCGCCCGCGCGGTCGGCACCGAGCCGGTGAAGCTGATCCGCTTGACGTCCGGGTGCGCGGTCAGCGGGCCGCCGACCTCCGCGCCGTAGCCCTGGACGACGTTGAACACCCCGTCCGGCAGCCCGGCCTCGGCCGCGATGTCGGCGAGCAGGGACGCGGTCAGCGGCGTCCACTCGGCGGGCTTGAGCACGACGGTGTTCCCGGCCGCCAGCGCGGGCGCGATCTTCCAGGTCGCCAGCATCAGCGGGGCGTTCCACGGCGTGATCAGCGCGCAGACGCCCGCCGGGTCCCAGCTGACATGGTTGGTGTGGCCGCGCGTCTCGAAGTCGTCATGGCCGAGGTTCAGCAGCCAGTCGGCGAAGAACCGGAAGTTGTGCGCCACCCGCGGCATGACGCCGCGCCGGTGCGAGCGGATCAGGGCGCCGTTGTCGGCCGTCTCGACCTGCGCCAGCTCCTCGATCCGCTTCTCGACGCCGTCGGCGACCGCGTGCAGCAGCCGCGCCCGCTCCTCCCGGCTCGTCCGGGACCAGGAGGGGAACGCCCGGTTCGCGGCGGCCACCGCGGCCTCCGCCTCCCGTGCCCCGCCGCGCGCGATCTCGGCGATCGGCCGCTCGTCGATCGGCGAGACGTCGGTGAAGGTCGCCCCGCCCCCGGCGGAGACGACGCGCTCACCTCCGATCCAGTGCCCGGTATCGACGGCGACGCCCGCGACTGTTGCCATCGCTGTGCACCTCCAGTTTGTTTGGTCCCAAATAATCTAGGAAGCGGGGATGGCGGGGTCAACCCACCGGCGCTAATGTTTGGGGTCAAACGAACATTAGCGTGAGGAGGGGCCACCGTGACCGACGTCCCGTATGAGGAGTGGCGCGGCCGTGCCGCCGGGCTCGACCCCCACACCGGGCACCACATCGACGGCGCGTTCCTCGACGGCCTCGGGACGAGCCCCGTCGTCTCCCCCCGCGACGGGCGGACGATCGCGCACGTCGCGTCCGCCGACGCCGCCCGCGCCGGGGACGCCGTCGCCGCCGCCCGCCGCGCCTTCGACGCCGGGCCCTGGCCCCGGCTCGCGCCCGCCGAGCGCAAGGCCGCCCTGCTGCGCTGGGCCGACCTCGTCGAGCGCGACCGCGAGACGCTCGCGCTGCTGGTCAGCCTGGAGATGGGCAAGCCGATCAAGGACACCTACGGGATCGAGCTGCGCGCCCTGATCAACTGCCTGCGCTGGTACGCCGAGGCCGCCGACAAGCAGCTGGACGAGTCGCCCCGCACGGCCGCCTCGTCGCTCGCGCTGATCACCCGGGAGCCGGCGGGCGTCGTCGCGGCCGTCGTCCCGTGGAACTTCCCGCTGACGATGGCCGCCTGGAAGATCGCCCCGGCGCTCGCGGCGGGCTGCACGGTCGTGCTGAAGCCCGCCGAGGAGTCGCCGCTGTCGGCGCTGCACCTCGCCGCGCTCTCCGCCGAGGCCGGGCTGCCGCCCGGGGTGTTCAACGTCGTCAACGGGCCGGGCGAGATCGCCGGACGCGCCCTCGGCGAGCACCCCGACGTGGACGTGCTCGCCTTCACCGGCTCCACCGAGGTCGGCCGGCACTTCCTGCGCTACGCCGCCGGGTCCAACCTCAAGCGGGTCTGGCTGGAACTCGGCGGCAAGTCCCCCAACATCATCCTGCCGGACGCGCCCGACCTCGACGCCGCCGCCGACACCGCCGCCTGGGGCATCTTCTTCAACGCCGGGGAGATGTGCAGCGCGCCGTCCCGGCTGCTCGTCCACCGCTCGGTCGCCGACCGGGTCCTCGACCGGATCGTGGCGCGCGCCGGGTCGCTGCGCGTCGGCGACCCGCTCGACCCGGCCACGGAGATGGGCCCGCTCGTCTCCGCCGCCCACCGGGGCCGGGTGGCCTCGCACGTCGAGACCGCGCTCGGCTCCGGCGCCCGCCTGCGCGCCGGCGGCGGCGCCGTACCCGAGGGCGACGGCTTCTTCCACGCGCCCACGGTCTTCGACCAGGTCAAGCCGGAGATGCCGGTGGCCCGCGAGGAGATCTTCGGACCCGTCCTCGCCGCGCTGGAGTTCGACGACGTCGACGAGGCCGTCGCGATCGCCAACGACAGCGACTACGGCCTCGCCGCCGCCGTGTGGACGTCGAACCTGTCCACCGCGCACCGGGTGTCGCGCGCCCTGCGCGCCGGGACGGTCTGGGTCAACTGCTACGAGGAGGGCGACATGAGCATCCCCTTCGGCGGCGTGAAGCAGTCCGGCCACGGGCGTGACAAGTCGCTGCACGCGCTCGACAAGTACACCGACCTCAAGACCACCTGGATCGAACTGTGACCGCCGCCAGGCCCCTGATCGCGATCCCCGCCCGGTTCTCCGCGGGCGCCTCCGCGCTGCGGTACGCGGCCGAGGTCGCGGCGCGGGCGCTGGTGGAGGCCGTCTACCGGGCGGGCGGCGAGCCGTTCGTCATGCACCCGGCCGCGCCGTTCGAGGCGTCCCGGCTGGCGCGCTGCGACGGCGTGCTGCTGCCGGGCGGCGGCGACGTCCACCCGCGGCACTACGGCGACACCTCCGAGCACGAGGCCCTCTACGACGTGGACGACCTCCAGGACGAGTTCGACCTGGCGCTCGCGTCCCACGTCCTGGAGACCGGGGTGCCGACGCTCGCGGTCTGCCGGGGGTTCCAGGTCGTGAACGCGGTGCTGGGCGGCACGCTCGACCAGCACATGGAGCGCGACCACCGCCACCACGTCCACCCGGTGGCCGTCTCCCCCGGCACGCTCCTGGCCAAGACCCTCGACGCCGAGGAGACGATCGCCTCCTGCTACCACCACCAGGCGGTCGCCACGCTGGCCCCGGGCCTGACGGCGACCGCGCGGTCGGCGGATGGAACGATCGAGGCCGCCGAGCTCGCCGACCCCGCCGGCGGCTGGTTCCTCGCCGTCCAGTGGCACCCGGAGGACACCGCCGCGACCGACCGCGCGCAGCAGTCCCTGTTCACCGCGTTGGTCCGTGCGGCAAGCTGAGGGCGCCACGCTGTAAGGGAAGGCGGTCGGGCGTACGACTTTCTATGGATGCCCGCGTTCCTGCGCGCCTATAGCGTGAGCGTCCATGAGGGCGGCGAACCTGGCAGTGGCGGTCGGGGTCGCCGTGAGCACCGCGTCCGGCGACCTCGGCGTGGGGCGCTCGCTCGGCGAGCACACCATCGCCCGCTTCGATCCCCCGCTCTGGATCGCGGTCCCGCTCGGCCTGCTGGTCGGGGCCGCGATCCTGCGGAACCGGCGGCCCGAGGTGCTGCTCGCGCTCGCCCTCGTCGTCTGGACGGCGCTCGCCGCGTTCGTCGCCGTCATGGTCGCCCAGTACACGCTCGCGGAACGCTCCCGCTCCCGGCGCCGGACCGCCGCCGCCACCCTGGTCGCGGCGCTCGTCGTCGGCACCCCGCTCTGGCTCCTCGGCGGCCCGGACGCGGCGGCGCCGCTGACCGCCGCGATCTGCCTCGCCCCCGCGCTCCTCGGCCTCTACGCCGGGACCCGGCGCGAGCTGGTCGACCGCGTCCGGGAGCGCGCCGAGCGCCTCGAACGCGAGCAGCACCAGCGCGTCCGGCAGGCCCGCAGCGACGAGCGCGCCCAGATCGCCCGGGACATGCACGACGTCGTCACGCACCGGGTCGCGCTCATGGTCCTGAACGCGACCGCCCTGGAGGCCGCCGAGGGACGCGACGCCGTCGCGGCCGGCCGCCGGATCGGCGACATCGGCCGCGAGGCCCTCGGCGAACTGCGCTCGCTGGTCGAGGTCCTGCGCGCCGACGGCGAGGCGCCCCTGGCGCCGCAGCCCGGCCTCGCCGACCTGGACGCCCTGATCTCCGAGACCCGCCGCCTCGGTATGCCGGTGGCGTTCGAGAGGGTGGACGAGCCGGGCTCCGCGCCGTCGTCGCTCGTCGAGCACGCCGTCTACCGGGTCGTGCAGGAGGCGTTGACCAACGTCCACAAGCACGCTCGCGGGGCTGACGTCGAGGTGCGTGTCGTCCAGCGGCCCGGCGTCCTCCGACTGTGCGTCGCCAACGGCGCGGGCACGCCCGGCACCGGGATCGCGGACGGCGGCATCCCCCGTGGCGGCTTCGGGCTCCTGGGGATCGCGGAGCGGATCCGGCTGCTCGGCGGGGAGCTGACGACCCGTCCCACCCCGCAGGGCGGTTTCGAGGTCAGGGCCGAGGTGCCGCTGTGATCCGGGTGCTGATCGTGGACGACGAGTGGATGGTCCGGGCCATGCTCCGCACCATCATGGAGACCGCGCCCGATATGACCGTGGTGGGCGAGGCCTCCGACGGGAACGAGGCGGTCGAGCAGGCCGCCGCCCACGCCCCGGACGTCGTGCTGAAGGACGCCACGGCGCCGGAGATGCTCGCCGCCGTCCGCAGCGCCGCGCACGGCGACGCGATGCTCTCCCCGAAGATCACCCGGCGGCTGCTCCGCGACTTCGCCGGGACCGGGCGCTCCGAGGCGCGAGGCCGGCTGGACGTCCTCACCGCCAAGGAGCGCGAGGTGCTCGTCGCGGTCGGCGGCGGGCTCTCCAACCCCGAGGTCGCGGCGGCGCTGCACATGAGCGAGGCGACCGCGAAGACGCACGTCAGCCGCATCCTCGCCAAGCTCGCGCTCGGCAACCGGGTCCAGGCCGCGATCCTCGCCCACCGCGCCGGGCTGCTCGACCCCTGATCAGACGGTGGCCACCCTGGTCAGGAAGGCGTCCACGAGCGTGTGGGTGCGGGCGGCGGCAGCGGCCTCGGTGCGGCGGACGTCGGCCAGCACGGCGTCCGGGTCGATCCCCTCGGCGCGCATGTGCGCGGCCCCGCCGTTGACCAGCCACGACTCCAGCTCGGCGGCGGTGATCTCCGGGTGGAACTGGAGGCCCAGCGACCGCCCGATGACGAACGCCTGCGAACTGACGGCGGACCTGGCGATCTCGACGGCGCCGGGCGGGAGCGTCCAGCGGTCGTAGTGGAACTGGAACCAGGGGCCCGGGCCGACCAGCGACGGGTCGTCGGTCTCGACCTCCACCCAGCCCATTTCGGGACGGGGCGCGCGTTCGACGGTGCCGCCGAGGGCCGCCGCGAGCGCCTGGCCGCCGAAGCAGATGCCGAGGATCGGGACGCCCGCCGCGTGGGCCTTGCCGAGCATGGCCAGCTCGGGGCCCACCCAGGAGGCGACGAGCTCGTCGTTGACCGACCACGGGGAGCCCATCGGGACGATCAGGTCCCAGGCGAGCGGGTCGGGGAACTGGAAGTCGACGCCCGGCGCGCGGTGCCGGTCCTCGGGGACGATCAGGCGTTCCTCGAGGTCCCAGCCGTGTTCGGTCAGGCGCTCGCCCACCGGGCCGGGGATCGAGAGGTGATCGTGGTGGATGAGCAGGGCGCGCACCGAACCTCCTTGGACCGTTGGTCCCAGATCGTACGTACCCAAACGAATTGTGGTCAACGGCGGCGGGCCTGGCGGGCCGCCGGTGTGCCGGGGACGAGGCCCGACAGCCCGCGCTCGATCGCCCGGGCGGCGCGGCGGCAGAACTCCGCCGGCTCGGCGGACGCGTCGGGGCGCTCGTCGACGATCGCGTCCACGATGCCGTCCCGGAGCAGGTCCGCCGAGCGGACGCCCTGCGCGGCGGCCAGTTCGGCGGCCCGGTCGGGGACGCGGTGGACGATCACCGACGCGCCCTCGGGCGGCAGCGGGGCGAGCCAGGCGTGCCGGGCGGCGAGCACGCGATCGGCCGGGAGGAGGGCCAGCGCCGCGCCGCCCGCGCCCTCGCCCAGCAGGAGGCACAGCGTGGGGGCGGGCAGCGTGACCAGGTCGGCGAGGCAGCGGGCGATCTCGCCGCCCAGCCCGCCCTCCTCGGCCTCGGCCGACAGCACCGCGCCGGGGGTGTCCACGACCGTGACCAGCGGCAGCGCGAGTTCGGCGGCCAGCCGCATGCCCCGGCGGGCGACGCGCAGGCCGGCCGGGCCGAGGGGGTGGCCGCCGCGCTGGCTCCGGCGGTCCTGGGCGACGAGGACGCAGGGGGCGGCGCCGAACCGGGCCAGGGCGAGGACGAGGCCCGGCTCCGCCCGTCCCGTGCCCGAGAGCGGTGTGACCTGGGTCGCGCCGTGGTGGAGCAGGTCGCGCGCGCCGGGACGGGTCGGGGCGCGCGACCGGACGATCGAGTCCCACACGGGATCGTCCGCGACCGCGGACGGCGGTTCGGTGATCTTCTCGGCGGGCGGCCGCGCGCACAGGACGTCGAGGACGCGGGACGCGGTTTCCGCGAGCTGGTCGACGCCGCCCACGACGTCCAGCAGGCCCTTGGCGGCGAGGTTCTCGGCGACCTGCACGCCCGCCGGGAACGGCTCACCGCGCAGCCCCTCGTACACGCGCGGGCCGAGGAAGCCGATCAGCGCGCCGGGCTCGGCGGCGGTCACGTGGCCGAGCGACCCCCACGACGCGAACACGCCGCCGGTGGTGGGGTGGCGCAGGTAGACGAGGTAGGGCAGGCCCGCCGCGCGGTGCGCCATGACGGCGGCGGTGATGCGCGCCATCTCGACGAACGCCGCCGTGCCCTCCTGCATCCGCGTCCCGCCGGAGCACGGCGCCGCGAGCAGCGGGAGGCGCTCGGCGGTGGCGCGCTCGACGGCGGCGACGATCCGGTCGGCGGTCGCGCGGCCGATCGAGCCCGCGAGGAAGCGGAACTCCGACACGACGAACGCGACGCGGCGGCCCCGCAGCGCGCCCGCGCCGGTGAGGACGGCCTCGTCGCAACCGCTGCGCTCGCGGGCGGCGATGAGCTCCTCGCTGCCGCCCGGGTCGATCGGGGCGTCCCAGGACGTCCACTCGCCGTCCAGTACGCGGCGCAGCAGTTCACGCGCGCCCACCCGCTCGCTCACCGGGCCCCTCCCTCGCTTTCGGCGGTGTCCTCCCTGCATGATGACCTCGTAGCAGACGCCGCGCCGGGAGGGGACCGCCTTGTCGCACGAGATCCACTTCGCCTCGGCCCGTGAGCTGGCACGCCTGATCCGGGACCGGGAGCTGTCGGCGCGGGAGGTCCTCCAGGCGCACCTCGACCGGATCGAGGCGACGAACCCGCAGGTCAACGCCATCGTCACGCTGGACGCCGAGCGGGCCCTCCAGCGGGCCGCGGAGGCCGACGAGCGGCTGGCGGCGGGCGCCGAGCCCGGCGCCCTGCACGGGCTGCCGATCGCGCACAAGGACACCCACGCCACCGCCGGGATCAGGACGACGTCGGGCTCGCCGATCTTCGCCGACCACGTCCCGGACACCGACGAGCTGGTGATCGAGCGGATGCGGGCCGCCGGGGCGATCGCGGTCGGCAAGACGAACGTGCCGGAGTTCGCGGCCGGTTCGCACACGTTCAACACGGTCTTCGGCCTCACCCGCAACCCCTACGACCTGTCGCGGTCGGCGGGCGGCAGCAGCGGCGGCGCGGCGGCGGCGCTCGCCTGCGGGATGCAGCCGCTCGCGGACGGCAGCGACATGGGCGGGTCGCTGCGCAACCCCGCGTCGTTCTGCAACGTGGTGGGGTTCCGCCCGTCGCCGGGCCGCGTGCCGTCGTGGCCGGTCCCGGCGGGCTGGGCGACGATGGGCGTGCAGGGCCCGATGGCGCGCGAGGTCGCGGACGTCGCGCTGCTGCTGTCGGTGCTCGCCGGGCCCGACCCGCGCAGCGCGATCGCGCTCGACACTCCGGGCGAGGCGTTCACCGTGCCGCTCGCACGCGACCTGGCGGGGCTGCGGCTGGCGTGGTCGCCCGACCTCGGCGGGGCCGTCCCGGTCGACCCGGCGGTCACCGGCGTCCTCGAACCGGCGGTGAAGGCCTTCACCGACCTCGGCTGCGCCGTCGAGGAGGCGTGCCCCGACCTCTCCGGTGCGGACGAGGTGTTCCGCACGCTGCGGGCCTGGCAGTGGGAGCTGTCGCTGGGCGCCCTGCTGGACGCCCGGCCGGGCGACATCAAGCCGTCGCTGCGGGAGAACATCGCGGCCGGGCGCGCGCTCTCCGGCGCCGACGTCGGGCGGGCGGAGGTGCTGCACACGGCGCTGTTCCACCGCGTCCGCGCGTTCTTCGAGCGCTACGACGCGCTGCTGCTGCCGGTCAGCCAGGTCCCGCCGTTCGACGCGTCGCTGGAGTACCCGGGCGAGGTCGCCGGGCAGCCCATGCCCGACTACCTGGAGTGGATGCGGTCCTGCTTCCTCGTCTCGGCGACCGGCTGCCCCGCGCTGTCGGTGCCCGCCGGGTTCACCTCGGACGGGCTGCCGGTCGGCCTCCAGATCGTCGGCCCGCACCGGGCGGACCTCGCCGTCCTCCAGATCGGCCACGCCTTCGAGCAGGCCACCGGGCACGGCCGCCGCCGCCCTCCGCTGTGAGCCCGCGCCGAGGATCATCGCGCCGGGGGTCATGAGGCCAGCGGGAGCCGGAGGATCAGCCGGGCACCGCCGTTCGCGGCGTTCGTGGCGCCGCCCGTCCCGCCGATGCCGCCGCCCTCGGCGACGAGGCTGCCGCCGTGCGCGTGGGCGATGTCGCGGGAGATCGTCAGCCCGAGCCCGGTCCCGCCGCGGTCGCGCCGGCGCCCCTCGGCCAGGCGGTGGAAGCGCCGGAAGACGCGCTCGCGGTCCTCGGGCGGGATGCCGGCGCCGTCGTCGGCGACCACCAGCACGGCGTCGTCCCGCTCGGTGGCCACGGTCACGCGGACGCGGGAGCGCGCGTGCCGCTCGGCGTTGTCGAGCAGGTTCGTCAGCACCCTGATCAGGTGGTCGCGGGTGACCCAGACGACGACGCCGTCCCGCAGGTCGGTCTCGACCGGCACCCGCCGCGCCCGGCGCGTCACCTCGCCCCGGACCAGCTCGCCGAGGTCCACCCGCTCCCGCCCGGCCGGGACGCCCGCGCCGAGCCGGGCCAGGATCAGCAGGTCGGTCACGATGCCCTGGAGCCGGTCGGCGTCGCTCAGCGCCGACCGCGCGACCGCCGGCCAGTCCTCGTCCTCGGGATGCTCCAGCGCCACCTCCAGCTGGGCGCGCAGGCCGGTGAGGGGGCTGCGCAGCTCGTGCGAGACGTCCGCGACGAACGCGCGCTGGCGGAGCAGGACGTCCTCCAGCCGGTGGAGCGTCACGTTCACCGAGCGGGCCAGGTCGGAGACCTCGTCGACCGGGTCCGGGACCGTCACCCGGCGCTCTCCCTCGCCGCCGGTGATGTCGGTGATGTCGGCCAGCTCAGCGCTCATCACCCGCACCGGGCTCAGCGCGCGCCGCACCGACACGGCGACGATCCACGCCACCGCCGCCGTCGCGAGCAGCACCGCCGCCGCGAGCGCGGCGATGAAGAACCGCCGGTTGCGGGTCAGCTCCGTGATCGGGGCGCCCGCGTGCACGGTCCGGAAGCCGTAGGGGCTGGACGTCCGCTCGCTGACCACGTACACGTCGGCCGCCACGCCCGGCACGTGCGCCGTGTGCACCTCGGGCCGCCCGGAGTCGGGGGGACGCGGCACGTCCAGCGCGCCCCGGCCGCGCAGCGCCTCGCTGGAGGCGAGCACGCGGCCCCGGTCGTCCACGACCTGGAGGAGGGAGAAGTCGGCGTCCTGGACCGCCAGCCCGCCGTGCGGGTCCTCGTTGCGGACGATCGTGACCACCCCGGCGGCGGCGAGCACCCCGCGGGCGCGCAGTTCCTGGAGCACCGTGTGCCGGACGGCCTGGTAGAACAGGGTCACGCCGGCGACCAGCAGCAGCGCGACGATCAGCGTCGCGGCGACGGTCACCCGCGTCCGCACCGACCAGCAGGAGGGCGACAGCCCGTCCGCGACAATCCGCACTCCGGCGCCCTCCCCTGCCCGCCGCGCGTCGGGGGGACTGCGCAAAAGTGGTTCTTGCCCGGCGGCCGCCCGTGAAACCTCGCGCGGACGGAGGTCGCCGGTGACCGGGACAGGCCGTGCCGCACCATCCCGGTCACCCGGCGGGTCCCCGCCGTAAGAGCGCCCCGAACAGCGGGGACGGCGAGCGCGGAACTCGCGGTTCCCATCGTGGTCCGTATCTCCTACTAAGTCAATAGGTTATATCGGGAAACCGGCCGACCAAGGCCCGGAAAGCCCGATGTCCGCGCGGACCGGCTCCTCCCACCCCTGGGGTGCCGTCCACGCGGACATCGCCTTCGGTGCCGCCAGCCACCGGGTCCACCCGCGGACCGGTCTTCGCTGCGGAACGCCCCCCACTCTGCACCCCCTGGATGCACTGGGGGCCACATCGACATGACGAAAGCGTTTCCTCTGTTCGTGCAGGAAGGCGCCATACTTTGCCGACAAACGGGGATGGACGGGACGGAGGGGCGCCAGATACACCAGATTCGGGATTTCCTCATGGACGGCGACATTCGACCACTCGAACCCGCCGACCCGCGCGTGGTCGGCGGGCACCACCTGATCGGACGGCTCGGCTCGGGCGGCATGGGCACCGTCTACCTCGGCACCGACCCGGTGTCCGGGGGACGCGTGGCGGTCAAGACCATCCATCCGCATCTGGCGGGCGACCCGTCCTACCGGCGCCGGTTCCGCGACGAGGCCGCGCTCGCCGGCCGCGTCGCCTCGTTCTGCACCGCCCGGGTCCTCGCGCACGGCGAGGAGGACGGCCGCCCCTACCTCGTCACCGACTACGTCGGCGGCGTGTCGCTGCACCACCGGCTCGGCGGGGACGGCCCGCTGCCGCCCGCCGACCTGCACGGCGTCGCCGTCGGGGTCGCTTCGGCGCTGGCGGCGATCCACGCGGCCGGGCTCGTGCACCGCGACCTGAAGCCCGGCAACGTGATGCTGACGCTGTCCGGCTGCCGCGTCATCGACTTCGGCATCGCGCGCAGCGTCGCGCACGGATCGACCTCACACGGGCGGAACTCGCGCGGGCCGAACTCTCCCGGGCCGAACTCGCACGGGCCGAACGCAGGCAGGCCGAACTCGCACGGATCGACCTCGCGCGGGCGCACCGCCGCCAACGGCCGGGTGTTCGGCACGCCGGGGTGGATGGCGCCCGAGGTGCTGCTCGGCGGCCCGGCGACCCCGGCAGCGGACATCTTCGCCTGGGGCTGCCTCATCGCCCACGCGGGCACCGGGCGGCTGCCCTTCGGCGACGACCTCGCGTCCACTCGCGGGACGCTCGGGGAACCCAACCTCGCCGGGCTGCCCGAGTCGCTGCTGCCCTGCGTCCGCGCGGCGCTGGCGCGGGACCCGGCCGACCGCCCGTCCGCGCCCGACCTCCTGCTGGCGCTGGTCGAGCAGGGCGGCGACCACGCGTGCGGGAGTGCCGGCGTGGACCCGCGCGAGGCACGCGAGGTGGAGGCGGAGGACAGCGCGACGAAGGCGTTCACCCCGGTCGGGCTCGAACTGGCGGGGTTCCTGTCGTCCACGCGCAACCGGGTGCTGGCCGGGGCCGGGACGATCCTGGTCGGCGCGGTCATCCTCGGCGGGCTGGGCAGGCTGGGCGCCCGGCACGGGGTCAGGGGCGCCAGATGATGACGAGCGCGCAGTCGTCGTCGCGGGCCGCCGCCATCGTCTCGACCAGCTCCTTCGCGCCCTCCCCGAACCCGCGCGGGACGAGCCGCTCCGCCTCGCCGAGCAGCCGGTCGATCCCGGCGTCCAGGTCGCTGCCGGGCGACTCCACCAGGCCGTCGGTGTAGAGCAGGAGCGCGTCGCCGCGTCCGAGCTGGCCGCTCTCGGGCACGCAGCGCAGGTCGGGCACGACGCCGAGGACGACGCCCTTCGCGGGGCTCACCTTCCACTCCCCCGTCGCCGCGTCGAACTGGACGGCGGGCGGGTGCCCGGCCGACTCGACGACGTACTCGCCGGTCTTGAGGTCGACGACGACGTGCACCGCCGTGACGAAGCCCTCTTCCCAGCGCTGGCGTTGCAGGTAGGCGTTGCAGGCGGGCAGGAAGCGATCAGGTTGGATCGATCCAAGCAGGCCACCGAACGCGCCGGACAGCATCAGCGCCCGCGTACCGGCGTCGGTCCCCTTCCCGGAGACGTCGACCAGCGCCACCTCCAGCTTCGCGCCGTCGCAGGTCGAGACGACGAAGTCGCCGCCGAACGAGGACCCGCCCGCCTGGAGCATCACGACCTGCGACGCCCAGCCGTCGGGCAGTTCGGGCATCTCGCTCTGGCGGCGCAGCCGGTCGCGCAGCTCCAGCAGCATCGAGTCGCCGCGCAGGCCCTGCACGCCGAGCTGCTGCCGGGTCCGCGCGAGCGTCAGCGCGAGCACCGTCGTGATCGCCAGCGTCGCGATCATGCCGGGACCGATCGCGGCGATGTCGTGCCAGGCGTCGTAGGCCACCATCACCACGACCACCACCAGCAGCGCGACGAGGCTGCGCACCCGCAGCAGCAGGCCGCCGCCCAGCACGATCAGCACGAGCGCGCCGGAGGGCGCGAGGCCGCGGGTGTCGGTCGCGGCCGCCACGCCGGTCACGATCGCGAGGACGGCGAGCGCGGCGAACACGTACCGCTCCCTGGTCAGCCGCCCCCGCCGGAGCCACCGGTACAGCGCCACCAGCAGCGGAATCCTGCGCAGGACGGCGCGGACTCCCGGCGGCATGAGGTGCACCAGTCGTTGAAGCATGACTCCGGCACTGTACCGACCCTGGGCGGCGGCGGTCGCTCATCCGCGCCAGGGCTGCCTCCTTGCAGCGCTCCAGCAACGTGACTTCGACCACCCGGTGACATCCCGGGTCTTGCCTGATCCCGGGGCCGATGGTGTCCAATGGACCAGGTGGGTCCGTCCTCCCCGGACGGTTCTCCGGACGTGCGGCGAGGAGGGCGGCGGATGAGCCAGCCGGGCATGCGGATCACGGTGGACGCGGCGATGCGGGCACGGGACGTCTCGCCCCCGCGTCCCGAGGGCGAGGAGCCGCCGGCCGCGCAGTCGGGGTCCGGCGCCGCCGGACGGCCCGGCGAGCCCGCGCCGCGCGCGAGCGGCCCCGGGAACACGGGCGCCGCCAAGAACACGAACACCGCCAGGAACACGAGGGCCGCCAAGAACGAGCGGCGGCGCCTCGGCAAGCGCGGCGGCGCCGCCCGCAGGCCGTCGCCGGAGACCGGCGCCTGAGAAGGGCGGCCGGGTCAGGCTCCGGACTTCTCCGGCGGAAGCTCGCCCGTCGTCTCGAACTCGCTGAGCATCGTGATCCGGCGGGTGTGCCGGTCCTCCTGGGAGTAGGGCGTCTCCAGGAACACCTCGACGAACCGGGTCGCGGTCTCGGCGTCGTGCTGCCGCGCGCCCAGGCTGATGACGTTCGCGTCGTTGTGCTGGCGGGCGAGCCGCGCGATGTCCTCGTTCCAGACCAGCGCGGCGCGGACGCCCTTCACCTTGTTCGCCGCGATCGCCTCGCCGTTGCCGGACCCGCCGAGCACGATGCCGAGCGTCCCCGGCTCGGCGGCGGTCCGCTGGGCGGCGCGCAGCACGAACGGCGGGTAGTCGTCGACGGCGTCGTACTCGAACGCGCCGCAGTCGACGGGCTCGTGCCCGTTCGCCTTCAGCCAGGAGACGAGGTGCTCCTTCAGCTCGTAACCGGCGTGGTCGGTACCCAGGAAGACGCGCATGCGCCCGATTCTCGCAGGCCGCGGGGGACGGCGCGCGCCCGGGTCACCTGGGCGGCGGGAGGGGGCCGTCGCCGTCGGGCCTGCCGTCCAGCATCGTCTCGTCCGCGGGGCCCTTGGGCGGCGCCGCCTCGGGCTTCTCGGGCGTCTCGGACGGCTCGTCGCCGACGGTCTCGTCCCCGGACCGCTCGGCGGCGGCCTCGTCCGCGGGAGGGGTCGGCGGCGGGACGGCGGGCGCCTGCGGCTGCGCGGGCTGCTGCGGCGCCACGGGCTGTTGCGGGACGGGCTGCTGCGGGACGGGGGCGCCCGGGTACTGCTGGCCCTGCTGCGGGACGGGCGCGGCGCCCCACTGCGGCTGCTGCGGCTGCTGACCGCCCGGCGGGACGTAGGGAACGGCGGCCGGATGCTGCGGCGGAAGCGCCTGGCCGCCCTGCGCCTGCGGCGGCACCATCGGCCCCTGCGGCATCTGCCCCGGGTGTCCCGGCTGGCCCGGCTGTCCCGGATACATCTGCCCCGGCTGGACGTGCCCCTGCTGCATCTGCCCGGGGTACATCTGGCCCGGCGGGACCTGGCCCGGCTGCATGTGGCCGCCCTGCGGGACCGGGCCGCCGGGGGGCAGGGCGACAGGATGCAGCGGGCTGCCGTAGGGCGCGGCGGCGTGCGGCATCTGCTGCGCGAGGCGCTCCTCGGGCGTCCTGGTGACCATGAAGGCGGCCAGCGCGCCGAGCCCGGCGAGCCAGCCGAACATCAGGCCGAAGCTCGCGCCGTCGCCCACGAGGGTCCAGACGGCCCGGCTCATCGACCGGCCGGACAGGTCCAGGCTCCAGTGCAGGAGCGGCCCGGCGACGAAGCCGGACAGCCCGCCCGCGGCGACCGTGGCCCACCAGCCGGCGATGACCACGCCGAACACGCCGCGGCGCGGGTCGATCGTCCGGACCGCGGCGAGCGCGAACAGGGCCATCATGGCGAGGAACACCAGCAGACTGAAGTCCAGGGCGAAGACGAACTTCCCGGGGAAGTGCTGGTCACCGCCGGTGAGCCGCCACTGCGGATACTGGAGCCAGAGGATGAGCGGCCCGAGCCCCTTCTCGGGGTTGAAGTCGCTGTCGCGGATCGAGTCGACGACCCATTGGTTGCCGAACAGCAGGGTCAGCAGGAGCACGGGCGCGAACGCGCCGCCCGCCATCACGAACATCCGCCGCGTCGTCATGGCGGGCAGATTAGTGAAGATCTCCGTCCGCCGGTAGGGCCCTCATCACCGCGCGTACGCGACCGGGAAGCGGAACTCCGGGTCGACCTGCGTCTCCAGGTCCTCGCCCGCCGCGCGGCTCGCCCAGCTCCGCGCGTTCTTGACGTGGAACTCGACGGCCTGCCGCTGGAACTTGTCCCAGTCCTTGGCGCGCGCGTCCACCTCGGCGAGCATCAGGTCGAGCGCGCTCTCGTTGCGCTCCTCCAGCACGACGCCGCTGCGGCCCTGCTCCAGCGCCCGGACGGCCGAGGACTGGCCGACCCAGGTGAGCAGGTCGTCGCCGACGTGGCCGCGCAGGTAGGCGACGTCCTCCTCGTCCTGCACCTTGTTGCCGACCACGCGGATGGCGACGTCGTAGTCGCGGGCGTACTCGGTGTACTGGCGGTAGACGCCGACGCCCTTGCGGGTGGGCTCGGCCACCAGGAACATCAGGTCGAACCGCGTGAACAGTCCGGACGCGAACGTGTCGGCCCCGGCGGTCATGTCGACGACGACGTACTCGCCGGGCTCGTCGACGAGGTGGTTCAGGTAGAGCTCGACCGCGCCGGTCTTGGAGTGGTAGCAGGCGACGCCGAGGTCGTCCTCGTTGAAGGGGCCGGTGGCGAGCAGCGTGATCCCGTCCAGCTCGTGGCCGAGCGCGTGCACGGGGTCGTCGCCGCGGAAGCGCAGCAGCCGCGACCCGGCGCCGGGCGGCGTGGTCTTGACCATCGCCTCGGTGGAGGAGATGCGCGGGTTGTCACCCCGGAGATGGTCCTTGATGGCGGCGAGGTGATCGCCGAGTGCCGGGACCCGGGCGGCGTGCTCCTCGTCGAGTCCGAGCGCCGCGCCGAGATGCTGGTTGATGTCGGCGTCGATGGCCACCACCGGTAGCCCGCGCCGTGCGAGGTGCCGTACGAACAGCGACGACAGGGTCGTCTTGCCGCTGCCGCCCTTGCCGACGAACGCAACCTTCACGAATGCCTCAATTCGGAGATGAAAACCGTTGCCACTTTCAATGTCGGCACGAGTGTGGCAAGCCTCGGGGACGCGCGCAAGCAGAAACCCCGAACCGAAAATTCACCCCGTGTGAACCCGCCCGTACACGGCGGCATACGCCACCGAAGGGCGTGAGTGGAGGCGCTGGTGGCGTGCCGTCAGCGGAGGGCTGCGGCCGGGTCGAAGCCGAACGGCAGCTCCAGCCGGTGCGCGCGCAGCAGCTCGGCGTCGGTGAGCAGATCGCGGGTCGGCGCGTCGGCGGCGATCACGCCGCCGGACAGGATCACCGAGCGGGGGCACAGCTCCGCCGCGTACGGGAGGTCGTGCGTGACCATCAGCACGGTCACCTCCAGGCCCAGCAGGATCTCGGCCAGCTCGCGGCGGCTGGCCGGGTCGAGGTTGGAGGACGGCTCGTCCAGCACGAGGATCTCCGGCTCCATCGCGAGGACGGTGGCCACCGCGACGCGGCGGCGCTGGCCGAAGCTGAGGTGCTGCGGCGGGCGGTCGGCGACGTGGCCCATGCCGACCCGCGCCAGCGCGTCGTGCACGCGCGCGTCGAGCTCGGCGCCGCGCAGGCCGAGGTTGGCGGGGCCGAACGCGACGTCCTCGCGGACGGTCGGCATGAAGAGCTGGTCGTCGGGGTCCTGGAAGACGATGCCGACGCGGCGCCGGACCTCCCGCAGCGCCGCCCGGTCCTTCGGGTCGACCGCGAGGCCGCCGACGCGCACCTCGCCGAGGCCGCCGTGCAGGATTCCGTTCAGGTGCAGGACGAGCGTGGTCTTGCCCGCGCCGTTGGGCCCGAGGAGCGCGACGCGCTCGCCGCGTCCGATGGTGACGTCCACGCCGAAGAGCGCCTGCGTGCCGTCGGGGTAGGCGTAGGCGAGGCCCTTCACCTCAAGCGAGGGCGCGTCGGCGGGCGAGTCTTGCGCGGACGAGGTCATGACGCCATCCAAGCGGCCGCGGTCACCAGGGCGGCGGCCAGGGGGAGCGCGGCGGCGGCCGTCCACTGCGCGGTGGTCGCGCCCACGTCGTACAGGACGGGCATCCGGCCGTCGTAGCCCCGGCTCACCATGGCCAGGTGGACGCGCTCGCCCCGCTCGTAGGAGCGCAGGAACAGCGCCCCGACCGACTTGGCGAGGACGCGCGTCGCCCGCAGGTCGCGCGCCTCGAACCCGCGCGAGGCCCGCGCGACCCGCATCCGGCCGAGCTCGGCCGTGACGACGTCGCCGTACCGGAGCATGAACGTGGCGATCTGCGTGATGAGCTGCGGCATCCGGAGCCGTTCGATGCCGAGCAGCAGCAGTCGCGGCTCGGTGGTCGCGGCGAGCAGGATGGACGCGACGACGCCGAGCGTCCCCTTGGCGAGCACGTTCCAGGCGCCCCACAGCCCGCTCTCGCTGAGCCGCAGCCCGAGCACCGTGACCTTCTCGCCGTTCGCCACGAACGGCATGAGGAAGGCGAACGCGACGAACGGGACCTCGATCGCGATCCGCCGCGCGATCGTGCCGAACGGCACCCGGGCGGTCACGGCGACGGCCGCGAGCAGCACCGCGTACGCGCCGAAGGCCCAGAGCCGCTCCCGCGGCGTCGCCACCACCAGCATCACGAACGCCAGCACGGCGACGATCTTGCACTGCGGCGGCAGCCCATGCACCGGCGACGCGCGCGGGACGTAGAGGCGGTGGGCGTGCCCAGCGCCCACTACGAGGCGTCCTCAGAAGGACTTCGGCGCCGCATCACCCAGAACAGGCCGCCCCCGGCCAGCAGCACCACGCCGACGCCGATCACGCCCGCGAGGCCGCCGGACAGCCGCGCGTCGTCGACCCCCTTGACGCCGTAGTCGCCGAGCGGGGAGTCCTTGAGCGAGTGGTCCTTCTCCTTGGAGTCGATGCCCTTGTCGGCGGCGACCTTCTCCAGGCCGTCGGGGCTGGCGCTGGCGTAGTAGCTGACCACCCCGGCGAGGACGAGCGAGACCAGCAGGAACCCGGCGAAGAAACGCTTGATGTTCATGATCCTCCTTCAGGTCCGGGCTCAGGCGCGGGACGGCTCGGCCGAGCCGTCGGCTCCGGCGCGCCGCAGCTCCAGGGGCTTGACCATGCCGCGCGCCCCGTACACGAGGTCGGGACGGACGGCGAGCACGCTGGAGACCGTCACGGCGGTGATCAGCGCCTCGCCGATGCCGATCAGCACGTGCACGCCGATCATCGCGGCGGCGACCTTGCCCACCGACACGTCGGTGGTGCCGCCGGCGGCGTAGATCAGCGTGAACGCGACGGCGGCGGCCGGGACCGAGACCACGGCGGCGGCAAATGACGCCCCGGCGACCGAGGCCCGCGTCTTCGGCAGCACGCGCAGCAGCACCCGGAACAGCCCGTAGCCGACGAGGACCGTGACCAGCGCCATGTTCGTGATGTTGACGCCGAGCGCGGTGAGGCCGCCGTCCGCGAACAGCAGCCCCTGCATGAGCAGGACGACCGAGACGCACAGCACGCCGGTGTACGGGCCGACGAGGATCGCCGCGAGCGTGCCGCCGAGCAGGTGCCCGCTCGTCCCCGAGGCGACGGGGAAGTTGAGCATCTGCGCGGCGAACACGAACGCGGCGGTCAGGCCCGCGAGCGGCGCGGTGCGGTCGTCCAGCTCGCGCCGGGCGCCGCGCAGCGCCACCCCCACGCCCACCACCGCGACCGCGCCCGCCGCGATCGAGACCGGAGCATCGATGAATCCGTCCGGTACGTGCACGTCCCTCACCGTCCTACCTGTTAATGGCTGTAGGACCAGTTTGGGGGCGCATCCCAGGCAGTTGCAATACGGTCGCAACTACCTGTCTTTCGCGTCACATGACCGGGCCGGGCCGTCAGTCGATGATCGGTTCGCGCGTGCGGGTGCGCTTCAGCTCGAAGAAGCCGTCGGTGGAGGCGACCGCGAGTACGCCGTCGAACAGCTTCAGCGCCGCCTCACCGCGCGGCACGGGCGTCACGACCGGGCCGAAGAACGCGTGCCCCTCGACCTCGATCACGGGGGTGCCGACCTCCTGGCCCACCCGGTCGATGCCGTCCTTGTGGGAGGCCCGCACGGCGTCGTCGTAGTCGGTGGAGTCGGCGGCGGAGGCGAGTTCCGGGTCCAGCCCGGCGGCGGTCAGCGCCTCCTCGTACAGCTCCCGGCCGAACTCGCGCCGGCCGTGGTGGCGCCGCGTCCCGATCTCGGTGTAGAAGGGGCCGAGGGCCTCGGGACCGTACTTCTGCTCCACGGCGATCGCGACCCGCACCGGGCCCCAGCCCGTTTCGAGCATCTGGCGGTACTTCTCGGACACGTCCTTGTCCTCGTTGAGGACGGACAGGCTCATCACGTGCCAGCGCACCTCGATCGGACGCTGTCGCTGGACCTCGAGGATCCAGCGCGAGGTCATCCACGCCCAGGGGCAGAGCGGGTCGAACCAGAAGTCCACGGGTGTCACAGCATCGTTCGGCAACGTCGGCCTCCTCAGAAAACGAACACGGGCGCATAAACCAGGCGGGGAACAGGGTTCCCACCAGGGGTTCACCGGTTCCCCGGCGGGTTCCCACAGACGACAACCCGGGCCGGTCCGCGCGGATTCCCCACCAATTCGTACCGTTTCCGGTCGGTTCGGAGTGACCGAAGGCCGTGGCGCCGGGACCTGTACACCGACCGGTTGGTAAACATGGGGGGCAGCAAGCAGATAAGCCGACCAAGGAGTTCATGTGGCAGGCAACCTCACGCGCGATGAGGCGCGGGAACGGGCCCGGCTGCTCACCGCGCGGTCGTACGCGGTCGAGCTCGACCTCACCACGGGTGAGGACCGGTTCCGCTCCACCACGGTGGCCAGGTTCGACAGCGCCGAGCCGGGCGCCTCGACCTTCATCGACCTGCATGGCGCGCTCGTGCGGGAGGTGACGCTGAACGGGCGTGACCTGGACCCCGCGTCCTACGACGCCGAGAAGGGCCGGATCCCGCTGCCGGACCTCGCGGCCGACAACGAACTCCGGGTGGTCGCCGACTGCGCGTACTCGCGGTCGGGTGAGGGCCTGCACCGCTTCGTCGACCCCGTCGACCAGAGCGTGTACCTGTACACGCAGTTCGAGACGGCCGACGCGCACCGCATGTTCACCTGCTTCGACCAGCCCGACCTCAAGGCGACGTTCGAGCTGGCCGTGCGCGCCCCGCAGAACTGGGAGGTCGTCACCAACGAGGCCGCCGACCGCGCCGAGGGCGGGAGCTGGCACTTCCCGCCGACCCCGCAGATCTCGACCTACATCACGGCGCTGGTCGCGGGCCCCTACCACGTCGTCCGGGACGAGCACCGCCGCGAGGACGGCACCGTGATCCCCCTCGGGGTGTTCTGCCGCGCCTCGCTCGCCGAGCACCTGGACGCGGACGCGATCGTGGACGTGACCCGCCAGGGCTTCGCCTACTTCGAGAAGGTCTTCGGCCGCCCGTACCCGTTCGCCAAGTACGACCAGCTCTTCGTGCCGGAGTTCAACGCGGGCGCGATGGAGAACGCGGGCGCCGTCACGTTCCTGGAGGACTACGTCTTCCGGTCGCGGGTCACCGACGCGGCCTACGAGCGGCGCGCCGAGACGATCCTGCACGAGATGGCGCACATGTGGTTCGGCGACCTCGTCACCATGCGCTGGTGGGACGACCTGTGGCTGAACGAGTCGTTCGCCACGTACATGAGCGTGCTGTGCCAGGCCGAGGCCACCAAGTGGACGATGTCGTGGACGACGTTCGCGAACCTCATGAAGGCGTGGGCGTACCGGCAGGACCAGCTCCCCTCCACGCACCCGATCTCCGCCGACATCCCCGACATCCGCGCGGTCGAGGTCAACTTCGACGGGATCACCTACGCCAAGGGCGCGAGCGTGCTGAAGCAGCTCGTCGCGTACGTGGGCCGCGACAACTTCCTGGAGGGCGTGCGGCGCTACTTCGACCGGCACGCGTGGGGCAACACCGTCCTGACCGACCTGCTGGGGGCGCTGGAGGAGACGTCCGGACGCGACCTCGCCGCCTGGTCGAAGGAGTGGCTGGAGACGGCCGGCGTCAACACGCTGCGCGCCGAGTACGAGGTCGACGGCGACGGGAACTTCTCCTCGTTCGCGGTGGCGCAGGAGGCCAAGGCCGACTACCCGACGCTGCGCTCGCACCGCGTCGCGATCGGCCTGTACGACCGGACCGCCGAGGGGATCGTCCGGCGGGACCGGGTCGAGCTGGACGTCGTCGGCGCCCGCACCGAGGTCGCGGAGCTGATCGGCCGGAAGCGGCCCGACCTCGTCCTGGTCAACGACGACGACCTCACCTACGCCAAGATCCGGCTGGACGCGCACTCGCAGCAGACGCTGGTCGACGGCATCGCCGACATCAAAGAGGGCCTGCCGCTGGCGCTGTGCTGGTCGGCGGCGTGGGACATGACGCGCGACGCCGAGATGGCGACCCGCGACTACGTCCGGCTGGTCATGCGCGGCATCCACGGCGTCACCGACATCTCCGTCACGCAGACGCTGCTGCGGCAGGCGCGCACGGCCGTCCAGCAGTACGCGGACCCGGCGTGGCGCGAGGAGGGCGTGCGCCTGATGGCGGACACGCTGTCGCGGCTGGCGCGGGAGGCCGAGCCGGGCTCGGACTTCCAGCTCGCCTACGTGCAGGCGTTCGCGGCGTCCGCCGTCGGCGCCGAGCACCTGGCGTTCGTCCGGGGGCTGCTGGAGGGGACCCAGGCGCTGGAGGGGCTCAAGGTCGACACCGAGTTGCGCTGGGCGCTGCTGCGCCGCCTGGTCGTCACCGGCGAGGCGGGCGAGGCCGAGATCGACGCCGAGCACGAGCGGGACCGCACCGCCGCGGGAGAACGGCACGCCGCCGCCTGCAAGGCCGCCGTCCCCTCGGCGGAGGCCAAGGCGGCGGCGTGGGAGCGGATCGTGTCCGGGACGCTGCCGAACGCGGTGTTCCGGGCGACGCTCGGCGGGTTCGTCGAGCCCGACCAGGCCGAGCTGCTGCTCCCCTACGTGGACGCCTACTTCACCGAGGTCGGCCGGATCTGGAAGGAGTGGAGCAGCGACATGTCGCAGACTTTCGTCGAGGTCGCCTACCCGTTCCTCGTGATCGAGCAGTCCACCGTCGACCGGACCGAGGCCTACATCACCGAGCAGCGGCCGCCCGCGGCGCTCGTCCGGCTGCTGTCGGAGGGACGCGACGGCGTGGCCCGCGCCCTGCGCGCCCGCGCCAAGGACGGCTCCGCCACCTGACAGGACGGTTCCGCCGCCTGACACCCCCCGCCTCGAAATCGCGCGCCCCGTGGCCCTGTGACCGGATCCGGATGCTTCCCATACCGGACGGAATGCATGGTCACGGGGCGCATTGGCCTTCGGAGGTGAAATCATCGCGGGAAGCGTCTCGGGGAGCCGGATGCGACGCGGGGTGACGATCGTGACAAGTGGGAAGGTGGGCGCGTGCGCACAGCACAGGACGTTCTGAAGGCACTCGCGCACCGGTACGCCTTCGGTGATCTGGAGGCGCTCCTGACGCACGGGGCGCTAGCGCCGGGGGACGGGGCGAACGGGGTGGCGGCGCTGTGCGCGTTCGGGCAGCGGGTCCTCGACCTGGACGCGGAGGACTTCGGCATGCCCGAGGAGGTGGGCGACGTCCCGCACGACCTCCTCGACCGGGCGCGGGCCAGCCGCATGCCGCAGGCGCCGCGGGAGCAGCCGCGCGGGGCGCTCGCGAGCCTGCGGCCCGCCTACCGGCTGCTGCTGGAGGTCATCTCGATCCGCTGGTACCGGCGCGACATGGCGGCGCTGGTCGCGGCCGTGCACATCGCCAGCGAGTACCTGGCGATGCTGGCCTGGGAGCCCGTCCTCGGGCACGCGGGCGACCCGGCGCGGCTCGGCCCGGCGGTGAACGGCGAGGGCAGCCGGTTCGGCGTCCCGGTCGAGCCGGGCTCCGCGCGGGTGTGCGACCACACCCGTCCCGAGCGCGCCGCCTGCGATCGGGCCCTGCGGGTCTCCACCGAGCCGCCGCCCGGCTGGCGCGCCTACCTCGACCGGCAGCACAGCCAGGTCGCCTCGGCGCTCGGCGACTGCGCCGCCCGCTGCCGCACCCCCTGCACGGTGATGACGCGGCTGGAGGACGGCGTCCGCGCGAGCCTGTCGGAGCGGTGCAGGCTCGCGGCCGACTTCACCGACAGCGCCCTGGTCAAGCTCCGGCACGCGGCACCGGTCGGGCACGGCTTCGGCGTCCCGTCGCCGGAGGAGGTGCAGACGGCGTGGGCGCGGGCCCGCAAGTCGCTGTCGCACCAGCCCCTCGGCCGCGCCGCGCTCCGGGACGCCGACGACGACCGCTACCCGCTGGCGGGCCTGCCCGCGCTGTTCTCCAAGATCGCGGACGCGCCGCTCGAACCCGACACGCTCCTGCACGACGTCAGCACGCGGATCACCGCGACGCTCGGCTGACCGGCAGGCCCCGCAGCGCGTCCCGCACCCGCCGGTCGGTCTGGAGGTCCTCCAGCAGGACGGGCGTCCCGCCGGGCCCGGCCAGCGGGACGCGCCAGTTCGGGTACTCGTCGATCGTGCCCGGCTGGTTCTGGGTGCGGCGCTCCCCGACGGCGTCGGCGAGCGCGACGCCGATGAGGCGGGCCGGGGTGCGCGCGAGGAACGCGTGCAGCGCCTCCACCAGCCGCTCGTCGTAGGCGGTCGAGCCGCCCGAGAGCGCGCGCAGGATCTCGCCGGGCGGGACGTCCAGCAGGTCGTGCTCGTGCAGCAGCCGCAGCCAGTCCGCGAGGCGTTGCCGGTGCTCGTCCGCCTCGTCGGCCGCCGGACGGGTGAGGAGCCCGAGGCGGTCGCGGAGCGCGGTGTGGTCGCCGTGCAGGTAGCCCGTGATCGGGGGCATGTCGTGGGTGCCGACGGTGGCCAGCGACAGCTCCCGCCACCGGTCCGGGGGCTTCGGGCGGCCCTGCCCGTCCTGCTCGAACCACAGCAGCGACGTGCCGAGGATGCCCCGGGCGGCGAGGTCGTCGCGGACCTCCGGCTCGACCGTCCCGAGGTCCTCCCCCACGACCACCGCGCCCACCCTCGCCGCCTCCCAGGTCAGGCAGCCGAGCAGGGCGTTCCGGTCGTAGCGGACGTAGGTGCCCTCGGCCGGGGAGCCGCCCTCGGGCACCCACCACAGCCGCGACACCTGCATCGCGTGGTCCAGCCGCAGCCCGCCGCCGTGCCGGAACGCGGCGGCCACCATCTCGCGGAACGGGACGTAGGCGGCGTCCGCGAGGCGGCGCGGGTGCCAGGGCGGCTGGCCCCAGTCCTGGCCGCGCTGGTTGAACTCGTCCGGCGGCGCGCCGACGCTCATGCCGGGCGCCATCAGGTCCCGGTAGATCCAGGAGTCGGCGCTGCCGTGCGCGACGCCGACCGCCAGGTCGTGGACGATCCCGACCTGCATCCCGGCCTCCCTGGCCGCGCGCTGGGCGCCGCCGAGCTGCCCGTCCAGGCGCCATTGCAGCCAGGCGTGGAAGTCGACGCGTCCGGCGAGCCGTCCGGCGGCCTCGGCGACGGCGCGGCCCCGGGCGTCGTGCAGCTCGGCGGGCCAGCGCCGCCAGTCGGCGCCGTGCTCCTCCGCGAGCGCGCACCAGATCGCGAACGCCCTCAGGGCCTCGCCCTCGCGGCGGCGGAACTCCTCGAACCGGTGCCGCGCCTCGGCGTCGCGCGGGACGCCATACAGCAGTTCCAGGGCCTTCAGCTTGGCCGTCCACACCCGGTCGCGGTCGATCCGGTCGTGTGGCGCGCGCAAGGGTTCGGCGAGAGCGGCGAGCCGTTCGCGGTCGGCGGCGGGCAGCGCCCCGTACTCGGGGAGGTCCTCGACGCGCAGGTAGATCGGCGCGGCGAAGCGGCGGCTCATCGGCGAGTACGGGGACGCGCCGACCGGCGGGACGGGCTCGGCCGCGTGCAGCGGGTTGATCAGCGTGAAGCCCGCGCCCAGCTCGTGCCCGCTCCAGGCGGCGAGATCGGCGAGGTCGCGCAGGTCGCCCATCCCCCACGACGCCCGGGACCGCACCGAGTAGAGCTGCGCGGTGAACCCCCACATCCGCGGCGGCGGCTCCAGTGCCCTCGGGGCGAGCAGGAACGGCGCGGTTTCGTGCCTGTCGCCCTGCCGGGCGTGCAGGCGGTGCCATCCCAGCGGCACCTCGTCCTGCGCGAACGGGTCCTGGACGAGCGGGATCGTCTCGCCGGAGTCCAGCTCCACGGCGAGGTCGAGGGGTTCGCCCGGCCGTGCCCGCACGAACGGCGCCGGGACGCCCCGCCTCAGCACGACGACCGGCGGCAGCATGTTCCCCGCGTCGCCGTAGGGCTGCGCGGGAGCGGGCGCGCGGGCCAGTTCCCCCCGGACGGCCGCCGGGGACGAGGCGTCCACGCCCAGCGCCGCCAGGACGGCGACCAGGGTCTCGCGCCGCACCCCGACCTCCTCGCCCTTCCAGTCGATGTAGCGGGGCGCGACGCCGTACCGTCCGGCGAGCATGCTCAGTTCGTCCTCGGCCACGCCTGGGGCATGCCCCTTCAGCGCGACCCGAAAAGCGGGATCAATCGGGTTAGTCATGCCAGATAGCAGGCTTGCGCCTGATCCAGGGACGAGCTTCCTCAATCTGGGCGGAAAGCGAGATCAGCGTTCCCTCGCCGCCCAACCGTCCGGCCAGCATGATCCCGATCGGGAGTCCCTCCGCATTCTGATGAAGTGGCACGTTGACGGCGGGCTGCCCCGAGATGTTGTACGCGGCCGCGAACGGCGTGAATTGCGTCTGGCGGCGGAAGTTCTCCTCGGGTTCTTGATCATGGAAGTGGCCGATGGGGACGGGCGGCCGGGCCAGCGTGGGGTGCAGGATCGCGTCGAACTCGTCCATCACGGGGAACGCGGTGCGCAGCGCGCTCTGCAACGCGGCGTGCGCCTGGAACACCTGCGTCGCCGTCGTCGCGCGCCCGCGCTCGCGCAGCCAGCGGGTGAGCGGCTGGAGCAGGTGCTCGCGCTCCTCCTGGACGGGCGTCAGCGTCGCCATCACGCCCCACAGCAGTTCGAAGTGCGGGACGAGGTCGGCGCCGAGCACCGGCGGCAGCTCCACGACCTCGTGGCCCAGCTCCTCCAGCAGCGCGGACGCCTCGTCGTAGGCGGCGACGCAGTCCGGGTGGACCTCGACGCCGGGCACGGCGGGCGTGCGGCTCCGCGCGACGCGCAACCGCCCCGGCGGCCGGTCGGCGTAGGAAAGGAACGTTCCCTCCACTGGCGGCGCCGTGTAGAGGTCGCCGGGGACCGGGCCCGCCATCACGTCCAGCAGGAGCGCCGCGTCCCGGACCGTGCGCGCGAGGGGGCCGTTCGTGGCCAGCCCGAAGAGGTCGGCCTTGAGCGGCCCCTGCGAGATCCGGCCCCGGGTGGGCTTGATCCCGAACAGGCCGCACGCGCTGGCCGGGATGCGGATCGAGCCGCCGCCGTCGCTGCCCTGCGCCACCGGGGCCAGCCCGGCGGCCACCGCGGCGGCCGCGCCGCCGCTCGAACCGCCCGCCGACCGGGTGAGGTCCCACGGCGTCCGCGTGGGAGGCGACACGTCCCCTTCGGTGTAACAGGGCAGCCCGAATTCGGGCGTCGCGGTCTTGCCGAGCAGCACCGAACCCGCGCGGCGCAGCACGGTCACGATGTGGTCGTCGGCGAAACCCGTCAGATCGGCGAACGCGGCCGACCCGAACGCGGCCCGGACGCCCGCGACCATGTTCAGGTCCTTGACCGGCACCGGGACGCCGTGCAGCGGCGGCAGCGCGGCCGGGTCCGGCGCGTCCGCCACCGCCTTCTCCGCCCGCCGCGCCTGGTCGCGGGCCAGGTCGGCGGTCACCGTCACGAAGGCGCCCACCCGCGGGTCGAGCCGCTCGATGCGGTCGAGGTAGTGGTCGGCGAGCTCGACCGGCGAGAGCTCGCCGGATCGAACGGCGGCGGCCATCCGTATGACGCTGAGGTCATGGGTATGTGTCACATCGGCGAACGCTAGACGCCGGGCCGCCGGGCGGCAAAGGCCGCGCGGCAAAGGCAGGCATCTCGCCCGCCGCCGCCGGTATCCGGACTACAGGAAAATGAATACCATGGTACCCGTCCGCGACGGCAGTGAATCACCTACCGATGGCGACATAAGTATTAACCCGGCATGACTAGTCGCCAACCTTCGGAATGATTACTCTGCGCACGGAGGATCATGCCCCTGATGGGAAAGGAATACGGAGCGTCACTCATGGCGATCACGGAGCGGGGCAAAGGGCAGGGGGCCCGGGGCCGGCCTCGGGAAGAGTCGGAGGAGACACGTGAACACCGGCACGAGGCTCCGGTGAATCCGCTGCGCGAGTCGGCGGACGAATCGGCGGACGAATCAGCGCAGGCCACCGTGCAGGACCCGGCGCAGGACCCGGACCAGGACACAGCGCAGGACGCGACACGGATCACGGCCGAGGAGACGGTGCCGGAGGAGACGGCGGCGCGGGACGCGGAGGGGCCGCGAGCGGCCGGGGCACTGCTCGGCGACCCGCAGATCCGCCAGTGGATGTGGCGGATCGGCATCGCGATCGTCGTCGGCGCCGTGCTGTCGGTCGCTCTCGGTGTCCGGCTCGGCATCGCCGCGGCGGTCCTGGTGGTCCTGGTCGACTCCGTCCGCACCTCCCGCAAGGACTCCAGCGTCGCGGCCTGGAAGAAGTCCTCGGCCGCCGAACGGCGCACCGAGAAGCAGCTGAGGTCGCTCCAGCGCAACGGGTACCTGGTGCTGCACGCGCGCGCCGTGCCCCGCGACGACGAGGGTGTCAGCGACGGCCGGATCGACCACCTGGTTATCGGCCCCAGCGGCGTCTACGCCATCGACTCCGAGAAGTGGGACAAGCGCCTGCCGGTGCGCACCCAGTCCCACCTCAAGCTCTTCCACGGCCCCTTCAACAAGAAGGACCGCCTGGACGAGGCGCGCTGGGAGGCCGAGCAGGCCAGCCGGATCATCGGCGGACGGGTCGGCTTCGAGGTGCCGGTGCAGCCGTCGGTGGCGATCTACGGCCCGTCCATCCCGTGGAAGGTCATGCGGGTACGGGACGTGGACGTCTACGCCGGCAACCGGGCACGCGCCTACCTGCGGCGCCGTCCGAAGATCCTCACCGAGACCGACGTCCAGCGGATCTTCACGGCGGCCGAGCAGGCGCTCCCGCCCAAGTACCCCGAGTGACAGGACCCTGCTCGACTGAGTACGGCAGCTCTACTGAGCACGGCAGCTCAACTGAGTACGGAACGGGCGGCCCAGCCTTCCCCGGGGCCGCCTCCCTCACCACTGCTCCATTCGTGCCGTCCCCGAGTACGATGGGGAACCGGCCGGTGCTCGCGCGACCTCCGCTGAGCCGGCCCGGCAGCGCCGCGATCCGCCGCTGCGGAAACGCCCCCTCAGGTGGACGCCCCGTCCATTAAGCGGACACCGCGTCCGTTCAGGTGCGCACCCCGGACCTCCGCCCGAACCGCCCGACCGGCGCGGCGGCGGACGTACGATCGGTGTCACGGCACGTCACAGGTCTGGAACAGGTTGGAGAGGTCCGAGATGCCCGCCCTCAGGTCACGCACGGTCACCCACGGCAGGAACATGGCGGGCGCCCGCGCGCTCATGCGGGCCAGCGGCGTCCAGCGCGAGGACTTCGGCAAGCCGATCGTCGCGGTCGCCAACAGCTTCACCCAGTTCGTGCCCGGCCACGTCCACCTCGACGAGGTCGGCAAGGTCGTCGCGGGCGCCGTCCGCGAGGCCGGGGGCGTCCCCCGCGAGTTCAACACGATCGCCGTGGACGACGGCATCGCCATGGGCCACGACGGCATGCTGTACTCGCTGCCGTCCCGCGAGGTGATCGCCGACGCCATCGAGTACATGGTCAACGCGCACCAGGCCGACGCGCTGGTCTGCGTCTCCAACTGCGACAAGATCACGCCCGGCATGCTGCTGGCGGCGCTGCGGCTGAACATCCCCACCGTGTTCGTCTCCGGCGGGCCGATGGAGGCCGGCAAGCCCGTCGAGGGCGTCATGGGCGGCCACAAGCTCGACCTGATCGATCCGATCATCGCCTCCGCCGACGACTCGGTCGCCGAGGAGACGCTGCTGGCCATGGAGGAGAGCGCCTGCCCGACCTGCGGGTCCTGCTCGGGCATGTTCACCGCCAACTCCATGAACTGCCTCACCGAGGCGATCGGGCTCGCGCTGCCCGGCAACGGCACCGTGCTCGCCACCCACACCGCCCGCCGCCGCCTCTACGAGGACGCGGGCCGCACCGTGGTCGAGGTCGCGCACCGCTACTACGACGGCGACGACGAGTCCGTGCTGCCGCTGAGCATCGCCACCCGCGAGGCGTTCGAGAACGCGATGGTGCTCGACATCGCCATGGGCGGCTCGACCAACACGATCCTGCACCTGCTCGCGGCGGCCTACGAGGGCGGCGTCGACTTCGGCCTCACCGAGATCGACGAGCTGTCGCGCCGCGTCCCCTGCATCTGCAAGCTCGCCCCGGCCACCGGCAAGTACCACGTCGAGGACTGCCACCGCGCCGGCGGCATCCCCGCGCTGCTCGGCGAGCTGCACCGCGCCGGGCTGCTGCACAAGGCCACCCACTCCGTCCACTCCGCGTCCCTGGAGGAGTTCCTCGGCAAGTGGGACGTGCGCTCCCCCGGCGTCCTGCCCGAGGCCGTGGAGCTGTTCCACGCGGCGCCCGGCGGCGTCCGCACGACCTCCGCGTTCAGCCAGAGCGCCCGCTGGGAGAGCCTCGACCTCGACCGCGAGCAGGGCTGCATCCGCGACGCCGAGCACGCCTACACCGCCGACGGCGGCCTCGCCGTGCTGCGCGGCAACATCGCCCCCGACGGCGCGATCGTGAAGACCGCCGGGGTGGACGAGGAACTGTGGACCTTCGCCGGACCCGCCGTCGTCTTCGAGAGCCAGGACGACGCCGTCGAGGGCATCCTCGGCGGCCGGATCAAGGCGGGCGACGTCGTCGTGATCCGCTACGAGGGCCCGAAGGGCGGCCCCGGCATGCAGGAGATGCTGTACCCGACGAGCTTCCTCAAGGGCCGGGGGCTCGGCAAGGAGTGCGCGCTGATCACCGACGGGCGGTTCTCCGGCGGCACGTCCGGGCTGTCGATCGGGCACGCCTCGCCCGAGGCGGCGGGCGGCGGGATCATCGCCCTCGTCGAGGACGGCGACCGCATCGTGATCGACATCCCGAACCGGACGCTGGAGCTGGACGTCCCGGCCGACGAGCTGGAGGCCCGCCGCGCGAAGCTGCTGGCCGACCTCGGCGGCTACCGGCCGCGCGACCGGCAGCGCCCGGTCAGCGCGGCGCTGCGGGCCTACGCCGCGATGGCCACCTCGGCCTCGACCGGCGCGGCCCGCGACGTCTCCCAGCTCGACGGGCTGGGCTGATCCGGCGGGGGCGGCGGCGTCAGGAGCAGCAGGCGCCGCCGCAGCAGCCCCCGCCCCCGGACGGCGGCGCGGGCCTGCGGGCCCCCGCCCCGCCCATGACGGCGACCGTGGACAGCAGCTTCACCGTGTCGTCGTGGCCCTCCGGGCACGGCGCCGGATCGGAGGCGTTGATCATCGGGCGGGAGACCTCGAAGGTGGACCCGCACGCGCGGCAGCGGTAGTCGTAGCGTGGCACGAGCCCAGGATACGGCCCCCGCCGGGGAAAGGGCGGTCAGGCGGCCGGTTCGGACACGTAGGCGGCCCACTGGGGGTCGCCGTCGTGGACGATGCCGATGAGCCGCCAGTGGGCGCCTCGGGGCACGCCGGGGGTGATGCTGAGCGTCCAGCCCAGCTCCTCCAGCAGGCGGTCGGCCTTGCGGTGGTTGCAGGTCATGCAGGACGCGACGCAGTTCTCCCAGACGTGCTTGCCGCCCCGGCTGCGCGGGTGGACGTGGTCGATCGTCTCGGCGCGGCGGCCGCAGTAGACGCAGCGGAAGCTGTCGCGGCGCATCAGGGCGGCGCGGGTGAGCGGGACGCGGGTGCGGAACGGGATCCGCACGTAGCGGCGGAGCCGGATGACGGAGGGGACGTCGACGGTCATCGTCGCCGAGTGCAGCACGGCGCCGGAGGTGTCGTGGTGGACGATCTCCGCCTTCTCCCGGAGCACGAGGCAGACGGCCCGCCTCAGCGGGAGCGTGGTGAGCGGTTCGTATGTCGCGTTCAGCAGGAGGACCTGTCGCATCAGACGCCCTCCGCCGCGCGCCGGTACGCGGCACGCCGCGTGCTGAGAGACCGCTCGCCGGCAAGCCGTGTCGCGGCAGGCAGCGTCCTGGGAGGCAGCGTCCTGGGAGGACGGGCCCTGGTTCTGGGGCGATGCGTTCGGGGATAGTGCGTTCCGTTGGCCTCGGCGGGCGCGGCTGAGCGCGCCTCCCACCGAGGCCCGATTATTGTCTCCGGCACCTGCGCACTCGCCATGAGGTCCTCCTCAGGGGCGAACCGACCCGGCATCAGTGTGGCGTCTGAGGAGCCTGTCCGCTACCCCAATAATCCCCCACCACGTGCGTGATCGAACGCAAAAACACGCCCCGGGGCTTCGGAAACCGCTGTGGGGACGGCCCTCCGGGTGTTTCCGGCCGCGCGCGGCGGCCGGTCCGGTTCGCCCCATCACGGGCAATACAGTGCATCCATGACGCCGTATCCGCCCGCGCGCCGCGAGGACATCGTCGAGGAGATCCACGGTCACCGGGTCACCGACCCCTACCGCTGGCTGGAGGACGCCGACGACGAGGCGACGAGGCGGTGGCTCGCCGCGCAGGACGAGCTGTTCCACAAGGTCACCGACGTCCTGCCGGGACGCGAGGCGCTGCGGCGGCGGCTCGCCGAGCTGCTGGGCGCCGGGAGCGTCGGATCGCCGGTGTGGCGGGACGGGCGGCGGTTCTTCACCCGCCGGACGGCAGGTCAGGAGCACCCCGTCCTGTACACGGTGGGCGCGGACGGCGCCGAGCGCGCCCTGGTGGACCCCATGGCGCTGGACCCGGCGGGCACCACCACCCTGGACGGCTGGCGCCCCGACAAGGAGGGCCGCCGCCTCGCCTACAAGGTGTCGACCGGCGGCGACGAGGAGTCCCTGCTCTACGTCATGGACATCGCGACCGGCGAGCGGGTCGAGGGCCCGATCGACCGCGCCCGCGACTCCTCGGTGGCGTGGCTGCCGGGCGGGGAGGCGTACTACTACGTGCGGCGGCTCCCGGCGGGGGACGTCCCGGACGGCGAGGAGCAGTACCACCGCCGCGTCTACCTGCACCGGGTCGGCACCGACCCCGACACCGACGATGTGCTGATCTTCGGCGAGGGGCGCGACAAGACCGACTACTACGGGGTCGGGGTGAGCCGCGACGGGCGCTGGCTGACGCTGTCCTCGTCCCAGGGGACCTCGCCGCGCAACGACCTGTGGATCGCGGACCTGTCCGCGTCGCCGCTGGAGCGGCCCGCGCTGCGGGTCGTCCAGGAGGGCGTGGACGCGGAGACCGGCCTGTATGTCGGGCGCGACGGGCGCGCCTACGTCTTCACCGACCGCGACGCGCCACGCTCACGGCTGTGCGTGACCGACCCGTCCGACCCCTCGTACGAGACGTGGCGCGACCTGATCCCCGAGGACCCCGAGGCCGTGCTGAGCGACTTCGCGATCTTGGACGATCTCGACCGGCCCGTGCTGCTGGCGGGGTGGACGCGGCACGCGATCAGCGAGATCACCGTCCACGACCTGGAGACGGGCGAGCGGATCGGCGCGGTCCCGCTGCCCGGGCTGGGCTCGATCGGCGGGATCATCGAGCGTCCGGAGGGCGGGCACGAGGCGTGGTTCGGCTACACCGACCACGTCACGCCCGCCTCGGTGCTGCGCTACGACGCGCGCACCGGGGAGACGACGCTGTGGGCGTCCGCGCCGGGGACGGTCGACGTCCCCGAGATCGAGACCCGCCAGATCAGCTACGCCTCGGCGGACGGCACGCAAGTGCGGATGCTCGTGGCCTCGCGGCCCGGCGTCTCGGGGCCGCGCCCGGCGATCCTGTACGGCTACGGCGGCTTCAACATCTCGCTCACCCCCGCGTACTCGGCGAGCATCCTCGCGTGGGTCGAGGCGGGCGGCGTGTACGCGGTCGCGAACCTGCGCGGCGGGTCGGAGGAGGGCGAGGAGTGGCACCGCGCGGGCATGCGCGACCGTAAGCGATGCGTCTTCGACGACTTCCACGCCGCCGCCGAGAAGCTGATCGCCGACGGGCTGACCACCCCGTCCCGCCTCGCGATCTCCGGCGGCTCGAACGGGGGCCTGCTGGTCGGCGCCGCGCTCACCCAGCGCCCCGAGCTGTACCGGGCGGTCGTCTGCTCGGCGCCGCTGCTCGACATGGTCCGCTACGAGCGGTTCGGCCTCGGCCAGACCTGGAACGACGAGTACGGGACGGCCGAGGACCCCGAGGAGTTCGGCTGGCTGATCGGCTACTCCCCCTACCACCACGTCCACGCCGGAACGGCCTACCCGGCCACGCTGTTCACGACGTTCGGCAGCGACACCCGCGTCGACCCGCTGCACGCCCGCAAGATGTGCGCCGCGCTCCAGCACGCGACCGCGTCGGACGCGCCGGTCCTGCTGCGCGACGAGGCGGAGGTCGGGCACTCGGCCCGGTCGGTGAGCCGGTCGGTCGACCTGATGACCGACACCCTGTCGTTCCTGGCGTCCCAGACGGGCCTCGACCTCGTCCCCGACGGTGACCCGGTCATGTCGGGCGGTGACATCCGTCCGGATAAATGATCTTATGGGGGCGTGAGTACCTCGGTGCGAACCCCCGCCGAGCGGGCCGTCGGGCTGCTCGCCGACCCGCCGGACGAGCCCGACCTGTCCGCCGGCTACCTGGACCTCCTCGGCCCCGCGACGGAGCCGCCGCCGTCGCTCGCGCAGTCGGCGATGCGGTCGACGTTCCTGCCGCAGATCTACGAGAAGGTGTGGCGGCCCGCCGGGTTCAACCTCGCGAAGGGCTGGCCGATCGGGCCGGACACCGCCGAGGAGCACGCGATGGCGCGCGACTGGCTCGGCCTCGGGCAGCCCGGCGAGAGCGTGCGACCCGCGCTGAACGTCCTGGACGTGGCCTGCGGCCCCGGGAACGTGACCCGCGCCCTCGCGGCGGGCGTCGGCGCGGACGGCCTGGTCGTCGGCCTGGACGCGTCCGCGACCATGCTCAGCCGCGCTGTATCTCGAAGTCCCGGCCCACGTCCCTTGGCGGGCGCGGAATCGCTTCGCGATCTTCCCGGCGGGGCTCGCCTCCGGCGTCGCCCCACCGCTCAGCCACACGCCCGCGCGGTGGCTGAGGCCGCTTCGCAACAGCCCCGGGCGGCTGAGGACGGTGGGGCGCCCGTCTGTTACGTGCGGGGGAACGCGGTCGATCTGCCGTTCCGGGACGCGGCGTTCGACGCCGTCTGCTGCTTCGGGGCGCTGTACCTGTTCGACGACCCGTGGCGGGCCGTGGACGGGATGACGCGCGTCCTCAAGCCGGGCGGACGGCTGATCATCCTGACGTCCCGACGCCCGTTCCCAGTGCCCGCGGGCCCGATCGGACGCGAGGTGCGGCGCCGCGCCGCCGGGTTCACCGGGCTCACCGTCTTCGGCGACGGCCAGGTGACCGGCGCCCTCGCCGAGCGCGGGTTCACCGGCGTCCGGCGCCGCCGCTACCCGCTCATGCAGCTGGTGGCCGGGCAGCGCGCCTGACACCGGTGCGCCCCCGCCTCCCGGATGTCCCAGAAGGCGGGGTTCGCAGGACTTATCTCAGCCGTTTCTCGATGTAGATGTTGACGATCCCGCCGATCACCTCGCGGCGGGTCTCCGTCCAGCCGTGTTTGCGGTAGAGGGCGAGCGCCGGACCCTGGAGCTCGGTGGTGTCGGCGCGCAGGACCCGGTAGCCGTACTCCCTGGCGCGCCCTTCGAGGGCCCGCACCAGCGCGGCGCCGTACCCCCGGCGCTGGACGGCGGGCCGGACCCGCAGCCGCACCATCTCGACCGCGTCGAGGGCGGGGGTGCCGAGGGCGAACCCGCCGTAGGCGCGGGCGCTGCCGCCCGGGACGAGGTCGGCGCGGCGGAGCCCGCCCATCGCGACGATCCGCCCGTCGGCCTCGCCGACGAGGAACTCGCCGTCGTTGCGGAGGTAGATGTCCTCCATCCGGAAGAAGTCGTGGTCGTAGTAGACGCCGTCGCCGGGGCGCAGGCCGACCTGGGCCAGCCCCTCCCGGTGCAGCGCGAGGACGGTGGCGTGGTCGGTGGGCCGGTACCGGCGCACCCGGAGTTCCGCGTAGGCCCACTCGGGGGGTTCCCACTGGAGCCGGACGAGCGTCCGCGCGCCGGTGGGGTCGCCGTGTTTCGGGGCGTCCTGCCCGGGGGCGCCGTCTGCCGTGGCCATCGCCGGTCAGACCTGTTCGGCCGGAGGCACGGGCGGTTCCGGGGGCTGTGGGGGGCCGCCCCACAGGTGGTTGGAGCGTTGGTCCGCGGGGCTGGTGACCCAGGGCCCCGCGAGCGCCTCGAAGAAGTCCTTCGTCGCCTGGCTCGCGCCGTGCTTGGCGACGACGGCCGCGCCGATCTGGCGGGCCCGGTGGACGAGGATGTCGGAGCGGTGGTCGGGCGGCAGTTCGAGGATGGCCTCCTGCCCGGCCGTCAGCGCCGCGTCGGGATGCCCGGCGTGCAGCCTGCAGGTCGCCCGGTCGAGCCGGACGAGCGTGAGGTCCACCCGGTCGGTGGGCGCGTACAGGGTCAGCGCGTGGCTGAGCACCTCGTCGCCGTGCCGGTGGTCGCCGAGGTTGGTGAAGGTGTCGCCCTCGTAGAAGGCCATCTGCCGGTCGGTGAAGCCGAACACCAGGTCACCGGTGTCGGTCTTGGACAGCTGGTCGAACACGGCGCGGCCGCGCACGAGGGCGCGGCGAGCGCTCGGGGCGGCGTCGCCGCGTCCGCGCATGGCGAGCATGCCGAGCGCGCGGGCCTCGACGGCGGGCGCCATCGCGGCGGCAACCCCCGGGGTGCGTCCGGCGAGGTCCTGGGCCTTGCGGGCCAGGTGCAGCGCCTCGCGCGGGTCGCCGTAGTACATCGGCACCAGCGACTCCCGGACGGTCACCCACGCGCGCAGCTGCCGGTCGCCGGTCTCGTCGGCGGCGGTGCGCGCGGTGCGGAAGAACGACCGGGCCAGCCGGTGGTCGCCTAGATTGATCATGATCAGGCCGGACAGCCCGGACAGCTGCGCGGCGATCCGGCACAGCCGCTCCTGGAGCTCGACCGGCTGCCGCTTGTCGCACATGCGGCGGACCTCGCTGAAGTCCAGCAGCACGTCGCAGAGCATCCGCAGGGACGGGGTGGCCTGGTACTGCTGGCCGTAGCCGTAGGTCGTCTCCTCCCACTGGTCGAGCATGGTCGGCGAGACCGTCGCGCCGACCAGCGTGTCGTCCATCTTGCGGCGAAGACCGTCGACCGCCCCAAGGAACTGTCCGTCGAGCGCCACGCCCGCTCCGGCCAGGAGTTGCAGAAGGGTTCTACGAAGCACGATGTCCTCCTCTCCCACATCAATGGACAGGGGGCCTTCGGCGCGGTCGGGGGCCCCCAGTTCGTTGACGGTGATCCAGGGCCGTTCCTCGGCCCTGGTGATGATCGACCCGACGAGCGGACCGTCGGTCTCGCGGGTCGCGTGCCGTTCCGGCGCCCGTGGCTGGGGGACGGCGGCGACGCTCGGGCGGGTCCCGTGGCCGCGGCCGCAGATGCAGGGACCGAGGAACCCGAGCACGTCGGGCTCCACCCGGTAGACGGCGCAGAGGTAGTGCAGATACTCGGGACCCGGTCTCTTGTATCCGCTCTCGTAGGCCGACAGCAGCGTCTCCCCCAGCTTGGGCGCCGGTTTGCCGTCGACCTCGTACAGGGCCCTGACCTGGGCCACGATGTCGGACAGCGCGACACCGTGGGCGAGGCGATGCGCCTTCACCCGGCTGGTGCCGAACAGCGGCCCGCACTGCTCGTGGATGTCGTGCGCGATGTCCACGGCGCCGCGCCCCCTGGCGAGGCCGTGCGCGCGGATCCTGCGGGCGGCGTCGGTCTCTCGCCGAGGGGTGTCCGACATTGTGGCTCCGGCCTCCTCACCGCTGGGCGGGGGCGCCGACTCTCCGGGGGGAGAGACCGGTCTCCCCACACGGCGACCGGTAACTTGATGACCACGACAGATAATCTCTCGCGCACGCAGCGTAACCCTGCCACCGCCACAGGCCAAGCGGTTCCGGGGAAGTCTGCTGCTCGGGAACGCGTCCCCGCCCCTCAGGGTAGAGATTCTTCCTCCGAGACGAAGGAAACTTGCCCCGAGGTGGGGTAATCCGGTTCCCGGCGACATGACCCGGCCCTTGACCCGGTGCCCGACAGTTGCAATTCTCGCCGCGAGTGAACGAACCGATCCGGAGCGTCGACGGCGCCGACCGGATCGGCGGGCTCTCTCAGGGCGAGGCGACCACACGGGATCCGGCGATGCAGTCCTCGCACGACAACTGGAGGGGGTGGGGCGGGTGGTCAGCGACACGCGCGTCGACTACCTGGAAGAGCTGGAGCGCGAACTCGACACGCGCGGGCTCGTGGCCCGCGTCGTCCGGACCCGTTCGGGTCCGGCGTTCCTGCGTGTGGTGAACCCGGAGGCGGCGAGCCTCGCGGAGGACGTCACCTGCGCGCCCGCGCCCGAGTCGCACGACCACTACTACTGGTGGTCCTGGGGCGAGCGGATGCACCGCGTGGACGACCCGGGCGGCGCCGCGCTGAAGCTGGCGCACGTCCTGCAACCGCTGTGCCGGGAGGCGCGCGGGCGGGCGGTGGGCCGCACCTAGAGCCGGGCGTGCCCCGCGGGTCGTGGCCGGAACGGCGCGGCAGCCACCGGCCCGCGGGGCGCGTTCGCCGACCGGCCCTCCCCGGCCGGGTCGTGCCGGTCCCGCCCGGCGCGGTACGAATCGGTCGTCACCGTCCCCTACGATCGGGCTCGTGCCCGCCGCTGGTCCACGGCGGGGCGTCGCGACCACGAGACGACCGGGGAGGGTCCGTCGATGTCACTGGCCGCCGCCACACTGCTGCCCTGGGCCCAGTCGGGGACGGTGGAGAACGCCTGCCGGGCCTCGGCCGACAGCGACCGGACGCCGACCACCGCGTGCCGCCTGGTCTGGAACATCTCCCACAGCACCGACTTCACCACGTTCTACTCCAACTGGCTCGACAAGCCGCTCGCGACCCTGTTCATGATCATCCTGACCTTCGTGGTCGCGCTGATCGTGAAGAACATCGCGCACCGCATGATCACCAAGGTCACGGTGCGGATGGCCGAGGGCACGATGTCGGAGAAGGTCAGGGAACGGTCCCGGACGGTCTTCGAGGGCAGCCCCACCCTGCTCAACCAGCGGCGGGCCCAGCGCGCCCAGACGCTCGGCTCGGTGCTGCGCTCGGTCGCGTCCATCCTGATCATGGGGACGGCGGCGTTCAGCATCCTCGGCTCGCTCGGGCTCAACCTCGCGCCGATCCTCGCCAGCGCGAGCGTGATCGGCGTCGCGGTCGGCTTCGGCGCGCAGAACATCGTCAAGGACTTCCTCGCCGGGCTGTTCATGCTGCTGGAGGACCAGTACGGCGTCGGCGACGTCATCGACGTGGGCAGCGCCAAGGGGACGGTCGAGGCCGTCACCCTGCGGGTCACCCGCATGCGGGACGTCAACGGCGTCGTCTGGTACGTCCCCAACGGGGAGATCAAGAAGGTCGGGAACGAGTCTCAGAACTGGGGCCGCGCCGTCCTCGACATCCCGGTCGACATCCACGAGGACACCGAGAAGGTCAAGGAGATCCTCCAGGCCGCCGCCGACGAGATGGCCGCCGACTCCACCTGGCAGGACGTGATCCTGGAGCAGCCGTCAGTGTGGGGCGTGCAGGCCCTCGCCGGGGACGCGCTGGTGATCCGCGTCGTGCTGAAGACCGCGCCGGGCAAGCAGGCCGACGTCGCCCGCGAACTGCGCGAGCGGGTCAAGCGCGCGTTCGACGCGGCGGGCGTGACTGTGGCCACCCCCGCCCCCACCACCTGACCTTGGCCACCTGACCTTGGCCACCTGACCGGGGGCGGCCTGATCCCTTGGGGGCCGGGCTCCGCGTCCGCGTGATCGCATAGGCTGGGTGCGCGATGACTGACAAGGTGACCTTTTACGAAGCGGTCGGCGGCGAGGAGACCTTCCACAAGCTGGTGCACCGCTTCTACCAGGGGGTCGCTGAAGACCCCGACCTGCGCGCGCTCTACCCCGAGGAGGACCTCGGCCCCGCCGAGGAGCGGCTCCGCCTCTTCCTCATCCAGTACTGGGGCGGTCCCACCACCTACAGCCAGCAGCGCGGGCACCCCCGGCTGCGGATGCGGCACGTCCCGTTCGTGATCGGCGAGGCCGAGCGGGTGGCGTGGCTGCGGCACATGCGCGACGCGGTGGACGAGCTGGGCCTCCCCCCGGACCTGGAGAAGACGCTCTGGGACTACTTCACGATGGCCGCGCGGAGCATGGTGAACGCTCCGTCCTAAACGGGTAGATCGCCGTGTATGACGCGATCCCCCTGGTGGCGCAGTGCCGTCGTGTACGAGGTGTACGTCCGCAGTTTCGCCGATTCCGACGGGGACGGTGAAGGCGACCTCCAGGGAATCCGGTCCCGGCTCGGCTACCTGCGCGACCTCGGCGTGGACGCGCTGTGGCTCACGCCGTTCTACCGCTCCCCGCTCGCCGACGGCGGCTACGACGTGGCCGACCACCGCGACGTCGACCCCCGCTTCGGGACGCTCGGCGACTTCGACGACCTGGTCTCCGACGTGCACGCGCACGGGCTGCGGCTGATCGTCGACATCGTCCCCAACCACACCTCCGACCGGCACCGCTGGTTCCAGGAGGCGGTGGCCTCGCCGCCAGGATCACCTGCCCGCGCCCGTTATATCTTCCGGCGGGGCAGGCCGGGGGCGGTGCCCGGCGAGGAGGACCCGCCGAACGACTGGCCGTCCTCGTTCGGCGGCCCCGCCTGGACGCGGCTGCCCTGCGGCGAGTGGTACCTGCACCTGTACGCGCCCGAGCAGCCCGACCTGAACTGGCGCAACGTCGAGGTGCGGCACGAGTTCGAGGACATCCTGCGGTTCTGGCTGGACCGGGGCGTCGACGGCTTCCGCGTGGACGTCGCCGCCGGGCTCGTCAAGGACGAGACGTTCGCCGACCTCGCCGGGCGCGGGCGGCGCACGGCGAACGGGCCGATCTACAGCCGTCCCGAGGTGCACGAGATCTACCGCCGGTGGCGCCGGATCCTGGACGGCTACGACGGCGACCGCATGGCCATCGGCGAGGTCTGGACGGACGGCCCCGAGGACCTCGCGCTCTACCTGCGTCCGGACGAGCTGCACCAGGTGTTCCAGTTCGACCTCCAGCTCGCGCCGTGGTCGGCCACCGCGTTCCGGGACGTGGTGACGGCGGCGCTGAAGGCCGTCGCGCCCACCGGTGCGGCGCCGACGTGGGTGCTGTCGAGCCACGACTCCGTCCGGCACGTCACCCGTTACGAACGGCCCGGGGGCGTGCCGGGGATCGAGCTGGCGCGCGCGAGGGCGGCGCTGCTGCTGCTCCTCGCGCTGCCCGGCTCCGCGTACCTGTACCAGGGCGAGGAGCTGGGCCTGCCCGAGGTCACCGACCTGCCCGACGAGGCGCGCCAGGACCCGATCTTCAAGCGCGGCGGCGGCCCGGGGCGGGACGGCTGCCGCGTCCCGCTCCCCTGGTCGGGCCGCGCCGAGCCGTACGGGTTCGCGCCGAACGGCACCCGCCCGTGGTTGCCGATGCCACGGGGCTGGGCGTCGCTGACCGCCGAGGCGCAGCGGGACGACCCGTCCTCCACACTGGGTTTCTACCGCAGGGCACTGACACTCCGGCGCGACTGGGCCGGCGACCTGCCCGAGAGCCTGGAGTGGCTCGACTCGTCCGAAACCGCGCTGTTCTTCCGGCGCGGCGCGCTGACCTGCGCTTTGAACTGCGGGGAGAACCCCGTCCGGCTCCCGGAGGGGCGCCCGCTGCTGACCAGCATCCCGCTCTACGGCGACCTGCTCCCGGGCAACTCCGCCGCCTGGCTGACCACCCGCTGACCCGCGGCGGGTCGTCGTGCCACGACCCGCCGCGGAGCGGATGGGGTTACAGCGGGGGGCGCTGGAGCTGGAGCGGGTCGTCCGCGCCGGGGGCGGTCGTCAGCGTCTTCGCGCCAGGTTGGACGTTCGCCCAGCGCAGCAGGTCGGCGGTCGCCTTAGCCTTGTCCTTGTCGGTCAGCTTGGCGATGAGGCGGCCGCTGTGGTTCATGCCGGGCGCGGTGTAGACGGCCGAGTCGCGGCTGCCGCGGCCGAGCCGGAACCGCTCGGAGCCCCACGGGTCGTTGCCGCCGTACACGAACAGCAACCGGCTGCCGTGGTCGCGGACCCACCGGTCCACGTCCCGCATGGCCTTGCCCCCGTCGAACCGCATCGGAATGTCACGCGGCACGTAGGTGCGGGGCTGGTAGCTGCTCTCGTAGCGCAGCAGCGGACGCAGGCTCGTGAACTGCGGCGTCGGCCATCCGAGCTGCGTGCCCGCCTGGTAGTAGTACGGGATGTACTGCTGGAGGCCCTGGTCGGTGTAGAACGACAGCCCCGAGATCGCGTCGAGCGTCCCGTAGATCTCGTCGTCGGAGGCGTCCACGGCGGGCAGCGTCGGGCAGTCGGCCTGGAGGCTGTACTGCCAGAACGCCCACTCGTAGTCCATCACCGAGTTCTCGAACGCGCGGTCGGGCGAGCGGAGGATGTCGAACGTCCAGCCGTTCTTGGCCGCCGCGTCCTTGAACCGCGCCAGCATCGCGGAGCGGCGCTTCAGGAACTCCCGCGCGAGCGCCTTGACGTGCGCGCGGCACTGCGCGTCGGTGCCGACCGTCTGGAAGAACTTGTCGTAGGCGCGGTCGTCGTTGTTGTCGACGTCGTTCGGCGCCACGTACACGACGCTGCCGTCCACGTCACGCGGGTAGAACCGCTTGTGGTAGACGGCGGTCATGCCGCCCTTGCTGGCGCCCGTCGAGATCCATCTGGCTTTGTAGATCTTCTTCAGCGCGCCGATCAGCCGGTGCTCGTCGGTGGCCGCCTGCCAGATCGTGTCCTTGCGCCAGTCCGCGGGCTCGGGTCGGGACGGCGTGAAGTACCGGTACTCGACGGAGATCTGGTTCCCGTCGATCAGCGCCGTCGGCTCGGAGGTGAACATGGTCTCGGGCGTGTTGTATCCGCTGGTGTACAGCACCATCGGCCGGTCCGCCGACTTGTGCTGCAACATGATCCGCTGCTCGAACCACTTGCCCTTCGGGTTGCGGTGGTCGACCGGCTGGCGGTAGGTGAGCCAGAACCACCGGTAGCCGGGCAGCGTCGAGGGCTGCTCCGTCACCTGCATGCCGGGAATGGCCTTGAGCTGGGCGAGGATGTCGCCCGCCTGAGCCTGGCCGGCCTGGGCCGGGCCCGTCCGGGCCGTGACCGCCGCCTGCGCCGCCGTGGCGCCGGCCCCGCTCACTCCCGCGGCCAGCAGCAGTGCCATCGCTCCTGTTGAGACGCGCCGCATCATGCCCCTTCCACGTGGGATCTCCACATTTCGCGAAGCGACCTTAGAGGGATAACTCCGACAAATGCGGATTCGTATGGGCTTGTTACCGACCCGTGACGGCTCAGTGGTCTTCGCCCGACTCCAGGCGTAACGTCGGTTTCAGAGGGGCCATCGGGGGCCGGATACCCGAAACGGGGGCGAATGCCCAGTTCAGGCCGTCTCAGGCGCTCGGCCCGCGCGTCGGCCCCAGGCGATCCCATACGAGGAGGTGCGCGATGTTCATCCAGGTCATCCAGGGAAAGATCACCGACCGCGACGAGGTGCGGGAGGCGATGGACCGCTGGATCCGCGACCTCGCGCCCGGAGCCGTCGGCTGGCTCGGCAGCACCGCGGGCGTCACCGACGACGGCACGTTCGTCGCGCTGGCCCGCTTCGAGTCGCCGGACGCGGCGCGCCGCAACAGCCACCGCCACGAGCAGGAGCAGTGGTGGACGGAGCTGTCCAAGCTGTTCACCGGCGAGGTGACCTTCCACGACTGCGCCGCCACCGGAACCTGGATGTCCGGCGGCTCCGACGACGCCGGATTCGTCCAGATCATGCACAGCCGCGTCCGCGACCTGGACGGGCTGCGCGCGTGGATGGACCGGGCGGACTACGGCATCCTCACCCGGCACCGCCCCGACATCCTCGGCGGCGTCTGGGCGGCCCACGGGGACGGCGGCATGACCGAGGCCGTGTACTTCACGTCCGAGGCGGAGGCCCGCATCGGCGAGTCCCAGGCCCCGGCACCGGAGATGCAGGCCGCGATGGAGGAGATGCAGCAGTTCTACGAGGGGAACTTCACGTTCCTGGACCTCAAGGACCCGTGGCTGGCCTCACGCTGACCGCACGGCTGGACGGCGCCGCCGGTCAGACGGCGCCGCCGGTCAGGAAGTGGGCGACGAGCCAGCCGAGCCCGGCGATCAGGGCGAGGCGGCGCACCTGCCAGCCGACCGGCTTGCCGCGAATGGCGAACACGCTCCACACCAGTTCGGAGAACGTGTCGTCCTTCTGCCGGTTGAACACGGCGGGCAGTTCGATGGCGAGGAACATCCCGATCCAGAGGATCCAGGCGGCGAGATAGGGGGACATGGCGTCTCGATTCGGAAGACTCATTCTTACCGGTAATACCCGGCAACAATGATCGCTACGCCGGAGGGAGCGGCGCGATCCCGTCGTCCCACGGCGCGAGCCGCTCGAAGAAGCGCTCGTCGTGCCAGCGGCCGTCCACGTGGATGTGGTGGCGGGCCGTCCCGACGACGGTGAAGCCGTTGTGCTCCAGGACGCGCTGGGAGGCGTGGTTGTCGATCCTCGTGAACGCCTCCACCCGGTGGAGGAGCAGCTCGTCGAACGCCACGTCCAGCGCCTGCCGGACGGCCTCGGTCGCGACGCCCCGTCCGGCGTGCGCACGCGCCACCCAGTAGCCGACGAAACAGCTCTGAAGGGGGCCGCGCAGGATGTTGTTGAGCGTGATGCGGCCCACGACCTCCCCGTCCACGAGAATGACGGCGGGCCACATCTCCCCCGCGTCATAGGCGTCCAGCAGCGCGCGCAGGTTGGCCCGCTGGCCCTCGACGGTAAAATAGGACTCGGCCCGCTCCGGCTCCCACGGCCGCAGGTACTCGCGGTTCTCCAGGCACAGGACGGCGAGCGCTTCCGCGTCCGCGTCCACGGCGAGCCGCAGCGCGACGCCGCGTCCGATACCGAGCCCGGGCAGCGGATCACGGGGACCGTCACCGAGCGCGGGGCCCGCGACCGCCGTCATGCCCCGGGGGCGAGGTAGCGGCCGATGAACTCCCGTTCCTGCTCCGTGAACCGGCGCAAGCGGTTCGTGGACGCGTCGAAGGCCACCAGCGTCGACGTCGCGGTCGCGTAGACGTTCTCGTCGTCGCGCACCTCGTAGGCCAGCTTGAACGACGCGACCCGCGCCTCGGTCACCCACGTCTCCACGCGCACCGGATGGACCGTCGGCAGCAGCGGCAACCGGTAGTCGATCTCGTGCCGGGAGATCACCATGCCCCGGACGGGCTGCTCCCCCTTGCGCACCGGACCGCCATGGAACATCTCCATCCGCGCGTCCTCCAGGTAGCCGAGGAACTTGACGTTGTTCACATGGCCCTGCGAGTCGATGTCCCCGAAACGGAGGTGGAACTCATAGACGTGCCGGTACTCGGCCTCGGGCAGGTCGGTCTGCTGCATGTCCTCGCCTGGGGGTCGGGTCACGGGGGTCCGCCGGTGCGCCCGATGGTACCCGCCGCGGATCTCCGCCCCCGCGCCGCGTCCACCGAAAGATCATCAAGAGCCCCACCCGACCCGGGAGCCCCGGCCCACCCCACACCGCGACAACGCGAACGGCCGGGTGATCATTGATCACCCGGCCGTTCCGCGTTCGACATGCCCCGAAGCGACCTCAACCGTCGCGCGGGCGCGCCACCGGGAAGATCGCGAAGCGACTCCGCGCCCGCCAAGGGACGTGGGCCGGGACTAAATAAATTCAGTCGCGCTTGAGCTTGCGGTGCGTGACCCGGTGCGGGCGGGCCGCGTCGGCGCCGAGACGCTCGATCTTGTTCTTCTCGTAGTCGGCGAAGTTGCCCTCGAACCAGAACCAGTTCGAGCCCTCCTCCCACGCGAGGATGTGCGTGGCGATCCGGTCGAGGAACCACCGGTCGTGCGAGGTGATCACGGCGCAGCCGGGGAACTCCAGCAGGGCGTTCTCCAGGCTCGACAGCGTCTCGGTGTCGAGGTCGTTGGTGGGCTCGTCCAGCAGCAGGACGTTGCCGCCCTGCTTGAGCGTCATCGCCAGGTTGAGCCGGTTGCGCTCGCCGCCCGACAGCACCCCGGACGGCTTCTGCTGGTCGGGCCCCTTGAAGCCGAACGCCGCGACATAGGCGCGGGACGGCATCTCGACCTGGCCCACGTTGATGTGGTCGAGGCCGTCCGACACGACCTGCCAGACCGTCTTCTTCGGGTCGATGCCGCCGCGTCCCTGGTCGACGTAGGAGACCTGCACGGTCTCGCCGAGCCGCAGCTCACCGCCGTCCGGCCGCTCCTCGCCGACGATCATCCGGAACAGCGTGGTCTTGCCGACGCCGTTCGGGCCGATCACGCCGACGATGCCGTTCGGCGGCAGGTTGAACGTCAGGTCGTCCATCAGGAGGCGGTCGTCGAAGCCCTTGGTCAGCTTGTCGGCCACGATCACCGTGTTGCCGAGGCGCGGACCCGGCGGGATCTGGATCTCCTCGAAGTCCAGCTTCCGGGTCTTGGCGGCCTCCGCCGCCATCTCCTCGTACCGCTCCAGGCGGGCCTTGGACTTGGTCTGCCGCGCCTTCGGGTTGGACCGGACCCACTCCAGTTCGTCCTGGAGGCGCTTCTTGCGCTTGGCGTCCTTGTTGCCCTCAACCTTCAGACGGTCGGCCTTCTTCTCCAGGTAGGTGGAGTAGTTGCCCTCGTAGGGGAAGCAGCGGCCCCGGTCCAGCTCCAGGATCCAGGTGGCCACGTTGTCGAGGAAGTACCGGTCGTGGGTGACGGCCAGGACCGTCCCCTCGTACTTGGCGAGGAACTGCTCCAGCCACTGCACGCTCTCGGCGTCCAGGTGGTTGGTGGGCTCGTCCAGCAGCAGCAGGTCGGGCGCCTCCAGCAGCAGCTTGCACAGCGCGACCCGGCGGCGCTCACCCCCCGACAGCTTGGTCACCTCGGCGTCGCCCGGCGGGCAGCGCAGCGCGTCCATCGCCTGCTCGAGCTGGCTCTGGAGATCCCAGGCGTTGCGATGGTCGAGCTGCTCCTGGAGCTTGCCCATCTCCTCCATCAGCTCGTCGGAGTAGTCCGTCGCCATCTTCTCGGCGATCTCGTTGAAGCGGTCGACCATCGCCTTGGTCTCGGCGACGCCCTCCTCCACGTTCCCGAGGACGGTCTTCTCCTCGTTCAGCGGGGGCTCCTGCTGCAACATCCCGACGCTGTACCCCGGCATCAGCCGCGCGTCGCCGTTGGACGGCTGCTCCAGACCGGCCATCATGCGCAGCAACGTCGACTTACCGGTGCCGTTCGGCCCCAGGACGCCGATCTTGGCGCCCGGCAGGAAATGCAGGGTGACGTCGTCCAGGACGACCTTGTCGCCATGCGCCTTGCGCACGCGCTGCATCGTGTAGATGTACTCGGCCATATTGACAAGGGTAGGGGGTCCACGGCACCGTTTCGCCGCGCTTCCCCACCCCACCCGAGGAACCCCCACAAATCCCACCGCTCCGCCGCCGTCCCCCACCACGCAGCACAGAACTACGGCAGCTCAAAGCCCCGATGCGGCGGCGCACCAGCAGTCGGTGGCAGCGCACTCCCACCCCACCGCACCGCACAATCGGGACAGCGGCGGCTTCCAGCCCCTGAAAAGGGCCAATCAGCCCAGCACGAAGGGGATTCGCGTGGCCAGTCCGCCGAGCGCGGCGCTCTCCTCGTCCGTCGGAGGACGACGTCCGGTGGCGACCCGCAGTGCGTCGGTGTCGGAGAACACCGCCGGGATCGACACCCCGGCGATCTTCTCCAGCGACGCGCGGGCGGCCGCGAGGGTCTCCGCGGGCGGCTCGGCGGCCGAGGGCAGGTGGACGATCAGGTCGAGGTGGTGCAGCGTCCATTCCATGACGTAGGCGGACAGGTAGTCGCCGGTGGTCAGCACCTTGTCCTGGGTACTGACGCGAACCCCCGGGTCGGCGAGTTCGGCGGCGCGCCCGGCGGCGGAACCGATGTCGTCGAAGTGGAACTTCAGCCACCTCGGCTCGCCGTACGCCGCGGCCAGCCGGGGAATCAGCGCGTCCAGCGGGTCCTCGCCGGTCGGCGGATCGACAAGGTCCCAGTAGGTGGCCGCGTCCACGGTCGGCTCGGCGTCGGTGGGCGTGACCAGCGTGATCAGGACGTCCTGGGCGTCGATGATCAGGTGGCACACCAGGTCCCGCACGAGCCAGCCGGCACAGCCGGACGGCTGCTCCCAGTCCTCCCCCGAAAGGTCGTCGACCGCCGCGCGCAATGCCGTCCAAGAACGTGAGAAGAGGTCCACTGCGGCAACGTAATGCCGTCCCGGAACAACGAACAAGCGATTTAACCGACCCACCCTGACCCAGCCCCAAGGCCCTTCTCCAACTCTCACCAGACGACCCCCGACACACCACAACCCGCCCACCAGCTACCCGCACAATCCGACACACCCACCACACCATCCATCCCCGCCCGCCAGCCAACCTGTCGCGACGCCCAGCATCCGGGGGCACAACCATGCCGGGCCTGAGGAGCTCGACATCATGGGTCGTGGTGTCCTGGCGGCTGCGGGCCTGCCCAAAGGTGGGTCGGCTAGCTGAGCTCACACCGCTTGAGCGGACGCAACCACGACCACGCCCTGGGAGATCGGGGGTGGTTCGGGCCGCGGCGCTCGGCAACTGCGGGCTACGACCAAGGGGCGGGCCGGGCCACGTCACAGCCGCTTCAACTCTCCGACCACCGCCAAGCCGTCCTTGGCGATGGTCAGGCCCGGCGACAGTAGAGGTGCCAGGGCGGTTGGAGTGGTTCAAGTCGTACCGCTTGGCAAACGCAGTCCCTTCGGCTTCTCACTCACTTCCGACCCTCCTCGGCGAGACCGCGGAGCACGGCGCTCGGCGGCTGTGACCACGCTTTCTCTCTGGGGGCAGGGGGCGATGGCCAGCTCCGGCGGTATTGGCGCAGTCGCAGTCGAGCTGCAGGGATGGGCCGCCGGGGGTGGACTTCGAGGTAGGCGGGCTTCGCGACGAACGAGCCTCGCAGGCGGACGGACCTCCCAAGCGGACGGGCCCCGCAGGCAGGCGGACCCCGCAGGTGAGCGAACCTCGCAGGCAAACGGGCCCCGCAAGCGAACGGACCCCGCGTGCGGACGGGCCTCAGAGGTAGGCGGACCTCCCAAGCGGGGCGGGCAGGCCCGCAGGTGGGCGGACCTTCCAGGCAGGCGGGCCCGCAGGTGAGCAGGCGTCAGAGGTGGGCGGACCTCGCACGCCAGCGGGCCCCACAAACAGGCGAACCCCGCAGGTGAGCGGACCCCGGAGGCAGGCGGACCTCCCGGGCAGGCGGGCCCTGCGGGCAGGCAGATCACGCAGCCGAGCGGACCTCACGGGCGGCCGGGCCCCGCAAGCGAATGGACCCCGGAGGTGAGCGGGCCTCAAAGGTAGGCGGACCTCTCAGGCGGGCAGGCCCGTAGGCAGGCGGAAACCGCAGGTGGGCGGACCTTCCAAGCAGGCGGACCTTCCAAGCAGGCGGGCCCCGCAAGCGAACGGACCCCGGAGGTGAGCGGGCCTCGAAGCTAGGCGGACCTCCCAGCGGGCGGGGCCCGTAGGCGGACGGGCCTCGGAGGTAGGCGGACCTCCTAGGCGGGCAGCCCGCAGGTGGGCGGACCTCGCAGGTGGGCGGCGCGGTAGGTGGGTGGGCGTCGCGGGGTGGGTGGGGTTCGCGGGGTGGTGGGGTCGCGGGGGGGTGGGGTTTGTGCAGGGTGGGTGGTTGGGGGGTGGTGCTGTGGTTGGAGGGTGGTGCTGTGGTAGCCACTGCCGCGGCCGGGGGCGGGGTGGGCCCCGGCGGCGGCTGTGGGGGGCGTTGTTGTCGTGGGAGGTGGGGGTTATTTGGCTTTGGGGCCCTCCAGGGCGGGGAGGCAGACGCGGTCGCGGCCGGATGCTTTGGCTCGGTAGAGGGCCAGGTCGGCTGCGGCCATGAGTTCGATGAGGTCTTCGCCGTGCGTGCGGTAGAGGGAGACGCCGATGGAGACGGTGACGACGACCGTTCCCTCCTCGGCGGGCACGGCCAGGCGGCGGACGCGGCCGCGGAGGCGTTCGGCCACGCGGCATGCCTCGACGGTGTCGGTGCCCGGGAGGAGGACCACGAACTCCTCACCGCCGAAACGTCCGACCAGGTCGTAGTCGCGTAGCTGGTGGCCCAGCGTGTTGGCGACGCCGACCAGCACCTCGTCGCCGATCAGGTGGCCGTGGGTGTCGTTCACGCGTTTGAAGTGGTCGATGTCGATCAGCAGGACGGCCAGGGGGTCGTGGGTGCGCAGGGCTCGGGCGAGTTCCGTGGCGGCCTCCCGTTGCCAGGCCGCGGCGTTCAGCAGGCCGGTCTTGGAGTCGGTCCTCGCCGCGGCCTGGAGTTGCTGGTGCATCAGGCTGCGTTGCAGCAGCATCACGGGCGGCAGTGCCAGGACGAGCAGGCCGAGCGTCAGCGAACTCGTGATCGCCACGAGGATGCCGACGCAGAGGTCCACCACGTCCAGCAGCAGGCTTTCGCGCGTCCACAGGACGTCACGCCACCGGCTCTCCGGGTTGGCCGCGTGCGCGGCGACCGCCACCAGTACCGTGTTCACAACGGTGAACAGCACCGCGCAGCCCACGGCCGCCGGGATTCCTGGAGAGGCGTCCACGACCCAGTCCGGGGACGAGTCCAGGGGGTCGTTCACGACGAGGTGGAACACCGCGGAGGCGCAGGCTCCCGCTATGCCGAGCGCGGAGGCGACGAGGATTCGCCGGTGGACGAGTGTCCGGAGCACCCGGAACTGGAGCAGCGCCTGGAGCGGAATCGGCATCAGCAGCGCGTACAGCGGGGGCAGGAGGAGCGCCACCGGCAGCCACCAGGCCGACAGCAGGTCGCGTCCGACGCCCGCCGGGATGCCGAGCCGCCGCGTCGCCTCGATGCACACCGCACCGCAGGCCAGCAGGGCGACGAATGTCAGTAAGTCATCGACCTCCGGAGAAGTGGTGACGAGCCCCGCGATGATCAGCCCCGCGTGGACGGCGACCACCGCCGGCACATAGATCATGAGCAGGGACCTGCGCCCTGGGAACGTTCGGCGCCGGGGCCTGGGGGTCAGTTCCCCACCACGGTCCTCGGCGGACGACTGCACTGCCGTCATCCTTCCCCCTTACGCGCATCACGTTGTGTAACACAATAGTTGCGACGTGTGCGGAGTGGGCGGGAAACCAATACGTTCGAGAGCGCACATGAGGGTGACCGTTCGGGCACGCTCCTCCAGCCCGACGGGTTCGTTGGCACCGGGTTCGGGTGTCTCGGCGTCTGGTGGAGAGGGCGGCTTCATGCGCGGTTTTCGGCGGATTCGGGCAGGTAGTGACCAGCGCGGGGTGGGCGCCGCCGCCTCGGCGGCTCAAGCGACGCCCCTCCCCGGCTTCATCTCGCCTCCTTCGCGGATCGCTTCCTGATGGGGTCAGGGCGCAGTTCTGGTTTCGTGGGACTGGTCGGCTTCGGATGGCTCCCGTGGTGGCGGTGTGGTGTTCAGGCTGCTTTCTCCGTCTCGACTTCTGTGGGGGCCATGGCCCACTGGTCGGCTACTTCGCGGGCCTCCTGGCGGTCCCCTTCGGTCAGGGCGCCGCCGCGCTGGACGGGGCGGAAGTCGGCGGTGCCCCGGCTCAGGTCGTGACCGACGGTGGTGGCCTCGATCTCGGCGGAGAAGCGCCACTGGCCGTCGCGCTCGTACTGGCGGATGCGGAGGCGGCCGGTGACCAGGACGGGATGCCCCCGCTGGAACTCGGAGGCGTTGACGTTGTCCGCCAGGCCGCGCCAGCAGTTGACGGTGACGAACAGGGTGTCGACGTCCTGCCACTGGCCCGTATCGCGGTCGTAGCGGCGCGGCGTGCAGCCGACTCTGATCGACAGGAACGAGGTGCCGTTGGTGGTCACGGTGTAGTGGGGCTCGGCGGCGATCCAGCCGATGATCGTGATGTGCGCTTCGTTCATGGGTTCCTCCGTTGCTCTTTGTGACGAGTACAACGGTGGCTGAGGGGTGGGGCGGGAGGGAAGGGGGCGTGTCAATTGTGGATAACTCGGCGCAGTGGAGCATTTGCGCAGGGTGGTGAGGATGTTAATGGCCCCGGGGGCGGACCGGGACGGTGGCGGGAGGGGAGGTGGACGGGGGGCCGAGGGTAGATGGGCGCGGCTGCGCGCCTTGTCCGCTTGAGGGCGGGCGGCGTGCATACCCGCTGCGCCTGCGCCCCAGTTCGCTTGGAGGCCCGCCGCCCTTGTTCTCAGGGCGGCCGGTGGCGGGCGAGGTGTTGTGTTCTGGAGCGTTTCCAGGGGCCGTGCGAGGGCTGTTAGTGGCCTAGGGCTTTGGCCACGTCTTCGCGGTAGCGGGCGTAGCGCTCCAGTTCCGCGGTGATGGGGGCGATGACTTTTTGGTCGGCTACGCGTTCGATGCCCTCGCGCATGTGGTGTTCCATCTTGTCGCCGTGTTTGGCGGACGAGAGGGCCACCAGGTTCCGGCAGGCGGACGAGGTGAGCAGCCCCATGCCCAGGGTGCAGACGGCCAGGACGGCGACATAGGGGATGAGGCCCGCCTCGCCGACGAGGTCGGGCGGGTCCTGGCCGGCGTCCAGGACGCCGTAGGCGACGAGGAGGCCGATCCAGACGACGCTCAGGACGGCGACCAGGATGAGGAAGTACTGCCAGGTCTTGATCAGCCACCACCAGCGGGGGACCTGGTTGAAGCCGGGCAGGGCGTCCTTGAGGGAGTCGCCGAGGGCTTCGGGGATCTCGACGGCGTGGGTGCGGGCGGCGGCGCGGACGGAGCGGGCCCAGGGCGGCGGGAGTTCGGCCGCCACGCCGGTGGTGACGGCGTGCAGGGCGTTGTCGACGTCGCCCTGCTGGGCGCCGATGGGGCCGGTGAAGGCGTCGCGGAGTTCCTCGCGCAGTTCGGTGAGGCGCATGCGGCGCAGCGGGTCGGAGCGGAGGCGGGTGATCAGGGCGGTGACGGGCCAGCCGACGAAGTCGGCGGCGCGCAGCTCGTAGGCGCTCTCCATGGCATCGGCGACGGCGGGCGCGCCCGCCGCGTCGGTGAGGGCCTGCACGAGGTCCTGGCGGCGGTCGTCCTCGACGGCGGTGGGCGGGTCGGCGGTGTAGCGGTGGACGGCGAAGCGCTCGGCGACCTTGTCGACGTCGGCGGAGAGGCGTTCGCCGCGGGCGCGGCGGGCGGCGACGGTGTCGACGAGGATGTCGCGGAAGCCGGTGACGCCGTCCTCGCTGACCGCGGACGTGGTGACGATGCGCGGGTGGGCGAGGCCCTCGGCCTCCAGCAGGCGGCGCAGGTCGGCGACGCAGTCGTCGATCTCGTCCGGGCCGAGGCGGTCGACCTGGTTGAGGACGATCAGCGTGACGCCCGCGTGCCGGGCGAACGGGACGATGTAGTTGCGGTGCAGGGCGGCGTCGGCGTACTTCTGCGGGTCCACGACCCAGACGAGGAGGTCGGCGATCGTGACGAACCGGTCGACCTCGGCGCGGTGCAGGGCCTGGATGGAGTCGTGGTCGGGCAGGTCCAGCAGGACGAGGCCCTGGAGGGAGTTGTCGGGGCGTTCGAGGTCGAGGGCGCTGGCGCGGGCGTAGCGGTGGCGCTTGTCGACGTCGAGCCAGTCCAGGAGCGGCCCGGCGCCGTCCAGCCCCCAGACGCAGGCGTGGGCCTGCGAGGTCATCGGGCGGCGGATGCCGGTGGGCGAGAGTTCGAGGCCGCAGATGGCGTTGAACAGCGAGGACTTGCCGCTGCCCGTCCCGCCGGCGAGGGTCACGACCGTGTGGTCGCCCGACAGCCGCAGCCGCTGCCCGGCGCGGTCGAGCAGGGCGCCGGCGTCGTCGAGGAGCGGCTGGTCGAGACGTCCCGTCCCGGCCTGGAGGAGGCGGTCGAGGCCGTCGAGCCGCTCGGGCAGCGGGGTCGGCTCGGGCGGGGGCGGCGGCGGGTACACGGGGGTGCCGAGGGCGCCGGCGGCGGAGTTCGCGGGGATGGCCGAGGTGGTCATCGGGCAACCTCGAGATTGTAGGTGGCCTGGTAGAGCTGGACGGGGACGGTCTCGTCGGGGATGCCGGCGGCGTCGAGCGCCTGCCCGTATCTGATCGCCTCCTCGTCGAACAGCATCCCGATCCGGCTGCGCAGGTCGGCGCGGGCCTTGGCGCCCATGCCGCGCAGCGACTCGGCGCCGAACAGGGCCTTCAGGAGCCGCTGCGGGACGGCGCTGTTGCCGCCCTCGACCGCGACGTCGGAGGTGCCGTAGCCGAGCAGCCCGATCATCAGGACGAGCGAGACCGCCTCGGTGTCGAAGGAGACCAGCTTGGCGACCGAGCGCTTGGTGACGCCCTCGGTGCGGATCAGTTCCTGGACGTGGTCCTGCCAGGAGCTGACGGCGCGGGTGACGCGGCGCGACAGCTCCGGGGAGACGCCACTGAGCGTCGCGGCCGGGCCGGACATCACGTGACCGCCCGCCGGGTGCTCCCGCCAGCGGGCGAGGACCTGCTCGGCGCCGTGCTCGGCGGACGACATGATCAGCGATTCGAGGGCGTCGCGCAGCGCGGACTTGAGCGCGCGGACGCGGGCGGGGCTGCGGTGGCGGCGGTTCGCGGAGCGTCCCCGGCGCGGCCGCGGGACGTGCAGGGCGCGCAGCAGGTCGCCGGTCCCGGCGAACTCCTGCCAGCGGGCGAGGACCTCGCCGCGCAGGAGGGAGCCGTTGCGGGTGGCCTCGTCCAGCTCGGCGAGGACGGTGGCGTAGGCGGCCTCGACCTGCTGGGCCAGTTCGGCGCGCTGCGCCACCTGCGCCTCGACGTGCCGGGCCAGTTCGGGGACGCGGGTGCGGAAGCTGTCCAGGACGGCGGCGAGCGTATCGCTCACGACGATCTCGCGGCCGTCGGTGTCCTCGGCGACGCCGACGAGCCAGGCGCGGATGTCGGCGACGGCGTCCTCGGGGAGGCGGCTCTCCTCGATCCGCGTCTCGGGGACGGTGAAGCGCCGCGCGTCGCCGACCTCGTGCTCGTCCAGCATCTCGCCGAAGTGCTCGGCGACCTCGGCGCCGCCCCAGCCGGTCTCGCCGGAGCGGTCGCCGCGTCCCTCGCTCTGGGGGATGCGGGAGAGCACGACGCCGATCGTGGCGCCGTTCTCCTTGGCGCGCTGGAGCATCTGCCACACCTGCGCGTCGGCGTAGCGGGCGGCGGTGGTGACGCACAGCCACAGGTCGGCGGCGGCCATCAGCTTGGTCGCGAACTCGTAGTGGTCCTCGAAGACCGAGTCGAAGTCGGGGCTGTCGAGCAGCGCGAGGCCGGGCGGCAGCGCGTCGCTCGCGATGATGACCAGCTGGTCACCGGCGATGGCGTCGGGCGCGGGCCCGCGGACCCGGCCCATGCCGGGCAGCATCGGCCCCTCCATGAACCACGCGACGTGGTCGGGGTGGCAGACGAGGATCGGGCTGCTGGTGGTAGGGCGGAGCACGCCGGTGGCGCTGACGCGGGCGCCGACGAGGGTGTTGACCAGCGTCGACTTGCCAGCGCCGGTGGACCCGCCGAGGACCACGAGCATCGGCGTCCCCGCCGCCTGGACGCGCGGCAGGACGTAGTCGACGAGCTGGTTGCGCAGCTCCGTGCGGGCCTCGCGGGCCTCCTCGACGCCCGGGACGTCCAGGACGAACTCGAACGTGCCGAGCTGGTCGCGGAGCAGGGTGAGGGCGCGGATCAGCTCGCCCTGGCGCGCCGTCCCACCGCCGGTGCGGGGCGCGGTGCGGGTGTCGCCGGAGGCCCGGAAGCCGTCGCCGCGCAATCCCTTCGGCTGCTGGGGCGCGGCCTTCGCCGAGTCGTCCGCGGGTCCATCAGCGGTCTCCGTGCGGCCGTCCGCGGCCTCCGCGGACCTACCCGCGGGCTCCGCGGGCCTGCCTGCGGCCTCCTGGGGGCGGTCGGCGGCCTCGGCGGGACCTTCCGCGGCCTCTGCGGGGCGGTCCGCGGGCTTGGCGGGACGGTCCGGTCGCGGCGGTTCGGCGGGGGCGGGGGGCGCCTTCTTGGACGGTGCGGAGGCGCCCTTCGTGGAGCGGCGGCGGCCTCTGCGCGACCGCCCCTTCGCGGGGGCGGACTTGGCGGGTTCCGGCGCCTCCGGCTCGGCCGGGGACGCCGCGTCCTCGGCGGGCACGGCGGGTGCGGGCGCCGACGCTCCGCCGGACGTGCCCGGGGTCTCGCCCGCGCGTCCGGGGCCGGTGCCCGCCTCCTCGTCGTGAACCGCGCTCTGCTCTGCCGGGGGTGTCACGGATCCCGTCCCATGTCGGCTCGAATCAGTTCGATCTCTCGTGCCACGCCGACCACGTCGCCGACGACCACGATCGCCGGGGGCCGGACTCCCGCGGCGGCCATCTCCCCGGCCACCGTGCCCAGCGTCGCCGTCAGCGTCCGCTGGCCGGGAAGGGTGCCGTCCTGGATCACGGCGACCAGGGTGTCGGACGACCGACCATAGCGCATGAGCGCGGCCGCGATGACCGCCATCCGCTCGACCGCCATGAGCAGGACGAGCGTGCCGTTCGCGCGGCCGAGCGCCTCCCAGTCGACGGTGGACTCGGCGTGCCCGGGCGGGACGTGCGCGGAGACGACGTGGAACTCCTGCGCGACGCCGCGGTGGGTGACCGGGATGCCGGCGGCGGACGGCACGGCGACCGCGCTGGTGATGCCGGGGACGACGGTGACGGGGATGCCGTGCCGGGCGCAGTGCAGCGCCTCTTCGCCGCCGCGTCCGAACACGAACGGGTCGCCGCCCTTGAGCCGGACGACGAACTTGCCCTGCCGGGCCTGCTCGACCAGGTGCTCGTTGATGCGCTCCTGGGTGACGGTGCGGCCGTAGGGGATCTTGGCGGCGTCGATGACCTCGACGTCGTCGGCGAGCTCGTCCAGCAGCGAGCCGGGGGCGAGCCGGTCGGTGACGACGACGTCGGCCATCGCGAGCAGCTGCCGCCCGCGGACGGTGATCAGCCCCGGGTCGCCCGGGCCGCCGCCGACGAGCGCGACCCCGGCGGGCTTGCGCCGGGAGTGCCGGGATTCGAGGCCGCCCGAGCGCAGCCCGTCGACCACGGCGTCGCGGATTCCGGCGGCGCGCCGGGGGTCGCCGCCGAGCAGGACGCCGACGGTCGCGTCCCCGGCCTGGCCGCTCGCGGGCGTCCAGGCCGGGGAGGACTCGGCGTCGTCGGACCGGACGGCCCAGATCCGCGCCGCCTCGGCCTCGGCGACCACGGCGGCGTTGACCTTGGCGTCGTCGGTGACGGCCTGGACGAGCCACGCGCCCGCGCAGTCGCCGCGCTCGTAGCGGCGGGCCCGCCAGTCGACCCGGCCGGCGTCGATCAGCCCTTCGAGGGAGGCGGTGACGTGCGGGGAGACGAGCACCACGTCGGCTCCGGCGGCCAGCAGCGCGGGCACGCGGCGCTGGGCGACCCGGCCCCCGCCGACGACGAGGACGCGTCGCCCGCCGAGTCGCAGGCCTAGCAGGTACGGGGGCACGTGGTGAATCTCTCGATCGGGTGTCCGGGGTCGTTTCTCGCGGGCGTCGGTGACCGGCGCCGGTCTTTGTGGAACAACGGTACTCGGGTTGGCGAGCTCATGGAGAGGTCCGCGGGCGAGTCGATAGCCGAGCGTGACTCATTCCGTGATCGCGTCGTTACGCCGTTCGGCGTCCTTGCCGCTGACCCCCGCCGAGTCGAACGTGGCGACCTCGTGCAGGACCCGCACCGCGGCCTGGACCAGCGGCAACGCCAGCAGGGCGCCGGTCCCCTCGCCGAGCCGCAGCTCCAGGTCGACGAGCGGGCGCAGGCCGAGCGCCTCGATCGCGGCGGTGTGGCCCGGCTCGGCGGAGCGGTGCCCGGCGACGCAGGCGCCGAGGACGCCGGGGCACAGCGCGGCGGCGGCGAGCGCGGCGGACCCGGCGATCACCCCGTCCAGGACCACGGGGACGCGCAGCGCCGCCCCGCCGAGGACGAACCCGGCGATCGCGGCGTGCTCCAGCCCGCCGACCGCCGCGAGCACCTCCAGAGGATCGCGCTCGCCCGGGAGGCCGTGCAGCTCCAGCGCCGTCCGGACGATCTCGATCTTGTGGGCGTGGGTGGCGTCGTCGATGCCGGTGCCGCGGCCGGTGACGCGCTCGGGCGGCAGGCCGGTGAACGCGGCGACGAGCGCGGCGGACGCGGTGGTGTTGGCGATCCCCATGTCGCCGGTGACCAGGCAGCGAGCACCGGAGGAGACGAGGTCGCGGGCGACCTCGATGCCGGTCTCGACGGCGCGGCGGGCCTCGTCCATGGTCATCGCGGGCCCGCGGGTCATGTCGGCGGTGCCGTGGGCGATCTTGCGCGGGAGCAGTCCGGGGGCGGGGTCGAGTTCGGCGGCGACGCCGATGTCCACGACGCTGACCTCGGCGCCGACCTGCGCGGCGAACGCGTTGACGACCGCTCCCCCGGCCAGGAAGTTGGCCACCATCTGCGCGGTGACCTCCTGCGGCCAGGGGGTCACGCCCTGCGTGTGGACGCCGTGGTCGGCGGCGAACACCGCGACCGCGGCGGGTTCGGGGAGCGGCGGCGGGCACTGCCCGGCCAGCCCGGAGAGCTGGACCGACAGGTCCTCCAGCACGCCGAGCGCGCCGGGCGGCTTGGTGAGGCGGGCCTGGTGGTCGCGGGCGTCGCGCATGGCGGCCTCGTCCAGCGGACGGATCGCGGCGACGGTCTGCTCGATGGGGTTCACGATGTCCTCTCCGGGCAGCGCGCGCCGCCCGTATTCCTCGTCGTGCACCGCCCACGCGAGGGGACGGCGCCGCGCCCAGCCGGTGAGCGCGAGCATGGGGGCGGGCGGGAACGCCTCGACGCGTCCCGCGCACAGGTAGGCGATGATCTCCAGGTGGGCGGGCAGGCCCAGCTCGGCGGCCAGTTCGCGTTCGTCGAAGAAGCTCACCCAGCCGACGCCGAGGCCCTCGGCGCGGGCGGCGAGCCACAGGTTCTCGACCGCGCAGGCGACGGAGTAGTGGGCCGTCCTGGGCTGGACGTGGCGTCCGAGCGGGTTCCGGCCGCCCCGGGTGGGGTCGCAGGTCACGACGATGTTGACGGGCGCCTCGCGGATGGCCTCCACCTTGAGGCCGTCCAGGACGGCGGCGCGCGCGGGCGGCAGGCTCGCCGCGTAGACGGCGCGCTGCCGTGCGGCGAGGTCGCGGATGCGGCGCCGTTTCGCCGCGTCGCGGACGATGAGGAAGTCCCAGGGCTGGGTCAGCCCGACCGAGGGGGCGCGGTGGGCGGCCTCCAGGACGCGGGTGAGGACGGCGTCGTCCACGGGGTCCGGGAGGAAGCCGTCGCGCATGTCGCGCCGCTCCGTGACGACCCGGTAGACGGCGTCGATCTCGGCCTCGTCGAAGACGTCGCTAGATGCCGAGTTCACCGAGCACCCCGAGCAGCGCGTCGTTGGCCGCGCGGTCGCGGACGGCGATCCGGAGCCAGTCCGGGCCGAGCCCCGGGAACGTGTCGCCCCGGCGGACGGCGTATCCGCGCTGGCGCAGGAGCGCCCTGATGCCGAGGGCGTCCGGGACGCGCAGGCACAGGAACGACGCGCGCGCCTCCGGGACGACGTAGAGCCCGCGCGCGGCGAACTCGGCCGCGAGCCGGTCGCGTTCCGCCGCCGCCTCGACGGCCCACCGCTCCGCCTCGGCGACCGCGTCCGGCGCGGAGCACGCCTCGATCGCGACGAGCGCGGGCGTGGAGACGGCCCAGAGCGGCTGCGCCTCGGCCAGCCGCGCGACCAGGCCGGGCGCGGCCAGGACGTATCCGGCGCGCAGCCCGGCGAGCCCCCACGTCTTGGTGAGGCTGCGGATCACGACGACGCCGGACGGCAGGCGGGTGGCGAGCGTCTCCGGCTCGCCCGGGACGCAGTCCATGAACGCCTCGTCGACGACGACCGTCCGGCCGGGCCTGGCCAGCGCGGCGACGGCGTCGGCCGGGTGCAGGACGGAGGTCGGGTTGGTCGGGTTCCCGATCACGACGAGGTCGGCGTCGTCGGGGACGGCGGCGGGGTCGAGCGTGAAGTCCTTGCCGAGCACGACCCGTCCCACCGGGTGCCCGGCGGCCCGCAGCGCGGCCTCCGGCTCGGTGAACTGCGGGTGCACCACGATCGCCCGGCGCGGCGCGAGGACCCGCGCGAGCAGCACGAACGCCTCGGCGGCGCCCGAGGTGAGCAGCACCTCCCCCGCCGCCCTGGCGTGCCGCCGCGCGACCGCCCGGCGCGCGGGGCGCGGGTCGGGGTAGGCGGCCAGGCCCGCGACGGACGCGCGCAGCCGCTCGGCCAGCCATGGCGGCGGCGTCCCGGTGCGCACGTTCACGGCGAAGTCGGCGAGCCCGTCGCCGACCTCCGCGTCCCCGTGGTGCCGCAGATCCACCTCGTCGGGCGCCGCCGTCTCGGCGTGCCCCGTGGGCCCGTTCACCGCTGAACCCCCTGTTCGATCGTCCGACATCGTCGTGCTCGCATGCTGTGGCCCCGTCTCCCCGCTCAGGGCGCGGCGGGCTCGTGGTAGAGCAGCGCGTTGACCGCCGCCGCCGCGACGACCGAGCCGCCCTTCTCCGAGACGTTGCTGAGCTGCGGGAGTCCGCTGGCGCGCAGCGCCTCCTTGGCCTCGGACGCGCCGACGAAGCCCGCCGGCACGCCGACCACCAGCGCGGGCCGCACCCGCCGCTCGATGATCTCGGTGATCGCCTCGTGCGCCGACCCGATCGCCCACACCGCGCCCGGCCCCACCTCCGAGTACGACAGCCGGACGGCGGCGGCCGAGCGCGTGACGCCGGCGGCGCGCGCCATCCGGGCGGCGGCGGGATCGGTGGCGTGGCAGAGCGTCTCGCGGGCGCTGATCCCGGCGGCGACCATGCCCTCGTCGGTGACGATCGGCGCCCCGGTGCGCAGCGCGGCCCAGCCCTGCCGGAGGGACTCCTCCTCGGTGACCAGGTCGTCGGCGTACGCGAGGTCGCCGGTGGCGTGGATCACCCGCTCGGCGACGGCGCGCGACAGCGGCGGCAGCGCGGACAGGTCCACGCGGGAGCGCAGGATCTCATACGACCGGATCTCGATCGGATGGGGCTGGCGTACGCTCACTGAGCCTCCAGGCTGGTCATGGTCTTCCTCGCTGTCGCCGGGATGGGCGGGCCGGTGTCGGGCTCGGGGGTCGGGGGCGTTGGGGGGGACGGCGCGGGGTCCCGAACCAGGGTGGCACGGGTTGCCGGACATCACGCCTTTGAACAGTCTCCGCCTGACTTGTCGATAAATAGACGAGCATGACGGTCTATTTCGGTTGTTGTGGCGGTTCGGGCGACCGCCGCGGTGGCGCGGGCCGATCTGCGCTTGCGCACGACGAGCCGGACGCCTTCGCCCCCGGCCGAGCGGGCCGCGTGCAGGGCGGCGGCCTCCGCGACGCTCGCGGTTCCCGTCCGCGCCCGGACCGCGTCGGACGGGGAGGGCACCTCCACCTGCGCCAGCACGTCCACGGGGTAGGCGACGAGCGGCAGCCCGCAACGTCCGGCGGCGGCGCGCAGGACGCGCTCGGCGGCCCGGCCGTCGGCGGTCGCCACGCACCAGACCGCGCCGGGTTCCAGGCCCGCCTCGTCCAGGACGCTGCCGATGAGGTCGGCGACCTCGCCCGCGCCGGCTCCGCTGGACGCGCCGACACCGACCACCGCGCGCGTCATGGCCCGAGGCCCACGATCGGGATCGTCTCCACCCGCCGGACGTCCCTGGGCGGGCGCGACGGCGCGGCGGGCCCGCCGCGCCGTCCCCAGACGACCGTCACCGGCGCGGGCATCGGGGCCGCCCGCAGCTCGACCGCTCCGGCGGTGAACCCCCGCCCGGACAGGACCTCGAGCAGGGCGGGAGCCTCCTCGGCCGTCGCGACGGCGGCGACCCGGCTCAGCGCACGCTCGGCGCAGGCCGCGAGGGTCTCGGGGCCGCCGCGTCCGGTGAACACGGCGTCGGGCTCGGGCAGATGGTCGAGGACGGACGGGACCTCCCCCCGCGACACCGCCACCCTCACCCCGTGCGCGCGGACGTTCTCCCGCACGCGCTCATAGTCGGCCTTGTCGCGTTCGACGGCGACCACGGCGGCGCCGAAGCGCGCGCACTCGATGCCCACCGAACCGTCGCCGGAACCCACGTCCCAGACCATGTCGCCCAGGCGCGGCCCCAGTTTCGCCAGCACGAACGCGCGAATCCCCGGTTCCAGGCCCGTCGCGTCACCGAACGCCTCCTGCGGAAGGGCCCACTCGGACGGCCCCAGGGCCGCACCGTGAATCCAGCCGTTCTCCTCCGGCGGACGACGGTCGTCCAGGACAAGGACCACATCCGGGTTGGTCCACGGCCGCGTGGTCGCCTCCGCCGGGCGGACGTGCACGATGCGCTCCTCGGGCCCGTCCAGCCCCTCGCACACGACGAACGAGCGCGGGGTCTGCGGGAACAACGCGCGCGCCAGTTCCGCCGGCCCCGCGTCGGGGGCCGTCAGCACCGCCACCTTCGGGTGGGCGCGGCACACGTTCACCGCCCGCCGCAGTTCGCGCGCCGACACGACGAGCGCGCCGTCCGGGGAAAGGCCTGCCCGCGCGAACGCCAGACCCGCCAGGGAAACGCGTGTCATCGCGCCATCCGCCCGAACATGCCGACCATGCGCTGCCCGGTCGAGTCCACCAGCACGACCTGCGCCGCGATCGGGCTCTCCGCCGAGCCCGCAACCTGAGCCGCGCGCCGCTCCAGCTCACCGGCGGTGCGGCGGCACAGCTCGCGGCCGCACGGGCCGAGCTTCCCGGCCGCCTCCCACAGCTCGTAGGCGCGCCGGGGGGCGCCCGCTATCTCGGCGGACAGCGCGGGGCCGCCGTCCATGTCCCGCGTGATCGAACCGAGGACGTCCGACGCGGGTGCGGTCGCGAGCGCGGCCTGCTCGTCCAGGCCCGCGATCAGCACGACCTGTGCGAGGCCGTGCTCGACGGCGGCGGTCAGCTCAGCCAGCTCGTCCAGATCCACGGGCGCGAAGCAGGCGTCCGGGAGCGCCGGGAGCATCCGCCGGGCGGCCTCGCCCGCGCCCTCCCCGTACAGCACCAGGGTCGTCTCGCCGTGCGACGCCGCGTCCGCCGCCGTCATGTCCGCCGCTCCCCCTGGTCGACAAGGCTGCCGGGGAACGCGACGAGCGGGTCGGTGGCGAGCATGCTGAAGACGACCATGTCCTCGTTGACGCCGTCGGAACGGCGCTCCGCCCCCCGCGCCACCCCCTCGCGCTGGTAGCCGCCCTTCTCCGCGACGCGGATCGAGGCGTGGTTGCTGACCAGCGCGCGCAGCTCCACCCGGAACAGCCCACATTCGCGTAGGGCCCACCGGGTGACGAGCTTCAGGGCCTCCGTCGCGTAGCCGTTCCCGCGCGCGCTCGGCCGCACCCCGTAGCCGACCTCGCAGGTGAGGTGGTTCCAGTCGAGGCGGAAGAGCCCGATGGTCCCGAGCAGGCGGCTCGTCTCGCGGTCGGTCACGGCGAGGTGCAGGGCCAACCCGAGCCGCTGCACGTTGTGGATGCCCTCCTGGAGGAACCAGGCGATCGGCTCGGCCTCCAGCACGGTCGGGAAGTTGGGCGGGAGGAAGTCCTCCCCGGCGCGGATCACCTCGATCACGTCGGCGGCGTCGTCGAGCCCGAACGGGCGCAGGACGAGCCGCCCGCCCTCCAGGCGCTCGATCTCCTTGAAGGCGTTCACTGACGGTCCCCTCCGCCGGCCCTCACCATCCTGCTCGCGAGCCACGGCGACCCGGCCCAGTGCAGATGCAGGTAGGACGCGACACACTCGCCCTTCACGAAACCCTCCGGACCGGACGTCGACCACTGCCACGCCGCCCGCCACGTCCCGCCGGGCCCGCCGGGCTTGCCTGACGAGCCCCCGTGGCCCGGTTCCGTGACCGTGCGGTGGAACTCGTGGCCGCGCAGCCGCTCCCCCGTCCGGGCGACGACCGAGTCGGTCACCGCCACCGCGGCACGATAGCCCAGTGTCAGGCGCGGGGCCATGGTCGCCTTGACCCCGTCCAGGACGCCGCACATCGGCGCGCCGTCCAACTCCTCCGCGAGATAGAGGAGGCCCGCGCATTCCGCGTAGAGGGGACGCGCCGACTGCGCGAACGCGGCCAGGTCCTTGCGCAGCGGCTCGTTGGCCGACAGCTCAGCCGCGTACACCTCGGGGAACCCGCCGCCGATGACGACGCCGCGCGTCCCCTCGGGGAGCGCCTCGTCCCGCAGCGGATCGAACCGGACGACCTCCGCGCCCGCCGCGTCCAGGAGTTCCTCGTTCTCCGCGTAGCCGAACGTGAACGCGGGCCCTCCGGCGACGGCGATCCGCGGCCTTTCGCCGCCGGAAGGTGCGTCCACCTCCTCGGCCGGGTCCCAGGGGGCGGCGTCCAGCGCGGGGACGTCGCGGGCCAGCGCCAGCACGGCGTCCAGGTCGCAGGACGAGGCGACCATCTCGCCCATCCGGCGGACGCTCGCCACCGCGTCCGGCCTGCGCTCGGCGGCCGGGACGAGCCCGAGGTGCCGGGACGGCGTCGCCGCGTCCTCGTGCCGCCGCAGCGCGCCCAGCACCGGCAGCCCCAGCTCCGCGAGGGCCTCGCGGCACATCCGCTCGTGCCCGTCCGAGCCCAGCCGGTTGAGGATCACGCCGCCGACCCTGGCCGTCCCGAACGAGCGGAACCCGTGCACGAGCGCGGCGACCGAGCGCCCGGCCGCCGCCGAGGCGTCCACGACCAGCACGACCGGGGCGTCCAGCAGCGTCGCGACGTGCGCGGTGGACGCGTAGTCCCCGCCGCCCAGCGAGCCGGACGGCACCGTCCCGGCCGTGCCGTCGTACAGGCCCATCACGCCCTCGACGACCGCGACGTCGGCGCCGGCCGCGCCGTGCAGGAACAGCGGGACGACGAGGTCCTCCGACGTCAGCCACGGATCGAGGTTGCGCCCGGGACGTCCCGTGGCGAGCGCGTGGTACCCGGGGTCGATGTAGTCCGGGCCCACCTTGTGCGGGGACACCGCGAGCCCGCGCGCGGTGAACGCGGCCATCAGCCCGGTCGCCACGGTCGTCTTGCCGCTCCCCGACGCGGGCGCCGCGACGACGATCCGCGGAACCCCGCTCACCACCCGGTCACCACCCGCTCACCACTCAATGCCCCTCTGGCCCTTCTGCCCCCGGTCCATCGGGTGCCTGACCTTGCCCATCTCGGTCACGAGGTCGGCGAACTCCATCAGCCGCGGGTCGGCGTCCCGGCCGGTGATCACGACGTGCTGGTTGCCGGGCCGGTCGCGGAGCGCGGCGATGACGTCCTCGACGTCGACCCAGCCCCACTTCATCGGGTAGGTGAACTCGTCCAGTACGTAGAGGCGGTAGGTCTCGGCGGCGAGGTCGCGCTTGATCTGCTCCCAGCCCTCGCGCGCGTCGGCCTCGTGGTCGGCCTCGGAGCCGGGCCGCTGGATCCACGACCAGCCCTCGCCCATCTTCGTCCAGAACACCGGCCCGCCCTCGCCGGTCTCGTCGTGCAGGCGGCCCAGCGCGCGCAGCGCGTTCTCCTCGCCGATGCGCCACTTCGCGGACTTCACGAACTGGAACACCCCGATCGGCCAGCCCTGGTTCCACCCGCGCAGCGCCAACCCGAACGCGGCGGTCGACTTGCCCTTGCCCGGCCCGGTGTGGACCACCACCAGCGGACGGTTGCGGCGCTCCCGCGTCGTCATCCCGTCCTGCGGCACGTACTCCGGCTTGCCCTGCGGCATCAGCTTCCGCCCTTCTCGCGGCGTCCTACGAAGGCTCGGGTTCCCACGACTGTCATGCGACGCTCCGCGCGTCCCGGACGACCCCGGCGAGCGAGTCCGCGCCCAGCCGGTCGAGGTGCACGACCTCCGCGCCGAGCCGGGCGCCGAGCGCGCCCGCGAGCCCGAGCCGCACCGGCCCCGACTCGCAGTCCACGACCACCGCCGCGCCGCTCCCGAGCGAGCCCGCGAGCAGCCCCGCGACCCTGGCCGGATCTGGCCCGTGCGTGGCGCGCCCGTCGGTGACCACGACCAGCAGCGGACGGCGCGCCGGGTCGCGCAGCCGCTCCACCCGCAGCACCTCGGCGGCGCGCAGCAGACCGGCCGACAGCGGCGTCCGGCCGCCGGTCGGCAACCGGTCGAGGCGGCGCGCCCCGGCCTCGACCGAGGACGTCGGCGGCAGCGCCAGCTCCGCGTCCGCGCCCCGGAACGTGATGAGGCCGACCTTGTCGCGCCGCTGGTAGGCGTCCATGAGCAGGCTGAGCACCGCGCCCTTGACCGCGCGCATCCGCTTGCGCGCCGCCATCGACCCGCTCGCGTCCACGACGAACAGCACGAGGTTGCCCTCACGGCCGTCCCGGACGGCCTCCCTCAGGTCCTCCGGCGTCACGACCAGCCCGTGCCCGGCGCGCCCGCGCGCGACCTGGTGCGGCGCGGCGGCCCTCAGCGTCGCGGTGAGGTGCAGGCCGCGCGCGCCCGGACGGGCTCCGGACACGCGTCCGTAGGGGCTGCGCGCCTTGGAACGCCGTCCCGGGGCGCCCGCGCCCACGCCGGGCACGGTGAACAGGCGAGGCCTGTATGCGGCGTCGGCCGGGGCGGGCTCGGTGTCCGACGACCGCCCCTGTCCGCTCTCCACGGACGGCTCGGACGACTCCCCGCCGTCCTGGGGGACGTCCCCCGGCGCCTCCACGCTCGGCCCGCCGTCGGGGCCGCCGCCGGGCCCGCCGTCCGGCCCGTCGTCCGGCGGCCCGGGATCGGGGTCGGGGTCGGGATCGGGGTCGCCGTGTTCGTCCAGGACCTCGTCGAGCTTCTGCCGGTCGAGGCCCGGCGCGTCGAACGGGTCGCGGCGGCGCCGGTGCGGCAGGGCGAGGCGCGCGGCGGTCCGCACGTCGTCGGCGGTGACGGCGGCCCGCCCGTGCCAGGCGGCCAGCGCGATCGCCGCCCGCGCCGTGACGAGGTCGGCGCGCAGCCCGTCCACCTCGAACGACGCGCACACCGCCGTGATCTGGCGGAGCGCCGCGTCGGTCAGCTCGACGCCGGGCAGCCGGTCGCGGGCGGCGGCGATCCGCTCGGCCAGCGCGGCCTCGTCGTCGGCGAAGCCCGCGGCGAAGCGCTCTGGGTCGTCCTCGAACCGCAGCCGCCGCCGGACGACCTCCGCGCGCTCGGCGGGGTCGCGGGTCGCGGCCACCTCCACCGTCAGCCCGAACCGGTCGAGCAGCTGCGGCCGCAGCTCGCCCTCCTCCGGGTTCATGGTCCCCACCAGCAGGAACCGCGCCGCGTGCCGCACCGACACGCCCTCGCGCTCGACGTGGGACTCGCCCATCGCCGCCGCGTCCAGCAGCAGGTCGACCAGGTGGTCGTGCAGCAGGTTGACCTCGTCCACGTACAGGACGCCGCGGTGCGCCGCCGCGAGCAGGCCGGGTTCGAACGCCCGCACGCCCTCGGTCAGCGCGCGCTCGATGTCCAGCGAGCCGGTGAGCCGGTCCTCCGAGGCGCCCACCGGCAGCTCGACCAGCCGCGCGGGCCGCTCGCCCCCGGCGCCGGGGTGCGGTGCGTCGGGGCAGCCCGGATCGGGCGTCCGCGGGTCGCAGGAGAAGCGGCAGCCGTGGGCGACCTCGACCGGCGGCAGCAGCGCGGCCAGCGCGCGGACGATCGTCGACTTCGCGGTGCCCTTCTCGCCGCGCACCAGCACGCCGCCGACGCCCGGCGACACGGCGTTGATCAGCAGCGCGAGCTTGAGGTCGGCCATCCCGACGACGGCGGAGAACGGGTAGCGCGCGGCGCGTCCGCGCTCGGGGTTCGGGGGTGTCGCGGGGGGCGGCGACGTCTCGCGGGTCGGCGCCGGTTCGGCAGGGGGCATGCCTCGTCGTCCTTTCCTCGGGTGTCCACGCCCGTGGCGGTTCCTGTCCGACGGCCGGAGTCTCCTGGCTCCCGGATCACGGCTCCCCCTCGGCCTTCCAGCCGTCCCGAAGGCGGCCGTGGCGCGAGCGAGGGGGAACTCCCCTGGTCACAGTTGCGGGACAGCCCCGGATTCGCACCGGGTTCCTCCGCTTCCGTCGCAAGGCACAGGATCGCACACCCGAGCGGATCACGCCCGCGAGGAGTCCCCCGCGGGGGTCAGGAGCCCGGGAAGGACGGCTCGCCGAGGTCGCGCGCGGGCACCGCGAACCAGACGGCCTTCCCCTGGACGGGCGGCCCGAGCCGCGACAGCGTCCGGTGCATGCCCCAGCACCCCTCCGACAGCTCCCGGACGATGCTGAGCCCCCGCCCGCAGTCGCCGGACGTCCAGGAGTAGCCGGGCAGCCGCGTGTCGTAGAGGGGGTCGGCGCAGGCGTCGCCGAACGCGTCGGCGTAGGCGTCGAAGACCGCGCAGCGCACCTCCAGCGGGCCGTCGCGGTCGAGCCACAGCTCGTGCGGGCCGTGCTCGCCCGCGTGCTGGTGGGCGTTGGTGGCCAGCTCACTGACCATGAGCCGGGCGTCGGCGATCACGTCCGGGGGCGCGCCGATCGCGGCGAGCGCGCCGGCGAGGACGCGGCGCGCGTGCCCGGCGCAGCCCGGGCCGCGGGGCAGCGCCCACGCCCGGCCGGGTCTCGCGGTGGCCGGCGTCCGGGGCGGCGACGCCGCGGGGATGGCGCCGCCGGTGATGTCGGGCGAGGTCTTCACGGGTCCTCCCGTGGTCTACGCGCGCAGGGACGCGCGACCTTCGTCGGTTACTTTACGTCCCCGGATGGTCACAGCATCCAGACTCCCGTGAGAATCTCACAATCGCAACCGCCTTGAGGAGATTGCTCTGCCCGGGGCGCCGGGTTCGCCATTCGCGTTGTGGGGCGGCGCCAGAGTGGGAAGACTCCATGCCCATGACCTACCGACCAACGGTTCGTGGACGGCGGCTGGCCCGGGAGTTGCGCAAGCTGCGCGAGGAGCAGGGGCTGACCTTGCAGGAGGTCGCCGACCGGCTCGACTGGTCGCGGGCCACCGTGTCCCGGCTGGAGACGAGCCAGACCCGGCCGCGTCCCGGCGACATCGCCGACATCCTCGACCTGTACGGGGTCCCGAGCCCGGCCAGGGACGCGCTCATCACGCTCGCCCGGCAGGCCGGCCAGCGCGGCTGGTGGACCGCCTACCAGGACGTCTTCACCGGCAGCTACGTCGCCCTGGAGGACGAGGCGTCGCACATCCGCACCTGGGACCCGCAGCTCATCCACGGGCTGTTGCAGATCGAGCAGTACTCCCGCGCCGTGATCACCGCGGGGCGGCTGCTGCCCGCCCAGGAGGAGATCGAGCGGCGGATCGCCGCGCGCACGATCCGGCAGGCGCTGCTGGACCGTGAGAACGCGCCGAAACTGCACGTCATCTTCGACGAGTCGGTGCTGCACCGGCAGATCGGCGGGCCCGAGGTGATGCGCGCCCAGCTGGAGGCGCTCAACCTGGCGGTCGAAACTCGCCCATTCGTATGCGTTCAGGTACTTCCTTATACAGCCCAGGAGCATGCAGGCCTTGACGGACGTTTCACCATATTGTCGTATCCGAATGCGGCGGACCCCGATATCGCCTACGTCGAGGGCACCATGGGCGACGTTTACCTTGAGAGCGCCGAGGAAATAGCAAAACATAGGGACCGCTTCGATCGGATCGAGGCGGAGGCCCTGTCCCCCGAGGATTCCGCGCACCTCATCGCCGAGGCAGCAAGGAGCAGCCCGTGACCAACCTGCAGCGCGAACTCACCGGAGCGTGCTGGCGCAAGTCGTCCCACAGCGGCAGCGGAGACCAGTGCGTCGAGGTGGCCCCCCTGGCCAGTGACCTGCGCGCGGTCCGCGACTCGAAGGACCCCGCCGGGCCCGCGTTGGTGCTGACGCAGGCCGCCTGGCGGACCCTGCTCACCTCGCTCCGGGAGGCATAGCAGCAGCGAGCACGACCCGAGGGGCCGCGGCGGACGCCGCGGCCCCTCGGCCTGCCCGGCCTATTTCGGACCCGTCCGAATTGGCACGTGAGGGATCGCACAACGGGGAGAGGAATGGGAGGGACCGAGCGGGGGCTGCACCTTCGGGGAGCGGGAACCCGGCTCCCCGGATAGCGATCGATGAGTGGAGATGGGCACACGATGTCCGCTGAGCAAGCCGCGTCCGTGCACGAGACCGCGCCCGCGGGAGAAGCCGCGCCCGCGAGCGAAGCCGCATCCGTAGGGGAAGGGGCCTCCGCGCCCGGGCCGGACGGCCCGGGAGGCGCGCCGGAGCAGCAGGACGCGGCCCGGCTGCTCGTCAGGACCCTGGAGGCGGAGGGCGTCGAGTACGTCTTCGGCATTCCAGGTGAGGAGAACATCCACTTCGTCCACGCGCTGAACGAGTCCAGCATCCGCTACGTGCTCGTCCGGCACGAGCAGGGCGCGGCGTTCATGGCCGAGATCTACGGGCGGCTGACCGGCCGGGCCGGGGTCGCCTCGGCCACGCTCGGGCCAGGCGCGATCAACCTCCAGCTCGGCGTCGCGGACGCGACCACCAACAGCACGCCGGTCGTGGCGATCTCCGCGCAGGTCGGGCTGGACCGGATCTACAAGGAGTCGCACCAGATCGTCGACCTCGTGTCGCTGTTCCGCCCGATCACCAAGTGGGCGGAGCTGGCGCCGACGGCCGAGGCGCTGCCGGAGATGGTGCGCAAGGCGTTCAAGACGGCGCAGACCGAGCGTCCCGGCGCGGTGTACCTGGCGATCCCCGAGGACGTGGAGTCCGCGAAGGTCGCGGCGGACCTGAAGCCGCTGAAGGTGAACGTCGTCCGGCCGCAGGAGCCGTCGGCGTCGCAGATCGCGCGGGCGGCGGACGTGATCGCGCTCGCCCGGCAGCCGATCATCCTCGCCGGGCACGGCGCGGCCCGGGCGGGCGCGGGCGAGGCGCTCGTGCACTTCTCCGAGCGGCTCGGGCTGCCGGTCGCGACCACGTTCAACGGCAAGGGCGTGTTCCCCGACGACCACCGGCATGCGCTCGGCGCCGTCGGGTTCATGCGGCACGACTACGTGAACTTCGGGTTCGACGAGGCGGACGTGCTGATCGCCGTGGGTTACGAGCTCCAGGAGTTCGACCCCGTCAAGATCAACCCGGCCGCGGACAAGAAGATCCTGCACATCCACCAGTTCCCCGCCGAGGTGGACGACCACTACCCGGTCGAGGTCGGCATCCAGGGCGACATCTCCCGCTCGCTGCACGCGCTCGCCGAGGCCGTCCACCGCCGCTTCGACGTCAACGGGACCGGGCGCGAGATCCGCCGGATGATGAGCGAGGAGCTGGCCGAGGGCGCGGTCGAGGACGGGTTCCCGCTCTCGCCCCGCCGCATCGTCGCCGACGTCCGCGCCGCCATGGGACGCCACGACATCGTGCTCGCCGACACCGGCGCGGTGAAGATGTGGATGGCGCGCATGTACCCGACCTACGAGCCGAACACGCTGCTGGTGTCGAACGGGCTGTCGTCCATGGGGTTCGCGGTGCCGGGCGCGATCGCCGCCAAGCTGGCCCGCCCCGACCGGAGGGTGCTCGCCGCGACCGGTGACGGCGCGTTCCTGATGAACTCGCAGGAGCTGGAGACCGCCGTCCGCGAGAACATCCCGATCACCGTCCTGATCTGGGACGACTCGGCGTACGGGCTGATCGAGTGGAAGATGGACCTCGACATCGGGACGAGCTCGAACGTGAAGTTCGGCAACCCCGACTTCGTCAGGTACGCGGAGAGCTTCGGGGCGCGCGGCTACCGGGTCGGTTCCGCCGAGGAGCTGCTGCCGACGCTGCGCAAGGCGCTCGCCGACGACGCGGTCTCGGTCATCACCGTCCCGGTCGACTACTCGCACAACCTCCGCCTCACCGACAAGCTGGGTGAACTCACCGATCCGTTCTGACGCGACCGCCCTCCGGCGCGGGTCCCGCGTTGAGGCGCGCGCGTCGTTCCGGGCATGGCCGCTGACACAAATGTCCGGTACGCCTTGGCCCTAGCCTGGCGATATGGCGATCAACGGTGACGGGCCCCTCGCCGGGCGGGTGGCGGTGGTGACGGGGGCGGGACGGCGCGCGGGGATCGGGTTCGCGATCGCCCGGGACCTGCTCGCGGCGGGCGCGAGCGTGCTGGTGCAGTCGTGGACGCCGCACGACGACGAGCAGCCGTGGGGCGCCGACCCCGCCGGGATCGACGGGGTGCTGGAGTCGCTCGGCGGGACCGGCCCCCGGCTGGCCTACCTCGCGGCCGACTTCGCCGCGCCGGAGACGCCCGGACGCGTCGTCCAGTACGCGGTGGAGACGTTCGGCGCGGTCGACGTGGTGGTCGCGAACCACGCGCGCAGCTCGCTCCAGGGGCTCGGCGAGCTGACGGCCGCCGAGCTCGACATGTGCTGGGCGGTGAACGCGCGGGCCAGCGCCCTGCTCGCGCAGGAGTTCGCGGCCGCGCACGACGACGCCAGGCCGGGCGGGCGGATCGTGCTGTTCACCTCGGGCCAGCATCTCGGGCCGATGCGGCGGGAGATCCCGTACGCGATCAGCAAGGGCGCGATCCAGCAGATGACGCTGACGCTCGCCGACGCGCTCGCCGACCGGGGCATCACGGTCAACACGGTCAACCCGGGGCCGGTGGACACCGGCTGGGCCGACGAGGAGCTGACCGCGCAGGTCGTCGGGGCGCTGCCGTTCGGCCGGTGGGGCGCGCCCGACGACGTCGCGCGGCTGGTGCGCTGGCTGGTCTCCGACGACGGGCGCTGGATCACCGGGCAGGTCATCAACTCCGAGGGCGGGTTCCGCCGCTGGGCCATGTGAGGCCCCACCGATAAGGTCAGGCGCGGCAGATGACCTCGCCGTGGGTGACGGAGTACCAGCCGTCGTCGGCGGCGGCCCACGCCTTCCAGCCGTCGTAGAAGCGCTGGAGCTCCGCGCGGGTGGCGTGGCCTCCGGCGACGGCCTTGTCGGCGACCGAGGAGTCGCGCAGCCGCCCGCCCCAGGACTCGCTCCACCACTCGCGCTCCGCCGGGGTCGAGTAGCACCAGCTCGACGCGGACGCGGTGACGTCGGTGAAGCCCGCCGCGCGCGCCCACGACACCAGGCGGCGCCCGGCGTCGGGCTCGCCGCCGTTGCCGCGCGCCACGTTGTAGTAGACAGGCAGCCAGGAGTCCATTCCGGGCGGGTCCGGGTACCAGATCATGCTGCCGAAGTCGGCGTCGCGGACGGCGACGGTCCCGCCGGGTTTCGCGACCCGCCGCATCTCGCGCAGGGCGAGCACGGGATCGGCGACGTGTTGCAGCACCTGGTGCGCGTGGACGATGTCGAAGGTGTCGTCGGCGAAGCGCAGCGCGTGGACGTCGGCGACCGCGAAGGCGACGTTGTCCAGGCCTTCGGTGCTCCTGCGCGCCTCGTCCAGCACGGTCTCGGCCGCGTCGGCGGCGGTGACCGGCCCGGGGGCGACGCGGCGGGCCAGCCCGGCGGTGATCGTGCCGGGGCCGCAGCCGACGTCCAGCACCGACAGGCCGGGACGCAGGTGGTCGATCAGGTAGGCGGCGGAGTTCTCGACCGTCCGCCACTGGTGCGAGCTGAGCACGCTGCTGTGGTGGCCGTGGGTGTAGGACGCGTCGGCGGTCATCGGGCATCACCTCTTTGTGCGGATGTCCCGAACCTTACGACGTTTCTCACAAAATGAGAATCGTGTCTCATATTTCAAGACAGCCAGAGATGGGACGAGCCCGAGGCGGCACGCCTCGGGCTCGTGGTCGGCCGGGTGTCAGGCGGCCAGCGCGATACGGCGTTCCGGGGCGCGGGCGGGCACCGGGACGGGATCGGAGGTATGGACGGGAAGCGCCTCGACCACCGCCAGCGCGGGCGAGGTGTCGGTCTCGGCGTAGGCGTTCAGCGTCGCGTGGGTGAGTTCGGTGAGCCAGGGCTGCACGACGGTCCGCTCGGCGGGCCCGCCCAGCCGCGGGTGGGTGAGATGGAATGTGCCGGTCGTCTCGCTCACTGCCAACACCCCTTCCTTGATGCCCGGTGGCCGCGTCACCTGCGGGTACCACCGGTTGTCACATACCCCTTGGTACGCGTGTACAAGCCACTTGGTTCGTTCCGTGTTCCCGGATGTCTCCGAGATCACAGCGCTCACGCTACGCACCACCACTGACATTTTCGAACAGATATTCGCCCCGGCCGGGCCCGCCGTCAGTCCGGACGCGGCGCCGGGTCGGTCGTGACCGAGCGCAGCAGCGGGCGGCTGAGCGCGCTCGCCCCGAGCACGCCCGCGAAACCGATCACGACGAAGCCGACGAGCGTGAGGAGGCCGGGCGTCCCGAACCCGGTGGCGAACGGCGCGGAGAAGAACAGGCCGGTCAGCAGCGAGCCGCCGCCCATCACGGCGAGCGGTATCAGGGTCTCCTGCCGCCGCGCGCGGTCGAGCACCCGCAGCGGCGTCCCGGCGAGGCGCAGCATCGCGTACGCCTGCCTGCGGTCGAGGACGGCGGACGCGCTCGTGATGCCCGCGCTCGTGACCGCGATGAGGAAGGACACGAACAGGACGGTGAACGCGCCCGTCCGCAGGTCGCCGAGCAGGTAGTTCCCGTAGACGTCCTCGTCGTGCCGGCTGGTGGCGACCTTGCCGGGGACGAGGCCGGCCAGCGCCGTCCGGGCGCGGTCGGTGGACGCGGCGCCCCCGGGGACCGTGATCGTGACGACGCCCTTCCCCGTCATGCGGCCGTGCTCCGCCAGCGGGTCGTCCTCGGTCTTGACCTCCTTCACCCCGACCGTGGCGCCCGTCCCGGCGAGCCGGTGCCGCGCCTGCTCGGCGACGGCGGCCGACCGCGCCGGCGGGACGGTCAACCGCAGCGCGTGCGGGTCGCGGATACCGTCCGTGGACAGCGACGGCGGCGTGTTCAGCAGCGCGAGGAAGCCCGCGACGAAGCCGGTCAGCGCGACGCCCGCGACCGTCCGCCAGGCGGCGCGCGGGTCGTCCAGCAGGCGGCGTCCGGCCAGCAGCCGCGCCGGGCCGCGCGCGGTCAGGACGGTGACGCGGCCGATCAGCGCCACCACCCACGGTCCGGCGAGGTTGATCGTGAGGAAGGCCAGCGCGAGGAAGACCAGCAGGACGACCAGCGCCGCCCGGCCGAGGCTCATCAGCGAGCCGCTCACGGCGCCGAACGAGACCAGCACGGCGACGAGCGCGGCGAGCCGGACGGCGCGCAACCGCGGCGGGGTCTCGCGGCGCGCCACGCCCAGCGGGCTCACCACGACGCGGCGCAGACCGGCGACCGCGCTGACGCCGACGAGGACGGGCACCGCCGCGAGCACGCCGAGGACGGTGAGCGCTCCGGGCCACAGGTCACCGGCGAACCAGCCGCCGCCCGCGACACTGATGTGGACGAGCGCCGGGATCGCCGCCGCGTACAGCAGCAGGCCCGCGACCGCGCCCGCGGCGGCGGTCAGCACGGCCTCGGCGACGGTGATCGCGACGACCTGCGCGGGAGTGGCGCCGACCAGCCGGAGCGCGGCGAGCCGCCGGTCGCGGCGCGCGACCGTGAGCCGGGCCGCCGCGCCGCCGAACACCAGCAGCGGCGCGACCATCAGCACCGAGGCGATCGCCATCAGCACCCGGTAGGTGTTGGAGAGCGTGGACGCGGCGGTCGGATACCGGTCGATCCGGACGGGCCCGTCGGTGGTCTCCAGCGACTCGGACGCGTTCCGGTCGGCCGTCATGGCGGGGTCGGCGGGGGCGCGCCCGATGACGATGACGAGTTCGCCGGGGTGGACGAGCGCGTCGCGTCCGAGCGTCCCGGCGGGCGCGGGGAACCGCGCGGCGAGCCGGTCGGCGGGCAGGTCCTTCATGAGGCGGCCGAGGGCGGGCGACGTCCACGCCTCGCCGGGCTTCGGGAAGCGCGGCATGCCGGGCGGGACGGGCGCGGCGCCGTTCAGCGCCGCGAGGTCGATCACCGAGATCGGCCGGCCCCGGACGTAGTCGGTCGACAGGGCCTCGATCGCGGTCGGCGCCGCGGCCGCCTTCTCGGGGTGCCGCCAGGCGTCGGGGTGCGCGCGCTGCTGGAACGCGTGGTTCGCGCCGATCGCGAACAGCAGCAGCCCGGTCGAGACGGCGACGGCGGCGAGCGTGAGCACGGAGCCGAGCAGCCCGCGGCCGCCTCCGCCGCGCAGCAGCCGCCAGGCGAGCCCGAGGGACGCGCGCATCACGCCGCCCTCTGGACGCGGCCGTCCCGCACCTCGGTCACCCGGTCGCACCAGGCCGCGACCGACGGGTCGTGGGTGACGACGACCAGCGACGCGCCGTTGTGCTTGGTGGCCTCCACGAGCAGCCGCATCGTGTCGTGGCCGGTGGCCTGGTCGAGGGCGCCGGTCGGCTCGTCCGCGAACACCACGGCCGGGCGGGGCACGAGCGCGCGGGCGATCGCGACGCGCTGCGCCTGCCCGCCCGACAGCTCGCCGGGGCGGCGGTGCCCCATCCCGTGGAGGCCGAGCGGGCCGAGCCACGCCCGGGCCGCCTTCACCGCCTCGCGCCGGGACGTGCCGTCCAGCATGAGCGGCAGCGCCACGTTCTCCTCGGCGGGCAGTTCGGGCAGCAGCTCCCCGAACTGGAACACGAACCCGAACCGGGACCGGCGCAGCGCGCTCCGGCGCCGCTCGCCGAGCGTGTCGACGCGCTGGCCGAGCAGCCGCACCTCCCCCGCGTCCGGACGGGTGATCCCGGCGAGGCAGTGCAGCAGCGTGGACTTTCCGGACCCGCTCGGGCCCATGATCGCGACGGCTTCGGCGCGGCCGACCGCGAGGTCCACGCCGTCCAGCGCGACGGTCGCGCCGAAGCGCTTCACGAGGCCGTGCCCTGAGAGCACGGCCTCCGGCGGGGCGGGGGCGGGCAGGCTCACGGGCGGTGCTTCCGGACGGAGTCGGCGATCTCCCGCGCGGGCAGGACGACCCCGCCATAGACGACGAACACGACGAAAGCGATGAACAGCGGCACATAGATGAGTTCCATGACTCAAGCGTGCGCCGGGGCCGCACATCGCGGCATCGGGCGCGGGGCCAGGCCCGCGGCTTCGGCATCGGCCGAACGGTCGATCCCCGGGTCGGCTCCGGGTCGTAGCCTCGTGTTCCATGACCGACCTGGCCCGCCGCAGGGGCACACCCCGGAACGACCCGGGCGCGCGGCTGGACCGCATCCACTCCGTGGGCGGCTGCCTGGTGCGCGGCGCCTACGGCGGCTTCGCGGGCCTGTACCTGCTGGCCTGCCTGCTCGGCACCCCGAAGACCGGAACGAGCCTGTGGCTGATCGCGGTGGCGGCGGTCGTCAACGTCGCCGCCGTGACGATCCGGTTCCCGCTGGTGTGGGCGGCGTCGGCGGCGCTGGCGTCGGCGCTCAGCACCCTGCTGATCGCGCCGGTGATCGGGCCGGACCTCGGCAACCCGAGCATGTTCGCCGAGATCGGCGGGCTGCTCATCGTCGTCGCCCGGGTCGTCTGGCGGGCGCCGCGCCGGCGGCTCGTCTGGATCACGGTCGCGCTCGCCGTCGCGGTGCTGATCGTCCCGCTGCGCTGGTCGGTGGTCGGCGCCGTGCTGTTCACCGCGCCGCTCGGCATCTGCGTGGCGATCGCGCTCGGCGCCGGGCTCTACCTGCGCGCCGTGGACGCCCGGCGGTCCAGGTCGCTGGCCGCCGCGCGGCGCGACGAGCGGCTGGAGCTGGCCCGCGACCTGCACGACTTCGTCGCCCACCACGTGACCGGCATCGTGGTCCAGGCGCAGGCGGCGCGGTTCGCCACGCGGTCGGGCGCCGGGCAGTCCCCCGAGCAGCTCGACACGATGTTCGAAGGCATCGAGCAGGCGGGCACCGAGGCGCTCACGTCGATGCGCCGGATGGTCGGGCTGCTGCGGGACGCGCAGCACGGCGCAAGCGCGGCGGACGGTGAGGCGTTCGGCGACCCCGCCCGCGCGTCCGGTGAGCGCGGGTCGGCGACCCGTCCGGTCGGCGACCTCGCGCAGCTGGAGCGGCTCGTCGAGGGGTTCCGGCATCCGCCCGCCGTCCTCGCGCGGGCGCCCGACCTCGGCTCACTGCCGCCCGAGGTCGCGACCTCGGTGCACCGGGTAGTGCAGGAGGCGCTGACCAACGTCCGCAAGCACGCCGCCGACGCGACGTCCGTCCAGGTGAGCGTCGCGCGGCTCGGGGACGGGGCGGTCGAGGTCGCCGTCCGCGACGACGGGCAGGGACGCGGCCGGCGGCTGCCCTCCAGCGGGTTCGGGCTCTCGGGCCTGCGCGAGCGGGTCGACGCCCTCGGCGGGCGGCTGAGCGCGGGGCCGCGCCCCGAGGGCGGCTGGGAGGTCGTCGCCGTCCTGCCCGTCCACGGCGCCCGGCGGGCCTGAGAGAATCGGGGACGTGACCATCCGCGTACTGATCGCCGACGACCAGCAGATGGTCCGGACCGGGTTCCGGATGATCGTCGACTCCCAGCCCGACATGGAGGTGGTCGGCGAGGCCGCCGACGGCGCCGAGGCCGTCGCGCTCGCCCGGCGGCTGCGTCCCGACGTGTGCCTGTTCGATATCCGGATGCCGCGCATGGACGGCCTGGAGGCGACCCGGCTGCTGGCCGGCCCCACCGTCGCCGACCCGCTGCGCGTGGTGATCGTCACGACGTTCGACATGGACGAGTACGTCTACGGGGCGCTGCGCGGCGGCGCGGTCGGGTTCCTGCTCAAGGACAGCGGGCCCGCGCTGCTGGTGGAGGCGGTGCGCGCCGCCGCGAACGGGGAGGCGCTGGTGTCGCCGTCCATCACCGTCCGGCTGCTGGAGCACCTGGCGACGCCGCCGCCCGCGCCGGTGCGGCCGCGCGAGGCGCTCACCGACCGCGAGCTGGAGGTCGTCCGGCTCGTCGCGCGCGGCCGGACGAACGAGGAGATCGCGGGCGAGCTGTTCGTGTCGCTGTCCACGGTCAAGACGCACCTCGGCAGCATCCACCGCAAGCTCGGCACCCGGAACCGGGTCGAGTCGGCCGCGTGGGCGTGGGAGTCGGGCCTCATGACCTGACGCCGCACCGGCGGTGGAGCGGGGCACGATGGAAGAAGCGACGGGGGGACGGCACTGGCACCGGAGTCGATGAACGGGCTGCCCACGGCCGTCCTGATCGTGTGGGCGATGTGCGTCCTCGGGTGGGGTGCCGTTTACGTCGGATTGCGGCGCGGCCTGCACGGTCTCTCGCGCGGGCCCGCGCTGTTCGCGCACGCGCTGACCCCGGCGTCGGTCGTCCTGCTGTGCTCGCTGATCGGGTTCGGCTCGCTCCAGTCGCTGATCGTGCTGGCCGCCGAGTGGTGGGCGCTGCTGCTGGTCACCGGCCTGCGCCCGGAACGGCTGGTCGCCACGGGCGGGCTCGGGAGGCTCGCGTCGTGGGCCGCCGTCGCCGCCGCCGGGACGCTCCTCGGGGGCCACCTCGTCCTCTAGGGAACCCCGCCGGGTCCTCCGAGGAACCCCGCCGGACGGGTGAACCCGCGTTGGGCGACGTCAGTCAAACGTACGTAGTATCCGAAGCGACGGATGGCCAAGGCGGGCCGGTCCAGTGTGGGGGGCGGCCCCACGTCCCCCCGGAACGGCTCGAAACCCTCGGAGGTGGAGCATGCCGTGTGCACTGTGCGGCGACATCATCCCGACCGAGGTCGCCCGCTGCCCGGCCTGCGGCGCGTGGGCCAGGCGCCGCGACTTCCGGGCCGTCGGCGTCGCGGTGTTCATGCTGCTCGGCTTCAACGCGTTCGTCGCGCTCGGCTCGGGGATCAGCCTGTTGCGGATGGCGCGGCCGCTGCGCGGCGAGACCCACGACACCTACGATCCGGGCGCCACCCACCGGGCGCTCGCGCCCTACACCGACGTGTTCCTGATCTGCTCGATCATGGCGGCGGTCACCGGACTGCTGTATCTCGGCTGGCTGTGGCGGGCCTACCGGCAGTCGCCGGGCCCGCACCGGCACCACCGCGCGTGGGTGGTGCTCGGCTGGCTCTGCCCGATCGTCAACCTGTGGCTGCCGCCCCGCCTGGTCTACGAGGTGTGGGTGAACAGTGGCCGGTACCGGACGGCCGAGCGGCAGGCGGCGGGGCTCGTCGTCGCCGCCTGGTGGACGTGCGCGCTGCTCGCCGTCCTGCTCGCCCGCGTGTTCACCGCCGGCAGCGTGGAGACGCTCGCCGAGGCCCGCTTCGACGTCCACGTCGGCGTCGCCGCCGCCGCGTTCCAGGCCCTCGCCGCCGCGCTGTGCATGGCCAACGTCTTCCAGATCACCCGCCTCCAGGTCGCCCGCAACACCTAACCCGAACTGCCCTGGCTGGTGTGCCAGAGGCGGGCTCGGGGCGGGCGCCTGACGGCCGGTCCCGCCGGGCCGATGTCGGAGTAGCGGGACATCGCGAAGCCCGTCGGCTGGACGATCCGGTGCCCCACGGGACGGCCGACCGGCCCGGGGCGGGCCATCGCGGCGCGGACCGCGTCCAGGCCGTCCCGCCGCCAGATCTCGTGCAGGGCGGCGAGGTCCCAGCAGGCGGTGGCGGTGACGGAGAAGGCGCGCTCGCCCGCCCGGCGCAACCGGCCCCGGGCGACCAGCAGCCACGAGCCGAACACGGTCGCGGCGCACCGCTCCTGCACCGACTCGAAGAACGTGAGGTCGACCGGGCCCGACGCGTCGTCCAGCGTCGCGAAGATGACGCGCTGCCCCGACCTGACCGCCGGGGTCTGCGTCGCGACCTTCACCCCGGCGACCAGCACGTCGCTCTTGTCGGGACGGCCCGGCAGCGCGCCCGCGCGGACGACGCCGAGGTCGCCGAGCAGCCCGTCGTAGAAGCTGAGGACGTGGCGGCTCACGTCCATGCCGAGGATGTCCAGCTCCGCCTCGACGATCTCGGCGGGCGTCATCGGCGGCAGCTCGCCCAGGGGGACGTCCTCCGCGAGGTCCAGGCCCTCCGGGCCGCCGAGCGGGAGCTGCCCCTCGGGGACGGCGCGGTCGGCGCGGCCGGTGCGGTGCAGCGCGCCGACCCGGCAGAGCAGGTCGCGGCGCGGCACCGGCGGCTCCCGGTACAGCGCGTCGAACCCCCCGGCCAGGACGAGCCGCTCCGCGACCGGCCGCGACACCCGGGCGCGGCGCCAGAAGTCGGTCAGCGACGCGTACGGGCGGCCCGCCACGATGCGGCCGACCTCCGCGTCGCTGATCCCCCTGACCTCGCTCAACGCGACCCGGATGCCGGACGGCCCGCCCCGTGACACCGGCTCGGCGTGCCAGGCCGCCGCCGACCGGTTGACGTCCAGCGGCAGGATCGGGACGCCGAAGTGGCGGGCGTCGTCCAGGATGACGCGCTTGGGGTACATGCCGGGGTCGTGGGTGAGGACCCCGGCGTAGAAGGCGGCGGTGTGGTGCCGTTTCAGCCACGCCGACTGGTAGGTGGGCAGCGCGAACGAGGCGGCGTGCGCCTTGCAGAAGCCGAACGCGCCGAACGCGGTCAGCGTCCGCCAGACCCGCTCGACCGACGGCACGTCGTAGCCGCGCGCGAGCGCCCGCTCCCGGAACCACGCGCCGACCACGGCCTGGCCCTGCTCGTGGTTGAGGTTCCGCCGCGCGGCCTCGGCCTTGGAGAGGCCGCAGCCGGTCATCACGTCGAAGATCCGCAGCACCTGCTCGTGGAAGACGACCACGCCGAGGCTCTCGCGCAGCACGGGCTCCAGGTCGGGGTGCGGGTACTCGGGCTCGCGCGTCCCGGCGCGGGCGGCGAGGAACGGCGAGACCATGTCGGAGTTCACCGGGCCCGGCCGGAACAGGGAGATGTCGATGACGAGGTCGCCGAGGTCGCGGGGCTGGAGCCGGCCGATCAGCTCGCGCTGGCCGGGCGACTCGATCTGGAAGCAGCCGAGCGTCCGGGACGTGCGGATCAGCTCGAACGTCGCCGGGTCGTCGCGCGGGACGGCCTCCAGGTCGATCTCGTCGCCGGAGGTGCGGGCGGCCTCGGCGACGGCGTGCGCCATCGCCGACTGCATCCGCACCCCGATCACGTCGAGCTTCAGCAGGCCCATCGCCTCGACGTCGTCCTTGTCGAACTGGCTCATCGGGAACCCGACCGCGCTGGTCTCGACCGGGGTGCGGTCGCGGAGCGTCGCGTCCGACAGCAGGACGCCGCACGGGTGCATCGCGATATGCCGGGGCAGGCCGTCCAGCCGCTCGGCGATCCGGAACAGCACCCCGAGCCGCGCGGTCGCGAGGCCGCTCTGCCGCAGCTCGGGCAGCTCCTCCAGCGCGGCGCCGATCTGGCTGGCCCTGATCTGCGGGAACGCCTTGGCGATCACGTCGATCTCGTGCGGCGGCAGCCCGACGGCGGCGCCGACGTCGCGGAGCGCGCTGCGCGCCCGGTAGGTCTCCATCATCGACACGCACGCCGTGCCGTCCGCGCCGAAGCGGGCGAACAGCGCCTCGTAGGCCTCCAGGCGGCGCGCCGACTCCACGTCCAGGTCGATGTCGGGCAGGCCCTCGCGGCTGTCGGCGAGGAACCGCTCCATGACCAGGTCGTGGCGGAGCGGGTCGAGGTCGCCGATGCCGAGCAGGTGATTGACGAGGCTGCCCGCGCCCGAGCCGCGGATCGCGCACCGGATGCCGCGCGCGCGGATCAGCGCGGCGGCGTCCGCGACCGTGAGGAAGTAGGCGGCCAGGCCCTTGCGGGCGATCACGCCGAGCTCGGTGGCGAGCCGGTCGGCCGCCGCGCGCGAGCCTTCGAGGCCCCGGCGGGCCATGCCGTCCGCGCAGCGCGCCAGGAGCTTCGCGTGCGGGTCGCCGTCGACGGCGGGCAGGTGCACGCCGTCCATGCCGAGGTCGGACGGGTCGAGGACGCAGCGCTCCGACAGCCGCCGCGTCGCGTCGAGCAGCGCCCTCGCCTCGGCGCCGGCGATTCCCTCGGCGACGCGGCGCATCTCGGGCACCGACTTGAGGTAGGACTGGCCGGTCCGGTCGTCCAGGTGCCGCCGATCAAGCGGGACGAGGCGGCGCGCCGCGTCCAGTACCTGTGCGACCGGGTGGTCGGCGGCCTCCAGGTAGCGGACGGCGTTGCCGAGCACCGCCGGTGTCCCCGCCTCGCGGGCGAGGGCGAGCATCCGCGCGGCGCGGTGCCCGTCGCCCCGGTCGTGGTGGTCGACGATCTCGACCACGGTCTCGGCGGCGGCGCGCCAGGCGGCCAGGTGTCGGGCCGCGAGGTCGGGACGGCGCGCCGCGACGGCCCGTCCCACGTCTGACGCGGGGCCGAGCAGCACCACCAGGCCGTCCGCGTGATCGGCGATCATCTCTTGAGTGACGAAAGGGTGTCCCCGCTCCCCTGCCGCGTGTGCCGCCGTCACCAGGCGGCACAGCGACCGCCATCCGGCCCGGCCCTCCGCCAGCACGACCACGCGGTCGTCGGATTCGGGGCCGAGGCGCAGGTCGGCGCCGACGACGGCGCCGAGACCCGCGTCCTGGCAGGCCCGCATGTGCCGGACCGCCCCGTACAGGCCGTCGCGGTCGGTCAGCGCCAGCGTCTCCATGCGCAGGGCAGCGGCACGCTCGGCCAGCGCGGCGGGAGCCGCCGCGCCGTACCTGAGCGAATACCCCGAAGCGACATGAAGGTGCACAATCAGTCCCATACCCGGGAAAGCAGCCAGGTTTCGGACGCACCGTCATAGCGCAGCTCGTACACCCCGATCTCCCCGCCCGGGGTCGCCTCGACCCGCCAGAACTCCCGCTCGCCGGTGGCCTCGCCGTCGGGTTGCCGCTCCCGCCACCAGTCGCGGGTCGTGACCCAGTGCTCCAGCACCCGCCGCACGGTGTGGAGCCGGCCACGCCAGACGAACCGGACCGGACGTCCGTCGCTCACCCAGACGTCCACCGGATCGCCGAAGACGCGCGTCATCTGCCTCCCCCTCAGGTTCGCCGCACGGGGGAAGACATGCGGACATTCGAACACACGTTCGCGGGGAGTCTAGGGAAGCACGAGACCCGGAGGCAAGACGGGATACCGCCCCGTCCGAGGTTCCCGCCCGCGGCTAGGCCAGGAGACGGACAAGCTGGTCAGCGACGTGCGCGACCTCCGCCACGTCCGCCATCCCGCCGCCCGGCCACAGGTAGGACCAGCCCGCCGCGACCGGCGTCGCGACCACCATGACCTGCCGCCGCGTCCGCGGGCCGAGCACGCTCAGCACCGACTCCGCGGGCCCGGCGAACCGCCAGGACAGACCGCGCGCCTCGACCTCGTACGCGAGCGCCGCGAGGTGCCGCCGCCGCACCTCGGGGATCTCCCGCCCACCGACTACAGACACTTGATCAGCCGCCTCAGCACCGGGTCGGGCCGTCATCCCGACGCCCCGCCATGGCCGGGCCATGGTTGGGTCATGACCATGCCATGACCATGGGCGATCGCGTGACGACAACTGGTGACCGGGTTCAAGCATGACCCGAAACCCGCTGCTGCGCAGGAGGAATCCGAGAGTACGGCGAGGTTTTCCCGGCCCGCCCGCGATGGACCCGGGCCGCGGGCGGGCCGCACCCCGCCCGGCCGCGCCAATCGGCCCCCCGCGCCCTTCCCCGAGGCCTTCCCTTCGGCCTTCCCGGCGGTCCGCGCGCGGGGTTCGTCACACGCCGGAACCCGCCTCCGGCACCGGAATCGGCGTCATGATAGAAGCCAGGGGAACGAGGTGACGGAGACGAGGACGGGCCCGCGCGGCCCGGCGTCCGCGACAGGTCGAAGGAGCCAGCGATGACCGCCGCCCCCGACGGCGACGTGCCCGATCCGGCGGACGGCGCCCGCCGCCCGGCGCTCCCCTGCCCGGCGGAGCTCGGCCCCGCGATCACCGGCCTGCGCGAGCGCAAGAAGCGGCGGACGCGGCTGGCGCTCATCGACGCCGCCCTGGACCTGTTCCTGGAGAAGGGCTACGACGCGACGACGATCGACGAGATCGTCGCGGCGGTGGAGGTGTCGCAGCGGACGTTCTTCCGCTACTTCGCCACCAAGGAGGACGTGGTCACCGCGTTCCTCAGCGAGTACGACAAGCTGATGGCGGACGCGCTCGCCGCGCGTCCGGCGCACGAGCGGCCGTTCACCGCCCTGCTGGAGTCGCTGCGGGTGGTGCTGTGGACGAGCGTGGCCGCCGGCGGCGGCGACAGCGCCCGGTTCCGCCGCATCCGGCAGGTGCTGGAGTCGACGCCCGCGCTGGAGGCCGCGCAGACGGCCCGCTACTCGGCGGCGGAGAAGACCCTCGCCGCCGAGATCGCCCGCCGCGAGGGCCTGGACCCCGCGCGCGACCTGCGGCCCCATTTCGTCGTCGCGTTCCACACGGCGGCGGCGCGGGTGGCCTTCGAGGACTGCGCGCGGCACGATATCTGGGACCCGGAGACGGTCGCGGCGCGGGTCGAGGAGTCCCTCGCGCTCGCCGTCGCGACCATGCGCGAATGGGCGTGACCGGAAACGGCCCGTGAATGGCGCGGGCCTGGTCGGAGATAAGGGGATCCGGCCGGAATAGCTGGTCAGCATGCCGGGTTGCCGCTGAAAATAGGAACTGAGGAGTGGGTATGCGTGCGATCGTCGTGACCGAGACCGGCGGGCCGGAGGTCCTGCGGGAGGCGGAGCGGCCGGACCCGGTCCCCGGGCCGGGCGAGGCGCTGGTGGACGTCGCGGCGAGCGGGGTCAACTTCATCGACGTGTACTACCGCACGGGCGCCTACCCGCTGGACCTCCCGGCCGTCCCGGGCGTGGAGGCCGCGGGCACCGTCGCCGCGCTCGGCGAGGGCGTCACCGGCCTCGCCGTGGGCGACCGCGTGGCCTGGGCGAACGTGCCCGGCGCCTATGCGGCGCGGGCCGCGGTCCCGGCCGAGCGGCTCGTCCCCGTCCCGGACGCGGTGAGCCTGGACGACGCGGCGGCCACCCTGCTCCAGGGCATGACCGCGCACTACCTGACGCACTCGACGTACGAGGTCCGGCCGGGCGACACCGTCCTCGTGCACGCGGCGGCGGGCGGGATGGGACTGCTGCTCACCCAGGTCGCGAAGGCGCTCGGCGCCCGGGTGATCGGGACGGCGTCCACCGCGGAGAAGGAGAAGCTCGCGCGGGACGCGGGCGCCGACGAGGTGCTCGGCTACGACGGCTTCGCCGACCGGGTCCGTGAGCTGACCGGCGGCGAGGGCGTCGCGGCGGTCTACGACGGCGTCGGCGCCCCCACCTTCGACGGGAGCCTCGCGAGCCTGCGGCGGCGCGGCGTCCTCGCGCTGTACGGCGCGGCGGGCGGGAAGGTGCCGCCGTTCGACCCGCAGCGGCTCAACCCGGCCGGTTCGGTGTTCCTGACCCGTCCGACGCTCGTGGACTACACAGTCGAACGCGAGGAGCTGCTCGAACGCGCCGCCGCCGTGTACGGGTGGGTCGCGTCGGGCGACCTGAACGTCCACGTCGGGCACCGCTACGACCTCGGCGAGGCGGGCACCGCGCACGCCGACCTGGAGGCCCGCCGGACCACCGGCAAGCTCTTGCTGATCCCCTGAATCGGCCCCGCACCATCGCCCGGAGGTGGCCGCCCCTGATCTCCCTTTCGGGGGAACGGGGGCCCGGGCTACCTTAGGCTGTGCGCGGGAGAGACAGATCATCAAGGAGCCCGAGCACCCATGACGACCTACGCCGCCGGACCGCTCGAGCACGACGAACCCCGCGTCCTCGGCCCCTACCGCCTCCTCGGACGGCTCGGGCGGGGCGGGATGGGAACGGTCTACCTCGCCGCCGAGTCCACCGGCCGCAGGGTCGCGGTGAAGGTGGTGAACCGGGAGCTGGCGGGCGAGCCGGAGTTCCTCGCCCGGTTCCGCCGCGAGGTCACCGCAGCGCGCCGCGTCCACCGGTTCTGCACGGCGCCGGTGCTGGACGCCGAGCTCGACCAGGACCCGCCCTACATCGTCACCGAGTACATCGACGGGCCGAGCCTGGAGAAGGCCGTGCTGGAGCGCGGCCCGCTGCCCGGCTCGGACCTGGAGGGTCTCGCAGTCGGCGTCGCGACCGCCCTCGCCGCCATCCACGGCGCCGGGATCGTGCACCGCGACCTCAAGCCGTCCAACGTGCTGCTGTCCTCCACCGGCCCGCGCGTCATCGACTTCGGCATCGCCCGCGCGCTGGACGCCCCGGACGGCCCCACCCGCACCGGCCAGTTCGTCGGCACGCCCGCCTACATCGCGCCGGAGGTGCTGCACGGCGACCCGGTCGAGCAGGCGTCGGACGTGTTCTCCTGGGCCTGCGTCGTCGCCTACGCCGGGACGGGACGCCCGCCGTTCCTCGGGAAGACGGTCGCGGAGACGTTCGAGCGGATCGGGACGGCCGAGCCGGTGCTGGAGGGCCTCGACCCCCGGCTCCGCGCGCTCGTCGCGGCGGCGCTCGCGAAGGACCCGGCCGCGCGTCCGACGGCGCGGGCGCTGCTCGCGCGGCTCGTCGGGCAGGAGGAGGCCGACCCGGAGCAGGTCGCCGAGTCGGTGTCGGCGACCTGGCACCGCGAGGAACGCGACCGCGGTGCCCGGAACGGTACCGGGACCGGCGCCGGGAACGGCGCGAACCCGGCGCCCGCCGCGAGCGTCCCGCCGCCGCGCACGACGTCCGACGCGATCACCGGTGAGCCGCCCGCCGCCGAGCCCCGGCCCCCGGCGCTCGCGCTGGACGACCAGACCGTGCTCGTCGACCTGCCCTACCCCGAGGCGTGGCGCGGCCCGAAGCGCTGGTTCAGCCTCCTGCGCGGCGTGCTCGTCATCCCGCACCTGTTCGTCATGCTCGTCATGTACGCGCTGCTGGTGATCGTGATGGTGCCGAGCTGCCTGCTCATCCCGTTCACCGGCGCCTACCCGCGCGCGCTCTACCGGCTCGTCGTCGGCTGCCAGCGCTGGTCGAGCCGGGTCGTGGCGTACGCGTTCGGGCTCACCGGCGAGACGCTGCCGCCGTTCCGGACGCTCCCCCGGGCGCGGCGCGCGCGCCGCTGACCTCGCCGCTGACCTCGCCGTCTCGAACCTCTCGTTTCCTGGGGCCCGCTAGGGTTTCATCGGATACAAGCCCCCCGATTTCCCAGGATCACCATGACCACGCGCGCAGGAGACCACGGCGAGGCGCTGAGCCCCCTCGACCCCGAGGAGGTCGGCCCGTACCGGCTGCTCGGGCGGCTCGGGCGCGGCGGCATGGGCACCGTCTACCTGGGCGAGGACCGGACCGGACGCCGCGTCGCGGTCAAGGTGATCAACCGGGAGCTGGCCGGGGAGGGCGCGTTCCGGGAGCGGTTCCGGCGCGAGGTGACCGCCGCCGGACAGGTCCGGCGGTTCTGCACCGCGCCGGTGCTGGACGCCGAGCTCGACCGCGACCCGCTGTACGTCGTCACCGAGTACATCGAGGGCCCGAGCCTGGAGCGCGCGGTCGCCGAGCGCGGCCCGCTGCCCGGCTCCGACCTGGAGGGCCTCGCGGTCGGCGTCGCGACCGCGCTCGCCGCCATCCACGGCGCCGGGATCGTGCACCGCGACCTCAAGCCCGCGAACGTGCTGCTGTCGGCCACTGGCCCCCGCGTCATCGACTTCGGCATCGCCCGCGCGCTGGACGCGGCCGAGGGACCGACCCGCACCGGCCAGTTCGTCGGCACCCCGAACTACCTGCCGCCCGAACTGCTGCGCGGCGAGCCGGTGACGCCCGCGTCCGACGTGTTCTCCTGGGCCTGCGTCGTCGCCTACGCCGGGACGGGCACCGCGCCGTTCGCCGGGAACACCGTCCCGGAGATCTTCTACCGGGTCGCGCACGGCGAGCCGAAGCTGGACGGCCTCGACCCGGCGCTGCGGGACGTCGTCGCCGCCGCGCTCGACAAGGACCCGCGGCGCCGCCCGTCCGTGCAGGACCTGCTCGGACGGCTCGTCGGACACCGGCAGGCCGACCCGGCCGAGCTGGCCGAGACCGTCCAGGCGAGCTGGCACGGCGGCACGGGCGCCTCGTCGGCGTCCGCGGCGGGCTCGGCGGGCTCGGCGGGCTCGGCGGGCTCGGCGGGCTCGGGGGGCACGCCCGCGCCGGCCACCGCGACCGCCACCGCCACCGCCCTGCTCGGCCCCGACACGACGCGCAGCGACGCGCCCCCGGCTCCGGGAGGGGACCCCGGCGGGTCGCGGACGCGGCGGCTGCCGCGCCGGCCGCTGATCGCCGGCGGCGCGGTCGGCGTCGTGGTGGTGGCCGTCCTCGCGGTCGTCGGGTTCAGCCTCCGCGGCTCGGACGGCCCGCCCGGCAGGCTCGCCACCGTGTTCAGCGACGACTTCTCCCGGACCGAATCCGGCTGGAGCGGCGGCCCCTTCACCAGCCAGAACGGCTACAAGGACGGCAAGTACCGGATGGAGACCGACGCGGGCAGCGACGCCCGCGAGCAGTGGGTGCCGACCGAGAAGGCGGAGGAGATCCCCGACCCGGTGCTCGCCACCGCCACGGTCGGCGTGCTCCAGGGGGCGCCCGAGAGCCGCTTCGGGCTGCTCTGCCGCGCGAACGACAACGGCGAGCGCGGGTACGCCTTCCTCGTCCGCAACGACGGCAAGGGCGCGCAGCTCCGCAAGGCCAACGGCAGCCAGGGCGCGAAGGAGCTGGCGGCCCCCGACTCCGTCCCGGGGTTCCGGCGCGGCGGGCCGAACAAGGTCCAGATCGCCTGCGAGAGCCAGGGCGGCGGCAAGCGGGTGCGCCTGCGGCTCTGGGTCAACGGCGCGCGGGTCATCGACGCGACCGACACCGACCGTCCGCTCGGCGCCGGGTGGACCGGGATCGCGGTCGAGCGCGGCGGCAACCCGGCGCAGCAGATCGTGGCCGACTTCGACGACTTCGACATGTCGAAGATCCTGGGTTAGGGCCGCGTCAGCGCGCGGGAAGGTAGCCGTTCGTCCAGCGGGCCAGCTCCTCGAACACCCGCGCCCGCACGGGCTCGGCGGACAGCACCAGGTCGTGCAGGCCCCCGTCGATCCGGACGAGCGTGACCGTCCGGCCGAGCCGCGGCGCCCAGCGGGCCATGTGCTCGACGTCCAGGACGGCGTCGGCGCCCGTCACGTCCGGCGCCCGGCGCGTCGGCCGGACGCTGCGCGCCGAGGCCATCACCAGCACCGGCACGTCCAGGTCGAGGCCCCGGTGCAGGCGGAGCTGCCCGCGCCGCACCGCCGCGAGCCACGCCGCCCGCACCGGGAACCCGAGCAGCGGCTTCCACTCCAGGTCGAACTCCCACTCGCCGTCGTGATCGCGGTGGAGGCTGCGCGGATACAGGTCGGACACCTTCGCGGGCAGCGGCGCCTTCGGGAACCGGGAGCGCAGCGCCCGCGCCAGACCCGCGCCGAGCTTGCGCGTGACGAGCGGCTCGGGGAGGTCCAGGAACGGGCTGTTGAGGAACAGGCCGTCCACGAGACCCTGGCCGCGTACCCGGTCGGCCCACAGCGCGGCGATCAGCCCGCCGGTCGAGTGGCCGTTCAGCAGCAGCGTGCCGTGCCCGTCCACCTCCCGGACGATCCGGACGGCCTCGTCGATCTCCGGGAAGTACTCCGACAGGCTGCCGATGAGGTTCGGCGTCTGGTGCGGACGCAGCGACCGCCCGTACTTGCGCAGGTCGAGCGCGTAGAAGTCGAAGCCGAGGTCGACGTAGAAGTCGGCCAGGTGCCGCTGGAAGAAGTAGTCGACGAACCCGTGCAGGTAGAGCACCGCGCGGTCGCGGGACGCCCCGGCGCCGCGCCGCCGGACGAGCGTCGCCACGACCTCGCCCTCGGCGTCGCGGCCCATCGGCAGTTCGATCGCCTCGTAGCCGTCCCCGAGCACGTCCGGCTTGGCGGCTGGCACAGCGTCTGGAATCACGTTCCGACCCCTTCTCCGTCCGGGACCAGCGTAGAGGGCTCCTCAGTCCTTGCGGCCGGTCGTCGCGATCGCGAAGCCGAGGCCGATCATCATGAGGCCGCCGGTGCCGCCGACCGCCGCCAGCCGCCGGGGCGAGCGGGCGAACCAGGCCCGCGCCGTCCCCGCCGCGAGGCCCCAGACGCTGTCGCACAGCAGCGCGAGCACGGCGAAGACCAGCCCGAACACCATCATCTGCAACGGGACGTGCCCGAGGTCGCGGTCGACGAACTGGGGCAGGACGGCGGCGAAGAACACCGTGGTCTTGGGGTTGGTCACGCCGACCACGAAGCCCTGCCACAGCTCCCTGGCGCGTCCCGGGTCGGGCGCGGCGGGCTGGCCGATCGCCTCGTGCAGGGCGTGCCGGTGCCGGAACGCCTGCACTCCGAGGTAGACGATGTAGGCCGCGCCCGCGAGCTTCAACGTCGTGAACACGATGAGGGAGCGTTCCACGATCGAGCCGACCCCGAACGCGACCGCCGCCGTCAGCGCGACGACGCCGAGCTCGTTGCCGACCACGCTGGTCATTGCCGTGGCGCGGCCGTGCGCGAGCGCGCGTCCCACCACGAACAGCACCGTGGGACCGGGGATCACGATGATGGCCAGCGCCATCGCGGCGAAGGCCAGGAGTTGCTGCGTCGACACCATGGCCCGCACGCTATGCGGCGGTCCCGCCCGTTTCCCACCTATTTTTCCGCGCCGCCGGGTGGTCAGTCGCGCGTCAGGCGGTCAGGGTGTTCCAGGTTCCGCCGCGCCGCACCATCAGCTCGTGCGTGAGCAGGCTCCCGGCGGGGACGTCCCACGCGGGATCGGCGCCGTCGCCCCGGTCCTGCGCCCACACCTGCGCGACGGCCCAGCGGAGCTTGTCGACGCCGTCGGGATGTCCGGTACCGGACGCGACGAACACGTCCCGCGCGGGCGCCGCGACGACGAGGTCGCCGTCCACGTCCTGCGCGAGCTTCTCCAGGAAGCCCTCGTCCAGCAGCAGGGCCGCCTCCAGGCCGCCGCGCCGCGCCCGCCGCCCGCCCTGGGCACCCGCGGCAGCGGCGGGGCCGCCGCCGTCGCCGAGCGTCACGGTCACCGCGCGGACGTCGGGATACCAGCTCAGGCTCAGGTCGGGACGCCGGTTCCGCAGGTTGATCGTCGCGAGCCGGCGCAGCTCGTCCGCCACCACGCCGAGCTCCGCGCAGTGCCGCCGCGCCACATGTTCGTAGCGGCGGCCGAGCGGGGCGGCCTCGTCCGCGACCTCCAGCGCATAGGTGACATATAGGTCACCGGCGAACGGGTCGCGGACCGGCTCCTCCTCCGGCGGCAGCGGGAACTCCAGCTGGACCTCGGCGGGCACCCGGGCCTTCATCAGCGGGACGATGAGACTGGACCGCGGCTCGGTCACGGGGCGTTCCTCCTGATGGCTTCCGCACGACGTTCCGGACGGCCTGCGCGCGGTGTCGCAGGACCGTGTTCACACGACCGCTGGCACTGGCCCCGCGCGCCTTCCAGAGTGGATCACACTACCGCCGCGACGGGTCCGCACGCCGAATCCGTGACCCGCGCTTGGGTGTTCCGTGGTGGGGAGGGGGTAATGATCTCCCCGGAGGGAACCGTGAGTTTCTGGGAGTATCTGGGCAGCCGGCGGGAGCGGCTCTTCTTCGAGACCTGGCAGCACGCCAGCATGGTCTTCCAGACCGTCCTGGTCGCGCTCGTCCTCGGGGTCCTGATCGGTGTCGCCGTCTACCGGAGCGCGCGGCTGTCGGCGTTCGCGACCAGCGCCGCCGGGGTCTTCTTCACCGTCCCCTCCCTCGCCCTGCTGGGCCTGCTCATCACCCCGCTCGGGCTCGGGGTGGCGCCGAGCGTGGTCGCGCTGACGCTGTACTCGCTGCTGCCGATCGTCCGGAACACGATCGTCGGGCTCGCCGGGGTCGACCGCACGCTCGTGGACGCGGCGCGCGGCATCGGCATGACCCGCGCCGCGATCCTGCTGCGGATCGAGCTGCCGCTCGCCTGGCCGGTGATCCTGACCGGCGCGCGCGTCAGCACCCAGCTCGCCATGGGCATCGGCGCCATCGCCGCCTACGTCAACGGCCCCGGGCTCGGCGAGCAGATCTTCGCCGGCCTCGCCCGGCTCGGCGGCGCGAACGCGATCAACATGACGCTCGCCGGGACGCTCGGCATCGTCCTCCTCGCCCTGCTGTTCGACGGCTGCTTCATGCTGATCGGCCGCCTGACCACCCCGAGAGGCATCCGTGTCTGACGCCGCGTCCGACCCCGCGCCCGGCGGCGCCACCGCGGCCGCCGCCCCTCCGTCCGCTCCCGTCGCCGACAACGCGCGCGGAATCGAGCTGATCAACGTCACCAAGCGCTACCCCGGCCAGCGGACGCCCGCCGTGGACGACGTCACGATGACGATCCCCGGCGGCGAGATCGTCGTGCTGCTCGGCCCGTCCGGCAGCGGCAAGACCACGATGATGCGGCTGATCAACCGGCTGATCGAGCCGACCTCCGGCAAGATCATCGTGGCCGGGCGCGACGCGCACGGCCTGGACCCGACCGAGCTGCGCCGCCATATCGGGTACGTCATCCAGAACGCCGGTCTGTTCCCGCACATGACGGTCGCGACGAACGTCGGGCTCGTCCCGCAGATGCTGAAATGGGACCGCGACCGCATCGCCGCCCGCGTCGACGAGCTGCTCGAACTCGTCGACATGGACCCGGCGACGTTCCGCGACCGCTACCCGAGGGAGCTGTCGGGCGGCCAGCAGCAGCGCGTCGGCGTCGCCCGCGCCCTCGCCGCCGACCCGCCCGCCATGCTGATGGACGAGCCGTTCGGCGCGCTCGACCCGATCACCCGCGAGCACCTCCAGGACTCCCTCCTGCGGCTCCAGGAGGAACTCGGCAAGACGATCGTCTTCGTCACCCACGACATCGACGAGGCCCTCAAGCTCGGCGACCGGATCGCGATCCTCGACAAGGGCTCGCGCGTCGCGCAGTACGCGACGCCGAAGGAGATCCTGCTCAGCCCCGCCGACGCGTACGTCGAGCAGTTCGTCGGCGGCGGCGGGGCGATGCGCCTGCTCCAGGTCGGCCGCGTCGCGGACGTGCCGCTGCAACGGGTCCCCGAGGCCGCGCCGCAGGACGACGCGGCGGACGTCCGGGAGCGGATGGCGGCCGGGGAGACCGGGTTCGCGATCGTGCTGGACGAGCGGCGGCGTCCCGTCCGCTGGATCCACCCGGAGGACCTCGACGGCGTCACCGGCCCGATCGGCACCCGCGGCATGGCGACGGCCACGCCGATCCGCGCCCGCTTCACGCTCCAGCAGGCCCTCGAACGGCTGATCCAGATCGAGCACGAATGGGTTCCGGTCGTCGGCCCGCGCGAGGTCTACCAGGGCACCGTCACGCTCGGCACCCTCCAGAACGCGCTGCGGGAGATGAAGGACCGCGCCCGCGCCCGGCGCCAGGGGACGGCGGACGCGTGAGCGCGCCGTCCGAGCTCCAGACCGCCGCCCGCGCGGACGAACCGGCCGCCGCGCTGCACGCGCCGACCGGCCGGTCCTGGCGGATGTTCCTCGAACCTGTGGTCGTCCTCGTCGTCGGCGCCGCGTGGATGCTGTACGTGGAGACCTCGGACCTCGACAGCATCGAGGAGCGCAGCCTCAAGCCCCGCTACGTGTGGGAGAGGACCTGGGAGCATATCGAGCTGACGCTGGTGTCCACGCTGATCGTGCTGGTGATCGCCGTCCCGCTCGGGATCGTGCTGAGCCGCGCGTGGGCGCGTCCGGCCACGCCGGTCGTGCTCGCCGTCGCCAACATCGGGCAGTCCGCCCCCGCGATCGGCGTCGTCGTGCTGCTCGCGGTGCTGCTCGGCATCGGGTTCTGGACGACGATCGTCGCGCTCGTCGCCTACGGGGTGCTGCCCGCGCTGCGCAACACCATGGTCGGCCTCCAGCAGGTGGACCCCGACCTGACCGACGCGGGCCGGGGCATCGGCATGTCGCCCGCGCGCGTCCTCGGCCGCGTCGAACTGCCGCTCGCCGCTCCCGTCATCCTCGCCGGTATCCGCACCACGCTCGTCCTGATGGTCGGCACGGCCAGCATCGCGTCCTTCATCAGCGGCGGCGGGCTCGGCGACATGATCACCACCGGCGTCACCACCCAGCGGACGCCGGTGCTGCTGACCGGCTGCGTCCTCATCGGCCTGCTCGCCCTGCTGATCGACTGGCTCGGCGGCATGGCGACCCGCCTCCTCGCGCCGAAGGGACTGTGATGCCGTCCCTCGTCTCGCGCCGGACGCTCGCGGCGGTGCTGACCCCGGTGCTGCTCGCCCTCGGCGCGTGCGGGCTGAAGCCCGCCTCGGCGTTCATCCCCGCCGTCGAGCCGGGCTCGATCCGGCCGATCCCCGGCCTGCGGGACGCCAGGATCCGCGTCTCCTCCAAGGAGTTCACCGAGCAGCTCATCCTCGGCAAGATCGCGGTGCTGGCGCTGAAGGCCGCCGGGGCCGACGTCGTCGACCACACGGGCGCGCAGGGCAGCGTCACCTTCCGCAAGTCCATCACCGGCGGCGAGAACGACCTCGGCTGGGAGTACACCGGCACCGCGTGGATCACCTATCTCGGACGCGAGGACCCGCTGATCGACCCGCGCGCGCAGTTCGACGCCGTCCGCGACCTCGACCTGCGCAAGAACAAGATCGCCTGGCTCGCGCCGCCCGCGCCCTACAACAACACCTACGCGCTCGCCGTCAAGGTGGAGGCGCAGCGGAAGTACGGGCTGCGCGACCTCGCCGACATCGCGAAACTCCCCACCGGGCAGCGGACGTTCTGCATCGCGCCGGAATTCCTCGCCCGGAACGACGGTATCCGCGGAATGCTGAAGGCATACGGAATCCCCTATGGCTCGGGCGTCCCCGCGCGGAATTTCCGGGTGATGACCGAGGGCGTCATCTACCAGGGCGTCAGCGACAACCGGTGCGTGCTCGGCGAGGTCACCTCCACCGACGCCCGGATCGAGGCGAACGGCCTGACCGTGCTGACGGACTCGCGGCACTTCTTCCCCAACTACAACCCGGCGATCATGGTCCGGGAACGGGTGCTGCGGGAGCACCCCGAGCTGACCGCGCTGTTCGCCAGGATCAGCCCGAAGCTGACCACGGGCACGATGCGCGACCTGAACAGCAAGGTCGACATGGACGGCGAGGACCCGGCGTTCGTCGCCCGCGACTGGATGCGCGCCCAGGGCCTGGTCAAATAGCCTTCGGGGGCCCCGCAGGAGGGACCACCGGCAGGCCCGCCGGAGCCCCGCCCTCGATCAGCCGCCACAACGCCTCGGTGTCGAGATGCTCCTCGACGAGGTCCCCGAGGACGTCCAGGGTGGACTCCCTCAGCGCCGCGAACGACACATCGGGGGCGGGAGTGAAATCACGCCCCGAGACCTCGGCGACCTCCCTCAGAAACGCGCGGCGGAACCCGTCGTTCTCCCAAGCGCCATGCCAGGTCGTCCCCCATACAACGCCTTCCCGGCACCCATCGAGGAACGGCTCCCCACCATCGCTTTCCGCGACCCCATGGTGGATCTCATAGGCACGGACGTCCTCGCCGTACGCGCGCCCTTCCGGCCGCCCGAGCACCTTCTCCTCGCCGAACACGACCCGCACCGGAAGCAGCCCGAGCCCCTCGACCCGTCCGGCGCCGGACTCCACGGGGTCCTCGATCTCCCGGGAGAGCATCTGGTATCCGCCGCAGATTCCGAGGACGGGCCGTCCGTCCCGGGCCCGGCGCAGCACCTCGTCGGCCATTCCCCTTTCCCGCAGCCACGCCAGATCGCTTACGGTCGCGCGGCTCCCCGGCAGGATCACCAGGTCCGCGTCCGCCAAGTCCCCGGGGCTGGCCGCATAGCGCACCACCACCCCGGGCTCGCACGCCAGCGCGTCCAGGTCGGTGAAATTGGAGATCCTCGGGAAACGCACCACCGCGATCCTCAGCGTCTCCCTGCCGTACGGGGCCCTCGCGTGCGGGCGCGGCGCGTCCAGCGAAAGCGTATCCTCCGAATCCAGGTACAACCCCAGTTTCCAAGGCAGGACACCGAACGTCGGCCGTCCCGTCAACGCCCGCAACTGCTCCAGCCCGGGCTCCAGCAACTCCAGCGCCCCGCGAAACTTGTTAATCACGAACCCCGCGATAAGCGCCTGATCCTTCTCCTCCAGAAGCGCGACGGTCCCGAAAAGCGACGCGAAGACACCGCCCCGATCGATGTCCGCCACCACCACGACGGGGATGTCGGCGGCCCGTGCGAGCCCCATGTTGACGATGTCCCCGGCCCGCAAATTGATCTCCGCCGGGCTGCCCGCCCCCTCGCAAACGACCACGTCGAACTCGTCCCGCAACTCGGCAAGGCTCTCCTGGACGACCCCCCTGAGCCGTTCCTTGTGGGCCCCGTACCCCAGCGCGTCGACCTCCGCCACAGGACGTCCCAGCACGACGACCTGACTGCGCCGATCGCTCCCCGGCTTGAGCAGCACGGGATTCATCACGGCCCTGGCCTGCACCCCCGCCGCCTGCGCCTGCATGTACTGCGCGCGGCCGATCTCCGCGCCGTCCACCGTCACCATCGAGTTCAGCGACATGTTCTGCGCCTTGAACGGCGCGACCCCGACTCCCCGCCGCGCCAGCCAACGGCAGATCCCCGCCGTCACCACGCTCTTTCCCGCGTCGGACGTCGTCCCCGCCACCAGCAGCGCCCCGCTCATTGCAACCCCCACGCGACCAGCGCCGCCATTCCCGCCGCCGCGAGCCCGACCCTTCTCGACAACCGCACCGCCCGCCGCACGTCCCGCACCTCGGGAGCACGCCCGTCCCCCATTTCAGGACGACGCTCGACCTCTCCCCCATACGAATTGGCGCCCCCGAGCCGCACCCCGAGCGCCCCGGCGAACGCCGCCTCGCACCGTCCCGCATTGGGACTCGGATGGTTCCCTCCGTCCCTCCGCAGGACCCGCCACGCCTCCGCGCTCCCCGAGTACACCACGGTCAGCACCCCCGTCACCCTCGCCGGAATCCAGTTGGCCGCATCGTCGAGCCTCGCCGCCGCCCACCCGAACCGCTCGTAACGCGGGTTCCGATAACCCACCATCGCGTCAAGCGTATTGATGGCCCGATAAACCACAAGCCCAGGAACCCCGGCAACGGCTCCCCAGAACAACGGCGCGATGGCCGCATCGGACGTATTCTCCGCCACAGACTCAACAGTCGCCCGCGCCAACTCCGCGCTCTCCAACCCCTTGGGATCCCGCGCACACAAATGCGACAACCGCGCCCGAGCAGCCTCCACATCACCCCGCTCCAACGCCGAGGCCATGAAAAGCCCTTCACGCCCCAAAGACGTCCCACCCAGAACAGCCCAGGTAACAACCCCGGTCACAACAACACGCGAAACCTCCCCCTTCCCCACCCGCCCCAAAACAACCCCAGCACCAAAAGCCCCACCAACCACAACCCCAACGAAAACAACACCCCGCCCACGCGAATCCTTGTAAACCTTCCGCTCCACCCAAGAGGCGACGCGGCCGAATCCGGCCACCGGATGCCCCCGCCTCGGATCACCCAACAAAAGGTCCAACCCGACCCCGAGGAGCAATCCCTCAGGAGAGACGCGCGTCAAGTTCATCCCAGTGCCGCTCCAACCAGTCCTGGGCCCGCCTGATCCGCGGCCCCGCCCCACCCTGCCAGATCCGGGCCCACCCGCCCCCGCGCCGGGCCTTCGACTCCATCGCCCGGTACGACCGCTCGAACCTCACCCGGGCCGCCGGAAGCACCTGCCTCCGCTCCTCCCGATCCAGCCCGTACGCGTCACAGAACACCCGGAGCCGCCGCCCCACGTCCACCCGGTAGAGCAACGCGTCCCGATCCGCCGGATCCGCGATCGGCCCCCAGTGCCGCAACGCCGTCACCACGTCGTACAACCGAGTCGTGGGCCGCGCCAGATCGAAGTCGATCAGCGCGACCGGCACCCCGTCCCGGAAGACGACGTTCTCCGGCGTCACGTCGCAGTGCCCGATGATCTCCGGCTCCCCGTCCAGGTTGGACGCCTCCGACTCCCACGGCGCCCCGTCCGGCGCGACATAGCCCGCGACGGCCTCGTGATATCCCCGCAGCAGCCGCGCCACCCCCTCCAGCGCCCCCTCCGTCACCACATGCGGAGCCAGCGGCCGCAACGCCGCCTCCCCCGGCACCCAACTGAGGATCTCCCGCCCCCGCTCGTCCACCCCGAGCACCCGCGGCGCCTCGAACCCCACCAGCTCCAAGTGCCGCAGCAACCCGTGCACCGCCGGACTGTGCGCCCGCAACGGCCTGCGCACCGTGTCCCCGACCCGCACCACGCCCTCCGTCACGTCCCCGCCGGAGAGCGGCATCTCCCTGTCCACCGCCACAGCACCCCAAGATATGACCCCCCGGCCACCACCAACGCCCGTAACGACCGTTTTAGAGGTGGAGCCCAGCCACCACCCCCCTTACACTGTCACCCGGCGCCCTCCCGGGCCGCCGAGCGCCCGTAGCTCAGCTGGATAGAGCATCGGTCTTCTAAACCGACGGTCGCGGGTTCGAATCCTGCCGGGCGCGCCACCCCCACCACCCCGATCACCACCCCCACCTGCCCAAACACCCCGCGATCCACCCCTCACCGTGTGCCACGGCAGGCCAGCGCCCGCCACCGAACGCCACCGCCCACGGAATATCCGCGGAATGATCAAGGGCACCCCCGCCCCAGGCGCACCGGATGACCGCGGCGCCGCGCGGCCACGTCCAGATCCCGCGCTCCCTGATCTACTCCCCCGCCCACAGCGCCCTGGCCGTGTGGACGTGGGCGATGTACGAAACCCTCATGCCCCACGCCCTAAACGGCACCCGCGCCCCCCGCCATAGCCCGCCGACAACGTCGGGCCCGGACTCAACGTCGGTCCGCTCCGCCGACCCCTGGACGATGTCGCGCCTCCGGGAGGCCGAGCGCAAGTCGCGGCCCCGTTTCCAACGCATTCCAAAAGTGGCCGGCGACGCCCCGTGGGGCGGTCACGCATCCGTGACCGCCACGGAAGATGACAGCCGGCTGAGAACACAGGCCACGGGGGCGAGAAGCAGAGCAGGAGCACCATCGAGGGCGACGGCTCGCAGGACGTGCCGGGGCCTACTCGGGCCACGGGAGATACGTGCTCATTCAGCGCACCTCATTCTACCCAAGAACACCAATTTCTGATCTCGTGTTTATGGCGGTCGCCTAGGAGAACACCGTCCGAGCAAGGGCCTCGACTGCGGACGGAAGGCGGTAGGCAAACAGGACGGACGTGCGATAAATGCGCTGCACGGTTGCTTGCGGCAGCGTCATACGGCGAGTTCGCCGAGCGGCTCGCCATCGTTTTCTTGGGAATTTTTGGAAAGGGAAGTGCTAATGGTCTCGGATCGTGTGCTCGTCGCCGGGGGCGGGCCGGCGGGCTCAACCGCCGCCGCGCTTCTGGCGAAAGCGGGCAAAAAAAGTCACGCTGCTCGAAAGGACCGGGTTCCCGCGCTACCACATCGGCGAGTCCCTCCTCCCCACCGTCGTGCCGATTCTGGAGCTCAGCGGCGCCAAGAGAGCGGTCGACTCCCATGGCTTCACCAAGAAGTGGGGGGCGATCTTCCGCTGGGGCGGTGTCGACACCGTGGTGGACTGGAAGGAGATGTACGGGGAGGACCACCACGCATGGCAGGTGGACCGCTCCTCCTTCGACGCGATACTTCTGAACAACGCCGAAGAGCAGGGCGTCAACGTCCTCGAAGGGGCGCGCGTCGAGCGCATCGACCTTTCCGAGGCGCATCCGTGGGTGCGGTGGACGGACCCGGAGGGAGTCGCCAACGAGGCCCAGTACTCCTATCTCGTCGACGCCTCAGGCCGCGCGGGCCTGATCTCCGCCCAGTACCACCACGACCGGAAGAGCAACGAGGCGTTCGAGAACGTCGCCATATGGAGCTACTGGGACAGGGCGAGGCCCCTGCCGGGGACACCGGCGGGCGGTATCAACTCGATCTCGACCGAGGACGGATGGTTCTGGGTCATTCCGCTGGCGAACGGCCAATGGAGCGTCGGCTACGTCACCCATCGGGACGTCTTCCGCGAACAGCGCCGCCGCCACGCCACCGACGACGAGCTCCTTGAGCACCTGATCGACGCGGTCCCCGCCGTCCGCGAACTGCTGGCCGGGGGTTCGCGCTGCGCCAGGACGCGCATCGAACAGGACTACTCGTACATGGCCGGCCGGTTCTGCGGACCGGGCTACTACCTGATCGGCGATGCCGCCTGCTTCCTCGATCCGCTCCTTTCGACCGGGGTCCACCTCGCCCTGTTCTCGGCCATGCTGGCCAGTGCGTGCATCGTGTCGACCCTGGACGGCACGGTCACCGACGAGGAGGCCCGCAAGTTCTACGAGTACGGTCTGCGGGGCACGTACGTGCGCCTGTTCACCCTCGTCGCCAACATGTACGAGCGCCGCGCCGATCCCCAGTACTACCTGCGCACCGCACGACGGCTGAACCGAGGCTCCGCCTCCTCCGCGGAGGACGAGCCTTCGGTACGGGACTTCGTCGATCTGTCCGCGGGGCTCGCGGACCTGCGAGACCTGACCGGCGACGACCGGTGGACACGTGCCGTCGTGGACCGGTTCGCGGCGCAGGCGCGCGAGGAGCAGGTCAACTCGCCCCACCAGCCCGGCACCACCCCCGGCGGCCTGAACTTCTATCCCGTCCACTCCGTGCCGTTCGACTTGGCCGCGCCCACCGACACCGGCGAGGTGTTGCAGCTTGTGGTCGACCCCGCCCTGGGCCTCCGCCGGCGGCCTGACGGCCGGCACTGATCCATCGAACCACTGCCGCGGGTGGACGAGATACGCAACGGGAGAGGCGCGACTGAGATGGACACGGTCGGTACGGGCGAGCACGTACGGCTGACGGTCCCGCCGTCATCGTTCGACAGCCCGGCCACGCGCATGCTGCTGTCGAGTGACGGTTCGACCACCCGGCTTCTGAAGGCGCTCCTGCCCGGCCAGGACGCCGACGCCGTCCGGATACGTGTGCTGAACCAGCGGGTCGGCCAGGCCAGGGACTTGGAGCGGGCGGTGCGCGCGGCCCTGGCGACCACGCACGAGGGTCTGGTGATCGAGCGGAGCTCGGCGCTGGTCGACGCGCACCTGAGACTCGTGTCGCTGAACCGCGTCGTCATGCGGAACGACGTCGAACATCTGGCGAGCGTCATGCTCACCGGCGTCGCCGACGGCATCGGCGCGGCGATGGAGCAGACCGCCTTCGAGCACTACCGCCAGATCGTGGAGACGGGCTTGGATCGCTGGCCACCCGACGGCGCACCGGCGGCGTGCAAGGTCTACGTGGTGATGCGGGCGGGAGAGCCGCTGATGTACCTGAAGGAGCTGTTCAACCCCTCGCTGGTCTCCCCCGCGAGCCGGGATGTTCCGGCGTCGGAGAGGTTCGGTCCGTACCACCCCGAGCCAGCTCCCCCGTCCGCGGCCGGTGCCGCAGTGCGGGCGACCGGGTCCGTGTCGCAGCAGCCGAGTTGGGACCGCCGCCAGGCGGCGGCCGTGCGCGAGGAACTGGCGAGGCTGCCGGGGGTGGTCTGCCCGGCCGAGACCAGGGAACTGGCCCGGGAACTGGCCCGGGTCGCGGCACGCGAGGCCCTCTTGCTCCAGGTGGGCGACTGCGCGGAGACCTTCGACGAGCTGACGGCGCACCAGACCAGGGCCCGCCACTCGCATCTGCACCTGCTGGCCGCGGTGCTCGCCTACGGGACGGGGCTTCCGATCACCGCGGTCGGCCGGATGGCCGGCCAGTACGCCAAGCCGCGCAGCGAACAGACGGAAACGGTCGAGGGGCGGTCACTGCCCACCTACCGCGGAGACGCCGTCAACCGGCAGGAGCCGACCCCGGCCGATCGCCGCCCCGACCCGAACCGCCTCATCGCGGCCTACCTGCACGCCGGCGCGACCATGAACGCCCTGCGTGCCGCAGACCGGCAGGGCATCGACCGGGTATGGATTCGGGAGGCCCTCGCCCCGCTTGAGGAGTTCGCGGGCTCCGACGGCGGCCCGGACTGGCTCAGGCTGGTGACCGACGCCTCGCACGTCCTGCTCTTCGTGGAGGAGGCGCCCGTCTGGAAGACGACCTACACCTCCCACGAGGCCCTGCTCTTCGACTACGAGGAGCCCCTCATCCGGATCGATGAGGAGACCGCCACCCGCTACGAGCTGTCCGGGCACATGCTCTGGGTCGGTGAACGCACCCGGAAGCCGGGCAGCGCCCATCTGGACCTCGCGGCATCGGTGGCCAACCCCGTCGGAGTGAAGATCGGCCCCAACGCGACCGGCGACGAGGTGCTGGCGATCTGCCGCACCGTCAACCCTCGCAGGATTCCCGGCAGGCTCACGCTCGTGACCAGGATGGGGGCGTCGACCCTTCGCCGGCGGCTTCCCGTCCTGGCGGACGCGGTCCGCGCCGAGGAGCACGAAGTGATCTGGTGCTGCGACCCCATGCACGCCAACACGACGAAACTGCCCTCGGGTCACAAAACGCGCGGTCTGCACGCCGTGCTCGACGAGGTCACCGCCTTCTTCGAGACGTGCCGTTCGTCCGGCCTGTGGCCGGGCGGGCTGCATCTGGAGACCGCCACCGGTTCGGTGACCGAGTGCACCGGCGGGATCGTCGGCGTAACGCCCGCGGAGGTTCCGCGCCGATACGGAACCGCCTGCGATCCTCGGCTCAACCCCCTCCAGGCGCTGGAGACCGTAGGGCGCGCGGCCTGGGAGTGGGAGGCGTCGCGGTGACGGACCCCGCCTGGCCGGACACGCTGGTCACCGCTGCGCCGAAGGACGGCCCGGGCCTGCCGGCGGACCGTCCCCGCCAACCGGCTTCGGCTTCCTCGGCACCGCTCCAGGTCGGGCGGGCGTGGGAGACGTCCACCTCACCGCTGTACCGCGATTCGGTCCAGCCGGGCGCGGCGGGGACCGGCCCGTCGCCGAGGTCATGACCACGCCGGCCGGGCGCAGGTCCGAATCGGCCGGAGCCCGGCGCCCCCCAGGACGGTCTTCGACGAACCCACGGGCTCGAAAGGTGCACGCCCATGCTCGAGCCGGCCGCGTTCCTCGCGGCGTTCGCCACCCTGATCGCGTTGGCCAACCTTTTCGGCGCTTTGGCCGCGCGGGTCGGGCAGCCCCGGGTCATCGGAGAGATCCTCTGCGGCGCGCTGCTCACCGGGCTGGCGGCCTGCCTTCCCCACAGACCGCCGGACGAGCTCGCTCCCCTGATCGACGCCACCGCCCAACTCGGACTCGTGATCTTTCTCTACGGCGTCGGCTCCGAGCTGGCCCGCTCCCGCGCAACCGAGCGAGCGTCCTCCGTCGTCAAACACGTGGCGGGGGCCACGGTGCCGCCGTTCGGACTGGGAGCGCTGCTGGCCGTAGGGCTGGCACCGCGTCACGCGCCAGGGAGCACCGCTTCGTTCGTCCTGTTCATCGCGGGCGCCATGTCCGTCACGGCGCTGCCCGTCCTGGCCCGCATACTGGACGACCGGTCGATGACCTCCTCACCCGCGGGGACACGAGCGCTGCAAGCGGCCACGTTCACCGACGCCATCGCCTGGACGATGCTCGCGGTCATCGCCGCGACCACCACGACGGGCGGTCACGGCGGCTCCCCCTGGCGGCTGGTGCTGGGGGCGCCCTACCTGGTGATCATGTTCGCGGTGGTGCGGCCCCTGTACCGCCTCCATCTGCGTCGCGGAGCACGGCAGTACACGGCGGTCGCGATCGTCTGCGCGTCCTCGGCCGCCACCGAGTGGACGGGATGGCACTTCGCGCTCGGGGCGCTCATCGCCGGCCTCGTCCTCGCTCCCCCTTCCACCGCCGACCCCGGCCGGCGGGAGCAGGCTCCCCTCCGGCTGCTGCGGCCGGTCGGCGCGCTGCTGATGCCCCTGTACTTCGTGCGGGCCGGACAGCAGATCGACCTGTCGGACGTCGATGTGCGGCTGGCCGGCGAAACCGTCGCCGTCGTCATCGCGGCCGTGGCCGGCAAGATGGGCGGTTGCTATCTCGGCGCCCGGTGGAGCGGTCAGTGCCCCAGAGCGGCGATGACCTTCGCCGCGCTGATGAACACCCGCGGCCTCACCGAGATAGTCTTCCTCACCATCGGCCTCAGGCTCGGCGCGATCGACACGGGCATCTACGCGGCGATGATCGTCATGGCCATGGTCACCACCGCGATGACCGGTGTGCTCCTCAACAGGCTGCCGCCCGGCGCCCCGGACGCACATCTTCCGGTTCCATCCGACCACCACCCGCAGGAAAATCACGGCACTAATCCAGAACCTGGGAATTTCCAGGCTTAGAGTGCACCTCATGCGACCTGGCCGCAGCCCCTGCGCCGGCCCGCCCAAGAAGGGCGGACGCCCGCCTGTGGCGCGACGGGCAATAGTGATGCGCCGAATGTCAGGACACCCTGTGACCACTCGAAGCGCACGTCGACCGGCGCGAGAGAAATCGTTAGACTTGGGGCGGTTCGTCCCCTCGGCAGCGGTATTGATCGGGTTCTTGAATCCCGTGGCATGATCTCGGCACAACTGTCGCGTTCCCATGGAGAACGAACGCGCCAGTCACACGGACGGGTCCTGCGTCGCGGAACCGGTCCTGGACGAAGAGAACTCCGCCGCCGGCCGTCGCGGCGAGCACCCCGTCAGCATGATGGAGAAGTGGATACTCTCGCCGGGATAGTTTCGCTTTGACCCGTCATCAGTGCCTCGTCAGAGGAGGCGAGAATGGCCAGCAGTGCGCGCGCCTCGGACGTCCAGGTCGACTTTCCGTTCGATTACGCCGATTATGTGCGCGATGACCGCCGCATCGGGCGAGCCGCGCCCGGGACCGAGGGCACCTCGATCGCCGTCGTCGGCACCGGCGGCGCCGGTCTGACGGCCGCCTACGAGCTTCTGCGCGTCGGCTACCGGCCCGTACTGTACGAGGCCGAGGCCGACGCGGCTGGCCCGGGCGGGCGGCGCCTGGGCGGGCGCATGTACTCCCGGCGGCTCGGTCCGCACGACAGCGCCGTCGTCGAGCTGGGATGCATGCGCTTTCCGGACACCGCCCGGTTGCTGCGGCACTACGTCGGCCGGTTCGGGCTGCACACGCAGCCGTTCCGCGAGGCATATGACCCCGAGACCACGCCCCGTACGGTGCTCGACGTCGGCGGCGTCCGTCACGACGTACGCGAGATCACCGACCTGTACCAGCGCGACGAGCGGTTCCGCGAGGCCCACACCCGGTGGCTGGAGGCGCTGCGCCGGATCGGTCTCGACGAGCTGCGGGAGCGGGTTCAGGCCCGTGACCTGGCGGGTCTGCGAGCGCTGTGGACCGAGCTCGTGACCCGCTTCGACCACTGGAGCTTCCTGCGCTTCCTGCGAGATCCCGCCGGCGTCGGGCTGACCCAGGACCAGGCCGGATTGCTGGGCACGGCGGGGATCGCCACGGCGGCGTGGGACTCCTTCTTCGACCTGTCGTTCGTCGAGATCCTCCGGCTGCTGCTCTGTAGCGAACCGGCCCGGGTATGGCACCTGCGCGAGGGCAGCAGCGCGCTCGCGGAGGCGTTCTGGTCGCGGCCGGTCAGCACCGCCTCCGGTGAGACCGCAAGCCTCGCCGACGTCAACGACGGCGCTCCGCGGCCGGCGGTGACCGCCCTGGAGGTGGGCGCCGACCGGACGGCCGGCGTCGTGGTGCACAGCGAGGACGGCCGGGCGGAACGGTTCCCGGCGGTGATCTTCACGCCGCAGTTGCACGTGCTGGAGACCTCGGTGGACGTGCGTCCCGCCCCGGGCACCGGCACGCCGCCGCTCGGGCCCCGGATGCTGCGGGCCATCCGGCGGGTCAGCTACTGGGAATCCGCCAAGACCGCGCTGGTGGCCTCCGAGCCGTTCTGGGAGTCGACCAGCCTGGACGGGGTGACGCTGACCGATCGGCTGCCGCGGGCGGCCTACACCCTGGACTACGGCCCCCCGGCGGGCGCCGGCGGGGATCGCGCCGTCCTGCTCCTCAGCTTCACCTGGGCGCAGGACGCGATGAAGGTCTCCTCGTCCACCCTGGAGGAGAGGACCGCGCTGTTCGCGAGGGAGCTCGGAAAGATCCACCCCGAGGTGGCCGGAGAGCTGCTGCGCCAGGTCGGCACCGGGAAGGCGTGCACGATCTCCTGGGAGCGGCAGCGCAACTTCCGCGGCATGTGCCGGTTCTCCCGTCCCGGCGAGTACGGCTACCAGTGGGATCTGTTCTCCCACTTCATGAAGGACTTCGCCGGGGCCGCGGCCGTGCCGGGCGAGCCGCCGAACCCCCTGTTCCTGGCCGGAGACGACACCGCGTGGTCGTCAGGCTGGCTCGACCACGCGATGGCCTCGGGCCTCAACGCCGCCTGGGGCGTGCTGCGGTACCTGGGCGGATCGACATTCCCCGACAACCCGGGCCCGGGGGATGTGTGGTCCGACCCGGACTTCCGGCCGCCCACCACCGAGGAGACCGCCACCGCCGAGCACCGATCCCCCCACCGCTCGACCGCCAGACCCAGCGCGCCCCCGGCGCACCAGGTCATCGCCGCCGGCCTGACCTGGGACGGCGATGAGCGGAACCCCGTGCCCGGCGTGCGAGTCGTGGTCCATGACGACCGAGTCGTCGCCGTCGGACGCGACGTCGACGTCCCGCTGGACGCCCACGTCGTCGAACTGCCCGGCCACACCCTGCTGCCGGGACTGATCGACTGCCACGTGCACGTCTTGCGGGACGACCGGAAACTGAGCTCCGCCGCGGCACAGAACCTGCGGGCGCTGACCGTGTTGCGGACGCTGCTGGAGCACGGCTTCACCACCGTGCGCGATCTGGGCGGGACCGACCTGGCCAACGCGATCGAACTACGGAGCGCCCAGGCGGAGGGCCTCATCGACGGCCCGCGGCTGATCACCGCACCGCACATCATCTCCGCCCGCGGAGGGCACGGCGACAAGGACGTCGGTCTGGCGGTGCAACTGGACGCCGAACTGGGCACGGTCGCCGACGGGAGCGCGGAGATCCTGCGGTGTGTGCGCGCCCAGTTCCGGGCCGGCGCGGACTGGATCAAGTTCGCCGCCAGCGGTGGATTCGGCTCGCGCGTCGACAGCCCGACGGCGGTCACCTACACCGGGTCGGAGATGGCCACGCTGGTCTCCGCCGCGGAGGATCTTGGCCTGGGCACCGCCGTGCACGCCGTCAACGACACGGCGGTGATCCGCGCGGTCAGAGCCCGGGTGCGGTCGGTCGAGCACGCCAGCCTGTGCGGCCCCGAGACGCTGGAGTCGATGGTCCAGCACGACGTCTACCTTGTGCCGACCCTGTACGCGGTGTTCCGCCACCTCGACCGCCTCGACGACGAGGAGTTCTGGTCCGATCTCCCGCAGCACATGCGGGCGAAGTTCCGCAGGCACGACGCCCGGATCCGGCGGTTCGCCGGGCTGCTGACGGACTCACCGGTACGGCTGGCGTTCGGCACCGACGCCAGCGTGGTGCCCTACGCCGACACCTGGCACGAGTTCCCGACGATGACCCGCGTCGGCATCAGCCCGCTGCGTGCGCTGCGGGCCGCCACCAGTACCGCGGCCGACCTGCTGCGCCGTCCCGACCTGGGCAGGATCCGTCCCGGTGCCGTCGCCGACCTCGTCGCGGTGCGCGGGAACCCGTTCACCGACATGACGGCCATGGGCGAGGTCGCCTTCGTCATGCAGACCGGCCGAACAGTGCTGCGCCCGGACGGCTGACGACCCGGAGGCAGACCGCGGACGGCCCGCCGCCGAGGGCAGCGCCGCTCCGGGTTGGGGGCCTGGGCGGCGCCTGCCGGGGCGACGACGGCTCCGATGAAGGCGGTCTGGAAGCCGTTGGTCAGGCAGGGCGGGTCGCCGGGTCCGTCCGCGCCCTGCGAGGTGGCGATGACGGCCATCGCAGCCGTACGCGTGAGGCTCCGGACGTCCCGAAGCCTGACCGCGCGGTCAGGGGCGCGGGATCGCGACGGCGGTGTAGGAGATGTGAGGGGTCGGGCCGGTCGCGAAGAACTGCATGTTGGGGAGGTACAGGCGGGAGCCGAAGGCCGCCACGGTCGTCGGTAGGTTCAGCCGGGCATGTGTCACCCGCCGTATGAGGCGGCCGTCGGTTCCTGCGGGGTTCAGCCGCAGGACGGCCACGGTGTTGAAGCGGTTCTGCACCGCGAACAGCGTCCGGCCGCGTAGGAGCAGGCCATCGCCTTCCGGTAGCGACTCGCCGTGCAGGTTCACGCGACGGGTCGTGCCGGTCGCCGGGTCGACGCGGAACAAGCCGCCGGTGTTCGACTGGACGACGATCAGGCCCCGGCCGTCCGGTGTCGGGGTGATGCCGTTGGCGTTGAAGGCGGCGCTGTCCGAGCCGCCGTGGTAGACGAGGTCACCGGTGAGGGGGATCCGGACGGCGGCGGAGGGCAACCGTCCACCGCGCAGCGGCAGTTTGTAGAGCACCGGGTTGGTGGAGTCGGTGAACCACGCGGCGCCCTGGGTGAGGATGACGTCGTTGACGAAGGCGGGGCCGGTAGCCAGGCGGTAGGAGGCCAGGACCCTGCCGGTGCGGGTGTCGAGGACGCGGGCGTCGCCGCCCGTGCCGCCCGCCACGAAGAGCCGTCCGCGCTGGTCGGTCTTCAGGCCGAGGGCTGGGGTGCCGGGCCCGCGGCTGAGGATCACGCCACCTCCCGTACGCAGGTCGGCGCGGTAGACGGAGCCGTCGGCCATCGAGCCGATGTAGGCGAAGGGGCCCGGTCCGGTCGCGATGCCTTCGGGCTGGAAACCGTTGGGCAGCCGGATCGTGGTCGGGTACACCGCCGCGCCGGGACGGTGATCGGGGTGGGCGACGGACGCCCGCGCGGGGGCGCTCATCGCGGCGGCCAGTCCGAGCACCAGCGCGGCGGAGAGTGCGGGACGGTACATGGGGAACCTTTCAACGTTGAAATGTTCAGCGCTGAGGAGCGTGGGACGGGTGCTAATTTGATGTCAAACAGTTCAGCGTTGAAAGGTGCGGCCGTGGCGCGTGACGCCGTCGACCTGGTGTTGGAGCAGTGGGCCCGTGCCCGCCCCGACCTCGACCCGTCCCCGATGAGCGTGCTCGGACGTCTCTCCCGGGTGACACGGCTCGCCGAGCGCGAACTCAAGGCGCTATTCAGCGAGTTCGGTCTCGAACGGGGCGAGTTCGACGTCCTCGCCACCCTCCGGCGCAGCGGCTCCCCCGAGGGGCTGACGGCGGGCATGCTGGCCCGCTCGTCGATGGTGACCTCGGGTGCGGTTACCAACCGGCTCGACCGCCTCGTCGCCAAGGGTTACGTCACGCGCGACCTCGATCCCGCCAACCGGCGCACCGTCATCGTCGCCCTCACCCCCGCCGGCCGCGACCTCATCGACCGCGCCGTCGCCGCCCACCTCGACAATGAGCGCCGCATCCTCGCCGCGCTCGACCCGCGCCAGCGGGACGACCTCGCCGCGATTCTGCGCACACTGTTGCTCAGCCTCGGCGACGAGGCGGACGACCCCCGCGCGCCAGGCGACCCCTGACCGGATTCGAGCCTCGCGTGGTTGGGTTGAGGCTATGACGACTCTCGCGCAGCTTCGCAAGGCCGCCTTTTCGTGTCCCGAGACCGTCGAGCGGGTCACTGATTCGGGAATCGTCGAGTTCGCGGTGCACGAGGAGTGGTTCGTGTCGATGGACAAGGGCGGTTTGGTGGAGCTGCGGCTTCCCGCGTCGGAGGCGGAGAGGGTCCTTGGCGAGCATTCGACGGCGCGGCCGCTGGGCAGTGAAGGGGCGGTGGTCGGTGCGTGTGTGCCGATCGGGGACATCAATGGTCAGCAGCTCAACCATTGGGTGCGCCGCGCATGGCTTTCGCAGGCGCCGGAAAGGTTGGCGAAACGGGTGGCCGCCGGGGACGCCGCTGCGCCCGGTGGGGTCGGTGACCTGCCTAAGTCGATTGGAGGGCCTGCTACCCGGGCCCTGGCCGGGGCGGGCATTACGACGCTTGCCCAGGTTGCTGCGCTGTCCGACGCCGAATTGCTGGCGATGCACGGAGTCGGGCCGAAAGCCGTTCGTGTCCTTCGCGAGTCGGGCGGCTGAGCCGGGAGCACGCCGTGTTTTCGAGCCGTTATCGGTCAAGGTTTCGGCCGGCAGCCTTGGGGGCTGCCGGCCGAGGCCCTTGCTGCGCGATGGTTCTCGTCACGCGGGGGGCTGATTACGTGCCGTAGTAGGCCTTGGCCTCGATCGAGTGCTTCTTCGAGAGCTTGAAGTGGAAGTAGTAGGTCTTTCCCGAGACGCCGCTGGCGTGTTGGACGCGTGCGGACGGCGGGCGCAGGCCTTGCGGCATTACGAGGCCACCCGGGGCAGGCTCGCGGACGTCCTCGGCGTGGACCCCTCCGAGCCATTACGTCGCGCCCATCTTGAGGTGCTTCAAGGCGAGGCGGTGCCGCAGGGCTGGGATGCGGCGGCATGTGATGCGCAGGGGGCACCGTCGCATGCCGCCGGTGTCGCCATCGCCGCACGGCAATTGCCCAGGGATATCGGCGAGTTCACTGGGCGGGCCGTCGAACTCCAGCGGTTGTCCGACCTCGCCGGCGCCCGTTCTGAGGAGGAGTCGGCAAGCGGGCCAGTGAACGTTGTGACGGTGCGCGGAATGGCCGGGGTCGGTAAGACACGGCTGGTGGTCCGGGCCGCCCACGAGCTCGTCCTGCGGGGCCGCTTCGCCGAAGTCCAGTTATGGGCCGATTTGCATGGGCGCGACCTGGACCGGTCGCCCGCCGATGCCGGTGTGGTGCTCGACGGTTTCCTCCGCGCGTTGGGCGTGGCGGCGGAGCAGATTCCCATGGAGTCGGAGCATCGGGCGGCGCTGTATCGAAGTTGCTTGGCTGGGAAGAGCGCGATGGTGGTGCTCGACGACGCGGCCGACGAGGACCAGGTACGGCCGCTGCTGCCCGGTTCTCCCGGGTCGCTGGTGCTGATCACCAGCCGGAACAGCCTGGCCGGGTTGGAGGGCGCCCGGCCGTTGACGCTGGAGGAGCTGCCCGTCGGCGAGGCGATCGACCTGCTGAGCCGGATCGTCGGCCCGGAACGGGTCGCGGCCGATCCTCGGGCCGCCGTGCAGATCGTCGAGGCGTGCGGAAGGCTGCCGGGCGCGATCGCTTCGTCGGCGCGGCTGCTGCAATGCCGTCCGGCCTGGGCGCTGCGCCGTGTCCTCCGTCATCTCGACGCGGACGATGGGTCGGTACACGCGGCCTCTTTCGATGCCTCCTATTACGGCCTCCCGGAGCATCACCGGCACATTTTCCAGATGATCGGGCAGCATTCCGGAGAGGACCTCACCGCGACGTCGGCGGCCGCGTTGGCCGGTGTTCCGGTCGGCGAGGCGGAAGCCGTCCTGGAATCGCTGCTGGACAAGCATCTCGTCCGCCAGGTCACCACACCTCGTTACCGTCTCCATCCGCTCGTGCGGAAGTACGCGCGTTCCCTGGCGGGCCGGAACGAGTCGGAACCGCAGCGGTACGCCGCGTTCAGCCGCCTCGTGGCCGATTATCTCTCCACGGCCGCCCAGGCGACCAAGCCGCGCAAGGCCGCGGACTGCGAGACCGCGGGACGGCTCCGGGAAATGCTCGCCAGCGGTTTCCGCACGGGCGAACGGCGGGGCTGATGCGCCCCCTATCGCGCGGTCACGTCGTCCAGGGATTCGAGTAGGGCTCGGATGGTGCCGCGGTGGTCGCCGGGGCGCCAGGCCAGAGCCAGTTCGGTCGGCGGCAGGTCCGTGACCGGGATGGTCGTGATGCCCTCGCGCCGGTAGATCCCGGCGTTTCCGGCGGCGAGGAGGACGATGCCGATTCCGCTTTCGAGGGCGGCGAAGGTCTCGTCGGCGTTCGTCACGGTCGTGCAGATCAGTGGGGGGCGGCCGGCGCGCTCGGCGATGGCGAGCCAGTGGTCGCGGAGGGGGCCCGCGCTTTCGGGGAGTGCCAGGAACTTCTCGTCGAGGAGTTCGGCGAATTCGACCTCGTCCCGTCCGGAAAGCCAGTGGTCGTCCCGGAAGGCGACCCAGCGCGGTTCGCGGGCGACGACGCGGACGTTGAGGTCGTCCTGGCCGGGGAACGGCAGCCAGACGAACGCCGCGTCGACCTCCCCGGAGGCGAGGCCCGCCGTGGGGTCGGCCCAGTTGATCTGGCGGAGCCGCAGGTCGCAGGCGGGGCGGCGGGCGGCGAACCGGTCCCGCAGCGTGCCGAGGAGGCCGCGTCCGACGCTGGTGGACATGCCGACGGTCAGGCTGGAGGACCCGGCGGCGTCGCCGACCGCGCGCTGGGCCTCGTCCCACCGCTGGAGCAGGTCGCGGGCGGCGGGCAGCAGCGCCTCGCCCGCGGCGGTGAGCCGCACCGTACGCCGGTCGCGGTCGAACAGCCGCACCCGCAGCTGCGTTTCGAGGTGGCGCACCTGCTTGCTGAGCGCGGGCTGCGAGATGAACAGGCGCTCGGCCGCGCGGGTGAAGCCGAGCTCCTCCGCCACGGCCACGAAGTAGCGCAGGTCACGCAGATGAGCATCCATAACCGTTGGTTATTACAGCAGATATTGGACGGGCCCGGAAGATCGACACCATGATTGCGGGATGAGCACCACGGAGGATCGCCTGGCGATCATCGAGACCTGCACCCGTCTGGCATGGCACGCCGACCAGCGTGAATGGGACCGGCTGAGCGAGATCTTCACGGACGCGGTGACGCTCGACTACACCAGCCTGAACGGCGGCGAGCCCGCGGTGCTGACCCCGGCGCAGATCATCGACGCCTGGTCGGGCACGCTCGGCGCGTTCGAGGCCACGCAGCATCTGATCACGAACCATCTGGTGACCGTCGACGGCGACACCGCGGTCTGCACGGCCGCGTTCCAGGCCACGCACCGCCTCGCCGACCCGTTCGGCTCGCCGCTGTGGACGCTGGGCGGGAACTACCGCTTCGACCTCGTCCGGACGGACGGCGCGTGGCGGATCGGCGGCCTGGTCATGACCGCCACCTGGGCCGACGGCAACAGGAACCTGACGGCCCTCGCCGCGGGCGAGCAGTGATCGCGCTCGTCACCGGCGGCAACCGGGGCATCGGCCGGGAGGTCTGCCGTGAGCTGGCGGGACGCGGGCACACGGTCCTGCTGACCGCCCGGTCGCTGGAGGCGGCCGAGGCCGCGGCCAAGGAGATCGGCGGCGACGTCGCCCCGGTGCGGCTGGACGTCACCTCCGAGGAAGACATCGTGCATGCGGCGGCCACGGTTACCGGGCGTTACGGAAAGCTGGACGTCCTGGTCAACAACGCCGCCATCACCTACGACACCTGGCAGGACGCCGCGTCCGCCGACCTGGAAGTCGTCCGCGCGGCGGCCGAGACGAACCTGTACGGCCCCTGGCGGCTGGTCCAGGAGCTGCTGCCGCTGCTGCGCGAGAGCGCGCATCCCCGGATCGTCAACGTGTCCAGCGAGGCCGCGTCGCTGACCAACATGGGCGGCGGCACCCCGGCGTACAACACGACCAAGGTGGCCCTGAACGCGCTGACCCGCATGCTGGCGGCCGAGCTCCGGGGCGACGGCGTGCTGGTGAACGCGATCTGCCCGGGCTGGGTCGCGACGGACATGGGAGGCCCCGGCGGGCGTCCGGTCGCCGAGGGCGCGGAGGGCATCGTGTGGGCGGCCACGCTGCCCGACGACGGCCCGACCGGCGGGTTCTTCCGCGACGGCCGCCCCCTCCCCTGGTGAGCACACGTGAAGGAAACAGGATGATCTTGGTTACGGGCGCGATGGGCAACGTCGGCGCCGAGGTGGTCCGGGCGCTGGTCGCGGACGGTGAACCCGTCCGGGCACTGGTACGGAACCCCGAGACCGCGTCGCTACCGGACGGTGTCGAGCCGGTTGCGGGCGACCTCAACCGGCCGGAGAGCATGACCGCGGCGCTGGACGGGGCACGCGCGGTGTTCCTCCTCCCCGGCTACGCGGACATGCCGGGCCTGGTCGCCGAGGCCCGCCGCGCGGGTGTGGAGCGGGTCGTGCTGCTGTCGGGCGGCTCGGCCGGGAGCGGCGACATGACCAACGCGGTAACGCGCTTCATGGTCGCCTCCGAGTCGGCCGTGCGCGAGTCCGGGCTGCCGTGGACGTTCCTGCGTCCGAGCGCGTTCATGTCCAACGCTCTGCGCTGGGCGCCGCAGATCCGGTCGGGCGACCGGGTGCGGGTTCCGTTCCCGGACGTGCAGACGGCGAGCGTCGACCCGCACGACATCGGCGCCGTCGCCGCCCGCGCGCTGCTGTCGGACGACTACCGGGGCGAGATCCTCCAGCCGACCGGCCCGGTCGCGATGCCGCCCGCCGACCAGGTCGCCGTGCTGGCCAAGGCCCTCGGCCGCGACCTGGAATTCGTCGGCCTCACCAACGAGGAGGCGCGCGCCGACCTGCTCGCCACCACGCCCGCCGAGTACGTGGACGCCTTCTTCGACTTCTACGTGAACGGGACGCTGGACGAGTCGATCGTCCGCTCGACCGTCCGCGACGTCACCGGCCGGGCTCCCCGCACCTTCGAGCAATGGGCCCAGGCCCACGCGGACGACTTCCGCTGACCGGGACCGCGCCGCCTCGCCGCCCGAGACTTCTTCTCCCTTCCCCCTGGACGGCTCGTCCACCAGGCCGAACAGCCCCATGGGCACTCCTCGAAGGAGCGAACGTTCATGACCACCGTGACGAAAGTGAAATTCGCCGCCGGCGACGTGACACTGACCGGGAACCTCTTCCTGCCCGGCGGCGCCGGGCCGGTTCCGGGGATCGTGGTCGCGGGCACGTGGACGAGCGTCAAGGAGCAGATGGCCGACCGGTACGCCGAACGGCTCGCCGACCGCGGTTTCGCCGCCCTGTCCTTCGACTTCACCGGTTACGGGGAGTCCGAGGGCGAGCCCCGCGACTGCGAGGTGCCGGAACTCAAGGTCCGTGACATCAACCACGCGGTAGGCTTCCTCGCCGATCATCCCGCCGTGGACGCCGATCGGCTCGGCGCCCTCGGCGTCTGCGCCGCCGCGATGTACATGAGCGGGAACGCGGCGGGCGACCCCCGCGTCCGGTCGCTGGCGCTCATCGCCCCCTGGCTGCACGACCCCGAGATCTGCCGGGAGGTGTACGGCGGGGAGGAGGGGGTCGAGGGCAGGCTCGCCGAGGCCTCGCGGGCGCGGGCGAGGTACGAGTCCACGGGCGAGGTCGAGTACGTGCCGGTCGTCAGCGGTTCGGACCCCCGCGCCGCCATGCCCTTCGACATCGATTTCTACCTCAATCCCGAGCGCGGCGGCCTTCCGCGGTGGCCCAACCGCTTCGCGGTGATGGCATGGCCGGACTGGCTCGGCTACGACTCGCTGTCACTCGCTCCCCGCCTTTCCCAGCCCGTCCTGCTCGTCCACAGCGAGGACGCCGCCATCCCGGACGGGGCACGGCGTTTCCACGCCGCGCTGGCCGGCCCGAAGGAGTTCATCTGGACCGGGGGCGACCAGTTCGCCTTCTACGACCAGGAACCGCAGGTCACGACGGCGGCGGACGCCGCGGCGGCCCACTTCGCCCGCACGCTGCGTCCCGCGTAGCTGAGCGGTGGGGCCGAAGGCGGAGGCGAGGCCCCACCGGGAAGATCGCGAAGCGATCCGCGCCCGCAAAGGCACGGTCACTGCCCGAGCCGCCAGGCGAGGGCAGTGGGCCGGGACTTCAATGAACACAGACTAGCGAGGGGGCGGCGCGTGGTCCCAGGCCCAGGTGGCTATGCCCACGCGGTTGCGGGCGTTCAGCTTGCGCTGGATGGCGGCGATGTGGTTCTTGACCGTGCCGGGCGCCAGATGGAGGTCGGCGGCGATCTCGGCGTTGGTCTGCCCGGACGCGACGCCCCGCGCGATGTCGGTCTCGCGCGGGGTCAGCGGCTCGGTCGCCGGATTCGCCGGGCTCGGCGGGCGCGGACGGGCGAGGCGGCTCAGCATGCGGACGGTGATCTGCGGGCTGATCAGGGCGTCCCCGGCGACGGCGGCGCGGACGGCCTCGACCAGCAGCGCGGGGCCCGAGCGCTTGAGCAGGAAGCCGCAGGCACCCTCGCGGAGCGCCGTGTCGACGTATTCGTCCAGGTCGAAGACCGTGACCACGACGACGCGGACGTCGCCGCCCGCCAGCGCGCGGGTCACCGCCAGGCCGTCCATGACGGGCATGCGGATGTCGGTGACGACGACGTCGGGACGGTGGCGCCGCGCCAGTTCGATGGCCTCGGCGCCGTCGGCGGCCTCGGCGACGACCCGGATGTCCGGCTGTGCCTCCAGGATGAGGCGGAACGCGCCGCGGATCTCCTGCTGGTCGTCGGCGAGCAGGACGTCGATCATGCGTCCCGCCCCTGGCAGGGCAGGGTCGCCTGGACGCGCCAGCCCTGCTCGTGCGGGCCCGCGGTCAACGTGCCGCCGAGGGCCCGCACGCGTTCGTCCAGGCCGCGCAGGCCCAGTCCGCCCGCGGTGGCGCGGCCGAAGGCGACGCGGCGCCGGGGCCCGCCGTCGTTGGTGACGCTGACCAGCAGGTCGCCCTGGACGCACCGGACCCGCACGTCCACCCTCGTGGCGGACGCGTGCCGGCGCACATTCGTGAGCGCCTCCACGACGACCCGGTAGGCGGCGGCGCCCAGCTCCCGGGGAACCGCGAGGCCCGGCTCCAGGGACAGCCGGACCTGTGCGGGGCCCGCCGCCGAGTATCCGGCGGCGAGTTCGGGCAGCTCGGCGAGGCCGGGCATGGGCGCCAGGCCCCGGTCCGGGTGGAGGGCCTCGACCGCGCGGTCCATCGAGGCCAGGGCGCGGAGTCCGGCCTGTTCGACGCCCGCGAACAGGGCGGCGGCGCGGGCCGGGTCGGCCGCCGCGATCACCTGCCCGGCCTGGGCCTGGGCGACGATGGCGCTGACGTCGTGGGCGACGAAGTCGTGGAGGTCCTGGGCGAGCGCCAGGCGCTGGTCGCGGCGCGCGTCGGTCACCGCGCGGCGGCGGCGCGCGTCCAGCAGGCGCAGGTAGACGCCGGTCGCGGCGGCAGCGGCGGGGCCGGTCAGGAAGATCGCGCAGGCGATCGCCGCCGTCGCCGCCGGCACGTCGGTGCTCGCCGTGATGAGCCTGAGCACGAGCGCGGCGACCGCGGCGCTCGCGGCCGCCGCGAGCGCGACCGCCTCCCGGAGCGGTGCCCGGCGGGCCAGCCCGAAGACCAGAATCGTGAGCGCCGCCATCTCGGCGTAACCGAGCGCGATCACGGGCTCGGGGGCGCCGGTCCACAGGTACGCGGCGCTGGCGCCGAGGGAGGCGGCCGCCGCCGCGCCCGCGCTCCACCGCGTGCTCGGCCCGGATCGCGGCCGGACGCCGAGCACGGCGGACGACCCGGCCAGGGCGGCGGTCACGGCCGTCCAGCCGAAGGCGGGAACGGCCAGGCCCGAGCCCAGGACGAGCCCCAGGGGCCAGAGGCGGCGGACGTGCATGGCGCTGATCCTAGGTCGTCGCGCCGGTGCCCGACCCGTGCCGAACGGCACCTCTTACCAGGCGGGACGAGGCCGAACGGCATCTGGTGGCGCATGGCCATCGCGGCCGAGTGTGGATCGCATGCAGAAACCATCTCGCAAGGCCGTCTGGACGGCCCACGCCGCAGCACTCGCACCCGCCCCCGCCGGTCTTTGGCGGATCGCCATGGCGACCGGCACTCCCGTCGGGTTCGACCAGGCCTGGCTCGATCAAGCCGACATCCCGGGTGCGGGGTCGGTATGGCCGATCGTGTTGAGCCTCGTCGCCGAGGGCTGCGCGCTCCTGGCGCTGGGGCTGGTCCGCCCGTGGGGAGAGCGCGCGCCCGGGTGGATTCCCTTCATCGGCGGCCGGACGGTTCGTCCGCTTGCGGCCATCGTCCCGGCGGCGGCCGCCTCCGTGCTGCTGACCGCGTTCGGCGTCGCCTTCGCCTTCAAGATCGTATGGGTGCTGAGCGGCGCCGATGCCGATCCGAACTTCCCCGAGGGCGGGGCGGCGGTCGTGATGAGCCTCACCTACGTGCCCATGCTCGCCTGGGGGCCGCTGCTCGCCCTCGCGACGCTGGCCTACCACCGGCGCAGGGCCGATCCCGGAGCGGAGGGGCAGGTACGCCCCGCAGGGATGCGCGTCAATCGGTCATCGGTGTGATCTTTGCGGGCGAAGGACGAGTCCCATTGGTGGATCACGGGAGGACGGCGCGCGAACGACAATCGGTGCACCCATCCGCCTCGCACGCGGAAAAGGCATCCATCTCCCGAAGGGAATCGCATGCGCCTCGGACCCAGAATTCTCGTGGCCGGTGTGGCCGCGGCGGCGCTCGTACCCGCCTTAACTGTCAGCGCGCTCGCCGACCCCGGCACGGGTAGAGCCCAGGTCGGCGACAGGACGAGCCCGGTCGAGGCGAAACGCGTCGACCAGGTGCCCACCCCGAAGCTCGGCTGGTACAAGTGCTACGACTACGCCGAATGCGCGACCGTTCGGTTGCCGCTGGATTACGACGATCCCAAGGGCGCGACCACCGAGATCGCCGTGCTGCGGGTGAAGGCGCGGAACGCCAAGAAGCGGATCGGCAGCCTGTTCGTCAACCCGGGCGGGCCCGGTGGGCAGGGCACCGCGCTGGCCTACGCGGCGCCCGACATGCTCGGCGCGGACGTCCTCGACCGGTTCGACATCGTCGGGTTCGACCCGCGCGGCATCGGGTTCAGCTCGAACGTCACGTGCTTCAAGTCCACCAGGGACCAGACGCTCGCGATGGAGGGCATGAGGGTGCCCTTCCCGGTCGGCGCGAAAGAGGAGGGGGCCTACATCAAGTCGGCGAAGGCGCTCGCCAAGGGGTGCTCGACGACCGGGAAGCCGCTGTCGGGGTCGATGTCCACCGCCGAGGTGGCGCGCGACATGGACGTCCTGCGCCGTGCGGTCGGTGACAAGAAACTGTCCTATCTGGGGTTCAGCTACGGTACGGCGCTCGCGCAGTACTACGCGAACATGTTCCCCGACCGGCTGCGCGTCATGGTCGCCGACGGCGTTCTCAACCCGGTTTCCTGGGTCGGCCACGGCGCCAATGAGAAGCAGCTTCTCGATGACCGGCTCAAGTCCGGGGACGGCTCGTACAAGGCGCTGAAGGAAATGCTCGTCCGCTGCGGCAAGGCGGGCAAGAAGAAGTGCTCGTTCGCGGCGTACGGGGATCCCGTCAAGAACTTCGACGTCCTCGCCAAAAGGCTGAAGGCGAAGCCCGCCGACATCGAGGGGCAGAAGGTCACCTACGCCGACCTCGTCGCCGGGACGCTCGGCTACCTCTACTCGCCGGACGGCTACCTGATCATCGACGCCTCGCTGACCGACCTGTGGAAGGCGACCGCGCCGTCCATCAAGGCGGAGGAGGCGGAGGCCGCGCGCCACGCTCTGGCGACCCGCATCGCGCAGCGGCGGGCCGAGGTCGAGGCGCAGCAGAAGGCCGCGGCGAACGTCCTGGCCAAGGACTTCCCCTACGACAACAGCCCCGACGCGCTCAGCAGCGTCATCTGTACCGACGCCTCGCATCCGAAGAAGGCCGAGGACTGGCCCGCGCTGACGGCGGCGGCCGACAGGCGGGCGCCCTACTTCGGAGGCGGATGGGGCTGGACCACCGTCCAGTGCGCCCGCCAGAGCTGGACGGTCCGCGACGAGGACGCCTACAACGGTCCCTTCAACCGGCGGACGAGCGCGCCCGTGCTGTTCGTCGGCGACTACTACGACCCGGCCACCAACTACAACGACGCGGTCTCGTCCAGCAAGTTGCTGCCCAACAGCCGGTTGCTGTCCAGCGACAGCTGGGGGCACACCGCCTACGGCACCTCGGCGTGCGTGACGGGGGCGATCGAGACCTACCTCGTCAAGGGGACGTTGCCGCCCGCGGGCAAGGTGTGCGTCGGCGACATCCAGCCGTTCGAGAAGGCCCCGGGAACGGCGCTGAAGCCGCGGGGGCCGGCGGACGCGAGCGTGATGGCCGCCGGGCACGACGCGAAGCTGCCGCCGGTGGCGACGCGGATCCCGCCGTCCGTCCTGCTCGGAACGCGGTGAACCAAGCGGTGAACCAAGCGGTGAACTGAGCGGTGGGGACGCCGGGCGGGCCATGCGCCCGCCCGGCGTTCTCAGCGGAACGAGCGGCGGTAGGCGGCCGGGGTCGTGCGCAGGGCGGTGTGGAAGCGGCGGCGGAGGTTGACCGCCGAGGAGAGCCCGACGCGGGTCGCGATGGTCTCGACGGGCAGTTCGGTCTCCTCCAGCAGGGCGCGGCAGGCGGCCAGGCGGCGTTCCAGCAGCCAGCGGCCGGGCGGGACGCCGAGCTGCTCGGTGAACTGGCGGGTGAGCGTGCGGGGCGAGACGCCCGAGCGGGCCGCCATGTCCTCGACCGTGGTCTGCTCGGGCAGCCGGGACAGCAGCCATTCGAGCAGGGGCGCCAGCGAGTCCGGCATGGGGCCGGTGGTGGGGAGCGGCGGGTACTGGCGCTGGCAGCCCTCGCGGTGCGGACCGGCCGCGAGCTGGCGGCCGACGCGCATGGCGTAGGCGGCGCCGTACTCCTGGAGCACCTGGTGCAGGCACAGGTCGAGGGTGGCGGCCGAGGCCCCGGCGGTGGCGACGTCGCCGTGGTCGACGTAGATCACGGTGCCGTCGGGGATGACGCGGGGGTGCCGTGCGGCGAGTTCGGCGGCCAGCTCCCAGTGGACGGAGGCGCGGCGGCCGTCCAGGATGCCGAGGGCGGCGGGGATGAAGATCCCGGCGGCGACGGCGACGACGCGGGCGCCCCGGGCGTGGGCCCGGCCCACCGCGTCGAGCACGGCGGGCGACCGGCGATGCGTCCAGCCCGCGATGAGCACGGTGTCGGCGTCGTCGAGGGCGTCGAGGCCGCCGTCCACCTGGATCGGGACGCCGAGCGTGGTGGGCAGCGAGCCGGGGTGCTCCGCGCACAGCCGGAAGCTGTAGTGCTGGGGGATGTCGGGACCGTGCCAGCCGAAGACGGCCGAGGCGGAGGTCACCGGATAAAGTTCCTGGTCGGGGGCGACCAGCGCGACCACGCGGTGCGGGGCGGCGGGCTCCGGCGGAGTCTCCGGGCAGTCGAGGGGCATGGCGTAAATGTACCCAACGATGTCATTTAGGACACCGGCGGACTGAGCTGGAAATATCCAGACTTGGGCCCATGTGGACGAGGAGTTTCACCCTCTACTTCGGGGCCCGCACGATCTCCCTGCTCGGCGACGCGATGATGCCCGTCGCCTCGGCGCTCGCGGTCGGCAGGTACTACGGGATCGCGGGCGTCGGCTACGTCCTCGCGCTCTGGACGGCGTCGGCCGTGCTGGTCATGCTGTTCGGCGGGGTCGTCGCCGACCGGATCGGCGCCCGCCGCCTGATGATCGGCGCGGACGCGGTCCGGGTGCTCACCCAGGGCACCGTCGCCATCGCCTTCGTGGGCGGCGCCCCGCCGTACGCGCTGCTGCTGGCGATGGCGGTCCTGTCGGGCATGGCGGCCGGGGTGTTCGAGCCGGGCGTCAACGGCATGGTCCCGCTCGTCTCGGACGATCCGCAGCGCGCCAACGCGACGCTGAAGATCGCGGAGGCGGTCACGCAGCTGATGGGTCCCGCGCTCGCCGGGGTGCTCATCACGCTCGCCGGGCCCGTCGTCGTCTACGCGGTGGACGCGTCGACGTTCCTGGTCAGCGGGGTCTGCCTGCTCCTGGTCCGGGTCGCGGTGCCGACGCCGGAACCCTCCGACGTGCTCAGCGACCTGCGCCGGGGCTGGGAGGAGTTCAAGGCCAGGACGTGGATGTGGTCGGTGATCCTCGTGTGGGTCTTCTGGGGCGTCCTCGTGATCGGCCCGTCGGTGCCGCTGGCGTCGCAGGTCATCGGGTCGGACTACGGCTGGGTGATGGCGGCGCTCGGCCTCGGCACCGTGCTCGGCGGGCTGGTGGCGATCCGGCTCCGGCCGCGCCGGCCGCTGGCGGCGGGGGCGATCGCGCTGATCGGCTACGTGCCCGCACCGCTGACGGTCGCGCTCGGTGCGCCGGTGCCCGCGCTGATGGCCGGGCACCTGCTCGGGGGCTGCGCGATGGCGTTCTGGTCGGTGATGTGGTCGACGAGCGTCCAGACCCAGGTCGCGCCGGACGTGCTGAACCGCGTCAACGCCTACCAGGTGGCCGGGTCGGTGGCGGGCATGGCGGTCGGGCAGGCGCTGGCCGGCCCGGTCACGGCGGTGGTCGAGCCGCGCGCGTTCATGCTGGTGTCGGCGCTGGTGACCACGGGCATGGTGGTGGCGCTGCTGCTGATCAAGCCGGTCCGGCGGCTGGGGCGGGAGCCCGCCCGGACGGGTGGGGAGCCGCTCCCGGTCGCGGTGTGCGCGTCGGCCTAGCCGCCGTTCCCGGTGGGGCGGGGTGTGGACGTCACGTCCCACAGCCGCGCGGTCCGGTCGTCGCTCGCGCTGGCGAGCGTCCTGCCGTCGGGGCTGAACGCCAGCGCCGTGATCGCGCCGGTGTGCCCGGTGAGGGATTTGCCGAGGGGTGTGCGGGCGTGCGCGTCCCACAACCGCACCGACTTGTCCTCGCCCGCGGTGGCGAGGGTCTTTCCGTCAGGGCTGAACGCCACCGCGCCGACCGCGTCCCTGGACACCAACGGCTTCCCGATGGGGACGCGAGTGCGCATATTCCACAGCGACACCGCCCAGGCGTGGCCCGCGGTGGCGAGGGTCTTTCCATCGGGGCTGAAAGCGACCGCGCCGACGGCATTGGTGTCGCCCTTGAGCTGCCGGAACATCGGTGTGCGGTCCGTGATATCCCACAGCCGCACGATGTTGTCGTTGCTCGCGGTGATCAGTATTTCGCCGTCGGGGCTGTAGGCGAGCGTGCCGACGAGACCGCTGGTCACCAGTGGATCGCCGACGATTTTGAGGGTGTTCGCGTCGCACAGGAACACCAGTTGTCCGGCGGTGGCCAGGGTCTTTCCGTCGGGGCTGTAGGCCACTGCCCGGACGGAATCGGTGTGCTCGGCGAAAGGCTTACCGAGAGGGGCATGGGTCGCCGCGTCCCACCGCCGCACGGTCTTGTCGTCGCCTCCGGTGGCCAGCGTCTTGCCGTCGGGGCTGAAGGCCAGCGCCTGGACCGTGCCGGAATGGCCGACGAGCGTATTGCCGGTGGGTGCGCGGGTGAACACGTCCCACATCCGCACCGTTCCGTCCTCGCTGGCGGTGGCGAGGGTCTTTCCGTCAGGGCTGAATGCGATCGCGGTGACGGAATCGGTGTGACCGATGAGGGGATGGCCCGCGGACAGCCGTGAGGCGGGAGTCGCGACAGGGCCGCGCGAGACGGTCCGGTGGTCGCGCCGGATAACGAAGCCGATCGGAATGGACAAGGCCGCGACGGCGGCGGCCCCGGAGACGAGAAGCGCGCGCCGCGTGGGCTGCGGAAACAGCGGCGGGACCGGTGCGGGCGCGGGTTCCGGAGCGGGTTCCGAGTCGGTCAGCGCGGTCAGTGTGGCGGCGACGGCCTCGGCGGTGGGACGCCGCGCGGGGTCACGACGCAGCAGCTCACGCAGCACCGGTGCCAGCCGCCGGGCGTGCTGGGTGGGAGCGGGTCGCCCCTGCGAAACGGCGAGGAGAAGCGCCGCGAGGGTGCCGCCGGTGAATGCGGGACGGCCTTCGACGGCGGCATAAAGGGTGGCGCCCAGAGACCAGGCATCGGACGCGGCGGTGGCCTCGGCGCCGTTCACCTGTTCGGGAGCGAGATAGGCCGGGGTGCCCACCAATGCGCCGCTGGCGGTGAGGGTCGTCTCCCCCGCGACGGCGGCGATTCCGAAATCGGTGACGACGACCCGCTCGTCCTCCAGCAGGACATTGGCGGGCTTGATGTCGCGGTGCACGATCCCGGCCTCGTGCGCGGCGGCCAGCGCCGAGGCGATCCGCGCGCCGATCCGGGCGACGCGCGCCTCGTCCAGCGGGCCCTCGTCGCCGATAACGGCGGCCAGCGAGCGGCCGCGCACGAGTTCCATGACAATCCAGGGAAGCCCGTCCTCGTCATGGAACTGGTCGTGGACGGTGACGACGTTCGGATGCTTGAGCATTCCGACCGACCGCGCCTCCCGCTCCATGCGCGCCACGAGGTGCTCGCGCTGTCCGGCGTCCAGGCCCGGCGGGAGTTTGAGTTGCTTGAGCGCCACGTCCCGGCGCATCCGCTCGTCGTGCGCGCGCCAGACCGCGCCCATTCCGCCCTCGCCCAGCACGTCCACCAGCCGGTAGCGGCCGAGCACGACCCTTCCCACGTCCCGTGTCACAGTCGCACACAACCACGCCGGCTCACGGACCGGTAGTGCCGCTTACCTGATTGTGATCACCCCGGCCGGCCCGCGCGATCCGAGGGGCCGCCGACAGGTTCCCGACGCTGTCGGCGTAGTACGTCGACTCGGCCACGTGGAACGCGAGCCGACGGATCGTCCAGCCCTCGTCGGGCGACCGGTCGAGCTGGACGGCGGTGAGCGCGGCCAGCCTGTCGGCCCAGATCCGGCAGAGGCGGGTGAGCCGGCTTCGGGCCTCGTCCAGTCCTGCTCGTTGACGCCTACCGTCATGTTGCCTGGGCGAGGCAGGCCTGTTTATCGGTTAACTCCATGCACCTACGCGTGACAGTCGCCGAGCTTTGTGACCGCGTCGATTCTGCTGCCGAATTTGCCGCCCGCCTTGTAGGATTTGGAGTAATCTCCAACAGCCACTCTTACGTACAGCCGCGGCTCCCAGTCGATAAAGCAGCCTGCGGCATTAGCGTAGAACGACGCCACATTATCATGCAGGTAGGGAGGCATGTCCCGGTAGCCGTTCCTGGGGCTCCAGCTCCAATGGTTCCCGCTGAAGTCGCGGTTCGCCCAGAAACAGATCACTCCGGCCTCGCACTGATCAGCTGCGCGCTTGAGGAGTTGCGCCTCGGTAGGCGGCCCGGACGTGGCGGCGAGCGACATCGGAGCCAGGACAACCCCCATGATGTTGCCGGCGATGGCGACTCCGAGCACGATTCCCAGATTGCGTTTGATCACAGTGCATCTCCCTGATGTTCGATGAATGCGCGAGGAGTGAACAGATCATGGCGCTGCACGAATGAGTACTACGCAAGCCGCTTCGAGAATGAAGTCTCGGTCACATGACGCTCTTCCACGCACGCGGCTCGCCCTGCATCCCAACTATAGAGTCGACAGCAAGTCTCTGAAAAGCGGCTATCGGGTAGATCCTTTTTGAAGATGTTTAACCTGGTCGGTTTCATGATCTACTGAATGGTAGATCCGATCGATTCGGACATCTGGCGGGGTAAGACAGAGGGCGGCCATCGCGACCTGTTCGTTTGAGGCGACGGACAGGTAGGGGCGTGTCCGCTGGCGGGTGCGGACCGGCTCGCCCTGGCGGGAGGCGCGGTGGACGGGCGGCGGAGCGTGGACGGGGGTCACAGGGGGATGAGGCCCGCTTCCGTCGGGCGGAATCCGCAGGCGTCGAAGTAGAACGCGCGCATGTCGTCGTCGAAGTCGACGTGCAGCCATTCGCACCGCGCGTCGCGGGCGCCCGCGACGGCGGCGGCGACGAGCGCGGTGCCGATCCCGCGGCGCCGGTGCTCGGCCCTGACCAGGGTGTCCAGGATGAACGCGTGGACGCCGCCGTCCCACGCGACGTTCACGAAGCCGACGAGGTCGGCGCCGTCCCGGGCGCAGACCCAGCCGAGGCTGTGGCGGTGCAGTTGCGCCCGCCAGTCGATGTCCAGGACGGGGTGGTCGAAGCCCTCCGCGTGCAGGGCGTTGAGGGAGGCGTTCTCGAAGCCGCCCCGCCACTCGTACATGATCGTCATGGCGGCGAGCCTAGGCCGTCGATGCCCAGATTTCCTATCAAATATTCGGAGAAAAATTGGACGCGGCCAATGACTCTCAGCATTCATTGATATTCGCAGGGCCCGGCCGGTCATAGCTTAGTTTTATGACCTAAGACATTTCCCGGCGGCTCGCGGCCGCCTAATGATGGGCCTGCATTCCGGGCCGCATTCCAAAAAAGGACCCGGCCTACGTATTGCGCCACCGGTGACACCGTACGTGATTTCCCACGCTCCCAAGGAGTTGCGTCCATGAAGATCCGCAAGCAGACCCTCGCGCTGCCCGCGTGACAGGCGCCGCCCGGTCGATATCAGGCCGGGCGGCGCCTCCGCGCGTCCGGTGAAAGCGCGCTCAGCGTGGCGCGAGGCCCTCGACGACGAGGCGCAGCAGGCGGTCGGGGTCGGCGCCGGTGTACTGGCTCGCGGTGCCCGCGCCGCAGGCAAGGGCGAACACCTCGGCGCGGGAGACGTCGGCGCGGACGGCTCCCGTGTCCTGCGCCCTGGCCAGCAGCACACCGGCGGCGGCGCGCATGCTCTCGACGCTGGAGTTCAGGTCCGATCCCTCGGCGCTGGCGGCGGTCAGTATCGATTCCGCCAGGCCCCGGTAGCCCGACGCGCACCGGCCGAACTCCTGCAACCACTCGATCAGCGCCTCGTCGGGGGCGGGCGCGCCGGCGAGCCGTTCCGCGCTCTCCCGCAGGCTCGTGACCTGGTCGTGGATCAACGCCAGCAGCAGGGCCTCGCGGGTCGGGAAGTGCCGGTAGAGGGTGCCGATCGCGATCCCGCAGGTGCGCGCGATCTCCGCGAGCGAGGCGTCCACGCCCTCGCGCCGGAAGGTCTCGTCCGCGATCCGGAGCAGCCGTTCGCGGTTGTGGCGCGCGTCGGCGCGCATCGCCTTCGGTTCGGGCACGCGACCTCCTCGACAAGATGAGACCCCCTCACTATCGTAAGGTGAGAGGCACTCACTCTACTGGAGGACGCATGGACTTCGCTGCCGGCCGCCTCGGCCTGTGGACGTTCGCCCTGGACACCCAGCCCGCCACCCGCGTCCGCGAGCTGGCCGCCGAGATCGAGGAGCTCGGGTACGGCGCGCTGTGGGTCGGCGAGGGGTTCGGCCGCAACGCGTTGACGCAGGCGGGGATGCTGCTCGACGCGACGGAGAACCTCGTGGTCGGCACCGGGATCGCCAACATCTACTTCCGCGACCCGATCGCGATGGCCTCCGGGGAGCGCTCGCTGGCCGAGGCCCACCCCGGACGGTTCGTCCTCGGCCTCGGCGGGCACCGGACCGACGACCGGCCCCTGGTCCACCTGGGGTACCGCATCCCGTCCGGCGGGCGCGCGGTCGAAACGGTGGGCAACTACCTCGACGCGATGGACGCGGTGCCGCTCCAGAGCCCCGCCCCGGCTGTCCCGAACCACCGCGTGCTGGGCGTGCTCGGGCCGAAGATGCTGGCGCTGTCCGCCGCGCGGACCAGCGGCGCGCTGACCTACCTGGTGCCGGTCGCCCACACCGAGGACGCCCGGCCCCGGCTCGGCCCGGACGCGGTGCTGGCCGTCGAGCAGGCGGTCGTCCTCGACCCCGACGCCGACCGGGCCCGCGAGGTGGCGCGGGCCCATGTCGCCGGATATCTCCGGATGAAGGGCGCGCAGGCCAAGGACAAGCTGCGTTTCGGTTTCACGGAGGAGGAGCTGACCGGCACCCCGTCCGACCGGGTCGTGGACGCGCTGGTGGCGGGCGGCGGGCCCAAGGCGTTCGACGCCATCGCCGAGCGCGTCCAGGCCCACTTCGACGCCGGGGCCGATCACGTGTGCCTTCAGGTGCTCACGGCCGACCCGTCCACCGCGCCGGAGGCCGAATGGCGCGAGCTGGCGGCGCTGGTGCAGGGGCGCTGACCCGCGTCCTAGCCCTGGAACGGGCTGTGCGAGGTCGCGCGCACGTGCGAGCGGACGCCCTGCTGCCCGAACAGGATGAGCAGCTCGACCGCGCCGCCGTCGGCGCTGCCCAGCCAGTGCGGCAGCGACGTGTCGAACTCGGCCGCCTCGCCGGGCGGCAGCGTCAGGTCGCGCTCGCCGAGGACGAGCCGCAGCCGCCCGTTGAGCACGTACAGCCACTCGAAGCCCTCGTGCGTCTGCGGTACCGGCTCCAGCGGCTCCGGCCGAGCTGGGATGATCATCTTGAACGCGTGCGTGCCGCCCGGCCGCCGCGACAGCGGGACGAACGTCATGCCGAACCGGTGGACCGGCTTCAGGTGGATGCGCGGGTCGCCGGTGCGCGGGGCGCCGACCAGGTCGTCCAGCGGGACGTCGTAGATGCGGGCCAGCGGCAGCAGCAGCTCCAGGGTCGCGCGCCGCTGCCCGCTCTCCAGCCGGGACAGGGTGCTCTCCGAGACGCCGGTCGCGGCGGCGAGGTCGGCGAGCGTGATGCCGCGGTCGCGGCGCAGCGCGCGCAGGCGCGGGCCGACCGCGTCGAGGACGTCCTCCGTTCCAGGGTCCATGGCGGCCAGCTTGCCAGAACCGCAAGAATTCGTGCCGGATCGTGGGCACGGCGGTCAGGCTGGGCATGTTCCGACCAGGAGGAGATCATCATGCCCAGGCGCCGTGACACACCGCCGCCCCGGACCGGACGCGGCGAGGCCGACGTCCTGCGCGGCTTCCTCGACTACCTCAGGACGTCGGTCGCCGCGAAGGTCGTCGACGCGCCCGAGCCGCAGGTGCGGGAGGCGGCGGTGCCCTCGGGCACGAACCTGCTCGGCCTGCTCAACCACCTGACCTTCGTCGAACGCTCGATGTTCCTCGGGGAGGAGGTCACCGACTGGCAGGCGACGTTCCGCGCCGCGCCGACCGCGAGCGCGGCCGACGTCGTCGCCCGCTACAACGAGGCGGTGGAGCGGGCCAACGCGGTGCTCGACGGCTGCGCCGACCTCGACGCTCCGGTCCCCCGGCCGCAGGCGGGACGTCCCGCGCCGAGCGTCCGCTGGGCCCTCGCCCACATGATCGAGGAGACCGGGCGGCACGCGGGCCACGCGGACATCCTGCGGGAGCTGATCGACGGCGCGACCGGCCGCTGACCCGTCCCGGCCCTCGTCAGGGTTCGTAGCGGGCGGCGATCGCGACGGCCCGGTCGCGCAGGGAGGTGCGCAGCCACTCCGGGGACAGGGCCTCCGCGCTCACGCCGAGCTGCCACAGCGCCCACACGGCGTGCCGCGCGTCCTGGAAGGTCGCCTCTAGCCGCAGCCAGCCGCCCTCCTCCGTTTGCTCGGCGAGGACGGCGAGCGCGGTGTCCACCAGCTCCTTCCGCCGCGCCGGGTGCATCCGGAGCCGCACCGCGACCTGGTCGCCGCCGGTCCGGAACCGCGTGCTGCGCTCCTGCCAGGCCCGGTCGAGATCGACGTCGTCCGGACGCTCCGCGGGCTCGTCCAGTTCCTCGGCGGCCAGGAGTCGCGAGAGCCGGTAGGTGCGGTCCTCGCCGGACCGCACGGCCAGCAGGTAGCCCTGGCCGCGCGCGGTGACCAGGCCGAGCGGGTCGACCGTGCGCCACGTCGGGGTCTGGCCCGCGGGCGCGTACCGGATGCGCAGCCGGTGCCCGGCGAACACCGCGCGCCGGACCTCGCCGACCACGGCGTCGGGCACCTCCTCGGCGGGCGCGCGCCGCGAGAGCAGGTCGGTCTCCGGCTCGATGAGCAGCCGCCGCGCCGCCCCAGCCGCGATGTTCCGGTGGCCCTCGGGCAGGGCGTCCGCCACCTTGAGCATGGCCGAGGCGAGCGCGGAGCCGAGGCCGAACACCTGCGCGCCGCGTCGCGACCCGGCGACCAGCAGCGCGAGCGCCTCGTCGTGGTTCAGCCCGGTCAGCTCGGTCTGGAAGCCGGGCAGCAGCGCGAACCCGCCGTGCCGCCCGCGTTCGGCGTAGACGGGGACGCCGGCCGCCGACAGCGCCTCGATGTCGCGCAGGACGGTGCGGGTCGACACCTCCAGCTCGCGCGCCAGCCGGGCCGCCGACAGCCGGCCGTGCTGCCGCAGCAGCAGGACCAGCGAGACCAACCGATCGGCGCGCATGAGAGAACTCTACGAAATACACGACAGTGGATGTCGTATATGCCCTGCGAGGCTCTGACCTCGACATCAATCAGTCAAGGATGGAGCAGATATGGCTGTGGAGCGAACGACGGTCAACCCGTGGCCGTGGTCGGCGCAGTTGGGGTACAACCAGGGCGAGGTCGTCTCCGGGGCCGTCCGGACCCTGTACTGCTCCGGGCAGACCGCGATGAGCGACGAGGGCAAGCCCCAGCACGCCGGGGACATGGCGGCGCAGCTGGCGCTGGCCCTGGACAACCTGGAGGCCGTCCTCGGCGAGGCGGGCATGACGCTCGCCGACCTCGTCCGGCTCAACGTCTACACCACCGACGTCGACCTGCTGTTCGAGCACTACGGCGTGCTGGCCGGGCGGCTCGGCGCCGCCGGGGTCGCACCGACCACCACCATGCTCGGGGTGTCGCGGCTGGCGATCCCCGAGCTGATGGTCGAGCTCGAGGGCACCGCCGTCGAGTGATGATCGGCTAGGCGTCGCGGACGTGCAGGAGCAGGCCGCCGACCAGCAGTGCTGCGGCGGCCCATCCCGCGGTCGCGCCGAGGCCGGTCCAGGTGCCGTCGGGGCCCGCCGGCCCCATCCGCTGGAGCCACCGCAGGTCGCCGACGGCCCCGGCGAGGATCGGCGGGAGATAGAGCAGGGCGAGGACGGCACCGGCGCTGGACGCCGCGTCCCGCACGATGGCGGCGACGCCCAGGCCGAGCAGGGCGATCAGGACCAGGTAGAGGACCGACCCGGCGGCGGCACGCGGCGCCGGGTCGCCGTCCGGGGGCAGGACGAGCCGTCCGGCCGCCACCGCCCCGAGGACGGCGACGGTCCCGGCCACGGCCACGACGCCGGTGAGCGTGATCGCCTTCGCGGCGAGCACGGTGACCCGGCGCGGCGTCGCCGTCAGGGTGATGCGGATCATGCCGGTGCCGTACTCGCCGGAGAGCACCAGGACGGCGAGGACGGCCACCGGCGCCTGCCCGAGCCGCACCCCGATCAGGCTGAGCCCGGCCGCGTCGCCGCCGGTCGCGGACGTCGCCACCGAGGCCGCCCCGGCGCCGAGGGCCACCGTCGCGGCGATCGTGCCGAGCAGCAGCCAGCGGGGGGCGGCCACCGTGCGCAGTTTCGTCCATTCCGCATGCAGGGCCGCTCTCACGCGTCCCTCCTGTGGAGGAGGACGGCCGCCACGGCGAGGGCCGCCGCCGCGTACCCGGCCAGGACGCCGAGCCCGGCCCACGGCGGCAGCGGATAGTAGCCCTCGTACGGCGTGTAGATGCTCGCGACCTGGTCGTAGGGCACCAGCGTCTGCTGGACGGCGAACGCCGCCGCCGGGGTCACCCGGGCCAGCCAGTTCGCCGCGCTCGCGGGCATGAACGGGATCGCGACGAGGACGTGGGGCAGCACGATTCCCACGACGACGGCGGTGACCGCGCCCGGGCCGTGCCGGAGGACGGCGCCGACGGCGAGGGCCAGCACCGAGGCGGTCGCGAGCAGCGCCGCGACCCCGGTCACCACCCGCAGTTCGGTCGCGAACGTGACCGGGAAGATGTAGACGCCGCTCGCCCGCGCGAGCCGCACACCGAGCGGGACCGCGACGGCCGCCCCCGCCAGCCCGGCGACGAACGTGACGGTCCACAGCACGATCGCCTTGGCCAGCAGCACCCGGCCGCGTCGCGGACTGGCGGCGAGCGTGACGTGGATCAGCTTCCTGCGGTACTCGGCGGTGATGAACTGCGTCCCGACGACGGCCACCGCGACCAGCGCGGCGAACGCGCCGGTGAGGATCTCGCCGACGGTGCCGCCGGTCGGCAGGGTCTCGCGGACGGCGGGCGCGATGTCGCCCGCGCCGGTCACCGTCAACCGGCCGTCCTCTTCCGTCACGGAACCCGAAACGTTCTGCGGGTAGCCGGAGAAGGTGGGAGATCGCGGGCCGACCTGCTCGCCCTTCCAGTCGCCGTTCGCCCAGGTGCCCTGGACGTGGAGGTCCTCGAAGACGGCCGTCGACACGCTGCCGCTCGTGCCCATGCCCTGCACCACGGGCGGGGACGCGACAAACGGTCCGCCCTGCGCGGACGGTCCGAGCCCGTGCACGCGGACGGTGCCCACCCTGGTCCAGTGCGCGCCGTCGGCGGAGGCGAGGCCGGTGACCGTGTCGCCCGAGCGGTCCAGCCGCAGCCAGCGCGGGGACGCGCCGGACGGGCCCGGCATGTCGCCGGTGTAGGCGTCCTGCATCCGCACGCCGTGCCCGCCGGTCACCATGATCGCCGCGTAGGGCGATCCCGGCCGGGTGCCCGCCTTGATGATCAGCCCGGCCCTCGACCACGGCACGCTGCCGGGGCGCAGTTCGGCCAGGCCCTGGGGGAGGCTGCTGCGCAGCGCGGAGACGGAGGCGGTGACGCTGCCGTCCCCGGTCATCGGGCGGTGGACGAAGTAGAAGCTGTCGGTGACCGGGCTCCCGTCCGGCCCGATCGGGACGTCCGGCCCGCCGTCATCGGCGCTGCTGAGCCCGGTCAGCACGGCGATCAGCACCACCATCAGCGCCGCCGCCACCATGCCGCCCACCCAGCCCCGGACGGTCCGGAACTTGGTCCATTCCGCATGCAGCAGGCAGAGGAAGCCGCCGCGCGTCATCGCGGTTCCCCCGTGGAGGTCGCGGCGCGGAACTCGACCGCCTCGCGGGTGAGTTCGAGGTAGACGTCCTCCAAGGTGGCGCGGTGCGCGGAAATCTCGGAGAACGGCACCGCTTTCGCGCCGAGCAGCGCCACGATCCGATCGGCGGACAGCCCGGAGACCGTGACGGTGTCGCGCCCACTCGCCGCCACACTCGCCCCGGCATGGACGAGGGCCTGCATCGCTTGCGGGGCCGCCCTCGTCCGCAGCGTCACCCGGCCTGTGGAGACGGCAGCGATCAGGTCGGCCACGGCGGCGTCGGCGACGGCCCGGCCGCGTCCGGCCACGACGAGATGGTCGGCCACGTCCTGCATCTCGCCCATCAGGTGGCTGGAGACGAGCACGGCGCGGCCCTCGGCGGCCAGCGCCCGCAGGAACCCGCGCATCCACATGATGCCGTCGGGGTCCATGCCGTTGAACGGCTCATCCAGCATGAGGACCGGCGGGTCGCCGAGCAGCGCGGCGGCGATCCCGAGCCGCTGCCGCATGCCGAGCGAGTACGCGCCGCCCTTGCGGCGGGCCACCGGGGCGAGGCCGACCTGCTCGATCACCTGGTCGACGCGCCGCGCGGCGAGACCCTGGGCATGCGCGAGCCACAGCAGGTGGTCGCGCCCGCTGCGGCCGGGGTGCAGCGCCGCCGCGTCCAGCAGGGAACCGACATGGGTCAGCGGACGCCGGAGGGCGTGGTACGGCTTGCCGCCGATGAGCGCCGTGCCCGCCTCGACCGCGTCCAGGCCGAGGATCACGCGCATCGTCGTTGATTTCCCGGCCCCGTTCGGGCCGACGAAGCCGGTCACCACCCCCGGGCGGACGGAGAACGACATGCCGTCGAGGGCGAGGGCCGCGCCGTAGCGCTTGCGGAGGCCCGCGACGGTGATTCCGGTTGGATTCATGCCGACGGTTGTACGCGGTACCCGGTTTCACCCGGGTCGCAGCGACTGCGACCCGGTTGGAACCGGGCATCTGGCATCGTGCCCCGCATGGCATTCCAACCAGGCGGGCCTGGTGCGGAGCGGTGAGGGTCCTCGTCGTCGAGGACTTCGAGGTCCTCGCCCGCTCGCTCGGGGCCGGGCTGCGCCGCGAGGGCATGGCGGTCGACGTCGTCCTCGACGGGACGGCCGCGCTCGAACGCCTCGCGGTCACCCGCTACGAGGTGGTGATCCTCGACCGCGACCTGCCCGGCGTCCACGGCGACGAGATCTGCCGCCGCCTCGCCCACGACCGGCGGGAGGTCCGCGTGCTGATGCTCACCGCGTCCGGCACGATCGAGGACCGGGTCGGCGGGCTCGCCCTCGGCGCGGACGACTACCTGCCGAAGCCGTTCGCGTTCGCCGAGCTGGTCGCCCGCGTCCGCGCGCTGGCCCGCCGCGCCACCCCGCCGTTGCCGCCGGTGCTGACCTGCGGGGACATCACGCTCGACCCGGCCCGCCGGGTCGCGACGCGGGCCGGGCGGCCGCTTGCGCTGAGCCCCCGCGAGTTCGCGCTGCTCGAATGCCTGCTCGCCGTGCCGGGCCGCGTGCTGTCCGCCGAGGAACTGCTCGAACGCGTCTGGGACGAGGCGGCCGACCCGTTCAGCAGCGCGGTCAAGCACGCCATGCACCGGTTGCGGGCCAAGCTCGGCGACCCGCCCGTGATCGAGACCGTCCGCGAGGGCGGCTACCGCATCGGACCGGCGTGACCGCGCGGCGCCCGCTGCGGCACTCTCTCCGCACCCGGCTCGCGCTCGCCTACGCGGCGGGCATCTACGCGGCCGGGTTCCTCGTGGTCGTCATGGTCGCGGTGCCGCTGGCCAGCGTCGGGTCGACGACGCCCGAGGGCGCCGCGCCCGCACCGGCCGACGCCGGGGCGGGCGTCGGCCTCCCCCGCCTGCTCGCGGGTTCGGCCGTCGCCCTCGCCGTGCTGGTCCCGGTCGCGCTGGCCCTCGGCTGGTTCGTGGCCGGACGGTTCCTGCGTCCGCTGCGCGCCATCACCGCCACCGCCCAGGTGATCTCCGCCGGGGACCTGCACCGGCGCCTCGACCTCGGCGCACCGGTGGACGAGCTGACCGAGCTGGGCCGCACGCTCGACGACCTGTTCGCGCGCCTCCAGGCGTCCTTCGACGCGCAGCGCCACTTCGTCGCGAACGCCTCGCACGAGCTGCGCACGCCGCTCGCGGGCCTGCGCACCCTCCTGGAGGTCGCGCTCGCCGATCCGGACGCCGACGCCGCCACCCTCCGCGCGGTCTGCGAGGAGGCCCTCGACCTGGGCGGATACCAGGAGCGGCTCGTCCAGTCGCTGCTCGTCCTCGCGACCAGCGAGCGCGGCGTCACCTGCTGGGACGAGCTGGACCTCGCCGAGACGGCCGGGAAGGTGCTCGCCTCCCGGCGGGCCCGGGCGGCGGAGGCGGGCATCGAGATCACCGAGAGCCTGGCGCCCGCGACGTCGGCCGGGGACCCGAGGCTGGTCGAGAGCCTCGTCGCCAACCTCGTCGACAACGCCGTCCGCCACAACCACGCGGACGGGTGGGTGACGGTCACCACGCGGGCGTTCGGCGCGGAGGCGGCCGTCACCGTCGCCAACAGCGGGCCGGTCGTTCCCGAAGACCAGGTCGAGCGGCTCTTCCAGACCTTCCAGAAGGGGTCGCCCGACCGGCACGGCCACGGTCTCGGCCTCGCCATCGTCAACGCCGTCGCCCGGGCCCACCGCGCCGCCCTGACCGCCACCGCCCGCCCCGGGGGCGGCCTTTCGATCACGGTGCGGTTCACCAGGTAGCGGGGCCTGGGCAGCGCTGGTCAGGCGGGCGTCTCGGCGGTGGCGACCAGGACCGCGCGGCCGAGGATGTGGCCCGCGATCGTGAAGCCGAGGTAGGCGGGCGTGGCGTCGGCCGGGACGCCGAGGGACTCGACGTCGAGGGCGTGCACCACGACGTGGTAGCGGTGCGGGCCGTGCCCGGCGGGCGGGGCGGCGCCGATGTAGCGGGCGAGGCGGGCGTCGTTGGGCACCTGGAACGCGCCCCCAGGCAGGGCCGAGCCGGTGTCGTCGCCCGCGCCCTCCGGCAGTTCGGTGACGGACGCGGGGATGTCGGCGACCGCCCAGTGCCAGAACCCGGAGCCGGTGGGCGCGTCGGGGTCGTACACGGTGACGGCAAAGCTCTTGGTGCCGTCGGGGGCGCCGCTCCAGGAGAGCTGCGGGGAGACGTCCTTCCCGCCTGGGACGCCGGACGAGAGCTGCTCGGACGGCCAGGCGGCGCCGTCGGCGACGGACGCGCTGGTGACGGTGAAGGAGGCCGCCTCGGGAAGGCGGGCGAAGGGGTCGTTCATCGGGTCGTTCCTCTCAAGGGTCGTGCCGTCGGGGCGGCGGGCGATCTCGGTGGATCGCCCCGCCACCAGATCGACCATAACAGTAATAATCGATTATTTGCCAAATCGTCTATGCTGACGGCATGAGCCAGACGGCCGGAACCTCAGCCGCGTCCGGGAAGCGGATGCTCTCCGAGCAGGTCTACGCGCACCTGCGGAACGCGATCATGCGCGGGGAGCACGCCCCCGGCGCCCCCCTCAAACCGCACGAGCTCGCCAAGCAGCACGGCGTGAGCCTGGCCGTCGTGCGCGAGGCGCTGGTGCGGGTGGTCGGCGACGGCCTCGCCGACCGGCTGCCGAACCGCGGTTTCGCCGTCCCGTCCCACTCCGACCGCCGCTGGCAGGAGATCGCCGAGGCCCGCCGAACGATCGAGCCGGTCGTGCTGCGCATGTCGGTCGAACGCGGCGATCTCGACTGGGAGGCGCGCGTGCGGGCGGCCCACCACCGGCTGGCGCGCACGCCGGTCCACGCGTCCGACGGCGGCGAGTACTACACCGAGGAGTGGTCCGAGGCGCACCGCGTGTTCCACCGGACGCTGCTGGAGGGCTGCGGCAACCCCGTCCTGCTGGAGACGTTCGACCGCATGTGGACCGCGAGCGAGCTGGCCCGCCGCTGGTCGGCGCACCGCGACCCGGGCCGGGACGGGATCGCCGAGCACCGGCGGCTGGAGGAGGCGGCGCTGGCCCGCGACGCCGGCGCGGCGGCCGAGGTGCTGGCCCTGCACCTCACGCTGACGGCGGCCGGGCTGACCGGGTAGGGGGCGCCGGGTCAGCCCGGGACGCGGCCGAAGACCCGGCTGCCCGGGGCGGCGGGGTCGTCCCCGGCCCAGAACTCGTACCAGTGGGCGGCGAACTCCTCGCGGGAGATCACGCCGTCGCCGTCGGTGTCGAGCAGGGCGAAGGTGTCGGCGACGTCGGTGGGGCCGCCCTGCCACGCCTCGATCATCTGGCGGTACTCCGCCGGGGAGATGCGGCCGTCGCCGTTCTCGTCCACGGCCTCGAACATGAGCGCGGCGGTCGTGGTGACCGCCTCGGACATGGTCGTGAGCAGGTCGACGACGGTCAGCACGTCCTCGATCGCGACCGCGTCGGGGGTGCGGGAGTGCGCGGCGAGCGTCGTCCACCAGCCGCGCATGGCCGCCAGCAGGTGTTCCTCGTCGCCCGCCACGCGGGTCGCCGCCCACCGGCGGGCGAGGGCCTCGAAGTCGCCCGCGCGGAGGGTGCCGTCGCCGTCGCGGTCGAGGGCGTCGAAGACCAGCCGGACCTTGTCTCGCTGAAAGGGGGTCGCCACCTTTCCGTGGTCCCCGTATCACCGAGAGGCAACACTGCCCTCACGGTCCCCTTGGCCTGGTCGAAAAGTAATGTCTTGGTGGCTTTGCGGTCGTAGCCACAGGCCGGTGAGGACCGCGCCGACCAGCGTGACGGCCCCGGCCGTGAGGAATGCGCTGTCGAGCCCGGACCCGAACGACGCGCCGCCCGACTCCCGCGCGCGGACGACCGCGCCGAGCACCGCCACGCCCAGCACCGCGCCGATCTGCCGGGTGGTGCTGCTGACGCCGGACGCGAGCCCGCCCTCGCGCGGGCCGGCCGCCTGGATGGCGGCTCCGGTCAGCGGCGACATCGTCAGCGCGAACCCGACGCCGACGACGGCCAGCCGCCACCACACGTTCGCGTAGGGGGTGTGCGCGTGCGCGAAACCCATGGCCAGCAGGCCCAGCCCGGCCAGCACCAGGCCGACCGTGACGACGATCCGGAAGCCGTACCTGGCCGCCAGCCGGCCCGCGAACGGGCTGACGACCACCATCGCGAGCGTGCTGGGCAGCGTCTGGAGCCCGGCGCGCAGGATCGAGCTCCCCTGGACGTACACGAAGAACTGGGAGAAGAAGAACGCCGAGCCCATGAGCGCGAAGCCGACGACGACCATCGCGGTATTGGAGACGGTGAACAGCCGCTGCCGGAACAGCCGCAGCGGCAGCATCGGCGCCGCGGTGCGCGCCTCGACGGCGACGAAGACGGCGAGGAGCACGGCCCCGGCGACGAAGGAGCCCAGGATCAGGGGCGAGGTCCAGCCCCGGGAGCCGCCCTCGATCAGCCCGTAGGTCAGCACGCCCACGCCGAGGACGGACAGGACCGTCCCCGGGACGTCGATCGCCGGCGCGCCCGGGTTGCGCGACTCCCCCAGGACGCGCAGACCGGCCGCGAGCAGCACCGCGCCGATCGGAACATTGACGAGGAAAATGGCGGGCCAGCTGAAGGCGTCCACCAGAATTCCACCGGCCAGCGGCCCGGCGGCAAGGCCGATTCCGCTGAATCCGGCCCACAATCCGATCGCCCTCACCCGTTCCTGCGGGACGGGATAAGCGGTGGCGAGCAGGGCCAGTGAAGCGGGGCTCAGCGCGGCGGCGCCGACGCCCTGGAGCACCCGTCCGGCGATCAGCCAGCCGAGCGAGGGCGCGACCGAGCACAGCACGGACGCGGCCGTGAACACCGCGACACCCGCGAGGAACACGCGCCTGCGGCCGAAGCGGTCGGCGAACACGCCGCCGGACAGCAGCAGCATCGCGACCAGCAGGACGTAGGAGTCGACGATCCATTGCAGGCCGCTCAACCCCGTGTGCAACCGCTCCCGCATATCGGGCAGCGCCGCGCCGACGATCGTGCTGTCGAGCAGCACCATGAACTGGCCCAGGCAGGCGACGGCCAACAGTACGGCCCGTTTCGAGCTTATTCCTCCGCCAGTGGACGATGCGTTTTCGGGTGCGGACAACGCTGTTCCCTTCGTGAGGCGGGATGCCGTCCGGCAAAGATAGTTCGATAATCTCGTACTGTCGAACCATAGGGTATCGTCGGGGCATGCGACTGCTACCCGAGCCCGCGCGCGAGTCGATGACGCTGCCGTCGGTGCTGCACGCGCTCGGCGATCCGGTACGGCTGGAGCTCGTGCGGCGCGCCTGGACCAGCCCCGACTCGCACTGCGCCGCGCTCGCCGAGGGCATGAACGTGCCGCTGTCCACGATGACCAACCACTGGCGGATCCTCCGCGAGGCCGGGCTGATCAGCATGGCCGTCGACGGGCGGCACCGGCGCATCCGGCCGCGCTACGGCGATCTCGGCGACCGCTTCCCGGGCCTGCTCGACCCGATCCTGAGCCTCGGCGCGGACGAGGCGTCCGCGAGCGGCGCGGCGTAACGCGCGCTCCGATTTACGGGCGTTACGAGAGTTCGGCGAGTTCGTTCAGGATGGCCTGGCCGGCGGCGCGGTGCTCGGCGGCGGCGGCCGGGTCGCTCTCGGCGAGGACGGCGGCGATGCCCTCGTGGGCCTGCGCCTCCTTGTGCCGGTAGCCGACCCTCGGGGCCAGATCGAGCGCCTCGCGGTGCAGGCGGAGCGCCTCGTCGGGCAGGCCCGCCAGGCGGCACGTCTCCCCGTAGCTGTCGAGGAAGTGCAGCTTCCAGTGCTCCTCGAACAGCTCCTCCAGCAGCGCGAACGCCTGCCGGTGGCTGGCGAGCGCCTCCTCGTGGCGGCCCATCTGGCGCAGCGCCACGCCGAGGCAGTTGAGGCACCACGCCTCGTTGTGCTTGTGCCCGTCCTCGCGGGCCAGCTCCAGGGCCTGGCGCAGGTGCTCGGACGCCTCGTCCGGACGCTCCTGGGCGATGGCCACGCCGAGGGTGATCCGGGCGGTGAGCGTGGGCGGCCAGGCGGGGTCGTCGTGCGGGACCTCCAGCGCCTCGCGGGCCAGCCGCGCCGCCTCGTCGAGGTGCCCGAGCTGGAGCATCGCCCACGCCTCGTAGGCGATCGCGTGGGTCCGGCCCGCCGGGCACCCGGCGGCGTCGTACAGCTCGCCCGCCCGCCGGAACAGGCCGAGCGGCTCCTCGACGCGCCCCTCGTCCCACCGCAGGTAGCCGAGGCGCATGGTCAGCTCGGCCTCCGTCCAGGCGTCCCCCGCCTTCGACACCAGCGGCGCCGCCGCGTCGTAGGCGGCGCCCGCCTCGGCCATCCGGCCCGCGTTGTAGCGGGCGAAGCCCAGGTCGCTGTGCGCGTCGGCCAGCATCTGAGGGTCGCCGAGGCGCCGCGCGGCGACCAGCGAGCGCTCGAACAGGACGTTGAGGTGCGTGGTGCCGCAGCGCCGCGCGAAGAACGCGCGCATGGCGCGCGGCAGCTCGCAGACGTGCCGGTCGGCCCCGGCGGCGACCGCCGTCTCGAAGACGGCCATCAGGTTCGTGTACTCGGTGCCGAACCAGAACAGCGCCGCGTGCTTGCCGGCGAATCGGGGCAGGTCGGCTGGTGGGTGGCTCACGGAGACCGCACGGCCGGGCAGCGCGTGCGACATCACGGCGTCGGCTGCCGCCGCCGCGTGCACGTAGTAGTCCAGGACGCGGTGGATCGCGCGTTCGGTCTCCGCCGGTCCGTCCTGCTCGTCGGCGGCGCGGCGCGCGTGCTGGCGCACCAGGTCGTGCAGCCGGTAGCGGCCGGCCGCCGGCTGCTGGACGAGGTGCGCGTCCAGCAGGTCCTCCAGCATCTCGCGGGCATCGCGCACCGGCACGGCCGCGAGCGCCGCCGCGACGTACTCGTCGAAGGACGAGCCGGGCACCAGCCCGAGCAGCCGGAAGAAGCGGCGCCGCGTCCGGTCGAGCTGCCGGACCGACATCGCGAACGCCGTGTCGAACTCGCTCGCGCCCTCCGCCAGCCGCTCGACGAGGACGCCGACCGTCCAGCCGGGCCGGTGCCGGAGCCGCGCGGCGGCCAGCCGCAGCGCGAGCGGCAGGTGCCCGCACAGCCGCAGCACCTCGGCGGCCGCCTCGGGATCGCGGGCCAGCCGCCCGCCGGACCCGCCCGGGTCGCCGCTGGCGCGGGCCAGCAGCTCGGCGCTCTCCTTCGGGGACAGCACGTCCAGCGAAACCGGGGGCACCTCGTCCAGCCCCAGCAGGCGGTTGCGGCTGGTCACCAGGGCGACGGACGGTCCGGCGCCGGGGAGCAGCAGCCGGACCTGCTCGGCGTCGGAGGCGTTGTCGAGCACCACGACGGCCCGCCGGTGCGCCAGCTCGGAGCGCCAGCACGCGGCCAGCGGCTCGATGCCGCCCTCCTGCGGGATCTTCTCGGACGGGACGTCGAGGGCGGCGAGCAGCGTCCGCAGCGCGGGATCGGGGTCGAGCGGCTCGCGTCCGGCGGTGAAGCCGTGCAGGTCGATGTAGAGCTGGGCGTCGGGGTAGTCGGAGGCGAGCCGGTGCGCGGCGTGCACCGCGAGGCAGGTCTTGCCGACGCCCGCCATGCCGTCGAGCGCGACCACCCGGCTCGCGTCCACGGCGGCGAGGACGGCGGCCAGCTCGGCCTCGCGCCCGGTGAAGTCGGGCACGTCGCGCGGCAGGTCGTTGCGGGGCGGACGCGGCGCGCCCGCGGGCGGCGACGGCGGCTGGACCTGGCGGCTCGTCTTCGGCGGCGCGGGCAGCGGGTTCGCCGCGCGCTCCCACAGCGGCCGCAGCGGGCGCGGATCGCGCTGGACGAGGCGGCACAGCGCGATCACCGCGGGCCAGGGCGGCACGGTCTGGCCGCTCAGGTAGCGCGACAGCGACGACGAGCTGAGGCCGGCGTCGCGCGCGAGCGCACGGACGCCGCGCTCGGACACCTCCTGGAGCAGGCGCAGCCGGGCGGCCAGCTCGTCCCGGGGGTCGTCGCGCGGGCCGGTCTGCGGCATCCGGTGTTCCACAGCCATCCGCCCCGGCCTCCCTGTCCCGTCCCGCTACAACTCTTCTAGATAGATTAGCCCTGTTCAGAGGTGTTTCGACTGTCCCAGGGTGTCCCACGGGCATCGGCAGGGGCGGCCCGTCCCGCTGTGATGGAGCCATGCCCCGAGGGAATGGGGCAGCCGATCACGAAGGAGAAACCCGCGATGCAGTCCCGGATGCAGAACCCCGCCGCCGTCCTGACCGGTGCGATGCAGCCCATCCAGCAGCTGTTCAAGGCCGCGCACTCCGGCGGGGTGGAGCAGCAGACGCTGGAGCTGGTGCACCTGCGGGCCAGCCAGATCAACGGGTGCAGCGCCTGCGTCGACAGCGGCGCCAAGTCGGCGCGCAAGGCGGGCGTGAGCGAGGACCGGCTGGCCGCGGTCGCCGCCTGGCGCGAGGCGCCCTACTTCACCGACGAGGAGCGGGCGGCGCTGGCCCTGGCCGAGGCCGCGACGCGGCTGGCCGACCGTCCGGACGCGGTGGACGACGAGACCTGGGACGCCGCCGCCACCTACTACGACGAGAAGCAGCTCGCCGCGATCGTCCTGATGATCGCGCTCACCAACCTGTTCAACCGGCTCAACGCCACCACCCGGCAGATCGCCGGGGCCTGGGGATAGACCGGACCTTGAGGGGCGGCCCTCCGCCGAGGGCCCGCCGTTCGACGAGCCGTTCGACGAGACACGCCAGAGAGGGAGATTTCCATATGAGCGAGGCACGCAAGGCCACCACGGGCGACGCCGCCGCGTCCGAGAAGAACTTCGACGGGTTCTCCGACGACGAGCGGGCCGCGATGAAGGAGCACGCCAAGGAGCTGAAGAAGGCCGCGCGCCGCAGCTCGTCCCTGGCCAAGGCGAGGGAGGAGGGGGAGCGCGACGTCCGCGAGAAGATCGCCGAGATGCCGGACGCGGACCGGGTCCTCGCCGAGCGGCTGCACGAGATCATCGCCTCGGTCGCGCCGGACCTCGTGCCGAGGACCTGGTACGGGATGCCCGCCTACGCCAAGGACGGCAAGGTGCTCTGCTTCTTCCAGAGCGCGCAGAAGTTCAAGTCGCGGTACGCGACGCTCGGCTTCAGCGACGTGGCCGCCCTCGACGACGGCACGCTGTGGCCGACCACCTACGCGTTGACGGAGCTGAACGCCGCGAACGAGGCCGTGGTCAGCGACCTGGTGAAGCGCGCGGTGGGCTGACCCCTCAATCGAACAGCCGGGCCCACCATCGGCGCCGTTTCACAGCGGCCCCGGTGGTGGGCCCGGCTGCGGTTTGGGCTCTGCGGCCCCAGGGTAAACGTGTGTCCCCCGTCTCCCGCTACTCGGAAAAAGCTGTGTGATCGTTAACGCTATCGAATGTATGATCGATAGATATCGGGAAGGATTAGTGCCAAGACCCGCTCGGCCCGCACGCCGGGCCGGCGGACCTTCGACGTAAGGGCGGACACACCGATGTCGTTCTCACCCGAGGTGCTCCCTGCCGCCGTCAACGCGATCGCCAACTCCCCGTCCCGGCAACGTCCCGTCGTCATGATCACCTGTGGTGCCGACGGGCTGCCGCAGGTCTGCGTCCCGGACTGGGGCGAGCTGCGCGCCGTGGGCGACCGGCACCTGCGGGTGTCGGTCTGGCCGACCGACCCCACCGCGATCAACCTGGACCGTGCCGCGCCCGTGCTGCTGGTCGTCACCGCCCTGTCCGACGTCTACCTCGTCCACGCCACGGCCCGCCGGCTCGCCGACGCGGCCATGGTGTGGGCCCACTACGAACTCACGATCACCTCGGCGCGGATCGCCGACCGGGGCACCACCCCGCGCCTCGTCCCCGACCACGACACCCCGACCGAGTTCCCGGCGCAGCGCCTGCCGCGGGCCCGCGACATGCTCGGCGGGAAGGTCACGGCGCTCCGCACCCATCGCCGCGACCCCGGCCACTACCGCGGTGACCTGGGCGATCTCCGGCTCTGACCGGAGGCCGCACGACCGGAACGAGGCCCGGCCGCGGGTTCGCGGCCGGGCTTTCGCGCTAGTCGTCCTCGGACGACTCCTCGGACGACTCCTGGCCTTGGGCCGGACGCTGCGCGCGCAGGACGACCCGCCGGATGAGCTGCACATCGGTGAGCGGCCCGGTGGACGCGGCGAACCCGAAACGGTAGGCGTCCGGGACGGGCTGCGGCGCCGCGAACCGCAGGACTTGCTGGAAGCCCTCGCCGTCCTGGAAGTCGATGGCGACCGTGACCATCGGGTCCGGCGCGGGCGTCAGCACGACGCGGACGGTCCGCTTGACCGGCTCCAGCCGGCTCTCGGCCTGCTGCGGCGTGGCCCTGGCGGGCATCGACGCGAGGCCGCCGTGGAGCCGTCCGGGGAGGCTCGACCTCCAGGGGCCCGTACTCGACTTGTTGCTCGTCGTGGCGTCGATCAGGCAATAGCCCTCGGTGCCGTTTCCGGGGCCGCGCGCGGACACGATGTTGGGGCCGGGGGCGGGCACGCGGAACTCCGTCCCGGCCGGGGAGCGCCGCTCGCAGCCGTTCCCGCGCCTTTCCCCGTCGCCGAAGTACTCCCCCAGCGTGTCGAGCCCGATGCCGAGATATCCGTTTTCGACGCCGGGGACGAACTGCGCGCCCGATCGTCCGCCCGGCAGTTTCTGCGCATATCCGAGACTTCCGCCGAACGCGCCCGGAGTGTGCAGCGGCCCCGCGCCGTCGGTGAGGAAGAACGAGATCCCGTCGGCGGGCGCCCGGGTGGTGTTGCCGTACTGCCACTGCTCGAAGGTCACCTCCAGCCCGTCCCGCGCGGGGACCGGCGAGTCGAACATCACGGCGCCGGTCACCTCGGGGTGGGCGTCGGTGAGCTGGAGGTATCCGCGCCGCTCCGCCCCGCCCGGGGGCACCGGACCGGCCGGGTCCCGGCGGCAGCCCGCGAGCGGGTGGTTCGCGCCCTCCGCCGGCGCGTCGCCCCGCGCGGCGCCGGTCAGGCAGGCGGCCCCGTAGCCGACGAAGCGCGAGTCGGCGGTGGCGCGGGTGAACGGCTCGTCCACCAGAACCGGTCCCGGGGCCGCGGACGCCGCCACCGCGTACCCGGACGACGCGACGGCCATAACGGCACCGACCGACGCGACCACGCGAGTCAACCCATGTCTCATATCGTCGATTCTTCCTGCGCGAGTTCTCGGCTGGTCCCCTTCACCGGACTCATCCGACCACGAACTCGGCGCGGGAGCAGGCCATTACCGATCCCATGGGAATATGCGCGGCAGAATATTAAGGAAACGCATGTCGGCCCATGCGGCGGTCACGGCTCGCCCGCGCGGCCCCCCATGAAGGTCACGTTCGAGAAGGCGCCGCGGGGCCGGCGGGGCAGCGTTCCAGCCCGGGCACGAACACCGACACCGTGGTCACGCCGTTGGGCTCGGTGTGCAGGACCCGGCCGTAGGGGCGGTGCCCGTGGCCGGTCAGCGCGGCCGTCAGGCGCTGGAGGTGTTCGCGGGGCGCGGCGGGCGTGCCGGTCGGGATGAAGTCGCACTGGCGGGCGGCGGCCAGATGGGGGTCGAAGCCGGCGCTCGCCGCGTCCGGCGGGCGCGGGCGGCGGGGCGGCGGCGGGTTCCACTCGCCGCGCCGGATCGCGGCGGCCTGGATCAGCTCGCTCAGCGCGCGCCGCACCGCGTACTCGGCCGACAGCGACGCCCCCTGCCCCCGCACCGCCTTCCCGTTGCGGGAGGCATGGGCGCAGAACGTCGGAATGCCCAGTTCGGTGGTCATGTCGATCAGCGCGACCGTGGCCCCGACCTGCCATCCGGCGCTCAGATAGAGCTCCTGGAGATGGGCGGGCAGGCTCGCCGGGCGCACCAGCCGCAGCGGCGGCGGGCAGGCCGTCAGGAACGTTCCGGCCAGCAGCAGCGCGTAGGCGTCCCGCTCGACCGCCTCGGCCAGCGCGTGCACGAGGGCCTCGTCGCGGGTGGCGCCGATCGCGGTGCCGCCGCCGGTGCCGGACCCGCGCAGCGGGGCGTAGTCGAGGACGTCGCCCAGCTCATGGCGCCGGTCGGGAGGGCACTCCAGGTAGGCGGGGGTGGTGAGGAACACCGGCACCGGGAGCGTCCGCCCGGAGTGGTCGAGCGCGGTGTAGGTCCGGCACGCCACCGCCGCCGCCACCGCCCCCTGACCGCCGGACGCGGCGAGCGGCGCCAGTACCGGGTCGCCCGCCAGGTCGGTGTCCGCGAGGCGGGCGGCGGTGAGCAGTTCGATCCGTTCGCCGCGCGCGGGGAGGGCGGCGGCGTGGTGGCGCTCCAGCGCCTCGTACAGCGCCCCGACCTGCGCGGCCTGGTAGTCGCCGCGTCCCACCCCGACGCCGGCGCGGACGGGGGTGCCGTCGGGACGCGAGAGGCGGCAGCGCCAGGCCCCGTGCAGATCGGTCAGCCGTGGCCGCAGCCCCGCCTCGTCCAGCGCCTCGTCGATGAGGGCCCGGGCGCGCGGCAACGGGAAGGACCGTTCCCCGGCCTGGGGCACGGCGGCCGCGAAGCCGTTCGCGCCGTGGAGGCGGCCCTGATGCCAGAGGGCCCCCTCCCGCGGGAGGGGACCGCTCCGTTGGTACCTGCCCTGCGCCGTCAACGGGCCGACTCCTCCCCGGCCCGCGGGCGCTCCCGCTCCCCGGGCCGCGTCGCCACCTCGGCGGTCAGCTCGCCGACGGCGGTGTGGGAACCACACCGGTATGACTCGCAGCCCATCGCACCCACTCCCTAACTCTGCGTAACTCGCAGTGTCGGAAGGTACTGTGCCCGACCTGGCCGCGAAGGGAAACATCCACGGCGGACAGTTCCCCCTTGCCCTGTGGTCGCGCTTATCGCGTCCACTGCGGTTGTGGGGTCCGCAATCCCTCAGTTTGGACGATGCCGCCGTTACCACCGGCGTGACCGGCACCGACGAAAAGCAACACTGGGGCCGCCCCCGACACATGAGACGGCCGTTTCATTTTGCTTCCTCTGGTCGGATGGTGCGGGACCGATCGCGCACATCCGGGACGCCGCCGCTCCGGCTCAGCGGGTGGGGATCTCCATGATCGAGATGGCGCCCGCCCTCTTCAGCGCGGGGACGAGGACGCTGATGTCCCGCCGGTCGACGACGGCCTCGACCGCGTGCTCCCCGCCGCCGAGCAGCGGGACCGACGTCGGCCGGGTGAGCGCGGCCAGGATCTCGGTCACCGCGACCAGCCGCGCCTCGGGCACCCTGACCTTGAGCAGCGTTTTGCGGCCCGCGTGCACCGCGCCGCTCAGCAGCGTCATCAGGTCGTCCATCGCCGACCGCTTGACGGTGTCCCGGTGCGCCCGGCGGCTCGCGAGGAGCTCCATCGGCGCGACGAGGTCCGACGGCGGGCCCGGCAGGCACAGCTCCCCGAGGGAGATCACCGAGACCGCCGTCCGGTGGCCCCGGTCACGGCCGGTGATGCCGAGGTCGAACCTTCCCCGCTCCAGATAGCGCGGAATCTGCGGCGCGGGAAGGATGTAGACCTGATCGACGCGCGGGTCGTCGACCTTGCCGCGCAGGGCACGCCGGGAAGGACGGCGGACGGTGAGCCCGGCCGCCGCGAACAGGTCCAGGGCCGGCTTCCTGGCGGCCCCGTCGGGCAGGACGACAGACAGCATGCGATGCCTTCCACGAAGTTTAGGGCGCGCCCGTTTCCTTAGGACGTGCCCATTCCCGCCTGGCGCGCCACCAGGATCGCCTGGGCGCGGTTGTTCACCTGGAGTTTGACGAACAGGTTGGAGAGGTGATTGCGGATCGTCTTCTCGGAGATGCCCAGCTGGCCTGCGATCTCCGCGTACTCCCGGCCCGCGGCGAGCAGGTCGAGAACCTCCCGTTCGCGATCGGTGAGCGTGGGGAAATGCATTTTCGCGGCGGTTCCGGAATCGGCCTTGAGCCAGTCCCGCAGCAGCGCCGTGATCGGTTCGCTGAAGGCGGTCCCGCCGGCGGCGACCAGCCGCACCGAGTGCCGGATCTCCTCGCTCCCGGCCTCCTTGGTCAGGTAGCCGTGCACCCCGGACCGCAGCGCCGCCAGCACCGACGCCTTCTCGGTGAGCGCGCTGATGACCAGCACCCGCGCCTCGGGAGCCGCAGCAAGTACGCGCTGGGTCAGGGACCCGTGTGCGTCGTCGGGCAGGCGCAGGTCGAGGGTGACGACGTGCGGCCGCGCCTCGGGCAGCAGTTCCAGCGCGGCGGCGGCCGTGCCCGCCTCGCCGACCACCTCGAAGTCGTCGCCGTGCTCGAAGAGCGCGCGCAGCGCGCCGAGGTAGAGGGGATGGTCCTCGACAAGGAGGACACGGACGCGGACGCTCATGCCGGCCTCAACGGCATCCGGGCGCGGACGACCATTCCCTCGTCGGACGCGTGGACGTTGCACTTGCCGCCGAGCGCGGCGGCCCGCTCCCGCATGGAATGGAAGCCGACACCGTAGGACGGGTGGGACTCGCGTTCGATGCCGATGCTGCTGGTGACCTGTAGCACAATGTCGTCCTCCTGCCGGTCGATCGTCACGGCCGCGCTGCGGTCGGAGGAGTACTTGCGCGCGTTGGTGAGCGCCTCGGCGGCTATCTTGTACGCCGCCACCTCGCATGGGGGCGACATTTCCCGGATATCGCACTCGGCGGCGTCGATACGCAGATCGACCATGGAGAGGAACGCGCCGAGTTCCGCCAGGGCGCCGACCAGGCCGAGCCGCGCCAGCTCGGCGGGAAACGCCCCGTCGATGGCGGCCAGCAGGCCCGAAAGAGCCTCGCCGACATTGCGGATCGCCTCGTCCACCGAGTCGAGCGCGCCCTCCTCGTCGACGGCGACGATCTCGCGGGCCAGGTCGAAGCGCAGCCGCAGCGCGGCGAGGGCGGGCGCCATCTGGTCGTGGACCTCGCGCCTCAGCCGCTGCCGCTCCTCCTCGATTCCGGCGGTCAACTCCCGCGCGACTTTCTCGCTCTGCTCCCGCCGATCCATCCGTCCACCCCCCAATCGGTCCTTCCCATCACGCGCGCCGCGCCAGTTCCGGCGCGGCCCGCTCCCGCCGGCCGGGCGGCAGCGCCGCCGCGCAGGCCAGCGCGGCGGCCAGCAGCGCGACCGACAGCAGCAACGTGGGCCGCAGCGCCTCGGTGTAGGTGCGCGACCGGCCGTCCAGGTCGGCGGCCTCGATCGCCGCGCGCCACCGCCCGCCGCCCTCGCGCGGCAGCGCGGCGGCGATGCGGTTCTGGAGCAGCGCCCCCACGGCGGCGGCGCTCATGACGTTCCCGAGGTGCCGGGTGCTGTTGAACACGCCGGCCGCCGCGCCCGCCGCGCCGTGCGGGACGTCCCGCATCGCGAGCGTGGTCATCGGCGGGAACGTGAGGCCGGTACCGAGCCCGATCACGAGCAGCCCCGGCTGGAGCGCCCACGCCGAGGTGCCGCTTCCGGCGACCAGGGCGGTCGCCGCGAGTCCGGCGGTGAAGGCGGCCAGCCCCGCCATCAGGACGCGCTTCCCGCCGATCCGGTCGACCAGGCGGCCCGCCACCAGCGCGGTCACCATGGAGACCAGCGGCATGGCGGCGAGCGCGAGCCCGGCCCGGTCCGCGGGCATCCCGCGCGCGAACTGGAGGTAGAGCGTGAGCGGGAGGTAGAAGCCCAGCAGGGCGAAGGCCGTGAAACCGGCCACCAGGTTCGTCATGACGAAGGCGCGGTCGCGTAACAGCGACGGCGGCACCAGCGCGTGCGGGCGGCCCCGCTGGGAGACCCCGAACGCGGCCAGCAGCACCAGCCCGGCGGCGATGACCAGCGGGACGCTCACGAACGACCCGATCCTCCCCCAGTCGTAGCGCTGCCCCTCGATCAGCCCGTAGGAGACCAGGAACAGGCCGGAGAAGCACAGCAGGACGCCCCGCAGGTCGAGGCGGCGCCGCCCGGGCGGGACGTCGCGCGGCACGCCCGCGAGCGTGAGCACCGCCCCGAGCACCCCGGCCGGGACGTTGACCAGGAAGATCCACTTCCAGCCGAGCGTCGTGACCAGCACGCCGCCGACCGTGGGCCCGAGCACGCTCGCCACCCCGGCGAGCGAGCTGAGCACCCCGAAGGCGGCGCCCAGCCGCTCCCGGGGGTAGACCATGCCGACGATGACGATCGCCTGCGGCATGAGGAGCGCGGCGCCGAGGCCCTGGACGGCCCGGAGCACGATCAGCGCCAGCGGCGCGGCGGCGAACCAGACCAGACCGGACGCGACGGTGAAGATCGCGAGGCCGGTCAGGAACGTCCGGCGCGCGCCGAGCAAGTCCCCGAGCCGGCCGCCGGTGATGAGCGTGACCGCCAGCACGAGCACGTAGGCGTTGAACACCCACATCAGCTCGTCCAGCGAGGCGCCGAGGTCCTCGGTGAGCCGGGGCGCGGCGATGCTGACGGCGGTCGCGTCCAGCATGGTCAGGAAGGTCGCGGTGCCGGCCGCCGCGAGCGCGACCGGCGGGTTCGACCGCGTCATGTCCCCCCTCCCTCGGCATCCGCCGGAGCGGCGGCGGCAGGGGCGGGGGCGGCGGCGGTCACCGTCGCCGTCCCGGTCGTGCCGTCGACGCGCAGCCGCATGCCGTCGCGCACCTTCCGGGTGACGTCCTTGATCTGGACGATCGCCGGGACCCCCAGCTCGCGCGCCACGATCGCGATGTGGGTGAGCGGGCTGCCGCGCTCGATGAGCAGCGCCTTGGCGGCGGGCAGGGCCGAGATCCAGCCGGGGTCGGTGCGGTAGGTGACGATGACCCCGCCGGCCGCGTCCTGCGGACGCTCGACCACCCGCGCCTCCCCCTCCGCCGTTCCGGGACTGCACGGCGTGCCCTCGAACCGGTGGCCGGGCTCGACCGCGCCGTCCCGCCCGTCGTGCCCGTCCGCGCCGGGACGCACCCAGCCGCCCGCCGTAAGCCCCCGCCGGTCGTAGATGAGGCCCGTCGTCGTGAACCGGGCGGGCGCGTCGAGCGCGCCGAACCGCTCCAGCTCCGCCTTGCGCAGCTCGATCAGCGGACGCAGGTCGCCGTGCGAGTAGGTGCCGTCGAGGCACGCGGCGACCTCGTCGAGCCTGAGCAGGAAGACGTCCCGCGCCGAGCCGATCATGCCCGACCGCGCCAGGTCCGCGCCGATCGCCAGCATCATGCGGCGGACCAGCCCGAACGCCCTCGTCCGGCAGAAGCGGACCCGCTCCCTGGCCTCCAGCGAGCGGCGGACCTTGCCCCGGACGAGCTTGTAGACGAACTTGCGCGCGCCGCTCAGCCGTTCGTCGACGTAGGCGTCGGCCTCGGCGGACGACGGCCCGGCCGCCTGGTGCCCCTCGGCGACCAGCCCGACCCGGAGCATCTCCAGCAGCACGGACGGGTCCTGCCGCAGGTCCGGCTCCTCCAGCTTCAGCTCGTTCAGGCTGCGGTAGCCGTACTCGTCGATGTAGGCGTCGATGTCCGCGGCGAGGCCGCCGCCGTCCGCGTCGCGGAGCGCGGCGTACAGCTCGTCCATCGTCGCCGCGTCCCGCAGCGCGCGCTCGTGGCGCGGGTCGGCCTTGAACCGCTCGACCAGGCGGCCCAGCGCACGCGCGGGCGCGGCGGACTCGATCTGGTCGCCCGGGCTCACCGCGCTCCACAGGAACCAGGCCGGCGCGTCCGGCAGCCAGCGGCCGGTGCACTCGCGCAGGGTCGCGAACGAGGTGAGGATGACCAGCTCCAGGACGACCATCGGCCCCCAGCGCGGCATGATCTTCCGGTCGAACTCCTGGAAGAGCCGGTACGCCTCGCCGGCCGGGAGCCGGGTGTAGTCGAGGCCGTCCAGGTGGCGGAACGTCCGGTCGAAGTGGGCGACGAACGCGTCGACCTCGCGCGGGTTGGTCAGGACGCGCCGGACGTAGTTGACCAGAATCCGCGCGTTGACCAGCGCCTCGGCGGCCGGCGAGCCCGGCGTGCAGGGGCGCAGGTCCTCCGCGACGGCGGCGTCGAGCGACTCGGTGAGCCCCATCGACGTCTCCAGCGCGCCCTGGTTGAGCCGGTAGAACGGCACCAGGCGCATCGTCCGGTACCAGTTGAACAGGTTGTAGTACACGCGGCCGTGGAAGTAGCCGAGCATCGTCGGCAGCCACTCGTTCATCTCCGCCAGCCGCGCGCCGCGGATGCCCAGCATGCGGCAGTACTCCAGGTGGGCCCGGTAGTAGACGTGGCGGGCGAAGGTGAAGGTCAGCGGCGAGGTGACGCCCGCATAGCTCTCGATGATGTTGGAGTTGTCCCAGACGCGGTGCCGGGGGTCGGGGAGCGGGCGCTCGGGCAGCGTCGTGATCGGACGGCTCTGGAGCACGAGCGGGCGCCCGTCGGCCACGGCCCACTCGACGTCCTGGGGACCGCCGAGCGCCTCCTCCATCCGGCGGCCGAGCTCGACGAGCCGCCACAGCATCGGCTCGTCGACCGCCAGCTCCTTCCTGGCCGCCTCGGGTACCTCGGTGACCAGGCATCCCGAACCGGCGGGGTCGCGGTCGTACCGCTCGGCCTTCTCCCCCACCACGACGTCCACGATCGCGTGGTCGAGCGAGCGCAGCGTGACCGTGTCGGCGTCGACGGCCCCGGAGACCAGCCCCTCGCCGAGGCCGTGGACGCAGCTCACGACGGTCTCGTCCGGGTCGCCGCTCGCCGGGTTCGTGGTGAACATGACGCCGCTGACCTCGGCCGGGACCATCCGCTGCACGATCACGGCCATGGCGGCGGACGCGGCGGGCAGCCCGTGCGAGAGCCGGTAGGTCATCGCCCGCGCCGAGTAGGCCGACGCCCAGCACCGCCGGACGGCGGCGACGACCTCCTCCAGCCCCTCGACGTGGAGGTAGCTGGAGAACTGGCCCGCGAACGAGTGGGCCGCCGAGTCCTCCTCCACCCCCGACGACCGGACCGCGACGTCGCCGCCCCCCACCCGGTCGTAGGCGGCCTCGACGAGGGCGAGGACGTCGTCCCCGAGCGGCATCGACTCCAGCCGCGCCGCGACGTGCCGCGCCGCCTTCTCCAGCTCGGCGGGCGCGGGGTCGGCGAGCAGGCCCGCGACGTCCTCGCGCAGCCCGCTCCGCTCCATGACGTGCTCGAACACGTCGGCGCCGAGCGCCGTCCAGGCCGGGACGTCGAAGCCGTGGGCGGTGAGCGCGTGCAGGTTCGCGGCCTTCCCGCCGGCCCACGCGGTCATCGCGTCCGGCGGGCTCTTCTCGGTCAGCAGGTGCATCCGGCTCTCCACTCAGGAAACGAGGGTCGCGACGAAAAGGGACGTGGCCAGGCCGCCGAGGAACACGAGCCCGCCCCAGGACGGGGGCCGGGCGCGGCGCGCTGGCCGGTCCGCGGTGACGAGGGCGGCGAGCGCGACCGACAGCAGGGTCACGAGCGCGGGGAGCGCCAGCGCGGCCCCGGGCATGCCGTAGACGGCGAGCAGCGCCGCCGCCGGTCCCGCCGCGAGCAGCGCGTACAGGACGCGGCGCACCCCGGCGACGGACAGGTCGTACGGCTGGAAGACCGGCATGCCGTGCTTGCGCGAGAACTTCCAGAACTCGTAGCCGACCCAGAGCAGGGCGACGACGCCCGCCGCGCGCGCGGCGGGAACGCCCCGGTCCCCGGCCGCGCGCCAGCTCACATAGGTGTAGAGGACGGCGAGCGCCGGTGCGCTCTCGTACAGGACGAACAGGACGAGGCGGCTCCGCAGCACGAACCGCTTCACCTTCGGCGTGAGCACGGCGAGCACCGTCATCGCCGCGCACGCGGCGAGGGCCGGGGGCCACACCGCGTTGAGGGCGGCGGTCGCGACGACCACGGCCGCGAGCGCGCACCACAGGCTCCGGCGCTTCGACGCGACGGACGCCGCGGGTGCTCCGGCGGCGGCCAGATCGCGGTCGAGGTCGTCGAGGTCGTCCACCAGCCGCAGCTGGACCATCAGCAGGACGAACGTCAGCGTGCCCGCGACGAGCGACGGCCGCACGTCGCCCCGCCCGTAGTACAGGTGGGCCACGGCGAAGACGGCCGCCGCGACCAGGCCCTGGCCGGGCGAGGGGACACCCGTCCGGCGCGCGCGGGGGGCGTCCACCGGGGCGGCGGTCATCGCGCCGATCCGGCGGCGGCCGGGGCCCCCTCGGCTCTCGTGGCGGGCTGCGCGCCCCCCGAGGCCAGCAGGTCGCGGGCCTCCTCCACGGGGAACGCGGAGTCGAGGTAGGCGCCGAGCCTGACCCAGTCGTAGCCGATGTCGAGCGTGCTGCCCCACCCCTCGGCGGACACGAACGTCGAGGGGAACTCGCAGCGCGTCGCCCGACGGACGAGCAGCGTGAACTCGTCCAGCTCGCCGATCCCGCCGGGGAGCGCGCCGAACCCGTGCCGGAGCAGGAACGCGGACAGCTCGACCGCGCGCGCCGCGACGGCGGGATCGACGTGCGGCATCCGGGCGACGACCAGCGGCGCCTCCTCGATGGGCGGCTGCGGATCGACGCCGTACGCGGCGATCACCGACTGGCAGGCGCTGCGCACCATCCGCAGGGACGCCGCCGTCGCGGTGCCCTCCTGGTCGAGCCCGATGGCGCCGACGAGGTCCTCGCGGGCGTTCTCGACACCGAGGTTGCCCCAGATCAGCGCCATCCCGCAGGCGGCGAAGCGCCGGGCGGGCGTGGGGGCGAGCGCGACGTCGCCGGTGACGTCGGTGCCGCGGTCGCCGTCGACGAGCAGCAGCCCGTCCAGCGCCAGGAGCGGCAGGACGGTCGCGGGCGTCGGCGTGTGCGAGCCGCAGCCGGGCAGCACCGGCCCCCCGCGCCAGCGCAGCTCGACCAGGCCGAGCCGGTGGAAGAAGGCGATCAGCGGCCCGGTCACGCCGGGGCCCTGGGCGAGGGCACGTTCCAGCGGGACGCCGAACGGCAGCGACCGCCACACCCGCGCGGCGCGGTCGCTCAGCGCGAAGATCTCGGCGCGGCCCCGGACGACGTGCACGCGCGATCCGAGCTGCCAGGTCGTCACCCCGCGCCGCCGGCGCAGTTCGAGCCGGTCGAGCCGAGCGTCGGCGCCGAGCCCGAGCCGCGTGAGGAACCCGCCCACGGCCTGCGGGGACGGCGTCCCCGCGATCAGCTCGCCGTACTCCGCCGCGACCTCGGCGCCGCCCGGCGCCCGCGCGAACTGCGGTGACAGCCACTTGAAGTCGAGATAGGTCTCCCCCTGGCGGCTCAGCCAGGACTTGGCGGCGCGCGCGAGCGCCGTGCGCTCGGCCAGCTCGGCGTAGCGGGGCTCGCCGAGCAGCCGCATGGCCGCGGCGAACCCGTAGGCGGGCCGCGTCTGGTGCTCGAACCAACGCGCGGTGATGTCCTGGAGTTCCGCGGGCGGCAGCGGCTCCCGCAACCGCTCGATGAACGGCTCGTTCACCAGCGGATAGCAGTTGACGAACCGCTGGCAGCGGTTGAGCAGGTCGTCGGAGACGCGGCCGACGTCGCGGGCCGCGGTCGTCCGCAGCGTGTCCAGTTGCGCGCGTATCTGTTCCGCCGAACGCATCCGCACCTCGACTCGGCGGCCGTCGATGAAAAGGATCGTCGGCATGGTCGGCTGGATGCGATCGCCCGGTGTTATTACCAGGTAGTCGATGTCGGAGGCGTCGTTGCCGAACCCTTCGGCAATGGAGCCCTCCAGGACGACGGCGTGCTCGGCCGGAACGTCGATGTGCGCAAACGCCTTGCCGAGCAGTTCACGCAGGTAGCTGGGAGCAAGAAGCATCATGTTCCTGTATGTCGGCATGACTGGCGACGGTGACCCGCCTTGTCGAGCGCTGGTTCTTTCCCCCCTTCCAGGGCCCCCGCCCCGCGACCGATACTAATTCCCCGAGTGGGAGCGCGATCCGAAGTCCGGCCCGATCGGTCACCTATATCTACTAACAGATAGGCATGGACGCCCTGACAAGTGGTGTCCATGGCCGGATGTGGACAGCCGCTCCGGAAGACATGATCTTGACAACTCAAGCCCGCCACATTCAAGCTGATCATCAAATACCTAATGAATTCCCGGGGCACCGCACGCCGAACTCAGCTCCCAGGCGAGATGGCAGTGCATATCGTGGCCGCATTCAGGGTCCCCACGTGAAGCACAAGAAGTAGGCGCGTAAGGAGTTTCCAATGCTGGACACCCTGCTCCCGGTCCGGCAGGCCGGGGTGGAAGGCCTGTGAATTTCCGGACTCCCGCTTCAGAGCCGCCCATCGAACCGACTCAACAGACAAATCCGACAGAAGAGGCAGAGGCCACCAGAACTCCAACCGCCCTCGTCACGGGGACGAATCGCGGCACCGGGCGCGGCATCGCCGAGGCCCTGCGCGACTCCGGCTGGAACGTGCTCTCGCTGAACCGGACCCTCACCGGGGAGAGCTGGCTCGGCGAGATCGAATGCGACCTCGCCGACCCGGGCGACATCGACAGGGCGCTCGCCGAGGTGGGCGAGCGGGTCGACCGGCTGGACGCGTGCGTGCTCAACGCCGCCGTCCGCCGGCTGCACCCCGTCGCGTCCCTGCCGCTCCCCGAGCTGCGGGAGAGCGTCGCGGTGAACCTGATGGCGCCGTTCCACATCGCCCAGTCGGCGCTGCCGCTGGTGCGCGCGGCGGGCGGCCTGTACGTGTTCGTCGGGAGCCACGCGGGCACCCGGTTCTTCGAGGGCGGCGCCGCCTACTGCATGACGAAGTCCACGCTCAGGGCGCTGGTCGAGGTGCTGCTGCTGGAGGAGCGGCGCAACGGCGTCCGGGCCGTGCTCGTCTCGCCGGGGGCGATCGCGAACCGTCCCGGCGACGGCTCGCCGCTGAAGATGTCGGCCCGCTCCGTCGGCCGGTTCGTCGAGCAGCTCATCACCCGTACCCCGGCCGACATCGCGGTCGGCGAGGTCGAGATCCGCCCCGCGCGGCTCGACCCGCAGGGCGCCCTGGGGCTCGATCGGCTCCAGCATGTCTAGGGCCGCCGCCTGATGCGACATTCCCTGGACGGCTCCGCGCTGGCGCTGGGCCTGGATCTCGCGAAGGCCCCCTCCACCCGTTCCGCCGACACGTCGCCCCAGCTCATGGACCTCGTCGAGGCCACGGCGGCGGCAACGGGGGCGCCGCTGATCGACGTGGGGGACGGCCGCCGTCCCGGCCTCGGCGGGCTGCTGCGCGACATCCGCCGCGCGCACTCCCGGCCGTGGCTCATCGTCCGGCTCACCGACCGGGGAGGGTGGACCGCACGGCGCATCCGGCGTGCGGCCGACGACGTCCGGACGCGCCTGGACACCGACTTCCTCGACCACCTGCTCTTCCCGGGAGGCGACCCGGTCGCGGTGGACACCGCGCGCGCCCTGATCGCGGACGGGATCGTGGGATCGGTCGGGATCTGGGACGACGGCCCAGGTGTCCCGGATATCCCGGGCATCCCGGGACGCGACCATGTTGGATCGCACCACCGGCGGTGCACGACCCTGTCAATTCAGGCCGATCTCCTCGGCTTCGATCGGCTGCGCCCGATTTTCCTGGCCGCCCGGGAAACCGGGAAAAATCCCGTCTTCCTGCGCTGGGACTTGCGCATTCCACCCGCCGCCGTTCCCTTGCTGGCACCGTTGGAAGCGGCCGCGAAGGACGCGGGGATGACGCTGCCAGCGCTCGGACTGGGGCTGCCGCTCTACACACCCGGCGTGACCGCCGTGTTGTTGCCTCCGGACGATCCCGCCGACACCCTGGAGCATATTCGTGGGGCCGTGAATCTCAATCCGGATTCGCTGATCATGCGCGACTTCATCGACACCGGGATTCTTGGGGTGAGCAGATGCTGAACGAGGGGCGGATCATCGTCCTGGACGGGCACGACGGTTGCGGAAAGAGCACGCTGGCCCGGCAGGTGGCCCGGCTCACCGGCGGAAGCGTGGTCAAGCCGTTCGGCGACACGCTCGGTGACCATATCGCGTGGTTGTGGGGGAACAGGAGATTCGCGGCGGCCGACGAACTCGCGCGCTCGAGCATCGAAAGGGTGCTCCAGCGGGAACCGGGCACGCTCGTATTCGACCGGCACTGGGCGACGATGTTCACCGTCCTTCCGGAGCACTTCTGGTCGAACTGGGGAGAACCGCCGCGCACGGTGCTGTGCACCGCGAGCGTCGAGACCGTCGTGCGCCGGCTGACCGAACGCGGGGAGGACCCGGGCGACCGGGACGAGCACGCCCACTACCTGACCCAGTACCTCAAGGTGATCGAGCGCTGCCCGCGGTCGCTGGTGCTGGAGACCGACCGCGTCGGACTCGACGGATGCGTTGCCGCGATCTCCGGCTTCCTTGAGGAGAACCGAGAAGACCTCCCCGGCCGCGACGACCCCGCCCGGACGTCATGACCGTCCAGTACGGGGTCGTCTGGGACTTCGAGGGCACGCTGGCCGAGCGGCCGGGCCTGTGGGCGGGCTGCATGCTGGAGGTGCTCCGCGCCGAGGAGCCCGACCTGCGGATCGGGCTGGCCGACATCGCCGCGCACATGCACGTCGGGTTCCCCTGGCACACGCCCGACCGCCCGCACCCGCACCTGTGCGACCCCGGCGCGTGGTGGGAGGCGATGAACGAGCTGCTCGCCGGCGTCCTGCACCGGCTGGGCTATCCCCCCGAACGCGCCCGGCCGCTCGCCGCGCGCACCGGCGAGCGGTACATGGACGCGAGCGTCTCATGGCGGGTGTTCCCCGAGGCGGTGCGGGCGCTGCAACGGCTCAAGGACCACGGGTATCCCCAGATCATCCTGTCCAACCACGCCCCCGAACTCGAACTGCTGGTGGAGGGGCTCGGCCTCGCGCCCTACTTCGACGCCGTCATCACCTCCGCGCTGACCGGGTTCGAGAAGCCGCACGAGAACGCCTACAAGCTGGCCCGGGAGGCGCTGCCGCCCGGCGCGCACCTGTGGATGGCCGGGGACAACGAGGAGGCCGACGCGCTCGGGCCCGAGCGCAGCGGCATCCAGGGCATCCACCTCACCCGGGGCGCCGCCCCGACGCGCCCGCGCCGCGCGCGCCGGCACGCCGCCGACCTGCTGTCGGCCGTGGACCTGATGCTCTCCTCCTCGGAACGGTGAGGGCCCGATGAGCGCACTGTCGGCCTGGCTCGACGCGCCCCGTCCGGACCGGGGCGTGCACATGGCGGGCAACGGGGACGGCTGGGAGTTCCGGGGCTACCCGGAGCTGGCCGCGTCCGCGCACCGGGTCGCGGCGCGGCTGCGCGCGGCGGGCGTCGAGCCCGGGGACGCCGTCGGCATTGTGCTGCCGTCCGGCTTCCCCTTCGTCGAGGCGTTCTACGGCGGCTGGCTCGCGGGCGCCACCCCGTGCCCCGTCGCCCCGCCCGGCTTCTTCGCCGACACCGGCGCCTACGCCGGGCACCTGGCCGCGATCCTCCGGACGTCCGGCGCGCGGCTGGCGGTGACCGACGGGGCGCTGGCGCCGACGGTCCGCGCGGCGATCGAGGCGGCGGGCCTCGACCTGCCCGTCTGGGTCCACGACGACGAGCCCGCGCCCGAGACCGGCGTCGCGCAGGCGGCGTGGACCGAGACCGGGCTGCTCCAGTTCACCTCCGGGTCGACGGGGACGCCGCGCGGCGTCGAGGTGAGCATGGCGAACCTGGAGGCCAACGTCCGGCAGATCCACCGCTGGATGGACTGGGACCCGGACGAGGGCAGCGTGTCCTGGCTGCCGCTCCACCACGACATGGGCCTGATCGGCGCGCTGCTCGCCACCGTCACCGCGCAGAGCGACCTGTGGCTGATGCGCCCCGAGCAGTTCCTGCGCGACCCGGTCCGCTGGCTGCGCTGCCTCGGCGACGGCCGGGCGCACCGGGCGACCGCGCCGACGTTCGGCTACGCCTACGCGCTGCGGTTCATGACGCCCGAGCGGCTGGACGGGCTGGAGTTCTCCGGCTGGCGGTCGGCGATCGTCGGCGCGGAGCGGGTGGACGCGGGCGTCCTCGCCGACGTCGCGGAACGGCTCGCGCCGTACGGCTTCGACGCGGGCGCCTTCCTGCCCGCCTACGGCCTGGCGGAGTCGACGCTGGCGGTGACCGGCGACGCCCCCGGCGCTCCCCCGGTCGCCGTCCTCCCGGAGTGGTCGGACGTCGTCTTCGGCGGCGAGGTGCGGATCACCGCCACCGCCGTGCTGTCGGGCGCCCCCCTCCCCCGGCGGGACGAGGGCTGGCTGGTCGGCTGCGGCCCGGCGCTGGACGGCACCCGGGTCCAGATCGTCGACGGCGACGGGGACGAGCTTCCGCCCGGGCATCTGGGCGAGGTCGCGGTCACCGGCCCGGCCGTCGCGCGCGGCTACCGGGGCTCGCCCGACAGCACGGTCACGCGGGTGCGGGACGGGCGGGTCCTGACCGGCGACGCGGGCTTCGTCCACGGCGGCGCGCTGCACGTCGTCGGCCGCATCGCCGACAGCATGAAGATCCGCGGCCGGACCGTCTACATGGAGGACCTGGAGGCCAGGGCCGCCGACCGGCTCGGGCTCGGCGCGCAGCGATGCGCGCTGGTCAGCTCCGTCGCCGACGGGCGCAACGCGCTGGTACTGCTGGCCGAGGCCCGGCCGGGCGACTGGGTCGGGCTCGTCCCCCGCGTCCTGCGCCAGGACGTCGGCGACGAGGTCGACATCACCGTGGTCACGGGGCGGCGCGGCCTGATCCGCCGCGGCTCCAGCGGCAAGCCGAGGCGCCGGTTCATGTGGCGGGAGCTACAGGCGGGCCGCTGCCCCGGCGAGATCGTCCTGCGCGACCCGGGCACCGCGGTCGCGCCCACGCACGCGAGCACTTCGAAGGAGTGAGCGATGGAACCGCGCCACACCCCCGACGACACCGCCTCCCCACCCCTGTTCGCCGAGGTCGCCGAGGTGATCCGCGCGATGTGCCGGGACGAGCCCGGCGAGCTCTCCCCGGGCACGGCGCTGACCGACGACCTCGGCCTGGACTCGCTGCGGCTGATCGAGTTGGGCGTCGTCCTGGAGCAGCGCTTCGGGCTGCCGCCCGTCGACATGGACCGCACGCTCACCGTCCGCACGGTCGGGGACGTCGTGGAGCTGGTGCGCGAGCTCACCGCGGCGGTGCGCGGATGACGGCGGCGCGCACCGTCCTCGTCACCGGCGCGGCCGGGCTGATCGGCTCGGAGGTCGTGGCCCGGCTCGCGGCCGGGGGCGACCGGGTCGTCGCGCTCACCCATTCCAGGACGGACATCGTCCGCAACAACGGCCGCAAGGTGCGGACCGCGGAGTGGCGGGGCCGTCCCGAACCGGGGGTGATCACCCGCCTGGCCGGCGACGTCACCGCGCCGGGCCTCGGCCTCGGCCGCGACGAGCTGCGGCTGCTCAAGTCGCTCGACCTCGTCGTGCACTCCGCCGCGACCACCGACTTCGGACGCAGCGCCGCCGTGTACGAGACGCTGAACGTCGGCGGGACCCGGAACGTCCTGGACCTGGTCCGGGACGTGGCGTCCGCCCCCGTCCCGCTGGTGCACGTCAGCACCGCCTACGTCTGCGGCGAGCGGACCGGGACCGTGCTGGAGAGCGACCTCGACGCGGGCCAGACGTTCGGGACCCTGTACGAGGAGAGCAAGTTCCGCGCGGAGACGATGGTGCGGGAGGCGATGGCGGCGGGGCAGCCCGCCGCGGTCGTCCGGCCGAGCATCGTCGTCGGCGACGAGCGCTCCGGCACGATCCGGGACTTCAAGAACATCTACGTCGTGCTGAAGCTGTTCACCGAGGGGCGGGTCCGGTCGGTCCCCGGCCACTACGACGCCGTGCTCGACCTCGTCCCGGTGGACCACGTGGCCGAGGTGATCACCCGGGCGGCGACGCGGTTCGAGGAGGCGGCGGGCCGCACCTTCCACGCCGTCGGCGCGGGCGCGCACACGCTGGGCGACTTCAGCGAGGTCATGGCGGAGTACCCGTCCTTCCACGTGCCGCGCTACATCCCGCCCGCCACGTTCTCCGCGGACCGCATGCCCGCCGCCGAGCGGGTCTACTACGACCGGGTCGTCGGGTTGTACGAGAGCTTCTTCTGCCGCCGGATGGTGTTCCACGACGCGGAGGCCTACGACCTGCTCGGGCGCCGTCCGGCGTCCAAGGGGCAGGCGCAGTTGCGCAGGCTGCTGAACTACTGCCTGCGCGTCGGGTACCTGGGCGCCCGGCTGCCCGGGATCGACGAGGTGCTGGCGGCGCTGCCCGCTCAGAAGAACGCGGCCGAGAAGGAGACCGCGCCATGACGACGGTGACGCGGCCCGAGGTGGAGCAGCTGGCGCGGGACCTCCCGATCGACCGCGCCAGCCCGGCGGTCACCGCCTACCGCGACCGCGTCCGCGGGTTGCTGGGAACGCATGCGGTACCAGCGCTCGACCAGGCCGAACGCGAGCGCTCGTTCCCCCGCGGCGTCGTGCGGAGGCTCGGCGCGACCGGGCTGTTCCGCGAGCGCTGGGAGGGCGGGCCGAACGGGTCGGTCGGACGCTCCGTCCTGCTCGCCGAGGAGATGGGCCGGGCCGGGCTCGGCGGCGTCGGGGTGGGCCTCAGCCTCCATCTGGAGGCCGCGACCGGGCTGCTGCGCCGCTACGCGCGGACCCCGTACGCCGCCACGGTGCTCGACCGGTGCCTGGCCGGCGAGTACGTCGCGTGCGTGGCGACCTCGGAGGAGCACGTCGGGTCCGACCTCGCGGACGTGCGGACCGAGCTGCGCCGCGACGGCACCGGCTGGCGGGTCAGCGGAACGAAGTGGTTCGTGTCCCCGGGCGCGGCGGCGGACGTGCTCGTCGTGCTGTGCCGCGCGGAGGACGGGCCCGCGCTCGTCCTCGTCCCGCGCGAAGGGGCCGTGGTGCTCAAGCGGCTCCAGACCATGGGCATGCGGTCGCTGGAGACGGCGCGGATGCGGATCGACTGCACGGTCGGGGACGAGGCGGTCCTCGTCCGGCCCGGGCTGGGGCTGGCCGCGCTGGCCTGGGGCCTGCGCAACGAGCGGCTGTCGGTCGCGGCGCTCATCCTCGGCAGCGCGCGGCTCGCCCTGGCGCTGGCGACCGCGCGGATGCGGCGGCGACGGCAGTTCGGCGTCCCGCTGCACGAGCACCAGGCGCTCCGGCTGCGCGTCGCGGAGCTGACCGCCCAGGTGGAGGTGGCGCGGCGCGGCCTGTACTCGACCGTCGCCGAACTCGCCGCCGGGGGCCCGATCACGCTCTGCGACGTGGCGGGCCTGAAGGTCACGACCGCGCGGCTCGGCGAGCGGGTCGTCAGCGAGTGCATGCACATCTTCGGCGGCGAGGGCTATCTGGAGGACGAGACGCCGCTGCCCCGGCTCCTGCGCGACCTGCGCGTCGGGCGCGTCGGCGGCGGCACCGACGAGATGATGCTGGAGCTGGTCGCGAGCGGCCTGCCCGACGACCGGGAGACCTACGACCACTGGATCGGCCGCTGAGTTCATTACGTCCCGGCCCAAGGGACTCGCCTGGCGGCTCGTCCCTTGACCGTGCCGTGGCGGGCGCGGAATCGCTTCGCGATCTTCGCGGTGGGGCCTCGCCTCCGGCGTCGGCCCCACCGCTCAGCTACGCGCCCGCGTGACCGTTGAGGCCACGGTCGGAAGAGACACTCAGCCGCTCACCTCGGCGACGGGCTCGGGCACGGGGGCCGCCGGGGCGTCGTCCTCCTCGTCCACCGAACGGGTGGTGGCGGCGACGAGCACCGACAGCAGCAGCACGGCGCCGGGCATCACGTAGATCGCCCGGAGGCCGTACCGCTCGACGGCCCCGGCGAGCGCCGATCCGGCGGCGTTCCCCGCCAGGATGACGGTCACGACCCAGGCGAACGCCTCGGTGACGGTGCCGCGCGGCGCCACCCTCCCGATGATCCCGAACGCGCAGGCGAGGACCGGCGAGAGGAACACCCCGGCGATCCCCATCAGGGCGATCATCACGACCGGCGGCGCGACGGTCGCCAGCAGGCAGTAGCACAGCATGAGGCCGACGAGCAGCCGGGAGAACTGCTTGCCCGCGGGCAGGTCCCACCGCGCGGCGCCGTAGACGAGGCCGCCGACGAGCGCGCCGACCGCGTTCGCGCCGAGCAGCAGCCCGGACAGCTGCGGCCAGTCGGCGTGCTCGGCGTAGGCGACGGACCCGACGCTGAAGACGCCGAGCGCGACGCCGAGGCAGCCCAGGGACGTGAGGATCCGGCGCAGCGGCGCCGAGCGGAGCGGCCCGATCCAGTCCGCGCGGTGCGGCTCGGCCCGCCACTCCCGCACCGGCCGGGCGCAGGCGAACGCGACCGATCCGACCACCATGGCGGCCGCCGTGAACCACAGCGCGGCGCGCGGCGAGGCCACCGCCGCGATGCCGGTGACCAGCAGCGGCCCCGACACGAACACGATCTGCTGGAGCGAGGCGTCCAGCGCGTAGGCGGTCGCGACCGTCCGCTCGTCGGGCAGGACGCTCGGCCACAGGCTCCGCAGGCACGGTTCGAGCGGCGGCGTGAACAGCCCCGAGAACAGGATGGCCAGCGCCATCGGGCCGGTGTCGTCCAGCACGGCGAGCAGCGCGAACCCCGCCGCCGACAGCACCGAGCCCACCGTGAGCACCGCGACCTGGCCGCGCCGATCGACGATCCGGCCGAGCACCGGGCCGCCCACCGCCGTCGCCACGACGTAGAGGGCGATGAGGCCGCCGACCGTGCCGTACCCGACGTCCTTCCAGCGCAGGTAGACGGCGATCGCGAGCGGGCCCATCCCGTTCGGGAGCCGCCCGACGAGGTTGGTGGCGATCAGATACTTGGAGTACTTCTGCCCCAGGCAGTCCCGGTAACCGCTCATGCCCCGGCGCCCTGCGCGCCGAACCGGACGTCGATCCCGACGAGTTCCCTGTCGCAGAGCCGGAACGCGACCGTGGAGTCGCCCTCCACCCGGGCGCCGGCGGTCCCACCGGCGACGCGCACCCGCAGCGCCGACCCTGCGCGGTCGACGTCGGCGCCGTGCGTCTCGGAACGTGCCAGCACCGTCATGGCCTTCTCGGGGAGCCCGGCCAGCTCGATCGCCAGCACCTTCTCCTGCTCGTCGAACACGACGCTGGCGCGCGCGGGGAACCCGCGCATGTTGACGATGCTGTGCGCGCCCGGGGGCCAGCGGAACCAGACGCGCAGCCCCTCGCCCCGCGCCCCCACCCAGGTCTCGCGTTCGGTCAGAATCCCTGCCCCGCTATTCGAGTTCATCGATCAGTTTCCGCCATTCCGTGATGATCTGCTCGGCCGACGCCCCCTGCCGGAAGAGGTCCTTGTCCAGCGACGACCCGTTCGACCGGCGCAGCCGCATGCAGTCGGGAGATATCTCCGAGGTGATGACCGGCTGCCCGGCCTCGGTCAGACCGAAGATCAGGCAGAAGTCCCAGAGTTCGAGCGGCGCGAGCCAGTCGCGCAGTTCCCGGTTGACGGCGAGGGCGTTCGCACGGAACCCCTCGACCGGCAGGCCGAGCGCGCGCAGATAGTCCTCGCCGATCGGCTGGTCCTCCGGGTCGATCCGGTAGTCGAACTTCACGACCGGCCTCGGGAGCGGCTCGTTCTCGTTGAAGAGCCCGGGGTACTTGCGCACCGTGGAGCCCACCGCGTAGTTCTTGACGATGACCTCGAACGGCGGCCCGGTGACATATCTGGCCAGGTAGGATGTCGCGTCCACCCGCCGTAGGAACGCCGTCTGGACCCCTTTTCCGGCCAGCCGCGCCGCGGCCCGCTCGTAGAAGTCCAGCCGCAGCGCGTCGGTGCCGCCCATCAGCTCATGCCGGTCGAAGGTGAAGCTGCTCAGGCTCGGCACGAGCTGGACATAGCAGTCGCCGTCGGTTATCTTCCAGATCTTCTTGCTGTGGCCGGTCACATCCGGAGGTCGTGTCTCGCTCAACCGCCGCAGTTCATTGGCGCTCGATGTCATGGCGTGAACCACGGCGACCTCCCGATTTGTGACCGGCCGACACCCCTGCAAAAAGATTAGAGATCACGCAACCATGCCCGATCACCCGGGAGCATGGGTCGTTCGTCATGACGGCCCGGGAGGATCAATCTTTACTCGGCGGCCATGGGATGGATTCGCGATTTTAACGGCACCGGCGGCCGGCCTTGACCGGCCGCCACCTTTTATGCGCAGTATTGCTGGCGTCACGCCATTGCCGTGCAATACCGGGAGGGTGCCGTGCGTCCCAGCCGCAGAGCGGTCGCGGCGGCGCCGATCGCCGCCGCCCTGACCATCGGCACGGTCATCGGCGTGCCCGCCGCGTCGGCTGCCGGGCCGGTGTACCTCGCCCTCGGCGACTCGTCCGCCGCCGGGCTCGGCGCCCAGGACTACGACCCGGCCAGCGGGGCCTGCCAGCGCAGCCGCAACGCCTACCCCGCGCTGTGGGCCAGGGCCCACCCCGCCGCCCGCTTCGTTTTCCGGGCGTGCTCAAGCGCCACGACCGCCGATGTCATGCGCACGCAGCTCGGCGACCTGTCCGCGCGCACCCGGCTCGTGAGCGTCACCGCCGGCATCAGCGACCCGGACATGGCCGACGTCAGCATGGTCTGCGCCTTCCAGGACGACCGGAGCTGCGAGGCCAGGACGGCGCGCGCCCGCGCGTTCATCGACCGGCGCCTGCCCCGCCACCTGGACGCGCTGTACCGCGCCATCCGCTCGAAGGCGCGCACCGCCCGCGTCGTCGTCCTCGGCTACCCCCGGTCGTTCACCGGCGGCCGCGCCTGCCCGGCGGGCATGACCCCGGCGAAGCAGGCGGCGATGAACCGCGTCGTGGACGAGGTGAACGCGGTCACCGCCGGACGCGCCGCCGCGCACCGGTTCGCCTTCGACGACGTCCAGCGGGCCTTCACCCCGCACGGCGTGTGCTCCGCCGACACGTGGATCAACCCGCCCAAGCTCCCGCTGATCGAGTCCTACCTGCCGAACGCCGCGGGCCACCGGCTCGGCTACCTCCCGGCACTCTCGGCCGCCGCCCGCCCCTAGTCTCCGGGCGGGGGAACGTCCCCGTCTCCAGGGGCGAGCCAGCCGCGACGCACGCCGAGGTCGATGAGCTCGGCCGCGTAGTCGCCCAGTTCGGCGGACGCGTCGCCGATCACCGACTTGCGGCGGCGGACGTCTGCGGCGGTGACGCCGAACGTGCGCCAGGTGCCGCCCTCGTTGCCGAAGTTGAGCAGGAGCGGCTGGAGGCGGTCCATGGCCTTGGCGAACCGCGCCTCGGGGGTCTCGCGCGCCTCGAACTCGTCCCACAGCGCGCGGAACGTTCCCTCCTGGTCCGGCGGCAGCAGCGCGAACAGCGCGTCGGCCGCCGCCTCCTCGCGTTCGGCCTGGTCGGCGGCGGCCACCGCGTCGTAGAGGAAGGTGTCGCCCGCGTAGATCTCCACGAGGTCGTGCACGAGCACGAGCCGCAGCGTCCGCTCGACGTCGATCGGCTCGTCGGCGTACTCGGCCAGCACCATCACCATCAGCGCCAGGTGCCAGGAGTGCTCGGCGTCGTTCTCGCGCCGGTCGGCGGCGAGCAGAGGGCTGCGCCGCACGACGGTCTTCAGCTTGTCCACCTCGGCGATGAACGCGATCTGGGACGCGAGCCGCTCCGGGACGCCGGGCGGGGGCTCGCCCCTGCCGATGAGGCCGCGCCGCGTCGTCGAGTCCATGGAGATCCTTCCGGTCGGCGGAGTGCGGACCGCGCTGTCCCCGTGGTTCGTCCCCCGTGGTTCGCGGCTACCCGGTCAACGCATGATCGACACCCAGCCGTTCCGGTACAGACAAGGACTGTTCCGACACAGTCAAGTACGCGGGCTGTGAAGGCGGTGAACTTTGCCGAAAGCGTCCAGAGCGGACGAGGAAGGGGGCCGCCGTGGCAGCGGACCACCAGTCCGGCGTCGACGACAGGGTCGAATCGACACAGAAGAGCCAGGAACCGGCCGCCCCGACGGCACTCGGCCGGCTTCCGGTGCTGGCCGTACGGGCCGGGCGCGGGGAGGCGACGAGCGTCCTGCTCGCGACCATCGTACTGGTGATTTTCACCAGCGTGCTCCATCCGGACTTCCTGCGGCCGGGTCAGCTGCTGGACACCCTCCAGTCGTCGGTGTACGTCGGGCTGCTCGCCTGCGGCATGGCCTACCTGCTGTCGATGCGCGAGATCGACCTGTCGGTGGGTTCGACGTTCGGGCTGACGGTGATCGCGACCGGGCTGATGATGAAGCACGGCGTGCCGCCGTGGCCGGCGGCCGGGCTCGGCATCCTGCTCGGCGCGGCGCTCGGGCTCGGCAACGCGCTGATCGTCCAGTACATCGCGATCCCGGCGATCGTCGCGACGCTCGCGACGATGTCGGTCTACCGCGGGCTCGCGCTCGCGATGAGCGGCGGCCAGCAGGTGACCGAGATGCCGCTGGAGAGCTCCTTCTTCACGCTGCTCGGCGGCAAGACGCTCGGCGTCCCGACGAGCGTGTGGATCCTCGTGCTGGTCGCGGTGCTGCTGACGCTGGTGCTGCGGTTCACCCCGTTCGGGTACCGGGTGCGCTCGATCGGCTCCAACCCGGACGCGGCGTCGTTCTCCGGGATCTCGATCCCGCGCGTCCGGCTCCAGGCGCTCGTGCTCGTCGGGCTGCTCGCGGGTGTGTCGGGCGTGCTCGGGCTGGCGTTCTTCACCTCCGGCGACCCGAACATCGGCACCGGCTTCGAGCTCCAGGCGATCGCCGCCGCCATCATCGGCGGGACGCCGCTGCGCGGCGGCAGCGCCACCGTGATCGGGGCCTGCCTCGGCGCCGTGCTGCTGAGCGTGGTCACCAGTGCCTTGCAGTACTTCAACATCCCCGCCAACTGGAGCGCGTTCGCCACCGGCGGGGTCATCCTCGCGGCGGTCGCGCTCGACAGCCTCGTCCGGCGCAGGCGGCGGCGCGACGACGCCCTGCTGGGACTCTGAACAGCTCTGAGGAGGGCACACGTGAGGATCAGATCGTTCGCTCTGACCACGCTGCTGATCGGCGCGGTCGCGCTGACCGGGTGCAGCAGCGACTCGGGCGGGTCGGGCAAGAAGAAGACCGGGAAGCTGAAGCTCGGGTTCGTCTACGCGACGACGACGCAGAACCCGTTCCAGGAGATGGCGTTCGGCGCGAAGGCCGCGGCCGCCGCCGACGGCAAGGTCACGCTCAACGCGTCCGCGCCGACGGGGGTCAACGGGCCCGCGCAGGTGCAGCTGTTCCGCTCGGCCATCCGCAACTCCAAGGACGGGCTCGCGTTGCAGAGCCTCGCGCCCGACCTGTTCGTGCGTCCGCTCGTCCAGGCGGACGACGACGACATCCCGACCGTCGCGGTGGACGCGGCGCCGCCCAAGGGCACCAAGACCAAGCTGTTCATCGGCAACAGCAACACCGAGGTCGGGCGGGCGCTCGGTGAGGAGTTCATCAAGCACGTCCCGAAGGGCACCCGGGGCGAGGTCGTGATCGGCAACGACATCCCCGGGCTGCGGCTGCTCTCGCAGCGCATCGACGGGCTGACGTCGGTCATCAAGAAGGAGCGGCCGGAGCTGACGATCAAGGGACCGTTCGACTCCAAGTCCGAGCCGACCGACAACTACAACGCCTGGAACTCGATCGTGAAGGCCAACCCGAAGGCGATCGCGTTCCTCGGCGTCGGCGGCCAGGACGGCGTGTCGCTGCCGCTGATCCAGAAGCAGACCGGGCGAAAGTTCCTCGCCGGGTCCTGCGACATCGACCCGGCCGCGCTGAAGGCCGTGAAGGACGGGTCGCTGTTCGCGCTGTCCTCGCCCGAGCACTGGCTGAAGGGCTACGTCGCGCTCCAGCTCATGATCGACCACCAGCGCAAGGGCACGAAGCTGCCGGAGGGCTGGTGGAACCCGGGCACGCTGGTCATCAACGCCGCCAACATCGACCAGGTGCTGGCGCGGCAGGTCAACGAGCAGAGCCGGACCGCCTACTTCAAGACGATCACGCAGCAGCAGCTCGCGAACCCGGGCAAGTACCTCAAGCCGCTCTCCCAGGCCGACTGAGCGCCATGACGGTACTCCAGGCACGCGACATCACCAAGAGCTACGGCGGCGTGACGGCGCTGGCGGCCGGCACGATCAGCGTGGAGGCGGGCTCGGTGCACGCGCTCCTCGGCGAGAACGGCGCCGGGAAGTCGACGATGGTGAAGGTGCTGTCCGGGACGATCCGTCCGGACTCGGGGACGCTGGAGCTGGACGGCGAGCCCGTCGCCTTCCACGACACCGCCGACGCCGTCCGGCACGGGGTCGCGGTGGTGTCGCAGGAGCTGAACCTGTTCCCCGACCTCGACGTGCTCGCGAACCTCTACCCGCTCCGCGAGCCGCGCCGGGGGCCGTTCCTGAACCGGCGCGCGATGGCCGAGGGCGCGCGGCCGATCCTGGCGCAGCTCGGCCTGGACGTGGACCTGCGCACGCGGGTCGGCGACCTGTCGCTCGGGCAGCGGCAGCTGGTGGAGATCGCGCGGGCGCTGCTGGCGGAGCCGCGCGTGCTCGTCCTGGACGAGCCGACCTCGGCCCTCGACCAGGACGGCTCGGACCGGCTGCTCGGCATCCTCCAGGTGCTGCGCGACCGCCAGGTCGGCGTCGTGTTCGTCTCGCACATCCTCGAAGAGGTCATGCAGCTGTGCGACGTGGTCACGGTGCTGCGGGACGGCCGCGCGGTGCTGCTCGGCGCCGACCGGGCGAGCCTCGGCATCGACGACATCGTGTCGGCGATGCTCGGCCCCCGGCCGGAGCGGGAGGCGGCGCCGCCCGCCCCGGCGCGCGAGCCCGGCGCCGAGGCCGAGGAGCTGCGGCTGGACGCGGTGTCGGTGGACGGCGTGATGAGCGACGTCGACCTGCGGGTCCCGGCGGGCGAGATCGTCGGCGTCGCGGGGCTGGCCGGCGCGGGCCACCTCGGGGTGCTCGAACTCGTCGCGGGGCTGCGCCGCCCGTCGCGCGGGACCGTGCGGCTACCGGGCGACCGCCCGGTGCCGCGCGGCCTGCGGCGGGCGATCGCGGCGGGCGTCGCGGTGGTCTCCGGCGACCGGCGCGGCCGCGGGCTCATGCTCGACCAGCCGATCTGGGAGAACATCGGGCAGGTCCGCGCGATCGGGCTGCGGCGGGACGGGATCGTCGTCCGCCGCGGGGTGCTGCGGGAGCGGGCGCGCGGGCATGTCGAGCGGCTGCGCATCCGGTGCCGCGACATCGAGCAGCGGGCGGGCCTGCTGTCCGGCGGGAACCAGCAGAAGGTGGTGCTGGCCAAGTGGCTGGACGCCGCCCCGACCGTGCTGCTGCTCGACGATCCGACGCGCGGCGTGGACGTGGGCGCCAAGGCCGAGATCCACGACCTGATCCGGGGCGCGGCGGCCGACGGCGCGGTCGTGCTGCTGGCCTCGACCGACGTGGAGGAGCTCGCGGCGATCTGCGAACGCGTCCTCGTGTTCCATCGGGGCCGGGTCGCCGCCCGGCTGTCGGGGGACGACCTGGACCAGCACACGATCGTCCGGATCTCGAACACGGGAGAGGCCCGGTAGGCCCGGTAAGCGGCGTCAGCTCTGCGGCAGCCGGAGCGGGCCGTTGCCCTCGCGCACGTGCTCGACGATCGTGAGGCCGCTCACCGGCGTACCGTGCTCGTCGACGGTCACGCGGACGGCGTGGTCGCCGAGGCAGGTGCGGCCGTGCCCGGCGTCGTCGCAGAACAGCACGTAGCCGGTGAGCCGGTCGATCCGTCCGGGTTCCAGACGCCACACGCCGACATAGTCGGTCACCTTGGCGAGCGGCCGCGAGACCCGCAGCCGCTCGCCGACGGCCGCCTGGACCCGGCGGCCGAACGCCTCCCGGTCCTCATAAGATCGCGAGACCGCGAGGCCGGAGGTGACCGGCTCGTCGCGGTCGTCGCGCACGGTGAAGGCGGCGGTGAAATAGGTGCGCTTGGCGAGGGCCGCCTGGAGTCTGGTGGACGTCAGCCGGGCCATGGTGGGGCCGGAGCCGTCCGCCGGGCGTCCCCGCGCCACGTCCGGCCGGACGATCTTCACGCGCAGCGCGCGGCTGCCGGCCGGGAGCCCGTAGGAGCCGTCGGACCGCGGCGGCGAACCGTTCGCCGTCAGCGCCCTCGACCACTGGACGGCGCACCGTCCCAGCTCGTCGAGCACGGCGGTGACGTTCTCATTGGACAGCGACATCACGACCCACGGCTCGCCGACCGTGGGCCCGAGCGCGATGACCTGGTGGCCGCAGCGTTCGAGGGAGGAACGCAGCAGCCGGAATTCGGCGGCCTGTTCCCGGCCTTGCGCGACGGCCTTGGCCAACGCGTCCGTGCAGGGTTTCCGGTCGCAGGTCTTCTTCTTTCCGTCAATGCGCAAACGCACGACCGCGTCGGGGTCGCCATTGACGGCGAACGTGACCTCGGAGCCCGTGGTCTGCGGGAACAACGTGCGCGCGCCGATCACCCGCAACTGCCCCGGATAAAGGCGGTCGGCCAGTTCCCGCGCGCGCTTCTTGTCGTCCCCGGTCCCCACCGCGCACCCGCCGACCAGCAGCGCGACCAACGCGACACACGAGCTCAGCGCCGCTGTCCGCCGCCCCGTCCTGCCCGATCCGCTCATGAAAGTTCCTCACTGGGATCCGCTACCGCCGCGTTTCACGCTATGGCCCGCGCTAGTGAAACTGATGAGTACGACTACTCATCCGGACGCCGCTGACGTACTCATTGGGGGAAGCTGGGAGGAGGACGTGTCGGATGGCACGTCGCCGAACAGCCGTCCGCCTACGGTGGACGGCGCTGTGGAGGTGGGCCGGTGGCCGAAGAGGGCACTGCGGTGCGGACGGGCGGCGGGTCTCCTTTTCCCTGGGCTCCTCCCAAAACGGAGCACGGGTCGCGGGTCGGCGGTGAGAACGAGGTTCCCCCCGAGATCTGGGGGACCCCGAGTTTCCAGCGCTGGTACCGGGCGCAGCGGAAGGTCGGCAACATCCTCGAAGGCGCCCGGCTGGTGTGGACGTCGCGCGCCGGGCCCGGCCTCGGCGCCATCTTCTTCTGGGCTCTGCACGTCCGGGTGCGCGTGGTCGCCGAGAACCGGGTCAAGGACAACGAGATCGTGGTCTCCCGGCCCGACATCTCCTCCGTCGCGCTCTACCGGCGCGGGCCTTCGCTGGACGAGACCACGGTCGTGCTCGTCCGGGAGTTCCGCAGCCCCGCGTCCACGCCGGACGGCAACGTCCACGAACTGCCCGGCGGTTCCACGCTCCATCCGCTGAGCCCGCTGGAGCAGGCGGCGGACGAGGTCGTGGAGGAGACCGGGCTGGCGGTCGACGCGAAGCGGCTCCGGGCGCACGGCAGCCGCCAGGTCGCCGCGACGATCTCCGCCCACCACGCGCACCTGTTCTCCGCCGAGATCACGCAGGACGAACTCGACCGGCTCCGGGCCATGCGGGGGCGGCCGTACGGCGTTCACGACGACTCCGAGCGCACCTGGATCGAGATCGCGACGTACCGGGAGATCCGGACGGCGCGCCTCGTCGACTGGGCGACGCTCGGCATGCTCGCGGAGGCGCTCGCGGACAACTGAGCACAAGGGGCAGAAGGCACTGTCCGGTTGGTGACGCCATTGTGGCCCTGGGTTGGACGACACAGAGTCGCCGGCCCGGTCCTCGTACGGTCGGAGGGCGTGGGCCGACGTCCGCCGAGGGAGCGGGGGCAGCATGACCGGGCAGGAGACGGCGTTCGGGCCGGAGCTTCGCCGGCGGCGGGTGGCGGCGGGGCTCTCGCAGGCGCAGCTCGCCGCCCGGACGCACTACACCAAGGGCTATCTGAGCAAGATCGAGACCGGGCACAAGCCGCCGGGGCCCGACCTCGCGCGGCGCTGCGACGCCGTCCTGGACGCGGAGGGCGAGCTGTCCGCGCTGGTGAGCAGGCCGCCGCCGGCCGCGTCGGCGGAGGACGGCGCCACCAGCGGTGAGACCTGGCACATCCGGCTCGCCCCGGACGGGGAGTGCCGCTTCCTCCCCGCGACCGGGGCGGCGGACGACACCACGCCGCTGTATCTCGGGCCCGGCGGCAAGGGCATGGGCGCGGCCGTCCGGGAGGACCACGCGGCCCGGGCGCTGACGGCGTTCCGCGTCCAGTTCGACCAGGCCAGGCGGCTCGGGCAGTGGGCGCCCCCGGCCGCCGTCCTGCCCACGGTGATCACGCAGACGCACACGCTGCGGGGGCTGGCGGCGGCGGCCCGCGAGCCCGAGCGCGGCGAGCTGCTCTACCTCGCCGCGCGCTGCGCGGAGTTCGTCGGCTGGATGGCGCAGGAGGCCAGCGACGACCGCGCCGCCCTGTGGTGGACGCGCGAGTCCGTGCGGATGGCGGCGCCCACGGGCAGCACCGTCCTGGAGGCGTACTCGCTGGTCCGCAGGGCCGAGATCGCGCTGTATCACGACGACGCCGTCCAGGTGATCGAGCTGGCGCGGCGGGCGCGGGGGCGGCCCGGCATCCCCGCCCGTATCCGGGGGTTGGCCGCCCAGCGGGAGGCACAGGGCCATGCCTTGTACGGCGACCACGACGGCTGCCGCCGGACCCTCGACCAGGCCGCCGAACTGCTCGCCGCTCCCCCGGCGGCCGGGGCGAACGAGCCGGTCATCGGCTCCTCCACCGTCGCCAACCTCAACGTCGTCGTCACCGCCTGGTGCCTGCACGAGCTGGGCCGCTCGGAGGACGCGGCGGAACTGCTCGACCGGGAGGTGCCGCTGATCCCCGCGTCCGCGCTGCGGGCCCGGCTGCGGTTCGGCGCGCGGCGCGCCCTCGCGCACGCCTCGGCGGGCGAGATCGACCAGGCCTGCCTGCTCGGCGCCGAGATCCTGGACCACGTCGACGTGGTGGACTCGGCGACCATCCGCACCGACCTGCGCCGCCTGGCCCGCACGCTCATCCGCTGGCAGGGGCAGGGCTCGGTGCGCGAGCTGTACCCGCGGCTCATCGCCGCGCTGCACACCGGCGACGCCTGACGCGCCGCCCTCACCCTCCCTCGCCTCCGGACGCGCCGGACGCACCGGTGCCGCCGGACGCGCCGTCCTGCCCGACCATGTGCACGGCGAGCAGCACCGCGAGTGCGGCGGCGATCCCCGCGGCGGCGCCCCCGGCCACCGAGATCCGCGCCGCCGCGTCGAACTGGAGGACCAGCGCGATCGCGCCCTGCGCGCGGACGCCGGTGCCCACCATCGTCCGCGCCATCAGGCGGGCGGGCCCGCGCCGCCGGGGGCGCGCCGATGAGATGGACCGGATCCGGTCCCTGACCGCCGTCCGCAACCTTCCCCGGTCCATGAGCATCCCTTCGCAGCGCGGATTCGACCTGGTGTTGCGGCCAGCCTGATCCGCGCGCGGCCCCGCACATAGGCGTTGCCCGTGGCACACGCCGGAGGAGACGGGAAACCGTCCGGGCCGCGGGTGAAATTCTCTGCGCGGGTTTCCCGTCGCCCAGGGGCCGGGCGACGCATGACCGCTTCCAGCGGGAATTCCCCGTTGGCAGCATCGACACGAGTGATCGACGCCATTTCCGAGCACGAAGCGCTGGAAATCCGATGCTCTTTGGGGGCCATCATGCGGGTGCACACGAACCCGGCGCAAGGTTCAGTCCAGGTCGGCGACGAGTTTTTCAGGCCGCGCTTCGTCGACGCCGACAGATTCGGCCGCGCGGACATCTGCGCCCTGCTCAGCGGGACGGCGGCCGTCGTCGGGGTCAGGCGGCTGCTCTCGCCCCTGCTCTGCGCCGAGGCCATGGCGCGGCTGGACGACGGCGCGCTCGCCTTCGGCAGCTACGACCGGCGGCGGGTGGACCCGCCCGTCGCGCGCTTCGGCCCGGCCATCAACGACTTCCGCGAGGGCGACCGGCCGGGCGCCGCCTACTGGGCGGAGGCGGGACGCGCGCGGCGGGTCCGGCGCGCCGCGCTCGGCCGCGTCGACCCCTTCGGCGCGGCGGTCGCCGGGCTGGCGCGGGCGTGGGGACGGCCGCTCGGCGCCGCGTGCAACCAGGGCCGACCGTTCTTCGCCGGGACGCTGCGCGAGATCAACCACGGCGCCCTCGTCCACTGCGACGACGTGCTCCGCGAATACGGCCCGCACCTGTTCGACGGCGGGCCTCCCGTCGCCCAGCTCGCCTTCAACGCCTGGATCTCCACCGCGCCGGAGGGCGGCGCGACGCGCGTCTGGCGGCGGCGCTGGCGGCCCGGCGACTCCGACCTGCGCAAGGGCTACGGGTTCGACGAGCGGGTCGTCGCGGGCGAGCAGTGCATCGAGGTGACGATGGGACGCGGCGACGCGCTCCTGTTCGACTCGCGGAACTTCCACGCGGTCGAGCCGAGCGCCGGCGGCCGCCGCCTGGCGGTGGCGTTCTTCCTGGGGTTCCGGTGCGAGAGCGACCTCGTGATGTGGTCGTGAGCGGCCGCGCGTATGGCGGTGGACCCGATCTCCTGGTCCGGGCCCACCGCCTCCCCGTCCGGCCCCCTCGCGAGGGGGGCCGGGGTACCCCGCCGCGGCACTCCTCAGTATGCCGTCCGGCACCATCAGCCACGATGACGTCCGTCGGTTTTTTCCGTAAGAGGTACTTAATGACGTGCCATAACGGCTGTTCCCTCCGCCGCGGCACCGGGCGTCTCCCCGCTCAGCGCCGCGGCGGCGTCCTGGAGGAACTTCAGGAACGCGAACAGCGCGGGATTTCGCGAGGTCTCCCGGTGCAGGGCGAAGATCGTCCGGTGCTCGGCGGGCTCCAGGGCGAGGACCCGGATGCCCGGGTCGGGCCCGCGCACCAGCGAGCGCGGCACGATCGAGGCCCCGGCCCCCGCCGCCACCAGCGCCAGCGTGACCGCGTAGTCGCGCGTCTCGAACTCGACCCGCGGCTCGACGTCCGACCGCTCGAAGCCGCGGTCGAACGCGACCCGGTGCACGTCCCCGGCCCGGCCCGAGATCAGCGGCAGCGCGGCGAGGCGGTCGAGCGTCACCGGCCCGCGGCCGAGGTCCCGGGCGTCCCGGGCGGGGACGATGGCCACGAGCGCGTCCTTCATCAGCGGCGTCCTGATCAGGCCCGGCGGGTCGGGGAGCGGGACCCCGGGGTAGGCGTGGCTGACGAGGATGTCGAGCCTGCCGGCCAGCACGTCCGCGTGCCCGCCGGGCGGCTCGACGTCCGCGAGCGACAGCCGCGGCCCGGGATGCTCGGCCCGCATCCGCGTGATCGCGGGCGTGACCAGCGTCAGCGCCGCCGTGGTGAAGCTTCCGACGCGCACGGCCCCCATGCGCAGCTGGCCCACGTCGGCGACCGCCTGCTCGGCCTCCTCCAGCCGCCGCAGGATGTCCCTGGCCCGCTTGACGAGCTCCTGCCCCTCGGTGGTGAGCACGATGCCCGTCCGGGTGCGGATCGCGAGCGTCGCGCCGACCTCCCGCTCCAGCTTGGCGAGCTGCTGCGAGACGGCGGACGGCGTGTACCTGAGCGCCTGGGCGGTGCCCGCGATCGTGCCCTTCTCGTCCGCGGTGACCAGGATCTTCAGCCGCACTGTATCCAGCATAAGTTGACCTTAACGCCAATATCCTCCACCGAAACTTCCACTAACGACGGCATGATGGTCCGGTGCCCCGGAGGCCCGGATCGAACGAGCGACACGAGCGCCGGTCGGCCGTCCTCGCCCACCGCGACCTCCGCCGGTTCCTCACCGGGCAGGCGGCCTCGTTGCTCGGCGACGGCATGGTCGGCGTGGCGCTGGCCTTCGCGGTGCTGGACCTCACCGGATCGGCGGCCGACCTCGGCCTGGTGCTCGCGGCGCGCTCGGTCCCGCTGGTCGCGGTACTGCTCGCGGGCGGCGTCATCGCCGACCGGCTGCCGCGCCGCCGGGTCATGGTCGCCGCCGACCTGGGCCGCGTCGCCGGGCAGGCCGTGATGGCGGCGCTGCTGATCGGCGGGCACGCCCGCGTCTGGGAGCTGGCCGTCCTCCAGGCGCTGCACGGCACCGCGACCGCGCTGTTCACCCCGGCCTCCACCGGCCTGCTCCCCTCGCTCGTCCCCGGCGACCTGCTCCAGCACGCGAACGCGCTGCGCGGGCTCGCCGCCTCCGCCGGGAACATCGCCGGGCCCGCCCTCGCCGGCGTCCTGGTCGCGGCGACCTCCCCGGGGTGGGCCATCGCCGCCGACGCCGCCACCTTCGCGGTCAGCGCCGCGCTGCTCGCCGGGCTCACGGCACCCGCCCGGCGGCGCGCCGCCCCGCGCTCCGTCCGCCGCGACCTGCTCGACGGCTGGACGGAGTTCCGCTCCCGTACCTGGGTGTGGGTCGTGGTCGCGGCCTCCTTCACGGCGAACGCGCTCTTCGCCGTCTTCCTCGTGCTCGGCCCCGCCGCCGTCCGGGACGAGGCGGGCGGCGCCACCGCGTGGGCCGCGATCGTCGCCGCCTTCGGGACCGGGTCGCTGCTCGGCGGGCTGGCCGTGCTGCGCCACCGTCCGCGCCGACCGCTGCGCGCCGGGATGCTCGCCGTCGCGCTGTTCCCGCTGCCGACGCTCGGGCTGGCCGCCCACCTGCCCGCCGTCGCGGTCGCCGCGCCGGCGCTGCTCGGCGGCGCCGGGCTCACCGTGTTCAACGCGCTCTGGCAGACCACGCTGCAACGGCACGTCCCGGACCGGGCCCTGTCGCGGGTCAGCGCCTATGACTGGTTCGGCTCGCTCGCCGGCCAGCCGGTCGGGCAGGCCGCCGCCGGTCCGCTGGCGGCGGGGGTCGGCCTCCACCGGGCGCTGTGGCTGGCGGGCGGCGTGCAGGTCGCCGCGATGCTGGCGACGCTCGCCGTGCCCGCCGTCCGGGACCTGCCGGCCGCCGAGGAGCCGCCTTCGCGAGAATTGCTGTGAAGGGAATTTAGGGGGGACCGTATCTGGGGGCGGGTTTACCCGATTCACCGCGATCAGGCCACCTCTAAGCGGGCATGTACGCACGGTCACCATGCAAGTATTTCGGCAGTGCTGCGCGTTGCATCGTACCAATTTCGTGGGCGATCCTATTACAGTAGAAGAAATGTGCACTTGGATCATGGGAGTGTTATCCGGCAGGTAAAACGCACCTGGTGTTCGCGTCAGTCGACAGTGACGCAAGGGTTATATTCGCCAGGAACGTTTCCGGCATTACTGGGCATACACCCCCATTTTCTGTTCGGAGGCCGTCATGCCTGTCGCCCCTCCCGCGTTCCCCTTCCTCAGCGACCACGCGCTTCGTCCGGCCGCCGAGCTCGCCGATGCCCGCGAGGGCGGGGGGCCGATCCGCGTCCAGCCGCGTTACGGCGCGCCGTGCTGGCTCGTGACCCGCTACGAGGACGCGCGGTTCGTCATGAGCAGTCCCGCGTTCGGCCGCAACTGGGAGCGCGCCGGGATCGATACCGAGGACGTGGCCCGGGTGACGCCCGTGGAGGTGACGAACGACACCTTCTCCGCGCAGGACCCGCCCGACCACACGCGGCTGCGCCGATTCATCTTCCGCACCTTCACTCCGAACCGGGTGGAGGCCCTGCGGCCCGGTACCCAGGAGATCGTCGACCGGCTCATCGACGAGATGATCGAGAAGGGGCCGCCGCTCGACCTCTACACGCGGTTCGGGCTGAACCTGTCGGTGGAGGTCATCTGCAACCTGCTGGGCGTGCCCAGCTCCGACAAGGAACGTTTCACGATCTGGGCGGAGGCCGTGCTGCTCTCGGCGACCTCTCCCGAGCACGCGGCGGCCAGCGTCGAGCAGATGAAGGCCTACCTGGCGGGACTGGCCGTCCTGCGCCGCCAGGAGCCGACCGACGACCTCATCGGCGCGCTGGTGCGCGCGCGGGTCGAGGGCGACCAGCTCAGCGACGACGAGATCACGAACCTGCTGCGCATCCTGCTCGGCGCGGGCCACGAGACCACCGCCTCGCAGACCGTCAACTTCACCTACCTGCTGCTGACCGGCGACGGCTACCGGCGGCTGGTCGAGGAGCCGGAGCTGGTGCCGACGGCGGTGGACGAGCTGCTGCGGTTCACGCCGCTGATCTCGCAGGGGTCGCTGGCGCGCTTCGTGCTGACCGACGTCGAGGTCGGCGGGACGCTGCTGCGCGCCGGTGACCAGGTGCTCATCGAACTGGCCGCCGCCAACCGCGACGCCGCCGCCTTCAAGGACCCCGACACGCTGGACCTCGCCCGCAAGAGCAACCCGCACATCGCGTTCGGGCACGGCCTGCACCGCTGCGTCGGGGCGTCGCTGGCGCGGATGGAGCTCCAGGTGGCGCTGGCCGCGCTGACCCGGCGGCTTCCCGGGCTGCGGCTCGTGCGGCCCCCCGACCAGGTCGACTGGCTGATCGAGCGGTTCGTCCGGCGCCCGAAGGAGCTTGAGGTCACCTGGTGAGGCGGACGGGCGGCGGGTCCTCACCCGCCGCCCGTCGCGGCGCTACTCGCGGCCCGGCCAGTCGGCGTAGTGGATCTCGCCGAGGACGGCGTCGCCGTGCGGCACCAGCGACAGGTCCTCCAGCTCGGTCCCGAAGTAGCGGGCGTGCGGGTCGGCGACGACCTCGCGCGGGTCGTCCCAGGCGGCGAGCGCGTCGCGGAAGAACTCGTCCATGCGGTAGCGGTCGGGCCCGGCGGTCTCGACGCGGCCGCGCAGCGGCGTCCCGGCCGCGACCCGGCCGACGGCCGCCGCGACGTCGTCGCCCGCGATCGGCTGGAAGGACACCGGCGCCACCCGGACGACGCCGTCGGCGGTGGCGTTGTCGGCGATCATTCTGGTGAACTCGTAGAACTGGGTCGCGTGCACGATCGAGTACGGGATCGGCGACTTCGCGATCAGGTCCTCCTGCGCGACCTTCGCGCGCAGGTAGCCGCTGTCGGGCAGCCGCTCGGTGCCCACCACCGACAGCGCGACATGGTGACTGACGCCCGCCGCCTCCTCGGCGGCGAGCAGGTTGCCGGTCGCGGTGGTGAAGAACTCCAGCACGGCGGCGTCCTCGAACGACGGGGAGTTCGCCACGTCGACCACCGTGTCCGCGCCCGCGAGGACGCCGGCGAGCCCCTCGCCGGTCAGCGCGTTGACGCCGGTGCTCGGCGCGGCCTGCACCGCCTCGTGGCCGTGCTCGCGCAGCCGCGCCGCGAGCTTGGTGCCGATCAGGCCGGTCCCGCCGATGATCACGATCTTCATGATGGTGCCCTTCCGTCCGCCGGGGCCGCTCGCTCCCCGGTCGCCAGATACGACCGGGCAACCCGCCGCCCTGTGACAGCTCCGCGGACATTTCCGCGACGAAATCCGCCGCGGAGGCCATATCCGCAGGTCAGGGCTCGAAACGCCGCCTGGACGCGGCGAAGGCGTCGAGCTTGGCGGGGTTCATGACCCACAGCAGCCGGTAGATGCCCTCGGCCGAGGCGTCCGCCGTCACCAGCACGAGGGCGGTTCCGTCCCGGGTCAGCAGCACCCCGGGCGCGCCGTTGACCTCGACGGGCTCGGCGTCCGCGCCCGGCCAGAACCGGGGCAGGGCCGAGACCAGCACCGCCACCCGCTCGGCGCCGGTCACCGGCGTCCGGGCTGCGCCCTTGACCCCGTTGCCGTCGGCGTGGCTGACGGCGTCGGCGGTCAGCATGCTCTCCAGCGCGGCGACGTCGCCGCGCTGCGCCGCCGCGACGAACGCCTCCAGCAGGCGGCGGTGCTCGGCGGCGCCGACGCGCTCGCGCCGCTCCGCCGCGAGCCGCTTGCGGGCCCGGCTGACGATCTGGCGGACATTGACCTGGGTCAGCTGGAGGATCTCGGCGATCTGCGCGTAGGGGTAGTCGAACGCCTCGCGCAGGACGTAGGCGGCGCGCTCGGCCGGGGACAGCTTCTCCAGCAGCAGCAGGACGGCGAACCCCAGCGCCTCGGCCCGCTCGGCGCCCACCGCCGGGTCATGGCCGGTGTCGACGGGTTCGGGCAGCCACGGCCCGACATAGGTCTCGCGCCGCGACCGGGCGGACTGCGCGACGTTGATCGCGAGCCGGGTGGTGGTCCGCGCGAGGAAGCCCGCCGGGTTGAGCACGACGGACCGGTCGGTGCCCTGCCAGCGCACCCAGGTCTCCTGGACGACGTCCTCGGCCTCGACCACGCTCCCGAGCACGCGGTAGGCGATCCCGAACAGGTGCGGACGCAACGTCGCGAACGCGGCGGCGACCTCGTCGAGCGCGCCGTCCGGCGATGCCTGTTCGGAGTGCACCCGCTGACCCCCGTGCGTCGTGAGCGCTCAGCCTATCGGGAGCCCCACTCCGGCCAGGGGGGCGCCGGTCGCGGCCCTGACGTCCTCGGCGGTCACGCCGGGCGCCGTCTCGACCAGCGCGAACCCGCCGTCGGCCACGTCCAGCACGGCCAGGTCGGTGATCACGCGGGACACCACGGCGCGGCCGGTCAGCGGCATCGTGCAGTCCGCGACGAGCTTGGGCGAGCCGTCCTTCGCGCGGTGCTCCATCAGGACGACGACGCGCTTCGCGCCGTGCACGAGGTCCATCGCGCCGCCCATGCCCTTGACCATCCGGCCGGGGATCATCCAGTTCGCGAGGTCGCCACGCGCCGAGACCTGCATCCCGCCGAGCACGGCGACGTCGATGCGCCCGCCCCGGATCATCGCGAAGCTGGTCGGCGAGTCGAAGAAGGCCGCGCCCGGCAGCACCGTGACGGTCTCCTTGCCCGCGTTGATCAGGTCGGGGTCGGCCTCGTCGTCGTAGGGGTAGGGGCCGGTGCCGAGGATGCCGTTCTCGGCGTGCAGGACGACGCCGTGGCCGTCCGGCAGCTGGCCCGGGATCAGCGTCGGCAACCCGATGCCGAGGTTCACGTACTGGCCGTCGCGGAGTTCGGCCGCGGCGCGCGCCGCCATCTGCTCATGCGACCACGGCATGGTCATCCTCCTGCGGGACGGGGGCGGACGGTGCGCTTCTCGATCGACTTCTCGGCGGCCTGCGCCGGGGTGAGCGCGACGACCCGGTCGACGAACACGCCGGGGAGGTGGACGGCGTCCGGGTCGAGCTCGCCGGGCTCGACCAGCCGCTCGGTCTCCAGGACGGTGAGCCGCCCGGCCATCGCGGCGGCGGGGTTGAAGTTGCGGGCGGCGGCGTGGAAGACCGCGTTGCCGTGCCGGTCGGCGACCGCCGCGCGGACGAGCGCGACGTCGGTGACGATGCCCTCCTCCAGGACCATCTCCCGCCCGCCGAACACCCGGACCTCCTTCGGACGCGAGGTCACGGCGGGCGTCCCGTCCGGGTGGTAGCGCAGCGGCAGGCCGCCGTCGGCGACCACCGTGCCGACCCCGGCGGGGGTGTAGAAGGCGCCGATCCCGGCGCCGCCCGCGCGCAGCCGCTCGGCGAGCGTGCCCTGCGGGGTCAGCTCGACCTCCAGCTCCCCCGCGAGGAACTGCCGGCCGAACTCGCGGTTCTCCCCGATATAAGACGCGATCACGCGGCTGATTCGGCGCTTCTCCAGCAGCAGGCCGAGGCCCGCGCCGTCCACGCCGCAGTTGTTCGACACGATCGTCAGGCCGTCCGCGCCCTGCTCCAGCAGCGCCTCGATGAGGAAGCGCGGGATGCCCGCCAGGCCGAACCCGCCGACCGCGACGCTCGCGCCGGACGGAACGTCGGCGACGGCCTCCGCCGCGGTCGCGATCACCTTGTCCATGGCCCCGACCCTAGGCCGCCGGATTCATATGATCCAATATAACTAAGTTAGTCGTATGATATACGAACGGTCTTAATCGGGGGGGTCCGGGATGGAGCTGCGGCGCCTGCGGTACTTCGTCGCCGTCGCCGACGAGGGTCACTTCGGACGGGCGGCCGAGCGGCTGCACATCGCGCAGCCGCCGCTGTCGCTCCAGATCAAGAAGCTGGAGGGGGAGGTCGGCGTCACGCTGCTCGACCGCTCGACGCGGCGGGTGACGCTCACCCCGGCGGGCGAGCGGCTCCTCGCCCGCGCGAAGACGATCCTCGCCTCGGTCGAGGACGCGCGCGCCGAGGCGCTCCGCGTCGCGGCGGGCGAGGTCGGCCGCGTGGCGATCGGCTTCATCGGGACCGCGACCTACGCGATGCTGCCCGCGCTCGCGCGGCGGCTGCGCGCCGAGCTGCCGGGCGTCGAGCTGGACCTCAAGGGCGAGATGCTCACCCCCGACCAGGCCGACGCGCTGCGCGAGGGCAGGCTCGACCTCGCCGTCGTCCGGACGCCGCTCCCGGGCACGGAGCTGGACGTGCGCCCGCTGCGCCGCGAACGGCTGATCGTCGCGCTCCCCGAGGGCCATCCGCTCGCCGACGGAACCGACGTCGACCTGCGGAACCTGCGCGAGGACCACTTCCTGAGCTACCCGTCCCGGCACCGGTCGGTGATCCGCGACGCGGTGCTGGAGGCGTGCCGCCGCGCGGGCTACCGGCCGCGCCTCGTGCAGGAGGTCGCGGAGACCTCGACGCTGCTCGTGTTCGTCGCCGCCGGGCTCGGCGTCGCGCTGGTCCCGGAATCGGTGCGGTACCTGCCGCTGCCCGGCGTCGTGTTCCGGCCGCTGACGGGCAGCCCCGTGCATGTGGAGCTGGCCGTCGCCACCCGGGACGGCGAGACGTCGCCGCTGGTCACGCGCGTTCGTGAGACGCTGCTCGCGATGTACCAGGAGGGCTAGGGGGTCTCGCCGCTCCAGGCGGCGCGAAGCAGGCGGGTCACGCCGTCGAGGGTGACGGGCGCGGGGTTCGCGGGCCGGGCGTCCACGACCTGCGCGGCGATGGGGTCGATGTCGCTCTCGGCCATGCCCAGCTCCCGCAGCGAGCGCGGGGCGCCGAGCGAGCCCGCCAGCTCGTGGAGGCGTCGGGCCGGGTCGGACGCGTCCAGCGCCCGCGACAGCGCCTCGACCGCGTCGGGCGCCGAGGCCTGGTTGTAGGCGAGCGCGTACGGCAGGACGATCGTGTGGGTCGGCGCGTGCGGGAGGTCGAGCGTCCCGCCGAGCGCGTGGCACACCTTGTGGTGCAGCCCCGTCGTCGTGGTGCCGAGGCACGCCCCGCACAGCCACGACGCGTAGAGCGCCCGCGTCCGGGCGTCGAGGTCGGCGCCGTCCGCGGCCACGGCGGGCAGCGCCGCCGCCATCGCCCGCACGCCCTCCTGCGCCATCAGCGAGATCACCGGCGACCGGTCGGGTGCGTACAGCGCCTCGACCGCGTGCGCGACGGCGTTGAACCCGCTGGTCACCGAGACGTCGACCGGCAGGCCGAGGGTGAGGTCCGGGTCGTACAGGACGCTCCTGGGCAGCACCCGCGGGTCGTTGCCGGTGCGCTTGCGGCCGTTCTCGGTGAGGCCCCACCCGGGGGTCATCTCCGAGCCCGAGTACGTCGTCGGGACGGCGACCACCGGCAGGCCGTGCTCCAGCGCGACGGCCTTCCCGAGCCCGATCGCCGACCCGCCGCCGACGACCACGCAGCAGTCGGCGCCGAGCCGGGCGGCCTCGTCGCGGGCCCGCCGCGCCACCTCGACCGGGACGTGCATGCGCGCCTCGGCGAGCACCCCGGCGGACCGCCCGCCCAGCGCGGCCGCCACGGCCTCGCCCTCCTCGGGCCGCCTGGGCGAGCAGAGCACGAGCGCGCGGCGCACCTCCAGCCGGGCGATCTCGTCCGGGAGGGACGCGAGGGAGCCGGAGCCGAACCGCACCCGCATCGGGAGGGCGTCGTAGGAGAAGGACGTCTGGAACATGGATCAGTCTTCCTGTGCGTGGGCGCCGGCAGGGCGGAGGACGACGTCGAAGTTCACCGTGCGGAACGGGTTGGGCAGGCCGACCCGGGCGGCGCGCTCCGGGTCGTCGACCGTGGGGAACTCGCGGACCAGGCTGGGCTTGACCCCGAACACCGCGTCGGAGTCGATGTAGGGCGTGTCCGCGACGAACAGGTGCGTCGTCACCGTGCGGTATCCGGGCGCCGACACCTCGAAGTGGATGTGCGCCGGACGGTTCGGATGCCGGGCCGTCGCCTCCAGCAGCCTGCCGACCGGGCCGTCCTGCGGGATCGGGTAGTGGCGCGGGACGATCGAGCGGAACCAGAACCGGCCCTCGTCATCGGCCGTGAACAGGCCGCGCAGGTTCAGCGCGGGCTGGACGTCCGGCTGCTGCACGTCGTAGTAGCCCTCGTCGTTGGCCTGCCACACATCGACGGTCGCGCCGGGCACGGGCCGCCCGTCCGGTCCCGTCACGCTACCGGTGACCAGGCACGGCGCGCCCTTCCCGTCCTCGGCGATGTCGGCGCCCAGCGCGCGCGGCGGCGAGGCGACCATGTGGAAGGGCCCCTCGACCGTGGACTCGGTGAGGCCCCCGCCCGCCCGGTTGTTGATCGTCTCGACCAGCATCGAGACGCCGAGGACGTCGGAGAGCAGGATGAACTCCTGCCGCGTGTCCGTGCACGTCTTCCCGGTGTCGGTGAGATAGCCGATCGCCGTCGCCCACTCGGCTTCCGTCAGTTCGACGTCCTTGACGAAGTCGTGCAGGTGCCGGACGAGCGAGGTCAGCACCCGCCGCAGTCGCGGGTCGGGCGTCGCGGCGAGGCTGGCCGCGACCACCTCGGCCGACCGCTCCTCGCTGAACAGCTCTGCCGATTCCATGGTCACCTTTCGGGGTCGGGGCGGGGAGGCGGTCACGTCCGGCGGACGGACCGCTGCGGCGCGGCGTGGATCAGCTCGTAGTCGCGCCCGATCGCGCCGGTCGTCTGGAGCAGCAGCGGCAGCAGGTCGTCGACGAGCTCGCGCGGGCCGACCTCGGCGGCGAGCGCGGCGAGGTTGACGGCCGCGACCGTCCGGCCGTCGCCGTCGCGCAGCGGCGCGGCGACCGAGCGGATTCCGGGCGCCGCCTCCCCGTCGGTCGACGCCCAGCCGCGGGCGCGCACTTCCCGCAGCTCGGCCTCGATCTCCCCCGCCGGTCTCGGGCGGTGCGCCCGGTGCGGCGACCGGCTCGGCGTGCGGAGCGCCTCGCGCAGGTCGCCGTCGCCCAGGGACGCGAGGAGCACCTTGCCGAGCGCCGTGCTCGCGGCGGGGAGGCGCATGCCCACCGTGACGTTGACGGAGACGACCTTGGGGACCTCGACGCGCGCGACGTAGATGACGTCCGAGCCGTCCAGCTCGGCGACGGACGCCGCCTGCTCGGTGCGTTCCACGAGGTCGCGCAGGTGCGGGAGCGCGACCTCCCACAGCCCGGCCGAGAGCGTGTAGGCGACGCCGAGCTCCAGGACGCGCGGCGTGAGCACGACCCCCTCGGGCGAGGTGCGCGCGTACCCGAGGTGTTCGAGCGTGCGCACGATGCGGCGCGCGGTCGGCCGGGCGAGCCCGGTCGCGGTCGCGATCTCGGTGAGGGACATCGGCACGGGACGCGAGCCGAAGCACCGGAGGACGTCGAGCCCGCGGGCCAGGGCCTCGACGAAGTCCGGGCCGGCGTTCTCACGCGGCATATGGCTCCTTCCCGGCCGGGGGGTGCGGTGCTCGACCGTTGTCCGGTCGGAAGTCCGCTGTTGCCGTACAGACTATGCCGCCGATATTTACGCAGTTCAAGGGGTTGAACATTGAATGGACGACCCGATTGACGGCCGTCTTCACCGGCTCGATGCTGCGGAAATGCGGCCGTGATGACCGCATGCCGGTCAAGGAGCCGTACAACGGCTGCTCCAGTGGAGGCAGTACATGTCGAACAGCGCCACGTCCGCCGACGTCGTCGTCATCGGCGGCGGACCCGCGGGCCTGACGGTCGCGGCCGAGGCCGCGCGCGCCGGGGCCCGCGTCATCGTCGTGGAACGCCGCACGGGCGACACGCACTCGCGGGCCGGGGTGATCCAGCCGCGCGTCCTGGAACTGTTCGACGCCCGGGGGCTGATGGGCCGGTTCCGCGCGGCGGCGGAGCGGTGGCGCCCCGACTTCGAGGTGCCGCGCTACATCTACGCCGGGCTGACCGGGCTGCGCTACGACCAGCTCGACAGCAAGTTCCCCTACGCGCTGATCCTGCCGCAGACGACGACCGAGCACCTGCTCGCGGAATGGGCCGTGGAGCAGGGCGCCGACCTGCGCCGGGGCGTCACCTACACCGGCCACACCGACACCGGGGACGGTGTGACGGTCACCGCCCAGGACCCGGACGGCGGCGCCCTCGAATTCACCGCGTCCTACCTGGTGGGGGCCGACGGGGCGCGGAGCCTCGTCCGCGAGGCGGCCGGGATCCCGTTCGAGGGCCGCAAGACGCGGATGACCGCCGTCGCGGCGGACGCCGACCTGCCCTTCCCCTGGGAGGCGTCCATGCAGATGAAACGCAACGAACACGGCTGGGTGCTCGCCTATCCGTTCGGCCGGGGGATCACCCGGTTCATCATCGTCGCCGAGCACCGCCGGAACGTCCACAAGACCGAGCCGGTCACGATCGAGGAGGTCGGTGAGTCGCTGCGGCTGATCTTCGGGAGCGACTTCGGGGTGGCGTCGGCGCGGTGGCTGTCGCGGTACGGCGACGCGCACCGCATGGTCCCGCGGTTCCGCCGGGGGCGGGTGCTGCTCGCGGGCGAGGCGACCCGCGTGCACTACCCCGCGAGCGGCATCGGCATGAACTACTGCATCCAGGACGCCTTCAACCTCGGCTGGAAGCTCGGCTTCGCCGCGACCGGCCGCGCGTCCGACGCGCTGCTGGACACCTACCACGACGAGCGGCACCCGGTGCTGCGGGCGCTGATGGACGACGTCGCCGCGCAGTGCGCCCTGCACTTCGACTTCTCCCCCGCCGGGATGGCGCTGAAGCAGTTCGTCGAACGGGAGCTCGTGCCGATCCCCGAGGTCAACGCCATCATGCGGAACCGGCTGAGCGGCTTCGGCACGTCCTACCACCGCGACGGCGACGGCCACGCGGCGGACGGCGTCCGGGTGAGCGACCTCGCCCTCGAATCCCCGGCGGGGTCGACCTACACGCGGGTCGCCGCCGAGGCCGGGTTCGTCCTCGCCGACGGCCCGGGCGCCGCGCGGTCGCTGCCGGACGGGGTCACCGGCGTGACCGCGTCCGCCGCCGACCTCGCGCGGCTCTTCGACGCGGCGGCGGTGCTGATCCGTCCCGACGCCTACGTGGCGCGGGCCTGGGCCGAGCGGCCCGGCGACGAGGAGGTCGCCGCCGCCTACCTGGCGGCGACGCGACCGGAGAAGGAGCGGGCATGAGCGAACGCGGCGGCATCCTCATCGAGAACGGCTGGGTCGTCACCGGCGACCCGGCGCTCGGCACGATCACCGGGTGCGACGTCCTGGTCGAGGACGGTGTGATCGGCGCCGTCGGCCCCGGCCTGCGGGAGCACGGCGTCTCCGAGGTGATCGACGCGAGCGGCATGCTCGTGTTCCCCGGGCTGGTCGACACGCACAAGCACACGTGGCAGTCCGCCGTCCGGCACCGGTGCACCGAACTCGACCTGCCGGCCTACTTCGGCGAGATGTTCGGACGGCTCGGCCCGCGCTACCGGCCCGAGGACGTCTACGCCGGGAACCTGCTCGGCGCGCTGTCGGCCCTCGACGCGGGCACGACCACGCTGATGGACTGGTCCCACGTCCAGAACTCGCCCGGGCACGCCGACCGGGCCGTCGCGGCGCTGCGCGACAGCGGCGTCCGCGCGGTGTTCGGGCACGGCTGGCCGCTCGTGGACCTCCCGGCCTGGATCTCGGGCAGCGACCGCCCGCACACCGGCGACGTCCGGCGGATCCGCCGCGACCTGCTGCCGGACGACGGCGGCCTGGTCACCCTGCACCTCGCGGGGCGCGGCCCCGAGCTGGCCACGCTCGCGGCGACCCGCGCCGACCTCGCGATGGCGCGCGACCTCGGCATCCGCGTCTCCATCCACATGGGGTGCGGGACGGAGTTCGGCGCGCTGGCGGCCATCGCGCAACTGGAGCGGGCGGGGCTGCTCGGCCCCGACCTGAACTTCGTGCATTGCAGCGAGTCGTCCGACGAGGAGTTCGCGATGATCGCGGCGAGCGGCGCGACCGTGGCGCTCGCGCCGCAGCACGAGCAGGCCCTCCCCGGCATCGGCCACACCCCGATCGACCGGGTGCGCGCGTTCGGGATCACGGCCGGGCTGAGCACCGACACCGAGACCGCCGGGGCCGCCGACCTGTTCACGCAGATGCGCGCGGCCCTCGCCGCGCACCGCAGCCAGCTCGCCGAGGGCCGCTCGCGGTTCGCCGACCGGCTCGGCCCGTTCACCGCCGCCGACGTCTTCGCGATGGCGACCCAGGGCGGCGCCGACACGCTCGGGCTCGGCGACCGCGTCGGCAGCCTCACCCCCGGCAAGCGCGCCGACGTCGTCCTCGTCCGCGCGGGCGACCCCAACCTGTTCCCCGTCACCGACCCGGTGGCCGCGCTGGTCACCGCCGCGCACCCCGGCAACGTCGACACCGTCCTGGTCGACGGCGCCGTCCGCAAGCGCGCCGGCGCCCTCGTCGGCGACCGCTACGACCGGGCCCGGGAGCTGGCGCTGGCCTCCCAGCGCCGCCTCCTCGGCTGATCCGTCCCGTCCAACTCCGAAAGGCCGCCATGTCACTCGACCCCGCCGTCGCCGGGTTCCTGTCCGCGCTGCGCTCCGCCGGCGCCCCGCCCGGCTTCGCCGGCACCCCCGCCGAGATGCGCGAACGCATGCGGGCCGCGATCGAGGGGAACTGGGACCCCGCGCGGTTCGCCCCCGTGGAGGGCGTCGAGGACGTCGTCGTCTCGGGGCTGCGGCTCAAGGTCGTCCGGCCCGTCCTGGACGCGCCGGGCCCGGTGCCGACCGTCCTGTACTTCCACCCGGGCGGCTTCGTCATGGGCAGCACCCACCTCACGCAGGACGTCGCGCGCCGCCTGGCGCACGACCTCGGCGCCGTCGTGGTGTCGGTCGGCTACCGGCTCGCGCCCGAGCACCCGTTCCCGGGCGCGGTCGAGGACGCGACGGCCGCGCTGCGCTGGGTCCACGGGTCGATCGGAGACCTCGGCGGCGACCCCGCGCGCGTCGGCCTCGCCGGGGAGAGCTCGGGCGCCAACCTCGCGGCGGTCACGGCGCTGCGGGCGCGCGGCGAGGGACTTCCGGTGGCGGGCCAGCTGCTCGCCTCGCCGGTGACGAACTTCGCGGCGCGGTACCCGTCCGTCGAGGAGAACGCCGACGGCTACTTCCTGACGCGCGACGACCTGGACGTCATCAGGACGCTCTACTTCGGCGCCGACGACGCCCTCGCCGCCGACCCGCGCGTGTCCCCGGCCCTGACGCCCGACCTGTCCGGCGCCGCCCCGGCGGTGATCGGGGTGGCGGGCTTCGATCCGCTCCGCGATGACGGCACGGTGTACGCGGCGCGGCTGCTGGAGGTGGGCGTCCCGACCGCGCTGCGCCTCTACCCGGGCCTCATCCACCCGTTCTTCGGCATGCCCGGCCTGTCGCCCGCCGCCGACGCGGCCGTGTCCGAGCTGACCGGCCTCCTCGGCGCCCTGCTCGGCTGATCCCGCACATCGGAAGGCCCGCCCCCTGCGAGGGGGGCGGGCCTTTGTGCTGGTCAGGAGAGGGCGGCCTCGCCGCTCGCGTCCGGGGCGCTCTGCTTGGGCGTCGCCCTGCCCGCGCGGGGAGAGGTCTCGCGGATCAGCAGGGCGACCACGGCCAGCACCAGCGGCGCGGCGCCGTACAGCAGCAGGGCGTTCGCGAGGCTGTGGGTGGCGTCGGCGACCGCGCCGCCGATCTGCGGGCCGAGCGCCCCGCCGACCGTCTCGCCCACCGCGATCTGGAGGGCGAACGCCGTCGCCATCAGCTCGCGGGGCACCGACTCGCCGGGCACCACGTAGGTGACGAGCGTCAGCGACCCGCCCGCCACCAGCCCGACGACCAACGACACCAGGAGCAGCGGCACCGAATGGGCGAACAGCACGAAGAACACCGGCACGAGCCCGCTGGCGACGGCGGCGGCGAACAGCGCGGGTCTGCGTCCCACCCGGTCCGACACGGCCGGGGCGACGACGCTGCCGAGCGCGATGACGCAGCCGTACGCGGTGAGGACGAGCGTCGCGGTGCCCCGGGAGAGCCCCTCGTCGTGGAGGTAGGCGGGCGCGAACGTGCCGAAGCCGATGCTGGAGCCGATGCAGACCGTCGAGCCGAGCAGCGTCAGCGGGACGTTGCGGTCGGCGAGGACGAGCCGGAAGTCACGGGCCCGGACGCGCGGGGCGTCCGCGTCGGACGGGCCGTCCTCGCGCATGAAGACCGCCACGAGGACCGCGACCGCGATACCGGGGACGGCGACGAGCGGGAACGCGAGCCGCCAGCCCAGCGCCGTCGCGAGCCCGATCATGATGCCCGGGGCGAGCGCGCTGCCGATGAGCAGCGTCCCGGCGATGACGACGCCCATGTCGCGCCCGCGCCGCTCCGGCGACGACGACCGGGCGACCGCCCCCTGGATCAGCGGCAGCGCCGGGCCCTCGCAGAAGCCGATGAGCGCGCGGAGCAGCAGCATCGTCTCGTAGTTCGGGGCGAGCGCGATCAGCCCGACCGCGCACGAGAACAGCACCAGGCTCGCGACGATCATCCATTTCGTCCGGCCGCCGAGCCGGTCGGACACGACGGAGAAGATCAGGCTGGAGATCGCCCACGCCACGGCCGTGACGGAGACCAGCGACCCGAGCCGGCTGTTGCTCAGGTGCAGCTCGTCACCGATCTGCGGGAAGAGGAAGGTGATGCCGAAACGGTCGAGGAAGACGATCCCGGCCGCGAAGAACATGATGAGGACGAGGGTGTTCTGCCGTTGGGCACGCCTGATGGCGGACATGAAGAGACTCCCCATGAGTTGGAGTGGGACATATGCGGCGCGCCGAAGAGGGCACGTCACTCGTGTGGGGAGCTGTGAAGCGCGGCGGTTCTACTCGGCGTCGGCTATGCGCTGCGCCGCGCGGGGGAAGAGTTCGAGCGCGCGACCGCCGACGGCGTCCGCCTCATCGGCGGAAAGCGCGCCGCATTCCAGGAGGCTCGTGCGGTTCGACTCGGCCGTGGCCTCGGTCGTGCAGGGCGCGCCCCAGTCGCTCCCGTAGACGATGTGGTCTGCCCCGACCGTCGCCATCGCCGGGAGCAGGGAATGGGGGAACGCCGTGGCGGCGGTGTCGACATAAAGGGTGGAAGTCTGGCGGTCGACCTCTTCCGCCGTCACTCCCTGCGGGACCCACGACTCGTTTCCCAGCAGTTCCAGCCGTCCGGTGAGGGCGGGGAACGCGCCGCCGCAGTGGGCGATCACGAAGGTGATGTTCGGGTACCGCGCGAACGTCTTGCGGAAGACCATGTCGAACACCGTCCGCGCGGTGTCGAAGGCCACCTCGTACAGCGGGACGGGATGGTCGAGAACCGGCGGGAGGCGCGCGTCGGGATGGACGAACACCACCGCCGCCCAGTCGTCGAGCCGCTCCCACAGCGGGTCGAGGGATTCGTGCCCCAGGTGAACCCCCTTGTAGTTCGTCGTCACCGCGAACCCGTCGGCGTCGAGGTCGTCGCGGGCGCGTCCCGCTTCGTTCACGGCTGCCGCGGGATCGTCGGTGGGCAGGGCCGCCAGCAGGCCGAACCGGGACGGGTGGGACGCCACCAGCGACGCGCCGTAGTCGTTGGACGCGCGAAGTCGCCGCAGGTCACCAGGGATGTTGCTGAGCATCTGCATGGCGGTGCCGGACGCGTCCATGTACGCGAGGGTGCGTTCCAGCGACCATTCGTGGGGTTCGCGGAAATAGATTCCCTTCGCCAGCATGGCCTGCCAGCCGCGCACCCGTTCCTCCTCGGTGCTCGGCGGCGTGAAGTGCGCGTGGACGTCGACGTACCCGCCATTGAGCGTGGCCATCTCGCTCTCCTTTCAGTTCAGCCCCGGAAGAGGCGAAGGCCGTCCTCGATCTCGGAAAGGGGGCTCTGCTCCAAATAGGGCGCGAGGGCTTCGCGCGCCTCGGCCGGGGACATGAGCGCGGACGCGTCCACCTCGTCGAAACGCCAGCTTCCGGTGTCGTCGTAGATGAACTCGCCGACGAGCCGCCCGTCGCGGTAGGGCCACGCGGCGGCGAACCGGTGCGAGATCTGGTAGGTACCGCCGGGGTCGACGTCCTCACCGGCGAGCGCGGCATCGGTGCCCCGAACGACCTGCGCGAAAACGGCCTCGATGAAGATTCCGTAATCGGAGACGGCGACCTCCTCCTCCAGCGCGCCGAAGACGTTCACGCCGTTGTCGACGATCTCGCGGTAGAACGCGCGGACCTCTTCCATGCCGTCGCACACGTGCGTCCGCCCGCGCTCGGTGAGCCGGTAGAGGGGATGTTCGACGGTCATCGCCGGAATGAGGATGTCCTCCCAGAAACCCGACACCTCCAGCAGCGCGTGCCTGCGGTAGTTCTTCAGCATGTGCCGGTGCCTCGGGTCGCGGGTCACCTCAAGCGCCGCGTCGACCCCTCGGGTGATCTCCCGTACGTCGAAAACCTTCATGGCACCACTCCTCGGCAGTCCGGAAATCACAGGTTCGCGGCCGGAAGGAAAAGATCGAATCGAGGTCCGGCCGTTCCTCGAAGCCTAGGATCGGGTGGCGACCGGGCGCCGCACCCGGTCCGTTGAATGGACGGCGATGAAATCGCCCCCGAATACCGCCCGGGTAATTCGCGACCGGGGCGGAATCGTCATCCATAAGCGGGGTCGGCGGCGACGTCGATGTCGAGCAGCAGGGGCGTCCGCCGGTCGCGGAGGGACGGCAGCTCCTCGGTCAGCACCCGCGCCAGCTCCTCGTGCGAGGTGATCCGCCGCGCCGGGCAGCCGAAACCCTCGGCGATCGCGGACACGCGGACCTCCGCGAACCCCGGCCACGGCGCCTTCCCCGGCCCGGCCCGCTCGGCGAGCCGGTCCATGATCGCGTAGCCGCCGTTCGCGAGGACGACGTAGAGCACGCCCGCTCCGTAGTGCGCCGCGCTCCACAGTCCCTGGATCCCGTACAGCGACGACCCGTCGCCCAGCACCGCGACGACCGGGCGGTCCGGAGCGCCGAGCTTCACGCCGGCCGCCGCCGGGAGGCCGAAGCCGAGCCCGCCCGCGGCGGCGCTCAGGAAGCCCAGCGGCGCCCGGGCGCGCACGCGGCGGTGCAGTTCGGGACGGCTGGACGGGGTCTCCTCGACCACGACCGCGTCGGCCGGGAGGAGGCGGGCGAGGAGGTCGAACACGTGCGCGGGTCGCAGCGGCTCCCCCGGCCCCGGCGCCGGAACGGGAGCCGCGACGGGCATCGGGGCCGGGGGCGCGGTGTCGCGGCCGGGAAGCCGCCCTGCCACCGCGCGGCACACGCCCGCCGGGTCGGCGACCACCGCGAGGTCGGCGACGCTGCCATGCGCCTCGTCCGGATGGGCCGTCACCTGGAGGACGCGCATGCCGTCCGGCACCAGTTCCCCCGGCTCGCGCGGGTACTGCCGGAACACCGGCGCGCCGACGACGAGGAGGACGTCGTGACCGGTGAGCGCCGCTCGCAGCGCGGACCGTCCGGGCGGCAGGTGCCCGGCGAACGCGGGATGGTCCTGCGGGAAGCCCGCCCGCGCCCCGAACGGCTCCTGCCACACCGGCGCTCCCAGCCTGCCCGCGAGGTCGGCCAGCGCGTCCCACGCCTCCGCCCCGTCGGCGCCGGCCCCGGCGACGACCACGGGGGCGCGGGCCGTACCGAGCGCCTCGGCGAGCCGTGCGGCGCCCTCCCCGTCCGCCGCGCGGGGTCGGTGCAGGACGAGCGGGGCGGCGCCCCGGCCGGGGTCGGCCGGGGCGTCCCAGTCGTCCATCGGGACGGCGACCAGCGCCGGGCCCGCGCCGGTGACGGCCTCGTGGTGGGCGCGTGCGAGGGCGCCCGGCACGTCCTGCGCCCGGACGGGCTGGTGCGTCCACACCGGGTACTCCCCGGCGAGGCCGTCCAGCCTGCCCGCGAGGAACGGGTCGTGCGCGAGGTGGCGGCGGTCCTGCTGGCCGACGACGACCACGAGCGGCGCCCGGTTGGCGCGGGCGGTGGCGAGCGCCGCCACGGCGTTGCCGAGCCCGGCGGTCGTGTGCAGGTTCACCAGCGCCGGACGGCCCCGCGCGAGCGCCCAGCCGGTCGCGATCCCGACGGCCGGGCCCTCGTGCAGCGCCAGCCGGAACGCCATGTCGTCCGGCAGCCCGGTCAGGAACGGGATCTCGGTCGACCCCGGGTTGCCGAAGATCGTCGTCAGCCCGAGGCGGCGCAGCACCGCGAACGCGGCGTCACGGACGCTGACGGCCGCCGGCCGCCCGTCCACCGGTGGTCGATCTCGCATCGGCCTCATCCTTCGTCTCGTTGTCGGTCGCGTCCCCCGGCCGGGGAACGAGGAGCACGAGCCCGGCGGCGGCGACGGCCGGGACCGCGAACGCGTAGAAGTGCCAGTTCGGCCCGAGGACGCCGTCGTCCACGGCGGTCACGACCAGGCCGCCGTAGACCGGGCCGATGATCGCGCCGATCCGGCCGACGGCGAGCGCCCAGCCGAGCGCGGTCGCCCGCGCCGCGGGCGGGTAGTGGCCGCCGACCAGGGCGTTGACCATGGTCTGGCTGTTGGCGCCGAACCCGGCGACGGCCGTGAGCACCAGCAGCGGCACGAGCGAGGGACGCGTCGCGAACAGCAGCACGGACACCGCGGCGACCGCGAACGCCCCGCACACCACCGCGCGCTCCCCCACCCGGTCGGCCAGCGCCGCCGCGGCGATCACCCCGACGACCGCGCCCGCGTTGAAGACCAGCAGGAACGTCAGCGACGAGCCCATCGAGTAGCCGCTGTCGCGCATCAGCTCGGGCAGCCAGGTGTTCAGCCCGTAGACCAGCAGCAGCCCGATCAGCGAGATCGTCCAGAACAGCAGCGTGCCGAGCAGGTTCCGGCGGGAGAACAGGCAGCGGATGGAGTCGAACCTGCCCGCCGCGCCTCCCCCGGCGTCCGCCGACGCGGGTTCGCGCGCCGCGAGGAAGGCGGCCGACTCGGGCAGCAGCCGGTAGGCGAGGGGAACGACGAGCACCAGCGGCGCGACCCCGCAGAAGAACATGACGCGGAACCCGCCGGACGGGAGCGCGACCAGGGCGAGGACGGCGGCGAGCACCCCGCCCATGGAGTACCCGGAGAACATCAGCGCGTTGTGGAGCTGGCGGCGCGCGGGCGGCGCGTACTCGATCGTGAGCGCGATCGCCGTCGGGACGACCCCGCCGAGGCCGAGCCCGGTCACGAAACGCAGCAGCCCGAAGATCTCCGGGTTCGGCGCCAGCCCGGTCAGCGGCATCGCGACGGAGAACCAGACCAGGCAGCACAGCATGATCCGGCGGCGTCCGACGAGGTCGGTGAGGGTGCCGACGACGAGCGCGCCGACCAGCATCCCGACCAGGGCCAGGCTGCCGATCCGCCCGACCTCGGCTGCGTTCAGGTCCCACGACTCGTGGCGCAGCAGGCTCGGTACCACGGTGCCGTAGGCGATCAGGTCGTAGCCGTCGAACACGACGGTCACCCAGCAGATCGCGAGGACCCAGCGCGCGTCGCGCGCTCGTCCCGGGACGGATGTGAGGGCCATTGCACTCTCCTGACGACGAGGCCCCCGCCACGTCCGTTGGGCCTCCGAGGCGGAGGCGTGTTCTCAGATGGGGTAGTGCCGCTCACCGGTCTGGACGGTGATCCACCGCAGCTCCGTGAACTCCTCCAGCGCGGCGCGGGAGCCGAAGCGCCCCCAGCCGCTCGCGCCGACCCCGCCGAACGGCATCCGCGGCTCGTCGTGGACGGTCGGCCCGTTGACGTGGCAGATCCCCGACCGGACGCGGCGCGCCAGGTCGAGTGCCGCGCCGGCGTCGCCGCCGAACACCGCCGCCGACAGCCCGTACTCGGTGTCGTTGGCGACCTCGACCGCCTCGTCGGGGCCGTCCACCTCAATGATCGACAGCACCGGGCCGAAGGACTCTTCCGCGTAGATCCGCATCGCGGGCGTCACGTCCCGCAGCACCGTCGGGCGCAGGTAGAGGCCCTCGGCCTCGCCGCCGGTCAGCACCTGCGCGCCCTGCGCGCGGGCGTCGTCCACCAGCGCGAGCACGCGGTCGCGCGCGCCGCGGTTCACCATGGGCCCGAGCTGGGTGGACGGGTCGTCCGGCGGCCCCACGACCAGGCTCTCGGCCCGTTCCGTCAGCCGTCCGGCGACCTCGTCCGCGATCGAGCGGTCGACGATCAGCCGCTCGGTCGACATGCAGACCTGCCCCTGGTTCAGGAACGCGCCGAACGTCGCGGCATCGACGGCGGCCCGCACGTCGGCGTCCGCGAGCACGATCAACGGGGCCTTCCCGCACAGCTCAAGGACGGTGCGGGTGAGGTGACGGCCCGCGATCTCGGCGATGACGCGGCCGACACGGGTCGAGCCCGTGAAGTTCACCCGCGCGACGGCGGGGTGCGCGACGAGGGCCTCGACGACCTCCGGCGCGTCCGGCGGCGCGTTGCTGACCAGGTTCACGGCGCCGGGCGGGGCTCCCGCGTCGTGCAGCACCTCCACGATCGCCCCCTGAGTGCACGGCGCCTGCTCGGACGACTTGAGCACCACCGTGTTGCCGTAGGCGAGGGGCATCGCCAGCGCGCGCACGCCCAGGATCAGCGGGGCGTTCCAGGGCGCGATGCCGACCACCACGCCGGCCGGCCGGCGGACGCCGAGCGCGGTCAGGCCGGGCACGTCCGAGGGGATGACCTCCCCAACGGCCGAGTACGCCTGCGCGGCGGCCTCGGCGAGCATCCCCCGCGCGACCGACACGTTGAACTCGCACCACGGCCGCGCGGCGCCCATCTCCTGTCGCATCAGCGCGGCAAGGTCGTCCGCGCGTTCGGCGAACAGCGCCGCCGCCCGCTCCAGGACGGCGCGCCTGCGCGCGGGCGGCCACCCGGCCCACGTCTCCAGCCCGCGCTCGGCGGCCTCGACGGCGCGGCGCGCGTCGGCGGGTGAGGCGGCCGCGACCTCGGCGACGGGCGTGCCGGTCAGCTCCGAACTCGTCCGGACGGTCCGGCCGTGCTCGGCCGCGCACCACCGCCCGCCGATGAACAGCTCGCTCGTGCGGACGGCCGGGGCGTCCTCGGTGACGGTCATGGAGATCTCCTTCTGCGGTGGGGCCCGCGGGGCTCGGCGGGCGGACGTGTCCGGGGTTCAGCCCGCGGCGGGCTCGGCGGCGATCGCGGCGTCGGGGTCGTAGCCGTAGATCCAGCCGTTGTCGACCAGCGGGTCGGTCCCGGCGAAGGACGCGTCGCGGGCGCGCTGGTCCGGGCCGTCGGGGAGGTGGTTGACGTCCGAGCGCGCATGGCTCACTTCCTGCAACCGGGACGTGCGGGGCAGGCGCAGCGCCTCGTAGCGCCGCAGCGCGCGGGGCGGGTCGGCGGCGTCGTCGGCGAGGCAGCGGGCGAGGACCGCCGCGTCCTCGATCGCCTGCGCGGCGCCCTGCGCGAAGAACGGGAACATGGGGTGCGCGGCGTCGCCGAGGAGCGTCACCGGGCCGCGGCTCCAGCTCGGCAGCGGCGCGCGGTCCAGCAGCGCCCACCGTCCGGGGTCCCGCGCGGCGGCGATGAGGCCGACGAGCCGGGGGTCCCAGCCGTCGAACTCGCCGAGGAACTCCTCGACGGTCGCGCGCGCCGTCCACGACTCCACCGAGTCCTCGCCCGCCGGGGCGAACGCCACGAGGTTGACGAGCTGCCCGCCGGAGATCGGGTAGTGCACCAGGTGGCGGCCGGGCCCGATCCAGAGCGTCTGCGCGCGACGCCGCGCGAACGGCGGCGCGCTCTCGCCGGGCACCAGGGCGCGGAACGCGCAGAGGCCGGAGTCGGTCGCGTCGTGGGGCTCGGCGATGGCGGCCCGGACCGTCGAGTGGACGCCGTCCGCGCCGATGACGACGTCGGCCTCGGCCTTCTCGCCGTCCTCGAAGCGCAGCAACGCGCGGCCATCCCGGACGTCGATAGCGACACAGCGTTTGCCCAGCCGGACCTCGCCCGGCGGGACGGCGCGGCCGATGGCCTCCAGCAGGTCGGCGCGGTGCACCGTGTAGGTGTGCTCGCCGTAGAGGCGCTCGCAGGCCGTCGCGAGGTCCTCGGCCGACAGGACCGTTCCGTCCCGCCAGCGCCGGAACTCCCACCCGACCTCCAGCCGGACGGCGCTGCCGAGCAGCTGCTCCAGCACGCCGAGCCCGCGCAGGAGGCGGGCGGCGTTGGGCGCGACGACGAGCCCCGCGCCGACCTCGCGCAGCGCGGGCGCCTGCTCGTACACCGTGCCGCGGAGACCCGCGCGGTGGAGGAACGCGGCGGTCGCGAGGCCGCCGATCCCGCCGCCGATGATCGCGATCTCCGGTGTGCCGCCGTCCGGCCCGAGCATCGTCTGGTCCCCCATGGTCGCCGCCTGCCTGCTGACGACGCCATGCTGCCCCGGCGGCCCGTCCCGTGGCGCGCGGTTGGTCATCCTATGGACACCGTCGGCTATCCTCGCGGGTCAACGAGAGGAGGCCGCGCCATGCCGCGCACCAGCGAGCCGGGCCGGAGCGTCAGCTCCCGCCTCCTGGAGGTGCTGTTCGCGTTCCAGCCCGGCCAGAACGTGCTCAGCCTCGCCGACCTGGTCCGCAGGACCGGGCTGCCGCACGCGACCGTCCGCCGCCTGGCCATCGAGCTCACCGACGCCGGGGCGCTGACCCGCCGGCACGACGGCCGCTTCACGATCGGCCTGCGGCTGTGGCAGCTCGGCACGCTGGCGCCGCTCACCGAGTCGCTGCGCACGCAGGCCCAGCCGTTCATGGAGGACCTCTACACCGCGCTCCACCAGCACGTGCAGCTCGCGGTGCTGGAGGGGACCGAGGCCGTGATCATCGAGCGGCTGTCCGCGCCGCAGGCGCCCGAGCTGGTCTCGCAGGTGGGCGGGCGGCTGCCGCTGCACTGCTCGGGGGTCGGCAAGGTCGTCCTCGCGCACGGCGGTGCCGACCTCGTCGACCGGGTGCTGGCGGGCCCGCTGCGCCGGTACACGCCCGCGACCACCGTCGACCCGGGCGTCCTGCGCGGCGAGCTGGCCGAGTGCCGCCGCACCGGCAACGCGAGCGTGCGCGGCGAGCTCACCCCGGGCGCCGACTCGATCGCGACGCGGATCGTGGACGGCGACGGGCGCGTCGTCGCGGCGCTGTCGGTGGTGGTGCGCTCGGGCTCGGTGAACCCCCGCGCGGTGCTGCCGCCGGTGATCGCCGGCGGCCTCGGCATCTCCCGGGCGCTCGGCTGGCGCCCCGGAACCAAGATCCGCGACATGTGACCATCATCCATTGAATGGACGACGGGCGGTAAACCGTTGCCAGACGGGGCTACTCTGCGCCGGCCGCGTCGATCTCGGCCATGTGCTCCTCGGCCCAGTCGCGGACGGCGGCCAGCACGACCTCCAGCGACAGGCCCAGGTCGGTGAGCCGGTAGTGGACGCGCGGCGGCACGGTCGGCTCCACCCGCCGGACGACCAGGCCGTCCCGCGCCAGGTTCCGCAACGTCACCGACAGCATCTTCTGCGAGACGCCGGGCATCCGCCGCTGGAGCTCGGCGAAGCGCAGCTCGCCCGGCGCGGCCGACGCCAGCACCTTCACCGCCATCGACGTCCACTTCGTTCCGATGCGGTCCAGCAGCCGGCGGGTCGGGCACAGCGGATCGAAGAGGTCGCCGCGCGCACCGCTCCTCGGGGTCACCTGGAACTCACCACCTGTCGGGAAAGTGCCTTCTTGGGCCTACGGCACAGGTTACCTATGGTCAGCTTGTCACCATTGGTTACCCCGAAGGGTTCGGCATGGCCTCGCTTCCCCCAACGCGGCGGGTCGCCGCCAACGGCATCGAGTTCAACGTGGCGGTCGCCGGGCACGGGCCCGCCGTCCTGCTGCTGCACGGCTTCCCGCACACCTGGCGGCTCTGGACCGAGGTCATCGCCGCGCTCGCCGACCGCCACCGCGTCATCGCCCCGGACATGCGCGGCACCGGCGCCACCACCCGGGCAGCGGACGGATACGACGCCGCCACCCTCGCGGCCGACGCCGAAGCGCTCCTCGACGCGCTCGGCGAACCCTCGGCGGCGGTCGCCGGGATCGACGCGGGCGCCCCGCCCGCGTTCCTGCTGGCCCTGCGGCGGCCCGAGCGCGTGCGGCGGCTCGTCCTCATGGAGTCGCTGCTGGGACGGCTGCCCGGCGCCGAGGCCCTCCCCACGCCGTGGTGGTTCGGCTTCCACTCCGTCCCGGGCCTCGCCGAGACCGTCCTGATCGGCCACGAGGCCGAGTACATCGACTGGTTCCTCACCTCCGGCACGTGCACGCGGGACGTGCCGCGTCCGATAAGGGACGCGTTCGTCGCCGCCTACACCGGCCCGGACGCCCTCCGCTGCGCGTTCTCCTACTACCGCGCGCTGCCCACGAGCGCCCGCCAGATCCAGGACGCGGCGAACTCGCACCGCCTCACCGTGCCTACGATGACCGTCGGCGCCCACCCGGTCGGCGACGTGCTCGAACGCCAGTTGCGCCCCCTCGCCGACGACCTCACCGGCCACGTCATCGACGACTGCGGCCACCTCATTCCGCTGGACCGCCCCGACGCCCTGGTCCCGTTGATGACGCCGTTCCTCGCCGAACAGTCGCCACCGGAACCAGCCTCCCGCGCGAGCCGCGCCGCTCGCCCAGGGCGTCGGTGTAGGTGAATTCGCCGTTCTCCCATTTCAGTACCGCGATGTCGGCCTCCGCCCCGGGACGCAGTGCGCCGATTCGGTCTCCCCAGCCGAGTGCGGCGGCCGGGGACGTGGTGGCCGCGCGGACCACGTCGGCGAGCGGCATGCCGAGTGCCAGCCACTTGTTCATGACGGTGAGCAGGCCGAATGCGAGGTCGGGGAAGGAGCGGCGGCTGAGGTCGCTGCTGATGGTGTCCGGCGGGAAGCCCTGGGCCAGGAGGGCCTCGGCGACGGCGAAGCCGAAATGGCTCATACCGTGGCCGCAGTCGAAGAGGACGCCGCGTTCGCGGGCCTCGCGCGCGGCGGGGAGCAGTACACCGGTGTCGTCCAGCAAGCCGTTCGGCCGGGGTGTCTGGTAGTGGGTCACCGTGTCGCCGGGCGACAGCAGCGGCAGCAGGTCGGCGAGCGGTTCGGCGGTGCCGCCGATGTGGACGTGCAGCGGCGTGCCCGTCTCGGCGGAGACCCGCGCGCCCAGCTCCAGCATCGGACGGCACGGCCCGCCCGTGATCGGTTCCGACAGCCGCAGCTTGATCCCGGCCACGAGGTCGGGGTGCTCGTGGATCAGGCGTGCCACGCCGTCCGGATCCACGAGGCCCGGGCGCAGCTCCCCCGTCGACCTGGTCAGCCCGGTCCGCGCGAGGTTGAGGTGGCACAGGACGCGGGTGCGCGAGCCGTCCACGATCCAGCGCCGGAACCGCGCGAACGAGTCGGTGCCGCTGCTGCCGCCGTCGGCGACGGTCGTGACGCCGCCGCCCGCGCACACCTCGTCCGGCCAGGCGCCCATCGGCGTCTCGCCCCAGTAGACGTGGGCGTGCGCGTCGACCAGGCCGGGGCAGACGAGGGCGCCCGAGGCGTCCAGCACCCGCGCCGCCGACGCGGGGTCGAGGCGGGGCGCCACGGCGGCGATCACGCCGCCGCGGACCCCGACGTCGAGGCGGCCGTCCAGGCCCGCGCCCGGATCGAGCACCCGGCCGCCCCTGACCAGCAGGTCGTAGGCCGTCATCGGGACGACTCGAAGAACCTTCGCGTGCCCAGCCGGACGAGCCCGAAAAGAATCTTGTTCTGGAGGACGCCGAGCAGCATCAGCACGACCAGCACGGAGAACTCGGCGGCCACGTTGATGGCCTCGCTGTAGGTGAGCAGCAGCTGCCCGAGCCCGCCCGCCGACGGCGCGACGAACTCGCCGACGATCGCGCCGATCAGCGCGAACGCCATGCCGATCTCCAGCCCGGACACGATGCCCGGCACCGCCGAGGGCAGCGAGATCCGGCGGAAGCGCTGCCAGCGTCCCGCGTGGAACGCCGTCGCCATCTCCAGCCGCGACTCCGAGACGGTCGAGAGCGCCGACAGCATCGCGATCAGGACGGGGAAGAACGCCAGCATCGCCGCGAAGCTGAACTTCATCGTCAGCCCGAACCCGAGCCACAGCGCGCACACCGGGGCGAGCGCGATCTTGGGGAGGGACTGGAACGCGACGACGTAGGGGTAGAGGACGAACCGCGCCGTCCGGGACTCGGCCATCAGCACGCCGAGCGCGATGCCAGCCCCGGCGCCCAGCGCGAACCCGATCAGCGTGGCCTTCCAGGTTTCCCAGGCGCTCTGCCCGACCTGGTCGAGGAACAGGTCCGAGCTCATGATCTCCCAGACCTCGGTCGGCTTGGGGATCACGACCCCGCTGATCTCGAAGCGGGAGATCACGAGCTGGATCAGCAGGACGCCGGCGAGGCCGACCACGAGGGGCGGCAGCAGCACGAACGCCGCCGTCCCGAGCGGCCCGGCCAGCAGGGGACGCCTCGGTTCGAGATCCCGCCGGGACCGGACGGGTCTGCCGGGTGCCTCGGTCACCTTATTCATTGGGCATGCGCTCCAGTACGAGACGCCGGGCGAGCCGCACCAGCAGCGCGAGCGCCAGCCCGACCACCACCAGGATCATCAGCACGGCGAACTCCTCGGCCAGCCGGTAGTCGCGCTGGTAGACCTGCAAGATCACGCCGATTCCGGCGTTGGCGCTGATCAGCTCGCCGGCGATCGCGGCCAGGAACGACAGCACCACCGAGATCTCCAGCCCGGAGAAGATCGGCACGACCAGCCCGGGGAAGATGATCCGCAGCCTGATCTGGGACTTGGACGCGCCGAACGCGGTCGCCATCTCGATCCGGCCGCGGTCGGTCTCGGCGACGCCCGCCATCGTGCTCACCAGGACGGGGAACAGGGTCGCCGCAGCGACCAGCCCGATCTTGGACTGCATGCCGAGCCCGAACCAGATCACGAAGATCGGCGCGAGCGCGATCGGCGGCAGCGCCTGCAACGCCAGCGCGTACGGGTAGAAGCCCTGCCGCAGAATCCGCGACTCGCCGAGCAGCACGCCGAGCACCACCCCGGCGGCGAAGCCGATCAGCAGCCCGAAGAACGCCTCGCCGAGCGTGGTCCGCAGCGCCTTCAGGTATTCGCCCCACTCGCCGGACGGGCCGAGCGCCTTCAGCACCGCGTCCAGCTTCGGCACCGAACTGCCGTCGCCCTGCACGTCCGACGGGAGGATCTGCCAGGCCAGCAGCAGCGCGGCGGTGACCGCGACCAGCCCGCCCCAGCGCGCCGCCACCCCGGCATTCGCCGCCGGGGCGGTCATCCGCCGACCTTCTGCTCGGCGGCGAACAGCCGGTCGCGGATGCGCCCGCACACCTCGGCGAACTCCGGCGTCGCCATCAGCTCCTTGGTCCGCGCCTTCGGGAAAGGCGGGGTGACGACCTCCACAACGGTGCCGGGACGCTCGGACAGGATCACGACCCGTGTGGACAGCAGCACCGCCTCGTCGATGCCGTGGGTGATGAGGATCGCGGTCTTGCCCGACTCCCGCCAGAGGCGGTTCAGGTCGATGTTCATCTGCTCCCTGGTCAGCGCGTCCAGGGAGCCGAACGGCTCGTCGAGCAGCAGCAGCCGGGGGTCGTCGGCGAGGGCCCGGCAGATCGCGACGCGCTGCCGCATGCCGCCCGACAGCTCCTTCGGACGGCGCGACTCGAACCCCGCGAGCCCGGCCCGCTCCAGCAGCCCGGCCACCCGCTCGCGGGCCTCGGCGGTGACCTTGCCGTGCAGCTCGACCGGGAACAGGCAGTTGGACATGACGTCCCGCCACGGCAGCAGCGTCGCGTCCTGCAACGCGATGCCGATGTCGCGGCGCGGCCCGGTGACCGGCTCGCCCCAGACGCGCACGGCGCCCTCGGCGGGACGCAGCAGCCCCGCGATCATCTTCAGGATCGTGCTCTTGCCGCAGCCGCTCGGCCCGACGATGCTCACGAACTCGCCGGGCTCGACGGTGAGGTCGACGTCCCTGATCGCCTCGACCCCGTGCACGGCCCGCCGGCCGCGGCCCCGGCCCGCGAACACGTGCCGCAGGCCGGCGAGCTCGACGGCGTGCCCTGTCGTCGCCATCTCAGCCTCCGAACTTGTAGGTCTTCGCCGCGTTCGCTATCTGCCGGCTGTCGAAATTGTTGAAGGCCTGCACGAACTGGTTCGTGACGATCTGGTCGGCCTTGAACGCGCCCGGGGTGAGTTTCGTGGTGACCGAGAAGTCGCTCCACGCCTTCACGCCGTCCTCGGGGAAGGAGCCCCAGTTCCTGTGGCCGGCCGGGTCGCCGGTCGTGAGGTAGGTGGTGCGCAGCGCGAGAATGCGCTTGTTGTCGGCGATCTTCTTCTTCTCGGGGACGCCGGGGACGTTCGTCTTCGGATAGACCTTGTACATCATCTTGATCGCGGCCTCGGGGTTGGCGGTGGCGAAGACGTTCGCCTTGGCCATCGCCCGCCCGAATCCCTCGATCACCTTCGGGTTGGCCCGCATGAACGACTGCTTCGCGGAGAACCCGGTGGAGAACAGCCGCTTCCCCAGCGGCGAGTTGAAGTAGCGGAGTTTCGCGCCGAGGTTCTCCATCGCCGCGTACTGCGAGTCGAACAGCATCAGCGCGTCGATGCGCTTGCTCTGCATCGCGTGGTAGGCGGCGGCCTCCAGCCCGACCGACACGAACTGCACGTCCTTGTCGGGGTCCAGGCCCTGCTCCCGCAGCAGCGCCTTGGCCAGCGGGATCGTCCCGCTGCCGAGGCTCTGCGCGCCGATCTTCTTGCCCTTGAAGTCCTGCCAGCTCCGGATCGGGCTCGCGTCCTCGACCGCGAAGCTCGCCACCTGCGACCGCGCCCAGTTGAAGAACATCCGCTGGTCGGACTTGTTCGTCACCGCGTCGGGGATGAGCGACTGCGGCACCGGCGCGGCGATGTCCAGCTGCCCGGCGGCGACGGCCTGGATCGCCTGCGTCGAGCCGGGCGTGAACGTCGTCTCGACCTTCAGGCCCTCCTCCTTGAAGTAGCCGAGATAGCGGGCCACGGGAATGGCGGCGAAACTGGCGTTCATCGCCTTGATGGAGAGCGCGACCTTCACGGTGCGCAGGTTCTCACCCTTTTCCTTGGAACCCGAGTCGCCGCCGCCGCAGCCGGCCGCCGCCAGCGCGACGGCGACCAGCGACAGCACCACGCGAAACGTCAGAGAGCCCGAGCTACGACGTCTCATCGCCGTTTCCTTCCACAGTTCACGCCGCGGTGTCGGGGACCAGGAGAATCCGCCCGGTCGCCGAGCCGCTCTCCAGGATTTCGTGGGCCCGCGCCGCCTCCGACATCGGCAGCGTGTCGGTCACCACCGGGGTCACCAGACCCCGTTCGATGAGCGTCAGCACGTCTTCCAGCTGCCGCCGCGTGGTGCTGGCCGCGGAATGGACCGAGATGTCGCGGCCGCGCCAGCCGACGAGGTCCACCTCCACCGGCGGCGGCACCTTCTGCACCTCGCCGACCAGCACGAGCCGGCCGTGCAGCGCGACGGTCTTGATGCTCGACAGGAACGACGCGGCGCCGACGTTCTCCAGGACGATGTCGCAGCCCCGCCCGGCGGTGGCCTCCATGACGTCCTTGCTGTAGTCGGCGCCCCGCTCGACCAGCAGGATCTCGTCCGCGCCCGCCTGCCGGACCGCCTCGACCTTCTCCGGCGAGGTCGTCTGCGCGACCACCCGCGCGCCCGAGGCCTTGGCGAGCTGGATCGCGTGCAGCCCCACGCCGCCGCCCGCGCCGGTGACCAGCACGGTCTCGCCGATCTCCAGGTGCGCGACGTCGCGCAGCGCGTTGAGCTGGGTGCCGATGGCGCAGGACGCGATCGCGACGTGCGGGGAGGTGATGCCCGGCGGCACCTTCACGAGGCTGCCGTCCGACACCGTGACCAGCTCGGCGTAGCCGCCGTTCAACCCGATGTCGCCGAGGAACACCTTGCGCGGGCAGCGGGTCTCGCGGCCCGTCCGGCACTCGCGGCACTTCCCGCACACCCGCTGCCGCTGGTTGGCGACGACCCGGTCGCCGACCGCGAAGTCCACGACGGCGGCGCCGACCTCGACGACCTCGCCGACGACCTCGTGCCCGGGGATGATCGGGAAGCCGGTGCCCTGCGCCCGGTCGCCGCGCCGGACGAGCACCTCGTGCATGCACGCGCCGCACGCCTCGACCTTCACCACGCACTCGTCGGGCGCGGGCTTGGGCGGCTCCATGTCCGTCCATTGCATGACGCTGGGCGGACCGGTCTCCCTGGCGACGATGGCCTTCATGCGCGCTCCGTTCCTCTCGTCATCTCTCGTCGGCTCGGTCCCACGCGGCGTCGACGAAGCGACCGCCGTCGGCGGGGAAGTTCTGGCTCCAGTCGCGCACCGCGAACAGCGAGGCGCCCTCGCGCACGCGCGGGGTCAGGGTGGTGGTCTCGCGCAGGTCGCGGGCGGCGGCGGCCTCGGCGACGCGGCCCGCGTCCTCCAGCGGGACGACCGCGACGCCGTCGCCGTCGGCCACGATCAGGTCGCCCGGCCGGACGTAGGCGCCGCAGCACACGACGGGGACGTTGCCCCACCCGGTGCGCGTCTTACCGGTCGCGGCCGGGGTCACGCCGAGCGCCCACAGCGGGAACCCGACCCGCTCGATGTCGGCGATGTCGCGGGCGTGCCCCTCGATCACCGCGCCCGCGAGCCCGCGCGCGGCGGCGGACTCGCTGACGTTGGCGCCCCACACGGCCGAGTCGACGGGCCCGTGCTGGGACGTCCAGACGAGGAAGTCGCCCGGCCCCGCCACCTCCAGCATCGCGTGCAGGGTCAGGTTGCTGCCGGACAGGTCAAGCGCGGTGACCGCGCGCCCGACCGCGCGGGTGCCGGGCGCCAGCGGGCGGACCCCGCGCAGCAGGTTGCGCTGCCCCATCGCCTCGTGCACCGACGCCACGGCCAGCTCGTCGTAGGCGCGCAGGACCTCCTCGCTCGGGCGCGGCGCGCGGGTGAACACCGTGCCGCGCGGATGCAGACTCGTGGGCGCCCCGGAGGTCATGCACCCTCCAGCGGGAAGTCGAACAGCTCGGCGGGGTTGGTGACGAGGATGCGGTGCCGGGTCTTCTCGTCCGGCGCGATCCGTCCGATCAGGTCGACGAGCACCCCGTCGTCGGGCATCTCGCGGACGTTCGGATGCGGGAAGTCGCTCCCCCACAGGCAGCGCTCGGGCGCCTGCGCGGCGAGCAGCGCGGCCAGCTCGACCGCGTCGTCGTAGGGCGGGCCCCCGGCCGAGAGCCGGTCGGGCGCGCTGAGCTTGACCCACACGTTCCCGGTGTCGAGCAGCCGCCGCAGCGCGCTCACCTGCGGGCCGTCCAGACCGGTGCGCAGGTCGACGCGCGCCATGTGGTCGATCACCACGGGCGGGCCGCCGGCGCGGAGCGTGTCGAACATGTCCACGACCGTGTCGCCCGCGATGTGGAACGCCATGTGCCAGCCGTGCGGGCGGACGAGATCGGCCACCGCGCGCACCTCGTCCGGCGACGGACTCGTCCCGAGGTGCGGCATGAACTGGAGGCGCACGCCGCGCACCCCGGCCTCGTGCAGGCCCGCGACCTCGGCCGGCGTGGTGCGCGGGGTCGGCAGCGCGACGCCCCGGTACCGGCCCCGATTGCTGCGCAGCGCGTCGAGCAGCGCGGCGTGGTCGGTGCCGTGCGCGGCGGACTGGACGATGAGCGCCCGCTCCACCCCCATCAGGTCGTGCCGGCGGCGCAGGTCCTCCTTGGTGACGTCGGGCGTGTCATACGCCCGGTCCTCCGGGTAGGGGAAGACGTCGCCGGGTCCGAAGATGTGGCAGTGCGCGTCGCAGCTCAGCGACGGCAGCCGCAGGACCGGAGCCGTGGGGTTCGGGTGCGGCGGGGCGGCGAGCCTCCTGCCGCCCCGCGCCGCCTCATGGGAGGTCATGGGACTCGTTTCAGCCGGACGGATGTCAGGGAAGGAAGGTTCGCCTGTCGCACGTTTGTGCGCCAGTTGAAGCGAGTGTGCATGACCAAGGAGGGGCGGTCAAGGGGGTGCGCCCGCCGTGCACGCCACGACACCGCTCCCACCTCGCATGGTGCGCGCGTTTGATGACAATGACAACACCCAGTCGGGAACCCTCTGACCGGCATCGTCCGTCCGGGCGCTCCCGACGTTGTTCCTCCAGGCCAGCGGCATTCGTGCCGGTGCCGCAACTCGGGCGCGGACCGGCCACCGTGCAGGTTGCCCGAATGCCAACTGTTGACTTCATCAACAGCACTGGCGAGACTGGGCCCACCCGCCGCGATCATCCACTCAAGGAGGTCCCGGACATGCCGCCGTCAACCGAGATCCACCGCCGCCAGGTCCTGCACGGAGCCGCGGCCGTGGCCGCCGGAACCGCCGCCGCGGGAGCGCTGCCCGCCGCCGCGCACGCGGACGCGGACGCCGAGCGAGGCGGCGACGCCGACCTCGTCATCCACAACGGGCACGTGCTCGTCCTCGACGAGCACTTCCGCAAGGCCGAGGCGGTCGCCATCCGGGGCGGGCGCATCCTTGCCGTCGGGCGGGCCCGGGACATGCGGCGCTACACCGGCCGCCGGACGAAACTGCTCGACGCGGGCGGCGGCACGGTGCTGCCGGGGATCAACGACACGCACCTGCACCTCGGCTCGCACGGGCTGAGCGTCCCGCCGTTCAACGTCAACGTGGACACGAAGACGATCGAGGAACTGGTCGCCGTGATCCGCACCGCCGCGGGCGCGGCGTCCGCGCCGGACTCGTGGATCCGCGGTCGCGGATGGCAGGAGCTCGTGCTGCCGCGCGCGCCGGTCGCCGCCGACATCGACCCGGTCTCGGGCGACCACCCGGTGATCTTGAACGACTTCTCGGGGCACGCGACGTCGGTGAACACGGCCGTGCTGCGCAAGGCGGGCATCACCCGCGACACCGTCCCGCCGCCGGGCGGCGTCATCGACAAGGACGCACACGGGGAACCGACGGGCGTGCTGCGGGAGACGGCGCAGGGCCTCGTCCGGAACGTGGTGCCGCCGTTCACCCGCGAGGAACGATCCAAGGCGATCGACGCGGCGATCGGCCTCCTGCACTCCAGGGGCGTCACCAGCGCCACCGAGCCGGGCATCGACCTCGACACGCTCGCGCTCTACGCGGAGAAGGCGCGCGCGGGCGCGCTGCCGATGCGGATCACCGCCCTGCTCGGGAGCGGCACCGGGCCGCGGACGCTCCGCGACGTCCTCGACCGGTACCGCCCGCTCCACGACGTCGATCCCCGCGTGCTGCGCGTCGCGGGCGTCAAGATCTTCGCCGACGGCATCCCCCGGTTCCGGACCGCGTGGATGAACAGGCCCTACCTCGACGGGTCCAACGGGCGCCTCACCATCGACGGCGCGACCGCGGCCGAGCAGCTGGCGAACCTGCACGAGATGATCGCGATGGCGGCGCGCGCCGGGCTCCAGGTCGGCACGCACTCGTGCGGCGACGCCACCATCGACGCGGTCGTCGCCGGATATGTCAGGTCAACGCGGCACCGCGCAGACCTGCGCCACTACGTGATCCACTGCAACTTCCCCTCGGCCCGGACGCTGCGGACGATGGCGCGCCACGACATCGGCGCGAACCTGAACGCGGAGATCCTCTACCTCCAGGGCCGGGTGCTCGAATCGATCATCGGCCGCGAGCTGACCGAGTACCAGTGGCCCTACCGCAGCGCGATCACCTCGGGCGTCAAGACCACGTCCGGGTCGGACGCGCCGGTGGTGGAACCGCAGTGGCTGCGCGGCGTGATGACGGCCGCGCTGCGCGAGGGGGCGGACGGCGGCGTCGCGGGGCAGGCGGAGCGGATCACGGTCCCGCAGAGCCTCGCCACCTACACCCGCGTGGCGGCGTGGCAGGACCACGCGGAGCGCTGGAAGGGCACGCTCGAACCGGGGATGGCCGCCGACGTCTGCGTCGTCGGCGGCGACGTCCTCGGCGCCGACCCGCACGACCTCGCCGACCTCCAGGTCACCACGACGCTGGTCGGCGGGCGCGTCGTCTACGAGCGGCCGTCCGGGGGCGCCCGCGCCGCCGCGACGCCCGCCGCGTTCGCGCGGGGCGGGGAGCCGGGGCACGACTGCGGTGACGGCGGGCAGTGCTGCTGCACGCTCTCCGAGGAGATCAGCGGGTCTTGAGCGCATGACGACCTCCCGGCCGCACGGGCCGGGAGGTCGGTCATGGGCGGCGGTCTTTCAGGAGATCCAGCCGTTGGCGCGCGCCTCGTCGAGCACCTGCTCCGCCTCGCGGGTGTCGAGCATCTCCAGCCCCCGGACGGCCCAGAAGCGCAGCGAGTCGTCCATGCTCTCCAGCTCGTCGCGGAACACCCGCAGCGCGCTCGGCGAGCGGGCCTCGGCGATCAGCTCCAGCAGCCAGCAGCGCAGGCCGTGGTCGTCGCGCTCGGCCGCGAACTCGGCGATCAGCTCCTCGACGTAGGCGTCGGCGTGCTCGCGCAGGAAGTCGAACGCGTCCTCGCTGACCTGGGGGTCGCTCTTGCGCATGAGCTGCATGGCCTGATCGAACCGTCGCCGCGACATACCCCGACATTACGACCGGGCACCGACACCTTCCACGGCCGGCTTGAGAACCTCCCCGCACCACTCGCGGAAGCTCGTCGGGGTGGACGAGCCGGGCGTGCGCGGCGCGGCGTTGTCCAGGCCCGCGTTCTTGGCCTCCATCATCTCGACCATGCCCTCGGCCATCGCCTCGGACATCCCGTGCGCGAGCAGCCCGGCGCGGAACGTCTCGGCCGTGACCTGCTCGTAGCGGACGGGCCGCCCCAGCACCTCGGACATGATCCGCGCCATGTCGTGCATGGTCAGGTCCTCGGGGCCGAGGACGGGGACGTCCTCGGTGCCGGTCCAGGTGGTGTCGCGCAGCAGCCGGGCGGCGACGGCGGCGATGTCGCGGGTGGCGCAGGCCGGGACCTTGCGGTCGCCCAGCGTCATCCCCGAGAACACGCCCTGGCCGCCGATCGACTTCGCGTCGCGGAGCAGGTTGTCCATGAACGAGGGCATCGCGAGCGCGCGGTAGGCGACGCCGGTGGCGGCGATCAGCTCGTCCATCGCCAGTGAGGCCGACACGAGCCCGGCCCTGCCGGGGAAGCCGCGGCCGAGGGCCGACACCCCGACCACGCGCCGGACGCCCCGGCTCACAATCGCCTCGCACGCCGGACGGGTGAAATCCAGATATGCGGCGTCGAGGCTTTTCGCGCGATAGTCCGGCGGCACGAGCCAGAACACCGAATCGGCGCCCGCGAACGCCCGATCGACGGCATCGGGGTCGCCGTGCGAGCCCGCCACGACCTCGACACGGTCGCGGACCTGCGGAGAAAGGCGGGACGGGTCGCGCACGATCACGCGCACCGGTTCGCCGGCGGAAAGGAGAAGCTCGGTGAGCCGCCGTCCGATCTGGCCGGTCGGCGTCGTCACGACGATCACTATTACCTCCGAGGGGAATTTCCACTTTTCAATCGCCATCGCTCTGGAATGGCAACGCCAGTCAACCCGGCGGCCGATCCGATCTGAAGGACCGATGCGATCGCGATTGATACCCTGCGGATATGAGTGATCTGGAGGTGCGGCAGCTCCGCTACTTCGTCGCCGTCGCCGAGGAACTGCACTTCGGGCGCGCGGCCGACCGGCTCGGCATGGCGCAGCCGCCGCTGTCCCGCGCGATCCGGACGCTGGAGCGCCAGCTCGACGTGCGGCTGCTGGAGCGCACCACGCGCGCCGTGGCGCTCACCCCCGCCGGGGAGGTGCTGCTCCGCGACGCCCGGACCGCGCTCGACGCGGTCGCGGCGGCCGACCGGCGCGCCCGCAACGCCGGGCGCCCGGCGCCGAGCCTGCGCCTCGCGCTCAAGGCCGACTACGACGCCGGGCTGCTGCCCCAGATCCTCGCCGCCTTCCAGGAGGACGAGGCGGCGCTGCCGGTGGAGCTGATGCTGGGCGGGCGCGGCGACCAGGACCCCGCGCTGCGCGACGGCCGCGCGGACGTCGCGATCCTGCCCGCCGCCTTCGACCGCCTCGGCCTGGACTCCGAGCCGCTGCTGACCGAGCCCCGCCTCGTCGCGATGGCGGCGGGCGACCCGCTGGCCGCCCGCACGTCGCTGCGCCTGGCCGACCTCGCGGGCCGGTCGCTCCCCGACGGGACGTTCGCGGACATGGAGCACCGCCCGTCCGGCACCGTGCGGGAGGGGGCCGAGGTGGGGCCGCCGCCCGGGGCCCGCTCGTGGGACCTCGCGCAGATCTTCAACCTGGTCGAGCTGGGCGACATCATCTGGTTCCTGCCCGTCTCGGTCGCCCGGCGCTACCCGCGCTCCGGCGTCGCCTACCGGAGGGTCGAGGACCTGACGCCGTCCGAACTCCACATCGCCTGGCCGCGGGACTCCCGTTCCCGGGCCGTCGCCGCGTTCGTCCGCGCCGCCATGGCGGTGGCCGCCGAATCGGCGCCGCGGCTGCACGGCCAACCCGAAATGACCGGCTGAAGGCTGGAAAAACAGTTCCCGGTGGCGGACGAGGAGTCCGCCACCGGGAACGGTTAATCCCGTCTGCCTGTGGTCAGCAGTACAGGTTGTCGCCCGGCGGGACGTTCAATAGCTGGGTGAACTTCTTGTAGGCGTTCACCCTGCTCTCCACCTGGCCCGGATTTCCGCCGTTGCATTCCAGGCCGCCGTTGATGCTGCGGATCGTCTCACCGAAGCCGCGGCCGTTGACCATCGCCGCGTGCGGGGTCATCGTGCCGGGGCCGTTCTGGGTCATCCAGTACCAGAGCGCGGTCTTCCAGGCCACCGCCGCGTCCCGCTCCACCAGATAGGGATTGTTCAGCAGGTCGATGCCGAGGGCGTCGCCGGCCGCCTTGTAGTTGAAGTTCCAGCTGAGCTGGATGGGGCCGCGGCCGTAGTAGGCGGCCTGGCCCGCGGGGCAGCCGTAGGGCTGGCTCTTGTCGCAGTAGTGCGGGTAGTTCCCGGTGTTCTGCTCGACGATGTAGACGAGGCCGCCGGTCTCGTGGTTCACGTTGGCGAGGAAGGCCGCGGCCTCCTGCTTCTTGACCGTGTCGCTGCCGGTTCCGGCGAACGCGGGATATGCCTTGATCGCCGCGGTCAGGCCGCTGTAGGTGTAGAAGGAATTGCGGCTCGGGAACATCTGCTCGAACTGCGCCTGGCTGACCACGAAGTCACCCGTCTGCGGGGGTTCCGGTTCCTGCGTTCCGCCGCAGGCTCCCTGGTCGGCCCAGACGGAGTCCTGGCCGGGGGCCTGGTTCTGCGTCCACCATTTGGCCTTCCAGTTGTGGCCGTTGTAGGAGACGCCGGCGCCGCCGGTGTAGACGGACGAGGAGTTCCAGGGGGTCGCGCATTGCACGGCGGCGGCCGATGCCAGCTGCGGGACGGCCATCTGCATTCCGGCCGCGAGCGACAGCGCGGCGAGCGGTGTCAGGATTCGGCGCACCTGATCACGTCCTTCGGGGGTGTGCACGCGGCGGGGCGGTCCGCGTGTGGAGCAGGGCGGGGGGCGGGGCGCGGAGCGACCTTCTTATAGGAAACTTTACTATCAGATCTTCCGACGTCAACCCTCTGCCCGATACGTCCCTGTTCGCGGCCATTCATGGCCACCATTCCTGGTGCGTGACCAGCGGGGATTACTGTCCGAAACTGACGTGGGTCGTACGGACGGCGGTGAACGCTTCGACGAACTCGCCGTGCCCCGACGTCACGCCCCGGTACCGGTTGAGACCCAGCGCCCCGTCGATCCACTCGTTGTGCGCGAGCTGCGAGGCGTAGGCGGTCAGCGCGTCGACCTTCCGGTCGCGGACGGCGGTGATGTCGACGAAGACCGACGGGCGCGCCATCGGCGTCCACACCTCGAACTCGTAGAGGACGGCGGGCGGCTCCGCCAGCGCGGGCCCCGCGTCCGGCAGGATCGGGTAGGCCGAGATCCAGCGGGCCTCGCGGGCCAGCTCGGCCGCCACGCGGTGCGCCGGATCGTCCTCGTCCGCGTGCGGCGCGTAGACGACGCCGGGACGGACCTCGCGGAACACCGCGACGAGCTCGGTCAGCAGCGCCCGGTCGGCGGTGAGCTGCGTCTCGGGCGCCGACAGCGTGGAGATGCCCGCGACGCCGAGCCGCCGCCCGGCCTCCCGCGCCTCCGCGAGGCTCGCGCCGCCGTGCCCGGTCAGATGGACGACGTGGACGGCGTCGCCCCGGTCGGCGTGCCGGCTGATCGTCCCGCCGCAGCCGATCGTCTCGTCGTCGCGGTGCGGGCTGACCACCAGCACCCGCGCCGGTCCGGGCATGTCAGCGCTCATCGCGGCACCGTCCCCACATTCTCGATCCGATCGTCCCTCGCGGCTCCGTCATCCGCGCCCCGCTCGACGAGCGACGCCCAGAACCGGAGCTGGTCGCCGTAGTGGACCAGCTCCGCCACCGCCGCCGTCTCCATCCGCGCGTGGTACTCGCGCCAGGTTCCCTGGAGGGACTCCCCCGCCCGCTCGGCGAGGGCGTCGCCGTAGGCGCGGATCTCCGCGTGCGGCGACCGGCGCGCCCGGCGGACGTCGGCGCGCAGCTCCGCCCACAGGGCGTGCCCGAGCGCGGGCGGGACGAGGCCGCCGAGGCCGGCGCGTCCGGCCACGGCGTCACCGGCGGCGCGCAGCCAACCCGGGTAGCCGGGATATCCGGGGTCGCCGGGCGCCGCGCCGACCTCGCCGAGCGCCTCCCGGGACGCGTGCAGCAGCGGCCACAGCAGCTCCTCGCGGAACAGGTAGGACGACAGCTCGCCGCGCCCCGAGTCGGTGACCTCGCCGCGGTCGTGCCACAGGCCCGTCCCGGCGACGCAGCCCGGGACGCCGAGCGCCGCCATGAGGTCGCCGACCGCGATGTCGACCAGCCGCGCCGAGGTCGCCCACATCGTCGGCGGTCCGGGCGTCCGGCGGGCGGGCAGCCCGAGGACCGTTCCGAACGCCGACGTCCAGCGCCGCAGCGACACCGTCGGCGGCGGGTCGGCGAGCAGGCGGCGCATCGGCAGCCCGCCCGACAGCAGGCTCCGCCGCGCGGGCTCCGGGGTCGCGGGGTCGAGCGCGAGGTGGTGGCTCGCCCGCGCCCGGAAGTCGGGGTGTCCACAGGTGTGGAAATGCACCATTCCCGGGAGCGGGTGGCTGCCGGACGAGGCCGGGCCGAGATGGGTGAAGTCGGTGTCCTCGTAGGTGACCGCGTGGGTCTCGTAGGGCATGGCCTCCAGGGGCGCCGTGTGGGCGAGCCGGTCGATCACGTGCGGGACGTCGACCGGCTGCGGCTCGACCCGCGCGGACGCGCCGTCCATGACGTCGACGAACGGGCGCGGGCCGCCGCCGGGGCGGGCGGGGGTCGTCGGGGCCCAGGGCGTCGCGTCCTGTTCGAGCCAGACGATGTCGTGCCCCGCGAACGCGGCGAAGATCGCGTTCGCGGTGCCGGGCAGCCCGGGCGCGAACGTGCGGTCGGCGCAGGCCCGCGTGCCCGCGTCGGCGGAGGCGGTCATCCTGCGGCGGAACACCTGTTTCGGGCCGGGGCGGCCGTCCGCGTTCCACTCGCCGAACCGCGTCACGCGGAACCCGAACTCGCGCCGCGCCTGGACGCAGACGGCGTCCAACTCACGCGCCGCTTCCGGGGTCGGCGCGTCGTCGGCGACGACGATCCGCAGGCCGCCGTGCCCGTTCCGCAGCATGACCTCGCAGTGCGCGGCGAGGGCGGCGCGGACGTCGGCGGCCCGTCCCGCCGTGGGCAGGACGACCAGCGGCGCGTCCGCGCCGAGCCGGGACCGTTCCCGTGGCGGCCGCCCCGCCAGCAGCGCGTACTCGGCGGCCGAGATACCTCGCGCCGCGCCCGTCCAGCGGAGCCCGGCCGGGTGCTCGTCGTGGGCGGTCGGCGTGCCGTCGGGGCCGCGGACGACGCTCAGCCGCGCGGCGAGCCGGACGTTCAGCACGGCCAGCAGATCGCCGAGCATCGCCGCGTCCCGCTCGGTCACCGGGAGCGCGACGCGCAGCCCGAGCAGGAACTCGAACAGCTCCCGGGCGTCGCCGTCGAACGCCGCCGCGACGCCGCCGCGCGGGCGGACGCCGAGCGGCCCCAGCGCGACGGCCCGGCCCTGCGCGCGGACGTCCAGCCACCGGCCGATCACTCCGCCACCCCGCCGAGCACCGCGCCGGGGTCGCGGCCGTCGAGGAAGTCGTCGGCGTAGCAGCGGAGCTGGGCGAGCGGCTCGATCACCGCGACGTCGCCGAGCGCGGGTTCGCCGGGCAGACCGCACAGGTCCCGCAGGTCGGACGCGGCGGCGCAGCACAGCAGCAGCCGGACGACGCGTCCCGCATCGGGCCTGGTGGGGGGCGGGGCCAGCAGCGCGCGGTGCACCCGCGTCTCCGTCGCGGGGTCGGCCGAGCACAGGATCCGGACGGCCGCCTCGGCGGCCTCCGCCAGATCCCATTCCCCGTAGCGGCGGACGAGGTCGAGCCAGGCCGGGTCCCCCTCGGCCGCCGCGCGGTCGGCGCGCCCCGCCAGCCGCGCCACCAGCGGGTCAGGCACCGGACGGCTCCCCCGGCAGGTCGACGACCAGGTCGTCCCCGTCGAACCGCGCCGCGGCGACGGCGAGGTCTTCGCAGGCGGGGCCGTAGACCGCGCGGCCGTCCGCGGCCCGGAACGTCGAGCGGTGCCAGGAGCAGATCAGCATGCCCTCGACCAGGTAGGCGTCTTCGAGCGGGCCGCCGCGATGCGGGCACAGCGCGCCGTGGACCACCGGCCGTCCCCCGGCGAGCCGGGCGACATAGGGCCCGCGTTCGGTCTCCAGCCGGACGACGCCCCCGTCCGCCAGCCGGTCGCGCGCCCCCGGCACCCTCATGCGGTCTCCTTGGACGGCGGGGTACCGGGCGCCTCGTCCAGCCAGCCCGCGTGGGAGCGCCACAGCAGCGACTCGTCCGTGCGCGCGGCGTCGAAGAAGGCGAGGACGACGCGGCGGGCCTCGTCCATGCCGAGACCGCTCGGCGCGGGGACCTCGGTGGCGGAGTACAGCTGGAGCAGCGGCGTGGCGGTAGCCGGGGACTCGCAGAACCAGGTCCCGTCACGTTCCAACATGTTGAGTTCGCGTGCCAGGAGATCGCCCCGGACGCGCGGCCCGGGGCGCCGCGTCTGCAAGTCGACGAAGTTCTCGTAGCGGAAGCGCAGGCTGTGCCGCCCGTCGGGGCGGAGCCGCAGCACGTGGCCCGCGTCCGTGCACGCGTGGACGGCGTACTCGTGCAGGGGCTCGGCGGTGTCGACGAAGATCGCGAGGTCGCCGTGCTCCTCGATCTCGATCTCGGCGCGCATCGAACGTTCCACGTCGTCCCACTCCTCGGCCCAGCCGTCGCGCCACGCGCCCGGGTCGAGCAGGCACTCCTCGGCGACCTCCAGCATCCCGGCGAACAGCGCGGTCGTGGCCTGGTCGACCGACCGGAACTCCGTCGCGCGGCTGATCTCGCGCTCGGCCGCCAGCAGCGCCAGGCAGGCGCGCACGGGCGCGTCGCCGGTGTGGACGTCGAAGTCGCCGCACAGCGCCGTCCGCGCGACCAGGTCGCGGTGCCGCGCGGTGAAGTCGGGGCTGGTCAGGCACAGGACGCTGAGCAGGCCGTCCACGTCGTAGTGGTCGCAGGTGACTGCGCTCGCGTCGCCGAGCAGGGCCTCGCGCTCGGCCTCGGGCAGCGCGAGCAGCCGCAGCACGGACTGCGTACTGACGTCGTCCTTCAAATGGGAAGGGGTGCGGTTGCCCGGCCAGTGGCTCAGCTCCAGGACGGTGCGCGGCGTGCGGAGCCCGTCGACGAACACGTGCGGCCGGTCGTCGAGGGCGGGACCGAAGGGGACGTAGGGCAGCGCTCTCATCGGTCCCCCCTCCGGCAGGCGGTGGCGGGGGCCGGGAGCGGCGCCCACGTCACGCGCGCGAACGGCTCCTTCGAGCATATCAAGATCAACTACGGTCGAGCAGGGCGTCGACGTCGGCGGTGCGGGGCAGCGAGCCCTGCGCGCCGCGCCGGGTCACCGCGAGGGCGCCCGCCGCGCACGCCCGGCGCGCGGCCGCGCGCAGCGGCAGGCCCGCCGCGACCCCGACGGTCAGCGCGGCGCAGAAGGCGTCACCCGCGCCGACGGCATCGACGGCCGGGACGGGGAACGCCGCGACCCGGAACTCCCCGTCGGTGTCGGCCCCGGCGGCGCCGTCCGCGCCGAGCGTCACGACCACCCGGTCGGGGCCCAGCCGCCGCAGCTCGGCGGCGGCTCCGTCCCCGCCCAGCGCGGCCGCCTCGCTCTCGTTGACGATCAGCAGGTCCACCAGCCGCAGCAACCGGGCCACCGGCGCGTCCACGACCGGCGGCGCGGGCGCCGCGTTCAGCACCACGAGCATGCCGCGCCGCCGCGCCTCCTCGGCGGCGGCCTCGCACGCGTCCACCGGGATCTCCAGCTGCATCAACAGCGCGTCAGCGTCCGCCACCGCGTCCCGCACGCCGGGCCCGAGCGCCGCGTTCGCACCGGGCGCGACCGCGATCGCGTTCTCGCCGTCCGGTCTGACCATGATCATCGCGAGGCCGGTCGCGGTCCCGGGGGCGACGCCCACGCCGGACGCGTCGACGCCCTCGGCGGCGAGGGCCGCGCGCAGCTCCGCGCCGTGCGCGTCGTCGCCCACCAGCCCGGCCATGCGGACGGCGGCGCCGAGCCGCCGCGCGGCGACCGCCTGGTTCGCGCCCTTCCCGCCGGGCCCGGGCACCGCCTCGAAGCCCAGCACGGTCTCGCCGCACCCGGGCAGCCGGGGGACGGTGACCGTCAGGTCCATGTTGACGCTGCCCACCACCAGCAGCCGCACCGGCTCAGCCATCGCGTCGATCCTGTGTCCCCTCCGGCCCGAAGTCAACGAGGGTGCGATCCCGCCGCGTGTGGTTAGACTCGGATTCGTGGATGGTTCGCCCGCCCCGCACAGGGGCGAGCGTCGCAAGAGGGAACCCGGTGCGAATCCGGGACTGCCCCGCAGCGGTGAGCGGGAACGACCGCCGTCAACACGCACTGGGCCACGCGGCCTGGGAAGCGACGGCCAGTAGGACGCTTCCTCAGGGAAGCGGCGCCCGCGAGTCCGAAGACCTGCCTCCACCCGCGCGCCGCCCGGCGCGCGGTGGTCTGCGGCCTCGCGGGAGGGCCGGCGGCGCGCACATCAGGCGGGTGTCTTGTGGGGGGCGACCCCCACGCCCCCGGAACCGCTCCGTCTCCCCTTCGCGTCTCCGCATTGTGGCTCAGCGAGGGAAGCTGCCATGAACACGACGATCCTCGGATACCCGCGCATCGGTGAGCGGCGCGAGCTGAAGTTCGCCACCGAGGACTACTGGGCGGGCCGCATCGACGCCGCCGCCCTGGAGCAGACCGGCGCCGACCTGCGCGCCCGGACGTGGCGGACGCTGCGCGACGCCGGGCTCGACGCGGTCCCGTCCAACACGTTCTCGTTCTACGACCAGGTGCTCGACACGAGCGTGCTGGTCGACGCCGTCCCGGACCGCTACCGGCACCTGTCCGGCCTCGACCGGTACTTCGCGATGGCGCGCGGCGCGCGGGACGTCCCGGCGCTGGAGATGACCAAGTGGTTCGACACCAACTACCACTTCATCGTCCCGGAGATCGGGCCCGGCACGCGGTTCCGGCTGGCCGACGGGCCCGCCGCCAAGCCGATCACGGAGTTCCGGGAGGCCAGGAAGCTCGGCGTCGAGACGCGTCCGGTGCTGGTCGGGCCGCTGACCTACCTGCTGCTGGCCAAGCCCGCGCCGGACGCGCCGGACGGGTTCCGCCCGCTCGATCTCCTGGACGACCTGGTCGAGGTCTACGCGGAGCTGCTGGAACGGCTGTCGGGCGCGGGGGCCACGTGGGTGCAGCTCGACGAGCCCGCCCTGGTCGCCGACCGCAGCGATGAGGAGATCGCGGCGCTCGCCCGCGTCTACCGGCGGCTCGGCGCGCTGCCCAGCCGGCCGCGCCTGCTCGTGGCCACCTACTTCGGGACGGTCGACGCCGCGTCGCTGCGCGCCCTGGCCGGGGCCCGCGTCGAAGCCGTCGGCCTGGACTTCGTCGCGGGTCCGGAGAACCTGGACGTGCTCGCCTCGGTCGCCGGGCTGCCGCGCACGACCGTCGTCGCGGGCGTCGTGGACGGCCGGAACGTGTGGTGCGCCGACCGGCGCCGGGCCAGGGCGACCTGCGCGGCGCTGCTCGGGCTCTGCGACCGGGTCGTCGTGAGCACGTCGTGCTCGCTGCTGCACGTCCCGCTCGACCTGGACGCGGAGGAGGCGCTCGCGCCGGACGTCCGGGAGCGGCTCGCGTTCGCCCGGCAGAAGGTCGGCGAGGTCGTCGCGCTCGGGCGGGCGCTGCGCGAGCACGTCCCGGGCGACGTCGACGAGCGGCCCCGAGCGGCGGCCGACCCCCGCGTCCGCGAACGCCTGGACGGGCTCGCGAGCGGTCTCGCGGAGGCGCGCCGGGGCGATCGCGCCGCGCGCTTCGCCGCCCAGCGGGACGCGCTCGGCCTGCCCGAGCTGGCGACGACCACGATCGGGTCGTTCCCGCAGACCGGGCGGATCCGCCGGGCCCGCGCCGACCGGCGGGCGGGGCGGATCACCGCCGATGCCTACACCGCGGCGATGCGCGAGGAGATCGCGCAGGTCATCGCGTTGCAGGAGGAGCTCGGGCTGGACGTGCTCGTGCACGGCGAGCCCGAGCGCAACGACATGGTCCAGTACTTCGCCGAGCAGCTCGACGGGTACGCCGCGACCGGGCACGGGTGGGTGCAGTCCTACGGGACGCGCTGCGTCCGGCCGCCGATCCTGCACGGGGACGTCGCGCGGCCGCGGCCGATGACGGTCGAGTGGGCGGCCTACGCGCAGTCGCTGACGGACCGTCCGGTGAAGGGCATGCTGACCGGGCCGGTGACGATGCTGGCCTGGTCGTTCGTGCGCGACGACCAGCCGCTCGCGGACACCGCCCGGCAGGTCGCGCTGGCGCTGCGCGAGGAGGTCGCCGACCTGGAGGCCGCCGGGATCGGGATCATCCAGGTCGACGAGCCCGCGCTGCGCGAGCTGCGGCCGCTGCGCCGCGCCGACCAGGACGCCTACTTCGACTGGGCGATCGGCGCGTTCCGGCTCGCGACCTCGGGCGTCGCGGACGCCACCCAGATCCACACGCACATGTGCTACGCGGAGTTCGGCGAGATCATCGAGGCGATCGGCGCGCTGGACGCGGACGTGACCAGCGTCGAGGCGGCCCGGTCGGGGATGGAGCTGGTCGCCGACCTGAGCGCCGCCGGGTACGCGAACGGGATCGGGCCGGGCGTCTACGACATCCACTCGCCGCGCGTCCCGTCGGCGGAGGAGATGGAGGAGAACCTGCGGCGCGCGCTGCGGGCCGTGGAGCCCGGACGGCTGTGGGTGAACCCCGACTGCGGGCTGAAGACCCGCGCCTACCCGGAGACGGAGGCGTCGCTGCGGAACCTCGTGACGGCGGCGCGCCGCGTCCGGGAGAGCCTCACCCGCTGACGCGGGCGTAGAAGGCGAGCGCCTCGCGGATGCGGGCGCGCAGCCACGCGTGCGCCCGGTCGTTGTCGTAGCGCTGGTGCCAGGCCAGGACGATCGGCACCGGCGGCAGGTCGAACGGCAGCGGCCGGGTGCGGAGCCCGAGCATGCGCAGCGTCGGGCGGCACATGCGCTCGGGCACCGCGACGACCAGCTCGCTCCGCGCTACCAGGTACAGCGCCGCCGTGCTCGTCGGCACGGACGCGACGACGCGGCGGCGCAGCCCGGCCTCCTCCAGCAGGCGGTCGACGGGGTCGCGGAGCCTGCCCCGCCGCGACACGAGGACGTGGTCGGCCGCGGCGAACCGCTCGGGCGTCAACTCGCCCTCCCCGGCCGGGTGGCCGGGGCCGAGCACCGCGACGAGCCGGTCGTGCCCGACGGTCGCGTGGGTGATCTCGGGCTGGTCGGGCTCGGCGGCGCCGATCTCCAGGTCGACGCGTCCGTGCCGCAGGTCGCTCGTGTCGCCGGGCGCCTCGCCGAGCAGCCGGACCGCGACGCCGGGGGCCTCCTCGCGGACGGTGGCGAGCAGGTCGGGGCCGATCGCCGTCATGACCGCGTCGTGCCCGCGCACCGCGAAGACGCGCGCCAGGCTCGCGAGGTCCAGCTCGCGTTCGGGTTCCAGCACGCCGCGCGCCCGCTGGACGAGGTCGTGGACCTCGCCGCGGATCGCCAGCGCGTGCGGTGTCGGGATCATCGTCCGGCCGGTGCGGACGAGGATCTGGTCGCCGGTGATGCGCCGGATCCGGCCGAGCGTGCGGCTCATGGCGGGCGCGGACAGGTTCAGCCGTTCGGCCGCGGCGGCGACGCTGTTCTCTTCCAGCAGCGCGTCCAGCGCGGTCAGCAGATTCAAATCCAAGTGCACCAGAGTAAATCTACGCCTACCAAACATGCACTGGCCATCAGCTATGACCGCTCCTAATGTCGAGCTCACCGAGCCGAACGAAGGAGTGGGACATGCGGATCGGACAACCGGCGGCGGCCGAGACGGCCGCCGTGTACGAGGCCGACCGGGCGCTCGTGGAGCGGGTCGCGGCGGCGGTCCAGGCGGCCGGCGAGTACCTGGCCGGACGCTTCAGCGAGGTCGTCCACCTCGACGGACGCGACGAGGTCGTGGCGGAGATCCACGCCAACGACGAGGCGTCGCTCGCGATCCTGCGGCCGGAGCTGGCGCGGCTGCGCCCGGGCGCCGGCTGGGTCGAGGACGAGCTGGAGGGCGGCCCGCTGCCGGACGGCGAGTGGTGGGTGACCGACCCCGTGGAGGGCAACGTCAACCACGTCCACGGGATGACCGACTGGGGCGTCACCGCGACGCTGGTGCGCGACAACGTCCCCGTCCTCACCGCCGTGCACCTGCCGCTGAGCGGCGAGACCTACACCGCCGTCCGGTCGGGCGGCGCGTGGCGCGACGGCGCGCCGCTGCGCCCCTCCGCCAAGCGGCGGCTGGACGGGGCGTACGTCGGCACCGGCCAGGCCAGCCCGGAGGAGACCGCCGAGGACTTCGCCCGCATCGGCGCGTCGGTCCGGGCGATGCTGAACGAGGCCCTGGTCATCCGGGTCTCGGTGCCCGCGACGCTCCAGCTCGTGCACGTCGCGGCCGGACGGATGGACGTGTTCTGGCAGTTCAGCCGGGTGCGCTCCGGCCTGCTCGCGGGCGCGCTGCTGGTCGCGGAGGCGGGCGGCGTCGTCACCGACACGCGCGGCCGGCCGTGGACCCCCGGCAGCCCGGACTTCCTCGCCGCCGCGCCCGCGCTGCACGCCGCCGCCGTCGAGACGCTCTCGACGATCAACTGACCACGCGTCACCGAAGAGAGGAAAGGACCATGCGCACGCTCCCCCTCGGCACGTCCGGGGTCCGGATCAGCGAGTTCGTCTTCGGCGCCGGCTCCATCGGCGGCGTCGGGGCGTCCACCAGCACCCGCGCGTACGGGCTGAGCTCCGAAGAAGGCTTCAAGCGGCTGGACGAGGCGTGGGACCTCGGCATCGACACGATCGACACGGCCGACTCCTACGGCGGCGGCGAGAGCGAGAAGACCGTCGGGCGCTGGCTGCACGACCGGCGTCCCGAGGGCGTGGTCGTCTCCACGAAGGTGGGCCTGATCAGCAGGCCGGACGGGTCGCGCGGCGTGGACCTGACCCGGGGCCACATCGAGAGGCGGCTGGCGCGCAGCATCGAGCGGCTCGGGCACGTGGACCTGTTCCTGTCCCACGTCCCCGACCCGGTGACGCCGGTCGAGGAGACCGTCGAGGCGTTCAGCCGCGCGCAGGAGTCGGGGCAGATACGCGCCTACGGGGTCAGCAACGTGGACCGCGAAATGCTGGAGGGCATTCTGCGGATCGCGGACAAGCGGAAACTGCATCGTCCCGTCGTGGTGGAGAACAGGCTGAACCTGCTCGACCGCACGGACGAGGCCGAACTCCTTCCCCTGGTGAAAGGCGAGGGAATCGGATACACGCCGTTCTCCCCGCTCGCGGGCGGTGTGCTCTCCGAGCGCTATCTGGACGGCAACGCGCCCGAGGCCGGAAGCCGCATCGCGGTCGCCGGAGACCTCTACTACAAGGGCTTCCATTCGCCGGAGAACCTGGCGAAGGTCGCCGCGCTCCGCGACATCGCGTGGGAGTTCTCGACCAGCGTCTCGGGGCTCGCGCTGGCGTGGCTCCGCGACCATCCGGCGGTGACGGCGCCGATCGTCGCGCCGCGCACGTTCGCGCAATGGGGCGCGATTCACGACGCCATGGCCCTGCGGCTGAGCGAGGAGGACCACGCCCGTGTCTCCGACATCTTCGCCTGAACCGGCGACCGTGAAAAGGACGGCGGTACGGCTGCGCGGGGTCGGTAAACGATTCGACGGCGGCGTCGAGGCGGTGAAGAACGTGGACCTTTCCGTGGCGCCGGGCGAATTCGTCTCGATCGTCGGGACGAGCGGCTGCGGGAAGTCGACGCTGCTGCGCGTCATCGCCGGGCTCGTCCCAAGTTCGGACGGCACGGCCGAGGTCCACGGCGAACCGGTCACCGGGCCGCGCGAGGACGTCGGGCTGATGTTCCAGCGGCCCGCGCTGCTCACCTGGAAGACGTCGCTGGAGAACGTGTTACTCCCGATCCGCGTCCACCGCAGGGTGACCGCCGACGACATCCGCGAGGCGATGCGCCTGCTCGCCCTGTTCGATCTTGACGATTTCGAGCACAGCTTCCCACAGCAGCTGTCCGGCGGGATGCAGCAGCGCGTGGCGCTGGCGCGGCTGATGATGACCGGCGCGGGCGTCCGGCTCCTGGACGAGCCGTTCGGCGCGGTGGACGAGCTGACCCGCGAGACGCTGAACCTGCACCTGCTGCGCATCCACGAGCGGACGGAGTCGGCGACCGTCCTCGTCACGCACACGATCGCCGAGGCCGTGCTGCTGTCGGACCGCGTCGTCGTGATGACGTCGCGGCCGGGGACGGTCGCGGCCGTGGTGCCGGTCCCGCTGGAGCGGCCCCGCTCACCGGAGACGGCGTCCCGGAGAAGAGCGGGGTGCGGACGGTCGCCGACCTGAAGGGCAGGAACATCGGCCTCGCCTCACCCGACCAGGACCGCGCCTACCTCACCGCCGCGCTGAGGAAGGCGGGCCTGTCGATCGGCGACGTCGACACGACGACGGTCGGTCCGGGCAGCGCCGCGGTCGCGCGGACGCTGGAGTCCGGGCGCATCGCCGCCTACGCCGGAACGCTCACCGACTTCTTCGCCTTCGACGACGCGGGCCTCCCGGTCCGCGACATCACCCCTCCCGGCCTCGAAGAACTGCCGGCCGGAGGCTACGTTGTCAGGACGCAGACACTCGAGAACAGCGACGTGCCGGTGAGGTTCTTCCGTGCCCTGGCACGGGGGACCTACGCCGGCCTCCAACGCCCGAAGGCGGCCGAGGCCGCCGCGCGGCAGGCGGCCCCCGAAGAGTGGGGCGAACCGGAGAAGGCCAGGGGCCTGCTCGCGGAACTCTCCAGGACCCTCGCCCCGCTCGACGGCCGCACCTTCGGCGAGATCAGACCCGCGCGCTGGTCCAACGCCCAGAACCTCCTCCTCGAATCCGGCGCGCTCGAAAAGCCCGTCGACCTGACCACCCTTCTCGCCACCGACGTCCTCCAGCGGATCAACGACTTCGACCGCGCCGCGACACTGGCCACGGCCGACGCGTGGCTGACCAAGCACACCCCCGCACAACAAGGGAGCGCCCCATGACCAACATCGCCGTACTCGGCTCCGGACGCGTCGGCGGCGTCCTCGCCGCCGGGCTCGCCGGAGCCGGGCACCGCGTCACGATCGGGACCCGGGACGTGCCCGCCACCGCCGCCGCCTTCGCCGGGAGCCCGGTCGCGGTCGCGACCCCCGCCGCCGCGATCGAGGCGTCCTCGGTGGTCGTCAACGCGACGCCGGGCGACAGCGCCCTCGACCGCCTCGCCGCGCTGCGCGGCGCGCTCGCCGGGAAGATCCTCGTCGACGTCTCCAACGCCACCGAGCGCGGGCCGGACGGCGCGCCCGGCGGCCTGCGCTACCCCAACGGCAGCCTGGCCGAGCACCTCCAGCGGGCCCTGCCCGGCACGCGCGTCGTCAAGACGCTCAACACCATGTTGTTCACGGTGATGACCGACCCGCGCGGGCTCGACGTCCCGCCGACCGCGTTCCTGTCCGGCGACGACGCGGACGCCAAGGCGGAGGTCGCCCGGCTGCTCGAAGACCTCGGCTGGCCGCCCGGGTGGGTCCACGACCTCGGCGACGTCACGACCGCGCGGGGGCCGGAGGCCGTCATGCTGCTGGTCCCGGCGATCATGCGCAGCCGCGGTCCGGTCCCGTTCGCCTTCACGGTCGCGTCGTAGGGGGCGAGATGGAAGAACTGCACTGGCTGTCCGCGGTCGACGCCGTCCGCATGCTCCGCGACGGCGAACTGGACCTCGCCGAGTACACCGAGGCGCTGATCGACCGGACGGCCCGGCTGACCCGGCTGAACACCTACGTCACGCACGAACCGGACCGCATCCGGCGGGCGGTCGCGGAGCACCCGCGCGGCGGGCCGCTGTACGGGCTGCCGTTCGCGCTCAAGGACGTCTACGACACGGCGGACCTCCCCACCTCCGCCGCGACCCCGGCGCTGCGCGGCTGGCGGCCCCGCCGGGACGCGCCGCTCGCGCGGCGGCTGCTCGACGCGGGCGGCACGCTGATGGGCAAGCAGACGCTGGGCGAGCTGTCCCTGGACATCACCGGCAACAACCCCGCGTACGGCGCGATCGGCAACCCCTACAACATCGGGCACATCCCGGGCGGCAGCAGCGGCGGCACCGCCGCCGGGGTCGCGGCGGGCCTGGTCCCGTTCGGGCTCGGCGGCGACACCGGCGGGTCGCTGCGCATCCCGGCCGCGCTGTGCGGGTGCGTGGGGTTCCGCCCGACGCACGGGCGCTACGACGGGCGCGGCATGGTCCCGATCTCCTCCACCCGCGACACGGCGGGCCCGATCGCGCGGTCGGTCGCGGACGTGCGGCTGGTCGACGCGATCTGCGCCCCGTCCGGCGCGGACCCGGGCCTCACCGCCGACCTGGCCGGGCTGCGGCTCGGCGTCCCGTCCGCGTTCTTCTACGAGGACCTCGACCCGGACGTCGCCACCGTGACCGAGCAGGCGCTGGCCAAGCTCGCGTCGCAGGGCGCCGTGCTCGTCGAACAGGACGTGCCCCACCTGGAGCGGCTCAACGAGGCGGTCAGCTTCGCGCTCGTCCTGCGCGAGGTGGGCCGCGAGCTGTCGGCGTACCTGTACCAGCACGCGGCGCCGGTGGCGCTGCGCGGACTGGTGGAGGAGGTGTCCACGGAGCACGTCCGCGACGTGCTCGCCTCCGTCCTGGACGAGGACCAGGTCTCCTCCGCCGACCACCGGGAGGCGGTCGCCGTGCACCGCCCGGCGCTGCGCGCGGCCTACGCCCGGTACTTCGCCGAGCACGAGGTGAGCGCGATGCTGATCCCGACGACGCCGCTGCCCGCGCGGCCGCACCGCCCGCCGGGCCAGGACCGGACGGTCGAGCTGAACGGCCGCGCCGCCGACACCTTCCTCACCTACATCCGCAACACCGACCCGGCGAGCAACGCGGGGCTGCCGTGCCTGTCGGTCCCGTCCGGGATGTCGGGCGACGGGCTGCCGATCGGCCTGGAGCTGGTCGGGCCCGACGCGTCCGACGCCCGGCTGCTGGCCGTCGCCGAGGCGGTCGAGCGGGCGCTGCCCCCGCTGCCGCGCCCCGACCTGGCGCCGGTCTACACCGGGAACTGAGCCGCGGCCCCGGCCCTGGCGTGCAACCACTCCAGGGCCGGGACGGCGGAGCGCAGGACGGAGATGTGCCCGTCGTCCGGTACCAGCCGCGCCGTCGCCGCCGGGCAGCGGCGCGCGAGCCACCGGGCATGCGCGGCGGGCGCGATCCGGTCCTGTTCGCCGTGCAGCAGCAGGACGGGCACGGCGACCTCGGACGGATCGAACCCCCACGGCGCGACGTAGGCGAGGTCGTCGTCGACGAGCCCGCCGGGCCCCCGCTCGACGGCCGGGCCGACGACCTCGTCGAACCAGGACCACTCGGCGGCGAGCGCGGCGTGGTCGGCGGGCGTGAACATCTCCGGGTCGAACTCGGCGGCCGCCTCGTGCCGCTCCTTCGCCTCGCGTCCCTGGGCGGCGGCGCGCAGTGAGGCCGCGCCGCCGTCCCCCATGCCCGCGAACCAGTCCAGGCCCGCCGCGTCGAACGGGGCCAGGGCGGCGATAGCGACCACCCCCAGTACCCGGTCTTGCGGAAGCGCGCCGCAGGCCAGGGCGTGGGAGCCGCCGCCCGAGTGGCCCATGACCGCGAACCGGCGGATGCCGAGCGCGTCGGCGACGGCGGCGACGTAGGTGGCCGCGGACGCCACGTCCCGCCCCTGGACGGGGGTCGAGCCTCCGTAGCCGGGACGGTCGTAGGACACCCAGCGGACGTTGAGGCGCTCCGACGCGGCGAACAGCGGGCGGGGCGGCGCCCCGATGTTCGGGGTGCCGTGGTGCCAGAAGACCGTGAGGGCGTCGCCGCCGCCCGGGCCTGTGTCGTAGACGTGGAGGGTGCGGTCGTCGTCCAGCGGCAGGTCGAATTCGGAGACGTTCACGCCGTCTCGCCGGGGGGCTTCTCCCAGACCGAGACGTGGCGGGTGCTCTCGTGGGTGAAGGGGGTGCGCGTCCAGTCCTCCCAGCGGTCGGCGAGGCGGAGCCCGGCGAGGCGCGCCATCAGGTCGAGTTCGGAGGGCCACACGTACCGGAAGGGGAAGCGCCGGAAGACCTCCCGACCGTCCACCACTTCGACGTAGTTCGAGCTCATCTCCTGCGTGGAGGTGTCGTAGAGGTCGAACGCCCACCGGTCGTCCTCCACCCGGAACGGCACGGCCGTCTGGCCGGGCGGGAGCAGCCGCAGGCCCGGGACGCCGACCTCGATCACGAAGCGGCCGCCCGGCGCCAGGTGCGCGGCGACGTTGCGGAAGCAGTCGACTTGCGCGTCCTGCGTCGTCAGGTTGTTGATCGTGTTGAAGACCAGGTAGGCGAGCGTGAACTCGCCCTCGACCCGGGTGGTGGCGAAGTCGCCGATCGTCACGCCGACCGCGTCGCCGCCGGGCTTGGCGCGCAGCCGGTCGACCATGGCCCGCGACATGTCGATGCCGTGCACCGGGACGCCGCGCCCGGCGAGCGGCAGCGCGACGCGTCCGGTGCCGACGCCGAGCTCCAGCGCCCGGCCGCCGCCCGCCAGCCCGGCGAGCAGGTCGACCGCCGGGCCGAGGACCTCCGGCGCGAACATGCCCGCCGACCCCTCGTCGTAGGTCGCCGCGACCGGCTCCCCGAAGTAGCCGTCCTCATCATCCATGATCAGGACCGTACCCGCGCTGAGCACCGCCCTTAAACTGCTTTTCATGCTCAGACTCGGATTCCCCGTCATCGGCGTGACCGACATCCCCCGCGCCGAGCGCTTCTGGACGACCGCGCTCGACCTCGTCTCGACACCGAAGTGGGAGAGCCCGACCTGGCGGACGCTGGAGCACGCGGACGGCTCCGGCCCGGCGCTCGGCCTGATGTACAGCGAGTCGCCCGCCGAGCCGCGGCCCCGCCTGCACCTGGACCTCCTGGTGGACGATGAGGCCGAGCAGGAGGCGGAGATCGAGCGGCTGGTCGGCCTCGGCGCGAGCAGGGTGAAGTGGGAGCTGTATCCGCCGAGGCCGGACTTCGTCGTCCTCGCCGACCCCGACGCCAACCTCTTCTGCGTCGTCGACCTGAGCCGCGCACCGTCCGGCTCGTCCTGAATCCAGGGGGTGGCGCGATTCTGACGATCTTCGTCCGATTCGCGCCTTGTGCGAGGTGAGGCCGGGCCGCGACGATCCTGGTCATGGACGTTTTTCCCACCGGACGTGACTCGTTCGCCCCGCCGACGGACGCGGCGCTGGAGCTGTGGCGGCATGTCGCCGAGCTGTTGGAGGACGAGCGCGAGCGCGTCCCTGACCGGGCGGTCACCCCGCCGGTGGACGTGGCGGCCCTGCGCGCGGCCGTCGCCGCCTACGACTTCGGCGGCCCGGTCCGGGCCGAGACCGTGGTCGACGAGGTCGCGGCGCTGCTGCGGACGGCGACCGTGCACACCACCCACCCCGGCTACTTCGGCCTGTTCAACCCGACGCCGACCCACCTCGGCGTCGTCGGCGACACGCTCGCCGCCGCCTTCAACCCGCAGCTCGCCGCCTGGTCGCACGCCCCGGCGGCGGCGGAGATCGAGGCGCACCTGCTGCGCTTCCTCGGCGGGCGGCTCGGCTACCCCGCCGACTCCGTGGCCGGGTCGTTCACCAGCGGCGGCGCGGAGGCGAACCTCACCGCCGTACTGCTGGCGCTGACCCGGACGTGGCCGGAGTACGGCGCCGCGGGGCTGCGGGCGCTGCCCGGCCGTCCCGTGCTGTACGCGTCGGCGGAGAGCCACCTCGCCTGGCTGAAGATCGCGCACGGGACCGGGATCGGGCGCGACGCCGTCCGGCTCGTCCCGACCGGGCCGTCGCTGAAGCTGGACCCGGGTCACCTCGCCGCCCAGGTCGAGGCCGACCGCGCCGCCGGCGACCTGCCGTTCCTGGTGATCGGCACCGCCGGGACCACCGGCGCCGGGGTGATCGACCCGCTGCCCGAGCTGGCCGACCTGTGCGCCGACCTCGGGCTGCGGTTCCACGTCGACGCGGCCTACGGCGGCGCGGCGGCGCTCTCGGACCGGCTGCGTCCCGCGCTGGCGGGCATCGAGCGCGCCGACTCGATCACGGTGGACGCGCACAAGTGGCTGAGCGTCCCGATGGGCGCGGGCGCGCTGCTCTCGACCGACGCCGAGGGGCTCGCGGAGACGTTCCGGGTCACCACGTCCTACATGCCCGCCGACGTCCACGGCACCGTGGACCCCTACAGCACGAGCCAGCAGTGGTCGCGCCGCTTCATCGGCCTGAAGCTGTTCCTCAGCCTCGCCGTCGCGGGCCGCACCGGATACGCCGAGCAGATCGACCACGACGCGGACCTCGCCGACGCGCTCCGCGCCGGGCTGTCGGACGCGGGCTGGACCCTGCTCAACGACACGCCGCTGCCGGTCGTGTGCTTCGCCGACCCCGCGGACCCGTCCTTCGAGCACCACCAGGCCCTCGCCCGGACGGTCGTCGACGGCGGCAGCGCGTGGATCAGCCCCGTCAGGCTGGACGGGCGTGCCGCGCTACGCGCCTGCGTCATCAGCCACCGCACCACGCCCGCCCACATCAAGGCTCTGATCCAGGCCGTGGACGCGGCCCGAGGCTAGATCGCGAAACTGCTCCGCGCCCGCCTTCAGGAACCCGGCCAGTACTTGGCGTCGGTCGTCGGGCGGGCGCCGAAGATGGCCTGGCCGACGCGCACGACGGTCGCGCCCTCCTCGATGGCGATCTCGTAGTCGCCGGACATGCCCATCGACAGCTCGTCCAGCCCGATCCCGTCGGGGGCGTCCTGGCGGGCCTGGTCGCGGATCGTCCGCAGCGTGACGAAGCACTCCCTGACCCGGTCGGCGTCATCGGTGAACAGCGCCAGCGTCATCAGACCCTTGACGCGGAGCGCGCCGTACTGCGGCAGCCGCGCGAGGAAGGCGGCCACCTCCTCGGGCGGCAGGCCGTACTTGCTCTCCTCGGCGGAGGTGTTGACCTGCACGAACACATCGAGGCCCCGGCCCTCCGCCTGGAGCCTGCGGTCGAGCGCCTCGGCGACGCGCAGGCTGTCCAGCGCCTGGAACTCCGAGGCGAAGGCGGCGACGAACCGGGCCTTGTTCGTCTGGAGGTGCCCGATGACCGACCACGACACGTCCAGGTCGGCCAGGTTCTCGGCCTTGCGCTTGGCCTCCTGCACCTTGTTCTCGCCGAGGACGTCGCAGCCCGCTCGCACGGCCAGGCGCAGCCGCTCCTCCGGGACGGTCTTGCTCACCGGGAGCAGCCGGACCCGCGCGGCGTCCCGTCCGGCGCGCTCGGCGGCGGCGGTCATCCGCGCCCGGACCGCCGCGATGTTGCGGGCGAAGTCCTCGACCGTCGCGGCACCGGGGTACCGCGCCGGACCGGTGGGCTGTGTCGTGTCCTGTTCCATCGCACCTCCTCCCCCCATCGTTCCACCCCCGGCGCGGCGGACGAGGCGGCGGGATGCCCTCAGACCCGGACGGACTGGCGATGGTGGAACACGTTGCGCGGGTCCCACACCCGCTTCGCGTCCTGGAGGCGCGAGTAGTCGGCGCCGTAGTAGAGCGTCGACCAGGGCACCTCGGAGGTGTTCCACACCGGGTCGCTGAGATCGACGTCGGGGTAGCCGATGTAGCAGCCGTCGGTCGGCGCGGCCGCGCTCGCGTACGGGGCGTTCACGGGGACGCCGCCGGTGTCCCGGTACATGTCGCGGTACAGCTCGCGGATCCAGCGCAGCTGGTCGTCGCCGTTCACGGACACGGGCCAGTACACCTGGTGCTGGAGCTTGAGGATCGAGTCGCGCTGCGAGGCGGCGGTCTCCCCGGCGGCGACCCGGTTGATCGCCGAGCCGTAGGAGTCGATCTGGACGACGGCGTCCCGCTTGATCGCGGGATGCTCTCCGGCCAGCGCCGTCCACAGCGCCTCGACGTGCCGCTCGGGCAGCGGCCCGCGCATGTAGGCGGACTTGTGCTTGCCCGCGCGGGTGTTGTCGGTGCCGCCGAAGAGCTTGTCCACCTGGTCCCAGGGCAGCGGCGTCGGCGCGTGCAGGCCGACGAGCGCCGGATACTCGCCGTAGGCGTGGGCCAGCGCGTGCCGCTCGACGCCGAGGTCCTGGCCGATCTCGCGCAGGAACCGGTTCATCAGCTCCTCGGCGTGCGGGATGTCGGCGTCGAGCTGGGCGATCAGGCCGATCGTGTCCTTGCTGCGGTGGGTCAGCAGCAGGATTCCGAACAGCGCGGCGAACGGGTCGTCCTCGCCGCCGCGGTGCCGGTCGAAGAAGCCGCCGTAGTTCGCGATGATCTGGGCGAAGGACTCCCGCTCGATCGAGTTCCACTTCCAGCCGCCCGCCGTCAGCAGGACGTGGCGCGGCGCGTCCGGCAGGTGCCGGAACCACAGCCGCGTCAGCACGCCGAAGTTGCCGCCGCCCCCGCCGGTGTGCGCCCACCACAGGTCGCCGAGCACGCCGGTGCTGTCGGCGGTCGCGGTGACCAGGCGGACCTTGCCCGCGTCGTCCACGACGGCGACCTCGACCGCGTACAGGTAGTCGACGGTGAGGCCGAACTGCCGCGACAGCAGCCCGAACCCGCCCGCCGGGACGTGCCCGCCGACCCCCACCGTGGCGCACGACCCGCCCGGCAGCACCTTGCCGGTCTTCAGGTACAGCTGTTTGCGCAGGTCGGCGTTGGTGGCTCCGGCCTCGATGCAGATCGCGTCCTTCTCCGGGTCGGGGTAGATCCGGTTCATCAGCGACATGTCGATGATCACCCGGACGTCCGGTGAGCACACGAAGTTCTCGTAGCAGTGCCCGCCCGACCGGACGGTGATCCGGTCCCGCACCTCGCCCTCGCCGGAGTCGTGGCCCGCCTCGTCGACCGCCTGCTGGAGCGCCTCCCGGGCCTGCTGCGGGCTGGCGACGAGCCGCACGTACGCCGGGTCGGCGTACCAGCGCGGGTTGTAGCCGCGACGCAGTGCCGGATACCTCGGGTCACTCGGCCCGACCTTGATACCGCCCGGGTCCTCGACGCGCTCCCCCATCGCCATCGCCCCCTGCCGCTCGCCGGACGAACGGCGGCCGCGCTCGGGCCGCCCCGGTCACCCGTGACCTACCGCGAGGGCGCCAAAGCGCAACCCAACACTTTCACCACATTTGCCTACCAACGGAGTGGCATAGGCGAAAACGGACCGGCCTCCAGAACGGGCCGAGGGCCCGTGCGCGCCACTCGGGATTATGGCGTGCACGGGCCCCCGGGTCGTCGGGGTCGCGGCGCGGGTCAGCCGATCTGCACGTCGATGCAGGCGTAGAAGGCGTTGCCCGTGTCGGCGATGTTCCAGATCGCCAGGACCTTCTGGCGGCCGGAGAAGTTGCCGAGGTTGATGGTGTGGGAGACCGTCGCCGGCGGCTGGGCGTTGTTGCCGCTCACATTGCCGACGCGCGTCCCGCCGATGTAGTACTCCCAGTTGGTGGTGCGGTGCCGGGCGGTGAACTTCCAGGTGAAGGTGGTCGACCGGCCGACGGACGCGGCCTTCCAGCCCTTGCTGTCGTCGTTCAGCTCGGCGAAGGCGCCGTTGCCGCCGTTGCAGGACCGCAGGCCCTTGGGGCCCTCGACGCTCTGCGGCTCGTACTTGACCGAGCCGCACTGGACGGTGCCGGCGGCGCACTGCGCCTGGCGGCTCGGCGGGGCGTTGACGTAGCCGTGGGCGCTGGCGGTGCCGGGGAGGGCGACGAGGATGGCGGGAGCGACGGCCACACTTGAGGCGGCGGCGATGAGCCTTTTCTTCATGGGAGCTCCGAATCTCGTGGGATGGCCGCTCGGGCGGCCATGGCGGGGGGCAGTTCTCGGCTCGGTGGGCTCGGCGGGGGGCGGTGGCGGGGCGCGGGCCTCCATGGCGACTCCGGGGCGTGACCAGGGCAAATCTAATAGGAAAGTTTCCTATTCAACCGATTCTCGCTCCGTACCGTTTTGATGTCAATACCGGGTGAATGCCCGGAATCGTTGCGTGGGCGATTCGGGGCACCGTTGGTTTCGGCGCTGACCTGCTGTTCTCTCACGCGATCCGGCTCGCCGCGGCGGCCCGCGATCGGCGCGCGGTCAGCGTTCCTCTTCGGCTCAGCGCTCCTCTTCGGCGAGGAGGTCGGCGTAGACGTGCAGCCGGGTCGCGACCTCGGCGAGATCGGCGGAGGCGACCACGCACGCGGTGATGTGGGCGTTCAGCGTGTCGAACAGCCAGGGCGGCGTGGCCGTGTCCGAGCGCAGCCGGGCGGCGAGCGCGTGCAGCCGGGCGGCGCAGCCGGTGAGCGCCTCGGCGTCGGCGTCGAGGGCCTGCGCGTGGGCCGCGATCGCGCGCTGGTGTGCGGGCATCGGATCTCCCGGGATATCGGGGCCCTCTAGGGGCCTTCGTTGACGTCGGGCGACGCGTCGGGAGCCGTGGCGGGAGCGGCCGGATCAGGGGGCGGGGCGGGGGCGGCCGGGTCGGGGGGCGGGGCGGGGGCGGTCGGGGTCACGAGCCCGGCGGGAACGACCATCGCGGGAGTGGTCGGGGCGGGAAGCGTGAGGGGGACGGGAGCGCCGCGGAGGCTGCGGCGGGAGGGCGAGACCAGGCACAGGATCGGGCGGGCGCCGTCCAGCCCGAGGTCGCGAAGGTGCCGGGCGAGCGGGTGGTCCGTCCGCGCGACGGCGAGCCGGAGCCGGGGGGACGGGTGCGCGCGCCGCGTCCCGCGCCACTGGAGGCTGGAGCGCAGCGGGACGCCGTCCCGGTCGGAGTAGACGACCAGGCCCCGGCCGGCGATCGTGCCGGCCGCCGGGAAGCCGGGCCCGAGCGTGCCGGCCAGCGACATGATCGGCTCGCCGCCGGCGCAGGCCTCCACCCGCGCGGCGCCGAGGCCCGCCTCGACCCGCACCGGGCCGAGGGTCGCCGCGTGCCCGAAGACCTCCTCGGCCACGGCGCGGGACAGTTCGGTGCTCAGCACCACGTCGACGAAGTGGCAGCCCACGCGGTCGGGGCGGGGTGCGCGCGGGAGCAGGGCGCGCCAGGACAGCAGACGCAGAGCGCCCCGGCCGCCGGGCGCGGCGACGACAACGGCGAGGCCGACCTCCGCGTAGGCGCCGAGGTTCGTCCGCCGGTTGTCGGACACGTGGAGCGCGACGACCGCGCGCCCGCCGAGGCGCACGGCGGACGCCTCGCCGCCGAGCAGCCTGGTCGCCGCCAGGACGTCCGCGGTGAAGTAGGCGGTGAGCGCGTACCCGTCGTCGCACCTAACGGGCAGTTCCACCGGCCCGCTCGCGGTCGTCACCCGCGTCGCGGCGGGGGTCACGGCGACGCCCCGGCGCGCGGACTCCGGTACCGGCTCGTCGTCGTAGAGCCGGTAGAGCTGCGAGCGGACGGCCGGGCCGTGGTAGGGACGCAGCCGCGCGTCGATGTGGTCGCGCGCCTCGGGCAGGTCGACCGCGAGGTTGGCGGTGTAGTGCTCGATGGCGTGGCAGGCGGGGAACTCGTGGCTCGGGTCGGTGTAGTCGACCACGTACCAGTCGGGGTGCAGGTCGAAGCAGTTCCCGGCGCCCTGCCCGTCCAGGCTGGGGATGATGTCGTGCTGGTTGGCGACGCTGGCGACCCACGTGCTCTCGGAGGCGGGACGCTTGAAGTCGACCGGCGAGCCGACCACGACCACGTGCGTGACGGTGTAGCGGGACGAGAACGCGGGGTCCTGCGCGAGGCTCATCACCGCCGATCCCCCGGCGCTGTGCCCGACCAGCGCGACCTCGGCCCCCGCGGGAATGCCGTAGTCGGCGATGGCCTTGGCCAGCGCGCGACTGTAGGGCGCGCTGTCGAGCAGGGTGCTGCTGAACGCGCCGAGCAGGTCGCCCGGAGAGTCGTTGTCGGGGTTGCCGGGCCGCATGCCCGGTGCCTGGACGACGTGCCGCTCGACGCCGTCCGGGCCGATGACGGTCTGGATCAGGACGCGCCCGGTGGTGCCGACGACGCCGATGTTGGTGAGGAAGTCCAGCAGCGAACCCGTCTCGCGCAGCCGCTCCCGCTCGGGCGGGTCGGCCTGGACGGGGCGGGCCGCGCCGCCGCCCACGTCCAGCAGCGCGATCGCCAGGTTGCTCACGCCGGTGACCGGGTCGGCGGTGGCGGCGGCCGACCCGCTCGCGATCATCCAGGCGGTGTGGTCGTTCAGCGGGTTCTCGTCCAGCAGCGCGCGCAGCGCGAGGATCTCCCCGAACACCGGCGCGATCGCGGTCAGCGCCCGCGCGGCGCCCCGGTCCTTGACCAGCGCGTACAGGGCCCGCGCGGCCTCGATCTCGTGGTCGGTGGCGACGGCCTCGTTGAGCCGCGCCAGCACCGGGTCGGCGGCCAGCTCGGGGTTGTCGAGCGTGACGGCGGCGATCCGCAGCCGCAGCGAGGTCGTCATGACCGCGACCGCGAGGCTGCGCGCGCCGAGCACGCTGCCGACCTTGGCGCCGACCGTCCCCGCGCGGCCCCCCGCCAGGGCGTAGCCGAGGCCCTTGCGGTTCGTCACCGCGCGCAGCAGGGCCTGCTCCGCGCGCAGCGCCGCCCCGGGGGCCCGGTGCAGGGCGCCCGGAACGGCCCCGGCGGTGAGGGCGCCGGTCGCGTGGACCGACACCTCCCGCATGATCCCCGCGATGTCGGCCAGCTCGCGGGCGGCGGCGCGCAGCGTCCGCGCGGTCTCCGGGTCGGCGTGCGAGGGGCCGGGCCGGGGTGTTTCCTCAGATGGGTCGTCCGTCGTCACCTGTCCTCCTCACCGATGTCGGGGGCCGTGCCTCTTAGAGGGCGCCTCGCCAGGTCATGCTCACGAAACGGGGTCTCGGGTCCTCGGGGATGTTGCGGTGCAGGACGTCCGAGACCGTGCGGGTGGCGCCGATGATCCGCATGCCGAGCGGGGTGAACGTCGCGGTGTTCAGCACGCGCGGCGCCAGCAGCGGGTTGGTGAGCGCCTGCGAGAACGCGTCGATCGCGATGATCTTGGTGAGCAGCGGCGGCAGGATCGCCTTCGCCGACCCGGGCTCCTCGGCGAACAGGCCGACGTAGAGGTCCACGTCGTCGACGCTCTTGTAGAGGTCGCGGAGCGCCTCGCTCACCCGGGGGTCGCCGGAGATCTGCTCGAAGTGCCGGACGCGGGGGAACCGGCAGTGCGCGCGGTAGTCGTTGTAGGGCGCCAGGTCGAGCGCGCGCGAGTGCTCGATGGACGTCCGGTCGACCTCGCGGAGCCCCGGGTCGGTGTTGAACAGGCCGATGCGTCCGGCGCGCTGCTCCGAGGCGTCCTCGAAGAGGCGCCCGAGGCCCGCCTTGGGGATCAGCGGGCCGCCGAACAGCGTGGCGTGCATCGGCAGTTCGGCGTCGCCGACGACGAGCGTGGACGGGATCAGGCTGTGCCAGCGGTAGACGAGGTTGAACTCCACCGACGCCCAGTTCTGCCGGTGCCAGGACGCGCGGGAGAGCATGGTGCCCAGCCGGGGGTCGAGCAGGAAGCGGAAGTGGTAGGGCGTGATGTGGTTGACGTACTCCTCGACCACGAGCCGGATGACCTGCGCGATCACGATGTTGCGCGCGGTCTGGAAGAGGCGCTCGTCGTCCCAGCGCGGGTTCTCCTCGGCGAGCAGGCGCGCCACCCGGTTGTGCTCGCGCAGGAACAGCACCGTGAACATCGTGAAGCCGATCTGCACGTTGCCGCGGTCGCCGCCGGTCGCGAACAGGGTGTCGCGCCGCGCGGTGTCGAGCCGGTCGAAGTCGGCCATGCTCAGCGCCCGGAACTCCGGCTTGATCGCGCCCTGCTCGCACAGGTAGAGCGGGAACTCGCCGCCGTCGACGAGCTGGCTCTTCAGCAGGCCGCCGTCGAAGGCGCGGACGGCGTTCGTCGCCTCCTCGTTCAGCCCGTAGAGGGGGTTGACGTCGATCTCGTGGTTGGAGGAGTTGCGGCGCGGGTCGCGGGGCTCCTTGACGTCGCCGCGGAGGAACCCGTCGGTGAACCATTGGGCGAAGTAGGCGAACAGCACCGTCGAGCGCGGGCACGGGATCATCTCGTCCCCGCGCGCGAACAGGTCGGCGGCCCGCTCCGGAGTGGGCCGGGACCCGGACACCGACGGCACCGGCGGCAGGTGGCGGCCCATGTAGGTGCGGTCGGTGAGCGAGGCCCAGGAGGTGTAGTCGGACCTGGCGCTCAGCGGTTCGGGACGGCCCGGCATCTCGCGGACGGCGCTGTCGATGAGGAACGCGTTGACGCGCCGCCGCACCGGGCGGATCGACTCGGCGAGGCTCCACAGCGGGCGCCCGCGGGTGAGCGCGAGGTAGCGCAGCCGGTTCGCGGCCCCGTCCGTCGCGATGCCGCGTGCTCTGATACGGCGTGGATTCGTAGGGCTGGGCGCCATCCTCACTCCTCTTCCTGGCCGAGGCCGAGCGTGAACCGGTCGGGGAAGACGCCCCGGTCGCGCAGCACCGCCCCCTCCGGGGCCGGGAGCAGCCGCACCCCGGGGCGGCGGAACAGGCGGCGCAGCGTCTCGCAGATCACGGCCGCCCCCGGGTCGGCGCCGAGGCACGCGTGCGGGCCGTGGCCGAAGTGCAGCGACGTGTGCAGCGGCCGGTCGAGGCGGAACGCGTCCGGCGCCGGGACGGCGGTCTCGTCGAACATCGCCGAGGCGACGGCGGCCAGCACCAGCGAACCGGCCGGGACGCGCGTCTCGTGCGGGGTGCCGCGCGCCAGCACGTGGTCGCGCTCGCACGTCCGCGCGATGAGCTTGAGGAACGGGTCGAACCGCAGCGCCTCCCACACGTGCCGGTCGAAGGCGGCGGTGTCCGGCTCGGCCGCCGCCTCGGTGACGGCCTCCCGCAGTTCCGGACGGCCGAGGACCTGCTGCACCACGTGCACCATCGAGCCCGACGCGTTCTCCATGAACCCCAGCAGCAGCCCGGCGACGTTGATGAGGACGCGCTCGTCCTCCAGGGACAGCTCGCGGGGCAGCCGCGTCCGCAGCAGGCGGGACAGGATGTCCTGCGGGGCGCGCGCCGCGTCGGCCCGGATGGCCATCCGGCGCTCGGCGAGGAGCCGGCGGAGGTAGTCCATCATCTCCGCGCCCGCGCTGAGCGAGGCCGCGTGGATGCCCGGGTCGCCGGCGAGGTTGGCGGTGACGTCGGTCATCACGGCCCGCGACCACCGCGACAGCGTCGGCCGGTCGGGGCCGGGGAAGCCGAAGTAGCGGCCGGACACCTCCGCGCAGACGCGCCGGAACAGGCCGCCGACCGCGTCGATCCGGCCGTGCGGCAGCGCGGCGTCGAGCGCGGCGTCAGCGACCTCGGCCACCAGCGCGCGGACGCGCGGCACGTCCTCGGGCGGGAGCATGACCTGCATCAGGCCCTTCTCCCGCCGGTTCAGCGGCGTGGCGTCCCTGGTGAGCATGACCGGGCCGCCGAGCGCGGGGTCGAGGCGCGCCGCGTACCCGGCGACCGTGAACACCTCCCCGCGCGAGAGCACCTCGGTCACGTCGGCGAAGCGCGTCACGACCGTGAACACCGGCGTGACCAGGACGGGACGGCGCGCGCGCAACTCGGCGAACAGGGGCCGCCAGTCGGTGCGCAGCCACCCGGCCAGGAGCGCGAGCGCGTCGGCCGGGTCCTTCGCGGCGGCGGCGTCGTACCTGCCGACATAGCCGTCGGCGGCGGGCTCCGACGCGTCCGCCTGCGCGGGCACCTGCGCGGGCGCGCCCGCGTGCGCGGACGTCTGCTCTGGGGGGTTCATGCGGCGGCGCCTCCACCTCGGGAGTCGATGGGTGCCAGGGCTTCGGGGGACCACGGCAGACCTGCCACGACGCGCGCAGCCGGACGAGCACCAAAGGTAACCAGATTCCCCTCACTTCGCCACATAGAGTAGGAGAACAGGTGCGTAAAGTAACAATTTGTTGGCCTTCAGGCCACTGTTGCGGGACTGGACCGGTGTCGTTCACTCGGGAAAAGAGGAGGCCCTATGCCCTCGCGACAGGGCTGGACGGAACCGGACTCCACCGGCACCGCCGCCGTCTCGGGCGTCCGCCGCGACGCCTACCTGATCACGCTGGTCGTGCTGCCGGTGCTGGCCCTGGCGGCGGCCGTCGTCGCGCTCTGGGGCCACGGCATCGGCCCGGCCGACGTGGCGATCTTCGCGGTCATGTACGCGGTGAGCATCTTCGGCATCAGCGTCGGCTACCACCGGATGCTGACCCACCGCTCGTTCCGCTGCCGCCGCCCGTTATACATCGCGCTCACGCTGGCGGGCGGCCTCGCCCTCGAAGGCCCGGCCTCGCTGTGGGCGGCCGAGCACCGCCGCCACCACAAGTACGCCGACCGTCCCGGCGACCCGCACTCCCCCTGGGCCTACGGCGAGTCGCTGCCGTCGCTGGCGCGCGGCCTGCTGCACGCGCAGGTCGGCTGGTTCTACACCGCGCGGCGGCGCTCCGTCCGCCGGCACTGGGTGCCCGACCTGCTGGCCGACCCCGTCGTCCGGCGGATGGACGCCGCCTACCCCGCCGTCGTCGTGCTGTCGTTCGCGCTGCCCGCGCTGGCGGGCGGGCTGGTCACGGCGTCGTGGGCGGGGATGTGGTCCGCGCTGTTCTGGGGCGGGCTGGTCCGCTACGCCGTCGTCCACCACGTGACCTGGTCGGTGAACTCCGTCGCGCACAGCTTCGGCGAGCGCGCCTTCGACACCCGCGACCGCTCGACCAACGTCCGCTGGGTCGCGCTGCTGACCTTCGGGGAGGGCTGGCACAACTGGCACCACGCCGAGCCGACCTCCGCCCGGCACGGCGTCCTGAAGGGGCAGTTCGACGCCAGCGCCCTGCTGATCCGCGGCTTCGAGCGGCTCGGCTGGGCGCACGACGTGCGCTGGCCCGACCCGGCCCGGCTCGCCCGCAAGCTGACCGACCACCTCGACCCCGAAGCCGAGGCGGCACCGCGCGACGGCCCGTCCGCGCCGCGCCGTTCGGCCTGAGCCAGACCCAGACCGGACGGCGCGTCCGGCGCGAAGATCAGTTCGGGGAGCCGAGGTTCGGCCGCGGGTGCGCCGGGAACGCCCGCCTGGCCAGCTCGTCGTAGGGGTGCCCGGCGGCGTCCGCCCTGGAGCGGGTGGCCACGCTCGCGACCCAGGCGCACAGGAAGCTCACCGGCACCGACACCAGCGCCGGGATCGACAGCGGGAACAGGTGGTCGTCGCCGAGCACGTCCGGGCCGACGGCGACCAGCCCCACCGAGGCCACCAGCCCGCCGAGCAGCCCCGCGACCGCGCCGTAGCGGTTCAGGCCGCGCCAGTAGATGGTCAGGACGAGGACCGGCATCGTCGTGCTCGCGGCGACCGCGAACGCCACGTTGCCGAGGAAGGCGATGTTGAGGTCCTTCGCCCACAGCGCGACGAGGATCGCCACCACCGAGATCCCCACCCCCGCGAGCCTGCCGACGAGCAGCTGCGCGCGCGGTGAGACCTCCCCCCGCTTCAGCACGGAGGTGTAGAGGTCGTGGGCGATCGCGCCGGACGAGGCGATCGCGAGGCCCGCGAGCACCGCGAGGATCGTCACCATCACCACGCTGGCGGTGACCGCGAACAGGAGGTTGCCGCCGAGCTCCTCGGCGAGCCGCGGCGCGGCGAGGTTGCCCGCCTTGTTGTCGGCGACGATCTCGCTCCGCCCCACGAGGTTCAGCGCGGCGTACCCGAAGATCGGGAGGATGAGGAAGAACGCCGCGAAGATCCACATGGCGATCTGGGCGGAGTCGCGGGCGGCGCGCCCGTCCCGGACGGTGAGGAAGCGCACCATGACGTGCGGCAGGCCCATCATCCCGAGCACCATGCCCATCGTCAGCGACACCGTCTCCAGCGCCTCCGTCGTGCCGCCGCGGTGCGGCACGACGACCTTGTCGCCGAAGCGCGCGGCCGCGTCCTGCATGGACCCGACGACGTTGCCGCCGGTCTTCGCCGTCAGCAGGGCCAGCAGCACCAGCATCGTGACGATCAGCACCCCCGCCTTGAACACCTGGATATAGGTGGTGCCGACCATGCCGCCGAGCGCGGTGTAGACCGTCATCAGCACGCCGATGAGCACGACCGCGACCGGGAAGTCCACCCCGAGCAGCAGCTGCGCCAGCAGCCCCGCGCCCACGAACTGGATCACCATGTAGATGACGCTGATGACGAGGGTTGCCGCCGCCATCGCGGCGCGCAGCCCGCGTCCCTCGAAGCGGGCGCCCACCGCGTCGGCGAGCGTGTACCGGCCGAGGTTGCGCAGCGGCTCGGCGATCACCACGAGCATCAGCAGGTACGCGGCCGGGACCCCGACGGCCAGGTAGAAGCCGTTGAACCCGGTCAGCGCCACCGCCCCGGTGATGCCGAGGAAGGAGGCCGCCGAGAGCTGGTCGCCGGCGAGCGCCAGCCCGTTCTGCCAGCCGCCGACCCGGCCTCCGGCGACGTAGTGGTCGTCGGCGTCCTTGTTCTGCCGCGCCGCCCACGCCGTCAGCGCGAGCGTCACCGCGACCAGGATGAGGACGATCAGTACGGCCGTGGTGTTCATCGCCCCTCCTCCCGCTCGTTGCGGAGGGCGTTGCGCCGGTAGGCCATGGCACCGAGGACCGGCGCGACGACGAGCGCCAGGCCGACGATGTAGGCGACGCCGATGCCGTTCACGACCCCGTCCAGCGCGGGGGTGAACGAGGTCAGCACCGGAAACGACATGAACACCAGGAAGGTGACCCCGGCGAGGGTCAGCACCAGGCGCTTGTGCTGCGTGATCCGTGCGTCGTCGAGGGGGTCTCCGGCGTGTTCCGGGCCGGTGGGGCCGGGCTCGCGCGATCCCGTCATGGAGGTCCGCCTTCCTCGGCGCCGCGTGCCGCGCGGGCGCCGTCTGGGGGCACAACGTGCGTTGCGATGCGTCCGGCGCGAGCGTCACGTGCCTGCCCGGCCGGACGTGACGGAGCTTACATACACGAAATCGTATATGACAAGATCTATCATTTAGTCTGGGACTTTTGCCTGGTCAGAGCCGCCCCGCAGGCAACGAAACAGCCCGCCCGCCTGGTGGCGGACGGGCTGCGGGGGCCGCGCGCTGGTACTAACCGGTGATGCGGAAGGCGAGCCGGGCGGCGCGGCCCTTCTCCCCGGCGGCCCAGCAGCCGCCGTCGGACGCGCAGTCCACGGTGTCGAAGCTGCCGCTGTCGAACCGCCGCCACGAGCGGCCCGCGTCGAGGGTTCCGTCGCTGCCGGTGGGGCCGACGGCGAGCGCGGCCGGGCCCGTGTAGGTCGGCCACACCACGCCCGACCTGTACTCCGCCGGGGGACGCGGCGCCGGACGCCACGTCCGCCCGCCGTCGCTCGTCGTCGCGGCCGCCGCCGGAGACGGCTCCCCCGGACGGTAGTCGCCGCCGACCGCGACGCCGTGGCGTGAGTCGCGGAACGCCACCGCGAACACCCCCTGGGACGCGGAGCTCGGCAGCGGCGTGTCGGCGACGGTCCAGGTCAGGCCCCGGTCGCGGGAGTGGAACACCCGCGACTTCGCCGCCCCGCCGGTGGCGAGCCACACGTCCCGGCTCCCGTGGCTCACCAGGCACTGCCCGCTGGCGGCGAACGCGGCCTCGCCGGTCAGCGCGTCGGGCATCCCCTTGTTCGGGAGCACCCGCCAGGTGCGCCCGGCGTCGCTGGTGGAGATGATCCGGAAACGCCCGTCCACGGGGTCGCTGACGGCCAGCCCGTGCCGGGAGTCGAAGAACGTCATGCAGTCGTAGAAGGCGCGCGGCTCGTCGTTGCGGAAGCCGAGCGTCCACGTCCGGCCGCCGTCGGCCGTCCGGTACACCCGGGACGCGTCGCCCTCGCCGATCGCCAGCACCACAGCCCGCCGCTCGTCGAACGCCTCGACGTCGCGGAACTCCAGGCCCGCCGCATCCGGGGGGCCGACCTTCTGCCAGCTGCGCCCGGCGTCGGTCGTGCGCAGCACGGTCCCGCCGGTGCCCGCCAGCCAGGCGACCTTCCGGTTGACGGCCGCTAGCCCGCGGAAGCGCGCGTCCGTCCCGGTCGGGGTGACCTGCCACGCCGGCCCGGGGCGCGCCACCCTCTCCACCGCGGGCGCGGCCCGCGCGACGGGCGCGGACAGCGCCGTCGCGGCCATCACCCCGCACACCCCGGCGAGCGACATCTTCCACGCGGCCCCGCGCATTGGCTTCATGCGACGCAAGCTAACGAATGTCGATCTTCCCGTCCAGGGCCCGGGTCAGCGGGTGGCGACGAGCGCGTAGAGGACGGGCAGATGCCGCCCGTCCACCGGGAAGCGGTAGCGGCCGTCGGGCCCGACCGGCGTGCCGCGCCCGAGGTCCAGGGCCGCGTCGAGTCGCTCCTCCAACCGGGTGACGCGCAGCCCCGCCGTCGCCGCCGCGGTGACGATCTCGCCGAGCGAGTGCGCGAACTCCACCGAGGTCGTCGGCTCGGTCTCGCCCGCATACGACTGGGACGAGGTGTACTCGTGCGGCCCGTCGAACGCGTAGGGGAAGTCCAGCGCGAGCGGCTCCACGGTCTCGACCATCGTCAGCAGCGGATGGAAGTCCACGAGGACCAGCCGCCCGCCGGGCCTGAGCGTCGAGGCGACCGAGCGCATCCAGGCGTCCACGTCGGCGATCCAGCACAGGATGCCGTAGGCGGCGTAGGCGAGGTCGAACCGGCCGCGCAGCTGCTCGGGCAGGTCGGTCGCGTCCGCCTCGACGAACCGGACGTCCACCCCGCACCGCTCGGCGAGCCCCCGCGCCTTCTCCAACGACACCGGCGAGAAGTCGACGCCCGTCACCCGCGCCCCGGAACGTGCCAACGAGATGGCGTCGAACCCGATGTGGCACTGGACGTGCAGCACGTCCAACCCCTTCACCTCGCCGAGGACCGCGCGCTCCACGTCGGTGAGCGAGTCGGCCCCCGCCACCAGCCCCTCCGTGTCGTAGTACGCGTCCTGCCCGTGCGCGGCGGCCCACACATCCCAGTGAGCCCGGTTGACCCGTGAAACGTCCTCTCCCATACCACGACGCTATTCACCCCGCACCGCCGACCGCAAGTCGTTTAAAAATGAAGGACCGGGCGTGACGACGCCCGGCCTCTCTATCTGGACTTCTAGTGGTCCTCGGGAAAGAGCCACATGAAGATGCAGCGCATCGACGGGTCACCTTTCAGGATGACGAGTTGGAATCTCCTACAACTCCGCGTTAAGCGGTTGGGAGCGGTCCGACCGTACCAGAAAGGATGAGCCCGGATCATCTCCGGCTGTCCCCACGAGAGTGCGAAAATCTCCCTTACCCCGACTATCGGGATGGCAAGGACGTTCTGGGCACTAGCCGCCCGAGGCGCTGCCCCGCCCGGCAAGGCGTGTTCGGACCTCGTCGGCCTCGGGGACCCCCAAGGCCTCGAAGAGTTCGAGGGCCTGGCGGTGGTAGGGCTCCGCCTGGGCGGGGCCCCGCGTGCGCGCGACGACCTGCGCCATGCCGTCCAGCGCCCGGGCCTCCTGGTAGGCATCGCCGATCGCGCGGGCGAGCGCCAGGGACTCCTCGTAGTGTTCGAGAGCCATCCGATGCCGGCCCGAACGCCGGTAGGCGTCGGCGATATTGCGGAGCGCCGTCGTCGCCTCGAACCGTTCGGAGATCTCGCGCGCCAGATAGAGCGCGCGCTGAAAATGGATGAGGGCCTCGCCGCCCCGGTCCATTTCGGAGTACCAGCGGCCGATATTGTTCAGGCAGGCCGCCTGGCCGCGCCGGTCGCCGATTTCCAGGTAGATGTCGAGCGCCTGCCGGTAGAGCTCGATCTCCTCGGTACGGTGGCCGAGTCTCAGCTGCACGGTGGCGATGTTGTTGAGCCAGGTGGCGCGATGCTGGCGGCTCATCTCCATGACCTCGCCCGCCCGCTCGTAATAGGCCAGGGCGGAACTGTGGCGGCCCCGCTGCACTTCGAAGTCGCCAAGATTGTTGAGCGCCATTTGGCGGCCCTGGCGGTTTCCGGCCTCGGTGTAAAGGGCGAGGGCGGCCTGCATCTCCTCCTCGGCCTCGGCGTAGCGGCCGAGGTGCCAGAGGACGATCGCGTGGTGGTGCAGGACCACCGCCTCGCCCGGGCGGTCCCCCGTCGCGCGGCGTATCGTCAGCGCCCGCTCGCAGTAGCCGGCGGCGACGTCGAATTCCGAGCGCTGCCAGTGGATGAGGCCGAGCTGGTCGAGCAGGGTCGCGAGGTCGCCGGGGGCGTAGGCGATGGCCAGGCCCTCGTTCGCGGCGTCCAGGGCCTCCTCGTGCCGGCCCGCGCGCAGCAGCAGGCGGCTCAGATCGGCGAGCGCGCGGGCCGCCTCCTGCTCGTCACCGAGGGAGCGCCAGCACTGGACGGCGCGTTCGTGCAGCTCTGCGGCCTCCGTCCAGTGGCCCTGGGTTTCGAGGTACTCGCCGAGGACGCGGGCCAGGTGGGCGGCGTGCCGGGGGTGGCCGTGGTCGGCGGCGTGGTGCGCGGCGCGCAGCATGTTCTCCAGCTCCGCGCGCATCCATTCGCGCGCGCCGTCCTCGTCCTCGATGAACGCGACGGCGGGCGCGGGCGGGCGCGGGCGGTAGCCGAACAGGAGGCGGTCGGCGGACGCGGCGGCGGCCAGGTAGTGGTCGAGGAGCCGCCGCACCGCGGCCTCGCGGACCGGCGCCGGATCCTGGTCGGCGAGGTGCCGCGCGTACTCGCGCAGGAGGGCGTGCAACCGGTAGCGGCCGCGCTGGAGCTCGGTGATCAGGTGGTGGTCGTGCAGGCCGTCCAGCAGGGCGTCCGCGTCGACGGGGCCCGCGCCGAGCAGCACGGCGGTGTCGCGGGCGGTCAGGTCCACGCCCGGGTGCAGGCCGAGCGTCCGGAACGCGCGCCGCGAGCGGGCGTCGAGCCCCTGGTAGGACAGCTCGAACACGGTGGTGAGGTCGCGGGTCTCGGCCCGGAACTCCGCGAGCGGGCGGGGGTCGGCGAGCCGGGCGGCGATGTCGGCGACGGTCCAGCTTGTCCGGTGGCGCAGCCGGTTGCCGATGAGCTGGACGGCCAGCGGGAGGCGGCCGCAGTGCCGGACCACGGCGCGGACCGCGTCGGGGTCGGCGTCCGGGCGCAGGCCCGCCGTCCGGGTCAGCAGCAGCGCCGCCTCGTCGGGCGCGAGGACGTCCAGCGGCAGCGTGCGGGCGGCGTCCAGGCCCTCCAGCCGGCGCCGGCTCGTGATCACCACGAGGCAGCCGGGCCCGCCGGGCAGCAGCAGTCGGAGCTGGTCGTGGCCGAGCGCGTTGTCGAGGACGAGGAGGACGCGCCGCCGCGCCAGCTCGGTCCGCCAGAGCGCCGCCCGGCCGTCCAGGTCGGCGGGGACGCGGCCGGCGGCGACGCCGAGCGTCCGCAGCAGCCGGTCGAGCGCGGAGGCGGGGGCCAGCGGCTCGTGCTCGGGGTCGTGGGCGTACAGGTCCAGGAAGATCTGGCCGTCGGGGTAGCGCGGCGCGAGGCGGTGCGCGAGCCGGATCGCGAGCGTGGTCTTGCCCACGCCCGGCATCCCGTCGATCGCGAGCACCGTGACCGCGGTGCCGTCGCCCTCGGCCAGCGCGGTCAGCCGGTCCAGCTCCGCGTCGCGTCCCGTGAAGGTGTGCAGGTCGCGCGGGAGGTCGCTGGGCGGCGGGCCGGCGCGCGGCGGACGCGGCGGCGGCAGCAGCGCCGGGTCCCCCGCGAGGATCCGCTGGTGCAGGTCGCGGAGCGCGGTGCTCGGCAGGGCGCCCAGCTCGGCGGCCAGCTCGCGGGCCCGCTCGTACATCCGCAGCGCCTCGCCCGACCGCCCGCTCCGGTGCAGGGCCGTCATGAGCAGTTCGACGGGCTTCTCGTTGTCGGGGAACCGGTCGGCCAGCTCGGTCAGCTCCGGGATCAGCTCCGCGTGGTGCCCCTGGTCGAGTTCGAGCCGGCCGCGTTCGAGGGCGGCGCCGAGCAGCTCCTCCTGCATGCCGCGGCGGCGGCGCGCGGCCCAGCGTCCGGCGACCCCGGTGAGCGGGTCGCCGCGCCACAGCCGCAGCGCCTCGTTGAGCAGCCGCACCGCCTCGGCGCCGTGCCCGCCGCCGGCGATGGCGCGGGCGTGGTCGAGCAGCGACCGGAAGCGGTGGTAGTCGATGTCGTCGGGATCGGCGTTCAGCACATAGGCGCCGGCGGTGTGCTCCAGCCGGATATCCTCCCCGAGCGCGTGCAGGCTGCGCCGGAGCCGCGTCATATGCGGATAGAGAAGATCACGCGCTTTGGCCGGGGCGTCGGCGTCCCAGACGCGATCGATCAATGTCTCGGTGGTCACCGGGCGGCCGGGCGACATCAGCAGGACGGCCAGCACGCAGCGCTCCTTCGCCCACCCGAGGTGCTGGCGCTGCCCGTTCGACCACACTTCCATCGGGCCGAGGATGCGGAATTCCATCCGCACTCCCTAAGGGAAAGCCGACCTTTGACAGTATTGATCCTCGCATTGTCAAGTGCGGTTTTCCACCAGTGAGCATGTTCTGTCCTGGCCAAAAGGGGTCGGCCGCCGGAGGCCGCCGGCAAGTCTTCCGCAAGGAATCCCGCAAGGTCCGCCGCAAGGACGGCTTCCGACGATCGGTGTGGGGTCGCGAGTTCGGACAGCACTGATCAGAGGGGCAGTGAAACCACGATGTCCGTAAGTCAATGGCGCCCGGTCCCGGTGGGGCTCGGCGCCGAGCGGTGGGCGACACGGCGCGAGTGCAAGACCGTGCTGGTCGTCGTCCATACCGTCACATCCGGGCAGCGGCTGCTGGAGGCCGCCCGGGTACTGGAGAACGACCTGCGGATCCAGGTCGTCTTCACCCAGGCTCCCGACCCGTTCGCGGACGGGGTCGGGGATCTGCTCGCGGGGATCGGCGCCGCGCAGGTGCCCTGGGAGCAGGCGACGCGCACGGAGTTCGACCTGGCGCTGGCGGCGAGCCTGCAAGGGCTCCACGAGGTGCACGCGCCGCTGATCGTCATGCCGCACGGCGCGGGGCACAACAAGCTGGTCGTCCGGGGCAGGGGCCGCGCGGTGGGCGCACGCGCGGCCTACGACCTGGACTCGCAGCGGCTGGTGCACGACGGCGCGCTCGTGCCGTCCTCCATCGTCCTCGCGCACGACGAGGACCTCGGCCACCTCGGCCGGTCGTGCCCGGAGGCGGTGCCCGCCGCCGTCATCTGCGGCGACCCGAGCTACGACACGCTGGTCGCGAGCCTCGCCTGCCGCCCGTCCTACCAGGTCGCGCTCGGGGCCGGGGACGGGCGCAGGCTCGTCGTCGTCACCTCGACGTGGGGGCCGAAGTCGCTGTTCGGACGGCACGCCGGCCTGTGGTCGCGGCTGCCCGACGAGCTGCCCGAGGAGGAGTTCCAGGTCGTCGCGATGCTGCACCCGAACGTCTGGTTCGGCTACGGGACCTGGCAGGTCAGGGCGTGGTTCGCGGACTGCCTGCGGCGCGGGCTGAGCCTCGTGCCGCCGGAGGCGGACTGGCGGTCGGTCCTCGCGGCGGCGGACTTCGTGATCGGCGACCACGGCTCGGTCACCGCCTACGGGGCGGTCACCGGCGTGCCCGTCCTGCTGGGCAGCTTCGCCGCCGCGGACTGCCAGCCCGGGTCCGCGCAGTCGCTGCTCGGCTCGGTCGCCCCGCGCGTCTCCCGGCGCGGGTCGCTGCGCAGGCAGCTGCTCCAGGCGGCCGAGGAGTTCGAGCCCGAGCGGCACCGGGACGTGATCGGGCGGCTGACCTCCGAGCCGGGCCGGTTCAACCGCAACATGCGGCAGCTCATCTACCGGCAGCTGCGGCTGAAACAGCCGGCCACCGTGCCGGTGGCGCTGCCGGCCATCCCGCCGTACCTGGCGAGGTGAGGGCCGTGATGTCGAACGAAGCCAGGATGGGCGGCCTCGTCGTGACCCGCCTGTTCGCGCTGGACCGCGTGCTCTGCCTGACCCGCCCGGACGGCGGGGGCGAGAGCGGCTCGCCCGCCGTCCTGACCATCCCGAGGGGCGGCCGCCCCCACGAGCCGCGGCTGCTGCTCTTCGGCGAGCAGGACGCCCGGGACACCGCGCGGCTCGGCGTCCCGCTGTGCACCGACGCGCACGTCGTCGCGGACTGCGACGGGCGCCATGGCCGGCGCCGCGACGCCGGCCCCGATCCCCGCGCCGGGACGGACCGGCGGGACCTCGCCGACGTCCTCGTGGACCGCGTGCTCCACGTCCCGTTCGGCCTGCGGGACCGGCTCCGCAGGACGCTCGACCGGTACCCCGGATGCAGCGTGGCGGTCGGCCGGAGGCCCCGCGGCCACCTGGTGGTGACGCGGGACGGCTCGGTCGTCTCGACGCGCGGCCCTTCCAGCGCGGACGAGCTGTGGGCGCCGATCTGCGGCTCGTTCCTGTACTGCTGGACGGCGGCCGGGCTCGCGGTCGCGGAGCTGCCGAGGACGGTGCTCGTCGTCGGCCGGTTCCGGGCGTCGGCCGGCGCCGGACCCGGCTACCTGGAGACGGTGGGACGCGTGCAGGTCACGGCGCTGCCCGACGGCCACGACGCGGGCAGGGCCGCGTCATGAGCGCCGCGCTCATGAAAGTCGCGTCGAGAAGGGCGAAGGTCGTCGTCGCGGGCGCGGCCAGCTGCTACACCACCGTGGGCGTGGAGGCGTTCCCGGTCCGCTACGCCCCGACGTGCCCGCCGCTGTGGGGGCATGTCGGGGTCTCGGGCGCGGCCGCGCACATCGCCAGGGTGCACCGCGCGCTCGGCGTCGACGTCCGGCTGTGCAGCGTCGTGGGCCGTGATCTGGCGGGCACGCTCATCCGCTCGGGCCTCGTCCTGGACGGCCTGCTCGGCCCCGGGGTGGTCGAGTCGGAGGCGTCCTCGTCGGGGATCGTGCTGGTCGACCCGGACGGGCGGCGGATGGGACTCCCCCACCTCGACCCGGTCGACGGGTTCCGCTACCCCTTCGAGGTGCTGGCGGAGCAGGCGCGCGGCGCGGACCTGCTGGTGCTGACGAACGCCCGGTTCGTCCGACCGCTGGTCGAGCCGGCCGCCGCGCTGGGGGTGCCGATCGCGGTCGACGTCCACCTGGTCGCCGGGCTGGACGGCGCGTACGACCGGCCGTGGCTGGAGCGGGCGGCGATCGTGTTCGGCAGCCACGAGCGGCTGCCCGACCCGAGCGCCTGGATCGACGGGATGTTCGCCCGCTACGGCTGCGAGATGGTCGGCGTCGGCCTCGGAGCCGGTGGAGCACTCCTCGGCCTGCGGGACGGCTCGCTCGTCCATGTCGCGGCGGTGCCTCCCCCGCGCATCGTCAACACCTCCGGGGCGGGGGACGCGCTGTTCGCGACGTTCCTGGCGGAGTGGCTGCGCACCGGCGATCCGGTCGCGGCGCTCCAGGCCGGGGTGCTGCACGCCGGGTGGAAGATCGGCCACCGGCTGCCGGCCGCGGTGTCGCTCTCCTGCGGCGAGCTGGCGCGGCGCCGCGCGTCGGCGCCGCCGCCCGCCACCGTGCTCCATTTGAGGAGCGCGTGAGTTGAGCGGGGTCGCCGCCGTCGCGGGTCCGCGACGGCGGCGGCCCGGCCGCTAGCCCGGCGTTTCGTGCCCCGGGCCCGGCTCCGGCTCGATGGCGGCGAGGGCGGCGTCCAGGGCGCCGGTCGAGGCGCCGGTGTCGCCGAGGATCTCGCGGGCGCGCAGGTAGCGAAGCCGGGCCGCGGCCGGGTCGCCCGCCTGGACGGCGAGGTCGCCGAGGACGTGCAGCGCGTCCGCCTCGCCGAGCGCCGACCCGATCCCGCGCATCGCCGCCAGGCCCTGTTCGACGGCGGCGGACGCGGCCGCGAGGTCGGCGAGCCGCGCGTGGGCTTGGCCGAGCAGCACGAGGGAGCGGGCCTCGTTGTAGGGGTCGGACGCGGTGGCCAGCGAACGCCCCGCCTCGGTCAGCGCGGTCACGGCCGCGGCGGCGCGCCCGTCCTTGATCAGGGTCGCGCCGAGGTCGCACAGCGTGAGCGCCGCGCGGCGATCCTCACCCGCCGCGCGGTAGGCGTCGAGGGCCGCGCCGAACTGGTCGGCGGCCTCGGCCAGGGCGCCCCGGTCCAGCGCCAGCAGGCCGAGCCTGCGCCGGGTGCCCGCGATCCTGGAGGGGACGTCCAGCCGCCGCCACAGGTCGAGCGCCGCGGTGAACTCCGCGGCGGCCTCGTCCAGGCGGCCGAGCTGGCGTAACGCGAGGCCGGTCCGGTTGAGCATCTTGGCCTCGGCCTCCGGGTCGCCCTCGGCGCGCGCCGCCGCGAGCCCCGTCCGGTCGAAGGCGAGGCGCTCCGCGTGGTGCCCGCGGTGCATGAACAGCGGCCAGCTCGCGTCCACCAGCAGCCGGGCGTGGCGGTACAGGCCCAGGTCCACGGCGGTCGCGGCGATCGCGCGGAGGTTCCCGAACTCCTCGTCCAGCCAGTCGACGGCGCCCGTAGCGTCGGTGAACCGCGGCGGGTCCGGAGTGGGGAAGCCGGGGTCGGGCAGCCGCCGGTAGGGAGAGATGACCCCGCTCGCCGCGAGCGCCGCGACCACCGCCCACTCCGCCAGGCGCCGTATCGCGGCGCGGCGCACGTCCTCCGGCTCGTCGGCCTCGGCCAGTTCGAGCGCGTGCAACCGGACCAGGCTCTGAAAGCGGTACCGGCCCGCGGGGAGGTCGTCCAGCAGGTTGGCCTCGGTGAGCAGGTCGAGCCCGTCCTCCACCTCCGCGACGGGGACGCCCGCGAGCGCGGCGGCCATCGCCCCGTCGAACGTCGGCCCCGGGTGGACGCCGAGCATGCGGTACAGGCGCCGGGCGTCCTCGGGCAGGTTCCGGTACGAGAGCGTCAGCGCGGCCTTGATCGTCATGTCGTCCTCCGCGTCCTGCGTCGCCAGCACCGCGAGGCGCCCGCGCTCCTCGGCCAGCGACCGCGCCATCCGCGCCAGCGTCCACCGGGGGCGGGTGACGAGCCGCGCCGCCGCGATGCTCAGCGCCAGCGGCGACCGCTCGCACTGCTCGACCAGCAGCACGGCCATGTCGGGCTCCGCGGCGACCCGGCCCGGCCCGAGCACCGCCCGCAGCAGCTCCAGCGCGTCGTCGCGGCCCAGCGGGCCGACCTGGACGCTGCGGGCGCCGCGCACCATCAGCCCGGCCAGCCGCCACCGGCTCGTCACCACGGCGACGCTCCCGAGCGCGCCGGGCAGCAGCGGCCCGACCTGCGCCGCCGAGTACGCGTCGTCCAGGACGACGAGCAGCCGGCGGCTCGCGGCGAGGGACCGGTAGAGGGCGGTGCGCTCGGCCAGCCCGGCCGGAATCCGCGCGTCGGGGAGGCCGAGCGCGTGGATGAAGCGTCCGAGCACCTCCGCCGGCCGGACGGGGCCCGCGGCCGAGTGCCCCTGGAGGTCGGCGTAGAGCTGCCCGTCGGGGAAGTGCGCGACGATGCTCCGCGCCCAGTGGAGGACGACGGTCGTCTTGCCGATCCCGGCCGGTCCGCTCACGACGATGGCCTCGTGGGCGGACGTCCCCGCGCCGAGGTCGGCGAGGGTGCCGGCGCGGTCGACGAGCCGGCCGGACCCGGGAAGCTGCCGGGGCACCGGCGGGGTGTCCGGTGCGCCATGGAAATGCATCCCGCCGTGGACGTCCCTCATCTGCACGACAGGCCCGGCGACGACTCCGCCCAGCTCGTTGACGTGCGCGCGTGGTGTTCCGTCGGCTTCCGGATTCGTGGCCATCGAACTTGCATGCATACCTTGCAGGAAACTACGCGTCAAGGACGACAGGGCTTAGACAGGCCCTCCAAGACCTCCAGAGGATCAAGGGAACATCAAAGGTATTCAACCGACATATCGCCCGGCTTACAGCGAGAATTGCACGCGAACCGAAGCCGTAATAGGCCCGATGTGAGCGAAAAGCGGGGGGCGGGCGTCCCCGGGGGGAGGGGGACGCCCGCCTGGCTCAGGTCAGCCGATGGGGGTCGGCTGGATGGGGAGGGTGATCGAGGAGGGGTGGTCGGCGTCGTGGTAGATGGTCTGGTCCGCGACCCGGGTGTGCCGGTCGGTGCCGAACTCCTTTCCGGTGTTCGGGTTGCGGTCGTACATCGGGAAGTTGCTACTGGAGATCTCCAGGCGCAGCTTGTGCCCGGCCTTGAAGACGTTGCCGGTCGGCCAGATCTTGATCGTGTACTTGTAGACCTTGCCGGGCTTGATCAGCGACGGGTGCTCCAGCGAGTCGCGGTAGCGGGCGCGCTGGATGCCGTACTGGATCAGCATCGACGTGCCGTCCTGCGCGACGTCGGTGAGCTTGGCCGTGAAGTCGGTGTCCTTCGCCGAGGATGAGGCGTAGAGCGTGACCGAGATCGGCCCGGTGACCTCGGTGTCCTTCTCCAGCGTCGGGGTGTTGTAGACGAGGACGTCCGGGCGCTGCTCGATGAGCCGCTGGTCCTGCGGGCCGCCGGGCACCGAGCTCTGGAAGCGGCCGCCGAAGCTCGGCACCGGGTTGTCGGGGTCGTAGCGGTAGCGGTCGGGCTCGCGGCGGCCGGACGGCGGGGTCGTGCTCAGCGTGCCGTCACCGGTGATCGTGTTCGCGCTGCCCTCGCTGTTCAGGTAGTACTTCGTGTTCACCGTGCCGGGGATCGGCCAGGCGTTCGCGGTGCGCCACTTGTTGGCGCCCATGACGAAGACCTTGACGGCCGGGTCCTTCTCGACGCCGTTCTTCGCGCCCTTGAGCCAGTGGTCGAACCAGCGGAGCTGGAGGGCGTCGACGTCGACGGCGGCGTCCGGGCCGAAGTCGAGCGCGCCCGAGCGGGTGCCGTGGCCGCCGTGCGTCCAGGGGCCGAGCAGCAGTGTGCTGCCCTGCCGGGCGGCCGGGGAGCCGCCCTTGGCGCGCATCCCGGCGAAGTTCTCGGCGGTGCCGTCCAGGAAGATGTCGTACCAGCCGCCGAAGTTGAAGGAGGGGACCGTGACCTGCGGGTAGCGGGTGCGGATGCTCCAGCGCTGCCAGTAGGCGTCGTTGCTCGGGTGCTTGACCCAGTCGTAGTAGTACGGGGCGACGCGCTTGTCCTTGGGGTACAGCGGCGGGAACTTGTTCAGCGGCAGCGACCAGTACCACTTGCTGAACAGCTGCTGGTTCGCCTTGTTCATCTCCGCGTCGAGCTTCGCGCCGTCCGGGTACTTGCGGACGGAGCTGTTGGCGAGCGAGAACAGCGGCCACGACTGCGTGAACGACTGGTACATCGCTCCGCCCTCGTACGTCCAGCCGTCGTAGTAGTCGGACGAGGTGAACGCCGGGATGATCGTGACGAGGTGCGGCGGGCGCAGCGTCGCGGGCATCCACTGCGTCAGGCCCGGGTAGGAGAACCCGTACATCCCGACCTTGCCGTTGGAGTGCGGCAGGCGGGCGGCCCACTCGATCGTGTCGTAGCCGTCGGTGCCCTCGGTGCGGTAGGGGTAGAAGTCGCCGTCCGACTTGTACTGGCCGCGGACGTCCTGCACCACGACGACGTAGCAGGCCGAGGCGTAGCCGGCCGGCTTGTCGTAGAAGAAGTCCTCCGCGCCCTCCTTGTTGTAGGGCAGGCGCATGAGGATGACGGGGAAATCCCCCTTGCCTTTCGGGGTGAGCACGTTCGAGCGCAGGACGGTGCCGTCGCGCATCTTCGTGCCGACGTCCTTCTGCTCGGTGAACTCGCAGTGCTCCGACGCGCCGGGGGCCGCGGCGGAGGCCGGCGCCCCGGGGACCGCCGCGGTGCCGCCGAGGGCGAGCGCGGCGGTGCCGAGCACCATCAGCCGGAGGCGTCCCTGCCCGACCGGCCGGGTCGCGCGGCCCGCGCCGCGCGGTTCTCTCGATTCGCGCCGTCTTCTCATGTCACAGGGTCCCTCCTGCTCGATGCGGGGCAGGCCCGGAGCGTGCCATGATCGGGCGGCGCGGCGAAGACGCGGTCGCCGCCGCTGCGTTGAGCAGCCGGATTCATGCGCCGAGCGGACCGTTCCCGGCCGGACGAACGGCACAAAACGTGCGATGGACGGGCGACTTATACGGATTTGCCGGAATTGTCCCTCCGGCTCGGGGAGTTCGGCGGCCGCAGCCGAGAGTCAGCATTCTGCCCGACATGTCATGACTTGTCCTGAAAAGGCGTTCATCGCGGGGAACCGACCGTTCATCGGAGGCGCCGCGCTCGCGGACGACCCGGTCTCACCGTTTGCCGATAGTGGCCTCCCCGGGGGCTGTCCGGTTCGTCCGGATCGCCTTATCGTTCGGTTCGCCGATCACAATCCTCGCACGTCAGGCGCTTTCCACTCGGTGACGACGACCGCTCCGTCGTCCATGACGACGTCCATGAGTCCATGACAAGGGAGCAACCGCATGAGGCCGACGCGTCTCCGAAATCCGGTCACCACATCCATGCTGGCCGCCGCCGCGACCCTGGTCGCCCTACTGATGACATCGCTGACCGGCGCGATCCCCTCCGCGTCCGGCACCACGGTCCGGGCGGCCGCCGGCGAGTGCGCGGACGGGACGACCGTCCAGACCGACACCGGTTCCGTCTGCGGCGTCGTCAAGGACGGCGTCAGGTCCTGGCTCGGCGTCCCCTACGCGGCGGCCCCGGTCGGGAACCTGCGCTGGGCCGCCCCGCAGAAGCGCCCGGCCTGGACCTCGACGCTGCCCGCGACCGAGAACGGGCCGACGTGCCCGCAGTCGGCCGCGCTCGGCGCCGGGTCGACCAACGAGGACTGCCTCAACGTCAACGTCCGGGCACCGGAGAACCCGCGCGGCAAGAAGCTGCCGGTCATGGTGGAGTTCCACGGCGGCGGCTGGCTGCTCGGCAAGCCCGCGGACGGCAGCCACCTCGCCAAGGCGGGCAACCTCGTCCAGGTCGGCGTCAACTACCGGCTCGGCATCTTCGGGTTCATGGCGCACGCCTCGCTCGGCGAGCACTCGGGGAACTGGGCCATCCAGGACCAGCAGGAGTCGCTGCGCTGGGTGAAGCGCAACATCGCCAAGTTCGGCGGCGACCCGAACAACGTGACGATCTACGGCGCGTCGGCGGGCGGCGCGAGCGTCTGCTCCAACACCGTGTCGCCGACCGCGAAGGGCCTGTTCCAGAAGGGCATCGCGCAGAGCGGCGAGTACAACTCGCTGCGCGGCGGCACCGTCAACACGTCCTGGCAGCCCGGCGACTGCAAGTCGCAGCTGCCGACCGAGAAGCAGGCGCAGCAGGCCGGCGCGCGGTTCGCGAAGGTCCTCGGCTGCGAGAACACCGCCGACAAGGCGGCCTGCCTGCGCAAGGTGCCGGTGCAGACGCTGCTGGACAAGTCCGGTGACGGGCTCGGCCCCGACAAGGGCACGATCGCGCCGATCGCCGACGGGAAGACGCTGCCGATGTCGCCCGCCGAGGCGTTCAAGAAGGGCAAGGTCAACGACGTCACGCTGATGCACGGCGTCGACCGCGACGAGACCCAGCTGGAGAACGCCGAGACCCCGGCGGACTACCGGCGCCTCGTCCGGCAGCAGTACGGGCCGCACGCGAACGCCGTGTTCGACCTGTACCCGCTGGAGCGGTTCCCGGAGCCGTCGGCGTTCATCGCCTACCGGACGATCGTCGCCGACTCCAACTCCGTGTGCCCGGCGCTGCTCAACGACCAGCGGCTCGCCAAGCACCTGACCGTGTTCGCCTACCAGACCGACAACGCCGACGCCCCGCCCGCGTCCTGGCTGGACAAGACCAAGCCGAACGGGTCGTTCCACGTCGGCGAGAACCAGTTCCTCTCCCCCGGCCCGGTCCCGCCGAACCCGAACCAGCAGGCGCTCGGCAACCAGATCACCAACCAGTGGACGGGCTTCGCCCGCACCGGCGACCCGACCGTCCCCGGCGCGCCGTACTGGCCGAAGTTCACCAAGCGCAACCCGAACGTGCTGTCGATGGCGCCCGCCGGAACGAGCGAGCTGACCACCGAGATCGGCAAGCAGCACCACTGCGGGTTCTGGAACGCGCTCACGCCGTTCAACCACTGATCCGCTCACTCACCGAGAGGTGACGCTGACCGTGGGGCCCTGACAGGGGCCCCACGGTTCAGTCGCCCGTTCATTGACCGAAACTCGCCATTGATATGCCCGAAACAGGCGTGTCATAGTTGCGGCAGTTGCGATCAAGGGCGTGCGGATGCAGACGACTTTGGCCACCCTCGCCATCACCGGCGCGATCCTCGCCGTCGGGGTCCTGCTGCGGCTGGTGACCCGATCGCGCCGCTACCTCGGCGGCCCGGCGGAGCAGGCGACCTACCAGACGCTGCACACGGTCTCGGTCGCGGCGCGCACGCTGCGCGGCGGCCTGGACGCCCAGGGCGCCGGACGCGCCGCGCGGCACCTGCGGACCCTGCTCGGCTGCCAGGCGGTCGCGGTCACCGACGGCCGCGCGCTGCTCGCCTGGGACGGCACCGGCGAGGCGCACGCGGGCGACGCCGTCCGGCACGCGCGGCACCCCGTCGGCACCGGACGCAGCGTGGTCCTCAAGGCCGACCAGGTCGCCTGCGAGGACCCCGACTGCCCGCTCGTGCACGCGGTGATCGCGCCGCTGACGGCGGGCGACCACGTCGTCGGGACGCTCGCCGCCTACGACTCGGCCGCCACCGCGGGCCTCGTCCGCGCGGTCGGCGAGACCGCGCGCTGGGTGTCCACGCAGCTGGAGCTCGCGGAGCTGGACCGCTCCCGCACCCGGCTCGCGGAGATGGAGGTGCGGGCGCTGCGCGCGCAGATCTCGCCGCACTTCATCTACAACTCGCTGACGACGATCGCCGCGTTCGTCCGCACCCAGCCCGACCGCGCCCGCGAGCTGCTGCTGGAGTTCGCGCACTTCACCCGGTACTCCTTCCGCAACCACGGCGAGTTCACGACGCTCGCCGAGGAGCTGCGCTCGATCGACCGGTACCTGCTGCTGGAGCACGCCAGGTTCGGCGACCGGCTCCGGGTCAGCCTGCGGATCGCGCCGGAGGTGCTGCCGGTCGCGGTGCCGTTCCTGTGCGTCCAGCCGCTGGTGGAGAACGCCGTCCGGCACGGGCTCGAACACAAGACCGGGGTCGGGCACGTCACGATCGTGGCCGAGGACGCCGGGCAGGAGTGCCTGCTCAGCGTGGAGGACGACGGCGTCGGCATGGACCCCGAGTACATCCGCCGGGCGCTGGACGGCGAGCAGCCCGGCGGCGACTCGGTCGGCCTCGTCAACGTCGACGAACGGCTGCGCCAGGTGTACGGCACCGCGTTCGGCCTGGTCATCGAGACCGGGCCGGGCGCGGGCACGAAGGTCAGCCTGCGGATCCCGAAGTACAAGGCGGGGGTGAGCGTCTCTTGACCAGTCTGGCCGAGGAGAGCGTCGAGGAGGGCCTGCACGTCCTCGTCGTGGACGACGAGCTGCCCGCGATCGAGGACCTGGCCTACCTGCTGGCCGCCGACGACCGGGTGTGCCGGGTGTCGACGGCGGCCACGGGCGCGGCCGCGCTGCGCGCCCTGGAGGACGGGGCGGTCGCGGCGCTGTTCCTCGACATCCGCATGCCGGGGCTGTCGGGCCTCGACCTCGCGCGGGTGCTCGCGCACTTCGAGCGGCCGCCCAAGATCGTGTTCGTCACCGCCTACGAGACGCACGCGGTGGACGCCTTCGAACTGGGCGCCGTCGACTACCTGCTCAAACCCGTCGCGCAGGAGCGGCTCGCCGAGGCCGTGCGGCGCGTCGTGGAGGCCGTCTCGGGACGGACGCGCCAGGAGGTCGCCCCCGAGGACGAGATGATCCCGGTCGAGTTGGTCGGGGTCACCCGGTTCGTCCGGCGGTCGGAGGTGCGGTACGCCGAGGCGCACGGCGACTACGCGCGGCTGCACACGCAGCGGGAGAGCTACCTCGTCCGCACGTCGCTGACCGCGCTTGAGGAGGCGTGGAGCGACGCGGGGTTCGTCCGCGTGCACCGCTCGCACCTGGTCGCGCTCGCCTACATCGACGAGATGTACATCGAGTCGGGACGGTGCGCGGTGCGGGTCGGCGACATGCGGCTGCCGGTCAGCCGCCGCAACACGCGCGCGCTGCGCGACCGGCTCGTCCGGCACGCGCGGCCCGGGGCGCACCGCCCGTGACCGGGGACGAGCCGCCGAAGCGCGTCCGGGTGCAGCGCAGCGCCGGGCGGGCGACGCGGCTGCGTCCCGGCGCGGGCGGCCGCCGCGACCTGCACGAGCAGACCCAGCTCGGCGACCTGATGATCCGGTCGCTGATGCGCGTCCAGCTGCACCTGGCGATCCGGGTGTGCGCGCTGTTCGGGGTGCTGCTCGGCGCGCTGCCGCTGGTGTTCGCGTTCGTACCGCAGGTGCGGAGCCTGAACGTCGCGGGGCTGCCGCTGCCGTGGCTGCTGCTCGGCGTGCTGGTCTACCCGGGCCTGGTCGCGGGCGCCGTGCTCTACGTGCGCCAGGCCGAGCGCAACGAGCACGAGTTCGAGGACCTGGTCGACCGTTCGTGAGCTCCGGGTACGCGGTCGTCGCGATCGCGGTCGTCACCGTGGTCACGGTCCTGATCGGCAGCCGCGGCCTGCGCCGGTCGCGGACGACGTCGGACTTCTACGTCGCCTCCCGTACCGTCTCGCCGATCTGGAACGCCTCCGCGATCAGCGGCGAGTACCTGTCGGCGGCCTCGTTCCTCGGCGTCGCCGGGCTGGTCATGGCCTATGGCGCCGACATGCTCTGGTATCCCGTCGGCTACACCGCCGGGTACCTCGTCCTGCTGCTGCTGGTGGCGGCGCCGCTGCGGCGCTCGGGCGCCTACACGCTGCCCGACTTCGCCGAGGCGCGGCTCGGGTCGCCGGTGGTGCGGCGGATGTCGAGCGTGCTGGTGATCGTCGTCGGGTGGCTCTACCTCGTCCCGCAGCTGCGCGGCGCGTCGCTGACCCTGCACGTGATCACCGGTGCGCCGCCGTGGCTGGGCGCGCTGATCATCGTGGTCGTGGTGGTCGCGAGCGTGTCGGTCGGCGGGATGCGCAGCATCACCGCCGTGCAGGCGTTCCAGTACTGCGTGAAGATCACCGCGATCACGATCCCGCTGCTGTTCGTCGGGTTCGCCTGGTCGAGCCGGGGCGCGCCGCCGGTGACCGCGCACGACGCGCCGGAGTTCGCGGCGGCGACGACCGTGCGGTTCGACACCGCCACGCGCATCGACGTGCGCGTCCCGGTGACGGTGACCGCGCACGGCGTCGTGGACGGGCGGCGCGCCGACGCGTCCCTCCCCCTGGCCGCCGGGCGGCACACGGTCGCCGAGGAGGCCCGGCTGACGTTCCCGGCCGGGTCGGCGGCGCCGGTCATGGACGGCTCGGCGATCGCGGGCAACCACGCGTGGGCCTCGCCGCTCAACGGCGGCGGCGGGCACGGCCATCCGCTGTACGCGACGTACTCGCTGGTCATCGCGACGTTCCTCGGGACGATGGGGCTCCCCCACATCCTCGTGCGCTTCTACACCAACCCCGACGGGCGGGCCGCGCGGCGCACGGCGCTCGCCGTCCTCGCCCTGCTCGGCGGCTTCTACCTGCTGCCCACCGCCTACGGCGCGCTCGGCCGCCTCTACGCGCCCGAACTGCTGGTGACCGGCGACGCCGACGCGATCGTGCTGCTGCTGCCCGGCCATCTCGTGCCCGGCACGGCCGGGCGGCTGCTCGGCGCGCTGGTCACGGCGGGCGCGTTCGCGGCGTTCCTGTCGACCTCGTCCGGGCTGACGATGTCGGTCGCCGGGGTGCTCGCGCAGGACATGCTGGGCGGCCGCTCCGGCGGCCGGATACGGCGTTTCCACCCGTTCCGGATCGGCACGGTGGTGGCGATCTGCGTCCCGTTCGCGGTCGCGATGTCGACGGGCGGGGTGCCGATCGCGCGGGCGGTCGGGCTGCCGTTCGCGGTCGCCGCGTCGTCGTTCTGCCCGCTGCTGCTGCTCGGGATCTGGTGGCGCGGGCTGACCTCGGCGGGCGCCGCCGCGGGCCTGGTCGCGGGCGGCGGCCTCGCCACCGCCGCGGTGATCGTCTCGACCCTCCTGCCCGGGCTGGACGGCTGGCCGCGCGAGCTGCTGGCCGAGCCGTCGGCGCTCACCGTCCCGATCGCGTTCCTGGTGATGATCGTGGTGTCGCGGCTGACCAGGGGGCGGCTGCGCGCGGACATCGCGTCGGTGATGGTGCGCATGCACGCGCCCGAGTCGGTGCGTCCGGCCGGGCCCGACACGGGCGACACGCTGCGCGCGAACCGCTGGTCGTAAACAGGGTGCACCGCTGGTCGTAACGGATCGACCGTTCGCTCGGACGCGGGCGCACGCCATCGCCCGGGTTTCGCCATTGGCCGATCGACTCCGGCCTGCTCTATTTCGCCCGAGTTCGCGGGCCTATGTTCGCCTCATCAGCGCTTGTTCGCGTCGTGAGACGCGCGACGGGAGGGAAATCGAATGGCCGATATCGAAGCGGGCAGGCTACCGGTCAGGGCTCCGGAGCAGGTGGCGCCGGCGCCCGGAATCGCCGACCCCGGGCCGCTCGGGCTCGCCGCGTTCGCCCTGACGACGTTCGTGCTGAGCTGCGTCAACGCGGGCATCCTGGAGGTGGGCACGAAGAGCGTCGTGCTCGGCCTCGCGCTCTTCTACGGCGGCCTCGCGCAATTCGCCGCCGGAATGTGGGAGTTCCGGAAGGACAACACCTTCGGCGCCCTCGCGTTCACTTCCTATGGCGCCTTCTGGCTGGCGTTCGCGGGAATCCTGTTCTTCTACAAGCCGACCGGCGCGACCGCCGACCAGGCGACCCACGCGGTCGGCGTCTTCCTGCTCGGCTGGACCATCTTCACCGCGTACATGACGATCGCCTCGCTGCGGGTGAGCGGCGCGGTCGCGGCCGTGTTCGTGTTCCTGACCGCGACGTTCGTGTTCCTCACGATCGGCGACCTGACCGTCAACGAGAACATGACCAAGGTCGGCGGCTACCTCGGCCTGCTCACCGCCGTCCTGGCCTGGTACACCTCGTTCGCCTCGGTCACGAACTCGACCTGGAAGCGCACGGTCATGCCCACCTGGCCCATCGGCTGACGCCCCGCCGGACGAGAGGAGAGCGACCGTGAGCGACATGCCCCCATCCAAGGACACCCTGTCCAACCTCCTGGCCGAGGACCGGCGGTTCCCGCCGCCGTCCGGGCTGGCGGCCGAGGCCAACGTCACCGCGTCCGCGTACGCCGAGGCCGCCTCCGACCGGATCGCGTTCTGGGAGGAGCAGGCGCGGCGGCTCGACTGGGGACGCCCCTGGACGAGCGCCCTCGAATGGGACCCCCCGTTCGCGAAGTGGTTCAACGGCGGTCTGCTCAACGTGGCGGTCAACGCCGTCGACCGGCACGTCGACGCCGGGCACGGCGACCAGGTCGCCATCCACTGGGAGGGCGAGCCGGGCGACACCCGCACGATCACCTACGCGCAGCTCAAGGACGAGGTGTGCAAGGCCGCGAACGCGCTCGTCGAGCTCGGCGTGCGGGCCGGCGACCGGGTGATGATCTACCTCCCGATGATCCCCGAGGCCGTGTTCGCGATGCTGGCCTGCGCCCGGCTCGGCGCCCCGCACTCGGTCGTGTTCGGCGGCTTCTCCGCCGAGGCGCTGCGCAACCGCATCGAGGACGCGCGGGCCCGGATACTGATCACCGCCGACGGCGGGTTCCGGCGCGGCAAGCCGAACGCGCTGAAGCCGGCGGCGGACGAGGCGGCCGAGGGCACCGGGATCGAGCGGGTCCTCGTCGTCCGGCGGACGGGCGAGGCGGTGCCGTTCACCGAGGGACGCGACGTGTGGTGGCACGACGTCGTCGACCGGCAGCCGAGCGCGCACACGCCGGAGTACTTCGACGCCGAGCAGCCGCTGTTCATCCTCTACACCTCGGGGACGACGGCGAAGCCGAAGGGCATCCTGCACACCTCGGGAGGCTACCTGACCCAGGCCGCCTACACCCACCACGCCGTGTTCGACCTGAAGCCCGACACCGACGTGTACTGGTGCGCGGCCGACATCGGCTGGGTGACGGGCCACACCTACATCGTCTACGGGCCGCTCGCGAACCGCGCGACGCAGGTGATGTACGAGGGGACGCCCGACACGCCGCACCGGGGCCGGTTCTGGGAGATCATCCAGAAGTACAAGGTCACGCTGCTCTACACGGCGCCGACGACGATCCGCACGTTCATGAAGTGGGGCGACGACATCCCCGCGAAGTTCGACCTGTCGTCGCTGCGGCTGCTCGGGTCGGTGGGCGAGCCGATCAACCCCGAGGCGTGGATCTGGTACCGCGACACGATCGGCGGCGGCCGCACCCCGGTCGTGGACACCTGGTGGCAGACCGAGACCGGCGCGATCATGATCAGCCCGTTGCCGGGCGTCACCGCGGCCAAGCCCGGGTCGGCGCAGGTGGCGCTGCCGGGGATCGCCGCGGACGTGGTGGACGGCGACGGCGTCCCGGTGCCCGACGGCGGCGGCGGTTACCTCGTCCTGACCGAGCCGTGGCCGTCGATGCTGCGCGGAATCTGGGGCGACCCGGAGCGCTACGCCGACACCTACTGGTCGCGGTTCGCCGAGCAGGGCTTCTACTTCGCCGGGGACGGCGCGAAGAAGGACGGCGACGGCGACCTGTGGCTGCTCGGCCGCGTGGACGACGTCATGAACGTCTCCGGGCACCGCATCTCCACGACCGAGGTGGAGTCGGCGCTGGTGTCCAACCCGCAGGTGGCCGAGGCGGCGGTGGTCGGCGCGACCGACCCGACGACCGGGCAGGGCATCGTCGCGTTCGTCATCCTGCGCGGCGGCACCGCCGACAAGGGCCCCGAGCTGGCCGCCGAGCTGCGCGAGCACGTGGCGCGGGAGATCGGCCCGATCGCGAAGCCCCGGCAGATCCTCGTCGTCCCGGAACTGCCGAAGACGCGCTCCGGCAAGATCATGCGCCGGCTGCTGCGGGACGTCGCGGAGAACCGCTCGCTGGGCGATGTGACCACGTTGCAGGACTCGTCGGTGATGGACCTCATCGCCGCGAAGCTGCCCACGTCGAAGGAGGACTGACAGGGGAGAACCAACGGGAAGTTCCGGCGATCACGGGCCTCCGCCTCCGGGCGGGGGCCCGTGTGCCGTTCGCCGTGCGCTTTCCCTCGCCGTAAACCTTCACCGTCTACTTTCGTCCGATCCATCCGCCCGTGTCCGTTCCCGCGCAGGGGTATGAACGGCGGTTCTGTGCGTCGCCTGCCAAGGGACGCGCGTAATCGTTGGCAGATGGTGCCGATATTCATGGTGGGCGTGCTGGTTCGGTCCTTTAGCTGGGGTGGTTGGAAGGCGAAACGGAGGCGAGCGCCGTGAGGTCTTGCCGGTGGGCGACGCGGTGGTTACCGTACATCCGACTGATAGGAAACTTTCCTAATGATTCGAGGTCGGTTGTGGCCCGCTCCCCGCCAGCGTTACCTCGCCATGCGACGTCAACGACTCGGGGTTCGGGGGATTCCTGCGTGTCCGCGTCTCCTACCCGGGAGCAAAAATTGAGAAGACTTCTCCCACTCCTCACCGCGCTCAGCGCGCTCGTCATCGCCCTGCTGGTCCCCGTCCCGGCGAACGCCGCCGCATCGGCGACCGCCACGTTCACCAAGGCCTCCGACTGGGGCTCGGGCTACGAGGGCAAGTACACGATCACCAACACCACCGGCTCCCAGATCTCGGGCTGGAAGGTGGAGTTCGACCTGCCCGCCGGCGCGTCCATCGGGTCCTACTGGGACGCGATCCTCACCAAGTCCGGGCAGCACGCCACCTTCACCAACCGTGAGTACAACACCACCATCGGCGACGGCTCGAAGGTGACCTTCGGCTTCCTCGTCAGCGGCACGGGCACCCCGACGAACTGCTCGCTGAACGGCGCGTCCTGCACCGACGACGGGACCCCGGGCGCCCCCAAGGCACCGGCCTCGCCGAGCGTGTCCGAGCGCACCGACACCTCGCTGACGCTGTCGTGGACCGCGCCCGGCGGCGACGTCACCGGCTACCGGGTCTACGAGGGCTCGGACGTGCGCGCCACGACCAGCGGCACCAGCACGACGATCTCCGGCCTGGAGACCTGCTCGTCGCACACCTACGTGATCAAGGCCTACAACGCGGTCGGCGAGTCCCCCGCGAGCCAGGCCGTCTCCGGGACGACCACCGGCTGCACCACCCCCGCGGTCGGCAAGGCGGCGCCCTACCTCTACATGGGCTGGGGCAGCCCGCCCGACCCGACCGTGGTCATGAAGGCCAGCGGGGTCAAGTGGTTCACGATGGCGTTCATCCTCTCGGGCGGCGGCTGCAACCCGAGCTGGGACGGCCAGCGGCCGCTCACCGGCGGCGTGGACGCCCAGGCGATCGCGAAGATCCGCGCGGCCGGCGGCGACGTGCTGCCGTCCGTCGGCGGCTGGTCGGGCAACAAGCTCGGCCCGAACTGCAACTCGCCCGAGGCGCTCGCCGGTGCGTACCAGAAGGTGATCGACGCCTTCAACCTCAAGGCGATCGACATCGACATCGAGAACACCGACGAGTTCGAGAGCGCGGCCGTCCAGGACCGCATCCTCGGCGCCCTGAAGATCATCAAGCAGAAGAACCCCGGCATCCAGACGATCCTCACGTTCGGCACCTTCACCAGCGGCCCGAACACCTGGGGCAAGCGGCTCATCGACCAGTCCAAGGCCCTCCAGGCCAACGTGGACGTGTTCACGATCATGCCGTTCGACTTCAACGGCGGTTCGGACATGTACGGCAACACCGTCAGCGCCAGTGAGGGTCTGAAGAACACCCTCAAGTCGGCCTACGGCTGGACGGACGCGCAGGCGTACGGCCACATGGGCATCTCCGGCATGAACGGCGTGTCGGACCAGAATGAGCTCACCACCACCGCGATCTGGACCCAGATCCGCGACTGGGCCAAGTCCAAGGGCCTGGTCAGGTTCACCTTCTGGTCGGTCAACCGGGACCGTCCGTGCCCCGGCGGCGGCACCTCCGAGGAGTGCAGCGGCACCAGCCAGCAGCCGTGGGAGTTCAGCAAGATCACGGCAGGCTTCTAGCCCCTCCCCCATGGCGCGGCCTGCGCCGAGCCGCCCCCCGGTGCAGGCCGCGCCCTTCTCCCAAGGCACCATCGTTGGACGCTTGAAAATCCGACGATAATTCAGTTAGGACGGGGCCGGCCTGGAGTGTTCGCAGGTCGGTCCCGCGATTCCCCGCTCAGGCCCTTCTACTGCACCGATTCACACGAATCCGGAAATGGAAATTTCCAGCCGCATGGTCAATAGTCGAGGCACCGGCAGGCGGCGCGTCCCGCTCCCCCCGCAAGCGTCGCCCCGCCGGAGACCGGCAGGGCCCTGCGGTCAGCACGCTCCCCCCCGCCAGCGTGTTAGGCAGAACCAGCGTGAAAGGCAAGAACCAGCGTGAAAGGAAGAACCCGCACATGACGTCACGGCGTCCCGCTCCCAGGTTCCCCGCAGGATCGGCACGGGCGCGGCCCGCCGGTCCTCCGGAGAGTCCGGACGCCGCCGAGATCGCCGAGGTCGAGCGGAACCGCTGAGAACGGCGCCACCCCGCCGTCACGCCGGGCGTCCTCCCCGCTGAGGCCCCCCGCCGCCGCCGACCGCAGAGTCAGCCGCCGCAACGGCCGCTGAACCGGCGATTCCAGGGCGTCCACCCTCTTGCCGGGTGGACGCCCTGGCCTTTCCTTCGACGAAGGCTAGGCCAGGGCCGGACGCCTCGCCTCCGGTTCCGGCAAAGGCTCGGGAGCCACGGCCCCGGGTCTGTTCCTCAGCCGCGAGGCCATGTAGACGAGAAAGCACACCCCCGCAACCAGATAGCAGTTCGCGACCATCGTCAGCGGACCGTGGAAGCCGTATTGCATGGGAACTCCGCCATGCGGCGTCCACCAGAGCGGGGACAGGACGAAGAGCACGTAACCGCACCCCGCGATGACACGGCTGCCATTGCGGAGAAGCACCAGCAGCGCTGGCGCCACCCACACCCAGTGGTGCGCCCAGGAAATGGGCGAGACGAGCAGGCCGGTCGCTCCCGTGACGGCCGCGGCGCTCAACCAGTCGTTCCGCCTCGCCCAGAACACCGCGAGCGTCAGCCCGAGGACGGCGGCCGTCAGCGGGACCGCCTGATACCACCCGCCGACGTTGTCGACGCCTTTCATGATGCGCGCGGCGGCACCGAACGGCGACTGGTTGCTGATGTAGGTGACGCCGACCCGGGACGTGTCATAGAAGGTGTGCCGCCAGTACAGGCGCGACGCGTCCGGCGCGATCGCGAACGCGGCGAGCGAGCAGACGGCGAACGTCACCGACGCGGTGACGGCCGCCTTGATCCGTCCCGTGACCAGCAGCAGGACCACGAAGATGGCCGGTGTGATCTTGATGGCGGCCGCGATCCCGATGCCGATCCCCGCCGGCCTCCCCCGCGCCACCCGCCAGACGTCGGCCATGACCAGCGCCATGAGGAACATGTTGACCTGGCCCAGGAAAATGGACTGCCACATCGGTTGCAGGAGCATTCCCGCGACGACGGCGGTCGCGACCGTCCTGCGTGTCGTCCGGTATCCGGCAAGCCGCAGAGAGCTGACGCAGGCCCACGAGAACGCGGCGACCGACGCCAGTTGCCAGGCGACCCGGACGACCGTCAGCGGAAGGGCCGACAGCGGAATGAACAACGCGGCCATGAACGGCGTGTTCGTATACCAGTGGGCGGCGAGTTGCTCCAGATACAGGCGCGAGCCGTCCTCGATGGCGCGCCCGCCGAGCATGTAGATGCGAAAGTCCAGCGAGTCGTACATGACGGCGAACACCAGGACCGCCGCGAGCTCCACCGCCAGCACGCCATAAACCCAATGTCTGCGCACGCGCGCGCTCCCGTCCGCCGTCGAATTCCTCGGATTCGATCAACGGTCCCCCGGGCGAACACGCCGGGGCATCGGGCCACCGGCCATATCGCGGTGGCCTCCGGGCGTACGCCTCAGGGCCAATGCCGGGCCGCACGCGCCCCGGTTACGATCTGCCTATGGCCGCCACGCGCACTTCCTTCCTGTTCAGGCGGGCGCGCCCCTCTGTCTGGACGGTCCTCGCCTGGTGCGGCGCCGCCCTCTACCCGGCCGCCCTGAACCTGGTGGTGAGCCACGGGGCGCCGGGCCTCACCCGCGTGGAGATCGTCCCGGCGGCCCTCCTCACGTTCGTCGTCGTGGGCCTCCTGCGCCGCCACCCGCTGCCCGCGTTCACGGTGCTGGTCTTCGCCTGGGGCGCCGCGTGCCTGGTCGCCAACACCGTGGCCGTCGCGCTCCTCCAGATGCTGACCACCGACCTCGCCGTCGGCTTCGTCGCGGCCAACCACCAGCGCCGGACGTCCCTGATCACCGCCGGCATGGCCTTCGTCACGCAGATCGCGACCATCGGCCTGTTCCCCGGCACGGACGTCGCGTCCCGCGGCGTCCTCATCCTGGTCGCGCTCGTCGCCGCGTGGACGGTCGGCAACTCGGCCCGCGAACGCCGCGAGCACGCGCGGGAGCTGTCCGAGCAGGCCACCGCGCAGGCCGTCACGGCCGAGCGGCTGCGCATCGCCCGCGAGCTGCACGACATGGTCGCGCACAGCATCGGCATCATCGCGATCCAGGCGGGCGTCGGCAGCCGCGTCATCGACACCCAGCCCGGCGAGGCCCGCAAGTCCCTCGACGCCATCGAGGCGACCAGCCGCGAGACCCTCTCGGGCCTGCGCCGGATGCTCGGCGCGCTCCGCCGCGCCGACACCCCGGGCACCGCGCCGCTCGACCCCGCGCCCGGCCTGGCCGACCTCGACCGCCTCGTCGCCGCCACCGCCGACGCGGGCGTCCGCGTCGACGTCCACTGGCGGGGCGAGCGGCGGCCCCTCCCCCCGGACATCGACCTGTCCGCCTTCCGCATCGTCCAGGAGGCCGTCACCAACGTCGTCCGGCACGCGGGCACGCCCGCCTGCGAGGTCCACGTCGACTACCGCGACGACGAGCTCTCGGTCGAGATCGTCGACGATGGCGTCGGCGTCGCCGACCCCGGCTCCGGATTCGGCCTGGTCGGCATGCGGGAGCGGGTGGGCCTGCTGAAGGGCGTCCTCACCGCGGGCCCCCGTCCCGGCGGCGGCTTCCGCGTCGCGGCGCGGCTGCCGCTGGAGTCGCGGTGACCGTCCGCGTCGTCCTGGTGGACGACCAGCCCCTCATCCGCGCCGGGCTCCGCGTCCTGCTGGCCGACCACCCCGACCTCGTCCTCGCCGGCGAGGGCGAGACGGGCGCCGAGGCCGTCGCGCTCGCCCGCGAGGTGCGCCCCGACGTCGTCGTGATGGACATCCGCATGCCCGACATGGACGGCATCGAGGCGACCCGCCGGATCACCGCCGAACCGTCCGCGCCGCACGTCATCATGCTCACCACCTTCGACGACGACGAGTACGTCTACGCCTCGCTCCAGGCGGGCGCGAGCGGCTTCCTCGTCAAGGACATGGCCCTGGAGGACATCCTCGGCGCCATCCGCGTCGTCGCCGCCGGGGACGCGCTGATCGCCCCCAGCGTCACCCGCCGCCTGATCGAGCACTTCGCGTCCGGCCCGGCCCCCAGGCGCGCCCCCGCCACCGACCGCCTGGGCGCCGTCACCGACCGCGAACGCGAGGTGCTCACGCTCGTCGGCCGCGGCATGTCCAACGCCGAGATCGCCGAAGCCCTCTTCATCAGCGCCGCCACCGCGAAGGCCCACGTGGCCCGCCTCCTGACCAAACTGGACGCCCGCGACCGCGTCCACCTGGTCATCGTCGCCTACGAGACCGGCCTCGTCTCACCCTGAGGACGCGGGAGGAAGGCGACGAGGGCGGTGCCCGCGGCGGTGATGACCGCGGCGACGAGGAACGCCGTCGCGTATCCGTCGGCGAGGTCCCCGCCGGACTTGCTCGCCGCCGTCGCCAGGACGGTGAGGCCGATCGCGCCGCCGATCGTGCGGGAGGTGTTGACGATGCCCGCGACCGCGCCCGCCTCGGAGGCGTTCGCGCCGAACGTGGACGCCTCGACCAGCGGCGTCATCAGCAGGCCGAAGCCGAACGCCATCACCACGCCGGGGCCGAGGATCGCGGTGAGGAAGGTGCCGTCGGCGTCGAGCACGGCGCTCTGCCAGCCGAACCCGGCCGCCGCGAGCAGGCCGCCGATCCCGGCCAGGAGCCGCGCGTCCATGCGGGCCATGAGCGGCGGGGCCAGCTTCGAGCCGATGATGATCCCGGCGGTGTGCGGGAGGAACGAGACACCCGTCCGGACCGCGCTGTAGTGCAGGACGTTCTGCATGTAGAGCGAGAGGAAGTACCAGAGCGCGAAGCCCGCCATCGTGCTCACCAGCGTCGCGAGGTTGCCGACCGAGACGCTCCGCAGCCGGAACAGCCGCAGCTGGACGAGCGGCTCCCGCACCCGTCCCTCGACCGCGACGAACAGCGCCAGCAGCACCGGCCCCGCGACGAGCGGGACCAGCGAGGCGGCGGACGTCCAGCCGTGGCTCTCGGTCTGGCCGATGCCGAACGCGAGCGCCCCCACCCCGGCGGTGACCAGCACGGCCCCGGGCAGGTCCAGGCGCGGACGCGGCCCGTCGGAGGGCTCGTCGTGCAGCCACAGCAGGGCGATCACGGCGACGGCGATGCCGACCGGGACGTTGATCAGCAGCACCCAGCGCCAGTCGAGGTAGTCGGTCAGCAGCCCGCCGACCAGGCCGCCCGTCGCGCCCCCGGCGGTACCGACGGCCGTCCACATCGCGATCGCCTTCGTCCGCGCGGGCCCGGCCGGGAACGTGGCGGTGATCAGCGACAGCGTCACCGGCGCGATGATCGCGGCGCCGACCCCCTGGACGGCGCGCGCGGCGATCAGCATCCAGCCCTCGGTGGCGAGACCGCCCGCCAGGCTGGCGACGAAGAACAGCCCGACCCCCAGCAGGAACACGCGCTTGCGCCCGAACAGGTCGGCGGCGCGTCCGCCGAGGAGAAGGAACCCGGCGAAGGTCAGCGAGTAGGCGTTGACGACCCATTGCAACGCGTTCGCGCCGAGGTCGAGCCCCGACCGCATATCGGGCAGGGCGACGTTGACGACGGAGATGTCCAGGACGACGAGGAACTGCCCGATGCTCGCCGCGAGCACGGCGGCCCACCCGGCCGTGGCCCCGGCACGGGGTCTCGCCGCCTGGACGGCGGACTCGGGATCTTGGAGTGCGGTCATGCCCCCCATACTGATCTCCAGGCCCGCACGTGCGCGTCGGCCACGGGTCTCAGCGGTCGGGGTAAATCGTCCTAGGACCCCTGCCCTACCCCTTGAGCCGCGCCACGAGAACAGCGAACCGCGCAGGGGTCAGGCTGATGTACCCCCCTCGGGATGCTTGGAGTCACGCACCCCGGCCGAGAGACGTCCTACCGATCAACTGCGCGGGTTCTGTTTGCGGGTGTCTTCCCGGTAGTCGCGGGGGGACGTGCCGTAGGCGCGGCGGAACGCGCGGGAGAAGTCCGAGGCGTGCGCGAAGCCCCAGCGCGCGGCCAGGGCCTGTACCGGCGTGGAGTATTGGGCGGGGTCGGCCAGGTCACGGCGGGCGCGTTCCAGCCGCTGGGTGCGGATCCACGCGGTGACCGTCCGGCCGTCATGACGGAACAGCCGGTGCAGGTAGCCCACAGAGATGTGGTGCGCGGCCGCGATCGTCCCCGGGGTGAGGTCGCGGTCGCCCAGGTGGGCCAGCGCGAACGCCTCGATCCGCAGGGTCAGTGCCCGGCTGTGGGTCTGCTCGGGCAGCAGGTGACCGGCGTCCACTCGGTGAGCATCCCGCCGGTACCGCTATCGCCCGGTAGTGGACCGGCCAGCAAGGGGGCCACCGCGTCCTCGTTCAACCCCACCACGGACTTGGGGACGGCCAGCCCGATCGCGGACGGTCTGCGGTGCCCCTCGGTCACCGACCACAACGAGTGCGGACGGCAGGAGTCCTGCACGATCCACTGGCCCATGGCCGCCTCCACTTGGCGGCCTGACTGCTCGGCACCGATCCGGCCGCCCCGGCACAGCTCCGGCGAGTAGACACCGGCGTCCGCCTGACGCGTCATGCGCGGAGTACGAAGGGCATGGATCGAGGAGATATCGGTGTGAGCCACCGTGACGGCGCCGAGCTGCGCCACACGCAACGTGAAGTCGTAGTCGGCGGCATGCTCGGATCGCACCTGATACGAGCACGGCATCCCGCCCACCAGGTCGCACCAGGCATCAAACCGGTCCCCGACCTGATGGTCCGCGCCCCGCAACACCCTCATGATCACGCGTCCCCCCGACAGCCCCCGCCTACCCGTCGATCCGGTGGCCCTCGGTGTCGAGCCAGACGTACTGGTCGTCCGGGGTGACGGTGAGGCCCCAGCGGTCGGCGGTGGGGCGGCCCAGGCCGTCCCACCAGCGGTAGGCGGCCTCCGCCTCCTGCCACAGGTTTCGTTCGCCCGATTCCCGGACCGCGAACTTCTCCGCGCCCGGCTGATGCTCCAAACTGGCCCACGAGCCCGACCACGGATCGACCAGCCATACCGTGTACACGCCGTCCTCATCGCCGTCCTGGACGACCAAATTGCAGCGCGGAACCCTCAGCCCGATCGCCAACGAGACGTCGTACTCGCCGAGCACGGTGTAGGGGTGCGTCCGGGTGAAGGATTGGCGCGCCCCGGCGATGTCGCGCACGTCGCGGGCCAGCGAGGCGCCCCTGCCCCGCTGGTCGCGCAGCAGCATGAACGCCACATTCCCGACGATCCGGCCGCGCATTGTGCCGTCCTCCGACACCGCGAACGACACCAGCGCACCATTGTGGAAATCGGTCGTCCACGGCACCAGCACCCGCCCACCCGGCCTCGTCTGCGCGGCCCACGCCTGCGGAACCCGGTCGGCCGCCACCGTGGCGATCACCCGGTCGAACGGCGCGGACTCCGGATGACCGAGCGCACCGTCCCCGGTCACGACCGTGATCTCGTAGCCCATCTCCCGCAGCACCCGGCGCGCGCGGTCGGCGATCTCCGGATCCACTTCCACGGAGGTCACGTTGTCATTCCCGAGCCGCTCGGCCAGCAGCGCGGCATTCCACCCCGTGCCCGTGCCGATCTCCAGCACGTTCATGCCCGGCTCGACGTCCAGGGCCGCCAACATCGACGCCACCACATCGGGACGGCTGGCCGAACTGGTGATCTGCCGCCCGACCCGTCCCGGCTCCCCCGGAACACCGTCATCCACCTGCGTGATGACGGGGTCGTTTGCATAACACCGTTCCAACCATCTGGATTCGTCATCAACGCGGTCGAGCGGCACGAGGCGCTTACCCTGCTGAGTCCACACGGTGTCGGGAATGAACCGATGCCGAGGCACCGCCTCGAATGCCGGACGCCACTCCGCTGTAAGGTCGCCCGATTCGCTGAGTGCCTTGATCAGCCGGGCCGACAGCTCAGCGGGGTCGGCCACCTCTAGCTGTCCTTCTTCTCGTGCTTGCCCATCGCCGAGTCCCTTCCAGCCCTCACCACACTTGTGTTGAGTCATGACCCGCACGCCTGCCAGGTCCATGCGGCACAGCGACCCTAGCCGTCACGCGGGCGCGTAGCTGAGCGGTGGGGCCGACGCCGAAGGCGAGGCCCCACCGGGAAGATCGCGAAGCGATTCCGCGCCCGCCAAGGCACGGTCAAGGGGGCGAGCCGCCAGGCGAGCCCCCTTGGGCCGGGACTTAGTTACACAGGGTCGTAGGCCAGGTTGGGGCGGAGCCAGCGTTCGATGTCGGCGAGGGGGGCGCCGCGGCGGGCGGCGTAGTCCTCGGTCTGGTCGCGGCCGATGCGTCCGACGGTGAAGTAGTGCGAGTCGGGGTGGGCGAAGATCAGGCCGCTGACGCTGGCGGCGGGGGTCATCGCGAACGACTCGGTGAGCTTCATGCCGAGCGTGCCCGCGTCCAGCAGGTCGAAGAGCATGCCCTTCTCGCTGTGGTCGGGGCTCGCCGGGTAGCCGAGCGCGGGACGGATGCCGCGGAACCGCTCGGCGTGCAGGTCGGCCAGGTCGGGTTCGGAGCCGGGCTCGAACCAGGCGCGGCGGGCCTCCAGGTGGACGTACTCGGCGAACGCCTCGGCGAGGCGGTCGGCGAGGGCCTTGACCATGATCGCGCGGTAGTCGTCGTTGTTCTCCTCGAACCCGGCGGCGAGGTCGTCGGCGCCCTGGATCGTGACCGCGAAGCCGCCGAGGTGGTCGCCGGACGGGGCGATGTAGTCGGCGAGGCAGCGGTTGGGGCGGCCCGCGGGCTTGGCGGTCTGCTGCCGCAGCATCGGGAAGCGGACGCCGTTCTCCAGGACGATGTCGTCGCCCTCGGAGTGCGCGGGCCAGAACCCGTAGGCGCCGTGGGCCTGGAGCGTCCCGGCCTCGATGATCTGGTCGAGGAGTTCGTTGCCCTCGTCGAACAGCTCGCGCGCGACGGGCTGGTCGAGGATCGCGGGGTACTTGCCCTTCAGCTCCCAGGCCAGGAAGAAGAACTGCCAGTCGATCATCTCGCGGAGCGCGGTCAGGCTCGGCCGGACGACGCGGACGCCGGTGAACGCGGGCACCGGGAGGTCGGAGAAGTCGACCTCCTCGCGGTTGGCGCGGGCCTTCTCGATCGTCAGCATCGGCTGGCGGCGCTTGTTCTCGTGCTCCTCGCGGAGCCGCTGCTGCTCGGCGCGGTTGGTCGTGTCCAGCGCGGCGGCGCGGTCCGGGTCGAGGAGGTTGGAGACGACGCCGACGACGCGGGAGGCGTCCAGGACGTGGACGGTCGTCGAGTCGTAGGCGGGCGCGATGCGGACGGCGGTGTGCTGCCGGGACGTGGTCGCGCCGCCGATCAGCAGCGGCAGCCGGAGGCCGCGCCGCTCCATTTCGGCGGCGACCGAGACCATCTCGTCCAGCGACGGGGTGATCAGGCCGGACAGGCCGATCGCGTCGGCCTTCTCGGCGATCGCGGTGTCGAGGATGCGGGCGGCGGGGACCATGACTCCGAGGTCGACGACGTCGTAGTTGTTGCAGCCGAGGACGACGCCGACGATGTTCTTGCCGATGTCGTGCACGTCGCCCTTGACGGTGGCGAGCACGATCTTGCCCTGGCCCCGGCTCTCCTGCGCCTCCTCCTTCTCGGCGTCCATGAAGGGTTCGAGGTAGGCGACCGAGCGCTTCATCACGCGGGCGCTCTTGACGACCTGCGGCAGGAACATCTTGCCGGAGCCGAACAGGTCGCCGACGATCTTCATGCCGTCCATCAGCGGGCCCTCGATGACGTCGAGGGGGCGGGGCAGCGTCTGCCGGGCCTCCTCGGTGTCGTCCTCGATGAAGTCGATGATCCCGTGGACGAGCGCGTGCGCGAGCCGCTTCTCGACCGGCGCGTCCCGCCAGGAGAGATCGACCTCGCGCTGCTTGCCCTTGCCGGTGACGTTCTCGGCGAAGGAGACGAGCCGGTCGGTGGCGTCGGGACGGCGGTCGAACAGCACGTCCTCGACGAGTTCGAGCAGGTCGGCGGGGATGTCCTCGTAGACGGCGAGCTGCCCGGCGTTGACGATGCCCATGTCGAGCCCGGCGCGGACCGCGTGCAGCAGGAACGCCGAGTGCATCGCCTCGCGCACGACGTCGTTGCCACGGAAGGAGAACGAGAGGTTCGAGATGCCGCCGCTGGTGCGGACGCCGGGGCAGCGCTCCTTGATCAGCGGGAGCGCGTCGATGAACGCCTTGGCGTAGCCGTTGTGCTCGGCGATGCCGGTCGCGACGGCGAGGACGTTCGGGTCGAAGATGATGTCCTCGGCGGGGAACCCGGCCTTCTGGGTGAGCAGGTCGTAGGCGCGGCCGCAGATCTCGACCTTGCGCTCGGTCGTATCGGCCTGGCCGCGCTCGTCGAAGGCCATGACGACCACGCCCGCGCCGTAGTCGCGGATGCGGCGGGCCTGCTCCAGGAAGACCTCCTCGCCCTCCTTGAGGCTGATCGAGTTGACGACGCCCTTGCCCTGGACGGTCTTCAGCCCGGCCTCCAGCACGCTCCAGCGCGAGCTGTCGATCATGATCGGGATGCGGGCGGCCTCCGGCTCGGTCGCGACGAGGTTGAGGAACGTCGTCATCTCCCGCTCGCTGTCGAGCAGGTCGGCGTCCATGTTGACGTCCAGCAGGTTGGCGCCGCCGCGGACCTGCTCCAGCGCCACCTCCACGGCGGCCTGGTGGTCGCCGGCCTCGATGAGCTTGCGGAACCGCGCGGAGCCGGTCACGTTGGTGCGCTCACCGATCATGACGAAGCCGGTGTCGGGGCCGATCGCGAACGGCTCCAGGCCGCTGAAGCGGGTGGCCTTCGGCTCGGGCTCGACCGGACGCGGCGCGGACGGGGCGACGACCTCGGCGATCCGCGCGATGTGCGCGGGGCTCGTCCCGCAGCAGCCGCCGACGACGTTGACCATGCCGGCCGCGGCGAACTCGCCGATCAGCCGGCTCATCTCGTCGGGCGTCTGGTCGTAGCCGCCGAACGCGTTGGGCAGCCCGGCGTTCGGGTAGCAGGCGGTGTAGGTGCCCGCGAGCCGGGCCATCTCGGTCACGTGGGGGCGCAGCTCCTCGGCGCCGAGCGCGCAGTTCAGGCCGACCAGCAGCGGCTCGGCGTGCTCGACCGAGCGCCAGAACGCCTCGACGGTCTGGCCCGAGAGGGTCCGGCCGCTCAGGTCGGTGATCGTCACCGAGATCCACAGCGGCAGCTGCGGGGCGACCTCGCGGGCGGCGGCGATCGCGGCCTTCGCGTTCAGCGTGTCGAAGATCGTCTCGATCAGCAGGACGTCGACGCCGCCCTCGGCGAGCCCCTCGATCTGCTCGGCGTAGGCGGCCTTGACCTGGTCGAAGGTGACCGCGCGGTAGGACGGGTCGTCCACCCGGGGCGACAGCGACAGCGTCACGTTCAGCGGGCCGACGGACCCGGCGACGAACCGCTGCCCCTCCGCCTCGTCGGCCGCCTGCCGCGCGAGCTGCGCGGCGCGCACGTTCATCTCCCGGGCGTGGGCTTCGAGGCCGTAGTCGGCCTGCGCGATGCTCGTCGCGGTGAAGGTGTTGGTCGTCGTGATGTCGGCGCCCGCCGCCAGGTACTGCCGGTGGACGTCCAGGATCACGTCGGGCCGGGTCAGGTTCAGCAGGTCGGGGTCGCCGGTGACGTCGCGGGAGTGGTCGGCGAAGCGGTCGCCGCTGTAGTCGGCGGGGGTGAGGCCGGCGCCCTGGAGCATCGTGCCCCACGCGCCGTCGAGAATCGCGATCCTCTCGTCCAGCAGACCCCGGAGCGCGTCTTCGTTCTTCTGCACTGGCCACCTCCCGTTTCTGGGAGGCGCCCTTGTCTACAGAGGGTGGACGGCGCGGACCGTCCCGGCCGAGCGTGGCGGGCGTGAGCCCGTTGCAGCGCCTCTCGGCCTGTCCCCGAGATTACCGAACGATCCGGCGACCTGAAATCCCTCAAGGCCGTTTTGTGTAGACGAGAGTGAGATCGAGGTGCCACTCCGCGCCGTCGGGAGACTTCTCCCAGGCGCCCCGGATCGTGGCGCCGTCGGGGGCCACCACGCCGTAGAAGCGCTGGTGGAAGCCCTGGGCTTCGCGCCACATCCGCCACTCCCCCTTGTCGAAGTCCATCCCGTAGACGCGCGACACGCCGCGCGAGTCGTAGTGGAACAACGTGTACTCGCCGGACGCGTCGTCCCGTCCGATGATCAGTGTCGCGTCGGGGGCGGGGTCGGGGGCCTCGGTGTGGAACCGCAGGAACGCGCCGTCCTCGATCCAGCTGATCGTGGCCTTCCCCCGCGCGCCCGGGATCTCCGGGACTTCGACATCCCATTCCCCCACCAGGACCTCGAGCTGTTTCAGAGCCGGATTCGGTGGTAGCCGTGTCATGTCCCGAGACTAGCCGCGGCCGGTCATCGGGGCCTGATGTTCTGGTTGAGGTGGAAGAGGTTGCCGGGGTCGTAGCGCCCCTTCACCTCCGCGAGCCGCCGGTAGTTCTCAGCGCCGAAGCCCGCCTCCACACGGCCGCGCCCCTCGTCGCCGATGTAGTTCAGATAGACGTCACCGGTCGTATAGGGCTTCATATCGGCGCGGACGCCCTGCACCCAGGCGATGGCGCGTTCGTCGTCCGCCTCGTCCTCCCAGAGGGCGATCGGGTGGACGGTCCACGCCGCGTTCCGCCACGGGAGCGGATATCGGGCATCGGGATCGGCCAGCGCGCCGCCGCCCGGAACCAGCGGGTGCAGCGACGGCGAGGGGACGATCATCTCCTCGGCGCGTGCGCTGTAGGCCGCGACCGCCGCGTCGGGGCATTCGCTCAGATGCTCCACGGACCAGTGATTCCGCAGCCCGGCGGGCTCGTCCAGCATGCTCTGCATGTCCGCGTAGGGCATTTCGAGGACGATTCCCCCGGCGTGGCCCAGGCCGAGCATGGGCGCGATCGCCGCGTCCGCGTCCGGGCCCGTCCCGGCGTAGGCGAGCAGGGTGGCGAACGCCTGTTTCCCCACCAATTCCTCCGGGACGAACTCCTGGGGCGGTGGCGTGAGGTAGAGCGCGGCGCCGCCGAGTTCGTCCGGGGCAGTTTCCATGAAGTCGCGGTAGGCCTGGGCCATCTCCGCGCCCGCCTCGGCCCGCCAGAGCAGGAGGGCGAGCGTGACGTTGGCGAGCTCGTGCAACCTGAAGGTGAACGAGGTGACCACGCCGAAGTTGCCGCCGCCGCCGTGCAGGGCCCAGAACAGATCCGGGTTCTCGTCATCGCTGGCCCTGATCTCCTCGCCCGCCGCCGTCACCAGCTCGGCTTCGAGGAGGCTGTCGCAGGCGAGGCCGTACTTGCGCTCCAGCCATCCCGAGCCGCCGCCCAGCGTGAACCCGCCTATCCCCGTGGTGGAGGCCCGGGACCCGGGCATCATCAGCCCGTACGGCTGGGTGGCACGATCCACGGCCGACATGGTCGCGCCGCCGCCGACCCGGACCGTCATCGCATCCTGATCGACCTCCACTTTGTTCAACCGGCGCAGGTCGATGACCAGGCCGCCGTCGCTGAGCGCGTTGCCCGCGACATCGTGCCCGCCGCAGCGCACGGCGATCTCCATTCCGTTTGCCTGGGCCATATGGACGGCGCGCTGGACGTCCGCTGCGCCTTGGCACTGCGCGATCAGCGCCGGACGCCGATCGATCATCGCGTTGAAAATGGCCATGGCGTCGTCGTAGCCGGGCTCGTCCGGCCGCAGGACGTCGCCCTGGAACCCGGTGGGTATCGCGGTGATGTGCGTGGAGGTCATGTCCCTCCCCTTCTCCGCCCGCGGCCCCTGCGCGGGGCGCGGGCTTTAACGGGCGTGGGAGCGAGGGCTTTTCGGACCTGCCGTGCTTTCCAGTCTGCTCCGCCCGGGCTCCCATGAGAAGCGCTAACGTAAAGCAGACCTCCCCATCACCATGTGTTTAAGGGGTCCCGTCATGAATATCGGCGGCTACACGTTGCACGAGCCCCTCCCCTGGGGGGCCGAGGGGATTTACCGCGCGACGGATCCCGATGGACATGAGGTGGCGCTGCGCCTGCTGCCACCCGAGCTGGGCGAGGCGTCGCGGCGGCGGCTGGAGCGGGAGCTGCGTGCCCTGAACCAGATCCCCAGGTACATCGTCCAGGCCAGCGCCGTCGATATGAGGGCGGAGCAGCCGTACGTCGTCACACCGCTACCGGCCGGGCGGACGCTGAGGGAGACCGTCGAGCGCTCCGGGCCCCTTCGCGAGGACGCGTTGCGGCAGCTGGGTAGGGGGCTGGCGTCAGCGCTGGCATCGGCACACGAGGCGGGGGTGCTCCATCGGAGCGTCAGCCCGCCCAACGTCCTCCTGCGGGACGACGGTGAGCCCGCGCTGATGGACTTCGGCATCGCGCACCTCATGACGCCAATCGGGTCGGGCCAGGCAGCACCACCTGTGGTGGGGAACCTCGCTTATCTCGCGCCCGAACTCCTCCGAGGCGGAGAGGCGACCCCGGCCTCGGATGTGTACGCCTTGGGTTGCGTCCTCTATTACGCGGCGGTCGGAAGCCACCCGTTCGAGGGCGGTTCGCTGGCGCGGCTTCTCAGCAACACCGTTCGCACGGCACCCGATCTGCGCCACGTGCCGACAGGGCTGGTGTCGGTGCTGGAATCGGCTCTGGCCAAGGAGCCGTCCGCCCGTCCCACGGCGGCCGCCCTGGTCGTTGCTCTCACATCGAGCGCGACGCACGCGGTGGTCTCCCACGCCGATCAGAGCTTCCGGCCTCACCAGCAGCCCGCTCAGCCGGGGCCCGTTTTCGCGGCATGGCTTGAGGGGGCGGTGTTCACCCCTCGTCCCTCCGTTGCACCAGGCCGCGAGGGAGCGGCGTTCGCCCGGCCCGCTCTCTGGAAGCTCGTCATGACGGCGCTTCTACTGGCCGTGATACCGGTCGCCTGGGCGCTCAAGACGGGCCGTGGCGCCCTTGCGATCGGGGTCGGGCTGAGCGCGTGGTTTGCGGTGGCTTCGCTCGTCGTCGTGCTCGTCGTACAGGTCCGGCGATTGCGGAGGTCGGCTGCGGAGCGGCAGGTCCGGTTGCTGGGCGGTGAGGCGTTAAGGCGGATACGTACGGCTGACTACAGCACCGCTGAGGCGGCGCTGCGGCGGATCGTGGACTCGCGGCCGGTGGACGATCCGCAGGCGGTGATCGCGCGTAACAACCTGGGCGTCGCCCTGCACGGCCTCGGAGAAATCGACGCCGCCCATGCCGCCTTGGGTGACGCCATTACGCACTCCTCGGCGGAAGTGCGAGAACGCGTCCAGGCGAACATGGCCGCCCTCCAGTACGAGCGCGGCGTCGGCGGGCCGGAGACCCTGTACATGAGCCTCATGCTCGTCCTGCGGACGCATGCTCTCGGGAAAGAGGGGGCGTCCGGGGCCCTGCGCGGAAATCTGGCCGTGGCGTCGCACGGAGCGGGACGGCTGGACGAGGCCGTCGAAGAAGCCTCCGAGGCACTCGACGCGGCCGTCGCGTCCAATGGACGCGACGACCCTCGGACGTTGGCGCTGCGGGCCAACCTGGGGGCGGTGCTCCGCGATGCCGGGGAGCTCGGAACCGCTGAGCGGATGTTGCGGGAGTCCTTCGAGCGGGCGCGTGCCGTGCTCGGTGGGGAGCATCCGCAGACGCTCGACGCGCAGTCCGGGCTCGCGGCCGTGCTCGCCGATCTCGGACGGCAGGACGAGGCCCTCGCGCGCCTGCGGGAGGTCCACGACGTCCGGACCCGCACGCTCGGGCCCGGCCACCCCGCGACCCTCAAGGCGGTCAACAACCTCGGTTTCCTGTACCTGCGGGGTGGCCGTCGGGAGGCAGCGGCAGCGCTTTTCGAGGACGTCCTCGATGCCGGGTCGTCGTCGGAGGCGATCGTCGCGCGGGCGCGTGAGGGGCTCGACAGGGCGGAGCGGGCATGAACCGCAAGGTCCGGCCGTACCTTGTCGGCCTCGTCAGCGCCGTGTCGGCGTCCGCGCTCGGTGTCGCGGTCAATATCGCCACCGACCTTCAGGGCAATGTGTTGGCGTGGGCCACGGTCGGAACGATCACCGCCCTGACCGGGACGGTCGGCGGCGTGATCGAGGGGAATCGGGAACTCGCCGGGGAGCAGGAATCCGGCGACCCGATCGCCGACATCATCCTGTCCATCGAGTGCGAGGTCAGGGCGGACGGCTCCGGGTCGATGAACGTGAAGGTCCACGATCCCGAAGCGGAACGGCTCCTGCCGCACCTGCCCGCGCTGGTCCCCTCGCTCGGGGCGTCGCGGTCGCCGAACGGCGCGCTGCCTCGGCCGTTGGCGGTCGCGTTGGTCACGCGTAGCCGGACGACCGGGATCGCGCGGCGGTTGCGGGAGGTGGGCGAGCAGAGTTCCGGGCTCGGTGGGCTCGATGTCCGGTTGTGCGTCGCCGACAGTGCCGAGCGGCGGCGGGAGGCCATTCGGGCGGCGCAGGTCGTGCTGTTGGACGATCACTGTGTCGAAGCGCTGGTCGGAGGGCTGGATCTCACCGGATTGCGGGGAGACGACGGCGGCGGGTTGTGCGCGCGGGTGATCGTCCTTGGGTGCGAGGACGGCGCGGCGTCGGCGCACACGAGGGCGCTGCGGCGGAGCCTTGATCGTCCGGTGGCCTTCCTCGGGTGCGCCGGGCCGGTGCCGGCCGGTCATGCCGCCGTCCTTTATCCGCACGTCCTTTCGCAGTTGGACGGGCTGGCGGGCGGGCCGGCCGGGGAGACCGAGTTGCAGGCCGCGCTGGAGGGCGCGATCGGTCTCGCCAAGCGGCAGGAGTCGCAGCTCGACTGGGACCGCTGGAGCACGACCGTCCTCCATCCGGCGGGCTGAGCAGGCAGGATTCGAACTGTCGGACCCCACTGAGAGTGTTCTGGCGGCTGAGGGATTCGAGCCCGTACGGGGTTCGGGTTTCGGTAGCTTTCCGGTTCATGATCGTCCGTTTGGCTGGGGGTCGAGAGTCGATGAACGCGGATACCGCCGCGTGGGAACAGCACAGCGCGGCGCGGGTGGTGCCACCCGTCGAACCGCGCAAGCTCGCGAAAGTACCGTTCGTCGAGCTGGCGGACGGACGGCTCCAGGGGGTGGTGTCCAGCGGCTCGGACATCGCCCGCGTGTACGTCTCGTCCATCACGGCGAGCACGCACGGGTTCAGTTGCAGCACCAACAACAACCGGCCGTGCGGCGGGCTGAACGGGTACTACACCTGCAAGCACCTCCAGGCGCTGGCCGACGAGGCGGTGCGCCAGTACGGGCTCGACCGGGTGGCGCGGTACCTGCGCGTCGAGGTCGGCGAGGGCGAGAACCTCATCGACTCCATGGAGGGCAGGCGGGAGCCCGCCCCGGCCGCCATGGTGTTCAGCCGGTTCCTGCGGCACCTGGCCTATCTGGAGCTGCCGGAGACCGTGGAGCCGCTGCCCGAGATGCACTGGTTCCCGTCCTCGTCGGCGGGGGTGCGCTGATGCTCGGGGTGCAGCTGGCCGACCTGGCCGGGACACCGGCGGGGGTGGCGGACGCGCTCGGCCTCGCCGACGGGCTCGACGACGCGCTCGTGCACGGGCTCGGGCGGCTCGGCGAGCAGCGCGCGGCGGCGCTCGCCGCGCTGGCCGGGGCGCTGGAGGGCTCGCCGCTCGGCCGTCCGGTGGGCGAGGCGACGGGGAAGCTGGCGGCGGGCTCGGTCGCCGACGAGCAGCTCGCGGCGCTCGCCGGGGCGCGGGCCGCGCTGTTCGGCGCGGTGCACGACGCGCTCCTCGCCCAGCTCGACACGGCGCTCGGACGCGAACGCGCCGCGTGGGAGGAGCCCGCCGACGGGAAGGGCGAGAGTGTCCCGGAGAACCTGCTCAGCGGGTGCCGGTCCTGGCTGAACGAGCTGGCGATCGCGGGCTGGCGCGGCGTCGACCACGATCTGGTCTCGGCGTCCGACCAGACGCTGGAGGCGGTGCTCGCCGAACCCCGGCTGCGGCACCTCGGCGTGCTGCTGGACGGCCTGGCCGCCGAGCTGCGGGCCTCGTGCCCGGTGGCGACGATGGAGCGGCTTCCCGTCCGGCGGTGGGCGGATCTGTGGGCGCGCGGCGTGCTGCTGTCGCAGCCCGGCCCGCCCGGCGGCGGCGACCCCGAGATCGTGTCGGGACGGCTGCTCCCCCTGGGCGTGGACGTGCACGAGCACGGCACGGCCGTCCAGATCGAGGTGCACGGCGTCCTGGAGTCGCCGGACGGCACGCGCCTGGTCCGGACGGGCGTCGCCGCGCCGAAGGTCGACACGATCGTCGGCCCGGCCGTCTGGCAGATGCTCGGCGGGCATCCGGTGCTGATGACGGCGCTCGCGGAGCGGCGGAGCGTCACCGTCCAGGACCTTCCGCTGCGTGCCGGTCATCTCCGGTGGGACGACGCCAGGGCCGCGCTCGCCGAGCCCGCCGACCCGTTCGCGACCGCGCGGCTGATGCTCGCCGGGTCGGTCGCCCCCGCCGTCCCGCCGCTGGAGCGGCACCCGGTCCGGATCTCCGAGCCCGTGCTGGTGGAAGGCCACACCGTGAACGGCACCACCTGGTCGTTGGACGGCCACGAGATCGAGGTGGACGTCGATCGGCTCCCCTCCTGCGGGCCGCTCACGCCCGCGCTGGTGGCGGCGTCCTCGTCCTGTATCGGGCTCATGCGCTGGGACGGCGGCCGCTGGCGGCTGCAACCCCTCGCCGTCCAGGCGACGGTGAAGAAGAAGCCCGTCGAGGCGCACACCGGCGACTGGGCGCTCGGCCCGACCGATCCGAAGGTCGTGAAGGCGGTGGCGAAGTCCGGCGACGTCGTGACCGTGCTGCGCGAGCGGGCGGGACGGTTGCTGCGCAAATGAACATCGACGTCGAAGCAGGGCAGAGCGCGGACGACACGCGGCGGCAGGTGCTGTACTGGCGGCTGCTGGCGCGCGTGTTCGACCCCGAGGAGCAGCCGTCCCTGGAGACCGCGAGCGTCGCGATCGTCGACGACCTCGGCCTGCCCACGGCCCTCCTCGACCCGGGGGTGTCGGTCGACAACATCGTCCAGCGCTTCCCCGAGCTGGCCACCGAACTGGCCGACCTGATGACACCGCCCGCGACCCCCGATGCCGCCGACCCGGCAGACGAAGCGCCTGCCCCAGGCACTCCGGGCGACTCGGCCGCCGCAGGCGAAACCGGCGCGGCAGGCCAGGCCGACGTGCCAGGAGGAGCGAGCGAGGCGACCGCACCGGACGCGGCGGGCCTGCCCGGTGCGGCGGGTGAAGTCGGCGAGGTCATTCCGGCGGCCGTTGAGGGTGGGTCTCTGGAGAAGGGCGGGGAGCGGGTGCGGCGGGCGGCGCTGGTCTCCAAGTTGCTGCTCAACGTGTTCTGCACCGGGAGCGGCAACGTCAGCGCGCAGCAGCTCGCCGGGTGGCAGCAGGACGCGGGGTGGTTGAAGCAGGCGCTCGGTGAGGAGGGAGCGGCGGCGAACGGGGGCGTGCTGAGCGAGGTCGAGGGCGATCTCGTCAAGCGGATGCGGCTGCGGGAGGTGCTGGCCGATCCGAAGCTGGCGAGCAGGCTGACGCCGAGCATGTCGCTCATCGAGCAGCTGCTGCGCGACAAGTCGAACCTGTCGGGGGTGGCGCTGGCCAACGCGAAGGCGCTGATCCGCAGGTTCGTGGACGAGGTCGCCGAGGTGCTGCGGACGCAGGTGCAGCAGACCAGCGCGGGGACGCTCGACCGGTCCGTCCCGCCGAAGCGGGTGTTCCGCAACCTCGACCTCGAGCGGACGATCTGGAAGAACCTCACGAACTGGAGCCCCGAGGACGAGCGGCTCTACGTCGACCGGCTGTTCTACCGGCACACCGCGAAGCGGACGACGCCCGCGAAGATGATCGTGGTGGTCGACCAGTCGGGGTCGATGGTCGACTCGATGGTGAACTGCACGATCCTCGCGTCCATCTTCGCGGGGCTGCCGAAGGTCGACGTGCACCTGATCGCCTACGACACGCGGGCGATCGACCTGACGCCGTGGGTGCACGACCCGTTCGAGGTGCTGCTGCGCACGAACCTCGGCGGCGGCAACGACGGGCCGGTGGCGATGGAGATGGCGCGGCCGAAGATCTCCGATCCGGCCAACACCGTCATGGTGTGGATCTCCGACTTCTACGAGTTCGACCGGTCGCAGCCCCTGCTGGACGGCATCCAGGCCGTGCACCGGTCGGGGGTGAAGTTCATCCCGGTCGGGTCGGTGAACAGCTCCGGCACCCAGATCGTGAACCCGTGGTTCCGGGAGCGGTTCAGGAACCTCGGGACGCCCGTCATCTCCGGGCACATCCGCAAGCTCGTGGGCGAGCTCAAGAACTTCCTCGCCTGAACGCGCCCCGGCGCACACGACACCGGGACGCCCGGCGCGTCCCGCGGACGACGTCCATCTGATCTTTAGGAGACTTCATGACCGACGACATGCTGCGCGCCCCGGCCGAGGTGAAGTACGCCGAGGAGCTGGACTGGCTGGAGTCGATCGACGACTCGCCCAAGCCGTTCTCGTGGCGGCTGAGCCCGCGGATGGTGCGGCTGTTCGTGCTCGGGTCCGAGCGCGCCGACGGCCTGGACCGGGAGGTCGCGCAGAAGTGGTTCGGCGACCGCAGCTTCGTCGAGCGGGCGATCGTGACGCTGGCCTCCGACCGGGGGCTGCTGCTGATCGGCGACCCGGGGACGGGCAAGAGCTGGCTCGCCGAGCTGCTGTCGGCGGCGATCTCGCGGAACTCGACGCTGGTCGTGCAGGGGACGGCGGGCACCACCGAGGACCACATCAAGTACTCGTGGAACGTGTCCATGGTGATCGCCAAGGGGCAGTCCCGGCAGTCGATGATCCCCTCGCCGATCATGACGGCGATGGAGGCGGGTGTGATCGGCCGGTTCGAGGAGCTGACCCGCTCGACCAGCGACGTCCAGGACGCGCTGATCTCCATCCTGTCGGAGAAGTACGTGTCGATCCCCGAACTGGACGATGACAACATCGTGTTCGCCAAGCCCGGTTTCTCGATCATCGCGACGGCCAACAGCCGGGACCGGGGCGTCAACGACCTGTCGTCGGCGTTGAAGCGGCGGTTCAACTTCGTCCGGATCCCGGTGGTGACGAACAAGCGCAGCGAGGCGGAGATCGTCCGGTTCCGCACGCAGGAGCTGATGCGCCGCCACCAGATCGAGCTGGAGCTGCCGCCGACGCTGCTGGACGTCCTGTTGCAGAGCTTCGCCGACCTGCGCGCCGCGGCGGCGTCGGCGACCAGCGACGACGAGAAGCTGGAGTCGGCGCTGTCGACCGCCGAGCAGATCGGCGTGCTGGAGGACGCGATCCTGCACAGCCGGTTCTTCGGGGACGCGACGCTGCGGGCCGAGACGCTCGGCAGTTCGCTGGTCGGGTCGCTGGCCCGGCGCAGCCCGGAGGACCTCGCGATCCTGAACAAGTTCTGGCACGGCGTCGTCGAGCCGCGCAGCAGGAAGGACAAGGGCGGCCCCTGGGAGGGCTTCCTCGAGGGCGGCCGCCAGGCGATCTCGACGCTGTCGTGAGCACCTTCGAGGCGCTGCGGGAGCAGCTGGACGAGGCCGCGCGCGCGTTCGGCGGGCAGGACGCGGTGGCCGGAATCCTGTCGGGCATGGTCGACGACGTCGGCCGGGCGCTCGGCGAGGAGCCGGAGATCTTCCCGGTGTGCCACCACTCGCCCGCGTCGGCGCTGGCGATGGCGCGGCGGCTGCGCGAGAAGCGGCCGTCGGTGATCTACCTGGAGATGTGCGAGGACCTCGCGCCGCTGCTGGAGGAGCTGCGCAACTGCCGGCTGCCGGTGGCGTTGCAGGCGTTCGCGAGCGAGCTGGACGGGTTCCCGGCGGCGTGGGCGCCGCTGAGCGTGATCGCGCCGATCACCGAGGCGTCGGCGGAGTACCAGGCGATCGCGTACGCGCTGGACACGCCGGGCGTCGAGATCGTGCTGGTCGACCGGTCGACCGACCACGTGTTCCAGTGGGAGCCCCGCGAGGAGCCGCCCGCGGAGAAGGAGGAGCCGGAGGAGGGCGAGCCGGGCGAGGACGACGCGGCGCTGCACGGCGACGCGGTCGGCATCGAGATCGGCGACCTGCGGCCGGGCTTCGCCGAGCTGGAGGAGCACCTGCTGCACCACGGGAAGGTGCGGCACTGGTCGGAGTGGTGGGACCAGTACGTCGAGCAGCCGCTGGCGGGCGCCGACTACGCCACCTACCGGCAGGTCATGGTGCTGATCGGGAGCCTGTTCCGGCGGCTGCGTCCCGAGCGGGCGGGCCGCGACGGCCGCGACGAGGACCGCGAGCGCTACATGTGGACGCGGATGCGCGAGCACCTCGCGGCGACCGGCGCCGACCCGGCCGACTGCCTGTACGTGTGCGGCGCGTTCCACGCGGCGAGCCGGGTGGAGCAGTTCGGGCTGTCCGCGGACGCCGAGCCCCAAGAGATCACGCCGCGGACGGCGACGCGCTGGAGCTACGGGCTCATCCCGTCCAGCCACTCGGCGATCGAGGCGCAGTTCGGGCTCGCGCCGGGGTCGGTGTCGATCGCGGCGGCGACGTTCGCGAAGGCGCTGAAGCGCGGCGGCGTGACGCCGTTCCGGCTGGAGGGCCAGAAGGGCGCGGCCAAGCGGAAGGCGGCGAAGCCGTCCAAGATCGCCGTGACCGAGCCCGCCGCCGACCGGCTGTCGGGGTATCTGGCGAGCCCGCCCGTCCTGGACGGCCTGGACGAGTCGGAGCTGCTCGGCTGGTGCGTCGACATCGTCCGGCTGGCGCGGCGCAACGGGTACCTGTCGAGCACGGCGGACGCGATCGCGGTGTTCGAGACGTCGATCCTGCTGGCGGGAATGCGCGGGCGGGCGCGGCCGACGCCCTACGACTTCCAGGACGCGGCGGTCACCTGCATCGAGAAGGACTCCGTGCCCGGCCGCCGGGACGTGCGGCGGCTGTGCGAGATCCTGCTCGGCGGCGACCGGGTCGGCTCGGTCGGCTACGAGTCGCTGCCGCCGCTGGCGCGCGACGTCCTGGACCGGCTGGAGCCGCTCGGCCTCGACCTGACCAAGCGCACGATCCAGCGGGCGCTGCTGAACATGGACGCCGACCCGGCGCTGGCGTCGTGCTCGCGGCTGCTGTGGATTCTGCGGCGGCTGCTGCCCGACGACGCGGTCCGTCCGATCATGGGGTCGCGGAAGCTGGGCGAGCGGTCGATCCAGGAGAGCTGGGACCTCGCGATCGGCCGCAACCAGCGGTCGATCGTCGAGCTGGGCTACGAGGGCGTCACCGTCGAGCAGGTCCTGGAGCAGCGGCTGCGGCGCGCGGTGTGGGATCCGAAGGCGACCGCCGCGATCGCGCTGGAGGCGGTCGAGGACGCCACGCTCTACCTGGGCGGACGCCGGTTCGCCGACGAGCTCGGGGCGCGCGCGGTGGAGCTGCTCGCGGCCGAGCGGACGGTCGACGACGCGCCGGAGGTGCTGCGCCGCGTCCGGCGGCTGCTCGCGTACTACCGCGCGAGCGAGCCGGAGCTTCCGGCGTGGTGCGAGGCGTTCGTGACCGAGGGCTACGCGCACTACTGCACGCTGCTGCCGACCGCGTTCACCGACGAGGACACCGGTGTCCGGCAGGTCGGGGCGATGCTCGGTTTCCTGTTCGGGATGGAGAGCCTGGCGCTGTCGCTCGGCTGCGACCACGCGCAGCTGGAGCTGGCCGTCCGGCAGTCGCATCCGGAGGCGCCCGCGAAGGTCGCGCTGCTGTGGGCGGCGCGGTCGCAGCTCGGCATGACCTCGCTCGCGGAGCTGCGGGAGCGGTGCGACGAGTTGCTCGCCAACCCGCTGGTGATCCCGTCGTTCCCGCTGTACATGAGCGGGTTCGTGCAGGCGCTCGTGCCGTTCCCGACGCTGGCGCCTCTGGTCGTCGAGGTGATGTCGAAGGCGTTCGCGCGGCTGCCGGACGCGGTGCTGCTGCCGTGGCTGCCCAGGCTGATCACGGCGCTGCGCGAGCACGCGCGCGAGCTGGTGCCGGTGCTGGTCCGCGAGGCGGGCCGCACGTTCCCGGCGACGCTCTCGGGGGTGGACGCGTGGCGGCCGCCGTGGGACGTGCCCGCCCAGGTGGAGGCCGCGGGCGTCGCGGCGCCCGCCGGGGGGCCGGTGTCGGAGCTGCTCGCCGCGCGTCCGGACACCTGCGACGCCGTCGCCGCGCTGCTCGGCTACCCGGGCGGCTGGGCGGAGACCGCGTCTCCGGGCGGTGAGGCGGGGGCGCTGCTCGTCCGGCATCCCGAAACCTCGGCGGCGGTCGCGGCGCTGCTCGGGTAACGGTCGTCCCAACCTGGTTCCCATCCCGTTCCAACGGGTTCGTGCCAGAATCCCGGGAGATCGGGAGGGAACCGGGGATGAGCCGAGGGCGGTTGCGGGGACGGGTGGGCGCGATCGGCGCGGTCGCCGCGGCCCTGCTGCTGCTCACGGTGATCGTCGTGGTGAGGTCGCGGGGGGACGGCCCGGCCACGGCGGCACTTCCAAGGGGGGAGGCGCATCCCCGGTCCCTCGCGTTCGGACGGAACCCCCTGTGGGACGAGCGGACGCTCGCGATGACGGACGTCGACGGGGTCGAACTGCGCGGGGGCGCGGCCGTCGTCACCGGGCGGTCGGCCGCGGCGGGACGGCTGGTCGTCGCCGACGCCAGGACCGGAACGATCCCCTGGGCGGTGGACGGCGGCAGCCCGCTCCTCGGCGGCGACGGCGCCGTCGCCTACGACGGGCCGCCGGACGCCGAGGGCGTCCAGGGCCTGACGGGCGCGCCCGTCCTCGCGGACGCGAACGCGGCGCCCGGGGGCTGGTCGGTGGTCGTCCAGTACGCGAAGGGGCCCGACGGCGAGGAACGCGGGGTGGCCGCGCTGTCGGGGAAGGACGGGCACGTCCTGTGGAAGCAGGCTCTGTTCCGTGACGCCGACGACTATGACCGCAAGCAGGAGACCAGGCTGCTCGCCGCCGACGGACGCGTGGTCCTGGCCAGCGTGCGGTCGTCCGGGCAGTTCCGCCTGCGGACGGTCGCGTTCGACGCGGCGGGCGGCCGCAGGCTGTGGGAGCACAAGGACGGCTGGGCCTTCCGAATCGACGGCGGCACGGTGCTCGGCGAGAGCGCCGGGGGCGAGCCGTGGAAACCGAGGGAGGTGCGGGACGGCACCGCCGTCTTCGGGCTCGACCTGATGACGGGGCGCAAGCGCTGGGACCTCGCGGGGGCCTCCAAGGGCGCGCACGTTCAGGCGGCGGCCGGTGGCACCGCCGTGGTCAGCGTTCAGGAGCAGATCGCGGGCGGGCCGTCCACGCGGGTCCGGACGATGGCGCTCGACTCGGCGACCGGACGCGTCCGGGCCGCGTCGCTGGCACCGGAGTCGACGACGGAGGAGGAGCCCGCCGGCTGCGTGGACGACCGCCGGACGCTGATCGCCTGCGCCGGGTACACGGGACGGCTGGTGACGATCCGGCCGGGAGGCGGCCGTCCGTTCACCGCGAAGAAGACGCTGTTCAAGGACGCCTCGTCGGTCGAGGCGGACGCGGTGTGGCGCGACCGCGTCCTCGCGAGCCGCGCGCTCGACGGGGACGGCCGCGCGGGCGTGGTCGCCGACCGCGCCGGGAACGGCCTCGACGCGACGCCGCCCGGACGGACCGCCGCGATCTCCGACCGCTTCGCCGCGTTCCTCGTCAAGCGCCGCCTGGACGACGGGCTCGTGATGTACGGCGCGTCCGAGACCGGCAGGCCGGACGAGCCCGCCCAGGCGACGCCCTCGCAGAAGCCGTTGCGGGTCGAGGCGAGCCCGCTCTGGACGACGAAGCCGGGCACATTTCGCGGCATCTCGAACGCGGTGCTGGACGGCGACACCGTCCTGATCTCCGGCACCGATCCGGACGACTCCGACGACCGCCGCCATGTCGCCGCCGACGCGCGAACCGGCAAGGTCCGCTGGAGCAAGCGCACCGGCGACTCCCTCGGCGGCGGCGACCGCATCGCCTCGCTCGGCCTCCCCGACCTCGCGCACGTGGGCGGCGAGACGTTGAGCCTGGTCAATCACGAGGGTTCGGATTCGCAGGGAATCGCGGCGCTTTCTCTCAAAGACGGCCATGTCCGGTGGAAGAAGGCCGTCTCCGGCGACGGCGTGAACCTGTACGCGGTCGGCGACGCGACGTTCGTCGTCCGGGTGACGGACTACGGCGCAGATCTCGGGGACGGCGGCGAGCGCGAGCAGACGATCGCGTTCGCCACGTCCACGCGGCGCGAGCTGTGGCGCCGGGCCGGGGTCGTCCCGGAGCTCGACCTCGCGGGCGACCTCGTGATCGCGGCGCGCCTCGGGAAGGCGGAGAAGTACGGGGTGGAGCCGCACACCGACCTCATCGCCTACGCCGCGTCCGACGGGAAGCAGAAATGGCGCACCGGCGGCCGCTACCGCGACCCGAGGCTCCAGTACGCGGACGAACGGGCGCTCGTCGTCGCGGTGGGCGACGGCGCCGCCATCCTCGACCGGGCCACCGGACGCGAGCTGGCGCGGACGGGCGCGCGGCTGAGCGGCTGCGGCGGCACCGGCGCGCTCGTCGTGTGCCGTACCGGGCAGGGCGACTACACCGGCGTCGGCGAGCACGCCGTCACGATCGAGACCGGCGACGGCACCGCCCGGATCAACGACCTGCCCCGGACCGCCGGGCTGACCGCGTTCCGCGCGCTCGGGCCGTGGCTCGCCGCGACCCGTCCGGCGCCGCCCGGCGGGACCGCGCGGTTCCCACTCCTGGACGCGGCCGGACGCACGATCGCCGAGGACCTGCCGGGCGCCCCGGTCGCGCTCGGCGGCGGCCTCGCCGTCCTGACCACGCCCGGCCGGGACGCGCGAACAGGTCAGGACGGCGCGGCGGCGCTCAGCGTGTACCGGGTGCGGGGCTGAGGGTGGGGTCGTGACCGAGTGCGTGATCATGACTGAGCGCAAGGTCGTGGCTCAGGATCGCGTGCTCCAGCGCCCGCAGCGCCGGGCTGACGTCCAGGCCCAGCTCGGCGGCGAACAGCGCGCGCGTCTCCCGGTACACCTCCAGTGCCTCGGCGGCCCGGCCGAGACGGTAGAGGGCGAGCATCAGCTGCGCGCGGGGGCGCTCGCGGAACGGGTCGTCGACCACGACGCAGCGCAGCTCCCCGACGAGGTCGGCGTGGCGGCCGAGCGCGAGGTCGGCGTCGACCCGCGCCTCGGTCGCGGCGAGCCGGAGCTCGGTGAGCCGCATCGCCTCCCTGCGGACAACGATGAGATGGTCCTGCCCGTCGAAGGGGACGCCCCGCCACAGCGCCGCCGCCTCGCGCAGCAGCGCGGCGCCGCGTTCGTGGTCGCCGTCCGCGACGGCCCGGCGTCCCGTCCCGGCGAGGTCGGTGAAGCGCGCGGCGTCGAGTTCCCCGTCCCGGACGAGGAAGACATAACCCCCTGACCGGAAGGTAAGACGATCCTCACCCAACGCGCGGCGCAGATGGCTGGCGTAGCCGCGCAGCGTCGTGCGCGCCGATCTTGGCGCCGCGTCCCCCCACAGCCCGCCGACCAGCCGTTCGGCGGAGACCGCCGTGTTCGGCGCGCACAGCAGGAGCGCGAGCAGGTCCCGCAGCTTCGGCGACAGCTCGACCGCCCCGTCCTCGTCCCGCGCCTCCAGCGTCCCCAGCACGCTGAACCTCACCGGCCGCTCCCCTCGTCCCCGACCGGCCCCGCGCCGGTCCGATCCCAGGTCTACGGGGCCCGGGAGTTGTCCGAAACCCCAGCTCAGCGACTCCGGACATCCCCGACGACCGGCGCGGCGACCGGCACCGCGACCGGCACGGGGGCCGCCACGTCCGGGCGACACGGCTGATGGGCGCCACGTCGCGGATCAACGACGTGGCGTGACCCGCCGCAGCGTGCCGCAAGGCCCTTGCGCGCGTGCAAGCGTCGGTGACCGGACGGGGGACGGTGCGTCAGGGTGGCTGTCGTGCGGGGCGGGCGCCGTCGCCCGGCCCGCGAACGCAAGCGCCGATGCCCGACACCCAGCAGGCCATTGGACACATGTTCGCCTACAGCCCGACACGGAGACGTGAAGCCGTCGCTGCCATGAACGCACCAGACGCGTGGTCGGGGACGCCGGTCCTGGCACCGGCCCCCGCGCCCGCTCCCTCGCTGGAGCTCGCATCATCGTCCGCCTGGAACAACGGAAAGTCGTTCGGGCGCCTCCTCGGCGAGGTCGACCTCGCCGCGACACCGGCCGCCGTCCGGCTCGGCCGCTCCTACATCCGCGAGCTGGTCGGCCAGTACTTCGGCGCGGACCGCTCCGACCTCGCCGACCTGGAGCTGCTGACCAGCGAGGCCCTCACCAACGCGGTGCTGTACTCGCGGCCGCGCCGGGACGGGACCGTCATGCTGTCGGCGCTGCACATCGACCGGTTCGTCCGGATCGAGGTCACCGACGGCGGCGGGCAGCCCGGCCCGCAGCGCACCCCCGAGGAGCCGTTGCAGAACCACGGGCGGGGGCTGGTTCTGATCCGCGCGCTCTCGGTCGACCACGGGACGCACCGCAACCGCAACGGGACCTCCACGTTCTGGTTCGGCATGGCCGTCCGGGAAGGGTGGCGGTTGCCATGACCCCCCGCGCCGCCGGGACGGGTGACCTCGTCACCGGCGGCGGGACCGGCGCCTCCAGGTCTCCTGGGCCGGGCGGCGCCGAGGTGGATCCCGTGGTGGTCGCGCATGGGCGGGCCGAACCCGCCGTGGACGAGGGGACGTGCGCGGCACCCGGGACCCTCCACCTTCACGGTGACCATCTGCCCTCCCCGCCTCCGACCCGGCCCCCAAGGAAGGCGCCGCCGCTCCATCGGACACCGAAACAGACAGCGGCCCCCGGACCGGGACACCCGCCGGAGGCATCCTCCGCCGAGCCGTTCGGCTTGCCTGGCGCTTCGCTACGATCGGAGTTCCACCAAGTCCAGGCTGTAGGGCGAGTGATGGCACCGGACGGCGCGCCGAAGTCCCTCTCGGAAATCACCAAGGACATGGGTCTCAACATGTCCGACGTCGCGGCCTTCTCCGGGCTGGACGAGAGCACGATATTCCGGCTGTGGGACAACACCGAATGGCTCGACCGGGTCAGCGGCCGGTCGCTGCAAAGCCTCATGTCGTCGGTGCCGGGAATCGCGGAGTACTCGATGGCGCACGCCATCCGGAAACGCCGCGACGTGCTCGTCGCCGAGCTGAGCGCCGAGGGCCTCACGGTCGACCTCGACACGTTCGAGTCGTCCACGGTCGCCCAGCAGCACCTGCTGAACGCCCTTGAGGCCGCGCTCCACATCGTGCGCGGCGAGGCGACCCAGAAGGTCTCGTCCTTCATCGCCCGCTTCTGGGGCCGCGAGCAGGACCGCGCCCTGGAGTCGCTCTACTCCGTCGAACCGGGCCACGGGCTCCTCACCGACCCGCAGCCGCTGTTCGAGTCGTCGGTCGAACTGGCGCCGAGGCTGAACCGCAAGACCTACTCCTTCCACTCGATCCTGGCGCTGAACATCCTCACGCACCAGGTCAGCAAAGTGACCGGGACCATGGACGCCGAACTCGGCTTCGAGGTCCCCGGTCGGCAGGCCGCGTTCATGATGCGCGGCGTCGTGATGGGCGCGCTGATCAGCACCGGCGACTTCGACCTCGCCGAGCGGTACCGGTTGCAGCTCGAGGCGATGCCCGTCTACGCGGCGCTGGAGGAATGGTCGTTCCCGACCTACTCGCGGGACGGGCGGCTCAGCTCCGACTTCACGCTGCCGAGTTCCCTTCCGCTGCGCAACACGGCGCGGGAGGTCCTGCGGGAGATCACGACCTACAACGACGCCTACGTGTACTACCTGGCGTCGACCTATATCCCGCTGGCGCTCAAACGCGACCCCACGTTCGGCGGAAAGCTGACCGAGCTGATCCTCGCGCTGGAACTGCGTTGCGCCGACTGCCGGGACAGACGAATCCGCCGCACGGTCAACGAACTGGTGCGGCGGCTCAAGGGCATGGCCTGACCCCATGCCGCGGGAAGGGGATTTGGTGGACCACCGGGCGCGAGCCATCGAGGACATGACGCGACGGCGATGGCAGGACAACTCCGCCTACTGGGTGAAGATCATCCGGGAGGGCCGGGACCGGTACCGCACCGAACTGACCGACCGGGCCGTCACGGAGGCGGTCGGCGAGTGCGCGGGCCAGCGGGTCCTGGACGCCGGGTGCGGCGAGGGCTACCTCGCGCGGGCGCTGGCCGCCCGGGGGGCGCGCGTCGTCGGCCTCGACGCCTGCCAGGGCCTGATCGACGCCGCGTGGGGGCTGGTCGACGCGGCCGGGAGCCTGCCGTCCGCCGCGCCCGGCGGGTCGCTGTCGTTCGTCTGCGCGAGTGTCAACGACATGCCGCTGGCCGACGGCCTGTTCGACGTCGTCGTCTGCAACCACCTGTTCAGCCACCTGCACGACCCGACGCCCGCGATCCACGAGTTCGGCCGGGTGCTGCGGCCCGGCGGGCGGCTGGTCATCCTCACCCTGCACCCCTGCTTCTACGTCAAGGACTCCGAGCTCGGCTCGCTGACCTCCGTCCCGGCGTCCGAATACTTCGTCACCCGGGGCGTCGACCAGCACTTCGTGGTGGACGGGCTCGTCTCCCCTTCGATGATCACATCCTGGCTCCGGCCGCTGGAGTACTACTCTGGAACGCTCCGCGACGCCGGTTTCGTCATCACCGACCTGCGCGAACCCCGTCCAACGGAAGAGCAGCTCGACCACGACCCCTGGTGGCGGAAGGGCTTCCCGACCGCCATGTTCATCCTCCTCACCGCCGAGCGCCGCTGATCGGACGCCGCGCGGGCGGCCCTTATAGGGTCGGGGCGTGAGCGACGCGGACCGGGAGCGGTGGAACGCCAAGTACGAGGGCGCCGCGTGCGAGGGCACCACGGAGCCGGCGGCGCATCCGCTGGCGGAGCGGGCGCTGGCACTGCCGCTGCCGGACGGCCCGGTGCTCGACCTCGCGTCCGGTCCGTCCGGGAGCGCGCTGCTGGCCGCCCGCGCCGGACGCGACGTCCGCGCCGTGGACATCTCCGGCGTCGCGCTCGCCCGGCTCGCCGCCGCGGCCCGCCGGGACGGCCTCTCCGAGCGGATCTCGGTCGAGGAGGCCGACCTGGAGGTGTGGCGTCCTCCGGCGGACGCCTTCGCGCTCGTCCTGTGCACCGGCTACTGGGACCGCGCGCTGTTCGGACCCGCCGCCCGCGCCGTCGCGCCGGGCGGGCTGCTGGGCTGGGAGGCGCTCACCGAGGCGGCACGGCGCGCCCGTCCGTCGCTGCGCGCCGAATGGTGCCTGGCCGAGGGCGAACCGGCCGCGCTGCTGCCCGCCGGGTTCACCGTGCTCGAACAGGGCGACGTGCCCGGCGGCGCCAAGCGCCGCCTCCTCGCCCGCCGCACCGCCGCGCCGGGTGGCGCCGATCAGTGACTCTGTGTGATATTCGGTAGGCGAAGGACGCCCCGGGACGCGGACATGCCCACGTCGCGGGGCGCACGCCCTTGATCGCCGCCGCGGGCGCTCGTCCGGGGACGTGAGCGAACCGTCCGACGCGAGTATCCTGACGGCTCCCGTTCCCCTGCCATGCGCCCTCCCGGACCAGCACCGGCCATGGTTTTGACCGGTAGATTGCGGGTCGGCCACCTTTGCTCGGTTTTCACGCTGTGCTTAGACCGGTGGTGGAAGGGTGGCACAGTTCGTGATGTCGTCGAACCCGGAGCGAGTGAGGAAACATGTCCGAGGATGACAAGCCCCGGGGCGAGCCGGCGGTCAAGGCGAAGGCGAAGATCCCGGCCGCCAAGAGCATCCGCAGCCCGGAGTTCACCCCGCACGGCATCAGCGCGGGGCGCGGCAGTGGACCCTCCCGCCCGTCCGGGCTGACCGCCGCGCAGGCCCGCAAACGACGCTACGCCGGGGTCGCCGGGGTCGTCGTCGCGCTGGCCCTCGTCGTCGGCGGCACCGCCTACTGGGTCACCCGTCCCGGCCCCGAGCTGTCGGTGAGCGGGAAGTTCGCGGTCGAGCCGAAGGTGAAGATCCCCAAGAGCCTCGAACCGGCGGACGAGCTCAAGGTGACCACCGCGATCAAGGGCACCGGACCCGCGATCGCCAACGGCGACAGCATGTACGTCAAGTACGTCTTCTACCAGTGGTCGAAGACGACGTCCTCCGACGACTCCAAGGACAAGAGCACCAGCAAGCAGCTCGGCTCGTCCTACCAGCAGCAGCAGGGCCAGCCCGACCGCCCGCTGGAGGTCGGCAAGAGCGGCGTCAAGGGCCTCGACAAGGGCCTGCTCGGGCAGACCGTGGGCAGCCGCGTGATCCTGGAGATCCCGCCGTCCATGGGCTTCGGCGAGCAGGGCTCCCAGCTCGGCCTCGGCAAGAACGACTCGATTGTGTTCGTCGTGGACGTGCAGGCCACCATCCACAAGAACCAGGCCCCGCAGGGCGCCGCGCAGAAGCTCGACGACAAGAAGCTCCCCAAGGTCGAGGACCAAGGCGCCGGCAAGGCCCCGAAGGTCACGATGCCCAAGGAGGACGCGCCCGCCAAGCTCCAGGCCAAGACCCTCGTCCAGGGCACCGGCCCGGCGCTCGCCAAGGGCGACGAGGCGATCGTCAACTACCAGGGGCAGCTCTGGAACGGCGGCAAGGTCTTCGACTCCAGCTTCACCAACGGCCAGCCCGCCAAGTTCCCGATCGGCACCGGCGGCACCGTCCCGGGCTTCGACAAGGGGCTGACCGGCGCGAAGGTCGGCAGCCGCCTGATGCTCGTGCTGCCGCCCGAGGAGGGCTACGGCAAGAAGGGCAACGCCCAGGCCGGGATCAAGGGCACCGACACGCTGGTGTTCATCGTCGACATCCTCGCCAAGGTCGTGAAGTAGGCCGTCCGGCGGATCGCCTGAGAGCGGCGGGGCACCCGGCGGGCGCCCCGCCGCTCTTCGCGTTCCCGGGGCGCGCGTTCAGGGGACCTTCAGAAAGGCTTCAGGACGGTTTGCGGCGTGCGTTCACGCTCGCGCCGTCCGGTGTTCTCCGCTATGTCATGCGAGGCCCGGAGCGGGGGTCTCGCGGCTTTTGCGATGTCCGTCACGACAACCTCGCGGGCTCACTGGTCGTCCTCCTAATGGGAGCGACGGTGAGCCCGAGCGTGTGCCGCGATCGCCTTGGATCGGAGCCGCCCAACGCATGGACGCCCTCGGGTATCGTCTGTAACGCATTAGTCACGGGGGGCTTGTGAGCATCGGCAGAAAGGGTCCTGAGGGCGACGAGCCCGGCGGGCCGGGCGAAAAGAATCGCGACGACAGTGTGACCACGCCGCCGGAAGACAGTGGCGCCGAGGTGACGGCCACCGCCCGTGACCGGGAGGACGGCGACGACGATTCGGCCGGCGACGGCGCGATTTCCGGCGACGACCACATATCTCGAAACGGGCACAAGGCCGCCGAAACCCCCGTCCCGGACGAGGGGGACGACGAAACCTCCGTCCCAGAAAAGCCCCTGAACCACCAGAAGTCACCCGAGGAACCGGCCGACGAGGACGTCGAGGACGCGGACGGCGAGTCGTCCGAGTCGTCCGAGTCGTCCGAGAAGAAGGTCGAAGAACCCGAGAAGTCCGAGAAGGTGCCCGAGGAGACAGCCGCCATGTCGGAAACGCCCGGACGAACCGGGCCGCCCGCCCCGGCCGCCGAACGTCCCGGCAAAGGCGGCAAGGGCGGCCGGAAGCCCAAGAAGACGCGCAGCCGCAAGGTCCGCTACGCGCGGCGGATCCTGTTCACCCTGCTCGGGCTCATCGGCTTCTTCGTCGGCGCGTTCGCCATCGCCTACCTGTTCACGCCGGTGCCCTCCCCGCAGGAGCAGGCCGTCGCGCAGGGCCCGGCGTTCTACTACTCCGACGGCAAGACGCTGATCGCCAAGACGGGCGTCAACCGCGACGCGGTCACGCTCGACAAGATCCCCCCGGGCGTGCGGAACGCGGTGATCGCGGCCGAGAACCGCAGCTTCTACGAGGACCCGGGCGTCTCCGTGCAGGGGACGGGGCGCGCGTTCTGGTCCACGGTGACCGGCGAGCAGCTCCAGGGCGGGTCCACGATCACCCAGCAGATGGTCCGCAACTACTACGGCGGCATCGGCAAGGAGCGGTCGGTCACCCGCAAGCTCAAGGAGATCATGGTCTCCCTGAAGGTCGGCCGGGAGAAGTCCAAGAACTGGATCCTGGAGCAGTACCTCAACACGATCTACTTCGGACGCGACGCCTACGGCGTGCAGGCCGCCGCCAAGGCCTACTACAACAAGGACGTCTCCGAGCTGACCCCGGCCGAGGGCGCCTACCTCGCCGCCGCGATCCAGCAGCCGAGCAACTTCTCCGACCCGAGCGGCGCGCGCCGCACCTACGCCGAGCAGCGCTGGCACGCGGTCGTCGCGAACATGGTCCGGGACGGCGCGGTGACCCCCGCGCAGGCCGCCGCGATGCGGTTCCCCGCGCCGGTCAACCAGAAGATCACCGACATCCTCAAGGGCCAGAAGGGCTACATGGTCAACGTGGCCAAGAAGGAGCTCATCGAGCGCCGCGGCTACAGCGAGGACGAGATCAACCGCAGCGGGCTCAAGATCACTACGACGTTCGACCGGCGGCTGATGGACGCGACGCGCCGCGCTGTGACCGCCAACGCCCCGGACGGGATGAGCAAGCGCATCCGCACGGCGGTCGTGTCGGTCGACCCGTCCACCGGGCAGGTCCTGGCGTTCTACGGCGGCCGCGACTACCTCTCGGAGATGGCCAGCAGCGCCTTCTACGACACCGCGCAGGTCGGGTCGGGCTTCAAGCCCATCGCGCTCGCCGCCGCGCTGGAGAACGGCAAGAGCCTCAGCAGCTCCTACGACGGCAGCTCGCCGCAGTACTACAACGGCCATCCGATCGAGAACGACAGCGGCGAGAACTTCGGGCAGGTCGACCTCGTCACCGCCACCGAGCACTCGATCAACACCGCCTACGTCAACCTCGGCCAGGACATCGGCACCCGCCGCATCGCCGAGATGGCCGAGAAGATGGGCATCCCCGCCGAGCAGATGTCGCCCGCGCAGCGCGCCGCGCCGTCCTTCCCGCTCGGCGTGGTGTCGCTGCACCCCGTCCAGCAGGCCGGGGTGTACGCGACGTTCGCGGCCGAGGGCGTCCACAAGACGCCCTACGTGGTCAAGTCGGTGACCGACGACGAGGGCGAGAAGCGCACGTTCTCCGAGAAGGGCGACCGGGCGTTCAGCACCCGCACCGCGCGGGACGCGACCTACGCGATGCAGCAGGTCGTCCAGGGCGGCACGGGACGCGCCGCGCAGCTCCCCGACGGCCGCGAGGTCGCGGGCAAGACCGGCACCACCGACCAGGGCCGCGCGATCTGGTTCAACGGGTTCATCCCGCAGATGGCGACGTCGGTCGCGATGTTCCGGACCGACAACAAGCCGCTCAACATTCCCGGATACGGCGCGTACGGCGGCCAGCTGCCCGCGCAGATCTGGAACTCCTACATGAGCGACGCGGTCAACATCAAGGGCTACGAGCAGAAGGAGTTCGGCTCGCCCTCGGAGACGCCGGGCGGCGGCGACGGCGGCCCGGTGTTCCCGAACCCCGGCGGCCCGGTGGAGCCGCGCACGCCCGTCCGCCCCCGTGAGACGCCGACCACCAGGCCGGACACCCCCGAGATCCCCGTCCCGCCCACCCGCATCCCCACGCACGAGCCCGAACCCCCGGGCGGCGGCAACGGCGGAGGCGACGGTGGCGGCGACGGCGGAGACGGTGGTGGGGGCGACGGCGGAGACGGCGGCGGAGGCGGCCCGACCCGCCCAGGCTTCAACGCCTAACCCACAAAACGGGGGCCCGGCCTTCCAAAGACCGGGCCCCACCTCGCTCTCCACGCTTCGGACCCCGCGCCCCGGACTTCGCGCCTAGGACTTCGATCTGCGCGCCTCGGTCCCCTGCGCTTCGCTCTCCGCGCTTCGGACCTCGGATTCGGACCTCGGATTTGCGCTTCGGACTTCGCGTTAGTCGCAGGCCTTGCCGATTTGTGCGGGGGCCTCGTTCATCGCGGCGTTCAGCTGGGACGCGTCGCCCGTGCCGACCGCCGTGGCCGCCGAACGCAGCCGGTCCGCCTCCGTCTTCAACGCCTTCTTGAGCGCGGCGTCGTCGGTCTTGCCCGCGAGGCCGTCCAGGCGTCCGGCGAGCTGCCCGGTGGCCTCCCGCCACTGGCCGGGTTCGGCCGCCGACACACTCCGCACCCGCGTCACGTACTGCTGGAACGCCTGCTTGGTATCGGCGCACACCTTCCCGGTGTCGCCGCCGCCGCTCAGCACCCCGCACGCGCTCGACGCGCCGAGCAGCACCGCGGCCAGCACCCCACCCACCCGGTACCGCATCGCATCCTCCCCTTTGATCCCCGTAAGGCTCCGCATATACTTCCGCATTAGGTCATGAGCGCCAGCGCCAAGCCCCGGCTCGCTGGCCGGCAACCCTTCGTCCGCGATGGGGTGCCCCGGGTGAGGACCTGGCCGAGCGCGAGAACGCGCCCGGCAAGCGCGGGCCCCACCCTTCGCGGGGTCCCTGACCCCGGAAGGCTTCCTGTGTCCACGCTCACCCCCGCCGCCGTCCGTCCGACCTTTTCTGTGACGTCCCGATCGGGGGTCGGGGTTCGACCCAATGTGATCGGCGCCGACTCCCTCGTCCCGCTGGACGACGGACGCCGCGTCCCCTACGCCAACCTCGACTACGCCGCGTCCGCCCCCTGCCTGGAGGCGGTGCACGAGGCCGTCACCCGCGCGCTGCCGTACTACAGCAGCGTCCACCGCGGCGCGGGGCACGCGTCCCAGGTGACGACCGAGGCGTACGAGAACGCCCGCGAAACCGTGCGCGTGTTCCTCGGCGCGTGGCGGCGCGCCGCCGTCGTGTTCACCCGCAACACCACCGACGCGATGAACCTGCTCGCGCACGCCGTCCCGCCCCGCACGACCGTCGTCACGTTCGAGACGGAGCACCACGCGTCGCTGCTGCCGTGGCGGCGGCCGGTCCGGCTGCCCGCCCCCGCGACGCCCGCCGAGGCCATCACGCTCGCGGACCGCGCTCTCGCCGCCGCGCCCACCGGCCCCCGGCTGCTCGTCGTCACCGCCGCGTCCAACGTCACCGGCGAACTGTGGCCGATCGGCGAACTCGCCCGCGTCGCGCACGAGCACGGCGCCCGCATCGCCGTGGACGCGGCGCAACTCGTCCCGCACCGCCCGCTCGACATGACCGCGCTCGACCTCGACTACGTCGCGTTCTCCGGCCACAAGCTCTACGCGCCGTTCGGCGCGGGCGTCCTCGCCGGACGCGCCGACTGGCTGCGCGCCGCCGAACCGTACCTGAAGGGCGGCGGGGCCAGCGCGTCCGTCACCTCCACCGTCCGCTGGGCGTCCGGCGCCGAGCAGCGCCACGAGGCGGGCACCCCCAACGTCCTCGGCGCCATCGCCCTCGCCGCCGCCTGCGACGCCCTCGCCCCGCACTGGAGCGACCTCGCCGCCCACGAGGAGCGCCTCCTCACCCGGTTGCGCTCCGGCCTCGCCGCGATCCCCGGCGTCCGCGAACTCACCCTGTGGGGCGGCGGCCCGCGCGTCGGCATCGTCTCCTTCACCGTGGACGGCCTCGCCGCCCGCGACGTGTCGCTGGCCCTGTCGGGACGGCACGGCATCGGCGTCCGCGACGGTAAGTTCTGCGCGCATCCGTTCGTCCGGCACCTGCTGTCGGCCGAGGGCGTCGACAACGACGGATCCGCCGTCCGCGCGAGCTTCGGGATCGGCACCACCGTGGAGCACATCGACCGCCTGCTCGCCGCGCTCACCCGTCTGACCAGCGAACTCTCCGACGCGGGCGATTGGTCCTGTTCACCCATGTAGCGTAGGCAGTCGCGCGGCTTCCCGCTGCCGCGGGTCGGGGACAGCAAGACAGAAACAGGGGGTGCCGACCGTGGCCGACGCCTGGCGACCCACGTCGGAACTGGAGCGCCGACTTCAGGAGAGCGTCCGGACCGGGGACCAGGAGGGCTACTTCCGCCTCCTGGCCGACAGTGAACTTCTCGTTCCCGTCCCGCCGGGCGCGGTCGACGACCTGCTGGCGAACACGTCCCACCCGTCGTGGCCCCTCCACGAGGAGGACGGCCGCGTCCACGTGCTGGTCTACACCTCGCCCGCGGCGATGCACGCCTGCCTCAGCCCGGCCTACCGGCACTACATGACGCTGCGCTTCCGCGACCTGGCCGAAGCCTGGCCGGACGGCCGCTGGTGGCTCGCCGTCGACGTCCCCGCCGGACATGGCGCGCCCCTCCCCATCGAGGCCCGCATGCCCGCGTGGTTCGTCCGCCAGGTGGCGGAGGGCGACGTCCGTCCACCCCAGGTGGGCCGCCCCGCCCTCCCCGAGGCCCCGGCCCCCCAGCCCCGGCACGCCGCACCTTCGAACGCACCAAGCCAGCCCGCCGCCCAAGACCACCCCATCGCGCACGGCAACGTCCCCGCGCAGGCGCAGCACGCCGCGCAACCCCCTCTTGCCGGGCCGGAGCAGACCCGCCCGCAAGATGGCGGCCCGTCCACCGCACCGGGCCAACACCTCACACCAGGTCAGCCCGGTCCGCAGGCACCGTACGCCGCCCAGGACGAGGCAGGCGCGCAGGGACGACATGCGACGCAAACGGACTCCAGCGCACCGGAGCTGCCCGGTGCGCAGGAGCAGCACGGCAAGCAAGGCCACCTCGCCGGGCCGGAGCAGACCCGCGCGCAAGGTGCACTCAGCGCACATGGACCATCCGTCCCGCAGGAGCAGCCCGCCGCGCATGGCGAGGCCACCGCGCAAGGACTCCCCGCCGTGCCGGGCTCCGCACGGAATGGACTAAGCGCGCCGGAGCAGCCCCCCGCGCCGGACGAGCCGGGCACGCCACACAGCGCGCAGGGACAGCCCCCCACACCCGGCCCGTCCACCACACAAGGCCACCCCACCGGACCGGAAGAGGCAGCCGCACAAGGGCAGCAGCCCCGGCACGACGGCCTCAGCGCACCAGGCGCGTCCGGCCCCCAGGAGCAGCCCACCGGGCCAGCGCCCGCGCGGGACGGACTCAGCACACCGGGGCAGCCCCCCGCACCCGGGGCGTCCACCACACACGCGCCGCACTCCACACAAGGCCACTCCGCCGGTCCAGAAGAGACAGCCGCGCAGGACGGACTCGGCGTGCAGAAAGCGTCCGGCCCGCAGGGGCAGGCGGGCGCGCATGGCGAGGCCGCCGCGCAGGCGCGGCACACCGCGCAAGGCCCCCCTGCCGGGCCAACGCAAGCCAGCACGCCCGCGCGAGACGGACTCAGCGCGCAGGGGCAGCCCGGCGCGACGGAGCCACCCCCCGCACGGGACGAGCCGCGCGCGCCACACGGTGTGCAAGGGCAGCCTCCCGCACACGGTGAAGGCACCGCGCAGGCGCCGTACTCCACGCAACGCCACCCGGCCGGTCCAGAAGAGGCAGCCGCGCAGGGCCAACACCCCACGCAGAACGGACCCGGCACGCCGAGCGCGTCCGGCCCGCAGGGGCAGCCCGGCACGACAGAGCGCACTGCGCAGGGGCAGCCCGGCGCGCATGGCGAAGTTGCCCCGCAGGCGCGGCAAAGCGCGCCAGGTCACCCCATCGGGCCAGAGCAAGCCGGCACGCCCGCGCAAGATGGACTCGCCGCGCAGGGGCAGCCTGACGCGCCAGAGCAACACACCATGCGGGACGAGCTAGGCCGGTCGCGCCAGCACGCCGCACGCGGCGAGTCCACAACGCAGACACCGCACTCTGCGAAGGACGGAGTCGGCGCGTCGGGCGTGTCCGGCGCGCATGGCGAAGCTGCCTCGCAGGCGCCGCACTCCACGCAGGGCCACCCCATCGGACCAGAGCAGGCCAGCACGTCCGCGCGGGATGGGCTCAGCGCGCAGGGGGAGCGCACCGCGCGTGGTGAGGCCACCACGCAGGGGCCGCACTCCACGCAAGGTCACCCTGCCGGGCCGGAAGAGGCTGCTGCGCAGGCGCAACAGCCTGCGCAGGACGGACTCAGTGCGCCTGGCGTCTCCGGCTCGCAGGGGCAGCCTGGGGTGCCGGAGGCTGGGCGGGGTGCGGATGCGGCTTCGGGGGCCGGGGACGCGGGTGAGTGGGAGGAGTTGCAGGCCCAGCATCGGGGGTTGCAGCGGGAGGGGGCGCGGCCGGCGTTCCAGCCTGCCAACGAGGTCGAGCGCGAGTTGTTGCGGGCCGCCGCGAACAACGACCATGACCTGTTCTTGCAGACGATGGCGGGGGCGGAGGTGCTGCTGCCCACGCCCGAGGAGATGGACTACACGCTGCGGCCGGGGCGGGCCGGGTTCCCGTGGCAGACGCGGGAGGTGGACGGGGCGACCGTGGTGCCCGTGTTCACCTCGCCCGAGCGGCTGATCGAGGCGGCGCGGGCGGCCGGGACGGGGACGGAGTACATCAAGGTTCCGTTCACGGTCGTGCTGCGGTACTGGCCTGACCGGGAGTGGCCACTGGCGATCAACTCCGGGTCGCCGGCGGGCGGGACGATCCTGGCGCAGCAGTTGCCGGGGCTCGCGCGGTGGGCCGACCAGCGGGCCGTCCAGCGGATGACGGACGGGTTCGAGCCGCAGAACGACGTCGAGCAGCGGTTGTTTGAGGCGGCGACGCGGCGGGACACCGACGCGTTCTTCAAGGTGCTGCTGGGCGCGCAGGTGCTCGTCCCGGCGGAGCCGGATACGCCGTGGGGCATCGCGCCGGACGATCCGGACTTCCCGTGGCGGCCGGTGGCCGTGCACGGCGAGGTGTGCGTGCAGTTGTTCACGTCGCTGAAGTGGATGAACGAGGCGATCGGGTCGTCGCGGTTCGTGATGCCGACGCTGCTGGAGATGGTGTCGGCGTGGCCGGACGTGTCGTGGACGCTGGTCCTCAACCCGGGGACGCCGATCGACGCGACGATGCCGGGCGAGCAGGTGCGGGCGTTGAGCGGGCAGCCCAGGGAGGACGTCCCCGCGCCCGAGGCCGTGGCGCCGGACGTCGTGGAGGCGCCCCCCGAGCCGTCCGAGCCGGAGTTCGAGCCCGGCAACCGCATCGACCAGGAGCTGTACGAGGCGACGCTCGGCGGCGACTCCGACGCGTTCCTGCGGGTGCTGCTCAACGCGAACGTGCTGGTGCCCATCCCGGAGGACGCGCCGCTCGAGGTCACGCCGGTGCAGAAGGAGTTCCGGTGGGACGCGGCGCTCCAGTGCGCGTCGTCCGTGCGGGTGTTCACCTCGCTCGTGCGGCTGCGGGAGGTGCTGCCTGAGTCGCGGTTCGTGTACGCGGACTTCCGGGAGCTGATCGCGGCGTGGCCCCGCGAGGACTGGGCGATGCTGCTCAACCCGGGCACGCGGATCGGGGCGTCGCTGCGCGGCGACCAGGTGCTGGCGCTGAGCGAGTGGGCGGTGCGGGTCGGGCTCGTCCCGGCGCGGCCCGAGGTGCCGTTGCCGCCGCCGGAGCCGTCGCCGCTGGTCACGGCGCAGGACGTGGTGCGGGAGGTGCCGCCGCGGGCCGTCGTCGAAGATGTTCCGCAGGCCGTGGAGCGGCAGCCCTACTTCGAGGGCGACCGGGTCGCGCAGCCGACCATCATGCAGAAGGTGGTCCCGCACGGCCATGTCGGCTGGTACCTGGACCAGGGATACGACCGCGTCGGCGGGTTCGTCCACCCGACGGCGGACGTGACGGAATTGCAGACGCCCGTCCAGCTGTACGAGGCGCTGGGCCTGCTGTACGAGGACACGTCGTTCTCGCCCTCGGACGAGGGCGTGTACGTCATCCGGTGGCCCGCGTACTGCCCCGACCTGTACCGGACCCCGTTCGGCGGACAGGACGAGGCCGAGCTCGCGGCCTGGGGCGACGCCGGGTGGGTGATCGAACGGCCGCCGTTCCTCGGCACCGGGTTCGCGCCGGGCAGCGCGGGATCGATCCGGGAGTACAAGGTGGACAGCGTCCGGCTGCCCTACGGAGCGGAGATGTACTATCTCGGCCACGACCGGTCCGAGCGTTTCGTGGCCATGTACGACCCCGACAGGCTCGCCTGGCTGCGGCCGGACGCGGCGACCGGTCCCGAGGGCTGGGACGGCCGATCGGAGGCGGCGCAGTGATCCGGGACGGGTACGTCGCGCGCTGGCTCGGCCGCGACTTCGAGGCCGCGCCGGGCGCGGACGGCGAGGTCCGGCTGTACGCGCCCGAGCCCACCGACGGGTTCGAGGAGCTGCGTCCGGGACGGTTCCGGCGGATCGTCCCGGCGTCGGAGATCGAGGACCTGCGCTATGTCCGGACGACGTGCGCCTGGCGCGGGGAGCGCTTCGTGATCGTCGGGGAGCATGAAACTTGGCTCCGGGTCGAGTACGCCGGTGGACGCGCCCCGACCGCCGAGCGGCTCGGGCTGGACCGCGTCGACCAGGGCATCTGGCAGGCGTGGGCGCCCGGCTCGGAGATCGAGGACGTGCGCGAGGAGTTCATCTGATCGACGGCAGGGCTCAACCGGGGTTGATTTGAACAGTAGTTCCGTGTTCGCATGATTCCGGTGTGGACTCCCCGGGTAAAGATCCGGGGCTCAGGCGCTCAATGGCGACGCGGCGGAGGTGCGGCGGCGGTGGTCTCCCGATCGGCGGTAAAACCGATCATCGTAGGGCTGGGGACGGCGGCGGTGCTCGCCGCGGGCTCCGGATCCGCGGTCGCTTTCGCGTACGACGGGCCTTCCCCGTCCACGTCGGCTTCGGGTTCGACGGCTCCGACCGGCGACCCGCCCGGCGACCCGTCCGGGGAACCGGTCAAGCCCGGGAAGCTCTCGGTGGACGTCGTCCCGGACGTGTCCTCGACGGACGCGGGCAAGACGATCGTGGTGAACACCTACTTCATCACGCACGGCGGCCCCGTCAAGGACGTGCGGATCACCGACATCCAGTTGAGCACCAAGCAGGCGACGCTGGACGGCCAGTGCCTGAAGCCGTTCGAGTCGGTGGGCTGCCAGCTGGGGGCCGTCGACGGCGACCGCGAGTTCATCAGGTCGCGGGTGACCGTGCCCAAGAGCATCAAGAAGGACCTCAAGGTGACGCTCACCGTGAAGGTGAGCACGGACGACGGCCAGAAGGCCGACCCGAAACCGGTCACGGTGACGTTCAAGGCGCCCAAGCAGAAGCCGCCGGAGAAGGGCGACGACAAGGGCAAGGGCGGGAAGGGGTCGTCCGACAAGGGCGGCAAGGGCCACGACTCGGGCGGCAGCGGCCACGGCACCACCGGCAGCGGCGGCACCGGGACGGGCGGTTCGGGCAGCGGAACCGGTACTGGTTCTGGCACCGGGACCGGAACCGGGACGAACAGCGGTACCGGGTCGAGTTCCGGGAACGGAACCTACGTCCCGCCCACGCCGAACTTCGACAAGAGCCCGGAGGTGGCGCTGCCGCCGCCGATCGCCGCGCCGAGCCCGCAGGTCGCGCCGAACCTCGCCGACGCGACGCCGGTCAGCCGGTTGCGCAACAACAAGGCGCCGGTCGCGCAGGACCTGACGTTCGAGCGGATGGCCAGCACGCAGATCGCGTGGCTGGCGGCGCTGCTGGTGGTGTTCTCGCTGCTGCTGACGCAGCTCCGCCTCGGCCGCAAGGGGACGCCGAGCGCGGCGGCCGCCGCGGCGGCGCGGCGGGCGAGGGGCATGCACCGCCGTACGCGGCGCGGCACCTTCGCCAAGTAGGGGCCACTAGCCAAGTAGGGGCCCGCTACGGGACGTCCGGCGCGCCGACGAGAGTGTGGCAGGCGATGGCCGCCGCCGCGACGACGTTGAGCGAGTCCACCCCGGCGGACGTGGCGTCCGGGCTCATGGGGATGCGGACGGCCTCGTCCGCCTCGTGGATCCAGTGCGAGGACAGGCCGTCGCCCTCGGAGCCGAGCATCAGCGCGACGCGTCCCGACAGCGGCGCCTTGTCGAGCGGGACGGCCGCGTCGTCGGGCGTGAGGGCCAGCAGCGTGAAGCCCGCGCCGCGAAGGCGGGCGAGCCCGTCGTGCCAGCCCGCCAAACGCGCGTAGGGGATCGCGAACACCGCGCCCATCGACACCTTCACCGAGCGGCGGTAGAGGGGGTCGGCGCAGCGCGGCGACAGGACGACGGCGTCCACGCCGAGCGCGGCGGCGCAGCGGAAGATGGCGCCGACGTTGCCGTGGTCGACCAGGTCCTCCAGTACGAGGACGCGGCGGGCGTCCCGCAGCACCGACTCGACCGGGGGCAGGGGCAGCCGCTCCAGGGACGCGAGCGCGCCCCGGTGCACCTGGAAGCCGACGAGCCCCTCCATGGTGGCGTCGTCGGCGATGTAGACCGGCGCGTCCACGCCGTCCAGGACGTCGGACAGCGGCTCGGCCCAGCGGCGCGCCATCAGCAGCGAGCGGACGGGGTGACCGGCGCCGACCGCGCGGCGGATCACCTTCTCCCCCTCGGCGACGAACAGCCCGTGCTCGGCCTCCAGGCTCTTGCGCAGGTTCACGTCCCGCAGCCGGACGTAGTCGGCGAGGCGCGGGTCGGCGGGGTCGGAGACGGGTACCAGGCGGGCCATCCCCCAATTGTGCCGGGGCGCGCGGCATGCCCCGAACCCAGGGGAAACGGCATTGCCCGGCGCACCGGAAACCCGGCTTAATTTGATCTTGATTGGCCGAGAAAGATCGTTTTCCGCGCCGTGGAGTGCCGTTCCGATCGCGGGCGGTCACGAGAGTCGAAGGGGCCCGAGGTGACCGGGTCGCACGCCGATGACCTGCGTCATCATCAGTTTTGAGGTCTTTGTAACCTCTAGTGCGTACTACTACAGTGCCGCATGGCATCGGCGGGTATCTGGTGAATCGAGGGCAGCCATGAGCGGACGCCATCGCGATGACTTCCCCGAAGGCATCGGCGAGGACGGGAACGACCCCGGCGCGCCTGTTTTCGGTCCCGCCAACGACGGGTCGTCCGATTGGTTCGGAACCCGGGAGGGTCGTCCGATGCCACCCCCGCCGCCCGCGCACGAACCTCAGGCCCCGCGCCCGCCGCAAAGCTCGCAATCCCCACAAGGCCCTCAGATGCCCCAGGGGCCGCCGCCCGGGTCCGGCGAGACCCCGTCGTGGTTCATACCGCGACGGTCGTCCGAGGAGCCCGTCTACGGCCCCGGAGGGTACGGCGTCTACGGCGCCGAGGAGCCCGGGGGCCGAGAGGGCCACGGGGGTCAAAGGGACCAAGGGGGCCAAGGGACGGAACCTCCGAACCTGTATCCCTCCGAACCCGCGGCGTCACCGCGCGGCTACCCCGGCAGCGCCCCGCCGCCCGGCGAGTACGACGTGCTGCGCAGTTCCGCCGAGCGACCGTCCGGCTTCTTCGGCGGCGCGAGCGGACCCGGCGGGCCGGGCATCCCCCCGAGCAGCCCCCGCGGCTCCGGCGGATACGGAAGCGGCGAGTACGGAAGCGGCGAGTACGGGCACCGCAGGCGCAAGCGCAGCCTCGCCGCGCTGATCGGCCCGATGGCCGGGGCGATCGGGCTGGCGCTGCTGCTCGGCGTCGGCGTGTACGCGTTCGCCGAGAGCGGGTCGGACTGCGGCGGCGACGCGCTGAGCCTCTCGGTCGCGGCCGCGCCCGACATCGCGCCGGTCGTGACCAAGGCGGCCGAGCGGTTCAACGACGGCAAGGAGAAGGTCGGCGACAGGTGCGTCCGCGCGAACGTGCGGAGCGTGGAGCCCGCCTCGGTGGCGACGCTGCTGTCCGGTCAGGGGGTGGCGAACGCCTCCAACCAGCGTCCGGACGTGTGGATCCCCGACTCCTCCCTGTGGCCGTCCCTCGCGCAGGGCCAGAGCGGCGAGACGAAGCAGAAGAACACGATCGTGCCGACGAAGACGTCGGTGGCGACGAGCCCGATCGTGGTCGGCCTCCCCCAGACGCTCGCGGAACAGCTGAAGCGGTCGGGCGTCACGGCCACCCCGTCCTGGGACAACCTGCTGAAGGCGGCGGGCGGTGTCGCGGGCGGCGCGGTGACCAAGAACCAGATGATCCCGGCGGGGTCGGTGCGGCTGCTCGTCCCCGACCCGACGCGCAACGCGGCCGGGATGGGCTCCCTGATGATCACCAGTGCGCTGCTGGCGAACGACCCGAACAAGGAGTCGATCTTCACCGGGATCGTGCGGACGGTGCGGGAGAGCATCGTCCCGGACGTCGAGGAGCAGTTCACGCACTTCCGCAAGGACCGGACGGGCAAGCAGCCGATCTCGCTGTCGTCGGAGCAGGCGCTGTGGAAGTACGACCGGGGCGGCCCGGCCGAGCCCGCCGTGGCGCTGTACCCGCTCGAGGGCACGCTGTCGATGGACTACCCGTTCACGATCACCGCGGAGGACGACGACCAGAGCAAGGCCGCGCGGTTGCTGGAGGAGGCGATGAGCACCGAGGCGACCAAGAACGACGTCCGCGACGCCGGGTTCCGGTCGCCGGACGGGAAGGCGCCGCCGACGTTCGGCGAGAAGACCGGCGTCAGCCCGGCCCGCCCGCGCCAGCTGCCGATGCCGCAGGCCGCCGAGGTCACGCAGGTGATGCAGGCGTGGTCGAAGCTGTCGCTCGGGCTGCGCATCCTCACGCTGGTCGACGTGTCGGGGTCGATGGCCGAGGAGGTCGCCCCGCACACGAACCGGCTCCAGGCGATCGCGCAGGTGTCGCAGGGCGGGCTGAGCATGATGTCGAACGACACCGAGCTCGGGCAGTGGCTGTTCTCGACGAACATGCGGGGCGGGCTCCCCTACCGGGAGACGGTGCCGGTCGGGCCGCTCGGCGAGCGCGTCGGGTCCAACACGCGGCGCGGCCTCGTCCTGTCGTGGCTGAACCAGATGAAGCCGAAGCCGGACGGCGACACCGGCCTCTACCGGACGATGCTCGCCGCCTACAAGGCGATGAACCGGTCCTACAAGCCGGAGTTCGGCAACTCGATCCTGCTGATGACCGACGGCAAGAACGACGATCCGGGCGGACCGTCGCTGAAGGAGGCGCTGGCCGAGCTGCGGGCCATGCAGGACCCGAACAAGCCGATCCAGGTCAACATGATCGGGTTCGGGAAGGGCGTGGACCGCGCCGAGCTGGAGCAGATCGCGTCGGCTACGGGGGGTAACGTCCAGATCGCGATGACGCCGCAGGAGATTTCAAAGATCTTTCTCAAGATGCTGTCCCGGCGCATCACTTCGTGATCTTCCGGACACGGTTCGAAGTTCTCGATTTTCCCGTGCTCCGGTGTCAACCGGACGCGCGAGCCGCCCGTCATTCTAAGTGGAGGCCCGACGGGGAGCGGGGCCGTCGGGCCTCCGACCTCTTCCCTCCCTGTCGGTGACGGGGAGTGGTTCCGGCCCACCGGTCCTGGCCGGTCGGCCGCCGGCCCCGGGGGCGAATTCCCCCGGCGCGGGAGAAGGAATCCCCTTCACGGGGAAGCGGATTCCCTTTTCGCAGGACGCCCCGCTCTTCGCGGAAGACCTCTTTCGCAGGACGTCCCGCCCCAGCGGAACGCCCCCCGCCAAGGGTGTGCTGGCCGACCCCGGCCCCCGGCGAGTATCCCCCATCGAACGGCTGAAATCCCCGGTGGACCGTCCGCCGGGGATCGCTTCACCCAAGCTCGGGAGGCCCTCGTGTCCGGTTGGCCCAGCCTCGACCGCGCAGACGACGAACGGCTCGCGCGCGCGCTCGCCGCCGGTGACCCCGGCGCGCTCATCCAGGTTATGGACCGCTATGCCGCGCGACTCTACGACTACTGCCACGCGCTGCTGCGCGACCAGGAGCTCGCCGCAGGCGCCCTGCACGACGCGCTCATCGCCGCGTATGCGCATGTGCACGCGTTGCGCGAACCCGAGTGGTTCCGCGCCTGGCTGTACGCGCTCGTTCGAGGCGAGTGCCTGCGCCGCCTGCGCGCTCCAGACCGTCCCGTGGAGCGGCGCGAGGCTCCAGAGGTCGAGGACGGCTTCGTGGACGACGCGGAGCGCGCCCGGCGGCAGGAGGCGCGGCAGCTCGTCCACGGCGCGATGGCGGGCCTGCGCGGACGCGAGCGCGAGTCGCTCGACCTCGTGCTCCGGCACGGCCTCGACCCGCTGGAGGTCTCCGGCGTCCTCGGCATGGACGGCCAGGAGGCGACCGCGCTGGTCGCCGAGGCCCGCGTCCGCCTCGACGAGGCGCTCGCCGTCGCGTTCGTCGCCCGCACCGGACGCGACGACTGCCCCGAACTCTCCGCCCTCGTCGGCGCCGCCCCCTGGCCGCTGCCGCCGCCGCTCGCGCAGCGGGTGGCCGAGCACATCGGCGGCTGCCCGGTCTGCCACGCCCGGCGCGAGCGGCTGTCGGCGGCGCGGCTGCTCCAGGTGCTGCCGGTCGCGATGATGCCGACCGACCTGCGCGGCCTCGTGCTCGCGACCGCCACCGACCCGGCGCTGTCGGCCGACCGCACCGCGATCGCGCACCGCGCCGGGCCGTTCGACGGCCAGGGCTGGCCGATGGTCGCGGGCGAGACCGCGCCGCCGGACGAGCCGTCCCGGCGGTCGCCGCGCGCGCTCTGGCCGGCGCTGGCCGCGGCCGCCGCGGTCGTCCTCATCGTCGCCGGGGCGTTCTTCCTGATGCCCGACTCGTCCAACAAGCCGACGGGCGCCTCGGGCCCCGCCGGGAGCACGTCGGCGTCCGTGGACGACCCGTCGGAGTCGCCCAGCGAGAGCGACGAGCCGTCGGACTCGCCCACGCCGACGGAGAGCACGACGCCGACGCCCACGCCGACGACGCCGTCGCCGACCACCCCGACCCCGACGCGGACGCCGACGCGGCGCCCGTCGACCCGTCCGCCCCACTCGTCCCCGACCCACTCGCGGCCCGGGACGCTCGCGGCGAGCGGTTGCACGATCAGCGCGCCCGGCGGCAGCTGCACGGTGACGTTGTCGGCGTCCGGCGGGCCCGTGAACTGGCATGTCGCGGGTCGCTCCTCCTTCCTCAGCGTCAGCCCGGGCGGCGGACGGGTCGCCGGCGGCGGCTCGCAACCCGTCACGGTCACGCTCAACGGCGGGTGTCCCCCGGGCGTCGGATCGGGATCGGTGAGCTTCTCCCCCAGCGGCGCCGCGTCGATCACTCTGGCGTGTCCCGAAGAGTGATGAGGGCGCCCCGAAAGTCAAGAGTGATCCACATCACATTCGAAGCCGAAACCCCGTCTCTACGAGGACAGACGGCCACGGGGCGTACCGTGCTGGTCACATAAATCCGCACATAGGGGAGAAAATCCAGGAACTTGGTGGCAAGATCGGGCAACCAGTGCGGGCGGTCAGGCGTCGGCGCTCGCCCGGGGACGCGTTCTCCGGGCGCACGATCAACGTCCCCGATTCATCTGGAGGGATCCCGTGGCCGGTGAGCCAGGGCCCGGGCAGTCCGACGACATCAGGCTCGCGGAAGCGCTCCGCGACGGCGACGTCATCGCGCTGACCGAGGTCTACGACACCTACGCGCCGTTCCTCTACGACTACTGCCACGGCCTGCTGCGCGACCGCGTCGAGGCCGCCGGGGCGCTGCGCAACTGCGTCATCGCGGCCCGCGAGCACGTCGGACGGCTCAACGAGCCCGACCGGCTGCGCGGCTGGCTGTACGCGATCGCGCGCAAGGAGTGCATGCGGCGGCGCGACAGCCCGAACCGGCACACCGGCCAGGAGGCGCCGGAGGCCGACGACGACCTCACCGACGACCAGCTGGCCCGCCGCGAGGAGCGGCGCCTGCTCGCCCACAGCGCGCTCGCCGCGCTCACCGGGCGCCAGCGCGAGGCCATCGACCTGTCGGTGCGGCACGAGCTGGACGAGGTCGACCTGTCCGGCGTGTTCGGCATGCCGCTGGAGGAGACCCTGCGACTGGTGGAGGAGTCCCGCGAGGACCTCGCCGCCGCCCTGCACGCCGCCCTCATCGCGCAGAACCACTGGAAGGACTGCCCCAGCGTCTCCGCGCTGACCGAGTCGTGGCCGCTGTCGCCGCAGACCTCGGCGTCCCTCGTCCGGCACGTCGGGAGCTGCCCGGTGTGCGGCGAGCGCGACACCCCGCCGCTGCCCCCCGACCGGCTGCTGTCGGTGCTGCCGATCGCCGCGATCCCCGCCGACCTGCGGCTGGACGTGCTGACCGCCGCGACCGCCGCCGACCGCGCCGACAACCGGCGCGCGATCGCCGCCTGGACCGAGCCGTTCGACGAGTACGGCTGGCCGCTCCCCTACGAGCCCGCCCCCTCGCGCGCCCGCGACCGCGAGTCGCGCCGCCGCCGCGGCCCGCTGATCGGCGTCGCCGCCGCCGCGGTCGCCGCGGTCGTGGTGCTGGTCGGCGCGATGTCGGCGTTCGGCGGCGAGGAGGACGGCGGCGGCTCCTCCCCCCAGGCCGGCGCGTCCGGCCCGGCCCCGGGCGACAGCGGCAGCGGCTCCCCGACCGGGACGAGCGCGGACCCCTCGCCGACCAGCCCGTCCCCCTCGCGGACGTCGGCGTCGCCGTCGAAGTCCCCGTCCGCGTCGCCGTCGAAGTCTCCGTCCAAGACGCCCTCCAAGTCCACCTCGACGACGACGGCACCGCCGCCGAAGGACAACGACGACCCGCCGCCGCCGTCCCAGCCCGGCACATTGTCGGCGGCGGGGTGCAGCATGGGCTACGAGGACTGGTGCGCCGTCCGGATCACGGCCGTCGGCGGCCCGGTGTCCTGGCGCGTGACCAGCACCAGCGGCCCGGTGGAGGCGGGCGGCTCCGGAAGCCTGTCGGCGGGCCAGTCGACGACCGTGCGCGTCTGGCGCGACGAGAACGGCCTCTGCCTCGGCAGCCGCAGCGGATCCGTGTCGTTCTCCCCCGGCGCCTCCGCGGGCGTCTCCTACCATTGCTGAGAACCGTCTGCTGACAATCGTCGCGGACAGGACGCGCGCCCGTGGCGGGCCCCGGGCGCGCGTCCCCCGTTTTGCCCTCTCGACCGCCTGAGCCGCCTTGCCCACGGCGTGACCTGCGACGACGCATTCTCGACGCGCGGCGCGACCGGTACGTATACCGGCGCCGTCGGCCACTTCCGGTCGCCGTTCAGGCAGCCTTCAGCCTCCCCCCAGTCTGGACGCTGACCTGCGAGTACGTACCCTGAACCCACCGCGGGACGTGAAACTTGCACAGGAATCCCCGACCGCAAGGTGGATTCGGAGTACGGCCGGGGTACGCATCTGCGACGACACCCGAGCAGAGTGGACCTCTTCCGGCATGGAGGTCGAATGCCGCCATATCCGGCCCATGGCGGCAAGCTGGACTTTTGTGTCCCGCTGGGCTACTACAGGGACTAGACCACTCGGGGCTAGACCGCCCGATTGGGGGGACACACCGTGGCAGACGCATGGCTGCCGGGAGCCGGCCGCATGCCGGCGCGACAGGACGGGGGAAGACTGGGAGGAGGCGCGCCAAGGGTCGTCTGGTTCGCCAGCGAGTCCGACCCCCGTACCGTCTCGGCACGCTCGGTCGCCGCCGACATGGTCAAGGAGGACCGGCCCGCGCACCTGGTCTGGCATCCGGGCACCGGCGAGATCATCCAGACGCTGCCCGCCACCCGCGCCGCCCGGCTGCTCGGCGACCCCGTCGGCCGCGAGGGCCGCGCCTGCCTCCAGATCGTCGTGATCGGCCAGGCCCGCGTCCCGTTCACCGCCGCCCTCATGATCGGCGTCGAGACGATCGTCGGCTGGCTGGACACCTGGGGCATCGAGCGCCGCTGGCCCGCCGGACCGCCGCTGCCGTCCCCGCAGTCCTACCACTCGCTGCGCGCCCGCAAGGACTGGGCCCGCGGCGGCCACTTCGGCGCCTCGCAGGTCCCCGTCGCCGACCGTCCCGACCCGGGCGGCATCGACATCCGCCGCATCACCGGCCCGAACACGCCGGTCGCGCCGCTGCCCACGACGCGCGGCCCGATCCCCGAGCCGGCCGGCGCCCGGCTCGTGCCGCGCCCGACCCGCGCGGGTGAGAACGCCCGTCCCGGCCCCGGCCCCGACCACACGCCGCCGGGGCCCACCCCCGTCCCGGCCCGTCCGGCTCCGCTCTCGGTCGCCGCGCCGCCCGACCACCTGGCCGCCCCCGGCGCACGCCCCCGCGCGATGTCGAACTAGCGGTTCTCCAGGACGAGGTCGCGGACGAGCCCGCAGCCCCACCGCAGATCGGCGAGCCCCGGCGCGGACCCGTAACCGATCACCAGACCGGTGAACGGCCCGCCGGGGCCGCGGTGGCAGCGGTCGAGCGTCTCCACCAGCACGCCGCGCTCGGCCGCCGCGTCGACGACCCGGTCCGCCACCGCGCCCGGCACGGCCACGACCAGGTGCAGGCCGGCGGTGTCGCCTTGCAGGGGCAACCCGTCCAGCGCCCCGACCACGGCCTCGCGCCGCCGCGCGTACTCGCCCCGCATCCGCCGGACGTAGCGGTCCAGGTCGCCGCGTTCGAGCAGCAGCCGCAGCGCGTGCTGCGGCACCACCGCCGTCCGGTCGTTCAACTCCTCCCGCCTTGAGGCGATCGCCGCGACCAGGTCCGGCCGTCCCACCAGCCAGCCGACCCCCATGTCCGCGGTGAGGATCTTCGCGGTGGTGCCCAGGTAGACGACGACGTCCGGGTCCAAGCCGTACAGCGCGGGCAGCGGCCCGACGTCGTAGCGGAACTCGCCGTCGTAGTCGTCCTCCACCACCAGCGCCCCGGTGCGCCGCGCCCACGCCAGCAGCGCCTGCCTGCGCCGGACGGGCAGCACCCCGCCCAGCGGGAACTGGTGCGAGGGCGTCGTGTAGATCAGCCGCAGATCGTCCGGAAGCCCGTCGACGACCAGCCCGTGCTCGTCCACCGGGCACGGCACCGGCACCGCGCCCCGTCCCGCCAGCACCGTCCACGCCCGCGGCCACCCCGGCTCCTCCACCCCGACCCGGTCGCCCGGCCGCAGCACGGTCGCCGCCAGCAGATCGAGCCCGCTGGTCGCCCCCCGCGTGACCAGCAGCCCCTCCGCCGGACAGCTCACCCCCCGGCTGCGCCGCGTGTAGTCGGCCAGCGCCACCCGCAGCTCCGCCATCCCGTGCGGTTCCTGCCGCTCCTGCGGCGGCATCCCCGACGCGATCCGCCACGCCCGCCGCCACGCGGGCGTGTCCAGCGCCCCGACCCACGACACCCCGGCGCGCAGGTCGAGCATCCCCGGGACCGACGTCCGGTAGACGGCCTGGTCCACGATCGGCTTGGGCAGCGGCACGGGCGCGACGCCGTCGGTCACATACGTCCCGGAACCGTGCCGCCCCTCCAACCACCCCTCCGCGTACAGCTGCTCGTATGCCTCGGTCACCACCGTCCGGCTCACACCGAGCAGTGCCGCCAGCGCTCTACTGCCGGGCAGGCGCTCCCCGGCGGCGAGCCGCCCGTCCCGCATCGCCGCGCGCAACTGCGCCACGAGCTGGGCGTTCATCGGCTCCCCGGCGTGCCGGTCAACGACGAGGGGTAGGTCTATCAACAAACTGGTCTCCGGCTATCGGGCCCAAGTGGCACTACCGACCAGGCCACTCTCCACCTAGCGTAAACGGACATGACCGCACTCTCCGCCACCGACCGCACCCGCCTCGGCCGCTACCCCGAGCGCTCCACCGGCGACCGCTCCGTCCTGCACGCGATCCTCGACGACGGCATGATCTGCCACCTCGGCCTCATCGTGGACGGCGCGCCCCGCGTCCTGCCCACCGGCTACGGCCGCTCCGGCGACACCCTCTACGTCCACGGCTCCACCGGCGCGCGCAGCCTCATGGCCGCCCCGTCCCAGGAGATCTGCGTCACCGTCACCCACCTGGACGGCATCGTCGTCGCCCGCTCCCTGTTCCACCACTCGATCAACTACCGCAGCGCCGTGATCTACGGCACCCCCCGCCTCACCACCGGCGACGAGAAGCTCGCGGGCCTCCGCGCGATCGTGGACCGCCTCGCCCCCGGCCAGTGGGACGTCGCCCGCCAGCCCACCCGCAAGGAACTCGCGGCCACCACCGTCCTCGCCCTCTCCCTGGACGAGGCGTCCGTCAAGATGCGGCAGGGCCCGCCCGGAGACGACGAGGAGGACTACTCCCTCGACCTCTGGGCCGGAGTGGTCCCCGTGAGCCAGACCTTCGGCACCCCGTCCCCCGACCCATTGCTCCGCCCCGGCATTTCCGTCCCTCCGCACATCGCCGCCCGCGGTACCGAAACGGCTCCGACCTCGTAAATCGACCCGTCTCGATGCCCCGCGCAGTCGTTCATGGTCGTAGGGTGAACCCATGAACGAGCGGCTGGTCTGGATCGACTGCGAAATGACAGGACTCGACCTGCGTCACGACGCGCTCATCGAGATAGCCGCGCTGGTGACCGACAGCGAACTCAACATCCTGGACGAGGGCGTCGACGTCATCATCAAGCCCCCGCCGGAGTCGATCGCCCAGATGACCAAGGTCGTGCGGGACATGCACACCACGTCCGGCCTGCTGGAGGCCCTCCCCGGCGGCGTCACGCTGACCGAGGCCGAGGACACCGTCCTCACCTACATCCGCACCCACGTCAAGGACGCCAAGAAGGCCCCCCTCTGCGGCAACTCCATCGCCACCGACCGCTCCTTCCTGGCCCGCGACATGCCCTCCCTCGACGGCCACCTCCACTACCGCATGGTGGACGTCTCCTCCATCAAGGAACTGGCCCGCCGCTGGTACCCCCGCGTCTACTTCGCCAGCCCGGAGAAGAAGGGCGGCCACCGCGCCCTCGCCGACATCACCGAGAGCATCCAGGAACTCCGCTACTACCGCGCCGCCGTCTTCGTCCCCCAGCCGGGCCCCGACTCCGAGACCGCCCGCACCCTGGCGTCCGGCGTCACCGGCTGACCCACCCGGCAGAACCCGCTACACTACTGAAAGCCGGGACGCGCTCCCGGCCACGGTGGGTGTAGCTCAGCTGGCAGAGCACTTGGTTGTGGTCCAAGATGTCGGGGGTTCAAGTCCCCTCACTCACCCCAAGCAAAGAGCCTGGTCACCGACAGTGGCCAGGCCTTTCTCATTCCCAGGACCCATCTCGGAATCGCGCCGGGAGCCGCCATGACGCCCCCCACGGAAACGCTCGCGACCAAGCTCCTTGCCCCGGACCGCCTCTGGACTGCCGCCGAGGTCCTCGCCAGACCCACCCCCGTCCCGGCCGCTCCCGGCGTCTACGGCTGGCACTTCGACGTCCCGCCCCACCCCTCGCTGCCTCCCCGGCAATTGCTGTACGTGGGGATCGCGCCGCGCAGAATGACCTCACGGCGCAGCAAGCAGACCCTCCGAACCAGGGTCCGTAACCACTACCGCGGCAACGCGGAGGGATCCACCCTCCGCCGCACCCTCGGCTGCCTGCTCGGCCTCGAACTCCGGCGCGTCGGCAGCGGCACGCGCATGACGTTCGGCAAGCACGGCGAACAACAGCTCACGGCCTGGATGGCCGAGCACGCCCTCGTGTGCTGGAACATGGACCCCGAGCCCTGGCTTCAGGAAACCGAGCTAATCAACCAGCTCGACCTCCCCCTCAACCTGGACCAGAACAAGCACAACGCATTCCACGCCCAGCTCACCGAGATCAGCTCCACAGCCAGACAACGCGCCCGCACCCTACCCATCCTGCCCTGAGCCGACCGTCCAGACCTTCGGTGCCGTCGCCGGTGCGGATAGCCGCACGAACGTCCCCGGCGCCTGCCGGTACACACAATTCACCCCGTACCGATGCAGAAGCATGACGGAGACTTCGTCCGGCCGCTCCGGAAACAGCCCGGCAAGCCTGTCGGCGGGCTGAGGACTATGGGGTGCATAATCAAGAAGCTGACCCAGAGCATCGCGCACATACCGGTGTCCGGAACCGCTCTTCGCTTCAACGATCTCGGTACCACCGGGTCCCGTGATATGGATGTCCGTGATGCCGACAGGCGTCCGCAACCGTCCCGTCTCGCAGGCTTCCAAGCTCTCGACGTACTCGCGGACAAGCAAGGCCTCCGCGCGGCGAACGAGAATCTGCCGCCCAGCGGTCCGGTAACTGGCCTGGGCAGTGTGGACCTTCTCCAGGTCCACCACCTGTGTACCGTGGGCGAGCGCCTGAGCGACCGCGTCCTCCTGAGCAAGCTCGTGCTGAAGGTCGCTGGACGGAGCGATCCCGAGCCCTTGGAGCACCGCTTCCGCCTTACCGGCATCCAGTATCCGAAGCCCCATGAAGTTGTCACCGGCGTTGAACCCCGGCAGCGCCCAGATCTCCTCGTAGGGAATCTCTGTGGGCTGGAAGCTCAGCAGACTGTAGATGTGGTTCCAGCTTCCGCCCTCACCCGGAGTCCAGAGAGTGTCGGCGAAAGCCGCGTTTTCAAGGAGGACGCCGACTTCCCCGATAGCGCAGACCTTCTTCTGTCCTGTGAACAACACGACATCGCCGGACCGCACGCGCGCCATCTTGCTCTTCTGGAACGATCTGGCGCCCCAGAACCGGGCCCGGCCTGAGGATGACTACGCCCGTCACACTCGGTCCTCTTGGCCGGGTTTACCACCTGTGAGCTGATCTGATCATTTTTGCACCCATGTACGTGATTTCGACCGACCAGCGAGCCCCGGCGCCGCCGGATGCGGTCAGGAGCTGGTGCCAGGTGGACTCAGCGCGGGCCCTCACCCAGGGGACTCGCAAGGAACCGAGGGTGACCGCTGCGGAGCAGCCATCCTGGTTCCGGGCCGGAGCCCCGCGAGACGCCAGTGAAGCTGCCCGGTCACCTAGGGAAGGGCATGCAAGTCCTGATTACCGTCGAGGCTGCATCAAATTATTTGGGCCCTACGGCGAAACGATATGAGTCGCAGGAATTCAGGTTGATGTGCCACCAACCGGGTGGATGCGGCTCTACTCGATCACTTTCGGGAACTGCTTGCCCGCAACGCCTTTCGGAAGTTCGACGGCAAGGCGTACATAGCCTGGAACCGGATGAGCAGCAAAATCGACCGCTGAATGAGGCCAGAGGGCGAGTTCGGCCGCGGTCCCTGAACCCCACCATGTCGCGGTGGCGGCGCTTCTGCTTAGCTTCGAAGCAGATGATCGGCCGTCCAGCACGCGATCTTAGCGAGCCATTCGTGCGCGGCCGGCGCCTCCAACTCAGTTGAGAATCGCCGCCTGGCGCCTTGAAGCTCCTCCGCCGAGCGGCCGATACCCACCGACTTCCCGCTGCTCCGCAAGCGCTCGCTTACTGAAGGCCGGTTGCGCGAGATCGAGGTCAGCCGGGCGTCCACCCGCAGGGACACGCCGTCAGCGGGGAGCCGTGCCAGGAAGGTTCCAAGGTCGTGGGCGCCGGTAGCCGACTCGGTCAGGTCGGTGGATTGATCGGCTACGGACATGCCTTCATACGCACGGCATCTCCCGCAGATGGGCAATATCCGCTGCTTTGCGGACCTTGACCTGTGCGGCGCTCGCCTGGCCCGCCACGAAGGACGTATCGCCCGAAACCAGCCCGGGTCGCCCGGACAGCGGCTTCTTCATGGCGCGGTTCATCGACTCAGGATGATCGGCCGGTTATGCTCCGTCCTTATAAACGCCCAACGACACCCCAAGGGCAGCGGATGAGTGTCGACGAAACGGCCCCACTGCGCGTCCTCGTGGTGGACGGCGACCCCCGCGTCCGCGCGGACGTCGTCGCTCTACTCGACGACAGCGACGAGCTTGAGGTCATTGCACAGACCGCCACGGCCGGTGACGCCGTCGAGCTGGCTGAACGCCTGCGTCCTGACATCGTTCTACTGGACGCCGACTCCGCCCGCACCGGCCACGCCACCCCACTGAGCCGCACCTCCCGCGTATTCGTCCTGGCGTCCGCCGGCGACCAGTGCGTCGAGGTCGCCATCCGGGGCGGCGCCTGCGGTCATCTCGTACCGGGCGCGTTCACCGTCCTTGACCTGATCCGCGGCGTCCGCGACGCGTCCCGCGTATCCCTGGGCCTGTCCGCCCGCGAGTCCGAGGTGATGGACCTCATCGCCACCGGCCGCTCCAACGGCGAGATCGCCCGCCAGCTCTTCCTCAGCGAGAAGACCGTCAAGAACCACGTCAACCGGATCTACGCCAAGCTGGGCGTCAGCTCCCGCGCCACCGCCATCGCCCTCTGGCGCGGCATGATGAGCGTGCTCCCGGCCAAGGACTAACCGATTCGCACAGGTCCGCGGCCCCTGGTACTGTTCTTCCTGTCGCGAGGGACACCGGCCAAGGCCGGAGCCCCGTCCGACACGCGCCGTTAGCTCAATTGGCAGAGCAGCGGACTCTTAATCCGCGGGTTCGGGGTTCAAGTCCCTGACGGCGCACCCGTGTTTCCTCTCTGCCCAGGGCGTTCTTCGTACGCGAAGAGCGCCTTTTGTAGTGCTCGAGTGAGTTGTGGGAACGGTATGAGAACCCCAGTACCGAGCGAGGACGGATCGATCGCACGCGGGACCAACGCGGCGGCCGCTTCCGCCGCCTCGCGAGCGACCTGGGGCAGCACACTGGTGTAGAAGTCGCTCTTTGTAGCCATGCTTCCTCGCATCCACGCGTAATTGATGGCCAGGTATTCCCGTCTCAACAGCATGATTGTGACGTAGAGACTGGCAGTTCGACTGAGTCTGCCCCCGTCGTTATGCGTCGCTTGTTGGGGGTGGGGCGAGAATCGACTGTACGGTTTCGGTGACGATGCGGCCCGTTTCCTGTTGCGTGAGGCGGCCGGTGCGGTTCTCTTCGGCCGCGCCGTGCAGGACGTACTGGATGACACTGACCAACCAGGTGAGCGGCATGTCGGTGCGGAACACGCCTTGCTCCTGGCCTCGGTGGATCAGTTCTTCCACGCGCTGGGCGGGCGCGGAGTGCAACTCGCGGATGCGTCCGGCCGGAAGGGTGCCCTGAGCGGCGGCCAGCAACGCCGTGGACTCGGCGACCAGCGACCAGCTTGATTCGAGCAACCGGGTGAGCGCGTCCCGCGCGTCGCCGGCGAGGTCGATGGCCGAGAGCACCTGTTCGCCCGCGCGCAGTGCGTCCGCCAAAGCGGCCTCGACCAGTTCGGCGCGGTTGGGGAAGTGGCCGTAGAGCGTCATCCGGCCCACCCCGGCGTGCTTGGCGATGTCGTCGATGCTGGCGTTCGGATCTCTGCTCAGGCACTCGCGTGCCGCACCGACGATGCGGGCGATGCTGCGCTCGGCGTCCGCGCGGCGGCGCCGCCCGGGACTGGCTGTGGGCATGCCCCATGCTAACTCGTACCCCGGAATACATGTTACCCTCCCCGGCATTGAACTCGTACATGGAAGTACGAGTTAAGAATGGAGGGGCGTCATGACGCACCAGACCCGCACCACGGCCGCCCAGGAGAACAAGCCCCATCCGCTGCGCTGGCGGATCCTCGGCCTCCTCGGAGTCGCCCAGCTCATGCTGATCCTGGACGTCACCGTCGTCGCCATCGCACTGCCTCACATCGAGGCCGACCTGCATCTGAGCCGCCAGGCCGTGACCTGGACGGTCAGCGCCTACACCCTGACCTTCGGCGGCCTCATGCTGCTCGGCGGGCGCGCCGCCGACCTGCTCGGCGCCAAACGCGTCGTCCTCACCGGGTTGGCGGTCTTCACCGCCGCGTCCCTGGTGACCGGCCTCGCCGGAGGAGCCGGGCTACTGCTCGGCGGACGGATCGCCCAGGGGCTCGGCGCGGCGCTGCTGTCGCCGTCCGCGCTGTCGTTCGTGGTGAGCCTGTTCGAGGGCGAGGAGCGCAACAAGGCACTCGGTGTCTGGTCCGCGCTCGGCGGGGGCGGCGCCGCGCTCGGCGTCCTGCTCGGCGGCGCCCTCACCGCGGGCCCGGGCTGGCCATGGGTGTTCTACATCAACGTGCCCATCGGCATCGTCATCGTCGCCGCGCTCGCCCGGATGCTGCCCCGGCAGGAGGCGCCCCGGACGCGCGGCGGGCTCGACGCGCTCGGCGCGCTGCTGGTCACCGCCGCGTCCGGCAGCCTGATCTACGCCTTCGTCCGCGCCGGAGACCACGGCTGGCTCACCAGCGGTACCGGGCTGCTCGTGCTGGTCGCCGCCCTCGGCTACCTGGCCTTCGTGGTCAGGCAACGGACCGCCGCGTCCCCGATGATGGACCTCGCGCTGCTGGTGCGGCGGCCGGTGGCCACCGGCACCTTCCTGATCCTCATGGCGACCGCCCTGATGATCGCGGTGTTCTTCCTCGGCACCTTCTACTTCCAGCACGCGCACGGCTACGGCGCCCTGCGCACCGGCCTGCTGTTCCTGCCGGTCGCGGCGGCGACCATGCTCGGCGCCGACCTCACCGGCCGCGCCATCGCCCGCACCGGAGCACGGCCGCTCGCCGTCGGCGGACTCCTCACCGCCGCCATCGGCATGGCCATACCGGCACTGTCCATGCACACCGCGACCGTCGCCGTCGGGACGGCCATCGCGGGCGCCGGAACCGGCGCGATGTTCGTCGTCGCGTCCGCCACCGCCCTCGGCCAGGTCGCCCCGCACGAGTCCGGCGTCGCCTCCGGCATCGTCAGCACCTTCCACGAGTTCGGCGCGTCCATCGGGGCCGCCGTCATCTCCAGCGTCGCCGCCGCCAGCCTCGTCGGCGACACCCTCGACGGCTTCACCCACGGGTTCGTCCTCGCCGCGGTCGCCGCCGCCGTCTCGGCCCTCGCGGCCGCCGTCCTCACCCCCAAACGACCCACTTGAGAGCGTGGACCTGTCTGGAAATATCCCGACGCGCCGTCTAGGTCGTCCGTGCTCCGGCGCCGCCGGCCGCCATGCCGTCGGGGTCGTCGCCGTCGACCAAACCGCCCTGCAGGATCGGCAGGGTGGAGGGCACCACGGTCAGCGCGATGGTGCCGTTGTCTTGGCGGATGGCATCGATCCCGGCGGCGGTCCAATGCACGGCGAGCGGGTCGGCGGCCCCCGGGGCTGTGGCGAGTGGAACGGGTTCCAGCAGCACTCGGGCGTGGGCTCGCAGGTCGACCGGCTTAAAGGTGATCCGCACCCCCTCGGGACGCTGTTCGGCCTGCCAATCGGTGATCGTCCTCAAATACGGGCGCACGGGCGAAATGGCGAGATGCGGCACAACGGGCCAGGCAAGAGCGCGGGTGCTTCGCGGGGTTCCGTAGGGCTTGGGGGGCTCGGGGAGGTCGAGCTCCTTAGAGCTGGCCTCCCAGTCCGGGTCGATGTACCGCACACCCGGGCAGACCCGCTCCAGATGGGCCTCGATCTCCGCTGCATACTCCTCCAGGCTGCGCGGATCCCCTCAGCGCACGGTCGGCGGCAGTCGACAGCAAGCCGCGCGGTTGCCGCTCGTGCTCGTCGGCGGGCGGCTGGTAACGGGCGGCCAGCAGGCGCTCGCGTTCACCTTCGGTGAACCGGGCCAGCATTCCTCCAGCGCCGGCGCTGCCTCGATCTCTGGACGGTCGGCGACCACCCGCGCGTGCAAGCGGGTTCCGGTGGCGCGGGCCCGGCGCAACAGCATCTGCCGCTCGTGGTGGTCGGCGCGCTCGGTGTCGCCGGGCCGGCGGATGAGGATGGTGCCGTGATGGTAGCCGTGCTGCTTGGTCACCGGCCCGCTCGCGGTGTTCACCGTCTTGGTGATGAACAGGTCCTTGAGCAGGAAGTGGATCGGGTCACCCGATTTGGGCGGGCCGATCTCCACCACCAGCACCTCTCGTCCCTCGACGGTGACGTACTCGGGCGTCCAGGTGATCTCGGTACCGAGGTAGGGCCGCAGGCTCTGCACCAGGCGCTGGGGATCGCGGCCGCCTCCGGCGCCCGGTTGGCGAAGCCCAGGATTTGCCGGACCAAGTGCAGCCGCCCAGGCTGCGAGGTCAGATCCAGCGGGTTCTTCCATTCCAGCCACAGCGACTCGTCTTTCTCATCGGGGCGCGTACGGCCTCGATCAGACGCAGCAATTCACTCGGGCGGCGGAATGGGCGAGACAGGTCCTCGATCGGAAACGGCACAGCCCGTTATCCTGAGCCGTCTGGTCACGAGGTGACCAGCAGTTTGAGGCGGTCCGGCAACTATGACCGACCGCACAGGCCATGGCGGTGCCAGCGAGCCGTCCGAAGACGGCAAGCCCGGTGAGTCTTCCTGGGACCCTCCGGCCGGCCCATGCTGGGTTGGAGAGGTCGCCGTGGGCCCATCGTCGCGCCCTCAAGCTCCGGGTCTGTAGGGCGGGGCCCGACGAGCCGCGTCCTACCGACCGCGCCAGCAATCATGGGATCGCAGGTCAGAGGCGGGGGTGGGGTCCCCATCGCGCACCCGTGGGGCATCATCTCCTACGGCGTGTAGGAGGAGTCGATTCAGGGGGCCGGTATGCAGTCGTACGTAGCGGTGCTCGCGCTGCTGGGTTTGCTGGCCGCCGTGGTCGTGGCCGTATACGCGCTGTCGTTCGTCTACGCGCCGCCCGGCACCCTCGGTACCGGGCCGTTCCTGTCGGGCGGAGTGCCCAGGGAGCATGCGGTGTCGCGCTATCACGTGCGCTGGTACGTGGTGACGATGGTCTTCCTGGCCTTCGACATGGAGATGGTCTTCATGTACCCGTGGGCGGTGGTGGTCGCCTCCGTGGGGACGAAGGCCGTGGTGGAGATGTTCGGGTTCCTCGCGCTCCTCATGGCCGGGGTCGTGTACGCGTGGCGCGAGGGGGCGTTCAGATGGGCCTGAGGGAGCGGCTCTTCCGCTTCGCCCACGCGCGTCCCCGCGCCTTCGTCATCACGGCACCCGGTGCGACGCGGACCAGGCTGTTCGTCGAGGCCGAGCTGCGCCGGCGCGGGGGACGGCCGGTCTCATCCCCGGCAGCGGCGGCGATCCTCGTCGTGTGCGGACGTCCCGGAATGGATCTGGCGGCGGCGGTGGACACCATCTGGGAGAGCATGCCGGGTCCGCGATCCCTCGTCCGGCTGGACGAGGCGGCGTCGGCCGAAGAAGTCGCCGCTGACCTCGACCGCGCACAACGGGAACTGGCCGACGTCCCTGCCCAATGGGCGGACGCCGCAGCCCGCAGAGATCGCGGACCGTGGGCACCCGCCGACGAGTCCGAGCGGACGGGCGAACACGACGATCACATGTCCGGGCATGAGCACCACCACGGGGCCTCGCCCGGGTCCGACCACGGTGAGATGCGCCATGGAGACGACCACGCAAGCCCTGAGGCCGGACACGACCCTGATCACGCTGGGCACGACGAAGGTTCGTCCGCCGAAGAGGATGATCACGGTGGCCCTATGGAGCACGGCGGCGGCCATGGCGGCCACGAGCATCACATGGGTACTCCGATGGGGCTGGCCATGGCCGGGCGGGCGGCCGACCGGGACGGGTTGAAGCTGGATGTCCTGCACCTCCCGCTGGGCCCGGCTCTCGCGGACTGGCCTGCCGGGCTCGTGCTCGACCTGACCGTGCAGGGCGACGTCCTCCAAGGCGTGGAGCCCGCCGTGATGGGCGGCGCGGCGTCCGGGCCGGCCTTCTGGGACGAGCCGTGGCTGCGAGCCGCCGCCGGAGAGCGGGTCACGACCGGTGAGGCGGAACGACGGCGGGCCGCAAGCCGTCTCGACAGCGTGGGGCGATTGCTGGCCGTCGCGGGCTGGGAGGTGGCCGCCGACCAGGCTCGCCTCCTGCGTGATCAGCTCATCGCGGGTGGTGGGCAGAATGAGATCGCGCCCCGCGTCGCCAGGTTCGTGCGCCGCACCGGCAGGTCGAGAACGCTGCGGTGGATGCTCAGCGGCGTCGGCGCCATCACCCCTGAGCAGGCGGAGAATCTTCAGCTTGAGGGACCGTCCGCCCGCCGCCCCGGCGACGCGCTCACCCGGCTGACCGGCTGGCTCGGCGACATCGCCGAAGCCTCGGAACGGCTGAACGATCCGGCACCCGTGGAGAGCATCGACGGCCCGCGCGGCCCGGTGGACGGCCGGGCGAGCGCCGCCGTCGTCGCGATGCTCCCCGAGCTGCTGGACGGCGCGGAGCTGGCGGCGGCGAGGCTGATCGTCGCCAGCCTGGACCCCGACCTCGACCAGGTCGCCGCCCTAGCGGAGGCTCCCGGTGAGTGAGCCGGTACCGGTCTGGACGGTCGTGGCGCTTCCCGTCGTCCTCGGCGCCCTGGCCTACTCGGCCGCGGCGATGGACGCGGCGCTCCGCACCGGTGACGGCGTGGTCGGCCCGTTGCGGGAGGGCGTCCGGCTGATCGTCCAGCAGCGGAGGCGTACGCACGCGCCCGACGTGCTGCTGTCGCGGATCGGCGTGATCAGTCTCGCGACCGCGGCGCTGCTGGCGGCGACGGTGATCCCGCTGGGCGACACGAGCGTGTGGGATCTGCCGGTGGGCGTGGTGTGGTTCAACGCGATGGAGGTCGTGGCCTGGGCTTCGCTCTGGCTGACCGGTTGGGGCGTCAACGCGGCGTTCCCGCTGGTCGGCGGGTACCGGTTCCTGGCTCAGGGGCTGGCCTACGAGTTGCCGCACATGTTCGCCCTCATCACCGCCGGTCTCGGAGCCGGTTCCCTCGACTTCGGTGGGGTCGCGGCCGCGCAGGACGGTCTCTGGTTCGCCGTCTGGATGCCGGTCGCACTCGCCACCTACCTGCTGTCGGCGCTCGCGATGGCGTTCTGGGGACCGCTGGGCCACCCGGTGGCGGACGATCTCGCGGGCGGGGTCGCGGCCGAGCTGTCGGGGCCGGACCGGTTGGTGTTCTCCGCCGGGCGGTTCGCGTTGCTGTCGGTCGCGGCGGCGGCCGCGGTGCCGCTGTTCCTGGGCGGCGGCGCGGGGCCGTGGCTGCCGGGATGGGCCTGGTCGCTGGTCAAGACGTACGCGGTGCTGGCCCTGCTGGTCTGGGTTCGAGGCCGGTTCCCGGTGCTGCGGATGGACCGGTTCATGGAGGCCGCCTGGATGCTCCTGATTCCGGCCACGCTGTTGCAGGCCCTGGTGGTCGGCGTCGTGGTCGTGAACTGAGGGGGTGGGATGCAGACCGTCGCGTTCTGGGTCCTGGCGGTGGCGGCCGTGGGCTTCGGTGCGGCCGTGTTCGTCGTGGACTCGATGGCACGGGCGACCTTCGCGCTGCTGGCCTCGTTCCTGTGCGTCGGCGTCGAGCTTCTGCTGCTCAACCTCGACTACCTCGGCGTCCTGGTGGTGCTGATGATGATCATGGAGATGCTGGTCATGGCGGTCTTCATGATCATGTACATGATGAACCCGGGCGGGCTCATGCCGATGACGATGGTGCACAACAACCGGGGAGCCCTCGCCATCTCCGGCACCGTCTTCGCCGCCCTGACGGCCGGGATCCTCCTCACCCCCTGGCCGCGGCGGCGCGGGACCGTGCCCGCCGACCCGACCTTCTCCGCCGGTGAAGCGATCATGGGCCCGAAGATGCTCGCGATGATGCTGATCGGCATCGCCATCCTCGCGACGATGATCGCCGCGGTGGTGCTGGCGACCGACCGGGGCCGCTACGACCGGCCGACCGACCGCGGGCGCGGTGCGAAATGAGCCTCGACGCCTTTCTCCTTCTGGCCGCCGCGCTGTTCTCGGTCGGCCTCTACGGGGCGCTGTCGCAGCAGTCGGTCGTGATGCTGATGATGGGTCTCGAACTCATGATCAACGGGCTGCTGGTGGCGGGCGCCGCGTTCTGGTTCTACATCGCGCCCGGGGCGGCGGACGGCCAGGTCCTGGTGCTCGTCGCCGTCACGGTGATGGCCCTGGAGATGGCGATGGGGTTCGCCGTCGTCACCGCGCTCTTCCGCGCGCGCGACGTGGACGTGACCGACGACGCCGGGGACCTCAGGGGATGAGCGCTCTCGGCTGGCTCCTACCGGCGGCCCCGATCGTGACCGGCGTGCTGCTGCTCACCGGGCGGTTCGCCGTCGGACGCCGCATCGACCGGACGGCGCCCACGATCGCCATCGGAGCCGCACTCGTCGCGCTGTCGCTGGCGATCGCGGCGGCACTGGTTCGGCCGACCGTGCGGTTCCCGCTGCTCGGCGACTTGCCGTCCGGCCTGGCGGTGGACGGTCTTTCCGCCGTCCTCGTCCTGACCGTCACGTCGGTCAGCCTCGCGGTCCTGGTCTTCGCCGCCGGTGAGTTCGCCCCGGACGAGTCCCGGGCGCGCTTCTTCGGGCTGATGCTGGTGTTCACCGGGGCCATGCTCGTGACGGCTACCGCGACCGACCTGGCCGTCCTGCTGATGGGCTGGGAGGTCATGGGCGCGATGTCGTACGCGCTCATCGGCTTCTGGTGGCGTGAGCCGGGACGCGTCGGTTCCGCCGGCATCTCGTTCGTCACGACGCGCACCGGCGACCTCGGCCTGTACTTCGCGGCGGGCGCCGCCCTGGTCGGCACCGGTTCGCTGGACCTCGACGGCCTGGCCGGCGCGGGCGGGCTCTGGCGGGATCTGGTCGCGGTCGGCGTCGTCCTGGCCGCGCTGGGCAAGTCGGCGCAGTTGCCGTTCTCGTTCTGGCTGTCGCGGGCCATGGACGGCCCGAGCCCGGTGTCCGCGTTGCTGCACTCGGCGACGATGGTGGCGGCCGGGGCCTACCTGCTGCTGCGCCTGGAACCGCTGCTCGACGCGACCGGTTGGGCGGCGTCGCTGGTGGCGTGGGCGGGCGCGCTCACCGCGCTCCTGCTGGGCGCGGTCGCGCTGGCCCAACGCGACCTCAAGCAGTTGCTGGCGGCCTCCACCTGCGCGCAGATCGGGTTCATGGTGCTCGGTGCGGGCGTCGGCACGGTGGCCGGAGGGACCGCGCATCTCGTCGCGCACGCCGCGGTGAAGAGCCTGCTGTTCCTCGGTGCGGGTGCCTGGCTAGGTGCCCTCGGCACCAAGGACCTCGGCGAGCTGCACGGCGCCGCCCGCCGGTACCGCCTGGTAGGGATCACGTTCGGCGTCGGAGTGCTCGCCCTCGCCGGAGCGCCGCCGCTGTCACTGTGGGCCACCAAGGACACGATCCTCAGCGCGGCCCTGAAGGAGTCTCCCCTGCTGTACGCGGTGGGGCTCGCCGCCGCGCTGCTCTCGGCGGGGTACGCGGCGCGTGCGCTGTTCGCCGTGACCCGGCCGATCGACGCGGCGACGCGGTTGGACACCGAGGAGACCGGGACACGCCACGTCGGCCAGCTCGAAAGGCTGCCGCTGCCCGCGCTGGCCCTGGGTTCGGCGGCACTCGGGATCTTCGCCCTGCCGGCGGTGGACGAGGCGTGGGGGAACCTTCTCGATACCGAAAACGGGCAGGGCCCAGGCTCGGCCGAGCTGGTGCTCTCCTCCGCTCTGGCGTTGCTCGTCCTGGCAGTGACCTGGGCTCTCATGCGGCACGGCGCTCGGGTCCGGACGGCCTGGACGGCGCCCGCACTGAACTGGCTCCATCTCGAACGGCTCGCCGGGCTGCTCGTCGCCCGTCCGGTGTTCGCACTGGCCACCGCACTCGCCCGGTTCGACGACCGCGTCATCGACGCGGGAGTGCGCGCGACCGCCGCCCTGGGACGTCTCGCCGCCGCGCTCGCGGGCCGCCGGATCGAGATCAGGGTTGACGGGCTCGTCAACGCGATCGGCCGGGGAGCCCGCCGCCTGGCGGACCTCGCCCGCCGTCCGCAGACCGGGCAGGCGCACACGTACTACGCGCAGGCAGCGGTGCTGTTCGCCGTGCTCATCGTCGTCGTCCTCATGGTCGGGTGAACGTGCTCTCTCTCGTGGTCTTCCTTCCGCTCGCCGTCGCGCTCGGGCTGTACGCGGTGCCGGGGCTCGGCGACCGGGCGGTGACCTGGACGTGGATCGCCGCGTGCGCCGTCGACCTCGCCCTGGTCATCGCACTGTGGATCGGGCGCGGCACCGGCGACGGGATCTCCTACGAGACGAATGCGCGCTGGATCCCGTCCGTCCGCGCCGGTTACCACATCGGCGTCGACGGCCTCTCATTGCCGTTGCTGGCCCTGACCTCGCTCCTGTTCCTGGCCTGCGCGATCTACTCGCTGCGCCAGGAACGGCAGGTACGGGCCTTCGCCGCGCTTTTCCTCTTTCTTCAGACCGCCTCGCTCGGCCTGTTCGCCGCCCTGGACCTGCTGCTGTTCTTCGTGTTCTTCGACCTGTCCATCGTCGCGATGTACTTCGTCATCGCCGGGTGGGGACACGGCGACAGGATGCGGTCGGCGCTGAAGTTCTTCCTCTACACCTTCCTCGGCTCGCTGGTCCTGCTGCTGGGGTTCATCGGGCTCTACCTGGGAGCCGAGCCGCACACCTTCGACATGGTCGAGCTCACCCGCACGCCGCCGCCGGCCGCATCGGCGGGGCTCGGCGGGCTCGTCCTGCTGGCGGTCGGCGTCGGCCTGGCCATCAAGACGCCGACCGTGCCGTTCCATACCTGGCTGCCGCCCGCGCACACCGACGCGCCCGCGGCCGGGTCGGCGATCCTCGCCGGAATCCTGCTGAAAATGGGCACCTACGGCTTCGTCCGCATCGCGATGCCCATGCTCCCGGACGCCTGGCGCCGCTACGCCTGGGTCGTCATCATCGTGGGCCTGGTCAGCGTCCTCTACGGCGCGCTGGTCGCCTACGCCCAGGAGGACCTCAAGCGGCTGATCGCCTACACCTCGGTCAACCACATGGGGTACATCATCGTGGCGCTCGGTGCCGCCGGTGCCGCCGGTGCCGCCGGCGATCAGGCGGCGCGGCGGCTGGCGGTGACCGGCGCGGTCACCCAGATGGTGAGCCACGGACTGATCACCGCCGAGCTGTTCCTGCTGGCCGGGGTGCTCTACGGCCGGGTCGGCACCTATGACATGGGACGCTTCGGCGGCTTGGCCGGGCGCGCGCCGATCTTCTCCGGACTCGTCGCGGTCGGCGCGTTCGCCTCCCTCGGGCTGCCCGGCTTCGCCGGGTTCATCGCCGAGTTCCAGATCTTCACCGGAGTGATCGGCAGCGGCGGCACCGGAACCGCCGTCGCCGGCGCGCTGGCGATCGTGGGCATCCTCATCACCGCCGCGCTGTTCCTGCGCCTGCTGCACCGCGCCGTCCTCGGGCCGCCGGGCGAGCTCACCGCGCGGGTCACCGACGCGCATCGCAGCGAACTCGGCGCGATCGTCCCGCTGCTGGTGCTCGCGGTGGTCATCGGGGTCGCGCCCCGGTTCCTCCTGGACGTCATCGAGCCGTTCTCGGCGACGGTGGTCTCGCTGGTGGCGCGATGATGCGCGAGAACCCGGCGGACCTCCTGCCGGAGCTGTCCGTCCTCGGCGCGGCGGTGGCCGGGCTGCTGACCGGGTCGTTCCTGCCGCGAACACGGCAGTGGATCGTCGCGCTGATCTGCGCGTCCGGCCTGGTGGCGGGCCTGGTCACGACGGCCCTCGCCGCGAACCGGGCTGACCTGACGACCTTCGACGCGTTCATGCTCGACGCCGTCACCCATGTGACGCGGGCCGTCGTCCTGGCGGCGACGCTGCTGGTCATCGTGCTCGCGGCGGGCCCGATGCGCGGGCACCGGCGGGAGAGCGAGTTCCACGTCCTCATTCTGCTGGCAGCGCTCGGCACGATCGCGCTGGGCGCCGCGTCCGACCTGCTGGTGCTGGTCGCGGCCTACCTGCTGGCGAGCATTCCGGGCTACGCGCTCGCGGGTTTCGGGAAGGACGCGCCGGGCACCGAGGCGGCGCTCAAGTACTACCTCATGGGGGCCTTCCTGGGCATCCTCATGCTGGCCGGAGTCACCCTGCTCTACGGGCTCGGCCGCGGCACGTCCTACGGGACGCTCCGCGCCGGGCTCGGGGCGGCCCCGGGCGGCGCGGTCACGGTCGGCGTGGTGCTCCTGCTGGCCGGACTTCTGTTCAAGGCGGGCGCGGTCCCGGCGCACTTCTGGGTCCCGGACGTCACGGAAGGCGCTCCCCCGGTGGTGGCGGCCTTCGTCACCACCGTCCCGAAGATCGGGGCCTTCGCCGCCCTCTTCCGCTTCGCGACCGAAGCCCTTCCACCCGGCGCGGGCGACTGGCCCCCGCTCATCGCGATCACCGCCACGGCGACCATGACGCTCGGCAACCTCGCCGCGTTCGCCCAGGACAACGTCCGCCGACTGCTCGCCTACTCCACCGTCAGCCAGGCCGGTTACCTGCTGGTCCCGATCGCGATGGCCGGGCGCACCGACCTCGCCGAGCCCGCGCTGCTGTTCTATCTCGCCGCATACGCGGTCACCAATATCGGTGCGTTCGCCGTCGTCATCGCCGTTGGCCGCGACGAACTGTCCGCCTATACCGCGCTGATACGCCGCTCCCGACTTCTGGCACTCTCCCTGGTCATCTGCCTGCTGGGCTTGGTGGGCACTCCGCCCACGGCCGTGTTCGTCGGCAAGCTGCTGATGTTCGGAGCCGCGCTGGACGGCCGCTACGCATGGCTGGCGGTCGTGGCCGCCCTCAACTCCGTCGCCAGCGTCTTCTACTACCTGCGCTGGATCGTGCCCGCATTCGCCCACGAGACCGAACCGGATCGGCGCCTGGACCGCGTCGCCCAAGGAACGGCCTACCTGGCGGCCGCGGGTTCACTCGTCCTCGGCGTCGGAAGCGGCATCGCCCTCACGATCGGCTGAACGTCCGTCCCCGGCAGGCTGCGCCGCCCGGGTCGGTGACCCGGGCGGCGGTTCCGGTACAGCCGATCATGCCTAGATGCTCTCCTTCACGGGCTCGTCCGCGTTCGCGGGGACGGCGGGGGTGCGCAGGGTGACCAGGGCCAGGACGGCGCCCGCCAGGGCGACGACGGCCGCGCCGATGAAGGCGGCGCGGAAGCCGTCGGTCAAGCTGGGCAGGTCGCCGAGCTCGTCCGCGCCCCGCGAGGTGGCGATGGCGGTCATCGCCGCCAGCCCGATCGCCGAGCCGACCTGGTAGGTCGTGTTGACGATGCCCGACGCCAGTCCGCCCTGCTCGGGTGCGACGCCGTTCAGCGCCGCCATGGTGGCGGGGATGAACACCAGCGACATGCCGACCGCCGAGATCAGCGACCCGGGCAGCACGTCGGTGGCGAAGCTCCCGCCCGCGTCGATCGTGGACAGGACGGCCAGGCCGCCCGCGAGGACCACGAGGCCGGTGACAATGAGCGGCTTCGTGCCGAACCGGGCGATGAGCCGTCCGGTGACGCCGACCATCAGCACCATCATCAGCGCCGTCATCGGAAGCAGGGCCGCGCCGCTCGGGAAGGCCCCGTAGCCCAGGACCTGCTGGAGGTAGAGGTTGAGGAAGTACCACATCGGGATCCAGGCGGCGCCCAGCAGCGTCATCGCCACGTTGGCGCCGGCCAGGTTCGGGGTGCGCCACACCGACAGCGGCATCAGCGGGTCGCGGGTGATCCGCTGGACGCCGATGAACGCGGCCAGCAGCAGGACGGCGCCGCCGAGCTGGAGAGCGGTCGCCGGGGCGTCCCAGCCCCGTCCGGGCGCCTGGACGATCGCGTAGACGGCGAGGGCCAGCCCCGCCGTGACGGCGAGCGCGCCCAGCACGTCCAGGCCGGTGCGGCGGCCGGGGACGTTCGGCAGGACGGCCGGAACCGCGGCCAGCGTGGCCAGGCCGATCGGGACGTAGATGATGAACACCCAGGGCCAGCTCAGCCACTCGGTGATGACGCCGCCGAGGAACACCCCGGCGGTGCCGCCCGCCGGGGCCGCGGCGCCGTAGAAGGCCATCGCCTTGGCCAGTTCCCTGGGCCGCGCCGAGAACAGGACCATCAGCAGCGTCAGCGCCGACGGCGCGATCAGCGCGGAGCCGACGCCCTGGATCGCGCGGCCGATGATCTCGGCCTCGGCGCCCGTGGCGGCCGCCGCGACCACCGAGCCGCCGATCAGCACCAGCCATCCCGCCGCGAAGACGCGCCTCGCCCCGAGCAGGTCCGACAGCTTGCCGCCGAGCAGGAGGAGCCCCCCGAGGGCGACGACGTAGGCGTTGAACACCCATTGCAGGCCGCCCTGGGAGAAGCCGAGGTCGCGCTGCATGTCGGGGAGCGCGACCCCGATGATCGAGGTGTCCATGATGACCATGAACTGGGCGGTGGCGAGCACGGCGAGCGCCCACCAGCGCCTCGGATCTGCGGACATGAGGGTGCACCCTTCCTGAGACTTACCCCTAGGGGGTATCTGCCAGACCGTAACATACAGCCCGGGGGTATTAGTCCCAGGTGGAGTGGAGAGGATTTCGCACCCCTACCAGTCCGGCTCGGCGACAACCACCGCACTACATCCGCACGTCACAAGGGAGAGGGGTCGCGTTCCGCGTCGACCGACTCGTCACCTGGCTTCGCCCTGCGTTGCGTCGGGGCCGCACCGGAGTCACCTCCGGCATCTGGACGGCCATCGCCGAGCAGGACGGCGATCAGAGCGGCGCCGAGCACGAGAAGACCTCCGGCGACGGTGAGCGCGAGAGAGAAGCCGTCCGTCGCTGCGTGCAGCCGACCTGCCGAGTCGACCGCGGCGTCGGTGCGGCGCGCGGCGAGAGCGACCAGGACCGCCACTCCGACGGCACCACCGACCTGTTGTACGGAGCTGAACAGAGCGGAGCCGAGACCGGCGTCCTCCTCGGTCGTGCCCGTGACCGCGGCCACCGTCAGCGCGGGCAGACTCAGGCCGCAGCCGAGGCTGGTCACGAGCATGCCCGGCAGGACACCGGCCGCGTAGCCGTCGCCCGGCGCCACCCTCGACAGCAGAAGCAGTCCGGCGGCGCTGACCAGGAAGGACAGGACCAGGGTCGGACGCATCCCGAGTTTGATCACCGCGCGGGAGGACAGCCACATGCCCGCGAGGATTCCGGCACCGTAGGGCAGGTAGGCGAGACCGGCCCTGAGCGGGCCGTAGCCGAGGACCGTCTGCATGTGGATCATCAGCAGGAAGGCCATCGCGTAGAAGGCGGCCGAAAAGAGCAGGGTCATGCCGTTGCCGACGGCGCGCGTCCGAAACGAAAGGAAGGGCAAGGGCACCAGCGGGTCGGCGGCATGGGCTTCGACCACGAGGAACACGGCCGCCAAGCCAACGGCGGCGAACATCGGCGCCACGACACTCACGCCCGTCCAGCCCGACTCGCCGGCCTGGAGCAGGCCGTAGACGAGAAGCAGGACCGTGCCGGTGCCCAGCACCGCACCGGGGACGTCCAAGCGCGCCCCGCGGGTGACCCGGCTCTCGGGGACCAGGCGCGGGAGCAGCGCGCACGCGACCAGGACGACGGGCAGGTTGATCAAGAAGATCCAGCGCCAGGAGGCCAGACCGGTGAGGGCACCGGAGACCACCAGGCCCAGGGTGCCGCCCAGGCCCGCGATGCCGCCCCAGATACCGAGCGCCTTGGTGCGCTCTTCGGTCCCCGGGAACAGCAGCGTGATCAGGGACAGCGCGGCGGGTCCGGCCATGGCGGCGCCCGCACCCTGCACGAACCGTCCGACCACCAGCTGCCAGGGCTCCTGAGCCAGCCCGCAGGCCAGACTGGCCGCGCCGAACAATCCGACACCGATCAGGAAGACACGGCGGCGGCCCAGGAGGTCGGCCGCACGCCCGAACAGCAACAGCAGTCCGCCGAAGGCGAGGAAGTAGGCGTTGACGACCCAGGCGAGGCCGGTGGCATCGAAGCCGAGAGCGTCCCGGATGCTGGGCAGCGCGACGTTCACGACGGTGTCGTCCAGGACGAGCATGAACTGCACGAAGCACAGCACGACCAGAGCGGCACCTCGTCGCTCGCGGGGCACGAAGGATCGCCCCCCACAGGCATCCCCAACACCAACTGGCGTGGACCCGCCGCGGCGTACTCTGCGTGGCCGTCGGCGATGCCCATTGGGTCCTGCCGCCCACCCGCGCCCTGTGGCTTCCGGCCGGCGTCGTCCATCGGACCGGGGCGACCCGCGAGGCGGTGCTGTGCAGCCTCTACCTGGACCCGGAACGATGCCACCTGGACTGGACGACGCCCACGCCGGTCGCCGTGGACGGCCTGCTGGCCCACTTGATCGCCTACCTCGGCCGCCACGACCTGAAAGACGACGTCCGGCTGCGGGCCGAGGGCGTCGTGCTGGACCTGCTGCATCCGCTACCGACGACGCCCATCGACGTGCCCGAGCCCGTCGACGCACGCGTCCGAGCCGTTACCGCCGCCCTGCTCGCGGACCCGGCGGACCCGCGCAGCCTCGACGCGCACGCCCGCGCCATCGGCGTGAGCAGACGGACTCTGACGCGGCTGTTCGTCCACGACACCGGCATGAGTTTCGATCGCTGGCGCACCCACATGCGCATGCGGGCGGCCCTACCGCTGCTCGCCGAGGGCCGTCCCGTGTCGCAGGCCGCACACGCCGTGGGATACGCGACATCGAGCGCGTTCCTCGCGGCCTTCCGGCGCACCGTCGGCACCTCTCCCGGCCGCTACCTCACTGGCGACACCGGCGCGGAAGGCTCGGGAGGCCACGAGCGAGCCGTTGAACCGCTCGGCTTGTGACATCGCTCTTGCTGCTGGCGGAGGCGATTCGCCAGCCTCAACGCTGCGAGGGTGCGGGCCGGCGTTCCCGCCCAGAGCGGCTTCTCCGGCACAATGTGCGGAGGATGGAGGGGTGCGCATGGCCCTACTGGGTGGTTCACTTGAGCGTTCCATCATGGACGTGCTCTGGGACGCGCCTAGCCCGTTGCGGGTGCGTGAGCTGCTGGCGAAGCTGAACGAGAACGCGGACAAGGCGCTCGCCTACAACACCGTCCAGACCGTCGCCGAGCGGCTGGCGCAGAAGGGGCTGCTGCGGCGCGAGCAGGACGGGCTGGCCTTCCGTTACACCCCCACCCAAGCGCGGGAAGATTATGTCGTCGAGCTGATGCTCGACGCGCTTACCGAGACCTCCGATCACGGAAGCATCCTCGCCCGGTTCGCCGAGAGCATGCCTCCGGAGGATGCGCGCCACCTGATGGACGCCCTCCGTCGCCGGACCTCCGACGGTGAGCAGCGGTGACGGCGTGATCTACCTCGTGGCCGGTTTGGTCTCCACGGCGGTCATGCTGGGCTGGCTGGCGGGGCCGGTCCTCGATCGGTTCCAGCGTCCCGCCGCCTGTCCCGGGATCGCCATCGCCTGCTGGGTCGCGGCGCTGACCGGCGCTTTCATCGCCGACATCGGAGTCGTCGCGGTGGCGCTGCTGGCGCCGCCGACGCCGGGTCACGGCCTGCTGGAGTGGCTGCGCGACTGCCTGCCGCACCATGGCGCGACGTGGCGATCATCCTCGGGACGGCCGCCAGCCTGGTTCTGCTGACCGCCTGCTCTGTCAGGCTCTTCCTGAGCCTGCCCCGCCTTCGGCGTGCGGTGCGTCATCGGCGTCAGCATCGGGAGATGCTCCGGCTCGTCGCAAGGGAGCACGAGCGGCACGAGGACGTCCTCATCCTCGACCATCCCGTCCCCGTGGCCTACTCCCTCCCCGCCCGCCGGCGCCCGATCGTGGTCAGCACGGGCACCCAGGACACTCTCACTCCCGAAGAGTTCAACGCGGTCCTCATCCACGAACGGGCCCACCTCCGCCAGCGACACCACGCGCTGCTGCTCATGCTCGATCTCGTCCATGCCCTCCTGCCGTGGCCGCCCACCGTCCGGCGGGCCAAGACCACCCTGCCGCTGCTGCTGGAAATGGCCGCGGACGACGTGGCAGTGCGGGCATGCGGCAGCCGAACGCTCGTCGACGCCCTGCGCCGGCTCGCGACGATCCCGGGGGTCGCCGGCGCCCTCGGCGCCGCGGGGCCGTCCACCGGGGCTTTGGCGGAGCGCGTACAGCGGCTGGAGACCGTCGAGACGGGCAGGCCCCGCCACGCCGCCAGGGTGGCCGCTTCCGTCTTTGCGACGGTCGCCGTCGTCGCTCCCGTCGTGGTCGCCGTCGCGACGATCGCGAGCTTGTCTCACGTCTGCTGAGGCGGAGCCCGCACCCCAGAACTGCCGCTCCTCAACGCCTGAGGGCGCGGTCGCGGAGGCGGCGCCGTGCCGACACCCATGTGACCGCAGAGGCGGTTTGCCGCAATCAGCCACTTGTGTGGCGAATGAGCCCTCCGCCTCCTACACTTCGTAGGAGGTCGTCGTCAGGCGTCCCCGCCGGGGACGACGTCGACCCCGCCGAATCCTGCGGACCCCCGACGTTCGCGGAACCGGGGAACCGTTTCTCCACCTGGGGTGAATCCGCTCCCGCGAGCGGTAGGGCGACTCCGGCCCGAACCCGGCAGCTCACCCGGTAGGCCGTCCATGAGGGTCATCTCGTGGCCATGACCGAACGCGACCGGGCGGCGGTGGCGGCGGCCGGGCCGGCGATTCTCGGGCCGGGGTGGACGGGCGACGCGGCGGCGATCGGCGCCCGGCTGGACGAGGCCGGCCAAGCCGGGATCACCGAGGTCGTTTACGTCCCCAGCGGCTCGGACGTGGCGGGCGAGCTCAAGGCGTTCGCCGAGGTCTGGTGAGGGCGGACGATCATTGCGGACGCGGTTGTGAACATTCGGGTGGCGTCGAAGGTGGGTCACGTGTCCTGGGTTCTGGGTCGACTCGACTAGCCTGGTGTTATGCGGACATCAGCATCGTGGGGGGACCAGGTCTCGCCGAACCAGGCTGCCAAGCAGCGGCAGATCATCGAGGCGGCCAAGCAGGTGCTCGTCCGTGATGGTCTGGCCGGCTGCACGGTGCGGTCTGTCGCCGATGCTAGTCCGCTGACCAAAAGTGCCGTTCATTACTACTTTTCGGATATGGACGAGATCATCGATCAGGCGATGGCCGATCATATCTCTTCCTTTATCGAGCGCGTGCGGTCAGCGATCGCGCGCCATACCGGGCCGGTTGACCGTTTGTGGGCCGCGGTCGACGAGTACGTGGCCATTTTCCAGGAGGTGCCGAGGGGGCTGGTGCTCTGGCACGAGTACTGGATCGACTCGGTGCGGCGAGGTCGGCTCGAACCGCTGGAGCGGATGTTCGGCAACGTCACGAGCATCTTCACCGAGCTTCTGGAGGACCTCGGTGTGCGGGACGCGAGTGTTGTCGGTCACGGGCTCAGTTCGTTCCTCATCGGCACGGTCACGCAGCAGGCGGCCACAGAGCGTCCCGTCGAGGGGATTCGCTCCCAGATCGCAGGCCTTTGCAAGCTTGACATATCGATCAGTGCCAGTTGACTGTTTGTGGCGCCTCTGGCCTGGGCGCGAGTTGCTGAATGCCATTTTGGGTGGCAGTTCAGGTGGTCAGGCTGACTATTTTGTCGATGGTTCCCAGTCGCGGGTCGGTTCTGGGCAGGTCGCTCGGGCAGTCGAGATTGGTCATGCTGGCTGCGGGACGCTGACCCGCCGGAAATCTGACGACGACGTGGGCGCACAGCCGTACGGTGCGGCTTTCGCTGCTGAACCCGTCCGAGGCGGTCGCGGTCTTGACCACGGTGACGTCGAACCATGCCTGGTCTGCCGTGAGGTCGCTTTTCAGGAGGAGCCCGCCTCGTTGGGGGGTGTGGCGGGGAAGGCTCGTCAGCAACCTGTCGTAGGCGTTCCGCCGGTCTGGTGCCTGACCGAGGCGAAGTTCGATCGTTTGCTTCAACGCGGTCGCCGCGTCGCGGGCCCGGTCGGCCGCATCCCTTATGGCCTGGTCCTGGGCGTCGGCACAGCCGGCGCCCAGGGCGCTGGTGAGCAGGATTAACAGGATGCCCGCCAGCGCCCTGGGTCGTGTCATCGGCTACAGGCCCATCTGGCGCAGGGTTTCGTTCAGCGCCGCTGAATAGTGGGCGGTTCCTTCGATCTTCGGGTGGAATGACTGGGGTGAGTTGGGCGAGGTCGGGGATAGGTCGTCATCGGGCGTCTTGTCCAGGACGATCCCGTGGATGGTTTCGGGATTGCCGCAGACCGCTTCACCGGCGAATTTCGCGCGGGGGTCGGAGAACCAGGTCGGGGCACCGGCCTGGGTGGCGTTCTCGGAGGCGGTCTTCATCGCCGCCGCCAGGACGTCGGCGAGATCGTTCAGCCATGGCGCCTCGGAGGTCCCGATACCGGGGATGCACTGGCCGTTGCCGTCCAGCAGCCGGGGGTACCCCATAAGGACGATTTTAGCATTGGGCGCGTACTTGTGGATGGTGGCCAGTACCACTTCGATCGACTGCCGGACGCTGCCGTTGATGCGTTCCGGCTCTCGCCGCTGGCCCTGGGCGCGGCCACCTTCGGTACCGAGTGGGGGTGGGGCGCCGAGAAGGACGAGGCGCGCAGGCTGTTCGACCTCTACGTTGAGCGCGGTGGCAATTTCATCGACACCGCCGTCACATATACGGACGGCAGTTCGGAGCATTTGCTGGGGGAATTTGCCCGGGGAAAGCGTGAGGGGCTGGTGTTGGCCACGAAGTACACGACGTTGCGCCGGGAGGGGGACCCGAATTCCGGGGGCAGCCAGCGCAAGAACCTTTTCGCTTCGGTGGAGACCAGTTTGCGGCGGCTGGGTACGGACTACATCGATCTGCTCTACCTTCATGTCTGGGATTTCGTGACGCCGGTCGGGGAGATCCTGCGCGGCATGGACGATCTCGTCCGGCAGGGCAAGGTCCTGTACGTGGCGATCTCCAATGCCCCGGCATGGCAGGTGTCGAGGATGCAGGCGATCGCCGACCTGCGGGGGTGGTCGCCGCTGGTCGCGCTGCAACTCGAGTACAACCTGGTCGAACGTACCGGGGAGCGGGACCTGATCCCCATGGCGCGGGAAATGGGGCTCGGGGTGGTCCCGTTCTCACCGCTGGCCGGCGGGGTGCTCACCGGGAAGTACGGTCGTGGTGATCTGGCTCCGGTGGGCGGATCGTCCGATGACGGCACCCGCAGGGACTTCAACCTGGCCAGGGGCGGAATCACCGAACGGGGCCTTGCCATCGCCGACGTGGTGAAAGAGGTCGCTCGGGAGTTGGGTCGCACACCCGCGCAGGTCGGGTTGGCCTGGGTGCTGCGTCGGCCCGACGTTACCGCGCCGATTATCGGCGCCCGCACCTCCAAGCAACTAGAGGACAATCTGGGTGCTCTGGAAGTCGAGCTCACGGGCGCGCAGTTGGCGCGGCTCGACGATGCCAGCGGACCCGAACTCGGTTCTCCGCACGATCTGCTCGCCAGCGGCTTCGGCCGAGAGCTGGTCCAGGGTGATATGAGGGTCGAGACCCGGCGATAGAACCCTTGAGGGCGGTGTCTCCGCCGCCCTCAAAGGCGATTCACCAAAGCCAGTGGGGTGTATGGCGGTTCGGCTTGGACGGCGTTTCGGTGAGCGGTGCCGGCTCGGCCGGGCAGTGCGTGTTTGGTGGCGGGGTGCGCAGCGTCAGCAGGTAGCGGTTGACGGCCGCGTTGATACAGGCGCTTCGGTTATAGGCCCGGTGGCCGATGCCGTCGTAGGTGAGCAGTACCGATCCGGGGATCTGACGGGCCACGTTCTGCGCGTCCGGGTACGGTGTGGAGACGTCGTATCGGCTGTTGGTCAGGAGAATCGGCGGAGCGCCCTTGATTCGGTATGGGTGCTGCGGGTTGCTGGCCCGGGGCAGGAAGCCCTGGCAACCGGTGATGGACAGCCAGTTCAGGTTGTTGAACCGGGTGTGCGGCGCTGCATTCCGGGAGGCGGCCATGAGGCTTTTCAGGTGCTCGAAGTCACGGACCGGGAAGCTGAAGTCATTGCAGAAGATCGGCTGGAAGGAGTCCGGGAACCAGCCCGGCAGCTGTATCGATTTTCGCGCTTGCAGCCTGGTGAAATAAATAGCCAGGGGTCGCCAGCCGCCTACATTGTTGTTCGGCGCGTACATCGCCCGGCGAACCGTTTCCAACAGTTCGTCGGACGTGATCGCGGTCCCTGCGGGGTCTTTCAGCTCCCCTCGGTCCGCCCTCGCCAGCAGGCCGTCCAGGACCTTGAACACGTTTTTTCCGCGCAGCGTGCAGTGTGAGCTTTCGTTGCACCAGGCGGCGAACTTCCGGTAGTGCTCCTCCAGGGTGGTCGATCCACCGAGCAGGTAGCGGCGGGCGCCGGTGACGCTGTGGTCCATATTGCCGTCGAGCACCAGCGCGCGAATGCGGCCGGGATACTCCTCGGCGTACTGCTGGCCCAGCAGCGTTCCGTAGGACTCCCCGTGCAGGGAGATCTGGCGCTCGCCCAGCGCCCCACGGACGACGTCGGCGTCGCGGGCGACGCTGCGGGTGTCGATGTGATCGAACAACGGCCCGCTTCGCCGCCGGCATTCCTGGGCTCGGTCCTTGTGCGAGCGCAGCAGCTGCTGGTAGGCCTTCGCGTCCTGCGGGAATTCCGATACGGGGTCGGGATCGACGGGGCACGTCACCGGGTGGCTGCGGCCGATTCCGCGCGCGTCGAACCCGATGATGTCGAACCGCTGCAAGAGCTCGGGGTCAAGCTCCAGATCGGCGTAGAACGCGAAGTCGACGCCGGAATCGCCCGGGCCGCCGGGCAGCAGGAACAGCGAGCCGATCCGCTCTCGCGGCTTGAGGGCCGGGCGCCGGGCCACCGCGAGGTCGATCTTGGCGCCCGCGGGGTGGGCCCAGTCGACCGGGACCGCCACCTTGCCGCACTGCACCCACGGATCTTCGGGGCATGGCTTCCAGGCGATGCCCTTCCCGGCGATGCCTTTTTCGGCAGGGGCGGCCGGTGGCGCGGCCCGCGTTCCGGCGAGCGAGACCGGGCCTGGTAACAGGAGTAAGGAGAGCAGCGACACGAACGAGGCCAAGCGGATCCACGGCATGGGACCTCCCTGAGATCACGGCCCTCGTCCGTGCTCGGGGACCGGCGCGGTCCGGGGCCGACAGATCGGGCAGATGGTCCTCGGCGGGGGACGGGAGGGGTCCCGGCCACTGTTCCGTTGCCGCCGCCGCATGGGCTCAGGGAGGTGCGGACGCCCCGTCGCCAAGGCCACCGCGAACAGCCGCAAGGGGCCCGGTCGCTCAAGTGAGTTCACATGCCTGACCTGGTTGGCCGGACGTCCCTTCGCCGCCGGATATGGCCATGTCCGGCGGCGAAGGAGAGCACGGGCGCGTGGTGTCAGGTGCGGCCGTCGGCCGCCTGGAGTTCCGGCTCCCGGCTGACGGGCGGCTTGGACGGGCCCTCCACGGAGACGTGCGGCAGGATCTTGTCGATCGCCTTCGGCAGGTACCAGTTCCACTTGCCGCACAGCTGCATGACCGCCGGGACGAGGATGGTCCGCACCACCAGGGCGTCCAGCAGAATGGCCACGGCCACGCCGAGGCCGAACTCGGCGATGGTGCGCATCCCCGCGAACACGAACGCCATGAACACGCAGATCATGATGATCGCGGCGGCGGTGATGATCCGGCCGGTGGCGGCCTGCCCGCGCCGGACGGCGAGGTCGTTGTCGCCGGTGTGCAGCCATTCCTCGTGGATGCGGCTGACCAGGAACACCTCGTAGTCCATCGACAGCCCGAACAGCACCGCCAGCATCATCGCGGGCAGGAACGACTCCACCGGCCCGGCGGAGCCCGCGCCGAGGGCCGAGGCGCCCCAGCCCCACTGGAACACCGCGACCACGACGCCGAACCCGGCGCCGGTCGAGAGCAGGTTCATCACCGCCGCCGTGAGCGGCACGACGAGGCTGCGGAAGGCGAGCATCAGCAGCACGCACCCGAACGCGACGACGATGGCGACGAACAGCGGCATCTTCCCGCCGACCACGGACGCGAAGTCCTTGAAGACGGCGGTCTGGCCGCCCACATGGACGGTGAGCCCGTCCTTCTCATAGCTCGGGATCACGCGGTCGCGGAGCGTGTCGATGAGGTCGGCGGTCTCCTTGGTGTCCGGTGCCGTCGTGGGCGTGACCTGCAACGTCCGCACCGTCGCACCCGGAGCGACCGGCCCGGACTGAACCGAGGCGACCCCGGGGACGGTCCGGAGGTCCTGCTCCAGCCGTCCGAAGTCGGTGGCGGCCGCCCCGCCGGCGGGGACCTTCGCCACGAGCAGCAGCGGGCCGTTGTAGCCGGGGCCGAACCCCTCGGCGAGCAGGTCGTAGGCCTTGCGGGTCGTGGTGTCGGGCGCGTTGTTGCCGGCGTCGGCGGCGCCGAGCCGCATCGAGAAGAACGGGACGGTCAGCACCACCATGACCAGCGTCGCGGCCAGCGTCAGCGTGACCGGCCGCTTCTGCACGAACCCGGCCCAGCGGGCCCAGCCGTCGGACGTGCTGGCGCCGCGCGGCCCCTCGTTCTTGAGGCGGGCCCGCTGGCGGCGGCTGAGCACGCGCGTGCCGAGGATGCCGAACAGCGCCGGGAGCAGGGTCGCGGCGACCGCGACGGCGAACGCCACCATGATCGCGGCGGCCAGGCCGATGCCGGACATGACGCTGATGCCGAGGACCAGGAGGCCGAGCATCGCGACCGCGACCGTCCCGCCCGCGAACACGATCGCGCGGCCGGAGGTGTTCATGGCCTCGACCGCGGCCTCCTCCTCCGTGAGCCCGGCGATGATCCCGTTGCGGTACCGGGCGACCACGAACAGGGCGTAGTCGATGCCGACGCCGAGGCCGACGAACGCGGCGATGATCGGCGCGGTGGTGCCGATGTCCATCACGTGGGTGAGCAGGTCGATGCAGAAGAGCGCGTTGCCGAGCGCGAGGATGGCGGCGATGAGCGGGATGGCCGTCGCCAGCACGGACGCGAAGGCGAACAGCATGACCACGGCGGCGGCCACGATGCCGACCAGTTCCGCGGTGGAGGTCGAGGGTTTCTCGAGCTGAGCCATCGCGGCCCCGCCGAACTCGACCCGCAGCGAGTCGCCGCGCAGCTTCGAGCCGAGGTCCACGACCTTCTGGATGTTCGCCGTGTCCAGGCTCTGGCTCTGCTTGGTGAAGGTGACCGTCGCGTAGGCTGTCTGGCGGTCGGGGCTGATCTGGGCCGCCCCCCGCGCGCTGAACGGGTTGACCACCGCGCCGACCTCGGGCACCTTGCCGACCTCGGCGAGCATCGCGTTGACCTTGCCCTGCACGGCCGGGTCGGTCACCTTGCCGTTCGTGGTGTGCAGCACGATCGTGGTCCGGTCGCCGGAGCCGCGCTGGAACTGCGTCTCCAGCAGGTCGGAGGCACGGGTGGACTCGGTTCCCGGCAGCGAGTACCGGTCGGAGAACATCGCGCCGGCGGAGATGGCGGTCCCCCCGAGGACCGCCAGGGTGAGCAGCCAGGCACCGATGACGACGAAGTGATGCCGGAAACACCAGCGAGCGATCACGCTCATCGGGTCCCCCCATGGACTGGATCGAATTGATTTTTGGAGTGTGGCGAGATTTCGGGACGCCCGTGCGCGGGGCCGCGCACACGGTGACGTCCTGCGGTTCGCCCAGGTACGAGTGGCCGCGCTTCGCGCCGACGCGGCCACTCGTACAACGGGCGGGACTCCGCTTCTCCAAGACTGTCGGTCAGTGGACGCTGCGGTCGTCAGGCTTCGGGATGGAATCGGCGTCCGACCAGAGCGGTACCCGGCCGCCGCGTACAGCCCTGGTTGTACGCGGTCGACGCGACCGTGACCTGACGACTGGCGCCCCACCCCATGGGTAGCCTGATGGCGTGTCCGGCACCGCCCTCACACGGCCCATTCGGCGATTCGTCACCAGGCATCCGCATCCGCTGGTGCTGCTCGACATCGCCGTCGCCGTCCTGCTGCTCGTCGGCCTGATCATGGCCGACGCCCGCAGCGGCCTGCACGACGCCGCCGCGGCCGAGTCCGCCGTGCGGGCGGGGGGAATCGCCCTCGCCTCCCTGTCCGTCGCCGTCCGCCGCCTCCGCCCGCGATGGTCGTTCGCCGTCGCGACGCTCTGCACGTTCGCGGTCACCGCGGTCGGCGGCGCGCCGCAGGTGTCGGTGTGCGTCGCCGTCACCGCCTACACGGTCGCCGAGGCGGGCGAGTTCGTGTTCTGGTGGGCGCGTCCGGGCGCGGCCAGCCTGCTCACCGCCGCCGGGATCGGCATCGGACGCGTCGCGTCGAGCTGGGAGGCCGTGCTGATGGCCGATGTCGCGATCATCTGCGCCGGCTGGTTCGCGGGCCTCGCCGCCCGCGAGCACCGCAAGCGGCTCGCCGCGATCGCCGAGCAGCGCACCGAGCGGGAGCGCCAGCACGCGGCCGCCATCCGGCAGGCCGCCATCGACGAGCGGCTGGTGATCGCCCGCGAGCTGCACGACATCGTCGCGCACTCGATGAGCGTCATCGCCGTGCGCGCCGGGGTCGCGCGGATGGTGATGAACAGCGACCCGGGCCAGGCGCGGGAGACGCTCGGCATCGTCGAGACCACCACCCGGCAGGCGCTGCACGAGATGCGGCTGCTGGTGCAGGTGCTGCGGCACGAGCACGCCGTCGACCCCGCGCTCGCCCCCACCCCGGGGCTGGACGACATCGCCGCGCTCGCCGACCAGGTCCGCTGCGCGGGCGTCGACCTGAGCCTCGACATCATCGGGACGCCCCGTCCGCTGCCCCCGGGCGTGGACCTGTCGGCCTACCGCATCGCGCAGGAGGCGCTCACCAACGTCGTCCGCCACGCGGGCCCGGTGCCGGCCTCCCTCCGCATCGAGTACCGCGACGAGGACGTGAAGATCGAGGTCACCAACAGCGCCCCGCCCGAACCCCGCCGGACAGGGAAGACCACCATCCACGCCGTCATCCACCCCGACATCCACACCGTCGTCAACTTCCACCCCACCACCGATCCCGACCCCGAGCCCTCGGAGCACTCCCGCGCGTCCGCCGGGCACGGGCTGATCGGCATGCGTGAACGCGCGGCTCTTTACGGCGGCTACCTGCGTGCCGACCGCCACGGCGACGGTTTCCGCGTTCAGGCGCTGCTCCGGACGGACGAATCCAGCCCCATGACCAACCGCCCCGCACCGCCCGATGACGGGGCCTCCGCCGCCGCGCCGTCCAGGCAGCCCGCAAGATCATTCTCGGTGCCAATCCCGGCCGGATCCGATTCAGATTCCGAGATCGAACCGGATTCAGACTCCGGATCGGCGCACGGAGGTCGCTCATGACCATCCGCGTGGTCATCGCCGACGACCAGGTTCTCGTGCGGGCCGGATTCAGCGTCCTCGTCAACGCCGCGACGGATATGGAGGTCGTCGCCGAAGCCGGAACCGGTCCGGACGCCGTCGCCGCCGGGCGGCGCCATTTGCCGGATGTCATCCTGATGGACATCCGAATGCCCACCATGGATGGAATCGAGGCAACCCGGCTGCTCCTTGACGACCCGGCGACCAAGTCCATCCGCAGCCTCATCCTGACCACTTTCGATCTCGACAGTTACGTCTTCGGTGCGCTCAAGGCCGGCGCCAGCGGGTTCCTGCTCAAGGACACCCCGCCCGAGCTGCTGCTGGCCGGAATCCGCACCGTCGCCGCCGGTGACGCGCTCCTCGCCCCGAGCGTGACACGCCGTCTCATCCGCGACTTCGTCAACCGTCCCGCCGCCGACCCCCGCGCCCTGCCGTCCCTGCTCGACCCGCTCACCGACCGCGAGAGGGAGATCCTCGTCCATGTCGCCTCCGGCCACTCGAACAACGACATAGCCGGACGGCTGCACATCAGTGTCGCCACTGTCAAGACGCACGTCAGCCGACTGCTCACCAAACTCGACGCGCACGACCGCGCCCAACTCGTCGTCATCGCCTACGAAACCGGGCTGATCCAGCCGAGTTCGCGGGCACGCACCGTGTTCGACTCATCCACCGGCGACGACACTTGCGACCGCCTCGACCTGTGACCTGCGTCAACGCGAGCAAAGATCAAATTCCAACCTGCTCGGTCTAGTATCGTTCAAGGTGCTCTCAAGTCCGCTGTTGAAGTATTGCCATCGGAAAGAGCGGTGGCTGGCGGACTCCAGAGGAGTGCTTGTGAACCGGGCAGTAGTGATCACTGGTATCGACGTGATCGCGCCAGGGGGGGTAGGCAAGAAAGAGTTTTGGAATCTGCTCACCTCGGGCCGCACCGCGACCAGGGACATTTCTTTTTTCGACCCTAGTGCATTCCGTTCGCGAATTGCGGGCGAATGTGATTTCAACCCCGCTTCGGTGGGCTTGCAGCCGCGCGAGATCCGAAGAATGGATCGCGCCACACAGTTCGCTGTGACGTGCGCCAGCGAGTCCCTAGCCGACAGCGGCCTCGACATGAGCACGGTCGACCCCACCCGCGTGGGGGTGAGCCTCGGCAGCGCGGTCGGGGCGACGACCAGCATCGAGCGCGAGTACCTCGTGCTCTCCGACAGCGGGCGCGAGTGGCTGATGGACGAGGGCCACCTGTCCCCGCACATGTACGACTACATGGTGCCGAGCGCGGCGGCCGCCGAGGTGGCGTGGCGGACCGGTTCGGAGGGGCCGGTCGCGATGGTCGCGACCGGGTGCACCGCCGGCCTGGACGCGGTCGGACGCGCGTACGAGAAGATCATGGACGGTAGCGCCGACGTGATGTTCGCGGGCGCCACCGATACCCCGGTCTCGCCGATCGTGGTCGCGTGCTTCGACGCGATCAAGGCGACGACGCCGCGCAACGACGACGCCGAGCACGCCTCCCGTCCGTTCGACGCGACGCGGAACGGGTTCGTCCTCGCCGAGGGCGCGGCGGTCATGGTGCTGGAGGAGCGCGAGCACGCGATGGCGCGCGGCGCCCGGATCTACGCCGAGGTCGCGAGCCACGCCACCCGCTGCAACGCCTACCACATGACGGGGTTGCGGCCGGACGGCCGGGAGATGGCCGAGGCGATCCGGCACGCGCTGGCCGACGCCCGGTGCGCGCCCGAGTCGATCGACTACGTCAACGCGCACGGCTCCGGCACCAGGCAGAACGACCGCCACGAGACCGCCGCGTTCAAGGACGCGCTCGGGGCGCACGCCTACCGGACGCCGGTCAGCTCGATCAAGTCGATGATCGGTCACTCGCTCGGCGCGATCGGCTCGATCGAGGTGGCCGCGTGCGCGCTGGCCATCGACAACGACGTGATCCCGCCGACCGCGAACCTGCACGAACCGGACCCCGAGTGCGACCTGGACTACGTCCCGCTGGAGGCGCGCGAGGTCCCGGTGAACACGGTGCTGTCGGTGGGCAGCGGTTTCGGGGGCTTCCAGAGCGCGGTCGTGCTGCGATCCCCAGAGCTCGCGGCATGAGCGCCCCCGCCAACGCGCCCAACACGGCGACCGGCGCCGCGACCGGCAAGGCGACCGGCGCCGCGTCCGGCGAAGCGACCAGTGAGGTGACCGGCGCCGTTTCCGCCGTCGTGACCGGGATCGGCACGATGGTCGGGGACGGCACCGGCATCGAGGAGCACTGGAAGGGCGTCCTCGAGGGCCGGTCCTGGATCCGGCCGATCCAGCGGTACGACGCCTCGCGCTACAGTGCCCGGCTGGCGGGCCAGGTCGTCGACTTCGACGCGAAGGAGCACCTGCCGAGCCGCCTCATCCCGCAGACCGACCGGGTGACGCGGCTCGCGCTGGTCGCCAGCGACCAGGCGCTGGCCGACGCGGGGTTCGCCGGACGCGACTACGACGACTTCGAGATGGGCGTCGTCACGTCCAACGCCTCGGCCGGCTGGGAGTTCACCCACCACGAGTTCAAGAAGCTGTGGACGGAGGGGCCGGAGAAGGTCAGCGTGTACGAGTCCTTCGCCTGGTTCTACGCGGCCAATACCGGCCAGATCTCCATCCGCAACGGGCTGCGCGCCGCCAGCGGCGTGCTGGTGGCCGACCAGGCCGGGGGGCTGGACGCGATCGGCCAGGCCCGCCGCAACCTGCGCCGGGGCGCCAAGCTCATGGTGACCGGGGGGATGGACTCGGCGTTCGACCCGTGGGGGTGGCTCTCGCACATCTCCGGCGGCGAGGTCAGCACCGCCGAGGACGCCTCGAACGCCTACCTTCCCTTCGACGCCGACGCGCACGGCTACATCCCGGGCGAGGGCGGCGCGATGCTGGTGCTCGAACACGGTGACGCGGTCGGCCCGTCCGCCAAGCGGTACGGGCGGGTGGCGGGGTACGCCTCGACGTTCGATCCGCCGCCCGGCAGCGGCCGGCCGTCCAACCTGGGGCGGGCCCTGCGGCTCGCGCTGGAGGACGCCGGGATCGAGCCCGGCCGGGTGGACGTGGTCTTCGCCGACGCCGCCGGCGTCCCGGAGCGCGACCGGAGCGAGGCCCGGGACATCGCCGGGGTGTTCGGGCCGAGGGGGGTTCCGGTCACCGCGCCCAAGGCGGGGGTGGGACGTCTCCTCGCGGGCGGGGGGCCGCTGGACGTGGTGACCGCGCTGCTGAGCATCCGGGACGGTGTGATCCCGCCGACCCCGCACACCAGGACGGTCCCGGACGAGTACGCCCTCGACCTGGTCGTCGAACCGCGGCGGACGAGGGTCGAGGTCGCCGTCGTGCTGGCGCGCGGCCGGGGCGGTTTCAACTCCGCGGTAGTCATCACCGCCTGATCGACAGATCGCCTGATCGACGGATCGCCCGACCGGCGGATCGCCCGATCGCCTCCACGGCGGAGCGGCGAACCGGCGGATCGGGACCGGCAACACCAAGACCACAGAAGCGGAGAACCATCATGACCGAACAGGCCACGCGTGCCGCCGCGAACGGTGCCGGAACGGCGCCGACGATGAGCAACGCGGCGGAACTGCACAGCGACTCACTGTTCAGCCAAATGCTGTGGTTGATCAGCGGAATGCCGCTCGCGTGCATGCTCCAGGCGATCGCGGAACTCGGCATCGCCGACGAACTGGAGGACGGCCCGCTCTCGGTGGAGGAGTTGGCGAAGCGCACCGACAGCAACCCCGACGCCCTCTACCGGATCCTGCGGGGAGTGGCGACCACGGGCGTCTTCACCGAGGTCGCGCACCGCACCTTCGGCCAGACCCAGCTCGGCCGGCTCCTCCGGTCCGACCAGCCGAACTCGCTGCGGGACGCGTTCCGGATGCACGCGCAGAAGGAGATGCGCGACACCTTCACCGCGGTCCGGCACACGCTGCGCACCGGGGAGCCGGCGTTCGACCACGTGAACGGCGCGCCGATGTTCCAGTACTTCGCGCGCGACCCCGAGAAGAAGCCGCTTTTCGACTCCTTCACCGGTGGCGCCGCCCGGCGTATCCAGAACGCCGCCCTGGAGACCTACGACCTGTCCGGGGTGCGGACGCTCGTCGACATCGGCGAGATGAACGGGAGCCTGCTCGCGGGCCTTCTGCGCCGGTACCCGGAACTGCACGGCGTCTATGTCGACCTGCCTTTCATGGCGCCGGTCGCGGAGAAGATCCTGGGGGGCGCGGGCGTCGCCGACCGGGCCGAGATCATCGCCGCCAACTACCTGGAGTCGGTGCCGCCGGAGGCCGACGCCTATCTGCTTCCGCAGGTGCTGCACCGGATCAGCGACGACGAAGGGCTCGCCCTTCTGAAGAACATCCGCCAGGCGATGGCGCCGACCAGCAAGGTCGTCGTCATCGACCCCGTCCTGCCCGAGGGTGATTCGCCGCATCTGGCGAAGGTCCTGGACGCCACCATGCTCCTGATGGGGCCCATCAAGGACCGCACCGAGGCGGAATTCGTCGAGCTCTTCAAGGAGGCGGGCCTGCGGCTGGACAGCATCTCCGGCCGGGCGCTCCCGTCGAGCGTGGTCATCGCACTGCCCGCCTGATTCACGGCGATCGCCTGATTCACGGCGACCGACTGATCCACGGCGCCCACCCGATTCGAGGAAGGACCGGAGATGCCCGAGAAAACTGTGAGCACCACGAGCGAAGACACCGAGGCGCTGCGCCGCGCGATGTGGGACTTCCACAGCGGTCTGCGGATGGGATTCATGCTGTCGGCCGTCGCGGAGATCGGCGTCGCCGACCACCTCGCGGACGGCCCGCTGTCGGCGGACGAGCTGGCCGAGCGCACCGGGAGCCACGCGGACTCCCTGTACCGGGTGCTCAGGGCCATGGCCAGCAAGGGCGTCTTCACGGAGGTGTCCCGCCGCACCTTCGCGCTGACCCCGCTGGCGGACATCCTGCGGGCGGACTCGCCCGGCTCGATGCGCGACGTCTTCCGGCTCCAGGGCAAGGAGTTCATGCGGAACTCCTACGCCGAGATCGGTTACTGCATTCGCACCGGCCGGCCCGCCTTCGACTATGTGAACGGCGAGGAGATGTTCGCCTACCTCGCCCAGCACCCGGAGATGAACAAGCTCTTCAGCGGCGCGATGGGAAACGCGGCCGGGGACACGCAGCAGGCCGCCATCGAGGCCTATGACCTCACCGGTGTGCGCAAGCTGGTCGACGTCGGCGGGGCGCACGGGCACCTGATGGCCGCCATTTTGAGCAAGTACCCGGAAATGCGGGGCGTGGTCTTCGACCAGCCGCATGTCGTCCCGGGGGCGGAGCAGGTGCTGACCGAGGCGGGCGTGTTCGACCGGGCCGAGCTGGTCGGCGGCAGCTATCTGCGGGAGGTGCCGGCGGGCGGCGACGTCTACACCATCTCCCACGTCCTGCACCAGTTGAGCGACAGCGACGCGATCACCATTCTGACGAACGTCCGGAAGGCGATGGCTCCGGGCGCGCGGGTGCTGATCATCGACCCGCTCATTCCCGAGGGCGACGCTCCGCACCCCGGGAAGTTCATGGATATCACGATGATGGCGCTGAGCGAGGGCCGGGACCGTACCGAATTCGAGTTCGTCGAGGTCTTCGAGAAGGCCGGGCTGCGGCTCGCCGAGACCGTCGGGCTGGCGTCGCCGTCTAGCGTCGTCGTCGCGGTCGCGGCTTAGGCCACCGCCTGAGCCGCGCCCGAGTGCCCGCTCGACCAGGGCCGAAGCGAAGGGAAGCACGGGGAGATCATGGCTGACCAGATGAACTACGACGATCTGCGCTCGATTCTCATCGATGCCGCCGGAGCGGTCGAGGGGGTGGAGCTGGACCAGGAAATGATCGACGCCGACCTCTACGACCTCGGCTACGACTCGCTCGCGCTCATGGAAGTGGCCGCGCGCATTCAGCAGAGGTTCTCGGTGGACATCCCCGACGAGGAGGTGACCGACCTACGGACCTTCCGTCTCATCCTCGGCCGGGTGAACTCCTCGATCGAGGCGACCACCTGACGGAACCATTCGACCGCGACCACAAGAGGGCGAGTGCGAAATGACCGCTGCGGAGATTAACGCGCACCATGAGACCGAGGTGGCGGCACCGCCGTCGACGGTGTATGAGCTGATCACGAATGTCGCTTTGTGGCCCGTGATCTTCCGGCCCACCGTCCATACGCGGGTGCTGGAACGCTCGGCGAAGGGCGACCGGTTCGAGATCTGGGCGACCGTTTCGAGCGGCGATGTGAACACCTGGCGCTCCCGCCGCGAGTTCGACGCGGACGCGCGGCGCGTGACGTTCAGGCAGGACCACGACAATCCGCTGTTCGGCCTCATGGGCGGCGGCTGGACCTGCGCGCCGCTGGACGGCGACCGGACGCGGGTGATCCTCGAACACCGCTTCAACCCGCCGCCGGACCAGGCCGACGCCCGGGACAGGATCGCCCGGGAGCTGGACCACAACGGCGCCGCCGAGCTGGAGGCGCTGCGGACCGTCTCGACGCTGCCCGGCGGCATCGAGCCCTGGCTGCTCACCTTCACCGAGACGATCGAGCTCGCGGGCTCGGCGAAGGCCGCGCGGGAGTTCGTCTGGGACGCGGGACGCTGGCCGGAGCGGCTCCCCCACGTCAATGACCTGGAGCTGGCGGAGCAGCCCGGCGGCGTCCAGGACATGACGATGGGGACGCGCGCGCCCGACGGCTCGGTGCACACCACCCGGTCGATCCGGGTGATGCTGTCGGACGGCTCGATCGTCTACAAGCAGACCAAACCACCGAGGGTGCTGCTCGGGCACAGCGGCCGGTGGGAGTTCCACTCCGACACATCGGGCGCCGCGGTCCGCTCCACGCACACCTTCCTGCTCGACCCCGCCGGGGTCGCCGAGGTGTACGGGCCGGACGTCCCGGCGCGGGAGGCGGCGAGCCGCGTGCGCGCCGCGCTGTCGGCCAACAGCCGGGTCACGATGGAGCACGCGTCGCTGTACTCCGCGTCGATCGGGGCGGCGCGATGAACACGGCGGTCCGGGCGCCGCTCGGCCGGCTCCACGAGGTGGCGGACGGCGTGCACGCCTTCCTCCAGCCGCCGGGCACCTGGTGCCTCAACAACGCCGGGGTGATCGCCGGGCCGGACGGGCTGCTCCTGATCGACACGGCCGCGACCCGGGCGCGCGCCGAGGCGCTGCGGGAGCAGGCCGAGGGGCTCGGGCGCGGGCCCGTGCGGTCGGTGGTGAACACCCACAGCCATGGCGACCACGTCTTCGGGAACTGCGTCTTCGCGCCGTCCGCCACGATCATCGCGCACGAGGCGCTCGGGCCGGAGGTCGAGAAGATCGGCATGGGCCTGACGAAGATCTGGCCGGACGTCGAGTGGGGCGAGCTGTCCCTCGCGACGCCGACGATCACGTTCGCGCGGAGCATGTCGTTGCAGGTCGGGGCCCGGACGGTCGAGCTGCACCACCTCGGCCCGGCGCACAGCACCAACGACACGGTCGTCTGGGTGCCGGACGCGCGGGTGCTGTTCGTCGGCGACGTGGCGCTGCCCGGCTGCACCCCGTTCTGCATGATGGGCTCGATCCGCGGCTCCCTCCTCACGCTCGACCGGCTCCGCGGCTTCGGGGCCGAGACGGTGGTCGGCGGGCACGGCCGGATCGGCGGCCCCGAGGTGTTCGACCAGACCGAGCGCTATCTGCGGCGGATCCTCGCCATCGCGGAGCAGGGCGTCGCCGCGGGGATCACCCCGCTCCAGGCCGCCCGCGACTACGGGCCCGGCGAATTCAGCGACTGGCTGGACTCCGAGCGGCTCGCCGCGAACCTGCACCGCGCCTTTCTCGAGGTCGCGCGGCCGGATCTGCCGCTCGGCGTCGAGGTCGACCCGGTGGCGGTCTTCAACGAGGTGATCGAGTACCACGGGGGCCTGCCGGCATGCCTGGCCTGAACGAGCGCGCCGATTTTGGAACGGGAGATTCGAGGAGGACCGAACAATGACAGAGGCCGGCTCCCACCAGGGAAACGGCGTTTCCCTGGACACCTACTACGAACTGAGGAGGTTCTACCTGGACCAGCTGGACGCCCGCGACCGCGGCGACACCCAGGTATGGCTGGACGTCTTCGACGACGACGCGACGATCACCACGAAAGTGATCGGCGACGGCAGCACGCCCGTGCGGAAGAGCGATTTCGTCCCCGAGGTCTGGAAGCTGGACGCGTCCTTCCACGAGAAGGGGATCCAGCGGCGCCACTGCGTGCAGTCCTTCACCTTCACGACCCACGACGACCTCGTCGTGTCGCGGTTCTACGGCCTGTTCCTGGTCATCGACGCCGAGCGGGGCTCCTGCCTCCAGTCGGCGGCGATGATCTCCGACGTCCTGCGCCGGCACGGGACCACCTGGCGGGTGATGTCCCGCGAGATCGAGCGGGACGACCTCGGCCGCAACGCCGCGTCGCAGAACGTGCCCCTAGGTTGAGAGAAGGAGCCATGAGCCAGAGAGTCAAATCCGCCAACGGAACCGTTTCGCCCGAGATCTATTCTCGGATCGACCAGTTCTACGCGATGCAGATGCAGGCCTTGGACGACGGCGACATCGCCGCGTGGGTGGACACCTTCACCGACGACGGCGTTTTCGTCTCCAACGGCCTGCCCGACCCGGTCGAGGGCCGGGACGGACTCCGCACGCTCGGCAGCCAGGCCGTCGCCCGGCTCGACGAGCAGGGCGCCATCCGGCGCCATTTCGTGTTCAACGTCATCGTCGAGACCGCTCCCGACGGAACGCTGTGGACGACCTGTTACGTCCCGGTGTTCGACACCATCGACGGCGTCACGAACCTCACCACGAGCACGGTGATGCGCGACGAACTCGTCGGCTCCGGCGAGAAACTGCTCGTCCGGTACCGCACCGTCACCCGCGACGACCTCCTCGCGAAATCGAAGGCCGGGAGCGCCTGATGACGCTGCGGGGGCTGATGAAACTGATGAACGGGCTGGACGGCGTCGCGCTGGGGCCCGGCGACACCGGCTACGACGAGGCCCGCAGCGGCGTCCAGCGCAGCTACCTGCACCGCCCTTCGGTGATCGTGCGGGCCGAGGGGGTCGCCGACGTCGCGCGCGCCGTCCGGCACGCGGTGGAGCACGGCCTGGCCGTCGCGGTCCAGGCGACCGGGCACGGGCTGAACGTCCCGACCGAGGGCGGCGTGCTGATCGACACCTCGCGGATGTCGGGCGTCCGGGTGGACCCGGCGGCGCGCACCGCGTGGGCGGAGGCGGGAACGCGCTGGGAGAAGGTCATCGACGCCGCGGGCGAGCACGGGCTGGCGCCGCTCAGCGGCTCCTCCCCCGACGTCGGCGTGGTCGGCTACATCCTCAGCGGCGGGCTCGGCCTGCTCGGCCGGACGTTCGGGTACGCGGCCGACCACGTCCGGCGGATCGACGTGGTCACCGCCGACGGCGAGCCGAGAACGGTGACGCCCGGCGACGAGCTGTTCTGGGCGCTGCGGGGCGGCGGCGGGAACTTCGGAGTGGTCACCGGGATCGAGTTCGACCTGTTCCCGGTCGACCTGATCTACGGCGGCGGCCTGTACTTCGACACCGATCTGCTACCGACGGTGTTCAAGACGTACCGGGAATGGACCGAAACTGTGCCGGACACGATGGGGTCCAGCATCGGGCTCATTCCGATGCCGGACGTCCCGGCCGTGCCGGCGCCGCTGCGGGGACGGCATCTCGCGCATGTGCGGATCGCCTACGTCGGCACCGTGCAGAACGGAGAACGGCTGGTCAAGCCGCTGCGCGCGCTCGGTCCGCGCATCGTGGACACCCTCGGGGAAATGCCGTTCACGGCCTCGGGGACCATTCACAACGAGCCGAAACAGCCGCGCAACTTCCTCTGCTCCAACGCGATGCTGAGCGAGTTCGACGCGTCGGCCCCGGACGCCCTTCTCGATCTCGTCGGCCCGGGCGCCGGGGTCTTCGGGGTCGTGCAGGTCAACCATCTGGGCGGGGCTCTCACCGGTCTGCCCGAGGTGGCGAACGCGGTGGGGCATCGGGACGCCTCACACGTGTTGCGCCTGGTCACGCTTCCGCAGGGGCCCGCGCGCGACGCGGCGCACGAGACGGCCGACCGCGTGATGGGCGCGGTGAAGCCGTGGACGGTCGGCCGCGCGCCGGGGTTCGTCCAGGGCGACCAGGGCGCGGGCGAGCTGGCGCGGGAATGCTACGAGCCCGACACCTTCGAGCGACTCGCGTCCCTCAAGGCGGCTCACGACGCACGCAACACGTTCAGTTGCAACGTCAACATTCATCCCGCCGATACCACAAGTCCCAGGGATGCTCATGTAACATGAATTATCGGCATTAGTTTGCCGAGGCCAGGACGCACTTAGGGGGGAGTTCAGTGAGGAGACGACGTTGTTGACGGCCATCGCCGGCGCGCTCAACGTGCCACACTGACATCGTTTGGCAGAAATGGCCGTACCTGGCCACCGGTCGCGGATTGAGGGCACCCCTGCCTGTACTCAATAGCGCGGCGTATATCACTACGAACACGGTGTGATGTTCGTGGCCGGGAATGAGTCTTTCGCAATGTGGTGGCACCCCCGTTCTTCGTTCCATGGGTCGAGGAGGATCGCGCTCTACGATACGCGCCTCCTGCCGCAAGGGTTCGATTCGCGCACGAGATCTGGAGCCACGGATGGACGTTCGAATTCTGGGACCACTTACGGTATCGCATAATAATCGCGATGCCACACCGTCGGCGCGCAAGCCACGGCAACTGCTCTCGCTCCTGCTGCTGAACGAGGGCGACGTCGTGTCGACGAATTCGCTGATCAGCGAGATCTGGGACACGCAGCCGCCCAAGAGTGTGCAGACCACATTGCAGACCTATGTGGTGCAGGTGCGCAAGCACCTCGCGAAGGCACTCCAGATTCCCGCGGCCGAGGTCGCCGGCAACGTGCTGCTGACCCGGAACGGCGGGTACATGCTCATGCTCCGGGACGCCGACGTGGACCTGTACGAATACAGGTCGCTGGAGCAGGCGGGGATGGCGGCGTTCGAGGCGCGCGACCACGAGAGCGCGGTGCGCATCTTCGACAAGGCGTTGGCGCTGTGGCGCGGAAGGGCGCTCGCCGACGTCGAACTCGGGCGCGTTCTGGAGCCCGAGGTCGCGAGGCTCGAGCAGTCGCGCCTGACGGTCGTGGAATGTCGCCTCGAAACCGAGCTGCGGCGCGGGCGACACCGCCAGTCGCTCAGCGAACTGGCGTCGCTGACCGCGCGCTACGACGACAACGAGAATCTGCACGCGCTGTACATGCTCGCGCTCTACCGGGCGGGCCGGCGGAGTAAGGCACTGGAGCGGTACCGGAGCCTCCGCAAATGGATGAGGGACGAACTCGGACTCGAGCCGTCACCGCGTCTGCAACGACTCCACCACGCTCTTCTCGACGGCGCTCCCGCCCTCGACGGTGCCCCCGCCCTGGACGAACTGAGCGCCGGATGACCCGGCGTCGGAACCGTCCTCGGACGGGAACTGGCGCATGGATCGGGGGGGTGCGGACAAGACCATCGCCTGTGCGTTCTGAATACCGGGCCGAATGCCTCGGAGTTCCGGAGGGGGTGACCGCCAGCATGCTTTTTTACCAGCGTGTCGCCGTCGCCCGGCCTGCCCTGTTAGCGGGCGGGCGAATCGCTCCCGACCGGCGAATTCCGGCAAGCGGATCTGGTTCCTGAACGACGGCCCGTGCTCCCATCGATCCGACGGGGAACACGGATCTCGACGAGCGGATCGTCACCAGCGGGCCTGGTCCTCACCGGCGGGTGGTGTGCTCCCACCGGCGAGGTCCAGGCACGACGGTCGGCCAGGCACGACGGTCGGCCACTCGGGCCGGCCCGGCCTCGCGGACCCGGCCCAGCCCGGCCTGGCGGACCCGGTCCAGGAGGCCGGCCTAGTAATTGCCGAGCCCTCCGCAGACGTTCATCGCCTGGGCCGTGACGACGGCCGCGTCGTCGCCGGCCAGATAGTCGACCATCGCGGCGACCTCCTCCGGCTCGCCGTAGCGCCCCATGGGGATCTTCGTGTTGAACTTGTCGAGCACCGCGTCCTCGGAGATGTCCCAGATGTTGGAGTAGACCTCCCGCACCCGCTGGGCCATCGGGGTCTCGACATAGCCGGGGCAGACGGCGTTGACGGTGACGCCCGTCCGCGCGAGCTCCAGGCCGAGCGCCTTGGTGAAGCCGACGACGCCGTGCTTGGACGCCGAATAGGGCGCGCCGAAAACAACGCCCTGCTTTCCGCCGGTCGAGGCGATGTTGATGATCCGGCCGCGTCCGAGTTCGAGCATTCCGCCGTCCGAAAGGACGCGCTTGGTCACCAGGAAGACGCTGTTGAGATTGACGTTGATCACGTCGAACCACAGCTCGTCCGGGACCTTCGCCGTCGGGCCGCCGCCGCTGCGGCCGGCGTTGTTCACCAGCACGGAGATGGGCCCGAAGGTGTCCTTCGCGGCCTTGACCAGCTGCTCGATCTGTGCGACGTCGGTCACGTCGCACGCGATGCCGTCGGCCTCGTATCCGTCGCCGCGCAGCTTCTCCACCGTTTCCTTCACCGCGGCGGCGTCCCGGCTACAGATGAACACCCGGTGCCCGGCGCGGGCGAGCCGATTGGCGATGGCCAGCCCGATCCCACTCGTGGCGCCTGTTACCAGAGCGACCCTTCCGAGTTCCTTTGCCATGTGCTCTCCTGGGTGGTCGTGTTGGGTTCTGTGCCCCATCGTCCTATGCCCGCCTCGAATTGGCGCTGAGGACACCTTGAGTGATCAAGTGTGTCGATCTCCGTTCCATTCATAGATTTCTCGACCGCTCCTTGAGGGGTGCCCCTCTACCGTGAAGCCTGCGGAGGCCAGAAAAACGAAGATTGTCGAATGGAGAGAGCGATGACGATCCAGGAGAAGGACATCGCCGATCACGGTGCGGTCATCGGCGTGCGGGAGCTCGCGCTCAACGCCGCGGGCGCCGCGGCGCTCCGGGCCGCCGTACGCATCGGCGTCGCCGAGGTGCTGGAGGACGACCCCAGGTCGCCCGCGGATCTGGCCAAGGCGCTCAACGTCAACGCCGAAATGCTGGCGCGGCTGCTGCGCGCGCTCACGCAGCACGGCGTTTTCGTCGAGACCGCGCAGGGATACGCGCACACCTCGACGTCGCGGCTGCTGAGGGAGAACGACCCCAACAGCCTCAAGCACTATGTCCTGTGGGTCACCGAGCCGTGGACCTGGGAACTGTGGCCGCACCTTGAGGAGGCCGTCCGCAATGGCCGCGGCGGTTTCGAGGAGAAGTACGGGACGGACTTCTTCTCTTACCTGCACGCCATGTGGCCGGAATCGGCGGAGGTGTTCAACAAGGCGCAGACCGAGCTGAGCAGGCTCGCCAACAACGCGGTCGCCGCCGCGCTCGACCTGCGCGGTGTCGGCACGCTGGTCGACATCGCCGGCGGCCACGGCTACACGCTGACGTCCCTGCTGGCGAAGAACCGGGATCTGAACGGCATCCTGTTCGATCTGCCGCCCGTCGTCGCCGACGCCGACCCGCGGCTGCGCGAGGGCGGCGAGTTCGCGTCCCGCGCCCGTATCGTCGGCGGCGACTGCCTTCAGGAGATCCCCGTCGAGGCCGATGTCTACCTGTTCAAGAACATTCTCGAATGGGCGGACGAGAAGTCGGTGAAGGCTCTGCGGAACGCCGCCAAGGCGGGCCGCAAGGACAGCCGCATCTTCATCATCACCAACATGATCGACGGCAGCCCGGAGATCAAGTTCACCACCGGAACCGACCTGCTGTTCCTGCTGAACTCCAACGGCCGCAAGCACACGACGGAGACCATCACCGCCGTGGTGCGCAACGCGGACCTGCGCGTCGTCAACATGCAGCCCGTGAACTCCTACCTGCACCTGGTGGAAGCGTCGATCTAGCGCGCCCCGGGGAGGGCGGCGGCCACGGGCCGAAGCCCTCCCCTCCACCGGCCGTGTTCAGGGCTAGGTTCACTCTCGTGAACATCACCACGACGCACCGCGCCCTGCTGAACCGGCTGCTGCCCGACGATCGACCGGACGACCTTCCGGTGCGTCAGGGGCAGTTCCACATCGTGGTCATGGGCTCGGACCGCGTCGTGTGCCTCCCCCGCACCCCGGCGGCGGCGGCCCGGCTGCCCGAGCGGGCGGCCACGCTGAACGCCCTCGCGCGTCTCGACCTCGGCTTCCGCACACCTGAGCCACTGCTTGAGAGCGGTACCGGCGAGACGCCGTTCCTCGTCCTCAGCCGAATTCCCGGGGAAACGCTGGACGACGCCGCGCTCGACAATGCCCAGGTGGCCGAGAGCGTGGCGGCGCAGTACGCGACGCTGCTGTCCACTCTGGCCCGTGCCGGTGCCGACGAGGCGGCGCGGGCGGTTCTCCCGCAGGCGGCGGAGGACCGGTGGCGACGGTTCGCGGACGGCGTGCGCGCGGAACTGTTCCCGCTCATGTCCGCGAGCGGGCGCCTCCGCGCCGAACGGGAACTCGCGGCACTCGACGGCCTCCCCCACATCACCCGAGCGGTGGTGCACGGCGATCTCGGCGCCGAGAACGTCCTGTGGGAGTGGACGCGGGGTCTGCCGCGCCTTTCCGGCGTACTCGACTGGGACGAGGTCGCGCTCGGCGATCCGGCCGAGGACCTCGCGGCCATCGGCGCCGGCCACGGCCGCGAACATCTGGCACGGGTGCTCGCCCTGGGCAACTGGACAAACGACGGCCTGCCCGACCGCATCGCGACGATCCGCAATACATTCGCCTTGCAGCAAGCCTTTTACGCAATCCGCGACGGTGACGAAGAAGAACTCGCGGACGGCTTGACCGGCTACCGCTGAGACGCACCGGCTTCTTGTGATCTAGTCGAGATCAGCTGTTTGTCAAGATGCTGAACATATTGCCGGATCGCCCCTTTATGGGCTCTTTGAGGTTCTTGGCGTGCTTTGCTGACTTCGATTGGATCAAGGGGTGATCTTCGATGGGTGTCACCGGCGGCGGGTTTCAGGGACGCCGGTCCTCCTAGCCAAGGAGTGGTGACCATGACCATGCTGACCTACACCCTGCTCAGCGACCCGGCGCCGTTGGCGGCCTCGACGGCCGGGCAGGCCCGCAGTACGGGAACGGTGTATCTGATGGTCACCAACACCGGGCCGACCGCGGCGCACTGGTCCGGGAACGAGGTGACGCTGCCCGTCGGCGAGGGCACCGACGGACTCACCCCCGACCTTTCCACGATCAAGGCCACGGGCACGTTCCACGATGCGAAGACGGGCGGCGTGCGGAAGCTGAAGGTCCCGACCCCGGCCGCCACCGGCCCGTTCGTGGTCACCGACCCGTCCGGCGTCAAGATCCCGTTCGCCCAGGGCGACCATCTGCTGCTGAAGCTGGAGGGCGTCGCGGTCGCGGCGGCCGCCGGGCTGGCCGTGGTGCGGGTCAAGGAGCTCGCCAGCAGGACGACGAAGGCCAAGGTCAGCACCGGTTTCGCGGTGCTGCCGCTGGTCAAGACCGCCGCCAGGGCGAGCGCGGCGCCGAGCGGCTTCCGGCCCGTCCAGGCCATGGTGGACGACGGGGACCGCCTCCACCTGCGCTGGGACGGACCCGCCGACTGGGCTTACACGATCGCTCTCCCGGACGGCACCAACGCGGCCGTCCCCACCCCGGGGCCGCTTGAGTGGAAGCCCGCCCCCGGCACCGGCCCGAAACGCGACTCCACTTACACGCTCATCGCCACCGAACCGGGCACCGGACATCGGCATTACCTCACCACCACCGTCCAGGTGCGCACCCCCACCTTCGAGACCGGCGTCCACGCCCTCAAGGTCCAGGGAATCGGGAACACCGGGAGCCTCACCTTCACCAGCGTGGGAATAGACGTCTTCAGCAACACCGGCACCCGCGGAGTGGTCCAATCCTTCTCGGTCGTCGCCGAACGGGTGAACACCGACCGGGTGCAGGGAACGGGCAGCCGCGCCGGATGGATCACCTTCCCCGAAGGCGGCCTCCAGGTCTGCAACGGGAACTTCGACACTCCCCGGATCGGTGCCGTGTTCGCCGAGTCCGGCATATATCAGCGGCAATTCGTCCCGGGCGAGGAGAACCGGTGGATCAGCATGTCGGACGGCGGAGAGATATCCCTGGAACGACGGCATAAGGACGGGACGACGAGCTACGCGAGCCTGCGGGTGTCGAGCCTGGACACCCGCGCTTCCCAGTGGTGACCGAACCCATCGCGGTGATGACCAGAGAGGAACCGGCAGATGGCAGAGACGATCCAGAAGGTGACCGTCACACTCCTGACGAGCAAGAAGCAGGACGCCGCCAAGATCCTCCAGGAAACGCCCGACAGTTCGTCCCACAGCCGGATCCTGCTCGGCCTCGCCGGGCGTGAACTGCGCTGTGCCCGCGGCGACCGAGACGCGTTAGAGGCCGGCTCGACCGCGACGTTCGTCTTCGGACGCGGCGCCAACGTCAAGGCCGCCAAGGCCAGCGACCCGACGAACCAGACGATGGCGGACGTCCACGCCTACCCCGTCTACATCCGCTTCTCTCCGTTGCCCGACACGGTCGACTCCCGCGAGGACGACTGGTGCCTGGAGCATGTGAAGGTCGTCGTCGAGAGCGACAAGGGAAGGAAGGTCGAATTCGTCGGGCTGGAGGGCTCGACGCGGCTCTTCCTGGGCAGCGAGGGCGGGTACGTGCTGTACCTGCACCCCGGCGGGCGAGGCCCGACCATCGTGCGGGGCAGCGTCAGCAAGGAGGGGAAGCGGGTCGCGGGCAACGGGTTCACCGTGACCAGGGCCCATCAGGACGGCGATTTCACCATCACCTTCAGCGTCCCGTTCCCCGAGCCGCCCATCGTCACCGTCTCCATTTTCGGCCCCCAGGATCCGCGCTCCAACGCCCATGTCCGCGAGGCCACCGCCGCGCACGCCGTCATCAGCACGGGAGTGGTCGAGAAGTCCAGAACCGCCTACCGGGCCTTCCACTTCACGGCCACGGCCGTATCCGACGGCTGACGGAACCGATGTGGCGGCCGCCCGTCCCCTCGCGGGCGGCCGCCGTTCCCGTCCTATTCGAAGAAGCCGACCACCCGTCGAATGCGGTCGCCGGCGAGTTCCACGAAGTCGTAGCCGGTGGCGACGGGCTTTTCGCCGCCCGGTGCGCCCAGCTTCCAGGTGAACAATGCCGTGTCGTGGTGGACGTCGATCACGGTGCCGAGCGTGAAGACCAGGTCGCCGAACTTCTCCTGGGCCTTGGTGATCGCGGCGGACAGTTCGCCGTGGCCGCGGAGCCCGGCGTAGTCGGGGTCGCTGTAGACCGAGTCCTCGGTGAGGGCAGCTTTGAGAAGGGCGTCGCGGGCGGCGGGGTCCCGCTCGTTCCAGACGTCGATGTACTGCTGGATCAGGTCGTTGACGGTGCTCATGGGGTGACTTCCTCCAGATTCGTGGAATCGGTTCGTTCGCGCGGCGCGGTCGGCGCCGAGGAGGACTTGAGTACGAGGGCGATGAGCCCGCCAACCGCGGTGACGGCGGCAGCGACCCATCCGGCCGTGTGGAGGCCGTCCAGGAGGTGGGACTTGTCGGGACGGACGTCCAAACCGGTGGTGGCGATGGCGACGAAGACGGCCAGGCCCATGGCGCCGCCGACCTCCTTGGCAGTGCTGGCCAGACCGGAGGCGACGCCCTGCTCGTGGGGCGCGGTTCCGGTTCCGGCCGAGACGAACAGGGTGACGAAGGCGACGCCGCCGAAGGCGCCCCAGATGACGCTGCCGGGCACGAGCGTCCAGAAGCCGCCGCCCGCGGGCATCCCCGCGACCAGGATCGCGATCCCCGCCGCGGCGCCGAACATCCCGACGCTGAGCGTGGTCCGGACTCCCCAGCGGCCGATCATCGCCGGGGCGAGCCGCACGGCGGCGATCATGGCCACGATCGTGAGGGGCAGGAAGGACAGGCCCGCTTCCAGGACGCTGTAGCCGAGGACGGGTTGCAGGTAGGAGGTGAGCACGTAGTAGCCGCCGCCCAGCGTGCCCTGGAACATGGCGATCACCACCATCGTCGTGGCCAGGCTGCGGTTGCGCAGGAGCCGCAGCGGGATCAGCGGGTCGCGGGTGCGCGACTCGACGGCGAGCAGCGCGCCCAGCAGGACGGCCCCGGCGATCAGCGCACCCGCGCCGCGGACCGACGTCCACCCGTGCTCGGGCCCGCTGGCCAGGCCGAACACCAGCAGCACCGAACCGGCCGTCGCCAGTACGGCGCCCGGCACGTCGAACCCGCCGAGGCCGGACGTGCGGGCCGGGTCGGCGTCGAGCAGCCGCAGCGCGGCCACGGCGGCACCGATGGCCAGCGGGACGTTGACGAAGAAGACCCACTCCCAGCCCCAGTAGTTGGTCACGACCCCGCCGAGCAGCGACCCGGCGGCCAGGCCCGCGCTGCCCGCCATGCCCCAGGCGCCGAGCGCCCGGTTGCGTTCGGGGCCCTCGGCGAATCCCCGGTAGATCAGCGCGAGCGTCGCCGGGGTGAGCAGTGCCCCGCCCGCCCCCTGGACGGCGCGCGCGGCGATCAGCGCGCCGGAGTCCGTCGCGAGGCCGCCGGTCAGCGAGGCGACGCCGTACAGCACCAGTCCGAGCATGAACATGCGGCGCGCGCCGAGCCGGTCGACGGCCCGGCCGCCGAACAGCAGCAGCCCGCCGAGGCCGACGGCGTACGCGCTGACGACCCACTGCGCCGACGCCGCGGTGAAGCCGAGCGCGGCGGTGATGTCGGGCAGCGCCACGTAAACGATGTTGTAGTCGAGGGCGACGATGAGCTGGGTGAACGCCAACAGCGCCAGCCTGAGGCCGGTGCGGGACGGCGGTCTGGAAGCGGCCGGTTCCACGAGCATCTCCTATACAGCGTTGATTTACTACACGCCGTTCAGTTTCATCACGGCGAACAGTACTGCAACGCTGTAGAGTGTCAAGGGTGAAGGACCAGACGACGAGCCGACGCGACCGGCTGCGCGCGCAGACCAGCTCGGAGATCAAGGCGATCGCGCTCAAGCTGATGGCGGAGGGCGGCCCCGACGCGATCTCGCTGCGCGCCATCGCCCGCGAGATGGGCATGACGGCGGGCGCGATCTACAGCTACTTCGCCACCCGCGACGACCTGGTCACGACGCTGATCAGCGACGTCTACACGTCGCTCGTGGAGACCGCGGAGGCCGCGCGCGACGCCGTCCCGGCCGACGACCCGGGCGGCCGGATTCTGGCCTGGGCGCAGGCCGTCCGCGAATGGGCCTTGGCCAATCCGGAGGGGTTCCGTCTGATCTACGGTGATCCGGTGTCGGGCTACCAGGCGCCCGACGAGGGGCCCGCGCAGGAGGCCGAGCAGCGCGCCTGCACCGGCCTGACCGGGCTCGTCGTCGCGGCCTGGCCGCAGGCCGAACCCCTGCACCGGGACCTGCACCGCTACACCTGGGACGACTTCGACCCCGGCCTCGCCGCCCACGTCCAGGAGAGGTTCCCGGGCCTGCCCCCGGCCGCCGTCGCGCTCTCGCTCCGCGTGTGGGGCCGCATGCACGGCCTGATGGCTCTGGAGATCTACGGCCACCTGCGCGGCCTCACCCACGAACCCGCCGCCCTCTACCGCGACGAGATCATCGACCTCATCCGCTCCCTCGGCCTCCCGTCCCCCGCCTGACCCCCGTCGGCGTTACGCGCCGCCCCACCGCACCTGCGCGATGCTGAAGGGCTGCATGCTCTTGACACGAATCCGGTACGCGCCGATCGAGTTGCCCGGCGCGGGAAGGCCGATGGCGCCTCGCTTGCCGCACCCGGCGCTGTGCCATGGGCCGTTCGCGTCCGCCTTGGCTTGGACGCATGCCGTCTGGTTGGTGCCGCTCGGCGCGATGTCCCACGAGAAGGTGACCCTGAAGGGCCCCTTTCCGCGAGGCGTGCTCCAATCACAGCCGCTGTCCTCGGTCCAGTGGCCCGGGGTCGCGGCGACGATCCTGTTGCAGCGCGACTTCGCCTCGGCGCCGGAGGCATCGGCGAGGCCGCCGCCGCCTATCCCGGCCGTGCCGATGACGGCGCCCGCAGCCAGGACGGCCCCCCGCAGCACAGCCGAACCGCACCGCGTCGGGTTGGTGTAGATGCCCATCGTTCCTCGCCTTCGTATTGATGAAGCGATGACTGACGCGGGGCCCCAGACCCACGGCGCCCAGCGATGCGCGGCCCCGTCCCCCTGCCTCGACTCCCTCGCGCCGCGACCCTCACGATCATGACACATAGTGAAAGATCATTGACTCTAAGTGCCTATCGCTGCTCCATCACGTCCGGCACCTGACCTTGGGCGTGAATCGTTATGCTCACGGTGACCGCGTGACCTCAGCCGGACGCCGTTATCGCTGGACGCAGTGAGGGTGGTCGACGATGAAGCTGGCCGGGCTCGCTGCCTACGACGGGCGTGTCACCCGCGCGGCCCAGACGTTGCTGGTTTGCCAGGGGTTCGACGGCGGGTGGGGGCTGACGCTGTCGTCGGTGTCCTCGATCGTGAATACCAGCGAAGCGCTGGCGATCCTGCGCGCCGCGGACGTCGGCGGCGCCCCGGCTCGCGACGCGTTGGCCTACCTCGCCGAGGCGGTCGAACGACATTGCCGTCCCCGGCAGAAGGGCGGCCGCGGGGAGAACACCCGGTTCGTCTGCTTCGGGCTGACCGGGCTGCTGCGTTACCCGGAGTTCTTCACCCAGCCCGAGGTCGCCGAGACCGCGGCCTGGTGCGTGGACTGGCTCGATCGCCACCGGATCGAGCACGGCTGGCCGGAGGTCGCCGGGATCGATGACACCTCGCTTCACCAGACCGCGCTGGCGGTGCTGGCGCTGTCGCGGCTGCGCGATGCGTTGACGGCGCTGGGCCCGGGGCTGACGCTGCCCGGTGGAACCGACACCAGCATCCTGGCCGCCCGGGTCGAGCCGCTGATCGGGCACGGGCTGGCCGGGCTGCTCTACCACCGTCGCGCAGGCGGCGCCTGGGGGTGGCGGACCTATGTCGACACCGAGCCGAGCCCGAGCAAGACGGCTCTGTGTCTGATGGCCGTCGCCGCGGCGGCAGGGAGCCGACGTGGCCACCCGGCGGGCGGCCCCCGCACCTGGGACCAACCGCACGAGGTCGGTGGGGTGGATGGCAGGCCGCAGCGGCTGCGTCCGGCACAGATCGTCACTCAGGCCGGGCAGTGGCTGCTGCGCAACCATCATCGATGGGAGACCTTCGTCGAGGACGACAAGGACGTCCAGGGCACCGCCTGGGAGCACATGGCCTACGCGCTCGGCGTCCAGGGCGTGCTCCACGCCGGCGGCAACCCGCATGACCGCAGGCTGACACGAGCCTGGCGGTTGATGAACGATCTCTGGGACCCCGAGGCCGGGCTCTGGAACGAGCCCGGCGCCTCTGGGCAGCGCGCCACCGTCCGGGCGGCCTACTACACCGTCACCGCATACGAGGAGGCCCGCCTGCGGATCGGTCGGCTCAGTATGGCCGAGGCGGACGGGTCCGGCGCCGTCCGGCTGGAGGACGCGCCGCCGGACATACGCGAGATCTCGCTGATGCAGGACGGCCGCCAGATCGTGGTGAGCACCGCCGAAGCGTCGGCAACCTGCGCCGTGTCGCAGCGGCTGTTCGACCTGGCGCTAATTCTGCATCCCGCCCCCGGCGGGCTGGCAGTCCCGCAGATCGCCGCCGCATTGCATGTCGCCTCCTCATCAGTGCCCAAGTACGTTCAGCGGCTCAACAACGCGGTCGCCGACGCGTTCGGCGGAAAACCGATCAAGCTGGTGGTTCCCCGCCAGGTCATCGGCGGCCAGGTCGGCGGGAGTGGCGGCCTGGTGAGCGGCTACGCCCTGGCCGCACGAGTCGACCGCGTCCAGACCGAGGACACCTCGCAGAGCCGTACACCGGGCCCGCTCCCGTGACGCCCAGGCCGGATCGTCGCACGGTCAGGCCCGCTCGCCCTCGATCGGGTAATTGCGAAGCGCGAACCGAGCCAGAGACCTGACCTGCTCAAAGGTGGGTAGGTCGGCGAGGTCACCGAAGGTGAACCAGTCGGCGTCGGCGACCTCTTCGAGCTGGGCCCGCGGTTCCTGCTCGCCGCCGACCCGGCGGACATAGAAGAACTGGACGATCGCTGGAATGCGGAAGCCCTCGCGTTCCAGATCCACATAGAACGGGACCGGCTCGGGGGTGGCGTTGTCGTCGGGGGGATGGATCACCGGCTGGGCGGACAGGACCTCGACCAGCAGCCCGGTTTCCTCCTTGAACTCCCGGACGGCGGTCTCGGCGAACGTCTCGGCCGGTTCGATGTGCCCGCCCGGCGGCACCCACTTGCCGAACCGGTTGTGATGTACCAGCAGGACCCGGCCCCGCTCGACCAGATAGCCCGAGCAGATGAGGACGAATCCGGTGTCCTTGGTCACCTCGTCGTCCCGGATGAGGATCGAACGTCGCGCCACGTCCGCCACCATAGCCCACCGATCACGATCAACCAGGCGGATCAGGAAACCGCGCGCAGGCTGTCAGCTCCCCTATGACATGTCATCGAAAAGGCGATGACAGGTCATTTGTCATGACATCGAAATGTCAGCGGGATCCGGCCGTCCAACGGCCGATGCTGACGGCATGAACACCCGAGTTCCCTACCACGCTCACGCCGACGGCGCCCCTTCCTGGCCGTTAGGCACTCCATGCTTCGACGACCGGATCGGCCGCACCTTTCGGACCGTCGTCCTCCAGCCGACGAGCCTCTGCAACCTCGATTGCGTCTACTGCTACTTGCCCACCCGCAAGAGACGCTACGAAATGCCGCCGACCGTCGCCGAGGCGGCGGCGGCATCGATCGCCGAGCAGGCCACCGAACACGGCCACGAGCCGACCGCCGAACCGGTCGACGTGGTCTGGCACGGCGGCGAGCCCACCGCCATGCCCATCCTCCGGTTCGGCGAACGACTCCAGGTGTTCGAGGACCTGCGCCGGACCGGGCAGGTGAGACACGCGATCCAGACGAACGCGACCCTGATCGACCACGCGTGGTGCGAGCTGTTCCGCGACTACCGGTTCGAAGTCGGGGTCAGCATCGACGGCCCGGCGGCCGCGAACCTCAACCGCGCCGACTGGTCCGGCCACCCCGTCTTCGACCGGATCATGCGCGGCATCGGCATGCTGCGCCGGTACCAGATTCCATTCAGCGTGATCTGCGTCGTTTCCCCGCAGACCATCACCGCTCCCGAGGCCCTGATGACCTTCTTCGACCAACTCGGCTGCACCCAGGTCGGGTTCAACATCGAGGAATACGAGGGAGTCAACACCCGCATTCCCGTCGACATCACGGCCGCCGAGACGTTCTGGAGGAGCGTCCTCGCCCACCAGATCGGCCACCACCGAGGGACGGCCTCCCGGCTGCCCGTCCGGGAGATCGACCAGCTTGGCGCCTACCTGGCCCAAGCCCGCAACGGGCGGAAGGAGGAATGGACCAAGGCCAAACACGATCCGATCCCCACAATCGCCTGGAACGGCGACACCGTGCTGATGTCCCCGGAACTGCTCGGCATCGACGCCCCCGAGCACCACGACTTCGTCGTCGGCAACGTGCTCCACCAGTCGCTGCCCACCATGCTTCGCCGCGCGCACCAGGTCGGCTACGTCCGAGAACTTTTGCACGGCCTCGACAACTGCCAGGCCAGCTGCGCGTTCTTCGACTTCTGCCGCGGCGCACACGCCGGCAACCGGTACTACGAACACGGCACCTTCGCCGCGACCGAGACCGCCCACTGCCGCAACACCCGACAAGCCCTCGTCAACGCCTTCGCCAACACCATCAAGGAGTGACCACCATGCCCGTCCTCGAAACGCTGGAGAACACCACCGACACTACGGTGGAGGAGTTTGTCGCCGAGGTGACCGCCACCGCCCCGGCCCTGGCCACAGCCTGGGACAACCGTCCAACCTGGGACAACTGGAGCAAGCGGTAATTGATGACTACCCGGGACGTTCCGCTCACCCCACGGGTCGAGCGGGACGCGCCCGGCCGTTCGGAAGGCGCCCCGCATGGACATCCGGCAGATCCGCGAGGCGAAGATCTTGCTTCCCTCCGACGCGGAGGACCGGCTCACCCCCGCCGCCCAGCCTCCCGTCCGCGGCGACCTGACCGACCTTCGCGTCCGGAACACCGATTGGTCACGCCTGCGGGCCGCCGAACGCGACATCTCCGGTTGCAGCCTCACCAGCGTGACCTTGGCCGAAGCCCATCTCGAAGAGGCCCGCCTCACCAACACCGTCTTCGACAACTGCGACTTCGCCTCGGCGCGCTGGACCAACCTCAAGATCGACCGGTGCATGTTCCGCGGCTGCCGCATGATCGGCCTTCAAGCCGGCGACATCACCCTGGCCGACGTGATCTTCGAACGCTGCCGCCTCGACTACGCCGACCTCACCGGCCTGCACGCCACCGGTGCGGTCGCGTTCACCGACTGCGTCCTCCGTGAGACCACCATCCACGACTCCCGCCTCGACAACGCGGTCCTCGCCGACTGCCCGATGCCCGGCGCCCAGATCGCCCGCACCCGCATGCGCGGAGCCGACCTGCGCGGCAGCACGCTCACAACGCTGACCGGGATCAACTGCCTGGCCGGAAGCACCCTTGATGACACCCAGGTACCCCAGCTCACCGAAGCACTACTCACCGAGCTTGGGATACAAGTCGAGAGTTGAGCCCGGGGCGGCGTTCGCTGATCGACTGACCAGGGGAAGGGGTGAGGGCGGGGAGTGTAGCGGGGTGGGTGTATCGCGGGTGTATCGAAAATCGGATACGCCGCTGTGACGGTCGGTCGGCTTCCATTGGGGTGGGGGCCAGATCGGTCCAACGGGGTGACGGAAGTGGGACCGGTGTGACGGGCAGTGAGTCTGGGCAGACGTTGACGCAGGTGGACACGGTGGTGGCCGGTCAGGGCGCCACCGACCGCGTTGATACCCGCGCGGCCGTGCCCCGGGTCGGCGGGGGCGGCTCGTGGCCGGGGGTCTGGAGGCGCGGGCTGGTGCTCGCGGCGCTGGCGGTGTTGTTGGGCCTGTTCATGCTGCTGCACTCGTTTGTTCCGAACGGGAGCATGCGGCTCGGCAGCCTGGTCGACACGTTCTTGCCGTGGTTCGGCCTTGGTGTGCCGGTGTTGGCGGTCGGGGCGTTGGTGCGCCGTTCCGCGTCTGCGGCGGTGGCTTTGCTGGTGCCGGTCTTGGTGTGGGTGAATTTCTTCGGGGGGCCGCTCGTCGGCAAATCCCATTCGGGCGGCGATCTGACGCTGGCCAGCCATAACGTGGGGGCCGCCAATCGCGATCCGGTGGGCACCGCGCGGGAGCTGGCCGCGTCCGGGGCGGACGTGCTGGCGCTGGAGGAGCTGGGCAGTCAGGCCACGGGCGTCTATGAGAGGGAGCTGGCGAAGGCGTACCCGCACCACACGGTGCAGGGCACGGCCGGGCTGTGGAGCAAGCTGCCGCTGTCGGACGTCCGGCCGATCGATATCAAGATGGACTACGGGCCGCTGGCGGGGGCCAAGCAGCCCAGGTTGGACGAGAACCGGTCGTTGCGCGCCACCGTGGCCACGGACAAGGGGCCGCTGGTGGTGTTCGTCGCGCACCTGGCGTCCGTGCGGGTGAATCCGAGGGCGGGTTTCGGGACGGCGCAGCGGGACCGGGGCGTGGAGGCGCTCGGCCAGGCCGTCGCCGCCGAGCGCAACGAGCGGGTGGTGCTGCTCGGCGACCTGAACGGCAGCGTCGGCGACCGCGCGTTCGACGACCTCACCTCGCGGATGCGCTCGGCGCAGGACGCGGCCGGGGACGGGTTCGGCTTCACCTGGCCCGCGTCCTTCCCCGTGGTGCGGATCGACCAGATTCTGGTGCGCGGGTTGGAGCCGAGGAGTTCGTGGGTGCTGCCGCGGACCGGCAGCGATCACCGTCCGGTGGCGGCCAGGGTCAGTTGGTGAGGGTCGTTCAGGGGTGCTGCGGGCGGCCTGGGGTCAGTCGGTGGGGAACAGGTCGGCGAAGGTCTCGCGGGAGTTGAGCCAGGGGAACGGTGTCGCGGGGACGGGGGCGTTCAAGAACTCGCAGAGCGGCCGCCAGCCCTGGCCGGTCTCGTACACGAGTAGGCGGTGCGGTTCGACTTCCTGCCGCACCGCCTCGTTGTGCCTGGTGAAGACCTCGGTGGCGTGCTGTTCGTCGGCGAAGCGGCCATCGAACTGCCCGTCCCAGACCACGCGGCGGTTCAGTTCCCGGCGCGCGGCCGACGCCGGATCGGTGCGCGGGATCTGGGCGTTGGCGTAGATCGTCCGGCGGGCACTGGCGTACCAGCGGTCGGCGTCGCGAACCGTCAAGATGACCTTGGCGGTGGCGAAATGGGCGACGAGCTCCCGCCAGTACCGCACCCCCGGCCAGTCGACCGCCGAACCGTACCCGGCGTACAGGGCGTCCCAGTCGACCGCGTTCCCGCGCGCCGCCTGCTCGCTCGCCCGCTGCCACATCGCGATCCGAGCCGGTTCCCGCACCAGCGTGAGCATGTGGTGGCAGGGCCCGAAGCCCAGTTCTTCCAGCGCGGCCTTGAGCGAAAGAGTCCCGGTCCTCCCGAAACCCACCCGATCACTCGCACCATAGCCCCCGTACTCCACCTACCCGCTGTAGAAGGGACAGACCGGACAGAGGGGTGGCCTTCTCTGTCCGGTCTGTGCTCAGCGTCGGCTCACGGTCAGCCGAGGGCCCGCTCGACCTCGCCCTTCAGGTGCACGGGCGGGCTCTGGGGGATGTAGATCTCCAGTTCGGCTTTGGTCACGATCGTGCCCACCTCGCAGACGGGCTTGTGCAGGCGGGCGGACCTGCCGAATTCCCCCCCCAGGTGATGACGCCATTGTTGAACTCGTACGCCTCCGGCTCGCCCGGGTTCTCGTCCAGGGTCAGGACGACCTCGTCGTGGTTGATGTCGACCCTCGCCTCGACCGTTCCGTGGCCGCCGTCGACGTGCTTCAGCGTCCCCAGGTAGGCGGCGCCGTTCCCGTTGATCCAGTCCTCCAGGTGGGAGCCGCACGCGCGGTCGTCCGTCTGCTGGACGGCGGGGGCGGGGGCCGGGGCGGCCAGGGCGGCGGCCGGGACGAGCCCGAGGCCGAGCGCCGCGGCTGCGACCGTGGTCATGAGGCGTGCGGAGAGGTTCATGTGTTCTCCTGCTCTACTCGTGGAGTCCGGGCTCCCGGTGGGATCTGTGACCCTCGGGGGTCGGGAGCGGCATGAGCAGCATTACATTTCGAGGTTGATCGATGACCGAAAGTGATTGTGGTCAGCCTGGACGGTCACACGCCTCTCGCTGAGCCGGTGACGTGTTTCCGACAGCCGCGCTTCGAGAATTCGGGCGTGCAGGTAACTGGAACGCCGTCCAGGCCTATTGCGAACGGTGCAGGTCAGCACTATCGAGACCGGCGACCAAGGCTTCTGTGCAGGGTCGGCCGGGCGGGGCCACAAAGCCACCGCGGGCGTTGCCTCGGGTCACCCGGGCGTCCGGACGATGTGGCCCTCCCGGTGCGCCAGGGGCTCTGGGGAGCTGTCGACCGTCAGGGTGACCGCGCTGACGGTCGTGCCCACCTCGCAGACGGGGTCGACCATGCGGACGGTGAAGCCCCTCCGGGCCACGACGATGGCGCGCTGCCCGAACCTGTAGGACCGCCCCTCCATCCGGTTGCCGTCCAGGATCAGGACGACGTCCTCGGGGTTGATGTCGACCACCGCCTTGATCGACTTGCCGCCTCTCTTGCTCAGGTCCCCCTTGTAGACGGCGCCGTTGGCGTTGAGCCAGTCGTCCAGGCGGGCGCCGCACTCGGACACCCCCGCGGCGAGGCGGACGGGGGCGGCCCGGGCGATGGTCGGAGCCGACCCGAGGCCGAGGGCCGCGACCGCGACGGCGGTCATGGCACGTGCGGGGAAGCGGTTCATCTGTTCTCCTGCTCTCCTTGTGGAGCCCGGTCCCCCGGTCTCTGGTCGGTCATGAGCGGGTCGTCACATGACAGACCGGACAGAGCGCCGAGCACCTCTGTCCGGTCTGCGTTCAGCGTCGCCTCAGGTCACCGCGACTGCCGCACGACATGGCCGCTCACGGGCGGGGGCGAGCCCCGGCGGATCGTCAGCGTGGCCTCGGTGACGGTCGAGCCCACCTTGCAGTGGGGCTCGCTCAAGGTGACGTCGATGCCGGGCCGCGCCGCGTGGAGGGTGCCGTTCTTGAATTCGTAGCGCAGGTCGATCCGCGTGTTGTCCACGAAAAGGTTGAGCTCGTAGTTGGCCTTGACATCGACCGTGACCTCCTTCGAGCCCTTGGGGCCGCGCACCTTGCCCTTGTAGACGCCGACCCAGTCCTCCTTGCGGGCGCCGCACCCGTCCGCCACCACCGGCTGGACGATGGCGGTGGTGGCGGTGGTGGCGGGAGCGGCCTGGGCGACGGCCGGAGCCAGCCCGAGACCGAGCGCCGCGACCGTGGTGGTGGTGGCGATGCGCGTGGCGAGCTTCATGTGTTCTCCTGCTCTGCTCGTGGAGCTCAGGCTCCCGATGGGATCTGTGATCCTCGGTGGTCGGGAGCGACAGGAACAGCATCACACTTTGTGGCCGATAAATGACCGAAAGTGACCGCACTCAGCCTGGACGGCCACGCGTCTCTTTCTGAGTCGGTGACGTGATTCCGCCGACTGCGATTCGGCGATTCGGCCGTGCCGGTAACGGACCCTCCGTCCAGGGCGCCACAAACAATGCAGGTCAAGGCCATTGGATTCGGGAAACTAAACGCTCGTAGCGGTTTATCCGAACCGGTACCGCAAAGCCGCCGCGAACATGGCCTCGGGGGACGCGGCAGGCCGGACAGAGAGTCGGTCGACTCTGTCCGGCCTGTGGTCGGCGGCGTGTCAGGTCACCGGCGCCCCCGGTAGATCCTGCCCTTCAGATACACGGGGGGCTCCAGGGGGCCGGCGACCGTCAGTTCAGTCTCGTTGACGATGGTGGCCAGCTTGCAGATGGGGTTGTCCAGGATGACCTTGAAGCCAGTCACGTCCGAGATGATCGCGCCGTATTCGAACTCGTAGGGACGCGGGTCTCCCCGGTTCCCGTCCAGGGTCAGGACGAGGTGGTCGCGGTCGACCTCGACCGTCGCCTCGACCGGACGGCCGCCGCCGCTCTTGTCCAGCGGCCCCCTGTAGACGGCGCCGCGACCGTCGATCCAGTCGTCCAGGTGGGAGCCGCACCGGTCCAGATCCGTCCGCTGGACGGTGGTGGGGTGCGCGGGGGCGGCCAGGGCGGCGGCCGGCGCCAGTCCCAGGCCGAGTGCCACGGCCGCCGTCGTGGTCAGCACGCGTGCGGGGAAGCGGTTCATGTGTTCTCCTGCTCTACTTGTGAAAGCTCGGGCTCCCGGCGGGAATTGCGGTGGCGCAGGGCAGTGGAATGCGGGCCCTGTTCGGTTGGTTATCGGCGGGTCGTCATGCGACAGGCCGGACAGAGTGTCGGTCGACTCTGCCCGGCCCGTGCTCGGCCTCGCCTCAGGTCACTAGTGCACCCGGCGAACCTGGCCCTTCAGGTGCAGAGGGGGGTTCTGGGGGCTGTTGATCGTGAGAGTGGCTTCGTTGACGAAGTTGCCCACGCGGCAGATGGGGTTGTCCAGGACGACGCTGTAGCCGATCAAATTCGAGGTGATGGTGCGGTTCTCGAACTCATAGGGCCGGGGCCCTCCGGTGTGCCCGTCCAGGGTCAGGACGAGGCGTTCGCGCCTGATGTCGACCGACGCCGCGACCGGGTCCTTGGTGGTCCCGTGCAGGGTTCCCACGTAGAAGCCGCCGTTGCCGTTGATCCAGTCCTCGATGTGGGAGCCGCACTGCTCGATGGCGATGGTGGTGGCGGGGGCGGCCAGGGCGATGGCCGGAGCCACCCCGAGACCGAGCGCCGCGGCCGCGAGCGCGATGGCGATGCGTGCGGGGAAGCGGTTCATCTGTTTCTCCTGATTGCTGATTGGAGCGCGCTTTCCCGGTGGGATCTGTGATCCCCGGGGGCCGGGAAATAGCGAGGTGTCGTGCCACAGGGCGGTGGAGAGCGAGCCCTGTCCGGTCGGCGTGCTCAGCGTCGCCTCAGGCCGCCCGGCTCGTCCGGGTGGCCGTGCCCTCCGCGTACAAGGGGGATTCTGGGAGCTGTCGAGCGTCAGATCGGCCTCGGCGACGTCAGTGCCGACGCGGCACTGGGGGTTGCCCAGGACGATCTTGAGGCCGATCCGGTGGGCCTTGATGACGCCGTCCTCGAACTCGCAGGGCAGCGGACCCCGTTGTAGACGGCGCCGCGAAGGCCGACCCGGTCATAGATGTGGCCGCCGCACTGGTCCACGTCCACCTGCTGGGCGGCGGGAGCGGCCAGGACGATGGCCGGGGCCGCCCCGAGGCCCAGCACCGCGACGGCGGTCGCGGTGGCGATGCGTGCGGGGAGCTGCATGTGTTCTCCTGCCTACTCGTGGAGTCCGGGCTCCCGGTGGGATCTGTGATCCCCGGAGATCGGGAGCGGCAGGAACATCATCACACCTCGTAATCGATTAATGACTGAAAGTGACCCTGGTCAGCCCAGGCGGTCACGCCCCTCTCCCTGAGCCGGTGACGTGATTCCGCCGACCGAGCGTCGAGAATTCGGCCGTGCCGGTAACGGGAGCGCCGTTTAGGGAATCACATTCGATGCAGGTCAGAAGCATTGGGCCCGGCCGGCAAAGCTCCCGTACCGCTGTGGCCGGACCGGCTCCACAAAGCCGCAGCGAAATGGCGGGGCCGCGTCCACCAACAATGCTTGTCCCGGTTCCCCTGGGGTCAGAGGGACGTGCTGTGGTTGCAGGGGGGACGAGGTGTGGTGGCGCCGGGCCCGAGACACGTGGTCACTCGCCGACCCGGCCGCCGTCCTGGGCTCCGGGTCGCAGGACGGGCAGCCCGGCCCGTAGCCGGTCCAGGAAGTCGTCGACGTTCAGGCAGCAGGCCTCCGCGTCGACGACCTCGGGCACGAACGCCTCGACGATGCCGTCCCCGACGGCGAAGTCGATGTCGTCGTCATCGTCGTCGTAGTTGTTCACCCAGGGGGTATCGACGGTCCCGGACGGCGTCCAGGAAATCCCCGTCGAGGCTGAGGTCCCCGTCGAAGAACAGCACCTCGTCGTAGCCGGGCGACGCCCCCGACCCCTCGAACACGGCGGACAACGCGCCGCCCAGGCGGGCATCGGCGTCGGCATAGCGCAGGGACGCGGCGACGGCGGATATCGGCATGGGGAGAGCTTAGGTCCGCGTACGGACAATCCGGCGCGCGCGACGGGTTAGAGGGACGTGGTGCGGTTGGCGGCCTGGCGGAGGGACGAGGTGTAGTGGCGCAGGGCGGTGGACAGCGGGCCCTGTTCGACGACCTCCTCGCCGCCGGGACGCTTGACGGCGACCCACACCGCGCCCTCAACGACCACGATCGCGCCCACCCACCCGGAGAGGGCGAACGTCGCGATCTCGGTCTCGGCCCTGCCCACGATCTCGTCGTAACTGGTTGCCATGGGAAGAGTCTGCCCGGCTCAGCGATGCCGTTCACGGTGAAGCAGCAAGAAGCCCCCCGACTCGTGTCGGGGGGCTCCTGCGGTGGACTAGAGGTCCAGTTCACCGGCCTTGATCTGGTGGAGGAGAGCGGTCAGGTCGCCCCGGCCGAGAGCCAGGCGGGCACCTTCGGGGTCCTTGGAGTCGCGGACGAGCGTGTCGACAGTGTTGGTCGAGAGCTCCACGCACTCGCCCTCGCCGCCGCCCTGGCTGTGGCTGCTTTTACGCCACTGGATCATGCTGCATCCTCTCCGTCGTTGGACGATCGGAGCCGAGGGAGCTAGCTCAGGTCCAGTTCTCCGGCCTTGATCTGGCCGAGGAGAGCGGTCAGGCCGGTGCGGCCGAGAGTCAGGCGGGGGCCTTCGGGGTCCTTGGAGTCGCGGATCAGGGTGTCCACGGTGTTGGTCGAGACCTCGACGCACTCGCCCTCGCCGCCCTGGCTGTGGCTGCTCTTACGCCACTGGATCATGCCGCATCGTCTCCATCGTCTTCTGGATCAGGGCCCGAGTGGCCTCTTCTGACAGCGCATGGCCCCTGATCTCATCGAACCGAATTCCCAGCCGAGTGACCTCAGCTGGCTCCTGGACCAGTCTCCCACCAAACTGGGCTTCCACATAGCCGATCCGGAGTCGGTCGGGCTTGGTGAGAACGATCATCGCTCCCTTGAGTCCGTGGTACCAGCCATCGGCGATCCGCACTACCTGTACGTGAATCCGAGGCAGTTCAGTGGCGTCGAGCAGGTACTGAAGCTGCTCGTGCATCACGCTTCCGTCGTGGCTGCGACGAAGAATGGCGGCTTCGTCCAGGACCACGAAGAGATGCGGCTGGTTCTCGGCGCGGGTCAGGATGCCCCGCCGGGCCAGTCGCTGGCGGATCTGGTCCTCATCCACCTGACCCTTGGCAGCCGCTGCCCTCATGTAACCCTCAGTCTGGAGCAGACCAGGGATGTAGAGCGGCTGGAAGCTGCGGATCTCCAGAGACTCGCTCTCGTGCGCGAAATAGGCTTCGAGCCACTCGTGGATGTGCTCGCGCCGGGCGTGGTGCCAGAGACCCTGGAAGAGCTCGCCGGTTTCGAAGAAGTCGTCAAGCTTCTTGCAGAAGTCCTTGTCAGGACGGTTTCGCTGGGACTCGTAGGCGGCGATCGACTCGCGCGTCGTGTACAGCTCCTTGGCCAGGCCGTCCTGACTCAGGCCCTTCGCCTCTCTCATCAGACGAAGCGCGTAGGCCAGTTGGGCTCTCATGCTCTGGCGCGGATCTATGGGGGCAGAAGGGGGCATAAGCCATCCTCCATCGCTGGTATTTCGCGAGGTACCGGGGGTACGTCTAGCCCACAATACGACGGCGGGGCCAATCTGGGGCTCGAACACAAGGACAAAGCGAAAGCGATCAGGTCCATGAGCGTTGACAGGTCCCCCAAAAGCCCGCGAATCAGTCACACCGATCCCCTACCGGCGTACCAGCCGCCCGAAGGTCGCTGGGCGGAGCCCTATCAGCGCTATGACGATGAGCTGTGGACCGTGCACCTCAGGTGTCCCGAAATGATCGTCGGTGATGATCGGCTGGTGGACACGCTCACCGCTTCCAGCGAATCCGCGCTGGCCGCACTTATGGCGCAGCAGGACGAACTGGCGCAGCGCAAGCGTCCGGAATCGAGCGGGACATGAGCGCGATTCTGGGGGCCGCGCGGTACGAGCCGGTGGCGGTGCGGCACAAGGTGGCGAGCACGCCCAGCGTCGTCCCGGACGTCCGATGCCTGGTGAGGGCGGCGGCCGCCACCTACAACGTCGGGATCGAGACCACCGAGGACGCCGTGCTCGTGGCGGTCGAACTGGTGACCAATGCGATCCGGGCCACGGATAAGCCGATCATGTTGCGGATGTTCGCCTCCAAGGACGGGTTCCATGTCGAGGTTCGCGATTTCTCTCGGAAGACTCCCAAGAGGAGCGAACCCGATCTGACGATGCCGACCGAGCCGGTTCCCGATGACGCGCCCGACCCGCATGGGTGGGGCATGGGCATCGTCGAGGCCCTCTCCCGGCATCACGGAGTCAGGAAAGAGCCCGGCGGAAAGACGGTCTGGGCCATCCTGCGCATCTCGTCGGTGCGGCGGCTCGACCTTTCCTGAGTTCCTTGTCCATCACCTACTACAGGAGATCCCCCCAATGCCACGAAAGACACTGCAACACGACGTCCTGCTCACCCCGGCGGAGGTGGCCGCCATGTTCCGTGTGGACGCGAAAACCGTCACTCGGTGGGCGCAACAGGACAAGATCCCTTATGTCTGGACTCTCGGCGGGCATCGGCGTTACCCCGAGAAGGAAGTTCGCGCACTCCTCACGCGCGGCGCGACGCGTCGGCAAGCATAGTTACCAGGGGACCGGGCCGTCGTCGTTGAACAGTCCGCCGGTCGGGCCGTCAGGGCCGAGCGTCGCCAGCTCGACCACGATGGCGGCCCCTTCCGCCGCGGTCCGGGTGATGGTGCGTCCGAGGGGGCGGGTCAGGTCGGTGCCGCAGGGGCCCGGGTCGGCGGCGTTGACCAGAATCCCCTCGTCGCGCAGATCCTTGGCGTACTGCACCGTCAGCGAGTTGAGCGCCGTCTTCGACGGTCGGGTAGGCCCCGTAGCCCGGCATCCTCGCTAGATAATGCGCGGGGTCCGACATTTTGCTGAGTGACCCCACGCTGCTCGACATATTGACGATGCGCGGGCTGGACGAGCGCCGCAGCAGCGGAAGCATGGCGTTGGTGACCGTGATGACGCCGAAGAAATTGGTCTCGAACACCTGGCGGACGACGTCCGGGTCGGCCTCGGCCGGGGTCTGGCGGCCGAGGTCGCCGGTCAGCCCAGCGTTGTTCACCAGGACGTCGAGCCCGCCGACGTCGGCCTCGATGGAGCGGGCGGCCCTGCGCACGGACGCGCCGTCGGTGACGTCGAGGACGACCAGGCGACCGGCGGCTCGGCGTGGTCCTGTTCGAGCGCAGCAGCCGGAAGGTCGCGCTCGCGCCAGCGGGTGAAGTGCTGCTCGCCGAGGGCGGGAAGGCGCTGGATGCGGTTTCGGTCGATGTCATCATGTGCGGGATCCACGAGCGCACCGCCGTCCTGCGTGACGGCCGCGCGGATGTCAGCCTGCTGCACGGTTCGTTCGCCGACCTGCACGATCTCGACACCGCCGAGCTCCTCGTCGAATCGCGGCCGGCGGTCTTTCCCCGGCGGCACCGGCTCGCCTGTAGGACGAGCCTCACCATGGCCGACCTCAGGGACGAGGCGTTGCCCCCCTGGTCGGCGCGTCCGAAGGCGCAGGACGTCGGCCAGTTGATACAGCTCATCGCCCTTGGACGGCTCGTCGCCGTAGTCCCCTCCTCCGTGCGCGGGCAGATCCGGGCCGACCTGGTCCCGTGCCGGTCGAGGACGCCCCGTCCACCCCGATGGTGCTGGCGTGGCCGCGGGGCCGCCGCTCGGAAGCCCTGGCCGAATTCGTTCGTACGGCCAGTACCGTCGCCGTCCGCATGAGGGAGGCGGATTAACGAGGGGGTTCTGGCTGTCTGGAACCTGTTCCGGCCTGGTGACCCCATCCGTGGGGATCGAATGGGGGTCGAACACGGCCCTGCGACTGTTGGTGTGCAACATCGTGCAACACCCCTTGACGGTCAACGCGGCCCAACAGGAGCCTGAGAGGGCGCAACGCAGCGCAACAACCCGACGGGAGAGGCTCATGCGTCCGAGATTGGTCGGCAAGGACCCGGACTCGAACCCGACTGGCTCGCCGACGATCTACCGGACGGACCGGGGCTCTTGGTTCGTTCAGGGGTGGGTCGTGTCGGACCCGGAGGCGCTCGCGACGATGGACATCCCCGAAGGGGAGACGGTTGTTGAGATCCCCGATCGCATGATTCAGTTCTTCCGAGAGTTCTTCGAGGAGGAGGCTCGTGCGGGAAGTGGAAGCTGATGAGTTTGAACGGCTCTTGAAGACGTTCAAACGTGAAGCCCTACATCTTGAGGCGAGGGATGCGTACGGCACTGCCACTGAGTTGCCATACCTCGCTAAATGGCTTGCCGGTGAGCCGGACGACTTGGCATGGCTAGGTGGCTGGTGTCAAACGCTTCGCGAGCACGTCAGGGCGGGGAGGTCGGTCCGGCGGGCTAGGATCGTGTCCGAGCCTCTGAGCGAATACCAGCTCTGGTCGCATAGCATCGCCGGCCCGATGGTGGAGGCCGGCGAGGACATCAGGTGGGTCCCTCGCCCTGCGGTGTCCGCTGTCGGGGTTCCCGGAAACGATTTCTATCTCTTCGACGGTTACTTGGCGGTGTTCCTTCATTATGCTGGCAACGGTCTGTCTGTTGGAATGACGGCGACGGATGACCCAGATGTAGCTGACCTTTGCCGCTCCTCCTTTGAGGCAGTATGGAAGTTCTCGGTCCCTCACAGTGACTACCGTCCCTTCTAGTTCGGCTAGGCAGGCGAGGGAGGCGCTCGGGGCACGCCTGCGGGAGCTTCGTAAGGATGCCGGTTTCTCTGGCAGGGAACTCGCCTCCCGGGGTTTTCACTACTCCAAGGTGAGTCGTCTAGAGACGGGCTCGCAGGCGCCCTCGGATGCGGATATTCGCGCCTGGTGCAATGCTTGCGGCGTAGAGGAAGAAGCTCCAGACCTCGTTGCAACCGCTCGGGCAGTCGAGTCGGCCTACCTGGAATTTCGCAGACAAACGCGTGCGGGAATGAAGCGTCTGATGGCGGCGCACGTTCCGCTCTACGAACGTACCGAGCACTTCAGAATCTACGAGCACAACGCGATTCCTGGACTGTTCCAGACCGCCGACTATGCGGCATCGATGCTGTCCTTTTGGATTGACTTCCTGGACTCGCCTAACGATCTTGAGCAAGCCCTGGCGATCAGGATGGAACGTCAGAAAGTCATATATCAGAGCAGCAAGCGCGTTGCCGTACTTCTGGAGGAACAGGCGCTGTGCACCTGGTTCGGAACAGCGGAAGTCCAGATTGGACAGCTTGACCGCTTGCTGGCTGACATGGGATTGCCCAATGTATCGATTGGCATCATCCCGATGATGAGGGAGCGGAAGGCCGTGGGTTCCGCCGGGTTCTGGATCTTCGATGATTCCCTTGTCTGCTTGGAGACTCCTACTGCTTCGATCGAAGTGACTCGCCCCCAAGAGGTGGCGCAGTATGTTCGGATGTTTGACGTGCTCAGAGAGGCCGCCGTCTACGGCCCGGATGCCCAAGCCTTGATCAGGAAGGCACTTGCGGCGTTCTAGTGCTCAACAACCCGCAACATTGTGGACGAGCGAGAACAGACGTTCCTAGCGTTGTGGGCATGAGCTTCGGCACTCCCCGACATGCAAGAAGAGCCGCTGACCAGCCCATCGGTTCACGCCCACGCCGAATCCCAGCTTGCTGAGGTAGCGGCGCAGGAGGATAGCGCCGAGCCCGGCGCCTAGACCTCTCCGCGCGGTGGTGGTGGGTCTTCGTAACCCTCACACTCCGCCGCCGCTCGGAGGTTCAAGCGCGGCGACCGGTCGCGCTCAATCCCTGGAGGTAGTCGCAATGACCATCGCTCCCGAGAGAACGGCGGAGGCGGTCAAGGACCCCCGCGAGCTGGTCTCACCCGAGGTGTTCGCCCTCCTGGTCGAAGACATCATGCGGTACGACCACGTCACCCGCGCCTACGCCGAACGCCTGATAGGACAGGCCCTGGTGTTCCTCAAGGCACACGCCGAACTCATCAAGGCCGCCGCGACGGACCCTGAGGCGTGGGTCAGAATCGTTCCGTCGGTCCCGGTGGATGAGGGTTGGCATGCCTTCCTCAAGCGCACCAAGCCCTACCACGAGTTCGGCATGACACACGCGGGGACGTACCTCCACCACGTGCCGGTGGTGGACGCTGACATCCTCTCCGTGGCCGCTCTGGAGAGGACCGTCCCGATCCTGCGGGCCACGGGCTATCACGTGGACATGGAATTCTGGGAGGCCGGTGCCGGGGCGGGCTGCTGCCCGCCCGAGTGCAGCACGATCGCCGACTGACGAAGGGCGCAGATGCGCGACCAGTGGACCCGCCTACCGGAAGCGGTCCGGACGGCCATCACCGGACGAACCGGCGCGGTCCTCAGTGTTCGGGCGGTTCCCGGCGGCGGTAACGCCGACTTTGCCGCCACTGTGACCGGCTCGTCCGGGCCATCGTTCGTCAAGGCCGCTCGGAAAGCCTCCCTGGGCCAGGACGGACCACGCGTCCGCGCGCTGCGCAGGGAAACCACGACCAACCCTGTCGTGCCCGAGTTCGCCCCCCGGCTTCTGTGGACCGTGGAAGCCGGGGGGTGGCTCGCGGTGGGGTTCGAGCACGTCCAAGGCCGCCATGCCGACTACTCGCCCGGTTCCCCCGACCTGGCGGCTCTGGCGAAGACGGCTCATCAACTCCAAAGCACGCCATGCCCGGATGCGGTCGTCATGCGTGTGGAACGTCGTTGGGAGCATCTCGTACCGGACGTGGCTCCGATGGCCGGTGACGCCCTTCTGCACACCGACCTCAACCCCTACAATCTGCTGATCACCCCAGAACACGCCTACGTGGTGGATTGGGGGTTCGCGTCTCGGGGCACGTCCTGGGTGGAGATCGGTCAGATCATCCCCTGGTTGATCCACGCTGGGCACACCCCCGCCGACGCCGAACGCTGGGTGGCCCAGTTCCCCGCATGGACAAGCGCCGCCCCTGAGGCGCTCGACCTGTACACGCGAGCATCGGCTGAACGCTGGAGGCGACGCGCCGCCGCTAATCCAGACGCAGAGCCCCCGGCCAACCTGCCCATTGCCCAGCGGTGGGCAGAGCACCGTAACGCACGCGCCTTGTAGGACCCGACAACGCCCACGCCCTCCGGCGGCTCCAGATCGATCACGACCGGGGCCACTCGCCAGGGATGCTGTTGTCGCATTCCCACACAGACGGCTAGGTGGCTCGCGTGGGACTCGAACCCACAACCTACGGATTAGGGTCGGGGCCTTTCATATACGGTCCGGGACCGGTCCCGGTGGGGTGTGTCTAGGTTCGGCCCCATGCCTCCCGAACTGTCGCGCACCGTCCCCGTCAACCGAAGCGTCCGGTCGTGAAGCGACGATGGGCCGGGGAGGCCGGGGCGACGCTGCGGCAGTGGCGGTGGCCCCGGGAGTTCCGCATCCAACAGGCCCAGTGGCCGGACGACATTCTGGCCGCCTTCACACATTTGACCGGGTTGCGCGGGGCTGAGGAGCGTCCCGGGGTGGGGATGGCCGGGCCTGAAGAACGTCCCGGGGTGGCCCCTGAAGAAGTCGCTGGGTTGGGTGGGCGGTCGCTGGCGGATGTGGCGACGTCCGTTTGGCGGCTTCATGTTCGGACGGCGAGCCTGCCCGACGGGATGCGCTCCACCACCCGGCAGGTCGAGAAGGCGTGGGACACGCTCGTCCAGGCCGGGGTCGAGATCAAGGACCACCTCAACGAGCCCTTCGACTCGGGGCTGAGCATCAGCGTCGTCGCGTTCCAGCCCACGCCGGGGCTGGAACGCGAACGCGTGATCGAGACCATCCGGCCGAGTGTCTACTTCGGTGACCAGCGGATCCAGATGGCCGAGGTCATCGTGGGCACCCCGGAGTCCGCCGACCAGAGGCCGCGCGAGGAAGCGAGGGAGCAGCGTCCATGACCAGGACCACGATCGACTTCGGGATCGACCTCGGCACGACCAACAGCGCGATCGCCGTGCTGGGCGGCGTGGACGCCAAGGTCTTCAAGAACGTCGACGGCAGCGAGACGACCCCGTCGGCGGTGCGGGTCGACCAGCGCAACCGGCTGTACGTCGGGCGCGAGGCCAAGGAGCGCAGCGAGCAGGACCCGGAGAACACCTGCGTCGAGTTCAAGCTTCGGATGGGGACGACCGGGCAGCCCAAGGTCTTTCGGGACGCGGGGCGGTCCATGGAACCCGAGGAGCTTTCGGCCGAGGTGCTGAAGTCCTTGAAGCGGGACGTGGAGAGTGTCGGGGACGAGGTGGCCGCCGCCGTCATCACGGTCCCGGCGGCGTTCGAGTTGAGCGCGTGCGAGGCGACGAAGCGGGCCGCCGAGTTGGCGGGGTTGGCGCAGGCACCTCTACTTCAGGAGCCTACGGCGGCGGCGCTTGCCTACGGGTTCCAGTCGGACGTCGAGAACGCGTTTTGGCTCGTCTACGACTTCGGCGGCGGGACGTTCGACGCGGCCGTGGTCAACATGCGCGACGGCGAGTTCAACGTCGTCAACCACCGGGGGGACAACCTGCTCGGCGGCAAGCTGATCGACTGGAAGATCGTCGAGACGCTGCTGATCCCGGCGGTGAAGAAGCGGTACGGGTTCTCCGACTTCACGCGGGGGAATCCGCGCTGGCCCGCCGCCGTGAACACGCTCAAGCTCGCCGCCGAGGCCGCCAAGATCCAGCTGTCGAGGAGAGAGTCGGTCGATATCGACGTTGTCCTCGTCGACGCGCAGGAGCAGCGGTTCGAGTTCGACTTCGATCTGCGGCGCGGGGACGTCGAGCGGATCGCCGAACCCTACATCGCGCGGTCGGTGGACCTGTGCCGCCGGGCGTTGAAGGAGAGCGGGCTGGGGCCCGGCGACATCGAGAAGGTGCTGCTGGTCGGGGGGACGACGCTGTCTCCGTATCTGCGTGAGCGCATCGCCGACCCGAAGGAGGGGCTCGGGATCGCGATCGACCAGAGCCAGGACCCGCTCACCGTGGTCGCCAAGGGCGCGGCGATCTTCGCCGGGTCCAAGCGGCTGGAGGTCACGCCGTCGCTGGCGAAGACGGACCCGGGCGTGTACGCGATCGAGCTGGAGTACAGCCCGACCGGGCCGGAGACCGAGCCGTTTGTCGGCGGGAAGGTGACCGGGCCGGAAGCGGCGGGGCTCGCCGTTGAGTTCGTCAATGCCGAGGCCAGGCCCGCATGGCGTAGCGGAAGGATTCCCCTGTCGGACGAGGGCACCTTCACCGCGACGCTCTGGGCGGAGAAGGGGCGCCGGAACACGTTCGGGATCGAGCTGACCGACGCGTCCGGCGCCGTCCTGCGGCTGAGCCAGGACCGGATCGACTACACGGTCGGCGCGGTCGAGACGCAGCCGCTGCTCCAGCAGACGCTCGGCGTCGGGCTCGACGGCAACGAGTTCCTGCCGCTCGTCACGCGCAACACCCCGCTTCCGGCGCGGCGGAACGTCGAGCTGCGCACGACGGTCGCGGTCAACCGGGGCACCGGGGAGGGGATGATCCGCATCCCGGTCATGGAGGGCGAGCACGCCCGCGCGGACCGCAACCTGCGCATCGGCCGCCTGGAGGTCGTGCCCGACCAGGTGCGGCGGGACGTGCCCGAGGGCAGCGCGGTCGACTTCACCATCGTGGTGGACGAGTCGCGCCTGGTCGTCGCGCGCGCCTACGTCCCGATGCTGGACGAGGAGTTCGAGCACGTGATCAACATGCGGACCGAGACCGTCCCGAAGCATGCCGACCTGGTCCGGGACGCCAAGGCCGAGAAGCACCGGCTGGAGACCGTGCGGCGGCGGCTCACCGAGATCGGCGACGCGCGGGCGACGGACCTGCTGCTGCGGATCGACCGGGACCGGCTCGTCGCGGACGTGGAGGCGAAGGCGGAGGCGGCGCGGGCGGACACGACCGAGGCGATCGAGTGCGGGAAGCTGATCCTCGTCCTGCGGGCGGCGGTAGACGACATCGAGGACGCGCTCGAATGGCCCGAGCTGGTCAGGGAGTCGCAGGAGCTGCTGGCCGTCGTCCAGGACATCGTGCGGGAGCGGGGCAACGGCGATCACCGGCGGTCGCTGTCGATCGCCGAGTCGTCGGTGCAGTCCGCGCGCGCCTCGCGGGACGCGCAGCTGCTGCGGCAGCGGATCGAGGACCTGCGCACGCTCGCGATGCGGGTGCTGGACGAGTCGGGCGACCTGCCGTTCATCATCTTCGACAACCTGTGCGCCCACCAGTCGGAGATGCGCGATCCGGGCGAGGCCCGCAAGCTCGTCGCGGCGGGCCGCCGCGCGGCGGCGAACGGCGACGCCGGGACGCTGCGCGACATCAACCGCGTCCTCGCCGACCTGCTGCCGGACGAGCGCGCGGGCCTCGACCTGCTGAGCACGGTGAGGAAGGTCTGATGGCCGACCAGGCACCGCTGCTGCTCGCGACCCGCGAGCTGGCGCTGGCGCAGGCCCGCACGCTGGCCCGGCACGGCCGCTACGCCCAGGCCGAGGCGATCCTGACGGAGGCGGGGCGCGACATCGAGCCGAGCGTCCCGCTGCTGGACCTGCTGGCCCGCATCCATGCCCAGCAGGGACGGCTGGACGAGGCGGACGCGGCCTGGGACGAGGCCGAGCACCTCGCCCCGGGGTCCCCGGAGATCGCGGAGTGCCGGCGGCGGGTCGCGATGGCCCGCGCGCGGCGGACGACGCGTCCTGCCTGGCCTTATGCGGTGGCGGTGGTGGGGGTGGCGGCCGTCGTCCTGGGCGTGGTGAGTTTCGGGGAGGACGGCTCCACGCCGCCGCCTGTGGTGGTGCGGACGGTTCCGGTTGCTCCGGCGCCGGTGCGGCCGTCGCCCACGGCGGATGTGCTGGCGGGGATGGATCTCGGGGTGCCGGGGGCGGTCGTGCGGCGCCGCCAAGGGGAGATTTCCGTCAGTTTTAGTAAGGGCCTGTTTCTGGACGGGGTGCGGTTGTCGCGGGATGGGCGTTCTGTTCTGGCCGCGCTCGGGACGCGGCTGCGGCCTTATGCGACGCGCATTTCGGTGGCCGTCATCGGGCACACCGACGACCAGCCGGTGCCGCCCGGGCGCGGGTATGCGACCAACACCGAACTCGGGACGCTGCGGGCGATGGTCGTCCGGGAACTGCTCCACGACCGCGCGGGGATACCGACCGGCAGGTTCACGGTGTCGACCCTCGGCGCCGCGTCCGCCCTCGAAGGTGACCGCTCCCCCGCCCGGAACCGGACCGTCGGCCTGCGGATCTCCCCGGCCGGTCAGGAGTGAGGGCGATGACCGAGGACGTGTTCGGCCCGCTCCTGGACGAGTTGGGCCCCGATCTGTATCGCAGGAACGCGTTCCGGGTGACGGGGCTGGGGATACTTGCGAGCCCGCGTGAAATCCGGCGGCACGCTGAGAAGATGCGGGTGGCGAACCGTTTCGGGTCCGATTCCACATCCGAGAGCGTCCTGTTCGGTCCCGATCCCGATGCGACCGAGATCCAGGAGGCCGCGCAACGGCTGCGCGACCCGGCCCGGCGGCTGCTCGACGAGCTGTTCTGGTTCTGGCCCGTGCAGCCGGGGCGTCCCGATCTGGCGCTCACGGCGCTGCGACGCGGCGACCTGGACGAGGCCGAACGCCTGTGGACGGAGTCCGCGTCCTCCGTGGGCAGGCACAACCTGGCGGTCCTCGCGCACGCCCGCGCGCTCGACGCGTCCGGGACGGCGTCCTGGCCCGAGGTGTTCATGGCGTGGGTGAAGGTCGTCCACGACCGCAATTTCTGGACGCTCCTGGAGTCCCGCGCCCGCGACTTCGACGACCCGCGCCTCGGCCCCGCCACCGCCGCCCGCATCCGCGCTGACCTGCCCGAAGCGCTGCTGGGCATCAACGCGCGGCTCGCGGTGACCGCGCTCCGGGACGGCCGCCGCCCCGAGGCCGAGGCCCACATCGTCCACATGGAGCGGTCGGGCTTCGCCCGGCTCGACGTCGCCGAGGCGCTGCGCCGCGCGGTGGAGCCCGACGCGTCCCGGCTCCGGACGCTCGGGGAGCACGCCGAGAACACCGCCGACGCCGACCCGGCCCGGGGCGCCGAGTCCGCCGAACGCCTGCTCGACCAGGCGGGGCCGCTGCTGGACGTCCTGGCGATCGCGCTCCCCGACGACAGCCCGGTCCTGCGCGGCGCCCGGGACGACGTCGCGAACCGGGCGCTCGGCTGCGTGATCCCCTACGCCAACAAGACCGACGACTGGCCGCCCGCCGTCCGGGTGCTCGAACGCGCGCTCGCGGTCGCGGCGACGAACGCCGTGCGCAAACGCGTCTCCGACAGCCTCGACATCGCCAAGAGCAATTTGATGTACCTGACCTGCTGGTTCTGCAAGGAGCACCCGGCCGACAAGGAGAGCGCCTACGAGCAGAAGCTCAGCGGCAACGTCCAGCACCATATGGGACGCGTCGCCTGGCAGGTGCTGACGGTGAACGTGCCGCGCTGCGCGACCTGCCGGTCAGGCCACCGGAAACGGCAGGCGGCGCTCTACGCCTCCAGTGCCGGGGCCGCCGTCGTGGGCACCGCCCTCGGGCTCGCCGCCTTCTCAAGCGGGGTGGTCGCCCTCGGGGTCGTCGTCCTCATCGTCGCGGGCCTCGCCGCCCTCGTCTTCCTGGCCCTGGGCTCCGAGCCGCTGCCGGAAAGCGAAAAGGCCAAGGTTCACAGATTCGAGCTCATTCGCGAGCGCCTGGAGGGAGACTGGTTCTTCGGCCCGCGTCCCCCGGGCGTCAATTAACGGCTCCTACCAAAAGTCCGCATTTTTGGGGAGGTGGCATATGGCCGCGAAGAACATCGACGAAGTCGTCGCGGGGCTCGCCGAGATCGTGGGAAAGGCCGTCCGGACCGGCGACCGCGCGGGGTACTTCGCCGCGCTGTACCGGCAGGTCACCGTCGAGGTCCGCACGGCGATCCACGAGGGCCGGTTCGACGACGGCCCCCGCATGGACCGCTTCGACACCCACTTCGGCAACCGCTACTTCGAGGCCCGCGACGCCTGGCTGCGCGACCGGAGCGGCCCCCGCTGCTGGCGCGAGACGTTCGGCCTGCTGACCGACGCCGACACGATCATCGTCCAGCACCTGATCCTCGGCGTGAACGCCCACATCGGCCTCGACCTCGCGGTCGCCGCCGCGCGCACGAGCCCGGGCGAGGAGATCCACGCGCTGCGCCGCGACTTCCTGCTGATCAACGAGATCCTGACGCGGGTCGTGCTGGCCGTCCAGGCGGCGGTGGGCGACGTGTCGCCGCTGCTGTGGCTGCTCGACCAGGTGGGCGGGCGCAGCGACGAGCACATCCTGGACTTCAGCATCCGCCAGTCCCGCGAGGAGGCCTGGCACAACGCCGTCCTGCTCGCGGGGCAGAACGACGCGGAGCAGGCGGCGACGATCGAACGCATGGACGTCCGCGCGGCCGTCCTGGCCCGGCTGATCGCGCGACCCGGCGGCCTCGTCCGCCCGGCGCTGGAACTGATCCGCGCCAGCGAGAGCCACGACGTCCCGGCCGTCATCACCCACCTGGACCAGGCCATGCAACAACCCGCCACCTGACCCCGGACGTGCCGCACCGCGGGCACGGCTTGGCTCGTGCCCGCGGTGTGGGGCGATGGGTTAGAAGGTGTAGCAGTTCGCGTAGGCGTTCTGCCGGGTGAGGGTGGTGACCCAGCCGCCGCCCGCGTTGCGGCGGACCGTGGCGGCCTCGGTCGCGTGCGGGGCGGTGGTCTTGCACGAGGTCGGCGAGCTGTGGCCGGACATCAGGTAGTCACAGCGGCCGTTGCGGTTGTCGGGCAGGCCGAGCGCGTGGCCGAGCTCGTGCGCGGCGATCCGCGGCGGGTAGAAGCCGTCCTGGACGGCCTGGCGGCCCATGTAGATCGTGCCCTGGCCGAAGCCGTAGGAGATCGTGCGGGGCCAGCCGTTGTCGGCGTAGACCTTGATGGTCGCCTGGCCGCCGGTGGCGGCGACGAGCTTGATCGTGGGCACGGCCACGTTCCAGGCCTCGGCGCCCTCGTCCACGGCGGCCTTGAACTCCTGCGACGCGCTGGCGTCGTAGTAGATCGTGCGGACGGCCGCGGGCGCCGCGGCGGACGCGGTGTCGACCACCAGCGCCGGGAGCAGCATCGCCAGGCCGAGGGTGACGGCCAGCGTCACCATGATCTTGCGGATGGACATCGGAACTCCTGCGGGTAGGAGGGGAGCCTGCGTCACTTGCCGATCTGCTGGTTGATCCAGGACAGGTACGGCGCGATGCCGGTGTAGAGCGTGGTGGTCGCGCACTCGCCGCGGTTGTCGCCCGGGCCGTGGGTCTCGCCGACGAGCGTCCAGTTGCCGCTGGAGCCGGTGACCGCCGGGCCGCCGGAGTCGCCGTGGCAGGCGGAGTGGCCGCGGTCGCCCGAGACGCAGACGTCGTTCGCGGTGCCGCCGCCGGCCGCGCAGTTGCCGCTCGGCAGGATGGTCAGGTCGATCTCCTGGAGCGTGGTGGCGTTACGGCAGCTCGGCCAGCTCATGCAGCCGAAGCCCAGCAGCCGGACGGGGGTGTTCGCGGCGGGCTGGCTCTGCGCCATCTTCACCGGCGTGCCCGTCGCGGGCGTGGACAGGTGCATCAGCGTGAGGTCGGTGCCCGAGCGGGTGGTCCGCCGGTCGATCGAGCGGACCTCGCCGCCGGAGCTCTTGCTGTTCGAGCCGATCCGGCCCGAGGACGCGGAGCCGCAGTGGTTCGCCGTCACGATCCACTGGGGAGCGACGAGGCTGCCGCCGCAGCCGTTGCTGAGCGCCACCATCCAGGGGTAGGTCTCAGTCGCGTTGTGCCCGCCGATGATGGGCGCGGGACCGCTGGGGGCGGGGGGCTGGGCCGCGTTCGCGGCGGTCGCGCCACCCATCGCAAGGGCGAGGGCGCACGCGCCCAGCGTCGCTTGCATCAGCTTGCGCATGGCAGTTTCTCCAATCGGCGTCATGCCGCCGACGACCCCCAGCCCTTGCTCTCGGGACCGGAGCAGGGCGGGTACGCGACCCCGCGATGGCGGGTTCGCTCAGGAGACGAACGCCGCCTCCGGGCCCTGGAGGCGGGCTTTCGTCGCGACCGCCCGGGCTAGGGGTGGGCGGTCGGGCATGGCCTGCGGAGCCATGTGATCCTGGACGGTGGGAGCCGTGACTTCCGTCGGCGACCTCGTCCATGGCGGGGAGCGGGGAGCGGGGGGCGGGGCATTGCTTTCGTCCGCTAGGAAATCTTCCTATCGGATTTGCTATACGATAGCCGCCGCTCCGAATAGCGGGCAAGGGCCAATTGGGCGCCGTCGATTCGCATCGTAATAGACCAGCGCAGATCAGGGGCCGGACCAGCTCGCGTCCTGCCGAGATTCGTTGATAAGTGACCAGCCTTGTAACGGCAATTGTCAATGTTTGCGCCCGGGCGAGCTTAGGCGGTATTTGACTGGGCGTTTTTGAGACCGCTTCGACCATTCTGGGGATAGCTCAGCGGTTATGCCCTCCGGGGCGAAAAGCGTCCTCGGCGGGCGGGTCGGCGTGCGAGTCGGAAGTCTGGACGGGAGTGGACGCGGAGCGTGATTCATTGGTTGCGTGTGGTTACCAGCGGAGGGGTGGTTTCTTGATCGGAGCTTCGGATACCGCGTGGTGGGCGGGCGTTTCGCCTGGTCAGGGTGGGGGCTATAGGTGGGGACAAGGTTGCCGCTGGCGGGGTGGCGCATGCTCGGAGGGCGTGCAGGTGGGCGGCGGCTTTTGGATGTTTCCCACAAACTGGGGGCGCTCAGCCTGCCCCCTCAGCGGCATGGCGCAGCCGGGCCGGAGGCGGAAGGGTGAGCATGGCCGGGGCCGACCGTGTCCACGGCGCGCACATCGGTGGTCTAGAGGAGGGCTCGGACGGTGTTCAGTCGTGTCGCCATCGTCAACCGTGGTGAGGCCGCCATGCGGCTCATCCACGCAGTACGGGACATCGCCGCGGAGACCGGGACCCGGATCGAGACCGTCGCCCTGCACACCGACGTCGACCGCGCGGCGGCGTTCGTGCGGGAGGCCGACCGGTCCTACGATCTCGGGCCCGCGTCCGCGCGTCCGTACCTCGACCTGAAGGTGCTGGAGCGCGCGCTGGTGGAGTCCGGCGCGGACGCGGCCTGGGTCGGCTGGGGCTTCGTCGCCGAGGACCCGGCGTTCGCGGAGCTGTGCGAGCGGGTCGGGGTGAGGTTCGTCGGCCCGAGCCCGGAGGCGATGCGCAAGCTCGGCGACAAGATCGGCGCGAAGCTGATCGCCGAGGAGGTCGGGGTCCCGGTCGCGCCGTGGAGCCGCGGGGCGGTCGAGACGCTGGAGGACGCGCTGGCCAAGGCATCCGAGATCGGCTACCCGCTGATGCTGAAGGCGACGGCGGGCGGCGGCGGGCGCGGCATCCGCGTCGTCACGAACCCGGCCGGGCTGGAGGACGCCTACGAGCGCACCGGCCAGGAGGCCGCGCGGGCGTTCGGCAGCGGCGTCGTGTTCCTGGAGCGCCTGGTCACCGGCGCGCGGCACGTCGAGGTCCAGGTGATCGCCGACGGGCAGGGGACGGCGTGGGCGCTCGGCGTCCGCGACTGCTCGGTGCAGCGGCGCAACCAGAAGGTCATCGAGGAGTCGGCCTCGCCGGTGCTGAGCGCCGAGCAGGCGGCGGAGCTGAAGTCCTCGGCCGAGCGGCTGGCGCTCGCGGTCGGCTACCGGGGCGCGGCGACCGTGGAGTTCCTCTACCACCCCGGCGAGCGGCTGTTCGCGTTCCTGGAGGTCAACACCCGGCTCCAGGTCGAGCACCCGATCACCGAGTCCACCACCGGGTTCGACCTGGTCAAGGCCCAGCTGCACGTGGCGTCCGGCGGACGGCTCGAAGGCGAGCCGCCGGTCGAGCGCGGGCACGCCGTCGAGGCGCGGCTGAACGCCGAGGACCCCGACCGCGACTTCGCCCCCTCCCCCGGCCGCATCGCGCGGCTCGACCTGCCCGCCGGGCCCGGCGTCCGGGTGGACACCGGGGTCCGCGAGGGCGACACGATCCCCGCCGACTTCGACTCGATGATCGCGAAGATCATCGCCTACGGCCGGGACCGGGACGAGGCGCTCGGCCGGCTGCGCCGCGCGATGACCGAGACCACCGTGATCATCGAGGGCGGCGCGACCAACAAGAGCTTCGTGCTCGACCTGCTCGACCGGCCCGAGGTGATCGACGGCAGCGCCGACACCGGCTGGATCGACCGCGTCCGCGGCGAGGGCGGGCTGGTCTCGCACCGGCACTCGGCGGTCGCGCTGGCCGCCGCCGCGATCGAGGCGTACGAGGAGGAGGAGCGCGCCGAGCGGCAGCGGCTGCTGTCGACGGCGTCCGGCGGGCGCCCGCAGGCGCGGCACGAGAGCGGCCGCCCGCTGGACCTCAAGCTGCGCGGCGTCTCCTACCGGCTGCGCGTGGCGCGGGTCGGCGCGCACCGGTTCCGGGTCGGCTTCGACGTGGGCGAGGACGTCCGCACCGCCGACGTGGAGCTCGACCGCTTCAGCAAGCACACCGGGCAGATCGCCGTGAACGGCGTCCGGTACCGGCTGCTGACCGGCACGCACGGGCCGATCCACCTCGTCGAGGTCGACGGGGTGGCGCACCGCGTCAGCCGGGACGAGGGCGGCGTCGTCCGCTCCCCCGCGCCCGCGCTGGTCGTCGCGACGCCGTTGAAGGCGGGCGACGAGGTCGAGGCGGGCGCGCCGGTGCTGGTGCTGGAGAGCATGAAGATGGAGACGGTGCTGCGCGCGCCGTTCCGGGCGCGGCTGAAGGAATGCGTCGTGTCCGTCGGGAGCCAGGTCGAGACCGGCGCGCCGCTGCTGCGGCTGGAGCCGCTCGCCGACGGCGCGCAGGACGAGGCGGCCGCGGAAGGGCCGACCGTCGAGCTGGAACTGCCCGCCGCGCCCGAGGAGGTCCCGGCGCGGGTCCGCGCCGTCCGCGGCCAGGAGGACCTGCGCAGCCTGTTGCTGGGCTTCGACGTGGACCCGCATGACGAGCGCCGCGTCCTGGACGACTACCTCGACGCGCGCAAGGCCGCCGAGCGGAACGGGCACCAGCCGCTGCTCGGGGAGCTGCGCCTGGTCGACGTGTTCGCCGACCTCGCCGAGCTGGGCCGCGACCGGCCCGTGAGCGGCGACGGCACCGACGGCGGCCACGTGCACAGCGCCCGCGAGTACTTCCACACCTACCTCCAGAGCCTGGACGTCGAGCGGGCCGGGCTGCCGGAGGCGTTCCAGGCCAAGCTCGCCAAGGCGCTCGGCCACTACGGCGTGACCGAGCTGGAGCGCTCCCCCGAGCTGGACGCGGCGGTGTTCCGGATCTTCCTGTCGCAGCAGCGCGCCGCCGCCGACACGGCGGTGATCGTGGCGCTGCTGCGGGCGTGGCTGCGGGAGCCGCCGCCCGACCTGACGCTGCGCGAGGACGTGGGCCTCGCGCTGGAGCGGCTGGTCGCGGCGACGCAGGTGCGCTTCCCCGTCGTCTGCGACCTCGCGCGCGGCGTGGTGTTCGCCTGGTTCGCGCAGCCGCTGCTGCGCCGCAACCGCGCCCGCGTCTACGCCGAGGTCCGCAAGCACCTGCGGCACCTGGACGCCAACCCCGACGCGCCGGAGCGCGGCGAGCGCATCGCCGAGATGGTCCGCAGCACCGAGCCGCTCGTGCGGCTGCTCGGCCAGCGCCTCGGCCGCGACGGCCGGGACAACTCGATCCTGCTGGAGGTGCTGACCCGCCGCTACTACGGCAACAAGGGGATCACCGGCGTCCGGACGCGGGAGGCCGCGGGCTGCACGTTCGTCGTCGCCGAGCGCGCGGGCTCGGCCGTGGTGTCGGCGGCGGTGGGCTTCGAGGCCCTCGGCGGCGCGCTGGACGGCCTCGCCGAGCTGGCGCGCGGCGAGGAGGCCATCGACGCCGACATCTACCTCGCCTGGGAGCGGCAGCCGGAGGACTTCGGCGCGATGGCGGAGGCGTTGCAGGAGGTCATCGACGCCCACCCGCTGCCGGAGCCGGTCCGGCGGGTGACCGCGACCGTCGCGGGCAGCGGCGGCGCCGTGATGCACCACCACTTCACGTTCCGCCCGTCCGAGGGCGGGATGGTCGAGGAGCGGCTGATCCGGGGCCTGCACCCCTACATCGCGCACCGGATGCAGATCGAGCGGCTGAGCGAGTTCGACCTGACCCGGCTGCCGTCCTCCGACGAGGAGGTCTACCTGTTCCAGGCGGTGGCGCGGGGCAACCCGTCCGACGACAGGCTCGTGGCGTTCGCGCAGGTCCGCGACCTGACCGAGCTGCGCGACCTGGACGGCAGGCTCGTCGCGCTGCCGACCGCGGAGGACACCATCGCCGCGTGCCTGGACTCGATCCGGCGGGCGCGGTCGCGGCGGCCGTCCAAGAAGCTGTTCCCCACCAACCGCGTCGTCATCTACGTGTGGCCGCCGAGCCACATGACCCGCGCCGAGCTGGAGACGATCGCCGAGCGCGTGCTGCCGACGGCGGCGGGCGCGGGCCTGGAGGAGATGCTGTTCATCGCCCGGCACCGCCACGAGCGGACCGGGGAGCTGCGCAAGATCGCCGTCCGGGTCACCTTCGACGCGGCCGGACGCAGCGAACTGCACATCGGCGCGCCGTCCGACGCGCCGGTCGAGCCGATCGACGGCTACCGGCAGAAGGTGCTGCGCGCGAGCAGCCGCAACACCGTCTACCCGTACGAGCTGGTGGGGCTGCTCGGCGACTTCGTCGAGCACGACCTCGACGAGACGCACGCGCTGGTGCCGGTGGACCGTCCGAAGGGGCGCAACACGGCCGCGATGGTCGCGGGCGTCGTCACGACGCGGACCGCGCGGCACCCGCAGGGCGTCAGCCGGGTCGTGCTGCTCGGCGACCCGACCAAGTCGCTCGGCGCGCTGTCGGAGCCGGAGTGCCGCCGCGTGATCGGCGCGCTGGACCTCGCCGAGCGGATGCGGGTGCCGCTGGAGTGGTACGCGCTGTCGTCGGGCGCCCGGGTCTCGATGGAGTCCGGCACCGAGAACATGGACTGGGTCGCCGCCGCGCTCAAGCGGATCGTCGAGTTCACCCAGGACGGCGGCGAGATCAACATCGTCGTCGCGGGCATCAACGTCGGCGCGCAGCCGTACTGGAACGCCGAGGCGACGATGCTCATGCACACCAAGGGCATCCTCGTGATGACGCCGGACTCGGCGATGGTGCTGACCGGCAAGCAGGCGCTCGACTTCTCCGGCGGCGTGTCGGCGGAGGACAACTTCGGCATCGGCGGCTACGACCGCGTGATGGGGCCGAACGGGCAGGCGCAGTACTGGGCGCCGAACCTGGCCGCCGCGCGGGATGTTCTCATGGCGCATTACGACCACACTTATGTTGCGCCTGGGGAGGACGGGCCGCGCCGGGCGAGCACTACCGACCCCGTCGACCGGGACGTGTCGTCCTTCCCGCACACGGTGGCGGGCAGCGACTTCGCCACGGTCGGGGAGATCTTCTCCGCCGAGGCCAACCCGGACCGCAAGAAGCCGTTCGACATCCGGACCGTCATGCGGGCGCTGTCGGACCAGGACCACCCGGTGCTGGAGCGCTGGGCGGGCATGGCCGACGCCGAGACGGCGGTCGTGCAGGACGTCCACCTCGGCGGGCAGCCCGCCTGCCTGCTCGGCATCGAGTCGCAGGCGGTGCCCCGGCGCGGCTTCCCGCCCACCGACGGGCCCGACAGCTACACGGCGGGCACGCTGTTCCCGCAGTCGTCGAAGAAGGCCGCCCGCGCGATCAACGCGGCCAGCGGCAACCGTCCGCTGGTGGTGCTGGCGAACCTGTCGGGCTTCGACGGGTCGCCGGAGTCGATGCGCAAGCTCCAGCTGGAGTACGGCGCGGAGATCGGCCGCGCGATCGTGAACTTCCGCGGGCCCATCGTGTTCTGCGTGATCTCGCGGTACCACGGCGGCGCGTTCGTGGTGTTCTCCAAGGCGCTGAACCCGAACATGACCGTGCTCGCGCTGGAGGGCTCGTTCGCGTCCGTGCTCGGCGGGGCGCCCGCCGCGGCGGCGGTGTTCGCCGGGGAGGTCAACGCCCGCACGGCCGCCGACCCCCGCGTCCGGGACCTGGAGGGCCGGGTCACGGCCGCGTCCGGCGCCGAGCGCGCGACGCTGACCGCCGAGCTGGACGAGCTGCGCTCGTCCGTCCGGACGGAGAAGCTCAACGAGGTCGCGGCGGAGTTCGACCGCGTCCACGACATCCGGCGCGCGGTCGAGGTCGGCTCGGTGGACGCGGTGATCGGTGCCGCCGAGCTGCGTCCGCGGATCATCGCGGCCATCACGCGCTGACCGGCCGCCGGGCGTCACGGGTTGACGGCCAGCACGCGCGCCACCGCCGCGGTCAGCACGCGCACGCCGTGCGCGGTGGCGGGCGCGATGCCGGTCAGCTCGCGCGCCCGGTGCAGCCGGTAGTCGACGGTGCGGGGATGGATGTGCAGGTGGGACGCGGTGGCCAGCCGGTTCATGTCGTGCCGGTAGTAGGCGTCGAGGGTGGTGACCAGGTCGGGGCCGCGCGCGAGCTGCTGGGCCACCTGGCGCAGCCAGCGCTCGACCTCGGGCAGCCGTCCGGCGCCGAGCTCGACGAAGACGTCCTGGAGCGTGCTGACCTCGCGCGGGACGGCGCGCAGCGGCGCGGCCTCGGCGATCCGCCGCGCCATCGCCAGCGCGTCGGGCAGCGCGTGCCGGCGCGCGCTCGACGCCCCGACGGCGCAGGGCCGCCCGACCGCGCCCGCCACCGCGCGGGCGAAGTCGAGCGCACTCCGCCGGACGCGGGCCTGCGCGGTGTCGCCGGGGACGAGCGCGACGACTTCGAGCGGCTCGCGCCACCGCAACGGCACCCGGTGCTCGGCGGTCAGGGCACCGACGATCTTCTGGCGTTCCGCCGCGGGCGTGTCGGGGCCGCGTCCGGCGATCCGGACGACCGTCACCGTGTAGCCGGCGGCGAGCGGGAGGCCGAGGACCTCGGCCAGCCCGGACGCGACCGGGTCGCCGGTCAGCAGCGCCTCGGCGAGCTGCTGGACGCGGTGGGCGAAGGTCAGGACGTTCCTCTGCCCGTCCAGGAATCCGTGGGTGTAGGCGTCCTTGGCCGCCGTGCCCTGGGGGCCGAGCCAGCCGAGGAGCCGCATGAGCGCGTCCGCCTCGCCCGGCCCGGCCGCCTCGTGCAGCTCCTGCACCGCCAGGGCCGAGTGCAGGCCGAGGACGTGGTCGTGGGCCTTCAGGGACATCCCGGCCAGGGCGCGTTCGCGTCCGGCGGCGGCGATGGCCGCTAAATCGTCGCTGCTCAGGGGCATTTCGTCGACGGCCAGTTCGACGGTCCGGCGCCGCAGCAGCACCGAGAACTCCACGAGCGCCTCCCGCGCCGAGGCGTCGGCGGCCACGGCGCGGAACTCGGGCACCTCACGCGCGTAGATCTCGACGGCGCGCCGCGCGTTGGCGCCCACCCGGCTCTCCAGCAGCTTGAACAAGTCCCCCATGATGCGGCCCCCGTGTTCGGTCTCGTTCTCCCTCCTGTTCGCGGGCCGTGGGCGTCTGGATGACCTATGCCGCTGGCCTAATGCGGACGCGCCCGGGGGGTGAGGTCCAGGTGGATGTCGTTGGCCGCCCATAGGACGAAGCGTTCTGTGGGGGTCACCGTGTGGCCTGGGGCGAGGCGGAACTCGAATCGCTTCAGCAGGACGGCGAGGACGAGTTCCGCCTCGACCATCGCGAGGGCGGCGCCCTCGCAGCTGCGGGGGCCGATTCCGAACGGGATGTAGGCGAGCTGGGGGCGGCCCGCCGACGCCTCGGGGGTGAACCGGTCGGGGTCGAACACGTGCGGGTCCGGCCAGTATCGGGGGTTGAGGTGGACGGCCCAGAAGGGGTAGAAGATGGTCGTCCCGGCCGGAATTTCGTAGTCGCCGATTGTGAGGTCTTCGGTGGCCTCTCGGGCTCCGTAGGGGCCCGGCGGGTACAGGCGCATTGTTTCTCTGAGGACCCGGTCGAGGTACTTCAGTTTCTTCAGGTCGGCGTATTCGGGGACGGCGCGGTCGCCGAGGACATTGTCGAGTTCGGCGGCGACACGTCCGGCGATGTCCGGGTGCTGAGCCAGCGTGTAGAGCACCCAGGAGATCGCGACGCCCGTCGTGTGGTGGGCGGCGAGCATGGTCATCAGCACCGAGTCGCGGATGCGCGCCGGGGACTCGCCCGACTCGACCAGCGCGGCGATCATGTCGCTGCGGCCGGTGCTCTCGCGGTGGGCCGCGAGGACCCTGTCGACGGTCGCGCGCAGGTAGGCGAGGCCCTCGTCGGCGGCGTCGGAGGTGTCGGGGGCGTCCGGCTGGTAGAGGCGGCCCAGGTACTCGGTGAGGACGGCCTCGAAGGCGGAGACGACGCGTCCGGACTCCTCGGGCGTGAGGCCGCTGCCGAGGGAGTAGCGGCAGATCATGCGTAGGGAGAGTTCGCTCAGGTCCTTCTGGGAGGTGATAGTGCCGTTCCGGGGGGTGTGGGGGGTCGTCCCCCCACCAGCAGCAGGGCCGGACGCGGCGCGGGTCTCCCAGTGGTCGGCCAGGTCGGTCGCGAGGGCGGTGAAGTGCGCGAAGTGGGCCTCGTGGGAGGGGCGTCCGGCCAGCACCGACAGCATCACGCGGCGCCACGGGCCGTGCTCGTCGGCCGGGAGCGTTTGCAGGTTGCCCGCCTCCTGGAGCGGGGCGAGGAACTCGAACAGCCGCTCCGGCCGCTTGTTGATCTTCGCGGTGGCCTCCAGCAGCACCGGGTCGGCGACCGACACCGCGAGGCCCGCGCCGGGGAGGGGGAAGCGCACCACGGGCCCGTACTCGGCGTGCAGGCCGAGCTGGTAGTTGTGCAGCCCACCGGCGGCCACGATGGCCTGCGCGCCGTCGCCCTCCGCGGACGGCCCGGGAATCTGCGATGGGGTGATGCCGCTGCCGCGCATTTCGGAGCTCTCCCGCGTTTCGGCTGTTTCGATGGCCGCGATGCATTCATGCCCGGCAATCGGCCGGGCGCACATCGGTTACGGCTTGCGGGCGGCGACGGCGTACATGTTGGTGGCGGTGTCGGGCAGGATCTCCTCGCCGGGGGCGGGGTGCCAGCGCGGCATCGGGACGACGCCCGGTGCCACCGGTTCCAGCCCGGCGATCAGGCGTTCCACCTGCGCGCGGTCGCGCAGGTACATGGGGATGCCGCGGCGGGTGTACTCGGCGGCGAGGTGCGCGGACTCGGGCGCGAGGTCGCCGGTGGGGATCGTGAGCGCGAGGTAGCTGCCGGACGGGAGCGGCGCGACGAGCGCCTCCACCAGCGCCTGCGCGTCCTCCACGAACTGGAGGACGGCGATCAGCGTGAGCGCGACCGGGCGGGTCAGGTCGAGGGTCGCGGCGAGCGCGGGGTCGTCGAGGAGCGTTCCAGGCGAGCGCATGTCGGCCTGGATGTAGGCGGTGCGGCCCTCCGGTGAGCTGGCCAGCAGCGCCCGCGCGTGGGCCAGGACGATCGGGTCGTTGTCGACGTAGACGACCCGCGCGTCCGGGGCCGCCTCCTGCACGACCTCGTGCAGGTTCGGCGAGGACGGGATGCCGGTGCCGACGTCGATGAACTGCCGTATCCCCTGGTCGGCGAGGTGGCGGGCCATGCGGTGCATGCAGGCGCGGTTGGCGAGCATGGAGGTGCGCAGGCCCGGCCAGTCGGCGAGGACGGTGGCGGCGGTCTCCCGGTCGGCGACGAAGTTGTCCTTGCCGCCCATGATGTAGTCGTAGACCCGCGCCGAATGGGGCCGGTCGGTTTGCAGGTCGGTCTGGTCGATCGGTTCCTGCTGGTCGGGGCGTTGTCCGGCGTCCGGCATGTCGGGGGATCCTGCCTCTCGCTCGCGGGTTGCCGTGAACCGCTGTTTCGGCCCACCCCTATCGCCGTGCACTATAGCTCCGCGTTGCCCGCCGTTCGCCCGTTTTCGTGGGACTTGTCGGCACAGCCGAGCCAGAGCAGGTCGCGGGCGCGCGTCATCGCGACGAACAACTGGCGGCGGGCCAGTTCCGCGCGTTCCCGCTCGGCGGCTCCCGCGTCCCTTTCCGGCGAAAGGTCGTTGTCGAAATGCGGGAGAAAGACGTTCTTGAATTCGAGGCCCTTGGCGCGGCGGTAGGTGCCGAGTTTGATCGCCTCGACCGGGCGGCCGTCGTAGCTCTCCAGGCGCAGGACGGGGATCCCCTCGCGGGCGAACAGGCGGTGGTACTGCTCGATCTCGCGGAGCGAGCGGCACAGGACCACCGAGTCGGCGAGCGCGGTGGCGCCGCCGCCGTCGCGTTCGGGCAGGGCCCTGATCGCCTCGATGAGGCGGCGGTCGTGGTCCTCCTCGTCGGCCGCGTCCACCCGGAGGACCTCTCCTTCGTGATAGGTGAGATCGACCGTGCGGCGACCGTTCGGGTTGGGGCCGTCGAGGTCGTCGAAGGGGTCGTCGGAAACGACCTCCATCGCCGCTTCTAGGATGCGCGCGGCGTTCCGGTAGTTGGTGCGCAGGACGGCGCCTCGACCTTTCACGGCGATCCCCGCGTCCGCGAGCCGGAAACCGCCCGGATAGACCGCCTGCTGACCGTCGCCGATCAGCAGCAGGCCGTTCGGACCGTCGCCGGAAATGGCGTGCAGCAGCCTGACGCCGATCAGCGTGAGGTCTTGGACCTCGTCCACGATGACGGCGGAATAAGGCGGATCGGCGGGGCGTTCGCGCAGTTCTTCCAGGGCCGCGGAGAGCACGTCGTTGAAGTCGCCGACGCCGCGCGCTTCGCGCAGCATCTCGTATTCCTCGTAGAGCAGCCAGGCGGCTTCGCGGTGCGCGGGCTGGAGCGCGGTACGGCGTCCGTGCCGGGCGACCGTGCGGTACTCCTCCAGGGAGGTCAGCCCGCGTCCCTTGATGACGTGGTCGATCTCCTCGCGCCAGTATCCGGGGCTCGGGTCGATCTCGGCGAGCGCGCTGTCGCGGCCGACCGTCACCCACGCGCGCGAGAACGCGTCGTCGGCGCGCGGCGGATTCAGCGTCAGCGCGACACCGCGTTCGGCGAGGAACGCCGACGCCCATCCGTGCAGGCTGCGGAATTCGACGCGGTCGGCGAAGGTGGAGGCCATCCGTCCGAAGAGCTGCTTCTGCACGCGCGGCAGATTGTTGACGAACGTGACGTAGAGGATGCGGCCCGAGGTCCGTCCGGCGAGATGGGCGGCGCGGTGCAGCCCGACGACGGTCTTTCCCGTTCCGGCCGGGCCGGTGATGCGCGCGGGCCCGCTCCAGTCGCGGCGCGCGAGGGCCACCTGGTCGGAGTCCAGAAACGTCATCCACTGCTCGATCGGCGCGTGCAGCAGCGATTCCATCGCGGCCTTCTCGACGTCCTCGGTCTGGAAAAGGGCGTCGTCGGCCATGTCGGCGGGCGCGGTGCCTTCCTTCAACGCGGTGGACTCGTAGGCGGGGAACGCCTGGGCCAGGTGGTCGCCGACGATGCGCACGAGCGCCGGGGTCAGCCGTTTCGGTTCGGCGACCAGCGCGTGGACGAGGTCGGGATGGCCGAGCAGCCGAGCCCGGCCGAGGCGCACGTCGAGGCGGTGCCCCGCGAACACCATGAGCGGGCGCAGCGCGACCGGCGACATGCCGAGCGCGGCGACCTGCTCGTCGGCCGTCCGCGTCATCGCCAGCAGCTTGGCCAGCTCCCCGTCGCGGTTCTCGCCGCCGGTGGTCAGATGGTCGTCCACGACCTCCGGCGGCTCGCGCCAGCGCTTGACGTCGATGACGAACACGCCGCCGGGACCGACGAGGATCATGTCGATGTTCGCGGCGCGGGTGCCCGGCCAGTGCCGGTCCACCAGCAGCCGCCAGCCGACGGCGGTCAGGCTGACGAGCGAGGCCGCGACCACCCGCTCGGCCTCGGCGCCCGCCTCCCAGCGCGCCGCCACCGCCCACGCCTCGCGCGACCGCCGCGCCAGTTCGAGCGCCTGCTCGCGCGCCCGCCGCCCCCGTTCACCCGCCGAACCGCCTGCCGCCATGCCCTCAGTTTCGCAGGGCCTCCAGGGCCGCGGCGAGGGAAAGGAGATCACGCTCGCCGTAGTGGGGCGCGATGAGCTGGACGCCGGACGGGCGGCCCGGGGCGACGGTGCCCACCGGGACCGACACCGCCGGGTGGCCGGTGTGGTTGGCCAGGGACGTCAGCCGGACCATCGCGGCCACGGCGTCCTCGGGTGCCCCGGCCAGGTCCACCTCGGTCCGGCCGAGGGGCGGCGGGTCGATGGCCATGGTGGGCAGGGCGATCGCGTCCACGCCGGTGAGGATCTCGTCGAGGCGGGACCGCAGGACGAGGCGGCCGCGCTGCGCGGCGAGGTAGTCGGCGGTCTTCACCCCGGCGCCCGCGAGGATGCCGTCGCGCATCGCCGTCCCGTAGCGGTCGTCCGGCTCGCCGAAGCGGCGGCGGTGGTAGGCGGCCATCTCGGCGGAGAGGACCGGCCAGTGGACGGCCTTGACGTCCTCCTGGTCGGGAAGGTCGACGGTGACCAGCTCGGCCCCGGCGGCGCGGGCGGCGCCGAGCGCGGTGGTGAAGTCGTCGCACAGGTGCGGGTCGACGACGCTCAGGTAGTCGTCGGTGGGGACGCCGATCCGCCGTCCCGGCAGGTGCGCCGGGTCACCGGAACCGGTGTCGCCGGAACCGGCGAGCAGGGCGTCCAGCGTGAGGGCGACGTCGGCGACGGTGCGGCCGATCGGCCCGGCGTGGTCCAGCGACCAGGCGAGCGGGACGATCCCCTCGGTGGGCAGGAGGCCGTAGGTGGGCTTGAGGCCGACCACCGCGCAGCAGGCGGCGGGGATGCGGACGCTGCCGCCGGTGTCGGTGCCGAGGGCGGCGAAGCACATCCCGGCGCGGACGGCCGCGGCCGAACCGCCGCTGGACCCGCCCGCCGTGCGCGCGGGGTCGAACGGGTTGCGGGCCGGGCCGAGCGTGGTGAGGGCGAACTCGTCCTGCGTGGTGGAGGCGACGATGACCGCGCCCGCGCGGCGCAGCGCGGCGACCACCGACGCGTCCTCCGGCGCGATCGCCCCAGCCAGGACGCGCGAGCCCGCGTCCTGCGGCATGCCCGCGATGGCGATCATGGCCTTGACCGCGACGGGCACGCCGTCCAGCGGGCCGAGCGGGGCCCCGGCGGCGTGCCGCTCGGACGCGCGCGCCGCCTCCGCGCGGGCCTCGTCGGCGCGGACGTGGGCGATGGCGCTCAGCGGGTCCCGTGCGACGCGGTCGAGCGCCATCTCGACGACCTCCGCCGGGGAGACGGCACCGTCGGCGTAGCGGGCGCGCAGCTCGCGGATCGGGGCGTCCAGGATCTCGTCCATCGTCAGTTCCCCTTCTCCCAGACGGGACTGCCGCCGACCCAGGTGCCGGTCACGGGGATGTCGGCCAGGCGCTCGGGGTCGGCGCGCAGCGGGTCCTCGGCGAGGACCGTGAAGTCGGCCAGATAGCCGGGCGCGATACGGCCCTTGACATGCTCCTCGCCGGACGCGGCGGCCGACCCGAGCGTGTAGACCTCCAGCGCCTCGCGCGGGGTCAGCCGCTCCCCCTCGCCGAGGACGGTGCCGTCCAGGCTGCGGCGGGTCGTCATCGACTGGAGCGCGTACAGCGGCTCAAGCGGGCCGCACGGGTAGTCGGACGAGCCCGCGACCGTGATCCCCGCGTTCCGGAACGTGCGGTGCGGGCTGATCCGGGCCGCGCGCTCGGGGCCGTAGTGGTCCACCAGGTTGCGCCCGTGGTAGCGGACGAACGCGCCGAACGGGACGGGCACCACGCCGAGGTCCCGGATGCGGCGGACGAGCCCCTCGTCCACCACCGAGCAGTGCTCGATGCGGTGCGCCTGGCCGGGACGCGGCGGCGTCGCGGCGATGGCCCGTTCCATCGCGTCCAGCACCTTGCCGATCGCGAGATCGCCGTTGGCGTGGACGGCGAGCCTCGCGCCCGCCGCGTGCACCCGGTGGATCACGTCGGCGATCTCCTCGTCCGGCATGACCTGGATGCCGCCGGTCGGCTCGCCCTGGGCGCCCCGGTAGGGCCGCGAGCACAGGCAGGTGCCGCCGGAGACCGCGCCGTCGCTCATCATCTTCACGCCGGTGAACCGTAGCCACTCGTCGCCGAAACCGGTGTTCAGGCCCAGGCCCGGCGCCGGGTCGAAGAACTCGTACCAGAGCAGCATGCCGATCCGGGCGGTGAGCGCGCCCTGGTCGCGGGCGGTCTGGTACAGCTTCCAGTCGGCCGGGTGGACCATCGCGTCGCAGATCGAGGTGATCCCCGCCGCGTTCAGCTCGCCGATCACCCGCCGCAGCGACTCGACCCGCGCCTCCATCGTCGGGGCCGGGACGAGCGGGGGCCGCGAGCCGTGCCCGAGGAACCCCTCCATCCAGGCCCGCTCCCAGACGACGCCGGTCAGCCGCCCGCCGTCGCGGACCAGCTCGCCGCCGACGGGGTCGGGGGTGTCCTCGTCGTATCCGGCGGCGGCCAGCGCGGCGGAGCCCGCGACCGCGCCGTGGTACGAGTAGTGGATGATCAGCACGGGGTGGCGTGCGGAGACCCGGTCCAGGAGGGCGCGGTCGACGGCGCCGCCGTCCTCGGTGCGGGAGACGTCGAAGTTGTGGCCGACGACCCACTCCCCCTCCGGGGTGCGGGCCGCGCGCTCGGCCAGCGCTTGCCGCACCTCCTCGGCGCTGCGCGTCACCGTGGGCGCGAGATCGACGTAGAGGCCGCCGTCGGCCAGCAGCGACGGGTGGGCGTGCGCGTCGTTGAACCCCGGCACGACCACGTCGCCGCCCAGGTCGACCGTCTCGGCGTCGGGAAACCGTTCGCTCAGGTCGCGGGCGTCGCCCACCGCGACGATCTGTTCGCCCAGGATCACGAACGCGTCGGCGCCGCCCTTCTCGTCGGGCGCGTCCATGGTGATGACGCGGCTCGCCCGCACGAGGCGCAGCGGGTGGCGGGGGACCTCCGTCCGGCTCATACGAGACCCGCCGAGTCGAGCGAGGTGAGCGCGGGAATCCCCAGTGCGCTGATGACGGTCATCGACATGACACTCCCTATGAACGGATGGAAGTCGGCGGGCAGCCGGACGGCGATGGCCCGCGCCAGCGGAGGCCCGACCGCCGCGCCCACGGCGGCCGCCAGCACGATCGCGCGCCAGCCGCCGCCGGTGGCGAGGACGGCCGCCGGGGCGAGCGACACGACGGGAACGAACGTCGGATACCAGCCGTACCGCGCCCACCGCCCGGCGTGCAACCAGACACCCCAGACGGCCGTGAGGATCTGGGCGGTCAGCAGGTCGGGGACGAGGCCGCTGCTGTAGGAGGGGCCCATCGTGTCGATCGTCCAGGCGGCCAGGAGCCCGGCGAGCAGACCCGCCGACGCCCACTCGTTGCCGTGGAACTGGGCCTCGCTGAAGTCGGCGAGCGCGCGCCGCACCAGCCACAGCCGGGGCCGCGGCGCCGGGTCCTCCTCGGCCGGGTCGGCCGGGTCGGTGCGGGGGTCGTCCGGGGGCGGCGGGGCGGGCATCCAGGGCAGGCGGCGCGCGACGGAGAAGGCCGCCAGCGCGCCGACCGACATCCCGCCGACGTTCGCGACCACCGACGGCAGGTCGAGCGGCGGGCAGAGGTAGTGCCACAGCAGCAGCGACACCGGCGTCACCAGCAGCGCCCCGAGCACCCCCGAGGTCAGCGCCACCGGCAGGCCGCCGCCGTAGATCAGCACCATCGCGGGCGGGACCGACACGAACGGGACGAACGTCGGCTGCCACTCGCCGCCCGACAGCGTCCAGCCCCAGAGGGCGTTCGACAGCAGCAGGCCGCAGCCCGCCGCCAGCAGCGCCCAGGGCCACAGCCCCGTGCCGTAGGCGATGTCGAAGCCCCGGCCCCGCCACCGCCGCCGCGCCGCCAGGTGCGCGACCGCCGCCGCCGCGAGCAGGCCCGCCCCCGCGAGCCAGGCCTTGTAGAATTGCGCCTCGGTGGTGTCGCCGAGCATCCAGTCGAGCCACGCGGCGATCCCCCGGCCGCTCGGCACGGCCGCCTCGGGCCCGCTCGCGGGCAGGTGGTCCTGCGCCCCGGTCATCGCCAGGTTGAGGAGCACGGCGCCCACGGTCACGACCAGCATCTGCGGGAGCGGGCTCGTACGCCGGACGGCAGGGACGTCCACCACCACAGGCATCGACTCCCTTCCAGCGCGACTGCGGGCTGTGACACCGAGTGTGCGCAACGCACGGGGGCCGGGACAACGAACAGACTGCCCACGCTCGGTGTTCTCTGCTGACACTTTGTTGACCCACAATGGTCCTGAACAGGTTTTTCGGAGATCGCGGGCGCGGGCCCGAAGCACGGGCAGGCTCGACGGACGGGCGGAGGGAGCACGGCATGGGTGACGAGGCCGACGGCCCGCTCGTCCGGGTGGCCCTGCCGACGGTCGCCGAGGTGCTGGAGCTGCCCGCGCTGCGGGTCGGACGGCCCGAGGTCCTCGCCGGGCGCGACCGCCTCGACCGGCGCGTCCGGTGGGTGCACGTCGGCGAGATCCCCGACATCGCCGGGCTGCTGCTCGGCGGCGAGCTGATCCTGTCCACCGGGATCGGCCTGCCCGACGGCGACGACGAGCTGCGCCGCTACGCCGCCGGGTTGGCCGAGGCGGGCGCGGCCGGGCTGGTGGTGGAGCTCGGACGCCGCTTCCGGCGGTTGCCGGGGCCGCTCGTCCAGGCGATGGAGCGCGGCGGCCTGCCGCTGGTGGCGCTGCACCGCGAGGTGCGGTTCGTCAAGATCACCGAGGCGATCCACACCTGGATCGTCGAGCAGCAGTTCGCGGTGCTGCGCGCGTCCGAGCGGGCGCACGAGCGGTTCACGGCGCTGTGCGTGCGCGGGGCGTCCCCGGCGGAGATCGTCGCCGAGGTCGCGGACATGGCCGGCTGCCCGGTCGTCTTCGAGGACCTCATGCACCGCGTCGTCGCGCACGCGGCGGCCGACATTCCGGTGGACGACCTGCTCCGCAACTGGGAGGCCCGCTCCCGGATGGCCCGCGCGGACGGCCGGACGGCGGTCTGCGGCGACGAGCGCTGGGCGGTCACCGACGTCGAGGCGCGCGGCGAGGCGTGGGGGCGGCTGGTGCTGCTGCCGTCCGGCGAACCGTCCCAGACCCAGCTGCTGGTGCTGGAGCGCGGCGCCACCGCGCTCACCCTCAACCGGCTGCTGGAGCGCAACCGGGAGAGCCTGGAGCGCCAGGCGCACCGCTCGACGCTGTCGGACATCATCGACGGCCGGTACGCCTCCCCGCAGGACATCGCGGCGCGCACCGCCGCGCTCGGCGTCCCGATCGACCAGTCCGCACTGGTCGCCGTCATCGTCGAGCCCGAGCACGGGCCGGACGAGCCGGTCGGCCCGCTCGCCGCCGGGCCGCTCGCCGCCGAGCCCGTCGCGGCGGCCGCGCGCGCCGCCGGTGCGCGGGCGCTGGTCGGGGCGCTGGACGGCCGCCGCGTCGGGGCGCTGCTGGCGCTGCCCGACCCGGCGGGGCGGCCCGGCGTGCTGGAGCGGTTCGCGCGGGGCGTGCACGAGCGGCTCGGCCGTCCCGCGACCGTCGCGGCCGGGACGACGGCCCGCGACCTGGCCGAGGTCAGGCGCTCGTTCGCCGAGGCCCACCAGGTCGCCGACGCGGCGCCGCCGCCCGCGACCGGGCACCACCGGCCCTACTACGAGCTGCCGGACATCCAGCTTCGCGGCCTCCTCTACATCCTCGGCGACGACCCGCGGTTGCAGGCGTTCGTCGAGCGCACGCTGGGGCCGCTGCTCGACCACGACAACCGGCACGGCACGAACCTGCTGGAGACGCTGCGCGCCTACGTCGCGCACGGCGGGAACAAGTCCGAGGCCGCCACCGCGGCGCACCTGTCGCGGCAGAGCCTCTACCAGCGCCTCGCGGCGATCGAGCGGGTGCTCGGCGTCAGCCTGGAGTCGGCGGACGTCCGGACGTCCCTGCACGCGGCCGTCATGAGCCTCGACTCCACCGGCCCGTCCGCCCGCTGACCATCGATATTGGAAGCGCGCAATGCGCGGCAAGAGGTTGATCTTGCCGAAGGGTCGCCAAGGCACGGTTGATACCGCTGGTCATCGCGGTTATTTCTGATTCTCGCGACACCTCTGAATGTTGAAGGTGAAAAATCGAACCTTCACAGCGGACGGTGGGACAGGTACGTTACAAGGCGATACGGAGGGATCTGGATCCGATCATTTCGCCACTGCGGAGGCGCAACCGGGGGCAACCGGCAGCACCAAGCGACATGGAGTGGAAAATGCCCCGGAAAACACGCGCGATGGCCTTCCCGATCGCGGTCTTCACCGCAGCGTCCCTGGTCGCGGCGCCCGCGTCGGCGACGCCGCAGGCGGCCCCCGGCACAGTCACGCGGGCCAATCCCGCGTTCGACTTCTCCAAGCCGCAGACCGCCGCGTCCAATCTCACGGTGCCGTGGGGACTGGCGTTCCTGCCCGACGGAAGCGCGCTGATCGCGGAGCGGACGACCGCCCGCATCCTCAAGCTGACGACGCCCGGCTCGACGCCGACCGAGGTGGCGAAGCTGTCGGGCGTCACGCCCACCGGCGAGGGCGGCCTGCTCGGCCTCGCGGTCTCGCCGGACTACGCGAAGGACGGCTACGTCTACGCCTACTACACCTCCTCGACCGACAACCGGATCGTCCGGTTCAAGCTCGCCGCCTCGCCCCAGCAGGAAGTCGTCTTCTCCGGAATCGCGAAGAACTCCTTCCACGACGGCGGCCGGATCCACTTCGGCCCCGACGGGTTCCTGTACGCGAGCACCGGTGACGCCGGGACGAAGCCCAACGCGCAGAACGCGTCCAGCCCGAACGGGAAGATCCTGCGGATGACGGCGGAGGGCAAGCCCGCGCCCGGCAACCCGGCCCCGAACTCCGTCGTCTATTCGCTCGGGCACCGCAACGTGCAGGGATTCGCGTGGGGCGCCGGCGGAATGTACGCCAGCGAGTTCGGCCAGGACACCTGGGACGAGGTCAACCACATCACGCCCGGCGGCAACTACGGCTGGCCGAACGTCGAGGGCACCGGCGGCGGGTCGAACTACATCGATCCCATCGCCACCTGGCGCACGAGGGAGGCCTCGCCCAGCGGCGCCGCCGTCGTGGGCGACACGCTCTACACCGCCGCCCTCGGCGGGCGGCGGCTGTGGACGGTCCCCCTGGACGGCAAGGGCGGCTCGTCCGGTACGCCCACGGCGGTGCTCCAGGGCACCTACGGGCGGCTGCGCACGGTCGAGCTGGGCCCGGACGGGTGGCTCTGGGTGACGACGAGCAACCGCGACGGCCGGGGCAGCCCCGCCGCGACCGACGACCGCATCCTCCGCTTCCCCAAGAGGGCGGGCTGACCCCGCAGGGTCCGACCGCACGATCGTGAAGGGCCATGGCGCCCGCCGGACGTTCCGGCGGGCGCCATCGCTCGTCCGGTGGGCCGAACGGTCCGCGCGCCCCGCCGCGACGCGCGGGTTCGGCCGGACCGGCCCCCGGGGGACTGTACGTTTCGCGTTTTATGTCACCGGCTTATCAGTTGGATCGTTCGTGGCCCTCGGAAGGCCGTGACGTCTGATTTTCAGCACACCTGACCACGGAGTTTTTCCTATATTCACCGGTGGCGCCGGCACGCCCCAGAACCCCCGCGCGAGGAATTTAGGTTAGCGAACGGCAAAGAGCATTGACTCCTATGGTCAAGGAGCGTGAGATTTCTCGGGGGCCGGTTCCGGCCAGTACAGCGGCGTGCGCTTGTGAAGGAGTGTGTCGTGGTTCTTCGTGGAGGCCGTGAACGTGCCGGTCAGGTGGCGGCGGAAGCGGAGGAGCGGCTGCTGAGAGCGGGGCGACTGCTCCGTCCCACCCGGACCGCGGCCGATCTCCGCTTCGTCTACCGCGACGACCAGAAGGTCAACGACGCGCCGTACCGCGAGCGCTGGGCGCACGACAGGGTGGTGCGTTCCACCCACGGGGTCAACTGCACCGGGTCCTGCTCGTGGAAGGTGTACGTCAAGGACGGGCTGATCACCTGGGAGACGCAGCAGACCGACTACCCGAGCGTCGGGCCCGACCGTCCCGAGTACGAGCCGCGCGGGTGCCCGCGCGGGGCGTCCTTCTCCTGGTACACCTACTCGCCCACGCGGGTGCGCTACCCGCACGCGCGCGGCGTGCTGATCGAGATGTACCGGGAGGCCAGACGGCGTCTCGGCGATCCCGTCGCGGCCTGGGCCGAGATCGTCGAGGACCCCGAGCGGCGGCGCCGCTACCAGTCGGCGCGGGGCCGCGGCGGGCTGGTGCGCGTCGGCTGGGACGAGGCGCTGGAGATCGCCGCCGCCGCGCACGTCCACACGATCCAGACCCACGGGCCGGACCGGGTCGCGGGCTTCTCCCCCATCCCGGCGATGTCGATGGCCTCGCACGCGGTCGGCGCCCGATTCATGTCGCTGATCGGCGCGCCGATGCTGTCGTTCTACGACTGGTACGCCGACCTCCCGGTCGCCTCGCCGCAGGTGTTCGGCGACCAGACCGACGTGCCCGAGTCGGCCGACTGGTGGGACGCGGGATACCTGATGCTGTGGGGCTCCAACGTCCCGGTGACGCGCACCCCCGACGCCCATTGGATGACCGAGGCGCGTTATCGCGGACAGAAGGTCGTGGTGGTCTCGCCCGACTATTCCGACGCCACGAAGTTCGCCGACGAGTGGATGCATCCGCATCCCGGAACCGACGGCGCGCTCGCCATGGCGATGGGCCATGTGATCCTGCGCGAACATTTTGTGGACCGCACCACACCCTATTTCGACGGGTACGTGAAGCGTTTCACCGACCTGCCTTTCCTGGTCGAGTTGCAGGAGCGGGACGGCGCGTTCGTCCCCGGCAAGTTCGTGACGGCGGCCGACATCGGCCTGGAGACGGCGGCGGCGCCGGACGACCGGCACTGGCAGCCCGTCCTGATGGACGCGCGGACCGGCGCCCCGGCGGCCCCGAACGGCACGCTCGCCGACCGCTGGGCGCCCGCGGGCGAGGGCCGCTGGAACCTCGACCTCGGCGGCATCGACCCGCTGCTCACCCTCTACTCCGACGGCGCGCAGAGCGCCGAGGTGCTGCTGCCCCGCTTCGACACCGAAATCCCCGGGGCGCCCGCCGCGAGCGCGAACGGCGACGGGGCGGCCGACGGGGCGGCGGACGGCGAGGGAACCACCGCCGGTGGTGGCGGCGCGGTGCGTCGCGGTGTGCCCGTGCTCCGGGTGGGCGGGCGCACCGTGACCACCGTGTACGACCTGCTCCTCGCCCAGCACGGCGTGGACCGCCCCGGGCTGCCCGGGGAGTGGCCGGTGGACTACGACGACCCGCGCGTCCCGTGCACGCCCGCCTGGCAGGAGCAGATCACCGGCGTGCCCGCCGCGCGCGTCGCCGCGATCGCGCGGGAGTTCGCCGACAACGCCGAGCGCACCCGGGGCCGCTCGATGATCGTGATGGGCGCGGGCACCAACCACTGGTACCACTCCGACACGATCTACCGCTCGTTCCTGTCGCTGCTGCTGCTCACCGGCTGCCAGGGCGTGAACGGCGGCGGCTGGGCGCACTACGTCGGGCAGGAGAAGGTGCGGCCGCTCGCGGGCTGGCAGCAGCTCTCGACGGCGGCCGACTGGGTCCGCCCGTCCCGGCAGATGGCGGGCACGCCGTACTGGTACATGCACACCGGGCAGTGGCGCTACGAGGGCTTTTCCGCCGGGGCGCTGTCGTCGCCCACCGGGCCCGGCCTGTTCGCCGGGCGGCACACCGCCGACCTCGTGGCGCAGTCGTCCCGGCTGGGCTGGATGCCGTCCTACCCGACGTTCGCCGCGAACCCGCTGGACCTCGGCCGCGCCGCGCACGAGGCGGGCGGCGACCCGGCCGACTGGGTCGCCGAGCGCGTCCGGGACGGGCGGCTCGGCTTCGCGGTCGAGGACCCCGACGCCCCCGAGAACTGGCCGCGCGTGCTGACCGTGTGGCGCGCGAACCTGATCGGCTCGTCCGCCAAGGGCAACGAGTACTTCCTGCGGCACCTGCTCGGCGCGCAGGACAACGCGACCGCCGAGGAGGCGCCGCCCGGCACCCGCCCGAACGACGTCGCCTGGCGGGAGGGACCGCGCGGCAAGCTCGACCTGCTGATGGCGCTGGACTTCCGGATGACCTCCACGACGCTGTTCGCCGACCTCGTGCTCCCGGCGGCGACGTGGTACGAGAAGCACGACCTGTCCAGCACCGACATGCACCCCTACGTGCACGCGTTCTCCCCGGCGATCAACCCGCCCTGGCAGGCCAGGACGGACTTCGAGATCTTCCACGGGCTCGCGCGGAAGCTGTCGGAGCTGGCGAGGGGACGGCTGGACGTCGCGCACGACCTGGTCGCGACCGCGCTGCAACACGACACCCCCGGGGAGACCGCCCAGCCGGGCGGAACGGTCCCCGACTGGCGCGCGGGCCATCCCGCCCGCCCCGGCCGCAACCTCCCGGCGATCGCGCTCGTGGAACGCGACTACACCGCGGTCGCCGACCGGCTCGCCGCGCTCGGCCCCCTGCCGCGCGACGCGGGCATGCTGGTCAAGGGCGTCCACGTGCAGGCCGCCCCGGAGGACGAGTGGCTCGCGGCCCGCTGCGGCACCGCGACCGGCGGCGCGGCGCGCGGCCGCCCGCTGCTCGACACCGACGTCCGGCTGTGCGAGGCCGTGCTGGCGCTGTCGGGCACCTGCAACGGCCGGATCGCCGCCGAGGGCTTCACGAACCTCGCCGGACGGGTCGGCGACGGCTCGGCGCTGGCGGAGCTGGGCGCCTCCGTCGCCGAGCGCCGGGTCGTGTTCGGCGACACCCAGGACCGGCCCGTCCAGGTCTCGACGAGCTTCGAGTGGTCGGGCAAGGAGGCGACCGACCGCCGCTACTCGCCGTTCACGATCAACGTCGAGCACGGCAAGCCCTGGCACACGCTGACCGGGCGGCAGCACTTCTTCCTCGACCACGACTGGATGATCGAGTTCGGCGAGCAGCTCCCGATCTACCGTCCGCCGCTGGACATGGCCGCGCTCGGCGAGGGCGGGCCCGCCACCTCCCTCGGCGACGCGAACGGCAACGGCGACGGCCGCGCGGTGACCGTCCGCTACATCACGCCGCACTCCAAGTGGTCGATCCACTCGGAGTACCAGGAGAACCTGCTGATGCAGACGCTCGCCCGCGGCGGGCCCGTGATCTGGATGAGCGTCCAGGACGCGGAGGCCGCGGGCGTCGCCGACAACGACTGGATCGAGGCGGTCAACGTCAACGGCGTGGTCGTCGCCCGCGCGATCGTCTCGCACCGCATGCCGCCCGGCACCGTGTTCATGTACCACGTGCAGGAGCGGCTGGTGAACGTGCCCCGCTCGCAGGCCACCGGACGCCGGGGCGGCGTCCACAACGCGCTGACCAAGCTGCTGATCAAGCCGACGCACCTCATCGGCGGCTACGCCCAGCAGTCGTTCGCCCCCAACTACCACGGCCCCACCGGCAACCAGCGTGACGCCGTCACCGTGATCCGGCGCCGTTCCCAGGAGGTCCAGTACTGATGGCCCGACCGAATCTCCGCAAGAAGGGCGGCGCCGGGAACGCCGGCGGGAAGGCCGCCCCGCGCCGCGTGATGGCGCAGGTCGCCATGGTGATGAACCTCGACAAGTGCATCGGCTGCCACACCTGCTCGGTGACCTGCAAACAGACCTGGACGAACCGTCCCGGCACCGAGTACGTCTGGTTCAACAACGTCGAGACCCGGCCCGGCCAGGGCTACCCGCGCGGCTACGAGGACCAGGACCGCTGGCGCGGCGGGTGGACGCTCAACCGGCGCGGCAGGCTCGTCCCCCGCGCGGGCGGGCGGTTCCGGCGGCTCGCGGGGATCTTCGCCAACCCCGACCTGCCCGAGCTGAACGACTACTACGAGCCCTGGACCTACGACTACGCCACGCTGACCGACGCGCCGCTCGGCGACGACGTCCCGACGGCGGCGCCGCGGTCGCTCATCGACGGCAGGCCCACGTCGGTGGAGTGGGGCCCGAACTGGGACGACGACCTCGGCGGCGGGCCCGCGCACCTCGCGAACGACCCGATGCTCCGCAAGATCGGCGACGACATCAAGCTCGAGTACGAGCGGTCGTTCATGTTCTACCTGCCGCGCATCTGCGAGCACTGCCTCAACCCGTCGTGCGTGGCGGCGTGCCCGTCCGGCGCGCTGTACAAGCGGATCGAGGACGGCATCGTCCTCGTCGACCAGGACCGGTGCCGGGGCTGGCGGATGTGCGTGTCCGGCTGCCCGTACAAGAAGATCTACTTCAACCACCGCACCGGCAAGGCCGAGAAGTGCACGCTGTGCTACCCGCGCATCGAGGCGGGCGAGCCGACGGTCTGCTCGGAGACCTGCGTCGGGCGGCTGCGCTACCTCGGCGTGATCCTCTACGACCCCGACCGGGTCGGCGAGGCCGCCTCCGTCGAGAACGACACCGACCTGTACGAGGCGCAGCTCGGCTGCTTCCTGGACCCCGACGACCCGGAGGTCGCGGCGGCGGCCGAGGCGTCCGGCGTCCCGCACGACTGGATCACCGCCGCGCGCCGGTCGCCGGTGCACGCGCTGATCAACAAGTACAAGGTGGCGCTGCCGCTGCATCCGGAGTACCGGACGATGCCGATGGTCTGGTACATCCCGCCGCTGTCGCCGATCGTCGACGCGCTCGCCGAGACCGGCAACGACGGCGAGGACGCGGGCAACCTGTTCGGCGCGATCGAGTCGCTGCGGATCCCGGTGTCCTACCTCGCCGAGCTGTTCACCGCCGGTGACCCGGAGCCGGTGCGCGCCTCGCTGCGCAAGCTCGCGGCGATGCGGGCGCACATGCGCCGCGTCAACCTCGGCGAGCCCGAGGACCCGGAGATCGCCGGGAGCGTCGGCATGGACACCGACCAGATGCGGGCCATGTACCGGTTGCTCGCGCTGGCCAAGTACGACGAGCGCTACGTCATCCCGACGGCCTACAACGGCGGCTCGTTCACCGGGGCCGCCGACCACGGGTGCAGCCTGGAGGGCCCCGGCGGCCCGGGCATGCTCGACGGCGACGCCGCGGGCGAGGCGTTCCACGCGCCGCCGCTCGTGCCCACCCCGTCGGGCGCGGCGCCGGACGGCGACGGCGACGGGCCGCGCCGGGTCAACCTGCTGAACTGGAACGGTCACGGCAGGCCCGCGGGTCTGTTCCCGCCGCGCACCGCCGAGGAGGGGTCGTGACGGTCCGGCTCGTCCGGCAGGCGGCCTCGCTGCTGCTGGCCTACCCGGACGCGGACTGGCCCGCGACGCTCGACCTCGTCGCCTCCTCGCTGGCGGGCGCGCGGGGCCAGGCCGCCGCCGCCCTCGCCCGGTTCTGCGCGGACGTCGCGGACGTCCCGCCGCTGGAGCTCGGCGCCCGCTACGTCGCGACGTTCGACCGCGACCGCCGCCGCACCCTGCACCTCACCTACTACACCGACGGCGACACCCGCGCCCGCGGCGCGCGGCTCGCCGAGATGAAGGCCCTCTACCGCCTGCACGGCTGGAACCACGAGGACGGCGAGCTGCCCGACTTCCTGCCGGTCATGCTGGAGTTCGCGGCGCGCGTCCCGGACCCGGGGACCGAGCTGCTCACCGCGCACCGGGCCGGGCTGGAGCTGCTGCGCCTCGCGCTGCGCGACGCGGGCAGCGCGTACGAGGCGGTCATCGGGGCCGTGTGCTCCACCCTCCCCGGCGCGAGCCCGCGCGACCGGGAGGCGGCCCGCGCGCTCGCGCGGTCAGGACCCCCCACCGAGACGGTGGGCGTGGAAGGACATCGACGATGAAACACCTGCACATCGCCCTGTGGGGCGTCCTGCCCTACCTGGTGCTCGTGCTGTTCCTCGCGGGCAGCGCCTGGCGCTACCAGTACGACAAGTTCGGGATCACCACGCGGTCCAGCCAGCTCCACGAGAGCAGGCTGCTGCGGGTCGCGAGCCCGATGTTCCACATCGGCCTGCTGCTGGTCATCGGCGGCCACGTGATCGGGCTGATCATCCCCGAGAGCCTGACCGAGGAGCTGCGCGTCCCCGAGTCGGCCTACCGCGCGAACGCGCTGCTGGTCGGCGGGCTCGCGGGGACGGCCGCCGTGGCGGGCCTGTCGATCCTGATCTGGCGGCGGATGACGACCCGCGCCGTCCGGGAGTCCTCCACGCGCAGCGACCGCGCCCTGTACCCCGTGCTGATCACGGTCCTGGTCGCGGGGCTGATCGCGACGCTCGCGGGCAGCGCGTCCGGCGACTACGACTACCGGCTCGGCGTGTCGATCTGGTTCCGCAGCCTGTTCGAGCTCGACCCCAACGTCGACGCGATGCGGGACGCGCCGCTCGTGTTCCAGGTGCATACGCTGACGGGCATGGCCCTGTTCGCGCTGTGGCCCTTCAGCCGCCTGGTACACGCCTTCGCCGCCCCGGTCGGCTACCTCGTCCGCCCCTACGTCGTGTACCGGTCGCGCCGCCCGACGGCCCCGCGGGCGCTCGAAGGGCCGGACCGCGCCTAGACGCGCGCGGCCGGCACCACCTCACCCCGCAGCGCCGACAACGACGTCGCGCACATCTGGACAGGGCACCCGATGACACCTCACCGCACCCCGCCCCCGGCCCGCCACCGGGGCGCACAGCTGCGCCACCACCTGCTGGGATGGCTGATCGGCTGCACGGCACTGGCCATCGTCGTCTCCGCCGTCCCGCTGACGCTCACGATCCAGCGGCTCTACCGCGACGAGGCCGTGGCCAACCTCGACCGCGCCGCGCAGGGGCTCCAGTTCGCGGAGGAGGCGCGGACCTTCCATCCGGAGACCACGCCCGGCCCCATCCCCGTCCCCGGCGAGCCGAGCGACGTCCCCGGCCACGGCACCCGCCCCTCCCCCAGCGCCTCGCCCGGGACCGGCACGCAGACCAGGGCGGACACCACGGGCGGCACCGTCGAGACGCTGCTGCGGATGCCCGAGCCCGGCGTGAAGTCGCCGGTCATCGGCCTGTACGGGCCCACCGGGTCGCGCTTCGGCGGCGACGGCCCGGCCAGCTCGGCGACCGCCGCGCTGAGCCGGGACGGCCACATCCACGACGCCGTCGAGGACGGCCAGCTCACCGCGACCGCGCCGCTGCTGCACCAGGACGGGTCGATCACCGTCGTCCGCGTCGGCGTCCCCTACGCCCGGGTCCGGCACCGGACCGAACGCGCCTGGGCGCTGATCGTGCTCGGCGGGCTGCTGCTGCTCCTGCCCTCGCTCGTCGCCGCGTCCCGGCTCGCCGGCCGTGCCGCGCGGCCGGTCGAGCAGCTCGCCGAGGCCGCGCGGAACCTGGAGGCGACCGTGGCGCGCGAGCGGCTGTTCAGCGCGGACGTCGCGCACCAGCTCCGCACGCCGCTGACCCGGCTGCTGCTCGGCCTGGAGGCCGGGCTGCACCGCACCGACGACCCGCGCGCGGCGATCCGGACGGCCGTCGGGCGCGGCTGGTCGCTGGTCGACACCGTCGAGGAGATGCTCCAGCTCGCCCGCGAGGACCACACCCGCGAGCGGGTCGACGTCGGCGCGCTGCTGGCGGAGGTCCGCGACCGCCGGGCGCCCGACGCCGAAGAGGCCGGACGGGTGCTCGTGCTCGCCGTCCGGCCGCCGCTGCCGCCGGTGCTGGCCGCGCCCGCCGCGCTGGCGCAGATCCTCGACGTGCTGATCGACAACGCGCTCGCGCACGGCGCCGGGACGATCACCGTGACCGCCTACCACGCCGACCCCGGCCTCGCCGTCGAGGTCATGGACGAGGGCCCGGGGCCCGATCCCGACGACGACGTGTTCCAGCGCCGCCCCCCGTCCGGCGGGGACGAGCAGGCGCCCCGGCACCGGATCGGGCTCTCGCTCGCCCGCTCCCTGGCCCACGCGGAAGGAGGGCGCCTCTACCTCAGCAGCACCGAACCCGTCGTGTTCCGGCTCCTGCTGCCGACGGCGAACCAGCACACGCCCTCAACCTGACCGCCCGCGACGATCAAATGATCTCGTAGCGGTAGCCGTGCCCCCGCACGGTGGAGATGCGGCCGGGATCGTGGCCGTGCGCGGACAGCCGCCGGCGCAGGGTGCAGACGTGCACGTCCAGCGTCTTGGTGGCGCCGAACCAGTTCGCGCCCCACACCTCGCGCATCAGCTCGTCCCGCGAGACGTCCCGCCCGGCGCGCGCGACCAGCGCGAACAGCAGGTCGAACTCGCGGGGCCGCAGGGTCATCTCGACACCGCCGACGAACGCGCGGCGCGCCGCCACGTGCAGCCGCAGCTCGCCGACCGACACCAGGCCGACGCCGGGACGCGGATGGCCGCGCCGCCGCAGCGCCCGCAGCCGCGCGAGCAGCTCGCCGAGCCGGAACGGCTTGGTGACGTAGTCGTCGGCGCCCGCGTCCAGCGCCATGACGACCTCGGGCTCGCGCGTCCGGGCCGTCAGCACCAGGATCGCGACCTCCGGGACCGAGTCGCGCAGCCACCGGCACAGCGTCACGCCGTCCATGTCGGGCAGCCCGAGGTCGACCACGACGATCTGCGGCGGGCTGTGCAGGACCGCCCGCGCGGCGGGGCGGCCCGCCCGGCTCCAGGTGGCCGAATATCCCTGTTCGGTCAGTATCTCGACGAGATCCGAGCCGATCTCGGGATCGTCTTCGACGATCAGCAGATCACCAGGGGACACGAAACCATCGTAGAACGCTCCGTCCCGATCAATCGGCAGGGGTATTTCACAGCCGCCCCGGCGTATTCACATTTCACTATGGCTCACCGCGAGTGATCGATCAGGTCGAATGAACGATCTTGCCTCCGGCGACGGTGAGGGTGGTGGACAGCTCCCTGAGCTCGGTTATCCCGGCGGTCAGCGGGTCGCCGTCCAGGACGGCGAGGTCGGCGAGGTGACCGGGCGCGACCACGCCCTTGTGGTGGTCGGCGTGCTCGAAGTGCGCGGGGTCGCTCGTCCACAGCCGCAGCGCCTGCTCGCGGGTGAGCCGCAGGTCCTCCGGGACGTCGGCGAACGGGCCGGGAGCGGCGCCGACGAACGTCGCCATGCCGCGCCGCCAGTCGGGGAAGGTGACCGGCGCGTCTGAGCTGTCGGCGACCTTCACCCCGGCGGCGAGCAGGGCTCCGGCGGGGAACGCGCGCGCCCAGCGGTCCGCGCCGATCGAGCGGGTCATCGACGCGCCGCTGTGGGACTTCATCAGCGAACTGGTGATCACGCCGACGCCGTGCTCGGCCATGCGCGCGTAGCTGTGCTCGGCGAGCAGCGTCCCGTGGATGAGGGCGTGCCGCGCGTCCGGCCACGGGTCGCCCTTCTGCGCGCGGACGAACCCGTCGATCGCGGCGTCGGCGGCGCGGTCGCCGGTGACGTGCACCTGCGCCTGGAGCCGGTGGCGGTGCGCCAGCTCGATCAGGCGCATCAGCTCCTCGTAGCGGGCGTCCTCGTCGTCGCCGTGCGTGACGAGGTGGCCGGTCCCGCCCTCGGGGTAGGGGTGGTGCAGCCAGGCGCTGCACTGGGTGGGGACGCCGTCGGCGAACAGCTTGCAGCCGCCGACGCGCAGCCAGTCGTCGCCGAGCCCGGTGGACAGGCCCGCGTAGGCCAGCGACCGCGCCAGCCCCTCCGACGTCGTGGACGTGGACGGCCAGTCCCAGTGCAGCAGCGCGTTCACCCGGAGGGTCATCCGGCCCTCGCGGCGCAGCGTCGTGTAGTCGCGCAGCAGCTCCGGCCAGACGACCGGGTCGGTGGCGCTGGTGAAGCCGAGGGAGTTCAGCACCCGCATCGCCGAGACGATCGCGTCCAGCCGGTCCTGCTCGGTGTGCGCCGGGACGTGCCGGGTGACCAGCTCCTTCGCCGACTCCAGCAGGTGCCCGGTCGGCTCACCGGACGGGTCGCGCTCGATGACGCCGCCCGGCGGGTCCTGCGTGTCGCGGGTGATCCCGGCGATCTTCAGCGCGACCGTGTTGACCAGGATCGAGTGGCGCGAGGCGTGGTGCAGCAGCGCCGGGCGGTCGCCGGTCGCCGGGTCGAGGTGCGAGCGGTGCGGCACCGGGTCGAACTCGGGGATGTTCGCCTCCCGGAAGCCCTCCCCGATCAGCCAGTCGCTGCCCGCGGGGCCGGGGCCCGCCCCGGCCAGCTCGGCGTGCAGCGCGGCGAGCGAGGTGACGCCGTTCAGGTCGGCGCCGAGCGCGGCCAGGCCGAACATCGCGAGGTGCAGGTGCGCGTCGTTGAGGCCGGGCACGACCGTGGCCCCGGCGAGGTCGACGGTGGTGGTCCCCGCGCCGGCGAACTCCCGGACGTCCCGGTCGTCGCCGACCGCGACGATCCGGTCGCCCGCCACCGCGACGGCGGTCGCGGTGCGCGACTCCCCGTCCAGCGTGAGGACGTTCCCGCCGAGCAGCACCAGATCCGCTGCCATTTACCAGCCTTCCTCTAGAACGGCGTCCAGCGCGGCGGCGAACTCGTCCGCGTGGTCACGGGTGAACGACAGCGGCGGCTTCAGCTTGAGGATGTTCCACGCGGGCCCGGTCGGGTAGACGAGGACGCCGCGGTCCTTCAGCCGCTCGCAGATCAGCAGGGTCTCCTCCGACGCGGGCTCCTTGGTGCCGCGGTCCAGGACGAACTCGACGCCGCTGTAGAAGCCCTGGCCGCGCACGTCGCCGATCAGCTCGTGCTTGGGCGCGAGCGCGGCGAGCACGTCCCGCAGGTACTGGCCGGTCTCCAGCGCGTTCTGTTGCAGGCCCTCCTCCTCGACGACCTTCAGCAGCTCCAGGCCGACCGCGCAGGCGACCGGGTTGCCGCCGTAGGTGGAGAAGAACCTCCCGGTGGCGTCGAACCCCTGAGAGATCTCACGGGTGGTGACCATCGCCGCCACCGGGAAGCCGTTGCCCATCGCCTTGCCCATCGTCACGAAGTCCGGGACGACGTCGGGCCCCTGCGTCTGGAAGCCCCAGAACGCCTCGCCGAGCCGTCCGAACCCGACCTGGACCTCGTCGGCGATCGTCAGCGCGCCGTGCCGGGACGCGGCGGCGAAGATCGGCGCGAGGTAGCCGGGCGGCAGCACGACCTGGCCGCCGCCCGCCAGCAGCGCCTCGAACAGGTACGCGGCGGGCGGGCGGCCCTCGGCGGCGAGCCGGTCGAAGGTGTCGATGACGTGCTGCGCGTAGTGCGCGCCCGCCTCCGGGTCGTCGTAGCCGTAGCGGCCCCGGTAGCGGTCGGGCACGGGCGTCGGGTGGGTGGTGTCGGGCTTGCCGTAGTGCTTGTAGCGCGACGGGCTCACGTCGGCGACCGTCGTCGTGTAGCCGTGGTAGGCGTCGTCGATGATCACGACGTCGTCGCGCTTGGTGAGGTAGCGCGACATCCGCAGCGCGAGGTCGTTGGCCTCGCTGCCGGAGTTGACGAAGTAGACGACGTCCAGGCCGTCCGGGAGCGTCGCGGTGAGCCGCTCGGCGTACTCGGTCAGCACGTCGTAGACGAACCGGGTGTTGGTGTTCAGCCTGCTCAGCTGCCGCGCGGCGACCTCGACGAGCTTCGGGTGGCCGTGCCCGACCAGCGTGACGTTGTTCAGCGCGTCCAGGTAGGAGCGGCCGTGCTCGTCGTAGAACCGGCAGTCGCGGGCGCGGACCATCGCGATCGGGTTCGTGAAGTAGGTCGGGTGGGTGTTGGGCAGGTGGTGGTGCCGCTTCGGCAGCGCGCGGTCGGCGGTGGGCACCCACGCTGTGACCGGCGCCGCGACCGCGTCCTGCGCGCCGAGCAGCGGGGTCGGGTCGGGGAACAGCTCGCGCCAGAGCGCGCTGCCGTCGCCGGGCGCCAGGTGCGGGACGTCCGGCCAGGACGCGACCGGCACGGCCGTGACCTGGAGCCGCACGCGCGGCGGCAGCCCGTCGGCGGTCTCGGCGGCGACCGCGCCGAGCGTGCCGCCCGCCGCGACGTCGTCGCCGGCGGCGAGGCGCGTGGACACACCGGTGTGGACGGTGCGGAAGCGCACGCCCTCGACCGGCTCGTGGAGCAGCACCAGCGCCGGGGCGGTGGCCTCCACCCGCCCGGCCAGCGGCGCGCGGACCTCGGTGCCGGAGGCGGCGAACACCTCGACGCCGAGCGTGACGTCGGCGCCGCGCCGCCGCGGCGCAATGAACCGGGGCTCGGCGTAGCGGCCCACCGGCGTCTCCGGCCCGAACGCGAGGATCGCTTCGCGCGCGGCGGCGCGCAGGGCGTCGGGCTCGCGGGGGTCGGCGCCGTCGTAGCAGTCGCCGCTCGCGCCGAGGTCGATCACCGCGAGCGGTCCCGCGACCGGCGGGGTGATCGCGGCGGTGTTCTCGGCGAGCCAGGCGGCGGCCGTCGCGGTGGCGGGGTGGGCGGGCAGCCCGCACGCCGTGCGGACGGCCGCCGCCCCCATCTCCGCCGGGACCTCGGCGAGCAGCCGGGCCAGGTCGGAGGCGCCGGACCGGCGGTGCCGGGGGTCGCCGTGCGCGCGGCCCGCCGACAGCCGCGCGGTGGTCGCCGCGACCGCCGCCGACCGGATCGCGACCAGCGGGAACAGCAGGTCGATCTCGTCCTCCGACAGCGGGCACGCGGCGTGGTAGGCGGCGGTGAGCGTCGCGGCGACCTCCAGCGGGCGGTCCGCGCCGCGCATGACGCTGGACAGCAGCACGGCGAGGTCGGCGACCCGGGGGACGGCCGCCGCGTCGCCGAAGTCGATCACCCCGGACACGCGGGTGCGGCTGCCCTCGGCGCGCACCAGCACGTTGAAGACGTTGAGGTCGTGGTGGACGACCGCGACCGGCAGCCCGTCCAGCCGCCCGTCCACCAGCGGGAGGTAGCGGGCCTGGATGAGCGCGGCGGCCGCGCGCAGGTCCGGGTCCTCGACGTGCGGCAGCGAGTCGGTGAGCGCCGTGCCCGCGTGCGCGAACTCCCAGTAGTGCGCCTCGGGCGGGTCCTGGTGGGTGAACTCGGCGGTCGCGGCGGCGAGCCGCCCGGAGACCGCGCCGACGTCGGCGAGCAGCTCGGGCGAGCGGCGCGGCGCCTCGGCCAGCGGGACGCCGGACACGAACGTCAGCATCCGGACGAGCAGCCCGTCCACGATCCGGTCCCGCGCGCCGTCCAGGCCGGGGACGACGCGCGGCACCTCGAACCCGAGGTCGCGCGCGGCGAGATGGTCGAGCAGCGCGGTCTGGAACTCCGCCGCCCGCCGCTCCCCCGGCCCGGTGACCTTCAGGACGTAGCGCGCGCCGGTCTCGTCGGTGACCTCGGTGTTGCGGTCGGTCTCGCCCGCCAGCGGCCGGAGCGCGACGGGCCTCGTGACACTGCCGAGCCCGTAGCCGTCCCGCAGGACGTCCCGGAGGAAGCCGTCGGTCACCTCGGGCGGGCCGGCGGTGATGCGCTCGTAGCGCGGGTCGGTCGCGGTGCCGTCGGTGTGCGGTGCCACGGAAGGAACTCCATTCGCGAAGGTGGATCGGTGCGGTGGGAGGGCGGTGGATCAGGCCCCGGCCGGGACGGCGGCGGGCGCGGTCCCGCCCGCGTGGTCGCGGACGATCGCCTGGTGCCGGGGGTCCCAGCTCACCGTGACGCCCTCGCCCGGCATCGCGGGCAGCGGCGAGCCGACCGGGTGCGAGGCGAGGCCCCGGGTGCCGTCGGCGAACTTCAACCCGACCTGGTGCCGGTCGCCGACGTAGACGATCTCGGTGACGGTCGCGCCGACGCAGTTGTGCTCGGCGTGCACCTCGGACGCGTCGACGTGCAGCCTCAGCCGCTCGGGACGCACGACCGCGACGCCCGCGCAGCGGTCCAGCTCCGGGTCCAGGCGCGGCGCCCGCAGCGCGTTCTCGCCGCACTGCAAGATCCCGGCCGCCTTGTCGACCGTCCCCCGGAACCCGGTGGACTCGCCGAGGAACTCGGCGACGAACAGCGTCTCCGGCCGCTCGTACAGGTCGGCGGGCTTGCCGACCTGCTCGATGCGGCCCTCGTTGAAGACCGCGATGCGGTCGGAGAGCGTCAGCGCCTCGTGCTGGTCGTGGGTGACGAAGATGAACGTCATGCCGAGCTCGCGGTGCATCCGCGCGATCTCCCGCTGGAGCTGGTCGCGCAGCCGCTTGTCGAGGGCGCCGAGCGGCTCGTCCATCAGCAGGGCCCGGGGCTCGTAGACGACCGCGCGGGCCAGCGCGACCCGCTGCTGCTGGCCGCCGGAGAGCTGGCCGGGCAGCCGGTCGGCGTAGTCGCCGAGGTGGACGAGGTCGAGCGTCTCGGCCACCCGCTTCGCGATCTCCGCCTTCGGCATCTTGCGCTGCTGGAGCGGGAACGCGACGTTCTTGGTGACGCTGAGGTGCGGGAACAGCGCGTACTGCTGGAACACCACACCGAGGTCGCGCTTGTGCGGCTTCAGCCGCGACACGTCGCGGCCGTCGATCTCGATCGACCCCGCCGACACCGACACGAACCCGGCGAGCATCGACAGCATCGTCGTCTTGCCCGACCCGGACGGGCCGAGGAACGTCATGAACTCGCCGTCGGCGATGTCGAGCGACACCTCGTCCACCGCCGGGCGCGACGTCCCGGTGTAGAGCTTGGAGACCCCCTTGATGCGGATTCCGCGGGCGGCTTCCTTGCTGCTGGGGTTCATCGTGTCCTCCGCTCGCGGCGCACGAGCTGCGGGACGAGCAGCACGAGGGTGGTCGCGACCACCATCACGCTCGACGCCGCAGCGATGGTGGGGTCGATTTCCAGGGTGATGGAGTTGTACATCTGCACCGGCAGGGTCTGGATGTCGGGTGTCTGGAGGAAGAGCGCGACGACGACCTCGTCGAGCGAGGTGACGAACGCGAACGCGAAGCCGGACAGCACGCCCGGCAGCACCTGCGGGACCGTGATGCGGAAGAACGTCGTCCACGCGGTGGCGCCGAGGGTCGCGGCGGCGATGTCCTGCGTCCGGTCGTACCCGGCGAGGCTGGTGGACACCGCCGTCACCACGAACGGCAGCGCGAGCACGGTGTGCGCGATCACGAAGCCGATCGCGGTGCCGTTGAGCTGCCAGCGGATGAACACGCCGTAGATCGCGATCGCGACCACGATCCCCGGCATGATCATCGGCGCCATCATCAGCTGCCGGACGGCGCCGCGCCCCCGGAACCGCGACCGGGTCAGCCCGAGCGCGACCGCGACCCCGAGGATCGTCGCGGCCACCGCGACCAGCAGCCCGATCTGGACCGAGGTGAGCAGCGCGTACATCCACTTCTCGGAGCCGAAGAACGACTTGTACCAGCGCAGCGACCACGACTTCGGCGGGAACTCGAACGTCGTGGCCCCCGAGAAGCTCATCGGGATCACCACCACGGTCGGGGCGATCAGCAGCAGCGCGGTCAGCCCGACGGCCGTCCGCAGACCCCAGCCGATCCCGCCGTCCCGCTGCGCCCTGACCGGTTCCTTCTCGCGGGTTTCCACAGCCTGCTCAGTCATGGGTCACCGCCCCTCCGAGGGCCCTCGCCGGTCCGCCGAACCGCGACACGATGAACAGCACCAGCAGCGTCACGCCGAGCAGGACGGTGCCGAGCGCGCCCGCGCCGCCGAAGTCCAGCAGCTTGCTCACCCGCTCGCCGATCACCTGCGAGATCAGCGAGTTCTGCGGCGAGCCCAGCAGCGCCGGGGTGATGTAGAAGCCGAGCGTCATGATGAACACCAGCGAGAAGCCCGACAGCATGCCCGGCACCGACAGCGGGACGTACACCCGCGCGAACGCCCGCCAGCGCGGGGCGCCGAGGCTGCCCGCCGCGTCCAGCAGCCGCTTGTCGATCTGCTCCATGGCGCTGTACAGCGGCAGCACCATGAACGGCAGCATCACCTGCACCATCGCCACCGTGACGCCCGCGACGGTGCCGAGCAGCACGACGCCGTCGAACCCGATCAGGCCGAGGAACCGCTCGATCGGCCCGCCGCGCTGCTCCAGCATGTACCAGGCGAAGTTGCGGGCCATCAGCGACGTCCAGAACGGCAGCAGGACGATCACCGTCAGCACCGCGCGGGTCCGGGGGCGGACCTTGGTCATCGCGTACGCGTACGGGTAGGCGATGACCAGCGTCGTCGCGGCGACGATGAGCGCGGTGACCAGCGTCCTGACCAGCACCTTCACCGACAGGCCGTCGTGCAGCAGCGCCGTGTAGTTCCCGAGGCCCGCGTCGGGCTCGGTGAGGCTGCGCCACACGATCGTCGCGATCGGATAGAAGAAGAACACCAGCAACAGCGCCGTCGCCGGCAGGACGAACCAGGCCGCGCGCCCCCGGGTGCGCGGTGCCCCGCGTACCTGCGACCGTGCCTTGACCGTCGTGGTGGTCATGGATGCCTCACCCCGCGAGCCAGGTGGTGTAGCGCTTGGTGACCTCGTCGAAGTTCTTGCCCCACCAGTCGGAGTTCGAGCGCACGATCGAGTGCTTGCGGTCGGGCGTGAACGGGTTGACCCGCTGCTGGATCGGGTCGTACTTCGGCACGATGTTCTCGTTGATCGGCTGGACGGAGGCCAGCTGCGCGAGCTTCGCCGACGGGTCGTTGCGGGAGGCGAAGGCGATGAACTTCATCGCCTGTTCCTTGTTCGGTGCCCCCTTGGGCACCACCAGGTCATCCCAGTTCACTACCGTCTTGTCGAAGACGGGCTCGAACGGGGCGCCCGCCTTGAGCGACTGGTAGGCCCGGGCCGACAGCACCAGGGCCATGTCGACCTGGCGGTCGACCATCATCTGCTGCTGCTGGCCGTAGGTCTTGGCGAAGGTGGTGGACTTCTTGATCGGCTGGAGCTTGCGGAACGCGCGGTCGAGGTCCAGCGGGTAGAGCTGCTTCTCGGGGACGCCGTCGCCGAGCAGGGCCGCCTCCAGCAGCCCCACCGCGATCTCCGGCGGGACGATCCGCCGCCCGGGGTACTTCTGGACGTCGAAGAAGTCCCCGATCTTGGTGGGCGGGTTGTCCTTGTACTTCTGCTTGTCGTACATGAAGATCAGGCTGTAGTTGTACGCCGGGACGCCGCAGTCCCCGACCGTCCCCGGCGGGAAGACGTTCTTGTCGATGACGGAGAAGTCGAGCTTCTCCAGGTACTTGCCGCAGTACTGCACGGCGGCGGCGGCGCTGGTGTCGACGACGTCCCAGCTGACCTTGCGCGCCTCGACCATCGTCTTCATGCGCGCCTCGTCGACCGGCCCGTCGTTGCGGACCTTCACCCCGGTCTGGGCGGTGAACGGCTCGGCCCACGCCTTGTTCTGGTAGTCCTGGAAGGGGCTGCCGGTCGACACGAACGTGAGCGCGTCGCTCTTGTTCGAGGGATTGCCGATGCCGCATGCCGCGACCATGGTCACGGCCAGACCAGCGGCCGCCGCCCTGGTCTTGATGCCTATGTTCCGACGCACGGTCTTCCTCCAGTGCTCGGTAGTGGGTCCCCGACGGATTCGTTGACTTAGTGCGCCGCCCTGACCTGCTCGATCAGGACCCGCGCGAGGGTATCCACCTGCTCCTCTGTGATCACCAGAGGCGGAGACAGGACGATGCTTGTGCCGGACGCGCGGACGATCACGCCCTCGGCGCGCGCCCCGGCCTGCACCCCGGAGGTGTCGCCCCCGGTGAACTCGATGCCGAGCATGAGCCCGACGCCGCGCACCTCGAGGACGTGGTCGAGCTCCTCCAGGGGGCGCAGCGCGTCCAGCAGCCGCGTACCGAGCGTGGTGGCTCGTTCCAAAAGATTTTCCCGCCGCAAAATCTCGATGTTGGCGAGAGCGACGGCGGCGCCGACCGGATGGCCGTTGTAGGTGAAGCCGTGCAGGAAGGCCGCGCCTCCTGCCAGGTCGAGGACCCGCTGGCCGATGAGAACGGCCCCCATTGGAATGTATCCGCTGGACAGGCCCTTCGCAGTGACGATCATGTCAGGCTCGATGCCGTACCGCTCGCTGGCGAACCAGTGGCCGGTGCGGCCGAACGCGGTGACGATCTCGTCGACGATCAGCAGGATGCCGTGCCGGCGCAGGACCTCCTGCACCCGCGGCCAGTAGCCGTCCGGGGGCGGGACCATGCCGCCGACGCCGAGGACGGGCTCGCCGATGAACGCGGCGATCCGCTCCGGGCCGATCGACTCGATCCGCTCCTCCAGCTCGGCGATCAGCCGGTCCGCGGTGCCGGGGTCCCCGGCGACGGCGTGCGGCTTGCCGAGGAACTCGATGCCGGGGACGAGCGGCCCGTAGCCCTCGCGCAGCCGGTCGATGCCGGTCGCGGCGAGCGAGCCGCCGCCCATCCCGTGGTACCCGGCCGAGCGGGCGAGGACGATCGTGCGCTCCGGGTGGCCCGCGTGGTGCTGGGCGAGCCGCGCCAGCTTGATCGCGGTCTCGTTGCCCTCGGAGCCGCCGTTGGTGAAGAACACCCGCCGCAGGCCCGCGGGGGCCAGCTCCAGCAGCTTCTCGGCCAGCCTGATCGACGGCTCGTTGGAGTAGTCGCCGAACGAGGAGTAGAACTCCAGCTTGGCGATCTGCGCGGCGGCGGCGTCGGCCAGCTCCCGGCGGCCGTGGCCGACCGGGCACTGCCACAGCCCGCAGGTGCCGTCGATGTAGGACCGGCCCTGCACGTCCCAGACCACGGCGCCCTCGCCGCGGTCGAGGACGAGCGGCTCGGCCGGCTCCCCGATCACGCTGTGCGGGTGGATGATCGTCCGGACGTCCCGCTCGGCGAGGTCCGTCGCGTCCGCCTGCTCGCGGGTGGCGTGCTGTTCCATCGTCATGGCGCCGTCCTCACAGCCTCACCGAAACGGACTTGGTCTCCAGGTAGGCGTCGATGCCCTCGCTGCCGCCCTCGCGCTCCTGGCCGCTGTTCTTCATGCCGCCGAACGGCAGCTCGGGACGCACCGGCGCGGGGTCGTTGACCGCGACGATGCCGAAGTCCAGGGACTCCACGGCCCGCCAGATCCGGCTGAGGCCCGAGCCGAAGACGTAGGCGGCCAGGCCGTACTCGCTCGCGTTGGCGCGGCGCAGCGCGTCCTCGTCGTCGTCGAAGGCGTAGATCGGCAGCACCGGCCCGAACGTCTCCTCGGAGCTGATCAGCATCGAGTCGTCCACCCCGGTCAGGACGGTCGGCTCGTAGAACGCGCCGGTCAGCCCGGGACGCGCGCCCTCGCCGGTCCAGCGGCGGCCCCCGGCGGCGACCGTCGCGCCGCGCTTGACGGCGTCGGTGACGTGCCGCTCGACCTTGTCGAGGCCGGCGAAGTCGATCAGCGGGCCGAGCGTCGTGCCCTCGTCGGCGCCGTGGCCGAGGCGCAGCGCCGCGACCCGCTCCAGCAGCAGCGGCAGGAACTCCTCCAGCGCGCCGCGCTGGACGTACAGCCGGTTGATCGCGATGCAGCTCTGCCCGGCGTTGGCGAACTTGGCCGCGCTGACGGCCGCGGCGGCGGTGGCGAGGTCGGCGTCGCCGAACACGATCGCCGGGGAGTGCCCGCCCATCTCCAGCGAGGTCCGGCGCAGCCGCGCCCCGGTGGAGCGGATCAGGCCGAGGCCGACCTCGGTCGAGCCGGTGAAGCTGACCTTGCGCAGGCGCGGGTCGTCCAGCAGCGCGCCGACGACCTCGGCCGGGCGCGTCGTGGTGATCGACTGGAGCACGCCGGCGGGCAGCGCGGCGGCCTCGTTGATGATCCGGACGAGCTCGGTGCCGATCATCGGGGTCTGCTCGGCGGGCTTGACGATCACCGGGCAGCCGGCGGCGAGCGCGAGGCCGACCTTGCGGACCAGCATGCTCGCGGGGAAGTTCCACGGGGTGATCGCGAGGGCGGGGCCGACCGGGGTGCGCAGCACCAGCCCGGGACCGGCCTGGTTGCCGGGGGTGACGCGCCCGTCGGCCCGGCGGCCCTCCTCGGCGGCCCAGTCGAGCATCCGGGCGCTGCCCATGACTTCGCCGCGCGCCTCGTGCAGCGGCTTACCGTTCTCGCTCGTCATCAGCTCGGCGAGCGGCTCGGCGGCGGCGCGGATCGCGGCGGCGGCGGCCCGCAGGGCGGTCGCGCGGTCCTCGGAGGGCGTCGCGCGCCAGGCCGGGAACGCCGCGCAGGCGGCCTCCAGCGCCGCGAGCGCCTCGCCGGGCCCCGCGTCGGCGGCGTGCGCGACGACCTCCAGCGTCGCCGGATCCACCACCTCGAACGCGGTGGGCCCCGGGCGCCACTCCCCGTCGATCAACAGGGTGGCGGTGGACGGCTCTGCGGGCATTGGCGCCCCTCCTCGGTCTACGGCTCACTCGGTACGCTGCTCAACCGACGGTGATCGGTACAGGTCAGCAGTCTGAGAACCAAGTGTTGTATTTGTCAACACCTTCCGAGGTATCGATTCGCGGCTTTACAGTGGGCGCATGAACGCAGATCCCGCCCGCTCCGCGGATCCCGCCGCCGAAACGACCGCGCTCCTGCCGATCCGGGAGCTATTGTCCTACCGGCTGCACCGCGTCGCGAACGCGCTGTCGCGCAGCGCCGCCCTCCGCTACCGCCGCGAATACGGCGTCAGCCTGCACGAATGGCGGACGGTCGCACTCCTTGGCGCCGACGAGCCGCAGACCGTCAACCAGCTCGCCCGGCTCGCCGGGCTGGACAAGGCACAGATGAGCCGGGTGGTGACCAAGCTGACCGAGCGCGGCCTGCTGGAGCGCCAGCCGGGGCCCGGCCGCAGCACGCAGCTCTCGCTGACCCGCAGCGGAAAGTCGCTCTACCGAGGTTTGATCTCGGCCGCCAACGACCGCAACGAGGCGTTCCTGGCCTGCCTCACCCCTGACGAGCAGGAAGTCCTCGACTCGGCGCTGCGCAAGCTGGCCGCCGTGGGCCGCGCACTGGAGCGTGCCGAACACTGAGTGCGACCGCTCGTGACTCATCGTGCGCGACGCGGCCTCCGGTGTTGACATCATCAACACCATCCGTGTATCCCTCAAGGTGATGACCCGTGTGGCGACACTTCAGGAGGGGCGGCCGTACATGACCGACGGAGTCACGATCTGCGAATGCTTCGCCCGTGACGGCCTGCAGCACGAGGAGACGCACGTCCCGGCGGACGTCAAGATCGCGCTGATCGGCGCGTTCGCCGACGCGGGGTTCCGCCGCGCCGAGGCGACGTCCTACAGCCACCCCGGGCGGGTCCCGGCGTTCTCGGACGCGAGCGAGGTCCTCGCCGGGCTCCCCCGGCCGGCGGGCGTGTCGTACAAGGCGACCTGCCCGAACCCGCGCGCCGTCGAGCGCGCCCTCGCCGACCTCGACGCCGGGCACGGCGCGGACGAGCTGAGCCTGCTGGTCTCGGCGACCGAGTCGCACACCGAGCGCAACATGCGCACCACCAGGGAAAAGCAGTGGGAGCGGATCACGGAGATGGTCCGGCTCGCCGGCGGCCGGTTCAAGCTGGTCGGGGTCGTGTCGGTGGCGTTCGGCTGCCCGTTCGAGGGGCAGGTCGACCCCGGCGTCGTCGCCGATGACGCGGCGCGCTTCGCCGACCTCGGCGTGGACATGGTCACGCTCGGCGACACCACCGGGCTCGCCACGCCGAGCGCGGTGAAATCCCTGTTCAAGCGCGTGTCGTCGGCGCGTCCCGACATTCCGGTCGTGGCGCACTTCCACAACACCCGGGGCTCGGGCATCGCCAACTGCGTGGCGGCGCTGGAGGCCGGGTGCCGCGACTTCGACAGCTCCCTCGGCGGGGTGGGCGGCCACCCCACCCGCATCCAGTACGGGCAGGGCATGACGGGGAACGTCTGCACCGAGGACCTCGTGAACCTGCTGGAGTCCGAGGGCGTGGACACCGGCCTCGACCTCGACAAGGTCATGGCCGCGTCGCGGATGTGCGAGGAGGCGCTCGGCCGGTCCCTCTACAGCATGGTCGCCCGCGCCGGGTTCGGCCCGGCCTGCCGGAAGGAGTTCCAGGATGCTCACGCGTGACACGTCGACCGACGTGCTGGTCACGGAGGACCACGGCGCCGTCCGGGTCCTGCGGCTGAACCGTCCCGCCAAGCTCAACGCGCTGAACACCGAGCTCACCGCCGCGCTGCTCGCGGCGCTGCGCGCGGCCGACGCCGACGGCGCCGTCCGCGCGGTCGTGCTGACCGGGACGGGCCGCGCGTTCTGCGCGGGCGCCGACCTGACCGAGTTCAAGGACCTGACGCCCGACGACCAGACCGCGGTCGTCCGGCGCGCGGAGCTGACCATGCGCAGTCAGATGCTCCCGCAGCAGCTCACCAAGCCGGTGATCTCCGCCGTGCGGGGGCACGCGATGGGCGGCGGCGCGGGCCTCGCGATCGGCTGCGACATGATGGTCGCCGCGTCCGACACCAAGCTCGGGTACCCCGAGCTGCGGCACTCGCTGGTCCCGGCGGTCGTGATGACCGGGTTGCAGCGGCACTTCGGCCGCAAGTTCGCCTTCGAGCTGATCAGCACCGGCCGCATCCTGAGCGCGGCGGAGCTGGCCGAGCGCGGCATCGCCAACCGGGTCGTCGAGCCCGGCGCGGAGGTCGAGGCGGCGCTGGAGATCGCCGCCGGCTGGGCCGAGGTCAACGCCGACGCGATGATCGCGGCCAAGGCGCTGTTCTACCGGGTCGCCGACCTGCCGTTCGAGGAGGCCATGCGCACCGGCGCGGACGTGAACGCGATCATGCGCGGGTTCCGCCCGTGAGGCCACTGGACGGAATCCGCGTACTGGACTTCTCCCGGGTGCTCGCCGGCCCGATGGCCACCCAGATCCTCGCCGACCTCGGCGCCGAGGTGATCAAGGTGGAGCGGCCGGGCGGCGGCGACGAGTCGCGGCTGTTCGAGCCGAAGCTGCCCGGCGGGGAGAGCGCCTACTTCTTCGCCTTCAACCGGGGCAAGCGCTCGATCACGCTCGACCTGTCCACCCCCCGGGGACAGGAGATCGCGCGGGGGCTCGCCCGGCAGGCCGACGTCCTGGTCGAGAACTTCCTGCCCGGCGCGATGGAGCGGCGCGGGCTCGGCTACGAGGCGCTGGCGAAGGAGAACCCGCGCCTGGTGTATGTGTCGGGGACCGGGTTCGGCCAGAGCGGCCCCTACTCCGACCGCAAGGGCTACGACACGATCTTCCAGGCGCTGTCGGGCGTCATGGCGCTGACCGGGCACCCGGGCACGCCGCCCGCCAAGGCGGGCGTGCCGATCGCCGACCTCACCTCGGGGCTGTGGATCGTGATCGCCGCGCTGGCCGGGCTGGCCGGGCGCGACGCGTCCGGGCGCGGCGGGCATGCCGACCTCGCGATGATGGACGTGCAGGTCAGCCTGCTCGCGGTGGCCGCCGCGCGGCTGTTCGCGCTGGACGAGGACCCGGTGCGCACCGGCACCGGGCATCCGGGGCGCGTGCCGTCCGCCGCGTTCGAGTGCGCGGACGGCCGGTGGCTGCACATCAGCGGCAGCGACCACCACTGGCGCCCGCTGTGCAAGGTCCTCGGCCTGGACGAGCTGGCCGCCGACCCCGACCTCGCCACCAACGCCGGACGCGTCGCCCGGCGCGCTCACGTCACGGCCGCCCTCACCGAGGCGTTCGCCGGATGGCAGCGCGACGAGCTGGCGGCGGCACTGCGCGCGGCGGGCGTGCCCGCGGGCGAGGTGAACTCGGTGCGGGAGGCGCTCGCCGACCCCCACACGGTGGAACGCGGCATGGTGCGGCACTTCGAGCACCCCGTCGAGGGCCGCTTTCCGGCGCTGCGCACCCCGTTGCGCATCGACGGCTACGACGATCCGGAGCCCGCCGCGCCGCCGCTGCTCGGCTCCGACACCGCCGCCGTGCTCGGCGAGCTGCTCGGGCTGGGCGAGGCGGAGATCTCCCGGCTTCGCGACGAAGGGACGATTTGAGCATGGCCGTTGAGAGCGACGACGATCCCGTGCTGGTGCGCCGGGAGGACGGCGTGGCGCACGCCGTGCTGAACCGGCCGGCCGCGCGCAACGCGCTGAACCTCCCGATGTGCCACCGGCTGCGCGAGACGTTCGCCGAGCTGGACGCCGACCCCGGCGTCCGCGCGGTGCTGCTGCGCGCGAACGGCCCCGCGTTCTGCGCGGGCGCCGACCTGCGCGAGCGCAAGGGCCGGGACGAGGCGTGGGTGCGCTCGCGGCGGCTCGCGTCCTTCGCCGCCTACGAGGCGATCGAGCGCTGCTCCAAGCCCGTGGTCGCGCTCGTGCAGGGCCCGGTCGTCGGGTCGGGCGGGGAGATCGCCATGTCCTGCGACTTCGTGGTCGCCTCCGACGACGCCACGTTCCGGTTCCCCGAACCGCACTGGGGCACGGTCGGCGCGACGCAGCGGCTCCAGCGGGTGATCGGCAAGCGCCGCGCGAAGGAGCTGCTGTTCACCTCCCGCACGATGGGCGCCGAGGAGGCCGCCGCCGTGGGGCTGGTCGCGCGGCTCGTCCCGGCGGCGGAGCTGGCCGAGGCCGGGGAGCGGCTCGCCCGCACGATCGCGGACGCGCCGCCGCTCGCGATCGCGCTCACCAAGCAGGCGATCGACCTCGGCGCCGAGACCGACCTCGCCAACGGCATCAGGATCGAGATGGCCGCGATCGAGCGCTGCCTGGCCGACGGCGCCTGGCGCAACGGCGTCAGCGCCTTTGAGGGGTCTATCCGTCCGGCGTCGGGGGAGCAGACTGTGAAGGAGGAGGGCCGGTGAACCTGGAGGCGATCTGTCCGCTGACCGCCGACGCGGCGCTGCGCCGCGCGGCGGCCGTGGGCGCGGACGTCCAGGCGATCGTCTCCGCGCAGGGGACCATCACCTACGCGGAGCTGGACGCGGAGGTCACGGCCGTCCGCGCGGCGCTGGCCGCCGCCGGTGTCGGCCGGGGCGACCATGTGGCGGTCTGCCTCGGGAACGGTCCACGCTGGGTGTCGCTGTTCGTCGCGATCGGCTCGCTCGGCGCGGTGACGGTACCGGTCAACACGCGGCTGCGCGCCGACGAGATCGCCTACGTGCTGCGGCAGTCCCGCGCGAAGCTGCTGTTCACCGCCGACCGGTTCCTCAGCAGCGAGTTCTGCGCGATGCTGCGGCAGATCTGCCCCGGCATCGACAAGGCCCTGCCCGACCCGGCGCTGCCCGACCTGAAGGATGTGGTCGTGCTCGGAGCGGACGTGCCGTCCGCCGCGCGGTCGTGGGAGGAGTTCCTCGCCGTGGACGCGCCGCCCGTCGAGCCGTGCTCGGCGCCGGGCGACGTGCTGCTGATCCAGTACACCTCCGGCACGACGTCCTATCCGAAAGGCGTTTTGCTGACGCACCGCAACATGTGCGCGGACGCGTTCTTCTCCGGCGCGCGGCTCGGGCTGCGCGCGGGCGACCGGTTCCACAGCGCGCGGCCGTTCTTCCATGCGGCGGGCAGCACGTTGTCGGTGCTGGCGTGCCTCCAGCACGTCACGACGCTCGTGACCATGGACCGGTTCGAGGCCGGTGAGGCGCTGCGGCTGATGGAGGCCGAGCGCTGCACCCACTTCTCCGGCAACGACACGATCGCGCTGATGCTGCTGGACCACCCCGACCGGCCGGGACGGAAGCTGAGCCTGCGCGGCGCGTGGGCGGCGGCGTCGCCCGGGATCGTCCGGCGGATCATCGACGAGCTGGGCGCGACCGAGTGCGTCGTCGGGTACGGGCTGTCGGAGGCGTCGCCGAACGTGGCGCAGTCGGCCTGGTGGGAGCCCGAGGACGTGCGGGCGTCCGGGCGGATGCTGCCCGAGCCCGGCGTCGAGGTGCGGCTGCGCGACCCCGAGACCGGGCGCGAGGTGCCGACCGGCGAGGTCGGCGAGATCCTCGTGCGCGGATGGAACGTCATGCAGGGCTACTTCGAGATGCCGGACGAGACCGCCGCCGCCCTCTCCCCCGGCGGCTGGCTGTCCACCGGCGACCTCGGCCGGCTCGGCCCCGACGGGCGGCTGGAGTTCGTCGGCCGCGCGAAGGACCTGATCCGCGTCGGCGGCGAGAACGTCTCCCCGACCGAGGTCGAGGACTGCCTGCACCGCCATCCGAAGATCAAGCAGGCGGCGGTGGTCGGCGTGCCCGACGCGCGGCTGATCGAGGTGCCGTTCGCGTTCGTCGTGCTGACCGAGGGCCGCGAGGCCGAGCCGGAGGAGATCCTCGGCTGGGCGCGCGAGCGGCTCGCCGGGTTCAAGGCGCCCCGCCACCTGCGGGTCGTCGCGGGCTTCGAGGAGTTCGGCATGACGGCCAGCTCGAAGGTGCAGAAGCGGCACCTCGCCGAGCACGCGCGGAGACTGCTGGAGGACGGGTGAGGATCGACACGCCGCTCACCCGGCTCCTCGGGACCGAGCTGCCGATCGTCCAGGCCGGGATGTCGTGGGCCTCGTCGGGCTCGGCGCTGCCGCTCGCGGTCTCGCGCGCGGGCGGGCTCGGCGTGATCGCCGCCGGGCCGATGCGGCTGCCCGACCTGGAGCGCGCGATCGACGAGGTCGAGGCGGGCACCGACCGCCCGTACGCGGTGAACCTGCCGCTGTACCGCAAGGGCGTGGAGGAGGTCATCGACCTGCTGTGCGAGCGGCGGGTGCCGGTCCTGATCGCCTCGCAGGGCGGCCCGAAGCGCTACCTGCCGCGGTTCAAGGACCTCGGGACGACCTGCCTGCACGTCGTCGCGGGCGAGGAGCACGCCGCCAAGGCCGTGGGCGCCGGGGTGGACGGGCTCGTCGTCGTCGGCGCGGAGGCGGGCGGCCATCCGCCCGCCGCGCTGGTGTCGACGCTGGTCATGGTGCGGTCGGTGGTGAAGTCAGCGCCCGGCGTCCCGATCGTCGCCTCGGGCGGCTTCGCCGACGGCGCGGGCCTCGCGGCGGCGCTGTCGCTCGGCGCGGACGGCGCGCAGTTCGGCACCCGCTTCCTCGCGAGCGTCGAGTCGAACCTGCATCCCGCCTACAAGGAGGCCGTGCTCGCGGCGGGCGTCGGCGACACCCGGACGGTCGGCCACCAGATCGGGATGATCCGGCTGCTGGCCAACGAGTTCGCCGACCGGATGGGCGAGCTGGAGCGCACCGGCGCGGAGCTGGACCTGCGGCGCGCCGTGTTCGCCGCGTCCACGCTGCGGATGGCGGCGTTCGAGGGCGACGTCGCGCGGGGCAAGGTCGAGGCCGGGCAGTCGGCGGGCCTCGTCACCGAGATCCTTCCGGCGGCGGAGATCGTCGGGGAGCTGGTGGCCGAGTACGCGGCCACCCTCGACCGTCTCCCTCCGGTGGACCCTTCCTAACGGGCGACACCGCACTTACGTGCGGGTCCATCTGTCGCTGTCCCCTCACGGCGGGTCGCCTTTTTCGGACCGGCCATTACGACGGCCCGCCGTGAGGTTGGCTCAACGCTGAAAATCAGCGCGGGGAGGCGGCCTCAGCGCAGGAACGGGTAACGGCGGACGAGGGCCGTCCGGGACCAGGGGCCCCCGAGGCCGAGGACGTCACCGGCGTTGGCCGCCGCGGCCGCGATGAGCAGGGCCGCGTAGATCCAGTGCTCGTCCATGAACGGGTTGGCCTCGGGCCACAGCGAGGCGGCCCACAGGTTGAGCAGCAGGAGCGTTCCACCCGCCGCGGCGATGCGCAGGCAGATGCCGAGGGTCAGCGCGATCCCGAGACCGCCGAGGCCGAACACGAAGGCCGCGTCGACCCAGGTCTGACCTGCCATGGAGTGGAACATGCCCTTGAACGGGCCTTCGGTGTGGCTGAGGAAGCCCTTGGACGGGGAGGTCCCGTCCAGCCAGCCGGACTTGGTCGGCTTGCCGAAGCCGAAGGTCTTGTCGAGGAAGGCCCAGAGGAAGATCCAGGCCAGGAACAACCGTCCTACGGCGAGGACGTACGGGCGGGAATGGGAGGCTGTGCGGGGGGCGTGGGACGTGGGGTGGGTCCTGACGGACATCGTTGGCTCCCGTTTGGCGGGGACAGGGGTGGGGCCGATCCGATAGGTAAGTTTCCTATTAATTTGTGGATAAGACCAGACCCCTTCACCTGCGTTCTGACCCTCGCTGCCAACCGCTGTTCCTTGCCTGCCCGAATCGCCGGAACCCTTGCGCCACAGGGCCTGCCGCGCTACCAAGGGCCCCGGCGGGCGCCTTGCCGCAGTTGCCCGCCCATCCGGAAAGGGACGGACATGAAGAAGATCCTTTCGGTCGCCCATCTCACGGTGCTGGCCACGGTCGGCGGGCTGGCGGGGACGGTCGCGGTCTCCGCCGCCGTCAACGCCGCCACCGACGGCGGACACCGCGCCCTCACCGCCCAGATCCGCGACGTCAAGGGCAACGTCGTCGGCGCGCTCACCGTCGCCGACCAGGGCCCGACCCACGAGAAGCTGACCGTCCGGGCGTGGAACCTGCCGCCCGGCTTCCACGGCTTCCACGTCCACACGACCGGCAAGTGCGACCCCGAGGCCGTCGACCCCAACACCGGCAAGGTCAGCCCGTTCTTCACCGCGGGCGGCCACCTGAACCTCGACCCCGCCCACACCCACCCCTCGCACTCCGGCGACCTGCCGACGCTGCTGATCGACGAGAGCGGGAAGGGCTCCGGCGAGACCGTCACCGACCGCTTCCAGGCCAAGCACCTCCTGGACGCCGACGGCAGCGCGATCATCATCCACGCGCTGCCCGACAACCACGCCAACATCCCCGACCGCTACGCCACCGCGGACGGCAAGAAGGGGCCCGACACCGCGTCCCTCGCCACGGGCGACGCGGGCGGCCGCTTCGCGTGCGGCGTGATCGGCCAGGCCAGGCGGAACTGAGCCCCGCGCCCGGCAGCGCCCTTGGTCCTCACGGGCGGAACGAGGGCCAAGGGCGGGCCGGCCCGCCGCAGGGCGTTCCCTGCGTTCTCTAAGCTCCCTGGTTCACACTTGGCCCCATGAACCAGCCCGCAGAGCGCGTCCTCGTCGTGGACGACGAGCCCTACCTCGCCGACCTGGTCGCCACGGCGCTGCGATACGAGGGGTACACCGCCGAGACCGCCGGGACGTGCGCCGAGACGGCCGCGCGGGTCACCGGCTTCCGTCCGGACCTGATCGTGCTCGACGTCATGCTCCCGGACGGCTCGGGCCTGGACCTGTGCCACCGGCTGCGGCGCGAGGGACGCGCGGCACCGGTCGTCTTCCTCACCGCGCGGGACGCCACCGAGGACAAGATCGCCGGGCTGACCGCGGGCGGCGACGACTACGTCACCAAGCCGTTCAGCCTGGAGGAGCTGATCGCCCGCGTCCGGACCGTGCTGCGCCGGACGAGCGGCGCGCGGCCGGCGGAGGCGCGGCTGGCGTTCGCCGACCTCGTCATCGACGAGGACGCCTACGAGGTGCGCCGCGGGGACGCGCCGCTCGACCTCACGCCGACCGAGTTCCGCCTGCTGCGCTACCTCGTCGTCAACGCGGGCCGGGTGCTGAGCAAGCGGCAGATCCTCGACCACGTGTGGAACCACGACCACGGCGGCAGCGACGGGGTCGTGCAGACCTACGTCAGCTACCTGCGCCGCAAGGTCGACGCGGTCGAGCCGCCGCTGATCCACACGATCCCGCGCGTCGGCTACGTGCTGCGGCTCCCGAAGGACGGCTGACCGGCGGCGCCAATGGAGGCAGGGCCGGACGGCGCGACCCGCAGGAGCCGCGCGGCCCAGCCGGGCAGCCACCAGTTCCAGTCGCCGAACATCGCGATCAGCGCGGGCACGAGGACGCCGCGGACGATCGTGGCGTCCAGCAGAATGCCGAGGCCGAGGCCGGTGGCGAAGACCTTGACCTCGGTCATCGGCGCGGCGGCCATCGAGGCGAACGCCAGGCAGAGGATCAGCGCGGCGCTGGTGACGAGGCGTCCCGTCCGGCCGAGGCCCTCCACGATCGCCTCCTCGGTGGAGCCGGTGCGCTCGTACTCCTCGCGGATGCGGGCGAGGATGAACACCTCGTAGTCCATCGACAGCCCGTACAGGAACGCGAAGATCAGGCACGGGATGAACGCGCCGATCGCGCCGGTGGCGGGGACCCCCCAGACCGCGTCGCTGCCGTGCCCCTCCTGCCAGATCAGCGTGACCGAGCCGAGCGCCGCGGCGAGCGACAGCAGGTTCAGCGCGACGGCCTTGAGCGGCAGCACCAGCGACCGGAACGCCCGCGCCAGCAGCACGAACGTGAGCAGCGCGATCAGGCCGAGCAGCCAGGGGAACACGCCGTAGACCTGGTCGACGAAGTCGATGTCGCTCGCCGCCTCGCCGCCCACGTGGGCGCCGGGCGGCACCGCTTCGCGGATCCGCCGGACGGTGTCGTGGCCTGCGTTGGTACCGCCCTCGTCCACCGGGATCACCGAGAGCAGCGCCGATCCGCCCTGCCGCCACGCCTCGCCGGACGGCGCGACGGCCGTCCGCACGCCCGCCACGTCCGCGAGCCGCGAGGCCGCCGACGCGGGCGTGCCCCCCGGCGGGACGAGCACGTCGACCGGGGTGAGGACTCCCGAGCCGATGCCCGCCGATCGCAGCGCGACGAGCCCGTCGTGGGCGGGTCCGCTCCTGGCGCCCGCGCTGCTGCCCGCCTCGCCGAGGTGGATGTTCAGGCCGCCGAGCGCCAGCGCGACCAGCACCGCGATCGCGCCCAGCGCGGCCGGGAAGCGGAACCGGACGACGCCGCGGGTCCACGCCGCCCAGGCGCGGCTCGCGTGCGAGTCCTTGCGCAGCCGGGGCCAGTCGAGGCGCGACCCGGCGGTGGCGAGGATGATCGGCAGCAGCGTCAGCGTCGCCAGGACGCTGACGGACGGGATGATCACACCTCCGTAGGCGATGCTGCGCAGGAACGGGACCGGCAGCACCAGCATGACGATCAGCCCGATACTGACCGCGACGCCGCTGAACACCACCGAGCGTCCGGCGGTGGCCATGGCGCGGTGGACGGCCTCCTCGCCGCCCTGGCCGCGGGCGCGCTCCTCCCGCCAGCGGGTCACCAGCAGCAGGGAGTAGTCGACGGCGACGCCGAGGCCGATCAGCGCGACCACGAACTGCACGAGGAAGTTGACCTCGCCGAGCTCGGTCAACCCGTACACGGCGAGGAACGAGCCGAGGATGGACACGACGGCGATCAGCAGCGGGACGAGCGCGAGGAACGAGCCGAACACGAACGCGAGCACCAGCAGCGCGCCGACACCGCCGACGAGCGTCTCGGTGAGGACGCTGACGCCCTCCTCGCCCGCGCCGTCCGCCAGCAGGTCCATCCCCGTCACCCGCAGGGTGGAGCCCGCCGGTAGGGACGGTTCGATGATCTGTGCGAGGGGCTTACTGAGGTCGGGCGCCTCGTCCACCGGCTCGCCGGCGGGATGGCGCGGATAGACGAGGCCGAAGGTCGTCCGGCCGTCGGCGCCGACGAAGCGCCGGTCGCCGGTGTCGGCGTAGGAGACGACGCGGGCGTCCAGCCGCTTCGCGGCGTTCTGGAACGCGGCGCCCAGCGCGGACCGCACGGCCGGGTCGTCCACGGTCCTGCCCTCGGGCAGGACGATGACCGGCACCGTGGGCGCGCTCTCGCCCCCGCTGCGGTAGGTGGCGTCGATGGCCCGGTTGGCGTCGCGCGCGGCCGAACCCGCGGGCGCGAAGTCCTCGACGAGGCGGTCGCCGACCTGCGTCACCGCGAAGGCTCCGGCGGCCGTGGCGGCGAGCCAGACCACGGCCACGAACAACTTGTGCCGTAGCACGAACCTGGAGAATGTTTCCATGAGGCAAGTCAGTCGGACGGCTCTTCGGCCGCCGTCCGCGCGTTCATAGAGAACGCAGGGAATCCTGACTCACACGGTTCTCTAAGAGTCCGCACAGCCCCAGGCCGGACCGCGACGGGAGACTCACGGACGTGTCACTGCGCAGACGGCTCATCCTGTCCTCGGTGGCCCTGGCGGCACTCGGCCTCCTCCTCGCCGGGCTGGCGACGTTCGCGGCGGTGCGCGACTGGACGTCCGGGCGGGACGAACGCATGCTCACCTCGCCCGGCAGGCGCGCCGAGGCCGTGATCGGGTCGCGGGAGGCGCTCCGGACCGCGGCCGTCCCGGACGACGTGACGGCGCTGTGGCGCGTCCTGGCGGCCGAGGGCGCCATCCCGTCGCTGTTCCAGATCCGGGCGGCGGACGGCAGGGTCCTCCAGAGCGTCACCTACGGGCCGGTCCCCGAACTGCCCGGCGACCTGGCCCCGGCGCGCGCGACGGACGGCAATCCCGACGGCGAGCGGTTCCGCACGGTCGGCGGCGACTCGGGCTTCCGCGTCCGGGTCGCCTGGCTGCCGGGGCCCGCCGGGGCGGCCCCCCACACGCGCTTCCTGGTGATCGGCGTCCAGAACGCCGAGTCGGAGGAGCTGGAGGGCCGCACCGCGGGCTCGATGACCGTGTTCGGGCTGCTGGCCCTGCTCGGGGTGGCGCTCGTGGCCGGGCTGGCGGTCAAGCGCGGGCTGCGTCCGCTGGAGCAGTTCGGCGCGACGGCCGCCGCCATCGGCGCGGGCGACCTCACCCGGCGGGTGGAGCGGGCCGACCGGCGGACCGAGGTCGGGCGGCTCGGCCGGGCGCTCAACGGGATGCTCGCCCAGATCGAGGCCGCGTTCCGGGAGCGGCGGGCCGCCGAGGACCGGCTGCGCCGCTTCGTCGCCGACGCCTCGCACGAGCTGCGCACCCCGGTCGCGACGATCCGGGGCTACGCGGAGCTGTTCCGGCGCGGCGCGGCGGGGCGTCCCGAGGACCTCGCCAAGGCGATGGCGCGCATCGAGTCCGAGGCCGAGCGGATGGGCGTGCTCGTGGACGAGCTGCTCCTGCTCGCCCGGCTCGACCAGGGCCGGGCGCTGGAGCACGGGCCCGTCGACCTCGGCGCGCTCGCCGGGGACGCGGTGGCGGACGCGCGCGCCGTCGCGCCGGAGCATCCGGTCGCGCTCGAAGGCGAGGGCCCGCTCGCGGTGCGCGGCGACGCCGACCGGCTCCGCCAGGTGCTGGCGAACCTGCTGGCCAACGTCCGCCACCACACCCCCGAGGGCACCCCGGCGGTCGTGCGGTACGGCGTGCGGGACGGCGGCGCGGTGCTGGAGGTCGAGGACGCGGGGCCCGGCCTCACCGCCGAGCAGCGCGCCCGCGCCTTCGAGCGCTTCTACCGGGCGGACCCGTCGCGCTCGCACGGCCGGGGCGGTTCCGGGCTCGGCCTGTCGATCGTGGCGGCCGTGGTGGCGGCGCACGGCGGCGAGGTCGCGCTGGAGGCCGCGCCGGGCGGCGGGACGGTCGTCCGCATCCGGCTCCCGCTGGTGTAGCCGGATGCGGACGTCAGAGGAGCTCGGTCGCCGGGCCCGGGTCCCCGCGGGTGTGGCCGACGGCGTCGAAGAGCAGGCGCGCGTGGCGGGCGAGCGTCGTGCCGTCGTAGCCGCGGTGCCCGGTGAGGACGATCGTCAGGTCGGCGCCCTCCAGCGCGGCGGGCAGGTCGGCGGCGCGCGGGACGTCGGCGCCGTCCACCCGCCAGGACGCGACGTGCGGGTCGTGGAAGCTGAGGTCGGCGCCCAGGCGGGCCAGGCGGCGGGCGACGGGGCGGGCCGGGGATTCGCGCTGGTCGGCGATGTCGGCCTTGTAGGTGACGCCGAGCAGCAGCACCTTCGCGCCTTTCAGGGCCCGGCCCTCGCGGTTGAGGAGCTGCTGCGCGCGTTCGACGACGTACCGGGGCATCCGGTCGTTGATCTCCTGCGCGAGTTCCACGAAGCGGAACGGGTAGCCGAGCGAGCGCACCTTGTACGACAGGTAGTTCGGGTCGATCGGGATGCAGTGGCCGCCCACGCCGGGGCCGGGGCGGAAGGCCTGGAACCCGAACGGCTTGGTGGCGGCGCAGTCGATCGCGTCCCACAGGTCGATGCCGAGTTCGTCGCAGAACACGGCCATCTCGTTGACGAGTGCGATGTTGACGTGCCGGTAGGTGTTCTCCAGCAGCTTGGCCATCTCGGCCTCGCGGGTGCCCTTGGCCTCCACCACCTGATCGACGAACTTGCCGTAGAACGCGGCGGCAGCGGAGGCGCACGCCGGGCTGAAACCGCCGACGATCTTCGGGGTGTTCCGGATGCCGTAGACGGGGTTGCCCGGGTCGATGCGCTCGGGTGAGAAGGCCAGGTGGAACTCCTCGCCCGCGATCAGGCCGGATTTCTCCAGGATGGGGCGGACGACCTCGTCGGTGGTGCCGGGGTAGGTGGTGGACTCCAGCACCACCAGCATGCCGGGCTCCAGGTGCCGGGCGACGGTCTCGGCGGCGCCGCGGACGGCGGTCAGGTCCGGCCCGCCCTCGGTCGACAGCGGGGTCGGAACGCAGATCACCACCGTCCGCGCGCCATCGAGAACGCGCTCGTCCGCGCTCGGCTCGAAGCCCTGGCCGAGCATCTCGGCGACCTCGGCGGGCGCGACGTCGTCGACGTGCGAGCGTCCGGCGCGCAGGCCGTCCACCACGCGGGCGTCGAGGTCGAGGCCGCCGGTCCGCAGCCCGGCCCGGCACGCCGCCCGCACGAGCGGGAGGCCCACGTAGCCGAGGCCGATCACGACGAGGTCCATCACGCGGCCCCCGTCCAGTCGCGGATGACGCCGGCGATGCGCTCCCCGGCGTGGCCGTCCCAGAGCGGCGGCATTCGGTCCGTTCCGGGGGGTGTGGGGGGTCGTCCCCCCACAAGGGACAGGTGGTGCCGCTCCGGTGCGCTCAGCGCCTTGCCGGCAGCGGGGACCAGTTCCTCGAACGTGACGAGGCGGTTGGTGCCGTGGGTGATGGTGATCGGCCGTTCCGTGTTGGGGCGGACGGTCAGGCACGGCACCCGCAGCATCGTCGTCTCCTCCTGGAGCCCGCCGGAGTCGGTGACGACGGCGGCGGCGCCGCGCACGGCCGCGATGAAGTCGATGTAGCCGAGCGGCTCCAGGACGTGGACGCGCGGATGGTCGTCCAGCCCGGCGGCGATCAGGTTCGCGCGCCCGCGCGGGTGGACGGGAATGACCACGTCGGCGAGGTCGGCGACGCTGTGCAGGTGCCTGACGAGCGCGGCGGCCGTCTCGGGCGCGTCCACGTTGGCGGGCCGGTGCATCGTCGCCAGCACGTACCGCTCGGGCAGGCCGTGGGCCGCGCGAACCTTCCCGGTGTCGAACTTGCCGAGGTTGGCCAGCAGCGTGTCGATCATCGGGTTGCCGACCAGGTGCGCGCGGTCGACCGGGATTCCCTCGGCCGCCAGATGTCCGATCGCCTCGGGGCTGGTGACCAGGCACAGGTCGGAGAGCTGGTCGGTCAGCCGCCGGTTCACCTCTTCCGGCATCGTCATGTCGAAGCTGCGCAGCCCGGCCTCCACATGGGCGACCGGGACGCGGAGCTTGGCCGCGACCAGCGCGGCGGCGATCGTCGAGTTCACGTCGCCGTACACGACGACGAGGTCCGGGGCGCGGCGGACGAACTCGCGTTCCAGCCCCACCATGACCGCCGCCGTCTGCTCGGCGTGCCCGCCCGACCCGACGCCGAGGTTCACGTCGGGTTCGGGCAGGCCCAGCTCGTCGAAGAACACCTTCGACAGGCGCTCGTCGTAGTGCTGGCCCGTGTGCAGGACGCTCTGGTCCAGGTCGCCGAGGGCGGCGACGACCGGGGCGGCCTTCACCAGGTTCGGCCGAGCGCCGACCACGTGCGCGATCGAGATGCTCATCTCTTCCCTTCGCCGCCGGGCCGGGGCCGCCGGTCGGGCGGCCCCGCCCGAGCGGCCGTCAGTAGGCTCCCGAGCCGCGTGTCACGGCCGCGAGCGTCTTCCAGAGGATCTGCACGTCCAGGAACAGCGACCAGTTCTCGATGTACCGGACGTCGAGCCGCACCGACTCCTCCCACGACAGGTCGGACCGGCCGCTCACCTGCCACAGCCCGGTCATGCCCGGCTTGACCGCGAGGCGCCGGAACACGTCCTCGCCGTAGCGCTCCACCTCGTCGGGCAGCGGCGGGCGCGGGCCGACCAGCGACATCTCGCCGCGCACCACGTTGACGAGCTGCGGCAGCTCGTCGAGCGACCAGCGGCGCAGCCGCGACCCGAGCCGGGTGACGCGCGGATCGTCGCGGAGCTTGAACAGCACCCCGCGCGACGGGTCGGGGTCGGTGAGGTCGCGGCGGCGCTTCTCGGCGTCCACGACCATCGTACGGAACTTCAGCATCCGGAACACCCGGCCGCCGAGGCCGACGCGCACCTGCGAGAAGAACGCGGGGCCCGGGTCGTCCAACCGGATGAGCAGCGCCATCACCGCCCACAGCGGGCTCAGCAGCACCAGCGCGACCGCCGCCGCCGTCCGGTCGAACAGCGCCTTCAGCACCCGCCGGGTGCCGGTCAGCTCCGGATGCTCGACGTGCAGCAGCGGCAGCCCCGCGACGGGGCGGATCGACGTACGCGGGCCCGCGATGTCCAGCAGCGCGGACGCGACGAGCAGTTCGGTGTCGGTCTTCTCCAGCCGCCACGCGAGCCGCCGCAGCTCGACCCCGGCCAGCTCGGGGCAGGCGAGGACGGCGACCGTGTCGGCATGGCAGCGCCGAGCGACCTCGGCCACCTCCTCCATCCCGCCCGCGACCGGGACGCCGCCCACGCGCGTGGGCCCCCCGTCGTCGGGCAGGCAGACGGCGACGATCTGCATGCCGTGGTGGCGGGCCCGGCCGAACTCGCGGACGAGTTCGGCCACCGCCTGGCGGTGGCCGACGGCCACGGCCCGGCGCAGGCACTCGCCCTTGGCGCGGCGGCCGTGCAGGTGCTTGCGCAGCCGGTACCGGCCGAGCAGGCTGAGCAGCGTCACCACGGGCAGCGTGAACACCACGAACCCGCGTGCGACCTCGGCCTTCGTGGCGTAGGACAGGATCGCGACGGCGGCGGTGAGGCTGATCCCGGCGTCGAAGATGCGCCGGTACTCCTCGGTGCCGGCGCCGAAGAACCGCGCCTCGTAGGCGCGGGTGGCGGCGACCCAGCCGACCCAGATGAACGGCAGCGTGGCGGCGAGCACCGCGTCCGGACGCGGTGCGACCGCGTCGTCACCGAACCGGAAGACGAAGCCGCTCACGCCGGCGGCCAGCGCACAGCAGAAATCCAGAGTAATAGCGAGACGAACATGATCGGAAACCCAACCGCGAGCACCTCCCGATCGTCGTGCGGGCCGTAGTGTCACGGTCGTTTCAGGACGATCGACCAAACTCATGCGGGCATCCCCCGCTCCTCCCCGAGACCGCTTCCGTTCCCCCTCCAAGGAACGAATACGGGTCTGACCCGACAGTTAAGCTGCCAGTTCTCGCGGTTAAAGGGAAGGTAATGCACGGCAGTGGCGTGTGGCCATAACAGGACGCGGTGAACCGCCCTTGTCAGGATGGCCGGATTCGGTCGGGTGAGCTAAGGACGGGTGACCGGAACCTACCCTGACGCCGTGACGACCCCCGGTAAAGCGATCTTCGGTAATGCACGCCCCCGCACGTCGGTGGTGGCGGCCGCCGCGATGCTCGCCTTACTGGCGGGCGGCTGCGGAACCGGCGAGGGCGGGCACCGCGCCGCTCCGGCGCGTCCGGTCGGCGCGGTGACGCTGGACCTCGGCAGGCCGGGCCAGCTGCTGTTCCGGCAGGGCGGGACCGGCCCTACGGCGGGCCGGCTGGCCGCGGTGCGGCTGGCGGGGACGCCGGGCGCACCGGTCGTGACCAGCCCGGACAGCCGCACGATCACCGAGACGCCGTGCGTGCGCGTGCAGACCGCGGGCGGCGTCGGCGTGTGCCTGACGGTCGAGCGCAAGGCCGTCGCGCAGACCTACGCGGTCGTCCTGGACGGGCAGGGGCGGCGCTCGCACCTGTTCCCGGTCGAGGGCGTGCCGAGCCGCGCGCAGGTGTCGGCGAGCGGGCGGATGATCTCCTGGACCACGTTCGTCGAGGGGCACAACTACCAGAGCAAGAACCTGTCGACGCGCACCGGGATCTTCGATCGGAAGACCGGGCGGCTGTGGCTCGACCTGGAGAAGTTCAGGCTGCTCCAGGACGGGCGGCGGAACTGGTCGGCCGACCTGAACTACTGGGGCGTCACGTTCACCCGCGACGACGACCGCTTCTACGCGACCGCGCGGACCAGGGACCGGACGTACCTGGTCGAGGGCCGGGTGAGCACTCGCACGATGCGGACCCTGCGGACGAACCTGGAGTGCCCCTCGCTGTCGCCGGACGGCACCCGGCTCGCGTTCAAGAAGGCGACCGGCGACCCGGCGCACCCGTGGCGGCTGCACGTGCTGGACCTGCGCACGATGCGGGAGACGGCGCTCGCCGAGCGCGCCTCGGTGGACGACCAGGCCGTCTGGTTCGACGACCGGACCGTCGGCTACGGGCTGCTGCGCAGGGGCGGCACCGACGTGTGGGCGGTGCCGGCCGACGGCTCGGGCGCGCCACGCCTGGTGCTCGCCGACGCCTTCTCCCCGGCCGTAACCCGCTGAATACTCGCCCGAATTCTGGGGCTGGATGGCCCCGGCATCGCCCTCCCCCCTGTTCGGTGGACCGGACCAGTGCAGCGCGGGCACCGACCCACCGTGATTTCAAGACCACGTCTCCGTGACCCCCCGGGAAGTTTACCCGCACCCCTTGACCAAAGTCGGCCACCGAGAACCCTGGCTTTCCAAGCGCGGTTCCGACCAATAATGAGCGCGACATTGGACGGGGTGAACTGTTGAGTCGGCTGCACGCTTTCCGCAACCAATTCGTGGACGCGCCCGGTTCTGTCGGCGCGCGGTTTCGGGCGCGCCGGTGGGACTGGCTGCGCGCGACTTTTCCCGGGCTAGAGGCGATGGCCGTCATCGACCTCGGCGGCACGGCGGAGGCGTGGCGGCGCGCGCCCGTCCGTCCCGCGTCGGTGCACATCGTCAACCTGGAGAAACCGCCGGAGGACCTGCCGTCCTGGCTGCGCTCGGACCACGCCGACGCCTGCGAGCTGCCGGCCGAGATCCTCGCGGGGAGCTACGACCTGGTGATCTCGAACTCGGTGGTGGAGCACGTCGGCGGGCACGCGCGGCGCCAGATGTTCGCGGACGCGGTGCACCGGCTCGCCGACCGGCACTGGATCCAGACGCCCTACCGCTACTTCCCGGTCGAGCCGCACTGGGTGTGCCCGGGCATGCAGTTCCTGCCCGCCGCCGCGCGGGCCACGGTCGCCCGGCACTGGCCGCTGGTGCACACGCCGCCCGCCGACCGGGCGGAGGCGCTGCGCTCCGTCCTGGAGGTGGAGCTGCTGAGCCGGACCGAGATGCGCGCCTACTTCCCGCGCTCGGTGATCCTGCCGGAGCGCGTCGCCGGGCTGACCAAGTCGCTCGTCGCGGTGAAGCGCTCATGAGCGGCACCGGCGGCGCCGCGACCCGCACGGACGGCCCCCGGCTGCGGCGCCTCGCCGAGACCGACCCCGCCGCCCGCGACGTGGTCGAAGAGCTGCTGCGGCGCGCCGTCCGGGGGCTGCCGAGGATGCGCACCAGCGAGGACGGCGGGTTCGTCTTCACGATGCGCGGCGACCCGGCCCGCCCCGCGGGGACGAGCGTCCGCTACGCGGCCATCGTCGCGCTCGGCGCGGCGTTCCTGGCCGAGGACGACCAGCGGCTGGCGCTCGGCGGCGACACCGTCGCCGAACTGGTCGACGCGCTCGCCGCCCGGCTGGAGGAGACCGGGGACCAAGCGGTCACCTCGCTCGGCGACATCGCCCTGATCTGCTGGGCCGCGGCCGAGACCGGCCACGGCGCGCTGGAGCCGGTGCTCGCGCGGCTCACCGCCGCCGACCCGCGGGGAGACCAGCCGGTCTTCACCGTGGACGCGGCGTGGGTGGTCTCGGCGCTGGCGGCCGCGCGCGACGCGGGCGCCGCGTCCGGCGTCAAGGCCCATCTCGAACGCGCCCGCGACCGGCTGCTCGCCGGGCTGGGAGAGCGGCCGCTGTTCGCGCACGAGGTGGGCGGCACGGGCCTCGTCCCGCGCTACCGCGCCCATGTCGGCTGCTTCGCCGACCAGGTCTACCCCGTCCAGGCGCTGGCCAGGGCCGGCGACGACCGCTCGCTCGCGGCCGCGGACCGGGTGGCCGGGCGCATCTGCGCGGCGCAGGGCCCGGCGGGCCAGTGGTGGTGGCACTACGACGCCCGCACCGGCGGGGTCGTCGAGGGCTACCCCGTCTACAGCGTCCACCAGCACGCGATGGCGCCGATGGCGCTGCTCGACCTCGCCGACGCGGGCGGGGACGGGCGGCTCGCGGCGATCGCCAAGGGCGTGCGGTGGCTGACCGGGCCGGCCGAGACCGGCGCGTCGCTGCTGCCGGGCGAGGAGCCCGGCGAGCCCGTCATGACCTGGCGCAAGGTCGCCAGGGACGATCCCCGCAAGGTCGTCCGGGGTGTGCGCGCGGCGTCCACGCGGCTGCGTCCCGGCCTGCGGTTCCGCTCCCTTGACCGAAGGTTCCCCCCGGTCGCGACCGACCGGGAGTGCCGTCCCTACGAGCTCGGGTGGCTCCTGCACACCTGGCTCTCCCCCACCGCACGGGAGTGACGATGAAGGCGCAGCGTTCCGAGCCGGACCGGTCTCTTGTGGGGGGACGACCCCCCACGCCCCCCGGAACTACCCGTCGGCGTTTCCTGGGCGTCCACCTGGACCCGCTGACCATCGACGAGACCGTCGCCCGCTGCGTCAAGGCGGTCGAGGAACGGTCGCCGATCACGATCGGCGTGCTGAACGCGGCGAAGATCGTGCGGCTGCGCAAGGACCCCCGGCTGAGCCGCGCCGTGCTCGGCTGCGACCTCGTCCTCGCGGACGGGCAGTCGGTCGTGTGGGCGTCGGCGCTGCTGGGCCGGCCGCTGCCCGAGCGGGTCGCGGGGATCGACCTGATGCTGACGCTGCTGCCCGAGGCGGAGCGGCGCGGCCACCGGGTGTTCTTCCTCGGCGCCCGGCAGGAGGTCCTCGACCGGACGGTGGCCGAGGTCATGCGCCGCTTCCCCGGCCTCACCGTGGCCGGGACGCGGCACGGCTACTTCTCCACCGCCGAGGCCCCCGGCGTCGCCGACGAGGTCCGCGCGGCGCGCGCCGACCTGCTGTTCATCGGCGTCTCCTCGCCGATGAAGGAGTTCTTCGTCCAGGACTGGTCGGCGCGGACCGGCGCGCAGGTCGTGCACGGCGTCGGCGGGACGTTCGACGTCCTCGCCGGGGAGGTGCGCCGCGCGCCGGAGTGGTGGCAGCGGCGCGGCCTGGAGTGGCTGTACCGCTGCATCCAGGAGCCGATGCGGCTCGGGCCCCGCTACTTCACCACGAACTTCGCGTTCGTCGTGCTGGTGGTGCGGGAGATGGCCCGCGAGGTCACGCGGGCGCGGAGGCCCGGGCGGGCGCGCTCGTCCCGCTCGGCTCGCTCGTCTCGTTCCTCCTCCGCCGGCGGCGGTCGGCGGTGACGGCGGCGCACGTCCCGCCGAGCGTCCCGATCAGCAGGATCGCGAGGATCGCGCGGGAGGGCCGGCCGGTCACCGGCACGGCCCGGTCGCTGCCCGCCGCGACCTGCCAGGAGATGTACGAGCCGGGCCGCGCGCCCTGCGCGACCTGGACGGCGCGCAGCCGGTCGCGCAGCACGCCGAGCACCTTCAGCAGCGTCCCGCGCGCCGCGTCCGCGCTGCCCGCGTTCACGAGCACGGTGAGGTAGGGCTGGTCGTGGATGGGCTGCTCCTGGTTGCCCCGGTTGGCGAGCGCGACCTCGAACCCGCCGCGGCCGCCCGCCGCGCGGACGGCGCGCCGCCCGTCCGCCGAGTCGAGCCAGCGGGACGACACCTCCGCCATCGTGACGAGCGCGGGCGTGAAGCTCGCGTAGACGTTGCGGGGGAACGACGAGGGCGGCGTCAGGAACGTCACGACGGTGCGCGCCTCGTAGCGCGGCGGAGCCAGTTCGACGCGCACCAGGGCCAGCGCCGTCAAGACCACGGCGAGGATCGTCACCAGCGGGTTGCGCCGCAGCGCGACCACGAAATCTCGTATCGCCACAAACTGCTCCAGTCCCACGATTGCGTGACATCGTGGCATGGGAGAGGCGCTGTACGGGCGTGCTCGCCGGGTGTGGCCACGAGGTGACGGGCACGGCGGTGGAGGGGGCACGGCCGTCACAGGGACGGCGGGCGCGTGAGGGGAGACCGGTGGATCTGCTCGACTGGGTGGGGACCCTGCTGAGGAGATGGTGGCTGACCGTGCCGCTGCTCCTCGCGGCGCTGGCGGGCTCGGGCGCGATCGCCCTGGTCACGCCGTGGAAGTACGAGGCGAAGGCGACCGCGGTGCTGCTCGCCTCGCCCGTCCAGGCGCGGCAGGCGGGCGGCAACCCGTGGCTGGTCTTCGACAGCTCGCTCACGGTCACCGCGGAGGTCGTCGGCCGGGAGATGATGGACCCGCGGACGGCCGCCGCCGTCCGCGCGAAGGGCGGGACCGCCACCTACATCGTCGGGGTGGCGCCCGACTCGACGGGACCGGTTCTGGCCATCGAGGTCAGCGGCACCGACGCCGCCGGCACCAAGGCGACGCTCGACGCGCTGCTCAGCACCGTCCCCGAGCGGCTGGCCAAGCTCCAGGCGCAGGAGAGCGTGGCGCCGCGCGCGCAGATCAAGATGAACGTGATCAGCGCGACCCCGCAGCCGTCGCGGGTGTCCACCGACAAGATCCGCCTGGTCGTGATGACGCTGTTCCTCGGGCTCGCGGTGACCGTGGCGGTGCCGCTGTTCGCCGAGGTGCTGTCCGAGCGCCGCCGCCGGGGCCGCGAGGGCGGGCGGGCCGGAGCGCCGCCCCCGGACCGCACCGTCCCGCCGAAGGCGGCGCGCGCGAGCGGGCCGCACCGGCTGGAGACGCCCAAGCCCACCACCCGCGAGGCGGCGCCGCGCCCGGCGCGGCGGGGCACCCCGCCCCGGGATTCGGGTGCGGTGCGCACGGCGCCGCCCAGGACGTCGGAGCTCACCGACGCGGCCGAGCCCGACGCCGTACCGGACTCCCCGCCGGACTCCCTGGGCGAACCCAGGTCCACGGCGTCCGACACGCCCGACACCTACGGGCTGCTCGACTCGCAGGCCCCCCGCACCAACGGGACGCGGCGGCAGGGGTGGTCCGAGCCCACCAAAATGTCCGAGCCGGACGCCTAGCCGCCGATGGCCCTGCTCACGGCGCCGGACGACCGGCCGGTCGCGACACGTCCCCCGCTCGGCCGGGTGGACGTCGTCACCGTGCTCAGCGTGTTCGTGTTCATGCTCACGGTCGTGCCCGCCCGGTTCGTCGTGGGGCCGCTCGGCGCGGCGGGCACCCCCGCCGGGATCATGGCCGTGCTGTGCCTGTGCTGGTACCTCAGTTCGATGATCGTCGGACGGACGTCGCCGATCCAGGGCCGCCAGCCCGTCCGCGCGGCCATGGTGCTGTTCGTCTGCGCGATGCTCGGCTCGTACGCGGCGGCGATGCAGCGGACGCTGCCGGGCCTGGAGGCCAACGCCGCCGACCGGGGGCTGATCCTCACCGCCGGGTGGGCGGGGATCGCGCTGCTGGCCGCCGACGGCATCGAGCGGCTGGACCGGTTGGAGGCCGTGCGGCGGCGGCTCGTGGCGGGCGGCGGCGCGATCGCGGTCGTCGGCTGCCTCCAGTTCTTCACCGGCTTCGACCTCGCCGGGCACCTGGCGTTCCCGGGCCTGACGACGAGCACGACCTACACCTCGCTCCTCAGCCGCGACGAGTTCAACCGGCCGATGGCGACCGCCACGCACCCGATCGAGTTCGGCGTGGTGATGGCGATGCTGCTGCCGCTCGCGCTGCACGGCGCCGTATACGCCGGGGAGGGGCGGCGCGGGCGGCGCTGGTTCCTGGTCGCGATCATCCTGCTGGTGCTGCCGATGACGGTGTCGCGGTCGGCCGTCCTCGGGCTGGCGGTGGTGTGCCTGGTCGTGCTGCCGATCTGGCCGGTGGTGTGGCGGGTCACGGCGGTACTCGTGCTGGGCGTGTTCATGGTCGCGCTGCGCGCGCTGGTGCCGGGGCTGATCGGCACGCTGACCGGGCTGGTGTCCGACATCGGCTCGGACTCCAGCACGGTCACCCGCACCAACGACTACGTCGTGATCGGGGACTCGTTCGCGCACCGGCCCTGGTTCGGGCAGGGCTTCGGCACGTACCTGCCGCAGACCTACCGGATTCTCGACAACCAGTACCTGCTGTCGCTGGTGGAGACCGGCGTCGTCGGCGTCCTGGTGCTGCTCGCCGTGATCCTGTCGGGCTGGTTCCTCGCCCGGTCGGCGCGCCGCGCCTTCCTGGCCCGCGGGGACCGCGAGACCGCCCACCTCGCGCAGTGCTACGCCGCGTCGATGGCGGTGGCGCTGCTGTCGTTCGGGACGTTCGACGCGTTCAGCTTCCCGATGGTCGCGACGCTGATGTTCCTGACGCTCGGCTGCTGCGGCGCGCTGTGGCGGCTGTCCCGCGAGGACCGCGTCTCGCAAGCCTCGCAGGACTGAATCAGGGCAGCACGGCCTTGCCGGACTCCGCCCAGACGTTGCCCTTCCAGACGTTGCCGGGGCCGCGCGGCTCGAACGAGGTGACCGGGCCGAAGAAGCCGCCCTTGCGGAACATCGTCCGGCTGAACACGTTCCGGAGGATCCTGATGTTGGACGAGCGGCCGAACCGCCCCTTCCCGCCGTACAGCGCGTAGCCGCCGCCGGAGAGCAGGTTGCCGTCGACCGTCACGTCGTGCGCGCGGCCGAAGTCCTGGTAGATCGAGATCGCGGAGGTCTGCGAGACGGGGTTCAGCACCACGTTGTGCCGGACGACGAGCGTCAGCCCCGGCGCGGGTCCGGAGTTGGACTGCACGCCGGTGACGTGGTCGCCGGGGAACTCCTTGAGCTTCTGGATGAGGCAGTCCTCGATGAGCCCGTGGTCGGTGTTGATGCCGTTGGCGACGGTGTGGACGTGCGTCCTGCGGACGGTGATCATCCCGCCCTGGTTGAGGATGCCGTACTGCACCTTCGTGCGGCCGTTGCCGTTGATCTCGGAGTTCTCCACCCGCAGCCCGCTCGCGCCCTTGCGCTGGATGATGCCCCACTGCCCGGCGCCGACCAGATGGGTGTTGCGGATCGTGACGTCGCTCGCGGCGACGTTGATCTCCGTCCGGACGAGCAGCCCGTCGATGACCGCGCCGCGCTTGCGGATCGTGATCGGCCCGCTCGGCCTGAGCTTCCGCCCGCGCGGCACGCCGACCGTCTTCAGGTTGGGCCAGGTGATGCGGGACCCCTCTCCCCCGGCGGGCGCCGGGGACTTCAGCGTCAGCGGCGGGACCGACACGGTCGGGCCGGTGGGCGCGGCGGGCTGGGACACCGGCGGTTGGGCGGGGGCGGTGGCGCCCGCCTTCGTCCCGTCCTTCCCGTCCGAGCAGCCGGCCAGGCACAGCGCCGCGACCGTGATCGCGAGCACGAGCTTGCGCATGGGGAGGTTCCTCTCCGTCCGAGAGCTATCCGAGGGCCTTGCGCAGGGCGTCCGCGACACGCTGCTGCTGCTCCTCGGTGATCTGGGGGAACATCGGCAGCGACAGGATGCGCGCGGCGGCGGCCTCGGCGACCGGGAAGTCGCCCGGCCGGTACCCGAGGTCGGCGAACCCCGGCTGGAGGTGGACGGGCACCGGGTAGTGGACGCCCACCCGGATTCCGAGCTCGCCCATCCGCGCGGCGACCTCGTCGCGCCGGGGGACGCGGACGACGTACAGGTGCCAGACGTGCTCCTCGCCCGCCGGGCGCGGCAGCACGAGCCCGGGGATGCCGGCGAGCAGTTCGGCGTAGCGGGCGGCGGCGGCGCGGCGCTGCTCGTTCCAGCCCTCCAGGCGGCGGAGCTTGGCTCGCAGCACGACGGCCTGGAGGGTGTCCAGCCGGGAGTTGAACCCGACGATCTCGTGGTGGTACTTGCGTTCGCTGCCGTGGTCGCGCAGCAGCCGCACGGTCCGCGCCAGCTCCTCCGAGCCGGTGACGACCGCGCCCGCGTCGCCGTAGGCGCCGAGGTTCTTGCCGGGGTAGAAGCTGGTCGCGGCGATCGCCCCGGCGAGGTGCCGTCCGTCCGCGACCGCGCCCTGCGACTGCGCGGCGTCCTCCAGCACCGGCGGGCCGAGGCGCAGCAGCCGCTCCAGCGGGACGAGCCGCCCGTACAGGTGGACGGGGATGATCGCGCCCGTCGCCGGGGTGACGGCGGCGGCGGCGAGGTCGGCGTCCATCAGCAGGTCGGCGGGCTCGGCGTCCACCAGCACAGGCCGGGCGCCCGCGCGCACCACGGCCTCGGCGGTCGCGACGAACGTGTTGGCGGGCAGCACGACCTCCGCGCCGGGATCGGTGCCCCGGGTGTGGAAGAGCGCGCGCAGCGCCAGCTCCAGCGCGTCGGTGCCGTTGGCGAGGCCGACGGCGTGCGGGGCGCCGTTGAAATGGGCGTACTCGCGTTCGAACGCGGCCACGTCCGGGCCCTGGACGAACGCGCCCTTGGCGAGGACGCGGTCGAACCCCGCGCGGACCTGCCGGTCGACCTCGGCGTGCGCGGCGGCGAGATCGACGAAGGGGACCTCGGTCATGGGCTTTCCTTCCGGTGCGGTACGGGACGCAGGTGGCGCGCGGGCGAGCCGGCCCAGACCTCGCCGGGCGGCACGTCGCGCAGCACGACCGCGCCCATGCCGACGAGGGACCCGGGCCCGATCACGACGCCCTCGCGGAGCAGGGCCCCGGCGCCGAGGTAGGCGCCCGCGCCCACGCGCACGCCGCCGCCGAGCCGCACGCCTGAGGCGATCGTGGCGTAGTCCTCCACGACGTCGTCGTGCGTGATCGTGACGTGCGGCATGATCGCGACATGCGCCCCGACGCGGGCGGACGCGGTGAGGACGGTCTGGGCGAGCACGACGGACCCGGGCCCGATCCGCGAGGACGGCGACACCCACGCGGACGGGTGCACGAGCGTCGCGTACCGGGACGGGGGCAGCCCGAGCCGCTCCACGATCCGGCGGCGGACGCCGTAACCGGTGGGGCTGCCGACGCAGACGACGACCCGGGCGTCCGGCGCCGCCTCGATCGCCTTGGCGCCGCCGAGGATCGGGACGCCGTCCACGAGGGCTCCGGCGCGGTCCGGGTCGTCGTCGACGAAGCCGAGCAGCCGCCATTCCGGCATGGCGGTGGCGGCCTGGGCGGTCTCGCGTCCGAAGCCGCCCGCGCCGTAGATCAGGAGATCGTGAGTGTCAGGCATCGGTGCCTTCCAGGGTGCGCAGGCCGCTGAGGGCGCCGCGCGTGCGGTGGAACAGCAGCCCCATCGCCGCGAGCGCGACGAGCCCGGCGACGGCGAGCGCGGCGAGGTCCGGGTCGAGGGTGACGTGCGCCGCGGCGGCGGCGAGCCCGACGGTCGCGGCGACGAGCGCGGGCGGCGCGACCCGGGCGAGCACGGCGCGCACCCCGACCCCGGCCCTCCGCAGCTCCCAGAGGTAGAACGGGAGCACGACGCCCGCCGCGACCGCGACGTGCGCCGCGCCGACGCCCGGGATGCCGCGCCAGTGCGCGCCCGCGACCAGCGCGGGGACCAGCACGACCAGCCACACCAGCTGGACGGTGAACACCGCGCGGGAGCGGGCCAGCACGACGAAGTAGTCGTACATCAGCTCGAACATGATCCGCAGGCCGCCGAGGATCGCGAGCCACAGCAGCGCGTCCGCCGCCGGGCCCCAGTCGGCCCCGTACACGAGCCGGATCAGCGGCTGCGCGGCGCCCGCGAGCAGCAGGCAGACCGGCAGCGTGAGCCCGGCGAGCAATCCGGCGGTCGACAGGAACGCGCCGCGCAGCGCGGGCGGGTCGTGCTGGAGCCGCGCGAACGCGGCGGGCGCGACGCTGCGGACGGGCTGGGAGAACATCGTCACCGGCCATTGGGACAGGTTGAAGGCCAGCACGTAGAAGCCGAGCGCGGTCGCGCCGAGCACGTGCCCGACGACGACCTGGTCGACGGTGGCGACCGCGAACACGACGATGCTCGACCCGGCGAGCGGCAGCCCGAACCGCAGCAGGGCCCGCGCGCGGTCCCGGTCGAACCCGAACCGCAGCGGCTCCGGCGACGCCCACACCAGCAGGACGGCCGACGCGGCGGACCCGGCGAGCCGTCCAACCGCGAGGCTCATCGCGCCGGTGCCGGACGCGGCGAGCGCGATCGACACGATCGCGCCGCCCCAGTTGTTGGCCTGGTCGGCGAGCATCTTGCGGTCCTGCCGGAAGCCGCGTTGCAGCAGCGCGGCGGGCACCGCGACGATCCCGCTGACGACGACGCTGAGCGTGAGCAGCCGGATCACGCCGGACGCGGCGGGCGCACCCATCGCGGTCGCGAACGCGGGCGCGCCGGCGAAGCAGGCCGCGTAGATCAGGACGCTGGACGCCACGGAGATCGTCGCGACCGTCGGGGCGATCTCGCGCGGGTCGCCCGGCCAGCGGACGATCGCGAGGCTCACCCCGAGCTCGTGGAAGCTGAGCACGGCCAGCAGCGCGACCATCGCGACCGCGAACACGCCGAACTCCGACGGGCCGAGGAGGCGGGCGAGCGCGATGCCGATCGCGAGCGTGCCGAGGCGCCCGACGGCGGTGTTGACCAGGCTCCAGCCGAGCGCGCGGGATGCCTTGCCGAACAGCGAGTCGTCGTCGCCGACGGTCAGCCTGCTCACCGCCTCCCCTCCCCGGGGGCGGGCTTCCCGGCGACGGCGTTGAAGTCGTCGCGGGCGACCGGACCGCGCAGCTTGCGGGCCTTGCGGGCGACCTTGTAGGCGACGACGCGGGCGGCCGCGACCGCCGCGTCCTGGGACGTGCCGGGTGCGGCCGACAGCGCCTCGCGGTAGATCTCCTCCTGCACCTGCGCGGCGCGTTCGAGGCTGAACCGCTCGGCGACCAGGCGGCGGCCGTAGGCGCCCAGCTCCTCGCGGCGGGCCTCGTCGCGGGCGAGGTCGCGCAGGATCTCCTCCAGCCGGTCGGCGCCGCGGCCGCCGACGCCGTACCAGCCCTGCTCCAGGAACGCGGCCTCGGTGTCGGGCGTGAGCAGCTCGAAGAAGCCGCGCTCGCCCTGGACGATGAGGGGCCGCCCGAACGCCAGCGACCGCAGCGCCGACCCGCCCATCCCGAGCGCGACCGACGCGGCGGCGTAGGCGGGGCGCGGGTCGTCCAGCTGCCCGGTGAGCACGACCGCGCGGCGGCCCGCGCGCGCGTTGGCCTGCGCGGCGCGCGCCTCGACCTGGTCGCGGCACGGCCCGTCGCCGACGACGACGAGCCGCAGCGGCGGGTCGGTCGCGAGCCTCCCGACGACGTCGATCGCGGTGAGCAGGCCCTCCAGCTTCAGCTCGGCGACCAGCCGGCAGACGACCACGACGTCCAGCGGCCCCTCGTGCAGGCCGAAGCGGGCGCGGAACGCGCGGGTCGGGTGGCCCGGGGAGTTGGCGCGGACGTCGACCGGCGGCTCGATCAGGTGCACGGCGCCCGGACGGCGGCGGCCCCGGCGCTCCAGCACGTCCCGCCGGATCTGCCGCGTCCCGACGACGAGCGGCAGCGAGGGCGGCAGGAACGGCGCGACCGCCATCGACATCACCGTGCACACCGCCGCGACGCCCGGGCGGCGCCGCGCGGTGTAGAACGCCTCCAGGCCCGGCGGCCACTCGTAGCCGTGGACGACGTCGAACCCGCGCTCGGAGACGAGCCGCCCGAGCAGCCGGACCGTCGCGGGCGAGGGGCGGCGGCGCCCCGCGTCCAGCGGCACATGCTCGATCCCGGCGGCCAGCACCCGCTCGACCAGCGGACCGGGCTCGCCCGCGACCGCGACCCGGTGGCCGAGGTCGCGCACGGCCCCGGCCAGCTCGATCGCGTTGAGCTGGCTGCCGCCGATCTCCATGGCGTGCGGGTAGACCAGGATCCTCATGCGCGCGCCGCCACCGCCTCGACCACCCGGTCCTGCTGCGCGCGGGTCATGTCGTGGAACAGCGGCAGGATCAGCGAGCGCGTCGTGAACCGGTCGGTGGCGGGCAGGTCGGCGGGGACGCCCGCGTAGGCGGGCTCGCGGTGCGCCGCCATGATCCCGCGCCGGGCGGAGATCCCCTCGTCCAGCAGGTGCTGGAGCAGCGCGTCGCGTTCGGTGGCGTAGCCGTCGGGCAGCAGGATCCAGAACGACTGGAAGTTGGTCGTGCCGTGCCCGGGGTCGCCCGCGCAGGCGAGCCCGGGGATCTCGGCGAGCAGCCGCCGGTACCGCGCGGCCAGCTCGCGGCGCCGCTCGATGATCGCGTCGAGCCGGCCGAGCTGGACCAGGCCCATCGCGGCCTGCATGTCGGTCATGCGGTAGTTGAAGCCGGTCTCCTCGTACTCCTCGATGACCGCCTTCGCGCTGCCGTGCCGGTCGGCCGCGCTGACGCTCATGCCGTGCTCGCGGAGCCGCCGCCCGCGCCGCGCGAGGTCCTCGGCGCCCATCGTGAGCATGCCGCCCTCGCCGGTCGTCATCAGCTTGCGCGGGTGGAACGACCAGGCGGCGAGGTCGGCGCCCGCCCCGACCGGGCGGCCCCGGTAGGTCGAGCCGACCGCGCACGCCGCGTCCTCGACGACCGCGATGCCGAGCGGGTCGCACAGCCCCCGCACGGCGTCGAGGTCGGCGGGTATCCCGGCCTGGTCGACGAGGATCACCGCGCGGGTGCGGGACGTCCGGACGGCCTCGATGTGCTTGGCGTCCATGTTCCCCGTGGCGGAGTCGACGTCGGCGAACACGACGCGCGCGCCCGCGTGCCGGACGACGTTGGCGGTCGCGATGAACGACAGCGACGGGACCACCACGTCGTCCCCGGGGCCGACGCCCGCGAGCAGCAGCGCCAGGTGCAGCGCGGTCGTGCACGAGGAGACGGCGACGCCGTGCGCGGCGCCGACCCGCCGCGCGAACGCGGTCTCGAACTCGGCGACGCGCGGCCCCTGGGCCACCCATCCGGAGCGGACGACCGCGGCGACCGCCGCGGCCTCCTCCTCGCCCAGCACGGGCCTGATGACGGGGATCACGGTGCGGGTTCCTCCAGTGCGGGTGAGACGGGATCACAGTGGACGAGCCGGGCGAGCTGCCGCGCGCGGCCGCCCCAGTCGTGCCCGGCGGCGAACGCCCGGCGCCGCGCGAGCAGCTCCGGCACGGGTTCGGCGGCCAGCTCCTCCTCGACCGCGCGCAGGAACCCGCGCGGCGTCGACTCGGACCTGATCAGCTCCCGGCCGCCGGGGAAGTCGCGCAGCCAGCGGGTCGCGGGCAGGTCGGTCGAGACGACCGCGCGCCCGGCGGCGAGGTAGTCCAGCGTCTTGATGGGGAAGCTCGCCCGGTTGAAGTCGTCCAGCAGGTAGGGCGTCAGCCCGACCCGGATCGTGCGCAGGTACGCGGGCAGCTCGGCGAAGCTCCGGCGTCCCGCCCAGCAGACGTTCGGGCGCGCGACGAGCGCCCGGAACCGGACCGGATGGTGGCCGGGGTCGTGCGGCCCGACCAGGACCAGCGGGTGCCCGGCGTCGGCGATCGCCTCCAGCAGCCCGAGGTCGATGCGCGCGTTGATGTGCCCCGCGAACCCCACCGCCGGGCGGTCGAAGCGCGGCACGTCGGCCGGCCACGGCACGTCCTCGATCCCCGCGTACGCCTCGGGCGCGCAGCCGTTCGGGACGAGCGTCACCGCCACGCCCCGCTCCTGGAACTGGTCGCGCAGCAGCGGCGAGACGACCGCGACCGCGTCCGCCCGCGCGGCCATCCCGTCCCGCGCGGCGGCGATCCGCCGCCGGGGCAGGCCGATGAGGTCCGAGCCCGCGACCAGGTCGTCGGTGACGTACAGGACCCTCCGCACGCCCTTCACCGCGTCCAGCAGGTCGGAGTGCGTCGCGACCACGACGCCCGCGACCCCGCCGCCGGTCGTGTCGCCGACCCGCCGCGCGAGGCGCCGCGCCGTCCTGCGGGCGGCGCGGCGCACGAGCGCGGCCGTCACGTGGTGCATGCCCGGCCGGTACATCGCGGGAAGCACGCGCGGCCGGATCCGCCACACCCCGTTCGCCTCCCGGCGCAGCGACGTCCCGCGGAACGCGCTCGCGAGGTGCGGGCGCAGCAGCGGCGTCAGCAGCGACACGGGCGGGTCCACGTACAGGACGGGGTGCAGGTCGCCCAGCCGTTCCGCGAGCTGCCGGTCGGTCCCGGCCACGCCGTCGTACGGCGTACCCGCGAAATAGACGATCACATGGGCTCCCGGCGGGCGTCCCGCCACCAGTCGACCAGCCGGCCGAGCCCCTCCTCCAGCCCGACCTGCGCCTTCCAGCCGAGGTCGCGTTGCGCGGCCGACACGTCCGCGAGGCGCCGCCGCACCCCGTTGACGGCGCGGGCGGGCCCGAACTCCAGCCCGAGGTGCTCGGCGTCCATCGTCCGCAGCAGCGCCTCGGCCAGCTCGCGCAGGCTCGTCTCGACGCCGCAGCCGATGTTGAACACCGCGTCGCTGACGTCCGCCTCGGCGGCCAGCAGGTTCGCGCGGGCGATGTCCTCGGTGAACACGAAGTCCATCGTCTGGTCGCCGTCGCCGAGGATCAGCGGCGGGCGCCCGTCGGCGATCCGCTCCATCCACCGGATCAGTACCTCGGTGTACAGGCCGTGGACGTCCATCCGCGGCCCGTACACGTTGAAGTACCGCAGCGCGACGTAGTCGAGCCCGCGCATCGCGCGGAAACTGCGCAGCAGGCCCTCGTTGAACGTCTTCGCGGCGCCGTAGAAGGTGTCGTTGTCGTAGGGGTGGTGGTCCTCGGCGGTCGGGAACACCTCCGCCGTCCCGTACACCGACGCCGACGAGGACGCGACGACCTTGCGGACCCCCGCGTCGGCCGCCGCCTCCACCACCTCGTAGGTCCCGTCGACCAGCACCTCCAGCGCCAGCCTCGGCTCCTCGGCGCACTGCGTGATGCGGATGGCGGCGAGGTGGAACAGCAGGTCGGTGCCCTCCATCAGCGTCCGGACGAGGTCGCGGTCGCGGATGTCGCCGTCCACGACCTGCACCGGTCCGGCGTCCAGGCTCTTCGCGAGGTTGGCGCGGCGGCCCCGGACGAAGTTGTCCAGCACCACCACCTCGGCGGCGCCCGCCGCGACCAGCTGGTCGACGACGGTGGACCCGATCGTCCCCGCGCCGCCGGTGACCAGGCAGCGGGATCCTTCGATCATGCGTGCTCCTTTACGACGTCGTCGCTCTCTGCCACGTTCTGCACTGCCGTGTTCTGCACCGCCGTGTTCTGCACCGGGACCAGGGCGCCGCCCTCGGCGACGCTCCGGTCGGCGGCCTCCAGCAGCGCGACGACCCGCAGCCCGGCGTCGCCGCCGGTCAGCGCGGGCCGCCGCTGCGTGATCGCGTCCGCCAGCTCGGCCATGACCTCGCGCAGCGCCTCCCGCTCGGGCAGCGCCGGGACGAGGATGTCGCCGACCCGGTAGGAGATCAGCGCCTCGTGCCGCTCGTCCTGGCCGAGCGAGCCCGCCGGGGCCCGGTCGACGCCCCGGTCGTACACCGCGAGCCGCTGGACGGGGTTCAGGTCGTCCCACACGATCGTGCGGCGCGACCCGCCGATCACGGTCGTGCGGATCTTGGTGGGGCTGAGCCAGTTGACGTGGACGTGCGCCATGACCCCGGTGGACAGCAGCACCGACAGGTGCGCCACGCACAGCCGCCCGGCGTTGATCGGGTCGTTGCCGCGCGCGGCGACGGCCTCCACGGTCACCTCGGGCGGCAGGACGTGGTCGAGGATCGACAGGTCGTGCGGGGCGAGGTCCCACAGCACGTCCACGTCGGGCTGGACGAGGCCGAGGTTGATCCGCACCGAGTCCACGAACTGGACGTCGCCGATCTCGCCGCCGTGGATCAGCTCCCGGATCTTCCGGACCGCCGGGGTGTAGCAGTAGGTGTGGTCGCACATCAGCACGAGGCCCGACCGGGTCGCGAGATCGACCAGTTCGGCGCTCTGCGCCGCGCTCGGCGTCAACGGCTTCTCGACGAGCACGTGCTTGCCCGCCTCCAGCGCCGCGCGGACGAGGTCGAAGTGCGTCGCGGCGGGCGTGGCGATCGCGACCGCCGCGACGTCCGGGTCGTCCAGGACCTGCCGGTAGGACGCCGTCGCCCGGACGGTCGTGTACGGCCCGAGCACCGCGCGGGCGCGCTCCTCGTCCAGGTCGCAGAGCCACCGCAGCCGCAGCGCGGGGGTCGCCTGCGCCGTCCGGACGAGGTTCGGGCCCCAGTATCCGGCGCCGACCACCGCGAGGCCGATGGGTTCCATCAGGGCGTACTCCTCAGGTTGTGGTTCCTCAGGGGCGGGTGCTCGTGAACACGACGTCGACCCAGTAGTTCGAGCTGGACCCGCCCGCGGGGTATCCGCCGGGCCCGTACGCGTACACGCCGTTGGGGCCGTCGTCGCCGTTGCGGAGCGCGTGCAGGGGCGGCGCGTCCACGCCCGCGTTCTCGAACCCGCCGACGTTGGCCGAGTAGTGGCCGTTCGGCGCGAGGTAGGACACGATGTACGTCGTCCCGGCCGTGACCTGCACGGGCGTGGAGAACGCGACCTGCTGCCAGCCCGCCGCCGACTCGCCGGTGAACGTCGCGGTCGCGAGGCGCGTGCCGTCGGGCTTCCACAGCGAGCCGATGTGCGTCCCGGTGTTGTTCGCGCCCTTGTAGAACCGGACGCCGGTCACCCAGCCGTCGGAGTCGGAGCGGAACTTCATGCCGAGCTCCACCGACGCCGAGTCGTCGTCATCGACGACCTGGGGGGTCGCCTCGTCCGTCCATACCGAGGTGCCGGGCGCGGTCTGCTTCGCCGTCGTGAACGACCAGGTCTTCGCGGTGGTCAGCGTGTTGCCCGCGAGGTCCTTGGCGTCCTGCACCCGCGCGGTGTACCTGGTCTGCCAGTCCAGCGGCGCGCTGGGCGTGAACGACGACGTGCGGGTCGCCGGGTCGTAGCCCACCGTGCCGGGCACCGCGACGCCGCCGGGGCCGGTGAGCGTGAACCGCACCGTCGCGCCCTGCACCGCCTCGTCGAAAGTGGCCGACGGGTGCGCGGCGCGCGGGACGCTCGTCGCGCCGTCCACCGGGTCGACCGTGTCGACCGTCGGCGGCGTGGTGTCGCCGGGCGCGACCGTCGAGAACACCGGATCGACCCAGTAGTTCGCGGCGCCGTAGGTCTGGTTCGGGAAACGCGACGTCGCGCTGTAGGCGTAGACGCCGTTCCCGCTCGCGCTGTCGTTGGACGGCGCGCTCAGCGGCACGTTCTCGTAGGCGCTGCCGAAGTAGCCGCCGTCCACCGAGTAGTTGCCCTTGGGCGCGAAGTAGGACGCGATGTAGGTGACCCCGGCGGTGACCGGGATCGGCGCGGAGAACGTCATCGTCTGCCAGCCGGACGTCGTCTCGTTCGTGAACGTGCCGGTGGCGAGGCGCGTGCCGTCGGTCCTCCAGAGCGAGCCGGTGTGCGTCCCGGTGTTCCCGGCGCCCTTGTAGAACCGGACGCCGGAGATCCAGCCGTTCTGCCCGGGCGCGAACTTCACGCCCGCCTCCAGCGCGTTCCCGTCGCCCGACGACGGCGTCGCCGGGGTCGCGTCACTGGCGAACAGCGTGCACGGGCACGCGCCCGAGGTGGTGAACGACCACTGCGTCGTGCCGGACATCGTGTTGCCCGCGATGTCCTTCGCGCCGCCGACGGTCGCGGTGTAGGTGGTGGCCGCCGCGAGCCCGGCGGACGGCGTGAACGTCAGCACCCGTCCCGAGGAGTCGAGCGCGACCGTGCCCGTGACCTGCTGGCCGCCCTGTTTCGCGACCGTGAACGTCGCCGTCCCGGGCCGGATCGCCTCGTTGAACGTCGCGGTGACCTTCGCGCCGGTCGGGACGCTCGTCGCCCCGCCGCCCGGCGACTTGGAGGCGACGGTCGGCGGCGTGGTGTCGGGCGGCGGCGAGAACACCACGTCGACCCAGTAGTTCGTGGAGCCCGACGACAGGTTGGGGAATCCGCGCGCGCCGTACTTGTACACGCCGTCCCCGCCCCCGCCGCCATCGGCGAGCGCCATCAGCGGCGGATTCGCGACCGCCCGGCTCAGCCCGCCGTAGTCGGCCGAGTACCAGCCCTTCGTCGTGTGGTAGGACGCGACGTAGGTCGTCCCGGCCGTCACGCGGACGGGCGTGGAGAACGTCACCTCCTGCCAGCCCAGCGTGGACTCGCCGCTGAAGGTGGCGTTCGCGAGCTGCTGCCCGGTGGACGTCCACAGCGTGCCGATGTGGGTGCCGTCGTTGTTGCGCCCCTTGTAGAACCGGACGGCCTTGACGAAGCCGTCGGTGTCGGCGGTGAAGCGCACCCCGAGCTCCAGCTCGTTCGGGTCGTTGACGCCCTCGATCGCCGGGGCCGTCTCGTCCGCCCAGATGCTGCACGGGCACACGCCGGGCTGCGGCGTCGGCTTCGCCGTCGTGAACGAGTAGGTGTAGGCCTGCATGGCGTTGCCCGCGTCGTCCTTGCCGCCGCTCACCGCCACGGTCAGCTTCGTCGCGTCGGGCAGCGGCGCGGACGGCGTGAACGTCAGCACCGTCCGGGACGCGTCCAGGCTCGCGGTCCCGGCGATCGCCGTCGTGCCGTTCTTCACCGTCAGCGCCGGGCTGCCCGCCTGGATCGGCTCGCTGAACGTCACCGCCGGCTTCAGCGACGTCTTCACGCTGGACGAGCCCGCGTAGGGGGTGTTGTCGACGACGGTCGGCGGCATCGTGTCCGGCGGCTTCACCGTGACGAACACCGGGTCGACGTAGTAGTTGCCGCCCCGGTAGGTCGAGTTCGGGAACCCGCTCGCGCCGGACCGGTAGACGCCGTTCCCGTCGTCCGGCGCGGCCTTCGGCGCGGTCAGCGGCGGCCGCACGAACGGGTTGATCGAGAAGAACTCGGGGTCGGCCGAGTAGTGGCCGTTCGGCGCGAAGTACGACACCACGTACGTCGCGCCCGCGTCGAGCTGCACCGGCGTCGGGAACTCGGCGGTCTGCCAGCCCGCGGCGGTCTCGTTCGTGAACGTCGTGGACGCCAGCTTCGTGCCGTCGGTCTTCCACAGGCTGCCGGTGTGCGTGCCGGTGTTGCCGGTGCCCTTGTAGAACCGGACGCCGGTCACCCAGCCCGACACCGCCGCCTTGAACTTCACGCCCGCCTCCAGCGACGCCGTGTCGCTGTCGGCCGGGACGGCGGGCACCACCGAGTCGCCGAACAGGCGGCACGGGCACGCCACCGTCACCGAGGTCCCGGCGCCGGGGACCTCCAGGTTGCCGCTGTCGTCGACCGCACGCGTCTTGATCGCGACCGGGCCGTTGCCGGTGGCGTCCCACTTGTAGGTCCAGGTGCCGCGCCCGGTCGCCGGATGCCAGGTCGCGCCGCCGTCGGTGGACACCTCGACGCCGCCGACCTGGCCGCCGCCCGCGTCCGACGCGGTGCCGGTCACGGTGACCGTCCGGCCGTTCACGATCTGCGTGCCCGGCGCCGGGGACGTCACGGTCGAGACGGGCGCGGAGCGGTCGGCCGACGCCGTCGCGCGGGTCAGCCCCGCCTGGAGCAGGTAGGGCTGCACGCCCATGTCGGCGAACAGGTTCACGGTCGCCTGCCGCATGTTCGGGTCAGGTGAGGACGGCGCCTCCGACGGCCCGTCGTGGACGGCGTCCAGCCCCCACGACCACTGCACGGTCCCCGCGCCGAACACCAGCGCGCCGCTCGGCGCCCGGTACAGCGTCAGGCTGTGCGTCGCCCGGCCCGGCGCGACGTTCGTGCCGTAGTCGATGAGCTTCTCCGGCACGTCCGCCGTCGTCGTGGACATACGGACCACGCCCGCCGGGCGGGCGCCGTTGTCGAGGTCCTCGTCCCACTCGTAGCCGACGGTCTGGTCGGCGAGCGTCATCGTCGCGCCCGCGGCCTGGTTCGCCACGGCCGTGCCGCGCCACAGCCGCATCTTCCCGTCGGCGGCGGGCACCTTCAGCGCGACGCCGCAGCAGTTCACCGTCCAGATCGTGCCGGTCAGCCCGTTCTCGGGACGGCCGCCGTCGGCGGGCGGGCTGAACCGGGGATCGCGCCAGCTGCCCGTCCACGTCGGGGTCGGGTCGGTCTTGGCGTTCGCGCGGGTCTCCTTGTAGGTGACGAGCGTCCGGAACGCGGAGCCGGCCCGGTCGTTCTCCCAGCGCGTCTTCCAGAACACCTCGTTGCCGCTGAGGAACGCCAGATGCACGCCCGCGTCCCGCGCGGCCTCCACGTTCGCCCGCTCGTCGCCCGACCAGTACTCGTCGTGCCCGACCGACATGAACGCCTTGTGGTTGCGCAGCAGCGAGCCGCGCTGGTCGACGTCCGCGCTGGCCATGTAGCTGACGTCGTACCCGTTCGCCTCCAGGAAGCGGATCATCGGGTACTCGTTGGCGAACACGAAGTCGCGTCCCCACGGCGTGCTCTCGCGGGTGTCGAACGGGCGGTTGTAGCTGACCTTGACCGCGCGTCCCGGCGCGGCGGTGCTGTCGCCGAAGTACAGGCTGTTGCCGCCCCACCGGTTGTAGGCCTGCCAGGTGGTGTCGGACGTCTTGAACAGCAGGTCGGAGTGGCTCGCGTCGTTGCGGACGACGAACATGACGTGGTTGTCGTCGTCGGTGCCGTCGGTGCGGACGATGTGCGCGAAGTACACGCCCGACACCGCGTCGGCGGGCACCTGCCAGCTCGCCGACACCCCCCAGCCGCCGCAGTCGATCAGCCCGGTCGAGTCGTCGGTGAGGCACGCCGGCTGGCGCTGCGGCAGCGGCGCCGACGGGGTCACGGTCGCGACCTTGCGGGCGCCCGCCCCACCGTAATAGCCCATCCGATAAATGCCGATCGAGTACGACCGCGCCGGGGTGTTCACTTTGAACTGGACCTGCTGCCCGACATTGACGCTGAAGTTCGTCGAGAAACCCTCGATGGTCTGCCCGCCACCGGAGATCTTCTCCCACTCCGAAGAAGGCGACCCGGGCTTGCTATTCTCGCACGCCACCGGATTTCCGCCGCTCTCACAGGGGCCCGCCGCAGCCTGCACCGGAGGCTGCGCCAACGCGGCGAGTCCGGTCGCGACCAGCGCCGCTACCAGCGCGAACACGACGGTCAACCGGCGCGCGCGCCGCTTACGGCGTGGTTTCTCCGAACGCCGTTTGCCCACCATCATCGACCAGGCCATCAGTCCCCCTCGGGGCCAACCCCGCCAGCAGAACCGTGGACGTCTGAACGAGACCCCCGGCCCACCCCGATTAACGGGCACGAATTGGCCCGCGCTCGAAAGCACTCCGACTATAAGGTCGGAATGCGCGGGCCATGCCCGGATTGGCCGGTGGTGGCCTCGGGCGTCCGCCGCGTCACCTGTTCGGCAAGATCAGGCGTCGCTCGCCCTGCGCTCCGACCTCGTGGTACTCCTCGCCCGTGCGGGGGCAGCGCCACCGGCCGCCGCCCGCGTCCTCCAGCGGCTCGCCCGCCCGGCCGACCCAGCCGATCCGCCGCGCGGGGCTCCCGACGACGAGCGCGAAGTCCGGGACGTCGCGGGTCACCACCGCGCCCGCGCCGACGAGCGCGTACCGGCCGACCGTCCGCCCGGCGACGACGACGGCGCGCGCGCCGATCGAAGCGCCCTCGCGCACCGTCACGCCGAGCGCGTCCCAGTCCCCCGGCCGCTTGAGGGCGCCGCCGACGTCCGCCGAGCGCGGGTAGAGGTCGTTGGTGAGAACGGCGGCGGGGCCGACGAACACCCCGTCCTCCAGCACCGCCGGCTCGTAGACGAGCGCGTGGTTCTGGAGCTTGACGCGGTCGCCGATCCGGACGCCCGGCCCGACGTAGGCGCCGCGCCCGATCACGCAGTCGACGCCGAGGACGGCGTCCTCGCGCACCTGCGCCAGGTGCCACACGGCCGTCCCGGCGCCGATCTTCGCGCGCTCGTCGACGTCGGCGCTCGCGAGTATGCGCGCTTCGTCCATGGGGGTGCCTCCGGAGGATGTCTGGTTCATACTCTGCCGTTGTGGTGAGCATCGTGATCCCCGCGCACAACGAGGCCCGCGTCATCGGGCGCCTGCTGGACGGGCTGCTCGGCGCCGCCGAGCCGGGCGAGCTGGACATCGTGGTCGTGCCGAACGGCTGCACCGACGCGACCGCCGAGGTCGCGGCCTCCTACGGGCCCGCCGTCCGGGTCGTGGAGTCGTCCGAGGCGTCCAAGGCGGCAGCGCTGCGGATCGGCGACGGCGCCGCCCGCGGCTTCCCCCGCCTCTACGTCGACGCCGACGTCGAACTCGGCACCGCGGACGTGCGGGCGCTCGCCGCCGCGCTGGAGCGTCCGGAAGTGGCCGCCGCGGCGCCGTCCCGGCGGCTCGACATGACCGGCCGGCCCTGGCCCGTCCGCTCCTACTACCGGGTGTGGACGCGGCTGCCGGAGGTCCGGCGCGGCCTGTTCGGACGCGGCGTCGTCGCCGTCACCGAGCGCGGCCACGCGCGGCTCGCCGCGCTGCCCCGCGTGATGGCCGACGACCTCGCGTCCTCGCTGGCGTTCGGCCCCGCCGAGCGGACGGTGGTCGCCTCGGCGGCCGTCACCGTCCATCCGCCGCGCACGCTCGCCGACCTCCTGCGCCGGCGCGAACGCGCCGCCGCCGGGGTCGAGCAGCTCGAACGCGCGGACCTCGACCAGGCGGGCGGCTCGGCCCGCACCAGCCCGTCCGACCTCGTGGCCATGGTGCGCCGCGAACCGTCGCTGGCCCCGCACCTGGCGGTCTTCCTCTCGATCACGGTGCTCGCCCGCGCCCGCCAGGCCCGCCGCCGAGGCAACTACACGACCTGGCAACGAGACGAGAGCAGCCGAACCTAGAGCGCCTTGCGCGGCGACCTCAACGATCGCGCGAGTGCGTGACCTGAGCGGCGGGGCGAAGCCGGAGGCGAGCCCCGCCGGGAAGATCGCGAAGCGATGCCGCACTCGCCAAGGCACGGTCACGTCCCGAGCCGCCAGGCGAGTGGACGTGGGCCGGGACTTCATGAACTCTGCCAGCCCGGGAGCCATTCGCGGCGTGCCGACCAGAGGCGGCGCCAGTCCTCGCCCCGGGCGGTCGGGCGGCCCTGCCGTTCCGGGCGGGCCGACAGCAGGCGGCTCAGCGTCGCGCGCGCAAACACGCCGAACGCCAGCAGGCCGACGGCGAGCTGCCGCAGGCCCGGCGGCAGCTGCTTGCGCAGCAGCGTGGCCTTGCCGGTGAACAGCAGCACCAGCTTGCCCGCGCTGGTCGAGGAGCCGCCGGTCTCGTGCTGGTAGACGCCGCGTCCGGTGACGTGGGGCCGGAACCCGAGGGACGCGGCGCGCACGCACAGGTCGGCGTCCTCGCTGTACATGAAGAAGCCCCGGTCGAACCCGCCGGTCGCGTCCCAGGCGCGCCGCGAGACGAGCATGAACCCGCCCGTGACCACCGGGACGGGACGGACCTGCGCCTCGCCGGTCCAGGGGCGCGGCGACTCCGGATCGAACACGCGGCTGCCCGGGAACACCGAGGTCAGCAGAAACGCGAAGCAGAACGTGGGCCACAGGCCCGGCCGTCCCCACCACGAGCGCGGGTCGACCGAGCCGTCGGGCGCGACGCACCGGCCGCCGACGATCCCGATGGACGGGTCGGCGCGCCCGCAGTCGACCAGGGCCTCGATGCTGCCGGGCGCGGGCAGGGTGTCGGGGTTGACGAACATCAGCCAGGGGAAGCGGGCCTTGCCCGCGCCCACGTGGCAGCCGTAGGCGAAGCCGCCGTTGCGGCCGGTCTCCACGACCCGCGCGTCCGGCGCCACGGTCCGCGCGACCTGCGGCGTCTCGTCGCCCGAGTCGTTGTCCACGATGATCAGCTCGGCCGGGTGGCGGCCGGTCGCGCGGCGCAGCGCGGCCACGCAGTCCTCCAGGTAGCGGGCGCTGCGGTAGGTGAGGAGGACGATCGAGACGCCGTCCCCCTCGGGCGCGGGCGCGTCCGCGCCGAGGAATCCGCCGTCGCTGGTTTCGGGCCGCACCGCGTCCTCCCCGGGGACCGTCTTGCTCGGTCGCAGATCGTCGGACCCAGGGTGCCGCATCGCGCCCGGCATGACCGTGGGTCTGACCGGTCGTGGTCAGGGTGTCCCATGATGTCGTTACATATGCCGTCATAACTGGTCAGGACGCGGGAGAATCTCCGGCGGGATCGACGAAGTGCCTGCTCAGCCGCCGCCGCTGTGTCCAGGATGGGCACATGGCATTCCCCTTGATGCCCGGTTACGACCACATCAACGTGGTGGCCGACCTCGACCCCGGCACGGCGCTGCGGGACACCGAGCTCGGCGAGCGGATCCGGGACTATCCGAAACTCCTCCCGGCCGGTTCCCCCGATTTCGGGCACGCGGTGCAGACCGGCCGGCAGTGGCGGATCGGCTGCACCGGCTCGATGGACCCCGCGAGCGCCCGGTACGGTCTCGCCGCCAACCTCCGCATGGAGGCGCGCGAGCAGGACGACCCGGAATTGGCACGCGCCATGCGCGCCGCCGCCGACCGGCTCGACCCCGAGGAGGGCGACCAGCTCCCCAAGGACGAGTGGGAGGTCGGCGACCGCCGCTACCGGGTGATCCGGATGGAGCGGTTCGCGCTGATCGGCCACCGCACGATGGAGCCGCCGCGCGGCTGCGACTCCGCGCTGGAGGGCACCGACGGCCTGCTGCGCGGCTATCCGATCGACCCGCGCGCGCCCGCCGGCCAGTGGGAGGCGCAGCTCAGGCTGAACCTGGTCGGGTTCGTGGCGCTGCCGGGCCCGGCGCCGGACACCGTCCGCACCGAGGCCCGGCACGCGATCCTCACCCACCCGGGCGTCGTGCTGCTCCCGCCCACGTTCACGGTGGTGGAGGTCAAGGGCGACAGCTGGGAGCCGCTGACCGGCGGCCACCACCCCGAGGAGGCGCGCGAGCGGCTCGCGCGGCACTTCACCGACCTGCTCCCCCGGTTCCGCGAGTTCCAGGGCGACCCCGTGCCGCCGGACGAGCTGGCCGAGTGGACCGAGGCGGCCAAGTTGATCGAGGCCAGCACCGGCCACACGTTCACGGTGCTGGGCCGCGAGTTCCGCATCCTGCGCATCTCCCGGATGCTGCGGCTCGGCCGGGACGGGCCCGAGGCGCCCCGCCCGTCCGACCAGGAGCGCTACGGCCTCAACGGGACGGCGATGAGCGGGTAGCCGGACGGGGCGGGGCGGCGGGTCAGGGGGTGGAGGGCTCGCCGTCCATCGCATGCTCGGCCGCCGCGGCCCGCTCCTCGCGCGGGGCGGGCCGCAGCACCACGAAGGCCAGCACCGCGGCGCCGATCCCGCCGGCGACCCCGGCGACGGCGGTGAGCGACATCGCGTCGACGAACGCGCTCTTCGCCGCGTCCGCCAGGGCGGTGTCGCCGCGGGCGCCCGCGATCGCCAGCGCGCCGCCGATGGAGTCGCGGGCCGGGCCCGGGGCGCCCTTCGGCATCGCGTCGGTGTAGGCGGCGGTCAGCACACTGCCGAGGACGGCGATGCTGAGCGCCTGCCCCACCTGCTGCACGGTGTCGTTGACGGCCGAGCCCACCCCGGCCCGCTCTTTGGGGAGTGCGGCGAGCAGCGTCCCGTAGGCGGCGGGGCCCGCCAGGCCGCTGCCGACGCCCATCACGACCAAGGCGGTGACGAGCAGCGGGTAGCCGTCGTCGGCCGACAGCGAGGCGAGCACGCCGAAGCCCCCGGCGAAGAACACGAAGCCGATCGCGAGGACGACGCGCGCGCCGAACCTCTTGTCGATCGCCACGCCGATGCCGTTGAACGCCATCACCGTGACCAGCAGCGGAATGAACGCGACACCGGTCTTGATCGGGCTGTACCCGAGGACGAACTGCAAGTACTGCGTGAGCGCGAGCATCAGGCCGCCGGCGGAGAACGACAGCAGCACGATCGACAGGCTCGCCCCGCTGAAGTTGCGGTCCTTGAACAGCCCGATCGGGAGCATGGGCTCGGCGACGCGGCGCTCCCACAGCGCGAACCCGACCAGCGCGACGACCCCCAGGACGAGCCCGGCCGCCACCTTCGCCGACGTCCAGCCGTCGCGGGGGATGAAGATGACGCTCCACACGAGCGCCGTCATGCCGACCGTCGACAGCAGCGCGCCGACGAGGTCGGGACGCGTGGCCGGGCCGCGCGACTCCGGAATGATCAGGATGGTCGCGAGGACGGCGAGCGCCGCGATCGGGATGTTGATGAGGAACACCGATCCCCACCAGAAGTGCTCCAGCAGCAGGCCGCCGGCGACCGGGCCGCCGAGCGCGCCCAGCATGAGCACCGAGCTCCAGATCGCGATCGCCTTCTTGCGCTCCTTGTCGTCGAAGACGGTGGTGAGGATCGACAGCGTCCCCGGCATGAGGAACGCGCCGCCCACCCCCATCAGCGCGCGGGCGGCGATGAGCTGGCCGGAGGTCTCGGCGAGCGTGGCGGGCACCGAGGCGCCGCCGAACATCACCAGGCCGATGATCAGGCCGCGGCGGCGGCCGAACCGGTCCGACAGCGCGCCCGCGGTCAGGAGCAGGCCCGCGAACACGACGATGTAGGCGTCCAGGATCCACTGGATGTCGGAGTTGCTCGCGTCCAGATCTTCGATCAGCGAAGGGATCGCGACGTTGAGGACGGTGTTGTCGATGACGACGACGAGGAGGCTCAGGCAGAGGACGCCGAGGATCCACCACCGGCGGGGATGTGGGGCCGACATGGCTCTCCGTTAGAACGGTGAACGAATTTTCGCACACTGTACTAATCTTAGAACAGCGTTCGCAAGGCGGTATCCTGGAAGGGTCCCCGGCCGCGTCCCGACGCGCCACGCCTGTACCCAAGGACCCGCATGCCCCGCGAAACCGACCCGATCGCCGACTCGGTCTGGATACGTCCGCCCAGGTCACGGCGGGGCAGGCCGCAGCTCAGCCGGGAGGAGATCGTGACGGCGGCGGTCGGCCTGCTCGACGCCGAGGGCCTGGACGGGCTGAGCATGCGCCGCCTCGCGGCGACGATCGGCGCGGGCGCGACGTCCCTGTACTTCTACGTCGCGGGCAAGGACGAGCTGATGGAGCTCGCCGTCGACGAGATCATGGGCGAGGTCGACATCCCCGACGCGGCGGAGGTCGGCTGGCGGGAGGCGGCCGCCGGGTTCGCCCGCGAGTTCCGCGCGATGATGGCCCGGCACCCCTGGGCGGTCGCCGTTCTCGGCGTCACGCCCGCCATCGGGCCCAACGCGATGCGGGCGACCGACCGGGCCGTCGCGCTGTTCGGCGCCGCCGGGCTCACCGGCCAGGAGATCGCCTGGGCCAGCGCCCTGCTGCTCGAACACGCGATGGGCGCGGTCATGTCCGAGACGGCCATGCGCACGTTCACGGCGCGGACGGGCCGTCCCGTGACCGAGGTCGTCCGGCAGATGGACGACTACGTGGAGAGCTTCAGCACCGAACTCCCCAACTTCACCGGCTGGTGGCGCGACAACAACGACGTCGACATGGAGAAGAACCTCGACACCGGCTTCGAGTTCGGGCTCGCCCGCATCCTGGACGGCCTGGCGGTGTGGCTCGCCGAAGAGGGCCGCTGACCTGGGACGGCCGAGGGGAGGCACCGTCCGGTGGCCGTCGCGGCGCGGCGCGGGCAAGATGGGGCAGCCGACGATATTGGAGGGGCCCATGGCCGACCACCCCGAGATCGACTCGTCCGTCCCGCACTCCGCCAGGATCTGGAACTACTGGCTGGGCGGCAAGGAGAACTACCGGATCGACCGGGAGGTGGGGGACGCCTTCGTCGGGATCTTCCCCGGCCAGGTCGACATCGCCCGGCACTCGCGCGCCTTCCTCGGCCGCGCCGTCCGGTACCTGGCGGGCGAGGCGGGCGTCCGCCAGTTCCTCGACGTCGGCACCGGCCTGCCGACCGTCGACAACACCCACGAGGTCGCGCAGCGCGTCGCGCCCGAGTCCCGGATCGTGTACGTCGACAACGACCCGCTGGTGCTCGTGCACGCCCGCGCGCTGCTGACCTCCACCCCGGAGGGCGCCACCGCCTACGTGGACGCCGACATCCGCGAATCGGAGTCGATCCTGGCCAAGGCGGCGGAGACGCTCGACTTCTTGCGTCCGGTGGCGCTGCTGCTGCTCGGCATCCTCGGGCACCTGGCAGACGAGGACGACCCCGAGGACGTCCTCGCGCGGCTCGTGAAGTCGCTCGCGCCGGGCAGCTTCGTCGTGATCAACGACGGGACCGACGTGTTCGGGGCGCCCACCGGCGACGTCGACGAGACGGCCCGCGCCCAGGCGATCGGCCGCTACGTGGAGGCGGGCGGCACCGCCTACCACCTGCGCCCGCCGGGGCGGATCGCCGCCTACTTCGAGGGGCTGGAGCTGGTCGACCCCGGCGTCGTCCCGGTGTCGCGGTGGCGCTCGGAGCCGTCGCCGTTCGGCGAGCCGCCCGCGGTGGACGCGTTCTGCGGCGTGGCCCGCGTCCCGTGATCCACTGACCTTCGGCGTGCCGGGCTCGATCCCGGCCGTCTGAGGTGGTCATTCCAAAATTCTGTAGAACTAGGGAGGAAAGGTCATGTCGTATCCCGATCCGCGTTATCTCAAGGAGCACGGCGAGAGCAGCGCCGTGGTGCGTCCCGGCGACACCGCGCCCGACCTGGTCATCGGGGCGAGCGACGCCGACCGCGTGCACACCGGGACCCGCGTCGGCTACCTGGCCACGGGCGGGTCCACCGGCGGGGCGTTCGGGCTGTACCGGTGGGAGATGGGGCCGGGCCCGTCCGGGCCGATGCCGCACTTCCACCGGACGATCACCGAGTCCTTCTACGTCCTGTCCGGGACGGTCCGGCTCCACGACGGGACCGGCTGGAGGGACGCCACGGCCGGGGACTTCATGTTCGTCCCGGAGGGCGGCGTGCACGGGTTCCGCAACGAGTCCGGCGAACCCGCCTCGATGCTGCTGCTGTTCACGCCCGGTGCGCCGCGCGAGGGCTACTTCGAGGAGCTGGCCGAGATCGCCGAATCGGGGCGGCGGCCGAGCGAGGAGGAGTGGGCCGACATCTACCGGCGCCACGACCAGTACATGGTGTGATGAGTGATTTCGCGGAGGAGCCGATCTACGAGCAGCTCGCGCGGCTCGGCAAGGCGCTCGCGAGCCCGGTCAGGCTGCGCCTGCTCGACGTCCTGGACCAGGGGGAGCGCACGGTCGAGGAGCTCGCCGAGGCGGCCGGGATACCGCTGAAGAACACCTCGGCGCAGTTGCAGCGGCTCCGCGCCGCCCACCTCGTGACCGCCCGCAGGTCGGGGACGCACGTCCACTACCGGGTCGCGGACCCGCGGATCTCGCGGTTCCTGGACGAGATGCAGGGCCTCGCCTACGACCGGCTCGCCGACCTGCGCGCGTCGGTCGCCGTCCACCTCGGCGGCGGGGTCGAGGCGGTCGCGGCGGGCGACCTCGCGGAGCGGCTGTCCGACCCCGGGACGCTGGTCGTCGACGTCCGGTCCGCCGAGGAGTACGCGCGCGGGCACGTGCCGGGCGCGGTGTCGGTGCCGTTCGAGCAGCTCCGGGACCGGCTCGGCGAGCTTCCCCCGGACGGCGAGATCGTCGCCTACTGCGGCGGGCCGTACTGCGTGGTCTCGCCCGACGCGGTCCGCCTGCTCCGCGAGCACGGCTTCGAGGCCCGTGCGCTGGACGGCGGGTTCGCGCGCTGGCACCGCTCCGGCCGTCCGGTACGACGGGGTTGAGAACGAGGTCGAGAACGGCTGAGGGCGGCCCGCCGGCTGGGAGAGCGTCTTCGACGGGCCGCCCGGTTCGCAGCCGGTGACTAGCGGCCGAAGGCCAGCAGCACCGATCCCTTGTCGTTCGGGTAGGGGGTGAACATGTCACCGGTCAGGGCGTAGACCATGCCCTGCGAGACCACCGCGCCGCCCCCGCCGGAGAGGGAGCCGCCGCGCCCGACGCCGCCGTTGACGGTCGGGATGTCGGTGATCGTGTCGAAGGACCACAGGACCTTGCCGTCCTCGGCGGAGTAGGCGCGCAGCTTGCCGTCCATGCTGCCCTCCCACACCAGGCCGGGCGAGGTGCTCACCGCGGGCGGGTGGCCGAGGCGGCACACGTTCGGGTACTGCGCCGCGCCGCCGGTCGTGCAGCCGTCCGCCGGGTTCGGGGTGTTCCAGATGATGTGCCCGTTGGCCGGGTCGATGGCGTACAGCGTGCCGGGGTTGCCCATGTAGGTCGCGATGTAGAGGCGGTGGCCGTCGTAGCTGCTGCCCCACTGGATCCCGCTCAGCCCGCCGCCCGGCATCGGCTTGGAGAGCTGCCGCTGCCAGACGATCTCACCGGTGCTCGCGTCCAGGACGTGGTAGACGCCGAGCTTCTGGCCGATGCCGATCAGGTGCTTGCCACCGGCCGTGAACAGGTTCGGCGCCGCGCCGAGGTCGAAGTCGAGCGCGGTGCCGTCGGGCAGGTTCGGGCAGTACTTCTGGTCCTCGGGGGAGGGGCTGTTGCACTCGCGCCGCCAGGTGTCGACGTCGGTCATCTTGCGCGTCCAGCGCGCCTTGCCGGTGTCGGTGTCCAGCGCGAGCACCGAGTCGAAGTGCCCGCCGCTGCCGCTGTAGTTCTGCCCGGTGCCGACGTACAGCGTCCGGGTCTCGGGGTCGATGGCAGGCGTGCTCCACACCCCGGCGCCCGACGGCCCGTAGCGCGGCACGCCGTTCGGCCACGTCCCGTCCTGCTTCGGCTCGGGGACCGTGTAGAACTTCCAATCGATCTTGCCGGTGCGCGCGTCCAGCGCGTTGACCTGCCCGCGGAAGGTGCAGCAGGGGTGCTCCTTGCCCATGAGGTTCTCACCGCTGGACACCCCGACGTACACCCGGCCGCGGAACACGATCGGCGAGCTGGTGACGGTGGCGCTGACGTGGTCCTCGACCCGCGTCGCCCAGTCGAGCTTGCCGCTCCGCTGGTCGAGCGAGTAGATGTAGCCGCGGGTGTCGCCGAAGTAGACGTGCCCCTCGGTCACCGACGCGCCGTCCCGGACCTGGGTGAACCCGGTCCCGACGGTGGACAGGTCGAACTGCCACTTCGGCGCGCCGGTCCTGGCGTTCAGCGCCCGGAACTGGCCGTCGGGGCCGCCGAAGTAGATCGTGTCGCCGACCACCGCCGGCTGGCTGTGCGGGGCGCCGGCCTGGCGGGGGAAGCCGAAGGCCCACTTCAGCTTCAGGTCGCCGACGTTCCTGGTGTTGATCTGGCGTTCCTGCGCGGCATAGCGGGAGCCGCGCATGTCCTTCTGCCAGGTGGGCCAGTCGCCCGACATCGGCCGGCCCGAGGCGCTCGTCACGCTCGACGCCACGGCCAGACAGCCCGCGGCGAGTACGGCGGCCGCCTTCAGCAGGCGGCCGCGTCCGATCGGATGCATCGTCGTTCCCTTCACTTGGCGGGGTTCCGGCCGGACGCTCTGGGAAATCCGGCCGGACCTGTATGGGAGCTGTCCCTCGAACGCACCGGTCGGGCGGGCCTTTTGAAGGTCGATCGGGGCTGGGCCCGTCGGGACACGGCCGGTTCGGGGGGCCGGGCCTCAGGGCGAGCCCGGACGGATGTCGCGGACCAGGCGGTCGCGGAGCGCGCCGGTGTTGCGACGGCTGACGGTCAGGCGGGCGCCGCCGACGCGCAGCGTGCACCGGCCGCGGTCCAGGACCATCTCGTCGACGTGCGCGAGCGCCACCAGGTGCGACCGGTGGATGCGGACGAAACCGGCATCGCCCCACGCCTCCTCCAGCGCCGCCAGCGACACCCGGACGAGATGGCTGCCCGCCTGCGTGTAGAGCCGCGCGTAGTCGCCGTGCGCCTCGGCATAGCGCACGTCCGCGCGGCGGACGAACCGGATCACGCTGCCCACCCCGGCGGGGATGACCTCGGCGGTGGGCGGGCGGCCCGGGGCCCCGTCCGTAGCGCGTTCGTGCGAACGAGCCGGTTCCTCGCGGGGGGACGTCGCCCCACACTCCGCGGAACCGCCCCGGGGTTTCAGCAGTAACACGACGTCGTCGAGGACGTCCCGGGTCACCGCCGGGCCGTACGCGGCGAGCGTGCCGCCGTCGAACGGGACGGCCACGACGCGGCGCACGGGGCAGCGCGGGTCGGCGCACCGGACCTCGCCGGTGCGGGCGTGCTCGGGAGCCTCTGGGGCGTGCCGCGTGCCCGTGCCGTCCCAGGCGAGCAGGTGCTCGCCGTCGGTCACCGCGACGGCGGCGCAGCCGAGCGCCGCCCGCAGGTGCCGCGCGGCGGCCTCGGCGCCGCCGGCGGACGGGCCGCCGTGGAGCGCCCGTGCCGCGCGCGCGACACCGCCGATCGCCCGCGCCGCGCCCCCCGCCGGGCTCCCGCCGTGGCGGGAGCGGTCGGCGGGGGTGCGGCCGCCCACGGGCGGTCGGTGCCGGGCGACGGTGCGCATGCCGATGATCATCGCGGCGAGGCCGCAGGCGCCGGCGACCACAGTGGCGTGCATGCACTCATGGAATCCAGGTGCTCGCCAGCGATCAATGGGCAGGTGCGGCTCTGGCACGTAGGGCACAACATTGGACGTTCCCCGACAATTCAGCGGCGGTAGGGGGTGTACCGGTCCCAGAATCCACAGTGGTGCTGCTCGCCGATCTCCCGGGTGAGTTCACTGTCACCTGCGGGAACGAGCTTCATCACCGCGTTGTCGGCGGTGGTGAACGGCGACCAGAACGGCGTTCCGTCCACGGTCGGATTCCCGGTGCGCGCGAAACCCGTCCATTGCGCGGTGAGCTGTGCGCCGAACGACTTCTGGTTCTGGGTCAGCTCGCCGCCGCCGGGGAACGGCGACAGGAACGGGCTCTCACTGATGTGGTAGGAACCGTTGGGTTTCGTCTTGTCCAGGAAGAACATGGGCGGCGCGTCGGAGTTGTCGGTCTGGTACGCGAACACCTTGATATGCCGGGCCAGCCGCTTGTCGTTGAGCAGCGCCGGGCACACCGAGTTCGAATCGGCGATGATCGTCCGGGAGGCGATGAACGCCGACGGCTCGGGGTAGCGGTTGATCGGGTACAGCTTCATGACCTCGTCGGCGATGTCGCCGTACTGCTCCTTGATCAGCGCCTGGTACTCCGCGGGCGTGGTGGCCGCCCTGAGCTGCGTCTCGTCGCGGGCGACGCCGTGCATGAGCGAGACGTCGTTGATCTTCCCCTTGGCGAACGCTTCGCCGGGCGCGAGCGGCAGGGTCCTGCCGTCGACGACCGGACCCTGCGTCCCGCGGTCGGCGCCGATGCCGCCGCCCGCCTGGTCCAGCAGTTTCTGCACGGGCAGTTTCCGCAGGCACGCCGCGTCCGCGCAGCCGAGCGCGGTGGCGAAACGCCTACCGGCGGCCTGCGCCTCGGCTTCGCTCGGCAGCTTGGCCTTGCAGTCCTGCGCCTGCCACTGGGTGTCGACGCCACGCAGCGAGTTGTACTCGCCACTCTGGGAGATCCCCTTCTGGAAAAGTCCCTTCGCGGTCGGCGACACGCTGTTCGCGCACACGCTCGACCCACCGGCGGACGCGCCGAAAATGGTCACGTTCTTCGGGTCGCCGCCGAACCGCGCGATGTTCTGTTGCACCCAGCGCAACGCCGCCTGTTGATCCTGGAGGGCGTAGTTTCCGGCGTTCTTCCCGAAACCCTCGTGCGTGAGGAATCCAAAGATACCGAGCCGGTATCCGACGCCGACGTGAAGAACATTCCCGTCCTTGGCCAGATGCGACCCGTCGGACGGCCCGCCCAACCGGAACCCGCCGCCGTGCAGCTCGACCATCACCGCGAGCGGCTTGTCGGCGTTCTGCGGCCGGACGATGTTCAGCCGCAGGCAGTCCTCATTGGTCGAACCCGGCCCGAGGCCCTGCGGCTGCGGGCAGGAGCTGCCCCGCTCCGTCGCCTGGTAGGTGTCGGTCCACTTCGCGTGCGGCTCGGGCGGGGCCCACCGCAGATCGCCCACCGGCGGCGCCGCGTACGGCACCCCGAGCCACGACTGGAGGCCGTCGCCCACCGTCCCGCACACGGGCCCCTGGTCGGTCTGCACCACGGTATTGGCCGCGCACGCGGGCGCCTTGAGCACCGTCCCGCCCGCCGGACCCGACACCGTGAACGCCACCGACGCCGCGCCCAACGACGCGACGGCGGCCACCATCAGGCGCCATCTCTTCGGCTTCATGCTGAACGCCTTTCAAACGCGACAACAGAGGCCCGAAACGTAAACCGCCACCCGCGCACGGCCCACCCGCTGCGCATCCCTTGCGGAGAGCGCCGCCAACCGCTCGCTGAGCGGTACCGCCCCATCGCCGAACGGCCCGCCCTCCACATCACACAATGTGATGATTCAGGGGGTACAGAGGCCGGACTCGTAGGCCAGGAGGCCCGCCTGGGTGCGGTTCGCGCAGTCGAGCTTCATCAGCAGCCGGGAGACGTAGCCCTTCACGGTCGCCTCGGTGAGGTGGAGGCGGCGCGCGATCTGGGCGTTCGACAGGCCCTCGCCCAGGCAGGTCAGCACCTGCGTCTCGCGCTCGGTCAGCGCCTCGACCAGGGACGCGCGGCGCCGGTCGGCCCGGCGGCGGTCGTCGGCGGAGGCCAGCAGGCGGCGGGTCGCGGCCGGGGACATCACCGTGTGGCCGTCGGCGGCGACCCGGACGAGCCCGACGAGGTCCTCCGGCGGCGTCGACTTCAGCAGGAAGCCCGCCGCGCCCGCCCGCATCGCGCGCAGCACGTAGGAGTCGGCGTCGAAGGTGGTGAGCGCGACCACCACCGGCGGGCGGCGCAGCGCCGCGATGCGCTCGATGGCGGTCAGGCCGTCCACGCCCGGCATCCGCAGGTCCATCAGGACGACGTCGGGCGCGAGCCGCAGCACGGACTCGACGGCCTCGGCGCCGTCGTGCGCCTCGCCGACGACGTCCAGGCCGTCCTCGGCGGTGAGGATCGTCCGCAGGTGCGCGCACACCATCGGCTCGTCGTCGACGACGAGCAGCCTGACAGAGCTGTTCCGGGGGGCGTGGGGGGTCGCCCCCCCACCAGAAACCGGCCCGGCGCCCATCGGATGTGATCCGTCCCCTTCGGCAGCGTTCGGGGTGAGACTACCCCGGCGGATCGCCGGGGATGATCGCCGCGCGCGGACGCCCTACGAAAGTCGGACGCCCGGCCCCGCGCCACCGACGTAAGTCGCCCGCCCCCTCGACGTTGCGCGCTGACGCCCGTCCCGCGCCGTGGGCTGGACTGGTCCCCCAGCCACGACAGGGGAGATCGGAATGAGCATCACAGCGGACGTCACCACCGGCATGGCCGCGGCGCGGGCCGAGCGGGTCACCAGGGTCTACGGCTCGGACGCGACGGGCGTGACGGCCCTGGACGAGGTCACGATCGCGATGCCGCGCGGCCGGTTCACCGCCGTCATGGGGCCGTCGGGGTCGGGGAAGTCGACGCTCATGCACTGCATGGCCGGGCTCGACCGCGTCGACGGCGGCGAGGTGTACATCGGGGACACGGCGCTGTCACCGCTGCGCGACCGGCAGCTGACCGCGCTGCGCCGCGACCGGATCGGTTTCGTGTTCCAGGCGTTCAACCTGGTGCCGACGCTGTCGGCGCTGGAGAACATCACGCTTCCGATGGACGTCGCCGGGCGCCGTCCCGACGCGGCGTGGGTCGACCGGATCATCGACACGGTCGGGCTCCGGCCGCGGCTCTCGCACCGGCCGAGCGAGCTGTCGGGCGGGCAGCAGCAGCGGGTGGCGTGCGCGCGGGCGCTGGCGTCGCGTCCCGAGATCGTGTTCGCGGACGAGCCGACCGGCAACCTCGACTCGCGCTCCAGCGGGGAGGTGCTGGCGTTCCTGCGCGGCTCGGTCCAGGAGTTCGGCCAGACGATCGTCATGGTCACCCACGACCCCGCCGCCGCCGGGTACGCCGACCAGGTCGTGTTCCTGTCCGACGGGCGGATCGTCGACCGCATGGAGGCGCCGACCGCCGACCGGGTGCTCGAACGGATGAAAGGCTTCGACCCCGGATCGGAGCGGGGCCCGGCCGAGAATTCCTGACACCGTGTTACCGATTCGCTGCGCACAGCGTCCATCCGTGGCGCACGATAGGGACATGCCGGTTGACTATCGCGCACCGAACATCAACGCCCGCAGGCTGGGTCTGCACTTCCGGCAGATCCGCGAGGCGCTGGAACTGTCCTACGACTCCGCGTCGGCGAGGCTCGGCCACGACGCGGACTGGCTCATCCGGTTGGAGACCGGATTCGAGCACGTCACCCCCGACCAGGCCCGCGAGATCCTCGACGGCTACGGCGTCCCCCCGCACGACATGCGGACGGTGGTGATCGACCTCGCCTCCCGTCCGGCCGGGCCGCCGTGGCTCGCCCCGCACGCGGGACGGCTGAAGGCCCTCGTCCGCGACCTGTACACGCTGGAGTCGGAGGCGACGACCGTGCACACCTACGGCATTCCGGTGGTGCCTGAGCTGGTGCGCGCCGAGCCCTACGCCCGGCTCGGCTTCGAGCACCACATCCCCGAGGTGGACGTCGATGAGGAGTGGGAGCTGCTCGCCCACCGGCAGCGGCACCGGCCGGGCGGCCTGCCCCGGACGCTCGACGTGATCTTCTGCGAGAGCGCGCTGCGCGGCGGCCCGCCCGAGGTCATGCTCGCGCAGTGCGCCCATCTGCTGGAGCTGTCGGAGGACGAGCACACGACCATGCGCGTCATCCCGTTCAGCGCGGGCGCGCACGCGGGGCTGCACGGCTCGTTCGACGTGCTGGAGTTCCCCGTCATCAAGGACAAGATCTCGTTCGTGCACGGCGCGCTCGGCATCGACCTCGCGGGCCGCGACCTGTCCGACACCTGGAAGCTCATCGAGGACGTGGCGCTGCCGCCCGCGGACAGCCGCGACATGATCAGCACCGCCATGCGCGCGTTCGGATGACCCGGGGGACCCGTGGCCCCGGGGACCCGACCTCTGTTGGGCCCCCGGGGCGTGCGGTCACGCGGTCCTGATGATCTCCTCGGCGCGGGCCGGGGGGACCTCCGCGTAGGAGTCGAACCGCATCGAGAACACGGCGCGGCCCGACGTCGCACTCCGAAGATCTCCGACATAGCCGAACATCTCCGACAGCGGCACCCGGGCCCGGACCCCGGCGGCGCCGATCGACCCGACCCGGCCGCGCCGGGCCTGGAGATCGCCGATCACGTCGCCGAGATGCGCCTCGGGCGTGCCGACCTCGACGGCCATCACCGGTTCGAGCAGTACCGGCGCCGCCCGCCGCACCGCGTCCCGGAAGACCAGCGAACCGGCGATCCGGAACGCCGTCTCGGACGAGTCGACCGGGTGGAAGTCGCCGTCGAGCAGCGTGACCCGCACCCCGGTCATCTCGAACCCGGCGAGCACGCCGGAGCGCATCGCGTCCTGGCAGCCCGCATCCACCGACGGGATGAACTCGCGCGGAATCCGCCCGCCGGTGACCCGGTTCACGAACTCGTACGGGACGTCGCAGGGCTCGACCGAGATCAGCACCTTCGCGTACTGGCCCTTGCCGCCCGACTGCTTGCGGTGCTTGTACTCGACCTTCTCGGCGCGGCCGCGGATCGTCTCGCGGTAGGCGACGCGGGGCCTGCCGACGTTCGCCTCCACGCCGAACTCCTCCTTCATCCGGTCGACGAGGACCTCCAGGTGCAGCTCGCCCATCCCGCCGAGGACGGTCTGGCCGGTCCGCGCGTCGCCGTGCACGCTGAAGGACGGGTCCTCCTCGGCGAGCCGCGCGATCGCGGCGCCGAGCCGCTCCTGGTCGCCCCGCGAGCGGGGCTCGACGGCGACCTCGATGACCGGGGCGGGGAAGTCCATCGACTCCAGGACCACCGGGTGCGACTCCGCGCACAGCGTCTCGCCGGTCGTGGTCCGTTTCAGGCCCATGACCGCGACGATGTCGCCCGCGCCCGCCGACGCGATCTCCTCGCGCGCGTTCGCGTGCATGCGGTAGAGCTTGCCGACGCGTTCCCTCCGTCCCTTGACGCTGTTCCACACCGATGCCCCGGCGACCAGCCGTCCGGAGTAGATCCGGACGAACGTCAGCCGCCCGAGGTGCCGGTCACTCATGATCTTGAACGCCAGCGCGGACAGCGGCTCGTCCTCGGGTGGGCGCTCTCGATCGTCCCCGCCCACGTCGAGGGGCGAGGGCAGATATCGGACGACGCCGTCCAGCAGCGGCTGCACGCCCTTGTTCTTGAACGCGCTGCCGCAGAACACCGGGGTCGCCGCCGAGGCGAGCGTCACCCGCCGGATCGCGGCGTCCAGCTGCTCGGCGGACGGCTCGACGCCCTCCAGGTACAGGCCCATGAGCGGCTCGTCCAGCTCCGCGACGGTCTCGACGAGCCGCCCGCGTCGTCGTCTCGCCTCCTCGACCAGCGCGGACGGGACGTCGCGTACGGAGAAGTCGTCGCCCGACCACACCAGCGCCCGCATCGCCACCAGGTCGACGACGCCGGTGAAGCCGCCCTCGGCGCCGATCGGCAGCTGCACGGGCAGCGGCACCGCGCCGAGCCGGTCGGCGATCATCGTGACGCAGCGGTCCAGGTCGGCGCCCGCGCGGTCCATCTTGTTGACGAAGCAGACGCGCGGCACGCCGTACCGGTCGGCCTGCCGCCACACGGTCTCCGATTGCGGCTCGACCCCGGCGACGGCGTCGAACACCGCGACCGCGCCGTCGAGCACCCGCAGGCAGCGCTCGACCTCGACGGTGAAGTCGACGTGGCCCGGGGTGTCGATGAGGTTGAGCGTGTGCCCGTCCCAGTGGCAGGTCGTCGCGGCGGAGGTGATCGTGATGCCGCGGTCGCGCTCCTGTTTCATGAAGTCCAGCGCGGCGGTGCCGTCGTGCACCTCGCCGATCCGGTGCGAGACACCGGTGTAGAACAGGATGCGCTCGGCGGTCGTCGTCTTGCCGGCGTCTATGTGCGCCATGATTCCGATGCCCGCGGACCTTGACCAGGTCAAGGAATGTGGCAGTCATCGGGAATCCTCCTTCGCTCTCGGTCGAGGGGACGACCGCCGTGGGACGTGATCGTCCCCATACGGCACGCGCGACGCTATTGCCTGCGTCCGAAAAGCACCAAAGGTTTTCCACCGGCCGGGGGTAGGCGGCGCCCGCAATTAACGAAAAGCCGGACTGCGTCATATGCACTTGACGTGTGCGGACGCGTTCAGTTACAAGCGGATTGGGGATCGCCGCGATCGGAGGTGGGAGTTTGACGTTCGTCGTGCCCGCAGCGGACGGGCGGGAGCTCGCGGTCGAGGAGTGGGGGGAACCGGCGGGGCATCCGGTCTTTCTGCTCCACGGCACCCCGGGCAGCAGGCTCGGGCCCATTCCGCGCCCCATGGTCCTCTACCAGCTCGGCATCCGGTTGATCTCCTTCGATCGGCCGGGTTACGGGCGCTCGGACCGCAGGATCGGACGCGCCGTCGGCGATATAGCGGCGGACGTTCGGCGAATAGCCGATTTCCTGGAATTGCCGGAGTTCGGCGTCCTCGGCCGCTCGGGCGGGGGCCCGCACGCGCTCGCCTGCGCGGCGCTGCTGCCCGGCCGCGCCCGCCGCGTCGCCGCGCTGGTCGCGCTCGCCCCGGCGCACGCGGAGGGGCTCGACTGGTTCGAGGGGATGGCGCCGTCCAACACCCGCGAGTACCTGGCGGTCCGGCGGCAGGGCGAGCTGGTGTCGGCGCGGCTGCGGTCGGTCGCCGACCGGATCCGCGCGAACCCGGCGCAGCACGTCGCGAACCTCTACGCGGAGCTGACCGGGTCGGACCGGCGGGTCGTCGGCGACGGCGGGATGCGCAGGATGCTGCTGGAGACCTTCCGGGAGGCGTTCCGCACGTCCGCCGACGGCTGGATCGACGACCTGCTCGCGTTCTGCGCGCCGTGGGGGTTCGAGCTCGGCGACATCGTCGCCCCTACCATGCTGTGGCACGGCGCGAACGACACCTTCTCCCCCGCCGGGCACTCGCGGTGGCTCGCCGACCAGATCCCCACGTCCACGGTGGTGGTGCAGCCGGGGTCGGCGCACTTCGGAGCGTTCGACGTGCTGCCCGACATGCTGACCTGGCTGGCCCGCCCGGTCGAGGCGCCCTGGCCCCGGCGGGGCCCGGTGGTCACAGGGGCTGGAGCTCGAGATCGCGGTTGACGCGGACCCCGGCGCGCGCGTCCACGAGCGTCGGGTGCGGGCCCTCCACGGCCAGGACGAGCAGCCCGCTCGCCGCCCGGGCGCGCAGCTCGCCCGCCTCCGACGTCCGGCCCATGCCGTCCAGCGTGACCGACAGGTTGGCGCGGCACACGTTGGTGTCGGGATGGTCGTCGCCGAGGACCCGCGCCAGCCGGGGCAGCGTGCCCCGCTCCAGCTTCTCGGCCTCGCCGAAGCGCCGCAGGTCGCCGAGGCAGTTCGCGAGGTTGACCGTCGCCGACAGCACGAACGGGTGCTCGGCGCCGAGCTGCGACTCCAGGCCGGCGACCACCCGCGCCGCGCGCTCGCGCGCCTCGTCCAGCTCCCCCGCGCCGCGCAGGTAGCAGCCGAGGTTGTTCTCGATCATCAGCGTGTACGGGTGGTCCTCGCCCATCTGCGCGATGTGCCGCGCGAGCGCGGCGCGGACCCGGTCGCGGGCGCCGACCTTGTCGCCGAGCGCCGACATGCCCGCCGCCACCTCCAGGTCGGCGGGCAGCGTGTCGGGCGACTCGGGGAAGTGCCGCTGGTAGCGGGCGTAGGTCTCCTCGGCCAGCGCGAGCGCCTCCGCCGCGCGCCCCGCCTTGCGCAGCGACACCGCGAGGCTCTTGCCGGTGCGCAGCGTGTCGAGGATCTGGTCGCCGAGGACGTCCAGATACCGCTGGTAGACATCGCGCAGGATCGTGACCGACTCCGCGTACCGGCCCGCCTCCCGCAGGTCGCGCGCCACGTTCGCCTCGGAGAACAGCGTGTACGGATGGTCGTCGCCGAGCGCGATCCGGCGCTGGTGCAGCGTGTCGGTGTCGAACCGGAACGCGCTGGCGGGGTCGCCGTTCAGCCGGTAGTCGATGGCGAGGTTGTGCGCGACCATCAGCGTGCGCGGATGCTCCTCCCCCCACGGCCCCGGCGCCTGCTTGTAGGTGCGGATGTCCAGGTCGAGCGCGTCCTTGAACCGTCCCATCGCGCGCAGGTCGGCCGCGAGGTTCCCGGCGGTGATCAGCGTGTGCGGGTGCGCGGGGCCGAGCGTCGGCGAGCTGACCTGCCGGTTCATCACGTCCTGGTCGAGCGCGTAGGCGCGGGTGTAGTCGCCCTGCGAGCGCAGCACGTTCGCGATCTGCGACTGGAGGAACAGCCACTGCCAGTGGTCCTTGCCGAGCTTGCCCTGCCAGGCGGCGGTCAGCTCCTCCCCCGCCTCCATCGCGCTCTCGAAGTTCCCGCGCTTCCACTGGTAGCGGACGAGGTCGGTCAGCATCTGCCGGACGTTCTCCTCGTCGCACTCGGCCGCCACCGACGGCCGGACGTGCGGGAGGATCTCGTCCAGCGCGGGCCAGTTGGCGGGGTCGTCGGTGTCGCCGTGCTTGGGCCGCGCGCCGAGCAGGATGCGGTGGACGTCGTGGCAGGTCTGCTCGGTGAGGACCGGGTCGTCCCGCATGCCGTGCCGGATCACCGTCTGGACGAGCGGGTGCACCTGGATCGCGTTGTTGCCCTGGTCGACCCGCGCCAGCGCGAACCTGCTGATCTCCCGGACGTGCTTGCCGAGCACGAGCTTGTCGCGGAGCGTCTCGTCGTAGGGCGCCAGCACCTCGGCGGTCTCGTCGCTGTAGATCAGGTCGAGCGAGATCGGCACCGAGGAGAAGAACGCCAGCAGCTCCAGCAGCCGCGCCGCCGCCGGGGAGGCCTCCCGGAGCTGCCGGAACGTGACGTTCCACGTCATCGCGACCGGCTGGGAGAACGCCTCGGTGCTGAGCGCCAGCGTCGAGGCCGTCTCGTTCTCCAGCGCCTCCAGGTACTCGCCCGCGGGCATGAACGTGGAGGCGAGCCACGCCGCGGCCTGCTCGATCGCGAGCGGCAGGTAGCCGAGCGCGGTCCCGATCGCGCGGGCGTTGTCGTCGGAGATCTCCTGGACGCGGCGGAGCAGGTGCGCGGCCGACTCCTCCTCGGTGAACACGTCCACGGCGAGCGGCTGCGCGAACTGCGTCCACGCCGGGTCCCGGGAGGTGATGATCACGTGCCCGTCGCCGCCGGGCAGGTGGTTCTTCAGCTCCTCGGGGTTGTCGGCGTTGTCGTAGACCAGCAGCCAGCGGCAGTGGGGCTCGCCGCGGCGCAGCGCCTCCAGCGCGGCGGTCGCGGCGTCGGCGATGCTGTCGCCGACGCGCAGCCCGATCTGCTCGGCGAGGCCCGCGAGCCCGCCGCGGATCGAGTCCGGCGACTGGGCGCTGATCCACCAGATCAGGTCGTAGTCGGCCTTGAAGCGGTGCGCGTACTCCAGCGCGACCTGCGTCTTGCCGACGCCGCCGAGCCCGTGCAGCGCCTGCGGCAGCACGAGCCGCTGGGTGGTGCCGAGCAGGTGGTCGCGGAGCTGCTCCAGCAGGCCGCCGCGTCCGGTGAACGCGGCGTTGCGCCGATCGACGTTCCAGATCGGCGGCGCGGTGCGGGCGCCGCCGGGGTAGCGCGGCCCGACCCGCGACTGCTCCGCCGAGGACTCGACGTTCTGCCCCGGCCGGCCGAGCACGCGCACGAGCGCCTCGGCGCCCTCGCGCTCGCCGAGCCCGGTGAGGTCGAGCGGGACGGGCCCGCTGAAGCCCACGCTGAGCGGCGCGTCCAGCACCCGGACCGTCGTCAGCCGCCGGTACGGCGCGCTGGTCCGGCCCGCCAGCGCCTCCCAGGCCCGCTGCGCCCGCTGCGAGACGACGTAGGCGGGCGAGAACAGCACGATCGTGTGCCCGGTGGCGGTGCGGTCGTCGGGCGGCTCCTGCGGCCCGGTGTCGACGCTGCGGGTGACGACCCGGAACCCGGCGCGGCCGAGGACGAGGGCCATCCAGTCCACCCACGGGCGGTCCTCGGAGACGTAGCTGATGAGGACGTCCGAGACCTCCGACGGCCCGCGCCTCGTGAACCGTTCGAGCGTGCTGGTCCGCAGCTCCTCCGGAATCGGCGTGTAGCCGTCGACGCGGCCCTCGGTGATCTCGGCGGCGAGCCGCTCGAACGCCGCCAGCATCGAGTTCGGCGAACCGGGCGCGTCGCCGAAGGTCGCGAGCGTCTCCTCGAACGCGTAGTAGGGCCGGTAGGGGATCTCGACCGACAGCCAGTACCGGTTCGCCCGCTGCTGCGTCATCCCGGTCGGGAAACGGTCGAAACGCGCGCGGGCGTAGGCGCGTCCCGCCTCCACCTTCGCGTTCTCGCCGAACTCGATCCGCATCGGGACGGGCAGGATGCGGATGCCGCGCTCGCGGTAGCGCTCGTCGATGTGCGCGGCGATCGCGGCGGCGCCGTCGATGCTCTGGTCGCTGAGCGTGAAGCAGTCGACGAGGACGTCCGGGAAGTGGACGGTGCAGATGTCGGCGATGTCGCTCAGCCCGGTCCGGCTGTCGATCAGCGTGTAGTCGTAGTTGCGGCGCATGTCGGCGCGCAGCGCGTCGAAGAACTGCCCGCCGCCGAGGCGTTCGTAGAAGTTGTCCCAGTCCATGCTGGTGATGAGCGAGGAGTAGTCGCGGTTCTGGCGTCCGGCGGAGACGAAGTCGAGGGTCCCCTCGCCCGGGAAGTTGTCCCATTCCAGCGTCACCGCGTGCCGCAGGATGCGCGCGTACTCCACGTGCCAGTTCTCCTCGGCGCTCTCGTGCTTCACCGCCGCCGCCCACGCGTAGTCGGTGAGCATGTCGATCACCCCGGGCGTCGCCGACACGACGTTCTGGTCCAGGAAGGGGTGGAAGAACTTGTGCAGGCCGGGCGACTCCAGGTCCCAGTCGACCACGAGCACCTTGTACCCGGCCGCCGCCATGATCCAGGCGACGTTGGCGAGCGCGGTGGTGCGGCCCGTCCCGCCCTTGTAGGAGTAGAAGGTGACGATCGTGCCATCGTTCGTCATGGTTCTCCTCGCCTCAGAACTCGGGCCCTTGCAGCGTCGGACGGCCCATGGACGGCGGGGTCCGAGGGGGATGGACGTTGGTCGTCTTCAGGTAGCGGGTGACGGCCTCGTGGACGGCCTTCGGGAGCGCGCTGCGGAACGCTCCGGCGGACGAGACCCGCTTGGCGGAGCCCTGGAGGGCGCCGCTCCTCGGCAGCACCTCGTTCAGCCCCTCGGCGAGCTCGTCGGACTTCGCCACCGTCTCGGCGTCGCCGGAGTTGAACGGCGCGATCATGGTGACCGGGTCGCGGTCGATCTGCCGGAGCCGCTTGCCGATCGCCTCGTCGCGGGCCGCCCACGGGTCGACGAGCAGCACGCTCGGCGCCTCCCCCGGCTCGTGCGGGGGCTCGTCCACGCCCTTGATCTCGGCGCAGTGGCCGAGTTCGCCGAGGATGTCCGCGGCGAACTTGCTGAGCGGGATGCTGTGCTCGGGGCCCCGGTAGGGCGTCCACTCGCGGGCCGACTTGCCGTAGTAGTAGGGGCCGCGGCCCTCGGGGAGCTGGCCGATCGCCTGCGCGGCGAGCGTGAGCCTGACCGCGGGGCGGCGGGCGTCCGGCGCGTCGCCGGCGAACGCGCTGCGCAGCGTCTCCAGCGTCGGGACGGGGCTGGGCGGCAGCGCGCACTCGGCCGCGCGCGCCTTGATCAGTTTCGCGAGCTCCAGCACGGTCTCCTTGTACTGCTCGCGGAACCGGCCCAGTTTCATGATCCCGTACAGGCCCTCCGACGAGTAGGCGGGCGGGAACCCCGGCGGGACGTTCTGCATGGTCCGGACGCTCTCCGGCATTTCCTTGAGGGCCATCGGCGTCCACATCGCGGGAATGATCGCCGTCGGCCGGGCGAGACCGGCGGCCTGCCCCTGGTAGCGCTTCAGGAAGGCGGCCCACTCCTTCCCGCAGTAATCACTGAGGAAGTAGGCGGGTGAGAACACGGCGACGAAGACGCGGCAGTTCGCCAGCCCGTCGGCGAGCAGATCCGGCCACTCGCCGCCGGCCGGAATCTGCCTGTCCATAAACCCCGGATTCTGCATGCCCGTGGCATGCCCGACATCCGTACAAAGATCGTTGAAGAACTTCACGACCCAGCGGTCGGATAACTCCGGCTGGTAGCGCGACCTGGCATAACTCAAGAAGAAGTGGGGCCGCCGGTCGTCCGGCTGAATCCTGCCCGGCATACCGCTCCCTTCCAGGTCACACCCCTGTATAGCGGCATTCAACGACCCAGGACAACGTCACAGATGTGTACTTTTACCGGGAGCTCGGCGGGCGTCTTCGGGACGCCTCAGGTGGTCCTTGCCGGTGGTGTCTGCGGTTCCTATGGTGCGGGCCATGATTCGAGCGTCCTGCGCATGGCGGCGACGAACTGCTCGCCGAGCCCCGTCAGCGCGCCCGACTGCTGAAGGGTGCGGACGGCCGCGAGCGTCTCCGGATACCACGCGTGGAAATGGCGGCGCGCCTCGTCCGCCGTCCGCGAGGACCGCGCCTGCCTGCGCCAGAAGTCCGCGACCGCGATGTGCGCGTAGGTGCCCTGGAGCAGCCCCTCCAGCGGACGCGGGTCGGCGCGCCAGGGCGCGTGGTAGGTGCGGTCGTCCCGGCGGTCGTACAGGTCGGCGAAGTCCAGCACCGCGCCCAGCTTGACGTGCTGGAACTCGTGGAGCAGCAGCAGGCAGAGCAGCTCGGGGCTCTCGGGCAGCGCGATCCCGACCGAGCCGAACGCGTCCCGCGCGGCCGAGCTGACGCTGCGTCCCGGGCCGGGCGCCTCCAGCGGGACGATCGTGGTCAGCGCCTCGGCGATCGCGGGCACGTACTCGGCGTACTGCTTCTCCAGCAGCGCCCACGCCTCCTGGAACGCCGTCTGCCACGCCTCGAAGCCGGGCCGGTCGAGCCGTCCGGCGGCGGGGTGGTCGTGGCAGTCGCGGAACGGGTCGAGATCGTCCAGCGCGACGCTGAACGTCCCGGCCGTCAGGTAGCGGACGCGCTCGACCGTCGTGACGCCTTCGACGCGCAGCTCGCCGTCGCGAACCTCGACGGTCGTGCTCGCGCGGCCGGGCACCGCGTAGCGGCCGACCGCGGGAAAGTAGATCGCGCCGTCCTGCACGGGGACGGTCAGCGCCGCGGCGACCCCCGCCCGCGCGGCCGCGACACAGGCGACCGTGGCGAGCAACCCGTCGTCCGGTTCGCCGGGCGGGTGCGCGGGGGTGCGGAGGCGGTGGACGGCCCAGGCGCGGATGTAGGGGTGCGCGAGCGTCGCGTCGAGCGCCTCCGGGTGGGCGGAGCCGATGCGGTTGAGCAGCGTCCACGCCTCGGAGGGGGCGCTGAAGGGGGTGCTCTCGCCGCGGACGCGGGCGATGAGCGTCCGGTATCCGGTGGTCTGGGCGGACCTGAGCTGCGCGATCGCGGGCGGGTCGCCGTAGCCGGTCGCCAGCGACATGAGCGCGTCCAGCGAGAGCTCCTGCGAGGCGCGGGTGGTCCGCCGCTGGACGTGCCGGATCACCGCGAGCAGGTCGTCGCAGTACACGCTGGGGTTGTCGAACCCGGTGCCCGCGCGGTGCCGGTGAGCGAACAGGCCGCCCCCGCAGGTCGAGACGACCGGGCACTCCCGGCACTTCTCGCACAACGCGGACGTGCCGCCCTGCCGCGCGCGGATGCCGGGGTGGGCCGCGACGTCGTCGACCGGGTGGCGGAACACGTTCATGCCGGTGTCGGGGGCGCCGTGGTAGGCGGTCTTGAGCGAATCGGCGAGTTCGTACTCGCCGTCGGTCTCCACGACGAGCAGGTCGGTGGCCTCCAGGCCGAGCGACTCGGTGAAGCTCGCGCCGCCCCGTCCGGTGCTGATGATCGAGTCGAACATCCGCACCGCCACCGGACGGCCGTCCGCGAGCCACCGGTCGGCGATCACGGCCAGCCAGTCGGCGTAGGGGGTCGCGGACGTCCGGGGCGGCGGACGGTCCCAGGTGTGGTGCGGCCAGAGGAAGTCGATCGCCGGGGGCTCGTGGGAGAGCAGGGCCTCGTAGACCGCGGTGGGGTCGTTGGCCACGTCGATCGTGCACAGGATGCCCGAGTACAGCTCCGGGTACTCGGCCCGGAGGAGCCCGATGGCCCGTACCGCCTTGTCGTAGCTGCTGCGCCCGTCGCGGTAGCGGCGGTGCCGGTCGTTGGCCTCCCGGTCGCCGTCGAGCGAGATCCCGACCCGGACGCCCTCCGCGCGCAGCAGCTCGCAGAACCGCCGGTCGAGCAGCACGCCGTTGGTGTGCAGGCGCAGATCGACGCGGCAGACGCCCTCCAGGGGCGCGCGCAGGGCGGTGATCAGGTCGGCGAGGTGCCCCGGCCCGGCGAGCAGCGGCTCGCCGCCGTGCAGGATGACGCCGACCTCGGTCAGGCCGTGCCGTCCCGCGTGGTCGGCGATCCGCCGCGCCGTCCGCGCCATCGTCGCGACGCCCATTTCGGTCGAACGGCCGCGCCAACTCTGGTCCGCGTGCTCGAATATATAACAATGGTCACATGCCAGATCACATCTGCTGTGCACCTTGAGCACGAATTGACGGAACACGTTGGATGTTGGCACGTTCGTACTCTGTTATCCTAGATAAAGGAGTTGAACGCCGCGACCCGGACCGGATCCGATCCCTCGCGCTCCGGGACGTCGGTGCGGGTCAGGCGGGCGGCGATACGGGCCGCCTCGCCGTCGGAGACCAGTTCGTCCAGGGTGAGGTCGTGCAGATCTTTGAGCCCCGGCGCTTCTACTTCCAGCAGATTGTTCATGTTCGTCCATCCAGTCTTCTTTGACGGTATGCAACGACCGTACGCTCCCAGCGTACGGGCAATCCTGGCCAGACTTGCTCGGTGCGATAACTCGGTGTGATCGAAAATCTCGCGCCCGCGCCGCCGCGCCGGACGTGCGAAGTTCTCGACGGTTGTACCGACAGAAAGTTACAGCGTACCCAAACGATCGCCCCCCCGCCCCGCCGTCCTTGTGTGGTTTGACGCCGCTTGTCGGAGTCAAGCCGTCCGGCCCGATGGCCGGAGCCGGACACGGCCGAGAAGTGCGGATTTGTGCACGCGCGCTCGATGGTCTTTTCCGAGAATCTTGCACAATCCGACTATTACCTACTTTTCGGGCGCCCGGGATTCGGCGGATCATGAGCGTGCCCGCACGAACTCCTTGACGGCCTCGCTCGGCGTGAACAGGCCGAGGCGGGCGCCGGTGGGGTCGGCCACGACGCTGAACCGTCCGTGCACGGCGTCGTTCGGCGGGATCTCGGTGCCGGCGCCGAGGTCGACCGCCTCGCCGGTGGCCGCGTCGCAGTCGGTGACCCAGAAGTAGGGAATCCAGTGCGCCGGGGACGACCCGTCCATCGGCAGCATCCCCGCGAGCGGACGGTCGCCCAGCAGCCAGTCGGTGTAGACCCCCGGACGGTACACCCGGTCGGCGACGTTCCAGCGGTCGAAGCCGCGGTCGACGCCCGTCCAGCCGAACACCGCGCCGTAGAAGCGCTTGGCGGCCTCGGTGTCGCGGCACCACAGCTCGATCCAGCACAGCGCGTCCGCCTCGTCCATCACGTCCGCGCCCCGGTGGTCGTAGGACTGGTAGATGCCGAAGTCGGCGCCCTGCGAGTCGACGCACACGGCCATCCGTCCGAGGTTGGCGACGGTGACGGGCTCGACCAGCGCGGTCCCGCCCTCGTCCAGTACGGCGCGGAACGTGCGGTCGAGGTCGTCGGTGTGGACGTAGCACGTCCACGACGGCGGCTCGGTGTCGTCGACGAGGGGCTGCATCCCCGAGACCGTGGGCCCGTCCGGGCCGCCGTGGGTGAACACCTCGTAATCGCCCGTCGCGGCGACGGTCAGCGTGTAGGAGCCCCAGCCGAACAGCGCGCGGTAGAAGGCCATGGACACGCCGAGGTCCGGCGTGGCCAGATCCGCCCAGCACGGAGCACCGTGGGCGTACCGGGTCACCTCCGGCATCGGTGGCCTTCTCCAACGCACATGGGCACCACGCTACGAAGGCGGACGCAATACCAGCGCAGTCCCCGTGCGCGAATTCGCCAAGATCACACAAACGTTCGCCATTTCAGACGGCGTCCACGCGCTGGAGGAGCCCCCACACGAAATGGGCGACACAGGTGGAACCGTCCGGCGTGGAGATCGTGACCTGCCACCGGCTGGGCGCGTCCCCGTCCCGATGGACGACCGTGCCGAGCCGCCCGTCCAGATCGCCGACAACGCACGACCAGGGCACCATCTCGTCGACGGACTCCGGCGGCGCCGCCCCCTCCCGCACGAGCCACTCCTGCACGACCGACCCGTCCGGCGCCATCATGATCTCGAAGCGCAGCTCCGGCCACAGCGGCAGCGGCGGCCACGAGGCGACCTCGCACGTCACGTCCCCGACCCGCCGCGCCGCCGTCTCCGCGGGCCCGAGCACGGCCTCGTACCTGCGCCGCCCGCGCGGAAACGTCCGCGACCGCACGATCCGCTGCCAGCGCGCGTTGACCTCCCGCATCTCCGTCCGGGACGCCCCGAGCGCACGCATCGCCTCGTCCACCATGCCGGGCTGGTAGTCGGCCATACGCCGCAACAGGACGAGCTGAAACTCCCGCCGCGCAAACCCCTTCACCCCCGGCACTCCCCATGACACATGCCCGGGACCGTACAACCACGCCACGACAGAAACCCCACCCCCGGACGCCTCCCCTGGCCACCAACGGCCACCCTCGGTGGAGCCGGAAACGGGGGGTTCGTGGCGTTATCTTGTACCGATGCGGATCGAGGTGCTGTCCGACCATCCCGCAGCGCAGCTTCGCGGCACCGACGCCGCGATCGCCCGTACGCAGAGCCAGGTCGCCGGGCACGCCCAGGCCGTGGACGCCCTCCGTCGGCGGCAGCGGGCTTCGCGCCGGTGGTGGCAGTTGGGCCTGTGGATACGGCATGCCCGTGAGTTGCAGGCGCTGCTGCGGCAGGCCCCGGCGGTCGACACCTCCGCGCTGCACAGGCGGGCTCAGCAGCAGGCCGGTGTCGACGCCGAGGAACGCGTGACGCACGACCTGCAACGCTCTCTGCCCGGGGACTGGACGCTCTTCCGCGGTTACGCCAACCGGCGCGGCGAAGTCGACCATCTGCTGGTCGGGCCGTTCGGCGTCTGGGCGATCGAGGTCAAGGGACGGGGCGTCCGGGTCCACGTCAGCGGCGACGAGTGGTGGTTCGAGAAGTTCGACCGCTACGGGAACCTCGTCGAGACGGGCGCGCTGGCCGACCGCCGGGGCCGCAGCTGGGGGCGGCAGGTCTCCGAGATCGCCGCGGACCTGGAGAAGTTCCTGCGCTCGCGTGGGGCCAACGTCCCGGTGCACACCGCGGTCGTCGTCATGCACGATCGGGCGGGCGTCGGCAGATGCCAGGGGATGGGCGTCGACGCCCTCAGCGTCGGAACCCCCTACCTGCTGGAACAGGTCCGCCGGAGGGCCGGGAACCTGGACCGGGCGACCCAGGACAAGATCGTCAACCTGGTGCGGCGGGACCACAACTTCCACGCGAGCCGCCGGCCCGGACGTCGCGGCTGATCCCCTGTCCTGCGGAAACCGTGCGCCCCTCGGGGCCGGAGCCGGATCAGACGCGTCCACGACAGACAACCGCATCGATGGATCTTCGAAAACCTATGTTGATCGAGGTAGATTTTTGGTGCGGGGTGGGGTAGTGTTCCTGTCATCGAAGAGGAACAAGTCCATGAGATGCGGCAGATGACGAACTGCCGGGACAGATGGATGGCGCGGCCCGGCCGTGCCGGGGTCAACGCAGTGCAAGGGACTCCGACAGCGGGCCGCACACCCGGTGGCCAACGGGCCACCGGGCGCATGAAGGCAAGTCGCAACAGTTGTCAATGCAGGTGGGAAACATTCGAAAGGAGGTCTTCGGCACCATCGGGATCGCCCGTCGCAGGCTCCAGTCACGCCGCGCGGGTACCGCAGCCCCACAGATTGGACGGTGGTCTACGGTCACGCATCCGCGATCCCCGCACCCCCGCCTCTGGCGGCCAGTGCGGATACGAACCGGCCATAAGGCCGGCTAGATGGTGTTGTACCTCATGGCCCCGGTGCCGCCCTGCGGCGCCGGGGCCCGTCGGCGTTTCCCCGACGGATCTGGGCGCGTCCGCCCGGTTACAGTACGGAAGGGTTTATGAAACCACCTCAGCCGCTTCAGACCCGGGCCCCCGACGCCGATCCGGTGCCGGACGGCGGCCTGGACGGCAAGCTGGACGATGAGGATTACCCCGCCTACAGCATGGGGCGGGCCGCCGAGATCCTCGGCGTCACCCCGGCGTTCCTGCGCGGTCTGGACGCCGCGAAGCTGTTCGTCCCGCAGCGCTCCGCCGGCGGCCACCGCCGCTACTCGCGCTACCAGCTGCGCCTGGCCCAACGCGCCCGCGACCTGGTGGACGAGGGCACCGCACTGGACGCGGCCTGCCGCATCATCATCCTTGAGGACCAGCTCGCCGAGGCCCAGCGCATCAACGCGGGTCTCCAACGGCGTCTCGACCAGGACCCCGCCCGGGACTGACGCGCGGCCGATCAGGGGAAGCGTTCGCGGAGGGCGGGGAGCAGGTCGTACTCCGCCCACGTCCGGAAGTCCTTCTGGTGGCCGGCGCCGCTCTGGCAGAAGGAGACGTGGGTGAAGCCCGCGTCCGACCACTGCTGGACGGCCTCGATGTAGTCCTCGACGTTGTTCCCGCACGGGATCGACTTCAGGACGTCCTCCGGGCGGACGGTCCCGGAGGCGGCCTCGAAGTTGACCGGGCCCGGGAGCTCGGCCATCACCTTCCAGCCCGGGGCGGAGAACCGCCACGTCCGGTAGGCGCGCTGCCTGGCCTCCTCCAGGTCGTCGCCGAAGCCGATCGGGATCTGGCCGTAGGCCGGCTTGCCCACGCCGGCCTCGTTCTTGAACAGCCGGACGACGTCGCCGAGCGGCTGGTCGGAGATCAGGGCGTCGGCGTGCCGGGCGGCGAGGTGGGCGGAGCGGGGGCCCGAGGCGGCCATGCCGATGCGGACCGGGTGGGGCGGCAGGTCGTAGATCTTGGCGGAGTCGACGGTGAAGTGGCGGCCCCGGTAGTTGACGTAGTCGCCGCCGAACAGGGCCCGGATGATCTCCACGGCCTCGGTGAACATCTCGTGCCGGACGTCCACCGAAGGCCAGCCGCGCCCGACGACGTGCTCGTTCAGGTTCTCGCCCGCGCCGAGGCCGAGCGTGAAGCGGCCGTCGGACAGGACGCCCACGGTCGCGGCCTTCTGCGCCACCACGGCCGGGTGGTAGCGCATGGTCGGGCAGGTCACGAACGTCATCAGTGGGATGCGGTCGGTGGCCTGGGCCAGCGCGCCGAGCACCGACCAGGCATAGGCGGAATGGCCCATCTCCTCCAGCCACGGGAAGTAGTGGTCGGAGATCACCGAGTAGGAGAAGCCCGCCTCCTCGGCCTCGACGAGGTCGGTGACGAGCTGTTTCGGTGGGGTCTGTTCGCAGAGCAGCGTGTATCCGAATTCCATGCTGTCCGCGTACCCCCTGGTCCGAACTGAATCGTCAAGACTCGCCCAAGGTCATCTGCCCAGGAGGTCCATGATGTCGTCGGCGTGCTCCTCCTCCTCGGCGAGGATCTGCTCCATCAGGCGGCGCGTGGTGACGTCGCCGCCGGCCAGCCAGCGGATGATCTCCTGGTAGGACTCGATCACGATGCGCTCGGCGACGAGGTTCTCCTCCAGCATCCCCTTCAGGTCGTCGTCGGAGAAGGTCTCGTAGGTCGTGTGCGCGCGCTCCGCGAGCGTCTTCGGGTCGAAGTCGGGGTCGCCGCCGAGCTGGCTGATGCGCTCGGCGACGCGCATCGCGTGGTCGCGCTCCTCCTCCGCGTGCTCGTGGAACTCCGCCGCGACCTGCGCCCGGTCGATCCCCGTCGCGCTGATGGCGTGCCGCGAGTAGCGCATCCAGCAGACGATCTCGGTCGCGAGGACGTCGTTGAGCACGCCCACGACCTCGCTCGCGCTGCGCCGGTACCCGTCGGTCAGCGGACCGTCGTCCATCTTCTGGCGGGCCCGCTGCCTGATCGCCGCCACATCGATGCTGAAGCTGTTGTCGGCCATGCCGCCCCTCCTTGATCGGTGCCCTGCGCCTCGGTGCCTACCCAATCTGTGAACGACATGCCTCCGCCGATCGAAATGCCACAGGCCCCTGGGCGCAAGGGATCGGTGCGCCGGGGACGGCCGACACGACCGACCGGAGCCGCGCCCCAGGCTTGGCCACCATCAGTGACATCTGCTATACGTAGAGCTACTTCGCCTCGACCCGTGGCGAGGTATGGGACATCCGGTATCCACCTTGAGATCCCGGGCGTGACAGGAAAGAAAAGGAACCTCATGAAGTCCTTCAGCTACACCGAGCTCGACCTGCTGGCCGGCGAGGTCCTGCCCGAGCGCGCCGTGCTGTCGACCCTCATCGTCGGCGGCGGCAGCGACAACGACAACACCAACACCAACCTCAACGCCGGTGGCGGCCACGGCCACGGCGGCGGGGGCACCACGGCGGTCGTCCCGAACTGCCAGGGCACCATCACCCACTCGCAGGGCGGCCTCGTCGGGGCCCTGGGCCTCAGCTCGGAGAACCCCAACAGCTCGTTCACCTGCGCGAGCAGCTCCGTGGTGGCCTCGGGTCACTGACCCGGCCAAGCGTGATCGCGGGCTCATGCCCGCATGGGAAGGGCCGGCGTTCTCCCGCCGGCCCTTCCCCCTCTTTCCGGACGATCCGAAAGCGACCACGATGCGTTCCGCACACCCTCACACGCTCAGTTACGACGACCTCGACCGGCTCGCTCCCGAGGTCCTGCCGGAGCGGCTGGCGCTGTCCACCGGCGCGGGCCGGGCCGGGCCCGGCGCCGGCGACACGACGATCGTCTACGCCTGCCAGGCGGTCCACTCCCCGGGCACCACCGGCCTGCTCGGGACGGGCCTGATGGCGGAGGCGCCCTACTCCTCCTTCACCTGCGTCCCGGCCACCGTCCTGCACCACCACCATCACTCATGAGCCGTCCCGCGACACCGGACGTGGCGGGGGACGAGCCGCCGGCGGCCCTCACGCTGCCGACGCTCGCCGACGGCACCGAACTCGTCGGCGAGTTCAAGAACTCGGGCTACCGGGAGAAGCCCCACCTGGTCAGCCTGCCCAACCGGCAGCTCGTGCGGCTGCCGCCGGTGCTGTTCCTGGTCGCCAAGGCCCTGCACGAGCACGAGCCCCGGCCCGGCGAGGACGTCCAGTCCGCGCTCGACCGGGTGGCGGCCGAGGCCAGCGCGGCGGCGGGCGCGCGGCTGACCGGCGAGCAGATCGTCTACCTCGTCGACCGCAAGCTCGCCCCGCTCGGCGTCACCACCTACAGCGACGGCACGGCGCCGCCCGTGGTCAAGGCCGACCCGTTCCTGGCGCTGCGGTTCAAGATCGCGGTGTTCCCCGAGTCGGTGACCTGGTTCGTCGGCGGGCTGTTCGGCTGGCTGTTCCGGCCGGTCGCGCTCGCGCTCATGATCGTCGCCGTGGTGGCGAGCGAGACATGGGTGTTCACGACCCGCTCGCTGCCGCTGGCGATGCAGCACACGATCATGAACCCGGTCAGCATTCTGCTGATCATGGGGCTGGGGATCGCGTCGGTGGCCTTCCACGAGGTCGGGCACGCGACCGCCTGCCGGTACGGGGGCGTGCGGCCCGGCGTCATGGGCTGCGGGATCTACCTGGTCTGGCCCGCCTTCTACACCGACATCACCGAGTCCTACCGGCTCGGACGCGGCGGACGGCTGCGCGCCGACCTCGCGGGCGTCTACTTCAACGGCATCTTCATCGTCGGGCTGACGCTGCTGTACCTACAGACGGGCTTCGAGCCGCTGCTGGTCGCCGTGCTGTACGTCAACCTGGAGATCTTCCAGCAGCTGCTGCCGACGCTGCGGTTCGACGGGTACTACATCATGTCGGACCTGATCGGCGTCCCCGACCTGTTCCGCTACATCGGGCCGATCCTGCGCCGCACGCTGCTGCGCCGCCCGGCCGACGCCCGGCTGGACGACCTCAAGCGCTGGCCGCAGTTCTTCGTCACGCTCTGGGTGCTGACGATCGTCCCGGTGCTGGTCTTCCAGCTCGTGCTGATCGCGACGCAGGTCCCGAACCTGGTCGCCAAGGACTGGTGGATGATGCGGCGGCTCGCGGCCGAGGCGTCGCAGGGCGCCGGGGCGCTCCAGCTGGTCACCTCCAGCCTCCAGATCGTGCTGCTCGTGCTGCCGCTGATCGGCCTGGCGATGATCCTCTTCCAGTTCGGGCGCGCGCTGGTGCGGCTCCTCATCCGCTATGTGAACGGCCCCGCCCCCGAACCCGTCCCGGACGCCTGACCGTCCGGCCGAGAAGCGCCGGGCACCCCGCGTCCAGGGGGGGTGCCCGGCGCGTTCGCGTTTCGCCCCCCGGGCGGCGCCGGCCTCGGCGGGGCGCCTCAGGTCTGGGCCACGCCCTCGACGGCGCTCGCCGGTGGAGCTTGGCCGCGCCATTCCAGGACGAGCACGGTGGCGTCGTCGTCCAGCCGCCCGGCATGGTGGTCCAGGATGCTGTTGATGAGGCGGCGCAGGGTCTCGGGGACGGGCAGCCCGTCGGCGTTGCGGCGGATGATGAAGTCCACGAACCGGACGAGGCCGAACTCCTGCTTGTCGGGGGCGCGCGCCTCGACGATGCCGTCGGTGTAGAGCAGCAGGCGATCGCCGGGTTCGAGCTGTTCGCGGCACAGCTCCGGTTCCACGCCGAGGCCGGTGCCGAGCGGAGTGGCCGGCGAGCAGTCCAGCGTGGTCGCCCAGCGCCCGCCGCGGATCACCACCGGCGGCGGATGCCCGTAGGACACCCAGGTCAGCATGCCCGTGCGAAGGTCGAGGTCGGCGAGGACGGCGGTGACGAACCGTCCCGACCGGTCCTGTTCGAGCAGGACCTCCTCGATCGCCCGGCCGGCCGCCGCGAGGTCACCGTCCCGCAGCCTGCTGTTGCGGCAGGCCGCGACGGCCAGGTTGGACGACAGACCCGCGGCGGTGTCGTGCCCCATGGCGTCGAAGACGCCGAGGAAGACCCGGTCGCCGGCGAGCGCGTAGTCGAAGGTGTCGCCGCCGAGCTTGTAGGCGGGCTCCAGCGCCGCCCCGATCACGACCCGGTCGGTGGCGAAGGTCAGCGGCGGCATCAGCCGCCACTGCATCTCCGCCGACACCGTCATGTCCTGCCTGCGCACCAGGCGGGAGAAGGAGTCGCTGGCCGGCCCCTTGCTGACGATGATCAGGGCGATCAGCCCGGCCAGGTCCTCGGCGTCCCGCAGGGCCGTCTCGTCGTCGCGGGCGGCGGTCACCCGCAGGACGCCGAGCCGCTCGGTGCCGTCGAGGATCGGCACCCAGTGGTGGCGGGCCCCGTCGTCGGCGGGGTGCCCGGCCACCGTCCGGACGCTCTGGAACGCGCGCCCGGCGAGCGTCCCGTCGACGCGGATCTCGGCGTCCTCCGCGCCCCACCTGCCTCCCTCGCCCTCGTCCTGCCCGACCAGCAGCTTCAGGACGTTCTGCTGGAGATCGACCACGTAGATCAGGACGTCGTGGAGACCCGCGCGGGCCGCGTGCTCGACGACCACGCCCGGCAACTGCTCCAAGGCGATCAGGTGACTCGCCGCCACCAGCCTGCTCAGCATCCGCTCGCCGCGGCTCGCGTCCATCGCCGCCCCTTCGACACACCCGTCCCTGTGGAACCCTCCTGAATCCTCTACCCATGGGACGGGAGCGTCACCGTCCGCGCTATTTCGGGAGAAGTGCCGCGAAGTCCGGCTTGAGCAGGGCGCGGACGCTCGCGTAGGACGCACCGAAGTCCAGGTTGCCGCAGCCGTCGCTGCCCCCGTGCAGCCACGCCAGGCGGAACTCGGCCGGGGTGAGGAACGCGCTCAGCCGGGGCGGGCCGATCTCCATCCCCTTGATCGTCGTGCCCTCGGAACGGTTCGGGAAGAAGTCGGTCCGCTCGAACCGACCGTCGGAGTTGCAGTCGGTCCACTTGCGGTCGTGGCCGTTGTCGCGTTGCGTGAACAGCGTCTGGAGCCGCGCCACACCCGCCGCCGTCAGCGTCTCGGGCCGGAAGACGTCGGTGGCGGTGAGCCGCTTGCCGGTGCGCAGGTCGACGGTGACGACCTCGCCGCCGATCGCGCCGTCCGCCTGCTTGCACCAGTCCGACTGCATGAAGTACCGGACGGACACGAGACGCGGCCCCTGCAACCCCGCCCGCGCCGTCGTGAAGACCTTGACGGAGTTGCCCTTGCACTTGACCTGGCCGGGGGTGCCCCTCCCGATCGTGATCAGCCGGTCGAGGGGCGCGCGGAGCTCCTGGTTGACGCGCTTCTCCAGCGCGAGGTCGCCGAGCCCGCTGACCGTGACGTACCGCGCGTTCTCGATCTGGAGCCCGCCGATCGTCTGGGTCTGGGACGCGAGCCTGACGGCCGCGACCGGATCCGGCTCCTTCTTGTCGGAGCCCTTCGTCGCCTGGACGGCGACGGTCGCGGACGTGGCGACGACGGCGACGCCCGCCACCGCGATCGCGCTCTTCCCGGCGGCGGTGGCGAGGAAGCCCTTGCTCACGCTGGTCCCGGCGGTACCGGCGGTGCCGAGCCCGCCGCTCCCGGCGGCCGATCCGGCGCCCGCGGTACCGGCGGCGGCGCCCGCCGCGCCCGGGGCGACGGTCAGCGCGCCGAGCGGGAACAGCGCCGCGAGGCCGACCGCCGCGGCGGCGAGGGCGCGGACGCCGCGCTGCTCCCAGTCCGGCCCGTACGCGGCGGCGGCCGCGGCCTCCAGCCGGGAGACGAACGCCGCCGCGCCCGGCGGGCGCTCCTGCGGGGACTTCGCCATCCCCTCGGCGACGAGCGGGTGCAGCGCCTCGGGCATGTCCGCCACGTCCGGCGCGGCGGTCAGGTGCTGGTTCATCAGCGCGGCCCGCTCGGTCGCGCGGAACGGCCGCTGCCCGGTGACGCACTCGACGAACACGCAGGTCGCGGCGTAGACGTCGGTGGCCGGGGTGGCGGGCTCGCCGCGCCACTGCTCGGGCGACATGTAGGCGGGCGTCCCGGCGAACGAGCCCTGCCCGGCCAGCACGGCGACGCCGAAGTCGACGAGCTTGCTCAGCCCGTCCGCCTGGACGACGACGTTCGCGGGCTTGTAGTCGCGGTGGACGACGCCGACCGAGTGCGCCGCCGCGAGCCCGAGCAGCGAGCCCTTCAGCACCAGCAGCGCCGCCTCGGGCTCCAGCCGCCCGTTCTCGGCCAGCACGTCCTTCAGCGACGCGCCGTTGACGGCCTCCATGACGATGGCCGCGCCGTGCTCGCTCTCGGTGAATCGGTAGAGGCGCGCGACATAGGGGCTGGTCAGCCGCCCGAGCATCTGCGCCTCGGCGCGCAGGCTCGCGAGCGCCGAGGCGTCGCCGCGCGCCAGGTACTTGATCGCCACGGGGGTACGGGCCTCGGCGTGGTGGGCGAGGACGACCCGTCCCTGCGCCCCACGCCCGAGCTCCCGCGCCTCGATGAACTCCGACAGCCGCCAGTCCGCCACGCGTTCCCCTTGCTCGTTCCTGTGGTCAGGCATTCCACCAGAGGGTGACGCCGCCGCGTAAGGGATTGTTCACGGTAGATCGTCCGTGGCCACGAGGCGGGGGCTCGCCCGACGCCGCCCCCGAGGCGCCCGGAAGGTGATGTGGGACACATAACCGGGTTCGGTGCGGCGCTCGGCCGCCGCACGCGAACGTGCTAAGTCACAGGTCACGGGCGGGCCTTATCGCTTTTTGCTGACACCCGACCGAAAACGCCGTCGTTTATTCTCCAGTGACCTGTGCTAAAACCCGATTGAGGTCGACTCACTCGGAAGGAACCACATGGCCGCGGCGGACACTCACACGGTCGATCAGGTGGTCAACACAGAGGGTTATCCACTGGAGGACCCGGAGGGCGGGGCGTGGCGGAGCGTCGTTTCCCGCATCCGGGCCGACCTGGCGAAATCCGGATGCAGCGTACTGGCCGATTTCATCCATCCGGCTTTGCGCGAGACGCTGCGGGAGGAGTGCGCGGCGATCGCCCCGCAGGCACATGACGGCGTCGAAACCGTGAATGCCTACAACATCGATGTCCGCTCCCCGCTGCCGGACGGACATCCGGCGCGCATCACCGTCCAGCGCGGCAATTCCTTCGTCCCGCGGGACCGCATTCCCAGCACCCATCTCGTACACCGGCTCTATTCGAACAAGCTGTTCCAGAATTTCGTCGCGAGTTGTTTCGGCCTGCCCCGGGTGCACGAACTCGGCGACCCGCTGTCGGGACTGTGCCTCAACGTCGTCCGGCCCGGCATGGAGCACCCGTGGCATTTCGACACCAACGAGTTCACGGTGTCGCTGCTGACGCAGGAGCCGGAGGAGGGCGGCGTGTTCGAGTACTGCCCCAACATCAGGACCGCGCGGGAGGAGAACTTCGGCGCGGTGCGGAGCGTGCTGACCGGCGACGGCGCGCACCTCGTCCGGCGGCTCACGCTGAATCCGGGTGACCTCCAGCTGTTCAAGGGACGCTATTCGCTGCACCGCGTGACCCCGGTCGCCGGGACGCGGGAGCGGCACACGGCGATCCTCGCCTACAGCGAGCGTCCCGGGGTCATCGGCAGCGTGGCGCGGACGCGGCAACTCTTCGGGCGCGTGCTGCCCGAGCACCTGGCGGCGGAGGGACGCGCCGTACGGGTCGACCGGCTACTGGATTAGGAGGACCGCCATCGTGCGCGTCGACACGTCCGGGAAGATCTCGCTCGGCCACATCTACACGCGACCCGATCCGCGTGCCTACTTCGGCACTCTCCGCGAACTCGAATACTCTATACCAGAGTTGGCCAAACCACACTTCAACGGACTTATCGCCGAATACCGCCGGGCACGCGGGGTCACGGACCCGACCGTTCTCGACATCGGCTGCTCCTACGGAATCAATGCCGCACTGCTGAAGTACGGCGCGACGATGGGCGAGCTGTACGATCGGTATAGCGGCGGCGATGTCCACGGGCAGTCGCGCGCCTCCCTGCTGGCCCGAGATCGGGAGTCGATCCGTTCCGGTGAACCCGCCGAACCCGTCCGCTTCCTCGGCCTGGACGCCTCCGAGAACGCGCTTTCCTATGCCCTTGAGGCCGGTTATCTGGACGGCGCCGTCCAGGCCGACCTGGAGAGCGGCGACCCGTCCGACGAGCAGCGGGAACGGCTCGCCGAGACCGATATCGCCATCTCCACCGGCTGCCTCGGATATGTCACCGAGAAAACGATCATGCGGATCGTCGCGGCGTGCGGCGGGCGGCCGCCGTGGATGGCGCATTTCGTGCTGCGGATGTTCCCGTTCGACGCGGTCGCGGCCCGGCTCGCCGAGGCCGGGTACCGCACCGTCCGGCACGACGGGCTGTTCCGGCAGCGCCGGTTCGCGGCGCCGCAGGAGCGCGACCTCATCCTGGACCGGCTGTCGGACGCCGGCATCGACCCGACCGGCCTGGAGACCTCGGGCTGGCTCTACGCCCAGCTCTACATCTCCCGCCCCGCATAGGACGCCCCGCACAGGACGCCCCGCATGACCCGCACCCGCACCGCATGCCACGCCCCCAGTGATCTCGGATCGAGGACGGAACGTGAACGCGAGCCCGGCTGACACCGACACAGAACCCTCCCCTCGCACGTTCGACTACGAGGACGCCCTGCCCCGGGTGCCGCTGCCCACGCTGGAGGAGACCGGCGAGCGGTTCCTGGAGTGGTGCGCGCCGCTGCTCACCGAGGCGGAGCTGGCGCGGACGCGGGAGGCGCTGGCGGAGTTCACCCGACCCGGCGGCCCCGGCCGGGCCCTGCACGCGGCGCTGGAACGCTACGACGCGACCGAGGGCGTGCACAGCTGGCTCGACACCTTCTGGCCCTACCGCTACCTCGGCCGCCGCGACCGGATCGCGCTCAACGCGAACTTCTTCTTCCTGTTCCACGACACCGGCGAGGGGCAGGCCGAGCGCGCCGCCGGGCTCATCGCGGGCGCGCTCGACCACAAGCTGGCGCTGGACGCCGAGCGCCTGCCGCCCGTCCTCCAGCGCGGGCGGCCGCAGACGATGGCGCAGAACCGGTACCTGTACTCCGCGACCCGCATCCCCGGCGCCGTGCAGGACACCGTCCGCGCGCCGTACTCGGCGGAGCACCCCGGACCGTCCGACGCCAAGCACATCCTGGTCTTCTTCCGCGACAACATGGTCAGGATGGACGTGCTGGGCCCCGACGGGCGCCCGCACACGCTCGACGAGCTGACCGGCGCCCTCCAGCAGATCATGAAGGCGTCCCCGGCGCTGGAGCCCTCCCCCGGGTCGCTGACGACGAAGGCGCGGGCCGAGTGGGCGGCGAGCCGGGAGGCGCTGCTGGCCGTCCACCCCGGGAACAGGGCGGCGCTGGACGCGGTGGAGACCGCGCTGTTCTGCGTCTGCCTGGAGGACTTCGCCCCGGCGAACGCGCAGGAGGCGGGCGACCACCTCCTGCACGGCGGCAGCGGCAACCGGTGGTTCGACAAGGCGGTCTCGCTGGTCGTGTTCGGCGACGGCCGCGCCGGGATCAACGTCGAGCACTGCGAGCTGGACGGCACGACGATCCTCGGCTTCGTCGACGCGCTGCTCGGCACCCCGGCGAAGGAGCACTCGCGCGCGTCCGGCGCCCGGTCGCAGGGCGCGCCCCACCTGGAGCCGATCACGTTCGTGCTGGACGACGCGCTCCGCACCGACATCCGCGAGGCCGACGCGGCGTTCGCCGCCTACGCCGCCGCGACCGCGACGAGGCTCGTGACGTTCGACGACTTCGGCGCGAACAACGCCAAGGCGCTCGGCATGTCGCCGGACGCGTTCGTGCAGATGGCCTACCAGCTCGCGCACCGGCGCGCGAAGGGCCTGACCGGCGCGACCTACGAGTCGATCGCGACCCGGCAGTTCCGGGCCGGGCGCACCGAGGCGATGCGGGTCGTCACCCCGCAGGTGCTGCGTTTCGTGGAGGCCATGGACGACCCGGACGCGGGCCCGGCGGCCCGCGCGGCGGCGTTCCGCGCGGCCGCCGAGGCGCACGTCCGGCGGGCCAAGGAGTGCCAGGCGGGCCGGGCGCCCGAGCAGCACCTCTGGGAGTTGCAGCTGATCCAGAAGCGGCGGGGCACGGAGCTGGGCGTGACCGAGCACCTCGCGCTGTTCGACTCGCCGGGCTGGACGGTCATGCGCGACGACTACCTGAGCACGAGTTCGGCGCCGTCCGTCCACATCCAGGCGTTCGGTTTCGGGTCGACCAGCGAGCAGTGCATCGGCGTCGCCTACGTGCTGCTGCCGGACCGGCTCGCCGTCTACCTGAGCACGCCCGAGCACGTCGCGGACGCGATGCACGTGTTCGCGGACGAGCTGCGCCGCGCCGTCCAGGAGCTTCAGGACCTCCTCGCCGCCGGGGCCTGACGGCACCGGGCCGGGGCGCGACGCCCCGGCCCGACCCCGCCCCGGTCCTGCCCCGGCCCGGCCCCCGCCCTCAGGCCGCCGACAGCGCCTCGGTCGGCGACAGCCGCGACGCGCGGATCGCCGGGTACAGGCCCGCGACCGCGCCGATCACCAGCGTCGCGGCGATCCCGCCGAACACCGCCCACGCCGGCACCTCGACCGGCCAGCCCTGGTAGAGGGCGTAGACGGCGGTCACCAGCGCGCCGAGCAGCGCGCCGCCCGCGCCGCCGAGCAGCGACAGCAGCAGCGACTCGGAGAGGAACTGCGTGCGGATCTGGCCGCGGGTCGCGCCGAGCGAGCGGCGCAGCCCGATCTCCGAGCGGCGCTCCAGCACGGAGATGACCATGGTGTTGGCCACCCCGACGCCGCCGACCAGCAGCGCGACCGCGCCGAGCCCGAGCAGCAGGCCGGTGAACGCCTCGCCCGCCGCCTTGCGCGCGGCGAGCGCGTCCGAGGGCCGCGACACCTCCACCTCGTTCGGCGCCTCCGGGTTCGCGGTGGCGCCGAGCACCTCGCGGACCTGCTCGACGCTCGCGTCCCGCGACCGCGTGTAGATCGTCGTCGGGTGCCCGTCGAAGCCGAGCCGCGCCTGCGCGACCGGCCAGCCGACGAGCGCGGCGCTGTCCAGCTCGGGGGCGAGCGGCGCCGGGTCCAGGATGCCGACGACCGTGAACAGCGTCCGGCCGATGAGCACCTGCACGTCGGGCCCCGCGTGCCCGATCCCGAGCCGCCGCGCGGCGGTCGAGCCGAGCACGGTCGCCGGGAACGACGCCGTCGCCCCGTTCAGCCACGTGCCGCTGTGGAGCGCGGCGCCGGTCGCGGCGCGCAGGTCGGCGCGGGTGGCGTAGGCGGCGATGCCCTTGGTGTCGGTCTCGGGGATGCGGCTCGTCCGGTAGACCTTCGCGTCGTCCACCAGCCCGACCGCCGACACCTCCCGCACCGGCGCGATCCGCCTGACCATCGACTCCGATTCGAGGGGCAGCCTGGCCTTCTCACCGGTCAGCGTGTTGCCGGGCGCGACCGTGAGCAGGTTGGTGCCGAGCGCGGCGAGGGCCCGGTCGAGGTCGGCGCGCGAGGACGCGGAGACCCCGACGACCGCGACCATCGCGGCGATCCCGATCGCGATGCCGAGCGCGGACAGGAACGCCCGCATCGGACGGGTGCGCAGCCCGACCGCGCCGACCCGCACGACGTCGCGCGGCCCGAGCCGCGCCGGGCGCAGCACACCGGGAGGGCGCGGCACAGTGGTCACCGCCGCACCTCCAGCGCCGAGTCGGCGGTGATCAGGCCGTCGCGCATCCGCACCTGGCGGGGCAGGCTCGCGGCGATCTCCCGGTCGTGCGTGATGATCACGACGGTGGTGCCGGCCTCGTGCAGGCCGCGCAGCAGCGCCATCACGCCCTCGCCGGACGCCGAGTCCAGCGCGCCGGTCGGCTCGTCGGCGAGCAGCAGCGCGGGGTCCCCGGCGACCGCGCGGGCGATCGCGACCCGCTGCCGCTCGCCGCCCGACAGCTCGTGCGCCTCGTGCCCCATCCGGTGCCCGAGCCCGACCCGCTCCAGCGCCTCGGCGGCGCGCCGCCGCCGCGCGCCGGAGCCGAGCCCGGTGTACAGCAGCCCGCCCGCGACGTTGTCGATCGCCTTCGTCCCCTGGGCCAGGTGGAACTGCTGGAAGACGAAGCCGATCTGGTGCGCGCGCAGCGCCGACAGCTTGGCGTCGGGCAGCCGCCCGACGTCGTAGCCGGCGATGTGGACGCTGCCCGACGTCGGCCGGTCCAGCGTGCCGAGGACGTTCAGCATCGTCGACTTGCCCGACCCCGACGGGCCGACGATCGCGACCAGCTCGCCCGGCTCGACGCGCAGCGTCACGCCGCCGAGCGCGCGGACGCCGCCCGCGTACTCCTTGGTCACGTCCCGCAGCGCGATCATGTGGGCGTCCCCACGACCGTGCCCTCGGCGATGCCCGCACCGGAGACCTCGACCCGGCCGTCCGCGAACAGCCCGGTCTCGACCGGCACGTAGGACGACGCGCCGCCCCGCACGACCTCGAGCCCGAAGCCGCCCTCCTTCAGCGCGACCAGCGCCGACACCGGCACGGTCAGGACGTTGTCGCGCCGTCCCGCCGTGAACGTGACGTCGACCGACGCCAGGGCGTAGGGGGCGGCGGCCTTGCGCGCCTTGCGCGACCGCAGCCACACCGTCACCTCGACCTTCGTCTTCGGGTCCTCGCCCTGGCTCGACGCCGGCTCGATGACCGTGGAGACCTCGTCGATCCGGCCCTGGACGGTCTCGTCCTCGGGGAGCGCGACCTCGACCGCCGCGCCCTTCTTCGCCATCCGCTGGTCGGCGGTCTCCAACTCGACGGTCACCGCCTTGTCGGTCCCGGTGTAGGTGAGCACCTTCTGGCCCGGGCCGGTCGGGTCGCCCGCGCCCGCCTGGACGCTGTCCACCCGAATGGCGCCGGGTGCGAACACCACGCGTCCGAGCTCGACCTCGCCGGTCTCGGGGAGGCCGAGGTCGTCCTGCCATTCGCGGACGGCGTCGGCGGTGTCGGCGGTGTACTCCTTGTCGACCGTGAACCCGTCGTAGCCGAGCTTGGACAGGTTCTCCTCGAAGCGGCGGACGTCGGAGCCCTCCGTCCCGACCGTCAGCGGCCGGTAGGCCGGCCGCGACCCGTACATCAGCGTGACCGGGTCGCCGTCCACCTCGTAGAGCGGCTTGCCCCGCGTGATCTCGTCGCCGCTCTTGGGGACCCGGGTGACCGTGCCCCGCAGGCGGCTCGTCGCGGTGAACGTCGGGCCGTAGCCGAGCTTGCCGTCCTCGGTCCGGGTGTCGCGCAGCGACTGGCGCGTGACCTTGGCGGTGCCCGGCGGGAGCGCGGCGGCGCGGGCACCGCCCGACCCGCCCGAACCGCCCGAACCGACCACCGCGACGGTGGCGCCGCCGCCCGCCGCGACGAGGACGGCGGCGGCGAGGGCGACCCGCGTGCGCCTCCTCACTTCCCGCCGCCCGCGCCGCCCGGGCCGCCACCCGCCATGATCTCCTTGCACTTCTCCTGCGCGGCGTTGAACTCGGGGTCGTCGGCCAGCTTCTTGTCGATCATGATGCCCTGCTGGCCCGGCTTGGGGTCCGCGAAGGACTCGACGCCGTTCTTGCGCATGCACTCGGCGAACTTGCGGACCCGTTCCTGCTGCTGCTGATCCGTCTTGCCCGACCCGTCCGACTGCGGGTTCAACTTGCGGCACGCCGCCATCGCCTTGTCGACGGTCTCCTTCTTCGTCCCGCCCTCGACCTTGAACTGGATGCCCTGGCCGGGCTTCGGGTCGTCCATCGGGACGCCGTTCTGCCGCATGCACTCGGCGAACTTCACGTTCCTCTCGTCGGGGCTGAGGCTCTTTCCGGGCGCGGCCGCGCCGCTCTGCCCCGGCTTCGCGGCGCCCGCCACGGAGGCGACGCCGCCCTCGTCGCCGTCGTCCGAACCGCATCCGGTGAGCGCCAGGGCCAGCACGAGCGGCAGCGCCGCCGTTCTCCACATTCGCATCCGTCTTCTCCATTTTCAGGTCGCCGGGCTCGTCCCGGGCCGACGGAGAGCGATGCAACGCGATCGGACGTTTCCCCCGCGTTTCCCACTGGAGCCGGGTGCGTTCCTAACGCGGAGGAAACAGCGCGTCGGGCACTATTCGGCCCGAAGGCACGGCGAAGGGAGCCGGGATGCGGGTACTGGTGGCCGAGGACGAGCGGCTCCTCGCCGAAGCGATAGCGGAGTGGCTGCGCGGCGACGCGCACGCGGTCGACCTCGCCTACGACGGGGCGTCCGCGCTGGAGCGCGCCGCCGTCAACGGCTACGACGTCGTCGTCCTGGACCGGGACCTGCCGCTCGTGCACGGCGACGATGTCTGCCGCGAGCTGGTCGGCAGCGCGCCGGCGGAGGGCCGGACGGCCGCCCGGGTGCTGATGCTGACCGCCGCCGCCGAGATCACCGACCGGGTCGAGGGGCTCGGGCTCGGCGCCGACGACTACCTCACCAAGCCGTTCGCCTTCTCCGAGCTGGCCGCCCGCGTGCACGCGCTCGGCCGGCGGTCGCGCCCGGCCGCGCCGCCGACGCTGCGCCGCGCGGGCATCGCGCTCGACCCGGCGCGCCGGGAGGTGTTCCGCGACGGCCGCTACGTCCCGCTGGCGCGCAAGGAGTTCGCCGTGCTGACCGAGCTGCTGCGCGCGGACGGCGCGGTCGTGTCCGCCGAGCAGCTGCTGGAGAAGGTGTGGGACGAGCACGCCGACCCGTTCACCGGCGCCGTCCGGCTGACGATCCTCAAGCTGCGGCGCAAGCTCGCCGATCCGCCCGTCGTCGAGACCGTCAAGGGAGCGGGGTATCGCATCCCGTGATGAGGCCCGGTATCGCGCTGATCAGACCGCGGCACCTGTCGCTGCGGGCCCGGCTGACGCTGACCTACGGCGGGCTGTTCCTCGCCGCGGGGTTGGTGCTGCTCGGCGTCACCTACGCGCTGATCGACCAGCAGCTCACGCGCGGCGGCCCGCAGGTGCTCGCCAAGACCGCCATCACCCGGCCCGGGACGCCGCAGGAGGACCCCGAGCAGTCCGCCCGCGAGCAGGCGAAGGCCATGGGCGACGTGGACGCGCTGATGCGGCGGCAGCGCGCCAACATGCGCGAGGCCGCGACGACCTCGATGGTCACGCAGGGCTCGATCGCGCTGCTGGTGGTCGGCGGGGTCGCGGCGGGCCTCGGCTGGCTGATCGCCGGGCGCGTGCTCACGCCGCTGGACCGGGTGACCGAGACCGCGCGGCGGATCGCGGGCGCGCCCGCCGCCGACCGCGGCCTGCACGAGCGGATCGCGCTGGACGGCCCCGACGACGAGGTCAAACGGCTCGCCGACACCTTCGACACGATGCTGGAGCGGCTCGACCGGTCCTTCGACGGGCAGCGCCGCTTCGTCGCCAACGCCTCGCACGAGCTGCGGACCCCGCTCACGCTCGGCCGCGCGCTGGTCGAGGTCGCGATGCACCGCGCGGACGCGTCGCCGGACGTGCTGCGGCTCGGCGAGACGCTGCTGGAGATCAACCTGCGGCACGAGCGGCTGATCACCGGCCTGCTGCTGCTCGCGCGGTCGGAGAGCGAGGTCACCGACCGCGCGCCGGTCGACCTCGCCGACGTGGTCGGGCACGTCGCCGCGCAGACCGTGGCCGAGTCGGACGCGGCGGGCGTGACCGTCCGGGCGGAGACGACCGAGGCCGTGACGTCGGGCGACGCGCTGCTCCTGGAGCGGGTCGTGCAGAACCTTGTGGAGAACGGAATCCGGCACAACTCCGGACCCGGCGGGTGGGTCCGGGTCGTATGCCGCGCGGACGGCGGGAACGCCGTCCTGGAGGTGGCGAACTCGGGGCCCGCCGTCCCCCCGCACCAGGTCCCGGCGCTGTTCGAACCGTTCCGCAGGCTCGGCTCCGACCGCGTCATCACCTCGGGCGGGGCGGGGCTCGGGCTGTCGATCGTGCGGTCGATCGCCCGCGCCCACGGCGGGACGGTGGCGGCGCGGCCGCGTCCCGGCGGGGGGCTCAAGGTGACCGTCATGCTGCCGTCCTCCCAGGTCACGACCCAGATCACCGCATCGGTTCGACCGGTCTGACCGGTCCCGAAAACGCGGTGGAACAACCCCATTCACTTTGGTTATGACCTGCTGGCATTACCTGGCTTTTGTCGCAAATGAGACTGTTATTGCGTTCCTTCGATCCCGCGCGCGGGCCTCCCCCGCTCGGAATTCCCCCGGCACCGGTGGGGAATTGCTCCTGACCCCGCGCGGGGTTCCAACGCCGTAAGGCCGGGAGAAAAGGCGGAAGCGAATGGCAACGCGTACCCGACCCGCCCGGGGACGTTGGCGCATCGCGTGCGGAGTCGTCGGGGTGGCAGCCGCCACCATCACGGCCTCGCCCTCGATCGCCTCGGCCGGTGAACTACAGATCAACCAGGAAGTGCAGCAGCAGAACCAGTGGTGCTGGGCCGCCAGCGGCCTCACGATCGCCAAGTTCCACGGCAAGGGCACCACCCAGAACGAATTCTGCAACCTCGCGCGCAACCGCTCCGGCGGCCAGTGCCCGAACCAGGCCGGATACCTGGAATGGGCCCAGACGGCCTTCCAGAAGCTCGGTATCTCCCGCGGGACCGTCAGCGGCCCGCTCGGGTTCAGTGCCATCAAGACCGAGATCGACGGACGCCGTCCGATCGAGACCGGAATCTACTGGACGGCCGGCGGCGGACACGCCCAGGTCATCTACGGCTACACCGACGGCTCCCAGGTCATCGCCTACGGCGACCCGTGGCCCTCCAGCCCCCGCTACTCCGAGATGACGGTCAGCCAGTACACCAACAACGGCGAGTTCCGCTGGGGACAAGCCCTCTACCGGGTCGGAGCGTGATGATGCGTAGCACTGCGAAGCTCTCCGCAGCTGCCGTGTCCGCCGGACTCGGCGTCACGGTGTTCGTGATGGGCGGCTCGGCGATGGCGGCGGGCCCCTCCACCGACGCGGCGGCGGCCTCCAAGGCCGCGGCGCAGCCGGCGGCCCAGCAGCGCCTGGGCTCCTTCTTCGTCCACCTGAACCAGCACAACCAGGGCAAGCTGACGAACCAGACCGTCACCAAGGCCCAGGCCGACGCCCAGGCACCGCGGATCGAGGGCACCGCCCAGACGATCTACTCCCTCAACCCCGCCTTCGTGAAGGGCGAGGCGGGCGCGGGTGTCGCGCGCTTCTCCCACATGGCCGTCACCGCGCGGTCCGCGTCCGGCCAGCAGGCCACGATGTGGCTGAACAAGAACAACAAGAGCTGGCTGGTCTGGAACATCACCTCGGGCGCGGACGAGACCGCGTACGCGGCCAAGGCCGCCGGCGGCACCGTGTTCACCGAACCGCAGATCAACGCCTGGTACCGGCTCGCCAACGGCAGGGTCACCGGGCTCAACGACACCGCCGTCGCGTCCGTCGGCAAGACGGGCGCCACGGTGGCGGCGTACCAGCGACTGGTCCACACGCGGTACGCCGACAAACTCCCGGGCTCGCAGTACGCGAAGTCCGGGCGGCTGGGCGGGTTCTCGCCCTCGACCGGCGTCAGCAGGCCGGCGCCGGATCGGGGCCCGGCACCGGCCCTGCTCGCTCTGGGCGCCGGCGGCGCCGTCGCGGCGGCGGCCGGCATCGCCGTCGCGCGGCGCCGCCGGGTGCAGGAGTAGGGACGACCAGCCGATGAGCGTGCGGGTTCCGGGGACCGCTGCCCCGGAACCCGCCGACCACCCCTCACCAACCCGTTGACCCTTGTGAACCCGCACTGACCAGGCGGCTCGGGGTGGAGGCCTAGAGGTGGACCCTTCAGGACGACGTGACGACCGGCAACGCCGGATGTGCCTCGGGATGCTCGTCCCACCATTCGCCGTACACGCGTTGAGCGCGGACGAGTTGCATGTACACGTCGTTGAAGATTCCCCTCAGGCGCCCTGCGGCCTGCTCCACCTCGGGCCGCCATACCAGGACGACCCGCTGTCCCAGCGGGTCTCCGGTGATGCGGCGGAACGCCATCCCGTCGCGCGGGGCCGCGGTCGGCTGGTAGATGCCGATCGCGCGCCCCGACCGGATCAGCGAGGCCGCGATCTGCCAGTCGGTCGACCAGAACCGGACCCGCGGCTGGAACCCCGCGCTCGCGCACACCCCCCGGAAGTAGGCCGGGTAGGGGCCGTCGTCGAGCGGGTCGTCCAGCCAGTCCTGGTCGGCCAGATCGGCGAGGTCGAGGGTCTCGTGCGCGGCCAGCGGACTGCTGGAGGACATGCCGACCAGCGCCGGCTCGCACTCCACCAGGACGAGCCGCTCCAGCCCTTCCAGCGGGGGCGCGGTGTAGTCCACCGGCTCCTGGAAGAGGCCGATGTCGAGCGCGCCGGAGGCCAGCAGTGCCGGGATCCGCCCGCCGCCCTGGTCCACGCGCAGTTGGAGCCGGGTGCCCGGGGAGACCACGTCCAGATGTTCGCTGAGCCGGGTCAGCGGCGGGCACGCCTGCACGCCGATCCGCAGCATCGGCAGGGGCGAGGGGTCGCTGCGGCGGTGCGCGAGGGCCGCGTTCAGATCATCGATACAGGCGAGCGCGGCTCGGGCCCGCGTCGCCACCTCCTCCCCCACCGGGGTCGGCACGACGCCCTCCGGTGAGCGCACGAACAACTGCACGCCGAGGTGGCCCTCGACCCGGCGGAGCATCGTGCTCACGGCGGGCTGGGTGAGGTTGAGGCGGGCCGCGGCCTTGCTGATGCTGCCGGTCGCGGCGACGGCCTCGATCATCCTGAGGTGATGGGGACCGAGATCCACGCGCTGCTCCTGACCGTGACTCTGCCCCGTCGACTGGAATCAAGCGAATATTAACCCCGGACACGCCCCCACAGAATAGAAATGCGTGCCATTCCGGTTACATCGGGTGTGTCGGCTACGTCCTGTTGTTCTTCCGGCCGCGGTGACTACCAGCCGTGTGCGTGACGGTGGCGAACCGGGGGTCGAGCCGGGGTCAGCGGGGCGCGGACGAGCCGGGGTCGGCGGTCGCGTCGCGCAGCGCGGTGATAATGGCCGCGAGCTGGGTGACCAGGCCCGCGACGCTCGTCTGGTCGGCGCCGTTGACCTGGACGGTGCGCAGCTCGTCCGGCTTCGGGAGCTTCGCCAGGATCGCCGGGAGCGAGCGCACCAGCTCGGTCTGCACCGCCACCGGGGTCCGCTCGTTCTGCACCGCCGCGCGGGAACGTTCCCGCTCCAGATCCAGCAGGTCGTGCTCGTGGCGCGCGCGGGCGCGGGCGTCGGAGCGGGCGAGCTCGGCGTCCAGTTCGAGGCGCTTCAGCTCGGCGTCGCGCTCGGCGCGCAGCCGTCCCGTCTCGGCCTCCTCGGTGTGCCGCTCCCGCTCCATCCGCAGCGCGTGCCGGGTCGTCTCGGTGTGCAGCTCGGCGACCTCGCGGGCGTCGTCGTGCTCGCGCCGCGTCCGGCGGGCCTTCTCGGCTGCCTCGGTGTCGAACCGCTCGGCCTCGTTGCGGGCGCGCAGCTCGGCCAGCTCCCGCTCGTGCTCCAGCCGCTGCGTCTCCTTCAGCCGCGCCGCCGCCATCTCGCGCTGCGCCACGACCTCCTCGGCCTCCAGCTCGGCGAGCCGCGCGATCTGCCCCTGCTCGGCGCGGTAGGGCTTCTGGAGGTTCTCCCAGAGGCGGGACGAGCTGACCACCGCCTCCTTGATCTGCACGGTGACGATGCGCAGGCCGAGGCCCTGGTCGCCGCCGTCCTCGCCCTCGGCCACGCCGCGCAGCCGGGCGGTCAGCTCCTCGATGATCGGCTGCTTGTCGCTGAGGACGTCGCGCACCCCCATCATCGAGACCTTGTCCTTGATCGCCGCCTCCGCCTGCTCCCTGAGCTGGATGTTCACCAGCCGCATCGGGTCGTCCTCGGCGCCGAAGTCGAGCTTGCGGTAGGCGGTCGCGAAGTCCTGGATGATCCACTGCACGTAGCCCTGGACGAGCACGCCCTGGAGCTCGCGGCAGATGCAGTACGCGTTGATCAGGATGGTCTGCGTCGCACCCGGCACCACGAGGAACGAGTCGGTGGACGGGTTGAACCGGAACGACACGCCGAGCCCGATGTGCAGCGGCTCGTCCCGTCCGCGCCGGGTGTGCACGACGAACGCGTTCGGCGGCACGAGGACGTTCTTCCACCGCCAGAACCCGCTGATCCGCACGTCCACCTGGCCGGGGCTGGACGGCTCGGCGGGCGGCGCGCCGAGCGCGCGGCTCCGCTTCGCGATCGGGCCCTGCGGCGGGGGCGGCGCGGCGCCGGGCGCGGCCGGGGACGGCGGCCGGCGTGCGCGCAGGTCGTCCTCCAGCACCGCCTGCTGCGCGACGACCTTCTCCAGGTAGGTGTTGCCCTGGTCGGGGGTGCTCATGGGGTCCTCACTGCGCGATGGGGTGGCCGCCGGAACCGGCGGGGTCTGCGGGCGGGTTGGGGCCGAACTCGGCGGAGCAGGCGGCGGCGAGCCGGGTGAGGGCGGGGCCGACCTCCAGGCCGTCGCGCCAGCGCTCGGGGAAGGCGCCCGCGCCGTAGCGGGCGCCGAGGAGGTTGCCGCAGATGGCGCCGGTGGAGTCGCTGTCGCCCGTGTGGGTCACGGCGAGTTTGAGGCGGCTCTCGACGTCGCCCGGGGCGAGCGCCGCGTAGACGGCGATGGCGATGGCCTGCTCGCCCGTCCAGCCGCCGCCGAGGGTCTGGAGCCGCTCCGGCGTCGCCGGCCCCTCGTGCCGGAGGCTCGCGGCGCGCGCGAGCGCCTCCAGCGTCTCGCGGTTGCCGGGGTGGCGTTTGAGCTGCTCGCGCGCGAGGTTCAGGGACTCCTCCAGCTCGGCGCCGCGCAGCAGGGCCGACACCATGGCCGCGTGGACCCCGGCGGGGAGGTATCCGCTCGGGTGCCCGTGGGTGATGGCGGCGGCGCGGCAGCCCAGCTCGAACGCCTCCGCCGGGTCGGCGTGCCCGAACCCGCACGGCGCGGCGCGCATCGCGCCGCCGCAGCCCTTGGAGTCGCCGTTGGGCTCCTGCGGCGTCCCGAGCGGGATGGCGGGCTTGCGCCGCTCGGCCGCGCGGTGCAGCGCCGCGAGGGTGGAGCGGCCGGGGCCGCGCCGGGTCATCAGCGCCGGTACGCCGGTGAGCCAGCCGCCGACCTCCATGCCCTGGTCGGGGAACTCCTCGCCCTGCCCGCGGAACCAGGTGAGGTAGGCGGCCTGGAGCAGGCCGGGTGCGGCGCCGCCGATCCCCTGCCCAATGACAGCAGCCCGCGCCCGCGCGGACGCCTGGACGAGCGCGTACGCGGTGAACATCGTGAGCTGCGTGTCGTCGGTGATCGCGCCGCGTCCGAACCGCTCGGGGACGAAGTCGTCCGGGCCGTCCGGGCCGTGCTTCTCCCGGATGACGTCGAGCGCGAAGCTTTCGAGCGGCGCGCCGAGCGCGTCCCCGATGCCCCCGCCGAGCAGGCAGCCCAGCAGCCGATCAGGGTCGGGATACACCGAAAGATCAGGCATGCCCGACACCTTATTGAAATCGGCCAGTCAGATGACGGATTCCCCGCCTTTCGCCCGTCTCTAGCGTGGGCCGGGAAGGAGGAGATCATGACTGAGATCGCGGAACTGGTGGACAGGCTGGAGATCGGGGAGCTGGTCGCCCGGTTCTTCGTGTCGCTGGACGAGCGGCAGGCCGACCCGGAGGCGCACCCGTTCGACGAGGCGTGGGCGCGGCGGTTCTTCACCGAGGACGTGCGCTTCCGGTTCCCCGTGGGCACCTTCGCCGGACGCGACGTCGCCCCGAAGATGCAGAACCTCACCATGGACATGTGGGGCCGCACCCAGCACCTCGCGGGGATTCCGCTCGTCGAGGTGGATGGGGACCGGGCGAGTGTGCGGTGGGACGCCCTCCACACCCATGTGCAGCTGGACTCGACGCAGGCGGCGCGGGCCGACCGTCCGGGCGAGGTGATGCAGTCGGGCGGGTACTACGACGCCGAGGTCGTGCGGACCGAGGACGGGTGGCGGTTCCGGGTCGTCGTGCTCACGGTCGCGTGGACGACCGGAAAGCCGCCGATCCGCAATCCGGAGCTGGCGCGCCTCAGCGGCTCCTAGCCGCCGGGACTACGCCCGGGGGCGGGACTTGCAGTGGACGAGCAGCCCCGGCGCCCGGTCCCAGCCGATCAGGCGGACGAGCTTGTCGATGTGCGGCGAGACCGAGTGCAGCAGGAGCATGCGCCGCCCCGCGTCGAGCGCGTGGCCGGTCTTCGTGAAGACGCGGAGGCCGGCCACGTCCACGAAGTCGACATGGGCGAGGTCGAGGTGGAGGTCGCCGGGCACCCGCTCCACGGCCGCGCACAGGACGCCGTCCAGGTCGGCGGAGTTGGAGACGTCGATGTCGCCGGTGAGGCGGAGCCAGGGCGAGCCGGACGAGGAGACGATCCGTAGCAGCGCCGTGTCGTACTCGACGACGTCGTACCGGGGGGCGTCCTGCGGCGGACCCGGAGGTCCGGCCGGCCCGGTGCCCTCAGCCGAGGCGAACCTCCGCACCGGGCCGTCCTCGCCGGTGATCCGCCAGACCGTCATCCCGCTCCCCGCCCTCCGGCCGGGGCGCGCCCTGCCGTGGGCGGCCCGCTCATGCCAGGCTCTCACCTGTTCCCGCGTTCTGAACCGCCAGCGAACGGAAAATCAGAAACGTCACAGTCGCGGCAGAAGCCGGGGCGGCGTGATCGGCAGATCGCGGACGCGGACGCCCGTCGCGTGGTGCACGGCGTTGGCGACGGCCGCCGCCGCGCCGACGATGCCGATCTCCCCGATGCCCTTGGTGCCCATCGGGTTGAGGTGCGGGTCGGTCTCCTCGACCCAGTCCGCCTCGATGTCGCGGACGTCCGCGCAGGCCGGGACGTGGTACTGCGCGAGGTCGCGGTTGAGGAAGTCGCCGAACTCGGCGTCCATCACGCTCTCCTCGTGCAGCGCCATGCCGATGCCCATCGTCATGCCGCCGATGAACTGCGACCGGGCGGTCTTGGGGTTGACGATCCGTCCGGCGGCGAAGATGCCGAGCATGCGGCGGACGCGGACCTCGCCGGTGTCGGCGTCGACCTCCACGTCGGCGAACTGCGCGCCGAACGCGTGCCGCGCGTAGCGGTCGCGTCCCTTGAGCTCGCCGGTGGTGTCGGCGGAGGCCTCCACGCCGCCGGGCGGGACGGACCCGTTCAGCTTCTCGCGCAGCCCCTCGCAGGCGCGGACGACCGCCGTCCCCCAGCTGGCGGTGCCCGCGGAGCCGCCCGCGACGGGCGCCTTCGGGAACCGGCTGTCGCCGACCTCGACCCGGACCCGGCCGAGATCGACCTTGAGCGCCTCGGCGGCGATCAGCGTCAGCGCCGTGCGGGCGCCGGTGCCGATGTCGGCGGCGGCGACGCGGATCGTGAACGTCCCGTCGGGCTCGGCGCGGGCCGTCGCCCCGGAGGGCCGCATGTAGGCTGGGTAGGTGGACGCGGCGACGCCCGTCCCGAGCAGCTTGCGGCCCATCCGCCGGACGCCGGGCCGGGGGTCGCGCGCCGCCCAGCCGAAGCGGGCCGCGCCCTCGCGCAGGCACGCGACGAGGTTGCGGGAGCTGAACGGCAGGCCGCTCTCGGGCTCGTGGCCGGTGTCGTTGCGGACGCGCAGCTCGACCGGGTCGATCCCGGCGGCGACGGCCAGCTCGTCCATCGCCGACTCCAGCGCGAACATGCCGGGCGTCTCGCCGGGCGCGCGCATCCACGACGGCGTGGGGACGTTCAGCTTGACCAGCCGGTGCGACGTCCGCCGGTGCGGCGCCTTGTACATCATGCGGGTCACCACGGCGGTCTGCTCGCCGAACTCCTGGATGACCGACGTCTGCTCGACCACCTCGTGGGCGATCGCTTCGAGGTGCCCGTCCTCGTCGGCGCCGAGCCTGATCCGCTGAATGGTCGGCGTCCGGTAGCCGGTCGTCGCGAACATCTGCTGCCGGGGCACGGCGAACTTGACCGGACGCCCGGCCGCCCGCGCGCCGAGCACCGCGACGAGCACGTTCGGCCGGGGCGCGCCCTTGGACCCGAACCCGCCGCCGACATGCGGCGACACGACCCGCACCTGCGCGGGCTCCAGCCCGAGCGCCTTCGCGATCGTGCGCTGGACGCTCGACGCGCCCTGCGTGGAGTCGTAGAGCGTCAGCGTCCCGTCGTCGTGCCACTGGGCGAGGGTGGCGTGCGGCTCCATCGGGTTGTTGTGCTCCGCCGGGGTCGAGTACGTCGCGTCCACCCGGACGGCCGAGTTCGCGAACGCCTCGTCGGGCTCGCCCTGGACCGTGTCGCTGGGAAAGGCCGGATTGACCTTGTCGGGCTTGTAGAGGCCGGGGTGGTCGGCGCGCAGCGTCACGTCCGGGGGTTCGGAGGCGTACTCGACGCGGACGAGCCGCGCCGCCTCGCGCGCCGTGTCCAGCGTCTCGGCGACGACGGCGGCGACGAACTGGCCGCGGTAGGAGACCGTCCGGGACTGGAACAGCGCCAGCTCGGCGTCGCCGGTGTCCTGGAGCTCCGGCGCGTTCTCGTGCGACAGGACGGCCAGCACGCCGGGCAGCCGCAGCGCCTCCTCGGTGCCCACCGACGTGATCTCGCCCCGCCCGACGGTCGCCTGCACGGCCGCCGCGTAGGCGACGCCCTCGACCGGGTACTCGACCGCGTAGCGCGCCTCCCCGGTGACCTTCTCGCGGCTCTCCAGCCGGTCGGTCATGTCCCCTCCCCCAGGTCGGCGAGCGTCCGGACGATCAGGTTCCGCGCCAACGTCACCTTGTAGGCGTTGTCGCGCAGCGGCTCGGCCGCCTCCAGCTCCGCCTCCGCCGCGCGCAGGAAGAACTCCTCCGTGACCGGGTTCCCGCGCAGCGCCTCCTCGGCGCGCCTGGCCCGCCACGGCTTGTGCGCCACGCCGCCCAGCGCGAGGCGGACGTCGCGGACCACACCGCCGTCCACCCGCAGCGCCGCCGCGACCGACACGAGCGCGAACGCGAACGAGGCGCGCTCCCTGACCTTGCGGTAGCGGGACGGCATGCCGAGCGGCGGCACCTCCACCGCCGTGACCAGGTCGCCCGGCTCCAGGGTGGTGTCGCGCTGCGGCTCGTCGCCGGGGAGCCGGTAGAAGTCCTCGATCGGGACGGTCCGCTCACCCGCGTGCCCTCGAATGTGGATCGAGGCGTCCAGCGCCGCGAGGGCCACCGCCATGTCGGACGGATGCGTCGCCACGCACGCCTCGGAGTGCCCGAGGATCGCGAGGTTGTGGTGCTCGCCCTCCTTCGCGGGACACCCGCTTCCCGGGTTCCGCTTGTTGCAGGGCTTGGCGGCATCCTGGAAATAGGAGCAGCGCGTGCGCTGGAGCAGGTTGCCGCCCACGGTCGCGACATTGCGGATCTGTCCCGACGCGCCCGCCAGCACGGCCTGCGCGAGGACGGGATGCCCCTCGCGGACGGTCCGGTCGGCGGCGAGGTCGCTGTTGCTCACGGCGGCGCCGATGAGGAGGCCGCCGTCCGGGTCGAGCTGGACCTGGTCGTAGGGGAGGTGCCTGACGTCCACCAAGCGGGTGGGCACCTCCACCCCGAGCCGCATCAGGTCCACGAGGTTGGTGCCGCCGCCGAGGTAGGCGGTGCCCTCCGTATGCCGCTGGAGGGCGTCTTCCGCGCTGGTGGCGCGCTCGTATGCGAACGGCCTCATGCCTGCGCCGCCTCCCTGCGCGCCGCCGCCTCCCGCACCGCCGCGACGATCCCCATGTAGGCGCCGCACCGGCACAGGTTCCCGCTCATCCGCTCACGGATCTCGTCGTCGTCCAAGACGGGGTCGGCGCCGAGGTCGCCGGTCGCCGCGCTGGGCCAGCCGCGCTCCGCCTCGTCCAGCACGCCGGTCGCGGAGCAGAGCTGACCGGGCGTGCAGTACCCGCACTGGAACCCGTCGTGCTCGATGAACGCCTCCTGGACCGGGCTGAGTCGGCCGTCCTCCGCGAGGCCCTCGACCGTGACGATCTCCGCGCCGTCATGGGCGACCGCCAGCGCGAGGCAGCCGTTCACGCGCCGCCCGTCCAGCAGGATCGTGCACGCGCCGCACTGGCCGTGGTCGCAGCCCTTCTTCGAACCGGTCAGCCCGAGATCCTCGCGCAGCACGTCCAGCAGCGACGCGCGGGTGTCCACGTCGAGCCGGTGCTCGGCCCCGTTCACGCGCAGGGTCATCCGGGCTCTTACCGGGGTGGCTTCACTGTCCATGCCGGGGCACCTACCCCAGATCGCGGAACTGAAGTCAGGAACGTCCGGGAAGGATCAGTTCCGCCCGGGACGACCGCGCCGGGTCACTCCTCGTCGTCGGGGTCCTCCCGGTCGGTGAGGATCTCGGCGACCTGCCGCACCGTGTCCGACGGCAGCGGCACCGGAAGCCCCCGCCACTTGCGGGACGCCGCCATGGCCGCCGCGCCCGCCCCGCCCCCGTACGCCAGCGCCGTGACGAACGACGCCAGCTCCGGCGGCAGCTTCCGCTCCAGCAACTGCACGTTCATCCGGTATGTGGCGGCGGTGGCCATCACCCCGAGCGCTCCCGCGAGCGCGCCCAGCCGCAGTGCGGGCAGCCGCTTTTTGGCCTTCTCCAGCATCTCCGCCTGCGCGGCCTCGACCACGCGCCCCACGAGCGCGAGGTTCTGCGCCACCGGATCGTCCTCGGGCCTCGCCACCTCGCGTGACTTGCTCATGACCGGGGCTTACCCGTCAGAAGACGATGAAATCAAGACACAAAGCTGTCACCATCGGCAACTTAGCGGGTGCTGTAAGTTGCGAAACCGGGCTCCCGAGACGCGGAGCCGACCTCCCCCCGGCGTGCGAGAGAGAGGCTGGCCCGGTCCATGCAACCGTTCGAGCTGCCCGACTTCTACGTCCCCCACCCCGCGCGGCTGAACGCGGGCCTCGAAGGCGCGCGGGTGCACAGCCGGGCGTGGGCCCGCGAAATGGGCATGCTGGACGAGACCCGCGACCCCGGCACCCCCGACATCTGGACCGAGGCCGCGCTCGACGCGATGGACTACGCGCTGCTGTGCGCCTACACCCACCCCGACTGCGACGCGCCCACGCTCGACCTCATCACCGACTGGTACGTCTGGGTCTTCTACTTCGACGACCACTTCCTGGAGGTCTTCAAGCACCCGCGCGACCAGCAGGGCGCCCGGGAGTACCTCGACCGGCTGCCGCTCTTCATGGCGGACGCGCCGCCCCCCGAGCCGACCAACGCCGTCGAGCGCGGCCTGCGCGACCTGTGGGCGCGCACGGTCCCGTTCCGCTCGGACGCGTGGCGGCGCCGGTTCGCCGAGAGCACCGCGAACCTCCTCCGCGAATCGCTGTGGGAGCTGGCCAACATCAGCGGCGACCGCATCCCCAACCCGGTCGAGTACGTGCAGATGCGCCGCAAGGTCGGCGGCGCGCCCTGGTCGGCCGACCTGGTCGAGGTCGCGATCGACGCCGAGATCCCCGAGCGCCTCGTCGGCACCCGCGCGCTGCGCGTCCTGAAGGACACCTTCGCCGACGGCGTCCACCTGCGCAACGACATCTTCTCCTACCAGCGCGAGACCGAGACCGAAGGCGAGATCAACAACAGCGTCCTGGTCGTCGAGCACTTCCTGGACGTCGCGCCGCAGGCCGCCGCCGACACCGTCAACGACCTGCTGACCTCACGCCTCCGCCAGTTCGAGAACACCGTGTTCACCGAACTGCCGCCGCTCCAGGAGGAGCACGCCCTGGACCCGGCCGAGCGCGCGGCCGTCGCCGCCTACGTGAAAGGCCTCCAGGACTGGCAGTCCGGCGGCCAGGAGTGGCACATGCGCTCCAGCCGCTACATGAACAAGGCCGCGCCGATCGGGATGTCGGCGACGCGCCTACCGGGGCTGCTCAAGTCGGCGCGGTTCAGCGTCCCGCACGTCCCGTACCAGAAGGTCGGCCGCACGCCGCTGCCCGAGTTCGACATGCCCTACGTCGCGCGCGTGAACCCGCACCGGGAACGCGCCCGGAAGAACGTCATCACCTGGTGCGGCGAGGTGGGCATGTACGACCCGCTGCCCCGTTACCCCGCCCCGCTGTGGACGGCGGAGTCCCTCGCCGGGTTCGACTTCGCCGTCTGCGCCGCGTCGCTGGACCCCGACGCCACCCCCGAGGCCCTCGACCTCGCCACCCAGTGGCTCGCCTGGGGGACCTGGGGCGACGACTACTTCCCCGCCGTGTTCAACCGCGACCGCGACATGGCCGGCGCGAAACGCTTCAGCGCCCGCATCCCCGCCTTCATGCCGCTGGACTGCGGGCCCACGCCCGTCCCGGAGAACCCGTTCGAGACGGGCCTCGCCGACCTGTGGCACCGCACCGCCGCCCCCATGCCCGAACGCGGCCGCCGCGAGTTCCGCGCCGCCGTCGAGCACATGGTGGAGAGCTGGCTGTGGGAGCTGAACAACCACCTCCAGTCGCGCGTCCCCGACCCCGTCGACTACCTGGAGATGCGCCGCCACACCTTCGGCTCCGAGCTCACGATGGCCCTCTCCCGCATCGAGCACGCCGCCGAGATCCCCGAGCACGTGTTCCGCACCCGCACGCTGAGCGAGATCGACGCGTCCGCCATGGACTACGCCTGCCTGCTCAACGACGTCTTCTCCTACCAGAAGGAGATGGAGTACGAGGGCGAGCTGAACAACGGCGTCCTCGCCGTCCAGCACTTCCTCGGCATCGGCCGCGACGAGGCCCTCGGCGTCGTCAACGACCTGATGACGTCCCGCCGCCACCAGTTCGAGCACCTCGCGACCGTCGAGCTGCCGATCCTCGCCGACGAACTCGGCCTCGACGAGGTCGCCCGCACCGGCCTGGAAGCCTACGTCGCCGAACTGCGCGACTGGATGGCGGGCATCCTCAAGTGGCACCGCGAGACCCACCGCTACGACGAACGCCCGGCGGGCCCCCTCCCCGTCAAGCCCGGCCTGCTCAAGCCCGGCCTACGCAAGCCCACGGGCCTCGGCACCTCGGCGTTCCACCTGACCCGCTAGCCCAGCGAGTCGCGGACGATCATCAGCGCCTCACCGAGCAGGTTCAGCCCCCGCCACTCCTCCACACGCTCGGCCCGCTCGTCGTCCTCGGCGAGCCCGATGCCCCAGATCCGGTCGAGCGGGCTCGCCTCCACCAGCACGCGCGTGCCCGTCCCGACCAGGTAGGCGCGGTGCTCGGGGTGCTGCGCGAACTTGGCCAGGTTCCCGTCCACGACCACCCCGAGCCGCCGCGCCACCCAGGTCTCCTCGTCGAACCCCTGGACCCGCCGCCCGAGTTCCTTCGCCTTGGCCGGGTGCTTGGCCTTCACGATCGCCTCGGCGGCCCGCTCGTCCCCGAACATGCGCGCCTTCGCGGCCATCATGTAGTGCTCGGCGGTGGCGTAGGTCGTCCCGTCCACAGTGAAGGGAATCCGCGCCCACTGGCTGAGGCACCCGGTGCGCCCCATCTCACGCCAGAAGAACACGAACTTCAGCCGCTCCTCCCGGGCCCGCAACGCGTCCACGGACCACCCCGACCCACTCTCCACGACCCGCTCCCCTGCACCGGCGATGATCCAACCCACGCAGGACGATAGGCCGGATCCACTCCGCCGGGCGATCGAATAAGACCGTCAGGCAGCGACCAGCTTCACCAGGACCTCGCGCCTGCCGGACGGAGCGTCGCGCAGCACCTGCCGCGCGCGCAGCAGCGCGTCCACATCGGCCGCCGCCCCGGCGACCTCGGCAGCCACCGAGTCGACCCTCCCCAGCCCCGCGTCGGCCAGCCAGCGCGACACCTGCGCCCACGAGTACAGCTTGACGCGGCTTCCGCGATGAACGACCGGGTCGGGAAAGGCCCCGGGCCCGCGCTCACCGGTCGTCCAGTGCCCGACCGCCGGTGCCGACCGGCCGGTCTTCTCGGCGATGTCGTCGACGGTGACCAGGTCCTCCATGACACCGGTCACCGCCAGGCCGCTCCGCTCGCTGTCGTCGATGGCCGACAGGATCGCCTCGGTCGCGTTGCGCGCCTCCCGCGAGAACGCGACGGTGCCGCCATGCTCGTCCCCGGAGAGCTGCGCGTCACCGCAACGCGAGTACAACCGCTCCGCGGCCTCCTCAAGGTCGCCGACCGCCCCGACCTCAAGCTCGAACCAGTAGATCATCATCGGCCCTCCGTTCGGGTCGTGTCGTCTTCGTCACTTCTGACGTGTCAGGGGACTGTGATCGGAATGGTGGGGAAGGTGGGCGTTGTTACTGATGGCAGCGCCCAGGTCTAGACCATGTTGCTAAACCTGGTGGGTCATCGGGGAAGATTTCCTTTTCGGTCGGCCCGGATGCCTGGAATCCGCGGCCGCCTGTAGTCATGGGAGGACAGCAGCAGCGATGGACAACCCTCTGGCGAACCCTCGTCGCACGAAGCTCGACGCCTGGCCGTCGCGGCGGCCGGTGGACACCGACGGCGATCAGGCGGGACGTCCCGCCGACGCGGAGTCCGCGGTGTCCGACGACGAACTCGCCGTGCGCTGATCAGTTCATTCCGGGGCCCGTCCGCACACGCGGACGGGCCCTGTCGCGTTTCACGGGGTCCAGCGCGTGGACCAGCGCCAGAGGTGGTCGACGTGGCGGCGGGTGAGGCCGCGCGCGGGGTCCACGCGGACGAGGCGCAGCGCCCGCCGTGGGACGGGACGATGCGCACGGTCAGGCGGCCCACCGTGTGCTCCTCGTGGTGGACGCGCGGGGCGTCCGGGTTGAGGACGCCGTCGATGTCCAGGTACAGGACGGGCCGGGCACGGCGGGAACCTGGGCGAGGCACGTTCCCTAGGGGCATAGGGGGATGGTGTAGAGGCCCGTGTCGGTGGCGGCGGCGAGGGTGCCGTCGGCGGCCAGGGCCAGGTCGTTGACGGGGGTCGGGAGCGGGACGCGGCGGACGGAGTTCGCGGCGTCCCAGGTCAGGAGGGTGCCGTCGGGGGTGTCGGCGACCGCGAGGAGGCGGCCGGAGACCGAGGCGGCGGCGAGCTGGTCGCACGGGTGGGGGGCCGGGAGCGTCGTGGCCGGGCCGCCGCCGACCGGGCGGACGACCAGGCCCGTGGCGGTCGGCTGGATCAGGACGGGGCCGTTGCGGGCGCGGGCGAACACCGCGCGGGCGCCGAGGGAGGGCAGGGTCGCGACCTGTTCGCCGCGTTCCACGTCCAAGACCGTGACACGGCAGGCGTCGTCGCAGGTCAGACCGATCAGGGGGCCCGTCGCGGGGAGCAGGCGGCGGTCCAGGGCCGAGCCGTGGCCGAGCCACAGGCCGAACTCGGTGAGGCGGTCGCCGGTGGCGGCGTCCCACACGAGGACCTCCGCGTCGTGCGCGGGGCCGAAGACGGCGACGACGGCGCCGCGGCCGTGGTGGGTGGCGAGGCCGACGAGTTCGGGTTGGGCGGCGAGCCCCGGTTCGAGGGTGAGGTAGGTGCCGGCGCGGACGTCGTGGACGTGGATGCGGTCGCGGCGGGTCCAGGCGACGAGGGGCGAGCCGTCCGGGAGGCCGAACGCCCATTCGGCACGGTCGTCGGGGAAGTCGGGGACGGGCGGGCCGAGCGGGGTGCCGGACGCGAGGTCCCACGCCTGGCCGAGGTTCGCCCCCGTCCCGCTCTGGGAGGTGAAGGCGAGGGGGGCGCCGGCGGACGTCGCCGCGACACCGTCGAACATTCCGGGCGCCGGCGGGCCGGCCGGCACGCTTGCGGGCATGCGACGGAGATTAGGGCAACAAGTTCCGGCGTTCCACTGGCTGTGGGGGAAAAGCACTGGCGTGTCGGGGTGAGGCCACATCACCATGACCGGATGGACATTGCCGTACAGCGGATCCGCGTCACCTGGACGAAGCGGTCCCGCGGCGGGGGCGCCGCCGCTAGGCGCAACGCGGTTCCGGCGGCGTTCCCGCTGCCCGACGAGGCGCAGCCGTTCGTCCACCGGGTCACGATGAGCGAGGCGGAGGATTTCCTGCCGCGCCATGCGGTGGAGCGGGTCCTTCCGGAGGACGTGGCGCTGGAGGAGCGGGACGGGCGGCTGCTGGTCTCGCTTCGCGACGGGCGGGCGCGGGACGTCCCGCTGGGGCGCGGGCAGACGTTGCGGTGGCGGATCAACAAGCGGGTCACCCCGTGCTGCGGCCCTCCGTACTACCTCGCGGTCACGCTCAACGTCGTGTACGGGCGCGCGGCGGGCGAGACGTTCCTGCACAGGCCCGTCCGGGTGCTGGACGAGCGGCACCGCATGCTCTAGCGGAGGCGGGCGGCGACGTCCTCCGGCGGGACGTCGTTGATCCAGGCGGCCATGCCCGACTCCGAGCCCGCGAGGTACTTGAGCTTGTCGGCGGCGCGGCGGACGGAGAACAGCTCCAGGTGGAGGCGGAGGAGGTCGCGGCCCTCGCCGACCGGGGCCTGGTGCCAGCCCGCGACGTAAGGGAGCGGCGCGTCGTAGAGGGCGTCGCAGCGCTGGAGGAGGTCGCGGTAGAGGACGGCCAGCTCGTCGCGTTCGGCGGCGGTGAGCGCGACCAGGTCGGGGACGTGGCGGTGCGGCATCAGGTGCACCTCGACGGGCCAGCGGGCGGCGGCGGGGACGAACGCCGTCCAGTGGTCGCCGGTGGTGACGACGCGGGCGCCCGCCCGTTCCGCCGCGAGGACGTCCGCGAACAGCTCGCCGCCGGACGCGCGGTGCCGCGCGGCCATCGCCAGCATGCGGGCGGTGCGCGGGGTGACGAACGGGTAGCCGTAGATCTGGCCGTGCGGGTGGTGCAGGGTGACGCCGATCTCGACGCCCCGGTTCTCGAACACGTACACCTGCTCGACGCCGGGCAGCGCCGACAGCTCGGCGGTGCGGTCGGCCCAGGCGTCGATGACCGTCCGGACGCGGGAGACCGGCAGCCGCGCCATCGACGCGGCGTGGTCGTCGGTGAACGACACGACCTCGCAGCGTCCCGCGCCCTTCGCGCGCTGGAACACGTCGGCGCCGTCGACCACCGGCGGGACGCCCGGGGTGCGGGCGTCGAAGGACGGGAAGCGGTTCTCGAACACGGCGACGTCGTAGGAGGCGTCCGGGATCTCCGAGGCGGGGCCGCCCGGGCAGAGCGGGCATTCGCCGGGGGGCGGGAGGAACGTCCGGGCGTTGCGGTGCGCGGTGATCGTCACATGGTCGCCGGTGAGCGGGTCGCGGCGGACCTCGCACAGCGGCTCGACGGGCGGCAGCGCGCGCGGGTCGGGCGCGGGCGTCCGGCCGGGCGCCTCGTCGTAGTAGAGGAGCTCGCGACCGTCCGACAACCGTGTGCGCGTGACCTTCACGTCACCTCATCCGTCGTGGAACGCGGCCCAGCCTAGAGGGCGGGCACGCCCTCGTTCTCCGTCCGGTGGACGGCGAGGAGGTGCCGCACCAGCGTCGTCAGGACCTCCTTGCCGGACGTCCGCTCCCGCACGTCGCACAGCACCACGGGGATCTCCTCGCTCAGGTCGAGCGCCTCGCGGATCTCGTCGGGCGTGTAGTCGTAGCCGTCGTCGAAGCGGTTCACGGCGACGACGAACGGCAGGCCGCGGCTCTCGAAGTAGTCGACGGCCGGGAAGCAGTCGGGCAGCCGGCGGGTGTCGGCGAGCACGACGGCGCCGAGCGCGCCGAAGGACAGCTCGTCCCACATGAACCAGAACCGGTCCTGGCCGGGCGTGCCGAACAGGTAGAGGACGAGGCCGTCCCGGATCGTGATGCGGCCGAAGTCCATCGCGACCGTGGTGGTGGTCTTCTGCTCGACCCCGGCGGTGTCGTCGACGCCGACGCCCTGGTCGGTGAGCAGCTCCTCGGTCTGGAGCGGGCGGATCTCGCTGACGGCGCCGACGAGCGTCGTCTTGCCGACCCCGAACCCGCCGGCGATGAGGATCTTCACCGCGACCGGCGCGGCCGAGGCCGGGGTCGGTGCGGGGTCAGAGGGCTTGGAGGCCATGGAGCACTTCCCTGAGCAGGCGTTCCTTGGAGAGCGTGCTCTCCGGCTGGGGACGGGTGACGGCGATGAGCCGGTGGTGCAGCAGGTCGCCCAGCAGCACGCGGACGACGACCAGGGGCAGCCGCATCCGGCCGGCGATCTCGGCGACCGGCTGCGGCTGGAGGCACATCTCCAGGATGTCCAGGTGCTCGGGGCCGAGGCCCGGCGAGCCCGTCCGGGGTCTGGCCTCGGTCGACACGATCGTGATCATGTCGAAGGTCTCGCCGGTGGCCGGCCGGGCGCGCCCGCGCGTGAGCGCGTACGACCGGACGATCGGCCCGGCCTCCTCATCGATCCACTCGCTGCCAGGACCGCTCATCGCCCGTCACGAATCCTCGTTGTCGAGGGTCTCGGCGCGGCCGCGCCGGGTGCCCTGCTGGATCGACGACATCATCGCCCGCAGCTGCTCGGGCGAGCGGCCGGGGCGCGGCTCCGGGGCGGGCGGGGTCGCGGCGGCCTCCTCTCGGAGCTGCGAGGCGAGGTTCTCCTGCTTGACGCGCTTGGGCAGCGGCGGACGGTCCGCCGCGCCCGCGCCGGGGGGACGCCGCCGCACCTCGCGCGGGGAGCGCGGCAGCCGCTGCGGCGTGGAACGGGACCGCTCCAGCTCCGCCTCGTAGGACGGGTCGCGGCGCTCGCCCCACGCGGTTCCGGCCTGCCGCGGCTGCGGGAGCGGGCCCTGCGCGGGCTCCTCGAACACCGGACGCGGGCCCGTCGTCTCCGAGCCCGGGGCTTCCTCCGGGGCGGGGGCGGGGGTGGCGGCGTGGCGTCCGGCCGGGAGTTGCAGCACCGACCCGCTCGGCGTCGGCGGCCGGGCGCCGACGACGCCCGCCGGGACGAGCGCGTCCTGCGCGCGGCGGGTGGTGAGGGCCGGGGCGTCGGCGTCGTCCAGGTTCTCGCCGTCGCCGCGCACGACGAGTTCCTCCGGCAGCAGGACGATCGCGGTCATCCCGCCGTAGGGCGACGTGCGCAGCGTGACCTTGATGCCGTGCCGGCGGGCGAGGCGTCCGACGACGAACAGGCCGAGCTGCGCGCTGTCGGACAGGTCGAACTCGGCGGCGGTGGCGAGCCGCTCGTTGGCGGCGGCGAGGCTCGGCTCGTCCATGCTGAGGCCGCGGTCCTCGACCTCCAGCGTGAAGCCGTGCGAGACGGCCTGCCCCTGCACCTGGACGGTGGTGTGCGGCGGCGAGAACGCGGTGGCGTTCTCGACCAGCTCGGCGAGCAGGTGGATGACGTCGGCGACGGCCGGTCCGACGATCGCGGCGCGGGTCATCGGCGCGACGTTGACGCGGGTGTAGTCCTCGACCTCGGACGCGGCGGCGCGCGCCACGTCCACGATCGCGACCGGGTTGCGCCAGCCGCGCCCCGGCGGCTGCCCGGACAGGATGATCAGGCCCTCGGCGTGCCTGCGCATGCGGGTCGCGAGGTGGTCGACGCGGAAGAGGTCCTCCAGGTCGTCGGGGGCCTCGATCCGCCGCTCCATCGCGTCCAGCAGCTTGAGCTGGCGGTGCAGCAGCGTCTGGCTGCGCCGGGCGAGGTTGACGAAGACCTCGCTGACGTTGCGGCGCAGCGCCGCCTCCTCGACCGCGCTCTGGATCGCGGTGCGGCGGGCGGCGTTGAACGCCTCGCCGACCTGGTGGATCTCGCGGGCGCCGAAGGCCAGCGGCGGCGCCTCGGCGGCCACGTCCACCTCCTCGCCGCGGCGCAGCCGGCGGATCACGCCGGGCAGCCGCGCGTCGGCGAGGTCGATCGCCTCGCGGCGCAGCCGGGCCAGCTCGCGGATCACCGAGCGCGCCACCCACACGGCGATGACCAGGGACGCGACGACCGCGACGAGCCCGAGCGCGCCGGCCAGCACGACCCGCCAGATGATGCCGTCGGAGATCGGCTTGGCGCGCCGCTCGGCGCTCGCGGCGACCGACAGCTCCAGGCCGCGCAGCCGGGTCAGGTTGGAGTCGGCGGTGGTCTTCCACAGGGCGCCGGGCGCGCCGCCCGGGCGCACGAGCCGCGGCGACCCGACGAACCGGTCCTCCAGGAGGCGGAGCCGCGTGTACTCGGGCATCCCGACGACGCGCTGGTAGTACGCCTGGTCGGAGGGGCGCAGCTCCGCCGCCGCGAACCCGTAGAGGGCGCGCTGCGTCCCGACGAGCTTGACGAACTGGGCGTGCTCGGCGGGGGTCATCCGCCCCGCGGCGAGCGCGCCCGCGAGCAGCGCGTCCTCCTGCGCGAGCGTCTCGCGGGCGCGGGTCAGCGACGCCTGGTTGCGGGCGTCCTTGGCGACCTCGGAGTTGTCGAGCGTGGCGAGCGAGCCCTGGAGCGAGCCGACGTCGGCGAGCAGGGCGCTGTAGTCGGCGAACGCGCGGGCCCGGCCGGTGGCGCCGGAGTCGATCGAGCGGCGGCCGGCGGCCAGCGCGTCCAGCCCGCCGAGGATCTTGTCGGCGAGCCGGCTGGCCTGCGGCGGCGCCGCGTCCCGCGCGCCCCGGTCGCCGACCAGCGAGCGGAACAGCTCGGCCTGCCGGTCGGTGACGAGCCGCCCCGACTCCATCGCGGCGCGGTCGCCCTCGGCGCGGCCGCCGAGGTAGACCATCGACAGCCGGCGCTCGTTCTGGAGCGCGCTGCCGAGCGCGCCGGACGGGTAGCCGTAGTGGTCCTGGACGGACTCGACGTGCCGGAGGTTGAGGCCCTCCCCGAGCGCGATGCTGGCGGCGAACGCCCACAGCACGCCGAGCGACACCACCGACACGGTGACCATCAGGACGACCTTGAAGCGGATCGAGCGAAAACGGGCTGCCTTCGGACCGGCCCGCCGCTGCTCGGCGGAGGAGTCCACGGTGCGGCCTGGTTGTGGCACTGGGGCTGAACTTTCGGTCGGCGGCAGGGGACGGTGCGGCGGTGTGCGGGGCGGCGCACAGCGGGCGGTCGCGCGACACGGCGGGCGGGTGCGCGGAACGCAGGAGAGCCTAGGACGGCACGCCGCCGTGTGTCGACAGTTTCCAGCTCATCACATTATGTGTGCGGGAATGCCCGAAATACCCCTACGATCCTTCGACGTGATGGGACGAACACCGCACCGCAGGACGCTCACGCTCGCCGCCGTACTGTCGGCCGCCGCCGCACTGGCCAGTGGTTGCGGCGGCGGGGAGGGCAAGGTCACCGCCGTCCCGGAGGTCCCGATGCAGCAGGACGTGGGCGCCGGGGAGGGCCGCCTCGACCTCGTCGTGTGGGCGGGCTACGCCGAGAACGGGTCGAACGACCGGAGCGTCAACTGGGTCGCGCCGTTCACCCGGGCCACCGGCTGCCACGTCGCGGCGAAGGTCGCCGACACCTCCGACTCGATGGTCGCGCTGATGCGGACCGGACGCTACGACGGCGTCTCGGCGTCCGGCGACGCGAGCCTGCGGCTGATCTACGGCGGCACGGTCGCGCCCGTCAACACGGGCCTGGTCAGCGGGTACGACGACATCGCCCCGTACCTGAAGCAGCAGCCGTACAACTCGGTGAAGGGGCGGATGTACGGCGTCCCGCACGGCTACGGCGCGAACATGCTGATGTACCGGACGGACAAGCTCCAGCAGCGTCCGACGTCCTGGGACGTGGTGTGGAAGCCGGACTCCCCCGCCGCCGGGCACGTCGTCGCCTACGACTCCCCCATCTACATCGCGGACGCGGCGCTCTACCTCAAGGCGCACCGCCCCGACCTGAAGATCCGCGACGTCTACGCGCTGGACGGCAAGCAGTTCGACGCGGCGGTCGAGCTGCTCCGGCAGCAGCGTCCCAACGTCAACCAGTACTGGGCGAACTACCTCGACGAACTCCAGTCGTTCAAGAGCGCCGACAACTACGCGGGGACGGCGTGGCAGGTCACCGCGAACCTCGCCGCGACCGAGAAGGCGCCGGTGGCGACGACGCTGCCGTCCGAGGGCGCGACGGGGTGGTCCGACACGTGGATGATCTCGTCCAAGGCGCAGCATCCCAACTGCATGTACAAGTGGATGAGCTGGATGGCGACGCCGCGCGTCCAGGCGCAGGTCGCGCAGTGGTTCGGCGAGGCGCCCGCGAACCCGAAGGCGTGCGCGTACACCGCGCGCGGGTTCTGCGCGACCTACCACGTCGGCGACCCGGGCTTCTACCGCCGCCTCGCGTTCTGGCGGACGCCGACGAAGGACTGCGGCGACGACCGCGGGTCCAAGTGCGTGGAGTACTCGCGCTGGGCCGAGGCGTGGACGCAGATCAAGGGCTGACCGGCCGTTTCGGTGAACGCGCGTTCACCTGATCTTGGCAGGTTTCTCCATTGCCCTCAGGGGGTCGAATCGCCTGGTCTAGACCGGTAGACAACCCCATTTGGAGGCGGGATGACTATCGGACGGCGGGCCGCGGTGTCCACGATCACGACGGCGGCGCTCGGCCTCGCGCTGACGCCCACTGCTTTCACCCAGGCGGCCCTCGCGCAGGCGGCCCCGAAGCGGCGCCGCCACGACCCCGAGGCCGTCCTCGCGCGGATGACCGACGCGGAGAAGATCGGCCAGATGGTCATGGCGGTGACCCATGACGGTCCGGACGGCATGCCCAACGACGAGACGCGCCGCTCGTTGCAGGAGCTGATGATCGGCTCGGTGATCACGTCCGAGCCGCGCACGCCGGGCCTCGCCGCCCGCTACTCCAACCGCGTGCAGCGCTGGGCGCAGGACACACGGCTCGGCCTGCCGCTGCTGATGTCGGGCGACTTCGAGTTCGGGACGACGCACAACGTCCGCGAGGGCACGACCCCGTTGCCCAACGCGATGGGCCTCGGGGCGGCCCGCGACGTCCGATACGCGCGGGAGGCGGCGGCCATCACCGCCGCCGAGGCGCAGGCGATGGGCTTCCACTGGAACTACGCGCCGGACTCCGACGTCAACACCAACCCGGCGAACCCGATCATCGGCGTCCGCTCGTTCGGGGAGCGGACCGAGCTCGTCCGGGAACTGGTCGAGGCGCAGGTGCGCGCCTACCGCCGCGCCGGGCTGATCTCCACGCCGAAGCACTTCCCCGGGCACGGCGACACCAAGACCGACAGCCACCTCGGCCTGCCCGCCGTGGAGTACGACCGCGCGACGCTCGACCGCGTCCACCTCCCCCCGTTCCGCGCCGCGATCGCCGCCGGGGTCGAGTCGATCATGACCGCGCACGTCGTCGTGAAGACCATCGACCCGGACCTGCCCGCGACGCTCTCCGCCAAGGTCCTCACGGGCCTGCTGCGCGGCGAGATGGGCTTCAAGGGCCTGATCGTCACCGACGCGATGGACATGGACGCGATCGCCAAGAACTGGGGCGTCCGCGAGGCGACGGTCATGGCGGTCAACGCGGGCGCCGACATCATCATGTCGACCGGTGAGTTCTCCACCCACGTGGACGCGGTCGGCGCGCTGCTCGACGCCCTGCGCGCGGGCAAGCTCTCCCGGGCCCGCGTGGACGAATCCGTCCTCCGCATCCTGGCTCTGAAGAGCGACTACGACGTGTTCGACCACCGCTACGTCAACCCGCGCACGGCCGAACGCGTCTGCGGGAACACCGGTTTCCACCGCCGCGCCCTAGCGATGGGCGTCGCGGGGACGACCCTCGTCCGCAACGAGGGCGGCGTGCTGCCGTTCGACGCCAAGTCGGGCGACCGGACGTTCGTCGCGGGCGCCGCGCAGATCGAACCGTTCGCGAAGGAGGTGACCGCCGCGTCCGCGGGGCCGGTGACGAGCTGGCAGTCGGCGACGACCAACCCGTCCGACGCCGAGATCGCCGAGGCCGTCCGCCGCGCCGGGGACGCCGACCGCGTCCTCGTCGCGACCTACTCCGCCGGCGAACTCCCCGCCGGACAGGCCGAACTCGTCCGCGCGCTCCAGGCGACCGGCAAGCCCGTCGCCGCGATCGCCATCGGCCTGCCCTACGACCTCACGTCCTACCCGCAGGTCAAGGCCTACGTCGCGACCTACGGCACGACCGCCCGCATCCTGCGCGTCGACCAGACCATGCACGCGGCCGCCGCCAAGGTCGTCTTCGGCGCCCAGCCCGGCGGTCGCCTCCCCGTCACCATCGCGAACCTCTACCCCTACGGCCACGGCCTCCGCTACTAGGGCCAGCGGAAGTCCGCGCCGCGAGACGGCACATGGTGCGGCAGGTAGCACTTCGTCGTCACATGCTCGTCGCGGCAGTCGAGACACAGGTACGTGCGGTGCCCGCGCAGCCCCCGGCCACGTCCGGAGCAGGGCGGGCACACGCACGGCGACCATCCGACGATGACCCGTCCGGCCTCCAACCGATGCCCTCGCGGACACAGCGACGGCACGTGTTCGCGGGTGCCCCCCGCCCCTCTCACCAGCACGACAAACCACCCTACTCGAACACACGATCGAGCCCGCCGGTCGGGCGGCGTCGCCGATACTGGGGATCATGGATCGTGCGCAGCAGCTCAGCGAGTTCCTCAAGACCCGGCGCGCCCGCCTGCGTCCCGACGAGGCCGGTGCGGGCGTCTTCGGGGGCCGGCGGCGGGTGCCCGGCCTGCGCCGGGAGGAACTCGCGCTGCTGGCCGGGGTGAGCGTGGACTACTACACCCGCCTGGAGCAGGGCCGCGCCCGGAACGTGTCCGCCGAGTTCCTGGACGCCGTCGCCGGTGCGCTCGGCCTCGACGCCGACGAACGCGCCCACCTGCACAACCTGGCCAGGCCCGGCAGCGCCCGCGACCGCCCCGACCGCCCGCAGCGGGTCGGCCCGGAGATGCGGCAGGCCCTGGACGCCCTCACCACCGTCCCGGCCTACATCATCGGACGCCGCCTGGACGTCCTGGCCTGGAACGAACCGGCCCGCCTCCTGGTCGCCGACTTCCCCGCCCTGCCCGCCACCGACCGGAACATGGCCCGGCTGGTCTTCCTCGACGCCGCGTCCCGCGCCCTCTACCCCGACTGGGAGAGCAAGGCCCGCGACACCGTCGCCAACCTCCGCTTCGACGCCGGACGCCACCCCGACGACCCTCGACTGGCCACCCTGATCGGCGAGTTGTCCCTGCACAGCGCCGACTTCCGCCGCCTGTGGGCCGACCACGGCGTGCACGGCAAGACCCGCGGCCGCAAACGCTTCGCCCACCCGCGACTCGGCGAACTCGCCCTCGACTACGTCGCCATGCGCGCCCCCGACGACCCCGACATGACCATGATGATCTACAGCGCCCCCACCGGCTCCGACGCCGCGACCTCCCTCCGCCTACTGACCGCCCTCCCCGCCCCGCCCTCTGACCTGGGCATGACGATCATCTGACGCGGCGCTGCCGCCGGCGCACGTGCCGCCGGACGGCGTGGATCGTCGGAGGGCCGCCGTCGACGCCCAGGCCGGACACGATCAGTAATTCCTCTCTGAAGTACAAGAAGGGCACGGTCGAGACCGCCCTGCGCGTGGTCGGCAAGCCCGGACTCAGGTGAGGCGGGCCGGGCCGCAGAGCTGACCGGGCCGCTGTACACATCGTCGCGATCAACGAATGGCCATAGGCTTTTCAACAGGCCGCAGGTCGTTCTGATCAGGGGGCTCGGTCATCTCCGCCTTCTTCCTGGCGGGGCATAATGGCGGTGTGAATCGGCTGCTTGATGACGGCGCGCTGGCGGGTTCTTCGGTTGTGGCGAACTGCGCGATGAACCGCGAACGGTCACTCAGCGGCTCCAACGGATATGGCCGTGAACTCGGCATCGACATCATGGCCGAGTTGGGCTCCCGCACCGGGGCGTCGACGCCCGTACGGTGGTTGGATCTGTGCTGCGGGAGCGGACGGGCGCTGGTCGAGGCGGCCATGCTGCTGGGTGAGCGCGGCATGGCCGAACAGGTTGAGATCATCGGGCTTGATCTCGTGGACTACTTCGTCGGAGGGCCGCTCCCGTCGTCGTTGCGACTGATCAGCGGCTCGGTGACCGGGTGGGAGCCCGATGGTCGCTTCGATCTGATCACTTGCGTTCACGGGTTGCACTACGTGGGCGACAAGCTCGGCGCCCTGAGCCGCGCCGCGTCATGGCTCAGCGGCGATGGGCTCTTCCTCGCCAACTTCGACGTTCGCTCGATCCGCCGCGCGAACGGCGCACCCGCTGGACGCCGGTTGACCGCCCAGTTGCGCGCGCAGGGGTTCACCTATGATTCCGCCCGCCGTCGAATCTCCTACCACGGACACAGGCAGGTGCAATTCCCCTACCGTTACCTCGGAGCCGACGATCATGCCGGGCCGAACTACACCGGCCAGCCTGCCGTCGACTCGTTTTATGAGTCACTCCGTCAAGCCGTAAGTGGTGGCCTGCCTGAGGCTGAGTGACCATCAGGTGCGCTCATATTGGTTTGTTTCAGGCAGGCTTGGTGGACTAGGGCCTTCAATTCTTTCCTTGGGCGGCCCCACCCGCCGGTCCACTCGTCATGGAGCGCGTGGACGGAGGCGAGGGGCGGTTCCAGGTAGGCGCCGTCAACGTCGGAGCCGAGCACCAGTACTTCGACCTCGGTGAGCAGGCGGCCGGTGTCGATCTTGGCGGCCAGGTAGAGGGCGGCGAGGTCGTCGTAGACGACTTGGACGGCGGCTTTGAGGTCGTCCGGTATGGGGGCCTGCACGTCGTCGAGGGCGGCGGGGAGGAGGTCGTAGACCTCGCGGGTGTCGGAGCCGTCCAGGCCGGCCAGCATGCGGAGGGCCTCGCCGTCCAGGCCGTCGGCGATCCAGTGGGCCGCCCAGAGCGGCGCCGTCCCCCCGTCCAGGACACCGGTCTTGAGCCAGGCCGCGACGAGGCGTGGCGGGGGTATCGCTCCGCCGGGAGCGTAGTGGGGAATCCTCACTCTCCCATCATGGCGCTTTTGTCCACCCTGTTGCGTCAGGGCGCAAATGGGTGGACGTCCCGAAGGCCCTGAAACGAAGGTGGAGGCGTTCATGTCGGGGGCCCTCGATCGGGGGCAGAAAGGGAGAATCATGAATAGGTCACACCTTTTGGTGTCCGTGCTCAGCGCGGCCGCTCTGGCCACCGGCGCCGCGCCTGCGGCCTCGGCGGCCGTTCAGTTCGACGCTCACGGGCAGGCCGCCCGCTCCGACGCTCGCGGGCCGGTCGTCCACTTCCGCTGCACCGGGGGGCAGCTGCGTCTCTACCGCCAGAGCGGCTACCGGCCGCCGACCTGCGACACCGACGCTCCCGCCAATCGCGGCATCTGCTTCACCGTCGGCCCGGGGCAGGCGGGCTTCGCCTCCGTCAACAACCGGAGCGACAAGGACCTCACGGTCTTTCCGCGAATCAACTGCTCGGGCCAGGGCATCTCGGTCAATCGCAAGAGCTCCAACGAAGACGTCATCATCTATTCCTTCGCGCGCCGCTGATCGTCGGCGAATCATCGGCGCATGAAGGCGCGCCCTACGCGGTTCACGATTGACCGCGTAGGGCGCGTTGGGCGGAAACGCCAGGCGCGATGCGGAAAGGGACGAGCTTTAGACGACCGCCGGGAGGGCGGTCAGGGTTCCTGTGGTTGTGTCGATCGTCGCCTGGGTGCCGAGGGGAATCGTCGGGGGGGCGTTGCCGTGCCCGGCGGGGAGCCCGCCCAGGATCGGAACGCCGAGGGCGGTCAGCCGGTCGCGCAGGACGTCCTGGACGCCCCATCCACCGAGTTCTGGATCGTGGGTATCGCGGTCGAAGCCGAGGAACTGGCCGAGGGCGATCCCGCGCAGGCCATCGAGCGCCCGGGAGCGGATGAGTTGGGTCAGCGCGCGGTCCACCTCGCCCAGCCCGGTCCCTCGCCGGTGTTCGAGGAAGAGGATCGCCCCTCGCAGGCTGGGCAGTCCGGCTCCGATCTCCGTGCGGATCGCGTCGAGGTTGCCGCCCAGCAGGACGCCCGTCGCCGCGCCGTCCACGGTGACTTCCGCGGTGGCCTCGGACGGGTCGCGGTGGAGGGTGACAGGGGCCGTGGTCATCAGCGCGCGGCGCAGGGATTCGGCGGAGGCGGGGCCGGTGAACGGGTCGTCGCGCTTGGCGAAGGGACCGTGGAGCGAGGCCAGGCGGCATCGTGACCAGAGGGCGAAGTGGAGGTGGGTGATGTCGCTGAAGCCGACGACGGGCTTCGGGGCGCGTCCGAGGGCGCCGGTGTCGAGGCCGTCGACGATGCGATAGGTGCCCTTGCCGCCCCGGGCGGCGATCACGGCTCGGACACCCGGATCGCGGAACGCCGCGTTCAGATCGGAGACGCGGTCCTCGTCGCAGCCGGCCATGTAACCCCACCGGTCGAAGACGTGCTCGCCCAGTTCGACCTTCAGGCCCCAGGAGGTGAGCAGTTCGACGCCCCGGGTGACCTCTTCCCGACTCGGTGGGCAGGCGGGAGAAACGATCCGCACGCGGTCTCCAGGCCGCAAGCGCGGCGACCTCAGCATCGGATCACGAGGTCTGAGCCGGTTTTGTCGTGTAGCAGTAGTTGGATTTGCCCTTGAAGTAGTGGCGGGCGCGGGGGTCGGTGAAGCGCCAGCGGCAGCCCGCGTCCAGTTGGGGTTGCGTCAGACGCATGGTGGCGCCCTTGTTCTTCACGCAGTACGCGCCGGGGGTCGGGGTTTCGCGGTATTCGACCCATTCCCAGCCCAGTTTCACGCAGTAGGCGCTGAAGTGGCCCGGACCCAGCACTGTGCGGATGAGTTTGGGCTTGGGTTTCTGGGACGGGGAAGGGGTTGCGGAGGGGCTCGGCGCCTGTGATCTCGTGCTGCGTGTGGGTGTCGCGGTGCGTCTTGGTGTGGACTCGGATGGGCGCGGTGCTGCGGCCGTGGCGCTCGGGCTTGGCGTTACCACGCTCGCGGTCTTGTCCGGGGAGTCGCCAGATGCCAGGCGGGCTACTACGAGGACGATTGCGGCTGTGGCGATCGCCGCTGCCGCTCCGGCGGCGATGAGAGGCCTTCTCCGTTTGCCAGGTGGCGGACCGTGGGGGGTTGTTGTCGCGTCCGGCGGCGCGAGTGCGGGCGGCCGAGGAGTGCTGCCTGTGGGGCGGACCAGGCGGTCCAGGATCTCGTGGGCGGACGGGCGGGACGCCGGGTCTTTCGCGAAGCAGGCCGTGAGGAGGCTTCGTAGGGGCTCCTCCACGGTCCCGAGGCGAGGGGGCTCGTGGGCTATTCGGTTGAAGACGATCGGAATCGACTCGTTGCCGAATGGGGGGCGGCCGGTGGCGGCGAACACCATTGTGGAGGCCCAGGCGAAAACGTCGGCTGCCGGGCCCAGTTCGCCTGGCTGGAGTTGCTCCGGCGCCATGTAGGCGGGTGTTCCCACCGCGCGGCTCACCATTGTCTGGGCGCCGGTGAGTGCGCGGGAGATGCCGAAGTCGATGACGCGCGGGCCGTCCGCGCCGAGCAGGACGTTCTGCGGCTTGAAGTCGCGGTGGACGACGCCCGCGTCGTGCAGGGCGACGAGCGCGGTGGCGGTCGCGATCGCGAGGCGGTCCAGGGCGCTGCCCCTGCGGGGGCCGTCTTCGGCGACGACGCGGCTGAGCGGTGGGCCGTCGATGTACTCGCTGACGATGTAGCGGCGGCTTCCGATGGTGCCGGAGTCGAGGACCTGGGCGGTGCAGAAGCGCGCGACCTGTTTGGCGGCCTCCATCTCGCGGCCGAACATGTCGTCGGGGTCGTCCGGCGGCTGCGCGTGGAACAGCTTGACCGCGACCTGCGGGCCGCCGTCGGTGCGGCCGAGGTAGACGACGCCCTGGCCGCCCTCGCCCAGGCGCTCGGTGAGGTGGTAGACGCCGAGCCGCCGGGGGTCGGTGGGTTCCAGGGGCGGCACGCCCAGCAGTGTAGGGGGCGTCAGTGGTCGCGGTGGGTGATCAGGTGGGCGAGCGTTCGCAGCTGGGCGTCGGCGGTGGGGACGGTTTCGGCGGCGTCCAGCTCGGCCAGGGCCTCGGCCAGCAGTTCGTCGGCGCGGGCGGTCGCCCAGGCGCGGCCTCCGGCGTCCTCGACCAGGGACGCGGCGCGGGCGGCGGCGGTGTCGGTCAGCGGGTCGTCGTGCAGGTAGAGGGCGGACAGTTCGGCGCCCGCGGGGGTACCGGAGGTGAGGGCGGCGACGATCGGGAGGGACTTCTTCCGGCTGCGCAGGTCGGAATGCGCGGATTTGCCGGTGACGGCCGGGTCGCCCCAGATGCCGAGCAGGTCGTCCACGAGCTGGAAGGCCAGGCCGAGGCGCTCGCCGAACGTGCGGAGCCGGGCCGTGACCGCGGGGGACGCGGCGGCCTGCACGGCGCCCAGCGCGCAGGCGCCGCCCAGCAGCGCGCCGGTCTTACGGGCCGCCATCTCCAGGCATTCGTCGAGCGTGACGTCCGCGCGGGTCTCGAACGCCAGGTCGGCGCTCTGGCCCTCGACCAGGTCGAGGACGGCGCGGCTCAGCACCCGCACCCCGGCGGCGGGGGCGGGTCCGGCGGCGAGGGCCTCGAACGCGGCGGCGAGCAGCGCGTCGCCGGCGAGGATCGCGGCGTTGACGCCGAACACGCTCCACGCGGTGGGGCGGTGGCGGCGGGTGCGGTCGCCGTCCATCACGTCGTCGTGCAGCAGCGAGAAGTTGTGCGCGAGTTCGACCGCGACGGCGGCGGGCAGCGCGGACTCGGCCGCCGCGCCCGCCGCCTCGGCCGCCAGCAGCGTCAGCGCCGGACGGATCGCCTTGCCGCCCGCCCCGGTGTCGGGACGGCCGTGCTCGTCCCGCCAGCCGAAGTGGAAGGAGACGATGTCCCGCATCGAGTCGGGCATGGCGTCGACGGTCTGCCGCAGCGCGGGATCGAGCAGCCCGCGGCTCCACGCGAGGATCTCCGTGGCGGACATGTGGGCCTCGTCCCGGGTGAAGTGGCTGGTTCGTGCGACGGCCATGTCCGTCCCTCCTCGCTCGTCAGCGGGCTATCTCGACGTTCTCCAGGACGCCGAGCGCGTCGGGCACCAGCACGGCGGCCGAGTAGTAGGCGCTGACCAGGTAGGTCGCGATCGCCCGCTCGTCGATGCCGGTGAAGCGCACCGACAGGCCCGGCTGCACCTCGTCGGGGATGCCGGTGCGGTGCAGGCCGATGACGCCCTGGTCGTCCTCCCCGGTGCGCACGACCAGGATCGAGCTGGTGCCGGACGGGGTGACCGGGATCTTGTCGGACGGGTAGATCGGCACCCCGCGCCAGGCCGGGACGCGGCGCCCGTCCCGTTCGACGCCGGAGAAGTACACGCCGCGCCGGGTGCACTCGCGGCCGAACGCGGCGATCGTCTTCGGGTGCGCGAGGAAGAACCGGGACTTGCGGCGCCGGGCGAGCAGTTCGTCAAGGTCGTCGGGGGTGGGCGGCCCGCCGCGGGTCTGGACGCGCTGGCGCGGATGGCAGTTGTGCAGCAGGCCGAAGTCGCGGTTGTTGAGCAGCTCGTACTCCTGCCGCTCCTTGACCCCCTCGATGATCAGCCGGAGCTGCTGTTCGAGCTGGTCCATCGGCTGGTTGTAGAGGTCGGTGACGCGGGTGTGGACGTTCAGCAGCGTCTGTGTGACGGCCAGCTCGTACTCGCGGGGCGCGGCCTCGTAGTCGACGAACGTGCCGGGGATGAGCGGCTCGCCGTCGTGCCCGGACGCCAGCTCGATCTCCGCCTCGCCGTGCCGGGTGCGCGGCGGGACGGGCGCGTCGCGAAACCCTGCCAGGTGGGCGCGCAGCGTGTCGTCGCGTTCGGTCAGTTCGCCGATCGCCTCCCGCGACAGCGCCAGGACGGTGACGGGCGTGAGCGCGCGGTAGGTGTGCTCCCACACGGCCGCGTCCTCGACCAGCGCGTGTTCGCCGAAGAAGTCGCCGCCGTCGAGGATGTCGAGGTGGACGTCGGTGTCGTACTGCCCGGCGGCGGTCTGCGCGACCTTGCCGTAGGCGATCAGGATCACCTGGTCGAGCGGGGCGCCCGCGGCGGCGATCGCGTCGCCGGCCTGGTACTCGCGCTGGACGAACCGTCCGGCGATGCCCTCCAGCAGCCCGGGCTCGCCGAGGTCGCGCAGCGGCGGCAGCTCGGCCAGCTCGGGCGGGACGACCCGCACGTCGGCGCCCTCGTTGAGGAACGACACGACGCCGTCGCCGAGCTGGTAGGTGAGCCTGCGGTTGACGCGGTAGGTGCCCGCGTCGGCGCGGACCCAGGGCAGCAGCGACAGCAGCCACCGGGGGGTGATGCCCCGCATCTGCGGGACGGACTTGGTCGTGGTCGCGAGGTTGCGCGCCGCCGACGTGCTCAGGCTCAACTGCTGTTCGGTCATGTGCGGCTACCTCCTGTTGTCGCTCGGGGCGGCCTCGGCCGGGCGGCGGAGGTGCCGAGCCCGGTGGGGCCGATCGTGAGCCGGGGCGTGGGGACGCGGGACGGGTCGGCCCGCACCGGGACGGGTTCGGCGCGCCGGTAGCGGCCGGTCGTGGTGGACCAGCGCAGGTCGCCGGCCAGCCAGCGGCGCAGGCCCTCGACATGACCGGTGAGGGCGGCGCGTCCGGCGGCGTCGAGGCCCTGCTGGTCGGCGAGGGCGGGCAGCTCGATCTCGGCGACCCGGTCGAACTGGCGGGTGCGCGCCCTGACCAGGTCGGCGACGATCTCCGCCGCGCGCCGGGAACCGGTGTCGAGGAACCGCTGCACGGCGACGACGGCGTTGTTCAGCTCGCCCTCGACCTCGATCTCCTTGCGGTAGGAGAGCAGGTCGTTGCGGAGGCCGACGATGTCGCCGAACGCCTCGTGCAGGGCCCGCACCTGTTTGGACGCCAGCAGCTCCGCCGGGATGCCGGTGCCGAGCGCGTACCGCACGAGGCTCGTGGTCAGCGCGGTCCCGCTGGTGTCGCGGCGCATTTCGATGTAGTCGACCGGGTCGGGGACGCGGTTCTGGGCGAGCCCGGCCAGTTCCCAGAGCGCGCCCTCCAGGAACCGTCCGATCCCGGCGGCGAAATCGGCCCGGACGCCGTCGGGCATGGCCGCCGTGGTGCGCGCCCAGAGGTCGGCGAGGGCGTGCTCGACGGGGTCGGACGGCTTCGCGCCGCGTCCGGCCAGGAACTCCCGGAGGCGGCTCACATAGGCCTTGGCGCCGAGGAGGTCGCGGGGCCGCTTGAACCGTTCGACGAAGAAGTCGTCGAACGCGAACACCCACAGGTTCCAGTCGTTGACCAGCTCCAGTTCGGGGCCGGACGCGGCGGGATGGGTCAGCGCGGCGAACATCGGGTAGTCGGCGGCGGCGAACGCCTCGGCCGTCCACACGGCGGGAAGGTCACCGACGAGGCCCGTCCGCGCCGCCCATTCGGAGGCGTGCCCGCGCAGCGCCGGAAGGCGCGGGTTGAGCAGCGGCTCCCCGGACGCCGTCAGTGCCGGGACCTCGAACATGGGATCCGGGGCGGGGCCCGGCGGGCGGGTCAGCGACCGGAGCCGCACCGCCGAGGTGCCGAGGCCGAGCAGCCCGGCCAGGTCGGGCAGGCCGGACGGGGCGAACCGGCGCCCGGTCACCGCGCCCTCGTTCATGTAGCGGCTGGAGCGCAGGTGCCACTCGTGGCCGCCGGACTGCCAGTCCTGGAGGCCGCGCGCGTACCGCAGCACGTCGAGCCGCTCGGACGGGTCGAGCCCGTGCTCCTCGAACAGCGGCGGGAGCTCGGTGAACACGGTGTTCTCGAACTGCTGCATGCGCGAGGTGAGCAGGTCGCCGGTGATGTCGGCGGCGCGCTGCGGATCGGTGTCGAAGAACCGCTCCATCACCAGGACGCCGTTGTTGACCTCGCCCTCGCTCTCGGTCTCGCGCTGGTAGGAGAAGATGTCGTTGCGCAGGTGGACGGCGTCGGCGAAGGTGTCCTTCAGCACCCGCAGCGGACGGGTGCCCGCGACCGCCGGCGGCACCTCCGAGCCGATCGCCACCTCGACCAGGTCGGCCGACCAGGGCGCGCCGCCGACCTTGCGGCGCATGTGGATGTAGTCGATCGGGTTGGGGACGCGGTCGTCGGTGATGTTCTCCAGTTCCCAGAGCGATTCCTGCAAGAGGTTGTGCGTGCTCACGGCGAACCGCTCGCGCCACTCCCGCGACATGAGCGGAACGGTCCGGTCCCAGAGGTCGGCGAGGCCCCGCTCGACCGGGTTCGTCGGCTCGGGACTCGGCCCGGCTCCCACGTCCACCGGCATGAACGCGGGGAGCCGCGCGAGGTACTCCCGGGCGCCCGCGATGTCGCGGGGCCGCTTGTACCTCTCCAGGAAGTGGTCGTCGAAGTAGAACACCCAGACGTACCAGTCGTTCACCAGGTCCAGGACGGGGCCGGGCGCCTCCGGGTGCGTGTAGGCGGTGAGCAGCGCGTAGTCGTGGGCGTCGTAGTCGGCCTCGTCCCAGACCTCGGGCCCGCTGGGGTCGGGCCCGAGGATGCCCATCTCGTAGGACCACCCGAGCGAGTGCTCACGGGTCCGGTCGACGTGCGGGTTCAGCCGGGCCGGATGAGCGATGTAGAACTCGGGGAGCCGGAACGGCTGCACTACGCCGCACCGCCGTGCGCGATCTCGACCGACTCCAGCATGCCGAGCGCGTCCGGCACCAGCACGGCGGCCGAGTAGTAGGCGCTGACCAGGTAGGAGATGAGGGCCTTCTCGTCGATGCCCATGAAGCGGACCGACAGGCCCGGCTGGTACTCGTCGGGCAGCCCGGTCTGGTGCAGCCCGATCACGCCCTGGGACACCTCGCCGGTGCGCATCAGCAGGATCGAGCTGGTCTTGGTCTTGCTGACCGGGATCTTGCTGGACGGGAAGATCGGCACCCCGCGCCAGGCCGGGACCTTGTTGCCGCCGATGTCGACGCTCTCGGGGTACAGGCCGCGGGCGTTGCACTCGCGGCCGAACGCGGCGATCGCCTTCGGGTGCGCGAGGAAGAACGCCGGGTCCTTCCAGACGAGGGAGAGCAGCTCGTCCATGTCGTCGGGGGTGGGCGGCCCGCTGCGGGTGTGGATGCGCTGGGACAGGTCGGCGTTGTGCAGCAGCCCGAAGTCGCGGTTGTTGAGCAGCTCGCTCTCCTGCCGCTCGCGCAGCGCCTCGATCGTCAGCCGCAGCTGCTGCTCGATCTGGTCCATCGGCTCGTTGTAGAGGTCGGCGACCCGGCTGTGGACGCGCAGCACGGTCTGCGCGACGCTCAGCTCGTACTCGCGCGGGGAGCCCTCGTAGTCGACGAACGTGCCGGGCAGGACGGGCTCGCCCTCGTGTCCGGAGGCGAGCTCGATGGCCGCCTCGCCGTGCGGGTTGGTGGCACGTTCCGGGCCGGAGCGGAACTCGGCCAGGTGCGCCTGGAGCGTGTCGGTCTGGCCGAGCGCCTCCTGGAAGGAGGCCCGGCTCAGCGTCAGCACCGTGGCGGACGTGACGGCCTTGACGGTGTAGTCCCACTCGCCGGGCTCGTCGCCGGGGACGAGGACCTGCTCGCCGAAGAAGTCGCCGTCGGCGAGCGTGCCGTGCACGGCCTCGGTGCCGTACTCGCCCGCGCCGACCCGGCTCAGCTTGCCGTGCACGACCAGGACGACCTGGTCGACGGGGGTCCCCTGCTCGACGATGACGGAGCCGGGCTCGTACTCGTGCTGGGTGAAGCGGCCCGCCAGGGCGTCCAGCGCCGGCTCGTCGTCGTAGCCGCGCAGCGGTGGCAGCTCGCCCAGCTCGCGCGGGATCACGCGGACGTCGGCGCCGGTGGTCACGAAGGTCACGCGGCCGTCACCGAGCGTGTAGGTGAGGCGCCGGTTGACCCGGTAGGCACCACCGGACGCCTGGACCCAGGGCAGGAGTTTCAGCAGCCACCGGGAGGTGATGCCCTGCATCTGCGGGACGGACTTGGTCGTGGTCGCCAGGTTCCGTGCCGCCGAGGTATCGAGGCTCAACCGCTGGTCCGAGGCCTGGGGCTGTTCCGTCACGTGCACACCACCGATTCGTCGCTGTATGCCTGTTATGCGCCTGCGGGAAGACAAAAGGGAAGGCAGAGCCGAAAACACCGAGGATTCGGGGGATTCATGCCTGCTTGGCCCGTCGTCTTGCCATCGGTGACGCTACCTACGGTAATCGGCGAAGTGCAATGTGCTATCCCCCGTACCTCTTCTTTGCCTCGGCGCCATACAAGTCCAACCCGCGCGAGATACCGCTCGGAATCCATGCAGCGCAGAGGCCTAGGGGAGGTCTATAGGGGGACCCGGAGACCGGCGTCCGACCCGGACCATCACGCGCCGGAACCGGCCGCCTCCGGCGCCTCGGGGGTTCCGATCCGGTCGATCGGCACCCGCGCCGTCTCCGGAATCAGCCTGATCGGGACGAGCGCCACGAGCGCGACCAGGATCAGGTAGTAGGCCGGGATGTAGTTGGTGCCGGTCACCTTGATCAGCGAGCCGACCAGCACCGCGGCGGTCCCGCCGAACAGCGACGTCGAGACGTTGTAGCCGATCGCGAACGCCCCGTAGCGCACCTTGGTCGGGAACATCGCCGGGAACGTCGCCCCGATCACCGCGAGGATCAGCACCAGCAGCCCGCCGATGATCGCGTAACCGAGCGCGACGCCCGCCGGATGGCCGGTCTGCATGAGCGCGAACGCGGGGAAAGACAGCAGCGCGAAGCCGATCGCGGCCGTGGTCAGCAGCGGCTTGCGGCCGATCCGGTCCGACAGCGCGCCGAGCGGCACGATCACCGCGATCATCACGGCTTCGACCCCGATCGTGATCAGCTGCGCGGTCACGTCGTCCATGTCGAGGAAGTCGACGAGGTAGGACGGCATGAACGTCAGCAGCGTGTAGTCGGCGACGTTCAGCAGCAGCACGATCCCGATGAGCGTGACGATCGTCCGCCAGTGGCCCTCCAGCGTCTCCTTCAGGGGCGATCGGGCCTTCTCCCCCTCGTCCTCCATCCGCTGGAAGGCCGGGGTGTCCTCGATCCGCGTCCGGACGTAGAGCCCGACGAGGCCGAGCGGCAGCGCGATCAGGAACGGCAGCCGCCAGCCCCAGTCGTGCATGCGGTCGTCCCCGAGGGCGAGGTCGACCAGCAGCACCAGCCCGGCGCCCATGATGTAGCCGGCGAGCGTGCCGAGTTCGAGGAAGCTGCCGAAGAACCCGCGCCGGTTCGTCGGCGCGTACTCGGCGATCATCGTGGCGGCGCCGCCGTACTCCCCGCCGGTCGAGAACCCCTGCGTCAGCCGGACCAGGAGCAGCAGCAGCGGCGCAGCCGCGCCGAGCGTGCCGTATCCGGGCAGGATTCCGATCACGAACGTCGAACCGGACATCAGAATGATCGTGGTGGCCAGCACCCGCTTGCGGCCGACGCGGTCGCCCAGCGGGCCGAAGAACATCCCGCCGAACGGGCGGGCGATGAACGCGGCCGCGATCAGCGCGAACGAGCGCAGCGTGGCGCCCGACTCGCTGGACGGGAAGAACACCGTGCCGATGATCGAGGTCATCACCCCGGCGCTGAACACGCCGAAGTCGAACCACTCGATGCAGTTGCCCATCGCGGACGCGATCACCGCCTTGTGGACGGCTGACAGGTTCGCCTCGTCCTCGGCGGGGGCCGCCCCCGCGCGGTCGTGCCCCGGTGCCGCTCCCGAGTGCGCGCTCATCCGCCACCACCTCCGGAGTCGATCTCCCCCGAGGCCGGCCGGGCTAACGCGCGGTGATGGCGCAGCCGCCCGCCGCTACGCGCGGCGGCGGTTCTTGGCGGTGTCCTCGTCCTCGTCCTCGTCGAAGGTCTCGTCGAAGGTCTCGTCGGCGGGCTTGGCCTCGTCCTCGTCCATGAGGTCGTCGATCAGCTCGGGGAGGGCGGCGGTGCGCTGCGGGTCGCCGTCGAGGATCTCCTCGTCATCGGGGATGGCGACGAACGCCTGCGTCTCCTGCGCCTCCCGCGTGATCACACCGCTGGCGAGGACGGTGTTGCGGTGCCGGAGGGCGCCGTTCTCGCGGAGCAGGTCGTCGATCTCCGCGCGGGCGCGGGCCACCCGCTTGCTCATCCGGACGTGCACGAGGAACCCGCCGGCGGCCAGCCCGACGATGAACCCGGCGACCGGCAGCCCGACGAGCGGCGGCGCGAGCGTGGCCGCCAGGGCCACGACGACGAGCGCGACGACCACCGCGAGCGCGACGAAGTGCTTCTCCATCCAGTCCAGGACGGTGTTGACGCGCCTCGGGATCCTCACTCGCCTTCTCCTCCGCTTTCGCTTGTGACGGGACGGGCCGATCTGCCCTCAACGATCGCGCCGGGGCGCCGTGTTCCGGATCCGGAGGCCGCCGGGACCTCGGGCCGCCTCGGCCCGCGGGAAGCGGGCACCGCCGGGTCGTCGCGCACCCGGCCGGCCGGGCGGCCCGCCGCTCGCGCGCCGCCGTCCCCCCGCGAAGGATCACCGGCGGGAGGCCGCTCGAAACCCTAACAGGATGTGACCGGTGACCCGAAGCAGCCCGCGGGTGACCCGAAGCACCCCCAGGCCATCCGGGATGCGAGCACCGGCCAGCGGCGAATATCGTCCATGGATATGAGCGAACACTTTGACGTCGTGGTCCTGGGCGCGGGCCCGGGTGGATATGTCGCCGCGATCCGGTCGGCGCAGCTCGGGCTGAAGACCGCGATCATCGAGGAGCGGTACTGGGGCGGGGTCTGCCTCAACGTCGGCTGTATCCCCTCGAAGGCCCTGCTGCGCAACGCCGAGCTGGCGCACATCTTCACGCAGGAGCAGAAGAAGTACGGGATCAGGGTCGAGGGCGAGGTGTCCTTCGACTACGGCGCGGCCTACCAGCGCAGCCGGGAGGTCTCGGACAAGCTCGTCAAGGGCGTCCAGTTCCTGATGAAGAAGAACAAGATCACTTCCTATGACGGGCGGGGGACGTTCACCGACGCGAACACCCTCCGGGTCACGAGGTCCGACGGGTCCAGCGAGACGGTCACGTTCGGTAGTTGCATCATCGCCGCCGGGGCGCACACGAAGCTGCTGCCCGGCACGTCCCTGTCCGAGCGGGTCGTCACCTACGAGGAGCAGATCCTCAGCTCGGAGCTGCCGGAGAGCATCGTCATCGCGGGCGCGGGCGCCATCGGCGTGGAGTTCGCCTACGTCCTGCACAACTACGGCGTGAAGGTCACGATCGTCGAGTTCCTCGACCGGATGGTCCCGAACGAGGACGCGGACGTGTCCAAGGAGCTGGCCAAGCGGTACCGCAAGCTCGGCGTGGACGTGCTGACCTCCACCCGCGTGGACGCGATCGACGACTCGGGCGAGAAGGTCAAGGTCACCGTCACCGGCAAGGACGGCGCGCAGCAGGTCATCGAGGCCGACAAGGTGCTCCAGGCGATCGGGTTCCAGCCGAACGTCGACGGCTACGGGCTCGACAAGACCGGCGTCGCGCTGACCGAGCGGGGCGCGATCGACGTGGACGGCCGGTGCCGCACGTCCGTCCCGCACATCTACGCGATCGGCGACGTCACCGCCAAGCTGATGCTCGCGCACGCCGCCGAGGCGATGGGCATCGTCGCCGCCGAGACCATCGCGGGCGCCGAGACGATGGAGCTCGACTACGTGATGATCCCGCGCGCGACCTACTGCCAGCCGCAGATCGCGAGCTTCGGCTGGACGGAGGCGCAGGCGAAGGAGCGCGGCTTCGACGTCAAGACCGCCAAGTTCCCCTACAGCGCCAACGGCAAGGCGCTCGGCATGGGCGAGGGCGACGGCTTCGTCAAGGTGATCAGCGACGCCAAGTACGGCGAGCTGCTCGGCGCGCACCTGATCGGCCCGGAGGTCACCGAGCTCCTGCCCGAGCTGACCCTGGCCCAGCAGTGGGACCTGACCGTCCACGAGGTGGCGCGCAACGTCCACGCCCACCCGACGCTGGGCGAGGCCGTCAAGGAGGCCGTGCACGGCCTGGCCGGCCACATGATCAACCTCTGACCCGCGGCGGCGTGTTCGCCCTGCGCCGGGCGAACACGCCGAATCGCGGCGCGCAATGATTCATCGCTGCGTTTCGGGAATGCGCAACGAAACACCTCCTCGGCGCAAGGTCGGCGGATTGGATTGCAAGCCCGGCGTTCCTAGGCTTTCGGTAAGCCCGAGTCCCCTTCAGTAGCCCTGTGGAGACGCGCATGACCGTCATGCCGGCAATGGAGCCGAGCGCCGTCCCTGAGTCGAGCACCGTCCTTGAGCCGAGTGCCGTGCTTGAGTCGAGCACCGTCCCGGAACGGTCCGAACGGGTCGCGCGGCGGCGGCACTTCCTGATGTGCCGTCCCGAGCATTTCGCCGTGACCTACGCGATCAACCCCTGGATGGACCCGGACGCGGGCGCCGACGCGGGACGGGCCGTCGCGCAGTGGGAGGCCCTGCGCGCCGCCTACCTCGCCCTCGGGCACGAGGTCAGCCTGATCGACCCGGTCGAGGGGCTGCCCGACATGGTGTTCGCCGCGAACGGCGCGCTGGTCGTCGGCGGACGCGTCTACGGCGCGCGCTTCGCCTTCCCCGAGCGGGAGGCGGAAGGGCCCGCGTATGCGAAGTGGCTCAGGAACAACGGTTTCACCGACGTACTTGAGCCGCGGCACACCAACGAAGGGGAAGGCGACTTCCTCACCCTGGACGACATCATCCTCGCGGGCACCGGATTTCGCACCGACATGGCCGCGCACCAGGAAGCGCAGGAATTCCTCGGACGGCCGGTCGTGACGCTCCGCCTCGTCGACCCGCGCTTCTACCACCTGGACACCGCGTTGTTCCCGCTCGGCGGGCGCGATGTCGCCTATTACCCCGGCGCGTTCTCGCCGGGCAGCCGCGCGGTGCTGGAGCGCCTGTTCCCCGACGCGATCATCGCCGGCGAGCGGGACGCGGCGGTCCTCGGCCTCAACGCCGTGTGCGACGGCCGCAACGTCGTCGTCAACGCCGAGGCGACGGGCCTGATCGGCGCGCTGGACGAGCGCGGGTACACGCCCGTCCCCGTCGACCTGTCGGAGCTGCGCAAGGCGGGCGGCGGACCCAAGTGCTGCACGCTGGAGCTGCGTCCGGCGCCCTAGGGTGGGCGGCGTGAACGCCGAAGAGCAGCGCTGGCGGGACGAGCGGGACGCGCTGAACGCGGGCCGCGCCCGCCTCGGTGAGATCGCCGGCGGGCTGTATCCCGACGTGCCGCGCGTCGCGGGCACGCCGCTGCTGTGCCGGGAGGGCTGGGTTCCGGACGCGCCGATCCCGCTGGAGGACGTCCGGCTGGAGTGGGAGGCCGATCCCGCCCCGCCGTCCGTCCGCGATCCGTCCGACGGGCTGCCCTCCGGGTACCGCACCTACGCCGCGGCGATGGCGGCGCTCGCCAAGCCCGCGACCTTCGAGGACCGGCCGAGCCACCGGTTGCTCGCCGCCGACCCGCCCGTCCTGCGCCTCGGCCCGGCCCGCTACTTCGACGGCGTCAACGTCGGCGAGGCCGTCGCGCACGAACTCGCGGCGAGGAGGGACGGCCTCCCGGTTCGGGCCCGTGTCGGTGATCCGCTCGACCTGGCGCGGCGGGCGGCGCTGCCCGCGATCACGACCGTGACCGTCACCGCGTCCGGCTCCTATGTGCTGCACTGGCGCGACCCGGCGAAGGTCGCGCACGCGGGCGGGCTCCACCAGGTGATGCCCGTGGGGGTGTTCCAGCCCCTCGACGGCGAGCACGGTGAGCACGGTGAGCACGGCCTGAGCCTGTGGCACTGCATGGTCCGCGAGTACGCCGAGGAGTTCCTCGGACGCGGCGAGGACTACGGCCCCGGTTTCGTCCAGGACGAATGGCCCTTCCATCGGGAGTTGACCGAGGCCCGGGAGCAGGGGGCCGTCCGCGCCCACTTCCTCGGGCTCGGCGTCGACCCGCTGACGTTCGCGCTCGACCTGCTCACCGTCGTGGTGGTCGAGGACGCGGCGTTCCGCGCCCTGTTCGGCGGCCTCGTCGCCGTCAACGCCGAGGGGACGGTGTCGATGGCGCCGTTCGACGGGACGGTCCCCGAGCCGATGCAGCCCGCCGGGGCCGCCGCGCTCCGGCTCGCGTGGCGGCACCGGGCGGCGCTCGGCGTCACCACGGCACATTTCGGCCGACCTTGACAGCCCCGACCGCGAATCGTCCTGATGTGGTCAGGAAACCCATCACCGTGATCAAGGAACGGGCGCAAGATCATGCCGTTAGTGTGGTGCGCCATGACCGCACGACCGCTCCCGGAGATCGTCGAGGCGGGCTGGGCGTCCGCGCTGCAACCCGTCGCGGGCACGATCGCCGCCGCCGGCGACTGGCTGCGCGCCGAGGTCGCCGCCGGCCGCCGCTACCTGCCCGCCGGAAACCTCATCCTGCGGGCCTTCACCCAGCCCTTCGACGAGGTCCGCGTCCTGATCGTCGGCCAGGACCCCTACCCGACGCCCGGGCACCCGGTCGGGCTCAGCTTCTCGGTCGCGCCGGACGTCCGCCCGCTCCCGGCCAGCCTCGTCAACATCTTCCGCGAGTACTGCGACGACCTCGGCCACCCGCAGCCCTCCAACGGCGACCTCACGCCGTGGGCCGAGCAGGGCGTCCTGCTGCTGAACCGGGCCCTGACCGTCATGCCGGGCAAGCCGAACTCGCACCGCGACAAGGGCTGGGAGGAGGTCACCGAGCAGGCTATCCGGGCGCTCGCCGCGCGCGGCGGGCCGCTGGTGGCGATCCTGTGGGGGCGCAACGCCCGCAACCTGCGGCCGATGCTCGGCGACGTCCCGTGCATCGAGTCGCCGCATCCGAGCCCCTACTCCGCCGACAGCGGCTTCTTCGGGTCCCGGCCGTTCTCCCGCGCCAACGAGCTGCTGGAGCAGCAGGGCGGGCAGCCCATCGACTGGAAGCTCCCCTAGGAGCCCAGGAGCCCTACGAGTCGGCCGGGAGGCGGCGCAGCAGGGCGGAGAACTCGTCCGAGCCGCCCGTGCCCGCGGGCAGCGACGTCGCGTTCAGGGGGGTCAGGCGGCGCTCGCCGTGGCTCCAGTAGACGCCGGGGGCGCAGGGGTCGTCGGCGGCGGCGTGCATCTCCCGGACGACGTCGGCGAAGACCGGGAGCACATCGCGGACCGCGACCGAGGTGATCGGGTAGAGCAGCAGTGTGCTGTGACAGGGCACGCCGACGAGGGCGCCGTGCCGGTTCGGGCCCGGCAGGAACTGGTCGACCTCGCTGAGCAGCGCCGACACGTACCGGCTGCCCGGCTTGGTGACGACGCGGACGTCGCGTCCCGGCAGCAGCGGCTGGTCGCGGACGGCGACGTCGGCCAGCTCGCGGTCGTGCGTGTTCGTCATCACATAGCCGAGCTTGCGCAGGCCGAGCAGGCCCGCGCGGGCCTTGGTGAGGGGGCCGCCGTAGCGGGGGTGCTCGATCATCACCATCGCGTCGAAGTGGTCGCCCGCGGGCACCACCACGAGGCCCTCCCGGTCGCGGGGGGCGAGCTTCGGCACGATCCGCAGCCGCAGCAGCTCGCGGACGTCGCCGAACAGCTCCATCTCGCCGACCGCGAGGAACGCGCGGTCGCCGACCTCGCGGACCCACTCGTCGACGACCTTGGGCCAGGCCGAGCGGGGCTCGCGGGCGCAGCGCTCCAGAACCGTCCAGCTGGACGCGCGGGCCTCCGAGCGTCCGACGGGCAGCACCACCTCGGAGGTGCCCGAGTCGAACCAGGCGCTGGGCGCGAGGTCGGGCAGCACGTCACGGATGAGCGCGTGTACGTCCGCCGCCGCGTCCAACGGTTCCATGCTCATCCCCTTTCACCGATCACGTCTTTCACCGATCACGTCACCACCCAACCTTCTCAGAGTTCCGGCCGGTTGTGTGATCCATCGCGATCCTGCGCCGTACTCGCTGATCACGGGCCGCTCAAGTACGGTGCTTGCATGTCCGAAATCGTGTACCCGCCGGTGATCAAGACGGCTCTCGGTGTGTTCAAGGCCCTGAACCTCAAGGTCCGGCTGGAGGGGGCCGAGCAGATCCCCCGCACCGGCGGCGCGGTGCTGGTCAGCAACCATGTCAGCTACCTCGACTTCATCTTCGCGGGGGCGGCGGCACACCCGGCGGGGCGGCTGGTGCGGTTCATGGCCAAGAAGGAGATCTTCGACAACCGGATCGGCGGGCCGCTGATGCGGGGCATGCATCACATCCCGGTCGACCGCGACGCTGGCGCCTCGTCCTACGCGGCGGCGCTGAAGGCGCTCAAGGGCGGCGAGATCGTCGGGGTGTTCGCCGAGGCGACGATCAGCCGCTCGTTCACGGTGAAGGAGATCAAGAGCGGCGCGGTGCGGATGGCGGTGGCGGGCAAGGTGCCGCTGATCCCGCTCACGATTTGGGGCCCGCAGCGGCTGTGGACAAAGGGGCACAAGCGGCGGCTGCTCCAGCGCAACATCCCCGTGACGATCCTCGTGGGCGAGCCGATGCATCCCAAGCGCGGCGACGACTACGACCAGGTCACGCGCGACCTGCACACCACGCTCTCGGACATGCTGGAGCGGGCGCAGCGCGAGTACCCCGACGTCCCGCGCGCGGACGAGACCTGGTGGCAGCCCGCCTACCTCGGCGGGTCGGCGCCGACGCCGGGGCAGGCCGAGAAGATGGACCTGGAGGAGGCCGAGGCGCGCAAGGCGGCGGGACGCGGCGACGACGCGTCCTGACGATGGGCGGGCGCGGGCGGGCTAATTGGGTGGACGGGGCGCCGCGGCGGCCCTGATCATCAATGCCATGACCATGCCCAAGGACGTCCTGCGCCTCGTCGAGCCACGGGAGAACGTGACCGATCTGGAGGCGGGCTCACCGGTGCCGGTGGTCTTCAATTTGAACGACAACAACTCTCCGGCCGACGTGCTGGACGTGTTGAAGCTGCGCCCGTTCGCCACCGGTGAGCAGCCGTGGTCGCGCTCGACGCGGCTCGACCACGTCCGTCCGGAGGCGCCGCTGCGCCCGGACGCGTGCCGGCTGGTCCGCGTCGCGCGCGAGAAGGGCAAGGAGTCGGTGCTCGCCGAGGGCGAGGGCTGGACGCTGCTGACGAACCGCTGGACGAACGGCAGCGCGTACGTCGAGGTGTCGGCGGTCAGCGAGGAGCTGGCCGACAGCATCCTGGAGGAGTCGGTCAAGGACGCCACCGACCCGCCGAAGACCGACGAGACCAACGTCGAGATGGGCTTCTGGCACATGGGCGCGCACGGGCCCGTCCGCACCGAGCGGGCGATCTCCGCCGACGCGTGGGGCGAGATCCGGCGCAACTACACCGCCCCGGTCGCGGCCGCGCTGGAGGAGGTCATGGCCCTCACCCGCGAGGAGGTGTCGGGGCGGCTCCTGCTGCTGCACGGCCCGCCCGGCACCGGCAAGACCACGGCGCTGCGGGCGCTCGCCCGCGCCTGGAACGGCTGGTGCCAGGCCGACTGCGTCCTCGACCCCGAGGCGCTGTTCGGCACGCCCAGCTACCTGATGGAGGTCGCGGTCGGCGACGAGGAGGAGAAGGACCGCCGCTGGCGGCTGCTGATCCTGGAGGACTGCGACGAGCTGATCCGCGGCGAGGCCAAGCAGTCGACGGGCCAGGGCCTGTCTCGGCTGCTCAACCTCACCGACGGGATGCTCGGGCAGGGCCGGGACGTGCTCGTCGCGATCACCACCAACGAGGACCTCGCGCGGCTGCACCCGGCGGTCGTGCGGCCGGGGCGCTGCCTGGCGCAGATCGAGGTCGGGCCGCTGACGCGGGACGAGGCGTCCGCGTGGCTCGCCGACTCCGAGGCTCCGGAGGCCGAGATCGGCGCGGAGGGCGCGACGCTCGCCGAGCTGGCCGCGATCCGCAAGGGCGAGAAGCGTCCGCAAGGGCAGAACGCGCCGTCGTCCGCGACCGGCTTCTACCTCTAGCCCCATTCCGGAAGGGGCCGGTTCATGGCCAGTGGCCCGGACCACGCCCCCCGTCAACACACTCCACCGCGGCCGGACCACCGGCCCGGCCGGGGACACCGGTCGCCTCGCCGCCTGGTCCGTCGCCCTCCCACCGACTCATCCACCCCGCGAGGATGAGCCGGCGGTCGGGTCGTCTCCGGGCGGTGCGCGGTCGGCGTCCCACGGCCGGAGACCTGAGCATCGCCCGTGCGGGGCGGTCCGCACCATCCGGGGGACCACTGGCATCTCGCGGACGACCCGGAGCACGACCCGTAGTGGCTAGGGCGTCGCGGAGGCGAACAGGCGCCGGTAGACGCAGCGCAGCCCGTGGAGATCACTGACAGGCTCGGCGAACGTGAGCCGGATGTCGTGCGACCCGGCCGCGGCCGGCGGCGGAGCGCAGCGCCGCAGCCACAGTCCGTAGCGGTCGAGTGCCAGTGGGTGGACGACCGGCTCCGGTGTGTTCTCCGCCACAGCCGGCTCGGCCGAGTCGGCCGTCTCCGCCGCCGGGGGCAGCAGGTGCGCCAGCTCGTCGCGGTGGCAGGAGTCCAGGTGGGTGAGCATGCCCGCCTCGATCGCGACGAACGGGTCGGGCGCGGCGGCGGCGTACTCCTCGGGTTCGAGGATCGCGCCGCCCCAGCCGTCCTCGATCTCGACCTCGGCGACCTCCAGCGCGAGCACCGTCCACTCGCGGCGGCCGTTGCCGTCCGCGAGGTCGAGCAATTCGGGACGCGGGTGCGGGCGCGACAGCCGGATCGCGGCGGCGCGCAGCTCGCCCAGCGGGAGCTCGGTCAGCCAGCCGTGGATCCAGGCGCGGCCGCGCATCCGGTCGGCCATCGCGACCGGCGCGACGTCGCTGATCCGCAGCGTCGCGACCAGGTCCGCCCTGCCCGCCAGCTCCGCCACGATCGGCGAGGCCCGCTCGACGAGCAGCAGCGGCCGGCCGTCCCGGTCCGTGGTGTACGCCGGGACGGGCTGGTAGGGGACGCCGGGCACCGCGAGCGCCCCGTCCGCCATGCCGTAGGCGAGGGTGCGCGCCCGCTCCGCCGGCGCGGGGCCGCACACCCGCCCGCACACCGGGCCCTCCGTACCGCCGCGCCCGTTCTCCGCACCCACCCTGACCTCCTTGACGTTCCAAGTTAGGCTTACCTAAGTTAGGTTCACCTAACCATTGAGGAGCGCGATGAACAACCCCCGTCCCAAGGTCCGGCTGTCGCGGGCGCTGGGCATCCCGCTCACGCCGAAGAGCGTGAAGTACTTCGAGGCCCGGCCCTACCCGCCCGGCGTCCACGGGCGCGCGCGCAAGCAGGAGTCCGACTACAAGGTGCGGCTGCGCGAGAAGCAGCGGCTGCGCGCGCAGTACAACATCCGCGAGGCGCAGCTCCGCAACGCCTTCGCCAAGGCCGCCAAGGTCGAGGGCAAGACGGGCGAGGCGCTGATCGTCGACCTCGAACGCCGGCTGGACGCGCTCGTGCTGCGCGCCGGGTTCGCCCGCACGATCTACCAGGCCCGCCAGTTCGTCGTGCACCGCCACGTGCTGGTCAACGGACGCCGCGTGGACCGCCCCTCGTTCCGGCTCCGCCCCGGCGACGTCATCACGGTCGCCGAGCGCAGCCGCGCGATGGTCCCCTTCCAGGTGGCGGCGGCGGGCGGGCACGCCGAGAACGTCCCGCCCTACCTGGAGGTCCGGCACGACGCGCTCGCCGCGCGGCTGGCCCGGCTCCCCGAGCGCCGCGAGATCCCGGTGATCTGCGACGAGCAGCTCGTCGTGGAGCACTACTCGCGCTGACGCCCCACTCCCCGCGTGCTCAGTGCAGGGCGCCGAGCTCCTCGCGGGCGGTGGCGCGCAGGGTGGTCAGCGCGTCCACGAGAAGGTGCCGCTGCTCCTCGGTGAGCGGCCCGGCGAAGTGCCGGCGCAGGGTCTCGGCGTGCACGCGCAGCGCCTCCTCCAGCTTCGCGCGCCCGGCGCCGGTCAGCTCGACGAGCTGGCGGCGCCGGTCGCCGGGGGCGGGCTCGCGGCGGACGAGGCCCGCGTCCACCATCCGGTCGACCAGCCGGGTCATGCCGCCGCTGGTGAGGATCAGCTCGTCGGCGAGGCCGCCCATCGAGCGCGGGCAGCCCGCGTCGGCGAGCCGCAGCAGCACCTCGAACACCGCGTGCCGGATGCCGCAGCGGCGCTCCAGCTCGCGGCCCGCGATCCGCTCCAGCAGCTCGGCGGCGCCGAGCAGCGTCCCGAACTCGTGGACGAGCGCGTCCGGCAGTCCGTCCGGCAGTCCATCCGGCAGGGCCACCCCGCTCCGGGCGCCCCTCTGCTGCTCCCCCGGTTCCGTCACCGTGCTCATCTCGATCCCCGGTCCGCCGTGCCCGCGCGAGCGCCGCTCCGCTCCGTGATCTCCAAGCCTAGTTCGTGGGCGGGCTACTTCGGTCCAGGTCGCGGCCGGTGAACCGGAGGTCACCGCGCGTCCGTACACCCGGCGTGGACGATACAAATCCCGGGCGATAAGGCAGTCTTCTCCTATGCCACAGAGTCACGGCACGCACGGACGTCCCACCGCCACCCCGTCGCGCACGGGTTCCCGGCGGTCACGCGGCGAGCGCGGAAGGCGCGGCGGGCGGCGCGTCCCGCCGCCGCGTCCGGCGCTCGACGACGCCCCGCCCGGCTCCGGGCCGCTCGACGGCGGCGCGTACGGGACGGGGTTCCCGCCCGACCGCCCGAGCCGCAAGCGGCGGGTGTGGCGGTTCCTGACGCACAACGCGACGATCACGGTCGCCGCGATCTGCGGGCTCGCCGCCGCGCTCGTCCTGGTGGACCTGAACTCCTTCGGCGGCGAGCCCGAGCCGCCGAAGATGGCGGCCCCCGACATGTCGACGAACGACATGGTCGCGCGGCTGACCGGCTCCGACATGGACCCGATCGCCGCCGACACGATCGCCGCCGCCAAGAAGCGCGCCTACGAGGAGCACGAGCGCGAGATGGCGGAGCTGCGCAAGAAGGCGAAGCGGGACGCGGCGGCCCGCGCGAAGCTGAAGGAGCAGCAGGAGCGCGAGCGGCTCGCCAAGTCCAACCCCAGCGCGGAGCAGAACAGGAAGTACGGGCGGAAGATGAGCGCGCTCAAGGGCTGGGAGCGGTGCTGGCCCTCGCTGCTGACGCTCTGGAACCACGAGAGCGGCTGGAACGAGCGGGCCGTCAATCCCTCCAGCGGCGCCTACGGGATACCGCAGGCGCTTCCCGGCTCCAAGCTCGCCAGCTCCGGCGCGGACTGGCGCACCAGCTCGCCCACCCAGATCGCCTGGGGGCTCGGCTACATCAAGGCGCGCTACAAGGACCCGTGCGGTGCCTGGGCGTGGTGGCAGGCGCACAACTGGTACTGAGCACAGGTCAGAGGCGTCCGCGAGCTGAGACGATGGGGCGATGCGGACGAGCAGGCCCCCCGACGGGGGCGGCGCCGGAGAGGGGCACGGCGGCGGCGGACGGCAGTGGGCGCGCGCCGACGCGACGCGGCACGCCCTGCTGGCCGCCGCGCAGCGGGTCTTCGCCGACCGCGGCTACGCGGGCGCGGGCATCGCCGAGATCGTCGAGCGCTCCGGCATCAGCGTCGGCAGCCTCTACCACCACTACGGCGGCAAGGCCGGGCTGTACGTGGCGCTGTGGGAGGAGCTGACCGCCGAGCAGGAGGACAGCGCGGCGCGGGCCGTCTCCGACGCGCGCGCGGGCGGCGAGGACGACCCGATCGCGCTGTTCATCGCGGGCGCCCGCGCCTACCTCCAGGTGTGCTGGGAGCGGCGGGAGGCGGCGCGGCTGTTCCACGGCGGTGAGGGGCCGTCCGGCTCGTCGCTGATGCGCCGCAGCCGCAGGCAGCGGTGGATGGCGCAGAACACCAAGCTCCTGCACGGCTCGTCCGGCGCGGCCCCGGCGGGACGCGCGGGGCAGGTGCTGAGCCTCGTGCTCACCACCGTGATCGGCGAGGCGGGACGGGAGATCGCGACCGCCGAGAGCGCGACCGAGGCCGCCGAGATCATCGACGAGGTGTGCCGGATCCTGATCCGGCTGGCCCGCTGACCCGGGCGCCCGGGCAGCGGCCGCTCAGCGGCGGTGGGCGCCGCGCAAGCGTGCCCGTCCGGCGCGGCCGACCCGCAGCCTGAGCAGCAGCAGCGTCACCGACGACGCGAGCGCGGCCAGCGCGCCTGCCTGAAGTGCGCCCACGTCCTCGATCGCGGCGGAGCCGTCCCCGGGGACCGCGCGCAGTCCCGCCACCGCGGCGGGCCTCTGCTGTGCGGGCGCGACCTCCGGCGCGGCGACGGGCGGCGCGACCTGCGGTGCCCGCAGGTCGGTGACCGAGCCGCTGTTGACGAGCGGCGGCATCACGCTCGACGCGGGATCGCCGTTGCCGCCCGCCGAGGGCACGTCGGTCGGGGTGCGCGCCCCGCTGCCCGCGCGGCTCAGCGCCGCGGACGGCTTCGCGGGCCCTCCCGGAACCAGGGACTGCCCCGTCTTCGAGGAGTCGTGCGGCTTCGGCCCGCTCGGCTTGCCCGGCGTGGCGGACGGATTGTCCGAGGGCTTCGGCGTCCTGGTCGGCGTGGGGGTGGGCGTCGGCGTCGCCGTGTCCGTGGGCGTCGGAGAGGGGCTCGGGTCGGAGGGCCTGGTCGGCGTCGGGGTGGGGTCCGGGCTCGTCTTCGTCGGTGTGGGGGTGGGGTCGGGGCTCGGCTTGGTCGGGCTCGTCTTGGTGGGGGTGGGCTCCGGCTTCGTCGGAGTCGACTTGGTCGGCTTCGGCTTGCTCGGGCTCGGGCTCGCCGGGGAGTCTCCCGAGGAGGACGGCGTGGGCGTGGGCTTGGCGGCCACCGGGGACGCCGCGGACACGGCGATGACCGCCGCCACGCCCGCACCCGTGAGCACCCTGCCGCCGATCGACCGTGACCGCACCGCCTTCACCTCCGTCGTCCGGTACGTCCCATCCTAGAAGGGGATGAAACACGTGATGAATAGCGATTTCAAGCCCGACCGCCGATATTTCTCGTGAATGCTCGACCCGCGTCACGTTGACCAGGCTGATCAGCGCCCGGAGCGGATTACGGCCCCGATCCCGATCAGGATTACGCCGCTGACCTGCGGCGCGATGGTCGAATCAGGCCATATCACGACCACATAACACTCACCCGGCAGATCCGGGCCGCCGCGTGGAGCGCTCCCGCCGGAGGCGGCGCCCGGAATGCGGTATTCGCCGGGAGTGATTCGCCCGCCGCAGACCGCCGCGGGAGGCGGCCGGACGGCGGCGGAGCGGCCCGCCCCCGCGGACCGCGACCGGCCCGGTGATGTTCTGGTCACACAGGGCGCCACAGACCGTTATCCTGACCTCTGGGTTACCGCTTCCTGACGGAAAGTCGAAGGGGTCCATGCCAACGTCCACCTGGTTCCGGCTCAACGTCGCCAAGCGCGAGCGGGTGCTCGAAGTGGCGATGCGCGAGTTCGGTGAGCACGGGTACTCGACCGGCAGCCTGAACACCATCGCCCGCGAGGCCGGCATCGCCAAGGGCTCGCTGTTCCAGTACTTCAGCGACAAGCTGGAGTTCTTCGCGTTCGTCTGCGACGAGGCGTCCCGCAGCATCCGCGAGGAGATGGAGCGCCGCATCGCCCGGCTCGACCTCGACCAGCCCTTCGACGAGTGGCTGTTCGACGTCCTGTGCGACTGGACCGAGTACATGGCCGACCACCCGCTGGAGCGCGCGGTCACGGCCGCGACGAACTTCGAGCTCGACAACAGCGTCCGCTCGGTCATCCGCGAGACCGCGAACCAGCACTACCTCCAGGTCATCCACCCGACGCTGAAGCTGTGGCAGGAGCACGGCGACATCCGCGAGGACGCCGACCTCGACGTGCTCGCCACGCTGATCCTGACCGTGCTGCCGTTCCTCGCGCTCGCGCCCTACTACGACGGGCTGGATCCGATCCACGACCTGCGCGGCCGCACCCCCGCCGAGCAGCGCCCGGTGATCCGCCAGATCATCGCCGGCATCAAGCCGATGTTCGCCCCCGCGAAGTAGCCCGCCGCCCCTCAGCCGGCGCGTCCGAAGGTGAACTCGTCGGCGTTCGCCTTGCGGGAGGTGGCCCAGAACTCGAAGGTGTGGCCGGGCCAGAGGGTGCGGTTGACGCCCTGGCCGTCCAGGTACCAGCTCCGGCAGCCGCCCTCGTTCCACACCGCGCGGCGCAGCCGGCGCTGGATGCGGTCGTTGAAGCGGCGGGACGCCTCCGGCTTCGGCTCGATGGTGTCGGCGCCCCGTTCCTGGAGGAGCCGCAGGCAGTTCAGGACGTGCTGGATCTGCACCTCGATCATGAACACGACCGAGTTGTGGCCGAGCCCGGTGTTGGGGCCGAGCAGCATGAAGAAGTTGGGCAGGCCCGGGACCGTGGTGCCCCGGTGCGCCTCGATGCCGTCCGCCCAGATCTCCTGGAGCTTGACGCCGTCGCGGCCGGTGACGCGCAGCTCGGCGAGGGCGTCGGTCACCTTGAAGCCGGTGCCGTAGATGAGGCAGTCGACCTTGTACTCGCGCCCGTCCCGGGTGACGACGGAGTGCTCGCGGACCTCGGCGATGCCGGACGTCTCCACCCGCACGTTCGGGCGCGCGAGCGCCGGATAGTAGTCGTTGGACAGCAGGATCCGCTTGCAGCCGATCCGGTAGTCGGGCGTCACCTTGGCGCGCAGCTCCGGGTCGGGGACCTGGCGGCGGAGGTGCCAGCGGGCGACCCGCTCCTGCGGGGCCGACAGGCGCGGGTCGATGGTGAAGCCGAGGGCGCGGGCCTCCAGCACCCAGTAGATGCCGTCGCGGAACGCGCGCGCGGCGCCCGGCACCTTCTTCAGCAGGGCGCGCGTCCGGGGTGAGAACACGTGGTCGGGCTTGGGCTGGATCCACGGCGCGGTCCGCTGGAAGACGACGAGGTCGTCCACCCGTCCGGCGATCTTCGGGACGAACTGGATCGCGGACGCGCCCGTCCCGACGACGGCGACGCGCTTGCCGGCGAGGTCGTAGGAGTGGTCCCACTCGGCGGAGTGGAACGCGGTGCCCCGGAAGCGCTCGATGCCGGGCAGGTCGGGGAACGAGGGGATGTGCAGGGCGCCGACGCCGGTCACGACGGCCCTCGGGGTGAGGACGCGCCCGTCGTCGAGCGTGAGGTTCCAGCGGCGGGCGGCGCCGTCGTACTCCATGCTCTCGACCGCGTGGCCGAAGCGGATGTGGTCGCGCACCCGGTAGGCATCGGCGACGCGCTCCATGTACGCGCGGATCTCGGGCTGCGGCGCGAACATCTGCGTCCAGCCCGGGTTCAGCTCGAAGGAGAAGGAGTACATGTGCGAGGGGACGTCGCACGCGCAGCCGGGATAGGTGTTGTCGTGCCACGTCCCGCCGAGGGAGTCGCTCTTCTCCAGCACCACGAAGTCGTGGAAGCCGGACCGCTTGAGCCCGATCGCCATGCCGAGCCCGGCGAATCCGGAGCCGATGATCGCGATCGCGGGGGTGCGCTCAGCCATGTCCATCCTTCCGGGTAACCTACTAGCGGTAAGTTACCGGCAGTAGGTTACTGACGGTAGGTCCAACAGTGGGGATTCTCCTGTGAGTGACGCCACACCGCCGCGCGCGCCACGCCCACCACGCGCGCCGCGCCGCCGCATGTCGCGCGCCGACCGCGAGCGCCAGATGCTGGACGTGGCGGAGCGGGTCTTCGGGGAGCGGGGCTACCAGGCCGCCTCGATGGACGAGATCGCCGAGCGCTGCGGCGTGTCCAAGCCGATGCTCTACGAGTACTTCGGCTCCAAGGACGGCCTGCTCCTCGCCTGCGTCACCCGCTCGAAGGCCGAGCTGCTCGACGTCACCCAGAAGGCCATGGCGGGCGCCACCGACCCCGAGGACGTCCTGTGGCGCGGGATGGTCGCCTACTTCGGGTTCGTCGACGCGCACAGCCGGTCGTTCGCGATGCTGCTGAGCGAGCCGTTCGCCGCGTCCCCGCAGGCGATCGAGGCGGTCGAGGCGACGCGCCGGCAGCAGAGCACGCTGATCGCGGGGGCGCTCGCGACGTTCGCGCCGGCCGCGCCGCCGGAGGCCGTCGAGGCCTACACCGAGATCATCATCGGCGCGTGCGAGCGGCTCGCGCAGTGGCGGACGCGGCGCCCGGAGGTCTCGGTCGAGGACGCGGCCCGCTACATGACCGACTTCTGCCGCCAGGGCCTCGGCCCCTACCTCCGCTGACGGCGAAGACGCCCGGCGGGTATGCCGATAGCGAGCGAGGCGCCGGGCGGGGCTGAGTACGGTTGGATCATCCCACCACGGAGGTCTCCATGCCCCTCGCGTACTTCGACGGCGCGCTCGCCGTCGTCACCGGAGCCGGCGGCGGACTCGGCCGGGCGACCGCGCTGGCCCTGGCCGGACGCGGCGCGACGGTGATCGCGGCCGACGTCGACCTGCCCGCCGCCGAACGCACGATCGCGCTGGCCAAGGGGCTCGGCCCCGGCGGCGCCGCCCACCGGGTGGACGTGGCGGACGCGGCGGCGATGGAGGCGTTCGCCGCGCGGGTGCGGGAGGAGCACCGCGTCCCCGACATCGTGGTCAACAACGCGGGCATCCTCGTGGCGGGCCCGTTCCTCGACACCGGCGTCGAGGACTGGGACCGCATCCTCGGCGTGAACCTGTGGGGCGTCGTCCACGGGTCCCGCCTGTTCGGCAAGCAGATGGTGGACCGCGTCAACGCGCTGCCCAACAAGCCCGACAAGCCCAACTTCGGCGGGCACATCGTCAACATCGCCTCCGCCGCCGCGTACGCGCCCTGGCGGGGCATACCCGCCTACTCCACGACCAAGGCCGCCGTGCTGATGCTGAGCGAGTGCCTGCGCGCCGAACTGGCCGGGTCCCGCATCGGCGTCACGGCCGTGTGCCCGGGCTTCGCCGGGACCGACATCGTGGCGCACGCCACCTACGTGGGCGGGGACGCGGCCTCGCGCGAACGGGCGCGGAGCCGGGCGCAGCGGGTGCTGCGGCTCCGCGACTACCCACCGGAGCGGGTCGCCGAGCAGATCGTCAACGCGATCATCAAGAACAAGGCGATGATCCCGGTCAACTTCGAGGGGCGGCTGCTGCGCACGCTGTCGCGGATCTCGCCGGCGTCGCTGCGGCTGCTGGCGCGGATACCCATCGCACAGAGCTGACCACGCACCGAACCGATGGGTCGGCCATATTTATCACGATGTCAAACTTTACATATACGATCCCACATACAGCATTTTTAAAGAAGTTTTCAAATACTGGGGGGTGTCGCAAATTGGACTGTCTTCGGGAAAGGGACGGGCCGCGAAGCGAGGTCCACTTCGCGGCCCCTGCTACCGGGAATCTGTAGCTTGACCTGGTGTAACTACACCCAGGACACGCCGACCAATCGAACGGTCACGGCGATGACCTCCTCCTCCCCAGGCACTCCGCGCGCCGAACACTGATCTCACGGGAGCGTGTTCAGCGCGCTCCTCCCCTTTTTCTGTCATCACCCTAGAAGGTGTTGACAGAAAATATGCCATGATCGGCCGATTCAGGTCAGAAATGATTTAGCGCAGTGCGCCGAGCGCTTCCCGGGCGACCCGAACGGCCTTCGACAGGCACGAGCGCTCCGCCCCGTCCAGGCCGCCCTCGCCGGGCGCCTTCTCGCTGTAGCTGACCGTGACCAGCGCGTTGCGGACCCGCGCGGTCACCTGGCCGACCACCGTCGGCTGGCCCTTGTCGGCCTTGAACCAGCGGTACGCCTCGTCCCCGAGGCCGGGCTCCCGCTCCAGCGTGATCGTCCGCGTCAGCGGAGCGTCGTGCGCCTGGTTCCACTGGGTGCGGTAGGAGCTCGCGGCGTCCTTCACGGGATCGGTGCTGTTGCCGGGAGCGTACAGCCGCGTCTCCACCCGCAGCCAGCGAAACGCCTGACTCGCCGAGGAGTAGGTGCAGGTCGTCAGCGTCGTGTTGGCGCTCTCGCGCCGCCGCGCGCCCGGCACGACCGAACCGGCGGTGCCGCCCGAGACCATCCCGCAGGGCGCGGGGAGCGCGGTGATCGGCTCCTGGCCGGGGGCGGGCGTGGCCGACTCGGACGGCGTCTCCGACTCCGATGGCGCAGAGGACCCGGACGGCGCGGACGGCGCGGACGGCGACACGGCGGCGGTCGGCGTGCGGCGCGGGTGGTCGTCCCCGCCCAGGGGCAGCACGAGCAGCACCACGACCGCGGCGGCCGCGAGCGAGGCCACCGCGACCAGCAGCACGAGGCGCCTCGGACGGCGCGCCGGAGCGGGCGGCTCCGGCGCCGAGTACACGCGATCGAACGGTTCCGACGGCCGCGGAAGCCTCACTCCCCGCTCCTCACTTCCCCCGGTCGGCGCCACCTCAGGTCACGGTAGCCAGCCCCGGCGGCCCTGACCAACCCCCCGGCGGGTCCCAATGTCGGACCGGGTGGAGACAATGGAACCGTGCGCGTAGCAGAGCTGGCCGAGACGTCTCGGGTGGTGGCGGGCACCTCGGGCCGCAAGGCCAAGGTGACCGCCCTCGCCGGATGCCTGCGTGCCGCCGAGCCGGAGGAGGCCGCGACCGTGGTCGCCTACCTGTCCGGTGAGCTGCCGCAACGGCAGATCGGCGTGGGGTACGCGGCGCTGCGCGAGCCACCGCCGCCCGCCGCCGAGCCGTCGCTGACGGTCCCGGAGGTGGACGCCGCGTTCACCGAGATCGGCGCGGTGTCGGGGGCGGGCTCGGTCGCGCGGAGGCGCGAGCTGGTCGCCGCCGTGCTCGGCCGCGCGACCCGTCCCGAGCAGGACTTCCTCGTCCGGCTGCTGGCGGGCGAGCTGCGGCAGGGCGCGCTGGACGGCGTGATGGCCGAGGCGATCGCCGCCGCGGCCGACGTTCCGGCGGCCGCGGTGCGGCGCGCGGTGATGCTGCGCGGCGCGCTCGGCCCGGTCGCCACCGCCGCGCTCGCCGAGGGCGCCCGTGGGCTGGACGCCTTCACGCTGGAGGTCGGGCGGCCGATCAAACCGATGCTCGCGGCGGCGGCCCCGTCCATGGACGAGGCGTTCGCCAAGCTCGGTGCGGGCCCCGAGACCGAGGTCGCGGTGGAGTGGAAGCTCGACGGCATCCGCGCGCAGGTGCACGTCTCCGGCGGCGAGGTGCGGGTGTTCACCCGGACGCTCGACGACATCACCGTCCGGCTGCCCGAGGTGGTGGAGGCGGTGCGCGGGCTGCCGGTGCGCGACGCGGTCTTCGACGGCGAGCTGATCGCGCTGCGGCCTGACGGCCGTCCCCACCCGTTCCAGGTCACCTCCGCCCGCACCGCGACCCGCACGACCAAGACCGCCGAGCCGGTGCCGCTCTCGGTGTTCCTGTTCGACGTCCTGCACCTGGACGGCGCCGACCTCCTCGACGCGCCGGGCGCCGAGCGGGACGCCGCCCTGGCCGGGGTCGTTCCGGCCGAACTGCGCATGCCGCGCGTCGTGACCGGCGACGCGGCGCGCGCCAAGGAGGTCTTCGACGAGTCCGTCGCGCGCGGCCACGAGGGCGTCGTGGTGAAGTCCCTCGACACGCCCTACACGGCCGGGCGGCGCGGCGCCGGGTGGGTGAAGGTCAAGCCCCGGCACACCCTCGACCTGGTCGTGCTCGCGGTCGAGTGGGGGCACGGCCGCCGCCGGGGCCTGCTGTCGAACCTGCACCTCGGCGCCCGCGACCCCGAGACCGGCGGCTTCGTCATGCTCGGCAAGACCTTCAAGGGCCTCACCGACGAGCTGCTGGCCTGGCAGACACGCCGGTTCCGCGAGCTGGCCGTCCGGGAGGACGAGTGGACCGTCCACGTCCGTCCCGAGCTGGTGGTCGAGATCGCGTTCGACGGCGTCCAGCACAGCCCCCGCTACCCCGGTGGGATCGCGCTGCGCTTCGCCCGCGTGCTGCGGTACCGGCCCGACAAGTCGGCGGCGGAGGCCGACACGATCGACACGGTCCGCGCGGTCGCGCCCGTCCTGGATTGAGAGGGGCAGTCGTCAGCGGTCGGTCTTGGAGTGGCGTGTCCTGATCTCCAGGCCCCGGCGGCCGCTGCGGTGGACGGCGCGGCGCCGCGCGCGGGCGACGGCCTTGCGCTGGGCGCGGGCGACCTTGCGGCGGCGGACGCGCTCGGCGGCGGTGCGGCGCTGGAGCAGCTCGGGCGTGATGTGGTCGTGCCGTCCGGCGATGAACTCCTGCACCCAGATCTTGGCGCGGATCAGCGGGCGCCGGAACCGCCTCTCGTTGCGGACGGCCCGGCTGAGCTTGCGCGACCCCTCCGTGTACCGCCAGCGCGCCCACGGCGAGCCGGGCCGCGCCAGCCGGATCGCGCCGATGATCAGCAGGGCGGGCACGAACAGCCCGATCAGCCCCGTCCAGATCTTGCCCTTCAGCAGCGTGAGGACGGCGAGCGCCAGGTTGACCACCAGCGACGTCACATAGAGGCCGCTCAGCGTCGAGGCGCCCGGGTCGGGCGTGACGCCCCCGAAGCCGAACGGGTGGATGCCGAGCAGCAGCAGGCCGGTCACGGCGATCGCGACGAACACGGCGTCGAGCGACGCGCGGCCCTTCTCCGTCCAGTAGACGTCGCTGAGGTGCAGGATCAGCGCGAACTCGTCCAGCACGAGCGCGGAGCCCATGCCGAACACGACCGCGGCCGTCAGGTCGAGCCCGACGTAGGCGTCCGGTGCGGCGAGGCTCGCCACGCCGCCCACGAGCATCAGCACCACGCCGAACACGACGTGGTGGATGTGCAGGTCGCCGGCGGTAACGTTGCGGAACCACCAGCGGCAGTTGGCGCGGATCAGCCGCACGTTCACCCGCGTGAGCACGAACGTCACGATGAACGCGACGAAGAAGCCGAACAGCGGCAGCCGTCCGGTGTCCACGATGCGCTGGTTGAACAGGTCGATCATCTTCCCCCCGTGGGCTCCATCATGCCCTGTGACGTGCGGGGATATCGTGGGGTTTGCCACGGAACGATCCCGATCGAGGGGAATAGCAAGGGAATGTCGAGATGAGCCGCGTCGTGGACCGCTGCGACCCGGCGTGCCGGGCGTGGATCGCGGAGGCCATCCGCAAGGTCGAGGCCGACGCGAACCGGAGCGCCGACACGCACCTGCACGTGTTCCCGCTGCCGCCCGAGTGGGGCGTCGACCTGTACCTGAAGGACGAGTCGGTGCACCCGACGGGATCGCTGAAGCACCGGCTCGCGCGGTCGCTGTTCCTGTACGCGCTCGCCAACGGCTGGATCCGGGAGGACACCACGATCATCGAGGCGTCCAGCGGGTCCACGGCGGTGTCGGAGGCCTACTTCGCGCGGCTGCTCGGGCTGCCGTTCGTCGCGGTGATGCCCGCCTCGACGAGCCCGGAGAAGATCGGGCTGATCGAGTTCCACGGCGGGCGCTGCCACCTGGTGGAGGACCCGTCCTCGATCTACGACGAGTCGCGCCGGCTGGCGGCGGCGTGCGGCGGCCACTTCATGGACCAGTTCACCTACGCCGAGCGCGCCACCGACTGGCGCGGCAACAACAACATCGCCGAGTCGATCTTCGAGCAGCTGCGGCTGGAGCGGTTCCCCGAACCGGCGTGGGTCGTGGTCGGCGCGGGCACGGGAGGCACGTCCGCGACGATCGGCCGGTACGCGCGGTACCGGCGGTTCCAGACGCGCCTCGCGGTCGTCGACCCGGAGGGCTCGGCGTTCTTCGGCTCGTTCGCCGACGGCGACCCGGAGCGGACGGCGGCGGGCTCGCGGATCGAGGGCATCGGACGCCCCCGGGTCGAGCCGTCGTTCCTGCCGTCGGTGATCGACCGCATGATCCAGGTGCCGGACGCGGCGTCCATCGCGGCGATGCGCTGGACGAGCGAGGTCACCGGCCGCAGCGTCGGCGGCTCCACCGGGACGGCGATGTGGGGCGCGGCGGGGCTGATCGCGCAGATGCGCGCGGCGGGCGAGCGCGGCAGCGTCGTCACGCTGATCTGCGACGGCGGCGAGCGGTACGCGGGCACCTACGGGTCGGACGCGTGGCTCGCCGAGCAGGGCATGGACATCCGCCCCTACCTGGCGGCGCTGGAGGCCTTCCTCAAGACCGGCGAGCTCCCGGAGCCGGGCACCCCCTGAGCGCCGGAGTCAGCCGTTGAACCGGACCGGGTTCACGAGGTCGGCGTAGATCAGCAGCCCGCCCATGACGATCAGCACGGCCGCCATCACGTAGGTGACGGGCAGCGCCTTGGCGACGTCCACGTAGCCGGGGTCGGGACGCCGGAATACCCGGGCGAACCCCTTCTTCAGCGCCTCCAGCAGGGCGCCGGCCATGTGCCCGCCGTCCAGCGGCAGCAGCGGGACGAGGTTGAACAGCCCGACCGCGAGGTTCAGCGAGCCGAGCAGCATCACGAAGTAGGAGACCTTCTCGCCGCCGGTGAGCTGGTCGGAGGCGGCGACGTCGCCGCCGATGCGGCTGACCCCGACGACGCCGATCGGGCCGTTCGGGTCGCGCTTGTCGCCGCTGAAGGCCGCGTTCCAGATGCCGACCATCTTCTGCGGCATCCGCACCAGCGCGCCCACCGTGTGCCCGGTGAGGTCGCCGATCGTCGTCGCGACGGCGCCGGGGCCGTCCCGCTCGATCTTGGTGGTCGGCGTGATGCCGAGGAACCCGACCTCGACGATCTTGTTCTGGTCGTCCAGGTCGCGCATCTGGTTGCGGGTGATCGGCACGTTCAGCGTGACCTTGGTGCCCGCGCGGTCGACGACCATCGGGACGGTCTTCCCGGCCGAGTCGCGGATCTGCTTCTGGAGCTGCTTGTAGTCCTCGACGGCCCGGCCGTCGTAGGAGACGATGCGGTCGCCCTCCTTGAGCCCGGCCGCCTTCGCCGGGGTCGGCGTCGCGCCCGCCGGGCAGTGGTCCACACTGGCCTGGCTCTTCGGGACCATGCAGGGCGAGACCTCCGCGATCACCGGCTGGGCCCGCTGCATGCCGATGCCCATCAGCAGGATTGCGAAGAAGACCACGGCCAGGATGAGGTTCATCGCGGGCCCGCCGAACATGATCAGCAGCTTCTGCCACCACTTCTTGTTGTAGAACACGCGGTTCTCGTCGCCGGGCCTGACCTCCTCCAGCGCCGCGCCGCGCGCCGACTCGATGAGGCCCTGCCAGGGGCCGGTGCTGATCCGCCGGACCTGGCCCGGGGCGTCGCCGCGGCGCGGGGGCAGCATCCCGATCATGCGGATGTAGCCGCCGAGCGGGATCCACTTCACGCCGTACTCGGTCTCGCCCTTGCGGCGCGACCACATCGTCGGCCCGAACCCGACCATGAACTGCGTCGTGCGGACCCCGAACAGCTTCGCGAACGAGAAGTGCCCGAGCTCGTGCAGCGCGATCGACGCCAGCAGGCCGAAGAACAGGATCAGCACTCCCGCCAGCCAGCCCATGCGTGCCCCTCCGGTCGTGCACCCCGCACCCGTGGGGTGGCTCCAGCAATCCCCTCAGACTACGTCATACCCCCGTCCCCGCGCCCTGTCATGCCCGCGTCCGGCAGGGCCCGGCGGACGGTCGAGGCGGGGTCAAGAACGGGTCGCGGCGCCTGGTCGGGAGGGTGAGAGCGCTGCTAGCCTGGCCGGAGCCGATGATCCCGTGCGGGAGAGTCCCCGGCCGCCAGCGGGGGACGCCGAAGGAGCAAACCCTCCCCGGAACCTCTCAGGCCCACGGACCGCACGGACCAGGCGACCTCTGGAAAGCGGGGACTCCGCGTCCCCCGCCGAAGGTGAAAGCCCGCACGCACGGAGCGGGTGAAGCTCTCAGGCGCCGATGACAGAGGGGGAGGCACCGAGACGCACGGTGCGCGAGTGGGACGATGTGACCACGCGCGTCCGCGACGAAGGAGCCGAACCGATGTCCGCCGAACCGACCGCGAGCAACGCGAAGAAGACGCCCCTGCACGACGTCCACCGGGACCTCGGCGCGAACCTCGTCGACTTCGCGGGCTACCTGATGCCGCTGCGCTACGCGAGCGAGACCGCCGAGCACCAGGCCGTCCGCACCGGCGCCGGGCTGTTCGACCTGTCCCACATGGGGGAGATCTTCCTGGACGGGCCGGGCGCGGGCGCCGCGCTCGACCACGCGCTGGTCGGCAACCTGTCGCCGATGAAGGTCGGCAAGGCCCGGTACACGATGATCTGCGACCCCGACGGCGGCGTGCTGGACGACCTGATCGTCTACCGGCTCGCGGACGAGACCTGGATGGTCGTCGCGAACGCCGCCAACGCCGCGACCGTCCGGGAGGCCCTGGTCGAGCGCGCGGCGGGCTTCGACGCCGCCGTCACGGACCGGTCCGACGACTACGCGCTGATCGCCCTCCAGGGCCCGCGCTCCCAGGCGATCCTGGAGGGGTTCACCGGCGCGCCGCTCGCCGAACTGAAGTACTACGCGATCCTCGCCGACAAGGTCGCGGGCATCGACGCGCTGGTCGCCCGCACCGGCTACACCGGCGAGGACGGCTTCGAGCTGTTCGTCGACTCCGCCGACGCCGTCGCGCTGTGGCGGCAGCTGGCGGGCGTCGAGGGCGTCGTCCCGGCCGGGCTGTCGGCGCGCGACACGCTCCGGCTCGAGGCTGGCATGCCCCTGTACGGCAACGAGCTGACCGCCGAGACCAGCCCGTTCGAGGCGGGCCTCGGCCGCGTCGTGAAGCTCGACAAGCCCGCCGACTTCGTCGGGAAGGCCGCACTGGCGGCGCAGGCACAGACACCCGTGGGCCGTAGGCTCGTCGGGTTGGTGGCCCGGGGGCGTCGCGCGCCCCGCAAGGGGTACCAGGTCGTCACGTCCGACGGCACGCCGTGCGGAGTCGTGACGAGCGGCGCCCCGTCGCCCACACTGGGCAGGCCGATCGCCATGGCCTACCTGGACGGCGGCGCCGGGGAGAGCGGCCTCGCCGTGGACGTCCGCGGCAGGCCCGAGCCGGTCGACATCGTCGACCTGCCGTTCTACAAGCGTTCCTGAGACCTGGAGAGAGAAATAATCGTGAGCGTTCCGGAGCAGCTCCGCTACAGCGAAGAACACGAGTGGGTCGCCGGGCTCGGCCCCGCCGGCCAGGCGCCCGAGGACGGCATCGTCACCGTCGGGATCACCGCGCACGCCGCGGAGGCGCTCGGCGAGATCGTCTACCTGGAGCTCCACTCGAACGAGGGCGACGCGGTCGAGGCCGGCGAGCCCTGCGGCGAGGTCGAGTCGACCAAGTCCGTCAGCGACCTGTACGCGCCGGTCAGCGGCGAGATCACCGCGATCAACGCGGCCGTGGTGGACGAGCCGAAGGTCATCAACGACGACCCGTACGGCGAGGGCTGGATCTTCAAGGTCCGGATCTCCGGCGAGCCGGGCGACCTGCTCGACGCCACCGACTACAACAAGCTGATCGAGGAGGGCTGACCGGTGGTCTCCGACACCCTCGGCCTGAACGACCCGCTGGCCACGGCCGACCCCGAGGTCGCCGAGGCCGTCGCCGCCGAGCTGCGGCGCCAGCAGGGCACGCTGGAGATGATCGCCTCGGAGAACTTCGCGCCGGTCTCCGTCCTGGAGGCGCAGGGCTCCGTCCTGACCAACAAGTACGCCGAGGGCTACCCCGGCCGCCGCTACTACGGCGGCTGCGAGTACGTCGACGTCACCGAGCAGCTCGCCATCGACCGGGCCAAGGCCTTGTTCGGCGCCGAGCACGCCAACGTCCAGCCGCACAGCGGCGCGCAGGCCAACACGGCGGTGTACTTCGCGCTGCTCCAGCAGGGCGACACGATCCTCGGCCTCGACCTCGCGCACGGCGGGCACCTCACCCACGGGATGCGGCTGAACTACTCCGGCAAGGTGCTGAACGTGGTGCCCTACCACGTCCGCGCCGAGGACGGCCTGGTCGACATGGACGAGGTCGCCGCGCTCGCGGCCGAGCACCGGCCCAAGATGATCGTCGCGGGCTGGTCGGCCTACCCGCGCCAGCTGGACTTCCCCAGGTTCCGCGAGATCGCCGACTCGGTCGGCGCGCTGCTCATGGTCGACATGGCGCACTTCGCGGGGCTGGTCGCGGCGGGGCTGCACCCCTCCCCCGTCCCGCACGCCGACATCGTCACGACCACCACGCACAAGACGCTCGGCGGCCCGCGCGGCGGTCTGATCCTCGCCCGCGAGGAGTACGGCAAGAAGATCAACTCGGCGGTGTTCCCGGGCATGCAGGGCGGCCCGCTGGAGCACGTGATCGCGGCCAAGGCGGTCGCGCTCAGGTTCGCCGCCTCGGAGGGGTTCCGCGCCCGCCAGCAGGCCACGCTGGACGGCGCCCGCATCCTCGCCGAGCGGCTGCTCGCCGACGACACGGCCAAGGCGGGGGTGAAGGTGCTGACCGGCGGCACCGACGTCCACCTCGTGCTGGTCGACCTCGTCGACTCCGAGCTGACCGGCCGCGACGCCGAGGACCGGCTGCACGAGATCGGCATCACCGTCAACCGCAACGCCGTCCCGAACGACCCGCGGCCGCCGATGGTGACCTCCGGCCTGCGGATCGGCACCCCGGCCCTCGCCACCCGCGGCTTCACCGCCCCGGACTTCACCGAGGTCGCCGACGTGATCGCGCTGGCCCTCCAGCCCTCGCCCGACCTCGCCGCGCTCGCGGCCCGGGTGAAGGCGCTCGCGGAGAAGCACCCCCTGTACCCCGGCATCTAGAAACGCCAGCCGCCCCCTCCGCCCGGCGGAGGGGGCGCTACGAAGAGGTAGCAATGGCCATCAGCGTTTTCGACCTGTTCAAGATAGGAATCGGCCCCTCCTCCTCCCACACCGGCGGCCCCATGGCGGCGGCGCACCGCTTCGCCCGCGGATTGGACCGTGCCGGGCTGCTGGAGAAGACCGCGTCCGTCCAGGTGACCCTCTACGGTTCGCTCGGCCTCACCGGCAAGGGCCACGGCAGCGACAAGGCCGTCATCCTCGGCCTGGAGGGCGACAAGCCCGAGCTGGTCGACGTGGACACCGTCGACGACCGCCTCGCCACGATCCGCGAGCGCGGCACGATCACGCTCTACCACGACCACGAGATCCCGTTCACGACCGGCGAGCAGCTGGTTTTCGAGCGCAAGGAGTCGCTCCCCGGCCACCCCAACGGGATGCGCTTCACCGCGCTCGACGAGCGCGGCAACGAGCTGCGCGCCAAGGTCTACTACTCGGTCGGCGGCGGCTTCATCGTGGACGAGAACGCCACCGGCGCCGACCGCATCAAGCCCGACGACACTGTCCTGCCCTACCGCTTCGACACCGCCGCCGAGCTCCTCGAACGCTGCCGCGAGACGGGCCTGTCGATCTCGGCGCTGATGATGGAGAACGAGAAGGCGTTCGGCCGCTCCCCGCAGGAGGTCCGCGAGGGCCTGCTGGAACTGTGGAACGTGATGCGCGCCTGCGTCACCCGGGGCTGCACCCGCGAGGGCCTGCTGCCCGGCGGCCTCAAGGTCCGCCGCCGCGCGCCCCAGCTGCACCGCCAGCTCTCAGCGGAGAAGCCGTCCGACCCGCTGCACGCCATGGACTGGGTCACGCTGTTCGCCCTCGCCGTGAACGAGGAGAACGCCGCCGGCGGAAGGATCGTCACCGCCCCCACCAACGGCGCGGCGGGCATCATCCCCGCCGTCCTGCACTACTACGACCGCTTCGTCCCCGGACGCGACGACGAGGGCGTCGTCCGCTTCCTGCTGACGGCGGGCGCGATCGGCGTGCTGTTCAAGCAGAACGCGTCGATCTCCGGCGCCGAGGTCGGCTGCCAGGGCGAGGTCGGCTCCGCCTGCTCGATGGCCGCCGCCGGCCTCACCGAGGTCCTCGGCGGCACCCCCGAGCAGGTCGAGAACGCCGCCGAGATCGGCATCGAGCACAACCTCGGCCTCACCTGCGACCCGGTCGGCGGCCTCGTCCAGGTCCCCTGCATCGAACGCAACGCGGTCGGCGCCATCAAGGCCATCAGCGCCGCCCGCATTTCCCTGCGCGGCGACGGCCGCCACTTCGTCTCCCTCGACAAGGCCATCCGCACCATGCGCGACACCGGCCGCGACATGCTCGACAAATACAAGGAGACCTCGCGCGGCGGCCTCGCCGTCAACGTCATCGAGTGCTGATCCTCTGACCAGGGCCTTCAGGCCCGAACCGACCAACACGCACAACCCACCCAACCCGCATCACGTCTCCTCGTTTCCCCGTGGCTTCCCGGGAAGTAGGTGACCAGGGCCCCGCACGGCAATGACCGTGCGGGGTTTTCTCATGCCCTCTCAGAGGACCACGACCACACAACGGACAAACGACTCATCACACGTGTACTCCCTGGGGTAATGAATGATCGCTCAACTGTCAGGCCCCGCCCGGGGCAGGGCGCTTTGACCTGGTACGAGTCTGGGACTCCGCCAAGGAAGGAACCCCACCACAACTCATGAGAAACGGCGCCCCTCCTGCTCGGCCAAGTTAAGCAACACCGAGCAACGCCCTTGACGAACCTCGCAGCAGGCTTGGACGCTTGGACCGAGCAACCTCAAGCAACCACCACAGGGAGAGCCGTCATGCGTCTTACCTTCGTATGCAAAGATCCCGCTTCCCGTACTGATGATGATTGTCCGGCGTTCTACCGGACGGACCAAGGGACGTGGGTTGTTCAAGGGTGGAGCATGGCCGATCCCAAAGTCCGCGATCAACTGAGGAACCTTGCGGATAACGAAACGTATCTTGAAATTCCCGATGGACTGGTGCGGCTACTGGCCAAGAAGTACATGGAGGGTGAGCTGTGAAGCTGATTACCGCACAAGACCGTAAGAAGCTCTTCGAGTCCTTCGAGCAGGAAGCCCTGCACTTGGAGTTGAGAGACTTCTACGATACAGGAGATCTTGAAAAGGTCGAGCGCTGGAAGGCCGGTGAGCCGGACAGCCTTGAATGGCTCAGGCCATGGTGTGATCGAGTGCGAAGCGGTATCGCACAGGGGAAGCGCTACCGGCGTGCGTGCGTGGTCTCGGAGCCCCTTACGGACTATCAGAAGTGGGCATACAGCATCACTCAGCCGAACCTTGATGCCGGTGAAGATATACGTTGGGTTCCTCGCCGTCTCGTGTCAACCATCCCGCTACCGGGCAATGACTTCTGGCTCTTCGATAACGACGCTGTCGTTTTCGGAGTCTTTGGCGGTGATGGTAACGTCATCGAGCGACAGCTATACACGGATACGGAAGTTGTTAAGTTCTGCCGCAACGCCTTTGAATCCGTTTGGGCTGTGTCAGTTCAGCACGCCGAGTACAAGCCCGTTTAACAGTGACAGAGCAGGCTCACGCCGCGAGAGCGTCATTCGGTGGCAGGCTCAGAAATATCCGCAAGGACGCCAGGCTCACGGGCAGGCAACTTGCTGCGCTCAACAATTGGCACTTTGCCAAAGTCAGCAAGATTGAGCACGGCCGACAGAACCCCTCTGAGGATGACATCAGAGCTTGGTGTATTGCCTGCCATGCTGAGGAGCAGATACCGGAGCTGATAGCGACAGTCCGCGACATTGCCCAGATGTGGGAGTTGCATCGTAACTCGCTTAAAGGCGGACAGAAACGGCTACAGGCAAAAGGTACGCCGCTCTACAAGGCTACGAGACTACTTAGAGCCTATGAGTCGATATGCCCCCCCGGCATCTTGCAGAGTCCATCGTATGTCCGGGCGGTGATGGAGGTAAACGCCTCAATGTTCGGTCTGGCTGACGACATCAATGCCGCCGTTGAAGCGAGACTTGAACGTCAATCCTTGCTCTACTCTTCCGAACACCGGTACTCTTTCGTCATCGAGCATGGCGCGCTGACTGCGATAATGGGCAGTGTCGAAACGATGCTTGAGCAGCTAGATTTCCTCGACACGGTGACTCGCCTCCCAAGTGTGTCCTTTGGGATCATCCCGCCGCATGCGATTCGAAGAATCTTCCCCGGTGAGGGGTTCTACATCTTCGATGATTCGATGGCCCGCACTTCAACCTATGCAGGGCGCATTCGCACCGTAGAACCTCAGGACGTTGCATTCATGGTTCGGACCTTTCAGACCTTGCAGTCGCAAGCCGTCTATGGCGACAAAGCAAGGGAGCTGATTGATCAGCGCCGAGAAGAGATAGAGCAACTTCGAGCAACTTCGTAGCAGTTGACATCTGTCCAGGCTCAATCTGGGAAGCATGACCGACACTGCTCTGGATAGGCTCGAAGCGCTAAGGGAAGACGTTACTAGCCGTGGACTCACGGCGAAGATAATTCAGCCGCGAGATCGGCCCATGTTCCTTCGAGTGGTCAACATGGATGCTGGCCAGCTCGCGGAGAACGTCACGGTCGGCCCCTACGGCGGCGAACCCTGCTTCTTGTACTCCTGGGGAGCTGTCATCTGCCCTGTGAGGCTCGTTGCCTCTGCTGGCGAACGGCTTTCGTTCCTGCTTTCTCCTAAGCCCGCTGGGCGCAAATGAGCGCCTTCCCTGGCACGGCCGACCATTGGCACGTGAGCACATCTCGCCTCGGGAAGTATCAGTTCTTCCCTGAACGGCATGAACGGGATACGGCTCTGAGAGCTGTTAGAGATCTCCTTGTGTTCGACGGGCGCACTACTGGCGACCGTCGTTATGCAGATGCAGTCAGAGCTATAGATCGCGGTTACTGCTCTTACCGCATAGACACGACTTTCTACGTGGCCTATGCCTGCTCATGCCCGTTACTCCCGAGTGAGAGGAGGGAACAAGATGCTCAAGTTCAAGAAGGCCAAGCGTTGTGAGGCACTGAATCAAGATGGATGCGTTGAAGTGGCCAGCGGCTCGGGCCGCGTGGCCGTGCGTGATTCGACAGTCCCGGACGGGCCGGTCCTATGGATCAGCCAGAAGCACTGGCGACGGCTGGTAGGTGAGTGGAGAGCCGGAAGGCTCTAGTAGCTCCGTGAGGCTCTCAGCAGGCACCAGAGAGCCGGAGAGAGGCCCGGCCTGAGAAGCACTCGGGCCGGGCAGTCCCGTTCGGTCTAGGAGATCTCAGGACGGTTCTGTATCTCCGCCCATGCCTCTCTCTGGCGTTTGACTTGCTCCCCTTTGAGCCATCGTTCCTCATGAAGGTTCAGCTCATCGGCCAAGAGGTCGAGTTCCTCCGTGCTCGCATCCAGACATCGGTACCGGTCGCCTCCCTTAGGCCCTGTCCCCTTCTCAACCTCGGCAAGGCCGAACGCTTCAAGGCGCTTCATGGCTCTGCGCGCCTGCTGCGCTGGCAGACCCGTCAACCGCGTGACCTCGCTCATTGACAGGTAGACCGACGGCACCTTCGCCCACACCTCAGCCGCTCTGCCAGCTAGGCCCTTGGTGGACGTGAACAGAGGATGTGTGACATTTCTAGTACATACTCTCTCTGTCCCCCCTTGAATTGAGTATGTATTAGTTTTGTCAACCATTTCAAGATTGAAGATGTAGGTGTAAGTCTTCACTACTGGCTCACCTCTTGTGAGCCAGCCTTGAGTAACCAGTCTGTCTAGAGCGGCACTCACAGTGCCGATAGCTCTACCTGATTCGATAGACAGGTCTCTCACACTCGCCATAGGCGAGTACGAGGAGTGCTTCTCACCGTGTCTGATGAGAGCCAGCAGTACATCTCGGTCTGTCGCCCGTTGGAAGTTAGCTTGTTCAGCAACTCTCCGATAGTTGCCGAGCTTCTCACGGAAGACCTCGTGATCGAAACCGAGTGTGACGTTGTTAGCAGTAACCCATTCGACTGCATTGTCATATGTCCTGCCGGAATACTCGATTCCCGCTGCCTGTCCCTGCTTTGCTACAATCTCCTGCGTCTTCGCCGCCCCTTGGTTTTGAGAGTTCATCATTTCGCCGATGAACCACTCTTTGGAGAGTCCAGCGAGATAGGCTGCGGACGCTATAGCCGCCTCAACATTATGGCGGCCATCGTATTCATTGGCCGTGTCTCCGTCCCGAAGCAGTCTTGCCCACTTGCCTTTGAGCTGCTTCGGCAGGTGTGCCTTTCCGGGGCCGTCGGTCGGCCCTAGTCTGTTTAGAGCTTCGGCGACACTGGTCGGATCTTCTAGTGATACAGAAAGCCCTTCCCTGTGCGGAGAAAGGGGCGGCCTTGTGGCCTGCGAGTGACGAAAGTTATGCTTCGGAAATTCGTAGTTTTGATGGAGAAGGTCTTTAAATTCTTCTTCCGTGATCCCTGCCGGAAGGCGAACCCATAGATGCCTGTGCCCAATTCTTCCCGAGGCCACGAGAACCGTTTGAGCTTCGAGATACTTCTCCGCCCACTCCTTGATCATCACCCCCTTAGCGACAAGCTCGGGGGAGTCCAAATCAAAGGCAATCAGCCCCGGCTTAGGCTCGACCGCGAAGGCTTTGCCGCTCCTGACAGCCTCCTCGATGGAGACCCACCCTCCAGGCGAGTTGTCCTCATTAACGAGTAGAGCCTTGCCTCCGTGCTTGACGACTGCCCGAGCAAGGGCCAAGACGTCTTCGTGATTCTGCATGTGTCACCTCTAGTGGGGGTGGGTGAGGCCCGATCTAGACAGGGTGGTCAAGCTAGGGCTTCAGGGGGCATGAGGGCTGCTGCCTGCGCAGGAGGCTACCTGACTACCCCGGGTGCCTGAAACGGTCTCTACGGGGCGCTGAGCGCCTCAGGAGGGCAGGGAGCGCCTCATAGATCAGGGCTTGGTTGAGGAGGATCATGCCGCTACGATGAAGCTCCCCCAACCGGGGCGCTGCTTCTTGACAAGTCGATAGGGAAACGGGGAGACGTTCTTCTGGAAGGAACGTCTCTTGCCGAAGAAGAACTACAACACCTTCGGTCCGTATAAGCGCAACGGCAAGTGGTTCTTCAAATACGAGGAACCAGGCTCCGAGACCGCCACCAAGAGCGGTAAGCCTCGTCTTCTTTCAGGTGGAACTTTCACTACGAAGACGATATGCGAAAGTAACATGAAGGCGAAGGATCGGGAGATCAATGACCCCGACTATCTTCGCAATCAAGAGGCGGCAGCAGCTCAGGCAGTCAAGGACGCCAAGCGGGCCAAGGCAGAAGATTACGGCGAACGGTGGCTCGGCCTTCAGGCCAAGCGCAAGGTCAACACGGCCCGGAACTACACGAACTCCGTACGCAATTACTTTATTCCGTACTTCCGTGGGAAGTGGGTGCATGAAATCACTCCTTCGGACGTTCAGGAGTTCATTATCTGGCTAGAGGGCCAGCGCGCACCGGGGACCGTTCGTACGATTATGCTCGCTATCTCAGCGCTGCTTCACCAGGCAGAGCGTGACGGTGCTCTTGATAAAGTCCCCGTAGGCAAGGCCAACGGAATCAAGCTGCCGCGCCGACGTAAGAGCAAGAACCGCCCATTCAAGGACGCTGAGACTGATCTAATCGTCAAGACAATTGACGAATGGGTCAAGCCCCTGACTCTCGTCCTGGCCACGACAGGTATGCGTTGCGGCGAAGCCTTCGCTCTCACCTGGGACCGGATTGATCTGGAAGCCGGAACAGCCTATGTCGATCGTCAGGTACAAGACGGGAGGTTCTGCTCCCTGAAGGGAGAGAGGGGCGAGTCACTTCGTCCTTTCACGGCCCTGCTGCCACCCGTGACCGTGAAGGCACTTCGCGCACATCGGAAGCACGCGAAGCGGATGGTGGTGGAGTGGGAGCACGACGAGCACGAACCCGAAGAGGTGGAGATGGTCACGGTCTCCAAGACCGGTCTCGTCCTCTACGAGCAGCTCTTTCAAGATCCCTGGTACCGGACGCTGGATGCTCTGGCATGGCCTCGTAAGGGCAACGGGCCTCACCGCCTACGGCATGCCTTCGCTGTCGGTCTCATCGAGGATGGGGCCTCCCCCGCTGAGGTCAAGGCCGCCCTCAACCACTCAGCGATCACGGTCACCCTCAACGAGTACGGGGATCACTGGGACAACGATGATCCTCGTCTCAGGAACCGGGTCAACGCCCGGTTCGCACGGCTGGATGGCTGAAGGTTTCCCGTGGGCTTCCCCACGGGACTGTCTCTAGGCAGGGAACCCCTGTCTACCTGGGGTTCCCTTGATCACCATGTCCTTGCTCGACAAGTACAAGGAGACCTCGCGCGGCGGCCTGGCCGTCAACGTCATCGAATGCTGACCCCCACCACAGAGCCGCGTGGTACCACACCGAGAGCACCGCGCGCGGGTGCGTGCGGTGCACGGCCCAGGTGCTGGCCGAGGACGCCGCACTCCTCGACCGGCGTTGCACGTCGCGCCTCGGCGGGAGCGCTGAGCGCTCGGCCGCGATCGGGCGGAGGGGTCAGGGGGTGCGGGCGCCTCGGCCGGTTGGGGAGTGGGTGCCGGTGCGGGCCTCGTCGCCGCAGTGGGCGCAGACCACGCGGGGTGCCACCGGGTGGCCGCAGGAGTGCTGCCAGCGGACGGGCGGGTCGCCCGCGTTCAGGTGGCGGTCGCCCCAGCGCATCAGCACGAGCAGGACGTCGTACAGCTCCGCGCCCGCCGGGGTGAGGTGGTACTCGTGCCGCACCGGGTGGTCGCTGTAGCGCTCGCGGCGGATGACGCCGCCCGACTCCAGCTTGCGCAGCCGGGCCGTCAGGATGTCGCGGGAGGCGCCCGTGTTGTGGACGATCTGGTCGAACCGCCGTACCCCGTAGCTGAGCTCGCGGATGGCGAGCAGGCTCCAGCGTTCGCCGACGAGGTCCAGGGTGTCGGCGATGGAGCAGTCGCGCGGATCGGCGTCCCTCGGCATACCGGGAAGCCTAACCGCCGCCGGGGACGGCCTTGTCCGGCTCGCGGCCGGAGCCCGCTCGGGCATGGCGCCCACGCGCCGACGGCCCGCGAGGGACCGGCACGTCGGAGGGCGACGCCGCGCGGGCGTGCCTCCTCGACATCATGCCGATCGACCTCACGGGCCGGACCGCGCGTCCTGGACTAGCGCACGCCGCCCTGGGAGGCGCAGTTCTCCCCGACGTCCTGGTTGCCACCGTTCAGGATGGGGACCGGGATCGCGAGGACGGGGATGTTGTTGCCGCACACGCCGAGGTTCACGGGGACGGTCAGGTTGCTGTTGCCGCCGTTGTTCCCGACGTTGCCCGACCCTCCCGGGTGGCCCGGGGCCGGCGGGGCGGCGTGCGGGTGCGCGTGCGGGGCGGGCGCGGCCTGGGCGTTGGGGGCGAGGGAGAGCACTGCGGCGCTGGCCAGGCCGCCTACGACGATGGAGACACGGCGCTTCATGTCATTCACTCCTTGTAATTGTTGGGACACCTGAGGTTACTGCCCGATGAAGCGCCACTGAAAGTGACTTGACGGTGACCGCCTGCTGTCTCGCGGTTAGTGGGGCCTGGCCCGATTTCGACCCTGAACCGGCCACGGCGGCGGTCGTGTTGCACTAGGTTTCGCGCCCCTTATGGAGCCAAGCCATCTCGCCTGGTTCGGAACGTTAGGCGGGGGGCGCCAATTTCACTTGATGTATCGATTTAGGGCAATTTGGCTATCGCGATGGGCTCGCTTGTCAGCTGGGCGCTTTCTGCATGGCGACTTGGCTTCTACCAGGTGCTATGTGGTTTCGCGCCGGAGGCGAGCACAGAAAAACCCGGGGCCGCGACTCGCGTCGCGGCCCCGGGCCATCGGGCCACTCTACGGAAGGGGCCCATGCCGTGGTCCGTCAGTTCCCTCCATGCGTCGTTGGGCCCCACAGCGGAGCCGCCCGGTGCTGGTGATCGGTCAACTCTGCCTCCCTTGCCCTCGACAACACGGACACTTCACATATTAGTCACGCACCCCGAAATATGCCTCCAATCGCCGACAAAACCGCAGTCAAGGGTCAGAGACGATCGCCCGGGACGAGGCGGAGCCGCACGATCGCCCGGACCCGGTCGCGCTCCAGCGCCGCGCACAGGCGGCGGAGCGCCTCGTCCGCTATGCGGCGGCGGAGGTCGGGCAGGTCGGCGCGCCCGCTGTAGGCCACCTTCAGCCGCACCTCCGGGTTGCGGGAGGTGCCGAGCAGCCGCGCCCGCGCGCTCCGGACGCCCGGGTACTCCTCGATCTCCGCTTCCAGCGCCTCGGTCACGGCCTTGGCGGGCAGCCGGGTCCTGCCCCCGGCGCCGTCCGGTTCCAGGGTGAGGGCCGCCAGCTTGGCCGAGCGGCCCTGCGCCAGCAGCCACGCCAGGCCCAGCAGCGCCAGCACGATCGCCGCCGCGGTCACGGCGGGCCAGAACCAGGAGTGATCGTCGACGTAGCGGTGGACCTGCCCGGACAGGAGCGGCGCGGACGCTCGTCCGTCCCCGAACAGGCCGAGCCCGCGCGCGAGCGCCGCGGCGCCCAGCAGCGCCAGGATCAGGCCGAGTATCACCAGGCCCGTGCGGTTGAGGTGGGCCGGACGCCGGTCCATCAGACCTCCCGGTGCTTCAGCCGCACCGACACCGACCGGTCCGGTACCGGTTGGAGGCGGCCGAGCCGGTCGCCGACGGCAGCGCCGACCCGCGCGTCGAGGTCGGACGACTCGCGGACGGGCGTCTCCGCGACCACCTTGACGCGCCGGGGCCGCAACCGCACCCGCCGCACGCCGGACACGCCCGGCGCGTCCCCCGCCGCCGACGCGACGGCGCTCTTCAGCCCGCGCCGGGTCACGCCCATCAGCAGGTCCGGGTCGTCACCGTGCAGCGGGACGAGCCGGGACCTGCCCGGCAGCAGCCCGGCCAGCAGGAAGACCAGGCCGAGCAGTGTCAGGCCGCCCGCGGCGGCGAGCGCCTGCCAGTCCTTCCAGGCCGTGTCGTCGGCCCAGTTCCGGACGCGCCCGTAGGCGACGATGTGCAAAGGGCTGCCCGCCCACGCCGAGATGATCTCCGCGGCGGTGAGCACCCCGGCGGCGGTGAGCAGCAGTGCCGCGATCATGCCGGGCCAGACGCGGCGCGCGCGGAACGCGTGCCGGGCGGCCCGGTCGGCGCGCGTCCTCATGCCGGCGTCCCGCTCATGCCAGCGTCCTGTCCTGGGACCGGGCCAGCTCGGCGACCTCGATGTCCACCTGCCGGACGCTCAGGCCCGTCAGCTCCTCCACCCGCCCGCGCACGCTCTCCCGGACGCGCCGGGCGACCGCCCGCACCGGACGGGGGTAGGTGACCGAGATCGCCGTCCGCACGGTGACGATCTCGCCGTCCACGCGGACGTCGGTGCGGGAGCGGTGCCGCCCGCGCAGCGGCACGCCGAGCATCGTCCTGGTGATCGCGCCGGAGTCGGCGGCCTCGTCCAGCACCCGCCCGACGATCCGCTCGACCGCGCGGTCGCTGATCGTGGTCCGCCCCCGACGCGCGCGGTCCGCGAGGTCCGCGGGGTCCGTCGCAGGCTGTTCGGGCGGCGCGGTCGCCGCCGTCATCGCGGCCGCCTGCCCTGGTTGATGGAGGAGAAGAGCTGGCCGAGGTCCAACTCACCCTCGATGACGCGGCCCGCGAGGAAGCCGAGGGCGCCGAGGAACAACACGATGAAGAACGCGCCGAAGCCGCCGAAGGCCCCCGCGAAGCCGAGGGCGGTGCCGAAGGCGAGCCCCACCAGGGGCCAGAGAGGACGCATGGCGATCACTCCACGTCGCCGATCATGATGTCGATCGGCAGGTCTCGGGCGAGAGGACGCAGCCGGCGGCGGACGTCCTCGGCCGTCTCGAACAGGGGACGGACGCGGCGGGCGACGATGCCGACCTCGATCCGGTCCGGGTGGACGGCCACGCCGGGCAGCGGACGGCCGACGCGGTAGGTCACGATGCGGGCGTGCGGGCCCGCCGTGAGAGAGGGGACGTCCGGGCAGGTCAGCGCGGTCTCGGCGATCCGTTCGGCCTCGTCGGCCGGCGCGGCTCCGCTCATCGCACCCGGGACTCCCCCTGGTCGTCGTCCCCGCCGTCGCCCGGGACGTGGACGTCCTCGACGGCGATGTTGACCTCGACGACCTCCAGCCCGCACATGTGCTCGACCTCGCCGATCACGTTGGAGCGGACGGTGCCCGCCAGCTCGGGGATCGAGACCCCGTAGTCCACGACGAGTTCGAGGTCGACGGCCGCCTGCCGCTCGCCGACCTGCACGGACACGCCCCGGTTGGGCGAGCCGCCGCCGGGCAGGCGGTCGCGGACGTTGTCCAGCGCCCCGGACCCGCCCATCGCGTGGACGCCGCCCACCTCGCCCGCCGCCATGCCCGCGATCTTGGCGACGACGTCGTCGGCGATCCGGGTGCGGCCCCCCGAGGTCACCAGGTCGCTCGACCCGCCGCGCTGCTGTCCGGCCACTGTGTCCTGACTCATGGCGTCCCCCCGATGCGTCACCATTGCGCCGTTCATGCTCACAGGGGGTGAAAGCGAAACCGTTGGGCTGGTCAACGCCGCTTTGCCAACGAACGCAGCTTTAACTAGGGAACGCAGCTTCGGTCACGGAAGACCGCTTTCGCCGGGGCCCGGCCGCCGCGTCCCGCATGCGGCCGGGCCCCTGGGCGCACCTACTTCTCGAACATCGCCCGCATCTTCCTGGCGGCGTCGCTCAGCTTCCTCTTGTCGTCCCCGGCGCCCTTACCCGTGGAACCCTCGCGACCGGTGGGTCCCTCGCGCCGCTCGCCGCGTCGGTCCCCGCGCGGGCGCTCGCGCTCCGGTCTCTCCTGAACCCGTTCCGTCTCGCGGTCCGCCTTGTCGTTCACGACAACTCCCCCGTGTCACTGACGAATCGTTCGCTCCCTAGGTACCCCGCGACGTGCGGATCTACGCGGGATAGAAGCGGACCTCGGGCCGTCCGACCTGGCCGTAGTGGGGCCGGCGGCGCGCCAGCCCGTTCTCGGCGAGGTACTCCAGGTACCGGCGGGCGGTCACCCGGGAGACGCCGGTGAGGTCGCCCGCGGCGGCGGCCGACAGCCCGTCCGGCGCACCGGCGAGCGCCTCGGTGACCGACTGGAGCGTCTCGCCGCTCATGCCCTTCGGCAGCGTGCGGTGCCCGGGGGCGCGGAGCGCGGCGAGCATCCCGTCGACGTCGGCCTGCCCGCTGACCTCCCCCGCCTGGACGGCCCGCTCCCGGAACCGGGCGTACCGGTCGAGCCGGTCGCGCAGCGAGGCGAACGTGAACGGCTTGAGCAGGTACTGGACGACGCCGACCGCGACCGCGGAGCGGATCACCGCGAGGTCCCGCGCGGAGGTCACGGCGATCACGTCCACGTCGCGGCCCGCCGCGCGCAGCGCCCGGCACACGGTCAGCCCGTGGGTGTCGGGCAGGTAGAAGTCGAGCAGGACGACGTCGACCTCGGCCCGCTCGCAGAACCGCAGCGCGTCCGCGCCGGAGTGCACGACCCCGGCGACCGTGAACCCGGCGACGCGCTCGACGTAGGCGCGGTGCGCCTCGGCGGCGACCGGGTCGTCCTCGACCACCAGGACCCTGATCATCGCGCGTCCAGCGGCAGCCGGACGGTGAACACCGCGCCTCCCGCGGCCTCGCCGGAACCCGCGCCTCCCCCGGTCGCGCCGGGGTCCGCGCCGACCGTGATGTCGCCGCCGTTGCGCCGGACGGCCTGCCCGACCAGCGCGAGCCCGATGCCGTGCCCGGCCGGTCCACCGGAGGTCTTGGTCGTCCAGCCGCGCCGGAACAGCTCCGGGACGGCGGCCGGGTCCACGCCGGGCCCGCTGTCGGCGACCGCGAGCACGAGGTCGCCGCCGTCCGCGCGGGCGGTGACGGTGACGCGCGGCGGACGGTCGGCGGCGCCCTCGACCGCCGCGTCGACCGCGTTGTCGATGAGATTGCCGAGGATCGTGACCAGGTCGCGGGCCGGGACGGCGCCCTCGACCGCCGTGTCGTCGGAGACGACGAGCTCGACGCCCCGCTCGGCCGCCTCGGCGGACTTGCCGAGCAGCAGCGCGGCCAATACCGGCTCGCGCACCGACCCGACCACCTGGTCGGTGAGCCGCTGCGCCGTCTCCAGCTCGGCGGTCGCGAACGCGACGGCCTGGTCGGGACGGCCGAGCTCCACAAGCGAGACCACGGTGTGCAGCCGGTTGGCGGCCTCGTGCGCCTGCGAGCGCAGCGACTCGGCGAACCCGCGGACCGAGTCCAGCTCGCCGGTGAGCGCCTGCAACTCGGTGTGGTCGCGCAGCGTGACCACGTTGCCCATCGCGCGGTCCCGCGACCGGACGGGCGCGGTGTTGACGACCAGCACGCGGGTGTCGCCGACATGGATCTCGTCCGCCCTCGGGTCGGCGGAGGCGAGCGCGGCGGCCAGCTCGCCCGGCAGGCCGAGCGCGGCGGCGGGCCGTCCGCGCGGGTCGGCGGACAGGCCGAGCAGCTCCCGGGCGGCGTCGTTGCACAGCACGACCCGTCCGGCGCGGTCGAGCAGCAGCAGCCCTTCGCGGACGGCGTGCAGGATCGCCTCGTGGTACTCGAACATCTCGCGCAGCTCGCCGGGTGCCACGCCCCGGGTCTGGCGGCGCAGCCGCGCGGCCACCAGCGAGCTCCCCGCCACGCCCGCCGCCAGCACCGCCACCGCGACCGCGACCAGCGAGGCGAGGCGGCCGCGCAGCTCGGCGGAGATCGCCTGGACGGTGATGCCCGCCGCGACCAGCGCCACGACCCGGTTCCCGTCCCCGAAGACCGGCGCGACCGTGCGGACCGACGGTCCGAGCGTGCCGGTGTAGGTCTCGGTGAACGGCCGTCCGGCCAGCGCGGGCGCGGTGTTGCCGATGAACCGCTGCCCGATCCGGGCGGGGTCGGGATGGGTGTAGCGGATTCCGGCCGGGCTCATGATCGTGATGAAGTCCACGCCGGTGTCGCGGCGGACGCGCTCGGCGTAGGGCTGCAACGCGCGGCTCGGATCGGGTGCGGCGAGGGCGGCGCGCACGTCCGGCGCGTCCGCGATGCTCACCGCGACCGCCCGCGCCATTCCGGCGGCGCGGTCGTCGACGGCGCGGCGCGCGTCCAGGAAGGCGAGCGTCGCGCCGACCGCGACGAGCAGCCCGACGAGCGCCGCCTGGAGCACGAGCAGTTGCCGCGCCATGCTCCACCTGTTGGGGGCACGCCACCACCGCCGGGGAGGGCTCTCGCTGGTTCGGGGGGTCACGGGTCCTCGTCTGCCGGATCACGGACGGACCGGAGATTCCCGGCCCGTGAACGCAATGTACACAAACGTGACCGGCGTCACAGACCCCGCCATAGTCACTGATGTGCGGCATCCCGCGCCGCGCCGCCGCCCCGATCCGTGAGGGAGCCCGCCCGTGCCCGCACCGAGTGCAACCGGTGCCGCGCACGATCGCGTCCACTACCTGTACCTGGCCGTGGTCGCGGCCGTCGTGCTCGGCATCGCGGTCGGAATCGCCGCGCCGGACACCGCGGTCGAGCTCAAGCCGCTCGGCACCGGCTTCGTCAACCTGATCAAGATGATGATCTCGCCGATCATCTTCTGCACGATCGTGCTCGGCATCGGCTCGGTGGCGCGGGCCGCCAAGGTCGGCAGGGTCGGCCTGGTGACGATCGGCTACTTCCTCGTGATGTCGACGTTCGCGCTGGCCATCGGACTGGTGGTCGGCAACGTCCTGCATCCGGGCGAGGGCGTGCACCTGGACCCGGCCTCGGTCGCGACGGCGCACAAGCAGGCAGCGGACGCAGAGGGGACGACCGACTTCCTGCTGGGGATCATCCCGGCCACGCTGGTGTCGGCGCTGACCGAGGGCCAGGTGTTGCAGACGCTGCTGGTCGCGCTGCTCGCCGGGTTCGCCCTCCAGAGCCTCGGACCGGCCGGAGCACCGGTGCTGCGCGGCATCGAGCACGCGCAGCGCCTGGTGTTCCGGATCCTGGCGATGATCATGTGGGCGGCACCGGTCGGCGCGTTCGGGGCGATCGCGGCCGTGGTCGGCGCGAGCGGCTGGTCGGCGCTGCGCAGCCTCGCTGTGATCATGCTCGGCTTCTACGTGACCTGCGTGCTGTTCGTGTTCGGCGTGCTCGGCGCCGTGCTGTGGCTGGTCGCGCGGATCAACATCGTGACGCTGCTGCGCTACCTGGCCCGCGAGTTCCTGCTGATCCTGTCGACCTCGTCGTCGGAGTCGGCGCTGCCCCGGCTGATCGCCAAGATGGAGCACCTCGGGGTGAGCCGCCCGGTCGTCGGGATCACGGTCCCGACCGGGTACTCCTTCAACCTGGACGGCACCGCGATCTACCTGACGATGGCGACGCTGTTCATCGCCTCCGCGCAGGACCAGCCGCTGTCGGTCGGCGCGCAGATCCCGCTGCTGCTGTTCATGGTCGTCGCCTCCAAGGGCGCGGCGGGCGTCAGCGGCGCCGGGCTCGCGACGCTGGCGGGCGGCCTCCAGTCGCACAAGCCCGAACTGGTGGACGGCGTCGGGTTCATCGTCGGGATCGACCGGTTCATGTCCGAGGCGCGCGCGCTGACGAACTTCGCGGGCAACGCCGTCGCGACCGTGGTGATCGGCCACTGGACGGGCGAGTTCGACGCCGAGCGGGCCCACCACGTGCTGGCCGGCGAAGAGCCCTTCAACGAGGCCACCCTGCTCGACGCACCCGACGCGACACCCGTCCACCAGCCACAACCCGCCACGGCCACCGCGCTCGCCGAGCGTCCGCGACCGGCCACCTGACCAGCCGCCCGGCGCCAGCTCCCCCGCTCCCAAGCTCCCTTCTGGCGCCGGGCGTGCTCTTCTTCGACGCCGGGTCGAGGCCGCTGGGCATCGCGCCCTAAGCGGCCTTGACACGGGTCGGAGGGCGTCGGACCATCAGTCGGTGGGGAGCACCCGAATGGTCGTGCCGACATCCGTGGATTCGTCCGACTCCATCCTGGACACCTCGGAGTCCGCCCCCTCCCCCCTTCCCCTCAAGGTGGAGTTACCGATCACGTTCTCGCTCGCCGGCCTGGCCCTGGTCTCCATCGTGGGCGCGGCTTGGCCGGTCGACGACGATGCCGTCCATACGTCGGGCACCGTCCGCGCGGAACGGTACGTCAACAACTACGTCAGCGGATTTCCTCCGCAGGACCAGAGCGTCCGCAAGGCGCTGGTGGAGTTCACCGCCGCCGACGGCAGGCGCGTCTCCTTCTGGGCGGACGACGACACCCCGGTCGACCACAGCGTCCGCGTGCGGTATCGCCCCAATTATCCCCAAGGGGCGTCAATTGGATCATCAACCCCAGGGTGGTACAAAAGAGGCATTTCCGGCGCCCTTGGCCTGGTCTTCGCCGGTGCGACGGGACTCAGGTTCCGAGGGCTCGCCAAACGCCTCGGGCGAAGGAAGCCTCCCGGCTAGGCGGCCTCGACGGCTGGGGCGCGGCGGTGGCGTTTGGGGAACTCGGGGCGCAGGCGGATCACCGCGTCCATGTCGGGCATGCCCATCGTGCGGCGGTAGCGCTCGACCGGGCCCGCGCCCAGTTCGCCGAACACCTCGCTCAGGACGGCGTCGCCCTCGCAGGCCACGGTCACCACCAGCCTGGGCCGGGTGATGGTGCCGGTGAGCCGGACGCGCAGCGCGCGGACGCCGGGCAGCGCCTCCCCGTCCCTGGCCAGGTTCGCGGCGGCGGACCGGGACAGGACGCGGGTGCCCGCGTCCATCTCGGGCCACCAGCGCTGGACGAGTGCGCGCCCCTGCACCACCAGCCACAGCTGACCGGCGAGCGAGACGAGTTCGGCGACGGCCGCGAGCACGCCGGCGAACCAGGGGGCCGAGCCCGTGAACCGGACCAGCGCCGGGTCGAGCGGGGGGCGCCCGGACAGGGCGCCCAGCCCGTCGAAGCCGCCGAGCCCGGCTGCGAGGGCGACGGCGCCGCAGCCGAACAGCAGGGCGCCGGTCACCGCCAGAGCGACCCTCATGTCAGTCCTTCCGCCAGCTCAGCCGGACGTCGACGGGCGGCCGGAACATCGGCTCGATGCTGTCGAGCCGGTCGTCGACCGCGCGGTGGACGAGTTCCTCCAGGTTGGCGGGGTTGCGGTAGCCGGTCGCGGCGCGCACGACGACGCGCCTGCGGACCAGGCCCGCGCCCCGCACGCGGGCGCGCTCGATGCCGGGCACGCCGAGCGCCGCGTCCGCGAGGGACCGGCGGAGCGCGGAGCGGCGCAGCGCGCCCGCGAGCCGCGGGTCGGAGCCGTCGAGCGGCACGCCGCGTATCCGGCCCGGTATCGCCGCCAGCGCCAGCGCGAGCCCGAGGACGGCGACGCCCGCGGCCACCGCGCGCACGCCCGGGTGGCTCCAGGGCAGCCGTTCGAGCGCGTCGATCGCCCCCTCCGCCCCTGGAACCGGATGCACGCCGGAACCGAGCGCCTCGGCGGCCAGCTCGACACCGGCCGCCCCTCCGGCGACGGTCAGCAGCAGCGCGGCGGCCAGCCCGGCGAGTGCCCGGCGCGGCCGGAACTCCCGTGCGGCGAGCCGCCGCGCCCGCTGCCTGCTCTGCGTCTCCTGGATCACGTCCCTGACCAGAGACTCGGCCATAGCCACCCCCGTGAGGCCTCGGCACGTCGGACATCGCTACCCATGGTGAGGCATCGTCACGAGGAGTGAAACACGCCATGCCGACATCCCACGCGACCAACGCGCATCCGCCCGGTGAGTTGGGGTGGTTCGTCGTGAAATTTCCTGGACTCGGCGGGTGGTCAGCGCGCGGCGGGCGCGTAGTGGTTCCGGCCGACCTTGATCGGGTCCGGATGGCACGCGCCCGGCTTGCCGCGCTTGTCCCAGTCCACCGGCTGCCCCTTGAAGCTCTTGCTACGGCCGGGACGCGGATACGGCTTCCCGTAGGTGTTGCCCGCGAAGTAGTTGCCCTTCCCGCAGACGGGGTCGCGCGGGAACCTGAAGTAGGAGAACAGCCCGTACCAGCCGGTGGTCTGGAACCGGTTGTCGAGCACCCGGTTGCGGCTGGCGCCGTCGCTCGCGCGGACGGCGTCGCCGCTGATTTTGGAGAAGGTGTTGCCCGACACGGTGTTCTCGCTCGCGCCGTTGGAGAAGTAGACGCCGTGGATGCGGCTGTAGGTCTTGGGCGTCCTGTTCTCCAGCTGCTCGAAGTGGTTGTCCTCGATCCGCATCCTCCAGGAGTTGTACATGTGGACGGCGCCGTACCCCTCCTTGCCGCGGGCGTGCCTGGTGCCGAGCCTGCGGAACACCATGCCGCGGACGGAGCCGCCGGTGATCTTCTCCCCGGCCTCCTTGTCGCCCCTGAACAGGATGCCCCCGGCGGTGTAGTTCTGGACCGTGATGCCGCTGAAGTGCGTCCTCGCGCCGCCGGCGCCCACCGTCACCCAGTAGCCGTCGCGGCCCCGGCCGTCATAGACGACGCGTCCCGTCCCGGGCTCGGCGCGGATGGTGATGGACCCTCCCTCGGGCGAGTACGTCCATGCGACGGACTCGTTCTTGTACGTCCCGCCCTTGACGAGGACCACGCCCTTGACGGCGTTCCTCTCCTCCAGCACCTTCTGGGCCTCCGCCAGGGACGCGACCTCCCCGCCCGGAGCCACGTGGACGACGACGGAGCCGCCCTCCTTGGCACTGGCGGGGGTGGTCCGTAGCGAACCGGGGCCCAGCGCCGCCACGCCCGCTCCCCCGGCGCCCGCGACGACGGTGGCGGCGAGGCCGATCAGCATTCCGCGCCTGCGCATTCGACTGCTCCTCGCTGACGATCCTTCCGACTGGTCGGCAAGGACGCTACGGAGCGGGAGCACGCCGTCCCAGGGCCCTAGGGCCCCGAACGGGCGGCCCGGCGGCCCTAGCGGAAGACGACCGTGCGGTCGCCGTTGAGCAGCACGCGGTGCTCGGCGTGCCAGCGGACGGCGCGGGCCAGCGCGAGGCACTCGACGTCGCGGCCGACCGCCACCATCTCCTCGGGGCTGTGGGTGTGGTCGACGCGCGCGACCTCCTGCTCGATGATCGGCCCCTCGTCCAGGTCGGCGGTGACGTAGTGCGCGGTCGCGCCGATGACCTTGACGCCGCGGGCGTGCGCCTGGTGGTAGGGGCGGGCGCCCTTGAAGCTCGGCAGGAACGAGTGGTGGATGTTGATGATCATGCCGGGCAGCTTGGCGCAGAAGTCGTCCGAGAGGATCTGCATGTAGCGGGCGAGCACGACGAGGTCGGCGCCGTAGTGCTCGACCAGCGCCAGGATCTCGGCCTCCTGCGCCTGCTTGCCGCCGGGGCCGACCGGCAGGTGGTGGTAGTCGATCCCGTACGACTGGGTGAGCGGGCGCAGGTCGGGGTGGTTGGAGGCGACGGCGACGACGTCGATGTCGAGCAGCCCCGACCGCTGCCGGTAGAGCAGGTCGTTCAGGCAGTGCCCGCCCTTCGACACCATGATCAGCACGCGCGGCCGGGACGCGAGGTCGTGCAGCCGCCACCACAGGCCGAGGTCGGCGGCCAGGGACGCGAACGCGCCGCGCAGCTCGTCGGGGTCGGCTCCGTCCGGCGCCGCGAACTGCACCCGCATGAAGAACGTGTCAGACTCGCGGTCGCCGAACTGCTGGCTCTCCACGATGTTGCAGCCGCGCTCGGCGAGCAGCCCCGACACGGCGGCGACGATCCCCGGCCGGTCCGGACACGACAGGGTCAGCACGTACTCGTTCACGATCTCATCTCTCGCCGCCTCGGACATCGCCCCCAAGCCTATGTCGACTGGACCGGTCCCTCGGGAAGAACGGCGTAGGCGAGCGTGGTGAGCGCGGCGGTGATCTCGGCCGGGGTGCGGCCCTGGTCGCGCTGGTGGGAGTAGAGCTCGGACGCGAGGGGCGCGAGCAGCGCGTCGGCGAGCGCGTCCGGGCCCGGCACGCCACCCTCGGCCAGCAGCATCCGGACGTGCGCGCGCCAGAACCCGTACGCGCCGGTCGTCAGCCGCGCGCCGCCCGCCTCGGCGCCGAGGACGAGCGAGATGTGTGCTTCGAGTAGTTCGACCATCGCGGCGTAGAACGCGGCGAGCCGGTCGCGCGGCGGGGCGCCGGGGCCGAGCGGCGGGGCGCCGCGCAGCAGTTCGCCCTGGAGGCGGCGCTCGTGCTCGTCCAGCAGCGCGAGGGCGATGGACGTGGTGTCGGGATAGCGGCGGTAGAGCGTGCCGCGCCCCACACCCGCCGCCTTGGCGATGTCGTCCATCGTGACGGCGCGCGGGTCGCCGGCGGCGAACAGCGCGGCGGCGGCGTCGAGGACCTTCGTGCGGTTGCGGGCGGCGTCGGCGCGCTCGCGCGGACGTCCGGCCGCCCCGGCGGGATGCCCGGTGAGCAGGTCGGTGCGGCGTTCCATCCCGCCGACTGTAACCGACCGGGCAATAAGTGGACAACATGTCCGGATGATGGGTACAGTCGGCGGCGAATGAACCGGACATCATGTCCACTTAATGAGGAGACCCTTATGACCACGCTGCTCCACCTGGACTCCAGTGCCCGCCGCGCCTCCGTCAGCCGCGAGGTCGGCGACGCGTTCGCGGACGCGTGGCGGCGGGCGAACCCGTCCGGGTCCTACGTCCACCGGGATCTGGCGGCCGACCCCGTGCCCTTCATCGGCGAGGCGTGGACGGAGCTGTGCGACTACGTCCTGGCCAACCAGATCACCGACATCGGCCGGTACAAGGAGGCGGTGCGCACCCCCGCGCAGGCGGAGGCGTGGGCCGTCGTCGAGCCGCTGCTGGACGAGCTGGTCGCCGCCGACGTCGTCCTGATCGCCACACCGATGTACAACTTCTCCGTCCCGGCGTCGCTCAAGGCGTGGATCGACCAGGTCACCTTCCCCAAGATGTCGCTGGCCGGACGCCGGTTCGTGATCGCCTCGGCGCGCGGCGGCTCCTACGTGCCGGGCGCGCCGCGCGAGCCCTACGACCACCAGGAGCGCTACCTGCGCGACTTCATCGCGGGCCACTTCGGGGTCGAGGACGTCGCGGCCGTGGCCGCCGAGCTGGTCAACAGCCGCCTCGACCCGGCGCTGGCGGGGCGGCTGGCCCAGCACGCGAAGTCGTACGCCGACGCGGTGGCGGCGGCGCGCGACCTGGGAGGGCGGTACTGATGGCCTGGCTCGTGCTCGGGCTGGCGGGGCTCGTCGAGATCGCGTTCTCGCAGAGCATCCGTCCGACGGAGAACTTCACCCGCCCGCTGCCGACGCTCGTCTGCTTCGCGCTCGGCGCGCTGTCGATCTACCTGCTCTCGTACGCGATGCGGACGCTGCCGGTCGGGACGTCCTACGCGGTGTTCACCGGGATCGGCGCGGTCGGCGCGATCGCCGTGGGCATCCTCGTCCAGAAGGACCCGATCACGGCCGGACGGGCGGCGGCGCTCGGCCTGATCATCGGCGGGCTCGTGCTGGCCCGCGTCACCAATCCGGAATGAGCCCATGGCCCAGACATGAGATCATTTCATATTCGGCGTACGCTTGCGGCGTGACCGCCATGAACCTCCGGGACCGCTACGACGCCGCGACCAGCGGCCTTGAGGCGCCGTTCGCCGTCGTCGACCTCGCCGCCCTCCGCGCGAACGCCGCCGCCCTCGTCCGCCGCGCGGCGGGCAAGCCGATCCGGGTGGCGAGCAAGTCGGTGCGCGTCCGGGCGGTGCTGGAGGAGGTCCTCGCGATGGACGGGTTCGCCGGGATCATGGCGTTCACCCTCCCCGAGGCGCTGTGGCTCGTGCGGGAGGGGATCAGCGACGACGTCCTCGTCGCCTACCCCACCGCCGACCGCACCGCGATCGCCGAGTTGGCCGCCGACCCCGGGGCGGCCCGCGCGATCACGCTGATGGTCGACTCGGCCGAGCACCTCGACATGATCGAGCGGGTCGGCGGGAGCCGGCCGATCCGCGTCTGCATCGACATCGACGCCTCCTACCGGACGCTCGGCGGCCGGGTCAGGTTCGGCGCGCTGCGCTCCCCGCTGCACACGGCCGCGCAGGTCAGGGTGTTCGCGGAGGAGATCCTCAAGCGGCCGTCGCTGACGCTGGCGGGGCTGACGGCCTACGAGTCGCAGATCGCGGGGGTCGGGGACGTCCCGCCGGGGCGGCCCGCGCGCGCCCGCGCCATCCGCGCCATGCAGCGGCGGTCGCGGCTGGAGCTGGCCCGGCGGCGCGCGGCGATCGTCCGCGCCGTCCGCGAGCTCACCGACCTGGAGTTCGTCAACGGCGGCGGCACCGGCAGCCTGGAGTCGACCGCCGCCGAGCGCGCGGTCACCGAGGTCGCCGCCGGGTCCGGGCTCTACCACCCGCACCTGTTCGACCAGTACTCCGCCTTCACCGGACGGCCCGCCGCGCTGTTCGCGCTGCCCGTCGTCCGGCGTCCCGGGCCCGGCGTCGTGACCTGCCTCGGCGGCGGCTACCTCGCCTCGGGGCCCGGCGACCACGTCCGGCTGCCCCAGCCCTACCTGCCGACCGGGCTGTCCTACCACCGCGACGAGGGCGCGGGCGAGGTGCAGACGCCGCTGCTCGGCCGCGCCGCCGCCACGCTGGAGATCGGCGACCGGGTCTGGTTCCGCCACACCAAGGCCGGTGAGCTGTGCGAGCGGTTCGCGGGCGTGCACCTCATCGAGGGCGACCGGTTCGTCCGGACCGTCCCCACCTACCGTGGCGAGGGCCGCGCGTTCCTGTGACGCGCCTGCCGCCGGTCCCGACGGTCTAGGTTGGGCGGTATGAGCGACGCTCCCCTGATCAGTGTCCGCGGCGAGGCCGTCCTGGAGGTCGAGCCGGAGATCGCGCGGCTGTCGGTGTACGTCCAGTCGCAGGAGAACGACCGGCGCACCGCGCTCGACCACCTCGTCGAGCGCAACCAGCGCTGCCTCGACCTCGTCCGGTCCTACGGCGACGCGGTGGAGAAGGTGGAGACCGGCGGGCTGTCGATCACTCCACTGCTGAAGTACCGGCGGCGCGAGGGCGACATCCGCGCCTACCAGGGCACCGCCTGGATCAAGATCACCGTCGTGGACTTCGCGGTGCTCGGCGAGCTGGTGACCCGGCTCGGCGACCAGGAGCGCACCGCCGTCAACGGCCCCGAATGGGCGCTGCGGCGCGACAGCGAGGTGCACGGGCGCGCCGCCCGGCAGGCCGCGCACGAGGCCGTGGCCCGCGCCCGCAGCTACGCCGAGGCGCTCGGCGCCCGCCTCACCGGCCTGGTCGAACTCGCCGACGAGGGCCTCACCACCCACGACTCGGCCGGCCCGCGGGTCGCGCTCGCCGCCGCCTACGGGGCCCCGGCCGGAGGCGCGCCGGGCGAGCCCGAGGCGATCGACCTGGAGCCGGCCACGCAGATCGTCCGCGCCGCCGTCGAGGCCCGCTTCACCGCGACCGCCCCGGCCCTCGACTGACCACGGTCGGCCGGCGCGACAGGCCGAGGCGCCGGCCGCAGACCACGGACCGGCGCCTCGTCCACCCGGCTCAGCGGCGCTTGCGCCTGCGGCGCCACAGCACGAGGACGGTCACGGTGACCGCGACCCCGGCGCCCGCGAGCAGCAGCCGCCGGTCGGGGCCGCCGGGCACCTCGTCGTCATCGTCCCCGTCCGGCCGCACGAGCGCGCCGACGGCCTGCGCGACGTGCGCGGCCTCCTCCTTCAGCCGGTCGGCGCCCCGCTGCGCGACGTTCCTCGGGTTCACCCGGTCGGCGAGCTCGTCGATCGTGCGGGCGAGCTCCAGACGGGTGCGCTCGATCTGCCGCTCCAGCGCCTCCGGGTCGCGGGCCCTGTCAGCCATGCCGTGTCCTTATCGTGTCCGGCCATGCGTGATCCGAAAAATCATGCATGATTCCAAGGTTCATGCATGATCCGAACAGTGTCGCAGGTCTTCCCCCCGGACGCCCGCCCGCACCCCGGGCGGTACCGTTGGATCGACCAACCGAGTGGATCCACACCGAGCGAAAGGCGGGTCAGGGTGTCCCAGCGGCTAGAGCCGGGCGACGTCGCCCCCGATTTCGAGCTTCCCGACGCGGACGACACGCCGGTGTCGCTGACCTCGCTGCGCGGGAAGCGGGTGGTCCTCTACTTCTACCCGGCGGCCATGACGCCCGGCTGCACCAAGGAGTCGGTCGACTTCCAGGGCAGCCTCGCCGACCTGGAGTCCGCGGGCGTCACCGTCGTCGGGATCTCCCCGGACGCCCCCGCCAAGCTCGCCAAGTTCCGCGAGAAGGAGGGGCTGACGTTCCCGCTCCTGTCCGACCCCGACGCCGAGGTGCTGCGCGCCTACGGCGCCTACGGCGAGAAGAAGCTCTACGGGAAGACCGTCGTCGGCGTGCTCCGCTCGACCTTCATCCTGGACGCCGAGGGCAGGATCGAGAAGGCGTACTACAAGGTGAAGGCCACCGGCCACGTCGACCGGCTCCGCCGCGACCTCGGCATCTGACGTTCTGAGAAGGTGCGGGCGGGGGGATTCGAACCCCCACGGTGTCTCCACCAACAGGACCTAAACCTGCCGCGTATACCTGCTTCGCCACGCCCGCGGGCGCTCCGCCAGGGAGCGCGTTCAGCTTAGCGTTCCGCACCGCCGGTCAGGCAATGAGATTAGAGCGCGCCCGGGACGGGTCTGTGTCCGTCCCGGGCAGCCCGCCGTCCCGGGACGCGGGACGCCGCAGCAGCACCGCGACGAGCGCCGCCGTGACCGCGAGCGCGACCGCCGCCGACAGGAACGCGACGTGCATGCCGTCCGCGAACGCCGTCCGCGCCTGGTCCGCGACGTCCGGGCCGAGGCGCGCGGCCATCGCCAGGGACGTCCTGGCCTGCTCGGCGGCGGGCGCGGGCAGGCCCTCGGGGTCCAGGTTCGCGCGGTAGGTGGACTGGACGAGGCTGCCGAGCACCGCGATCCCGAGCGCCCCGCCGAGCTCGCGCGCCAGGTCGTTCATCGCCGAGCCCACGCCCTGCTTCTCCGGCGGCAGCGCGTCGGTGACCGCCGCCGTGGCCGGGGTCATCGCGAGGCCCATCCCCGCGCCGAGCGGGACCAGCCCGGCGAGCAGCGTCCAGTAGCCGCTCGACTCGTCCAGCAAAGAGAACACGAGCATGCCCGAGGCGACCAGCGCCAGACCCACGACGACCACCGGCCGCGCCCCCGCCCGCGCCGCCAGCCGGGGGGCGGCGCCGCGCGCGAACGGCATCATCGTGGCCGCCATCGGCAGCAGGCCCACCGCCGCGACCAGCGCACTGTCGCCCCGCACCAGCTGCATGTACTGCAGGATGACGAACACGAAGCCGAAGAACGCGAAGAACTGGACGGTGAGCGAGAGGGCCCCCGCCGAGAAGGCGCGGACGCGGAACAGCCTCGGGTCGAGCAGCGGGTTCGGCCGCCGCAGCTCCCAGACCACGAAACCGGCGAGGACGAGGGCCGCGACCGCGAGGCCGAGCAGCGTCCGGGCGCTGGTCCAGCCCTCGGCGGGCGCCTCGATGACCGAGTAGACGCCCGCGCCGAGGCCGGCGACGGTGATCAGGGCGCCGGTCACGTCCAGCCGCGGCGCCGCCGCGTCGGCCGACTCGGGGACGACCGCGAGCGTCGCCGCCAGCGCGACCACCGACAACGCGATGTTCAGCGCGAACACCGAGCGCCACGACCACGCCTCCAGCAGGCCGCCCGAGACGAGCAGCCCGAAGATCGCGCTCGCGCCCGCGACGCCCGCCCAGGCGCCGACCGCGCGGGTGCGCCGCTCGGCCGGGAACGTCGAGGTGATCGTGGACAGCGTCGCGGGCATGACCAGCGCCGCGCCGACGCCGAGGACGCCGCGCATCGCGATCAGCCAGCCGGGGTCGCTCGCGAACATCGCGGCGGCCGACCCCGCCCCGAACACCGCGAGGCCGGCGGCGAGCGCGCGGCGGCGGCCGTAGCGGTCGCCGATCGCGCCGCCGAGGAGCAGCAGCGCGGCGAACACGAGCGCGTAGGCGTCGATGATCCAGGCGAGCTGCGTCTGGGTGGCGCCGGTGTCGCGGGCGATGGAGGGCACCGCCGTGTTGAGCGACGCCACGGCCGAGACGACGGTGGCGAGGGCGAGCATCACGGCGGGCAGCACGCCGCGCCGCGTCCCGTCCGGTGCCGGTGGGGTGATGGCCATCGAGAGCCTCCTTGAGCTGGACCTGCCTGTTCGGCACCTCGAATCTCGTCCTCCGGCGGGCTATATTTCAACCGTGATGAATAAATCGCGGGGGCGGCGGGCGGGCGGCTCGCACACCCGGGAGGAGATCCTCGCGGTGGCGCGCCGCCGGTTCCTGGCCGAGGGGTACGGGCCGGTCACGATGCGGTCCATCGCCGCCGAGGCCGGCGTGGACGCGGCGCTGATCAGCTACTTCTTCGGCTCGAAGAAGGGCCTGTTCGGCGCCGTCCTCGGGCTCATGGCCAACCCGCCCGACGTGCTGGCCGCCGCGCTGCCCGGCGACCCCGCCACGCTGCCCGAACGCGTCCTGCGGGCGCTGCTCGGCGCCTGGGACGACCCCGCCAGCGGACGGCAGCTCCACCTGATGGTCACCGCCGCGATCCAGGACCCCGAGCTGATCCGGCTGCTGCGCGACGTCGTCGGCCACGAGATGGTCGACCGCATCGCCGAGCACATCGGCGGCGCCGACGCCCGGGGCCGCGCCGCCGCGTTCGCCACCCAGCTCGCGGGAGTAATCTTCACCCGCTACGTGCTGGGCGTGGAACCGGTCGCCTCGATGACCGCGGATGAATTAATCGCGCGGTTCGCGCCGGGGCTCCGGGCCGCGCTTTCACGGCGAACACGACCCGACGGACGTTTCGGTCCTGTCCCGAATCGCGGTATGTGAAATTCCCGGCCTGCGCCGCGGGGCCGCGCGGCCTACGCTGGGTGCGTCCGCCCGCGCCGGGGCGGACGGCATCGCCATGATCATCATGATCAGGACCGGGTGGGCCACCGTGAGCGCTTCCTTCACCCACCGCGTACTGCCGTACGACGGGGCCGACGAGTTCCTCGGCGGCGCGCTGCCCTTCCTGCGCGACGGCGTGGAGGCGGGCGACCGGGTCGTCGCGGTCACCGGCGTCGGACGCGAGGAGCTGCTGCGCGACGCCCTCGGCCCGGCCGCCGCCGGGGTCGAGTTCGCCGACGCCGCCGGGTGGTACGCCCACCCGTCCCGGACGCTCGCCGACTGCCTCGGCGACGCCGACAACACCGCCTGGCAGGGGCGGCGGCTGCGCGTCCTCGGCGACCCGGTGTGGGCGACGCGCCCGCCGCTGGAGGTCGTCGAGTGGCAGCGGGTCGAGGCGATGCTGAACGTGGCGTTCCAGGGCACCGGCGCGTCGCTGCTGTGCCCGTACGCGGCCTCGCTCCCGGCGGGCGTCGTCGCCGCCGCGCGCCGCACCCACCCCGAGACGCTGCGCGGCGCCCGGGCCGTGCCGAACCCCGGCTACATGGACCCCTGGGCCTACAGCGCGCTCTGCGACAGCGAACCGCTGCCGCCCCCGCCCGGCGACGCCGACGCGCTGAAGATCGACCGTCCCGACCTGTACTGGCTGCGCGCCTACGTGGGCGACTACGCGCGGCACACGCGGCTGCCCGAGGAGGGCGTGCAGCGGCTGCTGGTCGCGGTCACCGAGATCGTCACCAACGCGCTCCGGCACGGCGAGCCGCCGATCGTGCTGCGGCTGTGGACCGAGGCGACCGGCGAGCCCGCGCTGGTGTGCGAGGTCACCGACGAGGGCCGGTGGCCGCCTGGCACCGGCCACGGGCTCGTCCCGCCCCGCACCACCCCGGACGCGCCGGGCGGCGACGAGGGCGGCGGACGGTTCGGGCTGTGGGCGGTCCGGCTGCTGTGCTCGATCGTGCAGATCCGCACCGGCGACGGCGGCACCACCGTCCGGCTGAGGCTCGCACTGCCCGCCGTTCCCGCGCCGAGCGTCAACGGAGCGTGATCGAACCTATGCGTTGGGCTTCCAAAACCACGGGACCCGCGTACCCTGGACGGACCCGTGACAACCCCGATGGGCAGGCCATGGAGACACCCTGGTTCGCCAAGCGACCCGTCAGCGCCGTACGACCGGGCGATCACGCCTGGCTGGCCTACTCGGGTCCGGCCGAGCGCGACGCCGTCATCGGCACCTTCGTCCGCGAGGGCCTCCAGACGAACGAGAAGGTCGTCTACGTCACCGACCTGCCGCCCGAGTCGCTGCCGGGCCTGACCCCGGCGCCCCGCCCCGGCACCCGCCCGACCGCCGCCGGCGACAGCGCCGCCGGCGACAGCGCCGCCGGCGACGGCGCCGACCTGCACGCGAGCCTCGCCGCCTACACCCGGACGGGCCAGCTGCGCGTCATCGCCCGCCGCGACGCCTGCCTCGACCGGCACGGCGGCTTCGAGCCCGCGATGATGCTCGACACCCTCTCCCGCGAGGTGGAGGCGGCGTTCGGGCAGGGCTTCCGCGCCGTCCGGCTGACGGCCGACCACAGCTGGGTACTGAACGCCCCCGGCTCGTCCGGCCTGCTGCGCATGCTCGGCTGCGAGCACCGCGTGGGCGACGCCGTGTCGCCGAGCACGATGGCGATGGCCATCTGCCAGGTCGACCGGCGCGCCCGCCCGCGCGACCAGCTGCTCGCCCTACGGGATACCCACGAGGTACTGGTGGAAGTGAACCCCGAATTCGACGACGGGATTCTGAAGATCGTGCGCACCTTCGAGCCCAACGGGCTGCGCGTCGAGGGCGAGCTGGACGCCGCCAGGCACGCCGTGTTCGCCGAGAAGCTCGCCCAGGTCAGCACCGCCCGGCGGCCGGTCCACCTCGACTTCTCCCGGCTCTGCTTCATCGACCTCGGCGGGCTCGGCCTGCTGGCGCAGCACGCGACCCGGCTGCACGCCGACGAGGCGCTCGTCCTCGACCACCTCCCGCCGGACGTGGAGCACGTGATCGAAATGGTCGGGTGGCACCGGCTGCCCGGGCTGACCCGCGGCGGCGACGGGCTCTCGGAGACGGAGGACGCCCGCTGATGACGCTGGAGCACCCTTGATGACGCTGGAGCACCGGGCGTTCCTCTACGACGACGCCGCCGACTTCCTCGCGGCCACCGTCCCCTACGTGCGGTCGGGGCTGGAGCAGGACCAGGCCGTGGTGGTGGTGGTGCGCGAGCCCAACCTGACCGCGCTGCGCGAGACGCTCGGCGCGGAGGGCGCCGCCATCGCCTACTTCGACTCGGCGGAGTTCTACCGGCATCCCGTCCGCACGCTGCGCGACTACCAGACGATCGTGTCGCAGAGCGCGCCGCGCCGCGTGTGCGCGCTGGCCGAGCCCGTCTGGGACGGCTGGGACGACCGGCAGACGCTGGAGTGGATCCGCTACGAGTCGCTGATCAACGTGGTGTTCGCGGGCTCGGGCGCCCGGGCGCTGTGCCCCTACGACACCGGTTCGCTGCCCCCGCGCGTCCTCGACGAGGCGCGGCGCACGCATCCGCTGCTGCTGTGCGGCGGGCGCACCGGCTGCAACGACTCCTACGTCGATCCCGCGACGTTCGGCGCGAAATGCGACCGGGAGCGCCGTCCGGCGCGTCCGCGCGACGCCGAGTACCTGGCGATCGACGGCACCGACCTGCACGCGCTGCGCTCTTTCGTGGCCGAGCGGGCGCTGACGCACGGCCTCGCCAGGCAGCCCGCGCAGCACCTCGTCACCGCCGTCAACGAGGTCGCGGCGAACGCGCTCCACCACGGCGTCCCGCCGATGGGGCTGTGGGTGTGGCGCGAGGCCGCCGACCTCGTCTGCGAGATCGGCGACAACGGCTTCTGGCGGCCGAGCCCGCTCACCGGCTTCATCCCGCCCGGCTCGGCGCTGCAACGCGGCTTCGGGCTGTGGACGGTCCGGCTCCTGGTCGACCTGATGGAGCTGCGCGCCGGGTGGGACGGCACGTTCGTGCGGCTGCGCATCCGCCGGTGACCGGTTTCGTTCTGGCTCTCAGATAGCGGCAAACCCCGGTGGGTGAGCCTCCCCGGCGGAGAGGCGCCGCGCCGTAACCTGGAGGGCGTCATGGAGACCCTCTGGTCCGTCCACCGGCCGGTCCGCGACCTGCGGCCCGGCGATCACGCGTGCCTCGCCTACAGCGGCGAGGACGAGCAGCGGCACATCACCGGCGCGTTCGTCCGGGACGGGCTGCTCGTGCAGGAGAAGGTCATCTACCTCGCCGGGTCCGCGCACGACGCCGTCCCCGGCGTCCCCGCCGACGCGCCCGCCGGAACGCTGACGTTCCTGCCCGCCGGGCCCCGCGAGGGCGACGCGTTCGACCCGGCGGCGGCCGTCGCGGCCGTCACCGCCGAGATCGCCGCCGCCGAGCGGGCCGGCTTCCGCGCGATCCGCGTCGCCGCCGACCTGACCCGCGCGCTGCGCTCCCCCGCGGGCCTGGAGCGGGTGATGTTCTTCGAGCGCCACCTGGAGCGGGCCGTGCCGCCGAGCACGCACCTGATGGCCCTGTGCCAGTTCGACCGGCGCCGCTGCCACCCCGGCGAGCTGGACGCGCTCGGCGAGGGGCACACCGTGTTCGCCGCGCCCGACCCCGAGTTCGAGGACGCGGTGCTCCGGATCGTCCGGACGTTCCGTCCCGCCGGGCTGGCGCTGGCGGGCGAGCTGGACGCGTCCCGGCACTCCGTGCTCGACCGCGCGCTCACCGCGTCGGCCGCCCGCGCCGGCACCGGCGAGATCCACCTCGACCTCGCCGGGCTCGACTTCATCGACCTCGGCGCCATCAACATCCTCGCCGCCGCGGCGGGCCGCCACGAGGGGCCCGGCGGGATCGTCCTCGACCGGGTGTCGCCGCAGCTCCGCGCCGTGCTGGAGACCGTCGGCTGGGACATGCTCCCCGGCCTGCGCCTCGGCGAGAGCTGACCTCAGCGCCCCTTCGACGCCGGGGCCGTCGGCGGCACGGACCGGCTCGTCGGCTCCGGATCGGGAGAGGACGTCGGCGTCGACGAACCCGTCGGCGTCGGCGTCGGCGGTCGCGGCCGCTTGGTCGGGCCGTGCGAGCCCGGCTTGCTTGAAGAATTCGACGGCATCGGCGTCTCCCCCAGGCGCGACGGGGTGGGCGAGGTCGGCGAGACCGACGGCACCGGCGGCACGGACGTCGCCGGCGACCCGGGCGGCGCCAGCGGGCGCGGCGGCTCGGGACGCGGCGTCCCGCCCGGGCCGGGCCACAGCAGGAACGCCACGGCCACCACGACCGCCGCCGTGACGGCGGCGGCGAGCAGCGGGGGCGCCCAGCGGCGCGCGACGCTCCGCAGCGGCGCGGCGCCCCGGTCCGCGTCGCGGCCCGCGTCCTGGAACCGGCGGACGGTCTCGGCATCGACCTCGATCCGGTCGGCGGCCGCGCGGTAGTGCTCGCGCAGCAGGGCGTCGAGGTCATCGTCCATGGACCCGGCCCTCCTTCACATGCTCCCGCAACGCCGCCATGGCCCGCGAGGCGTGGCTCTTCACCGTCCCCCGGGAGATGCCGAGCGCGTCGGCGATCTCCTGTTCGCTCAGGTCGCACCAGTACCGCAGCACGACCACCGCCCGCTGCTTGGCGGGCAGCGAGCCGAGCACCTCGTCGAACTCGCCCCCGCCGGCCCCCGGCGGCGCGGACGCGACGAGGCGCTCCACGTCCGCGACCGACCCGACCGGCCGCTCCCGCCGCCTGGCCCGCCGCTTGTTCTCGTCGATCGCGAGGTTGACCAGCACCTTGCGCGCGTACGCCTCGGGATTGCCCGCCGCGACGCGCCGCCACCGCCGCGCGACCCGCTCGTAGGCGGTCTGGAGCAGGTCCTCGGCGAGGTGGCGGTCATAGACGAGGAACACGGCGGTGCGCAGCAGACGACCCGCGGTGGCGTGCACGAACTCCTCGAACGTGCGCTCCGCCACGCGGGTCTCCTGGGTGCTCACGGTGGACAGGGGCACCTACCCCCGCGGCCCGGACGTCGGGCCGCACGGCGCGCTCGGCGTCGGGTGCGGAACCTTCGCCGTCGGCGTCGGACGCGGCGCGTTCGACGGCGGCACCGGACGCGGTGGCTTGGAGGCCGTCGGCGTCGGACGCGGCGGCTTGGACGCGGTCGGCGTCGGACGCGGCGGCTTCGACGCGGTCGGCGTCGGGTGCGGCGGCTTCGAGGCCGTCGGCGTGGGACGGGGTGGCTTGGACGCCGTCGGCGTGGGACGCGGCGGCTTCGAGGCCGTCGGCGTCGGGTGCGGCGGCTTCGACGCGGTCGGCCTCGGATGCGGCGCCTTCGTCGTCGGCGGCGCCGGACGCGGGGTCTTCGCCGTCGGGGTGGGGCAGGCGGGCGCGGCGGTGGGCGCGGGCCTGGGCTTCGCCGTCCGCGTCGCCAGCGCGCCCTTCGCGGCCACCGGCGCGGCCTCGGGCGACCCGCTCGAACCCGTCGCGAGCCAGAGCCCGGCGGCCAGCACCCCCGTCCCGCCGAGCACGGCCAGTATGAGCATCGGCCCGCGGCGGACGCGACCCTTGTCGATCATGTTGCTCCTAGAGGGAGGTCATCGGTACACCCCCAATAACCCCCGCCCCCCGGACACAGGTTGTCACGCGTCCGATTTTCCGGGAAATACCCCCCAGCGACCTCAGCCGTCACGCGGGCGCGCTAGCTGAGCGGTGGGGCCGAAGCCGGAGGCGAGGCCCCACCGCGAAGATCGCGAAGCGATCCGCGCCCGCAAAGGCACGGTCAAGGGGGCGAGCCGCCAGGCGAGCCCCCTTGGGCCGGGACTTAATAAGAAAGCGCGTCCGGGAGGATGCGGGCGAGGGCGCGGAAGGCGCGGCCGCGGTGGCTGATCGCGTCCTTGTCGGCCGGGGGCATCTCGGCGGTCGTGCGGGTGTCGCCGTCCGGGACGAAGATCGGGTCGTAGCCGAAGCCGCCGGTGCCGCGCGGGGCGCCGATGATGGCGCCGCGCATCCGGCCCTCGACGCAGTGCTCGACGCCGCCCGGCAGGACGAGCGCGGCGGCGCAGACGAACGACGCGCCGCGCCGGGCGTCCGGGACGTCGGCGAGCTGGTCGAGGACGAGTTGGAGGTTCGCGGCGTCCCGGTCGCCGGACGCGGTGCCGAACCGGCCCGACCAGCGGGCCGACAGCACGCCCGGCATGCCGTTCAGCTCGTCCACGCACAGGCCGGAGTCGTCGGCGACGGCGGGCAGGCCGGTGTGCGCGGCGATCGCGCGGGCCTTGAGCAGCGCGTTGCCCTCGAAGGTCGACTCGGTCTCGGCGACCTCGGGCGCGTCCGGAAAAGCGTCAAGGCCGGTGACGTCGATACCGGACAGGATGCGGCGCAGTTCGGCGACCTTGCCCGCGTTGCGGGTGGCGAGGACGATCCGGGTCACCGTGCGAGGGCCTCGGCCTGGAGGCGGGCGAGCTCCGCGCAGCCGCCCGCCGCGAGGTCGAGCAGCGCGTCCAGCTCGGCGCGGTCGAACGGGGCGCCCTCGGCGGTGCCCTGCACCTCGACGAACCGGCCGTCGCCGGTGCAGACGACGTTCATGTCGGTCTCGGCGGCCGAGTCCTCCTCGTAGCACAGGTCGAGGCGGGCCTCGCCGTCCACCAGCCCGACGCTGATCGCCGACACCGACGTGATCAGCGGTTCGCCGCGCAGCAGCCGGCGGCCCCGCATCCAGGAGACCGCGTCGGCGAGCGCGATGTAGGCGCCGGTGATCGCGGCGGTGCGGGTGCCGCCGTCGGCCTGGAGGACGTCGCAGTCGAGCTGGACGGTGTTCTCCCCGAGCGCCTTGAAGTCCACGCACGCGCGGATCGAGCGGCCGATGAGCCGGGAGATCTCGTGGGTGCGGCCGCCGACCCGGCCCCGGATCGACTCGCGGTCGTTGCGGGTGTTGGTGGCGCGCGGCAGCATCGCGTACTCGGCGGTGACCCAGCCGAGGCCGCTCTCGCGCCGCCAGCGGGGCAGCGAGTCCTGGACGGACGCCGCGCACAGTACCCGGGTGCCGCCGAACTCGATCAGCGCCGACCCCTCCGCGTGGTCGAGCCAGCCGCGCTGCACGCGGACGGGACGGAGCTGGTCGGATGCGCGATCATCGGGGCGAGGCATGCCGCCCACCTTAGTGGCACGCCCGCCGGGAGCACGCCCGGCTGCGGCGGCCCGGTCTCAGAGGTCGTAGACGGCGCCGACCTCGGCCAGCTCGATCGGGCCCCGGTAGCCGCTCGCCTTCGCCTCGGCGAGCGTCTGCGCCGGGTCGTTCCACGGCAGCAGGTGGGTGAGGACGAGCCGTCCCGCCTCGGCGCGCTCGGCGTGCTCGGCCGCCTCCCGGCCGTTCAGGTGCATGTCGGGCGGGAGCCCCGGGCGCTGCGCGAACGCGGCCTCGCACAGGAACAGGTCGGAGCCGCCCGCCAGCCGGACGAGGGTCTCGCTCGGCCCGGTGTCGCCGGAGTAGGTGAACACCCGCCCGCCGTGCTCGACGCGCAGCCCGTACGCCTCGATGGGGTGGTTCATCCGCGCGGCGGTCACGGTGAAGGGGCCGATGGCCGTCGGCCGGGTCACGAGCTCGCGGAAGTCGAAGGTGTCGGTCATCCCCGGGTTCGGGTCCAGCTCATAGGCCTTGATCATGTGCTCGGCGGTGCCGCGCGGGCCGTAGACCGGGATGCGGGGGGCCGGGCCGCCGGGACAGTACGTCCGCGCGATCCAGTAGACCGTGAGGTCGAGGCAGTGGTCGGGATGCAGGTGCGTGATGCAGATGGCGTCGATGTCGAGCACGCCGTGGAAGCGTTGCAGCGCCCCGATCGAGCCGTTGCCGATGTCGAGGAGCATGGAGAACCCCTCCGCCTCGACGAGGTAGCTGGACGCGGCGCTGTCCGGCCCAGGGAAACTGCCGGAGCAGCCGATCACAGTGACCCGCACGCTCGCTCCTCCTCTTGTGTCCCCGAGGAATCAGGTGGTCAGTGCCTTGCTCAGGGCGGTACCGGCCGAGGGGGGACGGCGCAGGGGGACGATGCCCGGCTCCACCGCGCCGATCTCCGGCCCGAGGAACCGGCGGCCGAGCGTGGCGAAGACGTCGGGGTCTCCGGTGGCGCGGAAGCGGTGCCGAGGCTCCGGCACGGGCTCCGCGCGGGCGAGCCCACGGTCATGCAGCACCCGGTACACGTCCTTGGCGGTCTCGTCGGCACTGGATACCAGTGTCACCCCATCGCCGACCACATAGGAGATCGCACCGGTAAGGAGGGGGTAGTGGGTGCAGCCGAGGATGAGGGTGTCGCAGCCGGCGTCGACGATCGGGCGGAGGTAACCGCGCGCCGCGTCCAGCAGCTCGGGGCTCATCGTGACGCCCTCCTCGACGAACTCGACGAAGCGCGGGCAGGCGGCACTGACGAGGTCGATGTGCGGGGCGGCGGCGAAGGCGTCCTCGTAGGCGCGGCTGTTGACGGTGGCCTCGGTGGCGATCAGCCCGACCCGGCCGTTGCGGGTGGCGCGGGCCGCGCGCCGGGTGGCGGGGTTGATGACCTCGATGACCGGGACGTCGTAGCGCTCGCGCGCGTCCCGCAGCATCGCGGAGCTGGCGCTGTTGCAGGCGATCACCAGGATCTTCACGCCCTCCTCGACCAGCCGGTCGAGCATCTCCAGCGCGAACGCGCGGACCTCGGCGATCGGGCGCGGCCCGTAGGGCTGCCGTGCGGAGTCACCGAGGTACAGGATCGGCTCGTCGGGGAGCTGGTCCAGAATGGCCCGCGCGACGGTGAGCCCGCCGAAGCCGCTGTCGAAGATGCCGATCGGGGCATCGTCGCCCGGTGATGTTGACATGGTGTTCAAGGCTAGGCGAGTTCACCATCCGGAAGCACGCCATGCGGCGTACATCACACTGTCATCCCCAGGAAATAGGCGCAGCTCAGACGGGTCTTGCCTGGTCGTTTGGCCGGACGTGGCGAAAGCCGGTGAAACACCTCACGCCGGGTCGGGGCGGCCTGCGGTCCGGAGGAGGGGAAGCGGTCAGCGGCCTTCGCGGGCGATCTGGCGGCTCTGCGCGACGAGGCGGCCGGCGGAGTCCCAGACCTCGACCTCCTCGTCGAACCAGCCGCCCGACAGCAGCCGTCCCGAACCGTGCAGGGCGAGCCAGCCCGGCGCGGGGAGGGCGCGCAGGTGCCAGGTCAGCTCGACGGTGGGCGACCAGCCCTTGACGCCGAGGTTGAACGCGACGGGCGGGAGCGAGTCCACCGCGAGCGCGAGCGCGAACACGTCGGGCTCGTGCGGGTCGCGGAGGCGGAACCAGGCGCGGATCTCCGGGCGGCCGCTCGGATGCCCGTCCAGCCAGCCCATCGTGGCGCGGTCGAAGCGCATGTCGAGCTGCGTGGCGATGCCCTCGTCGTCCGGCTCCGGCTCGTAGTGGGCGCACTCCTCCAGCGGCGGCAGCGGCGGGACGGGCGGCGCGCCGCTCCACTCCGGCTCGACGGCGGCATCGAGCGTGCCGGTGGTGATCAGCGCGTCCACCAGGCGGCGGCCGTCCTGCACGAGCGTGACCAGGGACGTCGCGGCGGTGCGGCCGACCTTGCGCGGCTCGACGATCACCTCGGCGGGGCCGGGGCGCGCGACGTGCTGGAAGGTCGCCGCGGTGGAGACGGGGTGGGTGTGCGGGGAGACGTCCACGGCGGCGCGGCCGAGGATCGCCATCAGGTAGCCGCCGTTGAGCGCGTCGGCGAACCCGTACGCCCCGTCCAGGACGAGCTCGTACCTGCCCTCGCCCACCCGCCGGACGGCGGTGGCGTCCCCGAACCTGCTCATCCGTACCCTCCCCGGTCCCGCGCGGCGGCGTGCGGCGGCCGGCACGGTACTAGAATCACGTTCAAGTACGAGACTCTACCGTGCCGACCGAACCGCGTTCGCTCGGAAGGCCCCTGCCGGACTCAGGCCCAGAGCTGGCCTTCGAGGCGTGCCTCGGCCTCCTCCAGCGTGCCGCCGTAGGCGCCGGTGGACAGGTACTTCCAGCCGCCGTCCGCGACGACGAACACGATGTCGGCGCGCTCGCCCGCCTTGACGGCCTTGGCCGCCATGCCGAGCGCCGCGTGCAGCGCGCCGCCGGTGGAGATCCCCGCGAACACGCCCTCCTGTTCGAGCAGCTCGCGGGTGCGGCGCAGCGCGTCCCGGGAGCCGACGGAGTAGCGGGTGGTCAGGACCGAGTCGTCGTAGAGCTCGGGAATGAAGCCCTCGTCGATGTTTCGCAGCCCGTACACCAGCTCCCCGTACCGGGGCTCGGCCGCGACGATCCGCACGCCCGGGACGTGCTCGCGCAGGAAGCGCCCGACGCCCATCAGCGTGCCGGTCGTGCCGAGCCCGGCGACGAAGTGGGTCACCGACGGCAGGTCGGCGAGGATCTCCGGGCCCGTCGTCTCGTAGTGCGCGAGCGCGTTGGCCTCGTTGCCGTACTGGTAGAGCATCACCCAGTCGGGGTTCTCGGCGGCGAGGCCCTTCGCGACGCGGACGGCCTCGTTCGAGCCGCCCGCCGCCGGGGAGGAGATGATCCGCGCTCCCCACATCTCCAGCAGCTGGCGGCGCTCGGCGGAGGTGTTCTCCGGCATCACGCAGATCATGTTGTAGCCGCGCAGCTTGGCGACCATCGCGAGCGAGATGCCGGTGTTCCCGGACGTCGGCTCCAGGATCGTGCAGCCGGGCGTCAGCAGCCCGTCCTTCTCCGCCTTCTCGATCATGTGGAAGGCGGGCCGGTCCTTCACCGAGCCGGTGGGGTTGCGATCCTCCAGCTTGGCCCAGAGCCGGACGTCGGCGGACGGCGAGAGCCGCGGCAGCCCGATCAGCGGCGTACCGCCGAGGGAGTCCAGCAGCGAGTCGAAGCGCATGGGTTCTGCCCGCGGACCGGGTCAGCCGCCGGCTACGGCGGGCAGGATCGTGACGTTGTCGCCGTCGCCGACCGGGGTCTCCAGGCCGCCGAGGAAGCGCACGTCCTCGTCGTTGAGGTAGACGTTGACGAACTTGCGCAGCTTGCCGTCCTCGACCAGCCGGCCGCGCAGGCCGGGGTGGCGCGCGTCCAGGTCGGCGAACAGCTCGTCGAGCGTGCCGCCCTTGCCGTCGACGGCCTTGGCGCCGTCGGTGAGGTTGCGCAGGATCGTCGGGATCCGGACCTCGATCGCCATCGCGATGATCTCCTTAGGTCGTACGGGGCTCCCCGCCCCAGCGTGACAACCGGGCGGGGCGCGCGGGAATTCCGGGCGCTGGATTCGGGCGCGGCAGCGGCACGGCGCTGCGCTTGGCTGCGACGACACGCGTCAGCGACAGTCGTAGACGACCTCGGCGCGCGAGTGGCCGAACAGGTAGCTCTGCACGGGCGGCACTGCGGCGGTGAGCGCGGCGCGAACACGGCGCCGTGCGCCCGCCCTGTGCCCGCTCGTCCCCATGACGACCAGTTTACCGGCCCTTCCCTCGCACGTCTGCGCCCGCGCGCCTGTCCCGCTCACCCGCACGTCTTTCCCGCGCGTCTGCGCGCCTCTCCGGACGTCCGCGCACGCGATCCGTCAGCCGTAGGACTCGACGATCTCGACCTCTTCCTCGGAGATCTCCCCGTCCACCAGCAGGTAGGAGCGGACCTCGACCTCGTCGGGGTCGCGGGTGGAGACCAGCAGCCGGTGGACGCGCGGGTCGGCCAGCGAGGAGCGCAGGTAGTCGAGGTCGGTGCGGGACGGGTAGGCCTCGGTGGCGGTGTGCGAGTGGTAGTGGACGATCATCTCCTCGTCGTTGTCGTCCATCTCCCGGTAGACCTGGAGCCACTCCCGCTCGTCGAAGTTGTGGTAGGTCGGCGAACGCTCGGCGTTGATCATGGGGATGAACCGGGTGGGCCGGTCCGACCCGGCGGGCCCCGCCACCAGCCCGCACGCCTCGTCGGGGTGGTCGGCGCGGGCATGCGCGATGATCTTGTCGACGAGGGCGCGTTCGATCGTCAGCATGCCTCGAAGATTACCGGGCGGCGCCGGAGCGCCCCAGCCTCGGGACGCGCGGCGATCGTCACAGCTTGACGTGCATGCGGACGCGCGTCCCGTCCACGCCGGTGCGGATCTCGACGATGTGGCACAGCCGCCGGACGGCCCACATCGCGGCCTCGTGCCGGCGCCGCCCGTGCGGCGGCGCGTAGCCGAGGAAGCGGTCGGTGAGGACGCGGCCGGGGTCGCTGACGTCGCAGAGCAGCTCGCCGCCCTCGGCCCACACCCACAGCGCGCCGCGCCCACCGCCCTCGCGGATGATGTTCGTGGCGACCTCGTTCACCGCCAGGACGAACGGAAGCGAGCGGTCGCCGGGCAGCCCGAGGCGGTCGGCCTCGGCGGCGAGAAAGTCCCGCAGACCGGGCAGCTCGCCGGTCGAGAACGCCTTGCGCACGGCCGCCGTCGGCGGCGGCGACAGCGGGACCGCGTTGCACGCGGCGTAGAACTCGGCGGGGTCGACGAAGCGCTCGCTGCGCACGCCGCCGTCCGGCCCGGCGAGTTCGGGATGGGTGCGGGTGGCGTCGTCCACGACATGCGCGGGCAGGACGGACGCGTCGTACAGGCACATGATCGAGGTCGGGGTCCCGGCGAACGCGACGTTGAGCACCGACTCGTGGCGCTTCCACTCGCGGACCTCCAGCGGCGTGCGGCCCGCCCAGACCGGCTCGACGAGCAGCCGCGCCCGCCCGCGCGGCCACCAGTCGGCGCGCGTCCGGTCGTAGCAGGTGGCGAGCGCGTGCATCGGGCCCTGGAACCAGCCCGCGGCCTCGACGAACTCCACCCGCGCGGCGGTCTCGGCGCCGAGCCGCCCGTCGAGGAACGCGGTGACCTCCGGTTCGGCGACGACGACCACGGCATCGCCGCCGCGGCATCCCGCGCGCAGGTAGGGGACGGCGGTCAGCTCCAGCTCGCGCCGCGTCCGGTAGACGAGTGCCTGATGGACGAGCACGTCGGCGCCATCTCCCGGGGCGGGCGCGGCCTGGTCGTCGGCCGCCGGACGCACGGGCGGCTCGGCGGAGAACCCGATCATCCGGTCGCCTCCAGGACGATCCCGGGCGCGTCCCGCCAGCCGGACACGCGCAGCATCAGCTCCACGCAGCCGGGCGTCGCGCGCAGGATGACCTGCCGGTCGAGCACGGCGGTGGACCGGTTGGCCTCGACCAGGCCCCGCACGCCCTCCAGGTCGCAGAAGTCGAGCCGGGACAGGTCGATGCACAGGTGCGCGGCGCCGTCGTCGAGGTCGCGCAGCGCCGCGGCGAGCGCGGGCAGCGTCGAGGCGTCCAGCACGCCCGAGAGCCGCAGGCCGGGCGGCGCGAACAGCGGCGCGATCCGCAGCACGCCGTCGTCGAACAGCGCGTCGGCGCGGACGCCCGCGCCGTGCCGCTCCTCCAATGCGCGCATCCCTCCGGCGTCGAACCAGCGCCGGTCGTACTGGCACAGCGCCGTCACCCGGGACCCGGCCGCCGCGACCAGCCGGTCGACCGCGTCCTCGAACGCCGTGAACCGCGCGGTGCCGGGCCAGCCGCGCGGCGCGGGCGACGCCTCGACGGTGAGCCGGACGCCCGCGTACCCCCGCCGCAACGCCGACCAGGCCGCCTCGCCCGGGTCGCCGCACGCGGACAGGACCTCGACGCGGTCGTCAGCGCCGAACATCGCGCGCAGCCGCGCCTTCGCCGGGTCCAACTCCGCGCCGGTGAGGTAGAGGACGGCGTGTCCGGCGCGCAGCCCGTCCCAGACGAACGTCGTCATGATCGCGTCACGTTCGGCGGGATGGTCGTAGGCGAGGCAGGCGTGGTCGCCGGGACGCATCGCGCCGACCGCCGTGCGGGACTGCTCGGGGTGCGCCATGCGACCTCCTCAGGAAGCGCCGGTCAACCGCCAAGGCGGCAAATGGAGGGCAGGATCAGCCGGGCGCGTCCTCGACCGCCACGCCCGGCATCCCCACCAGCCCGGACGAGCGGAGCCGCTCGGCGATCACTGGCGGCACCCCGCGCAGCAGCAGCCCCCGGTCCGGCCCGAGGCCCGGACGGTCGGCGCGGGTGAGCATCCGCAGCCCGCCCTCGTCGCAGCCGGTGAGGCCGCGCAGGTCCAGGCAGAGGAGCCCGGTGTCGGTCGAGATCGACTCCAGCACCCGCTCGGCCGCCGGACGCGTCGCCGCGTCGAGCACCCCGGAAAGCTGCGCGCCCGGCGGCCCGAAGATCGGCGTGATCCGCAGCGTCCCGTCGTCGTGGTAGTCGTTCACCCGCACCCGGCCCATGTGGCAGGACTCCAGGTCGGCCAGCCGCGCGGCGCCGAACCAGCGCCGGTCGAACTGGCAGATCGCCATCGCCTTCAGGTCGGTGGTCATGAAGACCTCGTCGAGCATCCGCTCGAAGTCCCCGTGCTGGTCGGTGCCGGGCCAGCGGCGCAGCGAGAACCGCGCCTCCCCCGCGATCCGCACCCCGCCGTACCCCTGGACGAGCGCGAGGTCGATCTCCGTCGCCATCAGCTCCAGGCTCTCCTGCGGGTCGAAGCGCCCGCTGGCGAGGAAGGTCTCCTCGGCTGTCCGCACGACGAAGTGGCCCGCGTCCATCGCCTCGGCGATGTCGTCGGGCGCGGCGTCCTTCTCACCGAACAGCCAGCGGAACACCTCGGGCGCGGAGACCGCGTCGGACACGTAGATGACCTTGTGGCCCGCGCGGACGCCGTCCCGGACGTAGTCGGCCATGATCGACCGTCGTTCCTCGTCGTCGTCGAAGAACAGGGCCAGGTGGTCGCCGAGCCTCATGTCGCCGACGGCCTTGTGCGCTGCGGACATGGGGGCCTCCGGGGTGCGTGTCGGCTCGTCCGAACGGAAGGGGATCCCACCGGCGGGGCGGGATGCCACGTCCCACGCTAGCCACGCACCGCACCGGCGTCCCGACAATCGGTCATGTCATCGGTGGCCGAGTGCGGCCGGGCCCGGCGGCCGCGATCACCAGAGCGCGCGGACCAGGCTCTCCTGCAACATCGTCAGCCAGTCGTAGGCGGCGAACATCGGCGTGCGCGGGTCGCGCGGATCGAGCCGCGCGGCCTCCTCGTACCACTCCTCGCCGATGTCGAGCCGGGTGCCGAGCGCGAGCCGCACGTCGTTCAGCGCGCGCAGCCACGCCTGCGCCTGCTTGTCGTCCAGGACGATCTCGGAGCGGGTGTCGGAACCGGTGTCGCCGAGCGAGCCGAGCACGGTGGCGGCGACCTCCCGCTTGCCGTCGCGCAGGCCCATCTCCGTGTAGCGGCGGAACTCCCCGGCCGCCTCGCCGTCGTCCCGGTAGGCGTCGGGGAACAGCCGGGCGAGGACGGGGTCGTCGGGCTTGGTGGCGTTCTCGGAGATCCCGATCGAGGCGAGCCCCTCGCCGGTGTCGCCGGGCGTGTCGCCGATGAGCGCGATCAGCTGCTCCATCAGCGCCCGGACGAGCGCGGTCTCCTCGGCCTCCAGCCGGACCCTGACCCCGTGCCGGGTCTTCTTCACATCGCTCATCGAGGGCTTCTCAGTCGTCCCGCTTCACGGTGGCCCAGAGCCCGTAGGAGTGCAGGATCTCCACGTCTCGTTCCATCTCCTCGCGGGTGCCGTTGGCCACGACCGCGCGGCCCTTGTGGTGGACGTCCAGCATCAGCTTCTCCGCCTTGGACTTCCCGTATCCGAAGACGGTCTGGAAGACGTAGGTGACGTAGGACATCAGGTTGATCGGGTCGTTCCAGACGATCGCCAGCCAGGGCCGGTCGGCGCTCACGTCCTCCGCCGCGTCCGGCCGCTCCAGCTCGACCGGCGCGGGCGCCGTGCTCATGGCGCTCATTTGGCCGTGTCTCCCCTTTCCCCGTCGGTCGGTCCGCCCAGTCCCCGATGCTATGCGTCCGGCCGCGTGTGATGGCCCGCACGTCCATGGTGCACACAGTGAGCCGTAAGGTTCCACTTGTGGACCTTGGTGACGGCACCGCCCTGCTGACCGACCGGTACGAGCTGACGATGCTCCAGGCGGCGCTGCGCGGCGGCACCGCGGGCCGCCGCGCCGTGTTCGAGGTGTTCGCCCGCAGCCTGCCCGCCGGCCGCCGCTACGGCGTCGTCGCCGGTACGGGACGGCTGCTGGACGCCATCGAGGCGTTCCGGTTCGACCCCGCGGAACTGGAGTACCTGACCGCGAACGGCATCGTGGACGAGCCCACCGCGCAATGGCTGGAGAACTACCGCTTTTCCGGAAACATCTGGGGTTACCCGGAAGGCGACTGCTACTTCCCGGACTCGCCGATCCTGGTGGTCGAAGGGACGTTCGCCGAGGCGGTCCTGCTGGAGACCCTCGCGCTGTCGATCCTCAACCACGACTGCGCGATCGCGTCGGCCGCGTCCCGGATGACGCAGGCCGCGCAGGACCGTCCCCTCATCGAAATGGGCTCCCGCCGCACCCACGAACACGCCGCCGTGGCCTCGGCCCGCGCCGCGTACATCGCCGGTTTCGCGACGACCTCCAACCTTGAGGCGGGACGTCTCTACGGCGTCCCCACGGCCGGGACGAGCGCGCATTCGTTCACGCTCCTGCACGACAGCGAACGCCACGCGTTCGAGGCCCAACTGGCGTCCCTGGGCGAGAGCACAACGCTCCTGGTCGACACCTACGACGTGGAACGGGCCGTCCGCACCGCGGTAGAACTAGCAGGGCCTTCCCTGGGGGCAGTCCGGATCGACAGCGGCGACCTGGGCGTGATGGCGCGCCGCGTCCGCGACCAGCTCGACTCCCTGGGAGCACACGACACCCGCATCGTCGTCACAGGCGACCTGGACGAATACGGCATAGCCGCCCTAGCCGCAGCCCCGGTCAACGGCTACGGCGTAGGCACCTCACTGGTAACGGGCTCAGGTGCCCCCACCGCATCCCTGGTCTACAAACTCGTGGCCCGCGCCGACTCCCCCGCCCCGACCGCGCCCCTGCGTCCCGTGGCGAAGCGCTCCGTGGGCAAGCCCAGCAGAGGGGGCCGCAAGGCAGCCGTCCGCCGCATGGACGGCCGAGGCACCGCGTGCGCCGAAATGGTGACGACGGGAGAACCGACCCCGGGCCCCCGCGACCGCGTCCTGCACGTCCCCCTGGTGCGGGACGGCGAGATAGTGGGCCGCGAACCGCTCAAGGACGCCCGAGCCCGCCACACCGCCGCGATAGCCGAACTCCCGCCCACCGCACTCCAGCTCTCCAAGGGCGAACCGGCCATCCCCACCGAGTTCATCGAAGGCGGCCCACGCCACTGAGGTAGCGAAAGGAACGGCCATGGCCAAGGCTCTGATCATCGTGGACGTGCAGAACGACTTCTGCGAGGGCGGCTCACTAGCCGTGGCGGGCGGCGCCGGCGTGGCCACGGCGATCTCCGAACACGTCACCGCGCACCGCGGCGACTACGCGCACATAGTCGCGACGCGCGACTTCCACCTGGACCCCGGCGGCCACTTCTCCGAGACCCCCGACTACGTCGACACCTGGCCGCCGCACTGCGTCATCGGCACCCCGGGCGCCGACTTCCACCCCAACCTGACGCTCGCCCCCATCGAGGCCGTCTTCAGCAAGGGCCGCGAAACCGCCGCCTACAGCGGCTTCGAGGGCACCACCGACAACGAGACACCCCTAGCCGACTGGCTGGCAGCCCGCCACATAGACGAAGTAGACATCGTCGGCATAGCCACAGACCACTGCGTCCGAGCAACAGCGATAGACGCCGTCCACGCGGGCCTGAACACCACGGTCCTCCTCCCCCTGACCGCCGCCGTAGCCAGGCCCACCGCCGACAGAGCCCTGGACGAACTAAGGGACAAGGGCGTCACCCTGACCGGCACCCCCGTAGTGAGCCCCTGACAATGCCTCCCAAGATCATCCTGGTAGCAGGCGTCTCCGGCAGCGGCAAAACAACGGTAGGCACCCTCCTGGCCCAGCGCCTCAACTGGGACTACGCGGAAGCCGACACGTTCCACTCCCCCGCCAACATCGCCAAAATGAGCGAGGGCCACCCCCTAACCGACGAAGACCGCCTCCCCTGGCTGAAGTCAATAGCCGCCTGGATAGACGACCACCTGAAAACAAACCGCCCAGGCGTAGTAACCTGCTCAGCCCTAAAACGCTCCTACCGAGAACTCCTGACCCACGGCCGCCCCGAAGTCCAAATAGTCCTCCTAACCGGCGACCGAGAAACCCTGGAATCCCGCCTGAAATCCCGCACAGGCCACTTCTTCAACCCAAAGCTCCTGGACACCCAACTAGAAACCCTAGAACCCCCCGCCCCCACCGAAAACATCCTAACCCTCCCCATAACCGCAACCCCCGAAGAAACAGCAACCCAAATAATCAACCAAACCACCACCAAACCCCACTCGTAAAATACCGCCTCACATGCGCAAACGACCTAGGGCGTTCTTATGGCTCTTGGACGAGTCTTTCGATGAACTCATGAAATGAGTTGGCCACCGGACGGGGGACGCGATCCTCATCCACATAGGCAACCGCCGGCTCTCCCAGCGGCCCGCAACCTGAATAATCCAGCATCACAGCATCATGACCAGCGGACGGCGTCATGAAAACAACCACGCCGATATCCGGGTAGCCCCACTCCCTGATCAAACACGCGCTCCCCATGCCGGATGGCGAATCAATACCCCACTCACCGCCAATGCCCAGCAAGACATCGACGGCAAAGTGGTCCGGAGCCCAAGAGGTGGGGAACCCCGTAGGGTAAGAGCGGTTTTTGAGCACCCCGCCGTTCCGCTCGAACAACACCTCAACATAACGCCGAGGCAGCCGATACCCGAGGCGCTTCTCCGCTCGCCCGACCAAGGCGGGCCCTAACTCCGGGCCGGTGTAGAGGTCGATCTCCTCAAACAAAGAGCCAACCAGCATGACCACCCCTCACAGGCGCAGCTTGTGCCCGAAGCCAACCTGAGCCCGGTCGTCAAAGTTGCTGAAATCTATCGTAGAGCACCTCCGGCGCGACCCCCAAGATCAAGCTCTCCACCCCACTCATTCCGGCCCCGAATCGCGCCAGCCAATCAGCCACGAGGTAGATTTCTCCCGCGCCGTCGAGACCGAGGAAGTACCTCCCTTGATCCAGCTCGCCGATCGGGAAAAGCGAGGCTCCGATCAACTCGCCCCACTCGCGAAATCTATCCTCCTCGCCGAGCCCGAGTAGTGGATCAAGTTCGAAGGGTTCCCGCGCTCGCGAGATCCCAGGACCGCCGTACTCGAAAGTCAGGCCGCCGAACTCGGCAAGAAACTTCTCAGCCGCCTCATGCATGACGAACCCGTCTTCTTCCAATCGGGCACGCCAACCCGACACATCAACGCACCGACCAGGCGTCCATCCCGCCCGCAGAAGAATCTCCGCCGCCTCCACTAGCCGAGACATTTCAGACGAAGCAACTGCAAGGCAGTGTCATCGTCCGGCTCAACTTCTTCACGCGCCGCCTCCACAAGAACTCTCCCCTCGAGCAATGAAATCGTCAACGAATCACGGCGAGTAACCTTAGAACCCGGGAGAACCGGATCGAAAAGTACTACCGCCCCATCCACTTCTCACTCCGTTACCAGGTCCCATAGGACGCCTGAGACATCAAAGTTCTCCAAGGAGCTTATATCGAAGTCGACTCCTGCGAGCAGACGAACGAGTATCCCAAGTGGATCGAAGTAGGTGGTCGCAGCGGGCTCTTCCGCCAGAACGAGAGCCTCGGCGGCGCCGACTCCGATCACGCCAGCATGGCCGTCAACACCGCAGGCGCGACCATAGTCGCCCCATTCCTCAATTTTATCCGTCTCTGAGTATCTAGACCCTTCCCAAAGCAGAAGTGCCGACTCGGGAACGAGGATCAGTGGCCCTCCCTGCGTTTCTACCCACATAGGGCCTCCTGGGCTTCGGCCGCATCAAGGCTGCCGGTAGTGATTGCAGAGCGTTTCCGGCATTATTTCTAGGTGTTCTCGTGAAGGCCGCTGGGACTGCTGAGCTCTTACAGCTTCACTCGCAATGACTCGACGAAGGCATTGGGCCGCCCCTCGTAGGTATCGACGATTCTTGAGACAATATGTTCGGTAGCCCATATCGCCTCAGGCTCTAGGCCGGCACACTCACTCGGAGTTGCCGAAACCCTCCGCCTGATTGGTTCGATTATCTTACAGTCATACTTCTTGACGGGGCTCTGCCAAAAGAATCGAGGTATTGCTGGAATGGAATCTTCAGCCAGTTTCCGAATCGGCCTCCCCCAACCCCCCGACACATAAGCCGATCTCTCCACGAGAATCGTGAACATTGGATCATCAACGGGAGCACCCCCGTCGTCAAATGATGTGTCCTTTGCATAAAACGCAATGTACGGAAACTCGGACAACATCAAAGCAAAGGCGTGATCACGGCCCTGAACTGGAACTTTGAACAGGGATCCTGGAACGAACTTGATTCGCATAATCACGCCGCTGCTTCTCGCCACGTCACGAGGCATCACCTGGTTTACATCCAGCCCTATAGCCGTCTCGCGGCTTCCGGGTAGGTGGAGCTATCGGCGTTGGTATCGGTTCCTTCCACCGACTTGTTCAGCATGGCCGGACCGGATTGTTGGCCGTCCTGTGTCAGGGGCGGCGTTTGGTGGCCCATTCTCGGATTTTGGTGATGCGTTTGCGGATGTCCTCGGCGCTGGCCTGGGCTATGGCGGGGCCGCCGCAGGAGCGGCGTAGTTCGCTGTGGATCACGCCGTGGGGCTGGCCGGTGCGGTGGTTCCAGGCGCCGACGAGGCCGTTCAGTTCGCGGCGGAGGGTGGCGAGGTCTTCGGCGGTGGTGCGGTCGGCGCGGGGGTCGCCGGTCTTCTTCCTGCGTTCGCCCGCTATCTGCTCGGCCTGGCGTTTGCGGAGGAGGGCGGTCACCTGTTCGGGTTCGAGGAGGCCGGGGATGCCCAGGTACTCCTCTTCCTCGGCGGAGCCGGGTTGGGCGTGCATGCCGAACTCGCCGCCGTCGTACAGGACGCGGTCGAAGGTCGCGGACGCCTCGACGGTCTCGAAGGCCAGTTCCTCGCCGACGTCGGGGGTGTCCTGCTTGCGGTTGGCCTCGGCGATCAGGTCGTCGTCCAGGCCGTCCTCGCGGACGGGGCGGTCGAGGACGTGGTCGCGCTCGGTCTCCATCTCGGACGCGTGGCCCATGAGGGTGGGCACCGAGGGCAGGAAGACCGAGGCTGTCTCGCCGCGTTTGCGGGCGCGGACGAAGCGTCCGATGGCCTGGGCGAAGAACAGGGGCGTGCTGGTGGACGTGGCGTACACGCCGACCGCGAGGCGCGGGATGTCGACGCCCTCGGACACCATGCGGACCGCGACCATCCAGCGGTCGTCGGTCTCGCCGAACTGTTTGATCTTCTTGGACGCGGTCGGGTCGTCCGAGAGGACGATCGTCGCGCCCTGGCCGGTGACGGCGCGGAGCATCTTGGCGTAGGCGCGGGCCGCCTCGTGGTCGGAGGCGATGACCAGGCCGCCCGCGTCGGGGATGGCGCGGCGCAGTTCGGTGAGGCGGCGGTCGGCGGCGGCGAGCACCTGCTTGATCCAGTCGCCCTTCGGGTCGAGCGCGGCGCGCCAGGCCTGGGACGTCTGGTCCTGGGTGAGCGGCTCGCCGAGGGTCGCGGTGATCTCGTCGCCGGCGCGGGTGCGCCAGCGCATCTCGCCCGCGTACGCCAGGAAGATCACCGGGCGGACGACGCCGTCGGCGAGGGCGGGGCCGTAGCCGTAGGTGTAGTCGGCCCGGCTGCGGCGGATGCCGTCGGGGCCCTCCTCGTACTGGACGAACGGGATCGGGTTGATGTCGGTGCGGAACGGCGTGCCCGAGAGCGCGAGGCGGCGCGTCGCGGGTTCGAACGCCTCGCGGACGGCGTCGCCCCAGGACAGGCCGTCGCCCGCGTGGTGCACCTCGTCGAAGATGACCAGCGACTTGCGCGACTCGGTGCGGTTGCGGTGCAGCGCAGGACGCGCCGCGACGGTCGCGTAGGTGACGGCGACGCCGTGGAAGTCCTTGCCGACGGGGCCGTCGCCGTTCTGGTACTCCGGATTGATCTTGATGCCGACGCGGGCGGCGGACTCGGCCCACTGCCGCTTGAGGTGCTCGGTCGGGCAGACGATCGTGATCGCGCCGATCGCGCGGCGCTCCATCAGCTCGCGCGCGAGGCGCAGCGCGAACGTCGTCTTCCCGGCGCCGGGCGTCGCGACGGTGAGGAAGTCGCGCGGGCCCGGCTCCTGGCCGCTCTCCCCGAAGTAGGCCTCCAGCGCCTGCTGCTGCCAGGCGCGCAGGGACGACGCGGTCCCCCAGGCGGCCCGCTCGGGGAATGCGGGGGGCATGCTCGATGCGGCGAAGGTGCTCACGGTCATTGAAGGCTACCGAGCCCCACCGACAGATCGCGCCGTCCCGGCGGGTTCTGTGCCGAGATCCACAGCCGACGAGCATTTCCGGGGGGCGTGGAAGGTCGTCCTCCCGCACGAGACATGGAGCGGTGGGACGGGGACCGGTAGGCCGCCCACGCTGCGCGGATGCGGCGGCCCTGGCCCGGGGTGAACTCGCGCATACAGGCGTCCAGCGCGTAGTCCATGAAGTTGTGGACGGGATCGCCGCCGCGTTGCGGACACGAGTCCCGGCCGCCCGGACAGCCCGTCGCGGGCTCCGCCTCGTACGGGGTGTCGGCCACGCCGTCGCCGGGCGGCTCGCAGCCGTTCTCGAACGTGTGCAGCAGGCCGAGCCAGTGCCCGATCTCGTGGACGGCCGTGTAGCCGCGGTCGAATCCGCGGTTGGAGCCGCCCGGCAGGCTGCGGTAGTCGATGACGACGCCGTCCTTGCGGGGCTCGCCCCGGTACCACTGGGGGAAGGTGGAGAAGCCGAGCATCTCCGTCCCCACGGCTGCGGTGAAGATGTTCAGCGTGCCGGGGCCGCCCTTGCGCAGGCGCCGTTTCATCTCGCTCTCGTGACGCTGCGGGTGCCAGAACCACGATTCGCTGTCGGTGACGTCGTATCCGGCCAGGCGGAAACGGACCCTCGTGTCGGCGCCGCCCCGCCCGCCCCCGTACGCGGCGTTGAGGGTGGAGATCTGCCGCCGGACGGTGGACGGCGGCACCCTCCCCTGCCGCCCGTCGGTGATCGAGTGGAAGCGGACGGGGACGACGACGCCGCGGCTCGTCCGGAGCGTCGAGTCGATCCGTTCCTCGTCGTCGGTGCCGAACTTCTGCCGGAGGGTCCGGCGGAGGTCGGCGAGCAGGGCGTCCACCTGGCGGGGATCGAGGTCGTCCCCGTCGCGTCTCGTCCCGGTGTGTCTGGCCGTACCGGGGTGGTTGGAGGTTGCGCAAGGAGCCTTGTTCTGGTGCAGGTCGTTACTTTTCGCGCTTGACGTGGTACATAGTGTGACCATCAGTGCGCATAGCGAAGCCACGGCAAACCGCCGCATCCATTCCCCCCGTACGGTCGTCCGGCGATCCCTCGGTGAAACGCGATGATCCCGCGGTCGGCTCGCCACCCGCCGACCGCGGGATCAACCGGGCATGTCGCCGCTCGTCAGCGGCCGTCCATACCGGTCGTGCTCAGTGCCCGTTCAGTGTGCCCGTTCAGTCGTCGCCCTGCTTGCCCGGCTGCATGGACTCGTAGATCTCCTTGCACTCCGGGCAGACCGGGTACTTCTTCGGGTCCCGGTTGGGCACCCAGACCTTGCCGCACAGCGCGATCACCGGCGTGCCGGCCACCGCACTCTCGGTGATCTTGGCCTTCTTCACGTAGTGGGCGAACCGCTCATGGTCGCCGTCACCATGCGAGAGATCTGGCTTGACATCGCTCTGGGTGTCACTGTCGGGAAGGATCTTCGTACTCACGGAAATCACCTTAGTTCAGCGTCGGGTCCTCAGGAAAAGTGGAGACGAAGGCCAGGTCGCCGTCCTGGCGCCGCAGCACCTCCTGCCACAGCCGGTCGGGGTCGGCCGCGAAGACGTCCCCCGCCTCGGCCTGCACCAGGTACCACGCCCCGTCCTCGATCTCCGAGCGGAGCTGGCCGGCCGACCAGCCCGCGTAGCCGGCGAACACCCGGAACTGGAGCAGTTCGGGCGCCAGCAGCGCGGGCGGCGCGTCCAGGTCGACGAGCCCGACCCTGGCCACCTCCGTGCCGCCGTCGAGCGCCCGCCAGCCGAGCGGCTCGTCCTCGCCGGGGAGGCGGGCCAGCGCGAGCGCGTTGTCGAGCGCCACCGGGCCGCCCTGGAACACCACGGACGGACCCGTGACGAGTTCGGCCCAGGGAGGCAGGACCCGGTCGACCGGAACCTCCGTCGGCCGGTTGAGGACAACCCCCAGTGTGCCCCCCTCCAGGTCGTGCTCGACCACCAGGACGACACTGCGCCTGAAGTTGGGATCCTCGAGTTGGGGGGTAGCCACCAGCAGGAGGCCCACCCTGATGCCGTCTTCCATGGTCCCCATCATGCGTTGCCCGGACCCCCGGCGGCACGTCCCCGCACTCGTTAGCCTGTTACGCATTCCTATCGATGGGGATATCGGCACGGCAAGGACCTACGTCCCAGAATGATCTAGGATCATCGGCCACCCGTGCGGTCCTTCGGCCCCCCGGGCTGGAGAGGCCCGTGCGGGCCGGGGAGGAACGCGATGCAGTTGCCCAGGGTCGTCATCGCCGGCGTGTTCTTGGTCATCGCGGCGCTGATCGCCGTCCCCGCGGTGTGGAAGGCCACGTCGTCGGACTCCCGCGCGGCCACCTCGGAGACGCCGTCTCCCAGCCCGTCCGGCGACGGCGCCTCGCCCGCGCCCTCCTCTTCGAACGTGCCGTCCACCCCGCCGGGGCAGCCGCTCACGGCGTCCATCGGGGGCGTGTCCTGCCCGTCCCGCGAGGTGCGGGTCACCATCCGCAACACCGGCAGCCAGCGCGAGGACTACGGCGTCGAGCGCAACGACGACAGCGGCCCGGTGGCCGGGAAGATCGCCGCCCGGACGACCAAGACCGTCACCATCCGGCTCCGCGAGGACCGCCGCACCCGCGTCCAGGTCAGCTGGGCGAACAAGCCGGTCGAGACGCGGACGCTCCGCGCCAACTGCAAGAAGGCGGGCGGCGGCGGCGCGCCGCCCGAGACCCCGCCGAGCCGGCTGCCGCACACCGGCCCCGACAACGGCGTCCTGTGGGCGCGCGCCGCGACGGGCGGCGCGATCGTGCTCACCGGCCTGATCATCTTCTGGTACGGCGGGATCTGGCCCCGCCGCCGCGAGCGGATCTTCGCCAAGAAGACCGACTGACGGGCCGACCGGCTGACCGACCGAGCGGCTGACCGACCGGCCAGCCGCCGTCGGGCCGGGCGCGGAGCCTGGGGCACCGACGTGGCCTCAGCGGGCACGCGGGCGCGTAGCTGAGCGGTGGGGCCGAAGCCGGAGGCGAGGCCCCACCGCGAAGATCGCGAAGCGATTGCGCACTCGCACAAGATCGGTCAGCGGGCGAGCACGCTGGGCCGAGATTGCAATGAGCACAGCCGCCAGGCGAGTGCCTTGGGCCGGGACTTAAATCACTACAGGTCAGACTTCGGTGCGGGGGCGGCCGCCGGCGGCTTCGCGGACGGCGCCGGCGACGCGGCCCGCGACGTCCGGGTGGAAGACGCTCGGCACGATGTAGTTCGGGCCCAGCTCGCCCGGCGTGACGACCTCGGCGAGCGCCTGGGCCGCGGCGGCGAGCATGGCCTGGGTGACGCCGTCGGCCTGGGCGTCCAGCAGGCCGCGGAAGACGCCGGGGAAGGCCAGCACGTTGTTGATCTGGTTCGGGTAGTCGCTGCGGCCGGTGGCGACGACGGCGGCGTGCTCGCGCGCCTCGTCCGGGGAGACCTCGGGCTCGGGGTTGGCGAGCGCGAACACGATCGCGTCGTCGTTCATCGTCGCGATGTCGTCGCCGGTGAGGATGCCGGGCGCGGAGACGCCCACGAACACGTCGGCGTCCTTCACCGCGCCGCGTAGGTCGCCCGCGTAGCCGGCCTCGTTGGTGTGCTCGGCGATCCAGCGGAGCGAGTCGTCGAGGTCGTCGCGGCCCTGGTGGACCGCGCCCCGGTAGTCGCAGACGACGAGGTTGCGCGCGCCCGCGTGGATCAGCAGCTTCAGGATCGCGCTGCCCGCCGCGCCCGCGCCCGCCATCGTGATCCGCACGTCCGCGATGTCCTTGCCGACGACGCGCAGCGCGTTGGTCAGCGCGGCCAGGACGCAGATCGCGGTGCCGTGCTGGTCGTCGTGGAAGACGGGGATGTCGAGCAGTTCGCGCAGCCGGGCCTCGACCTCGAAGCAGCGCGGGGCGGAGATGTCCTCCAGGTTGATGCCGCCGAACGCGGGCGCGAGGATCTGGACGGTGCGGACGATCTCGTCGGTGTCCTGGGTGTCGAGGCAGATCGGCCACGCGTCGATCCCGGCGAACCGCTTGAACAGCGCCGCCTTGCCCTCCATCACCGGCAGCGCCGCCTCCGGGCCGATGTTGCCGAGGCCGAGCACCGCCGACCCGTCGGTCACCACCGCGACGCTGTTGCGCTTGATCGTCAGGCGCCGGACGTCCTCGGGGTTGCGGGCGATCGCCAGCGATACCCGAGCGACGCCGGGGGTGTAGGCCATCGACAGCTCGTCGCGGGTGCGCAGCGGCACCTTGGACTGCATCTCGATCTTGCCGCCGAGGTGCATCAGGAACGTGCGGTCGCTGACCTTGTGGATCTTGATGTCGGCCATCTGCTCCAGCGCCGACGCGATCGCCTCGGCGTGCTGGGTGTCGCGGGTGGCGATCGTGACGTCGATGCGCAGCGTCTCGTGGCCCGCGGTGTTGACGTCGAGGGCCGTCACGATGCCGCCCGCGTTCTCGACCACGTGGGTGATCTGGCTGACGGCCCGTCCACCGGCCGGAACCTCCAGCCGGACGGTGATGGAGTACGACACGCTCGGCACGCTCGCCACGACAACCTGCTCCCTTGCTACCGGGTACGTCCCTGTCCCGGCCGTATCGTCCCACGAGGGGACGGCGTTCCGGGGGCCGCGGCCCGGCCTCTCGCGCGGCTCAGCACGCCCGTGCGGCGTCGACGATCAGGGCGGCCGCGGCGGGAACGGGCAGCCTCGTCGTGTCGATCACGAGGTGGTAGAGCCGCGGGTCGGCGGGGTCGGCCCCGTAGAAGTGCTTCACGTAGGCCGTGCGGGCGCGGTCGTTGTCATCGAGCATACGCTCCACATCGCGCTCCGGTGCCCCGCTCCCGCCACCCGGCATCTCGGACGCGGCGAGCAGCACCCGGCGCTCCCGGGGCCCGTCCAGCCGGACGTGCAGCGCGTCCGGACGGTCCGCGAGCACCACCGCCGCCGCGCGGCCGAGCAGCACGCCGCCGGAGTCGGCGGCCCGGGTGATGATCCGCTCGGTGTGCTCGACGAACTCCTCGGCCGGGACGATCGTCCGGTCGGGGAGGTAGACCTCCATCGCGCCCATCGCCACGGTGGGCAGCCGCGCCGCCCCGGCGAGGATGCGCCCGATGCCGCGTTCGGCGCGCCCGTCGTGGGCGAGCGCCTCCTCCAGCGTGCACCCGATCTCGCCCGCGACGATCTCGGGGATCGCGCGGTCGAGGAAGGGCAGGCCGAGGGCGTCGGCCACCATCGGGCCGACGGTGGCGCCGCCCGCGCCGAAGGTGGCCGAGATCGTCACTACTCGTGCGTTCACGTACGTCCCATGCCCGTTCCGCCCCCGAGCACCCCGAGCACCCCGAACCCGGAGGTCAGAACAGGGCCGCCTGGAGCGAGCGGCGCGCCTTGGCGACCCGCGGGTCGTCGGAGGGCAGCAGGTCGAACAGCGACAGCAGGTGCTTGCGCGCCGCGTCGCGGTCGTCGCCCGCGCTGCCCCGGACGGCGTTGAGCAGCCGCGTGAAGGCGTCCTCGACCCGGCCGGACATGATCTCCACGTCCGAGGCGTTGATCTGGGCCTGGACGTCGCCCGGCTTCTCCCCCGCCTCCTGGACGGCGCGCTCGGGGTCGAGCGAGCGGACCCGCAGGCTCAGCTCCGCCAGCCCGAGGCCCTGCTTGGCCTGGACGTCGCGCGGGTTGGCGGCGAGGATCCGCTGGAACTCGGCCTTGGCCGCGTCCAGGTCGCCGCGGGTGAGCGCGTCCTCGGCCGCCGCGTAGGGCGAGTCGGCCGGGGCGTCCTGCGCGGCGCCCGGGGCGGCCTGCTCGCCCTCCGGCGCGTCCGGGAGGATTCCCTCCTTGCGCAGCGCCTCGAAGAGCTGGTCGATGGCCTCGCGCACCTGCGCCTCGGGGGCCGCGCCGTTCAGGAACGGCAGCAGCTGCCCGCCGACGACGGCGGCGACGAACGGGATGCCCCGCACGCCCATCTGCTGCATGTACGCGCCGAGCTGCGGGTTGGCGTCGATGTCGACCTTGGCCAGCACCCACCGGCCCGCGGCCTCGGTGGCGAGCTTTTCCAGGATCGGGCCGAGCTGCTTGCACGGCCCGCACCACTCCGCCCAGAAGTCCACGAGGACGGGGACGGACTGCGACCGCTCCACGACCTCGGTGTTGAAGGTCTCGTCGGTGACGTCCACGACGTACTGGCCGGCCGCGCCCCCCGCGGCGCCCGCGGCCGCGCCGCCGCCCTGCGCCTGGCGTTCCTGCTGCTTCCTGGTGGCGGCCTGGCGGGCCCCCAGGTCGATGGCCCCGTGCAACGAAAAGTCCCGAGAAGGCATGGGACCATCCTGCCCCATGACCGCCCCCGCCTGTACGTCCGTCCGCTCCCAGCGGAGCGCGCCGTGCCCTCCGGGGCGCCCGGGGCCCTTGATCGACGCCCGGCTCGCCTGATCCATCCGCCGTCGTGGCCATTGTCCGGGCATTTACGAATTCTTCCGTCCGCCGGGCAAGGCAAAGAATTCAGGCGCTCTGCCGTAAAGGCAAAAAGATTGCTGACAGCCATCACCAAGCCCGGTTATAGTCACGACGTCGATGCATCGCGGCACGGCAAACGGGGCCCCGGCGCCCGGGACGGTCACCAGCGTCCCGTCCGCCGCGGCGGGCACCGCGCGGCGAGGGGAGCGCCGGTGCGCCAGGTCCGTCCGCCGCGACCGCACGACGATCAACGGGGGGAAACAAGTGATCGCGGAGCATTCCGCGATCGTGGCCCGAGGAATGGGTGTCCGCCGCGGGGGGCGGTGGCTCCTGCGCCCGGTGTCCTTCGGCGTGCCCGAAGGCGTGGTCGGCGTTGCCGGTCCACCCGGTGTCGGCAAATCCACTCTGCTGGCCACGTTCGCGACCTTGCGCCGGCCGCACACCGGCGCGCTGCACATTCTCGGGCACGACACCGCGCACGCCGCCGGCCTGCGCGCCGCGCGGGCCCGGATCGGCTACCTGCCCGGCGGGCTGTCGCGCAAGCAGCACATGACGGCGGGAGAGTTCGTCTCCTACGCCGCCTACTACCAGCGCGTCGGCGCCTCGGCCGCGCGCGACGTGATCGGCCGGCTCGACCTCGCCGAGGCGGCGGGCACGGAGCTGTGCCTGCTGCCGCCGGACGTCCGGCTGCGCGCGGGCGTGGCGGCGGCGTGCGTCCACTCGCCCGGCATCGTCCTGCTGGACGATCCGTTCGCCGAACTGCGCGCGCCCGGCGCCGAGCCGGGGAACGGGGCGGCCGCCGTGGCGGAGCTGATCCCGGTGCTGCGCTCGCTCGCGCCCACCGTCGTCGTCACCGCCGACGCCGCCGCGACGCTCACCGGCTGGTGCGACCTCCTGCTCGGGCTCAGCCGGGGCAGGCTCACCGCGCTCTCCACCCGCACGGCCGCCCGCACGCCCGCCCGCCCGGCCGCCCGGCCGGCCTCCCGCCCAGCCGCCCAGCCGGCCGTCCGCCCGGTCCCGCAGGCGCGGGACGCGCCGGCGCCGGCGGCGGTGGAGGAGGCCGCGCGGCGGCGCCGGCCCCGGCCCGTGCCGGCGCAGCTGACGAGGTTCCGGGCGCCGCGCGCGCCCGCCGGGAGCGGCGCCGGTGTCTGAGCTGGGGCGCGTGCTCCGGCTCGACGCCCGCCGCGCGGCGCTGCTGGTCGCGGTGCCGCTGCTCACCCTGGTCGGGATCGCCGCGTCGGTGCCGTCGTTCGTCGCGTCCGTCGCCTACTGGGACGAGTCGCTCGTCACGCTGCTCAACGCCGTGCGGCTGCTCGGCCCGGTCGCGGCCGGGCTCGCCGCGTGGACGGCGGTGCGCGAGCGCCCGCTCGACTACCTCCGGGAGCTGACCGCGCGCTCCCCGGCCACCGGCGTGCTGTTCGACCTGCTGCTGCTGTCGGCCGCCGCGCTCGTCTCCTACCTCGTGGTGACGGCGGCGGTGGTCGTCGTGGCGCTGCTGCGGCAGGAGGCGGGCCAGCCGCATCCGCTGGGCCTGGCCGTGGGCGCGGGGGCGCTCGTGCTGCACATCGTCGCCGGGTACCTGTCCGGACGGGTCGCCCCGCACCGGACCACCGCGACGGTCGTGCTCGCGGCCACGTCCCTGTGGGCCGCCCTGCGCGCGCCCGGCGTGTCCTGGCTGAGCCTGCTGCCCCCGGCGGCGTTCCCGCACATCCCCCTGTTCACGGCGCTGCGCCCGGCGGTGCTCGCCGACCAGGCCGTCTGGACGATCGGTGTGACGGGCGCGCTCGTCCTGGCCTACGTCGTGTGCGCGACGCGGCGGGCGCTGCTCGTCCTGCCGCTCGTGCTGGTGATGGCCGCGATCGTCACCGCGACGCTGCGCCTGCACGGCAACGGCGGCGGAGCGACGTCGCCCGCGCCGGCGAAACCGGTGTGCCGCACATGGCCGCTGACCATCTGCGTGCACCCGGCGCTGCGCGGCGCGCTGCCCGCGCTGACGGCCGCCGCGACCCCGCTCGCCTCCCGGCTGGACGGGACGCCCGGGGCGTTCACGCGCGTGGAGCAGCGTCCGTCGTGGGCGCCGGTCACCGTGGCGGGCGGCGTCGCCGCCGTCCACCTCGACGAGAACCTCGGGCCCGGGTTCGAGGCGCGCGCCGTCCGGCAGATCAGGGACGGGCTGTTGGACGCTAACGCGTGCGCGGCGCCGCGGCGTCCCGTCTCCGAGGGCTACCGGAGGCTCGTCGACGCGTGGCTGATCGGTGAGGAGCCGCCCGCGATCCCGGACATGCGCGCGGCGCACCGCTTCACGTCCTGGGACGAGCGGCGCCGCCGTACCTGGCTGCGCCTGCACTTCGCGTTCTACCGCGCATGCGCACTGGGCCCGCAGGACTTCGACGGGTGGGACGTCCCGCCCAGGCTGTTCCCGAAGTTCGCCACACCGGCGGTCACGCCCCGGGCCGGGCAGCGAATGGACCTCAGCGCCCGGTAGGCCTCACGCCCGCGCGGGCGCCTCACTGGGCCTGGCCCAGAAGTGCTCCACGAGGAACGGCGCCACGGGCAGCACCCCGGCCCCCAGGGCGAGGACGGTGCGTCCGACGCTCCAGCGGAGGTTCTCGCGGACGAAGAACACCATGCCCACGTAGGCGAGGAACAGCACCCCGTGCAGCGGGCCCATGACCTGCACCCCCACCGGAGCATCCGCCATGTACTTCAGCGGCATCGCGATCAGCAGCAGCACGAGGAACGAGACCGCCTCGGCGATGGAGACGATACGGAAGGCACGAACGATGTCCACGGCCCGTCAACGCTCGGACACCGGTTCCGGTTTCGGACGGAGCGTATGGCACTCCTCACACAGAATCGGTGGGCCCGAAATTCGGTTGGGGGTGGATGACGCGTGCGTCCGGGAATGCCCCGCACATGGCCGGTTCGGAATCGCGCAACGACTCCCCCCGCAAGCCCGCGAGGACGGTGCCCTGGCGCGCCGCCCGCACACCCCTGCTCCTGGTCGTGGCGACCATCGCGGTCGTCCTGGTGGCGCAGCAGACGCTCCGGATGCTGCCCCACTGGCTGAACCCGTTCGCCGAGGAGACCAAGGACCGCAGCGGCCCCGCCCTGCTCCAGTCGATCCGCGACCTGCACCGCTACGAGGCGGCCAGCGGCGACTTCCAGGTCGTCGTGGACCTGGAGAAGGACGCCAAGTTCCTGCCCGGCGCGCTGCGCGGCAAGCGGACGCTGTTCGTCGGCAACGGCTCCGTCGACGCCTACGTGGACTTCTCCACGCTGGCCTCGGGCGCGGTCAAGGTAAACGAGGACCGGACGTCCGCCACCATCAGCCTGCCCCCGGCGCGGCTGGAGCCGACGAACCTCGACCCCAAGCGCAGCTACGTCTTCGCCACCGAACGCGGCCTGTTCAACCGCTTCGGCGACTTCTTCAGCGGCAACCCGAACGACCAGCGGCAGCTCTACGTCCTGGCGAGCCAGAAGATCCAGGCGGCGGCGACCGAGAGCACCCTGCGCCGCCGCGCGGACGCCAACACCCGGCTCATGCTGGAGAGCATGCTGCGCGCCCTCGGCTTCAAGACGGTGACGGTCCAGCAGACCGCCGCCCAATGACCCCGCGCGCCTACGGAGCGGGGACGCGGAGCACGAGCGCGTCGCCCTGGCCGCCGCCCCCGCACAGGCCCGCCGCGCCGATGCCGCCGCCGCGCCGCCTCAGCTCGTAGGCCAGGTGCAGGGCGATCCGGGCGCCGGACATGCCGACCGGGTGGCCGAGCGCGATCGCGCCGCCGTTGACGTTGACCTTCTCGGGCCCGACGCCGAGGTCGCGCATCGACTGGACGCCGACCGCGGCGAACGCCTCGTTGATCTCGATGAGGTCCAGGTCGTCGACGCTGAGCCCCTCCTTGCCGAGCGCGTGCCTGATCGCGTTGGACGGCTGCGACTGGAGCGAGTTGTCGGGGCCCGCGACGTTGCCGTGCGCGCCGATCTCGGCGAGCCAGCTCAGCCCGAGCTCCTCCGCCTTGGCCCTGGACATCACCACGACGGCGGCGGCGCCGTCGGAGATCTGCGAGGACGAGCCCGCCGTGATCGTCCCGTCCTTGCTGAACGCGGGACGCAGCCGCGCCAGCGACTCGGCGGTGGTGTCGCCGCGCACGCCCTCGTCGGTCGCGAACAGCACCGGCTCGCCGCGCCGCTGCGGGACCTCGATCGGGGCGATCTCCTCGTCGAACACGCCGTTCTTGATGGCGGCGGCGGCCCGCTGGTGGGAGCGCGCGGCGAACTCGTCCTGCTCCTCGCGGGTGATGCCGAGCCTGCCGTTGTGCCGCTCGGTCGACTCGCCCATGGCGATGCCGTCGTAGGCGTCGGTGAGCGCGTCGTGGGCCATGTGGTCGAGCATCTCGACCGAGCCGTACTTGTAGCCGCCGCGCGACTTCGGCAGCAGGTGCGGCGCCTGCGTCATCGACTCCATGCCGCCCGCGACGACGATGTCGAACTCGCCCGCCCTGATCAGCTGGTCGGCGAGCGCGATCGCGTCCAGCCCGGACAGGCAGACCTTGTTGATCGTGATCGACGGGACCGTCATCGGAATGCCCGCCTTGACCGCCGCCTGGCGGGACGGGATCTGCCCGGCGCCCGCCTGGAGCACCTGGCCGAGGATCACGTACTGCACCTGGTCGCCGGACACCCCGGCGCGCTCCAGCGCGGCCTTGATCGCGTGCGCGCCGAGGTCGGCGGCGGTGAAGTCCTTCAGCGAGCCGAGCAGGCGGCCGACGGGGGTGCGCGCGCCGGCGACGATCACGGACGTGGCGGTCATGAGGGGGCCTCCCGAATGGTGCGCTGCGGCGACGTTTGCCACCATACCCAGCAGGAGGGAACGCCCTCCCTGTCGCCCTGTCCCCGCGGTCGTTCGGGGGACCCTGTCATGAGGGAGCACCGCCAATGCTGACCCGCATCGACCACATCGGGATCGCCTGCCACGACCTCGACGCCACCGTCGAGTTCTACCGGCGGACCTACGGCTTCGACGACGTGCACGTGGAGGTCAACGAGGAGCAGGGCGTCCGGGAGGCGATGCTCAAGATCAACGAGACCGGCGACGGCGCCGCCAGCTACCTCCAGCTCATCCAGCCGATCCGGGACGACTCGCCCGTCGCGAAGTGGCTGGCGAAGAACGGCGAGGGCGTCCACCACATCGCGTTCGGCACCGACCGGACCGTCCAGGAGGAGGCCGACCAGATCGGGGACGAGGGGGTCCGCGTGCTCTACGACACGCCGCGGAAGGGCTCGATGGGTTCCTTGATCAACTTTTTGCACCCCAAGGACTGCCACGGCGTGCTGACCGAGCTCGTCCAGAAGCCCTGACGCGCCCGCGCGGACGCCCGTGGATCGTGACGTGTTCGATATCACCCCTGCGAGCACGCCGGTACGGACCGTCACTCTGTGACCGTTCAGCCACATCTGGTGCATTTTGGGGGCCTGTACCTGGGGCGCCGGGCCAGGAAAGGGCAACGCTACAAAAGCGACAAAACACGCAGCGCGTCAAGATGAGCCCCCAACACGGCAGTGTCCGGAGTACGCTTCATTCGCCGGAAGAGGTCTGGGGCACAGCGCCCGTCATGCCAGGCGTTCAACCGGTCCCCGGAACTACCCGTAGCCCCGTCACATCAGGATTGAGCCACATGCAGTCCGACATCGACGCCCAGCTCAGCAACTTCTTTGAAGACACGCCCCCGCGCGAGTTCGACGTGGTGCTTCGCGGCTACGACCGGCACCAGGTCGACGAGCACATCAAGCAGCTCGACAACGAGGTCCGGCAGACCCGCGAGCAGACCCAGGCCCTGCAACGGGAGCTGTCGGACGCGCATCGCCAGCTCCAGGAACAGGAGCGTCCCACCTACTCCGGCCTCGGCGCCCGCATCGAGCAGCTGCTGCGGCTCGCCGAGGAGCAGGCCACCGAGCTCGTCCAGGCCGCCCGTTCGGAGGCCAACGAGATCAAGGCGGCGGCCAAGGTCGACGCCGCCGAGCAGCGCGCCACCGCCGAGAACGACGCCGCCGAGCTGCGCGCCAACGCCCAGCGCGAGGGCGACGACATGCGCGGCGCCGCCGAGCGCGAGGCCGAGGAGGTGCGCACCTCCGCCCGCCGCGAGGCCGACGAGCTGACCTCCACGACCGAGCGCGAGGTCGCCAAGCTGCGCGCCACCGCCGACCACGAGGTCGCCGAGAAGCGCGCCGGCGCCGAGCGCGAGATCGCCAAGCTGCGCACCACGACCGAGCGCGAGGTCGCGCAGCTGCGCGCCTCCACCAAGCGCGAGCGCGACGAGATCCTCACGACCGCCAAGCGGCAGGCCGACGAGATGCGGGCCCAGGCCCAGCGCATCCTGGAGGAGAGCGAGGCCCAGCGCGCGCAGGCCGAGGCCGAGTTCGAGATCCAGCTCGCCGCGCGCCGCGAGGAGGCCGACCGGCAGGACGCCGAGCGCCACTCCAACGCCCAGGCCGCCACGCAGAAGCTCGTCGCCGAGGCCGAGCAGCGCGCCGCGTCCGCCGAGCAGCGGGCCGCCAAGGCGACCCAGCAGGCCGAGCAGACCCGGCGCGAGGCCGACTCGCACGCCAAGCAGCTCATGGCCAACGCCCGCAAGAACTCCGACAACGTCATCGCCGAGGCCAAGTCGCAGGCCGAGCAGCTGCTCGCCGAGACCAAGGCCGAGGCCGACCGCGTCCGCACCGCCGCGCAGCGCCAGGTCGACGAGCTGACCCGGCAGCGCGACAGCATCACCAGCCACCTCAACCAGCTCCGCCAGCTCATCGGCGGGGTGGCGCCCGCGATGGGCGGCGACCCCGAGCTGGCGGCGCCCCCGGAGAAGGCGGCGATTCCGGCCGCCGAGCCCAAGCCCGCCCCGGTGCAGGCCAAGCAGCCCGCCGCCGCCAAGGCCGGGCCCGCCAAGCAGGCGCAGAGCAAGAAGTCCGACGAGGACGACGAGGACTGGTGGCAGGAGTGACGACCGGGGTGCCCACCGGCACCTGACCGGCCGCGACCGGGTAAGCCGTGTGATCGGAAAGCCTAGAGGCGTGAACTGCCTCTAGGCTTTCCGTCATCTACCCGATGTGAGGTGGCCTTCGGCCCAGGCCACACGCCCGGCGGATGGCAGGACGGAAGAGGAAGAGAGATCGGCGTGCCCGACGAGACCCCCCACGAGGACCGCCCGGCGGCGGCCTCCGGCGAAGGCCGCCGCGCGGTCCCCGCACCGTCCCCGCCCGCCGACACCGGCACCGGCACCGCCACCGACGACGCGCCCGAGGACGAGATCCCCGAGGGCGGGGCCGCTGAGGGCGGCTCCGGCGGGGACGAGGGCGCCGAGGACGGTCCGGACCGTCCCGCCGAGGAGGCGAAGATGCCGAGCGGCGCGCTCGATCCGGAGAAGGCCGACAAACCGTTCGGCGAGCGCGATCCGGCGACCGGCGGGCCGGTGGAGCGGCCCCGCGAGGAGGACGCCGCCAAGCCCGTCAAGCCCGAGCCGGGCGCGCCCGACCCCGCGCACGACATCGAGCAGCGGCGCCGCGAGGCGGGCGTCGACCACCGGTTCCCGTTCGGACGGCCCGGCGAGCCGCTCGGCCGCTCGCACCCGTTCGTCTTCGGGTTCACCGCCGCGCTCGGCGTGATCACCGCCTGGATGCTGGTGAAGGCCGCCACGAACGCCAAGTCCGTGATCGTGATGATCGTGGTGGCGATGTTCCTCGCGGTCGGGCTGAACCCGGCGGTGGAGCGGCTGCGGCGGCTCGGGCTGCCGCGCGGCTTCGCGGTCGGCACGGTGTTCCTGGGCGTGATCGCGTTCTTCGCGGGGTTCGTCGCCTCGCTCGTCCAGCCGGTGTCCGAGCAGGTCACGGAGCTGCGCAAGAACATCCCCGACTACGTCACGCAGCTCCAGCACAACAAGCGCCTCGCCGAGTGGGACAAGCGCTACGGGCTGCTCGACCGCGCGCAGAAGGCCGTCAACAGCAAGGGCTTCCAGGACGGCCTCACCGACACCGCCACCGGGATCGGCAAGGTCGCGATCAACGGCGTCTTCCAGACGATCACGATCCTGATCCTGACGCTGTACTTCCTGAGCTCGCTGCCGCAGATCAAGACGTTCTTCTACCAGCTGGCGCCGCGCTCGCGGCGGGCGCGGGTCGCGCTGCTCGGCGACGAGATCCTCGACCGCATCGGCGGGTACGTCGCGGGCCAGTTCACGATCGCGTTCATCGCGGGCCTGTCGTCCTACATCTTCCTTGAGATCATGGGCGTGAAGTACGCGCTCGCGCTGGCGCTGATCGTCGCGGTCACCGACCTGATCCCGCTGGTCGGCGCCACGGTCGGCGCGATCGTGGTGTGCCTGGTCGCCTTCCTCACCGGGACGGTCACCGACGGCTCGATCTGCATCGCCTTCTACGTGATCTACCAGCAGGTGGAGAACTACCTCATCTACCCGCGCGTGATGAAGCGCACGGTGGACGTCCAGCCCGCGGTGACGATCGTGGCGGCGCTCATCGGCGCGGCGCTGCTCGGCGTGGTCGGCGCGCTGCTGGCGATCCCGACCGCCGCCGCGATCTCCCTGATCATCCGCGAGGTGCTCATGCCCCGGCAGGAGACGCTGTAGACGGGGGCGGTCAGGGGCCGTCCCACGTGGTGGGCAGGGGGTGGGCGTCCGGCGCGACCCGCTGGACGATCTCGTTCAGCACCCTCCGGACGTAGGGCTCCCCCACCCACAGGTGCTTGGCGTTCTCGACCGCGACGACCTCCGCCTGCGGGACGCGCTTGAACCGCTCGCGCGCCTCGTCCGGACGCAGGTAGTCGTCGAACTCGGGGATGAGCGCGACCACCGGACGCCCGTCGGCGCCCCACGCGTCCAGGTCGGCGTCGGTGGCGCGGTGCAGCGGCGGGGACAGCAGGATCGCGCCCTCGACCAGCGGGTCGCGCCCCCACTTGAGGGCCAGCTCGGTACCGAACGACCAGCCGAGCAGCCAGGGCCGGGGCAGGTCGTGGTACTCGGTGTACTCCAGCGCCGCCGCGACGTCGTACCGCTCGGTCTCGCCCTCGCCGAACTCGCCCTCGCTTGTACCGCGCGCCGAGGTCGTCCCCCGCGTGTTGAACCGGAGGACGGCGAGGTCGGCGAGCGCGGGCAGCCGGTAGGACGCCTTGCGCAGGACGTGGCTGTCCATCATGCCCTCGGCGGTCGGCAGCGGATGCAGGCAGACCAGCGTCGCGACCGGCGGCCGCTCCGGCGGCAGCGCCAGCTCGCCGACGAGCTCCAGCCCGTCGGCGGTGTGCAGGGTGATGTCCTCGCGCCGCGCCGGAAGCACGCTCGACGCCCTGATGTCCCCCATCGTTCTCCTCTTCAGTGCCGTGGCCTCGGTACCGCGGCTTCAGTGGCGTGCCCTCAGTAGCGCGGCGCGTCCCTCGACCGCCGGACGCGCGGCGCGCGGCGGCCCCGTGCCTGCCAGCACGGCCGGTGCCAGTGCCGCCGGTCGTCGGCGCCGCCGCGCCCGTCGGCGGGCCACGCCACGACGTGCGCGACGCCCGGCGGGATCTCCTGGTCGCATCCGGGGCACCGGTACGGCTTCGTCGCGTTCGCCCCCGCGATCATCCGGACGACCCAGGAGCCGTCCGGGCCGTCCTCTGACGCCTCGGCCCAGCCGCCGGGTCGCGGGCGGGGGCCCGAGACGGCGCGGCGGTTCTTGCGGGGGCTCATGATTGTCAGGATAGGGGCCGGATGCGCGAACGGAACGCGCGCGGTCAGCGGAGCGGGCGGCCGGCGGCGCGGTGCGCCGCGAGCAGCGGCGCCGGGGCGAACGCCGGGTCGCGGGTCTCGTCGTACAGCGCGCGCAGGACGGTGACCGCCCGGTCGAGCCCGAGCCGGTCGAGATCGGCGACCGGCCCGGACGGGTACCCGCAGCCGAGCGTCATCGCCGCGTCGATCGCGTCGGCGTCCGCGTATCCGGCGCCGAGCATCGTCGCGGCGTCGTTGAGGTAGGGGAAGCGCAGCGCGTCCACGATGAACCCGGCGCGGTCGCCGCAGCGGACGGGGGTCAGGCCGATCCGCCGCGCCAGCCCGGCGGCCCGGTCGGCGACGCCGGGCCCGGTCGCAGCCGTGGCGGCGATCTCGGCGAGCGCGCCGCCGGCCTCGGGCAGGTGCAGTCCGACGACGTCGCCGGGACGTCCCGTCGCCATGGCGCGCGCGATCACCGGCCCCGAGGCGGTGGCGAGCACGGCGCCGTCCTTGGCGGCCTCGGCTGCGGTGGCGAGCAGGGCCTGCCCGGCCGCCGCGTCCTGCGCGCACTCGATGATCAGATCGCACTCGCCGAGGTCGGCCTCGGCGGTCCTGACCTGGGCGCCCGCGCTGTCGCAATGGGCGGCGAACGCGTCGGCGAGCGGGCCGGTGCCGAGCACGCCGACGGTGGGCGTCGGCGCGGCGTCGGCGGGCTCCTCGGCGGCCGCCTCCTGCCCGTCGTAGAAGCCGCGCCCGGTCTTGCGTCCGAGCAGCCCGGCGGTCACCAGCTCGCGCAGCACCGGCGCGGGCGCGTGGCGGCGGTCGCGGGTCTCGGCGTAGATCGCCTCCAGCACCTGGAGGCAGGTGTCGAGGCCGATCAGGTCCATGAGCGTGAACGGGCCCATCGGCAGGCCCGCGCCGTCCTTCATGGCGGTGTCGATGTCGTCGCGGGTCGCGTGCCCGGACTCCAGCATGTGCGCGGCCTGGTTCAGGTACCCGAACAGCAGCCGGTTCGCGACGAACCCGGCGCGGTCGCCGATCGTCACCGGCGTCTTGCCGAGGTCCCGGGCGAGCGCGGCGACGCGCTCCACCGCCTCGGGCTCGGTGAGCACCGTCCGGATGACCTCGACCAGCTTCATGACCGGCGCCGGGTTGAAGAAGTGCACCCCGACGACCTTCGCGGGACGCCCGGTCGCGACCGCGATGTCGGTGACCGACAGCGACGAGGTGTTGGACGCGAGCACGGCGTCGTCGCGGCACACCCCGTCCAGCCGGGCGAACACGCGGTGCTTCAGGTCGAGCCGCTCCGGGACGGCCTCGACGACCAGGTCGCAGTCGCCGAGGTCGGCGAAGTCGACCGACAGCGTGACGCGGCCCAGGATCTCCTGCCGGGCCTCCTCGGTCAGCCTGCCGCGCTTGACCGCGCGTCCCGTCGAGCGCTCCAGGTGCCCGCGTCCCCGCTCCAGCGCGTCCGCGTCCACCTCGACGCCGACGACCGGCAGGCCGCCGCGCGCCAGCACCTCCGCGATGCCCGCGCCCATCGTGCCCAGCCCGACGACCCCGACCCTGCTGAACGTCCCAGTCATGAACGGCAGTCTCGCAGAGCGCACGCCCCCCGCCCATGCCGGGTACGAGAGGAGATGTGCGCTTCGGAATCTTCCTCCTCGCCGCCCGATTCCCCCACCAGGACGACGCCGCCGCCCTCGCCCGCACCGTCGAGGCCGCCGTCGCCGCCGAGCACGCCGGGTTCGACGACGTGTGGCTCGCCGAACACCACTTCATGTCCTACGGGGTCGTCCCGTCGGCGACCGTCCTCGCCGGGCACCTGCTGGCGCTGACCCGCCGCGTCCACGTCGGGACGGCCGTCAGCGTCCTGTCCAACCAGCACCCGGTCGCGCTCGCCGAGCAGGCGGCGCTGCTGTCGCTGCTGTCGGGCGGCCGGTTCCGGCTCGGTGTCGGACGCGGCGGCCCCTGGCGCGACCTGGAGGTCTTCGGCACCGGCCTGCCCCGGTACGAGACCGGTTTCGCCGAATCCCTCGATCTGCTCCTGACCTGGCTGCGCTCGGACCGGCTCGCCTGGCACGGCGAGCACTTCCGGTTCCGCGAGGTGCCGGTCGTGCCGCGTGCGGCGGTTCCTCCGCCGGTGGTGGTGGCGTGCACGTCCGCCGCGTCCGAGAGGATCGCGGCCGAACGCGGCCTGCCGATGCTGCTCGGCATGCACGTCGGCGACGAGGAGAAGGCCGCCGCCGTCGCCCGCCACGGCCTGCCGGACGCCCCCCACGTCTCGACCCATGTCGCGCAGGTCGCCGACACCCGCGAGGAGGCCGTCGCGACCCTGCTCGCGGAGATGCCGCGCTGGCTCGGCCCCGGGCTGGACGGCTACGTCCCCGTCGACGACCGCCCCCGCCCGCCCCGCGACCCCGTCGCCTACACGCGCCGCATGTGCGACCTGCATCCGGTCGGCTCGCCGGACGACTGCGTGGAGTCGCTCGTCACGACCGCCGACCGCACCGGCGTCCGGCACCTGCTGCTGCTCGTCGAGGCGGCCGGCTCCCACCGCGCCACGCTGGACAACATCGCCCGCCTCGGCGCCGAAGTGCTCCCCAAGGTCCGGACCTCCCTCCCCTGATCGATGTGCCCGCCGTCAGCGCGCCTGGACGGTGCCCCGGCTCGGGACGCAGCGTCCCTGCGCGGCGCTGCGGGGGCCGCCCGCGGACACCCGCCGCCGGGCCGGGCGCGCCGCCAGGACCGTGGCGCGCTCCTCCCAGAACGCGCGGGCCCGGCGGACGATCCCGGCCCTGCGTCCGGCGGCCGCCTCCGCGCGCAGGTCGCGCACCCGCTCCCGCGCGACCGAACTCATGATGTCGTGGTGGATCACGGCCTACCCCTCCGTCTTCGGGCCGCTGGTTCCGGCCCGGTAAGTACAGACTCGTCCTAAGGGGGGTGCCGGCACATGAGGACGACGCCCTAGATTCACCGCCTTAGCCGTACTTACGCAGGTCACAGCGGCGCCAACAGCACCTAGGACGTCGGCGTCGGCGGTTGGGACGCGTGCGGTCGGCGGCGTCACTAAGGTGGGGCAGCGTGCGTCTCGTAATCGCCCGGTGCAGCGTGGACTACGCCGGAAAGCTCACCGCCCACCTCCCCATGGCCCCCAGGCTCATCCTGATCAAGGCGGACGGAAGCGTGAGCATCCACGCCGACGACCGCGCCTTCAAGCCCCTCAACTGGATGAACCCGCCGTGCTCGCTGCGCGAGGAGCCGTTCGAGGAGAACGGCGCCATCGCCCGCTGGACGGTCACGCACGGCAAGTCGGGCGAACGGCTCATCCTCACCATCGAGGAGGTCCTGCACGACACCAGCCACGAACTCGGCCTGGACCCCGGCCTCCAGAAGGACGGCGTGGAGGCGCACCTCCAGGAACTGCTCGCCGAGCACATCACCACGCTCGGGGACGGCTGGTCCCTGATCCGCCGCGAGTACCCGACCGCCATCGGCCCGGTCGACATCCTCTGCCGGGACGCGGGCAACGCCACCGTCGCCGTCGAGATCAAGCGGCGCGGCGAGATAGACGGCGTCGAGCAGCTCACCCGCTACCTCGAACTGCTCAACCGCGACCCGCACCTCGCGCCCGTCCGCGGGATCTTCGCCGCGCAGGAGATCAAACCGCAGGCCCGCGTCCTCGCGGTGGACCGCGGCATCCACTGCGTCACCCTCGACTACGACGCCCTCCGCGGCATCGAGCACGAGGGCACTCTATTTTGATCAATCTCGGCCCGAGGGGGCTCGCCTAGCGGCTCGCCCCCTCGACCGATCTTGTGCGAGCGCGGATCGCTTCGCGATCTTCGCGGTGGGGCTCGCCTCCGGCTTCGCCCCACCGCTCAGGTAGCGCGCTCGCGTGCGGGCCGGGGTCGCCTTGTTCAGGTGGCCGGGGTTGTCGTCGCCGTCCGGCATCATGGCGGCATGACCCTTCACGCCAGCGGCACCTTCGACATCGCCTCCTGGGACGGCGAGAAGCCCTATGACGAGCAGGGCGGCAACAAGCTGTCCCGGGCGCACATCGGCAAGACCTTCCACGGCGACCTGGTGGGCACGAGCACGACGGAGATGATCGCCGTGGAGTCCGCCGCCGGGCCGGTCGCCTACGTGGCGGTGGAGCACGTCCAGGGCATCCTGCACGGGCGGGAGGGGACGTTCGTCCTCCAGCACAGCGCGGGCAGCGAGGACGGCACGTCCGATACCCAGTGGCTGCGCTGGCAGATCGTCCCGACGACCGGCACCGGCGAGCTGGCCGGCCTGCGCGGGTCCGGGACGATCACGGTCGGCGAGGACGGCTCGCACTCCTGGACGCTGGAGTACACGCTGGACTGACCTGCGGCCCGCCGGGGACTGACACGGGGCATACGGGTCAGGCGGTAGCGTCGAGGGGCGATCGGACGGGGCGAGAGGGGCCTTGAGAATGCGGATGACGAAGGGGGCGGCGCCCGGGAGGTCGGCGATCCAGCCGAGCCCGGTGTTCCTCGCGATCGTGGGGGCGACCGTCCTGTTCGGGCTGATCGCCTGGCGATACGGGGAGAACCCCGATAAGCCCGCACGGATCGCGTTGTTCGGGTTCGTGCTGTCCGCGTGGGTCCTGTCGCTGTCGGTGCACGAGTTCGGGCACGCCTACATGGCCTACCGGTCGGGCGACCGCAGCGTCGCCGCCAAGGGCTACCTCACGCTGAACCCGCTGAAGTACTCCGACGTGCTGCTCAGCTTCGTGATCCCGGTCGTGTTCATCCTGCTCGGCGGGATCGGCCTGCCGGGCGGCGCCGTGTGGATCGAGCGGCACTCGATCCGGGGCAGGCTGCGGCACAGCCTGATCTCCGCGGCGGGCCCGCTGTCCAACGCGATCTTCGCGGTGATGCTGGCGGTGCTCTACAAGAACTTCGCCCACCAGGACCACGGCGTCTTCTGGCTGGGCATCGCGTTCCTGACGTTCCTCCAGGTCACCGCCGCGATCTTGAACCTGCTGCCGATTCCGGGGCTGGACGGCTTCGGCATCATCGAGCCCTACCTGCCGCGCCGCTGGGCCGACCAGGCCGCCGCGTACGGCGGCTACGCGTTCCTCGTCCTGATCGCGATCCTGTGGATCAGGCCGATCAACAACGCGTTCTTCGACGGCGTCTACAACATCACCGACGCGCTCGGCGTGGGCGAGTTCGCGGTCGCCCTCGGCCATTCCCTCTTCACCTTCTGGAACGACTGATACGCGTCACGCCCCACGTCCCGCGGAGCGTCACGCCCTCAGTGAGCCGTGCTCCCGACGGCCGTCTCCGAACAATGGCCTCGGTTCGGAGACGGCCGTCGGTTCGGCGCCGGTCAGTGTGAGGCGACCGGGGCCGCCGACACGACGTCGGATATCACCTGTGCACTGTTGTCGCCCGGTACGGGATCGACGATTTCGCCGTTCGTGGTCGGTACGCGCATGGTGAACGAGACCAGCGGGATGTCCGGCGAGCGCACGATGCCCTTGAAGGCGACGATCTTGGTTTCACCGGGAGCCAGCGCTCCGGCGATCGCGCATCCGAAGTCGTTGGGACCGAAACCGCACCAGCCGGTGGCACCGGTGATACTGCTGTTCAAAATGCCGATGCCGGTAGAGTGAATTCCAGAGAAACTGGTTTGCTGGACGGTGGCGGGGCCTTCGTTCCGAACGGTCAGCCGGTAGGTGACCGGGACGTTAACGGTGATTGTCGCGGGACCGGCGAAGGTCACCTTGAGGTCGGCGGTCGGCGGTTCATCGGCGGTCGCGTGGGCGGCCGGGAGGAGCGCCGAGCCCACCAGGGCAGCACTTAACATAAGGGACATGCGCTTCATCGGGATTCCTTTCGGAGAGCGGCAGCAGAAATCCTAACCGACACAAGATCAACAAAATTGGCCATAGCCGGTCGCGGCGTCCCGCGTTTCGCCGCCATTGCGCGCGTGCTGCGTTAGCCGCCATTGCGCGGCGGCCTCGTCGTCCTCGGCGTGAATCCCGGCCTTCAGGAGGTGGGAGCGTCTCCGGTGCCGGGGGGCCGGGTGTCCTGCGGGCTTGCCGCCAGGCGGCGGATGATGCGGCGGAGTTGGTCGGCGTAGCGGTCCTGGAACTCGGGTGAGGTGGCGCTCACGCCGAAGACGCGGCGGACGGCCAGCGGCATCACGACGGGGGCCGCGACCGCGCTCATCATCAGCAGCATGACGGCGGCCGGGTCGAGGTCGTCGGCGATCTGGCCCTCGGCCTTGCGGCGCTCCATGTCGGAGAGGTCCTCGACGAACTCCTCCGGGATCTCGTCGGCGACCCGGTCGGCGTCCTCGGTGAGGCCGCGCCAGACGTTCAGCCGCGAGCCGCGCGGGTCGTCGAGGGCGTGCCGCAGGTAGCGGACCATCAGCTCGTCCAACGGGACGGCCGGGTCGTTGAACTCGGCCTCGCGCTCCAGCCAGCGGCGGCCGATCGCGCGGTACAGGCCCTCCTTGCCGCCGAAGTAGTAGTTGATCAGCTGTTTGTTCACGCCGGCGCGGTCGGCGATGTCCTGGACGCGGGCGCCCGCGAACCCCTTGGCGGAGAACTCGTCCAGCGCCGCTTCGAGGAGCAGCCGCCGCGAGCGCTCCGCGTCGACCTTGCGTTCGGTGGGCTCGGGTGCGCGGCGGCGCGGCCTCGTGGTTTCGGACACGGCCTCATCGTAACCGGCCGACGTCCGATTCAGCCATCCGGTTGGTTGACAAGTTTATCCGTTTGGTTGAACCTGGGTGTGCCCCCTTCGTGGGGGTACATCCCCGTATCGACATGATCGAGAGAACCGGAACGATGATCCTTGTAACCGGAGCCACCGGAAACGTCGGCCGCCACCTGGTAGGCGAGCTGCTGGGCGCGGGCGCCCCGGTCCGGGCGCTGACCCGCGACCCCGCGACCGCGCACCTGCCCGCCGACGCCGAGGTGGCCCGTACCGACGAGATGCCGCTGGACGGCGTCACGTCCCTCTTCCTCAACCCCGCCGTGTTCTGGAACGGGCTCGGCGACCTGCTCGACCGCGCCCGGGACGCCGGGGTCCGGCGGATCGTGATGCTGTCCTCGGCCGCCGCCGCCGACCCCAAACCCGACAACGAGCTGGCCGGAAAGCACCTGCGGATGGAGCGGGCCGTCGAGGAGTCCGGCCTGGAGTGGACGTTGCTGCGTCCCGGCCAGTTCGCGTCGAACGCGCTGGGATGGCGTGAGGACATCCGCGCCGGGGAGCCGGTGCGGGAGCCGTACGCGGCGGCGCGCGACACGCCGATCCACGAGCGCGACATCGCCGCCGTCGCCGCGCGGGCCCTGCTGACCGACGACCTGGTCGGCGCCAAGCCGGTGCTGAGCGGCCCGGAGGGGATCAGCCAGCCGGAGATGGTGCGGCTCATCGGCGAGGCGGTGGGGCGTCCGACGCGCTTCGAGGAGATCAGCCCCGAGGAGGCGCGGGAGCGGATGCTCAAGATGCCCTACATGCGCGAGGGCATCGTCGACGTTCTGCTCCAGCTCCGCAAGGAGGCCGAGCACCGTCCGCCCGAGGTCTCGCCCGAGGTCGAGCGGATCACCGGCCGCCCCGGCCGGACGTTCGCCGAGTGGGCCGCCGACCACGCCGACGACTTCCGCTGATCCACCGGCGCGACCTTCGGTTCACGGGTGGGTCCTCCAACTCCTGGAGGGCCCGCCCGATCCGTTCGCGGCGCATCGACATGACCGGGCGGCCGTAGAGTGCTCTTCTAAGCGGGTTCACAACTTCAGGCACGTCCTTATAAGGCCCCTCCCGGGAGGTTCCCATGTCCGTGGCCACGGAGCACGCCGAGACGTTCGCGTCCCTCAACCCGGCCACCGGGGAGGTCGTCGCCGAGCATCCCGTCCATGATGAGGCGGCCGTGGCCGAGGCGGTCGGGAGAGCCCGCGAGGCGGCCGCCTGGTGGAGCGCCCTCGGCTGGAAGGAGCGGCGGCTCCGGCTGCTGAACGTCAAGGGCGCGCTCACCCGGCACCTGAACCGGATGGCCGAGCTGATCCACCAGGAGACCGGCAAGCCGCTCCAGGACGCCCAGCTCGAGACGGTCATGGCGATCACCCATCTGGACTGGGCCGCCCGCAACGCCGAGAAGGTCCTCGGGCCGCGCACCGTCTTCCCGGGCCTGATGTCGATCAACCAGCGCTGCGTCGTGGAGTACCAGCCGCTCGGCGTCGTCGGCGTCATCGGCCCCTGGAACTACCCGGTCTTCACGCCGATGGGCGCGATCGGCTACGCGCTCGCCGCCGGGAACACGGTGGTGTTCAAGCCGTCGGAGTTCACCCCGGGCGTCGGCGAGCTGCTCGCGAGCCTGGTCGCGGGGGTCGTCCCCGAGCAGCCCGTCCTCCAGGTGGTCACCGGGCACGGCGCGACCGGCGCGGCGCTCGCGGGCTCCCCCGGCGTCGACAAGATCGCGTTCACCGGCTCGGCGCGGACCGCCAAGCGCGTCATGGCCGCCTGCGCCGCGAACCTCACCCCGCTCGTCGCCGAGTGCGGCGGCAAGGACGCCTGCCTCGTGGACGCCGACGCCGACCTCGACGCCGCCGCCGACGCCGCGCTGTGGGGCGCGATGGCGAACGCGGGCCAGACCTGCATCGGGGTCGAGCGGATCTACGTCGTGGACGAGGTGTACGACAAATTCCTCGGCCTGCTCACCGACAAGGCCCGCGACCTGCGTCCGGGCTTCGACCGGGAGGCCGCCTACGGGCCGATCACGATGCCGGGGCAGCTCGACGTCATCGAGCGGCACATCAGGGACGCGCTCGACAAGGGCGGCAAGGCCGTCGTCGGGGGCGTGGAGTCCGTCCGCAAGCCGTATGTGGAGCCGGTCGTGCTCACGGGCGTGCCGGACGACTCGTCCGCCGTGAGCGAGGAGACGTTCGGGCCGACGATCACCGTCCACCGCGTCAAGGACCTCGACGAGGGGATCGAGCGGGCCAACCGCGGCGCCTACGGCCTCGCCGGGACGATCTTCTCCGGCAACCGGTCGCGCGCGCTGGAGGCCGCCCGGCGGATGCGCTCGGGCATGACCTCGATCAACTCCTTCGCCGCGTTCGCGAACATCGCGGCGCTGCCGTTCGGCGGCGTCGGCGAGTCGGGGTTCGGCCGCGTGCACGGCGCGGACGGGCTGCGCGAGTTCAGCCGCGCCAAGGCGATCACCCGCCAGCGGTTCGGCTCGACGACGCTGACCTCGTTCGCCCGGACGGAGAAGGAGATGGCCCGCGTCCTCGGGCTGATCACCATGCTCCACGGCCGCCGCTACAAGCGCTGAGGCCCTGGCCTAAGGCACTAGGCCGCCGCCTAGGACGTCCGGCCCGCGAGCGCCGCGCCTAAGGCGGTTCTGAGGCCGGGAGATAAGGCTTAGTCCCGATGCCGGGAGGGGCGCCTTAGCGAGAACCTTGTACTTGTCGGGCCGAGGGGGCCCGGCAGGAACAAGGAGAAGCACATGATCCGCCCGGAAATCTCCAGGGACCTGGTCAACGACCGAGTGGCCGCGCTGCGCGCCGAGGCCAAGCACGCCCGCCGCGTCCGGCTGGCGAAGGCCCTCAAGCGGTGACGCCGCCGCACTGTCCCACCCGACAACGCCCCCGTCGCGAGACGGGGGCGTTTTTCATTTCCCGGCGGGGACGGTGAGCGGCGCGGCTGCGTTCGCGGGGGCCAGCGGTGCGTTCCCGCGGATCAGGTCGGCGGCGCGCTCGGCGATGGCGATCGTCGGCGCGTTGGTGTTCCCGCGCGGGACCGACGGCATGACCGAGGCGTCCACGACCCGCAGCCCCTCGACGCCCCGCACGCGCAGTTCGGTGTCGCAGACGGCGTCGCCCGAGCCCATCGCGCAGGTGCTGGTGGGATGGAACAGCGTCGCGCAGTCGCGGCGGACGAACTCGGCGAGCGCCGCGTCGTCGCCCGCCTGCTCGCCGGGCGACCACTCGCCGCCGACCAGCGACGCGAGCGGGCCGGTGGCGGCGATCTGCCGGGTCTGCCGGACCCCGGCGACCAGGACGTCCAAGTCGGCCGGGTCGGAGAGGTAGGCGGGGTCGATCAGCGGCTTGGCGTGGGGGCTCGCGGAGCGCAGCGTCAGCGCGCCCCGGCTGGCGACCGCGACCGCCGCCACGAGGATCGACAGCAGCCGCTGCGACGACTCGACCAGGCCCTGGTCGATGAACGGCGTCGGCAGCACGTGGTACTGGAGGTCGGGCGCGGGCAGGTCCTCGCTCGTCCGGACGAATCCGCCCGATTCCGCGACATTGGACGCGTACGGGCCCCGCGCGAGCGACTGGTACAGCGCGAGCGCGCGGGCGTTGGCCAGCTCCCAGAGGGGCTTGGTGCGGGGCGTGGCGAACATGACGTTCACGTAGGGGTGGTCCTGGAGCCCCTGCCCGACCGGGGAGTCCACCAGCACGTCGATGCCGTGCGAACGCAGATGGTCGGCGGGCCCGATGCCCGACAGCATGAGCAACTGCGGGCTGTTCACCGCCCCGCCCGACAGGACGACCTCGGCCTCCGCACGGGCCTCGACGGTCTCGCCCCGCACCTCGTACCGGACGCCGGTCGCCCGGCCGCCCTCGATCAGGACGCGGGTCACGAGCGCGTCGGTCACCACGGTCAGGTTCGGCCGGTTCGCGATCGGATGCAGGTACCCGGCGGCGGCCGACCAGCGCTTCCCGCGCTTGTGGGTGACCTGGTAGAAGCCCACGCCGTCCTGCTCGGCGCCGTTGAAGTCGGCGTTGCCCGGCAGGCCGAACTCCTTCGCCGACCGCACCCACGCCTGCGTGAGCGGATGCTTGTAGCGCAGATCCTCCACGCGCAGCGGCCCGCCCACCCCGTGGTAGGGGATCGCGCCGCGCTGCTGGTCCTCGGCGCGGACGAAGTAGGGCAGCAGGTCCTCATAGCCCCAGCCGTCGCAGCCGTAGGCGTCGCGCCAGGTGTCGTAGTCGTGCCGGGCCCCGCGAATGTAGATCATCGCGTTGGTGGACGAGCTGCCGCCGAGCGTCCGGCCCCGGGGCCAGTAGACGCTGCGTCCGGCGGCGTGGACCTGCGGGACCGTGGCGTAGTCCCAGTCGTAGGGGCCCTTGATCATCGTGGCCACGGCCAGCGGGATATGGATCTCGGGCGCGTCGTCGGGAGGCCCCGCCTCCAGCAGCAGGACCCGCAGCGACGGATCCTCGGTCAGCCGGGCGGCGAGGACGCAGCCCGCGCTGCCGGCTCCCACGATGACGTAGTCGTACACGGCGACCTCCGGGGGTTCGCCGCAAACACTACCGAACGTCGTTTCGGGCCAGGCCGCGGCTAAGGTGCGGCCATGGCGAAGAACAGGGACAATCCCGTCGTCCTCTCCCGGATCTACACGCGGACCGGCGACGACGGCACCACCGCGCTCGGCGACGCGTCCCGTACCCCGAAGACCGATCCGCGCCTCGCGGCCTACGCCGACGTGGAGGAGGCCAACGCCGCGATCGGGGTCGCGCTGGCCCTCGGCTCGCTGCCCGAACCGCTGGCGGCGCTGCTGACCCGCGTCCAGAACGACCTCTTCGACGTGGGCGCCGACCTGTGCGCGCCGGTCGTGCCCGACCCGGAGTACCCGCCGCTGCGGATCGACCCGTCCTACATCGAGCGGCTGGAATCCGACTGCGACGAGCACAACGCGGACCTCCCGGCGCTGCGCAGCTTCATCCTCCCCGGCGGGACGCCCGGCGCCGCGCTCCTGCACGTCGCCCGCACGGTGACGCGGCGCGCCGAGCGGTCGGCCTGGGCGGCGATCGAGGCGCACGGCGACGGCGTCAACCCGCTGACCGCCCGGTACCTCAACCGGCTGTCCGACCTGCTGTTCATCCTGTGCCGGGTCGCGAACGCCGGGCACGGCGACGTCCTGTGGAAGCCCGGCGGCGAGCGCTGAGAGGGCCGGGGGGTGGGGCTAACCCCACCCCCGACAGGCCGGTCCTCCTCCTGGTGAGGCGCCTTCCGCCGGAGGATCCTGGTTGCCGTACGGGGGAACAGACGACAGGAGAGGCGACGTGAGGACCCTGAGCGGTGTGGCGGTGCTGGCCGTCCTGGCGGCCACGGTGACCGGATGCGGGCTGGACTTCGGCCGGCACGAGGAGACCCGCACCTACGACGGGCCCGCCGGAATCGACCGGCTGAAGGTGCGGTCCGGTGACGGGAAGGTGGAGATCGTCGCGTCCGACGCGTCCGGGATCAAGGTGCACGAGAAGCTCCGCTGGTCCAACAAGAACAACAAGCCGCAGGCGCAGCACGTCACCGAGGGCCGGACGCTCTCGCTGTCGTCCAAGTGCGCCCGGCAGGTCATCGGCATGAACGCCTGCTCGATCTCCTACCGCGTCGAGGTGCCGCGCTCCATGGCGGTGGACGTCGAGAACAGCGACGGCTCGATCACGGTCTCCGGCCTCGCGGGCGCGGTGCGGCTGAAGTCCGGCACCGGCGGCATCACCGCGACCGACCTGCGCGCCACCTCACTCGCCCTGGACGTCCGCGACGGCCCCCTCCGCGTGTCGGGCCGCGCCACGACCGCCGACCTGCGCACCGGCACCGGCTCGATCACCGCGACCGGCCTCACCACCGACCGGCTCAGCGCCCGCTCCAACGACGGCCGCATCCGCCTGTCCGGCCGCGCGACGCTCACCGAACTCCGCACGGGCACCGGCCGCATCGACGCCGACTCCCTGACCGCCGACCGGGTCGTCGCCCGCACCAACGACGGCACGATCACGCTGAGCCTCGTGACCCCACCGACCACCGTCCAGGCCACCACGAACACCGGCGACGTCAACCTCCGCCTCCCCAGCGGCCCCGCCTACGCGATCGACGCCGGCACCCACACCGGCTCCAAGAAGATCGCCCCGGCCATCCACCAGGACTCCACCGCCGAACGCCACCTCAAAGCCAGAACCAACGACGGCGACATCACCATCACCCCGTCCTGACTCCCCGGCCGGCGCGGAGTCAGTTGTGCGCAGTTCTCGGCAGGGTGTTTTGGTGGTCAGGGGGTGAGTTCGGCGGCTAGCTTCTCGATGCGGGCGCGGATCTGGTCGCGGATGGGGCGGACGGCGTCGATACCTTGGCCGGCGGGGTCGTCGAGGGTCCAGTCGAGGTAGCGCTTGCCGGGGAAGACGGGGCAGGTGTCGCCGCAGCCCATGGTGATGACGACGTCGGAGGCCCGGACGGCGTCGGCGGTGAGGACTTTGGGGATCTCGGCGGAGATGTCGATGCCCTCTTCGGCCATGGCCGCGACGACGGCGGGGTTGACCTGGTCGGCGGGCGCCGATCCGGCGGAGCGGACTGCGATGCGGTCGCCGGCCAGGTGGGTGAGGTAGGCGGCGGCCATCTGGGAGCGTCCGGCGTTGTGGACGCAGACGAACAGGACGCTGGGCTTGTCAGGCATCACGGGCTCCGTCGCGGGAGGTGGGCTGGTCGGGTGCGGCGGTGAAGCCGCGGCGCAGCCAGAGCGAGACGTAGACGAGCCCGACCAGCACGGGGACCTCGATCAGCGGGCCGACGACGCCGGACAGGGCTTGGCCGGAGGCGACGCCGAAGGTGCCGATCGCGACGGCGATGGCCAGTTCGAAGTTGTTGCCGGCGGCGGTGAAGGCCAGGGTCGCGGTGCGCGGGTAGGGCAGGCGGACGGCGCGTCCCAGGGCGAACGCGCCGCCCCACATCAGCGCGAAGTAGGCCAGCAGCGGGATCGCGATGCGGGCGACGTCGGCGGGCTGGGAGGTGATCGTGTCGCCCTGGAGGGCGAACAGGATGACGATGGTGAACAGCAGCCCGTACAGCGCTGTGGGTCCGATGCGCGGCAGGAACCGCGTCTCGTACCAGTCGCGGCCGCGGGCCCTCTCGCCCAGGCGGCGGGTGAGGTAGCCGGCCAGCAGCGGGACGCCGAGGAACACCAGCACGTTCACCACGATCTTGCCGGTGGAGAAGTGCGCGTCGTCGGTGTCCAGGCCGAGCCGGCCGGGCAGCGCCTTGAGGTAGAACCAGCCGAGGACACCGAACGCCAGGACCTGGAACACCGAGTTCAGCGCGACCAGGACGGCGGCGGCTTCGCGGTCGCCGCGGGCCAGGTCGTTCCAGATGATGACCATCGCGATACAGCGGGCAAGCCCGACGATGATGAGACCGGTGCGGTAGGCGGGCAGGTCGGGCAGGAAGGTCCAGGCCAGCGCGAACATCACCGCCGGTCCGATGATCCAGTTCAGCGCCAGCGAGGAGAGCATCAGGCGGCGGTCGCCGGTGACGGTGTCGAGCCGGTCGTAGCGGACCTTGGCCAGCACCGGATACATCATGATCAGCAGGCCGAGCGCGATGGGCAGTGAGATGCCGCCGATCTCGACTTTGGCCAGCGTCCCGTCCAGGCCGGGGATGGCGCGTCCGAGTCCGAGGCCGACCGCCATCGCGGCGGTGATCCACACCGGCAGCAACCGGTCCAGCAACGGCAGGCGGACGGTGACCGGCCCGCCCGCACCCGCGTCCGTGCTCTCACGCGCGCCCGGGCGCGTGTCCGTGCTCACCGGGCGGCCCCGGACGGCTCGGGCACCCGGTCGCCGGCACCGGCGGGGCGGGTGAGGACGGCGGCGAGCTTGTCGGTCGTCTCGGGCAGCAGCCAGTAGTACACCCAGGTACCCCGGCGCTCGCAGTCGATCAGCCCGGCCTGGCGCAGCAGCTTCAGATGATGGGAGATCGTCGGCTGCGCCAGCTCGAAGGCCGGGGTGAGTTCACAGACGCAGACCTCGCCGCCCGCCCGTGAGGCGATCAGCGACAGCAGCCGCAACCGGACCGGGTCGCCCAGCGCCTTGAACACCCGGGCCAACTCCTCGGCCTGGTCGGCGGGCAGCGGCGCCGACAGCAGCCCCGGGCAGCACTCGGCGTCCGTGACGACGGAATCCGGTTCTTGATTCGGCATGCTTCTATATTGACGGTTCTCGATTCAGAAGGCAATGTTGCATCAACGAACGTCGATACAGGCCGTTCCGGGCCGTGCGTCCGCACTCCGGAACCAGGACCAGGAGCTGATCATGACCGAGCAGTCCACCGATCTGCGCGAGACCGTCCGCGAGCGGTACGCGGCCGCCGCCGTCCAGGTCACCCAGACCGGATCCACCTCCGGGGCGCCCTGCGGGCCGGGCAGCGGGTCGTGCTGCGGCCCCGCCGACGGCCTCACCGACGGCCTGGCCGCGGCGGGCGTCACCGTCGAGGAGGGCTTCGGCGCCGAGCTGTACACCGCCGACCAGCGCGGCGCCCTGCCCCTGGAGGCGGTCGCGGCTTCGCTGGGATGCGGCAACCCGACCGCCGTCGCCGAACTTCGCGAGGGCGAGCGGGTGCTGGACCTGGGCTCGGGCGGCGGCATCGACGTGCTGCTGTCGGCCCGCCGCGTCGGCCCCACCGGCAGGGCCTACGGCCTGGACATGACCGAGGAGATGCTGGCGCTGGCGCTGGCCAACGCCGCCAAGGCGGGCGCGACCAACGTCGAGTTCCTCAAGGGCACCATCGAGGCCATCCCGCTCCCCGCCGCGACCATCGACGTCATCATCTCCAACTGCGTCATCAACCTGTCGGTCGACAAGCCCGCGGTGTTCGCCGAGATGCGCCGCGTCCTGGTACCCGGCGGCCGCCTGGGCATCACCGACGTCGTCGCCGACGACGACCTCACCCCCGGCCAGCGCGCCGAACGCGGCGACCACGTCGGCTGCATCGCCGGCGCCCTGTCCTTCACCGAGTACCGCGACAGCCTGCACGCCGCCGGATTCACCGGCATCGAGATCACCGCCACCCACCGGGTCGCCGACGGCATGCACTCGGCCATCATCAAGGCCACCACCCGCTGAGCCACGCCAGGCGACGGGTCGATGGCGGGCTCCTTGCACGTTGAACTGGGCGCCGGTCGCCGGGGCGGGGAAGAGGGTGAGGCCCTCGCCGATGCCCTGGTTCGGGAGATGCGCGAGGAGACCGGCGTCGATGTCGCCGTTGGGCGGCTGCTGTATGCCTGTGATCACCTGCCTGAGGGTGGTGTGCACGTCTTACACATCACCTTTGAGGCTCGACGGGTCGGGGGCATGCTCGGGGAGGATGTGGGCGGGGCCGATAGTCGGCAGATTCGCGGGGTGAAGTTCGTGGAGGTCTCAGAGCTGGTGGGGCTGGGGTTCGGAGAGCTGGTCCGGGCCGGCTTTCCCGGCGTCGGGTCCTACATGGGCCTCAAGGGCAACATCGGTCTGTGACGCGGCGGTGTCGTCCTTTCGCTGGGTCATGTTTCGCGCGAGTAGTTCTCGGACGGCCTTTTCGGGGTAGCGGCGGTGGCCGCCCAGGGTCCAGACGAAGGGGATCTTGCCGAGTTTGGCCCATCGGCTGACGGTCTTGGCGTCCACGCGGAACATCGTGGCGACCTCGCCGGGCGTGAGCAGCGCGTCGATGTGGGGGGTGTTCTGTGGCATGTCTGGGGGTCTCCGGTTGAAGGGGGCCTCCGGGCACACGGCGTGGGCCCCGTCACGCGAACTCCCCAGCCGCGATTACGGACGCCGTGTGCCCGGAGGAACTCAAGGAAGGGCGTGGCGTCGGACGGAGGTGATGCGCAGCACCGCCCAGGTCGTCTTGCCGCCGCGCTCATTTCTGACGCCGTGGTCCCGGGAGAGTTCCTCCACGATGCGCAGGCCCCAGCCGTGCGGGTCGGGCGCGTCGTCGGGGACCGGTTCGGTGGGCATCGTCAGGTCGGGTACGCACTTCTTGGGTTCGGCCTCGGAGTGGTCGTGGACCTCGATGTGGAATCCGTTCCGTCCGACGAACATTCGTAGTGTGATCGGCTTGTCGGTCGCGCGGATCGCGTTGGTGACGAGTTCGACGGCCACGAGCACCGCGTACTCTGTCGTGTCCAGGCCGAGGTTGAAGGTGTCGGCCGCCGCCCTCACCAGGCACCGGACGTCGGGGAGCACGCTCGGCGTACTGGCGACTTTGTGGCGGACAGCTGCCATGGGCACGCCTCGCATGGCGTGCAGAATCGCGGTCACTGGAACCGCGCGCGCTTCTTGGCGCGCTCGGCTTCCTCGTCCAGCGCCCTACGCAGTTCTTCGGCCGTCGGACACATCACCGTCGCGTCCACGCCCGCGCGCGGGTCGTGCAGGCTCGCCACCCATTCACCCAGCGATCCGTTCGACCGAACCGCCCGGAATATCCGGTGTCCGGTGAAATCCGTGCGAAGTCGGGCAAGGGCCTGATCTTCGGGATGTTTGTGTGCGCCTGAGTCCATTAGATGTCACCTGCCATCCGATGCCACGACTTTTTGCCTTTCACTGGCGAGCATGGCCCGGCCGAAGTACTTTGTCCGTGTCCGATCTCTATCAGTGACAAGAAGAGACATGGAGATCACCAATGGCCCGGAAGCGCACGCCGGAAGAGCTGCCCCAGCCGAAGAACAACATGTGGGACCTCATCGCCTGGTACCTGCGGTCTCTTCGACTTCAGAAGGGCTTGTCAGGGGAAGCCGTCGGCCAGATTCTCAGCATCAGCAAGGCCAAGGTGTCCCGGATAGAGATCGGCAAGGACAGGCTCGACTGGAAACAGGCCCGGGCCCTCGACAAGGCGTGGGGCACATGCGGCATTTTCGGGCTGCTCGTCTGGTATGCCAGCATCGGGCACGATCCGCAGTGGTTCGCGCAGTACATGGAGCTTGAGCAGCGCGCGGAGACGGCGAAGATCTACGAAGGGAACGTCATCCCTGCGCTGTTCCAGACGGAGGACTATGCGCGGGCGCTACTTCAGGCAGGTATCGAGCCCGACCTCGAGATGGTGCTCATGGAACGACTACAGCGCCAGAACGTTCTCACGCGGAACCCGCCGCCGCACCTGATGGTGATCATCTCCCAGAACGCGATTGAGTGGCCCGTGGGGAATCCCGAGATCATGCGCGCTCAGCTCGCGCGAGTGCTTGAAGTCGCGGAATGGCCGAACGCCCTGATCAGAGTGGTACCCCGCTCCTGGGATGTAGGAGCTCACGCAGGACTCGGCGGATCGTTCCAGCTGCTCACCGGCGGCGACTTCGGCGAGGTCGCCTTTACCGCGTCACCGGGGGCTGGACGCCTGGTCTCCTCCCCTTCAGAGGTCAGGTCGTATGACGTAAGGTACGAGCACATCAGCGCGAAGGCGCTCATGGAAGGTCCGTCGTTGGACCTTGTCCGCAAGGTGATGGAGGCGTTCACATGAACGGTCCCGTGTGGCGGAAGTCAACCCATAGCGGCACAGAGGAAGTGACCTGCGTCGAGGTCGCCGACCTCGCTCCCAGTTCCGAGTGGCGAAAGTCGACCCATAGCGCTACAGAAGCGGAGACCTGCGTAGAGGTCGCCAACTTCGCTCCGGCGATCGGCGTGCGCGATTCCACAGATCCAGACGGACCGAAACTGCTCCTCAGCGCCGCCTCGTGGCGCACGCTCACCCGCCAGATCAAGGCAAGCGAACACGACCTCGCCTGACTCCCCCGAACCCGAGGCGCTGGCGGGATCTCCTCAGCCAGATCAAGGCCGGGGAACTCGACCTCTAGCCAACACACGAGCAAGCCCCTCGATCGAGCACGGGTCGAGGGGCTTCTTGCTGCCCGGTGTTGGGTCGTGTGATCTGGGTTACTGCTGTTCATGGGGGGTGGGGGCGTTTCGTCTTTGTTGGTGAGCGACGAACGGAGACGTCATGAGAGTCCTTATCGCTGGAGCGTCCGGCGCGATCGGAAGTCAGCTCGTCACCCAACTGGTCGAGGGCGGGCACGAGGTCGTCGGGACGACCCGCTCGCCGGGCAAGTCCGAAAGGCTGCGTGCGTTGGGCGCCGAGCCGGTCGTGGTCGACGCGCTCGACCCCGACGCGGTGGCCGACATGGTGGCCAAGGCCGAGCCCGAGGTGATCGTCCATCAACTCACCGCGCTCAGCGGCGAGATGAGCATGCGGAACGTGAAACGGATGGCGGCCGCGACCAACCGGCTGCGCACCGAGGGCACCGACCACCTGCTGTCCGCGGCGCGCGCGGTCGGGGTCCGGACGTTCGTGGCGCAGAGCAACGCCCTGTGGATGGAACGCACCGGCGGGCCGGTCGTCGACGAGAGCGGCCGGATCGAGCCGAATCCGCCCGCGGACGCCGCACCGGCGGTGGCCGCGCTGCTCCATCTGGAGGCCGCGGTGACCGGCATCACCTGGGCCGATGGCATCGTGCTTCGCTACGGTGCCTTCTATGGACCCGGCACCGGCGTCAGCGCGGCGCCGGACGCGTTCATGACCCGGGAGCTCCGCAAGCGGAAGTTCCCGATCGTCGGTGGCGGCGGCGGAGTGTGGTCGCTGGTGCACATCGCCGACGCCGCCTCCGCCACGGTCGCGGCCATCGAGCGCGGCAGGCCCGGGATCTACCATGTCGCCGACGACGACCCGGCAGCGCTGCGCGACTGGGTGCCCTACCTCGCCCGGACGCTCGGCGCCAAACCGCCGAGGCGCGTCCCGGGCTGGCTGGTCCGGCCGCTGGCAGGGGCGGGCGCGGTGGACATGATGACGCGCGCCCGGGGAATCTCCACCGAGAAGACCAAGCGCGAGCTGGGCTGGGAGCCGCGGTACCCGAGCTGGCGCACCGGTTTCACCGACGGATTGAGCTGAGGCGGCATGTCCACCTCGCAGCTGTACGACGAACTGCGGCCGCGCGCCTTCGCCATCGCCTACCAGATGCTCGGCAGCGTCAGCGAAGCCGAGGACGTGGTGCAGGAGGCGTTCCTGAGGATGCACCAGACCCAGCGGGGAGGCGAAGCGATCGCCTCGCCGCGGGCCTACGTCGCCACCCTGGTCACGCGGCTGGCCATCGACCAGTTGCGCTCGGCGCGGGTGCGGCGGGAGGCGTATGTCGGCGAGTGGCTACCGGAGCCGCTGGCAGGCGATCCGTCCCCGGGCGAGCATGCCGAGGCCGCCGACTCGCTGTCGCTGGCCGTCCTGGTGCTGCTGGAGACGCTGACGCCGCAGCAGCGGGCCGCGTTCCTGCTGCGCGAGGTGTTCCAGTACCCGTATCCGGAGGTCGCCGAGATCATCGGCACGGACGTGGACACCACGCGGCACCTGGTCGCGCGGGCCCGCAAGCACCTCCGGCAGCGCCGTCCGCGCTACCACGCCACCCGGCAGCAGCAACAACAACTGGCCGGACGCTTCTTCGCCGCCGTCCAGGAGGGCGACCTGTCCGCGCTCGAAGAGCTGCTGGCGCAGGATGTGGCGATGCACGGGGACGGCGGAGGCAAAGTGCCCGCGCTCGGGCGGCCGCTCAACGGGCGGCAGCAGGTCGCCCGCGTCCTGGCGGCGATGGCGCGCGTGCTCGCGCGGGCCGGCGGCGTGCGCTTCCACCCCGCCAAGGTCAACGGCCAGCCGGGCGCCCTGGTGTTCGACGCGCGCGACCTGCTGGTCGCGGTGATCGGGCTGGACATCGCCGACGGCCACGTCCAGACGATCCACTCCGTCGTCAACCCCGACAAGCTGCGGCACTTCGACCGGGTCGGCAACCTCGGCGACCTGGTCAACGCCAAGCCCGCCCAGAACGACTGAACCACCCGGCCCGACCGGGCCATGCGCAACCGGTCGCACTCAAGCTCGCCATTGGAGACATCCCTCATGAACCTCGCACTGTGGATCTGCGCCGGACTGCTGGCCGTGGTGGCCCTGGCCAGCGGCATCATCAAGGCGGCCACGCCACCGGAGAAGCTGGCCGCGTCCCCCGGCGGGGATTGGGTCCAGGACGTCGGATCCGGCCTCGTCAAGGGCCTCGGCGCCCTGGAGATCCTGGCCGCCTTCGGCCTGATCCTGCCGGCCGTGGTCGATGTCGCACCGGTTCTGGTGCCGGTGACCGCCCTGTGCTGGGTCCTGCTGATGGTCGGCGCGGTGACCTTTCACAGTCGCCGCGGCGAGTTCCGGTTCGCGGCACTGACCCTGGTCTACCTCGCGCTCGCGGCGTTCATCGCCTGGGGCCGCTTCGGTCCCGAGTCCTTCACCGGCTGACCATTCGCCAGATCTCAGGAGGTTTCCACGAAGCGCGCGCCCGGTCCGGGCGTGCGGCAGACGTCGCCCGGGGCGAGGTGGCTGTGCCCCGCGGCGCACTCGAGGACGATCTTGACCGGCTCGCCGCAGGAGCCCGCATCGTCGACGGGCCGGTGCCGGACGATGACCGAGGGGCCCTGCGGGTCGGCGAGGTAGGCGTCGCCCCACTCCAGGAGCGCCACGAGCGTGGGACGCAACGCCCGGCCCTGCTCGGTGAGCTCGTAGGCGAAGCGCTGCCGATCCCCGGGCTCCTGGTAGGGCACGCGGCGCATCACTCCCGCAGTCACCAGGGTCTCGAGCCGAGTCGCCAGGAGATTTCTGGCGATCCCGAGGCGGGAGTGGAACTCTCCGAACCGGCGCGCGCCGTCCAGCGCTTCACGAACGATCAGCAGCGACCAGCGCTCCCCCACCACCGAGAGGGCGCGCGCCACCGAGCAGTTCACCGGGTCGATTCGCCGCGTCTCCATGGGACGAGTGTACCCATCTGGGTTTACAAGTTGTACTTAGCCTCGTAGGCTCCGGCCTGAGTTGAAAAACTAAACTCACTGAGGAGATCGACCATGCCCATGCTCGACGTGTACATACCCGACGGCGCGCTTCAGCCGGACGCCGAGGCGGCGCTGCTGAACCGCATCACCGAGATCCTCGTCCGCAACGAGGGATTCGACCCCGCCGACCCGGTGACCCGTTCCGTCTCCTGGCTCTGGCTGCACCGACCGGCCGGCGTCTACGTCGGCGGAGAACCCGCGGACGCACCTCGCTACAAGGTCGTCCCGTCCGTCCCCGAGGGCCAGCTCGACGAGCGCAGGCGTGCGAGCGTCATCGCCGAGGTCACCGAGGCGATCCTCGACGCGGAGAACGGCGCCTGGCCGCGTGACGCCGGCCGGATCTGGGTGTTCCCCACCGAGATCCCCGAGGGTCACTGGGGCGGCCGGGGGCAGATCACGCCGCTCGCAACGATCCTCACCCGACTCACCGGCGACGACACCGAGCGGGCCCGCACCCTCGCGCGTGAGCGGATCGCCGCCACCCGAGCCGAACACGCCCGCCTCCCCTGATGGTGCTTGCGGTGGTTAGTGCGTGACGCAGCCTGCTCCTAGGAGGGATTTCACGTCTCCGTAGAAGGCCGGGGTCGGCGTGACGCTGAAGCTCGGCAGGTCGAAGAGGACGTCTCCGGCGCCGCGTGGGCGACGCATCCGCAGGTGGACGGGGGTTTCGCCGGGGTGCGCGGTTAGTAGCTGGCGCAGGTCGCGGACGAGGGTGAGCGTCACTTTCGCCTCGGCTACCGCGATCACTACGGGCGGGGCGTCTCCGGCGCCGGGGGCTTCCAGGTCCAGGACGGTGACGTCGTCCACGTGGATGCTCAGGGTTTCGTCGCGGACGTTCACGCGGCCTCGGAGTGAGACGACCCGGTCCTCGGCCAGGAGGGCGCCGAACAGCAGGTGGCTTTTGGGGAAGACCAGGCATTCCACCGAGGCGTCGTGGTCTTCGAGAGTGACGATCGCCCAGGTGTCGCCGCGCTTGGTGACCTTGCGTTGGAGACCCGCGATGATGCCGCTCACCTTCACCGGGCCGTCGGTTCGACCGGAGGCCAGTAGTTCGGCCAGGGCGACGTCGCGGTGGGCCTCCAAGGCGCGTTCCGCGCCGTCCAGGGGGTGGCCTGAGACGTAGAGGCCGAGCATTTCCCGTTCGTGGGTGAGCAGGGTGGCGCGGTCCCATTCGCCTTCCGGGACGGTGATTCCGATTCCTTCGGTGGGCTCGGCCGAGCCGCCGAACAGGGCGTCCTGGCCGTGGGCCTCGTGGCGTTTGACGTCGATGGCCGCGTCCACCGCCTGTTCGTGGACGGCGACGATCCCCCGGCGATGGTGGCCCAGGCCGTCGAACGCGCCTGCCTTCGCCAGTGACTCGATCACGCGTTTGTTGCAGACGGGGGCCGGGACGCGGTCGAGGAAGTCGGCGAAGGCGGTGAACGCGCCGCTTCGCTCGCGGGCGCCGACGATTCCCTCGACTACCCCCGCGCCGACGTTGCGGACGGCGCCCAGGCCGAAGCGGATGTCGTCGCCGACGGCGGTGAAGTCGAGCGCGCTCTGGTTCACGTCCGGCGGCAGGACGCGGATGCCCAGGCGGCGGCAGTCGGAGAGGTAGACGGCCATCTTGTCCTTGTCGTCGCCTACCGACGTCAGCAGCGCGGCCAGGTATTCGGCGGGGTGGTTGGCCTTCAGGTAGGCCGTCCAGTAGGAGACCAGCCCATATCCGGCGGTGTGGGACTTGTTGAAGCCGTAGCCGCTGAACGGCACCAGGACGTCCCACACCGCGCGAATGGCCTCGTCGGAGTGGCCGCGCTCGCGCATGCCCGCGCGGAACCGGTCCCATTCGGCGTCCAGGACTTCCTTCTTCTTCTTGCCCATCGCGCGGCGCAGCAGGTCGGCGGCGCCGAGCGAATAGCCTGCGAGTTGCTGGGCTATCGCCATGACCTGTTCCTGGAAGACGACCAGGTGGTAGGTGTCGCCGAGGATCGGTTCCAGCGCGTCGCCCAGTTCGGGGTGGATGGGCTCGACCTTCTGCCGCCTGGTCTTGCGGAGCGCGTAGTTGGTGTGGGCGTTCATCTCCATCGGGCCCGGCCGGTACAGCGCGGAAACGGCGGCGATGTCGGTGAACTCGGTCGGGCGCATCAGTTTGAGGAGTGTCCGCATGCCGCCGCCGTCCAGTTGGAAGACGCCGAGTGTGTCGCCGCGTGCTAGCAGTTCGTAGGTCGTGGGGTCGTCCAGCGGGACGTTCAGGATGTCGATCTCCACGCCCTTGTTGGCCTTCACACCTGCGACGGCGTCGTTGATGACCGTGAGGTTGCGCAGGCCGAGGAAGTCCATCTTGAGCAGGCCCATGTCCTCGGCCTGGGTGAACGGGAAACCGGTGACGACCGGGCCGTCGGCCTTCGGGCGGGCGAGCGGGAGCACGTCGATCAGCGGGTCGGACGAGAGGATCACGCCCGCCGCGTGGACGCCGGTGCCGCGGGTCAGGCCCTCGACACCGAGCGCGGTATCGATCACGCGCTTGACGTCGGGTTCGTCCGCGTACATCCGGCGCAGCTCGGACGCCTCCGCGTAGCGGGGATGCGCGGGGTCGTGGACGGCGGCGAGCGGGATCTCCTGCCCGCCCGCCGCCGCCGGGAACGCCTTGGTGATCCGGTCGCCGAGCGCGTAGGGGTAGCCGAGCACGCGGCCCGCGTCCTTGACGGCGGCCTTCGCCTTGATCGTGCTGAACGTGACGATCTGGCAGACGCGGTCGCCGCCGTACCGGCGGGTCACGTACTCGATCATCTCGTCGCGGCGGCGGTCGTCGAAGTCCAGGTCGATGTCGGGCATCGTGACGCGCTCGGGGTTGAGGAACCGTTCGAAGATCAGCTTGTGCTCGATCGGGTCCAGTTCGGTGATGCCGGTGCAGTAGGCGACCATGGAGCCGGTCGCCGAGCCGCGTCCGGGGCCGAGCCCGATCCCCTCGGCGCGGGCGTGGCGGCAGATGTCGGCGACGACCAGGAAGTAGCCGGGGAAGCCCATTCCCTCGATGACCGACAGCTCGTAGTCGATGCGGTCCAGGACCTCGCGCGGCGGATCGCCCTTGAAACGGCGGCGGGCGCCGCGCAGGGTCTCGGCGCGCAGCCAGGACGCCTCGGTCTCCCCGTCCGGGACGGGGAACTTCGGCATCAGGTCGCGGTGCGCGAACACCGGCGCGTAGTCCCCGGCGCGCTCGGCGATCAGCAGCGTGTTGTCGCAGGCGCCGGGGACCTCCGCGTCCCACATCGCGCGCATCTCCCCCGCTGTCTTCAGGTGGTAACCGCTGCCGCCGAAGCGGAACCGGTCGGTGTCGGCGAGCTGCTTGCCGGTGCCGATGCACAGCAGCGCGTCGTGCGCCTCGGCGCGGTCCTGCGTGACGTAGTGGGAGTCGTTGGTGGCGAGCGGCGGCAGGGCGAGGTCGCGGCCGACGCGCAGCAGGTCGTCGCGGACGCGGCGCTCGATCGGCAGGCCGTGGTCCATCAGCTCCAGGAAGTAGTTCCCGCCGCCGAACAGGTCGCGGTAGCGGGACGCGGCGGCGACGGCCGCGTCGTACTGGCCGAGCCGCAGCCGGGTCTGGACCTCCCCGGACGGGCAGCCCGTCGTGGCGATGATCCCGCGCGCGTGCTCGGCGAGCAGCTCGTCGTCCATCCGCGGGTACTTCTGGGCGCGGCCCTCCAGCCACGCCCGCGACTGGAGCCGGAACAGGTTCCGCAGCCCCTCGGCGGACTCGGCCCACATCGTCATGTGCGTGTAGAGGCCGCGCCCGGAGACGTCGCCGCCCGCGCCGGTCGTGTCATCGGATCTGCGCAGCGCCCGGTCCTCGCTCCAGAACACCGGCTCGCGGTGCCGCCGGGACGCGGGCGCCACGTACGCCTCGATGCCGATCACGGGCTTGACCCCCCGGGCGACGGCCGTCCGGTGGAACTCGTACGCGCCGTACACGTTGCCGTGGTCGCTCATCGCGACGGCGGGCATGCCCTGTCGCGCGACCTCGTCCATGAGGGGGGCGACCTTGGCCGCGCCGTCCAGCATCGAGTACTCCGTATGGACGTGCAGGTGTACGAACGAATCCATCTGTCACCCCGGGGTTGTAGCCTTCCGTCGGCTGCCGCATCCCATCGCCGATCAGGGCGGGGTGTCCAACAATCGACACGGCGGTCAACACAACCCGGGGTTGTAGGAGGAGGCTGGATGGATCTGGATCTCGGCGCGGTGCGGGCGTTCGTCGCGGTGGCCGGCGACCGGTCGTTCAGCGCCGCCGCCGACCGGCTCGGACTCAGCCAGCAGGCGGTGTCCAAGCGCGTCGCCCGGCTGGAGGCCGGCCTCGGCGTGACGCTGCTGGCACGGACGCGCGGCGGCGCCGCGCCGACGGCGGAGGGGCGCGCGTTCCTCGTCCCGGCCCGCGCGCTGCTCGTCCTCGCCGACCAGGCGGTGGAGCAGGCGCGCGGCGGCCCGCGCCCGCTGCGGGTGGACGTGCTCGGCACCCGCCTCGCCTCGACCCGGCTGGTCCGCGGCTTCCACGAGGCGCGGCCGGACGTGGAGATCGAGATCCTCACCTCGGACGGGCTCGCCACCGCCGCGCCCGCGCTGCTCGCGGGCGCGCTCGACGCCTTCCTCGGACGCGCCGCCACCGGCCTGGACGAGGGCATCCGCCACGCCCCCGCCTACCTGGAGCCCCTGCACGTCCTCGTCGGACGCGGCCACCGGCTCGCGGACCACGAACACGTCCGGGCGGTCGAACTCGCGGGCACGACGGCGTGGATGCCCGGCAACGCACGGGAGAGCGAGTGGGTCGAGTTCTACCGCTTCCTCAGCGCGGACCTCGGCATCGGCACCGACCCGTCCGGCCCCAACTTCGGGCTGGAGCACTACGTGGAGCGGATCGCCACGTCCGACACCCGCTACGGCATCGTCGGGGAGGACATCCCCCTGCCGCCGCACCCGGACATCCGGCGGCTCCCGATCGTCGAGCCGACACCGGTGTTCCCGTGGTCGCTGATGTGGCACGCGCAGAACCGGCATCCCGCGCTGGCGCCGCTCATCGAGCACGTCACGGCGGGGAGCAGGCCGTTCGACCCGTCCGCCGAGTGGCTCCCGCCGCCCGACCGCGCCGCGTTCAGCGGATGAGCTGGCCGCCCCGGTAGAGCGGCGCCGGGCCGGCCGACTCCAGCCGCTGCGCGTGCCCGTTGACGGCCACGGTGGTCTCGGCCAGGTGCTGGGTGACGGCGGCGATCGCGTCGGTGTTGGTGTCCAGCAGCTTCAGGTCGACGTTCTTCAGCCGGTCGCACTTGGCGTGGTAGCAGGGGTCGTACACCTTCCCGGCGCGGCCGCCGAACTTCTTGGCCTCGGCGGCCGTCTTCGTCCCGTTCGCACCGGTGTCGATGCCGCCGGTCGGGATGCCGTGCTCGATGAACGGGCCGTAGTCGGAGGTCCCGTTGAACGGGCTCTGCTTGGTCGGGAGGCCGAGCCCGGCGAAGTGCCACCGGAACATCCTCTCGATCGCGCCCGACCCGGCGGGCGCCTTGACCCCGGACCGCGCGGAGTGGTCACCGTCGTACACGCCGCGGACGCCGTTCACCGAGCCGAGCATGTCGAAGTTCAGGTTCAGCGCGATCGCCGAGCGGGCGGCGGGGCTCAGCGTCCGGACGTAGTGGATGGAGCCGCGCAGCCCCTCCTCCTCGGCCCCCCACCAGGCGAAACGCACCCGGTTGCGCAGCCCGGCCTTGCCCAGCGCGGAGATCTTCTCGGCGATCGCCAGCAGCGCCGCCGACCCGGTCCCGTTGTCGTTGATCCCCGGGCCCTCGCGGACGCTGTCCAGGTGCGCGCCGAGCAGCACGACGTTGCCGGGCCGCCCCTGCCGCGTATCGGCGATGACGTTGGACGTGGTCTTCCTGCCCTGCGTGATGTCGGTCTTCACCCGGAGTCTGAGTTCGCTTTTAGACGCCTTGACGAGGCCCGCGCCCAGCTTGTGGGTCACGCCGAGCACCGGGAGGGCCTGCGCCCGCTCGACGGTGCCGTTGATCGGCCCCTTCTCCGCGGTCGTGTTGAAGACCAGCAGCGCGGCGGCCCCGGCCGCCCGCGCCCGCTCCGCCTTCGCCTCGAACGTGCATCCGCCACGCTGGACGAGCGCGACCGCGCCCCGCGCGAAGTCCTTGTAGTCGGCGGTCTCGCAGCCGCTGGTGCCCTCGCCCGAGGACGGGACGTCCACCGCCGTCACGGCTCCCGTGACATCGCCCGAGCCCGAGTACCGCATCGTGAGGAAGTCGTGCCCGCGCCGGTAGGACGCCTTGTGCGGCGCGGCCTGCGCGAGCGCCGCCCCCGACCGCTCGCCCCAGTACGGGAACGTGAACTTCTGGACGACCGGCTTCAGCCCCGCCGCCCTGAGCCGTCCCGCCACGTACTTCACCGACACGTCGTACCCCGGGCGCCCGGCCGCGCGGTTGCCGCCGTTGTAGTCGGCGATCTCCTGGAACGCCGCCAGATGCCGCCGGACGTCCTTGAGCGCGACCAGCTTCGCCAGGTTCGGCTTCGCGGGCGCGGCGCCCGCCGGAGGACCGGCCATCGTGGCGGCCGTCAGGGCCAGCGCGGCGGACGACCCGGCGACGCCGATGAGGAGCTTGCGCACGTGCACTCCTGCGAAACGGGAAGAGGGAGAGCGGACCTCGCGATCCTGCTCCCCCACGCTCCCGCGCCCGCGCCGACACGAGCGGCGCAGACCGAAGCATTACCCGCCCGTGGCGGAATCCTGGGTCAGGGCTGGTCGGGAGGGTGGAGATCGACGGGGAAGCCGGGCGGCGCCGCCTCCAGCCACGCCAGGAACCCCGTCAGCGCCGACGCGCCCATCGCCAGCTCGACGGTCAGGTCGCCGTCGCGCACCTCGATCACGCTCACGTCCGGCAGCAGGCCCTCGGCCTCGCCCGGCTCGGGGCTGCGCCGGTTGGCTATGACGAGGCCCCGGCGGTGGATCACCTGCCGGGGCCTGCGGCGGAAGCCGAACACCCGATGCCAGTGCAGGACGTCGCCCTTGTAGCGGCCGATGCCGAGCCGCCACGCGCCGGGCGCGCCGTCCGCGGGCAGGACGCGCAGGCTGCACTCGACCGCCCCGCCGCCGCGGACGAACAGCCACCGGCGGACGGTCATCGCGACGAACACCAGCGCCGCCGCCACGACGACGGCGGCGAGCACCCCGCCCGCATCCAGTGCCAGGTGCCCGCCCAAGTCCCCCTACCGTCCGCTCGGAACTACGCCTCGATGCCCGCGGCGCGCAGCCGCGCGCGGGCCCGCCGCTCCGCCGTCGCGTCGTCGCCGCCGGCCGCTTCCTCAAGCTGCCGGCGCGCCTCCGACACGTCGACCTCGTCGCTCAGCTCGGCCTGCTCGGCCAGCACGGACACCTCGTCCGCCGCGACGGAGAAGAAGCCGCTGCCGACCATCGCGACGATCGGCTCGCCGCCGTCGGCGGGCTCGATCTTGACCACGCTGCCGTCGAGGAGAACGCCCAGCACCGGGGCGTGGCCCGGCAGGATGCCGAGCGAGCCCTCGATGGTCTGCGCGACCACCATCCTGGCCTCGCCGGACCAGATCTCGCGCTCCGGCGACACCAGCCCGACCTTCAGGGTTGCCACTGTCTCTCCTCCGAATACTGGAGCTGTTCCGGCGCGGCCAGGCCCCTACTAAAAGGCCCGGCCGCGCCGGAGCGGACTACTTCTCCAGCTCCTTGGCCTTCTTCTCGACGTCCTCGATGCCGCCGCACATGAAGAACGCCTGCTCGGGCAGGTGGTCGTACTTGCCCTCGGCGAGCGCCTTGAAGGAGGCGACGGTCTCGTCCTTGGAGACCGTCACGCCGGGCTGGCCGGTGAACTGCTCGGCCACGTACATCGGGTGCGACAGGAAGCGCTCGATGCGCCGCGCCCGCTGGACGGTGACCTTGTCCTCCTCCGACAGCTCGTCGATACCGAGGATCGCGATGATGTCCTGGAGCTCCTTGTACTTCTGGAGGATCCGCTTGACCTCCTGCGCGACCTCGTAGTGCTCGGTCCCGAGGATCTGCGGGTCCATGATCCGCGAGGTCGAGTCGAGCGGGTCGACCGCCGGGAAGATGCCCTTCTCGGAGATGCTCCGCGCGAGCGTCGTCGTCGCGTCCAGGTGGGCGAACGTGGTGTGCGGCGCCGGGTCGGTGATGTCGTCGGCGGGCACGTAGATCGCCTGCATGGAGGTGATCGAGTGGCCGCGCGTCGAGGTGATCCGCTCCTGGAGCACGCCCATCTCGTCCGCGAGCGTCGGCTGGTAGCCCACCGCGGACGGCATGCGGCCGAGCAGCGTCGACACCTCCGAACCCGCCTGGGTGAACCGGAAGATGTTGTCGATGAACAGCAGCACGTCCTGGTTCTGGACGTCGCGGAAGTACTCCGCCATCGTCAGCCCGGCGAGGGCGACCCGCAGGCGGGTGCCCGGCGGCTCGTCCATCTGGCCGAACACGAGCGCGGTGTCCTTGAGGACGTCCGCCTCGTCCATCTCCACCCAGAGGTCGTTGCCCTCACGGGTGCGCTCGCCGACACCGGCGAACACCGAGGTACCGCCGAAGTTGCGGGCGACGCGGCGGATCATCTCCTGGATGAGGACGGTCTTGCCCACACCCGCGCCGCCGAACAGCCCGATCTTGCCGCCCTTGACGTAGGGGGCCAGCAGGTCGATGACCTTGATGCCGGTCTCCAGCATCTCGGTCTTGGACTCCAGCTGGTCGAACGGCGGGGCGCCGCGGTGGATGCCCCAGCGCTCGTTGACCTCCAGCGACGCGGTCGGGACGTCCAGCGCCTCACCGAGGGCGTTCCACACGTGCCCCTTGGTGATGTCGCCGACCGGCACCGCGATCGAGCGGCCGGTGTCGGTGACCGCCGCGCCGCGGATCAGGCCGTCGGTCGGCTGCATCGAGATCGCCCGGACCATGTTGTCGCCCAGGTGCTGGGCGACCTCGAAGGTCAGGGTCTTCTCCTCGCCGCCGAGCGTCACCTGGACGTGCAGGGCGTTGTAAATCTCCGGGATGGCGTCGGCGGGGAACTCCACGTCGACGACCGGTCCGATGACGCGGGCGACGCGCCCGGTCGCGGTCGCCTCCTCGATCTGAGCTGTCATTCTCACTCCCCGCCAGAATCGGCGAGCGCGTCAGCGCCACCGACGATCTCGCTGATTTCCTGGGTGATCGCGGCCTGCCGCGCCTGGTTCATCTGGCGCGTGTAGACCCCGAGCAGTTCGTTGGCATTGTCGGTCGCCGACTTCATCGCCCGCCGGACCGAGGCCTGGAAGGACGCCGCCGACTGGAGCAGCATGTGGTAGATGCGGCTCTCGACGTAGTTGGGCAGCAGCAGGTCGAGCGCCGCCTGCGCGGACGGCTCGAACTCATACGACGGCGCGACACCATCGGTCTCGCGCTCCTCGATCTCCAGCGGCATCAGCCGCCGGACCTGGACGGCCTGCGTCAGCATCGAGACGAACTCGGTGTAGACCACGTGGATCTCACCGACCCCGCCCTCGGCGTCGGTCTTCAGGAAGTCCTCGGTGAGCCGCTGCCCGATCCGCTCCGCCTGCGGGAACGTCGGCCGGTCGCTGAACCCGTGCCAGGTCTCGGCCACCTCCCGGCCCCGGAACCGGTACCAGGTGATGCCCTTGTTCCCGACGACGTAGGGGACGGGCTCGCGGCCCGCCTCCCGCAGGGACGTGATCAGCGCCTCCGCCTCGCGGATCACGTTGGCGTTGTAGGCGCCGCAGAACCCGCGGTCGCTGGTGACGATCAGGACCGCGCTGCGGTTGTCGGTCGGCTGCTCGTGCAGCAGCGGATGGTCGACGCCGACATGATGGCTCACCAGCGCCGACAGGGCCTGCGTGATCTGGTCGGCGTACGGCTTGGAGGCCGCCACCGCCTGCTGGGCCTTGACGATCCGCGAGGTGGCGATCATCTCCTGGGCGCGCGTGATCTTGGCGGTCGACTTGACCGTCTTGATCTGCTGCCGGAGTTGGCGTAGCTGAGCGGGCATCGTCGATCAGCTCTTCTTGGCGCGGGTGATCGTCTCCTGCTGGACGGCCTCGTCGTCGATCGCCTCGACGGCCTCCTCCGCGCCCAGCAGGTCGCCCTCGCTGGTCTGGAAGCCCTTCTTGAACTCCGTGATGGCGTTCTTGAGGCTGGTGAGGCCGTCGTCGGAGAGCTGGCCCGTCTCGCGGATGGAGGTCAGCAGACCGCCCTCCTCGCGCTCGACGTGGTCGAGGAACTCCCGCTCGAAGCGGCGGATGTCGGCGACGGGCACGTCGTCCAGCGCGCCGGACGTGCCGGCCCACACCGACACGACCTCCTGCTCGACCGGGAACGGACTGCCCTGCGGCTGCTTGAGCAGCTCCACGAGGCGGGCACCGCGGTCGAGCTGGGCGCGGGACGCCGCGTCCAGGTCGGAGGCGAACGCGGCGAACGCCTCCAGGTCGCGGAACTGCGACAGCGCGAGGCGCAGCGTACCGGCGACCTTGCGCATCGCCTTGATCTGCGCCGAGCCGCCGACCCGGGACACCGAGATACCGACGTTGATCGCCGGCCGGACGCCCTGGTTGAACAGGTCGGTCTCCAGGAAGCACTGGCCGTCGGTGATCGAGATGACGTTCGTCGGAATGTAGGCCGACACGTCGTTGCCCTTGGTCTCGATGATCGGCAGACCCGTCATCGAACCGGCGCCGAGGTCGTCCGACAGCTTCGCGCAGCGCTCCAGCAGACGCGAGTGCAGGTAGAACACGTCGCCCGGGTAGGCCTCGCGGCCCGGCGGGCGGCGCAGCAGCAGCGACACCGCGCGGTAGGCCTCGGCCTGCTTGGACAGGTCGTCGAAGACGATCAGGACGTGCTTGCCCTGGTACATCCAGTGCTGGCCGATCGCCGACCCGGTGTAGGGGGCGATGTACTTGTAGCCCGCCGGCTCGGACGCGGGGGCCGCCACGATCGTGGTGTACTCCAGCGCGCCGGCCTCCTCCAGGGAGCGGCGGACGTTCGCGATCGTCGAGCCCTTCTGGCCCACCGCGACGTAGATGCAGCGGACCTGCTTGCTCTCGTCGCCCGACTCCCACGCCTCGCGCTGGTTGATGATGGTGTCCACGGCGACGGTCGTCTTGCCCGTCTGCCGGTCACCGATGATCAGCTGGCGCTGGCCGCGGCCGATCGGGGTCATCGCGTCGATCGCCTTGATGCCGGTCTGCAACGGCTCGCTGACCGACTGGCGCTGCACGACGGTGGGCGCCTGTAGTTCGAGCGCGCGGCGCTCGGTGCTCTCGATCGGGCCCTTGCCGTCCAGCGGGTTGCCCAGCGAGTCCACGACTCGGCCGAGGAAGCCGTCGCCGACCGGGACCGAGAGGACCTCGCCGGTCCGGCGGACCTTCTGGCCCTCCTCGATCTTGCTGAAGTCACCCAGGACAACGGCGCCGATCTCACGGACGTCCAGGTTCAGAGCCAGGCCACGCGTACCGTCCTCGAACTCGAGGAGCTCGTTCGCCATCGCGGAGGGCAGCCCCTCGACGTGGGCGATACCGTCGCCGGAATCGACAACGGTGCCGACCTCTTCGCGCGCGGCGGCCTCAGGCTCGTACGACTGGACGAAGCGCTCCAGCGCGTTCCGGATCTCGTCCGGACGGATCGTCAGCTCCGCCATGATTCCTCTCTTGCTCCCTTGGGGTCAGCCCGGCCCGGCGTCAGCCGGTGCCGAGCCGCCGGCGGACATCGTCCAGCCGTCCGGCGATCGTGCCGTCGATGATCTCGTCCCCGATCTCGATCGACAGGCCGCCGATCGCCGTGGGGTCGAGCTCGATGTTCAGGTGTACGTCGTGGCCGTAGGCGGCGGCGAGCACCGCGGCCAGCCGGGCGCGCTGCTCCTCCGACAGCTCGACCGGGGTACGGACGAGCGCCACCAGCCGCTGTCGGCGCTGGGCGACGGTCTTGCCGTATTCGGCCAGCCCGCCTTCCAGGCTACGTCCTCGCGGGCGCAGCACCAGCTCGGTGATCAGCGCCAGCGCGGACGGCGTGACCTTGCCCTCCAGCAGCGCCTGCACCAGGCCCAGCTTGCGCTCGTCCGGCAGGCCGGGCGCGGCGAGCGCGCCGCGCAGCGCGATCTCGCTCTCGATGACCCGGGAGAACCGGAACAGCTCGTCCTCCAGGTCGTCGATGCGCCCCTCGGCCTCGGCGCGCGCGGCCTCGGCGGTGACCGCGAGGGTCTCCACCGCGTCCGACAGCTCCGACGGCTTCGACCAGCGCAGCCGGACGATGTCGGCGACCAGCCCGAGAGCGGCCGGCGACACCTTGCCCTCCAGCAGGATCCGCACGAGCTGCGCCTTGTCGGCGCCGTCGCGCGCCGGGTCGGAGACCGCCCGCCGCAGACCGTGCTCGCGGTCGATCAGGTGCAGCACCGCGAACAGGTCGCCGCCGAGCTGGGCCAGGTCGGGACCGCCCGAGTCAACGACCGACTCGAACTGCTCCCTGGCCTCGGCCAGCGACGCCCTGCTCACCGCTCCCGTGATGGTCATGATGTGATCTGCTCCTGCGTGCGCGCGCGCTCCTCAAGCTCTTCGAGGAACCGGTCGACCACCCGGCTCTGGCGGGCGCTGTCCTCCAGGGACTCGCCCACCACGCGACCGGCCAGGTCGACCGACATCGCGCCGATCTCGGCCCGCAGCGACTGGAGCGCCTGCTGGCGCTCCGCCTCGATCTGCGCCTTGGCGGCGTCGATGATCCGGCGCGCCTCGGCCTGGGCCTGCTCCTTCATCTCCGCGATGATCTGAGCGCCCTGCTCCTCGGCCTTCTTGCGCAGCCGGGAGGCCTCGAGCTGGCCGTCACGCTGCTGAGCCTGGTAGCTCTCCAGCGTCTGGCGCGCCTCCTCCTGGGCCTTCTCGGCCCGCAGCAGCCCGCCCTCGATCGCCTCGGTGCGCTCCTGAAGGGTCTTCTGGATGCGCGGGGTGAGGATTTTGCCGACGACGACCAGGACGACGAGGAACGAGAAGATCCCGACGACGAGCTCGTACGGGTGCGGGACGAGGGGGTTGTTCTCCTCCGCCGCGAGAACGGAAGCCGCTGTGATCATGTCTTCAGCCCTTCCTCGGGTTCAGGACCCGTGATCAGACGCTCTTGAAGAGGAACGGCGCGACCAGGCCGATCAGGGCGAGCGCCTCGGTGAGGACGAAGCCCAGCATCATGTTGGTGCGGATCGTGCCGATGAGCTCGGGCTGGCGGGCCATCGCGTTCACGCCCTGGCCGAAGATGATGCCGACGCCGATACCGGGGCCGATGGCGGCGAGGCCATACCCGATCGCGGTGACGTTGCCTTCGACGGCGGCGAGGACTCCCGTCATGGGTTCTTTCCTTTTCTGTCGGCCGGCGGAGTGTCCGCCGGTCTGGCTTGTCGAGCTGGTCGTTCGGGCCGCGCGCCCCTGGGCTCCGCGTCCCGTGGTCCTAGTGGTCCGCGTGCAGGCCGCTCTGGATGTACATGGCGGCGAGCATCGTGAACAGGAACGCTTGCAGGAACTGGATGAACATCTCGAACGCGGTCATCACACAGGTCATGACCACGCCGATGACGCCGACCCCGAACCCGAGGGCCGTGGGCTTCTCGAAGATGAACCAGAAGCCGACGAGGCTGAAGAACGCCAGGATCATGTGTCCGGCGAACATGTTGGCGAAGAGCCGCACCGCGTGCGTGAACGGCGCCAGGATGAAGGTCGAGAGGTACTCGATCGGCACCAGCAGGACGTAGATCGGCTTGGGCAGGCCCTTGGGGATCAGGTTCGTGAAGTACTTCACGGGGCCCTGGTTCTTGATGCCGAGGTACACCTTGAGGAAGTACACGCTGACCGCGAGCACGACCGGGAACGCGATGTGCGAGGCGATCGGGAACTGGATGATCGGGACGACCGAGAAGATGTTCCAGGTCCAGATCAGGAAGAACAGGGACATGAGCAGGGGCATCCACCGCTCGGTGTCCTTGCCCAGGAACGGGCGTCCGATCTGGTCGCGGACGAAGACGTAGCCGTACTCGCCGATGTTCTGGACGCCCCGGGGCACCAGCTTCGGCTTCGCGAACGCGCTCCAGCAGAAGACGCAGACGACGAGCGCGCCGACGACCGAGAAGACAAGGGGCTTGGTGAGCCACTCCGGGCCGCCGGAGAACAACGGCGGGAAGTCGAAGAGCTCGGGGCCCGGGGCTTCGAACTCCTCCCCTCCGGAGGCGAGGACCGTCAGCGCGTTCACGCGGCGTTCCCTTCATCAATGTGGTGATGGATCACGTAGGCTTCCTCGGCGGCGAGGCCGCTCAGAGGGGATGGCGGCCGTACTTCACGTAGATCAGGTAGATGGCGAGCACGACGCCGATGACCAGGCCGATCGGGGTGAACCAGATCAGTCCCGTCCACTTGGACAGCAACCAGCCGAGACCGCCCCAAATAGCCATCCCGGAGAGAAGGTAGCTGGGCGCGGACCAGGCGGCGTCGGCGAATTCCCGTTGGCCGTCCTCCGGCCGACGTTTCTGCTCGCTCATCGCGCTCCGGACGATAGCAGGCCATCCCGGCGGTGGTCATATTGGAGTAGTCCGACGGGTCCGGCCGCGGGGCCGGGGCTGGAGCCGGTGCGGTCCGCGCACGGTTCATCACGGACTCCGGTCGAGCACGTTCTCGGGCTCGTCAATGTAGGGCCTCCCCCGCTGCATGGCGACGCGGAACTCGGCGGCGATCCAGGTCAGGGCGAGCCCGACGACCGTCCAGCCGAAGACGGTGGTGTTCCAGATCGAGACCCGGTCCATGGTCGTGACCAGCACCATCACCACGAGGATCTTCACCACGTAGCTCGCGAGCGCGGCCAGCATCATGGTCTGCGAGGAGATCTTGGAAGCCCAGGCCACCACGAGGGCGCTGGCCGAGAAGAAGGCGGTCACCACGACCGCGGCGAACGCCGCCGCCAGAGCGCCCTTGGCGCCGGCGGCCAGCAGGCCGATCAGAATGGCGCCCACCCCGACTACCGCGGTCGGGATCGCGGCGCCGCGGAGAATCCGGGCGTCGGAAGGTTGCATGAGGGCTCCGGCTGGTCACGGTCAGTGTCCGTCTCTTGTTCGTGAAAGGTATCACAAGCGTCCGGAATGTCCACAATTACCCTAGAGGTAACGCGATGGACCCACCGCCGGGCCCGCCGGGCGGCCGCGCTCGCACCACGGACCTTAACCCAGGTCAGGAGGGAGATTCCGGCGGACGCCCCGAACGCCTCCGCCGGTGCGGAGGACCGGGAGCGAACACACCGCGTGACGAACCGGGGGTGGTTTGCGTCACCACGAGGGGATTTCCCGACCATCTACCCCGCTCGGCGGGTCTCACACTCGGTTGGACAATGTTCGGCGAACAGTCACTCTCCGGACATTTCCCACCAAGTCCGGAGGCATCCCCGGGCCGACCGGCGCGATCGGACTAGATGGATCGGACTAGGCCCACCAGACCGGGATAAAAGGACGGGACTAAACCGGCATCGAGGGACGGTCCGCCGACCGGTCGCCGTCCCCGGCCGGCGCTCCCCGGTCGGCGGCGCCGTTCTTCCGGCGGCGGCGCCGCCCCGGGGTGGCGAGCATCAGCAGCATCCCGCCGAGCGCGACCGCCAGCGTGGCCAGCAGCGTGACCAGCGTCTGCTTGACCACCGCGAGCGCGATCAGCCCGGAGCCGAGCAGGCCCACCCAGAAGTACATGATCAGGACGGCGCGGCGGGTGGAGTGCCCGAGTTCCAGCAGCCGGTGGTGCAGGTGCTGCTTGTCGGGCGAGAACGGCGACCTGCCCTGGTTGGTGCGCCGCCACACCGCGAGCAGCATGTCGGTGAACGGAACGGCGGCGACCGCCGGGACCAGCAGCAGCGGCACGTAGAAGGGGAACAGCCCGCCCGCGAGGACGGCCGGGTCGAACCGTCCGGTCAGCATGATCGTGGACGCGCTGAGCAGCAGCCCGATCAGCATCGAGCCGGTGTCGCCCATGAAGATCTTGGCGGGGCTGAAGTTGTGCGGCAGGAAGCCCGCGCACATCCCGAACAGGATCGCGGCGGTGAGCGTCGCGCCGCTCAGCGTCGTCATCCCGTGGCTCTTGGACAGCAGGTAGGCGTAGGTGAACAGGGCCAGCGCGGCGATCCCGACGACGCCCGCGGCCAGGCCGTCCAGGCCGTCGATGAAGTTCACCGCGTTGATCGTCGCGACCACGATGAAGACCGTGAGCGGCACCCCGTAGGCGGGCGCCAGCGTCAGCGCCTCGCCGGTGGGCAGCGGCAGCGCGTAGATCTGGATGCCCTGCATGATGAAGATGCCGCCGGCGGCGACCTGGCCCGCGAACTTGGTGAGGGCGTCGACCTCCCAGCGGTCGTCGGCCATCCCGATCAGCACGATCAGGCCGCCCGACATCAGCAGCGCCCGGCCGACGTCCACCTCGCCGTCGCCGAGGTACTTGCGCATCTCCGGCAGGCCCGAGGCGACGATCAGCGCGGCCACCATCCCGCCGAACATCGCGAGGCCGCCGAGCCGCGGGGTGGGGATGACGTGCACGTCGCGGTCGCGGGGCACGGCCTGCGCGCCGAACCACACCGCGAACCGCCGGACGGTCGGGGTCAGCAGGTAGGCGACGAGGGCGGCGACGAGGATGGTGAGCAGGTACTCCCGCACTCCCCTGCGCCCCCCTCCGCCGTGTTGGCCCGGTCCACACGCCCGCTTGACACTTGGTAGACGATCGCGCGGGGCGATCGGTTCGCCCGGCGACCGATCAACTGTAGTCCTCCCCGAGCGTGCCCGCCGCATGTTGGATCATCCGGTGCCGGTGGGCCCGCGCCACCGCCGTCCCGACGATCATGAGGGCGAGCCCGGCCAGGCAGCGGTCGCCGAGCGAGAACGCCCACGGGCCGTGCTCGGCCACGTCGTCGCCGACGTCCGCCACGACCAGCAGCGCGCCGGTCGCGACGAGCGCGCGCCCGGCCCGCCGGTAGGGCACCGGACGCCGCGCCGCCAGCGCCATCGCGCCGACGGCCAGCGCGAGCACCCCCGTCCCGGCCCAGGTGCCCGTCCAGTGCGGGGGCGCGTACCGGGGCGGCGGCACCGCGATCGCCTTCTTGGGCAGCCGGACCCGGACCGTCATCCCCTCGTGCGGGCGCAGCCCGCTCTGGGTGAAGTCCACCGCGTAGGGGCCGTCGCGGTCGCGCATGCACCGGGTGGTCAGGCCGGGGGCGCCCGCCCGGCAGGTCACGTGCCGCAGCGGCACCGGCGCCTCCACCCGCACCGCCGCGTTCCCGATCGGGACGTCCCAGTCGTCCCCGATCGCGTCCCACACCAGTTCGTCGTGGTCGGGGTAGGGGGTGAGCACCCACGCCATGTCGTACTCGACCACGTACGCCTGCCGCCCGCGCACCTCGCGGTGCTGGTCGCCGACGCTGATCTGGACGTCGTGCAGCAGCTTGATCGTCCGCGCCCGGGCGGGGGCGCCGGTCGAGGAGCTGGCCCGGACGTCGCGGACGTCGTAGAGCCTGTCCGCGTGCCGGAACGGGACGCGCCGCACGATCCCGTGCTCGCCGTCGCGCGCGAAGTCGTAGGTGATCGTCTCCCTGACCTGGAGGATGCCGTCGGTGCGCAGCGTCAGGCGGACGTCGTAGGTGGGGATGCTCTCCTGCGCGACGGGCTCCGGATCGCCGGGCGGGGCGGCGCGGGCGGGCAGGCCGAGGAGGGCGAGCATCAGCAGGACCCCCGCCGCGACCGCCGTCCCACGGACACAACCACGCACGTCAGGCATAGTTTCACCGAATGGGTCGAGGGGTCTGCGTAACGGGACGACTACCCGGCCGCTCGGCCTTCACGCCCCGTCCTCGCGCGGGACGTCAGCGCGGAGCAAATCACCCGTAGGGTCGTTCGCGTGGGGAAACGGGGGAAGCCGGAGGTGGAGGCCACGCGGCCGCCGGGGGTGCCGAGGGGGGCGACGCCGTGGCCGGGCGTGGCCGACTTCGCCGTGCCCGCGGCGCTGGCGGTCTTCCAGCTCGTCGGGAACTGGGGGCTCGCGGAGCTGAACGACCTGCGGCTGGCCCAGGGCCGCTGGATGGTCGCGATCGCCTGCGTCGTCGCCGGGTGCGTCGCGCTGATCTGGCGGCGGACGGCGCCCGAGCCGGTGCTCGCGGCGGCCATCGCCTGCTCGGCCGTCGCCGTCCTCGCGATGGGCACCACCGACAGCCTGGTCAGCGGCCTGGCGGACGGCGTCGCCCTCTACTCGCTCGCGGTCCACCGGGGCCGGGGTCCGGCGATGGTCGGCGGGGCGCTCATGGGCGGGGTCGCGGTCGCCTCGACCGCGCCCCTGCTGCACGGCCCGGCGGACTTCGCGCTCAACGCCGTGCTGAGCGTCCTGGCCGCCGTGGTGATCACCGCTCTGGGGCAGCTCAGGCGGGAGTACAAGCGGCGGCGGCAGGCCCTCGCCGAGCAGCTCGCCGAGGCGGAGCGCGCCCACCGCGCCGCCGCCGGGACCGAGCGCGAACGCCTCGCCCGCGACCTGCACGACGTCGCGGGCCACCACCTCAGCGCGGTCGTCGTGCACAGCGGCGCCGTCGCCCGGGGCGGCGATGCCGAGATGGCGCGGGAGGCGCTGTCGGCCGCCGCCGACACCGGGCGCGACGTCCTGCGGGCGCTGACCCGGCTGGTGGACGTGATGGGCCCGGACGTCCCCGAGGGCGGCCTCGACGCCAGCCTTCCCCAGCTCTGCCAGGGCCTGACCCGGCTCGGCGTGCCGGTCTCGCTGGCGGTCGAGGGACGTGTGCGGCGGCTGCGTCCCGAGGTGGACACGGCCGCTTACCGGATCGTCCAGGAGTCCCTTACCAACGCGATGCGGTACGCGCCGGGCGCGCCGGTGACGGTCGAGGTCCGGCACGTCCCGGGGGCGGTCGAGCTGACGGTCGCGAACGAGGCGCCGGGCGAGGACGCGACCGTCCCGGCGCTCGGCACCGGGCGCGGCATCACCGGCATGGGCGAGCGCGCCCGGTCGCTCGGCGGCACCCTCGACGCGGGCCCGTCCGGCGGCGGCTGGACGGTGCGCGCCTCGCTGCCGACCTCGGCCGGGAACGCGCGGCACCGCCTGGGCTGGCCGGAGGTACTGGACGCGACGGTCGCCGCCGCCTGCGCGACCGCGCCGCCGCTGCTGGCCTTCACCCCGCCCGATCCGCTCCTCGGCGACGCCTCGCCCGGCCTGGCGGCGCTGGTCATCGTCCTGCTGCTGCTGCGCGGCGTCCCGCTGTGGTGGCGCCGCCGCGCCCCCTACCTGGCGCTCGGCGCGCTCGCCGCCCTGGACATCGCCGCCGCGCTCACCGTGGGGCCGCACTCCCAGCAGCTCCTCGCGCTGCTGGTGATCGGCGCCCCCGCCGAGATGGTCGCGGTCTACGCGGTCGCGGGGCACGCCCGGCGCGGCCCGACCTGGCCCGCGCCGTTCGTGGGCGCCGTCCCGTGGGCGGTGGTGTTCACGACGCTGATCGTCACCGACCCCGAGACGGAGCAGACGTCCGGCGTCATCCCGTTCGGGCTCGGGACGGGCTGGGGTTTCGGCCTGCTGGTGCTGCTGCCGTTCTGGGCGTGGGGCCGGGCCGTCACCGGACGGGGCCACCGTTGGGAGGCGACGGCACGCGAGACGATGGCGGCGCGCGAGGGCGAGGCCGTCCAGGCGGAGCGGAACCGGGTGGCGCTCGGGCTGCGCGCCACCGTCCTCGACCACACCGCGCGGCTGGTGCGCTCGGCCGAGGCGGGGCTGTCGGGCACCGGCGAGGACGCACGCGCCGCGCTGGACGCCGTTACCGAGCTGGCGCGCGCCGCGCTGCTGGACATGCGGGCCCTGCTCGACGCGCTCGAACGCGAATGACATCCATGTGATTCTCGTCATAGCGCGGGCCCCGGCGCCGCCCGCGCGGACCCCCTCCAGGACCGTTGGACGGCCCCCAGGGCGTAGCGGTTCGCCGGATCGCCGGTTTCGGCCAACCCGCCCCGGCCTAAGCTCCCGATAAAAATGATCTTGCTGGTGCTGCTAGGTTTCCGCGCTAAACCCGAGAAATCAGAATATGGAGGGACCAATGCGGCGAATCGCAGCCGTGGCGCTGGCTGCCGGAACCCTGATGACCGGCATGGCCGTCGTCAGCACCCCCGCCAACGCGACCGTCACCACCAAGGCGGCCGCCGCCCACAAGTGGGTGCCGTACAACTCCTACGGCAGCATCCGCGCGTGGGGCACCTACAGCCGCTCCGGTGGCAACACCTACGTGAAGGGCTACCTGGCCGACGACAAGAAGAACGGCTGGACGGCCTGCGTCCGCTTCCTGTTCACCGAGGGCAGCCGGAGCTACTGGTCCCGCCACAAGATCGTCGGCGTGAGCCAGAACGGCACGCAGTACAACTACGACGGCCGGGCCACCGTCTCGATCGCGGCCAGCTCCTCCTACGGCAGCCACCTGTACGTCCAGGAGTGCGGCCGTAACAAGAAGACCGGAAAGTACTACTACGGCAAGGGCAAGAAGCTCTTCTGATCCCGCGCCACACCCCGCATTGAGTCACAGGGGCCCCGCCGCACCCCGGCGGGGCCCTCTCCATGTCCGCATCCCGAAATTTTGTCGCCATACGAATTTCGGCCGCCGTGATGGCCGGGCCCAATGAATTGTTTTCGTCGGGGCCGCCCGCCGAAGGGCGAACGGCCGGACGGGGCCGGTCAGCGCGCCTTCAACTCGCGGGTCAGCGCGGCGAGCGCCCTCGCCCGCGTGGAGCGGACCGACCCCAGCCGGATGCCCATGACCTTCGACGCCTCGTCGTCGGTGAGGTCGAAGTAGTACCGCAGGACCAGCGCCTCGCGCTGCCGGCGCGGCAGCCGCGCCAGTGCCGCGACCACCTCCCGCCGGTCCTCCCGGGCCATGACCGCCGCCTCCGCCGACAGGGCGGGCGGCGGGTGCGGCTCACTGTGCCGCCACGCCACGCGGCGCCGCCGCAGCACCATTCGGCAGCGGTTCCGCACCGCCGCGCGCGCGTAGGCGAGAAGGCTGCCCTCCCGGTGCAGCCTCGGCGCGTTCTTGTGCATGCGCAGGAAGACGTCCTGCACGATGTCCTCGGCGGTGGCCTCGTCCCCGACGAACCGGGCGGCCATTCGGACGAGCATGATCTGATGTTGCTCGTAGAGGGCGACGAGATCGCGGCCATGGGGAATGTTCAAAGGGGGTCCCAGCGGTGCGTGCGCTCCGATCAATCGGGAGGTGACTCGGAACTTGACGGTTGGTCATTTTCATAGTAGTCCGAATCCCGGCGAAACGTGGCCCCCTATTTGAGGGCCTCCACCAGAGCACGGAATTCCGTGCTCGGCTCCAGCCCGAGTTCGCGCTTGAGAAGCCGCTGATAACGCGCGTACACACGCCACGCGCTGGCGTGGTCCCCGCGTCCGAGATAGGCGGAGGCCATGATGCGGTGCGGCACCTCGCCGAAGGCGTCGACCCCCGCCGCCGCTCCGGCGAGCGCCAGCGCGTCGACCGTGCCACAGCGCCTGCCGCAACCGTTTCGCCGCGACGCCGGGTTCCGCGTCGGGCCATATTTCGGCCTGGACCGAACGCCGGGCGGTCCAGGACTGTTCCAGCGCCACCGTCACGACCAGCGAGCAGAGCCGCTCCGACAGCCTGACCTCCCGTCCTCCCGCCTGGCAGCGGAAGGACGGGAGGAGTTCCAGCCGGACGGCGGCGCCCCCCGCCGCGTCCGTCGGTTCCTTCATCGTCCATGCACATTGGACGCCTTGACGCGCGCTCACGCTGCTCCGGCGAGTCGGCGAGTTCCGCTGTTCAGCGCCCGGTTCCGGCCGCGCGGGCATGCAACGGCGCCGAGGTCCGGCCGATGCGGGCCATGTTCCACGTCCGGAATTTCGGCGGACCGGCCGCGCGACCCGAACTCACGTAAGGTCATCCCTGTGCGGGCGGACGGGAACGTCGGGCGTTGGCCGCGCGCCGCCGACTGGGGCGTGCCGCTCCTGCTCGTGTGCGCCCAGCTCGCCGCCACCTGGCTCCTCACCGAGGGCACCGGTGAACCGTTCGGGCGGGCCCGCTGGACCGCCGTCACCGGCGCGGGCGTCCTAGCGGCCATAACGCTGTTATGGCGGCGGATCGCCCCGTGGCCGGTCCTGGTGACGGCGGTGCTGCTCAGCGCATACGGCATCGTGGCGGCAGGGGGCACCGACGCTCCGGCGGGCGGGATGGCCGACGGCGTCGCGCTCTACTCGCTGGCGGTGGCGCGACCCGGGCGGCAGGCGGTCGCCGGCTGCCTGCTGGCCTTCACCGTCGCGTTCGCCGCCTACCTGCCCCAGAGCCGGGGGGCGGGCGACCTGGTGACCACCGAGGTCCTGGACGCCGTCTACTACCTGGCCATCATCACGTTCGGCCAGCTGCGGCGGCAGCGCGAGGCCGTCCGGCGCCGCCGGCTCGCCGGGATCAGCCGGGAGCACCGGCAGGCCGCCGCCGCCGAACGCGAACGGCTGGCCCGCGACCTGCACGACGTCGCGGGGCACCACCTCAGCGCCGTCGTCGTCCACAGCGGTGCCGCCGCCCGCGGCGGCGACCCGGAACTGGTCCGAGGGGCCCTCGCGGTCGCCGCCGAGACGGGACGCGAGGTGCTGGCGTCGCTGAGCCGGCTCGTGGACGTCGTGAGCCCGCAGGCCGAGGGCGGCGGGCTGAGGGAGCTGCTCCCGCCGCTGTGCCAGGGGCTGCACCGGCTCGGCGTCCCCGTGTCCCTGGCCGTGGAGGGGCGGGCGCGGAAGCTGCCCGCCGAGGTGACCACGGCCGCGTACCGGATCGTCCAGGAGTCCCTCACGAACGTCATGCGGTACGGCTCCGGCGGCCCGGTCCGGGTGAGAGTCCGCTATCTCGCCGGAGCGGTGGAGATGGCCGTCGAGAACGACCTGCCCGCGTACTCCCACGCCGTCCCGGCGTTCGGCACCGGACGCGGCATCCCCGGCATGCGGGAGCGGGCGTCCCGGATCGGCGGCGCGCTGGACGCCGGGCCGACACCGGCGGGCGGCTGGGCGGTGACCGCCCGCCTGCCGACGACGACGCCGTCCGAACACGGCGCGGGCTGGCCGGAGATCCTGGACGCGGTGACGATCGCCTTCTGCGCGGCCCTGCCCGCCCTCGGCCTCGTCCCCCCGGAACCGCTCGCCTCGGGATGGTCGGGCGCGGGCCTCGTGCTGGTGGCGGCGGCGCTCGCCGTCCGCGGCGTCCCGCTGTGGTGGCGGCGCCGCGCCCCGTACGCCGCGCTGGGGGTGCTCACCGCCGTGGACGCGGTCCTGGCCGTCACGAGCGCGCTGGAGCACGTGGATCCGCTCGCGCTGTTCCTGCTCGGCTGCCCGGCGCAGCTGGTCATGGTCTACTCGGTGGCCTGCTACGGGCGGGACGTCCGGCGGACCTGGCACGCGGCACCCCTCGCCACCCTCCCCTGGGGCCTCGGCCTCGGCACCGCACTGGCCGTCGACCCGGAGGTCGCCGCGGACGGCGCGGCGCCCCTCCCGCTCCTGTTCGGCCTCGCCGCCGCCTGCCTGGTCACCGTCCCCTTCATGGCCGCCGTGTGGGCCTGGGGCGCGGCGGTCGCGAGGCGGAGCCGCCGGTGGGAGAGCACGGCCCTGGACGCCGCGTCCGCGCGCACGGGCGAGGCCGTCCACGCCGAGCGGACCCGCGTCGCGGCGGGGTTGAGCGGTACCGTCCTGGAGCGCACGGCACGGTTGACGCGGGCCGCCGAGGCGGGCCTCGCGGGCGGCGACGGCGAGGCGCGGGCGGCCCTCGACGTGGTCGCAGGGCAGGCGCGGGCCGCGCTCACCGACATGCGCGGGCTGCTGGAGTCGTTGGAGGAGAAGGCGTGAGCATCCGGGTCCTGGTGGTGGACGACCAGGTCATCGTCCGCGCGGGCTTCACCGCGATCGTCGACGGCGAGCCGGACATGACGGTCGTCGGCCAGGCCGGGGACGGCGCCGAGGCCCTGCGCATGGTGCCCGAGGCACGGCCCGACGTCGTGCTGATGGACATCCGCATGAGCGGCATGGACGGCCTGACGGCGTCCGCGGAACTGGCCGCCCGCCGCTCCCCCGCGCGGGTGCTGGTGCTCACCACCTTCCACCGCGACGAGTACGTCTACGGCGCGCTGCGCGCCGGAGCGTCCGGGTTCCTGCTCAAGGACTGCCACCCGCAGGAGCTCGTCGACGCCATCCGGACCGTCGCCGGAGGGGAGGCGCTGCTCGCCCCCACCGTGACGCGCCGCCTCATCGACGCGTTCGCCACCGGGGAGGTCCTCCCACCGGCGGCCGCGGACGAGCGGCTGGAACTCCTCACCCGCCGCGAGCGGGACGTCCTGGTCCACGTGGCCCGGGGGCTCAGCAACACCGAGGTCGGCGCGGCGCTCGACATCGGTACCGCCACGGTCAAGACCCATGTCAACGCGATCCTCGGAAAACTCGACCTGCGCGACCGGGTCCAGGCCACGATCTTCGCCTACGACACCGGGCTCGTCCGGCCCGGGGGCCAGCGGTCCTGACCGCCTCCGGCCTCCATCCCAGGGTTGACCCGCTCCCTGCCGGACGATCGAGCGCGCTCCGTTCTCCCGCAGGAAGCGCGGGCGGCACTCCCCACGGTTCCCTTGACTCATGGCGCAGGGGGAAACGATGTCGGGGACCGGCGAGGAAAGGGAACACCATAATGATCAGGACCGGGAGGACGCGGAACCGGAGCACGAATTCGACGCCGAGTGGCTTCCGCCGGCCATTCTCTTCCTCGCGGCGAGAGGAGCCCGGGCCGTCAGCGAGGACGGCGTCTGGGGCTGGGCGGCTCTCGTGCTCGGGATACTCGGTGCGGTCGTCGGCGCGGTGGTGATCGTGCGGGCCGTTCGCCGGCGCGCGTACGAAACGCTGATCACCGTGGCCGTCGGGGCCCTGTTCATGGTGGCCATCACCCACGCCAGGGACGAACTCTTCTGACCGCGTTCCTCGCAGTTTTCTTGGTTCGCCGCTGACCTGCGGGAAATCCCCGATCATTCTCGCGAGGAGACAACGGCGAGTCGCCGAGGCGACTTCCGGGAGGCATGACGGAGACGCCGGGCTGCTGCTCTGTCTCCACGGGCCAGAGCGGCCCGCGGCGGACCGGCTCCGCCAGATCGAGGAGGAAGTCTCCTATGGGTAAACAGCGTATCGCCGCGCGCACCGCGGGCGTCGCCATGGCGGCCGTGCTGGGGCTCGGTGTCGCGGGCCCCGCCACGGCCGCCACGGTGGAGGCGGGCAGAACCGCCGCGCCCGCCGCCGCGGCGCCCGCCGCCGCGGCTCCGCAGACCGGCGCCGGGTCGTTCAGCGCGGCCGAAATCGCGGCCCTCCAGCAGGTCGGCTTCTCCTCCCAGGAGATCCAGCAGCTCCAGCAGGAGGCCGCCAGCAAAGGGCAAGCTGAGCGTCCTTATCAACATCCTCAAGAAGGCGGGCAAGCTCAAGGGCGCCATCAAGGCGGCCAAGCAGGGCTGGAAGGCATTCCAGAAGTGGTTCGACAAGCTGCCGCGGCTCTTGCGGTGGGCGCTCAAGGCGGCCGGCTGGGAAACCCTCAAATGGGAGCTCTACAACTTCCTGCGCCACTAGCGCCGATGGCCGAATGAGCCGATGAGCAAGTGAGCCAATGGGCGGCTGGGAGCCGAGATCAAGGCATTCGGCTCCCAGCCGTCCGGCCGACGGAAAAGACAAGCGATATCGGGGGCATGAGGTTGTTGGCCACAGAAACGCACGACGGCACGGACGGACGGAGACAGCGTTGATCGTCGTAGATGGCCTGACCAAGCGCTACGGGCGGCGGACGGTCGTCGACCGCCTCTCGTTCACCGTGCGACCCGGGACGGTGACCGGCTTCCTCGGGCCGAACGGGGCGGGCAAGTCCACCACAATGCGCATGATCGTCGGGTTGGACCGGCCGGACGCGGGGCGGGTGCTCATCGAAGGGGCGCGATATGACGAGCTCCCCCATCCCTCCTCGGTCGTCGGCACGCTGCTCGACGCGGGGTGGGTACGCCCCACCTTCACGGCGCGAACGCATCTGCGCTGGATGGCGAGCCTCACCCGCACACCGCCGGAACGCGCCGACGAGGTCCTCGAAGCCGTCGGCCTCGCGCCGGTGGCCCGCAAGCGGGTGGGCGACTTCTCGCTCGGCATGCGGCAGCGCCTCGGGATCGCCACCGCCCTGCTCGGCCGGCCGCACGTGCTCCTGCTGGACGAACCGATGAACGGGCTCGATCCGGAGGGGATCCACTGGGTGCGGCGGTTCCTGCGGGAGAGCGCGGCCGAGGGACGCACGGTGCTCGTCTCCAGCCATCTGCTGGCGGAGATGACGCTCACCGCCGACGAGCTCGTGGTCATCGGCGAGGGGAGGCTCATCGCCCAAGGCGGCGTACGGGAGTTCATCGAGGAGGCGGTGCGTCCCAGCGTGGTCGTCCGCGCCCTGGAGGCCGGGCGGTTCGAGGGCCTGCTCAGGAGGCTCGGTCTGGATGTGCGCGGCGCCCCGGACGGAACGCTGAACATCGCGGGCGTGTCCTCCACGCGGATCGGTGAGATCGCGCTGGAACACGGCTTCGTCCTGAGCGAGCTGCGCACGGACCACGGCTCGCTGGAGGAGGCGTTCATGGAGCGGACCCGCGAGGCGGTCGAGTACCGCTCCTCGGCGGGGGCCGTCCCTCAAGGGGGTGCCGCATGACGGCGGCGCGGGGGCATCGGGAGACGGAGGGTCCGGCGATGGCGACGGAGCGGGGAATGGGGCGGATGTCCAAGCATGCGAGGGGCGCGGTGTCAGGCGGCGTGTTTCGGGGCGCTTTCGGGGGCGCGTCCGGGGGTGCGTTCCGGGGCGCGATCGACGCCGAGCGGATCCGGCTGGCGGCGAGCCGGTCGACCTGGTGCTGTCTCGGCGTGGCGGTGGCCCTGGCGCTGGGGTCGGCGTTGCTGGCCGCCCGCGTCCCGGAGTCGGAGGGGAAGCCGGTCACCGTCGCCGACTCCGTGGCGGGCCTGTCCATCGGCGAGATGGTCATCCTCGTGGTCGCGGCCCTGTCGGTCACCGGCGAGTACAAGTACCGGACGGTCCGCCTCGCCTACCAGGCGATCCCGGTGCGCCGGCCGTTCATCGCCGCCAAGGCCCTGCTGCTGGCGGCGACCGGCGGCGTCCTGGCGGTCTGCCTGGCTCTCGCGAGCTTCGGCGTCACCGCCCTGACGGCGGCGCCGCCCGTCCCGCGCCCGGACACGGCCGGTGAGTGGGTGGTGCTCCTCGGAACGGGCGTGACCTGGTCCTTCGCGGCCGTGGTCGGGGTCAGCGTCGGCACCCTCGTCCGCAACGGAGCCGGCGCGACCAGCGCACTGCTGATCTGGGCGATGGTGGGCGAGAGCGGCCTCGGCCTCGTGCCGCGCGTCGGCGGCTTCCTCGCGGGCTGGTCGCCCTTCACCGCCGTCGGCGCGCTCACGAACCCGGACGCGGGGTCCCGGGTGCCGTACGGGTCGGCCGGAGCGGTGGTCTACGCGCTCCTCGTCGCGGGCGGCCTGCTGGCGCTCGCACTGCTCGCCGCCGTGCGCCGGGACCCGTGACTGCGGATCCGCCAGAGCGGCCGGCTCAGCCGCCGGGCCGCCGTCCGCTGCTCAAGGTCGGGCCAGAACGCCGTCTCGACGAGCCTTCGCGGTAAGGGACCGTCCTCCAGCGCGAGCCTGCTGACCAGCAGGCGCCCGGTTCCGGAGAGCATGCTGCTCGCCTCACCGTGCGACCACGAACAAGCCGAACACGGGGCCGTCTCAGCCGAGTCTCTCCGGGATCGTCGGCGCGTCTCGTCGCCCGGGCGGCTCAGTCGACCTGTTCCGCGGGGGTGTCCTTGGTGAGGGACGGCTTGGCGGCGGGGGTGTCGGGCTTGGGGTCGCCGTCCGCGGCGTCCGTGGGCTCGTCCGCGGGTGCGGGCTTGGTGAGGGAGGGCTTGGCCTCGGCCGGTTCGGACGGGGCGTCAGCGGCGTCCTCAGCGCCCTTCTCGTCGCTGTCGCCGGTTGGCGCGTCGTCGTCGTCGGTCAGCAGGACGCCGACCACGGAGCGGATCTTCTCCTCGGAGATCGCGCCGGCGCGCAGCAGGCGCGGGACCGAGCCGGTCAGGTCGACGATCGTGGACGGCTCGGCGTGCCCGGACGGGCCGCCGTCCAGGTAGACCGAGACCGAGTCGCCGAGCATCTTCTCCGCCTCGGCGGCGGTGCGCGCGGCGGGCTGACCGCTCAGGTTCGCGCTGCTGACCGCGAGCGGGCCGGTCTCCTTGAGGAGTTCGACGGCGAGCTCGTGCATCGGCATCCGCAGCGCGACCGTGCCCTTGGTCTCGCCGAGGTCCCACATGAGGTTCGGGTTCGCGCGGCAGATCAGCGTGAGGGCGCCCGGCCAGAACTCGTCGATGAGGTCCTGCCCGTAGGTGCCGAGATCCTCCACGAGGGCGGTCGCGGCGCGGACGGAGCCGACCAGGACGGGCGGCGGCATCTCGCGGCCGCGTCCCTTGGCCTGGAGCAGCGCCTCCACGGCGGGCGGCATGAACGCGTCGACGCCGACGCCGTACACGGTGTCGGTGGGCAGGACGACCAGCTCACCGCGCCGCGCCGCGGCGAACGCCTCCGCGATTCCCCGGGTGCGCTCCATCGGCTCGGAACAGTCATAACGTCGGCTCACGGTCGCCCGTCTTCCCATCTGCGCGGCGCTCGTCGGTACAGCACGCTTCAGGATATCCGTGCTCGCAGGCCGAACGCGCCCCCCGGCTCAGTCGGACCGCAGCCGGGCCGTGACGAACCGGTCGCGGTTGGTCAGATCGCGCCGGTTGCGGACGTCCCGCCAGCCGTTCTCCTCCGCGAAGATCCAGTACACGCCGTTGCCCTGGAGGTCGCTGTGCTCGACCGCCGCGTACCCGCCCGGACGCAGCAGGCGGCGCGCGGTGCGCTCCACGACCCGGATCGCGTCCAGGCCGTCGTCGCCGCCGCCCCACAGCGCGTCCGCGGGATCGTGGTCGCGGACGTCGGGCGGCACGTACTCCCACTCGCTCATGGGGATGTAGGGCGGGTTGCTGACGACGAGGTCGACGGTGCCGTCGAGCTCGGTGAGCGCGGTCCCGAAGTCGTCCAGGTGCAGGCGGACGCGGCCGCGCTCGTCCAGCTCCTCGATGTTGCGGGTCGCGTGCACGAACGCGGTGGGGTCCTTCTCCACCGCGTGGACGCGCGCGCGGGGCGCCTCCAGCGCGATCGACAGCGCGATCGCGCCCGACCCCGTCCCGAGGTCGACGACGAGGGGGTCGCGGACGTCCATGTCGCGGAGCGTCTCCAGCGCCCACCCGACCATCACCTCCGTCTCCGGACGGGGGACGAACACGCCCGGGCCCACCTTCAGCTCCAGGTAGCGGAAGAACGCGCGGCCCGTGATGTGCTGCAACGGCTCGCCGGCCTCGCGCCGCGCGACGAACTCCCAGAACCGCGCGTCGAACGAGCTGTCGGGGACGCCGTGCAGCTCCGAGCGCTTCACGCCGTGCACGGCCGCCGCCAGCTCCTCGGCGTCCGCGCGCGGGGAGGCGGCCCCGGCGTCGGCGAGCCGCGCCGTGGCCCTGGCGATCTCGTCGAGCAGCAGTTTCATGATCCTTGGGCTTCGGCCAGCCGGCGTTCCATGTCGGCGTCGACCAGCGCCTGGGTCACGTTGTGCAGGTCGCCGTCCAGGACCTGGTCGAGGTTGTAGGCCTTGTAGCCGACGCGGTGGTCGGAGATCCGGTTCTCGGGATAGTTGTAGGTGCGCACCCGCTCGGACCGGTCGACGGTGCGGACCTGGCTCTTGCGCTCGGCCGCGGCCGCCGCGTCCGCCTCCTCCTGCGCCATCGCCAGCAGCCGGGACCGCAGGATCCGCAGCGCCTGCTCCTTGTTCTGCAACTGGCTCTTCTCGTTCTGGCACGAGACGACGACGCCGGTGGGCAGATGGGTGATGCGCACGGCGGAGTCGGTGGTGTTCACGCTCTGCCCGCCGGGGCCGGACGAGCGGTACACGTCGATCCGCAGGTCGTTCGGGTCGATCTGGACGTCCACGTCCTCGGCCTCGGGCGTCACCAGCACCCCGACGGCGCTCGTGTGGATGCGCCCCTGGGACTCGGTGGCGGGCACCCGCTGCACCCGGTGGACGCCGCCCTCGAACTTCAGCCGCGTCCAGGCGCCGTCCTCCTGGCCCTTCGCCTTCACCGCGACCGTGACGTCCTTGTAGCCGCCCAGGTCGGACGGATGGGAGTCGAGGACCTCGGTCTTCCACCCGACGCGCTCGGCGTAGCGCAGGTACATCCGGAGCAGGTCGCCGGCGAACAGCGCGGACTCCTCGCCGCCCTCCCCGGCCTTGACCTCCAGGATCACGTCCTTGTCGTCGTTCGGGTCGCGCGGGACGAGCAGCCGCCGCAGCCGCTCCTCCAGGTCCTCCCGGCGCCGCTCCAGCTCGCCCGCCTCGACGGCGAACGCCTCGTCCTCCCCGGCCAGCTCGCGCGCGGCGGCGAGGTCGTCCCCGGTCGTGGACAGCTCGCGGTAGGTCTCGACGATGGGGCGCAGCTCCGCGTAGCGCTTGCCGAGCTTGCGCGCGAGGTTCTGGTCGGCGTGGACGGACGGGTCGGCGAGCCGACCCTCGATGCCGACGTATTCGCTGATGAGATCGTCGAGATTCACGGTGTGTCCTGGCCCGTCCCGGCCCCCGAGCGCGGGTGCCGACTCCGAACGGCCCGGGAACCTGGTGAGTCCCCGGGCCGTCCCTGTGCTCGCGGTACTGTGCTCGCGGTGCGGCGTCCGTCCCTACTTGCCGGCCTTCTTCTTGCCGAAGCGCTGCTCGAAGCGCGCCACCCGGCCGCCGGTGTCGAGGATCTTCTGCTTGCCCGTGTAGAACGGGTGGCAGTTGGAGCACACGTCGGCGTGGATCACGCCGTTCTCCGCGGTGCTCCGCGTCTCGAAGGTGTTGCCGCACGTACACGTCACGGTCGTGACGACGTAGTTCGGGTGAATGTCAGGCTTCATGGGTTCTCTCCTCGCTTCGAGCGGTCGCCGGGCGCCCCCATCCGCATGGCGCGGCCATGGGAGATGTGGGAAGCGTGAACCGGTACCGCAGCGGTTGCACTCCAAGTGTGCCAGATACCCGAACGTGCCGAGGTCACCGGTCATTCCCGATCTTGCCCCTCCGCGCGCCGGCAGGCGTCCGGGCTCAGCCGTCAAGCTCGCGGGCAGCGGGCTCACGGGCGGCGGACTCGCGGGCAGCGGGCTCGCGGCGGCGGGGTCAGACGTCGGCGCGGCCCAGATACGCCAGGACGGCCATGACGCGGCGGTGCCCGCCCTGCGCGGGCTGGAGGTCCAGCTTCATGAAGATGTTGGAGATGTGCTTCTCCACGGCCCCCTCGGTGACGACCAGGTCGCCCGCGATGGCGCCGTTGGAGCGTCCCTGCGCCATCAGCCCGAGCACCTCCTGCTCGCGCGGCGTCAGCGCCTGCAACGGGTCCCCGGTGCGGCGCCGTCCGAGCAGCTGGCCGATGACCTCGGGGTCGATGACCGTCCCGCCCGCCGCGATCCGGCGGACCGCGTCGATGAACTCGGCGACGTCCGCCACCCGCTCCTTCAGCAGGTAGCCGACCCCCTCGGCGCCGCCGCCGATCAGGTCCGTCGCGTACCGCTCCTCCACGTACTGCGACAGGACGAGGATCGGCGTCCCCGGCCTGCGCTCCCGCACCGCCAGCGCCGCCCGCAGCCCCTCGTCGGTGAAGGAGGGCGGCATCCGCACGTCCACGATGGCGAGGTCGGGCTTGTGCTCGTCGACGATGCCGAGCAGGCCGGGGCCGTCCCCCACCGTCGCCGCGGTCTCGATCCCCGCGTCCTCCAGCAGCCGGACGAGCCCTTCCCGCAACAGCACCGAGTCCTCGGCGATCACAACCCGCATGCGCCCCATTATCGGGCCTCACCGACCCCACGGGCCCCCGCGCCGAAAAAGGCGCCGCCGGACGCCCTCCCCCCGAAGGACGTCCGGCGGCCAGAGGCGGCGGGGCTACCAGGTGCAGGGGAGGTCGGCGCGGATGATGGTCGGACCGCCGGGAGGGCTGTCGACGATCAGCATGCCGTCGATGGTCGCGGCGCGGTCGGCCAGGCCGGCCAGCCCGCCCTCGGGGCGCGCCGTCGCGCCGCCGACGCCGTTGTCGACCACCTCGACGACGACCCAGGCGTCCTCGCGGGCGACGCGGACGGAGGCGCGGGTCGCGCGGGCGTACTTGGCGATGTTGGCCAGGGACTCGGCGACGATGAAGTAGGCGATGCTCTCGACCGCCGCGGGCGGACGTTCCGGCAGGTCGACCTCGACCTCGACGGGGACGGGCGCGCGGGCGGCGAGGCCCGACAGGGCAGGGTCGAGGCCGCGGTCGGTGAGGATCGCCGGGTAGATGCCGCGGGCGAGGTCGCGCAGCTCGGAGATCGCCTCCTTGGTGCCCGAGTGCGCCTGCTCGATCAGGGCGCGGGCGCCCTCGGGGTCGTCCTCCAGCTTGGCGCGGGCGCGTCCGATGTCCATCGCGACCGCCAGCAGCCGCTGCTGCGCGCCGTCGTGCAGGTCGCGCTCGATGCGGCGGCGCTCGAACTCGGCCGCGTCGACGCCGCGCGCGCGGCTGGCCTGGAGGTGGGCCGTCCGCTCCCGGAGCTGCCTGTTCTCCGCCTGGGACTTGCTCAGCCCGAGGAGGGCCTTGGCGGCCACGGCGTGGCCGATGGCCAGCACGCGCGTCGCGTAGATCGCCAGGACGAGGAAGACGAGCCCGCCGGCGGAGATCGGAATGGCCTCCACCGGGTTGCCCGCCCAGTACGAGACGGGGCCGAAATTGACCTCCACGCCGCCGTTGTCGTCGAACAGGATGATCAGCGGCATGAACAGCATCGTGATCGTCCCCGCCCAGAGCACCACCGAGACCGCGAACTCGATCAGCGTCATCGGGAACAGCAGGCCCAGGTAGAGCAGGTCCTTCCAGGTGGCGGGGTCGGCCGCCATGGTCCTCAGCTTCTTCAGCGGGTTGAGGCCGGCGGGCATCCGCCGGTACGGGCTCGGGATCGAGACGCCGAACGCGGCGCGGACGAGGCCGCGCTCCAGCACCGCGCCGAACCGCCACGCGATCATCAGCATCGCGAGCAGCGGCAGCCCCACCCAGACGATCATCAGGGCGAGCGAGAGCGAGAGGCCCACGACCAGGACGACGAACCAGCCGAGCCCGAACACCAGGCTCACGGCGAGATAGAGGGCCGAGCGCCACGTCAGCGACGAGGTCACCATGGCGAGCGGGGACCAGCCGCCGTCCATGACGCCGCCGGTGAAGCCCTTCGCCACGCCGTCACCGACCCGCGCGGCGGCCCTGCGCGCCCCGCCCCGCACCGCGCCCATCGGGGTGCCGGAGTCCCTGCTCAGCTCGCCCACGTCGTCCCTCCGTGCCGTTCAACCGTATGCCCCAAGCCTGCCGGTCACGCCGCCTGACCACCATGAAGTCCGCCGCCGGTTTCATGGTGGGGTTAGCCCCACCATGCCCCCTGCGGTATCTCCCAAGGCCGGATGCCCGGATCGTTCCAACCCCGACCGCCTCCCGACCAGGCCCTGAGCACTCCAATGCGGAACGCCCCCGTCCGGTGAGGCGGACGGGGGCGCTCGGCGGTCGTGCGAAGGCTCAGCGGTCGTCGGAGACCGTGGTCTTCTGGACCTGGAGCAGGAACTCGGCGTTGGACTTGGTCTCCTTCATCTTCTCGATGAGCAGTTCCAAGGCCTGCTGGGTGTCGAGCGCGTGCAGCACCCGGCGGAGCTGCCAGACGACCCGCAGCTCCTCCGGCGCCATGAGGATCTCCTCCTTGCGGGTGCTGGACTGGTCGACGTCCACCGCCGGGAAGATGCGCTTGTCGGCCAGCGACCGGTTGAGCTTGAGCTCCATGTTGCCGGTGCCCTTGAACTCCTCGAAGATGACCTCGTCCATGCGGGACCCGGTCTCCACCAGGGCGGTGGCGAGGATCGTCAGCGAGCCGCCGTTCTCGATGTTGCGCGCCGCGCCGAAGAACCGCTTGGGCGGGTACAGCGCGGTCGAGTCGACACCGCCGGACAGGATGCGTCCGGACGCGGGCGCCGCCAGGTTGTACGCGCGGCCCAGACGGGTGATGGAGTCGAGCAGCACGACGACGTCGTGGCCCAGCTCCACCAGCCGCTTGGCGCGCTCGATGGCCAGCTCGGCGACCGTGGTGTGGTCCTCGGCGGGACGGTCGAAGGTCGAGTGGATGACCTCGCCCTTCACCGTCCGCTGCATGTCGGTGACCTCTTCCGGACGCTCGTCCACCAGGACGACCATCAGGTGGCACTCCGGGTTGTTCTTGGTGATCGCGTTGGCGATCGCCTGGAGCACCATGGTCTTGCCCGCCTTGGGCGGCGACACGATCAGGCCGCGCTGGCCCTTGCCGATCGGCGACACCAGGTCGATGATCCGCGTGGTCAGGATGCCGGGGTCGGACTCCAGCCGCAGCCGCTCCTGCGGGTACAGCGGGGTCAGCTTGCTGAAGTCGACGCGTCCCTTGGCCTGGTCGGGCTCCATGCCGTTGACGGTGTCGAGGCGGACGAGCGCGTTGAACTTCTCGCGCCGCTCGCCCTCGCGCGCCTGGCGGACCGCGCCGGTGATGACGTCGCCCTTGCGCAGCCCGTTCTTGCGGACCTGCGCGAGCGAGACGTACACGTCGTTCGGGCCGGGCAGGTACCCGGTGGTGCGCACGAACGCGTAGTTGTCGAGGATGTCGAGGATGCCCGCGACCGGGATCAGGACGTCGTCCTCGGTGATCACCGGCTCCTCGAAGCGGTCGCGACCGCCGCGGCCCCGGTTGCGCTCGCGGAACCGGCGTCCGCGCCGTCCCCTGCCGCCGCTCTCGTCGTCGTCGTTCTGGCCGCCGCCCTGGCTCTGGCCGCGCTGGCGGCCGCCCCCGCTCTGGTCACCGCGCTCGCCGCGGTCACCGCGGTCGTTCCGGTCGCCCCGCTCGTTCCGGTCGCCCCGCTCGCCGCGGTCGCTCCGGTCGCGGGCCTCGCCGCGCTCGCGGCCGCGCCGCTGGCGGCCGCCCTCGCGGCCCTCACGGCCGCCGTCGCGTCCGCCACCCTGGGACTCGCCGTCCTCGGCGCCGCCCTGCGCGGCGGCGGGCTCGCGGTGCTGGGACTGCCGGTCGCCGCGCTCGCCCCGGTCGGAGGTCCCCCGGTCCTGCCGGTCGCCGGACCGCGCGCCCTGGCGGCCGCCCTGCCGCTCGTCGCGTCCGGACCGCTCGGGCCTGTCGGTCGCCTTGTCCGCGGGCTTGTCGGACGCCCTGTCGCCCTGCTCGGTGGCCACGGCGGTCTGCGTCTGGTTCTGAGGCTGCGCCTGCGTCTGGGCCTGCGCCTGGACGGGCTGCTCGACCGGCGCGGCCTGCGCCGCCGGCGCGCTCTGCTCGGCCGCCGGCGCGGCCTCGGCGATGGTGACCTGGTCGTCGGACACCTCGTGCTTGGCGGCCGCGGCGCGGGTGCGCCGGGTGCGCTCGGTGCGCTCGGTCTTCGCCGTGGCAGCGGCTCCCTGCTCCCCCGCCGAGCCCTGCGCCTGGCCGCCCTGCTTCTCCTGGATGGCGGCGATGAGCTGGCTCTTGCGCATCCCGGTCGTACCGGTGATGCCGAGGCTGGACGCGAGCGCCTTGAGTTCGGGCAGCACCATGGCCGAGAGGCCGGTGCCCTGCCGGCGGCGCCGGGGGGTGGCGGCGGGCTCCGCGGTGGGCTGCGCGCCGGCCGGGGCGGCGTCGGCCGCGGGTGCCGTGCTGGATGCGTCCGTAAGGAGTTCGCTGGATTCGCTCACTAAGGGTCCTTCCCAGGGAGCGGGCGTTGGCCGGCGTTCGGCCAGTCAACCCGGTGGTGCGGCCCGGCGGGGGCGCCGAGTCGGGCTCCGCTGATCACGATGGCACCGCGATCGGCGGGTTCTGGGTACAGCCAGATGGTGGTCGGGACGGTTCGCTCGTGCGCGACCCCCGTCACCGCCACGTCCGAAGTTTCGCTGGAATGCCTGACAACGGGATGTCACGGTGTCGGGGAGCCTAGTACGCGGGACCGACACGGCCGGAGGGCCGAACAGGTGACGCGCGGCTGACGAGCACGCTGCCCCGAACGGGGCATCTGGTGCGGCATTCAGCCTAACATCACCAGGGCACACTGCTATTCCCCAGAGGTCGATGTCTTCGCATTTTACCTAGCTGGATCTTGCCGGATCCCACACCGGCCGGAGCGGCGCGGCGGCTCCGCCCCCCGCGCCGGCGTCAGTACCGGAGCTGTGCCTCACCGGCCATGACACGGGCGCCACGGGTCGCGACGTCCAACGGGTGTTCGTGCCACCCATTACCCACTTCCCAGCCCATCGAATCAACTTGTGATGCGGTTGTGAAGGCCAGGACAGTAGGCCCCGCCCCGGAAATCACTGCCGGCACACCAGCCGCACGCAGACGCGCGACGAGTGCGGCCGAGTCGGGCATGGCGGGGGCGCGGTAGTCCTGGTGGAGACGGTCCTCGGTCGCGTCCAGCAGCACCGTGGGATCGAGCCCTCCGGTGAGCGCGGCGATAAGCAGCGCGGCGCGTCCGGCGTTCGCGGCTGCGTCGGCATGCGGGACGGTTTCCGGCAGCAGTCCGCGCGCGCGCTCGGTGGCGAGACGCTGCTCTGGGACGAACGCAATGACGTGTTCGATCCGCGACTTCAGGCGCACGAGCCTGGGGCCCGCCGCACCCGTCCACGCGATTGTGAGACCGCCCGCCAGGCAGGGCGCGACATTGTCGGGATGCCCCTCGTGCTCGGTCGCGAGACGGAACGCGCCCTCGTCACCGAGCAGTTTCCCGCCGGGGTGCAGCGCGCGCGCCGCGACGATACCGGCGACGATCGCGGCCGAGGACGATCCGAGACCGCGGCTGTGCGGGATGCGGTTGCGGCACCGCAGCCGAATCCCCTTCGGCTGCCCCATGACGGGCGCGCCCCGCGCCGCGGAGAGTTCGTCCAGGACCTCGAACGTATGGCGCAGAACTTTGACGATGAGGTGCCGCTCGCCCCGGTCGGCGACCTCGGCGCCCTCGCCGTCGACCTCGATGGACACCTCGTCGCCGGTGACCGCGACCTCGACGTCGTCGTGCAGCGACAGCGCGAGGCCGAGCGAGTCGAAACCCGGGCCCAGGTTGGCGCTGGTGGCCGGAGTCCGTACCAGCACGGGATTTGTCGGCCAGCTCATCGCCGCCCCTTCGCAGTGAAGCTTCGCAGTAGAACAGCGTGGACGCCGCTACCGAAAGTGGAGACCGCCTTAACGCCGCCTTCAGGCCGCCCTAACGCGGCCCTGAGGATCGCCTTGGCGCGGCCTAGACCGTCCTAACGCGGCACTCAAGGTCGCCTCGTGCGGCGCTCAGGTGAGTCCCAGGGCGGACGCCGCCGCATGCGCGTCGACCTTGACGACGGTCGGGGCGGGCGCGCCGGAGATGGCCCAGTCGGGGTCCTTGAGGCCGTTGCCGGTCACCGTGCAGACGACCTTCGAGCCGGGCTCGACGACACCCCGCTCGCTCGCCTGGAGCAGCCCCGCCACGCTCGCGGCCGACGCGGGCTCCACGAACACGCCCTCCTCCCTGGCCAGCAGCCGGTAGGCGGCCAGGATCTGACGGTCGGTGACGGAGTCGATCGCACCGCCCGACTCGTCCCGCGCGGCGATCGCCAGGTTCCAGGACGCGGGGTTGCCGATCCGGATGGCGGTCGCGATCGTCTGCGGCTTCAGGACGGGTTCGCCCTTCACGAAGGGCGCCGCGCCGCTCGCCTGGAAGCCGAGCATCCGGGGCGTCCCGGACGAGATGCGGTCCGCGGCGTACTCCTTGTAGCCCATCCAGTAGGCGGAGATGTTGCCCGCATTCCCCACGGGAAGGCAGTGGACGTCCGGCGCGTCGCCCAGCGCGTCCACGATTTCGAACGCGGCCGTCTTCTGCCCCTGGAGGCGGTACTTGTTGACGGAATTGACCAGGGCCACCGGGTAGTCGACCGCCAGTTTCTGGGCGAGTTCCAGGCAGTCGTCGAAGTTGCCGTCCACCTGGAGGAGCCGGGCGCCATGCACCAGGGCCTGCGCGAGCTTGCCCATGGCGATTTTCCCGTTGGGGACGAGGACCGCACAGGTCATCCCGGCCCGTACCGCATACGCGGCGGCCGAGGCGGAGGTGTTCCCCGTGGACGCGCAGATGACGGCCTTGGCGCCGTCCTCGGCGGCCTTGCTGATGGCCACCGTCATCCCCCGGTCCTTGAAGGAGCCGGTGGGGTTCGCGCCCTCCACCTTGAGGTGCACCTCGCAGCCGGTCAACTGCGAGAGCCTGTTCGCCCGGAGAAGCGGCGTGCCGCCCTCCAACAGGGTGACGACGGGCGTCGCCTCCGTCACCGGCAGGCGGTCGCGGTACTCCTGGATCAGGCCACGCCACACCCGAGCGTTCGCGTTCACGTCGTTCTCCTTGATGACCTGCGATGTCGTGCGGAATTCTACCGGGGTGACCTCGCAGTCACTCCTCGCCCTCGACCCGCATGACGCTCGCGACCTCGCGGACCATCTCCAGCCCGCGCAGCACCTCCACCGTCGCCGACAGCGCCGCGTCCGGCGCGCGGTGGGTCACCACGACGAGCTGCGCCTCCTCGCCCAGCCCCACCTGGCGGACGGCCTGGATCGACACGCCGTGCCGGGCGAACTCCTCCGCGACCGTGGCGAGGACGCCGGCCTCGTCCGCGACGTCCAGTTGGATGTAGTAGCGGGTGACCGTCTCCCCCATGGGCAGGACGGGAAGCTTCGCGTAGGTGACCTCGACCGGTCCGGGCGTTCCGCCGACGACGTTGCGCGCGACCGCGACCAGATCGCCCAGAATCGCGGACGCCGTTGGAGCTCCCCCAGCACCCGCCCCATAGAACATGAGCGATCCCGCCGATTCCGCCTCCACGAAAACCGCGTTGTACGCCTCGCGGACACTCGCCAGCGGATGGGACCGCGGAATCATCGCCGGGTACACGCGCACCGACACGCCGCGTCCGTTCCGTCCGTCCTCGGAGGGAACGCGCTCGCAGATGGCCAGGAGCTTGACGACGCAGTCCATGCCCTTGGCGCCGGCCACGTCCGCGGCGCTCACCTCGGTAATGCCCTCACGGTGGACGTCCGCCGCGACCACCGGCGTATGGAAGGCGAGCTGCGCGAGGATCGCCGCCTTGGCCGCGGCGTCGAAACCCTCCACATCGGCCGTCGGGTCCGCTTCCGCATACCCGAGCGCCTGGGCCTCCTCCAGGGCGTCGTTGAATCCGGCGCCGTAGGTGTCCATCTGGTCGAGGATGTAGTTGGTCGTGCCGTTCACTATGCCCAGCACCCGGTGGACGTGGTCGCCGACCAACGACTCCCTCAGGGGACGGAGCAGAGGAATGGCCCCCGCCACGGACGCCTCGTAATAGAGGTCGGCCCCGTACTCCCGGGCCGCCGCGAACAGGGTGGCGCCGTCCTCGGCCAGCAACGCCTTGTTGGCGGTGATGACCGACTTGCCGGTCTTCATCGCCTCCAGCATCAGCGTCCTGGCTGGCTCGATGCCGCCGATGACCTCGATCACGATGTCGACGTCGTCCCGGGTCACCAGGCCGTGCGCGTCCGTCGTCAGCAGTTCCTTCGCGACACCGGCGCGGACCTTGTCGGCGCGCCGCACCGCGATCCCCGCGAGCTCCAGCGGGACCCCGACGCGCGCGGCCAGATCGACGGCCTGCTCCCGCAGCAGCCGGACGACCTCCGTGCCGACGACGCCACATCCGAGCAGCGCCACCCGCAGCGGGCCACGTTCGGGTTTCACGCTTCGACCTCCGCATCGAGCCGCAGCAGGTCCTCCACGCCCTCCCGGCGGACGATCACGCGCGACCTGCCGTCCCGCACCGCCACGACGGCGGGCTTCGGGACGTGGTTGTAGTTACTGGCCATCGATCGACAGTACGCACCGGTCGCCGCGACCGCCACCAGGTCCCCCGCCGCAAGATCTTCGGGCAGCCACAGGTCGCGCACCACAATGTCGCCGCTTTCGCAGTGCTTGCCGACAAGTCTGCTGAGCATCGGCGCCGCGTCGGAGGTCCGGCTCGCCAGGACGGCGGTGTACTCGGCGCCGTACAGGGCGGTGCGGAGGTTGTCGCTCATGCCCCCGTCCACGGACACGTACGTCCGCAGGCCCTCGACGTCCTTGACCGTTCCGACCTCGTACAGGGTCACTCCCCCCGGCCCCACGATCGCCCGTCCCGGCTCGACGGTCAGCCGCGGCATCTCGAGCCCGTACGCGCGGCATTCGCGCGCCACGATGGCTCTCAGGCCGTCCGCGATGGCCTTGGGGTCGTGCGGCTCCTCGCCGGGGACGTAGGCGATCCCGTACCCGCCCCCAAGGTCCAGCTCCGGCAGCTCGACCCCGTGCTCGTCCCGGATCGCGACGAGCAGCTCCGCCAGCCGGTGGGCCGCGACCTCGAAACCGTCCACGTCGAAGATCTGCGACCCGATATGGCTGTGCAGCCCCACCAGTTCCAGCTGCGGAAGCCGGAGCACCCTCCGGACCGCCTCCAGCGCCGCCCCGGAACTCCTGGAGAACCCGAACTTCTGGTCGTCATGGGCCGTCGCGATGAACTCATGCGTATGCGCCTCGACCCCCGTGGTGACGCGCACCATCACCTTGGGCCGCGCCCCACGCTCCTGGGCCAGATAACCCAGCCGCGCTATCTCCTCGAACGAATCCAGGACGATCCGTCCGACGCCCACCTCAAGAGCCCGCTCCAGCTCCCAGGGCGCCTTGTTACTCCCATGCAACGTGATGCGTTCCGTGGGGAAGCCCGCCGCCAACGCGACCGCGAGCTCACCCCCACTGCACACGTCCAGGCCGAGCCCCTCCTCGTTCAACCACTTCGCCATGGCCACGCACAGGAAGGCCTTGCCCGCATAGTGGACGTCCCCGTCATGGAACGCCGCCGCGTAATCCCGCGCCCGGCTCCGCACGTCGTCCTCGTCATAGACGAAAAGGGGCGTCCCGTACTCCCGCGCCAGGTCCCTCACGTCGACACCGCCCAGGGTGACGGCACCGTCCCGTCCGGCGTTGCGCGGCCAGATGTGCGGGTCCAGCACGTTGAGGTCGTCCGCCGGACCAACAGGGTGGTCCTCGGGCAGGACGTCAGCATGCCGGGGCCCGGCAGGGTGAACTCGACTCATATCCGCTCTCTTGGGGTCTCGCCAATCATGTTCAGGCCGTTGCCAAGGGCGATGCGCGCGGCCTCCGCCAAACTGACGCGTCCCGCATGCACCGCCGAGGGTTTCTCGTCGCCCCTGGGAACAGCCGGACACCGCTCGTGCACATCGTGGTACGCCCCGGCCACTCTTTCCAGGCACAACACCAGCGGCCCGGCGTCCCGTTCCCGCTCGGCCTGGGCCGCCCGCCCGGGAACGTCCCCCAGAGCCGTCACCAACCCCAACTCCTCAGGAGCCCCGCCCCTGAACACACCCTGCGAGACCCCAACGTCCCGCGCCCAACGCCCCACCCAGCAAGCCCTCGCGTATGCGTAACGCACCGAGAACCCAGGATTCTCGAACGTCCTGGGCCACTCACTCCACCCACCCCCAGGAACCCGCGCAACTCCGTACCCGGGCTCCCGCAGCACCCCGTCCACAACCGCCCCAACCGCAACCTCAACCCGCACAAACCCCCGCCCTGTAACGCTCCCCCCGACCCTCCGCGCCACAACCCGAGGATCGATCCCCAACCGCAAAGCCACAGGACTCTCGAAAACCCCAGCACCCACACAAAAAACAAGGGCGTCCTCAGGCACGGCGACATCAAGCTCCCCCTGCGCCACGGCATCCCGCACCGCGGCCACAAGGGCATCGCTCACACCGGCTGGAGTCACCCTCGCGAGACTATCCGACCACTATCTGGACACTGCCGCCAGCTTGCGCACCGTCTGGATCAGCTGGTTCGGATCGAACGGCTTCGTCACATAGGCGTCGACGCCTATCTCGTGCCCCCGCCGCACATCGTGCTCCTGCGCCCGAGCCGTGATCATCACCACCCTGATATGCGCCGTCTCCGGCCCCTCCCGCAACCGCGTAGCCGTCACCCACCCGTCCAGCCGCGGCATCATCACGTCCAGCGTGATCACATCGGGCGCGACCCCCACCACCTTGTCCAGGCAGTCCTGCCCGTCCACCGCGGTCGCCACCTCGAACCCCTCCAGTTGCAGGTTCACGGCGATGAGCTGGCGGATCACCTCGTCATCATCGACGACCAGCACGCGTCCCAGTGGCTCGGTCACGGCCTAGAAGCTAGCCGACCAACCCCCCGGACGCACGGCGAACGCCGCACGTGCGCGTCACCCGGCCAACCCTGGTAACCTTCTTCACGCGCAGCCCAAGGCAGCGCAAGCCCCCTTAGCTCAGGGGATAGAGCAACGGCCTCCGGAGCCGTGTGCGCAGGTTCGAATCCTGCAGGGGGCACCCAGAAATAACCAGCAAGAACCCGTTACGACCTGCGAGAACAGGCCGGACGGGTTTTTCCATTTGTGCGGCCCGATGCAACCGGCGGCCGCCATTGGCGACCATCTGTGGGCTCACCGTGAAACAGACATTCCGGCGGCTCACCAATGACGCGCGCCAAGGCCCCCCGCGGCCACGTCCAGATCCCGCGCTCCCTGATCTACTCCCCCACCCACAGCGCCCTGGCCGTCTGGACGTGGGCGATGTACGAGACCCTCATGCCCCACGCCCTAAACGGCACCCGCGCCCCCGCCATAGCCCGCCGCAGCTTCCTAGCCGAACGCGCGAACACCTCCACCACCGCCCTAGACGACGCCCGCCGCCAACTCCTGACCCCCACCCAGGACGGCCCCTACCTCTCCCGCTCCACACCCCGAGGCGCCAAACGCAGCGTCCTGCACGCCGCCCTGCGCCGCCCCCGCGAGACCGGCGAACGCTACGCCCCCGTCCCGGCCTGGACCCTGGACATGGTCTGGGCCGGACGCCACCGCCCCGCCGGCACCATCTCCGCCGAAGCCTGGCGCCTCTACACAGCCGCCGTCGACCGAGCCCACCGCAACGGCAAACCAACCCCCTTCGACACCACCACAGCCCGCCTAGCCGCCGCCCTGAACACCTCCCAACCCACCGCCAGACGCCGCCTGGCCGAACTAGAGGCGGCCGGCCTCATAGAGGCAACAGCACGCCCAGGAGGCTGGCTCACCCTCCGCGTCGTCCTAGAAGAAGACGACGCCACCCAGACCGCCGAGCACTACGCCACCCACGGCCGCCGCCACGCCAACCCGCACCGGAACCCCTCTCACGTAGCGGCACTCACCCCGCTCAAGAACCGGCACACACCCCTCCCAACAACCGGTACTCCACAGGAGACACCCCCCACCTATTCACCCCCCGAGGAGCCACCGCCGCTTCCCGCCGCAGGCGCCTACAGCAACCAGAGCGCGCAAACGCCGGAAACCGGCAAAGCCGGGAAGCCCACACACCACCAGCAAGACCGTCGAACGCCGACCCGCATCCCCCGAGCCGCCATCGACCTCTACCGAGCCCTGCCGCCTGCCCTGACCCACCAGATCCCCGAGCACGGTTCCCAGCGCGTCCTGAAGGCCATCGCCGCCGAGCTGCAGCACCGCACGCCAGCCGAACTGGCCAACCGCATCACCCGCAACTGGGACCACCGGCGCTACCACATCACCGACACCGACCCCATCCGCGACCCCGTAGCAGTAGCCACCCGCCTCGTGCGCCGAGGCCATCACTGCCCGGACGTCCGCTGCGAAGACGGCCACCAACTAGACCTGAACACCCCCTGCAAAGCCTGCGCTCAGGTCACCGAACTCAAACACAGCGAGCCAGCCCCCTGCCTGACTAACGGAACATCCACCGAGCCCCACAGCCATACACCAGATCGCCGGAAGCCCACCTCACCAGCGCGATACCCCAAGGAGCAAAACAGGCACACCATTTGGCAAGCACTCCATGCCACCAGGCCGGCGACCATCGACGGACGTCCCTACGCCGCGCTTGCACGTCAACTCCTCAAAGCTCGCACCGACGTCGAACGCGAAGCGATCATCTCGGCCCACCACACACCAGCCCCCACCGGATGACACTTTCCCCGCGCCTTCAAGGCGACCGCTACGCGTCGCCGGTGGGCCCGCCGCGGTACGCCGGTCATAGGGCCTGTGTCGTCCGGGCCCGGCAGGCTTCGTCGCCCGGCCGCCTGAAGGGCCTTGCCACCAGAGGCTTGCGGCCTGCGGGCCTCGGAAGCTATTTCAGCGATCCATAGATCCTCAGTGAAATTCTGCCCTTGAGCCACCAGGACCTTCTTTCGAGCGCCAAGCGGCCCGAAGCGACAACAAGACGCCTTTCTTGATGCGCAAAGATCGCAATGAGGTAACTTTCCCCCGAAAGCTCTACTTTTACTCGCTTCCGAGACTTTCCAACGTATCCATCAATTACCGCGATGCCGCTGTCGTGACCTTCGGGACGCTCCAAGCGCACCACATGGCCAATTATTTCGCCTCGCTCTGCGACTGGCTGACTTTTTAGAGAATCCCGCACGAATTCGATTCTCTCCGGCTGGGGCCTTGGAAGGACCACCCTGCTTGCCACTCGCTGCGCAGGAGCAGGTTGCGCCGGCGACCACCGAAAGGCCATATCCAGGGCACGCAATCCCGGGTGTTGACTCATATTTCCCAACGAGTCAATCATCTCGGCACTGGCGCCATGTTGGACAGCTTCCTCCAGAGTGATAGCGGGATCATCATTGAGAAGCTCCTTCGACGCCTCCAATCCTGTCGAAAGAGTCTCCATCACGCGTCTGGAGTAAGTGCCGATCTGCGGCTGAGATTCTTGACTCGCCTCGACGTTCTCTGCCTCAGGCAACTCCTCCACCTGGCCATCAGCGTGACGCGCATAAATCGTCAGGACGAAACTCCCGCGCAGTGTATGACCCATGCGCACTTCCTCTGACATGAACTCTTTTGCCATATCAGGTCGCCGTCTTGGAATAGACGCACTGGGCTTAATGGCACTACAAGCTGCAGCCATGAGCATCACACTGACGCCAGTCAAAAGATTTTTGGCCTCGTCAAGTGGTATTGATCCATTTATCGTCGCTTGATCCGCTCGCAAGAGCAAGATATCGCTTCCTGCGCCCGCAATCTTCAGTTCAAGTTCATCACTATTGCGAATATTGTAGACATCCGCAATTACGTCTAGCGCATTGAATAGCCTGGCCCTAAAATCACGAAAACGGCGATTATAAGGCAACATGATGCTTGCATCGGCTTGATCAAGAGACCATATCGAACTGATCCCTTCCCGAACCTCCTCGCATTTCCAACCACTTTGCCGAAGAAATGCCTCGATTGCCTTCGGAGTTAGATCTTCCGCAGGCTCGAACGATCTGCTGTGGTGGCCCTCTGCGACGTTCACGGCTTACCTCCGTCGCCCACACGTTGAAGCATTTCAAGCAGCTGTTCTACCGAGAAAACATTGGCTTTAGGGAGGAGAACTGTCTTAAAGTTGGCGTTAACGGGCTCTGCCCCCTCGAGGCACACCCAGTGGGCCGCCTTGCGAAGCAACATGCCAGCATCGCTTAGCTCTACCCACTCCTCTAGCATGGTAGGCACCATGAGCACAACCAAAATCTTGTGGTTGTACGTGTCCGGGTCGCGAAGCCAGTCATAGTGATCGATAGATAGCTGCCAGTGCACCCCGTCGTCCTTGAGGACGTCCTGCTCGGTGCACTTCATCTGTACGTCGATCTGGGCAGACGTGTAACGTCTGTGCCTCGCGCTCTGTCTCACGGTGTAGTCGATACGTTCGGCATCGACCCTGAGGTCTGAGACGGTACAGCGCGCAGCGGCAGTTACAGCATGTGTAAAAGCAAGGCTGAACTGCTCTTTGCACTGCGTGGAATGCAGTGTTCCATACGGCGCTCCGTTGGGGGTCCACCGTAGGCCCCACTGATCCTTGTGATCTTCCACTGAGTTCCCGCGTCCTGTCCCCCCGGAGATATACACAAATATCAGATTAAGGCGCTGTAGGCCAGGGCTTGCGCTGCTACGAAGTGACCGGAGCGGGCTGCCGAGGCCAGTCAGCAGTGGGATGGCGAGGAGAATCAGGAAGCCGACAAGGCCCCAGCCGCCGGCGACGGTCAGGAGCGTGTCCAGCGCGGCCCTGCCTACGGCCGTGGCCGTGGCTTTTGTGTTGATGTGGGAAGCCAGCGGTCGTCCTCCTACAACAGGCGAAGGTCTCGCGGGTCGTAGTGCTTGACCTCGGTGTTCTCAGTCCGTAAGCAAAGTGCGCACACCCTCGGGAAGATCAGGATCGACGACTATCCGGGGAGCGTCCACGCCGGAAGGTGTACCCCGCTGCAGAGGTAGAAGCAGCGTCGTGGCCGGACTAGGTCTCGATGACGAAGGCCCGGCCGTGGGGCCGGGCCTTAGTGGGGCGGAGCTGCGTTATTCTGAGCGGTCGTCGCGATCGACCCACGGATCGTCCATCGTGCGCTGCAGCGTTGCTACCGGGTCGGCGACAGGCCTGACGCCTAGGGAGCGCAGCAGGAGGGCGGCTGCGACCTGAGGGTTCGGGTGATCGGGCCCTAGTGGCTTCGAGGTCTCGACATCTGCGATGCGTAGCAGTTCCTTGACCTCGCGTAGGAAGCGGTCGACGTCGTACCTGGGTTCCATGGTCACCCCTCCCAGCGCTGGCCGGTGATGCGCTCGTAGACCTCGACGTAGCGGGCTTGGGTGGCCTCGACGATGTCCTGGGGGATCTCGGGGCCGGGTGGCGTGCGGTCCCAGTCGGTGATGGTGGACGACCAGTCGCGGACGAACTGCTTGTCCATCGCGTACTGGGGGCCTCCGGGCTTCCACTGGTCGGCCGGCCAGAAGCGGGACGAGTCTGATGTCAGGATCTCGTCCGCCAGGACCAGCTCGCCGTCGGGCGCGCGTCCGAACTCCAGTTTGGTGTCGGCGATGATGACGCCGCGCTCGGCGGCCAGGTCGGCACCGCGTTGGTAGACCTCCAGAGTGACCTTGCGCAGCCGTTCGGCGGTGTCGGCTCCGATTTCGTTCACCACGTCGTCGTAGGTCATGAACTCGTCATGGCCTTCGGTCGCTTTGGTGGTCGGGGTAAAGATGGGCTCGGGCAGCTTGGAGCCTTCGACGAGGCCGGCCGGAAGCTTGATGCCGGAGACTGCGCCGTCCCGCTCGTACTCCTTCAAGCCCAACCCGGCCAGATAGCCGCGGGCGATCCATTCCACCGGCAGCATTTCCAGGCGTCGGCACCGCACCGCCCGGCCTGCCCATTCCTCCGGGACGTCAGTCGCCGAGATGACATGGTTGGGCACCACGTCCGCGAGCTGGTCGAACCACCACAGCGATAGCTGAGTGAGGATCTTTCCCTTGTCGGGGATCTTCGTGGGCAGTACGACGTCGTAGACGCTGACCCGGTCCGACGCCACCAAAATCAGGTCGTCGCCGTCAGCGTAAACGTCCCGGACCTTGCCGCTGTGCACGAGTTCCATGGTCGGCCCTTCAGTTAGTGATCTCGTATTCGTAGGACGCCCATTGCCCGCTTGGAGCGACGGATTCGCCGTACTCCAGCACGTTGCCCTCAGCGTCGTAGACCCAATTCCTGCCTCGCAGGACGGGGGCTCCCGGCTCGACGCCCAAGTCCTCGGCGTCTTGCTCAGTCGCAGCGTCAGCGGCCTTCTGCTCCTGGCCGTTCTTAACGGCGCGGTCTGCTTGTTCGGCGATGTAGCCGAAGGTCCCCTGGCGGATCCGCTCGGTCTCCAAGAGGCGCGGGGCCGTCTCTGCCAACGCGCCGTCAAACCACGAGACCGAGGACGAGAGTACTTGCTGCTCTCGGTAGGTCACGCGGTGGCGCCTGATGACACGCGCGCTGGGTTCAAGGCGGAGCGCATCGGCGACGTGCTTCGGCGCCTCGACGAGGTCGGCCGACTTGATCACCGCGTGCTGATCCGGGGGGTAGACCCGCCCGGTCCGGCGTACCGCCAGCATCCGGTCCTTCGCCGCCTGCTTGTTGCCTGACGTGGTGACGATCGTTCCGACACCTTGAACACCTCTGGCCAGGCCCTCCGAACGCAGGGCGGCCAGCACCTTCGTGGCAGTCGCATGGGAGATCTCCCAGTCCTGCGCTATCTGGCGCGTCGATGGAAGCATGTCGCCCTCGCGCAGCTCCCCAGACTCGATCTGCGCTCGGATGGTCGTCACGACCTGCATGTACGGCGGGTCAGGCCGCTGGATGGCTGGCGCCATGTCTCCGCCTCCTTTCTGGCAGTTCAGAGGGAGTGTACTAGCACACCAACTAGGACATATCTTCCGGGTGGTTGACGGTGTGCTAGCACACTGCTTACCATTAGTCTCGCGTTGGCCTGTATGGCCTTCGGAGGGATCGGAGGTCGCGGAATGACCCGATGTCCGATCTCGCACAACAGCGCGGCCTCGGCGGTGGCACCCGCCGAGGCCGCCGGATCGCTCGATTCCCAACGTGAGCAGGAGGAACGATCCGTGGACAACAGCATGGCGGACCAGACCGCGACTCCCAAACTCCATGGCCGGGGACGTCTTCTCACCCCCGGTGAAGTGGCCGAACTCTTCCGGGTCGACCGCAAGACGGCGTCCCGATGGGCGGCGGCGGGACGTCTCGCGAGCATCCGCACGCCGGGCGGACATCGCCGATTCTTCGAGGCCGACATCCGGGCGCTCCTGGCCGAGGAGTCGGCCGCGGCGGGCGGTGGTCTCTGATGGCTGCCTCCTCTACGCCGTTCTGGGTCGATGAGGACTACGACCGTGAGTACGCCAGCGATGGTGTGTCTCGGTTCGGCGCGTATGTCCGTGACCGGCTGAGCAGCGCGTTCGCTGAGTGCTGGGAGGACTTCGGGGACTCGCCGGGGGTCCGGCTGGCCGAGTTCGCTTCGGCGTCCTGGCGGACGGCGTCGGGGCCGGTGATGGCGCCCGGGTACGTCCGCTCGCACACTCGCGTCCTTGATGCCCAGGTGCATCGCAGCGCCTGGGACGGGTCGCTGATCGGCTCGGTCAGCCTGGTCGCTCCCTGGCCGGAGCGGCTCCTGCGCTCCTACCGGTGGCAGGGGGATCTGTCCTGGCGGGACTGGCCTACCGAGCTGCGCGGGGAGGGCTATGAGTTCGTCCACCCGATGGAGGAGGACGTGACTCGGCGGCCTTTCCTGCAGGCCAGTGTCGCGCTGAGTCTTCCGGTGCCGATGCATCGGCTTCCCGCGGTTCCCTGCGGGCCGCGCGATGGCGTCGAGTGGGCCGCTCGCGCGATGGTCTCGGCGCTGGTCGCGGAGCTGAACGCTCTGGTCGGGCCGGTGCTGGAGGAGCTGGACGGGGGGCGGCTGCGATGACGAGCAAGGCCGCCAAGCTCAAGGCCGCCGCGGACGCGGCCGCGCAGGTGCGTGCCTACCAGACCGACCCGGACGTGGTGGCGCTGCGTGTGGAGCGGGTGCGGGGCTGGGTGGACCGGCTGATCTGGACTGGGATGGTCCTGGGGCTGCTGTTCACCATGGCCAACGTCGCGCGCTTCGCCGCGGACGGGGCGCCGCTGGGGTCGCTGGTGTGGGTCACGGCGTGGCTGCTGGACCCGATGGTGTCGCTGGTCCTGATCGGGGTGTTGATGGGTGAGCAGCTCATCAACCGACATGGTCTGGACGCTGGCCGGTGGGTCCGCACGACCAAGTGGGTCGCGTTGGGCTGCACGTATGCGATGAACACCTGGTCGGCGTGGGCCGCGCTGAATCCAGCGGCGATCCTGCTGCACTCGGTACCGCCCGCGATGGTGTTCTGCGCGGCCGAGGCCGTGGTGACGATCCGGCAGCGGATCACTGAGGCGGTCACCGTCGCGCACCGCCAGGCCGCCGAGCGCGCGGCCGCGTTGCGGGCGATGGCGCCTGAGCCGACCACCCGGTCTCTGGCCGTGGTGCCGTCGTCCGCACGCACGGGTGGGGACGGTGCGGACGGCCCCGCAAACGGTGTTCCGCACGGTGGCGTACGGATCCCGCATCGTCCGGTCGCGCCAGTCCGCACGGTGCGGGGTGCGGACGTGGGTTCGTCCGTTCCGCGTCTGGTTCGCGGGATGCGCGGGGCCGCGCCGAGCGCCGGGGAGCCGGTCGATCGTGATGCGGTCGTGGCGGAGTTGACCAGCGAAATCCTCGCTGCCGTCGAGGCCGGCGGGAAATGGTCTCCGGACTATCCGGCGCTGATGACCCGGACCGGTCGTAAGCGCCGGTGGTGTGAGGGTGTGGTGTCGCAGGCCCGCAACACCGCGTTGCGCACGGGGCCCGGTGCGGACGAGACGCCCGCACGGGCTGACGGGTTCGGCTCGGCGCACACGGACGGGCCGGAGCGGACCGAGGCCGAGTCCGCGGATGAGGATGCCGCCTCGCAGAGCGAGGGCCGCACTGCGGGTGAGGATGCGGAACCGGCGCTGGCCGGTGCGGGCGGGGGTGAGCGGTGATGGCGACGACCCTGCACACCTCGCGTACCGAGGCCTCGCTGCGGCAGGAGTTGGCGCTGCTGAGCGTCGAGTACGCCGAGCTGCTGGCGCACGTGCGCGCTGCGGTGGCTGCCGCCCGTGATGGCGAGCTGGATCCGATCGTGCACCTGGTCGGGTTCCTGGAGGAGCGCGGGCAGCTGCCGGCGGACGGGGTGTCGGCCTCGCGGCTGGTCGCCGAGGCGTTCGCTCGCACTGCGGACACCGACCGGCAGTTCGGGGGTGCGCTGTGACGCACGACAGTGAGTTCTTCGACTGGCAGGCCGCGCTGTCGGACGACCTGGCGCACGCGCTCGCGCACGGTGCCGAGTGTGCGCTGACCGATGCCGCCTCCGATGTCGGGGCGATGAGCCCGGATGAGCATGCGCTGGTCGGGATCGGGTTCGCCGTGCTGGCCGTCCGCGCGCAACTGGCGCAGACCGGTTCGGAGGTGGCCGACCAGCTCAGCGCTATGGCGGACGACATGCGCGAGCTGACCGACACCATCACCGCAGTCCGGCGGCCTTGGTGGCGGCGGCTGACCAGCGTGTTCCGCTCGCGCAGGCGACTGGCCGCGCGGCAGAGCAAGGCGGGTGGCAACGAGGGCCAGGCCGCCGCGCCGGGCGGTGCCGAGGCCAGCGCTGCCGCGCCGGGGCTGGCGTCAGTGACACCCCTGCGTCGGGACGGGGGTCGGTCATGATGCCGAACCGTTTCGAGGCCGCGTTCGCTGGCGACGACGCGCGCACGGTGGCCGAGGCGCGGCGCTGGGCTCGGCGGACCCTGGCTGCTTCAGGGTTGGCCGAGGACACGGTGTGCGATGCGCTGACGTGCGTGTCGGAGCTGGCCACCAATGCCGCCCGGCACACCCGCTCGGGGGAACCGGGCGGCACGTACCAGGTCGTTCTCCAGGTCCACAGCGACCATGCGCACGTCGAGGTGGTCGACCAAGGCGCCGCGCATGCTCCTGACGTCCGGCTCGGCGGAGGCGAGTCCGGGCGCGGACTGTGGATCTGCGCCCAGCTCGGAGCGCTGAGCCATGTCTGCACCGGCGGCGGCCGCCGTATCTGGGTCGATCTTCCCCGCCCGGCCGGAGCTGCCGTGTCGAGCCCGTCGGCGCACCTCGCTGATGGGAGCGCGGACTGATGGCGTCCCGCGAGCGCGGCGGCTGGCACCGGTGTGCGGGTTCTGGCCTGCGGACACCGGCGCGTGCCGGAGCACACGGCAGGTGCGCCCGCACCCGCCGGGCCCGTGCTGTCGCAGCCACCCGTCCGCTGTGCTCGCGGGGTTCCCGGAGCCGAACCGCCTGGCGCTGCGCTCTGCGTGGCACGGGTCGGCTCGACGCCCCCAACCCACCACGACTTGATCTTTCTCCCATGGCCTTTGAGGAGGTCACCCCCATGTTCTTCTTCCTTCCCACGATCATTACGAGCCTCCTGGAGCGCAGAGCGGCCCGGCGCAGTTACATCGACTGGTCCGGCGCGCTGGGCGAGACGCTCGGCGAACTGTCGCGCACCAGTGACCGGGATCTCCGTGCAATCTTGATCGACTTCGCTGCCGACGCCACTGACGAGCTGGGCCGACTGCACACCCAGTGCTGGGGCCGCGAGGAGGACGCCGCCGGGCGTCCGATGGCGGTGTCTCTGTCCACTGCGGCTTCGTTGCTGCGGATGGTCGCCGCGACCGAGCGCGCGGTGATCGGCGCGTTCCCGGAGTGGCTCGGCTGGGACCACGCCCCCGATGACCGGGCGCCGGAGCTGCGCGAGTGGACGCTGCTGGCCGCGACCGCCGATCCCGCGCAGCGCGCCGTCCACCTGCGGAGCCTGGCCGCCATGGTCGCCGAACACACCGACCCCACCGCGGCCGAGGCCCTGACCCGACTCGCCGTCAGCGAAGAGCGCCTGGCGGTCGGGGACGACGGCTGGCGTGAGCCGTGGTTCCTGCCGCCGCGGCTGGCGGTGTTGACCGTGTTCTGCCTGATCGCCGCCGCGGCTGTAGTCCCCGGGCTGGCCGGTGGTGGGCGACTCCGGCTCGGGGTGGCCGTGCTGGTCGGCGCGTATGCCGCGCTGTGGCTGGCCAACCGCCGCCGCACCGACAACCCGAACGGCTCCTCGGCCGGGCGCCGCTGCGACAGCGCGCCGGTTGACGGTCACGAGGAGTCGGGCCGATGAGCGCGCGGACCAAGTACCCGACGCGACGCTCGCTCAGCGCGGCCGTGCTGCTGTTCATGGTGGTGTTCCTGGCCGTGTGGACGGCGTTGACGGTGTGGACGGGCATGTACGGCGACGCCAAGTGCCTGGTGTCGGCCCTGGCGGCGGGATGGGCCGCGCACCGCTTCCGGCGCCCTTTCACCGAGCGGGGGCGGCGATGAGCGGCACCGTCCCCGGCCAGACCACCGAAGGCCGCGCTGGCCTGTCGACCCACTTCCGGCTGCTGCCGCCGCCCGAGCCGGGGTTGTGGGAGCGCCTCGGCCCCTTCCTGCGCGGCGCGTGGGCGGTGCTGGTTCTACTGGCGACCGCACTCGACGCGCTGGTCACCGCCTTCGTTGGCACGGCTCCGCTGGCGCCCCGGATCCGCACGGTCGGCCAGGTCCTCGGCGATGAGTTCCGGGCGGGCCGAGCCGGAGCGGTCGAGGCCGAGGTCATCGAGGACGACGTCCGGGACGACCGGACGTCCAGCCGAAGGAGCGCCTGATGGCCCACCGCAAGATCACCGAACTGGCGAACGTGGAGTTCGAGGGCCGCTTGGGTGAGGCGTTCCAGAGCTACGGCAAGGAACTGGAGTCGCTGGCCAACCGGTGGAAGTTCGAGCTGGGAGCCGCCGCGACCGACTCGCGGGCGGCGATGGAGGGACTGCGCGGACACCTCCTGCTGTTCGGGCTGGACTCACGTGTTCGGGCCCGGCGCGTGGCCAAGCGGCTGCAGCGCGCGCAGGACCTGGCCGCCGGTCTGGCCGAGCAGGGCGAGAAGTTCCACCGCGCCTACCGCCGCCAGTTCTCCGAGGCCGCGCACCGCGAGGACGTCGAGAAGGCCATCGAGGACGCCGAGAAGGACGCCGAGGCGGCCGAAGAGTGATCGCGCCCCCGGGGAGTCGTCCACCTGGCCGACTCCCCGGGCCGTCAGGTTCGCACTGCTATCTGAGGAGGTCAGTCATGGGAACCGGTGAACAGATGATCGACCGGATCGGCGACATCGAGTTTCGCGGCAAGGTCGGCAAGCACGTCGCCGCGTACGCGAGGGCGACCCAGCGGTTCGGCCATGACCTGGCCTACGAGCTGGACAACGCCGCCACTGCCGCCGAAGCCGCCATGAAGCAGTTGGAGGGACATCCGCTGCTGTTCGGCATCGACGTGAAAATCCGCGCCGGACGTGTGGCCGGGAAGCTGCGCAAGGCCCAGGAGCTGGCGCTGGCCATCAGCGCCGAGTCGGTGAAGTTCCACGTCCAGTACCGCCAGGAGTTCCTCGCCGTCGGCCCCGCAGACATGCGCGGCCGACGCGGCGGCCGCTACACCGGAAGGGTCGATCTGTGATGGCGCGCAAGACCCCGACCCTGCAGATCGCGCAGGACGCGACCATGGAGCGCATCGCCGTCTCAGCGGTGTCGAAGGTGGGCGTCCTCGTCCCGCCGTGGGCCCTGCTGGGCCTGCTGACCATCGCCGCGGCGATCGCACACGCCGTCTGGGGAGCACCGCCGGCGGTGACGTGGGCGACGATGGCCGGAACCCTGTCCACCGTCACCCTCACGGGCCTGACCTGGGCCGTCTCTCACCAGCGCGGTCTGCTGGGCCGCACCCATTCGACGCTGACGACCTTCGGCGCCGGTCTGTGGTTCACCATCGCCACCATCACCGGGATCACCCAGCAGGTCACGCTCATGCTGCTGGCCTTCGGAGGCGCCACGCTGGCCATCGGGTGGAACATCCGCGCCGTCATCCGGCAGACGCCATCGGACGCCGCGCACAGCGGTGACCCGCTGGCCACGCTGTTCGACCAGGCCAAAGTCTCGTTCGGGCTCAAGGGTGCCAAGGTGCGCACCACCGAGGTCACCGAGCACAAGGTCAAGGGCAAGATGGCGCTGCCCGCCGGTGAGAAGACCGCAGAGGACGCGATCAAGAACACCGACCACATGGAATCGGGCATGAAACTGCCACCCGGCAGCGTGATCGTCGCCCAAGACGAGGACGACGCCTCCCAGGCGCACATCACCTTCTCCGACCCCCGCCGGATCAAGCAGCCGATCCCCTGGCCCGGACCGTCCCGCCCAGGCGCATCGGTGGGCGAACCGCTCCGGGTCGCCCTCTACCAGGACGGTGACTACGTCGAGCACCGCTTCACCGGTCACCACCTGCAGATCATGGGCCGGACCGGATCCGGCAAGTCGATCGGCGGAGCGTGGAACTACGTCGCCGAAATCATCACCCGCCGCGACGCCGCGGTGTTCTCCATCGACATCTCCAAAGACGACCAGACCATGGGCCCCCTCCGCCCAGCGCTGCACCGCTTCGAGACCACCAAGACCGGAGCCGTCGCCCTGATCCGGCAGATGCACGCCGAAATCCCCCGGCGCACCAAGTGGCTGGCCGAGCGCGGCTACCAGGCATGGGAGCCCGGTTGCGGGCTGACCTACTGGTACCTGCACCTGGAAGAGGTCGCCAAGCTGTTCAGCGAGCTGAGCAGCGAGGACGCCGAGAAGCTGGAGGAGATCGTCAAGGAGATCCGCTCGGCGGGCGGGTCGCTCCTGCTGTCGCTGCAGCGCGCGGACTACACCCAGATCCCCACCCTGATCCGCTCCCAGATGGCCAAGATGTGCTTCGGGCTGTCGGACCCCGAGGACGTCAAGTACGGCGTCTCCGCACGTCAGCGCAAGGCCGGAGTGCACCCGCACGAGTGGGAGGACTTCTACCCCGGCATGGCCTACCTGGACGCCAAGTCCATCCGGCCCACCCACTACGCCATGCCGCTGCGCACCTTCTCCTGGGGCAAGACCAACAACGCCGCCAACGCCGCGATGCGCGCACACGCCGCCGCCTACCCTGCCAGCGACCGCGCCGGAGACGAGTTCACCCGACGCCTGGCCGCCCCCTCCAGCTCGGCAGCGTCCGACCCAACAGGCGGTGACGCGATCCCGATGCCCGCTGCCGGCACCGCGGCCGCCGCCCCGTCCGGCCGGTGGGCTGATGCCCAGTGGGAGGACGACAACGAGGACCAGGCCGCCACCATCGACGGCCACAACAACGAACCGAGCGACCGTCCTACCGAGGCGCGCGACGACTTCGGCGAGCTACTCGGCGACGCGGCCGAGCTGGTCATCACCACACAGTTCGCCTCGGCGGCGATGCTGCAACGCAAGCTCCGCCTGTCCCACGCCAAGTGCCTGCGCGTCCTGGAGGCCCTGGAGCGCAAGGGCGTCATCGGCCCCCGCAACGGCACCGAGGACAGCAGGCCAGTGCTGGTATCGGCCGACGACGCCCCAGCGGCCCAGGCCGTAGTCGAGAGGCTCCGCCGCGAAGGCGACACGGTCAGCGAGTACCTCCGCACCGACGATCCGGACCCGAACGTGACCGCTGGCCCCAGCGACCCGATCGAACTCACCGACGAAGAAGCCGAGCGCTTCCAGACCTCCGACGACGGGCAACCGCAGCGCCAAATGCCGCCGGACGAAGCGTTCGGCCTGGTCTGCGACTGGATCCGCCATCGCCATGCCATCGGGCAGCCGACCTTCACCGCCGGTGAAGACGAGCTGCACACCATCCGCACCAAGGCTGGACGCAAGCGGCCCTGGATCTACAAGGCCCTCAAGCGGCTGGTCGACGACGGCGTCCTCACCAAGGACGAGACCGGATCAGCCACCACGTTCACCGTCGCCGACCTGACGCCCTTGGACGACCCTGGCCTCGGCCGCGCCGCGTGAACGCCCACACACGGGTCCGCAGCGCGGCCATCCCCCGCCCTCGCACACGTACGGCTGCGCGTGGGAACGCCCGCGCCCGCGCGGATGATCTTGTCACGCGCGCGTCACGCCCACCTGTCACGCAGGTGTCACGGGTGCCACACGCCCTCTGACCTGTAACTCCCTCCCCCAACCCCCGCCCGTGACACCAACCCCTGTCACGGCGCCCAGAAGGGATCACTCACGTGCCTCACCCTGAAACTCAGCCCGCTGACGAAGCGGTGCCGGACGATCTCGCGGCCCTCGGCGCCGTAGTCGCCGAGAACATCCGCCAGCACTTCCCGGCCGCCGAGGAACGGCACCGCCAGGTCCTCACGCTCGCCGAGGAGGTCGGCGAACTCGTCGGCGCCTACCGCCGCTGGGCCGGTATGGCCCGGCGCACCGGCGACTTCGCCGACGTCCAGGACGAGCTGGCCGACGTCGTCATCACGGCCTACGTCACCGCCCACGTCCTGGACATCGACCTCGACGCCGCCTGGCGCGCCAAGGCCAGGCACATCCTCACTCGCGGCTGGCGAGACCGCCCGGACGGAGGCACGCCATGAAGATCCGCCTGATGGGCCTGCCGGACGAGGTCGACCAGGCCACCGAACGCCTCAAGCAGCTCTTCAACGTCATCGACATCTCGGCCCACCGGCCGCTACGCGGCCAGAGCCGTCAGGTCTTCGTCTACATCGAGATCCGCCTCTAACAGGCGGTCCCGGCGCCAACACCGCCAAGCATCGAGCGCCGGGACCGCGTGCCCCTACCGAAAGGAGCACCCCCACCATGGCACGTCGCATGAACTCAGGCTGGCTGACCGTCCAGCAAATCCTCGACGATCTCGGTATCCCGCGCCGGACCTGGCAGCAATGGCGAGCGCTCGGCCGGACGCCCAGGTGCAAACGCCTCCCCAACGGCGAACTGCGCATTCGCCGCGCCGACTACGACGCCTGGCTCGACTCGCTGGAGGAGGTCGGCTCCAGGTGAACCTCAGTTACGACGTCCGGATCTACAAGCTTCAGTACCGCGCCGGACGGCCACGACCCTACGGCGTGCGTTGGAAGGTCGCGGGCGAGCCGTTCTCGAAGTGGTACACCACCGACGGCTTGGCCGACAGCGAGCGTTCCGGACTCCTCCAGGCCGCCCGTCGCGGTGAGGGCTTCGACACCAAGACAGGCTGGCCCCAGTCCAAGCTGCGCTCGCTGCACAACATCTCCTGGTTCCAGCACGCCACGGAGTACATCGACAAAAAGTGGCCTGCCGCGTCCGCCAATCACCGGATCTCCATGGTGGAGACCCTGGTGACTGTGACCACCGCCCTAGCGGCAGGAGAGCGCGGCCAGCCCAACGCCGAAACGCTCCGGACGGCGCTGCGCCGATGGGCCTTCAACCCCAAGCAGCGGCCCCTCCCCCGTCCGCCGGACGCCGAAGCGGCTCTGAAGTGGGTCGCCAAGGCGTCCCCCTCCATCTCCGCGCTCGCGGACCTGGCGGTACTGCGCGATGTCTTGGACGCCTGCGCGACCAACCTCGACGGCAAGCCGTCCGCGCCGTCCTACCTAAGCCGCCGGCGACGCGTGCTGTTCAACGTCCTGAAGTACGCCGTCTCTCGGAAGCGGCTGGCCGCCAACCCACTCAACGACCCGGATCTCGATTGGGACCCGCCTTCCCGGGACAGCGTCGTCGACGAAGTCGACCCGCGAGTGGTCGGCAGCCCAGCACAGATGCGCCAGATGCTCACCGCGGTCAGCTACGTCGGCCGCACCCAGGGCCCGCGGTTCGTCGCGTTCTTCGGCTGCATGTACTACGGCATGCTCCGCCCCGCCGAGGTCACCAGCCTGTGCCGCAAGGACTGCCACCTACCGCCCAGCGGTTGGGGCAAGCTCATCCTGGCCCACAGCAAACCCGCCGCCGGCAAGGCGTGGACGGACAGCGGCCAGGTGCACGAGGACCGGGGCCTGAAGGGCCGCGGCAGCCGCGAGGTCCGCGTGGTGCCGATCCCGCCCGAGCTGATCGCCCTTCTCCGAGAGCACATCCGCCGGTTCGGCGTCGCCCCGGACGGACGGCTCTTCCGCTCCGTCAACGGCGGAATCATCCACCCCTCGACGTACTGGCGCGTCTGGCAGCGCGCCCGCGCAATCGGCCTGGACCCCGACGAGCAGGACTCACCGGTCCTGGGACGCCCGTACGACCTCCGCCACGGAGGCGTGTCCTGGCGCCTGTACGCGGGCGTCCCGGCTCCGCAGGTGGCCGAGTGGGCGGGCCACAGCCTCGAAGTGCTCCAGAAGATCTACGCCAAGGTCGTCGCCGGCTTCGACGACGTCTGGTTCCAACGGATGAACGACGTGCTGAGCAGTCAGCCCGCCTCCGAAGAAGGGAAGAACCAGTGACCGCCGGGCGCCCCTCAACAGCGGCTCAGGGACCACCCGTGAAACAAATTCGTGCCAGAAGCGGTATCCCCGCTGGTCAAAGCTTTGTTCGCGCGACCTCTCCGGAGCCGTGTGCGCAGGTTCGAATCCTGCAGGGGGCACACAGAAGATGGGAACAGACCGCCGTGATTTCGGCTCTGTTCCTTCTGCATCTCCGACCCTCTCTCCGTGGCTTTCGCGAGCATCTCCACCGTATCCTCTCGCACCGTCACTCGGATCGTGACCTCATGACGAGTCCGGTTGTAGCGGATCTGGAGTTGGAAGGCCTCATGGAGCTGACGCTCCAGATCTTCGGGCAGCTCAGCCAGGCGGAGCGGGAGGCTCGGAAGAAGGTTCAGAAGCTCGGCATCGTCACCGGCCGGCGGCGCATCAACGTTGAGGCCGTCGACCTCCGCCTGCTTGGCGCGTCGAGTGGTGGTCAGTTCAATGAAGCGTCGCTGGATGGACTGCCGGTGGACCGCCGAGCCGGTCCACCGGCCGACCGCGCGGCTCGGGTCGGCCGGCTCTGGTGACGGGTGGCTGGTGAGGTCAGTGTTGAGCCGGTCGGCGATGTCCTCATAGCCCAGGCGTTCCAACGCCCGCATCTGGAAGATGGTCGTGACTGTGGGCCCCTTGGATGAATCGGGCAGCAGTCGCGTTTTGGTTTTGCCTTCAGCGCGCCTGGCCAGCACGGGTTGGGGGCATTTGTTGGCTAGGTACCCGTAGGGTATAGGCCCGATATTCCAGCCTTGCCCGGTGTGTTCACAGAAGCCATCCCAAGATAGTTGCTGCACGCTTACGAGACCGGACCCCGTTTCCAGTTTCGTGGCCCGGGGCTGGAGCAGCTTACAACTGGAGGAGTTTTTGAGACGGTGTGATTGAACGCCGGGTCGGCCCTAATGGTTGGTTGACTATTTCCAGTCGAGGCAGAGCACGACGGCGTCGTCAACGAGTTCCTGCCCCTCGTGGTAGTCGATGAGGCTGGAGAGGATCGACAGCGGCACCTCGGCGGGGTCCTGGAGGCGGCTGTTGAGGATCTGTTGTTGCAGCACCCTGGTGCCGAAGCCGTCGCCGTGCGGCGAGACGGCGGAGTAGACACCGTCGCTGACGATCACCAGACGGTCCCCGGGGTCGAGTGTGAACCTCTGGGCCTTGTACTCGGTGTCCGGGAACATTCCCAGTGGCATCTGGTGCTCCAACTCGATCGGCGCCACTTCCAGCCCGCGCATCCGGAAGATGTGGGGTGATCCCGCGTCGACGGCCGTTACCCGGCCATCGGCCAGGTCAATGCGCAGCAGCACCGTCTCGGTGAACTCCTCGCCGCGATACCGTGCGTTGACCACGGCGCCGGCGAGGCCGGCCTGCTCGGCCACATCCTCACCTGACCGCCGTGAGTTGCGAAGCGCTCCCACGGTCAGCGCGGTCAGCAGCGCCGCTTGGATGCCGGTTCCCGACCCGTTGGTCACGGTCAACGTCAGGTGGTCTTGTTCAGTGGACCAGTCGAAGTTGTCGCCGGCGATCGAGTACGCGGGTTCGAGGTGCCCGGCGAGGGAGAATTCCTTGCAGGTGCTTTCATACCCGGGTAGCAACTGCCACTGAATTTCCGCGGCCAAGGTAAGCCGCTGCCGGCGCCGCACGCGTTCATAGCGGTCGGTATGGTTCCACGCCACTTTCAGTGCGGCACCGACCAGCTCGCCGATCTCGACCAGCTCATCGACCAGTTGGTCGGCGTCGGGGGCCTTGGTGAGCACGCTGAGCACACCCAGGCGCTCGCCTCGCGCGGTGACGGGGGCGAAGATCTGACACGCGGGCTCTTGCGCCAAGGTGCTCTGCTGAACTACCGGCCGGCGGGAGGCGAACGCCTGCCCTGCCGGAGTGCCGTGCACTCTGAGCGCCTCGGCCCCGTGTTTGTCCTGGACGGGAAGTAGCACATTGAGGCGGTAATCGGCGAGGAGCAGTTGAGCGGCCACCACGACCGGGAGTTGTGCCATCAGTGCCTTTTCCAAGGCTTCCGGCAGGGAGTGCGCCGGCGCCGACCTGATCGCGCGTTCGACCTCGGCCGGCCGGGAGAGGGTGGTCATCGCCCCGCCCCCGCGGTTGCTGTCAGGTGGGGTGCGTCGGACTCTCGGTGAAGGGTAGTGGTCGGGTCGTCAACGACTGACACCGCCGTTGGGGGGGAGCACCCATGATCGGCCTGGACGGTCTCGCACCAGGCACCATCCCTGCTGAGGTCATGCACGCGGCTGACCATCTCACGCGCGTATGGGACCAGGCCCGCCAGGACGCCACACCGTCCGTGTCGGACCCGCAACTCCACTGTTTGTGGGCCATCGAGCGAAACGCGGGTCTGACTCTCAACGAACTCGCCGATCTGCTGGCCGTCCGCCCCTCGTCGGCAACGCGTTTTTGTGACCGCCTCCAGGCCACCGGGTTGCTCGAAAGGGAATCGCACGCCGTCGACCGCCGCAAGACGGTCTTGTCCCTCACCCATCACGGGCGGCAACTCCTCCACCAGATCGCCCACCGGCGCCGACGCGATCTGGCCATGCTCGTGGCCCGGATGTCGACTACCGGTCGCACCGCCCTGCTTCACGGTCTTTCTGACCTTCAGGCAGCCCTTCAAGTTACCCCAGTCTCTGACATGCCAGAAGGCCCTTACCGAGGGTCGGTTGAGTGACCGCTCCGTCACCGGCGTCCAGCCCCGCGCGGTCGCCAGGGGTCAGGGAAGGAGATCCTCCGTATTTTCCGCATGCGGACGAATCTCTCCTTGAATTGATGGGATGAGGAGCCTGCCGCGATGAGCTCTGCTCGATGGTGGGCCGGGGCTGCGGGCAAGGTCTGAGGCGCTGCGCAGTACCGACGCCCCGATCGCGACGCAGTGGTCCCTCGATCGCCGGAGGCGTAGCGAGTGGCTTCTTTGAGCCGCGGACGGCCGGGGCCGCGCGCGTGTCGAATCTAGGTACGGCGAGCCTTCATCGCTGCTGAAACGGTCTGGGGACCGGGAGCGCGCCGCGGCGTTGATGTTCCGCGGGGTTGCCTGGCGTGGTAGGTTCCACGCGACAATTAATGTCGTTAGGCAACGATCTGGGGGAGGGTGCCGTGACCGGCTTCAGGGGGCGGCGGTGTGGGCGGCGAAGGCGGCAAGGCCTTGTTGGAGATGGGTGCGCTGCTCGGCGGACATGCGGGCCAGGACCCTGGCCAGATCGACGCGTCGCTGCAACGTGATGTCGTGCAGCAGCTGCGTGCCTTCGGCGGTCGGCCGCAGGGTGACCTGGCGACGGTCGACGTCGGCGGGGGACCTGTCCAGCAGTGCGGCGACGACCAGCCGGTCGCACAGGCGGCTGACCGAGGACGGCATGGCGCCGAGTTCCGCGGCCAGTTCGCGGACGCTGATACCCGGCCTGTCGGCGACGACCTGCAAAGCGCGCAGTTGCGACGGCGGAAGATGGTTTGCCACGTGCTCTTGGGCCTGAAACCAGACGGCGACGAAGGCCCGGCCCAGCTCCGCCAGCTGCTGCGCCTCCGATCCCTCGGCAGGGGGGGCTGCCATCGGAGAGTCGATTGGCTCACGGGTGGTACGCGATGACACGGGAACTCCCGGTTTCAGTTGTGGTGCGCTGGGTCTTTCCCTTGTCCGCTCATGGCGCCTGTCTCCCTTGGCCGCTGCCCGGCCCAATGACGCCCATAAGAAAGGTACCCGGTGAACGACAACGGTGCGATGTCCACTGAGCCCGCCTCTGTCCCGCTGGATGCGTTCGTGAGCTCCCCGGGGGTGTCGGGGGCCGGGGAGGCTGTGACGGCGGTGGCGGAGATCCTGCGAGCCCGGCGGGAACAGTTGGCTCAGCGGTGGGCGGATGCGGCGCTGTTCCAGACGGTGTTCGTCGACAGCCGCGATCAGGCGGTCGCGGCCGCGCACCGGCTGGTCGCGGCCTTGGCCGACGTCGCCGCGGCGGGCCGGTGCACCGATCCGGCCGCGCCGGGGTTCGACCGGGTGCGTCCCGACCTGGCGCGGATCGTCGCGGTGCGGGCGGCGGCCGGCACCTCGGCCGAACAGGTGCACATGGAGGTCGCCGAACTGCGCCGTCCAGTGATCGCGCTGGTGCGTGACCGGTTCGGCCCCACTGGGGTGCATGCCGGGCAGGGCACGCCAGGCGGCGCCGACGAGGCGGTGGTGACCGCCGCCGAGTTGATGGGCACGCTACGGCTGGTCCTGGCCCAGACCATGACGAACAGGGACGCCGGGATCATCGCCCGGCAGCGGCAGGAGATGCTGGAGATCGCCACGCCAGTGCTGCGGCTGTGGGACGGGGTGCTGGCCGTGCCGGTCATCGGCACCCTGGACAGCGCGCGCAGCCAGGTGATGATGGAGACGCTGCTGGAGGGCATCGTCGAGCAGCGGGCCAGCGTCGCGATCCTGGACATCACGGGCGTTCCGATGGTCGACACGGTGGTCGCCCAGCACCTGATGCGCACCGCCATGGCGGTGCGGCTGATGGGCGCGGCGTGCGTGATCAGCGGCATCCGCCCGCAGATCGCCCAGACCATCGCCGCACTCGGCATCGACCTGGGTGAAGTCCGCACCCAGGCGTCGCTGGCCGACGCGCTGGAATGGGCGCTGGCCCACCTTGGCGCCTCGGGGAACCGGTGAGGCCGATGGAGCGGGTTCCCGTGCTGCCGCTGGGACAGGTGCTGCTGGCCAGCGTCCAAACCGAGGTCACCGACAACGTGGTCGTCGCCCTGCGCGAAGAACTGCTGTCGCAGGTCATCGTGCGGGGGGTCCGCGGTGTGGTCATCGACATCTCCGGCGTCCAGGTGTTCGACTCCTACCTGTCGCGGGTGGTGACCGAGACGGCGCAGGCGTTGCGGCTGCTGTCGGCGCGCACGGTGGTGGCGGGGATGAGCCCGGCGGTCGCCGTGACCATGGTGGAGATGGGCTTGGACCTTCCGGGCGTCGCCACGGCCCGGTCGCTGGCTCACGCCCTGCGGATCCTGGCCCCTGATGCCCTCTCGCCGCCCCCCTCCGCCGGGCCTGCACCGCAGGACGCGGTTTGACCGGCCCGCATCCCGGTCAGGGCGGCGCCGCCGAGTCGGGGACAGACCGGTCCGGCATGCGGTCCGGCACGGTGTGGCAGATACGCACGGACGCCGATCTCGTCGAGTTGCGCCGTGTCGTGCGTGAGCGCTCGGCCCGGTCGGGGATGTCGCTGATCGAACAGACCAAGTTCATGACGGCCGCCAGCGAACTGGCCCGCAACACGCTGGTTCATGGAGGCGGCGGTCAAGTCGAGATCATCGAGCTGCGACGGGCCGGCACGGACGCCGAGGAGCGCGGGGTGCGGCTGGTGTTCACCGATCAGGGGCCCGGCATCGCCGACGTGGCACAGGCGATGACCGCCGGCTACACCTCGGGCGGTGGCCTCGGACTCGGCCTGGGCGGGGCCCGCCGCCTGGTCGAGGACTTCCGGCTGCACACCACCCCCGGCTCGGGCACCACCGTCGTCATCGCCTCGTGGGCACGTGCGGGCCGCCCGAGCCGCGGCGCCGCCCTCCACACCCTCCACGACAGTGATCAGGGCGGCATCGGGGCGCGCTGGTGACGCGCATTGTGATGACCGCCGGGCAGGTGGCACCGATCCGGGACCCCAGCGACCTGCACACGGTCCGCAACCTGGCGGCGCGGGCGGCGGACGCCGCCGGGCTGTCCGGGCGCGAACACGCGGCCAGTGAACTCGTGGCCGCCGAACTCGCGACCAATCTGCTCCGCCATGCCCGGGGCGGCCACCTGCTCATCAACATCATCGACCCCGTCCCCGGCACGTTGCAGCTGGCCGCGGTCGACGATGGACCCGGCATCAACGACATCACGGCCTGCATGGCCGACGGCTTCTCCACCGCCGGGTCCCTGGGCGGGGGGCTGGGGGCCTGTCGCCGTGCCGCCACCATGTTCGACCTGTACAGCCTGCCCGGGCAGGGCACCGTCGCGCTCGCACAGATCCGACGTCCCGCCGACGGTGGAGACGAACCGGTCGGCGGGAACGGGCCGAGCGGTCATCGAGGCAGGCAAGCCCAGTCGATCCAGGTCGGCGGTGTCCTCACCCCTCACCCGCATCAAGCCGTCAGCGGTGACGGCTGGTGCGCCATGCTCCCCGACGACGCCTCGGCCCTGACCATCGCGGTGGCGGACGGACTGGGCCACGGCCCGCACGCCGCTCACGCCGCCCGCCGGGCCCTCGATCTCATCGTCCAGCAACCCGAGACGGATCTGCGACAGCGGCTGGCCGCCCTCGACCAGCCGTTGCGCGACACCCGCGGCGCCGCCATCGCGCTCTCGCGCATCGAGGCGCACCTCTCATCCGACGCCCTGGTGGAGTTCGCGGGGATCGGCAACATCCAGGCCCAGATGCAGTCGGCCGCTGGGAACCGGTCGCTCGCCTCACGGCCGGGCGTCGTCGGCGCGGGACCGCTCCGGCGCTCGATCCCCTGCCCGCCGATGCCCTGGAACCGGCCGGGCGTCCTGGTGGTCACCACCGACGGCATCGGGAGATACGACCTGGCCCATTACCCAGGCGTCCACCGCAACCACCCAGCCGTCCTGGCCGCGCTCGTGTGGCGCGACGCACACCGCGGAACCGACGACGCCACCGTCGTGGTGGCCCTCCCCCAGAAGGACACGCGATGAGCAAGCAAGAAGTCTTCCGGGTTTCCCCACCGCGCGACCAGGCGCAGACGCTCAAAGCGGTCGCCATGGTGCTGACCGCCTCCCGGCATTACCAGCTACCGGCGGCCGAACAGGTCCACCTGGTGACCGCCGCCTTCGAAGCGATACGACCCCAGCCGGGCACCGGACTCGCCCTCAAGGTCTCCGAAGCCGATACCGGTGACGATCCCGCAGGCGGGTGGCGGTTGCAGTTGACCACCGGGCGGCACTCTCCCACCGAGGAGATACTGGCCTCCGTCCCGCTACCAGAACCGCCCGCCCCCTCGCCCGCACTGCGCGCCGACCTCGGAGCCGCCCGGCACAGCGACCCCGCCGACCAGGCGCTGCGATTGCTGGACCTGCTGTCGGAGCAGCGCAGCCGCATGGAATGGCTGGTCCAGGAACTGGAGCGCACCGACCGAGGCACTTTGGAACTGCATCAGGAACTCTCCCAAGCCACCGAACGCCTGCGCGAGGCCGGCCGCACCCAAGCCCGTCTGCTGAAAGCCGAACGGCACGCGCGAGCCGCCGCCGAAGCCGCGCGATCACGCCTGGCGTTCCTGGCACACGCCGGCGCGACCCTTTCCGCCTCCCTGGACGACCAGCAGATCCTCGGACGGCTGTGCGCCCTCATCGACGTCCAGAACCTGGCGCAGATGACCATCTGGCTCGGCCGCGACCCCTGCGCCCTGCTCCCCCACGACGCCCAATCCATAGAGGGACCGCCCAGCCTCGCCCGGTTGGCCCACACCTCCAAAATCTCTCACCACGCCACCCCTCATCCACCACGAACGGCGACCACCGGCGGCCCGGTCGTCACCACCGCACCCGACGAACTGCTGGCGATACCGCTGATCTCCCGCGCCCAGGCCCTCGGAGTGATCACCTACCGTCCACTGCACGGCGCCTTCACCCCTGAAGACGTGGCCGTCTACGGCGAACTGTCGCGACTCAGCGCCGTGGCCCTGGACAACGCGCAGCGCTACCAACACGAACACGATGTCGCCCACCACCTCCAGCAGGCGATGCTCACCGACCTGCCCACCCCCACGCCCACCCCCCAGGCGCCCCACCTCTCGCCCGCGCAAAAGTTGCATTTCCACGCCCGCTACTTGCCCGCCGAGGCCGGGCTCAACGTCGGCGGCGACTGGTACGACGTGTTCCACCACCCCGAAGGCCACACCATCGCCGCCATCGGTGACGTCACCGGACACGGCCTGCACGCCGCCACCCTCATGGGGCAACTGCGCACCACCCTGCGCGCCTACGCCCTCAACACCCCCAGCGCCGGCGACGTCCTGACGCACATGCATCAGCACCTCATTCATCTGCAACCCGACGACCTCGCCACGGCCCTGATCGCCCAACTCCACCCGGACGGCCGCCTCCTCTGGGCCACCGCCGGCCACCCCCAGCCCCTCCTGCGCGATGGCAACGGAGAGGTGCATACCCTCAAGGGCCGCGGCCTCTTGCTCGGCGCCCCCTTCGCCGACATCACCCACCCCACCCACCACACCCGGCTCCTCCCCGGCAGCACCCTGCTGATGTACACCGACGGCCTCATCGAACGCCGCGACAACACCCTCGACGAAGGAACCCAGCGACTCGCAAGGACCTTCGCCACCGCAACCGGCGACCTGGAAACCATCGCCGACCAACTCCTGGACGCCATGCTCACCGACAGCAACCGGGAGGACGACACCTGCCTGCTGCTCTGCCACCTACCTCCCATCGCCCTGACCCCCCACGACACCAACCAACCCCCGAAAACAGTGGCAGAACCCAGCACATGACGGCATCGTCGCCCAGGGTCGCTATATAGCCAAAGGCCCGCCTGTGGCGGACGAGAAGCCAGAGTCCAGCCACTTCAACACCATGGACGTGCGGCCTCGGCCTCCAGCAGGCCCCGCAACGCTCTCGGCCAGAGTCCGCGCGGCCAGAAGCACGGCGAAGGCCCCGGACGCGGTATGGCGCCGGGGTAATAGAGGAAGCTCCCTTACGGGCCTAAGGGTTAGGACACAGCTTTCCCTGAGCCTGTCGCGGTGGCGCAGCTACCGGTGTCCAGCCACCGCACGGCGGTTCCCACATCCGATTGCAGGTGGACGCCTCGATCCAGAGCGGTCATGGTGAAGACGCGGCGGACGCGGTCATGCAGCCCAACGGCGACCAGGCTGACGCCGCGGCGTTCCGCGCGATGGTAGGCGCGGGCGAAGGTGCTCAGGCCGCTGGAATCGCAGAACTCCACGCCCCCCATATCCACGATCACCGCCAAGTCGGTCTCGGCGATCGCCGCTTTCAGGCACTCGGCCAGCAGGAGATGGGTGCGGGCATCGATCGTCCCGGTGGCGGCGACCAGCGCATAGCCCCCCAGAGCCGACCGCTGGAGGGCCAAGGCAGGTTCGGCGTTCACCGGGGACCGCCGCAGGATGCATGGCCTTGCGCGCCGGGGCGGGTCTGGCCCTGTCGAAGAAACAGGCCCACCAGCGCTTCGACGCGGCGGCCCACTGCGGCGGGGTGCCGGAACTGCCGCCCGGCTTGCACGGTGTAGGCGTTGCAGCGGCCGACGCGAGCCCGGACCAGATAACCCGCCTCGACCAGGTCGTTGACGATCGTCTGAGCGGTGCGTTCGGTGATGCCGATGCAGCCCGACAGATCCCGGATACGGATCTGCGGATCGCGGGCGATGGCGATCAGCACCCGGGCGTGGTTGGTCAGGAAGCTCCAACCTCGTCCCGCGCCGTTCGAGAACGCCACACGATCACCTCCCCGGAAACGCGCCCAGCCACTCAAGCGAACATTATTTCAGGTAATGGATCGCAGGGGAAGCAGCCTCGCTCCGACCGCGTCGACAGCTCCGCAAACTGCGCACACTGCGCACACTGCGCACACTGCGCACACCAGACGATCTCGCTCCCGGGCAGGCCGGGACGGCCGTCCCGGCAACCTTCGTCTCAGCTGGCGACTCAGCCTTTGCATTGATCACGATTCATGACGCGGGCGACGTTTGTGGATGGGGAAAGCGACCCAGGCAACGGCCTCCGAGTGATCACGTGCTCCAACGATCAAAGCCCTGATCGTGAAATCGCCGTTTCGTGACGTGATCAGCTCCTCGGGATCTGTGCCGACCAGAACCGGAGCGGCGGCGGTGAACCCGAACTGGGAGGCGGTCAGCGGTCGCCCGGCCCACTCGCCAGTGCTTCGGCCAGGTAGGCGACCGTTCGCTCGCTGTTCGTCCGCACCATCTCGCCGTACTCGGCGGCGACTCGCACGTCGAGGATCAGCGGATGCTCAAACTGGACCTGGTGCTCGATCTCGGCGTAAGTGTCGATGCTGGCCGCGTCCCAGTCGCACGGGATCAGGTTGCCAGTGTGAGCGTCGCGCGTTCGCCTCTGCCCTAAATTGCCGGTCTGACCCATATGCCGCTGGGAGTGGGACCAATCGAATATCGGACCCGCCCGTGATGTACTGCTTCCCCACCCATAACGCATGACGTGGTTCGGCCCTGCACCTTAGCCTGGGATTGTCTAGGTCACCGAGGAGCAAGGAACAGGGCCGATGCCTAAGCCCCGTCGCCGCAGTTCACCTGATGGACAAGGCCGACAAGTTGTCCGGAGACACCTTCGCCTTCTCGATCTTCGCCCGGTCCATCGTGTCGGAGATGCTCCTCAACCCCCCCTGCAATCGTCGCCGAGGACGTTCGGAGGCTCGCTCGCACCCTTCGCGTGATCGCCTGAGCATGATCGCGCAAGGGTGAGGAATCCTCCCCTTGATAAAGGGGAGGAACACTACCTCTGGCACACGCGTTTTTGCGCCTCAATGCGTCTTGTGGCACATACTCAGACGTCCGGGAAGATCGAGCCCCGGGTTCAGCTGAGCTTCCGGCGCAGTCCCGGGGCCGGCGGCGACGTCCGGCGGATCGCTTCAGTGGTGCACTGGGCGCCACTCGCGATGAGCGTGCAGTGTATGCACCGGCATCGGCTACGTGGTGCAGACGCCACGTCACAGTTGCTTCTGCGTTTACGGTCCCGAGCACCTCGGACGCCGAGCCGGAGAGACCGCTCATGAAGCGGCATCAGGAACGCTGTGTCGATCGCGCCATTGCCCACTAGCCCTGTCTCAGCCGGGGAACGGCGCCGTTCTGCCGCTGCGGGACCTCGCCCGTCGCCTCGAATCCCGCGCCCGGGCGTGCGAGGACGTCGGTAACGGCGATGACATGCGCGGTGGTTGCAGCGGTGTCGATCACGAGCGAGGAACCCGAGGCCGAGAAAGCTCAACCTAAAGGTTGACTATCGACTGGCCTGCGCTCTATGTTCAACCTTATGGTTGAGCATTCCGCTGGGATGGACACGGTCTTTGGCGCGCTCGCGCACCCAGCGCGCCGCGCGATGCTCGACCGGCTCGCCGCCCGGGAGCGCACCGTCAGCGAGCTCGCGGCGCCGCTGTCGATGTCGCTGGCGGCGGCCTCCAAGCACGTCAAGGTCCTCGAACGGGCCGGGCTGGTCCGCCGGACCGTTGTCGGGCGCATCCACTGGTGTCGTCTCGACCCCGGGCCGCTGGCGAGCGCCATCGCCTGGCTGCGGGTCTACGAGCAGTACTGGAACGAGCGGCTCGATGCCCTCGAAGACCTGTTCACCCCATCGAATCCCGATCAGGAGGAGACATGACAATCCCCACCGGCACGGCGGTCCGCCTCGAGCGCACGATCCCCGCGCCGCCTGCGCAGGTCTACCGCGCGTGGCTCGACCCGGAGATTCTCCGACGTTGGTTCGCGCCGTCGGGCTGGGAGGCGGTGCGCGTCGAGGTGGACGAGCGCGTCGGCGGGCACCTGCGCGCCTGGCACGTCGACCCGCAAGAACACCTCGACCCGCAAGAACAGGCAGGCGGCCCCGAGTGCCGCATCGTCGAGCTGGTGCCCGACGAGCGCATTGTGCTCGACTGGTGGTTCGTCGGTCCGACCCGGGAGATCGAGCGCGACCAGGCCTCCCGGCTGACCGTGACCCTGCGCGCGGTCGGCGACGGCACGCACCTGACGCTGGTGCATGATCGGCTCGACGGACTCGCCGCCGCGCTGCCTGAGGTCGCCCGCAACGTCGAGGCCGGCTGGACCGGCACGCTCGGTCGCCTCGCCACGACGATGGCCGCGCGGGCGACGTTGTCACCCGAGTAGATCGCCGAGGCTTTGAACCGACCGGCCGACTGACCCGACCCCGATAGCCCCGCCACCGAGACCGGCGTTCGCTCCGCCCTCATGCGATGTGAACCTCAAGGAACAGGCCGCCCAGTCCGACATCGGCCGGTACCGGATAGCCGACCATCAGCATGGCGTGCGGCTCGGAGTTCTGGAATGACGCGTAAAGCTGTTCGAGGCTGTCCTCGGCGCGGCAGTCGGCCCAGCGCAGCACGGGGGGTGTCTCCTGAAGGCTGCGCCACCGGCGGCGGCAGTGCACGAGGGCGTCGTAGGGGCGGTCGCACGTCCGGACGATGACCGGGAAACTGCACGCCGAGCAGCCGGTAGGGCTTGCCGACATACCATTCGTCGACGGCGTCTCACGCTCGGCCCGCTCGGTACCGCGCTGCTGCCCCGCGAGCGGTGCGCTGCCGAGCGGCGACAACGACCTTCTCTGAATTTGGTTTGAATATCCAAAGAATAGCGCTTACTTGATGGTTCGCCGCGGCCGTCTCTGCGGGCCCGCTCGGTCTTTTGTCAGCGGCGGCCGACCGCCAGGAGGAACGCGGCGGCCGCCGCGACGGGAGCGACGATCACCGCCCAAGCCGCCTGATCGGGCAGGGGCGCGGTGTCGGCGAGGGTGAAGAGTGTCACGGCGGCAGTGACCGGGAGCGTCCAGGCGAGGAGCGGGGCGTGCTGGCGCAGCCAGGCGCGGCGGTCGGCGGGGGCGGTCGCGCGCAGCTCGCCGGCCAGTAGGGCAACGACCACGACGTAGGCCGACACGATCAGCAGCAGCGTGGTCATGGGCGCACCCCGGTCCGCAGGGTGTCGGGCCCGGTCCAGGGGACGACGGGGATGCCGAGGTCGGTCATCCGCCGTACGAGGCCCGCCCGTTCCAGCCGCCAGAGCCGCAGCGCCAGGTCGTCGGCGGGCCGCGGGGGCTCCTCACGGAGGACGTCCACGACGACGGTCTCGAAGCCGCGTTCCCGCAGGCTGCGGATCACCTCGACCGCGTCGTGGTCGAGCAGCGGCGAGAACACCAGGACGAGGGCGCCGGGCGGCAGCGCGGGTGGCGGGATGCGGGTGACGTGCGGCCGCCGGTAACCGGGTTCGCGCCAGGCGTCGAGTACGGCTTCGGCGATCCGGTAGAAGTGGCGTTCGCCCAGGTCGGGACGCAGCCAGCGGATGCGGTCGCCGAGGACGACGATACCGACCCGGTCCGCGCGACGCAGCTGGGCCCGGACCACGGCGGCGGCGCCGCGCACGGCCCGGTCGAGCGTGGTGTCGCCGGGGACTCCGGCCTCGGAGAGCGTGTCGAGCAGGACGACCACGTCGGCGGCCCGTTCCGCCGACTGCTGGTTCACGTGCAGCTCACCGCGCCGGGAGCTGACCGCCCAGTTGACGCGGCGTGGCCGGTCGCCCGGGACGTAGGGCCGGATTCCGGTGAACTCGACGCCTTCGGCGGCCACGCGGCTGGTGTGGTCGCCGAGGCGAGCGAGCAGATCGGCCGGGCGGACGCCGGTCCGGGACGGCTTGGGGACGGGGAAGACACCAAGCTCCCCGGCGGGGAACGACAGCCTCGCGCGGCGGGTGCGTCCAGCGTCCAGGCAGGTGATCTCGATCGTGCCGACGGGGCGGCGGCCCCAGCGGTCGACGGCCAGTGTCCAGGTCGCCTCGGCCCATGAGCCTTCGGTCACGGTGACCGTGGCCGGGCCGAGGAGCTTGACCGGGCCGGGCACGAGGGTGAGGGCGAACTGGTCGAGCCGGCCGACGGCGCGGACGACCAGGTGCAGCTCCACGGTCTCGCCCTCGAAGCACCGTTCGGTGCTGAGTCTCCACTCCGCGTCGAGCGTGGACACCGTCGGAGGGCGGGCCGCGGCCAGCATCACCAGCGGAGGAACGGCGACGATCAGGGCCGCACCCTCCCCCGTGACCAAGGCCACGGCGAGCGCGACGAGCGCGACCGCCGCCAACCGGACGGCGTGCGGCGAGGCGCGCCAGTCCAGGTCGTGCCGGTTCACCGGACGGTCTCGGCGCGCGGCGCGGGCACCTCGCCGAGGATCTCGGCGAGGAGGTCGTCACCCGTCACGCGGCGGACCCACAGCTCGGGCCGCACGCTGACGCGGTGCGCGAGCGCGGCACCGGCGATGCCCTTCACGTCCTCCGGAACGACGAAGTCGCGGCCGGCGAGGAGCGCGCGTGCGCGGGCCAGCCCGACCAGGCCGAGGCCGCCGCGCGGGCTGGCGCCGACCAGCACCTGCGGGTGGTCGCGGGTCGCGGCGAGCAGCCGGACGACGTAGCCGAGCAGGTCGTCGTCCACCTCGACGAGTTCGAGGGCGGCGCGCATCGAGAGAATCTCGGCCGCGTCCACCGCGGGTTCGAGCCGAGGAGGCAGCCCGCCTCCGGTGAGGCGGCGGCGCAGCAGGTCGGTCTCGTCCTCGGGCGGCAGGTAGCCGACGCGAACGCGCAGCAGGAACCGGTCGAGCTGGGCCTCCGGCAGCGGGTAGGTGCCCTCGTACTCGATCGGGTTGTCGGTGGCGAGGACGACGAACGGGCTGGGCAGCGGGTGCGTCACCCCGTCGATGCTCACCTGGCCCTCGGCCATCGCCTCCAGCAGGGCCGCCTGGGTCTTCGGCGGGGTGCGGTTGATCTCGTCGGCGAGCAGGACGTTGGTGAAGACCGGCCCGGGCCGGAACGCGAAGTCACTGGTGCGCGGGTCGTAGACGGGCGCACCCGTCACGTCCGCCGGGAGCAGGTCGGGGGTGAACTGGATCCGGGTGAAGCCGAGCCCGAGGACCGTCGCGAACGAGCGGGCGACCAGCGTCTTGCCGAGCCCGGGGAGATCCTCGATGAGGACGTGCCCGCCCGCGAGGATCCCGCAGAGGATCTGCTCCAGCACGGGACGTTTGCCGACGACGGCGCGCTCCACCTCCTCCAGGATCAGCCGCGCCTTCTCCCCTGCCTGTAACGGGTTCATGGTCATACCTCCTCCAGCCGTTCCACGAGACGGCGCAGCGCGGCGTCGCCGGTGCGGGCGCCGGTCCCGGCGGGGTCGAAGTAGGGCCACAGTTCGGGGCCCACGAGGTCGCGGGCGAGGTCGGGACGCGCGGCCATGTCGACGCCGTGCCGTTCGAGCAGCCGCTCGGCGAGCAGCCGCGCCAGCAGCGGGCGCACGACCCGGTCGTAGTGCGTCCCGGAGGTGTTCGCCCAGCCGAGCGACGTCTCGATCTTCCGGTAGGTGACGAACGGGGCGAGCGGGTCCGGCTCGGGCGCGGCGTACCCGCCACCGGATCGGGGAGTGCGCGGTGTCGCCAGCAAGGCCGCGACCATCACGACGACCGCGAGCCCCGTGGCCGCCGCGACCGCGCCCACCGCGCGCCCCGCGACCACGCCGACCCCGACCGCCACCGGGCCGAGCACGGCGATGTTCCTCCAGGTCACGGCACCTCCCCGAGGACACCGCCCAGATCGTCGCGGACGGCGGCAAGGGCGTCCCGCGCCCGCCGCACGTCGTCGTCGGTGACAGGGTGACGACTGAAGCGGGCCCGCCGGAACAGCTCAGTCAAAGCCTCGGCGTTCTCGCCGCGGATAAGGCCCCGGGCGGCGGCCCTGCCGAGCACCTCGGCCGGACTGTCGGACGGTCTGGGCCCGGCCCCGGACCGGGCGAGAGCCTGTTCCATCGCCGCGTAGCACGCGATCACGGCTTCGCGGGGTGCGTCACCGGTGCTCAGCGCGTATCCGGCCGCTTCGACGGCCGTGCGCAGGGCGCCCGAACGGGGTTCATCGCCGGACGGTTCCGCGACACGCGCCGACCGACGGCGATAGCCGAGCGCGGCGACCGCGACCACGGTGATGACGGCGGCTCCCAGCAGCAGGACACCGATGGGAACCGTGCCCCTTCCCGCCCGGTGATGCGGTCTGGGCGTCTCGAAGACTGCGGGACTGGTGGGGGTGGGCATCGGCTCTTGTTCGCAGTGCGTCCCGACCGTCTCGCATTCGGCCGACGGTGACCGGGACGGAGCAGAGACCATCACCACGACGGCGAGCACACCGAACGCCGCCGTGGAGAAGGCGAGAGCGGTAACTCTGGACCGACTCGTCCTCGCCAAGAACAGATAGGCGACGACCCAGCACGCGACCACGAGGACGAGCACACCGGCGACGATCCCCGCGGACCGGTCACCGGGGCCGGGTAAACGGTGGTCCCGACGCAGCGCGAGGGCGAGTCCCGCCAGGACGAGGAGAGCACCGACCGCCGCCAGGCGCCGCAGGTCGGCCCGGCCGTTGCCCCGATGCATGGCGCCCACCTTCGCCGCCGCGGACTCTTCTCGTGCCTGCATTCTGCCGACATGATCGAAGTATCGTCGTGGACGAGCGTGACCGGTCCCGGCCGAGCCCGGCAGCGGAGGTAGGCGACTTCCAGGTCAGGCGCCGATGCCCCTGCCGAGGTGGTCCTTGCCCAACTCGGCGCCTTTGCGGCTCTGGCCTGGGCGTGGCCACCCCGCCGGGCACCGGTCGGGCGCACCTGCGGCGACAGCGGCATCGCTCGCCCGCCACAACCACACCTGCACACCCGCCCCGAAGCAGCCCCCGTCCGGGCACGACAGAAAACCGGACTCGGCCTCCAGCACCATCGCCCCACCGCAATCCCGGCACACCGGGTCCGGAAACGGTCGCGGCGCCGCAGCTCGGAGCGCTGGGAGGCGGGCTGGGCGGTACTGGTCCGGGCGCTGGAGCCCGGTCCCGCGGACCTGCTGGTCGCCCCGGCGCAGGTCCTGGCCTCGCTGCGGCGTGAGGACTGGGAAGTGCCGGAGTCGGTGGCACGGTTGGCCGGAGTGGTCGGTCTCGCCCGGCGGGCTGATCAGTCGGTACGGCGGGCGACGGGGTCGGCCGAGGCCGGGCGCACGGCCGGGGTGGGCCGATGACGAGGACCTCGAAGTCTCCGGTGCCCGGCCCGCGCCGCCGCGCCGGGTGCGGGCCGCCGTCCCGGCACGCCCGACCGGTTCCGGCGAGCCGTACGAACCGCCCGGCCTCCCACTGGAACTGGAGAAGTTGCTGGGCGCTCGACTGCACGCGGTGAAGGTCCGTCCCTACCTGGCGAGCGCGCTGTTCGCGCTGCACGTGGTGGAGGACCCTTCAGTGCCGACGATGGCGGTGGACGCGCTCTGGCGCTGCTATGTCTCCCCCGGCTTCGTCGCGCGCACCCCGGTGGAGGAGCTGGCAGGCGTCTGGGTGCACGAGGTCTCCCACCTGCTGCGAAACCATCACGGACGCGGAGAGCGGTACGCGAGGGAGCAGGGGGAGAACGAGCCGGGCCAGCGGCTGCGGCGCAACATCGCCGCCGACTTGGAGATCAACGACGACATCTACGGTGACGGTCTTCCCCGGCCCGCCGGGGTGGTCCTGCCGCCGATGCTGAGGCTGCCCGACGGGATGCTCATGGAGGAGTACCTGCAAACGACTTCGCTCTCCGCACTCACGCCGGACCTGGCCTGGCTGGACTGCGGCAGCGAGGCCGACGGACAGGAGTGTCCGTGGGAGTTGGGGCCCGAGGGGGCGCACGGTCTAAGCAGACAGCAGCGGGACGCGGTGCGCTTCCGGGTCGCCGAGGAAATCAAGGGGCGGCCGGGCGGAGGCGCCGGAAGGCTGGCGCCGCTGGGCGGACGCGGTGTTCCATCCGCCTCAGCCGTGGCGGCAGTTGCTGGCGGCAACGGTCCGCTCGGCAGCTAGAGCCCCTGGAGCAGGAGAAGACCACAGCTACGGCACCCGTCCCGGCGCTCGGCCGCCGTCCCCGGTGTGCTCCTGCGACGCGGCCAGGGTCGCCGTTCCACTCTGCCGAGCCGAGCACCTCGAGCTGTTCGGTGGCGGAGGAACGGATCTGCGCTCGGGTTTCACCCGGGCCCTCCGCCCCGGCCCCGCCCGGACGTGATCGTCGCCCTGACCGACGGCCAGACGCCCTGGCCCGCCGAGCCACCCCCCTGCCGCACCGTAGTGGGCCTCTTCCCCCGTCCAGCGAGCGCAGTGGAGGGGGACAACCCCGACTATGCCCCGGACGACCCGCCGCACGGGGCCCGCGTTGTCACGATCAGCTGAGAAAGCACGCTGGGTGCGGCTCGCTCAGGGAGAAATCCAGCCCGCTCACCGAACTCGAGGCCGTCCTCGCGACCCGGGAGCCTCACCACTGCCGACCTCGTCCAACTGTTCACCGCCCGGAGGTGCCCAAGCTGGGCGACCACCTAACGGCAGGGACCTAACGGCAGGGCCCAGGGGTTCAGCACGTGTCGAGCATGCCGTTCAGCGGCGGCGACCACTGCGCCGGGCCCTTGTCGCCCTTGGCCTGGTTGAGGTTGTCGGTGACCGCCCGCAGCTGCGAGGGCTCCAGGTCGTTGGCGAACTGACGGCGGCGTTCCGTCGTCCACGCGGCTGCCCCGGACCTGCACGCCTGCGCCAGCGGGACCATGTGGTGGATGTCGAGGTCGGAGGCTTGCGTCCAGGTCGCGCCGTCATACGGGCTGGTCCACGAGCCGGAGGTGGCACGGCACTGCGAGTCGGTCGTGACACCGTCGCCGTCGCGTTTGAGGACGGTCTCGCGGGTGTTGCAGTTGTTGCCCTGGTTTGTCCAGTGCGGGAACGCTTGGCGGCTGTAGCCGTCCATGCTGCCTTCGTCGGCGACGGTCAGAGCTGCGAGGTGGGTGCGAGTGCGGAAGTAGGGCTGCTACAGCAATCCGGTCACTAGGTCGGTCGGCTTGGCCGGCGGACAGGGTGTCGATGCCGTAGCAACCGCGGATGGTGTGCCTGCCGCCTTGCGCCGGGTCGGTCGGGCCGATCAGCGCCCGGAGTCGGGCTGGCACCCCTGGCCCGTGCCCCAGCGCGATGACCGCCGGATGGCCGACGCGTATGCGGTGCAGTTCGGTGGCCATGTCGACGCCGATCTCCTGTTGGCGGGGGAATAGATCGGCGTAGTGGGCGAAGATCTGCTCCTGGGTGACCTTCACCGTCAGGGCGGCGCTGGCCTAGACGTTCTTTTCGAACCAGTGCAGCACGGGTGTGACCAGGCCCCGCCAAGCAATACGCCACGCCCGCCAACCCGACGAGCGCTTTAGCACCCAGCAATTTTGACCGACCCTTGAACCGCGACTACGGCAGTCGCGTTCGACGTCGATCAAGAGCACCGCGTATGTACAGTTCAGGCCACTGATCTTGGCTCGGGCGGCTGTAGGTGTTCTTTTCCCAGGCGGGTGAGGAAGTCGAGCGGGCGCGGGCCCGGACTACAAGCCTGACCCACCGTGCTCAACCCGGTGCTCAATGATTAGTCCCTCCGGCCTGCGCGATGGCTTGTTTCCGGCGTATTCGCCGACCACGTGGGGAGGCCGGGCGGGACGGGTCCCGGTGGGTGGGGTGCAGGGTGGTCCTGCGATGGCACGGCAGCCTCGGACGTGGCGGTGATGCAGGTTGCGCGGAAAAATGGCGAAGGTTCGACGGGTCCGGACCGATACGACCATCCGGAACCGGCTCGGTCCCGAGCTGTTGGCCGAGCTACGGACGAATCTCTGGGCTATCGACTGCCAGACGTGCAACCAGCCGCTCGGCCGGCGCAAGCCGTCGCTCACCGTCACCGAGAGCGGCGGATTCGCTGAGGTGGCCCTGCATCACCGGCGGTGCCAAGGCCCTCGTTGGGAGTTCGCGGCCCGGTTGCCCTGGTTCGGATCGCACCCGAGCTGGCGCTCGGGCGGGTTCACCGTGAGTGGTGAGGGTGAGGGTTTGACGGTGTTTCTGGTCAACCCCTCATGCGAGGTGGCGAAACTGGTCTCCACCGACACCGGGTGGCGACTGGCCAGCCTGACCCCCTGGCTCGTCGCCGGGATGGAGCACGGGTGGCCCGAGCGGTCGGCGACGTTGCCCGGCCTCACCGGGTCGCTGGATGGCAGCACCTTGAACATCACCTTCGGTTCCGACCGAGGCAGGTTAGGCGTCTGGTGGTGCACGGCGCCCGACTTCAATGCGCTGGAGATCCGAAGGCAGAAGGCGGTGCTAGTTGGCGTGACGACCGCGGTGGACGTCACGGCCGGGACCAGCCCGGCACTCCTGAAGTCGCTGATCGACCGGCGGCAGGTCGCCCTGGCATGGGCGAACGTCAAGACGATCCCGGGCAGCCCAGATGTGAGTTCCGAGCCCGCTGTGGACGTGGAGGATGGCGTCCAGCCCGTCGTACTGGCAGCGCTGTCCGACGACGTCGGCCCGCTGGCGGCCTTGCGTGGCTCAGACCGGTGGTTCGACGCGGTGGCGCATATCGCCGGCGTCGCGGCGACGTTGTTGATGGACGACGAAGATTTCTACGAGTCCGACGGTGTGCACATCGTGGTACCTGATGAGCTGACAGGGCAGCACCTCGCTGAGCTAGGCCGGGCGCCGCTGGAAAGCCTCGGGGTCGCCCTCGTTCTGCTGCCTGCGCCGAGCCCGCCGGGTCTGTTGGCCGTGGTGGTCGGCACGCCGGAACAGCTCGCCGCCCGGCAGGCGAGTCTGGCGAGGGGAGTGCAGTTGGCGATCGTGATGGACGCCGTGGCCGACAAGCTGCCGCCGGACTTCCCCAGCCGCTATCAGCAGGTCCTGACCATCTGACTCATGCCATGAATGGTGGCGAGCGTTGCATGCCCGCCTCGGTGACCTGGTGGTCGGCCGTGCTCACGGAACGCAGCGAGACCCGCCTCACCAACTGGCTCAAAGCATCAGTGACACAGACAAGCAACGAGCCGACAAAAAATCGATACAATTCGAAAAAGGCATAAGGGCGTAGCTTGATTGCTGCCTGAATACGGCGGCCTGCGCTTCAAGGGCATGTTCTCGGCGCTCCCCGTTCATCGCGGCGACGATGTCGAGGCGGGATGAGTTCTGGTCAACCTCGCGCGCCTGCGGATCCGGGCGGGGGAGGGCGACAGCGCCTACCAACTGCCCGCCACCCTCTACACGGCGGTCACCGCCCGCACCGACGCCACCATCGACGGCATCGACGTACCCGCCGCAACACTCACCGCGACCACCGACGACCATCAGCAGCTGCACCGCTGGCTGTGGTCGATCATCCTCGCCGACGCCTGGGGTCTCCCCTCCGCCTCGCGATCGAGCCGATTGAAGGTGACCGGGACGTCGATTCCGCACGATTGGAACGCTGATACGCCCGCCACGGGTTCACCGTGACCGGCGCGCGCGAGCGGGACGGCGCACCGGTCATGGAGCGCCGCCCGTAACCGGCCCGTCCGTGACGTGAGGGGAGGCCGCCGTGGCCGCCCGTACTGCCAGACGGCAAGCCAAGGCCGCCCCTGGAGGCGGTCCCGCCTCCAGGGCCTCGACGCGTGCTCGGGCATCTGCTGGATCTGCGGCCACGGCGATGCCCGCCACGCCGACCACAAGATCCCTTGGGAGCGTCGGATGGTCATAGCTGCAGATCAAACGCAAGCGAAATTCGAAGCAGATCCCTCGCTGCTCCCCCGAGATCACACTGCCCCAGGCCCCACCAACACCGGCTCCGACCGCCCCGGCGCGGGTCGCGCTGACCTTCGACCCGTTGATGGTCGCGACTCGGCTCACCGATCCAATCCAGCAAGCTGATCCAGCCCAGCAGGGCACCTGCGGCCGACTCCGGATCCGGCCCCTCGATGCCGGGCGGTAGGACCAGTCGGCAACGGCGGCCACACGGCGGCCAAGGGGGGGTCACTAGCAGCGGCGCCCAGCCGGTGTAACCGGCATCCTTCCGCCCGCGGGCGGGACCGCCACACCAGTACCCCACACACCACGTGCCCGATGGCAAGGCTCATTCGAGGTGGGTCAGGGCTGCGGCGACGACCGAGGCTCCGGCTTGGCAGGCCCCTTCTTGCGGGGCTCCAGGTTCGGGGATGGTGGTGGTCCCGATCGGATGTTCGGGGGCGTCGATCGCGACGAAGATGAAGCAGATGTGTTGGAATTCGGACTGGACGGCGGTGTGGTGCCCGACGGGCACCCGCGAGACACGCCCGTGCTTGGTCATGGTCTTGGCGTACGACAGCTGGACGTCCAGATCGAGACTGACGTTCTGACCGGCGATTTTCCACAGGCAAGTCTTTCCGCTCCGGCCCGATTCCTCCTTGCCCTGGCCGGTAACGCCGAGTGCCGCGAGGTCGCGCGCATCGAGCGAAAGACACGGCTGCTGCTTGAGCCGATCGAGGGGGTACTTGCGTAGTTGCGGCCCGGAGGGCGACACCGGCTGGCCGGAGGACGTCGGTGACGATGCCCGCGGTGAGTTGTGCCCACCCGAGCATCCGGCGCCGAACATGCTGACGGCGAGAACGACGTAGCTAGCCGTGATCAGGGCAGATCGAGACCGTCGGACAGGATCAAGCGGCATCATGCCCGCACCGTAAGGAGTGGCGGCCGGGAGGGGTCCCAAGGAGGGTTGCAGCATGCTCAACGGCGGGGACGGGGCGCAGATCGCTGACGAAACCGCCCACCGGTCCCAGCAATCCATCACGATCCACCGGCCGTTCGCGGCGGGCTGGACCGGGTGCCTCGGAGGTGGTCGGATTCATGAAACCGCCGTAGGTCAGGGCGGGTGTGCGACGGCGGCCGCGCGCTCCGGGCGCCGGTCGGGTCCGGACACTATGTCGAGTTGCCGATCACGTTCCGCTACCTGGCGGCTGGGGACACTTTCGGGAGGAGGACGCCGATACGCGTTGCGCTTGGGAACCTCCTGGGCCTGCGCCAGCAGGTCCCGGGTCATTCCCTGCGCGGCGGCCACCACGGTGATCAGCTCCCATACCCGGGCCCGCAGTTGGGGTGCCGCTAACCATTGTGCGATGAGCCGCAAGTCCGGACCGCCTGCGCAGGTCACAACCCGTACACGTCGCTTCCCGCTCGCCGACTGGCTTCGGGTCCGGGCACGACGGGATAAGGAGGCCGCTTGCGTTTCCGGGCACTGGGGATCTTGCAGTCTGAGGGCCTGGTCCGGCCACAACGGGGAAAGAGGACTTTTGCGAGCGCATACTCCTTTCAAGGGGGCCTGTCATGACGACTGCGGCACACGAGAACCGGTACTGGCATCCCGACGGGAGCTACACGACCGTCGTTCACAACCTCGGCGGCGCCTGGGCTTATCACAGCAGTGGCGCAACGGCACACTGGACGCCGTCTGGCTGGGTCACCGACTCTTACGGCCAGCTCTACAGTCAGGTGTACGCCCAGTCCTACGAGCAGCCGTCGTACGGTCAGGAAGCGCCTGCGGTTACTGGCCAGCCGCAGCCCACGCCTGGACGCCGGGCGGCGTACATCATTCTGGGCATCGAGGCCAGCCTTATCATCGGGCTTCTTGTCTTCCTTGTTCTGTACGAGGCAGTGCAGTTCATGCGCTCGCACCCCTCGGTTCTGTTGGTGTTGTTGGGTGTGCTGGTCATGGCGGGCTTGGCGCTTCTGCGCGGCGGAGATGACGGCGGTGGCGGCGGGGGTGGTTTCGGCCCCGAGCCGCCAATCGTGTCGCACGCCCCGGCCGACTGGCGCGATTGCAACGGCAACCTGTACCGCGGGGGACAGATGATCCAACCTCGTGGCGGCTGGAAGTCGAGCTAGCGACCGCTCTTGGAGGTCTCTGGCGACGTCGGTCATCGTGCCGTTGGCCCACTCGGGGACGCCGATCAGGGCAGCGAACGTGCGTTCCCAGGCTTCGCTCAGTTCCCTCGTTCGCGGCACTTCGCCATGCCTGATCGACCTTGCGTCGCCGGTCCGCCCGGTTTCCTGACGACACGGCCCTTGAGCAACAACCGACCGGCCAACGGCGTTAGCGGATTCGGTTGGGCGGAGTTACCACCGTCCACCGGCCCGATGCGGGTCGTGCGCTGAGTGGTGCTTGAGGTGCTGTGGCATGATGCGGTCAGTGCTGATTTGGTTACTGTGAGCGGGTTATCGGTGGGTCGGCCCTAGTTTGCGCGCATGCCGGTGGATTTCCTGACTGATGATGAGGCGGCAGCGCATGGCCGGACGTGCTGCTGCCGGGAGCGACCACGGTGACGCGGCTGGTCGCTGTCGCCGTTCGTGTGCCGGCACCTGGGGGTCCACGGCGCGTACAGCTTCGTGCCGCCCGACCTGCCGCCCGGCGCGATCCGCGACCTGCGCGATCTGGACGCCATCGAGGACGACGAAGACGACGTGTGAGCGCGCACGTCCCGGGATGGAGAGGCCTTCGCCAACAGAGAGAGGCGGTCCAGTCGAGGCCAGCGGCCGGTTTCCTCGCCGACAGACCTGTAGACCAAGTCGGCAGCCAGGCAGGCCGCGATGATGTCGCGAACGCGGGGACCGGCCCACCGCCTGGCGGTGACCGGGGGTACGGCGCACCGCCACTGCTGGGCGGTCAGCTGAGGACGCGCCGGCTCCAGGCTATTGATCCACTTTTCGCCTATTGCATCTACCAGAGAAAGCGATCATTGTTATTGGACTTCCAAGAACCCTGGCCAGAGAGTTACTGCCGGGGTCGACAGCCATACCTTCTCGCCATCTACTCCGTGCCGAAACGTTAATTCTGCGCCATCCGATATCAACTTCTTGCTTCGATCTCAAGTGCCCTGTATGGTCGGTCAAGTACACACGCGTAGCAGAAAGGGAGGCTTCCGGATGGACGAACACGGTTACGATCTGGACGGCATGGCGGACGAACTCGCACGGTCCGGGCAGGTTCCCGACATTATGAGCAATAAATGCAACGGCGGCGGTGGCTCGACCACGGGCCAGTCACCCGGATGCGATGACATGTCCGAAGCCACCTCATGACATCTAATCTTCTGGGCATCACCAGCGCCTGCGAAGTCGTTCTTCAACCATTCGGCGCCTTCCTGGTCAACCGGAAGCGCAATCGCTTCGATGTGGTGAACAAGACCGGCACTGGCCTCCTTCTGGCGCTTAACCATCCGATGTCCCGCGGTGACGCCGTGCAGTGGGGAGCGAACCGCGGCCAGCAAGCAGGCGCCGTTGAAGCCCTTCTCGCCGCACTTCAGGAGCGCGGGTACGTAGGAGAGCCGACGCCCCCGCCAGGCCCACGGATCTCCTTCGTGGAACATCCGTCGGTACTGAAGGCAACGCGAGCAGACGTCGAGGTCACCAACAGGTGCAACCTGAAGTGCGTGTACTGCTACGCAGAGGTGAACCGATCCAAAGACGAACTGTCTGCGGAACAGTGGATTGAAGTGCTCGGCGGCATGTACAGGCATGGCTTGCGTGCGGTGCTATTCAGCGGCGGCGAGCCGTTCCTCCATCGAGGTTTCGTTCGTATGCTGGAGTGGGCCGCGCCGCGGCTGGTCGTCGAGATCAACTCGAACGGGACGTACATAACTGACCAGATAGCCGCGCGTCTTGCCGAGTTCGATATCAAGCAGGTCCAGATTTCTATGGATAGCGCCACTGCTGACTACCATGACAGCGTTCGCGGCAAGGGGTCTCACGCGCGGGCGCTGTCAGCCATCCGAAAGCTTGTCGCGATGGGCGTTCCGACACAGGTATCAGCAGTCGTCACGTCAGCAAACCGGCCACTGATGGCCGACCTTGCCAAGCTTACTGTTGAACTCGGCGTCCGGTTTAAGGGTGACCCCGTCACCCGGACAGGATTCGCACGCGATATCCCCGATCAGCAGTGGGAACAGGATTTTGCAGTCAGCCGGGATGATCGCGTCGCTTCCCCGAATCCCGAGGCAGAGATTGGGTTCGAACCACTCTGTCAGTCACAGGTCGGATACGTGGCAGTCTCCCACCAGGGGATTTTGAAGCCTTGCAACATGCGCGAGCAGTTCTTCGAAGCGACAGGCGGGGTGCTCCTGCACGAGGCCGCAACCAAGTGGTGGGACGGGTTCTACGGTAGTACCCGGCTTGCGGAACTTGCGTCGACGGCGTCGACTCTGGACCAGGGGCGGGCGGAAGAGCTTCAACGGTCCGAGAGCGGCTACCTGTGCGAGCTGCAGTTGGCCGTCGCCGACAAGGGGCATCGCCGAAGTCCTGTGCCGGTCAAGTTGTCTGCGACCCGGCAGCGTTGACGGAAGATACAAAGGCGGTCGCCGCCGCGTTCGACGGGCTGTCCCACGGGTATGCCGCCAGCTTCATCGACAATGAGCTCGCCGCAGACGCGCGCCGCCGGGCCCACATGGTCTATGCGAGGTCCTTCCACGCGCCTGCTCTCATCGCTGATGTCGGTTGCGGGCCGGGCCAAGACAGCGTCTGGCTCGCGCGGCATGGCTTCCAGGTATTGGCCGTCGACTGCTCGCCGTCCATGATCGCTATGGCGCGGCAGGCTGTCGACCAGGCCGGAGTCGGTTCGGCGGTAATAACGTGGCAGGGCGACGGTTTCGCGCCCGGACGACTGCCGGAGATCGCTGGGCAGCTCCTGGATGGCGTCCTCTTGGGCTTTGGCCCACTCAACTTCGTCTCAGATCTCGAACAGGCGCTACGCAACATCCGGGCAGCAATGCGCCCAGGAGGGGTAGCCGTCGTGTCCGCCCTGTCCTCGCGGTGCGCATGGGATCTGATGTGGCATCTGGCGACCGGACGCGGCATCGCACCACGATGGCATCGCTCACCGCAAACCGTTCGCATCAGCGATGTGGACTGCCCGATCTCGTACTGGTCAGCCCGTCAGCTGATCCACGCCGCAAACCGGTTCTTCCACCTTTTGAACGTGACCGCCGTCGGCAGCATCGCCCCTCCCCCCTACGCCGACCCACTGATGGACCGTCTACCCACCGCCCGTCGAACCTTGTGCAGGTGGGATGAACGGCTCCAACAAACGCGACTCGCGGCGGCCATCGCAGACATGCTGTGGCTCGAACTTCGAGCACGATGACCGGATTCGTCTGCTCGCCGGTCAGCTACGCGTCCGCGACGTTCTTCTTCGGCTGGCGAGGCGCCGTCGTCTCCTTGTTCAGATGTTCATCCCCGCCTGTTCGGGACGTCCTGGGGGGACGACTCGGGGACGCGCTGAGATGTCCTCTAGCGGGCGGGGACGTCCTTAGCGGCGCCTCCCACCGCTAGCGGCCGACGGCCCCTCCTGGGCGGGCGTCTAGCGTCTAGTGGCACTGCCGGTGGTCGAGTCGCCCGTCCTGTTCGCCGCCGCGTCGGCGAGGGCGAACGGTGTGCGCGAGCGTCCGCAACGGGAGTTGCTCGTCCTGGCCGCGCTCGGCCGGAACGCTATGTGCACGATCTGCATTTCTTGCCCAGCGCGTGCGGGATCACCGGTTCCTACTTGCTTGTCGCATCAACAGCTCATAAGAGCCGATCAACGCGGCCGAGGGCCACGCGGCGATCAGGCGTCCCACCAGCGAGGGTTCGGCCACCGCGACGTTGGCCGCCAGGCTGGCGGTGCTGCCGGTCACCAGCAGCGCCCACGGCAGCAGGCCACTGCGCCGCCCCTGCCGGGAGTCGGCCAGCAAAGTCATGGACGAAACCGCGATCATCCCGTCCACCGACACCGGCAACAACGCCGCTGTCCACGAGGTCTCGCCGTACTGGCGGACCAGCATGTACATGTGCTTATACGACAGCACCGCCGCAATCCCGGCCAGCACGACGACGCTGATGGTGGTCGTCCACCGGATCGCCCGATCGCTCCAGCCTCGTGGCGTCTCAGTCACGACCGCGCTCCCTCCCACGCGGCGTACCAGGTAGGGAGAACCGCTCTTCAACGATGAGCAGCTTGGCCGAGCCCGTTCCCATGTTCTGCACGCCCTGCAGGGGGCACATCCTCAGAACAGCCAAACCCCGGTCGACCTGGCACGACGCCAGCGACCGGGGTTCGTTGTTTGTGCAGCCATATGCCAGCGAAAGCCGCCATCTGTCACCGTTCAGTTTCGGGTGGCGTGCGACTGACGCCTATCCGGACTCGTTGAGCTTGTCATGTCCAGAGGCGACTATTGCACCACGCGAGTCCCTTGCGATGAGATCGAGCGCGGTTCCCGGTCGCACCGCGTATGCAAAGAATTTGACGGCGCCGATGCTCCTCAGTTCTGGACGTAAGCGCTGTCGGTCCTTGGTGATCGCAAGAAGCTGACTTACCTGAGGGGTGGCGACGCCGGAGACTAGCTCGATCCCTGCATCGGCGTCGTTGATGCTGAAGTTGAGCGGAGGGCTATCTGCGACCGGAGGTGGGCAGTCAAAGGACTGTTCTTTTCCTTGTACCACCGCAAGCGTGCAGAGTTCGGTATTCTTCTTGACGAGGTCGACTCTCCAGTCGATGGCGTCGTGAGTACCATGGACGGACGCGACGATCTGGCTGCCGCTCGACGGTGGCCCCGTTTCGCTGTCGCTTGACGCCGAGCATCCGGTGAGCAAAATCGCCATCGGGACGAGGATCTTAATGGCCCTCACGGGCATCCTCCCTTCATCGGACGGGGCCGTACCCGGCGCTGGCGAGGGCGCGGGGTACGGCTGGTGCAACTTCCACTCAAGGCCCATTGTCAGATTGCAGCGAAGACGCCTTGCCCTGGGGAGTAGCGTCTACTGTCCTTATCCGTGCCAAACCATTTGAGGTAGTAGGAGTCACCCTTTCTGACTTTCACCCAGCGATCATCAATGTACTTTTTTCCTTCGCATGGATAGCTGTAAGAAGAGAAGATCTTCTTCTGTCCCCTTCCCCACTTCAGTTGAGTGTAGAAGGAGCGGGCACTTCCGCCGGGTTTGCAGTGACCGCCGATCTTGATCTGCGAGCGATGCGGTACGAAGTCCTTGCTGGCCCTTTCCTTCGCATTGGTGTTCCACTTCTGAGCGAAGATTGTTCGCGCCTGGGCAGCGGGAACCCCGATGAGCGATACGGCGGCCGTCGCCCCCGCGACAGCGATTACTGCGGCTCTGCGTCTCTTCAATCCACCCTCCGAGACAGCAGCAGCTGAGAGAATAGAACGCATCAGTTGATCAACTCCCGGAACATCGGATCTGTGGAATTTTTCGGAACCATAACTCGGCAAATCCAAGCGCGAGCCTCCACTAGGGCGCCGCCCTGCACCTACCAAGCGCGAACGGTTAACCGAATGGCGCGCGCCAGGATTCGAGTGGCCTCCTTTTCTCTTCGGTGAAGGTGATGTTTTGCTCGTGCCCTTCACATAAAGCCGCATGGGCGAGGCGTTGTCTGCTGCGCAGGCGCGAGGACGCGTTCAGGAGAGCGCGGGTGCGTACTAGCGCGCGGGTGCGCACCTGTACAAGCCAGCCAGGGCCGATGAGGCTGAAGGCATGAACAGAGGCCAGGGTTTGAAGCATCAACTCCCCTACCCCTACGACCAGGATCTGTCGGGGGTGCTGCGGCGGTTGAACCGGCGTACGCCGGCCAGTAGGGGCAGGCTGGCCAATGATCCGGTCACTGCGGCCTACCTGGCGGCCGGGATGCGGCTGATCGAAACCCATCTCGGGCCGCAAGCCGTCCGGACGCCGGTGGACCCCGAGGATGAGAACTCGATCGAGCGGCCCCTGCTCAGCTTCCTGTCCCAGCGCTCCGTGGCCGCCGAGGTCGGCAACAATCCGACTCCCTTCCCGCAGCGGGGGAGCGTGTCGACATTGCGGTCCACCTGGAGCCACCACTCGGACTACATCGCCGACCTGTTGCGATTCGGCCTGTGGGCCTACCACCCCAACCATTGCGACGCCACGGAGGCAGCCGACATCCTCGGCCAGATCCTCGACGGACCGCACTTTGTCGAGGCCATCCACCGGATGGGGTTCTGGAACGTCCTGACCCTGGTCGACCGTCCCCGGTTCCGCCTTGAACTGATCGCCACCGCTGCGGCCGAGGGCGATGAGGTGATCCAGAAGGCGATGGCCGAGACCTATCAGGAGATTCTGGAGCCGTGGAAGGAGATCTGCGCCGAGCTGTTGTCGGCCCGGGGAGGCCGGTTACGCCCCGGGATCACGATCGAGACCTTCGTCGACCTGATCACGGCGGTCATGGAAGGAGTCGCCCTGCACGCCCTGGCCGCCCCCGACACCGGCATCATCGACCGCGCCAAAGGACGAACCCTGGCAGGAACCGCCCTCCTCGCACTGATCCGAGGATGCATCGAACGAGCCGACCAAGCCGACGGACTGACCCTGGAACAGGCCGTCGAGGCGATGGTCTACACCCATCCCACGCAGACCCCTCCGCTCCAGCGGACCTGGGAGGACCTCACCACCACATGGCGCTACGTGGCCCCCGCGCCATCGTGAGGGATGCTGACAGGCCCGCGGGAAACCGGTCCACCCTTTACCGCAGACCCCACTCTGCGACGTCGTATCTCCGCAGCCACTAATCCAGCTAAGATTCCGCGGAACCGCCGAAGATCACCAGATTGGGAACGGGCAATAAAAAGCTGGGGTGGTCGAGGTCAGCGCGACTGAGTAAGGACGCGGTCTCCATCGGCTGGGCGTCTGCCAGAATCGGGCGGCAGCGACGGTGAACCGAGACGGGAGGGGGTCAGCGGTCGCCCGGCCCGTCTCGACAGTGCTTTGGCCAGGTAGGCGACCGTTCGTTCGCCGGGCTGGGTACCTGCGACCCAGTGCGCCACCGCGGACTGTTCGTCCGCACCATCTCGCCGTTCTCGGCGGCGACTCGGACGATGGTGCGGGCCACAGCGTCGTAGCTCAGGCCACACTCGATGATCACCTCGCGGAGACGGTGGTTGGGAGAGCGCTGCTCTGGTGCCCTGGGCATCGCGACCCCACTCGGTTACACCGGTTAAACGCTCTGCGACACCCCAGACGGTAGTCGGCTGCGGGTCGGCCGTCGTTCACTGGAGCCGAAACGTTGATCGGCGCGCCAGACAATGGCGCGGGATCACCGTGTCCGGGTTCCCGAGTGGACGGAGCACAGGTCATGAGTTCGCCGAGCGTCCAGCAGAAGACCGGCCAGCAGCGGAGCGATTTCGACACCGCCGGCTTAGAGTTCGCGCCGTTCGAGCTCGACATCACCTTCATCGAGGGCACTCCGGCGGCCGAGACAGTGCTGATGTGCAGCATGGGCGACACCTGCGGCAGTTCCTGCTCCGGTGCCTGCACGACCTCCTAGGGCGACGGCCCCGAGTGTCAGCTGCCACCACCCATCACCGGACTCGCCTTGAACAAGGTGGGCGCCCGCGACCGCTCCCTCCGTACTGATGCCGGCTCAAGTTGCGATGTCGGCTTCGGGTTGGAGTGCGGGGCCGAGCAGCAGGCCCCCGTCCAGGACGAATTCCGAGCCCGTGGCGAAAGATGCGTCCTGGGAGGTGATGAAGAGCAACAGGCGGGTGATTTCAGAGGGTTCGGCGAGGCGGGGGATGGCGAAGGGGTCGGGCGAATAGAAGTCGGCGATGGCCGGCTGGCCTGCGACGGCGGGTTCGTTGATCAGCGGTGTGGAGACGACACCGGGGTGGATGGAGTTGACCCGGATGTTGTCCCGCCCCAGTTCCAGCGCGGCCGTCTTGGTCAGCCCGCGCACGGCCCACTTGCTGGCGGTGTAGGGGGCGTAGAGGGCCGTGCCGACGTGGGCCGTGGTCGAGGCGATATTGACGATGGTTCCGCCACCGCCCCGGCGCATCGACGGAGCCACGGCCCTGATGCCGAGGAACTGGCCGGTGACGTTGACGCTGAAGGTGCGCTCCCAGGTGCGGAGTTCGGTGTGCTCGATGGGGACCGCCGGGTTCTGGACTCCCGCGTTGTTCACCAGGATGGTGATCGCCCCGAAGTGGCCTTCGACTTCTCGCACCACCGTCGCCCAGTCGTCCTCGCTGGCGACATCCAGGTGAACGGGCAGAGCCCGATGACCGAGCTGAGCAGCGAGATCGCGGCCCGCGTCGTCGTCGCGGCCGGCAATGACGACGTTCGCGCCCTCGGCGTGGTAGCCCCGCACATGACTGCTGCCCATGCCTCCGCTGCCGCCCGTGACGATGACGGTCTGGCCCTCAAAGCGTTCCATGAGGCATCCTTCCAGGCTTGGCTTAAGGTGAGCCGAGTGACTCACCTCTTCTCTCAAGGTAGGAGTAGGGCTAGAAGTGAGTCAAGTGACTCGCCTCGTAGCGAGGCATACTGGAGGGCATGACGGCACAGCCTTCGGAGTACCACCGGCGCGTGGCAGCGCAGAAGCGGACGTCCATCATCGAGGCAGCGACGAAGCTGTTCCTGGACTCCGGATACGACGGGACCTCGCTGGCCCGCATCGCCGAGGCGGCCGGAGTGTCGAGGGCGACTCTGTTCAAGCAGTTCACCACCAAGGCGGCCCTGTTCGAGGCGATCGTCACCGACTACTGGAAGGTCGACGACGAGGGGGCGCCCCTCCCCGAGCCGGGGAACCTCCGCGCAGGGCTTGAGACCATCGGACGCCGATACGCGGCCCTTCTCACCCAACCCGGCATGGCCGCCCTCTTCCGCATCGTCATCGCCGAGGTACCGCGCTTCCCCGAGCTCGGCGAGACTCAGTTCAGGCTCGGCAAGATGCCCTACTTCGAATCGGTCCGCCGCTACCTGGCAGCGGAAAACGACGCTGGTACAGCCCGGCTCGACGATGCCGAGATGGCGGCGACCCAATTCCTCGGGATGATCTCCAACTACGTGTTCTGGCCGCGGATGCTGCTCGCACGCTGGGAGCCCGACGATTCCGCCATCACCAACGCGGTCGACCAAGCGGTGCTGACCATGCTCGCCCGATACGGCGCGCCGGGGACCCAGAGCGCCTGAGACACCAGCGCCCCACCGCACTACGTACCACCGATACCTCCGGCAAGGCAGGCCCGCCGTCCTGTCGAGTTCACCTTCGCTCCCAGGCAGTGCCGAAGCTCCTTGGACTGCCGCCTTCATTGTGAAGGCGTACCCGATAGCCCCCGGCATCACGGTCGATCGAGCATAGGGCCGATTACGGGACGTTCCTTGGGCGAAGGTGAAAAGGTGATCTCACAAACCAGCGCCTCGTCCAGAAACGTTCTTCGGGTAATTGATCTTTAGTGGGATACGGCCCTGGCTGCGGACGGCCAAGGAGCCGGTGAAGCTGCGGCGGGCGATCGTGGGGCTGATGTCGGCGCGGGGACAGCCTGTGACCGACATCGCGCATCTGCTGGACTGCTCGCCGGAATACGTGCGCGGTGTGACCCACGGCGGCGCGCGACCTTCCATCGCTACGGCGGGGTCCGGCACATGCTGACCGCTGTGGACCTGATGACCGGAAAGATGTACGCATCCTGGCTGAACTGGATCGAATGCGAGGTCACGTAGCCCCGGTTTGGGTCCTTCCTTCGAGACGGTCTCGGTGCCCAAGACTCAGGTGTGGGTCAGGTGCGGGGGACGCGGGAGGCGTTGCTTGACCAGAGGTCGATCTCATTCCTGTGGTGGCCGCCCTTGGCCGCATCTCCTGAAGTGCGCTTCCCCTGGTGGCGGGGAAGATCGCATTCTGGGAGGAAGGTCAGGGTGGGCGGGGGCGTCAGCCTGACGGCGGCAGAGATCGTTCGAGGTCAGGAGTCATGTCATGACCCAGCTCGTGAACAACCCGCCCGTGACACCGCCGGCGGCGCCGCAGCGGCGGCTCCTGCTCATCGCGGTCGGCGCGTTGATCGGGTTCGCGCTGACGGTGATCTGGTCGGCGGAGTTCGTGGACCAGACCGTCGGCGACAACATCGCCAACACCCTGCTCGGCCACGACGCGAAGGCGACGCCCATCACCGGGATGGCCACCGGAGTCCTGTTCGCCCTGGTCTCCGGGGTGGCGGGCACCTTCACCGCCTGCAACATCGCCGCGTTCAGCGCTCTCACCCCGACCATGACCCGGGCGGGGGCGACGAAAGGAGACCGGGTCCGCGGAACGGTCCGGCCGCTCGGCCTGCTCGCAGCCGGAATGATCCCGGTCTCGGCGCTGTACGGCGCCCTCGTCGGAGTCGTCGGCACCGGCATGCCCCAGTTCAAGACGACCACCGGTGACGGCATCCCGCCGCGGCTGGTCCAGGCGATGATCGTCTATGGCGTGATCGGGCTGATCATGATCGTGCTCGGTCTCGCCTCGGCCGGCGTGATCAAGGACCCGCTGGCGCCGCTGGAGGCACGCCGCCCCGGTGCGCGGCTGGTCGTCATGGGCGTCCTCATCGGAGGTTTCCTGATCGGACGGCCCTTCCCCCTGTTCCGGCAGCTCTTCCAGGACGCGGCCGACAGCCACAACCCGCTGTACGGCGCGGCCGCCTTCACCCTGCAATCACTCGGCAACATCGTCATCATGGCGGCCCTCCTCATCGCGATCGCCCTGCTGACCGGCGGCCGCGTCGGCCGGTGGTTGGCCGCCTCACCCCGCCGAGCCGCCGCCATCACCACCGTCAGCTTCATCGCGGCCGGCGTCTTCCTCCTTCTGTACTGGGACGTCCGCCTCCCGTCCATCTTCGAGGACTACTGGTACCCCCTCGCCCCCTGGGCCTGACCCATCAACGACCGTCGCGGGAGCCGCAGACCCGGCTCCCGCTCCGGCGGCGACCCGACTCCCGGTCGGTGAATTGGTGTTCTTTGTTCGCGGCGTTATTCCATTGAGGCGGGTTTGCGCGGTTGTTCGGTAGCGGCTTGACACCTGCGCGTACTCGGGCGCTGCCGCATCCGGACACGGCGGTGTGCCAACTCGCGGTGGGCATGGGGCGTCTTCCCTAGCAATCGATGTCGGATTACGTGATGGGGGTTCGGGATGCGCGCATTGATTGGGGCGCTGTTGTCTCTCGTGCTGTCGGTGGTTCTGGTCGGGACGCTGGGTGCGCCCGCGTCGGCCGCCTGTGCCACCGCCTGGGGGTCACAGGACAAGGGGACGCTGCATGACCACGCGGAGGGGCCGCTGGAGCGGGTCCGCACCGGACGGCAGGACTGTTACGACCGGTTGGTGATCGAGGTGGCCGGGTCGGGGTTCGGTTACCTCGCCGGGTATGTCGACGAGGTGGTGCAGGACGGGTCGGGGAAGCCCGTCCCGCTGCGCGGGGGCGCCAAGTTGCGCGTCATCGTCCAGGCCGCCGCCGCGAGCGGGTTCCCGGCCGTCTCGCCCGAGCTCGCGAATGTCAGCGGGTACTCCACGTTCCGACAGGTGGCGGGGGCGGGGTCGTTCGAGGGCCAGACCACGATCGGTGTGGGGGTGCGGGCGCGGCTGCCGTTCCGGGTTCTCACGCTCCCGCGTGACGGGGGCGGCGCGCGGCTCATCATCGACGTGGCCCACACCTGGTAGGCGAGATTCCGTCCGGCGGTCCCGCACCCGCGAGTGCGGGACCGCCGTCGCGGCTCCGGTAAATACGTTGCGAGGTGCCAGACGTACGGGGATGATGGGTCGACCGAGCAGCGGCGAATGCCGCCTGGACTAAGGAGGGGTGACGGATGGCCATCACTGCGCTGCGGCGTGTCCGCAACAGTCACCTCTCTTTGTTCAGGAGCAAAACCGTTGTCTTCCGAGTACGACTTTTCTGATGCTCACTCCGGTCCTGGCTCCCGCGAGTCCGACTTCGCCATCGATTTCCATTCGATCGAGGAGAGGCTGGGCCCGGATCAGCGGTGGTCCACCTGGTTGGACGTCGAGCGCGGCGCTCGCGGCCCGGAACCGCGCCCCTCGTGGGTCGTGACGGACCAGGCCGCGATCGACACCGAACTCGGCGTCCTCAAAACCGGTAAGGAAGCCGACGTCTTCCTGCTCGAACGGGCCGTGGAAGCGATCGGCGACAATCCGGCGAGATCTTCGTTGCTGGCCGCGAAACGGTACCGCACCGAAGAGCACCGGTCCTTCCACCGCAGTACGTCGTACGTCGAAGGGCGCCGTACCCGCAACAGCCGCGACAGCCGGGCGATGGCGAAGAAGACCGCGCACGGCCGCAGTGTCGCGGCCGGGCAGTGGGCGTACGCCGAATGGGACGCCCTCAACCGGTTGTGGAAGGCGGGCGTTCCGGTGCCCTATCCCGTGCAGGTGGACGGCACCGAGTTGCTGATGGAGTTCATCGACGACGGCGAGGGCGGTGCCGCGCCCCGGCTCGCCCAGGTCCGGCCGTCGAAGGAACTGCTCGGTGTGTATTTCGAGCAACTCCGCAATGGCATGCGCGAACTGGCCGCTGCCGGGCTGGCGCACGGCGACCTCTCGCCGTACAACGTCCTCGCGCAGACCGAGCGGATCGTGATGATCGACCTGCCCCAGGTCGTCAACGTCGTCGGCAACCCGAAGGGCATGGACTTCCTGATGCGCGATTGCCACAACATGGCCACGTGGTTCACGAACCGCGGGCTGGAGATCGACGAACAGGAGCTGTTCGCCGACCTGCTCGCGATGGTGTTCTGAAGGCACGCTCCGCCGGACGCACAGGGCTCAGGCGGGTTTTAGGGATTTGTTTATTCGGGTGTGCAGGGCGCGTAGTGCTTGTCTTAGTTCTGGTGGTTCTATGGCGGTGAGGTCGGCGTCGAAGGTCAGGAGGAGGCCGGCCAGGCCCGCCCAGGACCAGGCGCCGAGCGTTAGGCGGCAGCTGGAGTCGGTTTCGTACTCGACCGTCGAGCCGCCGGGGGCGAACTGGGCGACCACAGGGGCGGGGAGGGCGATGAGGGCCGAGCCGCGGCAGGGCCATTCGGCCGGGGTGTCGCCGCGGTCGTGGGTGCTCATGACGAAGGCGACCGGATCGCCGTGCGGGATTTCGCGGCGTTCGAAGGTTCGTCCGGTCGGCATGCGCGGTTCGAGGCGGTCGACGCGCATCGCGCGCCAGCGGTCGGCGGACGGTTCGAATGCGACGAGGTACCAGCGGGCGGCCCAGACGACTAGGGCGTGCGGTTCCAGGGTGAGGGGCGGTTCGGCCAGATGGATCAGGTGGCGCCGGTTGATCGCGCTGCCCAGGACGCGGATGATCTCGCCGTTGATGGGCTCGGCGGGGAACTCCCAGTAGTTGCGGGCCGCGGAGACGGTGAACGCCTCGGCGTGGGCGCGGCTGCGGGCGGGCATCGCCTGCCGCAGGGTGGCGAGGGCGCGGGCCGCGTTCTCGTGGATGCCGGACAGGATCGTGGGGACGGTCTGGAGCGCGACCGCCGCCGCGACCGCCTGGTCCTCGTCGAAGACGACCGGGGGCAACCGGGTGGCGCGGCCGAGGCGGTAGCCGCCGCCCGCTCCGCGCACCGCCTCGATCTCGTAGCCGAGCTCCCTGAGCGTGTCGATGTCGCGGCGCACCGTCCGCACCGATGTTTCGAGCCTGGACGCGAGCTCTCCGGCGGTCAGGGTCGCGCCGGTGCCGAAGATCGACAGCAGCTTGAGCGCCCGGGCGGAGGTCACGGCCATGACGTCCCCCAAAGCGGTCATTCGGTGGCAACTATATCGGCCATGGTGTCCGGCATGACCGCTTCATCGATTTCCCAGGAGGGCGCACGTGCGCCCGTCGGGTCCATGGCGCTCGTCGTGGTGCTCTTCGGTTCGTTCATGGATCTGCTCGACGCGACGATCGTCACCGTCGCCGCCCCGGCGATGGCGCGGGACCTGCGGGCCGACGACGCCCAGCTCCAGTGGACGATCGCCGCCTACGTCCTCGCCCTGGGCGCGGGCCTGATCACCTGCGGACGGCTCGGCGACCAGTACGGCCGCAAGCGCATGTTCATGATCGGACTGGCCGGCTTCATGCTCACCTCCGCGCTCTGCGCGTTGGCCCCCGGCCCGGAAATGCTCATCGGCATGCGCGCCGCGCAGGGGCTGATGGCAGGGGTCATGGTCCCGCAGGTGTTCGGGATCATCCGGGCGTCCTTCGCCCCGGGGGAGCGCGCCAAGGCGTTCGGCGCGTACGGGGCGGTCCAGGGGCTCGCGGCGGTCGCGGGTCCGCTGCTGGGCGGGCTGCTCGTCGACGGCGACCTGTTCGGGCTGGGGTGGCGCACGATCTTCTGGATCAACGTGCCCGTCTCGATCGCGGCGCTCGTCATGGGCGCGCGGGCGCTGCCGGAGTCGCGGTCCGGCTCGTCCGCGCGGCTGGACGTGGCGGGCGCGCTGCTCGCGGCCTCGGGCATCCTGCTTCTGCTGCTGCCGATCATCCAGACCCAGGCGTGGGGGTGGGGCTGGGCCAGCTACGCGCTTCTCGGCGGCGGGATCGTTCTGCTGGCGATCTTCCTCGTTCACGAGCGTCGCCTCACCGGACGTGGGAGCGCGCCCGTGTTCGATCCGGCGCTGCTGCGCATCCGCGCGTTCGCGGGCGGCCTGGGCGCGTCCGTGCTCTTCTTCGGCGGCCTCGGCTCGTTCTTCCTGACCTTGTCGGTCTACCTCCAGAACGGCACGCACCGGACCGCGTGGGAGACCGGCCTCGTGATCCTGCCCTACGCGCTCGGCTCGATCACCACCTCGGGGCTCGGGGTCGCGCTCGCCGCCAAGGCCGGCCGGGCCCTGCTGATCAGCGGCTCGGTCACGATCGCGGCGTCCCAGTTCGTCCTGTGGACGGTCGTCAGGGACGGCGACGACCCCGGCTACTGGCCGCTCGCCCTCGCCCTCCTCATCGGCGGGCTCGGGCTGGGCCTCGCCGCGCCCATCCTCGTCAACGTCGTCCTCGCCGGTGTTCCCGGACGCGACGCCGGAGCCGCGGGCGGGGTGCTCTCCACCGTCAACCAGATCGGCGGCGCGATCGGCATCGCCGCCCTCGGCACGATCTTCTTCAGCGGCGTGGGCGAATCGGCGACCGGCGCGCCGCGACTGGACGACTACGCTGACGCCCTCAGCACCGTTCTCGTCATTTCCGGGGCGCTTTATGTCGTGGCGGCCCTCGTGATGATGGCGCTTCCGAGGGCGGCGGCGGAGCCTCGGTGAATTCCCGGGTCGGCGGTGTGGGCGGCCAGGAGTCGTAGCGTCAGTTCGGACGGGGTGCCGGGGATCGCGGTGTAGGTCAGGATCCGGTGCCCGGAGTCGTCGGGCAGGTGCAGCACCTCGAATTCCAGCTCGAATTCGCCGACCTCCGGGTGCCGGAAGTACTTGCGTCCGGACTGGCATTTGTAGACGGGGTGCTTGGCCCACAGGGTGGCGAACGTGTTGCTTTTGAGAGTCAGTTCGCCGACCAGGTCGGCCAGTTCGCGGTCGTCGCGGTAGCGGCCGGCGAACAGGCGGAGGGACGCGACGTCGCGGGCGGCCTCCTCGTCCCAGCGGGCGTACAGCTCGCGGGTGTGGGGGTCCAGAAACAGCATTCGGGTCAGGTTGGGACGGTCGGCCGGGCGTCCCGGGGCGGTGAAGTCGTGGTGTCCGGCCAGCAGCGCGTGCGCGAGGCGGTTCCAGGCCAGGACCTCGGTACGGCGGCCCAGCACGACCGCGGGGACGTCGGCCATCGCGTTGATCAGGCGCATCGTGCTCGGGCGGGCGGCGTCCGGCCGCGCGGGGCGCCGCCGCCTGCTACGTGCCGGCCGTGCCAGGTCGTGCAGGTGGGTGCGCTCGGCGTCGTCGAGGTCGAGCGCGCGGGCGATCGCGTCGATGACCGTTTCGGACGCGTTCGTGCTCTGCCCCTGCTCAAGACGGGTGTAGTAGGTGGGGCTGATACCGGCGAGTTGGGCGAGTTCCTCGCGGCGCAGCCCGGGGACGCGGCGGATGCCGTAGGACACGATTCCCGCGTCCTCGGGGCTGAGCCGGGCCCGGCGGCCGCGAAGGAAATCACCTAGGGCACCGGCGGTCGGCGCGTCCGAATCGCTCATGCGTTTCATTGTGCCAACGCGACGGAAGTGTGTGCCTGTCCCTGTCGGTGGTAGGGAGCGTGGTGGTCGGATCGGCCGGGTGTGGCGGCGGGCGCGCAGCCTCTTCCAGAGTGGGAGCGCAGGACGGTGCGTCCTGAATCACTCCTGAAAGGAAGACAGGGCATGACCATTTCCGATCGGTCCGGCGCCCCCGCGCTTCTGCTCGTCGGCCCGCACGGGGTTGTGGGGTCGGCCATTGCCGAACGGCTGAGGGGCAGCGCCGAATGGCGGTTGACGACGGCGTCCCGGCGTCGCGCCGAGGAGTCCGGGGGGCGTCATGTCAGCGTCGATCTGCTCGCCGCCGAGGCCGCCCGAGCAGCGTTCGGCGACCTCACGCGGATCACGCACGTGGTCTACGCCGCCTACGTCGAACGTCCGACCATGGCGGAGACGGTCGGCCCGAACGTGGCCATGCTCGCCAACACGCTGGACGCCCTGCGGGCGGCGGGCGCGCCGCTCCAGCGCGTCGTGCTGATCGGCGGCGGGAAGTCCTACGGCGAGCACCTCGGTCCCTACAAGACCCCGGCGAAGGAGTCCGATCCCCGGTTCCTCGGCCCGGTCTTCTACAACGACCAGGAGGACCTGCTCGCCGAGCGGGCGCGTGCCGACGGCTTCGGCTGGACGGTGCTGCGTCCCGACGCCGTCATCGGGTTCAACACCGGCTCGCCGATGAACCTGCTGAACTGCATCGCCGTGTTCGCGGCGCTGTCCAAGGAAGCGGGGGTACCGCTGCGGTTCCCCGGCTCGGCGCAGGCGTGGACGGCGCTGCACCAGATCACCGACGCCGATCTGCTCGCGTCGGCCGCCGAGTGGGCGCTGACCAGCGAGCGGGCCGAGGGCGAGGTCTTCAACGTCACCAACGGCGACCTGTTCCGCTGGCAGCACCTGTGGCCGGACATCGCGGCCGCCTTCGACATGCCCACCGCTCCGCCCCAGCCGATGAGCCTGACCGATCAGATGACCGACAAGCGGGCCGCCTGGGACGCGCTCGTCGAACGCCACCGGCTGCGGCCCGTCCCGTACGACGAGATCGTCTCCTGGGGATTCGCGGACGGGGTGTGGAACGCCGGGTTCGACATGGTCCAGAGCACGATCAAGATCCGCCAGGCGGGGTTCGCCGACTGCGTCGACTCCCATGCGAGCTTCGTCGAGCACCTCACGCGGCTGCGCCGGCTCCAGTACGTGCCCTGACCTCGGGCGGTTGTTCACGCGGTGGGGGCGGAGAGCAGGAAGCGGAGGCGACCGGTGCGGGCGCGTTCCACGAGCGGGGCCGTCCGCCCGGCGGCCACCGTGAGCGGCGCCGCGAGGACGAGGCCGACGAGCGCGCCGACCGCGACGTCGTGCGGGTAGTGGGCGCCCACCCACACCCGGGCGGCCGCCATCAGCACGGCCGCGACGCTCCCCAGCAGGCCGAGCCACCGGTTGACCGCCCAGAGCGCGGCGGCCGCCGCGAAGGCGATGGCGGCGTGGTTGCTCGGGAACGACCAGTCGCCCGCCGACGGGCACTTCTCCAACGTGATGCTGCCGGGGATGGCCCGGCACGGACGGCTCTCCCGGACGACCCCCTTGAACAGGGTGTTCGTCCCGTAGACCAGGGCCACCACCGCCGGGGCCGCGAGCGCCCGCGCCATCGTCGCGCCGTCGGCGGCGCGGGCCAGCCACCATCCCGCGACCATGATCACCGCGAACAGCGCCAGCCCGGCCGCGCCGTAGAGGGCGATCGCGTCGTCCAGGACGCGCGGGGACCGGCCGGCCAGCCGGATCACCTCGCCGTACAGCCCCGCGTCGAACGCGTGGGGACCGAGCAGGGACAGGGCAACGCTCATCAGGGACGTCCGATCGTCACACAGAGTGTCCGTCTACATCACTGTAGACGACTACATGACTGTAGACGCCCGTGTGACACACTCGGTTCGTGATGCCCGATGCCCGCCGTCCCGCAGGCGAACTCGAAGCCGCGGTGCTCGACGTTCTCTGGGCCGCCGCGGGGCCGATGACCGTGCGCGAAGTCCAGACCGCCGTGGGCGGCGGCCTGGCCCGGACGACCATCACCACCATCCTGTCCCGGTTGACCGCCAAGGGCCTGCTGCGACGCGCGCGTGCCGGACGCACCTACGCCTACACCCCCGTGGTGGCCGACCCGGCCGCGCTGATCGCCCGGCGCATGCTCAGGGAACTGGAGGAGAGCGGCACCGACCGGCCGAGCGTCCTGGCCCGCTTCGTCTCCGACCTCGACGCCGACGACGAGCGGCTGCTGCGCTCCCTCATCCACCGTGCGGACGACGCGGGCGGCCCCACGCCCTAGTCCGGCTCAGCCCCCTGACCCGTCCGGCCGCGTCTCTGGGGCGGGTGGGTTCGCTCGATGGAGTGGTGCAGGTCGGTCGCTCCGTCGTGCGCCGCGCGAGGAACGCGAGGGTGGACGTGCTGGCCAGGGCTAGGGCCATGCCGGTCACGGTCAGTAGCCAGGTGGGCGTCCGGCGAGGAATTCGAAGGGCGCGCGGCGGCGTTTCAGCTGGTTGGAACTCATGACGCCGCCGGGTTTGCATATGCCGGCGATAGGTCGTGCTGCCTAGTCTTCGGAGTATGTGCGTGCTGATCCTGGAGGAGCTTTGCCTGGCCGTGGCCAATGGTGACGGTCTGCGATCGTCTCGGCACCGGTCGTGCCGGTGGCGCGCGTGAACAGGCGTCCTGGGTTCAGCGTCCGGCTGAAGCTCACGCTCAGCTATGCCGGCTTCCTCATGCTCGCCGGTGCCCTTCTGCTGGCCGTGGTCTGGGTGTTCCTGCTGCGCTACGTCCCCGAGGGCAACATCACGCCCGGGCCGGGGCAGGGACGGTGGGGGCCGGGGCCGCCGTGGATTCCCAACCGTTCCGACCTCCAGCGCGCCTTCGTGCCCCGCGCCATCCAGGCGATGGCCTTTCTCCTGCTGTTCGGCCTTCTCGGCGGATGGGTCCTCGCCGGCCGGATGCTCGCGCCGCTCACCCAGATCACGGACGCGGCGCGGCTGGCCGCGGACGGGTCGCTGGCCCACCGCATCCGCATGCGGGGCCCCAACGACGAGTTCCGCGAACTCGCCGACGTTTTCGACACGATGCTCCAGCAACTCGAATCCCATGTGGACGAGCAGCGGCGGTTCGCCGCGAACGCCTCGCACGAACTGCGCACCCCGTTGGCGATCTCGCAGACGCTGCTGGACGTGGCGCGCGGCGATCCCACCCGGGACCACGGCGAACTCCTCGAACGGCTCCACACCGTCAACACCCGGGCGATCGACCTCACCGAGGCCCTGCTGCTGCTCAGCCGCAGTGACCGCAGGAGCTTCACCCGCGAGACCGTCGACCTCTCGCTCGTCGCCGAAGAAGCCGCCGAAACGCTGCTGCCCTTCGCCGAACAGCGTCAGATCACCCTCGACGTCACCGGTGAGAGGGCGCAGATCGTCGGGTCGGAGGAACTCATCCTGCGGGTGGCCACCAATCTCGTCCAGAACGCCATCGTCCACAATCTCCCCGCCGACGGCACCGTGACCGTCCACACCGAATCGCAGCACGGCGCGAGCGTGCTGCGGGTCGAGAACACCGGCCCGCTGGTCCCAGCGGATCTGGTACCGACGCTTACCGAACCCTTCCAGCGCGGAACGCGGCGCATCCGCACCAACGAGCACGCGGGCGTCGGGCTCGGGCTGGCCATCGTGCACAGCATCGTCCGCGCCCACGACGGGACGCTCGACATCACGCCGCGTCCCGCCGGCGGTCTCGTCGTGACGGTCCGGATTCCCGGCGCGTCGCAGCACCGGCGTTGAACGGCGTCCATTAGCGGCTCGCATGGGCGGATGCGTCACGGGTGTCGGACGTATCGCCGGTGTATCGAAAAGCGCATACGCCGCCGCGACAGCCTCTCCCCTTGGGTGAAGGCATGCGTTCAGCGCCGGGTGCATGCCGCCCCGGCTCTGGAAGGTGCCTGTGAAAAGGGGAGAGGGATATGGCCGAAGACGGGGAATGGGGCCGCAGGTCGCTGCTGCGGGGCGCCGCCGTGGTGGCCGGTGCCGCCGCGGCCGCGCCGCTGCTGGGCGCGGCGGCCTCGGCGCGAGCCGAGGGCGGTGACGCCGACGCGTTGTTCAAGGCCGGGGAGTTCGAGCGGGCCGGTCGCGCCTATGAGGAGATCCTGAAGAAGGACCCCAAGAACCTGCACGCGGCGCGCCAGCGCGGCTATGTCGGGCTACTGGGCAACAAGTTCCCCGACGCGGAGAAGTACCTCACGATGGCGCTGGGACTGGCGCCCGCCGACAAGGAGACCAACCGGCTTCTGGGCGACTGCTATATCCGGCAGGACAAGTTCTCCCTCGCCGTACCGCGCTGGCAGGCGGCCGGCGAGGACGTCTACGCCAAATGGTTCGGGGCGCTTCGCGGTGAGGCGTACCAGGTCCACGGCGACGTCGGCCGGGTGGCCTGGACGGAGCTGGACCCGTTCCCGCTGCTGCCGGTGTCGATCAACGGCGGGCCGCCGAAGCGCTTCACGTTCTACACCCGCGTGCCGTGGCTGGGCCTGTCCGCGAAGGTGGCCAGGGAGGCCGGGCTGGAGGCCGTGACCAGCCAGAAGATCGAGTACGCGGGCCGCGTCATCTGGCACTACTTCGGGGTGCTGGAGTCCTTCAAGCTGGGGGACATCGAACTGCGCAACGTCCCCGTCCAGTGGACGGGCGAGGAGGACAACGCCGCCGGGTCCCCCGAGGGCATCATCGGCACGTGGATCCTGTACCACTTCCTGACCACCGTCGACTACGCGGGCCGGTCGCTGATCCTGCGCCGCCGGACCCCCGAGTCGGCCGGGAAGGCGCGCGCCGACGCCAGGCGCGCCGGGGTCGAGCCCCTGCCGCTGTGGCTGGCCCGCGAGCACCTGCTGCACAGCAGGGGGAGCATCGCCGACTCCGGAGCGCGGGTGGTGGCCATGGACGTCGGCGGGACCAGCGAAATGGCCGCCGGAATGGCCGTCGAAACGGCCCAGCGGCTACGTATTCACACCGACTACGACCGTCCACTGGAGGCATACGCCGGAGGCCAGCCGGTCGTCAGCTACCCCTGCTATCCGAAGGAGATCCGCCTCGGCGACGCCTCCGCGAAGTACGTCTACTGCTACGCGGACAAGGGCGGCGGCGCGGGCGGCTTCGCCTCCGCGGACGCGCGAAGCGACGCGTTCGCGGCCGTGGCGGACGACCCGCCCCCCGGGGAGGGGTTCGACGTGCTGGCGCACTTCTCGCACTGCTTCTACAAGCCGTACAACGTCACCCTCGACTTCACCGGCATGAACGTCTACATCGCCCGCGGCAAGGCCACCTGACCGCAGGTCCGCTCACTCCCCCGTGACGCCGTCGATACGTTCGCGGAGCAGGTCGGCGTGGCCGTTGTGCCGCGCGTACTCCTCGATCATGTGGGTGAGGATCCAGCGGAGAGAGACGTCCTTGCCGCTGACGTGCCCGGTGATGTCCAGGGATTCGGCGTTCCGCTCGATTTCACGGGATCGAGCGCACTCCTCGTTCCAGGCCTCGGCCGCCTCCTCGGGGTCGGCGTCATCGACATCGAAGTCGAGGTCATCACCGGGCGTCCGCTTCCACCGGAGCGGAACGTCCTCGCCGGACAGTCTGATCCGGAACCAGATCCGCTCGACCTCGGCCATATGCCGGACCAGCCCGAGCAGGGACAGGTTCGACGGCGGCACGGACCTCTGCTTGACCTGTTCGGCGGTCAGGCCCTCGCATTTCCTGCCCAGGGTGTCGCGCTGGTACTGGAGGAAAGCGGTCAGAACGGCGCGCTCTTCGCCCGCCAGCGGCGGAATGACCCTGTTGTCAACCATCGTGTCATCATGGCACAGCCCGCCGGAGCTGCCCATGCCCCATTGCGCTCTCGCGCTCGCGAACGCTATATGGCCAGGCGAAAGCGTTCCGGAGCCGCGCGTTCACCCGATGCCGAATCGGCGATGACACGTCCGAGGAGCGGCGCGAACTTGGCGCCGTGCCCCGAGCACGGCGAGGCCACGGTGATTCCGTCGACGCCGTCGATCACGAAGTCCTCCGTGGGGGTGTTCGTGAAAAGGCAGGTCGTCTCGGCGTAGGGGGCGGGGACGAGGCCGGGCAGGGCCCTCCTGACGTAGGCGACGAGCCGCTCGCGGTTGGCCGGGTCGATCTCGCCGTTCTGGGCGGCGGCGCTCCGGAGGGGCCGTCCGCCGTTGAACTCGGCCACTTTCAGACCGGACCGGCCGTCCGGAAGGGCGGCGTCGCGCCCGCCGGGCAGGCCGTAGACCAGAATGGCCGACTTCTTGTGGATGAACGTCGGCCACGGCCCTTCCGGAGCGTCGCGGTAAGGGAAGTGGTAGACGTTCTCCTGCATTACCTGGAGTGCCGGAAAGGCGGACAGGAACGGCGCGGGCAAGGGGAGGTCGCCGAGCAGGTCGGGCAGCCAGCCGCCGGCGGTGACGACGACCTTCTCGGCCTCCTCGACGCGGCCGTCCGGGCTCACCAGGCGGTAACCGGAGCCCGCCCGGACGATCGAGGTCACCGGCCGGCCGGTCGCGATCCGGGCGCCGCCGGCCCGCGCCAGCCGCAGCATGGCCGCCACCGCCGCCTCCGCGTCGATCACCCCGGCCGCCCGGTGCCACAGCACGGCGGCACCGTCGAAGGCGAAGCCCGGCCAGCGCTCGGCCGCCTCGGCGGTGGTCAGCAGCTCGTGCTCGACGCCGACCCGCTCGAACACGGCGGCCAGGGCGGCGGGGGCGCGGGCGGCGCCGAAGTCGAGCGAGCCCGTCCGGGTGAGGAGGCGTTCGCCGGAGTGGCGCTCCAGCTCGTCCCATTCGGCCCGCGAGTCGACGACCAGCCGGGCGTAGAAGGGGTCGGGGTAGCCGTAGCGGAAGATCCGCGCGGAGCCGTGCGAGCCGCCCTCGGCGTTGGCCGGGGTGGAGCGCTCCAGCACCGTGACCTCGTGCCCCCGCCGGGCCAGCTGCCAGGCGGTCGCGGCGCCGGTGAGCCCGGCCCCGACGACGGCAAAGGTGCCCATCGCGGCCCTTCCTTTCGACGTCCCGAACAGAATCTACTCATGTCCGGTGGGCCGCGAGGGTGCCCCCTTAGCGGCCCGCGTGGAAGTCGTAGGGGAGGTCGTCGTAGACCTTGTAAACGCAGTCCGCGCCCTTCAGGCATTTGCCCCAGTGAACGGCCTTCGAGGGGTAGTAGAGATAGTCACCCTGCCCGATACGGGCGCGCACACCGCCCTCGACGTTCCAGGCCAGCCTGCCCGAGATGCCGAGGACGTGCTCGGGGCTCGTGTGCCAGTGGGGGTCGAACTTCGTGCCCGCCTTCAGCCGGTAGACGCTCTCCGACGGGCCGGTCTCCGGGTTGCCGCGCAGCGGCTTGTACGTGCAGCCGGGGAGCCCGTCGCAGGGCAGCCACCGTCCGCCGTGGAGGGGGACGTAGACCGGCTTGTCGGCGGTCGCGCGCGTCTCGGCGGACGGCTGGGCGGACGCTTCGGAGGCGGTGAGCAGCAGGCCGCCCACCGCCGCCGCGACCATGAGATGGCGCATGCGCATACGAACACTCCTTACTCGGACTGTGGTCCGGTTAGCTTAAACGGACCACGGTCCCCATGTCCAGAACGCGACGAACTTCGAGGCCCTCGGCCGGAGCGGGTCGTATGAAGCGCTTTTCCGTGGGTAGCCGAGAGTTGGAGCGGAAACTCGCTCGCCCCGAGCGGAAAGGCCCCCCAGATGACAATGACGCAGGCCGCGCAGCGGTTCGACGATGGGCAGACCGAGAACCTCCTGGCCGAGATGAACCGGCTCGCGAAGGACGATCCGCACCGCGAACGGCTCCGTAGCCGCGTCGTCGACCTGCACGCCTCGCTCGTCCGAGGCGTGGCACGGCGGTACGCCGACCGCGGTGAGCCGCTCGACGACCTGCAACAGGTCGCCTATGTCGGGCTCATCAAGGCCATCAACCGGTTCGACCCCGAGATCGGCGACCGGTTCGTCGCCTACGCCTATCCGATGATGCTCGGGGAGGTGAAACGCCATTTCCGCGACAAGACCTGGAGCGTTCGCGTGTCCCGGCGGCTTCAGGAACTGCGCCCGGTGCTCCAGCGCACCGTCCAGGAGTTCACCCAGGACCACGGGCGCTCCCCCACCACCGCGGAGATCTCCTCCCGGATGGGCATCACCGAGGAGGAGACCATCGAGACCATCGGCGCCTGCGACGCCTACCGCCCGCTCTCGCTGGAGGCGCCGAACGACGCGCACCAGGACGACGGCACGATCGGCGAGCGCCTCGGGGCCGACGACTCCGCGCTGGAGACCGTCATCGACGCGCACGTGCTCCGGCCGCTGGTCGACGACCTCCCCGAACGCGAGCGGACGATCCTGCTCCTGCGGTTCTTCGGCAACAAGACCCAGGCGCAGATCGCCGAGGAGATCGGCCTGTCCCAGATGCACGTCTCGCGGCTCCTGCGCGGCACCCTCGAACGGCTCCGCGCCGGCATGACGGTGGATCGCTGACCCCCGGCCCCGGTGGCGCGCGCGGTTGAAATCCGTCCACCGGGTAGGGCGTCGGGGGATGCGGGAGTCAGGACGTGACATGGAACGGCTGATCGCGGGGACGGCGTGGTGGTGCGCGCTGGCGGGCGGCTATCTCGCGATCGTCTCGGCCGTGATCCCGTCCGAGATCATCATCGCCTGCGTGACGGCGGCCGTGGCGGCGGCGGTGGCGGTGGCCGCGCGTCCGGTCCTGGGCGGGGACCTGTGGCGCGGCCTGGTCACGCTCGGACGGTCGGTATGGCCGACGGCGTACGTGGCGCAGGTCGATCCGGAGCGCGACGTCCTCATCGTCCATCACAGGACGGGCTTCGTGGAGCGGCCGGTGTCGAGGGGACGGGTGCCGAGGGGGCGGGCCGGGTGAACACGACGTTCGCGGCGGCGGGTTCGTGCTGCTGGTCGCGGGGCTGGTGCCGTGCCTGGCGGGGACGTTGCGCGGCGAACCCGTGAGCAGGCTGGCGGCGCTCGCGGCGGCCGGTCCGGCGACGTCGCTGCTGCTGGTCGTGCTGGCGGCCGCCTACCACCGCTCCGCCTATCTGGACGCGGCGCTCGTGCTCGCCGTCCTGTCGGTCGCGGGCATTCTGGTCTACGCGCGGTTCCTCGGGAGGACGCTGTGACCGCGCTCTCGTACGTCCTGGTCTGGGCCGGGGTGGCGGTCGTGGGCGGTGCGGCGCTGGCGGTGCCGCTGCCGCGCGGGGTGTTCACGCGGCTGCACCTGGTCGGCGTCGGGACGACGCTCGGCGTGCCGCCGCTGATCGCCGGGCTGGCGGTGGCGCCCGGGATCTGGAGCTCCTACCACGACGTGCTCAAGCTGGTTCTGATCGGCGTGCTGGTGTTCGCGTCCGGTCCCGCGACGGTGGTGGCGACGGCGCGGGCCGCGTACAAGCCGATCGAGGAGAAGGCGGGACGGCATGGCTGACGCGCTGGTGACGGCTTCGGTGCTGCTGGCGGCGGTGATGGCCACGGCGGTGGTGCTGGTCAGGGACCCGGCGCGGCAGGCGATCGTGCTGTCGGGGTATGGCCTCGCGCTCGGCGTGCTCTTCGTCGTCCTCCAGGCGCCGGACGTGGCGATGTCGCAGTTCGGGGTGGGGACCGTGATCCTCCCGCTGATCGTCGTGCTGGCGCTGAACGCGGCGCGCCGCTTCGAGGGACACGACCGGCAGCACGATCAGGGACACGACCGGGACCGGCGGTGAGGCCCCGGGGCCGGCTGGCGCTGTTCGCCGCCGGGACGGGCGCGACGGCGGCGCTGGTGGTCCAGGCGTTTCGCGCGCTGCCGGAGTTCGGCGGCGCCTTCCACCCCTACTCCGACCGCGCGGTGCCCGCCGGGCTGGCGCAGGACACCAAGAACATCGTCTCCTCGGTCAACTTCGACCAGCGCGCCTTCGACACCGTCGGCGAGGAGCTGATCCTGCTCGCGGCGGCGCTGGGCGCGGTGGTGCTGCTGCGGGCCGTCCGGGACGAGTACGAGGCGGCGGGCGGGGAACTGCGGCACGGACCGGCGGACGTGTCCGACGCGCTGCGGCTGGCGGGATTGGTGCTGCTGCCGGTGACGCTGGTGGTGGGCGTGTACGTCATCGCGCACGGCAACCTTTCGCCCGGCGGGGGCTTTCAGGGCGGCGTGGTGCTCGGCACCGCCGTCCACCTGCTCTACCTGGCCGGGGACTACCCGACGCTGCGCAGGCTGCGGCCGATGCCCGCGTTCGAGGTCGGCGAGGCGTCCGCGGCGGCCGTGTTCGTGCTGCTGGCGCTGGCGGCGAGCACGCTGGCGCCGGACGCGCGCGGCACGCACAGCGTCCCCGCGCTGAACGCCGCCGTCGGAGCCGAGGTCGGGTGCGCGCTGGTGCTGGTGCTGGCGCGGTTCTTCGAGCAGGCGCTGCTCATCAACGGCGGCCGGACGGAGCGGACGTGAGCCTGATCCCCTACCTGGCGGCCGGATGGATCATGCTCGTCGGCGTCTACGGGCTGGTGACCAGCCACCATCTCGTCCACGCGGTCGTGTGCCTGTCGGTGGCGCAGTCCTCGACCTACGTGCTGCTGCCGAGCATCGGCTACCGCAAGGGCGGCACCGCGCCGGTGTTCTCCGACCTGACCGACTCGCGGACGCCGGTCGTGGACCCGGTCGTCCAGGCGCTCACGCTGACCGACATCGTCGTCGGCTCGACCGTCACCGCCCTGCTGCTGGCGCTGGCCGTGCAGGTGGCCAAGCGCCGGGGCACCCTCGACCCGGACGCGCTGCGGTCCCTGGAGCGGGAGCGGTGATGTCCGTGGAGCGGGAGCGGTGATCCTTCAGGCGGCCTTCGCGGTCCCGGTGGTGACGGCGGCGGTCCTGGCGGCGGGCGGGCGGTGGCTGCCGCGCCAGATCGTGGACTCCCTGGCCCTCCTCGCGGCGCTGGCGACCGCGGCCCTGCTCGGCCTGGTGCTGCACGACTCGCTCGACGGCACGGTCGTGGAGTGGCTCGGCGGCTGGCGTCCCGGGGGCGGGACGGCCGGGAACGGCATCCCGCTCGTCGCGGACCCGCTGTCGGCCGGGCTGGCGCTGCTGGTCGTCCTGCTGACGCTGGCCGCGATGGTGTTCACCTGGCGGTACTTCGCCGAGGTGCAGGCGGTCTTCCACGCGCTGCTGCTGCTGTTCGCCGGGGCGATGTGCGCGTTCACGCTGACCGGCGACCTGTTCGACGCGTTCGTGTTCTTCGAGCTGATGAGCGTGGTGGCCTACGCGCTCACCGGCTACCTGGCCGAGGAGCCGAGGACCGTGCACGGCGCGCTGAACTTCGGCGTCGTCAACTCCCTCGGCGCGTACGTCTCGCTGACCGGCATCGGCGTCCTGTACGCGCAGACCGGCGAGCTGGGGTTCGCCGCGCTCGGCGAGAAGCTGGGCGGCGCGCCGCGTCCGGTGGTGGTGGCCGGGTTCGTGCTGGTGTCCACCGGGTTCCTGGTCAAGGCGGCCGTGGTGCCGTTCCACTTCTGGCTGGCGGACGCGCACGCCGTCGCGCCCACTCCGGTGTGCGTGCTGTTCTCCGGGGTGATGGTCGAACTCGGCGTGTACGGGGTCGCGCGGCTGTACTGGGCGACGTTCCACGAGGCGATCGCCGACCCGGCCGTCGTCCGGACCCTCGTCGTCGCCGGGACGGTGACCGCGCTGCTCGGGTCGGTGCTGTGCGTGTCGCAGCGGCACATCAAACGGCTGCTGGCGTACTCGACGATCAGTCATGTCGGGCTGCTCATCCTCGGCCTGGCCCCGCTCGACGAGGACTCGCTGGCGGGGGTCGCGTACTACGTCGCCGGGCACGCGGGCGTGAAGGCCGCGCTGTTCCTCGGGGCCGGGGCACTGCTCAACCGGTTCGAGACCGTGGACGAGGACGAGCTGCACGGCCGGGGGCGGCCGCTGCGCGTCACCGGCTGGGTGTTCCTGCTGGCCGGGCTCGGCCTGGCCGGGCTGCCGCCGCTCGGGACCTGGACGGGGAAGGCCGTCACCGAGCACGCCGCGCAGGCCACCGGCTGGTGGTGGGTGGCCCCGCTGGGGGTCCTCGTGTCCGCGCTGACCGGCGGGGCCGTGCTGCGCGTGTGGCTGCACGTCTTCCACGGTGTGGGACGTCCGGCGCAACATCAGTCGGAGGCCCACGAGGATCCGGAGACGACGCCCCGGCTGATCGACCTGCCCTGGACGATGCTCGCCCCCGGCCTCCTGCTCACCGCCGGGACGGCGGCGCTCGTCCTGCTGCCCGGCCGGGCCATGACCGCGGCCGTCGAGGCGTTCACCGACGGCTACGGCGCCACCGTGCTCCACGGCCATCACGCCCCGCCGCACGGGCACCCGCTGGAGCTGTGGACGGTGAGCGGCGGCGCTGGCCGTGGCGGTCGGCTGGCTGGGCACGCGCGACCTCCGTCCGCCAGCGCCGGTGCACGGCGCGCTGGACCGGCTCCGCGCGGCCCACTCCGGGCACGTCGGCGACTACGTCGCCTGGCTGGTCGCCGGGGTCGGCGCCCTCGCCCTCCTCCAGCTCCCCTGGGGGTGACGCTCAGTCGGGCGGGAGGAGCGGGCCGAGGGGGCCCAGGTCGAGGTTGAGGTCGTGGTCGTCCAGGCCGAAGTGGTCCTTGAGCGTGGTCATCGCGTGGTTCAGCCGCATCAGCGCCAGCCCCAGCTCCTCGACCTGCTCGTCGGACAGGTCGCCGCCGTCGACGCGGCGCAGCGCCTGCCGCTCCATCAGCTGCCGGATCAGCTCCACCAGCGTCAGCACCAGCTTCACGAGGTCCCGCTCGACGGACTCGGGGTCGGTGCGCAGCTTCCAAGCCGGTTCGCTCGGACGGGTCACGATGCCTCTCCTCCTCCTCCGGACAGCCACTCGTCGGACGTCTCGTCCAGGACGGTCGTGATCAGCGCGCGCAGCGACACCCGCACCAGGTCGACGCCGGAGACGGAGATCACCAGGTCGCCCGCGATGACGACGCCGCCGGCCAGCAGCCGGTCCAGCAGGTCGACCAGCGCGATCCGCTCCATCGGGGCGCCGCGGCCGGTGTCGAGGCCGGTGTCGAGGCTGGTGGTCACCGGTCCCCTTCGATGAAGGAGTAGGGCGGCCACGGGCCCGTCACCTCCACGTCGAGGTCGGGCACCCGCTCCCCCGCCGCCCGCACAGCCGCGCGGAACTCCTCCACCCGGTCGTCGTCCAGCAGGTACGCGGCGTTGAGGACCTGGACGTCGGCGCGTCCGGACAGCCGCGCGTCCTGCGCCGGGTGGTGCCGGGACGCCACCGCGCGCCCGGCGAGCTCGGCGTGCAGCTCGCCCGCCAGTTCGGCGAGCCGGCGTCCCGCGTCGGCGCGGCGGCGCTGCTCGCGCTGGCGGCCGCGCAGGTAGGCGGTACCCGAACCGGTATCGGCGGACGGGGCGTCCCCGCCGTCCGAAACCGGAGCGGGAACCGCGTAGGCCTTGACGCCCCATTCCGTCCGCCCGGCGACGCGGTCCAGGATCTCGCCGAAGCGGTCGCCCTCGGCCGTCAGGACCTCGGCCACCCGGTCGTCGTCGCTGTAGATCGTCGCGATGCGGACCGGGGCGGTCGGCGCCGCCCGCGCGGCCCGGTCCACGACCTCGTGGTGGGTGCGGGCGGTCGCCTCCAGCCAGGCCATGTTCTCCATGTTCGCGCGCAGCGCCGCCTCGCCGTACTCCTCCAGCCGGACGGTGCTGACCAGCGCGGTCAGCCCGGCGGCGAGCACGCCCCGTACGGGCGCGCCCGCCACCCCGGCGACGGGCAGCGCGGCCGGGTCCAGGTCGCGCGCCACCCCGTACAGGTAGACGGCCGTGCCGCCGGACACCTGCGCCTCGGTCATGATCCGCTCCCCCTCCGCGGCTCGGCGCCCTCACCGGCTTCCGAGACACCGGCTTCCGAGGCACCGGCCTCCAGCGCGGCGAGCCGCTCGCGCAGCCGCCGGTTCTCCTCTTCCAGCTCCCGGTCGCGGCCGCCCTCGACGCCGTCTTCCCGCCGGGCCCTGGACGACAGCGACGGGTCGTGCTCCCACCAGTCGATGCCCATCTCCTTGGCGCGGTCGACCGAGGCCACCAGCAGCCGCAGCTTGATCGTCAGAAGCTCGATGTCGAGCAGGTTCACCCGGACGTCCCCGACGATCACGATCCCCTTGTCGAGGATGCGCTCCAGCAGGTCGGCCAGGTTCGCCGACCCGCCGCCCGGCGGGCTCCCCCCGGCGAGCGGCGACCGCGCACCGGTCCAGGACATCTCACTCAACCCCGTTCACTCCCTTTCGACCCGGCCGCGCGGGTAGCGGCGGACGCGGCGGTAGGCGACGAGTTCGCCGTCCGCGTCCACCTCGGTTTCGTAGACCGCCAGGATGTCGGCGGAGTCGGGGATGCGGCGGGTCTCCACGACCTCGACCGTGACCCGCCAGCCGTCCCCGTCCGTGCGCTCCATCCCGACGACGGACTCGGCGCTGCGGCCGGTCATGGCGGTGACGTGCTCGACCGCGCGCGCGGCGGCCTTGGACGCGTCCATCGGCATGGGCTATCCACCCGCCCCGCCCAGGGCCCCGGCGCGGCGGCGGCCCTCGATCAGCCGCTCGAACAGCTCGTCCTCCAGCGCGGCGGCCTCCTCCTCGGTCAGCTCGCCGTCGGCGACCCGGTCGGCGAGCCCTTGCAGCTCGGCGTTGATACGCCCCGGGTCGTAGAGCCGCTCCTCCGCCTGCGTGACCAGCGTCTCGGCCAGCCAGGTCACGCCGCGCACGGGCGCGAGCGGCAGCGTCAGCAGTCCGGTGAACAGCCCCATCGCTCACGCCTCCGGGACGAAGTCGTAGGGCGGCAGCGGCCCCACGAGCCGGAGCCGGACGCGGTCGGCGTGCGCGCGGCCCAGTTCCTCGACGGCCGCGTCGAACTCGGCGCGCCGCTCGGTGCGGACGAGGAAGGAGGCGTCCACGACGTCCTCCTCGCGGGCGGGCGGCCTCGGCAGGACGGCCTCGGCCAGCGGGGCGGCGCCCTCCAGCAGCGCCTGGGCGTCGTTCTCGCGGAGCCGCTCCATCGCGCCCGCGATCAGCTCGCCGAGCCGGATCCGGTCGTAGTAGACGGCGTCGGCCGCGTCGGCGGGCACCTCGCGCAGCCGCTTCGACAGCTCGGCGATCTCCGGGTCGGCCGTCATGATCTCGCGGAGCACGGTCTCCTGGACGTAGGTGCCGCGCAGCCGCAGCTCGACCCGGCCCTCCAGGCGGTCCAGCATGGGGGCGAACCGGTCGGAGTTCGCGGCGAGCAGTTCGTCCCGCACGGCCTCGGGCCCGGCCATCGCCGCCCCGAACCGCAGCGGCACCACGACGGTGCCCGCCTCGACCAGCGCGTTCAGCACCCGCTGGTGCGCCTCCAGGTCGGCGCGCTCGCCGAGCGCCCGGCCGGCCGGCAGGTCGGAGACGAGCGCGGCGCACTCGCCGTCCGCCACCAGCGTCACCGGCTTGCCGTCCAGCCCGGTCACGCCGTCGGGGAGCGCCCTCCCCTTGCGGGTCACCCCGTACACGTACTGCGGGGTCGTCATGAGTCGTCGTCCTCCTTCTTGCGGGAGCGGCGCCGCGCGGGCTCCGATTCCTTCTCGGAGTCGGAATCGTCGGAGTCGCCGCCGCCGAAGGTCTCCTTCAGCTTCTCCGAAGCGCCCTGGAGGGCACCGCGCGTCTTCTTCTTCGCGCCCCCCTCCTCCAGGCCTTCGACGAACTGCGGCAGCCCCTGCGAGGTGCCGTCGTGGGCGATGTCGAGCCGGTTCACGGCCTCGGCGAACCGGAGGTAGGTGTCGACGCTGGCGACGACGATCCGCACGTCCACCGTGAGGATCTCGATCCCCACCAGCGACACCCGCGCGTACAGGTCGATGACCAGCCCCTTCTCCAGGATCAGGTCGACGACGTCGACGAGCCCGCTGCCGGACCTGCCGCTCTGGGCGGTGTTCGGTGCCTGCTGGGCGATCGGCCCAGTCATGTCATCCCCTCCTGTGATCGGAGAAATATGTCCAAAGTGGACATGCCGCAACGTCTACCCACTTGAGATCGCCTAAACGGCCCACCCCCTTTCGGTCATCGCCGGGTCAAGCCCGCAACCCCCGCACTGACCTGCGCGTAGGCCCTGCCGGCGGCGGGTGCGAGGTTAGAATCGGCGGCCCGGGTAGTTGCCGACGTATGTTCGCCACGCTGGAACGCGATCTCACGGCCAGGGTCGACGGCGAGGTGCGCTTCGACGCCGGGTCACGGGCGATCTACGCGCACGACGCGTCCAGCTACCGGCAGCCGCCGATCGGCGTGGTCGTCCCCCGCGATGTCGACGCCGCCGTCGAGGCGGTCGCGGTCTGCCGCGAGCACGACGTGCCCGTGCTGTCCCGGGGCGGCGGGACGAGCCTCGCCGGGCAGTGCTGCAACGCCGCCGTCGTGATCGACTGGTCCAGGTACTGCGACCGGCTGGTCTCGCTGGACGCCGACCGCCGCCGCGCGGTCGTCGAGCCCGGGGCCTGCCTGGACGACCTGAACGCCGAACTCGCCGCGCACGAGCTGATGGTGGGGCCGAAGCCGTCCACGCACGACGCGTGCACGATCGGCGGGATGGTCGGCAACAACTCCTGCGGCGCGTCCGCGCAGGCGTACGGCAAGATGGCCGACTCCGTCGTGCGCCTGGAGGTGCTGACCTACGACGGCACCCGAATGTGGGTCGGCCCCACGGACGCGGCGGAGTACGAGCGGATCATCGCCGAAGGCGGGCGCCGCGCGGAGATCTACCGGGAGCTGCGCGAGCTGGTCGACGCGAACCTCGCCCTCATCCGCACCCGCTACCCCGACATCCCGCGCCGGATCTCCGGCTACAACCTGGACTCGCTGCTGCCCGAGAACGGCTTCGACCTCGCCCGCGCGCTCGTCGGCAGCGAGTCGACGCTGGTCACCGTGCTCCAGGCCGAGATCACGGTGTTCCCGGTGCCGCCGTTCCAGTCGCTGGTCGTGCTCGGCTTCGACGACATCGCCGACGCGGGCGACGCCGTCCCGGAGGTGGCGCGGCACCAGCCGCTCGCGCTCGAAGGAATCGACCAGACGCTCATCGACCTGGCCCGCACCGAGCACGTGTCGAAGGAGAGCACGCTGCGCGACGTGCCCGACGGCGCGGGGTGGCTCATGGTCCGGTTCGGCGGCGACACCCGCGAGCAGGCCGACGAGCGGGCCGAGGCGCTGCTGGAGGGCGTCCACCGCTCCGAGTACGATCCGCGGGTCGCCTACCTCGACGACCCGGACGAGGAGGAGCGGCTGTGGAAGGTCCGCGAGGCGGGCCTCGGCGCGACCGCGTACCCGCCGGGCGGCGTGGACACCCACGAAGGTTGGGAGGACGCGGCGGTGCCGCCCGAGCGGCTCGGCGACTACCTGCGCGACTTCCGCGCGCTGATCGCCGGGTTCGGCTACGACCCGGTCGCGCTGTACGGGCATTTCGGGCAGGGCTGCGTCCACACCCGGATCCCGTTCGACCTGGAGGACTCCGACGGCGTCCAGACCTACCGCCGGTTCGCCGACCGCGCCGCGCGCCTCGTCGCCTCCTACGGCGGGTCGCTGTCGGGCGAGCACGGCGACGGCCAGTCGCGCGCCGAGCTGCTGCCGATCATGTTCGGCGAGGAGGTCGTCGCGCTGTTCGGCCGGTGCAAGCGGATCTTCGATCCGGGCGACCGGATGAATCCGGGGAAGGTCGCCGCGCCCGTGCAGGCCGGGCCGCTGTCAGAGAACCCGGGCGTGTACCGGCTGGACGAGAACCTCGACCGGCGCGGCTACCACCCGGACGAGCCGCACACGCACTTCCACTTCCCCGCCGACCACAACCGCTTCACGCACGCGGCGGCGCGCTGCGTCGGGATCGGGCGGTGCCGGTCATCGTCCGGCGGCGTGATGTGCCCGAGCTACCGCGTGACCCACGAGGAGAAGCACACCACGCGCGGGCGGGCACGGCTGCTGCTGGAGATGATGCGCGGCATGGCCGACGGCGGGGCGGACTCCACCGTCCAGGACGGCTGGCGGTCCAAGGACGTCCACGAGGCCCTCGACCTGTGCCTGGCCTGCAAGGGATGCCGCGGCGACTGCCCGGTCAACGTGGACATGGCGACCTACAAGGCGGAGTTCCTCTCCCACCACTACCGCCGCCGGATCCGCCCGCCCGCGCACTACTCGATGGGCTGGCTCCCCGTGTGGGCGCGGCTGGCGGCGCTCGCGCCGGGCCCGGTGAACGCGCTGGCCCACGCGCCGCTGCTCGACCGGGCGATCAAGCGCGCCGGGACGCCGGTGGTCGCGCTCGAACCGAGCTGCGCGGCGGTGTTCCGCTCCGACGCCCCCGAGCTGCTGTCGGACGACTCCGACGTCCAACTCGTGGCGAAGCGGACCCACTCACTGTCGGAGTTCCTGCTGGACCGGGCACCGGAGGCGATCACCGCGCCGCCGCCCGGCACCGGACGCGCCGCCATCGCCCAGCCGCACTGCCACCAGCACGCGATCTGGGGGTTCGACGCCGACACGGAGGTGCTGCGCCGCGCGGGCGTCCAGGCCGAGGTCCTCGACGTGGGCTGCTGCGGCCTGGCGGGCAACTTCGGCTTCGAGCGCGGCCACTACGAGGTCTCGGTCGGGGCCGCCGAGCTGGGGCTGTGGCCCCGGGTCCGCGACGCCGACCCGGGGACGACCGTGCTGGCGGACGGGTTCTCCTGCCGCACGCAGATCGCCGACGGCACCGGCGTGCGCGCCCGGCACCTCGCCGAACTGCTCGCGGAGCTGCTGTGATCGACCTCGCCGCCACCGCGTACACGATCCCGACGGACGGGCCGGAGGCGGACGGCACGCTGGCCTGGAACTCGACCACGCTCGTGCTCGTCGAGGCGTCCTGCGAGCGGTGGACCGGCCTCGGCTGGACGTACGGCCCGGCGGCCCTCACCGAGTTGATACGCGGCCTGCTCGCGCCGGTGGTCCGCGACGCTGGAGTGCTCGACCCGCCGGGGGCGCACGAGCGGATGTGCCGCGCCGTCCGCAACGCCGGACGTCCCGGCGGCTGCGCCATGGCGATCTCGGCGGTCGACTGCGCGCTGTGGGACCTGAAGGCGCGGCGGCTCGGCCTGCCGCTGCACCGGCTGCTCGGAGCCGTCCACGAGGAGGTCCCCGTGTACGGCTCGGGCGGCTTCACGACCTACGACGACGCGCGGCTGCGCGACCAGCTCGGCGGCTGGGCGGGCGACCTCGGCATCCCGCGAGTGAAGATCAAGATCGGCGAGGCGTGGGGCACCCTGACCGGCCGCGACCTGGAGCGGCTGCGCGTCGCCCGCGACGCCATCGGCCCGGATACCGAGCTGTACGCCGACGCCAACGGCGCCTACAACGCCAAGCAGGCCGTGCGGGTCGCCGAGGCGGCGCCCGACCTGCGGTGGTTCGAGGAGCCGGTGTCCTCCGACGACGTCGCCGGGCTCCGCGCGGTCCGCGACGCGGTGTCGTGCGAGGTCGCGGCCGGGGAGTACGGCTACGACCTGCCCTACTACGTCCGGCTGATCGACGCCGTCGACTGCCCGCAGGCCGACGTGACGCGGGTCGGCGGGATCACCGAGTTCCTGCGGGTCGCCGCGTTCGCCCGCGCGCACGCCCGGGACCTGTCCGCGCACTGCGCCCCGCACCTGCACGCGGCGGTGATGGCGGCCGTGCCGAACGCCCGCCACATCGAGTGGTTCCACGACCACGTCCGCATCGAGTCGATGCTGTTCGACGGCGCGCTCGTCCCGGCCGGCGGTGCCGTCCGGCCGCGGGACGACGCGCCGGGGATCGGCCTGGAGTTCCGCAGGCGGGACGCGGAGGAGTACCGGGTGGCATGAACGACGACCGCTATCCCCCGCAGGTGCTGCGGGAGTACGCGCTCATCGCCGACGGCGAGCGGGGCGCCGTCGTCGGCCCGCGCGGGGAGTTCTGCTGGATGTGCGCGCCGCGCTGGGACGGCGACGCGGTGTTCGCCTCCCTGATCGGCGGCCCCGGGATCTACGCGGTCACGCCCCGGGAGCGGTTCGTGTGGGGCGGCGCCTACGAGCCGGGCACGCTGATCTGGCGCAGCCGGTGGGTGACCAACGACGGGATCATCGAGTGCCGCGAGGCGCTGGCGTTTCCGGGCGAGCCCGGCCGCGCGGTGCTGCTCCGGCAGATCATCGCCCGCGAGGGGGACGCGCGCGTCCATGTGGTGTGCGACCCGCGTCCGGGGTTCGGGGCCTTCCGTCCGGACTTCCACGACGCGTGGAAGGCGCACGCGGGCGGGCTGTGGTTCCGCTGGACGGGCGCGCCCAGGGCCAGACCGGGGCAGGGCCTGGAACTCGACCTGACCGTCCCGGCTGGAACGCGCCACGACCTGATCCTGGAGATCGCCGACCGGCCTCTGCGCAAGGAACCGCCGAACGCCGACCGCGCCTGGCACGCCACCGAAGTGGCCTGGCACCGCGCGGTGCCGCGCCCGCGCACGATCGCCGACCGGGACGCGCGGCACGCCCACGCCGTCATGCGCGGGATGACCGGCGCGAGCGGGGGCATGGTCGCGGCGGCGACCACGAGCCTGCCCGAGCGCAGCGAGGCGGGCCGCAACTACGACTACCGCTACGTCTGGATCCGCGACCAGTGCTTCGCGGGCCTCGCGGCGGACGCCGCCGGGGCCGAGCGGCTCTTCGACGACGCGGTGCGGTTCGTCACCGCGCGGCTCCTGGAGGACGGCCCGCGCCTCAAACCCGCCTACACCAGCACCGGCGGGCCGGTGCCCGAGCAGAGCGTGCTGAAGCTGCCGGGCTATCCGGGCGGCTACGACCGGGTGGGCAACCACGTCACCGAGCAGTTCCAGCTGGACGCCTTCGGGGACGCGCTCCTGCTGCTGGGCGCCGCGTCCCGGCGCGACCGGCTCGACGCCGACGGGCGCCGCGCCCTGCGCACGGCGGTCGCCGCCGTCGACGAGCGCTGGCGGGACCGGGACGCGGGCATCTGGGAACTGGAGAACCGCAGGTGGACGCACAGCGCCCTCAACTGCGCCGCCGGGCTGCGGGCCGTCGGGGAGGCCGGGCGGGCCGACGCCATCGTGGCGGCGACGGCGTCCCGCGCCCTCCACCCGTCCGGGCGCTGGCAGCGCTCGCCCGGCGACCCGAGGCTGGACGGCGCGCTGCTGCTGCCCGCGATCCGCGGCGCCCTGCCCGAGGACGACCCGCGCAGCCTGCGCACGCTCGACGCCTACGTCGCCGAGCTCACCGACGACGGGTACGCCTACCGGTTCCGGCACGCCGAGCGGCCGCTCGGCGAGGCCGAGGGCGCGTTCCTGCTCTGCGGGTTCCTCGTCGCGCTCGCCACCCACCAGCGGGGGGACGTGCCGTCCGCGCTGCGCTGGTTCGAGCGCAACCGGTCCGCGTGCGGGCCCGCCGGGCTGCTCTCCGAGGAGTACGACGTCGAGCAGCGGCAGTTGCGCGGGAACCTTCCGCAGGCCTTCGTGCACGCGCTGCTGCTCGAATGCGCGGCACGCCTCAACCAGTAGGCATCGAGAACGAGGAAAGGGAGGGAATCCGGTGCAGGATCAAGTCGTCGTCATCACGGGTGCCAGCGCGGGAGTCGGCCGCGCGGTCGCGCGGGCCTTCGCCGCGCGGGGCGCGGGTCGCGCTGCTCGCGCGCGGGTCGGCCGGGCTGGAGGCCGCGGCGGTCGAGGTGGAGGAACTGGGCGGCTCCGCCCTGCCGATCGTCGTGGACGTCGCCGACCCCGCGCAGGCGGAGACGGCCGCCGACCGGATCGAGCGCGTGCTCGGGCCGATCGGGGTGTGGGTGAACAACGCCTTCACCGGCGTCTTCGCGCCGTTCGACGAGATCACGCCCGAGGAGTACCGGCGCGTCACCGAGGTCACCTACCTCGGCACCGCGCACGGGACGCGGGCCGCGCTGACCCGGATGAAGTCGCGCGACGCGGGTGTGATCGTCCAGGTCGGCTCGGCGCTCGCCTACCGCGGCATCCCGTTGCAGTCGGCGTACTGCGGCGCCAAGCACGCCGTCGAGGGCTTCACCGAGTCGGTGCGCGCCGAACTCCTGCACGACCGCAGCGCCGTCAAGATCACGATGGTCCAGCTGCCCGCGCTCAACACGCCCCAGTTCGACTGGGTCCGCTCCCGGCTGCCGCGCCGCCCGCAGCCGGTGCCGCCGATCTACCAGCCCGAGGTCGCGGCCCGCGCCGTCGTCCACGCCGCCGAGCACCCGCGGCGCCGGGAACGCTGGGTCGGCGGCTCCACGATCGCCACGCTGCTCGCCGAGAAGGTCGTCCCTGGGCTGCTCGACCGCTACCTCGGCCGGACCGGGTACAAGTCGCAGCAGACCGGCGACCGGCGGCCCGAGGTCGACGCCGGGAACCTGTGGGAGCCGCTCGACGCCGACCGCGACCACGGCGCGCACGGCGGTTTCGACGACAGCGCCAAGCCGCGCAGCCTGCTGCTCAGCCTCCAGACCTGGCGTCCCGGCCGCTCGTGACCCGGCCGCTCGTGACGGTCAGCTTCCGCCGGAGCGGTGCGGCAGCAGCTCCCGCATCTTGACCTTCAGGCCCTTCTGGACGACGCCCCGGCGGTTCTCGTCGCCCTTCGCCATCGCCAGGGCGGTGTCCTTGGCCTGCTCGAAGCTGGCGTGCGGCGGGATCGGCGGGACGTCGGGGTCGACGAGGACGTCCAGCACGGTCGGCCGGTCGGCCGCGAGCGCCGCCTCCCAGGCCGAGGCGATCTGCCCGGGCTCCTCCACCTTGATCGCGTTGAGCCCGTTGCTCGCCGCGAACGCGGCGTAGTCGCACTCGGGCAGCGTCTGCGACTCGGCGAACTTCGGCGCGCCCTGCATCGCGCGCATCTCCCACGTGACCTGGTTGAGGTCGTTGTTGTGCAGGATGGCGACGATCAGGCGCGGGTCCTCCCACTGCTGCCAGTAGTGCCGGATCGTGAGCAGCTCGGCCATCCCGTTCATCTGCATGGCGCCGTCGCCCTCGAACACGATCACGGGCCGTCCGGGGTGGCCGAACTTCGCCCCGATCCCGTACGGGACGCCGGGACCCATCGTGGCCAGCGTCCCCGAGAGGGAGCCGCGCACGCCGTCGCCGAAGCTGAGGTTGCGGGCGTACCAGTTCGCCGCCGACCCCGAGTCGGCGACGACGATCGCGTCGTCCGGCAGCCGCTGGGACAGCTCGTGGAACAGCCGCATCGGGTTGATCGGATCGGCGTCGACCATGGCCTCCTCCGCCACGGTTTGCCGCCAGCGCCGCACGTTCGCCTCGACGGTCTCCCGCCAGCCCCGGTCGTCCTTGCGCTCCAGCAGCGGGATCAGCGCGCGCAGCGTCGAGGCCGCGTCGCCGACGAGGTTGACCTCGTAGGGGTAGCGCATGCCGATCAGCTTCGGGTCGATGTCGATCTGCACCCCGCGCGCCTGGTCCAGCTCCGGCATGAACTGGGTGTAGGGGAAGCTGGAGCCGACCGTGAGCAGCGTGTCGCAGCCGTTCATCAGCTCGAAGCTGGGCCGGGTGCCGAGCAGCCCGATCGAGCCGGTGACGTAGGGCAGCGCGTCCGACAGGACGTCCTTGCCGAGCAGCGCCTTCGCGACGCCCGCGCCAAGCAGGTCCGCCACCTGGCGCAGCTCGGCGGCGGCGCCCCTGGCCCCGGCGCCCGCGAGGATCGCGACCTTCTCGCCGGCGTTGAGGACCTCGGCGGCGCGCGCGACCGCGTCCGGGTCGGCGGCGACCGACGGCAGCGCCACCCCGAGGCTGGACGGGACCATCTTGAACGCGTGCGCGGGCGGGCTGTACTCCAGCTCCTGGACGTCGGCGTGGACGATCAGGGCGGTCGGCGTCCGCTCGGCCATCGCGACGCGGATCGCGCGGTCCAGCACGTTCGGGAGCTGCTCGGGCACGGTGACCACCTGGACGTAGTCGCCCGCCACGTCCTTGTAGAGCGACAGCAGGTCGACCTCCTGCTGGTAGGAGCCGCCCATCGCGGTCCGGTTGGTCTGGCCGACGATCGCGACCACGGGCACATGGTCGAGCTTGGCGTCGTACAACCCGTTCAGCAGGTGGATGGCCCCCGGGCCCGACGTCGCCGCGCACACCCCGACCCGTCCGGTGAACTTGGCGTACCCCACCGCCTCGAACGCGCTCATCTCCTCGTGCCGCGCCTGGACGAACTGCGGCTCGTTGTCGGCACGCCCCCAGGCGGCCATCAGCCCGTTGATCCCGTCGCCCGGGTACCCGAACACCTTTTCGACCCCCCACTCGCGCAGGCGCGCCAGCAGGTAATCGCCGACAGTCGTCGATGCCATGGATCGGCTCTCCTTTCCCCGCCCGTCGTTCAGACGTCTCGTCCCGCCTACCCAGCCCACCGCCCCCCTACCACGGGCCGCCCGCCACGGGCCGTCCGCGCCGACCAGGCGGGTGATCGCTTCGGGGCGGACGGTGACGCCGTTCGATTCGAGCTTCGCGTGCGGCGCCGCGTCGAGGGGCTCCCCGGCAGTGCAGAGCGCGACGTCGGCGGCGAACCGGCTGAGCTGGAGCGCCAGGCGGACCCGCGCGCCCGTCGCGCCGATCACCGCGACCGGCCTGCCGGTGCACTCGTAGCCGTGGCAGCAGGGGCAGTGGAAGGCCGACCGGCCCCACAGCGCCGCGGTGCGGACCTGGACCGTCGGGTAGGACGCCAGCTCCGCGCGGCCGAGCTCGCGCAGCCGGGACGGCGGCGTGCCGTCCCGGGTCAGGAAGTTGTGCACCTCCCCGGCGGGGGCGTTGCGGCCCGCGCCCCGGCGGGACGTCTCAGCAGGAGGGTGATCAGGATCGTCACCGCCATCGCGGCCGCCCCGGCCAGCGCGGCGACGGTGTAGCCGGACTCGTCCGGGAAGGTGGCGCCGGGGCCGGTATGCGCTTCGAGCACCAGGCCGCCGAGCGCGCTGCCCACCGAGAACCCGACGCTGCGGACGACCTGGTTGAAGCTCATCGCACTGGAGGTCTCCCCGGCCGGGGTGACGGCGAGGATCGCGGCCGGCATCGCGGCGCAGAAGACGCCGACGCCGAGCCCGAGCAGGCCCATCACGGCGAACGCCAGCCACAGCCCGCCGCGGGCGGAGGCGAACACCAGCAGCGCCGCGAGGACGACGGCGCCTCCGGCGGCGAGCAGCGTCGTGGCGGCGAGGCGCCCGCGCGCGACCGGCACCAGCCTGCCGCCCGCGAAGCCGAGCGCCGAGAACGGCACGAGCACGAGGCCCGCGACGAAGACGTCCACGCCGAAGCCGTACCCGGCCGAGCCCGGCGTCTGGACGTAGCGGGTGACCAGCGTCAGCAGCAGGTACATGCCGACGCCGCCGAGGAGCATGATCGCGTTCGCGCCGGCCACGGCGGGATGCCGCAGCAGCGCGAGATCGACCAGCGGGGCGTCGCACCGGCGCTCGCGCCGCACCCAGGCGGCCAGCAGCACCGCCGATGCCGCCAGCAGGACGGCGAGGACCGCCGGATGGTCGGTCCACAGGGTGGTCTGGCTGATCGCGAGCAGCAGCGCCAGCAGGGCCGCGCCGAGCAGCGCGGCGCCCGGCACGTCCACGGAGGCGGACCGTCCAGGAGGCGCCTGCGGCACCGTCCGCCAGGCCGCGACCAGCGCGACCGCCGTGATCAGCAGGCCGAGCCCGTAGGCGGCGGGCAGCCCTGCCACGCCGGTGAGCAGCCCGGCGAGCGGGTAGCCGATGCCGATCCCGGCGGTCGAGGCGACCGACAGCAGCGCGATCGCCGGGCCCGAGCGTCCGGCGGGCAGGTGGTCGCGGGCGACGCCCATCATCAGCGCGGTCAGGCCGAGGCCGGTGCCCTGGGCGACGCGTCCGGCCAGCAGCCACCCGAACGACGGCGGGACGACGGTGAGCACGCTGCCGGCCACGACCACGGCGAGCGTGACGAGGACGACCCGGCGGCGGTGCGGCCCGGCGCCGAGCCGTCCGAGGACGGGGGTCGCAAGCGCGCCGACCAGCAGCGGCGCGGTCAGCGTCCACTGCGCCGCCGCGAGCGAGACCTCGAACTCGCCCGCGACCTCGGTGATCAGCGGTGCCCCCAGGCTGCCGACCACGGCGACGACGAGCGCGACGAACATCAGCGCGGGCACCAGCGGCCGTGCGGCGGCCCGCCCCTCGGCCACTCAGACGAGGCCGCGGCGGGCGGCGTGCACGCCCGCCTGGAAGCGGGTGCGGGCGTTCAGCGTGCGCAGCAGGCGGGCGACGTGCCTGCTGACGGTGCGCGAGCCCATGCCGGTGTGGCGGGCGACGGCCTCGTCCTTGAGCCCGGCGGCGAGCAGCGTGAGCAGGTGCCGGTCGGCGTCCGACAGCCGGGGCCAGACGCCCGGCGGGCTCGACTCCTCGTCGTCGAAGCGCAGCGGGGTCGCCTGCTCCCAGCAGGTGTTGAACACGCTGATCAGGATGTCGAGCAGGGTGGAGGGACGGATGAGCGCGGTGATCCCCGGCTCGTCGCCGCGCAGCGGCATCAGCGCCAGCTCGTCGTCGACGATCACGAGCTTGGCGGGCGGGTTCTCCAGGACGCGGGCGCGCTCGCCGCAGGCGGTGTCGTCGCGGGCGATCTCCAGCCGCTCGGGGATGGCGAGCGCGTCGGGGGTGTAGATGGCGCGGTACTCGATGCCGTTGGCGATCCGGTCCCGCTCGATCTCGTTCGGACGCGTCGGGTCGGTCGCGTAGGGCGGCTTGTCGATGGTCTTGACCTGCCGGGACGCGCCCCGCTGCACCTGCTCCCAGCGCTGCGCCACCGCCTCCCGGCCGTCGATGATCTCCACCAGCTTCTCGGGGTTGCCGCGCTGCTCGGCGGCCAGCAGGTCGCCGCTGAGGCGCTTGGCCTCGATGCGGGCGCGGATGAACTCCGTCTCGCGCTTGCGGATGAGCGTCTCGACGACGGCGTCCGGCGGATAGGGGGTGTAGGCGGGCTCGGCGGACCCGTCGACGCCGACCATGCCGAGCGCCTGCAACTCCAGCAGGAGCCCGGCCAGCCGGGCGCGCGGCTGCTCGGTCAGCCGGGTCAGGTCGCTGAGCGTGCTGCCCGGGTGATACAGCAGCGTTGTGTAAATGGTCTGTTGCGCAGCGGTGACACCGAGAGCCACGAATGGATTCTCGCTGGGGGCGGTCACGGGGAGCATGGACGCGATTATCCAGCAGCCGCCTGGGGCCGCCAAGTCTGGGCAGCTCAAAGCGGCTGAACCTGGCCAGGAGCCCTGCGGCTACGGGCCGCACGACCAGGCGCGCAGCCGCAAAATTCTTCTCGAACGCGGACCCGCGCCGGAATTCTTCCGCCTTCGCGGCGGGCCGGACTAACGACGAGTCAGCCCATTTTCCGCCGTCGCGGCGGGCCGGGCAAGCGCATGGATGGCGAGTTACCGACAGCGGCGATAACTCGCCATAACCCGGTCACGGAAAGGTCTTCTCTCCAAATGGAAATGCTTCTACGTTTACCGCACCCCCCACCCCTAGGAGAGATCATGTCCAACAGACGCGGACTACGCGTCGCCGTGCTCTCGGTAGGCGCGCTGTGCGCGGTCGGCATCCCCGGCTTCGGTACCGCCGAGGCGGCACCCGCCGGACCGTCGCACCCCGCGCCCTACTCCCGGGCCACCGCCGCGAACGTTCCGGCCGATGTGCTCAACGCCATGCAGCGCGACCTCGGCCTCACCCCCGCCCAGGCCAAGCAGGCGCTGGTCAACCAGTACGACGCCGGTGTCACCGCGGGCAAGCTGCAACTGCGGCTCGGCGGCAGCTTCGCCGGAAGCTGGGTCAGCGGCAGGACGAGTGAGACGCTGACCGTCGCCACCACCGACCCCGCGGCGGCGCGCACGATCACCGCCCAGGGCGCGACGGCGAAGGTCGTGGGCCACAGCCTCGCCTCGCTCGACGCCGTCAAGGCCAAGCTGGACCGTGCCAGCAAGAGCCACGCGACGACCAGCTCCCCGGTCTGGTACGTGGACGTCAGCAGCAACCGGGTCGTGCTGCTCAGCTCCGCTCCCGCCCAGGCGCGCGCGTTCGTGAAGGCGGCCGGTCTCGGCGCCTCCGACGTCGCGATCAAGCGCTCCGCCATCAAGCCGCGCCCGCTGTACGACCTGCGGGGCGGCGACGCCTACTACATGAACGGCCAGGGCCGCTGCTCGATCGGCTTCCCGGTCACGCAGAGCGGCCGGTCCGGGTTCGTCAGCGCCGGGCACTGCGGTCGCCCCGGCACGTCGACCACCGGCTCCAACCAGGCCGCGCAGGGCAGCTTCCAGGGATCGACGTTCCCGGGCAACGACTACTCCTGGGTCGCGGTCAACAGCAGCTGGACCCCGACCGCGAAGGTCAACGGCTACGGCACCGTCGCGGACCGCGACGTCACCGGGTCGACCGTCGCGCAGCAGGGCTCGCAGGTGTGCCGCTCCGGCTCCACCACGGGCTGGCACTGCGGGAACATCCAGCAGCTCAACACCAGCGTCACCTACCAGGAGGGCACCGTCTACGGGGTGACCCAGACGAACGTGTGCGCCGAGCCGGGGGACTCCGGCGGCTCGTTCATCTCCGGTACGCAGGCGCAGGGCATGACCTCCGGCGGCGACGGCAACTGTAGCCGCGGCGGGACGACGTACTTCCAGCCGGTGAACCCGGCCCTGTCGGCCTACGGCGTGACGCTCAAGACCAGCGGCGACAACGGCCCCGGCCCTGGCGACCCCGACCCGACGGGCACGTGGGCCGTCGGCACCGTCTACAAGACCGGGGACGTCGTGACCTACAACGGCGCAAGTTACCGGTGCGTTCAGGGCCACCAGGCGCAGCCTGGCTGGACCCCTGCGAACGTGCCGGCACTCTGGGAGCAGGTGTGACGGTGACGGCCGCCATACGGCACCTGTAACGGCGTCCCAGAGCCGGGTTCACCCCCGGTGCGCCGTTCCTCCGGACCTCCCCCCAGCGCCTCGCGCGCTGGGGGGAGGTCTGCTTTCCGGGACTTCAGGGGTTGAGGAGGACCTTGATGGCGCCGTCCTGCTTCTTCTGGAAGATGTCGTAGGCGTGCGGGGCCTCGGCGAGCGGCAGCCGGTGCGTCGCGAGGTCCAGGACGCCGAGCGGGTCGGCGTCGCCCGTGACCAGCGGCATGAGGTCGTCGATCCAGCGCTTGACGTGCGCCTGGCCCATCCGCAGCGTGAGGCCCTTGTCGAAGATCTGGAGCATCGGCAGCGGGTCGGTCATGCCGCCGTACACGCCGATGACCGAGATCGTGCCGCCGCGGCGGACCGCGCCGATCGACTGGTTCAGCGCCGCCAGCCGGTCCACCCCGACCCTGCTCATCAGCGGGGCGGCGGCCCGGTCCGGCAGCAGGCCGGTGAGGGTGTGCGCGACCTTGGCCACGGGCGAGCCGTGCGCCTCCATGCCGACCGCCTCGATGACCGAGTCGGCGCCGCGTCCGCCGGTCAGGGCCATGATCGCCTCCGGCACGTCGTCGGTGCGCGCCGAGTCGACCACCTCGACGCCGTGCCGCCGGGCCATGTCCAGCCGTTCGGGGACGAGGTCCACGCCGATCGCGCGGCGGCCCAGGTGCGCGGCGATCCGGGCGCACATCTGCCCGATCGGGCCGAGCCCGAACACCGCGACCGTGCCGCCCTCGGGGATGTCCGCCCACTGGACCGCCTGCCACGCGGTGGGCAGCACGTCCGACAGGTAGACGAACCGCTCGTCCGGCGGCCCCTCGGGCACCTTGATCGGGCCGAACTGCGCCTGCGGCACCCGAAGGTACTCGGCCTGGCCGCCCGGCACCTGTCCGTACAGCTTCGTGTAGCCGAACAGCGCGGCGCCCATGCCATACTCGCGCACCTGCGTCGTCTCGCACTGGGCGAACAGGCCGAGGCCGCACGTGTAGCAGTGCCCGCAGGAGATGTTGAACGGGATGACCACACGGTCACCCGGGCGGATGTGGGTGACGTCCGCGCCCGTCTCCTCCACCACCCCCATCGCCTCGTGCCCGAGGATGTCGCCGGGCCCGAGGAACGGCCCGAGCACCTCGTACAGATGCAGATCGGAGCCGCAGATCCCGCTGCTGGTCACGCGGATGATCGCGTCGGTGGACTCCTTGATCGCCGGATCCGGGACGTCCGCCACCCGCACGTCCCGCTTCCCCTGCCAGGTGAGCGCCTTCATGTGATCGCCTCCGACCGGCACACCGAACGAGCCGCGGTCTCGGCCGACCGCCGCTTGTGGGGACGAGGGCTGCCCGGCGTCCGGCCGCCTAAACAACCCGGCGTCCCCCTATCAGCGGGTCGATCAGCGGTCGGCCGGTTCCTCCTCGCGGGGGCTCGCCATGTCCAGCAGCAGCATCGCGTCGTGGTCGGGGGTGCCGGGCCGCGCCTGGTAGGTGACCAGGCGCTGGCCGTCGGTGCCGTGGATCGCCATCACCTCGACGTCCATGCACATCGCGCCGACCTCCGGGTGCTGGAAGCACTTCCGCGCCCGGGGGCGGAGCTGGACGTCGTAGCGCTCCCAGAGCCGGGCGAAGTCGGGGTCCTTCACCACCAGCTCGCCGACCAGCCGGACCAGCTCCGGCTCGTCGGGGTCAGCGCCCGCGATCGCGCGCAGGTGCGCCGCGCTGTGCGCGGCGAGCGTCTCCCAGTCCCGGTACAGCGTGCGGGCCCGCGGGTGCAGGAACATGTAGCGGGTGAGGTTGCGCCGCTCCGGCGGCCAGTCGGTGAGGCCGGGGAACAGGCGGAGCCCCGGCCGGTTGGCGGCCAGCAGATGGTTGGCGCGGCTGGCGACGTACGCCGGTATCGGACGCAGCGTCTCCAGCATGGTGAGCACCGACTCCCGCACCTGGCGCGCCGGGCCCTGGGGCGGGGCGGGCGGCTGCCCCGCCGCGAGCGCCGCCAGCTCGTGCAGCCTGCGCAGCGCGTCGGCGGGCAGCCGCAGCGCCTCGCCCAGTGCGGCGACGACGGCGGGCGAGGGCCGCGTCTCAGTGCCGCGCTCCAACCGGGTGTAGTAGTCGACGCTGACCCCGGCCAGCGTCGCCAGCTCCTCGCGGCGCAGCCCGGGGGTGCGGCGCAGTCCCGTCCCCTCGGGCAGCCCGACCTCGTGCGGGCGGATCACCGCGCGGCGCGCGCGCAGGAAACGCCCCAGCTCCGTCCCGTCAGCCATCCCTCGATTGTCGCAGCAGGCCGCGCGGCCTGGGAGGCCGTGTCAGGGCCCGGAACGGCCCGGTCTCCCTGGGGCCGCGGGCACCGGCCACGCTGGCTCGCGTGGTCTTCGCCGGACGCGGCGTCCGGTGCGCCGAGGACCGCGGCGAGGAGCGACGATGAGCACGATGCGGCCGGGACCGGACAGCACGGCCGAGCGGGGAGCGAACGCGCCTCAACGGAAGGCGCGAGGCGCGCCCGAGCGGCCGGACTCCCCCACCGCGACGCTGGCCGCCGCCGTCCTCGGCTTCTTCGTGATCACGCTCGACGTGTCCGGCGTCACCATCGCCCTGCCCGCGATCGGGGACGACCTCGGCGGCTCGCTGGCCGGGCTCCAGTGGGTGGCCGACGGGTACACGCTGATGGTCGCGGCGCTGATGCTGTCCGCCGGCACGGTCTCGGACGCGGTCGGCGCGCGGCGCGCCTACTCCTGGGGCCTCGCCGCCTTCAGCGTCGCCTCGCTGGCCTGCGGGGCGGCGCCGACGCTTGGGACGCTGGTCGCGGCGCGGGTGGCGCAGGGCGCCGCGGCGGCGGTGATGGTGCCCGCCTCGCTGGCGCTGATCCGGCAGACGTTCACCGATCCGGCCGAGCGGGCGCGCGGTATCGCACTGTGGACGATCGGCGGCGCGGTCGCCGTCGCGGCGGGGCCCGTCCTCGGCGGGCTGTTCACCACGCAGTGGACGTGGCGGGCCGTGTTCCTGCTCAACGTCCCCGCCGGGCTGGCCGGGCTGCTGGCCCTCCGGGGGACGGCGCGCTCCCCGCGCCGTCCCGCCGCGCTCGACCTGCCGGGGCAGCTCACGGCGGTGGTCGCGCTGGCGTCGCTGACCTACGCGGTGATCGAGGGCGGGCACCGGGGGTTCACCGGCCCCGTGCCGGTCGCGGCCGGGACCGCGGCGGCGGCCGGGATCGCCTTCGGGACCGTCGAGGCGCGGCGGCGGGCGCCGATGCTGCCGCTCGGCATGTTCCGGGAGCGCGGCGTCACCGTGCCGGTCGTCGCGGGCTCCACCCTCAACGCCGCCTTCTACGGCGGGGTGTTCGTGCTGAGCCTGTTCTTCCAGGAGGAGCGGGGGCAGTCGGGGCTCTCGGCCGGGCTGATGTTCGTGCCGATGGCGCTGGCGACCGCCTGCCTCAACTGGCTGTCGCCCCGGCTCGTCGCGCGCCGCGGGGCGCGGCCGGTGATCGTGCTGGGCCTGCTGACCGGCGCGCTCGGCGCCGCCGGGCTGGCCACGGTGGACGCCGGCACGCCGCTGTGGCCGACCGCCGCGCTCATGATCCCGCTGGGCGCGGGCGGCGCCCTCGCGATGCCGGCGCTGACCTCCCTGATGCTCGACAGCGTCCCCGGCGAGCGGGCGGGTGCGGCGGCGGCGCTGCTCAACACCTGCCGCCAGACCGGCGGGGCACTCGGCATCGCCGCCTTCGGCGCGTTCCTCGCGGGCGGCTTCGCCCCGGGGATGCGCGCGAGCCTGCTCATCGCCGCCGGTCTGCTGTGCGCGAGCGCCCTCACCGCCCGGACCCTGCTACCGCGCCGCTGATTCAAGCGGTACGAATCGGGCTCCAGGACCTCGGTGGCGTCGCGGACCTAGAAGCGATCATGCAGATGTCCCTGTGCCCCCGCGGGCCCGCCAGTTGTGGGCCGGGAGATCTGTGCGGATCTTCTGGCGGACCGCGTCGCGGTCGACGCCGAGCTCGGCGAGCAAGTTCAGGACGGGGTCGTGGGACCGCGCGCCGAGCAGGGCCAGCAGCAGGTGCCGCGCCTCCAGCTGGGGCTGCCTGCTGCGGAACGCCTCCTTGACGCAGCGGTCCAGCGCGGTCTTCGCGGCGGCCGTCAGCGGGAGCCGCTCGTCCGACGGCGGAAGCGGGGGCGGCGGCTCCCCGAGCCGGATGCCGACCTCCTCCAGCGCGCGCCGGTCCATCCGGTCCAGGGCACCGCGCGCGCCGTCGAGGTCGACCCCGAGCGCGTCGGCGGCCGGTGCGCCGGGGTCGCGCAGGACGGCGAGCAGCAGGTGCTCGGTACCGGCCCGGCGGTCGCCGCGCACCTTGGCCTCCTCGACCGCGGCGGCCACCAGCTCCCGGATCTCCTTGGGGAAACCGCCGAACATCGCTGCCTCACTTCCCGTGCTTGGTGTGGATCGCCTGCTTGGACAGCCCCAGGGCGTCGCCGATCTGCTCCCACGACCAGCCCTGCGCGCGGGCTTCGGCCACCTGGACGGCTTCGAGACGTTCGGCGAGGCGGCGCAGCGCGACCACGGCCCGCAGGCCGGTGGCCGGATCGACGGGGCGGCCGGGCACCCCGTCCTTCTCCTCCGTCATACCGTCAGATTAATTTGACGGTTCGAACTCGTCAACCTGATTTGACGTCCACGTCGGGAAGCATGGCGGCGATGCCGTCGAGCACGCGGTCGGCGCCGAACTGGAACGTGCGGTCGCCGTCCCAGCCCTCGGCCTCGGCCATGTACCGGACGGTCAGCGGGTGGCGGCCCTCGGCGACCAGGCGCCGCGCCCACGGCACCAGCGACTCCCGCCGCTCCTCGGCGTCGGCCCCGCTCTCCCGCACGACGCTCTCCTCGGCGAGTTCCGACGTGACGGCGCCCAGCACATAGGACTTCAGCAGCGCGACCAGCGCCTGCATGACGGCGATGTCGAGGTCGAAGCGGGCGAGCGCGCCGAGCGCGAACTCGTTGATCCGCAGCGCGTTCGGCCCGATCGGCGGGCGGCCCACGGCGGTCTCGACCCACCAGGGATGGCGCCGCGCCACGCTCCGCTGGAGGCGCATGACCCGCATGAGGTCGGCGCGCCAGTCGCCGGACGGGCGGTCCGGCGGCTCGTCCTCGCCCAGCACCGCGTCGTTCATGAGCACGAGCAGGTCGTCCTTGCTCGGGACGTAGCGGTAGAGCGTCATCGTGCCGACGCCGAGGCCGGTGGCGAGGCGGCGCATGGACACCGCGTCGACCCCCTCGGTGTCCGCCTTGGCGATGGCGGCCTCGACCACCTTCTGGCGGCTCAGGAGCGGGCGCGGCCCCGGCGGGGGCGGCTCCTCGTCCCACAGGTAGCCGCCGCCCTTGCCCTCCGCCTTTTTCACGTCGCGACCAGCCATCCCCGGTTCCCCATTGAAGGCACGATCCGCCGTATGTACGCTGTACGCGAGATGTACACCGTACGGTGGGCGTAGATCGTACGGATGAAGTACGTCGTACGAGCTCAGACTACTAAGGGGACGACCCATGGCAGATGAGGCGGCCGTGCTCGTCGAGGGCATGGTGAAAAGATTCGGCGCCACCGAGGCACTGCGCGGCGTCGATCTCCAGGTGCCGGAGGGCAGCGTGTGCGGCGTCCTCGGCCCTAACGGCGCGGGGAAGACGACCTTAATCCGCGTCCTCACGACGCTGCTGCTCCCGGACGCGGGCCGCGCGCTCGTCGACGGGATCGACGTGGTCGCCGACGCCGAGCGGGCCCGGTTCAGGTTCGGGCTTGCGGGCCAGTACGCGGCCGTGGACGAGCGGCTCACCGGGCGCGGCAACCTGCGCATGTTCGCCCGGCTCTACCGGCTCTCACCGAAGCAGGCCCGCCGCCGCGCCGACGAGCTGCTGGAGCGCTTCGAGCTGACCCGCGCGGCCGACCGGGTGGTGGAGACCTACTCCGGCGGGATGCGCCGCCGGCTCGACCTCGCCGCGAGCCTGGTGGTGTCCCCGTCGGTGCTGTTCCTGGACGAGCCGACCACCGGCCTCGACCCGCGCGGCCGCGCCGAGGTGTGGGACGCCATCCGCGACCTCGTGGCCACCGGGACGACGGTGGTGCTCACCACCCAGTACCTGGAGGAGGCCGACCAGCTCGCCGACCTGGTCGCGGTGATCGACTCCGGTCGGGTCGTCGCGCGGGGCGCACCGCAGGCGCTGAAGGCCGTGACCGGCGGCGAACGCCTGGAGGTCACGGTGCTCGCTGTGGACGACCTGGCGCCCGCCGCCGACGCGCTCCGGTCCGCGACCGGGATCGAGCCGGTGCTCCGTCCCGAGACGCGCACGCTGGACACCGGCATGAGCGGCGCACCCGGGGAGGTCGCCCGCCTCGTGCGGGAACTCGACGCCGCGGGCGTGGTGATCGCGCACCTCAACGTGCGCCGTCCGAGCCTGGACGACGTGTTCCTCAGGTTCACCGGTCATCCCGCCGGACGGCCGGAGGCCGCGGCATGACGGCCCTCGACACGCTGCCCGCGTCCCCGGGCGCGCGCCCGATCCGCATCCTCGTCGACGGCGGCGTCCTCGCCCGCCGCCAGATCGAGCACCTGCTGCGCAGGCCCTCCGACCTCGCCAGCGAGCTCGCGCTGCCGGCGATCATCGTCCTGCTGTTCGGCTACGTGTTCGGCGGCGCCATCGACGTCCCCGGCGGGGGCGATTACCGCGAGTTCCTGCTGCCGGGCGTGTTCGCCATGCAGGCCGTCAGCGGCGTCGGCGTCACGATCACTACCGTGGCGGGCGACCTCTCCCGCGGCGTCATGGACCGGTTCCGCGCCATGCCGATGGCCCGCTCGGCGGTACCGGTCGGGCACACCACCGCCTCCCTGTTCACCGGCCTGATCAACTTCCTCGGCGCGGCGCTGTGCGCGCTCGCCGTCGGGTGGCGCGCGCATCGCGGCGTGTGGCTGCTGCTCGCGGCGTTCGGCCTGCTGTGCCTGTTCCGCTACGCCACCGGCTGGATCGGCGTCGCCGTCGGCCTGTCGTTCAAGGACGAGTCGAGCGCCGACCACGCCGTCCCGCTGCTGTTCCCGATCAGCATGATCGCCAACACGTTCGTGCCGACCGACGGCATGCCCGCCTGGCTGCGCGTCATCGCCGACTGGAACCCGGTCAGCGCGGTCACGGCCGCGTGCCGGCAGCTCTGGGGCAACCCCGGCATGGACCAGCCCCACACCGCCCTGCCGTTGCAGCATCCGATCATCGCGACCGTGCTCTGGTCGGTCGGCATCATCGCCGTCTGCGCGCCGGTCGCGGTGTGGCGCTTCCGCGTCGCCGGCCGCCGCTGATCCCGCGCGCCGGTCAGCGGGCAATTCCGCGGAGGGAGCGTGACCGGCGGGGGCGCCGGGGTCAGATGGTGGCTACGCCGCTGAAGTGGGGGACCTCCGGCTCGGTCCACGGGGACGGGTCGGGGCGCCAGCGGGAGCACGAGACCACGCCGGGCGGCAGCAGGCGGGCCGGGCCGAACAGCGACTCGATCTCCTTCGGGCCGCGGGCGCGGATGGGGGTGCCGCCGCGCTCCATCACCTCGCGGACGGCGCGCCGCATCGCCTCGCCGTCGAGTTCCTCGGTGGTGGCGTCGCAGGTGTGGGAGATCACCAGGTAGCTGCCGGGCGCCAGCCCGCCCAGCAGCTCCGCGACGAGGCCGTGGGCCTCGTCGTCGTCGAGGATGTGGTTGAGCACCCCGAGCATCATCAGCGCGACCGGGCGGTCGAGGTCCAGGGTGGCGGCGGCGCCGTCCAGCACCGCGCGGGTGTCGCGGATGTCGGCCTCGATGTAGTCGCAGGCGCCCTCCTTCGTGCTGGTCAGCAGCGCCCGCGCGTGCAGGAGGACGAGGGGGTCGTTGTCCACGTAGACGATCCGGGACCTGGGGTCGGTGCGCTGGGCGACCTCGTGGGTGTTGTCGACGGTCGGCAGCCCCGTCCCGAGGTCGAGGAACTGGCGGATGCCGTTCCCGGACAGGAAGCGCACGGCCCGTCCGAGGAAGGCCCGGTCCTGCCGGGCCGACAGGGCGATCCCCGGCACGTGCCGCAGCACGGCCTCGCCGGCCTCGCGGTCCACCGGGTAGTTCTCCTTGCCGCCCAGCCAGTAGTCCCAGATCCGCGCCGAATGCGGCACGTTCGAGTCGATCCGGGTGTTCACATTAGAGCTCTCCGACATGAAAGCCACCTCCACCGGGAGATCATTGCAGAAAGGCGATACGCGTCCTACCGAATCGATTCGAGAGGGGCCGGACGCCCGGCCGGGAGGGGAGCCGGCCGGGCGTCCTGGCGGCCGGCGGTCAGACTCCGGCCGTGGTGCGGATCCAGGCGCGACTCGGGGCCACGCTCCCATAAGTCTGCTCCGAGCGCCCGTCGGCGGTCGAGGCGACGGCGACCTGCTTGCCCTCGTAGCGCTGCGGGCCGCCGGAGTCACCGCTCCAGGCGGTACCGGTGATCTTGCTGCTACAGATCGCGGGACCGTAGCGGTGGTCGTAGCAGGTGGTGGAGGTGACCTTGACGTCGGCGCATTTGAGCTGGTCGGGGAAGGGGCCGTTGGTGCTGGTCCGGCCCCAGCCGCAGATCTGGTTGGTCGAGCCGACCGGCGGATCGGCGTCGGCGAGCTGGGAGTAGGTGGTCTGGTGGGCGGCGGCCAGATGCACCAGCGCCAGGTCGCCCTTGGGCGCGACCTGGTAGTCGCTGACGTTGATCGTGGTGGCGCGCGACCGGTAGACGCTGCCGACGTTGACCGTCAGTCCGGAGCCGACGCAGTGGGCCGCGGTCAGGACCCAGGTCGGCGCGATGATGGTGCCCGAGCAGGTGAAATTGCCGCGCACGTAGATCGAGGCGGCCCAGGGGGCGTCGGTGACGAAGTCACCGCCGATGATGGGGGCCGGGGGGCGCGGGCCGTCGGCGGCGGCGGGAACGGCGATCCCGCCGAGCAGGGCCAGCGCGGCGCCCATCAGCGCAATGGCGCGTCGGGGAGGCATGCACAGCTCCTTTGCTGGTATGCATGAGCCCCGTCAAAATAGACCAGCGGCCGACTTTCACGCCCCTTCGAGCGCGCCCTGGTTTTTCACCCGGCGTTCTCTTGCCCTAGAAGGTCGCGGCCCGGCTACATGTAGGGCGGCGCGGCGGCGGTGATGGCGCGCGCCTGCGCCACCACGTTCGCGGCCCACCCGGCCGACTGCGGGCCCGCCGGGAACTGCGCGGTGTGGTGGAAGCCGGGGCCGGTCACCGACACCGACACGAAACCGAGGTAACGCCGTTCCTTCATCAGCAGGAAGAGCAGGCCGAGCAGGCAGAACCAGACGAAGATGATGGTCAGCACGACGGCCACCACCGGAATGCCGTCGGTGACCTGGGTGGAGTCCTGGACGGTCCAGGTGGCGCCGTGCAGCGGATAGCGGCCGTACGGAAGAAGCACATGCGTGCTCGTCAGAGCCATGTCGCCGATCTGGAGCAGAACGGGTTCGACGCCGCCTTGAGAAACCGGATACATCACTCACCCCTGCCCGAACGAACCGCCAGCCACCCTGAGCGATCACCCCACCCTAGAGGGACGGGTCAGGCCGAAACAGCCCCCGACCACGACCGGCCGTTCGGCGCTGTTCCGCCACCATCCACCCTACGCGCGGGCTCCGGCCGGGCAAGGGCGCGAACAATACCGAACACTGTCCAATTGACCCCTATTTTGGGCACTTTGTCCGATCCAGGTCAGGCGCATGGACGGGGCCGATCGGCCGCGATATCGAGAACGTGCCGGACGGCCGTCGCGCCGTCGCTCCCAGCCGAATACGAGGTCCAGATGAGAATCGGCCTGGCCATCGCCGGAAAATGGCGATTCGCGCTTCCCTTCGGCGACTTCGACGACGTGCGGGAGCTGGCCGCCGCGTCGCGCCCCGCACCCGCGTCAACCCCGTCGGCTGGGCGGACTCCGTCCTGCTCACCTATGACGGCGTCGGCCACGACCTCTGTTCCATCAGCCCTTGTGTCGCCGACGCGATCGGGCGCTATCTGATGACGCCGAGCACCCCGCCGCCCGGCACCCATTGCCCGGCGGTACCTCCGAGGGGCACCGCCCGCTGAACCCGGCCGTCCACCTGAAATCGTTCGTGGCTCTTTTCAGGCGGAGCCGTTCTCCTCGGGTTCCGTTCCGGCAGAGTCGTGCGGGGCGGCGGACGGGGCCTCCTTGCCCGCCGTCTCCTCGCGGGCCTGCCGGGTGCCGCGCTGGTAGGAGCTCATGACCTTCCTGATCTCCTCCGGGGTGCGGCCCTCGGGACGCGGGTCGGCGGCGTCCTCGTCCGGCTCGGTGTTCGGGTCGTTCGACTTCAGCGCCTCGACCAGGTGCTCCTGCGGGCGGCGGACCGGGAGGCCGTTCGGGGTCTGCTCGGGCTCGGCGTCCGACGGCTCCTCGGCGGGGCCCGCGGGCTCGGGGTCGGGCGTCCGCTCAGGGGCGGGCTCCGGCGCGGCGACCAGCGTCGCGACGGGCGCGGGACGGTCCCGGTGCAGGACGGCGACGTTGCTGTCCGCCGGCATGCGCGCGGCGTCGAGGTCCGGAAGGGGCTGGACGTTCGCGGCGGCGGGCCGGGCGGGCGCGGGCGGGGTGATCGGCTCCGGCTTGGCCACGAACAGCTTGCGGGGCAGCAGGACGACGGCGGTCACACCCCCGTACGGGCTGCGCTTGAGCGTGACCGTGATGTCCTGGTTCCTGGCCCTGAGCGCGACCACGAAATGGCCCAGCCGGACGCCGCGCTGGGTGTCGAACTCGGTGGCCCGGAACTCCGTGGCGGTCTCGAAGAAGTGGTTGATCCGCTGGAGTTCCTCGTCCTCCAGGCCGAGGCCCCGGTCGTCGATCGTGACCGCGATCCCGGTGGCGGTCACCTGCGTGTCGATGTCGACCATGTGCGGGCTGAAGTTCAGCGCGTTGTCGATGAGCTCGGCGAACAGGCTGACCACGTCCTCGAAGGCGAACCCGGCCATGTACTCGTCCTCGATCTGGAGGATCCGCACCCGCTCGTAGGCCTCGACCTGCCCGACCGCGACGCGCAGCACGTCGATCAGCGGCTGGTTGTGCGGGGCGCTGACCGTGTTCTTCCCGCCCGCGAGGAAGGTCAGGTTGTTCATCAGCCGCTGCCCGCGCACGGTCAGCTGGTCGAGGCGGAACAGCTCCTTCAGGCCCTGGACGTCGATGTCGCGGCGCTTCTCCATCGCGTCGATCAGGCTCAGCTGCCGCGACAGCAGGCCGCGGCTGCGCAGCCCGAGGTCCAGCAGGATCCGCCGGTTGGCCTCCCGCAGGCTCGCCTGCGCGGCGGCTGCCTCGATCGCGGCCCGCTGCACCTGGTTGAAGGCGAGGCCGACCTGGCCGATCTCGTCGTCGCCGAACTCCAGCGGCGGCGCCTCGACCGCCACGTCCACCTTCTCGCCGGCGCCGAGCAGCGCCATCACCTTGGGCAGCCGCCGGTCGGCGAGGTCCTGGGCGGCGTCCCGCAGCCGGTACAGCTGGCTCAGCAGCTGCCGGTAGCTGGCGACCGCCAGCCAGATCGACGCGAGGACGGCGATCAGGCCGATGAGCCCGGCGCCGACGAGCTTGGCGATCACCACCTGCGCGACCGGGGTCGCGCGCTTGAGCAGCTCGTCGCCGTCGGCGTCGATCGTCTGGTCGAGCTCGGTGAGCACCGAGCGGGTCGCGGACTGCCACTGCGCCGCGGTCACGCCCGGACGGCCGTTCGGGTGCGGCTGCTGGAGGACCCGGTTCTCCAGCGTCTGGAGACCGGTGTAGGAGCCGCCGCGGCGGAGGTCGTCCAGGCGGGCGCGGTCGCCGTGCGGCAGCCGGGCGGCGGCGTCGGCCTCGGCGGCCCCGCGCACGGCCGCGGCCTGCGCGAACCCGGTGAGCTCGGGGCCCCCGAGCCGGCCCTGCGCGAGCACGCCGGCCAGGTAGGCGTCCTCGCGGGCCAGCAGCTCGCGCGCGCGGGTCAGCGCGACCAGCGCGCGGCCGTCGGCGGCGACGCCCTGGTCGTCCAGGCGGGTGTTCACGTCCATGATCAGGAACGCGCTGTCGATCGCGTCGTTGAACGGCCGCATCGCCGCGTCCCGGCTGAGGGTGCCGCGGTCGACGGCGGCGCGGACGCGCCCGAGGCCGTCGAGCCGCGCGCTGGTGACCTGGATGTACTCCTTGATCTCGCTGCCCGGCGCGCGCCGGGTGGTCCGGCGCCAGGTGTCGACGGCCTGGTCGGTGCGGCGCCGCTGCGCCGCGAGCGCGGAGGGGTCGGCGCCGAAACGTTTGCCGCCCATGTAGACCATGGTCATCCGGCGTTCGTCTTGCAGAATGTTGAGCAGCGTCTTGGTCGGACGGCCCGCATAGGTGTCGCGTTTGCCGGTCTGCAACAGGTTGATGCCGTCTTCCACGGTCACCCAGGCCGCGAAGGCCCACAACGCCGCCAGCGAGACCAGCATGACCCCGATTTTGGAGCGCAGACGGATATTGCCGGGGGCGGCGGCGGACGATCTACGCAGACGCATCGACGAGTCCTCAACGGATACGGGGGAAGGCCAGGGAGTACCCTAGCAATGGGGCTTTGGGTGCATTCGTCGATTCCGTTCATCGGTCTGGGAATCGTCAACGGCGGCGCAGAATGAGTTTCACCGGGTCGCGCGGCTGGAGGGTCAGGCTCACCTGCGGTTCGACCGGCCCCTCGACCTCGACCTCGTAGCGGCTGAGCACCGTGGCGAGGATCACCGCGGCCTCCCGCTCGAACAGGGCCTGCCCGACGCAGGCGTGCGCGCCCGCGCCGAACGGCAGGTAGGCCAGCCGGTGGCGGGCCTTGACCCGCTCGGGGGTGAAGCGCTCGGGGTCGAACTCCAGCGGCCGCTCCCACACCGAGCCCAGCCGGTGGGTCAGGTAGGGGCTGAGGACGAGCGTGGTGCCCGCCTTGACCGGGACGCCGCCGATCACGTCGTCGCGCAGGGCCATGCGGGGTACCGCCCAGCCGACCGAGTAGATCCGCAGGACCTCGTTGAGGACCATCTGCGTGTAGGTGAGGCGGCGGATGGTGTCCCGGCGCGGCGGCGCGCCGCCGAGGACCCGGTCGATCTCCTCCACGACCCGGGCGGCCACGTCCGGATACCGCGCGAGCACCACCCACACCCAGGTCAGGGCGATGGCGGAGCTCTCCGAGCCCGCGATGAACAGCGCGACGACGTCGTCGCAGACCTGCTGGTCGGTCAGCGGCGCGCCGTCGGGGCCGGTGGAGGCGAGCAGGCGGGTGACCACGTCGCCGGACTCCCCGGCCTCCCGGCGGGTGGCGGTGACGACCGGCCGCAGCAGGTCGTGGACGGCGGCGGTGGACCGCCGGTAGGCGCGGTCGCCGGGCAGCGGGACGGGCAGCGGCACGAACGGCAGCGCCATCCGCCAGAGCAGGCTGCGCATCGCGGTCGAGATCTCGACGCCGAGCCGCTCGCCGCTCTCCTTGGGCACCCGTCCCCCGAAGAACACCGGGTTGATGACCCCCTGCACGAGACGGGTCATCTCGACGCTGGAGACGATCGGGCGTCCGGCCGCCGCGCGCTCGCCCAGGTCGTCGACGCCCGCGACGATCGAGGCGACCATCTCGTCGAGCCTGTCGTTGAGGTGGCTGCCGGAGAACAGGGGCTCCAGGACGGCGCGGGACGTGGCCCACCGCGCGCCCTCGCCGCCGATGCCGTTCCCGGCCAGTCTGCTGAGCGCGCTCCACATCGCCGCGCCCCGCACGTAGTTGCCCTTGTTGGTGCGCAGGATCTGCTTCAGGTCGTCGGGGTGGGAGACGAGGTAGGGCCGGAACGGTCCCAGATCGAGCCGGACGAGGGAGCCGGGCGCCTCGTCCGAGACGCGGTTCAGCAGGGCGAGCGGGCCGCCCCGCCGCAGGTCGCCCAGCAACCGGTACAGCGGCACCGTCATGGGCGGACGCGGAGCCCCGGATCCGGCGGCGGTGGATCCGGTGTCGCTACGGGGGCCGATGGCGGTCGACATGGGTGAGCCTCCCAGGGGTGCGGGGGTCGCTGGGTCTGCGGGGCCGGTTGACCGAATCGCCTAGCGGGTAGCCCCATCGAATGCGAAATGCTTCAACAGAGCTGGACAAACCACAGAAAAGTATGCCTTAACGGTCTTTTCCGAACAGGTCACCTAACAGTTAGGTTCCTGCAACGCCCAAGCCAGACCGCACCGCGAAAACCAGGTGGCCCAGCCGCTCCGTCCGCCTCAGAGCTGCCCCCAGTAGTCCTGGCCCCGCGAGTAGAAGCCGTCGCTGTAGTCGAACTGCCGGAGCAGGTACGCGGCGGCCCGCGGGCAGGGCGCGCGCAGGGGCTCCACCATCGCGCGCGCCCGCGCGGCCAACTCGTCGATCTGAGAGCGCACCCACGCGGGTTCCGCGCCGAGCGTCAGCGCGTTGAGGTCGCCCCAGTCGGCCTCCCGGTCGCGGGTGGCGAGGTCGTTGAGCAGGCGCAGCGCGGTCTGCACCACCCGGCTCGCGGCGCGCAGTTCCGCCAGGTGCTCCAGCTCGCCGGGGTCGCCGAGCGCGATCCAGTGGGCGGTGTTGACCCAGGTCGAACCGAAGTTGTCGGAGTTGGCGAGGTAGTCGTCCAGCGAGACCTGGAAGCCCGGCACCGGGCGCCGCGGCGCTCCGCGAACCAGGCCGAGCAGTTCCTTCCAGCGGAACTCGTGGGACATCGCCAGGAGCATCCGGTCGCGTTCCTCGCGCCACACCGGCTCCAGGTCGGCGAACGCCGGGGCGGCGGCGAGGTCGGCGCGCAGTTCGGCCAGGAAGCGGGTCAGGTCGTCGTCGCCGCCGTCCGCGTCGCCGCCGTCCGCGAAGCAGCGGGTGACGATGCCGGTGACCTCGTCGCCGGTGACGGCCCGGTGGTCGATCAGGTAGTCGACCCCGAAGATCCACAGCGAGGTCCGGGCGGCGGGACGCAGCTCCGCCGCGCTGTGCTCGGGGGCGCCGGCGGCGATCGCCCCGGCCAGCCGGCCGGGCACCGCCGCCATCGGCGGCGCCGAGAAAAGGTCGGGATAGGTCTTCACGCACCGCTGCAAGTCCGCCTGTATTTCCTGCGCAAGGCTCGAATGACGCGGGCTGCTCTCCACCGGACTCCCTCGGGGTAAAGGCCACGGGAAGTATCGCACGGAACGGTTCGGCGGGCCGGGCCGGTACCCGGCGCGGACAGGCGCCCCCGCCATGCCCAGGCGGCCCCCCGATGACGGCGGGGTTTATAGGTGATGTATAGAGGCGGCTGCCAGCGTGCTCCGAATGATGGGTGAAGAGGCTCCCCCGGCGCGGATCGATGTGATCTGCCCCGCCTACAACAGATCGGGCGCCATTCGGGAGACGATCGACAGCGTCCTGGCGCAGACGGTCGGCGAGTGGCGGCTGACCGTCGTCTCCGACGGGTCCACCGACGACACCGACGAGGTCGTCCGCTCCTATTCCGATCCGCGCGTGCGGCTCGTCCGCGCCGAGCACCACGGGGCGCCCGGCGGGCCGCGCAACATCGGGCTCGCGGCGGCGGAGGCGCCCTACGTCGCCTATCTCGACAGCGACGACCGGTGGCTTCCCGGGCATCTGGAGGGCCTGCTCCGGCATCTGGAGGCGGGCGCGCGGCTCGTGGTCATGGGGAGCATCGCGGTCGACGCGGACGGCGCGGAGGTGACCCGCTCCGACCTGCTCAACCGCGTGTGGCATCCGCAGCTCCAGCTCGTCTGGCCGCTGTACGAGCCGACGCGGGTCGGGCACGTGCGCGGGCTGGTCGAGGACGCGGGCGGGTGGCCCACCGGGGTCACGGGCATGGAGGACTGGGACCTGTGGCTGCGGCTCGCCGACCGCGGGGAGAACTTCACCGTCGCGTCCGAGCACACGGCCGTGATGCGGTTGAACCCCGGGTCGCGGCGGCACACCACCGCCATCTCCGACCACATCCCGCTCGGCGCCGTCGCGACGGAGGACGACGCGAAGGCCGTCCTGGAAGAGGTCTTCTCCGACGCCAGCCAGGACAGGCTGCGGCAGTCCTGGGCCGAGATGACCGTGGGCTGGTACCGGTCGATGGCCGCGTCGGACCGGCTCCGGAAGGCCGACGACGTCGACATGGAGCAGGTCTACGAGCAGCTGAGGTGGTACGCCCTCAACGGCCGCGACCAGCGCATGCTCGGGGACCTGCACTACGTCGAGGACGGCGGCGAGTTCGTGCTCGTGCGCCCGCTGCGGTGCGTCGACGCCGCCCACGCGGAGCGGCTGCGCGCGTTCCTCTGGGAGGGCGACAACGCCCGGATTTCGGTCGTGCACGAGGCAGTCCGCCGGCGCGGCGGCAGGGCCATCGCGTCGGACGCCGAGCGAACCAGATAGCACCCGAGAAGAACGAATACGGGAGACCCCGACATGCGGAACGACGAGACGGAGCTGCGGGCGCGTGTCGCCGGGCTCCCGCTGGAACGGAAGGTCGAGGCCCTCACCGGCATCGACTACTGGCGGCTGCCCGCCATTCCCGAGGCCGGGCTGGAGACCGTCGTCATGTGCGACGGCCCCGCCGGGGTGTTCGGCACGACCTACGACGAACGCGACCCGAGCCTGCTGTTCCCCAACCCGACCGCGCTGAGCGCCACCTGGGACCCGGGGCTGACCGGCCTCGCCGGACGGCTGATGGGCGCGCAGGCGCGGGCCAAGGGCGCGCACGTGCTGCTCGCCCCCGTCCTGAACCTGCACCGGACGCCGATCGGCGGCCGCAACTTCGAGAGCTTCTCCGAGGACCCGCTGCTCACCGCGCGGATGGCGGCCGGGTTCGTGACCGGCATCCAGTCGGCGGGCGTCGCCGCCGCCGTCAAGCACTTCGTGTGCAACGACTCCGAGACCGAGCGGCTCAAGTACGACGTCCGGATCGGGGAGCGGCTGCTGCGCGAGGTGTACCTGCGCCCGTTCGAGGCGGTGGTCGAGGCGGGCGCGTGGATGATCATGGCCTCGTACAACCGGGTCAACGGCACGATGATGACCGAGAACGAGCGGCTGCTCAGCGGCGTGCTGAAGGACGAGTGGGGCTTCGACGGCGTCGTGGTCTCCGACTGGACGGCGACCCGCACCACCGAGGCGAGCGCGAACGCCGGGCTCGACCTGATCATGCCGGGGCCGAACAACAAGTGGGGCCCCAAGCTGGTGGCGGCCGTGCGCGCCGGAGACGTCCCCGAGTCGGCGGTGGACGACAAGGTGACGCGGCTGCTGCGGCTGGCCGCGCGCGTCGGCGCGTTGAAGGACGGCCCGGAGCTCGCCCCCGCGCCGCTCCCCTCCGACTACCGGGACCAGCTGCGGATGCTCGCCGCGCGGGCCTGCGTCCTGCTCCGCAACGACGGGGTGCTGCCGCTGGCGTCCCCGGAGTCGGTCGCGCTCATCGGCCCCAACGCCGTGTCGCTCACGGCGCAGGGGCGCGGCAGCTCGCTCATCCACCCCGAGCACGTCGTGGCGCCCTACGACGGGCTGCGGCGCGCGCTCGGCCCGGACACCGAGGTCACCCTGCACCAGGGGTGCCGTCCGCGGCGGCTGCTGGAGGTGCTGCCGGTCGAGGAGTGCCGCGATCCCGAGACCGGCGAGCCGGGGCTGCGGCTCGACTACCTCGACGCGACCGGCGGGCTCGTCGGCTCGGAGAACCGCGGGTCGGCGCGGCTCGTCTACGCGGGGACGCTGACGGCGGAGACGACCGAGATCCGGGCGCGGGGCGTGCTGACCCCCGCCGAGTCCGGGACGCACATGTTCTCCGTGTGCGGCGTCGGCGTCTACACGCTGAAGGTCGGCGACACCTCGGAGACGTTCACGCTGAAGCCCGCGGGCGACTACCTCGACACGATGACGCGCCCGCCCGAGCACCGCGTGGCGGTGGAGCTGACGGCGGGCGTGCCGGTGGCGGTCGAGATGCGGCACGTCCGCGACGAGCTGTTCGTCCAGCTCGGCATCGCCGCGTTCGGGCTCGGGTACGGCGCGCCGCACCCGGACGAGGACGCGGAGATCGAGGCGGCGGTCGCGGCGGCCCGGCGGGCGGAGGTCGCGGTCGTCATGGTCGGGACCGACGACGAGGGCGAGGCCGAGGGCCGCGACCGGGCGGGCCTCGCGCTCCAGGGCCGCCAGGACGAGCTGGTCCGGCGGGTCGCCGCGGCCAACCCGCGGACGGTCGTCGTCGTCAACGCCAGCGGCCCGATGCTGCTGCCGTGGCGGGACGAGGTCGCGGCGGTCCTGTGGTCGTGGTTCCCGGGGCAGGAGGGCGGCGACGCGATCGCGGACGTGCTCGCGGGCGCGCGGGAGCCGTCCGGGCGGCTGCCGACCACGCTGCCCGCGTCCGAGGCGGACGTCCCGATCTTCGACGTGATGCCGGTCGACGGCGTCCTGCGCTACGACGAGACGGCGGTCGGGTACCGCGCCTACGCGCAGGACGGTGTCGCGTTCCCGTTCGGGCACGGCCTCGGGTACGGGCGGTGGGAGTACGAGTCCGCCGCCGTCAAGGGCGACACCGTGGCCGTGACCCTGCGCAACACCGCCGAGCGGGACGCCCTGGAAGTCGTCCAGGTGTATGCGGAGGGGCCCCGGCTCGCCGGTTTCGCGACGGTGCGCGCCGCCGCCGGGGAGCGGGTCACGGTCGAGGTGCCGCTGGACCGGCGGACGTTCCAGGACTACGACACCGACCTCCCCGGCTGGCGCACGCGGCCCGGCCCGCACACGGTTCGAATCGGCAGGTCGAGCGCCGACCTGCGCCTCGACGTCGAGTACGACCCGAGCTGACGCACACCAACGGCCCCGCCACATGTGGCGGGGCCGTTGGTCTGTTCACTCGGGCTCACTCGGAAGCGAGCGACTCCACGATCGACGCCTTGGACGCGCGGCGCGCCGGGAGGACGGCGGCCAGCATCCCGGCCGCGCCCGCCAGCACGACGAAGCCGATGATCTGGAGGACGGGGACGGCGAAGATGGCGCTCTTGGCCATCGCGTTGGTCGCGGCCCAGCCGAGCGTCATGCCGAAGCCGACCCCGGTGAGCGCGCCGATCACGCCCATCACCAGCGCCTCGACCGACAGCATGCGGCGGAGCTGGCGCTTGGTGATGCCGAGGGCGCGCAGCAGCGCGGACTCGCGGGTCCGCTCCACGACCGAGAGCGTCAGCGTGTTCGCGATCCCGAACAGGGCGATGATGATCGCCAGCCCGAGCATCCCCGCGAAGATCATCAGAACCATGTCGATGATCTTCGTCAGCTCCTTCTTGACCTCCACGACCGAGCGCACCTTCACGGTCGCGTAGGGCCCCGAGGCCTGCTCGACGGCCGAACGGGCGTCGGCGGCGGCGACGCCCTCCTTGGCGTTGACGTAGATCTCCGTCGGGTCCACGGCGCCGAACTGGCGGCCGAAGTCGGGCTCGGTCATCAGGATCGAGGGCGCCGGGGCGTCCCCGCCGAAGACGCCGGTGACCCGCGCCGGGACCACGCCGCGCCGCGTCTTGATCTTGATGGTGGCGCCCGGGCCGTAGCCGCGGGACTTGGCGACGTCGCTGTTCACCGCGACCGTCCCCGGCTTCAGGTCGGCGAGCGCGCCCTTGGAGAAGTCGAGCTTGATGATCGTGCCGAGCGACGCGGCGTTGAGCGTGCCGACCTCCTCGGGCTTGCCGTCCACGTCCGTCTGCCGGACGCGCATCTCGCCGACCTCGCCCACCTGCGGCACCCCGCGCAACGCCGCCGCCAGCTCGTGCGGGATCGTGCGGGCCGTCTCGGCGTCGGAGAACTGCGCCTCCAGCTGGAAGTCGACGGGGAACTCCTTGTCGAGCTGCGCGGACGTGCTGGCCTTGGCGCTGGCGGCGATCACCGCGAACAGGCTCATCAGGCCGATGCCGATCGTCAGCGCGATCGTCGTGGTGGCGGTGCGGCGCGGCGAGCGGCGCGCGTTCTCGACCGCGAGCCGTCCGGGCACCCCGCCGATCCGCGCGGGGATCGCGCCCACCAGCCATCCCAGCGGACGGACGAACGCGGGCATCATCGCAATGATCGCGAGGAAGACCAGCAGTCCCGCGATGCCCACCATCGAGATCGCGGACCCGCCCTTGTCCATGACCATCGAGCCGTGCACGCCGAGGCCGAGGCCCGCCACGCCGAGCACACCCGCCACGGTCGCGCGCGGCCAGGCGAGCCGGAACCGCCCGCCGCCCGGCTCGTGGTCGGTGCGCAGCGCGGCGATCGGCGCGACCCGGGTCGCGGCGCGGGCGGGCAGCAGCGCCGACACGACGGTCACGATGACGCCGACCAGCAGGCCGATCACGATCGTGCGCGGGGACAGCCCGAACCCGGCGGCGGCGATCTCGGCGCCCATCGCGTTGAACACCGCGATCGACCCGTGCCCGAGGCCGAGCCCCGCGACGACGCCGAACACCGACCCGGCGAGGCCCACCGCCGCCGACTCGGCGACGACGCTGCCGAACACCTGCTTGCGGCTGGCGCCGACGCAGCGCAGCAGCGCCATCTCCCGCGTCCGCTGGGCGATCAGGATCGAGAACGTGTTGTAGATGACCAGCGCGGACACCAGCATCGAGATCAGCCCGAAGATCAGCAGCCCGATCCGGATGATCTCGGTGTCGCCGCCGACCTCGGCGACGAGCCGGTCGCCGAGCTCCTTGCCGGTCAGGACGTCGAACGAGCCGCCGACCGCGCCCGCGACCGCCGCCTTGTCCCCGCCCAGGACGTCGATCTCCTTGAGCGTCCGCATCCCGGTCATGCGCAGCGTGGTCGGGGTGTCGAAGCCGACCGCGCCGTTCATCGCCGTGCCCGACGCGACGCCGAAGTCGACGACCCCGACCATCGTGAACCGGTGCGGACGCTCGCGCTTGTCCAGGATCGTGATGCTCTGGCCGAGCTTGAACTTCTGCGACGCGGCCGTGCCGTCGTCGACGACGGCCTCGGACGGCCCGCGCGGCGCCCGGCCCTGCTTGATCTCGTACCGCTGGAGGGTGCCGTTCGACACCGACAGCCCGGCGGTGGGGCTGTCGCCGACGACCTTGCCGTCGGCGCCGACCAGCGCGGCCTCGCCCTGCACCATCGCGTGCGCCTCTTTGACGCCGGGCACCGCGCGGACCCGGGCCAGCAGCGCGGCGGGCAGCTCGGGCCCCGGCTTCTTCGGCAGCACCGCCACGTCCACCCGGTCGGCGGACGCGGCGAACTGCTCGTCGATGCCCTTCTCCACCGTGTCGGTCAGCACGAACGTCCCGGAGATGAACCCGACGCCGAGCGTGATCGCCACCCCGGTCAGCACGAGGCGAAGCTTGTGGGCGAGCAGGCCCGCGAGCACCGTCTTCAGCATCGGCTCAGGCCCCCAGGCGCTTGAGCGTGTCGAGCACGGCGTCGGGGGTGGGGCGCGTCAACTCGGTGACGACCATCCCGTCCCGCAGGAACACCACGCGGTCGGCGTAGGACGCGGCGACCGGGTCGTGGGTGACCATCACGATCGTCTGCCCCATCTCCCGGACGGAGGAGCGCAGGAAGCCCAGCACCTCCGCGCCCGCGCGCGAGTCGAGGTTGCCGGTGGGCTCGTCGGCGAAGATGACCTCGGGCTGGGCGACGAGCGCGCGGGCGCACGCGACCCGCTGCTGCTGGCCGCCCGACAGCTCGCTCGGCCGGTGGTTCAGCCGGTCGCGCAGGCCGACGACGCCGACGACCTGGTCGAACCAGCGCTGGTCGAGCGTGCGCCCGGCGAGCTCCAGAGGAAGTTTGATGTTCTGCTCGGCGGTCAGCGTCGGCAGCAGGTTGAACGCCTGGAAGATGAAGCCGATCCGGTTGCGGCGCAGCAGCGTCAGCTGCTTGTCGCTCATGCGGGTGATCTCGGAGTCGCCGAGCCGGACCTGCCCGCCGCTGACGGTGTCGAGCCCCGCCAGGCAGTGCATCAGCGTGGACTTGCCCGAGCCCGACGGGCCCATGATCGCGGTGAAGACGCCCTTGGCGAAGCCGACGCTGACCCCGCGCAGCGCGTGCACGGCCGCGTCGCCCGAGCCGTACACCTTCGACACCTCGGTCGCGACCACGGCCGGCGGCGCGGGCGGCGCGGCGGCGGGGGGATGTCCGCCGGGCGGGCTGGCATACGCGCTGGTCACGGTGGCTCCTTCGGCGAGGGGACTGCTCCTTACGACGACGCTAGGTATCCGCGCCGTCCCGGGCATCCACCGTACGGCTATTGATTCCCTCGTCAACGCGGCGGACAAAACACGCCCGGATACGACCCGAGAGGTACCGGAAAATCATTCCCGCGGAGTATTGAATTCGCCCCGGCGAACCTATATATGGGCCATTCAGAATGCCCGTCGCCCCGCTCCGCGAATCACCGCGACTCACCAGTGAATATAGCACCAGTATAGCGTCAGCGTTTTTCCGCGTGCTTCCCTTGTTCTTCGGCGGAGGTAAAGCACGCTCACAGAGGGAAAGGCGGTGCGGGCGATGGCGGGATCAGGACGTCGCGAGCCGCGCCCGCCGCTGGGCCGGGCCGGGCGCGAGCCGTCCGGCGAAGGCCGCGACCACGACGAGGGCCACCGCGGCGACCGCGTACCCGGCGCGGTAGCCCGACAGCGGATGCACGGCCGCGACCATCGCCGCGCCGCACACGAACCCGATGTAGTTGAAGACGCCGACCCGGGCCACGGCGACGCCCCGGCCGCCGGGGTCGTGCCGTCCGGCGGCGGCGTAGGCGCTCGGCGCCATCGAGCAGAGCCCGAGCCCGGCCAGCGCGAAACCGCCGATGGCGACCGCCGGGCCGGGTGCGGCGGCGACGGCGACGAGGCCCGCCGTCGTGACGAGCGCGCCCGCGCGGACCAGCCGCGGCGCGCCCCAGCGGCCGATCGCGCGGTCGGCGAGGCAGCGGCCGAGGACGGTGGTGAGCGCGAACGCCGCGATCGCCAGCGGCGCGACGGCGGCGGAGCTGTGCAGCCCGTCCCTGACGTACTTCACCGCGAAGCCGGTGACCGCGCCCTCGGCCACGTACGCGCAGGCCAGCACGCCCCCGATGGCCAGGAGCGGACGCCAGGGCACCGCGGGGCAACCGGGCTTGTCCACCTCCGGCTCCGCCGCGCCGGTCTCGGCGGGGAGCCGGCAGCGGAGCGTGACGAGCGCGACCAGCAGCCCGAGCACGGCGGGCGGCGCGAACCCGGCGGGCAGCGAGACGCCGGTGCCGTTGGCCAGCGAGATCCACAGCGATCCCGCGATGCCCATCGCGCTCCACACCGCGAAGAAGCCGTTGACCACGCTCCGCCCGGCGCGCGCCTGGACGGCGACGGCCTGCGCGTTCATCGCCGCGTCCAGCGCGCCGACCGCCAGCGCGAGCACGACCAGCGTCGCGATCAGCGCGGGGACGCCGTGGACCAGGCCGAGCACCAGCACGGACGCGTGGAACAGCACCTGCGCGGTCCGCAGCAGCGGGCCGGGGCCGACGCCCGCCGCCACCCGCGCGGCGAGCAGGGCCCCGGCGATCGCCACGACCGGCACGCACGCCACGAGGAGGTTGATGGCATCGTCGCTCAGCCCGTGCGCTAGCTGGAGCTCCGGAGCGCGGGAGGTCACCGCGGCGAACGACAGCCCTTCCGCCGCATAGATCGCATAGACCGCGAAAACCCCGCTCCGGTCGGAACGGACGGCCCCTGAGGTCGTTTCCCCCGTGGCCGCAACCCCGAAATCGGACATCGCGCCATGCTATACAGGGACAGATCCGCGACAGCGCTGGAACGCGGCCGTCGGTGTGTAAAGACACGGGTTGGCATGCCAGAGGTGACACCCGATGAAGCTCCCCCTGACACGACGACTGACACGACCACTGATACAACCCCCGACCTCCTCGCCAGGACCGTCCGCTTCGAGGTCCTCGGCCCGCTGCGCATCGAGGCGCGCGGCGCCCCGGTGCCGCCGCCGCGCTCACCGATCCTGCGGGGGCTGCTCGGCGCGCTGCTGATCGCCGGCGACCGGCCGCTGAGCACGGCCCGGCTGATGGACCTCGTCTGGGACGACCGGGCCGAGCGCGTCGGCCCGGGCGCGGTGCAGGTGGCGGTGTCCCGGCTGCGGCGCTGGCTCGGCCGGTTCGGGCCGTCCACCGAGACCACCTGGACGCTGACCAACGACGGCGTCGGCTACCACCTCCGCCTGCCCGAGGGCGCGGTCGACCTCGGCCGGTTCCGCGCGTCGGTGCGGCGCGCGACCAAGGCGCGGCAGGTGCTGGAGCGGCTCCGGTCGCTGGAGTCGGCGCTCGCGCCCTGGCGCGGGCCCGTGCTCGCCGACCTCGCCGCCGCCGACCTCGCCGACCCGCTGTTCCGGTCGGTGGACGACGAGGTGCAGTCGGCGGCGATGGAGCTGGCGGGGCTCGCGCTCGCGGCGGGACGTCCCGGCACGGCGATCGGGCGGCTCACCGCACTGGCCGAGGCGTACCCCCTGCACGAGGGCCTCGCCGGACGGCTGCTGGAGCTGCTGACCCACGACGGGCGCGCCGCCGAGGCGCTCAGCCGCTACGGCGTCTTCCGCGACCGGGTCGTGGAGGAGCTCGGCGTGGAGCCGGGCGAGCGCGTCCACCGGGTGTACCTGTCGGCGCTGAGCCGCGACGGGCGGGGCGCCGAGCCGCCGCGCCCGCGCGAGCCCGCCGAGGACGAGCGCGCGCCCACGATCCCCGTACCTGCGCAGCTGCCGCCGCCGGTGCCCGACTTCGTCGGACGCGAGGAGCAGGTGGCGGAGCTGTCGCGGGCCCTCGCCCGCCGCCGCACGCCGTCGGTGATAGTCATCACCGGCATGGGCGGGGTCGGCAAGTCGACGCTCGCGCTGCACGTCGCGCAGACGCAGTCGGCGACGTTCCCCGACGGCACCCTGTACGCGCGGATGCGCGCGCCCGACGGCGGGCACGCGGACGTCGGCCGCGTCCTGGAGGGCTTCCTGCGGGCGCTCGGCATCGCGGGGCGCGACATCCCGCCGTCCGAGGAGCACCGCGAGGCGCTGTACCGGAGCCTGCTCGCGAGCCGCCGCGTGCTGGTCGTGCTCGACGACGCGCTCTCGGAGCGGGACGTGCGCCCGCTGCTGCCGAGCTCCAGCGGCTCGGCGGCGATCGTGACCAGCCGGGTCCCCCTGACGGGGCTGGAGGGCGCCGCGTCCGCCGACCTGGACGCCTTCACCTCCGAGCAGGCCGTGCGGCTGCTCGGCCGGATCATCGGACCCGCCCGGCTCGCCGCCGAGCCCGAGGCGGCGGCCGAGATCGTGCGGCTGTGCGCCTACACGCCGCTCGCCGTCCGCATCGCGGGCGCGCGGCTGACGGGACGGCGGCACTGGCGGCTGGAGCAGCTCGCCGCCACGCTGCGCGACGAGCGCCGCAGGCTCGACGAGCTGAGCACCGGCGACCTCGCGGTGCGGGCGTGCTTCGAGCTGAGCTACGCGCGGCTGCCCGCCGCGACGCGGCGGCTGTTCCGGTTGCTGGCGCTGCTGGACGCGCCGGACTTCGCCGACTGGATCGCGGCGGCGGTGCTGGAGGTGCCGTTCGAGACCGGCCGCGACCACCTGGAGGCGCTGGTCGACGCGCAGCTGCTCACGGTCGCGGGCGTCGACGAGACGGGCGCGCCGCGCTTCCGCTACCACGACCTCGTCCGGCTGTACGCGCGCGAGCTGGCCGCGAACGAGGAGGACGGCGAGACCCGCGCGGCGGCCGTCCGGCGCGCGCTCGGGGCGTGGCTGTGGCTGACCGAGCGCGCCGCCGAGCACGTGCCGGGCCCCTGCTACGCGCTGATCCACGGGACCGCGACGCGGGTGCCGCTGCCCGAGCGGGTGGCCGAGCGGCTGCTGGCCGACCCGATGGCCTGGTTCGACGCCGAGCGGGACGCGCTGTCGGCCGGGGTCCTCCAGGCGTGCGACCTCGGCCTGGACGAGCTGGCCTGGGACCTCGCCGCGTCCCAGGAGAAGTACCTCGACATCAAGGGCATGGCGTCCAGCTGGCAGCTGATGCACGAGCGCGCCACGCGGCTGTGCCGCGCGTCGGGCAACGTGCTCGGCGAGGCGGTGCTGGCGCGCGGGCTGATCGAGGTGACGACCTGGCTCGCGACCGACCGTCCGGGCGAGGCGATGGTCAACCTGTACGAGGGGGCGGGCGAGCTGCTCCGGCTGTTCGAGGCGGCGGGCGAGCGGCGCGGGATGTCGGACGCGCTGGTCATGCGCGGCTGGGGCCTCGCGGCGATGGGCGAGCCCGAGCGGGCGATGGAGTCGGCGCGGCGGGCGCTGGAGCTGGCCCGGGAGACCGACCACCTCGGCGGCGAGGCGCGCGCCCACCACCTGATGGGCCTCGCCTACGGCGAGCGCCACGCGGACGCGGCCGCCGCCGAGCTGAAGCGCAGCCTGGAGCTGGCCCGGCTGCTCGACAACCCCCGGGTCGAGGCGACCGCGATGCAGTTCCTCGGCGTCGCGCAGTGCCTCACCGGGCGGGTCGGCGAGGGCCACGACCTGCTGGTGCGCTCGCTGGACCTCTGCCACGCCCTCCAGGACCGCTACGCCGAGGCGTTCTCGCTGCTGTACCTCGGAAAGCTGTACGCGGCGATGGACGACCCCCGGGTGCGTCCCGCCATCGGCACGGTCATCTCGATCAGCCGCCGGTACAGGATGAACCACCATCTCGCCGACGCGCTGAAGGTGCTGGGCGAGCTGGAGCTGGCGGCGGGCCGTCCGGCGGAGGCCGTGGACGCGCTGGAGGAGTCGGTGCGGCTGTGGCGGGCGCGCGGCTGGCAGGCGTTCCTCGCCGAGGCGCTGACCGCCCTCGGCCACGCCTACCGGGGCACCGGCGCGGACGACGCGGCGGCCAAGGTGTGGCGCGAGGCGCTCGGCATGTTCGAGCGGCTGGCGGACGCCGACGCCGCCGAGAACGTGAAGTCCCTGCTCGGTGAGGGGTGACCGGATGCTGAGGCGACACGGAGGCGGTGCGCGGGCGGGTGGTAAGCGATCTGTAAGGGACGACCGCAACACTTGATGTGTGCCCTCCGCCAGAGTCGTCACCGGGCCGTCGCCATCGTGCTCCCCGCGACGCGCCGCCGTTCCCCGCCGTGCCCCCGGGTCGTCCCGGTGGGCGGTGCGGGTCGGAACGTCCTGACGTCGCCGGAGCACCGGCGAGGGCTCCGGGGTAGGCGGCCGTGCCCGCCCCTCCCCCGCGCGCTCGGAGGCACGGCGGCTCCCCCGCGGCCGCCTGACCACGACCCAACCTGAAACTCAGAGTTCCAACCGAAACACAACGCACCTGGAACACAGTGCTGACCGGCACGCCGACCGGCACAGTGCTCAGCGCGACACAGCACAGAACAGAACACGACACGAGCCGCGGCAGGACGCGGGCCGCGGCACCGCATGAGGGGTGAAGAAGGCAGAACACGGTGTACGGGGCACCGAAGGCGGTGGCCGGGCGGGGAAGCCGGCCGCCGGTGGACGGAGACGATGGCGCCCGCGCGGACGTCGCCCAGTGTGCGGGCGACGCGGGCGCCGGCTCGGCTCCGTCGGCAGCGACTACTACTGGGGGATATCCAGCGTGGAATTTCGCATTCTCGGCTCCATCGAAGCTCGCCGCGATGGGCGCCTCATCGCGTTGGACGGCGCCAAGCAGAAGACCGTCCTCGCCTCCCTGCTGCTCGCGCGGGAGGGAATCCTTCCCGACGACCGGCTGAGCGCGCTGCTGTGGGGGGAGAACCCTCCCGCGACGTCCAGCGCGCAGATCTACACCTATGTCTCCCGGCTCCGTAAATATCTGGGGTCGGAGGTGAGCATCGCCCGCAAGCCGCCCGGCTACATGATGCGCATCGGCCATTCCGAACTCGACCACGAGCGCTTTCTCCGGCTGTCGGAGGCGGGCGTGGACGACATTGGTAAGACGCGTTACCGCGAGGCGAGCATCCGCTTCCGGGAGGCGCTGTCGCTGTGGCGGGGGCCCGCCCTCGCCAACGTGACCGAGTTCCTCGCCGAGACCGAGCTGCCCCGGCTCGAAGAGGCGCGGATGGCCGTCCTGGAGCACCGCATCGACGCCGACCTCGCGCTCGGCGACCACCTGCGGCTGATCTCCGAGCTGACCGGCCTCGTGTCGGAGTACCCGCTGCGCGAGCGGTTCCGCGGCCAGCTCATGATCGCGCTGTACCGCAGCAGCCGGCAGACCGACGCGCTCGCGGTCTTCCAGGAGGGCCGGCGGATGCTCGCCGAGGAGTACGGCATCGACCCGGGCGCCGCGCTGCTGGACATCCACCAGGCGATCCTGACCAACGACGCCTCGCTCAAGCACGTCCCGGGGGGCGAGCCGGCGCGGGTCACCGGGCCGCGCGACGCCGTCCGGCCCCGGCTGCTGCCGCCCAACGCCGTCGACTTCGCCGGGCGGACCGAGGTCCTGAACGGCCTCCTCGACCTGCTCACCTCGCGCGACAACTCCGCTCCCGCCACGTTCCAGATCACGGGGATGGCGGGGTCGGGCAAGACGGCGCTCGCCGTCCGCGCCGCCTACGCCGTGCGGGACCAGTTCCCCGACGGGCAGCTCTACGGCGACCTCGCCACGGCGGACGGGCGGCCCGTCCCCCCGGCGACCGTGCTGCTGTCGTTCCTGCGCGCGCTCGGCATGTCCGACGCGGAGATCCCGGAGGGGCTCGCCGAGCGGGTCCAGCTGTTCCGGAGCCTCGTCGCCGACCGCCGCGTCCTGGTCGTGCTCGACAACGCCGCCGACGAGACGCAGGTGACGCCGCTGCTGCCGAGCGGCCAGGAGTGCCGGACGATCGTCACCACCCGCCGCGACCTCGCCACCCACGCCTGCGTCCGGACGATCCGGCTGGACACGCTCGGCACCGAGGGCGGCGTCGCGATGCTGAGCCGCATCGTCGGCGAGGAGCGGGTGGCGCGCGACCCCGAGCACGCGCGGCGGCTCGTGGACCTGTGCGGCGCGCACCCGCTGGCGCTGCGCATCCTCGGCTCCCGGCTGTGCGCGAAGCCGCACTGGAGCCTCGCGATGGTGGCGCAGCGGATCGCCGCGTCCGGCAGCAGGCTCGACGAGCTGCGCTACGGGCGGATGGACCTGCGCGCCCGCATCCAGGCCGACTACGACGACCTGGACGAGCGGGCGCGGGAGGCGTTCGCGCTGCTGAGCCTGCTCGACGCCGAGGAGTTCTCCGCGCGGACGGCCTCGCTCGTCCTCGACGTCCCGGAGGACGTCGCCGAGGAGATCGTCGAGTCGCTCGTGGACGCCTGGATGCTCCAGGTCGGGATCTGCCCGCTGACGGGCATGCCGCGCTACCGGTTCCACGGGCTGTACCGGGAGTTCGGCCGGGAGCGCGCGGTCAGCGGCGTCGGCTCGCTGCGCCCGTGCCCGCCGCTCCCCGAGATCGCGGACGTCCGCCTGACGGCCGTCTGTTAAGCCCACCCCCGGCGAAGAACCGGCCAGGTCTCGGTCCTGGCCGGTTCTTCATGTCTAGGGGATGCGCGGGCCGAGGCCGTGGTAGCCGCGGCGGTGGTAGAGCAGCGGCTCCCGCTCCCGGTAGTGCGTGATCGCGGTGACCCGCGCGGTCACGATCAGGTGGTCCCCGGCGGGGACGGCGGCGGCGACCTCGCAGTCGATCGCCGCGATCGCGCCGGTCGCGGCGGGCTGGCCCGCCGGAGACAGCGTCCACTCGACGCGGGTGTGCTTGTCGGGCTCCCGGCTCGCCATCGCGTCCGCGACGGAGCGCTGGTCGCACGACAGGAGGCTGACGCACAGGGCGCCGCCGTCCCCGGCCAGCCCGGGCCAGGTGCGGGACGCCGTCGCGACGCAGAAGCCGACGAGGCGGGGCCGCATCGACACCGAGAAGAAACTGCTGGCGGTCAGCCCGGCGGGACGGCCGCCGCGCAGCCCCGCGATGACGACCAGGCCGCTGGCGACGTGGGACATCACCTCGCGGAACTCGTCGGCGGGGGCGCTCGTCCGGGTCGTCAGGTTGCTCATGTGCGCTCCATGTCACCGGGGGGACGGCGCCGCGGGAGCGGGATGTCGCTCCGCGTGGTGGTCTTGGCCGGGGCGGGGTCTCCCGCGACGCGCTTCTCCTCGGCGGGCTGCTGCTGCGGGCTCATGACCGGGATGTCCCAGCGCGTGGCGTTGGGGTCGGACGGGTCGTGCTGGTTCGGGATGTAGGGCGGCGGCGCGAACGGGTGGGCGGCGCCGAGGTTGGGGAGCTTGAGCGGGATCGTGAGGCTCTCCGCCGACACCGGGACGCGCAGCGTCCGGGCCTGCGTGAGGTAGGTGTCCATCTCCTCGGCCCGCTCCTCGCGGCGGTGCCGTCCCGCGTAGACGGTGAAGGCGGGGTCGCGGGCGCCCGCACGCAGCCCGGGGCTGACGATCGCGATGACGGTCAGGAACAGCATGACGCCGCTGACCGCCCAGATCGTGTGGACCGAGCCGAGGCCCTGGAGCGCGAACCCGGCGCCGAGCGAGCCGAGCGCGGTCGCGCCGAGCACGAGCAGGCCGACGGTGGCGCCCGCCCGGCCCTGCATGTCGGCGGGGGTGACCTTCATCTGGTAGACGGCGCCGACCACGCCGAACAGGGCGGTGACGACGTTGAGCCCGGCGAACACCGCGCCGATCGCCATCGGCGTCCGGGCGAACGCCATCGCGACCATCAGCAGGAACCAGCTGACGTGGACGCCGATGAACAGCGGCCGGATGCCGAACCGCTTCATCAGCCAGTTCGTCGCGGCCGACCCGATGATGCCGCCGATGCTGCTGACCGCCGAGACGGCGCCGACGGTGGCCGGGCCGCGGCCCTCCTCGACGACCAGGATGACCGGGACGCCGAGGCTGATGAACGGGAACAGCGCGCTCGTGATCGAGTACAGCAGGATCGCGATCCGCAGCGTCTTCTGCCGCCAGAGCCAGACGATGCCCTCGCGGATGTCCGACATCAGCGACGGCTTCTTCTGCGGCGCCTTCTGCTGTGCGGCGGGTGCGGCCAGCGCGGGCTGCTGCGGCTTCGGTGGTCGCGCCTCCGGCTTCTTCGCGCGGATGCGCATGATGGCGAGGACGGAGATCAGGTGCGCGAGCGTCGCGACCATGAACGGCACGCCCTTGGCGAGCCCGAAGATGGACGTGCCGAGCGGCCCGCCGACCAGCCCGGCGACGCGGCTGCGGACCTCGTTCTGGGAGAGCGCGTCGGGGAGCTGGCGGCGGTCGACGACCTGGCGGATGATCGCGCGTTCGGCCAGCGTGTAGAAGATGGTCAGCGAGCCGTCCACGAAGACGACCACGACCAGGTGGACCAGGTTGATCGTCCCGGCCAGCAGGACGGGCGGCACGCTGCCGAGCACGAGGAAGCGGCCGAGCGCGCACACGACCATGACGCGCTTGCGGTCCCAGCGGTCGACGAGCGCGCCGGCGGGGAGCTGGAACACGAGGTTCGGGGCGGACGCGGCGAACGCGATGATCCCCGCGTAGGCGGCGCTGCCGGTGGCCCACAGGACCAGCAGCGGATAGGTGACCTGGGCGACCCGGGAGCCGAGGAACGACACCCAGGCGCCGCTCCACAGGAGGCGGTAGTCCCTGTTCTTCCGGAGCGGGCGGAGCCCGTCGCCGCCGCCGCTCCCGCGGGTCGCGCGGGTGCGGCGGCGGGCACCTCGGGTGCTGTCCCTGCTCATCCCCGGGGCAGCACCGAATGGAGCTTGCCGAGATGCTCGAGGCCGGCGAGGGCGGCGAGGCCGTCCACCCCGAAGTCGATCAGGCAGGCCAGCTCGTCCACCCCGATCGCGGCGGCCATCTCGACGACCTCGACGGCCTGCTCGATCGTGCCGAACAGCCCGCCGCTCGGGAAGTAGCGCTCGAAGGCCTTCTCGATGAGGAAGTCGACGTCGTCGGCGTTCATCGTGGACACATCGATCTCGCCGCCGACCAGCGAGGAGGCGAACAGGTGCAGCGAGCTCTTGAGGTAGGCGCGGAACGGCGCGTCGACGTGCCGCCTGACCTGGTCCAGGTCGTCGCCGAGCAGGGTGTGCAGCATCAGCACGACGTGCCCCTGCCAGCCGTCGTGCTCGGCCGCGGCGACCCGCCGGTACTCGGCGATCTTCGCCGCCAGCTCCTCGGGGGACTGCCCGAGGACGTGGGTGAGCACCCCGGCCTTGAGCTTGGCGGCGGCGCGGAAGGTGTCGATGCCGCGCGCGGCCGTCACCCACACGGGCAGCTCGTCCTGGACGGGCGGCGGGTAGGCGCGGACCTCGATGTCCCGGCCGCGCCCGTCGGTCGCGGCGAGGGTCTCGCCGCGCCACAGCTTCCGGACGGTGTGGACCGAGTCGATGACGGTCTGCCGCCGCCCCTCGTAGGCGTCCGGCGCCAGGGCGAAGTCGACCGCGTTCCAGCCGGACGCGAACGCCAGCCCGACCCGCCCGCCGGACAGGTTGTCGACGACCGACCACTCCTCGGCGATGCGCAGCGGGTGGTGCAGCGGCGAGACGACGCTGCCCGCGCGGATCGCGACGTTCTCGGTGATGGCGGCGACGGCGGCGCCGAGCACCGAGGGGTTCGGGTAGGAGCCGCCGAACGGGTGGAAGTGCCGCTCGGGCGTCCACACCGCGGAGAAGCCGTGCACGTCGGCGTAGCGCGCGCCCTCCATCAGGAGGTCGTAGCGCCCGCCGCCGCCGGAGGCGGTGCTGTCGTTGGCGAAGTAGAACAGGCTGAGGTCCATGGGGTCTCCCGCGAGATCGGCGTGGGTCAGGACATCGCGACCAGCACCCGCCGGTCCCCGGTGAACGGGCGGCGACCGTGGCCCACGGCGACGTTGTCGATGATCATCAGGTCGCCGGCGAGCCAGTCGACGTCGACCGCCACGTCGAGCGCCACGTCCCGGACGTGGATCACGTGGTCCGCGGGAATCGGGGTCCCGTCGGCGTAGCTGACCGACTGGGGCAGCTCCTCCGGCGGGAGGATCTCGGCGAGCTCGGCGGCGGTCTCGTCGCCGAGCGCGGCGGGGTGGAACTGGTCGGCCTGGTTGAACCAGACCTCGTCGCCGGTCACCGGGTGCCGGATCGTGGCCGGGCGGTTCTGGACGATCCGCAGCGTGCCGTCGGGCCGCCACTCCCACTCGGCCTCGGTGTCGGCGAGGAACTTCTCCACCTCCTCGCGGCTCTCGGTCTCGAAGGTGGTCTTCCAGCTCAGCCCGAGGCCGAGGCCGTCGTGCAGGTTCTGGGTGTAGCGGACGCCGCCCGCGAACGCGTCGCGGACCTCGGCGTCCAGCGACTCCAGCCAGCGGACGCCGTCCACGACGGGCGTGGCGCCGCCGCTGCCGGGCGTGGTCGTGCAGCAGAACATGAGCCGCGACGGCCACTTGTGCGCGTACGACAGCTCGTTGTGCATCGAGATCGTCAGTTCCTGCGGGTACTCGGTCGAGGTGTAGACGTTGTTCCCGACCTTGGTGCGGGGGGAGGTCCCGTGCAGGTAGGCGAGGCGGCCGGGCAGCAGTTCGTCCATCACCGGTTCGAGGGTGTCCTCGGTGAGCCCGAAGCCGCGGAACACGACCGCCTTCGACTTCACCAGCAGGTCGCCGAAGTCTCCCGATCGGACGTACTCCAGCACGCCGTCCGCGCCGGAAGGCAGGCCCTCCGCGTCCGCGTGGACCTCCAGGGGGAGCCATTCACGGCTTTCGGACATGGGAACATCCTCCATTAACGTAATTGCCTGAATTCGTCGCTACGCGGGCTTGCGGAGGAATTCGATGACGCTCTTGTTGACCGCCTCGGGGTCCTCCAGGTACCCGTAGTGGCCGCAGCCGCCGATCAGCTCGAACGTGGCGCCCGGGATCGTCGCGGCCAGCTCCCGGCCGAGGTGCGGCGGGGTGAGCAGGTCGTCGGCGAACGCGATGACGTGGCAGGGCACGGCGATCGAGCGGTAGGCGGCGAGCCGGTCGGGGATCGGCTCCAGCCCGAGCTGGGCGCGGACGCCGGGCCCGGCGGGCGGCGTCGCCTCGAACACGTCCAGCCAGTCGCGGACGGCCTGCGGGTCGTCCAGCGTGCGCGGCGACAGGTTCTGCGTCGCCCGCACGGCCGCGAGGTAGGACGGCGGCAGCGCCACCCCCGCGTCGTACAGCTCGGCCTCGGCCCGCGCGAGCGCGTCGCGCATCTCGTCGCTGCGGCCCCGGGTCGCCATGAGCACCGCCCGGGACACGAGGTCCGGGCGGGCGAGGGCGAGTTCCTGGACGACGTAGGCGCCCATCGACGTCCCGACCAGGCGGCACGGCCCGAGCTCCAGCGCCTCGATCAGCGCGGCGACGTCGCCGACCAGGTCGTCGACGCCGAACCCGTCCGCGCACTCGTCGCTCGGCGCGATGCCCCGGTTGTCGAGCGTGATCGTCCGGTAGCCCGCGGCGGTGAGCGCCGGGACCTGGTGCAGGTGCCAGGCCCGCGCGCCGCCGCCCGTCCCCATGACCATGACGACGGGGTCGCCGTCGCCGTCGTCGAGGTAGTGGAGCCGGACACCGTTGACCGGGATCAGGGGCATGGGGTGCCTCAGCGCCGTTCGAGCGGGGTGGTGTCGCGGTCCACGAGGAACTCGGGCCGGGTGACGTGCGCGGGCACGTTGTCCACCGCGTTGTAGGTGATCAGGAGCAGGGCCCGCCGGGTGTCGGACGGGTTGTTGGTCGAGGAGTGCAGCAGGCTCGGGTGGAAGGCGACCACGGTGCCCGCCGGGCCGAGCAGCGCGCGGCCCGGGTGGTCACGCTCCAGCTCGGCCGCCCGCGCGTTGTCCACGGTGTAGGTCAGCTTGGCCGACACGTGGTCGCGCCAGTCGCCGCCCTTGGCCGGGGGCACCGCGCCCGGCGACTCGATGATGCCGAGCCGGTGGGTGCCGGGCAGGACGGTCAGCGGCCCGTTGTGCTCGTGGACGTCGTCCAGGAAGATCCCGATGTTGAGCGCGCGGGGCGCCGGCATCCCGTCCTCGTGGTGCCAGAACGGGTAGTCCTGGTGCCAGGGCCATTCCTTGCCCTCGCGGGGCTGCTTGACGTTGACCTTGAACTGGTAGACGTAGACCGGCCCGCCGAGCACGGCCTCGGCGAGGTCGAGCAGCATCGGGTGCCGCACCAGCTCGGCGCACGCGGCGTCGAAGCGGTGGCATCCGTGCAGCGCGCGGACGACGTCGCCGCCCTCCTCGTAGACGACCTCGGGGCGCGTCTCCTTGCTGATCCGGTCGATGCTCGCGCGCAGCTCGTCCACGGTGGCGGTGTCGAGCCGGCCCGCCGCGACGCAGCCGTTCGCCTCGTACTCCGCCACGCTGTCGGCGAGCGCTGTGGGGTGGTTCATCCGCGCCGTCCCTCCGCTGTCCGGCTCGTTCCGCCGCCCGATCTCAGCCACGCTCCATGGCCGCGACGAGGCTCTTCGGACGCATGTCGGTCCAGTTCTCGTTGATGTAGTCGAGGCATTCCTGGCGGCCGGTCTCGGGCAGCGCCACGCTCCAGCCCTCGGGCACCTCGGCGAACGACGGCCACAGCGAGTGCTGCCCCTCGTCGTTGACCAGCACCAGGTACCTGCCGTCCGCGTCCTCGAACGGATTCGTCATTTTCCGCGCTCCTCCCGCGCTCGCACATCACACCGGCGAAGGCATTTTATTCAGCCCGCGCTAGATAATTTCTATATCGCGTCTATTGCGGTTCTTCTCAGACTTTGATCCGGTTTTCAAGCAGATATTCGTAGTGCGGTAGGCACGCGTTCACGGTGCGTTCCGCACTGGCCGGCAGTTCTTGCGTGCGGGGCCGGTAGGGCTCGAATCCCGTCGATTTCCAGACGCGCTCGTAGCAGGAGGCGCCCCAGACGCCGTCGGTCGGGCGCGGGCCGGGCGGCCAGGAGAGCATCCGGTCGGTGAACTCGATCCCGGCGTGCTCGCACAGCGCCCGCAGGACGGCCTCGGGCTCGTTGAGCAGGTCCATCGCGTCCACGACGGGCGGCCGGGCACCGATCTCGGTCAGCTCGTCGAACAGCGTCACCTGCTGCGGGACGCCGATGTCCTCGGGCGTGACCGCCAGCTCCGCGTTCTTGATCGCCGTCTTGACGTAGGACGCGACGACCTGGCGCGGGTCGCGGATCAGGATCACGTTGGTCAGCTCCTTGATCCAGGAGCGGTCCATGCCGGGGAGCAGGTGGTGCGCCATGTGCTTCTGGTAGTAGACGGGGTGCCCGCCCGGGACCGGGCCGAGGAGCTGGTCGACCATCGCCCGCCAGTCGGGCTCGCCCTCGGCGATCACCTTGTCGGCGTCGACGTGGTCGAGGCCGGTGGCGGCGAGGTAGTGGGCGTAGAGCGGCTCGTCCACGACGACGGTGTCCTCGCGGTTCTCCCACGCCCGCATGAACGCGGTGGAGATGTTGCGCGGCCCCGACCATCCGGCGATCCGCACGGGCTCCTTCGTGCCGTCCTTCATGAGGTTTCCTTTCGCGTTTTCGTTCATCGCAGGCGGCGGGACAGCTCGGCGCCGATCCGCTCCACCGACGCGGGGTCGGTCAGCAGGTCCTCGTGGCCCCGGTCGATGTCGTGGCCGTCGATGGCGCCGTCGACGTAGGGCTCCCACAGGTCCCGCCCGAGCGGGCCGGTGGACTCGAAGAACAGCACCTCGCCCTGGTAGCGGTCAGGTGTCGAGTGCCACAGCAGCCGGGCGTTGTTGAGGAACACGTCCTTCATCGCGAACAGCTCGTCCTCGTCGAGGTAGCCCGCCGAGTTGTTCTCCTGCCGCAGGTACTCCAGGTACCGCTCGACGGGGAAGCGGCCCGCCTCCAGGTCGCTCTCGTCGTAGTCGAAGCCGACGGCCTTGAGGATCATCTCCACGACGCTGCGCTCGGTGGGCTCGGGGACGCCCCGGTCCCGCCCGCTCGGGTAGGAGTCGACGAGCGCGAGCAGCTCAACCTCCGCGCCGCGCCGCTGGAGCTCGGTCGCGATCGCGTAGGCGACGTTGCCGCCGAACGACCAGCCGAGTAGCCGGTAGGGGCCCTCGGGCTGGATCTCGCGGATCCGCTCGACGTACCCGGCGGCCATCTCCTCGACGGTGCCGGGCAGGCCGCCGGGGTCGCCGGCGACCGCCTGCAACCCGTACACCGGGTGCTCGGCGCCGAGGTGGTGCAGCAGCACCGAGTAGCACCAGCTCAGCCCGGACGCGGGGTGGACGCAGAACAGCGGCGGGCGCGTCCCGGCCGTCCGCAGCGGCAGCACGACCTGGTAGGAGTCGTAGGCGTGGTCAGCGGTGATCACGTCGGCGAGCCCGGCGGCGGTCGGCGCCTCGAACAGCCGCCGCACCGCGAGCTTCACGCCGAGCGTCGCCTCGACCCGGCGCATCAGCCGCGCGGCGAGCAGCGAGTGGCCGCCGAGCTCGAAGAAGTTGTCCTCGGGCCCGACGTGCTCCAGCCCGAGCGCCTCGGCGAACAGGCCGCAGAGCAGGTCCTCGTGCGGGCTCATCGCAGGGCGTCCCGGGGCGACGTCTTCGGCGGGTTCGGGCAGCGCGCGCCGGTCGAGCTTGCCGCTCGGGGTGAGCGGCAGCGCGTCCAGCTCGACGAACGCGGCCGGGACCATGTAGTCGGGCAGCCGCGCGGCGAGCCCGCCGCGCACGGCGGCGAGGTCGAGGGTCGCACCGGGGCGCGCGACGACGTAGGCGACGAGGCGCGCGGGGGTGCCCGCCGCCGCGACGGCCGCGTCGCCGACGTCCGAGCGCGCGGCGAGCACGGCCTCGATCTCGCCGGGCTCGACCCGGAAGCCGCGGATCTTGAGCTGGTCGTCGGCGCGGCCGAGGAACTCCAGGTCGCCGCCGCGCGTCCAGCGGACGCGGTCGCCCGTCCGGTACATGCGGGCGCCGGGGCCGCCGAACGGCGACGCGACGAAGCGCTCGGCGGTCGTCCCGGGACGGTTCAGGTAGCCGCGCGCGAGCGCGTCGCCCGCGATGTACAGCTCGCCCGCGACGCCGGGCGCGACCGGACGCAGCGCCGCGTCCAGCACGTAGGCGCCCGTGTTCCACATCGGCCGCCCGATCGGCGCGTCCGCGTCGGACTCGGGGTCGACCAGCGCGGTCGTGACCGCGTGGGTCTCGCTCGGGCCGTAGTTGTTGCGGAGCGTCCGGCCGGGGACGGCGCACAGGAACTCCCTGACCTGCGGGGTGAGCCGCAGCGCCTCGCCGCCCTGGCCGATGTCGCGCAGGTCGGGGAGCGTGAGCCCGTCCTCGGCCGCTGCCTCGCACAGCGCGGCGAGCATGACGTTCGGCATCCGGATCTCCTGGACGCGGTGCCGCTCCAGCCAGCCCGCGAGCGCGCGCGGGTCGCGCCGGACGTCCTCGTCCATGATCATCAGGCACTTGCCGCCGGCGAGCGCGGTGAGGATCTCCCGGGCGGAGGAGTCGAAGCCGAGCGCCGCGAACTGCGCGACCCGGGTGCCGGGGCCCTGGCTGTCGGCGTTGTGCCAGGCCACGAGGTTGGCGAGCGCGCCGGAGGTCATGACCACGCCCTTGGGGCGTCCCGTCGAACCCGACGTGTAGATCACGTAGGCCGGGTGGGCGGGGTGGCGGGCGGCGCCGTCCGGCGCGTGCTCGGGGAGCCCGGCGAGCAGGCCGGGGTCGTCGAGCAGCACGCGCGGCAGTCCCTCGGCGGGAAGCGCCGCGTCCGCCGTCGTGACCACGCAGTCGGGCCGGGTGTCGGCGAGCATGAACGCGAGCCGGTCGGCCGGGTAGCCGAGGTCGAGCGGCAGGTAGGCCGCGCCGGTCTTCAGCACGGCCAGCACCGCGACGACCTGGTCGAGGCCGCGCGGCAGCGCGATCGCGACCGCCCGCTCCGGCCCAATGCCCCGGCCGGCCAGCAGGTGCGCGAGCCGGTTGGCGCGAACGTCCAGCTCGGCATAGGTGAGCAGGTCGGTGTCGGTCGCCACGGCCATCGCGTCGGGGGCGGCGGCCACCCGGTCCTCGATCAGCTCGACGGGCAGCCGCGCGGGGACCGGGCGCGCGGTGGCGTTCCAGTCGTGCAGGACGCGGCGGCGCTCGCCCTCGTCCAGCACCTCGATCCGGTCGAGCGGCAGGTCGGGACGCGCGGCGACCTGGGAGAGCAGCCGGACGAGCCGGTCGGTGATCGCCCGCGCGGTCTCGGCGTCGAACAGGTCGGCGCTGTACTCCAGCGTCCCGCCGATGCCGCCCTCGGCCGAGCGCCGCTCCTCGACCACGAACAGCAGGTCGAAGCGGGCCACGCCGGTCGCGGCCGGGTGCCCGGCGACGGTCAGGCCCGGCAGCCGCTGCCCGGAGCCCTCCAGGCCGCGCGCGTCGTTGTTGTTGAACGCGATCATCGTCTGGAACAGCGGGTGCCGCGCCATCGACCGCGCCGGGTTCACGACCTCGACGAGCCGCTCGAACGGCACGTCCTGGTTGGCGAACGCGGCCAGGTCGGTCTCGCGGACCCGGTCGAGCAGCTCGCCGAACGACGGGTTCCCGGACGTGTCGGTGCGCAGCACCAGCGTGTTCACGAAGAACCCGATCAGCTCTTCGAGCGCGTCGTCGGACCGGCCCGCGACCGGCGTGCCGATCGGGACGTCCTCGCCCGCGCCGAGCCGCGACAGCAGCGCCGCCACGCCCGCCTGCACCACCATGAACAGGCTCGCGCGGTGCCGCCGCGCCAGCTCGTTCAGGCCCGCGTGGACGTCGGCGGGCACCTCGAACCGGAGCCGCTCCCCCTGGTGCGACGGCGTCGCCGGGCGGTGCCGGTCGAACGGCAGCGCGAGTTCCTCCGGCAGGTCGGCGAGCGCGTCGCGCCAGTGGGCGAGCTGCGCGGAGACGAGGCTGTCGGGGTCGTCCTCGGAGCCGAGCGTCCGCTGCTGCCAGAGCGTGTAGTCGGCGTACTGGACGGGCAGCGGCGCCCAGGCCGGGGCACCGCCCGCGCAGCGTGCGGTGTAGGCGGTGATCAGGTCGCGGACGGTCAGCGGCATCGACCAGCCGTCGGTCGCGATGTGGTGCGCGACCAGGAGGAGGACGTGGTCGTGCGAGTCGTTCCGGGGGGTGTGGGGGGTCGTCCCCCCACAAGAAGCCGGCGCCGTTTCCACCAGGTGCGCGCGGAGCGGGAGGTCGGTCTCCAGGTCGAACGTGACGCGGGCGGCGCGGCGCAGCTCGGCGTCCAGCTCGTCCTCGGTGGCGGTGGTGACCGTCAGCTCGGGACGCGCCTCGCCCGCGGCGATGATCCGCTGGAAGGGGCCGCCCGCGTCCTCGGCGAAGACCGTCCGGAGGCTCTCGTGCCGGTCGGCGAGGTCGGCGAGCGCGTCGCGCAGCGCGTCCACGTCCAGCGACCCGGTGAGCCGCACCGCGACCGGCTGGTTGTAGGTCGGGTTCGGGCCCTCGATGCGGTGCAGCAGCCACAGCCTGTTCTGCGCGAACGACAGCGGCAGCCGGTCCGGACGGGGGGTCCGGGTCAGCGGGGCGCGCGCGCCGCCCAGCTCGTCGAGCGTGGCGGCCAGCGCGGCGACGGTCGGCGCGTCGAAGATCTGCCGGACCGACACCTCGATCTCCAGCTCGGAGCGGATCCGCCCGGCGAGCCGGGTGACCAGCAGCGAGTGCCCGCCGAGCGCGAAGAAGTCGTCGTCCACCGTGACCCTCGGCAGGCCGAGCACCTCGGCGAACAGGCGGCACAGCACCTCCTCGCCGGGCGTGCGCGGCTCCCGTCCCGACGTGGTCGTCGCGTACTCGGGCGCGGGCAGCGCGGCCCGGTCGAGCTTGCCGTTGGGGGTGAGCGGCAGGCCGTCCAGCAGCACGACCGCCGAGGGCACCATGTACTCGGGCAGCGACAGCCCGACGTGGTCGCGCAGCGCGGCCGGGTCGGGCGCCATGCCCTCGGCCGCGACCGCGTAGCCGACCAGGCGGCGGTCGCCGGGCTGGTCCTCGCGCTCGACGACCACGGCGCGCGAGACGCGGGGGTGCGCGGTGAGCACGGCCTCGATCTCGCCGGGCTCGATCCGGAACCCGCGCACCTTGACCTGGTGGTCGACGCGGCCGAGGTACTGGAGCTCGCCGTCGCGGGTCCAGCGGACGCGGTCGCCGGTGCGGTACATCCGCTCCCCCGGCCCGCCGAGCGGGTCGGCGACGAACCGCTCCGCCGTCAGGCCGGACCGGTTCAGGTAGCCGCGCGCGAGCCCGCCGCCCGCCAGGTACAGCTCGCCGACGACGCCGGGCGGGACGGGACGCAGCCGCGCGTCCAGCACGTACCCGCGGGTGTTGTCGATCGGCCGCCCGATCGGCGGCGTGCCGGTGACCGGCCCGTCGCAGTACCAGGCCGCCGCGTACACGGTCGCCTCGGTCGGGCCGTAGATGTTCGCGATCCGGGACGCGCCGACCGCCGCGCGAATCTCGGCCGCCGCCTTGCCCGACAGCGCCTCGCCCGCGAGCACGGCGCAGTCGGCCGTCGTGTCGAGCAGCCCGCCCGCGATCAGCTCAGCGAACGCCGACGGGACGCCGCTGACCAGCGTCGCCATCCGCGGACGCCCGGACAGCGCGAGCAGGTCCGCCTCGATCTCCACGGTCCCGCCCGACAGCAGCGGGCCGAAGATCTCGAACACCGACACGTCGAAGTTGAGCGAGGTCGTCGCGAGCACGTGCCCGAGCCGTCCGCCGAACTCGGCGGCGGCCCACGCGGCCAGCTCCCCGACGCTGCGCTGCTCGACCACGACGCCCTTGGGACGTCCCGTGGAGCCGGACGTGAAGATCGCGTAGGCGGGGTGGGCGGGCAGGAGTTCCGCGCTCCGCTCGGGCGCGTCGGCGGACTCGGCGGCGATGGCGGACGCGACGTCCGGGTCGTCCAGGACGAGGCCGCCGCCCTCCACCAGCCCGGCCGTCGCGCGCGCCGTCAGCACCAGCACGGGGTCGGCGTCGGCCAGCATGAACGCGATCCGGTCGGCCGGGTAGCCCGGGTCGACCGGCAGGTACGCGCCACCGGCCTTGAGGATCGCCAGCAGCGCCACGACCGCCTCGTGCGAACGCGGCATCGCCACCGCCACGAACCGTTCCGGCGCGACGCCCCGCGCCACCAGGTGGCGGGCGAGACGGTTGGCGCGCGCGTCCAGGTCGGCGTAGGTCAGCGACGTGTCGCCGTGCACCAGCGCGACCGCGTCCGGGGTCGCGGCGGCCTGCCGCTCGAACAGCTCGGCGATGGTCGCTTCCGGCACCGGACGCGCCGTGTCGTTCCACTCGACCAGCACGCGGTCGCGGGTGGCGCCGTCCAGCAGCGTCAGGTCGCCGACCGGGGTGTCGGGCGCTTCGGCCGCCGACTCCAGGACGCGGACGAGGCCGTCGGCGATCGCCCGCGCGGTCTCGGGGTCGAACAGGTCCGACCCGTACTCCAGGTGGCCCTTCACCCCGGCGGGCAAGCCGTCGGCGGCGTAGGCGTCGCCGAGCGCGAACAGCAGGTCGAACCGGGCGCCGCTGGCCCCGACCGGCTGGGACGCGACGCTCAGCCCCGGCAGCCGGACGGTCCCGCCCATCGTCGCCTGCTGGTCCACGTTGTTGAAGGCGATCATGGTCTGGAACAGCGGGTGCCGCGCCATCGACCGCGCCGGGTTCAGCACCTCGACCAGCCGCTCGAACGGGACGTCCTGGTGGGCGTAGGCGGCCAGGTCGCTCTCGCGGACGCGGTCCACGAGGTCGGCGAACGTCGGGTTCCCGGACACGTCGGTGCGCAGCACCAGCGTGTTCACGAAGAACCCGATGAGGTCTTCGAGGGCGTCGTCGGTGCGTCCCGCGACCGGGGTGCCGATCGGGACGTCCTCCCCGCCGCCGAGGCGCGACAGCAGCGCCGCCACTCCCGCCTGGACGACCATGAACAGGCTCGCCTGCCGGGCCTGCGCCAGCTCCACCAGGCGCCGGTGCAGGTCGGCCGGGAGCGTGACCGGGGTGGTCCCGCCCTGGTAGGTCGGCATCGGCGGGCGCGGCCGGTCGGCCGGGAGCGTCAGCTCCGCCGGGAGGTCGGCGAGCGCGTCCCGCCAGAACGCCACCTGCCTCGACACGACGCTGTCCGGGTCGTCCTCGGACCCGAGCAGGTCGCGCTGCCACAGCGTGAAGTCGGCGTACTGCACCGGCAGCGGCTCCCAGCCGGGCGCCCGCCCGGCCGTCCGCGCGGTGTAGGCGGTCGTCAGGTCGCGGATCATGACCGGCGCCGACCAGCCGCCGTCGCTCGCGATGTGGTGCGCGACCAGCAGCAGCACGTGCTCGTCGGGGCCCAGCTCGAACAGCCACGCGCGCAGCGGGATCTCCGCCGCCAGCTCAAACGGCTGGCCCGCCGCGCGCTCCAGGTCGCGGTCGAGGAATTCCTCGGTCGTCCGCGCCACCACCAGCTCGGGCCGGGCGCCCTCCAGCACGACCTGGTGCAGGCCCTCGGCGTCCTCGGCGAACACCGTGCGGAGGGTCTCGTGCCGCTGGACGAGGTCGCCGAGCGCGGCCTGGAGCGCGGCGCGGTCCAGCGCGCCCGACAGCCGCAGCGCCGTCGGGACGTTATAGACGGGGCTCGGGCCTTCGAGCTGCTGGAGGAACCACAGGCGGCGCTGCGCGAACGACACCGGGAGCCGGGCCGGACGCGGGCCCGCGACGATGCCCTCGCGCGCGCCGCCGGAGGTCTCCAGCACGTCCGCGAGGCCCGCGACGGTCGGCGTCTCGAACAGCCGCCGCATGGGCAGCTCGACGTCCAGCGTCGACCGGATCCGGCTCATCAGCCGCAGCGCCATCAGCGAGTGCCCGCCGCGCTGGAAGAAGTCGTCGTCGATCGAGACCTTCGGCAGGCCCAGCACCTCGGCGAACAGCCCGCACAGGATCTCCTCGCGCGGGGACCTCGGCTCGCGTCCGGCCTTGACCATGCCGAACTCGGGCTCGGGCAGGGCCTTGCGGTCGATCTTTCCGTTGGGGGTGAGCGGCAGTTCGTCCAGCTCGACGAACGCCGACGGCACCATGTAGGGCGGGAGCGCAGCGCCGAGGTGGCGGCGCAGCTCCTGCTCGTCCACGGGTTCCTTCTCCGGGACGACGTAGGCGACGAGACGGGAGGCGCCGACGCCGTCCTCGCGCGCGACCACGACGACGCGGGAGACCTGCGGGTGGGTCGCCAGGACGGTTTCGATCTCGCCGAGTTCGATGCGGAATCCGCGGATCTTGACCTGGTGGTCGAGGCGTCCGAGGTACTCCAGTTCGCCGGTGCTGGTCCAGCGGGCCAGGTCGCCGGTGCGGTACATGCGCTTGCCGGACGTCCCGAACGGGCAGGCGACGAACCGTTCCGCGCTGAGGGCGGGACGGTTGAGGTAGCCGTGGGCCAGGCCGTCGCCCGCGATGTACAGCTCGCCTGCAACACCGGGCGCGACCGGGGACAGGCCCGCGTCCAGCACGTAGACCTGCGTGTTGCCGATCGGGCGACCGATGGAGAAGTCCGAGGACTCGACCTCGTCGGCCGTGGACCAGATCGTCGTCTCGGTCGGGCCGTACAGGTTGGTCACCGAACGCCCGGCCTTCGCGAGTTGGCCAGCCAGGTCGGACGGCAGCGCCTCACCGCCCACCAGCACCCGGACATCGGAGAACGCCGAGACATCGTGCTCGACGAGCGCACGCCACAGGCCCGGAGTCGCCTGCAACGCCGTCACGCCATGGCGGGCGATCAGCTCGACCAACTCGCCGGGGTCGGCGGCTTGGTCGCCGGTCGCCAACACGACACCGGCACCGGTGGTCAGCGGCAGGAACAACTCCAGACCCGCGATGTCGAACCCGACCGTCGTCACGGCCAAGAGCCGATCCCCGGCGTCCAAACCGAACCGGTCCTGCATCGAGGCGAGGAAGTTCGTCAACGCGCCATGCGGGATCACCACGCCCTTGGGACGACCCGTCGAACCCGACGTGAAGATCACGTACGCGGGCTGGGACGCGTCGATCTCCGGCAGCGCGACCTCGACCGCCTCGCGCGATTCCCCCATTGACAGGTGCGGAACGCCCGGCACTGCGTCGCGAGTCGAGTCGTCCACCAGAGCCAGAACCGGCGACGCGTCCTCAATCATGAACGCGATCCGGTCGGACGGATACGAGGTGTCGATCGGAACGAACGCTGCCCCAGACCGCATCACGGCCAGCAACGCGACTACCAGTTCAACTGAACGCGGCAGAGCCACCGCGACCAGATCACCAGCACCGACGCCCCGGCTCACCAGAACCCGAGCCAACGCGTCCACCCGAGCGTTCAGCTCGGCATACGTCAGCTCGTCCTCGCCGCACACCAGCGCGACGCCCTCGCCGCGTCCGGCCAGCAAAGACGGCACCGAACCAGGCGCCACCTCCAAGGCCGTGGCGTTCCAGGCGGACAGGATCTGCTCGCGCTCGGCCGCGCCCAGGACGTCGATCTTCGACACGCGCAGCTCGGGTGCCTCGGCGACCGCCGCGAGGACGCGGCGGAAGCGCTCCACCAGCACCTCGGCGGACGAGCGGTCGAACAGGTCGGTGCTGTAGACGCAGGCCCCGGCGAGCCCGAGGGGCTTGCCGGAGGCGTCGAAGCGCTCCTCCAGGCTGAGCGACAGGTCGAAGCGCGCGGTGCCGGTCTCGGCGGGGTGTCCGGCGACGGTGAGCCCGCCGAGCCGGGACGCGGCGTTCTCGGCGGCCGAGCGGTCGTTGTTGTTCCAGGTCAGCATGGTCTGGAACAGCGGGTGCCGGCCCATGGAGCGGGTCGGGTTCAGCTCCTCCACGAGCCGTTCGAACGGGGTCTCCTGGTTCGCGTAGGCGTCCAGGCTGTAGTCGCGGACGCGGTCGAGGAGGTCCAGGAACGCGGGGTCGCCCGACAGGTCGGTGCGCATGACGAGCGTGTTGACGAACAGGCCGACGAGGTCCTCCATGGCCTCGTCGGTGCGGCCCGCGACCGGCGTGCCGATCGGGACGTCCTCGCCCGCGCCGAGCCGGTTGAGCAGCACCGCGAGCGCGGCCTGCACGACCATGTAGACGCTGGAGCGCCGCTCGCGCGCCAGGTCGTGCAGCCGGACGTGCACCTCGGCGGGGACGTTGAAGGCGAGCACGTCGCCCCGGTAGGACGGCTCGGCCGGGCGCGGCCGGTCGTAGGGCAGGTCGAGTTCCTCGGGGAGCCCGGCGAGCGCCCGCATCCAGAACGCGAGCTGTCCGGAGATCTCGCTCTCGGGGTCGTCGGGGGAACCGAGGACCTCGCGCTGCCAGAGCGTGTAGTCGGCGTACTGCACCGGCAGCGGCTCCCAGCCGGGCGCGGCGCCCGACAGCCGGGCCGCGTACGCGGTCATCAGGTCGCGGGCCAGCAGCGGCATCGACCAGCCGTCCCCGGCGATGTGGTGCACGAGGACGAGCAGCACGTGTTCGTCCGGCCCGGTCTCGAACAGCGTGGCCCGCAGCGGGATCTCCGCCGTGAGGTCGAAGCCGTGCCGGGCGGCCCGGCCGAGGTCGGCGTCGATCCGGTCGGGCGTGCTGCGGACCTCGGCCAGTTCCGGCTGGACGCCGTCCAGGATGACCTGTTCGGGGCCCTCGCCCTTGTCGGCGACGAGCGTCCGCAGGCTCTCGTGCCGTTCGGCGAGGTCGCCGAGCGCGGCCCGGAGCGCGGCGCGGTCCAGGGCGCCGGTCAGCCGCATCGCGGTCGGGAGGTTGTACAGGGGACTGGGGCCCTCCAGCTGGTGGAGGAACCAGAGCCGCTCCTGGGCGTAGGAAAGGGGGATCATCAGCTCTCCTTGTTCCTGGGCATCCGCCGGAGCGCCGGACGGGCCTTGGCCGGACGGTCGAGCCGTCCCGCCAGCCCGGCCACGGTCGGGGCCTCGAAGAAGCCGCGAACGCTGATCTCCTGGCCCAATGTGGAGCGGATCCGGCTCACCAGCCGCAGCGCGAGCAGGGAGTGTCCGCCGAGTACGAAGAAGTCGTCGTCGATGGAGACCTTGGGCAGGCCGAGGATGTCGGCGAACAGCCCGCAGAGGATCTCCTCGCGCTCGGTGCGGGGCGCGCGGCCCTGCCCGGCGGTGCCGAGTTCCGGTTCGGGCAGCGCCTTGCGGTCGATCTTTCCGTTGGGGGTGAGCGGCAGTTCGTCCAGCTCGACGAACGCCGACGGCACCATGTACGCGGGGAGCGTGCCGCCGAGGTGGCGGCGGAGGTCCTGCACGTCCACCGGCCCGCCGGACGGGACGAGGTAGGCGACGAGGCGGGCGGTGCCCGCGCCGTCGTCCCGGGCGACCACCACGACCCGCGACACCCCGGGGTGCCCGGCGAGGACCGATTCGATCTCGCCGAGTTCGATCCGGAATCCGCGGATCTTGACCTGGTGGTCGACGCGGCCGAGGTACTCCAGCTCGCCCTCCGCCGTCCAGCGGACGAGGTCGCCGGTGCGGTACATCCGCTCGCCGCCCGCTCCGAACGGGCAGGCCACGAACCGTTCCGCGGACAGCGCCGGACGGTTGAGGTAGCCGCGCGCCAGCCCGTCGCCCGCGATGTACAGCTCGCCAGCGACGCCCGGCGCGACCGGGGACAGGCCCGCGTCGAGCACGTAGACCTGCGTGTTGCCGATCGGGCGGCCGATCCGCGCGTCCGGGGACGTCACGTCGGCGGCTGTGGACCAGATCGTCGTCTCGGTCGGGCCGTACAGGTTCGTCACCGAGCGTCCGGCCCCGGCCAGCTCCCCGGCGAGGTCCGGTGGCAGCGCCTCGCCGCCGACCAGCACCCGGACGCCGGAGAACGCCGCCGCGTCGTGCTCGACCAGCGCCCGCCACAGCCCCGGCGTCGCCTGCAAGGCCGTGACGCCGTGCCGGGCGACCAGCGCGGTCAGCTCGGCGGGGTCGGCGGCCTGGTCGCCGGTCGCCAGCACCACACCGGCGCCGGTGACCAGCGGCAGGAACAGCTCCAGGCCCGCGATGTCGAACCCGACCGTCGTGACCGCCAACAGCCGGTCGCGCGCGTCCAGGCCGAAGCGGTCCTGCATGGACGACAGGAAGTTCGCCAGCGCCCGGTGCGGGATCACCACGCCCTTGGGACGGCCCGTCGACCCGGACGTGTAGATCACGTAGGCCGGGTCCAGGTCGGACACCTCGGGCAGCGCGACCTCGGGTGCCTCGGGAGCCTCGCCGACGACCAGCGCCGGGACGCCCGGCACCGCGTCGCGGGTCCGGTCGGCGACCAGGGCCAGCGCCGGCGCCGCGTCCTCGACCATGAACGCGATCCGGTCGGCGGGGTAGGCGGTGTCGAGCGGGACGAACGCCGCCCCGGCCCGCATCACCGCGAGCAGCGCCACCACCAGCTCGGCCGAGCGCGGCAGCGCGACCGCGACCAGGTCACCGGAGCCGACGCCGCGTCCGACCAGGACCCGGGCCAGCGCGTCGACCCGGGCGTGGAGGTCGGCGTACGAGAGCTGCTCGCCGCCGCACACCAGCGCCGTCTCGCCGGGGGCGTCGGTGGCCCGCTCCTCGAACCAGACCGGCACCGAGCCGGGCGCGACGGCCGCCGCCGTGGCGTTCCAGCCCGACACGACCCGCTCGCGCTCGGCCGCGTCGAGGACGTCGACGTCCGACACGCGCAGCTCGGGCGTCTCGGCGACCGCGACGAGCACGCGGCGGAACCGCTCCACCAGCGTCTCGACGGACGTCCGGTCGAACAGGTCCGTGCTGTAGATGCACGCTCCGGCGAGGCCGAGGGGCTTGCCGGAGGCGTCGAAGCGCTCCTCCAGGCTGAACGACAGGTCGACCTTGGCGGCGCCGGTGCGGGTGCCCTCGCGGGCGGCGGACAGCCCCGACAGCGCGTCCTCCTCCGCCTGGGCGTCGCTGCTCCAGGTCAGCATGGTCTGGAACAGCGGGTGCCGGGACATCGACCGCGCCGGGTTCAGCTCCTCGACGAGCCGCTCGAACGGCACGTCCTGGTTGGCGTAGGCGGCGAGGTCGACCTCGCGCGTCCGGCGCACCAGCTCGCGGAACGTCGGGTCGCCGGACAGGTCGCCGCGCAGCACGAGCGTGTTCACGAAGAACCCGATCAGGTCCTCGACGGCCGCGTCGGTGCGGCCCGCGACCGGCGTACCGATCGGGACGTCCTCGCCCGCGCCGAGCCGGTTCAGCAGCACCGACAGCGCCGCCTGCACGACCATGAACACGCTGGCCCTGTCGTCGCGGGCGAGGTCGGTCAGCCGCGCGTGGACGTCGGCGGGGACGTCGAACGGGATCGCCTCGCCCCGGTAGGACGCCGTCGCCGGACGCGGCCGGTCGGTGGGGATCGCCAGCTCCTCCGGGAGTCCGGCGAGGGCCGTCCGCCAGTGGTCGAGCTGCTCCGAGACGAGCGCGTCGTCCTCGCCGAGGAGGTCGTGCTGCCAGAGCGTGTAGTCGGCGTACTGGACGGGCAGCGGCGCCCAGTCCGGCTCCGCTCCTTCCCGGCGGGCCGTGTAGGCGGCGGTCAGGTCGCGCGACAGCAGCCGCATGGACCAGCCGTCGCCCGCGATGTGGTGGACGAGCAGCAGCAGGACGTTCTCGCCGGGCGCCGCTTCGCACAGCCACGCGCGGAACGGGATCTCGGTCGCGAGGTCGAATCCGTGGCGGGCGGCCTCGTCGAGTTCGGCGAGGTCGTCCAGGACGGTCAGGTCCGGGCGCGTGCCGCTGGGGAGGATCACCTGGTAGGCGCCCTCGGCGTCCTCGGCGAAGACCGTCCGGAGCACCTCGTGGCGGTCGACGACGTCGGTCAGCGCCGCCCTCAGCGCCTCGCGGTCGAGGTCGCCCTCCAGCCGGACCGCGACCGGGAGGTTGTAGGTCGGGCTCGGCCCCTCCATCTGGTGCAGGAACCACAGGCGGCGCTGCGCGAACGACAGCGGCACCCGCTCAGGACGCTCCACGGCCGACACGCCCGCACGGGCGCCACCGGCCGAGGTCAGGACCCCCGACAGGCCCGCGACCGTCGGCGACTGGAAGACCTCTCGAACCTCCAGTTCCACGCCGAGCACCGACCGGACCCGGCTCACCAGCCGCGTCGCCAGCAGCGAGTGCCCGCCCAGCGCGAAGAAGTCGTCGTCGATGGAGACGGCGGGCACGCCGAGCAGCTCGGCGAAGATCCCGCAGAGGATCTCCTCCTGCGGCGAGCGCGGACGGCGCCCGTCGCGGGAACCGGCCGGGTCGGGGACGGGCAGCGCGGCCCGGTCCAGCTTGCCGTTGGGGGTGAGCGGCAGGTCGTCCAGCGGCACGAAGACCGGCGGGACCATGTAGTCCGGCAGCGCCGCCGCCAGGTGGTCGCGCAGCCCGTCCGGCACGGACGGGACGACGTAGGCGACGAGCCGCTGGTCGTGCACGAGCACCGCCGCCCGGGCGACCTCCGGGTGCCCGGCCAGGACGTTCTCGATCTCGCCCGGCTCGATCCGGAACCCGCGCAGCTTGACCTGCTGGTCGGCGCGGCCGAGGTACTCCAGCTCGCCGCCGGCGTTCCAGCGGGCGAGGTCGCCGGTCCGGTACATGCGCTCACCGGCGGAGCCGAACGGGCAGGCCACGAACCGCTCGGCCGACAGGCCCGGACGGTTCAGGTAGCCGCGCGCCAGCGACGCGCCCGCGATGTACAGCTCGCCCGCGACGCCCGGTGCCACCGGGCGCAGCCCCTCGTCCAGCACGTACACGCGGGTGTTGGCGATGGGGCGGCCGATCGGCGGGGTGGACGGCCAGTCCGCCGGGTCCTCGGGCAGCGTGGTCGCGGTGACCACGTGGGTCTCGGCGGGGCCGTAGTGGTTGTGGAGCCTGCGGCCCGGCGTCCGTGCGAACAGCTCGCGCAGCGGCGCGTTGAGCGTGAGGGCCTCGCCCGCCTGCGCGATGTGCGCCAGGGTCGGGAGCTCCTCCCCCACGTCGGCGAGCGCGTCGATGACGAGGTTGGGCGCGAACAGCTCCTCGATCCGGTGGTCGCGGATCCAGGCGGCGAGGTCCTCGGGGCTGCGGCGGGTGTCCTCGGGGCAGACGACCAGGCGTCCGCCGCCCGCCAGCGTGCCGAGGATCTCCTGCACGGACACGTCGAAGCTCACGGCGGTGAACTGCGCGGCCGTCCCGGCGGGCACCGCACCGCCGTGCCAGGCCAGCAGGTTCAGCAGCGAACCGGCGGGCATGACGATGCCCTTCGGGCGTCCCGTGGACCCGGACGTGTAGATCACGTACGCCGGGTGCTCGGGGGAACGCGACACGCCCTCGGGCGCGGTGGCCGGGTGGGCCGTGAGGTCCAGTTCGTCCAGCCGCAGGACGGGGGCGCCGTCGAACGGGACGTCGCGGTCGGCGACGACCAGCGCGGGCGCGGCGTCCCCCAGCATGAACGCGATCCGGTCCGCCGGGTACTCGGGGTCGACCGGCAGGTACGCGGCGCCCGCCTTCAGCACCGCGAGCAGCGTGACGACCAGCTCGGGCGAGCGCGGCAGCGCGACAGCGACGAACCGCTCCGGCCCGGCGCCGTGGCCGATCAGCAGGTGCGCGAGCCGGTTGGCGCGCGCGTCCAGCTCGGCGTAGGTCAGCGCCGTGTCGCCGTCCTCGACCGCGACGGCGTCCGGGGTGGCGGCGGCGTGCCGCTCGACCAGCCCGGCGAGCGACCCGGCGGCCACCTCACGGGCGGTGTCGTTCCAGGCGAGCAGGACGCGGCGCCGCTCGTCGTCGTCCAGGACGTCGATGTCGCCGATCCGGCGGGACGGGTCGTCCGCGACGGCGGCGAGCAGCCGCAGCAGGCGGCCGGTGAGCGCCTCCGCCGTGCCGTGCTCGAACAGGTCGGCGCTGTACTCGACGGCGCCGGTCAGCCCGGCCGGGGCGCCGTCCTCGTCGTGCAGGTCGACCAGCGCGAACATCAGGTCGAAGCGGGCGACGCCCGCGCCGACCGGCGTCCCGGCGATGGTCAGCCCGGGAAGCTCGGTGGCGCCGCGCGGCGCGGCGCTCTGGTCGTTGTTGTTGAACGCCAGCATGACCTGGAACAGCGGGTGCCGCGCCATCGACCGGACGGGGTTGAGCACCTCCACGAGCCGCTCGAACGGGACGTCCTGGTGCGCGTACGCGGCCAGGTCGCTCTCGCGGACGCGGTCGAGCAGGTCGGCGAACGTCGGGTCGCCCGCCGTGTCGGTGCGCAGCACGAGCGTGTTCACGAAGAACCCGACGAGGTCGTCGAGGGCCTCGTCGGCGCGTCCGGCGACGGGCGTGCCGATCGGCAGGTCCGTGCCCGCGCCCATCCGGGTCAGCAGCGCCGCGACGGCGGCGTGCACGACCATGAACACGCTGGCGTTGCGCTCCCTGGCGACCGCGGCGAGCCGCGCGTGCACGTCCGCGGGGACGTCGAAGCGCACCCGGCCGCCCCGGTGGGACGCCTCGGCGGGACGCGGCCGGTCGGCGGGCAGCGCCAGCTCCTCCGGAATCCCGGCGAGGTTCTCGCTCCAGAACGCGAGCTGCCGGGAGATCGGGCTTTCCGGGTCGGTCTCGGAGCCGAGGCTCTCGTCCTGCCAGAGGGTGTAGTCGGCGTACTGGACGGGCAGCGGCGTCCACACCGGCGCGGCGCCGGTGCGGCGGGCAGCGAACGCGGTGGTCAGGTCGCGGGCCAGCAGCGGCATCGACCAGCCGTCGCTGGAGATGTGGTGCACGAGGACCAGCAGCACGTGCTCCTGCGGGCCCAGTTCGAACAGCCACACCCGCGCGGGGATCTCGGCGGCGAGGTCGAACGGGTGCCGGGCCGCCTGGCCGAGGGCGTCGTCCAGCTCGTCCTCGGTGATCTTCTGGATCACCGGGCGGAGGCGGGCCCGCTCGGGCGGCAGCACCTTCTGGTGGGGACCGTCGTCGTCCTCGGCGAAGACGGTCCGGAGGCTCTCGTGCCGGACGGCGACGTCGTCGAGCGCGGCGAACAGCGCGTCGCGGTCGAGGTCGCCGGTCAGCCGCAGTGCCGCCGGGATGTTGTAGGCGGGGCTCGGCCCCTCCAGCTTGCCGAGGAACCACAGCCGCCGCTGCGCGTAGGAGAGCGGGACGCGGTCCGGGCGCGGCCCGGCGACCAGGCGCGGGCGGTCCTCGCCCGCGCCGTCCAGCGCGGCGGCGAGGCCCGCCACCGTCGGCGTCTGGAACACCTGGCGGATCGCGAGGTCCCAGCCGAAGGCCTTCCGGACCCGGCTGACCAGCCGGATCGCGAGCAGCGAGTGCCCGCCGAGCGCGAAGAAGTCGTCGTCCGGGCCGACCTGCGGGACGCCGAGGATGTCGGCGAACAGCCCGCACAGGATCTCCTCGCGCGGGCTGCGCGGCCGCCGTCCGGCGTCGCCGGTGAGGTCTTCCGGTGCGGGCAGCGCGGCGCGGTCGAGCTTGCCGTTGGCGTTCAGCGGCAGGTCGGCGACCGCGACGACGACGGCGGGCGTCATGTAGTCGGGCAGGAACGCGGCGGCGTGCGCGCGCACGGCCGCCGGGTCGAGCCGCGCGCCGGACGCGGGCACGACGTAGCCGACCAGGCGCTGGTCGCCGTGCTCGGGCTCGCGGACCACGGCGGCGGCGCGCGCCACGTCCGGGTGCCCGGTCAGCGCCGACTCGATCTCGCCCAGTTCGATGCGGAAGCCGCGTAGCTGGACCTGGTCGTCGGCGCGGCCGAGGAACTCGATGTTCCCGTCCGCGCGGAACCGCGCGAGGTCGCCGGTGCGGTACATGCGGGTGCCGGGCGCGCCGAACGGGTCGGCGACGAACCGCTCCGCCGACAGGCCGGGCCGGTTCAGGTAGCCGCGCGCCAGCGACGCGCCCGCGACGTACAGCTCGCCGCGCACGCCGGGCGGGACGGGGCGGAGCGCCGCGTCCAGGACGTAGGCGCGGACGTTGTCGAACGGGCGGCCGATCGGGACGGGTCCGGCCGCGACCTTCTCGCCCGGCTCGATCCGGTATTCGAGGCAGTTGACGGTCGCCTCGGTCGGGCCGTAGGCGTTGACGACGGCGACGCCGGGGTTGCGGTCGCGCCAGTCCGCCAGCGCCTCGCCGATCAGCGCCTCGCCGCCGAGCACCAGCGTGTCCGAGGGCCCGGCGGTGTCCGGCAGCGCGCCGAGGATCGTCAGGTGGCTCGGCGTCGCCTTCATGAACGTGGGGCGCGGGCCGGACGCGGCGTCCTCGTCCAGCTCGGCGAGGCGGGCGAGGCCGCCGCCGACGAGCGGGGTGTAGACGGCCGCGACCGTCATGTCGAAGGCGACCGGCGAGTGCACGAGCACGGTCCCGGCCGCGCTCGGGTAGGCGTCGCGGGCGCGGCGCAGGTAGGCGCCGAGCGCGCGGTGCTCGACGACGACGCCCTTGGGGCGGCCGGTCGAGCCGGAGGTGTAGATCGTGTAGGCGGCCTGGCCGGGCGGGACGTCCAGGCCGAGGTCGGTTCCGGGCTGCGCGTCGAGGAGCGCGGCGGTCTCGGGGGTGTCGAGGCGCAGCACCTCGGCCCCGGCCGGGGCGTCCTCGCCGGTGGTGATCACGAGCCCGGGGCGCGCGTCGTCGAGCATGAACGCGACCCGGTCGGCCGGATACCCGGGGTCGATCGGCAGGTACGCGGCCCCGGCCTTCATCACCGCGAGCTGCGCGACGACGAGGCCCACCGATCGCTGCATGGCCAGCGCGACGAAGCTCTCCGGCTTGGCGCCGCGCTTGGCGAGGAGGCGGGCGAGGCGGTTGGCGCGGGCGTTCAGCTCGGCGTAGGTGAGCGTGACCGACGCGTCCATGACGGCGGGCGCGTCCGGCGTGCGGCGGACCTGGGTTTCGAACAGCGCCACGACGGAGTCGTCGTCCGACGCCGGGAGCGGCGCGGGCAGGAGGCGGTGGCGCTCGTCCGGGGTGAGCACGTCGACGCGGGCCACCTTCAGGCCCGGGTCGGCGGTCACCGCCGCGAGCACCTGGACGAAGCGCCGCGCGAGCGCCTCGACGGTCTCCCGGTCGAACAGGTCGGTGCTGTAGACGAGCGCGGCCGACAGGCCGTCGGGCGCGCCGTCCTCGGCGTGCCGCTCCTCGACCGCGAGCGACAGGTCGAACCGGGCGATGCCGGTGCCGACCGGGTTGCCGGTGACGGTCAGCCCGGCGAGCCGCGCGACCGAGTCCGACGCCGAGCGCCAGTCGTTGTTGTTGAAGGCGAGCGCGACCTGGTACAGCGGGTGCCGCGACATCGAGCGCGCCGGGTTGAGCACCTCGACCATGCGCTCGAACGGGACGTCCTGGTTGGCGTAGGCGGCGAGGTCGTTCTCGCGGACCCGCCCGACCAGCTCGCGGAAGGTCGGGTCGCCCGACAGGTCCGCGCGCAGCACGAGGTTGTTGAGGAAGAACCCGACGAGGTCCTCGACGGCCTCGTCGGTGCGGCCCGCGATGGGCGTGCCGATCGGCACGTCCGTCCCGGCGCCCATGCGCGACAGCAGCGTCGCGAGCGCGGCCCGCACCACCATGAACAGGCTGACCTGGCTCTCCCGGGCGAGGCCGAGCAGCGCGCGGTGCAGGTCGCCGGGGACGTCGAAGGAGACCGTGTCGCCCTGGTGGGACGAGACGGCCGGGCGCGGCCGGTCGAACGGGAGCGCCAGCTCCTCGGGCAGCCCGGCGAGCGACTCCTCCCAGTACGCGAGCTGCCGGGAGATCGGGCTGTCCGGGTCGTCCTCGGAGCCGAGGACCCGGCGCTGCCAGAGCGCGTAGTCGGCGTACTGCACCGGCAGCGGCGCCCAGTTCGGCAGGCGGCCCGCCACCCGCGCCTCGTAGGCGACGGTCAGGTCGCGGACGAGCAGCGGCATCGACCAACCGTCGCCCGCGATGTGGTGCACCACGAACAGCAGGACATGCTCGTCGGGCGCGGTGCGGAGCAGCCACACGCGCAGCGGCGGCTCGGCCGACAGGTCGAACCCGGAGCGGACGGCCTCGCCGAGCCGCTCCTGGAGGCGGTCCTCCGCGACGTCCTCGATGACGGGGTCCGGGCCGGAGCCCGCGGGGAGAATCACCTGGCGCGGGCCGTCGGCGTCCTCGGCGAAGACCGTCCGGAGGCTCTCGTGCCGGTCGGTGACGTCGGCGAGCGCGGCGCGGAACGCCGCGTGGTCCAGCGGCCCGCTGAGGCGGAGCGCGGCCGGGATGTTGTAGGTGGGGCTGGGGCCGTCGAGCTGGTTGAGGAACCACAGCCGCCGCTGCGCGAACGACAGCGGCACCCGCTCGGGACGCTCGGCGCGGGTCAGCGGCTCACGGCCGGCGCCGTCGACGCCGCCGATGGCCGCCGCCAGCGACGCCACGGTCGGCGTCTCGAACACCTGGCGGATCGCCAGCTCGACGTTCAGCGTCGAGCGGACGCGGCTGACCAGCCGGATCGCGAGCAGCGAGTGCCCGCCGACCTCGAAGAAGTCGTCGTCCACGCCGACCCGCGCGAGGCCGAGCACGTCGGCGAACAGCCCGCACAGGATCTCCTCCTGCGGGGTGCGCGGCGGGCGTCCGGTGGCGCGGGGCGCGTCGTCCTCGGGGGCGGGGAGCGCGGCGCGGTCGAGCTTGCCGTTCGGCGTCAGCGGGAGTTCGTCGAGCGTGACGACCGCCGAGGGGACCATCGGCTCGGGCAGCGTCCGGGCCGCGTGCTCGCGCAGCTCCGCCGCCTCCGGGCGGGCGTCACCGGCGGGCACGACGTAGGCGACCAGGCGCGGGTCGCCGGGCTCGTCCTCGCGGACGATCACGACGGCGCGCGCGACGCCGGGGTGCGCGGCGAGCGTCGCCTCGATCTCGCCCGGCTCGATCCGGTGGCCGCGCACCTTGACCTGGTGGTCGGCGCGCCCGGCGAACTCCAGGTCGCCGTCGGCGCGGACCCGGGCGAGGTCGCCGGTGCGGTACATGCGGGCGCCGGGCGGGCCGTAGGGGTCGGCGGTGAACCGCTCGGCGGTCAGCGCCGCCCGGTTCAGGTAGCCGCGCGCGAGCGCCGCGCCGCCGATGTACAGCTCGCCCGCGACGCCGGGCGGGACGGGCCGCAGCCCGGCGTCCAGCACGTAGGCGCGGACGTAGGAGAACGGCCGCCCGATCGAGACCGCGCCGTCCGGCGTCGGGTCGCCCGGGTCGAGCCGGTGGTCGAGGCAGTTGACGGTCGCCTCGGTCGGGCCGTAGGCGTTGTAGACGGTGGCGCCGGGATGCCGGGACCGCCAGCCGTCCAGCACGTCGCCCGACAGCGCCTCGCCGCCGAGGATCAGCGTGCCGGTCGGCGAGATCTCGTCGGGCAGCGAGCCGAGGATCGTCAGGTGGCTGGGGGTGGCCTTCATGAACGCCGTCCCGGCCGGGGCGTTCTCGTCCAGCTCGGCGAGGTGGACGTGCCCGCCGCCGACGAGCGGCGTGTACAGCGCGGTCACGGTCAGGTCGAACGCGACCGGCGAGTGGACCAGCGCCGATTCACGCGTGCTCGGGTAGGTGTCGCGGGCGCGCCGCAGGTACGTGCCGACGGACCGGTGCTCGACCACCACGCCCTTGGGACGGCCGGTCGAGCCAGAGGTGTAGATCAGGTAGGCGGGATGCCGGTCGGAAGCTGGTGCTTCGGCGAGGTCGGAGGCGTCGCCGTCGTCGGTGATCAGGTCTTCGGCGTGCAGGACGGGCGCGTCCACCGGCGGCAGGTCGGCGGCCAGCTCGCGGGTGGTGAGGACCAGCGCGGGCGCGGCGTCCGCGAGCATGTAGGCGATGCGGTCGGACGGGTAGGCCGGGTCCACCGGCAGGTACGCGGCACCGGCCTTGACGGTCGCGAGCATCGCCACGACCAGGTCGGCCGAGCGCGGCATGGCGAGCGCGACGAACCGTTCCGGCGCGGCGCCCAACTCGGCCAGCCGCCGGGCGAGGCGGTTGGCGCGGGCGTTCAGCTCGGCGTAGGTGAGCGTCGCGTCCCCTGCGGTGAGCGCGGGCGCCTCGGGGGTGCGGGCGGCCTGCTCCTGGAACAGCTCGACCAGCGTCGCGCCGGTCTCCTCCTCGCGCTCGGCGGGACGCAGCAGCCGCGCCCGCTCGTCCGGCGCGAGGACGTCGACGGCGCCGACCCGCAGGTCCGGCTCGGCGACCATCGTGTCGAGGACGCGCAGCACCCGGTCCGCGACGGCCTCGGCCTGCTCGCGGTCGAACAGTTCGGGCTGGTAGAAGAGGCGGAACCGCAGGGTCTCCTGCGGCAGCGCGCACAGGCTCAGCGCGAAGTGGTTGGCGGACACGGCCTTCGGGCTGGCGAAGCGCGGGCCGTCCTCGGCCTGCTCGCTCGCGTCCTCGAACCGTTCGAGCGGGAAGTTCTCGAAGACCACGGAGGTGTCGAACAGCTCGCCGTGCCCGGACGCGCGCTGGATGTCGGCGAGGCCCAGGTAGGGGTGGTCGCGCAGCGGGTGCTGCTCCTTCTGGAGCCGCATCAGCATCTGCGGCAGCGTCTCGGACTCCTCCAGCCGGAGCCGCTGCGGCAGCGTGTTGATGAACAGCCCGACCATCGACTCGACGCCGGGCACCTCCGGCGGGCGGCCCGACACGGTCGCGCCGAACACGACGTCGGAGCGTCCGGTCATCCGGCTCAGCACGATCGCCCAGGCGCCCTGGACGAGCGTGTTCAGCGTCAGCCCGAGCGCGCGGGCCCGCTCCGACAGCGCGGCGGACGCGCGCTCGGACAGCCCGAACTCCAGCCGCTCGGGCGTGACGGGCGCGTAGCCGGGGCCGGGCGAGGCGGCGAGCGTCGGGCCGTCCAGCCCGGCGAGGGCCTGCCGCCACACGTTCTCGGCGGCGGCGGTGTCCTGCGCGGTCAGCCAGCGCAGGTAGTCGCGGTAGGGGCGGACGGGCGGCAGCGTGTCGCCCTGCCCGAGGTAGAGGGCCAGCAGCTCGCGGATCACGATCGGCAGCGACCAGCCGTCCATCACCGTGTGGTGGATGGAGACGATCAGCCGGTGCCGCTCGTCCTCCAGCTTCAGCATCGTGAACCGCACCAGCGGCGGGCGGGAGATGTCGAACCGCTTCGCGCGGTCTTCGTCCGCGAGGCGCCCGGCCTCGGCGTCGCGCTGCCCGGCGGTCAGGCCGGAGAGGTCCACGTCGGTCCAGGGCAGCGCGACCCGGCGCGCCACCAGCTGCGCCCACTCGCCCGACTTGCGCTGCCGGAACGCGACCCGCAGCGTCGCGTGCCGCTCCAGGAGCCTGCGGGCCGCCTCCTTGGCCGTCTCGACGTCCAGTTCGCCGGTCAGGTCGAACGACAGCTGGACGGTGTAGACGTCGGTGGCGTCCTCGTCGTAGAAGCTGTGGAACAGCAGCCCCTCCTGCAACGGGGAGAGGGGCAGGATGTCCTCGATGATCCGCTGCTGCTGACTCACTCCCACGTCCCCCACTCGGCTTCCAGACTCTCTTCGAACTCTTCGATCTCGCTCTGGCTGATGGCGTCCAGCACCACGTCGGACGGGGTCAGCCCGCCCGCACCCGACCGTGTCGCGGCCTCGGCGAGGCTCCGCAGGGCCGCGAACCAGCCTTCGGCCATCGCGCGGACGCGGGCCTCGCCGATCACCCCGGTCGCCCACGTCCAGCCGGCGACCAGCTCGGGGCCGTCCGCGCCGTCCTGGGTGAGCGCGTTGACCTCCACGACGTGCGCGAGGGGCGCGGCGCCGTCCTCGGCGGGCGCGAGCCCGGCCGCCTCCGGCACCACCGACCAGTCGGTCTCCTCCGCGCCGACCGCGAACCGGCCGAGGTAGTTGAACCCGACGCGCGGCTCGGGCAGGCCCGCGAGGGCCTCGGCCGTCTCGGGGTTGAGGTAGCGCAGCATCCCGTAGCCGATCCCCTGGTCGGGGATCTCCCGGAGCCGCTCCTTGATCCGTTTGAGCGCCGCGTCCGGGTCGGTGCCGCCGGGGTCCAGCCGCACCGGGTACATGCTGGTGAACCAGCCGGCGGTGCGGGACAGGTCGGCGCCCGCCACCTGCTCCTGCCGCCCGTGGCCCTCCAGGTCGAGCAGCACCCCGTCCGGGCCGCCGGGCATGGCGAGCGCGAACGCGGTGAGCAGGACGTCGTTGACGCCCGCGTTGTAGGCGGCCGGGACGCGGGTGAGCACGGCCTCGGTGACGTCGGTCGGCAGCGTCAGCGACAGGTGCCCGGCGGTCGCGTGGGTGTCGCGTTCCGGGTCCAGCGGACGGTCGCCGAGCTGCGGCGCGGGCGCTTCCAGCACGCGCCTCCACAGCGCGGCCTCGGCGACCCGTGACGGCTCCAGCGCCGCGTCGGCCAGCCGGTGCGCCCAGGTCCGGAACGACGTGCCGACCGGCTCCAGCGCCGGGACGTCGCCGTTCGCGGCGGCCCGGCACGCCTCGGCGAGGTCGGGGCCGAGGATCCGCCAGGAGACGCCGTCCACGGCGAGGTGGTGCACGGTCAGCAGCAGCCGTCCCTGCGAGTTCAGGCCGTGGTCGAACCAGACCGCCTGGACGACGACGCCCGAGGCCGGGTCGAGCCGGTCGCGGGCGGCGAGCGCGTGCGGCCGCATCGCCTCGATGCCGGTCCCGTCGGTCGCGTCGGTCTCGACGCGGCGGAGGCAGTCGGCGGCCTTGACCGCGCCGGGCCCCTCGATGACGGGGTTCCCGTCGGGGTCGAGGCGCAGCCGCAGGACGTCGTGGTGGTCGAGCAGCGCCTGCACGGCGGCGAGGAGGTGCTCGTGCCGGAGCCCGGCGGGCGTCCGCAGCACCATCGACTGGTGGAACCCGTCGACGGGGCCGCCGCGCCGCGCGAGCCAGCGCATGATCGGCGTGGCGGGCAGCGGGCCGACGCCCGCGCCGGGCGCTTCGCCTGCTTCGCCGTCGGCCGTGGTGACTGTCCGCGCGAGAGCGGCGACGGTTTTGTGCTCGAAGACGTCCTTGGGCGACATCACCAGCCCGGCCTTGCGCGCCCGGCTGACGAGCTGGATCGAGGAGATGCTGTCGCCGCCGAGGTCGAAGAAGCCCTGGTCGACGCCGACCCGCTCCAGGCCCAGCACCTCGGCGAACAGCCCGCACAGCAGCTCCTCGCGGGGCGTGCCGGGCTCGGCGGCGGCGGCCTGCTCGGGCGGCGGGGGCGCGGGCAGCGCGCGCCGGTCGAGCTTGCCGTTCGCGGTGCGCGGCAGCGCGTCGAGCGGGACGAACGCGGCGGGCACCATGTAGTCGGGCAGCGTCCGGCCGAGGTGCTCGCGCAGCTCGCCGGACGGGACGTCGGGGACGACATAGGCGACGAGCCGACCCTCTCGGGCGACCACGGCGCACTGGGTGACGGCGGGGTGCGCGGCGAGCGCGGTCTCGATCTCGCCGGTCTCGATCCGCAGGCCCCTGATCTTGACCTGGTCGTCGGCGCGGCCGGCGTAGTCGAGCGTGCCGTCGGGGCGGTGGCGGACGAGGTCGCCCGTCCGGTACATGCGGGCGCCGGGGCCGCCGAACGGGTCGGCGACGAACCGTTCCGCCGTCAGGCCCGGACGGTTCAGGTAGCCGCGCGCGAGGCCGGGTCCCGCGACATACAGTTCACCGGGCACGCCCGGCGGGACGGGCCGCAGCCCCTCGTCCAGCACGTAGAGGCGGGTGTTCGCGATCGGGCGGCCGATCGGCGGGAGCCCCTCGCCGGTCAGGCGGCCGCTCATCGTGGCCGCAACGGTCACCTCGGTCGGGCCGTAGGCGTTGATCATCGTCCGGTCGGCGGACCAGCGGGCGACGAGCTCCGCCGAGCACGCCTCCCCGCCTACGACCAGCATCCGGAAGTCGGGCAGGTCGGTGGCGGGGACGCTGCCGAGCACGGTCGGCGGGATCAGCGCGTGCGTCACCCCGTGCGTCGAGAGCACGTCGGCGAGGTCGTCGCCGACGACCGGGCCGTCGGGGGCGATCACGAGCGCGGCGCCGTTCGGGAGCGCCATCAGCAGCTCCATCACCGACGCGTCGAAGCTCGGCGACGCGAGTTGCAGGACGCGGTCGCCGGGGCCCGCGCCGAGCGTGTCCGCCTCGGCGGCGGTGAGGCTCGGGATGCCCGCGTGCGAGAGGACGACGCCCTTCGGGCGCCCCGTCGACCCGGAGGTGTAGATGACGTAGGCGGGGTGCGCGGCCCGCAGCGGCGCGAGCCGTTCGGCATCGATGACGTCGGTCTCGTCGCCGGGCCCGTCCAGGTCGTCCGGGCTCAGGACGGGAGCGCCACCGGACGGGACGTCGCGGTCGGCGACGACCAGCGCGGGCGCGGAGTCCTCCAGCATGAACGCGATCCGGTCGGCCGGGTACCCGGGGTCGACGGGCAGGTACGCGCCGCCCGCCTTGACCACGGCGAGCGCGGTCACGACCTGGTCGACCGAGCGCGGCAGGACGAGCGCCACGATCCGCTCGGGCCCGACGCCGAGCCCGATCAGCCGCCGCGCGACGCGGTTGGCGCGCGCGTTCAGCTCCGCGTAGGTCAGCGTCTCGGACGCGGCGATGACCGCCGGGGCGTCGGGCGCCTGGGCGACCCGGGTCTCCAGCAGCTCGGGCAGCGTCGCCGCCGGGACGGGCGTGGCGGTGTCGTTCCAGGACACGAGCGCCTTTTCGCGCTCGGCGGGAGTCAGCACGTCGAACTTCCCGACCGGCGCGGACGGGTCTTCCGCGACCGCCGCCAGCAGCCCGACCAGCCGCGCCGCCATCGTCTCGACCGTCCCCGCGTCGTACAGGTCGGTCGCGAACTGGACGGACCCCGCGAGCCCGCCCGGCCCCTCGCTGAAGGAGAACACCAGGTCGAACTTGGCGATGTCGAGGTCGGTGGGCTCGCGCACGGCGGCGAGGTCGCCGAACCGCTCGGGGGCGCCGCCCGTCCCGTCGTTGTCGAAGGCCAGCACGACCTGGAACAGCGGGTGCCGGGCGGTGGAGCGGGCCGGGTTCAGCAGCTCCACCAGCCGCTCGAACGGGACGTCCTGGTGGGTGTAGACCTCCAGGTTCCGCTCCCGGACGCGCTCGACCAGCTCGGCGAACGTCGGGTCGCCGGAGGTGTCGGTGCGCAGCACGAGCGTGTTGACGAAGAACCCGGCGAGGTCTTCGAGCGCGCGGTCGCCGCGCCCGGCGACGGGCGTGCCGATCGGGACGTCGGTGCCCGCGCCGAGCCGGGTCAGCAGCAGGCCCAGCGCGGCCTGCACGACCATGAACGTGCTCGCCCGGTGCCGCCGCCCGAGCGCCGCGAGGCGGGCGTGGACGTCGGCCGGGACGTCGAACCCGATCGTGTCGCCGCGCTGCGACGCGGTCGCCGGGCGCGGCCGGTCGGTCGGCAGCTCCAGCTCCTCGGGCAGGCCCGCGAGCGCGTCCTTCCAGTAGGCGAGCTGGCGGGAGACGAGGCTCCCGGGGTCGTCCTCGGCGCCGAGCGTGTCGCGCTGCCAGAGCGTGTAGTCGGCGTACTGGACCGGCAGCGGCTCCCAGTCCGGGGCGCCGCCCGCGCGGCGCGCGGTGTAGGCGGCGGCGAGGTCGCGGGCGAGGACGGGCAGCGACCAGCCGTCGCCCGCGATGTGGTGGACGAGCAGCAGCAGCACGTGCTGGTCGCCGCCCGGCTCGAACAGCCAGGCGCGCAGCGGGATCTCGGCGCCGATGTCGAACGCGTGCCGCGCGGCGGCGCTCAGCTCGCCGGGCAGCCGTCCCTCGCTGGTGCGGACGCGGACCAGCTCGGGGCGCGCTTCGTCCAGGATCCGCTGGTAGGGGGTGCCGTCCTCGTCGGCGATCACCGTGCGGAGCACCTCGTGCCGCGCGACCAGGTCGTGCAGGGCGGCCTGGAGCGCGGCCGCGTCCAGCTGGCCGGTCAGGCGCAGCGCGGCGGGCAGGTTGTAGGTCGGGCTCGGCCCCTCGAACCGGTCGAGGAACCACAGCCGCCGCTGCGCGAACGACAGCGGGACACGGCCCGGACGCGTCCCGGCGGTGAGCGTTCCGGTGGCGGGGGCGGCCGGTTCGAGCAGGTCGACCAGGTCCGCGATGCGCGGCGCCTCGAACAGGCGGCGGACGGGCAGGTCCACGCCGAGCGCCGAGCGGATACGTCCCGCGAGGCGGGTGGCGAGCAGCGAGTGCCCGCCCAGCTCGAAGAAGTCGTCGTCGATGCCGACCTCGGGGACGCCGAGCACGTCCGCGTAGATCGCGCACAGCGCCTCCTCGCGCGGGGTGCGCGGGGCGCGTCCGGCGGGCCGGGCGGCGCGCTCGGGGACGGGCAGCGCCCGCCGGTCGAGCTTGCCGTTCGCGGTCAGCGGCAGCGCGTCCAGCACGACGAACGCGGCGGGGATCATGTAGCCGGGCAGGTCGGCGGCGAGCCGCTCGCGGACCGCCTCCACCAGTCCCTCCGCGCTTTGGGCGGGGACGAGGTAGGCGTCCATGCGGAGGTCGCCGTGCGCGTCGTCGCGGACGACCACGGCGGCCTCGCCGACCCCCGGGCAGCCGACCAGCGCGGACTCGACCTCGCCCAGCTCGATCCGGAACCCGCGGATCTTCACCTGGTCGTCGGCGCGGCCGAGGTATTCGAGCTCGCCGTCCGCCGTCCAGCGGGCGACGTCGCCGGTGCGGTACATCCGCGTCCCGGCCGGGCCGTAGGGGTCGGCGACGAACCGTTCCGCCGTCAGGCCGAGCCGGTTCAGGTAGCCGCGCGCGAGTCCGCCGCCCGCCACGTACAGCTCACCGGCGACGCCCGGCGGGACCGGCTGGAGCGACGCGTCCAGCACGTAGGCGGCGAGGTCGCGGAGCGGGCGGCCGATGACGCTGCGGGCCCGTCCGGCGGACGCGGCGTCCAGCGGCCGGTAGGTGACGTGGACGGTCGTCTCGGTGATCCCGTACATGTTCACCAGGCGGGTGCGCTCGCCGTGCCGCGCGTACCACCCGGCGAGGCGGGACGGGTCGAGCGCCTCCCCGCCGAACACCACGTACCGCAGCGCGGGCAGGTCCGCGCCGTCGGCGCGGATGAGCTGGTAGAACGCCGACGGCGTCTGGTTCAGCACCGTGACGCGCTCGCGGGCCAGCAGGTCGAGGAACTCCTCGGGCGCGCGGGTCACCGCCTGTGGGACGACGACGAGCCGGCCGCCGTAGGCGAGCGCGCCCCACAGCTCCCAGACCGAGAAGTCGAACGCGTAGGAGTGGAAGAGGGTCCAGACGTCGTCCGGGCCGAAGCCGAAGTCGCCGTCGGTGGCGGCCATCAGCCGCACCACGTTGCGGTGGGTGACCGGCACGCCCTTCGGACGGCCGGTCGACCCGGACGTGTAGATGACGTAGGCCGGGTGCTCGGGGTCGCGCGCGACATCGGCGAGGTCGCCGGGGTCGTGGGCGGCGAGCGCGGGGTCGTCCACGAGCACGCGCGGGACGCCGGTCTCGGTGTCGGTGTCGCCGGTGGTGACCACCAGTTCGGGCGCCGCGTCTTCGAGCATGAACGCGATCCGCGCGGCCGGGTAGCCGGGGTCGATCGGGATGTAGGCCGCGCCCGACTTCAGCACCGCCAGCAGCGCCACGACCAGGTCGGGCGTGCGGGGCAGCGCGACCGCGACGAACTTCTCCGGGCCCGCGCCGCGCTCGACCAGATGCCGGGCGAGGCGGTTGGCGCGCGCGTTCAGCTCCGCGTAGGTGAGGGCGTCGTGGCCGGGGGACGTGACGGCGACCGCGTCCGGGGCCTGCGCGGCGCGGGCCTCGAACAGGTCGACGAGCGTGTCGGCGGCGTAGAGCCGCTCCCACGGCGCGGTCGCGCGCTCCCGCTCGGCCTGGTCGAGGACGTCCAGCCGTCCGACGGGGGTGGCGGGGTCGGCGGAGGCGGCGTCCAGCAGGCGGACGAGCCGTCCGGCGATCGCGGCGACGGTCTCCGCGTCGTACAGCTCGGCGGCGTACTCGACCTCGCCGCGCAGCCCGACCGGGGCGCCGGTGACGTCGTGCTGCTCGACCAGCGCGAACAGCAGGTCGAACTTCGCCACGCCGGACTCGCGCGGCGCGACCGACAGTTCCAGGCCGGGGCAGCCGCCGAGCGCGGCGGGCGCCGTCCCGGGGTCGACGGTGACGGCGACCTGGAACAGCGGGTGCCGGGCCATCGACCGGGCCGGGTTCAGCACCTCGACCAGCCGCTCGAACGGCACGTCCTGGTTGGCGTAGGCGGCGAGGTCGCCCTCCCGGACGCGGGTGACGAGGTCGCGGAACGCGGGGTCGCCGGACAGGTCCGTCCGCAGCACGAGCGTGTTGACGAAGAACCCGACGAGGCCCTCAAGGGCTCGGTCGTCGCGGCCCGCGATCGGCGTGCCGAGCGGGATGTCGGTGCCCGCGCCGAGCCGCGACAGCAGCGCGGCGAGCGCGGCCCGCACGACCATGAACATGCTGGACTGGGTCTCGCGGGCCAGGGCCGCCAGCCGCGCGTGCACCTCGGCGGGCACCTCGAACGCGACCGTCCCGCCGCGATGCGACGCGACCGCCGGGCGCGGCCGGTCGGCGGGCAAGTCCAGCTCCTCGGGCAGCCCGGCGAGGGCCTGCTTCCAGTGGTCGAGCTGGCGCGACTGGATGCTGTCGGGGTCGTCGTCGGTGCCGAGCGTCTCGTGCTGCCAGAGCGTGTAGTCGGCGTACTGGACGGGCAGCGGCGTCCACTGCGGGGCCGTCCCGGCGGAGCGCGCCGCGTAGGCGGTGGCGACGTCGCGGGCGAGGACGGGCAGCGACCAGCCGTCCCCCGCGATGTGGTGGACGAGCAAGAGCAGGACGTGTTCGCGCGGCCCTTCCTCCAGCAGCCACGCGCGCATCGGGATCTCGTTCGCGAGGTCGAACCCGTGCCGGGCCGCCTCCTCGAACGCGTCGGGGTCGTCCAGGACGGTGAGCCGCGGGCTCGCCTGCTCGGAGTCGGCGGGGAGGATGACCTGGTAGGCGCCGTCGGCGTCCTCGGCGAAGACCGTCCGGAGCACCTCGTGGCGGCCGACGACGTCGGCCAGCGCCGCCTGCAACGCGACCCGGTCGAGGTCGCCCTCCAGCCGGACCGTCACCGGAAGGTTGTAGGTCGGGCTCGGCCCCTCCATCTGGTGCAGGAACCACAGGCGGCGCTGCGCGAACGACAGCGGCACCCGCTCCGGACGCGCCACGGCGGCGACCCCGGCCCGGGCACCGCCCGCCGACGCCAGCACGCTCGACAGCCCGGCGACCGTCGGGGCCTGGAACACCTCCCGGACCGCCAGCTCCACGCCCAGCACCGACCGCACCCGGCTTACCAGCCGCGTCGCCAGCAGCGAGTGGCCGCCGAGCGCGAAGAAGTCGTCGTCGATGGAGACGGCGGGCACGCCGAGGACGTCGGCGAAGATCCCGCAGAGGATCTCCTCGTGGGGCGTGCGGGGGCGGCGGCCGTGCGCGTCCGCCCCGAGTTCGGGGGCGGGCAGGGCGCGGCGGTCGAGCTTGCCGTTGGGGGTGAGGGGCAGGTCGTCCAGCGCGACGAAGATCGAGGGCACCATGTAGTCCGGCAGCGCCGCCGCCAGGTGGTCGCGCAGCCCCTCCGGCGCGGACGGGACGACGTACGCGACGAGTCGGTCCTCGCGGACGAGCACGGCCGCGCGGTCGACCCCGGGGTGGGACGTCAGCGCCGCCTCGATCTCGCCCGGCTCGATCCGGAACCCGCGCAGCTTGACCTGCTGGTCGACGCGGCCGAGGAACTCCACCTCGCCGCCGGCGTTCCAGCGCGCCAGGTCGCCCGTCCGGTACATGCGCTCACCGGACGACCCGAACGGGCAGGCCACGAACCGCTCGGCCGACAGCCCCGGGCGGTTCAGGTAGCCGCGCGCCAGGCCCGCGCCCGCGATGTACAGCTCACCGGCCACGCCCGGCGCGACCGGGCGCAGGCCCTCGTCCAGCACGAACACGCGCGTGTTGACGATGGGGCGGCCGATCGGCGGCGTCCCGGAGCCTTGCAACGCGTCGCTCATCGTCGCGCACACGGTCGACTCCGTCGGCCCGTACGCGTTGATCATCCGGCGGCCGGGCGCCCACCGGGCCACGAGGTCGGCCGGGCACGCCTCGCCCGCCACGACCAGGACGGTCTCCGGCGGGAGCGCGTCCTCGGGCAGGACGGCGAGCGCGGACGGCGGCAGCGTCACATGCGTCACCGCGTGCGCGGCGAGCGTGTCGATCAGCGCGGGCCCTGGCAGCAGCCGGTCGGCGGGTTCGAGGACGACGCGGGCGCCCGCGAGCAGCGCCATGCACACCTCGGAGACGGCGGCGTCGAAGCTCGGCGACGCGAACTGGAGCACCCGGTCCCCCGGCCGGACGGCGAACCGCTCGATCTGCCCGGCGGCGAGGCTCGCGATGCCCCGGTGGGTGACGACGACGCCCTTGGGACGTCCGGTGGAGCCCGAGGTGTAGATGACGTAGGCGGGGCTGGCGACGTCGAGCGGCGCGAGGCGGTCGGTGTCGGTGATGTCGTGAGCGCCGTACCCGGTGAGGCCTTCGCCGGTCAGGGCGGGGTCGTCCAGGGGAAGGAAGTCGATGCCCGGGTGCGGTTCGCCGGTGCCGAGCATGAGCAGCGGCGCGGCGTCCTCCAGCATGAACGCGACCCGGTCGGCCGGGTAGCCGGGGTCGACCGGCAGGTACGCGGCGCCCGCCTTCAGCACCGCGAGCAGCGCCACGACCTGCTCCACCGAGCGCGGCGCGCGGACGGCGACGCGGGTCTCGGGCCGGGCGCCGCGCTCGATCAGCAGCCGCGCGAGCCGGTTCGCGCGCGCGTTGAGGTCGGCGTAGGTCAGCTCGGCGGCACCGGAGGCGACCGCGACGGCGTCCGGGGTCGCGGCGGCCTGCCGCTCGAACAGCGCGGGGAGGTGGCCGGACGGCACGTCGCGCGCGGTGTCGTTCCAGCCGTCCAGCGCCCGCCGCTCGGAGGCGGTCAGCAGGTCGAGCCGCCCGACCGGGGTCGCGGGGTCGGCGGCGAACGCCTCCAGCAGCCGGACGAGGCGGTCGGCGACGCCCCGCGCGGCGGCCGCGCCGACGGTCTCGGGACGGTGGTCGAGCCGGAACCGGTACTCGGTGCCCGGAGTCACGAGCATGCCGAGCGGGTAGTGGGTGTCGTCGCGGTGCTCGACGTCCAGGACGCGCGCTCCCCCGGCCGCGGCCATGCCGCTCAGCTCGGCGCTGTCCAGGGGGTAGTTCTCGAACACCATCGACGCGTCGAACAGCGCGCCGAGCCCGGCCTGCCGCTGGATCTCGTGCAGGCTGAGGTGCTGGTGGGCGAGCAGCGCCGCCTGCTCCCGCTGCACCCGCGCGAGCAGCTCGCCGACGGGCTCGCCGGGGCTCGTCCGCACGCGGAGCGGGAGCGTGTTGATGAACAGCCCGACCATCGACTCGACGCCGGGCAGCTCCGGCGACCGGCCCGACACCGTGACGCCGACGACGATGTCGCGGCGGCCGGTAAGCGCGCCGACGACCAGCGCGTAGGCGACCTGGACGGCGGTGTTGACGGTCACCCCGGCGGCGCGGGCCGCCTCGGTGAGCGCGGTGACGGCCGGGGCGGGGAGCGTGAACTCCAGGTGGTCCGGCGCGCTCGTGTCCGTGGTGGCGTGCGGCCCGGCGAGGAGCGTCGGCTCCTCCAGGCCGTCGAGGGCCTTGCTCCAGGCGGCCTTGGCGGCGTCGGCGTCGCGGGCGGCGAGCCAGGCCAGGTAGTCGCGGTAGGGGCGGACCTTCGGCAGCGCGTCCCCGGCGCCGGTGTAGAGCGCGAGCAGCTCCCGCAGGAAGATCGCGGTGGACCAGCCGTCCCAGAGGATGTGGTGGCTGGTGAGGACCAGGCGGTGCCGGTCGCCGCCGAGCCCGGCCAGCGTGAACCGCAGCAGCGGCGGCGTGCGCAGGTCGAAGCGGCGCCAGCGGTCCTCCGCCTCGACCCGGGCCAGCTCGGCGCGGCGCTCGTCCTCACCGAGGCCCGACAGGTCGACCTCCCGCCAGGGCAGCTCGACCTCCCGCATGATCACCTGGACGGCGCGGCTGAGGCCCTCGTGCCGGAACCCGGCGCGCAGGTTCGCGTGGCGGCGCAGCAGCGTCGACGCGGCCTCGCGCATGGCGGCCGCGTCGAAGCGCCCCTCGAACTCCACCGCGAGCTGGGTGCTGTAGACGTCCGGCGCCTGCTCGTCGTAGACGTTGTGGAACAGCAGTCCCTCCTGGAGGGGGGACAGCGGGAGGATGTCCTCGATATTGCGTGCTCGACGGGTCACCGGTGCACTACTCCAACTCTGCTTCGAGGAGTTCGATCTCGTCCTGGCTGAGCAGGGCCAAGGCCACGTCCGACGGGGTCAGCCCGCCCGCGTCGGGACGCTCGGCGTCGTCGGCGAGGTCGCCCAGCGCCGCGAACCACCCCTGCGCGAGCGCCCGGACCCGGCTCTCGGTGAGCAGGCCGCCCGCCCACGTCCAGGTCGCGACCAGCTCGGGGCCGCCGGCGGTGCGGTCCGTGCGGGCGTTCACCTCGACCACGTGCGACAGCGACAGGCCCGCGTCGGCGCGGCCGCCGACGCCGGTCGCGGCGACCGTCCACGGCTCGTCCGACGGCGCGTCGACCTGGCCGAGGTAGTTGAAGCCGATCTGCGGGGCGGCGGACGCGGCGAGCGCCGCCGCCGTGCGCTCGTTGAGGTGGCGCAGCATCCCGTAGCCGATGCCCTTGTCGGGGATCTCGCGGAGCTGCTCCTTGACCCTCTTGAGCGCGGCGCCCGGGGTGTCGGTGGCGGGGCCCGGGTCCAGGCGGACGGGGTACACGGTGGTGAACCAGCCGACCGTCCGGGACAGGTCGGCGTGCCCGGCCACGACGTGCTCCTCGCGTCCGTGGCCCTCAAGGTCGATCAGCACGCCGTCGTGGCCGGTGCCGCGCCAGCTGCGGACGGCCCGCGCCAGCGCCGCGAGCAGCACGTCGTTGATCTCGGCGTTGTAGGCGTCGGTGACCGTGCCGAGGACGGCCCGGGTCGTCTCGGGCGCGAGCCGCAGCGTCAGCTCCCGCGCGGTGCCGAACGTGTCGCGCGCCGGGTCGAGCGGGCGGTCCCCGAGCAGGGGGTCGGCGGTGGCCGCGACGCGCGTCCACAGCGGTAGCTCGGCCTCGCGCTCGGGGGTGTGCGCGGCCTCGTGGAGGCGCTCGGCCCAGCGGCGGAACGAGGTGCTCGCGACCGGTTCGGTGGCGGGGTCGGCGCAGGCGGCGGCGAGGTCCTCGACGATCGTCCGCCACGAGACGCCGTCGACCACCAGGTGGTGCAGCATCAGGATCAGGTAGCCGGGTTCGGCGATCCCCCGGTCGAGGTGGACGGCCCGCACCATCTGGCCGTCGGCGGGCGCCAGTTCCCCGCGTGCCTCCTCGGCCAGCTCGCCGATCCGGGCGTCCAGCGTCGCGGCGTCCAGGTCGGACGCGTCGACCTCCCGCACCGACGCCTCGACCGTGCCGCGCGGCGGGACCTCCAGCTCCCAGCCGCCGGTCAGCCGCAGGCGCAGCACGTCGTGGCGGTCGATGACCGTTCGCAGGGCGGCGCGCAGGCGTCCGGCGTCGAGTTCCGCCGGGACGCGCACCACGATCGACTGCGCGTAGCCGTCGATCGGGCCCCGGTGCGCGGCCAGCCACCGGACGATCGGCGTCGGCGTCAGCGGGCCGGTGGCGGTGTCGGGGGTGTCGTCGTTCCGCCCGGTGCCGGCGGTTTCGGCGACGCGGGCCAGTTCGGCGGGGGTCTGGTGCTCGAAGACGTCCCGCACCGCGACCGCCATGCCCGCCGTGCGCGCCCGGCTGACCAGGTGGATCGCCAGGATGCTGTCGCCGCCCAGCGCGAAGAACCCGTCGTCCGGGCCCGCCTCGGCGCGGCCGAGCAGCTCGGCGAAGATCTGGCAGAGGACCTGTTCGCGGTCGCCGCTCGGCGCGCGCCCGGCGGACGGCGCGTCCGGCTCGGGCGCGGGCAGCGCCCGGCGGTCGAGCTTGCCGTTCGGGGTCAGCGGCAGCGCGTCCATCCGGACGAACGCGGCCGGGACCATGTAGGCGGGGAGGACGTCGTTCAGGGCGTCGCGGAGCGCGGTGCCGTCGGCCTCGGTGACCACGTAGGCGACGAGGCGCTTCCCGCCCGGTCCGTCCTCCCGCGCGACCACGGCGCACTGCGCGACCTGCGGCAGCGCCGCCAGCGCGGCCTCGATCTCGCCCAGCTCGATCCGGAACCCGCGCACCTTGACCTGGTGGTCGGCGCGGCCGAGGTACTCCAGTTCCCCGGCGGGCGTGCGCCGCGCCAGGTCGCCGGTGCGGTACATCCGCGACCCGGGCGGGCCGAACGGGTCGGCGACGAACCGCTCCGCCGTCAGGCCGGGCCGGTTCAGGTAGCCGCGCGCCAGGCCGGGGCCCGCGACGTAGAGTTCGCCGACCGCGCCGTCCGGGGCGGGACGCAGACCGGATTGCAGGACGTACACGCGCAGGTCGTCAATGCCGTCACCGATCACGCTCCCGGCGCGCTCGTCGGCGCTCCGCAGCTCCCGGTAGGTGACGTGCACGGTCGTCTCGGTGATCCCGTACATGTTGACGAGCTGCGGCGCGAAGTCGCCGTGCCGCCGGTACCAGTCCGCCAGGCGGGCGGGGTCCAGGGCCTCGCCGCCGAACACGACCGTCCGCAGGGCGAGGCCCTCAGATTCCGCGTCCACCGCCATGAGCTGGTAGAACGCCGACGGCGTCTGGTTCAGCACCGTCACGCCCTCGCGGACCAGCAGCGCGTGGAACTCCTCGGGCGATCGGCTGACCTCGTAGGGGACGACGACGAGGCGTCCGCCGTGCAGCAGCGGCCCCCACAGCTCCCAGACCGAGAAGTCGAACGAGTAGGAGTGGAACAGTGTCCACACGTCGTCGGGCGCGAACCCGAAGTCGTCCCGGGTCTCCTCGAACAGCCGCACCACGTTGCGGTGGGTCACGACGACGCCCTTCGGCGCGCCCGTCGAACCGGACGTGTAGATCACGTAGGCGGGGTGGTCGGGATGCGTGCCCGGCGCTTCGAGGGGGACGGCGGCGGCCAGTGCGCGGCGCGTGTCCGGGTCGTCCAGCAGCAGGCGCGGCCCGGGGGCCTCCACACCGGCGGACGCGGTCGTGACCAGCAGCTCGGGCCGCGAGTCGGTGACCATGTGCGCGATGCGCTCGGCCGGGTAGCGCGGGTCGATCGGGACGTAGGCGCTCCCGGTCTTCAGCACCGCCAGCACCGCCACGACCAGGTCGGACGAGCGCGGCAGCGTCAGCGCCACCCGCCGCTCCGGCCCGGCCCCGCGCTCGGCGAGCAGCCGTGCGAGCCGTCCGGCCCGCTCGTCCAGCTGCGCGTAGGTGAGCGTGCCGCCCTCGCAGGTGACCGCGATCGCGTCGGGGGTGCGGGCGGCCTGCGCCTTGAACAGCTCGGCCAGCGTGACCGGCGGGGTCGGCTTCGTGATCGCGGGCGGCTGGTCGGCGCGCTCGGTCGCGGTGCGGACGTCCAGGCGTCCGACGGGGAGCGCGGGGTCGTCGGCGATGGCCTCCAGGATGAGCAGGAGGCGTTCGGTGATCGTCTTCGCTCCCTCGGCGCCGAACGCCTCGGGGCGGTAGCGCAGGCGGAGGCGGAGTGAGGGGCCCGGGACGGCGATGAGACCGAGGGGGAAGTGCGTCGCGTCGTGGCCGTACGCGCCGGTGATGTCGAGCCGCGCGTCGGACGCGAGGGACGCCAGGGCCGCCGCGTCGAGCGGGTAGTTCTCGAACATCATCGCCGTGTCGAACAGGGCGCTCATGCCCGTCCGCCGCTGGATCTCGGCGAGGCCCGCGTGCTGGTGGTCGAGGAGGCGCAGCCGCTCCCGCTGGACGGTCCCGAGCAGCTCGGCGAGCGTCTGCGCCGGGCCCGTGCGGACGCGGAACGGCAGCGTGTTGACGAAGACGCCGACCATGTCCTGCGACCCGTCCAAGTCGGCCGGGCGGGTGGACGTGGTGACGCCGAAGACGACGTCGTCGCGTCCGGTGAGGCGGCTCAGCAGCAGCCCCCACGCCGCCTCGACGACGGTGTTCAGCGTCAGGCCGAGGCCGCGCGCCCGGTCCGCCAGCCGTTTCGTCGTCGCCTCGGGGAGTTCGGAGTCGGCCAGCTCTTCGGGACGCGTCCAGCGCTCGGCGCCGGGGGCGACGAGCGTGGGCTCCTCCAGGTCGGCGAGGGCGTCCTGCCAGGCCTCGTGCGCCGCGTCCCGGTCCTGCGCGGCCGTCCAGGCGAGGAAGTCGCGGTACTGCCGCCGGACGGGCTGCGGCGTGTTCCCCGCGTAGAGGGCGAGCAGCTCGCGCAGCAGCACCGGCCGCGACCAGCCGTCCGAGACGATGTGGTGGTTGGTCAGCACCAACCGGTACCGGTCACCACTTCGTTTGATGAGGGTGAAGCGGACCAGCGGCGGGCGCGTCAGGTCGAACGGGCGGTCGCGGTCGGCGGCCATCGCCTCCGCCAGGGCCTTTTCGTCGTCCGGCCCGGCGAGGTCGATTTCCCGCCAATCTGTGGGCACCTCGCGGAAGATGAGCTGCACCGGCGCGGACAGGCCCTCGTAGGCGAATCCGGCGCGCAGGCTGGTGTGGCGCTTCAGCAGGCTTTCGGCGGCGTTCTTCAGCGCCGGGGCGTCGAGTTCTCCTTCCAGGTCGACGACGAACTGCATCGTGTAGTCGTCGTTCGCGTCGCCGTAGAGGGCGTGGAAGAGCAGCCCTTCTTGGAGGGGCGAAAGGGGGAGGACGTCTTCCAGTTCTGGCTTGCTCGCGCGCAGCGATTCGAGTTCTTCTGCGGGGAGCGGGGCGGGGAGTTCGGCTTCCTTGCGGGTGGACGGTGACGTGCGTGCCCGTTCCGCCAGGGCGGCCACGGTCCTGCCCTCGAAGACGTCGCGGGCGCCGAGGCCGATTCCCGCGTGGCGGGCGCGGGCGACCAGGCGCAGGGCCAGGACGCTGTCGCCGCCGAACTCGAAGAAGTCGTCATCGATGCTGATCTCGGGGACGCCGAGGATGTCCGCGACCATCTCGCAGAGGATTTCTTCGCGGGGGGTGCGTGGCGTCCTGCCCTGGCCGCCGCCCGCGTTGAGTTCGGGCTCGGGCAGCGCCTTGCGGTCGATCTTGCCGTTGGGGGTGAGCGGCAGCTCTTCCAGCGCGACGAAGGCCGACGGAACCATGTAGTCGGGCAGCGCCGAGGCGACGTGCTCGCGCAGCCCGCCGATTTCGATGTTCGTGGTGGGGACGACGTAGGCGACGAGGCGCGCGTCCCGGGCGACCACGACGACACGGGAGACCTGCGGGTGGGACGCCAGGACGGTTTCGATCTCGCCGAGTTCGATGCGGAACCCGCGGATCTTGACCTGGTGGTCGAGACGTCCGAGGTACTCCAGCTCGCCGTCGCTGGTCCAGCGGGCCAGGTCACCCGTGCGGTACATGCGCTTGCCAGACGACCCGAACGGGCAGGCGACGAATCGTTCGGCGCTGAGGGCGGGACGGTTGAGGTAGCCGTGAGCCAGGCCGTCGCCCGCGATGTACAGCTCGCCCGCGACGCCCGGCGCGACCGGGGACAGGCCCGCGTCCAGGACGTAGACCTGCGTGTTGCCGATCGGGCGGCCGATGGAGAAGTCCGAGGACTCGACGTTGTCGGCCGTGGACCAGATCGTCGTCTCGGTCGGGCCGTACAGGTTCGTCACCGAACGCCCGGCCTTGGCCAGCTCACCGGCCAGGTCTTGCGGGAGCGCTTCGCCGCCGACCATGACGTGCACGCCGGAGAAGGCGGAGACGTCCTGCTCGACCAGCGCGCGCCAGAGGCCCGGTGTCGCCTGCAATGCCGTGACGCCGTGGCGGGCGATCAGTTCAACGAGTGCGTTCGGGTCGGTGGCCTGGTCGCCGGTCGCCAGCACCACACCGGCGCCGGTGGTCAGCGGCAGGAACAGCTCCAAGCCCGCGATGTCGAACCCGACGGTCGTCACGGCCAGAAGCCGATCCCCGGCGTCCAAACCGAACCGGCCCTGCATCGAGGCGAGGAAGTTCGTCAACGCACCATGCGGGATCACCACGCCCTTGGGACGACCCGTCGAACCCGACGTGAAGATCACGTACGCGGGCTGGGAGGCGTCGATCTCCGGCAGCGTGACTTCACCTGCATCTGGGATTTCATCCGCCAGCAGATGCGGAACGTTGGGTACCGCGTCACGGGTCGAGTCGTCCACCAGGGCCAGAACGGGCGAGGCGTCCTCGATCATGAACGCGATCCGGTCGGACGGATATGAAGTGTCAATCGGAACGAACGCCGCACCCGACCGCATCACCGCCAGCAGCGCCACCACCAGCTCAACCGAACGCGGCAACGCCACCGCGACCAGATCACCAGCGCCAACACCCCGGCCCACCAGCACCCGAGCCAACGCGTCCACCCGCGCGTTCAGCTCCGCATACGACAGCTCCACGCCATCGCACACCAGCGCCACGCCCTCGCGACGCTCGGCGAGCAGCGACGGAACCGAGCCGGATGGCACGTCCAAGGCCGTCGCGTTCCAGGCCGACAGGACCCGCTCGCGCTCGGCCGCGTCCAGGACGTCGACGCGTCCCACCGGCATGTCCGGGTTCTGCGCCATCGCCTCAAGCACCCGGACGAGGCGGTCCGCGATCGTGCTCACGGCGGCGAGGTCGAACAGGTCCGGCTGGTAGTCCATCCGGAAGGACAGGGACGTCTCGCCGGGAACCGCGACCAGCGCCAGCGGGTAGTGGATCGCGTCGCCGACCCGTCCGCCGACGAGGTCGAAGCCGCAGGCCCCGGCGGCGCTGCCCAGCTCGGCCGCGTCCAGGGGGAAGTTCTCGAAGACGGTGGAGGTGTCGAACAGCTCGCCGTGCCCGGCCAGCCGCTGCACCTCGGGAAGGCCGAGGTGCTGGTGGTCGAGCAGGCGGACCTGTTCGCGCTGGACGCGGGCGAGGAGGTCGCCCAGCGGCTCACCGGCGTCCAGCCGCACGCGCAGCGGCAGCGTGTTGATGAACAGCCCGACCATGTTCTCGACGCCGTCGAGTTCCGGGGAGCGGCCGGACGTCGTCGTGCCGAAGACGACGTCGGTGCGTCCGGTCAGCCTGCCGAGCAGGAGCGCCCAGGCCGCCTGGACCATGGTGTTGGACGTGAGTCCGCGTGCGCGGCCGTACTCGGTGAGCGCCGCCGCGATCGGCTCGGGCAGGTCGAACTCGTGATGTCCGGGGGCGATCGGCGACCGCGCGTGGTCGACGGGGACGACGCGGGTCGGCTCGTCCAGTCCGGCGAGGGCCTCGGTCCAGGCGCGCCGGGCGGCGTCGTGGTCCTGACCCGCGAGCCAGGCGAGGTGGTCGCGGTAGGGGCGGACCTCGGGAAGCGGCGCGGAGCCGGAGTACAGCGCGAGCAGTTCGCGGATCAGGATGGGGACCGACCAGCCGTCCACGAGCGTGTGGTTCATGGTGAGGACGAGCCGGTGCCGGTCGCCGCCGAGCCGGACCAGCGTGAAGCGGATCAGCGGCGGGCGGGTGAGGTCGAACCCCCGCGCCCGGTCGGCGGCCAGGATGTCCTCGGTCGGGCCGTCCGCGGTGGTGAAGTCGAGGGGGACGTCGGGCGCGACGACCTGGACGGGGTTGGTCAGGCCCTCGTAGCGGAAGCTCGTCCGCAGGCTCGGGTGGCGGTCCAGCAGCGCGGCGGCCGCGGCGCGGAGTTCCGCCTCGTCGACGCGTCCTTCGAGGTCGAGGACGACCTGGATCGTGTAGACCTCGCCCGCGCCGCCCTGGTCGTAGAGGCCGTGGAAGAGCAGCCCCTCCTGGAGCGGCGCCAGCGGCAGCACGTCCAGCAGTTCCGGCTCGCGGTCGCGCAGCGCCTGGAGCTCCCCGGCCGGGAGCGGGTCGGGCAGGTCCACGATCCGGCCCGTGGACGACGAGGTCCGCGCGCGTTCCGCCAGGGCCGCGACGGTCCGGCCTTCGAACACGTCGCGGGCGCTGAACTCGACTCCGGCGTGCCGGGCGCGCGCGACCAGACGCAGGGCCTGGACGCTGTCTCCGCCAAGCTCGAAAAAGCCGTCGTCGATGCCGACGTGGGGAACGCCGACGATGTCCGCGACCAGTCGGCAGAGGATTTCTTCGCGCGGGGATCGCGGTTCGCGTCCGGCGCCGACCGTTCCGAGTTCGGGCTCGGGCAGCGCCTTGCGGTCGATCTTGCCGTTGGGGGTGAGGGGCAGTTCGTCCAGCTCGACGAACGCCGACGGCACCATGTAGGCCGGAAGCGCCGACGCGACGTGCCCGCGCAGTTCTCCGACATCGATCGTCCCGCTGGGGACGATGTAGGCGACGAGGCGCGCATTCCGCGCGACCACAACGACACGGGAGACGTGTGGGTGGTCGGCGAGGACGGTTTCGATCTCGCCGAGTTCGATCCGGAAGCCGCGAATCTTCACCTGGTGGTCGAGGCGCCCGAGATACTCCAGCTCGCCGTCACTGCTCCAGCGGGCCAGGTCACCGGTGCGGTACATCCGCGTCCCGGGCGCCCCGAACGGGCACGCCACGAACCGCTCAGCCGACAACGCCGGACGGTTCAGATACCCATGCGCGAGACCGTCCCCCGCGATGTACAGTTCGCCCGCGACGCCCGGCGCGACCGGAGACAGGCCCGCGTCCAGCACATACACCTGCGTATTGCCGATCGGGCGACCGATGGAGAAATCCGAGGACTCGACATCGTCGGCCGTCGACCAGATCGTCGTTTCCGTCGGGCCGTACAGGTTGGTCACCGAACGCCCGGCCTTGGCCAACTGACCGGCCAGATCGGACGGCAGCGCCTCACCGCCCACCAGCACCCGAACGCCAGAGAACGCCGAAACGTCATGCTCCACCAGCGCACGCCACAACCCCGGCGTCGCCTGCAACGCCGTCACGCCATAGCGCGCAACCAGCCCGACCAATTCGCCCGGGTCGGCGGCCTGATCTCCGGTCGCCAGCACCACACCGGCACCGGTGGTCAGCGGCAGGAACAACTCCAGACCCGCGATGTCGAACCCGACCGTCGTCACGGCCAGAAGCCGATCCCCGGCGTCCAAACCGAACCGGCCCTGCATCGACGCGAGGAAATTCGTCAGTGCCCCGTGCGGAATGACAACGCCCTTGGGACGCCCCGTCGAACCCGACGTGAAAATGACGTACGCAGGCTGAGAAGCATCAATCTCCGGAAGCACCACATCGGCCGCTTCGTGGGGCTCGCCCACCAGCAGATGAGGAACGCCGGGCACCTCATCGCGCGTCGACCCGTCCACCAGAGCCAGAACCGGAGCGGCGTCCTCGATCATGAACGCGATCCGGTCGGCGGGATACGAGGTGTCGATCGGGACGAACGCCGCCCCAGACCGCATCACCGCCAGCAGCGCCACCACCAGCTCAACCGAACGCGGCAACGCAACCGCGACCAGATCACCAGCGCCGACACCCCGGCCCACCAGAACCCGAGCCAACGCGTCCACCCGAGCGTTCAGCTCCGCATACGACAGCTCCACGCCATCGCACACCAACGCGACACCCTCGCCACGCCCAGCAACCAGCGACGGCACCGAACCGGGCGCGACGTCCAAAGCCGTCGCGTTCCACTCCGACACGACCCGCTCGCGCTCAGCCGCGCCCAGCACATCGACGCGTCCCACCGGCATGTCCGGCTCCTGCGCCATCGCCTCCAGCACCCGGACGAGGCGTCCGGCGTGCGCGGCGACGTCGTCGCGGCTGTAGAGGGCGGGGTTGGCCTCAAGGTCGAGGCGGACGCCGCCGCTGCCGTCCGGGTCGCCGGACGCGACGATCGACAGGTCCGCGACCGGTCCGGACGCGAGGAACACCATGTCGAGCGGGACGTCGCCGAGGCGCAGCCCGCCGAGGAACGACATCGCGTTGACGGTCGTGCCGAACAGGCCGCCGTCGCCGCCGGAGCGGCCGAGTTCGCGGGTCAGGTCCTCGGCGCGGTACCGCTGGTGCCGCAGGGCCTCGACCACGCGCGTGGACGCCTGGGCGACGACGTCCCGGTAGGTCATCGACGGGGTCACGGTCAGCCGCAGCGGGAGGTCGTTGGCGAGCATGCCGGGGGTGAACCGCGCGGTCGTGCTGGTCCGGCCGGTGACGGGGAGGCCGAGGACGATGTCGTCCTTGCCGGTCATCCGCCGCATATAGACGGCGGTGGCCGCGATCAGCAGCACCGACCAGCCGTTCAGGACGCCCTGGACGAGCCCGAGCGAGGGCGCGAGCGCGGCGGACCGGACGTCGGCCGACAGCCGGATCGGCACCGGCGAGGGCGGCGCCGTGCGGCCCGCGAGGCTGACCGGTTCGGGCTGGTCGGCGAAGGTCCGCAGCCAGTAGTCCCGGTCGGCCTCCCACTCGGCGGTGTCCCGGTAGGCGGCCTCGTCCGCGACCACCTCGGCGAGCGGGCGGAACCGGGTCGGGCGCGGCTCGCGGCCCTCCAGCAGCGACGTGTAGACGCGGGCGAACCGACGGAAATGCAGGGCCTGGGAGTAGCCGTCCAGGACGATGTGGTGGCAGCGGAAATAGAGCACGAGTTCGGCGCCGAGATCGAACAGGACGTGCCGATATAGAACGTCGCGCCCCGGCACCGCGGGCTCGACGAGGTCGGCCTGCATATAGGTGAGGACGGCGCCGAAAGGGTCGTCGGCGGCCGAGAGGTCGACGTGCTCCAGCGGGTTCGCCGGGACGGGCCCGACCGTCTGGGCGATGACGCCGTCGCGCTCCTCGAACACCACGCGCAGCGCCTCGGACTCGCCGATCATCCGGCGGGTCGTCTCCTCCAGCAGCGCGACGTCGATGTGCCCGGTCAGCCGGGCGTAGCCGCCGCAGTTGTAGGCGGGGCTGTCCGGAGCGAGCCGCGAGGCCACCCAGACGCCGACCTGTGCGTCCAGGGCGTCCAGCCGGCCATCCCCCACGTCAGACATGCGCACTTCGCCTCTCCGCGTCACTGCCGTCCATCACGCGCCGGGCTCACGACAGGCGTCCCCCGGGCACACGATCACGTTGCCAGCCGTTTCTCTTCGCCATCTATACGCGAGCATCATTGGCCCGCCGCCCGGAAAGCGGGCATGCCATATCGCCCGGCGGGTTAATTCGATAAGAACGCTTACCGAATTAGCCCGCCGGGCGAACCGCCGGCGTCGACCGCCGGTCAGGCGGCGGTGACGACGGCGGCGGTGACGACGGCGGCGCCGAGGGCGCCGTCCGGGTCGGCGGCGAGCACGAGGGCCGCCTCCCCCGGGTTGCGCTCCAGCACGTCCGCCAGCTGGAGGGCGCTGTGGGCGCTGTAGCAGTCGCCGATCGAGTCCTCGTCGAAGCGCGGTTCGACGTCGAGCACCGAGGTCAGGCCCGCCGTCTGCGCGGCGTCGACCTCCTCCACCCCGGTCGCCCGCACGGCGGCCGTGGCGATGTCGCCGGCCGCGACGCCCGACAACTCCAGCGCCTCCCGAACCACTCGGGAGACGGAGTCGGCGTCCAAGACGCCGACGGAACGGACCACGGTCCCCGCGAGACGGCCGCGCGCCTGACGTCCGGCGGCGGCCGCGGCCTCGGCGTCCTCCAGCACGAACATCGCCGCGCCCTCGCCGGGCGTGCCGGTCGCGCGGTGGGTGCGTCCCCACCAGGCGTCCGGCGCGCTGAACTCCTCCGAGGAGCCCGCGACGACCCCCTGCGCGTGCCGCGCGCGGATCATGACCTGGGCGTGCCGGAGCGCGCCGACCGCCGACAGCGGTCCCCCGGCGACGGTCGCGTTGACCCCGCGCAGCCCCGCCCGAATGGCCAGCGCCGCGGCGGCGCAGTTCAGCGCCGCACTGGGGAAGCGCGCCGCGTCCACCACATAGGGACGCTCGCGGTCGAACGAATCGACGCCGAACTCGGTCACGCCCGCGACGCTGCCGAGCGTCGTGCCGACCGTGATGCCGATGAGGTCGCGGTTGTCGTCGGTGACGGTGAGGCCCGCGTCGGCCAGCGCCCGCTCGAACGCGCCCATCGCGAGGACGGTCGAGCGGTGGTTGAACCGCACGGCCTTGCGTCCGAGCTCGGCCTTCGCGTCGAAGTCCACCAGGCACGCGGGCCCCGCCGGCGGCGCCCAGTCGATCTTGCCGCCGGTGCGGCCCTCGGCGGGCACCGGCACCGCGCCGCCAGGACGCAGCGCACCGATCCCAGTGATCACGATGTCGTTCACGCCACGCTCCCGAGCAGGACGATCGCGTTGTTGCCGCCGAAGGCGAACCCGTTGTTCTGCGCGACCCGGACGGTCGCGGGGCGGCTCTGGTTGGGCACCGGGTCGATCCCGGGGATCTCCGGGTCGAGCGCGCGGTGGTTGATCGTCGGGGGCAGGAAGCCCTCGGCGATGCTGAGCGCGCTGGCGATCGCGCCGAACCCGCTGGCGGCGCCCATCGTGTGCCCCATCATCGACTTGATCGAGCTGGTCGGCGGCGGCGAGTCGCCGAACACCGCGCGCATCGCCGTGCTCTCCACGACGTCGTTGGTGCGGGTGCCGGTGCCGTGCGCGCAGATGTAGTCGACCTGCTCGGGCCGCACGCCCGCGCGCTCGTGCGCGACCCGCGTGCAGCGGGCGATGCTGTCGGCGTCGGGCGCGGTCGGGTGGATCGCGTCGCAGGTCATCCCGTACCCGAGCACCTCCGCGTAGATCGTCGCGCCGCGTTCGCGGGCGGCCTCGAGGGGCTCCAGGACGAGCGCGACGCCGCCCTCGGCGGTGAGCATCCCGTCCCGGTCGCGGTCGAAGGGGCGGCACGCCTCCTCGGCGACCGCGCCGAGCCGGTGGAACCCGGCGTGGGTGAAGCGGGTGACCGAGTCGGCGCCGCCCGCGACGCCGAGGTCGGCCTCGCCCATGCTGATCAGGTCGTAGACGTAGCCGAGCGCGTAGTTGCCCGCCGAGCACGCCGTCCCGAGGACGGTGGTCTCGCCGGACACCCCGAGCTCGTGCGCGACCGCGAGGCCGAGCCGCGACCCGGGGATCTGCGCGGCGGCGCGGGGGTCGGGCGGGCCCGGCACGCCGGTGTGCCACTCCTCGATCATGTCGACCAGCGGCGCGAGCTCGCCGTTGGTCGTGCCCACCGCGATCGCGGTCCGCGCGTCCGCCGGGTCGACGCCCGCGTCGGCGACGGCGAGGCGGGCGGCGGCCGCGGCGAACTGCGACGAGCGTCCCCACTCCGCCGGGTCGATCCGCGTGAGCAGGTCCTCCGGCCGGAAGCCCGGCACCTCCCCCGCGAGGGTGTGCGGGAACCCGGTCGGGTCAAAGCTGCGGATCGGGCCGGTGCCGCTCTTGCCGAGGCGCAGCGCCTCGGTGAAGTCGGCGAGGCCGATGCCGATGTTGGACACCGGGCCCATGCCGGTGATGACCACCCGCCTCATCATCACCAGCCGGCGATCTCGGCGACCACCTCGTAGGTGGTCTTGAGGTTGGTCATCCGCTGCACCGACTCCTGCGGGATCTCCAGGCCGTACTTGCGTTCGAGCTGGGTCAGCAGCTCGATGGCCACCAGCGAGTCGGCGTCCAGCTCCTCGATGAAGGAGTGGGCGGACTCGACCTCCTCCGGCTCCGCGCTGAGGATGTCGGCGGTGAGGTCGCGGATCTCGGCCATGCGATCGGCCACGGTGTTCTGCATGCGTTTCTCCTAGGTCAGGGTGCGCCCGCCGGTCGGGGCGCGTCAGTGCGCGAGGCCGCCGTCGACCCGCAGGACCGTGCCGGTGATGTAGGCGGCGCGGTCGGAGACGAGGAAGGAGACGGCGTCGGCGACGTCCTGCGGGACGCCGAACCGGCCCATCGGAATGTCCGCCTCGAACTTGGCGCGGGCCCTGGCCGGCATCGCGGCGACCATGTCGGACTCGATGAGGCCGGGGGCGACGGTGTTGACCCGGACGCCGCGTCCGGCCACCTCCAGGGCGAGCGACGCGCCGAGCCCGTGCATCCCCGCCTTGGACGCGGCGTAGTTGGCCTGCCCCGCGTTGCCGATGATGCCCGACACCGACGAGACCAGGACCAGCGTCCCGGCCCGCCGCTTGATCATCCCGAACATCACGGCGCGGGCGAGGTTGAACGATCCGTCGAGGTTGGTGCGCAGCACGGCGGACCAGTCCTCGGGGGGCATGAGCGCGAGCGACTTGTCCCGCGTGATCCCCGCGCAGGAGACCGCCGCCGTCACCGGGCCGAGCTTCTCCTCCGCCGCCGCGACGAACTCCTGGACGGCGTCGAAGCCCGCGACGTCCACGGCCTGGTGGTGGACGCGGCGCCCCAGCGACTCGATCTCGGCGGCCGTGTCGGCCGCCGACGCGACGTCGCTGCGGTAGCAGAAGCCGACGTCGAAGCCGTCGCGCGCGAGCTGTACCGCGATCGCCCGTCCGATACCCCGCGAGCCGCCGGTGACCAGCGCGCACGGCGCGCCGTCGGCGGATGCGTTTGCCATGTTGCGGCCCCTCCCGGATCAGTCACTGGCCGGATCAGTCACTGGCCCGGAGCCTCGCAGTGTCCGCTATGGCGCTCCTATACGATTCCTCCCAGTTCCTTGATAGACCGCCGCCCTACTCTCCGGCCATGCCGTCCCGGTGCACCGGCCGGGGCGAGGGAGAGGCGGAACCGTGGTCGACTACGACGCGATCGTCATCGGGGCGGGCAACGCCGGGCTGACCGCCGCGGCGACCCTGCAACGGGCCGGGGCCCGCACGCTGCTGATCGAGCGGCACAACGTCCCCGGCGGATGCGCGACGTCGTTCCGGCGCGGCCGGTTCGAGTTCGAGGTCGCGCTGCACCAGCTCTCGGGCGTCGGCGAGGAGGGGCAGCCGTTCTCGCTGCGCGGGCTGTTCCACCAGCTCGGCATCACCGACAAGCTCGAACTCGTGCGGGAGGACGACCTCTACCGGGCCGCCGTCCCCGGCCTCTACGACGTGACGCTGCCCGCGAACTGGGACGGCGCCGCCGACGCGTTGGAGGACGCCTTCCCCGGCAACCGCGCCCGCGTCGAGCGGTTCTTCCAGCTGCTGAAGGACGTCGTCGCCGGATACAACGCTGTGCTGCGCGGACGTCCCGCGCGCCGGATCAAACCGGAGGTGTTCCGGCAGGGCCTGCGTCCCTACCGGGACGTCCTGGACGAGCACTTCGACGACGAGCGGATCAAGTCCGTCCTCGGCGCGTACTGGCACTACCTGGGGCAGCCGCCGTCGCGGGTCACCTTCCAGGACCTCGCGCAGATCCTCGTCATGTACATCGGGCTCAAGCCGTGGCACATCCGCGGCGGCTCGCAGGCGCTGTCCTCGGCGATCCTCGGCGCGTTCCTGGACGCGGGCGGCGAGGTCCGCTTCAACACGACGGTCGAGCGCGTGCTCACCGAGGGCGGCCGCGCGGTCGGCGTCCGGACCGACGACGGGCAGGAGGCGACCGCGACCGACATCGTCTCGAACGCGTCCCTCCCCCTCACCTACGCGATGCTCGACCCCGCCGACGTCCCCGCCGCCGCGCGCCGCGACCTCGGCAGCCGCCGTGTCGGGGTGTCCGCGTTCGTCCTGCACATGGGCCTGGACGCGACGCCGGGCGAACTCGGCTTCACCGCCGCCACGAGCTTCCTCGCCGCCGACGCCGACGACGACCGCACGTTCGCCTCGATGCGCACGCTGGAGGGCGCGCGCGGGATCTGCGCCACCGCCTACGACGTGCACCCGATCGGGTTCGCGCCGTCCGGGGCGAGCCACGTCAGCCTGCTCACCTTGCAGTACGCCGACGCGTGGGACGCGGTCCGTCCCGCCGACTACGCCCGCGCCAAGTTCGCCTACGCCGAGACCGTGCTCGACCTCGCCGAGCAGGTGACGCCCGGCATCCGCGACGCCATCGAGGAGGTGGACGTCGCGACGCCGCTCACCCTCACCCGCTACCTCGGGCATCCGGGCGGCGCCATCTACGGCTACGACCAGGACGCCACCGAGAGCCCGCTGTTCCGCGACGCGAGCCGGACGCACGTGCCCGGCCTGCACACGGCCGGGGCGTGGACCGGCGTCGGCGGCTTCCAGCCGACCCTGGAGGCCGGGGCGCGGCTCGCCCTCCGGCTCCTGCACGTCCGCGCCGCCTGAGCATCCATGGAGCACCGATGACGCGTCCCACCGCCGAGCTGTACGACGGGTACGAGCAGGTCAGAGCCGAGATCGAGGCGCGCCCGCCGGACCGGCGCGACCACGCGGAGCAGACCCGCCGCCGGATCGAGGCCCACCACCCGAGGCGCCTCGCGCTCGTGGTCGCGGAGATCGTCGTCGAGACGGCGACGGCGAAGGCGTTCCGCATGCGGCGGCCGGACGGCGGCGAACTGCCGCCCTTCCTCGCGGGCCAGTACGTCACGCTCTTCGTGGACGGCACCACCCGCCCCTTCGCGATCTCCTCCGGCCCGCAGGCGCTCGACCGCTACGACCTGACCGTCCGGCGCGTGCCCGGCGGCCGGATCAGCAACCTGCTGCTCGACACGCTCAAGGTCGGCGACACGCTCACCAGCACCGGCCCGATGGGCACGTTCCACCACAACCCGCTCTTCCACGGCGAGGACGTCGTGTTCCTCGCCGGGGGGTCGGGCGTCGCGCCCGCGATGAGCATGATCCGCGACATCGCCGGGCACGGGCTCGCGCGCCGTCTGCACCTGATCTACGGCTCGCGCTCGTCCGACGACGTGATCTTCGCGGACGAGCTGGCCGCCGTCGCCGCCGCGCACCCGAACATCCGCGTCGACCACGTCGTCCAGGACCCGGCTCCGGGCTGGACCGGGCGCACCGGCCTGATCGACTCGGCGGCCATCGCGGCGATCGCCGGGCCCCTCGCCGGACGCATGGTCTACGTGTGCGGCCCGCAGGCCCTCTACCCCTACGCCCTCCAGCAGCTCACGCGGCTCCGCCACCCGCGCCGCCGCACCCGCTTCGAGGCGAACGGCGCCCCGGCCCGCCCGCAGGACCAGCCGCACTGGCCGCAGGACCTCTCCCCGGAGGAGGAGGTGACGGTCACCGTCCGGGGCACGACCTTCCGGACCCCGCGCGGGCGCCCCCTGCTGGACGCGCTGGAGGACAACGGCGTCCGTCCCGAGTCGGCGTGCCGGTCGGGCGAGTGCAGCCTGTGCCGGGTCCGCGTGCTGAAGGGCGAGGTGCACAGCGCCGAGGAGGCGCGGCTCCGGCTGTCCGACCACGCCTCCGGCCACGTCCACAGCTGCGTCGCCTACCCGCTCACCGACGTCGAGCTGGACGTGTGACTCAGGCGCGGAAGCGCCAGCGGGTCGCGCCGTAGGGTTCGACGGTCGCGACGCCGACCGCCGTGTGGATCGCGACCCGGTACAGGTACCAGGGCGGCGGGCCGGCGCTGGGCGCGCTGAACTCCGCGGTCAGCGCGTCGCCGTCGACGCGCGCCGGCCAGCCGTCCCGGTCGTAGGTCTCCGCGGCCCGCTCCAGCGTCGCGCCGTCGGTGACCCGCGCCGCCTCCCCTTCGAGGACCAGGTCGAGGCCCTCCAGCCGCACCGAGTACACGCAGGCCGGGTTCGCGGCCAGGTTGCGCGACTTCTGGGTGCCGGGCCCGCTGGTGAAGTAGAGGTCATCGTCCAGCCAGAGCGCGCCGATCCCGGCCGAGTGCGGGCGGCCGTCCGGCCTGGTCGTCGCGAGGAACGCCGCCGTGCTCAGCTTGGACAGATCGACCTTCAGCCGCTCGTGCGCCCTGCTCCAGGGCAGCGGCTTGTTGCCGTAACGGTCGAGGTTGGTGGTCTCGACGGGCTCGCTGACGCCCATGTGATCGCCTCCGGTCGTGTCGCCGTTCACACAGGGTGGACCAGCGCCCGCCCGGAAACTCATCGGTGGGCGTCGGAGCGTCCGAGGGTCAGGGCTTTCGCGCGACGCCGCAGTAGGCGTCGGCCGCGCCGGGCGGCTCCGCCGGGCTCGGGTCAGGCCGCCACAGCGGCAGCGGCACCACGCCCGGGTCCACGAGGTCGAGGCCGTCGAAGAAGCTCGCGATCGTGTCCGGGTGGCGCAGCCGGTAGGGGACGGCGCCGGTGTCGTCGTAGCCCTGCTGCGCCTCGATGAACGCCTGGTCGGTGGCGGTGCCGTCGTAGAGGACGAGGAAACTTCCGGACGGTAGCGCGTCGAGCAGGCGCCGCGCGATCGACTGTGCCTCCGCGTCGTCGGACACGTGGCCGAGGATGCCCATCAGCATCAGCGCGATCGGCTCGTCGAAGTCCAGGTAGGCGCGTGCGCGCTCGATGATGCCCGGTGGATCGTGCAGGTCGGCGTCGATGTAGTGGGTGGCGCCCTCCGGCCTGCTCGTCAGCAGCGCCCGCGCGTGCACGAGGACGAGCGGGTCGTTGTCGACGTAGACGATCTTGGAGTCGGCCGCGACGCGCTGCGCGACCTGGTGCGTGTTCTCCTCGGTCGGCAGGCCGGTGCCGATGTCGAGGAACTGGCGTACGCCCCGCTCCGCCGCCAGGTACCGGACGGCGCGGCCGAGGAACTCCCGCGACAGCCGCGCCAGTGTGGTGATCGCGGGGAACACGCGGGCGTAGGCGTCGCCCGCCTCCTGGTCGACGGCGAAATTGTCACTGCCACCCAGCCAGTAGTTCCAGATTCGCGCCGAATGGGGGACGCTGGTATCGATTTCCGCCGTCAGTTCCCGTTCGGCGGCGGCGAAGAACTCCTCATTGGTCATCACGCATCGTGACCTTTCGGGCGAAGGCGTCGGGGTGCACGGGCTCACCGCCCATCAGACCAGATCGCCGATGCCGAGGGAACGGTTACCCGCCCGTCGCCCAGGGCCGTTCCAGCATGCCGCGCAGGCGCTCGACCGTCTTGTCCGGCGGCGCCGCGGAGATCGCGAGCTCGCCGAACGCGTGGACGAAATAGTCGACGTCATTCGATTCATGCGGATACAGGCCGTACGCGCGTTGCTGGATGTAGACGAGATACGGATGATGCCTCTCGGGGAGCTGCATGATGGTGATCGGCCCTTCGGTCACCGCATGTTCGGCCGATTCCGCCGAAACCAATTGCAAAGTGATATGCCGGAGGCGCGCGAGTTCGATGAGCCGGGAAAGCTGGCCGCGCATCATGAACGAGCCGCCGAGCGCCGTGCGCAGCGCCCGCTCGTCCAGCAGCACCCAGAGCTGCGGCGGGTCGGGGCGGTGCAGGATCTCCTGGCGGCGCCGGCACAGTTCGACCATCCGCGCCCGCTTCCCGTCGCTCGCGCCGGGGAAATCGATGCCGGCCATGATGTGCGCGTAGTACTCGGTCCGCAGGAGCTCGGGGACGCGGTCGGGGGCGTAGATCTTGATCACGCTCAGCTCCGGCTCCAACGTGAGGCGGATCTCGTCGTAGCAGGGGACGACGTCGCCGTAGGGCCGCCACCACGCCTGCCCGCCGCGCCGCCTCGTGTCGGCGAGGAGCCAGAGGCGCGCGGCGGCCGTCCGGCCGGCCGGCGCCGGGAGGGCGTCGTGACCGGCTTGCGCCACCGGTGGGGCGGAGCGCACCCGTGCCCCGCCCGCGGCCTCCCCGGCGGCTCCGGCGTCCGCGGTCCGGGCCGCCGGGGCCGCCTCGGGGCGCGGCGGTCTGCCCACCGCGTCATGGTGCAGGCGCAGTTCCTCCAGCGAGATCAACTCGGAGACGTCCCGGCCGGCCCGCTCGGCGATCTCGGCGAGCGTGGCCCACAGCGACGCCACGAGATCCCACCGGCGGACGCGCGAGTACTTGCCCCGCACGAGCTCGTGCGCGGTCGACTTCGGCAGGTGCCCGACGCGGACGTCGCGGACCGGATGCGGGCGCTGCGCCAGCTTCCACGACACCCTGGCGATCTCGTTGAAGGCGGGTTTGCCCGCCAGAAAGCGGTTGTAGGCCAAGGCGGCGGTCACCACCTCGTATGCGTTTCCACGATGGTCGTCCGGCATATCGTCGATCCGTTTCATCGTCGCCGCGTCCGTCCGCCGGCCGTCGCCTGCCATGATCCCAGTGGGGTCGCCACGAGTTATGTCACACGACGCACATTTATTCTGATCAGATTCAATGTCGCGCTGCTGCCCGCTCAGGGTAGCCCCACCTCTCGCTTTCCGCAGGTCGGACATCCTCGGACGCCATCCGGATACCACCGAGTACATCCGAGTGTGTCCGAAAGCCGGTAATTCTCATAACCACGCGATGGTCGTCCGGCATTGTGAGGGACCGATGTCGGCGCACATGTGGTGCTGTCAAAATGGAGGAAAATGTCTCATATGAGTAGCCGGGGCGGTCCCATCGCCCGTCCCGAGGCGGCACCGAGCGGGAGGACGATCGTGCTCGGCGCCGATATCACCTCGTTCGCCGATGTGCGGCGGGACGACGGCGTCCACTCCTACCTGCGCCGGACCATGTACGGCACGCTGGAGCGCGCGGCCGGGGCCAGCCGCCTGCCCTGGCCGCGCTGCCGCCGCGACGACCGGGGCGACGGCGCGATGATCGTCTTGCCGCCGGGCACGCGGGCGGCCGGCGTCCTGGACGCGCTGCCGCCGCGCCTGCACGCGCTGCTGCGGCACGCGAACCACGGGACAAGCGACGTCCAGCGCCTGCGGCTGCGGCTCGCGGCCGACGTCGGCGCCGTCAACCTCGACGAGTACGGCACGTTCGGGCGGCCGTTCATCCAGGTGGCCCGCATGCTGGACGCGCCGCCGTTCAAGGCCGCGATGGCGGCGGCCGACGCGGACGTGGGCCTGCTCGTCTCCGACCACCTGTTCCGCAGCGCCGCACCGCCCGCCTGGCCGATCAGCCGCGACGCCTACCGCCCTCTGCGCTTCACCTGCAAGGAGACCCGGGCGGACGCTCACCTGTGGCTCCCCCGGGCCCGTCCGGTAGCGCGGTGACGGTCCCGGCGAGCGCGAGGGCCTCCGCGCGGACGGCCTGACGGCGCAATCCCCAGTGTGCACCCCAACAAGGAGACTCGATGTTCACCCTGCTCCGTGCCGCGCACCTCCTCTCCATGGACCCGGACGTCGGCGACCACTCCCCCGGCGAGATCCTCCTGGAGGACGACCGCATCGCCGCCGTCGGCACGACCCTCACCCCGCCCCCCGACACGCAGGTGATCGACATCCCGGACGGCATCCTCCTGCCCGGCTTCGTCGACACCCACCGGCACATGTGGGAGGCGCTGCTGCGGGGCATCGCGCCGGGCCACACGCTGGACGACTACATGTCCGACGTCCTCGGACGGCTCGCCCCCGCGCTCGGCCCGCACGACCTCCACCTCGGCACGCTGCTCAGCGCCCGCGCCGCGCTCGCGTCGGGGATCACCACCGTCCAGGACGTCTCGAACGTGCAGGAGAGCCCGGAGATCACCGACGCGGTGATCGCCGCGCACCTCGACTCCGGCCTGCGCACCGTGTTCGCCTACGGCAGGAGCTTCCCGGCCCTGATGCGGGACGGCTTCGCGCTGCCCGCCGACGTCCGCCGCGTCCGCGCGGACCTCCTGCCCGCCTCGAACGGCCTGGTCACCATGGCCCTCGTCACCGAGGGAGGCGACGACGACGTCGAGCGCCGCAACGCCGCCCTCGCCCGCGACCTCGGCCTGCGCGCCGCCCGGCACCTCTCGGTCGGCAAGTCGGTCGCCCGGCTCCGCGACATCGGCGCCCTCGTCCCCGGGACCACGTTCATCCACGCCAACGGCGTGGACGAGGGCGAACTCGCGATCATCGCCGACTCCGGCGGCGGCGTCTCGGTCTCGCCCGCCGTGGAGCTGATCATGGGCCACGGCTACCCGATGCTGAGCGCCCGCCGCCACGTCCCGGTCAGCCTCAGCACCGACGTCGAGGTCACGGTGCCCGCCGACATGTTCACGCAGATGCGCGCGGCCTACCAGGCGGGCCGCCACGCCGAGCACGGCGTCCACGACCGCCCCGGGCTGTCGGTCCGGGACGTCCTGCACATGGCCACCCTCGCCGGCGCCCGCGCCCTCGGCCTGGGCGACCGCACCGGCTCCCTGACCCCCGGCAAGCGCGCCGACCTGCTGGCCCTCCGCGCGTCCCGCCCCGACGTCGCCCCCGTCCTGGACCCCTACAGCACGGTCGTCCTGCAAATGGACCGGGCCCATGTGGACACCGTCCTGGTGGACGGCCGCCCCCTCCTCCAGAACGGCCGCCCCGCAACCGACGACACCGCCCTCCTGGCCGAAGCGGCCAAGGCGGTCACCCGCCTCAAAAGCCAAACCCCCGCCCCCTGACCGTGCCTGCCGGTCCGGCGCGGGTTAGGCCGGTTGCGGACAGGGCTTAACCGTGTTCTTGGACGAAGGCGGAGGTCAGAATGGGGGCACGGGACCGGGCCGTCACCTTCGCGTCCGTCGGTACGGTGACTCTCGCGTGGGGTGCCCCCGTGCGGTCCGGTCTCCCGGGCCGCGTGTGCCGAACGCGGCGACGAGCGCGAAGACGCCGACTCCGGCGAGGGCCGTGGTCGCCGCCGTCGAGCCGAGGTCGAAGAGGCGGCCGATCACCAGGTCGCCGGCGAAGGCGAACATGCCCGCGCAGAACGCCAGCACCCCGTAGTACGAGCCGAAGCTCCCGGACGGGGCGTGCCGGGACGCCCGCTGGAAGATCGACGGCTGGACCAGGCCGTTCGCCACGCCGTTGAGGACCGCCGCGAGCATCAGCGGGGCCGTCTGGGTGCCGTCCAGCGGGGCGAGGACGAAGAACGTCGCCGCCGCGCACAGCAGCCCGGCGCGCAGCACCCATGGGCGCTCGCCCCGGCGGCCGGACGCGACGAACGGCTGGACGGCGGCGGCGACCGCCGCCAGGACGCAGAAGCAGAGCGTCGCGGCGGCGGGGGTGAAGCCGAGGAGCGGCACCGAGGTCATGATCTCGTTGGCGAGCAGCGTGGTCGGCGCCGTCATCAGCGCGAACAGCATGAAGCCCCGGTCGCGGACCACCGTCCGCACGCCGCTGAGGATGTCGCGCGCGTCTCCCCCGCGCCGTGTGCGGCGGGGCAGGAGGAGGAACAGGGCGCCGCCGACCGTCCAGAGGGCGGCGGCCGTGGCCGTCAGCAGCGGGAAACCCGGGCCCAGCGACAGCAGGACGAGGCCCAGCGGCGGGCCCGCGACGGTCGCGACGTGCTGGGCCGCGACGTAGGCGGCGAACCCGCCGGGCCTGCGGTCGGGGCCGACGCCGGCGAGGAGGGTCTGGGCGGCGGGGTTGTAGAGCGCGCCGCCGATCGCGAGGAAGACGGCCGCGCACAGCAGCGCGCCCACGTCACCGGCGGCACCGAGCAGGAGGAAGCCGAGCGCGCGCACGGCGCAGGCGATCGCGCCGGTGCGGCGCGGGCCGAGCAGGTCGGTGACCGCGCCGACCGGCAGCAGCAGCGCGTACTGGAGGCCGACCCGGACGCCGAGGACCAGCCCGACCGTCCCGGCCAGGAGGCCGAGGTCGTGCCTGAGGTGGGCGACGAGGTGCGCCGTCACCGCGAAGAAGCCCAGGCAGGCGGCGAGCTGGACGGCGACCACCGTCACGATCACCCGCCGCCCGGACGGGTCGGCGGCGGTGGCGGGCGGGGAGGCGGTGGCGACGGTCACGGGACGTAGCACACCAGAACGGCATACCGGGCGGCGAACCGATCATGGTTCGGAGGGGCGGGCGGAGGGGCGTTCCGCTGCGTCTGAGGAGGGTCGATATTTCTTTGGCTATAAATGTGTGTGCCATATCAATATTGGACATCGCGTGATCGGCTCTGCTCTGCTGGGCGGCATCGCCGTCTGAGCGGGGGTCCTATGGCTGGGGAGCGGTACGGCGCGTCGCGGCGCGCGTTGTTGGTGGGGGCGGCGTTGCTGCCGTTGGCGGGGTGCGGGTCGGACGAACGGCCGAGGGCGGCGTCGTCGTCGGCCGCGGCTCGTCCTGCGGTGGGGCCCAAGTTCGCGGCGCTCGAACGGCGGTACGGGGTTCGACTGGGGGTTTATGCCGTGGCGACGAATAGTGGTGCGGCGCTCGCCTATCGCGCGGACGAGCGGTTCGCGTTCTGCTCCACGTTCAAGACGTTGGCGGCGGCGGCCGTCCTGCACAACAATCCGCTCAGCCATCTGGAGAAGCGCGTCACCTACACGCGGGCCGACGTCAACTCCATTTCCCCGATCACCAAGGACCACATCGGGACGGGAATGACGATCCAGAGGCTGTGCGAGGCGGCCGTCATTTACAGCGACGGGACGGCGGGCAATCTGCTCATGCGCGATGCCGGCGGCCCGGCGGGACTGACCGCCTATATGCGCCGGCTTCAGGACTCCGTGAGTCGTATGGACAATTACGAGCCGGAGCTGAATCGGGACCGGCCGAAGGACCCGCGCGACACCACCACTCCCCACGCGATCGCCACCGACCACCGGCGGCTCGTGCTGGAGGACGCGCTGCCCCCGGAGAAGCGGGCGCTGCTCCGGGGGTGGATGGAGCGCGGCGTCACCGGCGCCGCCCGCATCCGCGCCGGGCTGCCCAAGGGCTGGCGGCTGGCGCACAAGACCGGGACCGGCGACTACGGCCGGGCCAACGACGTCGCCGTGGTGTGGCCGCCCGGCAAGGCGCCGTTCGTCCTGGCGGTCATGACCGACCGGGACGGCTACAGCACGCCGCCGAAGGAGGCGGCGATCGCCGAGGCCACGCGGCTCGTCGTCTCCGAGTTCAGCTGAGGAAGTCGAGAAGGTGCCGGGTGGTCTCGGCGGGGGCCTCCTCGGGGAGGAAGTGGCCGCACGGGAGGGCGGCGCCCCGGAGGTCGTCGGCCCAGGTCCGCCAGATCTCCAGCGGGTCGTACCAGGCGGCCACGGCGCCGGTCGCGCTCCAGAGGGCGAGGACCGGGCAGGCGATGCGGTTCCTCCCCCGGTCCTCTTCGTCGTGCCGGTGGTCGAGGGTGGCGGCGGCGCGGTACTCCTCGCAGATGGCGTGGACGGTCGCGGGGTCGCGGAACTTGGCGGCGTACTCGGCGCGGACGGCCGCGGGGAAGGCGTCCGGGGCGTCCGACCAGGAGTCGAGCATGTGGTCGACGAACGTCTCGGGCGCCCCGGCGATCAGCTGTTCGGGGACGGGCGCGGGGGCGGCCAGGAACGACCACACCCAGTAGCCCAGGCTGAAGTCCATGCCGGCGCGGCGGAACGCCTCGCCGGTGGGGACGATGTCGAGCACCGCCAGGCGGTCGACGGTCGCGGGGTGGTCCAGCGCCATGCGGTAGGCGCAGCGCGCGCCGCGGTCGTGCCCGACCACGCCGAACCGGTCGAAGCCCAGGGCGCGCATGACCTCGACCTGGTCGCGGGCGATCGCGCGCATGGCGTAGGGGGCGTGGTCGGGTGTGCTCGGCGGCGTCCCGCTGTCGCCGAACCCGCGCAGGTCGGTGACGACGACCGTGTGGCGTTCGGCGAGCCGCGGCGCCACGCGGTGCCACATCAGGTGGGTCTCGGGGATGCCGTGCAGGAGGAGGACCGGGGGGCCGTCGCCGCCCCGGCGGCCGTGGATCGTCGTGCCGGACGTGGTGATGTCGAACTCGGTGAAGCCCTCGAACATCCCCCCATGATCGCCCCTAGTCGGCGGTGGTGGCCTGGCGGGTCAGCGTTCCGGGGCGCCGCGCCCCGCCCTCGTTCAGGAACCAGGTGATCGTGCGTCCGATACCGTCCTCGATGTCGGTCTTCGGGGACCAGCCGAGCGACTGCGCGGCGCGCTCGATGACGGGACGGCGGCGGGGCGGGTCGTCCTGCGGGAGGCCGTGGTGGCGGATCGGCGAGGTCGAGCCCGTCAGCCGGCACACGATCGACGCCAGCTCCAGGACGGAGTACTCCTGCGGGTTGCCGAGGTTGACCGGGCCCGGCTCCGTCGAGTCGATCATGGAGAGCAGGCCGCGGACGAGGTCGTCCACGTAGCAGAAGCTCCGGGTCTGGGTGCCGTCGCCGTGGACGGTGAGGGGCTCCCCCGCCAGCGCCTGCGAGATGAACGTGGAGACGACGCGGCCGTCGCCCGCGTCCATGCGGGGGCCGTAGGTGTTGAAGATGCGGACGATTCCCGTGTCGACGTCGTGGGCGCGGCGGAATGCCGACGTGAGCGCCTCGGCGTAGCGCTTTCCCTCGTCGTACACGCTGCGCGGCCCGATCGGGTTGACGTTTCCCCAGTAGTCCTCTGGCTGCGGGTGCAACGCGGGGCTTCCATAGACCTCACTGGTGGACGCGAGCACGAAACGCGCCCCGTGCTGTTTCGCGAGCGAAACGGCGTGCTCGGTGCCGCGGCTGCACGTCCTCAGGGTTTGCAGCGGGCGGAGGAGGTAGTCGGGCGGGGAGGCGGGGCTCGCCAGATGGGCGACGGCGTCGACGGAATAGTCGATGTCCAGGCCGAGCGCGACGTCGCATTCGACGAAGACGAACGACGGGTCGGCGATGAGCGGTTCGATGTTGGAGAGCTTTCCGGTGCTCAGGTCGTCCACGCACACGACCTGGTCGCCGCGTTCCAGCAGGGCTTCACACAGGTGCGAGCCGAGGAACCCGGCGCCGCCGGTGACAACAACACGCATTGACGCTCCCTTCTGTTCACGCAGATGTGACGGCGCCGCGAGAGACCCGCCGCGCCTCGCGCAGGACCGCGTCCCGGTAGCGCTCGCCCAGCCGCGCGACCGGCGGCCGGAGCACGCATGCGTCCACGCCGCCGTCGGGGTGCGGAAGGGCGAGCCCGACCAGCGGCGACGCCTCTACGGGGCCGTCGAACAGGGCGGTGACGGCGCTGTCGCGGACGGCACCGTCCGCGTCGAGTTCGGCACCGACGACGAGGAGGTCGGTGCCTTGGGAGGGGCCGCGCACGACGCCGGGGACGCGTCCGGCCGGGACGCAGCGGCGCACGTTCTCCACGGCGTCGAGGTAGCACTCGTTCGCCTCGTACATGCCGAAGGCGCGGAACAGCTCGACGTCGAGGGACGGCCATTTGGAAAGGAAGTAGGTGCCGTTGCCGTCGAAGCTGACGGTGTTGGCGGCGTTGTCGCGGGGATGGGGCAGGTGCAGGCCGAAGACGTCCGGTGCCATGGTGATCGGGGTGCCGGTGGCCTGGATGCGGTAGCCCCATTCCTGGTCCTCGATTCCCCAGCCGCGGAACCCCTCGTCGAACAGCAGGCCGTGGGCGCGGACGAGCGCGGCGGGCAGCGCCACGAAGCCCGACCAGACGAGCGTCCAGGGGAGGACGACCGGGTCCACGCGGCGGCGCGGATCGGGCGGGGCCTCGCGCGGGTCCAGGTCCGCGAGGACCTTCCGGTAATGGTCGAAGGGCTCCAGCCCACCATCGCCGGAACGGCGGCTGCTGTACCCGATGGACTGGCCGAGGACGCAGATCTCGTCCTCTTTCGCGAAATAGCGCTCGTAGAGGTTCTCCAGCGTGGCGGCGGGGAGCGCGACGTCGGCGTCCAGCGTGACGATCACCCGCCCGGTCGCCTGCCGGATCGCGAGGTTGCGGGCCCGGCTGACGTTCCACGGCTCCTCCGACAGCACCGAGCGGATCGTGAGGCGGTCCGCGAACCGGGCGCAGAGCGCGACGTACTCGGGCGAGTACTCCAGCGCGCCGACGACGACCTCGAACCGGGAGCGCTCCATCGTCTGCTCGGCGAGCGACGCGAGGACGATCTCCAGCGTCCGCGGGCGCCGCTTGTAGGGGATGACGATGCTGAGGTCCACGACGTCTCGTCCTCGCGACGGCCTCACCCGGCGTGCGCCGCGGCCGGGGCCTCGATGAGGTTGGACACGCCGCCGAGGTAGTAGCGGACGGTCGGCAGCCCCGTCGGGACGATGCGGACCTCGTTGTTCAGCAAAACCTGGAGGAGCTTGTCGTCGGGCGCCATGTTGTTGGCGTGGTCCTCCTCGGTGTAGGTCTCGGGGATCGGGTGCTCCATCAGGACGTCGCGCCGGATCAGCCAGGAGCTCTGGTCGACCAGGTAGACGGGGTCGCCGGGCTCGATCACGGTGCTCGGGCGCCAGGTCTTCCGCCGGACGGGGTCGGCGCGGTCCATCAGGTGGTTGGTGCCGCGGACCCAGACGCCGCGGTCGCACATCATGTTGTAGATGCGGGCGGCCTCGTCGAGGTCGCGGTGGCGCGCGGTGTGCCACAGCTCGTCGAGGTAGGGCGAGCCGTCGGGGAACAGCATCTTGCGGCCGGAGTGGACGGCGGAGGCGCCGCTGGCGCGGGCCGTCCGCATGAGCGTGCGCAGGTGGTCGGACTCGTACTCGTTGTCGTCGTCCAGGTAGGTCACCCACGGGGACGAGGCGACCCGGGCGCCCTCGTTGAACAGCCGCGCCTGGCGCGGGTAGGTGTAGCGGCGCTCGTGCGGCTTCCCGACCTCCTCGGCCGGACGGCGGACCAGGTGCGGCACGACCCGCAGCCCCAGCCGGGACGGGGCCTGCTCGGCGGTGGGCACCGAGTCGGCGTCGTCGTCGATGACGATGACGTGCTCGATCTCGCCCTCGTAGTCCTGCGCGCGCACCGAGTCCATCGCGCGGCGGAGCATCTCCGGGCGGCAGCGGGTGAGCGTCACCACCGATATCGGGTCCTGCGGCATCGGGTCATCCTCCTCGGGGGCACGCGCCGACCGGGGTCGGGAGGCGCGGCACGGACATGTCCCAGTGCCTTCATGGTGCCAGGGAAGGCAATTTTTGGCAATACATTGGCAACTAGATGCCTGGCGGGGTCGGCTCAGAGCAGGCGGAGGCGGTCGCGGGTCGGCGCGAGCGTCTCCAGCGGGACGGGCGCCGCCGTCCACGGCCTGGTCAGCCGGTCGCCGGCGGCGCGCGGCACCAGGTGGACGTGCAGGTGGAACACGTCCTGCCAGCCCGCGTCGCGGTTCGCCTGGAAGAGCGTCAGCCCGTCCGGCTCCAGGACGTCGCGGATGCGCCGCGCCATCCGGTGGACGGTCCGCGCGACCGCCGCCGCCAGCTCCTCCTCGATCTCCCACAGGTCGGCGCGGTGCGGCCGGGGGATCACCAGCGTGTGCCCGTCGGTGACGGCGGTGATGTCGAGGAAGGCCAGCGTCAGCTCGTCCTCGTACAGCAGCGCGGCGGGCTCCCGGCGCGCGATGATCGCGCAGAAGACGCAGCCGTCGGTCATGGCCCTCCCTCGATGGCGGCGGACAGCCGGGCCAGCTCCGCCGCCGTCCGCGACAGGGCGAACCGGGCCGCGTTGCGGCGCCCGGCGGCCCGCAGGTCGGCGAGCGCGGCCTCGTCCCGGCGCAGCCACGCGACCGTGTTCGCCAGGCCGGACGGGTCGGTGAAGTCCACCGCGACGGCGCTGTCCCCGAGCACCTCCGTCAGCCCCGGCACCGGCTGGTAGAGCACCGGCAGCCCGCACGCCTGCGCCTCGACCGCCACCAGCCCGAACGCCTCCAACCGGGTGGAGGGGACGAGCAGCAGGTCGTGCCGCGCGAACGTCCGCCACAGCGCGGGCCGGGACAGCCAGCCCAGGTAGCGGACGCCGGACAGGTCGTGCCGGTCGCGCAGCGCCGCGTACTGCGCCGCCGGGGCCGCGACCGACACCGAGACGCCTTCGAGGCGCGCGCCGTCCACGATCAGGGCTTCGACGCCCTTCTCCGCCGTGAGCCGCCCCGCGTACAGCAGCCGGGGCAGGCCGGGCTCGGCGGGCTCGCGCTCCGGCGGCGCGGCGAGCAGGTGGTCGGGGACGCCCCACGGGACGTGCTCGACGCGGCGCACCGCCCCCGGCGCCAGGCCGTGCAGCACGTCGGCCATGGCCAGCGTCGGCACGACGATCGCGTGCGCGGCGGCGGCCGCCTCGCGGAGCACCTCGCCCTGCGTCGGGTGGTCCACGGCGAACAGCAGGTCGGTCCCGTGGACGAGGGCGAGGCCCGGCCGGCCGGGGAACGCGCGCAGCAGCGCGGGCGTCGCGCCGAACGCGAGGTGCTGGAGGTGCAGCACCCCGTGCTCGGCGGGCCCGAACCGGCGCCGCACGGCACCGGCGAGGTCGTCCACGTAGCGCCAGAAGTCGGGGCCGTCCAGGCACTTGCCCTTGACGTCCAGCAACGCCGGATCGGCACCACCGGAATCGCCCAGCATGAACACGTCCGCCTCGATCGGGCGGCCCGGCCCGAGGTAGAGGTCGCGGAGGAGTTCGACGCTGCCGCCGGGGCTGTCCGGCGGCAGGTCGACCCCGGTGATCACTCTCATTGGAGCTCCCGGTACAGGTGGGAGATGTCGATGCCGTCCGAGCGCGCGTACTTGGCCGCGACCTGCTGGTAGCTGAGCCGCGACCCGTGCACGGCCAGGAAGACGACCTTCCCGAACGTCATCCGCGGGTAGACCCGGACGGGACGCGCCACCCGGATCTCCAGCGTCCAGCGGATCGCGTGGCCGACGTGCCCGAGCGGCGCGGACACGTGCACCCAGATCCCGAGCCCGCCGATCGTGTGGTCGCCGTTCAGCAACTGCGCGTACCGCTCGGACCCGGTGCGCTCGTGCGTGATGCCGAGGTAGAGAAGGCCCGGCAGCAGCACCATGCCCTCGGGCGGGATGACCTGCTCGGGCAGCTCCGTGGAGGCCGCCGCGTCCAGGTCGACGTCGCAGACGCGGATCGTGTCGCCGAGCCGCCAGTCGTAGGCGTTCGGCGAGACCCGCGCGGGATCGAACGGGTCGATGACGATGTCGCCGAGCCGGACGGCCGCGCGAATCGCCGGTCCGGTGAGGATCATGGAAGGGCCATCCGGTCGGCCCAGTACCGGGACGCCTGCGGGCCCTCCGACCCCTGGTACTTCCCGTCGTACAGGTCGATCCGGCCGAGCGAGACGAAGAACATGATCTGGCCGATCTTCATCCCCGGGTAGACGCGCAGCGGGCGGACGGGCGAGAGCATCAGCGTCCACTGCCCGACGAACCCGATGTCGCCGATCGGCGCGGTGATCTCCACGAACAGCCCGAGCCGGCCCACCGACGAGCGGCCGAACAGCAGCGGGACGTAGACGTCCGACCCGACGCTCTCGACCGTGTGGCCGAGGTAGAGCTGGTCGGGCCGCAGCACGTGGCCCTCCTCGCCGAGCGTCACGGCGCTGGTCGGGTTCGAGCGGTAGGGGTCGATGACCTCGTCGGTGTAGGCCAGCAGCGTCTCGCCCAGCCGGACGTTGTAGCTGTTGGGGTTGACCTGCTCGGGGACGAACGGGGAGATCGTGATCCGGCCGTCGGCCGCGGCCTCGGTGATCTCCGGGCCGGTGAGGATCATGACGGCGCCGGCAGGTCGAGGTCCACCAGGTGGTCGACGCCGAGCTCGCGGATCAGCCGCTGGATCGGCGCGAAGTCGGTCAGCATCAGCTCCGCGCCGGGCAGCGCGCGGCTGTCCTCGACGATCGCGCGGGCGTCGGCGAACCCGGCGAAGGAAAGGATGCGCAGCCACAGCTCGTAGTCCTCGGCGCCGAACGCGGTGACGGCCTCGGGCAGCCGCCGGACCAGCAGGTCCCGCTGCGCCGCGTTGAGGTGGACGAACACGTCCTTCATCACCTCGGCGCAGATCGGCCCGTGCGCGGCCTCGTCGCGGGCGTGCAGCCGGGCGACGAGCGCGTGCCCCGGCTGGATCGTGCGGTCCCCCGCGACGAGGTCGAGGAAGGCGTTGATGCTGACCTCCCCGACGACCGTCCACAGCAGGTAGAGCAGGTCGCGCTCCCACTGCTCGGACGCCTCGTCCGCCAGCCTGTAGAGCCTGCGGTTGGTGACCGGGTGGAGGTAGTCGTTCGGTTCCGCGGTCACCTGGCGGGCCTCGCGGCTGCGCTGCATCGCCAGCATGTGCATGTAGGTGTGCCACACCTCGTCGATGTGCGACTGCTGGATGGCCTCGCGGGCGTCCATGCCGTCCGCGCCCGGGAACACCCCGTGGGAGAGCTTCTCGAACGTCGGGTTGGCGACGTGCTCCTCCGCCGCGATGACGCGCTCGTTGTAGGCGAGCCAGGCGAGCGTGTTGACCTGGAGGCGCTGCTCCTCGGACGCCGCCAGATAGCCCGGGTGCTCGGCGAACGGCAGCAGCGAGACGGGGTAGTCCATCAGGGCGGGGTCGTAGGGCCCCGGGTCGGTCACCTTGTCCAGGTCCGTGCGGATGGTCGCGCGACGCGGCCAGGCCGCGACGAGCCGCCGCAATGTGTCCCGGCCGGAGTCGGCCGAACCCGGCGCGTCGGACGTGATCGTCATGTCGGTGCTCCTCATTCACTCCTGGCGTGCGGTACCTGAGGTCGAGGGCGGACAACGGGTCAGACGGCGAGGGCTGGATGGTCGTGGACGGTCAGGTCGGCGCGCACCGCGTCCGCCCGCGCAGCCAGGTAGGCGTGGTTGAGGCGTGCGGCGGGCTCCCCGTGCGCGTGCGGGGTGAGGAAGTGCAGGCCGCGGCGGGACGCGGCGACCGCCCCGGCACGCCGTCCGTCCGGTGCCGGACGCGCGGCGCGGACGGACGCCGGGAGCGGCACCTCCCCCGGGTGCGTCCAGTGGGCGCCGCCCGACCGGAACGCGGGGAGCAGGTCGTCGAACCAGCGCTCGGCGGCGTCGAGGAGGGCGAGGCCGGGGGCCAGGTCGTCCCATGAGCCGGTGCCGACGGTCCGCGCCCAGAACACGCCCCGCGTGACGAACCTCGGCGGCGCGGACGGCTCGGACGAGCGGATCAGCGTGAGCGGAAGCAGCGCCCGCGCCGTGACCTCCTCGCACGCCAGCAGCGACAGCACGGGCAGACTTTCAGGACCGGTGAAGGCGACCTCGCGCATCGGCGGCGGGCACGGCGCGGCAACCTCGCACCACGGGCAGTCCACGGGACGGAACAGGATCTCGGGCTCGGGGCCGTCGGTCCTGACCCGCAGGTCCGGGACGAGGGTCAACGCGGCGGCCTCCCGCGCCGCCATCGCGGCCGCCGCCGCGAACGACGCAGTCATGGCACCTCGATTCCGCACAGATCGCCGGGCGCGGCCGGTGCCAGGTCGGCGAGGACGCCCGCGCGGAACCCCGCGAGGCACGTCTCGACGAGCCCGGCGCGTCCGGACGCGTCCAGCCGCTCCTTGTCGGGTTCGCTGAGGCCCGCGTCCAGCCACGTCTCGACCGAGCGGCGGAACACCGGCGAGACCTCCGGCACGGTCGCGCCGGGGTCGGCGGAGACGTCGACGCCGAGCAGGTACCCGGCGGCCCACACCTCCAGCGCGGCCTCGACCGGGAACACCATGGCCTCGGCGATGCCCATCGACGCGTACGCGTCGCCGCCCTCCAGGTGCTCGGCCCAGCCGTCCAGAACGGCGTCGGGCGACGCGCCGAGCAGCTCGCACCAGTCGTGCCAGTACCAGCCGAACAGCGAGTCGACCGGCTCCTCGGCCGCCGGACGCGCGAACCGGATCAGGCAGCGCGAGTCGTGCAGCTCCAGCGTGTGCGGGAGCCGAGCCCGCGCGCCCGGCATCGCGGCGGACTCGGCGCCGTTCCAGTAGCGCGCGTCCACCCCGGCGTGGTCGGCGAACACCGCCGCGTGCCGGGTGCCGTGCGTGCCGTTGCCCGCCACGCTCGGCAGGTCGCCGTGGTCGATCAGGCTCGGCACCGTGCCGACGGCGGGGACGCCGCGGTCGCGGCAGAACACCGTCACGGCCTCGTCGTCGTCGCGGTAGTCGTCGGGGAACGCGCGCAGGTACTCGGCCAGCGCCCGCGCGTGCTCGGCGGGGAGCAGCAGGCCGAGCGTCGGCGTGTACTCGTAGCGCGACAGCGGCGCCCACCGCGAGCCGAGCGCCGCCGCGCGCCGCAGCAGGTAGGAGTTGCGGACGCTGTTGCGGTTGGCGTAGAGCGCGATCGCGTGCCCGGGGCGGAGCCGCACCGCGCCGGTCAGCTGGGCCACGAAGTCCGCGGCGAGGACGACGTCGTCCTGGAGGACCAGGTGGTGCGTGGCGTCCGGCGGGCAGGCCGCCCAGGCGCGCTTGGCCGTGCGCAGCGGGCTCGGCGGCCCGCCGGGGTCGGGGTCGGGGACCAGGACCGGCGACAGCTCCGCGCACCCGCGCGCGACCGCCCGCGCGCTGCGCTCCCGGCTCGGGTGGTACATCACCGCGACGCTGACCTGCATGTCGGCCACCTCCTCTCGATCTTGCGGTGCGGGGTCAGTCGGCGGTGCGGAGCAGGTGCGGGCCCATGACGTCGTGGACCTCGTCGGCGTCCACGCCCGCCTCGGGCCCCTGGAGGTGGACGCCGATGCAGCGCATCCCGGCGCGGCGCGCGGCGGTGATCCCGACCGTCGCGTCCTCGAAGACGAGCACCTCGTCGGCGCGCAGTCCGGGCCGGTCCGCGCGGAGCGTGGCGAGCGCTGACAGGAACCCCTCGGGGTCGGGTTTGCCGTGCGTGACGTCCTCGGCGGTCACGACCGTCACGAACAGGCCGAGCAGCCCCTCGGCGGCGAGCACGGGCGCGGCCTCGGCGCGGGGCGCGCCGGTGACCACGGCCAGCGGGACGTGCGGGGCGCGCGCGGCCAGCGCGCGGATGAAGGCCGCCGCGTCCGGCCGGACCGGGGAGACGGCGCGGACGCGCGCGACGTAGCGGTCGAGGCGGTCCCGGCAGAGCGTCTCGACGAACTCCGGCGACGGCGTCCCGCCGACGTGGTGGGCGTACATCGCGCGGAACATGTCCGGGTCGTTGAGCCCGCGCAGCCCGAAGAAGAAGGCGCGGTCGAGTTCGGCGCCCATTTTCGCGGCGACGGTTTCGGCGTAGACGATGAATTGGAACTCATCGTCGTCGGTGATGGTCCCGTTGAAGTCGAAGACGACGGCCTGTACGCCCGTGACGCCTCCCACAGTGATCATTCGGTCAATGGCAGGTGCGATTCCGGTGAGGTTCATGTCAGCGATCCATCCGCCCTGAAATTCCCTTCCAACGGCGTGCATGGAGAAGTGCCGCGCCGCCGCGTGCGCGGCGGCCGCTCCGGTTACAGCGTGCACGATTCCCGAGAAAGGCGGCTAGCGTGCGAAGGCGGCAGCATGGGGCAATGGCAGTGAGCTGTCACGGGGGTGTCGGACGCGGCGGTGTCAGACGCGGCGCACCACGTGCAGCAGGTACTCCTCGCGGTCGAGCGGGTCCACGCCGGAGCGCGGGCGGCTCGGCGCCTCCCCGCGCACCGGCGCGTAGCGGTCGAAGGCCGATTCGAGGACGCCCTCACCATGCGTCAGCCCAGGTAGGCGCCGCTGCAACTCGTGCACCCGCGCCGCCGGGATCGTGCCTTCGAGCAGGGCCGTCCCACCCTTGGTGCGGTGGTCGCGGGGGACGGCGCGCAGCTGCGCGAGGACGGGCAGCAGCGCCCGCACCGTGCTCGCCGGGGTCTCGATGCTGAACCCGTGCAGCGGCTCGTGTACCCGGGTGCCCGCCCGTTTCAAGGCGGCCATGAGAACGAGCGGTGTCAGGTTGCGGAAATCCCCGGCGGTGCTCGACATGCTCTTGTCGAAGGTCCCGTGGGAATGGCTCTGCCGCGCCCAGTACCCGCAATGCGTCATCGCGACGGCGCAGTCGACGACCTGCCATCCGCGCAGTCCCTGGCGGAGCGTCTCGGTGACGGTCTCCTCCACCGCGCGGAAGAACGTGGGCGGCATCGCGCCGAGTTCGACCTCCAGCCCGAACCGCACTCCGGTGCCGGGCGGAGCGGGTTCGACGCGCAGCCCGACGGTCGCGAGAAAAGGATTGGGATCGGCACCGATCGCCTCGTCGGCCGCGCCCGAGCCGACCGGCCGCTCGACACAGATCGTGGTGGACTCGCGGAAGGCGACCTCGACGCCGAATTCGTCGAGCAGCGTCGCCTGGAGCACCTCTTTCTGCACCTCCCCGTAAAGCAGCAGCGACATCTCGCCGGGGCCGTCCTCGCGCAGGTTGATCAGCGGGTCCTGCTCGGCGAGCCGGGTGAGGGCGGCGTGCAGCGCGCCCCGATCGGCGCGGCGCACCGGCGCGACGACCGTCTCCAGCGTCGGCGGCGGGAAGTGGCGGGCGCCGGAGGCGGCGGGGTGCTCCCCGATGTGGTCGCCGACCCGCACGCTGCCGAGGCCCCACAGCTTGCCGATCCGCCCGGCGGTGACCGGGGCGCGCAGCACCTCCGCGCCGTGGTCGACCACGCCCACGTCGGTGACCTTCTCCTCCGTGTTCTCCTTCGTGCCGCCGGCGGAGCCGAAGCGGACGCGGTCGCGCGGACGCACCGTCCCGGAGTACATGCGGACGTAGGCGATCTTCTCCCCGGCCTGACCGCGCTCCACCTTGAACACCGTCCCGGACGGCGGCCCCCCGGCGTCGACCGCCGCGCCCGGCAGCAGCGCCGTGATCCCGTCGATCAGCGCGGGCACACCGGCGCCGGTCATCGCCGAGCCGAAGTACAGCGGGTGCGCCACGGCCCGCGCGGTCTGCGCGGCGAGCGCCGCGCGCAGCCGTCCCGACCCGACGGCGGCCTCGTCGTCGACATAGGCGGCCAGCAGGTCGTCGTCGTGGCGGGAGAGGAGGTCGAGCAGCCGCGCGGTGAAGGCGGGGTCGTCATCGGTGAACGGGGTGAAGCGGGCGTCGCGCGTCCCCGCCCCGGACGCCGCGCCCATCGGCACGACCGCCGGGGTTAGCCGCGCGGACACGCCGCGCAGCACGCCCTCGGGATCGGCGCCGCGCCGGTCGATCTTGTTCACGAACACGAGCGCGGGCACGCCGAGGCGGCGCAGCGCGCGCCACAGCACCCGGGTCTGCGGCTGGACGCCCTCGACGGCGGACACGACCAGCAGCGCGCCGTCCAGCACGCCGAGCGCCCGCTCGACCTCGGCGACGAAGTCGGGGTGGCCGGGGGTGTCGATCAGGTTGACCGAGGTGCCGCCGACGGTGAACGACACGACCGCGGACCGGATCGTGATGCCGCGCCGCCGCTCCAGCGCGAGCGTGTCGGTCTGGGTGCTGCCGTCGTCGACGCGGCCGATCTCGTCGATCACCCCGGCCTGGTGCAGGAGCCTCTCGGTCAGGCTCGTCTTACCGGCGTCGACATGGGCGAGGATGCCCAGGTTCAGCCTTTTCACGAAGCGTCATCTCCTCTGCGCTGGCAACGATCACCGGTGTGCTGGACATGACGCTCGTCCTCATCTCGTCCCTGCCTTCCTCGTGTGGACGGCCGCGGCGGGACGCCGCGGCCTTGCCCGAACGACAACAGACGGGTGCCCTCTCGTCAACCGGATATGCCGGTCTCCCGGTCAGGGCTTGTCAGGCCTACCTGTCCGGTGCTGCCATCGGCGGGCGAGTCTCTGGCATCATGTTGTCATCGAGTACCTTGACCGCTAGTAACCGATGATCAGAAGGGGAACGCCGCAACCGTTCGCCTGATCAGTTCTGCGAGTGACGACATGCTGGAGCAACCGGCTTTCGGTCGGCGTTTGAAGGCCCTGCGGCTCGAACGGGGGCTGACACAGGCCGCGGTCGCCGAGGGCGGGGTGTCGACGGGCTACCTGTCGCGCCTGGAGTCGGGGGCGCGGCCGCCGACGGCGCGCGCCGTGGAGTTCCTCGCCGCGCGGCTCGGCGTGCCGGTCTCGGCGTTCGAGGCGACGTCCGAGCCGCACTCGCTGGCGCAGATCATCGCGGCGGTCGCGTCCGCCCCCGAGGAGGACGGCCGTCCCGAGGCGCTGGCCGACCCGCTCGCCGAGGCGCTGCGCGCCGAGCCGGGCGCCGAGGTGGCGCTGCGCTGGCAGGGGCTGTGGCTGCTGGCCCGGCTGCGGGCGGCGGGCGGCCGCTACGAGCAGGAGCGCATGCTGCTGGAGGAGCTCGTCGAGCTGAACGACCGGATGGGCGTCGCGGAGCTCGCGGTCCGCACCCGGGCGCGGCTGTCGCGGTGCGCGCAGACGCTCGGCGACAACGCCGCCGCGCGGGCGCACGCGCTCGCCGCGCACCAGCAGGCCGAGGGGCTCGGCGTCGCCGACCAGGTCGCGGTGCTCCAGGTGCTGGTGTCGGCCGAGGCCGAGGCGGGACGGCTCGCCGAGGCGCGCGGCCACGCCGACCAGTGGTGCGCGCTCGCCGAGCCGCTCGGCGGGGCGGCGTGGGTGCGGGCGCTGTGGGCGTCGGCGACGGTCGCGATCCGGCAGGCCGACTACACCGCCGCGCGCGAGGCGCTGGAGAACGCGCTGCGGCGCGCCGACCCGCACGAGGACCTCGTGCTGTGGCTGCGGCTGCGGCTCGCGGCGGCCTCGCTGTACCTCCAGGTCTCCCCCGCCGCGACCGACCAGGCCCGCGCGATGCTCGACGAGGTCGCGCCGGTCGCCGAGCTGGCTGGCACGGAGCTGCACCGCCAGCAGCTGGTGACGCTGCACGCGCACCTGGCGTTCGAGGAGGGCCGCGTCGAGGACGCCCGGACCCTGTGCGCCCGCGTCGACGAGGCGGGCCTGCGGCTGTCGTTCCGCGACCGCGTCCGGTTCCAGGCGCTGCGCGGGCAGCTCGCGATCCTGCGCGGCGACGTGGAGGAGGGCACCCGCGTGCTGAACGAGCTGGCCGAGCAGGCGCAGCGGGCGCTGAACGTGGAGCTCGCGGCGGAGGTGTGGCGCGGCCTGGCGCGGGCCCTCGCCGACGCCTACGGGGGCGACGATCACGACGCCGCGTCCAGACCGCGCGCGGGCACTAGCCGTTGACCCCCGTGTAGTGCCGCAGGGCGAAGTTCCACAGCAGCCGTGACCCGACGAACGCGGCGAGCCCGGCCAGCGGGGCGGCCGCCGCGAGCGCGGCCGGGACGCCGAGGCCGGAGGTGTTGCCGGTGATCGTGGCGGCCGGGAAGTAGGCGACGAACGCCAGCGGCAGGACGAACGTGAACGCGCCGTTGACCGCCCCGGGCAGGATCTTCAGCGGGTAGTTGCCGAAGGTGCTGAACAGCTCCTCCACCCAGCGGCTCCAGGAGAGCCCCGCCGGGAGCCGCAGTTGCAGCGCCGACAGCAGCGTGAAGATCGCCCCCTCCATCAGCGCGCCGCCCGCGAGCGCGGCGGCGACGTAGCCGATGCGCAGCGGGGTCCACTCGGTGTCGAGGGCGGCGACCGCTCCGGCGAACATCGACACGCCGACCAAGAGGTCGCCGAGCGCGTTGCTGGGGAAGATCGAGAGCTGCACCTGCCGGTACACCGGCAGCGGGCGCAGCAGATACGCGTCGATCTTGCCCGCCTGGACGATCGTGGAGAGCTCGGTGGCGCGCCCGCAGAACAGCTCGAACACCCCGTGGCTGAGCATCCGCATCGCCGCGATCAGCAGCACGGCGTCGCTCGGCCAGCCGCCCATCCCGGGGAACCGGCCGAGCAGCACCGACGCGAACACGATGATCGACACCTGCCACGCCACCCCGAAGGCGACCTTGAGCAGGAACTCGGCCCGGTACTCGGCCTGGGCGCGGAAGGTCAGCCCGACGATCCGCAGCGTCAGCTTCAGGTCGGCCCGCCGCGTCAGCCGCAGGTCGCCGTGCCGCGTGACCCGGAAGTCGGGCCGCCGCGCGTCGCCGTGCTGTTTCCTATGGACAACCTCTTGGACGTCGCGCACCTCAGCCTCCCTGCGAGACGACGCGGTGTTCGGCCCGCCGCCACACCAGCCGGGTCAGCGCGGCCAGCGACACCACCCAGAAGACCTGGACGGCGAGGTGGCGGGGCAGGTCGTCCACCGGGAGGCGGCCGACGTAGAACGACAGCGGGACGCTGAGCGTCGCCTGGAACGGCAGCAGCGCGCTCATCGTCTGGAACCAGCCGGGGAAGTACCACAGCGCCGCGTACCCGCCCGACAGCAGGTTCTGCGCGAACTGGAGGATCTCGACCGCCGAGTCGTTGCGGACGGCCCAGAAGCACATCTGGTCGGTGAGCAGCACCAGGTAGTACAGCACCGACTGGCCGAGCAGGAACGTCACCGCGAACGCGCCCGCCGCGCCCGCCGAGGGTGGCGGGTCCATCACCCCCGCCAGCAGGCACACGACGTATCCGGCGGCCGCCCACGTGAACCCGTAGAGCTGGTCGCCGACCGCGCGCCGCAGGTAGTAGCGCCACGGCGCGAGCGGGCGCAGGAACCAGTAGACGATCGTCCCGAACTCGATCTGCTGGATCACCATGTCGCGGCCGATCCAGCGGTCGGTGTCGCGGATCCGCAGCGCGAGGACGGCCAGCACGCCGTAGGCGACGGCCTGCCCCTCGTCCAGCCCGCCGCTGGTCTCGGTGTCGGAGTACAGGGCGTGCCACAGGCACACGACCAGGAACAGCTGGACGGACAGCCGCGCCGCCGTGCCGGTGAGGCGGCTCGGCGACAGCAGCTCGCCGAGCGCGGTGATGCCCGCCGTGCTCCAGCCCTCGCGCATCGCGCTCCACCCGGAACGCCCGGGAGGCCCTGCCCGGCCGGCGGTGGAGACGCTCACGCGACCGTCTCCCCGTCGAGCTGCCGGTCGGTGCGCTGGTCGAGGTAGGCCGCGCGCATCACGTCCTCCAGGTCGCTCTCCTGGATGTGGATGTCGGTGACCTCGTACCGGTCGATGACGCGTTTGAGCGCCTGCGGCGGCGCGACCTCGTCGGTGCCGTCGGGCTCGAAGATGACGCGGGCGCCGTCCTGGCGTACGACGCGCAGGCCGGGCGGGCAGCGTCCGGCGGCGGGCTCGGTCTGGACGAGGGTCGCGTTCACCCGCCACCCGCTGCCGAACCGGGTGCGGATCTCCGCGAGCGTGCCGTCCAGGACGATGTGGCCGTGGTTGATCAGGACGACGCGCTCGGCGAGCCGCTCCACCTCGGTCATGTCGTGGGTGGTGAGCAGCACGGTCTGGCCGCGCCGCTCGACCTGGTCGCGCAGCAGCAGCCGCACCTGCTCCTTGACCACGACGTCCATGCCGATCGTGGGCTCGTCCAGGAACACGACCGGCGGGTCGTGCAGCAGCGCGGCGGCGAGGTCGCAGCGGACGCGCTGGCCGAGCGAGAGGTGCCGGACGCGGGTGTCCCAGAAGCTCGACAGCTCCAGCAGCTCGTCGAACTCGCGCATCCGGGACCGGTAGTCGCCGTCGGCCACGCCGTAGATGTCGCGCAGGATGCGGAACGACTCGCGGGCGGGCAGGTCCCACCAGAGCTGCGTGCGCTGCCCGAACACGGCGCCGATGTTGCGGGCGTTGCGGACCCGCTCCCGGTAGGGGACGATCCCCATCACGCTCGCGTGCCCGGCCGACGGGGTCAGGATGCCGGTGAGCATCTTGATCGTGGTCGACTTCCCGGCGCCGTTCGGGCCGAGCAGCGCCAGCAGCTGGCCGTGCCCCACCGAGAACGACACGTCGGCGACCGCCGTGGTCGAGACCCGCTCGGGCGCGACGAGCGCGCGGAGCATGCCGAGCGCGCCGGGGCGGCGGCGGGCCGTCCGGAACGTCTTGACGAGCCCGCGCGCCTCGATCGCGAACTCCGACTCGCGTGCGGTCATCGCGCGCTCTCCCCGGGGACGGTACGGAGCCGGTCGGCGAAGCGCTTGGCGAGTTCGCGTGCGGCCGCCTCGGGCACGGCCTCGGGACGGTAGGAGACGATGAGTGTCATGCCGCCATGGTCATCCGGCCACAGCTCGGCGTGGAGGTCGAGAGGCAGGCTCAGATAGGGCTGTCGGATGAACGCGGTGCGCAGGCCGGTGAGCGTGAGGCGGGGGACGGCGTTGTCCTGGAGGGCGAACAGCGTCCGGTAGAGGGGGGAGCCGTCGGCGGGTTCGGCCAGGGCCAGGACGTCGTCGAGCGGCACGTCCCGCGCGGCGAACGCGCGGGCGGCGATCCGTCCGGTCGCGACGACCGCCGCCGGGCCGCCGCCGAGCGCGGCGCCGCGCAGCCGGACGCACAGCATCGTGATGTGGCAGCCGACCGACCGCTCCAGGCCCCGGCCGTGCCGCTGGTCGACCGGGACGCCGACCGCGAGGTCGTCCTGCCCGGTGACCTCGGCGAGGCACGCGCCGTAGAGGGCGAGCAGCGCGCCGAACCGGGTGACCCCGGCGCCCGCGGCCAGGGCGTCCACCCCGGCGACGACGGCCGGGGACAGCGGGACCTCGATATGTCGGGGCTCCACCGGGGGCGTCTCCGTCGCGCCCGGCGGCCATCGCAGCGGCGGCACGTCGGTGAGCTCCTCGCGCAGGTGGTCGAGGTGGACGGTGAGGTCGTCCTCCCGGAGCCGTTCGGCGTGCTCGCGGTGGACGGCGGCCATCGACGGCGCCTCCTCCAGCGGTGCGGCGGCGCCGTAGGCTCTGGAGAGGTCGTCGGCGAGCACCGATTCCGACCAGCCGTCGAAGGCGATGTGGTGGACGGCGCATCCGAACAGCGCGGTCGCGCCGTCGCCGACGGGGACGAGCGCCGTCCGCCACACGTCGCCGTCCATGGGTTCCAGGCCCCGGGCCAGCTCCTTCCGCAGCGCGGTCGCGGCGGCCTCGGCGGTCGGCTGCGCGGGCAGCACGGTCAGCTCGGGCGGCGGCACGTCCACCGGCCACGCCACCGGACGCGGGTCGGGGACGTAGGCGGCGCGCAGCGGTTCGTGCCGCCGGTGCACCTCCGCGATCGCGGCCTCCAGCGCCGCGTGGTCCGGGGCGCCCTCGATGCGCCAGGTGAGCAGGCAGTGGGCGGTCCGGTCGAAGGGGTCCACGAGGTGGCGGGTCAGGTACACCAGTTGCATGGACGTCAGCGGGGTCTCGGCGTCCATGTCCTCGATGGTGTGCGGGGCGTCGATGGTGTGCGTGTCGGCCTCCATGGGCGTGGTCGTGTCGAGCCGGTGGGCGAGCGCCGTGGCGGTCGGGTCGCGGTAGAGCCAGGAGACCGGGACGGGGCGGCCGAGCCGCTCGCTGAGCCGGGCGCACACGCGTCCGGCGCCGAGCGAGTCGCCGCCGAGTTCGACGAACGGCACGTCCGCCGGGACGCCGTCGCGGCAGAGCACCTCGGCGAAGACCTCCGCGACCAGGCGGGCCGTCGGGTCTGCGGCGGCCGCGACGGGGCCTGCCGAGGAAGGGGCGGGGGCGAGCGCCAGCAGCGCGGGTTCGTCGAGCTTGCCACGCTCTGTCATGGGGAACGCGGCCACGCTCACGACGGCGGCGGGACGCTGGTATTGGACGAGGTCATCGCGCAGGGCGGCGAGCGCGCCGTCCAGGGGATCGCCCGCGTCGGCGGGGACGCAGAACGCGACCAGGTCGCGGGCGGCGCCGGACGCGTCGCGGCGCGCGAGCACCCGGCACGCGCGCACCTCCGGGAGCAGCCGCTCGATCTGCCGTTCGACCTCGGCGGGCTCGACGCGATGGCCGCGGATCTTGACCTGCCGGTCGTCGCGTCCGCGGTAGTGGAGGAGGCCGTCGGCGTCCCAGGTACCGAGGTCGCCCGTCCGGTAGACGCGGAGCAGCTCTCCGTCGACCCGCACCTGCGCGAACTTGGCGTCGGTGAGGTCGGCGTCGCCAAGGTAGCCGAGCGCGAGCCCGTCGCCGGAGATGCAGATCTCGCCGACCTCGCCGACCGCGCAGGGGCGGGTGCCGTCCAGCACGTGGACGCCGGTGCCGGGGACGGGCCGTCCGATCGGGATGCCGCCGGGGCGCTCGCAGTCGGCCTGCGTGACGCGGTGGGTGGTGGCGAACACCGTGCTCTCGACCGGCCCGTACCCGTTGATCAGCGTGATCCGGGGATGGCGGCGCAGGAACCGGGCGACGTGCCCGGTCGAGAGCCGCTCGCCGCCGATCATGACCTGGTGCAGGCCGTCGAACGCGGTCACGGCCTCGTCCACGATCATGTTGAAGAGGCTGCCGGTGAGCCAGACCGTGCGGACGCCGTGCGCCGCCACCGCCTCGCGCAGCGACGCGGCGGACAGGTACGGCTCGTCCACGATCAGGCTGGCACCGCCGTTGAGCAGCATCGACCACAGTTCGAGCGAGAACGCGTCCCATGACATCGGCGCGGCCAGCGGGACGACCGCGCCGGTGTCGAAGCGCGCGAACCCGCCCGCCTGGAACAGCCGGGCGGTCGCGCGGTGCGGGCTGAGGACGCCCTTGGGCTCGCCGGTCGTCCCGGACGTGAAGAACACGCAGCACGGATCGGCCCCACGGACGGCCACCGGATGGAACCCCGCGACCGGGGTCACCGAGCCGGAGGGAGGCGTCCACACCGGGCGCCCGAGGCCCGTGCCCGTTCCGCGCCGCGCGACCACGACGGGCGAGCCGAGCCGCGCGGTCAGCTCGCGGAGGCGGCGCTCGGGCCAGGCCGGGTCCAGCAGCGCGTAGGCGGCGCCCGCCTTCAGCACGGCGAGCAGCGCGACGACGAGTTCGGTGCCGCGCGGCAGCAGCACCGACACGCGGTCGCCGGGCGCGACGCCCGCCATCGCCAGCCGCGCGGCCCAGGCGTCGGCGGTGCGGTCCAGCTCCGCGTACGTCATGGTGTTCCGGCCCGCGACCAGCGCGTTCGCGCCGGGACGGGCTGCGGCCAGCCGCGCGACCGTCTCGTGCAGGCCCTCGTCGCGCGCGGTGCACGGCGAACCCATGATCCAACTCACGTCTGGCTGCACCGGCTTCCCACTTCCTCCGGGCCGATCGGGGTCAGCAGATCCTTGCCAAGATTTCCAAAATAGTGCCATATATTGCCATATATGGCAATGTGAGGGGACGCAGGTCCGGCGGCGAGGTTGACACGCTCGGGCGGGTGAGGTCCGATGGCCGTCGCCCGGCCGCCCCGGCCGGGCCCCGACCGGAGAGGACGCAGATGGCCGCTGGCAAGATGCACGCCGACGAACTGGACATCGACGAGGCGCTCGTGCGGCGGCTGCTCGCGGCGCGGTTCCCCGAGTGGGCGGACCTGCCGATCGAGCGGTTCCCGTCCGCGGGCACCGTCAACGCCCTGTTCCGGCTGGGCGAGGACATGTCGGTGCGGTTGCCCCGCATCCCCGGCGGCGTCGAGGACGTGGCGAAGGAGCACCGCTGGATCGCCCGGCTCGCGCCGCACCTGCCCGTCCCGGTCCCGGTGGTGCTCGGCAAGGGGACGCCGACCGAGGAGTACCCGTGGCCGTGGTCCGTCCACCGCTGGCTGGACGGGGAGAACCCCACCCCCGAGACGCTGACCGATCCGGTCGCGCTCGCCGAAGACCTCGCGGGTTTCATAACGGCGTTGCAGGCGATCGACGCCGAGGGCGGACCGCGCGCGGCGCGCACCCGTCCGCTCATCACGCAGGACGAGGAGTGCCGCCACGCGCTCGCCGAGCTCGACGGCCTGGTCGACGTCCCGGCCGCCACCGCCGCGTGGGAGGCCACGCTGGAGGCGCCGAACTGGAGCGGTCCGCCCGTCTGGGTGCACGCCGACCTGATGCCCGGCAACCTGCTGACCAGCGGCGGGCGGCTCAGCGCCGTGATCGACTTCGCCACCACCGGCGTCGGCGATCCCGCCTGCGACATGATCGCCGCCTGGTACCTGCTGCCCGCGCACGCGCGCGAGGTGTTCCGCGCGCGCCTCGGCGTCGACGACGCGACCTGGACGCGCGGCCGCGGCTGGGCCCTGTCGATGGCGCTGATCCAGCTCCCCTACTACAAGGACACCAACCCCTCGATCGCCGCGCAGGCGCGGCATGTGATCGGCGAGGTCCTCGCCGAGCGCACGCCCGACCTGTCCGCCTCCTGACCCCCCGATCCGCATGCGCTACTCGCCCGTCTCGTACAGGCGTGACCAGTTGGCGCGGCCGGTGAGCTCGGGGAGCGCCTCGAAGTAGCGGCGGCGCGCGTCCTGCGCCGTCCGGCTGAAGCGCAGCAGCGTCCGCGCGGCGCGGACGCTCAGCTCGACGGTCGCGTCCTGGTCGTGGCGGCGGACGCGGACGCCCTCCTGCGACGCGTCGGTGACGACCGCCGTGCGGAACCGGGCGACGTGCCACCAGTGCGCCTCGTCGTGCGCGACCTCGCCGAGCTGGAACCGGTGCCGCCCGCGCAGCCGCGCTGCGGCGAGCCCGACCGCGGCGGCGGCGGGCAGCCGGGGCGGCGGGCCGGGGGTGACGATCTCCAGCCGGTTGGACGGGGCGCCCGGCGCGTCCGTCGCGGGATGCCGCTGCGTCTCGGGGTAGCGGGACCGCATCTTCGCGATGTCCTGGAGGCGTTCGGCGCCGCCGTCGAACAGGTCGTCCGGGCCGTCGAGGAAGTCCTCGACCGCGCTGAGGATCGTCGCGGCGAGCCCGTAGCGCATGTCGAGGATGCACTGGGCGATCTCGGAGCCGAGCCGCCGGGTCAGCGCGCCGACCGGGAACTTCCCGTGCAGGGCCGCGACGATCAGGTAGTTGCGCCGGATGAAGTAGGTCTTGACGTCGTCGAGGTCCTTCATCGAGAAGTCGGTGTGCCACACGGCCGCGCCCGGCAGGATGATCGTCGGGATCCCGTTCTTGCGGGCGCGCGCGCACAGGTCGGCGTCCTCGCCCTGGCCCCAGACGGGCAGCATGTACCCGACGCGGTCGACCAGCTCGATCGGCATCAGGCAGGCCCACCACGCCGTGTACCCGGCGTCGAGGCGGCGCTCCTGGAGCGGCGGGCGCCCGGTCGCCGGGTCTGGGACGAGCAGGTCCGCGTCGTCGTAGGCGTGCGGCATCGGCTTGCCGGGCTGGATGCCGTCGATGTCGGTGCGCTGCGCGTCGGCGAGCAGCACGGTCGGATGGAAGATGTTGATCATCTGCCCGCCGACGATCATCGGCCGGGTGACATGGTCGCCGAACGCCGTCAGCCGGACGACCACCTCGGGTTCGAGGAGGATGTCGTCGTCCAGGAACATGACGTTCGCGTTCTCGCTGGCGTGCCGCGCCACCTCGTACAGGCCCCGGTTGCAGCCGCCCGACGAGCCGAGGTTCGGCTGCGGGGTGTGCTGGAGCCGGTCGCCGAACTCGGCCGCGATCTCCGCGTACCAGTCCTGCGCGGTGACGTGGTCGCCGTGGTCGACGATGTAGATCCGCTCCAGCCGGGCCCGGGCCACGTCGTCGGCGGCCAGCGCGCGCAGCAGGTCGCGGCAGTAGTCGGGGCGGTTGTAGGTCGCGAACGCGAGCGAGGTCGGACGCCGCGACGCGGGCGCCGCGACCGTCCAGCGCACGTCCTCGACCGTGAGGCGCTGCCCGTCCGCCGTCTCCAGCTCGACCCAGATCGCGCCGCCGTCGGCGTACAGGTCCAGCGGCGCCGCCAGCACGACCCGCTCCCGGTCGGCGTCGCTCACGGTGCGCGCGGTCACGACGCGGGCGGGGCCTCGCACGTCGGACGCGGCGGCCGACAGCCGTCCGGAACCGGTGACGGTCAGCTCGACGCGGACCTCGTCGGCGTCCGTCCAGCGCTGCCAGTAGGTCGCGGGGAACCGGCCGAAGAAGGCGTTGCCCGAGACCCTCGTGCCGGGCGCGAGCGTCAGGCTCGTGCGGCTCCGCGTCACGGGGCCGCCGGTCACCGCCGCGTAGAGGGCGTCGTTCACGGTCTCGTCGGGGCCCGTGAAGTGCCAGCGCCCGGCGAGCGTCCGCGCGGCGGCCCCGTCGCCGTTCGCGGCGGAGGTGTCGGTCGGGTCGTGCCGGATCAGGTCGTCGCGTGTCTGCGGCATGCCACTCTCCCAAGGTGTCACCGGCCTCGCGTTCCCGATTGTGTGCGTCCGGCGGTCGGCAAGACGAGGAAAGGGGCTGTCAAGTTGGTGCCGTGGCAGGAGGCTGTCACGGCTTCGCCCGCCGCGCGCCGCGGCGTCCCCGACACTGGAGGGAGCCGTCCCCCGCGATCTATGGTGATTTCGCTGCCCGGATGGCATTATATTGCCAAAGTTTGGCAACTCGCCGATCCGGCAAGGAGCGCAGATGGCCGACCTGAAGATCAGCGTCGTGATCCCCTACAAGCAGCGGCTGGACAACATCCGATCGGTGCTCGGCTCGCTGGCCGAACAGACCATGGACGCGGCGGAGTTCGAGGTCGTCGTCGGCGCCATGGAGTACAGCGAGGAGTACGTCGCGGCCTGCCGCGAGTTCACCGGGAAGCTGAACCTGACCTCGGTGCTGTCGGACGACGAGTGGAACGTCGCCCAGGCGCGCAACCTCGCGATCCGGCAGGCGACCGGCCGGATCATCATGTTGCTCGACGCCGACATGGTGCTGCCCCCGCAGGTGCTCGACACCCTCTACGACCGGTACTTCGCGGGGCACCAGAACGTGTGCGTCCTCGGGAAGGCGCTCGGCTACAGCTGCGTCGTCGAGCACGCGCCCAACGGCACCGAGCTCACGATGTCCGGCCAGGACGCGAGCGGCGTCCTCGCCTACGGCGGCCACCGCGCGCTGCTGGACGACCTGGAGCAGGCCGGCGAGGTGTGGGCCGACGACCGCAAGGTGCTGGAGTCGGTCCCGCTGCCGTGGTCGCTGGTCTGGACGGGCCTCGTCGCGCTGCCCGCCGAGACCGTCCGCCGGCACGACCTGATGTTCGACGAGAACTTCCGCGGCTGGGGCTCGGAGGACCAGGAGTGGGGGTACCGCGTCTACGCGACCGGCACCCCGCTCGTGCTCGGCGACGACGTGTACGGCATGCACCTTCCCCACAACCGCGACGCCGCCACCGACCAGGAGTCCTACCGCGCCAACAGCCGCTACTTCCTCGCCAAGTGGCCGACGCTCGACGTCGAGATCACCCGCGCCTACGGCTGGGAGGACGGCAACCGGCTCTACCCGGAGGTCCGCGACGAGGTCGCCGCCGCCGTCTCCGGGCACGGCCGCACGCTCGGCGTCGTGCGCGGCAAGGCCGAGGGCACCGACCTGCTCGTGGTCGGCGCCGAGATCGACTCCCGGACCCGCGTCCCGGCGCCGGACGTCTCGGACCTGTTCGACGACGCCGACTCCCTCGACGTGCTGCCGCTGCTCGGGCTCGCGCTCCCGTTCGGCGACGGCGACCTCGGCGAGTGCCGCGTGCTGCCGTCCGTGCTGGGCTTGAGCGAGCGCTACCGGGAGACGGTGCTGGCCGAAGCCGGACGCGTCTCGTCGGGTGCCGTGTCAACTGATGTCCCGGCGGCGCCGATCGAGACCGCCTGACGGGTATGTACGCGGGGCGGGTGCGCGCGGCCCCGGCCGTCGCGCGCCCGCCCGTCCCGTTCCCCTCCCACCCCTGGTCCCACCCCGCTTCGTCTCCGGTCTTCGACCGCCGCGCCCCAAAGAAGGAGAGTCCCCCATGCTGTACGCCGGTGTCGCCTGGCACTCCAGTGGTTACGAGGTCATGTTCACCCGCGACGCCGGTTCCGGGGGCGCGCCCGTCCCGTCCGAGCGGTTCGGCTCGACCGAGCGCGACGCCCTGGTCGCCCACCTGCGGAGCGTCGCCGACCGGTCCGACGAGGAGCTGGTCAGCGTCGTGGACAGCACCAACGGCATCATCGACGGCCTGCTGATGGCCGTCGGGCTGCGGGTGCACCGCGCGGACCCGTGGTCGCTGCCCGAGCGGCCCGTGCTCGGCTCGGTGCGCGCCGCCGACCTCGCCGAGGCCGCCCGCCGCGACCTCGCCCAGCTCGACCGGCTCACCATCGACGACGGGACGCTCACCGGACGCGTGGACGAGCAGCTCGCCACGATGAAGAGGAGCGCGGCGGCCGAGGCGCCGCTGCGCGCGGCGGGCCGCTGGTTCACCCACGGTGCCCGCGACGAGCGGGTGGTCGCGCTGACCTTCGACGACGGCCCGCAGCCGCCCTACACCGGCCAGGTCCTCGACATCCTCGACCACTACGGCGTGCCCGCCACGTTCTTCTGCGTCGGGCTCAACGCGCTGGAACGGTCGAAGGAGACCGGGCGGATGCTGGCCGCCGGCCACACGGTCGCCAACCACACCTGGTCGCACGCCTACCTGCCCGACCTCACCCAGGAGCAGCTCCGCGAACAGCTCGCGCGGACGTTCGAGGTGCTGCCGCGGATCGACGGCGAACCCGTCCGCTACTTCCGCCCGCCCTACGGCTCGCGGTCGCCGGAGGTCGTCGGCTGGCTCGCCGAGGAGGACGTGACGACCGTGACCTGGGACGTCGACGCCGAGGACTGGACGCTGCCGAGCCCCGAGAAGATCGCCGCCGACGTGCTGCGCAAGACCGAGCCCGGGTCGGTGATCCTGCTGCACGACGGCGGCGGGGACCGGTCGCGGACGGTCGCGTCCGTCCCGCTGATCATCGAGGGGTTGCAGGAGCGCGGGTACCGGTTCGTCCTGCTGGACGAGCTGAAGCTCGCCATCTGATCGGCCGACCTCCTGAGGGAGCCGCGCGGCCCCCTCAGGAGTCGTTCGGCATCAGCCGGGCGGGAAGAGTTCGTCCAGGAGGTCGTTGCGGAACGTTCCTTCCGGGTCGTGGTCGCGCAGCAGCGCCGCGAACCGGTCCGCGCGCGGGTAGAGGGCGGCGATCTCCTTTCCGGTCAGCGCGGTCAGCTTGCCCCAGTGCGGCCGGGCGCCCAGCGGGACCAGCCGTTCCTCGACGGCGGCCAGCACGGGCGCCACGGCCGCCGCGTCCCGGACCCAGGTGAAGTGCAGCGTGACCGAGTCGCGGCCGAACGCGGGGCTCAGCCAGATCTCGTCCGCCCGGACGGTGCGCACCTCCGCGATGTGCAGCACCGGCTCCAGCAGGTCGCCGAGGCCGCGCAGCGCGGCGAACGCGGGCGCGGCGGCCTCGCGCGGCAGGAAGTACTCCGACTGGAGCTCCTCCCCCGCGCCGGGCACGACGCCCGGGCGGAAGTGCGGCAGCCGTTCGTGCCACGGCCCGGCGACGCCCATCTGCCCGGTGCACGACTCGGTCGGCATCCCGGGCACCATGTGGACGGGGGCGTCCGCCGCGATTCCGCCGTCCCAGCCGCTGCTCGGCCGGTCGGCGCGGTGCTTGAGCCACACCGACGCGTCGGGGTCGCGCCAGTCGGTGAACACGCTGACGCTGTAGGCGGCGCCCGACACGTCCTCGAACCGCTCGGCCACCTCCTCCAGCGGCACGGCCAGGCGGACGCGCTGGGTCACCTCGAACCCCGGCTCGACGTCCAGCGTGATCCGGGTGACGACGCCGAGCGCGCCGAGCGCGACGACCGCGCCCGGGAACGTGTCCGGGTCGGCGGCGCGGCTCAGCTCGACCAGGTCGCCGCCGGGCCCGACGAGCTGGAGCGCCGACACCGACGAGGCGAGGACGCGCAGCGCGTTCCCCGACCCGTGCGTCGCGGTCGCGCACGACCCGGCGACCGAGATGTGCGGCAGCGACGCCATGTTCGGGAGCGCGAGCCCCGCCCGGTGCAGCGCGGCGGCGACGTCGGCGTAGGGCAGCCCGGCCGACACCGTCACGGTCGCGTTCGCCGCGTCGATCTCGATCGCGCGGGGCAGCCCGTCCACCCGGACGAGGTCGCCGGTGGTGTCGGCGACCGCGCTGAAGGAGTGGCCGCTGCCGAGCGCCTTCACGCGGGTCGCGCCCGCGACGAGGCGGCGCAGCTCGTCCAGGGAGGTGGGGCGGTGCACCCGCGCGGCCTGGAACACGACGTTGCCCGCCCAGTTCGCGGCGGGACGCGTGGTCAGCACGCCGCCACCCCCTGGGCAGCGGCCGTCATGTCTTCAACCGACACGAACGTGTAGTCGTCGGCGAGCAGCCCCTCGATGATCGGGGACAGCGAGTCGACGGTCTGCGAGCGGTCGCCGCCGCCGTCGTGCAACAGGATGATCGAACCGGGGCGCGTGCCGTCCAGGACGATGCGCGCGATCTCGTCCGCGCCGGGCATCGACCAGTCGTCGGGCTCGACGTCCCACAGCACGACGGTCGGGTCCATCGCCTCCAGCCAGTCGAGCACCTGCGGGGTCCGCGAGCCGTAGGGCGGGCGGAACAGCGTGGGCGCCGCACCGCCGGACGCACCGGCAACGGCCTCGTTGGTCCGGTCGATCTGCGCGGCGAGCTGAGAGCGGGTCAGCTCCGGCAGGAACGGGTGCGACCAGGTGTGGTTGGCGACCGTGTGGCCCTGCTCGCGCATGCGCGCGACCTCCTCCGAGCCCGCCTCGACGTTGATGCCGACGCAGAAGAACGTGGCGGGGACGCCGTAGCGCTCCAGCACGTCCATGACCCGGCCGGTGTAGGGCGGCAGCGGGCCGTCGTCGAAGGTCAGCGCGACCTCGCGGCGGGAGCGGTCGCCGTGGCCGAGGCAGCGTCCCGCGCCGGTCAGCGCGGCGGTGCGCTCGGCGCTCGCCGCGATGTCGGCGCGAAGGACGTCCTCGCGCCCGGTCTGCGTGCCCGACGTCCGCTCCAGCCTGGCCAGCGCCGACAGGTCGCGGGCCGCCGCGCGGGCCAGCGCGCCCGCCGGGACGGACCCGAACACCGGACGCTCCGGCAGCGCCGGCGGGTCCGCCCGGTACATCGTCAGGCCCGCCGCCATCATGCGGCCGTCCAGCACGCCGTTCGTGCTGTCGACCACCGTGGCCATGTCGGTGTCGGCGTGCGCGCGGCCAGTGTCGCGCAGGAAGCCGATCATGTCGTCGACCCGGTCCGCGCCGAAGCGCGTCGGCGGCGCCACCTGCCTGCCGTCCCGGTCCACCACCTCGACCTCGTAGCCGGTGGCTCCCCAGGACACTCCCGAGTACAGCATCCAGTTCCTCCCTGAACAGATGGTCGGATGACGAACGCCGGTCAGGCCGGCCGGACGTACTCCTCGAAGTGGCGCTCGGCGAACAGCTCCGGGCGGCCCCGGTCGAGCCCGAGGTCCCGGCCGCGCCGCAGCATGTGGCGCCAGAACGGCTTGACCGGCGGCCAGCGGTGGCCCACCTGGCAGTACGAGGTGTCGATCAGGTAGCGGGGCCGGTCGCCCTGGCGGGGGTTCGGGCGCCGGGCGTGGAACAGCGCGGAGTGCAGCACGACCGTCGAGCCGGGCGGCAGCCGGTCGATGACGACCTCGCCCGGCAGCTCGGCGGTGCCGTGGCCGTCGCGGGCGTCCTTGGCCGCCACCTCGTGCTGCGACCCGGGCAGCACCGCGAGCGGCGCCGTGCCCGCGTCGATCCCGTCCAGGTAGTGCAGCGTGTGGATCATCGTGTGGGTGCGCTCGGCCTGCGGGTTCTGCTCGTAGTCGTGGTGCCAGTTCTTGCCCGGGACCCCGGGGTCCTGCCGGTGCGAGTGCATGTGGTGGAAGACGAACTCCGGGCCCATGAGCTGGGCGAGGACGTCCATCAGCGGCGGGTGGCCGACGAGTTCGCCGTGCGCCGCCAGCTCGATCTCCAGGACGGGCGGCGGGCCCTGCACGGCGGGGTCGACGCAGGCCTGGATGGATGCGTCCCGCAGGCCCTCGTCCACCCAGCGGTCGGCCTCGGGCTTCAGCCGTTCGACCAGGTCATCGGGCAGGAAGGCGGGAAGGACGAGGTAACCGAGCCGGGTGAACCGGTCGATCTGGGCGGCCTCCAGGGGAAAGGGCCGCTCCGGGGCGAATGAGGTTCGCGAGGTCATGCCGGGCCTCCGCTCCGCGTCGTGATACGCGTGCTGCCGTGATGTCGGGCTCGGTGGGGCGCCCCCGGAGCTTCTGGCAACCGATGTTGGCACAGGTTTGCCTAAGTTGGCAAGAAGGTGCCAAAGACCGGTTGTGACCATGCGCGGGCGCGGCGGCCTCCCGGGCCGGCCGCGTCCAGGCAGCACGGAAGGCCGGCGGCTCGTCAGCCGCCGGCCTTCGCCGATCCCCTTAGTGGCCGCTCACGGCCAGTCGATCTCCAGTCCGTCCATGGGCGGCGTCCGCTCGCGGGTGAGGCGGTCGTGCCAACCGGATGCCGACTTCGGCAACGGGCACGCCGGGACGGGCGCGCCGGACGTGCTGGGCTCGGCGGGCGAGTTGGGCGGGTTGGGCGGGTTGGGCTTGGCGGGCGAGTTGGGCTTGCTGGACGGGTCGGGCGGCGACCCGGCCCCGCCGTGCGCGGGGACCGTGTCGGCGAGGCCGAGGCCCAGCAGCAGGTAGCCGAGGACGTCCTCGGCCACGGGGCCCTCGTCCGCGGTCATCGCCACTCCCAGGCCGACCGCCGCCGCCAGGAGCGGCCCCGGGGCTCCGGAATGCCGCGCTCCGCGCGGCGCGGGCGCGAGGCGCTTTCCGCTAATCCGCTCCACGGCCGCCGCCTGGGCGCGCAGGGAAGCGTCGAGGACACCGCACGCGCCACAGAAAAGGACAAGTGCGATGAAATCCCATACCCCCTGATGATCGAGCACACCGCGCGGCCGCGCACATCCGCCGAGGGCGGGCGCCGCCGGAGTCGCGGCCGGGCAGGCCGGGCCCGGCCGGGGCGCGGCCACCGCCGTCGCCGCGTGGGAGCAGGCCGCCCCTGGCGCCGCCCGGGCCTCCGCCGCGCGGCCCCGCGGCCCCCTCACGACCCTGCGCCTTTCCAGGCGAGACGCATCGGATTCTCCGCCACGGACCCCGTCGCGCTTCAACCCCAGCCATTGGTGCCCGACGAATCTCCTCCTTCGGAGGTGAACATGAAATGACCGCTCCGAAGCATCGTGATGATCACTGTTCCACTCCCTTGAAACCTCGAAGTTCTTTCACAGGTGATTCTTGATAGGTTCCAATCGGAAGCCAAGAGGCGGCGAGTGTCACGACCCTGCAATGGCATTAGCATGTCACTGGCTGATCAAGGGCCGGTCGCCCGGAGTACTCGCCGGGGGCGGCGCGGCGCCCGCTCACACCCCCGCCAGCCCGTCGAATATGTGCTGCCAGGCCAGGTCGCAGGCCTCGACGAGGCAGCCGTCCAGCACCGCCTCGCCGCCGCCCCCGCCGACCTCCATCGGCGGCATGCCGCCGGGCGCGGTTCCGGCCAGCTCCGCCCGCACCGCGTCCACGAACCCCGGCACCTCCGCGAGCCGTCCGGCGAACACCAGCAGCCCGGGGCGCGCGATCGCCAGCACCGGGCGCAGCAGCCGCGCGGTCAGCACCGCCAGCTCCGCGAGCAGCTCCGTCGCGCGCGCGTCGCCGCGTCCGACCGCGTCCGCCAGCTCCCGCGGACGCATGACGGGCCCGCCGCCGCGCGCCGCCACGATGCGTTCGAGATCGGAGGGCGCGCTCCCCCGGGACGCCCCGGGGGTGCAGACCGAGGCGTCCGGCGGGTGGAGGGCGCCGTCGTTGAGCACGCCGATGTCGACCGACGACTCCACCGTCACGTAGACGGTGGTGCTCACTGACGCGGCGGGAGCCCGCCGGCCCTCCCGGTAGCGGAACAGCACCTCCATCTCCACGCCCCGGCGCGCCGAGTAGCGCGGGCCGAAGAGCCGGTGGAGGGCGCGGTCGAGGGTGGCGTGGCAGGTCCGGCGCGGCGGCGCGTCCGCCGTCTCGCACGGCGCCGAGGAGAACCCGGCGACCACGCACGCGAGGTCGGCCCGCGTGATCTCGGCCTGGCGGCAGACGAGATCGACCTCCGCCGCGACGCCGGCGAGGGTCTGCTCGCCGCGCAGCGCCGACACCCGCGTCGAGCGCGCCTTGCCGTCGATCCGCGAGACGGCCCAGTGCGCGGCGCCGTCCCGCACCTCCACGCCGAGCACCCAGCCGGCGTTGTGCCCAACCGTGAACAGCGTGGGGGCCCGGCCGGGGCAGCCCGCCCGGTGCCCGGACCGCTCGACGAGGCCGCGCGTCTCCAGGTTCGCCACCACCGAGGAGACCGTGGGCTTCGACAGCCCCGACAGCCGCGCCAGGTCGGCGCGCGACACCGTTTCGAGCTGCCTGATCAGGCTCAGCACGTACCGCTCGTTCATCGACCTGAGCATCCGCGTGGACGGCACCCGCGCCGGAATCCTCGGCGCCCGCCCGCCGAGCGCGGACGGCGGCGGGGCGGGGTCCGGTTCGGCGGCGCAGGCGTCGGCGCCGACGCACGGCTCGTCCAGATGCCCGGCGTCGCAGGGGTCGGCCGGGGCGGCCGGACGGGCCGGGGCGCCGCCGTTGGGCTCGTCCTCGGGCGGGGGGCGGTCCGACAGGATGAGCTCCTCGGCCTGGTCGACGACCGTGACCATGCACTGCGCGACGGACCAGTCCTGGCAGCCCGCCATGCGCATCGCCCGCAGGCAGATCTCGACGGTCATCGCCTCGGCCCGGCGCGCCGTCTCCGCCAGCAGGAAGAAGACGACCTCCGTCGCGTCCGGTTCGAGCTTGGCGTGCAGGTGCTCCACGCCGTTGCCCTGGGCGACGAAGGTCCGCAGGCTGGAGGCGATCCGCTGCGCGCCCCCGGGTGACTGACCGGTCAGTCTGGCTTTGACTATGTACACCATTCGATCCCTGGTCGACATCGACCGCCGCTGGCCTATCCTGACCAGCTTAAAATTGATGCAAAAACACGGGTGCCATGGCGCGCTGTCAGATGCATGCAGTGGCAGGAAAGTGACACGCTTCCCACCCGTCCGGGCGAATCAGAACCGGCGCCGCATGTCAACCCCTACCGTCGCGCCACGGCGGGCCGCCCCCTAATCGGCTGCCCGAAAAGGGTGGGCCATGACCATCCTTCCAGGTCAGGCACCTGGGCACGGGGGGCATCTCCACTACCGTTTCATCAACGGCCTGGTGATAGCCGGAACGGATAGAAGATTATTATGGCTTGACTGTAAAGGTTGCTAACAAACACGCCGCACGAGAGACTCGGTGGTACCCGACGCGTGCCCAGGGAGGCGGTGTGTTCGAGTCCATCGGGTTGCGGTCGGACGCGGCGAGGCTGTACCGGGCGATACTCGACAACCCCAAGTACGGGGTCGGCCAACTGGGCGACCTGCTGGGCTGGTCCCCGGAACAGGTGCGCGGCGTCCTGGACGAGCTCGCGGAGTTGTCGCTGGTGCGGCCCTCGTGGGAGCAGCCGGAGACGCTGCTCGCCGTCAACCCCGCCGTGGGCTTCTCCTCCCTGCTCGCCCGCGAGGAGCAGGAGCTGCTGCGGCGCCAGCAGGAGCTGGCCGCCAACCGGCGCGCCGTGATGGAACTGATCGAACAGCACTCCCGGCAGCGCCACCTCCAGCATCCCGAGGTCGAGCACCTGGCGGGCCTGGACGAGGTCCGGCTGCGCATCGAGGAGCTCGCCGCCGCATGCGAGGCGGAGCTGATGGCGTTCGCGCCGCGCGGCGCGCAGAACCGGGAGGCGATGGAGGCGAGCCGCCCGCTCGACCAGGCGATCCTGCGGCGCGGCGTCCTCGTCCGCACCGTGTACGTGCAGAGCATCTACAACGACAGCCTCACCCTTGAGTACGCGCAGTGGCTCTCGGAGGCGGGCGCGCTGGTGCGCACCTACGGCGCGCTGTCGCAGCGGCTGCTGATCTACGACCGGGAGGCGGCGCTCGTCCCGGTCGACCCCGACGAGGAGTCCTCGGGCGCGCTGCTGGTGCGCGGCACCGGGATCGTCAACGCGCTGTGCGAGCACTTCGAGGCCGTCTGGGACAAGTCCGCCGAGCTGAGCCTCAGCCATCCCCGGCGGCGGGGCGGCGACGACCTGACCCCGCAGCAGCTGGCCGTGCTGCGGCTGCTCGCCGACGGGCACACCGACGAGACGATCGCGCGCCGCCTCGGGGTGTCGCTGCGGACGACGCGCCGCATCACCGCCGAGCTGATGCAGATGCTTGGCGCGCGGAGCAGGTTCCAGGCGGGGGTGCGGGCGGTGGAACGCGGCATTCTCCGTTCGGAGGGCGACCGGCCCGACGACGGCGAACACGCGGCCGAGACCACACCGTCCGGCACCCGTGGACGGCCGCTAGGCCCCGGTGCCAGCCCGGGCCCGGGCATCGTGACCTGACCGGCGCGGCCGAGACCACACCGGCCCCGGCCCGGCATCGTGAGCTGACGGGCGCGTCCTTACCCCTCGTCCTCGGGCAGGAAGCGCTGCTCGTAGTCGTGCCACCGCCGTCCCGACGGCATTGTCCGGATCCAGGGCGGATCGGACGCGACCGGCCCGGGGACGAGCTGGGCGTAGGACTTGCGAGTCGCGGCCAAGGCGTCCCGCCAGCCTGAGGCGCAGCGCTCCCAGCCGAGTTCGCGCGCCACGTAGGCGCGCCCCCGCTCGACCTCCTCCCGGGGCAGGCCGCGCTCGACGCGGTCGGCGACGGCGTGCCAGTCGCCGAACTCGACGAGCTCGACCCCGTGCCCCGGAGGAACGGTCTCGGCGACCGCGCCCGCGGGCGTCGCGATCACCGGGACGCCGACCGCGAGCGGCTCGACCATCGCCAGCCCGAACGACTCCGGCAGCTCGCTCGGGCACAGCGCCCACTGCCCGCGGCGCAGGTAGCCGGGCATGCGCTCGCCGGGGACCCAGTCGTGGAAGGCGACCGCGCCCTCCAGCCCGAGCCGCCGCACCAACGCCCGGCGCTCCCGGACGTGCTCGCGGTGCTGGGGCAGCAGGCGGCCCGGCGGCGGCTCGGGCACGAGCAGCCGGTGGCCATGTCCGCGACGGCGCAGCTCCGCCACGGCCCGCGCCGCCGTGCCGAACCCCTTGCCCGGGTCGGGACGGTGCGGGAACGTCAGGCAGGGGCCGTCGTCCGGGTTCGGCGCGTCCATTTCGTGGACGTCCAGGCCCGGGCTGATCACCCGCACCGGGGGCGGCACGCCGCACCAGCGCTCGGCGGGCAGGTAGGCGCGCAGGCAGCGGGCGAGGTAGTCGGACGGCACGACCGCCGCGTCCCAGTTCAGGCCGAACACGCTGCGGGTCTCCGGCGGGTAGCCGAGGTTGTTCAGCCACAGGACGACCGGCACGCCGGTGCGCAGCGGGAAGTGCACGTCGATGGTGACCACGACGTCCGCGTCGACGGCGAGCCGGGCCAGCAGGCACAGGTCGTGGTGGACCTCGACGGGACCGGTCGTCTCGGCGGTGCCGGGCGCGCCCGCCACCCGCAGGCCGTCGACGGCGCGCAGCTCGTCGACGACCTTCACGTCCCGCCGGACGAAGGGGCGCTGGGCGTCCGGCACGGGCGGGCACGCCCAGGTGAACCGTAAGCCGCTGCCCTCCTGCGCGGTCAGCAGGCCGTCCGCGTAACGCTGGGCGCCGCCGGTCGGACGGCCGCGCAACGGCGGGAACGCCGAATGGATCAGAACTCGCATGGCCGCCTCCGGCTTCTCTGATTGCCAACAAGGCAAGCCATCTGGCAACCTTCTGTCAACCAGGCTCCCGCACGAGGCAGGCAGCGTCATGGCAGCAGCGAACCGCACCCCGCCCCCGACCCGCCCGACCGCCGTCCTGGTGGACGCCTCCTCCATCGGCAGCTTCCTGCCCTCGGCCTTCGACCGGCTCGGCGTCGACGTCGTCCACGTCCGGAGCACCATCGCCGGGACGGGCCTCGCCGCCTACCGTCCCTCCCTGCTCTGCGCGGACCCCGCGGCGACGGCCGCCCGGCTCGCCGCGCTCGACCCGATCGCGGTGGGCGCCGGGCAGGAGCCGGGCGTCCCGCTGGCGGACGAGCTGTCCGAGCGCCTCGGCCTGCCGACCAACGGCACGGCGCTGTCCGCGGCCCGCCGCGACAAGTTCGAGATGACCGAGGCGCTGCGCCGGGCCGGGGTCCGATGCGCCGAGCAGGTCCGCGCCTCGAACGCACCGGAAGCGGTCGCCTGGGCCGAAAGCCGCGGCGCCTACCCGGTGGTGGTCAAGCCGCTGGCCTCGTCCGGTACCGACGGCGTGGAGATCTGCGCGGACGCCGACCAGGTCCGGGACGCGGCGGAGACCGTGCTCCGCTCCCGGACCGTCTACGGCGAGCCGAACACGGCCGTCCTCGTCCAGTCGTATCTGGCGGGCACCGAGTACGTCGTCGACATGGTGTGCTGCCGGGGCGCCCGCTACACCTGCGGGGTCTGGCGGTCGCAGAAGCGGCTGCTCGGCACCCGCAACGCCTACGATCTCGAACTCCTCGTCGCTCCAGACGAGGACGTGGTGGCGGACCTGATCCCCTACGTCGGCAGCGCCCTCGACGCACTCGGCATCGACCACGGCCCCGCCCACGCCGAGGTGATCGTCACCCCGGACGGCCCGACACTAATCGAGGCCGGCGCCCGCCTAGCGAGCCACCTGGACCCCGGCTTCCACGACGAGTGCCTAGGCGGCAACCAGGCCGCCCTGACCGCACTCGCCTACACCAGCCCCGAAACGTTCCTCCGCGACCGCGCAGGCCGCCGCTACACCCGCCTCCTCGCCGCAGGCGTCTACGCGACCCCGACCACTCAGGACGGCGTCGTCGCCCGAATCGACTGGACGGTCGTGAAGCAGATCGAGAACCTACCCGGCGTGTACGGCGTGCTCCTCAAACTGCGGGAGGGCGACCGTATCCGTCCCACCGTCGACCTGCGAACAAGCACCATGCGCGTCTACCTGCGCGCCGAAACGGACGAAGCGATGATGCGCGACTACCGACTCGTCCAGGACCTGAAGGACCACGTCTTCCAGCTCAGCTAACCCACGCCCCGTCCTCGACCCCCGGCGTCAGACGGCGTACTGGTCGCGGGCGACGCGGGGGCGGCCCTTGGTCGGTGCAGCGTGGCCGAACAACGCGCGGCCCCGGCTCGCAGCACGTCCGGGACGGGTGGCGGCGCGTCCGATGGTGGGCGCGGCCTGGCGGAGCAACGCGGCAGCTGTGGACGCGGTCGGGATAGCAGCGCGTCTACCTCGCGCTGGGCTTGCCGGAGGGGCTCGTCGTCGGCTGCGAGTTGCTGTTCGTGTTGTACGCGCCCCGGGACGCGGGGGGGCTGTTCGCCTACTCCGCCCTTGGGATGTCGGCAGTCGGACGCTTAGTCCCGGACGCGTGGCGGGGGTGGCTCATCGTCCTGCTGTACGCGCTGCTCGGCGCGCCCTACCTGGTGATCGCGGCCGGTCCGCTCCTGCCGGTCGCATCGGCCGATCGGTGCGACCTGGCGAGGCAAAGCACGGCCCGGACTCGCGGCACGGGCGGCGCAAGTCGCGGCGCCTCCACCGATCGGCGGGTCAGGCACGGGCTGCTCACCGACGTTTTCGCGGCGGAGGGCTACCTGCTCGGACGGCCCGTCCTCGCCATGACCGACGGCCTCATGCAGATCTGCGGGTTGGCGGTGGGCGGCGTACTGGTCGCAGGCGCGGCCCTGTCCGGCACGACGCCCCCAGCCGCGCAGCTCAGCTCGCGACACGTCCAGCGGGGGCTGCGCGTCAACCGGAGAGGCGGGGCGACGCCGGCACCAGGGCGGCCGTCGGTCGGTGCAACGTGGCGAGCAACGCGCGGCCCCGGCTCGCGGCACGCCCGGCACAAGCGGCGGGGCGTCCCCCGACCGGCACGAGGTGGCCCAGCAACACGCGGCCCGCGCTCCCAGCACCTGCGAGGTGGGCGGCGGCGCTTCCGGCGGTGGGCGGCAGGCGCTCGGGCTGTACTTCTCCGGGACGTTCACCGCGCAGGGCTTCGCCGCCGCTCGCCGACGCGAAGGCAACTTGGCAAGTTGACCTTGCCAAGATTGCCAATATCGCCCACACTCGATGCAAAGATCGAAAAGGCGGGTGAGATGGGACTTCAGTCGGGCGGCCCCCGGGTCAGCATCGCCATCATGAGCCATTCCAAGCGGGCCCGGGAGGCCGCCGCCCTCGCCGGGCGGCTGGACGGGGCCAGGGTCGTCACCGACCCGTCGCCTCCCGAGCGGCAGTTCCCGCTGCGGACCGCCATCCTCGCGTGGGGCGCCGCCGAGCCGGGCGCGACCCACCACCTCGTCGTCCAGGACGACGTGGAGTTGTCCCCCGAGTTCCTGCGCCGGGTCGAGACGGGGGTGCGGTTGTTCCCGGACGCCGCGCTCACCTTCTACGCCAACTGGAGCTCGATGAACGGCGCCGCGATCCGGCTCGCGGGCGCGGCGGGCGCGACCTGGGTCCAGGAGATGGGCACGGAGTACTTCCCGACGCTCGCCCTCGTCCTGCCCACGAAATACGTCGGCGACTTCGTGGAGTTCGCGACCACGCTCAGTTGCTGGTGGCGGGACGACGACGACGTGATGCGCGAGTTCCTGGAATCGCGCGGCATCGAGGCCTACGTGTCGGTGCCGAGCCTGGTCGAGCACTGCGGCCTGGAGAGCATCGCCGGGAACGGCGACCACGGCGAGCGGCGCGCGGCCTGGTTCACCGCCGAGCCCGCCTACGACCCGTCCCACGAGGCGCTGGCCCACTCGATCGACTTCTGCCCGTGGCTCAACAAGTGCCGCGCGCTGGTGCTCGCGCGGACCGTCCACAACGGCCGCCAGCTGTGGATCCAGCGCCCCTGGACCGACATGGCCGCCGCCCACGGCCTGGACGCGCGCGACCTCAGGGCAAGCTTCGACCGGCTGACCGCGCCGAGCCCCCGGCTCCAGAAGACCGCCGACGACCTGGGCGAACTGTTCGTGTTCTCGGTGTGGTTGACGTCCTACCTCATGGGGACGGCGGTCCGCTCCGGAGTGCCGCTGCGCACGCTCCCGGGCTTCGGCGCCCCACCGGCCGCCCCGGCGATCGAGCGCGCCGGACTGCACACGCTCGCCGTCGGGGGCTGCGCGTGGATGCCGCTGCCGCCGTCGCTGCTCGCCACGTACTCGGCGGAGACGGCTGAGCTGACGGAGACCGGCTTCACCACCGGGCTCACCGGCTGACCGGCCCCGCCGAGGAGGACCGCGCGCTCGAAGTCCGCCCCCGGTCACCCACGACGCTGTTGGTGAACCGCTCCGGCGACGCGTACGGAACGTCCACGACACGACCCACCTTGACGAGCCTGCCGAGGGACGCGGGGTCGCGGCCCTCGCGCTCGCATGCAGGCGTCCACGAGGTTCACGAACTGGCGGCACAGCAACCGCCGCGCCTCCTCCTCCCCCGCCCGGCGGAACAGCCCGGGTCGCCGCTCGTGACCACAGCACCGCGTGACGGGCCACCACGCAATCACGAACGGCGCACCGGGACGCTCGACGCAGCCAGGCACCGTCCGCGCGTCCCCCATCGTCATCGACAGGTCCGCGTTGCGGGCCGCCTCGCGATCGTCAACGGCGCACCGGGACGCTGGACGCAGACGGGCACCATTCGTGCGTCCACCACCGTCACCCCCAGGTCCGCGTGACGGGCCGCTAGGCGCGGGCTGCTGCGCGATCGCGAACGATGCCGCAGTCGGGCACCATGTGCCGTCCACTGCCGTCACCCACACATCCGCGTAAGGGGCAGCGAGGCCGCGGGGCCCGTTGCGCGCTCGCCAACGGCGCACGGGACGCTGGATGCAGACGAGCATCAATCGTGCGTCCACTATCGCCAGCTACAGGGCCGCGTGGCGGGCTGCGAGGCGCGGGCCGCTGTGTGATTGTGAACGGTGCCGCAGATGGGCGCCATCTGCCGTCCACCATCGGCACCCACACGTCGGCGTGGGGGGCCGTCAGGCGGGGGCCGACACGCGATCGTCAACGGCGCAGGGGACCCGGGACGCAGCCAGGCACCATCCGCGCGTCCCCCATCGTCATCGACAGGTCCGCGTTGCGAGCCGCCACGCGATCGTCAACAGCGCACCGGGACGCTGGATGCAGACGGGCACCATTCGTGCGTCCACCGCTGTCAGCCACACATCCGCGTGTGGGTCGCTAGGCAAGGGCCTTCGCGCGATCGCGACGGCGCAGCAGGCGGGCACCATGTGCCGTCCACCATCGGCACCCACATGCCCGCGTGGGGGGCCGTCAGGCGGGGGCCGACACGCGATCGTCAACGGCGCATGGGGCCCTGGACGCAGCCAGGCACCGTCCGCGCGGCCACCATCGTCAACCGCAGGTCCGCGTTGCGGGGCGCTGCGTGATCGTGAACGGTGCCGCAGATGGGCATCCTGTGCCGTCACCGCCGGGGCGTGCGCGGCGGGGTAGGTCGCGGACGGTTTGTGGCAGCGGCAGGGTCGCCAGCTCGGCGAACCGGGCGGCGTGCTCGCGTCGGGGGTGGTTGCTCACCTTGACAGGATTCGGCGTAGCCAGTCGGCTCGGGCGCGTTGGGCGGTTCGGGAGACGACGGCGTCCGGTACCCATTCGTCGAAGCTGTGGAAGGCGCCGGCCCATACGTGCAGTTCGGCGTCGCCTCCGGCCTGGCTGATCCGGGTGGCGTAGGCGATGGCCTCGTCGCGCAGCGCCTCGACGGTGCCGACGTCGATGAAGGCGGGCGGGAGGTTGGTCAGGTCCGTTTCGCGGCCGGGCGCGGCGTAGGACGGGACGTCGGCGGTGCCGACGCGGTCGCCGAGCAGCGCCGTCCATCCGGCGAGGTTGGACCGGCCGTCCCAGAGGCCGACGCCGTCCATCTGGGCGGCCGAGACCGTGTCGCACCGGTCGTCCAGCATCGGGCACTGGAGCATCTGGCCGAGCAGCGGTGGGCCCTGGCGGTCGCGGGCGAGGAGGCTGACGGCGGCGGCGAGGCAGCCGCCCGCGCTGTTGCCGCTGATGATGACGCGGTCCGGGTCGAGGCCCAGTTCGGCGCCGTGTTCGTGGACCCAGAGGAGTCCGGCGTAGCAGTCCTCCACCGGCGCGGGGTGGGGGTTCTCGGGGGCGAGCCGGTAGTCGACGGCGACCACCGCGAGCCCCAGTTCCTCGGCGCGGTCGAGCTCGCCTGCCAGCTCCGTGGTGCGGTTGTGGCCCGCGACCATACCGCCGCCGTGCGTGTTGTAGATGACGGGGAGGGGGCCCACCGCGCCGGTCGGACGGCAGATCAGCACCGGGACGCCGGGCGCGCCCGCGGGGCCGGGCACCACGCGCTCCTCCAGCTCGAACGTGCCGCCCCTGCGGATCTCGGCGTCCGACAAACGTCCTCGCTGGGAACGCTCCCGCCGGTCCGCGATCAGGGCGGGCGTCAGCGGGACGGTCAGGTCGGCGAGGATCGCGCGCAGCGGCGCGGCCAGTTCGTGGTCGAGGGGCGGCGGCGCCAGCCGACGGATGGGGGCCTCGGTCATCGTGCTCCTTCGCTGGGGCTCAACCCGCCCAGGCAGTCGGCGAGCAGCGCGAACGGCGGGTCGGCGACGAGGTAGAAGTGGTCTCCGGTGACGGTCCTCTCGTGGAAGCCCCCGGCGGCCAGTTCGTGCCAGGGACGCCGATCGGCGTCCGGATCGGCGTCCCCGACGATCGTGGTGACCGGGCAGCGCAGCGGCGGCTCGGCGCGGTGCTCGTAGTCGTGGAACATGCGTCCGTCGCCCTGGATGTAGGGCAGGACGAGTTCCAGGAAGAACGGGTCGGACGCCAGCTCCGGGTCGGTGCCGCCGAGCCGGGCGAGACGTTCGGGCACGTCCGCGTCGTCCTCCAGCACCATTTCCTCCGGGCCGGGCAGCGGCGCGTCGCGGGAGCCGGACGCGAACAGGTGCGCGGGGACGACGCCGCGCGCCTCCAGGCTCCGCGCCGTCTCCAGCGCCACCGCCGCGCCCATGCTGTGCCCGAACAGCGCGAGCGGACGGTCGGCCAGCGGCATCAGGGCGGCGGCGATGTCGTCGGCGAGTCGCCGCAGGTCGGTCGGGGACGGCTCGTCAATGCGCTCGGCGCGGCCCGGGTAGCGGACGCCGTGCACCTCGCAGCCCGGGATGGTCCACTCGCGGAAGAACGACGCCGAGCCTCCGGCGTGCGCGAAGCAGACGAGCCGCAGCCGGGCGTCGGGGTCGGGCGCCGGGCAGCTCAGCCAGGTCGAGGGGTCGTGGGTCATCGCCCTGTCTCCTGTGTCGTGCGGGGGTCGGGGGTGGTGCGCTGGCGGCGCGCACGGGCCGCGCGGGCGCGGCGGGCCGCCGCCTGGCGGGAGGCGCCGGGGGACGCGTCCGCCGCGCCGCCGTCGCGGATCAGCGCGGACTGCGCCGCGACCGTCGTGTGCCGGAACAGCGCCACGATCGACGGACGGGTGCCGGTGTGCAGCTCCAGCGCGTCCTGGAGGCGGAACATCGTGAGCGAGTTGCCGCCCAGGTCGAAGAAGTTGACCTCGGCGGGCACCTCCGAGATCTTCAGCACCTCCGCCCACGCGGCGGCGACGCCCGTCGGCGCCCCCGTCCCGGACGGTGTCTCCTCCGCCGCGGCGAGCAGCGCGGCACGATCGACCTTGCCGTTGAGGGTGCGGGGAAAGGCGTCCAGGATCTGGATCCGGGCGGGCACCATCACGTCGGGGAACCGCTCCGCGACGTGCGCCCTGACGTTCTCGGGTCTCGTGTCGGACGCGGCGACGACGAAGCCGGTCAGGCGTGTCCCGGCCGGGTCGGGGACGGCCGCCGCGTCGCGGACGCCCGGCGCGCCGCGCAGCGCCGCCTCGACCGCGCCCAGCTCCACCCGGTGTCCGCGGATCTTGACCTGCTGGTCGCGGCGGCCGAGGAAGTCGAGCGTGCCCGCGTCGTTCCAGCGGACGCGGTCACCCGTCCGGTACATGCGGGCGCCTGGGGTCTCGGAGAAGGGATCGTTGACGAAAGCGCGCGCGGTGGCCTCGGGGTCGCCGACGTAGCCGCGGGCGACCCCGGCGCCGCCGATCACCAGCTCGCCCTCGGTACCGGGCGGCACCGGCCGCAGCTCCTCGTCCAGGACGTAGAGGGACGCGCCGGGGATCGGCCCGCCGATCGACACCGGGCCCGGCGCGTCGAAGCGGTGGTAGCTCGCCCAGACCGTCGCCTCGGTCGGGCCGTACTCGTTGACCAGCGCGACCGGCCCGGGACGCAGCGCGAAGTGCCGCTCGACCAGCGGCTCGGGCAGCGGCTCACCGGCGACGATCACGGTGTCGAGCGAGGCCAGGCGGTCGAGGTGGTGATCCCGCTCCGCCGCGTCCAGCAGGACGCGGTACAGGGACGGCACGCACAGCGTCCGCGTCACCCGGTGTTCCTCGATCAAGGCGACGAGGCGCGCGGGGTCGCGGACCTCGTCGGCGGTGGCCACGACCAGGCAGCCTCCGGCGGTCAGCGTCCCCCAGAGCCCCACCACCGACGAGTCGAACGCGATCGGCGACACCAGCAGGAACACCGGCGCGCCCGGGTAGACGCCGTGCCGCGCGAGCGTCGAGGCGGACAGCTGCCCGTGCTCGACCAGCACGCCCTTCGGCTCGCCCGTGCTGCCGGAGGTGTAGATGAGGTATGCCGGGTCATTGTCGTTGACCTGTGTGTCGGGGGGTGTCGGTGCGTCGTCGCCGTCCTCGGCCGGGAGGAAGGGGAGGCCGAGGGTTCTCAGCCGCTGCGACTCGCCTTCGGTGGCGACCGTCCAGGAGACGCTCGCGTCGGCCAGGATCTCGGCGACCCGCCGATCGGGGTTCTCCCGATGCACCGGGACGTAGGCGGCCCCGGCGCGCAGGACGCCGAACGCCGCCGCCACCATCGCGGCCGACGGCTCCGCCAGCAGCCCGACATGATCGCCGCGCCGGACGCCCGCCGACGCGAGCCGCGCCGCGATACGGGCCGACCAGGCGTCCAGCTCGCCGTAACTGACGGTTCGCCCGCCGCAGCGCAAGGCGGGGCGCTCGGGATGGGCGCGGGCGACCCCGGTCACCAGCTCATGGACGGGGGTCCGGGGCGGCGGCGGAAGCGGGGCGCCGCGTCCGAGGTGCGGGCCGTCGAGGCGCGTGCCGTCCAGGCGCGCCAGGCCGGCCGACGAGGGACCGGTGTGTTCCGGCGATGACATCAGATTCCTCCGCTTCGGTGTTCGTGGCCCGCGACGGCCGCCGTGCGCCGTCCGCCTAGCCGGGCGGGCCGCCGGATCGCGAGGGCTCCAGCAGGTCGAGCACGATCGTCGTCTGCCGTCCGAGCGTCCGGCCCGCGAGCATGTCGCGCATCGGCACCCGGACCCCGAGCTCCCGGTGGACCCTGCGCGCCAGATGCGTGACGAGCAGCGAGTCGCCGCCGAGCTTGAAGAAGTCGGACTCGGCGGTGAGGTCGGCGTGGCCGAGCAGCTCCGTCCACAGCCGGGCGAGCAGGGCGGACGCGTCCTCGTTGTTCTCCGGCTCGGGCTCCGGGGGCTTCGGGGGGTTCGGCTGCTCGGCGTCGGGGAGCGGCTTCGGGGCGGCCTCGGGAGCGATCCAGCTCGGCCCGGCGAACGGGTAGGTGGGCAGGTGGAGCAGGTGTCCGGGCTCGATCAGCGCCTCCGTCGCGAGGGGCTGTCCGAGCGTCCAGAGGGCGCCGAGGGCGGTCCTGACCTCCTCGTCCGGACGTGCGGTGCGGGACGGGGAGAGCGCCACGGCGGTGAGGCCCGCCGCGTCCGCCATGCCGGTGAGCGCCCGGCCAGGGCCGATCTCGACGGCGACGGCCCCCGGGTGGCGGGCGGCGATCGCGGCCATCGCGTCGGCGAACCGCACCGGCTCGCGCGCGGCGCGGACGAGGTCGTCCGGCTCGACCCGGGTGCCCGCCGGGACGAGCCGTCCGGTGGCGTTCGCGGCGTAGGGCACGCTCGGCGCGCGCGTCTCGACGTCCGCCAGCGCGGCGGCCAGCTCCGGCAGGCCGGGTTCGACGAGGGACGTGTGGAAGGCGCGGCCGGTCCGCAGCGGGCGGGAGAAGACGCGGTCGCCGAGCCACGTCCGGAACGTGTCGACCGTGTCGGCGGTGCCCGCGACCACGCAGGTGTCGGGTGTGTTGATCGCGGCGATCTCCAGGGCGGCCCCGGACGCGGCGAGCAGTTCGCGCGCCGCCGCCTCGTCGCAGCCCAGCGCGAGCATGGCACCGGACGGGCAGCCCTGGAGCGCACGCCCGCGCGCGGCCACGAACCGCGCGGCGGCGGGCAGGTCGAGCACCCCGGCGACGCACAACGCGGTGATCTCACCGAGGCTGTGCCCCGCCACCGCGACCGGGACGACACCGAGGTCGCGGAGCGCGCGGTCGGCCGCGTACTCGACGGCGAACAGCGCCGGTTGCGCCAGCTCCGTCTCCCGCAGCTCCGCCTCGGAGCACTCCCGGGTGAGCAGCGCGCGCCGCAGCCTTTCCGCGAGCGGTGTGTCGAAGGTGTCGAGGGTCTTGTCGAGGACGTCGGCGAAACCGGGCAGGGCCTCGGCGAACGGCAGCGCCATCCCCGGATACTGCGACCCCTGCCCCGGGAACAGGAACACGACGGGTGCGGGCCCATCGGCCGGACGGCTGCCCCGCGCGACCCCGTCCCCGCTGGCGAGGCTTTTGGCGACGTCGGCGGCGCTACGTCCGGAGACCGCGAGACGTTCGGTGAGCGCGACCCGTCCGGTGGCGAGGGTGTAGGCGACATCCCCTAGATCGAGGTCGTCGTCGCTCAACCGCTCGGAGAGCCGGGACGCGGAACGCGCGAGCGCCTCAGGATCGGCGGCGGACAGCAGCACGAGCCCGGGCCGGTCGCGCTTCGTCCGGGGGACGTCGACGGCCCGCTCGACGATCACGTGCGCGTTGGTACCGCCGATGCCGAACGAGCTGACCCCCGCGCGCCACGGCCGGGGACCGCTCCACGGCCGCGCCTCCGCCGGGACGTACAGGGGCGAGTCGTCCGCGTCCAGCAGCGGGTTCAAGCGGGTGAACCCGGCGACGGGCGGCACCGTCCCGTCCCGCAGCACCAGCAGCGTCTTGATCAGCGACGCGAGCCCGGCCGCGTTGTCGAGGTGCCCGACGTTGGCCTTGAGCGCGCCGACCGCGATCTGCCCCGGCGCCGCGCCCATCCCGCCCAGCGCGGCGGACGCGGCGGACCACTCGATCGGGTCCCCCACCCGCGTGCCGGTGCCGTGCGACTCCAGGTATCCGATCGAGGCGGCCTCCACGTCCGCCGCGAGCAGCGCCGAGCGGATCACCGCCTCCTGGCCCGCGACCGACGGCGCGTAGTACCCGGCCTTCGCCGCGCCATCGTTGTTGATCGCCGTGCCGAGGATGATCCCGTGCGGCGCGACCTCGGCCTCGGCGGCCCGCCGCAGCACGACCGCCGCGACACCGGACCCGGCGACCACCCCGTCCGCCCGCGCGTCGAACGGACGGCACGCGCCGGACGGGGAGTGGATTCCGCCCGGCACGTGCAGATGTCCGGCCTGGGGATAAGCGATGCCAGCGGCGACCACCAGCGCCTGGTCGCAGTCGCCGTTCAGCAGCGCCTGCCCCGCCAGATGCAGGGCGACCAGCGACGACGAGCAGGCCGTCTGCACCGCGAGCGCGGGCCCGGTCAGGCCGAGCCGGTAGGAGATGAGGCTCGCCATGAAGTCGGGCTCGGTGCCGTGCACCGCGTCCTCAAGCGTGAGCGGGTCGAGCATCCCGCCCGCGACCATCGCGCGCAGGTACCCGCTCCCGCTCGCGGACGCGTACACGCCGGTGACCACGTCACCCGCGGAGCCTGCGTTTCCGGCGTCCTCCAGGGCGGACCAGGCCACCTCCAGCATCAGCCGGTGCTGCGGGTCCATCATCTCCGCGTCGCGCGGGCTGACCCGGAACAGCACGTTGTCGAAGCGGTCGGCGCCGTCGAGATGGCCGTGCACCGGGACGTAGTCCGGCTCGTCCAGCAGGCTCGCCGCGACCCCGGCGGCCAGCAGGTCGCGCCGCTCGTACCGCCGGGTCAGGACGCGCCCGGCGAGCAGCGCCGACCACCACGCGTCGAGGTCGGCGCAGCCGGGGAAGCGGCCGGACATGCCGGTGACGGCGATGTCGAGCGAGCGGTCGCGGGGCACTCAGACCGTCCCGCCGCTGTAGGCGGAGGTGTCACCGGCCAGTGCCCGGCCGGGGCGCCCGTCCACGCCGACCGGGACGTCCCCGATGATCGTGAGCCGCTCGCCGCGCCGGGGCTCGTCGCCGTAGTCGTAGATCGCGTAGTGCATCGTCGCCTGGTTGTCCCAGATGACGAGGTCGCCGACGCGCCACTTCCACCGGACGGTCTGCTCCGGCTTGGTCACATACTCCTGGAGCACCCTGATCAGGTCGCGTCCGGCCTGCGGCGGCAGCCCGACCACGCTGCGCGCGAACCCGCCGAGCAGCAGCGACCGCTCCCCCGTCTCCGGGTGGACGCGGACGGCCGGGTGCTCGGCCTCGTACCGGACCGAGATGTAGTCCCCCCGCGCCGCGACGGTGTCGTCGGTGTAGTCGGAGTCGTTGCTGTGGACGATCCGCAGCCGGTCCGCGAGGTCGCGCAGCTCCTGCGGAAGGCTCTGGTACGCGCTCGCGGTGTTGGCCCAGATCGTGTCGCCGCCGACCGGCGGAATGATCTTGCTGTGCAGCAGCGCGAACGCGGGCGGCCGCTCGATGAACGTGAGGTCGGTGTGCCAGTGGTTGGCGCGGGTGCCCTGCCGCGAGTCCATCTCCCGCAGCGCCGGACGGCCCTTCGGCGCGTCGTAGATCGGGTGGCCGAGCGTCAGGTCCCCGAGCCGCCGCGCGAACGCGACCTGGCTGTCGTAGTCGAGTTCCTGGTCGCGCAGGACGATGAGCTTGTGCCGGAGCAGCGCCGCGCGGACCGAGGCGACGACCTCCGCCTCCAGCGGACGGCTCGCGTCCACCCCGGTTATCTCGGCGCCGATATTGCCGGCGAGCCGGGTGATCCCGACGCCGGTCGGGGACAGGACGGTCATGTGCGGACCCCTTTCGACCAGGTGACGACCGGGCGGGGAGGTCCCGCCGACCGTGCGAACCAGGCGGACGACGCCATCTTGCCTGATATGCCAAGAATCTGGCAACCTTTTGACTCAACATTGGAAAAAGAGTTGGCAGGAGCCCATGACGGCTGCAACGTCCCTGGATCCCACCGGCCCGATCGACCCGACTCCGCACGCCGCCGGCCCGGTCGCCCCGGCTCCGAACGCCGCCGACCTGGTCGACCCCGCCCCGCAGGCCGCTCGCCTGGTCGACCCCGCCCTGCACGCGACGGGTGCCCAGCACGAGATCTGGCGCTGGATGCGCGAGCACTCCCCCGTCCATCGGCATGAGCCGACCCACCTGCCCGCGTTCTGGTCCCTGACCCGCTACGAGGACGTCCGCGCCGTCTACCGCGACCCGGGGCGGTTCAGCTCGGCGAGCGGGGTGCTGCTCCGTCCGACCGAGCTGCGCGAGGACCCGGGCGCCGGAATGACCCTCGCCCTCACCGACCCGCCCCGCCACAAGGAGCTGCGGGGGGTCGTGGCGGACTGGTTCACGGCGCGCTCCGTCCGTGCCTTGGAGGACGCCATGCGCGGCATGGTCCGCGCCGTCCTCGCCCAGGTCATCGAGGCGGGAGAGGCCGACTTCGTCCACGACGTGGCGGGGCGTCTGTCGATCTACACGATCGGCCACATGATGGGCGTCCTCGAATCGGACCACGAGACCCTCTTCCGCTGGACGAACGAGGCGTTCGAGGCCGGTGTCTCCCTGGCCGCCCACCAGGAACTGATGCTCTATTTCATAGACCTGATGGACCGCCGCACCGCGAACCCGGCCGACGACCTGGTGAGCATGCTGCTGGGCGGCGTCGTGGAAGGCTCGCTGTTGTCGGAGGAGGAAGTCCTCCTCAACTGCGAAAACCTGGTGGGCGCCACTGAAAACGGCCGCCTGGCGCTGGCGGGCGCGATGCAGGCCTTCCTGGAGAACCCCGGCGAATGGGTGCGCCTACGCGAAGACCGCTCCCTGCTCCCATCGGCTGTGGAGGAGACCCTGCGCTGGACGTCAAGCGCGACCCACAGCATGCGTACCGCCACCGAACCCGTAACCCTCCACGGTCAACAGATAGAGCCGGGCGACAAGGTGGTGGTCTGGGTCCCATCCGCGAACCGCGACGAATCGGTCTTCCCTTCTCCCTTCACGTTCGACATAGCCCGGAAACCGAACCGGCATCTGGCTCTGGCCTCCGGTGAACACTTCTGTTTGGGCGCCACTTTGGCCCGCGCCCAGGCCAGAATCCTTCTCTCAGAGCTCTTGGACTGCGTGGAATCCATAGAACCCGCAGGGCCCTTGACTCCCGTCCACTCGATAACCGTGAACGGCCCCGAGCACCTTCCCGTCCGCATCACCGGCAAGTGAGACTCTCAGGCTGGCATAGATCGCCAAAGCCAGAGCGGCGACGTCTGAAACCTAGATCGTTTCAATCGCTTTCCACCATCGACCCTCCATCCCTCGGCCCTCGATGGCACACTTGGCCACCACGCGCGGCATTCGCCATGTCGGCGGCCGGTGATCGGGACAACAGGGTCAGGGGTGCAAGATGGGCAAACACAGCAAAAAGGACGCTTGTGCCACGTGTGGCGGCAGCGGGAAGGTCGACACGACAACTGACGGCAATGACGGGCGCGCGACCAGAACGATAACCTGCCCGTCGTGCAACGGATCAGGGAACGCGTGACCGAGAAGGCCATCACGTTCCCCGACCTCCCGCCGGTAGACCGCCGCCCGTTCATCCCCGACGACATCTGGATCGTCGAGAACGACGCATGGGCCCGATTGTCACGCCGGGAAGACCCCCTCAAGTGGGAAAGCCTGGTGGCCTCCGATGAGGCGGTGATAACAGAAATCAAGGACGGCATCTGGCCGGTGTCGTCGTCCTCTGCCCCCGGGGTCATGGCGAACATGATCAGCTCACTGAGGCTGGCGCCGGGGACGCGCGTCCTCGAAATAGGCACCGGAACGGGATGGAACGCCGCGTGCCTGGCCGCCCTCGGCGCCGAGGTGGTGTCCGTCGAGATCGATACCGATATCGCCGCACGAGCCCGCACCAACCTGCGCAAGGCGGGACACCCGGAAGTTACCGTCGTCACCGGCGACGGCGAACAAGGCGCAGCCGAATACGCGCCGTTCGACCGGATACTTTCCACCGCCGCGGCCCGTATCGTCCCGTACTGCTGGGTAGAACAATGCACCGAGGGGGGTCTTATCGTCACCCCCTATACCGGGGAGGCCCACAAATGGGCTCTGCTGGTCCTCACGGTCTCCGCGGGTGTGGCCTCGGGCGGATTGGAAGGCACAGCCTCATTCATGCCCCTACGCGGCCAGGGCCTCTCACCCGTGAATCGAGAAGCCATCGAGAACCACGACGACCTACGCATAGAGGTGAGCAGATCCGGCCAGACCCTCACCTACTCGCGAGACTGAAGTCGGCCGGGGGGTGACGCCGGCCGCCCCCGCGTCGCGGCTAGGTGCAGCGCCCGCCCAGCGCGCCGGGGCGAGCTAACAAGGAAGAAACCTGTCGTGGTCTAAGCATGGCACCGCTGGATTCTCACCGAAGGAGACCACGCAGGTGACCCCACGACCGATTTCACCGAGGCTTCAACCGTCCCGCCGCTCCGCACTCGGCTTGCTGGGAGCCGCTCCCCTCGCCGTCGGGGCCGGCCTGACCCCGTCCCTGGCCCCGGCCCCGGCCGCCGCTGCCGAGGGGCTCGGGTCACCACCGGCCCTGCGGCCCGGCGGGAAGTTCCACCGGTTCGTCGCGCGCCGCGCCGCCGAGGACGCCTTCTCCGGGACCGTGCTCCTAGCCCACGCGGGCCGACCCGTACTGTCCCTGGCGTACGGGATGGCCAACAAGAAGCGGTCGCTGCCCAACCAGATGGGCACCCTCTTCAACCTCGCGTCGGTGACCAAATGCTTCACCGGCCTGGCGGTCGCGCGGCTCGCCCACCAGGGCAAGGTGGCGTTCCACCAGACGCTGGGCACCTACCTCGACGGCTTCCCGGCCGAGATCGCGGACAGGGTCACCGTCCATCAGCTGCTCACCCACACCTCAGGTATGGGTGATTACAGCGAGGCGAAGGAGTTCCAAGAGGGATTGAAGAAATGGCGCAGCGCGGACGAGATGATGGACGGCGTGATGGCCATCATCCGGCGGTCTGACCTCCGGTTCACACCCGGCATACGGCACGCCTACAGCAATTCGGGGTTCTTCGTCCTCGGCGCACTCGTCGCCCAGGTCTCCCGGCTCTCCTATTTCGACTACGTTCGCCGGTATGTGTTCGCCCCGGCAGGAATGTCCCGCTCGGACTTCTACACTAAGCCCCAGGTGCTGGCCGCCGAGGACATCGCGCATCGCTACCCGATATCCCGGACCGGTGAACGCATCGACTTTACGGAGAGCGAATACTTCGGGTTCATCGGCGGCCCCGCCGACGGCGCCTACTCCTCGACCCTGGACCTGCTCAACTTCGCGAAAGCACTGCGGTCGGGCGCGGTACTGAACCACGCGTTCACCGAACTGGTCACCAGCGCCAAGGTGCCCCTGACCCCGTCGGACGGACCACCCGACCCGAGCCCGTACAGATCCTACGGCTACGGGTTCCGCTCCGTCATCGTCAACGACAAGCAGGTACTCGGCCACTCGGGCGGCACCGTGGGCGGAGCGACCAACATCGACATCTTCCCGGAACAGAACTGGGTGGCCATCGTCCTCGGCAACTACTCCGACCCCATCACGCCCATCGTCCAGCTGGCACGAGACCTCATCACCCGATCAAGAACCTGACCCGCACCCCGTCCTACCCCGCCGACCACCGACCCCAGCCCCGGCAACCGCACCTGGCCGCCCGCCCTGACGTCTCCCAACCGGACCAGCCCCGGCGGAGTAGGCCCCCCACTGGTGGACGTCCAGCGGACAGCGTCCAGCCCCTGCGACAACTCCCCAACCGCGCGGGCACATACAGCCGAGCACGAGGCCGACGCTTCCTCCTGGAGCTCCGACAGAATCCGCCTGGATGGAACTACTCAGAGATCTCCGCCCGATGACCTAGCCAGCCACCCCAACCTCTCCCTGGACCCTCGAGGAGCGGACGGTCTCGCGTTCGGGCGGAACGGTGCGGTGCGGTTGCTCTACAGCTAGGGCAGTGACCGCATTGTTCAGGCGGGCATTCCCCATGCGGGACGCATCGCGGATCGGCTGCGCGCTCGGCTTGACGGGTTGAGGGAGGGCTAGCAGAAACACCATGCTCCGCTGATCCCTGTCAGGTTATCTGTGGCTGAGGTCTATTTTATCGGTAAATTCTTGGTTGGGGTGGGTTGCTGGTTGCGGCGCCTCCCGCAGGTAAGTGATCTCGCTTGGGTCATCGCCGGTTGCTGTCACGGGGTTGAGGTCGGTGGGTTTAGGTCGGGTGCTCTTCTGACTGGTAGGTGCCTGGTTGCGCTTGCATGCTCGCGCTTCGCGCTCGCACCCCAGGCTTCGGCTAGGACGGCGATCCGGCTGCCTCGAAATTCAGGCCACAGAAGTATGACCTGTCCGAATTGTCCATGGGTTCCGACGCTGTACTGCCCTATAATTAAATGAGCTACAGGAGGTCCGGGGGGTGATTACCTTGCCAGCAATCGCCACACTCTCAGCCACCGTTTCCCAGGAATGGGACGACCGGGGGTGGTTTCCTCCCGGCCCCCAGCTCGCCATATGCCTTTCCGGCAGCAGAGAAAGACTGGCTGACCTGTCCGATGACCAGTTGTTGCAGGTCGCCGCCGCCGCGCGCCGTCAGACGTCCTGGGCCCAATCCCGGGAGTTGGCCGCGGTCGCCGAACTGGCCCGCCGCCGCGAGAACGCCGAAGCCTCCGGTGACCCCGACTACCGCGTCCTGCCCGCCCACGAGTCGACCGTGGAGGAAGTCGCCGCCGCGTTGACCCTCACCAGCCAGGCCGCCGCGACCCTGCTCCACCTGGCCGAACAACTCACCGGCCCCTTGGCCGCCACCGGCCGGGCCCTGGAGGCCGGACGCATCGACCTGCCCAAGGCCCGCATCATCAGCGACGCCACCGACAACCTCCCCAACCAGGTCGCCGACACTCTCCAAACCGCCGCCCTAGCCAAGGCCCCCACCCAGACCACCGGCCAACTCCGCCGCCGCATCAAACGCATCGCCCACCGCCTGGACCCCTCCAGCATCACCGAACGCCGACGCGCAGCCGAACGCAAACGGCGGCTGGAACTGTGGGAAACCCCCTCCGGCACCGCCGACCTCGCCGTCCGCGACCTCCCCTCCGACCAGGCCCACGCCATCTACAACAAAATCACCGCCGCCGCCCACGGCCTCCGCCACGACGGCGACACCCGCCCCCTCGACAACATCCGCGCCGACCTGGCCACCCGCCTCCTACAAGGCGACAACCTCCCCACCGCCACCCACACCCTCCTCACCACCACCGAGGAACCCGCCCCAACACCGGCCGACACAGCTGCTCCCCACCCCAACCACACACGCGAGCCCGCAAACCTTCACGGTTCAACCGCCGCCCCCACCACCCCGGGCCAGGGCAAACCCTCCAAGATTGAGCCGCTCGCGGACGCTCCCGGCGCGCGGCCCCACCCCCGCCAACCCGCTCACCCGCACCCCCCGCCCGCCGCCGGGAACAAGCTGGCGCTCCACCCCTCCTTAGCGGGCGCGGTCACCCGGCACCTTCCCCTGGCATCAGGCCGCGCTCGACTCAACCCCCACCCGGACGCTCCACCGGGCACCACCGACGAGTCCTCCGTGATCACGGAGCTGGCGGACGCCATCGACCAACGCCTCACCCACGTCCGCCAACGCGTCCACCCCGCCCACCTCCCCGCCGCCATCACCCACGCCGCCCGGACGATCACCACTCAACTCACCGAAAGCCGTCACGCCGCCTGCCAGGGCCAGGACGCCACACACGGACACCCCGGCTACCGACCCCCCGCCGCACTCCGCCGCGAGATCGAGACACGCCACCCCACCTGCGTGTTCCCCACCTGCAACCGCCAATCAACCCACTGCGACCTCGACCACACCATCCCCTGGCAACCCGGCACCACCTGCCCCTGCAACCTCGCCCCCCTCTGCCGACACCACCACCGCCTCAAACAAACCCCCGGCTGGACCCTCCACCACCCCTGGCCCGGCCTCCTCATCTGGACCACACCAACCGGCACCTGGCACACCACCCACCCCCACCACCAATAACACGCACGCGACCCGCCGGCCGGGCCCCGCTGCACCACCCCTTGCCACCGACCGTGCCGCACGTGCCATGCGCCGTCCCCCACGCACGACCGCATCGCCGCCAACACCCTGTACCCTCACCAACCAGCCGACCAGAACAACAAGTCGATCATTTTTCAGCGACACACCGGGCCCAACAGCACAACCGACGGAACGCTGAAAAACCCACGCCGAGCGGCCCCCTCTTCCCTTCACACACCTGCGGCTTTACCGTGGGGTCTCCATCGCCCCTTCGAGGGTTCGCAACGTGATGCCCAGGGCCTCGGCTGCCTGGCGGGCCGGAAGTCTCCATCGCCCCTTCGAGGGTTCGCAACCCTCATCACACGCTCTTGGCAGAAGAATGGTCGGGTCTCCATCGCCCCTTCGAGGGTTCGCAACACGCAGGCGATGATGGCGCCCTTGCCGGTGAGCTCCTCTCCGGTCTCCATCGCCCCTTCGAGGGTTCGCAACGCGGCGATACGGGTCTGCTTGGCCTCCTGCTCGACCCGTCTCCATCGCCCCTTCGAGGGTTCGCAACGGTGGGAGGACGTCCCCGGCGGCGGCGGGCTGCGCCGGTCCCCATCGCCCCCAGCGGGGTTCGCAACACGCTCCGGCCAGTCCGAGGACTCCCCACATCCAGCCGTGTCCCTATCGCCCGCAGCAGGGTTCGCAACGATAGCCCGGCGAGAATGGCCCTGACCTGCGGTTCATGTGCTCATCGCCCCCTGCGAGGGTTCGCAATGCGGCCGCCAGCACCCGCCGGACGTGCCGCACCTCGTCCCCATCGGCCCTTCGAGGGTTCGCAACACCGGGAGTACCTCGGCCGCCCTGACCGGCATCGGGTCCCCATCGCCCCTTCGAGGGTTCGCAACACGACCAGCCTCTTCGTCGACTCGCGCACGTAAAGGCCTCCTAATCACCCCCAGCAGGGTTCGCAACCGATGCGGGCGCGCCGCATCACGGTCCCGGTAGTGCAGCTCCTCATCATCCTGGGAGGGTTCGCCACGGGGTAAGCGCTGCCTCGGCGCGCTCTTCTGACGGGTCCTCATCGCCCCACGAGGGTTCACAACTTGAGCGGGACGTCCGCCAGTAGAGTGCTGGATGGCGCGTCCCCATCGCTCTTACGAGGGTTCGCAACGTCTTTGTGTAGTTCACTGACCACTCACCGCTGTCGTGTCCCCATTGCCCCTGCGAGGGTTTGCAACAGTTGCTTCCATGCTTGCTCGCTCGTGATCGCTCGTCCCCATCGCCCCCACGAGGGTTCGCAACCCGTCCTCATCGGATCGGCGTGCGGGGCGGCGCTGTCCACATCGCCCCTGAGGGTTCGCAACCTTGGCCAGGGCGGGAGTATGCCCCTTGGCTTGGGCCACGTCCTCATCGCCCCAGCGGGGTTCGCAACAGAGTGACTTGCGGGACGTGAAGGATTCCGGGCTGGCCGGTCCTCATCGCCCCCAGTTGGGTTCGCAATTCGTGGACTCCAACGTGCCGGCCAACTATCCGGCCGAATTTTCATCGCCCCCATGAGGGTTCGTAACGCCATTATGTTCACGGGTCGTGCTCCTTCCAGGGGATCGTCCTCATCGCTCCCAGCAGGGTTCGCAACCTGCTGGGCGCGCTCGCGAGGGGGCGTGGCACGGGGGCCGCCACCGCTCCCATGTCATCCCGCCCTCGCCCGAATGGTCGAAGCCATTGGCGCCGGGGACGCTGCACTCTTGGCAGGCACGGACGTGGCATCGGCGGCGCAGTGTCCATCCGCCGTTTCCGGTGGGCCGCATTCCGCGTGAGGCGGTCCGAGTGTCCCGGCCGAGATGCCCGCGTCGGCCGGACGCGTCATCGTCCAGGCCTCACGGTTTGCGGCCGCCGTCTCGCGTCGCCGCCTTGGGGATGAGCGGCGGGTAGTGCTGCGCACGGAGTTTTCGTCACCCCCGTGGCCGAGGGGATGGTGGGCAATACGCGGTGGGTTGGACGAGGGAGCATCGGCGTCGGCTTCTCCGCTGGGCTTCGGGGGTGGCAGTGGGTCGTCGCGCCCGGGTGAGGGGTTAGGGGCGGGGGAATAGGCGTAGGGATAGGGCCAGGGTTGTTGTTAGTAGGGCCAGTAGGCCCGTTAAAGTTGTTGTTAGGCCGGTTTTTTCGGCTATTAGGCCGACCGCCATGGGGCCTAGTAGTAGGCCCGTGTAGGTGAGGGTGCTTACTTTTGCCAGGGCCGAGGCTGCGCCTTCCGTGTCGGCGCCGCTGTGGCCTACCGCGCTGAAGATTATGGGGAGTAGGACGGAGAGGCCCAGGCCGAATATGGCGAAGCCTGCCACGGCCAGGGACGGTAGGGGGCTCAGGACTACTGTGGCCAGGCCGATGATTGCCAGGGCGGCTCCGCAGCGGATCAGGAGGGGTGCTCCGAAGCGGGTTTGGAGGCGGTCGCCTACCAGGCGGCCTCCTGTTTCGAAGGCGCTGAAGAAGATGTAGCCGAGGGACGCCGCTGCCAGGGACATGCCCAGTTCGTCGTGCAGGAAGATGCCGCTCCAGTTGCCGACTACGCCGCTGCATACCAGGACGATCGTGCCGACCGCGCCGAACATGAGGACTCGGGGTGTCCAGCCTGTTCGGTGGTTCGGTTTCGGGGCGCGGTCCGGGAGGCGGTCGGCGCTGGACGTCAGCATGTAAGGGCCCGTCGCGGCCGTGAACGCGACCAAGGTCAGGGCGACGATCAGGAAATGCTCGGTCAGGGAAAGGCCCGCCTTTATCGCCAGGCCGCCCAGGATGGAGCCTGCCGCGGCGCCGATGCTCCAGGACGCGTGGCAGCTGTTCATCACGCGGCGGTTCAGGGTGCGTTCGACGGTGATGGCGTGGGCGTTCATCGAGACGTCCACCAGGCCGTCCAAGGCGCCGAAGAGGAGCAGGGCGAGGGCCAGGCGGGTCTGGCCTCCGGATGTCGCTACGAAGAGGAGCGATATCGGTAGGGCCGCCATTGTCACGCGGACTATCGGGGCGCTACCGAAGCGGGCTACGAGGCGGCCCGTCAGTTGCATTGCCGCTAGGCCGCTCAGGACGGGGAGCGTCAGCAGGAGTCCTAGGCGTCCGTCCGAGAGGCCGAAGGCGAGTTTCAGCGACGGCACCCGGACGAAGAAGCCGGCGAGGACGAGGCCCGTCGCCAGGAACGGTGCGCGGGCCGCCCAGAGCGCGCCGGGCGCCGGGGGGCGCGGGGGTGCCGTCCGGGTGGGGCGTTCTTGGGTGTGAGTCATCGCGACCCCCAAATCGGTGTGGCCAGGACGTTGCCACAGTGTGCCTAGCGCAACAACGTCCTGACGTGGCATCTAACTGCCAAAGGCACAGGCGGCCATTGTCGGGAGAAGAGGGTTGTGTCAATCTTCTTGCCAGAACCCGGCATCGCGAGGACGGTTCCCAATGGAGCAACGATCGTTCGACAGGCTCGGCCGGACGGCGTCGGTCGTCGGCCTCGGCACCTGGCAGCTCGGCGCGGACTGGGGCGACGTCTCGGAGGACGACGCGCTGGCGATCCTGGACGCGGCCGTCGCGTCCGGTGTGACGTTCATCGACACCGCCGACGTGTACGGGGACGGCCGCAGCGAGAAACTCATCGGCGCGTACACGGCTGGGAGGCCGGGCGGGCAGTTGTTCGTCGCCACCAAGCTCGGACGGCGCGGCCCGCAGGATCCGTCCGCGTTCACGCTGGACAACTTCCGCGCGTGGACGGACCGGTCCCGCGCGAACCTCGGCGTCGAGACCCTCGATCTCGTCCAGCTGCACTGCCCTCCGACGGCGGTGTTCCACAAGGGCGAGGTCTACGACGCGCTCGACACCCTGGTCGAGGAGAAGCGCGTCGCCGGGTACGGGGTGAGCGTCGAGACGTGCGACGAGGCGCTGGCCGCGATCGCGCGCCCCGGCGTGGCGAGCGTCCAGATCATCCTGAATCCGTTCCGGCGCAAACCGCTGGAGCGGGTGTTGCCCGCGGCGCGGGAGAAGGGTGTCGCGATCATCGCGCGGGTGCCGCTCGCGTCCGGGCTGCTGTCGGGACGGTACCGGCACGACTCGGTCTTCGCGGCCGACGACCACCGGACCTACAACCGCAACGGCGAGTCGTTCGACGTGGGCGAGACGTTCTCCGGGGTCGATTTCCACACCGGCGTCGAGGCTGCGGAGGCGTTCGCGGCGCTGGCGCCCGAGGGGGCGACCCCGGCGCAGACGGCGCTGCGGTGGATCGTCCAGCAGCCGGGGGTGACCACCGTGATCCCCGGCGCGCGGACGGTCGACCAGGCCCGCGCCAACTCCGCCGCCGCCGACCTGCCGGAGCTGGACGCCGGCACCCTCACGGCACTGGCGGAGCTGTACGACGCCCGCATCCGTCCCCAGGTACATCACCGCTGGTGACCCGCGTTCGGAAGGAAGCCATGGACAAGCCGCTCGTCGTCGTCACCGGTGCCGGTTCGGGGATCGGGGCCGCCACCGCGCGCGCCTTCTCCCGCGAGGGCCACCCGCTGCTGCTGCTGGGCCGCCGCGCCGAGCGGCTGGAGGCGCTCGGCCTGCCGCGTGCGCTGTGCCGGGCCGCCGACGTCGTGGACGGCGCGGCCGTCGCGGCGGCGGTCAAGGCGGCCGAGGCCGCGTACGGGCCGGTGGACGCGCTGGTCAACAGCGCGGCCGTCCTGCAACCGGGGGTCGCGGCCGCGCAGTCGCGCGAGCACTGGGAGCAGATGGTCGACGTGAACATCAAGGGCGTGCTCGGCTGCGTCCAGGCCGTCCTGCCCGGGATGATCGAGCGCGGCGGCGGCACCGTGATCACGATCGGGTCGATCGCCGCGTACAAGACGGCGGGGGTGGAGGCGGTCTACAGCGCGACCAAGTCCGCCGCGCACATCCTGTCGGAGGGGATCAGGCAGCAGGCGGCCCCGCACGGGACGCGGGTGATCACCGTCGCGCCCGGTTACGTCGCGACCGGCATGGGCGACCTGATCGCGGACGACGGCCTGCGGGTCGAGCACGCGGAGTCGCAGCAGGCGGCGGGCGGCGGGCTGGCGGCGGAGGACGTGGCCGAGACCGTTCTGTTCGTGTACCGGCAGCCGCAGAAGGTGTGCATACGCGAGGTCGTCCTCGCGTCCACCGCCCAAGTCGTCTAGGAACCGCGGGCGTGCCTGCTGAGGGCGGCCCTTGTCTTCGGACCGCCCTCAGACCGGTCGGCGGTATGGGGGTCAATAACGTTCGCAGATGAGGTGACCGTCTATCTCGTACTCGGAGGCGAGGGGATTGACGCCGGTGAGCTCCCAGTCACTGTTCCCGGTGGAGCGCGGCTTACTGGTCCTCAGGAATGCCTCCCAACTGAAGAAGCCGGCACCGACGACGTTGTTGTCCCGCGGGCAGGTCCAGGTGGGCCCGTCGCCGTTGCGATAGGAACCTCGTTCTTGATGGAACCAGTCGCCGCTGCCGTCGGGTTGCTCGATGCAGATCACGTAGAGGTCGACCTCCACGGTGTCGGCGTCGGTTCGAGCGCCTCCGGCGAAGCCGGAGATGTAGGTGCGGGACGGTTGGTACGACATCTCGATAGCGGTCAGTGCTGCGGTGGAGCCCTTGGCTTCGCCTCCGACGTTCACCATGGCCTCGCGGCGGGGGTACGGGGGTGCGTCGTTCCAGCAGTCCAGTCCGACGCCATGCCTGTTGGGCACGTCCTTCGCGGAGGTCTTGACGATCCTGTAGCCCTTCGACGGGATCGAGCACATGGCGTACCAGGTCATCTCGAAGGGGGCCGGGTCGCCGCGGTCCGAGCGGGCCTTGACGAGCCAGCCGGAGTCGGCGACGGGGTAGGAGGCGGCCACGCTGTGGCCCTCGGGCAGGTCGAAGCCGCCTCCCACGGGCTGCTTGCCGCGAGGGCAGTGGGCGATCTTGGCCTCGTAGGGCGAGGCCAGCCCGCTCTCCTCCACCATTTCCAACTCGGCCGGTGGGTACTTGGCGGTGACGACGGGGGCCAGGGCAGGCGAGGCGACGGAGGCGGAGGGCGAGGCACCGACGACGGCCGCGGCAACGGTCACGGTGAGCGCAGCGGCAAGAACTCGGCTGCGCGCACGCGGCCTGCCGAGGCGGCGGGGTCTGGCCGGGGAGCGTCGAGACAGCAAAATGGTCTCCTTTCGCGAAGTGGAGGTGAGCGTCTCACCGCCCGTCCACACCGCCAAGAGCAGAGAATTTCGACCTCCGCCACCATCTGAAACTCCGGTCTGCCCTAAACGGATACGGCACTGCCGAGTGCGTCCAAACCCCGCTTCACAAAACTGAAGACTCAGGCGACGACCCCGCCCCCGTACAACGCCACCCACCGGGGTTAAGCGCAGGGGACCTACCGCGGTCAGGAGGGCGTGCCGTCCTGGGCCGGGGACGGCGTGATGCTGCGCAGGGTCAGTTCCACCCAGCGGCGGCGGGCGGGCTCGGGCATCTCGGCGCCGGGCATCGTGCCGATGAGGAGGCCGAGGTCCTCGGGGGTGACGTCGGGACGCAGGGCCCCGGCGGCGTGCGCGGCCGCGACCATCCGGGCCAGCGCCACCTCGCCGTGCAGGCGGACGTTGTCGGGAGAGTAGGCGCCGATGCGGGTCGCGACCGCGCGCATCGCCCGGTCGTCGGCCAGGTCGACGGCCAGCCGGTGCAGCAGCAGCTCGATCTCGCGCAGCGCGCCGCCGCCGGCCTCGATGCGGGCGACGGCCTCCTCCAGGCCGGCGACCACCCCGGCCTCGATCTCGATCATGATCGCGTTGACCAGGGCGTTCTTGGTCGGGAAGTGGCGGTAGAGGGTGCCGACCGCCACCCCGGCCGAGCGCGCGATCTCGTCCATCCCGATCTGCGGGCCGTGCGCGGTGATCAGGTCACGCGCCGCCCGCAGGATCTTCGCCCGGTTCCGGGTGGCGTCGGCCCGAAGTCCCGGTGTTCTCTCCATGCGCGCCCGTCCTCCGTGCCCTTACAAGATGAACCATGGTTCACACTACACCGCCGTGCGGCGCCGGAGCCGTCATGGTCGCAGGTCCCGCCGGGTGCGAGGCGCGCGGCGCGGCGGTCCGCCGCGCACGGCTCCGTGGCCCTCCGCACCGTTCCCGACCACTTCAGGCCACCGCCCGAGCCTGGGAGCGGGCTATCCATACCAGCGGTTAGAGTGAACATTTAATGAACCGGCTCCCTTGTTCTCTTGGTGTGAACTCTCGGCGCCCCCACGGCCATTTCGCCCTGCTGAATCCCGTCCCACCCGGTCGCGAGCCGGGTGTCCTTTCACTTGGAATTGACGAGGCCGACCTGTGACCCTGGCGGAACGCTACAAAGAATTGTCCAGTCTCGACGCGATGTTCGAGGAGTGCGCCGGCGGCTCGGTGCGGGTCGCGATCGTCGGCGGTCCGGTCGCGAGCGGGAAGACCGCGCTGCTGCACGCCCTCGCCGAGCGGGCGGTGGACGCCGGCGCGCTGGTGCTGAGCGCGGCGGCGTCGCGCGCGGAGCAGGCCCTGCCGCTCGGCGTGCTCGACCAACTGCTGCGCAACGTCGAGTCGGCGGACGGCGACATCGAGCCCGAGTTGTCCCCGCTCGACGACGCGCTCACCCGCGCGCTGTCCTCGCCGGGCCTCGACGCCACCGCGCACCTGGCCTCGCCCAGCGTCCGGGACCTGCTGTGCAGGCTGCACCGGCTCGCCGGGGACCGGCCGGTCCTGATCGCGGTCGACGACGTCGAGTACGCCGACGACCTGTCCCTGCGGTGCCTGCTCTACCTCGTCCGGCGGCTGCGCTCGGACCGGGTCATGGTGGTGTTCGCCGAGCTGTTCGGCCCCCGGCGGCGGCATCCGATCCTGGAGACCGACGTCATGCGGCAGCCCTACTGCCGCTACATCCGGTTGGAGCCGCTGTCGCCGTTCGCGGTCGGAACGCTGCTGTCCCAGCGGACGAGCCGTCCGGGCGCGCAGCGGCTCGCCGGTGCGTTCCACCGCAGCACCGGCGGCAACCCGCTGCTGGTGAAGGCCCTGCTGAAGGACTCGCTCGACCCCGTGCGCGGGATGAGCGCGCCCGCGCCGGGCGAGGCGTTCCAGGAGGCCGTCGTCCGCTGCCTCCACCGGTACGAGTCGCCCGAACTCGACGTGGCACGTGCCATCGCGATCCTGGGCGACGCCGCGTCCCCCGACCTGCTGGCGGCGACGCTCGGGCTGAGCCGCCACCCGGTCGCCGAGGCCGTCGAGACGCTGACGGTCGCCGGGCTGCTCGACGGCATGCGGTTCCGGGACGGGGCGGCGCTGGTCGCCGTCCTGCGGAGCATCCCGCCGGACGACCGGGCGGCGCTGCACGCCGCGGCGGCGACCGCGCTGCACAACGCGGGCTTCCCCATCGGCACCGTCACCGAGCACCTGCTGTGCGGGGGCGGCCCGCGCGAGCCGTGGGAGGTGGCGGTGCTGCGCGAGACCGCCGAGCAGGCCCTCGACGACGGCGACGGGCGGCGGGCGCTGCTGCTGCTCCAGCGGGCGCGGCGGCACAGCGCCGACGAGCGCGAGCACGCGGTCGCCACGTCCCTGATCGCGCGCGCCGAGTGGCTCCTGGACCCCGCCGGGGCCGAACGGCTCCTGCCCGAGCTGGGCAGCGCCGTGCGGCGGGGGCTGCTCACCGGCCGGTACGCCGTCCGAGCCGTCGACTACCTGCTGTGGCACGGCCGCCCGCAGGACGCGGCGGAGCTGCTCGGCGAGCTGCGCCACCACGACGCGCGGGCCACGGGCAAGGCACTGCACCGCCTGCGGGCCCACTACCCCGACACCGTGCCCCCGGCGTGGGCGGACGCGGACGCCGCGCCGGGGCGCCCGTCGCTCGCCCCGCACCTGTCGGCGGTGCACACGCTCTCCGACGACGCCGACGAGCTGCTGACGAGCGCCGAGAAGGTGCTCCAGTGCGCGCGGCCGGACGACTCCGCGCTGATCCCCGTCATCGCCGCGCTCGCCGCGCTGATCTACGGCGGGTCGCTGGACAAGGCGGAGTTCTGGCGCGAGTCCCTCGCCGCCGAGGCCGGGGTGCGCCGCACGCCCGTCTGGGAGGGGCTGCTCGCGGGCATCGGCGCGCTGGCCGACCTGCGGCGCGGCGACCTGCGCGCCGCGCACCGGCAGGCGTCCCGGGCGCTGGCGGTCATGCCCGCCCGGAGCTGGGGCGTGGCGATCGGGCTGCCGCTGGCGAGCATGGTGGCGGCCGACCTCGGGCTCGGCGACCTGGACGGGGCCGAGGCGTGCCTCGGCACCGCCGTCCCCGAGGCGATGTTCCAGACCCGCGCGGGCCTGCACTACCTGGAGGCGCGCGGCTGGTTCCACATGTCCACCGGACGGCTGCACGCCGCGCTCGGCGACTTCCAGGTGTGCGGCGAGCTGATGGCGCGGTGGGAGCTGGACATCCCGGCGGTCGTGCCGTGGCGCTCCTCGGCCGCCTACGCCTACGCCGGGCTGGGCCGCCTCGCCGAGGGCCGGGCGCTGGCCGAGGAGCAGCTCGCCATGCTCCCGTCCTGGGACCGCCGGACGCGCGGGATCACGCTGCGCGCCCTCGCCCGGACCAGCGACCTGCCGGTCCGCCGCGAGCTGCTGTCCGAGGCCGTCGAGGTGCTCCAGCGCTCGCACGACCGGCTGGAGCTGGCCCGCGCGCTCCACGACCTCAGCCGCGTCCAGCGCGGCCTCGGCGAACCCGGCACCGCCCGCCGGACGGCGCGCCGCGCCGACCGGCTCGCCGAGGCGTCGGGCGCGCAGGTGCGGGACCGCTCGCCGTGCACGCTGGCCCCGGCGGCGGCGCAGCCGCCCGCCGCGACCGAGGACGTCCCCGCCCCGGTGGCGCGGCCCGGCGTCGAGGAGCTCAGCAACGCCGAGCTGCGGGTCGCCGCGCTCGCCGCCGACGGCTACACCAACCGGCAGATCGCCGCGAAGCTGTTCATCACGGTCAGCACCGTCGAGCAGCACCTCACCCGCGTCTACCGCAAGCTGCGCCTGAGCCGCCGGTCGGACCTGCCGTCGGCGCTCCCGTCCGAGGCGAACCCCCCGCTCTCGGAGCGGTACGGCTCGCTCCTGACGCGGTACGGCTCCTGACGGGGCGGCCCCGCCGCCCTTCACTACGGGAGGACGGACGGGCGGCGGGGCCTGGGAGGGGAGTCGGGGTCAGCCGGAGGGGGCGGCGACGTCCGGCTCCGATGGTCGTCGCGCCGGGTCGCGGTTCCCGGCCAGCCGCTCGCCGTCGACGTCGACGGCGGGCAGCATCCGCTCCAGCGGGCCGGGCAGCCACCAGGCGGCCCGTCCGAACAGCGACATCACCGCCGGGACGATCGTCATGCGGACGACGAGCGCGTCGGCGAGCACGCCGACGGCCAGCGCGAAGCCGATCGACCGGCTGAGCTGCTCGGTGGAGAACAGGAACCCGGCGAACACGCTGATCATGATGATCGCGGCGGCGGTGACGACGCGGGCGTTGTGCCGGAACGCGGTCGCGACGGCCTCGTCGGGGGCGGTGCCGCGGACGTGCTCCTCCCGCATCCGCGCGACGATGAACACCTCGTAGTCCATCGCGAGGCCGAACAGGATGCCGATCAGCGCGATCGGCAGCAGGCTCGCGGTCGGGCCCGTCGCGTCCAGGCCGAGCACCGAGGACATCCAGCCCCACTGGAACACCGCGACGACCGCGCCGAACGTCGCGGCGACGCTGAGCAGGAACCCGAGCGCGGCCTTCAGCGGGACGATCAGCGACCGGAACACCAGCATCAGCAGCAGGAACGTCAGGCCCACGACGACGCCGAGGTAGGGCGGCAGCGCGTCGTCGAGCTTCCTGGAGAAGTCGATGTTGACGGCGGTCAGGCCGGTCACCGCGATCGAGGCGCCGGTCGCCGCGCGCAGCTCGCCCCGCCGGTCGCGGATGCGGTGGACGAGGTCGGTCGTGGCCTGCTCGGTCGCCCCGGTCTCCGGGAACACCGTCAGCAGCGCGATACCGCCGTCGCGGTTCGGTGTGGGCGGGGTGACGGCGGCGACGCCGTCCATGCGGCCGAGGGTCGTGGCGACCTGGCCCGCGGCTGCGGCGCCGCCACCGCGTCCGCCGTCCACGACCACTACCAGGGGGCCGTTGAAGCCGGGGCCGAACCCCTCGCTGACCAGCTCGAACGCCTTGCGCTGGGTGGAGTCAGCGGGGAGCATCGAGTCGTCGGGCAGGCCGAGCCGCAGGTCGGCGGCCGGGATCGCGGCGATGCCGAGGCCCGCCAGCGCCACCAGCAGGACGGGAATCCGCCGCCGGACGACGAACCGCGCCCACCGCTCCCCGTGCGGGACCGCGCCCGGCTCGACCCGCCCCCGGCGCGCGGCCGAGACGCGCCGGGCGGCGAAGCCGAGCAGCGCGGGGAGCAGCGTCAGCGCGAGCAGCACCGCGACGGCGACGGTCCCGGCGGCGGCGAGGCCCATCGCGGTCAGCACCGGAATGCCGACGACCGACAGCCCGGCCAGCGCGATCATGACGGTCAGCCCGGCGAACACGACCGCGGACCCGGCGGTGCCGACCGCCAGCGCCGCCGCCTCCTCGGGAGGCCGCTCCGCCACCTCGTACCGGAACCGCGACACGATCAGCAGCGTGTAGTCGATGCCGACCGCGAGCCCGAGCATCAGCGCCAGCACGCCGGTGTTCACGTTCAGGTCGGTCAGGCCGGAGGCGATCGCGACGCCGCTCATCCCGATCCCGACGCCGAGGACCGCCATCAGCAGCGGCAGCCCGGCGGCGATCAGCGAGCCGAGCGTGACCAGCAGCACCACGGCCGCGACCAGCACGCCGATCAGCTCGACCGCGCCGGTCACGGGCTTGCCGGTGACGGCGTCGCCGCCGAACTCGACGGTCAGCCCGGCGGCGCGGCCGGGCGCGGCGGCGGCCTTGAGCGCCTCCTGCTCGTCCTTCTTCAGGTCGGCGGCGGGGACGTCGTAGGTCGCCTGCGCGTAGCCGAACCTGCCGTCCCGCGAGAGGGCCTTCGCCTGGAACGGGTCGAGGACCGCGACCACCCGGGGTGCCTCGCGCATCCCCTGGACCACCTTCTCGACCGCGGCCCGGTTCGGTTCGTCCGACAGGCGGCGGCCGGGCGGCGCGACGAACACGACCCGCGCGGAGGCGTCGCCGACCTTCGCCTCGGGGAAGCGCTCGTCCAGCCGGTCGAGGGTCCGCTGCGCCTCGGTGCCGGGGATCGTCACGGTGTTGGACGTCTCGCCCGCGAGCGCGGCCGCCCCGGCGATCGCCAGCACGGCCAGCAGTGCCCAGAGCCCGCAGACCAGGCGGCGCCGCCTGAAGCAGCAGGCGCCGACCCGGTAGAGGATCGCAGCCACGTGAGGTCGCCCTTCCATAAGTCGAACGCCGGTTCACCTTTATCATGAACCATAATTCACCTTATGTCCAGCGGATCATGCATCGCGCTCGCGACCTGGTGCACCACCTGGGTTGATATATAAACCTGTATCGGTCAGGAACCAATATCTGTATTGGACATCATCGGCGGAGGTCTGATCTTCTGCCCGCATGCGAACTCCACCTTTCCGGTTCCGGGCCCGGGTCGCCGCCGGGGTCGCGGCGGTCCTTCTCACCGGCGTGACCGCCTGCGGCGCCGGCGGCTCCACGTCGGCTGCACCGCGCAGTGACACGGCCCCGCTGACTGCGTCCCAGGCCCAGACACGTCCCGCGCCGTCCCAGGGCGCCGTCGGCAGACGGCTGGCCGAGCTGGAGAAGACCCACCAGATGCGGATCGGCGCGTGGGCGCTCGACACCGGCACCGGCCGGGTCCTCACCCACCGGGCGGACGAGCGCTTCCCGTTCCTGTCCACGTTCAAGGCGATCGCGTGCGGGGCCGTGCTCCACAAGGCGCGCCGGTCCGACCCGGGGCTGCTGGACCGCGTGATCCACTACACGGCGGCCGACCTCGTCCCGAACTCGCCCGTCACCAAGGAGCACGTCGAGACCGGAATGACCGTCGCGGACCTGTGCCACGCGGCCATCACCGTCAGCGACAACACTGCCGGGAACCTCGTCCTGCGGCAGATCGGCGGGCCCGCCGGGCACACCGCGTTCCTCCGCTCGCTCGGCGACCGGGTCAGCCGGCACGACCGCTGGGAGACCGACCTCAACCTGTGGAGCCCCGGCGAGCGGCGCGACACCGTCACGCCGCGCGCGTGGGGCCGCGACCTGCGCGAACTGACGCTCGGCCGGACGCTCGTCCCCGCCGACCGGGCCCGGCTGATCGGGTGGATGAAGGCCGCCGGGACCGGCGGCGCCCGCATCCGCGCCGGGCTCCCGGGCTGGAGCGTCGGCGACAAGACCGGCACCGGCGGCACCTACGGCACGGCCAACGACATCGCGATCGCCTACCCGCCGTCCGGCGGCGCCCCGCTGATCTTCGCGATCACCACCAACCGGCGGGCATCGGACGGCTCGGCGGATGAGAAGGCGATCGCCGACACCGCCGCGATCCTGGCGGAGGGCCTCGGCGCGCGTTCCGTCTCGCGTCCCGCATAGTGAGATCTCACCGACGGTGAGGTTCAACCGGCCGTCCGGAAGGGGTACGAAAGGACGGTACCCAGAGGCCGGCTGTCGCGGCCCGCGTGATCGAGGGGGTCACGCGGGCCGGCCGGGCCCTTCCGAGTCGGGCGCGCACCAGCAGCCATATCATCGCCGGCATGGCACTTCGGGTCGTGCTGGCCGACGACGACTACCTCGTGCGGGAGGGCGTCGCCGCGCTGCTCGCGCGCGCCGGGGACGTGGAGGTCGCCGGGACCGCCGCCGATCTGCCGGGCCTGCTGGCGGCGGTCGGCGAGCACCGTCCGGACGCCGTCCTCACCGACATCCGCATGCCGCCGACGGGCACCGACGAGGGCGTCCGCGCGGCCCGCACCATCCGCCGCGAGCATCCGGACGTCGGCGTGGTCGTCCTGTCGCAGTACGCGGAGCCGGGCCTCGCCTACGACCTGCTGGGCGAGAGCGCGGAGGGCCTCGGGTACCTGCTCAAGTCGCGGGTCGGGGACGTCGGGCAGATCGTCCGCGCGCTGGAGGACACGGCGCGGGGCGGCTCGGCGCTCGACCCGGAGATCGTCGCCGCGCTGCTGGCCTCGCGGCGGCGCGCGTCCGACTCGCCGCTCGGCGCGCTGTCGCCGCGCGAGCGGGAGGTCCTGGCGCTGATGGCGGAGGGCAAGAACAACACGCGGATCGCGGCCGACCTGACCGTGTCGGTGCGGGCCGTGGAGAAGCACATCAACGCGGTGTTCGGCAAGCTCGGCATCGCGGAGGAGCCGGTGGTGCACCGCCGGGTGAAGGCTGTCCTGCTGTTCCTGGACGACGAGGGCCTGCTCGCCTCCGGCTGATATGGGCATCGACAAGGCGCGATGGACGCGATGGGCGTGCCACGGGCTGTGGCTCGGGACGGTGGCGGCGGCCTCGGCGAACCTGCTCCTCGCCGTCCTGAACGGGAGGGACGCGACCGGGCTCGGTCCCGCCTACCCGGTCGGGCTGTCGCTGATGGCGGTGGCGTTCGCGGCGGTCGGCGCGGTCGTGACGCCGCGCCGTCCCGCGAACCCGGTGGGCTGGCTGCTCGGCGGCATCGGCGCGGCGATCGCGATGACGGGCCTGTGGCAGTCCTATGCCGTCTACGCGCTGATGACACGGCCGGGGTCGCTGCCGTTCGGGGGGTTCGCGGGCTGGGCCGGGACCTGGACGTGGATCTACGCGGTGTTCCCGGCGGGAACGTTCCTGCCCCTGCTGTTCCCGGACGGGCGGCTCCCGTCCCGGCGCTGGCGCGCGGTCGGGTGGCTGTCGGCCGCGAACCTCGCCGTGGCCTCGGTCTGCTTCGGCGCCGTCTCGGCCGGGGCCGGGCCGCCGGACTTCCATCCGCAGGTGAGCGAGCCCGTGGACGTGGCGCTGATCGCCGTGCCCGCCGCCGTCGCCGGGCTGTGCGCGGCGCTGGCGGCGGTGGCGAGCCGGGGCCGGTACGTGCGGGCGCGCGGGGACGAGCGGGCGCAGCTCCGCTGGTTCGGGCTGAGCGTGCTGCTCGGCGCGGCGGCGGTCGCGGTGCAGTTCGCCCGGCCGGTCGCGACGCCCGACCCGTGGACCGCATCCCTGCTCGTGCTGGGCGCGGGCACGCCGGTCGCGATCGGGTTCGCGATCTCCAAGTACCGGCTGTACGACATCGACGCCGTCCTGCGCGGAACCATCGTGTACGCGACGCTGGCCGCGTTCATCACGGTCGTGTACGTCGCGGTGGTCGTGGGCGCCGGATCGCTGGTCGAGTCCCGCCTCGGCGGCGGGACGCTGCTGCCGCTCGTCGCGACGGCCCTGGCCGCGCTCGGGTTCGGCCCGGTGCGCGCCCGCGCGCGGCAGGTCGCGGACCGGCTCGTCCACGGGGTCAGGGCGACGCCCTACGAGACGCTGTCGCTGCTGTCGGAGCGGCTCGCCGCGGCCGCGCCGATCGAGGAGTTCCTGCCGTCGCTGGCCCGGGCCCTGGCCGACGCGACCGGCGCGTCCCGGACGGAGGTCTGGATCCGGGTGGGCGACGAGCTGCGCCTGGCCGCCGCGCACCCCCCGCACGCCGCCGCCCCGCCCGAGGGCGCCCCGGACGCCGTCGCCGAGGTGCGCGACGGCGCCGAGACGCTCGGCGCGATCACGATCGTCAAGCCGCCGGGCGACCCGGTCACCGCGCGGGACTCCGCGCTCGCCGCCGACCTCGCCGCGCACGCCGCGATCGCGTTCCGCGACGTCGCCCGCGCCGCCGAGCTGCGCGAGTCGCGGCGGCGGCTGGTCGCCGCGCAGGACACCGAGCGCCGCCGCCTCGAACGCGACCTGCACGACGGCGCGCAGCAGCACCTGCTCGCGGTCGCCGCGAAGACCGCGCTCGCGCGGGCGCTGATCGGCGACGCGTCCCCCGAGGTCAAGGCGCTGCTGGACGAGCTGGGCCGCGACACCGCAACAGCGCTGGAAACCCTCCGCGACCTCGCCCGGGGCATCTTCCCCGCGATCCTCGCCGAACAGGGCCTCGCCCGGGCGCTGCGCGCGCACGCGATCCGCGTCCCGGCCGAGGTCACGGTGGGGCCCGGCCTCGCGGGACGGCGGTTCGCGCCGGAGGTCGAGGCGGCGGTGTACTTCTGCTGCCTGGAGGCCCTCCAGAACGCGGCGAAACACGCCGCCGGGAGCACACCCCGGCTCCGGCTGGACGCCGACGGCGACGTGCTGGAGTTCGCGGTGTCCGACGACGGGCCGGGGTTCGACGCGTCCGCGACCGCGCGGGGGTCGGGGCTCGGCAACATGCGCGACCGGATCGACGCCGTCGGCGGACGGCTGGAGATCCGCTCGTCCGTCGGCACGGGGACCACCGTCCGGGGGCGCGTGCCCGTGACTCGTGCGGGCACCACCGGGCAGGGGCGCGAAACCGTACCCGGAACCGGGTGACCACGCCCTCGCGGGCGCGCGGGGCGCGGCCGTAACGTCCCAGGTCAGGAGGTAATCATGGACACCCTGACCCGCTGGACGATCCGCCTGATCTTCGCCACGGCGGTGGCCCACGTGCTGTTCGCGTTCGTCCAGCCGAACGCCTGGGGCGACATCGCCCGCGACGGCTTCTTCCGGGCGGTGGCCGACGACGGCGCGGCCGGTTTCTGGAAGCGCGAGGCGAGCGTGTGGTTCCTGCTCGCCGCCCCGACGCTGGTGCTCGCCGGGCTCCTGTCGCGCTCGGTCGCCACCCGGACGGGACGCATGCCCGCCGAGACCGGCTGGACGATGGTGCTGATCGGCGCCGTGCTCGTCGCGCTCTACTTCCCGGCGACCGGCGGCTGGCTGCTGCTGGTCATCGGCGCGCTGTCGCTGACCTCCAGCTACCGGGCTCACTCGCCCGCGCCGATGGCGTCGGCCGGGCGCGGCGCCATCGCGAGACGCGCCGGGAGCACGGTCGCCACCAGCGCGAGCACCCCGGCCCAGCCGAGGACGCCCAGGTAGGTGAGCGGCGGGACGTGGGGCGCGCCGCCGGTCATGCCCCGGCCGAACGCGGTGAGCGTGCCGAGCGCGATCGCCGTGCCGAGGACGGCCGCGACGAGCACGGTCGCGAGCGTCTCCCAGCCGAGCATTCCCATGACCTGGCGGCGGGTGGCCCCGACGATCCGCAGCAGCGCGAACTCGCGGGCGCGGGCGGAGGTGGCCATCGCGAGCGTGTTCACCACGGCGATCGCGGTGAACGCGATGATCAGGACCATCGCGACCTGGTTGACCTCCGCGTTCGTGGACGCACTCGCCGACGCGACGTCGGCCGCGCCGGTGAACGTCAGGCCGGGGATTCGCGGGGGCTTCCCGGCCACGAGCACGGTGCCGCGCGGGTCGTCCACGTGGGCGGCGAGCAGGTCGCGGGAGACGGTGAGGTCGCCGAAGCCGAGGCCCCGCCCGTAGACGGCGATCACCATGGGGGCGATCGGCGTCCCGTCGCCGAGCGTGAGGCGGAGCCGGTCGCCGGGCCGGACGTGCAGCCGTCCGGCGGCGGTCTCGCTGACCGCGATGGTCGACGCGGTCAACCCGTCCAGAGAACCGGAGCGGACGTCGAGGTCGAGCGTGCGGTTCAGGCCCGCGGGCGTGACGCCCTGGATCTGGTAGTTCTCCAGCCCGACCCGGACGGTGCCGCGCACGACCTCGGTCACGGCGGTGACGCCGGGCGAGCGGCGGATCTCGTCCGCGACCGCGTGCGGAACCTCCGGCCCGGCCACGTGCGCGGCGATCGTGCCGTCGGCGGCCTGGCGGGTCGCGGCGTGGCCCATCGTCGTCTGGGCGAACAGGATCGTGGCGGTCAGCCCGACCATCAGCGTGAGCGGCGTGACGACGGACGCGAGCCGCCGCGCGTCCGTCCCGAGGTTCGCGGCGGCCAGGTCGCCGCCCACCGGGAACATCCGCAGCGGCACCGACAGGACCGCGACACCGGCGCGGGCGAGCACCGGGCCGAGGAGCGCCACGGCGACCGTCCAGACGATCGCGGTCAGCATCGTGACCGGGCTGGCCGCGGCCTCGACGTTCAGGTGGGCCAGCAGGATCGTCAACGCGACGCCCCCGGCAGCGCAGCCGAGCCCGGCGATGACCCGCCCCGCCGCCAGCCGGGCGGGACGCAGCGCGGCCTCCCCCAGCGCCTCGACCGGCCGGATCCGCGACGTCCGCCGCGCGGCCACCCGGGCCGCCGCCCAGGCGGCGGCCACGGCCGCGAGCACCGCGACGACCGGCGGGAACGGGCTGGTCACGAGGTCGAGACCGGTCGGCAGCGCGCCGAGGCTCCGGAACCGGTCGCGCAGCCAGAACGCCAGCGGCAGCCCGGCGGCGGCGCCGAGCGGGCCCGCGACGAGCCCGACCGCCAGCGCCTCCCGGCCGATCATCCGGCGGACCTGGCGCGGCGTCGCGGCGATGGCGCGCAGCAGCGCGATCTCCCGCTCCCGCTGCTGCACCGACAGCGCGAACGTGCCGGACACGACGAGGACCGCCACCAGCAGCGCCGTCCCGCCGAGCGCGCCGCCCATGCTGATCAGCTTGATCCGGGAACGCTCGGCGCCGGGGAACTCGGCCTTGCCCCGGCCGTCCCCGGTGTGGACGGTCACCGGCGTGCCGCGCACCGCGTCGCGCACCGCCCGCTCCGGCCCGTCCACGCCGATCGCGGAGACCATGCCGGGACGTCCCGCCAGCCGCGCCGCCCGCGCGGTACTGAAGAAGATCGCCGTCTGGTCCCTGAGCGCCTGCCGGGTCACGCCCACCACGCGGTAGGCGCCGGGCTCGGCCGACTCGACCCGCACCCGCGAGCCGGGCCGGAGCCCCCGCTCTCGGGCGGACGCCGCGTCCACCACGATCTCGTCGTCGGCGGCGGGCGCCCGCCCGTCCCGCAGCGTGAACGGGGTGAGCGCGGCCGACTCCCAGCCGTGCCCCCACGACTCGCCGCCCCGGCCCGCGATCTCGGCCGGGAAGCTGACCTCGGTCGTCACCGCGCGGACGCCCGGCGCGGAGCGGATCCGGTCCGCCAGCGACGCCGGTATCCACACGCGCTCGCCGAGCACCTTCGCCTTGTGCTTCGTCTTGCCCTTCTTCTTCTTGACCGCGTGCACGTACTGGTCGCCGCCGACGACGACCGGCGCGCCCGCGTAGCGCTGCGGCGCGATCGACCCGCGCAGCCCCGTGTCCAGCAGGATTCCGCAGGCGCAGACGAGCGCGGCGGCGCACAGCAGCGCGGCGAACGCCCCGACGAGACCGGCCTTCCGCGCGATCACTTCCAGGCCCCCAGCCGCGTCATGCGGGCGGCGACGCCGTCGCTGGACGGCGCGTCCAGCACGTCGACGATCCGGCCGTCGGCGAGGAACAGCACCGTGTCGGCGTAGGACGCGGCGACGGGATCATGGGTGACCATCACGACCGTCTGGCCCATCCCGTCCACGACGTCGCGCAGCAGCGTGAGGACGTCGCGCGCCGTCATCGTGTCGAGCGCGCCGGTCGGCTCGTCGCCGAACACCACGTCCGGCCGGGTGACGAGGGCGCGGGCGATCGCCACCCGCTGCTGCTGCCCGCCCGACAGCTGCGCGGGCCGGTGCGCGGCGCGGTCCCGCAGGCCGACGCGGGCCACCACCTCCTCCAGCCAGGCCCGGTCGACGCGCGCGCGGGACAGCCGCAGCGGGAGCGTGATGTTCTTCTCGACGGTCAGCGCGGAGACCAGGTTGAACGCCTGGAACACGAACCCGACGCGCTCGCGGCGCAGCTCGGTCAGCCGCGTCTCGCTCATCGCCGACAGGTCGGTGCCGCCGAGCCGGACGGTCCCCGACGTCGGCGTGTCCAGCCCCGCCGCGCAGTGCAGGAACGTGCTCTTCCCCGATCCGGACGGCCCCATCACGGCCGTGAACCGGCCGCGCGGAATCCCCGCCGTCACCTCCCGCAGCGCCGCGACGGCGCCGCCGCCCCTGCCGTAGACCTTGCTCACCGCGTCCAAACGCACCGCTTCGTCCATGCCCTCAAGTCTTCTGACCTGCGGGTTCACCCACCAGAGACGCCGTCACCGAACACCCGTGACCTCGTCATGGGTGCCGCCGTGACCGCGGCTGGTAGACATGAGACGTGATCAGGGTGCTGCTGGCCGACGACCACCACGTCGTGCGCGGCGCGCTCGTCGCGCTGCTGAACCTGGAGCCCGACCTTGACGTGGTGGCGGAGGTCGAGCGCGGCGACGCGGTGGTGGCCGCCGCGCGGACGCACCGTCCCGACGTCGCCGTCCTCGACGTGGACATGCCCGGCATGGACGGCCTCGCCGCCGCCGCTGCCCTGCACGAGGAGCTGCCCGCGACCGCGACGCTGATCCTCACCGGGCACGGCAAGCCCGCCCACCTGCGCCGCGCGCTCGCCGCGCACGTCCGGGGGTTCCTGCTGAAGACCGCCCCGCCCGAGGAGCTCGCCGCCGGGATCCGCGAGGTCGCGGCGGGCGGCCGCGTCCTGGACCCGAAGCTCGCCGTCACCGCCTGGGACCTCGCCGACAACCCGCTCACCCCGCGCGAGACCGACGTGCTGCGGCTCGCCGCCGAGGGCGCCGAGGCCACCGAGATCGCCGAGCGGCTGTTCCTGTCGCCCGGGACGGTCCGCAACCATCTGACGTCCGTCGTGGCCAAGCTCAACGCCCGCAACCGCACCGACGCGGCGCGCATCGCGGGCGAGGCCGGGTGGCTCTAGCCCATGGACTGGCCGCGCTTGCTGACGACACCGACCGCGAGCACCGCGCTGTGGCTGATGACGGTCCCCTTCTTGCCCGCCTCGCCGTCCTTGACGAGGACGGACCGCTGACCGAGGTAGTCGTAGGTCTTCTTGTCGAAGATCCACTCGGTCCGCTCGGGGCCCTGCACCCTCGCGACGGCCATTCCGTGCCGCCCCGCCGCGTCGACGGCGTCCGGCACCAGCGTCACACCCGGGATCTTGGCCGCGGCCCGGTAGAGGCCGGCGGCGAGGGCCGGCGGCATCAGATTGCCGTTGACCAGTAGGCCGATCTCCTCGAAGGCCAAGCCCTCCTTGCTCTGGTCGTATCCTTTCTGCGCCTTGTGCTCCTTGTAGATGCGTTGCAGGATCGCGTCCGGGTCGGTGGGGAACGTCGACAGACGCTTGTAGCTGTAGACGTTCTCTCCGTGGATCATGAAGGGCTTGCCTCCGTTCTTACGGCCCAGCCCATCGACCTTCGGCAGCGGCGACGTCCACGTCTCATCGATCACCGATTTCTGCTCCGTCACCTTCGTCCTGGCGGGCCCGTTACCGATCACGCCGTAGGTGCCCTTGGTGCGGGTGTAGATGAACTGGTCGTCGCGCACAGTGACGGCGGGCTTGTGCGCGGCGGCCAGCGACACGCGGTCCAGCAGCGCGACCGCGTTGGTCGGGGCATCCCCGCCCAGGGCGACCAGCGGCGCCTTCTCGGGTTCGTCGCCGCCGCCCGCGACGGCGATGGCCCCGGCCCCCACGGCTCCGGCCGCGACCGAGGCCGCCAGGACGCCGATGGCGAGTCGGCGCCGGCGCACCCGCGGACGGGGGGCCGGGGCGTGCTCGGACTCCTGGATCTCTTGCATGAAGTGCTCCTTGAGGATGCGGCGGCGACCTTCGGAGAGCTCCCGGTCGCCCCCGGCGGGCAGCAGTCCCGCCAGCTCCTCGCGCTCGGCGGGGCTCGGGCTCTGCCGTCGGATGCGGTTCATCGGTACTTCTCCTGAGTCGACCGGACCGCTTCGACGCGGTCACCATCCAGCTGTCCGTCCGGGACGTTCGGTTCCATGTTCTCCTCGCTCAGGGCCGCGTCCGCGAGCTCGCGCAGCCGCCTGCGGGCCCGGGACAGCCGTGACCGGACCGTCCCGACGGGGACGCCCAGGGCTTCGGCCGCCTCCGCGTAGTCGAGGCCCGACCACACCACGAGCGTGAACACCTCGCGCTCCTTCGGGCGCAGCCGGCTCAGGGCGGCCCAGACGGCGGCGAGCTGCTCGGCGTCGGTCATCCGTCCGACCAGATCGTCGGCGAAGTCGGGCACCGTGTCGCCGCGCGGCAGCCGGGCGAGCGCCGCCCGGTGCCGCCGAGCCGCGCGCGCAGTGTTGCGCAGCACGTTGGCCGCGATGCCCAGCAGCCAGGGCCGCAGGCTCTCCCCGTCCGGGCGGATCCGCTCCCGCTGCCGCCACGCCTCCAGGTAGGTGAGCGAGACCACGTCCTCGGCCGCCGCCCTGTCCCCCACCATCCGGACCGCATAGCGGTAGACCACACCCGCGTGCTCGTCGAAGATCTCCGCGAACGCGTCCTGATCCCCGGCTCGCAGCCGGGCTCGCAATGACGACTCCACATCGTGTCCTGTCACGAGACCGCGGGGAGTTCCCGTGACACCGATCACAATGTCGCGGCGCGCTCAGGCCGGTAGGCGCGCTTCGAGGACGAAGTCGCCGTTTCCGTCGGCGCGCGCGCTGAGCGCCCCGTTGTGCGAGGCCAGCCGCGTGGTGAGGTTGCCGATCCCGGCGCCGGGCGGCGTGCGGCGGGCGTGCGGGTCGAGGCCGTCGTTGCGGACGGTCAGCCGGACGCCCGCGCCGTCCCGCGCCGTGACGATCGCGCAGTGCCGGGCGGCGCTGTGCCGCAGGACGTTGGTGACCGCCTCCCGCAGCACGACGCTGAGCACCGCCGACGCCTCGGACGGGAGGCCCGCGTGCCCGGCGTCCACCTCGACCTCGACGCCCGCCGCCGCGAGCACCGACCGCGCCGAGGCGATCTCCGCGTCCAGCACCAGCGCGGACGTGCCGCCGGTCGCGGCGCGCAAATCCTCGTGCGCCTGCTCGGCCATCGCGACGACCTCGGTCAGCTCGGCCCTGGCGCGGGCCGGGTCCGCCGCCGCCAGCCGCCGCGCCAGCTCGCACTTCAGCAGGATCGCCGCGAGGCTGTGCCCGAGCAGGTCGTGCAGGTCGCGCGCCGCCCGCAGCCTTTCCTGGACGGTCGCGGCGCGCGCCAGCTCCTCGCCCGCGACCCGCAGATCGCGCACCAGCCGGGTCAGCCGGACGAGCCCGTACAGCACGAGCCCGGTCACCAACGTGCTGATCATGGCGTTGACCGTCGCGGCGGCGTCCTGCCCAGGGGACGTCGCACCGACACCTATGATCACGGCCGCGACCAGCGGGATCGCGGCCCACTGCGGCAGCGCGACCAGCAGTCCCCCGACGAGGAATCCGGCCGCCCCCAGCCACAGCCCCGACGGGGCCTGCACCAGGCCCTTCAGCGCGAACCCCGCCAGCACCGCCGCGAGCAGCGTGACCGACAGCCGGTAGGCGTTGCGGTCGGGGGTGACCACGGGTCGCCGCGCGGCCCGGACGGCGGCCTCCACCGTGAAGCGGCCGTCGTCGCCGAGGCCCGTGGCGAACGTCCCGCCCGCCGCGCGGACGCGTTCGGCCGCGTCCGCCAGGCCCTCCTCGCCCTCGGCCGCCGTCCGGACGCCATCGTTCACGACCCGCAGCCTGACGACGCCCCGGCGCTCGGACGTCTCGATGACGCAGCGCTTCGCGGAGTCACCGCGCACCACGTCGGTGACCGCCTCGCGCAGGACGGTCGCCAGCAGCGCCCCGGCCGGGCCCAGCGGTTCCCCGTGCCCGCTCCGCACCTCCGCCTCGACGCCCGCCGCCTCCAGCAGCGCCCGCGCCGCCGCCACCTCCGGCGCGAGCGACATGCTCCGGAAACCGGCCGCCGCCGCCCGCGCGTCGTTCAACGAGCGGCGTGCGACGTCCAGGACCTCACCGATGCGTTCGGGCTGGTCAAGCGCACGACGGCTGCCCTCGGTGATCGTCGCGAGCCCCTCGCCGAGGCCCCGGTCGAGTTCGGTGGCGATGCGGAGCCGTTCCCGCGCCACCGCCGCCATCGTGAGCGGCAGCCGCGCCGCCGCCGTGTCGTCCACCCGGTCGGCGAGCCGCACCAGCCCGTAGACGACGAGGCCGACCAGCAGGGCCGAGACCGTGGCGTCGGCGGTCGAGCCGTCGCGCGGCGCGGCCACGACGGCGGCGGTCCCGAGCACCGCGACCGACACCGGCCACGCCGCCGCCAGCATCAGCGAGCCCGCGACGAATCCGAGCAGCCCGACCGACGTGCCGAGCGCCACCGCGCCGTACGCGCACGCGGCCTGCGCGGCGACGGCGGCCCACCGGTTGCCGGGAATCCGCGGCACGAGCCAGAGCAGGTGCAGAGCGAGCACCGCCACGACGAGAACGATCGTCACCGCGACGCGGGGCGCGCCGTCCGTCCGCGCGGGGGCGCCCAGCGCGTACACACCGGCGAACGAGGCCATGACGAGCCCGGCGACCAGCCGCGCCCGGCCGGACGCCGTGATCCCCTCGACGGCCACCGGTCCCCTCACATCGCAGTCGCGCCCGCCTCGGATCATCCCATGTGGGCCGTTCCCCGACACCCGGGGGTCACCTCGGGGTCACCTCCGGTCCGTTTCGGCCCGAAAGGCCAAGGTTCGCTGAGAGTGAACAGCAAGACGCTCCTGACAGCTGGACTAGACCAGTCCAGCGTGCACACCGGACCAGATCTCCGCAGGTCCCACGCCCGGTAACAGTTAAGACTCTTGCGGAATAGACCTCTTGAACTGGTACGGACCAGCTCATATCTTCTGGGTCCAACGCGCGTTTGTGCTCAATGAGCATTCGCCCCGCGCACAAATGTTCATGCGCGCGAGGGGGTACGCCGGGCGGAACCGAGACCGCCCGGGAAGCCGTACCCACGAGACTCATCGCGCCAAACGACCGCGGCGGGAGAGGCCGCGCGACCCTTGCGCGAGGGTCGGCGGCAGCTAGCGGATCGACAGTCGGCACGGGCGCGCGGGCGCCCCGAAGAAGAAGCAAGCCGGAGAAGGCGGGGACAGATGAAACGGCACCTCACGGTCGCCATCGCCACGGGCCTGACGGTGGCCCTCGGCGTGAGCGGATGCGGGAAGGGCAGCTCGTCGGACGACGGCGGCTCCGACGGCAAGACGATCAAGTTCGTCGCGGCGATCTACGACAGCAACGCCGAGCCCTACTGGAAAGCGCTCATCAAGGACTTCGAGGCCAAGAACTCCGGCTACAAGGTGTCGCTGGAGATGGTCGACTGGACCCAGATGGACGCCAAGGTCAAGACCTATATCCAGACGAAGCAGGCGCCCGACCTCCTCAACTACAACTCGTTCTCCGACTTCGCGCGGGACGGGCTCATCTACAAGGCGTCCGAGGTCACCTCGCCGACCACGCTGAGCGACTTCACGCCCACGTTCGTCGAGCAGTCCAAGTACAACGGCGAGCAGTACGCGCTGCCGTTCATCTCCAGCGCCCGCCTGCTGTTCTACAACAAGGACCTGCTCGCCAAGGCCAAGATCGCCGGCCCCCCGAAGACGTGGGACGAGGTCAAGTCCGACGCGGAGAAGATCCAGAAGACCGGCGTCACCGGCTACGGGCTGCCGCTCGGCCCCGAGGAGTCGCAGGCGGAGTTCTACTCCTGGGCGATGAACAACGGCGGCGGCTGGGTCGACGCGTCCGGCAAGTGGGCGATCAACCAGCCCGCCAATGTCGAGACGCTGAACTTCCTCAAGGGCCTGCGGGACGCCAAGGTGACCCAGCCGAACCCCGAGACCACCGACCGCAAGACGGTGTTCAACCAGTTCGCGCAGGGCAAGATCGGCATGGCGATCGGCGGTCCGTTCACCAAGGCCGGATTCATCGACAAGATCAACCCGAAGCTGAACTTCGGCGTCACCTCGCTGCCGAGCAAGAGCGGCAACGAGCACAACACGCTCGGCGTCATGGACGTACTCGCCGCGTTCAAGAAGAACGACGGCAAGAACAAGGAGGCCCTCAAGAAGTTCATCGACTTCCTGTACCAGAAGGAGAACACTTCCGCCTTCCTCAAGAAGGAGGGCTTCCTCCCGGTGACGAAGTCGGCCGGTGACGCGCTCAGCGCCGACCCGTACATGAAGCAGTTCGTGGACGCGCTGCCCTCGTCCAAGTTCGCGCCCACCAGCAACCCGGCGTGGTCGGCCGTCGCGGGCGCGGTCAAGCAGGACCTCGGCTCCTCGGTCGCCGGCAAGGACCCGAAGAAGGTCCTGGACGACATCCAGAAGACGGCCGAGAAGAGCGGCTGAGAGTGCAGGACCTCGAAACGAGGGAGCGGGACGCCGGCGCCTCGGCCCGGCCGTCCCGCCCCTCCGCACTCCGGCGGGCCGGACGGGCGCTGACCCCGCTCGTCTGGCTCGGCCCGTCCCTCGTCCTCATCACCGTCGTCGTCCTGTGGCCCGTCGTCGAGATGGTCCGCACCTCGCTACTGAAGATCAGCTCGTCGGGTGTGACGCTCGGCAACAACGGACTCACGAACTACACCGACCTGTTCGACGAGGACGACCTCATCCCGGTCGTCCTGCGCACGCTCGGCTGGGTCGCCGGCATCGTCATCACGACGATGGTGCTGTCGCTCGCCATCGGCCAGCTGCTGAACAGCCGCTTCCCGGGACGGCGCGTCGTCCGCTGGACGGTCATCGTCCCGTGGGCCGCGTCCGTGCTGATGACCTCGCTCATCTGGAAGTGGATGCTGGACAACTACTCCGGCCTCGTCAACCGGGTGCTGCTCGACCTGCACCTGATCGACGAGCCGGTGAACTGGCTGTCCCATCCCTGGCAGGCGATGCTGTGGATGATGTGGGTCGCGGTGTTCGTGTCGCTGCCGTTCGCCTCGTTCGTGATCCTCGCCGGGCTCCAGACGATCCCCGAGGACGTCTACGAGGCCGCGCGCGTCGACGGCGCCGGACCGCTGCGCACCTACTTCGGGATCACGCTGCCGCTGCTGCGCCCCTCGATCATGATCGCCTCCATCATCAACGTGATCAACGTCTTCAACAGCTTCCCGATCATCTGGGCGATGACCGGGGGCGGCCCCGGGCACTCCACCGACACCACCACCACGTTCATGTACAAGCTCGCCTTCTACGACCAGAATGTCGGTGAGTCCGGCGCGATGGCGGTCGTCAACTTCGTGCTCATCCTCGTCATGGTGCTGATGTACCTGCGCGCCTCGCGGTGGCGGGAGGAGGTCCGATGACGCGCCCGTCCGAGGGGACGACCCCGGTGGGCACGGCGCGGCGCCGCCCGCTCCGGCTCCGCACGGCCCTGCTGACCGCCGTCGGCTGGCTGGTCGCGGTGGGGTTCCTGCTGCCCTACCTCCAGATGGCGCTGACCTCGCTCAAGTCGGAGAAGGACCTGACCAAGTCGCCGGGCGGCTACCTGCCCGACCACTGGACCTGGTCGAACTTCGTCGACGTCTGGGACGCGGCGCCGCTGTGGACCTACCTGCGGGTCTCGCTCATCGTCGCGGTGGCCGCGACCGTCGTCACGCTGGCGTGCGCGCTGCCCGCCGCGTACTACACGGCCCGCTACCGCTTCCGGGGCCGGGGCCTCTACCTGCTGCTCGTCCTGGTCACGCAGATGTTCGCGCCGACCGCGCTGGTCATCGGCATCTACCGGGAAATGGTCGCGCTCAACCTGACCGACACGCTGTTCGCCCTGATCCTTGTGAACGCGGCGTTCAACCTGCCGTTCTGCGTCTGGATCCTGCACGGCTACTTCTCCAGCATTCCCAAGGAACTGGAGGAGGCCGCGTTCCTGGACGGCGCCGGACGGGTCGGGGCGCTCACCCGCGTCACCCTGCCCATCTCCATGCCGGGCGTCGTCACCGCCGTCGTGTACACCTTCATCGCGGCGTGGAACGAGTACATCGTGGCGCTGACCGTGACCGCGTCGCCCGACCGGCGTCCGCTCACCGTCGCCGTCCCGTCGTTCGTGACCCAGTACCAGGAGCACTGGCAGTACCTGTTCGCCTCGTCGCTGATCGCGATCGTGCCGGTCGTCATCCTGTTCGTGTTCGTCGAGCGCTACCTGATCGGCGGCCTCACCGCGGGCTCGGTCAAGTGACGCTGATCGGCCTGGACGTGGGCGGCACGTCGATGAAAGCGGAGATCGCCAAGGGGGACACGGGCGGGGAGGTCCTCGCGACCCTCTCCTGGCCGACGGACCAGGCCGACCCGGTGGGCGGCGTGCTCGACTTCGCCGCCCACCTCGCCGCGCGCGCGGAGGAGCTCACCGGCTCCCCCGCCGCCGCGGCGGGCATCGTGCTCCCCGGCATCGTGGACGAGCCGTCCGGTACCGCCGTGCACTCGGCGAACCTCGGCTGGCGGGACGTCCCGATGCGGCGGCTCGCGGTCGAGCGGCTCGGCATCCCGGTCGCGATCGGCCACGACGTCCGCACCGCCGGGCTCGCGGAGGCCGAGCTCGGCGCGGGACGCGAGGTGTCGGACTTCGTGTTCGTCGCCATCGGGACGGGCATCGCCGCCGCGCTGATCCTCAACGACTCCCCCTATCCGGGCACGTCCGGCTGGAGCGGGGAGATCGGGCACATCGTCGTCCGCCCGGGCGGCGAGCCCTGCGCCTGCGGCAACCGGGGCTGCCTTGAGACGTACGCCTCCGCCGCCGCGCTGACCCGGCGGCACGGGTCGGGCGTCCCGGCCGAGAAGGTGGTCGCGCTGGCCACCGCGGGCGACCCGCACGCGGCCGCGGTGTGGAACGAGGCACTGGACTGCCTCGCCGACAGCCTGGCCTCCGCCACGCTCTTCCTGGACCCGGGCCTGTTCGTCATCGGCGGCGGGCTCGGCAAGGCGGGCGCGACGCTGCTCACGCCGCTGGCGTCCCGCCTGGCCGAGCGGCTCACGTTCCGTCCGGCGCCGCCGCTCGTCCACACGGAGCTGGACGACCAGGCCGGCGTCAAGGGCGCGACGATCCTCGCCTCCCGCCTCCGCTGAGCGTCAGGCGGTCGGGTCGATCACCAGCTTGCCCCGGGTGTGGCCGTCCCGGCTGAGGTCGAAGGCGGCTCCGACCTCCGTCAGGGGGAAGGAGCCGGCGACCTCGACGTCGAGCGCGCCCCGCTCCGCGAGGTCGGCGAGCAGGGCGAGCTTGGCGCCGTCCGGGCGGACCCAGACCACCTGGCCGCCGTGCTCCTCGACGGCGGGGTCGGCGATCGAGGCGTGCCGCCCGCCGGGCGCGAGGACGGCGAGCGTCGTGTCGAGCTGGCCCCCGGCGAGGTCGGCCACGGCGGAGACCCCGTCCGGCGCGAGTTCGCGGACGCGTCCCGCGAGCCCCTCCCCGTAGACGACCGGCTCGGCACCGAGTTTCCGCAGGTAGTCGTGGTTCTTCTCGGACGCGGTGCCGATGACCCGCGCACCCCGCGCCCGCGCGATCTGCACCGCGAGGCTCCCCACGCCACCGGACGCCGCGTGCACCAGGACGGTGTCGCCCTCGCCCACGTCCAGGTGGTCGAGGACGCGCTGCGCGGTCATCCCGGCGAGCGGCAGCCCTCCGGCCCGCGCCCAACTGAGGTTGGCGGGCTTGAGGGCGATGTGCGCGGCCTGCACCGCGACGTACTGCGCGAACGTCCCGGCCTGGAGGACGTCCTTGCGCGCGTAGGCGAACACCTCGTCGCCGGGCGCGAACTCGGGAGCGTCGGGACCCGGCCGGACGACGACCCCGGCGACGTCCCAGCCGGGGATGACGGGGAACACCGTGTCGATCAGCGGGTCGAGGCCCCCGGCCATCGCCTTCCAGTCCACGGGGTTCACCCCGGCCGCGCGCACCTCGACGAGCACGCTGCTCGGCGCGACCTTCGGATCGGGCACCTCCCCCACCTTCAGGCGTGAGTTGTCGTCGGCATAGGAGTCATAGGTGACGGCGCGCATATCTTCCCTCCGATCAATGGACCCTTCCAAAGCCTGCCACCGGGAACGCCGTCCGAACCCACCGGGCTCGCGTAGGCAACTCCCTACGCTTGACAGGTAGGGAAACGCCTACGTATCTTCGGGCCCATGAACATCACGTCTGTACGGCTGCTGACGGTGCCGGTCTCCGACCAGGACGCCGCGAAGGACTTCTACGCCGGAACCCTCGGGTTCGAGGTGGTGAGAGACCAGGCGATGGGCCCCGTCCGCTGGCTCCAGCTCGCCCCCGCGGCGCGCTGACCATGGTCACCGACGTCTTCGCGGCGCTCGCGAGCCCGGTGCGGCTGGAGCTGACCCGCCTCCTGCTGGACGGCCCGCGCTCGGTGAACGAGCTCGCCGCCCACTTCGAGATGAGCCGCCCGAGCGTCTCGGAACACCTGCGCGTCCTGCGCACCGCCGGGCTCGTCACCGAGCGGCGCGACGGCCGCCGCCGGATCTACCGCCTGGAACCGGGACCGCTGATGGACGTCTCGGACTGGCTCACCCCGTACGAGCGGTTCTGGCGCGAACGGCTGGCCGACCTGCGCGACGTCCTGGACGAGGAGCCCCCGGCATGACCGCCGACATCGAGGTCGAGGAGTTCCTCCCGCACCCGCCCGCGAAGGTCTGGCGGGCGCTCACCGACCGCGATCTGCTGGCCCGCTGGCTGATGCCGAACGACTTCGAGCCCGTCGTGGGGCACCGGTTCACCTTCACCACCCGTCCGATCCCGGGCGCCGGGTTCGACGGGACGATCCGGTGCCGCGTCCTCGACCTGGACGAGGGGCGCCTGCTGCGCATCAGCTGGGGCGGCGGCTCCCTCGACACGACCGTGACCTGGCGCCTCGTCCCCGAAGGGCGCGGCACGCGGCTCTTCATCCGCCACGCGGGCTTCGACATGGACGACCCGTCCCAGGCCTTCGCGTTCCGTGGCATGAACAACGGCTGGCGCTCCCACGTGCTGAAGTCACTCCACACCGTCCTCGCCTAGGCCGGGAGATGAGCGGGCAGGGCGCCTTCCCGGCGGGAAGGCGCCCTGCCGGGATGCGTGGTGGCTCAGTCCTCGGTGCAGCCGAAGGCGACCACGAATTCGGGGACGTCGGCAACGCCGCCGACCTGGCAGTCGTAGCTGGGGCCCTTGAAGCCGCGCACGACGGACGGCCCGACGTAGCCGCCCTGCACGACCGCGCCATCCGAGGCGTGGCACGCGGTGCTGCCGCGCACGACGCCGGAATCCTCCTGGGTGAACTCGCAGGTGTAGGTGGGAATGTCGTCGGCGGACGCGACGGGGCCGAGGGGCGCCAGGGCCAGCAGCCCGATCGTCGCGGTGCCGAGCGCGATCGCGGGACGGGCGATGTGCATGAGGTCTTCCTTTCGCTGGGGGGCCGTAGCGGTCGGTGTCGCGTCCGGCGGCGGGACCTCTCCCGTTACCTGGAGCGGCGGGGGACCGCAGAACGACGCACACCGACTACCACGCTGTATTAACGCTATACAGTGGATCTGTTGCACAATGTTACTTTCCGACGGAAGTAACACACCATCTCCCGGTGGTGACCCCCGAGGGCGCGCCAGCAACTCCGCCCTGGCTTGGTGGCCTGCCGGTCGGCGCGGGCCGGGTCTCAGGAGCCGTCTGCGAGCCCGCCGTGGTCCACGGCGTGGATCATCGGGTTCTCCTGCCGGACCGCTCCCGGCGGATGGGAGTGAGAACCCCCCGAGGTGCTTCGGGAGACAACCGGGTGTTTCACCCGACCCCGAAGGGACCGCACCGGTGCATCGACTCGAAGGCGCTTCATGAGGCCGGCGCTGGCGGCGGAGGTGGGCAACGACCTGTCCGACTCCGAGGTCATCCGACTCTCCCTGACCGACCCCGAACAGTTCGCCGAACTCTTCGACCGGCACCACCGCCGGATCCACCACTACGCGGCCCGCCGGCTGGGCACCCAGGCCGCCGACGACATCGTGGCCGAGACCTTCCTCATCGCCTTCCGCCGCCGCCACAGTTACGACCTCGACCAGCCGCTCGCCCGCCCCTGGCTGTACGGGATCGCGACCACCCTGGTCGCGCGGCACCGCCGGGCGGAGGAGCGCTACTTCCGGGCGCTGGCCCGTACGGGTTCCGACCCCGTGCCCGAACCGATGGCCGACACCGTGGTCAGCCGGGTGGCGGCCCAGGACCAGGAGCGCCACCTGGCCGGTGCCCTGGCGGGGCTGTCCCGGGGCGACCGCGACGTCCTGCTCCTGGTGGCCTGGGGCGACCTCACCTACCAGGAGACCGCCCGCGCTTTGGACGTCCCCGTCGGCACCGTCCGCTCACGGCTGCACCGCGCCCGCCGCCAGGTTCGCGCGGCCCTTGGAGACCCCACCCTGGGAGAAGACGCATGAACGACCTGGAAATGATCGAGTCCCTGCGCAGTAGCACGCCGCAGATCACTCCCGAGGCCGCCTCCGCCGCCCGGGCCCGCCTCCACGCCGAGTGGACGGCCGTCCCGCGTCCCGCGCGCAGGTGGACGATGCCCAGGCCGATGACCCGGGTCGCCGTCGCCGGCGTCCTCGGCGTCACGATCGTCGCGGCGGTGACCGTCAGCCAGCTCCCGGGAGGCGAGCACACTCTCTCCGTCGCCAGCGCGGCCGAGCTCGGCGACCGGGCGGCCGTAGCGGTCGAGAAGACACCTGACAAGGGGCCGGGCCCGCGCCAGTGGATCTACGCCCAGAGCCGGAACGCCGAATACAAGGGCGACATGAACTCCTGGTGGAAGGGCATGGACACCCGCAGGCTGAACACCGTCGAGAGGTGGGAACGCGTCGACGGCCGGGAATCGGCCGAGGTCGTCGAAGGCAGGCTCCAGGTCACCAAGACGGGCTGGCGCTATGACAAGCGTGGAAAGCCCGTCGCCTACAAGTCGCCCGACCAGGCGGGGTACCGCCTGACCAAGATGCTGCCGACCGAGCCGCGCGCCCTGCTGCGGGCCCTGTACGACTCGAAGACCATGCAGATGGCGTACCGGGATTCCGAGGAAACCGGGTCCGGCGGCCCAGGGCCCGCGACGCCGGTGCCGCCCGCGGGTGGAAGGCAGGCGGCTCGATCGGTCTTCGACACCATCGCCGAACTGCTGCGGCGCCCCCTCCCGTCCGCGCTCCGCGCCGCCCTCTACCGAGCGCTGCCCCAGATCCGCGGCGTCGGCGTCGAGCGGAACGTCCGGGACGCCGCGGGCCGGCAGGGCATCGCGTTCACCCACACCTTCGAGGGCTGGAACCGTCAGATGATCATCCTCGACCCGACCACGTACCGCTTCCTCGGCACGTACTCCTACGCCATCAAGGAGCACTCGCCAGGCGGCGGCCAGGGCACGGTCAACAAGGGCACGGTCCTTGGGTGGACCGCCCAGACCGCCCTCCGCGTGGTCGGCGAGCCCGGTCTCAGGTGAGTCAGGCCAGGCCGCGGAGCTGACCAGGCCGGGTTCGAGGAGGAAGCCCTCCCCGAACCCGGCCACCCGCGCCTGCGGCAGCACGCAGTCGGAGTCCGCGCCGTCGAACAACCAGAGCGCGTCGTCCGGCGTCCCGCACCGCCACCCCGGGCGCAGGATGCATGATGACCAGGTCCGCGGGCGCGAGAGCGTACGCGACCGGGGCACCGCGCGCAGCGCCCGCCGCCAGGCGTGGGGCCCGCCCCGGGGTTGGGGCGGGCCGGGGTGGGGGTGGGTTAGGCGACCGGTTCCAGTGGGGTCTCGCTGAACTGGGTGCGGTAGAGGTCGGCGTAGCGGCCTCCGGTGGCCAGCAGTTCGGTGTGGGTGCCGCGTTCCACGATGCGGCCGGCCTCGACGACGAGGATCAGGTCGGCGGCGCGGACGGTGCTGAGGCGGTGGGCGATGACCACGGCGGTGCGGCCGTCGAGGGCCTCGGCCAGGGCCTCCTGGACGGCGGCCTCGGACGTGGAGTCCAGGTGGGCGGTGGCCTCGTCCAGGATCACGACGCGCTGGCGGGCCAGCAGGAGGCGGGCGATCGTGAGGCGCTGGCGCTCGCCGCCCGAGAGGCGGTAGCCGCGTTCGCCGACGATCGTGTCGAGGCCGTCGGGCAGGCCCTCGATGAGCGTGGCGAGGCGGGCGCGGCGCAGGACGTCCCAGAGGTCGTCCTCGGTGGCCTCGGGACGGGCGAGCAGCAGGTTCTCGCGGATCGACTCGTGGAACAGGTGCCCGTCCTGGGTGACCATGCCGAGCGTGTCGCGGATCGACTCGAAGCTGAGGTCGCGGACGTCGACGCCGCCGAGCCTGATCGCGCCGGAGTCGGCGTCGTACAGGCGCGGGAGGAGTTGCGCGATCGTCGACTTGCCCGCGCCGGACGAGCCGACGAGCGCGACCATCTGGCCGGGCTCCGCGCGGAACGACACGCCGTGCAGGACGTCGACGCCGCCGCGCGTGTCGAGGGTGGCGACCTCCTCCAGGGAGGCGAGGGAGACCTTGTCGGCGGACGGGTAGGCGAAGCGGACGTCGTCGAACTCGACCGCGACCGGCCCCTCGGGGACGGCGCGGGCGTCCGGCTTCTCGGCGACCAGCGGCTTCAGGTCGAGCACCTCGAAGACCCGCTCGAAGCTGACGAGCGCGCTCATGACCTCGACGCGGGCGCTGGCGAGCGCGGTCAGCGGGGCGTAGAGGCGGGTCAGCAGCAGGGCGAGGGACACGACCGCGCCGGCGTCCAGGGAGCCGCGCAGCGAGAACCAGCCGCCGAGGCCGTAGACGAGCGCGAGGGCGAGCGCGGACACCATGGTCAGCGCCGTGATGAAGACGTGCTGCACCATCGCGGTACGGACGCCGATGTCGCGGACGCGGCGCGCGCGGGCCGCGAACTCGGCGGACTCGCGGGCGGGCCGTCCGAACAGCTTGACCAGCGTCGCGCCGGGGGCGGAGAACCGCTCGGTCATCTGCGTGCTCATCGCGGCGTCGTGCGCGGCGGCCTCGCGTTCGAGGCGGGCCAGGCGGGTGCCCATGCGGCGGGCCGGGAGGACGAACACGGGCAGCAGGACCAGCGCGAGCAGCGTGATCTGCCAGGAGATCCCGATCATCACCGCGAACGTGAGCACCAGCATCACGAGGTTGCTGACCACGCCGGACAACGTGTCGCTGAAGGCGCGCTGCGCCCCGATCACGTCGTTGTTGAGGCGGCTGACCAGCGCGCCGGTGCGGGTGCGCGTGAAGAAGGCGACCGGCATCCGCTGGACGTGGTCGAACACGGCCGTGCGCAGGTCGAGGATCAGCCCCTCACCGATGCGGGCCGACAGCCACCGGTTGGCCAGCCCGAGCCCGCCCTCCGCGAGCGCCAGCACCGCGATCACGATGGCCAGGTTGACCACGGTCGAGCTGGCGGAGTCGTCCACGATCGCGTCGACGACGCGTCCGGCCAGCACGGGCGTCGCGACCGCGAGGACCGCGAGCAGCACGCTCAATCCGAGGAAGGCGTACAGCGGCCGTCTGTGCGGACGCGCGAACCGCGCTATCCGCCGCAAGGTCGCCTTGGAGAACGGCCGGCGGTCGTTCTTGGCGTTCATCGCGTGGTGCAGCGACATCCACGCGGTCACTTCCATGTCCATCGGTTACCACTCTCTCTGGAGGATCTCGCCAAGAACAGCTTGGAACCTCAACAAAGATTGAGGTCAACTCGCCGGCCGTGCACAACCTCCCACATGGGTACGACAGGATCGATAGACGATCTTCGACGAAGGGCATCATGTGGACATCGGCGCGGCGCGCAAGGACACCCCTGGCTGCGCGAACGTGGCCCATCTCAACAACGCGGGGGCGGCGCTGCCCCCACGTCCCGTGATCGAGGCGGTGGCGGAGCATCTCGCGCTGGAGTCGACCATCGGCGGCTACGAGGCGGCCGAGCGGAACGCGGCGGCGATCGAGCGGTTCTACGAGGCGGTGGCGGGGCTGATCGGGGCCCGTCCGGACGAGATCGCCTACGTGGAGAACGCGACCCGGGGCTGGGACATGGCGTTCTACGCGATCCCGTTCGCGGCGGGCGACCGCATCCTCACCACGACGAGCGAGTACTCCAGCAACGCGATCGCCTACCAGCACGTCGCGGCCGCGAAGGGCGTCAAGGTGGAGGTCCTCCCCGACGGGCGGGACGGCGTGCTGTCGCTGGACGCGCTGAGCGCCGAACTGGCGCGCGGCGACGTCCGGCTGGTGTCGATCAACCACGTCCCCACGCACAACGGGCTGGTGAACCCGGCCGCCGCCGTCGGACGGCTGTGCCGCCAGCACGGCGTCCTCTATCTACTGGACGCCTGCCAGTCGGTGGGGCAGATCAGCGTGGACGTGGAGGAGATCGGCTGCGACATGATGTCCGCGACCGGCCGCAAGTATCTGCGCGGGCCGCGCGGAACGGGGTTCCTCTATGTGCGGCGGGAGCTGATCGCGACGCTGGAGCCACCGTTCCTGGACCTGCACGCGGCGACCTGGAAGGCGCCGGACGACTACGAGGTCCGCGGCGACGCGCGGCGCTTCGAGACGTGGGAGCGCTACATGGCGGGCCAGATCGGCCTGGGCGTCGCGGCGGACTACGCGTCCGAGCTGGGCATCGAGGCGATCCAGGAGCGGGTGCTCACGCTCGCGGACGCATTGCGGGAACGGCTCGCCGCGCGCTCCGGGGTCACCGTCCTGGACAGGGGCGAGCGCCCGTCGGGCATCGTCACCTTCACCGTGGACGGCCACGAGGCGGCGGCCGTGAAGAAGGCGGCGCGGGAACGCGGCGTCAACGTCAACACCACGAGCCCGCGCGCGCACGGGTATGACCCCCGGGCGCTGGCGTCGGCGGTGCGGGCGTCCGTCCACTACTACAACACGGAGGAGGAGCTCGACCTCTTGATGTCGGCCCTCCCCCGCTGACTGCTCGCTGACCGCCCGACCCCACCGACCGTCCGGACTCGGTCGACCGCCTGGGCTCGGCCGACCGGCCGGGGGTCGGCGGGTCGGGCGGGGTCAGGGGGGCGGGGTGAGGTCAGCGGTTGGGGCGGGCGGCGCTGATGTCGGCCAGCGCCGAGCCGGAGTCCTCCTCGACCGCGAGGTCGCCGATCGAGACGATGCCGACCGGACGGCCGTCCTCCAGCACCGGGAGCCGCCGGACCGACCGCTCGCGCATGATCTGCGCGGCCTTCTGCGGGGAGTCGTCCGGGCCGATCGTCGCGGTGACGCTGCTGGTGATGCCGCCGATCTTGGCCTGGCGGGGGTCGCCGTCGGCGGCCAGGCCGCGCACCACCAGGTCGCGGTCGGTGACGAGTCCGCGCAGCTCGTCGCCCTCCGCGACCAGGACGGCGCCGATGTCCTCGTCGCGCATCGCCCGCGCCACCGTGACGATGTCGAGTTCCGGGGACACCGACGTCGGGGAACCGGTCATGATGTCGCGGATCTTCGTGGCCATGCCTCACTCCTTGCGGGTCGCTCTCCTGGCCCTGGGGACGGCTCGGGCCCTACCCGACGAAGAAGGGATCACTCATCGGCGGCTATTTTCTGAACTCGGCGAAGAGTTGCTCGGCCGCGGCGCTGTCGAGGGCGAGCCGGTTCACGTCCTGCGGCGCGGGCCGCACCGGGACGGTCGAGAAGCGCACCGCGTCCGGGCCCGTCTTCTCCATGCCGCGCGCGACGGCCTCCAGCGCGCCGACGTCCATCCGCGGATACGTCGAGACCGACCGCGCCGCGACGGCCAGGAACTTCGCGTACGCGGCGGGGTTGCGCAGCCGCTGCTCCCTCGACTCCTTCAGGATCGCGGCCATGAGCCTCTGCTGGCGCCCGATCCGGGACAGGTCCGAACCGTCCCCGAGGCCGTGCCGGGCCCTGGCGTAGGCGAGCGCCTGCCGCCCGTCGAGCCGCTGCTTCCCCGCGCGCAGCGCCAGGCCCGACTTCGTGTCCACGGCGCCCCGGGGGATCGTGATCTCGACGCCGCCGAGCACGTCCACCAGCTGCGCGAACCCCCTGAAGTCGACCACGACGCTGGTGTCGACCTGGACGCCCGTCACCGACTCCACCGTGCGGTGCGTGCATGCGACGCCCAGCGAGAACGCCGAGTTCACCGCAGCCACACGAGGCGGAATGACTTTCCCGCCGTCGACCTTGCAGGACGGCATACGCACCAGCGTGTCCCGGGGGATGCTCACCGCGCGCACGTCCTTGCGGTCTGCGGGCAGGTGGACGAGAACGAGCGTGTCCGAGCGCGCCGGGCCGGAGCCGCGCGAGTCCGAGCCGACGAGCAGGACGTTGAGGGTCTTGCCCGTCCCGAACGCGAGCTGCTTGGCGCCGCCGAGCACCGACCCCTCGCCGCCGCGCAGCAGCACGGCCGGGACGAGGACGAGCGCGGCCGTCACGACCGCGACCGCGCCGATCAGGCTCCAGCGGGCGGGGCCGCGCGGCTGCCGGGGCCGTCCGCGCCGGATGGACGTGGCGCGGCTGCCGTCCGCCGCGTCCAGCAGGCGCCGCCGCTGCCGGACGAGCGACGCGGGCGGCTCGTGCTCCAGTTCCCGGCCGAGGCCGCGCAGCAGTTCGAGATCGTCCACCGCTACTCCTCCTCGTGCATGGGGTTGGTGTCGCCGAGCACGCCGCGCACCTTGCGCCGGGCGCGGTTGAGCCGCGAGCGGACGGTGCCGATCGGTATCCGCAGGGCCTGCGCGACCTCCTCGTAGCTCAGGTCGCCCCAGGCGATCAGCAGCAGCACGTCCCGGTCGCGGCGCGGCAGCCCGGCCAGCGCCTCGGCCAGCAGCGGGCGCGCCGCGAAGGCCGTCACCCCCTCCGCCACCCGCTCGGCCAGGCCCTCCTCCGGGCCGTCCACCGGACTGCGGCGCAGCGCTCGGTACCGCACGGCCTCGGCGCGGTGATGCCGCGCGACCAGCTTCGTCGCGATGCCGAACAGCCACGGCCGCGCGTCCCGGTGGGCGAGGTCGTAGCGGTGCCGCTTGCTGAAGGCGGTCAGGAACGTGTCGCCGACGAGGTCCTCGGCGGCCTCCGGGCCGATCCTGCGCGAGACGTAGCGGTACAGCATCGCCGAGTAGCGGTCGAACAGCGCGGCGAACGCCTCCGGCTCCTCCAGCGAGCGGGCGACCAGGTCGGCGTCGCAGACCGGGCCCGCGGCCGCGCCGGTGACGGGGATACCGGCCGGAGGTGCTGTCATCGCTGACACCATGGCATGCGAACCGGCCTTCCGTGGGGACTTGTGTTCGCCGGTGTATCTCCGCGACGCCGCGTCCCGGTTCACGGCGGAACCGCCGTCTCATGATCACTAATGCGTAACGAAGTGAACCTTCCAGCTAAACTGCGCATCCTTCAGGGTGCACGGGTCGACGGCGTGGGGGCGCGCTGCCCGCGACCGTCCTGTCCACGTGTCAGGACACCGAGTCGAGGAGGGTCGTGCCGTGGACGACGCCCAGCGGGAACCGGAGACGGCCGAGCAGGCCGAGGGTCCCGACAGTACGGACAGCCCGGACCGCATGAACACCGCCGAGTTCGCGCTGCCCAAGCCACCTGAGCCGCCCGCCGAGGCGTCCGAGCCGTCCGAAACACCGGAAGCAGAGCCGGAGTCGGAGCCGGAGGAGGACGAGGAGATCCGCGCCGAGCGGGAGCGGAAGAAGGCCGCCTCGCTGACCCGTCCGGACATCTCCGTCCGGCGGAATCCGGATGCGACCGTCTTCGACATGTCCTCCCAGCAGACGCGGGAGGAGCCGAGGCCCGAAACACCCGCCGCGCCGAGGCCGGAAACGCCCGCCGCGCCGCCGCCCGAACCGCCCGGCGCTCCGGCGGACGTGCCGCAGGGCCCCTGGGAGGCCGCGCCCCCGCCGTCCGCGCCGTCCACTCCGCCCGCGCCGCCCCCGCAGCCCGCGCCGCCCGCGCCGCCCGCGCCCGGAACGCGGTCGTCCGGGCAGTGGACGGTGCCCTGGGAAACAGCCGAACCCGAACCGGCGCCGCCGTCCTCGGCCCTGGTCCCGGCGCCACAGCCCGTGCCGCTCCGCGAAACACCGGTAACGACGCCGCCGGTGGCCGAGCGGCGCCCCCGGCGGAAGCGGCGCGTCCTGATCATCGCCCTGGCTGCGGCGGTCCTGGTCGCGGGTGTCGTGGCAGGTCAGCTCATCCGGCCCGCGCCCGACCCGACGCTGAAGATGACCCTGTCCGCGTCTACCCACACCTTCCCCGGGGCGGCACCGGCGCTGCCGTGGCCCGCACAGGGGCAGTCGGTCGTGCACGTGGAGGGGCTCGGGACGATGGGCGCGTCCGGTGGTTCCGCGCCCACCCCGACCGCGAGCGTCGCCAAGGTGATGACCGCCTACGTCTACCTGCGCGACCATCCGCTGCGCACGGGCGAGCCCGGCCCGATGCTGACGGTGTCGCCGCAGGCGGCGGCGCAGATCCCGATGCGCAGGCAGCGCCAGGAGTCGTTGCTCGGGGTGACCGCGAACCAGCGGCTCACCCAGCGCAAGGCCCTGGAGGCCCTGATGATCATCTCGGCCAACGACGTGGCGCACGAGCTGGCGCGCTGGGACGCCGGGGACGAGCGCGCGTTCGTGGCGAAGATGAACGCGACCGCGCGCGGGCTCGGCATGACCAGCACGACCTACACCGATCCGAGCGGCTACGACTCGCGCACCGTGAGCACCGCCGCCGACCAGGTGAAACTGCTGAGCGCCGCGATGCGCGTCCCCGCGTTCGGCGAGATCGTCAACCATCCCGCCTACGTGCCCGACGGCGGCGGCGCGCCGCGTCCGGGCGGGAACATCCTGCTCGGCCAGTACGGCGTGGTCGGCGGCAAGACCGGCTACACCGACGCGGCGGGCGGCAACTTCGTTTTCGCCGCGCGCAAGCGGGTCGGGGGCGTGCCGACGCTGATCGTGGGCGCAGTGATGGCGCAGCGGTCGCCGAGCGCGATGGGCGCGGTGACGGCGGGCCAGCAGCTGGTCGCGGCGGCGGAGGGCGCGCTGACGGCCGCGACGCTGGCGCCCGCGAACGCCGCCGTGGCGAAGATCGACGACGGGCTCGGCGGCGGCGTCCCGGCGCGCGCCGCGTCCGCCGTGACCGTGGTGGGGTGGCCCGGGCTCTCGGTGCCGGTGGTGGTCGGCGGCGACCCGCCGACCACGGGGAAGCGCGGCGACAAGGTCGGCGTGCTGACCGCGGGCGCGGCGCGGGTACCGCTCGTCCTCGGCGGCCCACTGGACGCGCCGTCCCCGCTGAAACGGCTGACCCGCCTCAGCTGACCGCCGATCCGCTCGCCGTCAGGCATCGCGCTCGGACGGAATGACCGGCTCCTGCCGGAGCGCGGTGGCGACGAGGCCGCGCAGGTGGGCGCGAAAACGGGCCAGCTCGTGCGGGTCGTCGATGCCGTGGCGGCGGCCGTCGCCGTCCAGGACGCCGCCGCGCGCGAAGCCGTGCGTGCACCAGACGATCGTCCACGCGAGGTACTCGACGTCGGCGCCTTCGCCGAGGAGGCCGTCGACGGCGCCGGTGACCATCCGCATGAGCGGCCGGACGTAGAGGGCCTCCAGGTGGGCGACGTCGGCGGCGTCCGACAGCCAGCGGTGCATCCACAGCGCGGGGATCTCGGGGTGCGCCACGCAGAAGTCGATATAGCGGTCCAGCAGGCCGAGGACACCGGCCGCGTCGGGGGTCATGTCCGCGACCGCCGCCTCCAGCGCCGATCGCTCCATCACGTGGGCGCGCTCCATGACGGCCAGGTAGAGGTCGCGTTTGCCGCCCGTGTAGCAGGCGATGTTGAGCCCCGCCGCCTCGGCGATCATCCGTGTGGACGTGCCGTCGTAGCCGAGGGCCGCGAACAGCCGGGTCGCCGCGTCCAGAACCCGCTCCCGCCCGGGCTCGCTCGTCATGCGGATCACCGTAGGGGCCGGGCGCGGGCGCGGTCAATCGGCCGCCGGAACGCCCCGGGAACGGCTCAGGTCCGGCGGGTGGACGGGCCCGCGAGGACGGTGGCGGCGCCGAGCCCGAGATAGATGATCCCCGTCGCGTACCGCTGGCGGCGCCGGAACGCGGGCCGCGACCGCAGCCACCCGCCGATCGACCCGGCCGCCGCCGCGTAGATCAGGTCGACGGTGAGCCCGATCAGCGTGAGCACGAGCCCGAGCACCACGATCTGCGCCGGGACGGCCCCCGCGTCCTGGTCGACGAACTGCGGCAGGAAGGCCAGGAAGAACAGCACGACCTTCGGGTTGAGGACGTTGACGAGAACGCCGTCCAGATAGACGCGGTGCAGCGGCTGCGGCTTCAGCCGGATCTCCTCGTGGCCGTCCCCGCCGCGCAACGTCCGAACGGCCAAATAGAGCAGGTACGCGGCGCCCGCGTACCGCAGAATCCCGAACGCGGTCGCGGACGCGGCGACGACCGCCGACAATCCCGCCGCCGCTGCCGCGACATGCACGAGCGTGCCGGTCTCAACCCCGAACGCGGACATGAACCCGGCGCGACGTCCCTCCCCGATGCTGCGGGTGGTGATGTACAGGTGGTTGGGCCCGGGAATGGCGACGAGCGTGAGCGCCGCCAGGAAGAACAGCAGTGGGTTGGTCACCGCCGCCACGCTACGGACCCCGCCCGCCGACCAGTAGAGCCATTCGGCGCCCTTATTTCCAGGCCATTCACCCCGGGGGTTGCCCCTACCCCGATGCTCCGGATGGCTCCATATTCGCCCCCGGATCGGCGTCCTAGCGTTCACAGCCATGACTTCAGTATTCCGGCGCCCATGGTCGGCCACCGCCTTGACCGCCACGCTGGTCGTGGGCCTCGCGGCCCCGGCCACGGCGAACGACCACGGACGATTGCAACGCGACCTCGACGCCCTGGTCGCGCTCGGCGACACCGGCGCCCAGACCCGAACCGTCGCCCCGGACGGCACCCAGCGCACCGCGCGGAGCGGCGTCTCCGACATAAGCCGCCCGAGGCCCGTCTCCACCCGGGGCCATTTCCGGATGGGCAGCACCACCAAGACGTTCACCGCGACCGTCGTCCTGCAACTGGTAGCGGAAGGGACGCTCTCGCTGGAGGACACGGCGGAGAAATGGCTGCCCGGCGTCGTCCAGGGCAGCGACAACGACGGACGCACGATCACCATCCGGCATCTTCTCCAGCACACCAGCGGAATCGACGATGTCGACTATCCGCAGCCCCAGACCGCCGAGGAGTTCGAGCGGACGCGCTTCCGGCCCACCCCGCCCGAGCGGATCGTCGCGAACGCGATGCGGCACAGACGCCTGTTCGAGCCGGGCAAGGGCTGGAGCTACGCCAACACCGGCTACGTCATTCTCGGAATGATCATCGAGAAGGCCACCGGCGACCCCTGGTACCGCGAGGTCGAGAACCGCGTCTTCAAGCCGCTCGACCTGCGGGAATCCAGCTGGCCCGGCCGCTCCCCCGAGTTGCCCCGCCCCCACGCCACCGCCTACAAACGCTTCGAACCCGGCGGCCCGCTGGTCGACGTCACCCGCACCGTCAACGTGGACGCCTCGGGCGGGCTCGTCACCACCACCGCCGACCTCAACACCTTCTTCCGCGCCCTCATCGGCGGACGGCTGCTCCCGAAGGCGCAACTCAAGGAAATGCAGCACACCGTCAACACCGATGAAAGCGTCCAGAGAGTCTTCCCCGGTGCCACCTATGGCCTGGGCATCATGAACATCCCGCTGAAATGCGGCGGAAGCTATTGGAGCAACAGCGGCTCCGACCCGGGCTGGGGCAACGACAACGGCGTCACCGAGGACGGCCGCCGCAGTGTGGTGACGTCCTGGTCGACCGAGGACGTCACCGACCCGGACAACGCGATCCGCCAGACCAGGGCCTTCGTCGCCCTGACGAACCACGCCCTCTGCGACACGAGGTGACACGCGCCGGGGACCGGTACCCGTTGACCACGGACGGCCGCGGATTTGCGAACCCGGTCATGACCGGGCCGGTGCTCAGACCTCGGGAAGGGACGGGTCCGGCGTCCAGGGAGACGGGGCCGTGATGGCCCAGCGCTCATGGTCGCGCCAGGCGCCGTCGATGTAGAGGTAGGAGGGGGAAAGGCCCTCGTACCGGAAGCCGAGGCGTTGGACCAGCGCCAGCGACGCCTTGTTCCCCGACTGGATATTGGCCTCCAGCCGGTGGAGCCGGAGGTCGTCGAAGGCATGGCGCAGGGTGGCGGCGAGGGCCTCGCTCATGTACCCCCGCCCGGCGGACGGGGCGAACGCGGCATATCCGAGAGCCGCGCCCTGGTAGCGGCCGCGAATGATCGAGTTGATGTTGACCATCCCGGCGGCGGCACCGCTCTCCCGGATCCGCACCAGAAACCCCAGGTTGGTGCCGTCCTCGAAGCGGCGCATCCAATCCCGGAACTCCGGCCCGCCGACGGGAAGCCGCATCCAGGGCCGGTGCAGCTCGGTACTGGCCCGTGCAAGCGAGCAGAACTCCTCCTCATCACCAAGAGTGAGCGGACGCAGTTCGACCCGTGAAGACATCGCAGACACGGATCAATATTAGCGGCTATGCCTTTACGGCGTTCTTCCCGGAGTACTTCCATATCGGATCCCAATATGTCTTGAGCAGGTCCCGTACGGCATCGTCGCCCTCGACGAGATAGTTGAACTCCGACAGGTAGCCCGGATACAGGTTGTCCGACACCTTCGCATGGTTGCCGGGCGCCGAGGGGACCTTGTTGTAGATGTAGCCGCTCGCGTTGAGAACGGAGAACGCGGCGCTTCCGATCACGCCCTTCTTCGGGGGCTGCTTGCTCAGCGGCGGCTGCTTGAGCGTGGCCGTGTACGCCTCCGGGGCGAGCTTGGGCCAGGTGTAGGTGCTCCCCTCGACCGTGTCCTTGGCTCCCGTTCCTCCGCATCCATGCCCAGGCCCCGCGGCCGGCGGTTCGGCAGGCTTTCATCGATACCGCTACCCGTGCGCCCCGCCCCTCACATTCCGGCCAGGGCAAACAGCAAGTCAATTTCGATTCGAAGTTCGGCTCGGCAGAAACCGATTACCGGCTTCGCATTCTCCGGCACCGATAGGGCTTGATCGCCGCCGCTTTAGTCAGGCGAGGGGAAGTTCCGCCATGGCGTCCGCCAACTGTTCGGCGGTGTCCCCGGCGGCCCATACGTGGCCGTCCGGGCGCATCAGTACGGCGGCCGTGGACCAGGGCAGCTCGGTCTCGTACAGCTGGAGGTCCGCGCTCGTGGCCAGGTCCTTCAACGCCGGGTCGGTCTCCTGGGCCAGCAGCACCGGGCGGCCCTCGCGCAACAGGTGCAGTTGCTCGCGGGTGGCCGGGAGGCGCCGGCCCACCAGGGGGTGGGTGCCCGGATAGCGCACGTCCAGCGCGGTCAGCGTGGCGGCCAGCGCGGTCGCCACGTCGGGATGGGCGCGCAGCAGGTCCGCCATGAACCGGCGCAGGGACCGGCCCTCCTCGGTGGTGGCGGCGATCAGGGCGGTCTGGGCCTTGGTGTGTTCGCCCAAGGCCACGCCGACGGGGTGGCGCTCCGGGTGGTAGGTGTCCAGCAGGGCCGCGTCGGCCCGGCCCCGCTGGACGGCGGCCAGCTTCCAGCCCAGGTTCATCGCGTCCTGCACTCCCACGTTCAGCCCGACGCCGCCCGCCGGGAAGTTCATGTGCGCGGCGTCGCCCGCCAGGAACACCCGGCCCTTCCGGTACTCCGCCGCGAGCCGGGTCGCGTTGCCGAAGCGGGACAGCCACACCGGGGAGTGCAGGCCGAAGTCCGTGCCCGCGATCCGCTTCGTCGTCTCCCGCAGGGACTCCAGGGTCGGCGCGGGGTCTGACGGGGCGGACCCGGTGACGCGGTAGCGCCCGCCGGGGAGCGGGACCACGATCAGCGCGCCGTGTTCGTTGTGCCAGGAGCCCGGCCGCTCCGGCGGGTCGGCCAGCTCGACGTCGCCGAGGAAGCCGAAGACGGTCGAGTCGGTGCCGGGGAAGTCGATGCCCGCCGCGTGGCGCACGGTGCTGCCCGCGCCGTCCGCCCCGACCACGTGGTCGGCGGTGATCTCGTACTCGCCGTCCGGCCCGGCGACTCGCAGCGTCACGCCCTGTTCGTCCTGGCTCAGTCCGGACACCTGGTGCCCGCGCCGGATCACCACCCCGAGGGCCAGGGCGTGTTGTTCGAGCAGTTCCTCGGTACGCCGTTGCGGGTGCGCGAGGACGAACGGGAACGGCGTGTCCAATCCTCGGAAGTCCAGGCGAGCGGGCAGCATGCCGAAGTGCCCGTCCGGCACGGGCAGTCCGCCGTCGAGAAAGGCCTGTTCCCGCCCGCGCATCGCCAGTACCTCGATCGTGCGCGGGTGGACGGCGAGCGCCTTCGAGTGCGGGCTGCGCCGCTCGGCCCGTTCCAGGACCAGCGGTCGCCCACCGCCCAGGGCCAGCTCCGCCGCCGTCCACAGCCCGACCGGACCCGCGCCGACGACGACGGTGTCGTGTGCGTTCATAGTGATCATCTCCGTTGCTTTGCGGTATGACGTGGGCGTTACATACTGGTAGTGCGGTTGCAGACGGATGAGAGGTAATGGGGATGGCGTCAACGCGACAGATCAGCGGACCGTGCCAGGCGTGGCCGGAGGACGGCGCCTTCATCCGTGAGGTGCTCGACCGCATCGGCGACAAGTGGACGATGTTGACCGTCAGCACCCTGGGCGCCGGATCGCTGCGCTACTCCGACTTGCAGGCGAGCATCCCCGGGATCTCCCAGCGGATGCTGACCCAGACGCTCAAGCATCTGGAGCGCGACGGCCTGGTCACCCGGACCGCGTACGCCGAGGTCCCGCCGCGGGTGGAATACGAGCTGACGGACCTGGGCCGGTCGCTGATCGACGCGGTGATGGCGATGGCGGAGTGGGCCGCCACCCATCACAGCGAGATCGCGGGCAACCGGGCCGCCAGCGAACTGACCGGAGTGGGCCGAGCCAAGGCCGCGGCCAAGGCGTCGGAGCAGAACTCGAACTCTCGATGACGAACTGCGACCCCTCGCATCGTGCCGCCTGCTCGACCATCTTCCTCACCTCACCAGGAGTGCGTAACACCATCATGAGTGAGTAAGCGAGGGCCTACAAAAGGCACTTTCACGTGCGTGGGCATCGCCGGCAGACGTCAACACCCGCCGCGCTCCGGGAGCCTGTGCGCGGCGGGTGTTGACGTGGTGCGCCTGAGCGGAAGGCCAGCGTCAGGAACCCGGCCTTCCGTCCGGGGCGTCGTCCCCGGTCGGCTCCTCGGCCGTGGCGCCGGGCGGCTGGTCGGTCGTGGCGCTCGGCGGCTGAGCGGCGCTGGGCGCCTGGTCCGTGGGGGTGCTCGGCGGCTGAGCGGCGCTGGGCGGCTGGTCGGTGGGAGTGCTCGGGGGCTGGGCCGCGCTCGGGGGCTGGTCGGTGGGAGTGGTCGGCGGCTGGTCGGCGCTGGGCGCCTGGATGATGTAGGTGGCCGTCGACTGGTGGACGATGGGGCCGGGCGGGGGAGCCGCGTGTGCCGCGGCGGGCAGGGCGACCGGCGCCATTGCGCCGACGGCCATTGCCGTGGCGAGGATGAGGTTCCGCATGTGGGCTCTCCTTGGTCGGGGGTGCGATCCCCCATAGATTGCATATAGCGATCTTGCGATCACAATGAGTGATAGGGGTGGGACGGCGTTACACCCGGGCACGTGACTATCACGTGTCTGACCCGGCGAGTCGGCGTGAAGTCGTCCGCGCTTCCTGCCAACCTCGGTCGCGACCTGTGCATGGGCTGCGGGCGACGGCCAGGCGAGTCGATCAGGCGGCCTGGGCAGCGGCGGGTGTTGTGGTCACCAGCGCCACATTGTTGAGGGCAGAGTAAAAACACGTGCGTGTCCTGGCTGGCCGTGCTGGGATCGTTCGCTATGGATGTCCGTGACTTCGACGACGCCGACCTGGCGGACAGGATGGAACGGAATCTGGCGGAACACGCCTGTCACCTGCATCGGAGCATGGCCGGGGCTAGCGTCGCGGAGACCGGTGACCTCCTGGTCGCCGACAGCGGCCTGGACGACGACACCTTCAATATCGTCGCCCTGGCTCGCTTCGCCGTCGTCACCGCGTCGGCACGTATAACCGAGACCATTCGGACGCTGGCTCACACCGGCCGCCCGTTCTCCTGGTGGGTGGGGCCTACCTCGACGCCACCGGACCTCAGCGTCCGGTTGACGGAGGCCGGTCTGCCCGCGTCCGAATGTGAGACGGCGATGTGGGCCGAGTTGGACGACACCCCGCCGTTGTCCGCTGTCGAAGGGCTGGACGTCCGAAAGGTGACGACGCCTGAGCAGCTCGCCGACTACGCCATGGTGCTCGCCGCGAACTGGGACCCGCCGGCTGACACCGTCCGGCGATTCTTCGCCCAGGCCGCACCGCAGGCTCTGGCCGCGCATTGCCCGGCCCGGTACCTGGTCGGGTATGTGGAGGGCCGTCCGGTCTGTTCGGCCGAAGTGCTCCATCACGCGGGGGTCGCCGGGATATACAACATCTGCACGCTGGCCGCCCACCGCCGACGCGGCTATGGAGGCGCTATTACGCTCGCCGCACTCCGCACGGCCCGGGACGGCGGTCACCGCGTCGCGGTCTTGCAGGCGTCAGCAGATGGCGAACCGGTCTACCGCCGCCTGGGTTTCCGCCCTTGCGGACAATTCACCGAGCACGCCATCAACCCCTGAACCACCTCTCTTCGCGAGACGCCTGTGAGACTTATCCACAGCCTGGGGATGGGGCATGGCCTAGAAGCTCAGCAGGGTTCCCAAGGGCAGGATCGGCAGGCTCCCGTTGGGCGCCTCGATGACGTACGAGAACGGAAAGCCGGGGTCGTACTGCTGGCAGGAGGGCGACCCCACCATGCACGGCTGTCCCGTGAACCCGTGGACAAGCCTCCCGGCGGAATCGAAGAACAGCAGGTCGGTGGTGAATGTGTAACCCACGATGATGTGCGATCCATAGGTCGGGCCCGGATACCGGTACAGCATTCCGTCCCGTCCGCCGAGGTCGCTCCTCGTCCAGCCGAGCATTCCCAGGGAAATCTTCTGGGGAGTGTCCGCGAGTGCCATCCGGTACAGGCCGCCCCCTAGCCTGAACTCGACCGTGGCGAACGCGGCCGGGTCCAGTCGTCGGGTGGGCGTCTGGATCTGCGGGACGATCCTCGACCCGGACCCGCCGCCCGGCACGGTCTCAGCCTGCGGGGTTCCCGCGCAGTCCTGCGCGACGCGGTTCGCCTGCACCAGCCGCACCGTGGTCGCGGCACGGCGTACGGTCACCCGCACCGCGCCCGCCGTCACGTAGGTGATGGACGGACCGTCCGAGCAGACGGCGACGCTCGTCCGCCCTTTGAGGAGGAATCTCTGCTCGCCCAGCTGCCCGTCCCGCGACAGCCCGATCACCATCTCGTGCTTGCCCGCCTCCTTGAGCCCGCCGTCGATGCCGAACCGCCCGATCGGGGTGGCGACGCTGCCGCCTATCTTCACGGCGAACATTCCGTCCTGGTCGATGCTGAACACCAGCGGCAGCATGGGCGGCTGATAACTCACGCCGCCGACGAAACCGCACCCAGACAGCAGCAGTAACGGAGCCAGCCTGCCGAGAACAATCATGTCCCCTCCGCGCGAATCGGAGGCGGGGGGCGTCAGTCAGAACTGTGACGCACACCGCCCACGCTCCGTTCGCCCCTGACCACCATGGGCCAGCACGGGCGAGGCCGAGCGAGGCGGCCCTGCTCTGTCGGTGTGCTCGGGACGGCGGCGGTTTCGGACTGCCTCCGCGAGGGCGTCATGGCGAAGTTTCCGCACGTCAAAGCGACTTCCCGGGGGCCGTAACCGGGCGAGGCGGAGGGCGGTGAAAGCCAGAAATCGCGGGGTCTTGGCGGCGCGGGTGGGCGGTGAGATGCTCACCGCCCACCGGGTCCTCCCAGCGGGATCCGGTAGCGGTGCCTTCACGGAAAGGAGCCCGTTTTGCCGTCCCGACGCTCCCACACCCGCCTCTTAGCGCGCAGCCGCGCCCTGGCCGCCGCACTCGCCTTGATGGTCGCCACAGCCATCGCCGGTGCGTCGCCCGCCGGGGCTTCGAACGCCCCCTCCACGGCCGCCCCCGCCCCGCATCGCGTTTCCGACCTGCAAATGGTGCAAGAAACCGGGAAGGTCTCGCCTTACAAGGCCCTGATCGCCCACTGCCCCCCGGGCAAGCAGCCCCTGGGAGGCGGTTTCGACCTCCCCATTCAGCACACCGTGGCCGCCTCCTACCCCATCGCCGACACCGGTTGGCTGATCAAGGCCCGCCCCACCACCGAGGACGCCTCACCCTTCGAGATGACCGCGTACGCCATGTGCGCCACCCCGTCACCCGGTTACAGGATCATCAAAAAGTCGGCGACCGTCCCCAGCGGAGGAGGCGTTGGGCAGACCTGCGCAATCGCCAACTACCCGTACGAGTACATGGTGAACGTCGGCGGCGAAGCCAAGGGCCCCAGCGCGGCGCTGACCGGTAGCGACATATGGATGAACCAGTCCAGCAAAATCACCTACGCCAGCGCGAGGGGCATCCAGACCAAGGCCGATACCGTCGAAGTCGACGTCTATACGATCTGCGCTACCGCCTATGACGGCAGCTCTTACTGGCTCGACCAATGGGAGAGTTCCCATACCAACGACCGGGGACCCCTCTGGGCCTGCCCGGCAGGGGTGAGCAGCATCGGTGTCACGTTCACCGCGGGCGCTTCCCTGAGATCCAGCAAGCCTCACACCATCAGCCAGAGCGACTGGAGAGTTACCGCCCTCAAGCCTGAGGCCGCCGGCTACACCATTTCCGGCAAGATCGTCTGCGGTCCCGGCCCCGGCCGCTAACGGTCCGAGCGCGGCGCTAGACGTCCTTCAACGCTTCGGCCAGGGTCCGGAACCCGCCCCGGCTCAACACCACCTTCGGCCCGTCCGGATCCTGGCTGTCGCGAACGCCGACGACCCCAGCCACACCTGCGACCTTCTCCAATGGCTCACCGAGGTGGCCGGGTCGAGCGCGTCGCTGCCGCGGCCCGAGCGTTCACTTTGACGAAGCCCCCTACGGAACAACACTGATCGCGACATCAAACGTCTGTCGCTTGTAAGTCTTCTCCACCACGGCTTCTCCGACGTTTCCCGAGATGACTCGGATTTTTTTCTTGTCGGCCGATACTGATACGACGATCCCGTTATGCCATTGGATGATGTCTGGGTCCCAGAAGATCAGATCACCCTTCTTGGCGTTCTGAGGTAGGTGGGCATTTCCCACGCTGAGCGCCCAACTGCGGATAGTCGGAACATGGCCGCTGCTGATGTACGGCGCGCCCGCCATCTTGTTCACCCACATGGTGAAGTATCCGCACCAAACCTCGCACGGCCCGTACTTGGTGCAGTTGCTTCCGGGGGGCCGCTCCTGCTGGCCGAGTTCCGAGCGAGCGATGGAGACGATCGATGAACGCAGAGATTTGGCCGCCCCCACTTTTTCCGTCGCAGTGGTTTGAGCGCGGGTGCTGGCGCTGCCCGGTATCGCCGGCAGTGTCAATGCGGCAAGCGAACCGACAAGCAGACCGCCTGCCATGATGTATCGACGCATTTTCCCTCCATGTCAACACTATGAACACGGCTACCTGGCCCCGTTGGGCCCTGTCTCGTGACAATACGGTCGCTTGGATCTGCCAACTAGGGCCCTAGGGCCCTAGTGGGGCTGGTGCGTTCTCATATCGAGAGACCGCGTGGCCAAGGGCGTGGTCGAGGAAGGTCGCCTTAATGAACCTGGCGTTTCCGGGGACGTCCGCTCCGCCGAAGTCGGCATGGTGCACCCACCCTGCGGCTGATTTGCTCGTGCGTCCAAGCCACCCACGAAGGACTGGCCGCTGTTCACGCCCGGCTCCCACGACCGGGTCGGGGTGGACGCTGATGTCCCCGGGCATGGCGGCCATCAGATCGGCCGGGTCTCCCGCGCATTCGATCGATCGGCCGTGCTCGCAGCCGCGCTGCCGGCACTCCCGCGCGGCCACCAGGCCCAGCGCCCACCGGGCCCTGGGACTATCTGGCCATGCCACCGGATACGCCCACACCACCGACCCGGCGGCCATCACTCATCCCTGGCTAGACGTCCTTCAATGCCTCGGCCAGGGTCCGGAATTCGCCACGGCTCAACACCACCTTCGGCCCGTCCGGATCCTGGCTGTCGCGAACGGCAACAACCCCAGCCACACCTGCGACCTCAACACAGTTGTCGTTCTCCGCCGTACTGCGCGAAGCCTTACGCCATGTCGCGTTGCTCAGGTCCATCAGGCCTCCTTGAGGACGTAGGCGAAGCGGCGGAAGTCGTCCCGGCTCAAGATAAGCTTGGGGCCTTCGGGATCCTTGCTGTCGCGGACGGTGACAAACTCAGCCAAATTTGCCACTTCCACACAGGCATCTCCGTCCTCGTGACTCCGCGACGCCTTCCGCCAAACCGCAACACTCAGGTCCATCTTTCTCTAACCACCTTATTGATTAGCGTTCGAGAATCTTCCGTGTTCAGCGCCTGCGCATTGAGCGTATGCATCACGGCGCTCATCCTTGAGAGTTCCGCCGGGTCGCGTGTCGTCTCACCACCGGTCGCCTTGACGACGTACGCGATCTCGCTACGGTCAGGTTGTGTGGCGATGTGAAACGAGGCTCGGGTCCCTCGATAGTGGGCGGTTTTCGCAATCTGCAAGAAGATTCCCTCCCGCCGAGACAACTCGACCAAGAAGTCGAACTGCTCCCGCATGACCTCCTTCGATCCGACCTGGCGGTACAGGATGCTCTCCTCCAAAACCACACTGATCATCGGCCGAGGAATCCTAGTGAGTAGGCTCTGACGTCTGATCCTGGCAGCAACCGCCTCATCATCGACGAGCAGGACACGAGCATACGCCTCGGTCTGGAACAGTCCATAGACCAGGTGACTCTCATACACCCGCAACTGATCTGCCAGCGCTTCTACCTTGGGGAAGGCCAGAAAGTGGGTCGGGTATCGGATCTGTTTGATCTTCTCCAGGAGATCGTCCCATGCCTCGACGATCGCGCCTCCAGCGTTGAGTGCCTGGTCGAGGCGTACAGCGAAGTCCCGGCGGCACTTGGTGCGACCGCACTCGACATGGCTGACGTATGACCGCGCGACGTTGACGGCTTGGGCGAGCTCACCCTGACTGAGGCCACTCGCCTCCCGGAAGCGCTTGACCTCGCTCCCGAAGCCCAACAGTTCAGGGTCGATCTTCGGTCCGTCGCTGCTACTTGGAGACATACAAGATCTCCCTCACCTGCTAATAGCGCGCCAGTAGCCGCTACCCGAATGTGGCTCCTTCGCTGCTCTCCGGAGATCCTACGCCGCCTTATGGCTTGATGGTGACCGATCGACAACACAGAGTGATTTTGGGCGGGATGGTCCGGCTTGTGATGAGGACTTCGTCCGAGATCATCTTTGCCACCCACGCTGGAGGGGGGTTTCCGATGCCAGCGATAGCTCTTGTGCCAGAGCCTTCGGCTCTTGTTCTCGTGCCTTCCGATCTTGCGGCTGCGTGTGCGCGGCGGTTTGTGGGGGCGCGGTTTCGGGAGATCGGGGTTGCCGACGATCATGTCGGGCGGCTTGTGGTCACCGAATTGGTTACCAATAGCTACAAGCACGTGGGATTCGGGCACATCGTTGTCCGGGTCGTCCCGGAAGAGGGGCACGGGCTCGCGAGGATCGAGGTCTGGGATCAGGGGCCCGGGATGCCTGTGATTCGGGCCGCCAGGCTTCATGACCTCTGTGGGCGTGGGCTGCACTTGGTGGCCGCGCTCGTCCATGACTGGGGTGTCCGGCCGCTGAACGAGGAGGGGAAGATCGTATGGGCGCGCTGCGCCGTTTGAGGAGGGCGCTCCAGGTTCCTTGGGGGCGGGCTGCTGCCATCGGGCATCTGGATCTGCTCGCCCACGCGCTCGGAAAAAGGGGTTACCGGTGCCTCAAGCTGTATCGGGCCGAGCAGTTTCCTACCCGGCCCCTGCTGTTGTGGGTGTGCACTCCCCGGCCGGACGAGCGGCTCAAGGTCGTGATGATCGTCCACGCGGCGCCCGGACGGACCTGGGCCTACTACCGGATCGATGGGCCGGAGGAGCGGCATGGGCTTCTTGCGCCCTGCGACGATCCGGAGGCTGCGGCGGATCGGATTGACGCCGTGCTCAACGGGGCCGTCCGCGTGAGACATGGGGCGGACGGCGGTTAGCGGAGCGTTTTAGCGGTGGTCGGCGATCGCCGGTTTCTTCTGCGGCGCCAGAAAATCCATCGAGCCCAGCTTGAGCGCCAGGACCTCCATCAGAGCGATGGTCAGAACAAACGCGACGGCCAACAGGCCGAGCTTCTTGCGATTCAACCCGCGCACCCCTTCAAACCCCCGACTAGCAGGGGAAATCTAACACAATCCAGGGTGCTTCGCTGCGCTGGGCAACCGCTTCGGCACTCGCGTCCAGACCCGGAGGCGGCCGAAACCGGACATACCGGGTCTGCCCCGGACGCGTTAGCGTCCGCTTGAGGGAGGAGGTTTCCCATGCCTCAGCGCCGAGGCGCGTTGCCCATCTCCGATGCCGAGGTCCTCGACTGCCCGGAGACCTACGCGCGCGGCGTCCCCTACGACCGGCTGGAACGGCTGCGGGCGCGCACCCCCGTGGTCTGGCTGGACGGGCGGCTCTCCGACTTCCCGGGCGCGTGGGCCGTGCTGCGCTACGAGGACGTCCGGCACGCGCTGGCGCATCCGTCGTTGTTCACCCCGGAGACGGATGGCGAGCTTCACGCCGTCCCCGAGGAGGCCTCGGCCATCGACCTGGAGCCTCCGGCGCGGGCCATGCTCGACCGGATGCCGGACGAGGCGCCCGTCGACTTCGTCGGGGACGTCCTCACCGGGCTCCCCGAGATGCTGCGCAACACCCTCGCCGGGGGCGTGCACGCGCTGCTGCGCCATCCCGGGCAGTACGAGCGGCTGCGCGAGCGCAGGTCGGACGACGGGCTGCTCGACAGCGCCGTCGAGGAGATGCTGCGCTGGTGGACGCCGGTGATCCAGGTATGGCGGACGGTGCGGCGCGGCACCGTGATCGGCGGGGTGCCGCTGCTCGCCGGGGAGCGGGTCGCGTTGTGGCTCGCGTCCGCCAACCATGACGACGCGGTGTTCGCCGAGCCGGGACGGTTCGTCGCCGACCGGTTCCGGGGCGTCGCGGTCGGGGGGAAGTCGTCCCGGGCGGCGCGGCGGCGGCTGCGGGAGCAGCGCGTCCGACCGCATCTGAGCTTCGGCTATGGCGAGCGGGCGTGTACCGGGGCGGCGCTGGCGCGGGTCCATCTGCGGGCCCTGCTGGTCGCGCTTTTGGACCGGCCTGGGCGTGTTCGTCCCGCCGGAGAACCGGTACTATTGCGGTCAAGCGCCCGTCACGGCTTCGAGCGGCTCCCCGTTCGATGGACCGGCTGAAGAGCGGGCACGGCGTCTTCGCCTGATTTGCCGCGGCATTTCTGCCGCGTGCCGGCCGTTTTGAGCGCGGCCTGCCTTACCCCGCTGTTCACGGTTGCCCGCAACCGCTGAACGCCCAACGTGATCGCGCCGTATTCGTGCTCGATCGCTCCTTACGCACCTCCGGGTGGATGTGCCTTCGGCAAAAGGGGAGACGGCAGTGGGACTGACGAGCTGGGGGCTGCTCGGTCTGCTGATATTCATCACGTCCGGCCTGATGGCCGTGACCGTGTGGGCGTGGCCACGGGTCGCCTCGTCCGGCGCGCGCCCGGTGGGCGCCCGCGTGCTGATCCTGGTCGGCTGCCAGCTCGCCGTGCTGCTCACGCTGGTGACGTCGCTGAACAGCTACTACCTGTTCTACGGGTCGTGGGCCGACCTCGCGGGCGCGGCGGGCGGCAAGGCCCAGGAGCTGCGCGACCGGCCGCCGCCCAACCCGAACGCGGCGGCGGCGTCGCAGGTCGTCCGGACGGTGCGGGCGAGTCTCGGGCCCGCGCTCGGGCACGGCCGCGTCCCCGAGCGGGACGGGCAGGTGGAGCACCTCGACATCCGCGGCATCCGCACGGGGCTCACGTCGGACGCGTTCGTGTACCTGCCGCCGCAGTACTTCCAGCCCGAGTACGCGAATAAGCGGCTGCCCGTGGTGATGTTCATCGCGGGCTATCCGGCGTCGGACAAGTTCGTGTGGATCAGCAAGGGGCACATCCCCGCCGACGTCGCGAAGGCGCAGCAGGCCGGGCAGCTCCAGCCGATGATCTACGTGATGATGCGGCCCACCGTCGAGAAGGGGTGGGACACCGAGTGCGCCGACGTCCCGGGCGGGCCGAAGGTCGAGACGTTCTTCGCGCAGGACGTCCCGGAGGCGATCTCGGAGACCTACCGGACGGCGCACGACCGGGCGGGCTGGGGCGTGGCCGGGTACTCCACCGGCGGCTACTGCGCGACGAAGATCGCGATGCTGCACTCCGACCGGTTCGCGGCGGCGGTGAGCATGGCGGGCCACTTCCACGCGCTGCTCGACACCACGACCCGCGACCTGTACGCGAACAGCGCGGAGCTGCGGAACAACAGCGACCTGATCTGGCGGCTGAAGAACCTGCCGCAGCCGCCGATCTCGGTGCTGGTGGCGTCGGCGGACGTGGGCGAGAAGACGTTCCCGTCGGCGCAGCGGTTCATGGCGGAGGCGCGCCCGCCGCTGGTGGTGGACAAGATGCTGCTGCCCAGCGGCGGCCACAACTTCAAGACGTTCCGCAAGTACATCCCGCCCTCGATCCGGTGGCTCAGCGACCACCTGAAGGGGGAGTGACATGGAACCGGTCAGCGGGGCCTTCCTCTTCCTGGTGTGCGGGGTCGCCCTGGCCTGCGTGGTCGCCGCCGTGATGCTGTGGCCGCGGCTCGCCGGGTCCGGGACCAAGACGCTCGTGTCGCGGACGGGGGTGCTGATCGCGACGCAGGCGCTGCTGACGGCGGCCATCGTCCTGATCACGAACAAGTACTTCGTGTTCTACGCGACCTGGAACGACCTGTTCGGCAGCGACGTCGCGAAGGTGAAGGTCAACCAGGTGCAGCCGACCGGCGGCGGGCGCGCCGGCCCGGCGGAGCTGGTGCGCCGCACGACCACCGACCTCGCGCCGGAGCACCGGGGCCGCGAGCAGGGCCCGGCCAAGGACGGACGGGTCGACCACCTGGAGATCCGCGGCCCGCGCAGCGGGATCGACACCGAGGCGTATGTGTACCTGCCGCCGCAGTACTTCCAGCCCGCGTACGCGGGGAAGCGGCTGCCGGTGATCGTGCTGCTGTCGGGCGGACCGTCCGCGATGGCGTGGATCAAGCAGGCGCGACTGCCCGCCACCGCGGACAAGGCGGCCGGGGACCGCACCGCGCAGCCGATGGTCTACGTGATGGTCGGCGCGCCGCGCGGCTGCGTCGACACCCCCGGACGGCGCGGCGGGCTCCCCGAGACCTTCCTCGCCCAGGACCTTCCGCCCGCGCTGGCGTCCACCTACCGGTTGCCGTTCACCCGCAAGGGGTGGGGCCTGGCCGGGCTGGGCGAGGGCGGACGGTGCGCCGCGCGCCTCGCCATGCTGCACTCCGACCGGTTCGCGACCGCCGCGAGCATGGGCGGACGGTTCGACCCGCCCGGCCCGCCCGCGAAGTCCGAGCCCCCGGCCGGGACGGGCGAGCCGACGCTGCCCGCGGGCGACGCGCCGCCGCCCGCGAGCGACTCGCCGCTGGAGGCGGGGAATCCCAAGAAGCACAAGAAGCACCACAAGCCCCGGCACTACGGGCTGCCCGGCGCGAAGGGCGACCCCTACGGCGGCAGCGCGGTCTACCGGCAGGACAACGACCTGCTGTGGCGGCTGGAGCACCTGCCGCCGCCGCCCGTCGCCGTCCTCGCCACGACCCCGGCGGGCGGCGAGGAGCAGCGGCAGGCCGACCGGCTCGTCGCGCTCACCCGGCCGCCGATGTGGGCGTCCCGGACCATCATCCCCGCGCAGCTGAGGACGCTCGCGGACTGGCGTCCCTACCTGCCGCAGGTCCTGCAATGGCTGAGCGCGCACCTGCGAGCCGAGTAGGGCGCGGCCGGCTACCTCCCGAGGAGTAGGCGCGCTGACTCCCCCCAGCCGACGAGGATTCGCCCATCGGTGTCCTAACGTGCTGACATGAGCACCTCTCCGCCGCACGGGCCGCGGCTGCCGAACCCGGCCCGGTGGCCCGTGTGGGTCGTCCCGCTGTTCCTGGCGTTCGTCCAGGTGCTGGGGTCGCTCGCGGCGCAGCACGGCCCCCCCGGCGGGGCCGAGAGCAGGCACGGCGGCCCGCACGGCTGGGGGGAGGACCATGACACGCCCCTGGACCCGCTGGGGTTCGCGCTGCTGCTCGCCGGTCCCGTCCTGCTGCTGTTCCGGCGCCGCAACCCGGTCGCGACGCTGGCCGCCACCGCGCTGGTCACCTTCCTCTACCTGCTGCGCGCCTACACCTACGGGCCCGCGCCGTTCTCGCTCGCGGTCGCGCTGTTCGCGGCGGTCGCGGCCGGGCACCGGACGGCGGCGTGGGCGGGGACGGGCGCCGGGCTCGCCGCCTACTTCGGGCTCACGCTGCTGATCGGCGTCGACCGGGACCAGCGCGGCAAGAGCGGGCTGTTCCCGGTGGAGCGGCCGAGCCTCGGTTCGACGATCTTCGTGATCGGCTGGGCGCTGGTCGTGCTGATCGCCGCCGAGCTGCTGCGGGCGCGCGGGCAGAAGGCGGCCGAGGCCGCCCGCGTCCGCGCCGAGGAGGAGCGCCGCCAGGCCAGCGAGGAGCGGCTGCGGATGGCGCGCGAGCTGCACGACGTCCTCGCGCACAACATTTCGATGATCAACGTGCAGGCGGGCGTGGCGCTGCACCTGATGGACGAGCACCCCGAGCAGGCGCGGACGGCGCTCGCCGCGATCAAGGAGGCCAGCAAGGAGGCGCTGACCGAGATGCGCGGGGTGATCGGGGCGCTGCGCGCGCAGGGCGAGAGCGCCCCGCGCTCCCCCACCGCCGGGCTCGACCGGCTCGACGACCTCCTCGACCGCGCCCGGTCGGCGGGGCTGCGGGTGGAGACCGAGGTCACCGGCGAGCGCCGGCCGCTGCACGCGAGCACCGACCTCGCCGCGTTCCGGATCGTCCAGGAGTCGCTGACCAACGTCACGCGGCACGCGGGGCCGGGGCCGGTGACGGCGCGGGTCCGGATCGCCTACGGTGAACGCGATATCGAGGTGCGGGTCGAGGACGACGGGCGCGGCGCGGCCCTGCTGGACGACCGTCCGGGCGGCAGCGGGATCCGGGGCATGCGCGAGCGGGCCGCGGCGCTGGGCGGCACGTTCGACGCCGGGCCGCGGTCGGGCGGCGGGTTCGGCGTGGTGGCGCGGCTGCCGCTGGACGAGGAGCCGGGGGGCGGTCCCGCGGACGAGGCTTCGCTGGAGAGGGGCGCACGGTGATCAAGGTCCTGCTGGCCGACGACCAGGCGTTGGTGCGGGCGGGTTTCCGGGCGCTGCTGGACGCCCAGGCCGACATCGAGGTCGTCGGCGAGGCGAGCGACGGCGCGGAGGCGGCCCGGCTGGCGCGGACGCTGCGTCCCGACGTGATCCTCATGGACATCCGCATGCCGGGCCTGGACGGGCTCGCCGCCACCCGCCAGATCGCCGCCGACGACCGGCTGGACGGCGCGCGCATCGTGATCCTCACCACGTTCGAGCTGGACGAGTACGTGTTCGAGGCGCTGCGCGGCGGCGCGAGCGGCTTCCTCGTCAAGGACACCGAGCCGGTGGAGCTGATCCACGCCGTCCGGGCGGTGGCGGCCGGGGACGCGCTGCTGTCGCCGAGCGTGACCCGGCGGCTGATCGCCGAGTTCGCCACCCGGGCCAAGGAGCCCGCGCCCTCGCCCCGGCTGAACGCGCTGACCGACCGGGAGCGGGAGGTGATGGCGCTGGTCGGTGAGGGACTGTCGAACGAGGAGATCGCGGCGCGCCTGGTCGTCAGCCCCGCGACCGCGAAGACCCACGTCAGCCGCACGATGGTCAAGCTCGGCGCCCGCGACCGCGCGCAGCTGGTCGTGTTCGCCTACGAGTCGGGGCTCGTCAAGCCCGGTTGGCTGCCCTAGAAATCGGCACTCTGGGGCGATTGACTGTCGTGGCCCGCACTGACATGACAAGGTGGGACGCATAGCAGGTCACCGACGCAGGTCACCGACGCGGAGGGGTGCGGTGCCGAACGCCACGAGGATTCTGGCCGTCGACGACCGGGAGGAGAACCTGACCGCCCTCGCGGCCGTGCTCGACGCGCTGCCGGTGGAGGTCGTCCCCGTCTCCTCGGGTCAGGACGCGCTCAAGGAGCTGCTCAACGACGACTTCGCGCTGATCCTGCTCGACGTCGTGATGCCGGGAATGGACGGGTTCGAGACCGCCGGGCACATCAAGGCCAGACCGCGTACCCGCGACATCCCGATCATCTTCCTGACCGCCGCCGGGGAGGCCGGCGAGCAGGCGTTCCGCGGCTACGCGGCGGGCGCCGTCGACTACCTGACCAAGCCGTTCGACCCGTGGCTGCTGCGCGCGAAGGTCCAGGTGTTCGTCGACCTCAACCACCGCAACCTGGAGCTGGCCCGGCAGGCCGCGCTGCTGCGCACCACCCTCGCCGAGGCCACCGAGGGTGCCGAGGGCTGCGAACGGCTCCTCAAGGCGCTGGACGAGCGGCTCGCGCTCGTCGAGGACGACGTCGCCCGGCTCCGCTCGGGCGACGGGCCCGGCGACCTGGAGGACCACGTCGCCGAGCTGCGCCGCGCGCTGGACGCGCTGACCGCCGGCTCCTGACCCGTTCCCTGAAACCGGGCTTCAGGCCTTCGGGTCCGGCGTCATCGTCCAGGTCCGGGGGGCGCGGGTCGCGTCCAGGGCGCCCGAGTGGAGCTTCTCGCGCAGGATGAACGCCCCGGCCAGCACCGCCACGATCACCAGGATCACCGCGACCGTGACGATCAGCACGGTCCTGCGGCGCTCGCCCTGGACGTGCCGACCGGTGTCGTCGACGGTCGGGGGCGGCGGGGGCTGCTGCCAGTTCGACTGCTGGCGCGGCTGCTCCCACGGCGGCGGCGTCTGGGGCGGCTGGAGATTCGAGGGAGGGGGCGGCGGGGCCCAGTCGGTCTCCAGCAGCGTCTTCGGCTCGGGCTGCGCCTTGCGCGGTGTCGCCGGACCCGGGAAGTGCTGGTTCGTGCCGTCGTGCCGGGTGGCCGCCTCGATCTCGCTCGGGTCCAGGACGGTGTCGGCGGCGTCCTCGCCCTTCGCGGCCCCGGGGAAGCGGCCGGACGGCTCGTCCAGCATCGTCGCGTCCGCCGCGGTCATCGGCGCCGCGGGCAGCGTCGCGACCTGGACGAGCAGCGGCTGCGCCTGCGCGGCGGTCATCCGGTGCACCGGCTCGCGGGCCAGCAGGCCGTCCAGCACGCGCGCGAGCGGGCCCGCGTTGCGCGCCGGCGGGACGGGTTCGGTGAGCGCGGCCTGGAGCGAGGCCATCGCGTCCGAACGCTCGTAGGGGGAATGCCCCTCGACGGCCGCGTACAGCGTCGCTCCGAGCGCCCACAGGTCGGACGCGGGCACCGCCCGCTCCCCCTGCGCCCGCTCGGGCGGGATGTAGGCGGGCGAGCCCATGACCAGCCCGGTCTGGGTGAGCGTCGCGTCGCCCTCCATCTGCGCGATGCCGAAGTCGGTGAGCACGACCCGGCCCGCGTCGGTGATCAGCACGTTGCTGGGCTTGATGTCGCGGTGCAGGATGCCCTTCTCGTGGGCGTGCCGCAGCGCCGCGAGCATCTGGAGGCCGATCTCGGCGACCCGGCGGTGCCCGATCGGCCCGCGGTCGAGCAGGTCCTGGAGCGACGGCGCGCTGACCAGCTCCATCACGATCCAGGGCCGGTCGGCCTCCTCCACCACGTCATGGACGATCACCACGCCGGGGTGGCTCAGCCGCGCCGACGCCCGCGCCTCGCGGAACGTCCGCTCGTACAGGACGGCGCGCTCGGCGTCGCTCAGCCCCGGCGGGAGCACGACCTCCTTGACCGCGACCTCGCGGTCGAGCATGACGTCGTAGGCGCGCCACACGGTGCCCATGCCGCCGCGACCGACCACCGAGTCGAGCCGGTAGCGGTTGCCGAGCAGCCGCGCCTCCTGTGCCATTCCTGAACGGTCTCCCTGATGCTCAACCCGCCCCGGCGGGGCGGAAACTGTCGAGCACATTGTTCACGAGAGCCGCCCGGTCGTTCCACCTGGCGGCCGGGAGCGCCACGATCACGGCGTACGGGGTGCCGTTCACGATCACGCCGCGGTCGCGGGCCCGGGTGCCGCCCTGGCGCGACCACAGGAACTCGATGTCGGCGGCGGGCAGCGACCCGACGGTCGTGCGGGTGATCCCGAGCTTCTGGAAGCCCTCCAGCTTGCCGTCGGCGAGCGCCTGCTGCTCCCAGGCGACCCAGTGGTCGTAGGGGTCGCCCGTCCACGGGGTCCGGTCGACCTGGACGTAGGCGCCGGACGCGGGGTCGATCCAGGACACGCGGTTGCCCTCTGCCGTGCGCCTCCAGCCGTCCGGCACGCCGATCGTGTAGCCGGGGCCGGACGCGCGGACGAGGCCCGTCGGAAGCCGCGCCGGGGTCGGAACCGTCGGGGTCGGCGGCGTCGGGGACGGCGACGTCGTCCGCTGCGTGGGGTCGCTCACGCCCGTGCTCGCGGGCGGGTTGGCGACCGGCGAACCCGAGGTGCGGGGCCCGCCGCTGGACGCGCCGTCCGGCCACAGGAAGATCGCCACCGGGACGAGCAGCACGACGACGGCGACCGCGCCGAGGATCATCGGCAGCCTCGACCGGCCCTTCGGCGCGGCACCGGTCGCGGCGGGCGCGGCGGGCGCGGCGGCCGTCCACGGGCCGCCGGTCGGCGTCGCGTAGTGGTCGGGGACGGGGGCGGGCGGCGCGGCCAGCGTGGCGCCGCCGTCCACCGCCGTCCCCGTGTTCCAGTGCTGGTCGGTGGTCCAGTGCCGGTCGGTCGCGGTCTCGCCCCTCCCGCCCGCCTGCATCGCGAGCTGCGCGGCGGCCTGGCTCGCCGCGTGCCCGGACGCGACGGCCGCGAGCGCCTCCTCCGCCTGGTCGGCGCTCAGCCGCCGGACGGGGTCGCGCTGGAGCAGCCCCGCGAGGACGGGCGCGAGCGGCCCGGCGTTGCGCGGCGGCGGCGGTTCCTGCGTCATGACCGCCGCGAGCACCGCCATCGCGTCGCTGCGGTGGTGCGGCGCGCGGCCCTCGCACGCGGCGTAGAGCGTCGCGCCGAGCGCCCACAGGTCGGACGCGGGGATCGCGGGCTCGCCGTTGACCCGCTCCGGCGGCATGTACGCCGGGGACCCCATGATCAACCCAGTGTTGGTCAGCGTCGCGTCGCCCGCCATCTGCGCGATGCCGAAGTCGGTGAGGACGGCGCGGTCGTCCTCGGTGACGAGCACGTTCGCGGGCTTGACGTCGCGGTGCAGGATGCCGATCGCGTGCGCGGCGCGCAGCGCGCCGATCACCTGCCGCCCGATGGCGGCGACGCGCCCGGGCGGGAGCGGCCCGTCCTCGTCGATGACGTCCTGGAGCGAGCGGGCCCGCACCAGCTCCATGACGATCCACGGGCGGTCGTCCTCGTCGACGACGTCATGGACCGTCACGACGCCCGGATGGTTCAACCGCGCCGACGCGCGCGCCTCGCGCAGCGTCCTGCGGTGCCGGTTCTCGCGATCCTCGGCGCTGAGGGAGGCGTGCAGCACGACCTCCTTCACCGCGACGTCGCGCGCGAGGGTCTCGTCGCGGGCACGCCACACCGTGCCCATCCCCCCGCTCCCGACCACCGACAGCAGGCGGTACCGGCCGGCCAGGAGCCGCCCGTCCGTGTGATCCGCGTGTTCCGCGTCCGACATGTGTCGCGACCCTACCGATCTCACTTAACAGATCGGCATACACCGATCCTGCGTTCACTTTTTGGCGGCCTCGAAGAACCGGTACACGGGCTGGAGCGCGGCGAGCTCCTTGCCCCAGCGGCCGTCGGGGGCGCGCACGAGGATCGCGTAGCCGTGCCCGTTCGCGACGAAGCCGCGGTTGAGGATGTGCAGCCGCCCGCCGTCGCCGTCGAAGGTGAACTCCCAGTCGGCGGACTTGTCGCCGTTGCCCGTGTCGGGCACGGGCGGCTGGTCGCCGGTCGGCACGATCTTGATCTTCTTGTAGCCCGGGAAGCCGGGGCCGCCGGCGTCGGCGTCCCGCCAGTCGCCGATCGCGCTCGCGCCCGGCTTGCTGGTCTGGCCGATCTGGACGTAGGTCGAGCGGTCGGGCGAGTAGAAGAAGTCGCCACCGGTCTTGCGCTCGGGGCCCTTCCAGCCGTCCGGGACGGGGACGGCGTAGCCGCTGCGGTCGCGGTGCATGTGGAACCCGGCCGGAAGCGCGGGGCTCGGCGTGCCGCTCGGCTTCGCGGACGTCGCGGGCGCCGACGGCGACGGCGACTTCGTCGGCGGCTGCGCGCCCTTCTTGCCGGGGTCGTCGGAGCCGCCGCCCGAACTGGCCATCGCGATCCCGGCGATGACCACGATGATGACGAGCACGACCGCGCCGATGATGAGCGCGTTCCGGTTGAGCGTGAGCGCCGGCATCGCGGGACGCCCCGGACCCTCGGGCGCGCCGGGCGGGCCCGGCGGCGGCGGTTGCTGGACGGCTCCCGCCGGACGCGTCGGCGGCCCGGCCTGCCAGGACGTGCCGCCGCCCACCGGGGCGGTGCCGGCCGCGGCGGCGAGGGTGGAGTCGTCCAGGACGGTGGTGTCCGGGCGCGGCTCGTCGTGCGCGGTGTCGCTCGGCCCCGCCGGCCCGCGCGCCCTGTTCGGCGGGTCGTTTCGCGGACCGCCCGGCGGCGGGCCCGCGGGCCGCGAACCGGCGGGCGGCGTCACGGGACGGGGCCGGTGCGGCTTGGCGGGCTTCTTGACCGGGTCGAAGCGGGTGAGCTGGTCGGGGCGCGCGTTGTCGGGGGCCGACACGTCCGGGATCTCGGGCGTGTCGGGGAGCTCGGGGATCGGGGTCAGCCGCGTCTGCGCGGCCGGGGCCTCCAGCGGGTACTCGACGGCCATCGTGCGCTGGGTGTCGATGGTCTCCTGGCGGACGATGTCGTCCAGCAGCGCCCCGGCCTCGATGGCGCCCATCCGCTGGTCGGGGTTCTTCGCCAGCAGGCCCTCGATGACCGGGACGAGGCGGCCGCCCTTCTCGGGGGGGTCGGGGTCCTCGGAGATGACGGCGACCAGCGCGGCCATCGGCTCGGGACGCTCGAACGGCGACTTGCCGTGCAGCATCGCGTACAGCGTGACGCCGAGCGACCACAGGTCGGAGGCGGGCCCGGCGACGCGGCCCCGCGCCCGCTCGGGCGCGATGTAGGCGGGCGAGCCCATGACCAGGCCGGTCTGGGTGAGGGTGGCGTCGCCGGAGGCGGTGGCGATGCCGAAGTCGGTGAGCACGGCCCGGTCGCCCGCCCCGCCGCTGCCGGTGACGAGCACGTTGCTGGGCTTGACGTCGCGGTGCAGCACCCCGGCCTCGTGCGCGGCGTGCAGCGCGGCGAGCATCTGCCGGCCGATCTCGGCGGCGCGGCGCGGTTCGAGCGGCCCCTCCTGCTTGATCACCTGGTCGAGGGAGCGCGCGCGGATGAGCTCCATGATGATCCAGGGGCGGTCGTCCTCCTCGACGACGTCGTACACGGTGACCACCCCGGGATGGCCGAGCCGCGCCGCGGTGCGCGCCTCCCGAAAGGTCCGCTTGTGGTGGACGGCGCGCTCCTCATCGGTGAGACCATGCGGGAGGATGACCTCCTTCACAGCGACGTCCCGACCGAGGACCTCATCGTGTGCCTGCCAGACCGTCCCCATGCCGCCTCGGCCGACCTGGGTTACCAGTCGGTAGCGGCGGGCGAGCAACCGCTCACCGGGTTCATTTGGCATATCCGCGACCATATCGACTTTTACTGAGAACCTTGGACCGAGCTTGCAAGCCACAACCCCCTACCCGTACGACGCCCGGCACCACTCCGCGGTTCGCCACAGGGCGAGGGAGTGCGGACGGAAGCGTGATCGACGTGACACCCGGTACAAATAAGAGAGTTGCACAGCGTGCCGACGGGGGGACGATGCCGGAGAAGGGCATGACCGGCGAGTGGCGGCGGCTCGTCATGGCCGCGCCGACGATCTTCTTCTGGTACACCCGTCTCTCCGGCATCCTGTCACTGCTGGCGTGGGTCTCCTATGGTCTCATCCTCGAGATAGCCGACATCTGGGCGTTGCGCTGGATCGGGTACCTCGGCTGGTTCCCGAGCGTGCCCGTCGGGCTCGTCTGGATCCTGCTGTCGATGGGCGTGCGGCGGCGCAAGAAGGCCGCCTGGCGGATCCTCGTGCTGATGTTCTGCCTGCCCGCCGTGCTCAGCGTCACCGGCGTGCTCACGACCCTGTTCGACCCCGACCGGCCGACCCCGGTCGGCCTGATCGTCACCGCGACCGTGTACCTCGCGGTGCTGTGCCTGCTGGTCGCCGCGCGCGGGCAGTTCACCACCCTGCCCGACCGCGCCAACCGGCGGCTCGCCGCGATCGTCTTCACCTGCCTGCTGGTCGTGACCTGCGGCATCGGCACCTTCCTCGTCACCGTCACCGACCGCAATTCCAAGGGCGACTTCTGGACGCACCCGGTCTACGCGATCACCCAGACCGTCCTCGGGCCGCGCGTCACGGGCAAGCCGATCGACGTCCACGTCCCGTTCTACGTGGACGTGATCCTGTGGGTGCTCGGCACCGGACTGTTCGTCGGGACGTTCTGGGCGCTGTTCAAACCGGGCCGCCGCGACCCCGTCCTGAGCCCGCCGGAGGAGCTCGCGGCGCGCGCGCTGCTCGCCGAGTACGGCGACCAGGACTCGCTCGGCTACTTCGCGCTGCGCCGGGACAAGGACATCATCGTCGCGCCGAACGGTAAGGCGGCCATCGCCTACCGGGTGGAGGGTTCGGTCTCGCTGGCCAGCGGCGACCCGCTCGGCGATCCCGAGTCGTGGGACCAGGCGATCGAGGCGTGGCTCGGCGAGTGCCGCGCGCACGCGTGGATCCCGGGCGCGGTCAGCGTCGGCGAGCGCGCCGCGCACATCTACAAGCGGCACGGGTTCGACGCGCTGGAGCTCGGCGACGAGGCGATCATCGACCTCACCGACTTCAACCTCGACGGACGCGAGATGCGGCAGGTCCGGCAGGCCGTCCGGCGGGTCGAGCGGGCCGGGTACACGGTGCGGATCAGGCGGCACTCGCAGATCCCCGGCTGGGAGATGGCCAAGCTGATCCGCAGCGCGGACGCCTGGCGCGGCGAGGAGACCGAGCGCGGCTTCTCGATGGCGCTCGGGCGGCTCGGCGACCCGACCGACGGGCGCTGCGTGATGGTCGAGGCGTTCGACGCCGAGGGTGAGCTGCGCGGCCTGCTCAGCTTCGTCCCGTGGGGCCGGACGGGCCTGTCCCTCGACCTGATGCGCCGCGACCGCGCCGCCGAGAACGGGCTGAACGAGTACATGGTCGCCAAGCTCGCCGAGAAGGCGGCGGCGGTCGGCGCGCAGCAGCTCTCGCTGAACTTCGCGATGCTCCGCTCGGCGTTCGAGCGCGGCTCCCAGATCGGCGCCGGGCCCGTCGCGCGCGCCTACTACCGGTTCCTGTCGTTCGCGTCGAAGTTCTGGCAGCTGGAGTCGCTGTACCTGGCCAACGCCAAGTACCTGCCGCACTGGCGGCCCCGGTTCATCTGCTACCAGCAGGGGCGGCACATCGTCCGGCTCGGGCTCGCCTACGCGCGCGCCGAGGGGTTCCTGCCAAGCTTCAACCGCCCGAAGCTCGACCGCGCGGCCGCGATGGTGCCGACGATGGGCCTCGTCGACCGGATCAAGGAGATCGAGGAGGCCGCCGAGTCGGCCCGCGCGCCGCAGCGGCGGCTGTCGGAGCAGGAGCGGGTCCGGCACGCCAAGCTCGACCAGATCCGCGCCTGCGGCATGGAGCCCTACCCGCTGTCGTTCGAGCGCGCCGACTTCGCCGCCGCCGTCCGCGACCGGTTCCCGTGCCTGCCGCCCGACACCCGCACCGGTGAGCACGTCGCGATCGCCGGGCGTGTCGTCCTCGCCCGCGAGCACGGCCGGCTCATCTTCGTCACGCTGCGGGACGAGACCGCCGACATCCAGGTCATGCTGACCGCCGACGCGCTCGGCGAGGAGTCGCTCGGATACTGGAAGTCGCTGATCGACCTCGGCGACCAGGTCGGCGTGCGGGGCGAGGTCGTCACGTCCCGGCGCGGCGAGCTGTCGGTGCTCGCCGAGGAGTGGCGGCTAACGGCCAAGTGCCTGCGGCCGCTGCCGAACAAGCGGTCGGGCCTGTCGGACCCGGAGGCCCGCGTCCGGCAGCGCTACGTCGACTTCATCGTCAACGACGAGGCCCGCCGGATGCTGCGGATGCGCGGCGACGCGGTGGCCGCCGTCCGGGACGGGCTGCGCGCGCGCGGCTACCTGGAGGTCGAGACGCCGATGCTCCAGCCGATCCACGGCGGCGCGGCGGCGCGGCCGTTCACCACCCGCATCAACGCCTACAACATGCAGCTCTACCTGCGGATCGCGCCCGAGCTGTACCTGAAGCGGCTGCTGGTCGGCGGCGTCGGACGGGTCTTCGAGCTGAACCGCAACTTCCGCAACGAGGGCGTGTCGCAGAAGCACAACCCCGAGTTCACGATGCTGGAGGCCTACGAGCCCTACGGCGACTACGACACGATGGCCGACCTCACCCGCTCGCTCGTCGTGGACGCGGCGAAGGCGGCGCTCGGCACGTCGGTCGTGGTGCGCGACGGCGTCGAGTACGACCTGGCGCAGCCGTGGCGGGAGATCACCGTCTACGGGTCGGTGTCGGAGGCGCTCGGCGAGGAGGTCACGCCCGACACCCCGGCGGCGAAGGTGCGGACGTTCGCCGAGCGGTCCGGGCTGAACCTCGACCCCGTCTGGGGGCAGGGACGCGTCGTCCAGGAGCTGTTCGAGGCGCTGGTCGAGGAGAGGCTGACCGAGCCGACGTTCGTCCGCGACTACCCGGCCGAGACGTCGCCGCTGACCCGCCCGCACCGCGACGACCCGCGCCTCGCCGAGAAGTGGGACCTCATCGTCTTCGGGCTGGAGCTCGGCACCGCCTACTCGGAGCTGATCGACCCGATCCTGCAACGGCAGCGGCTCACCGAGCAGTCGCTCCAGGCGGCCGGGGGCGACCCCGAGGCGATGGAGCTGGACGAGGACTTCCTGCGCGCGCTGGAGTACGCGATGCCTCCGGCGGGCGGGATGGGCATGGGGATCGACCGGCTGCTGATCACTCTGACCGGGCGCAGCATCCGCGAGACGATCCCGTTCCCGCTTGTCCGGCCTGGTTCCTAGAGGGTGCGGGGGGCGGGGCGGAGGTTCTGGGCGGCGAGCCAGTGGCGGGCTGCGGCGCGGCGGACTTCCTCGGAGGTGTCGGGGGGTCGGCTGTTGGGCGGGATGAGGAGCCAGCGGTCGGGGTCGTAGGACGGGTCGGTCGCGTCGAGGGTGGGCTCGTCCGCCAGGTCAGTCGCGGGGAGGACGTCGCCTCGGTGCAGGTCGAGGAGGTGCGGCTCGTCGTCCTCTAGGGCGGCGGCTAGCGCGCCGAGATCTACCGGGATGGGTGTCAGGGGCTCGTCGGTTCGCGGGGTTCCCAGTGCCGTCGACAGCTGGTCGGCCAGTTCGGCGTCGCCGGGGAGGTCGCGTCCGTTCAGTTCTGCTAGGACGTGGCGGGCTCGTTCCTCGGCTGGGCGGCCCTCGGCCAGGGCGGCCAGCAGCACGTCGCCCGCATATTGGAGGACGGGTTCAAGGGGGCGATCGTCCAGCGCGGCCAGCCCGGCGGCACCGTCGCCGCGCTGCGCGGCGGCCCGCAGGCGCGCCATCGCCTCCTCGTCCCATCCCGTCACACGGACATTTCTACCGACTCCCCATGACACTCGTACGACGATTCGCGTGACCGGTTCACCGGAGTGGGGCCATGTGGATTTCGTGTTCGGAGTCGGGGGCGGCGAATCGCAGGAGCGCTTCGGCCTCCTCCTGAACGTGCTGCTCGTCCGGGAGTGGAGCGAAGAGTTCGATGGTGAGCTTCGCGTGCAGTGCTTTCCGGTCGTGCTTGAGACTCCAGATCCCGTGGACGCGGCCGTCCACGAGCAGGGTCGCCTTCACCCACGCGCCGACGCAGATGACTTTTCGCTGCTCGTTGGTCATGACGCGGGTGCGGTCGGCGTAGGCGAGGAGGAGATTGTCCAGGTCGGGAAGGAAACGGACGGGTGCGGGGGCGTCCTCCACCAATGCGGCTTCCGGGAGGTCGAACAATTCCACGCCGTTCTCGTCCTGGTAAACGCGGAGGCCGGGACGCAGGCGCTCGAAGTCGGCGTCCATCCGGCGCATGCCCGACCACATCTGGAAGTCCTTGACCGAGGCGGGGCCGAATGCGGCGAGATACCGGTGAATGAGGTGGTCGGGGGTGGGATCGTCGTGCGGAGGCTTTCCGATCCAGTCCTCCGGGAGCGCGAACGGGGTGGCGCCCCAGGTGTTCCAGGTCCCGCTGGGCGGCGGATGGACGACCGGGACCAGCGCCTGCACCGACCAGCCGAGCGCCTGGAGGTCGCGGCCGGGCCAGATCTCGGCGAGTTCGCGGGCGAGTTGGGGGCGCGTGAGCGTCCGGCCTTCGAGGAGCTTGCGGGCCCGCGCGGCGAGTTCGTCCAGGTCCCAGTCCTTGGTGGTGCGGCCGAAAGCGGCCTGCCGCCCGCTCAGCAGGCTCCGCTGGACGAGCGGCCGGACGTAGCGGAAGTCCTCGGCGGTGGCGACGTGCTGGGTTCCCCGCAGGATCGACGAGCGGACCACCGAGCGGTCGTTGAGCAGGTCGGTGAGCTGCTGCTGGTGGAAGCCGGTGAGGCGGGACCACAGGCCGTAGTAGGGCAGGTTCGGGTCCTGCGCCTGGAGTGCGACGAGCCGTTCGACCGCGCCCAGCGGCGGCATCGCGGAGCGGGCGAGGAGCAACTGGCGGTCCAGCGTCGTGCGGTTGAGCGTGCGCTGGTCGAGCGTGCGCGGCATCGGCCCTCCATAGGAACATATCGTTCCGTTCCATAATAGCGGAACGGAACGAGTCATTCCACTAGCCGCCCGCCCGGAACACCTCCACCGCGTAGCGGAGGCGGGCGCCGACCAGGAGCGCCTCGTCGGGAGGGCAGGCGAGCAGCCGGGACGCCAGCTCCACCAGCTGGTCGTCGGACAGGCTCGGCTCGCGCGCGGCGATCCGTCCGACCAGCTCGACGAGCTCGGCCCGCTTGTAGCTCGCGATCGACCGGCCGCGCCGGACGGCCTCCGGCGGCCGCTCGGTGACCTGCTGGGATGCCTTCGGCGCCGGGGTCGGCTCCGGGGCCGGTGGCGGTGCCGGTTCGGGTTCCGGGGCGGCGGCTCGCAGGCGTTCAGGTTTGTCGGGTTCGGAGGTCAGGGCCTCGAAGAGCGGGGTCGTGGGCGTGATCCTGCCCTCCAGGACGTCCGGGAGCGGGGTCGCCGGGACGGGCCCGTCCGGGAGGGGAAGCTCCGGACCCGAGGGGCCGACGAGGATGATCCGGGGGGCGAGCCAGAGCAGGAACAGGGCCTCGGCGCCCGCGCCGTGCTCCCCGTCCACGATCACGACGTCGAACGAGCCGGGACGCGGCGGGAGCGCGTCGGGGATGCGCCACAGCGGCAGGATCCAGGCCGGCACGATCTCGGCCGGGTCGCTCGACCGGGACGGCCGGACCGCCGCCCACGCGCGGGCGGACGCCAGCTCGTCCTTGGCGGTGCGGAGGCGGTCCTCGGCCTCGGCGAGGTCGGCGCGCAGCCGTTCCTCGGCCGGGGACGGGACGGTCTCGGCGAGCCGCGCCGACGCCCGCGCCCAGGCCCACGCCTCGTCCCAGCGCTCGGCGCGGGCCTGCCAGCTCGCGTCGCCGTCGGTCGCGACCAGCAGGTTCGCGAGGTCGGGATGGCCCGCGCGGACGCGTTTCAGCAGCTCCTCGCAGCGGATCTGCAACGCCCGCTCGTGCCGTCCCTCGGCGAGCGCGCCGAGGGCGCGGCCGTAGGCGGCGGCGTCGCGGTCGTCGATGGCGGCGAGCGCGTCGGCCAACTCGGGCGGGTCGTCGCCGTCCACCGGTCCGATGGAGTCGCGGAGCGCGTCGAGGTCGGCGCGGGCGCGGTTGACGGCGAGGCCCTCCATCGCGCTCCGCAACGCGGACACGTACGCGTGCCACTGCATCGGATGGCTCAACGGGATCGTCACGGACGCGTGCCCGAGGAGGTCGGCGGTCTCGTTCACCGACGGAATCGCCTCCCGGACGCGGGCCAGCCGCGCGTGCGCCCGGACGAAGCGGGCGACGCGGTCGGCGAGCGGCGGGTCGGCGGGGAAGGAGATCCCGGCGGCCTCCCACACGTACTGGAGCTCCTGGCAGGTCATCCGCACCATGACCTCGGTGAACACGAGGTCGAGCAGCTCCGGGGTGGTGGGCGCGGCGCCGTCCACGGTCGCGCCGGTCAGCAGCGGCTCGGCCTGCCGCTGCACCGCCGGACGCAGCGGGCCGCGCCGCAGGCTGCCGCCGTCGGCGAGGTATCCGCGCAGGTCCTGGGCCATGGTCGCGAGCTTGCGCAGGTGCGCTTCGGGCGGCAGCTCGATCCGGTGCCCGGCCATGCCCGCGACCGCGCGGCCGGCCCACTGCGCGCGGTTCGCCATCTCCGCGACCCGTGTCCAGACGAGCGGGCGGTGCTGGGCGAGCGCGTCGCCGAACGCGAGGACGGCCAGGTCGGCGGGGTTCCAGCCGCCCGGATGCCCGCCCAGCCCGAGATCGCCGAGCGCGGCGTCGACGACCGAGGCGGCGGCGTCGAGGCGGGCGAGGAGCGCGACGTCCAGGCCGCGCAGCCGCCGCGACAGGTCGGTCTCCGAGCGCGCCGCGCGCTCGGCGGCCGCCGCCTCCGCCTCGAACAGCGTCCGGACGTAGGCGGGGCTCGGCAGCGCGCCGGGGTCCACGTCCCGCTGCACGGTGCGGGCCTTGCGCTCGGGCGTCTCCTCCGCGAGCAGCACGATCAGCTCGGACGCCTCGGCGCGGGAGATCGGCGGCACCGGCGGCAGCTCCGCCCGGACCGGCATCCACGACAGCTCGGACGCCTCGGCGCGCAGCCGCCGCGCCAGCTCGCCGCGCCCGCCCCGGTAGCCGGAGCCGAGATCGGTCGCACCGGTCGCCTCCGCCTCCCTCAGCCGCTCGCGCAGCCCGGCGACCTCGCGCTCGGTGACCGCCTCCCGCTCGGCGAGCGCCTCCTGATCCGCTTTGGGGCCGGTCTTGTTGCGGATCGCCTCCGCGACCTGGCCAGCGGCGGCCGGGTCGGCGGCCGTGAGGGCCGCGAGCCCCGGCGGGAGCGCGGCGCGCAGCGCGCCCGACGCGGTCGCGCCGGACGTGGCGACCAGCACCCGCATGCCGAGGACCAGGACCCCCGCGAGGAAGTCCCGGACCGTATCCGGGTCCGCCTCCTCGACGTGCTTGACGAGCTGCCCGCCGCCGCGCGCGATGAACCGGGCGAGGCCGCCCGGGACCGGGGTCCCGCTCGCCAGCATCCCGATCATCCGCGCGTGGTAGTCGGCGACGGCGCCCCGGCCCGGCGGGCGGACGACCAGCGCGGGCGCGAGCCGCAGCCGCGGCGACGGCGGCAGCGGCCCGTCCGGTCCGGGCGGCCAGTCCTCCCGGTAGTCGACCGGGTCCGGGAACGTCTCCGCGCACCACTTCCGCAGGACGTCGCCGACCGAGGCGTTGAGCCCGAAGCCCTGCCCGGCCTGCACCGCGTCCCACACCCACCCGGCCTTCCCGTCGTGCCCGGCGAGCAGCTCGCGGTCGCGGATCGTCGCGGGACCGGCGAGGACGACGTCGACGCGCTCGGTCCGCCCGTCCACCACGACCCGGACCGGGGTGTTCAGCAGATGATCGTGGACCGGGTCGCCGCCGTCGGGCCCCCAGGAGAGCAGCCCGGTCGCGAGCACGACCTCCTGGCCGCGCCCCGGCTCCTGCTCGGCCAGGTCGCGCAGGACGCGGTACCAGTGCCGCAGGCCGAGCCAGCCGTCGAACTCCTCCAGCACCGCCGGGGGCGTCAGCGGAATGACCGGCACGCTGAACAGCACGTCGCCGGGCCCGGCGTCGACCTCCACATAGACGTCGCCGGGCAGCTCGGCGAGCCAGTGCACCTGGTCGTGCTCGGCCAGCTCGCGGGCGGGCCGCAGCCGCGCCCGCGCCAGGTCGCGCAGGTATCCGAGCAGGCGGGCCGCCCGCTCGGCACCCGCCTCCGGGCCCTCGTCCGTCATACCCGGGCCCTCGTCCGGCACCGCGGCTCCTTCCCTCCCACTGGGGAACGGTGTGCCACGATCTAACACCCAGCGGGGGGCCGGGCCAAGAGCCTCCAATGATCATGCGGTGCGGCGGCTCGCGCGGGGGGCCTGGCGCGTGGCTTAGTGCGTGCGGGCGACGTAGCGGTCCTCGCTGGGCAGCATCACCCACAGGACGAGGTAGACGACGAACTGCGGTCCGGGCAGCAGACAGGACAGCAGGGCCAGCAGCCGGACCGTCCAGGGCGCCATGCCGAACCGCTGAGCCAGACCGGCGCAGACACCGGCGATGATCCTGCCGTGGCGCGGACGGTAAAGGCCGTTCATGAGCTTCTCTCCCCGATTCGATGGTGGTCGGCCGCTTGTCCGGCGGCCGTGGCCGCGATGGCCACATACCCCACGCTACGAACCGGACGCCCCCGGCCACATCGACCATTCGGCCTGTTCAGCGCCATACTCCCGAATTAGGGGATCACCCTTAGGGGGTGGCGTTGTGCCGCGCGACCAGCCCTGGGAGGACGTCCAGACCGTCCAGGACGAACAGGCATTCGCTCAGGGCGGCGTCGTCCTTCTGGATGTGCCCCCATGGGCCGCGCCGCAGGAAGGCCGCTTGCATCCCGTATGCCACCGCGGGCCTGACGTCGTTGTCGATTCGGTCCCCTACATAAAGGACGTGTTCGGGGGGCACGCCTGCGAGCCGGGCGCAGCGCTCGAAGAACTGCTGGGACGGTTTCGCGACGCCCCACACGTCCGAGATCCCGATGGCGTCGGCGGCGAGGCCGAGCGCCGCCATCCGCTCGCCGGCCTCCACCGGCTGGTTGCCCGCGATCCCGATGTAGAGGCCTTGGTCGTGGAGCGCCGCCAGGCATGCCCGCGCGTCCGGATAGAGATCGTCCGGCCCGAATCCGTTCGGCACGCCCGCCTCGGCGCGCCGCTTCTCCTCCACCTCAAGGTCGAATCCCGGACGGAAGTGCTGGAACAGGTCCATCTGGTCGCCGCCGGTCGCCAGCAGCGCGCCCAACTTGGTGAGAAAGGTGTGCCGCGGAACGCCGATCCAGTCGGCCCAGCGGCCGTAGATCTCGCCCTCGTCGATGAGCGTCTCGCCGATGTCGAAGAAGACGGCCCGGACGGCGGTCATGCCGCGCCCAGCTCGACGGACTCGCCCGGCTCCAACCGGCGGAAGTCCTTGCCCAGTTCCTCGCCCGCCGCGCCGACGTGCTTCTCCATGACCATGAGCCCGACGTCGTTCAGCAGCCCGTCATGCACCACGAACGCCCGCTCGGGACGCACCGCCCGCGCATACGAGTACAGCTCCGGAATCTTCATCCACGGCGCGTTGCCCGGCAGGCACAGCGTCGGAACCGGCTCCGCCGGCACGGTGAGCGCGTCCCCGGGGTGGAAGACCTCCCCGTCCACGAGGAAACCCACGTTCGGGATGGGCGGGACGTCCGGATGGAGGATCTCGTGCTCCTCGCCATACACATGGACGTCGAAACCGGCGATCGTGACCGCGTCCCCATGCCCGACCTGGTGCACACGCCCACCGAGGTCCGCGAGGCTCTCCGCGACGACCCGGGACGTCCACACCTCCAACGCGGGACGCTGCGCCATGGCTGCGCGCAGGCCGTCGGCGTCGAAGTGGTCGAAGTGCTCATGCGTGATCAGGACGGCGTCGGACGCGGCGAGCGCGCCGGCGGCGCCGCTGAACGACCCGGGGTCGATGATGATCGTCCGGTCGTCCCGGGTGATCTGGACGCAGGCGTGGCCGAGCTTGGTGAGACGCATCATCCGATCTTTTCACGGTGCCACACTGGTGCCGTGACCTCCCCGGAAGAGCGCCGCAGGAACTGGCACGACCAGCCGCGCGGCCTGGCCTGCGCCGTCGTCGGCGCGTTCCTGGTCCTCACCACGGCCGCGTTCGTGTTCGCGATCGTCGCGGTCGTGCTGGCCGTTGAATGAGAGACCGGGACGCCGACCCGCGCGATCGGCGCCCCGGTCTCACCTCCGTCCTGGTCGAACGGGGCGACCAGGACGCGGCTCAGATCTCGGTGCCCTCCGCGATGGTGAAGGCCACATCCCCCTGCGGATCGACCTGGGCGTCGAGCTTCTTGTCGTCGAGCATCACGGCGACGGCCGGTTCCAGATAGACCTTCGCGCCCTCCTCTTCGACGACCTGGTCGCCCGCCTCGGGGGCGGGCGCCACCGAGAGGCGCAGCGCGTCCGAACCATCGGTCCCTGACTCGATGCGGATCCCGGTGTCCGGCGGGAGTTCGGGGTTGGCGGTGACGGTACGTATGACCTGGACGGCACCGCTGGTCAGCGTGAGCACGATCAGCTCCTCACGTCTCGTTCGTTCGGGATCGGATCTGCCCCACCCTCCCCGCTGCCCCAACCCGCAAACCTCCGCCCCCGAACTCTCCCCCGCCTTCGTCCCGCTGGAGGCGGGCGGCACACCCCGCGATGCCGGGGTCAGATGAGGGTGGGGCGGATTGTGGTGCCGCCGTCTATCACCAGCGTTTGGCCGGTCATCCAGGACGCGGTTTCGCCTGCCAGGAAGAGGGCGGCGTTCGCTATGTCTTCGGGTTGGCCGATGCGCCCTAGCGGGGTTGAGGCGGCTATCTGGTCTTCTTTGTTTTCCCAGAGGGCGCGGGCGAGGGTTGTTTTGATGAGGCCGGGGGCTATGCAGTTGACGCGGACGGCGGGGGCGAGTTCCATCGCGAACTGGCGGGTGAGGTGGATGACCGCGGCCTTGGTGGCGTTGTAGTAGCCGATGCCGTGCTCGGTCACCATGCCGCCGACGGAGGCGATGTTGACGATGGCGCCGCCGTTCTCGCGCATGGACGCGCGCCAGGCCAATTGGGTCCATTGGACGAGCGCGAACTGGTTGACCTCGACGGTCTTCGCGGCGGCGGCCGGGTCGATGTCGGCCATCGGGCCGTAGTAGGGGTTCGTTCCGGCGTTGTTGACCAGGACGTCCAGGCCGCCGAACTCGGTGATCGCGGCGTTCACGCAGGCCTCGGCCTCGTCGCGGTGGGCGACGTGGGCGGCCTTGGCGAGGACGCGGGCGCCGGGATGCGCGGCGCGGATCTCGCGGGCCGCCTCGTCCAGTGCCTCCTGTTTGCGGGACGACAGGACGACGGACGCGCCCTCAGCGGCGAGCGCGGTCGCGATTGCTTTACCGATTCCCCGAGATGCCCCGGTGACCAGCGCGGTTTTCCCCTGTAGGCCCGTGTGCATTCGCCCCCCTCGCGATCACTGTATCGGCGGGTGATCTCCGCCTGTCACGAATCTGCGGAAGCCCTCGACGGCCGGGGGGCGGGTGCGGGCCTTCGCCCAGGCGAGGCCGATCGTCCGGACGGCGGCGGGTTCGGAGAGCGTGATGTGCCGGACGCCGGGGACCTCCTCGTCCGGGCGGAGCGGCGCCACGACCGCGACGCCGAGACCGGCGGCGACCAGGCCCCGGACCGTCGAGGTCTCCTCGCCCTCGAACGCGATCTTCGGCCGGGCGCCGGCGAGCCGGAAGAGCTCCTCCGCGATCACGCGCAGGCCGGCGCCCTTGAGGAACGCCACGAACGGCTCGTCGAGGACGTCGCGCACGGTGGCGCGGCGGCGGCCCGCCAGACGGTGGGACGCGGGCACCGCGAGTTGGAGGCGTTCGACGACGAGCGGGTGCCAGACGAGGGACGCGTCGTCCGGGCATGGGCTCGTGATGGCGAGGTCGGCGCTCCCGTCCAGGATCATTCCGAGGATGCGCTCGGAGCGGCCCTCGCTGAGCCGGAACGTCACGCCGGGGTGGTCGAGCCGGTAGCGGCGGATCAGATCGGGGACGAAGGACGGGCCCTGGGTGTGCAGGAAGGCCAGCGACACCTCGCCGCGGTCGGGGTCGGCGGCCTGCGCGAGCGCGCGGCGGGCCTGTTCCTCCTCGGCGACGAGGCGGCGGGCGTGCTCGGCGAACACCTCCCCGTAGCGGCTGAGGACGACGCCGCGTCCCGCCCGGTCGAACAGCGGGACGCCCAGCTCGCGCTCCAGCCGGGCGATCGCGCGGGACAGGCCGGGCTGCGAGACGCGCAGTTCCGTCGCGGCGTTCGTCACATGCCCGAGTTCCGCGACGGCGAGGAACCACCGCACCGTCACCAGATCCATGGCATTCATGATGTACGCGCATCAATGTGGAAGCAAACTTTCATTGGACGCATGACTCTTTCGCGTTGACGCTGTATCCCATGACCCTCGCCCCTCCGGAGGCCCTCGCGCGCCACCGCCCCGGCTCCCCCGGCCTGCGCCGCGTCAACCTCGCCCTGTTCGCGGCCGGGCTCACCACGTTCATGTCGCTCTACTGCACGCAGGCGCTGCTGCCGGAACTCTCGAAGGGGTTCGACGTCTCCCCGGCGCGGGCCAGCCTCCTCGTGTCGCTGTCCACGGGCGCGCTGGCGCTCGCGGTGATCCCGGTCAGCTCACTGTCGGAACGGTTCGGGCGGACCCGCGTCATGATCGTCTCGTCCGTCGCGTCCGCGCTGGTCGGGCTGCTGGTGCCGGTGTGCTCGACGTTCGGGCAGCTCGCCGCCGTCCGCACCGTCCAGGGGCTCGCGCTCGCCGGGGTGCCCGCCGTCGCGATGGCCTACCTCGCCGAGGAGGTGGACGGCGCGCACCTCGGCGGCGCGATGGGCCGCTACGTCGCCGGGACCGGCATCGGCGGGGTGCTCGGACGCCTCGTCCCCGGGGTCGTGGCGGGCTTCGCCGGATGGCGTTGGGCGCTCGCCGTCACCGGTGTGCTCGCGGTGGCTTTCACGGTCGCGTTCTGGTTGCTGCTTCCGCAGTCGCGCTTTTTCCGCCGGTCGCGTGTGGGGTACCGGCCGCTGCTCGCCCACCTGTCCGATCCCGGGTTGCGGCGCCTGTATCTGATCGCGATGACCGCGATGGCCGGGTTCGTCACCGTCTACAACTTCCTTACCTACCGGCTCCTTGATGGACCGTTCCATCTCCCGCAGGCGGTGGCGAGCCTGATCGCGGTGACGAACCTCGCGGGCTCGGTCGCCTCCGCCCGCGCGGGCCACCTCGCCGACCGGGCCGGACGCCGCAAGGTGCTGGTCGGCGCGCTGCTGCTGGCGGCCCTGGGGCTGGCGCTGATGGTGCCGCCCGTCCTGCCGGTCGTCGGCGCCGGGCTGCTGGTCTTCACCGTCGGGTTCTTCGCGACGCACGCCGTGGCGAGCGGCTGGATCGGACGGCGCGCCGCGTCCGCCCGCGCGCAGGCGTCCGCCCTGTACCTGTTCGCCTACTACCTCGGCAGCAGCATCGGCGGGACCACCGGGGGCTACGCCTACGACAACGGGCACTGGGACGGGACGAGCCTGTACGTCCTGGCCCTGCTCGCCGTCGCCCTGCTGGCCGCCGTCCGCATGCCCGGGGAGCAGCGCGCAGCGGTCAGCGTACGGGGAAGCCGTCGCAGCCCAGGTAGTAAGCGTCGCCGTTGGAGCGGACGTGCAACCAGATGACCGTCCAGTCGCCCTTCATCAGCGGATACGCCTCGCTACCGGAACCCTGCCACTTGAAATCGGCCGGATAGTGGAGCGTCAGGTCACCGTCCCCCTTCGGGTACAGGTGCGGTTTGCTCCTGACGACTCCGGTAACGCCGTTCCCCTGCTGCTCGGCGGGCGGGCGGATCTCGGCGGCCACGTAGTAGCCGGACGGCCGCGCGTACTTGAACCGCATGCTGAGGTCCACGGTGGGCGCGGCGTACGGTTGGCGCGGCGCGGACGTCTGGAGGTCGTTCGAGTACCGCATGTCCTCGGGACGGACGGCAGGCTGGCACTGGAAGTTGGCCTTCGTCCACCGGACCGCGTCGAACTCGTCGGTCGGCTCCTTCAGGAGGATCACGTCCGGCGGAGGACCACCCGGCGACCGTGTCGCACCCGTCGCACCCGTCGCGCCCGTCCCGTTCGGCGCGGTTGACGTGCCGCCCTTCGCCGCCGGGGTGCTCGCTCCCCGGCGCTGCTCCGGCGACCCGCTGGGCGGGCCGCCCGCGCCGGTTCCGGAGTCCCCGCCGTCCATCAGGAAACGCGCCGCGAGCGAACCCGCCAGCACGACCGCGACCACCGCCGCGACCGCCGAGATGATGACGGCGCGGGAATGACTCAGCAGCCCGCCGGACACCCGTGTGTGGCCGGGCGGAACGAGCCCGAGCGTGACCGCCTCCGGCACGCCAGAGGGTAGCGGCGGTAGCACGCCCACCAGCCGCCGGTACGCGGGGTCGGTGGCGAGGGTGCCGTAGGGCGCGGTGAGCTGGAGCAACCGTTCGAGGGTGGCGCGGTCGGCCGGGTCCTTCGCGGCGCACAGCGCCACGAGTTCGGCGACGCGCGGGTCGGCGCCGTCCAGGTCGATGTCGCCACTCAACGTCCGGTGCAGGATCGCCTCGATCCGCCCGCCGCCGAACGGCGGACGCCCGGTGGCGGCGTAGGCGATGGTGCCCGCCAGCGAGAACACGTCCGACGCGGGGACGGGCTCCTGCTCGCGGACGACCTCGGGCGCGACATATCCCGGCGTACCGTTCCACACGCCGGTCTGGGTGATCTGCGTCTGGTCCTCGCCGCGCGCGATGCCGAAGTCGATGAGGCGCGGTCCGTCCGGCGCCAGGATCACGTTGCCCGGTTTGAGGTCGCGGTGCTGGACGCCCTGCCGGTGGATCTCCAGCAGCCCGGTCGCGAGCGCGCCGAGCAGCCGCAGGCATGTGTCAGGGGGTATCGGACCGTGCTCGGCGACGGCCTGCCTGAGCGTCGGCCCCGGCACGTACTCGGTGGCCAGCCAGTACGGCGGCGTGTCGAGCCCGGCGCTGACCATCGCCGCCGCCGACCGGCTGCGCACCCGCTCGGCCGTCTGGACCTCGCGCCGGAACCGGGCCAGCGCCTGCGGCCCCTCGAAGTCCTCGCGGATGACCTTGAGCGCGATATGCCGTCCGCCCCCGGTCAACCCCAGGTACACCTGCCCCATGCCGCCCGCGCCGAGCCGGGCGAGCAAGGGGTAACCGCCGATAGTGGACGGATCTTCAGGACGCAGCGGCTCCACCGTCACCGACCCGTTCGTGTTCCACGCATGGCCGGAATGATCTCATTCCGGGCAAGCGCGGCGGGTCGTCACACCGGATACGGCGCCCGTTCCGGCCGCGATCACGCCGTCTGCGCCGTCAGGTTACGGCGAGGGCAGGTTCTGTCAGGCATCAGGGTCACTCGGCCTCGCGCGCCACGCGGAGTGCCCAGGCGATCAAGGGCACCTGGAGCGGGAGGCGGCCGTAGGCGGCGGCTCGCAGGAGCGAGGACCGGGTCCGCCAGTCGCGCGCCATCTTGAGGTTCGCGGGGAAGACCGCCACCAGCAGCCACGCCGTCGCGAGCGCGCCCGCCCTGCGGGTGCGGGGATGGGCGACGGCGGCGGCGCAGACGAGTTCGGAAGCGCCACTGGCGAGCGTCCAGAATCGCGGGCGTCCGGGAAGCCGACTCGGCACCAGCGTGTCGAACGGGCGCGGGACGAGCAGGTGCGCCGCGCCCATCCCGCCCATGAGCGCGACGAGCCCGAACGCTGCGCGTGACGAGTCGGTCATGGTTGCAGTCTCGCAGGTGGACGGATCGTCCCGGCACACGGGCTGTGACGGAGGTCACCCGGCGGTGGGGTGTGACGGTTCGCATCCCGGTCAGGTCTCTAGTGTCACCATCTCGGCGTTTTGTCCGCTAAAGGGGCTGGCCGGGTGCGCTGCCGCCCCACAGGCGCGCACCCGGGGACGGACATCGCACCCGAGGCGGAGACTCCGGGGACGGCCGTCGCGGCCGGGGGGACCGCCGCGACCGTCCCCGGACACATGCCGTGCCGGGTCAGGGGAGGTTGCGAATCTCCTCGATGATCTTCGGCATCGTGGCGTTGTTGTCACGCATCCAGGCGAGCAGGAACGCGATCTGCTCGTCGGTGAAGCCTTCCAGCCGCTCCTGGAAGTGGCGGCCGATCGGCGCGAAGTAGCGGCCGAAGCGGGCGAGGTTCTCCTCGACCAGCTCGACGATCACGCGGCGGCGGTCGTCGGGGTCGCGGGTGCGCCGGACGTATCCGGCCTTCTCCAGCCGGTCGATCACGGCGGTGATGGCGCCGCCGGTGGTGATGCCCATGAGCTGGGCGAGCTGCCCCGGGGTCTGCGGGCCGTCCAGCGACAGCGCGTTCACGCACTGCGCGTCGGTGACGTTCATGCCCGCCTTGCTCGCGGTGGCGTGATGCAGCAGAACCGTGAACATCGTGCCGCGCTGCGTCTCCATCTGGAGTTCGTTCGCCATCCGCTCGCGCTCCGGGGTCGCCATGCCTTCACCTCTTCTATAATCTCTCACATAGAGAAACACTTAACAAGAGCGACTCTCACCAGGAGAGTCTAGGTCGGTTACGCGGCGTCCTCAACCACCTACCAGCCATGCCGGACGGCCCGATGCCCAGCTTTTCACCCTGCGCCACGCGCGGGAGTATCTGCGGTCGGTCGCGTCCTATGCCCCTTAATGGGACGTCCGAAAGGGCGGGGTGTGTTTGCGGGGCGAGGGTCGAGGGACAGCAGGACGCGACAACCTCAATGAGAGGAATGACCGTCATGGCCCTGCACCTTGGACGCAAGCGGCACGCTCCGGCGAGGCGCCGGTTCTGGCCTCGGTGGATGGTGGAGAGGAACACGAGCACGGCGAAGGGGACCGACACCACCGTGGCCGACCGGCCCGTGGCGCACCGGCGGAGGTCGCGGCACTGGTGGAGCAGCAGGACCAACCCGGTGAGCGCGATGATCCTCGCGGCCGGTTGGGCGGCCGTCGCGATTCTCGCCTTCGGCATGTTGCTGACCTGGGCGGACGCCAATCCGGGCAACAGCGTCGTGGACGCCGTGCTCGACGCGGGCCGGTGGCTCGCGACGCCCTTCCACGATGTGTTCACGCGCAACGACCCCGAGGAACAGCTCTACATCAACTGGACCATCGCGGGCGCCGCCTACTACCTGCTCGCGCGCGTCCTGTCGTGGGTGGTCCGCTTCTGACCGCCCAGCTCCCTGGTCGCCTAGGCACAGATCGCCTAGGCACGGGCCGCGGCGCCGAATCTGCCGTCCGGACGGCGGGACGCCACGGGCGCGGACGGCGCGCCGCGGACCAGGCCGTAGTAGCCGCCGACGAGCAGCAGCACCAGCCCGAGGACGACGGCTCCGGCCGGGACGTAGGCCCGCACGAGCGCGATGCGGAATGCGGTCGCGTTGGCCGTGTCCACCAGGGCCTGCTGGTCCTTCGGGACGGTGACGAAGTCGGCCCGCGTGGCGACCATCCGGCCCTTGCCGTCGGGGGTCTGGAGCGTCGCGCGGACGCTCTCGCGGTGCTTGACCGGGATGCCCGTCCGGGGGTCGACCCAGACCGTGTTGTCCGCCTCGGTGAAGCGGTCGACGTCCCGGTCGGCGCCGCCGAGGCCGAGCAGCCTGGCGGGGACGCGGGTGTCGAGCGCGGCCGTCCGGGTCGGCGGGACGTGCTGGGTGAAGCGGTAGGCGGTGAGGCCCCGCACGTCCTCGACCCCGTCGAAGCGCATCGGCGCGAGCCGTCTGGTCGGCATGTCGAAGAACGGGTAGTCGCGCCGGTGGACGCCGGTGCCCGGGAACAGCGGGCCGTAGCCCGACATCCGCACGGTGTCGTCGCCGTCGGCGTTGGCGCCGCAGCAGGTGACGAGGCGGGCCGTCCGGCGGTCGAAGGCGAAGCGGTGGCCCTGGATCTGGACGGGCCTGCCGGGGGCGGCGTTGTCGTAGACGTGGGTGGTGGAGTCCCAGACGGCGATGCGGTCGTCGCCGCCGTTGGCGCGGACGTCGCCGCGGACCGTGGTGATCGCGACGAGCGAGACGCCGTCGCGGAGCTTCAGCATCGCGCCGTCGTAGTAGGCGGCGTTGGACGCCTCTGACCGCGTCGTCTGGAAGCGGTTCAGCGGCGCGAGCGCGACACGGTCGGCCACGTAGTAGCGGACGAGCGGCGCGAGCGTGAGGAAGAAGGCCCCCACGGCGACCAGGACCAAGCCGACGGATCGCCGCATGCGCACCTCCGGGGGACGCCGCCGCCGGGCACCGCGTCCGGCGGCAGCGGGTACGTTACCGCTCTGCTGTCCGGTCAGGTCGGCATGCAGTGCGCTGTTCGGCGGGGAATCGGGCGGCTAGGGTCCGGCGTACGTCCACGCCCAGAGTCTGCGTGAGGTTCCCCAATGGCATCGGCGTCCCAGCGGTATCGAGCGGCGTCGGCGCGTGAGCGGGGCGCCGGGTTATGAAGGCGGGGGCGCCGCCCGTATCGGGGCATCAGAACACGCTGGACGGTTTGCGGGCGGTCGCGGCGCTGGCCGTCCTGGTGTTCCATGTGGCGAGTTCCGCGGGGGCGCTCCTGAATCCGGCCGGGGCGAGTTGGCTCTACAACGGCGGGCAGATCGGGGTTCCGATCTTCTTCACGCTGTCCGGGCTGCTGCTCTACCGGCCCTGGGCCGCCGCCACGCTGGGCGGTTCCGCGCCTAGGGTGGGCCGGTATTTCCGTAAGCGTGCGCTGCGAATTCTGCCCGCCTATTGGGCCCTGGTCGTCGTGTACATGGTCACGGCCGGGCGCGGGCATATCGGCGATCCCGTTACCTGGGGCGCGCTGCTGACGTTAACGCAGACCTATCTCCCGCACCACTGGTGGAACGGCGACCTCGGCCCCGCGCATCTCGGGCAGGCGTGGAGCCTCGCGGTCGAGGTCGCCTGGTACCTGTTCCTGCCGCCCACGGCTGCGCTTCTCGGCTGGTACGCGCGGCGCGAAACGACAGGCGACATCGGCGTGCGGGCCAGGCGGCTGCTGTGCGGGATCGGCGGTTACGCGGCGCTGTCGGTGCCCTTCACCGCCGTCGTGTTCCAATCTGGCACGCATTCACAAATGGGGCTGTGGCTCCCCCGGTACTTCGCGTGGTTCGCGATCGGGATGGCGCTCGCGGTGGTCACGGTGTGGGCGCGGCTGGACGAGCGGCGCCCGGTGGCCGCGCTCTGCCGCGCCGTCGCGGACTCGTGGATCGCCTGCTGGACGGCGGCCGCGATGCTGTACGTCATCGCCTCCACTCCCGCGACCGGGCCCATCACCTTCCTGACGCCCGACGTGTTCTGGACGTCGCTGCTCGACCTGGTCCTCAGCGGGCTCTGCGCCGCCGCGCTGGTCGCGCCGGTCGCGCTGGCGCCGCCCGGGCATCCGGGGCTGGAGGCGGTGCTCGGCAACCCGGTCGCGCGGTTCCTCGGCCGGATCTCCTACGGCTTGTTCCTGTGGCAGATGCTGATCATTGTGAGCTGGTACGAGTGGACGGGCCGGCTGTTCCGGGGGGAGGTGGCCACGGACCTGCCGCTGCTGGCGGCGGCGTCCGTCGCGGCGGCGACGCTGAGCCTCCACCTGGTGGAGGAGCCGCTGCGGCGGCTGGGGCTGCGCCGCTCGCCGCGTCGTGATCGGGGTCGGGAGCGGGAGGCCCCGGCGCCGTCCAGTTGAGCTCGATCCGGCCGCCGGACGGGCGGGGCCGCCACAGTTCGGCGGCGACGCGTCCGACGACGGCGACGCCGAGCAGCTGCGGCGCGACGTCGCCGAGCAGGCCCGACGGCGAGCCGGGGTTGCCGAGCCGGTCCAGCCAAGACCCGGCGGCGAGGCAGGCCGTCCCGGCGAGCATGGGGACGGCGATCACCCACGGTGAGGCCAGAAGGCAGGCGGGGCGGGAGCGGCGGGTGCGGGCCCAGCCGCATGCGGCGGCGGACGCGGCGGCGACGGCGAGCCCGGCCGGTCCGGCGATCCAGCAGCCGAGGGCGGCGGCGAGCCCGACCGCGGCCCACGCGGGCCAGCCCGTCCCGGCGGCACCGGCGGCCGAGCCGCGCCGCGCACCCGGCCATACCGCGACCAGCAGCAACAGGGCGAGCATGCCCAGGCCGACGGCGATCGCGGCGCGCTGCGGACGGTCCGGCCCGTAGGTCAGCTGGACGGCGCCCTTCGTCCCGGCGGGCACCAGCCAGCCCTGTTTCCATCCGTCCAGCCGGACCGGTCGCAGTTCCGTGCCGCCGATCCTCGCCCGCCATCCGGCGTTGAAGTTCTCGTTGACGGCGAGGAACGAGCGTTCGGCGGCGTCGACGTCGACCGTGCGGGAGCCGGATCCCCAGTCCCGCACCGTGACCGGACGCGGCGCGGCGGCGTCCGGAACCGCGCCGCCCACGGTGACGGTCTCCACGCGGAAGGGGCCGAGCGGCGCGACCGCCAGCCGGTTCGGCCCCGCCGCCAGGCGCGGCTGCCCGCAGGCGGTGAACCGCAGCGGACGGCCCGCCAGCAGGTCACCGAGCCTGCCGGTCGCCTTTGTCTCCACGGCCGAGCCGCCGAGCTTCAACTCCGGCCCGGAACCGCACGGCAGCGTGAGCGGAGACGCGGCGACATCGCCGAGCGGCCGCACGCCCGGCACGGACAGGTCGGTGATCTGCACCGGCTGGAGGCGCCGGTCTCTACGGAACGTGAGCGTGAGGCGGTCGGTGGTCAGGGGCGCGAACGTCAGTCTGCCCGACGCGTCCGACAGAACGTCGCGCGTCTCGCCGCGCCCGCCCTCGACCCGCACCCGGACCGGCCCCGACGCCCCCGGCGGACGTGTGACCGTCACCGCCGAGACCCGCCTGCGCCCCTGCCACCGGACGGTCAGCTCCGGCGCCCGGTCGCGCTCGCCGGAGATCCAGGCCGTGGCGGGATCGCCGTCGAAGGCCGATCGCGCCTGGTCGGCGGGGTGAGTGGAGAGGGCCGAACTCGCGGTGACGGCCGTCCGGCCCTTGGGCGCCGTGTACCGGTCGATGAGGCGCTGGTCGGTGAGCACGGCCGTCCCGGTGAGCGGCGCGGGGCGGGACGCGGCGGAGACGAACGTCCGGTCGAAGCCCGATCCCTCCTCGTCACCCGCGAGCAGGGACGGCGAGCACACCCACCGCAGGCTGCCCTTCATGCAGGCGGACGCGGCGTCCGGCGCCCGGCCCATCACGTAGGCGGCGGCCCCGGCGGGCGCGGGCAGCGTGAACGAGCGGGTCGGTTCCACGCCGCCGATCGACAGCTCGGAGACACCGGCGCTGGTGAGCGCGGGGGCAACGGCAGGAAACGCGAGCCCGGTGATCCGCAACCGGAGCCAGCGCGTCGGCCCGTCCGGAACACGAAGCGACCGGCCGCTGACGGCCTGCTCCACCGCGCCGCGCTCGGTCTCGACCGCGACCCGCGCGACCGGCGGCCCGGAACCGACGAACGCGGCCGACAGCGATCCGACCTCGCGGGGGCCGTCGAAGTCGACGCGGAGCCACTGCCCGAGCGGGCCGTTCCAGCCGCCGGTCCGCCAGGCCGTGGCCGGGTCGCCGTCGAGCGCCGCGAACGGGACCGATCCCGGCTCGCGGGCCTGCGGGATCACGTTGTCACCGCCGAGCGAGCTGGACGCCGTGACGTCGCGAACGCCGCCGCCGTAAGTGACGTGAGTGGTGTAGCGGTCCCAGCCGGTATCCAGCACGTCGGTCGCGTAGCCGTCCTGCGCCCCCTGCGCCACGGACAGCGTCGGCGACGACTGGTGCAACTCGCCGTAAGCGCGGCGCGACAACCGGGGCGAGTCGGTTACTACCGGGGTGCCGCGCAGGTCGGACGCGTCGTCGTTCATCAGCACGGGCCCACGCGGCAGCGCGCCGTCATCCGCCATCGTCAGCAGCGACTCCGGCCCGCCGAACACCCGCACCGGACGGGACGCGCCCGCCAACGTCACGATGCCGGGCGAAGCGACCTCGTAGACCTCCAGCGCCGGACGCGGCTGGTCCACGGCCGACACCGCGTCATCGACCAGGTCCCCGCCCACCGGCCCGCCGAACGCGGCGGCACGCCGCAGGCCGGGCGAGCCGTCCAACGCCTGGTGCAGCCGTGACGGGACGGCACCGCGCAACGTCTCGCGCCGCAGGTCATTGCGGAGCAGGACGTACCGAACGCCCATCCGCCCCAGGAATGTGGCCAGCCCCGGGGAAGGCCGCCCTGTCCGGGTCTGGCGGTCGATCGCGTCCAGCACGCGCGTATACCCGGGCGAACCGACCGGGACGAGTTGCCGCACGCCCCACCGCGCGTCCAGGAGCGGCTGCATGATGTCGTCCATCGGACGGCCCCACAGGTACTCCCCGAACGGTGTGCCCGGGAGGGCCAGTACGCCCTGGTGTCCGGCGCGCGCGTTCAGCCAGGACGCCGCGTCCCGCCAGTAACGGGGAACCTCCTTGAAGTCGCCCGGCCCGGCCAGCCCGTGCGAGAGCGCCGTCAGCCCGATTCCGCCGAGCGCGACGAACGCCGCCGCCGGGGCGCTCACCCAACCCCGCCCCCACGCGACGCGAGGAAACCGCAGGGCCGCGAGCCCGAGCGCCAACGGCAGCCGGACGACCGCGTCGAACTTGTGCAGGTTGCGCAGCGGGCCGAGCGGGCCGTCCAGCAGATCGCGTGTCGAAGCCGCCAGCGGCCCCGGCACGTCGCTGACATGACCGGCCGACAGGATCGCGACCCCGGCCAGCAGGACGAGCAACAGGAACGTCCGCTCGGGCAGCGGCCGCACCAGCAGGCCCGCGAGGCCGAGCGCCGCGAGCGCGCCCGTGCACAGGATCGGCAGCGGGTCCATCGAGAGCCCGTGCCCGACCGGCCACCAGACCTGCCCGTCCACGACCAGGTAGTTGACCCAGCGTTCGGCGCCGCGCAGCACGTTGACCAGGCCCGTCGGCCCGGTCGTCGTGGACGCCCGCTCGGTGTAGGGCAGCCACGAGAACCCGTACCGGCCGGTGAGCAGCAGCGGGACCAGCCACCACGCGCTCGCCACCGCGACCGCGCCCGACCACCACGCGAGCAGGCGCGGACGAAACGAACCACGCGGCCGTGTCACCACGTAAAGAAAAGGGAAGACCAGGACGGCGACGGTCGCGGTCGCGTTGATCCCGCCGCAGCACGCGACCGCCAGCCCCGACCGGGCGGCGGCGCGGACCCGTCCGCACTCGCCGGACGCCGCCGCGACCAGCGGCAGCACGATCCACGGCAGCATCGCGACCGGCAGGTACTCCGAGGAGATCTGGCCGAGCGTCGCCAGCCCGTTCGGCGCGAGCGTGTAGGTGAGCGCGGCGAGAAGGCGCGTCGTCGGGGTGCCGAGGCCGAGCCGTTCCGCGAGGCGCCGGACGCCGGTGAACGCCAGGCACATCAGCAGCGCCAGCCACAACCGCTGGGTGATCCACGGCGGCAGCCCGGCCAGGTCGCCGAGCGCGGAGAACGGGCCCATCGGGAACAGGTAGCCGACCGCCTGGTTCTGGAGCTGGCCGAACTGCTCGGGATCCCAGGGATGCAGCGCGCGGCCGAGGAAGCCGAGCGGGTCCAGCGCCATGTCGATCTTGGTGTCGGCGAGGACCGCGCCGGGACGGGTACCGAACGCCAGCGCCGCCAGTCCGAGGCAGCACGCGACGACGCGGATGCGCTCGCGCAACCGTTCCGCCAGGCCGTCGTCCACGGCCCGCGTCGTCTCCGCGCGGGCCGGGCTCGCCTCTCTTACCGCCATCTCGCCCCTCCTACGAGCGGCCCGGCCGCTCGCGTGACGCGGCGGGGTCGGCGGGGCGGCCCAGGAGGCGTTCGGACGGGGTCGCGGGCCGGAGCGTCCGGTACGGAAGGGCGACCAGCTCGTCGCGCACCGGGCCCTCCACCACCCTCGGGTGCTCGTCACCGTACCGGTGGACGACGTGCGCCCGGTCGTCCTTCGTCGAGGACGAACCCCTGCGCACGGCGGCGGCCAGCAGCGCCGCCATCCGGTCGGTGGTCCGCGACCAGGCGAACTCCGCCGCCCAGGCCCGGCACGCCTCGGCGACCTCCTTCCGCCGGGACGGGTCGTCCAGTTCCTTGAGGGCGCGTTCGACGGCCTCGTCCGTCCGCTCGTGCGGGCCGGCGAGCCAGCCGGTGACGCCGTCGCGGACGGCGTCGCGGAGCCCGTCCACGTCGCGGGCGACGGTCGGGACGCCGAGCGCGGCGGCCTCGATCACGCTGAGCCCCCAGCCCTCCCCCTCCGACGTGCTGAGATGCAGGTCGGCGCGGGCGACCAGGGCGGCCTTGGCGTCCTCGGCGACATAGCCATGGACGATCACCGTGCCGCCGAGGCCGCGCCGCGCGATCTCGGCGGTGAGCGCGGGACGCTCCGGGCCGTCCCCGACGACATGGACGCGGAGCCCGGGACGGCTCTCCGCGATCCGCGAGGCAAGGTCGAGTAACAGGTCGAGCCGCTTGTGCGGGACGAGCCGCGTCACGCAGACCAGTTCCGTCCCACCGCACCCCGGCGCGACCGGAAAAGACCGATGCTCACGGGGATTTCCGTTGGGAACCACGTACACGGGCCCCGTCCAGGCCAACCTCTCCCGGACGGCCCGCAGCGTCGACGGTGAAACGACCACGTACGCATGCCGCCGGTACGTCCAGCGGCTCACCGGGCCCTCCAGCGCCCGTCCGAGCCACGCGAGCCATGCGCGCCAGGACCGGAAGTACACGCTGAACTGCGCGTCGTGCACGTGGTGGATCACGCATAAGACGGGGACGCGGCGGGGCAGCACCCACGGCGTGAAGAACGGGATGCCGTTCTGGCAGTCGACGACCGCGTCGAAAGAGCGGCGCCGGGCCAGCATCCACAGGAGAACGAGGGGATAGACGGTGAACCGTCCCCCGAGTCGGACGAGTTCCACGTCCTCGACCCGTTCCCTGCGATGCCGGCCCGGCGCCCGACATGTCAGATACCTGACATGGGCCCCGCGACCGGCGAGACCGCGCGCTACCTGCCATGCATAGCGCTCGGCCCCGCCGGCCGCGGGATGCCACGGATCGCGCCAGTTGACGACCGCCAGCCGCAGACCCGCGACCGAGGTGTCACCGGGATGCGAGCGGGCTCTCATCCCGGTCCGGCGCCCGAGGTGGAGGGCAGCCCGCCGTCGGGCAGGACGAGTCCCTCCGCGAGGTCCGGATCCGCCCGCTCGGGGACGGCCGCGCGAGGTGGCCTCGGGACAGGCCGCCTAGCGGGTCGCCTGGCGCGCGAGCGGATGCGGGCCAGTTCGAACACGCATTGCAACGAGTGCCGCCGCACCGAGAACGTCGATCCCGGACGGTCACGCCAGACCACCGGAATGTCGGTCACGGTGACGCCGCGCCGCACGCAGTGCGCGAGCAGCTCGACGTCGAAGGAGAATCCCGCGGTTCGCAGGTCGGCCGCGGCGGCGCGGCCGAGCGGGCCCGAGAAGAACTTGAACCCGCATTGGGTGTCGGGGATGCCGCCCGCGAGATCGCGGACGACGCGGTTGAAGGTGAGGGCGCCGAGCCGCCGCGCGGGCAGCTTGTAACCCTCGGCGACCGACCGGCCGTGCCGCCGGGAGCCCACGACGACCGGGTGGCCCTGCCGGAGCAGGGTGAGCACGGCGTCGAGTGCGGCGAGGTCGGTGGCCATATCGGCGTCCATGTACCCGATGTACGGGGCGGACGTGGCCAGCAGGCCGGTGCGGACGGCGGCTCCTTTGCCGCGCCGCTCACAGCGGAGCAGCCGGACGGGAACCGGTCCGCGCCAGGACCGGACGAACTCTGCCGTCCCGTCCGTGCTGGCGTTGTCCACGACGACGATCTGCGCGCTCGCCGGGAGCGTGGCGAGCTTGTCACTGAGCAGGCCCAGCCCCGCCGGAAGCCGGACGGCTTCGTTGTAGGCGGGGATGACGATCTCCAGCGGGGCGGGGCTGTCGTGCCGCGTCCCCATCAGGACGGGTCGGTCAGCGCGAGCCGTAGTCGTACGCCGGCTGGACGACCGAGTCCTTCTGGGAGGCGCCGGCGAGCTGGACCGCACCGATGGAGGCGCCGCCGGCCAGCAGGATTCCGGCCAGAGCGGCAATGGCGATACGCATCATTCTGCCCTTCTAGGAGGGTGGCGGGGGGTGATGCTCGTGCTGTTGCCAAGCAGAGGAAGGCCCAGGCTATTCGCCGCTGTCAGGCATGACCAGAGGACCAATACCCCCACGATGACCCATACCGTCACAACAGACACCACCGAAACCCGCGCCTCGCGCATGTGAACCGTCCCGTCGACCCGGTACACGGCCAGGTCAGCGCTACGGAGTACGGGGGTCGCGCCGCGTATACGACTTGTGAATATTTCAGTATCAAATACGACATACCGGACGCCTTGAACACGCAGTGCGTCCGCCGTGAGGGGCCCGGACGCGATGATCCGTCCGAGCCGGACCGCCCGAGGATCTTCCGGCCGCACCGTCGTCGCGTCGCCCGTCGCGTCGCCTGTCGCGTCGCCTGTCGCGTCGCCTGTCGCGTCGCCTGTCGCGTCGCCTGTCGCGTCGCCCGCGCGCCGCACGGTGACGGCGTCGTTCACGATGACGCGGCGGTGCAGGTAACGCGGTAACGGGTCGAGGACGCGTCGGCCGTGGTTCCAGGGATAGCTCCGGTAGGCCGCCCACGGCAGTACCAGCACGTCCCCGGGGGTCCGGTCGGCCTCGATGATCTGCCGGGCGCGGGCCCAGTCCGCCGGGTAGTGGACGGCGCGCAGATCGCCCGCCGCGCCCCACGCCAGCGTCGGCAGCAGGATCAGCGGCGCGAGCACGGCCCCGGCCGGGACCAGCGGCAACCGCAGCTCGGCGGCGCGGTCGGCGGCGATCCCGAGCCCGACCGCGACGACCACGGCCAGCGGCGCGACGTACTGCTGGCCGTCGCGCAGCACCGCGAACCCCGGCCACAGGTCGATCATCGCTTCGAGGACGGGCGCCGCCACCGCCCCGAGCGCCGCGACGGCGAACCCGACGAGCCCGGCCGCCGCGATCCCCCGCGAGACGCCCTGCGCCTCGGTGTTGCGCCGCAGGGCGGTCGCGTAAACGGCGAGAGCGGTGAGCACGAGAAGCAACCAGAACGTGGCCATGACCGGGTTGCCGTATCCGTCCGGGACGGTCTCGGCGTTCCAGACGCCGCCGAGCGAGAGCAGGCTGCCCAGCGTCCCGAACGGCGTGTCGGCACGGGCCGCGAACGTCTCGACGGCGCCGCCGTCCTCGGGCATCCCGGCGGGACGCAGCAGCCCGGGCACCAGCCACGGCAGGCTCAGCACGCCCACCGCCGCGACCACCCGCAGCCCCGCGCGCGCCCGGCCCGTGACCAGCGCTGCGGTGAGGGCCGCGATCCCGGAGACGGTCAGCGCCGCGAAACCGCCGATCGCCGCCGGTATCAGCGCCCGGACGAGGCGCCGCCCGCCGCCTGATTCGTTGACCCCGGTGGCCGCCGTCAGCACCCACGGCAGCGCCGCGTAACCGAGCAGCAGCGCCCACTGGCCGAGCAGCAGCCGTTCCGCGACGAACGGGTTCCACGTGTAGCAGACCCCGGCGGCCAGGCGCGGTAACAGCCGTTCCGACGGGACGAGCGACGCCGCCGACGCGCACGCCATCACGAAGACCGCCAGCAGCACGAGCTTCTGCGCCGCTTCCGCCGGGACCACCGTCGCGAGCGCGGTGCCGAACGCGTCGCTCGGGACGTGCCGCGGCACCGTCCCCGTCAGCCCGAACGTCATCGGCGTGAACGCCGGATCGGGCACGAACACCATGTCGTACGACAGGACGAAACCGGGCGCGAGCCCCGGCCCGAGGACCACGAGCCCGAGCCCCAGCCCGGTCAGCGCGGCCACCAGATGCCGCGTCCGGCCGGTCACGCGGAACGCCCGTCCATAGCGCATAGCGCTAGGACGCTACCCGACCGGAGCGGCGCGGTCGGCCGTCAGGCGACGACCTTCGTTTGAGCGAAGAACTGCTGGAGGTCCGGCCAGACCTGCTTGCTGGTGTTCGGCAGCGACGCGAGCACCACGGCCGGTGTCGGACGGCCCGTGTCGATCACCGCGGTCGCGACGATCTCGCCGGTCGCCTTGACGCCGCTGCGCTTGTAGGTGAGGTAGGACGCGACCAGCCAGCCCCGGTGCCCGTCGACCGTCAGCGCCTGCGAGGCCAGCGGCGTCGTGCGGTGCGGGAAGCCGTAGTACTGCTCCTCGAACTGCTTGGCCGCCTGCCCCGCGACGCTCTTCACGTTCCCCGGGCCCTGGTACTCGCCCTGCAACGCCGGGGGCAGCACGTTGGTGAGGAACTGCCCGTAACCGACCCGCCGGCCGCGCCGCTCGGACACCATCACCTGCTGACCCGACCAGCCGGGCGTGCCCACCTTGGCCCGCTTGCCCGGCACCTGCCACGGCGGGCCCAGCCGGGGCCACGCCAGGCCGGCGCGCGCGTCGGTCACCCGTCCGAGCACGCGGCTCGGACGTCCGGAGAACGTGCGGAGCCGCTTGTCGGGCGGCATCTTCACCTGCGTGTTCTGGGGCTGCGGCTGCGGTTCCTGCCGCGCCGCCGGCGGATGGCTCTTCTTGCCCTGCGGCTTCGCCTTCTCCTCGTCGCCGCCCTTCAGCAGGTAGAGCCCGCCCGCCGCGACCAGCGCGACGACCAGCAGGCCCACACCGCCGAACAGCGCGATCCGGCCCTTGCCGCCGCCGTCCAGCTCGTCGCGCGCGGGCGCGGGCGAGCCGCCGAGCTTGGCGTCGGCGGCGGCCTCGTCCGCCATCCAGTCCGGCATCTGCCAGTTGCCGCTGCTCGGCTTGCCCGGACGCGCCGGACCGCCCACCCCCGTGGGGACCGCCGTCTGGTAGCGCGGGTCGCCCCCCTCGCCGTCCTCGAACAGGGACCCCTCCCACTGCTGGGCGGACTCCTCCGGGACCGGCGCGACCTTCACGTCCTCGGCCTCACCGGGCGCAGGCGGCTCGGGCTGGCCGGGCTGGCCGGGCTGGCTAGGCGGGGCGGCGGGTGCCGCGAACTCGGGCGGCGCAGGCGGGAACGTCATCGGCTCGGGCGCGGGCGGTGCGGGTGGCGCGGGCTCCGGCTGCGGCGTCAGCTCCGGCAGGACGGCCTCGGGCAACTCCGGCTCGGGCGCGGCGGGAGCAGGCGCCGGGGGCGGCGCGGGCGGGCCCTCGACCTTCCCCCAGACGTCGTGCGGAACCGGCCCGGGCTGCTGGGCGGGTGCGGGCTGCCGGGCGGGCGCGGCCGGGTCGACCGGCTCGGAGAACTCGGTGCGGCCCGCGGGCGGGGGCACCCGCACCTCGGGCACCTTGGCCTCGGGGAAGGCCATCCGCGGGACGTCGGTCTCCGCCCCTGCCTGCGAGTCCTTCGGCTCGCCGCCGGTATCGCCCTCATCTGCCTCGGTCCAGCGCACGCCGCGCTCCCCCTGATCGGACATGCGGCACACGTTACGCGAAGATCATCCTTTCCGTCCGGACGACCAATCACGCTCCGGACACAATGCCTAGCCCGCGACGAGTCCCCCCGAACCGGCCGGAACCGCCTCCGCGAGCCGCTCCCGCGCGAGCAGCGTGCCGCCCGCGACCGCGCCCGGCATGGCCAGCACCGCGCCGAACGGTATGAGGAACACCACGAACGTCGCGACACCGAAGCCGAGCGCGAGCGGACGGTTCCGCTTCAGCAGCGCGAACCGCTCCCGGCGCCGCAGCCCCCGCCGCTCCAGCGCGACCGACGTCAGCTCGCCCGCCAGGAAGTAGCCCGACACCAGCGCCGCGACCACCGGGACGACCGTCTGCCCCACCACCGGCAGGAACCCGCACGCGAAGAACACGACCGCGAACACCAGCGCCACGGACGCGAGCGCCACCGCGTCCACGATCTCCCGCCCGATCCTGGCGAGCAGCGACGCCTCGTCCAGGTCCGGCGGGGCGCCGCCCTCCGACTCCTCCACCCGCTCCGAGATCGCCTCGTAGAAGGGGTCGCCGACCAGCAGCGTCATGGCGGTGAACGTGATGACCGCGAGGAACACCGACACCCCGAAGATCGCGATCCCGGCGACGACCCGGGCGGACGAGCGCGCGCCGTCCGACCAGCCGTCGGCGAAGGGCGTCACCCACCCGGCGAGGTCGTCCAGGTGGAGCGCGAGCATGGCCAGCGCCGTCCCGTACACGGCGAGGACGATCAGCGCGGGGATCAGGCCGAACAGCCACTGCGCGGGATGCCGGGCGGTCCACGCGATGCCGCGCGCCAGGTATCCGGCGCCCTCGAACAGGTCCTTGAGGGCCGACGGCCGGGGAGGATCCACGTCGTTCACACGGGCCACGCTATCGGGCTGCGTTAACTCGCGGGGAGCCCCACAAGGCGCGCGGAACGCTCCCAGACCGCCCGTCCCAGTTCCGGGTCCTTCAACGCGCCGGTGACCGGAAGCATCCCCGCGCCGGGCGCCGAACTGTAGAACCCGCCGCTGCGGCCCTCGAACTCGGCGTCGGCCGCGAGCCGCAGCGCCATCCGCGCGCCCTGCTCCGGAGTCCGCAGGACGGGCGTCCGCGCCAGCAGCGACCCCAGCCGCTCGGTGCCCCGCACGTCCCGGCCCAGCCCGGTCGCGACGACGCCGGGGCACACCGCGTTCACCGCGACGCCGCTGCCCTCCATCCGCCGCGCCAGCTCCTGCGCGAACAGGATGTTGAGCAGCTTCGTCCGTCCGTACACGCGGAAGGACCCGGCCTTCCCGTAGGTCCCGGGCTCCGCCATCCGCTCCACGTCGAGCCGTCCCGCGCCGCGATGCGCCTCCGACGCCAGCACGACCACCCGCGACGGCGCCGCCCGCTCCAGCAGCCCGAGCAGCAGGTTCGTGAGCAGGAACGGTCCCAGATGGTTGGTCGCGACCATGCGGTCATAGCCGTCGGCGCTGACCTTGGCGCGGACCAGGTGCGCGCCCGCGTTGTTGACCAGCACGTCCAGGCGGTCGAACCGCTCCTCCAGCGACGCGGCGACCCGGCGGACGTCCTGCTGCACCGACAGGTCGCCGATGAACGCCTCGACCCGCGCCCCCGGAACGTCCTCCGCGAACTCCTCGACCGTCGTCCGCGCCCGCATCTCGCTCCGGCACACGATCCCCACCAGGAATCCGCGCCGCGCCAGGCCCCGCGCGATCTCCTTCCCGATCCCGGACGTCCCGCCGGTCACGATCGCGATCCCGCTCTGCATCCCCCCACCCCACCACCGCCCGGACCCCCCGGCAACCCCGCGCGTCGTCAGTCAGAGGTGTCGCGGACGAACAGCGAACTGACCCACACCCAGAGCATGAACAGCAGCCGTTTCCACTCCGGGTAGAGCAGCCGGACCAGGACGTCGTTCTTCACCCCGTTCCGGCCTGGGCCGGTCAGCACCCACCGCCGGACGATGCCGAGCACGACCGCCCGGCTCAGGAGGTCGCCGCCCGCCGCCCCCTCGATCATCGCCACGATGCGCGGGCGCAGCTCCGGGAACCGGGCCGCCGTGTCCAGCCACAGCCGGAATGCGCCCTCGAACCCGGCGAATCCGCCCTGGCCCATCGCCTGCGCCGCGATCGCCACCGCCCACGCCGGGGCGCACGCGACCGGGTCGACGGCGCCCGGCTCCAGCAGCAGCACGGGGACGCCGTCCGGGGACCGCTCGGCGGCCAGCATCAGGAAGATCTCCGTGCCCAGCACCGAGGACGGGCCGGGACGCTCCGCCCACACCAGCGCCGCCTGGAGGACGTGGGCCCGGTACCCGCCGCCCGCCAGCGTCCGCGCGGCCTCCACCACCAGCGGACGGACCCGCTCGCCGCACGCCGCGAGCTGCTCCATCACCTCCAGCACCGTCCGCAGCCGCGTCCTGTCGGGTGTCGGCGCTTGATATTCCGAGGGCAGCGGACGGTCGTGCTCGGCGAGCAGGATCTGGAGCCCGATCCGCGCCCGGTTGAACATGTCCTTCTGCGACTGGAGGTTCATGGCGGTCCGGCACCAGATCAGCACCGTCTGGAACACCTGCTCGGGGTGGACGGCCGCGAGCGCCCGCACCACCTTGAACACCTCGTCCTGGACGACCTCGTCGCCGTAGGTGCCGAGGTGCTTCAACCGGGTCAGCGCCACCGACACGTGCGTCTGCCCGAGCACCTGACAGACCTGCGCCACCGTCAGCTTCAGCGTCTGCGACGTCCGCCGCTCCGTGGACCACGCGTAGAGCTGCCGCCGCACACGCCCGCCCACGCGCGGGTGCAGGCACGTCCTGGCCAGAGCGATGTAGGACAGGTCGGCGGCCATGTGCCGGTCCGCCCACGCCGCCGCCTTCCGCAGAATCTTGTCCACCGCGTCGTGCTCGGCGGCGAGGTCGGCGAACACCTCGACCAGCTTGCCGCGCAGCTCGAAACGCAGGTCCACGTCGTCGTCGAGGGGCAGCGCCGACAGCCAGGTCAGCAGGTCCGTCCGCGTCAGCGGGTAGTCGTCCCACACGTGCCGCAGGACGGACTCGGCGTAGCCTTGGCGCCGGAACACGAGCCGGTCGCCCGCCCGCTCGGCGCCGAGCAGCTCGTTCAACCCGGTGGACGGGCACCATACGAGCCCGCCGCCCTCCGGCCGGATGTTGAGCTGGCGAGCCAACGACATCGCCGCCCCGTACACGCTGGTCTCGTCCGCCGGCGCGATCGTCGCGGCGGCGATCATCAACGCCTGGTCCCGGGGCTCGTTGTTCTTGGCGAACCAGGTGCGCAACTGCTCGTTCCACCGGAGGTAGACCTGCTCGACCTCATGCTCGTCGCCGATCGAGGCGGCGAGCTCGGCGAGGCGGCGCGCGTCGGCGGGCGTCGCGTTCCGGAGCAGCGCCGGTGCGCGCGACCAGTTCCACCAGCCCGTCCGGGCGAGGCCCCGGCGCGACAGCCACGCCCGGTACACCGCCTCCGGCGGCGGCGGGAACACCGGGTACACCGGCAGGAACTCCTTGACGTCCTCCAGGTCCGCCGCCGACCCCACCACGAGCAGATATCCCCCGGCCGCCTGCACCGCCTCCATGCAGGCCCGCAACCGCGAGTCGCCCTCGTCCCCGGCGCGCACGAGATAGCCCTGCGGCTTCAGGACGCCGATCTGCTCCACGTCCTCTTTATCCATGGAGAACTGCCGGATCTTCAGGTCCGGGCGCAGCTGCCGCAGCGCGGCGACGGCGGTCGTCGTGGCACCCGTCCCGGGCGCGCTCACGAGCCCCACCGCGTGGTACTCGTGCAGGGTGCCGACGATCTCCTCGTGGTTGGGCACGGGCACGTACCCCGCGACCCGGTCGGCGATCTCCCCCTCCGACAGCACCATCGACGGCTGCCGCGTGACGAAATGGAGCTGGGTCAGGACGAGGTCGCCCGACACCCGGTTCCCGATCGCGGCCTGCGCCCCGTCCCCGCTGATCGTGACGTCCTCGATGGGCTGCGTCATCGCCATTCCTGCCTGAGGTCACCGGCGACCGTGTTGCCGATCGCCGCCTGCACGTCGTCACCGGAGATCGTGATGCCGCTGATCGACGGGCCAGGAGGCGGGGGCGGCGGCGCGGGCTTCGCCGGGGGGCCGCCCTGGTCGCCGGGCCCCCGGGACGGGGTGGGGACGTACAGGTAGGCCGGACGCTCGAACTGCTTCACCTTGACCGCGACCTCCGTGAACTGGCTCTCGCGCAGGCCCGTCCGTCCGCCCGCGACGTAGACGCTGAACAGCTCCGCCGACAGCAGGAACGCCGCGTAGGTCACCGCCGGGTCGCTGCGCTCCAGGGCCCAGCGCAGGGGATCGGCGTCGAGGAGCCGGTTGACGTCGATGGTCGCGGTCGAGATGCCCGGCGCCTCCGGACGATCGTCGTCCACCAACCCGATGTGCAGCGCCACCCGCAGCCGCAACCGCATCTCGGCGGCCCGCAGCCTCGGCGCCGCCGCGCGCAACTCGTCCTGGAGGTGGCGGGGGAACGGGTCGACGAGGCGCGGCGCCACCTCGTGCGGCAGGATCGCGAGGATTCCGTCGCCCGTGCTCTCCACGAACCGGACGGAACTCCACGCCTCCGCCAGCCCGCTCCGGTCGAACGCGGCGCCGAGCGCGCGCCGGATCGCCATGTGCAGCCCGGGCAGCTGCGCGTCGGTGTGGGCGCTGAACCGCTCGGCGTCGACGACGAGCAGCGCGCGGAACGTTTCCATGATCGTCTCTCCCGGGGGCTGGATGTCCCGTCCACCATGCAGCCGTCCGAACACCCTGTGTGTCCGGAATCAGACAGAACCGTGTCCCGAATCGGCCAGGGCGCGCAGCCCCGGACGGTCGAGGATGACGACCCTCCCCCGCTCGGTCACGACCAGCCCCCGGTCCCGTAACCGCGCCAGCTCGGCGGCGACCACCCCGCGGGACAGCCCCACCGCCTGCCCGATCTCCAGCTGGCCGAGCCACACCGTCTCCCCCGAGGCCGCGGCAAGTCTCAGCAGCGCCCGCGCTACCCGCGTCCCGGCGGGCAGCGTGGCGATCTCACCCCGCCACGCCTCCGCCTCCCGGAACCGCCGCACGGCGCGGCGCAGCAGCTCGTCCTGCAACCGGGTCGAACGCACCAGCGCGCGGAACCGCTCCGCCGCCACGACCCGCGTCTCGCACGCGTCGATGGCCACGACCGTCGCCGACCGGTCGTCCCCGCCGAGCACGGCGATCTCGCCGAGCAGCTCCCCCGGCCCGCGGACGGCCAGCAGCAGCACCTCGCCCTGGGGCAGCGTGAGCAGCACCTTCACCCGTCCCGACACCAGGACCAGCACATGCGTCGGCGGATCCCCCTGCCGCAGCACGACCTCCCCGGCGCCGAACCGCCGTTCGGTGCCCTCCGCGATCAGCCGGGTCCACATATCCGCCGAGACGTCCACCCTTCCTGTGTGCCACAGACCTCCGTCCCGGACCAGGTGCGGGTGTCCCTGTCTCAGCGGGACGCCCACCGCGGGAAAGGGCGGCGTATGTTGGGCCGAGAAGATGATCATCGACGGGAGGGAAACCCGGTGCTGTACGGCCCCGAGCACGTGCGCCGCTACGAGGAGACCGACGGCGAGGTCGGGCACGACTGGGAGAACGGCGCGCCCGTCCTCATCCTGACCACCACGGGGCGCAGGAGCGGCGTGGACCGCAAGAGCCCGCTGATCTACCAGGAGCACGACGGGGCCTACGTGCTCGTGGCGTCCGACGGCGGCGCCCCGGTCAACCCGAACTGGTACCGGAACCTCAAGGCGAACCCCGAGGTGAAGGTGCAGGTCAAAGGCGACAGGTTCGCCGCCAGGGCGCGGGACGCGAGCGCCGCCGAGCGCGCGGCGGTGTGGCCCAAGATGGTCGCCGTGTGGCCGAACTACGAGAAGTACCGGACGTCGATCGACCGCGAGATCCCGGTGGTGTTCCTGGACCGGATCTGAGAGAGCGCGGGCGACCCGCCGGAACCGGGGCCGCCCGCGTCACCTAAACAGCGCGTTCGTAGGGGTCGGGCACTTCGAGCGTGGCCGCGACAAGGGCCTGCGTGTACGGGTGCGACGGCGATGTGAGCACCGCTTCCGCGCTGCCCGACTCGACGAGCCGCCCTTCGCTCAGGACCGCGACGCGATCCGCGATGCTGCGCACCACCGCCAGATCGTGGGTGACGAAGACCATCGACAATCCGTCGGTGAGCAGCGAGCGCAGCAGTTCCACCACGGCCGCCTGCACCGACACGTCCAGGGCCGACGTCACCTCGTCGCAGATGAGAAGTGTCGGTTCGCAGACGAGTGCGCGCGCGATCGCGACGCGCTGGCGTTCCCCTCCCGACAGTTCCGCCGGGTAACGGCCCGCGAGGCGCGCGGACATCTCCACGCGTTCGAGGGCCTCCGCCACCCGCTTCCTGGCCTCGCTCCCGCCTATACCGAAGTAGTGCCGTAGGGGGACGGCCAGGCTGCTTTCGACGGTGCGGCGCGGATTCAGCGAGGCGTATGGGTTCTGGAACACGTACTGCAATCCGCGGCGAGTCTCCTTACCGCGATCGGCCGCCCGCGCCGGGATCGGCGCGCCCTCGAAGGTCAGGGTTCCCGTCTGCTCCTCGTGCAGCCCCACGAGGCAGCGCGACATCGTGGTCTTGCCGCTGCCCGACTCGCCGACGAGGGCCAGGCATTCGCCCTGGGCGAGGCCGAAGGAGACGTCGAAGAGAATCTGCCTGCCCGCGTATCCGGCGTTGAGCTTGGAGACGGAAAACATGTCGTGTTCCCCGTCTGTGGCCGCGCGCGTCTCGTTCGGACGTGGCTGGATTCTGGGTGTTCGCGCCACCTCGTCCATGCGCAGGCAGCGCGCCAGCGTTTGCGAGGGGCCGGGCAGGAGTTCTGGACGGGTCGTCCCGCATTCATCGATCGCGTGGTCGCAGCGCGGCGCGAAAACGCATCCGTTCCGCTTCTCGGCGGCGCTCGGGGCGCGCCCGGGAATGGAGACGAGCCGGTGCCGGTGCGACGCGGACGGGACGGCGGCCAGCAGCGCGCGGGTGTAGGGATGCGCGGGGCGGATCAACACGTCCCGGTCGGTGCCGCTTTCGAGCACCTCACCGCCGTACATGACGGTGACGTAGTCGGCGACGTCGGCCACGACCGCGAGGTCGTGCGAAACATAGATCGCCGCCATGTCGTGTTCGCGGCACAGTTCGCGCACCATTTCGAGCACGCGGGCCTGGGTGGAGACGTCGAGCCCGGTCGTCGGCTCGTCGAGCACGATCAGCCGGGGGCCCGCCGCGATCGCCATCGCGATGGCCACGCGTTGCTGCTGCCCGCCGGAGAGCTGCCGGGGACGGCGTTTGAGGAACGCGTCGTCACTCGGCAGCCCCACGCTCTCCAGCAGTTTCCGGACGCGCGGGAGCGCCTCGCGTTTCGGCATTCGCAGCCCCTCGGTCAGCTGCGTCGAAAGGCTCAGGCTCGGATTCAGCGCGGTCGCCGGGTCCTGCGGGACATAGGCGACCCGGCTTCCCCGCGCGCGCTGCAACTCGGCTTCGGGGAGGGCGAGCAGATCGACCCCGTCGATGACCACCCGTCCGCCCGTGATGGTCGCGCCCTGGCGCGCGAATCCGAGCAGGGCGAGCGCGAGCGTGCTCTTTCCGGAGCCCGACTCGCCGACCACGCCCATGACCTCGCCCCGGCCGAGTTCGAAGGAGATGTCCTGGACGATGTCGTTCCCGGTCGCGTCGACCGTCACGGTGACGCCGGAGACCCGCACCTCTTTCGCCACTTCAGCCCTTCCCTTCCGTGCGGCCGACCGTCCGGGCGACGGATTCGGCGACGAGGTTGCCCCCGAGCGCCATCATGAGGATCAGTGCGATCGGCCCGAGAACCGGAAGGGGCGCGGCCGCGAGCCCGTCCTGGTTCTCCCCGACCATCAGGCCCCAGTCCGCCGCGGGCGGCGCGATACCGAAACCGAGATAGCTCAGCGAGGAGATCGCGCCGACGGCCCAGACCAGCCGCATTCCGGCCTCCACCATGAGCGGCGACGTCACCCCCGGCAGCACTTCCCGAAAGAGAATCCACGCGGACGGCAGCCCGTTCGCCTTCGCCCAGAGCACGTGGTCGCCTCCGGCCACCGGAATGGCCGCCCCGCGCATCACGCGCGACACCCCGGGCACGAACGCCACGCCGACGAGCACCGAGGTCAGCAGCGTGTTCCGGCCGAGCATGGACACGAAGAGGAGCACGAACACGATTTCGGGGAAGCTCAGCAGGACGTCCATCGCGCGCATGAGCAGCACGTCGATCGCTCCCCCCTTGTAGGCGGCGGTGAGGCCGACGAGGGTGCCGAGGAGAACGCCGATTCCGGCGGCGAGAACCGCCATCCACGTAAGGCTGAGGCCACCGTAGAGAAGGCGGCTCAGAACGTCCCGGCCGAGCAGGTCGGTGCCGAGGAGGAATTCGCCGCTCGGCCCCTCCAGCGGGCGTCCGACGATGGCGTCCGGCGCGTGCGGAGCGAGAAGGCGACCGAACAGGGCCAGCAGCCCGACCGTCGCGAGCAGCCCGACGCCGAGCCGCCCCTGCCCGGTGCGGACGGCGCGTCCGAGCACCGAAAGGCCGCTTCTCTCGTCCATCGGCGCGTCGGCCGGATTCCGCACCGCGATCACCGGGGCCTGGTCCGTTGTCATCGCCGCCTCCTTCATCGCGGCCCGCTCATGGCCGCGAACACGTCCGCGAGAAGGTTGAAGAGGTAGTAGGAGGTCGCGAGCGTGAGCAGGCACGCCTGCATCACGGGCAGGTCGTGGGAGTTCACGGCGGCGACGACCGCCGTTCCGAGGCCGGGATAGGAATAGACGTACTCGACCACGACGACGCCCGTGATGGTGATCGCCGCGACGAGGCCCGCCGCCGGAAGGCTCGCCGCGACCGCGTTGGGAAGGGCGTGCCGGAAAAGGACGCGGCGCCGTCCGAGCCCCTTCAGTTTCGCCGTCTGGACGTATTCGCTGTTCATCGCGTCGATGAACGACGCGCGCACCAGGCGTCCGAGATACATCACGCCCATGAGCGTGAGCGTGGCGACCGGAAGGACGAGCGACGCCGGATGCCACCAGGGCATGTCTCCCGGCGGAATGTTCGAGACCCCGGGCAGCACACCGAGCACCGACGTGGCGAAGAACGCGATCAGCAGCATTCCCACGACGAACGCGGGAAGTGCCGTGAAAAGCGACGACACGGCGACGAAGGCCTTGTCCAGGACGCTGTCGCGCCGGTGGGCGCTCGCCACACCGACGACCACCGCGAGCGGGATGATCAGCACCAGCGAGACGAATCCCAGCGTGAACGAGTTGAACATTCTGGGGCCGACCACGTCGGCCACCGGCTCGCCGTTCTGGAGGGAGTTCCCCATCCGTCCCGTGAGGACGCCGGTGAGCCAGTGCCAGTACTGGGAGGCGAGCGGCTCGTCGAGCCGGAGCTGGTGCCTGAGGCTCGCCACCTGCGCGGCCGTCGCGTCCTTGCCGAGGATGATCCGCGCCACGTCCCCCGGCAGCGCCTGCGTCACGAGAAAGAGCAGCAGCGAGACCAGGAACAGCACGACCACGCCGAGGACGAGGCGGCCCGCCAGCCACCGCATCGTCGCGCCCTCGGCGTCCGGTGGTGAACCGCGATGGAGAATGCGTTTCCGCGTCGCGAGTTGAGACATGACAACCTCTGTCGTTCGCGTGGGGTGGGAAGAACGTGAACTGTCAGTTCCCGACCGTCACGTTCGTCAGGAAGGAGAGCGGGCGGCCGCTCACGTCCGGTACGAGACCGCGGACCTTGCCCTGATAGGGCAGCAGGGCGTTGACGAACGCGGGCGTCACCGTCGCCCCCTGCTCGTACTCGATCTCGTGCATCCGGTTCATGATCGAGCACTGCCGCGATTCGGGTGCGGTGAACAGTTCGCCGGCGAGCTTGGCGAAGGCGGCGTTGTTCCAGTGGGTGGCGTTTCCGACGCGTTCGGGAAGGAGGGTCCCGATCACGGTCGGGAGGTAGGGCAGCGTGTTGAAGTCGATGAACACCGGCCACCGGCCCCATTTCGACAGCAGTTCCGGGACCGTGACGATGTTGACCTTGACCTTCACTCCGGCCTTCGCCGCGTTCTCGGAGAACACCTGGGCGAGTTCCTGCATGCCGGGCAGCAGGCCGTCGGTCGTGATGGAGAACGACAACCCGCTCTGCCCCGCGTCCGCGAGAAGCCGCTTCGCCTTTTCTATGTCCTGCGTGCGCTGCGGAACGGCCGGGGCGGGGCAGCGCGGCGTCCCTCCCTCGTGGTCGTTCGCCACCCGCGCGTATCCCCCGAACGCGTTCGACACGACCTGCTGCCGGTCGACCAGAAGGCGCAGCGCCTGCCGCACCCGCACATCGTCGAACGGCGCGACCGTCGTGTTGAATCCGATCCGCAGCGTGAAGTCGCCCTTGCTGTCGAGCAGCTTGACGCCGTTCCGGCCGCCGAGCGTCCGCGCGATGGTCGGGGTCGCGCCGGAGGCGACGTCCACCTGGTCGGACAGCAGGGCGTTCGCCTGGGCCTGCTGGCTCTGGTATTCGATGATGTCGACGGTCCCGACCTTGGGCTTGGTCCCCCAGTAGCCATCGAATCGTTCCAACCTGGACTGCCGTCCGGCGGTGAAGCTCTTCACCGCGAACGGGCCCGTCCCGATCGGCTTCCCGGGCACCGATCCCGCCTTGGTCATGGGCAGGAAGACGTTCGCCCATATCTCCTTGAACGGCCCGAAGGGCTTGGTCAGACCGACCCGGACGGTGAGCTTGTCCACCGCCTTCACCGCGTCCGGATCGACCCTTTCGATGAACGCCTGCCCCTGGGCGGCGTGCTTCGGATCGCGCAGGTACTTGATGCTCGCCACGACGTCGGCGGAGGTGAACTCGGTTCCGTCGGTGAACCGGACGCCCGGCCGGAGCTTGATCGTCCACTCGTCGAAGTCCGCGTTCGGAGTCATGTCGGTGGCGAGGCCCCATTCGAGCTTCCCGGTGGGGTCCAGGTGGGTGAGGCCCTCGTAGAGCTGCGCGCTCCGGAGTTCCTGGGTGGGGCTCTGGTTGCTCGCGTAGGGGTTGAGGCTCTCGCCCGCGTCGGTGGCGGCCGCGATGCGGAGCGTGCCGCTCGCTCCTCCGCCCGCACGGTCGGCGGGCGCGCAGCCCGCGAGCGTCGCGGCGGTGAGGGCGGCGCCGGTCGCGGCGCCGAGCAGTGTGAACGAGCGGGCGCCTGACGCGGCGGCGGGTCGTGAGCGTAGGGGGCGACGAGACACTGGCTGACTCCAGTTCCGAGTGGGGCGGGCGCCCATCTAATCCATTAGATCAACTGGCGTTCGCATGACCCCGAACGAACGTCGCACCAGGGTACGTCGCCTTCTGGCCAGGGGGAAGAGGGTTCTACGAACCTGTTTCACGCGTCCCGGAGGTGTATCTAATCGATTAGAACAGTGCTAGCGTCTGCGCGGACCGGGCAAGGGAAGCACAGGGAAGTAGAGGGACGATGGCCAGTCCGTACGAGCACCTGTTCGTGAGGAAGATGCAGAGCTGCATCGACGACCTCGTCAACGAGGGAGCCGCCGCCGGTGTCGTCGAACCCGACAACGTCGGCGCGGCGCTCGCCCTCATGCGGGCCCAGGAGGTCCCGCAGAGCAAGATCCACCTGACCTACACCTGGATCGGCGAGTGCGACGAGCCCGTCCAGTGGGTGAAGGAGCACGAGCACGACTACGACGAGGTCCTGATCTGGCACGGCAACGACCCGGACGACGTGGACGACCTCGGGGCCGAGATCTACCTCGACATCGAGGGCGTCCGCCACACGATCACGACCAGCGGCGCCGTCTACCTCCCCGCGGGCGTCCGGCACTGCCCGCTCGGCTTCAACCGGGTCGACCGCCCGTTCCGCTTCAGCGCCCTGTCGCTGAGCCCGAACTACCAGTCGGACGAGCACGAGCCCAAGCCGTAGCCCGTCCCCTCAGACGTCGGTCCCGCCGCGTGGCCCTCGCGGCGGGACCGACCTTGCTTTCTGGGCGCGGTTCGGGACGGTCAGCGGTCGCCGGACGCGCCGTGCCCGCATCCGCAGGTCACGCCGATGCTGAGCGTGCCGTCCAGCACGACCGAGGTGCCCGCGGGGCCGCCCTCGTAGAAGGTCTCCTCCAGGACATCGAAGGCGCGGACGGCGAGCTCTTCGAGCGGGAGCCGGACGGTGGTCAGCGGAATGCTGCCGAGCCGCGCCTCCCTGATGCCGTCGAATCCGACGACTGCGACGTCCTCGGGGACGCGCAGCCCGAGGCTCGTCGCCGCGCGGATCGTCACGAGCGCCTGCTCGTCGGTCGTGGCGTAGATCGCGCGCGGCCGGTCCTCCCCCGCGAGAACGGGCCGCACCGCCGTCTCCGCCTCGACCCGGTCGAAGGAGACCCGGACGAGCCTGTCCTCGGTGGGCAGGCCCGCGCCCTCCATCGCCCGGCGCCAGCCGCCCTCCCGGCCCACCGCCGGACCCGCGTCGAGTTCCCCGGCGACGCAGAAGATGTCCTCGTAGCCATGCCGGAGCAGGTGTTCGACGACGAGCCGCGCGCCCTGGAAGTCGTTGAACGTCACGCTCGGCGAGGTCGTGTCGGGGGCGGCCCACTGGATGTAGACGCGGGGGGTCTCGTCGTCCTGCCGCGCCTGCTCGCCGGTCGTCACGAACATCCCGCGCGGACGCAGGTCGGAGAACGCCTCGGCGTACTCGTCCCCGAGCGACGTCCCGTACCCGGTGTTGCCGAGCAGCGTGAGCAGGCCCCGGCGGCGTCCCTCCGCCTCGATGTAGCGCGACAGCTCGCCGAAGAAGGCGTTCGCGGTGTCGGGCACCAGCAGGCCGACGAGGTTGGACCGGCCGCCGCTCAAGGCCCCGGCGAGCGGGTTGCGCCGGTAGCCGAGCATCTGAATGGCCTCTTCGACCTTCACCCGCGTCTTGGCCGACACCGGACGCGGCCCGCCGTTGAGCACGTAGCTGACGACGGCCGTCGAGGTGCCCGCGAGGCGTCCGACGTCGAGGAGCGTCGGCCTGCGCGCGGGACGCGCCGTGCTGTCGCCTCCCACGCTCCTGCTCCCTGTCACTGTCGCCCGGGACTCCGGGATCCGTCCCGCGCCACCGCCCGTGACGTGGTCACCCCTCATTTTAGGGCACGTGCGGAACGGCGGCCCGCGCCCCGAGACCATGCGGGTGCGGGCGGCCCGCCGAAGCCGGGCCGCCCGCACCGTCAGGCGGACTGGGTCAGTTCTCCCAGAAGAAGCTGACCCGGACACGCAGGTTGGAGCCCCATTCGATGTTGGCCCAGACCCGCACTCCGCCCTGGAACGGCGAGACGTTGTGGATGGTCAGGCGGGCCGCCCCGATGAACGGGACGCCGTTGGCGTCGAGCTCGGTGATGGACGCGGTGACCCGCGAGTTGGGCGTGAACACGCCTGAGGTGGCGGTGAGGATGACCTGGCCGTGGGTGGTGAAGGTGGCCGTGCCGGTGAAGACGGCGTCGACGTCGCGCTCGGTCACGCCTGCCAGGTCCGACTGTATGTTCGGCAGATCCATGGGACCTTCCTTTCGAGAGGTGGGGTGCCGTTCGGCGCAGCGGCCGAGCGCCCGGCCTGGCGCGCTCCGGAGCCGGACGGCGTACGCCGGTTCCGCCGAGGAAGACCCCCAGAGCGCTACAGATGATCCACTTCGATCAAACCGCTACAACTGCTGCGCATGCCACCGACGGTAACTCTCCCCTCACATACGGACAAGAGTCCGTCGCACGGAGGCAGGATGCTGTCACCCAGCGGCTACCTGGCCCTCTGAGATCACGACACCGCCCTCATCACCGTGGTCCAATGCGCCGAACCCGGCGTGCCAACGCCTCCGCGCCGTCAGGTGATCTCCAGGTTGGCCATCATCCCCATGTCCTCGTGTTCGGCATTGTGGCAGTGGAAGAGGTAGCGACCCCGGTAGCCGTCGAACCGGGTGATGATCTCCGCCGATTCGCCGGGACGCAGGGAAACGGTGTCCTTCAGGCCCGCGTCCTGTGGCAGTGGCGTCCGGCCGCTGCGGGAGAGCACCCGGAAACCGACCAGATGCAGATGGACGGGATGGTGGATGTCCGCCACCAGCCGCCACAGTTCGACCTCGCCGAGACCGACCTTGACGTCCGAACGCGCGGGATCGAACGGCAGCCCGCCGATCAGCCAGCCGTGTTCCCCGTGCATCCGTCCGGCGCGGAAGGAGAACTCGCGCGTCCGCACGGCGTCCGACCGGCGCCAGGTCGGAATGTCGGTCGACAGGACGCGCGGGACGCGGCTCTCGTCGGCGGCCTTGCGCGCGACCCGGAACGCCATGACGTCGGTGGTGCGGCCCGATCCCAGCCGGTTGGCGAGCCTGACCAGGCCGCCGACCGGGACGTTCGCGAAGTCGATGACCACGTCGTAGCGCTCGGCCGGGGCGATCGGCAGCCGCCGGTGCGTCACGGGCGCCGCGAGCAACCCCTGGTCGGAACCGACCTGGACGAGATCGAGGCGGCGTCCGTCGGGCCCGATCGCCTCAAGGTCGTAGTGCCGGGCGTTCGAGGCGTTCAGCACCCGCAGTCGATACCGAGCGGCATCGACCTCGGCCACGGGCCACGGAGCGCCGTTGACCAGGATCACGTCCCCGAGCACCCCGGCGAGGTAGGCACCGCGAACACCGGGCCGGTTCCGCAGCGTCGGATCGACGGTGGGATAGACGAGCGCGCCACCGTCCCCGAAAGCCCGATCCGTAATCATCAAGGGCAGTTCGCGGCGTCCCGAGGGCAGGCCGAGCGCGTCCTCAGCGTCGTCCCGGATGATATGGAGCCCGGCGAGCCCACGCCATATCGCGGGAGCGGTGAAATCCATCCGGTGGTCGTGATACCAGAGCATTGTCGGCCGCTGGTCCATCGGAAACTTGTATTCGCGCGTCAGCCTGGACACCACGGCCCGGGGATCGCTCATCTTGTGCCCGCCGCCGTGCATGCCGTGCATGCCGTGGCCCTCCTGCCATTCCTGGGGCAGGACGAGGTCGGTCGGATAACCGTCGGATTCCGGCGGTGTCCGTCCTCCATGCAGGTGGACGACGGTCGGCACGGGCAGTTCGTTGCGATGCGTCACGCTGATCGGACGACCCCGGCGCGCCTCGATCGTCGGCCCCGGGAACGTTCCGTCGTAGGTCCACAGCGGCGTCCTGAGCCCCGGCAGGATCTCCGCGCTCTCCGCACGCTGGGTCATCTCGTAACGGTCCACCCCACCCGAGGAGCTCACCGGCTTCAAAACCTTCGGAATCGGCAGCGGCACCCGGAACGCGTCCGGCAGCGGCACCGCACTGCGCAACTCCGCCCCGGTCTCCGCCGGACGGCGCGAGAACGCGGCCGAGATCGACAGCCCGGAGGCCGCCATCAGCCCGAGCGCGCCGCCGATGCCGAGCACCTGCCGCCTGCCCATCGCCCGCTCAGGCATCCGCGTCCTCCCGCCGGACGGGCCGCCACCAGACGGCGATGAACATCACGACGAGCGCGACGATGGTGATCACGCCCAGCGGGATATGCAGCCACAACGCGCCGCCCAGACCGGCGAAGTACTGCACGGTCTCCGCCGCCACCAGCGCCAGCGTCGCGAGGAACTGCCAGGCCCGGCGCAACCGGACCCAGACCACGATCCCCACGACGACCTGCACGTACCCGACCGAGGTGACGACGTTCGCACCGGCCGCGTGCCAGCGCAGACCGTCGAAGTCACCGCTCAGATACACACCGGCGAACACCGGCTGCCCGAAGATCAAAAACGCGTGCGCGCTGACGACCGCGCGCATCACCCACTCGACGGGCCTCGTCCGGCCCACACTGCCGGCCACAGCGGCCATAGGGCGACCTCCTCTCGATCGCCCATGAGGCTATGACGCAGAAGTTATCCTGTCTAAGATCAATATCGCTATGACGTTATGCTCTGACGAGCATGAAGGAGACCCGTTGGACCTAAACATGCTCACGCAGTTCCTCGCCGTGGCCCGCCTGGAGCACCTGAGCCGCGCCGCCGACGAACTTCACGTCGCCCAACCGTCGCTGAGCCGCACGATCGCCCGCCTGGAGAACGAACTCGGCACACCCCTGTTCGACCGGGGCGGACGGCTCCGGCTGAACCACGCCGGACGCCTCTTCCGCGGCTACGTCGAACGCTCCCTGGGCGAACTCGACGCGGGACGCCGCGCCGTCGCCGAGGCCGCCAGCCGGGGTTTCGGCACCGTCCGGCTGGCGTCGGAGACCTTCCTCACGCTCACCGGCCCGCTCACGGCCTACAAACGGACCCACCCCACCATCGAGATCGAACTCCACCAGATGGCCGCCGACCGGATGGCCCGCCACCTGCGCGCCCAGGACATCGACCTGTGCGCCGCGTCCCAGCCGATCCACGCCGAGAACCTTGAGAGCGCCCGCCTCCTGGACGAGGAGGTCTGGCTGGCCGCCCCACCCGACCACCCCCTGGCGGACCGCACCTCGGTATCCATCCGCGACCTCGCCGACCACCCCTTCGTGAGCGCCCGCAAAGGCCACTGGCAACGCCAGCTCCTCGACCGCCTCTTCGCCGCCGAGCACCTCACCCCGAAGATCGTCTGCGAGGGCGACGAGTCGTCCGCGATGGCGGACCTGATCAGCGCGGGCCTCGGCCTCGGCCTCGTCCCCGACATCGCCCGCCGCACGATGACCGGCCGCGCCACCACCCACGCCCCCGTCGCCTGGATCACCGTGGACGCCCCCGGCTGCCGCCGCACCCTGACCCTGTACTGGCGTGCCGCCGGCCACCTCTCCACCGCGGCCGAACTGATGCGCACCACCCTCACCACCTGGGACTGGACCACCGGCGCGCCAAAAGTTGAAAGTGAATAACAACAGAAAAGAAATCAACATTGACTGGCCCATAGGCCAAAATTATAATACCGGCAGACTTTCCACCCCACCGGAAGGCCGTCATGATAAAGGCCGGAAGCATCGCAGCCCTGGGCTCCGCCCTCACCCTGGTCCCCGCCCCGGCCTCGGCCGCCCACATCCCGCCCCCTGGAAGCGTCGCCGTCGAAATCGCGACCCTGAACGACTCAGGCTGCCCTCGGGGCACCGTGTCAGTCGACTCCGATACCGAACTCTTCAGGTTCCGCTACAGCAACTACAGCGCATTCGTCGGCCAGGGCCAGCCACCGCCGGCCTTCCGGAAGAACTGCCAGATCAGCGTGAAGGTCAGACACCCGCCGGAATACACCTACGGCATCATGAGCGTAGAGCACAGCGGCTTCGCCGACATACAAGAAGGCGCCTCAGGCACCCTGAAGTCAACCTTCGCCCTTTCCAGCCGGAAAACACCCGCGAGCACGGAGCACGTCATTCCCGGTCGCTACTCCCAAAACTGGCACTTCACCGAACAGAGCGATCTCCCCGAAGTAATCGTCAGACCCTGCGGCGAAACCAGCTTCACCACCCTCGCCACCGAACTACGAGTGGACGCGGGCACATCCGACACGACCAAGGTCAGCTTCATGAGCCTGGACTCCACCGACACCACCCTGAACAGCACCTACCGCTTCTACTGGCTGCACTGCTGAAGCGCCTGCGGCCGCCTCAATTCCCGCCGCCCGCCGCGGTGTGGAACAGGACGGTGCGCACCGCGTCCAGGGCGGTCTCGGCGGTGACCATGTGGTGCAGGACGGCGACGATGTGCCGAACGAACGCTGATGGGCCACCAGCCAGTCGAACTCCGGCTCCGACACCTCGCCGTCGGCGCCGACGATCGCCAGCAGAATCCGGCCGTAGGCGGCCGCCTCATCGGTGACCGCGCCCAACCCCGTCTGCCGCCGCCCGAAGCTACTGACCCTGATCTCCGCCACCGCGGACCCCCTCCCACCGAGTCACCCCATCGTCGATGGCCCGGAGGAACCGCGTCAGTACCGCCGGGACCAGTTCAGTGTGCGGACAAGGTGAGGTCCAACACCTGCCCGGTCGAGGAGGCGACCCCGGTGTCGGGCGACACGCCTGGGACCGGCGCCGTACGTCCGGCAATGACTACTGAAGCCATGCATAGATGACTTCGTGGTCAGATCCGCCTTACCGAGGGTCAGCCGCGGAATCGAGAAATCCAAGTTTCCGCATCCCATGAGATGATACGGCACCTATGTGACTATTGACGTATGAAAAAACTTGCTCTCGCTGCCCTTATCTGCATATTTGACAATGATCTTGTCGGGTCGTACCAAGGAGCAACGAAACCATCCCTCGGAAGGAGCAGGTGACCTCATGGCCGGCACAGGCGGAATCCAGGGCGGCGGACAGCAGAGCTGGGGCGGTCCCGGCTGGAGCAGTCAAGGCTGGGGCCTACCGGTTGGGGCGGCGGCGGACAACAGGGCTGGAGCGACTGGCTTCGCAGCGGCTCGGTGGGTGGTCGCCGGGAGGCCCTCCAACCGGTGTCCGTAACAGCGAGGTGCCGCGGGCCCCGCTCAACCCCCGCCCCGCGGCCGTACCGGAACACACGGCGTGCTGAGGCGACAAGGGAAGGACGAGGGTTTCGATGAGTCGTATCGGCTGGAGGCGACCGAGGCGATGTCGATGAGGAACCGCGCGCCGCGCGAGTCCGGGCCGCCCCACACCTGGACGCTGGTCGAAGCCGCCCGCCTGGTCGGCGGTGGCCACGTCGACTCTGAGGAGTACACCCGCACTCTTCTGGATCGCTGCGCCGCGCACCAGCACGTGAACGCCTTCATCACACTGGATCCCGAGCTGGTCACCGCCCAGGCGAGAGCCGCCGACCGGACTCGTCCGGGAGCCTCGCGCCCGCTGCGCGGCGTCCCCTTGGTCATCAAGGACAACCTCGACGTCGCGGGGCTGCCCACGACAGCCGGGACGGCTGCGCTGCGGCACGTCCCTCAACGTGACTCGGGCGTCTGGCGGCGTCTGGCGAAGGCCGGAGCCATCGTCTTGGGCAAGACCAACATGCACGAGCTCGCCTACGGCATCACCGGCGACAACGCCGCCTTCGGCCCGGTTCTGAACCCCGCCGCGCCCGGCCACCTCAGCGGTGGCAGCAGCTCCGGCACCGCCGCGGCCGTCGCCGCGTGCCTCGTCCCGGCGGGCCTCGGCACCGACACCGGCGGTTCCGTGCGCGTGCCCGCCGCGCTGTGCGGTATCGCGGGCCTGCGTCCCACCACCGGCCGCTATCCGGGCGACGGCATGCTGAAGATCTCCTCCACCTACGACACCGCCGGTGTACTCGCCCGCACCGTGGAGGACCTCCGATTCCTGGACGTACTGCTCGCCGCCGAGGCGCCGGCCGTGGACACCGCTCGGGACAAGGGGCCGCCACGCCTCCTCGTCCTGCGCGATGACGCCGACTCCCAGGTCACAGAGGTGGTTGACCGCTGCCAGGCCGCGCTGCGGCAGTCCGGTGTCAAACTGATCGACGTGCGTCTGGACCTGCCGGCCCGCGACTTTCTGGCGGAGGCCGTCTTCCCGGTACCGCTGTACGAGACCTGGGCGGGGCTGAACGCCTATCTGGCCCCCACGCCCCTCGGCCCCGCGGACCTCATCGAGCGGATCGCCGGCACCGACGTGCGACGACTGCTCACACCGCTGTTGCGCGGCCCCGTCGTGACACCGCGGCAGTATCGCGACGCACTGCGGATCCACCACGACGTCGCCGCGACCATGGCCCGCACACTCGCCGCGCACCGCGCCCACGCCTACCTGCGCCCGACCACGGTGCTGGGCGCCCCGCCCCTGGGCACGGGGGAAAGCGTCCGCCTGCACGGCCGGGACGTCCCGGCCTTCTCCACCTACGTCCGCAACACCGCGCTCGCCCCGGTGGCGGGCTGGCCCTCGGTCACCGTTCCGGCGGGCTCCGGCACGGCGGGCCTGCCGGTAGGGCTACTGCTGGACGGGCCGCCCGGGTCCGACCGGCGGCTGCTGGCCATCGCCGCCCACTGTGCTCGCGCCTGGAACAGCCCGGCATCCGACACCGGATGAGGTGATCAGCATTATGACGGAAGCAAATATGCTCGTGTTCTACTTTGCGACTCCGATCGTGAAGAGCGGAGGCCGGACATGCCATCGATCCTGCCCGAAGTAATCGAGGACGCAAGCGTCCGTCGCCGCTTTGTGGATGCCGTGTGGGTGGACGATTACCTCAAGGCCGGTTCGCAGCACGGCGAGCCGATATTCCTCAGCATCGGCGAGACGTGGTGCCAGGCACCGGACGGCCTGACGCGGCTGCTCAGCGTCGATCTTCCCCAGCATGTCCACGGCTACGTCATCTCGCAGTACGGGCTGCCCCTGTTGCAGCACACCCTGCGCACGTACATCCCCGAGACGGCAGGGCTTCCCACGGCGCCCGACGCGAGTGCGGACTTCGACGTCGCGGTCGCCTGCTCGGGAACCCGCAACAGCATGTACGACTTCGGAAGACTGTTTCGGAAGGAAGCCCGCCACCACCCGATGGTTATCACGCATTCCCCCGGCTGGGACTATCACGGCGTGTTCAGCGGTTTGGGCTTCCGGTTCAACTTTCTGCCGCTGCGCGCCGAGGAGTCGTTTCAGCCCGACTCCGCGGAGGTGGCGGAGGCGCTGCGGAACCTCGATCATCCAGGCGACGCCATCGTCGTCGTCAATGCCCAGCACAACCCCACGGGGATCAACTGGCACGCGGACAACGTCCGGCAGATCCTCGGCGCCGCCGTCGATGCCGGTGCGGGCATCCTGATCGATGACGCCTATTTCGGCGTGGCCGATGTGGGCATCACTGCCACTCCCGCCCTGCGGCTACTCCTGGAAGATCACCCTCGTCCAGCAGGGCGGTGGCTGGCGGTCCGCTCGCTCGGCAAGCAGTTCAACTGCAATGGATGGGGGATCGGAGCCGTTACCGGATCGCCGGATACGATCGATCGGCTCGTCAACGAGAATATGTTGAATCGATCCTTCACCTGCGCGGTCCCACTGCAATATGCCATGGCGCGATGGTTGCAGAGCCCGGAGTCACAGGACTATCTGGAGTGGTTCCGGCGGATCTGCACCGAGAATCGAGCGTTAGTTGCCGATTTTCTCGTCCGGGAACTCGACTACCCGGTCGGCTCCTTTAACTTGGGCAACTGCACCAGCTATCTGGTATTCCCGCTGCCACCAGCATACCGGCGAATCCAGGACGGTGTGACCAGGTTCCGACGCGAGTGCCTGGCCGAAACCGGGGTGCTGCTCGGAGCGGGGACCATGACCCCCGAGCCGTCCGCGGACAGAGGCGCGCCCAACCCGTTCCCCTTCGTGCGCATGTTCTTGGCGCCGTCCCGCGATACCGTCGAGACCGCGCTGCGCCGCCTCAGCGCGGCGGGCTTCTCGTGGGGCCGCACATGTTGAAGCGCTCACGCCGGAATGGCCAGGGCGACGACCTGACCTACGAGAGCTACCTGAGCCTGGACCGGCTCCTCACCGCGCAGCGTCCGCTCGCGGAGCCACCGCACCCAGATGAACTGCTGTTCATCATCCAGCACCAAACGGCCGAACTGTGGGCCAAGCTGATGTTGCACGAGATGTCCCGCGTCCAATCCCTGCTCAGCGCGGACGATCTGGCCGGCACCTTCCGCGTGGTCGACCGCGTCTACGCCATCCAGGCACAGATGATCAGCCAGTGGACCGTGATCGCGACGCTCACCCCGGACGCCTTCACCGAATTTCGCTCCGTACTGGGCGGGGCCAGCGGCTTCCAGTCTGCTCAACTGCGGGCAGTGGAATTCAGACTCGGCAACAAGCGTCCAGAATATCTGGACTACTACGAATGGTCGATGCAGCGGCGGCTGCTTGAGCGCGCGCTGCACGAGCCGACGCTGTACGACGACTTCCTTTGGTTCCTGCTGCGCGCGGGACATCCCCTACCGCGCGGTTGCCGGGACCGCCGGTACTCCGGAGATCAGGAGCCTGACGAGGCCGTCGTCGCCGTCCTGCGTCACATCTATGAGCACCGCGACCGGTACACGGCCGAGTACGAAATGGCCGAGCGACTCGTCGAACTGGAAGAAAGGCACCAGCTCTGGCGTTTCCGGCACATGCGGACGGTGCGCCGTATCATCGGCGAGCGGCCGGGCACGGGAGGGACGAGAGGCGTCCCCTATCTCACCGAGTTGGTGAACGCCCCGCTGTTTCCGGAGATCTTCGCGGCGCGTGACGTGATCGGTCCTGATGAGTGAGCACTACGGCGGGGAGTCCTGGTGGATGTTCCGAGCGACCGTTACCAGCGCGGCCTGGAGACGATGCGACAGGTCAACGAGACCGACGGCCGGCGGATGCTCGACGAACTCGCCGAGATAGCCCCCGACCTCGAACGCTACCTGCTGGAATTCGTGTTCGGCGACGTCTACAGCCGGACGCGGCTGCCCATGCGCGAGCGGCAGCTCGTGCGCCTGGCAGCACTGGCGGCCCTTGGAGTCGACTACGAGCCCATGAAGGCCAACGTCAACTCGGCACTGAACGTCGGTGTCGAGCCGGCCGACATCATCGAGGTCTTCACCCAATGCTTGCCCTACATCGGGTTCCCGCGCGTGCTTCAGGCCGTCGAACAGGCCAAGAAGGTAATGGACGAACGGTCCGCACCAGAATGAGGGGAGCCCCGAGTTGCCTGGGGCACTGGTCGCAGGGAGCGGATCGTGGCCGCCGCACGCACCAACAAGGCGCAGCTCTACGCCTACTTCGGCAACAAGGAGAAGCTCTTCGACACGATCTTCTTCGGCTCGCTGGAGCGGATCATGAACGTCGCGCCGATCGACGCCACCGACCTGGCGGACTGGGCCGTGCGCCTCTACGACGAGTACCTGCGCCGCCCCGACCTGATCCGGCTGGCCACCTGGGCGCGCCTGGAGCGCCGCCCGTCCGGCCATCTCGTCGACGACCACGACCGCGTCGACGACGGCAAACTGCGCGCCATCGCCGAGGCCCAGGCCGCCGGCCGGGTGCGCCAGGGAGACCCGTTCGACGTGATGGCCCTGGTCATCGCCATGTCCATGGCCTGGTCACCCGTCAGCAACGTCTACGCGGCGACCGCCCGGGAACCCGCCGAAGCACATGATCGACGCCGCGCCCTGCTCCGCGAGACCGTCCAGCGCGCCGTCGCAGCGGACTAACGCCCGACCGCGTCCACCCACCCCCCGGCAGCGCACCACGATCGCCGCACCCTGCCGACGCCGGCCACTACGTACTGACCGCCTTCGTCGATCTGGACATGCGCCGACCGGCGGTGACCGGCACCCTGAAAAGGGGGATCATGCCGCAACCAGCTCTTTTCGCTTTCAATGATTCTCAGGTCTTGCGACCGATTCAATATACCTTCCGGTATCCGTAGGCAAGGAGTAGTCGGTCGACTTCGTTCGTGTTGTAATGATGACACGGCGAATCCCTCCCGGGAGGTTCTCATGTCGACAACGGCACAGGTCAAGAAGTTCACCACGCTGTTCCAGTGGATCGATCAGAATGGCGATGGATGGCTGACCTTGGGCGACTTCGAGCAGATGGCGGAACTGTTCGTCGCCCTCGCCTCTCCGGACGACGAGGAGAACAAGTCCGCAATAAAGCACGCCTTCATGGCGTGGTGGGATCTGCTGCGAGAGGACGGCGACAAGCACCCCGACGAGGAGGTGGGCCGAAAGGAGTTCATCGGGACCATGCTCGCAAGCGTCACCGCACCGGCGAATTTCGACCGCATCATCATGGGAATCGTCAATTCGCTCATGAGCGCCCTGGACGTCAACCGCGACGGCGTCCTGAGCGAGGACGAGTACGTCCGCATGTACGACGCCCTCGGCATCGACCCGCGTACCTCGGGCGAGGCCTTCCGCCGCCTCGACCGGGACGGCGACGGCACGATCAGCCACGACGAGTTCCGGACGGCCATCTCGGAGTTCTACCTCAGCCCCGACGAGGACGCCCCCGGCAACTGGCTCCTAGGCAGCCCCCAGAACGCCTGACGCAGCTCAAAAGCGCGAGGGCAAGGCTGGCGGGTAGAGCGGAACCGACGCCACAATCACACGTCGCTACGACTGCCGCTCCACGACCGGACGCGCCCTGCTTACGCGGGCACCTAGAGCCACCGGGCGCAAGGCTGTCTTCGCCCGACAAGCCCGCCAACAACGAGCCCCGGCGGACACACAAAAAAAAAGCCGTGCACGCTGAGCGTGCACGGCCAAAACCCAAGCGAAATCAACAACCCGAGCCGGGAGGGGGCGTGGGGGCGGAGCCCCCACACCGGGGGTCTGGGGGTCGCCCCCCAGAAAACACAACGGAACGACACGGCGAAGGCCCCGCGAAGCGGGCCTGAGCACACGTCGCCCAGAGTGGAGGTGGCGGGAATCGAACCCGCGTCCTTCGGTAATGAGTCAGGGCTTCTCCGGGTGCAGCCTGCTTGGCGTTTTCTCAGCCCCGGCGCTCACGCAGGCGTGTCGCCGACGGGCTCAGTCGCTGTTTGGTTTCCCTACAGGTCCCGCGACCGGGCTTGCAGGTGGAGTCTCCTTACGATGCCAGACCCCGGGTCGGAGACGCTCCCGGGCTGACAGAGTTCGCTACTCGCCTCAGGCGGCGAGAGCGAACTCGGACTGCTTCTTGTTGGCAGTTATTGGTTTGCTGTCACAGGATTTACGAGGTCACGACAGCAACCCTCGACCCGCTTCCCCTGGCTCGATCGACCGAAGTCGAAGCCGGTCACCCCCATGTTGAGTTGTCAAACGGCCGTCGAAGACGTCCGAACGACGACGTTACAAGCTAACGCTGCGTCCGGCAACGTGTATTCCCGGGGGACGCGTGAACCCCGGTGGGCGCGTGGTTGGGCGCGCCCACCGGGGTCGACCGGCAGGGTCGGGCCGGCCCGGACGGCAGAGCCTCCCCCGAGACGAGGCTCTGGTCTCATCACGGCGACTGGGTTCCGCAACCCCCCGAGCGGAGGCCCAGTCACCCAGGAAGACGCAGGCGGAGGGCGGGGTGGTTGCGTCCGGGCGGGTAAAGGCTCGTCAAAACCGCGTCAGCGGGCCCGGCCGGCGGGGGCGGTGAAGAACTTCGCGGCGCGGTTCGCGGCGGACACGTGGCCCTCGATCGCGATCGCGACGGCCAGGTCGCCGCGCGAGCCGACGAACCAGGAGATCTCCTTCTGGCGGCCGTTCTCGGTGATGGTCGGCAGCGCGGCGACGCCGACGACGTCGCCCGAGACGCGGGCGGGGGCGGCGAGGCCCGTCCGGACGGAGCTGGAGAGCAGCTTCTTGAGGCTGGAGATGGCCTCGGACTGGAGGTTGGTGGGCGGGATCTGGTCGGCCTTGGAGAGGTCCTTGAGGACGTAGGGGGCCTTCCAGGTGCCGTTCTGGGCGGCGGCGGCCACGAGGGCCATGGCGAGCGGGCTGACCTGGACCTTGCCCTCGCCGACCATGGTGGCGGCCTTCTCGGCGTCGTTGGCGGGCGGCGGGACCGAGCCGGTGAAGGCGGGGACGTTGAGCCCCCAGTCCTTGCCGATGCCGAGCCTGGCCGCCTCGGCGACCATCGTCTTGGCGTCGAGCTTGCTCCCCAGCTGGGCGAGGGCCGTCCGGCAGGACGCCCCGAATTGGTTCGCGAAGCTGGCGGCGGGACGTGCCTTGCTGGTGAAGGTCAGGCCGCCGATCGTGACGGTCCCGGGGCAGGTCGTCTTGGTGGACTGGGTCATCCCGCCGTGGGCGAACAGCGCCTCGGCGGACACGATCCCGAATGTCAGACCGGGCGGATAGTGTGCCTCGAACGCCAGGTTGCGGCCGTTCGTCCCCTGGTTGGCCACGGCGAGGATCTCACCCGTGGCCGGACGCAGCGCCACCAGCGACCCGGGGACGGTCAGCCCGCTCAGGGCGTAGTCGGCCCTGCGCTGGTAGCCGGGGTCGATCGTGGTGCGGACCTCCTGGGGCTGCTGGCCGTTCCAGGCGTGCAGCACCTGCGTGTTCTTGCCGCTCGGGTCCTGCGCGACGATCCGCACGGTCGGGGTGCCCGCCAGGCGGCGCTGCTGGAGCAGCTGGACGCCGCTGACGCCGATCGTGTCGCCGGGCTGGTAAGGGGCGCCGACCTGCTGGAGCCGGTCGGCGGTGGCCGGGCCGAGGGTGCCGACCAGCTCCGGCGCGTACACGGGCGCGATCGGGACGTGCACCCCCTGGAAGGCGAGCCCGTTGACCTGCCGGAGCCGCTGGATCAACGCGTTGTGCTCGGGGACCTGGAGGGTCACCAGCGGCAGGAACCGCTGCGGCGGCGCGGACCTGACGCGTCCGAGCAGGCGTTCGGAGTCCAGCCGCCGACCGCCGTCGATCTTGGTCTGCCGGGAGAGCTCCTCCAGCGTGCGCTGCGGGTTCGCGAGCCTTCCGGGGAAGACGCCGACGTTGTAGGCGCCGACCTCGCGCAGCAGCGAGCGGCCCTGGGTGTCGGTGATCGGGGCGCGCTTGGGCACGTCGGTCTGCACCGCGAGCCGCTGCCCCGGCTTCAGCATCGGGTTGATGATGGACGGGTCCCAGACGACCTTCCACTTGCCGCCCTTGCGGCGCAGGTGCATCTGCCCCTTGTACGTCCAGGGCTGGCCGTTCTCGCCGAGGTCGACCTTCACCGAGAAGTTGGCGTCCGCCTCGTCGCCCTTCTTGTCGATCGCCTTGGCGTCGCTGTCCTGGCCGGTGACGCCCAGCGCGAGGCGCAGGGACGCCGCGTCCAGCTGAGCCCGGACCTGGCCGAGCGCGGCGGAGACCTGCGCGCGGTCGGCGCCGATGGTCCGCTTCGCCGCCGCCGGGTAGTTGCCGACCTCCCAGGCGATGAGGAAGTCGCGGACGGCGGGCATCGCGGACGGCTCCGCCCAGCAGCCCGTCGTCAGCCCGCCGACGAGTCCACCGCAGGCCACCATCGCGGTCGCCCGGCGCCACACGGCGCGCGAGCTGCGCGGGGCGCGGCGGCGTCCGCGCCGGGGCCGCGCGTCGGCGCGCTGGAGATCCGGCTCGCCTGGTTCGTCCATCGACCGGCCTCGCTGGATCATCGACACCCTTCACCGTCTCCTGAACCGGGCGGCCGCCGCCTTCTGCATCTCCCGATCGGCTTCCCGCTTGGCGATGGCCTGGCGCTTGTCGTAGGCCTTCTTACCACGGGCCAGCCCGATCTCGACCTTGGCCTTGCCGTCCTTGAAGTACAGCGCGAGCGGGATCAGAGTCCACCCCGGCTCCGACGACTTCGCGATGATCTTCTGGATCTCGCGGCGGTGCAGGAGCAGCTTGCGGCGCCGCCGGGGCGCGTGGTTCGTCCAGGTGCCCTGCGTGTACTCGGGGATGTGGACGTGCTCCAGCCACACCTCGCCGTCCATCACGTGGGCGTAGCCGTCGACGAGGGACGCGCGTCCGGCACGCAGCGCCTTGACCTCGGTGCCCATGAGCACCATGCCCGCTTCCCAGGTGTCGTCGATGTGGTAGTCGTAGCGGGCCCGCTTGTTCTGGGCGATGAGCTTGCGCCCTGTGTCGCGTGGCACGTGATCAGCCTCGGTCCTTGTCCGGCATCGGTTCCTGCACCGAGCCCCTTCCCGTCCGTACGCGATCTTACGAGGGCCGCGCGGTGGGGGTGGAACCGCTTTTTCGGCGCCGCCCGCTCTCCTCAGACGGCGACCTGCCGCGTCCGGTTCACCCGGATCGATCCTGGACGGCTGGGCCGGTCCGGCCGATCCGGTCTCCCGGCCCAGCGGCGCCGATCAGATTCTGAGGTATCTCCGCAGCGTCAGGAACGAGGCCAGGGCGCACAGCAGCACGCCGAAGCATATCGACAGGATGATCACCAGAATGACATTGTCCCAGCCGAGCTTGCTGACGATCTGGAGGTCCTTGGCGAGCCGGTCGATCAGGAACATCTTACTGAACACCAGCAGGATCGAGGCGATCAGCCCGCCCATCAGTCCCGCGATCGCGCCTTCCAGGATGAAGGGCATCTGGATATAGGTGTTGGACGCGCCGACCAGCCGCATGATGCCCGTCTCCCGGCGCCGGTTGAACGCCGACAGGCGGACCGTGTTGCCCACCAGCAGCACCGCCGCGACCACCTGGATCAGCGCGATCAGCAGCGCCGCGACCTGGAGCCCGTTCAGAATCCGGAAGAACTTCTTCAGGATCTCCTGCTCGTTGATGACGGTGTCGACGCCCTTCTGGCCGAGCATCGCCTGGGCGACCGCCTTGTACTCGTCGGGCTTCTTCAGCTTCACCCGGAACGAGTCGGGAATGTCGCCCTCGCGGGTGCTCTGGACGAATCCGGGGGAACCGGCGAAACGGTCCTTGAACCGCGCGAACGCCTGCTGCTTGTTCTCGTACTGGACGCTCGAAACCTGCGGCATCTTCTCCAGCTGCGTCTTGAGCGCGTCCCGCTGCTCGGGGGTGACGTCCTGCTTCTGGCAGCTGTCGTTGGAGCTCGTCTTGGCGCACAGGAAGATCGAGACCTCGATCTTGTCGTACCAGTAGCTCTTGGACGCGTCCACCTGGTTGCGCAGGAGCAGCCCTGTGCCGAAGAGTGCCATGGCGATGGCGACGGTGATGACGAGGGAGATCGTCATCGTCATGTTCCGGCGGAGACCGATCCAGATCTCCTGGAGAACGAACTGTGCGCGCATGCCTCGCTGTCCTTGATCGCCTGTGTCCCGCCGGAAGCGTGGGCGCCGCGCCGCGCGGGCCCGCTGCGGGTGTCTCGTACGTCTGGGGTGTCGTACGCCCCGGCAAGAATCGTTGGGTTCAGATGGGGTGGCGGCGGCCTTTCCGGTCAGGCCCCCGTTATGTCAGTAGGCCTGGCCGTAGACGCCGCGCGACTGGTCGCGGACGACCCGTCCGTCCTCCAGCTCGACGACGCGCTTGCGGAAGGCGTCGACGATCGCGGCGTCGTGGGTGGCCATGACGACGGTGGTGCCGGTCCGGTTGATGCGGTCCAGCACCTTCATGATGCCGATGGAGGTGGCGGGGTCGATGTTGCCGGTGGGCTCGTCCGCCAGCAGGATCATCGGCCGGTTCACGAACGCCCGCGCGATGGCGACGCGCTGCTGCTCGCCGCCGGACAGCTCGTCCGGCATCCGATGGGCCTTGCCCTCCAGACCGACCAGGTCGATGACCTCGGGAACGACCTTGCCGATGAAGCGCCGCGGCTTGCCGATCACTTCCAGGGCGAACGCGACGTTCTCGAAGACGTTCTTGTTGGGGAGCAGCCGGAAGTCCTGGAAGACGCAGCCGATCCTGCGGCGCAGGTGCGGCACCTTCCAGTTACTCAGCCTGCTCAGGTCCTTGCCCGCCACATGCACGTGACCCTGGGAAGGACGCTCCTCCTTGAGGACGAGGCGCAGGAAGGTCGACTTGCCGGAACCGGAGGGCCCCACCAGGAACAGGAACTCGCCCTTCTCGATGGCGACGTTCACGTGCTGGAGGGCGGGCCGGTTCTGGCTCGGGTAGACCTTGGTGACGTTGTCGAAATGGATCACGGCTGCATCACGGCGGTTCAGTCTAGGGGTTGGGGAGCGGCCCGACCTGTGACCACGGACGAAATCCGTGGCCCACGGCCTGGTCGCCGGGCTTCGCGGCCGGGTGGACCGTGGAGCCTTCGAGCAGTGTAGAGGGGACAGTCAACTACCTCGTCCCGCTCGACGTGGCGCGCATGACCGGGAATGGCGGCCCGTAACGGCGTGTCGGCCGCCCGCCGGACCGCGACACGCCGGGGAGGGTGATGGTGTCCGATCATTGCCCTGCATCCAATCAGTGCCATGCAACCGTCTCCCGACGTCAGGCCTGTTTCATGCCGTCAAGCTCCCGGACTTGCCGGAACGACCATACAGTCCGGCTACGCTGGATGATGGCGAAAGATACCTAATAGGTCGTCGATCGACGTTCTCACCCGCACGGACCCACGTGCCGTTCACGGAGATTGGGGCCCACGACATGAGCTGCGAACATCTGATCTGCGCCCGGTGCTCGAACCCGGTGGTCGAGGGCCGCTGCCCCACCTGCCGGGCCGCCCGCTCCGAACTGCACCGCCACGGCCCCTCGATACCGCCCGCCCTCGTCTTGGCGGGCCTGGTCGCGCTCCTGTTCGTCGCGCTCGTCCTCCAGCGGGTCTACTGAGGGGTGGCCCAGGGTCTGCCCAGGGTCCACTGACCTGGCTGCGGCGACGGGCCAGGGCTTCTTCGGGACTGGGCTAGGGCTTCTTCGGGACTGGGCTAGGGCTTCTTCGGGACGGGGCTAGGGCTTCTTCGGGGGCGGGGTCGTGGCCTTGGAGACCGCGCCGTCATCGGCGATGACGCTGGCCTTGGACTGCGACTCGCCCTTCTTCGCCCGGGCCGGGTCGAGGGCCGCGAAATGCAGCACGGACGAGGTGTCGACCTCGTTGCCCTCGACGGTCCCGTCCAGGAGATGTTCCGCGTCGGACGGGATCTCGGGCTTGGGCGTCTTCGGATCCTTGGCCACGAGCGACGTGCTGCGGAAGAGGGAGTAGAGCACCAGGGCACCGTTGTGCTCCGTGCGTAGCGCGAAGTACGGATACGGCGTCGCCGTGTATACGACTTGCAGCGTGAGGCCCTTCTCCTTGGCCTTTTTCTTGTCACGCCTCGCCTGCTGGTAGTAGCCGGTGGTGACGGACCCGTGCCGCATCACCTTCGCCGCCACGCTGCGTCCGCCTTCGGCGGCGATCGTCGCCTGGATACCGCTCACGTCCCTGGGGCGGATCACCACCGACGTGTCGTCCTTGCCCAGTGCCTCCGCGTACCCCTCGCGGTCGACGACGACCTTCGGCTCCTTGGCCTTCTTCGAGAGCAGCGTCGCCATCGTGAGGTGCCAGCGGTCGGACGGCGAGCGCAGGATGAACGCCATCAGCGCGGTACGTTCGCTCTTGTCCTTGCCCTGGACGGACCGCTGCACCGACGCCATGAACCACTGCGGGTATCCGTCCGGCTTCAGTTTCGGTACGTACAGCTTGGGTTTCTTATAGGAAAAGCGTCGGACGGGGTCACCGTCGAAGGCCGCCTTGCGGAACTCCGCGGCGGTCAGCAGGGCCTGCCCGCCCGACGTCCAGGTCATGGCGAGGCGTTCGTCCCCAGCAGCGCGCGCCACGTCCTCGTCAGTGATGTAGGTGTTGAACGCCTTCTCCGCCACCTGAGGGGTCAGCGGCACGGGAAGCGTCGGTGAAGGCGTGGGCATGGGAGTAGCAGGCGGCACGCTGGACTTCTTCTCCTCGGCGCAACCCGCGGCCGCGAGCAGCAACACGACCGCCACGACGGCCCGAGAGATCCTCCGCACAGCTCCATCCCCCGGCCGGAAACAACCCCACGCCGATCGCGATGATCGACCTCTTCGTGATTCTGCCATCCACAGCGTAATGTCAGGACGCTCGGGCACTACCGGGACGGCGATAGGCTCGGGGTTGTGGCAGCCATCGAACCCGAAGAGCAGCTCAAGGAGCTCGGCTCGACACTCACCGGCATCGAGCAGGTGCTGGATCTCGACGGCATGCGGCGTGACATCGCCGAGCTGCGCGAGCAGTCGGCCGACCCCGACCTGTGGAACGACCAGGAGCGCGCCCAGACCGTGACGCGCCGCCTGTCGTACCTGGAGGCCGAGCTGAGCCGGGTCGAGGGCCTGCGCCAGCGGCACGACGACATCGCGACCCTCTACGAGCTCGCCCAGGAGATGGACGACGCCGACACGCGCAGCGAGGCCGACGAGGAGCTGGTCTCCCTCCAGAAGGCCGTCCAGCAACTTGAGGTGCGCACGCTGATGTCGGGCGAGTACGACGCCCGCGAGGCGCTCGTCACGATCAACGCCCAGGCCGGCGGCGTGGACGCGGCCGACTGGGCCGAGCAGCTCCAGCGGATGTACCTGCGCTGGGCGGAGCGGCACGGCTACCCGACGGAGGTCTACGACACCTCCTACGCGGAAGAGGCCGGCATCAAGTCCACCACGTTCACGGTGCGGGCCCCCTACGCCTACGGAACGCTCCGCGGCGAGCACGGCACGCACCGCCTCGTCCGCATCTCGCCGTTCGACAACCAGGGCCGCCGCCAGACCTCGTTCGCCGGGCTCGACGTCGTCCCGGTGGTCGAGCAGAGCGACCACGTCGACATCGACGAGAGCGAACTCCGGGTGGACGTGTACCGCTCGTCCGGGCCGGGTGGTCAGGGCGTCAACACGACGGACTCCGCCGTCCGCATCACCCACATCCCGACGGGGATCGTGGTGTCGTGCCAGAACGAGCGGAGCCAGCTCCAGAACAAGGCCACCGCCATGAACGTGCTCCAGGCCAAGCTGCTGGAGCGCAAACGCCAGGAGGAGGCGGAGAAGATGTCCGCGCTGCGCGGTGAGGGCACCAGCAGCTGGGGCACGCAGATCCGCAACTACGTCCTGCACCCGTACCAGATCGTCAAGGACCTGCGCACCGGGGTCGAGGTCGGCAACCCGACGTCCGTCCTGGACGGTGACATCGACGAGTTCATCGAGGCGGAAATCCGCTGGATGCGCCAGCAGGAGACCGCGTAACCGGGCCGTCCGCACGAGGCGAAGGGGCGGGCTTCCGTCACTGAGACACGCGACCCCGATCCGGTCGCATTGGCTCGCCACAGCCTCAGATCAGGCGCGTGAGCACTGACTAGGCCGTCTGCCACAAACGGACCCGGTCGTCGACGAACGCGCGTCAAGACTCCTTGGGCCGCCTGCCATCATCGGCTGGACGCGCCGCTACACCGCCGTAGAACGGGCCCGTGAGCACGCCACCGCAAAACAATCGCGTCGGCCTGCCACCCTCGGAGAGACCCTTGGGCACGCCGCCATCCGACAGGCCCGGCCGCACGCCCCCGGAGAACAGGCGCATCGGGACGCCACACTCGGAGGGGCCTCGGCACACCGCCATCGGACGGGGCCCGTGGGCACGGCGTCATCGGACGGGGGCCGTGGTGGCGGCGCCATCGGACAGGCCCGTCGGATGCCGGTGGCGGTCCCGCTGCAGCGGTCAGAAGAGCGGGAACGCCCCGGCACCCGACGGAGTTCAGGAACCGTGTGCGGTAACGGCCTTGCGGTACATACCGCTGACCGTCACCTGGCCCTTGGGCGGAACGGTGGCCAGATACTGCACGAGGACTGTCGAGTCCATGCGGTTCCGGACGGAATTGGCGGGAGCGAGCCCGACAAGATCTCCGCTCACAGCCAGCCTGCCCCGCTTCGCGGTGGAATACGCCTCGCTCTGCTTCAGGACATACCAGACGAGGGCGCCGCGATCCTTGGTACGCAGCGCATAGACCCCGTACGGGGCCGCCGAGAACCTCGACGAGAGCGAGATCCCCCGCTTGGCGAGCATCGTCCTGCCCTGCCGCAGCGCCTCGACGGTCTGGCTCGTCCTCGGTCCGTCCGCCAGAACGGACGAGCCGGGCGCGGACGACCCGCCCATCAGCAGCGCCGCATGCGTATCGGGCAGTTTCGCGGGCGCTATGGGAAGCCCTTCCCCCGCCCCTGGGCTTACCGAAGTCGCGTACCCCTCCGCGTCGAGCGCCACACGGCTCAGTGCGGCGTCCGACGGAAACGGGTCCGCGGCCAGTAGCCACGGCGCCCCGGCCGTGGCCTGCGTGAACAGCAGCGCATGCCGCGTCGACTGCTTACCCGCCCCGGTACTGGCGTCGGCGGCGAACCAGCGCGGATATCCGCTCATGCGCGGAATGTAGAACGCGGCACGGTCGAACCGCAGCGTAGGCGGCCGCTGGCGGATGACCCTGCGGAGCTTGAACGACGCCCCGTCCATCGACAGCTGCGGATCAGCCTCGATTCCTGTGAGTTCGCTGCGGTCAAGTGTCTTGCCCGCGCGATTCGCCCCGTCGGTGAACGACGTGAGCACCTGCTGCGCCTGTGCCTTGGTCAACGCCGGCGGATCCGTCCCTGCGGACGAACTCTCTCCCCCGCAGCCCGCCGCCAACGCGGCGACGACCAGGCAGGGACCCAGCGACAGAATGGTGATGACACGTTTGGGCATGAAGCCCCCCGAAGTGGAGACGGTGGTCCGGTCCACGGAGCATCATCGCAGAGTAACCGTGTTGTCACTCAGCGAATGTAGAATGTCCGCTAAATGCCCCACCCCGCGCCGCCGCACTGCCCCTAACCTCCACTGGCAACACCCCCGCCACACCGCCGCCACCCGCCGCACCGCCCCTTGCGCCCTCCCACGCCGTACCGCCCACCCCCACACTGCGGCCACTCGCCGTACCATCCCTGCACCTACGCTCCCGTACCACCGCCCACCACACCGCCACCGCGCGCCAGACCACGGCCGCTCGCCCTCTCACGCCACCGCTCGCCACACCACGCCCGCTCGCCACACCACGCCCGCTCGCCACACCACGCCCGCTCGCCACATCACGTCACCGGTCGCCGCACCACCCCACCCGCCCCACCGCCACCACTCGCCCTACCGTCCCTGCACCTTCCCTCCCCCACCACCACTCGCCACACCGCCGATACCCGCCGCACCACCGCCACCCGCCACACACCACGGCCGCTCGCCTTCCCACGCCACCACTCACCGCACTACCCCCGCCTGCCACACCGCCGCCACCCGCCGTACCGGCGCCGTCCCCTGCCCTCCCCCTCCACCATTCGCTACGCGGCACCGACCACACTCCTCACATCGCCCGCCGTGCCCCCGCCGTACCTGCGCGGCTCACCGTCTGTCCCGCCGCCATCGCTAGCCATGCAGGGACGTTGGCTACACCCACCACAACCGCCACGTCCGGCCGAACTCCGCGCTCGTCGCCGAACGCCATGTGTGCCACGTCCATCACACCGCCGCACCGTTCCGCTCACCACGCCCCTACGGCGACATCGCACGCCACCTCCTCGCACGCCACCCGCTCACCGTGCCCCCACCCCAACACCGCCCGCCCCGCCTCCAGCACGCGAGCCAACGAACCGGCACGCCCTCGCGTACCGCCGCCGCCCACCTGCTTGACCTCACCCAGGACGGCCTCACCGCCGTGGCATGTTCTCCCCCACCGCCACTGCCCCACCCACCACAACCACCACGTCCGGCCAGACCTCGCGCTCATCGCCGATCGCCATGTGCGCCACGTCCATCACATCGCCGTACCGCTTCGCTCACCACCCTCCCCCTGCTCGGCACCGTTCAGGCCACCCCCGACGCGCCGTCCTCGCACGCCGCCCGCTCACCCTGCCCCACTCCGACACCCGCGCGCCCCAGCTCCAGTACGCGAGCCACAAACCGTCACGTCCTCACATACCGCCGTTGCCCGCCTGCTTGACCCCTCGCCCAGGACGGCCTCAACGCCGTGGCATGTCCTCCCCCACCGCCACTGCCCACCACCCCGCCCACATCCAGCCCGCCAGTCACGGCCAAACACGTCCTGGCATACCGCCGCCGCCAGCGCTTGGCCCATCTCCAGCACACCCGCCGTCCACTCACCCCGGCTCCAGCACACCCGCCATCGCCCGCCACGCCTCCAGTACGCGAGCCAACGAACCGTCACGTCCTCGCATACCGCCGTTGCCCGCCTGCTTGACCCCTCGCCCAGGACGGCCTCAACGCCGTCTCACGTCCTCTCCCACCGCCGATGGCCACGCCCACCCACCGCCAGCACGCCAGGCACGGACAGACACGTCCTCATATGCCGCCGCTCCCAGCGCAGCCCGCCAGCGCTTGGCCCAACTCCAGCACACCCGCCGTCCGCTCACCACGTCTTGCGCACCCGCCATCGCCCGCCACGTCGTCGCGCACCGTCGGTTAATCCGCCCGCCTCCAGCACACTCGGCAACTCTCGCTACATCACCAGCAGACGCGCTGCATCCACCATGCCCCGAGCATTGTCGCCGCCCATGGGCACCCGGCCGTGGGCGTGCGTGGTTCGGCGGGGCAAGGGGGTTGATCATCTTCGGGGGCGGGGGTTATCCACAGAATGGCGTTCCACTTTTGGGGTGGGCTCGTGGTGTCGAAGATGGAGACGAGCGTGCCGCCCGGCCCCAGGTGGGGCGGGCGGCACGGAGTCGAGCCGGGGCCGGTCAGGCCTCGGTGGACGGGAGGGAGCTGGCCGTGACGAGGGTGCGGATGGAACCGAGGGCGACCGAGAGCGTCGCGAGGTCGAAGCTGTCGCTCTCCCAGATCTCGCTGAGCGTCTGCTGGGCGCGCAGCACCGCGGTCTGGTTCTTCTCCGCCCAGCGCACCATGCGCTCCTCGGGCTGTCCGCCGGGCTCGCTCGTGACGAGGACGTCGCGGGTGAGGGCGGCATGAGCGGCGTACAGGTCGTCGCGGAGCGCGGACCGGGCCATCGAGCGCCAGCGGTCGTCGCGGGGCAGTGCGATGATCCGCTCGCGGAGCCGGGACAGCTGGAGCCGGTCGGCGAGGTCGAAGTACACCTCGGCGACCTCCTCGACCGGACGGCCCGTCTCGTGGGCGATGCCCACCAGGTCGAACGTGGAGTAGGCGGCGACCAGCATCGCGCACTGCTCGGCCAGGTCGTCCGGCACGCCGAGTTCGGCGAAGCCGTCCCTGCGCTGCTCGAACGCGTTGAGGTCCAAGCCGACGAGCACCTTGGGAAGGCGTCCGCTGAGCGTGGCCGCGCCGCCGGAGAAGTAGTCGATCGTCTCGCGGATGTCGAACGGGGGCCGCCGGTTGTGCAGCAGCCAGCGCGCTCCGCGCTCGGTCAGCTTCCGGGCCTCCAGCAGCATCGCGACCTGCGTGGACTCCTCGACCTGGTGCGAGAGCGACTCCACCGACCGCCAGAACCGCGGCATCTCGAAGACCTCGCGGGCCACCAGGTACGCGCGCGCGATGTCGGAGGAGGACGCCCCGGTCTCCTCGTTCATCCGGAACACGAACGTGGAGCCGCTGTTGTTGACCAGGTCGTTCACCACGGCGGTGGTGATGATCTCCCGGCGTAGGGGGTGGCGGTCCATGTAGCTCTGGAACCGCTCGCGCAGCGGGGTCGGGAAGTAGTCGACGAGCCACGACTCCAGGTACGGGTCGTCGGCGAGGTCGGAGGCGACGATCTCGGCGTCGAGGGTGAGCTTGGCGTAGGCCAGCAGGACGGAGAACTCGGGGCTGGTCAGCCCGAGGCCCGACTGGCGCCGCTCGGCGAGGGCCTTGTCGTCGGGCAGGAACTCCAGCCTGCGCTTGAGCCGCCCGTCCCGCTCCAGCTTGCGCAGGTGGCGGGCGTGGACGTGCAGCATCGCGGCCGCCTGCGCGCGAGACGCGGCGAGCGTCACGTTCTGGGCGTAGTTGTCCCGCAGCACGAGCCGGCCGACCTCGTCGGTCATCTCGTACAGGAGCCCGTCGCGCTGCTTGCGCGTCAGCTCCCCGTCCCGGACGACCTGGTCGAGGAGGATCTTGATGTTGACCTCGTGGTCGGAGGTGTCGACGCCGGCGGAGTTGTCGATGAAGTCGGTGTTGACCAGGGCCCCGGCGCCGCGGCGCTCTCCCTCGCGGGCGAACTCGATGCGGCCGAGCTGGGTCAGGCCGAGGTTGCCGCCCTCACCGATGACCTTGCAGCGCAGTTCCTCGCCGTTCACGCGGACGGGGTCGTTGGCCTTGTCGCCGACGTCGGCGTTGTTCTCGACCGACGACTTGACGTAGGTGCCGATGCCGCCGTTCCACAGCAGGTCGACCGGCGCCTTCAGCACGGCGCGGATCAGCTCGAACGGGGTCATCGCCTTGACCCCGTCCTCGATGCCGAGGGCGGCCCTGATCTGCGGGCTCAGCTTGATCGACTTGGCGGTCCGGGGGAAGACCCCGCCGCCCTTGGAGATCAGGGAGGTGTCGTAGTCGGCCCACGAGCTGCGGGGCAGCTCGAACACGCGGCGCCGCTCGGCGAACGAGGCGGCGGGGTCGGGGTCCGGGTCGAGGAAGATGTGCCGGTGGTCGAACGCCGCGACCAACTTGATGTGCTCCGACAGGAGCATCCCGTTGCCGAACACGTCGCCGGACATGTCGCCGATGCCGACGACGGTGAAGTCCTCGCGCTGAATGTCCTTACCGAGGGAGCGGAAATGGTACTTGACGGATTCCCAGGCACCGCGCGCGGTGATGCCCATGGCCTTGTGGTCGTATCCGACGGAGCCGCCCGACGCGAACGCGTCGCCCAGCCAGAATCCGTATTCGGCGGCGACACCGTTGGCGATGTCGGAGAACGTCGCGGTGCCCTTGTCGGCGGCGACCACGAGATAGGTGTCGTCGCCGTCGTGGCGAACGACGTTCGGCGGCGGGACGACCTTGCCGTCCACCAGGTTGTCGGTGATGTCGAGCAGGCCGGAGATGAAGTCCTTGTAGCAGGCGATGCCCGCCTGCATGAATGCCTCGCGGTCGGCCGCGGGGTCGGGGAGCTGCTTGCCGACGAAGCCGCCCTTCGCCCCCGCGGGCACGATGACGGTGTTCTTCACCGCCTGCGCCTTCACCAGGCCGAGGATCTCGGTGCGGAAGTCCTCCCGCCGGTCCGACCAGCGCAGCCCACCGCGCGCCACGGACCCGAACCGCAGATGCACGCCCTCGACCTTCGGCGAGTACACGAAGATCTCGTACATGGGACGCGGCTGGGGCAGGTCCGGGATGCCCTCGGGGTCGAACTTGACCGCCAGGTACGGCTTGCGCTGGTAGTGGTTCGTGCGCAGCGTCGCCTGGATCATCGCCAGGTAGGCGCGCAGGATGCGGTCCTCGTCGAGGCTGGCGACCTCGTCCAGCTTGCCCTGGAGCTCCTCGGTGATGCCGAGGCTGCGCTCCTGTTCACCGCCCGCGAGCGTGGGGTCGAGGCGGCTCTCCCACAGCCGGATCAGCAGCCGCGTGATCTGCGCGTTGCGCAGCAGCACCTGCTCGATGTAGCGCTTGGAGAAGGTGGTGCCGGTCTGGCGCAGGTACAGCGCGTAGGCGCGCAGGATCATCGCCTGCCACCAGGTCAGCCCCACGTGCAGGACGAGGGCGTTGAAGCCGTCGTTCTCGATCTGGCCGCGCCAGAGCGCGGTGAAGGCCTCCTGGAACAGGCCCTTGATGGCCTCCTCCGGGACGTCCACGGGCGGGACGTACCGCAGCCCGAGGTCGTAGATCCAGTACCGCTGCCCGTCGCCGGTCGCGATCTCGTACGGCCGCTCGTCGATGACCTCGACGCCCATGTTCTGCAACAGCGGCAGCACCCGCGACAGCGAGATCGGCTCGCCCAGCCGGTAGATCTTCAGGCGCCGCTCGCCGGGCTCGGCGCCGTAGGGCTCGTACAGGTTGATCGAGGTGTCCTCGTCGCCGGTCAGCACGTCGAGGCGGCGCAGGTCGGCGACCGCGGTACGGGCCGGGAAGTCGGCCTTGTACCCCTCGGGGAAGGCGTTGGCGTAGCGTCGCGCGAGCGTTCCGGAACTCTCCTCGCCGCACTGCTCGACGATCGCGTCGGCCAGGTCATCGCCCCACGAGCGGGTCGCGTTCGCCAGGCGCGCCTCCAGGTCGTCCACGTCCACGTCGGGCAGCGGACGGCCGCGCTCACCCCGCACCACCACGTGCAGCCGCGCGAGCATCGACTCGGTCACGTTCGCGCTGTAGTCGACGCTGACGCCCTCGAACGCGTCCCGCAGAATCTGCTGGATGCGCAGCCGGACCTGCGTGGTGTACCGGTCGCGCGGCAGGTAGACCATGCACGACATGTAGCGCCCGTACAGGTCCTTGCGCAGGAACAGCTTCAGCTGCCTGCGCTCGCGCAACCGCAGCACGCCCAGCGAGATCGACAGCAGGTCGTCGACGGAGATCTGGAACAGCTCGTCGCGCGGGTAGCTCTCCAGTATCTCGATGAGGTCCTGGCCGTCGTAGCTGTCGGGGGTGAACCCCCCCTCCTCCAGCACCTCCTCGAGCTTCCGCTTGAGGACGGGCACATGCGCGATCGACTCGCTGTAGGCGACGTGGGTGAACAGGCCGAGGAACCGGCGCTCGCCGATGACCTCCCCGGACTCGTCGAACTTCTTCACCCCTATGTAGTCGAGGTACAGCGGCCGGTGGACGGTCGAGCGCGAGTTCGCCTTGGTGAGCACGAGCAGGTGCTTCTCGGTGGCCTTCTCGCGGACCTCCGGCGGCAGGGAGGCGAAGCTGTCGGACTCGCGCTTGTCGTTGCGCAGGATGCCGAGCCCCGTGCCCGGCTCGGGCCGAAGCCCGAGCGTCCCGCGCCCCTCGGAGGCGTCCGTGCCCTCGGTCAGCGTGTAGTCGCGGTACCCGAGGAAGGTGAAGTGGCCGTCGGCCAGCCAGTCGAGCAGCTCGACGCCCTCGGCGAGCTCCTTGGCGGGCAGCGGCGGCGCGGCCTCCCGGATCGCGGCGGCGATCTCCCCGGCGCGGGCGCGCATCTTCGGCTCGTCCTCGACGGCGACCCGAACATCCTGCAGGACGCGAAGGAGATCCTTTTCGAGCACGTCCAGTCGCGCACGGTCACTGGTGCGGTCCACTTCGATGTGGATCCACGACTCGTCGATGTCGGTGGCGCTGTCGAGCTTGCCGCGGAACGCCCGCATCTGGCCCGCGACATCGCGGTCCACGCCGAGCAGGGGATGGACGATCAGATGGGTGGAGAGCTGGTGCCGGTTCAGCTCCATCGTCACCGAGTCGACCAGGAACGGCATGTCGTCGGTGACAACCTGAACGACCGTGTGGCCCGGGTCCCAGCCGTACTCCTCAAGCGTCGGCGTGAACACCCGCACCTTCGCGCGCCCCTGCGGCCGCTCCTCGCCGAGCAGCCGGTGCGCCATCGCCGGGCCGCAGATGTCGGCGGGGTCCCGCGCCAGCAGGTCCTCGGGCGCCACGTGCCGGTAGTAGAGGCGGAGGTAGGCGACGGCCTCCTCCACGTCCCCGCCCTTGCCCCCGGGGCGCTGGGCACATGTCTCCGCGGCCCTCCTGAGCAGGTCGTCCTTCGCTTGGTCGAGCTTGCCGCCCATCAACAACTCCCCTAGAGAATGCGCCACCTCGTTGTGGCGCCGCTCACTGCGCCAGCGTAGCCAGGAAATCCCCCAAAGCCGACCTGCTCGGCGACGAGGTGGACGTGGCCTTGCCCACCCTGCCAGGCCCTCCCGCACCCTCGCCCGAAGATCGCCGAACTGCCCGCTCCCCCGCCCCGCCCGCACACACGACGACGGCCGAAACCAAACCGAACCGCCACATCCCCCGTCCACCCACCGCCTCCGCACCCACCACGCGGCCGCATCCGCAAACACCCCCAAGTCCCACCTTGGTCGTGCCTCTCCACTCCCCATAACCCCCTGACGCAACCACCCAAAGCCAAACCATCCTGAACACCCCCTCAACCCGCGCCAACCCAGGAGGCCAAACCCGTGCAACCAACCGTCCCCGCCCAGGCCCCCCGCGCTCCAACCCGAGGCCCAACCACCCCCACACCGCACAGAAAGAACAGCCCAACCCCCCGGCCCCACCCAAGGCCCCCAAACCCGCGCCGCACAGGGAAGGAGCCCGAGCACCTGGCCACCTATGCCACCGTCCCGAGGTCGAACCAACCCGCCACTCAGGAAGCAACCCGAGCGTCCGGCCACACGCGCCACAACGTGAAGGCCCAACCAACATTGCACAGGGGAACAGCCCCAGCACACGGCCGCCCACGCCCCCGCCCCGAGGCCGAACCAAACTTGCGCCATGCCGCAGAGCAGCTCGCACACCCGGCCCACCCCTGCCCCGGCTCGGAGGGCGGACCAACTCGCGCCACGCAGGGCACCAGCCCGATCGCCCGGGCGCCCGTGCCTCCAACGTGAAGGCCGACCAAACCCGCGCCGCGCAGGGGGAACAGCCCGAGCACCCGCCCGGCGCCCCCGACCCGAGGCTCGGCCAGAGCCGCGCCGCGCGGAACACAGCTCGGGCGCCAGACCCCAGCACCGTCCAAATGTCAGGAGTACGCCGATGCGAAGGCAGCGTGCCTATGAAGGCCTGCACCTCGTGGAGCCCGTAGGTCATGAGCTGCGCCTGGCAGAGGCACGGTTCGCCGCCCACGCCTTGCGACTGTGTTTCCGAGGTCCTGGCGCGCGATCCTCGCCTCGCAGCTGGGTTGTGGCTGAGGCGAGCTGGGGATCGCTCCGCGGCCTGGGGCCGGTGGGGCCGTGGGATTCACCTTCGGCTTTGCCCCATGTGGGCTGGTGACGCGCTCACGTGACCGTTGCGGGCGCTGTGAACCACGTCCTAGGCGGGGCCCGCCGGGTGCTGGAGGGCGCCTCTCCTACTCGGCTCGGCTGCGGACCGCGGACGCGGCGGGCGCGAGCGGCGCGGCGTCCACCGTCGGGGCCCCAGCGACCGCGAGCGGGAAACCGCAGGCGGGGCCCATGGGACGCACTCGAAGGAGGCAACCTGCTCAGTCATCGACCAGCGGCAGGGCGCACGAGCCGTGTGCCCACCGCGACCGCGCGCCGACCGACGGAGAACCGAGCTAGCTGCGAGGAGCGTTCTTGCCCGCTGGAGTGGTGGGGGTGGTGGGCGTGCTGGTCGGGGTGCCGGGGGTGGGGTCCGGGCTCTCCGTCGTGTGCGTCGGTGTCGGGGACGACGGCGTGTCGGACGGCGTCGGGGTGTCGGACGGAAGCGGAGTATCGCTCGGCGACGGGCTCGACGACGGAGTCGGGCTGGACGGGCTCTCGGGCGCCTCCTCGATCGGCGCATGGGTCCTTGGCGCGGTCGGGCTGGGCGCGACCTCGCTCGTCTTGGGCGGGGCGCTGGGGTCGCTCACCTTCTGTCCCGCCTTGCCCTTGTCGCCCGAGCTCAGCGCGAGCACCGCCGAGACCACCACGACCGCCAGCACCAGCGCGGCGGCACCGGCGAGCGCGGCCGAGCGTCCCGAACCGGCGACGGCCTTCCGGAGGCCGCGCTTCTCTGGCGCGAGCTGAGGCGGCAGGGTGTTGCCGGCGGCCCATTCGGCGGGGGTCGGCAGCCGTCCGGCGACGCCCTGGGTCGCGTCCGGGACGGCTCGTCCGGCGGAGTCGAACGCTCCGGCGCCGGCCTGGGCGGCGGGCGAGAAATCGGCGGGTGGCAGGCCGCCGGCCGCGTGGGAATGGTCGTCGGCGCCCTCCGAGGCCAGCACGCTACCTGCGGCGAGCATCGCCGTCTCGTCGGTGTCGCTTACCGGAGGGGCGAAGTCGGGCACCGGAGCGGCGTCCTCGTGGCCGAGCAGCCGCATCAGAACCTGCCGCGCGAACGGACGCCCGGCCGGGTCCTTCCGCAGGCAGGCGATGACGAGATCGCGCAGCGGGCCGCTGAGGTCACCGAGGTCCGGTTCCTCGTGCAGGATGCGGTTGATCACCGCGGGGATCGTGTCCTGGCCGAACGGCGGCTCACCGGTGGCCGCGAACACCAGCGTGGCCGCCCAGCAGAAGACGTCGGCGGCGGTGCCGACGTCCTCGCCCTGAATCTGCTCGGGCGCCATATAGGACGGGGTGCCGATGACCCGGCTGGTCAGCGTGGTCGAGCCGCTGATGGCACGTGCAACGCCGAAGTCGATGACGCGGGGGCCGTCCGGGCCGATCAGGACGTTGTGCGGCTTGAAGTCGCGATGGATGATCTTCGCCTGGTGGATCGCGGCGAGCGCCGTCGCCGTGGCGATCGCGAGCCTGTCCAGGGCCGCGCCGCTGAGCGGGCCGTCCTGCGTGACGTACTGGTTGAGGGAGGGGCCCGGGACGTACTCGCTGACGATGTAGGGGCGGTCGCCCGTCGCGTCCGCGTCGATGACCTGGGCCGTGCAGAACGGCGCCACCTGCTTGGCGACTTCGAGTTCCCGTAGGAAACGGGCGCGCGCCTTGTCATCGGACGTCAGTTCGGCGTGCAGGAGCTTGACCGCCACCTGACGCCCGTTCTCGTCCTCACCAAGGAAGACGGTGCCCTGGCCGCCCTCGCCGACCCGGCCTGTCAGGGCGTACGAGCCAAGCCGCTCCGGGTCACCGGATCGCAGCGCCCCAACCTCCATACGTGAAACCGTCCCTCTCCATCTCGACGGACCGAAACGGGCCACAGACCTATTTTCGCAGGCCAGCGCACCGCCTGTATGACGCCCCAAACCCCAAAAAAGTTCACCCGCCTGCGACCTTACGGCGCGTTCTGACGCCCCGCACCCGATCGGACACATTTGGGCTCGAAGAGCAGCCTAATACCGCCGTCCCCGGCACGACACCGCACAAACCTCGGTTCGCGTAGGTGAGACTGTGCCGGTGACCACACTCGACGGACGTCCCGTCTATACGCGCGCCGACTTGATGGTCGCGCACGGGCTGGGGCGCAGCACACTGGAGAAGTGGTTCCGCGAGCGCGACCGCAACGGCCATCCGGAGCCGACCGGGACAGTCGGATCACAACTCGTGTGGGACGCCGACACCTGGGACCGTTGGTACGCCTCGCGGGGCTCCGCCACCGTCCCGCCGGGGCTGGCCGGCCGGGACGAACTCGCCGCCCGGCATGGCGTCAGCCGCCACCGGCTCAAGCAGTTGTGGGCGGACCGCGAGTCGAACGGCCACCCCGACGTCGCCCATCGCGCAGGTAAGGCCCTGTACTGGAACGAGGAGGAGTGGGCCGTTTGGTACACGTCCCACATCGAACGCCCATCCGAGGACGCACCTGACGATCTGGTCACCCTCGCCGAGGCCGCCCGAATCCTCGGGCTCGCGCAGACGAGCGTCACCGTCTATCCGAAGCGCCCACCGGCGGGCTGGCCCGAACCGGCCCGCGTGGAACAGTTGGGTGGCGGACGAGTCCGGCGGTTCTATCGCCGCCGCGATATCGAGTCCTATGCAGCCAAACGCGGATAATCCCAGCCCGGCCTTTCCAACACCCGATTACAGGGCCCTACAAAACCGAAACCCGGATTCATCGACGCCCGATCGGCGCCAGGGATTCGGAACGACCCGCCCCCTCACGGAGTGAAGTGCTCGAGAACCTCCGGGTTGGCCATGGAGTCGCGGTTCGCGGCCTTATCGACCGGGGTGCCCTGGAGTATCTTCCGGACGGGAACCTCCAGCTTCTTACCCGACAGCGTGCGCGGAATACCGGGGACCTCGTGAATCTCGTCCGGGACATGACGGGGCGACAGCGCGGACCGGATCTGTCGCTTGAGCCTGCTCACGAGCTCATCGCCAAGGGACGCGCCCGGAGCGAGTTGGACGTACAGCAGAAGGCGGCCTTCCTGCCCCAGCCGTCCGGTGTCGATGACCAGGCTGTCGGCGATCTCGTCGAACGCCTCGACCACACGATAGAAGTCGGAAGTGCCCATCCGAACCCCACCCCGATTGAGGGTGGAGTCGGAGCGACCGTAGATGACGCAACCGCCGTCCGGCAGAACCTTGATCCAGTCGCCATGGCGCCAGGTACCTGGATACATCCCGAAATAGGATTCGCGGTAACGCTCGCCGTCCGCGTCGTTCCAGAATCCGACGGGCATGGACGGCATGGGCTCGGTGATGACCAGTTCCCCGACCTCGTCCACGACCGGTTTGCCCTCGTCACCGTACGCCTCGATCTTGGCGCCCAGACAGCGGCACTGGATAACGCCTGCGCGCAGAGGCAGCAGGGGCGACGGCCCCACAAAGGCGGTACAGAGGTCGGTGCCGCCGGACATCGACCCGAGGAGCAGATCCTTGCCGACGGAGTCGTACACCCAGGCGAACCCCTCGGGGGGTAGCGGTGAGCCCGTGGAACCGATACCGCGCAAACGGGAGAGGTCGACGTCCCGTCCGGGACGTCGCCCCTCCTTCGCGGACGCGGTGATGTAGGGCGCGCCCACTCCCATATACGTGACGCCGCTGTCGGCGGCAAGCGACCATAGGTCGAGCGGAGCGCCGTCGTACATGACGATGGTGGACCCCACCAGCAGGCCGCCGATGAGGTAGTTCCACATCATCCAGCCGGTCGTGGTGTACCAGAAGAAGACGTCTTCCGGGCCGATGTCCTGGTGGAACGAAAGCGCCTTGAGGTGCTCCAGGACGACCCCACCATGCCCATGCACGATCGGCTTGGGAAGCCCTGTCGTCCCGGACGAATAGACCACCCACAGCGGATGGTCGAATGGAACGTCCTCGAACTCCAGCCCGTTATTGTCGGGGCGGGGCAGGTCGCGATAATGCATACCGACCCGCAGTCCGTCCGGGGTGACGGCCGGATCGAGGTAAGGGATCAGGACTGTGGCGGCGAGGCTCGGCAGCTCCGCCTCGATCTCGGCGACCGTGGCCTGCCGGTCGAACCGCTTGCCGTTGTAGGCGTAGCCGTCCACGGCGATGAGCACCTTCGGCTCGATCTGCGCGAACCGGTCGATCACCGAGGACGCGCCGAAGTCCGGAGAGCAGGACGACCAGATCGCTCCCAGCGACGCCGTCGCCAGGAAGCAGATCAGCGCCTCGGGGATGTTCGGGATGTAGGCGGCGACCCGGTCCCCCTTGCCGACGCCCAAGTCCGCAAGCCCCGCACGGACCTCCGCTACGTGAAGCGCCAACTCGCGGTAGGTGAGCACCCGGTGCCCGCCCGCCTCCGACCGGAAGACGACCGCGACCTGGTCCGGCTCCTCCGAGGCTCGGCGTAGGGAGTTGGCCGCGTAGTTGAGCGTCGCGCCGGGGAACCACTTCAATCCGTCCACGGGCAGCGGGCCGCCCGCGCGCACCGGGCCGTCGCCCCTCTGGCCGACGACGTCGAAGTACGACCACACCGCGTCCCAGAACGCGTCGACCTCCGTGACCGACCATCGCCAGAGATCGTCGTAGGACTCCGTGTGAACGCCCCGATCCCACAGCCAGTGGACGAAGTGGGTCACCCGCGCATTCGCGATGACCTCCTCCGACGGCTCCCACAACGGCGAGCCCTCGGAAACCTCATGGTCACGGGACATCTCTCTCCCTTCCTCGCCACGCCCCATCGCGCGACACCCCCAATATCGGCCCCGCCGCGCACCCCGCGCAACCTCCCTGATCTTGGGGTGTCCGCCTGCCTCCTCCGCACGTCAGCCGCTCCGCGCCGCCGCTTCCGGCCCCTCCTCGTCGAAGTCCTTGAGCCCAGGTTTTCCACAGAATCCCATTCCAGTTCCGCTGCCGGTCGAGGCACCCGACACTTAAGAGAGGAAGTCGGAGGGGCCACGAACGGGCCGGTCAAGCACCGGTTCCTCCCCCAGCCGCAGCGGAAGGGACACCGACCATGCCGACCACCGCACACGAAACGAACCGCAGGCGATCACGAAAGAGGCCAAGCCTCGGCCCCGCGAGCGGCGAACGCCGCGCCGTCGAGCTCCGGTCGTCTGGCCCGCCGGTCAGAGACGTGTCAGGTCGGCGACCGCGCTCACGACCGCGTGGGTGTCGGCGAGGGTCGCCAGAACATGATCGGCCCCGGCCGCGCGCAGCTCGGCTTCGGTGGCGCTCCCGGTGGCGACGGCGATGATCGGCGACCCGGCGATGTGGGCGGCCTGGACGTCACGCGGGGAGTCGGCGATGTAGACGGTCGCGGACTCGGGGTAACGCGTCCCGTGGCGCTCACCTGCCCGCGTGCGGGCCAGTTCGAGCAACGCGGCCTTGCTGTAGACACCGTTCTCGTAGCCCCCGGAGTCGAGGTCGAGGTGCTCGGCCAGCCCCAGCTCGGTCACCTTCAGCACGGCGTTCGGCTGGACGGCGCCGGTCAGGACGGACTGCACCACGCCCGGAACATGGGCCAGCGCGGCAACGGCCTCCTGGGCGCCCGCGAGCACGCGGCCGTGAGTGCGCAGCTCGGCGCGGCGGGTCGCGAACGCCTCGGCGAGCGCAGCTACGAACGCGGGCAGATGATCATCGGTGGTGACGACGTCGTTGAACGCCAGCGTCTCGAAGATGATCTCCGATTCCGTCCGGCCGGGGGTGGGAGCGAGCCGGATGAGGGGTCGTCCGATCGTCCGCTGGAACGCCTCGGCGTAGGCCTCCCGAGTGACCCGCCCGACGTCGACCAGAGTGTGATCGATGTTCCACAACACCAGACGGTTCAGCGTCGACATCCCGTTCCCATGACCGGTTGGAGGAGCGTCCGTGAGCACCGTTCGGCACCCGCGGCGTGCGGCGAGCTTATCGTCGGCCCTCGCGCCCTCCGAGTGCAACCAACCCCGGCAGAGCGGCGACTCCCCCTCTGGGTCCAACGACCTTCGCACCCCGGCACCTGACCAACGGCGTTGCAACCACCCTGCCCGAACCGATCATGACCAGCCGCATGCCGCTCTCCAGCCCAACGGCGCCATCACACCCGGCACCAGACCGTCCCCCCAACCTCCTCACCACACCAGGGGGTGTTCGAGGTGGCCTCAGCGTTCACGCGGGCGCGCGATCTAAACGGTGAGGCGACGCCAGGGGCGAGCCTCGCCGGGAAGATCGTAAAGCGATGCCGCGCCCGCAAGGGCACGACCACCGCCCGAATCGCCAGGCGAGCGGCCCAGATCGGAGCTTTAATACGCCGCCTAGCGTCCCATGTACGGATAGCGGTAATCGGTCGGCGGGACGAAGGTCTCCTTGATGGAGCGGACGCTCGTCCATCGAAGGAGGTTGAAGACGGAACCGGCCTTGTCATTCGTACCGGACGCCCGGGCACCGCCGAATGGCTGCTGGCTGACGACCGCCCCGGTGGGCTTGTCGTTGATGTAGAAGTTCCCCGCCGCGAAGCGCAGGCTTTCGGTGGCCGCGGCGATCGCGGCACGGTCCTGGGCGATGATCGCGCCGGTCAGGCCGTACTCGGAGACGCTCTCCATCTGCGTGAGCACGGAGTCATAGTCGTTGTCGTCGTAGACGTGGACGCCGAGGATCGGTCCGAAGTACTCGGTGGTGAAGATCTCGTCGGTCGGGTCGGACGACTCCAGAACGGTCGGCCTGACGAAGTAGCCCTGCGAATCGTCGAGCTCGCCGCCCACGAGGAGCCGCACGGTGTCGATGTCGCGCGCCCGCTCGATAGCGCGGCGATGCTTGGCGAACGCACGGTCGTCGATCACCGCCCCCATGAAGACCGAGAGGTCCTCGGCCACGTTGCCCATGGTGAGCGCGTTGACCTCGTCACAGAAGTCGTCGCGCATCCCGTCCCAGATGGAGCGGGGGATGTACGCGCGGGAGGCGGCGGAGCACTTCTGCCCCTGGTATTCGAAGGAGCCGCGGATCAGGGCGGTTCTCAGCACGGCAGGGTCAGCGGACGGGTGCGCGACGATGAAGTCCTTGCCCCCGGTCTCGCCCACGATGCGGGGGTAGTGCTTGTATCCCGCGATGCTCTCCCCGATCGTCCGCCACAGAGCCTGGAAGGTGGGCGGCGAGCCGGTGAAATGGAGTCCGGTGAGCTCGGGGTGCCGGAGTGCCACGTTGGAGACCGCCTGCCCGTCGCCGGTCACCAGGTTGATCACTCCGGGCGGCAGTCCGGCGGCTTCCAGCAGCCGCATCGTGTAGTGCGCGGCGAGTTGCTGGGTCGGGGACGGCTTCCAGACGACGACGTTGCCCATCAGCGCGGGCGAGGTCGGCAGGTTACCGGCGATCGCACTGAAGTTGAAAGGAGTGATGGCGAGGACGAACCCCTCCAGCGGACGGTACTCCATCCGGTTCCAGACACCCGGCGTGGAGTTCGGCTGCTTCTCGCGGATCTCCTGCGCGTAGGCCACATTGAACCGCAGGAAGTCGATCAGCTCACAGGCCGAGTCGATCTCCGCCTGCTGCACGGACTTGGACTGGCCGAGGATCGTCGCGGCGTTCAGTGTGGACCGCCACGGGCCCGCGAGCAGGTCCGCCGCACGCAGGAAGATCGCGGCACGATCGTCCGGATGCATCGCCCGCCAGCCCGCCGCCGCAGTGCGCGCCGCCGCGATCGCCTCGGCCACGTCCGCGTCGGTGGCGTTGCCCATCCGGCCGAGGATGTGACCGTGGTTATGGGGCTCGACGACGTCGATCGGCGGTCCGGCGCCCATGCGCTGCTCGCCCCCGAGCGTCATCGTCAGCTCGACCTGCTCGCCGCCGAGCTCCTTGATCTTGGCTTCGACCGCGGCCCGCTCGGCACTGCCCGGCGCATAGCCCTTGACCGGCTCGTTCACCGGTTCCGGCACATTGGTGACGGCATCCATCTGGTCGCTCCCCTACGAATCCGACAGCGTTGTCAACGTGCGGTGACCTACCCGTCCGTCCGCCACCGAATACCGACCCGACAGTCCCTCGCCGCACCCGTCCGGCCGCACGAGTCAGGACACCACTGGCACGCGCCCGCCCCCTTTCCATCACCTCCACGCACCAAAGCTCGGAAGGCAACAGCAGCCAGAACCCGCGGCCCACCGGCCCCTCGCCACCCGTTACGGGCTGGGCGAATCCCCTGCTCCAGGAAGGCGCCGGCTTCGTGGTAGTTCCGTCCGTCCGCTCGACGACGACTCGCGGGGCACGCTTGCGTTCCCGGCCCCCTGGCCGTCAGACGTACACCGCCATACCCGTCCCGGCCATGCTCGGGAAGGTGTGGCCTGGTCGAATCCCCTCCTCGAGGAAGGCGCCAGCTTCGTGATCGTTCCGTCCGTCTGCTCAGCGACGACTCGCGGGGCATACCTGCTACCCCGGCCCGCTGGACGTCGGACGTGCACCGTCACGCCCGTCCCGGCCATGCTGGGAAGGGTGCCAGTCAGCCTGACGCCTGCAACAGTGACCGGTTGCCAGCAGGGCATAGGTCCGCCGTAAAGGTACGGACACGATGTGCTCCCCGGGCGTGCGACCAGCGCAACCGTCGTCCAGAAATGTCTGGATCAAGCGTCCACTTGAACCCAACTAGCGACATTGACGCAAACAACACCAGGGCACCGCTCCGGGGGAAGCCGTGGACAGGGATCGTCCACCAGCATGCCCGGCCATCAACCGGGCCAGCCACCGCGGCCCACAAACAGAGGCAGGCTCGCCCTAGAAGCAGTTAGGACGCATGGAAGGAGCACGAAGGGAGCGGAGCACGAGAAGACTCTCCGAATCGCATCGACGGGTGCTGCGGCTCGACGGGTGCTGCGGCTCGACGGGTGCTGCGGCTCGACGGGTGCTGCGGCTCGACGGGTGCTGCGGCTCGACGGGTGCTGCGGCTCGACGGGTGCTGCGGCTCGACGGGTGCTGCGGCTCGGCCACGGCACCGCGTCTTGCACCCCTAGCGCCTCGCCTTCCAACTGCTAAGTCCGGCGCCGCCGGCCAGTCCGGCGCTGTCTGACCAGGCGGGTGCCACGCCCTCGGCCGTGAAACCCACGCCGGACGAACTCGGTGCCACGGCCAGGCAGCGAGTTCAGGAGCACGGCTTCGCCCTCAGCGCCCGCAATCCGCACGAAAGCCTCGGCCCTACTGCCAGGACCGAGGGCTCGGACGCCTAGGAGCACGCACACGTGACGTAATGCTCAATCCATCGGCGTTCGTGCGGTTGTCGGCAGCTGACGCACGCGGGGTGCGGGGCCACAGCCTCTGAGGACGCAAAGGAGGGCGATTCGAGGATGTGGTACGGCGACTTCTGAGTCAGAGGAGGTGGGGAAGTTCCTGGGTGGCGTACCAGAGGAGTTCATGGCCTTCGGCGCTGTCTACGGTGAAGAGGGCGTCGTCGTCGCCGTTGTCGGCTGCGGAGAGTGCCTCGGAGGCGGCAGTGACGTCGGGAATGGCCGAGAGGTCGTCCACGTGGGCGGACGCGATCTTCTTCCATGGGACTGTGGAGGTGATCTCGACCAGGGAACGGTCGGCGGTGTCGCGGGACCAGTGGACCGCCTGGTCGGCGACCTCGGCGGCAAGCACCAGGCGACGCCGGGGAGCGGCTGGATCGGCGGCGAGCAGGCGCAGTGAGGCGCGGGCGGCGGCGGTCATGGCCGCGTACTCCATCTCCTCAAGGTCGCCTTCCGCGTACCACTCGCGGAGGGCAGGCGTGACGGCGTGGGCGGCGAGTGGCGCGGGGCCGATCTCCCGGGCGGCCTGGACGGCGGCGAGGAGGGTGAGCGTGGAAGGCAGGTAGACGCGCATGACGATCAGTCAGTCTGTCATGGGAGGAGGTCGAGATCGCGCAGTTCGGCGATCGTGGCGTCCGTGGAGGTGTGGTGGATTCCGAGCATGCCAAGGGCCTTGGCCGCACGAATGTTGTACTCAATGTCGTCGATGAAGACGCATTCGGCGGCGTCCAGGCCGAGCAGTTCGAGCGCGTGCTGGAAGATCCGCTCGTCAGGTTTGCGCATGCCGACCTCGGAGGAGATGACGACCGCGTCGAAAAGGTCGGCGAAGAGGTCGCGCGGGTAGTCATTGCCCCATGAGTTGGACAGCAGCGCCGTCCGGGCACCGGCGGTGCGGGCCGTGCGGAGCGCCGCGTACATGGGCTCGACGGGAGCGAACGCGCCGAACATGCGGGCGATCAAGCCGGTGGCGGTGACCGGGCCGCCGTCCACGGTGTGCAGTTCGGCGGCGAGGAGTCGCTCGAACTCCTCCGGAGCGAGCGAGCCGTCCTCAAGCCCGTGGATCGGATTCTGGCCGGAGCCCTCATAGGCCTGCGTCACCCAGGCCTGCATCACCGCGCCGTAGCGCTCGACGTCGATACGGTCGGCTGCCAGCCACGTGGCGACCGCCTCATTCAGCGGGGATGTGAGGACACCGCCCCAATCGGTGATCACAGCTTTGACGGTCACGGCCCGATGGTAAGCGATCCGCTAACGAACGACCGAATCCTGTTCAGGGAGGCCCTCGGCTATGAGACGCCCCGAGGCGCGGCATCCGTTCCTCCATGGCTACACGTGACGACCCTGAGCTAGGCGGCTGATTGCGCTCGCCATACCTCGAATGGCGCACACCAAGTCGCGCCACGCCTACTCCTTGTGGCGCGGTGGGGGGATTGGGGGTGGGTGGGGCGGCCGTGATCATGCGATCGGTGCGGGGGCGATCGCATGATCACGGGGCGCCTTAGGCGGATCTCAGTCTTTGCAGCGCCTCCCTGACGCCGCCGTCGGTCTCTTCCAGGACGATCGTCGCTCGGGCGGCTGGGACCTCGCCGAGCAGTGAGACCAGGGCGACGCGGGTGTTGCCGTGGGCCTCGGTGAGAGCGTTCTCGCAGGTGCGGGCGTCCATGCCCGTCGCCTCGGTGAGGATGCGGACCAGGCGGGCGCGCAGTTTGGCGTTCAGCGCGTTCACGCTGACCATCAGGTTGGAGTAGGTGCGGCCGAGCCTGACCATGAGGGTGGTGGAGAAGGAGTTGAGGACGAGTTTGGTCGCCGTCCCGGCCTTCATCCGGGTCGAGCCGGTGATCACCTCGGGGCCGGTGGCGAGGCCGATGTGCACCTCCACTTCGTCGCCGTACGGTGTGTGCGGGTTGCAGCTGATCAGGGCGGTGCGCGCGCCGACGGCCGCCGACGCGCGCAGGGCGCCCACGACGTAGGGGGTGCGGCCGGACGCGGCGATGCCGATGGCGATGTCGCCCGGCTGGACGTCGCGGGCGTCGCGGGCGCCGAGTTCGACGTCGTCCTCGACGTCGGATATCGCCTGGGACAGCGCGCCGGGCCCGCCGGCGTGATGGGCGACGACGCGGCCCCAGATGCCGAACGTCGGGGGCAGCTCGGCGGCGTCGATCACCGCGAGCCGACCGGACGTCCCGGCGCCGAAGTAGTGCACGCGCCCGCCGGCGCGTAGAGAGTCCACCGCGAGGTCGACCAGCCGGGCGACCTCGGGCAGGACGGACGCGACGACCATCGGAACCGTCGCGTCCTCAGTGTTGATCAGGCGCAGCACCTCCAGGGTCGGCAGCATGTCGACGTCGAGGGTTCGGGGGTTCCTGCCCTCGGTGGGGAGCTCGCAATCGATCACCGACGCCTCCGGTCGGGTCGCACGGTCCGGCCGCGGACCGCCTCGAACGTGGCTTCCAGGGCCTTGCGGGTAGACCCGTAGGTGCGCTGCGCCACACCGACGAACACGCAGTCGACCACGGTCAGCTGCGCCAGTCGGCTGGCGGTGGCGCCGGAGCGGAAGGTGGTCTCCCGCGCCGCCGTCGTCAGGATCAGGTCCGCCACCTCCGCTATCGGGGACTTCGGGAAATTGGTCAGCGCCACGGTCCTCACTCCGTTGTTCCTGGCGACCTGCAGCGCGTCGATGGTCTCCACCGTCGCGCCCGTGTGCGAGATCCCGATGGCGACGTCCCCGGCGCCGAGGACCGCGGCGCTGGTGAGCATGATGTGGGCGTCCGACCACGCCGAGCAGACCCGGCCGATCCGGTGCAGTTTCTGCTGGAAGTCGGCCGCGACGAAGGCGCTCGCTCCCACGCCGTAGACGTCGACCCGGTCGGCGGCGACGACGGCGTCGACGACCTGTTCGAGCATCTTGATGTCGAGCTGCGAGGCGGTCTCCTCCACGGCTCGCGCGTCGGCGAAGGTCACCTTCTCCACGATCTGTTCGAGGGAGTCGTCGGGACTGATGTCGCTGCCGATGACCCGGCCCCCGCTGGCGCTCTGCGCGCGGCCCGCCTCGGTGGCGAGGGTCAGTCGGAGCTCTGGATAACCATGGAACCCGATCGCCCGGCAGAACCTGATGACCGTGGTCTCCGAGGTGCCGCAGGTCTGGGCGAGTTCGGTGATGGTGGAGTTGGCGACCCCTTCCGGGTCGTCGATGACGCGTTGAGCGACACGTCGCTCCGCGGGAGGCAGCGAGGGCAGCAGCGAGCGCACCCGCACTACGGTGCTCAGCGGCGTCTGGTCCTTGGACGCCGCGTCTTCCCTGGACGTACCGGCCTCCCCTGTGCCCCCGCTCTCGGGGCCGATGGGTTTCCTCATGTAAGGAATTTTCTTACTGCCAGGATGTCACGTCAACGGTAGAAAAGGCTACGGTCGCCATGTGTTGACCCATTTGGCCGGTCCTTACGTGGTCGGTATAGACGCGGGTGGCACGAAGACCCGCTGTGTCGTACTGACGCTCGGGGGAGCCCTGGCCGGTTCCGGCACCGGCCCAGGGGCCAACCCCAACTCCGGAGGCGACACCGTGGGGGCGCTGACCACCGCCCTGCGGGAGGCGCTGGGTGATCTCGACCGGACCCGCATCCTCACCGGCGTCTTCGGCATCGCCGGTGCCGGTTCGGCCGGCCGTCCCGCCGCCGTCGCGGCGGCGCGGCAGGCGTGGCAGGCCGTCGGGCTGCGCGGCTCCCCCGCGGTGGTCACCGACATCGCCGTGGCGTTCGCCGCCGGAACCAGCGAGCCCAAGGGGATCGTGGTGTTCTCCGGCACCGGCGCCGGGGCGGCGGTGATCAGTGACGGGACGATCGTGCAGCGCGCCGACGGCTACGGCTGGCTCGTCGGGGACGAGGGTTCGGCGGTGTGGCTCGGGAAGGAGGCGGTCAGGGCCGCGCTCGCGGCCTACGACGGCCGCGGCTCCCCGACGCTGCTCACCGACTCGGTCCCCCGGGCGCTGCTCGGCCCGACGGTGGTCGCGGAGATCGACTCGGCACGGCGGCGGCCCCGGCCGCGGCGGGAGCTGGCGATGGCCGGCGCCGCGCCGGGGCCGCCGGGCGCCGCCTCGGCGCTGCCGCAGCAGGTCCCGCTCGCCTCCGCGTTCCCCTCCCCCGCCGGGGGCGGCACGAGCACCGCCGTGCTGATCCCCGAGTCGTCCGTCCCACGGCACGACGTCGGTGGGCCCGGGCCGCCCGGACGTTCCGGCGACCCGGACGGCCCGCACCATCCGGAGATGTCCGGGACGCCGCCGAACCCGCAGCTCGCCCAGGCGATCATCAAGGAGGTCTACGGCCGTCCGCCCGCGGCCCTCGGGCGGCTCGGCCCGGTGGTCGCGGCGGCCGCTGCCGCCGGTGATCCCGTGGCCAGGCGCATCACCGAGGAGGCGGCCGAATGGCTCCTCCGCGACGTCGACGCGGTGCGCCCGGCCCTCTCCGACCCCTGCGCCCCGGTCGTGATGCACGGCTCGGTGCTGCGCGAGGGCCCGGTCGCCGAGGCCGTCCGGACCGGACTGCGCGACCGGTTCGCCGAGGCACCCCGCAGCGCGGGAGACGGGGCCGTGGGCGCCGCCGGGCTGGCGTTGCGCCGACTCGGCCACCCGCTGCCCGGCTGAGCCGCCCCTGGCCGGCGACCCGGTAGGGCCCGCCCGAGGCGAGGACGGCGCCACGGCCGTCCAGACTCCATCACGATGGACCCCAGAAGATCCGCGAGCGATCGCGACCACGGGGTCCATCGTGATCGGGGCTGTGGCCAGGGGGACGTGGGGTCTTGTTGCGCTGTCCTGATGGCGCCGTGTTGCTTGGGACCGATCGAAGGCGGCCGGTGGATGTCCGCTGCTCCGTTTCGTCCGGTTCGGGCGACGCTGGTGGCCCGCGGTTGCGTGGCCGTGCCGGTAAGGGCTGGCCAGGCGTGGGGTGCGCGAGGCGCGATGGTGAGACACGAGGTGGTGGTGGGTCGACAGGGGGTCGGGGAGGCGTTAGCGTCGCGGGCGTCCGGAGGCGAGCTGTCGACCATGGCGGGGGGCCTGGTCAGTGCGTGTTTCACGTCCATTCGCGCTCGTGGCGGCGGCGGTGTTGGCCGTGCCGCTGGCGGGCTGCGGGGACGGTGACACCAAGGGCGGTGAGAAGAGTGCCCGGCCCAAGGCGTCCGGCGGAATGTCCGTAAGTCGTGCGCCGGACGCGTGGGTGCCCGGTCATGTCGCGAAGATGAGCTTGGCCGAGAAGGTCGGGCAGCTCTTCGTGACCCGGTTCTCCAGCCGCGCCGACGGGATCTCGATCGTCAGGCGTTACCACGTCGGCGGGCTCATCTACTTTCCGGAGAACATGGGCACGCCGAGCCGGGCGGCGGCGCAGTCGAACGCGTTGCAGAAGGCGTCGAAGGTGCCGCTGCTGCTGGGCGTGGACGAGGAGCAGGGCATCGTGTCCCGGACGCCGTTCATCACGCGGTTCCCCGGGAACATGGCGCTCGGCGCGACGGGACGTCCGGCCGACGCGCGGGTCCAGGCGCGGGTCACGGGCACGGAGCTTCGGGCGATCGGGATCAACCAGGACTACGCGCCCGACGCCGACGTGAACGTCAACCCGCGCAATCCGGTGATCGGGCTGCGCTCGTTCGGGTCCGATCCGGCGAGGGTGTCGGCGATGCTGACCGAGGCGATCGGCGGCTACCAGGACGCGGGGGTCGCCGCGACGGCCAAGCACTTCCCCGGGCACGGCGACACCGCGACCGACAGCCATACCGGGCTGCCGGTCATCACCCATTCGCGGCGGACGTGGGAGCGCCTGGACGCGCCGCCGTTCAGGGCCGCGATCGCGTCCGGCGTGGACGCGATCATGACGGCGCACATCGTGGTACCGAAACTCGACCGGTCCGGCGACCCGTCCACGCTTTCCCCGGCGGTGCTGACCGGGCTGCTGCGCGGGACGCTCGGCTATCAGGGCGTGATCGTGACGGACTCGCTGGAGATGGCGGGCGCGCGCCGCGCCTACGGCGACGCGGTCGTGCCGGTGCGGGCCATCGCGGCGGGCGCCGACCAGCTGCTCATGCCGCCGGACCTGCCGCGCGCCTACAACGCGGTGCTCAAGGCGGTGCGCGCGGGCAGGATTCCCGAGCGGCGCCTGGACGAGTCGGTCGCGCGAATCCTGCGGCTCAAGCAGAAGCGCGGCCTGTTCCAGGGGACGCGCGTTGACCCGGCGAAGGCGGACGCGACGATCGGCACGTCCGCGCACAGGGCGGCGGCGCGGACGGTCGCCGAGCACGCGGTGACCCTCGTCCGCAACGAGGGGAAGCTGCTGCCGCTCAAGGGGAGGACGGTCGGCGTGTCCGGCCCGGACAGCGCCGCGCTGAGTGCGGCGCTCCGGCGGCAGGGCGTCCGGACGGCTCCACCGGGGTCGGCGGACGTCACCGTCCTGACCACCCTCAACGCCGGTTCGGCGACGGCGTCCCGGGTGAGGTCGCTCGGGTCGAAGCCGGTCGTGGTGGCCGCGCTCGGCCGCCCCTACGACCTGGACGCGGCGCGCGGCGCGGCGGCGACGCTGGCCGTCTACTCCTCGCAGCCCGTCGCGATCGAGGCACTGGCGAAGGTGCTGACGGGCAGGGTGAAACCGGTGGGCCGCCTGCCGGTCCCCGCAGGAGGCAAGCCCGTCGGACACGGCCTCAGCTACTAGCCACGCGAGGCACACCGTCCCTGCGCAGGAATGACTCGCACGGACGTCCCCGCGAGGCCCGGTATGCCAACCAACGAGGCAGCGCGGGCGGGGGTGGGGGTGGGGCGGTGGGGTTGTGGACGGGGGGTTGGGTGGGCTGGGAAGATCGGGCGCCTTGTCCCCCCAGGAGGTTGCCGTGCGGGTTCGGCCGTCGCTCGCCGTTGTGGTGCTGTTGCCCGCGCTGGCCGCGTGCGGCGGTGGGGACGGCGGGGTCGCGATGCCGCCGTTGACGCCTGAGCCGGCCGATTCGCGGCTGGGCGATACCGGCGGCGCGGACGGGGAGGAGACGTTGCCGGCGCGGCTCGTCCTGTATCGGTTTCTGCGGGGTGTGGCCAAGGGGAATGTCGCGGTCTGCGCGTACCTGGGGCCCGGGTACGAGCGCGCGACCTTCGGCAGGACGGGGGGCTGCCGCGCCGGGTTGGGGCGAGCGCGGGCGAAGCTGCGTCCTCAGGATCTGGCGGCGCTTCGCGGGGTCACGGTGCCGACCGGTGCGGCGGGGCCCGGGGCGGGCGAGGTCACCGTCCGCTTCGAGGATCTGAAGTGGCGCGGTGCGCCCGCCGGTCGGGGTGGGGTGCTCGCCGCGAGCTTCACCCTCCGCAGGACCGGCGGGCGCTGGCTCATCGCCGATCGGGATCAGCCCTCCTGACCCAGGACCGCCAGGGCCGCCTCCCGGGCCTGCGCGGGGGTCCGCGCGGCGCGGGCGGCGCGGGCCGCTTCACGGCATTCGTCCAGGGTGTGCTGGGCGAGGGTCGCACGTACTAGCGGCAGGGACGGCGCGCTCATCGACAGCGAGGTCACGCCGAGGCCGACGAGGACGCAGGCGAGGGCGGGGTCGGCGGCGGCCTCGCCGCAGACGCCGCAGGGGACTCCGGCGTCCGCCGCCGGGGCGACCAGGTCGAGGACGGCCGGGTGCCACGGGTCCTGGAGGTGCGCGAGGCCGCCGATCTGGCGGTCGGCGGCCAGGGCGTACTGGGTGAGGTCGTTGGTGCCGATGCTGAAGAACCCGACCTCCGGCGAGAGGTCGCGGGCGCGCAGCGCGGCGGCGGGGACCTCGATCATGATGCCGGGATGCTCGATGCCCGCGTTCCGGCACGCGGCGGCGAACCCGGCGGCCTCGTCGACGTCGGTCACCATCGGGGCCATGACCTGGAGTTTCACGGTCAGTCCCGCGGCGGCGCGCGCGAGCGCGGACAGTTGGGCGGTGAGCACGTCCGGATGGCGGCGCATCATCCGCAGGCCGCGTTCGCCGAGCGCCGGGTTCGGCTCGTCGCCGGGAGGCGGGAGGAAGGCGAGGGGCTTGTCGGCTCCGGCGTCCAGCGTCCGGACGACGACGCGGCCCTCGGGGAACGCCTCCAGCACCTTCCGGTACGCCTCTTCCTGCTCGGCGTCGGACGGCGGTTTGGACCGATCCAGGAACAGGAACTCGGTGCGGTAGAGGCCGACGCCCTCGGCACCGGCCGCCAGCGCGGACGCGACGTCCTGCGGGCCGCCGATGTTGGCCAGCAGCGGGACGGCGTGCCCGTCCTTGGTGGCGCCGGGACCGGTGAACTCGGCCAGCGCGGACGCGCGGGCGGCGGACGCGGCGCGCGCCGCCTCGACCTCGGCGTCGGACGGGTCGACCGCGACGGTCCCGGCGGCGCCGTCCACGAGGACGCGGGTGCCGTCGGTCAGCGCGGTCGCGCCGGGCAGCGCCACGACGGCGGGCACGCCCATGGTGCGGGCGATGATCGCGGTGTGGCTGGTCGGGCCGCCCTCCTCGGTCACGAACGCGACCACCTGGGCGGGGTCGAGGACGGCCGTGTCGGCGGGCGCCAGGTCACGGGCGACCAGCACGAACGGCTCGGCGGACTCGGGGACGCCGGGCACCGGCAGGCCGAGCAGCCGGGCGATGGCCCGGTCGCGGATGTCGTCGAGGTCGGTGACGCGCGCCGCCATGTACTCGCCGGCCCCGGCGAGCAGCTCCCGATAGACGCCGAACGCCTCGAACACGGCGCGCGCGGCGGCGACGCCCTCCTCGACCTTGGCGCCGACACCGTCGGCGAGGCCCGGGTCGCGGGCCATCAGCGCCTGCGCGTTCAGCACGTCGCGCCCGTCGGTGTTGCCCGCCTCGGCGGCGCGTGCGCCGCGATCCTCCAGGTCGGCGGCCACGGCCTCCAGCGCGGCGAGCGCGGCGTCGCGTTCGGCGCCCGCGTCGCCGCCGTGCCGGGAACCGGCGGGCGGCTCGGGGACGGCGCCCGCGATCGTCAGCACGGGGCCCGCCCCGGCCCCCGGGCTGACGCCCACCCCGCGCAGCACCTCGCCGCCCTCGCCCCGCGGCGACTCGGCACCGGGCCCGTGGTGCTCAGACACCTTCGGGCTCCGGCGTCGACAGCAGGGCCTCCAGCGTGTCGAGCAGCTCGTCCGCGTCCTCGCCGTCGGCGGCGATGACGATCTCCTCGCCGTGCCGCGCGTCCAGGCCGAGGACGGCGAGGATGCTCTTGGCGTTGACGGGTCCGGCGCCGCGCTTGGCCACGGTGACCTCGCCCGGCGCCTTGGCGGCGGTCTGGACGAACAGCGCGGCCGGCCGCGCGTGCAGCCCCACCCTGGACATGATCTTGATAGTGCGTTCAGTCACGGAATGCTCCTCAAAGGGCCGTCTGTCACGGCCGTCGCTGGCCGCCGGTCACGGCCATCACTGTCGGCCTTCGAGCCCGGAAAACCGGGCCCGCGCCCGGGTGGCCCGGGCCGCCGCTGCCACGGACGTCACCGGCCGGGCACCCGCAGCGCGGGGCCCGGCGCGACGTCCAGTTCCTTGAGGTCGGCCACCAGGTGGTCGGCCTCGGCCAGCGCCTCCACCGGCTGCGAGGTGGTGATGCCGACGCAGGTCATGCCCGCGGCCTTCACGGCCGCGATGCCCGCCGGGGCGTCCTCGAACCCGATCGCCTCCTCCGGCGGGACGCCGAGGTCGCGGGTGGCGGCCAGGTAGCCCTCGGGGTGGGGCTTGCCGTTGACGACGTCGCCGGCGGTCACGACGATGTCGAGCAGGTCGCGGACGCCGAGCCCATCCAGCAGCCCCTCGGCGTAGCCGCGCCGCCCGGAGGTGACGACGGCGAGCGGGACGTCCGCGGTGGCGAGCGCCCTGATCAGCTCGACGGCGCCGGGCACCGGCACGTCGGCGGGCATGTCCGGCCGCTTGCCGTAGGAGAGCGCCTCCTTGAGCAGTTCCTCGGCGGTCGGCCCGGAGAACCGGTGCTCCAGCTCCTGGAGCACCTCCAGCCCGCGCCGTCCCGCGAACGAGGTGATCAGGTCGTCGTCGTAGGGGACGCCGTGCGCCTCGAACAGGAGCCCCCACATGACGCGGTTGCGGGGCTCGGTGTCGATGAGCGTGCCGTCGAGGTCGAACACGGCGGCGCGCAGGGGGATCAGCTCCATGTGAACAGCTCGGCCCCCTTCGTCACCTCGCCCGACTCGACGACGTCGGTGAGCGCGCCGTCGCCCGCGTCCAGCGCCACGACCGCGCAGATCGGCGACCGGCCGCCCGCCTCGATGACGGCGGGGTCCCAGCGGACCAGCGGCTGCCCGGCGGTGACCGCCTCGCCCTGCGTGGCGAGCAGCTCGAACCCGGCGCCCTTGAGCTGGACGGTGTCGATGCCGAGGTGGACCAGCACCCCGTGGTTCTCGGAGTCCACGACGACGTAGGCGTGCGGGTGCAGCTTGACGATCTTGCCGGTGACCGGCGCGATCGCGTAGCCGGGCCCGCGCTCGGGGTCGACGGCGGTGCCCGGGCCGACCATGGCCTGCGCGAACACCTGGTCGGGGACGCCCGCGAGGCCGACGGCGCGGCCGGTGACGGGCGACAGCACTCGGGTCATCGTGAGCGCTCCTCTCACTCGAGGATGTCCTCGATGTCGCTGGCGATGGTGTCGGCCTCGGGGCCGACCACGACCTGGACGACGGTGCCGCTGCGCATGACGCCGAACGCGCCAGCCCGCTTCAGGCCGGCCTCGTCGACCCGTCCGGCGTCGCTGACCTCGGTGCGCAACCGGGTCGCGCACGGCTCGATCTCCACGATGTTGTCGGCGCCGCCCAGCGCGGCGACGATGGCCTCGGCCTTGTCCATTGCTCTCTCGTTTCGTTCGGGGTGGCTGGCTCGTTCCAAGTTGCCAGGTGGGCGGCCTGGTCGGCGACCCCGGGGACGTGCCGGGGCCGCCGGCGCGGCTCAGTCGGTCTGCGTGACCTTGTTCAGCCCGCGCGGGACGTCGGGGTCGATGCCGAGCCGCCGGGCCAGGTTCTCGACCAGGATCTGGCCGGGGACGATCAGCCCCAGCGGCGCGACCCACTCGGGCAGGCCCGGGCCGGGCAGCGCGGCCGTGCACGCCTCGGCGAGCCCGGAGCCGCCGCCGACGCCGAACGCGTGCGCGCCCGCGCCCTCGACCCGGCGGGCCAGCGCGATCGTGCCGGGCAGCGTCGGTCCCGAGTCGGCGGCGACCAGCAGCGCGGGCGTCTGGTCGTCGACGACGGCGATGGGGCCGTGCAGCAGGTCGGCGTAGGACAGGCCCATCGCGTGCAGGTAGCACGCCTCCTTGATCTTGAGAGCGAGCTCCAGCGCGGTGCCGAACGCGATGCCGCGTCCGGACACGACCGCGCCCGGGACCTGCGCCAGCGCCTCGACGATCTGCTCCAGCGCCGGGGACGCCTCGGTCAGCGCGATCAGCCGCGCCACCTCGTCCGGGACGCGCCGCAGGTCGTCGACCGGGACGTCGGCGCCGAGCCCGAGCGCCAGCACCGACAGCGCGGCGAGCTGCGTGGTGTAGGTCTTGGTGGCCGGGACGGCGATCTCGTCGCCCGCCTCGGTGAGCAGCGCGACCTCCGCGGCCTCGGCCAGCGGGGACCCGGCGCCGTTGGTGACGGCGACGGTCCGGGCGCCGCCCGCGGCGGCCCAGTCGAGCGTCTCGACGATCTCCTCGGTCTTGCCGGACTGGCTGATCGCCACGGCGAGCACGCCGGTCAGGTCGACGCGCCGCTTGTAGGTCGTGGCGATCGAGGGCGCGGCCAGCGTGGACAGCCGTCCGGTGTGCGCCTCGACCAGGTAGCGCCCGTACACGGCGGCGTTGTCGGACGAGCCGCGCGCGATGAACAGCACCTGCCGGGTCTCGCGGGCGAGCTCCGCGATCTCGGGCAGCCGCGGCAGCAGCGCGCCCACCGTCCGGGCGAGCGCGTCGGGCTGCTGGCCGATCTCGGCGCGCATCTGACTGGTCATGATCCCCCTCCGAAGACTTTCTGCCCGTTGATCCAGGTCGCATGCGCGCGGTGGTCGGGGCCGAGCCAGACCAGGTCGGCCGCCGCGCCCGGCGCGATGCGGCCGATGTCGGCCCGGCCCACCAGGTCGGCGGGGACGCGGGTCGCCGCGTCCACGGCCGTCGCGGTGTCGATGCCGAGGGCGGCGGCGTTGCCGAGCGCCTCGTCCAGCCGGAGGCCGGACCCGGCGAGCGTACCGTCCGCGCGCAGCGGCGGCCCCTGCTCGGGCATCGTGATCGGCTCGCCGCCGAGTTCGTATGTGCCGGGCGGCATCCCGGCGGAGGAGGCGGCGTCGGTGACGAGCAGCACCCGTCCGCCCGCCGCCTGGAAGACGAGCTTCGCCGCCTCCGGGGAGACGTGGTGCAGGTCGAGGATCAGCCCGGGGTGCAGCCGCCGGTCGATCAGCGCCTGCGTCGCGACGCCCGGGTCGCGGTGCCCGACGCCGCTCTGCGCGTTGAAGATGTGGGTGACCATGCGGGCGCCCGCGTCGGCGGCGGCCGCGGTCTGGGCGGCGGAGGCGTCGCTGTGCCCGACGCTGACCAGCACCCCGGCCGCGTCCAGCGTGCGGATCGCCTCCAGCGCGCCGTCGCGTTCGGGCGCCAGCGTGACGAGTTTGACCAGGCCGGTCTCCAGCAGCGTCGCGATCGCCTCGGGCGTCGGGTCGGTCAGGTACGCGGCGTTGTGCGCGCCCTTCCGCTTCTCCGACAGGAACGGCCCTTCGAGGTGGACGCCGAGGACCTTGGTGCCGGACGCGAGGTCGGGCAGCAGGTCGCGGGTGCGCAGCAGCGCCTGTGCCTGCACCTGGACGGGGGCGGTGATGAACGTCGGCATGAACGCGGTCACGCCGGTCTCGGGGAGGCGGGAGACGACCGTGCGCCACTGGTCCACATCGGCGTCGACCATGTCGTAGCCGAAGAACCCGTTCACCTGGAGATCGACGAGCCCGGGGGCGAGCAGGCCCTCGCCGAGGTCGGCGTCGGGCACGCCGGGCGGGCGGCCCTCCCCGACCTCGGTGATCACGCCGTTCTCCGCTCGGACGAATCCCGGGGAGAGTACGCGGGTAGGACCACCCTCGGGGGTAGTGATCATGTGCTCAGCGCTGATCAGTAGTGATGCCATTGGAGCGCGCTCTCTGTGACGCGACGATCGCGGAACGTCGCCGCCGGGGCGTACTGGTCTAGTCCGGACTAGACCAGTACGCACCTTATCTCACCTAGTGAAGCGAGCTGAAGACGTCGGCCCGAACTCGTCCGGGATCGGGCCTCTCGGGGGAGGGTCATCCGCTCATGAGTGCCACGACCGAGGCCGGAGGAATGCGGGGGGCGTGGTCCGCCACGTTCGGGGTGCTGCAACGGATCGGCCGCAGCCTCATGCTGCCGATCGCCGTCCTGCCCGCGGCGGGAATCCTGCTGCGCCTCGGCCAGGACGACCTGCTCGGCGTCGACGGCCTCGGCTGGAACCGGGTCGCCGAGGTCTTCGCGGCGGCGGGCGGCGCGCTGCTCGACAACCTCGCGCTGCTGTTCGCGGTCGGCGTGGCGATCGGGTTCGCCAAGAAGTCCGACGGGTCCACCGCGCTCGCCGCCGTCGCCGCCTACCTCGTGTTCGACCGCGTCTCCAAGGTGATGTTCTCGCACACCAGCGAGCTCAAGGGCACGGTCGTGGAGATGGTCCGCCAGGAGGACGGCTCGCTCCAGGAGACGATCGGGTACGGGCTGAAGAACCCGACCCAGGTGCTCGGCGGCATCGTCGTCGGCCTCATGGTCGCCCTGCTCTACCAGCGCTTCTACCGCGTGAAGCTGGTGTCGTGGCTGGCGTTCTTCGGCGGGCGGCGGTTCGTCCCGATCATCTCGGCCGGGGCGGCGCTGGTGCTCGGCGTCGTCTTCGGCTTCGTGTGGCCGACGGTCGGCGGCTGGATCGACGACTTCGGCGACTGGCTCACCGGGCTCGGCGCGGTCGGCGCCGGGATCTACGGCGTCGCGAACCGGCTGCTGCTCCCGTTCGGCCTGCACCACATCCTGAACTCGCTGATCTGGTTCGTGTTCGGCACCTACAAGGGGCCGGACGGCGTCGTGCACGGCGAGATCAACCGCTACCTCGCGGGCGACCCGCACGCGGGCAAGTTCCTCGCCGGGTTCTTCCCCGTGCTGATGTTCGGCCTGCCCGGCGCCGCGATGGCGATCTGGCGCTCGGCGGCGCCGCACCGGCGCGGCGCGGTCGGCGGCCTGATGATCTCGGCGGCGCTCACCGCGTTCGTCTGCGGGGTCACCGAGCCGATCGAGTTCTCGTTCATGTTCGTCGCGCCGCTGCTGTATGTGATCCATGTCCTGCTCACGGGTATCTCGATGTACGTTCTGGCGGCGGCGGACGCGCAGCTCGGCTTCAGTTTCTCCGCCGGGCTGATCGACATGCTGCTGAACGCCACCAAGGACAACACACGGCATTTGTGGCTGGTCGTGGCGCTGGGAGTGGTCTACTTCTTCCTCTACTACACGGTGTTCATGTTCGTGATCAAGAAGTTCGACCTGCCCACACCCGGCCGCGAACGGGAGGAGGACGGACCGCCCGAAGCGGGCGCCGGAGAGGGTGCCGAACCGGCCACCTGACCTGCGCATTCATTCGATCTTGAGAGGATGGAGCCGTGACCTGCTCGTTACGGATCTGTGCATTGACATGTCTTTCCCGAATGTGGTCTAGTCCGGCCTAGACCAGTACGAACCAAGCCAAATCACAACTAAAACCCCTGTCCCCTCCGTAGCATTGCGCCCCGGACGACGTCCGACCTGGTCACGCCCTTTGTGCGGCCGTCCCGGCAACCCCCTGCCGGTCGCACCGACCCGGTCGCGTTCACCACCGGCCACCGCCGGACCGGTCGCGCCCGGACGCGTCGCGTGCGTGCGTCACCCGCGCGTGTCGCCTACGCGCGTCCCGGTGGTCCGGAGGCCTTTCGGGGACGTTCGCGGGCGTTGGAACGGTTCAGCACGTTCGGGGGACGCGTCCGGGGGGACGAATCCCCGGGCTCGGGCCACCCCGAGCCGACCGTCCCGGTTCGCCGCCCGCTCGAGCCGCCGCCCGTCCGAGACCATCCGTCCGCCCGCCCGCCGACCCCGTCGCTCCGGCCCCGGCCATCGAGGACTCCCCCGTGACAGCCATCGATCCGCACAGCCCGGTACCGAAGTACTTCCAGCTCCGCGCCATCCTGCTGGACCTGATCGAGAGCGCCGAGCTGCCCGTCGACGCACCGATCCCGTCCGAGCGCGAACTGTGCGTCCGGTACGAGCTGTCGCGCATGACCGTCCGCCAGGGCGTCGACCAGCTCGTCTCCGAGGGGCGGCTCTACCGCGTCCCCGGCAAGGGCACGTTCGTCGCCCGTCCCAAGATCGAGATGCCGCTGCGGCTCGTCTCCTTCACCGAGGACATGCTCAGCCGCGGGCTGCGGCCCGGCGCCGTGGACCTCGACCGCAGGACGGTCCCCGCCGACGCCCGCCTCGCCCGCATCTTCGAGGTCGAGCCGGGCACCGAGATCCACATCATCGAGCGGCTGCGGACCGCCGACGGCGAGCCGATGGCTCTGGAACGTGCCCATATCCTCGCCTCGCTCGCCCCCGACCTGCTCGACCGGCGACTCGCCGACCGCTCCCTCTACGGCGTCCTGGAGGCGGTGTACGGCCTGGTCTTCGACGCGGGCGACCAGACCATCGACGCCGGCCTCGCCGACGCCGCCGACGCCCGGAACCTCCAGATCCCCCGCGGCAGCGCCGTCCTGATGCTGCAACGCCGCTCCTACACCGGCGGCATCTGCGCCGAGCTCGGCGTCTCGACCTACAGGGCGGACCGCTACCAGATCCACACGGCCCTCGGAAACCCCCCGCCGCACTCCTAACCCCCTGAGGAGGAACCCCCGATGACTTCGACAACCGTGGACGCGGGCGCGCCGCGCCGAGGGTCGAGCATCCTCGCGGTGCTCCAGCGGATCGGCCGCAGCCTCATGCTGCCGATCGCCGTCCTGCCCGCCGCGGCCCTGCTCTTCCGGCTCGGCCAGAAGGACATGCTGGGCGCGGACGGGCTCGGCTGGACGCGTGTCGCCGAGGTCGTCGGCGGCGCGGGGCAGGCCCTGTTCGACCACCTGCCGCTGCTGTTCGCGGTCGGCGTCGCCATCGGGTTCGCGAAGAAGTCCGACGGCTCCACCGCCCTCGCCGCCCTCGCCGGGTACCTCGTCTTCGACCAGGTCACCAAGATCATGTTCTCGCACTCCGCCGACCTCAAGGACGGCGTGCTGATCACCAAGGTCCAGGACGGCGCGACCAAGCAGGTCATCGACTTCGGCGCGAAGAACCCGACCGACGTCCTCGGGGGCATCCTGATCGGCGTCGTCGCCGCGTTGCTCTACCAGCGCTTCAGCCGCGTGAAACTGCCCACCTACCTGGCGTTCTTCGGCGGCCGCCGGTTCGTCCCGATCATCACCGCGGTCGCGTCGCTCGGCCTCGGCGTCGTGATCGGCTTCATCTGGCCCGTCTTCGGCAACTGGCTGACCGACTTCGGCGACTGGATCACCGGCGCGGGCGCGCTCGGCGCGGGCGTCTACGGCGTCGTCAACCGGCTCCTGCTCCCCTTCGGCCTGCACCACATCCCGAACTCCCTGATCTGGTACGTGTTCGGCGACTACAAGGGCCCGGACGGCAGCGTCGTGCACGGCGAGATCAACCGCTACCTGGCCGGCGACCCGCACGCGGGCGGCTTCACCGCCGGGTTCTTCCCCGTCCTGATGTTCGGCCTGCCCGGCGCCGCCCTCGCCATCTGGCGCGCGGCGCCCCCGCACCGCCGCCCCGCCGTCGGCGGCATCATGATCTCCGCCGCGCTCACCGCCTTCGTCACCGGCGTCACCGAGCCGATCGAGTTCGCGTTCATGTTCGTCGCGCCCGTCCTGTACGCGGTGCACGTCGTGCTGACCGGCCTCTCCATGGCCCTGATGGAGGCCGTCGGCGCCCAGATGGGCTTCGGCTTCTCGGCGGGCGGCATCGACATGCTGCTGAACGCGTCCAAGGACAACACCAAGGGCCTGCCGCTGATCATCGGCCTGGGGGTCCTGTACTTCTTCGTCTACTACTTCGTGTTCAAGTTCCTCATCGTGAGATTCAACTTCGCCACGCCGGGACGAGAACCCGAGGGCGAGGAGTCGGTGGCCGCCGATCCGAGCTCCAACCCGGAACTGGCCGCGGGCGCCAAACCCGCGCGCGGCTCCGGCCGCAGATCGTCCCAGGACTCCCCCGCCTCCGGCTGACCCCGAGAGCCCCGGAACCTCCCCACACCCCGTCCGGGACTCTCCCTCCACGCGGCGGCGGGGCGCTCCACCGCCCCGCCGCCGCCCTTTTCTCCTGGATATCCGCGGATATTTGGGGATGCGGAATTGGCCGCATGTGGTCAGCATGTATTTTTTCGGCCGCTCAGGACTCCTTTTCTCGAACCCGATTCGAGGAGGTACCCGTGGGCCGACGCCCCGTCCAGCCGGTGTCCGTCGTTCGCATCGTCCGCTACACGCCCGTCCTGTCGTCCGCCCGGTGGGGGGACGACGGCGCGCGGCCGTCCAGCACGGCCTCATCTGGACGTGGCGGAACCGGCGCGGCACGGCCCCTGCCTGAGGTACCGGCCGCCTCTTTCACGGCGGGACGCGCCTCTGGCGCCCCTTCCGGATGGAGGCCGTCCGAGGCCCCGGAGACGGACGGCGCCCTCGCGCTGAACCAGACGCCGTCGCATGCGCGTCCGCCGCGTCCGCTCCGCCTCGTCCAGCCGGGCGAGACCGTGCAGACCGAACTGCGCGCACGCGCCGAGGCGACGGTACGCATCATCGTGGACGTCCTGTCCGGAGCACGCCCCGGCCACCAGCTCTCCCAGGTGGCGGTACCGGCCGTCTGCCAGGAACTGGAACGCCTCTACCCACCCCGCGGACGCGCCGTCCCCTCACGCCCCGCCACCCCCGGACGCGGCACCGCCCCACAGCGCGCCGCCTCCTCTGGAAGCACCGTCCCGCCGGGCGCCCACCAGACGGGGCGGGTTGTGCCGGGGCGGGTTTTGTCCAGTTGGTTGCAGCGGCCCGCGCCGGACGTCGCGGAGGTGGGGGCCGTGGTCGTGGTGGCGGGGCGGGTGCGGGCGCTCGCGCTCCGGCTTGAGCTGGTGCGGGGGCGCTGGCGCTGCACCGCCGTGGAGACCACCGGGCCCTGACGCGGCGTCCCCGCGAAAGGGAGCGGCCTCCCGGACCTGGTCCGGGAGGCCGCTCGCGTGCAGGTGTCAGTTGTTGCGCGGGTCGCCGTGGCAGCGCTTGAACTTCTTCTTCGAGCCACAGGGGCACGGGTCGTTGCGTCCGACGCCCGCGTACTTGTCCTCGGTCTCCTCGCTGTGGTGCTCGACGCCGCCCTCACCGTCGACGGTCGGGGCCGAGTACTCCAGCTTGGACGGACGGCTCGGCTTGTCGAGGCCCTTGGCCTTGATCGCCGGGGCCTCGTCGACGGGGAGCTGGTCCACGGGGACGTCGTCGGTCTCCTCGGCCTCCTCGTCGTCGACGGCGTCCTCGCTCACGTCGGCGGGGGCCGACTTGGCGACGGACACGGGCGCGGCGCCGACCGCCGGGGCCTCGGGCTGCTCCTCGATCTCGACCTCGAGGTTGAACAGGTAGCCGACCGACTCCTCCTTGATGCCGTCCAGCATCGCGTTGAACATGTCGTAGCCCTCGCGCTGGTACTCCACCAGCGGGTCGCGCTGCGCCATGGCCCGCAGGCCGATGCCTTCCTGGAGGTAGTCCATCTCGTAGAGGTGCTCGCGCCACTTGCGGTCGAGGACCGACAGCACGACGCGGCGCTCCAGCTCCCGCATGACGTTGGAGCCGAGCTCCTCCTCGCGCTTCTCGTAGGCCTCCTGCGCGTCGTCGCGGATCTTCGCGGCGAGCGTCTCGGCGTCCAGGCCGGAGATGTCGCCGTCGGCGGCGTCCTCGACCAGCTCGTCCACAGTGATCGAGATCGGGTAGAGCTGCTTGAACGCCTTCCAGAGCTTGTCGAGGTCCCAGTCCTCGGCGAAGCCCTCGCCGGTGGCGCCCGCGACGTAGCCGTGCACGACCTCGTCGATCATCCGGCGGACCTGGACGTGCAGGTCCTCGCCCTCCAGCACCTTGCGACGCTCGGCGTAGATGACCTTGCGCTGCCGGTTGAGGACCTCGTCGTACTTCAAGACGTTCTTGCGCATCTCGAAGTTCTGCTGCTCGACCTGGGTCTGCGCCGAGCGGATCGCGTTGGAGACGATCTTGGACTCGATCGGCGTGTCGTCCGGGATGTTCAGCCGGGTCATGATCGATTCGACGCGGGCCGAGTTGAACAGCCGCATCAGGTCGTCCTCAAGCGAGAGGTAGAACCGCGACTCGCCCGGGTCGCCCTGGCGGCCGGAGCGGCCGCGCAGCTGGTTGTCGATGCGCCGCGACTCGTGCCGCTCGGTGGCGAGGACGTAGAGCCCGCCGGCCTCGACGACCTCCTCGTGCTCGCCCTTGACGGCCTCCTTGGCCTTCTCCAGGGCCTCGGGCCAGGCCTCCTCGTACTCCTCGGGCGTCTCCAGCGGGGACAGGCCGCGCTGGTGCAGTTCGAGGTCGGCGCGGAAGTCGGGGTTGCCGCCGAGCATGATGTCGGTGCCGCGGCCGGCCATGTTCGTCGCGACGGTGACGCCGCCCTTGCGGCCCGCCTCGGCGACGATCGCCGACTCCTGCTCGTGGTGCTTGGCGTTCAGCACCTGGTGCGGGATACCGCGCCGCTTGAGCATCTTGCTCAGCTTCTCGGACTTCTCCACCGACGTGGTGCCGACCAGGACCGGCTGGCCCTTCTCGTGCCGCTCGGCGATGTCGTCGACGACGGCCTCGAACTTGGCCTGCTCGGTCTTGTAGACGACGTCGGCGACGTCGTCGCGGATCATCGGCTTGTTCGTCGGGATCGGGACGACGCCGATCTTGTAGGTCTTGTTGAACTCCGCCGCCTCGGTGTCGGCCGTACCGGTCATGCCGGACAGCTTGTTGTAGAGGCGGAAGTAGTTCTGGAGGGTGATCGTGGCGAGCGTCTGGTTCTCGTCCTTGATCGACACGCCCTCCTTGGCCTCGATGGCCTGGTGCATGCCCTCGTTGTAGCGGCGGCCGTGCAGGATGCGCCCGGTGAACTCGTCAACGATCAGGACCTCGCCGTTCATGACGACGTAGTCCTTGTCGCGCTTGTACAGCTCCTTGGCCTTCAGCGCGTTGTTGAGGAAGCTCACCAGCGGCGTGTTGACCGAGTCGTAGAGGTTGTCGATGCCGAGGTAGTCCTCGACCTTCTCGACCCCGGCCTCGGTGATGCCGACCGTGCGCTTCTTCTCGTTGACCTCGTAGTCGCCGGGGCCGTACTCGTCGACCTGGCCCGCGGTGCTCACCAGCTCGGCCCGCTTCAGCCGCGGGACGATCTTCGCGAACTCCGAGTACCACTTGGAGTTCTGCTCGGCCGGGCCCGAGATGATCAGCGGGGTCCTGGCCTCGTCGATCAGGATGGAGTCGACCTCGTCCACGATCGCGAAGTTGTGGCCGCGCTGGACGCACTCCTCCAGGCTCCAGGCCATGTTGTCGCGCAGGTAGTCGAAGCCGAACTCGTTGTTGGTGCCGTAGGTGATGTCGGCGTTGTAGGCGGCCCGGCGCTCGTCCGGGGTCATCTGCGGGAGGATGACGCCGACCTCGAGGCCGAGGAACTGGTGGACGCGGCCCATCCACTCGGCGTCGCGCTTGGCCAGGTAGTCGTTCACCGTGACCACGTGCACGCCGTCGCCCTCAAGGGCGTTCAGGTACGCCGGGAGGACGCAGGTCAGGGTCTTGCCCTCACCGGTCTTCATCTCCGCGATGTTGCCCAGGTGCAGCGCGGCACCGCCCATGATCTGGACGTCGTAGTGGCGCTGACCGAGGACGCGCTTGGCGGCCTCGCGGGCGGTCGCGAAGGCTTCGGGGAGCAGGTCGTCGAGGGTCTCGCCGTCGGCGAGACGCTCCCGGTACTTGTCGGTCAGCTCGCGCAACTCGGCGTCGCTCATCTCGAGGAAGTCGTCCTCGATCGAGTTGACCTGATCCGCGAGCTTCTTGAGCTTGCGCAGGATTTTTCCCTCGCCCGCACGAAGGATCTTGTCGATGACTGGCGGCACTCTCGAAGACTCCTTGCAGATCGTGGGTCACCGCTCCTGGCGGCGCGCACACCACACGTACGATGCCCATCGTAGGCGAGATCCAGAATGGTCTAGGTCACTCCGCAACGCAATCCACAGAACGTTCCGTTTGACCGTTCGGGTACCGGATAGGTCTCCAACGGCACGGAAGGGGAGGCGTGGTGTCCGAAGAAGCGCAGACAGGAGACTCGTACGGGTCTCAGGGGTCCGAGTCGCACGGAGCGCGCCGGTCTGGTGGCAGAGTGTCACAGGAATCTTACGCCAGGGAACCGGTGGGCGCGTCCGGCGCGTCCGGGGGAGAGTCGCGTGGCTCGTCGGACGCGGGTTCGCACGGGTCGCACGGCTCGCATGGTTCGCACGCGGGTCGGCCGAGTTCGTGGGTCGCGGTCGCGATCATCTTCGCGGGGTTCGTCGTCGGCGGCCTCGCGATCTGCCTGGGTCCGGCCTGGATCATGTTCTGGGTGGGCGTCGCGATCATCGTCGTCGGCATGATCGTGAGCGGGGTCGTCCACTTGTTCTCGGACGTCGTGGTCGACGCGCCGCGCGTGATTCCCGAGATCGTCGACTACTCGCTGTTCGGCTCGCGTACCGAGAAGCGGCGCGGCGGCGAGCAGGGCGAGGCCCTCGACCGTCCCGTCGCCACGGACCCGCAGCAGACCCCACACGGTTAGGCACCCCCGGCACATCCCAACTGGGACGCGTTCCAGCCAAGGACGGCTACTGGGCGGCCCGTCGTACACGCCTCACGGCTGAGCGGCTTCGGCGCGTTCCAGCTCGGTGGCGCGTTCCAGTCAGGGGTGGCCGCCGTTTGGTGGCGCGTTCCAGTTCGGGGCGGCCGCTAGCCGGTGGCGGCGGACTTGAGGGCCGCGTCGAGGAGGGCTCGGTCGACGCCGTCCGGGACGATCCGCTCGACCCGGACGTCGTCGCATCCGACCCATGAGGCGGCGCGCCAGAGGGCCGTGGCCAGCGCGGCCGCGGCCGTCTCCGCGCGCGGCGCCGTCCTGACCGCCCAGGGCTCGAAGGTGACCTGGCGGGCGATGAGCGTGCGTCCGTCCCTGGCGGGGTCGACGCGTCCGAGGAGGCGTCCTCCCGCGAGCAGGGGCATGGCGAAGTAGCCGTGCACGCGCTTGGCCTTGGGGACGTACGCCTCCAACCGGTGGTCGAAACCGAACACGCGTGAGGCGCGGGCCCGGTCCCACACGAGGGAGTCGAAGGGCGAGAGCAGCGTCGTGACGTGCCTGCCTTTCGGCGGGACGTCCAGCGCCTCGGGGTCGGCCCATGCGGGTTGCGCCCATCCCCTCACGGACGCCCTGACGAGGCCCGTCGCCTCGATGACCTGGTCCACCTGGTCCTGCCGGACGCGGTAGTAGTCGGCGAGGTCACCGCGTGTCGCCACGCCGAGGGCCTTGCCCGCGCGTGCGACGAGGGCGGTCAGGCAGGCGTCGTCGTCCGGTTCCTGCGTGCGGAGATGCTCCGGGACGGCACGCTCCGCCAAGTCGTACACGCGCCGCCAGCCCACCCGCTCCACGCAGACGACCTCGCCTATGTCGAGCAGCCACTCGATGCCGATTTTGTGGTCGCTCCAGTCCCACCACTCGGAGCTGGCCTTGGCGCCGCCCAGTTCCTTGGTGGTGAGCGGCCCGTCCGACCGGAGGCGTGCCCGGATCTCGTCGCAGACGCCCTCCGGCACCTTGTGCCAGCGCCATCCCCGGCTCCGGTAGGCGCGGCGGCGGAACTCGAACAGCGGCCAGTCGGCCATCGGTATTACGGACGCGGCGTGGGCCCAATACTCGAACGCCCTATACGTGCCGTTCCCCCAATAGGCGGTTTCGACTGCGTTCCGACCTACCGCACCAAGCCGGGCATAGGGCACCAGCTCATGGGACCGTGCCAGTACCGAGATCGTGTCCAGTTGGACAGCCCCCAGCCTCTCCAGCATGGCGGGCACACCGCCCTTGGGCCGCGCCCCCAGGAACCCCTGGGCGCGCAGTTGCAGCCGCCGTGCCTCGTCCGCGCTGAGCTCTACCTCGTCCACGTCCGCGATGCTAGGGCACGACACCGACAAAAGGGGAATGCCGGTCGCCAGGTCAGGGGCCCGCGAAGGCGGACGCGGCGGCGAGGAGGCGGCGGCCGAGCGGTACGTCCCCGCCCAGTTCGGCCCGTATCTCGCCTGGTCGGAGACGTTCCGCGGCGAGGAGGCAGAAGTCCATCGCATCGAGGGCGAGGGTCACGGTCGGCCGGTCGGGGGCGGACGGGCCGAGGGGCAGCTCCCAGGTTCCCCCGCCAGGGCCGCTCAGATCGACGTGGACGCTCTCGCCGTCCGCGGCCCGACCCTCGCGCAGGGCGAGCGCGGCGGGGAGCGCACGGACGCCCAGGCCCGCGATGGCGTGCAGATGATCGGGCAGCGGCGCGGGCAGCGAGTGCCCGGTCGCCGAGGCGATGTCGCGGGCGTGGATCCACGTCTCGAACGCGCGGCCGACCACCGCGACGGCTGTCCGCATCGGGAACTTGAGAGTCACCATGCCGGAGCCGGATCGCTCGTCCAGGCGCGCGCACAACGCTTCCGCCTGGGTGCGCCAGGACGCCCGCGTCTCCTCGTGGGGCCGTCCGCGCTGCTGGTCGATGACCAGGGCCGTGCGCGCGTCCACGTCCCATTCGGCTGCGCCCTGCGCAGGTTCGGCACGTGCCAATCCGGGGGCACCCGCCTGCGTGTTCAGCTGATCCGCCAGAAGGGAGTCGGTGGCGGACAGGTGAGCGACGACGTCCTGGACGGTCCAGTCGTAGATGACGTTGGTGGACCACGCGCCGGGCGACAGTTCGGCCAGCAGCGCGTCCAGCATCGACACCAGGGCCGCATAGGGCGCCGCAAAGGACGGGACGGACGGCGCCACCGGCCGCCGCCGAGCGCGCGCGCCGGCGAGAGTCCGCTCCCGTAGGGAGGGCCCGGGGCGAACACCGTCGAGAAGCCCCGCGACGCCGCCGAGCAGGAGGCTCTCCTCCATGCAGGCGGGACAGTGCGGGACGTGGTCCATGACGAGCCGCGTCTCATCGTCCGAGCACGCGCCCAACGCCCAGGCGCCGAGCAGTGACGCGACGTGCTCGTGCATGGGAATCATGGCGTGACCACCTCCTCCGCCCGCGCGTCGGCGACGCGGCGCGGGGCCGTCCTGATGCGCGATCTCGCGGTGCCCTCCGCCAGACCCAGCTAGGCCGCCATCCGACCGTACGTGCGCTCCTGGAAATAGGCCAGCACGTCAACGTTCGGGAAGCCCCGCCACCGGCGCCCGAACGTCCTCGCCGGAGCGGCCGGTGGCGCCTCGTCCGAAACGGGGTGCCGCCGGATACAGCTCCTAGGTGATCTCCAGAAGTTTCTCCCGGACGGCGTAGACGACCGCCTCCATCCGCGAGTGCAACTGGAGCTTCTCCAAGATGTTGCGGACGTGGTTCTTCACGGTGTTCTCGGAGATGAACAGCTCCCGGGCGATCTCCCGGTTGCCGAGCCCGCGCGCGACCAGCCGCAGCACCTCCATCTCACGCTCGGTGAGACGCGGCGCCGGCACCTGCTGCGTGCGCTCCTCGCTGCGCTTGGCGAGCGCGGCGAACTCGGTGATCAGCTTGGACGCCATCGACGGGCTGATCAACGACTGCCCGCCGTGGACGGCGCGGACCGCCTGCGGCACCTCGTCGATCGAGATCTCCTTGAGCAGGTAGCCGCTGGCCCCCGCCTTGATCGCCTCGAAGAGGTCCTCCTCCTCGTCGCTGATGGTCAGCATGACGATCTTCGCGCTGGGCGCCGCGTCCTTGATGGCCGTGCACGCCTCGATGCCGCTGCGCCGGGGCATCCGAATGTCCATCAGCACGACGTCCGGCAGCAGGTCGCCGGCCATCTCGACCGCCTCGTGCCCGTCGCCGCCCTCGCCGATGACCTCTATGTCGTCCTCGCCCTGGAGGACCATCTCCAGCCCCCTGCGGAACAGCGCGTGGTCATCGACGATGAGCACCCGGATCGGGTCGGCGGCCCCGGCCGGATCCGCCGCCTCGCGGGCGGCGGGCGTCGCACCGGCGCCGGCCTGACGGGGTACGGCCGCGGCGCCGCGAGCCTCGGGTTTCTCGCTCACCTGAGTCGCGGCGTGGAGGAGACGCCGCTTCCCCCCTTCGCTGTCAATGATCTGTACCCGGCCTGGACAAGCCCGGTTCCGGCACCTTACGGCCCCGGGTCGTCCAATTTCTTGCACTTGGGGGTCGCCCGGACCGCCGCGTCCCCGGAATCACTCCCGGACGACACACCGGCTCCGGGGTTGCCCCGGCTTGTACGGTTCGCTGATCCAAGTGTCTTCTACTTGCGGGACGACCACACCCCCTGACGCGCCCTGGAATCTTCCGGGTTTTCCAAGCCCGGCGCCCGGCGCCCGGCCACGCCCGCGTGCCGCTGGGCCCGTCCCCGCCGGTTGGGTCGGGTTCGTACGCTTCGCCCCGTCCCGCCCCGGCGCCCCTCACACGCGCCGGGACGGATGCCCTGGCGACCGGCCCGCCGCACCCGCTCCGTCCACCCCGGAAGGGCGGAGCCGGCCTCATCCCCGGCGACACCTGAATGGCCGATGTCGGCTCACCCAAATCGACCTCGCCTCCCCGGCCAGAACTCCAGGCGCCTCAGCGACTTCGAACCCTATGGACTCTCACGAAGCGGGCAGGAATCGGGAAACTGTTTTCCGGCACCTCCGGGCGTCATGGGCGACACCCCCCAAGAAACTTGATCACGGGCCGACCCCGCACAACCTCGGGGACTACACCCGGTCCACGAGTGAACTGCTACGCCTCCGAAAAGGTTCCAGAGCAGGCCGGAGGCCCTCTACACAAGCCGCTGAGCAGCACTAACCCCAGAACAGCGCAGACGGGGACACACCCCTACTAACCATCAGCTACCACTCCACCACACACCAGGTGTGCATCGTTCCGAAGAAGCGCACAACCAAGGCCCTGCACCATGGCGACCGAGGCATCCGCACCCACCACGAACGCCTTGAATTCACCCTCCGAAACCGGAGTCCTACTCCCTTGTTCGGCTCCCGCCAAACCCACCAGAAACCGTTCTGAACGCCCGGGACCGCAGCCGAATGCTCACCTCGCGGAAAGCTCGCCTTCTCCCTGCCGCATCGTCCAGCCACACGCCTCGACGATGGCGGCGGGATCCCAGTAGAAGGGACGGCATTCGAGCATGCGGCCGTCCCGGACCCTGATCTGTTGCAGGATCAACGTCTCGACCTCCCGGCCGGTGGCCCGAGCCCGGAACCGCACCCGATTACGCACCAACACCGTGTCGCCTTCGCCCCAGTGCTCCTGCTCCAGGAACTCCATCGATTCCCAGACCTCGCTGAAGCGGGCCAGAAAGCGCTCCATGCCTTCTCGGCCCTGCCACGTCCCAGTCCCCGTGAACGGCAGGCCCGGAGCCTGGTGCAGCACCACCTCGGGATCCAGACAAGCCGCAGCCTCCTCGTAACTGGCCTTGCCGTATCCACCTGCGGCCACATACGCCGCCTCGGCCGCATAGAACTTCTCCATCACCGCCCACGCGTCCTCTGACACGGTCTTTCCCCCGACCATCGCCCGCTCCTCTCACCAGCCGTCACACCCGTAACCCCGCCTGACCGACCCCGGTTGCAGCCCACAGCCGACCGCCCCCAGAAGACGGAGTCCTAGAGGCACATCGGCTAGGGAGCGGGCTTTCCCCAAGTCAGCGAGTATCGGCGGAGCATGTGCCGGCGATAGCGCATGCCGGGCAGCAGCCGCCGCGCCGCGGCCCGCACCTGCCCGTAGCTCATCTGCGGATCAGCGACCGGCATTCCCTCCGGACCGTGCGCACGGCGCAGCACCTTGATAACCCGCACGGCAGGAGCGGCCGCGACCGCCGTCGCCCACTCCCCCGGACTCCTCTCGCGGGCCAGGCCGACCACCACGAGCGTGCCGCCAGGACGCAGCAACTCACGCATCCGGGTCAGAGCCGCCTCGAAGTCCATGTGATGGATCGTGGACACCGAGCAGACGAAGTCATAGCCCTCAACCGGAAGATCGAGGGTGAGGAAGTCGCCCTCAAGAAACGAGACGTCCGGCTCCCCCGCGGCGAGCTCCCGTGCGCGCTCGATCATCATCGATGAACTGTCGACCCCGGTGACGCGTTTCGCCTTGCCGACCAACTTGCGCACGAGCAACCCGTCCCCGCAACCAACGTCCAGCGCGTCCCCGCACCCCTCCGGGACAGCACGCAATATGCCCGGATGACGAGCAACGTTGGTGTTCCAATACGGCGACAGGTCAGATCGGCGCATCCAATCACCGTAGGGGCACGCCACAGCCCCACGCCCTACCTCTCAAGAACGTCCCACACACCCAGTCGCAGCGCGATCGTCCGCCCTCCCATCACCCCTGCACCTGACACACGCGGCGCTCCCCAGCACACGAACCAGCAACGTCGCCCTAGCGCCACACCCACCATGCCCCGGCACTCACCGAACCGTTCGACAACGGCCCCGCCAGGTGAGGCCGCGGTCACCGTTCAACCCCTCAGCGAAAGTGAACGGCTGCCAGCACACACACGCCGACACACCCCACCCGGCCAGGGCGATCCAGCAGGCCGTCGTCTTCCACCTCACGCATGCCAGAAAAGGCCAACCAACCGGTAACGCCGCAGCCCCTCGGGCTACATCCGCAAGCCATCAGGGTTCGTCCGCACCCCTCGGGGTCCGCAAGCCCTCAGCGTCCGCAAGCCATCGGGCTTCGCCCACAAGCCCTCGGGATTCGTCGCGTTCAGCGGCACGGTTCGTCGATGAGCGTGCGCAACCCCCTCGATCATCGGACCGCTGTGCTCACGGGTCTCAGCAACGTCCTGAGTCTTGACCGCCTACAGTCGCGGCTGGGGCCGTAGACCGTCGACGATGATCTGAGCGATGTGGGCCGAGCGTGCGCGGTTGTTCTCCACGTCGGCGTGACGGATCGCAGCGAAGGCACCGGCAACGAGTGCCATCACCTCATCGACAGCGAGGTCGTGGCGCACGACACCGGCGGAATGCGCGCGATCGAGCAGGCCCGCGACCTGGCGCGTGAGGTCTGCCGCAACGCTCGGGGCGGCGCTGCGCAAGTCGAACTCGGCGGCCGCGAGCGCGCTCTTCACCGCTGCGTTCTCCGCGCCCGAAGCCATCATCGAAGCCAGGAAAGTGAACAGCGCAGCGGGATCGTCCGTACGAGCGAGGGCCTCCCCTTCCGCGACCAACTGCCTGAGCTGATCGATCGCGACAGCAAGGTACAGCGCCTGTTTGGTGGGGAAGTGCCGGTGGACGGTGCCCGGCCCCACACCCGCGCGGCGAGCTATCTCGTCGAGCGAGATGCCAAGGCCCTCGGCCGCGAACAACTGTTGCGCGGTCCGCAGCACCCGCTCGCGATTGCGGCGCGCATCGGCTCGCAACTCCCGGTCATTCCCGGGAGCCATCGCGGACTCGGCCGCAGCGCGCTCAGACGGTCGGCTGGACATCGCGCCCTAGCATAACCGGGGCGCCGCCCCGTATGCTGACCCCGCGATAATCGGGGCGACGCCCCGTTATTGGCACACGCGTCGTTCACCATGACCGGCCCACCAGCCACGCGGAGAGCACTGCGATGACCACACGTGAGGAAGCAAGCGCTCTGGTGCTGCGGATGCAGGAGTGCTTCAACACCCGACAGTTCGACCAGGCAGCCGATCTGTTCACCCCCGACTTCGCCAACCACTCTCTCGGCGCCACCGGGTTCGACGCGGGCAGGGCCGCCTGGCGTGAGGTCGTCGCCCAGTTTCCTGACATGCGCGTCGTCGCCGACGACATCCTGGTCGACGGTGACAAGGTCGCCATTCGCTCGTCCGTCGAGGGCGTGGCGGCCGCGGACGGCGACACGCAGCCGCCAATGCTGATCGAGATCTTCCGCATCGACAACGGTCGGCTCGCGGAGGCCTGGGGGATCACCGAGGCCCCTACCCTCGCCTCTGACCGTTCACCGACGACCGCCACTGGCTCGCGAGCGCGCCGATCAACGGGTGGCTGATCCACCCCAGCAGCACCGCCCAGGCTCCTAAGCGGCCGCCCCTGCGACCAATGAGATCGTCGCCCTCCCCACACCGACACCGCCGGTGCTCGACTCTTGCAAGCCAACGCGTTGCACCCGACGGCGCGCACCAGCTCGGCCCTCACGCAGCTATGGGGGGTGCCCACCCCGCTCACTCGCTCCAGACACGGATGAGCGGGGCAGGACGACCCTCTGCTCGACCCCAACGCATTGCACCTATCGGCGCGGGCCGGGTCGGTCTGTTTCACGCGGCCCGCGCCGTGGGTGATGGTGTGTGGGTCGGCGGTTGGACGGTTTCGGGGTCAATGTGTGGGTGGGCGGGGCGTTACTCCTCGACGAGCCTGATGACTCCGTAGTCCCAGCCTCGCCGCCGGTAGACGACCGACGGATGGCCTGTGGCCTTGTCCCGGTACAGGTAGAAGTCGTGGCCGACGAGTTCCATCTCGAAGAGGGCCTGCTCGATGCCCATCGGCTCGGCCTCGTGGAACTTCTCGCGGACGACGATGGGGCCGTCGCCCTCCATGGGGATCGGGACGAGGTGCTCGTCCTCCGAGGGTGCGGGGGCGGCCTCCGCGGCCGGGGCCTCGGGCGCCCGCTCAGGTAGGGGTTCGGGAAGCGGCTCCGCGGGGGTGAGCTTGGCGCGGGCCTTACCGCCGTGGGCCTTGCGTCGCTCGCTGTCTCGGCGCAGCCGCGATTCGAGCTTGTCGAGGGCCAGGTCGAGGGCACCGTAGCGGTCGTCGGCGGCGGCCTCGGCACGGATCACCGGGCCCCGGGAGCGGATCGTCAGTTCTACTCGTTCGCGCTGATCGGCCTGTCGCGGGTTACGTTCCTCGGACACCTCCACGTCCACGCGGATGACCTTCTGGTTCAGCCGCTCGATCTTGGCCAGTTTGGTGTCGGCGTGCCGGCGGAACCTGTCGTTGATGTCGGTGTGCCGGCCCCTCACGATGATGTCCACGCGGGACCCCCCTTCTCCCGATTGCGATACCTACCCGCGCCGGAAGCCATGGCGGCTCCGGCCGGGTTCCACAGGACGGTGGGTCGCACCCGCCCGGCCGACCTGGTCTTCGTCCCCACATCCGCCTGCTGAGGGGCTCGCGGCGCTCTCGCCACTACTGCCCTTCTCCCGGTTCGGGGGATATCGGATCCCTCGACGGGGCAGGACTTACCTCTAAGGCGCACCGTGATCGGTCGACGAGAAGTCGCCTTACGTGGGCCGTTTCGCCTGCGCCTGGCATCGGCTAGCCGGATCGTCTGCCGTGCTCCTGATGAGCACTGCGATCCAACGCAACCACGGACCCGGGCGGGTGCCATGTCAGGAACGCTAACCCCTTCCGCCTCGAATGTCAGGGGGGTGGGCCGAGGAAAAACTCACTGACCGTCATCGACGACCGCCGCAGCGCGGTCTCGGCGGGTCCGTCGAGGACCCTTTGGACGGCCGGAACCCCCCGTACGCCGGGGCTGCGCACCCGGCCCGTCCGCAGGTCAGTCCAAACTGGCGATCTAGTGAGTTTCGCGATCTCCCTTCCTTTTGTGGCCGCATTGTGACGTCTGTTACCTCCGTTGCGATGGCGATGTTGGCACGGGGGGACAGAACAACTACGGATGGTGATGGGCAGTTGGGATGAGAGCGTCGATGTTTGAAGTGTGCTGAAGCGGTCATGCTGGCTGCGCAGCCGGTCGCCCCTGAAGAGGCGCTACAGTCCCCGCTCCGCCGGGCCCCTCTCCGCCTGCCCCCGTCCTGCGCCGGCCCTGTCTTGTCCGCCCCCGTCCCGCGCCCGGCCCCATCCCGCACCTGGCCGTGTTCTGCACTTGGCCGTGTTCTGCACCTGGCCGTGTTCTGCGGTCGGTCGTGTCCTGCGGTTGTGTAGGCTTCGAACCTGCTCAACGAGCTATGGGCGGCTTGGAGGGACTTCTACCGTTTACGGGTCTGCTCCTCCTAGCTTGGCTGGCAGTTGGCTCCGGCGGCCGCCACCTTTGGCCTGCTGCGAAGGCGCGGACGCCGCCGCCCCTCCGACAATCGGTTCCCGGGCCCTTACCTTGGTCGGTTCGGAGGCGTAGCTGTAGCCGCCCGCCGGGGACGCATCCCGAGGTGCCGTCATGTTGGTCTGTTTGGAGGCGCGGCTGCGGTCGTCCACCCGGACGCGGTCCCGAGGTGCCCGCCATGTTGGGTTGCCCGTAGGCCTGGGCACGGCCACCCGGCGGGGATTCAGTCTCGTGTGGGGCCGCCATCTTGATCTGTCCGGAGGCGCGGCCGCGGCCGTCCATCCGGCACTCGGTTCTGGGGGACCCGTCACCCTGGCTTGCACGAGGGGTCGACCCTGCCGCCCCCGAGGGCTTGGTCCCGAGGGACTCGCCACCTTGGTCTGCCCCGCGGCCGTAGGCACAGCCGCGCGCCGGGGAGTCGGTCCCTAGGCTGCCTCCATGTTGGTCTGCCCGTAGGCATGGGCACTGCCGCCCACTGAGGGCCTGGTCCCGGGTGGGCCGCCATCTTGGTCTGCTCGTGGCCGTAGGCGCGGCCGCCCGCCGGGGGCTCGGTCTCTAGGCGCCCTCCTCTTGGTCTGCCTGTGGGCGTGGGGGCGGTCGACGGGCGGGACTTGGTGCTGAGTGGACCTTGCGCCCTGGTTTGGTCTGGGAGCGTAGACGCGGCTGCTTGTGAGGGCTCGGTCCTGGGGGGTCACCACTTTGGTCTGCTTTCGAGGGGTGGGTGTGGCTGGTGGTTGGGGGCTTGGTCGCAGGGGCCTGCTGCCTTGGGTTGAGCTGGGTGTGAAGGCAGCCGACGGCTGGGGGCTCGGTCGCGGGTTTTAGCGTCTTGGTCTGCGGAGGGGGGTGGCTGCGACTGTGGCGGCGGCGGTCACCTCGGCTCCGGCTGCCCGCAGGGCTCGTGCGGACTCGGCCAGTGAGGCTCCGGTGGTGATCACGTCGTCGGCCAGCAGGACGCGGCGTCCGGTCATGTCGGTCCGGGGGTTGACCTCCAGGGCTCCGGCCAGGTTCGCCGCGCGCTCCGTTGCGTTGAGGCCCGCCTGGTCGTCCACTCGGCGGCGCTGCCGCAGCGCGGGGGTCTTGGTCGCGTTCACGCCGTGTGCGCGGAGGTGGTGGAGAGCCGCGTCCACCACTCCGCCCAGGGGGTCGTGGCCTCGGCGGCGGGTGGTGCCTCGGTTTGAGGGCACTGGGACCACGATCAGTTGGCGGCCTGAGGGTGCGGGGGGCTTGTGGGCGGCCTCGATCGCGTTAGCCAGTGCCCGGCCTAAAGGGTCGGCCAGGGGGGTGCGGCCTCGTTCCTTGTAGTTCACCAAGGTTGTTTGGACGGGGCCCTCGTAGTGCGCGATCGTCCAGGTGGGCGGGACGCCGGGCGGAGCCGAGAGTTGGCGAGGGGTGCTTAGGAGGGGTGCCGCGCAGGTGTTGCACAGAAGGGCGGGCTCTTCGCCGCAGCCCGCGCAGAGTTGCGGGAGGAGCAGGTCGATCAAGTCGTGGAGGAAGTTCATGTCCACGACGATGACGGCTTGGGACCTTTGGCCGTAACCCCTTGGCGCAATTGTGGATAACTGTCGGCTGGGGGTCTCTGACCTGGGGTGTTGTGAGGTTTGGGGCTAGTTGGGGTAGTTCGGGTCTCGGGCTGCGGTGGGGCAGATCCATTCACGGAATGACTTGTCCGCCGAGCGTTGGCGGCAGACCTGGTCCCGGCCGTTCGAGCGCGTGCCGATCAGGACGGGTTCGCCGGGGGCGGCGGCGATCGTGCGGGGTTCGCCCAGGGCGCCCACGCCCAGGGGCGTGATGGCGCTGCCGCTGACCGGCATGATGTAGGGGAGGGAAAGGTTGTCGCGTTTCGCGCGTCCTAGGACGGCCAGGTTGCCGTAGTCGCGCCAGGCCAGATCGATCGCGTCCTGGAGTTCGGAGCTGACGGGCAGGAACGAGCCGACGTCCAGGGAGCCGTCCGGGGCGTGGGCTATGCGGCCGATCTGGACCTGTGGACGGCCGTCGATACGGACGATGACGGCCGCGCGGACACCGTCGCGGGCGACGCGGAAGGCGAGGACCTCTCGGCCTCCGAGGCCCCAGTGCGCGGCGAGGACGGGGCGTTCGCCGCGTGCGCGTACCCAGAGCCAGGACTGGTTCGCCTTGCTCTCCACCGCCCAGAGGGTGCCGTCGCTGCTCCAGGAGGGGGCGGTGAAGCGTGCGCCGCGATGGGCGGTCAGTAGCAGGCGGGCGGAGGGTGAGCCCGTGACGGGGGCGGCGGTGAGGAGCTGGTCGCCCTTGCTGCTCAGACCGGCCAGCTCCTGGTAGTCGGGTGCGACGGCGGGGTGGGAGAGGTGGCCGGCGGGGCCGGTGACCACGGGTTGGGCGTGGTCGCGTACGAGGGTGCCTAGGAAGCCCGGCACGCCCGTGACGTAGGCGTTCTGGTGGGTCTGCCCTGTGAGGTCCCGTCCGTCCGGGGAGTTGCCCGCCCAGCCGCTCACGGGTTGCGTCGCGTCGCTGTTCTGGGGGCTGACGGAGTCGCCGTCGATCCTGAGCCGGAAGTACTGGATGCCCGAGAGTTGGCGCAGCGTCCAGGCGAGCTGGGCCGACATGCGTTCGACGCTGGCTCCGGCGGCCTCGCCGCTGAGGTCGACGGTGGCGACGTCCTTCTCGATGCTGAGGCCGCGAAGCCGCGTCCCGGTGGGGAAGGCGCTTTCGACGGCGCCGTTGAGCCAGGACGTGGGTCCGGTCAGGAGCGCCTGGACGAGGCGCGCCGGAAGCGTCTGCCTGGCCACGACCGGCAGGAAGATGCCGTTGGGGACGAGGGTGCGCTTGTCCGGGGCGAAGAAGTACAGGTTGACGGGGCGCATGGTGCGCTCCACGTCGTTCTTGGTCAGTAGCAGCCCGGATTTCTCCTCGCCGGGGAGGTTCGTGATGCGCCATCTCCCCTGCGCGTTCTTGGCGAGTTGGAAGGTGGCCTCAAGGTCCTTCGGGGCGGCGGTGTACTGGCCGTCGGAGCTGATCGTCCCCAGTTGCTCCGCGGTCACCTTGACGGTCGCCTGGCCGCTGGACGCCTTGTCCACATGCGGGTCGGGGATGCGACTCTGGAGGACGGTCACGTAGGGGCGCGGGCCGGGTTTCCAGGAGAGCTGGCCGCCGAGGTACTCCTTGGCGACCCTGTGGTCGTCGTCGAATCCGGCGGACGCGGCGAGGAAGCCCGAGACGATCTGCTCCGGTCCCCACTCCGGACGCGGGCCGACGGGGATCAGCCGCACGTACGGGTCGTCCACGCGCTCGGCGCGCTCGGCGGGCTTGCCCGTCACGACCTGTCCGCCGGTGGGGACGTTCGCGCATGCGGAAGCACCCAGGACGAAGGCCGCGAGGGCCAGCAGCCTGCACACACGTACGGTCAATCGCCCGCCTCCAGTTCCGCGAAGAGGGGACGCGCGTCACCCGCGCCCGGCGGGACGAGCGGCAGCGGGGAGCCGCGCAGTTCCGCACCGGCGACGCGGGGCAGCGACAGGCGGAACTGGGATCCGGCTCCAGGTTCGCCCCACGCCTGGAGCCAGCCGCCATGGAGTTGGGCGTCCTCGCGGGAGATGGACAGGCCCAGGCCCGTGCCGCCCGTCGTGCGGGCGCGCGCGGGGTCGGCCCGCCAGAAACGGTCGAAGACCATCTGCCCCTCCCCCGGTTTGAGGCCGACACCGTGGTCGCGTACGGCGACGGCCACGGCGTCGCGGTCGGCGCCCACGGAGACCACGATGTCCTCGCCCTCGCCGTGTTCGACGGCGTTGACGAGCAGGTTCCGCATGATGCGCTCTACCCTGCGCCGATCCACCTCCGCCATGCAAGGCTCGCCGGGAAGTTGCAGGACGACTTTGCTGCCCTTGCGCTCGGCCAGCTCCTGGATGTCGCCCACGGTGCGCAGGACGAGGTCGCGCATGTCGAGCGACTCCGCGTCGAGTGTGGCGGCGCCCGCGTCGTGACGGCTGATTTCCAGGAGGTCGGCCAGGAGGGACTCGAACCGTTCCAGCTGGCTCTGCAACAGCTCCGCCGAGCGTCCGACGGCGGGATCGTCGAACGTGTCGCGGTTCTCGTAGAGCATGTCGGCCGCGATCCTGATGGTGGTCAGGGGCGTGCGGAGTTCGTGGGAGACGTCCGAGACGAACTGGCGCTGAACCTGGGAGAGGTCCTCCAGTTCGCCGATCTTCTCCTGGAGGTTGGCGGCCATGTCGTTGAAGGAGCGGGCGAGGCGCGCAAGGTCGTCCTCGCCGCGGACCCTCATCCGCTCTTCGAGGCGTCCGGCCGCGAGACGTTGCGCTCCCTGCGCGGCCAGCCGGACGGGGATGACGACCTGCCGGGTGACCAGTGAGGCGATCGCCGCCAGGAGGAGCACCAGGACGATCCCCACTCCCGCCATGGAACGGCCCACGTTGGTGAGGGTGTGCTGCTCCTGCTCCAGCGGGAACAGGTAGTAAAGCTCGAACTGGCCCGTCCGGCCGCCGACGATGAGCCCGCGCTCGGACGGACGGTGGTCGACATAGGTGAGCTTGCCGTAGGTGTAGGCACGTGAACCGGCCGGTGCGTGCTGCAATTCCTCTTGCAGCCGCCTGGGGATGCTCTCCTCACGCAGGTCGTTGGTCGCGTATCCGCCGACGTACTGTTCCGTCGTGTCGCGTATGTAGACCTCATAGAGGCCGGACGGTCCGCTACGGGCTTTCAGCCGGTCGACCGTGGAACTCAGCCAGTTTCCGTTCTCGGCGGAGGCGCCCGCCCTGTCGCGCTGCACCTGGGCCAGGCCCTCGTCCAGTTGGAGACGGGCCGCCTTGACCTTCCCGTCCATGAGCGCGGACGACACCTGCTGCATGAGGAACATGCCGAGGATCGCCACGACGATCGCCGAGATGCAGAGCGTGGACGTGACGATCCGTACCTGAATGGAGCGACGCCACCGTTTGTAACCGCGCCGGGCCGTCCCACGCACGACGCGCCGCACGCCGCTCAGCCCGCGCCGGACGAACCGCTTGAACCGCCTCCCCAGGCCGCTCCTCCTGCTCGCACGGCCCTGCACGCTCGCCCCCGCGTGCGCGCTCGCCCCGCCCTGTGCGGTGGCGTCGTTCTGCGCAGCGGTGCCGTCCGGGGCGCCCCGGCCGTTCGCGCCGCCCTGGCCGTTCGTCCCGCCCGGGCCGCTCATGTCCGCACCCGGCCCGCGTCAGCGCGCCGTCCACGGTCGGAAACGGCGTCGCTCAGCGCCCCACCGGCGGTTGCGGGTGGGATGTTCGCGGGGCGGAGTCGGGTCGTCATCAGCGCGCCGTTCCGGGGGACGGGAGGATCCGGACGGTCAGGCGGGACCGGCCTTGTAGCCGACGCCGCGGACGGTGACGACGATCTCGGGACGCTCCGGATCCTTCTCGATCTTGGCTCGGAGCCGCTGCACGTGCACGTTGACCAGGCGCGTGTCGGCGGCGTGGCGGTAGCCCCACACCTGTTCGAGCAGGACCTCGCGGGTGAACACCTGGCGCGGTTTGCGGGCCAGGGCGACCAGGAGGTCGAACTCGAGCGGCGTGAGCGGGATGTGCCGGTCGCCCCGTTTCACGGAGTGCCCGGCGACGTCGATGGTGATGTCGCCTATCTGGAGGGTCTCGGGGGCGGGTTCGTCGGTGCGTCGCAGACGCGCGCGTACGCGGGCCACCAGCTCCTTGGGCTTGAAGGGCTTGACGATGTAGTCGTCGGCGCCGGACTCCAGCCCGAGCACGACGTCCACGGTGTCGCTCTTGGCGGTCAGCATCACGATCGGGACGCCGGACTCCGCGCGGATCTGGCGGCAGACGTCGATGCCGTCGGCCCCCGGCAGCATCAGGTCGAGCAGCACCAGGTCAGGCCGGGTCTCCCGGAACGCCTCCAGTGCCTTGTCGCCATCGTGGACGAACGAGGGCTCGAAACCCTCGCCTCTCAGCACGATGCCGAGCATCTCGGCGAGCGCGAGATCGTCGTCGACGACCAGTACACGTCCTCTCATGGCCCTCATCGTCACAAAGTCGGGGTTCGGTGGAGTGGGGTGAGACGCTCCGGCCCCACCTCGCCAGGGAGAGATATGCCTTGGCGTGCAAGGTTACCCGCGTTTGCGTCGTACATGACTCCTCCCGGACCGTGTCCGAGCACGCCACGTCTTATCCGTCCCTTATCCAAGGGACGGATTGTAAAGGGGACTCCCGAGACGGACACCCGGTTGACGGGTTGGGCCGTATTGGTCCGACTTGTCGTAACCCGGGCCGCCGATCACCGCCGAGCGGCGTTTACGGCGGCTCGCCCGTGACAGGATGACCTGACCGGCGGCCGCGGCGAGACCGGGGCCACCGCCCGGGCCCGAGACCGGGGCCAGCGCCCGGACCGGGGACGCGGGCGAGCCGGGACCCCCGTCAGAGATCGCAGGGAGCCAAGATGCCGGGACCGGACGGCTGGGACGACGACGTGGACGGCGCCGTCCCGTTCCGCCCCATGTCCATCTCGGAGATGCTGGACGGCGCGATCGCCGGGATCAGGCGGCGGCCGCGGACGACGCTCGGAATGTCGGTGGCCATCAGTACGGTGGTTCAGGTGGCCGGGTCGGTCGCCGCGTACTTCTTCATCGGGGACGAGGCGCGCGGCGAGGTCACGCCGGACGTGCTGCTGGACTCGATCGGCGCACAGGTCACGCTCGGGCTCGCGGGGCTGGTGCTGTCGGCGTACGGGATCCTGCTGATGGCCGGGATGATGGCGCCGATCCTCGGGCGCGAGCTGCTCGGCCTGCCGGTCGAGCCGGGACGGGCGTGGCGGGACGTCCGGCCGCGGCTGGGTCGGCTGGCCGCCACCGCCGGCGTGGTGATGGCGGTGCCGCTGCTCGCGCTGCTGCTGCCCGCGGTGCCGTTCCTCCTGCTGCTGGCGGCGGGCGCGCATCCGGCGCTGATCGTGCTGACCGGGCTCTTCGGAATCCCGGTCGGGGTCGGGCTGATGGTGTGGCTGTACATCATGCTCGTCCAGGCGGTTCCGGCGGTGGTGCTGGAGCGGCAGGGCGTCGGCGGGGCGCTCGGCCGGGCCAGGACCCTGTCCAAGGGCCGCTGGCTGCGCAGCTGCGGGACGCTCCTGCTCGCGCTGCTGGTGACGGTGTTCATGGGGTTCTTCGCCCTGCGAATCCCGTTCCTGATCGTGGAACTGGTGTTCTTCGGCACCAAGCCGGAGGGCGGCGCCGCCGTCGCGGCGCTGGCCGTCGACACGCTCGGGCGGATCGTGAGCTGGTCCGTCGTCCTGCCCTTCGACGCGGGGGTGATCGCCTTGCTGTACATCGACCGGCGCATGCGCCGCGAGGGCCTCGACCTCGACCTGCGCACCCGCGGCCGCTCCGCCGCGGCCCTGGCCGGCGACGGCGAGGGCGGCGAGGGCGGCGAGGGCTTCATCGACCTGTGGCGCCCCACCCGCACGCCCCCACCCCCCGGAGCGGGCTTCACGACGCCCCCGCCGACCACGCCGGGCATGGGCCCCCCGTCCGCCCCCCACCTGCGACCAGAACCCCCACCCGCCCCAGCGCCCGCCGCACCCCCCACCCCCTGGACAGGCTCGGCCTACCAACCAAACCCCGCGCCTGGGGGTGAGTTCCCGCCCGCACCCGGAACCGGCCTCGGTCTGGGGGCTTCGCCGGGCGCCGGGACGAATCCCGCGCCCAGGGCCGACTTCCCGCCCCCGCCCGGAACCGGCCTCGGGCCCGGGGCCGCGTCTGGTAGCGCGGCGAACCCCGCGCCCGGGGATGGGTTCTCGGCTGCATCCGGAACTGAGTTTGGGCCCGAGGCCGCGTCCGGTAGCGGGGCGAACCCCGCGTCTGGGGGTGGGTTTCCGGCTGCGTCTGGAGCTGAGGTTGGGCCCGGGGGCGCGTCCGGGCCGGATTCTGCGTACGAAGCTGACTTTCCGCCTGCGCCGGGAGTGGGGTTTGGGCCCGGAACCTCGGCTGGCTCTGGAACAGCTCCCGCTTCTGAAGACGACTTTCCGCCTGCACGCGGGAACGGGCCCGGGGGCGCGTCCGGTGGTGGGGTGGAGCCTTGGGGTGGGGGCGAAGGGGGGGTTGGGGCTTGAGGTTCGATCCGGTTGGGCGGGACGAGGCGCGCGAGATGGCGCGGCGGGAGTTGGACAAGCAGGTCTATCAGCGGGACAAGCCGTCCTGGTTGGAGCGGGAGTGGGAGAGGTTCACCGACTGGCTGGGTGACCTGTTGCAGCGGGCGGCCGCGCCGAACGCGCAGGGGAACGGGAGCGGGTGGGTGTCGGTCGCGGTCATCATCCTGATCCTGGCGGTGGCGATCGCGCTGGTCGCGTGGCTGATGTGGGGGCGGCGGAACCCGCGGTCGCGGGGGGACGCGCTGCTGGAGGACGAGCCGTCCACCGCGCTCGACCACCGGGACGCGGCTGAGGCGCACGCCGCCGCCGGGCAGTGGGCCGAGGCGATCCGGGAGCGGCTCCGCGCCGTCGCCCGTGACCTGGAGGAGCGGGCCGTGGTGTCGCCGCGTCCCGGACGGACGGCCGACGAGCTGGCGGCCGAGGCGGGCGAGGCCCTGCCGCAGCTCGCCGAGGAGCTGCGCGGCGGCGTGCGGGTCTTCGACGACGTCTGGTACGGCGACCGGCCCGGCACGTCGGAGGGATACGCGCGGCTCAAGGGCCTGGACGAGCGGTTGCAGGAGACGCGTCCGAAACCACTGGAGGACGACGACCTCGTCCCGGCCGTGACGGGTGAGGAGGGGGGCCCGCGATGGTGACCCAGGCACCGGTCCAGGCGCCCGCGGAACCGTCCGCCGGGCAGGTCGCGCGGCGGCGCTGGCGGTCGGCGCGGGGCGTCGTCGCGGCGTTGCTGGCCATGGCCGTGATCGCGGTCGTGCTGGCGGCGCTGCGGCCGTCCGGCTCGAACGAGCAGCTGGACCCGACGTCGGCCAAGCAGGACGGCACCCGCGCGCTCGCCGAGCTGCTCAAGCAGCGCGGGAGGCAGGTGACGGTGGCCAGGCACGCGAGTGAGGCGGCCGACGCGGCCGTGCCCCTGAGCATGGTGGTGGTGACCCGCAGCGAGCGGCTCACCGACGACGACATCGAGCGGCTCCGCTCCGCGCCGGGCGACCTGCTGCTGCTCGCGCCCGGGCGCGACGTCCTGGCGGCGCTGGCCCCCGGGATCACCACGGCCGGGCCGAGCTTCGAGGAGAGCGCCGACCCGGACTGCCCCATGCCCTACGCGAAGGTCGCCGGACGGGTGAGGTTCGGCGACTCCCAGACCTACGACGACCCGGAGGACGGCGTCGGCTGCTACAAGGCGGCCGGTTCCCCTCGGCTGGTCGCCACCATGGCGGGCAACCGGTCGGTGACGGTGATCGGTTCGTCCGGCTTCCTCACCAACGAGCATCTCGCCGAGGACGGGAACGCGGCGCTGGCCCTGAACGTGATCGGGCTGCCGCCCTCGATCATTTGGCTGATCCCGGACAAGCCCCCGGCGGGCTCCGACGCCGGGGACAAGACGGTCTCCGACATGGTCCCGTTCGGCGTCTGGCTGTTCTTCCTCGAACTGATCCTGACCGTGCTGGTGGTGGCGGCGTGGCGGGCACGGCGGCTCGGGCCGGTGGTGGCCGAGGCGCTGCCGGTCGCGGTGCGCTCCGCCGAGACGGTCGAGGGGCGGGCCCGGCTGTACCGGGCGGCCCGCGCCCGCGACCGGGCCGCCGACGCGCTGCGCTCGGGGGCCCGCGAGCGCATCGTCCCGCTGCTGGGCCTGCCGCGCGGCAGCGCGCAGGACCCGGCGGCCGCGCGGGAGATCGTCGCCGCCGTCGCGCTCCGCACCGGCCGCGAGGAGGCGTACGTGGGCTCGGCGCTGTACGGTCCTGAGCCCGTGGACGACGCCGGGCTGATCGCTCTCACCGACGTCCTCGACGACCTGGAAAGGCAGGTACGACAGTCGTGAACCACCCTGTTGAGCTCGGGAAGGGCGACGGGCCCGGCCCGGAGTCCGGCGCGGCCGGTCAGGGCTCGCCCGGCCAAGGCCCCGGCGGCGGGCAAGGCCCCGGCGGGGCCGGGCAAGGCGTGCCCGTGGACACGCCGCCGGGAGCCGAGCGGCTGCCCGAGGAGCTCCGGCGGGAGTCCGAGACCGCCCGCGCGGCGCTCACGGCGCTGCGCAAGGAGGTGGCCAAGACCGTCGTCGGGCAGGACTCCGTGGTGACCGGTCTCGTCATCGCGTTGCTCTGCCGCGGCCACGTGCTGCTGGAGGGCGTCCCCGGGACGGCCAAGACGCTGCTCATCAAGACGCTCTCGCGCGCCCTCGACCTGGACTTCAAGCGCGTCCAGTTCACGCCCGACCTGATGCCCGGCGACGTGACCGGTTCGCTGGTCTACGACAACCGCACGGCGGAGTTCGAGTTCCGCGAGGGGCCGGTCTTCACCAACCTCCTGCTCGCGGACGAGATCAACCGGACGCCGCCCAAGACCCAGGCGTCGCTGCTGGAGGCGATGGAGGAGCGGCAGGTCTCCGTGGAGGGGACGGCGCGTCCGCTGCCCGACCCGTTCGTGGTGTGCGCGACGCAGAATCCGATCGAGTACGAGGGCACCTATCCCCTGCCCGAGGCGCAGCTCGACCGGTTCCTGGTGAAGCTGACCGTGCCCGTCCCCACCCGGGACGAGGAGATCGCGATGCTGCAACGGCACGCCTCGGGGTTCGACCCGCGCGACCTGTCGGCGGTGCAGCCCGTCGCGGGCGCGGCCGAGCTGGCGGCGGGGCGGGCGGCGGTGCGCGCCGTCCTGCTGGACCCGATCGTCGCCGCCTATGTCGTGGACCTGTGCCGCGCGACCCGCCAGTCCCCCTCGCTCCAGCTCGGGGTGTCCCCGCGCGGGGCGACGGCGCTGCTGGCGACGGCGCGCGCCTGGGCCTGGCTGTCCGGCCGCGACTACGTGATGCCGGACGACGTGAAGGCGCTGGCCAGGCCCACGCTCCGGCACCGGGTGCAGCTGCGTCCCGAGGCGGAGCTGGAGGGCGCGACCGCCGACGGCGTGCTGGAGGGCATCCTCGCCCACGTCCCCGCGCCGCGCTGATGGCGCTGACCGGACGCCTGGGGCTGCTGGCGCTGCTCGGCGCGCTCGTCCCGCTGCTGGTGCCGAGCTGGTGGACGCTGCTCGCGCTGTGGGGCGTCCTGCTGCTCGGCGTCGTCGCCGACCTCGCGCTCGCGGGCAACGTGCGGGCGCTGCGCTTCCACCGGACCGGCGACACCAGCGTCAGGCTCGGCCAGACCGCCAACGTCACGCTGACGGTCGAGAACCTCGGCAGGCGCCGTCTCAAGGCCCGGCTGCGGGACGTGTGGCCGCCGAGCGCGGGCGCCACGCCCCGTACCGTCCGGGTGGACGTGCCCGCCGGGGAACGCCGTCGCGTGGAGATGGAGCTGACCCCGACGCGGCGCGGCGACCGGCGCGCGATCACGGTCGTGGTGCGGTCGGTGGGCCCGCTCGGGCTCGCGGCGCGGCAGCTCTCCCGTCCCGCGCCGTGGACGGTGCGGGCGCTCCCCGCGTTCCCCTCGCGCCGTCACCTGCCCGCCAAGCTGGCGCGGCTGCGGGAGCTGACCGGCGCGCACGTGGCGCTGATCCGCGGCCAGGGCACCGAGTTCGACTCGCTGCGCGAGTACGTGGACGGCGACGACGTCCGGTCCATCGACTGGCGGGCCACCGCGCGGCGCGGCGACGTCGTCGTGCGGACGTGGCGTCCCGAGCGGGACCGGCGCATCTACCTGGTGCTTGACACCGGCCGCACGTCCGCGGGACGCGTCGGCGACATCCCCCGGCTGGACTGCTCGATGGACGCGGCGCTGCTGCTCGGCGCCCTCGCCTCCCGCGCCGGCGACCGCGTCGACCTGCTCGCCTACGACCGGCGCGTCCGCACCCGCGTGGAGGGCGCGTCCCGCACCGACCTGCTGCCCGCGATGGTGCACGCGATGGCGCCCCTGGAGCCGGAGCTGCTCGAGTGCGACGCGGCGGGGATGGTCTCGACGCTGATGGCGCGGGTCCGGCAGCGCTGCCTGGTCGTGCTGCTGACCGACCTGAACACCGCCGCGATCGAGGAGGGGCTGCTGCCGCTGCTGCCGCAGCTCACCGCCCGGCACCTGGTCATGATCGCCGCCGTCGCGGACCCGCGGGTCGGCGAGATGGCGGCCGGACGCGGCGACCTCGCGTCCGTGTACGACGCGGCCGCCGCCGAGCGCGCCCGTGCGGACCGCCGCCGCCTCACCGCCGAGCTGCGCGCCCACGGAGTCGAGGTGGTGGACGCGCCGCCCGACGAGATCGCCCCCGCGCTCGCCGACGCCTACCTGGCCCTCAAGGCCGCCGGCCGCCTCTGACCCGGGTCAGCCGGAGACGGGGACGAGGTCGGGGGTGAGGTCGGCGTCGCCCGTCTCGCCCTGGCGGGTGGCGCGGCGGCCGAGGATGATCACGTAGCTGAGGAACGCGGCCTCGGCGACGACACCGATGCCGATGCGGAGCCACGTCACATGGACCCAGCCCGTCACGAACCCCTCGATGAGGCCGGACACCAGCAGCACCACGACGAGGCCCATCGCGACGCTGACCGCCGCGCGGCCCTCCTCGGCGAGGGCCTGCCCGCGGGTGCGGCGGCCGGGGTCGACGACCGTCCAGCCCATCTTCAGGCCGCCCGCGCAGGCGAGGTAGACGGCGGTCAGCTCCAGCAGGCCGTGCGGCAGGATCAGTCCGAAGAAGATCGAGCCCTTGCCGGAGGCGAACATCAGCCCGGCCATCACCCCGAGGTTGACCTGGTTCATCAGCAGCACGAACAGGGTGGGAATGCCCAGCATGATCCCGAAGATCAGCGCGACCGCCGACACCCACGCGTTGTTGATCCACACCTTGAAGGCGAACGAGGCCGCCGAGTGCTCGGTGTAGTAGTTGGCGAAGTCGTGGTCGACGATCTCGCGGATCTCGGCGGGCGTCGCGATGCTCGACTGCACCTCGGGGCTGTGCACGATCCAGATCGCGAGCGCGAGCGCGAGCAGGTTGCCGAGGACGGCGTTGCCGAGCCACCACCATCGCATCCGGTACGCCGCGGCCGGGAACGACACGGTCGCGAACCGGGAGACGTCCCGCCAGAGCGGTGCTTGAGCGCCCGCCACGGCCGCGCGACCGCGCGCGACCAGGGACGACAGCCGTCCGACGAGCTGCGGGTCGGGCGAGCTGGAGCGCACCACCGACAGGTGCGTGGCGGTGCGCTGGTAGAGCTCGACCAGCTCGTCGATCTCCGTGCCGGAGAGCCTGCGGCCCCGGTTGATCAACCGTTCGAGGCGCAGCCAGTCGGCGTTGTGCGCGGCCACATAGGCGTCGACGTCCACCCCGGGAGACTAACGCCTCGCGCCGCCGAACCGGCAAAATAGACGTGCCCCGGCATTGGAGGAACAGGACATGGCCGAACTCGTCACCGGCGAGGCCGTCGCGCTCGACATCAGGGTCGCGCGGCTGGCCAGCCGTGGCTGCGCCGTGCTGCTCGACCTGCTGTTCCAGTTCGTGATCATGAACGTCCTGATCGTGGGCGTGTCGATGGCGACGGCGGCCGCCGACGACGCGTGGACGACGGGCCTCAGCCTGGCGGCCGTGGTGGCGGTGATCGTCGGCTACCCGTGCGCGTTCGAGACGCTGTCGCGCGGCCGGACGCTCGGCAAGCTGGCGGCCGGGCTGCGCGTCGTCGCCGACGACGGCGGGCCGATCCGGTTCCGGCAGGCGCTCGTGCGGGCGCTGGCCGGGTTCATCGAGTTCTGGACGCTCTACAGCGCGCCCGCGCTGATCGCGTCGCTGTGCAGCAAGCGCGGCAAGCGGCTCGGCGACCTGTTCGCCGGGACGATCGTCATCCAGGAGCGGGTGCCCTCGTCGGTGTTCGGGCCGGTCGCGGTGATGCCGCCGCAGCTCGCGGGGTGGGCGCGGACGCTGGAGCTGTCGATGCTGTCCGACGAGCTCGCGATGACGGCGCGGCAGTACCTGTCGCGGTTCTGGGAGCTGCGCCCGGACGTCCGGGACTCGCTGGGCCAGCGCATCGCCGACCAGGTGGCCGCGGCGGTGAGCCCGCCGCCGCCGGGGCGCGTCCGCCCGGAGATCCTGCTGTCGGCGATCCTCGCCGAGCGCCGCCGCCGCGAGGAGTGGCGCCTCGCCCAGCGCCGCGCCGCCCGGCTGCGCCGCCTCGGCCAGACCGACCCCGCCGCGGCCCCGGCGCCGGTCCCCGCGATGGCGATGGCCGGGGGGCCGCCGGTCGCGCCCGTCCCGCAGGGGCCTCCGATGCCGCCGCCGTTCAGCGCTCCCGGGCCGGGCCAGCCGCGCTTCCTCCCGCCGTCCAACTACGGCGCGGGCCCCTACCAGCACGTCCTGCCCCAGGGCCCGCAAGGCCCGCCTCAGGGCCCACCGCCCGGTCAGTATCCGGCGCCGCCGCGGTATCCCTAGCGGCGGTAGGGGCAGCCCGACCAGATCCGCCTGACCCCGGCGGGGCCGCCGGAGCGGCGCCGGGACGTCCACCACGATCTCCTGCACCACGGGGAACCGGGCCGTGGCGCGGCGGCACCGCACCGGAAGGACCGGTCCCACCTGGATCGTGTCCCCCGGCACCCGTTACGCCGGCACACCACCCTCACCTCTCACCCACTCGGAAGAAGCCGGACGGGACGCCCGCGCCCCCTGAAACGACCCCTGGAACCGGCACTGCGACCGGTCCAGGGGCCGTTTGGGGCCACGCGGCAGGCGTCCGATCAGGCCGCGCAGTACTTGTCCTCCTTGCCGATGGCCCGGTAGGGGCAGTCGGCATAGGCGGTCAGGCGCAGCAACGCCTCGCGGCTGCGCCGCACCTCACTGTCGATGGCCGACGGGGGCGGGTAGAAGCTCCCGCCGCCGAGCTCGAACGTGTAGGAGAAGATGCGGTACTCGCCCCACGTCCAGTCGTCGGTCGTGCCATCGGTGATGTACAGGTCACTGGACTGCTCGGGCGTGAACCCGTTCGTCCCTGCGAGCTCGCGCCCGATCGTGCGGTGGGCGGCCTCGTCGTCGACGTCCATCGAGCCGGGGACGGTGTTGTTCGTGGTGTAGCCGAACGGCCAAAGCACGAGTTCCGCCACCGAGTGGATGGTGAGGAACATCTTGAGCTGCTGCTTGCCGCCGACGACGCGGCTGCGCACGAAGTTCGCGATGACCTTGGTCTCGGGAGCCGACTCGGGGCCGGTGCCGCGGTAGGTCTCGCTCGACGGATTGGTGGACGACCCGCCGCAGCAACCCCACTTGTAGGCGAAGTTGCGGTTCAGGTCGGTGCCCGACCCCACCCGGTTCTTGCGCCACATCCGGCCCGGCTGGGTGTCGCTGGTCATGTCGTAGACCTGGCCGTCGGGGTTGACCATCGGCAGCACGTAGATCTCGCGCGCGTTCACGAGGTCGGTGATGCGCTTGTCGGTGCCGTAGCCGCCGGTCAGCTGGCCGATGTAGTCCAGGGCCTGCTCGGCGGTGAGCCGCTCGCGGGCGTGGATGTTGGCGATGACGAGCATCTCGGGCTCGTTCTCGTCGGTGGCCACGTTGTCGCTGATCTTGAGACCGAAGATGTCGCGGCCCTGGGCGGACTTGCCCGCGACGAACTTGCGCGTGATCTGCGGGTGGGCGGCGGCGACCGCGTCGACCTCCTGCTGCGTCTCGGCGAAGGTGTGGTAGGAGGCCGCGGACTTCGTCGGCTGCGGCGAGGGCTTCGGGAGCGGCGCGCTCACCGTGAACCCGAGCCTGCGGATCGCGGCGACCTCCGACGGGATCGCGCTCACCTGCACGCCGTCCGCGCGGAGGAGATCGATGGCCGCGCCGGTCCGGGCGACCTGGGTGCGCTGTGCGCCGGTGCGCGCACCGGTGACGATGTACTGGCTGGACGTCTCGGCCGGGGGCTGCGCGGCGGGCCCGGCCGGGCGCGGCGCGGTCGCCCCGGCCGTGCTCGGGACGCCCACGGCGAGGGCGCCGGCGGCGAGCACCGCCAGTAGACAACGCTGTCTGCTGGAATTCACCATTGACGGGTAACCTGCCATTCGGATCTGCGTGCCTGGGCACGCGGCGGGGGCTCCTCAGGAGGGTCACGAACGCATGCGGTGTCGTCACGATGACCGCTGCACGCCCGATTTACAATGGGCACACTTTCACCAACGCAGCGCGGGTCCAGATGACAAATACACAGGTCAGGAGCCCGTATCTGGGGCGCGATCCAGCGCCAATCAAACGGGATGTGAAATTTCAGCCCTGTTGAAAGCCCGCTAGCCCAGGAAGTTCGGAACCGATTCCAGTTCGGTCAGATCGATTCCCGGTGCGGCCAGCACGACGTCCCCGGCCAGATGGAACGCGGTGCGTTCTCCGGTGGCCAGGTCGGTGATTTCGTACTCCGCGACGGGCAGCGGGCCGGTCTCGGTCCCATGGGACGAGGTGCCCGCGAGCCGCCACCGCCAGGTCGCGGTGAGCGCCGCGAGCGAGGGGCCCGAGAGGCGCACGAGCCGGACGTCCGCCGCGTCCTGCCCGGCGGTCTGGAGCGAGCGCGCGATCGCGACGAGGAAGCCGGGCGAGTCGGTCAGGAACCCGGACGCCCGCTCGCCGTACTCCGTGTGCCCGTACTCCGTGGCCCCGCGCACCCAGGCGACCTCGGGCCCGGTCACGCCGCCGCGCACCCACCACGTGGGGGTGACGACCTCGACCCGGATCTGCCGCCACCGGCTGTCGACGACGAGGTCGGTCCGGACGCCGTCGGAGCGCGTCGAGGTGTACCGCCAGCCGCCGGGCCCCGGCGCGCACTGGAAGCGCTCCTCCAGGTCGTCCTCAAGATGGACGTAGGTTCCGGTCGGCACGGGCCGTCAGGAGCCCGTCCGCCACGAGTGGAGGTACTCCTCCTGCTCGGGCGTGAGCAGGTCGATGGAGATCGACATCGACGCGAGCTTGAGCCGGGCGACCTCGGTGTCGATCTCCCGCGGCACCTCGTGGACGGCCGGGGTCAGCTTCTCGTGCGCGGTCGCCAGCCACGCGCAGGTCAGCGCCTGGTCGGCGAACGACATGTCCATGACGGCGGCGGGGTGCCCCTCGGCCGCCGCGAGGTTGACCAGCCGCCCCTCGGCCAGCAGCACCAGCCGCCGCCCGTCGGCCAGCACGTACTCGTCGGCCTGCGGACGGACGCCGTGGTGCACCTCCACGGCCAGCTCCTCCAGCGCGCGGACGTCGATCTCCACGTCGAAGTGCCCGGAGTTGGCGAGGATCGCGCCGTCCTTCATCGAGGCGAGGTGCTCGGCGTTCACCACGTCCCGGTTGCCGGTGACGGTGATGAACACGTCCCCGTTCGGCGCGGCCTCCGCCATCGGCTGGACGGCGAACCCCTGGAGCGCCGCGTCCAGCGCCTTGACCGGGTCGATCTCGGTGATCACCACGCGGGCACCGAGCCCGCGCGCCCGCTCGGCGAGCCCCCGCCCGCAGTACCCGAAGCCCGCGATCACGATGGTCTTGCCCGCGAGCAGGGTGTTGGTGGCCCGGATGATGCCGTCCAGCGTGGACTGGCCCGTCCCGTACCGGTTGTCGAACATGTGCTTGGTGTCGGTGTCGTTCACCGCGACGACGGGGAACTTCAGCGCGCCCTCGCGCGCCATCTGGTGCAGCCGTATGACGCCCGTCGTGGTCTGCTCGCATCCCGCCTTGACGGTGTCGAGCAGATCCGTCCGGTCGCTGTGCAAGGTGTTGACGAGGTCGCAGCCGTCGTCCAGGACGAGATCGGGCCGGGTCTCCAACACCTGGTGGATATGGGCGTAGTACCCCTCGCGGTCGATCCCGGCGCGCGCGAACACCTCGGCGCCGTCGTCCTGCACGAGCGCGGCGGCCACGTCGTCCTGCGTGGAAAGGGGATTGGACGCGGCGAGCGCCACACTCGCGCCCCCCGCCTGAAGGGTGCGGATCAGACACGCCGTCTCGGTGGTGACATGCATGCACGCCGCCACCCGCCACCCCTCCAGCGGCCGCTCGGCGGCGAATCGCTCCCGGATCTGCCGCAACACGGGCATGCTCCGGTCAGCCCACTCGATCCGCCTGCCCCCCTGATAGGCAAGCGACACGTCCGAGACGTCGCTCATACAACCCTTCCGAACCCTAACTGCCGGACGGGGAAACCCCCGTCCGGCAGTAAATCACTGCGACCACCTGAGCCTACGCCCCAGCCCCGCGGCGACCCCCACCCGACGATCGCGTGCGAAGCCAGTTTCGAGCGAAGCAAGAAACTGATCGCGCAGCGAGCCGCCAGGCGAGTTCGGAGCGATGCCAGCGATCGGCGTATTGCCCGTTGAAGGAGGGAGCGCTAGCGACCGACGCCAAGGGCAATACAAACAACTCAGTACCTGTAGTGGTCGGGCTTGTAGGGGCCTTCGACGTGGACGCCGATGTAGGCGGCCTGCTCCTTGGTGAGTTCGGTGAGCTTGACGCCGAGGGCGTCGAGGTGGAGGCGGGCGACCTTCTCGTCGAGGTGCTTCGGCAGGACGTACACGCCGATCGGGTACTCCTCGGTCTTCGTGAACAGCTCGATCTGCGCGATGACCTGGTTGGTGAAGGAGTTCGACATGACGAAGGACGGGTGGCCCGTCGCGCAGCCGAGGTTCATCAGGCGGCCCTCGGCGAGGACGATGATGGAGTGGCCGTCGGGGAAGCGCCACTCGGCGACCTGCGGCTTGATCTCGATCTTCTCGATGCCGTCGATCTTGGCGAGGCCGGCCATGTCGATCTCGTTGTCGAAGTGCCCGATGTTGGACACGATCGCCTGGTGCTTCATCCGGCCCATGTGCGCGGCGGTGATGATGTTGAAGTTGCCGGTGGTGGTGACGAAGATGTCGGCGATCTCGACGGCGTCGTCGAGGGTGGTGACCTGGAAGCCGTCCATCGCGGCCTGGAGCGCGCAGATCGGGTCGATCTCGGTGACGATCACGCGGGCGCCCTGGCCCTTGAGGGCCTCGGCGCAGCCCTTGCCGACGTCGCCGTAGCCGCAGACGACGGCGACCTTGCCGCCGATGAGGACGTCGGTGGCGCGGTTCAGGCCGTCGATGACCGAGTGGCGGCAGCCGTACTTGTTGTCGAACTTGGACTTGGTGACCGAGTCGTTGACGTTGATGGCCGGGAAGGCGAGCGTGCCGGCCTTGGCCATCTCGTAGAGGCGGTGGACGCCGGTGGTGGTCTCCTCGGTGACGCCCTTGATCTCGGCGGCGGTCTCCGTCCAGCGGCCGGGCTTCTCGGCGATCGTGCGGCGGAGCGTGTCGAGGATGATGCCCCACTCCTCGGGGTCGTCCTCGGTGGCGGTCGGGACAGCGCCGGCCTTCTCGTACTCGGCGCCCTTGTGGACGAGCAGGGTCGCGTCGCCGCCGTCGTCCAGGATCATGTTCGGGCCGGAGCCGTCGGGCCAGCGCAGGGCCTGGTCGGTGCACCACCAGTACTCTTCGAGCGTCTCGCCCTTCCAGGCGAAGACCGGTACGCCCTGCGGCTTCTCGGTCGTGCCCGCCTTGCCGACGACGACGGCCGCGGCGGCGTGGTCCTGGGTGGAGAAGATGTTGCAGGACACCCAGCGGACGTCGGCGCCGAGCTCCACGAGGGTCTCGATCAGCACGGCCGTCTGGATCGTCATGTGCAGCGAGCCCATGATCTTGGCGCCGCGCAGCGGCTGGGCGCTGGAGTACTCGTTGCGCACGGCCATCAGGCCGGGCATCTCGTGCTCGGCGAGCCGGATCTCCCGGCGCCCGAAGTCGGCCAGCGAAAGGTCGGCGACCTTGTAGTCCATGCTTACGTTGCTCCTTGGTCCGCGTCTGCCCGTGTTGGCGTCCGGCCGCGAGTCTATGGCGGGCGGGACCGGTTCGGCATCGCCGGGGGCGACTTTCTGACACAGATTTGTCAGAATCAGCTCATGCGCATCACGGAGGCCGCCCGGCGGCTCGGTACCTCGCCCCGCATGCTCCGCTACCGGGAGACGCTCGGACTGCTGCCCGCGACGCGCGAATCGGCGCTGCCAGGCGGGGTCGCCCGACGTGGGAACGGCCACCGGCGGTTCGGGGACGCGGAACTGCGGGCGGTGGCGCTCGCCCTGGCGCTGGAGAAGCGCTACGACATCGGCCCGGCGGAGCTGGCGTTCGGGCTGCGCGTGCTGGCCGAGCCGCAGGTGCAGGCGCACGTCCGCGAGCTCGGCGAGCGCATCGGACGGCTCTCGGCGCCGCCCACCCGCGCGCTCGACTTCGAGAAGGAGAAGGCGCTCCGCCTGCTCCGCCGCCGTTAGTCAGCTGGAGGTGCTCTCGCCCGGGACGACGACGCCGGACTCGTAGGCGAGCATCACGGCCTGGGCGCGGTCGCGCAGGCCGAGCTTGGTGAACACGCGGGCCACGTGGGTCTTGACGGTGTGCTCGCTGACCACGAGGCGCTGCGCGATCTCACCGTTGGACAGGCCGCCCGCGATGAGCACGAGCACCTCGCTCTCCCGGGCCGTCAGCGTGGCCAGCTCGGAGGGCGCCTGCGGACGGCCGCGCCGCTGCTTGGTGAACTCGCGGATCAGCCGCCCGGTGACCTGCGGGGCGAGCAGCGAGTCGCCGCGCGCCACGACGCGCACGGCCGAGACCAGCTCGTCGGCGGTCGCGTCCTTCAGCAGGAAGCCGCTGGCGCCGACGGCGAGCGCCTCGTAGACGTACTCGTCCACGTCGAAGGTGGTCAGCACCAGGACCCGCACGCTCTCGGCGCCGGGCAGCGCGAGGATGCGGCGGGTGGCCTCGATGCCGTCCATGCCGGGCATGCGGATGTCCATGACGACGACGTCGGGACGGTTGCGCTCGGCCAGCCGGACCGCCTCGCGCCCGTCGCCCGCCTCGCCGATGACCGTGATGTCGTCCTGGGAGGCGAGCAGCGCGGCGAACCCCGCCCGCACGATCGTCTGGTCGTCGACGATCAGTACCTTGATCACCGCAGCAGGTCCCTATCCGCGCGCGCGTCGTCCCCCATCGGCCGACTCCTCCCTGTTGAGCGGAAGCTCGGCCTCCACCAGGAACCCGCCCTCGGTGGCGGGACCGGCGGAGAACCGTCCGCCCAGCATGGTCGCACGTTCGCGCATGCCGACGAGGCCATGTCCGCCTCCGGATCCGGCCGCCGGTTCGGAGATCGGCTCTGACGTGGTGTCGAACCGGGTCGGACCCGCCGGATCATCGCCCGGCGCGCCGACGGCGTCGCGGTTCAGCACCATCGTCCGCGCGGACGCGCCGTCGTCGCGGACGCGGACGGCCAGCCGGTCGGGCAGGAACGTCAGATCCACGCGCACCTCAGCCCCCGGCGCGTGGCGGCGCGCGTTCGTCAGCGCCTCCTGGACGATCCGGTACGCCGACAGCTCCACGGTCGTCGACAGCGTGCGCGGGTCGCCGTGGACGGCGAGGTCGACCGCGCCGCCCGCGCCGCGATGCTGGTCGATCAGGTCGGGCAGCCGGTCGAGGCGGGGCTGCGGGGTGTTGGCCGCGTCGGGCTCGGGCTTGGCGTCGGCGCGCAGCACACTGAGCAGCCGCCGCATCTCCACCAGCGCCTCCCGCGCCGTCTTGGCGATCTCGGTGTAGCCGGCGCGGGCCTCGGGCGAGAGGTCCTGCATCGTGTACGGGGCGGTCTCCGCCTGCACGGCGATCATGGAGACGGAGTGCGCGACGACGTCGTGCAGCTCGCGGGCGATGCTGGCGCGCTCGCGCATCACCGCCTGCTCCCGCTGGACGGCGATGAGCCGGGTGAGGGTCTCGTTGGTGCGCTCCTCGGCCTCGGCCTCGGTGCGACCGGCGGTCTCCACGACGCGGCGCGCGTCGCCGAGGCCGATCGCGGCGATCACGGCGATGATCGGGGCCGGCCAGGGGACGTCGTCCAGCGTCGAGGTCGCGAGGTACACGACGGCGACGGTCGCGACCGAGCCCACCACGAGCACGCCCGCCGACTGCCGGGGCAGCTGCCGGCCGAGCGCGAACAGCGTGTAGAGCGCGCCGAACGTCGTGGTGATCAGCAGCACCTGCCCGGTGAGCAGCCCGGCGGCGAACGCGCCGAGCGCCACCGCCGCGACCGGGCGCAGGTACTCGCGGCGCCAGACGAGCGGGAGCGTCGAGGCGACCGCGAAGCCGCCCGCGAGGCTCAGCGGCGTCCCCTCGCTCGGCGCCAGCTCCGCCAGCGCGGCGATGGTGAGGGCGAGGCCCGTCAGCGGCGCGAAGTACCAGGAGCCGGTGATCTCGCCCCAGGTGTCGAGCCACCGCGGCAGCGGCGCGGTCGCGCCGCCGGGTGCGGGACGTGAGGCGCCCGTCAGGCGGCCGGTGAGGCGGGCCGCCACCGGGCGCAGCAGCCTGCCGAGCCCGGTGAGTATCCAGAGGAGGAGCTGCCCCACGCCCGCCACGATCCGGCCGGACAGCCGCCACGCGTGATGCGCGATGGCGGGGCCGAACCCCGCGGGATCGGGCGCCGGCCGGGCCTTGTCGGTGTGGTCGTCGCTGGTCACCCCTCCATACTGACCGCTGGGGGGAGGAGGACACCTCACCATGCGGGGCTATGCGACGAGGCCCCATCCCCCTGGAGGACGACCCCGTTTCCCTCCTTTTGGCGGACGCCCTGGGGACCTGCGCGAACGTAGTGTCTTAATCGTGACCGCGAAGGCGGCGCCGCCGACGTAGGGGGTTCGGTGGGGCTGCCGCGGTCACACCAGAACCGCCCGGCTCAGGGGTCCGGGCGGGGAGCATGGGAAGCACCTCGCCGGACGGCCGTGGTACCGCCTCCTCGGAGGCACTCGCCGGTCTTGCCTGGGCTGGGGTCGACCGGCACGTCGTCGGCCGCCCGGCGAGGGATTCCCGTTGGCTATTCCCCTGCGTCCCCTTCAGGAGGACGTCGTGGGCGTCTCCGACGAAGCGTTCCCGGTGTTCTTCGCGGGGGCGGGATTCTTGCGGGACGCCTCGTCCAGCGCGGGCTCCAGGTAGATGAGCTGCGCCTCCGGGATCAGCGCCCGGACCTTCGCCTCGGCCGCGTCGATGCCGCGCGCCACCTCCGCCGCCGTGTCGTCGTGGTAGACGGCGATCTTCGCGGCGATCAGCAGCTCCTCGGGGCCGACGTACTCGGTCCGCATGTGGATGACGTGGTCGACCTCGTCCACCGACTCCAGCGCCGCGATGATCCGCTCCTCCTGCTCGGGGTCGGCGCCCTCGCCGATCAGCAGGCTCTTGGTCTCGATCGCGAGGATCGTCGCCACCACGCCGAGCAGCACGCCGATCGCGACCGTGCCGACGCCGTCCCAGACGCCGTCGCCGGTGGCCACGGCCATCGACACGCCCGCCAGCGCGAGCACGAGGCCGACGAGCGCGGCGAGGTCCTCCAGCAGGACGACGGGCAGCTCGGGCGCCTTGGCGCGGCGGATGAACGCCCACCACGACTGGTCGCCGCGCACGCCGTTCGACTCCTTGATCGCCGTGCGGAACGAGAAGCCCTCCAACCCGATCGCGATGATCAGGACGGCGAACGCCCACACCGGCGACTTCACGTCCTCCGGGTGGGAGATCTTGTGGTAGCCCTCGTACAGCGAGAACGCCGAGCCGACGGTGAACAGCACGACCGCCACGACGAACGCGTAGAAGTACCGTTCCCGGCCGTAGCCGAAGGGGTGTTTCGGCGTCCGGTCGCGTTCGGACCGCTTGCGGCCGAGCAGCAGCAGCGCCTGGTTCCCCGAGTCGGCCACCGAGTGGATCGACTCGGCGAGCATCGACGACGAACTCGTGAACACGAACGCGACGAACTTCGACGCGGCGATCCCGAGGTTGGCGGCCAACGCGGCGACGATGGCCTTCGTTCCACCCTCAGCACTCATCTACGCAATCCTCGCTTTGAGCTCTTGAATGGCGGGCACCGGTGTGGGGTCGACGCCCAGTGCGATGGCCAAGTAAACCGTGACATAGTCGCCGAGCGCGATCAGCGACGCGATCCGCTCCAGCGGATGCGCGCCCTCGGCGCCGAGCTCGGTGACCGCGACGCCCCGGTCGCGCGCCATCGCGACCGACGCCTCGCGCCGCTTGCGCACCTGCGGGTGCTCGTCGGCGTCGCTCAGCATGACCAGGTGGAGGCCGTGCTCGGGGTCGTCGGCGCGGTCGCGGAAGAAGTCCTCGGGGTCGAGGGAGCCGGGGTCCGGCGCGAGCGACGCGGTGCGGGCGAAGAAGCCGTCGAAGGCCATCACCTGGTTGTGGTCGGCCTCGGGGATCTCCCCGAACACCGCCGGGTACTTGGCGTTCTCGTTGAGCTGGCAGGTCAGCCGGTACGCGGCGGCGCCCGCCAGCGCGGAGGAGCCCCACACCAGCGGCACGTCGCCCGCGAGGTCGAGCGCGACCCGCTTGGCGGGGTTGACGAACGGCTCGCTCGCCGGACGGCAGCGGTGCGCGACGTCCTCCAGGAGGGTCGCGGTGGACTCCAGGACGGCGTCGGGGAGGTCGGTGAGGCCGAGCGTGCGGGCCGCGAGCAGCAGCGGGACCGTCAGCCCCCACAGCGTCGAGCGCGGCTGCCCCACCGACCGGACCGGGACGAACAACGCGCGGGTCTGCTCGGCCAGGTCGGCGAGCGGCGAACCCGAGGCGCCGACGAACAGCAGCCGGCAGCCGCGCCGGGCGGCCTCGGCGGCGAGCGCGAGCGTCTCCTCGGTGGCGCCCGAGCACGACACGGCGATGACGAGGTCGGCGGCGCCCACCCAGCCGGGCAGCCGGTAGCCGCGCACGGTCGTCATCGGGACGGGGCAGCCGATGCCGCACACGGCGGCCAGCACGTCCCCGGAGATGCCCGAGCCGCCCATGCCGGCGACGACGATCGCGCGGGGGCGGCCGTCCTCGGCGAGGCCGTCGACGCCCGCCTCCGCCGCCGCGCGGCGCGCCTCCCTGACCTGCGCGGCCGAGGAGGCCACCTGCCGCAGCATCCCGCCGGGGTCGGCGGCCTCGATCTCCTCGGCCCCCTCCAGCCGGGCCGGGCTCACGGGGCGGGCGTCCGCGCCTCGTCGACGAGGAGGACGGGGATGTCGTCGCGGACCGGGTAGGCGTAGCCGCAGGAGCCGGTGCACACCAGCTCGTCCGCCGGCTCGTCGGCGCGCAGACCGCCGCCGCAGTTCGGGCAGGCGAGGATCTCCAGCAGCCAGGAGTCGATCTTCATGCTCATGTGCGGCGTCACTTCTCCCTCACGATGGCCAGCACCTCGTCGCGGATGGCCGTCACGGCCCGGTCGTCGGCGGCCTCGGCGTTCAGCCGGAGCAGCGGCTCGGTGTTGGACGGGCGGAGGTTGAACCACCAGCCCGCGGACTCGTCCGCGACGGTGAGGCCGTCGAGTTCGTCGATGGTAACTCCCGGTCGCGCCGCGAACGCGGCCCGCACGCGGCCGGTGGCGGCCGCCTGGTCGGAGACCTCGCTGTTGATCTCGCCGGACGCGGCGTAGCGGGTGTACTCGCCGAGCAGCTCCGACAGCGGCCCGTCCTGCCCGCCGAGCGCGGCGAGCACGTGCAGCGCCGCGAGCATGCCGGAGTCGGCGAACCAGAAGTCGCGGAAGTAGAAGTGCGCGGAGTGCTCGCCGCCGAACACCGCGCCGGTCTCGGCCATCGTCTGCTTGATGAAGGAGTGGCCGACCCGCGTCCGGACGGGGGTGCCGCCGCTCTCGGCGACGATCTCGGGCACGGCCTTGGAGGTGATCAGGTTGTGCACGATCGAGGAGCCAGGGTGCTTGGCCAGCTCCCGGGTCGCGACCAGCGCCGTGATCGCGGACGGCGAGACGATCTCGCCGCGCTCGTCCACGACGAAGCAGCGGTCGGCGTCGCCGTCGAAGGCGAGCCCGAGGTCGGCGCCGGTCTCCCGGACCTTCGCTTGCAGGTCGCGGAGGTTCTCCGGCTCGATCGGGTTGGCCTCGTGGTTGGGGAAGGTGCCGTCCAGCTCGAAGTAGAGCGGCACGAGGTCGATCGGCAGGCCCGCGAACACCGACGGGACGGTATGCCCGCCCATGCCGTTGCCCGCGTCCACGACGACCTTGAGCGGGCGGATCGCCGACAGGTCGACGAGGGTCTTGAGGTGGTCGGCGTAGCCCTGGAGCAGGTCGCGGCGCGTCACGGACCCGGCGGGGCCGTCGTGCGCGGGCACGCCCTTCTCCACCAGCTCGCGGATCTCGGTGAGGCCGGTGTCGCGGCCGACCGGGCGCGCGCCGGAGCGGCACAGCTTCAGCCCGTTGTACCTGGCCGGGTTGTGGCTCGCGGTGAACATCGCGCCGGGCAGTTCGAGGCTGCCGCTGGCGTAGTAGAGGAGGTCGGTGGAGCCGAGCCCGGCCTCGACCACGTCCGCGCCCTGGGACGTCGCGCCGCGCGCGAACGCCTCGGCGAGCGGCACCGAGGAGGCCCGCATGTCGTGGGCGGTGACGACCGCGGCCGCGCTCGTCACGCGGACGAAGGCCGCGCCGATCGCCTCGGCGGTCTCGGCGTCCAGTTCGTCGGGTACGACGCCCCGGATGTCATACGCCTTGAAGATCTTGGCGAGGTCGCCCACTCCTGCTCCCTGTCCGAGTGTTGTCGCGAGGGGGATCTTCCCGAGCCTACCGGGAACCGAGGGCGCGACCGGCCCCGCCTCCGGCCCGGTCTCCGGCTTGGGGTCTCACTCCTGGGGCTGCGTGCCCGCGGGCTCGGAGCGCAGCACCCGCAGGTGCCCGCGGCGGCCGACCTCGGTCCCCTGGCCGACGGGCTCCTGGCCCGGGGCGGGGGCGGGCCTGGCGGCCTCGCGGACGGCGTCGGCGAGGGCCTCCAGGTCGTCGGCGCTGGGCTCGGTCTCCTCCTCGACGGGGAGCCGCACCAGCTCCCACCCCATCGGGGCGGTGAGCCGCTCGGAATGCTCGGCGCACAGGTCGTAGCAGTGGGGCTCGGCGTACGTGGCGAGCGGCCCCAGGACCGCGGTGGAGTCGCGGTAGACGTACGTGAGCGTGAAGACTGCTGGCGCCTTGCAGGCGGTGCGGGAGCAAGTGCGGACGGGGCTCACGATGGCCGACGGTACCTCCCCTCCGGCGCGTCCGCCACCACCCCGCCGCACGTGTCGCCGTTACCGGTCGATTTCCGAGGTAACAACTACATACCGTGAGCTTGTCATGTCGTACCGTGCGGGGTAGGGGGTGGTCGGCGTTCAGCGCGCGGTGCCGAGCCAGCGGGCCATCGCGGCGCCCCGGGTGCGGACGCCGAGCTTGGCGAAGATGCGGTTCACGTGGTTCTTGACCGTGTACTCGGACACGACGAGCCGCGCGGCGATCTCGCCGTTGGAGTGGCCCTGGGCGATCAGGTCCATCACCTCGGCCTCGCGCGGCGACAGCCCGCAGTTGTCGACGACGGGAACGGGCGGCGGGGGCGGCGCGGGTTGTGGCGGAGGCGGGGGGATCTCGCCGCCGCGCAGCGCCTCCACCACGGCGCGGGAGGCCGGGGGCGAGAGGGGCGAGGAGCGGCCCGCGACGGTGTCGTGGACGGCGTTGAGCAGCTCGTCCACACTGAACGCGCCGTGCACGAGGTAGCCCGTCGCGCCGTTGCGGATGGCCTGGCCGATCACGTCGGAGTCGGTGTCGTAGGACAGCATGAGCACCTTCGCCAGGGCGCTGAGCGGCCCGGCGGCGGTGACGCCGTCCACGCCGGGCATCCGCACGTCCAGCAGGACGATGTCGGGACGCAGCCGCTCGGCCTCCTCCAGCGCGTGCGCGCCGTCCACGGCCTCGCCGACCACGTCGACGTCCCCGGCCCGCAGGAGCGTCGCGAGGCCCGCGCGGACCACCGGGTTGTCGTCGACTACGAGCGCCCGCACGCGCGCACCGACCGGGGCGGTCACGAGGCGCGCCGTTCGGCGTCCGCGACGTCCGGCGCGCCGCCCCGGCCCGCGCCCGGGGCGTGCGGGACGACGATCGTGACCGTCGTGCCCGCGCCGGGGTCGGAGCGCAGCGCGAGCCGCCCGCCGACCCGTCGGGCCCGCTCCGCCATGCCGACCAGCCCGTAGTGGCCGTCGCGGGCGAGCAGGTCGAGCCGTCCCCCGGCGGGCGCGGCGAACCCGGCGCCGTCGTCGCGGACGGTCAGGTACAGCGCGTCGGGGGCCGACAGCAGCCGGATCTCCACCTGGCCCGCGCGGGCATGGCGTTCCACGTTGGTCAGCGCCTCCTTCAACACGGAGATGATCTCGTATCGGACGGCGACCGGGATGTCGTCGGCGAACCAGCCCTGCGTCTCGACGCGGGACGGGACGGTGCTCGCGTGGCTCCATCCGGCGGCGACGTGCAGGACGGCCGAGGGCAGCGGCATCCCGTACGCCTCCTCGCGCAGGTCGGCGATCAGCCCGCGCGCCTCGCGGGCGGCGACCTGGAGCGCGGCGAGGATGTCCTGGGCGTCGCGTTCGGCCCGGTCGGGGCACTCGCGGATCCAGACGGGCAGGGCAGCCACCGACAACGTGATGCCCTGGAGGGTCTTGGCGAGCGAGTCGTGCATCTCGCGGGCGAGGCGGGTGCGCTCCTCGGCCGCGGCGACGGCGGCCTCGGCGCGGCGGCGGACGGCCTCGGACTCGGCGTACTGGTCGAACAGGGCCCGCAGCGCGACCCCGGCGCAGGCGGCGAGCGGGTAGAAGACGGGCAGGGCGATGAGCAGCCCCGGGGAGTGCCGGTCGGCGGGCGCGGCGGCGGCCATCGCGACGAACGACAGCGCGATCTGCGTCGCGCAGACCAGCAGTACCGGGCCCCAGGTGTACAGGACGCCCGCGATCGCGGCGGTCATCACCGTGAACAGGAAGAACGGCCCGAACACGCCGCCCTCGGCGAGGACGGCGAACACGAGCAGCGCGTCCAGGCAGCACAGCAGCGGCATCCGCTGGACGGCGGGCAGCACCCGGCGCCACGCGGCACCGGCGATCACGGTCTCGACGCCGAGCACGGCGACCCCGGCGGCGAGGCGGGGGCCGAGGGCGTCCTCGGCGAGCAGCACGACCGCCATCGCGAGCAGCAGCCCGCGCAGCAGCAGGAGCAGGCGGAACGTCACCGCGAGCCGGGTCCGCACGGTCCGGTCGTCCGGCCGGGCGACGGTGATCAGTCCGGACATCGCGGGTGGTCGCAGACGCGGAGCTGGTCCGTGCGCAGGAAGAGCCGCATCACCGTTCCCGGGTTGTCGATCTTGTAGGTGCCGCCGTCGGTGGCGGCCGCGACCTCGCGCAGCGCCGGATCGGCGTCGGCGCCGAAGCCGAGCACGACGACGCTCACCGGCCGCTTCGCGTCGAAGGCTCCCCGCAGGCGCCGCACCGTCCGTTCGACCCCTTCCCGTTCCTTGCCGTGTGGGCCGTGTGGGCCTCCAGCGGTGAGAACGAGCACGATGTTGAGTTCGTTGCTTCGGTAGTTGCGCTCCACTTCGGAATAGGCCGCGTCGATGGCGTCGAACAGTCCGGGTTGCCGTCCTGGGCGCGCGCGCACGCCGGAAACGGCCTCCTGTAGGCGGAGGCGCTGGTTGCGGGCGTCCGGCGTGCGGGCGCCCAGCTCGCGCATGGGCAGCACCTTCCGGTACGGAGCGTCCAGGGTGGTGCCGGAGAGCGTCCACAGCCCGAAGGACGAGTTGTCCGGGACGAGGGTGAACCCGGTGGACAGCGCCTTCCGCATAGCGTCGAGCCGCGTCCCCTCGGGCTGTCCCCGCTTGCGCGAGCCGCTCGGCGGCATGGGCTCGGACGCCCGCCCGGACGGGTCGACCAGGGCCAGGACGTTCAGCCCCTGCCCGAGCTTGCGCCACGTCTCCTGGATCTCGGCCGCCGCGCCCGGACGCGCCACCGGGAGCGCGCGCGGGGCGTCCCGGCTCGTCCGCGTGCCGCCGATCGGCTCGGTGCCCGCCACCGGCGCGGCGTTGGCGGAGCCGTCCGCGCCGCCGGAGCCGCGCAGCCCGATCTGCCGCAGGTCCGCCACGGCCCTCGCGGTACGCAGCTCGGCGAGGAACCGCTCCGCGACGCGGCGGCGCCCCGCGTCGGCGGTGGTGACGACGAAGGGGAAGTCCAGATAGGGCGTCCCGGCGGACGGGTAGATCGTCGCGACGCGCCGCCCCGCATTCCGCGCGAACCGGTTGTGCCGCCACACGACCTGCTCGGAGACCGCGACGACCGAGGTGTCGGCGTCGTCGAACGCCGCGTCCACGCCCTTGCCGTAGGGGAGGGTCTTGGCCGTTCTGAGCATGGTGGTGAACCGGCCCAGAGCGCCCCGTCCCGCGCCGGAGGACGCCTGGAGCGCGAGCAGCGCGGCCATGCCCGTGCCGGTCCGGGCGGGGTCGGGCAGCTGGAGCCGGAACGCGGCGTCCGGGGACGTCCCGCCGCCCTCCGGCAGGAACGCGCCCCATGACCGGCGCTCCAGCTCCAGGTGGTGCCGGTTCGCGGCGACGTTCGGCATCGCGAACACGACCGGGGAGGACGCCACGGACGGGGCCCGTCCCGCGCGCGCCTTCCCGACGAGGTCGGGCCACAGCGAGGAGTCGGGAATCCACACGTCCGGCGTGCCGCGCCCGTCGCGGAAGACCCCGGCGATCTCCCCCGAGTCGGCGGCGGCGACCTTCACCGCCGCGCAGTCCCCGGCCTCCCGGCGGGCGGCGTTGAAGCGGTCGGCGGCGGCGAGCGCGGCGGGCGCGAGCGCGGGATCGGCCGTGACCGAGAGCCACTGGCCGGGGCCGTCACAGCCGGTGCCGCGCATCGCCAGCGCCCAGCCCCCGCCGCCGAGCATCAACCCCATGATCAGGGCGACCGCGGCGGCGACCGTGAGCCGGTCGCGGCTGCGCCGGGCGCGCCGCGCGGGGGACCCGGAGGACGGTGGAAGCACGGGTAGTCGGCCCTTCATGCACCCTCGGCCGCGCGGGGCCCGCAAGCGACCGCGACGCCACTGTAACCACTCTTTTAACTACACAACCACATAAAGGCACCCTTTTATGGGGGAGTTCCGGACTGGGAGTTACGGGTCCAGGAACCTGTCCGTGACCGGAAGGGGCGGCCCGCGCCCGGCGGGGTAGTCTGGACGGGTGCGATCCCGTGTGGCAGGCGTGCGGCGCCGCGATCGGCACGGTCGCGGCCTCCGTGGCCCTCTGACGCCCCCGCAGGCGCCCGTCTCGCGATCCCGGGCGGAGCGGTTCGACGACCTCGTCGCCGACGAGGTGCGGCGCCTCGGCCGGCGCTGGGGCCGGGAGCTCGCGCGGGTGGAGTTCACGGTCGAGGACGTCCCCGAGGTCGAGCCCTGGTTCGACGGCCCGGTGCCGCTCGGCCAGACCCTCGCCGGGCCGGAGCGTCGCGGCCGGGGCGGGGCGCCCGTGCGCATCGTCGTCTACCGGCGTCCCGTGGAGGCCCGCGCGGGCGGCGAGCAGGAGCTCGGCCGGCTGGTCCGCGACCTGCTCGTGGAGGAGATCGCCGACCTGCTCGGGCTCTCCCCCGAGTCCGTCGACCCGAGCTACGACTCCCCCGACGACTGACTAGGGAACCAGCGTGCCCTGGGTGTCGGCTGCTCTCGGGAGCCACTGCGTGGTGGCGGCCGGGACGATCGGCAGGACGGTGAACAGGAACCCGTCCCCCTTGCCCGTGGACATCATCCGCGCCGCGTAGACGGGCGCGGAACCCGGCTTGAGCGTGATCAGGGCGCCGAAGCCGCCATCGCCGCCGGGCGGGGGCGTGAGAGTCGTCTCGACCGTCCGTCCAGCCGGGATCGCGACCTCGCGCGACGGCCCCGGCCCCTGTCCCCCGACTGTGGTGACCTGCACGGACGAGGCGCCCGACAGCGCCGTCAGCGTCAGCACTGACTCGAAGCGGTTGTCGGCGACGACGCCCGAGGTCAGCCGGCCCGGCCCGTCGGGCGTTCCGAGCGGCGCGGTCGCGGCGCCGTAGCCGACGTCGCCGCCGCGCTCGGCCGCGAACGCGGCGACGACCGGGCGGTCGGCGACCACCCGCACCGCCGCCGGCTTGCTCGACAGCCCGAGATCGACGGGCGTCACGGTGTTGGCGGGGGCGTCCACGACGTCCTGCCCGCGCGGCGTGAACTCGCCGTCGGGGGTGACCACGCGGACCCTGACCCGCGCGTCCGCGTCACCGGGCACCGCGAGCACCAGCCGCCGCTCCCCCGACCCGCCCGGTACCCCCGGGACGACCTGCGACGCGGACGGCGCGGGCGACAGCGGCAGCCACTCGATGCCCTTCTTCTCCCCGATCCGGACGCGCAGCGACGCGGCGACCCGTCCACCGGTGGTGTGGACGCGCAGCGCCAGGTCGTGCGCGGTCTTGACGATGTCACCGAGCCCCTCGGGCGACCCGCCGATCGGCACGACCGCGGTCGTGTAGGGGGCGACGGGGGTGGCGCGGCCGTCGGTGGTGTCCAGCGGGCCCGCCTCCGACAGCGCCGTGAGGTCCACGGACGCGGGCTGGGAGTCGACGTTGGTCAGGTACAGGTCGAGCGCGTCGGCGTCGGCCGGGCCCGGGCCGAGGAACCACAGGTCGGTGCCGGGCGCGGCGCAACGCGTCCCGGCGAGGCCCCGGTCGGGCCCGCCGTCCCAGTGCGTGGTCTGCTCGGCCTCCAGCCCCGCCGCGATGCCGCCGCTCGCCCGGACCGTGTAGGAGTTCTCGCCTTCGTCGGTGTCCTTCGTCCAGCTCTGACCGGCCGTGGTCATCGACGCGAGCGGGGCGCCGCCGCGGGTCGGGGACGTGTCGATCCGTCCGCCGGAGGGGCCGCCCTTCGCCGACTGGACGCTCAGCCGCCCGCCCTCGTGCCCCGGGCAGACCGCGACGGCCGAGGTGACCGGCGTGCGAACGCCTCGCGCGTCCGCGCTGCCCGCCGCGGGACGCGACAGCGTCGCCGCGCCGTACAGGGCCGCGACGGCGACGAGCACGAGCGCGGCCGTCGCATACCGGAACCTGAGGACGAGGAGCATGGTTCTCATGGGCTGTGCTCCTCGGCCAGCGCGTCATCGTCATCGGCACTCTCGCGCGGCTCGCGCGGCTCGGGCAGGGCCAGCGTCTCGGTCGGCGGCGCGGCGCGGCGACCGCGCCGGGCACGCCGGGCGCGGCGGCCCCGGGAGCGTTCCCCGGTCGGCAGGAGCGTGCCAGGTTGCGCGCCCGGCAGCGCCAGAACCGCGACGACCAGCACGGCCACCCCCTGGACGGCGACCCACGCATGCCGCAGCGTCATACCGCGCGTCAGCGCGAAGTCGCCCCCGGCGGCGGGGACGTCATAGCCCTGGGCCCAGCCGTCCACGGTCTTTGCCTTGAGGTCGCGGCCGTCGAGCGTGGCATGCCAGCCGCCGTCCGCCGGTTCGGCCAGCAGCAGCGTGCGGGTGCCGTTGCCCGCCGGAATGCGAACGCGGGCGGCGGTCCGGCCCGCCGGGAGCGGGGTGGTCGACGATCCGTCCAGCAGCATGAGGCGCGCGGTGTTCGCCTGGAGCCGCCACACCGCGAACGTGCCGGTGCGGCTGAGGCGGGAGAGCTCGGGCGCGGCGTCCAGGACCCTGGTGACCTGGTCGGACGCGGGACGCGGGACCAGCACGTACTGGATGCCCATCCGGGTCAGCGCGGGCCCCTCGTCGCCCTCGCGGCCCCCGGCGAGCCCGGAGACGAGGTCGTCCAGCCGCCGCTTGGCCGCGCCGCCGGTAGGCGTCTCGGCCTCGCCGAGCATGGGCCGTGCGCCGCGCAGGACGGTGTAGGACACGCCTCCCGAGCCGTCGCCGCGCAGCACGAGCGTGCGCGGACCGCCCGGGGCCTGGACGAACGCCGGGATGACGTCCGGGTCGGTCCTGCCGAGGGGGCCGCCCGCGCCGCCCGCGATCCACAGCGCGGCGGCCAGCACCGGCGCGGTCAGCGCGGCGGCCAGCACGACCGCGCCGCCCGCCTTGTAGATCAGGTGGGTGCCCGCGAGGGCCTCGGTGGCGCGCTGGACGGCGGCGGTCGCGGCGAGCAGCACCCCGGCGCCCGCGAAGACCAGCGCGACGCCCGGCCAGGCCGAGCCGCTGTCGGTGCCCTTGGTGACGGTGGCGGCGCTCGTCACGATCGCGACCAGCAGCCCGAACAGGGCCAGCAGCCACCCGGCGAGGACGGCGCTGCGCCGCGCCCGCAGCGGCAGCGCGCACACCGCGACCGCCAGCAGCCCGGCCAGCGCCCACCGCGCGGACGTGCCCGGCCCGCCGGGGCTCAGCGCGAGCAGGTCGGCGGCACCGGCGGGCGCCGTTCCCCGGTGCAGGCCCGCTTCCAGCAGGAACCGGGACGGATGCAGCAGCAGGCCGACCGTCCACGGGCCGAGCAGCAGCGGCGGGACGCCGAGCGCGATGGCGAGGTTGCGGCGTCCGACCCGTCCGGGACGGTCGAACAGCGCCCACAGCAGCCCGCCGCCCGCGAGCGCCAGCGGCCACACCAGCGGGACGAACGCCGTCGCGACCGCGAGCAGCAGCGCGACCGCCCACGCGGCGCGGGCCGCGCGCTTGCGCCGCGTCCGAGGGTCGGGGGCGGGGCGCGGCAGCCCGTACATCCGCGCGACCCGCACGGCGATCAGCGGCAGCAGCACGAGCACGACCGCGGTGCCGAGCCGCCCGCCCGCGACGGCGCCGGTCGCGGCGGGCAGCAGCGCGTACACGGCGGCGAACCACACCCGGACGGCCGAGACGGGAATCCGGCGGCGGTTCGCCCGCGCGCGCCGTCCGGTCACGGGCGGCGCCAGCACCAGCACGCGGGACGCGCGGTAGGCGGTGAGCCCGGCGAGCGGCACGCTGCCGAGCAGCAGCACCGACACGGCCAGCCACGGCTTGCCGAACAGCACGGTCGAGAGCGCCGCGAGCACGCCCACATACGGCGGGCTCCCGGCGTCGCTGCCCAGCCCGGACGGATGCCAGCCGGAGACGTACTGCGCCCACAGGTCGCCCGCGCCGCCCCACGCCGGGACGAGCGCGCCGCCGCCGAGCCGTCCGCCCGCCGTGAGCAGCGTGCGCTCGGCCGCGATCGTGACGGCGGTGAGCGCGAGCACGAGCGCCACCCCCGGCCGCGCGACGAGCCGCCGGAGCAGGCCGGGCTCGTCGGGCGCGAGGTCGTCGTCGCGTTCCTCCCGGCCGCGCTCGTGGGCGGCGAGGAACTCCGACACGGCCTCGACCGCGCGGCGCGCCACGACCCACCGGGGCTGGAACCGGCGGATGCTGCGGTACACGCGTTTGCGCCCCTCGGCGCGCGCGGCCCGGGCACGCCGCAGCCGTCCGGGGGCGCGCAGCACGTCGCCGAGCGCGCCGAGCTCCTGGCGCGCCGCGTCCGGACGCTTGGTCAGCAGCAGCGCGAGCGCGTGCAGCAGCGACGCCCACACGTTGCGGACCAGCGCCCGCACCATCGCGCCGAACGGCTTGTTCGCCAGCAGCGTGCGCATCGCGTTGCGGCGGTCGAGGCGGCTCGGCGCCGTCGCCGTCATGCCGACCTCGCGGACGCCGCGCCGCGCCGCCTCCGCGTGGTACACGACGGCGTCGGTGGCGACGACGACGCGGTGCCCGGCCGCGTGGGCGCGCCAGCAGAAGTCGACGTCGTCGCGGAACATCCCGTAGTCGAGGTCGAACCCGCCGAGCCGGTTCCACACGTCGCGGCGCACGAGCATCCCCGCGCTGCCGACCGCGAGCACGTCCCGGACGCCGTCGTGCTGGCCCTGGTCGAACTCGTGCCGGTCGATGCCGGTGGCGCGGCGTCCGGCGGCGTCCATCGCGACGCCCACCTCGCGCAGCACGCGCCGGTCGTGGAAGTCGCGGACCTTGGGCCCGAGCACCGCGATACCGGGGTCGGAGTCGGCCGTGCGCAGCAGCCGCGCGAGCGCGTCGTGCGCGGGCGCCGAGTCGTCGTGCAGCAGCCACACCCACTCGGTGCGGGGCGAGCCGGGGTCGTCGTCGGGGACGGGGGCGGACGCGGCGTCCTGCCGCAGCGCCTCGGCGACGGCCTCGCCGTAGCCGGTGGTGCGGGGCAGCGTGAGGACCCGGCCCTCGCCGATCACCTCGGCGAGCACGGCGGGGCCGCGGTCGCGGCTCCCGGTGTCCACCGCGACGAGGCGCTGCACCGGCCGCGCCTGGGTCAGCAGCGCCTTGAGCGTCTCGGGCAGCCAGCGCGCGCCGTCGTGGGCGACGAGGACCGCCGTGACGACGTGGCGATCGAGAGTGGGCGACAACGATCCGCGCGATCTGTGGGACGACAATCAGCAGCCGTGCCGACCCGGGGGCCGACACGGCTGACAACTGTACGCGTGGTCGCGTGAGCACGCTCCGGATCCCCCGAGATCGGAGGAAAGCGGACCCTGTCTTTACGCCGGACGCAGTCTTCGCGCCGGACGCAGTCTGTGCGCCGGACGCACCGCTCCCCTTCGGTGCCGCCGCCCGCCGGACCCGCGCGGGCGACGCTCGTCCAGCGCTCGGACGTTGCTCAGACGGCGCTCAGACCGTGCTCACACGGCCTGGCGCTTCAGCTTCCGGCGTTCGCGTTCGGAGAGCCCTCCCCAAATACCGAAGCGTTCATCGTGCTGTAGCGCGTACTCCAAGCACTCCGTTCGCACCTCGCATGCCCGGCACACCTTCTTGGCCTCGCGAGTGGAGCCGCCCTTCTCCGGAAAAAACGCCTCCGGGTCCGTCTGCGCGCACAGGGCGCGCTCCTGCCAGCCCAACTCTTCACCGTCTGTGCCGTGCGCCAGCGGAATGACTACCTCGCTCACAGCGCACCTCCCTGCCCGTGGAGCCCCCTGGTCAACGCCCTCCCCTGAGCTGTTCCCCCGAGAAGGCATTGAAACTACACCTACGAAATTACACGCGTGTAGTGCCCGCCCCGTCAAGCGCAACGAGTTTCCGGGGAGGCATAGCGGGTTATGTCCGGACGTGCTGGTCGGCCTTTGGATGAAGATCAGTTAATCGGGGCCTCACTGCGGGGGTCGGTTGTCCCGGTACCAGTCGCCACCGTCCTGCTCACCCTGCTCGCCCGGTTGCGGCGGCATGCCCTGGGTGCCCTGCGGACCCTGCTCCTGCCCGCTACCTCCGTAGGCGCGGGTCCACTCGCCCATCTCCTCCTGCTCGGCGCCCTGACCCGGCTGCCCCGGCGGCTGGCCGGGCTGCTGCCCCGGCTGCGCGGCGGGCTGCTGACCGGCCTGGTAGCCGCCCTGGGCGCCGTACTGCTGGTAGTCCTGCCCGGGCTGGGGCGACTGCCCCGGCTGGCCGTACTGCGGCTGCTCGTAGCCCTGCTGCCCGTAGCCGGGCTGCCCGGCCTGCTGGCCGTAGCCCTGCTGCCCGGGCTGCGCGGCCTGCTGCCCCTCGGCGCCCTGCTGGTACTGCTGGTATTGCTGGTACTGCTGCTGGCCGTAACCCTGCTGCCCGACCTGGCCGTAGCCCTGCTGCTGCCCGGGCGGGCCCTGCTGGTAGCCGAATTCGCCGCCGCCGTAGCCCTGCGGCATCTGCGGCTGGCCCTGCGGGCGGGGCGGCTGCATCCCCTGGTAGATCGTGAACACGAGCCACGCACCGAGGCCGACGACCGCGAGTTTTCCGGCGCCGATGAGGAAGTAGGAGAGTTTGGTCACCGCCTCCGCGATCTGGGAGTTGGCGAGCATCCCGCCGAGCCAGCAGATGACGCCGAACAACGCGACGCCGCCGAGCACGCCGAGCCCGCCCATCGTGATGTTCCTGGCCTGCGGCGTCGGGGCGTCGCCCCAGGTCACCAGCAGGACGGCGAGCACGACGAGCGCGACCACGGCGAACTGGGTGAAGACACCGCCGCCCGTCTCGTTCAGCGCGCGGTAGCTGAATTCACCGTCGCCGCCGAGGAGCAGGATGATGCCTGCCAGCAAATGCAGACCCGCCGCGGCGAGCAATACCCAGGCGGCCGGTTCGCGCAGGCGCTGGACGGCTTCCTTGTTCACGGGAACATCTCCAGATCGAGGCAATCGGATGACACGCAAAGCTTTGCACATGACGCCCATCCGCGTCTGCGTCCTCGCGGTCCCCCGCGAGGTGTTGAACCGGCCCCGGCCGCCCGGCCCGGCGCCGGTTCCGGTCACCGGTGTCCGGGGCGCGCGGCCGGGCGGCCTAGGCTGACCGCATGAAGATCGTGGCGCTGGCGGGCGGCATCGGCGGGGCCCGCTTCCTGCGGGGGCTGCGCGCGGCGGCCCCGGAGGCGGAGATCACCGTCATCGGCAACACCGGGGACGACATCTCCCTGTTCGGGCTGCGGGTCTGTCCCGACCTGGACACGGTGATGTACACGCTCGGCGGCGGCATCAACGAGGAACAGGGCTGGGGACGCGCCGCCGAGACGTTCGCGGTCAAGGAGGAGCTCGCCGCCTACGGGGTCGGGCCGTCCTGGTTCGGGCTCGGCGACCGCGACTTCGCGACCCACATCGTCCGGACGCAGATGCTCGCGGCCGGGTACCCGCTGTCGGCGGTGACCGAGGCGCTGTGCGACCGGTGGCGGCCGGGCGTCCGGCTGATCCCGATGACCGACGACCAGGTCGAGACCCACGTGGTGGTCGACGACCCCGAGCGGGGCCGGCACGCGGTCCACTTCCAGGAGTGGTGGGTGCGGATGCGCGCGTCCGCCCCGGCGGTGTCGATCGCCCCGGTCGGCGCGGACGAGGCGAAGCCCGCGCCGGGCGTGGTCGCCGCGATCGAGGAGGCGGACGTCGTGCTGTTCCCGCCGTCCAACCCGGTGGTGAGCATCGGGACGATCCTCGCCATCCCCGGCATCCGGGACGCGGTCGCCGCGAAGACCGTCGTCGGCGTGTCCCCGATCATCGGCGGCGCGCCGGTGCGCGGGATGGCCGACGCGTGCCTGACCGCGATCGGCGTGGAGACGTCCGCGCAGGCGGTGGCCGAGCACTACGGCCTCGGCCTGCTGGACGGCTGGCTCGTCGACGACGCCGACGCGGACGTGCGGGTCGAGGGCATCGAAGTGCGCGCGCGCCCGCTGCTGATGAGCGACGCCGACGCCACGTCCGCGATCGCCCAAGCGGCACTCGACCTCGCCGTCGAACTGAAGCGGGTGGAGGACGCCTGATGAACCTCAACGTGTTCGGCGTCCCGGGGCTGCCCGAGGTGGCCGAGGGAGACGACATCGCGGCGCTGCTCCCCGCCGGAACGGTCGAGGACGGCGACGTGCTGGTCGTCACGTCCAAGATCGTGAGCAAGGCGGAGGGCCGGGTCCTGGTCGCCGACGACCGGGAGAAGGCGATCGACGCCGAGACCGTGCGGGTCGTGGCGCGGCGCACGCACGCGCGCGGCGAGACGCGGATCGTGGAGACCCGGCAGGGCCTGGTGCTGGCCGCCGCCGGGGTGGACGCGTCCAACACCGCGCCCGGCACGGTGCTGCTGCTGCCGGAGGACTCCGACGCGTCCGCGCGGCGGATTCGCGCGCGGGTGCGCGAGCTGCACGGGGTGGACGTCGCCGTCATCGTGTCCGACACGTTCGGGCGGCCGTGGCGCAACGGGCTCACCGACGTCGCGATCGGCGTCGCGGGCCTGGAGCCGATCAGCGACCTGCGCGGAAGCGACGACACGCACGGCAACCGCCTCGAAACCACCATCACCGCGGTCGCCGACGAGATCGCGGCGGCGGGCGAGCTGGTCAAGGGCAAGCTGGACGGGGTGCCGATCGCCGTCGTCCGGGGGCTGTCCGCGCTGGTCACGGACGAGGACGGGCCCGGCGCGCGGGTCCTGGTCCGCCCGCCCGACGAGGACATGTTCCGCTACGGCTCGACCGAGGTGCTGCACGCGCGCCGGACGATCCGCGAGTTCACCGCCGACCCGGTCGACCCGGCGGCGGTGCGCCGCGCGGTCGCCGCCGCGATCACCGCGCCCGCCCCCCACCACACGACGCCGTGGCGGTTCGTGCTGCTGGAGTCGGCGGAGTCGCGCGTCCGGCTGCTGGACGCGATGCGCGACGCCTGGGAGGCCGACCTGCGCCGCGACGGCTTCACCGAGGAGTCGGTCGCCAAGCGGCTGCGCCGCGGTGACGTGCTGCGCCGCGCCCCCTACCTGGTCGTCCCCTGCCTGGTCATGGACGGCTCGCACGACTACCCCGACGAGCGCCGCGCGCAGGCCGAACGCGAGATGTTCGTGGTCGCCGCCGGTGCCGCCGTGGAGAACCTGCTGGTCGCGCTGGCGGTGGAGGGCCTCGGCTCCTGCTGGGTGTCGAGCACGTTGTTCTGCCGCGACGTCGTCCGCGAGGCCCTGGACCTCCCCGGCACCTGGGACCCGATGGGCGCCGTCGGCCTCGGCCACCCCGCCGCCCCGCCCCGCGAGCGCCCCCCGCGCTCCCCCGACACCTTCATCGAACTCCGCTGACCCGGGAATACCTAGCCAGCGCCAACGGCTGCACCAGCAGCAAGCCGCCGTCCGTAACCTCAGCCGTCAACGACCCCAGCGTTGCGATCGCGTCCGAAGGCAGGTTCGAGCCTGCGAGAACCTGATCGCGAAGCGAGCCGCCAGGCGAGTTCGGAGCGATGCCAGCGATCGCCGCATCGCCCGTTGAAGGGAGGCGCGCCAGCGCCGACCGCCGAGGGTGACGCCAAAAAATATGACGATTGGCATAGAGTGCCCGCATGGAGGCCATTGAGAACTCCGTGCGGCGGGCCCTGGCCCGCGCGCGTGACGGCAAGACGCTGGACCGATCCGAGGCCACGACGCTGCTCGGCGCCCGCGGGGCGCAGCTCGACGATCTGCTCGACCACGCCGCCCGGACGCGGGACGCCGGGCTGGAGGCCGCCGGGCGGCCCGGCGTCATCACCTACAGCCGGAAGGTCTTCATCCCCCTGACCCGGCTCTGCCGCGACCGGTGCGGGTACTGCACGTTCGCGACCGTCCCGCACCGGCTCGACTCGCCCTACCTGGGCCCGGACGAGGTGCTGGAGATCGCGCGGCAGGGCGCGGCGATGGGGTGCAAGGAGGCGCTGTTCACGCTCGGGGACCGGCCCGAGGACCGGTGGCGTCCCGCGCGCGAGTGGCTGGACGCGCACGGGTACGACGACACGCTGTCCTATGTGCGGGCGATGGCGATCCGGGTGCTGGAGGAGACCGGGCTGCTGCCGCACCTGAACCCGGGCGTGCTGACGTGGCGCGACTTCCAGCGGCTCAAGCCGGTCGCGCCGTCCATGGGGATGATGCTGGAGACGACGGCGACGCGGCTGTTCAGCGAGCGGGGCGGGCCGCACTTCGGGTCGCCGGACAAGGACCCGGCCGTGCGGCTGCGGGTGCTGGAGGACGCCGGGCGGACGAACGTCCCGTTCACCACCGGCATCCTCATCGGCATCGGCGAGACCGTGGCGGAGCGCGCGGACGCGATCTTCGAGATCCGGCGGACGATGCGCGAGTACGGGGCGATCCAGGAGGTGATCGTCCAGAACTTCCGCGCGAAGCCCGACACGAAGATGCGCGACACCCCCGACGCCGAACTGGAGGAGCTGGCCGCGACGATCGCGGTGACGCGGCTCGTGCTCGGGCCGAAGGCGCGGGTGCAGGCGCCGCCGAACCTCGTCGCCGACCAGTTCGCGCTGATGCTGCGGGCGGGGATCGACGACTGGGGCGGGGTGTCGCCGCTGACGCCCGACCACGTGAACCCGGAGCGGCCGTGGCCGCAGATCGAGGAGCTGGCCGAGCGGACCGCGCAGGCGGGATTCGCGCTGCGGGAGCGGCTCACGATCTACCCCGAGTACGTGCGGCGCGGGGAGCCGTGGCTCGATCCGCGGCTGGCCGGGCACGTCGCGGCGCTCGCCGACCCGGCGACGGGCCTGGCGCGCGAGGACGCCGTGCTGGAGGGGCGGCCGTGGCAGGAGCCCGACGGCGGCTTCGCGGCGTCCGGCCGGACCGACCTGCACACCGAGATCGACACCGCCGGCCGGACGACCGACCGCCGCGACGACTTCGACGAGGTCTACGGCGACTGGGACGCGCTCAAGGAGCGGATGGCGGTCCCGGCCCGCTTCGACGCCGACGTGAAGGCCGCGCTGGCCGCCGCCGAGAAGGACCCCGCCGGGCTGTCGGACGACGAGGCCCTCGCCCTCCTGCACGCCGAGGGCCCCGAGCTCGACGCGCTCACGAGGCTGGCCGACGACCTGCGGCGCGACGCGTCCGGCGACGAGGTCACCTACGTCGTCACGCGGAACATCAACTTCACCAACGTCTGCTACACCGGCTGCCGTTTCTGCGCGTTCGCCCAGCGCCGCACGGACGCGGACGCCTACACTCTGTCACTCCAGCAGGTCGGCGACCGGGTGGACGAGGCGTGGGAGGCGGGCGCGACCGAGGTGTGCATGCAGGGCGGCATCCACCCCGACCTGCCCGGCACCGCCTACTTCGACCTCGCGCGGCAGGTGAAGCGCCGGGCGCCGGAGATCCACCTGCACTCCTACAGTCCGATGGAGGTCGTCAACGGCGCGTCCCGCACGGACATGTCGATCCGCGAGTGGCTCCAGGCCGCGCGCGAGGCGGGGGTCGACTCGCTGCCCGGGACCGCCGCCGAGATCCTCGACGACGACGTCCGCTGGGTGCTGACCAAGGGCAAGCTGCCCACCGACCAGTGGGTCGAGGTCGTCACGACCGCGCACGAGCTCGGGATGCCGACGACGTCCACGATGATGTACGGGCACGTGGACACCCCGGCGCACTGGGTCGCGCACATCAAACTGCTGCGGTCCATCCAGGAGCGGACGGGCGGGTTCAGCGAGTTCGTGCTGCTGCCGTTCGTGCACCACAACTCGCCGATCTACCTCGCGGGGCTGGCGCGCCCGGGGCCGACGGCGCGGGAGAACGTCGCGGTGCACGCGCTGGCCCGCGTCCTGCTGCACGGCGCGATCTCCAACATCCAGACGTCCTGGGTGAAGCTCGGCGACGAGCTGTGCACGCGCGTCCTCCAGGGCGGGGTCAACGACCTCGGCGGGACGCTGATGGAGGAGACGATCAGCCGCATGGCGGGGTCGGAGAACGGCTCGTTCAAGGCCATCAGCGAACTGGAGGCGATCGCGGCGCGCGCGGGCCGTCCCGCGCGGCAGCGCACGACCCTCTACGGCGAGGTCCCGGCCGAGCGCGTCGAGGCGGCCCGCCGCACCGACGGCATCGGCGCCTTCGGCCGCCTCCCCCTCACTCCGCTGCGCTAGGGAGGCCGCGGAAGAGGGTGGACCGCCCCGCCGCCAGCTCGTCGGCGGAGCGGCGCAGCGCGTCCAGGACGGCGCGGACGGACGGCCGGACGTCCGCGCCGGTCCGTGTCCACAGCACCATACGGCGGTCCACCCGGGCGTCGGCGATGTCGCGGACGACGATGCCCTCCTCCAGCTCCGCCAGCGCGAGGTCGGGCGCCAGGCACGCCGCCCCGCCCCGCGCGATCATCGCGAAGATGACCAGCATGTCGTTGGAGCGGTAGCGGACGTTCGGGCGGAACCCGCCGAACTCCACGCACGTCCGCTCCATCACGTCGGCGTGGTTGGTGCCGACATGGCCGGTCGCCCACGGGGTCTCCGCCAGCTCGGCCATCCGCAGCGGGCCGGGGTCCTGGGCGAGCGGGTGCGCCTCGGGCAGCGCGACCCGCATCTTCTCGGTGATCAGCACTTCCGAGCTCAGCTCCGGACGGCGCGGCCGGGGCAGGTGCGAGTACTCGTCGGTGAGCACCACGTCGATCTCCTGGAGGACGAGCGCCTGGAGCACCCGGCCGAACTCCTCCTCCAGCACGTCCACGACCAGCTCGGGGTAGCGCTCGGTGAGCCCCGGCAGCGCGGGCGCGAGGACGTGCACCAGCGCCGTCTGGAACCCGACGACCCGCACGACGCCCGCGACGCGTCCGCTGGCGGCCAGCGCCGCCTCCTCGGCCCGGTGCGCGCCCGCGAGCAGCGCCTCGGCGTGCCCGGCGAGCACGTCGCCCGCCTCGGTGAGCCGCAGCCGCCGCCCGGCGCGCTCGACCAGCCGGACGCCCACGTCCTTCTGGAGCTGGGCGAGCTGCTGGGAGACCGCCGACGGGCTGTACCCGAGCGCCTCGGCGACCGCCCCGACGGTGCCGCGCAGCTTCAACTCCCGCAACACCCGCAACCTGCCCAAGTCCAGCATAGTGAAGAGATTCTTACACAATTCGTCCAGAAATGGTCGCTGGACCTGAACGGTGGACCGAGTCAGACTGAACATGCGACAGGAAAGGGACGGCGACCCCGATCCCCCGGTCGCCCCGCGCGGGAACGTCCGAACCCCTGGTTCAGGGGGTCATACGCGATCCCAAGGAACGAACATGTTGATCATGCTAGGCCTCATCGTCGCCGCGGCCGTGCTCGGGCCCCTCTTCGGGGCCGACAGCAGGGACGGCCTCGACTGGACGCCCAACGCATTCTGGCTGCGCCGCCGCGACACCTACGCCCGCAGGTTCAGAAGGAGCGATAGTCCCGCACCGGCAGCCGGGGGCCGCGCCTCGGCGGACGCCTGCCGGACGATTCCAGCAGCCGGGTGACCCGGTACCGGTGCCCGGCGTACGGCTCCAGCAGTTCGAGCATCCCGGCGTCGTCGACCTTGCGGCCGATCAGCGCCCAGCCCACCATCCCGGGCACGTGGTAGTCGCCCACGGAGACGGCGTCGGGATCGCCCACCGCGCGCTGGCGGGTCTCGGCGGCGGTCCAGACGCCGACGCCCGGCAGCGTCCGCAGCCGGGCCTCGGCCGGGTCGGCCTCCAGGCGGGCGGCGACGCGCGCGGCGGTGATGATCGTGCGGGCGCGGACGGCCTCCAGACCCGAACGGTGCCATTCCCAGGAGGGGACGCGGGCCCAGACGGCGGGCGGCGGCGGGACGCGCATGCGCAGCTCGGGGGGCGCTCCCGGCGCGGGCTCCCCGAACCGGCGCAGCAGGTAGCCCCAGGCGCGGTACGCCTCCTCGCTGAGCACCTTCTGCTCCATGACGGCGGCCACGAGCGCCTCGAAGACGCGGTTCGTCCGGCCGATGCGCAGCCCGGGACGGCGCGCCATCTGCTCCCGGACGATGTCGTGGTGCGCGCGGAGCCCCTCCGGCGCGTCACCCTCCCCGAGCAGGGCGGGGACCCCGTCGAGCAGCCATCCGGCGCCCGGGCCCCACGCCGTGCAGTAGACGACGTCTCCGCTATGGAATAGGCGGATGGTTCCCGCGCCGTCCGGAGTGTGGGATGTTCTCCAGGTCGCACCGTTCCGGTCGACCTGGAACGCCGGATCATGCGGTCCGCGCCGATGCGGCGCGAGGACGGCTGACAGGTCGAGCGGCCACGGCGGGCGCCACTCCCGCCGCTGCGATCCGTGCTCGGGGAGCCGCCCAGCGGTCGGCTCCCCGGCCCGCGCGGGCGCCAGGCCCTCGGGAGGCACCGTGCGTTCAGGAGGCGCCGTGCTCTCAGGAGGCGCCGTGCGTTCAGGCATCGGTGGAGAACCGGACGGCCGTCGGCGGCAGCTCGATCCCGGGCCAGACGCGCAGGCCGCCGCGCAGCTCGTTGCCCGGGCCGACCACCGCGCCGTCGCCGAGGATCACGTCGTCGAGGACGGCGCCCGGCCCGACCCGGGCGCCCCGGCTCAGCACCGAACCGCGCACGGTCGCGCCCTCGGCGACGAACGCGTCGTCCAGCAGGACGCTGCCGAGGACGGTCGCGCCCGCCTCGACGACCGCGCCGCGGCCGACCGTGGTGCCGCCGCGCACGACGGCGCCGGGGGACACGTTCGCGCCGGTCAGCGTGAGCCGCTCGCCCGGCTCGCCGGGCATCGCGGGCGAGGCCAGCTTGCCGAGCACGAGGTCGCAGGACCCGCGGACGAACGCCTCGGGCGTCCCGACGTCCAGCCAGTAGCCCGACTCGACGTAGCCCATCACGACCGCGCCGGACGCGATCAGCGACGGGAACGTCTCGCGCTCCACCGAGACGACCTCGTCCTCGGCGATCGTGTCGATCGCGGAGCGGCGGAACACGTAGCAGCCCGCGTTGATCTGGTTCGTGACGGGATGGGAGGTCTTCTCCAGGAAGGCGGTCACCCGTCCGGTGTCGTCGGTGGGGACGCAGCCGAACCGCGACGGGTCGGGGACCTCGGTGAGGTGCAGCGTCACCGCCGCCTCCGCCCGCTCGTGCACCGCGACCTGCACCTGGACGTCGTGCCCGGACAGGATGTCGCCGTTGAGGATCAGCACGGGGTCGTCGGGCTTGGCGGTGAGCGCCTTCGCCGCGTTGCGGATCGCGCCGCCGGTGCCGAGCGGCTCGTGCTCGCTGACGTAGGCCAGGTCGACGCCGTAGGCGTGGGTGCCGAAGGCCGCCTCGAACATCTCCGCCCGGTAGGAGGTGGCGAACACGATCCGGTCGACCCCGGCCGCGTGCGCGCGGGCGAGCTGGTGCGCGAGGAAGGCGACGCCCGCCGTCGGCAGCAGCGGCTTCGGAGTGGAGATCGTCAGCGGGCGCAGGCGGGTGCCCTGCCCTCCCACCAGCAGGATCGCTTCCACGGAGGTCCCTTCTCAAAGCCCTGGCTCGCGGCTGTAACGCGAGCCAGGCTAGTGGGTGCGCGACCCCTGGGACGCCCGGTGCTCCTCCACCGCCTTGCCGTAGGACGCGATGTGCGCGCGGGCCGACTCCGCCCAGCTGAACTCGTGCGAGCGGGCGTGCGCGGCCTCGGCCAGGCTCGCGCGGCGGCCCGGATCGGCGATGAGCTTGGCCAGCGCCGACGCGATCCCGTCGGGGTCGGGCGTCGTGTAGGCGACCGCCTCGCCGCCGACCTCCGGCAGCGGGCCGCGCCGCGTCGTCAGCACGGGCGCCCCGCACGACATCGCCTCCAGCACCGGCAGCCCGAACCCCTCGCCGAGGCTCGGCAGCGCCACCAGCAGCGCGCCGCCGAAGAAGCCCGGCAGCGACGACCACGACAGGTAGCCCGGGCGCAGCACGCGGAGCTGCGGCGGGACCGCCGCGATCGCCGCGTCGACCGCGTCGTCCCACCCGCCGCCGCCCGCCAGCACCAGCGCGGGCGGGTCGGGCAGCCCGGCGCAGGCCCGCGCCCAGCCGCGGATCAGGTTCGGGACGTTCTTGCGCGGCTCCAGCGCCCCGAGATAGGCGATGTAGGGGCGTCCGTGCAGGCCGAGCCGGTCGGACACCTGCTTGGTCTCGGGCTCGGTCGGACGGTGGAACACCTCGTGGTCGACGCCGTGGTAGGCCACGTCGATGTGCGCGGGGTCGGCGCCGAGCAGGCGGACCAGCTCGTCGCGCGTCGCCCGGGACGGCGCGATCAGCCGGGTCGCGCGCCGCGCGGCGGTGCGGGTCGCGGACTTGATGTAGGTCGTCCGGACCGGGTCGTGCTTCTCCGGCTCGGCGAACAGCGTCACGTCGTGGATCGTCACGACGGTGGGCAGGCTCGCGCTCACCGGCATCGTGTAGGTCGGCAGGTGGAGCACGTCCGCGCCGACGCTCGCGGCGACGTGCGGCAGGCCCGTCTGCTCCCAGGCCAGCCGGGTCGCGCGGTGCGCGAGGCCTGGCGGCCCGGAGACGATGCGGGTGCCCGGCACGAGCCGTTCGTACCGCTCCTGGTCGGCGCGCTGGCAGGCGACGGCGAGATCGGCGCCCTGCGCGTGCAGGGCCGTCAGCAGTCCGTCGACGTACCGGCCGAGCCCTCCCCTGTCGGCGGGCACGGCCGTTGTGTCCAGCAGGATCCGAGGCGCCACGGTCCACTCCCCCATCCCGGCCCCGGGTCAGCGATCCGGGGCCGCAGTGGCGTAGATCACTCTTTACTGACGAGCCTACGCCCCGCCGGGGACGGATTCGCGCGACCTGTGGCACGCGCGCCCGGGTTTACCTAAACGGGACGTTTGCGCGCGTGGATCAGGACGATGCTGCCGCGCTCGTTCGGCGCCGACCGGTCGGCCAGCGCGACCAGCGGGGCCAGCGGCGCGGCCGCGTTGAAGCCGACCTTGCCGCCGTAGGTGGACAGCGACAGGTAGAGCCGCTCGGTCGCCGCCGTCCGGAACTGGTAGGAGTGGCGGACGAGGTCCAGGCCCCGCTCGTCCATCAGCTTCCCGAGGCTGCCGTGGGTGTAGGTGTGCTGGACGTGGTACTTCGCCTTGTGCGCGTCGCGCAGCTTCGGCCACGCGTCGGCGCGGCTCAGCACGTCGGCGGACATGAATATCTCACCGCCCGGCTTGAGCACCCGGGCCATCTCGTCCAGCGATCTGCCGCCGTCGTCGAAGTGCTCGATCGCGCAGACCGACAGGATCGCGTCGAACGAGGCGTCGCCGAACGGCAGCCGCAGCGCGTCGCACTCGATCAGCGCGGGCGCGTTCGCGAGCGTCCGGCCGTAGACCATCTTGCCGCGCGCGAGGTCGATCGAGACGGCCTCCGCGCCGCGCCGGCGGGCCTGCCCGGCCCAGTAGCCGTCGCCCCCGGCGACGTCGAGGACACGCCGACCGCGCAGGTCGCGTCCCATCCACGACAGGAGCGTCCCCGCCTCGCGGTAGCGGCACACATGCACCTGGTGCCCCATGAAGGCGACCACATCCGAGATTTTCATCGCATCCAACTGTAGGGCGAGAGCGTGGCAGGGAGGTCACGTTCGCCTACCCTGGGCGGGTGAAGATGAAGGCCGTCGCAATGCGGGCCCTCCGCGTGCTGCTCGTCCTGCTCGCGCTCGCCTTCTGCGCCTACAGCGTGGTCGACCAGTGGGACGCGACGACGCGGGCGTTCCGGGAGATGTCCTGGGCGACGCTCGCCGGGTCGCTCGCCGTGGGCCTCGCGGGCCTGTTCACGTGGATGCTCGGCTGGCGCACCTTCCTCGCCGGGCTCGGCTCGCCGCTGGCGCTGCGCCCCGCGTTCCGGATCTCCGCGATCTCCCAGCTCGGCAAGTACGTGCCGGGCAAGGTGTGGGCGCTGGTCACCCAGATCGAGATGGCGCGCGAGCACAAGGTGCCCGCCGAGCGGAGCTTCGGCTCGACGCTGCTGGCGGTCGCCTCGTCCACGGCCTGCGGGCTCGCCGTCGCGGCCGCGACGCTGCCGCTGACCTCCGCCGCCGCGCGCGAGAAGTACTGGTGGCTGTTCCCGCTCGCGCCCGTCATGCTCGCGGCCCTGCACCCGAAGATCGTGACGTGGTGCCTCGACACGATGCTGAAGCTCATCCGGCGGCCGCCGCTGGAGCAGCCGGTCAGCCTCGGCGTGACGCTGCGCGCCGTCGGCTGGACGGTGCTCGGGTGGGTGCTGTTCGGCGTCCACACGTGGATGCTGTGCGTGGCGGTGGGCGGTGACGGCGCGGGACTGCCGTTCCTCGCCACCGGCGCCTACGCGCTCGCGTTCGTCGCGGGGTTCCTGGTCTTCATCGCGCCCGGCGGGATCGGCGCCCGGGAGGCCGCGCTGACCGTCGTGCTGACGCCGGTGCTGCCCGCGGGCGCACCGGTCGTGGTCGCGATCGCCTCCCGCGTCCTGCTGACGATCGCCGACCTGCTGAACGCGGGCGCCGCCCTGCTGCTGGGGCGGGGCCCCGGGGACCCGGCGCCGCTGTCGCCCGAACCGTCCGAGCCGGGCGAGCCTGGCCTGCCTGGTCAGCCCGGCGAACCCGGGAATGAACCCGCCCCTGAGGCGCTTGTCAGGGGTACACCGCAAACGAAGGAGGGACCGTGACGGCCCCGATCACCGTGACCGACGCGACGTTCACCGAAGAGGTCCTCAAGAGCGACACTCCGGTACTGGTCGACTTCTGGGCCGACTGGTGCGGTCCCTGCCGCATGATCGCTCCGATCCTGGAGCAGATCGCGCAGGAGCAGGACGGCAAGATCCGGATCGCGAAGATCGACTACGACGCCAACCCGAAGACGCCGCAGGAGTACGGCGTGATGGGCCTGCCGACCCTGCTGCTCTACAAGAACGGCGAGGTCGTCGAGCAGATCGTCGGCGCCAAGCCGAAGCGCGCGCTGCTCAAGGTCCTCGAACCGCACCTCTGATCGCGCCGGTCAGTACGTCGAGATAGGCGGCCCACACCGGGCCGTGGTCGACCGGGCGGACGCCGGAGCGCAACCGCTCCGGCTCCCCCGGCGCGTAGAAGCGTTCGAGCGCGCGGGTGAGGGCGGGGACGTCGTCCGGGGCGCAGACGATGCCGTCCTCCCCGTCGCGGACCTGCTCGCCGAACCCGCCCACGTCGGTGGCGATCACCGGCAGGCCGTACTCATGCGCCATCCACACGTTCTGCGACGCGGTCGCCGTCCGGTAGGGCAGAACGAGCGCGTCCGCGGCGGCGAACAGCCCCGGCACGTCGGCGGCGGGCACGTAGCCGGGACGTAGCTCGACGCGGTCGGTGAGCCCCAGTTCCGCGATCAGCGCGCGGGTCTCGTCCAGCCCGCCCCAGAACTCGCCCGCGACCGTCAGCGCGACGCCGTCCAGGCCGCTCCGGGGGGTGCGGGGGGTCGTCCCCCCGCAAGAGACCGGCCCGGCGGCGAGCGCGCGGAGCAGGACGTCCAGGCCCTTGTAGGGACGGACGATCCCGAAGAACAGCAGCCTGCGGCGGACCTTCCCGTCCGGCGGCGCTGCCTTGGCGGCCGCCGGAAGGTGCGCGGGCATCTCCGCCACCCGGACGGGACGCTTCGTCAGGCCCCGCGCCAGATCGGCCTGCGCCTCGCTGTGGACGAGCACGCCGTCCACCCGACGCAGCAGCCGCTTCATCAGCGGCACGTCGTACGGCTTGCGCTCATGCGGCAGCACGTTGTGGCACAGCGCCACCACGGGCGTGTTCCGCCGCAGCCCACTCAAGATCCCCAAATACGACGGCACCTGGACGGGGCTCAGCACCGCCAGCACCACCAGGTCGCGGTCGCGCAGCGAGCGGCCGGTGCGCCACCAGCCGTCCGGACGGCGCCAGTCGAGCCGGCGCCGCGTCCCCGGGAACGGGTCGCCCTCGGGCTCGGAGATCGTCTGCTGCCCCGGATACAGGAACCCCGGGTACTGGGCGCGCCACGACTCGATCACGACCTCGTGGCCGGCGGCCGACAGCCGGTGCGCCAGCTCGGTCGTGTGGTGGGCGCCGCCGCCCTTGAACGGGAACGCGGGGCCGACGACGGCGATCCGCAGCGAGGCCCTGCCCGTCTCGCTGGCCATACCGCTAGACGTCGCCGCGCGAGCGGACGATGAGGTCGGCCAGCAGCGCCAGCGAGGCGATGATCAATCCCGTCACGAAGATCATGATGGTGTTGTTGGCGAAGTAGCCGAAGTGCACGACCATGTCGAACACGCCCTTGAGCAGCCCGATCACGATCAGCCAGAGCGCGAGCGGCATCAGCACCTTGAGCGGGTTGAAGTACATGACCATCCGCAGCACCTGGAGGATGTAGCGGTAGGCGTCCTTGGTGAAGTGGAACTTCGACTTCCCGGCCCGCTTGGCGTAGTTGATCGGCATGTACCGCACCGGGTGCTGGTTCGACAGGAACGCGATCGTGATCGTCGTGACGCAGGAGAACCCGGGCGGCAGCAGCCGCAGGTAGGGCAGCGAGACCTCGCGGCGGAACGCGCGCAGCCCGGAGTTGAGGTCGGGGATCTTGGTGTTGGTGAGCCGCTCGGCGACCTTGCGGATGAACCACTTGGCCGGGACGCGCAGCGCCTTGTGCGTGCCCTCCTCGCTGGTGCGCGCGCCGACGACCTGGTCGATCGAGGGGTCGGAGTCCAGCGCCTCGACCAGCTCGGGGATCCGCTCGTTCGGGTAGGACATGTCGGCGTCGGTCCACACGACGATCTCGCCGCGGGCCTGCTGCGACCCGATCCGCCGGACGGTGCCCGACCCGCTGTTGTGCTGGAACGCCATGATCCGCATGTTCGGGAAGCGGGGCGCGGCCTCCCGGAGGCGGGCGAGCGTCTCGTCGGTCGAGCAGTCGTCGACCGCGAGGAGTTCATACGATTTTCCGCTGCCGTCCATCGCCTCCGTGATCCGCTCGACCTCGTCGATCACGTGGTCCTGCTCGTTGTAGCAGGGCAGGACGATCGTGACGTGGACGGGCTCGGGCGGCAGGTCGGCGAGCTCGAAGTCGAGCGCGGGATCGGGCGCCGGCACCGCTGGTTCCGTCACCGTTTCAGCCGGCATGGCGGCCTGCTCGGTCGTCGGTGCGGCGGGCTGGGACGTTGACATGGCGGGCTGGGTACTCACGCAGGGCGAGAATACTCGCCCGCGCGGGGCGCGGCGGCCTTACGGGCGGGGCGGCTCGGCGATCCACACCTCGACGGTGAGGCCCCAGGTGCTGCCGGGCGGGCCGGTCAGCGTCCGGCCGTCCTGCCGGGTGGACAGCGCGAGCGCGCGTGTCGCCTGGCCGTACCGGGCGACCTGGCCCGGCTCCGCCCCCATGATCACCGGACGCCGGCCGGCGGCGTACACGCGGCCGATGACGCGCCGTACGTCGGCGGGTCGCGCCGACGAGACGGTCCGCGCGGCGGGCAGCCCGCACATGCTGCGGATCACCTGGAGGAAGCGGTCGGCGGTGGCGCGCTCGATGACCACGACCGAGCGGCCGGGACCGAGCCTGTCGCACAGCCCGTCGACGGCGGCGCGCTCGTGCTGGTCGGTGCGGGAGATCATGATCTTGCCGGACGTCATGACGATCGGCACCAGCGCCAGCAGCACGAGGACCGCCGCCACCGGGCGGACGACGCGCGGCCCGTACCCGAGGCGCCGCACCCGGCGCGCCATCCAGGCCATCGTGAACACGGTGAACAGCAGCAGCCCGGGGATCGCGAGGCCGAGCAGCCGCCGGGACGCCCACGGGTGGTCGGGGGTGATGCCGGGCCGCAGCAGCACCTGCGCGGTCGTCCAGACGATGACCGCGTAGGGCAGCAGCCATTCCGGCGAGCGGCCGCGCATCAGCCGCCGCGCCAGCAGCGCCGCGCCGAACGTGGCGAACAGCAGCGCGGGCACGCCGATGTACCAGACCATCCAGTACAGCGACAGCTCCGAGTACTGCCGGGTGCCGTCCAGCGCCATGCCGTTGATCCGCTGGACCTGCTCGATGAAGTAGGCGTTGAGCTTGTCGTCGGGGTTGGTCGGGACGCGCCGGACGGTCTGCACCAGCGGCCGGACGGCGAACGCCAGCATCACGAGGACGGTGAGCACGGCGGCGGCGTCCGGCAGCCGCCCGCGCCCGGCGGCCGCCGCGAACGCGCGCAGCCGGGACCCGGTGCGCTCCCAGCGCAGGAGCAGCACCATGGCGCCGGTCGCCACCGCCACGGCGGCGGTGAGCACCAGCAGCGGGTAGAGCGAGGTGTGCAGGTAGCGCAGGTAGGGCCGGGACAGCACGAACCCCTCGACCAGCCCGCCGCCCGCGCCGAGCGCGAGCCCGGCGGCCAGCGGGTAGCCGGTGCGGCGGCCCCGCGCGACGAGCAGCCCGGCGAACGCCGCCACCGGCAGCACGTCCCGCAGCCCGTCGATGCGGACGAGCACGACCAGCCCGAGCGCGAGCCCGGCGAGGAACGCCTTGGCCCGCGCCGACCGCGCCTCCTCGGTCCGGACGTCGTGCAGCAGCGCGAGCCCGCCGAGCAGCAGCACGAGTGCGGGCAGTTCGCTGAGCGTCGAGCGCGAGGCCCACAGCATCGGCAGCGTCAGCGCGAGCAGCAGCGCGCCCGCGGGCGCCCAGCGGGGCCCGACCAGCCGCGCGACCAGCCCCGCGAACGCGAGCACGCAGCACGCGCCGAGCAGCGGCGCCATCAGCAGCATGCCCTGCGTGCCGCCGATCCAGCCGCCGAGCGCGAGCACGATCGGCAGCCCGGCCATGAACTGCGGGACGATCGAGCCGTGGTACTCGTAGAACGCGGGGCCCGCGTACGCCAGCGCCCGGTCGTCCCCGCCGAACGCCCCCTCCATGCGCGGGATCGGCAGCGAGCCGTGCCCGGTCAGCCAGGACGCGAACTGCACGTACGAGGCCGGGTCGCGGCGCACGATGATCTGCTCGGAGCACATCGCCACCTGGAGGACCAGGAACGCTCCCGTCACCGCGAGGACGGCGCCGGTCGTCCACCACGACACCGAGCCGAGCCCGCCCGGGTCGGGAGTGTCCAGGACATCCGCGTCGTCCTCCCTGCCCATGCGCGGGCGGGACCGCAGCCCCTGCCACAGCGCCAGCCCCGCGACCGGCACGAACAGGGCGATCGCCGGGCCCGGCCGGAACGCGCCCGCCAGCAGCAGCGGCAGCGAGACCGCCAGCCACGCCACCAGCAGCAGCGCCGGCGCCACGGTGACCCGTGTGAGCAGCCGGCCCGCGCTCAGGCCCATGCGGTGGGAGTTCATCGGAGCGGAGCGTAGCGGTCCGAGCCCACCTTCCGGCGGGCGACCGCGCCATACCAGACGCCTGCTCAGGACGCATGTCGGGACGCACTCCCGACGCGTGCTAAGTCGCGTCCCCGGGAGGTGCCGCGACGTGCGGCGCTCTACGCTCACCCCATGAGCACACGTGCCGGCGGTGGCCCCGGCGGCGGAGCGGCACCGGCCGACCTGCTGCGCGCCCGCGTCGCGGACGACCCGTCCCGCCCCTTCGTGACCTTCTACGACGACGCCTCGGGCGAGCGGGTCGAGCTGTCGGCGCGCACGTTCGACAACTGGGTCGCCAAGACCGCGAACTTCCTGGTGGACGGGCTGGCCGCCGAACCCGGCACGCGGGTGGTGCTCGCGCTGCCGCCGCACTGGCAGACCGCCGTGTGGCTGATGGCCTGCTGGTCGGCGGGGCTCGTCGCCGAACCCGTCGACCCGGAGGCGGCCGGCGAGGCGGTGGGTGCGGCGGTCGGCGAGGCGGTCGAACCGGACGGCACCTCCGCGCCGTACATCCTGGCGGCGGCCGAGGAGGTGCTCGACGACGTGCTCAGCGGCGGGGCGTACGGCGGCGCCTACAGCGACGCGGACGAGATCGTGGGCCTGTCGCTGCACGCGCTGGGCGGCCCGCTCGCGGCCTGCCCGTCCGGGGTGACCGACTACGCCGTCGAGGTCCGCGCCCACGGTGACCGGTTCGTGCCCGACCCAGGCGTGTCGCCCGAACTTCCCACGCTCACGGTGCCGTCCCCGCTGCCCGGCTCCGATGTGACAAAGACCACACTGACCGGGGCGGACATCGTCGCGCGAGCCCGCGCGGCCGCCGGGAAATGGGAGTTGGACGCGCGGAGCCGGATCCTGGTTGACATGTCCTTCACCACACTGGACGGGGTACTTGCGTCCCTGCTCGCACCACTAGCCTCAGGTGCTTCCGTCATAATTCAACGAAACTTTGACAAAGCCGTCCTAGATCGGCGGGTCACGCTGGAGCATGTGACGGCGGTGGCCGGGCTCCCCGGATGGAAAGACGCATCCGGGTCCCCGCGCCTGCTCGCCTGACCTACGCTCTCCTTGCTCCAACCACGACCACAGCCGCCCTGATCACGACTCACACGTTCACGCACCACCACCACCGTCACACCACCACCGTTCACGCCACGACTCACAACGCCGACCGAACCCCGGAAAGCGGGCCCGCCCCCGGACCACGGAGCCGATGAACAGCAACCCGATGTACATGGAGTACGTCGACGACGCCGATCCGCAGCAGGCGTCGCCTCGACGCGGTTGGCGCATCCTCGGCTGGGTGTGCATCGGACTGTCGGCGGTCATGGTGGTCGGGTCGCTCACCGCCTACGGCCTGTACCGCAAGGCGTTCGGGAACATCTCCCACGAGGACGTGAACGCCCAGCTCGGCCCCAACCGCCCGAAGAAGCTCAACAGCGCGATGAACATCCTGCTCCTCGGGTCCGACACCCGGGCGGGGGCCAACTCCAAGTACGGCCGCGCGATGAAGAACGAGCCGCCGCGCTCGGACACGATGATCCTGCTGCACCTGTCGCCCGGCGGCGGCCAGGCGATGGGCATCAGCTTCCCGCGCGACCTGATGGTCCGGATGCCGTCCTGCAGGACCAGGGACGGCCGGACGATCCCCGCCTCGCCCCGCGCCCAGATCAACTCGGCGTTCACCAACGGCGGCGCCGCGTGCGTGATGAAGACGATCGAGAGCCTGTCCAACATCCGCATCGACCACTTCATGCAGGTGGACTTCAACGGCTTCAAGTCGATCACCAACGCGGTCGGCGGCGTCCCGATCTGCCTGACCAAGGACGTCAACGACCCGCTGTCCAAGCTCAACCTGAAGCGCGGCAAGCACACGATCAAGGGTGAGACGGCGCTCGCCTACGTCCGCGTCCGGCACGGCCTCGGGGACGGCTCCGACACCGACCGCATCAAGCGGCAGCAGAAGTTCATGGGCGCGCTGGCGAACAAGGCGATGAGCGCGGGCGTGCTGAGCAACCCCGCCCGGATGCTGTCGCTGATGAACGCGGCCACGAAGTCGCTCACCACCGACAAGGAGCTCACCCCGCAGGTCATGATGAAGATCGGCCAGGGCATGCAGGGGATGAGCTCGGGCAAGCTGCGCTTCGTCACCGTCCCGTCGGGGCCCGACCCGGTCGACCCGAACCGGGTGGCGATGACCGCCGACGCGCAGCCGTTCTTCGCGACGATCCGCAACGACAAGACGGTCCCCGAGGAGCCCAAGCAGGGCAGCGCCAAGATCCCGCCGAGCCAGGTGCAGGTGCGGGTGTTCAACGCCAGCGGCATCGCGGGGCAGGCGCGGCGGGTCGCCGAGGACCTGGAGTCGCAGGGCTTCAAGGTCACCGTCGGCGGCAACGCCCCCACGACGGCGACCACCAAGGTCATGTACGGTGCGGGTGCCGACCGGCAGTCGCAGACGCTCGTCGGGATGATCCCGAGCAAGCCGCAGCCGACGGCCCGCACGTCCGGCGCCAAGCCGGGCGTCGTGGACCTGGTCGTCGGCTCCAACTGGACGGTCCTGAAGAACCCCAAGGGGGGAATCCCCAAGCAGAACGGCGAGATCAAGGCAAGCGACGACATCTGCAAGGGAGCCTGAGCCGCGCAGCCCAGTTCGCAGTGCGGCCCGTGACGCAGCCATGACGCACACCACCGCGCCCGGAACGGTCGAGCGACCCGATCAGCCCTGGTCCTCGGTGCCCGGCGCCGCGATCCCGGACCCGGCGGCGGCGCCCGCCGCCGAGCACGGGCCGCCCGCCGCCCCGGGGCAGGCCGGCGCCGCCGCGGGCCCGGCCGCCGCGGCGCGCAGGCCCCGCGACCCGTTCTTCGACAACGCCAAGTACCTCGCGATCCTGCTGGTGGTTGCCGGGCACTCGCTGGCCAACCTCCAGAACGTCCCGATGGCCAAGGGCCTGTACATCTTCATCTACATGTTCCACATGCCGCTGTTCATCGTGATCACCGGCTACTTCTCGCGGAACTGGACGTTCTCCGGCGGCAAGGCGCGCAAGCTCATCACCAACGTCGGCGTGCCGTACGTGGTGTTCGAGTTCGCCTACTCCATCTACGACTGGCTGGCGGGCGACAACAAGCTGGAGATCAGCCTCCTCAACCCGTACTACCTCACCTGGTTCCTGTGCGCGCTGTTCCTGTGGCGGCTGTCCACCCCGGTCTGGCAGCAGATCCGGTGGCCGCTGGCGGTCGCGCTGACGTTCTCGCTGCTGTCGTACATGAGCGACCTCGGGGGGACCTTCGACATCCACCGGGTGTTCGGGCTGCTGCCGTTCTACGTCCTCGGGCTCAACCTGAAGCCCGCGCACTTCGAGCTGCTGAAGCGGCCGATCGCGCGGCCGATCGGGTTCGCCGTCCTCGCGGTCGGGCTCGGCTGCTCCTACCTCGTCATGAACCGCATGTCGCGGGACTGGATCTTCTGGAAGCACGCGCACTTCGAGCTCGGCGTCGGCAACTTCGCCGGGACGGTGATGCGGCTCGGCATGTTCTGCTGCGCGATCGTGCTGGTCGCGGCGTTCCTCGCGATCGTCCCCCGGCGGCGGTACTGGTTCACCGCGCTCGGCGCCGCGACCCTGTACGCCTACCTGCTGCACGGGTTCGTGACGCGGCTGCTGAACTTCACCGGCTGGTGGGGCGCGGACTGGATGCACACCCCGGCGGGCGTCGTCGCGGTCGTCGCGGGCGCCGTGGTCGTCGGCACCTGCCTGTGCACGCGGCCGGTCGTGCGCTGCATGAGCTGGGCGCTGGAACCCAAGATGACCTGGGTGTTCACGCCGCTGCGGCGGCCCCGCGCCCGGGGCTGACGTGATCGCCGCCCGCGCGGCAGTCTGCCGCATCGCCCTCCGCGCCCTCCGGCGGGGCACTAGAGTCGGCATCCCCTCACGTGAACGTTCGTCGCGTGCCAAGTGAATCCCGTGCCAAGTGAATCTTTCGGAGACATGACGGAAACCCTCCCCCAGGCGCGTCCTCCGGCCGGCGAACCCGCCGGCGGGCCCGTGCCGCAGCCACGCCCCCGCGACGCCTACTTCGACAACGCCAAGTTCTTCACGGCCCTGCTCGTCGTCGTCGGGCACGTCTGGGCCGAGTTCGGGGACAGCCAGTCCGCCCACGCCGCGTACATGGTGCTGTATGGATTCCACATGCCGGTGTTCGTGTTCGTCTCCGGCTACTTCTCGCGCGGGTTCATGCGCTCCACGGACAAGTTCCGGAATATCTTCCCCAGCTTGGTCGTGCCCTATGTGATTTTCATCGTGCTTTACCGGTTGCAGCTCACGCTCATCAACGACGCCGATTTCCGGTTGAGCTCGCTTTTCCGTCCGCATTTCCTGATGTGGTTCCTGGTCGCGATGGTGTTCTGGCGGCTGAGCGCGCCGCTGTGGGGGCACCTGCGCCACCCGGTGACGGTGTCGCTGGGGCTGGCGCTGGTCGCGGGCACGTGGACGTTCACCGCCGACTCCACGCTCAGCCGGACGGCCGGGCTGCTGCCGTTCTTCGTCCTCGGCCTGACCGTCGAACCCCGGCACGTGCAGGTGCTGCGCCGCCCGTGGGCGCGCTGGGCGGGCCTCGGCGTGCTGGCGGCGGCGCTGCCGATCGCCTACGTCTGGGAGCGCGGCACGGTCGTCCCGAAGATCGACAAGGGCTTCATCTGGTGGACGATGGGCTACGAGGACATGGGCTACTCCACGCCCGAGGGCATGGGCTGGCGGGTCCTCGCCGTCGTGCTGGCGCTCGTCCTCGGCGCCGCGTTCCTCGCCGCGATCCCGCGCGGCCACGCCTGGTACACGACGATGGGGACGCGGACGATGTACGTCTACCTCCTGCACGGCCTCGTCGTGAAGACCTTCGACTACACCGGCTTTCTGGCCAAGCCCGCCCTGCACAACCCGCTCGGCCTGGTCGGGGTCACGCTGGCCGCGCTGGCACTCGGAGTGGTGCTCGCCACCGCCCCGGTGCAGCGGGCCACCCGCTGGGCAGTGGAGCCCAAGGCCCGATGGCTGCTCAAGCCCTCGCATCCCCGGACATAAGCTCTTACTACCGTGTGCGGGTATGATCCAGATTTCACCGAGAAGTTGATTGGCGTTCCGTGAGCAGTGGTAATGACATCTCTCTGAGCATCATCGTGCCCGTGCACAAGGTGCAGGGGTACATCCGGCAGTGCATGGACTCGATCCTCGATCCCGATCTTCCGAACCTGGAAGTGATCGCGGTCGACGACGCCTCGCCGGACGCATGCGGGGAGATCCTCGACGAGTACGCCGAACGCGACTCCCGGGTCCGCGTCCTGCACCTCACCGAGAACGTCGGGCTCGGGCAGGCGCGCAACACCGGGTTCGACGCGGCGACCGGCGACTACGTCTGGTTCTTCGACAGCGACGACCACGCCACCGAGGGCGCCGTCCGCGCGATCTGCGAGCGGCTCGCCGAGACCCGCCCGGACGTCCTGGTCTTCGACTACGCGCGCTCGTACTGGAACGGCAAGGTCAAGCGCAGCATCATCAACGACCTGTTCCGCGAGCCGCCGGCGCCGGACGTGTTCACGCTGGCCGAGCGTCCGAGCGTCCTTGAGATGATGATGACGGCGTGGAACAAGGCGATCCGCCGCCAGTTCCTGATCGACCTCGGGCTGCGCTTCAGCGGCGGCTACTACGAGGACGTCAACGTCACCTACCCGATCCTGATGGCGGCCGAGCGGCTCAGCCTGCTCGACCGGGTCTGCTACATCTACCGGCAGCGCCGCCGGGGCGCGATCACGAGGACGACCGGCGCCAAGCACTTCGACGCGTTCGCGCAGTACGACCGCATCTTCGCCTTCATGGACGAGATGGGCCCGGAGGCCGACCAGTTCCGGCAGCTGATGTTCGACCGGACGATCTGGCACCTGCTGGTGATCATCGAACGGGGCGACCGGGTGCACCCGTCGGAGAACGAGCGGTTCTTCGCCGAGATGTCCAAGACCTACAACCGGTACCGGCCGGAGGGGCACGTCCCGCCGGACGACAAGCCGCACCTGGCGGAGAAGCACCGGCTGATCCAGAAGAACGACTACCGGGGCTTCCAGCGGCTCGGCCCGGGCTCGGTGAAGGCCAAGGCCAAGAAGCCCGCCCGCAAGGCCAACAACCTCCGCAAGCGCGGTGTGCTGGCCTCCAAGGCGATGGCCAAGGACCGCTTCTACCAGATGCAGCGCCACCTGGCCGTCGACGAGAACCTGGCCGTGTTCGGCGCCTACTGGTACCGCGGGTACTCCTGCAACCCGGCGGCGATCTACGAGAAGATGAAGGAACTGGCACCGCACATCCACGGCGTGTGGGTGGTGAAGGCGGCCAACCGCAAGAACATCCCGGAGGGCGTCGACTACGTCCTCGCCGGATCGGCCGACTACTACCGGACGATCGCCCGCGCGAAGTACTTCGTCAACAACGTCAACTTCCCGGACCACTACGTCAAGCGCCCCGGCCAGGTGCACCTGATGACGCAGCACGGGACGCCGCTGAAGAAGATGGGCCTCGACCAGATGGAGTATCCGGTCGGCGCCAAGGAGATGGACTTCAAGGCGCTGATCGAGCGCTCGGACCGCTGGGACTACCTGGTCTCGTCCAACCCGCTGTCCAGCGAGGCGTGGGAGCGCGGTTTCCCGTGCAACTACGAGATGCTGGAGATCGGGTACCCGCGCAACGACCGGCTGGTGCGGGCCACCGACGAGGAGCGGCTGCGGCTGCGCGACGAGCTGGGCGTGCCCGAGGGCAGGACCGCGATCCTGTATGCGCCGACGCACCGCGAGTACCAGCGCCGCTACACGCCGATGTTCGACATCGGACGGGTCGTGGAGCAGCTCGGCGAGGGCTACGTGCTGCTGGTGCGCGCGCACTACTACTACAAGCTGAAGAACATGGCGGCGGACATGGGGTGGCCGGAGGGCCGCGTCATCGACGTGTCCGGGCACCGGTCGGTCGAGGACCTCGCGATCGCCTCGGACGCGCTGCTCACCGACTACTCCTCGATCATGTTCGACTACGCCAACCTCGACAAGCCGATCGTGATCTACGCCAACGACTGGGAGACCTACAAGCTGACCCGCGGGGTCAACTTCGACCTCACCGCCACCCCGCCGGGCGTCGTCGCCACGACGGAGGGCGAGCTGGTCGACGCGTTCGTCTCCCGGGCGGCGTGGAGCGACACGGCGCAGAAGGCCCGGGAGGGCTTCCGGACCCGGTTCTGCCCCTGGGACGACGGTCACGCGGCCGAGCGCGCCGTCCGCCGGCTGTTCCTGGGCGAGAAGGTCCCGAACCCTCCGCAGTGATCGACCTCCCCGCTCCAGCACCACCGGCGGGCACCGGCACCCACGGGGCCCGCCGCGCAGAAAACGTCGTCTCACGACCCGGCGCGGGGCGCCGGGTCCTTAGGTGGTTGAAGGAGTGGGTCGCTTGTCCAGTAGCCGGATCAGCGTCATCGTCCTCACGCACGGCGCCGGGGAGCTGCTCCCCGGCACCCTGGAGTCGCTCGCGGCGCAGTCCTACGGCGAGATCGAGGTCCTCGTCATGGACGACGGCGCCGGGGGCGCCGCCGGGGTCGAGCTGCCGGACGAGCGGTTCCGGCTCGTCCGGGAGGGCGCGCTCAGCCGGGGCGCGGCGCGCGGCCGCGGCGCAGCCGAGGCGGGCGGGGAGTACCTGCTGTTCGTGGACGGCGGCGACGAGCTGCCCCCGGACGGCCTCGAACTGCTCGCGACCTCGCTGGAGAGGTCCGGGTCGGACCTCGCGCTCGGCTCGGAGGCCGTGCGGAGGCGGACGGGCCAGGTGTGGTCGTGGCAGCCGCGCTCGACGCCCGCCGCCCCCGCGTCGGGCACCGACCTGCGGCGCCGTCCCGAGCTGATCCTGAACCGGCAGATCACCGGCAAGCTCGTCCGCCGGTCGTTCTGGACGTCGGCGGGGCTGGAGTTCCCCGACATCGGCCGCTACGACGACCTCGCGGCGACCGTCCAGGCGCTGCACCTGGCGAAGGGGATCGACGTGCTGTCCGAGGTGGTGCTGCGGCGGCGGCACCCCCGGTACGGGTCCACGACGGTCGCGCAGGACATCGCGGACGGGTTCGGCGCGGTCACGCTCGCGACGGGCTGGCTCACCGCCCACGCCGACGCCAAGGAGGCGCGGCGCCTCCAGCTCGCGACCGTCAACACCGACCTGCGCGTGTTCCTGGACGTGCTGCCCGACCTGCCCGACGAGGAGCGCGAGCAGGTCGTCGCGCAGGCCGCGGCGTACGCGGCGGGGATCTCGCCGAAGGTGTTCGCCGAGGCGTCCGCGCTGGTCCGGCTGAAGTGGCACCTCGCCTCAACGGGGCACACGGGCGAGCTGGTGAAGGTCGTGCGGTACGAGCGGGGCAAGTCCTCGCCGTCGATCGTCCGCGACCCGCTGCGCCGCTATGTCGTGTACCCGTACTGGAAGGACGGCTCGCTCGACGTCCCCCGCGACGTGTACCGGGCGCGCGGCGAGGTCAAGCTGCGCGGCCGCGTCCACGCGGTGGCGTGGGAGGGCGACCGCCTCACCGTCACCGGCGAGGCCTACATCAACTCGGTCAGCTCGCGGCGCCGCTGGACGTCGCTGAAGGCCGTCACGCTGCGCTCGGGCCGCCGGAAGATCACCGCGCGGGCCAAGCAGACGCCGAAGCCGGGCAAGAAGTCCGGCGGCTGGTCGGGCTTTGAGTTCTCGATCGACGCCGGGAAGCTCCGCGACCACGGCCAGTGGGTCGAGGGCACCTGGGACGTGCGGGCGTCGGTGCTGAACGCGGGCGTGTTCCGGCAGGGCCCGCTGCGCGGCGGCGGGTCGGGCACCGGTGCGAACCCGCCCTACCGGTACGTCGCGGGCGACGTGCGGATCGTCCCGCTGATCGTGGACGGCGAGCTGCGGGTCAAGGTCGAGAAGGTGCGGGTGCGCGCGAGCGGGCTGCGCTGGGACGGCGACGCGCTGGTCGTCGACGTCGCGGCGGCGGAGCGTCCGCCCGCCGAGCTGACGCTGCGGCTCGGCGACACGACGGTCGCGGTCCCCGTCGTGGACGAGGACGGGACGCACCGCGCCCGCATCGATCCAGCCGCCCTGGCGGACGTACCGATCCCTCCAGAGGCGATCGACGACACCCGCGACTGGACGGTGTCGGCGGACGGCCGCCCGCTCGTCCTCGCCGAGGGCATCGACGACGCCGAGCGGCCGTTCGGCGCGCTGGAGGTGAACGCCGGGCGCGGCCCGAGCGGGTACCTGCGGGTGCGGCTGACCACGACCCGGCTGATCGTCAGCGAATGCGCGTGGCGCCCGGACGGGACGCTCGTGCTCACCGCGACGCACGCCGCGCACAGCGGCGGGCAGGTCGTGATCCGGGGCCGGGCGCGCCGCAAGGAGTTCGCGTTCGACCTCGTCCCCGGCGAGGCCGGGACGCTGCGCGCCGAGGTGCCGGTGGCGGCGGTGCCGAGCGTCGCGGGCGTGCTGCCGCTGCGTCCGGGCCGCTGGGACGTGCTGTTCCGCCCGGCCGGGGGCCGGGAGCGGGCGCTGACCGTGCGGCTCACCCGCGCGGCGCAGAAGGGCCTGCCGGGGGCGCTGGAGGTGGCCCGCCGCGAGTACGACCTGGAGTCCAGCGACGGGCGGCTCGTCGTCGCGGTGACCGGCGACGTCTCCAGCGAGGAGAAGAACGCGGGCCCGAAGATCCGCGAGGAGGCGCGCCGCCGCGTCGACCGGGACGGCCTGCGCGACGCCGTGGTGTTCTCCTGCTTCAGCGGGCGGCAGTACTCCGACAGCCCGAAGGCGATCCACCAGGAGCTGGTGCGGCGCGGCTCGGATCTGGAGCAGCTCTGGGTCGTCAACGACGCGCAGGTCGAGCTGCCCGACACGCTCCAGGCGGTGCGGCTGAACGGCAAGGAGTGGCAGGAGGCGGTGACGACCTCCCGCTACATCATCACCAACCACCGGCTCGGCGAGTGGTTCCAGCGGCACCCCGACCAGATCGTCCTCCAGACCTGGCACGGGACGCCGCTGAAGAAGATCGGCAGGGACATCAAGGAGGTGCACTTCGCCTACGCGCCCGGCATGAAGCACGCGCTCCAGACGAAGACCACCGGCCCGACCGTCCCCGAGTGGAGCCACCTGCTGTCGCCGAACCCGTTCAGCACGGAGATCTTCCGCCGCGCGTTCGCGTTCAAGGGCGAGATCATCGAGGCCGGGTACCCGCGCAACGACCTGATGCACAGCCCCGAGGCGGAGGTCGTCGCCAAGGACGTCCGGGCCCGGCTCGGCATCCCCGAGGGCAAGAAGGTCGTGCTGTACGCGCCGACCTGGCGCGACGACCAGTACTACAGCAAGGGCCGCTACCGCTTCGACATGCGCATCGACCTGGAGCGCGCGCGGGAGGCGCTCGGCGACGACCACGTGCTGCTCGTCCGGCTGCACACGAACGTCGTGGACGGCGTCCCCGAGGACGAGTCCGGCTTCGTCCGCGACGTCTCGCTGTACCCCGACATCACGGAGCTGTACCTGATCGCCGACATGATGATCAGCGACTACTCCTCGGTGATGTTCGACTACGCCAACACCGGCCGCCCCATGCTGTTCTTCACCTACGACCTGGCGGACTACCGGGACCGGCTGCGCGGCTTCTACTTCGACTTCGAGGCCGAGTCGCCGGGACCGCTCGTGGAGACCTCCGACGACCTGATCGAGGCGATCCGCGACGTCGAGTCCGCCACGGAGGGCCACCGCAAGCGGTACGAGGACTTCGTGGCCCGGTTCTGCCCCCTGGACGACGGCCGCGCCGCCGCCCGCACCGTCGACCGGATCTTCGACCCGACACCGTGAGGTCCTTCCGTGAATCCCCCCTTGGTCAGTGTGATCGTGCCCGTTTACAACTGCCGTGCCACCCTCGGCGAGGCGCTGGGGTCGGTGTTCGAGCAGACCCTCGACCCCGGCCTGGTCGAGGTGGTCGCGGTGGACGACGGCTCCACCGACGGGAGCGGTGACGAGCTGGACCGGCTCGCCGCGGCGCGGCCGGGGCTCACCGTCGTCCGGCAGCCGAACTCGGGCGGCCCCGGCGCGCCGCGCAACGCCGGCATCGAGCGCGCCCAGGGCCGGTACCTGTTCTTCCTGGACGCCGACGACCGGCTCGGCCCCGAGGCCCTGGAGCGCATGTGCGCGGTGGCCGAGGAGCAGGGCACGGACGTCGTCGTCGGCCGCTACGTCGGCATCGGGCGGGGCGTCGCGCGGTTCACCAAGAACATCGCCCGCGTGAGCGTGGACGACCCGGACACCGACGTCTTCGGCGCCTCGCTGACCACCCACAAGCTGTTCCGGCGCGAGCTGCTGGACCGGCACGGGATCCGGTTCCCCGAGGGCATCCTCGCGGCGGAGGACAAGGTCTTCACCGCGCACGCGTTCCTGCACTCCTCCGGGGTGTCGGTCGTGGCCGACCACGACTGCTACTACCTCGTGGAGCGCGAGGACGGCAGCAGCATCATGCAGGCGGGCGGCGGCTGGCCCGAGGTGTTCTACGGCGACGTCGCCCGCTCGATGCTGGAGCAGGTCATGGCGCACCGGGGGCCCGGCCCGGCGCGCGACCGGATGCTCGTCCGGCACTTCGAGCTGGAGGTGCTGTACGGGCTCGACCGCCGTCTCCTCACCGCCCCCGAGGACGTCGTCGACCAGGTCATGGACGGCATGCGCCGCCTCTGCGAGGACTTCCTGACCCCCGCGGTCATGATGCGCATGCGGCCCCGCTACCGCGTCCTCGCGCACAGCGTGCGGAGCGGGCGCCGGGAGCTGCTGATGCGGATCGTCGAGCGGGTGACCGATTCCGAGCCCGTCCCGCTGCTGGTCGACAAGACCCGCGCGTACGTCGCCTACCCGGGGTTCCGGGAGCCGGGCGCGTCCGTCCCCGACACCTACTTCGACATCACCGACCGGCTGCGCGTCCTGCGGAGCCTGACCGCGCTCGGCTGGGAGGGCGACCTGCTCCGCGTGGCCGGGACGGCGGCCCTCGGCAGGCTCGACACCGGCGACCGGACGGTCGGGCTGCTGCTGCGCGACAAGAAGTCCGGCGGCGAGCACCGGGTGCCCTGCGCGGCGGACGGCGACACCTTCACCGTGGACCTCGACCCGGCGACGGCGGCCTCGGGAGCGCCGCTGCCCGCGGGGACGTGGGACCTGCACGTCGAGGTGACACACGACCGGCTGGTCAAGGAGGGACGGCTCGGCGCCGACCGCGCCGAGGACGTCACCGCCCCGAAGGGCCGGTTCCACGCCTCGGGGGAAGGGGTGGGCGCGTCCGTCACACCGTTCTTCACCCAGGGCTATGACAACCTGTCGCTGACCGTCGCGCCGGGCCCCGCCGCGCTGGAGAAGCTGCTGCGGGTCGAGGCGGTCGGCTGGGACGGCATACCGCGGCTGCTCGTCCGGGGGTCGGTGCCGATCTCGCCTGGGTCGGCGGCGCACATCGGCGTGGCCGTCCGGCTGGAGGCGCGCGGCGGAGACGGCACGAAGGACGCCGAGGTCCGCCTGCTGCCGGGCGCGGAGCGGCTGGAGTTCACCGCCGTCACCGACCTGCGCGGGCTGGCCGTCGGGCGCTGGGACGTCCAGCTGGAGTTCACGGTCGGCGGTGAGACCGCCCGGATGCGCGTGCCCGTGCAGGCGGGGCAGCCGAAGGTCGCGCCCGTGCCGTGCGCGGCGCTGGGGCTGCGCCGCGCCTCGTTCTACCGGACGGGCGGCGGGAACCTAGCCGTCCACATCGTCCGGGGGAAGGTCACGGCGCTGGCCCGCTCGGCGGGGCGCCGTCTCACCCGGAGGTAGCCGCGCTCTCCGGCTCGGCCTCCTCCGGCTCCTCGGCCTTCTCCGATTCGGGCTCCTCCGGCTCCTCGGAATCGGGCTCCTCGGAATCGGGCTCCTCGGACTGCCCGGGGTCGACCGGGGCGGCGGCCGGGGCGGCGGCCGGGGCCGGGCGGCGCGGCGGCGGCAGCAGCGCCAGCCCGAGCGCCACGCACGCGAACGGGACGGCGGGCAGCACGTACCGGTAGTCGAAGTCGGCGGTCGCGGCCGGGATCACCAGCAGCGCGAGGCTCGTCGCCCACGGCAGCAGCGCGCCCGTCCCCCAGTGCCGGACGGGCCCGAGCACCCGCCACCGCCCGCCCGAGCGGACGTAGGGCAGCGCCGCGACGAGCGCGGCGAGCAGCAGGAGGCCGAGGAAGGTGCCGGGCATGACCATGGTGTCCTGGTAGCCGCGCATCTTCGCGGCCCAGGGCTCGACGACCCTCGGCTCCCCGCCGCCGCCCGGGTCGTACCGCGCGGCGACCACCGCCTGCTTCTCGGCCCACGCCTCGCCCTCGGGGAACTCGTACTGCCGCCACGTCCACGGGGTGGGGTAGGGCTTGCGCTCCCACTCGAACGACCGGAAGGTGTCGCGGACGACGACACGGGCGTAGTCGCCGGGCTGGGCCTTGATCGCGTCCCAGGCGAACTCGCTGGCCAGGTCGTTGGCGGTCGGGCCGGTGATCCAGCCGGGGATGTCGTGGAACGCCGAGTCGTGCGTCCACATCGAGGCGAACGCGGGCGAGATGCGCGGGTCGCTGTGCTTCGGGCACATGATGGCGAGTTCGGGACGCGGCTTGATGACGCGGCAGTCGGCGAAGTCGGCGGTGCGCCCGTACAGCCACACCCCGCTCGCCTTGGCCAGCCCGTACTGCCCGTACTCCGCGTGGAACCACGCCATATAACCCATGATCGGCAGGACGAACGTGACGACCGTCGCCGCGCACGCGCGCCAGCCCGCGCGGCGCAGCAGCATCGCGACGAGGATCACCGCGACCAGCGGCAGCCCCGCCGACCGCGTCAGCGCGGCGGACGCGGCGAAGAACCCGGCCAGGGCGCCGAGCCACCAGGTCGAGCGGCGCCGCCACAGCGCCGCCGTCACGGCCGCGAGCAGCAGGAACGTGAACAGCGAGTCGGACATGAGCATGTGCTCAAGCGCGACCTGGTGGACGGGCAGCAGCACCGGCAACGTCAGCGGCGCGGCGATGAGCCCGGGGACGTGGCGGCGCCAGGCCCAGCGTCCGGCCTCCCCGTCCGGGCCGAGCGGCCAGGCCGCCCGCGCCGCGCGCCACACCAGCACGTAGACCAGCACGCCGGTCAGGACGCCGATCACGTGCTGCACCGACACCATCAGCGTGAAACTGTGGAACGGCTTGATCAGCCACAGCGTGAGGGGATAGCCGCTCGGGCGCGTCTCGCCGGGCCGCAGCTCGATCGCCGCCCGCAGATATCCGGGCGAGTCGCCGAACCACATCGGCGCCGGATAGCCCTTGACCGCGACCACCCGTATCCACACCGCTACCGCGAGTACGCACACGAAGGGCAGGTGGGCCAGGGCGGAACGGCCCGCCAGACCGGCTTTCTCTCGCACTCCGAAAGCCTACCCACGGCCGGATGCCCGAGCGCGCCACCGGCCCTCTAACGCAAGACTTCGTCAAGCGAGCATCGGGTTCCGGTACTTGCGGCAACCAGTGGATCACGACTCGGCGACAATGGCCGGGTCCGTATCCGGACAGCGGATACGATCGGCACCGGCCCAGAGCGCCCCGGCATGAAACGGTAATCGCCGGGCGCGACAGAAAGGACAGCGATCCATGGCGAACTTCACGCTCGACGACGTTCGGCAACGGACGTACAAGGCGCGTGACGCGTGGTGGACGGTCCTGCTGGTCGATCCGCTCGCGGCCCGGCTGGTGCGCTTCACCGCCAACCGCACCCGCGTGACGCCCAACCAGCTCACCGTGGGCGCCCTCGTCCTCGGGCTGGCGGCGGGCGCCTGCTTCACGGTCGCGTCCTGGCCGTGGCTGCTGCTCGGCGCGCTGCTGTACCACCTGTCGTTCACGCTCGACTGCATGGACGGCAAGATCGCGCGGCTCAAGGGCACCGGCTCGGTGTTCGGCGCCTGGCTCGACTACATCTTCGACCGGGTGCGGGTGCTGGCCTGCGCGATCGCGCTGATGGCCGGGCAGTACGCCGCCACCGGCAACGTCGCCTACGTGTGGACGGCCGTCGCGGTCGTCTTCCTCGACATGCTCCGCTACATGGACGCGCTGGAGATCTACAAGGTCCGCTCGCAGATGCGGGTCACGCTGAACGCCGCGCGCGAGGAGGCCGCCGAGCTGGAGCTGGCCGCGCGCCGCGCCAACGGCGAGGTCGTCGACACCGCCGAGGTCGGCGCGGACCTGCGCTCGGCCGAGGGCGCGCTCGGCGAGGACCCCGAGGCCGACATGGAGAACCGGGTCGTCGCCGACGACCCCGCGATGGCCGTGATGCAGCAGGGCTTCGAGCGGAAGTTCCCCTGGTACGCGCGCATCCGCAACGCGCTGATGGCGGGCCGCATCCGCCCGCACCTGATCAGCGGCATCGAGTTCCAGATGGGCGTGTTCATCGTCGCGCCGATCGTCGCCGCGATCGTGCCCGGCGCGGTGATCCCGGTGGTGGCGGTGAGCGGGGCCGGCCTGCTCGCCTTCGAGCTCGTCATCATCTACAAGTTCTGGCTGGCGAGCCGCGACTACAGCCGCAGCCTCGCCAAGCTGAACGACGCGATCGAGGGCTACCGGGCGCAGCTGCCCGCCGAGTACCGCGAGACGGTGCAGGCGGGTGTCAGCAGCTCCGGCTGATCCTCCCTGGTTCCGAACGAGCAAAGTCCCCGTGGAGCGCGGCTCCACGGGGACTTTGCTCGTCCCCAGACGAGTTACGGCGGGGTCAGGCGGTGCGAGCCGGGCGGGCCGCCGGGGCGCCGGTGGTGGCGAGCATGTCCGTCCACTGGCGGCACACCTCGTCCAGCCCGTACGCGGCGCGGACCTGGTCGCGCGCGAGCAGCCGGTCCTGCTCCCAGCGGCCGAGCGACACGGTCGAGGCGATCGAGGCGGCCATCGCCGACGGGTCGGCGTGGATCCAGCGCTGGTCGTAGATCGTGTCGGCGCCCGGCCAGTTCAGCAGCACCGGCACCGCGCCCGCGGCCATGCCCTCGGCGGGCGCGAGGTGGAAGCTCTCGTCGTCGCTGGTCGAGAGCACGAACCCGATGCGCCGCAGCCAGGATGCCACGTCACGGCCGTAGGAGTCGAACACGACCCCGCCCGCCAGCAGCGGCGAGCGGCGGATCCGGCGGAACACCTTCTCGTAGTGCGCGCGCTCCTCCTCCTTCTGCCAGATCCACCAGTACTCCCAGGGGAGCTTGCTCTTGATGAAGAGGGTGAAGCGGGGGTCGTCGCGGCGCAGCTCCTCCAGCGCGTCCAGCGCCAGGTCGAGCCGCTTGCGGGACGGCGCGATGCCGATCATCCCGAGATGGTGCTGCGCGCCGGGCAGCTTGGCGCGGTCGAGCTGCTGGTCGTCCACCCAGTTGGGGATCGTGGTGACCTTGGACGCGGGCCAGCCGGTGATCTCGCGGGTGAGGTCGGCGTAGTGCGGGCTGACGCAGATGATCTCGTCGACCGCGTCGATGTCGAGGTGCTGCGGCCAGCGCGCGTACAGCTCGAACCGGTGCAGCCGGACGACGAGCCGCTGCCCCGGCCGCTTGCGCTGCGCGAACCAGATCGCGTTCGGGCCGCACCACTCGCAGACGATGACGTCGGCCCAGTCGACCAGCTCCTGGCTGCGCTCCTCGTCGTGGACCTTGAGCGCCGCCCAGTGGTCGACGCGGACCTCCATGTCGGGACGCGACTCCAGGTAGTCCAGCAACCTGCTGAAGAACTTGAGGTCGTGGCCCGCGACGCCGACGCGCAGCCGCCGCTGCCCGTCCCCGCCCGAGGGCGCTGGAGGAGTGGCGCCGCTGACCATGTCGCTCGCCCGCACGCTGGTGCGCTCGTGCTCGGCGGCCGCCGCGAGCACGTGCGGGGACGGCTCGGGGAACGTCCGGGCGAGGTGGCCGCGCAGCCGCTCCGCCGCCGCGTCCAGCGTGAACTCGGCGGCGGCGGCGCGGCACCGCTCCACGGCCAGCGTGAACACGTCGGGGTTCTTGCCGATCAGCGTCAGCGCGTCGAGCACGTCGGTCTCGGTGGCGGCGAACAGCGGGTAGTCGGCGCCGAACAGCCGCTCGTGCATCGGCGTGCGGTTGAGCACGACGGGGACGCCGAGCGTCCCGCACTCCAGCACCTTCGTGGACAGCTCCAGGCTCGCGTCCATCTCGGGGTGCCGCCACGACAGCCCGACGTCGCAGGCCGCCGTCAGCCGCATCGCCTCGGCGCGCGGGTGGCCGCCGTGCCAGATCACGCCCTGGCCGCTCTCCAGCGCCGTCCGCATCCGGGTCGCGAAGCCCGGGTCCTGCGGGTCGTCGTGGATCTTGTCGCCGACCATGTGCAGCTCGGCGTCCACGCCCCGCATCGCGAGCAGGCGCGGCAGCGAGGTCATCTCGTAGGTGTTCCAGCGCGGCGCGAACTTGCCGGTGTAGGCGAGCTTGAGCGCGCGGCCGTCGGGCGCGCCGTCCGGCCGGACCGCGAGGCCCTCGGGCAGGACGACGACGGGCGGGAACAGCACGCTCTTGCCCGCCGTCGCGGGGACGGCGCTCTCCAGGAAGCCGCGCAGCTCCTCGGTCTGGCAGAGCAGCACCCGGGAGGCGTCGGCGATCCGGCGCAGCTCGCCCTTGGACGAGCCGTCGAACTCCCCGGCCGACTGGGGGACGTCGGTCAGGTACGTCCACATCCGTCCGGCGAGCGGACCGGCCGACAGCTTGCCCGCGAGGCGGCGGCCCCGCACGACGATGAGGTCGAAGGGGTCCTCCTCGTCGACCTGGGCGAGGATCGCGGCGGCGGCCTTGGCGGGCATGCCGCCCTCGAAGGAGACCATGCCCTCGGCGTGCGGGCTGCGCACGGTGACCTCGGGGAGCGCGCGCAGCGGGTCGACGAGCCGGCCGGTCCGCACGGGGGCCTTGAGCACCAAGGTCACCGCGCAGCCGGCGCGGGCCAGCGCCTGGACCATGCCCTGGGCCCAGATCGCCGAGCCGTCGATCAGGTTGAGATCGACGTCGCCGTAGACGAGGGCGCGTGGTCGCACAGAAGTTCCTTTCAACGGGCCGGGGCGTGTTCGGCGAGCAGGTCGGCGAGCCGGCCGGGTGCGGTGACGGTGGCGTCCCAGTGCAGGCAGGACAGCGTGGCGGGTGGCGCCTCGCCCCACAGGACGAGCGGGAGGTCGCGGGCGACGGCGAGTTCGCGGATGTCGTTCAGCGCGCGGTCCCGGTCGTACATGCCGGGGACGCCGAGGTAGGCCCAGGGGCCGCCGGGCTCGCCCGCCGCCGCGTCCACGACGAGCATGTCGACGTCGGCGCTGTCGAGCACGATCGAGGCGTCGTGCGGGTACAGCCGGATCACCTTCGCGTGTTCGGCGAGCACGGCCGCCGCGCGCGCGCCGAGCACGCCCGCGATGACCAGGCCCTCGTGCGGAGCCGCGATCAGCAGCCGGTCCTCGGGACGGTCGATCCGGTCGAGCGTGATCCGCTCGCCGTCGGCGTTGCCGGACTCCGAGACCGGGACGTTCCGCTTGCGCCAGAGCCGGTACAGCTCCTTCGGCAGCCGCACGCCGCGCCGCCTCGGGTTGCGCGCGGCGCCCGCGACGAGCCGTCCGAACTGGAGGGTCGTCGAGGTCTCCAGCGCGGCGAGGCGCCGCTCCAGCTCCTCGACCCGGGACTCGCGCTCGCGGAGCACGGCCCGCAGCCGCGCGACCTGCCGGTTGGCCTTGGCGTCACTCACCGAGGAACTCCATGATCACATCTGCGATGCGGGGGCCGGCGTGGCCGTCCCACAGCGGGGGCTTGCGGTCCCCGGCGTCCTTGCCTTCGCTCTCCAGCGCCTTGCGCGCGGCGGGGACCAGTTCCTCGAACGTCACGAGGCGGTTGGTGCCGTGCGTGATCGTGATGGGCCGCTCGGTGTTGGGCCGGACGGTCAGGCACGGCACGCCGAGGATCGTGGTCTCCTCCTGGAGGCCGCCGGAGTCGGTGACGACGGCGGCGGCGCCGCGCACGGCCGCGATGAAGTCGATGTAGCCGAGCGGCTCCAGGACGTGGACGCGCGGGTGCTTGTCCAGCCCGGCGGCGATCAGGTTCGCGCGCCCGCGCGGGTGGACGGGGATCACGACGTCGGCGAGGTCGGCGACGCCGTGCAGGTGCTTGACGAGTGCGGCGGCGGTCTCGGGCGCGTCCACGTTCGCGGGTCGGTGCATCGTCGCCAGGACGTAGCGCTCGGGCAGGTCGTGGGCCGCGCGGACCTTCCCGGTGTCGAAGCTGTCCAGGTTGGCCAGCAGCGTGTCGATCATGGGGTTGCCCACCAGGTGCGCGCGCCCGACCGGGACGCCCTCGTTGGCGAGGTGCCCGATCGCCTCGGGGCTGGTGACCAGGCACAGGTCGGAGAGCTGGTCGGTGAGGCGCCGGTTGACCTCTTCGGGCATCGTCATGTCGAAGCTGCGCAGCCCGGCCTCCACATGGGCGACCGGGATGTGCAGCTTGGCCGCGACCAGGGCGGCGGCGATCGTCGAGTTCACGTCGCCGTACACGATGACGAGCGCGGGTGAACGGCTCGTGAACTCCCGCTCAAGCCCGATCATGAGCGCCGCCGTCTGCTCGGCGTGCCCGCCCGAGCCCACGCCGAGGTTCACGTCGGGCTCCGGAAGCCCCAGCTCCACGAAGAAGATCTCCGACATCCGCTCGTCGTAGTGCTGGCCGGTGTGGACCACCGCCTGCTCGGCGCCGGCGGCGCGCAGGGCCGCGATCACCGGCGCGGCCTTGACGAAGTTCGGCCGCGCCCCGAGGACGTGCACGATGGGTGCCAACACAATTTCCCTTCTGTTCATCGGGGTTGCCTACGCTCGCCCGCCGTGCTCAGAAAACCCGTCTACCTGCTGGGACTCACCTGGCGGCAGCTGCGCGACGACCCGGGGCGGGCGCCCCGGCTCGCCGTCCGGCTGCTGGCGCGGGTCGTGCCCGGCCCGCTCGGCGGGCGGCTGCGGCGCTCCCGCCTGGCCGTCCCGCGTCCCCGGGGCCTGCAACGCGAGACCAGCGAACTGCGCGCGCTGCTGGCCCATACGCCGCCGCCCCGTCCCGCCCCCGTCGCTCCTGAAGCCGCCTCCCCGGAGGGGACGCGCGTTCTCCAGTTCGTCACCAACGCCCTGCCGCGCACGAACGCCGGCTACACCGTACGCACGCACCGGCTCGCCCTCGCCCAGCGGGAGCTGGGCACCGAGGTCCACGTCGCGACGCGGCTCGGCTACCCGCTCAGCCAGGGCATCGGCGACACCCGGCCCCGCGTGGAGGTCGACGGCGTCCCCTACCACCGGCTGATCCCCTGGCTGCCGCCGTCCAATCCGGTCCGCGCGGTGCACAAGGGCGCCGACCTGGCCGGACGCCTCGTCCGCGAGCTGCGCCCGGACGTGCTGCACGCGGTCAGCAACCACCTGAACGCGGCCGTCGCGCTGGAGCTCGGGCGGCGGCACGATCTGCCCGTCGTCTACGAGGTGCGCGGGTTCCTGGAGGACTCCTGGCTCTCGCGCGACCCCTCCCACCGGGAGACGGACGAGTTCTACCGGCTCACCCGGGAGCTGGAGACGCGGCGGATGGTCGAGGCCGACGCGGTCGTCACGCTCGGGCAGGCGATGCGCGCCGAGATCGCCTCGCGCGGCGTCCCCGCCGAGAAGATCTTCACGGTGCCGAACGGCGTGGACGAGGCCTTCCTGCAACCGCTGCCCGACGCCGCCGACCTGCGCGTCTCCCTCGGCATCCCGGCGGACGCCCCGGTCGTCGGCCTGACCTCGTCGTTCTACGGCTACGAGGGCATCGACACGCTGATCGACGCGGCGGCGCTGCTGCGCGAGCGGGGCACGCCCGTCACGCTGCTGCTGGTCGGCGACGGCCCCGAGCGCGGCGCGCTCGAACGGCGCGCGGCCGGGCACGGCGTCCACGCCGTGTTCACCGGACGCGTGCCGATGGATGCCGTTCGTCGCCACCACGCCGTCCTCGATGTGTTCGCGGTCCCCCGACGGGCCGACCGGGTCTGCCAATTGGTCACGCCCCTGAAGCCGATCGAGGCGATGGCCGGGGGAATCCCAGTAATAGCAAGTGATGTCAAGGCTCTGCGCGAAATCGTGGAACCGGGCGTAACGGGCACGTTAACAACTCCGGAAGACCCGGAAGCATGGGCTATTTCGCTGGATGAGCTCATTTACGCTCCTGAGAGACGCCGGAAAATCGGGCAGTCGGCTCGGGAGTGGGTGAGGGCGGAACGCACGTGGCGGGCCGTGGCGGCCTGCTACCGGGAGGCGTACGCCATCACATAGAACTCGCGAAGGGAGCCGGGCATGGATCTGGTGGTCATCGGACTCGGCTACGTGGGGCTGCCGCTGGTGCGGGAGGCCTGCCGGGCCGGTCTCGAAGTCGGCGGCCTGGACCGCGACGCACGCGTGGTCGCCGGGCTGAAGGCGGGCCTGTCGCACATCGACGACGTCTCGGCCGAAGAGGTCGAGCAGATGAACGAGGCCGGATTCACGCCCAGCCTGCACGAGGACATCCTCGACGGCGCGCGGACGGTGGTGATCTGCGTTCCGACCCCGCTCTCGACCGAGGGCGGGCCGGACCTGACCGCCGTCCGCGGCGCCGCCGAGACCGTCGCCCGGCACCTGGAGCCCGGCATGCTGGTGGTGCTGGAGTCCACCACCTACCCCGGCACCACCGACGAGGTCGTCCGCCCCATCCTGGAGAAGTCCGGCCTGATCGCGGGCGAGGAGTTCCATCTGGCCTTCTCGCCCGAGCGGATCGACCCGGGCAACCCGGTCTACGGGGTGCGGAACACGCCCAAGATCGTCGGCGGGCTGACCCCGGCGTGCGCCTCGGCCGCCGCCGCCTTCTACGGCAAGTTCGTCGATCAGGTGGTGGAGGCCAAGGGCACCCGCGAGGCCGAGATGGCCAAGCTGCTGGAGAACACCTACCGGCACGTCAACATCGCGCTCGTCAACGAGATGGCCGTGTTCTGCAACGAGCTGGGCATCGACCTGTGGGACGCAATCGACTGCGCCGCCACCAAGCCGTTCGGCTTCCAGGCCTTCCGCCCCGGCCCCGGCGTGGGCGGCCACTGCATCCCGATCGACCCCAACTACCTGTCGTACAAGGTGCGCTCGCTGGGCTACCCGTTCCGGTTCGTGGAACTCGCGCAGGAGATCAACGACCGGATGCCCCGGTACATCGTCGAGCGGGCCCAGCAGCTGCTGAACCGCGAAGGGCGGGCCCTCAAGGACGCCAAGGTGCTGCTGCTGGGCGTCACCTACAAGGCCGACATCGCCGACCAGCGCGAATCCCCGGCCCGCCCCGTCGCCCGCCGCCTGGCCCGCCTCGGCGCCGACCTCAGCTTCCACGACCCGTTCGTGAACGAGTGGCAGGTCGAGGGCGCCGAGGTCCGCAACGCGGGGGCGGACCTGCCATCGGCGCTCGCGGCGGCGGACCTGGTGATCGTCCTGGCCGACCACACCGCCTACGACGCGGCGACGCTGGCCCGGCACTCCCGGCTGCTGTTCGACACGCGCGGGCGTACCAGGGACCTGCGGAGCGAAACCGTCGAGCTGCTTTAAGGGGGTTCCGGGGGGTGTGGGGGGTCGTCCCCCCACAGGAAACCGGAGGGAACGGGACCGTTCCCCACCGAGGGTGATCTGCCCGGCGTTGGCCACCTTCTGGACGACGGGGATTCATCAGCCATTTCCATCGCCGCCGAAGACTCGGCCACAAGGCGATAATTCGGCACGTTGCGGAGTGAGTGGAATGCGGGTCTGTGTCTGCACGATCGTGCATCACCCGGAGGATGCGCGCATTCTGCACCGGCAGATACGCGCGCTGCTGGACGCCGGCCACGAGGTCACATATATTGCGCCATTTCGGGCATGCAACGTGACACCGTGGCGCGAGGTCAGTCCGGTCGACGTGCCCCGGGCGACGGGGCGGCGGCGCGTCCGGGCCCTGCGCGCGGCCCATCGCGCGCTCGCCGAGCACGCGGCCTACGCCGACCTGATCCTGCTGCACGACCCGGAGCTGCTCGTCTCGATGCCGCGCTCGGTGCGCGCGCGGACGGTCGTCTGGGACGTCCACGAGGACACCGCGGCCGCGCTCACCGCCAAGGGCTGGGTCCCGCGCCCGGTGCGGCCCGTGCTGCGCCCGGCCGTGCGGCGGCTGGAGCGGCGCAGCGAGCGGCGGCACCGGCTGCTGCTCGCCGAGGACGGCTACCGGGAGCGGTTCCGCGAGGAGCACCCGGTGGTGCCCAACACCACCTACGTCTCCGACCTGCCGCCCGGGGCGCCGGACGGCCGCCGCGTCGTCTATGTCGGGCACCTGTCGGCCGCCCGGGGCGCCTTCGACATGATCGAGATGGCCCGGCTGCTGGCCCCCGAGGGGATCATGGTCGAGCTGATCGGGTCCGCCGACGCCGACGTCCGCGCCGCGCTCCGCGACGCGCAGCGCGAGAACCTGCTGCGCTGGTACGGGTTCGTCCCGAACGACCGGGCGCTGCGCATCGCCGAGGGCGCGATGGCCGGGCTCGCGCTGCTGCACGACGAGCCGAACTACCGGCACTCGATGCCGACCAAGATCGTGGAGTACATGGCGCGCGGCGTCCCGGTGGTCTGCACGCCGAACCCGCCCGCCGTGGAGATCGTCGAGCCGTCCGGCTGCGGGCTGGTGGTCCCGTTCGCGGACCCGGCCGCCGCCGCCGAGGCCGTCCGTCGCCTCCGGGACGACCCGGAGATGCGCACCGGCATGGGCAAGCGCGGCTACGAGACGGCCCGCGCGCGCTTCCACTGGCCCATCCAGGCCGAGCGGTTCGTCGCCCAGCTCGAAACGTGGGCGGGGCGCTCCCCCGCGCTCCGTCCGAGCAGCGACCCGGCGCCCATCAGCGAGTTCTGACCGCTCCCGATCAGGGCCGGGCGTGGTGCTGCAAGCGGTAGGCGACGCGGGCGGCGGCGCCCGGCGGGCGGTCGGTGTCGACGACCACGATCACGCGGCCGACGCGCAGCGCGATCGGCCCGGTGGTCTGGCCGAGCTGGTACGCCTCGTCGCCGAGGTCGCGGCGCTGGCGCACCTGCGCCTGCGTGGAGCAGAGGGCGTCCAGCAGCCGCCCGGCCGTGCCCTCGTCCGGCGCGACCCAGCGGATGCTCACGGTCAGCCCGCGGATGATCGGCTCCTTCGCGGGGTCGGGGGTCCCGCTCGGGCCGGCGGACGCTTTGCCGCTGCTCCGCGTGCCGCTGGGCGAGGGTTCGGTGCTCTTTTTCGGCTTCTTGACCTTTTTGTCTTTTTTGCCGGAATCTTTCTTCTTGGGATGCCCGGGCTCGGGCGGCTCGTAGGTGCACGACACCGGGTTCGGGATCTTCACCGATCCGACGCGGGCGCGGGTCGGCCGCCGGACGTAGGAGTCCAGGTGCTCGGTGGCGAGGTCGGGTCCGCTCAGCAGCTCGCAGGCGTCCGGCCAGTCCGCCTCCGGGACGCCGCCCAGCTCGGCCGGGCCGGCACCGGTGGCCCCGCCGCGCAGCGCCGCCAGCCGCGCCCGCCCCTTCGGACGCGGCGGGGACTCGGCGTAGGCGACGTAGAGCAGCCCGCCCGCCGCCGCCATCCACGGCCGCACGCCCGGCAGGTCGGGATCGACCGCGAGCGGCGCGGGCGCCGTCGTGCCGGCCCCCGTGCCCGGCGAGACGATGTCGATGCCCGCCGGGAGCAGCGCCTCCGACAGCCGGGGGCGCAGCGCGTAGATCCGGTCGCCCGCCTGCGCGAGCGCCGCGTACGCGGGGGCGTCGCGCCGCCACACCGACCGCCCGGACGAGACGTCCACCGCCTCCATACGCGCCGCCGAGTCCCCGTAGCGCTCCTGGTCGGCCTCCTCGTCGTCGGTCGGCCGGTCGTCCTCGCCCTCCGCGCCCTCGTCGCGGCGGGGCTTGCGCTCGCCCTCCGGATGGTGGACGACGACGAGCCGCCCGTCCGCGATCACGGCGGGGCACATCTCGTCGCCGCACACGGTGTCGCCCTTCCAGGCGGCGAGCAGGGCTCCCTTGGGGCCGAACGCGCGCAGCGCCGTCCCGTCCGAGGCCAGCGTCACGCCGTCGAGCATCGCCACCTCGGGCGACTCCGGAGAGCCGAGCGGCTGGTCGAAGACGATCCGGCCGGTCGCCGGATCGAGCGCCAGCAACCGGCTGCGGCCGGGGCAGTCCAGGGCGAGCGCGGCGAGCTTCTCCCGGGCGTCGGACGGGTGCGCGGCCCCCTCGAACAGCCGGCAGCGCCCCGGCAGCCGCCGCTCCCACACCCGCGCGCCGGTCTCGGCGGACCGGCCCGACACCGTCCTGCGCTCCTCGTCGGTCGCGAGCACGACCCCGGCCCCGGCGGGGAAGCGCAGCGTCGTCCGGGACGCGGCGGCGGGCCGCTCGCCCTCGCGGCGCCACAGCAGCCCGCCCGACAGCGCGTCGAACCCCGCGAACAGCCGCTCGCCGCGATGCCCGTCCCGCTCGAAGTAGGCGATCAGCCGGGACCGGGTGGAGGCCCAGCCGAGCAGCGTCCAGCCGGACCGGCGGTAGCTCCAGCGGCCCTCGCCGGTCCGCGCGTCCCGCACCTCCAGGCCGTCGCCCGAGGCCACGACCACCTGGCCCTGCGCGACGTCGTAGGCGACGCTGTCGTATCCGGCGACCGGGCCGTGGTGCATCGGGATCGTGCGCTCCCAGCTCGCGGTGAGCGGGCCGGGCGGCGGGCCGATCGCGCTCTGCGGGGCGACCGGCTCGGCGGTGACGGTGTGCCGCACCTGCCACCACTCGGCGTGCAGGACGAACCGGTCGGTGAGCACGGTGCACACCGCGATCGCCACCGCGCCGGCGACGAGGCCGAGCGCGAGCCTGATCCTGCTCGCGGGCCCGGCCCGGCCGCCGGGCCGCTGCCGGCTCCCGACCACGACCGCGCCGCCTCCTTCCCCTGCTGTGCTCTTTCCGTGTCCTTCCGTGCTCCCCATAAGGTGCGGGAAGACGTGTCCAACCATGCCGTGTGCCGGGCGCATGCGCGACACGGCCCGGGCAGAAGGGGAGGAACCGTGGAGGTCTACGCCCACTGGCGGACGTGGGACGAGGCGCGCACCGCCCTCGCGGCGGCTGATCTCACAGCGTCCGGTATCGACCTCGTCCGGCTGGAGCGGGCCGCCGTCGCCGCCCAGCGCTGGCACGGCGACCAGACGCGGCCGACGGGCGTCCCGTACGTGGAGCACCTGCTGGAGGCGCTGGAGGTGCTGGTGCGCGGCGCGGGCGAGACCGATCCCGCGATCCTCGCCGCGGCGCTCCTGCACGACGTCGTCGAGGACACAGCCGCCACCCTCACCGACGTCGAGGCCGAGTTCGGCGACGAGGTGGCGGAGCTGGTCGACTGGGTCACCAAGCCGCCCGTCGCGGGCGCCGGACGGCAGGCCAAGCGCGCCGCGAAGTCCGCCTACCTGCGGCGGCTGCGGGACGCCCCACGCGAGGCGGTCGTGGTGAAGCTGGCCGACCGGGCGAGCAACGTCCAGCGCCTCTACCAGATGCCGCCCGACTTCCAGCGCCGCTACTACGCCGAGACCGTGACCTACATCCTGCCGCTCGCCGAGGGCGAGCCGTGGTTCGCGGCGTGGTACGCGACGTGGCGCGAGGAGTTCGCCCACCTGAGGTGACCGGGCGGTCGCATTCGCGGGATGATGCCGGACATGGAACGCGAATGGGTGGTCGAGGAGAGCGTCGCGATCGGCGCGGGCCCGAGGGAGGTCTACGCGGCGGTCGCCGACCCCCGCCGGATGCGCGAGTGGAGCCCCGAGGTCGTCGCGGTCTGGGTGCGGGGCCGCGCGGTCGTGCCGGGGCTGCGGTTCGTCGGGTTCAACCGGATCGGCTGGCGGCTCTGGTTCACCAGCTGCCGGGTGACGGCCGCCGTCCCGGGGCAGGCGTTCGCGTTCCGCGTGTCGAGCTTCGGGATGCCGGTGGCGCTGTGGGGCTACCGGGTCGAGGACATCGGCGGCGGCTCCACCCGCCTGGCCGAGTACTGGGAGGACCTGCGGCGCGGCGGACGCGGCGCCGCGTTCGTGTCGCTGCTCGGAAAGGTGTTCACCGGCGTCCCGGCCGAGCGGCGGGCCGAGGTCAACCGGGCGGGCATGCGCGCCACCCTCGACCGCATCAGGACGGGCATCGCGGGGTAGGCGCCAGGTCGGAGGGCGGCCCGGAACGGGCCGGATGCCCGGTCCACGCTCAACGTCGGAGGGAGCGAATAAGCTGTCTCCTTCGCCCCGCCGGGGCGCCGGGGGCCATCCCCGGCAGCGGATCCGAGGAGCAGCCTGCATGTCGTCCCAGGTCACCGGGCGGTCGTCCAGTACCGGCGGCACCGTCAAGGACCAAGAGATCGCCACCGAGCAGCGCTACGTCGACCTCGCGTACGCGCGGCTGGAGGAGATGCGCGCGGACGCCCAGGCCATGATCCGCGAGGGCTACCGGCAGTCGCTCGCCGGCACCAAGGGCTCGCTCGTCGACCGGGACGCGATGGTCCACCAGGCCGCGCTGCGCGCCCAGGCCCTCGACATCGCCGACGACGGGCTGGTCTTCGGCCGCCTCGACCTCGCCTCCCGCGAGATCCGCTACGTCGGGCGCATCGGCGTGCGGACCCGCGACCACGACTCGCTCGTCATCGACTGGCGCGCACCCGCCGCCGAGGACTTCTACCGCGCCACCCCCGAGGACCCGCGCGGCGTCGTCCGGCGCCGCGTCCTGCACTCGCGCGGGCACACCGTCGTCGACCTGGAGGACGACCTGCTCGACCCGGCCGCCGCCGAGGACCTGACGGTCGTCGGCGACGGCGCGTTCCTCGCCTCGCTCGCCCGCACCCGCGAGGGCGCGATGCGCGACATCGTCGCGACGATCCAGCGCGAGCAGGACGAGGTGATCCGCGCGCCCGCCGACGGCACCGTGCTCGTGCGCGGCGCCCCCGGCACCGGCAAGACCGCCGTCGCGCTGCACCGGGTGGCCTACCTGCTGTTCCGGCACCGCCGCCGGTTCGGCTCGCGCGGCGTGCTGGTGATCGGCCCGAACCGCCGCTTCACCGCCTACATCGAGCGCGTGCTGCCCTCGCTCGGCGAGGGGTCGGCGACGCTGCGCTCGCTCGGCGACCTGGTCGACGGCGTGACCGCGACCGTCCACGACTCGCCCCGGCTGGCCCGGCTGAAGGGCGGCGAGCCGATGGCGGCGGTGCTGCGCCGCGCCATCACCGACCAGGCCCCCGGCGCGCCGAACGAGCTGCGCGTGGTGTTCAAGGGCGTCGTCGTCGCGCTGGACCGGGGCCGGCTCGACCGGATCCGCGGCGAGGTCCACCGGCGCAGCCGGGGGTCGGTCAACGCCGCGCGCGGCCGCGCCGCCGACGCGCTGCTCGACGCCCTGTGGGAGCGGTTCAACGACCTCGGCGGGCCCGAGGCCGCCGAGGCGGCCGAGGGCGCGGAGGCCGGGCTGTGGAACGCGATCCTCGCGGCCGACGGCCTGGCCTCGCTCGACGACGATCCCGGCCACCCCAACGGCAACGGCTCGGGCTCGGGTAACGGCAACGGCGGCAAGCGCGCGCAGTTCGACGCGCGGGTCCGCGAGCAGCGCGCGTTCACCGACTTCCTCGTCGCCTGGTGGCCGATCCGCCGCCCGCTGGACGTGCTGCGCTCCCTCGGCGACCCGAACCGGCTGCGGCACGCCGCCGGCCGCGACCTCGACCGCGTCGACCTGACGGCGCTCGCCGCGTCCTGGGCCGGGGACGGCGCCCCGCTCAGCTACCAGGACGTCGCGCTCCTCGACGAGATCGACGCGCTGCTCGGCCCGCCGCCCCGCCCGTCCCGGCGCCGCGCCCCCGCCGAGGGCGACCCGTTCGTCGTGGACGGCGTGAACATCCTCACCGGCGAGGAGGTCGCGGACGAGACGTGGGAGCCGGAGATGCAGGAGCTGTCCACGTCGATGGAGCGGCTGGAGCGGTCGCGGCGCGTCGACGACGGCGTGGTCGAGGAGCGCCCGGAGTACGCGCACATCGTCGTGGACGAGGCGCAGGACCTTTCCCCCATGCAGTGGCGGATGCTCGGCCGCCGGGGCCGCCAGGCCAGCTGGACCATCGTGGAGGACCCGGCCCAGAGCGCCTGGGAGGACCTGGACGCCGCGCGGCAGGCGATGGAGGCCGCGCTCGGCGGCGAGCAGCCTACGCCCAAGCGGGGCCGGTCGCGCCGGGGCAAGCCGCGCCCCAAGCCCGCCCCCCGCCGGGCCCGGCACGAGTACGAGCTGACCACGAACTACCGCAACTCCACGGAGATCGCCGCCGTGTCCGCGCGGGTGCTCGCGGTCGCGCTGCCCGAGGCGCGTCCGGCGCGGGCGGTCCGCACGTCGGGGATCGAGCCGGTCGTCCGCGTCGTCCCGGAGGACGGCCTCGCCGCCGCCGCGCGCGCGGCCGTGGAGGAGCTGCTCGACCAGGTCGAGGGCACGATCGGGCTGATCGTCCCGATGGCGCTGGACGAGGCGGACGCCCAGCTGACCCTGGACGGCCCGGCCCTCCCCGAGACCACCCCGTGGGACGCCGCCGCCCGCGACCGCCTCGGCGCCGGGCTGCCCGAACGCGTGCAGGTGCTCGACGTCCTGGAGGCCAAGGGCCTGGAGTTCGACGCCGCCGTGATCGTCGCCCCCGAGACCGTCGCCGACCAGTCCCCGCGCGGCCTGCGCGTGCTGTACGTGGCGGTCTCCCGCGCGACCCAACGCCTGACCGTCCTGACGACCGACGAGGCCTGGCAGCGAACCCTCACGACCTAGGCAGTGTTTATTTAAGTCCCGGCCCACGGCCGCGCCTTTGCGGGCGCGGATCGCTTCGCGATCTTCGCGGTGGGGCCTCGCCTCCGGCTTCGGCCCCACCGCTCAGTTAGCGCGCCCGCGTGACGGCTGAGGCCACTTTGAAAGCGCCCTGGACGCCTCGCGCAGCGGCCTCGACCGTCCCACCACGAAGATCGCGTCGCGCGGCCGCACCCCCGAAAGGCATGGTCACGTTCCGAGCGGCCAGGCGAGGAATGTGGGTCAGGACTTCAGCGAACACCACGAGTTAGGCTGACGCGCGAGCGAGCCCCCGCCTATCTGTGGACGGAGATCCATGAGCGGCCGAAATCCCGCCCCCCGGCGAAGCTACGGCGGCCGTTCGGCGCAGGAGCGCCGCGCCGAACGGCGGGAGCGCCTGCTGGCCGCGGGCCTGGAGCTGTTCGGGACGCGCGGCTACGCGGCCACGTCGATCGAGCGGCTGTGCGCGACGGCGAGCGTGTCCACCCGCAACTTCTATGAGGAGTTCTCCGGCCGCGAGGAGCTGCTCACCGCCCTGCACCACGACATCAACGAACGCGCGCGGGACGCCCTCGTCGAGGCGTACCGGGAGGCGGCGGGCGCGGGCCTGCCCGCCTTGGCCGAGCGCACCGTCCGCGCGTTCGTCGCCGTCACCGCGAGCGACCCGCGCTGGGCCCGCATCGCGTTCGTCGAGGTCATCGGCGTCAGCGCCAACCTGGAGCGGCACCGCGCCCGGTGGCGGGCGCAGTGGGCCGACGCGATCCTGGCGATCGTCCGGGAGGCGGTCACGCGCGGCGAGGCCGCCGACCGCGACTACGACCTGACCGTCATCGCGATCATCGGGGCCGTCGACAACCTCGTGCACCACTGGTCGGCGCGCGGCCGGGACATCCCCCTCGACGACGTCGTCGCCGAGCTGACCCACCTGATCCTCGCGGCCATCACGACCGCTAGATGATCGGCGGGCGTCCGGTCCGGGTCATGCGCCAGGCGGTGCGCCACGAGATGGGACGGCGCGGCCCAGCCGGCTTGCGCCAGCCTTCGGCGAACCCCTTGAACCACGGCTTGAGGGCGCTCGGCCTGCGCTCGCGCAGCAGCGTCATCCCCACCCACACCGCGAGGTAGGTCAGCGCGAGCAGCCACGGGAGGTTGCGGCGGGCCAGCCAGACGCGGTTGCGGGCGTTGTAGCGGTAGAACATGTCGTGCCGGGTCGGCAGGACGGCGGGGTGGAACATCACCGCGGACGCGTCGTACACGATCCGGTACCCGGCGTCGAGGATCTGCCAGGCGAGGTCGGTCTCCTCGTGGGCGTAGAAGAAGTCCTCGGGGAGGCCGCCGCCCGCGTCGAAGGCGGCGCGGCGGATCGCGCAGGCGCCGCCGAGGAACGTCGTGACGGGCGACGAGCGCTCCGGGTCGCCCGCGCGCAGCCGGGGGACGTGGCGCCGCTCGCCGCGTCCGCCCTCGGGGTCGCGGACGCGGAAGGAGACCACGCCGAGGTCGGGTTCGGCGGAGAAGCGGTCGCGCAGGTAGGTGCCGAGGCGGGTGGAGCGGTACCAGCCGTCGTCGTCCAGGAACAGGACGACGTCGCCGGACGACGCCTCGACGCCCCGGTTGCGCCCGGCAGGGATGCCGACGTTCTTCGGCAGGCTCAGCGTCCGGACGCGCTCGTCGTCGAAGGGCGCCGCGCCCGCGGCCGCGCCGACGGGATCGGCGCCGTTGCCGACGAGGACGACCTCCACGTCCACGTGCTCCTGGTCGAGCGCGCTCCGCACGGCGCGGGCCAGTTCCTCCGGGCGGTTGCCCATCGTGAGGACGACGACGCTGATCTTCACTTCAGTCTCCGGGAGGCCAGGATGCTGACCAGGTGCAGCAGGGTCTGCAATACGGCGACGGCGGCGACGGCGACCATCAGGACGCGGATCGCCGCGGGGGTGTCGGTGCCGAGCACGGCGTCCAGCGCGGCGGCGGCGAGGATCAGCAGCGACAGCTCGACCGCGCCGATGATCCGGTGGAAGCGCAGCATGGACGCGGCCTGCCGGGCCAGGGCGATGCCGGTGGAGCGCGGCCGCAGCGCCCGGTCGCCGCCGGACGGGTCGGCGGCCAGCCCCGACTTGGCGCGCGCGACGACGACGTTGTCGGTCTCCGCCTTGATCAGCGCGGCGCCGAGCGCGGCGACGAGCCCGAGCTCGGCCCAGCCGCCGTTCTTCCAGCCGCCCTGCGCGGCGAACCCGAGCCCGATGAGCAGGGACACCTCGGAGAGGTAGTGGCCGATGCGGTCGAGGAACACCCCGGCGACCGACGTCCGGCGCAGGTAGCGGGCGACCTCGCCGTCCACGCAGTCGAGCAGCAGGTAGACCTGGATGAGGACGGCGCCGCCGAGCGCCGTCCACAGCGCGGCGGTGCCGGAGGCGGGCAGCGACACCACGACGCCCGCGACGATGCCGCTGAGCATCATCAGGTAGGTGAGCTGGTTCGGGCTGAACCCGAGGCGCAGCGCGATCCACGCGAAGTAGGGGGACAGGTCGCGCATGTAGAGGCGGCCCGCCCAGTGCTCCTCGTTGCGCCGGTCCTTCAGGCCGGGCGGCTGCCCGTACCGGCGGATGTCGGCGACGCTCGCGCGGCGGCGATCGGGCCGGTGGTCGCCGCCGTCCGGCACACCGGTGGGGGCCTGGTGATCGGGGGCCTCAGCCTCCATGGGCCTGGACATACTCTTCCACCGCCTTGAGGGTCGCGCCGGAGTCGAGGCCGAGATGTTCCAAGATCGTGTAGCGGCCGGGCCGGGTCTGCGGGGCGTACTGGACGGCCTCGGCGAACTGCTCGACCGACAGGCCGACGTCGCCGGGGAACCGGGGCAGCCCGTGCCGGCCGAGGCAGGCGAGGATCTGCTCCAGCCGCCGCTCCCCCTCGCCGAGCCGGGTCGCGCGCAGGTGGTAGCAGAACGCCGCGCCGATGCCCGCCAGCTCGCCGTGGTTGGCCGTGCCCGGGTACAGCTGGTCGATGGCGTGCAGGATCTCGTGGTCGCCGCCGCTGGCGGGCCGGGAGTCCCCCGCGAACGACATCGCCATCCCCGACAGCACGAGCCCCTCGGCGAGGACGGTCAGGAACTGGTCCGACTCGATCGAGTCGGGCTGGTGCAGCAGCGCCTCGGCGGCGGTGCGGGCGACGGTGAGCGCCATCCGGTCGATGCGCTCGCCGACCTCCTGCGCGGCGAGCAGCCAGTCCTCGACGGCGGAGAAGTTGCTCACCACGTCCCCGATCCCGGCGCGGACGAGGCGCTCCGGCGCGGCCCGCACGTAGTCGAGGTCGACGATCATCGCCAGCGGCATCACGACGCCGAACGAGCCCTTGCCCTTGTCGTGGACGAGCGAGGCGACCGGCGAGCAGATCCCGTCGTGGGACAGGTTGGTCGCGACCGACACCATGGGGATGCCCGACAGCGTCGCCGCGTACTTGGTCGCGTCGATCGTGCGGCCGCCGCCGATGCCGACGACGGCCTCGTAGGATCCGGCGCGCAGCTTGGAGCCGAGGCTGACGGCCGCCTCCACGGTGCCGCCCTCGACCTGGAACACCTCGCACGCCGTGAGCGACGGGCGGACGTGCTCGGCGATGTGGTCGCCCTGGCCGGGGCCGACCGCGATCGCCACCCGTCCCTCGGTGACGATCCTCCGGTCGGCCAACAGGTCGCCCAACGCCGCGACGGCCCCGCGCCGCACGTCGATGGACAGCGGTGCGGTCAGCATCCGCGTCAGCAGGGGCATGGGCCTCCTCGATCGTTCGATCGTTGTGTCGCTCGCTCGGTCCGGTCGCTCGGAGCCGGACGGGCCAAGGCCGGGCCGGGCAGGGCCGGGCTCAGTAGCCCTTGGCGATCAGGCGGGCCTTCTCCAGGTCGTCGTGGTTGTCGACCTCGACCCAGTCGACCTCGCCGATCGGCGCGACGGCGACGCGGCCGCCCCGGTTGACGAACTCCTGGTAGCCGTCCTCGTAGTAAAGGTCGGGGTCGCGCTCCCAGGTGGCCTTCAGCGCGTCGGCCAGGGCCTGCGCGGCGGCGGGCTCGATCAGCGTCGCGCCGATGTACTCGCCGTCGGCGGTGGAGGGGTCCATCAGTTTGGTGATGGTCCGCAGGTGGCCCGTGTCGTCGAGGATCACCTTCATCTCCTCGTCGGCCAGTGTTTTCACACTGTCCACGGCCAGGAGGATGTCGGGCCCACGAGCGGACAATAGTGTCTTCTCGACCCCGACCGGGTGGACCGTGTCGCCGTTCACCATGAGGACGCCCCTGGAGAAGTACTCCCGAGCCAGCCACATGGAGTAGGCGTTGTTCCACTCCTCGGCCTTGTCGTTGTGGACGAGCGTGATGGACACGCCGTACCGCTTCTCAAGGGCGGCCTTGCGCTCCTCGACGGCCGACGCGCGGTAGCCGACGACGATGACGACCTCGGTCAGGCCGACCTCGGCGAGGTTGCCGAGCGCGATGTCGAGGATCGTCGTCGCGCCGTCGGCGGACTCGATCACGGGGACCAGCGCCTTGGGGAGGGTGTCGGTGTAGGGCCGCAGCCTCCGGCCCGCGCCGGCGGCCAGCACCATGCCGATCATGCTTCTACTTCCTCCAGGTCGACGGTCACACCAGCGCCGCGTCCGGCCCTCCGGGAGCGTTCGGCCCTGTCGGCCGAGCCCGGCATGAAGGACCCGCCCCGCGCCCGGCCCCGGGCGGGAGCGGTACGCGGTGTCGTGGTGGTCCGGCGCGCGGATCGCGACCAGCGCGCGGACAGGGGCGCCGAGTTCCCCTGCGCAAACCCCAACACGGCGAGGTAACCATACTCGATCCCGCGCGTCCGGGCGGTCCGGTCCGTGGCACGCGGGCGCTGAGCGTAGTGCTTGAATGACTTCGGGTCGTGACGAACGGGGTGAGATGGCGACGCGGACGGTGGCGGTGGTACTCGCCGGGGGGATCGGCGCCCGGCTGGGCGCGGGGCGCCCCAAGCAGCTGGTCGAGGTCGGCGGGCGCACGATCCTCGCGCGCGCGATCGCCGCGTTCGACGCGCATCCGGCGGTGGACGAGGTCGTCGTCGTGATGGCGGCGGCGCATCTGCGGGAGGCGGCGGCGATCGCGGCGCCGTTCCGCCGCGTGAGCGCGGTCGTCGAGGGCGGCGACACCCGCACCGCCTCGTCGGTCGCCGCGCTCCGCCTGCTGGACGGCCGCGCCGACGACACACGGGTGCTGTTCCACGACGCCGCCCGCCCGTTCGTGGACGCCGACGTGATCGACCGGGTGCTGGACGCGCTGGACGGGCACGAGGCGGTCGCGGTGGGCGTCCCCTCGTCCGACACGATCGTCGTGGTCGAGGACGGGCTCGTCGCCTCGATGCCGCCGCGCGACACGACCGTGCGGTTCCAGACGCCGCAGGGGTTCCGGCTCGGCACGATCCGCAAGGGCTACGAGCTGGCGCTGGCCGACCCGGGGCTGCGCGCGACCGACGACTGCGGCATCGTCCACCGCTACCTGCCGGACGTGCCGATCCGGGTCGTGGCGGGCAGCGAGCGCAACCTCAAGGTCACCCGTCCGCTGGACGTGGTGATCGCCGAACACCTCGCCACGGGAGAGTCCCTGTGATCTTCGAGCACGCGCCCGCCGTCATCGGGCATCGCGGCCTCGGCTCGGGCACGCTCACCCCGCCCGGCGGCGGCCCGCCGGTCGCGGAGAACACGCTGGCCTCGATGCTCGCGGCCGCCGAGGCGGGGGCGCCGTGGGTCGAGATCGACGTGACCCGCACCGCCGACGACCGGCTCGTCCTGCGGCACGACCCGACGACCGCGGACGGCGACCACGTGATCGACCTGCCCGCCGCCGCCACCGGGCTCCCGACGCTGGAGGAGATCTTCGACGGGCTGCCCGCCGAGGTCGCCGTGGACGTCGACGTCAAGACCGTCCTGGAGGACGCGACCGACGACCCGTCCCGGCGTACCGGCGCGCTGCTGCTGCCCGTGCTGCGGCGCGAGGCGCGGCGCCGCCGGCTGCTGGTGACCTCGTTCGACCCGTCGCTGCTGGTGTTCCTGCGCGACGAGCTGCCGGGCGTCCCGCTGGGGCTGCTGACCTGGCTGCGGTTCCCGCTGTGGCACGCCGTCCCGGCGGCGGCGGGCCTCGGGCTCCAGGCCGTCGCGCCGCACACCGGGTCGTGCGGGTTCGAGCATCCCGACACGCGGCTGCGCCCGCTGGAGCGCTGCGTCGAGCAGGCCCACAAGGCCGGGCTGGACGTCGTCGTCTGGTGCCCGTCCGCCGAGCGCGCGCCCGACTACAAGGCCGCCGGGGTCGACGCGATGGTCGTCAACGACGTCCCGGGAGTGCTCGCCGCCGTGCGCTGAGCCTCTGCGAACGCCGGCTCAGGACGGTCGATCCCTGCCCTCGCCGCGCAGGTCGTCGCCGCCGTACATCTGCGTCCACTCGCCGACGCCCTCGCCGGAACCCTCCTGCGACGACGACGGCTTCGGCGGCTGCGACTGCGGCGGCTGGACGGGCGGCGGCGCGAACGGGCTGGGCGAGTTGCCCGGCGCCCCCGAGGCCCCGGGGGCGGGATGGCCGTAGGGGCCGCTCGGCGACTGCCACGGCGCCGGGTCCTGCGCGAGACGTCCTGGAGGAGCCGCGTGGCCCGGCGCGGGCGGCGCGCCCAGCGGAGGCGGAGGCGCCATCTGGTTGCCCATCGGGGCGGACATCGGACGTGCCGGGGGCGGGCCCATCGGCGCGGGCGGCGGCCCGCCGAAGCGCGCCGCCGCACCGGCGGTGCTCCTCGCCGCCCAGCGGGACGGTGCGAGGGACGCCGCGATCAGCAGCGTCCCGATGATCAGGAAGCCGCCGTAGGGCGCCAGCGTCAGGTACCCCATCGCGAGCCGGTCGGGAAGGGAGTCGCGCAAGGTGTGCTCCGCCGCCCAACTGGGCGCCAGGACCCACAGCGCGCCGACGGAGGCGAAGGCGAGGCCGGGGACGAGCGAGGCGAGCGGCGAGAGCCGCGACCCCGCCGACACGCCGAGGGCGGCCGCGGCCGCGATCAGCAGCGCCGCCCCGACCCACTTGTCGCTCCCGCCCTCGGAGCGGTAGTTCGCGATCGAGACCCGGACGCTCATGCCGAGCTTCTGGGTCCCGTACATCAGGGCCGCTGCCACCAGCGGAGTGACGATCAGTCCGATCAAGACGCCGATCGCGTGACGTGCGCCGTTGGACATGCCCACCTCCTCGTGGGTTGGCGGCATGACCGCCAACCTAACCCTCAGACGTACCTGAGCGCACGGGGGTTCAGGGGAGGTGAGGTGTGCCCGCTATCGGACGGCTTCTCCGGGTTTGGCCGGAGTCGGCTGGCCGAGACCGGGCGGGCTGGTGAGGAAGCCGACACCCCACGTGAGGTGCATGGTCGCGAAGACCAGCGGAAGCCGGATCCACGCCGACACCGGCAGCCCGCGCCCCTCGACGGCGGCGCCCGCGACCATCGCCGCCGCGTAGCCGCCGGGCAGGATCCAGCCCGGCCAGAAGCCCGCCGCGCCCGCGACCACGCCCGCGGTGATCGCCAGCACGGCGATCGGCGGCGCGAGGTAGCGCAGGTTCAGCGTGCCCTGGTGCTCGCGGCCGACGACGCGGCGCCAGCGTCCGGTGTGGAAGTACTGCTTGGCGAGGGCCCGCAGGTTGGGCCGGGGGCGGTAGGTGACGCGCATCCGGGGGGTGAAGAAGATCCGCCCGCCGCTCTGCCGGATGCGGTGGTTCATCTCCCAGTCCTGCGCGCGGGTGAAGGTCTCGTCGTAGCCGCCGACCCGCTCCAGGGCGCTGCGGCGGAACGTCCCGAGGTAGACGGTCTCGACCTCGCCCGCCTCGCCGCCGGTGTGGAAGCGGGCGTTGCCGACGCCGAGCTTGGAGGTCATCGCGCGCGCGACGGCCTTCTCGAACGGGGTGACGCCCTCGGCGGCCATGATCCCGCCCACGTTGTCGGCGCCGGACTCCTCCATCGTCTCGACCGCCGCGCGGACGTAGTCGGCCGGCAGCAGCGAGTGCCCGTCCACCCGGACGATGATCGAGTACTGCGAGGCCTTGATCGCGATGTTGAGGCCCTGCGGCGTCCGCCCGGTCGGGTTCGCGACCACGACGATGCGGGCGTCCTCCCCGGCCAGCCCGCGCGCGATCTCCTCGGTACGGTCGCGCGAGGGGCCGATCGCCAGCACGAGCTCCAGCTCGCCGGGATAGTCCTGGGTGAGGATGCGCCGGACGGCGTCGGTCAGGTGGCGCTGCTCGTTGAGCACCGGCATCACCACCGACACGGCCGGCCACGTGCGCTCACCGGCGGCGGCACGCGGCTGCGGCTCCGGTTCCGGCCGCGCTCCGGTCTGCTGGGCCTGCTTGGCGTGGGGAGACGGGTTCATATGGGCTCGCGGACGCACCTCGACCTACCGGCCGGAGGAGGCCCCCCTTCCTCTCTCTCGCTGGCTTGCCTGACGCGGCCCACGCCACCCAGGATCACGTGCGGGCCGCCGGGTGTGGTCAAGTCGGCGCCACGTTACTGCAAGGACACGAGCTCCAGGTAGCCATCGGACGGGTGTCTCCCACTTTAGAGTGGGGAGCACTCGCGTCGATACGCGCTGGACGGGATGTCCCTGGGGAGGCGGCGGCCGCATGGCAGACGGGCACGACTCAGGTCGGGGCGACTCCGACCCGCTGGAACACTACTTCCGGCCCCGGCCGGGGGGTGCGGCGGAGGGTGCGGCGTCCGGCGACGACGGCGACATCGAGGGCGTGACCATCGAGGGCATGCCCGCCCCGAGGGTGCCGGTGGAGGGCCGCGGGCCGCGCCGTCCGGGGCCGGGACTCAGCCCGCGCGCGGCGGTGAGCGCCCGGCGGCAGCGCCGGTTCCTGATGGTCACCGGGACGATGTCGGCGTTCGTGCTGCTGACCGCCGGCGGCGCGTGGGCGTTCCAGAACTACGTGACCGGCGCGATCGACAAGGTGTCGGTCGGCGGGCTCGGCAAGGGCAAGGACGCGCCGAAGGGCGCGATGACGATCCTCGTGGCGGGCGTCGACCGGCGCGAGGGCCTGACCCGCGAGCAGCAGCGGGCGGCCAAGCTCGGGCACGAACCGGGCGAGCGGTCCGACACGATGATGCTGCTGCACATCTCCCGCGACCACGACGACGTGTCGATCGTGAACCTGCCGCGCGACTCCTACGTCACGATCCCCGCGCACGACTCGAACGGCTCGGAGGGCGCGAAGGGGACGCGGGTCCCGTCCCGTCCGGGCAAGCTGACCTGGGCGTACCAGTTCGGCGGACCCGACCTGACCGTGGACACGATCAAGCGGGCCACCGGCGTGTCCATCGACCACTACGTCGAGGTCAACTTCTACGGCTTCGTCAACATGGTGGACGCGCTCGGCGGCGTGGACATCTGCGCCGAGCAGCCGATCGACGACGCCAAGAGCGGGCTGAAGCTCCCGGCGGGCAAGTCGCACGTGGACGGCCTGAAGGCGCTCGGGTTCGCCCGCGCCCGCTACACGCTGACCGGCGGCAGCGACCTCGGGCGCATCGACCGGCAGCAGCAGTTCATGGCGCAGATGATGAAGCAGGCGCTCTCGTCCAAGACGCTGAGCGACCCGGTGAAGTCGACGCGGTTCCTGAACGCGGCGCTGAAGTCGCTGCGCGTCGACCCGAAGCTCGCCAAGAACCTGCCGAAGCTCGCCAACCAGATGAAGGACCTCTCGACCGACCGGCTGACGTTCGCGAAGGTGCCGCTGGCCAACCCCGACTACAACGCGGTGCTGTGGAACGCGCCGACCCCGCAGTCCACCGTCCAGTGGGACGAGCGCCGCGCGCGGGACCTGTTCACCCGCATCCGGCGCGACAAGGCGCTGGCCAAGGAGACCCCGAAGCCGAAGCCCAGCACGACCCCGACGACGAAGCAGCCGGGCGAGGAGCTGACCGTGCCGCCGGAGGAGATCCAGGTGCGCGTCCTCAACGCGATCGGCACGCGGGGGCTCGCGACCCGCGCGGGCGGGCAGCTGAACAAGGCCGGCTTCCACGCGACGGTCGTGCCGGGCGTGGCGCGGCGCGGGCTCCAGACGACGCAGATCCAGTACGGCCCGTCCCGCGAGGACTCGGCCAAGACCCTCGCCGCCGCGATCCCGGGGGCGCGGCTGAAGAAGGTCTCCACGCTCGGGAGCCGCCTCCAGGTGCTGGTCGGCGCCGACTGGGACGGCGTGAAGAAGGTCAAGGTGACCGGCGCGTCGGCGAGCCCGTCCCCGTCCGGCGGCTCGTCGGGCGACCCGTCGGTGGAGACCGGCACGGCGACCCAGAAGCTCTGCGACTGACGGCACGGCGCCCTCCGCACCCGGACCTGCCTAGAATGCGGTTCTAGCAGCGAGGGAGGTCCTGTGGAGGCGTTCTACCGGCCGCTCGGCGGCGGGCTGTTCGCGAGCACCCCGGCGACGGCGGGCCCCTGGTCGCCGGACGCGCAGCACGCCGGGCCGGTCGCGGGCCTGTTCGGACGCGTCCTCGAACGACACGAACCGGTGCCCGGCACACGGGTGGCGCGGGTGACGCTGGAGATCCTCGGGCCGGTTCCGGTGGCGGAGGTGGCGGTGACGGCGCGGGTCGTCCGTCCGGGACGGCGGGTGACGCTGCTCGAAGCGGAGATGACGCACGCCGGACGGCCGGTGGCACGTGCCACCGCCTGGCGCATCCTCGCCGCGCCGGAACGCCTCCCCTCGGTGCGGCACACGCCCGCGCCGCCTCCCATGCCGGACACGACCCCGCCGCTGGAGGCGTGGGAGAGCGCCCATCTGGACGGCTACCTGTCGGCGATGGAATGGCGCGTCGTCAAGGGCGCCCTCGGACGCCCCGGGCCCGGCACCGTCTGGGCGCGGCAGCGCGTCCCGCTGGTCGCGGGCGAGGCCGACAGGCCGCTCGTCCGGGCGCTCGTGCTGGCCGACAGCGCGTCCGGCGTCGGCAGCCAGCTCGACCTCGCCAAGTGGCTGATCATCAACACCGACCTGACCGTCGCGCTGCACCGCGACCCGGTCGGCGAGTGGCTGTGCATGGACGCCGCGCTGCACACCAGCGCGCGGGGCAGCGCGCTCTGCGAGGCCACGCTCGCCGACCGCGACGGCGACATCGGGCGCGTCCTGCAAACCCTCCTGGTAGACGAGCTTCCTCCGGTCTGAGCCGCGACCCGCCCTGACCTGGCCATCCTTGAGTGATTACTCTCCGTGATGATAGGCAGGCAGAGCGAAGTCACGTGCGACCGTCAGGAGACACACAGCATGTCGGCAAGGGTTCTCGTCCTGCTCACCACATCCGCCGCCGCGCTGGCCCTCACGGGCTGCGGCAGCGACGTCCATCTCGCCGCGGCCGCGCCGACCCCCGGGGGCCATCCCGTGGTGGACGCGCCGGCCGCCCAGCCCGAACCGGACTCGCCGGAGGCGGGCCCGGCCAAGCCCAAGGCCAAGCCGAAAGCCAAGCCGAAGCCCGCGTCCGCGGCCAAGGACGGCACCGACCTCGGCGCCTGTCTGGACGCCTCCTGCGAGGTGGAGGTCGGCGACGGCCAGGAGATCCCGCTGGACGGCAGGTACGGCGCCGACTCGATCGGCGTCAGGATCAGGGGGAGCCAGGTCACCTTCACCGTGCGGAACAAGGGCTCGAAGACGAGCGCCACGCACATGCTGACCGGATCGAGCACCACCGGCATGACCTCGGTGTTCAACCACGTCAGGCTGAACTCGCGCCAGGGCCCGAACGGCAGGGTCATCTTGCAGGTCTCCCACGACTGACGCCCGGGAGGCATGGCCGCGCCCCCGTCCGGTGCCGGACGGGGGCGCGCCCACGTGAACGGGCGGTCACCCACCGCCAGCACGTCCGCGCCCGTACCCCGTAGGATTTCGGACACGCGCATCGTGTACGAACCCCCCGCCCACGCCGCCCGCCATCCCCTCCCGCGGAGACCCCGCGGCGGCGGCGAACCGAGAGGAGCCCGCCTTGGCCCACCGGCTGACGGTCATCGGAACCGGTTACCTCGGCGCCACGCACGCCGCCTGTATGGCGGACCTCGGCTTCGAGGTCCTCGGCCTGGACACCGACGAGCGGAAGGTCGCCCGGCTCGCGGCCGGTGACCTGCCCTTCTTCGAGCCCGGCCTGGAACCGGTGCTGCGCCGGGGCCTGGAGAGCGGGCGGCTGTGCTTCACCACGTCCTACGCGGAGGCCGCCGAGTTCGGCGACGTGCACTTCCTCTGCGTCGGCACCCCGCAGAAGTCGGGCGAGTACGCCGCCGACCTGACCTACGTGGACGCGGCGGTCGACGCGCTGGCGCCGCTGCTGCACCGGCCCTGCCTGGTCGTCGGCAAGTCCACGGTCCCGGTCGGGACGGCCGCGCGGCTCGGGGCCGCCCTGGCGCGGCTCGCGCCCGTCGGCGGCGACGCCGTGCTGGCCTGGAACCCCGAGTTCCTGCGCGAGGGGTTCGCGGTCAACGACACGCTGAGCCCCGACCGGATCGTGATCGGCCTCCCCGCCGAGCAGGGCGCCGCCGAGCACGCCGAGAAGGTGCTGCGCGAGGTCTACGCGAACACGCTGGCGGCGGGCACCCCGCTCGTGGTCGCCGACTTCCCGACCGCCGAGCTCGTGAAGGTGTCGGCGAACGCGTTCCTCGCCACCAAGATCTCCTTCATCAACGCGATGGCCGAGGTCTGCGAGGCCGCGCACGCCGATGTGACGAAGCTCTCACAGGCGCTCTCCTTCGACGACCGGATCGGCGGCCGGTTCCTCGGCCCCGGCCTCGGCTTCGGCGGCGGCTGCCTGCCCAAGGACATCCGCGCGTTCATGGCCCGCGCGGGCGAGCTCGGCGCCGACCAGGCGCTCACGTTCCTCCGCGAGGTGGACGAGATCAACATCCGCCGCCGCATCCGCATGGTGGACCTCGCCCGCCAGCAGCTCGGCGGCTCGTTCATCGGCCGGACCGTCGGCGTCCTCGGCGCCGCGTTCAAGCCGAACTCCGACGACGTCCGCGACTCCCCCGCGCTGGACGTGGCCGCCTCCATCCGCGCGCAGGGCGGCAAGGTCACCGTCTACGACCCGCAGGCCATGCCCAACGCCCGCCGCGCCCACCCGTCCCTGGACTTCGGCGAGTCGGCGCTGGCGGCGGCGGCCGGCGCGCACGTCGTCCTGCTGCTGACCGAGTGGGCCGAGTTCCGCGACATGGAACCGGACGCGCTGGCCGAGGCGGTCAGCGAACGCAACATCGTCGACGGCCGCAACGCCCTGGACCCCGAACGCTGGCGCGCCGCCGGCTGGAACTACCGCGCCCTCGGCAGACCTTAATTTTAAGTCCCGGCCCACGGCCGCTCGCCTGGCGGCTCGCGGCCGTGACCGTGCCTTTGCGGGCGCGGATCGCTTCGCGATCTTCGCGGCGGGGCCTCGCCTTCGGCTTCGGCCCCACCGCTCAGCTAGCGCGCCCGCGTGACGGCTGCGGTCGTTGGGTGCCCTGGCCTGGCGGGAACGCCCTCGGGGTGGGGGGTGTTGTGCGAGGTATGGGGCATTTTGCTGAGTCGGACGTCATCGAGCGGCTGTTGAGCGACACCAAGGTCTGGGCCTTCGTGGGCCTGGGCCCCAATCCGGCGCGCGAGGTCTACAACCAGGCGCGGCTGCTCCAGGGGCGCGGAAAGCAGATCGTCCCCGTGCACCCGGACGGAGCGGACGTCCTCGGTGAGCAGGGGTACACGTCGCTGGCGGATGTCCCCGGGGACATCGACGTCGTGGGCGTCTACCGGCGCGCCGAGTTCGCGGGCGCGGTCGTGGACGAGGCCGTCGCCGTGGGGGCGAAGGCCGTGTGGCTGCCGCTCGACGTGGTGGACGAGGCCGCCGCCCAACGAGCGGAGGACGCGGGCCTGGACGTCGTCATGAACCGCTGCCCCGCGATCGAGTGGTCCCGCCGCCGCTGAGGCCCGCTCAGCGTTGGGCCTGTAGGCGGGCGCCCTTGGCCTTGGCCTGGGCGTAGAGGTCCTGCTGGAAGGCCCTCATCTTCGCCTGGAGCTGCTTGTCGGTGGCGGCGAGGATGCGGACGGCCAGGAGGCCGGCGTTGCGTGCGGCGCCTACCGCGACCGTGGCGACCGGGACGCCGGCGGGCATCTGGACGATCGAGAGCAGCGAGTCCATGCCGTCCAGGTACTTCAGCGGGACGGGGACGCCGATCACCGGCAGCGGCGTCACCGAGGCGAGCATGCCCGGCAGGTGCGCGGCGCCGCCCGCGCCGGCGATGATCACGGCGAGGCCGCGGTCGGCGGCCTGCTCGCCGTAGGCGATCATGTCGTGCGGCATGCGGTGCGCGGAGACGACGTCGGCCTCGTAGGGGACGCCGAACTCCTCCAGCGCCTCCGCGGCGGCCTGCATGACCGGCCAGTCGGAGTCGCTGCCCATGACCACGCCCACCAGCGTCATCGCTTCCCCCAGCGCAGGTAGTCGGCCGCGTGGCGCGCGCGCTCGCGGACCTCGTCCAGATCGGCGCCGAGCGCCGTGACATGACCGATCTTGCGGCCGGGCCGCACGTCCTTGCCGTACAGGTGCACCTTGACGGCCGGGTCGTGGGCCATCACGTGGAAGTAGCGCTCGAACACGTCCGGGGCGTCGCCGCCGAGGACGTTCGCCATCACCGTGTACGGCGCGGTCGGTTCGGTCGAGCCGAGCGGCAGGTCGAGGACGGCGCGCAGATGCTGCTCGAACTGGGAGGTGCGGGCGCCCTCGATCGTCCAGTGCCCGGAGTTGTGCGGGCGCATGGCCAGCTCGTTGACCAGCAGGCCGCCGTCGGTCTCGAACAGCTCGACCGCGAGCAGGCCGGTGACGTCCAGCCGTCCGGCGATGTCGAGGGCGAGGTGCTGCGCCTCGGCGGCGAGGTCGCCGGAGAGGCCGGGCGCTGGCGAGATCACTTCGGTGCAGATCCCGCCCTCCTGGACGGTCTCCACGATCGGGTACGCGGCGCCCTGCCCGTAGGGCGAGCGGGCGACGAGCGCGGCGAGCTCCCGCCGGAACGCGACATGCTGCTCGACCATGAGGTCGACGCCCTCGTCCAGCAGGCGCCGGACGAGCGCCGCCGCGTCGCGGTCGAGGTTCTCGACGACCCAGACGCCCTTGCCGTCGTAGCCGCCGCTGGTGGCCTTGAGGACGAGCGGCCACCCCTGCTCGCGGGCCCAGGACTCCAGGAACGCCAGCGGCGCCGAGGACGGGACGTGCGCGTATGCGGGGCAGGGCACGCCGAGCTCGCTGAGCCGGTTCCGCATGGCGAGCTTGTTCTGCGCGAAGGACAACGTCGCCGAGCCGGGACGGCACGCCACGCCCGACCTCTCCAGCTCCTCGATGTGCGGCCCCGGCACGTGCTCGTGGTCGAACGTGACGACCGTGCAGCCCTCGGCGAAGGCGCGCAGGTCGCCCAGCGACCGATCGTCGCCGGTGCGGACGTCCGCGACGACCTTGGCGGCCGAGTCGTCGGCCCTCCCGGCCAGCACGCGCAGCGGCACGCCCAGCGCGATCGCCGCCTGCTGCGTCATCCGGGCGAGCTGCCCGCCGCCCGCCATCCCGACGACGGGTGTCGTCCGCGCGACGGTTCGGGGTGCCTCGTCCCGGCCCGTGGCGGGCCGTGCTTCCCCCGGCGGTTCCCCCGGTGCCTCCGGGGCGGCTTCCCGCGCGCGGCGCTGAGCTGGAGATGTCACGCCAGAAGGCTATCCGGCGGCCGGAGCGAACGAATCGCCCATCCCCCGCGTCGAACGTGTGTGGACGTCCTGCCAACGGGGAGGGAACCGCACGGACGGCCTGAAACGTTCATGTTCCGACGCCACTGGGGTCCCGTGCGTCTATCCTCGTCATACCTCCGCGGTGGGAGCGGCGCCCGTTCTGGGGACGCGCCGCCGCTCCCCTGGCCGAAGTCCGAGTCCGGAAGGGACGGTTCCGTTTCGTGAGCCTGGTCGCCAATCTCCAACGGCGGTTCGCGCACCTGGTGCGCGAGCTCGCGAAGTTCGGCAGCGTGGGCGCCATCGCGTTCGTGATCACTGTCGGGCTCGGCAACTTCCTGCACACCGGCCTCGACATGGGCCCGCTGACCTCCAACGGCATCGCCACGATCGTCGCCACCACGTTCTCCTACCTGGCGAACCGCTACTGGACGTTCCGGCACCGCGACCGCACCGGCCTGACCCGCGAGTACGTGCTGTTCTTCGCGCTCAACGGGATCGGCCTGGTGATCACGGAGCTGTTCATCGGCTTCACCCGCTACGTGCTGGGGCTGTCGGGCGCGCTGCCCTACAACGTCTCGCTGGTGATCGGCACCGGATTCGCCACGCTGTTCCGCTTCTGGTCGTACAAGAAGTGGGTTTTCCTGCCGACGAGCGCGCCGCAGGTCGACCCGGCCTCCGGGCTGCCCGAGGCGCCGCACGACCCCTCTCAGGACGGTGTGCCGGACGCGCGGCCCGGCGCGCATCGGGCGGGCTCCCCGGACGCCGCGTCCCCCCGGCTCGGGCACCCGCTCGACGCCCACCCCGCCGAGGACTACGCCCAGGTCACGCAGGGTAACTAAAGTCCCGGCCCACGCCCCTCGCCTAGCGGCTCGGGACGTGACCGTGCCTTTGGCGGGCGCGAAATCGCTTCGCGATCTTCCCGGCGGGGCTCGCCTCCGGCGTCGCCCCACCGCTCAGCCAACGCGCCCGCGTGACCGCTGAGGCATGTCGAAATCACGCCCCTGGGCCCACGGCGCGGGCTTTCAGGCGGGGCCGATGACCACGCGTTCGGACGCGAGCCGCGCGTCGGTGGCCTCGCGGAGGAACACCCCGAAGACCGCCGGACGGGCCTGGACGAGTTCCAGCCGTCCCCCGTCCACGGCGGCCAGCGAGCGGGCGAGGTAGAGCCCGAGCCCGGTGCCCTTGCCGCCGCTGACGCTGCGCTCGAAGATCCGGGGTTCGAGTTCGGGCGCGATCCCGGTGCCCTCGTCGCCGACCTCGACGACCACCGACCCGGCGGCGGGCTTGGTGTTGATCGTGACGGTGCCGGAGCCGTGCATGAGCGAGTTGTCCAGCAGCGTCGCGACGATCTGGGAGAGGCCCTCGGGGTTGGTGACGCCGACGAGGCCCTGCTCGCCGGTCATCCGCACGTCGCGGCCGTCCCGGCGGAAGATCGGCCGCCACTCCTCGACCTGCTGGGCGATGATGTCGTCGACCGCGGACGCGACGGCGCCGCCGGTGCGGTCGTGGCGGGCGCGGGCGAGCAGCTGCTCGACGACCGCGACGAGCCGCTCGGCCTGCGCGACCGCCGCGACGCCCTCCTCCCGGACGACGTCGGGATAGTCGGCCGCGTCGATCATCTCCTCCAGCCGCATCGACAGCGCGGTCAGCGGGGTCCGGAGCTGGTGGCTGGCGTCGGAGGCGAACTCGCGGCTGGCGGCCAGCAGGTCGGCGATCCGGACGGCGCTGCGGTCCAGCACCTCGGCGACGCGGTCGACCTCGGGGATGCCGTAGCGGCGGCGGCGCGGGCGCGCGTTGCCGGTGCCGAGCCGGTCGGCGGTCTCGGCGAGGTCGATCAGCGGCAGCGTCAGCTTGCGGGCCTGGAACATCGCCAGCCCGACCGTGACCGCGACGCCGAACAGCGCGAGGCTGCCGATCAGCGCCAGCAGCCGCAGCGACTCGTCCTGCACCTCGGCGGCGGGACGGTACACGCGCACCCGCACGTTCCCGCCGGAGGCCGAGGCCGTCAGCATCCGCTCGGACGGGCGCGGACGGCCGCCCGCGACGATCGTCCGGCCGTCCGGCAGCGTTATGACGATGTCACGGCCGGGATACTCCTGGGCGATCTTGTCGCCGGTGAGGGGCTGGCGGGTCTGGAGGCTGTAACCGACGCCGCCGACGATGGCGACGGCCTCCCGGTCCAGCGCCTGCCCGGCCTCCTCGTAGATGAGCTTGTGGGTGGCGAAGGCGAGGGGGATGCCGAGCAGCAGTATCGCGACGACCGCCACCGCGAGCGTCGACAGCAGGAGTCGGCGCCTCATCAGGGCTCCTTGGAGGGTGTGGCCACGGCCGCGCGAAGACCGCCCCGGGCCTCTCGGGAAGGCCCGGGGTGCCGCCGCCGGCCGTGGCGGCGGGGACTAGTCGCCGCGCTCGAACCGGAAGCCGACGCCCCGCACCGTCGTGATGTAGCGGGGGCTGCCGGCGTCGTCGCCGAGCTTGCGGCGCAGCCAGGAAATGTGCATGTCGAGCGTCTTGGTGGAACCCCACCAGTTGGTGTCCCACACCTCGCGCATGATCTGTTCGCGGGTCACGACCTTGCCCGCGTCGCGGACGAGGACGCGCAGCAGGTCGAACTCCTTGGTGGTGAGCTGGAGCTCCTGCTCGCCCATCCAGGCGCGGCGCGACTCGGCGTCGATCCGCACCCCCTGGACGATCGGGGTCTCGGTGCTGCCGCGGCGCAGCAGCGCCCGCACCCGGGCGAGCAGTTCGGCCAGCCGGAACGGCTTGGTCACGTAGTCGTCGGCGCCCGCGTCCAGGCCGACGACGGTGTCGACCTCGTCGGCGCGGGCGGTCAGGATCAGTATGGGGACGCCATGCCCCTCGGCACGCACCCGGCGGGCCACTTCGAGTCCGTCCAGCTCGGGCAGGCCCAGGTCCAGGACGATGAGGTCCACACCGCCGCCGAGCGCCCGCTCCAGGGCCTGCGGTCCGTCCGGGCTGACTTCGACGGTGTACCCCTCGCGGCGGAGCGCGCGGGCGAGAGGCTCGGAGATGGACGTGTCGTCCTCGGCGAGCAGTACTGAGGTCATGGACCGATCGTATGACCATTCTTGAACATTGCCCGGTCGCCGCCGCGCTCTTGACCTGCGGTTTGCCACTCGTAGTACATCCTCGAACACCACTATTCGCGGCTCAACCGGGATGTTGGCGCCAAGTCGCCCGCCGACCGCGTGGCGCGTGGTCGCCGTGGTGGCGCCGTGCGGTCAGCCGAGTACCGCGACGCAGGTGCCGGGAAGGGCCAGGGTGGCGGTCCGGGAATCGCCGTTGACGTCCGGTTGAAGGTCGATCGCCGGGTTCGAGGCGAGCAGCAGCCGCCGGTCGGGGACGCTCAGGCGGGCCGGCCGCTCGCCCAGGTTCGCGGCGAGGTGGACGCCGCCGCGCCGCATCGTCAGCCAGCCGTCGCCGGTCTCGACGGCGGGCGCGACGGGTTCGTTCAGCTCCGGGCGCGCGCGGCGGAGCGCGATCAGCGCGCGGTGCCATTCGAGCAGGTCGTCGTGCGGGTGCGCGGCGGTCTCGGCCCAGTCGAGCACCGAACGGCGGAAGGTTTCCACAGCCTGTGGATCGGGGACGTCGCCCGTCCAGCCGTGCCGGGCGAACTCGCGGCGCCGCCCCTCGCTCACCGCGCGGGCGAGGTCCGGGTCGCGGTGGTCGGTGAAGTAGCACCAGGGCGTGGACGCGCCCCACTCCTCGCCCATGAAGATCATCGGCGTGAACGGCGCGAGCAGCAGCAGGGCCGCGCCGATCTTGAGGAGGTCCGGGGAGAGCGAGGCGCCGATCCGGTCGCCGGTCGCGCGGTTGCCCACCTGGTCGTGGTTCTGGAGGAAGGCCACGAACCGGTGCGCTGGTGTGGTGTGGAGGTCCACGGGGCGGCCGTGGTGCCGACCTCGATAGGACGACATCGTCCCGTCGTGGACGAAGACCTTCGTGAGGGCCTTCTTCAGGGTTTCCATGGAGCCGAAGTCGCAGTAGTAGCCCTGCCGTTCTCCGGTCAACGCCGCGTGCAGCGCGTGGTGGAAATCGTCATTCCATTGGGCGTCGAGGCCGTAACCGCCCGCTTCTCTGGACGTCACCAGACGCGGGTCGTTCAGGTCGGATTCGGCTATGAGGAACAGTTCCCGTCCCAGGTGCGCGGAAAGCGCGTCCACCTCGCGTGTCATCTCCTCCAGGACGTGGACGGCGCTGTGGTCGCTGATGGCGTGGACGGCGTCCAGGCGGAGCCCGTCCATATGGAAGTCGCGCAGCCACATCAGCGCGTTCTCCACGACGTATGCGCGCACGTCGTCCGAGCCGTCCTGGTCGAAGTTCACCGCCTCGCCCCAGGGCGTGGTGTGGGCCGAGGTGAAGTACGGCCCGTAGGACGCCAGGCGGTTCCCGTCCGGGCCGAGGTGGTTGTAGACGACGTCCAGGACGACGGCGATGCCGTGCGCGTGCGCGGCGTCGACGAAGCGCTTCAATCCGTCGGGGCCGCCGTAGGGCTCATGGGACGCCCACAGGTGAACGCCGTCGTATCCCCAGCCGTGCCGCCCGGGGAAGGACGCGACGGGCAGCAGCTCGACGGCGTCTATCCCCAGGGCGGCGAGGTGGCCCAGGCGCTCGGCTGCCGCGTCGAAGGTGCCTTCGGGGGTGAACGTTCCCACGTGCAGTTCGTAGAGGACGCTGCCGGGGAGAGGGCGTCCATGCCAGCGATGGTCGGTCCATGCGAAACGGTCATGGTCGTAGACGCGGCTCAGATCGTGGACGCCATGCGGTTGCCACACGGAGCGCGGATCCGGCAACACCTCCTCGGCGTCGTCCAGGAGAAAGCCGTAGTCGGTGCCGTGCCCCGCGAACGGAACGTCGGCGGACCACCAGCCGGGACGGCCGTCCACGGCGCTCATCGGGTGCGGGACACCGGCGACCGCCACGGCGACGCGCCCGGCCGCCGGCGCCCACACTTCAAATCTCATCGGTCGATCGCCCGGGGGACGAGGAGCGCCACGGGCAGGTGCGCGAACAGGTGCGCGGCGTCCAGTTCCGGGCCCCACAGCGTGGCGCCGGTCAGGACGTCGCGCCAGCCCACGCTGCCGACGTCCAGCGTCGTCCCGGTCCAGCCGCCGCGCCGCTCCAGGCCGACCGGCAGGCGGGTCGCGACCACGACGGCCTCGCCCCGGGCGAACGCGACGACGTGGTCGGCGGCGGGCCCGCGCGCGGCGACGGGCTCGTGCCGCGAGCCGGGGCCGAACCACTCCGGCCGGGACCGGCGCAGCCGCAGCGTCCGCGAGGTGACCAGGAGCTTCTCGTCGTCCACCTCCTTCGGCCGCCGCCCGGTGTCGAGGCGGTGCAGCTTCTCGCGGCGCCGCCCGTAGTCGACCGGCCGCCGGTTGTCGGGGTCGACGAGCGCGAGCCCGGTCAGCTCGCAGCCCTGGTAGACGTCCGGGACGCCCGGCATCGCGAGCTGCACGAGCTTCTGCCCGAGCGTGTTCACCCGCGCGTAGGGGGCGAGCCGCCGCACGAACGACGTCATGTCGGTGACGAGGTCGGGGTCGGCCAGGACGCGCCGCGCGTACATGAGGACGGCCTCCTCGTAGGCGGGGTCCTGGGCGGTCCAGGAGGTGGTCGTCTTCGCCTCGCGCATCGCCTTCAAGAGGTACTCGGTCAGGCGGTCGGGGGTGAGCGGCCAGGCGCCGACGAGCGTCTGCCAGAACAGGTACTCCAGGTCGGGTTCCATGGGCGACGCGCCCGGCCCCCACCAGTTCCACCACCGGCCGACGGCCTCGGCCCACTCCCCCGGCAGCTCGGCCAGGACGGCCAGCCACGCGCGCACGTCCTCCTCGCGCTTCGTGTCGTGCGTGGACAGCGTCGTCATCGTCAACGGCCAGTCCCGGGCGAGCCGTATGCAGTGCGAGTGGAAATCGGTCTGGCCGACGGAGAAGCGCCCGGGGTCGCCGCCCACCTCGTTCAGCGCGGCCATGCGGCTCCACCGGTAGAACGCGGTGTCCTCCACGCCCTTGGCCGCCAGCGGCGCCGTCGTCTGCTGGAACCGGACGATGAACTCGGCGTCGGTGACCTCGCCGCGTCCCAGTGCCATGTCGACGAGCGTCTCCAGGTCGCTGTGGAGTTCCCGGGGGAGGTGGAGGCGGGCGCGGTGGGCGGCCTCCTCCAGGACGTCCACGGCCTGCTGGGGCGCGTCCTCGCCCGGGACGACGTAGGCGCGGTAGACGGGCATCGCGACGAGCAGCTCGACCAGCGCCCGCTCCAGGCCCGGGCGGCCCGTCCCGGCGACCCGGCGCAGGACGCGCACGAGCCGGCCGATCTCGGGCTTCAGGACGTGCCTGGCGGCGTACATGCGGCCGCCGCGCGCCACGTCCGCGAACCCGTCCGGGCCGCCGGTCAGCGACGCGTACAGGTCGGTGAGCGGCTTCTCCCCGTCCGGGTCGACGAACAGGCCGCCGACCATCCCGAGCGAGTCGTAGCCGGTGGTGCCCGCGCAGGGCCAGTCCGCCGGGAGCCGCTCCTCCCCCTCGGTGACCTTCTCGACGAGGAGCCAGCCCTCCGGCGCGGCCTCGGCCAGCCGCCGCAGGTAGCCGCGCGGGTCGGCGAGCCCGTCGGGGTGGTCGACGCGCAGCCCGTCGACCAGGCCGTCCTCGATGAGGCCGAGCAGGAGCCGGTGCGTCCGCTCGAACACCTCCGGCTCCTCCTGGCGGAGCCCGATCAGGCCGGAGATGTCGAAGAACCGGCGGAAGTTCGGCTCCCCCTCCTCGGGCGGGACGAGGCGTCCGCCGCCCGCGTCCCAGTCGATGTCGAACCACGCCGCGTAGCGGGAGTCGGGCCCCCGCGCGAGCACGTCGGCGAGCTGCGGGCCCGCCTCGCGGCGCCCCGGGAACGCCATGTGGTTGGGGACGACGTCCACGAGCAGGCGCAGCCCGTGCGCGCGGAAGCGGGCGGCCATCGCGCCGAACGCCTCGGGCCCGCCGAGTTCCTCCGACAGCCGCGTGTGGTCGAGCACGTCGTAGCCGTGCGTGGAGCCGGGCGCCGCCTGCGACACCGGCGACAGGTACACGTGCGACACGCCGAGCGCCGCGAGATAGGGGGCCAGCGCGGCGGCCTCGGCAAAGCCGAAATGACCGTCCGGCGTGCCACGGAGCTGGAGCCGGTACGTTCCGGACGGGGGCGCGGCGAAATGTTCCTCGGCCGCGACGGCCTCTTCGGCCGTGTGTTCCTCGGACACGATTTCCTCTGGGGGTTCCGGATCGGGGAGCGAACGGTGCGGGGGCGGGGTCTTGGGGAGCGGATCGTCTGGGCGCGGTTCCTCGGGGGCGGGCTCCGCGGCGACGGGGGCGTCGCGGAGCAGGGCGCGGCAGAGCCGAGTCACTTTTCCACACTCCCCTCCACCGCCTCGGAACCCTTCCCCGTGAGGGGTGGCTCACACCGGTCGGGACGGCACTGGCCAGAACGGACAAGCGTGAGTTACCTTAGGGGAGCCTAACCTTATTGAGGGGGCCCTAACGCCGCAGGTCAGGGGCCCACAGGATCGCCTGATGGCCCGCACGAGAGGTTCCCCCACCGCATGTACGTCTGCATCTGCAACGCCGTCACGGAGGACGACGTGTACGGCTGCATGGCGAGCGGCGCCTGCAACTCGGCCAAGGATGTCAAAGCGGCCTGCGGCATGAAGCCCGGTTGCGGCTCCTGCACCAAGCGTATCCACGCCATGGTCAGCGAGTTCCGCACCGCGAGCGAGCTGGCGGACGCCCTCACCGGCGGCCCGCACCCCCTCACCGCCGTCCCCGAGCCGACCGCGCCGGAGCAGATCCCGGCGGAAGCGATCGCGCCCGAATCGGAGAGGGACAGGAAGGGAGCGGCGCCTCCCACAGCCGCCTGAGACCGGTCTCCCGGCACCCGCACGGCCCGTCCGAAACCGGGGCGGACACACGCCGTGCGGGGGTCACTGCTGTCCACCGGTGGTGCGGCGTGGAAGCATGGGGCGATATGGAAGGCGACAAGGACATCATCGCGCTGCTGAACGAGCAGCTCACCGCCGAGCTGACCGCCATCAACCAGTACTTCCTGCACTCCAAGATGCAGGAGAACTGGGGCTACACGCGGATCGCGAAGCACACCCGGGACGAGTCCATCGACGAGATGCGGCACGCCGAGCGGCTCACCGACCGGATCCTGTTCCTGGAAGGGCTCCCCAACTATCAGAAGCTCGGCACGCTGCGGATCGGCCAGACCGTCTTCGAGCAGCTCGAAGCCGACCTCCAGGTCGAACTGGAGGCCGTCGCCCGGCTGCGTCCCGGCATCGACCTGATGCGCTCGCGCGGCGACGTCACCTCGGCGCGGATCTTCGAGGACATCCTCGCCGACGAGGAGCAGCACATCGACTACCTGGAGACCGAGATCGGGCTCGTCCGAGCCCTCGGCGAGCAGAACTACCTCCAGCGCCTCACCGACGCGCCGGGCGAGAACCCCAGCCCCGTCTAGAGCGCCGCCCCGTCCGGTGGGGCACGCGTGACTTCGCGTCGCCCCACCGCAAGGAGGCTCAGGCCGTATCGGGCGGTTTCGGATTGCGCCGCAGGACGTACGGCTGGATGATCCCGAGCCCCCGCACCGGGCGCCGGACGATCCGCGTCACCTCGTACGCCGGCTCCTGCTCCAGCCGCGCCGCCAGCTCCGCGTCGATCATCACCGAGCCCGGCCGGGCCAGCGACGTCAGCCGCGCCGCGAGGTTCACCGTCGTGCCGAACACGTCCCCCATCAGCGGCAGGACGGGCCCGTAGGCCACTCCGACCCGGACGTCGGGCACCTCCGTCTCGTCCTGGATGGCCGCCGCGACCGTCAACGCGATCTCCGCGCCGACCCGCGGCGTCTCCGCGCTGAACAGCACCTCGTCGCCGAGCGTCTTGACCAGCCGCCCGCCGCAGGTCGCGATGATGTCGGCGGCGGTCTCCTCGAACCACTCCACGACCCGGGCCAGCTCGATCTCCTCCAGCTCCCGGCTGACCTGCGTGAACGACACCATGTCGGCGAACCCGACCGTGGTCATCGGACGGCCGGAGGGATCACCGTCCCGGGTGGCCGCCGCCGCCATCGCCCGCGTCCCCGCCGCCGCGAGCTGCCGCCGCCACGCGTGCACGACCAGCGGCTCGAACTCGCCGATGTGCCGCTCGGCGATGTCCACGATCGTGTTCAGCGCGCTCTCGGACGCCTGCTCCCCCGGTCCCGGCGCGAGCATCTCCCGCAGCAGGTTGACCTGCCACTCCGCGAGCCGCGTCATCGTCTGCCCGAACGCCCGGACGAGCCGGATCACGCCGTTCTCGTCCAGGACGCCGTCGTCCATCAGCTCCCGGATGCGGCACAGCGCCGAGATGTCGCCCTCGGTGTAGGCGACGGCGTCGTCGGGCATCGACGGGTAGCCGAACGCCCGCCACAGCCGGCCGGAGAACTCCCGGGTGACCCCCGACAGCCGGACGGCGTCGACCCGCGTGTAGCGCAGCTCGCCACCGAGCAGGAGCTCTTCGATCTCCTTCGGATCCGGCAATCCCGCTGCCATCCGCCCGCCCCTCAGTCCACCGGCATGGGCCCCGCCTGCGACGATATGGCCCGGCACCACGATATATCCGTGCAGATCCGGAGGCTGTCGGGTGCTTCCACCAATGTTCACCGAACGTGGACGACGTCCCCCGCGCTGACCGTCGTCTCCCCGCGCGGGCCGTCCACCACGAGGCGGCCGGACCCGTCGATGTCGCGCGCCGTCCCGCTCAGCGCCTCGCCCCCGGGCAGCTCGACCCGGACGTCCCGTCCGAGCGTCACGCACAGGTCCTTGTAGGCGGTGCGCAGGCCGCTGGTCTCCGGGTCGCCGCCGAGCGCCGTCCACTCCCGGTACCAGGTCTCGAACCCGCGCAGAATGGACCGCAGCAGCGGCGCCCGGTCGCTCAGCGGCGCGCCCTCGATCGCCAGGGACGTCGCCGTCGGCACCGGCAGCTCCGCCTCCCGCAGCCCCACGTTCAGCCCGACCCCCACGACGAGCGCGTCCCCGACCTTCTCCACCAGGATTCCGGCCAGCTTCCGCTGCCCCACCAGCAGGTCGTTCGGCCACTTCAGCCGCGCGTCCACCGCCACGTCGCCGCCCTCGCCCGACGACTCGGAGAACGCCGTCATCCGCCGCACGGCCGTCACCACCGCGACCCCGGCCAGCAGCGGCGCCCACCCCAGCGACGAGGCGGGCACCTCCGGCCGCAGCAGCACCGAGAACATCAGCCCCGACCTCGGCGGCGCCGTCCAGCCCCGCCCGAGCCGTCCACGCCCCGCCGTCTGGACCTCGGTGACCAGCACCGTCCCCTCCGGCGCCCCGTCCCCGGCCGCCGCCGCGAGATCGGCGTTCGTCGACCCCGTCTCCGGCACCACCCGCACATCCCGCCACAGCCCGCCCGGCCGGACGAGCGCCCCCCGCAACGCCCCCTCGTGCAACGGCGGCCGCTCAAGATCCCCGTAAGAACTCATGGGTTCATACTGCCGTGTTCCCTGCATTGCCCTCGGCGTCAGGCGCAGAGCGCCTTCCTTCAACGGGCAATGCGCGCGATCGCGACGGTTTCAGGTCGTCGCGGGCTGGGGTGGTGGCTGGGGTCTCTGCGTCCGGTGGTCCTGTCTGCGGTGCGATTAGGGTGCGGTTTATGGACGGTGTGAGCGTTGTGCGGGACGGGCATGTGGTGGAGATCGTGCTGGATCGGGCGGAGGCGTTGAACGCCCTGTCCACGGCCATGGCGCGGCGGCTGGCGGCGGTCTGCCGGGAGGTCGGGGACGATCCGTCCGCGCGGGCCGTGGTGCTTTCGGCGGCGGGTGAGAAGGCGTTCTGCGTGGGGGCCGACCTCAAGGAGCGCAACGGGATGACCGACGCGGAGATCTTCGCGCAGCGGCCGGTGTTCCGGGCCGCGTTCGGCGGGGTGCTCGGGCTGCCGCAGCCGGTGATCGCGGCGGTGCACGGGTACGCGCTCGGCGGCGGGTGCGAGTTCGCGCTGTCGGCGGACATGATCGTCGCGGACGAGACCGCCGTGTTCGGGCTGCCCGAGGTGGGCGTGGGGCTCGTGCCGGGCGGGGGCGGGACGCAGCTCGCGCTGCGCCGGCTCGGCCCCGGCAGGGCGGCCGACCTGGTGTTCACCGGACGGCGGGTGAAGATCGACGAGGCCGTGGCGTACGGGCTCGCCGACCGCCGGGTGGCCGCCGGGACGGCGCGCGAGGAGGCGCTCGCGATCGCCGGGCAGATCGCGCGGAACTCGCCGACCGCCGTCCGGGCCGCGAAGCGGGCCATGCGCCTCGGCGGGGGCGTGGGCCTCGACGCCGCGCTCGACCTGGAGGAGAACGCCTGGCGGACGGCGGCGGGCTCCCCCGACCGGCGGGAGGGCATCGCGGCGTTCAACGAGAAGCGGACGCCGAACTGGTCCTAGGCCAGCGTCTTGGCCAGGTGGACGATGTGGCGGCCGCCGATGTCCTCGCGTCCGGTACGGACGTAGCCGAGCGACTCGTACAGGGCGATGTTCCTGGTCATCAGCTCGTTGGTGTAGAGGCGCAGCCCGGGCAGTCCGAGGGTGCGGGCGTGGTCCTCGGCGAAGGCGAGCAGGCGGCGGCCGATCCCCCGGCCGTGCCGGTCGGGCGCGACGGCGACGTTCTCCACCAGCAGCGCCCCGTCCTCGGGGACGAGGACGATTAGCCCGTCGGGCCCGTCGCCGGTGACGAAGACGTGCCCCGCGCCGATCAGCGCCGTGTAGTCGGCGTCCATCGGCAGCGGGCGCGCGCCGATGACCTCGACCCAGGGTGCGTAGGCGGCCTCGACGATCCGCTCCACGCGGGCGCGGTCGTGCTGGGCGGCTGCTCTGACCGTCGCCATCAGCCGGTGTTCTGGAGTCCGGCGGCCACGCCGTTCACCGAGAGGAGGAGCAGGTTCTCCAGGTGGGCGCGTTCGGCCTCGTCGGTGACGTCGCCCGAGCGGAGCGCGGACAGGGCGCGCAGTTGCAGCAGCGACAGCGCGTCCACATAGGGGTTGCGCAGTCCGACGGCGAGCGACAGCACGCGGCGGTTCTCCAGCAGGCGGTCGTGGCCGGTGACCGCCAGGACGAGCGAGCGCGTGCGGTCGTACTCGGCCAGCACGGCCTCCGACAGCTCCGGGCGCTCGCCGAGGGCCAGGTAGCGTTCGGCGATCGCGCGGTCGGACTTGGCGAGGCTCATCTCGGCGTTGTCCAGCAGCGTGTTGAACAGCGGCCACGCCTCGTAGGCATCGCGAAGTTCGGTGAGGTCGCGGCCGCCGCCCGAGACGGCGGCGAGGCCGCTGCCGAGCCCGTACCAGCCGGGGAGGTTGACGCGGGTCTGCGTCCACGCGAACACCCAGGGGATCGCGCGCAGGTCCTCCAGGCCGCGGGCGGCCTTGCGGCGGGCGGGACGGGAGCCGATGCGCAGTTCGGCGATCTCCTCCAGCGGGCTCACCCGCGCGAACCAGGCCGCGAAGCCCTCGGACTCGATCAGCGCCCGGAACGACGCCTTCGCCGCCTCGCCGATCTTGTCGGCGAGCGGGCGGAAGCGGGCGGCGGCGTCGCGGGCGCGGTCCTGGACGGCGCCCGTGGAGGCGAGCAGCACCGCGCTCGTGACCTGCTCGACGTGGCGGCGCGCGATCTGCGGGTGGCCGTAGCGGGCGAAGATGACCTCGCCCTGCTCGGTGACCTTGAAGCGGCCCGCGACCGAGCCGGGCGCCTGCGCGAGGATCGCGCGGTTGGCGGGGCCGCCACCGCGTCCGAGGGAGCCGCCGCGGCCGTGGAAGAGGGTCAGCTTCACGTCGTGGTGCGCCGCCCACGAGGTGAGCGCCTCCTGCGTGTCGTAGAGGCGGAGGGTGGCGCTGGCCGGGCCGAGCTGCTTGGCGGAGTCGGAGTAGCCGAGCATGACCTCCAGGCGGCGGCCCGTCTCCTCCAGCCGCCGTTGGACGGCCGGGATCTCCAGCATGCCTTCGAGGACGTGCGGGGCGCGCTCCAGGTCCTCGCCGGTCTCGAACAGCGGGATCACGTCGAGGACGGGCGCGCCGTCGCCGAGCGAGGCGGCGAGCGCGTGGACGTTCGCGATGTCCTCGGCGGAGCGGGTGAACGACACGATGTAGCGGTGGCAGGCCTGGACGCCGAAGCGCCCCTGGATCCACGCGACGACGCGGAGCGTTTCGATGATCTCCTGGGTCGTCTCGCTCTGGTCGCCCCCGGCGTTCAGCTCGGCGACGGCCTTCGCGTGCAGCTCGGAGTGCTGGCGGATCTCCAGCTCGGCCAGGTGGAACCCGAACGTCTCGACCTGCCAGATCAGCTGCTGGACGCGCCCGTACGCCTGGCGGTTCGCCCCGGCTTCGGCCAGGGAGTCCTGGACGATCCGCAGGTCGGCGAGCAGGTCGTCGGGGGAGGCGTAGGCGAGGTCGGCGTCGCGGACGCGGGTCGCGGCGACGCGCGTCGCGACGTAGAGCAGGAACTGGCGGTGCGGCTCACCCGGTGACCGCTTGGTCATCTCATCGATCCGGGCGGGCTGGGCGGTGCGCGCGGCGGCGAGGGCCTCGCGGAGGGCGGGCGAGGCCGGGGTCGTGACCTCGTGGACGGTCAGCTCCCGTCCCACCCGGGCGCACGCGGCCTCAAGGGCGCGCAGCACGTGCTCGGACTGGATCATGACCGCGTCCCGGGTGACCTGCGCGGTCACGTACGGGTTGCCGTCGCGGTCGCCGCCGATCCAGCTGCCGAACCGCAGGTAGGAGCGGGCCTTCGGGGGGCGGGTGCCGGTGCCGTCGCCGTCCAGCGCGCGGTCCAGGGACCGGTACACCTCCGGGACGACGCGGAAGATCGTCTCGTCGAACGCGGCCATCGCGGTACGGACCTCGTCCAGCGGGTCCATCTGGGTCCCCCGGCGCAGCGCCGTCCGCCAGAGCACGTCGATCTCCTCGCGGAGCCGCCGCTCGGCCTCCTCGCGCTCGCCCGCGCCGGGGCCCGCGTTCAGCCCGGCGAGCAGGTCGCTGATCCGCTGGATCGCGGTGACGACGGCGCGGCGGCGGGCCTCGGTCGGGTGCGCGGTGAAGACCGGACGGAACTCCAGCCCGTCGATGACCTCGGCGAGCCGCCCGTCGGCGGACGAGCCGCGGATCTCCTCCACGGCGGCGGCGACCGAGCCGGGGACGGCGCCGCCGGTGTCACGTTCCCGCAGGGTCCGGATGCGGTGGTGCTCCTCGGCCAGGTTGGTGAGGTGGAAGTACACGGTGAACGCGCGCGCCACCTGCTCGGCACGTTCCAGCGTCCAGCCGTCGACGAGTGCGGCGACCTCCTCGATGCCCGTCTCGCCCCGGCGGGCGGCGATCACGGCCCGGCGCAGCCGCTCGACGTCGTCCAGCAGCTCCCGGCCGCCGTACTCGACGAGTCCGTCGCCGAGCATCGCGCCCAGCAGCCGGACGTCGCGGCGCAGCGGTTCCGGCATGTCCTGGCGGAGGATGTCACGTGTCTTAGCCACCCGCCCAGCGTAGTGAGCGGCCCGCCCGGCCGGTCCCGCCGGACCCCCGGGGACCTGTCGCGGTCTCAGGTGCCGTTACCCTGGCGCGCATGGCGATGCAAGCCCCTGAGCCCTCGGCGGCCCCCGACGTCCACACGACCGCGGGCAAGATCGCGGACCTGGAGCGGCGGCGGTCCCAGGCGGTGCACGCGGGGTCCGCGCGCGCCGTCGAGAAGCAGCACGCCAAGGGCAAGATGACCGCCCGGGAACGGGTCGCCGCGCTGCTGGACGAGGGCTCGTTCGTCGAGTTCGACGAGATGGCGCGGCACCGCTCCACCAACTTCGGGATGGAAAAGGACCGCCCCTACGGCGACGGCGTGGTCACCGGGCACGGCACGGTCGACGGGCGTCCGGTCGCGGTGTTCAGCCAGGACTTCACGGTCTCCGGCGGCTCGCTCGGCGAGGTGTTCGGCGAGAAGATCTGCAAGGTCATGGACCACGCGGTGAAGGTCGGCTGCCCGGTCATCGGCATCAACGACTCCGGCGGCGCGCGGATCCAGGAGGGCGTGGTCGCGCTCGGCCTGTACGCGGAGATCTTCAAGCGGAACGTGCACGCGTCCGGCGTGATCCCGCAGATCTCCCTGGTCCTCGGGCCGTGCGCGGGCGGCGCCGTGTACTCCCCCGCGATCACCGACTTCATCGTCATGGTCGACAAGACCTCGCACATGTTCATCACCGGCCCCGACGTGATCAGGACGGTCACCGGCGAGGAGGTGAGCATGGAGGAGCTGGGCGGCGCGCACTCGCACAACTCCCGGTCCGGGGTGGCGCACTACCAGGGCTCGGACGAGGCCGACGCGATCGAGTACGTCAAGGCCCTGCTGTCCTACCTGCCGTCCAACAACCTCTCCGACGTGCCCGTCTTCGACGCCGAGGCCGACCCGTCGGAGCTGGACGAGGAACTCGACACGCTCATCCCCGACTCGCCGAACCAGCCCTACGACATGCACACCGCCATCGAGCACGTGCTGGACGACGGCGAGTTCCTGGAGGTCCAGGAGCAGTTCGCGCCCAACATCATCGTCGGGTTCGGACGGGTCGAGGGCCACTCGGTCGGCGTGGTCGCGAACCAGCCGATGCAGTTCGCCGGGACGCTCGACATCGACGCCTCGGAGAAGGCCGCCCGGTTCGTCCGGACGTGCGACGCGTTCAACGTCCCCGTGCTGACGTTCGTGGACGTGCCCGGCTTCCTGCCCGGCACCGACCAGGAGTGGAACGGGATCATCCGGCGCGGCGCGAAGCTGCTGTACGCCTACGCCGAGGCGACCGTCCCGCTGGTCACGGTGATCACGCGGAAGGCCTACGGCGGCGCCTACGACGTCATGGGCTCCAAGCACCTCGGCGCCGACGTCAACCTCGCGTGGCCGACCGCGCAGATCGCCGTGATGGGCGCGCAGGGCGCGGTCAACATCCTGTACCGGCGCGAACTGGCAGCCGCCGAGGACCCCGACGCCCGCCGCGCCGAGCTGATCACCGAGTACGAGGACACCCTCGCCAACCCCTACATCGCAGCCGAGCGCGGTTATGTCGACAACGTGATCAAGCCGTCCGAGACGCGCGGGCAGGTCGTGCGGGCACTGCGGGCACTCCGGGAGAAGCGCCGGACGCTGCCGCCCAAGAAGCATGGAAACATCCCGTTGTGACCGTCTTCAGGGGGTTTCGGTGAGCGACGACAGGCCGTTTCTCCAGATCGTCCGGGGCGAGCCGTCCGCCGAGGAGGTCGCGGCGCTCGTCGCCGTGCTGACCGCCCGGGCCCGGGCCGCCGCCGACGCGCGCGAGGGCGCCGACACGCCGCGCCCCTCCCGCTGGGCCGACCGCTCCCGGCTCGTCCGGGGGACGGCGGCCGGGGCGCTCCCGCCGCGCGGCCCCGGCGCCTGGAAGGCCGCCGCGCTACCGCGCTGAGCACTGCCCCGGGGGGACGGCGAGGGGACGACAAGGGGGATCTCGGCACCTCACGGGCACGCGGTGTGACGGCACCTAGGGAGATGTAACCGTGGTTCGCGCCCGGTGAGGGCTCCGGCACGAATAAGGTGGAAGGCCATGGCCACCTCGGAGTTCGTCCCACAGCCCGCGCGATACGCCGTATTCGTCGACGCGGGGTACCTCTACGCGGCCTCCGGGGCCCTGTTGCTCGGCTGCGGTTCCCGGCGCGAGTACCGGGTCGCCGCCGAGAAGCTGATCAAGGCGCTGACCAGCCATGCCGACGACAAGCTGCTCGGCGAGCTGCTCCGCGTCTACTGGTTCGACGCGGCGCCCAAGCGGCAGCCGACCGTCGACCAGCGCGTCATCGCCAACCTGCCGCTGGTGAAGCTGCGGCTCGGCAACCTGAACGCGCAGGGCCAGCAGAAGGGCGTGGACGCCCAGCTCCGCGCCGACCTGGAGGCCCTCGCCCGGCACCGCGCGATCACCGACGCGGTGCTGCTCGCCGGCGACGAGGACATGCTGCCCGCCGTGGAGGCCGCGCAGCGCTACGGCGTCCGCGTGCACCTGTGGGGCGTCGAGCCGACGCACGGCTCGAACCAGGCCGAGTGGCTGGTGTGGGAGTCCGACACGGTCGAGGTGCTGCCCGCCGACTTCCTGCGCCCCTACTTCACCAAGGCCAAGGTGCTGCCCGTCCCCGCGCCCGGCACCGCCGCCGCAGTCCGGGACGCCGCCGACGCCGCCGCCGCGCAGCGCGCCACGCCCGCCGTCCCGTCGCCGTCCCAGGTGTTCGCGGGGCGGCCCCCGGCGATCAAGCCGTCCCCGGCGCCCGCCGCCGCGCGCACGCCCGTCCCGGTGGGGGCCGGGCACGCGACGCCCGCCACCGTCGCCGCGTCGATGAACAACGCCAGCGCCGCCACGTCCGACGGCAAGCTCGGCCCCGACCGCGACCACATGCTGGAGATCGGCGAGCATGTCGCCCAGAAGTGGATCTTCGAGCGGGGCCGCGACAACATCCGCGACCTGCTGCCCGGGCCGATCCTGCCGCCCGTCATCGACAAGGAGCTGCTGATCGAGGCGGAGAAGGAGCTCGGCGGGTCGCTGCGGCCCTACCAGGAGGCCCGTACCTGGCTGCGGGACGGCTTCTGGGAGCGCGTCTACCGCGAGTTCGGCATCGGGATCGGCAAGTCCGACTGATCCCCCGGGTGTCGCCGCGGCCGAGGTACCGCCCGCCGACACGTCTCGCGATTACTCGGACACACGCAGTCGCGCGCCGGTACAGTCCCCGCCGGGAAGGGGGACCGCGCATGCGACGACGATCACCTGCCGCCGCGCTTGCCGCGGGCGTGCTGGGCGTGGCCACGGCACTTGCCGGTTGCGAGTCGCCCGTCCCGTTCTACCCGCCCGGCGAAGCGACGGCGGACGCCCCGGTGGTGGCCATCGGCGGGGCCGCGCCCTACGTCCCGCCGAAGGCGTCCGCGGCGTCCGGGGTTCCGGATCCGCGGGTGCCCCTGCCCTCGCCCCCGCCCGGCGGCAGCCCGCCCGGCCCGGGAACGACCACGCCGGTGCGGCAGGCGCCCATACGGCTGTACGTCGCGAACGGCCCGGAGATCGACGTCATCGACCCGGCGACGGCGCGGATCGTCCGGCGGTTCGGCGCGGGCCCGGCCACGACGCGGCTCGTCCCGTCCTTCGACCTGCGGCGGCTGTGGGCGATCGACCTCGCGCACGGGACGCTGACGCCGGTCGCGCCGCGCAGCGGCAGGCTGGGCCGCCCGGTCCCCGCCACCGAACCCGCCGGGCTCTACTTCACCCCGGACGGGCGGGACGCGCTCGTCCTCGCCGGGCGGGCGCGCCGGCTCGACGTCCGCGACCCGCGCACGATGCGCCCGCGCGTCTCGGTGCCGCTGCCCTGCGCGGCCGGACACGCCGACTTCACCCCGGACGGGACGACGCTCCTCGCGAGCTGCGGCCGGGCCGGACGGCTCCTGCGCGTGGACGTCGCGCGGCGGCGGATCACCGGGACGGTCCGGCTTCCGGCCGGCGCGCACCCCGGCGACCTGCGGCTCTCGCCCGACGGCTCGCGCTTCTACGTCGCCGACCCGGTCCGGGGCGGGGTATGGGTGATCGCCGCCCAGCCGACGGTCGGGCCGCCCGGGTTCGTGCCGACGGCGCCGGGCGCGCGGGGCCTCGCGGTCGACCGGGACGCGCGGCGGCTGTTCGTCGTCGGCGACGGCACGCTGACCGCGCTCGACCTCACCGGACGCGGCGCCGCGGTCCGCTGGCGGCTGCCGCGCGGCGGCTCCCCGGCACCGGGCGGGATCTCGGCGGACGGGTCGCAGCTGTGGCTCGCCGACGCCGCCGGAATGGTCTACGCCGTCTCCACCCGGACGGGACGGACGCTCCGCGAGGTGCGGGTGGGCGGGCACCCGTCGGGGCTGATCGTCCACCCGCAGCCCGGGCGGTACTCGCTGGGCGGCACCGGCCTGTACCGCTGACCGTCAGCGGGAGCCGACGCGGTGCCAGCCCGGGAGCAGCTCCTCGACCAGCGCCTCCGTCTCGGGCTGGAGCTGCCCGAACATGGGGTCGTGGGCGATGCGGGAGCGCATCTCGTCCACGATGACCCCGATCTGCGTGACGTCGCCGGACGCGTGAGTCGCGCGGAGCAGGTCGCGCCACAGGCCCTCGTCGTCGGGTGCGAGCCGCAGCCCGGCGCGCGCGGCGGCGACCGCGCCGTGCGGGTCGCCCTCGTCCAGCCGCAGCACGACGAGCCGGTGCGCGACGTCCACGACCCGCGCCGCCGCCTCGTACTCCAGGTCGTGCGAGGCCAGCCAGGAGTAGCGGCCGCGCGGCCGGTCGGCGAGCAGCGGGCCGCGCACGAGGTCCAGCGCGTAGGACATGTAGGCCGCCTCGGAGGCGGGCTCGGCCGCCGACCGCCACACCAGCCACCGGAACACCGCGAGGTCGACCCGGACCTCCGAGCCGAGCTTGATCCGCCCCCGGTCGTCGTAGTACAGGTTCGGGCGGCCGCGCGTGTCGCGGCCGAGCCAGTCCGACACGCGCGCCACGCTCGCGTCGCGGACGGCGGCGGTCACCCCGCGCGGCCAGATCGCGCCGGACAGCACCGTCGGGTGCACGCCGTTCGGGTGCGCGGCGAGGTAGACGAGGATCTCGGTGCACAGGGCGCGGCGGTCCTCGTCCATCGGGCCCGGCGCCTCGACCTCGATCGGGCCGAGCAGCCGGACCTGCGCCGAGGACTGCTGCTCGGCGGGCGGCTCCTCGCCCCCGGCCGGTTCGGGCAGCGGCACCGCGTCGAGCCGCCCGGCGGTCCGGAACAGCTCGAACACGGCGTGGTAATGCTCCTCCGGGACCAGCTGCGCCGCGACCTGGAAGCCGAGGACGCCGGCGTGCAGGCGTCCGGCGGCGTCGATGTCCCACGTCCAGGTGGCGCCCTGCACCTCGCCGGGGACGATGTAGCCCGCCGCCATCCGGGTACCGGTGCGGGCCAGCGCGACCAGCCGGTCGGCCTCCTGCTCGGTCGGCGGGTCCGCCATGATCAGGTAGTGCGGCATCCACGCCTCGCCGAACACGCCCCGACACCGCCCGGTGAGGACGGAGTCGACGCCCGAGGCGGCGAGCGCCTGCCGCACCTCCTCGGTGCGGCCCTCCAGCTCCGGCATCGCGTCCGCGAGGTTCGGGACGGCGCGGATCCGGTCGGGCGCGATCTCCGCCATGCCCTCGCCGAACTCCGTCCCGAACCCGACGAGCGTGATCCGCATGTGGTCGGACCAGCGGTTGGTGGCCAGTTCCAGCGCGATCGCGGCGAGCGCGGCGCGGCGGGTGTCGGCGGGCCCGCGCAGCGCGATCAGGCCGTGCGCGGCCTCCAGGTCGACGAGGATGCGGCCGTTGTCGTTCGTGCCGATCGACACGAGCCCGGGATAGGGGGCGAGGACGTCGCCCGCTCCGGCGGGGTCGGACGCCTCGACGGCGTCCAGGTCGACCGCGCGCAGCCGCCACACCTGGCCGTCGTCGAACGCCTGCCAGGGCGCGGGCGGATTGGGGTCGGCGGGCGCGATCCACAGGTCCAGGCTCTCGACGCCGAGGTGCACGCCGTAGACGGTGGGCAGCGCGCGGCCCCCGGCGGCCATGGACTTCGACAGGTGCCGCAGCCCGAGGTCGAGGAGCCGCGCGGCGGACGCGTCGGCGCCGAGCCGCAGCGCGCGCTCGACCTCCGCCGCCGCCCCCTCCGGCCGGACGACCATGTGCCCGAACGCGCGGTTCCACATCTGGACGCGGCGCCGCCGTCCGAGCACGGTCAGCAGCCCGGCGGCCAGCAGCGAGGCCGCCGCGAGCCCGTGCGGCCAGCCGAGGTCGATCGACCTGTCGTGCTCCTGCGCGGAGGTGTTCCGGCCGGGGACCGACGCGCCGCCGCTTTCGGCGCCGCCGGTCATCTCGCCGGACGGGCCGTCCGCGCCGCCGCCCGCGGGCGGGACGCGCTGCGGATCGGCGTGCTGCTGAGCGGGGGCCTGCTGGGCGGGGGCTTGCTGCGCCGGAGTCTGCGGAGCCGGGGCGTGTGATGTGGGAGGCTGCGCCGGTTTGGACGGGGCCTGCCGGGGCGGAGCGGGCTTGGCCGGGGCGGGCTTGGCGGGCTCCTTGTCGGGGACGGCGTGCCCGTAACGGTAGTAGTCGTTCAGGTCCTGGGCGGGGATGACCTTCGCGCCCCTGGCGTCCGCCGGCATCTCCAGCACCCACCCCGGGCGGATCAGGCTGGCGTGCGTGAGCTTGCTGCCGTCCGGCTGGACGCGGTTCTTGTTGAGATCGTGGATCTCCTGGTAGCGGCGGCCGTCGCCGAGGCACTTCTCCGCGATCTCCCAGAGGCTCTCGTGGTGGCGGCCCTCGGGCGGCTGCACCCGGTAGATCTTGGTGGTCCGGTTGCCCGTGGGGCTCGCGGCGAGCGGCTCGGCGACCTCGTCGGGCGCGGCCGCCGGGCGCTCCGCCGCGTCCGGGACCTGGTGGTACTCCTGGGCCTGCGGCTGAGCCTGCGGTTGCGCGGCCGCCGCCGCGCGCTGCTGCGTCAGGCCGCCGCCCGAGAACGCGGGCATGATGACCGACGTCGCGGTGAACAGCAGCAGCGCCGTCACCACGAGCCGGTGGACGAGCGACTGCGTCCCGCCCGCGAGCGGCACCCGCGCGGGGACGCCGACGCCGCGGATTCCCGCGTAGACCTCGACGATCACGCACAGCGTGAGCTGGAGCCAGGCGAGCCACACCAGCACGACCAGCACCGTGATCAGCGCGCCGGGCCCGAGCCGCTGCGTGAGGTCGGACGCGGTCGGCATCCCGTCGGGGAGCGCCGAGGCGAAGAACGTCAGCAGCGCGTACGGGACGCCCCCGATCAGCGCGGCCAGCGCGAGGATCGCGCCGATGCCCGCCGCGACGTCGCCCGCGCTGCGGTGCCGCCCCTGCGGGGGTGCCGTCCGTTGGGGCGTCCTCCGCCCCTGCCCTGTCACCATCGCGTCGCCGCCGTTCGCCGGTCCCTGGACGTCGCCGTCCCAATCGTAGACACGCGACTCATCGGTCGTCGCCTCCCGTGACGGGATGGGCCGTGGCACTGGAGGACATCTGGAACGCACCGAACCCGGGGATGATGCCGAGGAACTGGGGTTCCACCCGGATCTCGACGGTCACCGACACCTGCTGTTCGGTCGCGTCGCAGCGGGACGCGGCGACCTGGTCGCGGTAGGCGTCCAGCAGGTCGCAGGCGGCGGTGCGGGCCCGGTCCGGCGCGAGGACGGGCCTGCCCGTGTCGCGGAGCGCCTCGGTGTCGATCTCGTTGGCGCCCGCGCGGGCCGCCTGCTCGGCCATGTCGGCGGCGCGCTGCCGGGCGTGGATCGCGAGCCCGCCGTCCACGAGCAGGCCGGCGAGCATGAACACGACCGGGGTGAACAGCACGACGTACATCGCGACGGACCCGCGCTCGCGTCCCGACGCGGCGAGCCGATGGCGCGACGCGGCGAGCCGGCGGCGCAACGCGCGCATCATCCGGGATCGACCCCACCGTCATCGTCGTTGCCGTCGCCGTCGTCGCCGCCCCGGAACGTGTAGGTGTCGATGGGGGCGAGAGCCCGTCCCTGGAGGCGCTTGGAGCCGGGGAGCCCGATGAACGACAGGTCGCCGAGATCGACGTTGCAGATGATCGTGACCTCGACGCGCCCGCCGGGCCGCCAATCGTTCACGTTGGTGCTGATGGAGGGCCCGCCCGAGCACCAGTCGTGGCCGCGCAGGCCCGCCCGGGCCGCCTCCTCCGCGAGGTCCGCCGCGGAGGGCGCGCTGCGGGCGATGGAGGCGGCGCGCGCTCCGTCCCGCGCGGCGCCGTCCACCTGGCTCTGCGCGTCCACCATCCGTCCGGCGCCCGCGAGGAACAGCAGGAACGCGACGAACAGCGGCGTGACCAGCACCATCTCCAGCGACATCGAGCCGCGCTCGCGGACGGCCCGGGGCAGGCGGATCATCGCGGGGACTCCTGGCAGGCGACGCCGTCGCCGACGTCCGGGCGGAAGCACTCGATCGGGCCGCGCGAGCGCTGCGACACGTGGAACGTCATGAACGGGATCACCCGGACCGCCTCGCCGCTCACCTCGACCCAGCGCTCGTCGTTCTCCTCGCCGGTCCGCACCTGGAGGCCGCCGAGCAGGTTCGGGCCAACCTTGCGGACGTCGCCCTCGGCCTGCCGGGACGCCGCGTCCTGCCAGCCCGCGCCGACCGGCTGCGTGCGGGCGACGCGGGCGCCCGACTGCGCGGCGGCGAGCGCGACGTGCCGCGCGTGGTAGACCATCGCGAACTGCACGACGGCGAGCATCACGAAGATGAGGATCGGCGTGAGCAGCGCCCATTCCATCGACGACACCCCGGCGTCGGACCGGATCCGCCGCCGCAACTCACGCAACACGCGCGTGCGGGGCCGCACGCCGGTCAGCCCGTCTTGATGCTGTCGGCCTTCTCCGTGATCTTCTTCTGGATCACCGCGCCGATCGTGATCGCGATCAGCGCGAGGATCGCGGTGATGATCGCCCATTCGATCGCGGACGCGCCGCGCCCGCGCTCCTCCCGGGCGCGCAGCCGCGCCAGCCGGGCGCCGAGCACGGCTCTCAGGTAGACGACGGACGGGTCGTTCAGGGGGTTGAGCGGACTCATCGTGGCACCTCCAGGAGGTCGCGGGGTTGGCGCGGGCGTCATGAGACGAGCACCCGCATCAGGGCCGGGTAGGCCAGGAAGACTAGGAATCCGGCGCACAGGAACAGCTGCGCGACCAGCATCGACTGGGACCGCTCGCCGGCCTTGCCCTCCAGGTCCGACAGCTCGCGGCTGCGCATGGACGCGGCGCGCGCGGCCAGCGACTTGCGGATCTGCGCGCCGTCGTCGGCGACGAGCGCGAGCGCCCCGGCGAGGTCGCGCAGCTCGGCGACGTCGAGCTCGTCGCCGAGCCGGCCGAGCGCCTGCCAGGGGGTCTGGCCGGTGATGCGGGCGTTGCCGAGCGCGTCGCGGATGCGGTGCATCGCCCAGCCCTCGCCGACGTTCGAGGCGGTCATCAGCGCCTCGGGGACGCCGCGCCCGCCCGCGAGGTTCATCGAGACGAGGTCGAGGAAGGCTCCGACGACATGCCGGAAGTCCTGCCGGCGGGTCTGCGCCTCCTGGCGGAGCTGCATGTCGGGGAGGAAGAAGAACACGACCGCGAACAGCAGCCCCACCCACGCGGGCACCTGCACGGACGTGCCGAGCCCGAGCAGCGTGAACCACGCGACGAGCAACGGGATGAACAGCAGCGCCGCCGAGGGCAGCAGGAACTTGGTCGCGAGGAACCCCTCCAGCGACCGCTCGGTGATCGCGAGGTCGGCGCGGATCGAGCGGAGCTTCCAGCCGCGCGCCTCGCAGAACCGGACCAGCTCGCGGCCGACCTTCGCGCGCGTCCCGCCGACCCGCTCCAGCGTCGGGGACAGGCGCCCGGCCTGCGCCTCCTCCATGTCGCGGCGCCGCGCCGCGTCCAGCGCGGCCATCCGCGCGGCGAGCCCGGGCCGCGCCGGGAACAACGCCCGCACCAGCAGATAGAGCCCGCCGCCGACGAGCGCTCCAGCGATCATCGCCCCGGTCATGAGGCGCCTCCGCCCGCGTCCATGGTGTGGCGGCCGCGTAGGGGGAGTTCCTGCGAGCCGGTCGTGGACGCGGCGCCCTGCCAGCCCGCGACCGTGCTCGGCACCTCGCCGGGCACGCCCGGCTGGGCCTTGCGGGGCTCGCTGAGGAACCGTCCGGGCAGCTCGTACTTCGCCAGCCGCCGCAGCCACAGGAACGCCGCCGCGTACAGCGCGACGACCACGCACAGGACGAGCTGCCCGAGGACGTCGTCGTACGGCTCGACGTAGGAGTGGTTGAACACGGCCAGGCCGAGCGCCGTCCCGACCGAGACGCCGACGACGATGCGGACGCTGCGCCGGGTCGAGCGGCGGTCGGCCTCGACGCGGCGGCGCATGTCCAGCTCGGCGCGGGCGGAGTTCGCGAGCGCGCCGAGCATGTCGCGCAGGCCGGGGCCGCGCAGCTTCGCGTTCAGCACCAGCGCCGCGATCACGAGGTCGGCGGACGGGTCGTTGAGGTCGTCGGCGAACCGGCGCAGCGCGTCCGGCATCGGGACGCGGGTGTGCAGCCGGTCCACGAGGCCGCGCAGCGGCTGCGCGATGGCAGGGGCGGCGGCACGCTGCGAGGCGGGGATGGCCTGTTCGAGCCCGACCGCGCCCGCGATCGTGTCGCGCAGCGACTCGGTCCACGCGGCGAGCGCCTCCAGCCGCGCCATGCCCCGGCGCTCCTCGGCGGCGCCGCCCGCGAGGCCGTCCCAGCCGAGGACGAGCACGCCCGTCCCGGCGGCGGCGATCGGCCAGCGGGTCACGACCAGCACGGTCACGCCGGTGATGACCGCGACGGCCGTCCGGGTGGTCAGCGTGCGGACGAGCTCCTCGCGGCTGCGCCCCCGCACCGGGCGGGACCGCACCGGCAGGCCGCGCAGCGCCAGGACCAGCAGCACGATCCCGCCGCCGGCCACCGAGCCCGCGACGATGGCGAGCAGCACGTCCGGCGTGTCCATCACCGGCCTCCGATCCCCGCGCGGCCGCCCGCGCCGTGAGGCGCCCTCACCAGGCACCCCCGGACGGGTCGTAGCCGAACTCGGCCAGCTCGGCGGCGCAGGCGATCGGCGCGGCCGGGACGGCGTACCCCTCGGGCCCGAGCGCGAACACCTCCGACGACAGCACCCGCCCGTCCACGCCGGTGACCTCCCGGACGCTCGCGACGAAGCGGCGCAGCCGGCCGCCGGTGGCGTAGTCGTTGTGCTTCTGGATGAACACGACGAAGTCGATCGCGCCCGCGATCAGCATGTGCGTCGCCTCGACCGGCAGCCGCTCCTCAGACTGGATCGCGTAGGTGGCGACGCGGTTGAACACCTCGACGGAGGAGTTCGCGTGGATCGTCGACAGCGAGCCGTCGTTGCCCTGCGTCATCGCGTTCAGCATCGTGACGATCTCGTCGCCGAGCACCTCGCCGACGATCACCCGGGACGGGTTCATGCGCAGCGACCGGCGCACCAGCTCCGCCATCGAGATCGCGCCCTGCCCCTCGGAGTTCGGCAGCCGCTGCTCGAACGCCACGCAGTTCGGGTGCAGCTCGGGGAAGGCGTCCAGGCCGAGCTCCAGCGCCCGCTCGACCGTGATGAGCCGCTCGTGCGCCGGGATCTCGTTGGCGACCGCGCGCAGCAGCGTCGTCTTCCCCGCGTTGGTCGCGCCCGCGATCATGATGTTCTTGCGGGCGTGCACGGCGGCGCGGAAGAACTGGCCGAGCTCGGGGCTGAACGTCCCGTTGCCGACCAGGTCGGCGAGGAACACCTTGCCGAGGCGGGCGCGCCGGATCGACAGCGCCGGGCGGACCGTCACGTCCATCACCGCCGAGAGCCGCGACCCGTCGGGCAGCCGCAGGTCGAGCTGCGGGTTCGCGGTGTCGAACGGCCGCGAGGACAGTCCGCTGTAGGCGGCGAGGATCTGGATCAGCTCGACCAGCTCCTCGTCGCTCTCGGCGACCGGCTCGCCCATCACCTCGCGCCCGTCGGCGTACCCGATGAACACCCGGTCGCAGCCGTTGACGTCGATGTTCTCGATCTCGGGGTCCTCCAGCAGCGGCTGGAGCCGGCCGACGCCGAACAGCGCCGCGTGCACGCCCGCCGCGAGCGCCTCCTCCTCCTCGGCGTTCGGCGGGCGGCGACCCGAGGTGATCTCGCCGCGCGCGAACTCCTCCAGCACCTGCCCGATCAGCGCGCGGGCGAACTGCCGCTCGTCCTCGCCGGTCATCGGCGGCATGCCGTGCGCGGCGTCGAGGCGGCGCTGCTGGGCGAGGCGGTCGCCGACCTCCTGGCGGAGCCGCTTGACGAGACCGTGGTCCATCTACCGCTCCCCCTTCTCGTGGTGCCCGCCCGCGGGGACCTGCTCGCCCGCGTACCCGGCGGGGACGCCGTGCACGCCAGGGGATTCGGCGGGACGTCCCGGGGCGGGGCCGTAGGGCGCGGCGGGCGCGGGCTGGAGCCGTCCGACCAGGTCGCCGGCGACCTCGCGGGCGGAGCGGATCAGCAGCGAACGGTCCAGCCGGCCGCCCCAGCGTCCCGACAGCAGCTCGGCGCCCTTGGGATCGAGCGCCAGCCCGCCGAGGACGGTGACGGTCGGCGGCGGCGGACCGGCGGGCTCGGCGCCCGCGTCCACCGGCGTCCGGCCGCGCGCACCGGCGACGATGCGGTCGACCTCGGCGATCGAGCCGCGGAAGTCTCTCGGGTCGGCGAGCACGAGCACGCCGAGCGGCGGGCCGCCGCGCAGGTCCTCCGACAGCGCGGCGACGCGTTCGCGCAGGTGCGCGACCTGCTCCAGCGTCGCGCGCGTCAGCAGGACGACGAGGTCGGCCTCGCGCAGCAGGTCGGTGAGCGGCGTGGCGGCGCCGAGCCGTCCGCAGTCGACGATCACGTCGACGGGGGCGAGGCCGGCGAAGGCGCGGCCGAGCGGGCCCCACAGCCACGTCATGGCCTGCGCCTGCTCGGCGTTGGTGAGGCCGACCAGCACGTCCAGGCCTCCGACGAGCCGCTGGCAGTGCTCGGCGACCTGCTCGGGACGCAGCCCGCGCCGGGCGGTCGCGGCGAGGCTGAGCAGCCCGCGCGACGGGTTCAGCATGCCGCCGTCGCGGTCCTGGTCGCCCTTGGACGAGCCGGACGGCGCGGCCGCGGGCAGCCGGTACACGAGGTCGCCGCCCGCCTGGTCGCACTCGGCGACGAGCACGGGACGCGGCCACACGGCGCCGAGGGCCACGGCGGCGGTGGTGACGCCCGGCGCCCCCTTGTCGGCCGCGAGCGCGATGAGGGCCACGGTCAGTTCCCGCCTGTGGCAGGGGACCGCGCGCCGGGCCCCTGGGTTCCGGGGTTCTGGGTTCCCGGATTCTGCGTTCCGGGATTCTGCGGGTTCTGCGGGTTCTGCGACTGCGTTCCGCCGGGCTGCTGCGGCGGGGCGTCCTCGGTGGCGGGAGGCGGCTGTTTCCCGGCGGGCGGCTGCGCGACCTTCGTCCCCTCCGGGACGAGGGCGAGCGCGACCGTCCCGGCGGACGCGGCCTGGGTGAGCAGCGGCGCGTCGGCGGGCAGGACGGCGACGTCCACCGACGTCTGGTCGGAGCGCAACCGGTCGCCGCCGCCGCGTCCGACGCCGACGACGATCGCGTCCGCGGACAGCACGGTTCCGGCGCGGGGGCCGCCGCTCGTCCCGCCGCCGACCGCGTACAGCGTCACCCGCCTGCCGGTCTCGACGTTGCGCGCGGGCAGCTGGCCCGGCTTGAGCGCGAGCCCGACGACGACCCGGCCCTTCGCCGCGTCGTCGCCCCGGCTGATCATGGAGTTGGTCAGCAGCGCGCCCTTCACCAGCGGGACGGCCGCGAAGTAGCGGCCCACGTTCTGGCGCTCCGACCAGTTGATGTACTGGATGCCGGTGTCGCCGACCTGGGCCTCCTCCAGCGCGCCCGGCGGGATGCGCTGCCCGGCCGCGACCGGCTGCGCGATCCGGATCGCCGACACCCGCTGCCCGCTCGCCATCACGAGGTAGGCGCTGGCGAGCGCGCCGCCGAGGATGAGCAGCACCGCGAGCGCGGCGAGCGCCGGCTTGCGCTCGCGCGGGGACGAGGGGAGCCGCTGCCCGCCCGAGGTCCCGAGTCCGGACCGGCCCAGCCCCGCTGTGCCGCCCGGCGGGCTCGCCGAGACGGTCGACTGGTTGGACTTCATGCGCTCGCCACCGAGCTCCTTCCCGCACCGCTTCGCCGGCTCGCGGGCCCTCGCGCCGCGAGGTCTCCGCACCACCGAGCGATCCATGCTTGCGGTGCCGACGACGCCACGTCAATGGATTCGATGAGGTGAAGCGGCCGCCCACCGGAGCGCACCGCCGTGACCTGCGATTCCCCCGGTCACTTCGTGACTTACCACCAGTCACACGAGTCACTGACCACATTCAGGATCAATCGGACGCCACGCGGCGGCACACTCTCGCGACGTCCCGCGCGACGTCTCGGCGCGGCGACCCGGCGCGAGTCGGCACCCTGCCGGAGGCCGGGTAATTAAGCTGTTGCGCGGCGGCGTGGAGGACGCGCGGAGGGCCGCGCGCAAGGAGGGCTCGGATGCGGATCTCGTTCACGGCGCTGACCGGCGGCGGGCCCCGGGACGTCGTGATCACCGTGGACTCCGGCGCCACCGTGGACGGGGTCGCGCGGTCGCTGTCGGCCTCGCTCGACGACCGCCTGGTGCCCCGCTTCTCCAAGGAGGCGCAGCGGGCGGAGACGGAGCGGCAGGCGCTGTGGATGGACGGGCGGATGCTCGACCCGCAGGCCCTCGCCGTCAAGGAACTGCGCGACGGCGCGGTCGTCGCGGTCGAGCGGCGCGGTGCCGCCGCCACCGTGCGGGACGAGCCGTCCGGGCTCGTGGAGGTGCGGGTCGTCGGCGGTCCGGCGGCGGGGTCGGTGCACCGGCTCGGGCTCGGCGTCGCCACGATCGGCTTCGGCGACGACGTGGACGTCCGGCTGGACGACCCGTCCGTGCCCGCGCGGTCGCTGCGGATCACGGTCGGGGTCGAGGACGTGCGGGTCGAGCCGTCCGCGATGACCCGGGCGGCCCTGGACGGCGAGCCGCTGACCGAACCGGCGCGCTGGCCCTTCGGGGGCCTGCTGTCCGTCGGCTCCAGCGTCCTCGCGCTGATGCCGAGCGCCGCGCCCGACACGCACCTGGAACCGCTGCCCGAGGGCGGGCTGGCGTTCAACCGTCCGCCCCGGCTGAACCCGGGCCACCACCTGCGGTCGCTGGAGGTGCCCGAGCGCCCCGAGCGCAACCCGCGCGAGCGGCTCCGGCTGTTCGGCGCGGTGCTGTTCTCGGTGTTCGGGCTGGTCATGGCGTTCGCGATGGGCCAGTGGTGGTGGGCGCTGTTCGCGCTGGCCTGGCCCGCCATGACGGTCGGCGAGTGGATCGGCGACCGCATGCACGGGCGCAAGTCGTACAAGAAGGCGTTGAAGGAGTACCAGCGCAAAGCGGGCGAATTCGACGGAAAGCTGGACCGGCTGTGGCGCGAGGACCAGGCCGAGCGCCGCGCCCTGTACCCCGACCCCGCCGAGGTGCTGCTGACCGCGACCGGCCCCCGGCGGCGCCTGTGGGAGCGCCGCCGCGACGACCCCGACGCCCTGCACCTGCGGCTCGGCCTCGCCGACCTGCCCGCGCGGATCGAGCTGACCGGCGACGTCCCGGTCCCGGTCGCGCGGCAGGTGCCGGTCGCGCTGCCGCTCGCCGAACTCGGCGTGCTCGGGCTCACCGGCCCGCGCTCCGCCTCGCGCGCGCTGGCCCGCTGGATCGTCGCGCAGGCCGCCGCCCTGCACAGCCCCCGCGACCTGGCCGTCGTCGTGCTGTCCGCCGACGCGGAGGCGGGCGAGGAATGGAACTGGGTGCGCTGGCTGCCGCACTGCGCGCCGCGCGAGGGCGAGGACTGCGTCGCGCTCGTCGGCACCGACCCCGAGTCGGTCGCGCACCGCGTCACCGAACTCGCGATCCGGGTGACCGAGCGGCGGCGCGCCGCGCAGGCCGGGGGGCAGTTCTTCGGGCAGGGGAAGGCCGCCGACGCCGTCCCGTACACCATCCTCATCGTCCTGGACGGGGCGCGCACGCTCCGCCGCGTCCCGGGCATGCCCATGCTGCTCTCGCGCGGCCCCGAGTTCGGCCTCTACGCCATATGCGTGGACGACGAGGAACGCCTCCTGCCCGAGGAGTGCGCCGCCGTCGCCGCCTGGGACCCGCAGTACCCGTCCTACCTCCACCTGCGCGGCCAGGGGCTGGACGTCCTCGGGCCCGTGCTCGCCGACCAGGTCTCCCCGTCCTGGACGGATCGCGTCGCACGGGCGCTCGCCCCCGTCCGCGACGTCTCCCGCGAGGACGCCGAGGAGGCCATCCCGTCCAACGTGCGGCTCCTGGACCTCCTCGAAATGCCCGAGCCCACCGCCGACCACATCCTGCGCACCTGGACGCGCACCCGCGGCCGCACCACCCGCGTCCCCATCGGCATCGGCGCGGGCAGCCGCACCGGCCGCCCCCACCAGCCCTACCGCGTCGACCTGCGCGCCGACGGCCCGCACGGGCTCATCGCCGGGACCACCGGCGCGGGCAAGTCCGAGCTGCTCCAGACCCTCATCGCGTCGCTGGCCGTGGCGAACCGTCCGGACGAGATGACGTTCGTGCTCATCGACTACAAGGGCGGCGCCGCGTTCAAGGACTGCGCCCGCCTCCCGCACACCGTCGGCATGGTCACCGACCTGGACGGCCACGCCACCGAACGCGCCCTCGAATCCCTGTCCGCCGAGCTGCGGCGCCGCGAGGAGGTCCTGCTCGCCCACGGCGCCAAGGACGTCGACGACTACAACGACCTGCGCCCCGCCAACCCCGGGCTGCCCCCGATGCCGCGCCTCGTCCTCGTCATCGACGAGTTCGCCGCCATGGTCACCGACCTGCCCGACTTCGTCACCGGCCTGGTCGACATCGGACGCCGCGGCCGGTCCCTCGGCGTCCACCTGATCCTCGCGACCCAGCGCCCCGCCGGGGTCGTGACCGCCGACATCCGCGCCAACACCAACCTGCGCGTCGCGCTGCGCGTCACCGACCCGGACGAGTCGACCGACGTCCTGGACTCCCCCGAGGCCGCGCAGATCTCGAAATCCACGCCCGGCCGCTGCTACGTCCGCTCCGGCGGCTCGCTGCACGCCGTCCAGTCCGCCCGGATCGGCGGCCGCCGCCCCGGCGCCACCGACCGCCGCACCACGACGCTGCCGCTCCCCTGGCAGCAGCTCGGCCGCCCCCTCCCCGCACCCCGCGAGGCACCCGACGACCTCGCCACCGACCTCGCCCTCCTCGTCGAGGCGATCGACGAGGCCGCCCGGCGCGCCGGGATCGCCCGGCAGCCGTCCCCCTGGCTCAACCCGCTGCCCGACCAGGTCCGGCTGACGCCCCGCATCGCCGCCGGGGGCTCGGTCGCGGACGTCCCGCCGATCCCGTTCGGCATCACCGACCTGCCCGCCGTCCAGTCCCGCGAGGAACTCGCCCTCGACCTCGCCACCGGCGGCCACCTCTACCTCGCCGGCTCCGCACAATCAGGACGCTCCACCGCCCTGCGCACCATCGCCGGCGCCCTCGCCGGCGCGTGCTCCCCGTTCGACGCCCACCTGTACGCGATCGACTGCGGCGCCGGCGCGCTCCTCCCCCTGATCTCCCTCCCGCACTGCGGCGCCGTCGTCAGCCGCGACCAGCTCGACCGCTGCGAACGCCTGCTCACCGCCCTGTCCGCCGAGGTCGCCCGCCGCCAGCAACTCCTCGCCGGAGCGGGCTTCGCCTCCCTCGCCGAACAGCGCGCCGCCGTCGCCGCCACCGACCGCCTCCCCTGGATGATCCTGCTCCTGGACCGCTGGGAGGGCTTCCTCGGCGCGTTCGAGCACTACGACTACGGCCGCCTCGTCGACCAGACCCTCCGCCTCCTCCGCGAGGGCGCCGCCGTCGGCCTGCGCGCCGTCTTCACCGGCGACCGCTCCGGCCTCGGCGGGCAGATCTCCACCGTCTTCGACCGCCGCCTCGTCCTGCGCATGTCCGACCCGAACGACTACGGCTACGCGGGCCTCCAGGAGAAGCAGGTACCCGCCGCGATGCCCCCGGGCCGCGCCCTGGAGGCGACCGTCCCGGGCGCACCGCTCCGCGAATCCCAGATCGGCCTGCTCTCGGACGACCCGTCCGGCACGTCCCAGGTCGCCGCCCTCCAGGACATCGCCCGCGCCTCCGTCACCCGCTACGGCCGCCTCCCCCGCCGCCAGCGCCCCCTCCGCGTGGACGAGCTCCCCGTCCGCGTCACCTACCGCGAGGCCATGGCCCTGGACACCGACTTCCTCGCCCCCTCACCCCTCTGGGCCCTGGTCGGCGTAGGCGGCGACACCCTCGCCCCCGTGGGCATCGACCTCCTGAACGAGGGCCCGGGCTTCGCCGTGGCAGGCCCGCCCCGCTCCGGCCGCTCCACGACCCTCCGCACGATCGTCCACTCCCTCCTGGACCCCGCGGTCGGCGGCGGCCTGGTCCCCGTGGTCCTCATCACCCCCCGCCGCTCCCCCCTGCGCTTCCTCCAGGGCCGCCCCGGCGTCCTGGGCGTCCTCACCACCCAATCCGAACCCGACGACCTGGAAAAGGCCATCGGCGACGAACACCGCTACGCCGTCATCGTCGACGACGCCGAACTCCTCGACGAGACCGCCCTGGACGACGCCCTCTGCGACGTCCTGCGCACCGCCCGCGACGGCGACCACGCCGTCGTCATCGGCGGCACCACCGCCGACCTGGCCCGCGGCTACCGAGGCTTCCTCTCCGACACCCGCCGCTCCCGCTCCGGCGTCCTCCTGTCCATCGAGTCCCCGGACGACGGCGAACTCTTCAACCTCCGCCTCCCCCGAAACGCCCCCCTGGTGGGCCTCACCGGCCGCGGCCTATTCGTCACCGGCGGCCGGACAACCCAAATCCAAGTAGCCCTCCCACCCGCCGACTAACCCCTCACGAGGGCCGGGGCGTGCACTTATGAATCTCCCCGAACCGCCTCTCCGCAATCCGCATGAAATCCACCATATCCCGCACAGCATCCCGCCCCCGCACCACCGGCGCGAAATCAATACTGATCCATGCCCGCTTCTTCTCACACGAGAAGGCCGCGATCACATAATTCGGACGCCGAACGACGCCCGAACCAGGGATGACTACGGGCGGATTTCTACTCAGCTCAGCCAACAGGGGAGATGAGCCTCTCGCCCACTCCTCCGGCCGAAAACGAACCGCCTTGTCACCCCGCGAGGGGCGGCGTGCATTTGTGGATCTCCCTGAACCGCTTTTCAGCGATGCGCATGAAATCCATCATGTCGCGCACGGCGTCCCGCCCCCGCGCCACCAACGCGAAGTCAATACTCATCCAGGGCCGTCTTTTTCCGCACAAGAACTGGCTGATAACATAATTAGGCCGCGGAACGGAACCCAAACTCGGATTAATCACCGCCAGACCGCTCCCCAAATCGGCCGGAAGCGGATGGGTGGCCACCTTCGACCACCTTTCGCGCTGAGCCTCAAGGACCCTATCGCCGCCATCAAAAGCCCAGTCTACCCCCAAGGGCGCCTCGCGCCCTTTCGCGCGCGCAAGGCAGATCCCATTCTTCGTCGACGGCCCAGACCAGTCACCATCGAGTACGTCACTCAACCCAGTGACGGCTCGAAATGCTTTTTCGGGTACCAAATCACATAGATATGGAGCGTTATCTGCCACAGGACGCAGGTCGAGAGTTGGCATCTCCTTCGGAGAACTCGAATCACATCCAGCGACAAACAACCCGGCCGCGACGCAAGTACTCACCAACAATGGTCGCATGGAGATTATCTTTCGATTGAAGGACCGATATTATGTCCGCCTTTGTCTCGATAATGGCCGGCAGTCTTGATGGCGCCATTGTAAATCGAATTCATTGCAGCGTCATTAATATCCGAAAGCCTTTTCTCGTCGTCGGCCCATCGAAGAAGCTTCTCCATTTCATTCAAACCGAGTTCCTCAAGCGGACGGACTTTGGGCGGATTCCCTCCTTCAGCAAATGACCTTCCCGCGATTTTCGGACCATCGAGGCGGCCGTGGGATATCAGGGACGAGGTGATCATCTGATTGAGGAGGCGTTCTATATTTTCGGTTTCGGTGGTGGGGGCTGTTATGGTAGGTTTGTCTTTGTCGGCTAGGCGTTTTGCTAGCCAGTTGGTCATTTGGGTGGTGGCCTGGGTGGAGGCGGCGGCGTAGGCCTTGCCGCCCAGGGGGGATTTCGAGGCGACCAGGTCGGTGCCCAGGGGGACCAGGCCCATGCCGTAGCTGACGTATTTGCGCATACGTTCCAGGTCTTCGGCCAGGCGGGCCTCTTCCGCGCCCACGGACTGGTGGCGGGCTTCCAGGAGGTGGCCGAACATGCGGCCTTCGCCGATGATGGCGTTGGAGAGGTCGCCATTGCGGGCGACGGTGCGGTCGATGGTGATTTTGGAATGGGCGAGCTGGCCCATGATCAGGGTTTCGTAGGCCTGGGCGTCGCGGGTGATGTCCAGGAGGAGGTAGTCGAGGTCGTCGCCGGTCAGGCCGGTGGAGCCGGGGCGCTCGTCATAGTTGGCCAGGCGGACGAGGTCGTGCAGGCGGTCCATGTGGGCGACGAGGACCTTGGCCATGTTGGGGCGGAGGCCGGAGAGTTCGTCGTAGTGGTGCGGACGGGCTATGGCGTCGGCCAGGTTGCCGCTCTTGAGGGCGGCGAACGGGGATTTGTCGCCGACGGTCACCTTGCCGTCCTTGACCGGGTAGTTCGGACGGGCGTCGTCCGCGAGGATCTTGGCGATCGCGAAGGCGAGGCGGGACGACTCGCGGTCCTGGCCGGTGGCCGCGGTTTCGATGGTCTTGCCGAGGGCCGCGCCGTGGTCGGACTCGCCCCAGATGGCGCGGCGGTCGTGCAGGAGGTATTCGAGGTTGGTGGCCTTGATGCCGGGCACGGCGCCCAGCTGCTGGGGGCCGAACCAGTTGTGGGTGAGGAGGGCCTGGGCCGCCTCCGGGCCGCTCGCGGCGGCGGCCGCGAGGAGGGGGGAGAGGAAGTCGGTCTTGCGGTCGTCCTCTTTGACCCCGGTGGTGGACGGGTCGAGGGCGTTGCCCAGGCGGTACCGGGCGCCGAGGTCGGGGAGGGGGAGCTGGCCCAGGCGTTTCCGGATGCCGCTGTCGTAGGCGATCATGTCGTTGCCGACGACGTTGATGAAGTGGAACGAGAAGCGGGTGTCCGTCGAGGCGATCAGGGTGGCGAGGGACTCGTAGCCCGCGACGCCGTTCGGCAGTGTGGCGCGCGGGGGGAAGGTGGTGCGGCCGGCGCGGCGGAGGGCGAGGAGGTACTCCTCGCCCATGTAGCCCTTGCCCTGGCCGTCGGTGCCGAGCGCGACGGCGCGGCCGAGGAGGGCGAGGATCGCGCGGGTGTCGGCGGCGTTGGCGTCGGTGCCGGAGCGGTGCTGGGTGATGTCGCCGGAGAGTTTCAGGGCGAGCTGCATCGGGAGCTTGAGGAGTTCCTCGGCGCTGATCGATTCGAGGAGGCCCTTGGCGAACAGGGGGGTGATGTCGGGCGGCTGGAGGCGGCGCAGGTCCGTCCGGGCGGCGGCGTCGCCGGACACGGCGCGGCGGAACATTTCGGCGGCGCGGCGGCCCTCGGCGTAGCCGATCTGGTCGGTGTAGCGGTCGGGGAGCCGCAGGTAGGTGCCGTCGGCGCGGCAGACGGTGAAGGCGAGGTGCTGCCGGTCGAGGTCGTGCACGAGCATGTTGCGCTTGCGCAGGTCGGACGCGGCGTCCTCGGTCCAGGCGGCGATGCGCTTGATCTCCATCGCGGGGGCCGTGCTGACCCCGGCGCCGTTCAGGGCCTGCCAGAGGTCGTCGGCGAGTTGCCGGAGCGCGGGCGCGGCCCTGCTCATGTCCTGGGTCATGCGTTCGAACTCGGTGAGCTTGACGCCGCAGGCGTCGGGTCCGAGCCAGCCGTCCGCGGTCATGCGCGGCGGAGTTCGTCCTCGACGAGCCGGAGCGCCTTCTGTAATGCGGCGCGCAGGGCGGCGTCGTTGCGTTCCAGCTTGGCGGCGAACGCGCGGGGGGACGTGCCGCCGACCCAGGCGCGGTCGTCCATGGCGCGGCGGGACGCGGTGAAGGTGTGCCAGTGCTGGTCGGACAGCGTCCGGACATGACTCAGAAGGAACTGTAGCCGGGTGACCTCGGCCTGGTTCACGCCCGTCCTCCAGGGAATGGTGCGGGCCCCGGCCTCGGGGGGATGGGCCGGGACCCGCGGTCTTGGGGGGCGGGCGTCAGCGGGTGGCGGCCTCGATGTTCTGCTGGGCCTTCTTGATGTCCTGGCCGCCCTGTTCCAGGGCGAGCGCCATCTTGTCGAAGGCGGTCTTGGCCTCGGCCCAGGCGGAGCGGAACCGGTCGGCGCCGGGGCCCCACCAGGCCTGGGAGCTACTGACCGTGCGTCCGTTCAGATCCTTGATCAGCGCGTCGAGATTGCGGGAGTGCTTGCTGAAGATCCGGGACAGCTCCTCCAGTTCGCCGATGTTGGCGCCGCGCCTGTCACCGCTCACTGCTCGACCTTTCGTCGCCCACCGATTTGCCTGCCGTGCCATCAAGAATGGCGCCAGCCTACGCCCACTCGATCACGTAAATCCACCCGCAGGCCTACCTAAACAGCCACATTCCTACCTTACAGCCTTGTCCGGTTGTGGTCACCGCCCCCGGGCAGAAGGGCGTTTACGCGACTCGGGCGTGACGCTACGCAATCTCGTGACGTGCATCATTACCGTCCGTCAAGGTCTTTTCAGATCGCGTTGGATGACCTTTTCCCAGGGAAACAGTTCATTGGCCAGAAAGTAACATCAGCGGGCCGGGGGTTCCGGGTCGTTGACCGGGTGCGCGGCGGGGTCGAGGACGCGTTCGCCGACCAGTGTGATCTGCTCGCCGTGTGTCCGGAACTCGAATCCGCGCCGGACCGATTGGACCAGCGTGCCCGTGTCGTAGCGGACCTCGGTGTGCTCGACCGCCTCCAGCGTGATGCGGTCGCCCGTCCGGATGGCCTTGCCCTCCTCCAACCGGGTGCGGGCGCCGGTGTAGGCGGGGCCGCCCTCGACCGGCGCGCGGTTGCGGTTCTCCAGCTCGCGGACGGCACGCTCCTGCACCCGCGCCACGCCCGGGGAGATCCGCACGCCGAGCACCTCGGTCGGGGTGCGCCGGTCACGGTGCCGCCGCTGGACGAGGGCCTCCGACCGGCGCACCAGCAGGACGCGGGCGGCGGCGGTCAGCTGCCGGGTCGTGTCGGCGTCCACCCGCGGGGAGGGCTCCCGGACGGCGGACGAGCCCGGCAGCAGCACGCAGCCGGCCAGGACGACCGCCAGGCCGCTCCGGGTCCACGCGCGCACCATCGGCCTCCCCTCCGCTGGTTCCTCCCCCGCCGAGTCCGAGGCGAAGATACACCGGCCCGGCCCCGTCGAGACACCGCCCGCGACGCCGTACCGACACACCCCCCGACCACCCGGCCGTCCCCCGCGAGACACCCCGGGGCCGCGCCCCGGGCAGGCGGGGCGCGGCCGGGGTCAGGTGGACTCGATCTCCAGGGCGGCCACTCGGGAGCGGGCCTGGGCCATGGCCTCGTGGTAGCGGGTCTCCCAGTCGGTGTCGCCGTCGGGGATGGCGGCGACGGTCTGGCGGCCCAGTTCGGCCACCAGGGCGCCGGACGCGTCGCGGGTCACCCGGCGGACGAGGACGGTCGTGACGCCGTCCGAGGACTCGGTGTGGGGCTCCCAGCGGGCGGTCGGCTCCCGCCGGCGCCGGCCGTCGGAGGACAGGCCGCCGAACGCGTACAGCAGCAGGACGACCACGACGGCCGCCACCGCGAGCATCGCCAGGATGATGAGGAACCGCACGGACGTGTCACCTCCGGGGAAGGAGCGAGCCGTTCGGGTTGCCGGGCGCGTAGACCGTGATGCCCTGCGGGAGGGCCTTCAGCTCCTCGATCCTCGCGCAGGTCGGGCACTTGTTGTAGCCGTCCTGGCGGGCCTTGTTGGCGGCGGCCTCCGCCTTGGCCGTCGCGACCTTGGCCTGGGCCTCGCTGACCTGGGCGAACGCGGCCTGGGCGCGGTCGACGGCGTCCTGCACCTTCTCCGGCAGCGTGACGCGGACGAGGTTGAAGTGGATGTTGGTGACGTACTTGCCGCCGAGCGTGCTGTCCAGGTCGGCGGCGAGGCTGGTGTTGATCGAGTTCTGGACCTTGGCGATGTTGGCGTTGTTGCTCTGCGGCTGCTGCGCGGGCTGCCCCGGCTGGGCGGGCTGCTGCGGGCGCGCCGGGGCGTTGGTGGAGGTGTTCTGGACCAGCGCGCAGGACGAGACCAGTTCGGCGCAGCGGAAGCTGTTGACCTGGCTGCGCAGGTCGTTGTCTATCACCGGGCGGACGACTTGGTCGAGGAACGCCGACCAGCCCTTGTCGCCGTCGTAGGGCGAGTAGCCCTTGCCGTCCGTGCTGCGGAACTTGCGGGTGCCGTACTTGTCGTCGAACGCCTTGAGGGCCTGGTGGTCCTGGTTGAGGGTGAAGTAGAGGGTGCCCTCGATGCCCATGTTGACGCCGTCGGCGCTCGGGACGGTGACCACGTCCACGCCCGACTCATCGCCCTTCCGGGCGTCGGAGGTGATCGTGTAGAAGCGCTGCTGCGCCGGGTACTTGTGGACCTTGGAGTAGAGGCCGACCCACGTCCGGCCCGAGCCGGGGTCGATGACCTGGCGGATGCGGTTGTTGTCGAAGAACCCGCCGTTGCGGACGACGGCGATCTCGCCGCCGCTCGTCCGCTCGAAGCCGCCGAGCAGGGCGCTCAGCGTAGGCCACGCGACCACGACCAGGACCACGGCGATGATGATGGCGTTGCGCCTGCTCGGCGCCCGCAGCGCCGCGCCCCTCGACTCACTCTTGGCCACGTTCTCGGCTCCTCTCCGGCCCGCGGCCGTCCGGCCGCCGGTTCGTTGATCAGACGGACGGGAGTCTGTCGCGGATCCACGGGTTCCGGGCGGGTATGGGCCAGGTACTTCATTCGTGAGCGAAAACAGCAATAAAGAGGGGGTTCCGAAATCCGTACGGTGCGGTTATCTAGACTGCCGTGCGAGGTTAGGGAGGAGACCCACGTGCGCAAGGTCCTGATCGCCAACCGCGGTGAGATCGCGGTCCGTATAGCCCGTGCGTGCCGCGACGCCGGTCTGGCCAGTGTCGCGGTGTATGCCGAGCCGGACCTGGACGCGCTGCACGTTCGGGTCGCCGACGAGGCGTTCGCCCTCGACGGGCGCGGCGCCGCCGAAAGCTACCTGGACATCGGCAAGCTGCTGCGGATCGCGGCCGAGTCGGGTGCGGACGCCGTCCACCCCGGCTACGGCTTCCTGGCCGAGAACGCCGACTTCGCCACGGCGGTGCTGGACGCGGGGCTGACGTGGATCGGCCCGCCGCCGTCCGCGATCGTGGCGCTCGGCGACAAGGTGCAGGCGCGGCACATCGCGCAGAAGGTCGGCGCGCCGCTGGTCGCGGGCACGACCGACCCGGTCTCGGGCGCGGACGAGGTCGTCGAGTTCGCCCGCGAGCACGGGCTGCCGATCGCGATCAAGGCGGCCTACGGCGGCGGCGGGCGCGGCCTGAAGGTCGCCCGCAACCTGGACGAGGTCCCCGAGCTGTACGAGTCGGCCGTCCGCGAGGCGGTCGCGGCGTTCGGGCGCGGCGAGTGCTTCGTCGAGCGCTACCTCGACAAGCCGCGCCACGTCGAGACGCAGTGCATCGCCGACCAGCACGGCAACGTGGTGGTGGTCTCCACCCGCGACTGCTCGCTCCAGCGGCGGCACCAGAAGCTCGTCGAGGAGGCGCCGGCGCCCTACCTGTCCGACGCGCAGATGGACCTGCTGTACCGCTCGTCCAAGGCGATCCTGAAGGAGGCCGGCTACGTCGGCGCGGGGACGTGCGAGTTCCTCGTCGGGCAGGACGGCACGATCTCCTTCCTGGAGGTCAACACGCGGCTCCAGGTCGAGCACCCGGTGACCGAGGAGGTCGCGGGCGTGGACCTCGTCCGCGAGATGTTCCGGGTCGCGGACGGCGCGGAGCTCGGCTACGGCGACCCCGAGCTGCGCGGGCACTCGATCGAGTTCCGGCTGAACGCCGAGGACGCCGGACGTGGCTTCCTGCCCGCCGTCGGCACGCTGACCGCCTGGGAGCCGCCGACCGGCCCCGGCGTCCGGCTGGACACCGGCTACGGCGCGGGGCAGACCGTCCCGCAGGAGTTCGACTCGCTGATCGCCAAGCTGATCGTGACGGGCGCGACGCGGCGGCAGGCGGTCGAGCGGGCGCGGCGCGCGCTGGCCGAGTTCGTCATCGACGGCATGCCGACCGTGCTGCCCTTCCACCGCGCGGTGCTGGACGACCCGGCCTTCGTGCCCGCCGACGACGACACGCCGTTCACCGTCCACACCCGGTGGATCGAGACCGAGTTCGACAACCAGATCGCCCCCTACGCGGCGCCCGCCGCCGAGGCGGAGGACGCGGGCGAGCGCGAGCGCGTCACCGTCGAGGTCGGCGGACGCCGTATCGAGGTCGTCCTTCCGGCGGGGCTCGGCGCTTCGGCCGGGGCCGCGGCGCCCGGACGGGCCGCGACGGCGCCGAGGCGGCGCGGGGGCGCGAAGGGCGGCGGCGTCCAGGCGTCCGGCGACTCGCTGGTCAGCCCCATGCAGGGGACGATCGTCAAGCTCGTCGTCGAGGACGGCTCGACGGTCGCCGCCGGGGACACCGTCGTCGTCCTGGAGGCGATGAAGATGGAGCAGCCCCTCACCGCGCACAAGGCGGGAACGATCACCGGCCTGTCCGCCGAGGTCGGCCAGACGGTCTCCAGCGGCGCGGTCATCTGCGAGATCAAGGACTCCTGACCCGCGACCGGTCCCGGTCGCCTCACGACCGGCTCGCGACGGTTCCCGGACGCCCTGCTGGGCAGGGTGCAGGGTGTGCTTTGGGAACGAGTCGCCGTGCCCGGACGTCGTAGCAGGTAGAGGGGGCTGATCGACATCATGAGCTCCGAGACGCGGGCCCGCCGCGGCCTGTTCGCGACCGTCATCGTCGCCGTCCTGCTGGCGCTCGGCCTCGCCGCACCGGCGCGGGCCGCCACTCCGGCGCGGGCCGCCGCACCGGCGAGTACCGTTCGCGCGGACGACACGGTCGGGCAGATCGCCAACGGCCTCATCGACTCGCGCCTGTACGTGACCAGCGGCGCCGGGAACGCGCTCTCGGCCGCCGACCAGAACGAGGTCAAGGCGGCGCTGGGGCGCGACCGCGACGCCGACATCCGCGCGGTCGTCGTCCGCGACGACATCACCAAGGCCCAGGTGGGCCCGATGCTGAAGGCCGTGGCGAACCGCGTCGGCAAGGGCCAGACGTACGTGGCCGTCACCGCCGACGGCAGGAACATGGGCGCGATCTCCAAGAAGCTCAACAGCAAGGAGATCAACCAGGTCGTCACCCGCACCAACGGCGTCCCGCTGAAGGACCGGCTGATCCGGTTCGGCGACCTCGCCGAGAACAAGGCCGACGACAAGGCGCGCTCCAGCGCGATCGCCGGGTTCGTGACGCTCGGCGTGCTGCTCCTGGTGGTGGCGGGCGCGGTGGGCGCGTTCCTGGTGGTTCGCAAGCGGGGCCGCGAGCGCGACGCCCGGCGCATGGCCGAGCTGAAGCGCGGCGTCGAGGAGGACGTGACGCTCCTCGGCGAGGACATCGCCCGGCTCGACCTCGACGTCATGGACCCAAAGCTCGACCCCGACACCCGGTCCGACTACGAGCGCGCCATGAACTCCTACGACGGCGCCAAGGCGGCCACCGCACGCGCGGCCCGGCCCGAGGACATGAAGCATGTCACGGAGGCGCTGGAGGACGGCCGCTACTACATGACGGCCACGCGCGCGCGTCTCGCGAGCGAGCCCGTCCCCGAGCGGCGGCCGCCGTGCTTCTTCAACCCGCAGCACGGGCCGTCCGTCCAGGACGTGACATGGGCGCCCCCGGGCGGGACGGCGCGTTCCGTCCCGGCGTGCGAAGCGGACGCGGAAGCCGTCCTGCACGGGACGGACCCCGACATCCGCATGGTGCCGTACGGGGACGGACGGCGGCCGTACTGGGACGCGGGCCCCGCCTACGCGCCCTATGCCGGTGGCTACTACGCCGGATACGGCGGGTTCGACCTGCTCAGCGGCATGATGGTCGGCACCATGCTCGGCTCGATGATGGGCGGCGGGTTCGGCGGCGGCTTCGGCGGTGTCCCGGGCGCTCCGGGCGACGGCGGGTTCGGCGGTGACGGGGGCGACGTCGGCGGCGGCTGGGACTTCGGCAGCGGGGACTTCGGCGGGGGCGGAGACTTCGGCGGGTTCTGATGAGCCGCCTTCCAGGAGACCCGGGCCCGCTCCGCCAGGCCGGGTACGCGCTGGGCTTCCGGCTCCCGCCGGGCAACCGCGACTGGGTCAGGCACGACCTCACCGACGCGGGCTGGCGGACGCGTCTCCTGCTGCGGCACCTGGCCGTGATGCTCCCGATCTGCGCCGGACTCGCGCTGCTGCCCGGCCCCCTGTGGACGCGGATCGGCGTCCCGCTGCTGGCGCTGGTGAGCAGCGTGCTCGCGGTGGCGATCGGCTCCAACGACCTGCGCCGCGCCCGCCTGCGCCGCCACGGCCTCTCCCCGCCGGACCGCTGACCGGGATCGGCGGCTAGTACGCCTTCTCGGACATCAGGCGGCGAGACGCCTCGGTGATGCTGCCCGACAGCGACGGGTACACCGCGAACGTGTGGGCGACCTGTTCGACCGTGAGGTGCTGCTGGACGGCGACCGACACGCCGAGGATCAGCTCGCTCGCGCGCGGCGCCACGATGACGCCGCCGAGCACGATGCCCGTGGCCGGGCGGCAGAACAGCTTGACGAACCCGTCCTCGAAGCCCTGCATCTTGGCGCGCGCGTTGGTGAACAGCGGCAGCATGACGGTGCGGGCGTTGACCTCGCCGGTGTCGACCATCCGCTGCGTCACGCCGACCGAGGCGACCTCGGGGTCGGTGAAGATGTTGGAGGCGACCCAGCCGAGCTTGAGCGGCTGGACGGCCTCGCCGAGCGCGTGCCACATGGCGATGCGGCCCTGCATGCCCGCGACGGAGGCGAGCATCAGCACGCCGGTGCAGTCGCCGGAGGCGTAGATGTGCGGGACGGACGTCCGCGACACCTTGTCGACCTCGACGAACCCGCGCGAGTCGCAGCGGACGCCGACCTCCTCAAGGCCGATGCCGCCGGTGTTGGGAACCATGCCGACCGTCATGAGGCAGTGCGTGCCCTCGACCTTGGTGCCGTCCTCCAGCGTGACGATCACGCCGTCGCCCGAGCGCTCGACGCCCGCCGCCCTGGAACGTGACATCACGTTCATCCCGCGGCGCAGGAAGACGTCCTGGAGGACGGACGCGGCGTCGGCGTCCTCGGTGGGCAGGATCCGGTCGCGCGAGGACACCAGCGTGACCTTCGACCCGAGCGAGAGGTAGGCCCCGGCCAGCTCGGCGCCGGTCACACCGGACCCGACGACGATCAGTTCCTTGGGAAGTTCGGGCAGGTCGTAGAGCTGGCGCCAGTTGAGGACGCGTTCACCGTCCGGCTCGGCGCCGGGCAGCACGCGCGGGGTGGCGCCGGTCGCCAGCAACACGATGTCGGCCTGGATGCGGCGCTCGCCGACCGCGACGACATGCGGCTCGACCAGCCGCGCCTCGCCCCGGACGATCTTGACCTCCTCGTAGGCGAGCCGCTCGGCGACGTCGAACGACTGGGCCCGCGCGAGGTCCTTCACGCGCTTGTTGACCGTCGCGATGTCGGCCTCCAGGCCGCCGACGACGCCGTCGGGGCCGCCGTTGAAGCGCAGGCCGAGCCCCGCCGACTCCGACATGACCGCCATGCGGGTGGAGGTGGCGATGAGCGTCTTGGAGGGCACGCAGTCGGTGAGCACGCACGCCCCGCCGGGGCCGTCGCGCTCGACGACGGTCACGTCCGCGCCGAGCTGCGCCGCGACGAGCGCGGCCTCGTAGCCGCCCGGCCCTCCTCCGATGATCACGATGCGGGTCACATTTCCCATTGTTTCCTATGTACGGGAGTGAACCGTCCGAGACCCCTGAACCGGGCGCCTTTACCCTGCGTACCGCCCGGCCGCGACACCCGGCGGCGCGCGGGCCCGTGGCGTACGCTTGGCCAACGTGGCTCTGTACGCGGCGTACGCATCAAACATGGACCCCGAGCAGATGGCGACCCGGGCTCCGCATTCCCCGATGCGCGGCACCGGGTGGCTGACCGGGTGGCGGTTGACCTTCGGCGGCCAGGACAAGGGCTGGGACGGCGCGCTCGCGACCGTCGTCGAGGACCGGTTCGAGCAGGTCTTCGTCGTCATCTACGACGTGCCCCCGTGGGACGAGAAGGAGCTGGACGCCTGGGAGGGCGCGTCCTTGGAGGTGTACCGCAAGGTCAGGGCCCGGGTGCACACGCTCGACGGCGACGTCCTGTGCTGGATGTACGTCCTGGACGACTACGAGGGCGGCCTGCCGTCCGCCCGGTACGTGGGCATCCTCGCGGACGCGGCGGAGAAGGCCGGCGCGCCCGACGACTACGTCAAGGACCTGCGGACCCGTCCCTGCGCCTCGCTGGGCGACTGACCGGAGTGTGGCATTTTTGGCGATAGTCTGTCATTTGTGAGCAACGATGCATTCGCACTGGCACGGGACGCGGCGGACGCCCTCCGGGCCCGCACGTCCACCGACTCCTTCGACGTCGCCCTGGTGATGGGCTCGGGCTGGGTCCCGGCCGCCGACGCGCTCGGCGACCCGGTCACCGAGGTCCCCGTCACCGACCTGCCCGGCTTCGCGCCGCCCGCCGTGGAGGGCCACGCGGGCAAGATCCGCGTCGTGGAGTGCGGCGGGCCCCGCACGCTGGTCTTCCTCGGCCGCACCCACCTGTACGAGGGACGCGGCCCGGCCGCGGTCGTGCACGGCGTCCGGACGGCCCTCGCCGCGGGCGTCAAGACGATCGTGCTGACGAACGCGGCGGGCGGGCTGCGGCCCGAGCACCAGCGCGTCGGCGACCCCGTCCTGATCTCCGACCATCTGAACCTGTCCGGCGCGAACCCGATGACCGGGGCGTCCTTCCTCGACCTGACCGAGGCGTACTCGGGACGGCTGCGGGCCCTCGCCAAGGAGGTCGACCCGTCGCTGCCGGAGGGCGTCTACGCGGCGCTGCGCGGCCCGACCTACGAGACGCCCGCCGAGGTACGGATGCTGCGGACGCTGGGCGCCGACATCGTCGGGATGTCCACCGTCCTGGAGACGGTCGCGGCCCGCGAGGGCGGCGCGGACGTGCTCGGCATCTCGCTCGTCACCAACATCGCGGCGGGCCTGTCGGACGAGCCGCTGGACCACGAGGAGGTCCTGGAGGCGGGCCGCGCGTCCGCCGGGCGCATGGGCGCGCTCCTCCGCACCGTCCTGTCCAAGCTATGAGCGAGCCCCGTGCGCAAGCCATGAGCGAGCTTCGAGCCCAGGCGGAGCTGTGGCTCGCGCAGGACCCCGACCCCGCGACCCGTGAGGAACTGCGCGCGATCCTCGACGCGGGCGACGAGCAGGCCCTCGCCGACCGGTTCGGCGCGCGGCTGGAGTTCGGCACGGCCGGGCTGCGCGGCGAGCTGGGCGCCGGGCCCAACCGGATGAACCGGGTGACCGTGATGCGCGCCGCCGCCGGGCTCGCGGCGTGCCTGCCGCGCGGCGGCCGGGTGATCGTCGGGTTCGACGCCCGGCACGGCTCCCGGCGGTTCGCCGACGACACCGCGGCCGTCCTCGCCGGGGCGGGGCTGCGGCCCGAGGTGTTCGCCGAGCCGGTCCCGACGCCCGTCCTCGCGCACTTCACGCAGGCGTTCGACGACGTCGTCGCGGGCGTCATGGTGACCGCGAGCCACAACCCGCCGCGCGACAACGGCTACAAGGTGTACTGGGGCGACGGCGCGCAGATCGTCCCGCCGCAGGACACCGAGATCTCCGCCGCGATCGACGCCGTCGGACGCGTCGACGCCCTCCCCCTCGGCGACCGCTGGCCCGTCCACCACGACACCGAGTTGTACCTGGACGCGGTCACGAGCCTGCGCCTCGGCGACGCGCGCGATATCTCCGTCGTCTACACGCCGATGCACGGCGTCGGACGCGACGTGCTGCTCCAGGCGTTCGAGCGGGCCGGTTTCCCGGCGCCGGTCGTCGTCCCGGAACAGGCCGACCCCGATCCCGACTTCCCGACCGTCGCGTTTCCGAACCCGGAGGAACCGGGCGCGCTCGACCTGGCGCTCGCGCTCGCCGCCGCGCGCGGCGCCGACCTGGTGATCGCCAACGACCCGGACGCCGACCGCTGCTCGGTCGCGGTGCCCACGCCGGACGGCTGGCGGCCCCTCACCGGCGACGAGGTCGGCGGCCTGCTCGCCGAGCACGTCCTGCGGCACACCACCGGCGACGATCGGCTGGTCGTGACGACGATCGTGTCGTCCTCGCTGCTGGCCGACATCGCCGCCGCGCACGGCGTCCGGTTCGCCGAGTCGCTCACCGGCTTCAAGTGGATCATGAAGGCGGCGCGGCCCGGCGACCGGCTCGTGTTCGGCTACGAGGAGGCCCTCGGCCACTGCGTCGGCGATGACCGGGGCGTCCTCGTCAACGACAAGGACGGCATCGGCGCGGCCCTCGCGGTCGCCGCCCTCGCCGCCGAGGCGAAACGCGACGGCCGCACGCTGCTCGACCTCCTCGACGACCAGGCCCGCCGGTACGGGCTGCACGCGACCGCGCAGCTGTCGGTCCGCGTCGAGGACCTGTCGCTGATCGCCGGAGCGATGGCCCGGCTGCGCGCTGCGCCCCCGACCGAGCTGGGCGGACGCGCGGTCGTCGCGTCCGACGACCTGGCCCGGGGCGAGGGCGGGCTGCCGCCCACCGACGGCCTCCGGTTCCGGCTCGACGGAGGGGCGCGGATCGTCGTCCGGCCGTCCGGGACGGAGCCCAAGCTCAAGTGCTATCTGGAGGTCGTCCTCCCGGCGGACGCGCCCCGCGCCCAAGCCGCGGCCGACCTCGAAGCCCTCAAGGCCGATCTATCGATCGCCCTGGGCCTCTAGTTGAGCACGGAGGCGACCCCCAGCGCCACGAGCAGCAGCAGCGGGACGGTCAGCGACGCCAACGCCGGAACCGACCAGGTGACGGCGCCCCGCGCGGGGCTCGCCTCCTCGGCCGCACGCGCGGCCGCCGCCTTGTCCGGCGCGCCCGAGCGCGTCCGCGGACGGCTCCGGTCACCGATCTCGTTGAGCCGCTGCGCGGCGTAGGCGGCGGGCGTGCGGCCCTTGAGCTTCGCGGTGGGCACCTTCGCGTGCGCCTCGTCCCGCCGGGCCCGCGCCTCCGCCTTCGCCTGGGCGCGCGGCGAGGTCTGGTGCACCCACGCCCGCGCCTTCAGCTCCGCCCCGTCCGGCCCGGCGAACCGGACCGTCACCGCGTGCGTCCCCTCGATCTCCCGGACGGCGCGCCACGGCACCCGCACGTCCCGCAGCGGGTTGCGGATGACGACGCCCCGCTCCTCGTCCCCGATGATCGCCGGACGCAGCCCGAGGACGTAGGCGAGCGCGCAGCCCAGCAGCAGCAGCGCCGCGATGGTCCCCGTCGTCACCGTGTAGTGCGGATCGCCCTTGCCGGTGATGTTGAACGCCAGATCCAGCAGGTTCAGCACGGCGAACGCGAACCAGGCGAACGCGGCGATGCGCCCGCCGGTGGAACGAATGGTCATGGCCCGATCATGCCAGGGCCCACGCGGTCAGACCCGGACCGCGAGGTTCCACCACCAGTGATGGACGGGCGTCCCGGCCGGAATCGCCTCGGGGGCCAGCGAGTCGGCCTCGGGGATCCCCTCGCGGAGTTCCTCATCGAGGTCGTCGAGGTCCTCTTGATCGACCAGGTCGAGTGCGGCGCTGCCCAGGTAGTTCTCGAACAGGCTCTCCAATGCCGACCGGTACAGGCACGCGCCGTACGGCCCGTTCGCCCGGACGGACTCCGCGTACGTCTCGGCCTGCGACACATAGGCCGCCAGCTGCCCTGGACGCTCCCCGACGAGCCCCGCCAACTCTCCCCGCCGCGCGTCGTCACCACCGTCGCCGAAATCTCCGAGCGCGGTGGCGAACACCATGAGCATGACCTGATCGAACGGGCCGCCCTGACGCAACCCGGTGACCGCCGCACCGAGATAGTCGGCACGAGAACCGGCGAATGCGTGGACCGGGACGTCGGTCTCGACAACGGGCCAACCGAACGAGTCCAGCCAGGCGAACCCGTCGGCCGTCACGCGGACAGCCGCCTCCAACGTCACCGTGACATCGGCCGCGACCGCGGCCGCACGCCGGAACACCACCTGCCGCGCGCCCGCGCTGGTGGTGTGGGCGACCAGCTCTCCTTCGCTGATGGTCCGCCCTGCGGCGGTGTGATACGGGACGATCGGCGAGCCGCTTCCCCGCTCGGCCGCCGGAAGCTCGGTGATGTGCCGCAACGACTGCGCGGCGGCATCGACGGGCGACTCGAACCCGATCCGCGCCGCCTGTTCCCGCACCTGCGCGGGAACGCTCGCGTCCCCGGCCGCCAGGTCGACCCGCGCGCCGGTGCGGCCCATCGCCTCGATCTCGGCGACATCGGCATGCAGCCGCCTGTTCAGCTCCCCCGGATCGATACGCGGCGCTCCTGCCGCCGCTCCGCCGGAGCTCTGCTCGTTCGCCATGTGTCCGCCCCGTACTTCCTCAGCCTGGCGCGGTGAAGCACCAGCATTCCTTGTCCCCGCACCGCAGCCAGTCGGCCGCGCCCGGCGCCTTGCTCTCGTACTCCTCAAGGTCGCCCGTGAAGAGGCGCTCGCGGTACTCACGCATGCTCATGTCGATGTGATCGGGTTTCCACCACCACCAGTGCGACCGGGGAGCCCAGGAGGGAACCTGGTTCCGGTGCACCGGAGTGGCGTCGTCGGCCACGTCGCGGAGTTCTTCGTCGAAATCATCCAACGCCTCTTGGGCGAACGGATCGACGACCACCTCGTCGTAGTCATCCGTCAGCAGCTTGATCGCCGAGCGGAATTCGCATGCCTGCCGGTAGCCGTCGTTACGCCCCCGCAAAGCGTACCTTTCGCCCTCGCTGGCATAGACCGACAGCGCGGTCTGCGCACGCTCGCCACGCAGGTCGTCGGCGAGGTCGGGGCGTCGGACGCGGGCCCGGAGCGCCTCCGCCTCGGCCGGGTCGGCCGCGCCCCATTTCGCCAAGCGGTCGTAGACCTCCAGCAGAGCCTTCATCACAGCCCTGCCCACGTCGTCCCCGCCGCCGGGGCCCACTGCCTCAAGCCACTCCGCGCGTTCGCGCATCGTGTCGAGCCGATCCTGCCACGCACTGTCAATCACGCCTGCGACCGTCCACTCATGGCTTGACCGCGGAGACTACAGGTGTCCGATCTTCTCCGCGCCGTAGGTGAGCATGATGAGCTTTCCGTCCGGGCGCAGGAGGACCAGGGCCTCCATTGTCTGGTCCCCGACCTTGCGGTGGAACAGCATGCGCTCCGTGCCATCGGCCTCGACCCTGCGATCGGCCATCCTCCCCTCTCGAACAGTGCGCTCCGCACTGTTGAGGAAGTCCCGCACGAGGCCGCCCCCGGTTCGCTCCCCCGGCGGCAGTTCGCTGTAGTGCTTGCGCACGTGGTAGGCCGTGGACGTTTCGTGGCCCATGCCGATCTGCCCAGCGTGCTGGCGTATCGCGCCGAGCCTAGCGTCCCCGGAGAGCTCCGGATCGATGCGCGCCTCATCCGGGTTCGGCCGGGCCTCCCTGACCTGTCTGTGATCATGCTCCAGCTCGGCCCGAACATCGACGTCACGGAAGCGCTCGGCGGCAATCTGGTCGTTGCTCCTGTTGTTCCGCTCGATCGTGCCGTCGTCGATCTCCCGCTCGATCTGCGCCCGCGTCTCGTCATAATGCGCTTTGTAGTACTCGTAGCGGTAAGCGACTTCGCGCGGATTGTGTGCTCCGTCCATCGCGAAGCGGAGCGCGTCCGAATGCAGGTCGGGGTTCGCCTTGAGCGCCTTCTTGCCGAACTGCTGCTCCAGCGCCTTGGCGAGCCGCTGCCACTGGTCGCCGTCGCGCGGGTTGTCGCCGCGCAGCCGCTCGATGTCCTCATCGGACAGCCCACCCTTGTGCAGGGACTCCTCGAGCTTGTCGGCCTTCTTGATCTTCTTTTCATGCTCGGGGTCGGGGTCGGAATCGCCGTCGCCCGGGTCGTTGTCGCCGGGCGGGTCCTTCGGCGGGTCGTTCGGGCCGTTCTGATCACCGTGACCGTCCGGCTTGCCGTCCCCGTCGGGGGCACCGTCGCCGTTGCCATCGGGCTTGCCCTCGCCGTTCGGCTGGTCCTCGCCATCGGGCTTACCGTCACCGTTGGGAGTGTCGTCATCGGGCTTGCCATTGCCGTCGGGCTTGCCCTCACCGTTCGGCTGATCCTCGCCATCCGGCTTGCCGTCGCCGTCAGGCTTGCCGTCGCCGGTGTCCGGCTTGCCCTCGCCCTCGGGCTTGCCGGGGCCGTTGTCGCCGTGGTCGCCGCCCGAACCGGGCGGGTCGTCGTTGCCGCCTACGTGGGCGGGCTCGCGGTCCGGGAGAGACTCCGCGTCGTCCAAAGTGCGCTGGAGCTGATTCACATCGCTGGGATCGACATTGAGATCGTTCATTTGCTGCTGGAGTTCGCGGGCCGTGGCGTCGAGGTCGGGGTCGCGGCCGTTGTTCGGCAGGTCGGCGTCGCCGTCGATCCTGCCGTCGCCGTCGCGGTCGCCGGGACGGCTCTCGCCGCCGTCGCCGTCGCCGTGCCTTCCGCCGCCCCTGCGTCCCAGCAGCTTCTTCGCGATCGCGCCGACGCCGACGGTCGCGACGTTGATGGCGGTGGTGGTGATCACGTAGCCGGGCCGGTCGCCCCACTCGCGCCAGGGGACGATGGAGTGGGCGACCTCCTTCCAGTTGTTGCCCAGGTTCGACCAGAAGTGGGAGTCCTTCTCCCACACCCAGCCGTTCTCGCCGTGCAGGCCGACCAGGCCGGCGATCTCTTCGAGCTTGCCCATCCAGGCGTCGCCCAGGTTGTCCCAGAAATGGGAGTCGCCCTCCCAGATCCAGCCGTTCTTACCGTGCAGGCCGACGAGGTCGGCGATGCCGGTGACGAGGCCCTTGCCGTAGTCCCAGGCGGCGTTCCAGGCGTCCTCGTACCAGGGCTTGTCCTCTTCCTGGGGCTTGGCCCAGGGGGTCTCGACGTTCTCGGGCGCCTTGCCGAGCCCGTATCCCTTCTCGCCGTTGCCCGGCTTGCCGTCGGCGGGGACGAACTTCGTCCCGCCGAAGATGCCGGTGATCTTGTTGGCGCAGGTCCGCTCGGCGGCCTGGTACTGGGCGACCGCGGCGAGGACGTCGTTGTTGAGCTTGTTGTGCTCGTCGACCTTGTCGCCGTCCTTGCGCCAGTCGTCGTCGCCGGCGATCTTGTTGCGGAACGTCTGCGCGTTGGTCTTGAGCGTCTGGAGGCGGTTGATGATCGGACGGATCTCACCGGCGAAGGAGATCAGCGCGTCGCCGACCGTGGTGACCTCGCCCTTGAACGCGTCGCCGTTGGCGGCCACCGGATGGGTGGCGGCCAGGAGCAGGTGCTCCTCGGGCGCGTTGTAGTGCGGGTCCAGGGCCTGCCAGCCCGAGTCGATGTCGTGGCCGGTCCCCGAGATCGTCGTCCCGTCGGTCTTGAGCGCCCGGCCCGCCGACTCGACACCCTCGACGTTCGCCTTGGGGATGGGGATCGCGCTCGGATCGATCACACCGCTCAACGTCGCACCCCTCGCACTCGCGACCGCGCCCCGAAACCGGCACCGGCCCTCACCTACTGGCCTTCAAGATCATTACGACATGTTGGACGCCGCGTCGAGCGTCCAGGTCCATGTGAGATAAATCACATTGAACCAGGCTATTTGCCGATCTTGGGGGCCGGCGCCGCGTCGGCCCCCTTCTGGGCTTCCTGGACCATCTCGTAGTCGGCCTGGTTGTAGGCCTTGACCGCCTTCACCGCGCCCTCGATGCAGGCCGCCGTCTTGGTGACCATGCCCTTGAGCCCGGGGGTGGTGTGCTCCACGTACTCCTTCAGCGCGGTCCCGATCGGCTGGCTGGCCGCCGCCGTCCCCGCCTCGCTGACGTGCTTGCCGAAATCGGAGAGCTGTTTGACCAGGCCACCTTCGCCTTTTCCGCCCTCACCGGCGACATAGCCGCCGATCTTCCCCACGACGCCGCCCACACCGGGACCGTCGATGTCGTACGCAGTCATACGCCCCGTTCCCTTTCCTCGCCATCGGCGGACCGGAACCGATCGGCCCGGAAATTGCCGGGCGGCCCGGCCACCGGGCCCTGTTCCGCCACACCCCGCGAATCCGCTATGACCTGCGCGAGTTCGGCGAGCGAGGCGTCGATCCGCGCGGATTCGGCGGCGACGTCGGCGCTCAGCCGCTCGGCCACCGCGGCCAGTCCGGCGACCGCGTCCCCGGCGTCCACCGCCGTCGCGGGGGCCGCCTCGGGGGCTTCCACCACGACCTCGGACCTGGGCGCCTCGGGGGGCTCCACCACCTCGAACTTCATGAACCTCGCCGCTTCGGGGGAGATGCTTTTCCTACCGACTTCCCGTCAAGCCTGCCATGCCGGTTCCTCATGATGACCATGGGGTCGGACACATGTAAAGCCACTTCGCGCCAGTAGGAACGCACGCCTGAAAGGAACCACCCCTGTCATTGCCGCGTCCTACTCTAAGGAGACGCCGGTCTCATATCGGGCCGGTGGCGCCGGGGGTCGCGACGAACTATCGTCGAAGATCCACTTCATCGGCGCGTCGGCGCACGGCGACCAAACTGGCAGGTGAGACACCATGGGACGTTGGGACCACGGGCAGGAGACGCTGGTCACCCTGGCCAGGAACACCGGCACCTCGGGCGAGGAGCTGGCGGGGCTGGTCAAGCAGCTGATCGCGGCCGCGGAGCCGCTGTCGGGCAAGTTCAACGGCGCGGGCAAGGCGGCCTTCGACAGCTTCAAGGCCCGCTCCGACCAGATCACCGCCGACCTGAAGGTCGGCCTGAACAGCGTGAACGTCGGTCAGATCGGGATGGAGAAGGCGTTCTCCACCGGTGACCAGCAGATGGCCGAGGAGGCCGGTCGGCAGATGGCCTCGGCCAACTTCGACGGCGCCAAGTTCCGGACCGCCTGACCCGCCTCCGGCAGGCGACGGCGAGGACCGCGACCGCACAGGACCGCCAGGACAGGAAGGACACCAACGTGGGAGCCAACGGGCGCCGCAGCTACGACACCGGGGCCTCCGGCGAGGCCCAGGCCAACATCCAGACGATCGTGTCGCGTCTCGAGGCGCTGATCGGCACGCGCGACACCGACGTCAAGACCGCCATGGCCGACTTCGAGGCCACCGGCGTGGACCACGAGTACCACGCCAAGGAGATCAAGTGGCACACCGCCGCCAACGAGGTGCGTGAGATCATCCGCCTCGTCAAGGCGACGCTGGAGAGCAACGACGAGCACGCCCAGACCGCGCTGAGCAAGGCCAGCGCCGCCGTCCAGGCGATCTGAGTCCGGCCCGTCCGAGGGACGGGCCCGCCCGGGGGGCGGCTCCGGCCCGTCCGGGAGCGGGCGTCGCGGCGTGAAGACCGGCAGGTGGCGGAAGGGGCGTCCCGTATCGGGGCGTCCCTTCCGGCGCACGCCGGCGGGGTACAGGCGAGCGGTACCGCGGCGAGCGGTTCCGGGAGGTTGAAGGGGGGCGCGCGCTGGCACGCGACTACGACACCCAACTGCTGGAGTCGGTGGCGGTGCGGCGCCGGCGGCTCCGGGACGCGCTGCTGTTCGGGCCGCAGCGCACGCGCCGCACCTTCGACGAGAACGTCGGGAAGATCCTCGCCGGGCTGTGCGTCGCGGCGGTGCTGTGCGCGGGGACGGTCGGCTGGTCGTTCCTGCGCTCGCGGCTGGACGAGCAGGAGCGGGCGAAGGCGCAGGAGGCGCTCGCGCCCGCCGGTGGGACGGCGCCGGTCCCGGCCGACTGGGTCGGCACGCAGGTCAACTTCGGGCAGTTGCGGGCCGCGCTCGGCACCGCCGGTGTCCCGAGCACCCTCTACGTGCTGCCGGGGCAGGCGCGTCCGGCCGCGTCCCGGACGTCCAGCTACTACATGATCGCGCGCAGCAAGGACGGCTTCACCGGCGGGATCGTCGAGTACGAGCAGGGCACCGTCGCCGCCGAGTTCCCGACCGAGGACGAGGCCAGCCGCTGGCTGTACGGGGAGCTGGCGCTCAAGGAGACGCCGCCGCACGTCCTCACGCCGCAGACCGAGCCGGACGCGGTGCGGCAGGGCGGCGCGCTCGCGACCGACGCCCGCGCCAAGATCAACATGGGCGGCGGCGCGGCCGTCACCTACCTGCTGACGCAGGGCCGGTTCGTGGACCAGTTCGGGCAGGAGAGCGGCTCGCTGCTGTTCCCGTTCGGCATGCCGTTCGCGCAGCGCGGCCTTCCGCCGGCCGCGCGCACGGGCACGATCCCGGGCGTCCCGTCGAACTACCTGCGCTACCGCGTGGTGCGGCCGTTCCAGGTCGCCGCCTCGCTGTCCGCGCCGACCGCGCGCAGCCCGGGCGGCGGCATCCGGTTCACCGTGAACGCGGGGCTGTTCCCCCGACCTCCCGCGCTCCCCACGATCCGCTGGCTGTTGCGGAGCGGCTACCTTGAGCGGGTCTCCGGCACGGCCATACCGCGATAGACCGGGGCCAGCTGGATCAACCGTCCGTTTCCGCCGGACGGACCGACGACGGAGGGGTGCGATGTCCGCGTGGAGCCGGGTCACACTTGTCGGTGAGCACCGCAAGGTGGACATGGTGCTCCCCGCCCAGGAGCCGATCGGCGCGCTGATGCCCGAGGTGCTCGAACTCCTCGGCGACCCGCCGCAGAGCCCGCCCCGGCTCCGGCACCTCGTCACCGCGACCGGCGAGGTGCTGAGCCCCGGCGCCTCGCTCGCCGAGCGGCAGGTCCCGGACGGCGCCGTCCTGCGGCTCGTGCTGGCGGACGAGCCGATCCCCGCGCCCGTCGTCCACGAGGTGCCGGAGGTCGTCGGCGACACGCTCGACGGACGGCTCTGGCGGTGGAGCCCGGCGGCGGTCCGCTGGAACGCGACCGGTGCCCTCGTCGGGCTGACGCTCGCCATCGCGATCGCCGTGCTGGAACGCGTCAGCGGCGACGCGGGGCCCGCCGCCGTCGGCGGGATCGCGGCGTTCCTGGCGCTCGGCGGCCTGGTGTTCGGGCTCGCCGGGCAGGAGCGCCTCGGGACCGCGATGGTCCTCGCGGGCGGTGCCACCGCCGCGCCCGCGCTCTGGCGCGCCGCCGACCTGCACGACTGGGAGATCTGGGCGCGGTGGGGCGGCTTCGGGCTGATCGCCGCCGGTGTCGTCCTGCTGCTCGGGCTCGGCTCGCCGCTCGGCCGGGGCGGGCTCGTCGGCGGCGGGCTGGCCGTCGCGCTGACCGCCGCCGGGATGATCGGCGCCGGGTTCGGCCTGGACGGCGGGCGCGTGGGGGCCGTCCTCGCGCTGAGCTGCGTCGTCCTGCTCAGCGCGTTGCTGCGGGTGGCGCTCTCGCTGTCGGGGCTGACCTCGCTGGACGACCGGCGCGGTGCGGGCGGCGTCGTCGCGCGCGGCGACGTCATGCGGGCCCTGGACGGCGCGCACCGCAGCATGGTCGTCGCGACCCTGTCGGTGGCGATCGCCGCCGCCGTCGCCGGGATCGGCGCGGCCGCCGACTTCGACCCGTGGACGGCCGGGCTCGCGGGCCTGCTCGCCGTCGTCGTGAGCAGCCGCGCCCGCATGTTCCCGCTGATCCTCCAGAAGACCGCGCTGTTCGCCTCGGGACTCGCGATCGTCGTCGCGCTCGCCTACCAGTGGACGCACCATGTCACCTGGGGGATCGCCGCCGTGCTGGGTATGCTCCTGCTGGGCCTGTCGATCCCGGTCGCGGTGCTCACCTCCGAGCAGCCCGAGCACGTGCGCGCGCGGCTGCGCCGGATCATGAACCGGGTCGAGGGGGTCGCGGTCGTGGCCATCGTCCCGGTCGCCGTCGGCACCTTCGGAACCTTCGAACGGCTCCTGGAAACCTTCTGAAAGGACTCGGGTGGCTGACCAGGACAGGGACGTGCCCCCGCCCGATCCTGACCTGACGGTCGTCGACGCCCCCAAGCTGCACCGGCACGCCCCGCAGGCGCAGCCCCCTCCCCCTCCCCCGCCGACGTCGCCGCCGCCCGCGTTCGGGCAGCCGTCCGACCTCTCGGTCACCCGCCCCGACCAACCCCCGCCCCGAGCGAACCCGGCACCCCCACCCCCGCCGCCGCAGGCGAGCCCTGCGCCGCCGCCTCGGCCTGCGCCTTTGGTCGTGCCCACGGCGCCGGAGACGCTCGTCCAGGGGCCGGTGCACGGTGACTCGGTCATGCGGCGCGTCCTGCGGGGGGCGCTGCATCCGTTCCGGTCCGCCGACGACGTGCGCGAGGTCACCGAGCACGGCCGGTGGATCGCGCATCCGGTGACGACCGGCAGGCGGATCGCGGTGATGGGGGTGCGCGAGGGCTCGGGCAAGAGCACGGTGTCGGCGCTGGTCACGACGGCGTTCGCGCGCCACCGCGACGACCGGGTCCTGGCCCTGGACCTCGACCCGGAGATGGGCTCGCTGCCGCTCCGGCTGGGCGTCCGCAACGAGCATCCGGTCGCCGATCTCGCGGGCGCGGACCTCAGCACCGCCTCGTTCGAGCAGGTGCGGCAGTTCCTGGTGCCGCTGGGCGAGCGGCTGTGGGCGCTGCCGACCACCTACGGGACGGTCGGCGCGGGCCGCGGGCTCGTGGACGCGGGCCGCTACCAGTCCGCGGGCGTCCAGCTCAGCCGGTTCTTCGGGGTCACGGTCGCCGACAACGGCGCGGGGACCCGGACCCCGCTGCACCGGGCCGTTCTGGCGGCCGCGCACGCGCAGATCCTCGTCGCGCCCGCCACCGTGGACGGCGCGGCGGCTGTCGGACGCGTCCTGGACTGGATGGGCTCGGGCGACCTGCGGGCGCTGCTCCCGCGCACGCTGGTCGTGTTCACCTCGCACACCCCGCACAAGGCGGGGACCGTGGACGTGGACCGCGCCGCCGGAATCCTCGCCGAGGTCGGCGTGAACACGATCAGGCTGGGCTTCGACCGGCAGCTGGCCGTCGGGACGACGCTCGACCACGCACGGCTCGCCTACGCCACCCGCCTGACCGCGATCGCCATCGCCGCCGAAGCGCTCCGGCTGGCCCTCACCGTCTGAACCCGAACCGCGACCTGCGCTTGCGCGCGGGCGACGGCGACGGGTCCAGCTCCGGCGGGGCGCCCGCTTCCGGGTCGAGCTTGACGAGCGGTTGGTCGTGGCGCCACCAGAACACGTCCGGCGACGTGGGGTCGTCGGACGCGGCGTACATCTCCTTCGTCAGCTCGCGGAACGGGCCGAACACCTCGCCCATGGCCGCCGAGACGATCGGATACGCGAGGATCGTGCTGTGCGTCGGAACGGCGACCAGCGCGCCCGCCTTCCCCACGTCGGGGAGGAAATGACGCAGCTCGGCCATCAGCGCGGAGACGTACCGGCTGCCGGGCTTGTGGATCACACGGATCGACTCGGTCAGCGTGAGGGGCTGGTCGTGGACGTCGACGTCGGCCAACTCCACCTGGTAGGTGTTCGGCACGGCGAGCTCGCCGAGATCGGTGAGGCCGAGCAGCGAGGCCCTGGCCAGGGTGAGCGGCCCCCCGTACTCCGGATGGTCGATCATGATCACGGCGTCGAAGTGCCTTCCGGCGGAGACGGTCGCCAGCCCCTGCCGCTCGGACTCGGTGAGCTTGGGCACCATGCGGATCCGCAGCCGTTTGCGAACGTCCCCCAGAAGCTCGATGTCGCCGATCGCCAGCGCCGCGCGATCGCTCACATGGACCAGCCACTCCTCCACGAGCCTGGGCCAGGCGACGCGGTCGGCCCGCGCGCAGCGCTCCAGGATCGTCCAGGTGGTGGCACTGGGCTCGAACCGTCCGACGGGAAGCACGACCTGCGCCAATTCGGGTTGGAACCGGGCCGAGGGGTTGATGACGGGCAGCAGGTCCTGGATGAGGGCGTGCACGTCGGCCGACACCTCGAACAGCTCGTCCATCCCGCTCCCGATACTCCCGATAAGTTGATCTTCGTACCGTTGTCCCCGTCCGACATTAGGGTGGACGGCAATCGCTCGACATGAAGGGGTGGGCAGGCGTGACGACCCGGTTGGTGCACCGCCCCGCACGGACCGTCTACCCCAGGACCGACGCGGAGCCCCGGCAGGTCGAGGCTCCTCCCACTCTCCCCGAGGCGGGCGGGACCGGCAACCAGCTCATGACGATCCTGCCCATGGTCGGCATGATGGGCTCGCTGACGATCATGACGGTCATGCGGAACCCGGCGTTCATGGCGTTCGGCGCGGTGCTGCTGGTCGTGGCGGTCCTCGGCGGCGGCGCGCTGTTGCTCTCCCGGAAGGGCCAGGTCACCCGGCAGCGCAAGAACCAGCGCGAGCGCTACCTGGAGTTCCTGGAGGAGCTGCGGGAGGAGCTGTCGGCGGAGGAGCGCGCGCACCGGACGCTGGCGCGCGTGCTCGACCCGCCGCCCGAGGCGCTGTACGACGTCGTCCGCGACCCGTCGCGGCTGTGGGAGCGGCGCCGCACGCACGAGGACTTCCTGCGGGTCAGGGTCGGCACCGGTCTGATGCCCGGGCACTCGCTGGAGCTGGGCGAGCAGGGCACGGCGCTCAACCCGACGGACCCGTTCATGTCCTCGGAGGCGCGCGCGGTGCTGGAGCGCTTCCGTACCGCGCCGGACATGCCGCTCACGCTGCCGCTGGACATGGCGGGCGACGTCAGCGTGATCGGCTCCCGGCCGGACGTGCTGCGGCTGGTGCGCGCCATGGTCGTCCAGCTCGTCGCGTTCCACGCGCCCGAGGACGTCGCGATCGGCGCGGCCTACGGCGGCGGCTCGGCCGACTGGGACTGGCTCAAGTGGCTGCCGCACGTGCACGACCAGCACCGCCGCGACGGCGGGGTGCCGATCCGGCTGATCGCCTCGTCGCCGCTGAAGCTGGCGGCGCTGCTGGCCGACGAGCTGCGGCGGCGCAGCGACTACGCCGCCGAGGTGCGGCGCGGGCTGAACCGGCGCGACTCGTTCAGGATGCTGCGCCGCCTGGTGGTGTTCCAGGACACGCACGGCGAGGTGGCCGCCGAACTCGTCCGGCCGGACGAGAGCGTCCCGGTCGCCGACCTGGCCGCGACGGTCGTCCACCTGCTGGCGGACCGGACGCACGAGCCCGGCGACGTCGGCGTGCGGATCACGGTCGAGGGCGACCGGGTCCGCGTCGAGGACCTGCGCGGCCCCGAGCCGGTGGAGATGAGCGGCACGGTCGACGACGTCCCGGCGGCGATGCTGGAGGGCCTGGTGCGGATGGTCGCGCCGCTGCGGCTGTCCCGGGAGTCGGTGGACGAGACCGCCGGGCAGGGCGGCGAGGTCGACTTCGCCGGGCTGCTGGGCGTCCCGGACCCCGGCGACCTCGACGTGGCGCGGCTGTGGGCGCCGCGCGGCGAGCGCGCGTTCCTGCGCGTCCCGGTCGGGCTGGACGACGCGGGCCGCCCGGTGATCCTCGACCTGAAGGAGGCGGCCAGCCTCGGCATGGGCCCGCACGGGCTGTGCGTCGGCGCGACCGGCTCGGGCAAGAGCGAGCTGCTGCGCACGCTGGTGCTCGCGCTCGCGGCCACGCACGGGCCCGAGCAGGCGAGCATGGTCCTGGTCGACTACAAGGGCGGCGCGACGTTCGCGCCGTTCGACGGGCTCCCGCACGTCGCGGGCGTCATCACGAACCTGGAGGACGACGCCGGGCTGATCGAGCGGGTCTACGCGAGCCTGTCGGGCGAGGTGCAGCGGCGGCAGCAGGTGCTGCGCGACGCGGGCAACATCGCCAACATCGGCGACTACAACCACCTGCGCGGGCAGCGTCCCGACCTGCCGCCGCTGCCGCACCTGCTCGTGATCATCGACGAGTTCGGCGAGCTGCTCACCGCGCGTCCGGACTTCATCGAGCTGTTCCTGTCGATCGGCCGGATCGGGCGCAGCATCGGCGTCCACCTGCTGCTGTCGAGCCAGCGCATCGAGAGCGGCAAGCTGCGCGGCCTGGAGACCTACCTGTCGTACCGGATCGGGCTGCGGACGTTCTCCGAGGAGGAGAGCCGCACCGTCCTGGACTCGCCCGACGCGTTCCACCTCCCGGCGCTGCCCGGCTTCGGCTACCTCAAGGTCGACACCAGCATCTACCTGCGGTTCAAGGGCGGCTACGTGTCGGGCCCGTACCGGGGCGCGGTGGCGGCACCGGCCGAGGGCGCCGACCGGCTTCCGGTGCGTCCGTTCACCGCCTACAACCTGGCCGGGCCGCTCGACGGGCCGGTGCGGAACGCGCCCGACGACGAGGCCGAGCTGCCGGAGCGGACCACCGGCCCGACCATGCTCGACGTGCTCGTGGGCCAGCTCGCCCGGCACGGCCGTCCGGTGCAGATGATCTGGCTGCCGCCGCTGCCCGCCATGACCACGCTGGACGCGGTCACCGGGCCCGTCCGGATCACCGAGCAGGGCATGCGGCTGCCCGCCCAGGCGGGCCCGCTGCGGGTGCCGATCGGGCTGCTGGACGACGCGCGCCGCCAGTGGCAGGGCGTGTGGAACCTCGACCTGACGGCGGCGGGCGGGCATGTCGCGATCATCGGCGGTCCGCAGACCGGCAAGACCACGCTGCTGCGCACGTTCGTGCTGTCGCTGGCGCTGACGCACACGCCGCGCCAGGTCGCGGTGTACGGGCTCGACCTGGTCGGCGGCGGCCTCCAGGTGCTGTCCGGCCTGCCCAACGTGGGCGGCGTCGCGGGACGCACCGACCTGGAGCGCATCCGCCGGACGGTCGAGGAGGTCCACGGGATGCTGGAGCACCGCATGGAGGTGTTCCGGCAGCACGGCATCGACGGGATCCAGCGGCTGCGGCAGATGCACGCGGCCGGGAGCGTGCCAGAACTGTCGTGCGCCGACGTCGTCCTGGTCGTGGACGGGTTCGGCGCGATCCGTGGCGACTTCGAGGAGATCGACGACATGGTCTCCGACCTGCTCCAGCGCGGCGGCGGCTACGGCATCCACATCGTCGCGGGCATGCTGCGGTGGAACGACGTGCGGATCGCCGCGCAGTCCACGTTCGGGCAGCGCGTCGAGCTGCGGCTGAACGACCCGTCGGACTCGACGGTCGCCCGCAAGCTCGCCGAGACGATCAGCGCCGAGCTGCCGGGTCGCGCGCTCACCGACGCCGGGCTGTTCGGCCATGTCGCGGTGCCCGCGCTCGGCGCCGTCCCCGACCCGACCGAACTGGGCACTGCCGCCGAGGCGGCGGTCGGGGCGGTGCGCAATGCCTGGACGGGCGAGTCCACGCCGCCCGTGCGGGTGCTGCCGCACCGGCTCCCGGTGTCCGAGCTGCCCGATCCGGAGCGCGAGCCCCGGCTGGTGCCGCTCGGGGTCGAGGAGCGCGCGCTCGAACCGCTGCTGCTCGACCTGTTCGACGTCGACCAGAACCTCGTCGTGCTCGGCGACGGCGGCTCCGGCAAGACCAACCTGATGCGGCTGATCGTCCAGCAGCTCGTCGCCCGGTACACGCCCGAGCAGGTCGTGTTCGCGGTGATGGACCCGCGCCGCTCGCTGCGCGACGTGGCGCCCGAGGCCTACGTCGGCGGCTACGCCCCGACGCCGAGGATCTGCGCGGGGCTCGCGGGCGGGGTCGCCAAGGAGTTGAAGGAGCGCATGCCGGAGGACCCGTCCGCCGTCCCCGACGGCGCCGGGGTGAAGGGGCCCCGGATCGTCGTGCTCGCGGACGACTACGACCTGCTGACCACGGCGGGCCAGCAGCCGCTCGCCCCGTTCGTGCCGTTCGTGCCGAGCGGCCGCGACATCGGCCTGCACTTCGTCGTGGCGCGCCGCGTCGCCGGGTCGTCCCGGGGGCTCTACGACCCGCTCCTCCAGGCGGTGCGGGAGAGCGGCACGGGCGCGCTGGTGATGTCCGGGGACCGGTCGGAGGGGCAGCTGTTCCCCCGCGTCTACGCGGAGTCGCTGCCGCCGGGGCGCGCGCAGTGGATACGGCGAGGGGAGAGCGCGCGGCTCGTCCAGACCGCGCTGGCCGAGGCCCCGGTACGGGAGGAGGCGCGATGACCTACGACATGGTGGTGCTGACGCAGCGGGCGCCCGACGTGCGCGCGATCGTCGACAGCATGGTCGCCGCGGGCGAGACCCTGCGGGTGCGCGGCGGCGGCGACGGCGCCCTCATCCTGCTCCGCGACGACGCGGGATCGCCGCTGGTCAGCATCGAGTCGGCGCAGCGCGTCGACGTGGAGGGAGAGGTCGGGCGCGTGCTCGGCGGCCCCGTGGACGCGGGGCTGACCGTCCCGTACTGGTGGGTGGAGGTGCGCGCGTCGGGCGGCGACCCGAGGGCGCCGGGCATCGCGCACCGGTTCGCGGACGCGATGGTGGAGCGGCTGGGCGGCGCCGTCTGGCCCTCGAACGCCCCTGAGGAGACGCGGTGACCACGACGAACACGCATGCGGCGCTCGACATCGTCACGACGAGGAGCGCGGTCGCCATCCAGGACCGCCCGCTCGTGCCGCTGTCGTCCTGGCTGACCGACGCGATCGAGAAGTGCGCGAGCGTCGACCAGGCGTTCCAGGTCCTCACCCCGCACGACGCCCGGATCACCTTCCCGCTCCGGATGATGCTGGGCACGCCGCAGGCGCGGTGGGTCGTGCAGGAACCGGGCGACGGCTACTACGACGGCTTCACCGGTTTCCCGCTGGAGTGGGACGGCGCGGCGTTCGTCGCGTCCGAGAAGGCGAAGGAGGGGCCGTCCGCGACGTTCCTCCAGGAGGTTCCGTCCGACGGCCTCGGCCACCACCTGATCGTGAGCCTGAGCGTCGTCCACGACGCCGCGTCCGGCCTGCTGCTCGGGTCCGTGATCGAGGACCTGGGCCGCGCCCTCGCCGGCGCCGCCCCCCGCTGCTGGGGGACGGCCGAGCCCGCGCTGTCGCGGTGGTCGCCGCCGGACCTGACCGCGCTGTGCCGGCGCCGCTCCCCCGCCTCGACGCTGCTGGTGTTCATGGGCCCGCACGGCGGCGACGTCCCGCCCTTCGGCGGGACCGTGCAGGTCTCCCGGGTGACCTCGGGGGTGAAGGAGGTGATCGCGTTCGCCCTCGCCTGCCCCGCCGACCGCGAACCGCCGCTCGCCGAGTTGGAGAAGCTCGCGGACCAGTACGCCCGGACGGGCATCCTGAAGACCCTCAACGCCCAGTGGACGCCCGCGCTCCCCGACCTCACCTACCCGAGCCGCGCGCTCGGCGTCCCGACCCCGCTGGCCATGGGCGTCGGCCCGGAGGGCGTCGCGGAGATCGGGATCGAGCACGCGCTGTCGGCCGAGACGCCCGGCCGCCGGATCGGCGACGCCGCCTCCCCCGGCCTGTGGTTCCCGCTGGACGGCGACGGCTCCGGCGACGGCATCGGCGCCTGGGCGCGGTACCGGGCGCTGATGGAGCACCTCACGACGCCCGTGCCCGGCACCGGCCGCTGGCAGACCTCCTGATCACGCCGGCGGACGGCTCCACTTGAGCTGCGCGAACCCCGGCTTGATCACCCCGTTGATCAGCTCCAGCCGCTCGGTGAACGGCGCGAACGCCGACTTCATCGCGTTCACCGTGAACCACTGGAGGTCGTCCCAGCCGTACCCGAACGCCTCGGAGAGCTTCGCGAACTCCTCCGACAGCGACGTCCCGCTCATCAGCCGGTTGTCGGTGTTCACCGTGACCCGGAAGCTCAGCCGCCGCAGCAGCCCGATCGGATGCTCCGCGATCGACCGCGCGGCTCCGGTCTGGATGTTGGACGTGGGGCACAGCTCCAGCGGGATCCGCTTGTCCCGGACGTAGTCGGCGAGCCGTCCGAGCTTCGGCTCTCCGCCGTCCACGTCGATGTCGTCGATGATCCGCACCCCGTGCCCGAGCCGGTCGGCGCCGCACCACTGGATCGCCTGCCAGATCGACGGCAGCCCGAACCCCTCGCCCGCGTGGATCGTGAAGTGCGCGTTCTCCCGCTGGAGGTACTCGAACGCGTCCAGGTGCCGGGTCGGCGGGTACCCGGCCTCGGCGCCCGCGATGTCGAACCCGACGACCCCCGCGTCCCGGTACCGGACGGCCAGCTCCGCGATCTCCTTGCTCCGCGCCTGGTGCCGCATCGCCGTGACCAGCGCCCCGACCCGGATGCCGTGGTCGCGCCGCCCCCGCGCGAACCCCTCCAGCACGGCCTCGACGACCTGCTCCAGCGTCAGCCCGCCCGTGACGTGCTGCTCGGGCGCGTACCGGACCTCCGCGTAGACGATCCCGTCCTTCGCCAGATCCTCGGCGCACTCGTAGGCCACCCGCGTGAGCGCCTCCGCCGACTGCATGACCCCGACCGTGTGGTCGAACGTCTCCAGATACCGTTCCAGCGACCCCGAGTCGGCCGCCTCCTCGAACCAGAGCCGCAGGTTCTCCGCGTCGTCGGTGGGCAGCGCCCCGTACCCGCTCTCCCGTGCGAGATCCACGATGGTCGCCGGACGGACCCCGCCGTCCAGATGGTCATGCAGCAGCACCTTGGGCGCGCGCCGGATCTCATCGAGTGTGGGCCGATCGCTCATCCCTAGAAACTACCGCCCCGATCGCCGTTCCACCTGCTCAGATCTCCCCGAACAGCCTGCGCGGGACATCAGGCGCCCTCAGGCTCCTTGCGCCAGAACCCGGCCTCCGAACACGAACCGGCGATAGGCCCACCACCGAAACAGCATCGCCAACAGCGTGCCGAGAATCATTCCACTCAGGAAGTCCGAGACCTCCTGCACCTGCTGACTCACATGGGGCTGCTCCAAGCCGAACCAGTACCGCGCCGCATAGAGCGGTATCGCATTGATCCCCATTGAGATGGCATTGATCAGGACGAACAACAGAAATTCACCGAAACGGCGCCGAGAGCCGGTCACTCGAAACGCCCACTGCCGCTGCAAAATATAGGACAGTACGGTGGCGACGGCGGTGGCGACCAAGAGGGCCGTCACCGGCTTGTTCTCCAGTAACGTGAGCTTGAGAGCATAGTAAATAATGGTCGTGACAACATAACAAAGTCCGCCGGTTATGCCAAACTTAAGCAATACCCGCCGTTTTATCAGAATTGGCCGCACTTGTTCGGGCATCTTCTCCAGCACGGCGTTGGCGATCGTCATGCCGCAATGCTATACGGGATCGTTCAGCCCATGTGGGCATTTCGCCGAGATCCATCGCCCCGCTCCGCGATGATCGCACGCAACGTGCTGGTCAACTCCTCGGGAGCGGGAAGGGTGTAGTGCCGCTCGAATCGCCGGGTCGCGACCTCGAACGCGAACCCGTGATTCGGTTCGACCACCTGGTGCCCGTCCTCACGCAGGACGCGGATGTTCCGCTGCACCGCGGGCTTCTCCCACATCACACGGTTCATGTTGGGCACGAAGACCACCGGACCAGGGCTGGCCAGGACGGCGCTGGTCAGCACGGACGGCCCCAGCCCGTGCGCCGCCGCGCCGAGCACGTTGGCCGTGGCAGGGGCGACGAGGAACAGGTCCGCTCCCGCCGGCAGTGACACGTGCTCTGGAGCCGGCGGGTCGCTCTCACAGGTGACGCTGTTGCCGAGTATCGCCCACGTGGAACGAGGAATCATTCGCTCGGCACTGCGGGTGACGATCAAATCGATCTCACGGGCGACGAACAGGCGAAAAGCGTTAAGGTACATCGGCATGGCCAGGAGTCCGATGGATCCGGTAATACCGATCAGCATCCTGTCGACGACGGGCTCGGGTTCCGGTGCGATGACTCATGCCTCCTATCCGGCTAGCAATACGGCGTCCCAGGGAAGGGGCTCGTCTTTCAACATCGACGGCATCACCCAGCCGAGCAACGTGAGCGCGACGCCCGCGGCCCCTTCGAGAACACCGCAGATGTTCACATCCGCAGTCGGCCGATCCACCGACCAGGGCTGGTTCACGCCGGCCATCTGATGCCGATAACCGAACGGCGCCTCCTCGTCAAAACTGTCGAGCAGCCTCGGCAGGAGCTCGCCCACCGCGTTCCGAAGCTCCTCGCGGTCGGCCTCCAAGGAGATTCTCAACGAGATCACAAGAAGTCCGGCCAGCCCATGACAGAGCGACACGCCCTCAAGATTCCACGTCTTTGGAGAGCTCCGGAGAGCGGCCAGTAGTGCCTGCACCGCGATATCCGTGAAATCGCCCCGTCCAAGCGCGCGACCGGCCCAATAGAGAGCGAGCGCGGTGCCGGCGGTTCCGTAGCACCAGGCAGCGCGGGTGGCAGTGGCCTCGTTGACCGCGCCGGACAGCTCCTCGGTCAGGCTCAGCCGCAGCGGCCAAGAGGTTCGACCCTGGTGAATGATGCGCCGAGCGCACAACCATGAGGCCACCCGGTCAACGGCCTCCCGGTGGCCCGCCACCTCGATGCCACGCTTGAGCGCGAGAGCCAGGAACGCCAGCGGACCCGCCACACCATGGGCCATGCCGGGACTGAAGTGGCCGTCGCCAGGTGTCACCCCCGGCGCGTGCGGCACCCACCATCCGGGTACCTGATGCCCCTCCACCGCCACGTTTCGCGTCAGGCCGACCAGGTAATGGCAGATTTGCGTCACAGCGAGAAGGTGATCATGGTCTTGCCGAACAGCCCCTTCCAGGAGAAGGCGCCCGACCCCTGCCATTCCGGTAATGACGTCGTAACCCTGCCATGGGCTCGTAGTGGCAAGCGAGGGACCCCTCTCGTCCATCGCTGTGAGTCGCCGAAGAACGTCACGGGCGACTGCGGCCTCCAGCCGCTGCACGAGGGTCGCGTAGTCCCCCGGCTGCACCGCGGCCGTCCGTGCCGCGAATGCCACTGCGCCGGTTCCGTAGTAAAGCCCTAAGGACGGGGCCGCGCGCAGCGCCCCCACGGAGGCCTCCAAGTGCTCATGGGCGACCTTTCTCCATCGGTCGTCGATTCTGGACAGCCAGCCGAACAGGACAGCGGTACCAGGAAAACCGCGCGAGAGGGTGCACGGCTCCCACAGTGAGGCGGCCGTCAGAGGGTCCGCATTGGCCGCGCGCTGCATGATGGTGGCGACAGAACGCGGGTCTCGAAGCCGCTTTGCCGTTTCCAGCACGACTTCGTATATGGCACTCTCAGATGGGCTCGACATGTCTCAGCCCATGAAGCGGCGCTTGTCGAGGTTGGCCTGGAGCGCTCCCAACGCCACGGCGACCGCGCGCCGCTCACGGTCCTGGCCGATCCCCATGACGCGATTGCAGAACATGTGGACGAGGCTGTCCAGGATCTTCTCAGGCGAGTTACTGCACTGGCCGGCGGCGGTCAACTCCCTGATCGTGGTCGCGTAGCAGCACAGTGCCGAAGACCGCGCCCGCAAAAGCGCGACCACATGCTCGCCCTCCGGAGTCGCTCGAAGCCCCGTCCACTTCGCGACCGGATCGATCAGCTTCACCGCCTCTCTGCGCCGGTCAGTGAAAGCACGGCGGTACTCGGGGTCCTGGGCGAGTGGGGCCGACTGTTCGAGGGACTGCCGGAACCGGGTGACCAGATCCGCGATTCCGATGGCACACAACAGTGTCTCATCGAGAGGCAGGGCACGGCCGCGCAAAAGCGCGGCGAAATTCATCGCGAGCTCGCTGTCGGCTGTGAAGTACTCTTCGGCCGCCTTCATCGCACGAACCCCGCCGTACCGCTCGATCTCAGGTTCGTACGACTCCAACGAGAGCCACCCGATCTGACCGTCGGCATGCAGGTCGGCCATCCACTCGTGAAACTGTGAAAGCAGCGGTCCGGTCACTGTTTCACGAGCCCCGTGAAACCGTAGTCGCACATGGTCCGCCCGGTCCCGGTACCGCAGAAAGAACCAACGATCAGCCCAACCGCGACTCGACACCGTGTGGCATATCTTCTTCAGCGGCCCGGCCACCAGAGCGCTTTGTGCCTCGGGTGAGCAATATATGTTCGCGCAGAGCCAGTCGGACCCGGGCAGGTGACTCAGCGCACGCTCCCAGCGTGGCGGCGCGGCGTTCTGAGATGGCAAAGGGCCTGTCCTGCGCGCACGCTCGCGACGCTTCATCGTTGTATTTACCATCGGCACGACAAGCTCGCAGACATAGCCGCCGCCGGGTCCGGTGAGCCAGCCGTCGGGATAGTCCTCACCCGCGAGAACCTCACGTACCACCAGTTCGGAGCTTCGACCGATCTCGCGCCGCAGGATCTGCAGGTGAAATGCATTGGTCAGGTCAAGGACGATCCGGTGGTCGCCGATGGACCAGAGCTGAACCCGGTCGGGCACCCCCCAGTTCTTGCGCCATTCGAGGAGCGCCTGCCGCCAAATGTCGAAATGCTCGCTGGAATCGGTGATCCTCGGGTCATTTATCCGCCAGGTGGCTGGATAGAGCACGGTGCGCCGATACCGAAGCCGGGGAAGGAAGGGAAAGCGGTCCAACTCTCCCCAGTTCCATGCCGTCCATACGCGGGTTCCCTCGTAACCGACATCGGACAGGAACCTGGCGAGGTTGGCGGCCTGGCGATCGGGGTTGAGGACATGGTTGGCCGAGGGAACGACCCGGCGCCGCCTCCTCCTCGAGTACAGGAACAGGCCTTTCATGTCGGCGCCGACTTCCAAGTCATCTAGATCCACCTCCTCCACTGGACCGTTGGCGTCGATTTCCCCGAGCGTGATCCGATGGTCGAACCTGGGGGGTGCCTGCACCACGTTGAGAGCACGCGGAAAGCGTGTGTGGTAGACGAGGTCCGCCGGAAGCGGCGCCCCGTTCCCGAGCGGCACCTCGCGGCCGAACTCCATCACCGGGCCCGCCTGCGTCCCGAGCATGTGCAGGAACCGGCCAAAAGACGTCCCACCCCGTTGTGCGCCTGGTGCGGGGCTCGCCACCAGCCGAAAGTCCCCGGTGCTCATTGCCTCCAACGAGGGCGCGACCAGATGAGCGTAGAAGTCGAGAGAGGCGGGCAGGGCACCAGATTCCGGACTGGCCAGCCTTTCGACCAGTTCATCCGTCAACTCCACCTCGCGCGCACCCGTCCGGATCGCATCCGCGACCATTTCGGCGACCACCTGGTCCCGCGTGGCCGTGTCGGGCGTGAAGGCGGGATCATCGCGCGAGCTGGGCGGGCACTGGTATTCCGCGGGGGCACCGAGCCCGATGTCGGGGTCGAGCAGGTCCTTGACCGGGACCAGCCGGTCGGTGCCGTAGCGCTCCAGGAACGCCAGGTGAAATCCGCGCAGAGCCGGCACTCCGATGTACACGGGCATGACCCGGCACAGGACGCGGACGGCCTCCGCCAACTCGGTGGCGACTATGGAGGGCAGGGTGACATCCGCATCGATCTCGAGGTCGACCCGTAGCTTGTGCGCGGCCGGGGACAGCTCACCAGCCTGCTCGATCATCCGCTGAAGCAGCGCCAGTCTCTTCTCGTCCGGTTCGTCGGCATAGCGCACCAGGGCGTCATGCAGCTGGCGCAGCGACCGTACGACCGGATGATCTGGGACGTGTTCGAGCCGCCCCAGGGCCTCGCCGAGCACATCGGCCGCCACCAGTGACGGCTGGAGCCCGGTCAGCAGGATCTCGTTGCCGATGAGCTGCCGAACCACCGCAAGCACGATCTTCGGCTGCACACCCAGGTTCTCAGCGACACGCTGCACCAGGGTGGTCGACTTCACCTCTGCCGCCGCCTGCGAAACGATTTCGGCGGTGACCGGTGTCAGCCTGAGCGACAGGCTTCCGGTCTTGTGGTCGGCGGGATCGTCACTGGCCGCCGGAGGCAGGTAGGGCAGGATGATCCGCCCGCCCTTGAACCGGACCGCTTTGTTCGCCTGGACCGGCAGGCCGGCCAGAACCCGAGGATCGTCGCGCAGCCCGGTCAGGACGTCTCGCAGCCACGCGAGGTCGACCTGCGGATGCTTTCGGTCGTTCGCGCGATACTCGGCCTTGGGCCTCGAACCGAAGTGAGCGACCGTCGCGCCCGCCAGCAGCCCGAAGGGAGTCGCCCGGGTCGACATCCTCAGCAGATAGCTGGAAAGCGAGTAAGTGACACGCCGTATCGTCGAGAGTTTGCGCTCGCCGCCTCCACCGCTCGCGATGGCCCGTGCTTCTTGAAACAGTGGGGGACTTGAGAAGGCGACGGCCTCCATCAGTCGCTGGTCGGCGACCAGCCGGGTGATCAGCCCGGTCAAGAGGGCGCGCTCGTCGGAGCGGCCCGGGACAATGTCCACCAGGGTCCGGTCGGCTTCCGAACGCGGATACGCGGGGGTCCGAAGAAGCGCGAAGTCCGCGCATTCGAGGGTTTCCGGCGCAATGATCGGCGGATCAGCCACCTGCGCACTTCCTTCCCAAGGCCCATTCCGCTGCGACCTTGTCAACGGCCCGGAAGCGGAGGTCCCCGGTGCTGGGCACAGACCGCGCACCGAGGACCTCCGCTGGGTTCACCTCAGCCGGCTAAGGCCCTCAGCAGGTGAAGGTGCAGAGCTGAGAGGCCTGGGTGAAGCCGCACAGCTGCGGGGCGGGGGCATCGGTGACCGAGTCGATCTGAACGTCGAGGTCCAGAATCTCGGTGAGTTCGTCGGCGGTGAGTTCATCCAGCTCAGCGATCGAGTTCTCGTTGAAAGGCACGGCAGTGTCTCCTCTGTGGGATGTCATGACCGAATTGCCCCGCGAAGCAACTATAGGTTAACGATAAGCACGAAACCCGGTCAACACCGCTTTGCCAGCCGCACCGCATCGTGGATGTGCTCCAATCACGTTTTTACCATATGTAATGACCCCAGCTTGAGGGCCGCTTAGGAGCGATTTTATGGCACGCAGAGATGCCCGCCACGAGCCGAACCCTACTTGACTGGCGATGAACGGTTGATTCGTTCCGCAAACATGACCTCCGCGATCATGGTCACTCTTCCGCACACTTTCCCTACAATCGACGTTCAGCCGCCTTCGGCGACGAGCAGCACGTCGAAGCCAGATTCCAAGAAGTTGTGATCTACACCACAACGTCACCCGAACTTGAGGAACGCGAAAAGTCACTCGAAGTCGTTGTCGATAAAACACCTCGCCTGGCACAGCAGCGGCCTGACCCAATCTCCGCCGGCACCCGAATCGCAACAAAGACCGATATCAAGGGGAACGTAGGCGCCCGAGACAGGGGCCGCGTTTGAACAGAGCGTCGTGGCTTCGGCGCATCGATTTTTACGGCGAACATCAGGAGCAGGAACTACCGCCTTGTACACCGCACGAGGCCAACCGACGAGCACGGCAGCCCGATCGCTTTTCGATGGAAGTCGTTGTGATCTTGCGGCGGTTGACTGATATTCAGGGCGGGCTGAAATTTCAGTTGCGGCTGGAATCTGGTTACCGACAGCTTCGCGAAGTACCTTCCTGTCACAGACGGCCGGTCATGAGGCTCGTGCCGGAGAGTTCCCGTGACCCGGACGCCCCCCGCAACCCCCGAACTGCCGCCGGAGTGCTAGCGGCCCCACCGGCGGCGAAAGGTGGACGAACGTGAACCGTGGAATGCGCCTCAAACGCGCGACGATCCCCCTGCTGAGTGCCGCGGCGTTGATCACGCTCCCGGCGTTCGGGACCGTTCAGGCATCGGCCCGGACGGATCCCGTCCAGGACGTCCAGAACCGGGACGTCCAGATCCGGCAGACCGCGCTCGCCGACCAGATCACCGGACGGCTCGGCGCCCGGCAGGCGGGCTCCTACCTCGACGGCGCGGGCAACCTCGTCGTCAACGTCACCGACGCGGCCGCCGCGCGGCAGGTCACGGCAGCCGGAGCGCGGGCGCGCGTCGTCGCCCACGGCATCCGGCAGCTGACCGGCGCCAAGGCCAGGCTCGACCGGCTCGCGGGCACCCCGGGGACGACCGGGCTGGCCTGGGGCGTCGACGTCGTCTCCAACAGCGTCGTCGTCGATGTGCCCCGCGCCGACAACGACGCCGCGACCAGGGCGTTCGTGAAACGCGCGCGGGCGCTGGGCGAGATCGTCCGGGTCCGCCGGGTGGCGGCGGCGCCGCGTCCGATGGTCGGGCCCGGCGACGCGATCATCACCGGCGGCTCGCGCTGCTCGGTGTCGGCGATCGCCGTCGGCGGCGGCGCGGAGTTCGTCGTCACCGCCGGGCACTGCACGCGGATCAGCGCGGACTGGACGACCAAGGACGGCCAGACCCTCGGCACCCGGGAGGCCAGCAGATTCCCGGGCGACGACTACGGGACGATCCGGGTGACCAACGGGTCGCTCAAGAACGACAACGCCCAGCTCACCTCGGTCGGGCGCCCGGCGGTCGGCTCCCAGATCCAGAAGAAGGGCTCGACCACCAATACGACGTCCGGGACGATCCGCGGCTATGACCGCACGGTCAACTACCAGGAGGGCACGGTCTCGGGCCTGATCGAGACCACCGCCTGCACCCAGCCGGGCGACAGCGGCGGCTCGTTGCAGGCCGGCACGGTCGCCGTCGGCATCGTCTCCGGCGGCACCACCGGTGCCTGCCGCGCCAACTACCAGTCGTACTTCCAGCCGCTGGACGAGGCGCTCCAGTCGCAGAACCTCACGCTCAAGTAGGCCGGACGCGGGGCTCCCGGAGGCCCGGGAGCCCCGCGCTCAGGCCACGGCGTTCAGGGCCCCGGCGTTCAGGGCCCCGGCGCGCTCAGTCGGCCTTCGCGTACTCGTCCATGCCCCCGGCGAAGTCGAACACGACGCACGCCTCGTCGCCGACGACCCAGGCGTCGTGCCCGGGCGTGACCACGAACGCGTCGCCGGGGCCGCCCTCCTGTTCGCCGCCGTCCCGCATGCGGACGCGCAATCGGCCCTGGACGATGTACCCGTTGTGGTGCACCTCGCACAGGTCGGTGCCCGCGATGTCCCGGAGCGACTCCGTCCAGCGCCAGCCGGGCTCGAACGTCGCGCGGGCGAACACCAGGCCGGTCATCTGGAGGACCTCCAGATGCCCCTTCGGGAAGTCGCGCCGCTCGTCGGGCTTGTCGATGCTCTTGATCTCCAACATGATGGTCCCCCTTTCACCATCACCTTCCACGCTCGCACCAGGGTTGACCTGCGTCAACACGTCCCATCAAGCGGTCGCGGAGCTGCCGACGCGCAGCAGGTTGCCGCTGCGGTCCACGAGCGCGAACTCGCGCATGCCGTAGTCGGTGTCCTGCGGCGGGACGAGCCGGCTGCCGGTGGCCTCCTCGGTGGGGACGCCGATCTCGTCCCACGCGCGATGAAGGGCGTCCGCGTCCTCGACGTACACATAACAGGCGCCGGCGGTGGTCAGCGGATCGACCTCGGGGTGGTGCCAGAAATGCAGCTGCACGTCCCCGCGCGCCACCATGAGGTAACCGGCGTCCAGCCACGATCCGTGCGTCTCGAATCCCAGCCGCGCGTAGAACTCCCGCGTCTCGTCCAGGTCCCGGCTGGGCAGGATGGGCACCGCGTGTTCTTCCATACCGCAACGCTATGCCGTGCCTCCGACAGCGCTCCCGGCACGCGAACGCCCCGGCGCGGGGTCGGTCGCCGCGCCGGGGCGTGGGTGTTTCAGGACGTCGACGAAATGACGCCGTCGATCCATTCCCGGTGGGCGGGGACGTCGGTGTAGATGCCCATTCCGCTGCGGCAGTTCGGGGGCTCGTTGGGCTGGCCCGGGTCCGGGGGCTTGATCTCGACGCGGCTGAACGCGCCGATGAGCTTCCAGCCGGTGCCGTCCCGGCGCAGCAGCGGTCCGCCGGAGTCACCGAAGCAGGGGCCCGCCTGGGTCTCGGGGTTGCCGGTGCAGACCTCGGAGGCCGGGTCGAGGGGCGTCACCTGGTTCGTGCAGGCGGTCGGCTCGCGGACGGCCGAGTCGAGCTGCTGGAGCACCGCCGGCCTGCCCTCCTCGCCGCAGACCTGGCCGGGGAGGGTGCATCCCCATCCCAGCAGCCGGGCCGGGGTGCCTGCGGGCTGCCGGACGTCCACCGGAACCGGCGCGTCCGCGACCGGCTGGTCGAGCCTGACGAGCGCGATGTCGTGGGTCGCGGTGTCGCTCTCGGGGTGGGTGACGAAGCGCTCGACCCCGCGGACCGTCCCGCCCTCGTCCTTGCGAAGGCTCCCGATGCGCAGCTGTAGATCCGCGGGATTCCTGCCCTCGACGCAGTGCCGGGCCGTGACCACCCAGTCGCCGGTGATCAGGCTGCCCCCGCAGAAGTGCCCGCCCGCGTCCTGGACGGAGACCATGAACGAGTAGGGCTCGGTGGCGTCCGAACCGCCAATGATCATGGTGGACGCGCCGGGCGGAGCCGGCGAGGCGAGCGCGGACGGTGCCGATACGCCGAACCACAGCAGGGTCGCGGCGAGCGCGGTCATGGCCAGCCGGAGGGGACGGGCTGCCGCCCCTCCGGCGAAGGGTCTGGACTTCACGGGTCCTCCTGGGAGGCGGAGGCCGGGAAGGACTCGCCCGGCCCCCGCGCGACGAGATGATCGTTCGTCCCGACGCTAGGGACCCGGACTCCGCGCGGCGATCCGGCCAGCGGGCCGAATCGCGGTACAGCAGCCTGTACCAGGGGCGCGTCTCAGCCGGTCAGCAGCTTGAGATCCTCTCGCCGCTCCACCGTGGACCCGAGCAGGTACCGGCTCAGCGCGCCGCGGGCCGGGGCTCCGGGCGGCGCGATCAGGTGCAGAGTCCCGCGCGCGGCGCGGACCGCGAACTGGGCCTTGCTCAGCAGGTGGGCGCCGTGGAGGTCGACCATCTCCAGCTTGGAGAGGTCCAGCACGAGGGCCAGCGGCGCCTCCGCGAGGACGATCGTCGTCAGGACGCGGGCCTCGGCGGTCACCACCGTGTCCGCCACCAGGCTTCCCGTCAGCGTAAGGACGGTGTACCGGCCCTCGTGGCAGGTCTCCATCCTCAACTCCCCTCGTCCGGGACGAGCGGGGCCGTCCGGCGACGCCCCTGTCGGGGGCGGGCCGGAACTCGCGAGCTGCGGCTCGTTGGATCGCACCAGCACGGAACTCTCCTAGCGGTCACAGACACAGGACAACGACGAACAGGGCAAAGTTAATACCTGAAATATTATTCGTCAAATCAATCTCGTATGATGTCTGTGACCCACACCTCGCGCCCGTCGGGGAGCATCCCCCGCTGCCCCCTCGGGGTGCAAGGATGCGTACTGGACGAGGGGTGAACGGATGGAGACGACGCCGAGTCGGCCGAACGCCAAGCCATGGACGTTCCTGACCAACCATGCACGGGTGCTGATCCATCTGGCCCGCGATCCCGACGCACGCGTACGGGACGTGGCACAGGAGATCGGGATCACCGAACGCGCGGCTCAACTCATCATCAACGACCTGGAGGAGGCGGGGTACATCACCCGCACCCGGATCGGACGCCGCAACAGCTACACCGTCAACGCGCATCAACCCTTCCGGCACCCGACCGAGGCCGACCACGACGTGGAGGCACTGATCGAACTGTTCGCCGGACAGGACGCCGCCGCCCTCGCCTGAGAGGGCCCACGCAGGACGCCCTCGCCCGGCGAGGGCGTCCGCGGCATTTGGCGCGTCGGGGTGCTCCGGTGTGCCTACTCGGCGCGGCGGGTCAGCGCAGTTCCTCGACGGCGCTGGTGCCCGAGCCGGGGCGCGACTCCCACTCCCAGGTCTCGTCGAGGCGGATCCGCCCGTCCGGCAGGGTGGTGATCGCCGTGACGCAGTGGCCGCTGGACGTCCCGCCCTCGGAGTTGAGCTGGCTGTAGCGGAAGTCGAGCCGGTCGCCTTCGCGGGTCCCGACCAGGAATCCCCGCCGGACGCCACCGCCGCCGTACTCGGCCCAGACCTCGCCGCCGTCCTCGTGGTAGGTGAACTCGGTCTCGGTGCCGACCTCGCCGCCGACGGTGTCCTGGACGGCCCGGAAGCGCCGCCCGTCCAGTGAGGAAGCAGTTCCCATGATCATCACGGTACCCGCCGGGCCCGCGGCATCGTCGCCCAGCGCGCGGCGGGGCCGAGCCGACCGCCCTCACCTGCGACGCCGCCGAACCCTCGCGCCGTCCGGCACCATCGGGTAGGCGATGATGGGCGAATGGACTTCGAGCCCTACCGGGGCGAGTTGGTGGCGCACTGCTATCGGATGACGGGCTCCTTTCACGAAGCGGAGGACCTCGTCCAGGAGACCATGCTGCGTGCGTGGAAGGCCCGCGACCGCTACGACGCCGCGCGCGCCTCCGTCCGCACCTGGTTGTACCGGATCGCCACCAATGTGTGTTTGACCGCGCTGGAGGGACGCGCGCGGCGTCCCCTGCCGTCCGGGCTCGGAGCCCCGAGCGACGACCCCGGGGCGCCGCTCGCACCGGCGCTCGACGTCCCCTGGCTCCAGCCGTTCCCCGACGCGCGGTTCGACACGGACATGCGGGCCGACCTGCGGATCGCGCTGGTGGCGGCGCTCCAGGTACTCCCCCCACGCCAGCGGGCCGTGCTCGTCCTGCGCGACGTCCTGGAATTTCGCGCGGCGGAGGTCGCCGCGCAGTTGGAGACCACGGTCCCGGCCGTCAACAGCACGCTCCAACGGGCCCGCGCCGCGCTCACGGACGTGGGGGACATGGACGAGGTCGCCGAGCCGGACGATCCCGACGTCCAAGAGGTGATTCAGCGGTACGCGCGCGCGTTCGAGGCGGCCGACGTCCCGGCGCTCGTGCGGCTCCTCACCGACGACGCCGTCATGGAGATGCCGCCGGTGCCGCTCTGGTACCGGGGCAGCCGCGACTACGGCCTGTTCATGGACCGCGTGTTCGAGATGTGGGGCCCCGGCTGGGCCATGCGGCAACTGACCGCCAACGGCCAACCAGCGCTCGCCGCATACGCGCCGGCACCCGACGGCGAACTTCGCATGCACACCTTGCAGGTCTTCACAGTCGTCCACGGCCGGCTCGCGCGCAACGTCGTGTTCTCCGATCCGGACGTGTTCCGGGCGTTCGCCCTGCCCGAGAGGATTTCTTCCACCGAGTCGCGATGAGTCCGGCCGACGCCACCGGTATGTACGGGCGAGCATCAACCGGAGGGACACCATCGTGAGCACCATCGTCATCGCGTTCACCACCCTGGACGGAATCGTCACCGACCCGGACGGCGCCGACGGGACACCGACCGGCGGCTGGGCGTTCCGGCACGGCCCGGGCACGGCGGACGGCGACAAGTTCCGCCTCGGAAGCACGCTGGACGACGGGGTCCTGCTGCTGGGACGCAAGACCTGGCACTCGTTCGCGCAGCTCTGGCCGGGACGCGACGACCCGTTCTCCCAACGCATGAACGCCGTCCCGAAACTCGTCGCCTCCCGCTCGCTGCCCGACACGTCGGCCTGGGAGAACTCGCGACTCGTCGACGGTGACCTCATCGACGCCGTGAAGCGCGAGCGGCGCGACGTGATCGTCGCCGGCAGCCTGAGCATCGGGCGGGCACTGATGGCCGCGGACCTGGTCGAGGAGTACCGGCTGCTGGTCTTCCCAACGATCCTCGGCACCGGCGAGCACCTCTTCCCCGTCGACGGCCCGACCACGCACCTCGCGTGCGCGTCGTCGGAACAGATCGGCGCCGCCGTCCTCACGCGCTACACGAGGGCACCACTCGCTCGTCCGCTGGCCGGGTGACCGCTGGAACAACGCCTGGACGCGGTGCGACGGACCGGAATCGCCGCCGGTCCGCCCCACCGACCTCCCGGTCGTCGCCGGTTCACGCGAGCCCCTGAACGCCGAGTTCCTCGATCAGGCCCCGGACGCGCCTCTCGATCTCGTCCCGAACGGGCCGAACAGCCTCGATCCCCTGCCCCGCGGGGTCGGCCACGGGCCAATCGAGGTAGCGCTTACCAGGGAAGACGGGGCAGGAGTCGCCGCAGCCCATGGTGACGCACACGTCGCTGGCCTGAACGGCGTCCACCGTGAGGATCTTGGGAGTTTCGGCGGAAACGTCGATGCCGACCTCGGACATCGCGTCCACGACGACCGGGTTCACCTCCCCCGCCGGGGCCGACCCCGCCGAGCGCACCTCCACGGCGTCCCCCGCCAAATGGGCGAGGAACGCGGCGGCCATCTGGGAGCGCCCCGCATTGTGGACGCACACGAAAAGAACGCTGGGCTTACCGGACGCCATGGGCAAGGACCCCTTCGCATGCGAAACGACCTCGGCGGGCGAGGACAAGATAGACCGGCCCGGGACGAGCCGTCCAAGCCCAAGCCCGGCGGCCCTCGCGAGCCGAGAAACCGGATCTTGGCGCTCCGTGGCCAATTCCCTGCACCGCACCCGCCTTCCCTGAGATGCTGCGAACGGCGTATCAAGAAGGCTGACGAGCGCGGGGCGGGGCGGCGGGGTCGGAGATAAATGGACCTTCAGATCGAGGTCACCGGCGGCGACGAGGCCGGTGAACACGCCCGGCTCCTGGAATGGTTGCGCGCCGACCGGCGGCTGGCCGGGCACGTCCGCGTCCGGCGGCGGGCGCCGGGAGCAGAAGAACTGGGCGGGACGCTGGACGCGGTGATGGTCGCGGTCGGGTCCGGCGGCGTGTCCGCCGTGCTGGCCCAGACCCTTCCGGCCTGGATCCGAAGCCGCCGCCCGAAGGTGAAGTTCACCCTCACCACCGAGGACGGAGAGCGACTGGAACTGGAGACGGCGGACGCAGCCGAGGCGCCACGTCTCATCGCGGAACTGCTGCGGCATCACCATGGCGCCTCCGACTGAGCCGCGAACCGATCTGGCCGACTCCCGCGCCCTTCTGATCGGCACCTCCCGTTTCCACGACGCGGAGTTCACTGGCGTGCCCGCCGCCGCCAACAGTCTGGCGGGCATGTACGAGATGCTCACCGACCCGGCCCGCGGCGGCTGGCCGCGCGACCAGGTCACCACCATCGCCGATCCCCAGGGCGCCGCGTGGCTGGTGCAGCGCATCCGGCGCATGACCGAGAGCACCACCGGGACCTTCCTGCTCTACTACGTCGGCCACGGCGTCATCAGCGAACGCGGAAACCTCACGCTCACGCTGACCGACACCACCAGCTCCGACCCCGACCTGACCGGCGTCGAATTCCACCACGTCCAACGCGCGCTGAGCACGAGCCCGGCGCGCGTCTCGGTCGTCATCCTCGACTGCTGCTACTCAGGCCGGGCCATCAGCGCTCTGAGCGGCCTGGACACCGTCGCCGACTGCACCAGCATCGAGGGCGTGTACACGCTGACCGCCGCGGAAGGCCCGGCCCATGTCGTCCCGCTCAATCAGCAGCACACCACCGGAACGTCCTTCACCCAGGAATTGCTGGACCTGATCGGCGAAGGCCTACCGGACGGGCCCGAACTCCTCACCTTCCACACCCTGTACGGCCGCCTGGCCCACCGCCTGCACCGCCGCGGGCTGCCCCGTCCCAACCAGCGCGGGACCGACACCGTCCACCACTTCGGCCTGGCCCGCAACACCGCCTACGGCCGGTCGCCCCGGCTTTCGAACGACGCCACAGAGCCGACGTCAAGCCCGACAACTCTTGACACCCCGTCCCCAGCGGCTCCGCCGGTCAAAGCGTCCCCTGGACAATATCCACCGGTCTTCACCAGCCGAATCCGGGCCGCCAAAGTGGTGACCTCCCGACTCGGCTCCCTGCACATTTCCTTCGTGGTTCTCACGATCCTGTGCTCGCTGCTTCTCCCGGTGGACGCCTCACCGGTCGACCTGATCACGTTCGGGATCCTGCTCGGAACCCTTCTGGCACTTCTCATCTTCATCATGGCCCAGTTCGTTATGACGTTGGTCGAACTGGCCGGTCCTCGTCACCTGAGCATCCGCCCCGAAGGAGTCTCCATCGTGTGGGGAAGGCGCCGAGCGGACTATAGCTGGGACGAGATCGGCGCACTGGAAGTGGCGAATACGGGAGGGCCCCGCCCCCGCCCGACCCTGATGCTGTGGAAAAAGCAGGCCCCCTGGACCCCGCCCCCTCACCAGGCACGACGACTGGGTCATTCCTCTCGGCGCCCGCCATGGGAGGACCGCACGTCCGGATGGATTCGCATCTGCTATCTCGACCAACTGCAAGACGGCCGCGAACTGGAAGAGCTGGCGACAACGGGGACGCCATGGATTCAGTCGAACCGGCCCTGACGCGGCATTGCCCACCCCCCTCCCGGAGAATCGATTCCGGGGCCTCTCGCAAAGGAAATTTCCATGCAGTTCCTAGTAGTCATCATCGCCGCTGTCGCCGCAATAATCCTCATCCTGGTGGGGACGGTGGTGGCCTGGCTGTCACGCAGGCGATGACCGCGGCGCGGAGGTTTCGTCACCGGGGTCCACTACGCTCGGCCCATGGCGATCCAGCGGATGGACAACGTACTCATCGTCGTCGAAGACCTAGAAGCCGTTATCGCGTTCTTCGTCGAACTCGGCCTGGAGCTCCAGGGCAAGGGCCCGCTTGAGGGGCGGTGGGTGGAACGTGTCATCGGGCTCGACGACGTCCGGCAGGACATCGCCATGCTGCGCACCCCGGACGGCAGCAGCGGAATCGAGCTCGCGCGCTTCCACCAACCGGCGCCCATCAGACCGGAGCCGCAGCCCGCGCCCACGAACACCCTGGGCATCCGCCGCGTCATGTTCGCCGTCGACGACATCAATGACGTGGTCGCCCGTCTCCAGTCCCACGGCGCCGAACTGGTCGGCGAGATCGTCCGATTCGAGGACGCCTACCTGCTCTGCTACGTCCGCGGCCCCGAGGGCATCGTCGTCGGCCTGGCCGAACCGCTCAGCTGACCGAGCCCTTCAGCGCTACACCGATCCCCTTCGTAGGCCGAAAGCCGCACGCGTCAACGTAAAAGCGTCGCGTTAGGGCTCGAAATCGACGTGCAGCCACCCGCGGCCCGCCGCATCTCGTCGCCGGTAATGGGGTCCCGAGCCGATTCGGAACGGAAGGAAACGCATGGACAGGTCACCTCGGATCACCCATGTGTCCTGGGGCCGCATGGAGGTCGAGGGTCTGGCGCCGGGCAAGGACTTCACGCTGTATCCAGGCGGTGGCCGCCCCTGGGACTGGTCCGAACACGGCACCCGGCATGAGCCGGGCATCCAGCCCGCCGACGTCCAAGAACTCCTCGACCACGGCTGCACGGTGGTCGTGCTCAGCCGCGGCATGAAGCTGCGCCTGAACACCATGCCCGAGACGCTGAAGCTCCTAGAAGCCCAAGGGATCGAAGTGCGCATGGAGGAAACGACCGCCGCCGTCCAGCTCTACAACGAACTGGCGGAGACCGAACTCGTCGGCGGCCTCTTCCATTCAACGTGCTGACCGCCCCAGCCCAAAGCCGATCAAGCTGCTTCGTCGGTAACTGGCCACTCTCGGTCATGTGACTAGTACGGTTGGTGACGTCCCTGGTCTGCTGGACATCAGGCCGACCATGACCCCGCCGCGAAGGGAACCCTCCATGGGCAGGCACGGCGACAAGAGCGAAGGCGACGCCCACCGCCCGGGTGTGCCGATCCCACCAGCCGAGAAGGACGAAAAGGGCAAGCCCGGCAAGGGCAAGGGCGAATGACCGTCCACACCACCGACCCGGGCGCGCGAACCGAGGCCCTCGCCGACGCGCTCCAGGTCGACGGCCACCTCACCAGCCCCCGCCTCCGCGACGCCCTGCACGCCGCCCCCCGGCACTTGTTCGCGCCGACCCGCGGCTGGTACGCGGCGGACGGGCCCGGCCCCCGCCGCGGCATCGACCGCGACACCGATCCGAGCGGCTGGTGGGACGCGGTGTACAGCGACGGGTCCATCGTCACCCAGGTAGACGACGGAGCCGGCGACCCGGCCCGCGGCGTTGCCGAGGCCACGTCCTCGCTCTCCTCGCCGGGCGTCGTCGTCGCGTTCCTGGAACTGCTCCGCGTCCGACCCGGTGACCGGCTCCTGGAGATCGGCACCGGCACCGGCTGGACGGCGGCGCTCCTCGCGGCGCTCGGCGCGTACGTCACCACCGTGGAGGTCGACGCCGGCCTCGCCGCCACCGCTCGCGAGACCCTGGCCATGGCCGGGTTCGATCCGCACGTCATCACCGCCGACGGCACGTTCGGCGCCCCCGACCATGCGCCGTTCGACGGCGTCCACGTCACCTGCGGCGTCGACCGCGTCCCCTACAGCTGGGTCGAGCAGACCCGGCCCGGCGGACGCCTCGTCCTCCCGTGGATGCCGGAGTACGGCGGGGGCCACAAGGCGCTGCTGACCGTCACCGGCGACGGCCGCGCGTCCGGCCGGCTCGTCGGCGGCGCCAACTACATGATCCTCCGGGGCCAGCGCAGCACCCTGCGAATCCCCGACGACATCACGGACGCGGAGGCGACCGTCACCCATCTCGACCCCGGCGAGGTAACGGGCAGCCACGGCGCGGACGTGGCGATCACCGCCGCGCTCCCGGACGTCATGGGCGCCCCTCGCATTCGCGACGGCGTGATCGAGCTGGAGCTGGCGGACACGGCGGCCACGTCCTGGGCGCGGGTCCGGCAGGGCGACGGCGAGCACCAGGTCTGGCAGGCCGGTCCGCGGCGCCTGTGGGACGAGGTCGCCGGCGCGTACATGCGGTGGGTGGAATGGGGCCGCCCCGACCAGGCCGCTTTCGGAATGACCGTGGGCCCCGACCGTCAGGTGGCCTGGCGGGACGAACCGTCCAACATCATTACTCCCTGACGCCCACGAACACGCCGTTTGCACGGCCACCGCCCCCGAATGTGCATAAACGAAAACCTCGTGTGAGCACCTATGGCCCCCATGAGGGTTAGCAACTGTTGGCCAGCAGTAGGCCCGCACATCCCTGAGGCCCCTCTCCCAGATGCCTTCCGGGAGAGGGGCCTTCTGCCTTCAGCGCCAGAGGGTCAGGTCATCCAGCCGCCCGCCCTGGCTGTGAGGCTCGGGGTTGTTCACTAGTCGGGATAGGTGAAGTAGACCGACTGCACCTTGATGGCGGTAGTCAGGTTGGGGATTGCGCCATTGACGGGGACCTCCGCTTTGCTCGCCCCGGAGCAGGTCGCGTTCTCGTACAGCTCCGCATCGTAGGTGGAGGTGTTTTTGGCCGATTTGGTCTCGAACATCCGGGAGAGCGGCACGCAGTCCTCTTTGGCGGTGACGTGGTGGATCTTGCCCAAGAAGTCGTCCTCGGAGAAGAGGTCCAGCCTCGCGACGGGGGCGGCGCCGGCGGAGCCGACGCCGGTGGCCAGCCCGATCGCCAGGAGGGCCGGGGGCACCACTAGCGCGACGATCTTCTTCATCTGAAGCTCCTCGAAGTGCGGGGGGTCAACGGATGTAGCAATTAGCGCATGGGTGACTACGGAGAGCTATAAACGGTGTGGATGCAGGATTCTTGCCGGGCAGTCGCCAAACTCGCTCCCCGCGGGCACGCCCTCCCCGGCGACTCCCTCCACTGCCTGGACAAACTGCAAAGCCAGGGCACCCCCAGCTCCAAGAGACTTCTCCCCGTCCGAAACAGGAGCGCGGACTCCCCCTAAATGCCGCCGCGCACCCTCCGCACCGCGCTAGGGATCACCGAACAACTCCCCAGCCTGGAACTACGCCCCGGAAACGACTACCATCAGACCGAAGAAGCCCTGGACCACGACCGCATCAGACCGGGCCTGCTCAGTACCAGAACGGCCAGTGACGATGGTCCGAGCCGCGACGGCTCGCTAACGCCAATGGCCATTCAATTCCCGCCAAGCCCCATGACCGCCAAGGCCGGCGTCGGGGTCGTCTGTCGTTGGTCCGCGCGCGACCGACGAATCAGGCTACGACTCGTGATGATCGTGCCGGCGCCGGGACCAGGTTCATTGTCTGGGCGGGGCGAGACCGAGGCTGGATTCCAGCGCGGCCGCGGCGAGCACGACCATCGCGGCGCTCCAGCTCAAGGGGGCGACCGAGACCGGCTTTCCTGCCGGGTCGACCTTCTCCGGCAGTGCCCCCAGCGGTGTCCGGTGCGCGGCCAGCCACGCGAGCCGGCCCCGGGCCTGCTGCCCGCGACCTGAGGAGGCCTCGGCCAGGGCGAAGAACGCGGTCTCGGCGGTCCAGGCGATGCCATCGCGTTTCCAGGCCGAACCGGGCTTCATGCCGCCGTTCGCCAGCGCGAGCTTCCCGGCGGCCTCGGCGACGGCGTGGTCGACGCCGGGGTCGTGCGGAGCGAAGGGCGGGGCGAGGAAGGTGACGGCTGTGTCCGCCCCGCCGTCCGGTGCGGTCCGGGGATAACCGGATCTTCCGAACGTGCTCGTGATCGCGGCGTCGAGCCGACGCGCGGCCTGCGACCAGCGTCCGGCGTCGGCATTCCGGCCGGTCTTTCTGGCGAGGTCGGTCGCGGCCCGCAGGCCGAGCAGGAGCGGTGCGGCAGTCCCGAGGGTGGTCCTTCGCTCGCGTTTCTCCCAGTAGTCCGCCGACGCCGGGGGAAGGCCTTCCTTTCCCAGCGAGCGTGCGGCCGCGTCGGCGGAACTGGCGACGGTGGGCCATAGCTCTTGCAGAGCCTGGGCCGCATTCCGCCGATCCGTGTTCGAGGTGAACCACACCCAGACGGCCCAGGGCACCCACCCGGAACCATCGATCTGTTCACCTCGGTCGTCCGGCACCTTTCCGGATCCGTCGGGCAGATACCGTGCCTGCCAAATTCCCTGGCCAGGGTGGATCCTGCGCAAGAAGTCCAGAATCTGCCGGGCCTCGAAATGATGCCGCGTCACACTGAGGGCCGCCACGGTGAAGCTAGCGTCACGGGGCCACACATAACGCCATTTCGGTTGCAGGGCCGCGACCCTCGCACCGTTGTCGCTGGTCAGTAACCGCAGGTCGAGCAGGGCGCGTTCGACCATCTCACCGTACGGGGCCGAGGAACCGGGAACGTTCCCCTTCTTCAGCCAGTCGAGTGATCGCTGCGCCTCTCCCGCAGCCGGCACGGCGTATGTACTGAGCAGATGCGGGTCGGCAGGAACAAAGAAGCTCGTATGCGGGACGTAGCGGCCGCGCCTCCCGGGCGGTATCGCGATCGCCTTGCCGTCCCGGCCGACGGCGATCCCTCCGCCGAGCAGTTCTGGCGGATCCGGCCGCTCATCGAAGGTGACGACGACACCGGTCACGACCAGAGCCGCGGCGACGAGCGGGTAGAGCGTCTTCATGCGGCGGGTCCCGCCCATGGATGACTTGCGAAAGGTCAAGGTAACTCATCCTAGCAAAAGAGGGAAGAAAGGCAGGAATTGCAGGCATGCTTACGCCGCCCCAACTGCGCATGCTTCGTTGGACGCTCCCAACACGGCCTACGAAAGAGCGGCCGGATTCAGTCGCTCCCGGCGGATTCCTCACTGTTCTCGAACCGCGTGAGGAGCCGCTTGAGCGCTTTCATCTCCACCGCCAGCGCCCGCCGGCCGTCGGCCGTGATCTCGACCCAGGTGCGCGGCCGTCGCCCCTGGTAGCCCTTGGTGGTCGCCACCAGACCTTGTTTTTCGAGGATCTCGATGTGGCGCCCGAGGTTCCCGTCGGTGAGCTCCAAAGCCGACTTCAAATAGCCGAAATCGGCGCGCTGCGTCTCCTGTAGGACGGTGAGGATGCCGAGCCTGACCCGCTGGTGAACGACATCGTTGAGCGTCGTGGTCGGATGACCGCCGCCCTCCTCACCGGCATCGACGCTGGTCTCGCTACTGGCCCCGGTCACGGACGGCTCTCCTTCCACAGCGCGGCCCCGCCGCCGGCGAGGAGGGCCAGACCGGTCAGCGCGAATACCGCGTGGCCCGAGTGGTCGAGGTAGCCGAAGTCGTACCCGGATGAGTAGGTGCGCTCATCGAATTTGTTGGTGAGGTAGGAGTGCCCTTCCAGCCAACCGATGATTCCGAATATCACTGCCCACAGGCCGAGATAGGCGTTGCGCTGCCGGATCGAGATGACGACAAGACCGAGCGCGACCGCCTGGATCGGCGCGACGAACCCCAGCGGCAGGACAAGCAGGGCGAGCAGCACCGCGACACCCAGCGGCAGGTAGGACCCGCGCCCCCGGCCGACCCCGGTCTGGGCCTCCTGCCGCGAGTACCACCACCAGGTCCCGAGGAACCCGCTCGGCCCGGCCAGCAACCAGTAGGCGTCCCACGAGTCGGCGGCGCTCACCCGCACGGCGCCGACAAGGGTCAGCGCGCCGAAGATCAGCAGCGGCACCGAAGACGCATGCCGGTCGCCGCGCACCCGCCGCCGCAGCCGCTCGGTGCCCTCGACCACTTCCTGAAGTGCCGTCTGCGTCGAGCTCTCTGGTCCCTCAGCCATCACCTTACTTCTTAGAGTTGTCTACGTTTCAGAGAACTCTATATCGCAGAGTGAACGACAGCAAGCATCCCTACACGGACGGACCCAGGGAACGCGCTGCCGATACGGCCCGCTATCAGGAGGAACACACCCTCCAAACCTGATCGACGCAGTCACCCGCCGGAGCTACCCCCATGCTGTTTCCGGTTGGTAGTGCTAGCTGTACCTTCGCCCTTCCAGCAGAGGGGATCGACTCAATCACGGTGCGTGGCGCACCCTGGGCAAGACCGATGCTGTCAACCAGGAAGTGACTCCGGGTGGACAGTTCGCCTGCTGGTTCGACAGCACTGACATGCCGATCGGCACCAGGCGCGTAACCGAACGAGAGGCCAGGTTCCGATGACCCCCCGACGACGCTCCCCCGTCACTCATCAGGCCTTGCTCCGGTGGGTCAACGACATCGCGGCTGTGACCGGGCCTGACAGCGTCGAATGGTGCGACGGCTCTCCGCAGGAACGCTCCAGTCTTAGCGGCGACCTTCTGGCCAGGGGCGCTCTGCGACGGCGCGATCCTCTCGACAGCGGGAACCGCTACGGCATCACCGACACCGCTGTCAGCCCGCCGGCCAGTACGGTCCCAGCCCCGATCCGCTGACCGGCGGCTGCGCCCCTTGCGGAAACAGGATCTGGAAGAACAGGGATCGAAAGCAGAAGAGTCGGAGAGGGGAACCGAAATGGCTTACAGGTCTGTGGGGTATTTTGGCAACTGGGCACAGTATCGTCAGGGCGGAGGCAAATTCACTCCCGATCAGATCGATCCGTCTCTGTTCACGCATGTCAATTTTGCCTTTGGAATGATCGGGTTCGTCAGTTGGAGCGTCGACCCCTCGCCGACACGAACCGGAGAGCAACGCTATACGGGCGACTACACGATCCAACCCGTGGAATGGAATGATCAGCAGGTCCTGTACCCTGCGATGCAGGAACTGAAGCAGCAGAACCCCAGCCTGAAAACGCTGCTGGCGATCGGCGGCTGGAGCTTCAACTCGTGCGACGACACACCCGAGACGGCCGGGACGGCACACCCCTACGGTCCTTTCACCTGCAAGCTGTTCAGTGCGATGGCAGCCGACCCGGGTGGCAGGGCGCAGTTCATCGATTCTGTGATCGACTATGCCGGACGTTACGGTTTCGACGGTATCGACATCGACTGGGAATACCCGGGGGACCCGGCACGCGGCGGTCAGGACGCCGACTACGACAACTGCCTCGCGCTACTGAGTGAACTTCGCCAGGCGGCCGGGCAGGATTTCCTCATCACGATGGCCTCCGCCGCCGTCCCCAAAGGCAGCAGAACCGGCGACGCGTTCTTCCAATGGCTGGCTCAATGCGCCCCGTTCTTGGACTGGTTCAACGTCATGGCATACGACTACCATGGGGCATTTGACGATCCGCAGGCCGGAACGGGCGCCAACGCGCCTCTCCTGCAGGATTCTTCACCCGGCGGAACTTTTGACGTCAAGGACACGGTGGAATCCTACCTCAAAGCAAGCATTCCCCGGGAGAAGATCGTGCTGGGGATGCCGACCTACGGGCGGACCTATGTTGTCACCCAGGACGCCGACGGCTACGGGAAGCCATTCAGCAGCGCAGGGCCGGCCGGGCCGGCCACCGCTACTCCCGGCATTCTCGCCTACTACGAGATCCTCGACAAGATTGCGAGTGGGGAACTCGACGTTCAGCGGTGGGACGAACCGACCCTGACCCCCTACGCCTACAGCACCGAGACCGGCCTGTTCGTCAGTTACGACGATGAGAGGTCGCTCGGCTACAAGGTCAGTTACGTGATCAAAATGGGGTTGGGCGGAACAATGACATGGGCGATCGACCTGGACAAGTTCTAGCACCTCCATTTTCGCATCGCGCGGGTCGAGTTGGTTGAGTTCCATCTCTCCTTCATCGCGGCAATCAGAGATTGCGAGGTATGGCCATGACCGAGGCCATAAGCAGTTTTCCGTTGCACACTGCAATCAAGCGAATCCTGGATGATCCAGGCTCAAGGCCGATGCTCCCGGGCGTTGACGGGGGCTCGCCCGTCGGAGATCAGAACTTCGGTGACGCCGCCCGCTACGACACCGGCACATCACCGGCCGTCGCCCTGAATGCCGGAAACGTGCTTGTGGAAGTACACCGGTCCCAGGCCAGCAACACGCTCTGGTATCACGTCGGCAAGGTCAACGGCGACGAGATCGACTGGGGCGGAAGCATCGAGTACGACCAAGGAGTCACCCCCTCCGTCGCCGTCACCAATGACGGGGTGGTCGTGGAAGTACACCGGTCCCAGGCCAGCAACACGCTCTGGTATCACGTTGGCAGGGTCAATGGGGACAGGATCGACTGGGGCGGAAGCATCGAATACGACCAAGGAATTACCCCCTCCGTCGCCATCACCGACGACGGGGTGGTCGTAGAAGTACACCAGTCACAAGGCGCCAACACGCTCTGGTACCACGTCGGCAAGGTCAACGGCGACAGAATCGACTGGGGCGGAAGCATCGAATACGACCAAGGAGTCACCCCCTCCGTCGCCATCACCAATGACGGGGTGGTCGTAGAAGTACACCAGTCACAAGGCGCCAGCACACTCTGGTACCACGTCGGCAAGGTCAACGGCGACAGAATCGACTGGGGCGGAAGCATCGAATACGACCAAGGAATTACCCCCTCCGTCGCCATCACCAACGACGGGCTGGTCGTAGAAGTACACCAGTCCCAGGCAGGCACCACGCTCTGGTACCGCGGCACCGGTCAAATCGACGTGGACCTGATCACATGGAAGGACGAGGTGAGTCAGCATTACACCGACGGCGAGGCCCCGAAGGTCACGTGCAACGCGCAGTCGGCAGTGGAGACCCACCAGTCGTCATCCAACGGGCTCTTCTATTCGACTCTGACGCTGCCGGCCATCCGCTCCACCTGGTTCGACCTGCACGGCAGGAATTCATACGCCTACTGTCAATGCGGCAACACCGACGGCCCCGACCAGAGGCACACTTCGAGCCACGCGTTGACCGTCGAGGAGGGGGCACCGTATCTCTACGTTGTCCTCACCAGGAGTGTCGACAACGCCGAATTCCCGGTCGGCGCGGTGATGACGACCACCGGCCCTGACGGAACCGTGTACGACCACGACATCCAGGACGACAACCAACTGGTGATCATGTCGGGTTCGTCGATTCAGTGCCTCGTCATCAGGAACCCCATGCCAGGCGACTGGACCATGACCATGGAGGTACCCGCCGGGGTAGGATTCTGGTGTGTGTGTAACACCGTTCCGTCCCAGGACGTGTACCCCACAATGGATTCGACGGCACAACTGAACCGGCGGTTCATCGCCACCACCACTCTGCTGTTCGCCGCCGGAATAGGTCTCCTGGCGGCAGTGTGGTACAAGCTGCACAACTCCCCACAGCCGGCGACCGTGGCGGGGTTGACGGCGGCGATGTACGGGGGGCTGAAACCCGAGGACGCAGCCTGGGTTTCGAAGTTCATGTGGGACTCGTCCCCGTCGGGTCCGCCTTCGATGGTCACGCGGATCTACCATGAATTCATCACGAAACTGGCGCAGAGGCTGGTCGACCTGGCGAACCGCCTGCAAACCATAGGTTATCCTTTCACCCAGCTCGCAGAATACGTGGAATGGTTCGGGAAGAACTTCTCCGAGGAGGAGTACAACGTCGTGCGGGGCTCGAACGTCCCCGTGGACCGGGTCCTGTTCGTCTACGCCCTCGTCTATTTCGAAGTCAGGCATATGACGGACGCCGAGGAGCAGAACGCGGTCCGCCACGCGCTGTGGCAGTGCTACCTGAAGAAGGCGTTCGGCGCGGACTTCGCCACCCAGCTCGGCAACGCACACGAAGAGGCGAGGCCGGGCACCGAGGCGGACAACAAGGCCGACGAAATCAACAACACCAAGGGCCAGCAACTCGCCGACCAGGTGAACGCGCCGTATCAGTGCTTCGACGCCGCCCGCCGGATGTGGGCACGCGGAGAGTTGCAGAAGCGAACCGATCTGGAAGGGGACCCGACCTGATCCGGCTCGCCCGCACTCGCCCACAGGCGCTGATCGCACGGTGCTGTACGGCGTCGTGCAACGAGCGCAGGAGTGACGCGTTTCGACCACCAGGTGGCGGCCCGGCCGGTGTGCGCGAGCGCCGCGCTGACGACAGGCTCGATGGAGCCGAAGTCCGCGGGCGTCCACAGCGGTGATGTGCACCGAGGCCGGCTGGGCGGTCGATCCGGCGCGGGGCTTCGCGCAATCCATTGGTACGCGGAACCCGCGCACAGGTCACGGCGGTGGCCGTCGGGACCGATCGTTCAGCCGCCTTCGGGGGCACCCACCGGCGCGACCGGCAACGGCGCCACCGAGCGCGATCACGCTGGTTCTACCAACGCACTCGACTTGGCCGCGAATACGCGCTGGTCAGTTGGGCATTGGCGGCTGCCGTACGAGACCGTCGCGAATCTTGTCGAGATCAGCTGCGCAACTGGCAAGCTGCTCGGCGGTGAAGCTGACCGCTCCAGGTGCGGCTCTCCCGAAGGGAGCAGTGTTAAGCCTGCTTCGCCCAGGTCAGTGCCCGGTTGACTGCTTGTCGGGTCAGGCCCGTGGTGGGGCTGACGGGGATGAGGAGGGTGGGCTGTCGGCGGGTGGTGCTCCATGTCCAGGCTTCTGGCGTGTGCAGGTCGTCGATCCAGACGGCGGGGCGTCGCCCGACGAACCGGGCGATCGCCGGTACTTTGTCGCGGGGCTGGAAGGGGATCGGTGGCATGGTGGCCACCGGGAGCGTCTGGATGCCCAGGAGCGGAGCCAGCAGGCGGTTGGCCTCGTCGTTCCAGCCCGTGGCCCACGCGATGTCGAAGACCTGCTGGAGCTGGTCGATCCATTCTCCGTGTGCCGGGCAGAGGCGGACGGGGTCTTCCCCGGGGAACAGGTCGTGTTCGATGAACCCCGCCGGGCACTCGGTGGTGCCGTAGGGATTCAGGACGCCGTCGACATCGAGCAGGAGGACGGGGCGGGGCACGAGTCCAGTATGGTGCGCTGTTTCCGGCGGTGGGGCGGTGAGGCCGTACTTGGCTTGGTCGTAGGCGTGGTGAACGCGATGGTGCTCGCGAGCCAGGTGGTAGGCCCAGTAGGCGTTCAGGTCTCCGTTGCTGATGACGGCGCGCGTTTGCCAGCCTGAGTGTGGTTTTGTCTACGGACCTCATCGTCTCTGCGCGGGTTCGCCACAGGCCCATGGTGACCGTGCGATCGGCGTGGACGCTTTCGGTCCTCATTCGCGTCCCTTACCTGAAGGGCCAGGTAAGGGACGCGAATGAGGAAAACCGGGTGCTAGGGCACTTGTCGGCGCGGTACCCGCGACCGCGTGGAAGCGAGACGAGGTCAGGACGTCACCCTTTGCGAGGGCGCCGTCCGACGGCGTCGCAGGGTCAACGCGTCCGGTCGAAGAAGGCCGATGAATCGCGGCGCCACAGTAGGGCGACCGACACGGCCCCGATCAGAGGGGGGATGACGGCGAGGACCTTGAACCATGGCGGCGCCGCACCGGCGATATCGAGGGACACGCCGAGGATTCCGAGGACCATGAGGATCGTCGACACGATCCGCGCGCTTTTGCGGCCGCGGCGGACAAGCCGGGCCATCAACAGCCAGAACGCGAGTCCGAGGAGGCCGCCGATAACGGCGGCCGGGCCATAGACGGCGGCGCTGTGCGTGTGATCGTTGTTCGTGGTGCTGGTGTGGGTCACGCCCGGAGCGGCCAGTGCAATGATCGTGTTGGCGACGGATACCACTGCGCCGAGGACCATCAACTTCGATGCCATGTCGATGGCGCGGGGCATCGACGCACCCGCAGGGGCGGTGCTGCTTTCCGAATACTGCTGTTGATGGATGGACATGGCGATGGTGTTCCCGGCACGAGGAAAATAATCGCAGCGCAGGATCATCCCGTTTATCGGACATCCATTATGAGGCCTATGGCCGTCCAAACTGGTCAGAACGGCGGGCCCGTCTCGGTCACGACGGCGACCAGGGCGGACGGCAGGTCGCCCTTACCAGGGTTCACAACGTCTCATGGACTTGACCTGGCAGCCGCGTTGGCCGGATGTCCGCGAGCGGTGTTCGGCGACGCTGAGCGGAGAGTTCGTGTGGTTCGCCAGTGTCAGCTTTCCTTGCGAGGACCGTATGAGGCGCCGGTCAGCCCGGTCGCGCCGTCCGGCCACAGGAGCCCGGCCAGTCGGCGTGGGTCGTGCCCGTCTCGGTGTCCAGGTCGACGGGCGCGTGGGTTCAGCCGGTGGAGGACACCAGTCCGATCCGGTAGGCGAGGACGACGGCCTGGACTCGGTCGCGCAGGCCGAGCTTGGCCAGAATCCTCGACACGTAGGTCTTGACCGTCTCGGGGGTGATGAAGAGCTCCGCGGCGATCTCCGCGTTCGACAGCCCCTCAGCGATCTGCTGGAGCACCTCCAGCTCGCGCGGGGTCAGGGCCCGTACCACGTTCTCCCTGGCCGGCCGGGCAGTATCGGCCGGACGCAGGTGTTCGGCGAAGTGGCCGATGAGGTGGCGGGTGACGGCGGGGGCCAGCAGGGCCTCGCCCCTGGCGACCGTCCGAATGCCGTTGACCAGCTCCGCCGGGGGCGCGTCCTTGAGGAGGAAGCCGCTGGCCCCGGCACGCAGCGCGTCGTAGACGTAGGCGTCAACGTTGAAGGTGGTGACGACCAGCACCTTCGGTGGTGCCTCGGCGTCCGGACCGGCCAGCTGCCGGGTCGCCTGGATGCCACCGAGCAGGGGCATCCGAATGTCCATCACCACCACATCGGGACGCAGGCGTTCCGCGGCCTGGACCGCCTCGTGCCCGTTCTCGGCCTCTCCGACGACCTCCATGTCGGGCTGGGCGGAGAAGATGGTGACGTAGCCGGTGCGCACCAGTGCCTGATCGTCGCAGACGAGCACACGGATCGGTGGCGGCGCATCGCTCACGGGGGTCACTCCGATGCGGGCTTGGACGGAATGGTGGCGCGGACCTCGAACCCGCCTTCGGGCCGGGGTCCGGCCTCCAGTTCACCATCGACCATCCGCGCCCGTGCACGCAGCCCCGCCAGTCCACGCCCACCTGCGAGGTCCGACTCCCGGACGGCAGGTGCGGCTGCCGGGGAGGCGGCGGGCCCGTCGGTGGTCACCTTGATCTCGATGCGCTCCTCACCGTGCCGGACCAGGACCTGTGTCGTCTGGCCGGCGGCGTACTTCATCGCATTGGTGAGCGCCTCCTGCACCACCCGGTACGCGGCCAGTTCCACGTCCACGGACTGCGCTCGCCGCTCGCCCCGCTCGCTGAACTCGACCGGCTGCCCCGACCTGCGGGCCTGTTCGACCAGGTCCCCCAGCCGTCCCAGGGTGGGTGCCTGGTCCGCGCGCGCCGGGTCCGCGGACGCCGACTCGCCGGTCGCCTCCAGCACGTTGAGCAGGTAACGCAGCTCTGTCAGCGCCCGGCGGCCGGTGTCGCTGATGGCCGAGAGTCCCTCGCCGGCTCTGTCGGGCGCGGAGGTGAGCAGGAACTGTGTCGCGTCCGCCTGGACCACCATGGCCGTCACATGATGGGTGACCACGTCGTGCAGTTCGCTGGCGATCCGTGCCCGCTCTGTGGCCGTGGCCACTTCGGCGGCCAGCCGCCGCCGCTGCGCCTCTTCCGTCCGCCGTGTGCGCACAGTGCTCCCCACCAGCCAGAACACGGCCAGAATCAGATAGAACGCGAGATAGTCCGCAATGCTCTGTGGTGAGCCGAGGCGGTTCAGGACGAGGGCCAGCACGGCATAGCCCGCACTCACCACGCCCGCCAGACCATGGCGGAAGCGGACCTGGTGGGCCCCGGCCGAGTACAGGGCCAGATAGAGCCCCAGACTCGCGAACGTCGTCGGAAAGCCCAGCGCCTGGTAGGCGGCGAACGCGGTCGCGATGACAATCAGACAGCCCGCGGGCCACCGCCGGCGGGCCGCCAGCGGCAGGGTCTGGGCCAGGATCAGCCCGACGCTCAGCGCGCTCGCCGGCCGCTCGGGCAGATCCCCGATCTGCCCGCCGATGTCGGACAGGGTGGGCACGAAGGCCAGCAGGGCCAGCACCAGCGCGAAAACGCCGTCCTTGAGGAGGGCGTCCCGCTCCTCCCACCAGTTGAGCGGCGCCCGGAGCAGCGTACGGCTCCAGGGCGCCTGAGGGGATATCACTACCGTTTCCTCCGGTCAGCCGGCCTGGGTGTGTCGTGCGGATCGACGGGGCAGCAGACGGCCGCCGCGGCGGGCGAGGGCGAACATCCGGACGGCGAGCAGCACACCGATGACGACGGACACCAGCGCCGCCTCCAGACCGAAGCCACCGCCGGTCAGCACGGCGGACCCATGCACGTCGACGGTGAACAGGCCCTCGGAGGTGTGCCCGGAGACCGGGATTCCGAACAGCTGCTCGGTGGTGTTCCAGGCGAAGTGCAGACCCGCGACGAACCAGATGTTACGCCGCCACAGGAACGCGGCGCCGAGCATCACGCCTGCCTCCAGGGCGATTGACAGCGCACTCCACGCATTGGCTCCCGGAGCGCCGAGATGGACGATGCCGAAGAACAGTCCGGTGATCACGATGGCGGCCCGGCTGCCCCACAGCTGCTCCAGGGCCTGGAGCGCGAGACCGCGGAACATCAGCTCCTCGGTGACCGCGGCGCCGATCTGCACCATGACCGCGGACCAGACGACCGCCATGAAGCCATCGCCCGCCCAGGAGAACGAGTAGCCCCCGAACGCCGTGATCAGCGAGACGGACACCAGAACGAAGCCCAGGCCGATCGCGCCGCCCAGCAGCGCCTCCCGGCCGGCTCCCCGCCGGGCGATCTCCGGCGTCGAATATCCCGCGACACGGCGTATGACCAGCGAGTACACGACCACCGCGGCCACCGCGCCCAGCGCCGGAACCGGACCGGGCCCCGTGGCGGTCAGGCCCGAGACCAAGCCGACGCCGACCATTCCCGTCAGCATCCAGCCGAGCGGAGAGCGGAAGATCCGGTGGAGACGGCCGCCGCGAGCGTCGTGACCATCGGGGCTCGTGTCCGGGCCGGGGCCTCCGGCCTGCCGTGCGGTGGACGTTGTACTCATCGTGGCCTCCCTGTAGCGGTCGCACAGGCTGTGCGACCTGCAACCACGCTAGAAATTCGGCGCCGTCCGCAAATCACCCGCACATGGACAGCTCCGGTAGCTCTCGCGGGGGATGCGTCCCGAAAATGGTGAGTTCATCCTGCAAGTCGCGCTGGAACTGGACGGCGGCTGAGCAGGGCGGTGATGGTGGCGGCCGGCGTCGGCGGCCAGGCGTGGGAGTTCGCCAGCGGTCCGGTCAGGACGGCTAAGGCGACACCGTGAGCAGGGCACCAGTCGCCGCACGGCGTGGATGTCTGACTGGTCGCGGCAGAGCCGTAACAGCTCCGACACCGTGAGGAGGTCGTCGGGTGCGCGGCGACTTCGGCGGACCCGGACAACTCCACCGGAACCGTCCTATCCTCGCGGGGACCTCCACCAGATCGACGTGCACAAGGCCGCCGCTCATGGGAGCCGGCATCTCACCCTGAGCCGACGCCCCGGAGAGCGGTAGGCTCCCGCAATGCGCGACGATGAGTGGAATCACGTCATTCGTTCGGCGAAGCAGGGCGAGTCCGGCCCTTGGACGTGCCCCGAGTGCGACGAGTACGCCGTCGAGTTGGGTCAACGGTTCGAGCAGGGCCACGTGGTGGAGCACACACTCATGTGCCTCGCCTGCCAGGCAGAGGTCACCGCACCTGCCTGAACCCGACCGCACAAGCATTCGGCGTCCCTGCCACGGGCATCGCAAGGCGAGGTACCACGGGTCCTGATCGCCCCTCGGAGGGTTCGCAACACTCGCGACCTCGGCGCGGTGCTCGCCACCCGGCGTCGCTCATTGCCCCTGGAGAGTTTGCAACCATGCCGATGACCTCAGGGATCATCGTTTCCGCGATCGTCGAACAGGACGGCCAAGTGCTCATGGTCCGTGAGCAGCATCCTGGCGAACCCCCGCAGTGGGTCCTGCCGGGAGGCATGGCCGAGCCCGGTGAGCTCGTACATCGGGCACTTGTTCGGGAGGTACGCGAGGAGACCGGACTGACGGTGGCCGGCCCCGCCGCCCTCGCCTTCATCGCCCAGTACACCGTCACCGGTGAGCCCGGCTGGGACGGTGAGTGGACGGTTTTCGCGTTCGCCACCGGACAGCCCGAAGGCAGGATCGACGTCGCCGACCCCGACGGGCTGGTGCTGGAGGCCGCCTGGATCCCGTTGGAGGAGGCTGTCGCCCGGCTTGCGGCACACCGGTTCAGCCCCCGAAAAGATCCGACCATCGCTTACCTGAACGACCGCACCACCGCAGGCGCCCTATGGCTCTGGCCGGACGGCCCGGCCGCCGCCCCCATCGTCATAAGCCCACCCTTCCAACAGTCGGGCATGAGTGATCTCACCCACCGGTGATTTCATTGGGTGCAGCTCGTTCTCAGTAAGCCGTCTTGCAGCTCAGCGAAATCTTGGCGGACGCGCCGCTCCCCTGCGCAGCGAACTGCCGTGTTGGATTAACGAAGGCTGAGCAGCACTCGGGGCTCGCCGGTGTGGTGACGGGCGGGGCGCGTCCTCGTGGGCGTCGGACGGCCCCGCAACCTTTATGGGCACTGGTTCACGTCCGCGACACGGTCAAGCGAAGCGATCGCCCGAGGGCTGCGGTGAGACACGGGGGCGCCGTCCCCACCACCGCAGGTCGGGGCCAGGCAGCTCATGGAGCACCTCGAGTGCCTGGCCGTCGTCGTCGACGTCACGGTCCCGCACGCCTCGTCCAGGGCCTTGATCTGCGGACTCCGAAACTGGATCAGGAGACGGCCGGGCGGGTGGGGATCGCCCTGACCAGCCGGGGTGCCCGCGTGGCAGACGAGTTCTAGAGCAAGACCCGCCGCCGGATCGAGGTGCTGACGGACGTCCGACCGCGCGCGGCTCGCGAAGCTCCCCGGCCGGGTGGTGGCGGAGAAGAGGTGCCCGAGATCCTCACCAACTCCGCCGACCCATCGCCCCATCTTCCCTCGACCTCCTGACCGAAGATCCTCCCGGATTCAGGCGGCCTTTTCCCGTTCGTGCAGAGTTCCTCGGTCGAGTTCCAGGCGGCGTCCGCCGAACGCCGCCCGCATGCGGCGGTCGTGCGTGACGATGACCAGGGCGCCGGTGTAGTCCGCCAAGGCCTCCTCCAGTTCGTCTACCAGCAGGGGTGAGAGGTGATTGGTGGGCTCGTCCAGCAGGATCAGGCCCGCCGATCCGGTGATCAGGCGGGCGAGCTCCAGTCTGCGGCGCTGACCTGCCGATAGATGGCGGACGGGCCTGGTCAGGTCGGCCGGGCGGAAGAGCCCCAGGGAGAGCAGTTCGGCGGCATGCTCCTCCGTCTCGCCCGGACGGCCTGCGGCAAAAGCCCGCAGGAGCGTGCCGCCGACGGCCTCCGATTCCTCCTGACGCAGGTAGCCGACGTCCGCGCAGCGCTGGACACGTCCGGCGGAAGGCGTCAGGTCGCCCGCGAGGACCCGCATCAGCGTTGTCTTGCCCGCGCCGTTCGGACCGGTGACCAGTACGCGTTCACCTCGCTCGATGCGCAGCGACTCGACGTGGAGCCGGTCGGGAACGTCGACGCCGGCCAGTTCGGCCGCCGGGCCGGGCGCGACGGTTCCGCCCGCCGGGGTCGTGTCGAACCGCAGCGGGTCCGGCGGGGGCGTGAGCGGGTTCTCGGCCAGTTCCCGAACGCGCTGCCGAGCGTTCCTGATCCGGCTCATCGCGCCGTGCGCACGGGACCTGGCCCGGAAGGCGCCCGCGCCGCTGAAGGCGGCCGGAGCCTTGCGGGGGATGGCGGAGAGGCGGTCGATGTTCGTGTCGGCCAGTTTGTCCTGCCTGCGCTTCTCGTCCCGCCAGGCCTCGTACTCGTGCCGCCGTCGCCTCCGGTCCGCGGCCTTGGCGGCCAGGTAGCCGGTGTAGCCGTCGCCGTACCGGCGGACGGTCCGCTCGTCCACCTCAAGGATGGTCGACGTCACCCGGTCGAGGAACGTGCGGTCGTGCGTCACGGCGACCACGGTTCCGCGGTGATGACGCAGGTGGTCCTCCAGCCAGTGGACGGCGGCGTCGTCGAGGTCGTTGGTGGGCTCGTCCAGCAAAAGCAGTTCCGGGGACGCGGCGAGGGTCGCGGCCAACATCAGCCGCGAGCGCTCGCCGCCGGACAGGGTGCCGAGCGGACGGGCGCGGTCCAGGCCCGGGACGCCGAGGGCGCGAGCCGCGATCTCGACGCGGGTGTCGGCCTCGTAGCCGCCCCGGGCCTCGAACTCCGCCACCAGGTCGCCGTACTGGGCGACCTGATCGGGGGTGGCCGTGCCGAGCGCCGCCTCGGCCCGGCGCATCCGGGCCTCCAGGTCACGCAGGTCGGCCAGCGCCAGGTCGATGGCGGCCTGGACCGTCGCCGAGGACGACGCTTCGATCGTCTGGGGCAGGTACCCGACGCCGCCGGGCGCCGTGATCCGCGCGGTGCCATTGCCGGGACGTTCGCGGCCCGCGATGAGCCTGAGCAGGGTCGTCTTCCCCGCGCCGTTCTCACCGATCACGCCGACCCGCTCGCCAGGCTTGATCGTGAGGGAGACGCGGTCGAGGACGACGTGATCGTCGAAACGCAGGGTGATGTCGGACAGGACGAATTGGGCGGTGCGCAAGAGCGCCTCCGAAGAATCGCTGCAACAGGGAAGGTCGCAACCGCGCGCCGAGGCAAGCAAGGTCAAGGGAGACCCGGACGGCCCGGCTAAAGCACGGCGACGCGCGGCGGAGCGGCGGCTCTACGCCTAAAGGTGCGCGTCAGCTGCGACGATCACAGAGTTCCCATGCAGCCACAGTTACCAGAAAGATCGTCCTGCGACAACCCCCGGACGACACCCACGACACCGCCCCTGCTTCGCGACTGTCCGGGCACGTGGAGTGGCGAACCGTTTCGCATCGGCGTCAATCTCGGTGGCTCATCGTCCCTGGAGCCTGTAACTTGTGAACGGCCGGGCTCCTAGGCCACGATTTCAGCGACACACCGGGCCCGACGACACAACCGGCGGATCGCTGAAAACTACGCGTCCAACAGGCCGCACTTCCCTTCACAGACCTGTGGCTTTACCGTGGGGCCCTCATCGCCCCTACGAGGGTTCGCAACATCATGTAACCGGCCGCGTGCACGAACCCGAAGTGCCCTCATCGCCCCTACGAGGGTTCGCAACACTGGAGGCGGTAGTCCAGGGCCAGCTGCATCGCGTGCCCTCATCGCCCCTACGAGGGTTCGCAACGAGTTGTCGAACGCCACGAACAGCCCCAGGTCAGGGCCCTCATCGCCCCTACGAGGGTTCGCAACCACGCGAAGTTCGGCCACATGTCCGCCGTTGCCTGGGCCCTCATCGCCCCTGCGAGGGTTCGCAACTACTTGGCCTGCCAGTCCTCGGTGTCGTCGCCGGGCCCTCATCGCCCCTACGAGGGTTCGCAACTGGTGCCAGTACTGCGCCTACTTCGCCCCCGGCTCCACGCCCTCATCGCCCTTACGAGGGTTCGCAACGCAGTTCTTCGCGCAGTCGTCGTAGCTGGATCTTCAGGCCCTCATCGCCCCTACGAGGGTTCGCAACGTGCGTGTCATGTGCGCCGTCGAGCTGCGCACCGGGTCCTCATCGCCCCTGCGAGGGTTCGCAACAACAGATGGCCCGCGTTCCCGGCCCAGCCGGGCGGGTCCTCGTCGCCCCTGCGAGGGATGTAGGACGCCGCGCCTCGGCACCTATGACCTGTTGATTCTGGAGGGTCATGTTTCCGGGGCGGGGGGCAGCGGCCATGAGGCTGATCGGCCGTCTGGAGTGTCTAGTCGGACGGTCTGGGCGTGCGGGGTGATGTGCACGGTGAACTGGTCCTGGGTGGGCTTTCCAGCCTGATTCCACAGGTGGTAGGCGTGCTCGATCTTGTCCCATAGGTGGACGGGGCCGTTTTGCTGAACGAGGCAACCTGCGTCGGCGCTGGTGAGCCAGGCGTGTGAGTTGGTGGTCTGGTCGATGAGGAGATCGCTGGACGGGGTGGAAGCGTCGCCGGGCAGGTGGAGGCGTTGAGCGTTTGGGGCGGCGAGCTGGGCTAGGAACCGGCCCATCCACTCATCCAGGATGCTCGCGGGGTAGGTGGCGGGCCGGGTGTCGCCATGGGGTGCCGGGAGGTTGGTGGGCGGGGGCGGTGCGGCGTGTGTGCGGGCGGGCATGAACGAAACGGTGTCCGGCAGGAACCGGCCTTCGGCGTAGCCATTTCCGGTCACTTGAAGTGCCAGCAGTCCAAAGCCGTATAGCCAGCCCGAGACTGTGGTCAGGATCCGCGCGCCGGAAGCGCTCTGGGTGATCCATGCGGTGGGGATCGTGCGGACTGAGCAGGCCGCGATGATCCGGTCATAGGGGGCGTCCGGGGGGTGCTCGGCGAGTCCGTCACCGATGATCAGGGTGGGCCGGTGACCTGCGGCCGTGAGTGCGGTGGCGGCGCGGGCGGCGATGTCGGGGTCTACCTCGACGGAGGTCACGCGGTCGTCGCCGAGCCGGTGGCAGGCCAGCGCGGTGGAGTAGCCGGTGCCGGTTCCGATCTCCAGCAGCCGGTGCCCGTCCTGGACGTCCAGTTCCTCCAGCATCCGCACCACCAGGCCCGGCAGCGTCGAAGAAGAGGTCGGCACGCCCTGGATCGCGTTGCTGGAGGGGTGGCCGCTCATGGTGGTGCGGTCGAGCTGGGTGACCCAGGTGGTGTCCTCGTAGGCCAACTCCAGCCACCTGGCTTCGCCGACGCGGGCGGAGGTGAGGGGGTCCCGGAGGGTGCCGGACGGGGTGTCGTGGCGGTCATAAACTCGCTCGCCCAGGAAACCCTCGCGGGGGACCCGTTCCACTGCCTGCCGCCACGCCGGGCTCCGCAGATCCCCGGTGGTCTCCAGTTGGTCGGCCAGGGCGCGGCGAAGCTGGACGGCGTCCGGCGGGTCGGCGGCGGTCACGTCATCACTCACGGGAGTCTCCTCGTCGCCTCTCGGAACGGCCGGGATGCGCGAGCAGGCTTGGCAGGACGGTCGGGAGTTCATACTTCTCACCGTCCAGCCATACCTTCACGGAGAGCGTCACCGTATGACATCGGATGAGGACGGAGGGGAGGCGACTCCCCGGCCCAGATCCCCGGCGGCGGAAGGAGATCAGAATGAGGAACGAAGCGGGCTGCCCGGACGGGGCAGGAGCACCATGGGGGTGGGGACGGATGAGCGACCGGCTTCCGATGGAGCCGCTGCCCTACTCGCGGGTTGAGCTGGACCCGACCACCCAGTGCGCGCGGTTCTACGACGCTGCGGGGCAGATCGTGGGGATGGGCAAGCATGGCACCAGCAAGACCTTCGGGACTGCGTCCAAGTCCGGTGGCGGCGATGGGAACGGACCACAGGAACAGGTTCAAGACGACAACACCACCGACTACGCCTCGGACTAGCTTCGGTGACAGAGCAACCTGCCGTGCTGGTGCTCACCAGCCTGGAGGACGTGACCGCCGACCTGGTGATCGCGGAGCTGGGGCAACGGGATGTGCCGGTCGTACGGGTCGACCCGGCCGACATCGACCCCATGACCGGCGGCGGGCTCGTCTTCGCCGCCCGCATCGGCGCGGACGAGGACCGGTGGGGCGGGGAGTTGCGGGCTCCCTGCCGCGTCCTGGATCTCGGCCGGGTCCGGTCGGTCTATCACCGGCGACCGAGTCCGTGGCGGTTTGACCATCTGGAAGGACGCGTCCGCGACTTCGCCCGGCGCGAGGCTCAGCATGGGCTGGCAGGCGTGCTGTTCCACCTGCCCATCGTGCATGTGAACGCGCCCTCGGCGACCGCGCGGGCCGAGTACAAGCCAGCGCAGCTACAGGTCGCCGCCGACCTGGGCTTCACGATACCGGCGACACTGATCACCAACGACCTTCGCGCCGCCCGTGAGTTCGCGGCCGATCACGGCCCAGTGGTGTACAAGAGTCTGCGCGGTGTCCCGCCCGCCGACGGTCACACCGGTGCCATCTGGACCCAGCGCATCGCCGCCACCGACCTGGACAAGTCCGTCAACGTGACCGCTCATCTGTTCCAACAGGAGATCGACAAGGTCGCCGACGCAAGGATCACCGTGGTCGGCCCCCGCGTGTTCGCTTCGATGATCGAGGCGCCGGGTGCGCCGCTGGACTGGCGAGCAGGCGACTGGGAGCAGTTGACCTACACGCCGCTCGACCCACCCGAAGGTCTGCGCGAACAACTCCACGCCTACCTTGAGCGGTTCGGTCTGCTTTTCGGCTGCTTCGATTTCGCTATCGACCGGCGGACCGGACATCTCACCTTCATCGAGTGCAATCCGAACGGGCAATGGGGTTTTCTTCCCGACGCCGATGCCATCGCCGATGCGTTCGCCTCGCTCTTGCAGGCAGGATGAGGACTGTGTCCTTTGATGTGTCCGCCGACGCCGCCTCGCTGCGGCGAGAACTCGTCCGCGAACTGGCCGCGCAAGGGCTACTGGCGGACGCCCGCTGGCGGCACGCGGTGGAGAGGGTGCCGCGCCATCGGTTTGTGCCGGGCTTCTACGCCGACACCGGACGGCGGGACGAGCACGGGCTGACGGTCTGGGAACCGATCACCGAGTACACCGACCCCGGCCGGTGGCTTGCAGCCGCCTACACCGACACCACCTTGATCACCCAGTTCGACGGGACGGAACCCGACTGGGACCATCCTGCCCCGCGAACCGGGGGCGCCCCGACGTCCTCGTCCACGCTGCCCTCGCTGGTACTGCGGATGTGGCTGGACGCCGACCTGCACGAGGGGCACCACGTGCTGGAGATCGGCACGGGCACCGGCTATTCGACCGCGCTGGCCTGCGAACGGCTCGGCGAGCACGGCGAAATAACCTCGATCGAGGTGGACGACCACCGGCTGCGCCAGGCCGCTGACGCACTGTATGGCAGCGGGTACGCGGTGCGGCTGGCGGTCGCCGACGGCCTGCACGGGTACTGGCCGCACGCCCCCTACGACCGCATCGTGGCGGCGTGCTCAGTCCGGACCGTCCCGGCCGCGTGGCTCGCCCAGGCCCGGCCCGGCGCCAAGATCTTGGCCACCCTTTCGGGGTGGCTGTACGGCTATGCCCGCGTCCTGCTCACCACCCGCGAGGACGGCACCGCCGAGGGACCGCTACTGCCCGGCACCATCTCCTTCATGGCCGCCCGCGCCCAGGAACGTCCCGCGCCCGGCAATCCCACCGACTGGGACGCGCTCACCCGCGACACCCCAGGCCATCCGGCCCGCTACGGCCCTGGTCGCTTGGACGAGGCGAGCGACGAAGCGTTCTTCGCACGGTTCCTCGCCCAACTCGCGGCCCCGAACGCCCAGCAGCTCACCGACCCCGAGGGCGACACCGTCCACCTGATCAACGTCACAACCGGGTCGGCCGCCACCCTCACCCCCGATGGCACTTCGGGCGGTGAGGACTGGTGCGTCCGCCAGGCCGGGCCGCTACGGCTGTGGGACGCGGTCGAAGCGGCATGGGACACCTGGGACCGGGCAGGCCGGCCCGGCCCCGAAACCTTCCGCATGCACATCGACAACGGGCGCCAGACCATCGCCCACCCGGGCGTACCAGGGCTGACGTTCACACTCGCGTGACCTCCGCGAGAGCGCCGCACGACTTCACCGCGTGGGCCACTCGGCTGGTCCTCATCACCCCTGCGAGACTTGCACTCTGTGAGCGGCCGAGCTCGTAGGCAACGTTGTTCAGCGACACACCGGGCCCGACGACACAACCGGCGGATCGCTGAAAAATCCCCGTCCCACAGGCCGCGCTTCCCTTCAAAGGCCTGTGGCTTTACCGTGGGGTCCTCATCGCCCCTGCGAGGGTTCGCAACGTGGCCGCAGCCCGCGCGGGCCGCGCGATCGCGCGGTCCTCATCGCCCCTGCGAGGGTTCGCAACCCCGGCGAAGGCGTCATAGTTCCGGAGCTGACTCGTCGCTCATCGCCCCTCGGAGGGTTCGCAACTACGAGCCGTGGTAGCGGACGAGGATCTCGGGCATCAGGGCGTCATCGCCCCTGCGAGGGTTCGCAACCCGATGCGGATGAGCACGCCGCCGAACCCGGCGGTCCTCATCGCCCCTGCGAGGGTTCGCAACACGGTCATCGTCGGTGGTTCGGAGAACAGCAGGTCGTCCTCATCGCCCCTGCGAGGTTCGCAACGTGGCGCCGTAGCGGCTCTCCCAGATCGCCCAGGGACACTCATCACCCCTGAAGGGTTTACGACAAGTCGCGGATGGCTCTGAGCTAAATCCCTCATGGCGAGGATTTTAGTTCTGGAAAAGCACATTCGTAGGGCCGGTGAACGGACTGCTTGATTTCCTACCAAGCGCCGGTCACCGGCCCTTCCCAGAGAAGCACAGCCAGGCGCCGCTAAGGAGGCGGCGCTTTGGCGGCGGGGTGGCTAGCTTTCTACGTCCAAGCGTCCTGCTTTGACGTTGTTGGTGAACATCTGCCAGGCGACGGGGGTGAGGGCCAGGCGAGGACCGTTCGGGTTCTTGGAGTCTCGGACGATGATCGCGGCGCTGGCGTCAGCGATTTCCACACACTCGCCGCCGTGAGGCCCGCTGTGGCTACTCTTGCGCCACTGGCCAACCTCTACGCACTCGCCGCCCTGGTGAGCGCTGCGACCACTCTTACGCCATCGGATACTTGAAACATTCGAGGTATTCATGACTTCGCCGCCACGCCTTTCCGGGGGAGATGGTTCATTTAGGGCCAGCGAGCGAACTGGTGGATTTTCTACCAAGCGTCCATCACCGACCCTCTTCCCAGAGAAGCACAGTCGAGCGCCGCCAAGGAGGCGGCACTTTGGTGGCGGGACGGCTAGCCTTCTACGTCCAGGCGCCCTGCTTTGACGTTGTTGGTGAACGTCTGCCAGGCGGTGATGGTGAAGGCGAGGTGAGGGCCGTGCGGGTCTTTGGAGTCGCGGACCATGATCGCGGACGTCGCGTCCGCAATCTCCACGCACTCACCACCTTCAGGCCCGCTGCGGGTGCTCTTGCGCCACCGGGTACCTGACACGTCTGAAATGCTCAAAGCTTCTCCATCGCGTCTTGAATCATGGCCAACGACTCCTCGGTGGAGAGCGTGCGGCCCTGGATCAAGTCCCATGTTAGGGCTTTGAACGCGACCTTGTCGCGCCGCTTCAAAAGCACGCCCTCTCCAGCGGCCTCTATGTAGGCGATATCGGGCTCGTCCTCAAACCCTAGGATGATAAAACTGCCCGTCAGCCCGACATGAAATCCCGCATCGTATGGGACGATTTGAAGTTGCGTTCTTTCGCGCCTTCCAACCTCAAGAAGAAGTCCGAGTTGCTCAAGCATGACATCCTTGGAACCCACGGTCCTGCGGATTACGCTCTCGTCGAAGGTAAGGAACGTGTGCGGCGGGTCTTCTCGATCGAAGATTGACTTCCGCTCCATGCGCTCGGCTACAACCCTTGGCGTAGCTGACCCCATCAGCGTACTGATCACCGTTGTGGAGTACGCCTCGGTCTGAAAAAGTCCGCTGACCAGGTTGGCACTGAGGATCCGGAGGTGGCTAGCCCTGCGCTCGTAGCCGAGATACTCGGTGAAGCCGGGCGGCAGGATCGCCTGGTGCTTGGTCTCGTTGATGCGTTCCAGTAGGCGGACGAACAGGCCGTCCGCGTTGAAGAACGTGTCGAGGGCGGCAGCGAACTCTTCGGAGGGCAGGTTCTTGCGCAGCTCGACTTGGCCCACGTAGGAGTCGGCGAAGCCGAGCTTTTCGGCGAGTTCCTTCTTGCTGAGCCCGGCCTGCGTCCGGCGCCATTCGAGTTCCTTCGCGAACGTGACGATGGCGGGGGCTTCGTAGGGCTCGGACTGCGCTGGCATCTCGACCTCCGGGGGGCCTGCACCCGGACGCCGGGTGCGATCGATCTTGCCTCTGGTACGTCGCTGGTGGTGCACGGTCGATTCCCCAACGTAGTCGAGCGTGTGAAGGTTGTCGCACGAATCGGGCAGGTGAGCGGGCAGGGGGTCGGGTGATGGACGGGCGAGCGCGGGACGAGCGGGAGCTGGAGTCACTGCGGGGCGACTTCGGTGGGTGGCGGATCTGGCGGGCCGTGCGACAGGACGGTCGGCTCGGGGAGTGGGTCGCCAGCCTGCACGACCCGAGGGCGGGTGTGGAGCCGACGCTCATGCATCCTTCTGCGTCGCTGTTGCGTGAGGCCCTCGATCAGCAGGCTCAGCGGGCGCGTCAGCGCGCGGGTGGGTCTGGATGAAGCGCGGCGCGGTCGGTGGTCCCGCCCCCCGGATCCACCGGCCGCGCCGCTTCTTACCGACAACTGTGAGGTGAACCGGCATGGGTGTGTCATGGGTGTGAGCTGGCAGGCGTATCCCGTCCCCCTGAGTGAACGGCAGGCGCATCTGGGCGCGCTGCGAACCGTCCTGGATGCACGTCCTGAGCTGACGTGCGGGGTCGTTGAGCGGCGTGGGGAACCGGCGGCATTGAGCGTGGTGTGGCGCGGGCGGCCGCAGCGGCTCATTGAGGTCGGATGCGACTTCTTCGAGGGCGCCTGGTGGTTCACCTGGGGTGACGGGCGGCGGATCACTCCGGTTAGCGACGTTGCGTATGCCGTGGCGCTCGTCGTCCGGGAACTGGCTCGGACTTGACGGGAATTCCCAAAGGAAAGGCCCCGCCGCCCAAGCGGGCGGCGGGGCCTTCAACGCGCTGCTACTTCGTCAAGGGGAGGGTCAGGGAGGAGTCGTGCAGGTCTACCTCGACCTTCGTCCCCGCCGGGTAGCGGAGGGTGTAGGCGTGGTCGGTCGCCAGGAGCACCAGGCCGATGCGGTGGCCCGGCTTGAAGACGTAGTCGTACGGCTGCATCGTCCAGGAGAACGTGTAGTCCTTGCCCGCCTTGATGGGCTCGGTCACCGAGGCGCTGTGCCGGTTCCGGACGTCCATCCAGCCACGCGTCACGATCTTGAACGGGGTGACGGCCGTGGTGTAGCCGCGGTTCGTGCGGCAGCCCTGGTTGCCGGGGATGGAGTCGCCGTAGCACCAGGTGCCCGAGGTGGGGCCGAAGCCGGAGATGCGCGAGTCCGTGCCGTAGTCGACCAGAAGCGCCGACAGGTACGGGGACTTGCCGTCGACCGAGGCCCGCACCTTGAGCTTCGCGGTGCCGCTGAGCTTGGTGGCCTTCTCCAGCTTGGGCGTGAGGTACATCAGGCGGTTCGGGTCCTGCTTGTCCTCGTTCGCCGCCAACTCCTCCGCCGTACGGGATGGCGCGTCCACCCAAGACTCAGTGCCGTGGCCGCGCTCGCCCAGGACACCGGACGACAGGCCCAGCTTCACCGGACGGGCCGACGCGTCGGGCCAGTCGCGGTGCGTCTCCCACTGGCCCGGCGTGCGCTCCAGGTCGACGCGGGGCTGGCGCATGATGTCGTTGCGGACGCCGTACAGTTCGTGCCCGAACCAGAGGTTCAGAGCCTCCAGCCATTCGCCCTTGCGGACGTCCAGGGGCTCGTCGTGGGCCGCCTGGTGGATCCACAGTTTGCGGTTGACGTGCGCCTTCTTCAGTCCTTCCCAGAGGCCGGACATCTGAATGGGCTTGACGTTCCAGTCCGCGAGGCCGCCCACCATGAAGACGCTGGCCTTGAAGTTGGGCGCGCGCTTGGCGAAGTTCCGCAGGTCCCAGGTGCGGTTGTAGTCGCCGGTGACGCGGTCCATGCCCTTTTCGAGCTTGCGGATGACCGGCTCGCAGATGCCCGGGTTCTTGCGGGACAGGACGACCTTCGCGTGCAGGTCGAGGTCCTCGCCGTTGTAGCCGTCGGGGGCGACGACGCCGCCGTTCGCGCGGTACTCGTCGTACCAGTTGGAGACGCCGGAGATCGACACGACCGTCTTCAGGCCGCGGACGCCGGTCGCGGCGGCGGCCAGCGGGAGCGTGCCGTCGTAGGACTTGCCCGCCATCGCGACGTCGCCGGTCGACCAGTCCGCGCGGATCTTCTTGCCGGACGCGTCGTACGCGGTGGCCTTGCCCGTCAGCCACTTGATGACCTGCGTCATGCCCTCGGCCTCGTTGGGGCCGACGGCGGTGGGGCAGCCGTCGGAGTCGCCGGTGCCGAGGGTGTCGGCGGACAGGACGGCGTAGCCGCGGGAGACGAAGTAGTTGTCGTAGTACGGGAAGGCGTAGTTCGGCGGTCCCGGCGGGGCGGTTGGGACGTTCCACGCGGCGAGCCGCGGGTAGTCGGTGACGTCGGCCGGGTGGTAGGGGGTGTCCTGGAGTCCGCCGTAGTACGGGCTGCCCTCGATGATCGAGGCGACCTTCAGGCCGCCGTTCGTCTCCTTGGGACGGGTGACGTAGACGGAGACGCGGTCGCGCTTGCCGTCGTTGTCGCTGTCCACGTTCGTCTCGACGAAGACCTTCTCGCGCACGGCGTCCTGGTAGGAGAACACCGGCTGGGTCTTGCCGTCCTTGACGACGATGTGGGGACGCCCCGCGTCGGGACGTCCGGTGTCGGCGAACGCGGGCATCGTGCCGGCGATGAGGCCGGTGGCGCCCGCGACCGCCGCCACGGAGAGTAGTGAGAGTCGCACCGTTGCTCCTCTGAAGCTGAACGAAACCTGATCAGCCTTCCGAGGGGGCGCGACGCGCGTCAACGGTGATAGTTAACAAACCTGCCAGTTCAGGAGATCCGGTCGATCACCAGGGGTGGGAGGTCGGTGACGCTGTCGGCGGAGCCGATCTCGTAGGCGCCGTCCAGCGACTCCAGGGCGCGGTCGAAACGGGACGCGTCGTCGGCGTGCAAGGTGAGAAGGGGTTGACCCTGTGTCACTTTCTCGCCCGGCTTGGCGTGGCAGATGACGCCCGCGCCGAAGGAGACCGGGTCCTCCTTGCGGGCCCGGCCCGCGCCCAGGCGCCAGGCCGCGACGCCGACTCCGTAGGCGTCCAGCCTGGTCAGGACGCCGGAGGACGGGGCGAGCACCTGGTGCGACTCGGCGGCGGACGGCAGCGGGGCGTCGGGGTCGCCGCCCTGGGCGATGATCATCCGGCGCCAGACGTCCATGGCGGTGCCGTCGGCGAGAGCGTCGGCCGGGTCGCGGTCGGTGATTCCGGCGGCGGACAGCATCTCGCGGGCCAGGGTGACGGTCAGTTCGACCACGTCGGACGGGCCGCCGCCCGCCAGCACCTCGACGGATTCGGCGACTTCTACCGCGTTGCCGACCGCGTTTCCTAGTGGGCGGTCCATCGCGGTCAGCAGCGCGACCGTCCGCAGGCCGTTGTCGGTGCCGATCGCGACCATGGTCTCGGCGAGTTCGCGGGCGTCGGCGGCGGTCTTCATGAACGCGCCGGAGCCGACCTTGACGTCCAGGACGAGCGCGCCCGTCCCCTCCGCGATCTTCTTGGACATGATCGAGGACGCGATCAGCGGGATCGACTCGACGGTGCCGGTGACGTCGCGGAGCGCGTAGAGCTTGCGGTCGGCGGGGGCGAGGCCGGTTCCGGCGGCGCAGACCACCGCGCCCGCTTCAGAAAGGACGTCCAGCATCTCGTCGTTGGAGAGCGACGCCCGCCAGCCGGGGATCGACTCCAGCTTGTCCAGGGTGCCGCCGGTGTGGCCCAGGCCGCGTCCTGAGAGCTGCGGGACGGCCGCGCCACACGCCGCGACGAGGGGCGCGAGCGGCAGGGTGATCTTGTCGCCGACGCCGCCGGTGGAGTGCTTGTCGGTGGTCGGACGGTCGAGCGCCGACCAGTCCATCCGCTCACCGGAGCGGATCATCGCCTCCGTCCAGCGGGCGACCTCGGGACGGGTCATCCCGTTCAGCAGGATCGCCATCGCGAGCGCCGACATCTGCTCGTCGGCGATCGCGCCGCGCGTGTAGGCGTCGACCGCGAAGTCGATCTGCTCGGGGGTCAGCTCCGCGCCGTCCCGCTTAGCGCGGATGACATCGATGGCGTCCACAGAATCCTCTCAGGTGCGGGTGGTCAGGTCTTCGGGGCCGAACGCGTCCGGCAGGACTTCCCTCATGGTCAGGACGCCGCGCGCCGTCTCCAGCAGCATGTCCGCGCCGCCGTGCTCCCAGAGGAGCTGGCGGCAGCGTCCGCACGGCATCAGCGGGTCGCCGTTGCGGTCGACGACCGCGACCGCTACGAGGCGAGGGTTCTCCGACTTGCCCGGGCCGTAGAGCGCCGACACGATGGCGCATTCTGCGCACAGGACGAGGCCGTACGAGGCGTTCTCGACGTTGCAGCCGGTGATCACGCGTCCGTCGTCCACGAGCGCGGCGGCGCCGACGGGGAACTTCGAGTACGGGGCGTAGGCCCGTTCCATCGCCACCCATGCGGCGTCGCGTAGGGCGGGCCAGTCGATGTCCGTCATACGTCCATGATCCCCGTCTCGGAGCCCCGGTCCTAACGTGCCTCGCCCCGGCGGTACCGCAGGCCGTCGGCGGCGGGCATGCGGAGGCGCTGGCTCGCCAGGGCCAGGACGAGGAGCGTCGTCAGGTGCGGCGTGAACGACACCAGCTCGCCCGGGACGCGGTCGCTGAGCAGGAACCACACCAGCAGGCCCGCCGCCGCGGCCAGCGCCAGGGCGGCGCCGATCGTCGCGTTGCGGGCCTCGCGGCGGGCGAGGTCGGTGGTGACCTGCGGGCGGATCCGGTTCGCGCGGACGGCCTGCCACGCCGCCACCGCCACCAGCAGGACGGCGACGAACAGCAGCAGCGCGTGCACGGACTGGCCGCCGCCGCGCACGTTCATCGCGTCGGTGTAGCCGAACAGCAGCGAACCGGCGGCGAGGCCGCCCGGGCGCCAGTTGCCGAAGATCATGGCGGCCAGGCCGATGAAGCCGCGGCCGCCGGTCTGGCCGTCCTGGTAGAGCGGGGCGGCGACGGTGACCAGGAACGCGCCCGCGAGGCCGGAGCAGCCGCCCGAGATCATGACGGCGGCGTACTTCATCCGGTAGACGTGCACGCCGAGCGACTCGGCGGCGTAGGGGTCCTCGCCGCAGGAGCGGATGCGCAGCCCGAACGCCGTCTTCCACAGGACGAGGAAGCTCGCCGGGACCAGCAGGATCGCCACCAGCGTCAGCAGCGACATGCCGCTGGTCAGGCCGCGCAGGATGCCTGCGACGTCCGAGACGAGGAACCAGTGGTGGCGCTCCAGCGAGCCGAGCCAGTCGGGGCTGTGCCAGCCGCCGATGTCGCCGCCGGACAGGACCGGCAGCGTCAGCGTCCCGATCGGGTCGATCGGCGGGGACTGCCGGGGGCCGCCGCCGAGCGACTTCGCGTGCCCGGTGTTGAAGATCAGCCCGGCGAGGAACTGGGTGAGGCCGAGGCCGAGGATGTTGATCGCGACGCCGGACACGATGTGGTCGACGCCGAACGTCACGGTCGCGATCGCGTGCAGCAGGCCGCCGAGCATCCCGCCGAGGACGCCGAACAGGACGCCGACCCACGGGCCCCACTGGTATCCGGCCCACGCGCCCGTCCACGTCCCGAGGATCATCATGCCTTCGAGGCCGATGTTGATCACGCCGGAACGCTCCGACCACAGCCCGCCGAGCCCGGCGAGGAAGATCGGGACGGCGAGCCGGAGGGCGGCGCTGACCGTCCCGCTGGAGGTGACGTCGTCGGCGTCGTCCAGCACCCGGACGAGCGAGAGCAGCACCAGCAGCCCGGCCGCGATCAGCAGGTAGTGCGGCCAGCGCAGGCGCGCCGGGGCCGCGCCCTTCACCTTGGCGACGGCTTCGGTCGCGGTCATGAGGCGCTCCCAGCGGACTCGCGGGCCAGGTCGTGGCCGGTGGCCAGCTCGTCGGCGACGGTCCGCTGCTGGAGCCTGATCTCCCAGCGGCGCATCAGCTCGTAGACGATGACGACGGTCAGCACGACCACGCCCTGCATCACCCCGACGATCTCCTTCGGCACGTCGACCTCCTGGAGGACGTCGGAGGTCTGGTCGAGGAAGGCGAACAGCAGCGCGGCGAGCGCGATGCCGACCGGATGGTTGCGGCCGAGCAGCGCCACCGTGATCCCGGTGAAGCCGAGCCCGGCGGGGAAGTTCAGCGAGTACTCATACGACGCGCCGAGCAGCTCGGGCATGCCGATGAGGCCCGCGACGGCACCGGACGCGATCATCGTGATCACGACCATCCGGCGGGCGCTGACGCCGCTCGCCCGCGCGGCCGAGGGCGAGAGCCCCGACACCTTCAGGTCGAAGCCGAACCGGGTGCGGTTGATCACGATCCAGAACACGATCCCGACGACGATCGCGAGCGGCAGCAGCCCGTACACGTGGCCGGGCAGGTCGAGGCCGATCGAGGACAGGAACCCGTTCAGCGGGCCGACCCGTCCGTCGGAGGGGATCTTCGGGGTCGCGACGTTGTTGCTGCCCGGCCGGACCTCGGCGAGCCGCTTGTCGTTCAGCAGGTAGGCGATCAGGCCGGTCGCGATCGCGTTCAGCATGATCGTGGAGAGCACTTCGCTGACCCCGCGGGTGACCTTCAGGATGCCCGCGATCGCGGCCCACAGCCCGCCGATCAGCATCGCCGCGATGATCACCAGCATCTGGCCGAACGGGGCGGGCAGCGTCAGCGCGCCGCCGAGCGCCGCCGCGAGGAACGCCGCGAGCCGGTACTGGCCGTCCACGCCGATGTTGAGCAGCGCCATCCGGAAGCCGATCGCGACCGCGACCGCCGACAGGTAGTAGCGGGTCGCGCGGTTGAGGATGTCGACGATCGAGTTCTCGGTGGTGCCGTAGTCGATCATGCTCTGGATCGAGCTGACCGGGTCGGCGCCGGTGATCCGCAGCAGCGCCGCCGTGATCGCCAGCGAGATCAGCAGCGCGACGACGGGCGCGCCGATCTTCAGCGCCAGCCCGCGCGGGCCCAGCCCTTGCAGGACGGCCTTCCACGCGGGGACCGTCTCCGGCCCGCCGTCCTTTGGGCCGCTTTCGGACGGCTTCGGGGCCTTGTCGGTGGACTCCTGCGTCTCGTCTGCGGCGCCCGGGGAGTTGGCAGGGGGTTCTGGCGTCTCGCCTGCGGCGTCCGGGGTTTTGTCGGCGGCGTTCGGGGGCTTGTCGTCGGGGGCGGTCACGACGGGTCTCCCGCGGCGGTCATGGCGGAGCCGAGCGCCTGCGGGGTGACCTCCCGCGGGTCGACCTCCGCGACGAGCCGGCCCCGCAGGATCACGTGCAGGGTGTCGGACATTCCGATGAGTTCCTCAAGATCGGCGCTGATCAGCAGCACGGCGAGCCCGTCCGCGCGGGCCTGCCGCAGGTGGTCCCAGATGGCGGCCTGCGCGCCGACGTCGATGCCGCGGGTGGGGTGCGCGGCGATCAGCAGCCGCGGCTCGCCCGACATCTCGCGTCCGACGATCAGCTTCTGCTGGTTGCCGCCCGACAGCGCGGCGGCGGGCACGTCGATGTCCGGCGTCCGGACGTCGTACTCGCGGACGATCCGGGTCGTGTCGCGGCGCGCGCCGCGCCGGTCGATCCACGGGCCGCGGACGTTCGGGCGCCGCGTCTGGTGGCCGAGCATCCGGTTCTCCCAGAGCGTCCCCTCCAGGACGAGCCCGTGCCGGTGCCGGTCCTCGGGGATGTAGGCGATGCCCGCCTCGCGGCGGCGGCGGGTCGTCCAGTTGGTGACGTCGTCGCCGCCGTAGGTGATCGTCCCGGCGTCCGCGTGCCGGATGCCCATGATCGCCTCGATCAGCTCGCTCTGCCCGTTGCCCTCGACCCCGGCGAGCCCGACGATCTCGCCGCGCCGGATGCGCAGCGACACCTCGTCGACCACGGGACGGCCGCCGGGGGTCAGGACGGTCAGCCCGGCGAGCTCCAGCTGGACCTCGTCGGTGACGGTGGATTCGCGGAGCTCCGGGGTGGGAAGCTCCGAGCCCACCATCAACTCGGCGAGCCGCCGGGAGGTGACCCGCGCCGGGTCGAGCCGGGTCGCGACCGTGGTGCCGCGCCTGATGACCGAGATGGTGTCGGCGACCGACAGCACCTCGTCCAGCTTGTGCGAGATGAACAGCACGGTCAGGCCCTCGGCGCGCAGGTCGCGGAGGTTGCCGAACAGCTCCTCGACCTCCTGCGGGACGAGCACGGCGGTCGGCTCGTCCAGGATCAGCACGCGGGCGCCCCGGTAGAGCACCTTGAGGATCTCGACGCGCTGCCGCTCGCCGACGCCGAGGGTCTCGACGAGCACGTCGGGGTCGACGCGCAGCCCGTAGGCGCGCGACATCTCGCGGATCTTCTCGCGGGCGGCGGCGAAGTCGATCCGGCCGCGCCGCCGGCCCTTGCCGCGGGGTTCGGCGCCGAGGATCACGTTCTCCAGCACGGTCAGGTTGTCGGCCAGCTTGAAGTGCTGGTGAACCATGCCGATGCCGCGGGCGATCGCGTCCGCCGGCGAGCGGAACGCGACCTTCTCCCCGTCGACCTCGATGCCGCCCTCGTCCGGCCGCTGCATCCCGTAGAGGATCTTCATCAGCGTGGACTTCCCGGCGCCGTTCTCACCGCAGAGCGCGTGCACCTCGCCGCGCTCGATCGTGAGGTTGATGTCGCGGTTGGCGACCACGCCGGGGAACCGCTTGGTGATCGATGTCAGCCGGACGGCCGCCACCTGGTCGGACACGAGTTCCCCCCTCCTGCCTCGGACGTCACCGGATCACCGGGCCCGCGCGCGGCGGCGCGCGGGCCCGGGCCGATCGCTACGGCTTCGTCGGGACGGTGATCTTGCGGGCGACGATGTCGGCCTTCAGCGCGTCCAGCTTGGCCTTGATGTCGTCGACCTTGCCGCCGGACGTCGCGTAGCCCACGCCGTCGTTGCTGAGGTCGTAGGTCTTCGTCCCGGGCTGGAAGGTGTTCTTGGCGACGCTCTCGACGAAGTCGAACACGGCGAGGTCCACGTGCTTGACCATGGAGGTGAGGATGAACTCCTTCGCCCCGGCCACGGCGGGCAGGTTGTACTGGTCGGAGTCGACGCCGATCGCCCACTTCTTCGCCGCCGCGACGGTCTTGATCACGCCGATGCCCGCGCCGCCCGCCGCGTGGTAGATCACGTCGGCGTTCGCGTCGAGCTGGCCCTTGGCGGCCTCGTTGCCGAGCGCCGGGTTCTTGAACCCGTCGAAGTTCGGCGGCTGGGTCAGGTACTTGGCGGGCAGCACCTTGATCCCCGGCCTGGCCTTCTTGGCGCCCGCGGTGTACCCGGCCTCGAACTTGTTGATCAGCGGCACGTTCACGCCGCCGATGAACCCGATCGTGCCCGTCTTGGACTTCAGCGCGGCGGCGGCGCCGACGAGGAACGATCCCTGCTCCTCGGAGAAGCAGGCGCCCTTGACGTTCGCGCCGGACACCTTGCACTGGTCGGCGTCCACGACGAGGAACTTCGTCTTCGGGAAGTCCTTCGCGACCTTGATCAGCGACGAGGTGTAGGAGAAGCCGACGCCGATGACCGGGTTGTAGCCCTTGTTGGCGAGCAGCCGCAGCCGCGACTCCTTGTCGGCGTCGGGCTCGTCGGGCTTGGCGGAGATCTCCTCGGTGGTGACGTTCAGGTCCTTCTTGGCCCTGTCCAGGCCGGCCGCCGCCGAGTCGTTGAACGACTGGTCGCCGCGGCCGCCGATGTCGAACGCGAGCCCGATCTTGAGCGTCTTCTTGCCGTCGCCGTCGTTGCTCTCCCCGGCCTTCTTGCCGCCGCATCCGGCGGCGCCGAGAGACAGCGCCGCGGCCGTCACGGTGGCGAGCGAGATCTTCAAACCACGGCGCTTCAAACCACGGCGCACGGTAGCGCTCCTTCCGTTCCCCACCCACGGTCGGCCGGTCCGGCGACCGAAATCGATCGGACGCTACCTGGCCGTTGGCTGATTGCTCCCTGTGTGCACCGTTTCGCAACAGGTCCGTTACCAACGCGTAGGCATATCGCCACAGGTCAGAAGCCCCCGGGACGGCGGTCGTCCCGGGGGTGGGTCGCCGCGCGGTGCGGCGGGACGGCTAGGCCAGGGCCGCGCCCTCGATCGGTTCGGCGTCGCCGGGGCGTCCGGCCTCCCACAACGCGGTCAGCGCGGTCGCGGCCAGCACCCGGACGCCGACGGCCAGGCAGCGCTCGTCGATGTCGAAGTCGCCGCGGTGCAGGTCGTACTCGCCGGGCGAGCCGGGCGTGCGGACGCCGAGCCGCGCCAGCGCCCCGGGGATCGACTCCAGGTACCAGCCGAAATCCTCGCCGCCGAGGCTCTGCGGGGTCGGCACGACGCCGTCCTCGTCGAGCACCTGCGCGGCGGCGTCGCGGAACATCTGCACACTGGTCGCCTCGTTCACCGTCGGCGGGACGCCCCGGACGTACTCCAGCGACGCCTCCACGTCGTAGGCGGCGGCGACCGACTGGAGCAGCGCCTTCATCATCTCCGGCGCGCGGTGCCAGGCGTCGTCGTCCAGGCAGCGGACGGTGCCCTCGGCGATCCCGTCGTCGGGGATCGCGTTCGCGACCGACCCGGCCGAGATCCGCCCCCACACCAGCGACAGGCTGGAGCGCGGGTCGACCCGCCGCGACAGCGCCGACGGGAGCTCAGTGACGATCTTGGCGAGCGCGTACACGAGGTCGGCGGTCAGGTGCGGCCGGGCGGTGTGCCCGCCGGGCCCGGTGACCTTCACATACACCTTGTCGCACGCGGCGGTGATCGGCCCGGTGCGCAGGCCGAGCTGGCCGACCTCGATGCGCGGGTCGCAGTGCAGCGCGAACGCGCGGTCGACGCCCGCGATGCCGCCGGCCGCCATCACGTCCAGCGCCCCGCCCGGCGTCTCCTCGGCGGGCTGGAACAGCAGCCGGACCCGGCCGGGCAGCAGCCCCGCCTCCGCCTGCTGCGCGAGGAACAGGCCCGCGCCCAGCACCATCGTGGTGTGGGCGTCGTGGCCGCACGCGTGGGCGATGCCGGGGACCGTGGAGCGGTAGGGAGCGTGCTCCTTCTCGTCGTGGAGGGGGAGGGCGTCGATGTCGGCGCGCAGCGCGACGGTCGTGCCGTCGGCGGGGCCGATGTCGCAGAACAGGCCGGTGCCGCGCGGGAGGATTCGCGGTTCGAGCCCGGCGGCGCGCAGCCGCTCGGCGATCCGCCGGGTCGTGCGGTGCTCGGCGTAGCCCAGCTCGGGGTGGGCGTGCAGGTCGCGGCGGAAGGAGATCAGCGCGTCCTCGTGACCGGTGAGGAACGCGTCGAGCTGCGGTTGCAGCGCCGCGCCGCCGAGGACGGACGCGGCGCCGCCCGCCCCGGCCGGCGCCCCTGGGGCGCCGGACACGGCGGGTATCCCGGCGTCGTCGTCCTGCGAGCCCTCGGGGCCCGGGGCGGTGGGAGGTTCAAGACCGGGCATCACCCCGTGTCCCGGATGTGTCATGTGCGCCCCCTGCGCGAGGGCGGAGCCGAGAGGCGTCCGCCCGGTGGTCTGGTCGGTGGTGCTGTTCTCGCCTTCGTTTTCGTACTGGTATTCACCGGCGCCCACGTTCTTGTTCGCGTGCGGGACCGGTTTGTTCGTGCGCGGAGCCGGGTCGTCCGCCCGTGGTGCACCGGTTCCCGCGCCGGACTGCGCGTCCGATCCGGTGTCCGAGCCGTTGTCGGCCCCGCCCCCGGAGCCGGCGTCGGGCCCGGACCGGCCCTCCGCGGGGGGACGACCCCCCGGAACGGCCCGATCTCCCGGCCGGGGGCCGGGTCGCCGGGGCCGGGCGCCCCCTGGTTTCTCTCCTGCGCCGGCCGGTTCCTCAGGTCCCGGCATGTGCGACCTCCCCCAGTGTGACGAACCTGTCCTCCGCGAGCTCGATGATCGCCGCGTCGACGATGTGCTCCAACGTGCCGCCCTCGGCGCGGATCGCGCGCTGCCGTTCGTACGGCGCCCCGTGTTCGAGCACTTCCCCCGCCACCTTGAGCTCCTCCGCGCAGCCGAGGCGGTCGGCCACCGGCTCCAGTTCGCGGATCAGCTCGTAGATGTCGTCGCGGAGTGGTGCGGTACCCCCAGTGTCATCGGTGATGACGATGGCGTCGAGTCCGTATCTGGTCGCCCTCCACTTGTTGTCGCGGACCACCCAGGCGGCGGGCCGGGGCAGCGTGTAACCCCGGTCGAGCTGCTGGTCGAAGAGCGTGACCAGGCTCTGGCACAGCGCCGCGGCCATGCCCACCTCGCGCATCGTGGGGATACCGTCGAACATGCGGATCTCGACGGTGCCGAAGTCCGGATGTGGACGGATGTCCCACCAGACCTCCTTGATGCTGCGGATCGTTCCCGCCCTCAGCAGCGTGTCCATGTAATCCTCGAACGCGGCCCAGTCGTCCAGCAAGTGGGGTGGTCCGGCAGTCGGAAGCTGACCGAAGACGACGGCGCGGCACGAGGCCAGTCCGGTGTCGCTGCCGCTCCAGAACGGGCTGGAGGCGGTCAGCGCCAGGAAGTGCGGCAGGTAGGCCGACAGCGCGTTCACGATCGGGATCGCCTTGGCGCCGTCGGAGACGCCCACGTGGACGTGCACGCCGAACGTCTGGATGCGGCGGGCGAGCCACTGCATCTCCTCGATGAGCTGGGCGTAGCGGCCCATCGGCGCCATCACCGCGTCCCGCCAGTCGCTGATCGGGTGGGTGCCCGTGCAGGCGAGCGTCAGGTCGCGTTCGGCGGCGGCGCCGCGCAGGGCCGCCAGCGTGCCCGCGAGGTCGTTCTTGGCCTCCCCCACGGTGTGGCAGACGTCGGTGACGATCTCGACGGTCGATTCCATCAGCTCGTGCCGGATCTTCGGGAGCCCGGCGATCTCGCCGAGGACGGGCAGGGCGGCGAGCACCTCGCGGGCGTCCTGCCGCAGGTGCCTGGTCTCCGCATCGACCAGCTGGAGCTCCCACTCGACTCCGAGCGTCGCCCCGTTCGATGCGTTGAAGTCAATGGCCACGGCCAACCTCCGTCCACAATCCTTGCAGGTCGTTGCGTGGCACGTGGCGCAATTCAGCCAGCGGGTCCCTAAGCCTGGACAAACGCCGGTCCAGGTCACGTGTTCGTTCCATGATGGCGCCCGCGCCCGCCGCCTCGCCGGGTCTCCATGCCCTTTGTGGACCAATTGACTCGTACGGGCGGGCGGCGAACAAGACCTGGCCACACTTTTCGGTCATCGAACTCGTCCGCGACACCACTAGATCGAACTAGTCAGCCCGTCCCAAAATACCGTGCATGACAGACTGTAACGGATGACGGGTGTCCCCTACGTTCGGTGAGTTCCGAATCGTCCGAGGATGGTGTCTTCCGGTCCGGGTACCCCTCCTCCGGATGCGTCGCCTAGTCTTCGGGGGAGTCATGGGCGTTGGGGGCAGCCGCGGAGCTGCGGAAGCTAGGAGCGGCGGGAGCTTGCTACCAGACCTACAGGCGTCGCGGGCCGGTACGCGCCGCGCCGTGACGGTGATCGCCGTGCCGCTCCTGGCGGCAACCCTCACCGCGCCGCCCGCGCTCGCGGCGCCCCCGGCGGACCCGGTGGGAGGGCCGCAGCTCGCGGGACGCGGCGTCGTCGTGAACCAGCTCGCGGGCGTCCCGGCGCTGCCGCGGATCAAGGCGTCCTCCTACCTGATCGCGGACGGCGACACCGGCGAGGTGCTCGCGGCCAAGGACCCGCACGGCCAGTACCTGCCGGCGAGCACGCTGAAGACGCTGACCGCGCTGACGCTCGTCCCGCGCCTGGACCCCGACCGGCTCGTCCGGCCCTCGCAGAAGGCGTGCGACGTGGAGGGCACCAAGGTCGGGATGACGCCGAAGATGGCGTACAAGGTGTCGGACCTGTTCCACGCGCTGATGATGATGTCCGCCAACGACGCGGCGGTGACGCTCGCCGAGGCCGACGGCGGGCTGAAGAAGACCATCGCCGACATGAACGGCGAGGCGAAGCGGATCAACGCCCGCGACACGCTCGCCGGGTCGCCGAACGGCCTCGACAAGGACCTCGGGCTGGACGTGCGGACCCAGCACACCTCCGCCTACGACCTGGCGCTGATCCTGCGCGAGGGGCTGAAGAGCGCCGACTACCGGCGCTACGTCCAGGCGATCGACTTCCAGTTCCCCGCGCCGCCCACCAAGAACGAGCGCAAGAAGGGCAAGAAGGTCGGCGGGTACCCGATCCACACGCACAACAAGCTGCTGCCGGGCGAGCGGTACGGATACGACGGCCTGCTGGGCGGCAAGAACGGCTACACGGTCGCGGCCAGGCAGACCTACGTGGCCGCCGCCCGGCGCGGCGGGCACACGATCATCATTTCGCTGATGCGGGCCGACCAGCCGCCCTCGCCGTACGCGGTCAAGCTGCTGGACTGGGGGTTCGCGGCGCGCGGGAAGACCAAGCCGGTGGGCACGCTGGTGCCGCCCGGCGACGCGCCCGCCCCCGGCAAGGACGACTCGGGGGGCCTGCTGCCCGACGCCCCGCTGGCCTCGGACAACTCGACCCGGATGTGGCTGCTCGTGGGCGGCGGAGCGGTCGGCGCCACGCTCGCGATCGGGGTGCTGACGGCGGTGCTGCGGCGGCGTCGGCGGTACCGGTACGGGCCGCCGCCCGCCGCGCGGACGGGCGCGTCGGGAGCGTCCGGCGAGCCGTCCTTCGAGGACCCGAACCCGTAGCCTCCGCCGCGGGGCTCAGCGGGCGGTCGCCGGGCGGTTCTGGATCGGGTCGATCTTCTCCCGGGGTTCGGCGGCCTTCTCCCGGGGCTCGGCGGCGCCAGGGTCGGTGCGCTCCGGGTTGCCCTCGTCGGCGCTCAGCACGACGCGGCGCGTGGCCGTCCAGGCGGCGACGAACAGCACGAACCGCGACACGACGTTCATCCAGATCATCAGCCCGACCAGGACGGCGAACGAGGCGTAGACGGGGTTCTGCGTCGTGCGGCCGATCAGCAGCGTCGCCAGCTGCTTGAGCAGCTCGAAGCCGACCGCGCCGAACAGGGCCCCGCGGGCGATCCGCCGCCAGGGCGCGCGGGTGCCCGAGAGCCGGGTGAACAGCACCAGGAAGATCACGGTGTCGAAGGCCATCGCGACGACCAGCGACAGCAGCCGCAGGCTCGTCCCGGCGCCGGTGACGTCCTGCAACCCGACCCACGACAGGACGGTGTGCGTCGCCGAGGTGGTGACGGTCGAGACCGCGATGCCGCAGATCAGCGTCACGCCGAGGAACACCAGGACGGCGAGGTCCCACAGCCGCTTGGTGGCGAAGTTGCCGCCGCCGGTCGGCTTGTTGTCCCAGATGTCGCGCAGGGACTCGCGCAGCACGTCGACCCAGCCGAGGCCGGTGAACAGCAGCGCGGCCAGGCCGACGAGGCCGACGGCCGTCTTGGACTGGGCGATCTGCTCCACCTGGAGCTCGTCGGACAGGCCGGGCAGCAGCGAGTTGACCGCCTTCACGAAGTAGTCCCGCGCCTGCGTGCTGACGCCGACGAGGTAGCCGAGCAGCGAGTACGCGAGCGCGAGCAGCGGGAAGAAGGACAGGAACGCGTGGTAGGTGAGGACGGCCGCGAGCCGCTCCCCGCGCCGGTCGGTGTAGCGCTCGAACGCGCGGCCCATGTGGTCGAACCACTTCGAGCGCGCGCGCCAGCGGCGCAGCAGTTCGCGTCCCGCGCTCAGGCGTGCCTGGAACCAGGTCTCCGTCCCTTGCCTGACCTTGGTGATCACCTGGCGCATGGACGCAACCTACCCACATCCGACCGACCGATGCAGCGCAGGGTAATCACGGGTTGAACATTCCGTTGCCCGGAGCAGGGTCGTCCGAGCTCAGGACGCGGCGTCCGGGGGTGCCTGCGCGCCGAACTCGTAGTCGTGCTGCGGGCGCCACACGCCGTCGGCGCCGTGCACGTACAGGGAGAAGCCCCAGACGTCGAAGTCGGCGGCGTATCCGGCGAGGTCCTTGAAAGCTTGGTCCATGACGTCGTCGGGGAGGTGGTGGGCGATCGTCACGTGCGGGTGGTACGGGTAGTCGAGCGGACGGCTGAGCGGCCCCGACAGAACACGCGCCTGAAGCCGCTCACAGCCGCCGATCCCCTCGGCCAGTGCCACGAACACGACCGGTGAGACGGGACGGAACGTTCCGCTGCCACGCAACCGGATGCGGAACGGGTGCTCGGTGCGCGCGACCTGCCGCAGGTGCGCCTCGACGGCCGCGAGCGCCGCCGCGTCCACCTCGGTCGGCGGCAGCAGGGTGATGTGGGTCGGGATCGCGCCCGCGAGCGGATCGCCGAACGAGGCGCGCTTGCGCTGGAGCAGCGCGCCGTGGGGGTCCGGGATCGGAATCGCCACCCCGATCACGCGGACGCCGGGCGGGCGCCGGCCCGTCCCGCGGCCTCCCGCGTCCGCCCGCTCAGCGACCACGTCCCACGAATCCCACCCGGTCACGGACGATCTCCATCGTGCGCGCGGCGACCGCCGAGGCGCGGTCCGCGCCGTGCGCGAGGAGCCGTTCGAGCCGCTCCTCGTCGTCCAGGAGCTGGTGCGTGCGCTCCCTGATCGGTGTGAAGGTGTCGAGGACGACCTGCGCGAGGTCCTTCTTGAACTGGCCGTAGCCCGCGCCCGCGTACCGGGCCTCCAGGTCGGCGACGGACGTGCCCTCCAGCGCGGAGTAGATCCGCAGCAGGTTGGTGACGCCCGCCTTCTTCTCCTCGTCGTAGACGACCTCGGAGCCGGTGTCGGTGACCGCGCGCATGATCTTCTTGCGCATCGGGCCCGGGTCCTCCAGGACGTCCACGATGCCCTGCGGCGAGGACGCCGACTTGCTCATCTTCGCGGTCGGCTCCTGAAGATCGGTGATCTTCGCGGCGTCCTTGGGGATGAACGCCTCGGGCGCGACGAACGTCTCGCCGAAGCGGTGGTTGAAGCGTCCGGCGAGCGTGCGGGTCAGCTCCAGGTGCTGGCGCTGGTCCTCGCCGACCGGGACGCGCAGCGCGCGGGCGTCCGGGCCCGGCTCGGGGCTGTAGAGCAGGATGTCGGCGGCCTGGAGGACCGGGTAGGTGAACAGGCCGACGCTGGTGCCCGCCGAGCCCTGCTTGGACGACTTGTCCTTGAACTGGGTCATCCGCCCGGCCTCGCCGAAGCCGGTGAGGCAGCCGAGGACCCACGCCAGCTCGGCGTGCTCGGGGACGTGGCTCTGCACGAACACGGTGGCGCGGTCGGGGTCGACGCCCATCGCCAGCAGCTGCGCGGCGGCGACCTTCGTCCGGCGGCGCAGCACGGCCGGGTCGTGCTCGATCGTGATCGCGTGGAGGTCGACCACGCAGTAGAACGCGTCGTGCGTGTCCTGCATCGCGACCCACTGCCGCAGCGCGCCCAGGTAGTTGCCGAGGTGGAAGGAGTCGGCGGTGGGCTGGATCCCCGAGAAGACGCGGGGAAGCGCGGAGCCGCTCTCGGAGGAGGCTCCGCCGGTGGGGTTGGAAGCTACGGACATGTCCACGGACCGATTCTCTCAGGTGCCGCCGGGCCCCTCGCGGGCCGGCGCCTCATGCGGGGCGACCGCCCGCGGGGTCGCGGGCGGGGGCGCGCGTCGACGGCACGGTCTGCAGCGTCGCCGCGCCTGCGCGTCCCGCACATCATATTCACCGCCTATGTCGGCTCTGGGGCCCGGACGGCCCCAGTCCCGCGGTTGAGCCTTCCCCGATCCCGGTTGCGGATAGCCTGGACGGCACCCCCGCCGCGGTTCGACAAGCCGCAGTTCGAAAGCCGTTCGATAGCCGTCTGTTCAGCGCCGTCTGTTCAGCCGTCCACTGGAGGTCGCTCGTGAAGCTGCTCGTCACCGGAGGCGCCGGGTACATCGGCGGCGTCGTCTCCGCCCTGCTCCTGGAGGCCGGGCACGAGGTCGTCGTGCTGGACGACCTGTCCACCGGGCACGAGGACGCCGTCCCCGAGGGCGCCCGGCTGGTGCGCGGGACGCTGCGGGACACGGCGGCGGAGGTGCTCGGCGGCGCCGGGTTCGACGCCGTGCTGCACTTCGCGGCCAAGTCGCTGGTCGGGGAGTCGGTGGAGAAGCCCGGCCTGTACTGGAACAAGAACCTCGGCGAGTCGCTGGCGCTGCTGGAGGCGATGCGGTTGGCGGGCGTCCCCCGCATCGTGTTCTCCTCGACGGCGGCGGTGTACGGGGAGCCGGAGTCGACGCCGATCCTGGAGACCGACCCGACCCGTCCGACCAACCCCTACGGCGCGTCCAAGCTGGCGATCGACACCACGCTCACCGAGTACGCGCGGCTGCACGGCATCGGCGCGGTCTCGCTGCGCTACTTCAACGTGGCGGGCGCCTACGGGCGGCAGGGCGAGCGGCACGACATCGAGACCCACCTGATCCCGAACGTGCTGAAGACCGCGCAGGGCGAGCGGGACGCGGTGCGCCTGTTCGGCGAGGACTACCCGACCCCCGACGGCACCTGCGTCCGCGACTACATCCACGTCGCCGACCTCGGCCGCGCGCACCTGCTGGCGCTGGACGCCTGCGCGCCCGGCACCCACGAGATCTTCAACCTGGGCAGCGGCACCGGCAACTCGGTCCGCGAGGTCCTGGAGGTCTGCCGCGAGGTCACCGGACGGGAGATCCCCGTCGAGGTCGCCCCGCGCCGTCCCGGCGACCCGGCCGTGCTCGTCGCGTCCTCGGAGAAGATCAGGTCGCGGCTCGGCTGGAAGGTGGAGCGGGACCTGGAGACCATGGTCGCCGACGCGTGGACCTTCCTCCGCTCGCGATGACCGAGGCTTTCGCTGAGCTCTTCGGGCGCTCCCCGGAGGGGGTTTGGCACGCTCCCGGGCGGGTCAACCTCATCGGGGAGCACACCGACTACAACGACGGGTTCGTGCTGCCGTTCGCGCTGCCGCAGGGGGTCTCGGTGACCGCCGCGCGGCGCGACGACGGCGTGGTCGAGGTCGCCTCCCGGCAGGCCGGGGGCGGGATCGTACGCGCGTCCGTGGACGGTGGGACGGTCGACTCGGAGGGCTGGCCGCCTGATCGGGCCTGGGCCGCCTATCCGGTGGGCGTGGCCCGCGTCCTGCGCGAACACGGAACGGGCGGCGCGTCCCTGCTGATCGACTCGGACCTGCCGCAGGGTGCCGGGCTGTCGTCGTCGGCCGCGCTGGAGTGCGCGACCGCGCTCGCCCTCTGCGACCTGCACGGGGTGGAGATCGAGCGCGCCGAGCTGGCCCGGCTCGTGCAGCGGGCCGAGAACGAGCAGGTCGGCGTGCCCTGCGGGCTGATGGACCAGGCCGCGTCGCTGCTGTGCACGGCCGGTCACGCGCTGATGCTCGACTGCCGCAGCGGCCTGTCGTCGAAGGTGCCGTTCGCGACGGCCGACGCCGGGCTGACGCTGCTGGTCGTCGACACCCGCGCGAACCGGAACCTGGCCACGGGCGGCTACGGGCAGCGCCGCGCCGAGTGCGAGAAGGCGGCGGCGAAGCTCGGCGTCGCCGCCCTGCGGGACGTGACCGACCTCGCGGGCGCCCTCGGCTCGCTGCGCGATCCGGTACTGCGGCGCCGCGTCCAGCACGTGGTCACCGAGAACCACCGCGTCGAGGCGACGGTCGGGCTGCTGCGCGCCGGGGCCGTCGCCGAGCTCGGCGCGATGCTCAACGCCTCGCACATGTCGCTGCGGGACCAGTTCGAGATCTCCTGGCCCGAGGCCGACGCGGCCGTGGACGCCGCGCTGCGCGCGGGCGCGCGCGGCGGCCGCATGGTCGGCGGCGGGTTCGGCGGCTCGGTGATCGTCCTGACCGCGACCGACCGGGCCGCCCGCGTCCGCGACGGGATCGCCGCGACCTACGCGAAGCGCGGCTGGCCGCCACCCGCGTTCCTCGAAGCGGCCCCGTCCCCCGGCGCGCGCCGCAGCGCCTGACCACGGCCCCCAGCGAGCTCAGCCGTCACGCGGGCGCGTAACTGAGCGGTGGGGCCGAAGCCGGAGGCGAGGCCCCACCGCGAAGATCGCGAAGCGATTCCGCGCCCGCCAAAGGCACGGTCAAGGCACGAGCCGCCAGGCGAGTGCCTTGGGCCGGGACTTCATGAACACACCCGCCAGGCGAGGGATGTGGGCCGGGACTTCATGAACACAGCCGCCCGGCGAGTGCCTTGGGCCGAACTTAGTCAGGACGGGCGGATTTGAGGTCGGCGAGCAGCTGGGTCGCGGACTGGGCCGCGTCCGTCTCGCCGAGGGTCGTGAAGCCGTCGGCGGCGGCGGACGCGTGCGACTCCGCCTCCGCGAGCCGGCCGCTCTGGGCGAGGATGCGGGCCTGGTCGAAGGCGACGAGCGCCGTCTCCCAGATCCGGGCGGGCTCGTTGTCGGCGGGCAGGCCGGGCAGCGCGTCGCGGGCCGACTCGATCGCGGCGGCGGCCTCCTCCGACTGCCCGCTCCACAGCAGGCACATCGCGGCGCGGCGGCGGCCCCGCACGAGGCCGTAGGGGTCGCCCGCCGCGCCGGACGCCTCGGCGGCCCGCGCGAACCGCTCGGCGGCGAGCGCGTCCCGGTCGAGCGCGGTGAGGATCTCGGCGGACTCCGCGAGGAAGTGCGCCGCCGTGCCGTGGTCCTCCTCCTTCGCGGCGTCCTCGGCCAGCGACAGGAACGTCGCCGCGCCCTCCGCCTCCAGCATCTCCTTCTGCGCGTGCCCGAGGATCAGGCGGCAGCGCCGCTCGTCGAGGCCGCCGAGTTCGGGAAGGGCCTCCTCCGCGACCTCCGCCGCCTCCAGGTGGCGGCCCGCCGCGAGGTACCCGGCGGCGAGGTCCACCCGCAGCCGGACGGCCTGCTCGTGCGCGCCCATCGCCGTCCAGCCCGCGACGGCCTCGGCGAGGTCGGCGACGGAGTCGGCGGGACGGCCCGCCTCCATCAGCGCCAGGCCGCGCTCGGTGTGCAGGGGCGTGGCCAGCGTGGACGCGGCGGGCAGCCGTTCGAGCGCCTCGCCGAGCAGCGCGAACTCCTCCTCGCCGGGGGGCGCGGGCTCCTGCCCCTCGCCCGCCAGGACGCGCGCCAGATGGGCCCGCGCCCGCAGGTAGGTCAGCGTCAGGCGCGGCAGCATGTCGGTGTCGCCCAGCGTGCGGGCGGTCTCGATGCCGCCGCGCAGGGTGGGGAGCGCGGCGTCGAGGTCGCCGGTCATCGCGAGCGCGCCGCCGCGCAGCAGGGCGGTCTCGGCGCGCGCCTCCGCCGCCGTCCCGCCCTCGGCCGTGATCTCGATGCGGTCCAGGGCCGCGATGGCCTCGGCGGGACGTTCGAGCTCCAGGCAGCCGCCCGCGAGCCGGATCAGCGCCGCGGCCGATTCGAGGCCGCCGCTCTCGTCCCCGGGCCTCCCGGCGAGGTGGTCGGCGGCGGCGACCAGGTCGTCCAGCCCGGCCTCGTCACCCTCCTGGATGCGCGCCGCGCCGACGCGGCTGAGCGCCAGCGCGCGGCGGACGTCGTCGCCCGCCTCGCCGTACAGCTCGATCGCCTGGTGCCAGTGCTCGATCGCGGCCTTGAGGTCGCCGTCCGCGGCCAGTTCCATGGCGCGTCCGTTCACGCGACGGCCGCGCTGACCGGGCGCGGGGTCCACCGCGACGGCGTCGAACCGCTCCCAGGCCGCGATCGCGCGGGGCAGGTCGCCCGCGCGGCGGGAGCGCTCGGCCTCGTCCAGCAGCGCGTCGAGATCGTCGATGGCGGCGAGGTCGTCGTGCGGGGCGTCCGGTACCGGCGGCGCGGCGGGCCTGCGGCGGTGGTGCTCGCCCAGCGGCAGGAAGTCGACCAGCGGCTCCGCCTCCAGCACCTCCCGCACCTGCTCGCCCTGGCAGGACGTGCCGTTGCGGGCGTCGAACCGCGCCGCGAGGTCGGTCGCGCGGGCGGTCAGCTCCACGTGCAGGTCGCGGAGCGGGACGTCGGCCGCCGGACGGTCGCCCGACGCGAGGCGCCGGATCGTCATGTCGGTGTGCCCCGCGTCCAGGATCCGGCGCAGCGCCAGCGCGGCCGCCGCCGCGAACCGCATCTCCGCGTACGGGCTCGGCGCCCGGTCGAGCCAGCCCAGGTGCCGCGCGACGATCTCCAGGGCGCGCGCCTCGTTCCCGGTGGTCGCGCAGAACGCCACGTGCTCGGCGATGTCGCTGAGGTCGGCGAGCTGCGGCCGGTGCGCCCGGTAGGCGCGGCGGTGCGCGTCGCGCGCCTCCTCGATCCGGCCCGTCCGCAGGTAGACCGGCAGCATCGCGGTCTGGATGCCCTGCGGCTGCTCGTTGCAGGTCAGCTCCGCGTCCAGCACCGGCGCGGCGACCGCGAACGCCTCCTCGTGCCGCCCGTACCGGACGAGGTGGTTCACCATCCCGGACGGGTCGCAGCCCGCGCAGTCCGACAGGTCGTCGCGCGCCGCGCCCCGCCAGCGCTCGTACCAGTCCTCGGCGGCGGGGTCGCCGACGTGCCGCGCCACCAGGTTCCGGTAGTGGTAGACGGCCTGGAGGCTGTATCCGGCCGTCTTGTAGCGCCGCTCCATGTCGTCCAGGACCGCGTACGTCCGGTCGAGGGGGACCTCGGGGAACTCGGTGAGCGAGTTCACGATCCCCTTCATCTGCCACAGCAGCCCGCGCAGCTCGTCGAAGCGGGACGGGTCGCGGTCGTGGTCGGCGAGCGTCCGGCTGAACGTCGCGAACGCCTTCGCGGGCTCGCCGCCGTAGCGGTAGGCGTTGGTCAGCCGGATCCGCACCTGGAACGCCAGCACGTCGTCGTCCGCCGCCTCGGCGCGGCGCAGCGCGTCCTCCACCAGGACGGTCCGCGCCTCCCCGTAGGGCAGCTCTTCGGACCGCGTCATCAACGCGTAGACCTCGTCGATGCTCATTGGGGGGCCTCCGGGGCGTGGACGGCCCACTCCAGCAGGCCGATGAAGGATCGGTTCAGCACCGCCGTGTCGGCGGGCCGCAGCGGATGGTGGCCGAGCAGCAGCGCCTGCCCGTAGAGGCCCTGCACGGCCAGTTCGATCAGGCCGTCCTCGGCGAGCGCCGTCACCCGCCTGGTCAGCGGGTTGCGGTGGTTGAGGACGAGCCTCGGACGCTCCGGCGCGGCCGTCGCGCCGACCGCGCCGAGCACGTCGGCCCACAGCTCGCCCGCCTCGTCCCGCGCCCGCGACAGCTCCTCCTGGAACTGCGCGTCGCGGCTGGTCAGATACAGCGTGGGCAGCGAGGCCGGGTCGAAGTCGCGCAGCACGACCTCGCAGCCGAGCCGCTCCACCGCCCGCTGCGCCGCCGCCATGAACGGGCGCAGCGCCAGCTCCGCGGCCGGGTCGAGCACCCCGAACGTGGTGGTCAGCTCGGCGGTGTCGAGGCGGGTGAGGCGGATGTCGGGGTCGATGTCCGGCAGCCGCTCGATGATCTCGGTGTCGTGGACGTAGCCGCCGTTGACCAGCCCGACGCCCTGCGCCGCCGCGACCGCCGACAGCCGCCGGAACTCGTCCACGCTCGGCGTGAACCGGCCCTCGGGGTGCCGCCGCCGGAACTCCGCCAGCGTCATCGGCCCGGCGGACGTCTCGTAGTCGAGCCAGCGGTCCACGATCCGCAGCATGTCGTCGTCGTGCAGCGCCATCGCCTTCACGCCGAGCTGGTGCAGCCGCAGGAACCCGCGCAGCCTCGGCGGATCGGTCTCGGCGAGCCGCACCAGCCACTGGCGCAGCGCGTCGCCGAGGCCCGCCCGCACCGAGTCGAGCAGCTCGTCCTCGTAGAGGGCCTCGCGGCTCGCGGTCGGGCGCAGCTCCCCCGCGTCCACGACGCAGCGCGCGAAGAACGCCCACTCGGGCAGCAGCCCCTCCACGCCCTCCGCCAGCAGCATCCGCTTCAGGTAGACGCGGTGCGCGGCGCGCGCGGTCGGCGCGACCGGATGCGGCAGGACGAACGCGACGCCGGTGAGCCCCGCCTCCGGGACGTCGAGGTCGACCACGTCGAACGGCGTGAACCCGTACAGCTCCTCGCAGTACTGCTCCAGCGCGCGGCGCCGACTCGCCGGGTCCCGCTGCGCGGCCTGCCACGCGGGGCCCGCGCCGGTGACGCGGACACCGTCCACCACCAGCTCGACCGGCAGCAGCGACCCGTAGGAGCGCGCCAGTTCGGCCACGACCTGCGGGCTCAGCAGTTCCGCCGACCCCTGCCGGGCACGCAACGTCACCGTGGTCCCGGGCTCGTCGCGCTCGGCGGGCTCGACCCGGTAGCTTCCGCCGGACAGGCCCGTCCAGCGGACCGCCGGGCCGCCCCGCGCCGACCGCGTGACGACCTCGATCTCGTCCGCGACGAGGAACGCCGACAGCAGCCCGATCCCGAACTGGCCGAGGAAGTCGTGCCGCGCGAACCCCAGCTCGTCGCGCTTGGACGAGCGGCCGATCGTGGCCAGCAGCGTGTGGACCTCGGCCTCGGTCAGCCCGATCCCGTCGTCGTGCACCCGCAGCGTCCCGCCGCCGGTCTCGATCACGACCCGGCCGTCGCCGTCGCCCCGCGCGGTGATCGCGTCCACCGCGTTCTGGAGCAGCTCCCGCAAGTACACCCGGGGACTCGCGTAGAGATGGCGGCTCAGCAGATCCACCACTCCGCGCAGATCGACCTGGAATGCCTGTTCTGCCACCCCGCCGCCTCCACGATCACCGATAAGAGCGGATCACACCATAGCGGCCGATACCGGCATCTTGACTGAGTTTTCCACATGCGTGAGCCCCGGGCGGACAAGGGACATCCACGCCCGGGGCTCAGGTGCGCGCTGCGCCGGAAGGGGTCGAGCCCGCGGACGGCGTCGGCCTCCTCCGGGCTGCGCTGAGCGCTATCCGAACAGGTCCCGGCGGACGCCCGCCGCCTCGAAGAGGTGGTCCCGCGACGCCTCAAGCTCACGCCGCAGCCGGTCGAGGTCCGCGTCGAGCAGCCGTCCCCGCCACTTGCGGACCTTGCCCGCGACGATCACGGTTTCCACGTTCGAGCGGTCCATCAGCGTGACGACCGCGCCCGGCACGTTGTTGAGCGGCGCCACGTTGAGCGCGGTGGCGTCGAGCAGGACGATGTCGGCCTCCTTGCCGGGCGTCAGCGTGCCCGTCTTCGCGGCGAGCCCCAGGTGCTCGGCGCCGTTCACGGTCGCGAACCGCAGCACGTCGCGTACGGTGAGGAGCTCCGGAGTGCCCTCCACAGGCGTCGGCCAGTTGTTCGGCGGCACCGGGGAACCCTGATCGAGGACCGCCTGGTTGACGAGCATGCGCTGCATGGTCATCGCCGAACGCATCAGCGTGAACGGATCCGCGGCCATCGTCGTCTCGACATCGGAGCTCAGCGAGGGCTCCATGCCGAACTCCTGCATCTCGAGGATCGGCGGGGTGCCGATTCGCATGACCATCTCGATCGGAAAGGCGATCGAGACCTGGGCTCCGGCCTCCCGGAAGCTCTTCCAGATCTCATCGGTCATCCCGGTCATGTGGAAGAAGAGATTGTCGGGCCCGACCTCGACCCCGGCGGTTCCATCGGCGAGGGCGTCGAAGATCGGCCGCATCCCGAACGCGCCGACCGAATGCGCCGCGATTCTGATTCCCAGTTCGCGGGCGAGCCTCCAGGACGCCCGGTACGCCTCCGCGCCGAGGTAGACCTCGCCGCCCATCACCATGCTGACCAGCTGGTCGTCGGAGGAGAACCAGCGGCTCCTGATGCGGCGGGCGTCCTCCGGATACCGGTATCCGGCGCCGTCGACGCCCTCGAAATAGCCGAACGCAGTCCGTGCCCCGGCGTCGACGAACGCCCGGACCGCGGCGTCGCTGTGCTCCGGCGTGTGATGGATCTGCGACACGTCGAGGACGGTGGTGACACCCGCGTCGAGCTGCGACAACCGCGCGAAAAGGTCGTTGATGTACACGTCCTGGGGCCGGTAGCCGGGCCGGAACTTGCCGAGAATGTGGTCGACGTAGTTCGGATTCGCGCTCGGTGAACCAGACCGGTCGTCCAGCAGCAGCGCGTTGGCGAGAAACGCGCGCTCCGCCGTCTCGAACAAATGGTGGTGCGTGTCGACGAACCCCGGCATGACGATGCGGCCGCGCGCGTCGATCACACTAGCGCCGGTGGCGTCGACGTTTCGGCCGACCGCGACGATCCTCTTGCCCTCCACCAGGACGTCGCCGACCTCGAAGTCGCCCACCCCCGGGTCCATCGACATCACCGCTCCGCCGCGGATGACGTAGCGCCGTCCTCGGACGCCGCCGTCCTCCGGCGGTGCCTGGTCGAATCCCCGCTCGCCGCCGTTCTGTTGACCGGACATTGAAATACCCCACTCTCATCAGGTGTTCATAAGCGATGACAGTGGAGTGGCCGCAAACGATGATCTACCCGAACTTGAGCCTACTGCTCTGAGGTCGAGAAAGAACGGGGCCGAATCGGCGAAATTTTCGACACGGGAGGGAATTGGCTGGTCAACGCGGGTCGACGACAACCGAAAAGGCCGATGGGGGCTGGACGCGGTCGAGCCCCGAACCCTCCCGGGTCCGGGGCTCGAAAAGAAGAACCGGGGTCAGATGAGGCCCAGCTTGCGGACGGCGTCGCGCTCCTCCGACAGCTCGTTCACCGACGCGTCGATGCGCGCCCGGGAGAAGTCGTCGATCTCCAGGCCCGGGACGATCGACCACTCGCCGTCCTTCGTGGTCACGGGGAAGGACGAGATCAGGCCCTCGGGGACGCCGTAGGAGCCGTCCGACACGACCGCCATCGACGTCCAGTCGCCCTCGGCGGTGCCGTTCACCCACGTGTGCACGTGGTCGATCGCCGCGGACGCGGCCGACGCCGCCGACGACGCGCCGCGCGCCTCGATGATCGCCGCGCCGCGCTTGGCGACGGTCGGGATGAAGTCGTTCTCCAGCCAGGCCTGGTCGTTGACCGTCTCGGCGGCGTTCTTGCCCGCGATCTCGGCGTGGAAGACGTCGGGGTACTGGGTCGCGGAGTGGTTGCCCCAGATCGTCATCCGGCGGATCTCGGCGACCGACACCCCCGCCTTCTTCGACAGCTGCGCGAGCGCGCGGTTGTGGTCGAGGCGGGTCATCGCCGTGAACCGCTCGGCCGGGACGTCCGGCGCGTGCGACCGCGCGATCAGCGCGTTGGTGTTCGCCGGGTTGCCGACCACCAGGACCTTGATGTCGTCGGCCGCGCCCGCGTTGATCGCCTCGCCCTGCGGCTTGAAGATGCCGCCGTTGGCCTCCAGCAGGTCGCCGCGCTCCATGCCCTTCGTCCGCGGCCGGGCGCCGACCAGCAGCGCCACGTTCGCGCCCTCGAACGCCTTGGTCGCGTCGTCGTGGATGTCGATGCCGGACACCAGCGGGAACGCGCAGTCGTCCAGCTCCATCGCGGTACCCTCGGCGGCCTTCACCGCCTGCGGGATCTCCAGCAGCCGCAGCCGGACGGGGACGTCCGCGCCGAGCAACTGGCCGGACGCGATGCGGAACAGCAGCGCGTAGCCGATCTGGCCCGCGGCGCCGGTGACGGTGACGGTGACTGGGGTGCGCGTCATTACCTTCTTCTCCTGCTGAGGAACCTGACGGGGCTCAGGCGGCCATCCTGCGAGATCCTTCCAACCCGACCGCCGGAGAGCCGCGCCGCCGCGGGTATCTCTCGCCGTCGAGACAGTTGCGAGGCCAGGCTATCGCGCGGCCCGTCCCGGCCGACGGCCAGGTGCCCGGACGGGTCTGAAAACGCGCGAAAGCCGCCCCAGGACGAACCCGGGACGGCCTTCGCGAACACTCACCCCCGCATGCACGGGGAGCACTCTGTGTCGCCCCCAACCAGCAAGGCAAGGTCGGGACCACCCCCACATGTGCGGGGAGTCACAACTCGAACACTAACAGTTGAAGCGTCTCTCAGCCGTTGATCTTCTTTTGAAGGTTGGTGTCGAGGGCCTCGAGGAACTCCTGCGTGGTCAGCCACTGGGTCTCGGGTCCGACGAGCAGGGCCAGGTCCTTGGTCATCTGACCGGCCTCGACGGTCTCGACGCAGACCGCTTCGAGGGCCTTGGCGAAGCCGATGAGCTGGGAGTTGTTGTCCAGCTTGCCGCGGTGCTCCAGGCCCCGCGTCCAGGCGAAGATCGACGCGATCGGGTTGGTCGAGGTCGGCTTGCCCTGCTGGTGCTGCCGGTAGTGGCGGGTCACCGTGCCGTGCGCGGCCTCGGCCTCGACGGTCTTGCCGTCGGGCGTCATCAGCACGGACGTCATCAGGCCGAGGGAGCCGAAGCCCTGCGCGAGGGTGTCGGACTGGACGTCGCCGTCGTAGTTCTTGGCCGCCCAGACGAAGCCGCCCTCCCACTTGAGCGCGGCGGCGACCATGTCGTCGATCAGCCGGTGCTCGTAGGTCAGGCCCTTGGCCTCGAACTCGGACTTGAACTCGGCCTCGAAGATCTCCTGGAACAGGTCCTTGAACCGGCCGTCGTAGGCCTTCAGGATCGTGTTCTTCGTCGACATGTACAGCGGCATCTCCCGGTTGAGCGCGTACCGCATGCTCGTCCGGGCGAAGTCCCTGATGGAGTCGTCGTAGTTGTACATGCCCATCGCGACGCCGCCGCCGGGGAAGTTCGCGATCTCGAACTCCATCGGCTCGGAGTCGTCCTCGGGGGTGTAGGTGATCGTCACCTTGCCCGGCCCGGGAACGACGAAGTCGGTGGCCTTGTACTGGTCGCCGTGCGCGTGCCGGCCGATGATGATCGGCTTGGTCCAGCCCGGGACCAGCCGCGGGATGTTGGACGCGACGATCGGCTCACGGAAGATCACACCGCCGAGGATGTTGCGGATCGTCCCGTTCGGGGACCGCCACATCTTCTTCAGGCCGAACTCCTCGACGCGCGCCTCGTCGGGAGTGATCGTGGCGCACTTGACGCCCACGCCGTACTGCTTGATGGCATTGGCGGCGTCAACGGTGACCTGGTCGTCCGTGGCGTCACGGTACTCGATCCCCAGGTCGTAGTACTTCAGGTCGACGTCCAGGTAAGGCAGGATCAACTGGTCCTTGATGAATTTCCAGATGATCCGCGTCATTTCGTCGCCGTCGAGCTCGACGACGGGGGCCGCTACTTTGATCTTGGGCATGCTGTTGCTGTCCCTTTCCTACACCGGCCAGCAGTCCTTGTAAGGTTCGCCCGGCTAGGCTAGCCGAGGCTGTGACCAGGTCGAGACCTGGCCCGGACCTGGCGCTTCCCGCCTCGCGCGGACGGGGTCAACCCGGTGGGGTCTCCCGCCGTCCCGAGATCAGCAACCGCAGGCCACGCACCACCATCGCCGCGGCGATCAGAACGCCGAACGCCCCGGCGAGGACCAGACCGGTCTTGTCCATCGGGGGGATGCTCAACGCCACGAACGCGACCATCTCACCGAGGATCACGAGCGTCCAGCAGTCGACCGAGCGGCTGCGGACGGCCAGCAGCCCGAGCTGCGACTCCGGCAGCAGCAGCCGGGCGAGCGCGCCGAGCAGCAGCGCGGCGGCCATCAGCCCCGACCCCTTGCGGAAGTGGTCCACGGCGCACAGCGCGAGACCGCCCGCGACACCGCTGAGGACGAGCAGGTACGGCAACCGCCCGAGCCAGTGCGGCGCGGCCCCCCTGCGGCGCGGCGCCCGCCGTCTGCGCCGGTGCACCTCCGTGCTCATGACCTGTCCGCCCCCTTCGTGAACCTTCACGGTAATGCCATTCGGCGCGCGACACGACACCGTCCGCACGCTTGTGGACAACTCCCGAGCTCACCGGGCGCGGGACGCGTCCCGGACCGCCGCCCGGCGATGGAAACGGATGGGGCGCACGGGGTGCCCGTGGGCCCTGAATGCCTTGTGCCGTCGGTGCTACTCACCAGTAGGAGGGTGTGACGGTGACGCGCCCGGGTAACCCGTCGGACAGGGGTCGCTAACTAGCTGGGAGGACTGCCGTGGAGGGGCCGTTCATGCGGATCGAGGACAGCGGGCTGGTGGTGCCGCTGCGCCCCGACGTTACGACGGTCGGGAGAGGGAGAGGAGTCGACATCCGCCTCGACGATCCGAGTGTGTCCCGTTTGCACGCAGAGATCGTCCGACGCGGCCCGTATGTGTACGTGGTCGACATGGGCCTGTCCCGCAACGGAACACGAGTCAACGGCCGGCCCATCGCCCGCCGTGTCCTGGAGGACGGCGACGTCGTGAGCTTCGGCACGGCGCGCTGCCGGATGGGGGGCATCCCCCGTGAGGAGGTCGACCCGGACGTCGAGCTGCGGCGTGCCGTCGCTCCCGAGCTCACCCGCCGCGAGGTCGACGTGCTGACCGCGCTCTGCCGCCCCGCCCTCTCGGACGAGGCGTTCGTGGCACCCGCCACCGCCCGCGACATCGCGGGCGAACTGGTGGTCACCGAGGCGGCCGTCAAGCAGCATCTGCTGCGGCTCTACCAGAAGTTCCGGATCCCCGAAGGGGCCAACCGCCGGACCCGGCTGGCGAACGAGGTCATCGCAATGGGCCTTGTCCGACCGCTGCCCCCGGTGCACGTCCCCCAGCAGGGCCGCCCCATGGACGGCCGGGCGACGAACGGGGTCCGGGGCGCCGAGCCGCGCAGACCCGGCCCCCCGGGGCACACCTCCGGACACGTCACCGCACCGGGCCGCCCGGCCCACGCCGCCGGTCGCAGAGCGAGTTGAACCAAGCCGACACGGTCGCCCTCAACAGGCAGCGCACCCAAGAGGGCGACCGTGTTCGGTTGTATTTATTGCGTTGCCCTCGGCGTCAGGCGCTAGAGCGCCTTCCTTCCACGGACAACGCGGCGATCGCTGGCATCGCTCCGAACTCGCCTGGCGGCTCGCTTCGCGATCAGGTTCTCGCAGGCTCGAACCTGCCTTCGGACGCGATCGCAACGTTTCGGTCGCTGTCGGCTGAGCTTACGAACGACACCGCTCGCGTCGGCGCGGGGTGCGGTTGGGGCTGGACGATCGCGATCAAGTGCTTGCTTCGCTCGCCGCTGCCCTCGGACGCGATCGGAACCCGTCGGCCGCCGCGACCTGAGCCTACGGACGACACCGCGCGTAGGCGCGGGGTGGGCTTAGAACCAGGTCTGGCGGTCGCAACGTTCGGTCAACGGGAGCTGAGCCTACGGGCGACAGCGGGGCCGGGGTCAGGCGGTGGCTTCTGCCGCCTCTACTACGTTGGCCAGGAGCATTGCCCTGGTCATGGGGCCTACGCCGCCGGGGTTGGGGGCGACCCAGCCTGCTACGTCCTTGACGTCGGCTGCGACGTCTCCGGCGAGTTTGCCGTCGACGCGGGAGACGCCCACGTCCAGGACGGCGGCGCCGGGCTTGACCATGTCGGCCGTGATCAGGCCGGGGACGCCGGCGGCGGCGACCACGATGTCGGCCTTGCGGGTGTGGGCGGCCAGGTCGCGGGTCGCGGTGTGGCAGAGCGTGACGGTCGCGTTCTCGCTGCGGCGGGTCAGCAGCAGGCCGAGGGAGCGGCCGACGGTGATGCCGCGTCCGACGACGGTGACCTCGGCGCCCCTCAGCGGGACGTCGAAGCGGCGCAGTAGTTCGACGATGCCCTTCGGCGTGCAGGGCAGCGGGCCCGGCTGCATCAGGACGAGGCGTCCGAGGCTGACCGGGTGCAGGCCGTCGGCGTCCTTGAGGGGGTCGATGCGCTCCAGCACGCGCTGCTCGTCCAGGCCCTTGGGCAGCGGGAGCTGGACGATGTAGCCGGTGCAGGCGGGGTCGGCGTTCAGCTCGGCGACGGCCTGCTCCACCTCGTCCTGCGTGGCGGTGGCGGGGAGGTCGCGGCGGATGCTCTCGATGCCGACCTCGGCGCAGTCGCGGTGCTTCATGTTGACGTAGGAGTGGCTCCCCGGGTCGTCGCCGACCAGCACCGTCCCGAGGCCGACGGAGATACCGCGGTCGCGGAGCGCCTCCACGCGGGTCTTGAGGTTCGAGCGGATCTCGGCGGCGGTGGCCTTACCGTCCAGAATCTGTGCCGTCATGTGTTCCTCCGCGCTGTGTCGCCAGGGCCCCGTCCACCCAGGCGCGCGGTGTCCGGACTGTGTTCGCTCCCCGGTGGTGATCCACCTTGCCCGCGCCAGTCACGTCGACCGCCATCCTATCCGCCGAGTGGCCCGCCGAAATAGCTTTCAAGTGGCCCTGCCGGAGGCCGCGGCGCGCGTCCTAGCGTGGGCGGATGAGCAGTTCCTGGTACGACCGACCGGTTCTGAGCGGACGTTATGTGCGGTTGGAGCCCCTGTCCGCCGAGCACGCCGAGGGCCTCTTCGAGGCGTCCAAGGACCCCTCGATCTGGACGTGGCAGAACGGCGCCCAGCCCCGGAGCGTCGAGGAGACGCGGGCGGCGATCGGGAAGGCGCTCGCGGACTGCGAGCGCGGCGTCCGGCTGCCGTGGGCCCAGATCGACGTCGCGACCGGGGAGATCGCGGGAGAGACCTCGTACTACGAGGTCCTGCCGTCCCACCGCGGACTGTGCATCGGCCACACCTGGCTCGGCGCCCGCTGGCAGCGGACGGGCCTCAACACCGAGGCCAAGCTCCTGCTGCTCGGCCGCGCGTTCGACGAGCTGCGCGCGATCCGCGTGGGCTGGCACACCCACGTGTCCAACGAGCGGTCGCGGCGGGCGCTGGAGCGTCTCGGCGCGTCGTTCGAGGGCGTCCACCGCAAGCACCGCATCCGCGCGGACGGTTCGGTCCGCGACACCGCCGTCTACGGCATGACCGACGACGACTGGCCGGAGGCGAGGGCCGCCCTCCGCGCCCGGCTGCGCTGAGCCGCTCAGTCCTCGTCGGGACGCTGGCGCCAGGCGATGAGCCGATCGGTGCCGTGCCACCCGAGCTGCGCCGCGAGCATCGCTGCCAGGAATGCGGCGATCAACCCGATCACCTGCCGGGACTCCATCAACAGGCCGTCGGCCTGGATGACCGACCCGGCGAACAGGCCCACCACCACGTCCATCGCACCTCCAGCAGCGACGCCCCAAAGGGGTCAGAGGGAGGGTTCAGGGGCGCGGCCAGCCAGAGGCTACCAACGAAAAAACGTAAAGAGACCAGGCTGTGCGGGTGGGGCGCAGCCCCACCCGCAGTACTAGGCCTCAGCCACCGGCCGTTCTAGCCCAAGCCGTCAACCGACGGGAACGTTGCGATCGCGTCCGAAGGCAGTTTCGAGCGAAGCAAGAAACTGATCGCGAAGCGAGCCGCCAGGCGAGGTCGGAGCGATGCAGCGATCGCACAAGCGCCCGTTGAAGGAGGGCCCCCAGGCCCGACGCCGAGGGTGCCTAATGAAAAAAGTGCCTGGTGTGGGTGAAGTAGAGGGTTGTGCCGGTTTTTTCGGCGGCGGCTATGACCTTGTCGTCGTTGACGGAGCCGCCGGGTTCGACGATGGCGCGGACGCCAGCGGCGGTGAGGACTTCCAGGCCGTCGGGGAAGGGGAAGAAGGCGTCGGAGGCGCCCACGGCGGTGGCGGCGCGGTCGGTTCCGGCGCGGGTGACGGCGAGTTTGGCGGAGTCGACGCGGTTGACCTGGCCCATGCCGACGCCGACGGTGGCGCCGTCGGCGGCGAGGAGGATCGCGTTGGACTTCACCGCGCGGACGGCGCGCCAGGCGAAGGCGAGGTCGCGGAGGGTGGCCTCGTCGGCGGGGGCGCCGACCTTGAGCTCCCAGGCGGACGGGTCGTCGCCGGGGGCGTCGAGGTGGTCGACGTCCTGGAGGAGGACGCCGCCGTCGATGCGCCGGTACTCGGTGGCGTTCGCGGGGGCCTTCGGGCAGCGCAGGAGGCGGATGTTCTTCTTGCGGGTGAGGATCTCGACGGCGGCGTCGTCGAAGTCGGGGGCGACGAGGACCTCGGTGAAGATCTCGGCGATCTGCGCGGCGAGGTCGGCGGTGACGGGGCCGTTGACGGCGATGACGCCCCCGAAGGCCGAGAGGGGGTCGCAGGCGTGGGCCTTGCGGTGGGCCTCGGCGAGGTCGGTGCCGACGGCGATGCCGCACGGGTTGGCGTGCTTGATGATCGCGACGGCGGGGGCGTCGAAGTCGTAGGCGGCGCGGCGGGCGGCGTCGGCGTCCACGTAGTTGTTGTAGGACATCTCCTTGCCGTGGAGCTGCTTGGCCCCGGCCAGGCCGCCGCCGGAGCCGTCGGTGAACAGGGCGGCGCGCTGGTGCGGGTTCTCGCCGTAGCGCAGGACGTTCGCGCGCTGCCAGGTGGCGCCGAGGAAGTCGGGCCAGCGGGTCTCGGTGGCGGTCTCGTCGGGGGCGTACTCGCCGGCGAACCAGGACGCGACCGCCACGTCGTAGGACGCGGTGTGCGCGAACGCCTGGGCGGCGAGGCGGCGGCGCTCCTCCAGCGTGAAGCCGCCGGCGCGGACGGCGTCCAGGACGGTGCCGTAGGCGGACGGGTCGACGACGACCGCGACCGACGCGTGGTTCTTCGCGGCGGCGCGGACCATCGTGGGGCCGCCGATGTCGATCTGCTCGACGCACTCGTCGGGCGTCGCGCCGGAGCGGACGGTCTCGGCGAACGGGTACAGGTTGACGACGGCGAGGTCGAAGGGTTCGACGGAAAGGTCGTCGAGCTGCTGGAGGTGGTCGTCCTTGCGCCGGTCGGCGAGCAGGCCCGCGTGGACCTTGGGGTGCAGGGTCTTGACCCGCCCGTCCAGGCACTCGGGGAACCCGGTGAGCTTCTCCACCTTCATGACCGGGACCCCGGCGGCGGCGATCCGCCCCGCCGTCGAGCCCGTCGAGACGAGCTCGACCCCGGCCTCGTGCAGGCCCCGGGCGAGTTCTTCCAGCCCGGTCTTGTCGTACACGCTGATCAGCGCGCGCCTAATCGCCACCCGACTCACCGGCCGAGCTCCCCTCGTATTCGGACGAATCACTGCTCTTCATCGAAACCCGGCGGCCCTCCGCCGTCCAGCCGTCGCGGGCGAGCCGTCCGACGACGTCGACCAGGAGGCGGCGCTCCACCCGCTTGATCCGCTGGTGCAGGGACTCCTCGTCGTCGTCTCGCCGCACCTGGACGGTCTCCTGGGCGATGACGGGGCCGGTGTCCACACCTTCGTCGACGAAATGCACCGTACAGCCCGTCACCTTCACGCCGTACGCCAGGGCTTCCCGTACGGCGTGGGCGCCGGGGAAGGACGGCAGGAGCGCGGGGTGGGTGTTGACGGTGCGTCCGCCGAAGCTCGCGAGGAAGCGCGGCCCGAGGATCTTCATGAACCCGGCGGAGACGACGAGGTCGGGCTCGTACGCGGCGATCGCGCTGGTGAGCGCCTCGTCCCAGGCGTCGCGGGAGGCGAAGTCGGGGATCGCGCGGGTGAAGGTGGGGAGGCCGGCGCGTTCGGCGCGCTCGATGCCGCCGGTGCCGGACCGGTCCGCGCCCACGGCCACCACGCGGGCGCCGTAGGCTGGGTCCGCGCACGCGTCGAGCAGCGCTTGTAGGTTGGTCCCCGCGCCGGAGACGAGGACGACGAGCCGGGCGGGCACCATGACTCCCTGGCGGACGTGGGACGGTTCGGTTCGCACGAAGCCTATCGGCCTCGCTCGACGCCCAGGAATCCACGGGAGGAATCGGACGTGAGCGACCGGCAGGGACAAGGGAGCGGCGGCGCGGCACCGGCCGGGCAGCCTCCCGTCGAGCGGACCGGCATGCGGGCCCTGTGGCTCGGCGGCCTCGCCCTGCTGACCGCGTTCTTCTTCTTTCCGCTGGGGTTCGCGCTCGGTATCGCGTCGCTGGTGGTGGGGATCAAGGCGCAGCGGCTGGCGCGGCGGGCGAGCGGGGTCGCGCCGGGCGCCACGGCGGGGATCGTGCTCGGCTCGATCGGGCTGGCGGTCTCGCTGCTGGCGGTCGTGAGCGCGGCGTATCTGGCGCCGGAGGTGGGGGGCTACCAGAAGTGCGTGAACGGCTCCAACACCATCGCCGACAAGGACGCGTGCCGCGAGCACTACTACCCGAAGATGGACCGGAAGCTGCACCTGCCCAAGGGGACGATGGAGGACTTCGGCTTCGACCTGTGACCGCGGGTCACTCCCCCGGCGGTTCCTCCCGCAGGACGTAGATCGCGCCGCCGCGGTTCTCGGTGCGTTCGGGGTCCTCGCGCGGCGGCGGGACGGGTTCGGCGGCGACCGGCTCGGGGTCGGGTGCGCGTTCGGGCGGCGGCGGGGGTTCGTCGTCCAGATGGCCTTCCAGGACGACCGTCCCGTCGCTTGGTGGGGGCGTCGGCGCGGGACGGGTCTCCTCGGCGAGGTCGGGCAGCGGGTCGCGGTCCCGGCTCCGGGCGCGGGCCCTGCGGCGGGGCGCGAGGACCGGTTCGGCCTCCTCGAACTCCAGCGGGCCGGGCGCGTAGGGCGACGGCGGCGGCGCGGACGGGACGTCCGGGACGGTGGCCGGTACCGGCATTACCGCTGGGGGCTCGGGTTCGGCCGCCACCGGCACGGCGGGGCGCTGCCTGGCGGGGCGCTTCTCGGCGGGAGGCGGCTCGGCCTTGCGCTTCTTCTTCGGGCGCCGCACCACGTCGGCGTCGGCACCGGCCCGGCGGCGCAGGACGATCCAGTTCGCCAGCCACGCCGCGATCGCGGCGGAGATCCCGACCTCCAGGGCCGCCATCAGCCCGACCTGCCAGAACGAGGGGCCGACGGTCTCCATCCGTCCGCCGCCGAGGGGGCCGCCCGACAGGGCCGCGAGCAGCGCGAGGACGGCGCCGGTCAGCGCCCCGGAGACGAAGCCCCACAGCGGCGCGCCCTCGGACGTCGAGGTCGGCAGCGACCGGACCGTCAGCACGCCGCCGACCCCGCCCGCGACGAACGGCGCGGCGAGCGCCAGCAGCGACACCGCCGGGGCCGGGCCCGGCTCGGGCAGCGCGGCCAGCGGCGGGAACGCGGGCACCGAGTCCAGGAAGACGCCGGTGGCCGAGACGCTCGTGCCCGCCCCGACGGAGAAGCCGGGGCCGATCGCGTACGCCATGCCCCAGATCACCGCGTTGGGCAGGTAGGCCAACTCGACCACGAGCAGCAGGACCCCGCCGACGATGCCGGGGGCGAGGACGTCGTACAGGCCGTCCGCGTCCGACATGTGGGTCGCGAGGGACCCGCCGACCAGCAGCGCCCCGGACGCGCACAGCACGCTAAGCGAGCCCGCCACGCCGATCACCAGCGAGCGGGGGCGGTCGGGCAGCAGCCGCAGCAGCGCGCCGAGCCCGGACCTGAGCCGCTCGGCCTTGTCCGCCGCCGCGACCTGCGCCGCGACGACCGCGCGGGCCGCGCCGAGCCCGCCCGCGATGGTCGCGACGAGGAAGCAGGCGACCAGCGCCTGCCAGGCCGAGGGCCGCACGGCGGACGAGGAGGCCGCGAGCGCCAGCAGCCCGGCCAGCGCCGCGTACGGGACGGCGAGCGCGAGGGCGACGCGCACGACGGCGACGCGGGGGCGCTCCGGCAGGCCGAGTCCGCGGATCATCCAGGCGCCGCCCCGGTGCAGCAGCGCCCCGGGCAGCACGAGCAGCCCGAGCGGCAGCAGGCCCACCCGTCCGTGGGAGCCGGAGAAGCCCGCGTGGTGGGACACGAGCCAGAAGTTGACGACGGTCCGGAACACGCCGGACATGCCGTGGCCGAGCGCGGTCTTCGGCGCGGCGATCCAGCCGATCAGCGTGATCGTGGTGAGCACGGCGAGCCCGATGCCGACGCACCACAACGCCGCCACGAGCCCCGCCACCGCGAGCGGACGCCCCGCCGCGCCGGGCTGGACCGGCGGCCGCCCGCCCCGCCCCCCGGGCCCCTGTTTCTCGGAACCGCGCCCGCCGTGACCGCGTCCGGCCTCTGGCCCGTGCCCCGCCTCAGGGCCGCGTCCGCCGGGACTCCGCCCGGCTTCGGGACCGCGCCCTGCTTCGGAAGCGCGTCCCGCCTCGGGACCGCGGTCGGCGGGACCGCGCACCGCGTCGGGGCTGCGCCGGCCGTCGGGGGCGCGTCCGCTGGAGGGGGCGCGGCGGGGCTCGGGAGCGCGTCCGCCGAGGCCGCGTCCCGCCTCGGGAGTCCGACCCGCTTTCGGCGGTTCCGCCCTGCGCCGTCCCGGGCTCACGTCGCTCACGCGGTCCATGCTGGCATCACGTCGCCGCGCGGGCGGGTCCCTCGCCCGGCGTGTCGCCTTTGTCGTCCGGGTCGGGTGACGGCAACGAAAGACGCCCGGGCCGCGGACGGGCGGCTCGGGCGTCTTTCGGCGGTGGATCGGGTGATCAGAGGTTCTTCATGATCTCCCGCATCAGCACGGCCGCCTCGCTCGGGGTCTTGCCGACGCGGACGCCGACCTTCTCCAGGGCGTCCTTCTTCGCCTGCGCGGTGCCGGCGGAGCCGGACACGATCGCGCCCGCGTGGCCCATCGTCTTGCCCTCGGGGGCGGTGAACCCGGCGACGTAGCCGACGACCGGCTTGGTCACGTGCTGCTCGATGTAGGCGGCGGCGCGCTCCTCGGCGTCGCCCCCGATCTCACCGATCATGACGATCGCGTCGGTCTCGGGGTCGTCCTGGAACGCCTTGAGGGCGTCGATGTGGGTGCTGCCGATGACCGGGTCGCCGCCGATGCCGACGCAGGTGGAGAAGCCGATGTCGCGCAGCTCGTACATCATCTGGTAGGTCAGCGTGCCCGACTTGGACACGAGCCCGATGCGGCCGGGCGAGGTGATGTCGGCCGGGATGATGCCCGCGTTGGACTTGCCGGGGGACGCGATGCCGGGGCAGTTCGGCCCGATCACCCGGGTCCTGTTGCCCTTGGACTCCGCGTACGCCCAGAAGTAGGCGGTGTCGTGGACCGGGATGCCCTCGGTGATCACGACGCAGAGCGGGATGCCCGCGTCCACGGCCTCGACGACGGCGTCCTTGGTGAACTTCGGCGGGACGAACACGACCGAGACGTCGGCGCCGGTGCGCTCCATGGCCTCGGCGACGGTGCCGAACACCGGCAGGACGGTGCCGTCGAAGTCGACGGTCTGCCCGGCCTTGCGGGCGTTCACGCCGCCCACGACCTGCGCGCCCGAGGCGAGCATGCGGCGGCCGTGCTTGGTGCCCTCCGACCCCGTGATGCCCTGAACGATGATCTTGCTGTTCTCGGTGAGCCAGATGGCCATCATGCACCTGCCGCTGCGAGTTCGGCGGCGCGCCTGGCCGCGTCGTCCATGGTGTCGACCTGCTGGACGCCGGGCAGCCCGGCGTCGTTGAGGATCTTGCGGCCGAGTTCGGCGTTGTTGCCGTCCAGCCGGACGACCAGCGGCCGGTTGACGGTCTCGCCGCGGTCGGCCAGCAGCTTGTAGGCCGTCACGATGCCGTTGGCGACGGCGTCGCAGGCCGTGATGCCGCCGAAGACGTTGACGAACACCGACTTGACGGCGGCGTCGGACAGCACGATCTCCAGGCTGTCGGCCATGACCTCGGCGGACGCGCCGCCGCCGATGTCGAGGAAGTTCGCGGGGCGCTGCCCGCCGAACTCCTCGCCGGCGTAGGAGACGACGTCCAGCGTGGACATGACGAGGCCCGCGCCGTTGCCGATGATGCCGACGGTGCCGTCCAGCTTGACGTAGTTGAGGTCCTTGGCCTTGGCCGCCGCCTCCAGCGGGTCGGCCGCGGCCTTGTCCTCCAGCTTGTCGTGCTCCTGGCGGAAGGCGGCGTTGTCGTCGAGGGAGACCTTGCCGTCGAGGGCCTTGACCTCGCCGCCCTTGGTGAGGATCAGCGGGTTGACCTCGACGAGCGTCGCGTCCTCGTCGACGAACACGGCCCACAGCCGCTCGATCAGCTCGGCGGCGCCCTCGCGGGCCTCCTCCGGCAGCCGGCCCTGCTCGGCGATCTCGCGGGCCTTGGCCCGGTCGACGCCGTCCAGCGGCGAGATCGGGACGAGGCCGAGCCGGTCGTGCGGCACCTCCTCGATCTCCACCCCGCCCTCGACCGAGCAGATCGACAGGAACGTGCGGTTGGCGCGGTCGAGCAGGAACGAGAAGTAGTACTCCTGCTCGATCGCGCTCCCTTCCTCGATCAGGACCTTGTGGACCGTGTGGCCCTTGATGTCCATGCCGAGGATCTGGCCGGCGAGCGCTTGCGCCTCGTCGGCCGTGTCGGCCAGCTTCACGCCGCCGGCCTTGCCCCGGCCACCGGTCTTGACCTGGGCCTTGACCACGACCTTCGAGCTTCCCGCGGCGAACAGCTCCGCCGCGATCGCCCGGGCTTCCTGGGGGGTATGGGCGACCTTGCCGGTGGGCACCGGTACCCCGTACTCGGCGAAGAGTTCCTTCGCCTGATGTTCGAACAGGTCCACGAGGCGTCCTTTATACGGATCGACAGCCTGATGACCACACGAGTGGGGGTACACGGTTCTCCGTGCGGCCGGCACTCTGCGGTCCGCTCCGTCGATGCAGCCTAGTCAACCCGCGTCCATGGTCATGCCGCCGGGTCGGTTCCACCGTCCCGTGTCGGCCACGTGGAGTGAACGGGAGGGCCTCGACCGGGTGAACACAGGGGTTTCGCGGTGTTCCTGAGGTTGGTGAAGGCGCAGCTCGGCGGGGTGGCGGCCGGTCGGGACGGCCCAGGTTTCGGCGCGGCTCAACGGGGAGTGTCGAACCAGGGAGGGGAAGCGGAGTGGCCCCTGAGAGGGATGAACCAATAGACATAGTTTGATGTACTTATTCGCGCTCAGGCATTAACGTGCCCGGATCGCGTGCTCCGCACCGTCCGCGAGCGCACCCAGACCTCGCCGAAAGGGGACGGACCGCCATGGCCGACGGGCGGCGCCCGGCGCCGTACCGGATACGCCCGGCGCCGCAGGCAGCGCCGCGCCGGACGTACCCGGCGCCGCGCGGTGTCCGGCGCTTCAGGCGCGCGGCCGCGCTGCTGGTCGCGGCCGGCCTCGTGGCGACCACCGGCTCCACGATCCCCGCCCGCCCGGGCCCCGGCTGGGCCGGTCCCGGGCTGGTGGGCGGCAGCGGCTGGCCGGTGATCGGCGTCCCGCTGCCGGTGTCGGAGGCGAAGGGGGCCACGTATCTGGAGGGCAGCTCGGCCGTCCGGCTGGCGGACGGGCGGGTGCGCCTCGTCCCCTCCGGTTCGGAGACCTCGGTGATCGTCCCGCCGGACGATCCGGAGGTGGCCGCCGCCGTCCGCTCCGACCGCGCCTGGCTCGCCGACGGGGCGGTCCCCGGCGACGGCTGGAACGAGCGGAGCCGCTACGGCGACCAGTACCGCGACATGGCCTCGCGCGCGCTGCTCGACCTGCGGCTGCTCACCCGTCCGAACGGGGCGTCGCTCGCGTCCTGGTACGGGCAGTGGCGGTACTGCTGGCCGCGCGACTCGGCGTTCGCCGCCGCCGCGTTCACCGTGACCGGCCACATGCCGGAGGCGCGCCGCGTCCTGCGGTTCCTGGCCGACGTCCAGCACGAGAACGGGCTGTGGGCCGCCCGCTACAACCCCGACGGGACGGCGGTCGCCGACGGCCGCGACCCGCAGCTCGACTCGCTCGGCTGGGTGCTGTGGGCGAGCTGGTTCTACCGGGTGCAGTCGCCCGACAACGGCGAGCTGCCGGAGTTGTGGCCGATGGTGCAGCGCGCCGCCGACCAGCTCGCGCACTCGCTGGACGCCGAGGGCCTGCCGCCCGCCTCGTCCGACTACTGGGAACGTGACCACGACCGCGAGCAGGACCCGCGCCGCCCGACGCTCGGCGTCGTCGGGCCCGTGCTCGCCGGGCTGCGCGCGGCGGCGGCGCTCGCCGACGGCTACGGCGGCCGGGCCAAGGCAACCCAGTGGCGGGCCGCGGCCAAACGGCTCACGGCCGCGCTGAACCGGCAGTTCGCGCCCTACGGGTATCCGCGCTCGCCGGTCCGCGGCGGCCTGATGGACACCTCGGTCACCTTCGTCGCGCCGCCGTTCGCGCCGCCCGACCCGCGGGTGGCGGCGGCGGTCGAGAACGCCGGGTTCCGGCAGGAGCTGCCGAACGGCGGCGTCCTGCCGGGCGAGCGCTGGGGCGGCAACAAGCTCGTCGCCTGGACGCCCGAGACCGCGCTGTTCGCCCTCAACGCCGCCAGCACGGGCCGGGTCGACTCGGCGCTCGGACGCCTGGACTGGCTCACCGCGCACCGCACCTCGCTCGGCGCCCTGCCCGAGAAGGTCGGCGAACGCGGCGCCCCGGCGAGCGTCGCGCCCCTCGGCTGGACGGCGTCGCTGGTCGTGCTCAGTCTGTCCGCGCTGAAGCATCCGCTGCCCGTCCCGCCCGCCGGGTGAGGCACGTCGCAGTCAGGCGAAGCGTTCGTAGCCGAGTTTGACGACGAGCGCGGAGACCACGCACAGCAGCACGACGCGCACGAACCCCGCTCCCCTGCTGATCGCCATCCGCGCCCCGGCCTGCGCGCCGACGATGTTGCAGACGGCCATGGCCAGCCCGATCGCCCACAGCACATGCCCCTGGACGGCGAACACCACGAGCGCGCCCAGGTTCGTCCCGGTGTTGATGATCTTCGAGGTGGCCGAGGCGTTGACGAAGTCCAGGCCGAGCAGGGTGGTGAACACGATCACCAGGAACGTTCCGGTGCCGGGCCCCACGAGCCCGTCGTAGAAGGCGATCAGCACGCCCGGGACCAACACCGCCGCCGCGACGCGGCGCCGCGTCCGCAGCACCAGCCGGGGCGTCCGGCCGAGATCGGGCTTGAGCACCACGATCGCCGCGACCGCGAGCAGGACGACCATGATGACCGGCGTCAGCACCTCCGAGGAGATCGCCGCCGCGCACACGGCCCCGCCCGCCGCGCAGCACACCGCCAGTCCCGCCGCGGCGAGCCCGACCCGCAGGTCGGGCTTGGCCTTGCGCAGGTAGGCCACGGCGGCGGACGAGGTGCCCGCGATCGACCCCAGCTTGTTGGTGGCGAGCGCCGTCGCGACCGGCTGCCCCGGGTTGAGCACCAGCAGCGCGGGCAGCTGGATCAGCCCGCCGCCGCCCACCACGGCGTCCACCCAGCCCGCCGCCGTGGCGGCCAGCAACAGCAACAACACCTGCTCGACGTGCACGGGGCGCTCCGGGGGAGGTAAGGAGTCACAGGGGAGACGCAGATGACTCTATCCTCCGGCGACCCCAGAGCTCGCCGTGCGGATCAGGCGGCGCGCGGGTCCACGGCCCACTGCCGGAGCATGCCGTTCTCCCCCGCCGCGACCACGATGGGCCGCCCGCCGGCCGCCCCGCCCGTCACCGCGTTCACCTTCCCGAGGCCGCTGGCCAGCGGGTCGCCCCAGGCCGCTCCCGTCTGGAGGTCCCACAGCCGGACGACCGCGTCCCCGTCGCCCGAGATCGCCACCTGCCGGCCCGCGAGCCGTCCCGTCCACAGCGCGGTCACCGCGGCCCGGTGCCCGGTGAGCGGCGGCCACTGGCGGTCCTCGGTGGTGTCCCAGCGGCGGATCGTCCCGTCCTCGTAGGCGCACAGCAGCATGAACCGGCCGAGCACCCGGGCGAGCACCGACCGCTCGGGGCTCGCCCCGCCCGCCTTGGTGCTCACCTGCCCCCCGACGGGCCTCCTGGACGAGGCGTCCCACGGCTCGACCACGTCCCCGTCCAGATGGACGAGCAGCAGCGACGGCCCCGCGATCTCGACGTCCACGATGTCGGCGGACTCGGCGCGCGGGATCGCCCACGCCTTCTGGACGGTCTGCGCGCTCATCAGGTCGCGGGCCGCGATCGTGACCGGCGCGGACGAGGACCTCAGCTCGGAGGTGAAGTAGGCGGTGGGACGGCCGTCCAGCGTCGTGAGCCCGATGAGGGCCTCGCCGCCGCGCCAGCCGCCGCCCGTCCAGTTGCCGCTGTTCACGAACGGGGTGCGCAGGCGGTGGCCGGTCCCCACGTCCCAGAGCCGGGGCGGGGTGTCGAGGTAGGCGCTCAGCACCCGCGACGCGCCGCCCGCCGACACCGAGAACATCATCCGGGCCGCCTCCCGGGCGACCTGGGTGGTGGAGTCCTCGTCGGCGAGGTCGCGCACGTGCCGTCCCGTGACCGGCTCCCACAGGCGTCCGATGCCGTCGGTGTGCGTGCTGAGGACCACCTGCCCGCCCGGGACGGGCAGCAGCGACACGGCCAGGACCGCCGTGTCCGAGGCAAGAACGGGGCCGCCGAGCGGCTTCCAGAACACCCGGGCGGCGCTCCGGGAGTCGGCCCGCTCGCCCTGCGGCAGGAGCACCGACGCCGCCACCAGCCCGCCGAGACCAGCGAGCGCGGCCCGGCGGCTCGTCCGCGCGGGCGGGGCGGGCAGTTCCGGCGGGGGCGGCTTGGGGACGGGTCTGTCCGGCGCGGTCGCGGCGGCCGTGGGCCACGGGGGCTGGGCGTGGGCCATGGCCTCGTGGAGGAGCCGTCCGAGGTCGGTCTCGTCCTCGGTCCGCGCGAGGTCCTCGTCGAGCAGGCGCCCGAGCAGCTCCTTCGCGGTCGGACGGACCGCCGGGTCCTTGGCGAGGCAGCGGTCGAGCAGGCCGCGGAACGAGACGGGCACACCGCCCAGGTCGGCGGCGCGGTCGAGGATGCCGTGCATGACCGCCCCGGGGTGCCCCTGCCCGAACGGAGGGCGTCCCGTCGCGGCGAAGACCATGGTCCCGGCCCAGGAGAACACGTCGGAGGGCGCCCCGGCGACCGGCCCCGTGATCTGCTCGGGGGACATGTAGGCGAGGGTCCCGATGCGGCCGGTCGTGGTCGTCGTCGCCGACTCCAGCGCGTGCGCGATGCCGAAGTCGATGACACGCGGCCCGTCGGACGCGAGCAGCACGTTGTGCGGCTTGAAGTCGCGGTGGACGACCCGCGCGTTGTGGATGGCCGCGAGCGCGGCGGCCGTCCCGACCGCCAGCCGGTGCAGCGCGGCGCCCTCGCGCGGCCCGTCCCGGCGGACCGCGTCCTGGAGGGACTCGGCCTCGACGTACTCGCTGACGATGTAGGGCCGCCCGTCCGTCACGCCGACGTCCAGCACGCGGACGGTGCAGAACTCCGCGACCCGCCGGATCGCCCGCACCTCGTTGACGAAACGGCGCTGCTCGCGCTCGTCCCCCGCCATGTGCGCGTGCAGGACCTTGACGACGACCTTCCGGCCGCATCCGTCCTCCGCCAGGTGGACGACCCCCTGCCCGCCCTGCCCGAGCACGCCGCGCAGCACGTATTCGCCGACCCGCGACTCCGTCATGCGACCACGATGTCACCTTGCGCGACGGGTCGGGAGGGGATTCCCGTTCGCCCCCGCCGCTCGGCCATGCTGGGTCGCATGACGATCACTCGTGCGCTCGGGGAGGACTTCGCGGCGCCCACCGGGGACCGCTACTTCGAGGACTACGAGCCGGGCGCGACCTATGAGTACGGGTATGTAAGCGTGACCGAGTCGGACATCCTGGAGTTCGCCCGGCGGTTCGATCCGCAGCCCATCCACATCGACACCGGCTACGCCGAGACGGGGCCGTTCCAGGGGATCATCGCCAGCGGCTGGCACACCAGCTCGATCATGATGCGGCTGTTCGCGGTCCACTTCCTGTCGAGCGTCGCCAGCCTCGCCTCGCCCGGGGTGGACGAGCTGCGCTGGCCCGCTCCCGTCCGTCCGGGCGACGAGCTGCGGATGCGGGTGACCATCATCGAGGCGCGCCCGTCCCGCTCCAAGCCCAACCGCGGCCTCGTCCGCACCCGGGTCGAGCTGCTCAACCAGGACGACCGGGTCGTGCTGGACGTCCACCCGATGAACCTCGTGGGCCGCCGTCCCACGGTCAACGGCGCATGAGGAGGTGTCCACGCAGACGGTCGCGCGCCGCTACCGGCGGCTGCGGGCCGAGGCGGGGCTGCGCGTGGTCGGGCTCCTGAACCGGCACGGCGGGGCGGAGACACTGTGGATGGTCCGGCTGACGTGCGTGCCGTCCGCGACGCAGGCGCTCGCGCATTCGCTCGCGCGCCGGTCCGACACGTCGTGGGTGAAGCTGACCTCCGGCGGGACGGAGATCTTCGCGATCGTCCACATGCCGGACGAGGCGGAGCTCGCGCACGCGATGCTGCTGCGCGACGTCCCCCGCCGGGGCGGCATCACCGGCGTGTCCGCGCACGCGCTCCTGCACACCTACCTCGGCGGGCCCACGGCCTGGCGCGGCCTCACCCGGGCCCTCGACGAGCGGCAGCGGGAGCGGCTCCGGCCGTCCTTCGACACCTCCGACGACCGGCCGCCGACCTCCGCCGACCGGGCCCTGCTCGACGTCCTCGGCCGGGACGGGCGCGCCGGGCTCGCCGACCTCGCGGAGGCGACCGGCTGGTCGCGGGCCACCGCCGCGCGGCGCCTCGCCGCCCTGCGCGCCAGGGGATCGGTCTACTTCGACGTGGAGGTCGAGTCGCGGCTGCTCGGCGCGCGGACGCAGGCGCTGCTGTGGATGTCGGTCGTCCCGGCGCGGCTGGACGAGGTCGCCACGGCCGTCGCCGGGCACGAGGAGATGGCCGTCGTCGCGACGACGACCGGCCCCACCAACCTGGTCGCGCAGGCGCTCTGCGCCGGGTACGCCGACCTGCACCGCTACCTCACGCGGCGGCTCGGCCCCCTGGAGGGAATCCGGTCGCTGGAGACCGCGCCGGTGCTCCGCACGCTGAAACGCTCCGGGCCGCTACCCGGCCCTGCGCGAGCAGAGCGTCAGAGCTTCTCCACGGGGGCGTAGCGCAGCACGAGGCGCTTGACGCCGTACTCGCCGCCGAAGTCGACGCTGGCGGCGGCCTTCTCGCCCGCGCCGTCCACGGACACGACCGTGCCGAGGCCGAACGAGTCGTGGGTGACCTTGTCGCCCGCCGTCAGGGACGGGACGTCGCGGTTGCCCGGGGACCGCGTGCCCGGGCGGGCCGCCATCCGCGACATCGCCGAGGACGAGGTCGAGGACGCCTCGCGCTCCCACTCGACGAGCGTGTTCGGGACCTCGCCGAGGAAGCGCGACGCCGGGTTCACCTGCGGCGCGCCCCACGAACTGCGCATCGCGGCGCGGGAGAGGTAGAGGCGCTGCCGGGCGCGGGTGATGCCCACGTAGGCGAGGCGGCGCTCCTCTTCGAGTTCCTTGGGGTTGCTCATGGCGCGCAGGTGCGGGAAGACGCCGTCCTCCATGCCGGTGAGGAAGACGACGGGGAACTCCAGGCCCTTCGCCGTGTGCAGGGTCATGAGCGTGACGACGCCGTGGTCGGTCTCCTCGGGCTGCTCGCCCGGCGGGACGGGCCCGCCCTTGGCGCCGCCGGGGATGGAGTCGGCGTCGGCGACGAGCGCGACCTGCTCCAGGAAGTCGGGCAGCCGGCCCTCGGCGGACTCGCCGTCGAGGCGCTCCTCGAACTCGCGCGCGACGGCCTCCAGCTCCTGGAGGTTCTCGACGCGGGTCTCGTCCTGCGGGTCCTTGGAGTTCTGGAGTTCGGCGAGGTAGCCGCTCTTGTGCAGGATCTGGCCGATCAGGTCGGCGGGGGTCGCGGTCTCGGCGGCCTCGCGCAGCTCGTCCAGCAGCGCGACGAACTCGCGGACGGAGTTGATCGAGCGGGTCGCCATGCCCGGCACGTCCTCGGGACGGCGGAGCGCCTGCCAGAACGAGACGCGCTCGCGGGACGCGTGCGCCTCCACGCACGCCTCGGCGCGGTCGCCGATGCCGCGCTTGGGCACGTTCAGGACGCGGCGCAGCGACACCGTGTCCTCGGGGTTGGCGAGCACGCGCAGGTAGGCGAGGAGGTCGCGGATCTCCTTGCGCTCGTAGAAGCGGACGCCGCCGACGACCTTGTAGGGCAGCCCGACGCGGATGAACACTTCTTCGAAGACACGGGACTGCGCGTTGGTGCGGTAGAACACGGCGACGTCGCCGGGCCGCGCGTCACCGGCGTCGGTGAGCTTGTCGACCTCGTGGGCGACGAACGCGGCCTCGTCGTGCTCGTTGTCGGCCACATAGCCGGTGATCTTGTGGCCCGCGCCCTGGTCGGACCAGAGCTTCTTGGGTTTGCGGTCGGCGTTGCGCTCGATGACCGCGTTCGCCGCCGACAGGATCGTCTGCGTCGAGCGGTAGTTCTGCTCCAGCAGGATCGTGGTGGCCTCGGGGTAGTCGCGCTCGAACTCCAGGATGTTGCGGATCGTCGCGCCCCGGAACGCGTAGATCGACTGGTCGGCGTCGCCGACCACGCACAGCTCCGCCGCCCCGACGCCCTCGTGCCCTTCCTGGGGGGACGACCCCCCAGACCCCCCGGCAACCGCGATAGGCGCGGTCAGCTCACGCACCAGTTCGTACTGGGCGTGGTTGGTGTCCTGGTACTCGTCCACCAGCACGTGCCGGAAGCGGCGCCGGTAGTGCTCGGCGGCCTCGGGGAACACCTGGAGCAGGTTGACCGTCATCATGATCAGGTCGTCGAAGTCCATCGCGCCGGCCTGCTGGAGGCGCGCCTGGTACATCTCGTAGGCCTCGGCGAGCGTCTGCTCCATGTGGGTGGACGCGCGGTTCTTGAACGTCTCGTAGTCGATCAGCTCGTTCTTCAGGTTCGAGACCTGGGCGCTGAACGACTTCGGCGGATACCGCTTCGGGTCGAGGTCGAGCTCCCGGCAGACCAGTGCCATCAGCCGGTTCGCGTCGGCCTGGTCGTAGATCGAGAAGCTCGTCGGGAAGCCGAGCCGCTTGGCCTCGCGGCGCAGGATCCGGACGCAGGCGGAGTGGAACGTCATCACCCACATGGCGCGCGAGCGCGGGCCGACGAGGGCGTCCACGCGCTCCTTCATCTCGGCCGCGGCCTTGTTGGTGAACGTGATCGCCAGGATCTGGCCGGGATGCACGTCCCGCTCGCCGAGCAGGTGGGCGATGCGGTGGGTGAGCACGCGGGTCTTGCCCGAACCGGCGCCCGCGACGATCAGCAGGGGGCCGCCGGAGTGCACGACGGCGGCGCGCTGCTGCGGGTTGAGGCCGTCGAGCAGGGGCTGGGATTCGGTCTTCGACATCACGTGCGAGTGTACGGCGCGGCGCGGACGTTTTCGGCGCCCTCACCGGTACCAGCGCGTTTCCCGAGGGCCTTCCCGGGGTAACGGGCGCGGCCCCCGACGGAATCAGCGCAGCTTGCGGTGGTCGCGGGCGGACTCGGCGGCGTCGCGGACGGCGGCGAGGTCGGCGCCGGTCGCGGCCATCGACGCGGCCGCCACCGCCCCCTCGACCAGCGGCGCGTCGGCGAGGAACACGGCGACGTCTCCCGCGTCCTCGGCGTCCTCGATGAAGGTCCGCGCGGTCAGCACGGAGCTGCCGAGGTCGGCCAGCAGCAGCACGCCGTCACCGGCGTCGGCGCGAGCCACCGCGGCCTCGACCAACTCGATGCTGGTGCCGAGCCCGCCGTCCACATCTCCCCCGGCGGGCTCGACGACGGCCTTGCCGACGCCCATCGCGCGGGCGAGTTCGGCGGCGCCCTCGGCGAGCGCGGGGCTGTGCGAGATCAGCACGATTCCGACCATGCGCGTCATCCCTCCACGGTGACGTCGGCGAGCGCCCGCAGGATGAGCGCGGTGGACGCGGCGCCCGGGTCCATGTGGCCGACGCTGCGTTCGCCGAGGTAGCTGGCACGTCCCTTGCGCGCCTGGAGCGGGACGGTCGCCTCGGCGCCCTTCGCCGCTCCGTCGGCGGCCGCGCGCACGCAGGACGCGAGGTCGGCGCCGCCCGCGAGCGCGCCCTCGTATGCGGAGACGGCCGGGATCAGCGCGTCCACCATCGTCTTGTCGCCCTCGGCGGCCTCGCCCAACTCCTGCACGCCCTCCAAGGCGGCGGCGAGCGCGGACCCGAGGGCGGCGGCGTCGACGTCCGTCCGGTCGGCGAGGGCCTTGCCCGCGCGGCGCAGCGCCGTCCCGTAGAGGGGGCCGGACGCGCCGCCGGTCTTGGACACGATCGCGCGACCAGCCGTGATCAGCACCTTTCCGGGCGTCACGTCGTCGGACAGCGCATCGACGGCCTCGGCCGCGGCGCCGAACCCGCGGTCGAGGTTGAGGCCGTGGTCGCCGTCGCCGACGGCCGCGTCCAACCGGGTCAGGTGCTCGGCGTCGGCGGAGACGAGGTGAGCGGCGTGCTGGATCCAGGCCGCGAGGGCGGCGGCGTTCACCGTCCCCACCTCAGCGCCGGGGTCTGCACGGGCGCGTCCCAGAGCCGGGTCAGCTCGGGCGTCAGCCGGCACACGCTGATCATGCAGCCCGCCATCTCCAGGCTCGTGACGAACGGCCCGACCAGCGGCCGGACGACGCTCGCGCCGTGCCCCTCCAGCCATTCCGCCGCCGCCGCGTAGGCGACGTACTGCTCGATCAGCGGCGTCCCGCCCATCCCGTTCACCAGCACGAGCAGCTCGGCGCCCGCCACCGGCAGGTCGGCGTCGATCGCGCTGAGCGAGGCGTCGACGATCTCGGCGGCCGTCCCCGCCTTGACCCGCTCGCGGCCGGGCTCGCCGTGGATGCCGATGCCGAGCTCCATCTCGTCCGGGCCCAGCTCGAAGGTGGGCTCCCCGGCGGCGGGCACCGTGCACGGCGACAGCGCGACGCCGAACGACCGGCTGCGCTCGTTCACCTCGCGCGCCACGGCGGCGACCGCGCCGAGGTCCGCGCCCTCCTCGGCGAGCGCGCCCGCGATCTTCTCCACGAACAGCGTCGCGCCGGTGCCGCGCCGCCCGGCGGTGAAGGTGGAGTCCTCGACGGCCACGTCGTCGTTCACGACGACGGAGGCGACCTCGATGTCCTCGTCCTCGGCCAGCTCCGCCGCCATCCGGAAGTTGAGGACGTCGCCGGTGTAGTTCTTCACGACGTGCAGGACGCCCGCGCCGCCGTTCACCGCCATGGTCGCGGCGATGATCTGGTCGGGCACCGGGGAGGTGAACACCTCGCCCGCGCACGCCGCGTCCAGCATCCCGTACCCGACGAACCCGGCGTGCAGCGGCTCGTGGCCCGAACCGCCGCCCGAGACCAGGCCGACCTTCCCCGGACGCGGCGCGTCCGCGCGGCGGACCGTCCCGCTCGCCGCGTCGACCCGCAGCGAGGGGTGGGCCGCGGCGAGTCCGCGCAGCGCGTCGGAGACGACGTCCGCCGGGGCGTTGATGAGTTTGCGCATGTCTCAGCTCTACCCCGGCAGCGCGCCGCGTCCCAGGCCCAATCGCGATCAATGCCGGAACCGGCGCACGACCGCACTCTGGCGGGGGCGAGCAACCTTGATCGCCGCATAGGGTTGAACGGTGACCAACGTTCTGGACGACGGCGAGGTGCAGCGGATCCTCGCCGTGATGGCGCATCCCGACGATGTCGACTTCGGCGTGGCGGGATCGGTGGCGAACTGGACCGACCGGGGCATCGAGGTCGTCTACCTCATGGTCACCGACGGCGACGCGGGCGGGTTCGACGACGGGCTCACCCGGCCGGAGATGGCGGCGCTGCGGCGCGAGGAGCAGCGCGCGGCGGCCAAGTGCGTCGGCGTCGGCGACGTCCGGTTCCTCGGCTACCCCGACGGGCGGGTCGAGGCGACGCTCGACCTGCGCCGCGACATCGCCCGGGTGATCCGGCAGGTCCGGCCCGACCGGGTCGTCATGCCGACGCCGGAGCGCAACTACGAGCGGATCTACCCGAGCCACCCCGACCACCGGGCCGTCGGCTCCGCCGCGCTGGACGCCGTCTACCCCGACGCGCGCAACCCCTACGCCTTCCCCGAACTGCGTGCCGAGGGCCTGGAGGCGTGGACGGTGCGCGAGGTGTGGCTCGCGGGCGGCTCGGCTGCGAACCACCACGTCGACATCACCGACCAGTTCGAGCGCAAGCTGAACGCGCTGCGGGCGCACGCCAGCCAGACCGCCCACATGGGCGACGGGCTCCAGGAGATGCTGCGCGGCTGGATGGGCGCGGCGGCAGCGGCGGCGGGCCTGCCCGAGGGACGGTACGCCGAGCCCTTCCAGGTCGTCGAAACGGCCTGATCCTCTTCGCCTGATCCCCTCCGCCGACCGGCCCGGCGCCGCTTCCGGATTGGGCGGTCGGTTCCCCGCAAGCCGGTAATGGACGACAAAGAGTCCGTACGGGTGTAACGCCGCAAGGTGAGCGTTCGAGCACCCCGGGTAGGGCCGCCAGTGATCATGGCGGCTCGGGGGGGCCGCCGCCGTCGCGCGAATCGGGGGATCGATGCGACGCCAGCTCATCATGCCCGCGGTCGCGGCGGGCGCGGCGCTCACCGCAGGGGCCGGGCTCACGGCCCACTGGATCTTCTCGGACGGACCGGAGCGCAAGGGCGTCCAGGCCGGGGCCACCGCGCCCCTTGAACGCGACGCCGGCGCCGTCGCCGCGCGTCGGCCGCTCGACACCGCCGCGCTGCGCCGGAGCGTGCGCGCCTACGCGGCGACGCGTCCGGGCAAGGCGGGCGTGATGGCGACCGACCTGCGCACCGGGCGCTCGTTCGGGGAGAACGAGAGCGGCCGGTTCGTGTCCGCGAGCATCATGAAGGTCGACATCCTGACCGGGCTGCTGATGCAGCGGCAGCAGCAACGCCGCAACCTGTCGGCGGACGAGCGGGACCTCGCCGGGCAGATGATCAGGGAGAGCGACAACACCGCCGCCGACGCCCTGTACGCGCGGTCCGGCGACCGCTCGGGCATCGGCAGGTGGAACCGGCGCCTCGGCCTGACGCAGACCACGCCGTTCCAGTCGTCGTGGGGCTCCTCCCTCACCAGCCCGGCCGACCAGGTCCGCCTGCTCACGACGCTGGCCTCCCCCGGCAGCCCGCTCGGCGCGTCCGGCCGCGGATACGTGCTGGGCCTCATGGGCTCGGTCATCCGCGAGCAGGCGTGGGGCGTGAGCGCGGCGGCGCGGCCGGGCGAGCGGGTGGCGCTGAAGAACGGCTGGACCCCCGTCCACCGGCAGGGGCACGGCTGGGCGGTCAACAGCATCGGCCGCATCACCGGCCCGGACCACGACTTCCTCGTCGCGGTGTGCAGCCGCGAGAACCCGACCATGGAGTCGGGCGTGGACACGGTCGAGCACGTCGCCGATCTCGTCGTGTCCACGATGCGGCGCTGAGCCGCTCAGCTCGGGATATCAGCGCGGCGTCAGGGGCGTGACCGTCCCCGACGCCGCGTTGTCAGTGCGGTCTCAGCGCGGGCGGCGACCCTTCAGGCACAACGAGATGAGGGGTGCCTGATGCGGAAAACGACGGTTCTGGTCTCCGGCGCGAGCATCGCGGGGACGGCCACGGCGTACTGGCTCGACCGGCACGGGTTCGAGGTCACGGTGGTGGAGGTGGCGCCCGGGCTGAGGCCGGGCGGGCAGGCGATCGACGTGCGGGGGTCCGCGCTCGACGTCGCAGAGCGGATGGGGATACTCGACGACCTGCGGCGGAACAACACCGCGTTGCGCGGGATGTCGGTGGTCGACCGTTCGGGGAAGGAGCTCTACCGGACGACCGCGTTCACCGTGAGCGGCGGCGAGATCGCCGGCCCCGACGTCGAGATCCTGCGGGACGACCTCGCAGGGTTGCTGGACGCCGCGTCCGGCGACCGGGTCGAGCGCCGCTACGGCGACTCGATCGCGACCCTCGACCAGGACGGCGACGGGGTGCGCGTCGGCTTCGAGAGCGGGACGACCCGCACGTTCGACCTGGTCGTCGGCGCGGACGGGCTGCACTCCAACACGCGCCGGCTCGCCTTCGACGACCCGACCCCGCTGCGCTACCTCGGCGGCTACCTCGCGGTGTGGACGGCGCCGAACATCTTCGACCTCGACCACTGGCAGACGGTCATCTACGCGCCGGACAACGGGACCTACGGCGCGATGATGATGAGCGCCCGCGAGAACTCCGAGCTGCGCGTCTACATGGGCTTCAACTCCCCCGACCCGGTCGACTACGACCATCGCGACGTGCCCGCGCACCAGCGGCTGCTCATGGAGCGGTACGCGGGTGCGGACGGCGACGTGCGGCGGCTGCTCGACACGATGGCGGACGCGCCCGACTTCCACTTCGACTCGCTGGCCCAGGTCCATCTGGACGCCTGGTCGCGGGGACGGGTCGCGCTGGTCGGCGACGCCGGGTACTGCGGGTCCCCCGCGTCCGGGCAGGGCACCAGCATGGCCATGGTCGGCGCGTACGTGCTGGCCGGGGAGCTGAAGGCCGCGGGCGGCGACCACGTCAAGGCGTTCGCCGCCTACGAGGACGAGCTGCGCGGCTACGTGACGGCGAACCAGGCGCTCGGGGAGAGGGGAATGCAGGACATGGACGCGGAACTCGCCAAGCTCGCGGCTGGGGAGGCGCCCGAGGGGCCGGGCGAGGAGCAGCTGATCGACCTCGCGGCCGTCGCCAACTCCTACAAGCTCAAGTCCTACTGAGGGGTCCCGCCGGTCGGGGATGCTGCGGGGGCGTGTCCCTGGACCGGGCGGCGGGCCGGCCGCCCAGCGTGCGGGAGGTACGCGTCCGTCAGCGGTGGATCGGACGGGTGAGCTTCCTGCCCTCGGTCGCGTGCACCGCGACGCAGGTAACCGCGCGGTCGCCGCGCGTCCACGACTCGGCCGTCGGGTAGTAGTAGGACGTCGCGAGGCTGCGGGCGGCGGGCTCGCGGCGCAGCCGGGGAGCCATCAGCCGCTTGCAGCCGGCCGACGCCTTCCGGCTCATCTCGTTCTCGCTCGGGAACAGCCCGCCGAGCTTGAAGGTGGCGAGCACCTCGCCGTCGTGCGGGCCGGCGCACGGCACGATCTTGACGCTCTCCACCTCCACCGGGCCCTCCGAGGCCGTGGTGGTGGCGGCGCCGCTGTTGTCGTTGATGCAGTCGCCGACCTTCATCTTCCTGGCGTCGACCTTCTTCGGCTTGGTCGAGGTCACCGTGGGCTTGGCGCCGCCCTTGTCATCACCGTCGGACCCGCCGCTGGTGACGGAGTACACCGTCGCTATCAGGCCGAACGCCACCCAGAGTGACGACAGGGCGATGCCCGCCGTGGCGAGACCGCCGCCCTTGCCGCCCCGCTCCTTGATCTGGTGGCGGGCGATGAGGCCGAGGATGAGGCCGAGCACGCCGAGGCAGCCGAGCAGGCCGGTGACGAACGCGGCGATGGCCATGCCGTTGGTCTTGTCGTCGTCGCGCTGCTGTCCGAAGCCGGGTCCCATGCCGGGCCCGCCGGGCCCGCCGGGCCCACCGGGCATGACAGGCGCCCCGGGCGGGCCCGGCATGGGATAAGGGGACGGCGGGGGCGGATCGATTCCCGGATGTCCGGGTTCGGGGGGATACGTCATGAGGAGCGACTGTCCCATACCTCCGGCACCGCACGATCTTTAAGCCGAAGGTAGGAACATTACGATTTGTTCACAGTCGCACCCGAACCGTTGCATCCTGGCGAAACGCGAGACGGGCGTTTCGGACGGGGCGGCGGGTCAGACGAGGCGGCGGGCGGCGGCCCAGCGCGACAGCTCGTGCCGGTTGGAGAGCTGGAGCTTGCGCAACACGCTGCTGACGTGCGTCTCCACCGTCTTCACGGAGATGAACAGCTCCTTGGCGATCTCCTTGTAGGCGTAGCCGCGCGCGATCAGCCGCAGCACGTCGCGTTCCCGCTGGGTGATCTGGTCGAGCTCCGGGTCGACGGCGGGGACGTCGGTCGCGGCGAACGCGTCCAGCACGAAGCCCGCGAGCCGGGGCGAGAACACCGCGTCGCCGTCCGCGACGCGGCCGATCGCGTCGGTCAGCTCCACCCCGGAGATGGTCTTGGTCACATAGCCGCGCGCGCCGCCCCGGACGACGCCGATCACGTCCTCCGCCGCGTCCGACACCGACAGGGCGAGGAACTTGGACGCGACGCTCCCGTGCAGGCGGCGCAGCACCTCGATCCCGCCGCCGCCGGGCAGGTGTACGTCCAGCAGCACCACGTCCGGCTGGACGGCCTTGATCACGGTGACCGCCTCGTCGACGTCGCCCGCCTCCCCGACGATCTCCACGCCGCCGCCGAGCTCCGCCTTCACGCCGGTCCGGAACATCTGGTGGTCGTCGACCAGCACGACCCGCCTCAACGCCTCGCTCACGATTTCCTGATCTCCAAACGCACTTCGGTGCCCTCGCCCGGCGCGGTCCGCACGGTCGCCTTGCCGCCGTTGCGCTCCATACGTCCGATGATGGACCCCCGGACGCCCATCCGGTCCTCCGGGACCTGGTCGAGGTCGAAACCCTTGCCCCGGTCGCGGACGAAGATCGCGATCTCGTCCCCCTCGACCTCCGCGTACACCGACACCGACGGCGCCTCCGCGTACTTGGCGGCGTTCACCATCGCCTCCCGCGCGGCCTGGAGCGCCGAGCCGAGCCGCTCGTCCAGGGCGGTGTCGCCGACGCAGACGACCTCGATCGGCACGCCGTGGTCGTCCTCGACCTCGCCCGCCGCCTCCCTTATCGCGGCCGCGAAGGTCTGGTCGGGGTCGGCGCGCGGCTGGTAGAGCCACGTCCGCAGCGTCCGCTCCTGGGACCGCGCGAGCCGCTGCACCTCGCGGGGATCGGCCGCGTTCCGCTGGATGAGCGTCAGCGTGTGCAGCACCGAGTCGTGGATGTGCGCGGCGAGTTCCGCGCGCTCCTGGGAGCGGATGCGCTCGTGCCGTTCCGCGTCCAGGTCCTGCCAGAGCCGCACCACCCACGGCGTGACGATCACCGCGACGCCGGTGAGGATGATCAGCATGGCGATGACGACCGAGCGCGCCTGCCCCGCGTCCACCTTCTGCGCGACGAACCCGCCGATGCCGCCGACGACCAGCAGCAGGCCGAGCAGGCTGCGCAGCCACCGCTGGCGCAGCGGCAGCACCCAGCGCTGCCGCTGGTCGCGGTCGGCCTGCTGCCACAGGATCGCCGCGCCGACGCCGCCGACGATGAACGGCCACAGCGCCAGCTTCACGAACCCGGCCCCGAGCGGCAGCGCCGCCAGCCCGATCGTGAGCGCGCTGTAGGCGAGCAGCTTGCCCCAGTCGCGTCCGCCGCGCTTGCGCTGGACGCCCACCTCGGGCTCGATGGCCGGGTCGCGGCGCGGGACGAGCACCCAGAACGCGGTGTAGGCGGCGACCCCGAGCCCGCTCGCCGTGGAGAGCACAACGAACGCGAGCCGGACGATCAGCACGTCCACGCCGAGGTGCTCGGCCAGCCCACGGCACACCCCGGCCACAAGCCGCCCGCGCACGGCCCGCTCCAACCGCGGGCGCGGCCCGCCCCGCCCACGCCTAGGAGGCACCTCACCCTTCGGAGGCACCTCGTCCTCAGGAGGGGGCTTTTCCTGCTCGCGGCTCGGGGGCGGCTGGTCCTGCGGGGCGCGCGGACCGGCGCCGCGGCCGTCCGAACCGGCCCCGCCGCTCACCGCCGCCATGATTCCTCCCGATCCCCCACGTCACCGATCGTCACACGCCGACCTCCCTCCCCGCATCAGGGACCTTCCCCCGTTCCGGCTCAGGGTCGGGTCAGGGACCTCCCGGATACCGCGCCGAGCGGCGGGACGACACGATGGTCACCATGGGCGAGGAGCAGAACCAGACCACGGGCGGGGCGCACGCCGCCGCTCCGATCGGGCGGCCGGGGCACCGGCGGCTCGCGCGCGACCCGCAGCGGCGCGTGCTCGCCGGAGTGTGCACCGGGCTCGCCCGATACACCGGCATCGACCCCGTCGTGTACCGGGTGGGGTTCGGAATCCTCGTCCTCGCACACGGGCAGGGGATCATCCTCTACGTCGTGGCGGCGCTGCTGATGCCGGGGAGCCCCGGCGTGTCGTCGCCGATCGAGCAGGTGTTCCGGCGCTGGTTCGACGCCCCGGCGGTGCTGACGATCCTCGGCGCGCTGCTGTGCGTCGGCGTCGCGGGCAGCCTGTTCGGCGGCGTGTCCTCGGACGCGATCGCGATCGTGGTGGTGTTCGGGCTGGTGCTGCTGGTCTCGCACGCGCGGGGGGTGGACCTCGTGGCGGTCGCGCGGTCGGTGCCGGAACGGTTCGCGGGGCATCCGCCCGGGCGGTCCGGCTTCCGGTTCGAGGAGGACGCGGGCACCCCGTCCGGGACGGGCGGCGGCCTGCCCGAGGGCATGATCGACCTGGCCGCCTACGGGCGCCCCCCGGCGCCGCCCGCCGAGGACACGTTCGGTTCGCCCGTGGACGATCCGTGGGGCGACGCGCCGTACTCGGACGCGCCGTATGACGATTTCCCGGTTGGTGACGCGCCGGGCGGCGCGTCTCCCGCCGAGAAGCGGGAGAAGGGGACGTCGCCCGCCACCTCGATCACGCTGCTGGCCGCGATGGCGGCGGGCGCCGCGATGATCCCCGTCGCGCGCTCCTACCCGGCGCCGGACTCCTGGCTCATCGTCATGGCGCCCGCGCTCGCGGTGATCGGTCTCGGCCTGGTCGCGGGCGGCTGGCTGCGCACGCGCGGGCTCGCCACCGCCGGGACCGTGCTCACGCTGGCGCTGCTCACCACGTCCGCCGCCGCCGAGGTGCCCCGCAACGCCAAGTACGGCGAGGTGGAGTGGCGCCCGACCGACGTGAGCCAGACCAACCAGGAGTACAAGCTCGGGGCCGGGCGGGGCACGCTCGACCTGACCGCGCTCCCGGTCGTCCCCGGCCAGAGCATCACGGTCAACGCGGGGGTCACGTTCGGGGAGCTGCGGGTCACGCTGCCGCGCGGCGCCCGCGTCCGGCTGGACGCCCGGATCAGCCTCGGCGACCTGCGCGTCGAGCTCCACACCACCAGCGGCCCGAACGCCAAGGTCGCGCGGGTGCTGGAGCCGGAGGGTCCGGCCGTCGCGAACCCGCCGGAGATCGTCCTGCGCATCCGCGGCAGGATCGGCGACGTGGAGGTGTCACGTGTCTGACGGCCCTCGGGACCGCCGTCCCGCCCGCCGCCGGTTCGACCCGGCGGGCCCGGTCACCGGCCTGTTCTTCCTGGCGCTCGCGGGAATCTTCCTCGCCGACGGGTTGTCGGACGACTCGGTGCTGCCCGCCGCGACGCTGCTCCCGGTCGTCCTGATCGGCCTCGCGCTGGTCGGCACCGTCCGGATCCTCACCCGGGGACGCCGCCGAAACCTCCGATAAAACGGGCGCCATCGCCTATTTCCCACCATTGTGATATAGATCATGATGGTGATCGGGAACCCCCGGTCCGTCCCCGTCGTTGAAGCAACCCGTGAAGTTCTCCGAGAAGAGCGTTCTGCTCGTGGCCCGGCTGCACGTCGACCTGTGCCGCCTGGCCAGCGTGCTGTGTCACGCGTGAGCAGCCGTCCCCGCTGACGGCCGTCCAGGCCGGGTCAGGCCCGGCCGCCGGGAGGCCGTCGCCCTCCCCGTCCGCCTCCCGCCCCTCTTCTCCCTTCCATCCTTCCGCCGCCGCGCCCTGCCCTGAGGACGGTGCGGCGACCGCGCCTGGAGACCTTCAATGAACCTACGCGTCTGGAAATGGCAGTTCTGGCAGCAGATCGTGCTGTCGCTCGTGCTCGGTGTGGCCGTCGGCGCGCTGATCCACAACCTCTCCGACAACGGTAAGGCGACCGCCGAGGACTGGCTCGACCCGTTCGGCGACGTCTACATCAGCCTGCTCAAGATCGTCGTCGTCCCGCTGGTGTTCGCCGCGATCGTGGTGAGCGTCGGACGGCTCCGCAACGTCGGCAGCGTCGCCCGCCTCACCGGCAAGACGCTCGGCTGGTTCGTCGTGACCTCCGCGATCGCCACCGCCATCGGCCTGGCCGTCGCGCTGATCATCAAGCCGGGCAAGGGCCTCGGGAAACTGGCGAACGAGACGACCGAGACCGAGCCCGTCACCTGGACACAGGTCCTGCACAACCTGTTCCCGTCCAACATCATCAAGGCGATGGGCGACGGCAACGTCCTCGGCGTGGTCACGTTCGCGGTGCTGTTCGGCGCCGCCCTCGTCGCGATCGGCGAACGCGGCGAACGCATCACCGGCATCATCGACGACCTCTACCTGGTCATGCAGAAGGCCGTGTGGTGGGTCGTCCGCCTCACCCCGATCGGGTCGTTCTTCCTGATCGGCTCGGTGGTGGCCACCTATGGCCCGAGCTCGCTGGAGCCGCTCGCCAAGTTCACCGGCGCGATCTACCTCGCCGTCGCGATCATGCTGCTGCTCGGCTACCCGATCCTGCTCCAGGTGTTCGGCCGCGTGAACCCGCTGAAGTTCCTGCGCAACTCCTGGCCGGCGATCGAGTTCGCCTTCGTCTCCTCGTCCTCGATCGCGACGCTGCCAATCGCCCAGCGGGTCTCGATCGAGCGCAACGGCGTCCAGCCCGAGTACGCCAACTTCGCCCAGCCGCTCGGCGCGACGATCAAGTTCGACGGCTGCGGCGCGATCTACCCGGCGGTCGCGGCGATCTTCGTCGCCCAGTACACCGGCGTCAGCCTCGGCATCGCCGACTACGCCCTGATCGCCCTGGCCGCCGTGATCGGCCAGCTCGGCACCGGCGGCACCCCCGGCCCGGCCCTGGTCGCGCTGACCCTGACCCTGACCACCGTCGGCCTCCCGCTCCAGGCGGTCGGCTACCTCATCGCGATCGACAAGGTCATCGACATGGCCCGGACGGCGCTGAACGTCACCGGCCAGCTCACCGTCCCCGTCCTGGTGGCGAAGTCGGAGGGCCTGCTGGACGAGGACATCTTCAACTCCAAGCCCGTCGAACTGACGTCCACCGAGGCCGACGAGACCCGCGACCGCCCCCGCCGCGAGCCGCCCCCCGAACCGGCCCCGGCCTGACCCACCTGAGGCGCTCCTCCCGAAAGGGAGGGGCGCCTCTTCATTTGCCGGGGTCGTCGGGCGACCACATGTTCGACCGAGCGCGTGACATGGATGCACACAGCCGCAAGGCGAAGGACGTGGGCCGTTGACGCGGTGAACGCAGACGTCAGGCGCGTGCCTTGGGCCAGGGCTTCATGAATGCAGCGTGATCGCGTAGGCGGGGCCGGGGTTGGTGAAGGCGCGCGCCCCGCTGGCGTGGGCTCCGCCAGGGTGGGCTCCGCCGGTGGGGGCTCCGCCGCCGTGGACGCGGACGCGGTTGGCGCGCAGGGGGCGTTCGCTCACGCCGTCCGGGGTGATGACGACCTCGCCGAGCTCGCCCGCGACCAGGGTGCTGACCTGGCAGTTCACCTCGTCGCGGCGGCCGGGCGGCCAGGTCGTGAGCCACACGCGGATGCCCTCCGCCTCCTCCAGCGGGACGGTGACGGGCGCGGCGCCGAAAGTGGCGAGCGGCCACCAGGTCTCGGGCCGTGCGGCGAGGTCGTTGACGCGCGCCGCGAGCTGTCCGACAGTGGGCGGGCGAGCGATGATCGTGCGTCCGTGCGGGTCTTCCTGACCACGCATGGTGAGGTCGGGAACCATGTTCGTCCTTCGAGTGTGGGCCGGTCCTGGGAGGGAGATCAGCGACACGAAGGACACAGCGCGCTGGCCACGCGGCGAAGCGCCACGGGCCCGTCAAGAGAGACTCGCGCTGGCATGGGTCAAGGCAACACTCGTGACCGAGCGTTGTCAAGTCGATCGCACGAGTTCACCGTCCGTCCACCATCGCGCCGTCGCGAGCCGCGAGCATGCGCGCAGAGATCAACGGAACGGAGTGGCCCATGGACCGTCGAAGCGTGCTGCGCGGTGGACTGATCACAACCGGCGGGACGGCCCTCGCCCTGGTGACCGGCGGGCAGGCGTCCGCCCTGGCCCGTGCCGGGGCGCCCGGTCTCGTCCGCGGTGGCCGTCCGCGCCTGACCCACGGCGTGCAGAGCGGTGACGTGACCGCCAGCGAGGCGGTCGTCTGGGCGCGCGCGGACCGTCCGTCCCGCATGCTGGTCGAGCTGAGCCGCCGTCCCGACTTCCGTGGCGCGCACACCGTCAGGGGCCCGATCCTGTCGCCCGACACCGACCTCACGGGGAAGGCGTTCCTGCGCGGGCTGCCGTCCGGCGAGGAACTGCACTACCGCGTGCGGCTCGCCGACCTGGACCGGCATCTCACGTCCGCGCCGGTCAGCGGGCGCTTCCGCACCGCGCCTCGTCGCGCGCAGGACATCCGCTTCGTCTGGTCCGGCGACCTGGCGGGTCAGGGCTGGGGAATCAACCCCGAATTCGGCGGCTACCGCATTTTCAAGGCGATGGACGCGCTGAGCCCCGACTTCTTCCTTTGCAGCGGCGACCTCGTCTACTCCGACGGCCCGCTCACCGAAACGGTGAAGCTGCCGGACGGCAGCACCTGGCGCAACATCGTCACCCCCGAGAAGACCAAGGTCGCCGAGACCCTGGCCGAATACCGGGGCCAGTTCCGCTACAACTTGCAGGACGCGAACTTCCAGGCGTTCAACTCCCGCGTTCCGATGATCTACCAGTGGGACGACCACGAGACGCTCAACAACTGGTACCCCGGCGAGATCCTCGACCTTCCGCAATACACCGAGAAGCGCGTCGACGTCCTCGCGTCCCGCGCCCGCCGCGCCATGTTCGAGTACACCCCGGTCAGGACGGCCCGCTCCGGGCGCCTGTACCGCAAGCTCTCCTACGGCCCTCTGCTGGACGTCTTCGTCCTCGACATGCGCACCTACAAGTCCCCGAACGACGCGGACAACTCCCCGACCCAGAAGGACGGCCTTCTCGGCGCCGAGCAGTCCGCCTGGCTCAAGCGGGAGCTGCGCCATTCCAAGGCCACCTGGAAGGTCATCGCGAACGACCTCCCGCTTGGCCTGGTCGTCCCGGACGGGACGGCGCAGGAATCCGCGTCCCAGGGCGACAACGGCGTCCCGCTCGGCCGCGAGCGCGAGATCGCCGACCTGCTGTCCTACGCGAAGAAGCACCGCGTCCGCAACATGGTCTGGCTGACCGCCGACGTCCACTACACGGCGGCCCATTACTACGACCCGTCCAAGGCGGCCTTCTCCGACTTCGATCCGTTCTGGGAATTCGTCTCCGGCCCGCTGAACGCAGGGTCTTTCGGCCCCAACGCCCTTGATGGCACTTTTGGCCCACAGTTGAAGTTCGTCCAGGCCCCGCCGCACGCCAACACTTCCCCGGCCGAGGGTTCGCAATTCTTCGGCGAGGTGGACATCGACGCGCACTCCCGGAACCTGACCGTCCGCCTGCGCGACCTGAACGGCAAGACCCTTTACACGCAGACCCTGAACCCGTAACCGTTCTTCCGCGACCGTCCGCCCCGTGCTTTTCCTCCGGGGCGGACGGTCGCGTCATAGGGCACAAAAGGTGAGGAGGACGCTGCTGGCCGCCGGGACTCAACGTCTCCGCCGGCACGTCCTCGATCGAGGTATCCGCCAGTTGGCGTCCCACCGCGCGCCCGGGATACGCCCGGCGTAGCGCCCGTCCTATCTCTCGCCCTATCGAGCACCCCTGGTTCTAGGGCCGCTGCCCCAGGCCGAACAACTCGCCCCGGTTCCCCTCGACCCGCGCGCCCCGGCAGAGCGCGCCTTGCCGGGCCGGGCTCCAGCCCGCCCCGGGCCGCCCCGGGCGGCGGGTTTTCCACAGAATGACGTTCTACTTCTGTTCGGCGGGCGGGGGTCTGAGCATGGGGGTGTCGGGCTCGGAGGTGCGAGGACGGGCCCGGCGGCGAAGGTGACCGTGCGGTCACGAGCGCGAGGTTCAGGGGGCGGTAAACGTGGGCCAGGGCAGGTCAAGTCTGTGTCAGGCCACAGCCTTGCAATCGCGATGCGTGTTCGGATGGGCGCGTGACGTCACCATGCTCGGTGTGGCGAGGTTCCGTCCGGTGGCCCGCTCGCTCTGCGGCGGCACCCCGCGAAACCGACCTGGAGGCCGCATGTCCCCGAAGCTCAGTGTCGTCGTCCCGTTCCACAACACCGAGGAGTACCTCCGGGAGTGCCTGGAGTCGCTGGCCGGGCAGACCTACCGCGACCTGGAAGTGATCATGGTGGACGACGGGTCCACCGACAACGGAGCGGTGATCGCCAAGGACGTGTGCGGCCGCGATCCCCGGTTCCGGCTGCTGACGCGGGACAACGAAGGGCCCGGGCCCGCGCGCAACGCGGGCGTGGAGGCCGCGACCGGCAAGTACCTGGCGTTCGCCGACGCGGACGACATCGTCCACCGCGACGCCTATGCGCGGATGGTCGGGTCCCTGGAGCGGACGGGTTCCGACTTCGCGTGCGGCAATGTCGAGCGGTGCGACGGTGATCGGAGCTGGCAGTCGGTCCTGCATGACGGGGTGTTCGCGGAGACCCGCCTGCGGACGCACGTCTCGTCCCACTCGATGCTGATGCGCGACCGGACGTCATGGAACAAGGTCTACCGGCGCACGTTCTGGGAGAACGCCGAGCTGAGGTTCCCCCCGGGTTTCTACGAAGACCCACCCGTCATGGCGCGGGCGCATGCGCTGGCCTCCTCGGTCGACGTCCTGAAGGACACGGTCTACTACTGGCGTAAGCGCCCGGGGTCCATCACCGAAGACCGCCACGGCTGGGACAACCTCTCCCAGCGGATGCGTTCGGTGAGCGTCCTGCGGGCCGGGCTGGCCGACTACGCGCCGCACCTGCTGGGCGCCTTCGACGAACACGCCCTGGTGGACATCGACCTGCGCGTGCTCCTCGACGCGCTGCCCCGAACGGACGACGACCACCTCGACGACCTCGTCGAGGTCGGGGCCGCCCTGGCGAAAAAGATCAGCTCCCGCGTCCTCAAGCGCTTCCCCGCCATCCTGCGGCTGCAACTGCACCTGCTGTGCAGGCGGATGGTCCCCGAGCTGCTGGAGGTGCTCCAGTTCGTCCAGCTCGGGCTGCCCGCGCAGACGCCGAGGGTCCGGCGCGGGCTGCGGCCGCGCTGGTTCGCGGAGTACCCGTTCTTCGAGGACGATGAGCGCGCCGTCCCGTCCCATGTCTACGACGTGACCGACGAGCTCACCCCGGTCGCGGCCATCGACCGGGTCGGCTGGGTGGACGGGCGGCTCCGCATCGAGGGCCACGCCTACATCAGGCACCTCGACTCCTCCACCAGGGACGGCTCCCGCATCCGGCTCTGGCTGCTCGCCTCGAACCGCCGCGGCCTCATGCGCGTGCCGGTGAGACGGATCCGCCGCCCGGACGTGACCGCGCGTTCCAAGCAGCCCGTGGTCTCCTACGACTGGTCCGGCTTCGTCGCGGAGCTCGACCCGGCCAGCCTCAAGATCTTCGGCCGCTGGCGCGACGTCGACTGGATCCCGTGTGTGGAGATCATCAACCGGGGCCTGTGGCGGCGCCGCACGTTCGGCAACCCGGCCCTCACCAGCCGCCAATGGCCGGAGGAACGCGAGTGCGCGCCCGGCGTCCTGGTCCAGGGCGTCGCCGGGAAGCGGCGTTTCGTCCTCCAGGTGCGGCGGACGACGGCACAGATCATCGGCTGCCACCTGGAGGGCAACGAGCTCTGGCTGGACGGCTGGTGCTGCGCCCCTCTCGGCGACGAGCCGCAGATCACCGCCACCCCGAGGACGGGCCGCGCGACGGTGGTGGGCCCGATCGACGAGCCCGGCGTCGTGCCCGTCCCCCTGCCGAACGCCACCACGCCCGACGGCACACCCGAAGCAAGCCCCGAAGGCGCGCTCCAAGCGCTGATCAGCGTCGCCTCCGGCAACGCCCCCGACGGACCGCCCCCCACCCTGTCTCCAGACACAACCACCAACACCCCCCACACAGCACCACCCAACGCAGCACCACCCAACACGGGCTCAGCCAAAGCAGGTTCAGCCAACGCGGGACCACCTACCGCAGGGCCAGCCAAGGCAGGGTCGGTCAACCCGGGGGTGCCCAACCCGGGAGCGGCCAACCCGGGGGTGCCCAACCCGGGGGCGGCCAACCCGGGGGCGGCCAACCCGGGGGCGGCCAGCGCGGGATCGGCCAGCGCGGGATCGGGCAACGGGGAGGCGGCGAGCGCCGATCTCGGGGGCACGAACAGCGGGGTACCCGGCACCGAAGAAGCCGGCGACCGGCTGCACGGCCGCCGAACGGGCGACGTGAACCCCGAAGACAGCGGAACGGCAGACGCCGCGCACGGTCAGACAGCACTCGAAACCACCGAGAGCAGCGCAGCAACCACTTGCGCGGCCGACGAATTCGAGAACCGGGCCCCAGGGAACGGCAGAAACGGCACGCTGCTCCGCCGGGCCATGCGCGTCACCAGCGCCGGAGCCGCAAGCAGCCCGGGCGCGCGGAAAGGCTTTAGCGCGCCCAGAACGGGCTTCCGGGCGAAACTGCCGCTGGCCGGACTGGCCCGACGGCCCGGGGACTGGGAGATCTCCCTTCCCGGCGGCATCAGACCCCACCTCGACGAGAGGGCCGCCGGAGCCGTGTTCCCCTTCCCCGGCGGAGAACTGGAGATCGCACCCACCCGCCGGAACACGCTCCGGATCGTCGTCCGCGAACGCGCCCTCGCCGTGGACCAGGTGACCTGGGCTACGGAAGGGGCATTGCAGCTGGCCGGTTCCTGCCCCGACCCCGCGAACCAGCCGGCCGTGCTGCTGCTGCGCCGCCGCCGGTCCAGCGAGGAGCACACCGTCCCGCTGCACTGGGACGGTGACCGCTTCACCGCGTCGTTCTCACCGGCGCGGATGCCGGTGCTCGGGCTGTCCCGGCCGCTGGTCGCCGGGCGGTGGGACGTGCTGGCGCCCATCGACGGGCGGGAGGAGCCGGTCGTGATCCGCCGGAACACGCTGCGCGACCTGCCCGAACCACACGAGACGGGCCTGCACCGGGTCATCGTGCGCGCCCGCAAGGCCGACCACCTCCAGCTGAGGATCGAGACCGCGCTCGACGAGGACGAGCGCGGCGCGTACGCGCAGGCGCGGCTCCGCTCGGGCCACTACCGGCGCCACCTGAACCTGCCCATCCGCGAGATGGCCGTGTTCGACGCCTACAAGGGACGCCAGTACTCGTGCAATCCGCGCGGGATCTACGACGAGCTGCGGCGGCGCGACACCGGCATCGAATGCGTCTGGGTCACCGAGAACGGCCAGTTCGGGAAGCCGACCGGCGCGCGCACCGTCCTCGCCGGGACGCGCGAGCACTACGAGGCCCTCGCCCGGGCGCGCTATGTGTTCGGCAACTGGTCGCAGCAGCGGTGGTTCGCCAAACGCGAGGACCAGACCTATGTCCAGTGCTGGCATGGCACGCCGCTGAAGAAGCTCGGCTACGACGTCAAGGAGATGCCCTTCAAACGCACCGAGGGCCTCAACTGGATGGAGCACGACGTCCCCCAGTGGGATCTGCTCCTGTCCCAGAACGCGTTCTCGGTGCCGCTGTTCCGGCGGGCGTTCGGCTATGACGGCGAGATCCTCGAAAGCGGCTATCCCCGCAACGACATCCTGAACAGCCCGCACCGCGACGAGATCGCCCACGCGGTGCGGCGGCGGCTCGGCATCCCGCCGGGCAAGAAGGTCGTCCTGTACGCGCCCACCTGGCGCGACGACTTCCATCTCACGATCGGGAAACGGGCGTTCCGCCTCGAACTCGACGTCGACCGGTTCAGGACCGCGCTGGGGCGCGACCACATGCTGCTCCTGCGCACCCACTACCTGGTGACCGACCGGCCGCGCTGGCGTCCCGGAGACTGCGTCCTCGACGTGTCGGTCTATCCCGACATCTCCGAGCTGTTCCTCATCAGCGACGTCCTCGTCACCGACTACTCCTCGGCGATGTTCGACTTCGCCGTCACCGGGCGGCCGATGCTGTTCTACACCTACGACCTGGAGCGCTACCGCGACCACGTGCGCGGCTTCTACTTCGACTTCGAGGCGGAGGCGCCCGGTCCGCTGCTCGCGACCTCGCGCGAGGTCATCGACGCCCTCGCCGAGCCCGCCGCGCTCGACGCCGGGTTCGGCGCGGCCCGCGCCGCGTTCGCCGCACGCTACTGCCCGCTCGACGACGGCCGCGCCGCCTCCCGCGTGCTCGACCGCGTCCTCCAGGACGCCACGTCCACCCACTGAGAACGGAGCCTCCCGTGCCGCCCAAGATCAGCGTCGTCGTCCCGTTCCACGACGTCGAGGCGCACCTCGCCGAGTGCCTGGAGTCGCTGGCCAGACAGACCCTCCGCGACCTGGAGGTCGTCATGGTCGACGACGGGTCGGCGGACGGCGGCCCCGTCATCGCGAAGGAGTTCGCCGACCGCGACGACCGCTTCGTCCTGCTGCACCGCGGCGGCGAGGGCCTCGGCCCGGCCCGCAACGCCGGTGTCGCGCGCGCCGGCGGCCAGTACCTCGCCTTCGCCGGAGCCGCCGACACCGTGCCGCCCTACGCCTACGAGCTGCTGGTCCGCACGCTGGAGGCGACCGGGTCCGACATCGCGGGCGGCAACGTCCTGCGCGTCGACCGCGACCACGCCTGGCAGTCGCCGCTGCACGCCGAGGCCTACGCGGCCACGGTGAAGGGCACGCACATCACCCGCCATCCCGCCCTGCTCCAGGACCGGACCGTCTGGAACAAGGTGTACCGGCGCTCGTTCTGGGACGCGCACCGGTTCGAGTTCCCCGCGATGTCCCACGAGGACCCGCCGGTCAGCCTGGAGGCGCACGTGCTCGCCTCCGCCGTGGACGTCCTCGACACGACCGTCTACCTCTGGCGGCACCGCCGGGAACCGCTCGCGAACCCGCAGGCCGACGCCGCCGACCGGCTCGCCTCGCTGGAGATGGTGCGCGGCATCCTCGGCGACCACGCGCCCGCGCTGCTGCCCGCCTACGACAAGCACGCCCTCGACCTGGACGTCCGCGCCCTGATCCTCGCGCTGCCCGCCGCGTCCGGCGAGCACCGCGACCGCCTGCTGGAGGCGGGCGCCGACATCGTCGCCGCCGCGGCCCCGTCCGCCTTCCAGGGGCTGGAGGCGATCAAACGCCTCGAACTGCACCTGCTCCGCGAGCGGATGCTGCCCGAACTGCTCGACGTGCTCCGCTTCGAGGAGAACGGCCTGCACGACGTCCCGCTGGTGAGCCGACGCAGGCGGCGGCAGCGCTGGTATGCCCGCTACCCCTTCTTCGGCGACCCGGCCCGGGCGATCCCCGACGAGGTCTACGACGTCACCGACGAACTCAAACTCCACGCCGAGGTCGACCGCGTCGGCTGGGACTCCGGCTGCCTCGTCGTCCAGGGGCACGCCCATTTCGACCGGCTCGCCGTGACCTCCGCCAAGGACTCCCGCATCCGGATCTGGATGCACGACGCCAAGAGCGGCAAGGAGGTCCGCCTCCCCGTGGAGCGGATGCCCTGCCCGGAGGCCACGGCCCGGTCGGGGCAGTCGCTGGTCTCCTACGACTGGTCCGGGTTCTCGATCCGGATCGAGCCGGACCTCCTCCAGGACGGCGACGAGTGGCCGACGGTGACATGGGAGCTGTTCGCCGAGGTCAGCACGTCCGGCTGCAAGGCCGTCCAGCGCCTCACCTCCGCCGAACCGGCCGTGAACTGGGCGGCCGCGCGGCAGGTCGACGAGCACGTCGCCGTCCAGCCCGCCGCCGACAAGGGATTCGTCGTCCACGTCAAGCGCGCCAAGGCCGTCGTGACCGGCTACCGCCGGGTCGGCGACCTGCTGGAGATCACCGGCTGGACGAGGCTCGCGCTCGGCCCCGGCGCCGCGATCGTCGCCGTCCGCCGGCACGGCGGTCCCGAGGTCCGCGGCGAGGTGACGGTGCGCCCGGCGGCGGGCATGCGGATGGAGAAGGGCACCGGCTTCGACTTCATGGCCACCCTTCCCCTGGACGCCCTCCACTCCGGCCCGGCGATCGCCGAACGCGGCCCCCGCGCCGCCCACCTGCGCGACGCGATCGACTGGGACATCCGCCTCCTCGGCTCCGACGGGCCCCTGCGGCTGACCATGGCCCGCACCCTCCCCGGTGCCCGCTTCGCGACCCGGGGCCGTGAGTTCGCCCTCACCCGGACCGCCTACGGCAACCTGCGCGGCGTCGAGCGCAGTTTCCGTCCCGTCGTCACGTCCGTCCGGTGGACCCCCGACGACCGCCTCACGCTGACCGGCGACCTGTCCGACCCGACCCACCGTCCCACCCACCTGATCCTCCGCCGCCGCCGCTCGGGCGACGAGCACCGCCTCCCCCTCACCTGGGACGGCGCGACCTTCACCACCACCTTCGCCCCCGGCGCCATGCCGCTCTTCGGAACGGCCGGGCCCCTGGCCACCGGTCTGTGGGACCTCCTGGCCCCCACCCCGGCCGCGGCGAACCGCCTCGCCAAGCACGCCTCCGCGAGCAACTCCAATGCCCGCCCGGCGAAGACCCGGGAAATGAGAAGGCCCAAGGTTCCGACACCCGCGACGGTCATGATCAAGCCGCTCGGCACGAACACGAGCGCAGCCGCGACCGCCATGACCGCGACCCCGCAGAGCCCCCGGCCCCCGACCCTTGAGGCGCCGGAAGAGACCACGGTCGTCGTCGAGCGCGCGGTGATATCCGACCTTCCGGAATGGCGAGCGGCCGGAACACACGAGTTCGAGGCCCGCGTCCACCAGACGGACGCCCTGCAACTGAGGAGCCGCGCCGTCATGGCCGAGGACGAACGCGGAGGGCATGCCCAGCGCCTCCTCTGGGAGCACGACTACCCCGTCTACCTGCGGAGCCCGCTGACCGACCTGGTCGTGTTCGACAGCTACGGCGCGTCCCAGTACAGCTGCAACCCCAGGGCGATCTACGAGGAGATCGCACGGAGCCACCCCGGCCTGGAGTGCGTCTGGATCTCCACCGACGGCCAGTTCAGCGTCGAAGGCGACGCCAAGGTCGTCATAGCGGGGACGAGGGAGCACTACCGCGCGCTCGCACGCGCCCGGTACATCGTCACGAACTACGGCCTCACGCCGGGGTTCGTCAAGCGTCCCGAGCAGAGGTACATGCAGACCTGGCACGGCACCCCGCTCAAACGCCTCGGCTATGACCTCAGCGACCTGCACTCCCAGCGCGCGGAGAACCTCCGCTGGATCGACTACGAGGTCCCGCGGTGGGACGTCGTGCTCTCCCCCAACACGTTCACGTCCGACACCATGCGGCGGGCCTTCCACTACGAGGGCGAGATCCTGGAGGCCGGGTATCCGCGCAACGACGTCCTGAGCAGCCCGGAGTTCGACCGCCTCGGCGCCCGCGTCCGCGAGCGGCTCGGCATACCGCGCGGCAAGAAGGTCGTCCTCTACGCGCCGACCTGGCGGGACGATCACCATCTGGCCCCGGGCCGCCGGGCGTTCTCCATGGAACTGGACGTGGAGACCCTGCGGCGAGCCCTCGGCGACGACCACGTCCTGCTCGTCCGCCCCCACTTCCTGATCACCGAGGGGCACCGTCCCCCATCGGACGGCTTCACGATCGACGTCTCCCGCTACCCCGACATCGCCGACCTGTACCTGGCGTCCGACGTGCTGGTGACCGACTACTCGTCCGCCATGTTCGACTTCGCCTGCACGGGGCGGCCCATGCTCTTCTACACCTACGACCTGGAGCACTACCGCGACCGCGCGCGCGGCTTCTCCCTCGACTTCGAGGCCGAGGCCCCGGGACCGCTCCTGTCCACCTCCGCCGAGGTCGCCGAAGCGCTCCGGGCGGTGGACGAGGTCCAGGACGCCTATGTCGACGCCTACGACACGTTCTTCGACAAGTACTGCCCGCACGACGACGGAAAGGCCGCAGCCCGAGCAGCCGAACGCCTCCTCACCTGACCACACCCGAACACCCAGCCCAGGAAGACGCCCTTGTGGATGAGGACGGGCCAGCGAGGCGACCTCGTCCTTTTCGAGTGCGACAATGCGGGCCGGAACAGGACAGCATGGTTCACAGGAACCGCAGTTGTTTTCTCCGTTTCCGAAACTAAGGACCATCCGAAACGGAGCGCAATGACTGACCGCGTCACCCTCGTCCGCAACCAGCGCCTCACCCAGGCCGTTGAATACGCCTACGCGGCGACCGCGTCCCTATCTTCAACGCGGGCCATCTGGACGGCCGGAGCGTGCCCACTCGACAGCGACGGCGCCACCGTGGCCGTCGGCGACTACGCGGGCCAGGCCCACCAGGTGATGCGCAACCTTGAGGAGGCCCTGCGCGGCGCCGGCGCAACGCTGACCGACGTTGTGAAGACCACCGTGTACGTCGCCTCGTCCAAGCAGGCCGACCTTGTCCAGGCGTGGCAAGTCGTCCGCGAACACATGGGCGACCACGATGCACCCAGCACGCTCCTCGGCGTCGCAACACTCGGCTACGCCGACCAACTCGTCGAAGTCGAGGCCGTCGCCGTAATCGACGATCCCCACGACTAATCTGCCCCGCGCCCACTCGTCCCAGCACATTCCAAGCGACGCGCCGCCACCAGGTATCGAGGCACCCCGCCACACTCCAGAACAACCATTACCCTCCGCGCTCCTAAAGAGCATCCGCGCCTTAATCAGCAACCGCCGCCCTACCAGCCTCCACCACGTTCCCGTCCCCTTCTCCGCGAAGGCAACCGTCACACCACCGCCGCCAACGGCCTAGCACCGCCACGCTCCCCCGGGCAGAGCAACCCCGGGGGCAGCAAATCAGCACCCGAACGCGACCGCTCCACCAGCCGCCACCACCGCCGCCGCCCTGCGCGTCATGACCCGCACAGCGGCGAACGATAAGCGAAGCGGGAGCGGAGGGCGCTCCGCCACCAGCACCGCCGCGACGTATCGCGCCGCCTGAATCCGCGCCCGCACTCCCCATACCGCAGCGAGCCATCGTTACGTACTCGCACGCCGTCGCGGCCTCTCCCACGAACCTCCGGCGCTCCCTGTTCACCGAGGATCGCCGCCCACCGCCGCCGCGGTCTTCGACCTGACCGAGTCACAGGCCTTGACCGGGGCGCAGTCCCTGACCGAGTCACAGGCCTTGACCGGGCCGCAGGCCTTGACCGGGCCGCAGGCCCTGGCCAGGGCGCAGGCCTTGTCCGGGGCGCAGACCTTGTCCGGGGCGCAGACCTTGACCGGGGCGCAGGCCCTGGCCGGGCCGCTGGCCTGAAGGTTGAACGGATAGCGGCCCGGGAGCTGGATGTCCTGCTCCTTGAACGGAGAGCCGGGCCACGCCGTCCTCCCTGATGCCCTTCGCTCGGCGGGGCTGGGCCGACGGCGCCGTCGACGTAGCGGCTGTTCCACTGGGCCACACGAAGGATTCTTAGGTGGACGCGCTGCGTCGCCTGGACTGCGGGAAGCCGGAAGTCACCGTGTCCGGTGAGCCGCCGGAGGCGGATCTGTGGTGCGTCGATCCGACCGCACCCGACTTGTACTGCGACTACGACCCCTACGCCCGGAGGGCTGGCGGCGCCGGTCGGTGGCGTTTTGGCGCGGGCTGGAGGGCTACGGGTTCTGGACGTCCTGTGGTCCGGGTTGGGCGGGTGGTTGCAGGCGGTCCACGGCGGCGTCGAGGAGGTCCCAGCCGTTGATTTCGACTGTTCCGGCGGTCGCGAAGTCGTGGCCGCGGTCCTGGGCTTGGTCCAGCAGGGCGCGGACCACCCCGGGGCGGTGCAGGTTGAGGTAGGCGCGGTCGCTGGTTCGCAGCACTCCACCGTCGTGGAACATGCCGTCGTTGACCAGGCGTCCGGGCCCCTCGCGAAAGACGATGACCAACCGGCCAGGGGCACCTGCCCGCCGCAGGCTCAGGACCTCTCGGCAGCCGTCGCATCGCGGGCGACCGTCCTTGTCCTGGTAGCGCTCATGCTGGTGGCCCGATTTCCAGTGGTAGGTGAACGGTCCGACGACAAGGCGGCGGGTGGGACGGGGGCGGGCCATGTCAGAGGAACGTAGTCGCCGCTCGAACTCACCTCAAAGTGTTATTGATGCGGCTGTTTCGCATGCTCGCAATGGTCAGGCGGTGAGGTCATATTGGGCCTGTGGGGGAGCGCTGCAAGCAGCGGTCGCGGGCGTCGCGGGGGGAGTGGAGCGGCCTCGGGCGCTGGGTCTGGACGGAGGTCGAGTCGGTGACGCCGACCAGCGCGCTCTAGGACGGGGGCGGAAGGGGCGCGTGTCCGGGGGTCAGCCGGGGCGGTGGGCGCGGGCGAAGAGGCAGGTGCCGGGCCAGGTGGAGGTGGGAAGGCGGCGTTCGAGCGCCGCCGCGAGGCGGAGGGCTTCGTTGGTGAACGGGTGGAGCGGGGCCAGGTCTTCGTAGTGTGCGCTGCGGTGCCTGAGTAGGCGTTGCAGGGGGCGAAGGAGGACGCCGCGGCTCCAGACGCGGTCGAGGAGGAGTCCGGCGCCGTCCAGCAGGTCGACCAGCGCGCGACGGGTGTAGCGGCGGACGCGGCCGAGCGACACGTCGTGCGCGGACCACAGGGCCATGTCGCACGGCACGGAGAGCAACACCGTCCCGCCAGGGCGCAGCACGCGTGTGATCTCGGCGGCGGCACGCGCGTCGTCCTCGATGTGGTCCAGGACGTCCATCGCCAGCGCCATGTCGTAGCGGTCGGATGGCAGCGGCAGATAGCGCGCGTCCCCCTCGTAGGCTTCGACGCCCTGGGCGCGCGCCAGAGCCACGGCCGTCGGATTGAGGTCGATCGCGGTGGCCTGCCAGCCGTGGGCGGCGAGTTCCCTGGAGTTGCCGCCCGCTCCGGCGCCGATGTCGACCGCTTCTCCGGGCACGCTGTACCGCAGCAGCTCCCTGGAGAGGATCACGCGGCGCTCGCGGTACCACCAGTTGTCGTTCTCGATCCGCGCGACCCGCTGGAGTTCAATGGTGTCCACGGCACAAGCCGACGGCATGGGGGCACCTTCGGGCCATCGTCGTCGCCGTCCCCGGAGGGATCGTTGACCTTGCTTTGACCTGTCCGGGGCCCAGGGGGACGTCGGACGCGTCAGGCCACCCGGCTACTGGTTTGGTGACCGTGCCTCGCTCTTGTGTGAGGGGTGGTTCAGTGGGCCTTGCGGCGGCGGGTCAGGAACCGGATGGCCAGGATGAGGGCGACCAGGGCACCAAGCACCGGGACGGCCCGCTTCACCAGCGAGGGGCCCGCGAATTCCAGCAGGTCGATCGCGTCGTCTACGGGCCGGGCGTGCGGTTGTTCGGCCGGGCGCGGCGGGGCGGCGGAGGCCCGCGTCCCTGCGGACGCTGGTTCGGAGTTCTCCGCCTTGGCCGTCGCGTCCTTCGTGGACGAGCCCGACCCGGCCCCCTGGGCGGGCTCGGGGCCTGGTGATGTGCCGGGCTCCCCCGACGTCTCTTCCCCAGCCTTCGCGGACGTCTCCGGAGACGCAGACGCTTCGGAGCTCGCAGGAGCTTCGGAGGCCGCCCCGCCGATGGCTCCGTTCTCCGCGGACGCGGACGGCTCCGCGGACGCGGACGGCTCCGCGGGCACGTCCGGTTCCGCAGGCGTGTCGGGCTTGGCGGACGCCCCGAGCTGTGCGGCGTCCGACTTCGCGGACGCCTCGGACTGCGCAGAAGCGCCAGTCTTCGCAGACGCATCCGACTCCGCGCGCGTTTCGGGCTGCGCGGAAGCGTCCGGCGCGGAAGCGTCCGGCGTCGCAGGCGCGCTGGGCTCTGCGGGCACGTCCGACTTTGTGGGGGTGGGCGGTTTCGCGGTTGTTTCCGTGGCTTGTTGGGGGGACGGGTTGGGTGCTGGGGCGGGGGTGGCCGACGGGGTGCCGGGGGATTCCAGCTCGGCGGCCAGCGACTTCGCGAAGCGGGCGACGATTTTGGAGCCGACCTCGGACAGGATGTTGCGGCCGAACTGCGCCGGGCGGCCGGTGACGTTGAGCTTGGTCCGGACGGTCACGCGGGTCGTGCCGTCCTCCTCGTGAAGCTGTGCCTGGACGGTGGCGGACGCGGTACCGGAGCCGCGGGCCTCCTTCGCGGCGGCCTCCAGTGTGACCGAGCGGGACGCCTCGTCGGCGGACACGATGCGGGCGGTGCCGCGATAGGTGATGGTCATCGCGCCGACCTTGACCTTCAGGCGCCCGGCGTACTCCTCGCCGTCCACCGAGTCGAGGGTCGCGCCGGGCATGCAGGCGGCGACGCGTTCCACGTCCAGCAGAACGGGCCAGGCCTGGTCCACCGGCACGGGGACGGTGAAATCGTGGTCTAGTTCCATGATCGCAGTCCTTCTCGTCCGGAGACCTTGTTCGCGACCTTACGACCGCCGCCGGGGGCGCCGCCACTCCGAGATCATGCGGTCCGGCCCGGCGCGTCCGGGTCGCGTGATCATGTTCGCACTGCCGTGACCATGCTCCGGTCCGCGCCGTCCCAATAGTTAGGGCACTCCCTCGTCGGGCGCCGCCGCCTCGCGGCGGAAACACCCGATGTGTTCAGGGACTACGCGACCGCGCCCGGGCGGCCTGGCCTAAGGGCGGTTGGCCAGGGCAGCGACGGGCGCCGCCGCTTCGCTGCGGAAACTCCCAATGTGTCCCAAGGATTACGCGACCGCGCCCGGGCGGCCTGGCCTAAGGCCGGTTGGCCAGGGCAGCGCCCCATCGAGCGCCGCTGCCTCGCGGCGGAGACACCCGATGTGTCCGGGGACTATGCGACCGCGTCCTAACGACCTGGCCTACTTGGGCGGTTGGCCAGGGCAGTTCCCCGGCGGGCGCCGCCTCGCAATGTGTCCAGGTAGTTGCGACCGCGCCCGGGCGGCCTGGCCTTAGGCCGGGCTGTCCGAGCGCGGACGCCAGTAGCGCATGGTCAGGGCGTGGCGGCCGCCGCCAAAGCTCGGGTGGTGAGGACCGTCGCGAGATGGCGGCGGTACTCGGCGGAACCATGCAGGTCGGTGGGCGGTTCGGTGCCCGCGGCGGCGTGTTCGGCGGCTGAGCCGAAGTCCGCGCCGCTGGCGACGGCCCCCTCCACGTCGGACGCGCGAACCGGCGTGGACCCCATGTTGGTCAGCGCGATCCGGGCTTCCCGCACCGTGCCGTTCTCGCGGCGGACGGCGCAGGCGACGCCGACGATCGCCCAGGCCTGGGCCGTCCGGTGGAACTTCTCGTAATGCGCACCCCAGCCCGCGCCGAGCTTGGGAATCCGGACGCCGAGCAAGAGCTCGTCGGGTTCCATCGCGGACGTCATCCAGTCCACGAAGAAGTCCGCCGCCGGAATCTCCCGCTCGCCCCGCACGGAGCGGACGAGGAACACCGCGTCCAGCGCCAGCGCCACCGCGGGCAGGTCACCGGCCGGGTCGGCATGCGCGAGGGAGCCGCCGAACGTTCCGCGATGCCGGACGGCCGGGTCGGCGACCGTCTCCGTCGCCCGCGCGATCAGCGGGGCGAACTCGCGCACCAGCGGGTCCCGGACGACCTGGTGATGCGTGGCCATCGCGCCGATCACCAAAGTGTCACCCTCGTCGCGGATCTCGCGCAGCGGGTCGACGCGGTCGAGGTCGATCAGCGAGTCGGGGTAGGCGAGGCGGAGCCGCAGCAGCGGCATGAGGCTCTGCCCACCTGCGAGGATCTTGGCGTCCTCGCCCGCGTCCGCGAGCGCGGAGACCGCCTCGTCCACCGTGTCCGGACGGACGTAGTCGAACGTCGCGGGGATCATCGGGTGCCTCCCTCGGAGCCGAGCCCGCCGCCCGCGCCGGGCGACGTACCGCGAGGGGGCGACCCACCGCGCAGCGCGCGCCATACGCGTTCCGGCGTGCACGGCATCGGGACGTCGTGCACGCCGTGGGGCCGCAGCGCGTCCACGATCGCGTTGACGACCGCCGGGGTCGAGGCGATCGTGCCCGCCTCGCCGACGCCCTTCACGCCGAGCGGGTTGGACGTCGCCGGGGTCTCGGTGCGTCCGGTGACGAAGTGGGGCAGATCCGCCGCGGACGGAACCAGGTAGTCGGCCATCGTGGTCGTCGTCAGGTTCCCCTCGGCGTCGTAGACGGCCTCCTCGTAGAGCGCCTGGGCGATGCCTTGCGCGAGGCCGCCGTGCACCTGGCCCTCGACGATCAGCGGGTTGACGACCTTGCCGACGTCGTCCACGGCGACATATCGGCGGATTCGCACCATCCCGGTCTCGGTGTCGACCTCGGTGGCGCACAGGTGCGTGCCGTGCGGGAAGGAGAAGTTCGTCGGGTCGAAGGTGGCGTCGGAGTCCAGGGACGGTTCGATGCCGTCCGGCAGGTCGTGCGCGGCGAACGCGGCGGACGCCACCTCCTGGATCGTCCGGCCCGCCTCCGGGACGCCGCGGACGCTGAACCGTCCGCCGTCGAAGTCGAGGTCGGTCTCGGCGGCCTCCAGCAGGTGCGCGGCGACGCGGCGGGCCTTGTCGACGACCTTGTCGCAGGCCGAGTACAGGGCGATGCCGCCGACGGCGAGGGACCGTGAGCCATAGGTGTCCATGCCCTTGGGGGACACGGCAGTGTCACCATGCAGCACGCGCACGTCCTCGAACGGGACGCCGAGCCGGTCGGCGGTGATCTGCGCCCACGCCGTCTCGTGGCCCTGCCCGTGCGGGGACGTGCCGGTGACGACCTCGACCTTCCCGGACGGCAGCACCCGCACCGACGCGTGCTCCCATCCCCCGGCGCCGTACGCCAACGACCCCAGCACCCGGGACGGCGCGATCCCGCACATCTCGGTAAACGTGGACACGCCGATGCCGAGCTGCACCGGGTCGCGCCGCTCCCGTCGCGACACCTGCTCCGCACGCAACGCGTCGTAGTCGAACAGTTCGAGCGCCTTCTCCGTCGCCGACTCGTAGTCGCCGGAGTCGTAGGTGAGGCCCGCGATCGTCTCGTACGGGAACTCCTCGTGCCCGATCCAGTTGCGGCGCCGCACCTCGATCGGGTCGAGGTCCAGTTCGGCGGCGAGCTCGTCCATCAGCCGCTCGATCGCGTAGGTGGCCTCGGGACGGCCCGCGCCCCGGTAGGCGTCGGTCGGCGTCTTGGTGGTGAACACGCCCGAGCAGGTGAAGGAGTAGGCGTCCATCTTGTAGATGCCGTTGAACATGAACGCGCCCAGCAGCGGGATTCCGGGCGTGACGAGCATCAGGTAGGCGCCCATGTCGGCGAGCAGGTCCACCTTGAGGCCGCGGATCCGGCCGTCCCGCTCGGCGGCGAGCGTGAGCCGCTGGATCTGGTCGCGGCCGTGGTGGACGGTCATGTTGCCCTCGCTGCGCGACTCCGTCCACTTGACGGGACGGCCGAGCCGCCGCGCGAGCAGCAACGCGATGACCTCCTCCCCGTACACCTGGAGCTTGGACCCGAACCCGCCGCCGACGTCCGGCGCGACGACCCGCAGCCGGTGCTCGGGGATTCCGGTGACGGTCGCGAGCATCAGCCGCAGGATGTGCGGGATCTGCGTAGCCGAGTACAGCGTGAACTCGTCCCCGTCCGGGACGCACAACACCGCGCGCGGCTCCATCGCCGACGGGATCAGGCGTTGCTGGACGTACCGGCGCTCCAGGACGACCGGCGCGTCCCGTAGCGCCGCGTCCAGATCGCCGTTCTCGAACACCCACGTATACGACTTGTTCGTTCCGAGCCCTGCGTGGACGAGGTCGGCGTCCTCGGCGAGCGCGTCCTCCATGTCGACGACGGCGGGCAGCGGCTCGTAGTCGACGTCGATCTCCTCCAGCGCGTCGATCGCCGCATACCGGTCGCGGGCGACGACGCACGCCACGGGCTCGCCGACGTAGCGGACCTCCTCCACCGCCATCGGCGGATGGTCCGGATGCTTCATGTCCTCGGTGACGACCCATGCGCAGGGCAGCGCGCCCTGCTCGTCCGCGATGTCGGACCCGCTGAGTACGGTGACGACGCCGGGGTGCTTCCGTGCCTGCGACGTGTCGACGCGGGTGATGCGGGCGTGCGCGTGGGGGCTGCGCAGGAACGCGACGTGCAGCGTCCCGGTGGGGGCGATGTTGTCGGTCCAGCGCGTCCGTCCGGTGACCAGGCGGGCGTCCTCGCTGCGCTTGCGCGGCGCCCCGATCTCCTTCGCGGTCGCCCGGGTTTCGGCCGTCGCGGGGCCCTCGGCCGTCGCGGTCATGACGTCACCTCCCGCTCCGACGGCTCGCGCATCTCGCCCGCCGCCCGCCGCACCGCCCGGACGATGTTCTGGTAACCCGTGCACCGGCACAGGTTGCCCTCCAGCCCGTCCCGGACCTCCTCCTCGGACGGGTCCGCGTTCTCCCGCAGCAGGTCGATCGACGCCATGATCATGCCGGGGGTGCAGTAGCCGCACTGGAGCGCGTGCTCCTCGTGGAACGCGCGCTGCATCGGGTGCTCGGTGCCGTTCAGCCCCAGGCCCTCGACGGTCGTGACGTCACGTCCGTCGGCCTGGACGGCGAGAACGGAGCAGCTCTTCACGCTCACGCCGTCCATCAGGACGGTGCAGGCTCCGCAGTTGCTGGTGTCGCACCCGACCGGGGTGCCGACCTTGCCCAGCCGGTCGCGCAGGTAGTGGACGAGCAGGACTCGCGGCTCGACGTCGTCCTCATACGTCGCGCCATCGACATCGACACGGATACGTGGCATGCGTTTCTCCCAGGGACGTCTCGGGGTTGGCTGGAGAGGGGCGTCCCTGGGCGGTGCGCGCTGGTCGGGCCACGTCATCGGCCACCTCCGCGAAAGGCGACCTAACGAACGTATGTCGAGGTTGAACCGCGTACCAGTCCCCGGCGCCGTTTGTTTACCCGGAGGTTGCGCTCTTTATTTGGAACCCCGCCCGACTCACCCGCCCCACTCCCAGCGCCCCCGGGCACGGTGCCACCGGGCACAGGCGTCATCGGCGTGACCCGCCCCGGTGGGGTGTCGGCGCATCGGGGCGGGTCACGCCGGCTTCACGAGCGCGGGATTCAGTTCACCCGGAGCAGGACGGGCCAGGTCTTCGGACCGACGACGCCGTCGGAGGTGACTCCGCCCCACTTCTGGACGGCCTTCACCGCCTTCTCGGTCGCGTCGTCGAACCGTCCGGTCATCTTGATCTCGGGGTGGCTGCGCGCGAGCAGCAGCGCCTGCACGCTCTCGACGTGCTCGCCCGTGGCACCCTTGGCGAGTTCCGGCAGCTTCTTCACCATGTCCTCCGTCCAGTTGCCGCCGCCGTAGGCGGGGCGTCCGTATCCGGCGATGACGTTCGACGCGCGTACGCGCCGTTTGCAGGCGTTCGCGGTGTTGGCCTCGATGGTCTGGACCCGTCCGCCGCCGAGCGCCTTCTCGACGATGCCGACGTGGTCGATGGCGCCGACCGAGTTGGTCGCGCCCCAGTCGAAGAAGACGATGTCGCCCGGCTTGGCCCGGTTGACCTCGGCGGTGGTGCCGACGTGCCAGCGTCCGATCTTTTGGAAATCCTGCGCGTGCCACACAGTGAAGGCACGGTCGCCGCCCGGGAGGACGGCGGCCGCGTTGCCGCTGTGCCTGGCCCAGAACGTGATGGCCATGTCGCACCATGAGGCGTCGAGGAACTCCTTGCCGTGCCTGGACGCGTACTCCCGCGTGATCGTGTTCGGTCGCCCGGCCATGCCGAGGCATCTGCGGGCCTCGGCCAGCATCTGCGCGGCGCCCATCAGGCGCCCTCCGCCGGGGCGTCGTCCTCGGTATCGTCCTCCGCCGAGGTGTCGCCCTCCGCGCGGAAGACGCCGTCGGCGTCGGGCTCTCCGTAGAGCCGGGTGAGGACCTCCTCTTCGTCGGTCTCGGTCGCCTGATGGACTCCGGGATTCACGTCGACTTCGCCCATGTGGGCGAGTTCGCCCGCGTCCGTTCGCGTCTGGGGGGTCACTACTCCTCCGTATGGTCGGCCTGGCCATCCCGTTACGTGGGTGACCTCGCACCGACAGTAATGGGTCTCCCCATTAGACATCCGGAATTCGTCCTAAATCATTCATAGTGTGGTAACAACCAGCTACCTGGATCATTCATCCTGTGACTCCCCGGGGGACACGTGGGTGGACGTGCCGGTGAGCGGGCCGTTGGACGATCCGGGCGACATGCCGCTGGACGCGCCGGCGACCTCGTTGATGATGTCGCTGCCCGGGCTCCCGTCCCCTTTCGCGACGTTGAGCGAGCGGTCGATCTCCAGGAGGCTGTCGTTGCCCGCGTCCTCACCGCTGTTGTGGACGTTGTAGAGGTTGAGGTTGACGTCCCTCATCACGGGGCCGGACGCTGCGGACGCGGCGCCGGCCGTCCCGATGCCGATGACGCAGGCGGCGGCGACGCTGACGAAAACTTTGACCAGCATGGTTTCCTTTCAGGATTAAGCGGAGACCTCGGCCGCTTCGTGGGCGCGGTCGCGGACCTGGCGCTTGGCGTAGCGCTGGGCGAGCCACGAGCACACCAGCAGTTGGAGCTGGTGGTAGAGCATCAGCGGCAGCACCGCCGTGCTCACGCTCGCCTCGGTGAAAAGCACGGTCGCCATGGGCAGCCCGCTCGCCAGGCTTTTCTGCGAGCCGCAGAAAAGAACGGCGATGCGGTCGGCGTCATCGAACCGGACAAGGCGGGAAAGGAGCCCGGCGGCGCCCAGGGCGACCGCCAGCAGCCCGGCGGTGACGAGCGCCAGCAGGCCGAGTTCGGGGGTCGCCGTCTCGTCCCAGACGCCGCTGACCACGCCCTGGCTGAACGCCGTGTAGACGACCAGCAGGATCACGCCCCGGTCGTACAGCGACAGCGTTTTGCGGCGGGCCCGCACCTGGTCGCCGATCCACCGCTGCGCGATCTGGCCGAGCAGGAAGGGCAGCAGCAGCCGCACGGTGATGTCGCCGATCGACCCGAGCGAGAACCCGCCTTTCACCGAGATCAGCGCCGCCGCCATCAGCGGTGTGAGCACGACCCCGACCAGGTTGGACAGCGAGGCGCTACAGATCGCGCCCGCCTCATTGCCCCCGGCGATCGACGTGAGCGTGATCGACGACTGCACCGTGGACGGCAGCACGCACAGGAAGACCACGCCCGTGGAGAGCGGGTCGTCCAGAAAAAGGGAGCAGCCGATTCCGAGCATGGGAAACACCACGAACGTCACCGACGATATCGCCGTGTGCAGCCGCCAGTGGCGCAGGCCGCGCAGCGCCTCGGCGGTGGAAAGGCGCGCTCCGTAGAAGAAGAACAGAAGGGTGATGGCGACCGTTCCCGCATGGTGGAGAATCCTGTTCGCTTCGCCACCGGCGGGGAACATCGCGGCGATTCCCACGGTGCACAGAATCGCCGCGATGTAGGGGTCGATATGCAGACGCGCAAGGACGCGCATGTGATCGCCCGCTCCGAGAACAGCGGATCAGCTCGCCAGCCGCCGGTCGCTCTCGGAATGGTTGCGGCTGATGTTGCGTTCCAGCAGCGCGATCGACTCCTTGACGCCGACGCTTCCGGCGGTGGCCTCGGGAAGCCGCCCGTCGTCGCCCTTGAGGCGGCGGAGCGCGTCCTCCATCGCGGTCTGCGCCGCGAACAGGCACGGCGTGCTGTAGATCGCGACGTTCACCCCGAGATCGCCGAGCTCGGGCAGCGACACGCGCGGCGACTTTCCGCCCGCGATCTGGTTGAACAGCAGCGGCTTGTCGCCGATGACCTCGCGTACCCGGCTGATCCACTCGACGCTGCGGACGCCGTCGACGAGGATGACGTCGGCCTTGGTCGCGGCCAGCGCCTCGGCGCGCCGCAGGATCTCGCTCTCCTCCCCGGCGTCGGTGCGCGCGACGACGACGAGGTCCTTGCGGGTGCGCAGGACCAGGTCGAGTTTCTCCAGGTACTCCTCCAGCGGAAGAATCCGCTTGCCCTCGACGTGCCCGCAGCGGCGGGGGCGCTGCTGGTCTTCGAGGATGACGCCGGACGCGCCGATGAGTTCGAGCTGCTCGACGACATGGCAGGCCACCTCGGGATCGACGTAGCCGTCGTCGATGTCGACCAGCAGGTGCTTGCCCGGGAAGGCGAGCCGTAGCCGCTGCACGAACGCGACCATGTCCGGCCAGGCGATGAAGCCGATGTCGGGCAGCCCGTAATAGGACGCGGCGAACCCGAAGCCGGAAACGAACAGGCCATTGTAGTGCTGGGCGGCGACGGAGGCGGAGAACATGTCGAACACGCCGATGAGCGGCGTGACGCCTTTCGAGTTGATCTCGCGTCGTAGCTCGTCTCCGTAATTCACGTACCACTCCTTCGATCTTGCGTACCGGGGGGAGGCGCCCCGCGAGGCGCCCGTACCAAGAATTGATCACGGAATTCGCCCTCAATTCCGCATCAGGAGTAGTTACTCATCCACGCCGTATAGCCGCGGTAACCAACAGGTATGCATCACGCAAAACTCGGACATCGACCGTCCGACTTGATCGCCAATTTACTGATTTATGGCGAGGATGAACGGGGCCCGAGGAACGGCGAGCCCACGGACTAGCGGGTGCGAATTTCCTCGGTGGCCGCGCGGACGGTGGCGGCCAGCGCCGCGAACTCGTCCGCGCGCGGCGAGGTGGAGCGGAACCCGAGCCCGATCCGGCGGAACGGCGCCGGAGACGCGAACCGGTGCAGTGACAGGTTCGGCGCCCGCCGCGTCTCCACCGGCAGCGCCGTCTCCGGGACGAGCGTCACGCCGAGCCCGCCCGAGACCAACTGCACCAGTGTGGCGAGGCTCGTCGCATACGTGGCCGCCGCCGCGCGGGCCCCGACCTCGCGACACACGTCCAACGCCTGATCGCGCAGGCAGTGGCCCTCATTGAGCAGCAGCACATCGAGATCGCTCAACGCCTCGCGCGGCACGCCGCCCGGCGCGTCCCCCACGTCGTACGAAGATGGCGTCACCAGCACGAAATCCTCGTCATAAAGGACCAGCTCGGTCACGCCCGAAACGGGGACGGGAAGGGCGAGGAGCACCACGTCCAGCCGTCCGGCGAGCAACTCGGCGACGATCTGGTCCGTCTGCTCCTCGTGCACGGAAAGCTCCAACTCGGGAAACTCCCGTGCCAGCCTCGGCAGGACGATCGGCAGCAGATAAGGCGCGACAGTGGGAATGACACCGACCCGCAACGGCCCGACGAGCGGCCCGCGAACCGCGTGGACCTCCTCGACCATCCGGTCCAGTTCCGCGAGCACCCGCTCGGCCCGCCGCGCGACCCGCTCCCCCGCCGGGGTCAGTAGCACCTTGCGCGTCGTCCGCTCGACGAGCCGCGTGTCGAGCGTCTCCTCCAGCGCCGCGACCGACCCCGACAGCGCGGGCTGGCTCATCCGCAGCGCGGCGGCGGCGTCCCGGAAATGCAGATGCTCGGCAAGCGCCAGAAACGCCCGCAACTGCGCCACAGTAGGCCGGTTGACAGCCATCACGACCCTCCGAACACAACACCACCGGACACTCCGCTGACAGTCTGACGTGCAATGCCCCGGCGCGAAAGGCGGCGCACGCGGACGTCCGCGACCCGCCCGCGGATGCCTCGTCCACGCGACGTGGCGTTCCTCATCTGGGTTTTGCTTGCTTGCAGGCGGGCTTTGTGCGGTTGGCGGGCAGCTCGCAGATTCGCCGGAGCTTGGCGTCGGCGGACGGTGTCTGCGAGGGCGTGGTGCCGGCACTCGGCGTGGGCTTGGTGACAGGGCCCAGCCTGGGTGAGGGTTTGGTGACAGTGGACGGTGGCGGCGCGGGCGTGGTGTCAGTGAGTTTGCTCGCCCAGTCCTTGGTCTGCCCGGTGAAAAGCGGCTCGGTGAACGGTTCGAGCGGCATGCCCTGGGTGGCCTTGCTCATGAAAGAGCGCCAGATATTCGCCGGAGCCGTCTCTCCGGAGACCGTGCCGCGCTGTCCCGCCAGGCCTTTCAACGGCGCGCCGCTGGTGTCGGTCATCATCACCGCGGCCGACAGTCGCGGCACATAGCCGACGAACCATGCGGCACGGTTGCGGTCCGAGGTGCCCGTCTTGCCTGCGACGTCTCGTCCGGGCAGGGCCGCGCGGCGTCCGGTCCCCGAGCGGACGGTCTCCCGGAGCGCGTAGGTCACCTGAGCGGCCTGCTCGGTCGTGAGGACGCGGCGCCCATGCTGCCGCCAGGGCAGCGGGAGCTCCCGTCCCCGCGCGTCGACGATTTTCGTAATGACGTGCGGCCGGACGGCCAGACCCCCGTTGGCGAACGTCGCGTATCCGGCCGCCTGGACCGCCGCGGAGATATTGGCGGTGCCCAGGGCGACGCCGACCTGGCCCTTGAACGGCGCGAGGGCGGAGTGCGGGACTCCGAAATCCTCGGCGGTCCGGCTGACGTTGGGGAGCCCGGCTTCGAAGGCCAGCTTGACGTAGCCGGTGTTGACCGAGAGGGCCGTCGCCTTGGCCAGGTCGATGGTGCCGAGTGAGCCGACGTTCTCGTCGTTGGATACCAGATAGCCTGGCGCGGTCATCGGCGTCAGCTGACCATCCGGCGCGAACTTCTGCGGCGATGCGCCGCTCACGACCGACCGGACGCTGTAGCCGCGCCGGAGCGCCGCCGCCAATACATATGGCTTGAAGGTGGAGGCGGCCTGCGCCACCGGATTGAAGACGCCGTCGTACTGGCTGCGTTTCGGATCGCCTCCGTAGAACGCCTTTACCGCTCCGTCCTGCGGATCGACCGCGATCAGCCCGGTTCGGACCGTTCCGGGCCAGCGCGGCTCGCCGGCGTCGCGCATCGCCTCCTCGGCGTACCGCATCCAGTTCTGGTCGAGGCTGGTGTAAATCTTCAGGCGTCCGTTCACCACGCTCTGGACCGGGACGGAGAGTTCGCGCAGCTCGTCCAGAATGCGCTGCCGGACCATCAGAGTCTGGCCGGAGACGCTCACACCTTGCCATTCGTCCCGGGTCTCGGGGAAACGTTCCCGCTGAGCCTGGGCGCGGGTCAGCCTGCCCATTGCCACCATCCCGTCGATCACGTACTGCCATCGGGCTCGCAGCGCGCGGGCGGGCGGGTCGTCTCCCTTCGTGTGGAAGTACGTGGGCCGCTGGATCATCGCCGCGAGCAGCGCCGCCTGGCTCACGGACAGCTCCCAGACATCCCGGTTGAAGTACGCCCGCGCCGCCGCCTGGACCCCGGACGCCTGGCGGCCGAAGTAGACGGTGTTGAGGTAAAGCGTGAGGATCTCTTCTTTGCTGCGATGCTCGTCCAGCTTGAGCGCGACGAAGATCTCCTTGAACTTCCGGTTGAAAGACCGTTTCTGGCTGAGCCCCTTGAAATAGTTGCGCGCCAACTGCTGGGTGATCGTCGAACCGCCTTGCGACTCGCCGCCGGATGCCCCTTTGGCCAGCGCACGGACCATGCCCACGGGCGAGACCCCATGGCCCCCGTAGAAGCCGCGATCCTCGGCGGCGATGACGGCCCATCGCACATGCTCCGGGATCTGGTCGTAGCGGACGCCCTCGCGATTGGCGCCGAGCCGGAACGCGGGCGTGCGGCCGTCGGCGTAGTAGACCGCGGAGCCTTCGTCCGTCACACCGTCCTGCGGTTCCGTGGGCAGCGGCGTGCGCACATACGCGATGACGACCGTCCCGACCAGCACAAGACAGAGCGCAAGAAGGCCACAGAGCACACCGCGCAGGCGGCGCCACAACTTCGGCCGCTTCTTCCACAGCCTGGACGAACCTCGAACGGCCTGGAAGAACGTCCGGAGCTGACGACGGTGAGCGGGCACGAGACGACGATGGGCCGGTGTCCGGCGACGCATGAAACCTCATTCGACGTGGGTGTACAGAAATCGGCCGTCACCCGAGGTCGCCACGCGCCGGAATCTTCACGGCACGGCGGAGAAAACGCGGAACCAATCCGAGAAACCGCGAAAGGCCAACCGGGGTGACGCTGCGGAAAAACGCAGCCAAAATCGGTACATGCCACGTCTGTGGCCGGTGGTACCACCGGACTCCGGTCCGCGAAGGCGCACCGGCCCGGCGGAGTTCGTTCCACCGTTGATCAACTCAAGCACGACAGAACAGGCACCACAACCGCTTTGCGAAAATCGCCCGCACACCAGGGGCCCGTCCAGCGAGCCAACCCGCCGAACAGCCCGTCAGGCGGGTTCGAAAACCAACGGCTTGCTCAGCGTGGAGCGCACCGGCGAGCAGGCGATGCGCTCTTCGAGCACGCTCCTGTGAATCTCAAGTTCCGGGGAGAGCAGGAGTTCGTACACGAACCGCGTCGCCGACTCCTCGCGCTCAAGGCCGACCCGGACCCCACGTCGGCGTCGGCGATGCCGAGATCGGCCAGCGCCATCCGCGCCGAGATGGTCATGCAGGTGGCCAGGGCGGCCTCCAACAGCTCATGCGGCCGCATCCCCGCCGAACCACCGATGCCGTCCTTGCACGTATCGGCGAAGCCCTCGTCGCCGCCCGCCTCGAACCTGACCCGCCAAGGAGCCGGAAGCGCCACAGCCTCGACCACCCCCTCACCTCCGTCCCCACCCCTTCATGATCGTAACACCTAAGTCCATATCTTGAGAAAAATCGTCCAAATAGTGAGACTACTTGTCGCGAGATCCCAGGCTCGCCCGAACACGCTCATGTCATCGAAACCCGGCCGTGACTTCTGGCCAACCGGTCAATCGCCACCGCCTACTACATCGGCAGCACACCGATGCCGCGCATAATTCGAGTACTAATGCAGCTACCGCGGCAACTGGATTCTCTGGCGTACTACGGAACGTTGGCTGATTTCATTCATGTTCGGTTTGAGCTTTCCATCGGGCGGGTAGCACGCCGTCGATTCATTTATTGCCACCGCATACCGAAAGTTTTTGATCATGAATACCCGGGCAACGGAAAAATCAGACCGCAATCCGCAACGGGCCCCCTCGCCGAAAAGTGTGACTTTCGCCGCGGGGGAAGCCGGGGACGCCCTGCCGCACCTCGGCCGGGACGCCTCGACGATCGTGATGCAGAGGATGATCCTTCCGCCCGGGGGCTCGACCGGCTGGCACTACCATCCGGGGCCGCTCCTGGTCGTGGTCTCCTCGGGCAGCCTCACCCACACGTCCGCGGATCTATCCAGCCACGTCCTCACCGCCGGGCAGTGCGCGGTCGAGGCGAGTGGACCAGACAACGTCCATAAAGGTGAGAACCGGGAAGCGGCACCGCTGGTATTACACGTCGTCTATTTTCTGCCCCAGGATTCACCCCTGTCGGTCCCCATGGATCCTCCGGACGCGGCGGGCCCCGCCATGAGCGGTGGGCGGCGGAGATGACTCAGGACCGGACCACAGCACACCTGCTCCTCGACATGCTCGCCGAAGCGGGGGTGTCGCGGATCTTCGGTGTCCCCGGCGGCCCGCTGCTTTCTCTGCTGAACGTCGTCGACGAAAGGACGGGCATCGACTTCGTGCTGACCAAGCACGAGGAGGGAGCGGTGTTCATGGCGGAAGGGCACGCGCAGGCGACCGGTGGACTCGGCGTCGCGTGTGTGACCGCCGGGCCGGGTACGATGCACGCGATCACGGCGGCGGCGAGCGCCACGAGCGACTGGGCCCCGCTGCTCGTCCTCGGGGCGCAGGTTCCGACCGCCACCTTCGGACAGGGCGGCCTCCAGGACGGCAGCGGCGGGAACTGGAGCATCGATTCGGTCGCCATGTTCCGGTCGGCCGTCAAGCTGTCAGCACTCGTCACCGATCCCCGGCAGCTGGCGCATCATGTCCTTCGCGCCATCCGGACGGCGACGTCCGATCTGCCCGGGGCGGTTTACCTCGGGCTGCCGGGTGACGTGCTCAGCGCCCCCGAGCCTCCCGAAGGCAGGCGGCGTGCCCTCCCGGCGGTGCCGGCGAGGCGGGCCGACCGGGCCCAGATCGAGGCACTGTCAGAGGCCATCGCCACCGCCCGCAATCCGGTGATCTTCGCGGGTCAGGGCGCGAAGGTCTCAGGCGCCGGGCCCCAGCTCGTCACGCTGGCCGAACGGCGTGGCATCCCGGTAGCGACGACGACGAAGGGAAAGAGCGTCTTCCCCGAGGAGCACCCGCTCTCCCTGGGCGTCTTCGGCACCTACGGCGGAAGTCCGGAGACCCATGGCGCGGTCCTGTCCGAGGACGTCGACCTCCTGCTGGTCCTCGGCAGCAGCCTGGGCGAGGTCTCGACCTTCGGCTGGGACGAGCGGCTCACCGCCGGCCGGACGATATGCCAGGTGGACGCGGACCCCCTCCAGATCGGCAGGAACTTCCCGGTCGACCACGCGGTCGTGGCGGATGTGCGGTCCGCGCTCGACGACGTGCTCGCCCTTCTCGCTCCGCTGGACGCACCGTGTCCCCGTGTCCCCGTCCGCTCGGCGGCGACGGACCGCTCCGACGTCCTTCAGAAGGGACATCCGGTCCTGCGGGCATCGGCCCTGACCGCACGCCTGAACAGCACCCTGCCCCGCGACGCGCTGATCTTCATCGACAACGGCAACTCGCTGTGCTGGATCGGGGAGCAGTACGTTTCCCGTCCGCCCGGCGAAATCTTCTGCTCCATCAACCTGGCATGCATGGGTTATGCCATCCCGGCCTCCATCGGAGCGAAGATGGCACGACCGGAGCGGCCCGTCGTCGCAGTCGTCGGAGACGCCGCGTTCGCGATGACCGGAATGGAGATCCACACCGCTGTCGAACAGCACCTGGACGTGATCTGGATCGTGCTGAACAACGGCGGCAACGCCATGGTCACCAACCTTCAAGAAGTGATCTTCAGCAATGCACCGGGGTCGTCGTACTCCCGGCCCCTGGACGCCGCGGCGATAGCGCGCGGACTCGGCGCCGAGGCCGCCACGGCCACCACCCTGCCGCAGTTCGACCAGGCTCTGAGCACGGCCCTCGACCACGGAGCCCCCTGGCTCATCGACGCGCGCGTGGACCGCGACGAAATTCCGTGGTCACTGCGCGGACGCGCCGAAGTGCTCCGCGCGGAGGACGGATGACCAGGCCACCCGCGGCTGGTCTTCAAGCGAGGTGCGGGAGCGACCGTTGTGCCGTGGTCGGGCGGTTGGAGGGTGCACGGCTCGTGCGGCCTGACCGCGGAGGCCAGGCCGCACGGGGCTGGAGGCGCTGCCGCCACGCGGGGGCAAGGGGCGGAAATCGAGCCCCGAAGTGGATTGAGTTGGGGTGGGGCGTAGTGTCGGCGATATGGAACAACGTGTAACTTTGATAACACTCGGTGTGACTGATCTGGCTCGGGCTCGGGCGTTCTACGAGGCGTTGGGGTGGCGGGGGCAGGAGGTCGAGGAGACGGTCTTCTTCCAGGCGGGGTGTATCGGGATATCCCTGTGGGACCGCGGCAAGCTCGCGCGGGACTGCGGTCTGGAGCCGACGCCCGTGGCGGGGTTCGAGGGCATCGTCCTGGCGCACAACGTCCGCTCGGACGCCGAGGTGGATGCCGTGCTCGCGGCGGCCGGCGAGTCGGGTGGAACGGTCACCAAGGCGGGCGTCCGGTCCCCGTTGGGCTTCTATACCGGGGCGTTCACCGACCCCGACGGGCACGCGTGGGAGGTCGCGCACAATCCCAGCTTCCCCTTGGCCGAGGACGGTTCGGTCACCATTCCCGACTTCAGCGATATGTGAGCCGCCTAGGCAGCGGCGTCCGACGGCATCGTCTCGACTGACTCCGACGCCGAACCGTTCGCGCTCGTCAGTGCCGCGCGATCAGCTCGTCGGTGCGGATTGCTGCTTTGGGCGGTCGGTAGTGGCCGTCGGGGACGCGCGTCACGGTTTGTGTGGTTTCCCGGCATGGTCGGTGCTGCGCCCTGACGATGGTGGGCATGCGAGGGCGTGGCGATGGATGGCGCGGGGTGGTGGTGGCCGCCGGGCTGCTGATCGTGGTCGGGCTGCTGGTGTGGATGTTCGCGGTCTGGCGCGGCAAGGACGGGTTGCAGACGTCGGCGAACGTGGCGCAGTTGGTCGGGGTGCTGCTGGCCGTGCCGACGCTGGTGGTCAAGTTGGTGTTGTGGTGGCGGCAGCGGGGCCCGGCGCCCGTGGCCGACGCCGAGACGGTGGCCCTGGCCAAGGACGCGCTGGCGGTCATGGTCGCCGCGCAGTGGCGGGAGGAGGCCCGCATCCGGGAACTGGACGACCCCGCCCCGATCCCGGTGCGGTGGGAGCTGACCACCGATCAGCGGATCATGGACCACCCGGCGCACATCACCGCCGACGATGCCCTGGCGTGGTCGGGCACCGCAGACCAGATCGGGGCGATGGCCGGACGGTTCCGGGCATTGCGGCGCCGCCGACTGGTGATCATCGGCGGGCCTGGGTCGGGCAAGACGACGCTGGCGGTGCAGTTGGTCCGGGAACTGCTGGAGCATCCCGAACCGGACGAGCCGGTGCCGGTGCTGGTCTCGGTCGCCGACTGGGACACCGAACGGTTCCCGCGATTACAGGGCTGGCTCACCGCCCGCCTGCGCGAGACCTACCCGTCGCTGCGCGCACCGCAGTACGGACCGGACGCCGCCGACCAGCTAGTACAGCGCGCCCACATCCTGCCCGTGCTGGACGGCCTGGACGAGATCCCCGCCCAGACCCGCGCCGCCGTGATCGCCGCCCTCAACCGGTCGCTGGCCGACCACGACCAGCTCATCCTCACCAGCCGCACCCGCGAGTTCACCGACGCCGCCCTTGCTCGCGACGTTCTCACCTCCGCCGCCGTCATCCAGCCGCAACCGGTGACCGCCGACGCCGCCGCCGACTACCTGGCCTCCTGCCTGCCACCGGTCCCGTCGCCCGCCTGGGCCGACACCCTGCACAAGATTCGCACCGGCCGCGCCCCGCACCTGACCGAGGTCGTGTCCGCCCCGCTGGGGCTGTGGCTGCTGCGCACCACCCACATCACCACCCGCACCGACCCCGCCCCGCTCACCGACCCGGCCCGGTTCCCCACCCCGCAAAGCCTGCGAACCCACTTTTTCGACCAGCTCATCCCCGCCCTCATCGACGCCCGTCCACCCAGCGCCGACCCCGCAGTGCTGTTCCGCCCCCGCCGCCGACACGATCCCGTCCAGGCGACCCGCTGGCTGGGTTATCTCGCCCACCTCCTGGACACCGTCCCCACGCGAGACCTGGCTTGGTGGCGACTGGCCGCCATCACCGACCCGCCCAACGTCCGCCTCAACAAACTCGCCTTCAGGCTCGTGGGCGGCCTCGTGTTCGGGCTCGTGGGCGGGCTCGCGACCGGGCTCCGTGTCGGGGCGGGGGCCGGGCCCGTGGTCGGGATCGCGGTCGGGCTTTTGGTCGGGCTCGTGTCCGGATACATGCTCGCAGTCATGGTCGAGTTCGTGATCGAGCTCGTGGGCGGGCTCGCGGTCGTGCTCTACGCCCACTGGTGGGCGCCGGACACCCCCGGCTATGCGAATCTCAAGACCACAGGAGGAAGGCTTCTTCTGGTCAAGCGGCTCGCGGGCGGGCTTGTGCTCGGCCTTGTCGGCGGGTCCGTGGGCGGACTCGTGTTCGGGCTCGCGACAGGGCTCGCGGACGAGCTGAGGTCCGGGCCGGAGCCCGGGTTGGGCCCCCGGCTCGTGTTCGGGATCGCGGCCGGGCTTGTGATCGGGGCGACATACGGACTCGTGGGCAGGCTCATCGCCTGGGTGGAGACCCCGGCGGCCTCGGGACATGCCAACACACCCATCGCCACCTGGCGCGTGGACCGTGCCCTGAACCTTCTGCGCATCTGCACGGTCGGGGGCGGGTTCGGGCTTGTGAGTGGCCTCGTGGGCGGAACCTTCGGCGGGGTCGCGTTCGGGACGGGGGGCGGGCTCGCGAGCGGGCTCGGGTTCGGGCTCTTGGGCGGGCTCGTGGGTGGGCTGGGGTTCGGGCGGCGCCATGCGTGGCTGGCGTATCTGGTCGTGACCTTCTGGTCGGCCCGGCGGCGGCTGCTGCCGCGGTCGTTGATGGCGTTCCTGGACGACGCGCACCGGTTGGGCCTGCTGCGGACCGTCGGCCCGGTCTACCAGTTCCGGCACGCCGAGTTCCACGACCACCTCGCCGCCGTTCACACCGCGTCGCAGGAGCATTAGACGGGTGGAGCGAGCGTGCCCGCCGTCTCCGTCCTCGGCGCCCCTTAGCGGATGCTGCACGATCGGCGCCCCGGGTTCGATGGGGTGATCGGGCATTTGGAGAATTTCCGGTAGTAGCGGTCCCATTTCTCTGTACGCTGGTTGTAGACATTGATCTCTATTGTCTGGTTCGGCATGAACCAGTATTTGGGTTTGTATCCGCAACCACGCTCGTTGCCCACGTTGAAGTTGGGGGTGTGGACGAACCTGTTGTTCTGGTTATATCCGCCGACGTTGCCGGACGAGCCAGCGTAGAGATGGCTTTTGGAGCATATCTCCGCCTCGTAGTTCCGCACTGCCGCGACGGCCGGGCTGGCAGAGGTTACGGCGATCGCGACCGCAGTGATCACGACGGAAATGTTCTTGGCGGACGTCATCATGCGCTCACTCTAGGCACACACATAGTGATCAGCCAGTGGCCGAACAAGATCTTTACAGGAGGCTGTCCCGCACGGATCACGCACCTCTCCGTATAGCGCCAACAAACGCACTTCTACGACCTGGTCGACTTTCGATATCGCTCACCCCGTCCGGCCCGCCCGCTACTTCACCGGCGAACGGCCAGACGGCGTGTGATCCGAACCGGCCCCGAAGGGCAAGCGTCATAACTCGCATGGCCTGGACCAGCCGGGGTTCTGGACGCAAGGACGTGACCGGATCGGCCGAGGCAGCGGGAGTGAGTCCAAGGCTCGGTCGCCATTTCGCGAGGTTGTGGACGGCGAGCACGCTCTCCGGCCTGGGCGACGGGATCACCCAGGTCGCCGCGGCCCTGCTGGCCGCCTCTCTCACTCGGGACCCCGTCCAGATCGCCGGAATCACGGTCGCCCAGCAGCTTCCCCTGATGCTGTTCGCCTTGCCCAGCGGAGTGCTGGTCGACCGGCTTGACCGCCGTCGCGTGATGGTCGCCGCCTGCCTGGTCCGCGCGACCGCCCTGGGCCTTCCGGCGACGGCGACCGCAGCCGGGCACGCGTCATTGCCGCTGCTCTACGCGAGCTTCTTCACCGTCGGCTGTGTCAGCCTGCTGTTCGAGAACGCCTCCGTCGCGCTGCTGCCCTCCATCATCGACGCCTCCCAACTGCAACGCGCGAATGGCAGGCTCCAGGCAGCCGCCGTGCTCAGCCAGCAACTCCTCGCCAAACCGCTCGGAGGAGTGCTGTTCGTCTTGGCGGCATGGGCACCCTTCACCCTCGACACCCTCGCCCTGCTCGCGGCCGCCGTCCTGATCACCGCGCTCCCCGTCCGGGCACCACGGGGGGCGACCGCTGCACCCCATCCGACCTTCCGCGACGCGATCGGCCAAGGACTCGCCTGGCTGGGCCACCACAGGTTGCTGCGCACCATGTCGGTCACCGTCGGACTGTCCAACCTGGGCCTGGGCGCGGTGTTCTCCATCGCGGTCCTCATCGCCCGGGAACGGCTCGGCGTCGGCCCGGTCGGCTACGGATTACTGCTCACCGCGGGAGCAGTGGGCGGTGTCATCGGCGGCCTGACCGCCGGCCGGATCACCGCCCTGTTCGGCACCGGCACCACGTTGCGCATCGGCCTGGTCATCGAGATGCTCGTCCACCTCTCGCTGGCGTTGACTCGCGACGCGATCACCGCAGGCGCCCTGTTCGCGCTGCTCAGCATGCACCTGATCGTCTTCTCCACCATCGGAGCCTCACTGCGCCAGCACATCGTTCCCGCCGACCTGCTTGGACGTGTCCACAGCGCCTACCGGCTGGTCACCAACAGCGGTATGTTCCTCGGCTCCATCCTCGGCGGCGTCCTCGCACACCACTTCGATCTGACCGCCCCCTTCTGGCTGGCCCTGGCCTGCACCGCCACACTCACCGCATGCGCCTGGCGCACCCTGAGCAACCACACCATCCAAACCGCCCGCGAGGCATCCTCGTCGGTGCCGAAAGCGTCGAAGTGACAGCAATGCGGCAGTCTCCCGGGACGGTAGCCCTCCGGGATAAGGGCCCGATGGTGGTTTGAAGGCGGTGGGGTTTTCGGCTGTCATGCGGGGACGGGTATGAGTTCGGCGTCTAGGACGTCCAGGTTCAGGCGGCGGAGGAGTTTTCCGGGTCTTCCGTCAGGTGCGTTCGCAGTTTTCCGTGCAGGAACACGTAGCCGCCGCCGAAGCGGCGCAACAGGACGCGTTGCTGGGCCTCGTCCAGGTAGCGCTGGTAGCGGGCGGGTGGGGCGCCGGTCCAGATCAGGACGGCGCGGACGGTCCAGCGCTGGATGACGGCCAGGCGCCGTACCGCAGCGTCCGTGTCAGGCCGAGGAGGGAGCCGCGGCGTGGTCGGCACTACGCCACAGGTCACCCGAAGGCGAGCGCTAGGCCGCCGGGCTGGCATGCGCGCCGATGCGTCCCCGACCGGGAGTAGGGCCAGCCGGAGTACCGCTCGGGGGTCTTCCCGCTGGTGAAGCCCGCATCGTGATCTTTAGCGTGGAATCACCGCCAACGATCGAGACCGAGCGAGGACGAAAACACCGTGTCCGAATTCAGGGCCCAATCCAAGACCCCCGGCGAGCGCCTTCGCCGAACCGGATGCATGGCCGCGATCGTCGCGGCCGCCCTTCTCGCCGATCCGGTGGGGCCGGCCGTGGCCGTCGAGCGCGCCCGTCCCGCCGACAGCCGTCAAACCCAGTTGCAGCGGGACGCGGATGCGGTCCGGGACGCGGGCGTCATCGGTGTTCAGGCGCAGGTGGTGACGCCTGGCGGCCGCTATGCCGCGCGAAGCGGAACCGCCGTCATCGGACGGGACGTCCCCGTCCCCCGGAATGGCTACTTCCGGATCGGCAGCAACACCAAGACGTTCGTCGCGACGGTGGCCCTGCAACTGGAGGCAGAGGGACGGCTTTCGCTGGACGACACCGTCGAGGACTGGCTGCCGGGCCTGGTGAAGGGCAACGGAAACGACGGACGAAAGATCACCATCAGGAATCTACTTCAGCACACCAGCGGCCTGTACGACTGGCCGCATGACATCGAAACGCAGATGCAGACCCCGCAGGGCTTTCACAAATACCAGTTCGCGCGCTTCACGCCACGGCAGTCTGTAGCCCGCAGCATCGCGCACGCTCCGCTTTTCAGACCCGGATCGAAATGGAGCTATTCGAACGTCAACTACATGATCGTCGGAATGATCATCGACAAGGCCACCGGGCATTCCTGGCGGGACGAGGTGAAACGCCGGATCATCGCGCCCCTCGGGCTCCGGCACACGCTGCTGCCCGGCGACTCGCCGTCCCTGCCTCGGCCGCACGCGGAGGGTTACACGATAGACCCGACGACGTCCCGTCCCTTCCGCAGCACCGTGGTCAGCCTCGGCTGGGCCGGACCGGCCGGGGAGATCATCTCGACCGCCGACGACCTCGGCCGCTTCTGGCGGGGCCTGCTAGGTGGAGAGCTCCTCACCCACCGGCAGCTGAAGAAGATGAAGACCACTGTCAGCACCGGCGTTGCGGGCTGGGACTACGGCCTGGGAATCATGCGGATGCGACTGAGCTGCGGCGCCGTATGGTCGCATCCCGGGGGGACGCCCGGCTTCGTCACCGGCAACGCCGTGACCCCCGGCGGTCGCACCAGCGTGATCCTGTCGGAATCCACCGACAGCCAGTCGGCCGAGACGGCCGCTCCCCGGCAGAACCTCATCGACCACGCCGTCTGCGGCCCGGAAACCGGACGTTCCTGAGCAGGGTGACTGCCCCGCGCCCCTGCCGAGCCCGCAGCGAAGCCGGCGAGTCGGGGGGAACGATCACCAAGGCGGGCGTCCGGTCCCCGTTGGGCTTCTATACCGGGGCGTTCACCGACCCCGACGGGCACGCGTGGGAGGTCGCGCACAATCCCAGCTTCCCCTTGGCCGAGGACGGTTCGGTCACCATTCCCGACTTCAGCGACACGTGAGCCGGTGGCACGTGCCGCGATTCGGTTTCAGGCCCTGGCTGTCGTGGACGACGACCGCTGGCGCGGGAGCTGGGCGAAGCCGACCCCCGAGCCGCCCTGTACGTTCAGCTCGTCTCCGCATTCGCCCGTGCGCTGCTGCACCCGGCCGCCGACGGCACCACCGGCGCCACCGGTGAGGATCTTCTGGAGCGACGGCGGCAGCAGCCTGCCCTGGTCGAAGGCTCGCTGGAAGGCGCTGACGTCATGCGTGGTCGAGACGACATTGCCGGCACCGAAACCCCAGCTTGCGTTGACGTGGTGCATGTCACGCAGGGTGCCGGTGGAGTCCGGGTAGTAGCCGTGCCCGTGCGGCCCCTTGATGCCCTCTGGGGGCTTGGTGAGCGCGTAGCTCCGCTTCATGCCGAGCGGGCGGAACAGGCGCCGGTCCAGCTCGGTGGCCAGGGTGTGCCCGCTCACCTTCTCGATGATCATGCCGATGAGCGTGTAGTTGGTGTTGGAGTAGGCGAACGCCTTGCCCGGCTCGCCGGTGCGCGGCCAGCCGCGCGTCGTCCCCACGACGTCGATGGGTCGGTAGTAGGTGGTGAAGTCGAAGATGTCGAACGACGGGTCGGCCGAGCCGGTTCGGGACCAGAAGTCGGGGATGCCGGAGGTGTGCTGGATCAGCTGCTGGACGGTGATCTCGTCGGCTCGTTCCACCAGTCCGTCGACGGCCACCTCGGGCAGCAGGTCGGCGAGCTTGTCGTCCAGGCCGACCCTCCCCTCCTTGACGAGTTGGAGGAGGGCGGTGGCCACCATCGCCTTGGTCTGCGAGCCGATGGCGAAGCGGGAGTTCGCCGGGATCGTGCCGCCCTCGCCGTTGAGCAGCCGAGACCCGGCGGTGCCGGTGCCGACGGGCTTGCCGTCCACGTACGCGGCGCCGATCGCGCCCACCACGCCGGGCGTGTCGGCCAGTTCCTCCATCGCCTTCTGCACCTTCCCGGCCGGTGCTGGGGAGGCGGTGGCAGGCCACGCCTGGGTCGCCACCAGCATGGCGACCCCTGCGGCCAGAGCGACCCCTTTCAGGGGCGGACGAATCTTCTTATTAGACACTACGCGCTCCTTTTTGTGGCGCCTTCCGGAGGAAAGCGCCATGCTTCCGGCGCGGACGGCCGCGGTCCATGCCTCTACCCAAGACGCAGGACCGTTGTGGCGACGTATGCGTTTATTGATACGTCCGCGATATACGAACTCCGGAAATCCTGGCTTCGGGAAACGGCGCAGGACGGCGGCGAGAGCTTCTGTCGCTGGCGAACGGGGCGAAGCAAGCCCCGCGCACTCGTGAGGACGAAGACCTCCATGGCCTTCCGTCTCGTCAACACTCACTTAAAAGAGATTCGTATGTCTGCCTCGACGGCAGCCCCCTCGTGCCCGACTTGGTCGCGGCGCTGACCGGCGTCCCTGCGGGTGTCCGCGGCCGTGTGAGGCGGCGAGTCATCGAGGCTATCGCGGCCCACGCGATATGAGCTTCAGAATGCGGTGTTCACTCGTCCGACGGTTCTGCGTGTGTTCGGTCGGCAGGGGATGGGACTGGCGGCCCCGCCGGTGGGGACGTTCGTAGACCTTGTCGGCATGCAATCTCAGGGGTTGGAGGTAGCGGCCGCGATCGAGCCCGTGTCTCGTCCGGTGAGGGCCTCGCGTGACGGCGACCTGGTTGCGGTAGGTCAATGTGGCGGCGGCAGCGGGACCCCTCCCGGGACCTCGGGCTACCCTTCGAATTAGCAAAGTGGTTTTCTCCACCCGGGCACCGAAGGATGGCGATGCTCGCCTGGGTCATTGTTATTGCGCTAATGCCCCGAGCCAAGCTCGCGGACAACGAACCGGTCGAGTTGCAGTTCACCCGCAACTGGGATCCGCCGACCGGAACACCCGTTGTGGACGCGCCGGGCGAGCCTTGAGTGCTCAACTACCACCACCGCTCGAACCTGACCTGGCAGGTGCCCTTCCCAGTGGCCTGCGACGTGCACAATCCGACCATGCCGCATCGCCGGGCACCGGTGAGCACATCGAAGGAGACGTAGACGCGCTGCCGAGCGGCAAGAAGCCTCTCGGCCGAGGTCGGGGGGCTTCTCGTGGGGGGCTAGAGATCGAGGGCACGATACGAGCGTGGTCGTACGGGTGAGGCGACGGTCGAACTGACCCGGGGGTTAACCTCATGGCCGGGGATGAGAGGGGCCTCCTAACGTCGTGCGGGTGGGCGGCATGGCGATCAAGTGGAGGATTCATGAGTTCGCTGACCGCGCACGACAGGGCGCCTTGGACGGTGACGGCAGCAATCGCAGGGACATTCGTCCTGCTCGCGGCCCATGTGTTCGCGCTGGTCTATCCGCCACACGTGCCTGCGGACTTATTCCACGTGGTGTGGGGGGCCGCCTTCTGCGGGCTGGCCATGCTACTCAGGAGCCCGCGAAACTGGGCTCGCGTGTGGCTGACCGCCCTTATCGCGGTCCAGTTCGTCGGCAAGGGCGTGGTGTTCGTCCTGGAGGACCTCACCGGAGTGCTCGTGCTGATCGCGGTCGGGTGGGCGGTGATGCTCGGAGTGCTGACCCTGCTATGGGTCCCGCCCTCCGGGCGCTTCTTCAGGGCGAGCGCCCGCGAAGCCACGTAGACCGCGCAGCCAGGGGCCCCAAGAAGCCCTCGGCCGAGGATCCGGGGGTAGGACTCCAGCGTGATCTGCTTGAGCTGGGCGGAGGCGCTGGGCCGGATCCACTCGTCGCGACGGCCCCGGATCGTGGTGGCCGAGCATGTCGTGTCGGCAATCGCCTCAGCGCGAGAGCATGTCGAAGACGATCCGGTCGCCGATCCGTGGCGGTGGCAGCGCGGGCACAGGCCCTTCCGGGGATCACAGAGCGTCCCCACCCCATGATCATTATGACCTGTGCCCGTTCTGCTGCCCAGGTCCCCGCCGCACCTATCCGCGCTCGCTCTGAATTCGAAGAGCCACGTTGCTTGATGCGGCACTAGCGGTAGTCCACGCGGGGACCGTGATTCTGTCGGGCTTTCTGGAATATGTCAGTCGCTCCCGTAGTAGTTGAAGGTGGAGTATTGGGCGGGCGCACAGCTGATGCTGAAGCTCTGCCAGTAGCCGGCCGCGCCCAGGACGGGGCCGCCGATCCGCCGTCCGTCGGTGCAGTTCAGGACCACCTGTAGGTGACCGGACTGCACGAAGCAGTTGAACTGGAGCACCTGGAATGGTGAACTGCCGAAGTAGCGGCAGTTGAAGACGGCGGCGATGTTGGCGCCGGCACGCTGGCTGCTCGTGGTTCCGGAGATGGAGGTGGCGGCCTGGTTCCGGGCGACTGTCGTGACCGTGCTGGTCAGTGCGGCGGATGCCGCTGTCGGAGCGGCGAAGAGAGCGGCACTGGCCGCTGCCAAGACGGCTAGCGGTTTGGCAATTGAGGACGCGTTGGACACATGTCCGAGAAGTGGTCGACGCATGAAATCTCCTCCAATTGGCGAGGCCATTTCCTTGGCACTGCGGCACAGTATGCCAGGGGCTCAGTCGCGGCAGCTATGTGACTTCGCGCGAAATCCGCCCACTCCGGCCAAGATCAATTTGTAACCAACGACTGGCCTGCGCGTCCATTAGTCCATTGTTGCAAATGGTGACCGTTTCAGGCCCGGCGTTGAGTTCTGTAACCCTTCTCGTAATGGGCTGGACGCGCGATGCGCTGACGGTCGGTCACGCTCCGAGGTCGTCCTGGGCCCCAGACCTGATTTGGCTCAAGATCGCTGATCTTGGGTAAGGTGCTGGCTGTTGAGCTGCGGTTTCGTCGTGTGAACGGCGAAAATCTGCGCACTAAGCGGCCGGTTCTAGGGGTCTGCCCATCGCTTCCCGGTTACGGCTTCAGCGACAAGCCGGCCGCGCCGGGGTGGGGGATCGAGTGGATATCCGACGCGTGGTGCGAGCTGATGGCCCGGCTCGGCTACCGGCGGTTCGGCGCCCAGGGCAGCGACTGGGGCACCAGCATCGCCACGAGCATCGGTCAACGGCAACCCGATCGGGTCGCCGGCATCCATCTCATGCCGCCGCTCGCACCGCCCGATCCGGCCACGTTGGACGACCTCACCGGTGCCGAGCGGGCGGCGCTCGCGACACTGCGGGAGGCGGACGAATGGGGCTCCGGATACTCGGCGCAGCAGTCGACCCGGCCGCAGACGGTCGGCTACGGGCTGGTCGACTCGCCGGCCGCCCTCTGCGCCTGGATCGTCGAGAAGTTCTGGTCGTGGACCGACTCCGGTGGCGACCTGCATCGGGTTATTACCCGGGATGAGCTGCTCGACAACCTGATGCTCTACTGGCTGCCCGGCACCGGTGCCTCATCCGCCCGGCTGTACTGGGAAAGCCTCCGGCAGGTCAACGAATAGATCTCCGGGTCGGCCGGCGCGCCGGTGACCCTACCCACCGGCTGTTCGGTCTTCCCCAAGGAGCTGCAGCGCCCGTCTCGGCGGTGGGCGGAGCGCCGGTTCCCGAACATCCGGTACTGGAACGAGCCCGGCAAGGGCGGCCACTTCGCGGCGTTCGAGCAGCCGGCGTTGTTCGTCGACGAGGTCCGGTCATTCTTCCGGCTGGTCCGCTGATGGTCACCCGTACTCGGTAAGCGGCTGGCTAAAGATCAACAAGTGCCCATCGGGTGTCCGTACGTTGAAGTCGCGCATCCCGTAGGGCCGGTCAGCCAGTGGCTCGACGATGTCGGCGCCGCGGGCGCGCAGCTCGTCGTGGCAGGAATCGACGTCGTCGAGGACAACCGTCACCCTGGCCGGGCCGACGCTGCTTTCGGCGTACAGGTGGAACTCGGCGGTGTCGCGGATCACGGCCGCGTAGCTAGGTGGGGTCTCCCAGGTGAATATGGTGTCGAATCCGAGCACGTCCGTGAAGTACGACCGCGCTGCCTGCACATCTCGGCACGGCAGCACGGGAACCGCCACCCGCATGACCATTGCGTCACCGTACCTGACTTTGGCTCAAGATCGCTGATCTTGGGTAGGGTGCTGGCTGTTGAGCTGCGGTTTCGTCGTGTGAACGGCGAAAGTCTGCGCACTAGGCGGCCGGTTCTAGGCTGTCTCTCGTGGCGTATGTGCGCACGGTGAAGACGGCGTCGGGGGCCAGGGCGGTGCAGATCGTGCACTCCTCGCGTCGCGGGTCGCGGGTGGCGGGACATCGAGCACATCGGCTCGGCGCATGACGATGCGGCGTTGGAGGCGCTCAAGGCGGTGGCGAGGCAGCGTCTGGCTGTGGGGCAGCCCGAGCTCGACTTTGGCCCGGACTTCGCGGCGTCGCAGGCCGGCAGTGGTGCTGGTGGTGGGCCGCTTGCGATCACGTCGTCGCGGATGGGGTACCTGTGGGACGCGCTCGGCCACGCCTACCAGCTGTTGGGGTTCGAGGAGGCCGCTGGTGGTGACGAGGTGTTCCGATTACTGGTGCTGGCACGGATCGTCGAGCCGACCAGCAAGCTGGACAGTCTGCGGGTGGTCGAGGAGGCAGGTTTCGACCCGCCGGCGTACGCGACCCTCAAGCGGCGTCTGCCCGCGTTCGCGAAAGAGTCCTGGCGGCAGAAGTTGGCCGCGGCGTGCGCCCGCACCGCTGATCTGGGGCCGGCGTCACTGGTTCTCTACGATGTGTCCACCTGTACTTCGAGACCGATGCCGGGGACGGGTTCCGTGAGCCCGGGTTCTCCAAAGAACGCCGCCTGGAGCCGCAGATCACGATCGGGCTGCTCACCGACGCAAGCGGGTTTCCGTTGATGGCTAACGCGTTCGAGGGCAACCGGGGCGAGACCACTACGATGCTGCCGACCATCCGTGCGTTCATGGATGCCCACCAGCTGGCTGATGTCACGGTCGTGGCCGACGCTGGCATGATCTCTGCGGCCAACCAGCAGGCCATCGAGGCCGCGGGGTTGTCGTTCATCATGTCTAAACACGACCTACGTGCGCGGCCGATCTACCACCACAAGCGCGAGTCGATCGACGCGCACCTGACGGTCGTGTTCGCCGCCCTGGCCGTCAGCAGGTGGATCGAGCAGACCACCGGCTGGTCGATCAAGAAGTTCGTGCGCACCACCCGCCGCTACCGCACCATCAACATCCAGGCCGGTGAGCACACCCTCACCGCCGTCGACCCGCTACCCGACGACCTCCGCGATGCCCTCACCCGCATCCACGACCGCGGTGCGCACTAATTTGAGCCAAGTCAGGTCCTGGGCCCCAGACAACAAGAAGCCCCTCGACCGAGGTCGAGGGGCTTCTTGTGGCGGCTAGAGGTCGAGGGCGCCGGACTTGATTTGGACGAGGAGGGTTGCCAGGGCCTGGCGGCCAACCGTGAGGTGGGGGGTGTGGGGAGTCTTGCTGTCGCGGATGCCGATCTTTCCGCGCAGGGAAGCGAGTTCGACGCACTCGCCGCTGGTGCCTCCGGTGGAACGGGTGGACTTGCGCCAGGTGGGGGACGAGTTCACGCTATCTGCTCCATGCTCTTCTTGATCAGGTCACGAGATGGGCCGACGGGGAGGGCCAGCATGCCGATCCGGTCGAACCGGATCACGAAGTCGTTCACCTCCTCCAGATGAGCGACCAGTCTCCCTGCGTTCGGGGCCTCGACGAATGCGAGTTCGCTTCCCCGGCTGGTGGTGATCAGGAAGGGGCCGTCCATTCCTTCGTAGGCCCCTGCCGTGGTTGGCACGACACGGATGCTTACGTTCGGCTGTTCGGACAGTTCCAGCAGTCTGGCGAGCTGCGCCTTGAAGGCATCCTTCCCGCCGACCGGCCACTCAAGCACGGTCTGAGCGATGATGGCCCACACTTCAAGAGGGTTGGGCCTGCTCAAGATCTCTTGTCGCGCCATGCGCCGCTCGAGGGACGCCTCCTTGTCCTTCGTCCGTCCTGCGGCCAGTAGTGCCCGGGCGTACTCGGGAGTCTGGAACAGTCCCGGGACGTACTGTCCGGCGAACATCCGCACTCTGTCGGCCGCGTGTTCGTAAGACAGGTACGAGTTGAACCAGTCGGGTGTTGCGGCGCGGACGGCGTAGTAGATCAGCAGCGTGAACAGTCCACCCGTCCTCCATGCCTCGTCGAGGCGCACGGCGTGCTTCCTCGACATGAGCTGAGCGCCGGTCTCGATACGGGAAATGGTCGATGGTGCACATCCCGCGATCTTGCCTGCCTCCGCACCCGTGAGCCCCTTCGATGTCCGAAGAAACCGCAGGTAGAAGCCTATGAGGCCCCACAGGGAGGAGCGTGGGTCCACCTCATCCGTCATGCTCATTTCGCCCGGTCACCCCCTTTGATCATTTCCATGGACTCCATGGAAGTGGCCTGATTAATGGACACGGTTGATGACGGATAGCACTCTAGCCACAGGTTCCGACAAAATCCATTGCGTACAAAACGGAAATAGTCGGGCCTAGGTATCGAATGGGACGGCGAAAGAAGTGTGCTGTCCGGTGAAATCGGAGCAGGCGAGGAAGAGGACCCATGGGCATGGACAGCCCTCACTCAGGAGATCGCGTCAGCACGATCCCCCACATCGATCCCAAGGACCCGCTGCCAGCGGCCTCGCCGCCCACAGGCAGGTGGGCGGAGCCCTATCAGCAAGCCGAGACGGAAATGTGGACGGTGCACCTTCGGCTTCCCGAATTGCTGGGCGACGATGTCCGCCTGGTGGACACTCTCACAGCTACTAACAGGGAAACTCTTGCTGCGCTTATGGCGCAGCAGGACGCGCTGGCCGCCAACGCTGGGTCGCGGGTGAGTGAAACGTGACCCCGCGGGTGGATGAGAGGGCATCGGTGATGGTGGCGGTGCGGCACAAGTTGGCCGCCACGCCGAGTGTGCTGCCGGACGTGCGGTGTCTGGTGCGGGCGGCGGCCTGCGCCTACAACATCGGGACCGAGACCACCGAGGACGCGGTGCTGGTGGCCGTGGAGTTGGTCAGCAACGCGATCCGGGCGACCAGGCGACCGATCACGTTGCGGATGTTCGTCTCCAAGGACGGCTTCCACATCGAGGTCCACGACTTCGCCAAGAACAAGCCCAAGAAGGGCGAGCCCGATCTGACGATGCCCACCGAGCCGGTGCCCGATGATGCGCCCGATCCGCATGGGTGGGGCATGACCATCGTGCAGGCCCTTTCCCGGCGCCACGGCGTGCGCAAAGAGCGCAGCGGCAAGACGGTGTGGGCGATTATGCGCATCACCTCCGTCCGGCGCCTCCCTCTTCCCTGAGCCCCTCCGGGCACACAACGGGGCCCCGCCAGTGTGCCCGGAGGTCCAACCCCCAAAGGAGACCCCCAATGCCAAAGAGAACAGCAGAGTTCGAAGCCCTTCTCACACCGGGCGAAGTCGCCAACATGTTCCGCGTGGACGCCAAGACCGTCACACGATGGGCGCAACAGGGAAAGATCCCCTTCGTCTGGACGCTCGGCGGGCACCGCCGCTACCCCGAGAAGAAGGTCCATGCGCTGCTCGCCCGGAGCACCACTCGGCGGAAGGCGTAGGCGCCCCTGGAGCCAGCCATGCGGACGAGCGGGCGTTATGTGCGGGGAGGGGGCAGGCAGTATGGTTACGGCGAGTAAGTGACGCCTTGGGTGGTTCGGGATGTGATCTACGTTAACCCGGCGGGGCGCGAGCGGATGCCATCGAAGGCTTCTTCGCAGGTCAGGGGCACCATCACGACAGCTGATAGGTAGCACCTATCGATCTCTTGGGATAGATCGATTTCTCTTTTCACGAGGGCTGCGGCACGCTGAGTGACATCAGCCGCCGGCCCCCGCCAGCGCCTGGCGGCCTCCCAACACCTTTTTCTGCCTCGGGTCCGAGGCAGTCATCCCGTAGACGAAGGAGCCTGCGTGCTTACTGTCGGTGACCAGTTCCCCGAGTACGAACTGACCGCCTGCGTCTCGCCGGACCCGGACAACGCGTTCGAAACGATCAACCACAAGACCTACGAGGGCAAGTGGCGCGTGGTGTTCTTCTGGCCGAAGGACTTCACGTTCATCTGTCCGACCGAGATCGCCGAGTTCGGACGGCTGAACGAGGACTTCGCCGACCGCGACGCCCAGGTGCTCGGCGCGTCCGTCGACAACGAGTTCGTCCACTTCGCGTGGCGCAAGGACCACCCTGACCTGCGCGAGCTGCCGTTCCCGATGCTCTCGGACCTGAACCGCGAGCTGGTCGAGGCGCTCGGCATCCTCACCGAGGACGGCGTGGCGCAGCGGGCGACGTTCATCGTCGACCCGAACAACGAGATCCAGTTCTCCATGGTGACCGCCGGTTCCGTCGGCCGGAACGTCACCGAGGTCCTGCGCGTCCTGGACGCGCTCCAGAGCGACGAGCTCTGCCCCTGCAACTGGAACAAGGGCGAGGACACCCTCGACGCCACGAAGCTGCTGGCCGGGGTCTGACCCTGCCGAACGGTACGGCCGGTCGCGCCCGTCGCGGCCGGCCGTTTCTGATCGAAAGGACGCATGATCATGAGCGTTGACGCGCTGAAGTCCGCCCTTCCCGGGTACGCCAAGGACACCAAGCTCAACCTGGGCTCGCTGACCTCCACCTCGCAGCTCACCGACCAGCAGCTCTGGGGGACGGTCCTGGCCTGTGCGTTCGCCACGCGCAGCCCCGTCGTCCTGCGGGAGCTGGCGGAGGACGCGGCCGACCACCTGTCGGCGGAGGCGTTCGAGGCGGCCAAGGGCGCCGCGTCGATCATGGCGATGAACAACGTCTACTACCGCGCCACGCACCTCATCGGCGACGACACCTACGCGACGCTGCCCGCCAAGCTGCGGATGTCGATCATCGGGAGGCCCGGGGTCGAGAAGCTCGACTTCGAGCTGTGGTGCCTGGCCGTGTCGGCGATCAACGGCTGCGGGCGGTGCCTGGAGTCGCACGAGAAGGTGCTGCGTGACGGCGGCCTCTCGCGCGAGCTGATCCAGGAGGCGCTGCGTCTGGCCGCGGTGGTCAACGCGACCGCCGCAACGCTGGACGCCGAGGCCGTGCTGGCCCCCGCCGGAGTGTGAGCGACGACGAAAGGGCCCGGACGCGCGACGCGTCCGGGCCCTTTCGTCATTCCCACTCGATGGTGCCCGGGGGCTTGGACGTGATGTCCACCGTGACCCGGTTGACCTCGCGGACCTCGTTGGTGATGCGGGTGGAGATCCGCTGGAGGACCTCGTAGGGGAGCCGCGCCCAGTCGGCGGTCATGGCGTCCTCGCTGGTCACCGGGCGCAGCACGATCGGGTGGCCGTAGGTGCGCAGGTCGCCCTGGACGCCGACGGACCGCACGTCCGCCAGCAGGACGACCGGGAACTGCCAGATCTCGCGGTCGAGCCCGGCGCGGGTCAGCTCCGCGCGGGCGATCGCGTCGGCGTCGCGCAGGATTTCGAGGCGTTCGCGGGTGACGGCACCGATGATGCGGATGCCGAGGCCGGGGCCGGGGAACGGCTGCCGCCACACGATCTCCGACGGCAGGCCGAGCTGCTCGCCGAGCGCGCGCACCTCGTCCTTGAACAGCGTGCGGAGCGGCTCGACCAGCGTGAACTGGAGGTCCTCGGGCAGACCCCCGACGTTGTGGTGCGACTTGATGTTGGACGTGCCGGTGCCGCCGCCCGACTCGACCACGTCCGGGTAGAGCGTGCCCTGGACGAGGAACCGGACCGGCTCGGACCCGCCCTCGACGATCTCCCGCGCCGCCTGCTCGAACACGCGGATGAACTCGCGACCGATGATCTTGCGCTTCTGCTCGGGGTCGCTGACGCCGTCGAGCGCGGTGAGGAAGCGCTCCTGCGCGTCCACGACGTGCAGGTTCACGCCGGTGGCGGCGACGAAGTCCTTCTCCACCTGCTCGGCCTCGCCCTTGCGCAGCAGCCCGTGGTCGACGAACACGCAGGTCAGCTGGTCGCCGATGGCCCGCTGGACGAGCGCTGCGGCGACCGCCGAGTCGACGCCGCCCGACAGCCCGCAGATCGCGCGGCCGGTGCCGACCTGCTCCCGGACGGCCTCGATCGACTCGTCCGCGATGTTCACCATCGTCCAGTTCGGACGGCATCCGGCGCCCTCGTACAGGAATCGCCGGAGAATCTCCATGCCGTGCTCGGTGTGCAGGACCTCGGGGTGGAACTGGACGCTGAAGAACCCGCGCTCGCGGTTCTCCATCCCGGCGACCGGGGTCACGTCGGTGCTGGCGGTGACCGTGAAGCCCTCGGGGGCGGCGCTGACGAAGTCGCGGTGCGACATCCACACGGCCTGCTCGTGCGGCAGCCCCGCGAACAGCATGCCCGGCGCGGTCACGGCGACGGTCGCGCCGCCGTACTCGGCGACGTCGGAGTTCTCGACCGTCCCGCCGAGGGCCCGCGCCATCACCTGATGGCCGTAGCAGATCCCGAACGTGGGGACGCCGAGGTCGAACAGGCCCTCGGGCGCGGCGGGGGCGCCCTCTTCGTACACCGACGCGGGGCCGCCGGACAGGATGATCGCCTTCGGCCGCTTGGCGAGCATCTCGGCGGCGGACATCGTGGACGGCACGATCTCGCTGAACACATGGCACTCGCGTACGCGCCGCGCGATGAGCTGCGCGTACTGCGCGCCGAAGTCGACGACGAGCACGGTGTCAAAGGACTGGTCTGCGGCCACCAACAACGCCTTTCGCACGGCCGGGAAGGACTCCCCAGTCTACGGGGGCCCTGCCTGCGCCGATGTCGCCGCCCCCGGCCCCCTTCGCCACTTAGAGAAACTGGCCGATAACGGTCAGCGATCGTTTACCTTGATCACACACGCAGCAGGACTTCACTCTGATACCTCTTGATAACGCCATGTGCACGACCGGCTCCCGTCCGCGTTCGAACGTCCCTTTCCAGGAGTGTCGTGAAGCTGCTCGCCGCCGCCCTGATCGCCGCCCTCATCCCCGCCGTCCCGTCCGTGCAGGCCGCCTCGGCGGGTCGGCCGGGCACGGCGACGGCGGCGGCCGGACGCATCGACTGCGCGTCCCCGCAGGCCCGGCTCCGGCCCGGCGCCCACGTCCGCGAGCGCAACGACCTGACACCGCGGCAGGCCGCCGCCACCGAACGCGGCCTCGACCGCATCCTCGGCCGGTTGGGTCTCGCCGGTCCCGGCGCCCCGACCTCCCCGCGCGCCGCCAAGCGCCTCGCCGCGCCGATCAGCGTGCCGGTGTACTTCCACGTCCTGCACGACGGGGCCAACGGAAACGTGTCCGACGCCGACGTCCGGCGGCAGATCGCCGTGCTGAACGACTCCTACGGCGGACGCAACGGGGGCGCGGGCACCGACGTCACGTTCAGGCTCCAGCAGACCGACCGCACCGACAACGCCCAGTGGTACGCCGACCCCGAGCGCTACGAGGGCACCTACAAGCCGCGGCTCCGCAAGGGCGGCAAGAACACCCTGAACCTCTACAGCGCCTACATCGGCGGCGACCTGCTCGGCTGGTCCACCTTCCCGTGGAAGTACACGTCCGAACCCAAGATGGACGGTGTCACCATCCACTACGCCAGCATGCCGGGCGGCTCGATCGAGCACTTCAACAAGGGGTTCAGCGCCACCCACGAGGTCGGCCACTGGCTCGGGCTCTACCACACCTTCCAGGACGGCTGCGGCGGCAAGGGCGACCGCGTCGCCGACACCCCCGCCGAGCGCGACCCCACCAACGGCTGCCCGTCCGGCAAGGACACCTGCCCCGCCCCGGGCGAGGACCCGATCCACAACTACATGGACTACAGCTACGACACCTGCATGACCTCCTTCACCGCAGGCCAGGCCACCCGCATCCACAAAGCCTGGGCCGCCTACCGCGCCTGACCACCCCACGACGCCCCGCTGAAGCCCGCCGCGTCCCACGCGCTCCGGCGCCCCGCCGACCGCGCAGCCGTCCGGCCCAGGCCCCGCTTGGCGCACGGCCGCTTGCCCGGTGCGCCGCCATCGCGCAGGGCACGGCCCTGACCAGCGCATGATTGCCGTGCCACAGCGGCCACCGTCCAACACGGGGCCAAGCCCGGCTTCGATGAAGGACGCACCCGGCACAGGCCGCGCTTGGCGCATAGCCCTGCGTTGCTCGCGCTCGGGCTTGGACGGCGCATAGCGGTCGTCCGGAGCGGGTGCTCGGGCGGGCTCGCCGCTGCGCGGGCAGTGGGTGCGGCGGGTGGTCTGTACGCGGAGCGAGCCGGGCTTTCAGCGGCGCCGAACGACGCCGCCGCTCGGCAGCGGGTGCGGCGAGTGGTTCGCAGGGGCGCGCCAGGTTCTCGGGGCTGCGGAGGGTCGCGGAGTCGCGCGGTCAATAGGTGCGGCGGGGGCGTAGGGGGGTGCGCCGGGTTCTCGGCGGCTGCGGACAGCCTCGCCGCTGCGCAATCAGTGGGTGCGCCGGTTGTCGGTAGGCGGAGCGCCGGGCTTTCAGCGGCGCCGGACGACGTGGCCGCTGCGCGAGCAGTGGGTGCGGCGGGTGGTTTGCAGGGCGCGCTGGGTTCTCGGGGTTGCGGACGGTTGCGGAGTCGCGGGGTCAGCGGGTGCGGTAGGCGGTTTGCAGGTGGGTTGCGGCGGGGGTGGGGAGGCGGCGGACGGCTTCGCGGAACGTTACGCCGGAGATCGTCGTGATGTGGTCGGTGACCCAGGTGGTCACCCAGGCCGGGTCGCGTTTGGAGTGTTCGCGGAGGACCCAGCCGAGGGCCTTGCGGATGAAGAACTCCTTTTCGCCGATCAGCGCGTCGCCGAAGCGGTCCAGGCGGTCCAGGTCGGGGTTGCCCGTTCGGATGCCGGGGAGCAGCGCCAGCATCGCCGTGCGCCGGATCCACATGTAGGGGTCGGCGACCCAGGCGTCCAGCACCGTGCCCAGGTCCGGGTGGCGGAGGACGAGGGCACCGACCACCTTCTCGGCCAGGTGGTCGACGTAGGCCCAGCTCACCGAATCGCGGATTAGCTGCTCTGCGACGGGCAGGTCGGCGGGGCCGAGGACGTTCACCCGTCGGGACAGCACCTCGATCGCCGCCATCCGCGCCTCGTGCACCGGGCGGCCCTCCTCGGTCACCGTCCACAGGCTGTGGACGAGTGCCAGCAGATCCTCCCGGGACGGGTCGCGGCGTACCGAGGAGTGGGCCACCTTGCGCAGGACCGGCACGGGCACGCCGATATGCGCGAGGTCGCTCTTGAGGTAGCGCCGCTCGCTCTCGGCGCGGGACGGGTCGCCCAGCGCGCGCAGCTCCACCAGGACGCGTGCCGCCTCCCCCTCCACGTCCATGGGCGTCACGCTACGCCCCGCCCCTGACAGTCCCGGACGGCCCCTCGCTACGGCGCCGAATTCGGCAATATATGTCCTGATTTGTCCAGGATTGCCAAAGACGTCGCAGTTGTTGGCCCCCAACCTGGTTCCAGCGAACAACTCCGCTCCCCCGCGCGCGTCCCCCACCGCGCCCGCTCCCTAGGAGTTTCATGAAACGCGCTGGAATCACCACCGCGATCGGCATGCTCGCCGCGTTCACCGCCTACGCGCCCGCCGCCGCTCCCGCCCTCAGCACCGCCGCCGCGTCCACCGGCACCGCCGCCGCGCGTACCGACTGCGCCCCGCAGAACATCCAGGCCAGGGTGCGCGCCGGGGTGCACGTCACCGAGCGCAACCAGCCCGGGGCCGCCAGGGTCGCGGCCATGGAGAAGGACTTCCGGAACCGGTTCGCCGCGTCCGGCAAGCCCGCGAAGGCCATCAACGTCAAGGTGCACTTCCAGATCGTCTACGGCAGCGCGGGCAACCTGTCGGACGCGACGGTCAAGCAGCAGATGGACGTGCTCAACAAGGCCTACGCGTCCAGCGGCGTGACGTTCACTCTCGTCGAGACCAAGCGGACGAACAACGCGACCTGGTTCGGCGACCCCGAGCGCAACGAGGCGGCGATGAAGAACGCCCTGCGGGCGGGCGGCGCGCAGGACCTCAACCTCTACACCGGCAACCTCGCCGGGGGCCTGCTCGGCTGGGCGACGTTCCCGGCCGACTACCGCTCCAAGCCCAAGCTGGACGGCGTCGTCATCCACTACCAGAGCGTGCCCGGGGGGACCCTCACGAACTACAACGAGGGCGACACCGCGACCCACGAAGTGGGGCACTGGCTGGGTTTGTACCACACGTTCCAGGGCGGATGTAATGGCGCGGGAGACGAGGTGGCGGACACCCCGGCCGAGCAGAGCCCCGCGCAGGGCTGCCCCACCAACCGCGACACCTGCACCGCGCCGGGCCTCGACCCCGTCCACAACTACATGGACTACGGGTACGACTCGTGCATGACGGAGTTCACGACCGGCCAGAACCAGCGCATGGCCGCGCAGTGGGCCGCCTACCGTCAATGATTCCGTGATCCCGGCTCGGAGCGGTCGCCGCTCTGGGCCGGGTTCGCCGGTTCGGGGCGGTCGCCGCTCTGGGCCGGGTTCGCCGGTTCGGGGCGGTCGCCGCCTTGGGCCGGGTTTCGGACGGGGATCGTGGTGAACAGCGCCGCCGGAGCGCTCGGAGGCACGACCGGGCTCCTCGGCGGGACGGCGGCGACGCGGCGGTAGCCGAAACCGAGCTCGGGACGCGGGTCGTCCTCGCCGTGGTTGGGCCAGAACGCCATCGCCCGCTCGGCCTGCGCGGTGATCGTCAGGGACGGGTTGACGCCGAGGTTCGCCGAGACGGCCGAGCCGTCCACGATGTGCAGGCCGGGATGTCCGTAGACGCGCTGGTAGGGGTCGATGACGCCGGACTCCGGGGAGTCGCCGATCACGCAGCCGCCGAGGAAGTGCGCGGTCATCGGGACGTCGAACAGGTCGCCCCAGGTGCCGCCCGCGATGCCGCCGATCTCCTCGCCGACCAGGCGGGTCGCCTCGTGGCCCTCGGGCAGCCAGGTCGGGTTCGGCTCGCCGTGCCCGGCGGACGCGCGGACGTCCCAGCCGAACGGGCCCCGGCGCGGCCAGAGCGTGATCGAGTTGTCGCGGGTCTGCATGACGAGCGCGATGACGGTCCGCTCCGACCAGTTCCGAACGTCCAGAAGCTGGAGGACGTCGCGGGGCCGCCGCGCCGCCGCGCGGGCGAACTTCAGCAGGCGGGGCGTGTGCGGTTCGCCGGGGCGGTCGCCGTCCACCAGCAGGGTCTGGAGGCCCGCGAGCAGGTTCGAGCCGCGCCCATAGCGGACGGGCTCGATGTGGGTGTCGGGCGTGGGATGGAACGATGACGTGATCGCCACACCGGTGGAGTAGTCGGGGCCGGGTCGCCCGCGCCGCCGTCCCGCGCCGAGGATCGCCTCGGAGTTCGTCCTGGTCAGCGCTCCAAGCCGGTCGGACAGGTCCGGCAGGACGCCGGTCGCCCGCAGCTTGTGCAGGAGCTTCTGCGTCCCGTAGGTCCCCGCGGCGAGGACGACCTGCCGCGCGGTCAGCGTCTTCCGGTGGCGGCCGAACGACCCCGTCCGGACGATGCCGACCTCGTATCCGCCACCGGCCAGCGGCGCGACGCGCGTGACGCGGCTCAGCGGCATCACCCGCGCACCCGCCTTCTCGGCGAGGTAGAGGTAGTTCTCGGTGAGCATGTTCTTGGCGCCGTGGCGGCAGCCGACCATGCATTCGCCGCATTCCATGCAGCCGCGGCGGCGCGGCCCGGCGCCGCCGAAATAGGGGTCGGCGCTCTCGATTCCCGGGCCGCGTCCGAAATGGACGCCGACCGGGGTCCGGACGAACGTGCCGCCCACGCCCATCCGGTCGGCGACCTTCCGCATGACCTCGTCCGCCGCCGTCACCGTCGGGTTCTGGACGACGCCGAGCATGCGTTTCGCCTGCTCGTAGAAGGGCGCCAGCTCCTCGCGCCAGTCGGTGATGTGCGCCCACTGCCGGTCCTTGAAGAACGGCTCCGGCGGCACGTACAGCGTGTTGGCGTAGTTGAGCGAGCCGCCGCCGACGCCCGCGCCCGCCAGCACCAGGACGCGGCTCGACCGCGCGCCCCGGATCAGGTGCATCCGCTGCATGCCCGTCAGGCCGAGCGCGGGCGCCCACAGGTAGCGCGCGATCCGCCAGTTCGTCTTCGGCAGCGCCGGGTAGCGGGCTCCGGGCGCTCCGTTCGGATTCGTGTCGAAGCGCCGGCCCGCCTCGATCACGCCGACCCGGTAGCCCTTCTCGGTGAGCCGCAGCGCGGCGACGCTGCCGCCGAACCCCGACCCGACGACGAGGACGTCGAAGTCATACCGCACGAGAGATCCCTATTTGATGCGAAGCCACTTCATGATCTTGACACCGCCGGCCATCAGATCGGCGAACTTCTCGTAACCGAGGCCGCCGAGGGGTTCGAGGTCCATCAGGTGCTGGCTCGCGACCGTCTGGACCTCGGTGAACCGGAGCATGCCCTCCGCGCCGTGCCTGCGTCCGACGCCCGACTGCTTCATGCCGCCCATCGGCGCGTCGTGGGACGCGTAGGCCGCGCCGTACCCGTCGTTGACGTTGACGGTGCCCGCCTGGAGCCTGGCCGCGACGCGGCGTCCGGCGGCGACGTTCCGCGTCCACACCGAGGCGTTCAGGCCGTAGGGAGTGTCGTTGGCGCGGTCGACGACCTCGTCCTCGTCGCGGTACCTGTAGACGGCGACGACCGGGCCGAACGTCTCGTCGGCGCACACCTCCATGTCGGTGGTGACGTCCGCGAGGACCGTCGGCTCGTAGAACAGCGGACCCACGTCCGGACGCGGCTTCCCGCCCGCGAGGACGGTCGCGCCCTCCTTGACGGCCTGCTCGACGTGCCGGGTCACGGCGTCCAGCTGGCGCGCGTGGGTCAGCGAGCCCATGTCGGCGTCGAAGTCGAGGCCGGTGCCGAGCCGCACGCCCTCGACCAGCTCCACCAGCCGCGGGACGAACCGGTCGTAGACGTCCTCGTGGACGTACAGCCGCTCGGTCGAGATGCACAGCTGCCCGGCGTTGGCGAAGCAGGCGCGGATGGCACCGCGCGCGGCGCGCTCCACGTCGGCGTCCGCCATCACGATCATCGGGTTCTTGCCGCCGAGCTCCAGCGAGTACCCGACCAGCCGGGGCGCGACCGTCTCCGCGATGGCCTTTCCGGCGCGCGTGGACCCGGTGAACGCCAGGTAGTCGGCGCCCTCCACCAGCGGATCTCCGATCTCGGACGGGTCGCCGACGACGATCTGCCACAGCCCGGGCGGCAACCCGAGGTCGACCAGCAGGTCCCGCACCCACAGGCTCGACAGGCACGTCTGCGTGTCGGGCTTGTGGACGACCGCGTTGCCTGCCATCAGCGCGGGGACGATGTCGCCGGGGCCGAGCGAGAACGGGTAGTTCCACGGCGAGACCAGCCCGACCACGCCCTTCGGATGCCGCAGCTCCTGGACGCGGGTGAGCCCCGGCATCATGCCCTGCCTGCGGCGCGGCCTCAGCAGCCGTCCGGCGCGGCGCGCGTAGTAGAGCGAGCACAGCGCCACGTCCAGGAACTCCTCCGTCGCGTGGCGGCGCGCCTTGCCGGTCTCCAGTTGCAGGACGTCGAGCAGCTCCGCGCGGCGCGCAACGAGCGCGTCCGTCAGCCGCAGGAAGGGCTTGACCCGCTCGCGGACGGGCAGCGCCGCCCACGCCCGCTGCGCCTCGCGCGCCCGCTCGTAGGCGCGGCGCACGTCGCCCGCGTCCGACAGCGGGACGGTCGCGAGCGGCTCGCCCGTGAAGGGGGTGTCGATCGTCGCCGTGGCGGCGCCGCTGGAGACGATGTGCGAGGTCAGCCGGGAGGTGAGGGCTTCGGGAAGGGTGCGCTCCCCCTGGGCGGGGGCCGTCGGGGATGCCATGGAGCCAGCGTATGGTCCCGGGCCGTCCGTCGCTACCCGTAAGTAACGAAGCGGTTGTACCGGGTATGCCGGACCTACCCCGATTTGGCCGTCACGGCCGTCGAAGCGGACCGTTCCAACTCGGCCCGACTTGCGCAACTCGTCAAATGACCATGTCCGGCCGGTGTATCCCGGAAAGCAGGAGGAGAAAACGGCGTCGCCCCCGGACGTTCGCTGCCGCCCGTCCCGGGACCGCGCCCGACCCCCGAAGGGATGTGCGCATGAACGACACCCACGGACCACCCGAGGGTGACGCAGGCGTCCGGGCCCCCCACCCGCCCGGGTCGCGCGGCGGCAGGCCCCCGGGCCCCGCCGTCCCGCCCGCCCGCCGGGACCGGCGCGAGCAGACCCGCGCGAAACTCCTCGCCGCCGCCGAACGCCTCTGGGCCGAACGCGGCATCCACGGAGCCTCGCTGGACGACATCGCGGCCGCGGCCGGACTCACCAAGGGCGCCGTCTACTCCAACTTCGCGGGCAAGACCGACCTGCTGCTCGCCCTGCTGGACCACTTCACCCACGAACGCGCCTACCACGGCCTCCTGGACGACCTCCAGCCCGGAGCCTCCGCGACACACGTGGAAGCAGCGAACGACACGGGGCCGCACGACTCCGCGTCCCCCATCGCGCCCGCGGAACGTCCGTCCCCTGCCATAGAGCCCGACCCCGCAGCCGGACGCGGCCCCGCCAGCGCGAGCAGGCCGCCGAGCGACCCCGGACGCCCAGGCCAACGCGGCCCCACGGGGGCAGCCGGACCCGCAAGCGAACACGGACCCGCAGGCATCGGCGGACGCGCGGGCGGACGCGGCCCCTCAGGCCAACGCGAACCTGCGGGCATGAGCGGCCCCGCAGGCGCACGTGGCCTCGCAAGTAAAGACAAACCCGCAGGTCAGCGCGGACCCGTGGGCGTAGGCGACCCCGCAGGCACACGTGGCCCCGGAACCGAACACGGACCCGCAGGCGCAAGCGGCCCCCCAGGCGCACGCGGACCCGGAGCCGAACACGGGCCCCCAGGTCAGCGCGGACCTGGGAGCGTCAGCGGGTCCGCGAGCGGACGCGGGCCTGCGGGCGAGCGCGGGGGCGCGGGTGAGCGCGGGGGCGTGGGCGAGTACGGGCCTGCGGGGGGCAGCGGGCCTGCGGGTGAAGACGGAGGCGCGGGCAGCGGCGGGCGCGTGGGCGAGCGTCGGCCGGCGGGCGTTAGCGGGCCTGCGGGCGTTAGCGGGCCTGCGGGGGAGCGCGGGAGTCTGGGCGGCGGTGGGCCCTCGGGCGGGCGCGGCGGGGCGGGCAGGGGCGCGGGTGGGCGCGGGGGGGTGGGTGTCAGCAGGCGCGCGGGTGAGGCTTTGGGCGCACGGGGGGACGGGGAGGACGTTCGGCGGGGTGGTCGGCGGGCGGGCGGGGCGGGGCAGGGTGTGGGCGATGCCGAGAGTGCGGCGTGGGCCGAGGCGGAGGAGCGGGCGCGGCGGGTCGCGTTGTTGATGGTCGAGTTCTGGCTGTACGGCATGCGCGACTACGCGGCGGGCTGGCGGATCGCCGACTGGTATGCCGAGCGGCGTGCTCGTCTGGCGCGCGACCTTCCCGAGGTGGACGGGGTTCCGGCCGACGACCGGGCCGCGCTGGCGTTGGCGATGGAGATCGGGTTGCCGTTCCAGCATCTTCTGGATCCCGAGCGCGTCCCCGCGCACCTGTACTCCGTGGGTTTGGAGATTCTCCGCGACCCGTGACCGTCGAGGGGTGCCTTCTGCCATTTCTGGAGCGAAACAACTACTATCCAGACATAGCGGCTAAAGGCCGATCCCTTCCACGGAGGCCTGTCTCGACGTGCCGGATCCTCCGCGCGAGCCCAGCAAACGCCGGACGAGGTGGGCTGAGGCCGCGGCGGCGAGCCCCTGGCCACGGATCGGGATCAAGGCGGTGGTGCTCGGCGGGCTCCTCGCGTTATACCGTCCGCTCAACCGGGGTCCGGCGCGCTGGTCGCCCAAGATCCCGCTGGACGAGCACATTCCGCTGGTCAAGCAGATGGTGGTCCCCTACGTCTCGGTGCTGGCGCTGGGGCCCCTCACGTTGGTGTTCCTGCTGGTCACCTCGGTAAGGCTGGCGCGCTCGATGCTGGTCTCGGGAATCCTGCTGCTGATCGTCGCCTACGGGTTCTACGTGTTCGCGCAGACGCATGTGGCGCGGCCCGAGGTGACCGGCGACGACGTGTTCGCCGGGCTGCTGCGCGCGGTGTACGGGGGCGACGGTGCCTACAACTGCTTCCCGAGCCTGCACACCGGATTCTCGGTGATCATCGCCGTGCACTGGCTGCGTTATGACCGGCGCGCGGGCGCGTTCGTCGCCGTGTGGTGCGCGCTGATCATCGCGTCCACGCTGCTCGTCCACCAGCACTACATCGCCGACATGCTCGCCGGGCTGGCCGTCGCGGCCCTCGCCTGCTGGACGGCGCTCCGGATCGCCGGGCCGCCTCAAGTATCGGGACGGGCCAGCTCGCTCTGAAGGAACACGTGCTGGAACTGGTACACCGGCCCCACCCTGCGCAGGACGCCGCGCCGGTGCGCCTCGTCCAGGAAGTCCATCAGCTTCCAGGGCGGCGGGGTCTCACCGCGGGGCCACAGCAGCATCGTGTAGATGAACAGGTGCACGGACGCGACCACGCCCGCCTTCCCCTTCGCCGACCTCAGCGCGAGCACCCACGGCAGCCCGTACAACAGCCCGCCGCACAACGCGCTGACCACGCCGAAGAGAACGCCCATCACCGGGTGCACCAGGAACCAGGCGACGCCGCCGCTGGTGAGCCCGTAGGCGAGGCCGAAGAACACCACGACGCGGCGGTCGCGGCGCAGCAGCATGCGGGGGCTGCCGATCCGCACGGTGGCGTCGGGCTGCGCGCCGCTGTAGGCCAGCCCGAGCGGGACGCCGACGACCGCTCCGACGACGATCGCGCCTCCGGCCCCGCCGAGCAGGAACCCCGTCACTCCCCCGCAGAGCGCGGCGAGCAGGCTGCCGAGCAGCATCGTCTGCCCCTTGCCCTGCCAGCCGAACTGCAACTCGGACGGGATCGGCAGGTTCCGCGCCGCCGGCACGGCCATCCCCACGCCGCCGACGGCCGCCGCCAGCCCGCCCGCCACCACACCCGTCAGCGGGCCCCATTTGAGCCAGGTCACCGACCCGAACGACAGGCCCGCCGTCGCGGCGGCGACCACCCCGCCGAGGAGCGCCGCCATCACCCGCTGGCGGCGGCCCGCCAGCTCGGGCAGCGTCCACCAGGCGATGTTGGGCAGCTCCCGCTCGTTCATCCCGACCGCGATGAACCGCAGCCAGCGGCCGACGTCGGCGCCGTGCCAGCCGTCGCGCCGGTCCTGCTCGGGAAGCTCGGGGAAAACGGCCGGAACGAGCCGCCGTAAGAGATGGTCGCGAATGGTTTCGGCGTCGGGAAATCGGTCCGTCCGCACCAGCTCGCCGGGACGGGTGTCCGGGGCCTTGTAGACCTCCCGGGCCAGCGCCACCATCAGCGGCGTGGACAGCGCGGCGGCGAGCTGTCCCTCCGGCTCGCCGCGCAGCGCCGTGAAGACCGGCTGCCAGCGGGAAAGGCCGTCCATCATCCCCGCGAGATAGTCGACGACCTTCTGCGGATTGAGGTCCTGGAGTTCGACCATCCGCGCGTCGCGGATCGGCGCGCGGTCGCGGGTGGCGTTGCGGAACTGCTCGGACCGGCAGGTGACGATCAGCCCCGGAAGCCGCACGAGGGCATCGTTGATCTGGTCGATGGGGTCGGGACGGCCGGGCACCGCGTTCCAGCTCAGCTCGTCGAGGCCGTCCAGGACAGGGAGGATCCTCCGCGTGCTCAGCAGCCGCTCGATCGTGTTAGGGGGGTATCTGCTGCGGTTGCGCAGGAACAGGAACTGCATTCCGAGTTCCTGTTCCAGCCATTTCATCAGACCCTGCTCGTGCGGCACCCAGTTCGCCAGCGACAGTTTGACGGGAACCGGGCCGCGCCCGTTCTCCGTGCGGCGCCGCACCAGATCGAGCGTGAGCAGAACGGCGAGCGACGTCTTCCCCGTGCCGGGCTCACCGGTGATGACCAGCCGCCTGGACCCGGACGCCTCGAACGCGTCCATCATCGTGCGGATGTCGACCACCACGTCCTCGTCGAAGCCGGTCAGCGTCCACCGGAACGGCACCAGGCCCGCGTGCAGGTCGAGCCGCCGCACGGCCGCCTCGCGGTGCCAGTCCTCGTCGACCAGCTCGGCGAGCTGCGCGGCGACGACGTCGAGGTCGTCCTCCGGCGCCATATCGGCCCTGGCCTGGAGGATCAGCCAGATCACCGCCACCACCGCGAGCAGGATCAGCGTCCACGGCCAGTTCCGCTGCCCCCACCCCTCGAACGGCTTGGACGCCACACCCGTCAGCACCCCGACGACGAGCGACAGCACCAGGGTCACGATCGCCAGGCGCGCCGACTCTCCCCTGCGTCGGCTCATCCGCGCCCACCGCCACGGCTCCCGCCGTCACCCACGCCACGCCCCCTCGGAGTCCTCGTCCGTCGCCGGCCGTGAAGCACCGTAAGCGCGGGGTCAGCCGCTGTCCATGCCTTCGGACACAGAGGTCAATTTCGGGCATGAATAAGAACTAAGAGACCCTCATCCCAACTTGTCCGCAAGTACCGCCCTGTTCATTGCGATGCCCTTGGCGTCAGGCGCTAGAGCGCCTTCCTTCGGCGGGCAACGCGGCGATCGCTGGCATCGCTCCGAACTCGCCTGGCGGCTCGCTGCGCGATCAGGTCCTCGCTTCGCTCGTACCTGCCTTCGGACGCGATCGCGGCGTCCGAGGGGGGATCGCCGCGGTGCCGTTGAAGGACGGAGCGCCAGCGACCGACGTCAGGGCGTGGCGGTAGGGACGATGTCCGGGGCGCCTAGGCGGCTGGCGGCGGCTTCCTGGTCGTCTTCCTGGGTCTGGGAGGCGCGCTCGGCCTCGACGCGCTTGCGGTAGTACTCGATCTCGCGGTCGCGCTGCTTCTTGGACCAGCCGAGGACGGGCGCGAGGAGGTCGGCGGCCTCCTGGACGACGCCGACGCCGCGGTCCCAGGTCTCGATCGAGATGCGGGTGCGGCGGGCGAGGACGTCGTTGAGGTGGCGGGCGCCCTCGTGGCTGGCGGCGTAGACGATCTCGGCGCGGAGGTAGTCGTCGGCGCCGCCGAGGGGCTTGCCGAGGTCGGGCTTGCCCGCGATGAGCGTGAGCAGGTCGTCCACCAGCGTGCCGTAGCGGCGCAGCAGGTGCTCGATGCGGGCGACGTGCAGGCCCGAGCGGGCGGCGAGGCGGTGCCGGGCGTTCCACATGGCCTGGAAGCCGTCGCCGCCGACGAGCGGGATGCGGTCGGTGCACGACTCGGCGACCTTGCCGTCCAGGCCGTGGGCGACGGCGTCGATGGCGTCCTTGGCCATGACGCGGTAGGTGGTGTACTTGCCGCCCGCGACCAGCACCAGCCCCGGGACGGGGTGGGCGACGACGTGCTCGCGGGACAGCTTGGACGTCTCCTCCGTCTCGCCCGTGAGCAGCGGGCGCAGGCCCGCGTAGACGCCCTCGACGTCGTCGTGGGTGAGCGGCGTGGTGAGGATGGCGTTGACGTGGTCGAGGACGTAGTCGATGTCGGCCTTGGACGCGGCCGGGTGCGCCCGGTCGAGGTCCCAGGCGGTGTCGGTGGTGCCGATGATCCAGTGCCGCCCCCACGGGATCACGAACAGCACCGACTTCTCGGTGCGCAACAGGATGCCGGTCGCGGAGTGGATGCGGTCCTTCGGCACGACCAGGTGGATGCCCTTGGACGCCTTCACGTGGATCTGGCCGCGGCCACCGACGAGTTCCTGGATGTCATCCGTCCACACGCCGGTGGCGTTCACGACCTGCTTCGCGCGGACCTCGGCCATCGTGTCGCTCTCCAGGTCGCGGACGCGCAGGCCCGTGACGCGCTCCCCCTCGCGCAGGAACCCGACGCACTGGGTCCTGGAGGCGATCTGCGCGCCGTACTCGGCGGCGGTGCGCAGCGCCATCATGACGTAGCGGGCGTCGTCGACCTGCGCGTCCCAGAGCTGGATCGCACCGGTGAAGGCGTCCTTGCGCAGGGACGGCGCGAGCCGCATCGCGCCGCGCCTGGTCAGGTGCCGGTGCGCCGGGACGCCCCGGGTGCTGCCCATCTGGAGCGACAGCACGTCGTACAGCGCGACGCCCGCGCCGACGTAGCCGCGCTCCCACACGTGGTGCGTCGTCGGCAGCAGGAACGGGACGGGACGGACGAGGTGCGGCGCGATCTGCTGGAGCAGCAGCCCCCGCTCGGTCAGCGCCTCCCGGACGAGGTCGAAGTTGTACTGCTCCAGGTAGCGCAGCCCCCCGTGGATCAGCTTCGACGACCGGGACGAGGTGCCCGAGGCGAAGTCGCGCGCCTCGACCACCGCCACCGACAGCCCGCGCGTGGCGGCGTCGAGCGCGGCGCCCGCCCCGACGATGCCGCCGCCGACGACCACGACGTCGAACTCCTCGCGGGCCATGCGGTCGAGCGCCGCCGCCCGCTCGGCCGGGCCGAGCCGTGAGCTGCCGAGCCCGGTCACCGGTGATCCCGTCATCGCGATTCCCCCCAGTGCTGTTGGTACTACAAGCTGTACCTACCCAACAGTAAGGAAAGCCGCACGGTGCGGGGACACCGATTCCCGGTGACGCCGATCTCAGTCGGCGATCAGTCGCTCATCCGGCGGGGCGCCACGACCACCTGCACCCGCTGGAACTCCTTCAGCTCCGTGTACCCGGACGTCGCCATCGCGCGGCGCAGCGCCCCGATCAGGTTCATCGAGCCGTCGGCGACGCGGGACGGGCCGTGCAGGATCTGCTCCATCGTCCCGATCGTGCCGAGGTCGAGGCGGGTGCCGCGGGGGACGTCGCCGTGGTGGGCCTCGCTGCCCCAGTGGTAGCCGCGTCCGGGCGCCTCGGTGGAGCGGGCGAACGGCGAGCCGACCATGACCGCGTCGGAGCCGCAGGCGAAGGCCTTGGCGATGTCGCCGCTGTTGACCATGCCGCCGTCGGCGATCACGTGGACGTAGCGTCCGCCGGACTCGTCCATGTAGTCGCGGCGGGCGGCGGCCACGTCGGCGACGGCGGTCGCCATCGGCACCGCGACGCCGAGCACCGTGCGGGTGGTGTGGCCGGAGCCGCCGCCGAACCCGACGAGGACGCCCGCGGCGCCGGTGCGCATCAGGTGCAGCGCGGCGGTGTAGGTGGAGCAGCCGCCGACGATCACCGGGACGTCCAGCTCGTAGATGAACTGCTTGAGGTTGAGCGGCTCGGCCCGTCCGGACACGTGCTCGGCCGAGACCGTGGTGCCGCGGATCACGAACAGGTCGACGCCCGCGTCGATCACGGCCTTGTGGAACTGCGCGGTGCGCTGCGGCGACAGCCGTGCCGCGACCGTCACGCCCGCCTCGCGGATCTCGGCGATCCGGCGGCCGATCAGCTCCTCCTTGATCGGCTCGGCGTAGATCTCCTGGAGCCGGTGGGTGGCGCGGACGTCGTCCAGCGAGGCGATCTCGGCGAGCAGCGGGCTCGGGTCGTCGTAGCGCGTCCACAGCCCTTCGAGGTCGAGGACGGCGAGGCCGCCGAGGCGGCCGACCGCGATCGCGGTGGCCGGGCTGACCACGCTGTCCATCGGCGCGACGACCAGCGGCATCTCGAAGCGGTAGGCGTCGATCTGCCAGGCGACGCTGACCTCCTCCGGGTCGCGCGTGCGGCGCGACGGCACGATGCCGATGTCGTCGAAGGCGTACGCCCGACGGCCGCTCTTGCCCCGGCCGATCTCCACCTCAGCAGCCACTGCGCCCTTCCTTACCGTGATCTGAGTCCCGCCGGTGGCGGGAACGAGCCCCGGAAGAGCTTACGTCAGCTCAGCGACCCTGGTAGTTGGGGGCCTCCACCGTCATCTGGATGTCGTGCGGGTGGCTCTCCCGCAGGCCCGCGGGGCTGATCCGCATGAGCTGCCCGCGCTCTTGCAGCTCGGGGACCGTGCGGGTGCCCGCGTACCACATCGACTGGTGCAGCCCGCCGACCAGCTGGTGCGCGACGTTCGCGAGCGGCCCCCGGTAGGGCACCTGCCCCTCGACGCCCTCGGGGATCAGCTTCTCCTCGCTGCTGACGTCGGCCTGGGCGTAGCGGTCCTTGGAGAACGAGCCGCCGCGCTCCCGGTTGCGCATCGCGCCGAGCGACCCCATCCCCCGGTAGGACTTGTACTGCTTGCCGTGGACGAAGATCAGCTCGCCGGGCGACTCCTCGATCCCCGCGAGCAGGCTGCCGAGCATGACCGTGTCGGCGCCCGCGACCATGGCCTTGGCGATGTCGCCGGAGTACTGGATGCCGCCGTCCCCGATCACCGGGACGCCGGCCTCGTGGGCCGCGCGGGCCGCCTCGAAGATCGCGGTGATCTGCGGGACGCCCACCCCGGCGACGACGCGGGTCGTACAGATCGAGCCGGGGCCGACGCCGACCTTGACCGCGTCCGCGCCCGCCTCCGCGAGCAGCTTCGCGCCCGCGTAGGTCGCGACGTTCCCGCCGACGACCTGGACCTGCGGCGCGTTCGTCTTGATCGCGGCGATCGTGTCGGCGACGCCCTTGGAGTGGCCGTGCGCGGTGTCGACGATCACGACGTCGGTGCCCGCGTCGATCAGCGCCCGGGCGCGGCGGATCGCGTCCTCGCCGACGCCCACCGCCGCCGCCACCAGCAGCCGGCCGTCGGCGTCCTTGGTCGAGTCGGGGTACTGCTCGCTCTTGGTGAAGTCCTTGGTGGTGATCAGGCCGCGCAGCCGGCCCTCGCCGTCCACCAGCGGGAGCTTCTCGACCTTGTTGCCCGCCAGCAGCGCGAACGCCTCGTCCTTGGTCACCTCGACCGGCGCGGTGACCAGCGGCATCGGCGTCATGACCTCGCGCACCGGACGGGAGGGGTCGGACTCGAACCGCATGTCGCGGTTGGTCACGATGCCGACCAGCACGCCCCGCACGTCGGTGACCGGCACGCCGGAGATCCGGTAGCGGGCACACAGCTCCTCGACGTCGGCGAGCGTCGCGTCCGGCATGCAGGTCACCGGCTTGGTGATCATCCCGGCCTCGGAGCGCTTCACCCGGTCGGCCTGCTCGGCCTGCTCCTCGATCGGCATGTTGCGGTGCAGGACGCCGATGCCGCCCTGCCGCGCCATCGCGACCGCCGTGCGCGCCTCGGTCACGGTGTCCATCGCCGCCGACACCAGCGGAATGCGCAGCGAGATCTCGCGGGTCAGCCGCGTCGTCGTGTCGGCCTCGCCGGGTTGCAGGTCGGAGTAGCCCGGCAGCAGCAGCACGTCGTCGAAGGTCAGACCCTGCGGGAGGAATTTGGCGGGCTCGGCTGCGGGGTTCATGACTACCTTCCCGTAGAGGTGGCGGTATCGGGCCAGGTCACGGCGACCCTGTACCCATGGTAGGGCGTCATGCGGCGCCCGACAGGGCGGTTGGCGGAGCGGGCGAGTGGTGTTGACGACATCCCAGTGAACACGCAGCGTTCCCGCCGTCGCCCCATCTTGTCACTCTGGGTGATTGTTTGCGCACAGGGAAGTCCAGGGGGTGCACCTCCCGGTGCGTCGCGCAGTAGCGTGGGACTGTGCACGACGATGCCCCGCTCGACCCGTTCGCCGGAGATCCGGAGGATCCGGCGGCGTCGCTCGGCGACCCCGGCGACGACACCGCGCCGCTCAGCGTGGCGGAGCGGGAGGACGTGCTGGCCGACCTCGCCGACCTGGAGGTCTTCCGCGCCCTCCTGGAACCCCTCGGCGTGCGCGGGCTCACCGTCGACTGCGGCGACTGCGGCAAGCTCCACTACATCGACTGGGAGCTGCTGCACGGCAACCTGCGGCACCTGCTCGACCAGGGCCTGCCCCGCGTGCACGAGCCCGCGATGTCCCCCGACCCCGTCGACTACGTGAGCTGGGAGTACGCGCGCGGGTACGTGGACGGCGTCATCGACAGCGAAGAGGGCCGCGACGACTGACCCGCCGTCGCCATCCTTTTATGGGCGGCCGTCGGGGTTGAGGGCCTGCTCCCCGCCCTGGCCGGACGGTGTGCTGGACGGGGTGGGCGTCGTCGTCGAGTCCTCGGGTGTCGGCTGCCCCTGGGACGGCTTGGGCTGCTCGGGCGTCTGCGGCGGCTGACCGGGCTCGCCGGTCTGCCGGGGCGGCCCGGGCGTACCCGGCTGACCGGGCGTGCCCGGCTGCCCAGGCCGACCGGGCTCGTACTCGCCGTTCTCGTTGGGGCCCGTCTGTCCTGGCTGGCCGTTCCCGCCCTCCTCGCCGCAGCGGCCGGGCCGGATGCGCTCCCCGCACGGCTGGGCGGGCGGCGCCGCGTACACCGGGGCCTCGGGCATGCGGCCGGGGCGGTAGTGCCGCGAGTACGTCCGTTCCAGCTGCTGCTTGAAGCGCTCGTATTCGAGCCGCTTGTCGTCGACGGGACGTCCGGGCCGGACGGTCTCCGGCGTGGGGCCCGACGTACCGGGCTGCCGCGCGCCGCCGTGGCGTGCCGCGTCGCTGTCGCGTCCCTCGGACTTGTCGGACGGGCCGGGCGTGCGCGGCGCGGGCGCGGCGGACGGGTGACCGCCCATCTCCCCGCCGGCCGCGGCGACGCCGGTGCTGGCGAGCATCGCGCCCGCCACGCCCAGCGCGACGATCGTACGGGGGCCGCGACGGCGCGGGCCGGGCCCGGACGGCGACGGCTCGGGGGTCTCGCGGGCGGGTTCGGGGGCGGCCTGGGCAGGCTCGTCCACGTCGGTGACGAGGGCGCGCAGCAGGCGGACGGCCGGATCGCCGCACTCAGCCGCGGACGCAGCCGCGGAACCGGCAGCGCGCCGCCCCGCCAGCTCCTCGATGAGCGCGTCGGTACGGCGCACCGCACCGAGGTCGGCGGGCAGCGGGACCTGCGGCCGGCCACCCGGCGCCGGGGCATCGCCGGAATGCGAAGGCTCGGCCGGATCCGGGGCGCCAGGGCTCCGTTCCGTCAAGCGATCGACTCCTCTCTGGCCATCGCCCGCAGCCGGGCCAGCGCCCGGTGCTGCGCGACCCGTACCGCCCCCGCGGACATGCCCAGCACATTACCGGTCTCCTCCGCCGACAGGCCCGCCACCACGCGCAGCAGCACCAGCTCGCGCTGGTGGTCCGGCAGGCGCGACAGCAGATCACGGGCACGCTGGGCCTCGATGTAGCGGACCACCGTCTCCTCGGGGCCCGGCCGGTCGTCGGGCCCGTCGGGCAGGTCCTCGGTGGGCACGGCCGCGCGGACCGCGCTGCGCAGCGCGTCCGCGATCTTGTGCGAGGCGATGCCGAAGACGAAGGACGCGAACGGGCGTCCCATGTCGCGGTAGCGGGGCAGCGCGGACAGGACCGCGATGCAGACCTCCTGCGCCACGTCGTCGGCGATGTGGTACTGCCCGGAGACCCGGCCGAGCCGGGCGCGGCAGTAGCGGACGACCATCGGGCGGACCTCGCCGATCAGCACCTCGATCGCGCCCGGATCGCCCTGGACGGCGAGCGAGGTCAGCTCCTTGAGGTCGCCGTCGCCGGCCTTCGCGGCGCGCAGCAGCCGCATCCCGCGCCCCGGGTCACGGGGTGGCGGGGGGGCCGGCCCCCGTGAGGGTTCGTCAGCGCGCGCGGTCACGGTCCCGGCGTAGCATCCCTCGGTCACGTCAAGCATGATGCCCAGCACTGCCGGGCGTGTCTCCACTGTCCTCGGCAACGGAATGGTCACAGTGCGGGGACGAGCCCTCAAATACCACGCAACGCGGTCACGCTGTCGCGGCTCGTGTCAGAAACCTTGCACTTTAAGAAAGTTGCACCAAAACATCCACCGGACTTCCGTCAGATGATGCGAGCGCGCCCCGACGCGCGAGACCCCCGTCCGGGAGTACCGGACGGGGGTCCTGTCGCCTTCCGGGGGCGGGCGGGCCGTTCGCTCGCCCATCCGCCCCCGCGACCGAGCCGGAGGCCCGATGACCCGGGTGGGTCAGTGGCCGTGGCCGTGACCGTGGCCGTGACCGCCGGCGGCGGCCTCGTCGGCCTCCTCCGGCTTCTCGACCACGAGCGCCTCGGTGGTGAGCAGCATGCCCGCGATCGAGGCGGCGTTGGTGACCGCCGAGCGGGTGACCTTCACCGGGTCGATGACGCCCTGGGCGACGAGGTCGCCGTACTCGCCGGTCGCGGCGTTGTAGCCGTGGCCCGGCTGGAGCTCCTGCACCTTGGAGACGACGACGTAGCCCTCCTGGCCGGCGTTCTCGGAGATCCAGCGCAGCGGCTCGACCAGCGCGCGGCGGACGGCCTCCGCGCCGGTGGCCTCGTCGCCGGACAGGCCGAGGGTGTCGAAGCCCTCCTTGGCCACGTGCACCAGCGCGCTGCCGCCGCCGGAGACGATGCCCTCCTCGATCGCCGCGCGGGTCGCCGAGATGGCGTCCTCCAGGCGGTGCTTCTTCTCCTTCAGCTCCACTTCGGTGGCGGCGCCGACGCGCAGCACGCACACACCGCCCGACAGCTTGGCGAGCCGCTCCTGGAGCTTCTCGCGGTCCCAGTCGGAGTCGGAGTTCTCGATCTCGACCTTGATCTGGTTGACCCGCGCCGCGATGTCGTCCGAGGAGCCCTCGCCGTCGACGATGGTGGTGGCGTCCTTGGTGACGGTGATGCGGCGGGCGCGGCCGAGGTCCTCCAGGCCGATGGAGTCGAGCTTGAGGCCGATCGCGTCGCTGACGACCTGGCCGCCGGTCAGCGTGGCCATGTCGCCCAGCATCGCCTTGCGGCGGTCGCCGAAGCCCGGCGCCTTCACGCCGACGGAGGTGAACGTGCCGCGGATCTTGTTGGCGACCAGCAGCGCGAGGGCCTCGCCCTCGACGTCCTCGGCCACGACGAGCAGCGGCTTCTTGGTCTGGGCGACCTTCTCGGCCAGCGGCAGGAACTCCTGCACGTTGGAGATCTTGCCGTCCACGATCAGCACGTAGGCGTCCTCCAGGACGGCCTCCATGCGCTCGGGGTCGGTCACCATGTGCGGCGACAGGTAGCCCTTGTCGAACTGGAGGCCCTCGGTGAACTCCAGCTCCAGGCCCATCGTGTGGGCCTCCTCGACGGTGATGACGCCGTCCTTGCCGACCTTCTCGAACGCCTCGGCGATCAGCTCGCCGATCTGCGCGTCCTGCGCGGAGATGGTCGCGACGTGCGCGATCTCGCTCTTCTCCTCGACCTCGCGGGCCGACTTGAGGAGCTGGTCGGACACGTACTGGGCGGCGGTGTCGATGCCGCGCTTGAGGCTGAGCGGCGAGGCGCCCGCGGCCACGTTGCGGATGCCTTCGCGGACCAGCGCCTGCGCGAGCACGGTCGCCGTCGTGGTGCCGTCGCCCGCGATGTCGTTGGTCTTGGTCGCCACTTCCTTGGCGAGCTGGGCCCCGAGGTTCTCGTAGGGGTCCTCCAGCTCCACCTCGCGGGCGATGGTGACGCCGTCGTTGGTGATCGTCGGCGCGCCGAACTTCTTGTCGATGACGACGTTGCGGCCGCGCGGGCCGATCGTCACCTTGACGGCGTCCGCGAGAGCGTTGACGCCGCGCTCAAGAGCCCGGCGCGCGTCCTCCTCGAACTCCAGGATCTTCGCCATGCGGATACTCCTTGATTCACGCGATCCGCCCCGGCCGCCCCGCCGAAGGCGGCGCCGACCGGGGCGGGTGCATCACGTCTCGGTGATTACTTCTCGATGACCGCGAGGACGTCGCGGGCCGAGAGAACGAGGTAGTCCTCGTTGTTGTACTTGACCTCGGTACCGCCGTACTTGCTGTAGAGCACGACCTCGCCGACCTTGACGTCGACGGGCACGCGCTCGCCCTTGTCGTCCACGCGACCCGGGCCAACGGCAAGGACGGTGCCCTCCTGGGGCTTCTCCTTGGCGGTGTCCGGAATCACCAGGCCCGACGCGGTGGTGGTCTCGGCCTCAAGCGGCTGGACGACGATGCGGTCCTCGAGCGGCTTGAGAACAACCTTGGTGGCGGTCGTCACGATCTGACCTCCCCTTCGATTGGTCCTCGGCCGGCCACGGCTGACCGACCGGCACATGTGACAGAGAAGGCGACCCTGGACCGGCCTGTCGTCGCGGGTGCCAGACCGACCTTGTCGCTGTGTTTGGCACTCTCGCGGGGAGAGTGCCAGTCTGGAGACTATTCCGTGCCCGGTGGCCCGTCAACACGGACACGAAGCCCCCGGTCGGGCGGCCGCACGCCGTTCACGGGGCGATAACTTCCAGGTTATGGACATCGCGTCGTTCCGGGCCCTGCTGACCCCGGCGGGGCAGGACGTCCTGGCCGAGGCCGCCGCCGCGGACCTGAGCGAGGGCGCGCTGCTCGGCACGGCGTCGCGGCTGCGCGAGCGGCACGACCCCGCGCTGGTCGCGGCGGCGCTGACGCAGGTGCGGCTCCGCGAACGGGCGCTGGCCAAATTCGGACGGGACGCGTCGCGCATGTACTTCACGCAAGCCGGGCTCGAACAGTCCACCCGGGCGAGCGTGGCCGCGCATCGGACGCGGCGGTTCGCCGGACGTCCCGGAAAGACGCTCGAACTGGGCTGCGGGATAGGCGCGGACCTAATCGCCCGCGCGCGCGCCGGTCTCACCGGGGTCGGTGTGGAGATCGACCCGCTGACGGTCGAGGTGGCGAGGGCGAACGCGGCGGCGTTCGGGGTGGAGGACGTCGCGTCCGTCCGGGTGGGGGACGCGACGCGGGAGCACACGGACGGGTACGCGTCCGTCTTCGCCGATCCGGGGCGCCGCACTGCGCGTGGCCGTGTCTTCGATCCGCGTTCGTACGAGCCGCCGCTGGACACCGTCCTGGAAATGGCGCGGCGGGTCCCGGCCGCATGCGTGAAGGTCGCGCCGGGAATTCCGCACGAGGCCGTACCGGACGGCGCCGAAGCGGAGTGGGTGTCGGTCGGAGGGGACGTGAAGGAGGCCGCCCTGTGGATGGGCGACCTCGCGGGAGAGGTGGGCCGCAGGGCGACGCTCATACCGTCCGACGCCTCGGAGGTCGTGCACACGCTCACGGCGCGCGGGCTCGGCGACCCCGACGTGCGGCCCTGGGGTCGCTACCTCTACGAGCCCGACGGCGCGGTGATCCGGGCGCATCTGGTCGCCGAGGTCGCGGACCTGGTCGGCGGCGGGCTGGCCGATCCGCGGATCGCCTACGTCACGTCCGACGCGCTGCGTCCGACGCCGTTCGCCGCCGCCTACGAGATCGAGGACGTGCTGCCGTTCTCGGTGAAGCGGCTGAAGGCGGAGCTGCGCCGCCGCGGGGTCGGCGTGCTGACCGTCAAGAAGCGCGGCTCGGCGGTGGACGTCGACCGGCTGCGCCGCGACCTCGGCTTCGGCGGGCGGCGCAGGCCCGCGGGGGGCGCGCTGACGCTCGTGGTGACGCGGGTCGGCGACGCACCGGTCGCGCTGCTGACCCGCCCGGACGCGGCGTCCGGCCGCTAATCGGGCCAAAGATCTTCCGCGCGGCCGGGGAACGCCAAGCGGGCCCGGGCGACGCGCCACGGCGGCGCAAATCATCGGCGTATTCCGGCATTGCGTTGGCCAGGGTTCTCCCCTTCCGAGCAAGACCACTGCCCGGCGCGGGAATCGGTGCCGCTGAGATCCTCAGGCGAAGAAACACCAAGGCAGGTTCAGCGGCCGGGTCTCGGGCAGACCCAAATGCGACTCTGAAATGGCCCGCCGGGCACCGGAGCGCGACCGGGCCCGGCCGGTGCCCGCCGCGCCGCCCGTCCGCGAGCGGGGACGCGAACTGACGATGTTGGACGAGATGTACGGACAGTTCGACGCCGCAAACCCGGCCGCGCACCCCCCAGCGCCCGCCCGACAGCGGACATGAACCGACCAACCCCACCATGACCGACTAATCAGAAATTTCCCTCTCGTCCTGCGAATCATCGCTTTTCACTCCAACGGGATAACAGGCACATTCCGCAGAACTCACAATGTTCCCAGCTCCCCGTTTTCGTGGCGGTGCCCACGCACTACAGTGGCGACTTCACGATTCAATGCCGTGCGCCAATTCGTCGCGTCGGCACACGAAGGAGCATCGGGTGGAAACGAATCACAACTTCCTGCAGACGGGGGGTCAACCGGTCTCGGATCGGATGCGGGAGTTGCTCGCCCGTGCGGCGCAGGACCACGTCTACGAACAGCGCTCCCAGGGCCAGGTCCTGGACGAGATCCGCCAGCGGCTCGAAGGCATGGAGTGGCTGCTCCGCGAGGTCCGCGAGCGGGAGCTGAGCGGGCTGACCGGCCAGCTCGACAGCGTCCGCGGGCAGGTGGACGACCTGTCCAGCAAGCCCCCGGAGTGGGCCGAGGGGCTGGCCGAGCACATCGAGGCGTTCGGCGAGCGGGTCAAGCCCGTCGCCGAGCTCCCCGCGCTGTGGGCCGACGTGGGCGTCGTCGCCGAGAACGTCGACGAGGGGCTGACGCGCATCCAGGCCGTCCTCGACTCCGCGCAGCACATCACCGAGGCCACGCAGCAGGCCGCGCAGCGCATGGACGAGATGACCAAGCGGCTCGACAGGCTCCAGGGCAGCATGGAGGCCGCGTCCGTCCGCTTCAACCGGCTCGACAAGTCGCTCGCCGAACTCGGCCACCGGTCCGAGCGGCTGGAGCACTCGATCAACGGCGTCACGGCGCGGGTCGACCAGGCGCTCGGCGAGATGGCCGAGCGGATGGAGCAGGGTCTGGAGGCGGTCAACGGCCGGGTCGAGGGCGTCGGCGGGCGGCTGGACGGCCTCGACGGGCGCCTCGACGGCGTGGACGGCCGCCTGGAGGGCCTGTCGGGCAAGCTCGGCAGCCTCGACGGCCGGTTCGAGAGCATCGACAGCCGCCTGGAGGGCGTGGGCGAGCGGATCGGACGGCTCCCGGCCACCCTGGAGATCGCCGAGCTGCACCGGCTGCTGGGCGAGATCGCGCGGCGTCCGGCGGCCGACCACGGCGACCGGTTCGACGCGCTGGAGAAGCACCTGGCCGAGGCCGTCGACCCGCTGATCGAGGAGCTGCGCGCCCGCCCGGACCGCGACGAGGTCAAGGCGACGATGTCGGAGATCGCCGAGACGGCCTACAGCGACGTCGCCAAGCGCATGGACGAGTTCTCCCGCCGGTTCGAGGACGTGCACGACGACGTCCGCAAGCGGATCGAGGGCATCCACGAGGAGGTCGCCAAGCGGGTCGACGGCGCGCTGGAGGAGTTCACCACCCAGGTCGACCTCGTCTCCCGCCGGGTCGAGGCGGTGCACATCGACATGACCAAGCAGGTCGAGTCGGTGCACAACGAGATGGCGCGGCAGGTCAGCGGCGTCCACGACGACTTCGGCAAGCGCATCGGCGACATCCACGAGGACGTCACCCGCCAGGTCGGCACGATCCACGAGGACGTCGCCAAGCAGGTCGGCGACATCCAGGAGGACGTCGCCCGGCACGTCGGCGGCGTGCACGAGGAGTTCGCGCGGCGGGTCGAGGGCATGCAGGACGAGGCCGGACGCCGCGCCGACGCCGCGCGGGCCGAGTTCGCCAAGCGCTTCTCCCGCGTCGAGGACGAGGTCGGCAAGAAGGTCGACGGCGTCCACGACGAGGTCTCCAAGCAGGTCAACGCGGTGCACGAGGACGTGCTGAAGCGGCTGTCCACGCTGGAGGAGACGATGCTCGCACTCGCCGAGGCGCTGCTGCGGCCGCGCCGCGAGGGCGGCAAGGACTGAGCCACCTCCGGGTGGGTGGGGTCGTGCGATCGCACCGCTGTGGCGACGCGGCCCCACCCGCCTCACACCGCATCCTCCGGGCACCCCGCCTCCGCACCGGAAGATCTTGATCAAGGCACGTCGATGACGTGCAGAATGTTACGTTCCGTCTTCGCAAAATCACTCCCAATACCCTTCGGAATCCGTTTTCATGGATCTCGTGACCCACACTCCGGCTCCGACCGCGCCCGCCCGCGCCCAGCTCGGCCCCACCACCCTGCGCTGGGTGGAGGGCTGCCTGGGCAAGGGCGCCGAGGTGCGGATGATCCGGCCGCTGGCGGGCGGCACCGCCCACGCCAACCACGCGCTGCTCGTCGAGACCCCGTCGGGCAGCGCCCACCGGCTCGTCCTGCGCCGCTGGACGCCCCGCGACGAACTGCCCGCCGAGGCGCCCGCCGGGGCCGACGCCGGTGCCGGGCCCGACCGGGGGCCGACCGCGCGGCGCTGCTACGGCGACACCGAGTTCTCGCCCGAGCGGGAGATCGCCGCGCTGGCGCTGCTGGCGGGCTGCCCGATCCCGACGCCCTCGCTGGTCGCCGCCGACCCGTCCGGCGCGTACTGCGACGTGCCCGCGCTGCTGATCACGCGGCTGGTCGGTCATCCGCCCCGGCCCGCGCCCGACGACCTGCCCGAGTACCTGATCCAGCTCGCCGCCGCGCTGCTCGCGGTGCACGCGCTGAACGGCGCGGCCACGATGCCCCCCTACGTCCCCTACAACCGGCTCGACGTGCGGGTCCCGCCCCGGCACGCGCTGCGCCCGGGCCTGTGGGAGCGCGCGTTCGCGCTGGCGTCGGGCCCGCCGCCGTTCGCGCCCGCCCGGTTCATCCACCGCGACTACCACACCGACAACACGCTCTGGTCGTACGGGAAGCTCACCGGCGTCGTCGACTGGTCGGACGCCTCGTCCGGCCCGATCGCGGTCGACATCGCGCGGATGCGGTGCGGCCTCGTCCTGCGGTACGGGCCGCGCGTCGCCGAGCGGTTCCTGTCGGCGTTCGACCAGGTGTCGGGCGGCTACGAGCACGACCCGTACTGGGACGTGCGGTGCGTCCTCGACCTGCTGCCCGAGGAGGAGGGCCGGGTGCTGGACGAGGCGAAGGTCCCCCTACTGGAGGACTACCTCGCCGGGCTGGTCGCCGCGCTCAGCCCGTAACGGTCCTCAGAGGGTGATCGACTCGATCGGCAGGCTGGAGTCGGCCGGAAGCTCCAGGTCGGACGGCGCGAGGCCCGAGGCGACCAACTCCGACCCGAGCGCCGCGACCATCGCGCCGTTGTCGGTGCACAGCTTCGGACGCGGCACCCGCAGCCGGACCCCGGCGGCCGCGCACCGCTCCGCCGCGAGCGCCCGCAGCCGCGAGTTCGCCGCGACGCCGCCGCCGATCAGCAGGTCGTGCACGCCGTTGTCCTTGCAGACCTTGAGCGCCTTCTGGGTGAGGACGTCGACCACGGCCTCCTGGAACGACGCGGCGACGTCCGCGACCGGCACCGGCTCTCCGGCCCGCTCCCTGGCCTCCACCCACCGCGCGACGGCCGTCTTGAGCCCGGAGAACGAGAAGTCGTAGGTGCCGTCGTTGTACTTGCCGCGCGGGAACGCGATCGCGGCCGGATCGCCCTCCCGCGCCATCCGGTCGATCACGGGCCCACCGGGGAAGCCCAGGTCCAGGACGCGCGCGACCTTGTCGAACGCCTCACCGGCCGCGTCGTCCACGGTGCTGCCGAGCGAGCGGACGTCGCTCGCCACGTCCGGGACCAGCAGCAGCGAGGAGTGGCCGCCCGACACGAGCATCGCCACGCACGGCTTGGGCAGCGGCCCGTGTTCGAGCTGGTCGACGCACACGTGCGCGGCCAGGTGGTTGACGCCGTAGAGCGGCTTGCCGAGCGAGAGCGCGTACGCCTTCGCGGCGGCCACCCCGACCATCAGCGCGCCCGGCAGCCCCGGGCCCGCCGTCACCGCGAACGCGTCGACGTCGGCGAAGGACACGCCCGCGTCGGCCAGCGCCCGCTCCACGGTCGGCGTCATCGCCTCCAGGTGCGCGCGCGAGGCGACCTCGGGCACGACCCCGCCGAACCTCGCGTGCTGGTCGACGCTGGAGGCGATCGCGTCCGCGAGCAGCGTGTGCCCGCGCACGATCCCGACGCCGGTCTCGTCGCAGGAGGTCTCGATGCCGAGCACCAGCGGCTCGTCGCGAATCATTCACATCTCCCGGGAGAAGCCCACGGGACGGCGATGCAGCATCCGCCGCATCACGATCGCGTCCACGTTCGCGGGCTGGTAGTAGCGTCTGCGGACGCCGACCCGGCCGAACCCGAACCGCTCGTAGAGCCGCCGGGCGCCGTCGTTGTCGGCGCGCACCTCAAGGAACACCGCCTCGCTCTCGCGGCGGACGGCCTCGTCGATCAGCGCGGTCAGCAGCGCGGCGCCGATGCCGCCGCCGCGCCGGTCGGCGCGGACCCCGATCGTCTGCACGTCGGCCTGCCCGCCCGCGACCGCGAGGCCCGCGTAACCGACGATCTCGCCGCCGGTCTCGCCGCCCGCCTCCTCGGCGACGACGTAGTGCCTGGTCCGCGGCTGCTCGGCGAGCTCCTCGCGGAGCATGCCCTCGCTCCAGGCGTCCTCCGGGAACAGCACGGTCTCCAACCGGTGGACGGACGGCAGGTCCGCCCCGGTCATCTGCCGCAGGACGACGTCGCTCACGCCGGGGTCACCTTCTTGCGCGGCCCGGGCTCCTTGGCGTCGGGACGGCGCAGGTAGAGCGGTTCGGGGGGAAGCAGGTCGGGGCCCTTGAGCCCGGCCAGGCGCGCCACGGCCAGTTCCGCGAGCGCCGTCGCCGTCGGCAGCAGCGGCTCGTGCGCGGAGTCGCCCGACGCCTCCGGGTACCCCAACGCCTCCGGGTACAGGGCCGCGCCCTCGCCCACGACGGGCAGGCCCTCGGGCGCGCCGTCCAGGACGTCCGGCGCCGGGCCCACGGCAGGTTCGGTGGCGCGCGCGCGGCACGAGTCGTACCGCGCCCAGTAGACCTCCTTGCGGCGGGCGTCGGTGGCGACGGCGAACGGCTCGTCGCGTCCGGTGGCCCAGGCGATGACGTCCAGCGTGCAGACGCCGTGCACGGGGACGCCGAGGGCCTCCCCCATCGCCCGCGCCGTGACCAGCCCGACCCGGAGCCCGGTGTAGGGGCCGGGGCCGACCCCGACGGCGATCGCGCTCAGATCCTCGGGCGCGGCGCCCGCGTCCGCCATCACCTGGGCGATGGACGGCGTGAGCAACTCGGTGTGCCTGCGCCGGTCGACGGCCTCCGCCGCCCCCCGGGGCACGGCGCCCTCGCCGGGGGTCCACTCGTACAGGGCCACGGTGATCGCGGCGGTAGCGGTGTCGAAAGCCAGAACCAGCACGAGGCCAGTTTAGGAGGACGCGAGGTCAGGTCAGGTTTCGCAGCACGGCCTTGACCGCCTCCACGGCGCCGTCCACGGCGTCGTCGGGGGCGAGGGGGTCGCGGTCGTCCGAACCCGCGTAGTGGACGGTGACCAGCACGTTGATCGCACGGACGTTGGCGATGGCCTCGCCCGAACCCTGCCCCTCGTCCACGCTGTAGACGGCGTAGCCCTCGTCGCCGACATCGTCCAGACCGCGCTTCTCGGTGAGCTCCTGGCCCGCCGGGAGGCCCTTGCCCGACTCGTCGTCCTTGCGCTCGGAGGCGAACATGGCGCGGGCGGTGTCGGTCGGCGTCCGCTGCGCGGCGGCGGCGATCGCGCGGAGCTCGACGGTGAGCTGGCGCTTGCGGTCGCCGGTGTAGGCGCCCCACACGCACTGGTTCTGCCGGTCGTCGGACTGGTAGCCGTCGGCCTGGTTGCGGGTGGCGCCGGGCGCGAGCCGTCCGGCGAGCTCGTCGCCCACCAGCGTGCACGCGTCCGGGACGAGGGCCCGCTCGGCCTTGATCGACGGACTGCCGGTCATGGGGCTGCTCTCGGTGGCGCCGCCGCCCACGGCCTTGCCGGACGCGCCGTCCCCACCTCCGCCGCCGAGGAGGGCGAACGCGGCGAACCCGCACGCGACGAGGCCCACGCCGACCCCGGCCAGCGTGATCGCCGCCCGGCGGCGGCGCCGGGGACGGTGCTCGCGGACGGCGCGATGGCTCCCGCTCCGGCGCCCCTCGGGGACGTTGTATCTGTCGCTGCCGCTCACCTGATCCCTCTCCTGCTTGCGCAATCTGATTTGTCGCGAGGTGAGGTTCGTTCCGGCAAAGAGTACGACATGTCCGGTCCAACGAGTTCGACCGGACTAATGGGGTACTAAAAGGATCTTCCGCGACCGTCAGCCGAGGTCGAGCTCCAGGTCGGACCAGCGATCACCGATTCCGTTGATCATTACTTCGCGGTCCTCGGCGGGACCGTCCGAACGGGAAATGATCACTTCCAGCCGGTCGTCGGCGAGGCCCTCGGCGAGCCCTTCGCCCCATTCCACGATCGTCACCGATTCCTCGACGGAGGCGTCCAGATCGAGATCGTCCAGCTCCGCGAAACCGCCCAGCCGGTAGGCGTCGACGTGCACCAGCGGAGGCCCGCCCGCGAGCGAGGGATGCACCCGCGCGATGACGAACGTCGGCGAGGTGATCGGCCCGCGCACCTTCAGCCCCTCGCCGATCCCCTGCGTGAGCGTCGTCTTGCCCGCCCCGAGGCTCCCGGTGAGCACGAGCAGGTCCCCGGCCGCGAGCTTGCCCGCCAGCCGGACCCCGAGCTCCCGCATGTCCCCGGACGTGGGAACGGCGACGGTGATCCCCTTCATGCGGTGCGCTCCTGTTCGTGGCCGGGTTCGTCGTGGTCGGGCTCAACGTGGCTGGGGTGCGCGCGGGCGATCAGGCGGCGGAGGGCGCCGGTGACCACGCCCGGGTACTCCAGGGGCAGGACGTGGCCCGCCTCGTCCACCTCCACCAGGTCGGCGTCCGGCAGGGCCTCGGCGATGAGGCGGCCGTGCGCGGCGGGGGTCAGCCGGTCCTTGCCGCCAGCGAGCACGAGGACGGGCAACCGGCCGATCGTCTTCAGCGCGGCGGCCTTGTCGTGCCCGGCCAGCGCCGGGTAGAACTCGGCGATCACGTCGATCGGCGTGGCCCTGATCAGGTGTTCGAGGAAGTCGACGACCGTGGGGCTGACCTGCTTGTCGGCGAAGGCCATCTTGCGGGTGACGAGGAACGCGAGGTCGGCGCTCAGCCCGCGCGCCCGGTCGACCAGGGCGGCGCGGCGGCCGAGGCCGCGCAGCGCCCGGGGCGCCAGCGGGCCGACGAGCTTGCCCAGCACCAGCGGCAGCCCGAGCGTCATCTCCGCGAGGTCCCCGCACGAGGTGTTGACCAGCGCCACCCCGACCACCCGGTCGCCGAACAGCTCGGGACGCCGGTCGGCCAGCGCCATGATCGACATGCCGCCCATCGAGTGCCCGACGAGGACGACCGGCCCGGTCGGGACGGCGGCGGTGAGCACCGCGTACAGGTCCTCGCCGGTCTGCTCGATGGTCGCGTGCAGGGGGTTGCCCCGGCCGCTGCGGCCGTGGCTGCGCTGGTCCCAGAAGACCATCCGGAGGCCGCGCAGGTCGCGGCGCTGGTAGTGCCAGGCGTCCTGGGTGAGGCAGTAGCCGTGGCAGAAGACGACGGTCAGGTCGCTGGCGCCGTCGGCGCCCTCATCGATCTCGACGTGCAGGGGGAGGTCGTCGTCCGCCTGGACGGTCAGCTCCTCGCCGCGCAGCGTGCCGAACGGCTCGTCGGCGTCGGGATCGGGGCGCAGCCGGACGCGTCCGACCGCGAGGCGGCGCAGGCCGACCGCCGCGCCCACCCCGGCCGCGCCGACGCCCGCGACGGCGCCGACGATGCCGATCCTGCGCCTGTTCCTGCTGTCCATTCGCGCGCCCCTACACCGCCCGGCCGGAGTACGCCCTCGGCACCCGGATCCCGATGCGGGTGACGATCTCATACGAGATCGTTCCAAGGGGGTCCGCCCAGTCCTGCGCGGTGGGCTCGCCCTGGTCGCCCGGGCCGAACAGGATGATCTCGTCGCCCGCGACCATGTCGTCGTCCTCGATGTCGATGACGAACTGATCCATGCAGACGCGCCCGGCGATCGTGCGCCGCCGTCCCGCCGCGAAGACCTCCAGGAGGTTCGAGCCGTGCCTCGGGATACCGTCCCCATACCCGGCCGGGACGAGGGCCAGCGTCGTCTCACGCTCGGTGATGTAAGTGTGGCCGTAGGACACACCGCTGCCCGCCGAGACCCGCTTCACCAGCGCCGCGCTGGCCACGAGCGTCATCGCGGGCCGCAGCCCGAACGTCCCGGCGGCGGGCATCGGCGTCAGCCCGTAGGCCGCGATCCCGGGCCGGACGATGTCGAAGTGCGACTCCGGCAGGGTCAGCGTCGCCGCCGAGTTCGCGATGTGCCGCACCTCGAACCGCGCGCCGACCCGCTCGGCGTGCTCGGTCATCGCGCCGAACGCGTCGAGCTGCGCCGCGATCGAGGGGTGGCCCGGCTCGTCCGCGCACGCGAAGTGGGACATGATCCCGACGACCCGCAGGTGCCCAGACGCCTCGGCCTTCAGCGCCGCGTCCACCAGCGTGGCCCAGTCGCGCTCCCCGGCGCCGCCCCGGCTCATGCCGGTGTCGGCCTTGAGGTGGATCCGCGCCGGACGCCCGGCGCGCTCGGCCGCCTCGACGACCTCCTCCACCATCCAGACCGTGCCGGCGGCCAGGTCGACGTCGCGCGCCACGGCCTGCTCGTACGGCTCGCCGGGGACGCCCAGGCACACCAGCGTGCGGACGTCCACCCCGGCCTCGCGCAGCCGCAGCCCCTCGGCGAGCTTGGCCACGCCGAGCCAGGTGGCACCGCCCGCGACGGCGGCCCGACCCGCCTCGACCAGCCCGTGCCCGTACGCCTCGGCCTTGACCATGGCCATGACCTCGGCGTCTCCCGCGCGCTCGCGCAGCAGACCGATGTTGTCGCCGATCGCGTCGAGATCGACGCGAGCCTCCGCTGAAACCCTCATGGCCACCCAGTGTGCCGTCACCTGTGCCGTGCCCGGGGCATACCGCCCCAGCTCACGCCCCCGTACGCGCCCTCCGCGAGCACCCAGGGTGCCCTCTACCCGCTTTGACGTCCATGTCCCCACCGTTGTTCGGGCCCCATCAACCCCGGCTCACACGACCCGGTTCATTGTGGGGGGACGACCCCCCACTCCCCCCGAACAAGCGTCCGGAAGGCTTCGGGAAGGGCAGCGATCACGTCGGCGGCGGTGATCGGGGCCTCGCCGCGTCCGGGCTCGCCGTCCGTCCAGGGCCCGGCGGAGGCCAGGCGGGCGGCGAGGCCGTGCAGGTAGGCGCCCGCGGTCGCCGCGTCCAGCGCGGGCATGCCGCCCGCGAGCAGGGCGCCGATCAGGCCGGACAGGACGTCGCCGGTGCCCGCCGCCGCCAGCCGGGGCGTGCCGGTCGGGTTGACGCGGACGGGCCGGTCCTGCTCGGCGACCAGCGTCGTCGAGCCCTTCAGCAGCACGGTCGCGGCCAGCTCGGCGGCGGCGCCGCGCGCATGCTCCAATCGGGACGCCTCGATCGCCTCGCGGCTCGCGCCGACCAGCCGCGACAGCTCGCCCGCGTGCGGGGTGAGCACGGTCGGCGCGTCCCGGCGCAGCAGGTCGCGGCGGCGGGCGAGGACGGTGAGCCCATCGGCGTCCACGAGCACGGGCAGGTCGGTGCCGAGCACGGCCTCCAGCAGCGACTCGGCGGCCTGCCCGGTGCCGAGCCCCGGGCCGACCACCCACGACTGGACGCGGCCGATCTTCGCCAGCGCCGCGCCGTCGCCCGGTTCGATCACGGTCGTGACGGCCTCGGGCCAGCGCTGCCGGACCAGCTCGACCGGACGCGGCGCCGAGGCGAAGCGGACCATCCCGGCCCCGCCGTGCAGCGCCCCGCCCGTGCACAGGACGGCCGCGCCGGTGAACTCCTCGCCGCCCGCGAGGATGCCGACGACGCCGCGCCGGTACTTGTCGGACTCCGGCCCCGGCTCCGGCGGGCGGATGTCGGCGGAGCGCGGGGCCACCACGTCCGGATCGGGCAGGTCGGGCCCGATCCCGATGTCGACGAGCTCCACGACGCCGCAGTAGGACGCGCCGGGGTCGATGAGCAGCCCGGGTTTGTGGGTGCCGAACGTGACCGTCACGTCGGCCTGGACGGCGGCGCCCGCGACGCGTCCGGTGCCCGCGTCCACGCCGCTCGGGACGTCGCAGGCGACGACCGTCCCGAGCGCCCGCGAGGCCTGGACGGCCAACGTCGCGTGCGGCTCGCGCAGCCCGCCGAACCCGCCGATGCCGGTGAGCCCGTCGATGATCAGGTCGGCGGCGGCGATCACGGCCTCGCTGTCCTCATCGGCCTCGCGCAGCCGGCCGCCCGCGCCCAGCAGCGCCGCCAGGCCGCCCGCGTGGATCTTGGTTCCGGCCCGGACGGCGTCGACGCGCGCGCCCCTGCGGGCCAGCCGCGCGCCCGCGTACAGGGCGTCGCCGCCGTTGTCGCCGCCGCCGACCAGCAGCACGACGTGCGCGCCGTAGACGGCGGGCAGGAGCCTCGCGCAGACCGACGCCAGCCCGGCGGCGGCGCGCTGCATCAGCGTGCCGTCCGGGAGGCGGGCCATGAGCGCCTGCTCCGCCGCCCGCACCTTGCCGACCTCGTGCGCGTACCTCATCGCGAGCTCCCCAGCCTCGACGCCGCCCGCCGCCTCCACGTCCCGGCGATCACATACTTAGGGTGCCACGGGGACGCGCTCCGCAACCGTATGAAATATGCGATGCAAGTTGCGACGTCATGTGCGCAAAAGAATCTCCGGTCGTAGAATCATGGTCCATCGGTCCGATGTGTTCGCACTGCCGTGCCCCCGTGCGGCAGAATGCGGCCTGAACAGTCCGTCCAGGACTGGAGAGGCTCCGGCAATGAGCACTTCCCGAGGTCCCTCCGTCCGGCAACGTCGGCTCGCCGCCGAACTCCGCAGGCTGCGCGAACGCAGAAGCCTCACCGGGGACGAGGTGGCCGAGCGGCTCACCTGGTCGACCGCCAAGGTGAGCCGGATCGAGAACGCGCGGACCGGCGCGAAGATCAGTGACGTGCACCGCCTGCTCGACCTTTACGAGATCGACGGCTCGCGTAGGGACGACCTCATCTCCCTTGCGCACGCCGCCGCCGAGCGGGACTGGTGGGAGGACTACCGCGACCTGCCGAGCCCCCTCGCGGACTTCATCGCGTTGGAGGCGGAGGCCACGGCCGTCCGGGAGTGGGGCAGCACCGTCTTCCCGGGCCTGCTCCAGACCGAGAGCTACGCCCGGCACGTGATCGGCGGGTGGAGCGCTCTCGCTACGCTGCCGCCCCAGGAGCTGGAGCGCAGGGTCGAGGTGCGGATGCGGCGCCAGGAACTCCTGCGCCGCGACCGCCCGCTGGAGCTCGCGGTGGTCATGGACGAGGCCGTTCTCTGCCGCCGGATCGGCGACCGGAAGGTCATGCGCGAGCAGCTCGACCATCTTCTCCGGATGAGCGAGCTTCCGAACGTGACCGTGCAGATACTGCCACTCGACATCGCGCACTCGGTGTTGGCGGAAACGTTTATCCTGCTGGAATTCTCGCCGGTGCACGACATCACCTTTCCTGATATCGTGCACACCGAATCGCTGACAATCAGCCACTTTGCGGATGAGACCGTTACGTATATGTACAGGCTCGCCTATATGAATCTCGCTGGTCAGGCATGGGACGCCGCCGAGTCGAGGCGGCGCATCATCGAGGCCAGGGATGCCTGGTGACGGGCCGCGGAGTGGCCTTCACTATGTGAAAGGCACCTGGTGTCCCCTTTCGCCACTCCTGCTCCGCATTGGCGGAGAAGCGCCCACTGCGGGGCGAGCAACACGTGCGTCGAAGTGGCCGCACTGGCCGGTCCGTCCCTTTTCGTCGGGGCACGGGACGCGAAGCACGGAGCGCAGAGCCCGGTCCTGTCATTCTCCCGGGGAGAGTGGCGGGACTTCGTCGGACGAGCCAAGAAGGGCGAATTCGACCTGGGCTGACAGTAGGGACGGGGCCCGCGCCTCTCGCGGGATGAGGGCCCGTGACGAACGGACCGGGCCCGGAGGGGAGTCACACCCCTTCCGGGCCCGGTTCGTCGTCGGCTCAACCGAAACCCTCGTATTTCCTCGGCACTCCCGCCCCATCCGCCCCTTCCGTCCGTCCCGCCTCACCCGCGTTCGGTGATCTTGTTACCTTGTGCTCAGGCACCGGCAGTGCGGCCGCGGGCAGATGCAACTTTCAAGGCAGGAGCCGGAATGAGTTTCGATGCGACACCGCCCGCCCGATGGCGAAAGAGCGCCCGATGCGGCGCCAGCAATGGATGCGTCGAGGTCATGCGACTCGGCACCGGCGTGATCTGTGTCCGCGACGGAACACGCGCCGGCGAGCAGGATGCCGGTATCCTCGCCTTCGACGCCCGGGAATGGCGGCGTTTCGCCGCGCAGGCGAGGGGCGGCCGATTCGACCGGCCTTGAGAATTGCAAATCATCTGAGATTCTCAATTCGACATTGAATTGAGTGGAACGCGCCTGTTCAGGCGATGCGGACGCCTTTGGGCACGCGGTACAGCGGCGTCCGCAGCCGGCTCGCGCTGATCCATACGGCGCCCGCGCCCAGAATGAGGTCGAACGCCAGCCCGAACGGCCACACCGGCGGCCCGTCGGACCGCCGGGAACGGTAGGGGCGGTAATGGCCGTCGTCGGTGCGCAGCTTCCGGACGCCCCGGCTGATCGTGCCGAGCGGGTCGTTCGGCGGCGACTCGTAGTAGGCCCGCGAGTCGTCGTCGTAGGTGCCCGAGTAGCCGGCGGAGCCGTCCACGATGACGACGCGGCGCTTGGGCAGGCTCGGCGCCGCGTCCGCGAGGATGACGACGGGGTTCGGCGCGAGCAGCCACCAGACCCGGTCGGTGCGGTCGCGGTCGTAGCCGCTCGCCTGGCGCTCGGTGGTGAACGGGACCGCGATCGTGAACAGCAGCGGCGTCCCCACGATCAGCGCGAACACCGTCAGGTAGGACATCAGGACCGAGGTGATGCTGCGCGCCAGCAGCGCCGACCAGCCCTGCGAGACCGCGCAGACGACGCCGATCAGCAGGGCGGTGACGAGCAGGACGGTCACGGCGCGCAGCGGGCCGATCGCGCCCTCGACGACCGGCCACAGCAGCGAGGGCAGCGTGAGCGCCAGCACGACCAGGCCCGTCCCCCACGAGGCGGCGAGCTTGCCGAACGCGATGTCGCCGGGCGCGAGCGGGGTGACCTGGAGGGTGGCGAGCGTGCCGCGCTCGCGGTCGCCGTTGATCGACTGGGCGCTGAGCGCCGGGGTGATCAGCAGCGTGAGCACGAGCACCGCGAGCAGCACGCCGCCGAACATCGGCACGCCGGGGCTCCCGTAGCGGGACGTGGAGTCGGCCTCCAGCGCCAGCCGGAACAGCAGGGCGAGCCCGTTGACCACCGCGAACCAGACGGCGAGCAGCACCCGCCAGCGGCCCGTCCGCAGCCGGGTCCGAATCTCCTGCCGCGCCACCAGGGCGGCCCCGCGCGCCGTCATCCCGGCGTCACCTCCGGGTCTCGGTCATGGCGAGGTAGGCCGACTCGAGCGCGCTGCCCGCCGGGGCGAGGCCGGTGACCGGCACGCCCCGGGAGACGAGCGCGGCGAGCAGGCCCGCGGCCTCGGTCTCGGTGAGCGGCCCGACCTCGGCGCCCGACGGCAGGTCGCGGACGGGCCCGAGGCCCGGGTCGAGCCCGGGCAGGTCGTCGATCGCCATCGTCAGCGCCGCGGCGAGCCGCTCGCGGTCCAGCGAGCGGATCCGCCACCGGACGCGCGCGACGGCGGCCTCGGCGAGGTCGGCCATCGCGTGCTCGCCGACCGTCCGGCCGTGGTCGACGAGCACGACCCGGTCGGCGATCTCCTCCAGCTCGCTCAGGATGTGGCTGGACACCAGCACCGCGACCCCGTCGGCCGCGAGCGAGCGCAGCAGGTCGCGCAGCTCGACGCGGGAGCGGGGGTCGAGGCCGGAGGCGGGCTCGTCCAGCAGCAGGACGCGGGGCCGGTGCACCAGCGCCCGCGCCACGCCGAGCCGCTGCTTCTGCCCCCGCGACAGCGCGTGGACGGGCTGCCCGAGCTGCTCGTCGAGATGGACGAGGGTCAGCAGCCCCCTGAGGCGGCGGTCCCGCGCGTCCCGCGCCAGCCCGTAGGCGTCGGCGAAGAACTCCAGGTACTCCCGGACGGTCAGCTGGTCGTACACGCCGAAGGTGTCCGGCATCCAGCCGAGCGCCCGGCGTGCCGCGCCGGGATCGGCGCGGACGTCGTGCCCCGCGACCCGCACGTGGCCGTCGTCCGGCCGCAGCAGCGTCGCGAGGATGAGCAGTAGCGTCGTCTTGCCCGCGCCGTTGGGCCCGACCAGCGCCGTGACCTGACCGTAGGGAACGGTGAGGTCGAGTCCGCGCAGCGCGTGCACCGGGCCGAAGCACCGCGACACGCCGCGCGCCTCGATCCCGAGTCCTTCCGGGGCTCCCACAAGCCCACCTCCCGACACGCCGGGGTCTCCCCATGCGACGTGCCGGGACGGCGCACGGTTCCCGGCGAAGTGTTGTGATTTATCCCTTACGCCCGGTCAGCACACCCTGGCGATCACGCTCGGTGGTCGGGCTACTCGACCGTGACGGACTTGGCGAGGTTGCGCGGCTGGTCGACGTCGTGCCCCTTCGCGGTGGCCAGCTCGCACGCGAACACCTGGAGCGGGACGGTCGTGACCAGCGGCTGGAGCAGGGTCGGGACGGCCGGGACGGCGATCAGCGTGTCCGCGTACGGCGCGACCGACCGGTCGCCCTCCTCGGCGATCACGATCGTCCGGGCGCCGCGGGCGCGGATCTCCTGGATGTTGGAGACGATCTTGTCGTGCAGCACGTCCCGCGCCCGGGGCGGCACGACGACCACGACCGGCAGCCCCTGCTCGATCAGCGCGATCGGGCCGTGCTTCAGCTCGCCCGCCGCGAAGCCCTCGGCGTGCATGTAGGCAAGCTCCTTGAGCTTCAGCGCGCCTTCGAGCGCGACCGGGAAGCCCACGTGGCGGCCGAGGAACAGCACGCACCGCTCCCCCGCCAGCGACCGGGCCAGCTCCCGGACCGGCTCCATCGTCTCCAGGACCTTCTCGACCTTCTCCGGCATCCGCTCCAGGAGCTGCACCATCGCGAACACCTCGTCGCCCCACTTGGTGCCGCGCACCTGCGCGATGTAGAGGGCGATCAGGTAGACGGCGACGAGCTGGGTCAGGAACGCCTTGGTGGAGGCGACCGCGATCTCCGGCCCCGCGTGCGTGTACAGGACGCCGTCGCACTCGCGCGGCAGCGTCGAGCCGTTGACGTTGCAGATGCCGAGCAGCTTGGCCTTCTGCTCGCGGGCGTGCCGGACGGCCATCAGCGCGTCCATCGTCTCGCCGGACTGGGAGATCGCGATGACCAGCGTGGTCGGCGACAGGATCGCGTCCCGGTAGCGGAACTCGCTGGCCAGCTCCACCTCGCAGGGCAGCCCGGCCCAGTGCTCGATCGCGTACTTGGCGATCAGCCCGGCGTGGAACGACGTCCCGCAGGCCACGATGATGATCTTGTCGACCTCGCGGAGCTCCTGGTCGGAGATGCGCATCTCGTCCAGCGTGAGCCGCCCGTCGGTGCCGATCCGGCCGAGCAGGGTGTCGGCGACAGCGCGCGGCTGCTCGGCGATCTCCTTGAGCATGAAGTAGTCGTAGCCGCCCTTCTCGGCGGCGGACACGTCCCAGTCGACGTGGTACTCCTTCACCTCGGCGGGACGGCCGTCGAAGTCGGTGACCGTCACCCCGCCGGCGCGCAGCTCGACGATCTGGTCCTGGCCGAGCTCGATCGCGTCGCGGGTGTGCGCGATGAACGCGGCGACGTCGCTGGCGAGGAAGTTCTCGCCGTCCCCGACGCCGACGACCAGCGGCGAGTTGCGGCGCGCGCCGACCACGAGGTCGGGGTCGCCGGTGTGCACGGCGACCAGCGTGAACGCGCCCTCCAGACGGCGGCACACCCGCCGCATGGCCGCGGCGAGGTCGCCGCCGCCCTTCAGCTCGTCCTCCAGCAGGTGGGCGACGGCCTCGGTGTCGGTGTCGGAGCCGAGCTTGTGCCCGGCCTCCTCCAGCTCGCCGCGCAGCGCCGCGAAGTTCTCGATGATCCCGTTGTGGATCACCGCGACCGAGCCCGTGCAGTCGACGTGCGGGTGCGCGTTGCGGTCGTTGGGCGGACCGTGCGTCGCCCACCGCGTGTGGCCCATGCCGAGCGTCCCGGCGGGGGGCGGTTCCTCCTCCAGCGCCCCGCGCAGGTTCACGAGCTTGCCCGCGCGCTTGGCCGTCGCCAGCTCCCCATCGGCGAGGACGGCGACCCCGGCCGAGTCGTAGCCGCGGTACTCCAGCCGCGCCAGCCCCTCGATCACGACGTCGAGCGCCGGCCTGCCGCCCACGTAACCCACGATTCCGCACATGCGGGCAAGCCTATTCAATGCCGCCGCCCGGCCCCACCAGCGAGTCGCCCCAATATGTGACGCTACCGTGTACGCACGGTGAAGATCCGGGCGTCCAAAACCGGGAAGCCCGGCCGGGCTGATGGTTACTGTTCGACCCATGACGAGCGGATGGGACAGCGTGCCGAGCCCCTATGTGGAACTCTCTCGCGACGCCTGGCGCGCGCTGCGCGAGAACACCCCCCTGCCGCTCACGCACGGTGAGCTCGACGCGCTGCGCGGCCTGCGCGACCCGATCGACATCACCGAGGTCGAGGAGGTCTACCTGCCGCTGTCCAGGCTGCTGAACCTGTTCTTCCTGTCGGACGGGCGGCTGCGCGACACCGTCAGCGGGTTCCTCGGCGGGGAGGTCCAGCCGACGCCGTTCATCATCGGCGTGGCGGGCAGCGTCGCGGTCGGCAAGTCCACGACGTCGCGCCTCCTGCGGACGCTGCTGGCGCGCTGGCCCGAGCATCCGAGCGTGGAGTTGGTGACCACCGACAGCTTCCTCTACCCCAACGCCGTGCTGACCGAGCGCGGGATCATGGACCGGAAGGGCTTCCCCGAGTCCTACGACCGGCGCGCGCTCGTGCGGTTCGTGTCCGCGATCAAGGCGGGGGCGGAGGAGCACGCGATCCCCGTCTACTCGCACCTGGAGTACGACATCGTCCCGGGCGCGACGCAGACCGTCCGGCGGCCCGACATCCTGATCGTCGAGGGGCTGAACGTGCTCCAGGCGCCGCCCGCGGGCCAGCTCGGCGTGTCGGACTTCTTCGACTTCTCGATCTACGTGGACGCGCGGGTCGAGGACATCCGGCAGTGGTACGTCGACCGGCTGTTCGCGCTGCGCCGCACCGCCTTCACCGACCCCCGCTCCTACTTCCACAAGTACGCCCACGAACTCGACGAGGACGAGACCGCCGCGTTCGCCCAGCGCGTCTGGCGGGACGTCAACGAGATCAACCTCGTCTCCAACATCCTCCCGACGCGGGCCCGCGCCACGCTCGTGCTGCACAAGGATCGGGAGCACGCCGTCCAGCGCGTCCGGCTGCGCCGCATCTGAGGGGTCTGGCAGGCTTTCCTGGGAACCGTCCCGTCCGGCCGCGAGTCGAAACCGCGATCACGAGACCGGCCCGCCCAGGAAACAGGTGAGATGTCGCACACGCCCCCCGAAGCGCCGCAGGAGTCCGTGCCGCCGCTGCTGGTGGACCCGCCCTGGTCCAAGGGCGCGTCGCGTGACACCGAGCCCGTCGTCCTGAAGGGCCTGAAGGCGCCCAAAACCGCGACCACGGTGCACTGGGCGCCGGGCCAGCGGGAGGAGTGGCTCGCGAAGGGCCGCGCCGACTACCCGCCGCGGGGCGACACCGACTTCGACGCCGCCGCCGCGTCGTTCGCCAACGGAACGATCCAGCAGAGCGATCGCCTCCACCGCCGGAAGCTGGCGTTCGACATCCTCCTGCACGGCCCCGAGGAGCACGGCCGCGCCCTGGTCGCCGACGAGCGCTACCACGCCGACCTCTCCGGGACGTTCGCGCTGCGCGGCATCGTCGCCCGCTACGAGCTGGACGCGCTGCCCCTGGTCCTCCACCTGGACAACCTCTGGGCGCTGTACCCCTTCTTCGATGCCCACATCGCGCAGCTCTGCCTCAAGCACAAGGACAACTCCTACAGCCACCCGGCGAAGGACTGGTTCGTCCAGCACGGCCCGGCCGCGATCGCGCTGATCGTCCCGGACCTGGTGCGCCGCCCCGGGCCCAAGCGCGAGCGGGCCGAGGTCCACGTCCGCTCCGTCGCGGACGTGCACGGGGGCGAGGCGGTGCTGGAGGCCGTCCGCCCCTACGGCGAGGAGGTGGTGCGGGCGGTCGCGTCGCTCGGCATCGACCCGCTCGACCGGTACCCGAACCCCCTGCCGGAGATCGGCTTCGACGTGGCCGCGCTGCCGCCCGTCCTGCTGGCGGGACGGGAGTACGCGCTGCCGGAGGCCGCCGTCCGGAACCTGGTCACGATGTTCCTGATCTCGACCCCGGAGAAGCCGTACGCGGGAGTCGAGCGGGTGGTGAAAGCCTGCGACCCCGAGTCGCTGGCCGAGTTCGCCTGGGCGCTCTACGAGGCCGACGACACCCGTCCGCGCTGGACGTCGCCCGGCGTCGAGTACGCGCTGTGCCTCCTCGGCGACGACCGGACCGCCGCCCGGCTCGCCCCGATCGTCGCGCGCTGGGACAAGGGCACGTCCTGGTACAACGGCGGCTCGGCCGCGCTGGGCGTGTTCACCTCGATCGGCACCGACGGCGCCCTCCGCCAGCTCCACCGCCTCGCGCAGAAGGCCAAGGACCAGCGGCGGATCCGCCGCTACAGCCAGTCGCTGATCGACGGCATAGCCAAGCGGCGCGGCCTGGACGCCGAACAGCTCGCCGACCTGCTCGTCCCCGACCTCGGCCTGGACGCGAGCGGCGGCCTCACCCTCGACTACGGCCCCCGCCGCTTCACGGTCGGCTTCGACGAACACCTCAAGCCGTTCGTCACGGACGAGGACGGCAAGCGCCGCAAGACCCTCCCCAAGCCCGGCGTGAAGGACGACGACACCCTCGCCCCCGCCGCCTACCAGCGCTTCACCGAGCTGAAGAAGGAGGCGCGCACCGTCACCGCCGAGCAGATCAAACGCCTCGAAACGGCGATGGTGAAGGGCCGCCGCTGGACCCCCGACGAGTTCCGGGCCCTGTTCCTGACCCACCCCCTGATCTGGCACATCGCGCGGCGCCTCGTCTGGAAGTCCGGCGAGACCGAGTTCCGCGTCGCCGAGGACCGCACCCTCGCCGACGTCCACGACGACCCGGTCGAGATCACCGCCCCCGTCGAACTGCCGCACCCGCTGCGCCTCACCGCCCCGGCCGCCTGGTCGGAGGTCTTCGCCGACTACGAGATCCTCCAGCCGTTCCCGCAGCTCGGACGCCCCGTCCACACCCTCACCCCCGAAGAACGGGACGCGACGCGGCTGTCGCGGTTCGAGGGCGCGACCGTCCACTTCGGCGCGATCCTCGGCCTGGTCGACCGGGGCTGGAAGCTCGGCGACAAGGAGACCGGCGGCTTCCACCGCCACGTCTCCCGCAAACTGGCCGACGACCACTACCTGGTGATCGCCCTGGACCCAGGCGTCCGCGCCATCAACCCGGACGAGTACGCCCAACAGGAGTTCCAGATAGTCGCCCTAGCCAAAACGTCCTACGGCCAGGGCGAACGCCCCTTCAGCGACCTCGACGACGTAACAGCCTCAGAACTCCTAGCAGAACTAACCCGCCTAACCCAACCCGCAGGCTAGACGGGCCCCGCCGTTAGGGCGCGAATTTCTCGCGCTTCTGGAAGGGAGCGAGCCTCAGGCGGCAGGAGCCCAAGGACGGAACCGGTGAGCATGCGCCCTCCAGCACTTGTGCGCTCCTGACCCTGAAGCACGTTCAGCGCCAGTTCGAGACCTTCCCCGACCTCCCGTCCCTTGACCAGGGACACCGATTCGATCAAGGTCAGATTCACCCGTGGGGCGAGCACGTTCATGGGGTACAACCCCCGAGCCTGCGCCAAAGACTCTGCGGCACGCTTATCCCCCGCCTGAGCATAGGCGTAGGACTCGCTCCACAGCCGTTGCGTCTCTCGGAATCTGAACACCGAATGCCCGGGCTCTGTATCGCCTATCCGTTCGCACACGCGGTTCATTTCCGCCAGCAATGCGCGAACCTTCTCGGCGTCGCCGTCGTCGATCGCCAGGTACATGCGCGCGCCGATGGCGTGAGCGAGACCGGGCGATGCCGTCCCGCCCGCTATCCGATGCGCTTCGTCGGCAAGGGCCACTAGCGTGGAGGGCGAGCCTCCCGAGTATTGGGAGAACTTAGCTTGCTGCCCTCGCGTCCAAACCTGCATGTCCTGGTCGCCGGATCCATCCGCCGCTCTTGTCGCCGCACCCCACGCAACGCGCGAAGCGCGATAGTCACCCGCGTCCGAGAAGTCGATGGCCAAGAGCCCGGAAAGGGCGGCGGACACACGCAGTAATGTCGCCGTCTGGAGGGGTGGGAGGTTGCGTTTGAGCACGACGCTCAACGCGGCGAGGTCGGTGGTGAGCTCACCGGCGAGCGCGCCCGCAGGCGACGCGTTCAGCCGGTGATCGTAATCGGCGACGAGGCGTTCCCACTCGGCGGTGTCCTGGGGATTGCCCAGGGCGTCCTCGATTCCCGACAGCGCGGTCTCCAGGAGACCCGGCGGAATCGCGGCCCCGGCACCCAACGCAGCGATCACCTGCATCGCAGCACGGCGTCTCACATCATCCTCCAGAGAGGTGAGAGGACTTTCGCCCACGAGCTTCGTCAGGGATGTTGGTGGCTCAGGGCTCAGTGCCTCTTTGAACAGCTCCTTCTCTGTCTTACCCGTGACACTGGCGTACAACGCCCGGTAAAAGGGACCGGGAACATGGTCACCGCATTCCCACTGCTTGATCATCTGCGCCAGGCTCTGCACACCCGGCATAGCCTGCGCGGACGGCCCGGCCGCGCCGCGAAGCTTGATCGCCCATTTCTCCCGGGACCAGCGAGAATGGCCGAGCTCGTCCCGTGGCTCCTCCCGCAGAGCGCGCAGCCGCGCACCGATGACCTTCTTCACGCCCTCGGGCCTCTTCACGGCCGACATCTTCGGATGCACCTCGCACGGGTGGACGGCAGTAACCGCCCTCCCCAGTGTCCTCACGCCGCGTGACCCTCACCGGGGCTTCACAGAAGGTGATAGAGATGTCACCAGTCGCAACATATTCGGTGATCGACGTCGTCGCCGGTCTGCGGCTTCCTGGCCGCACGCCATGCCCAGACTTCGAGGCCCAGGCCGGTCAGGGCGTCCATGGCGGCTCCTTTTACTCGGCGTGGGCTACTGAGAGGGAGCGGAGGCGGTAGGCGGCTAGGAGGGTGCCGCCCAGGGAGACGGTGATCAGGAGTGGGATCGCGACCGAGAGGTCCACCGTTGATTTGACCGGGGTGGCCGAGGTCATCGCGTCGGTGACCGACAGGGCCCACTGCTGGATCGACGCCGACTTCGCGCCGGGGGCGAAGTTGCCTAGCAGGCTCTCCCAGACCAGCGCGTACAGCAGGCCGATCGTGACGGCGTTGCGGCTGGCCACGGCGAGGGCGACGAACACGGCGCTGTAGGTGACGCCGCCGACCAGGACGCCGACCGTGAAGGCGGGCGCCATCCCGGCCGTCCCGCCGGTGAGGATCTCTCCCGCCAGGAGTGTGGGGACCACCGCGAACACCGTGACCAGCACGATCGCCACCGCGAGCTTGGTCAGCACGACGACCTGCCGGGGGATCGGCTTGGTCAGCACGTACATGATCTGGCCGTCGTCGATCTCCGGGCCGATCACGCCGGTGCCCGCGATCAGCGCGAGCAGCGGGAGCAGGGTGGCGAGGCCGAACTTCTGGAGGACGTCGGCGGAGATGTCGAGGTCGTTGTTGTCGGTGTAGCGCAGGACCGCCGCGAGGACGAGCAGCACCAGCGGCAGCGCGAGCAGCAGCAGCGCGCGGCGCCGGCCGAGCATCGCGCGGAACGTGATCATGGCAATGGTGCTGTTCATCGGGCCACCAGGTAGGAGAAGACGCTTTCCAGGGACTCGTCGGCCGGGGAGACCTCCCAGAGGCGGACGCCCGCGTCCCGCGAGACTTGCGGGAGGAGCCAGGTGAAGCGCTGGAAGTCGACGGCCTCGACCTGGAGGCCCTTGTCGGTGAGCTGGACGCTGCGCGCCGAGCCGTCGGCGATGATCGCGGCGGCGAGGCGGCGGTCGTCGGAGGAGCGGACGAGGAAGATGTGCGGCCGGTCGGTCATCAGCCGGCGGATCTTGCGGAAGTCCCCGGACGCGGCGTGCCGCCCGGCGACGATCACCTCGATATGGCTGGCGAGCCGCTCGACCTCCTCCAGGATGTGCGAGCTGAACAGGATCGTGCGGCCCTGCTCGGCCATCCGGCGGATGAGGTCCATGAGCTGGAGGCGCTGCCGGGGGTCCATGCCGTTGAACGGCTCGTCCAGCAGCAGGACGGGCGGGTCGTGCACCAGCGCCGAGGCCATCTTGATCCGCTGCTTCATGCCCTTGGAGTAGTTGCCGATCGTCCGGTCGGCGGCGTAGTCCATCTCGACCTGGCCGATGGCGCGGCTCGCGGCGGCGCGCGGGTCGGGCAGCTTGTGCAGCTTGGCCATCGCCAGGATGAACTGGCGGCCGGTGAGGAAGTCGTAGGCGGCCTCCCGCTCCGGGACGAGCCCGAGGCTGCGGTAGATGCCCGGGTTCTGCCAGATCGGGGCGCCGTCGAGCGTGACCGTCCCGGAGGAGGGGGCGAGGAACCCGCCCATCATGTGGATCAGCGTGGACTTCCCGGCGCCGTTCGGGCCGAGCAGCCCGGTCACGCCGGGCCCGACCGTCATCGAGACGCCGTTGACGGCGACGACGTTGCCGTACCAGCGCGACACCGCGTCCAGTCGCAGTTCGCTCACGACAGGCCAGCCTTCCGGAACCGGCGGTACAGGACCGCGACCGAGCCGAACACGAGGGCGGCGCACATGGCGAGCGCGACCACGCCGCCCTTCAGGCCGGGCGCCACCTGCACCGAGGACTTCTCCGCGTTGAGCAGCCTGACCTGCACGGTGTCGACCAGGTTGAACGGGGCGAACAGCCCGGCCCAGCCCGAGACCGTGAAGTTCGTCTGGTTCTCGGCGATGCCCTGGACGACCAGCACGAGCGTGCTGCTCAGCATGAACACGGCGATCACGGCGGCGACGCCGAAGCCGCGCCGGGGCGTGAACGCCGCGACGACCATCCCGATCGCGGCGAGGACGAGCGCGAACAGCGCGCAGCCCACCAGCGCGGCGAGGTAGCGGCCGAGCTGGTCGGCCGAGTCCGGCGCCTTCGTGACCAGCCCGCCGACGTACAGGACGGTGACGGGCACCCCGATCAGCGCGAACAACGCGGTGGCCATCGCCGCGATCTTCGCCAGCACGAAGTCGAGGTGGCCGACCGGCCGGGAGAAGTACAGCGGGACGACGTGGAAGCGCAGCTCCCGCGAGGCCAGCACGGGCGCCTGCGTCGCCAGGAAGATCGCGATGATCACCTGGAGCGTCGGGGCGTAGGAGGAGTAGCGCATCAGCACGTCCTCCTGCTTGGTGACGGCGAACACCGCGACCGACCCGGCGGCGGGCAGCAGCATGATCGCCCCGAGGATGAACGGCATCACCTTGGCGCGGGCGGGGCGGCCGAGGCCGAACGCGGCGCGCAGGCTGTGCAGGTACAGCGACCGCAGCACGTAGGCACGGCCGTTGCGGCGGCCGTCGTAGTGCCGGTAGCCGATGTCGTGGATCGTGCTGGTGCTCATCGCGGCGCCCCCTGCGGGAGGTTCGCGCCGGGCGCTCCGGCGACGTCGGGTGCGTCCTGGAAGACCTCTTCGATGTGGTGGCGGCGCTGCTCCATCCGGATCAGCCGCAGCCCGAGTTCCGCGACGCCGTCGCGGACGAGGTCGTAGGTGCTCTCGCCCGCGATGTCCACGACGAGGAACCGGCCCTCGGCGCGGGCGGCGGCGCCGTGCTCCTGGAGGACGCGGTGCAGGTCGTCGCGCCCCTCCTCGACCTCGACGGTGAGCACGCCGCTCTCGGTCGTGTACGCCTCGACGGCCTGGGAGCGCAGCAGCCGGCCGCCGTCGATGATCACGACGTGGTCGCAGACGCGCTCCAGCTCGCCCAGCAGGTGCGAGGTGACGAGGACGCTGATGCCGAACTCGGCGCCGACGCGGCGGATCAGGTCGAGCATCTCGTCGCGCCCGGCCGGGTCGAGGCCGTTGGTGGGCTCGTCCAGGAACACGAGCTTCGGGTCGTGGACGAGCGCCTGCGCGAGCTTCACCCGCTGCCGCATGCCGGTGGAGTAGCCGCCGATCGGACGGTAGCGCTCCTCGTACAGCCCGACGTGGCGGAGGGTGTCGGCGGCGCGCTCGCGGGCGGCGGTCGGCGGCAGCCCGCACATCCGCGCCATGTGCACGACGAACTCGGTGGCGGACACGTCCGGCGGGAGGCACTCGTACTCGGGCATGAACCCGACGCTCTCGCGGATCTTGACGCCCTCGCGGGCGATGTCCATGCCCAGCACCGTGGCGGTACCGGTGGTCGGCGGCAACAGGCCGAGGAGGATCTTGATGAGCGTCGACTTGCCGGCGCCGTTGGCGCCCACGAGGCCGACGACACCGGGTTCGACGGCCACGGAGAGGTCGTCCAGGGCGGTCACCCGGGGGAACCTCATCGACAGCCCCTGGGTGGCGATGATCGGCATAGTCCGAACCTAGTGCCTGGCCCGCCGCCGCACGTCACCCTTAGGTGCTACGCGTCACAGCCATAGGTCCGACGTGCGATCGACCTAAGTTCCCCTGCCGGCGGGAGCCCGTCTCTTCCTGCGCAGGACGATGTGCCACGTGGCGCGCTGGAGCAGCAGCGTCGCCGTACCCGCGATGATCATGCCCGCGAAGTTGACGGCCAGCTGGAGCAGCGACCCGTTGATCTCGCTGCCGTGCCGGAGCGCGAGCGCGACCGCGAGGTTGCCCGCGGCGGGCACGGTGGTGACCGAGATGAACACCCCGACCAGTGCGGACGACTTCCCCGCCGTCAGCGAGAGCACCCCGGCCGCGCCCGCGAGCAGCGCGACGATGAACGACCAGCGGTCGGGGGTGTAGATGAACGCGGTGAGCGGACGGTCGTCGGGCAGCCGGGACATCTCGATCACCCCGGTCAGGTGGCTGACCACCGCGCACACATAGGTGATCGCGATCGCCACCAGGAACCCGACGACCAGCGCCCGCACCGCCTGCATGATCCGCCACGGCTGCCGCCGGGTCAGCCCGTAGCAGATCGCCGCGACCGCGCCGAACTCCGGGCCGAGCACCATCGCGCCGACCACCAGCACCGGCGAGTCGATCAGCGCGGCGATCGCGGCGAGCTGCGTGGCCAGCGCGAGGAAAGCGACGAACGACCAGGTCAGCGCCACGCCCTCGCTGACCTGCCGGTCGAGCTCCTCCCACACGACGGCGTCGTCGCCGTGGCCCGGGGCGCGCCGCTCGGCGCGCTCGGCCGCGTCCGACAGCGACAGGTCGATCTTCTCGAGGCTGATCGAGCCGTCCCGTTCCAGGTCGAGGGCCTGGAGGGCGGCGAGCACCTCGTTGGCGGACTCGCGGGCGATGTCGGCCAGGACCAGGTCGCCGCGCGGCGCGCGCGCCGCTCCGGGGATCACGACGACGTTGGTGGCTCCGGCGCAGTCGGCGAGCGCCTCGCAGGCGTCGTCGGTGCGATCCGCCGGAACGATCGCTCTGAGGTGCAGCACGCCGACCATCGTGCCGTAAACGCGCCACCGCTGGTCGTACAGTGTGATCGTTTAACGGGGACTTAACGGGCAAAGCCCAACAAAAAACGTGGGTGGTGGCGGTATGGCGTGGCGGAACCGGACGGCGGCGGTGTGGGTCGCGGGGGCGGCGCTTGCCGTCCTTTCGGTGAGCGGCTGCGAGGGGAAGGTCGGGCTGTCCGACACCTCCTCGCCTTCGGCGGCGCCGGGTACGAAAGGGTCGGGGCGGGACCTGTCCTCTTTGCGGGTCGCCTCCGAGGGCGATGGCGGCGGCTACAAGCGCGACAAGTTCGGAACGCGCTGGAAGGACACCGACCACAACGGCTGCGACCAGCGCAACGACGTCCTCGCGCGCGACATGAAGGACGTCCGGAAGAAGGGGACGTGCGTCGTCCTGGCGGGTCGCCTGCACGACCCCTACAGCGGCAAGGACATCACGTTCAGCAAGTCGGACGCGTCCGAGGTGCAGATCGACCACGTCTACCCGCTCGCGCTCGCCTGGCGGATGGGCGCGTCCCGCTGGGGCGAGGACCAGCGGGAACGGTTCGCCAACGACACCGCGAACCTGCTCGCCGTCTGGGGCGTGCCCAACCGGCAGAAGAGCGACTCGGGGCCCGGCGAGTGGAAGCCGCAGAAGGACTTCCAGTGCACGTACGCGGTCAAGTACGTCGCGGTCGCCAAGAAGTACGACCTGCCCGTGACGCGTTCCGACCACGACGCGCTCCAGAACTTCCTCTCGCGCTGCTGACCCTAGGATCAGGGGATGACCAGCGAACCCCAGGATGAGTCGCCCAACGGCCAGGTGCACGGCGAGGCGGAGTCGCGTCCGCGCGTGCGCACCGAGCGCGGCGTCGGCGCCCGCGCGACGGGCGCCGAGGTGACCGGCGCGTCCGCCACCGGCCTCACGCTGCGCGCCGGCACGGGCCTCGGCTCGCTCGCGCTCGGCTCGGTGGCGGTCGGGGCGCTCGCGGTCGGCGCCCTCGCGATCGGCAAGCTCGTGATCAAGCGCGCTGTCGTCGAGCACCTCCAGGCGGGCACCGTCGAGATCAGGCACCTCAAGGTCGGCCGCCTGGAGATCGACGACCTGGTGCGCTAGTTCCCCAGGGCGGAGCGGACGACGCCCGCGAGGCGCTCGGCCACCGCTTGCGCCTGGTCCTGCGCGGCCGCCTCGACCATCACCCGCACCATCGGCTCGGTGCCGCTCGGCCTGATCAGCACCCGGCCCGTGTCGCCCAGCTCCGCCTCGGCCGCCGCGACGGCCTCCGCCAGCTCGGGCGAGGTGGTCGCGCGCCCCTTGTCGACGTCCCGGACGTTGATCAGCACCTGCGGCAGCCGGGTCATGATCTTGGCCAGCTCGTCCAGCGGACGGCCGCGCCGCACCATCGCCGCCAGCAGGTGCAGCCCGGTCAGCACGCCGTCGCCGCTGCTCGCGTGGTCCAGCATGATCACGTGGCCGGACTGCTCGCCGCCGAAGTTGAAGCCGCCGTCCTTCATCGCCTCCAGCACGTACCGGTCGCCGACGGCGGTCTCGATCAGCGTGACGCCCGCCGCGCGCATCGCGAGCTTGAAGCCGAGGTTCGACATCACGGTCGCGACCACGGTGTCGCCCGCGAGCGCGCCCGCCTTCCGCAGGTCCAGCGCCAGGATCGCCATGATCTGGTCGCCGTCCACGATCTCGCCGGACCCCGTCACCGCGAGGCAGCGGTCGGCGTCGCCGTCGTTGGCGATGCCCGCGTCCGCGCCGTGCTCGCGGACGGCGGCCTGGAGCGCCTCCAGATGCGTGGATCCGCACCCGGCGTTGATGTTCAGCCCGTCCGGCGCCGTGCCGATCGTGATCACCTCGGCGCCCGCGCGGCGCAGCGCCTCGGGGGCCACGTCGCTGGACGCGCCGTTCGCGCAGTCCACGACGACGCGCAGCCCGTCCAGCGACACCGGCAGCGTCGTCAGCAGGTGCGCCACGTACTGCTCGACCGCGCCGTGCGCGTCCCGCACCCGGCCGACGCCCGCGCCGGTCGGCGGCTCCCACGGCGCGCCGATGCCCGCCTCGATGCGGTCCTCGATGGCGTCCGGCAGCTTGAAGCCGTCGCGGTCGAACAGCTTGATCCCGTTGTCGGGGGCGGGGTTGTGCGAGGCCGACAGCATCACGCCGAGGTCGGCGTCCAGCGCGTGCGCCAGGTGCGCCACCGCCGGGGTCGGCAGGACGCCGAGCCGCAGCACCTCCACGCCCGCGCTCGCCAGGCCCGCCACGACCGCGGCCTCCAGGAACTCCCCCGACGCCCGGGTGTCGCGCCCGACCACCGCCAGCGGCCGGTGCCCCCGGAACGCGCCCTCCTCGCCCAGTACCCGCGCCGCCGCGGCGGACAGGTCCATGGCGAGCCGGGCGGTCAGATCACGGTTGGCGAGCCCGCGCACGCCATCGGTCCCGAACAGACGACCCACAGTTCAACTCTCCCGATAGAGACGAGAAGGGCCGCGCCGGGCCCCGTCCCAGATGTCCACACGATCCACACGTCCGGACCCGGCGTCCCGCGCGACGCCGCCCGCGATCCGGCTGCCGATCAAACCTAACGGGCGCGCGGCTCCGGAGTCGCGTCAAGCCAGATATGGCGAGACATGGATAAGCGGTGCGGAACGGAAACCCTGGACATGGACCGGGCGCCGCGCCCCGCACCGGCCGGATACGGCGGCGCGGAACCGAGACCCCGGACATGGGCGAGCCGCCGCACCCCGCTCCTGCGGGATACGGCGGCTCGGACCGGCCTGGGCCGGGTGAATCAGCGCTTGCTGTACTGCGGAGCCTTGCGGGCCTTCTTGAGACCGGCCTTCTTACGCTCGGGCACGCGCGCGTCGCGGGTGAGGAACCCGGCCTTCTTCAGCGCCGGGCGGTGCTCGATGTTCGCGAACTGGAGCGCGCGGGAGATCCCGAGGCGCAGCGCACCGGCCTGGCCGGTGGTGCCGCCGCCGTTCACGCGGGCGAGCACGTCGAACTGGCCCTCCAGGCCCAGCAGCACGAACGGCTCGTTCACGATCTGCTGGTGGACCTTGTTGGGGAAGTACTGGTCCAGGGTGCGACCGTTGATCTTCCACTGGCCGCTGCCGGGGACGATCCGGACCCGCGCGATGGCCTGCTTGCGGCGGCCGGTGCCCGCGGAGGGCCCGGTCGCGATCGGCTGGCCGATCGTGTTCTCGCCCGCGGTCTCGGGGGTCTCGGTGCTGTACTCGGACGGCGCGTCCTCGTAGGAGTCGAACTCGGCGCCCTCGGCGGGCGCCTCCGTGCCGGTGGACTCGTCCACGGTTCTCCTTGGTGTTCTAGCCAGGGCGGCTGACCCGTCTCAAGCGGGTGCCCCGGCGGCCACGGTTTCGTTCCGGGCACGCGGTCGCGTGCGCGGGCCTACTTCTTGATCTGGCTGATCTGGGTGATCTCGAACGGGACCGGCTTCTGCGCCTGGTGCGGGTGCTCCGGACCGGAGTAGACCTTCACCTTCCCGAACATCTTCCGGCCGAGGGAGTTCTTGGGCAGCATGCCCTTGATCGCCTTCTCGACGGCCCGCTCCGGGTGCTTGGCCAGCAGGTCGGCGTAGGCCACCGAGCGCAGGCCGCCCGGGTAGCCCGAGTGCCGGTAGGCGCGCTTCTGCTCCAGCTTGTTGCCGGTCAGCGCCACCTTGTCGGCGTTCACGATGACGACGAAGTCACCGGTGTCGAGGTGCGGCGCGTAGATCGGCTTGTGCTTACCCCGAAGCAGCTGCGCGACCTGACTGGCGAGACGGCCCAGCACGACATCGGTCGCGTCGATGACGTGCCACTGGCGCTGGACGTCAGCGGGCTTAGGGGTGTACGTGCGCACGGTCGTAGACCTTCGTTTCTCGTCGACTTCTCAGCGGATATCCTGCTCGCGCCGATCAGAGGTCTGCATCCGACCAGGCGCTCCGGGACGCCGGGGGCCGCGCGCTCACACGGGGACACACCGGCTCGTCGTTCGCGTTCGACCCCCCGCCCTGCGGGCAGGCGTCTACACACACAACAAACCCGCAGAATACCCAGCCGCCAGGGCTAGAGCAAATACACCCTCCCCCGCGCCTGGGTTGCTCATTTACGTGATCTACGGGCTTTCAGGTGTATATCGGGATAAGGTGCGCCCGACCGGTCCACGCCGGCACGCGCCGGCCCGCACCCGGGAGCCCCCGCTGTCCACTCCCCGCAGACCCGGCTCGTCCGCCGGACGCCACGAGCCCCGGCATCCCGCCTCCCCCGCCTCCGGCTCCTCCCCCTCCGTTGGACGGCACTCGCGTCCGCCCGCACCGCCGCCGCCCCGCCGCAGGCGCACCGGGACCAAGGCCATGATCGCCCTCGGCGTCACCGTCACCGCGTCCGCCTTGGCCATCGGGACGGGCGTGGCGCTGGACCGGTTCGTCCTGCCCGAGCTGCGGTCCGAGCCGACGGCGGCCGGGGCGCCGTCCACCACGTCCGTCGCGGCGGCCCCGTCCGGCATGCAGCGGACGACGTCGAGCCCGCCGAAGCCCCGCCCGAGCAAGCCGACACCGGTGGTGGAGAGCCCGACGCCGCCGCCGACGCGGTCGACGCGGCCCCCGGTGCGGCAGCGGCCGTCCGTCCAGCCGTCCGAGACCGCGAAGCCGAAGGTCAGCGAGACCCCGCAGCTCAGGGTGGCACCCGGCGGCGCGGTGGCGACGGTCGTGTCGCTCACCAACGCTGAGCGCGCCAAGGCCGGCTGCGAACCGCTGCGCGTGGACGCGCGGCTGGCCAGGGCCGCCCGCAGGCACTCCGCCGACATGGCCGCGCGCAACTACTTCGACCACACCTCGCGCAACGGCGACAGCCCGTGGAAGCGGATGGAGGACGCCGGATACCGGAGCCCCGGCGCGGAGAACATCGCCAAGGGGTACGCGACCGCCGCCGCCGTGGTGGCCGGCTGGATGAAGAGCCCGGGGCACCGCGCCAACATCCTCAACTGCGACCTGCGCGCGATCGGCGTCGGCATGGCGGCGGGCCGGGGCGGCCCGTTGTGGACACAGGACTTCGGCTGGACGTGACGCGCGCGACACCGCGCCCGCGCCCTGACAGGCTCCCGACTGACCCGGCCCGACCCTGATCTGACACCGCGCGCGCACCGGGCGTGACCTTGGCAAAACCGCCGACGCCCGGTTCGCCCCCATGTCATGGTGGGTGTTCCGAAGGTCCAGAGCCCCGAACGACGAACGGTAAGGTCCCACCCATGGGTTACCCGGGCGATCAAGGCAAGCCCGGCGGCCGGCCGTCCGTGCCGCCGCCGCACGAGCCGTACAACCCCGGAGGCGACCGGCCAGAGGCGTCCCCGTACGGCAACGACCACGACGAGAGCCTTTTCGCGCCGCGCGCGGAGGCAGGGCCCGGTCCGTCGGGCACCGACCCGTTCGGCGTACCGGACCCGTTCGGCGCACCCGGCGGGTTCAACCAGCCCGGTACGTCCGGCGAGCCGTCCGGCACGCAGTCCTTCGGGCCGCCCGGGCAGTCGTTCGAGCCGCCGGGCCAGTCGTTCGGCCCGCCCGACGACCCGTCCGGCCCGAACCCGTTCGGCGCCCAGCCGTTCGGGGAGCCGGAGCAGCCGTTCGGGCAGCCGACGGGCGCCAAGCCCTTCGACCCGGCGGACGAGACCGTCGCGGGCTCGCCCTTCGGCGTCCCGGACTCGCCGTCCGGCACCAACGCCTTCGGCGTCCCGGACGACCCGTCGGGCCCCCAGCCCTTCGCGCCCGCGGACCAGCCCGTCGCCGGGCAGTCCTTCGGCATGCCGGGCGAGATGCCGCCCGGCGGACGCGACGACCAGTCCGCCCCCGCGCGCCGCCGCAACCTGCCGCTGATCATCGGCGGCGCGGTGGCGGCGGGGCTCGTGCTGATCGGCGGCGGCGTCGGCGTGGCGTCGATGATGAAGGACGACCCGAAGCCGAAGAAGGCCGCGGCGCCCTCCCCCACCGCGTCCAAGCCGCAGGCGCAGGCGTCCCCGCAGATGCCGCCGCTGGAGCCGGTGAAGCTGAAGAGCCGCGCGACCGACCCGAAGGCGCTGACGCTCACCGAGGTCTTCGGCAAGCCGTCGTTCAAGGCGGGCAAGCAGAAGTACCTGCGGACGGCCGTGAACTCCAAGAAGGGCTGCACCGGCGTCGTCGGCGGCGTCACGCTGACGAAGACGCTCAAGCGGGGCGGCTGCGCGCAGGCCCTGCGCGCCACCTACGCCCTCGGCACGGGCAAGCTCATCGGCACCGTCGGCGTCCTGAACCTGAAGACGGAGGCCGCCGCGAAGCAGGCCGTGAAGGCGGCGGGCAACAAGGACGCCTTCCTCCAGGCGCTCCCCGGCAAGGGCGTCTCCAGGACCAACGGCAAGGGCGAGGCGCTCGGCACGTCCGAGGCCTTCGGCCACTACCTCATCATGACCTGGGTGCAGCGGCCGGACGGCAAGAAGATCGACCCCAAGTACCACTCGGTCGTCCGCGCGTTCGGAGCGCAGCTCGTCAAGGGCAGCGGCCTCTCGCTGGCCCTGCACTACAGGGAAACCGAAGGCAAGCCTCTCCAAAAGTGACCCCTTTGAATACGCTGTCTGCTTATGTCTGGACCTGAAGACACCTGGGAGCCCGCCGACACGGCGGAGGCGCGGCGCGTCCCCGCCGCCGCGGCCCCGCCGAGCTTCGGCGGCGCGGCCTCCCCGGACGAGGCGCCCTCCGGCGACGCGGCGAGCGCCGTCGCCGGGACGGAGCCCGCGCCCCCCGCTCCCCGCTCGCTTCCCCCGTTCGGCCTGCAAACCCCCTGGTGGGCGGCCGAGACGCAGGAGGCGGCGTCGGTCGTCCCCCAGCAGGCCCCCGCACCGGACGAGGCCCCCTTGGCCGCCCCGGTCGAGGCGCCGCCGGCCGCTTCGGTCGAGACGCCACTGGCCGCCCCTGCCGAGGCCCCGCTCGCCGCGCCGGTCACGGCAGAGGAGCCGCCCGAGGTCGCGGACGAGCAGCCGCCGGCGGAGGCCGCCGCCGTCCAGGCCCCGGGTGACTCGCCCGGCAGACTCGTCGCCGGACGCGGCGTGCCGAACGTCGACTCGCGCCGCGCCGTCCCGGCCGAGCCGCTCGTCAGCCCGCCGCTGGACGAGACCGACACCGACCCCGACGGCATCCCCGCCGTCCAGGCCGCGCAACTGCTTGTGAAGCAGCCCGAGGAGACCCCGCGCGCCGACCCCGAGCCGGAGCCCGAGGCGGCCGAGGAGGAGACCGCGCGGCTGTCGGCGTTCGAGAAGGCCAAGGAGGCCGAGAAGCAGCAGGCGCCGCTCGCGCCCGTCCTCGTGCCGGACGCGATCCTGCCGCCCGGCGTGGTCCCGCCCACCGGCAGCGGGCCTTTCCCGGAGACCGGGTCCGAACAGCCGCCCCCGCCCCGTCCCGGCGCGCCCCCCATGCGCCCGGCGGGCGGCAACAAGCGGCGTCCCCTGCTGATCGGCGGGGGCGCGGCGGCGGTGCTGGCCGCGGTCGTCGCGCTGTTCGCCCTCGGCGGGACGGGATCGGGCTCCGACAAGGACAAGGGCAAGGCGGCCCCGCCCGCGCAGCAGAGCGCCACACCGGCGCCCAAGCCGCCCCCGGTCGACATCTCAGACGAGAAGACCGACCCCAAGGAGATGGAGTTCGCCGAGATCTTCCCGGCCACCACCATCACGCTCGGGGGCCGCCCCTACGTCCGCGACCGCTGGTCGATCAACAAGGATCTGCGGTACGCGGCGAACGGCGCGCTGCTGTCCGCGCTCACCAAGGAGAACTGCCGGAAGGTCGTCCGCGCCACCTTCCTGGACCGGGACCGCGAGATCGCCGTCACCTCCGGCGTCGCGGTGCTGCCCACCAAGGCCGCCGCGCTCAAGGTGAGCCGCGCCGGAGACCCCGGCAAGTACGAGTGGTTCCGCGGGATGTCGGCCAAGCACGCCCCCGACATCGACCGGGCCGGCGGATACGCCGCGTCCACCGTCCGCGGCCGCTACCTCGTCTACGCCTACGTCCAGCACGCCGACGGCCGCCCCACCAAGCCCGGCGACGCCACGATCAAGCAGATCGCGCAGCAGTTCCTCGACTACGACGTCCGCCCCATCGAAGCCCGCAACCACAGCTGAGTTGATTAAGTCCCGGCCCAAGGCACTCGCCTGGCGGCTCGTGCCTTGACCGTGCCTTGGCGGGCGCGGAATCGCTTCGCGATCTTCGCGGTGGGGCCTCGCCTCGGCGTCGGCCCCACCGCCCAGTCAGCGCGCCCGCGCGACGGCTGAGGTCGCTGTGAACCGCGGCCTAGGCCGGAGGGTCGGCGGCGGCGGTGGCGTTCAGGGTTCGGACGCGGCGGGTCTCCTGGGCGCGCCGGGCGAGGCTGTCGTCGCTCGGGTAGCGGATCTCCTCCAGCGACAGGCCGTGGGCGGGGGCCACGTTCACGCCCGAGTCGCGGACGCGGGCCGCCAGCACCTGGGCGGGCCACTCCGGCTCGCGGCGGCCGTCGCCGACCATGAGCAGCGCGCCGACGAGCGCGCGGACCATCGAGTGGCAGAACGCGTCGGCCTCCACGGTGGCGAGCGCGAGGTGCGGGTCGCGGTCGTCGCGCGCCCACTCGTAGCGCAGCAGCTCGCGGATCGTCGTCGCGCCCTCGCGTTTGCGGCAGTACGCGGCGAAGTCGTTCTCGCCGACGAGCAGCCGCGCGGCCTCATTCATACGGTCCAAATTCAGCGGACGCGGATGCCACAGGACGTCGTGCCGGCGCAGCGGCGCCACCCCCACCGGGTTGTCGCACACCCGGTACACGTAGCGGCGCGACAGGGCGGAGAACCGCGCGTCGAAGCCCTCGGGGGCGAGCGACACGCGCCACACCCGCACGTCGGGGGGCAGCAGCCCGGCGAGGCGGCGCGGCATCGTGCCGTTGATCGCCGAGTAGGCGGCGACCGGCACCACCAGATGCGCGACCTGCGCGTTCGCGTGGACGCCGGCGTCGGTGCGTCCCGCGACGGTGAGCATGGGGGGCGGGTCGAGCCGCAGCAGCCGGGCCAGGGCGTCCTCGATCACGCCCTGGACGGTCCGCTGGTTCGGCTGGCGCGCCCAGCCCGCGAAGCCCGACCCGTCGTACCCGATGTCGAGCCGGAGCCGTACGAGTGCGGTCATGTCAGCCGACGTGTCGTTCTGCAACGTCCGTCCGTTCCGCCCGACGGGCTCGTGCGCCCGTCGGGCACTCCCTCGACACGCCCCCCGCTGAACCGTCGCCCCCCTGACGTGACCATGGGATCAAGTCTGGCAAAGATCAGGCCCACCGTCCCGTACCGACGGTGGGCCTGTTGACGCCGCGTCGCGCCGGCGCCGGAGCACGCCCCGGTCTCACCGGGGAGCAAACCAGCACATGCGGGACGCGATGCCGACGTTCCAGCAGCGCGTGTTACTCGTCGTCCTTGGCCTTGTCCTCGGCGGCGGCCTCGGCGGTGTCGTCCGTGGCGGTCGCCTCGGTGTCGTCCGCCTCGGTCTTGGCGGGCGCCTCGTCCTCGGCCGGGGCCTGCGTCGCGGTGGTGGCCGCCGGGGCGGTCCCCGTGGACGCGGACAGCTGCTCCTGCACCAGCTCGATCACGGCCATCGGCGCGGCGTCGCCCTTGCGGGGGCCGAGCTTGGTGATCCGGGTGTAGCCGCCGGGACGGTTCTCGAAGCGCGGCGCGATCTCGGTGAAGAGCTCGTGCAGGACGCCCTTGTCGCGGACCGTCTTGGCCACCAGGCGACGGTTGTGCAGGTCGCCCTTCTTGGCCTTGGTGATCAGCTTCTCCGCCAGCGGACGCACCCGCCGGGCCTTGGCCTCGGTGGTGGTGATGCGGCCGTGCTCGAACAGCGCCGTGGCGAGGTTCGCCAGGATCAGGCGCTGGTGCGCGGCGCTGCCGCCGAACCGGGGACCCTTGGTGGGCTTGGGCATGGTGCTTCCTTCCTGCATCGGCCGTACCAGGTACCGATGTCAGCCGGACGCGGCCGGGGGAGGTCCCCCCGGCCGCGTGGGGTCGTGCCTTCTAGTACTGCTCGGTCTCGGCGTAGCTCTGGTCGTCGTCGCCGTAGTTGTCGGCCGCCGCGCTCGGGTCGAACCCGGGCGGGGAGTCCTTCAGCGACAGGCCCATGTCGTTGAGCTTCTGCTTGACCTCTTCGATCGACTTGGCGCCGAAATTCCTTATATCGAGAAGGTCCTGCTCGCTGCGGGCGACCAGCTCGCCCACAGAGTGGATGCCCTCGCGCTTGAGGCAGTTGTAGGAGCGGACCGTGAGGTTCAGCTCCTCGATCGGCAGCGCCAGGTCCGCGGCGAGCGCGGCGTCCGTCGGGGACGGGCCCATGTCGATGCCCTCGGCCTCGACGTTGAGCTCCCGGGCCAGCCCGAACAGCTCGACGAGGGTCTTGCCGGCGGAGGCCACCGCGTCGCGCGGCAGCATCGCCTGCTTGGTCTCGACGTCCAGGATCAGGCGGTCGAAGTCGGTGCGCTGCTCGACGCGGGTCGCCTCGACCTTGTAGGTGACCTTGAGCACGGGCGAGTAGATGGAGTCGATCGGGATCCGGCCGATCTCCTGGCCCGGCTGCTTGTTCTGGGCGGCCGAGACGTAGCCGCGGCCGCGCTCGACCGTCAGCTCCATCTCCAGCTTGGCCTTGTTGTTCAGCGTGGCGATGTGCAGGTCGGGGTTGTGGACCTCGACGCCCGCGGGCGGCGCGATGTCGGCCGCGGTCACCTCGCCCGGGCCCTGCTTGCGCAGGTACATGACCACCGGCTCGTCGTGCTCGGAGGAGACGACCAGCTCCTTGAGGTTCAGGATGATGTCGGTGACGTCCTCCTTCACCCCCGGAACGGTGGAGAACTCGTGCAGGACGCCCTCGATCCGGATGCTGGTGACGGCGGCGCCGGGGATCGAGGAGAGCAGCGTGCGACGCAGCGAGTTGCCGATCGTGTAGCCGAAGCCCGGCTCCAGCGGCTCGATGGTGAACCGCGACCGGTACTCGTCGACCTGCTCTTCGGTGAGAGTGGGACGCTGTGCGATGAGCATGGTTGTGCCTTCTTCCCGCGGTGCCCGCTATTTGACTACCGCGTTCTGGAATGTTCCCCGTCCCACCAGGATTCCACGGAACTCCGTCCGCGGAACCCCGGTGAGCCGGGGTCCTGCCTGGCGAGCCCTACTTGGAGTAGAGCTCGACGATCAGCTGCTCCTGGACGGGAGCGTCGATCTGCTGCCGGACGGGCAGCGAGTGGACCAGGATCCGCATCCGGTCGGCGTCGACCCCGAGCCACGCCGGAACCTGGCGGTCGCCCGCCTCGGCCTTGGCGACCTGGAACGGCGTCATCTCCAGCGACTTGGCCTTGACATCGACGATGTCGGCCTCGCCCACCTGGAAGGACGGGATGTCGACCTTGCGGCCGTTGACCTTGATGTGGCCGTGCCGGATCAGCTGGCGGGCCATGTCGCGGGACTTGGCGAAGCCCGCGCGGTAGACCACGTTGTCGAGACGGCGCTCCAGCAGCGTGAGCAGGTTCTCACCCGTCTTGCCGCCCTGGCGGTTGGCCTCGACGTAGTAGTTGTGGAACTGGCGCTCCAGGACGCCGTAGATACGGCGCGCCTTCTGCTTCTCGCGGAGCTGGAGCAGGTACTCGGTCTCCTTCGGCCGACCGCGTCCGTGCTCACCCGGCGGGTAGGGACGGATCTCGATCGGGCACTTGGGGCCCTCGCACTTGCTGCCCTTGAGGAACAGCTTCATCTTCTCGCGGCGGCAGAGCTTGCAGTCCGCACCGGTGTAACGAGCCATTGTTCTTAGATCTCCCCTGCCTCAGACCCGGCCGGCAAGCACAGTGGCGGGCGGTGCCGCCGGTGCAAATTCCAGATTGCGCATCGCAGGTCAGACCCTCCGACGCTTCGGCGGGCGGCAGCCGTTGTGCGGAACGGGCGTGACGTCCTGGATGGAGCCCACCTCGAGGCCGGTCGCCTGAAGCGAGCGGATGGCGGTCTCGCGGCCCGAGCCCGGGCCCTTCACGAAGACGTCGACCTTGCGCATGCCGTGCTCCATCGCGCGCCGGGCGGCGGCCTCGGCGGCCTGCTGCGCGGCGAACGGGGTCGACTTGCGCGAGCCCTTGAAGCCCACGTGGCCCGAGGAGGCCCAGGAGATCACGTTGCCGTTGGGGTCGGTGATCGAGACGATCGTGTTGTTGAACGTGCTCTTGATGTGGGCGTGCCCGTGAGCGACGTTCTTCTTTTCCTTCCGGCGCACCTTCTTGGCGCCGACACGGCTCTTAGGAGGCATCTGCTCTCTCTACTCTTGAGGTCATCGATCCGGAGGACCGACTCCGGACTACTTCTTGCCGGCCTTCTTCTTGCCGGCCACGGTCTTCTTCTTGCCCTTGCGGGTGCGCGCGTTGGTCTGCGTGCGCTGGCCGTGGACGGGCAGACCGCGACGGTGCCGGATGCCCTGGTAGCACCCGATCTCGATCTTGCGACGGATGTCCGCCTGGACCTCGCGGCGAAGATCACCCTCGATCTTGTAGTTCGCCTCGATCCAGTCGCGCAGCTTCACCAGCTCGTCGTCGCCGAGCTGGTGCACCCGCAGGTCACCGCTGATCTCGGTGCCCGCGAGGGTCTCGAGGGCGCGGGTCCGGCCGATGCCGAAGATGTAGGTGAGAGCGACCTCCAGGCGCTTTTCGCGCGGGAGGTCGACGCCGAGCAGGCGTGCCATCGTGGGCAGTTCCCTTCATTTCGCGGAGGTATGGACGCATCGCCTCCGCACACACCCTGCCCGGGTGGCGGCCCCGGCCTCCGGCGGTCCGGGGGTGTCCCTACGCACGATGGCGCCGTACGACCCGATCAAGGTCGTACGGCTACCCGTGCGAAGGCTGCGATGCGCTTCAGTTGTCGGACGACGCGGCCGTGGCGGCCGGTCAGCCCTGGCGCTGCTTGTGGCGCGGGTCGGAGCAGATCACCATGACCCGGCCGTGCCGGCGGATGACGCGGCACTTGTTGCAGATCTTCTTGACGCTCGGCTTGACCTTCACTGGGTCTCCTAGGAATCAGGGTCACCCCCGCGCCGCCACGCGCGGGGAAGGCAACCCCAGTGGATGTGCTTACTTGTACCGATAGACGATCCGGCCGCGCGTGAGGTCGTAGGGACTCAGCTCCACGACGACGCGGTCGTCCGGCAGGATCCGGATGTAGTGCATCCGCATCTTGCCGCTGATGTGGGCGAGCACCTTGTGCCCGTTGTCGAGCTCCACCCGGAACATGGCGTTCGGGAGGGACTCGATGACGGTGCCCTCGATCTCGATGGCCCCTTCTTTCTTGGGCATGTCCTCCGCGCTTCGCTGATCGGCTCATTGGACCCGGTCCGGAGTCCCGTGAGGGGAGGCGGCCACACCCACGCACGGCGCCAGAGCACCGAGAAGAGGGAATCAGACGGCCGACAGCGGACCGGCATAGGAGTCTACGGCACCGGGCCGTCGAATGCGAAATTGTCGCATGATACGGCTCGGGAGACCTGTCCTGACCCAAGCATACCTCGCGTCCGCGTTGTACCTTTCCAGTAGAGAGCCCGCACAGCGGGCGGGGGACCTACGGGGCGGTTCCCCTGCGATGACAGGGCGTCAAGACGTCCGAAGGAGGGTCAGCATGCCGAGCTATGACTTCGCGCTGATCCTCAGCCGTCCCCTCTACGAGGACGAGCTGGACCCCCTCTTCGACCGGACGCACGGCGCCGTCACCGTGTCGATCATCAGCGAGCCGCAGCACGCCGAGCGCCCCGGCAACGCCTCCTGCACCTGGACCGGCGCCACCCTCGCCGCCGCGATCATGGAGGTCGTCGAGCACGTCGAGGCCAGCGCGCCGGAGCTGCACGTCCTCCAGGTCGAGGCCGACCCGCTGCTCACCATCCGCGACATCGCCGAACGGGTCGGCCGTTCGTTCGAATCCGTCCGCCTGGCGATCACCGGCGCCCGCGGCCCCGGCGGCTTCCCCGCCTCGGAGATGTCGACCGCCGGCCACCGCCTCTGGCGCTGGTCCAAGGTCGCCGCCTGGTACGGCCTGGACGACCCCCAGCTCATCGAGGCCAAGCCCACCGTCCAGGCCATCAACGGCTGGCTGGCCCTCCGCGACGTCGTCCCCGACGTGGCCCCCGCCGCCAAGGACGTCACCTCCGCACTCTCCCTGGTAATCCCCCACGTCGCGTAGCTGTGTTCATTGCAGTGCCCTTGGCGTCGGTCGCTGGCGCTCCCTCCTTCAACGGGCACTGCGGCGATCGCTGGCATCGCTCCGACTCGCCTGGCGGCTCGCTTCGCGATCAGATGCTTGCTTCGCTCGCATCTGCCTTCGGACGCGATCGCAACGTTTCGGTTGCTGGGCGGCTGGGCTTACCCCTCGCGCCGGTCTCGGTCGGCTGATCGACTTCCCCGTCCTTTCCTGGGTCGTCTGGACCTGCCCCAACGCGAATCTGAATGGCGCAACGGCGCTGCGCTCACAGCAACGCCGCAGGTCAGGCCGGTCGCCTCGGCGAAGCTGACGCTTGCTCGGGGCTCGGGGGGCGTGGTTGTGTGCGAAGGCGGTTTCGTGCATGCGGGAAACTGATCACGCAGCGAGTCCCAGGGTGAGCCGAAGGTGCCGGCCGACGGACACTGTGAACCATGGAGGTCGTAAGTTGAGCCCGCTTCAGCCCCAAGCGTTGCGATCGCGTCCGAAGGCAGGTTCGAGCTTGCGAGAACCTGATCGCGAAGCGAGCCGCCAGGCGAGTCGGAGCGATGCAGCGATCGCCGCAGTGCCCGTTGAAGGAGGGCCGCCAAGGCCCGACGCCAAGGGCACTGCAATGAACACGTGGGCGGTGTCGTGATACTGGCCCAGTTGAGCGATATCCATCTCGCGGCGGGGCGGGACGGTGAGGTGGACGACGCGTCCGGGCCGGTGCGGGCGTTGCGGGCGGCGGTCTCCAGCTTGTTGGCGTTGCCCGCGCGACCGGACGCGGTGGTGCTGACGGGGGACCTCGCCGACGGGGGGCGGCCCTCCGAGTACGCGCGGCTGCACGCGCTGCTGTCGCCGTTGCCGATGGCCGTGTTCCCGATGCCCGGCAACCACGACGACCGGGACGCCCTGCGCGCGGCGTTCAGCGATCATCCGGCCGTCGCGGAGACCGGGACCGCTCCACAGGCACCCGTCCAGTACGCGGTGAACATCGGCGGCGTGCGACTCGTGTGCTGCGACACGACCGTGGACGGGCATCCGCACGGGCACCTGAGCGAGGAGCGGCTCGCCTGGCTGGACGCGACGCTCGGCGCCGCGCCCGACGTCCCCACCATCGTGGCGACGCATCATCCGCCGTTCCCGATCGGGATCCGGTTCATCGACGACATGCGGTTCGTGGACCCGGCGGGGTTCGCGGCGGTGATCGCGCGGCACGAGCAGGTCGTCCGGATCATCAGCGGGCATGTGCATCGGGGCGCGGTCGGGCAGCTCGCGGGACGGGTCAGCACCACCTGCCCGAGCACCTACCGGCAGCTGTTCCTCGACCTGACCCGCCCAGGCCGCGCGGCCGTGACCGGGGAGCCCGCCGGGTTCGCGGTGCATCTGGTGGCGGACGACGGGATGGCGACCACGCACTTCGTCCCCACCGGGAACTACCGGCCGCTCATGGAGGTCGAGTAACCCCCTAGCCGTGGCGTTTCGGGCCCAGGAGCGAGCCGAGCAGGATCAGCGCGCCCCATGGGCCCGCGACCCACAGCCACCAGGGGTAGACGACGTGGCCGGTCAGGGCGATGATCAGCCAGACCGTGAGGTTGATGCCGCTGACCACGGCCCAGGTGCCCCACATCGCGCGGCCGCCGCGCCGGTACAGGTCGCCGCCGGAGGGGCGCGGCGCCACCGAGGCCGTGCTGTTGCCCTGGGCCGCCGGGACGGGCAGCTGGTGCAGGTCCTCCTCCGGCAGGTCGTGGGTGACCGCCTGGAGCTGGCCCAGGGTCCTCGCCTCGTAGACCAGGTCGAGCCGCTCGTTCATCTCCTCGACGGTGATCCGGCCCACGGCGCAGTGCTCGCGCAGGTTCGCGGCGACCCGGTCGCGGTCGGCGTCCGACGCCCGGAGGTCAGGGTTCGGCGCCATCGCAAGGCTCCTCGTCTCGATCGGCTAGGACGGAGCGTCCGCCTCCAGCTTGGCGAACCACTCCCGGCCCTCGTCAAGTGCGGTCAGCACACGCGGGCCGTCCGGCGTGACGGCGAAGGAGTGCTCGAAGTGGGCGGAGCGGCGGCCGTCGGCGGTGATCACCGTCCAGCCGTCGTCGAGTTCGAGGGTCTCCTTGGTGCCGAGGTTGACCATCGGCTCGATCGCGAAGCACATCCCGGGCACGAGCTCCGGGCCGTGGCCCGCGGGCCCGTGGTTCGGGACGAGCGGGTCCATGTGCATCTCGGTACCGATGCCGTGCCCGCCGTAGCCCTCAACGATGCCGTAGGGGCCCTGAGAGCGGATGTGAGCCTCGATCGTGTGGGAGATGTCGCTCAGCCTCGCCCCGGCCCTTCCGGCCGCCAGACCGCGCCACAGGGACGTCTCGGTGACGTCCAGGAGCGCGCGCAGCTCGTCGGTGATCTCCCCCACCGGGACCGTGATCGCCGCGTCGCCGTGCCAGCCGTCGACGATCGCGCCGCAGTCGATCGAGATGATGTCGCCCTCTTGGACGGCCCGCTCTTGATCGGGGATGCCGTGCACGATCTCCTCGTTGATCGACGCGCAGATCGTCCCGGTGAAGCCGTGGTAGCCCTTGAAGGACGGGACGCCGCCGTTCGCGCGGATGTGCCGCTCGGCGATCTCGTCCAGCTCCATCGTCGTGATGCCGGGCCGGACCGCCTCGCGCAGCACCTCGAGGGTCTCGCCGACCAGCAGCCCGGCCACGCGCATCGCCTCGACCTGCTCCGGCGTCTTCACCTGGATCGCGGGCCTACGCCGTTTGAACACTGTTTTCCCCTGAACGCCTCGCCCGGGACCGCTCATGCTGCGGAGCCCGGCCCATGGACGCGGGGTCACCGCGTCCATGGTCAGTTCTCCGGCGGGCCCTCCATCAGGGGCCCCGCCGCTACTTCTCCAGCGGCCGAAGCGCGGTGAGCGCGCGCTTGGTGACCTCCTCGACCGGGCCGGTCGCGTCGATGCCGACGAGGATGTCCTCGTCGGCGTAGAACTGCACCAGCGGGGCCGTGTCGTGCCGGTACACCTCCAGCCGGTGCATGACGACCTCTTCCTTGTCGTCGTCGCGCTGGAACAGGTGACCGCCGCAGTCGTCGCAGATGTCGTCCTGCTTGTCGTCGAAGTCGACGTGCCAGATGCGCCCGCACTTGTCGCAGGTGCGCCGGCCCGACAGCCGCCGGACGACCTCGTCCTCGTCGACGACCAACTCCAGGACGATGTCCAGGCGGGTGTCCCACTCCGCGAGGATCTTCTTCAGCGTCTCTGCCTGCGGGACGTTGCGCGGGAACCCGTCGAGCAGGAACCCGTCGCGCGCGTCGTCCTCGCCGAGGCGGTCGCGCACCATCGCGATCGTGACCTCGTCGGGGACGAGGTCACCGCGGTCCATGTACTGCCTGGCCTGCCGGCCGAGCTCGGTACCACCGCTCACGTTGGCGCGGAAGATGTCACCTGTCGAGATCTTCGGGATGGACAGATGAGATGCGATGAACTGGGCCTGTGTCCCCTTGCCCGCTCCCGGGGGGCCCACCAGCACGATACGCACTACCGGAGGAAGCCCTCGTAGTTGCGCTGTTGCAGCTGACTCTCGATCTGCTTCACGGTATCCAGTCCGACGCCGACGACGATGAGGATGCTCGTGCCGCCGAAGGGGAAGTCCTGGCTGGCCTTCAGGAGTGCGAAGGCCACCATGGGGATCAGTGCCACGAGCCCCAGGTACAGCGCACCGGGTGTGGTGATCCGGGTCAGCACGAAGTCGAGGTATTCGGCGGTCGGCCGTCCCGGACGGATACCTGGGATGAACCCACCATACTTCTTCATGTTGTCGGCCACTTCAGTGGGGTTGAACGTGATCGCCACGTAGAAGTAGGTGAAGAAGATGATGAAGACGAAGAAGACCGCCATGTGCCAGGCGTTGTTCTGCTGGAGGTAGGGCTGGATCTTCTGGAGCCACTTGGTGTTGGGCCACAGCTGCGTCGCCAGCACCGGGAGGTACAGCAGCGATGAGGCGAAGATCACCGGAATGATGCCGGCCTGGTTCACCTTGAGCGGGATGTAGGTGGAGGTGCCGCCGTACATGCGGCGCCCGACCATCCGCTTGGCGTACTGGACGGGGATGCGGCGCTGCGCCTGCTCGACGAACACGACACCGGCCATGATCGCCAGGCCGACCAGGACGACGACCGCGAAGACGAAGCCGTTCTTGGTCTGGTAGATGCTCCAGAACTGCGCGGGGAAGACCGCGACGACCTGGGTGAAGATCAGGATGGACATGCCGTTGCCGACGCCGCGGTCGGTGACCAGCTCGCCCAGCCACATGATCACCGAGGTGCCAGCCACCATGCAGATCACCATGGTGATGATCGGGAACACGCCCGTGTCGTACAGGATGTCGCCGTTGCTGCCGCTCACGCCCTGGAAGAGCTGCCCGGTACTCGCCATCGCCACGATGCCGGTGGCCTGCAGGATCGCGAGGCCCACCGTCAGGTAGCGGGTGTACTGGGTGATCTTCGTGGTGCCGGCCTGGCCCTCCTTCTTGAGGGCCTCCAGCCGGGGGATCACGACGGTCAGCAGCTGGAGGATGATGCTCGCGGTGATGTAGGGCATGATCCCCAGCGCGAACACCGACAGCTTCAGCAACGCGCCGCCGCTGAACAGGTCGACCAGACCGTAGAGCTGGTTCTGGTCCTTGGCCTGGTCCGCCGTCTCCTTCAGCACCTTCACGTTCACGTTCGGTGTCGGGAGGATCGACCCCACCCGGAACACCACGATCATGAGCAACGTGAACAACAGCTTTTTACGCAGGTCAGGCGTACGGAAAGCCCGAGCGAACGCGGTCAGCACCATTCCTCCTGCGCGACTGGCGAATTCATGGCCGCCGAGGGGCCGGTTACAGGTCCATGAGGGTCGGCCGAAACGATCGTGTGAAATCTCACTCCGAGCGCATCTGCCGGTGTGACTCTAACAGCACATGCAAGCGGGGCCGCCCCGCCGAACGCGGCGACCTTCCGGCCCCCGGCGCTTGGTGAAGACGGCCCCGGCATCGCAGGCGTCCTACTTACAGCTCGTCAGTGGTGCCGCCAGCAGCGGCGATCTTCTCCTTGGCGGCGCCGGAGAAGGCGTGAACCCTCACCTGAACCGCCACGGAGATCTCACCGGTGCCGAGCACCTTGACCGGACGGCCGCGGCGAACCGCTCCCCTGGCCGCCAGATCGTCCGCGGTCACCTCGCCGCCCTCGGGGTACAGCGCGGCCAGCTTGTCCAGGTTCACGACCTGGTACTCGACCCGGTTCGGGTTCTTGAAGCCCTTGAGCTTCGGGAGCCGGATGATCAGAGGCATCTGGCCGCCCTCGAACCCGACGGGGACGGTGCCGCGCGCCTTGGTGCCCTTGGTACCGCGGCCCGCCGTCTTGCCCTTGGACGCCTCGCCGCGGCCCTTGCGGACCTTGCGGCGGTTGGCACCGGGGGCGGGACGCAGGTCGTGCACCTTCAGCGGTGTGCCCTCGGTGGTGTCCTCGGTGGCGTTCTTACCGAGATCAGCCGCCATGTCAGTCGACCTCCTCGACGGTGACCAGGTGCGCCACCGTCCGGATCATGCCGAGCACCTCGGGGCGGTCCTCGCGGACCACGCTCTGCCCGATCTTCTTCAGGCCGAGGGTGCGCAGCGTGTCACGCTGGTTCTGCTTCTCACTGATCACGGACTTGGTCTGCGTGATCTTCAGGTTGCTCATGTGGTCGCGGCCTCCGCCCTCGGCTCGCTGCCCGCGGCGCGGGCCCGCAGCATGGCGGCGGGGGCGACGTCCTCGATCGGCAGGCCGCGCTTGGCCGCGATCTCCTCGGGACGCTTCAGTGCCTTGAGGCCCGCGATCGTCGCGTGCACGATGTTGATCGCGTTGTCGCTGCCCAGCGACTTGCTCAGCACGTCGTGGATGCCCGCGCACTCCAGCACCGCGCGCACCGGGCCACCGGCGATGACGCCGGTACCGGGGCTGGCCGGACGCAGCAGGACCTCGCCCGCCGCGTCCCGCTCCTGCACCAGGTGCGGGATGGTGCCCTGGATCCGCGGCACCTTGAAGAAGTGCTTCTTGGCCTCCTCGACGCCCTTGGCGATCGCCGCGGGCACCTCCTTGGCCTTGCCGTAGCCGACGCCGACGGTGCCGTTGCCGTCACCGACGATCACCAGGGCCGTGAAGCTGAAGCGACGACCGCCCTTGACGACCTTGGCGACACGGTTGATCGCCACGACCTTCTCGATGTACGACTGGCCCTTGTCGGCGCCACCGCGGCGGTCGTCGCGGCGGCCGTCGCGACGGTCGCCACCCTGACCGCCACCGCGCCTCTGCGCTGCCATCAGTGGTTCCTCTCGTTTGCCATGGGAAGGGCCATCACAGCTCCAGGCCCCCCTCGCGCGCACCGTCCGCGACAGCGGCGATGCGGCCGTGGTACTTGTTGCCGCCGCGGTCGAAGACGACCGCGGACACACCGGCCTCCTTGGCCCGGCGGGCGACGAGCTCGCCGACCTGACGGGACTTGGCGGTCTTGTCGCCCTCGGCGGCGCGCAGGTCGGCCTCCATCGTCGAGGCGTAGGCCAGCGTGTGGCCCTTCGCGTCGTCGATGACCTGGACGAACACGTGGCGGGTGGAGCGGGTCACGACCAGGCGAGGACGCGTGGCGCTGCCCACGACCTTCTTCCGGACCCGCAGGTGCCGGCGCTTGCGAGACTTGGCCCGCGCCGACGTGGCCTTGCCGGCCAGGGTCTTGGTGCCTGCCATGACTACTTACCAGCCTTTCCGACCTTACGACGGATCTGCTCACCCTCGTACCGCACGCCCTTGCCCTTGTACGGGTCGGGCTTGCGCAGCTTGCGGATGTTAGCGGCGACCTCGCCGACCTTCTGCTTGTCGATGCCCTCGACCACGAGCTGGGTCGGCCGCTCGACCGTGAAGGTGATGCCCTCCGGGGGCTCGACCGTGATCGGGTGGCTGTACCCGAGCGAGAACTCCAGGTTCTTGCCCTTGGCGACCACGCGGTAGCCGACGCCCTGGATGACGAGGGTCTTCTTGTAGCCCTCGGTCACACCGACGACCATGTTGTTGATCAACGAGCGGGTGAGCCCGTGCAGGGCCCGCACCGTGTTGACGTCGTTCGGCCTGGACACGGTGACCGTGCCGTCCTCCATCGAGACCTCGATGGGCTCGGCGACCGTGTGCGACAGCGTGCCCTTGGGCCCCTTGACGGTGACCTGCTGGCCGTCGAGGCTCACCTCGACGCCACCGGGCACGGCGATGGGGAGACGTCCGATTCGCGACATTGTTAAAGCCCTCCCCTCACCAGACGTAGGCGAGGACTTCCCCGCCCACGCCGCGCTTGCCCGCCTGCCGGTCGGTCATCAGGCCGGAGGACGTCGAGATGATCGCGACGCCCAGTCCGCCGAGGACCTTGGGCAGGTTGTCCTTCTTCGCGTACACGCGCAGACCCGGCTTCGAGACGCGCTTGATACCGGCGATCGAACGCTCGCGGGTCGGGCCGAACTTCAGCTCGATGTTGAGCTTCTTTCCGACCTCGGCGTCCTCCACGGTCCACCCCGAGATGTACCCCTCCTGCTGGAGGATCTCGGCGATGTGCGCCTTGATCTTCGAGTACGGCATCGCCACCTGGTCGTGGTACGCCGAATTCGCGTTCCGCAGACGTGTCAGCATGTCTGCGATCGGGTCGGTCATCGTCATGGCCTGCTGGCCCTCCCTCGCCACGGTTTCCTCGGGCTGATGTGGTCCCGTGGACCTTTGGCGCGGTCGTGGGCACCCTCGCCGGGTGCCCGGTGGTTATTACATGCCGGTGCGCCGCCCCCGAGGGGGCGGGACGTCACCAGCTCGACTTCGTGATGCCGGGCAGCTCGCCGCGGTGGGCCATCTCCCGGAAGCACACACGGCACAGGCCGAACTTCCGGTAGACCGAGCGCGGACGTCCGCAGCGCGAGCACCGAGTGTACGCGCGGACGCCGAACTTGGGCTTGCGCCCGGCCTTGGCGATCAGCGACTTCTTCGCCATCTGCTCAGTTCTCCTTGAAAGGGAAGCCCAGAAGCTTGAGCAGCGCCCGGCCCTCCTCGTCGGTCTTCGCGGTCGTCACGACCGTGATGTCCATGCCCCGCTGCCGGTCGATCTTGTCGGGGTCGACCTCGTGGAACATGACCTGCTCGGTCAGCCCGAAGGTGTAGTTGCCGTTGCCGTCGAACTGCCGCGGCGACAGGCCCCGGAAGTCACGGATGCGCGGCAGCGCGGTCGACAGCAGCCGGTCGAGGAACTCCCACATCCGGTCGCCGCGCAGCGTGGTGTGCGCGCCGATCGGCATGCCCTCGCGCAGCTTGAACTGCGCGATGGACTTGCGGGCCCGGTTCACGGCCGGCTTCTGGCCGGTGATCGCCGACAGGTCGCGGATCGCGCCCTCGATCACCTTGGCGTCCTTGGCCGCCTCGCCGACCCCCATGTTGACCACGATCTTGGTCAGCCCGGGGATCTGCATGACGTTGGGGTAGCCGAACTGCTCCTGCATCGCCTGCGCGATCTCCGCGCGGTAGCGGAGCTTGAGCCTCGGCTGGGGGACGGGACGGGAGTCCGTCTGCGTCTCGGTGGCGGTGTCGGTCATCGGTCTCAGATCTCCTTACCGCTGCGGCGCGAGATCCGGACCTTCGTCCCGTCGTCGTTGAAGCGGTAGCCGGCGCGGACGGGCTTGCCGTCCTCGACGAGGGCGACGTTGCTGACGTGCAGCGGCGCCTCGACCGTCACGCGACCGCTCTCCTTGCCCGCGCGCTGCTGGTCGGCCTTGATGTTCTTGGTGATGAGGTTGACGCCCTCGACGACGACGCGCTCGGCGCGCAGGTCGACGCGCAGGACCTTGCCCGTCGCGCCCTTGTCCTTGCCGGCGATGACGATGACCTCGTCGCCCTTGCGAATCTTCATCACAGCACCTCCGGCGCGAGCGAGATGATGCGCATGAACTTCTTCTCGCGCAGTTCACGGCCCACCGGGCCGAAGATACGGGTGCCCCGGGGGTCTCCGCCGTCCTTGATCAGGACGGCCGCGTTCTCGTCGAAGCGGATGTAGGAGCCGTCCGGGCGCCGGCGCTCCTTGCGGGTGCGCACGACGACCGCCTTGACGACGTCACCCTTCTTCACGCCCGCGCCGGGAAGGGCGTCCTTCACCGTCGCGACGATGATGTCGCCGACTCCCGCGTAGCGCCGACCCGAGCCGCCGAGAACCCGGATGCAAAGGATCTCCTTCGCACCCGTGTTGTCGGCGACCTTGAGTCGCGACTCCTGCTGGATCACGTCAACTCCTGTTCGTCACACCGGTTCTGCCACGGACCGCGTCCGCGGGGCAGCCTGGTGGAACCAGTAATTACTTGGCCTTCTCAAGGATCTCGACCACGCGCCACCGCTTGGTGGCCGACAGCGGGCGGGTCTCCATGAGACGGACGCGGTCGCCGACGCCACACTCGTTGGCCTCGTCGTGCGCCTTGTAGTTCTTCGTGCGGCGGATCACCTTGTGGTACTTGGGGTGCTTCACGCGGTCCTCGACGGACACGACCACGGTCTTGTCCATCTTGTCGCTGACCACGAGACCCTCAAGGACCTTGCGGCTGTTCCGCTGCTCGGTCTGCTGCTCGGTCATTCCTCGCCCTCCACGGCGTCCTCGGCGACCGTGACGATGCCGAGCTCCCGCTCACGCATCACGGTGTAGATGCGGGCGATCTCGCGCTTCACGGTGCGCAGCCGCCCGTGGCTCTCAAGCTGGCCGGTCGCGGCCTGGAAGCGGAGGTTGAACAGCTCCTCCTTCGCCTCCTTCAGCTTGGTCACCAGGACGTCCTCGGGCTCGGTCCGCAGGTCGTCGGCGGCAAGACCCTTGGCCATCAGGACTCACCCACCTCTCGCTTAACGATTTTGCACTTCATCGGCAGCTTGTGGATCGCGCGGGTGAGCGCCTCGCGCGCGACCTGCTCGTTCGGGTAGGAGATCTCGAACATCACGCGCCCCGGCTTGACGTTCGCGACCCACCACTCGACCGAGCCCTTGCCGGAACCCATGCGGGTCTCGGCGGGCTTCTTGGTCAGCGGACGGTCCGGGAAGATGTTGATCCACACCTTGCCGCCGCGCTTGATGTGGCGGGTCATCGCGATACGCGCGGCCTCGATCTGCCGGTTGGTCACGTACGCGGGCTCGACCGCCTGGATGCCGTACTCGCCGAACGTCACCTTCGTGCCGCCCTTGGCCATGCCCCGGCGCTTCGGGTGGTGCTGCTTGCGGTGCTTGACCTTGCGAGGGATCAGCATGGGTTACTCAGCTCCCCTCACCCTGCGGAGCAGCCTCGGCCGTCTGCGCGGGCTGCTCGGAACTCTGCTGCTGCTGGCGGGGCGCGCCGTCGCGGGCGCCACCGCGCTCGCCGCCGCCACCGGCTCCGCCGCGGCCGCCACGGCCACCGCGGCCGCCGCCCCGGCGGTCGCCGCCGCGGCGCTCACGGCCGCCGCCGCCACCGGCGGCGCGCTGCTGCGCGGCCTGCTGCTCGCGCTCGGCGCGCGTCTGCGCGGCCTCGCCCTTGTAGATCCACACCTTGACGCCGATGCGGCCGAACGTCGTCCGGGCCTCGTAGAAGCCGTAGTCGATGTCGGCGCGCAGCGTGTGCAGCGGGACCTGGCCCTCGCGGTAGAACTCCGAGCGGGACATCTCGGCGCCGCCCAGCCGTCCGCCGCACTGCACCTTGATCCCCTTGGCGCCCGACTTCATCGCGGACTGGATCGCCTTGCGCATGGCGCGCCGGAACGCGACCCGGCTCGACAGCTGCTCGGCCACGCCCTGCGCGACGAGCTGCGCGTCGATCTCGGGGTTCTTGACCTCGAGGATGTTCAGCCGGACCTGCTTGCCGGTCAGCTTCTCCAGGTCGCCGCGCAGCCGCTCGGCCTCCGCGCCGCGGCGGCCGATGACGATTCCCGGCCGGGCGGTGTGGATGTTGACCTCGACACGGTCCCGGGTCCGCTCGATCTCCACCTTGGAGATGCCCGCCCGGTCCATGCCCTTCTGGAGCATGCGCCGGATCTGGACGTCTTCCTTGACGTAGTCCTTGTAGAGCTTGTCGGCGAACCACACGGACTTGTGGTCGGTGGTGATCCCGAGCCGGAACCCGTGCGGGTTGATCTTCTGACCCACTACCGGGCCCTCCTCGTCTTCTTACCGCCGCCGGACGCGGACGCTGCTTCGTCGCGCGACTCCACGACCACGGTGATGTGGCTCGTGCGCTTGTTGATGCGGTACGCCCGGCCCTGGGCACGGGGGCGGAAACGCTTGAGCGTCGGCCCCTCGTCCACCCACGCACGGCTCACGACGAGCGTGTCCGAGTCGAGCTTGAAATTGTGCTCGGCGTTGGCGATGGCACTCGCCAGCACCTTGCCCACAGGCTCACTCGCCGCCTGGGGGGCGAACCGCAGCACCGCCTGAGCCTCCGCGGCGGGCAGGCCGCGGATGAGGTCCACCACGCGGCGGGCCTTCCTGGGCGTGACGCGGATGAACCGCGCCTGGGCCCTGGCTTCCATCGCTGATCCCTCTCTGTTGCTAGGACTCAGCCGCGTCGGCTGCGGCGGTCTTCCTTGACATGGCTGCGGAACGTCCGCGTCGGCGCGAACTCGCCGAGCTTGTGCCCCACCATGGCGTCGGTGATGAACACCGGGACGTGCTTGCGGCCGTCGTGCACGGCGATCGTGTGACCGATCATGTCCGGCACGATCATGGAGCGCCGCGACCACGTCTTGATGACGTTCTTGGTGCCCTTCTCGTTCTGGACGTCCACCTTCTTGATGAGGTGGTCGTCCACGAAGGGGCCCTTCTTGAGGCTACGTGGCATGACGAGCGACTCCTACCGCTTCTTCTTGCTGCGACGACGGACGATCAGCCGGTCGCTCGACTTGTTCGCCTGGCGAGTGCGGCCTTCCTTCTTACCGTTCGGGTTCACCGGGTGCCGACCACCGGAGGTCTTGCCCTCACCACCACCGTGCGGGTGGTCGATCGGGTTCATGGCCACACCGCGGACGGTCGGGCGCTTGCCCTTCCACCGCATGCGTCCGGCCTTGCCCCAGTTGATGTTCGACTGCTCGGCGTTGCCGACCTCGCCGACCGTCGCGCGGCAGCGCACGTCCACCATCCGCATCTCGCCCGAGGGCATGCGCAGCGTGGCGTACTTGCCCTCCTTGGCCAGCAGCTGGACGCCCGCGCCCGCGCTGCGGGCGATCTTGGCGCCGCCGCCGGGCCGGAGCTCGATGGCGTGGACGACGGTACCCGTCGGGATGTTGCGCAGCGGCAGGCAGTTGCCCGGCTTGATGTCGGCGCCCGGACCGTTCTCGACCCGGTCGCCCTGGCGCAGGCCGCGGGGGGCGATGATGTAGCGCTTCTCGCCGTCCACGTAGTGCAGCAGCGCGATCCGCGCGGTGCGGTTCGGGTCGTACTCGATGTGCGCGACCTTGGCCGGGACGCCGTCCTTGTCGTGCCGACGGAAGTCGATCACGCGGTAGGCGCGCTTGTGGCCGCCGCCCTGGTGCCGGGTCGTGATGCGGCCGTGGTTGTTGCGGCCGCCCTTCTTGGGGAGCGGACGCAGCAGCGACTTCTCTGGCTCGCTGCGCGTGATCTCGACGAAGTCGGCCACGCTGGAGCCGCGACGACCCGGAGTCGTCGGCTTGTAGTTACGGATGCCCATCTTATTCGTTCATCCCTTTATCTGACTTCGGGACGACGCGGCCTGTCCTAGGCCGTGCCGCCGAAGATGTCGATCCGCTCGCCCTCGGCGAGGCTGACGATGGCGCGCTTGGTGTCCTTGCGCTTGCCGTAGCCGAACCGGGTCCGCTTGCGCTTCCCCTGCCGGTTGAGCGTGTTCACGTTGACGACCTTGACGCCGAACACGGCCTCGACGGCCTGCTTGATCTGCGTCTTGTTGGCGTCCGGACGGACGACGAACGTGTACTTGTTCTCGTCCAGCAGCCCGTAGCTCTTCTCCGAGACGACCGGCGCGATGATGATGTCGCGGGGGTCGGCGATCTTGTTCATGTGCGGACCCTCCTTACTTCTTCGCCGCGCGCGAGATGAACTCGTCGTACGCCTTCTGCGTGAAGACGACGTCGTCGTTCACCAGCACGTCGTAGGTGTTGAGCTGGTCGGAGACGAGCACGTGCACGCTCGGCTCGTTGCGCAGGCTCTTCCAGGTCAGCTCGTCCTCGCGGTCCAGGACCAGCAGGACGCGCTTGGCCTCGGTGACCGAGCGCAGCGCGGTCAGCGCCGTCCTGGTCTTCGGGGCGTCGCCCTCGATGAGGTGGTCGACCACGTGCACCCGGCCGTACCGGGCGCGGTCGGACAGCGCGCCGCGCAGCGCCGCCGCCTTCATCTTCTTGGGCGTCTTCTGCGTGTAGTCCCGCGGCTGCGGGCCGTGCACGGTGCCACCGCCGGCGAACTGGGGCGCGCGGGTCGAACCCTGGCGGGCGCGACCGGTGCCCTTCTGCCGGTACGGCTTCTTGCCACCGCCGCGGACGTCGCCGCGGGTCTTGGTGGCGTGCGTGCCCTGGCGCGCCGCGGCCAGCTGGGCCACCACGACCTGGTGGATCAGCGGCACGCTGGTCTTCGCGTCGAAGACCTCGGCGGGCAGATCGATGTCGAGCTTGGCAGTCACTTGCCCGTCCCCTTCACTGCGTCGCGGACCAGCACCACGCCGCCGTTGGGACCGGGAACCGCGCCCTTGATGAGCAGCAGGTTCTTCTCCGCGTCGATGGCGTGGACGGTCAGGTTCTGCACGGTGGTACGGGCGTTGCCGTGCCGTCCCGCCATGCGGAGGCCCTTGAAGACGCGACCGGGGGTCGCGCAGCCGCCGATCGAGCCCGGGGAGCGGTGCTTGCGCTGGGTGCCGTGCGAGGCGCCGAGGCCCTTGAAGCCGTGGCGCTTCATGACACCCGCGGTGCCCTTGCCCTTGCTCGTCCCGGTGACGTCGATCTTCTGGCCGGCCTCGAAGACGCTGGCGGTGATCTCCTGGCCGAGTTCGAACTCGGTGGTGTCGTCCGAACGCAGCTCGACGAGGTAGCGGCGCGGCGTGACGCCGGCCTTCTCGAAGTGACCCGTGCGCGGCTTGTTCACCTTGCGCGGGTCGATCTGCCCGTACCCGATCTGGACGGCGGTGTAGCCGTCCTTCTCCTGGGTGCGGAGCTGCGTGACGACACACGGCCCGGCCTGGACGACGGTCACCGGCACGATCCGGCCCTCATCGTCGAAGACCTGGGTCATGCCGAGCTTCTCGCCCAGGACGCCCTTCCTCTGCGTACTCATCTCTCGGTGCGTCCCTTAGAGCTTGATCTCGATGTCAACGCCGGCCGGAAGGTCGAGCCGCATCAGCGAGTCGACCGTCTTGGGCGTCGGGTCGATGATGTCGATCAACCGCTTGTGCGTGCGCATCTCGAAGTGCTCGCGGCTGTCCTTGTACTTGTGCGGCGAGCGGATGACGCAGTACACGTTCTTCTCGGTCGGCAGCGGCACCGGGCCCGCGACCTTGGCGCCCGTCCGCGTCACCGTCTCAACGATCTTCTTCGCGGAAGTGTCGATGACCTCGTGGTCGTAGGCCTTGAGCCGGATGCGGATCTTCTGTCCCGCCATGGTGGCCTCGGTGTCCTTTGCTGTAGTGCCGCTGGATACTTCAGTGATCGCGACGCGGCGGCCCGCCTGCTGTTGCCAGCGGCAAGGCCGCCGCGTCCACGAGAGGTGTTACTTGATGACCTTGGTGACGCGACCCGAGCCGACGGTCCGGCCGCCCTCGCGGATGGCGAACTTCAGGCCCTCCTCCATGGCGACGGGCTGGATCAGCTCGACGCGCATTTCGGTGTTGTCGCTCGGCATGACCATCTCGGTGCCCTCGGGGAGGTTCACCACGCCGGTGACGTCCGTGGTCCGGAAGTAGAACTGCGGACGGTAGTTGTTGAAGAACGGCGTGTGGCGGCCGCCCTCGTCCTTGGACAGGATGTAGACCTGCGCCTCGAACTCGGTGTGCGGGGTGGTCGTGCCCGGCTTGATGACACACTGGCCGCGCTCGACGTCCTCGCGCTTGATGCCGCGCAGGAGCAGGCCGACGTTGTCGCCCGCCTGGCCCTGGTCGAGCAGCTTGCGGAACATCTCGACACCGGTGACGGTGGTCGAGGTGGTCTCGTTCTTGATGCCGATGATGTCGACGGTCTCGTTGACGTTCACGACACCGCGCTCGACGCGGCCGGTGACGACCGTGCCGCGACCGGTGATCGAGAAGACGTCCTCGATCGGCATCAGGAACGGCTTGTCGATGTCGCGCACCGGCTCCGGCACGTTGTTGTCGACGGCGTCCATCAGCTCGACGATCGTCTCGCCCCACTTGGCGTCGCCCTGGAGCGCCTGGAAGGCGGAGACGCGCACGACCGGCACGTCGTCGCCCGGGAACTCATACTCCGAGAGCAGCTCGCGGACCTCGAGCTCGACGAGCTCCAGGATCTCCTCGTCGTCCACCATGTCGCACTTGTTCAGCGCGACGACGATGTAGGGGACGCCGACCTGGCGGGCCAGGAGCACGTGCTCCTTGGTCTGCGGCATCGGGCCGTCGGTGGCGGCGACCACGAGGATGGCGCCGTCCATCTGCGCCGCACCCGTGATCATGTTCTTGATGTAGTCGGCGTGACCCGGGCAGTCCACGTGCGCGTAGTGCCGGGCCTCGGTCTGGTACTCGACGTGCGCGATCGAGATCGTGATGCCGCGCTCGCGCTCCTCCGGCGCCTTGTCGATGTCCTCGAACGGCGTGAAGGGGTTGAGGTCCGGGTACTTGTCGTGGAGCACCTTGGTGATCGCCGCGGTAAGCGTGGTCTTACCGTGGTCGATGTGTCCAATGGTGCCGATGTTCACGTGCGGCTTCGTCCGCTCGAACTTGGCCTTCGCCACTGGTTGCTCCTTGTCGCGATCCTCGGCCGTCTAGACGACCGCTTCGATGTACGTCTGGTGTGATCTGTGGGCAGGCCCGGCGCTTACTCGCCCCGCGCCTTCGCGATGATCTCCTGCGCGACGTTCCCCGGAACCTCGGCGTAGGAGTCGAACTGCATGGTGAAGACGGCCCGGCCCTGGGTCTTGCTGCGCAGATCACCCACGTAGCCGAACATCTCGGACAGGGGCACGAGCGCCTTGATGACGCGCATGCCGTGCCGCTCGTCCATGGACTGGACCTGGCCGCGACGGCTGTTGAGGTCGCCGATCACATCGCCCATGTTGTCCTCGGGCGTGGTGACCTCGACGGCCATCATCGGCTCCAGCAGCGTCGGCTTCGCCCTGCGGGCGGCCTCCTTGAACGCCATGGAACCGGCGACCTTGAACGCCATTTCCGAGGAGTCCACCTCGTGGTAGGCGCCGTCCTGCAGGGTGACCTTGACGCCCACCATCGGGTAGCCGGCGAGGACACCGAACTCGGCGGCCTCCTGGCAGCCCGCGTCCACCGACGGGATGTACTCCCGCGGGATGCGGCCACCGGTGACCTTGTTCTCGAACTCATACCCGTCGGAACCGCCGCCGAGCGGCTCCAGGTCGATGATCACGCGGCCGAACTGGCCGGAGCCACCCGTCTGCTTCTTGTGGGTGTACTCGACCTTCTCGACCTTGCGGCTGATGGTCTCGCGGTAGGCCACCTGCGGCTTGCCGACGTTGGCGTCGACCTTGAACTCGCGCTTCATCCGGTCGACGAGGATCTCCAGGTGGAGCTCGCCCATGCCGGAGATCACGGTCTGGCCGGTGTCCTCCTCGGTGCGGACCTGGAAGGACGGGTCCTCCTCGGCCAGCCGCTGGATCGCGGTGCCCAGCTTCTGCTGGTCGGCCTTGGTCTTCGGCTCGATCGCCACGTGGATGACCGGCGCCGGGAAGTTCATCGACTCAAGGACGATGGGGTTCTTCTCGTCGCACAGCGTCTCGCCGGTGGTGGTCTGCTTGAGGCCCATCACCGCGACGATGTCGCCCGCGCCCGCGCGCTCGATCTCGGTGCGCTTGTTGGCGTGCATCCGGTAGATCTTGCCGATGCGCTCCTTGCGCTCCTTGACGGAGTTCATCACGTTCGCGCCGGACTCCAGCACGCCGGAGTACACGCGCACGAACGTGAGCTTGCCCAGGTGCGGGTCGCTGGCGATCTTGAACGCGAGCGCGGAGAACGGCTCGTCCTCGCTCGGCTTGCGGACGAGCACCTTCTCCTCGTCCCGGACGGCGTGGCCCTCGATGGCCTCCACGTCCAGCGGCGAGGGCAGGTAGCGGACGATCGCGTCCAGCAGCGGCTGCACGCCCTTGTTCTTGAAGGCCGTGCCGCACGTCACCGGGGTCAGCTTCGCGGCGATCGTCGCGCGCCGGATGCCGTCGTGCAGCTGCTCCACGGTGGGCTCGTCGCCCTCCAGGTACAGCTCCATGATCTCGTCGTCGTTCTCGGCGAGCGTCTCGACCAGCTTGTCGTGCCACTCGCGCGCGAGCTCGGCGTGGGTCTCGGGGATGTCGACCGTGTCGTACATCTCGCCGAGCTTGGCCTCCTCGTTCCAGAGGAGCGCCTTCATCGTCACCAGGTCGATGACGCCCTTGAAGTCCGCCTCGGCGCCGATCGGGAGCTGGAGCACGAGCGGGGTCGCGTTCAGCCTGTTCTCGATCATGTCGACGCAGCGGTGGAACTCGGCGCCGACCCGGTCGAGCTTGTTGACGAAGCACATGCGGGGCACGCCGTAGCGGTCGGCCTGCCGCCACACCGTCTCGGACTGCGGCTCCACACCGGCCACACCGTCGAACACCGCGACCGCGCCGTCGAGCACCCGCAGGTTGCGCTCCACCTCAATGGTGAAGTCGACGTGCCCGGGGGTGTCGATGATGTTGATCGTGTGCTTGACCTCGTCGACGGGCCATTCGCAGGTGGTGGCCGCGGAGGTGATCGTGATCCCCCGCTCCTGCTCCTGCTCCATCCAGTCCATGGTGGCGGCGCCGTCGTGGACCTCGCCGATCTTGTAGCTGATGCCCGTGTAGTACAGGATCCGCTCGGTCGTCGTGGTCTTGCCAGCGTCGATATGGGCCATGATCCCGATGTTGCGGACCCTGGCCAGGTCTACACCGGTTTTGGTAGCCACTGTGTCCTCGCGTCCTCGCGTCGTCTCGTCGTTCTCAGGCCCGCCGGGGTTACCAGCGGTAGTGGGCGAAGGCCTTGTTGGACTCCGCCATCTTGTGGGTGTCCTCGCGCTTCTTGACAGACGCGCCGAGGCCGTTGCTCGCGTCGAGCAGCTCGTTCATCAGCCGCTCGGTCATGGTCTTCTCGCGACGCTGCCGGGCGTACACCACGAGCCAGCGCAGCGCGAGGGTGGTGCTGCGGGCGGGCCGCACCTCCACCGGGACCTGGTAGGTCGCGCCACCGACGCGGCGGCTGCGGACCTCCAGGGTCGGCTTGACGTTGTCGAGCGCGCGCTTCAGCGTGACGACCGGGTCGTTGCCGGTCTTCTCGCGAGCGCCCTCCAGAGCGTCGTAGACGATGCTCTGCGCGATCGACCGCTTGCCGTCCAGGAGAATCTTGTTGATGAGCGCGGTGACCAGCGGCGAGTTGTACACCGGGTCAGCGATCAGCTGGCGCTTGCCAGCGGGGCCCTTGCGCGGCATCAGCTCTTCTCCTTCTTCGCGCCGTACTTGCTACGCGCCTGCTTGCGGTTGCGGACCCCCTGCGTGTCGAGGGACCCGCGGATGATCTTGTACCGAACACCGGGGAGGTCCTTCACACGCCCGCCGCGCACGAGCACGATCGAGTGCTCCTGCAGGTTGTGACCGACGCCGGGGATATAGGCCGTGACCTCGATCCCGCTGGTCAGCCGGACACGAGCGACCTTGCGAAGCGCGGAGTTCGGCTTCTTGGGCGTCGTCGTGTAGACGCGCGTGCAGACGCCCCGCCGCTGGGGGCTCTCCTTCAGCGCGGGCGTCTTGTTCTTGGTCACCTTGTCCTGGCGGCCCTTTCGGACCAGCTGCTGGATCGTGGGCACCGCGTCTCCGTCTTCCTCGTACCGAGCCGGTAAGTCCTATGCTGCAATCACCACCTCAGGCGAGGCTGTGACCTGCCGGTTTCCCGACCTCTCCGACCCACGCGGTCGGGCGTGTCGCCACCTCACGGAGCATCGCGCCGTTCAGAACCGACACAGACCGCCCGGCCCATACCAGGGCCAGATCAAGCCGGGGAGTAGATGCGGCGCTGGGCCTGGCCGACTGGACCTCGCCGGTGCGCACGCATAGCGGCCCGCACAGCGGGCACAAGTGAAGAGGTTACCGACCTACGCGTCGAAAATCAAAATGGGGGGTCGGCCGCAGCGCCCTGGCTCCGGCGGTGTTCATTGCGGTGCCCTTGGCGTCGGGCCTTGGCGGCCCTCCTTCGGCGGACACCGCGGCGATCGCTGGCATCGCTCCGAACTCGCCTGGCGGCTCGCTCCGCGATCAGGTTCTCGCTGACGCTCGAACCTGCCTTCGGACGCGATCGCAACGTTTTCGGTCGCTGGTAGTTGCGCTTACTACCTTCCCCGGTTCCGGTCTGTGCCCTTGGGGCGGGTGTCGGGGACGGCGCGGTTCTCGCATTGTGGCCCATTCATCCCCGCTTGGGGAAGATCTTGGCCACTTTTTACGCCGCCCCCGGCCGTCCTAGAGGACGAAGGCTACTACCACCACGACCAGGATGACGACGATCGCCACGCCGCCGATCACCAGCCACAGCGTGTTCCTGCCGCCGCCCTTCCCCTCGTCGCCGCCGCTGTAGGGGGCGGGCTGCTGGGCGCCGCCGCCGTACTGCTGCTGACCGCCGAACTGCTGCTGACCGAACTGCTGCTGGTCGGGCTGGCCGAACTGTTGCTGCTGCTGGTCAGGCTGGCCGTACTGCTGGTCCTGCTGGCCGTACTGCTGTTCCGGCTGGCCGTACTGCTGCTGTTGCTGATCCTGCTGCCCGTACTGCTGGTCTTGCTGGCCGTACTGCTGCTGCTGGCCGTACTGGCCCTGGTTCTGCTGGGAGCCGTAGGACTGCTGCTGGCCGAAGTCCTGCTGGCCGAACTGCTGTTGCTGCTGGTCCTGCTGGCCGTACTGCTGCTGGGCGTTGTAGGGCTGCTGCTGGTTGTACTGCTGCTGGCCGGGCTGCTGCTGTTGCTGCTGGCCCCACTGCTGCTGGCCGATGTCCATGCGGGTGTGCTCGGCCATGCCCTGCGGCTCGGCCTGGCGGCCCGGGTCGAAGGCCTGGGTCGGCTTGGCGTCCTCCACCTCGGGACGGCCGTAGGGGTCCTCGGCCGGGGACGGGGCGGCGGGCGCGCCGAAGCCGGACTCGGGGGGCGGCACCATCATCGTCCGCTCGTGGTCCACCTGGCCCTGCTGGGGCGGCTGGGACGGCTCCGACGACCACGGCTCGGGCGCGGGCGACGACTGCCAGGGCTCGGCCGGGGCCTCGTGCTTGCGCTCGGGGCCGGTCGCGACGGGGATGTCGGTGCCGGGCGACCAGTGCAGCGTGGCCTGGTCGTCGATGACCGGACGCGGCGCCTCGGGCTCGGGGGCAGGCGGCGTGCTCGCGCCGGGGCCGGGGACGATCAGCGTGCGGTCGGTGCCGTCCTGCTGCGGCTGCTCCTGGCCGAACTGCGGCTGGCCGAACGGCTGCTGCTGCTCGGGCTGGCCGTACTGCTGCTGCTCGGGCTGGCCGAACTGGTGCTGCGGCTCCTGGGGCGCGGCGTGCCGGGGCTGCTGCGGGTAGGCCTGCTGCTGGCCGTACGGGTCCTCGGGCTGCTGGCCGTAGGGCTGCTGCTGGCCGAACTGCGGCTGCTCGGGCTGCTGCGGGTAGCCGCCCTGGGCCGGCTGCTGGCCGTAGCCCTGCTGCCCGCCGTACTGCTGCTGCTCGGGCTGGCCGTACTGCGGCTGCTCCTGCGGCGGGTTGTAGGGCTGCTGGGGCGGCGCCGGGGGCTGCTCGCCGTACTGCTGCTGCTGGATCGGCTGCTCGACCCTCGTGGGGTGCGCGGGCTGCTCCGGCTGCGGGGGCTGTGGAGGCTGCTGGCCCGCGTTGCCGCCCAGCTGGGGGGCACCGAAGACCACCGTGCGGTCGCCCAGGGGACGGGCCGGAGGCTCGTTCTGCTCCGGGGGCCGCTGGCCCTCGTCCTCCGGCAACGGCCACTGCGGTCCCTGCGTGCCGTCATTGTCGGTCATCGTCGGGCTCCTTCAGCGCCGTCGTCCCGGGGCTCCTCAGCACCCGGACGCTCGGAGACGCGCGGCGCATAACGCGGCCTCCGAACCTTGTCACCGATGTCCCCACGTGGCGGTCTTGCCACCCGTGGGCGTTCTCGTCACCAGCCTGCCCCGATAGCCGGTGGAATCGCAAATCACCACCCCCGGATAGACGTCGGACGCCCCCGGAGCGTTCCTGACCCGGGGGCGTCATGTCGGCCGCGCAGGTCAGGAGTGCCCGTTGACCGGGTGCGGACGGTAGGGCGCCTCCAGGCGGGCGATCTCCTTGTCGTCCAGGCGGATGTCGGCGGCGGCGATCGCGTCCTCCATGTGGCCGAGCTTCGTCGCGCCGATGATGGGCGCGGTCACGCCGGGCTTGGCGAGCAGCCACGCCAGCGCGACCCGCGCGGGCGGGACGTCGCGCTCGGCGGCCACCTGCCGGACGACGTCCACCACGTCGAAGTCGGCCTCCTCGTAGAGCTCGTCGGCGTAGGCGTCGGTGTTGGCGCGGACGGTGTTGCGTCCGCCGCCCCGCTCGCGGTTGCCCGCCAGCAGGCCGCGCGCCAGCGGGCTCCAGGGAAGGCAGCCCACGCCCTGGTCGAGGCAGAGCGGGATCATCTCCCGCTCCTCCTCCCGGTACACGAGGTTGTAGTGGTTCTGCATGGTGACGAACTTCGTCCAACCGCGCGTCTCGGCGACGTGCTGGGCCTTGGCGAACTGCCACGCGTACATGCTGGACGCGCCGATGTAGCGGGCCTTGCCCGAGCGCACGACGTCGTGGAGGGCCTCCATGGTCTCCTCGATGGGCGTCTCGTAGTCCCACCGGTGGATCTGGTACAGGTCCACGTGGTCGGTGCCGAGGCGGCGCAGCGCCGCGTCGATGGAGGCCATCACGTGCTTGCGGCCCAGGCCGGACTCGTTGGCGCCGGGGCCCATCGGGAAGTACACCTTCGTCGCGAGGACGTAGTCGTCGCGGTTCTGGAACATCCGGCCCAGCAGGCGGCCGGTGATCTCCTCGCTGGCGCCGGTCGAGTACATGTCGGCGGTGTCGAAGAACGTCACGCCCGCCTCGACGGCGCGCCGGACGATCGGCTCGGCGGCGTCCTCGCCGAGGAACCACTCCCGCGACTTCGGGTCGCCGTAGCTCATCATGCCGAGACAGATCCGCGAGACCTTCGTCCCCGTCGTGCCGAGCCGTACCTGTTCCATGTCCCGCCTCCTTCGCAAACCGGACCCCGATCGTTTCACCCCGCACGCCCTGACGGCGACTTCGGGGGTGTCCGGAATGCCGGAGGCCCGCTCCCCTGTACGGGAAGCGGGCCCTCTCGGACGGTCAGCCGAAGGCCTTGCACTCCACCTCGGCTCGGCGCTGGGTCATCCCCTGCTGGACCATCGCGGTAGCGCACGCCTGCTGCTTCTGGTCGAGCTGGACCTTGCCGCACACGGCGGTGCTGGAGTAGGTACGGCAATCCTGGCGCTGCTGCTGCGACGGCTGCGTCTGCTGCGACGGCTGGGCGGCGCCGGCTGCTCCCACCCCGACCCCCGTCGCCGCGATCGCGATCACTGCTGCGGTAATGACCCGTTTCATATGGTTTCCTCCCCGTCACGAAGATTAGCCAGCAACGAGTCCCTCCCCGGGCACGGCACCGCAAAACCCGGTCAAAGGTCAAGAAAACCGAGATAACCGCAGGTAAACGGCGTGCCGGGTCAGCCGGCGGGGACCGGGCGGCGGACCGACATCCGGTGGTCGGCACGCCGCAGCAGCTCCTCCGCGTCGCGCACCGGCGGGTAGATCCACTCCTCGTTCACCGCGCGCTTGCGCGCCTTGGCCGTCTCCCCCGTGCTCTCGACCGTCCGCTCGAACCCGGTGGTGAAGACCGCCCCGGCCGTGCCGAGGTCCAGGCACGTCACGTAGGGGTCGGGCCTGAACTCGGCCGGGGTGAGCCCGAGCAGGTCGGCGGCGGCGTTGTGGCCCGCGTGGCGGCCGAGCGGGGTCGCGTGCTGGCAGCTCGGCATCGTGACGTGGCCGTCCTCGGCCGGGGCGGCGGCGGTGTCGCCCGCCGCGTACACGCCGGGCACCCCGGGGACGCGCAGGAACGCGTCGGTGACCAGGCGTCCGATGCGGTCGCGTTCGGCCGGGACGTCGCGGGTGAGCGGGCTGGCCTGGACCCCGGCCGTCCACACGACCGTGCTCGCCGGGATGGACGTCCCGTCGCCGAGCACGACGCCGTCCGGCGTGATCTCGGTCACCGACGCGCCGAGCCGCACCTCGACGCCCAGCTCCTCCAGCGCGGACGTGATGACGGGACGGGGGCCTGGGCCGAGGTCGGGGCCAATGACGTCGGCGCGCTCCACGAGGACGACGCGGACCTCGTCCGCCGCGTCCCCGGCGACGCCCGGCGCCCGCATCCGTCCGGCCAGCTCCGTCGCGACCTCAAGGCCGGTGAAGCCCGCGCCGATGACCACGGCGGTGTGGCGGCCCGGGGCCTCGGGCAGGGCGTGCAGGTGGTCGTCGAGCGCGACGGCGGCCTCGACCGTGTCGACGTTGTGGAGGTGCTCGGCACCGGGCAGGTCCGGCTTCGCCAACGCGCTGCCCGTGGCCAGGACGAGCCGCCGATAGCTCAACTCGGCGACGCTCCCGTCCCGCCCCCGGACGGTCACCGCCGACCGCTCGGTGTCGATGGCGGTGGCGTAGCCGCGGACCCGCTCCACGCCGATCGGCCCGAGGACGTCGTCCAGCGGGACCCGCATCGCGCCCGGGTCGGCCTGGTAGAGCCGGGGCCGGATCACCATGTGGTCGTCCGGCGCGACGACCGTGACGGAGCGCTGAGCGCCCTCCGCGCGCAACAGCCGCGTGGCCGCGGCGGCGCTCCAGACGGCGGCGAACCCGCCGCCCAGGATCAGAACATCCGGCATCAGTGTGTTCCTCTCAGTTGTCGTGCGCGTTCGAGCTTGTCGGGGTTGCGGACGAAGTCGACGGAGGTGATCCGGCCGCCGTCGAGCGTGACGGACATGACGCCGTGCAGTTCGCCGCCCCGCGTCCAGAGCAGCCCCGGGCGGCCGTTCACCGTGGCGTGCGCGATCTCGCCGTCGTCGGCGTACCAGCGCGCGACACCGGCCAGGTAGCGGGCGACGCGGTCGGCGCCGTGCACGGGACGGCGCGCCGCCGCCACCCACCCGCCGCCGTCGCTGCGCACGACGACGCCGGGGTCGAGCAGCGCCAGCAGCGCCTGGACGTCGCCGGTCCGGCAGGCGGCGGCGAACGCCGCGAGGACGCGGCGCTGCTCGTCCGGGGACGGCTCGAAGCGCGGCGCGCGTGCCTCGATCCGCCTGCGGGCCCGCACGGCGAGCTGGCGGCAGGCCGCCGGCTCGCGGCCCACCACCTCGCCGATCTCGGCGAACCCGACCCCGAACACGTCGTGCAGCACGAACGCCGTCCGCTCGGCGGGGGTGAGCGACTCCAGCACGACCAGCAGGGCCATGCTGAGCGACTCGTCCAGCGTCACGCGGTCGGCGGGATCGCCGCCGCCCGCCGGGTCGGCGCGAGGACGCTCGCCGGTGACCAGCGGCTCGGGCAGCCACGGCCCGACGTACTCCTCCCGCCGGTGCCGCGCCGACCGCAGCACGTCCCGCGCGAGCCGCGCGGTCGTGACGATCAGCCAGCCGGTCAGGTCCTCGATCCGGGCGCGGTCGGCCGAGCGGAGCCGCAGCCAGCTCTCCTGGACCACGTCCTCCGCCTCGTCCACACTGCCGAGGAGCCCGTAGGCCACGCCCAGGAGCCGCCCGCGCAGCGCCTGGAACTCCCTCGCCACCTCTTCGTCATCCCGCACGTCATGGGGACGGAACAGGCGCGCATCCTGTGACAACGCGGAAAGGCCGCCTCCCGCGGATGCGGGAAGCGGCCTTTCCGTGGCTTGCGGAACTACCGGTTGTACTGGCCGAAGTCGTACTCCTCCAGCGGAACCGCCTCGCCCGACCCCTGGCCGAACGCGTACTCGGCGCCGTCGTCGTAGGAGCCGACGGAGTACACCGCCGCCTTCGCCTCCTCGGTGGGCTCCACCCGGACGTTGCGGTACTGCGGCATGCCGGTACCGGCCGGGATGAGCTTGCCGATGATGACGTTCTCCTTGAGGCCCAGCAGCGGGTCGCTCTTGGCGTGCATCGCGGCCTCGGTGAGCACCCGGGTCGTCTCCTGGAAGGACGCCGCCGACAGCCACGACTCGGTCGCGAGCGAGGCCTTGGTGATGCCCATCAGGACCGGGCGGCCCGCGGCGGGCACCCCGCCCTCGGCGACGACGTTCCGGTTCGTCTCCTCGAAGATCGGACGCTCCACGAGGTCGCCCGGCAGCAGGTCGGTGTCGCCGGACTCGAGGATGTTCACCCGCTTCAGCATCTGGCGGACGATGATCTCGATGTGCTTGTCGTGGATCGACACGCCCTGCGACCGGTAGACCTCCTGGACCTCGTGGACCAGGTGGAGCTGCACGGCGCGCGGGCCGAGGATGCGCAGCACCTCGTGCGGGTTGATCGCACCCGCGATGAGCTGCTGGCCGACGTCGACGTGCTCGCCCTCCTTCACCAGCAGGCGCGAGCGCATCGGCACCGGGTAGGCGATCTCGTCGGCGCCGTCGTCGGGGACGACGACGACCTTGCGCGCCTTCTCGGTCTCGTCGATCTTGACGCGGCCGGCGACCTCGCTGATCGGGGCGACACCCTTCGGGATGCGCGCCTCGAACAGCTCCTGGACACGCGGCAGACCGTGCGTGATGTCGCCACCGGCCACACCGCCGGTGTGGAAGGTGCGCATGGTCAGCTGCGTGCCGGGCTCACCGATCGACTGCGCCGCGATGATGCCGACGGCCTCGCCGACGTCCACCCGCTTGCCGGTGGCCAGCGAGCGGCCGTAGCAGGCGGCGCAGACACCGATCTTCGCCTCGCAGACCAGGGCGCTGCGGGTGCGGACGCGGTCCACGCCCGCCTCGACCAGCCGCGTCACGACCGCGTCGGACAGGTCGGTGTCGGCCGGGAAGATGACGGTCCCGTCGACCTCGACGTCCTCGGCGATCGTGCGGCCGACCAGGCTCGTCTCGCTCGTGGCGAGCTTGACCAGCGAGCCGTCGGCCATCCGGTCGGCGACCTCGAAGGGGATCGTGCGGTCGGTGCCGCAGTCCTCCTCGCGGACGATGACGTCCTGCGCGACGTCCACCAGACGCCGGGTCAGGTAGCCCGAGTCGGCGGTGCGCAGCGCCGTGTCGGCCAGGCCCTTGCGGGCGCCGTGCGTCGAGATGAAGTACTCGACGACCGACAGGCCCTCGCGGAACGACGACTTGATCGGACGCGGGATCGTCTCGCCCTTCGGGTTCGACACCAGCCCGCGCATACCGGCGATCTGCCGCAGCTGGAGCGGGTTGCCGCGGGCGCCCGACTGGATCATCATCCAGATCGGGTTGGCCTTCGGGAACGCCTGCTCCATGTCCTTGGCGACGTCGGCGGTCGCGTGGTTCCAGATCTCGATGAGCTCCTGCTTGCGCTCGTCATCGGTGATCAGACCGCGGTTGAACTCCCGCTGCACCTTGTCGGCGCGCGCCTCGTACCCGCCGAGGATGTCCTGCTTGTTCGGCGGGGTGATGACGTCGTCGATCGCGATCGTGACGCCGGACCGGGTGGCCCAGTGGAAGCCGGTGCTCTTCAGCGCGTCCAGAGCGTTCGCGACGGCGACCTTCGGGTAGGTCTCCGCCAGCTCGTTGACGATCGCCGAGAGCTGCTTCTTGCCGATCTCGTCGTTGACGAAGGGGAAGTCCTCCGGCAGCGTCTCGTTGAACAGCGCGCGGCCGAGCGTGGTCTCCAGCCGGTAGGGCTGGCCGGGCTCGTACCCCTCGGGCGCGATCCAGTCCCGCGGCGGCGGGACGTCCTTGAGCCGGATGTGGATCTTCGCCTGGAGGTCCAGCTCGCCCCGGTCGTAGGCCATGATGCCCTCGGCGATGCCGCCGAACGCACGGCCCTCGCCCTGCGCGCCGTCCTTCTCCGTCGTCAGCCAGTACAGGCCGATGACCATGTCCTGGGTGGGCATGGTGACGGGCTTGCCGTCCGACGGCTTCAGGATGTTGTTGGTCGAGAGCATCAGGATCCGCGCCTCGGCCTGCGCCTCGGCGGACAGCGGCAGGTGCACCGCCATCTGGTCGCCGTCGAAGTCGGCGTTGAACGCCGTGCAGACCAGCGGGTGGATCTGGATGGCCTTGCCCTCGACCAGCTGCGGCTCGAACGCCTGGATGCCGAGGCGGTGCAGGGTCGGCGCGCGGTTCAGCAGCACCGGGTGCTCGGTGATGACCTCTTCCAGCACGTCCCACACGACCGGGCGGGCCCGCTCGACCATCCGCTTGGCGGACTTGATGTTCTGCGCGTGGTTGAGGTCGACCAGCCGCTTCATCACGAACGGCTTGAACAGCTCCAGCGCCATCTGCTTGGGCAGGCCGCACTGGTGCAGCTTCAGCTGCGGGCCGACGACGATGACCGACCGGCCCGAGTAGTCGACGCGCTTGCCCAGCAGGTTCTGGCGGAACCGGCCCTGCTTGCCCTTGAGCATGTCCGACAGCGACTTCAGCGGACGGTTGCCCGGCCCGGTGACCGGGCGGCCGCGGCGGCCGTTGTCGAACAGCGCGTCGACGGCCTCCTGGAGCATCCGCTTCTCGTTGTTGACGATGATCTCGGGCGCGCCGAGGTCGAGCAGCCGCTTGAGCCGGTTGTTCCGGTTGATCACGCGGCGGTACAGGTCGTTCAGGTCGGACGTGGCGAACCGGCCGCCGTCCAGCTGCACCATCGGACGCAGGTCCGGCGGGATCACCGGAATGCAGTCCAGCACCATCCCGAGCGGGCTGTTGCGGGTGTTGAGGAACGCCGAGACGACCTTCAGCCGCTTCAGCGCGCGGGCCTTCTTCTGCCCCTTGCCGGTGCGGATGATGTCGCGCAGCTTCTCGGCCTCGGCGTCGAGGTCGAAGTTCTGGAGCCGCGCCTGGATGGCCGCGGCGCCCATGCCGCCCTCGAAGTACTTGCCGAACCGGTCCCGCATCTCGCGGTAGAGCAGCTCGTCGCCCTCAAGGTCCTGGACCTTGAGGTTCTTGAAGCGGCTCCAGACCTCGTCGAGCCGGTCGATCTCGCGCTGCGCGCGGTCGCGTAGCTGCTTCATCTCCCGCTCGGCGCCGTCGCGCACCTTGCGCTTCTGGTCGGCCTTCGCGCCGGCCTCCTCCAGCTCCGCGAGGTCGCCCTCCAGCTTCTGCTGGCGGGCCTCGACCTGCGCGTCGCGGGCCTGCTCGATCTGCTGGCGCTCCACGGAGATGTGGGCCTCCAGCGTCGGCAGGTCGCGGTCGCGGCGCTCGGCGTCCACGCTGGTGATCATGTAGGCCGCGAAGTAAATGATCTTTTCGAGATCCTTCGGGGCCAGGTCCAGCAGGTAGCCGAGGCGCGAGGGCACGCCCTTGAAGTACCAGATGTGCGTGACCGGCGCGGCCAGCTCAATGTGGCCCATCCGCTCACGCCGCACCTTGGCGCGCGTCACCTCGACGCCGCAGCGCTCGCAGATGATGCCCTTGAACCGGACGCGCTTGTACTTGCCGCAGTAGCACTCCCAGTCCCGGGTCGGACCGAAGATCTTCTCGCAGAAGAGCCCGTCCTTCTCCGGCTTGAGGGTGCGGTAGTTGATCGTCTCCGGCTTCTTGACCTCGCCGTGCGACCACTGGCGGATGTCGTCAGCGGTCGCCAGGCCGATGCGTAGCTCGTCGAAGAAGTTGACGTCAAGCAACTGTTTTCCCCTTGAGTTGATCAGACCTCTTCGACACTGCTCGGCTCACGCCGGGACAGGTCGATGCCGAGCTCCTCCGCGGCGCGGAAGACGTCCTCGTCGGTGTCGCGCATCTCGATCGACATGCCGTCGCTGGAGAGCACCTCGACGTTGAGGCACAGCGACTGCATCTCCTTGATGAGCACCTTGAAGGACTCGGGAATGCCGGGCTCGGGGATGTTCTCGCCCTTGACGATGGCCTCGTAGACCTTGACCCGGCCGAGGACGTCGTCGGACTTGATGGTCAGCAGCTCCTGGAGGGCGTAGGCGGCGCCGTAGGCCTCCAGCGCCCACACCTCCATCTCACCGAAGCGCTGGCCACCGAACTGGGCCTTACCGCCGAGCGGCTGCTGGGTGATCATGGAGTACGGACCGGTCGAGCGGGCGTGGATCTTGTCGTCGACCAGGTGGAGCAGCTTGAGGATGTAGATGTAGCCGACCGAGATCGGGTCCTTGTAGGGCTCGCCGGTACGGCCGTCGAACAGCCGCGCCTTGCCGCCCGGGCCGACCATGCGGTTGCCGTCGCGGTTCGGCAGCGTGCTCTCGATCAGGCCGGTGACGTCGTCCTCGCGGGCGCCGTCGAACACCGGCGTCGCGGTGTTGGTCCACGGCGGGGCCTCGTCGGCGCCGATCTCCCTGAGCGCGCGCTTCCACTCGGCGTCGTCGCCCTCGACCTTCCAGCCGCGGGAGGCGACCCAGCCGAGGTGGGTCTCCAGGACCTGGCCCACGTTCATGCGTCCGGGGACGCCGAGCGGGTTCAGGACGATGTCGACGGGCGTGCCGTCCTCCAGGAACGGCATGTCCTCGACCGGGAGCACCTTGGAGATGACGCCCTTGTTGCCGTGCCGGCCCGCGAGCTTGTCCCCGTCGGTGATCTTGCGCTTCTGCGCCACGTACACCCGGACCAGCTCGTTCACGCCGGGCGGGAGCTCGTCGCCCTCGTCCCGGGAGAACACCCGGACGCCGATGACCTTGCCCTGCTCGCCGTGCGGCACCTTCAGGGAGGTGTCGCGGACCTCGCGGGCCTTCTCACCGAAGATCGCGCGCAGCAGCCGCTCCTCGGGGGTCAGCTCGGTCTCGCCCTTGGGCGTGACCTTGCCGACCAGGATGTCGCCGGGGACGACGTCCGCGCCGATGCGGATGATGCCGCGCTCGTCGAGGTCGGCCAGGACCTCCTCGGAGACGTTCGGGATGTCCCGGGTGATCTCCTCGGGGCCGAGCTTGGTGTCGCGGGCGTCGACCTCGTGCTCCTCGATGTGGATCGAGGACAGCACGTCGTCCTGGACGAGGCGCTGGCTGAGGATGATCGCGTCCTCGTAGTTGTGGCCCTCCCACGGCATGAACGCCACGAGCAGGTTCTTGCCGAGCGCCATCTCACCGTTGTCGGTGCACGGCCCGTCGGCGATGACCTGGCCGAGCTCGACCCGGGCGCCCTCTTCCACGATGGGCTTCTGGTTGAAGCAGGTGCCCTGGTTCGACCGCTTGAACTTGGCGACACGGTAGGTCGTGCGGGTGCCGTCGTCGTTCATCACCGTGACGTAGTCGGCGGAGACCTCCTCGACGACGCCCGCCTTCTCGGCCGTGATGACGTCGCCCGCGTCGGTCGCGGCACGGTACTCCATGCCGGTGCCGACCAGCGGCGCCTCGCTGCGCAGCAGCGGCACCGACTGGCGCTGCATGTTGGAGCCCATCAGCGCGCGGTTGGCGTCGTCGTGCTCCAGGAACGGGATCATCGCGGTCGCGACCGAGGTCATCTGCCGCGCGGAGACGTCCATGTACTGGACGTCGCGCGGCGGGATCAGCTCGACCTCGCCGCCCTTCTTGCGGATGAGGACCTTGTCCTCGACGAAGGTGCCGTCCTCGTTGAGCAGGGAGTTGGCCTGCGCGATGACGTAGCGGTCCTCCTCGTCGGCGGTGAGGTAGTCGATCTGCTCGGTGACCACGCCGTCGGTGACCTTGCGGTACGGGGTCTCGACGAACCCGAACGGGTTGACCCGGCCGAAGGCGGCCAGCGAGCCGATCAGGCCGATGTTCGGGCCTTCCGGCGTCTCGATCGGGCACATGCGGCCGTAGTGCGACGGGTGGACGTCGCGGACCTCCATGCCCGCGCGCTCACGGGACAGACCGCCCGGGCCCAGCGCGTTCAGGCGGCGCTTGTGCGTCAGCCCGGCGAGCGGGTTGGTCTGGTCCATGAACTGCGAGAGCTGGCTGGTGCCGAAGAACTCCTTGATGGAGGCGACGACCGGCCGGATGTTGATCAGCGTCTGCGGCGTGATCGCCTCGACGTCCTGGGTGGTCATCCGCTCGCGGACGACGCGCTCCATACGAGCCAGGCCGAGACGGACCTGGTTCTGGATCAGCTCGCCGACCGTGCGCAGCCGCCGGTTGCCGAAGTGGTCGATGTCGTCGACCTCGATCGGCACGGCGACGGCCCCGAGGGTGGCCTCCTCCTCACCGGCGTGCAGCCGGACGAGGTACTCGATCGTGGCGACGATGTCGTCCTCGGTGAGCGTGCCCTGCTTCATGTCCAGGTCGAGGCCGAGCTTTTTGTTGATCTTGTATCGGCCGACCTTGGCGACGTCGTACCGCTTCGGGTTGAAGTACAGGTTCTCCAGCAGGGTCTGCGCCGACTCGCGGGTCGGCGGCTCGCCCGGCCGCAGCTTGCGGTAGATGTCCAGCAGCGCGTCGTCCTGGCCGGAGGTGTGGTCCTTCTCCAGCGTGACATTGATCGACTCGTAGGCGCCGAAGTGCTCGCGGATGCGCGCCTCGTCCCAGCCGAGGGCCTTCAGCAGGACCGTGACCGGCTGCTTGCGCTTGCGGTCGATGCGCACGCCGACGTTGTCGCGCTTGTCGATCTCGAACTCGAGCCAGGCGCCGCGGCTCGGGATGACCCGGCAGCCGTAGATGTCCTTGTCGGACGCCTTGTCGAGGGCGCGGTCGAAGTACACGCCGGGCGAGCGGGTCAGCTGCGAGACCACGACGCGCTCGGTGCCGTTGATGATGAAGGTGCCCTTCGGGGTCATGAGCGGGAAGTCGCCCATGAACACCGTCTGGCTCTTGATCTCACCGGTGGTGTTGTTGATGAACTCCGCCGTCACGAAGAGCGGGGCGGAGTAGGTCATGTCCTTGTCCTTGCACTCCTCGACGGAGTACTTGGGCGGTTCGAACCGGTGGTCGCGGAACGACAGCGACATGGTTCCGGAGAAGTCCTCGATCGGACTGATCTCTTCGAAGATCTCCTCCAGCCCCGACTGGGTCGGGACGCTCTTACTTCCGGCCTTCTGGGCCGCCTCGACCCGGGCCTTCCACCTCTCGTTGCCCAGCAGCCAGTCAACGGAGTTGGTCTGCAGTGCAAGGAGGTCCGGGACTTCGAGCGGCTCCTTGATGCGCGCGAAGGAGACGCGGTTCGGACCGGTTGCGGTATTCGAGGCGTTGCGCGAGGCTGCCAAGAGTGGTCCTTCCGAGGGCTCGCGGCGTAACTGACGACACGCACGCCAGACGATCCACGTCCAAGACCCGCACATCAGGGTCCAAAACGGACCCCTCGCGGGGGAGCTCTCACACGTGGATAGTCAGAGGGCAGCGCAAAGGGGCAGTGTAGCCGACTGCCACACCGCTCGCAACTCTAGCGCCGCAGTATGCATCACAGTTGCCTTGGAGCATCGCCCCTCAGGGCGTTGTAGTCAAGAGCGGATTTGGACTTTTCGGGCTCTGACCTGCAGTGAGGAAGGCCATAGTTTAGGATCTGGTCGCCTACCGGTTGGTAAGGCCTCGAAACCGCCCTGGCGACGGGCGTTGAGGCACTGATCAGGCGGTACCGGACGGGCCCGTCGAGGCCGGTCAGGACGGGTCTCGCGGGCGGCCTCGCCGAGCCTGCCCTGGTGCTCTCAGGAGATCACGGCGAGCTCGGACGCGAGCCACTTCCCCTGCTTCTTCACCATCGTCAGCCTGATCCGCAAGGGCTCGGGCAAGCGCTGCTGCTTGTCCGAGCTCGTCTGCGACGACCGGTTCGCGTACACCAGCGCGACGACCTTGTCGCGGGACGCGCTGACGACGCCCGCCTTCATCACGGTCGTCGACGAGACGGCCCGCTCGCGCGGCGCCAGCGTCCGCAGCGTCTCGGCCAGTTTCTCGAACTCGCCGCGCAGCCTGCCGGTGGTCATCTCCGCGCCGGCCTTCAGGTCGCTGTCCAGGCTCCGGTAGTCGTAGGACGACAGCGCCTGCGCCGCGCGGGACGCGGCGAACAGGCCCTGCCTGGACGCGGTCTCCGTCGCCTTCTGGTCGCGCACCTTGAGCGCCAGCATGGTCGTCGCGCCGCCCAGGGCCAGGACGAGGCCCACCAGGACGACGACCAGCGTCCAACTCCGCAGCGCCCCGACTCCCCGACTCTCGGTGCCCGCAGCAGGGACCTTGGGGGTACGGGCGCGCTTACGCTTCGGTGCGTCTTCTGTGTCCTCCGCGCCACCCTCCTCGCCTTCGGCGGCCGCGTCCTCGGCGGTCTCGTCGGGCGCGGAGGCGGCCTCCGGAGGGGCTGAGACGTCCGCTGCGTCCTCGGCGGTACCGGTCGCGCCTTCGGGGGCCTCTCCGTCGCGCGAACGCGTCTCAGAGGATTTGGCGGCCTCGGATTCGGGCACGGCCTCCGGCTCGGACTTGGATTCGGGCTCGGGTGCGGCTTCGGGCTCGGGTTCCGGCTCGGGGTCGGTCTCGGCGTCGGCGGCGGCCGCCTCGGCGGCGATCTGGGCGAGCCGCGCCGCCTCCCTCGCCTTGGCGGCGGCCTCCTCGGCGAGCCGGGCGGCCTCGGCCGCCTCCTCCGCCTTCGTGGCCTGCTCGGCGGCCCGGCGGGCCTTGTCGGTCGTCTCGGCCGTCACGGGACCACCTCCAGTTCTGAGACGAGCCAGCGGTCGCCGTCGCGGGTGAGGTCCATCTGGTACCGGTAGGCGCGCGGGGCGCCCTGCTTCACCTTGGCGTTGGTGACGGTGCCGTTCAGGGAGACGATCACCTCGGCGGAGTCGCCGTCCATCGACACCACGGCGGCGTCGACCTCGCTGACGCTGGACTTGGCACCGGTCTTGGCGAGCTGGTCCAGCAGCTGCTTCGCCTGGGTGCCGAGCTTGTTCTTGAGGTCGCCGGTGGTGCCGGCGACGATGCGGTCGACGTCGCGCTGGGCGGTCGTGTGGTCGAGCGTCATCAGGTTCACGCCCATCTGCCGCGCCGCCTGGAGGGCCTTCGCGCGTTGGTCTGCGTCGTCCTTCTTCTGCATGGAGACGACGCCGAGCCACGCGGACGCGACGACGAGCCCCACCACGAGGACGCTCAGCACGACCGTGGTCAGCGGGAGCCAGGGGAGGCGCCTCATCGGGCCGGCCTCACTGGCTCAACGGTCCGAGCAGGAGCCACTTCCACGACGCTTCCTCTCCCAACTGGCGGGTTCCGGCGCTCCGGGGCATCACGTACTGCTTGCCGTCGGGCCCGTAGACCGCCCCGGTCGATGGATCGTATCCAGCGAACTCGACTGTGTCGGCCGGGTACGAAAGGTAGAGATGACCGTCGGTGAGCTGGCCGGTCGGCTCCTTGGTCGGGGCCTTCGTCGGCTGCTTTCCGTCCGGCCCCTTGGCCTGTGAGCCGCCCTGTGAGCCGGTGCCGGTCTTCCCGTCCGCGCCGCCTTCGGGGAATCCGGCGCCGCTGGTGGCGCCCGGCGGGACCTGCGGGTAGGGGGCAATGGCCTCGCGCGGGAAGTTGCGGGCCCCGCGGACGGCGCTGGGCGAGTCGTGCGCGTCCTTGCATCCGGCGTTGAGCTTGGGCTCCTTGTCGGACGTGTCCTGGGGCCAGCGCTTCTTGACCTGCTCGTAGCCCTTGGTGCAGGGCGGCGGCGCGTCGATGTTCAGCGCGAGGCCGAGGTGCTGGGTGCCGTCCCCGGGCGTGACGGTGAACGCGCCCGCGAGCGTCACCGGATACAGGATGAACAGCGACCGGAGGCCCGCCTTGTGGGCCGACACGATCTGCCCGGTCGTGGTGAGGTTCGCCAGCAGGACGGGCAGCGTCGGCGCGAGCTGGTTGATCGCCTGGTGCGTCTCGTCCACCGCGCCGGGGGCGTTGGTGAGCGTCTGGCGCAGCGCGGGGTCGTCCTTGCGGAGCGAGGTGGTCAGCTCGTTGAGGTTGCGGGCGAAACCGCGGATGTTCGCGCCCTGGGCGCGCTGCGTGCCGAGGACGGTCACGCTGTTGTCCAGCAGCCGCTTGGTGTCGGGGAACGCCCGGTCGGCGGTCTTCAGCAGCCGGTCGGTGTCGTCCAGGATCGACTGGAGGTCGGACGCGGAGCCGGTGAACGCCTTGTCCAGCTCGTCCACGATCGTCGCGAGGTCCTTGGTGTTCACCGACCCGACGAGCGCGTCGACGTTGCGCAGCAGCTCGGCGGTCGACACCGGGAGCTTCGTCAGCCTCCGGGGGATCGTGTACGCCTTGCCCTGGTCGAGGTAGGGACCGCCGTCGCGGCTGGGCTGGAGGTCGATGTACTGCTCCCCCACCGCCGACCGGTTCGCCACGATCGCGGACGTCCCCTCGCGCGGAATCCGCTTGCCGCCGCCGCGTTCGAGCTTCAGCTTGACCCGGATGCCGTCGCGGGTCAGCTCGATCGGGCCGACGCGTCCGACGGGCACGCCCCGGTAGGTGACCTCCGCGCCGGTGAACACGCCGCCGGAGTCGGTGAGGTCGACGTAGGCGGTGTACTCCTTGCCGAGGACGCCGCGTCCGATGCCGATGTAGTTCACCGACACGACGGTCACGCCGATGATCGTGATGAGCGCGAAGGCGACGAGCTGGAACTTCACGCCGCGCTTGAGGATCACGAGAGGCCCCCCGTCATCAGGGTCGCGAGGTCGCCCGGCGGCGCCATCGCGCGCGGCTTGCCCGACCTGCTCGGCTTCGCCGGCTTGGTGGGCGTGGTGGGCGTTCCGGACGGGCTCGGGGCGGCGCCGCCGTCCGACAGGCCGGGCAGGCTCGGAAGCGCCGGAAGGACGCTGCCCCCGCCACCGCCCTCCGGCGACTGCGGCAGCACGCCCAGCGGGGTCTGCGGCAGCGTCACGTTCGGCACCTGGAGCATGTTCCGCATCTGCTGGCCGCTGCCGAGCAGCCCTTCGAGGTCGGTGCCGCCGAGCAGGTTCCGCGCGATCGACTCGAAGTCCAGGTCGAGCGTCAGCCGGACGTTGCCGTAGTCGCCCTCGACGACGTTGCCGAACGTCGCCGGGAACGGGAAGGTGATCAGCGCCTCCAGCGAGCGCGGCAGGTCGGACCCGGCCTTGTTGAGGTTGCGCAGGATCGTGTCGAGGTCGCGCAGGTTGGCGACCAGGTCGGCCTGCGACGCCTTGATCACGCCGGTCGTGGTGCGGCTCAGCCGGTCGAGCGCGACGAGCATTTTGGTGAGGTCGGCGCGGTTGCGGTTCAGGACGGTGACCGCCGGTCCCGTCCGGTCGATCGTGTCGGTGATCGTGCGGCGCTCGGCCGACAGCTTGCCGGTGAGCCGGTCGATGCTGTCGAGCGCGCGGGTGATCGCAGCGCGGTTGCGGTCCAGGGTGCCGGTGAAGGTGTTCACCTGGGAGAGCACCGACCTGATCGTCGACTCGCGGCCGCCCATCGCGGCCTGGAGCTCGTGGCTGATCGTGGCGACCTGTTCGAGGCCGCCGCCGTTCAGCAGCAGGGACATCGCCGACAGCACCTCCTCGATCTCGGTGCCGTGGGACGTGCGGCCGAGCGGGATCAGGTCGCCCGAGCCGAGCTCGCCGGTCGGGGGCTCCTTGGTGGGCGGCGCCAGAGCCACGTACTTCTCGCCGAGCAGGCTGGTCTGCCCGATCGTGGCGGTGGCGTTGTCGGGGAGCCGGACGTCCCGCCGCACCTTGACGGTGACGACGGCGTGCCAGCCCGCGTCCCCGCCCGCGAGGTCGATCTTCTGCACCTTGCCGACCGACACGTCGTTGACCTTGACCACCGACTGCGGGACGAGGTCCAGCACGTTCGAGAACTCGATCTTCACGGTGCGCGGGTTCGAGCCGAGGTCGGGGCCGCCGGGCAGCGGGAGACTGTCCACGCCGCCGAACGAGCAGCCGGACAGCGCGGTCACGCCCGCCAGGGCGGACGAGAGGAGCAGCCGCGCACGGCGCCGGGTGGGACTCATCGGCCGCCCCCCGGTAGCAGTGAGGTGATCGGTTGCGGCTTGTGCGGGTTGCGCACCGGTTTGCCCGCGTTCTCCGTGCCCTTGCCTTTGCCGGACGAGCCGCCGTTCGAGCCGCCCTTGCCGCCCGGGCCGTAGGCGTCCTGCGGGATCGGCACCGGGTCGTAGTGCGTGGTCAACGCGGTGATCCAGGACAGGTCCAGGCTGAAGTTCGTGAGCGCCTTGCCGATCGGGTTGATGGGACGCAGGAAGCTCAGGCACTGCTTCGCGGGCGTCCCGACCGAGTAGGCCAGCGAGCACAGCCAGTCGGCCAGGTCGTGGAACTGGCGCAGGTCGGCGCGGTCGTGGATGGTGCCGCTGATCGGGTCGTAGGCGCGCGCCAGGTTGTTGATCGCCAGCGGGCCGGCCTCCAGCACCTCCGACAGCGCGTCCTTCTCCTTGACGAGCACGCCCGTCACCTGCGCGAGCTGCCGGACGTTGACGGCCAGCTCGCCCCGGTTGTCCTTGATGAACCGCTGGATGTTGCGCAGCGTCGGCGCGAGGGTGTTGAGCGCGGCGCTCAGCTCCTCCTTCTCCCCCGCGAGCTGCCCCGACACCCCGTTGAGATGGCCGGTGAACGACTTGATCTGCTGGTCGTTCGCCTTCATCGCGTCGGTGATGATCCGCAGGTTCTGGATCGTCTTCGCGACGTCCCCGCGGTCGGCGCTGAGCGTGCTCAGCATCTTGGAGGTGTCGCCGATCGTCTGCCGGATGTCGGCGCCCTGCCCGTCCAGGTTGTCGGCGCCGACCTTCAGCAGCCGCGACAGCGCGCCGGTGCCGTCCTTGCCCGGGGCGTTGGCGCCCTTCGGGCCGAGCGCCTCGCTGAGGTCGTTCAGGCTACCGCCGACCTCGTCGACCTCGACGGGGACCTGGGTCCGCTCGATCCTGAGCGTCGCCTTGTCGGGCAGCACGGGCCCGCCCTTGTAGACCGGCGTCAGCTGGACGTAGCGGTCGGCGACGAGCGTCTGGTTGACGATGGCGGCGTGCGCGTTCGCCGGGACCTTGTACTTGGCGTCGTAGCGCAGCTCGACCCGGACCGCGTCGCCGACCGGGGTCACGCTGGTCACCTCGCCGACCGGGATGCCGAGGATGCGCACGTCGGCGCCCTTGTAGAGGCCGACCGTCCGGCTGAAGTAGGCCGTCATGTGCCGCTGCTTCTTGTCCGGGAAGAGCAGCGTGAGCAGCGCGGCCAGCACGGCGAGCGCGAGGATCACGCCGCCGAGCCGGAGGATGGTCGCTGAGTTACGCACGGGGAACCTGCCTGCCGCTCACGGGAGGAAGGGCAACGGGCTGTCGTTGCCGGGCCGGTTACGTTGCTGACCGCCTTGTTTCTGGCCGCCGCCCGGCAGGCCGCCGTTCGACGGGAGCTGGAGCGAGGCCGGGATCGGGATGAGGTTCTGGATGTAGGAGTCGAACCAGCGGCCGGTGCCGGTGACGTCCGCGAACTGGCGGGCGAACGGCGCGAACAGCTGGAGGATGCGGTCGAGGTTGTCCTGGTTGCGCAGCAGGATCGCGTTGGTCTTGCGCAGGTTGTCCAGCATCGGGCGCAGCTGCGCCTCGTTCTCCTTGATCAGCGCGTTGACCTGCTGCGACAGCGTCACCGTGTTGACGAGCAGCTGGTGGATGACCGCGCGCCTGGCCTGGACGGCCTGGAGCACCTTGTCGCCGTCCTGGACCAGCTTGGCGAAGTCCTTGTTGCGGTCGGCGAGCAGCTGCGAGACGTCCTTCGCCTTGCCGGTGAGCTCGTGGAGCTGGTCGTCGCGGGAGGCGACGGTGTTCGACAGCCGCCGCAGCCCGCGCAGCGACGCCCGGATCTCCTCCGGCGAGTTCTGGAACGTCTGCGAGAGCACGTCGAACGACCGCGCGACCTCCCGCTCGTCGATCTTCTGGAACTTCTTCGTCAGCTCACTGATCGCCGGGACGACCTCGAAGGGGACGTGCGTCCGGTCGATCGGGATGTGCCGGCCGAGCGTGCCCTTCCCGCGCGGGGTCAGCGCCAGGTAGTGCGCGCCGAGCACCGTCTTGATCTTGATGTCGGCGCCGGTGCGGTCGCCGAGCCGGACGCCGTCGTCCACCCGGAACGTGACCTTCACGTGGTCGCCGTCGAGTTCGAGGCCGGTGACCTTGCCGACCTTGACGCCCGCGACGCGGACCTCCTCGTCGGACTTCAGCCCGGCCGCCTCCTTGAAGTCGGCGGTGTGGGTCGTGCCGCCGGACAGGAACGGGATGCCGTCGAGGTTCAGCGCGACCGCCAGCGCCACGATGATGACCGCGAACCCGGCGAGGCCGATGGGGATCGGGTTGCGCTCCCGGAACGGGACCCTCATCTACTTGCACCTCGCGTTCTCGTTCACGAGCGCCGGGGTCTGGATGGCCGGTCCGCCCGGCAGCCGCACCCTCGCGTCGAAACCGCAGATGTACATGTTGAACCAGGAGCCGTAGGAGGAGATGTTGACGAGCTTCTGGAGCCGGCCCGGCGTCCGCTGGAAGCCCTGGTCGAGCACGCCGCTGTTGGCGTTGAGCGTGCCGGTCAGCTGCCGCAGGCCCGCGATGTCGTCCTTCAGGTCGGGCCGGACGTCCTTCAGCAGCCCCTGTGTCGTCCCGGTCAGGTCGTTGATCGCCGCGACCGAGTCGAAGATCGCCTGCCGGTCGTCGGCCACCCCGCCGACGAAGCCGCGCAGGTCGGTGATCAGCTGGTTGATCTCGTCGTGCCGCTCGTTGATCGTGCCGAGCACGGCGTTCAGGTTGTCGATCACCCTGCCGATCACCCGGTCGCGGTCGGCGAGCGTGTTGGTCAGCGACGCGACGTGCCCGAGCAGGCTGTTGACCGTCCCGCCCTCGCCCTGGAGCGTCTGGACGATCTGGAACGCGAGCCGGTTCACATCCCCCGGCTCCAGCGCCTTGAACAGCGGCCGGAACCCGTTGAACAGCGTCGTCAGGTCGAGCGCGGGCGTGGTCTGGCCGACCGGGATCGTCCCGCCGGGACGCAGGTACTCGTTGGAGCGGCCGGCCCCGTCGGTCAGCGCGACGTAGCGCTGGCCCATCAGGTTCCGGTACCGGATCTGGACCTTCGTGGACGCCGGCAGCCCCGCCTCGAACACCCCGCCCTTCTTGACGCTGAACGTCACCTCGGCCTGGTTTCCGTGGTGCAGCCGGATCTTCTCGACCTGGCCGACCCGGACGCCCGCGACCCGCACGTCGTCCTTGGTCAGCAGCCCCGCGACATCGGTGAAGATCGCCTTGTAGCTGCGCGTCTCGCCGAAGTGGACGCCCGAGATCGTCATCGCCAGCACCCCGGTCGCGAGCGAGGTGAGGACCACGAAGATCCCCAGCTTGATCGCGGCACTCGTCGTCCTCACCGGACCGTCACCACCGATCCGCGCAGCAGCGGCGCCAGCATCAGCTGCGACAGGTCCGAGAGCTGCTCGGACGGGGTCCGCGTCATCGGCGCCGCGATGCTCTTGACCCGCTCCTTCTCGCTCATCGACCCGGGGTCGACGAACACGCTCGACAGGGCCCGCCCGCGGCCACCGGGGCCGGCGGGGGTCCCGTTACCGGTCGGGGTGCCGTTGCCGTTCGGGTCGTCGGGGTTCTTCCACCACAGGTCGTCCTGCGTGCCGTCCAGCGCGAGGTAGTCGGGGAAGGGGACCTTCGGGTTCGGCAGGCCGTAGCAGCGCGGGTTCCGCTGGTCCTTGGCCTCCGGCTTGTCCAGCGGGTACTTGTAGGCCGGACGCGGCTTGACGATCTCGATCGTGAGGTTGAAGGTCTTGGAGCCGTTCGCGCCCGCCGCCCGCTCGGCCTCGCCCTTCAGCTTCATCATCCCGGCGAGCACGCACGGCAGCGACGGCGAGTACCGGGCGATGACGCCGAGCGCGTCCCGGTTCGCGATGTTGAAGCCGATGATCTTCGGGCCGTTCCGCCGCATGAACGCGTCGCCGTCGTCCGCCAGGCTCGTCACCGCCGGGATCAGCTGCTCGATCGTCGCCTTCCGGTCGGTGATCGTCTTGCTGGTCACGTTGAGGTTGCGGAGCGTCTGGAGCAGGTCGGGCGCCGCCGCGGTGTAGATGTCGGAGACGTCCGACAGCGCGTTCAGGTCGTGCACCAGCGTGCCCAGCTCCGGGTTGACCTTCCGCAGCAGCGCGTCGGCCTGCTCGATGTCGCGGCCGATCTGGTCGCCGCGTCCCTGGAGCGCGGTGGCGAGGGCGTTCAGCGTCGAGTTCAGCTCCTTGGGCTTCACCGCCTGGAGCAGCGGGAGCAGGTCGTCCAAGACCTTGTTGACCTCGACGGCGGCCTGCGAGCGATCCTGCGGGATCACCTGCCCCCCGCGCAGGCCCGGCGCGCCCGCGCGGTCGGGGATCTCCAGGTCCACGTACTTCTCGCCGAACAGCGTCTTCGGCAGCAGCCGCGCCTGGACGTTGTTCGGGATCAGCTTGGCCTTGTCCGGGTCGAGCGCGAGGTGCAGCCGGGCGCCGCCGTCGGTCGCCTCCGTGCCGCGCACCTCCCCGACGATCAGCCCGCGCACCTTCACGTCCGAGTGCGGCAGCAGTTGCAGCCCGGCCCGCTCGGCCGCGACGTCCACCCTGGTCACCGGTGTCAGCGCCTTGTTGAACAGCGCGACCGTCAGCGCCAGCAGCAGCGCCACCGCGACCAGCATCGCGAGGCCGAGCAGCCGGTATCGGAACCGTTCCCTCATCGCGCCCTCACCCCGCGATCCGCACGGACGTGGAGGCGCCCCAGATCGCCATCCCGAGCATCAGGTCGACCACGTTGATCACGACGATGCTGGTGCGGACGGCGCGGCCGACCGCGATGCCGACCCCCGCCGGGCCGCCGCTCGCGTGGTAGCCGTAGTAGCAGTGGATCAGCATGACCAGCACCGCGAACACGATCACCTTGCCGAACGACCACAGGATGTCGTTCGGCGGCAGGAACAGGTGGAAGTAGTGGTCGTAGGTGCCCGTCGACTGCCCGTAGAACAATGTGACGATCAGCCGCGTCGCGCCGTAGGAGGCGAGCAGCCCGACGATGTACAGCGGCACCACCGCGATCATCCCGGCGATCATCCGGGTCGTGACCAGGAACGGCATCGACGGGACGGCCATGACCTCCAGCGCGTCGATCTCGTCGGAGATCCGCATCGCGCCGAGCTGCGCGGTGAACCCGCAGCCGACCGTCGCCGACAGCGCCAGCGCCGACACCAGCGGCGCGATCTCCCGCGTGTTGAAGTAGGACGCGACGAACCCGGTGAACGCGGCCGTGCCGATCTGGTTCAGCGACTCATACCCCTGGAGGCCGACCTGGCTGCCGGTGAAGAACGTCATGAACCCGACGATCACCACCGAGCCGCCGATCACCGCGAGGCCGCCGGTGCCGAGGCTGACCTCCGCGAGCAGCCGCAGCACCTCTGTCCGGTAGCGGCGCAGCACCCGGAACGTCCACGCGAACGCGCGGAGGTAGAACCAGAGCTGGTGCCCGAGGTCCTCCAGCCGCTGCAACGGGACGCCGAGCCACCGGAAGAACGTCCGGCGCGAACCGCCCGCCGCCGCGCTCATCGCCGCACCCCTCGCGGCGCCCAGGTCCCCATCACATGCCCTTCGACGGGACGAACTGGAAGTACAGGGTGGAGATCAGGAAGTTCTCCAGGAACAGCAGCATGAACGTGATGACGACGGTCTGGTTGACCGCGTCGCCCACGCCCTTCGGCCCGCCCTTGGCGTTCAGCCCCTTGTAGGCGGCGACGAGCCCGGCGGTGATCCCGAACACGAACGCCTTCAGCTCGGCCTGGAGCAGGTCGGGCAGCTGCGCGATCGCGTTGAAGGAGGCCAGGTAGGCGCCGGGCGTCCCGTCCTGGAGCATGACGTTGAAGAAGTAGCCGCCCATCAGCCCGACCACCGACACCAGGCCGTTGAGGAACACCGCGACGAACGCGCAGGCGAGCATCCGCGGCACGACCAGGCGGTGCAGCGGGTTGATGCCGAGCACCTCCATCGCGTCGATCTCCTCGCGGATCTTCCGGGAGCCGATGTCGGCGCACATCGCCGAGCCAGCGGCGCCCGCGACCAGCAGCGAGGTCACCAGCGGGCTCGCCTCCCGCACGATCGCCACGACCGCGGTCGCGCCCGTGTAGGACTGCGCGCCCAGCTGCCGGATCAGCCCGCCGACCTGCAACGACAGCACGCCGCCGAACGGGATCGCGACCAGCATCGTCGGGACGACGGTGACGCTGACGATGAACCACGCCTGCTCGATGAACTCCCGCCACTGGAACGGCCACTTGAACATCGCGCGGAAGGTGTCCAGGCACAGCGCGAAGAACCGGCCCGGCTCCTTGATCGCGACGTTGGCCGCGCCGTCGGTGACCCGCCGGAACACGCCGGGGGACGCCTCGTCGGCCTCGTCCCCGCGCCGGTCCGCGTCGATACCGGGTGCGGCCATCAGCGGCCCGCACCCGCGCCGGACGACCTGGGCGGCGGCGGGTCGCCCGGGAAGCGGCCGCCGGGCGCGACGGCTTCGCCGGGCGCCATGGACGCGACGTAGCGCGGCCACTCCTCCACCCAGTTACGGCCGAGGTCGTCGACGAACGAGCCGGGCGGCGGCGTCACGCCGTGCGCCGCGCACCACGCGCCCGGGGCGTGCTGACCGGCGCGGACGCGGCCGTCGCTGGTCATGAGCTGCGGCGGGATCGGCGGCAGCCGTCCGGGGTCGCGGCCGAGCGCGGCCTCGGCCTCCAGCTCCGAGACGTCCTTCTCCTCCGACATGCCGATCGGCCCGACCGTGCGGGCGTTGAGGAACTGCCGGACGACCGGCTCCTCGCTGGACAGCAGCATCTCGCGCGGCCCGAACATCACCAGCTCGCGCAGGAACAGCAGGCCGATGTTGTCGGGCACGGTGCGGGCGGTGTTGATGTCGTGGGTGACGATCAGGAACGTCGCGCCGATCTCGGCGTTGAGGTCCACCATCGTCTGGTTCAGCAACGCGGTGCGGACCGGGTCGAGGCCGGAGTCCGGCTCGTCCACCAGCAGGATCTCGGGGTCCAGGACGAGCGCGCGGGCCAGCCCGGCGCGCTTCTTCATGCCGCCGGAGATCTCGCCGGGCAGCTTGCGCTCGGCGCCGATGAGCCCGACCAGCTCCAGCTTCTCCATGACGATCTGCCGGACCTGCGACTCGGACTTCTTCGTGTGCTCGCGCAGCGGGAACGCGACGTTGTCGTAGAGGTTCATCGAGCCGAACAGCGCGCCGTCCTGGAACAGCACGCCGAACAGCTTGCGGGTCTCGTACAGCTTGGACTCGGGCAGCCGGGGCAGGTCGCGGTCGCCGATCCAGATGTGGCCGCGGTCGGGCTTGAGCAGGCCGACCAGCGACTTCAGGAACACCGACTTGCCGGTGCCGGACGGGCCGAGCAGCACGGAGATCTCTCCGGCGGGGACGGTCAGCGACACGTCCTGCCAGATGGTCTGACGGCCGAAGGACTTCGTCAGGCCCTCGACCCTGATCTCGACACCCACTCGTCACCTTTCGTCCAGGCCGGGGGGCTCCCGAACCACTGAGCGAGTAGCACGCGGGCGGTGACACCTCGTGTCCACCCTGTTGCTACCGTCCGGTAGCCGTGACGGGTGCCACTACCGTAGCGGCCCGTCGCGCAAATGGAAGGGGTTCGGTCCCAGTTCAGCGGTGAAATGCGACGTTGTAAGACAATCGTTACTTACGGCGCTGCCGGGGACGATGGGGCGTGACGGGGCCACCGCGTCAGACGGGACGCTACGCCCCGCACCCGGCCCCACACAACCCGTTCGGGAGGACGCGAATCCGGGAGGACGCGACGAGGCGGCCGCCCCACCGGGTGGGACGACCGCCTCGTCGAAGAGAAGCGTTCGGGCCGTACTACTTGACGGTCACCGAAGCGCCGGCCTTCTCCAGGGCCTCCTTGGCCTTGTCGGCCGTCTCCTTGTTGACCTTCTCCAGCAGCGCCTTCGGCGCGCCGTCGACCAGGTCCTTGGCCTCCTTGAGGCCGAGGCTCGTCAGCGCGCGAACCTCCTTGATGACCTGGATCTTCTTGTCGCCGGCACCCTCGAGGATGACGTCGAACTCGTCCTGGACGGCGGCCTCCTCGCCACCACCGGCACCACCGGCGGCGGGGGCGGCGGCCACGGCCGCGACCGGGGCGGCGGCCTTGACGTCGAACGCCTCCTCGAACTCCTTCAGGAAGGCGGACAGCTCAAGAAGGGTCATCTCCTTGAAGACGTCGAGCAGTTCGTCGTTGCTGAGCTTCGCCATGGTGTCTCCTCCGCTATGGCTTCAGTGTTTAAGGGGAACCGCGGGTGCCTATTCGGCGGCGGGCGCGTCGGCCGGAGCCTCGGCGGGTGCGTCGGTCGCCGCGTCGTCGGACGCGTCGGCCGGAGCCTCGGTCGCGGCGTCGGCGGGCGCCTCGGCGGTCTCGCCGGCCGCCTCGCGCTTGACGCGCAGGGCCTCGGCCAGCTGCGCGGCCTTGGTCGGCAGGGCGTTGAACAGCGCGGCCGCGTTGCTCATGTTCGCCTTCATCGCACCGGCCAGCTTCGCGAGGAGCACCTCGCGAGACTCGAGGTCCGCGAGCCTGGCGACCTCGGAGGCGTCCATCGACTGACCGTCGATGAAGCCGCCCTTGATCACCAGCAGCGGGTTGGCCTTGGCGAAGTCACGCAGGCCCTTGGCGGCCTCGACCACGTCGCCCTTGACGAACGCGATCGCCGACGGGCCTTCGAGCAGTTCGCTGAACTGCTCGTCGACACCGGCCTCGCCCGCCGCGCGCCTGGTCAGCGTGTTCTTCACCACGGCGAACCTCGCGTTGTCGCCGAGGTTGCCACGCAGCTCCTTGAGCTGCGCCACCGTGAGCCCGCGGTACTCGGTCAGCACGGCGCCGTTCGAGCTCTCGAACTCGGCTTTGAGCTCGGCGATCGCCGCTGCCTTCTCGGCCTTGGCCATGGGGCCTCCTTCCGATTACCTGGGGAAGCCGCCGGGGCGAAAAGCTCCAGAAAAACAGGAACGCCCCGGCGTAGGCGCACGGGGCGTGACACGACGCGGAGGTCATGTGAAGCTCTCGTCTCACCTACGCGGGCCGCCCGAATCTCTTCGGGTCCTTCGGTCGCCTCGTGGGAGGCGACGACCGGCGGTCTTCGGCAGACAACAGCGTACGCGTTCGCCGTCCTCATACCAAATCAGGAGGGGCCGCGCCGTTCCCGGCGCGGCCCCTCCCCTACGTCAGGCGATCAGGTGCCGGCCGGGGGCTTCAGCCCGTTGCCGAGCTGCCCGAGCATCTCGCCGAAGTCGCTGGTCGCACTCGCGGGCGGCGCGGTGATCTGCACCGGCTTGCCGAAGTCGTGGAACCGCATGGTGATGGTCATCTTGCCGTCGGCGGCCTGGCCCGACCGCATCGCCATCTTGCGGGGCAGCTGCTGGTCGTCCACCCACAGGTCGAAGGCCATCGAGTCCATGTTGAGCTTGTCCATGGCCTGGCGCTTGCGCTGCTGCTCCTCGGCCGGCAGCTTGGCGAGCGCGTCCTCCAGCCGGTAGGTGCCGGTGTAGTGCGTCGTCTTGACGCCGTCCACCGTCTCCTCGCCGACCTCCCGGACGTCCTTGGAGGCGGTCAGCATCTTCGTGGTCTCCACCGGGTCCGTCTGCCGCGACTGCTCCATGAGCTGGTCGAGGTTCATGCCCGACTTCTTGCCCAGCTCGTCCAGCGAGATCTTGAGCCAGGGCTTGCCCGTCTTGACGCCGAGCTGCGCCAGCATGGGCATCTTGATGTACATGGTCCGGCCGACCAGCCGCTGCTCCATGCCGGGCATCGACCGCCCCGCGACCGACATCTGGTCGAACCGCATGCTGAACGCCAGCTCGGGCTTCAGCCGGTACTGCACGCTGCCCGTCATCGACGTGTCGCCCATGGCGGCGCCCTGCATCTGCATGGACAGGTCGGCCTTGAACGCGTCGGTCTGCCCGGTCTTCTGCGCGGTCCTGCCCAGCACCTGCGCGGCGGTCAACTTGATGTTCTTGCCGGCCTCGTCCACCTTCGTACCGGAGTCGCCGAGACAGCCGGTGAGCGAGAGGGCGAGGCCGGCGGCCACCGCCGTCCCCACGGTGAAGCGACGGATCATCTGGGGGTCTCCTTCGTCTGGTCTGAGTGCCCGAGCGCTCCGGCCGGACGCAAAGTAGGACGCAGAGGAGACTAGCGGGGTTCGTTTTGTCCGCGCTGCCGCTTTTCCAACCGTGGCTAGTTACCGCCGAACAACGATCCGAGTGAGAGCTCACCCACCTGGTCCGACGGCGGCGGGTTCACGCCGAACGACTTTCCGTAGTCGCTGTAAAGGACGGTCACGGTGCCGTTCTCGGCCTGCGAGCCCGTCACCTTCGACTCCAGCTTGCGCGGGAGGTTCTTGCCGTCCGTCCACAGGTCGAAGCTGATCTTCCCGTTGTCGTTGCTCTTCGGCAGCCACTTCTCGACGTGCTGGCGCGCCTGCGGGTCCAGCCGGTTCAGCGCGTCCCGCACGGTCACCGTGCCGCGGTAGTGCGTGGTCTTCACCCCGTCGATCGTCTCGGTGCCGACGCGCGCGGCGTCCTTGGAGCCGGTGAACATCTTGGTCTGCTCGGCCGGGTCCACCTGCTGGACCTGGTTCAGCAGATCCCCGAGGTTCAGGCCGCCGCGCTGCGCGAGCTTGTTCGCGTCGATCTTCACCCACGACTTGCCGCCGCTGACGAACTGCGCCACCTGCGGGACCTTCGCGTACAGGACGTTGTCGGTGTAGATCGCCTGGCCCTTGAGGCCCGGGGCGTCCCGTCCGCCGAGGCTGAACTCGTCCAGCTTCGCGGTGAACTTGAGCGTCGGACGCAGCCGGAACTGCCCGTTCGCGTGCACCTTGCCGCCGCCCGTCCCGGTGCTCCGCACGGTGAGGTCGGCCTTGAACGTGTCGGCCTGCCCGGTCTTCTCGGACGATTTCAGCAGCGCCTCGTTGGCGCTGAGCTTCACGTTCTCCGTCGAACCGTTCCCCGATCCGTTGTCCCCGTTGCATCCGGACAGCACCAGCGCCGCGCCCACCGCGGTACCGCCGGCCGCCACCACGATTCGTCGGTTCATGGGGGTTGAGCCTCCTTCGTCGCCTTCAGGTGACCCCAGTCTCGCCGCGGGCCCCCAGCCCTACATCCCCCGGTGGTACGAATGCCCACCAATCCGCTACGACCATTGGCGTACCGCTCCTGGACAGTGATCCGAAACGACTGCGGAGGTCGTTCCGGTACTGCGCCCGTCCCGAACGGTCTTGGAGGGGCTGGTCGCCCGCGTTCGCACCGTGGTCCGGTTCCCTCAGATCCTGTCCGCGGTCCGGGCCGGGTGGGCGGGTTTCCTCGCGCTCCCTGTCACCGGAAGGGGCCTGGGTGGTCCGATGCCCCTGCTCATCGCTCTGGTGAGCAGGGGGCGGTGCCGTCCGTCGCCGGATCCGATGCCCGAGAGCGCGTCGTCCGATCGCGATGCTCGCCGCGTCGTGCCGGGACGTCTTGCGCGTTGTGGAGCTGGTGGGGGCCTGCCAGTGCTGGGCTCCCCACCGGGAGGTGTAGGCGGGGTCGACGGCTATCACGCCGATGCCGGCCTCGGCGCACATGGCCAGCAGCCGGGCGCGGAGCCTGCCCGTGGGAATGCCGGAGATCAGCTGCCGGAACCGTTTACGGCGGCCGTGCTTCTCGCGGGTGGATGAGTCGGTGAAGTCGAGGTCTTCGATCGCGATGGCCCGCACGCCGACGGCCCGGGTCCAGCGTAGGAGGCGTCCACCCCGACCACGCCCCCGGCCCGCAGCGCATCCAGCGGCACGGTCGGCAGGTCCTGACGCTTCCAGGAGGCGTCCAGGTACCAGCGTCCCCGGCGGGTGTCGTAGTGGATGCGGTAGGCCACCGCTCGGTTGGCTTGGACCCGGTCGGCCCATTCGGCGCCCCGGTGCGCGAAAGCCACGCGCGCCGCCAGGACGTACCGGCCGGGCTTGACGTTGGCCAGCCCGGCGAGCGGCGCCGGGAGCCGGATCGAGACCTCCCCAGCGGGGGTGACGCGGATGGTCTCGTTACCGAACCGCTTGCCGGATTCGCCGTCGGCGGTGAGGAACCACCGTGCCGCCTCCCATCTCGCCCGCCATTCCCGCACGGTTGTGTCTGCGGCCGCTAGGTTGTGACGCTGCTTGGCCAACCGGCGGCCACCGCGTACCACCGACACCCGCCCCGCGTCACGCGCGGCCGCCACCCGCGCGTACTCAGCCTCCAGAATCGCCAGCCGACGCGTCTTGGTGAACCATTCGTGCTTGCTGCGGTACCCGCCCGGCCGTCCCTTGCCGCCCTTCTCCCCGACCGGCAGTGACAGCCGGTACGCGACCGTGCGGGCCCCCGCCTCCAACGACCGCAGGTGCGCCCACTGCGCACGTCGCGCAAGACCCCACTGGTCGTGGGTATGGGAGGTGACCGACCCTGCCCACCGCGAAGACGACACCGCCGTCAACTCCCGCTTCCGCGCGGCCCAGGTGTCGGTGGAATGCGCCAGGCCATCCCGACACCGCCGGGTCAGGTCACCCGACGCCAACGACCCCATGTGCGCGCCTACGGCCCGCAACACCTCCTCGTCCTGCGGTGTCAGGCCCTTGAGCCGGTCCCGGATGCTCACCCCGGTCGGCCCCTCGGCCACGAACGGCCGGGCGATGTCCCGCAACCTCTTCTGCTCAGCCATGCTCAGCCGCCCTCAGCGCCTTGCGAGCACGATCGCGCGCCGACCGGTGCCCGTACAGACGGGCACACAACGAGGCCAAGATCTCAACCATGTCCCGTACCAGGTCGTCTTTGTCCTCACCTTCGTCCAGGACGATTCTCACGGAACCAGCGATACGCCGTACGCGGCCCAACGCCCTGCGCCCTCATCCATTCCGTCAGGTTCACGTCACTCACCGTACGCATGACATCTCGCGAGCACTCGTCAACACTCACAGACCAACAGGCCCTTGCACGCCAGGCTCTGGCGCCTCTGCGGGGTCAGGGGGCGGTGGGGGTCTTTGCGGTGGTGAGCCTGGTTTCGATCGTGTCGGCGGCTCGGGGAGCGCCGCCCGCGGCGTGAACGTCGCGCTGCATGGCGCGCAGGCGCTGCTTGGTGGCGGCGTCGTCCAGCAGGTCGCGGACGGCGGCGCGCAGCCGGTCCGGGGTCGCCTCGGCCGGGGAGAGGCACCGGCCCAGACCGAGTTCGGCGACGCGGTCGGCGGTGGTCTGCTGCTCCGGCGTGTGGGGCACCGCGACCATCGGCACGGCGGCGGCCAGCGCCTCCATTGTGGAGTTCATCCCTGTGTGCGTCACGAACACGTCGGTGTGTGCGAGCACCGCGGGCTGCGGGACGTGCTGGTGCGCCTCGATGCCTGCGGGCAGCGGGCCGAGGTCTGTCGGGTCCAGGTCGCGGCCGACCGACAGCACGACCTGGTACGGCTGGCCGGTGAAGGCGGCGACGCAGGTGCGGAAGAAGGCCGGGTCGCTGATGATCGTGCCCAGCGAGACGTACACCAGGGGCCGTCCCGGCGGGGTCCAGCCCTCCGGGTCGGACGTGCGGGTGGGGCCGACGAAGGCGTAGCGGTCGTCGAAGGTCTCGTTGTGCACGTGGAACGACCGGGGCTGGTAGACGAGGTTGGACGCGGCGGGCCGGTAGAAGTCGTGCAGCTCGAACGGCGGTATGCCGTGCCGGTCCAGCACCGTCGCGAGCAGGGCGTCGAACTCCGCCCTGATCGGGCTCGCCGCGAACATCCCGACGATGAACTGCCCGAAGTCGTAGCCCTCGCTGGCGGCATGGGCGCTCCATGATTGGACGCGCGGGACGTCCCACTTCGCGGCCAGCATCGCGCCCTCCCACGCGAGCCAGTCGTTGACGATCAGGTCGGGCCGGTCGCCGGCGTAGCCCGCCTCGATCTGCGGCAGGGCGTACTCCAGGTCCTGGAGGAGGGCGAGGGTGGCGCGCGCCGCCGCGTCCATGCCGTCGATCACGATCGGCTCGCTCGGGCGGCGGTCGTAGGGCAGGACCTGCGCGCCGGTCTCGCGGACGCGGTCCGCGACCGAGGCGGGGGCAGGGTAGCTGACCCGGTGGCCCCGGGCGACCAGCTCCCGGGCGATCGGCAGCGTGGGGTTGAGGTGACCGGACTCGGGCGGGCTGAGGAAGGCGATGTGGGCCATGGCGGACTCCTTCAGGACGGGGGGCGCTCGTCGGGGTCGAGCCCGAGGAGCCGGGCGAGCAGGGCGATCTGGTCCGCGTAATGGCGGACGAACTCGGCGGAGCGGGGGTCGGTTCCGCACGTGGCGTCGATCATGTGCGGGAGCGTGGTGGGCGCCATCGCGGCGGCCATCAGGGCGATGGTCAGGCAGGCGGGATCCAGCTCGGCGGGCAGCCGGCCCTCGGCCTGCAAGGCGCGGATCTCGTCGGCGCCGCTGCGGGGGCCGTCGGCGCCCTCCACCGGCTCCTGCGAGGGGCCGGTGTACTCCAGGCCGTTCCAGGCCAGCAGCCGGACGCCGTCGGGGTTGTTCAGCGCCTCCAGCGCGTACCGGCGGAGCTGCTCGGGCAGCGGCGTGCCGGGCGGCACCAGCTCGCCGCGCCGCTCCTGCCAGTGCCGCGAGACGGCCTGGTACAGCCCCTCCTTGCCGTCGAAGTAGTACGAGATCAACTGCACGTTGACCTGCGCCCTGGACGCGATCGCGGCGATCCGGGCGCCGGCGTACCCGTGCGCGCCGAACTCGACGAGCGCCGCGTCCAGGATCTGCTTGCGCGTGCGCTCGGCGTCGCGCTGCCGCTCCTGCGACTTGGGGGACCTGCGTGGCTTCTTCTCGGGCATGGCCCGATCATATGAGCATGTGAGTTTGTTATGTCAATGCTTATTTCAATCAAACACTTACTTGACTAGGCAGGGGCGCGATCGATTATCGGGTTGCCGTATAGCGCTCGCGACCACCCCGAGGAGGCCCCCATGACCCGCACGGTCGAGACCCGGCACACCCCCGCGTCGGCTCTTTACCGGTGGCGCTGGGCCGGGCTGTGCGTGATCCTCGTCGGGGCAGTCATGGACATGCTCGACGCACTGGTCACCACAATCGCCGCGCCGTCCATGCGGCACGACCTCGGCGGCTCGACCAGCATGATCCAGTGGGTCGGCGCCGCTGACACGACGGCGATGGCAGAGCCGTGCTGGTCCCGCAGGGGTTCGGGCTGATCCGGGACATGTTCCCGCCCACCGAGACGGGCGCCGCGTTCTGCGTGTTCGGCCCGGTCATGGGCCCGTCCTCGGTCGGCGGCCCGGCACCGGCTGGCGGATGATCTTCCTGGTTAACCTTCCGGTCGGCCTCGCCGCCGTCGCCGCGGATCTCCGTTTCCTGCCCCGGCCCGGGGACGGCGCAGGGCGGGCTCGACCTGACCGGCATGCTGCTGGTCGCGTCCGGCACGCTGCTGCTGATCTATCCGCTGGTCAGGGCGGGAGCTGCACTGGCCGGTTTGGACGTTCGGGTCCATGGCCGCGTCGCTCGCGGTCTTCGGCGGCTTCGCCCGGCACCAGGTGCGGCGGCGACGGCCCGGCCGCGCCACGCTGGTCACGCCCGGCCTGTTCGGCAAGCGGGCGTTCAGCGGCGGCCTGGTCCTCAGCCTCTAGGTGCAGTCGGGGTTGCACTGCACGCCGCCGAGGGCGGGCCTCGCCAACATCCCGCTGGCCGTCGGCACGATCGTCGGCTTCGCCGTGGTGCGGCCCCTGCGGCGGCTCGGCCGCACGGTCATCCACGGCGGCACGGTCGTGGCCATCGCGGGGGTCACCGGCGTCATCGCCACCCTGCCCCTGGCCGGCCAGGGCGTCTCACCGTGGCAGCTCGCCCCGGCCCTGCTGGTCACCGGGCTCGGCATGGGCCTGGTCATGGCGCTGTGCTTCGCCACCGTCCTGGCCGGGGTCGAGCCGCACGAGAGCGGCTCGGCGGGCGGCACGCTCGGCGCCGTCCAGGAGCTCGGCAGCGCCCTGGGCGTGGCCGCGTTCGGCACGATCTTCTTCGGCCGCCTGCCGGACGCCGGTTTCGACCACGCCATGGCCGTCACGCTGTGGGTCGTCGCCGCGATGGCGGCGGTGTGCTTCGCCGCCACGTTCCTGCTGCCCAGGCCCGCCCGTGCGTGAGAGCTGGTGAAACGGCGGCAGGGCGCCCCCGAAGTCTCGGGGACGCCCTGCCGGTGTGTTTGTGGCTGGTCAGGCCGTTTCGAGGTCGGACGCGAGGTTGCGGACCGCGTTCGGGTCGAGCGGGATGCTCGGGCCCATCGAGGTCGTCAGCGCCGCCTTCTTGACGTAGCGGCCCTTGGCGGCCGACGGCTTGAGCCGCTGGATCTCCTCGATCGCCGCCGCGTAGTTCTCCACCAGCTGGCGCTCGGCGAAGGACGCCTTGCCGATCACGAAGTGCAGGTTCGCGTGCCGGTCCACCCGGAACTCGATCTTGCCGCCCTTGATGTCGGACACGGCCTTCGCCACGTCCATCGTGACCGTGCCCGTCTTCGGGTTCGGCATCAGGCCGCGCGGGCCGAGGACGCGGCCCAGGCGGCCGACCTTGCCCATCTGGTCGGGCGTCGCGACGACCGCGTCGAAGTCCAGGAAGCCGCCCTGGATCCGCTCGATCATCTCGTCCGAGCCGACGAGGTCGGCACCGGCCTCGCGGGCCTCCTCCGCCTTCGCGCCGCCCGCGAAGACCAGCACGCGGGCGGTCTTGCCGGTGCCGTGCGGCAGGATGACGGTGCCGCGCACCATCTGGTCGGCCTTGCGCGGGTCGACACCGAGCCGCAGCGCGACCTCGACGGTCGCGTCGAACTTGGTGACGGCGGTCTCCTTGGCCAGCTGCACGGCCTCGACCGGGCTGTACAGCCGGTCGCGGTCGATCTTCTCGGCCGCGGCGCGGTAGCCCTTGCTGCGCTTCATCTTCCGGTTCCTCCAATTGGAACGTTGTGGTACGGGCCAGCGCCGGCCCTGCCACGGTGGTGCCTGATACAGGCTGTTACTTGACGTCGATGCCCATCGAGCGGGCGGTGCCCGCGACGATCTTCTCGGCGGCGTCGAGGTCGTTGGCGTTCAGGTCGGGCATCTTGGTCGTGGCGATCTCGCGGATCTGGTCGCGGGTCACCGAGCCGACCTTGGTCTTGTGCGGCTCGCCGCTGCCCTTCTCGACACCGGCGGCCTTCAGGATGAGCTGCGCGGCCGGCGGCGTCTTGGTGACGAAGCTGAACGACCGGTCCTCGTAGATGGTGATCTCTACGGGGATGACGTTGCCGCGCTGGGACTCCGTGGCAGCGTTGTACTGCTTGCAGAAGTCCATGATGTTGACGCCGTGCGGGCCGAGCGCGGTACCGACGGGCGGCGCCGGGGTCGCCTGGCCGGCCTGGAGCTGCACCTTGACCAGCGCGGCTATCTTCTTCTTCGGAGGCATGCGAACCCCTTTGTCCCAGTTATCGGTGGTTCCGACTCCCGGTCGTCCGGGCAACACGGCGGCTGGGACGAATCCGCCGTGTAGGAACCGTTGAAGTCTCGCTACCCCCGCGTGCGCAGGGAGCAATGGTGTTTCCCGGCCGAAGATCGAAACGAGCACCGGACCACCCCCGCGTGCGCGGGGAACCCGTCCAGGATACGGCCTGGGTGGAGCGGCTCGGTCAGATCTTGGAGACCTGGTTGAACGACAGCTCGACCGGCGTCTCCCTGCCGAAGATCGAAACCAAGACTTTCAGTTTCTGCTGCTCAGCGTTGATCTCGTTGACGGTCGCGGGGAGCGTGGCGAACGGGCCGTCCATGACCGTGACGGACTCGCCGACCTCGAAGTCGACGGTCGCGGCGACCTTGGCCTGCTCCTTGGTCTTGACGACGCCCTCCTCCGGCTCGGGGGCGAGCAGGTTGGCGACCTCGTCCAGGCTCAGCGGGGACGGCTTGTTCAGCAGGCCGACGAAGCCGGTCACGCCCGGCGTGTTGCGGACGGCGGCCCACGACTCGTCGGTCAGCTCCATCCGGACGAGGATGTAGCCCGGCAGCACCTTCTCGTTGACCTTCTGGCGCTTGCCGCCCTTGATCTCGGTCACCTCGTGCTGGGGGACCTCGATCTGGAAGATGTAGTCCTCCATGTTGAGGGTCTGGGTGCGGGTCTCGATGTTGGTCTTGACCCGGTTCTCATACCCCGCGTAGGAGTGCACGACGTACCAGTCGCCCGGCTGGAGGCGAAGCTGCATCTTGAAGTCGGCGTAGGGGTCGGCCGGCGGGCCGGCGTCCTCCTCCTCGGCTTCCTCGGCCTCGGCGGCCTCTTCGCCGTCGGCGCCCTCGACCGCCTCGGCGAGTTCGGAGGCACCCTCGGCGGCGTCCGCGGGCGGCTCGTCCTCGCCCTCGGTCTTCGTGTCCGCGGGCTCGGCCTCGCCGGCGGCGACGGCAGCCTCGGCCGTCTCGTCGGCGGGCTCGGCCGCCTGGTCGGCCGCAGCAGCCGCAGCGGACTGGGCCTCTTCAACGGCCTCGTCGTAGGGCTGTGAGGACTCGGACACGATGACTCTTTCTCTCGTACGGTCTGCGGTGATGTAACTGGCGCCGGTGCGGCGGCGACCGCCCCGGCGAAATAAGGGGATCAGGCGAAGATCTGGTAGATCAGCTTCTGGAGACCCCAGTCGGCGCCGGACACGATGCCGACCATGACCAGCACGAACACGAGCGAGACGGTCGTGTAGGTGATGAGTTCACGGCGCGTGGGCCAGATGACCTTGCGCAGTTCGGCGATGACCTGGCGCACGAAGAGGGGAGGCGTGGTCCGCTTGTGCGCGGCCCTGCCCTTGCCTTCGTCCTTCTCCGCGGCCTCGCCGCGCGTCTCAGTCGCCATCGTCGCCGTTCACCTCATAGGTCGTGGTCCGACCACCCTGGTGGTTGTCGCGCGTGCCCGTGCCACGGGGTGCCACGGCGACCGCCGTAGCGCGGACGGCGCGGTGCGCGCACCGCACCTCGCAGGGCAGGAGGGACTCGAACCCCCAACCGCCGGTTTTGGAGACCGGAGCTCTACCAATTGAGCCACTGCCCTTCATTCTCCGGGTGGAGAACCCCGGTCACGGAACCGGGCCGTGCCCCGCCACCAGTCTAGAACCTGCCGCCTCCGTGGGCGGACAGCCTCGTATACCGATGACGCGTCACTTGGAGGGTGAGTCTACGTCCCACGGGCCCCCGCGTCGAACCAGAGCGCCGGAGATCATCGGGCGGCCGCGCGGGCGGCCCGTCCGACCGGCGGGTATATATGTCACGGGTGAGGGGGCGGCGTCTGTAACGATAGGGGCATGAGCATCGACCGTCCTCGCATCTCCAAGCGCATCGCCGCGATCTCCGAATCCGCCACGCTGGCCGTCGACGCCAAGGCCAAGGCGCTGAAGGCGGCGGGCCGCCCGGTCATCGGGTTCGGCGCGGGCGAGCCCGACTTCCCCACCCCCGAATACATCGTGGAGGCGGCGGTGGCGGCGTGCAGGGTGCCGCGCTTCCACAAGTACACGCCCGCGGGCGGGCTGCCCGAGCTGCGCTCCGCCATCGCCGACAAGACCGCCCGCGACTCCGGCTACCAGGTCGAGGCCGGGCAGGTGCTGGTCACCAACGGCGGCAAGCAGGCGGTGTACGAGGCGTTCGCGGCGCTGCTCGACCCGGGCGACGAGGTGATCGTCCCGACCCCGTACTGGACGACCTACCCCGAGTCGATCAAGCTGGCGGGCGGGGTGCCGGTGGACGTGGTCGCCGACGAGACGACCGGCTACAAGGTGAGCGTCGAGCAGCTGGACGCCGCCCGCACCGAGCGAACGAAGGTGCTGCTGTTCGTGTCGCCGTCCAACCCGACCGGCGCGGTCTACACCCGCGACGAGGTCGAGGCGATCGGCCGCTGGGCCGACGAGCACGGCCTGTGGGTCGTCACCGACGAGATCTACGAGCACCTGGTGTACGGCGACGCCGAGTTCCACTCGATCCCGGTCGTGGTGCCGGAGCTGGCCGACCGGACGCTCGTCCTGAACGGTGTCGCCAAGACGTACGCGATGACGGGCTGGCGGGTGGGCTGGCTGATCGGCCCGGCGGACGTGGTGAAGGCCGCCGCGAACCTCCAGTCGCACGCGACGTCCAACGTGGCGAACGTGTCGCAGGCGGCGGCGCTGGCGGCGGTGACCGGCGACCTGTCGGCGGTGGCGGAGATGCGCAAGGCGTTCGACCGGCGGCGGCAGACGATCGTGCGGATGCTGAACGAGATCCCGGGCGTCGTGTGCCCCGAGCCGGAGGGCGCGTTCTACGCCTACCCCTCGGTCAAGGCGCTGATCGGCAAGGAGATCCGGGGGAAGCGCCCGCAGACGTCGGTGGAGCTGGCCTCGCTGATCCTGGAGGAGGCCGAGGTGGCGATCGTGCCGGGTGAGGCTTTCGGGACGCCGGGCTACTTCCGGCTCTCGTACGCGCTCGGCGACGACGACCTCGTCGAGGGCGTGTCGCGCGTCGGCAAGCTGCTGTCCGAGGCGGTCTGAACCGCATCGCACAACCAGACAAGAAAGGCGACCGGCCCCGGAGGCACCCCTGCCCCGGGGCCGGTCGCATGCTGGACGGGGCACACCGGGTCCCGTCCGTGGTCCTGCGTCATTCCGTGGTCTTACAAACTGTCACTTCGGCGGGGCGTCCCGTGGCGGCCCCTCTCCGCCGTGGGACGCCCCGCCGGAGCGGGAATTCGCCTCGGGTGTCCGTCCCCTCCAGAGCCGTCCTAGGGACGGACTCCCTCGGCGATTCGCATCAACTGCCCTTCCGCCGACCCACCCGCCTGCACGATCACGCCCACGCCGGGGCGGGCCAGCCAGGACACCTGCCGTCCGGCCCGTCCGGAACCAGGGACGTCGCTGGTGAGCGCGGGCGTCCCGGCTACGGACGTGCGGTCGGGCATGCCGTGCACCGGGGCGAGGTCGGTGATCCCGAACCCGCTGCCGCGCACGATGGCGATCTCGACCCAGCCGCCGGGTCCGCGCCATGCGCACGTGGTGGTCCTGCGGCCGTCCTCGCCGGTGCTCGCGCAGGGCTTGGACGGGGTGAGGCCGTCCGGCAGGAACGTCACCCAGCCGGGCAGCCCCCGGACGGGAGGCAGCCCCGGTTTGGCCGGGTGCTGCTCGGGCCCGCCCCCGGGTGGACGAGCGCCCGGCGACTCGTGCGCGGGGCCCGTCCCGGGCTTCCCCTTCGCCGGTGGGGAGGTGGGGACGCCCGGGACGGACGGCTTCTCCGGTTGCTGGAGCACCGAGACACCGGTCGGCGACTGGCTGCTCTCGGGAGCTCCGGCGGGCGTGGCCCTGAACGAGTGGTAGGTGGGCACGAAGGCGACGGCGGCGACGGACGCGGCGGCGACGCCCACCGTGACGCGGATCCGGGTGACCCGGCGCCGGTGGCGGCGCCGCACGTCGGCGACCAGCGAGGGCGGCGCGGTCGCGGTCGCGACCTGCTCGGCCATCGCCTTCCGTAGTTCGCTCTCCAGGTCCATCGCTCAGCTCCCCAACGGCGCCAGGTGACTGCCGAGGCGCTCCCGGAGCCTGGCGAGCCCCCGGGATGCCTGGCTCTTGACCGTCCCGACGGAACAGCCGAGAGCCCGCGCGGTCTCCGCCTCCGAGAGGTCCTCCCAGAAGCGCAGGACGAGCACGGCGCGTTGCCGCGGCCCCAGCTTGCGCAGTTCGTTCATGAGCGTCCCCCGTAGCTCCACGGCGTGGTCGGACGAGGCGGCCGGGGTGTCGGGCAGCCTCGCCATCTGGATCTCCCGCAGCACCTTCCAGCGCCGGGACCGGCTGATCACGAGGTTGACCAGGATCCGGCGGACGTAGGGTTCGGGATCGGTGTCGGCGTCCAGCCTGCCCCAGTGCCGGTACGCCTTCTCCAGCGCGGTCTGGAGCATGTCCTCGGCGTCCTGGTGGGCGCCGCACAGCAGCGACGCGGTTCGTAGCAGCGCGTTGCCGCGGTCCGTCACGAACTCCACGAACGAACTGTCGTCTCGACGCGCCACTGTGCTCCGTCCGGCTGAGAGCGGATACGCCTGCCGAGGACGGGCGGCCCCCGCGCCGGAGCCGCCCGTCCGCGTCCTACTTGGCCTGCCGCAGGGCGGCGGCCACGTTCTGGAGGTCACCGGCGAGGACGGGGCTGCCGTTGACGAACAGCGAGTAGCCGTTCGGGTCGAACAGCAGCACGCCGCCGCCGCCCGGGGCCTGCCAGCCGACGAAGCCGCCGACGGTGACGGGGCTGCCGCCGGTCGCGGGCAGCGCGAGCGCCTTGCGCAGCTCAGTCTGCGGCATGCCCGCCGGGGTCTTCAGGGTTTCGACGGTGAGCCACTGGCCGGCCTTGCCCGTCCACTTCTGGGTGACGCCGCAGACCTTCTTGGCCTGGAGCGCCTTGGAGACGGGGGTGGAGGAGGTGTAGGTGAGGCCCTTGGCCAGCATGACGGCCCGCTCGGCCGGGCTGCCGATCTTCACCGCGGGCGGCAGCTTGGAGCAGTCGAGCCCCTTGGCGCCGGGGACGGCGGGAACGGCGGGCAGGCCGGGCTTGGCCGGGACGCGCGCGGTCGGCGTGTCCGGGGAGGTGCCCTTGGGCAGCGTCCGCTTGGCGTCCGGGAGGCAGGTGGGCAGCTTGCCCTTGCCGGGGAGGTTGGTCCCGCCGGGGAGATTCGCCTTGCCGGGGAGGCCCTGCCCACCCGGGACGTTCACCTTCCCGCCCGGGACGGACGGCAGCTTCTTCTGTGTGTCACCAGGAGCGATGCCGGGCTTGGGGAGGTTGCCCTCGGGCAGCTTGGCGCCACCGGGGACCTTCGTGCCGCCGGGGACCTTCGCGTCGGGAAGCTTGGTGCCGCCCGGAACCTTCGCGTCCGGGAGCTTCGCGCCGCCGGGGACCTTCGTGTTGGGGAGCTTGGGGTCGGGCAGCTTCGCGCCGCCGGGGACCCGCGCGTCCGGGAGCCGGCCGTCGGGCAGCTTCGCGCCCGGGACGTTCGGGACGTTCGGCGCTCCGGGCACGCCGGGCTTGGCCGGGAGGCACGTCGGCGCGGCCGGGGCCGGGGCGATCTTCTTCAGGTCGTGCACCGCCGTGGTCCTGGAGCTCTCGGACTGGAGGCCCGCGTCCTGGTGCGAACCGGTCATCGCCCAGGTGGCACCGCCGCCCACCGAGACGACACCGACGGCGGACGCCGCGATCAGGGCGGCCTTCAGCGTGATCATCCTGTTTCCCTCTCTGCCCGTCTGTCTCTTGCACCCCTCGTATACGCGCGACCCCGGAGCGGGGTTGCACGCGATTCCAAAGTTTTTTCGGGCATGTGCAGAGGACTGTGTTCACCCGTGTGGCCGCCCCGGTCCGGGCCACTCCGGGCATGGCCGCCGCGAGTCATGGCGGATAGTCCGGTCAGGTGATCCTGCCGGGGCGGACGTCCAGGAGGCGATGTGATCCGGCAACATACGTCCATGGAGGCCCGTACCGTGTCACCCCATCCGGCCAGGCAGCGTTCCGCGCCGGACCATCACGAGGACGCCCGCGTCCCGTCCCGTTCCACACGCCCGGACGTGGCCCTGCTCCCCAAGGCGCATCTGCATCTGCACTTCACCGGTTCCATGCGGCATTCCACGCTCGTGGAGCTGGCCGCCACACACGGCGTGCAGCTCCCGGACGCGCTCGTGGAGGACTGGCCGCCGCGCCTGCACGCGACCGACGAGCGCGGCTGGTTCCGGTTCCAGCGGCTGTACGACATCGCGCGTTCCGTCCTGCACACGCCGGACGATCTGCGGCGGCTGCTGCGCGAGACCTCGGAGGACGAGGCTGCGGAGGGCTCGGGCTGGCTGGAGATCCAGGTGGACCCGAGCGGGTACGCGGCGCGCTTCGGGGGCCTGACCCCGACCGTGGAGCTGGTGCTGGACGCGGCGCGCGCGGCGACGGAGGCGACCGGCGTCGGCATAGGCGTGGTGATCGCGGCGAACCGGACGAAACATCCGCTGGACGCGAAGACGCTCGCGCGGCTCGCCGTCCGGTACGCGGGCCAGGGCGTGGTCGGGTTCGGGCTGTCCAACGACGAGCGGCGCGGCCGGGCCTACGACTTCGAGGGCGCGTTCCGGATCGCCAAGCGCGGCGGGCTGCTGTCGGCGCCGCACGGCGGCGAGCTGCTCGGCCCGGTCAGCGTCCGGGAGTGCCTGGAGAACCTCGCCGCCGACCGGCTCGGCCACGGGGTGCGCGCGGTGGAGGATCCGAGGCTGCTGGAGCGGATCGTGGAGCGCGGGGTGACGCTGGAGGTCTGCCCCGCGTCCAACGTGAGCCTCGGTGTGGCCGCGACGGCGGCGGACGTCCCCGTCCGCCGCCTGTACGAGGCGGGCGCGTCGATCGCGCTGGGCGCCGACGACCCGCTGCTGTTCGGCTCCCGGCTGGCCCGCCAGTACGAGCTCGTCCGCGGCGAGCACGGTTTCAGCGACGTGGAGCTGGCCGATCTGGCGCGTCAGTCGGTCCGCGCGTCGGCGGCTCCGGACGACGTCCGCGCCCGGTTGCTGTCGGGCATCACCGCCTGGCTCTCGTAGGCGCCGGGGCCGGGGCCGAGGTCGCGACGGTCTCGCCCTGGACGGGAAGGTGCGCGGGGATCGCGAGCGCGGCGAGGGCCGCGGCGCCGAGGAGCCCGGCGGCGATCCACAGGGCGGGCAGCAGGCCGTCGGTGAACTCCTGCGGGCTCGTGAACCCGCCCCGGGCGGAGAAGACGGCGCCGAGCACGGCGATGCCGAAGACGGTCCCGAGCTGCCGGGCGGCGTTGCTCACCCCGGACGCGACGCCCGCCATCTCCGGCGGCGCGAAACCGAGCGCGGAGCGGGCGGCGGGCGGGAAGAACAGGCCCATCCCCGTCCCGCCGAGGACGAACGCGGGCACCAGCGCGCCGTAGCCGACGTCCGGCGAGATGACCACGGCGAGCCAGGTGAGCCCGGCGGTCTGCGACGTCAGCGACAGCACCAGGACGGCGCGGACGCCGAACCGGGCGATGAGCGGCGCGGTCAGCGGCGCGACGATGATCGGCATCGCGGTCCACGGCAGCGTCCGGACGCCGGCCTCCAGCGGGCTCATGTGGTTCACGCCCTGGAGGAACTGGACGAGCAGGAACGTCGCCCCGAACATCCCGGCGCCCATCGCCAGCATGACGGCGTTGACGACGGCGAACCCGCGGGCGCGGAACAGCCGCATCGGCAGCATCGGCTCGGGGGTGCGCAGCTCGTAGGCGACGAACGCGGCGAGCAGCACGGCGCCGAGGACGAGCGAGCCGAGCACCTGGCCGCTCGTCCAGCCGTGCTCGTTGCCCCGGACCAGGCCGAGGACGACGCCGAGCAGGCCGCCGGTGACCAGCAGCGTGCCGGGCGCGTCCAGCCGCCGGGGGGCGCCGCGGCTCTCGGTCAGGAACCCGGGCGCGAGCGCGAGCAGCGCCACGCCGACCGGGACGTTGATCCAGAAGATCCACTGCCAGGCGGCGTACTCGGTGATCGCGCCGCCGAGCACGGGCCCGAGCGCCACGCCGAGCCCGCTCATCGTGCTCCAGGCGGCGATCGCGACGCCCCGGCGGGCTGGGGGGACGGCGGCGGCGAGCAGCGTCAGCGTGAGCGGCAGGACGACGGCACCGCCCGCGCCCTGGACGGCGCGCGCGGCGATCAGCGTCCCGATGCCGGGGGCGAGCGCGGCCCCGGCGGAGGCGAGGGTGAAGACCGCGAGGCCACCGATGAACAGGCGGCGGCGACCATAGCGGTCCGCGATGGCGGACGCGGGCAGGAGCAGGACGGCGAAGGTCAGCGTGTAGGCGTTGACCGTCCACTCCAGCCCTTCGAGGCCGGTGCCGAGGTCCACCCGGATCGCGGGCAGGGCGTTGGTGACGATCAGGTTGTCGAGGGCGACCATGAACAGCGCGATACCGGTGATGAGGAAGGTCCGGAGCGGATGTGGCTGCTTCATCTAGTTATCACTCACTAACTTAGCCGGGTAAAAAAACGCGCGCCCTGGGCTGTGCCCACGCGCGCGGGGGACAGGGACGCTTCGCCTAGGGCCCGCCGGGTTCGATCGGCCAGTCGCTGAGGCGGTCGACGCCCCGCAACCCCTCCGACCAGTCGTGCACCGAGCCCGCGAGCCTGTCGCCCGGTGTGTAGGGGACGTCGAACGTGGTGAGCACGGTCGCCAGCAGACCCCTGGAGACGAACCGCGTCATCGCCTCCGGGTCCGCGCCTGACAACTCGGTGAAGATGCGCCACAACCGCGCCCACCGGATGTGGCCGAGCCTGCCGACCTCCTTGTCGTGGACGGCCGCCGCATACAGCTTGAGCTGGAAGCGCAGCAGTTCGGGTCTTTCCCGGAGGGTCCGGTTGTAGGCGACGGACATCGCCTTCAGCGCGTCCTCGCCGTACAGCCCTCCGGCGGCGTCCCGCATCAGGCCCTCGATGTCGTCGAAGCAGCGCTCGGCGGCGGCGAGGAACAGGGCCCGCTTGGACGGGAACAGCCGGAACAGGTAGGGCTGGGACACGCCGACGCGCTCGGCGATCACCGCCGTGGACGTGCCGTTGTAGCCGGTCTGGCCGAACTCGGCCAGCGCGGCCTCGATCGCCATCTCCCGGCGCTCCTCGGCGCTCATCCTCGACCCCATGCGACGTAAGTTAGTACTCAATCACTAACTACGTCAACGGCTACGCGGTGAAGCCCTCGACGAGCAGCAGCACCCCGAAGATCGCGAACCCGGCCGCGGCGCCGTACTTGATGACCCGCTCGGGCAGCCGCTTGCCCAGCAGCTGCCCCACGATGATCGCGAGCCCGTCGGCGGCGACCATGCCGATCGTCGACCCCGCCCAGACCCCCGTCAGCGCGAGCAGGCCGCCGTGGTCGGCGGCGAGCGTCACGGTCGCGAGCATCGTCTTGTCGCCCAGCTCGGCCAGGAAGAACGCGACGCCGACGGCCAGGATCGCCGAGCCGGTGGCGTGCTTGGCCTTCTCGCGCTCCTCGTCGTCCAGCTCGTCGCCGCGCAGCGTCCACAACGCGAACCCGATGAAGGCGATCCCGGCGAGGAACGAGATCGGACCGGTGGGCAGCGCCGCGCCGAGCGCCGCGCCCAGCGCGACACTCGCCAGGTGGACGAGCGCCGTCGCCGCCGTGATCCCGACCAGGACGGGCAGCGCCCGGAAGCGGGTGGCGAAGGTCATGGCCATGAGCTGGCTCTTGTCGCCGAGCTCGGCGACGAAGATCACGGCCAGGCTGATGATGAAGGCGTACACGGGTCCCTCTCGCTCGGATGCCGGGCGGAGGGCGGGGAGCTTTCAGGGCACACGACCTCGGCCCGGCATGACTGCCGGACCGAAGGTCTCGTCCGCCTCGACCGACCGCGCCGCGCGCGGCCCGAGGCCCGCATGACCGGGCACCGCACGCGGCGCCAGCATGTCGATCACGCGATTCGGGACTACTCCCCCTCGACGCCGCCAACCCTACCAACCCCCCTCAACCCCGGACCGGCCAGGCGGAGGCTCAGCGAGCCACGCCGATCGGGCCGAGCGGGTCACGCCGATCGAGCTCAGAGGGCTAGGCCGATCGAGCTCAGCGGGTCACGCCGATCGTGCGCAGCCGGTTGCGCCGAACGGGCTGAGCGGGTTGCGCCGGACGGGCTCAGAGGGTCACGCCGATCGTGCGCAGCCGGTTGCGCCGAACGGGCTGAGCGGGTTGCGCCGGACGGGCTCAGAGGGTCATGCCGATCGTGCGCAGAGGGTTTGGTCGATCGGGTTCAGCGGGTCACGCCGATCGAGCTCAGCGGGTTGCGCCGGACGGGCTCAGAGGGTCACGCCGATGAGGACGGGTTCGTTCACCAGTTCCACGCCGAACGCGGCGCGGACGCCGTCGCGGACCTCGCGGGCCAGGGCGAGGAGGTCGCCCGTCCCGCCGCCGCCCGGGTTGGTGAGCGCCAGCGTGTGCTTGGTCGAGATCCGCGCCGGGCCGAGCGCGTGGCCCTTGGTGAAGCCCGCGCGGTCGATCAGCCAGGCGGCGGACGTCTTCACCCGCCCCCCGGCCTCAGGGTAGCGGGGGAACTGCGCGTCGGGGCCGAGCCGCTCGGCGACGCGGCGCTCCAGGTCGGCGAGCTGGGCCGGGTCGAGGACGGGGTTGGTGAAGAACGAGCCGGCGCTGCGGGTGTCGGGGTCGGCCGCGTCCAGCACCATGCCCTTGCCGCGCCGCAGTTCGAGGACGGCGTCGCGCGCCTCCTTCAGCGACACCCGCTCCCCCGGCTGCACGCCGAGGCGTCTGGCCAGTTCGGCGTAGGCGATGGGCTGCGACTCCTCGGCCTCGCGGAGCGCGTACGTCACGTCCAGGACGACGTAGCGGTCCGCGCCCTTGAACACGCTGTTCCGGTAGGTGAAGCGGCACGCGTCGCGGTCGAGCGTCACGATCGCGCGGGCGCGCCGGTCGTAGGCGCGGACCTCCACGATCGTCTCGCTGACATCCTGCCCGTAGGCACCGACATTCTGGATCGGGGTCGCGCCGACGCGTCCGGGAATGCCCGACAGGCACTCGACCCCGGCGAGGCCGTCGCACACGCAGCGGGCGACGAACGGGTCCCAGTCCTCACCGGCCTGGACGCGGACGAGGACCGTGTCGCCCTCCCCCGGCTGAAGCTCGGTGCCGCGCGTCCCGACGCGGACGACCGTCCCCGGGAAGCCGTCGTCGGACACGACGAGGTTGCTGCCGCCGCCGAGCACGAGCACGTCCTGCCCGGCGTCGTCGGCCTCGCGGACGGCGGCGACCAGCTCCGCCTCCGTCGTCGCCTCGACGAAGCGGCGCGCGGGCCCGCCCAGTCGCAGCGTCGTGTACCCGGCCAGGTTCACCTCTTCAGCGAACACCGCCACGTCTTCCCCTCCCGTACGTCCGGGCCCGGCCGCGGGCGCTCGTTCAGGCGCGCTCGCTCGGGCGCGCTCGTTCAGGCGAGCCGGACGGTGGCCTTCGCACGCGTGAGGACCTTCTGATCGTCCGACCGCGCGGTGAGCGCCACGACGACGGTGTTGTCGTCGAGCTTCCTCTCCACCTTGCCGCTGATCTCCAGCGTCGCGCCGCCCTCGTCGGGCACCACGACCGGCGAGGAGAACCGTACCCCGTAGTCGAGGACGGCGCCCGGGTCGCCCGCCCAGTCGGAGACGAACCGTCCGCCCTGGGCCATCGTGTACATGCCGTGCGCGATGACGTCCGGCAGCCCGACGGCCTTCGCCGTGCTCTCGCGCCAGTGGATCGGGTTGAAGTCGCCGGACGCGCCCGCGTACATGACGAGGTTCGCGCGGTCGATCTCGAACGTCCGCGCGGCGATCTCGGTGCCGACCTCGACGTCGTCGTACCTGACCGTGGCGGTCATCACGCCCCCCGTTCCACGAACGTGTTGTGGCAGGTGCAGACCGGCTCGCCCTCGACGGTCGCGATCTCCGTCACCACCGTCATGCTCTCGTGGCTGCCGACGGACTTGATCTCAGCGATCGTGGACGCGCAGGTCACGACGTCCCCGGCGCGCAGCGGCCGGACGTACTCGAAGCGCTGCCCGCTGTGCACGACCATCGAGAAGTTCAGCCCGAGCTCGGGGTCGGCCAGCCCGGGGGTGTAGAGCGACATCACGATCGGGAAGGTCGGCGGCGCGATGACGTCGGGGTATCCGGCGGCCTTGGCCGCCTCCGGGTCGCGGAAGATCGGGTTCGGGTCGCCGATCGCGTCCGCGAACTCGCCGATCTTCACCCTGCCGACCTCGTACGGCTCGCCGGGCGGGAAGCTCCGCCCGACGAAGTCGCGGTTCAGTGCCATGCGGTCCGTCCCTCCGGTCGTTCCAAGCCTCGCGCCTCCCGCGGCCGCCGCGGTCTCCCGACGCCCGCGCGGGCGTCCGCGTGCTCCCGGACGGGACCGTAACAGAACAACGCTCAGCCCGCCCTCGCGGGTCTTCTGGGCGAGGACGGGCTGGTCAGTCACGTCAGGGCAAGCTTGCGAAGAAGTCACCCACTGCGGGCCCCTGGGCCCTCCGCGAACTAGCGGGCTTCCCGGTTTGGACGGTGCGCCCCTGCGTTGCGTGGGCGATACGTCCCGTTCGGGCCTCGGCTAGCGGGTTTCGCGGCGCGGACGGTGCGTCCCGGCCCCGTGTGGAAGCGGAGCGGGCAGTACTTCCCGTCCGGGCCTCAGCTAGCGGGTTTCCCGGTGCGGACGGTGGGTGCGGCAGTTGGGGCAGTACTTCTTGATCTCAAGGCGGTCCGGGTCGTTGCGCCGGTTCTTCCGCGTGATGTAGTTGCGGTGCTTGCACTCCTGGCAGGCCAGCGTGATCTTCGGCCGGACGTCGGTGGCAGCCACGATGGAGTGCCTTTCTGGGCTAGGGACATGGACTACGTACCTCGGCCGCCCGTGCGGGCGGCCGGCGATTCGACCCAGCCTGCTCACCCCCGGGTGGAGGTGAGAGACTTGGGTAGTAGCGAGGGCCGGACTTGAACCGGCGACACAGCGATTATGAGCCGCTTGCTCTGCCTGACTGAGCTACCCCGCCGTGATGGTCGGTGTGGACCGGATTGCAAGGATACCGGATGCCCACCGAGCCCTGGAAACGAGAAAACCCCGTACGAAGATCGGGAATCGGTTTCGCGGGCTCCCGGGAGCGTCGCCCAGGCTACCGGCTGGCCGGTGACCTGCGAAACGTCCTACTGGAACCGGTGGGACGGTATCACAGGGCCCCGTATGGAGCGAATCAGGCACCCGCCGCCCATGATCGCGGGGGCGGGCGAGGCCGGACGGCGGCCCTGGGACGACGAAGGCCGCCGTCCGCTGGTTCCGGATGGCGGCCGAGATGCCGTGAGCCCCTTTACGGAATCGAACCGTAGACCTTCTCCTTACCATGGAGACGCTCTGCCGACTGAGCTAAAGGGGCCTGCGCCGTTCGCGCAGTGAAACCATACAGGGTTCGCGGCCCGGTTGCGAAATCGTTTGGAGGGTCTTCGTCGTGCCTGGTCAGCGCAGCAGGTGACGGGCGATCACGAGCTGCTGGATCTGGCTGGTGCCCTCGAAGATGCGGAAGAGGCGGACGTCCCGGTAGAGGCGTTCGACGGCGACGCCGCGCATGTAGCCCATGCCGCCGAAGACCTGCACGGCGCGGTCGGCGACGCGTCCGGCCATCTCGGAGCAGAAGTACTTCGCGCAGGACGGCCCAAGCGCCGTGTCCTCCCCGGCGTCGTAGGCGCGCGCCGCCTCCAGCACCATCGAACGTCCGGCGTAGAGTTCGGCCTGGGAGTCGGCGATCAGCCCCTGGACCAGCTGGTATTCCCCGATCGGCTTTCCCCCTTGGACGCGTTCCCTCGCGTACGCGACGGTCTCGTCCAGGAGCCTTTGGGCGAGGCCCACGCAGACGGCGGAAATGCTCAGCCGTCCGTGGGCGAGGGACGCCATCGCGGTCCGGAAGCCGCTGCCCTCCGTCCCGACCAGGGAGGACGCGGGGACGCGGACGCCGTCGAGGAGCACCTCGGCGGTGTGGGCGCCGCGCTGGCCCATCTTGGCGTCGGCGGGCCCGACGCTGAGGCCGCCCGCGTCGCGCTCGACGAGGAAGGTGGAGATGCCGCGGCCGCCGGGGCCGCCCGTCCGGGCGAAGACCATGAGGACGTCGGCCTCGGGCGCGTTGGTGATGAACCGCTTGGCGCCGTCGATCACATAGCCGTCGCCCTCGCGGCGCGCGGTGGTGGTCAGCGCGCTCGGGTCGGAGCCCGCCTCGGCCTCGGTGAGCGCGAAGGCGCCGACGGCCTCGCCGGACGCGAGGCGCGGCAGCCAGGCGTCCTTCTGCTCGTCGGTCCCGGCATGGACGAGGACCTGCCCGGCGATGCCGTTGCTGGTGCCGAACATCGACCGGAACGCGGGGCTCGCGTAGCCGAGCTCGAAGACCAGCCGCACCTCCTCGCTCACCGTGAGGCCGAGGCCGCCGTAGCGTTCGGGCAGCGCGTATCCGAACAGGCCCATGTCGCGTGCGGCCCGCCGGATCGGCTCGGGGATGGCGTCGGTCTCCTCGATCTCGTCCTCGCTCGGGACGACCCGGTCGCGCACGAAGGCGCGGGCGGCCGCGAGCACGTCGGCGAAATCACGTGCGTCCATGTCAGAAGCGGACGAGGACGGCGGTGGCGTCGTCGTAGCGTTTGCTGCCCGGGCGGACGTCCGCCCGGGCCTCCGCGGCCCGCGTCCGCCTGACCAACTCGGTGGGGCCCGCCTCGTCCAGCAGGTCGAGCAGCTCGTCCCACCCGAGGGCGCCGAACTTCTCCACCAGCCGGGACGCGCCGTCGCTGAGGACCGCCGCGCGCGTCAGCCCCCGCACCGGCACCTCCCCGGTCAGCCCCTCGTACGCGGCCTCGGGACGGGTGCTCGCGACCCAGAACCCGCCGGGGCTGTTCCGGGACCGGCGCACCGACTCCTGCGTGTAGCTCGGCAGCCGGTCGACCCGGTCGTCGCGGAACACGCGGACCTGCCCGTCGTCCACCACGATCGGGGAGTCGGCGAGGACGTACCACTCCACGACCTCGTCCCGCCGCCGCAGCAGCGACACGGTCGCCGAGGGGCTGTCGGGGTTCGCCAGATCACAGGTCGCGGTGTGCGCCTCGCCGGTCACCTTGATCGCCTCCGCCACCAGGTCGGGCAGCGGCTGGCCGCCCTCCAGCGCCAGCCGCGCCGCGATCTGCCCGCCGACGCGCCGCACGAGCCACGCCGGGTCGTGCCGGCATCCGCTGTCCACTCCGTCGGGCTCGGTCGCGCCGTCCAGCAGCACGACCCATCCGGGACCCGCCGCCACGAAGTCCTCGTTCGGACGCCCCGGCGCCGCCTCACTCACATAGCTCACCTGCACAACCCCAGGTTTACCCGCAAATCAGCGGCTCGGGGGGCGCGGGTGTGATCAGTCGGTGAAGAACAGGGCGAGGCCGCGCGCGTCGCACGCGGGGTCGCGCGCCGACGGACGAGCAGGTCAAGGCTGCGTCCGCCGAACGACCCATTTACCTCGTCGCCATCGCCATCGCCATCTGCCGCGCCGCCGCCGCGAGCCTAAACGCCGCCTTCGGGAGGGTCGGAAATCGTGTGCGCGGCGGGCCCGGCGGATGGCGCGCTGGGCCCCGGAGGCTGCGCACCGGGCCCGGGCGGCGGGACGCTGAGCCCGGGCGGCGGCGGGGCGTTGAATTCCGGGGACGGCTCGGCAATGGGTTCGTGAACCGGCACGGGCGTCAGCCGGAGGAGGTCGTCGACTCCGCCCGGGTCGAGCACTTCCAGAAGGCGCTGCCGGTACGCCTCGTCTCCCATCACCTCGCGCCGGAGCGCCAGCCAGGCCAGGTCCTTCTCGACCTTCTTGCCCGCCTCGTGCGCGTACATCACGGCCAGTGCGGCGTAACCGACCGCGAGATAGATATCGCCGTACCTGTCGAACCGATGGGCGAATTTCCGGTGCGCCTTCACCTGCGCGGCCGGGTCGTCCGGAGGGCCGTAGGTGTTGGGACCGGGGGTGCTGGAAAGGCAGTGGAAGACGATGACTATAAGTCCGCCGACGTTGGGCACGAGGCCCACCAGCAACCAACATCCCGAACGGTCGATGTCATGGAACCTGCGCACGGACACCCCGAGGCTCGGCACGAGGATCACCAGTAACCAGATCAGCAGAGTGAAGAACGTGGCGACCGTCATCGCGAGCGCGATGGAGATCGCAAGGGTGATCATGTAGAAGAGGACGAACCACCAGTACTCCGAACGCGAGGCCCGGCCGCTCCAGTCGAAGGTTCGAGCAAAAGTGCGTTCGACCGATGTCTTCATGTTCACGGGGCACCCTCCGCCGCTCGTTTTCGCACGCACCGTACGCGCCGCCGAACGGGACCCCTCCCTGCCGCCGGATCAGCGCTGTGAGCGCGCCTTGGCCGGGCCGCGGACGGTCGGCGAGTCCGCGTCCGGGATGAGGAGCCGCGGCGCGCCGCCGTTCAGGGGCACGACCCAGACGTCGGCGTTGCGCCCGCCCGCGCCGCCCTTGGGCACCCCGTACATGACATGGCCATCGTCCAGCCACGCCGCCTGGTCGTCCACGCTCCGCGTCTCGGCCAGCGGCCTCTCGACGCCGGACGCCAGGTCGAGGACGTGGAAGCGCCACACGTCGGTATTGAGGCCCGTCCGTTTCTTGTAGACGAGCCGCCGCCCGTCCGGGGAAAGGGACGGGCACTCGACGTTGTCGCGCAGGGCGGTCAGCGTGCGCCGCCGGATATCACCCTCGACCAGGTATCTGCGGTTCTGGGTGGCGACGGTCGCGAAGAACCGCTCCCCGCCGGGGACGAACGTCACGCCCCACACATTGCGGTCGGCGTTCTGGTTCCGCTGCCCGTTCAACAGGAACGCGAAGTCCTCGACATTGCCGACCGGCTCGCCGCCGACACGTCCGATGACGGTCTCGGTGGAAAAGCCGTCGGAGATGTAGGAGTGCCCGGTAACGAAGGCGGTCGTGGCGTAGTAACGGCCGTCCTCGGAGAACCGGGCGCGGCTCGGAATTCCGTTGAGCCGCGTCTCCTTTCCGGGACGCAGCCGCTCGTCCAGCAAAGTGACCGCGAAAAGCTCGATCGGGTTGCGTGTCTGCCGCAGGCAGAGGCCACCGGCGGCCGACGCCGCCGTCCGCTCGCATCGCGTCGGCAGGACGACGCGCTCCCGTCCCGCGTCACCGGCCGGAACCACGGCGATGTGCCCGAACGAGGGCCCGGCCCGCAGCGACCGGAACACGATCTGCCGCCCGCCGGGCAGGTTCGCGTCACCGCCCCCGCCGGACGCGCCCGCGCGCAGCACCGACGAGGTCACCCAGGTCGCGGCGACGGCGACGACGAGGACCGCCAACACCAACATGATCTTGCTGTCCCTGGACCGGCGCCGGTCGGGCTGGGTCATCGGGCCTCCGTCCGCTGGTCGCGGGCTCGTGTGATCATCGGTACCGCGGTGAGCAGCGCCACCGCGAGCGCGGCGGCGAAGGTCCACACGGCGGTGGCGCCCTCGGCGGCCGTCCAGACCGCGCCGAACGCCACCGCGCCGAGCGCGCGCCCGCCCGCGACCGCCGCCTGGACGACGGAGATCCCCGTAGCGGTCAGCTCGACCGGCAACAGCGGCGCCGCGGCCGCGGGCAGAACACCATCGGTCGCCGCGTAATAGGCGCCAAGGAACATCAGGCACAATCCCGCCCCGGCGGCCCCGCCCGTAAGGACCGCGCTGAGATAGGCGCACAACAGCAGGCCGTATCCGGCGGCGAACACCCGGTTCCTGCCATAGCGGTCGGACACGCGTCCAAAGGGAACCGCCAACGCGAGATAGACCAGGCTCGTACAGACAAAGAGCAGCGGAAACCAGCGGGTGGTAACGGCCTCGTTACGCAGCAGGACGAGATAGAGGAAACTGTCGCCGATCGTCGCCACCGACAGCACGGCCGCCGCGCAGAGCAACCGCCGGAACCGGGTGATGCGCAACAGCGCCGCGACGTCCCGGAGCGAGACGCCGCCCTCGGTTTCGGTCCGGTGCTCCGGCACATGGTGGACGAACAGCAACACGCCGAGGACGGCGGCGCAGCACGACACGACGAACACCATGTCGAAGTCGCCCGGCGCGAGCGCGAGCAGGCCGAACGCGACGACGGGGCCGAGCAGCGCGCCCGTCGCGTCCAGCGCCCGGTGCACGCCGAACGACCTGCCGAGCCGGTCCCGCGGCCCCGCCGTGGCGATCAGCACGTCCCGCGGCGCGGTCCGCAGGCCCTTGCCCGCGCGGTCCACGCCGACCGCCGCCGACAGCGTCCCGGCGCCGCCCACCGGAAGCAACATCAACTTGGCGACGGCACCGATCGCGTAACCCGAGCCCGCGACGAGTTTCGGACGGCGCAACCGGTCGGCGAAGAAGCCGCCGAGCAGCCGCACCACGACGGTCGCGCCCTGGTAGAGGCCGTCCAGCATCCCGTACGCGAGCGGCGTCAGGCCGAGCGCCAGCGTCGCGTAGATCGGCAGGACGGCCGTCACCATCTCGGTCGAGATATCGGTGATCAGGCTCACCACGCCCAGGACGACGACCACCCTGGGCACCCGCGCCCTGATCCGCGTTCCGCGCGGGATATCGCGCACCGATACGTACATGGGGCCTCCGGAAAACCAGCGGACGGGATCAGTCGGTGCCCGGGAGCGGCTTGCCGGAGGCGAAGGCGTTCAGGACGTTCCCGGTCATGGTGGCGATGTCGTTGTTGTACTTGTTGTAGAAGAGGCTTCCGGCCCAGGAGATGGAACTGGCGGAGAAGACCGCTCCCCCATGCGGATACTGGGTCAGCGTGACATCGCCGCGGACGAGCCAGTTGACGGTCCCGCCCTCCATGAGATTGGCGGTGTTGTTCTCCTCCTTCACGAACAGGTACTCGTCGCCGAAGCCGGTCCCCGAGGCCAGGACGATCGTGTTGTCGGCGGTGCCCAGCGCGTATTCGGCGCGGTCGAGCTCCTCGCCCATCGGCCCGCCCGGGCTCTGCAACGAGTCGAAGTCGCCGATCTGCCCGGTCGCCTTGACGCCGTTGAAAATCCAGTCGGCCTTCGGGTCGTGGCTCTGCGGCGAGCGGTCCAGCGGACGGCTGTACATTCCGGTACCCATCCGGGACCCGAAGCCCTGCGCGGTGAATCCGACACCGACGAGCTGCTGCGGCGGCCGTCCCCGGAACCGCCACAGCCCGCCGTATTCGCCGGTCGTGTTGTGGTAGTACTCGCCGGGAGCGCCCTGCCACGCCTCGGTACCGTCATGACGGCGCAACTCGGTGTAGGTACCGGTGCGGTCCATCGGCGTCACCCAGTAGAAGCCGTTACCGCCCAGGTACATGAGCCGCCCGCCATCGTTGAGCCAGCCCTGAAGTGAGTCGAGCATGGTCTCCGACGTGTACTCGGGATGGCTGCCGGTGATGACGACGTCATATCCGTCCAGCAGTTTCCTGCCCTGTTTGTGCAGGTCATGGTCGGTGATGTAGTCGACCTTGCGACCGGTGGACTCCAGCCAGTCGGTGATATGCGTGTCGGCCTCGAACTGCCACGGCCGCCCTTCGCCCTTGCGTCCCGTGGCCATCGGACGCAGGTTGACGATGGGCCGCAGCCCCGACGAGTAGACCACGCCGCTCCCGTCGGTGTGATGGGAGTACTGGCTCAACCCGCTCACGAAGTCGCCGCTCAGACCATAGGCGAGGTAACTGAACGTCGGAATCAGCAGCGCGACCTTCGACGTGGGCTTCTTGGGACGCACCACGAACGTGGCGTGGTAGATCTTCCCGTCCGCCTCCAGCTTGGCCGCGTAGACGCCGCTGCGCGCGTCGTCCGGCACCCGCCAGGTGAAACTGGGCTCCCAGGCGGAATCGCCCAGGTCGTCGTCGTGGAAGTACATCGCGCCGTACTGGTCGGGCACCCGCTTGAAGTCCTGCTCGTCCGCCTTCCAGTTGTGCCCGGTGACGGCCCGGACCGGCAGGTTGGCCACGTGCCCGTTCAGATGATTGCCGGAAGTGTCGACAGCCCGGTCGGTATCCATCTTCTGAGAGAAGTCGAAGTCCGCCACGGCGCCTCTCGCGGGCCCGCCGCGTTGCAGAGCGCCGATCTCCCTCTCGTCCAGCGCCCGGTCGAACACCCGCGGCGCATCGATCTTGCCGTTGTAGAACCCGGCGGGCTTCTTCTGCCCACCCTGGTAGGCGGCGACCAGCAGCGGACCGGACGCGTTCTTCAGCCCCCGCGCGTCGATCGTCTTCGTCACCACGGCATCGGAATTGTTCGGGTGCCCGCTCAACGGCCGCTGGTAAAGCCGCACCTTGCCCGTCCTGGCGTCATACGAGACGGCCGCGAAGTACCAGCCGGAGGAGTTCACATGCTGCGGCCGGACGACACCGCCCGGCTCGACGCCCCGCAGCGCGGGAGCCCACGGCTTCAGCTTGACGCCGGTGCTCACCGCGTGAACCCGTCCTGACCGATCGGTCAGCCGCAGCCCCAGCCCGCCGTCCCGGTCGACGACCATGCCGTAGCCGGCCTGCTCGGCGTCCGACCACTTGGTCACGATCCCCTGCACCGCACCCGTGCCGACCGGCGTCCGCTGGTAGGCGATGGGGTTGAGCTTGGACCCCGGCACGGTCGTCGGGGCGATCCACGCGGTGAGCGTGAAACTCCCGTCCAACCGCAGGCTGTCGTCATCGGGGACGCTCACGTACGAACCCAGCGGAAGCGTCTGATACTTCCCCGGGTACTCCTTGTTGACGTCGGACGCGACGACCTGCTCCTTGATCCCCGGCCCACGCGGATCCGCGTCGCCGTGCACCACGCGCACCATCGTCGCCTTGAACGCCGGGCTCTTCGTGCTCACGCTGATCTTCACGGACTGGCCGGGCTCGACGCTCAGCCGGTCGGGATACCCGCTGATCCCGAGCCCGTCCAACGCCTCCTGCGGCGTCCGCGGGTCAACGGGCAGCGGAGGCGGCTCGACCTTCGGAGTGTCCGGCCGCGTCGCCGCGCCCACTCCCACCGACAGAGGCCCGGACCCACCCACCACGGCGATGAACGTCGTGACCACCAGGGCCGTCCCCAGCCGTCTGCGCGCGATCACTGGACCACCTCTCTGCCGGCCCCCAACTCGGCCACACAGGAACGGCGTCCCACCCCGCAGGACGTGTGCGTCCTCTGGACGAAGACTCCGTTTCAAATTAGAACGACCTGGAGCAACTGCCTAGGGAGTTCACTACCGGACATCTGACCGCATCCGGCCCCAGACCTGAACACGCACCCCAGACCGCAGCCAAGTGGATCTTCGAAACCCCAAGATCCGCACTCAATTTCCCCTTGGTCCACACCATTTTCGAATATTTCTTACGCTCAATGACCCGGGCTATACCAGCATGTCAAATCCACTTGACAGCGGCTCAAGGCCCGGTTCATCGTGCGGGAAGTACCAAGCGCGGGGGCGCGGGCGACCGCGATCGCTGTACGCCACGGGGGTGGCCATGCTCAGAATTCACTTCACCAACGATGATCTGACCCGGATCCAGGTGGCCCAGGGCCCGGACGCGCTGTGGGAATTGCTCCTCAGCCTGTACCGCTTACGCCGCCCCGAAGGCAAGCCGGTATTCGGCCCCTGGAAACGCGACATACGTCCCAAAGTCCCCGCCTCGGCCCGCCTGCTGACCGACCTGATCCCCCCGACGGGCTACGCCCCCGACTTCCTCACCCCCGCCACCCAGAGCGGCAGTCTGGACGCGGGCCTGGAAGCCTTATGCAGCACCCCGAACGCCCGCCTGGCCGCCGACCTGGCCCAACTCGCCAGCCGCCACCCCAAACGCCGCACCCCAGGCTGGACCCGTACCCTCGCCACCGGCCGCCCCGAGATCGTCCGCCAGGTGGCAGGCACCGCCGCCACCTACTTCACGACGTGCCTCACCCCTTACTGGCCCAGCATCCACGAACTGATCGACCGTGACCGCGCGCAACTGAACAAGCAGATCACCGACGGAAACGGCCACAATTTCCTCACCACCGTCCACCCGTCGGCGCGCTGGAGCTTCCCCGTCCTGGAAATGGACTACCCCGACGACCACCACATAGCGCTGGACGGCCGCGGGCTGGTCCTCCAACCGTCCTACTTCTGCTGGGGAACCCCGATCACGCTCCTGGACCCAACGCTCCCACCCGTCCTGGTCTACCCAATAACCAACCAAACCCCACTAACCACTGATCGCTCCTAACCACCACGACAACGCCCCGCCACCCCATCCGCGCGCGGCGGGACACACCACCCCACCCTTACCCCCGCGCCGATCACCACTGAGCGACCAACGAGCCGCACGCACCGACCACCCGGATAGGAAGATCAGCCAAGCCAAGGCGTACACCCGGCGACCGCCCAGCAGCACCGGGTAAGTCCGCCAACGGCGCGCCCGGCCCCCTATTCCACGTCCTGGATATCGGAGATGAAATTGGTGCCGACATCGCTTTGCACAGTCAGGCGCGTGTACCCGAAGCCGTCCCCATACTCCCAGGTCAGAGTGATGGCGGTGAGCACGACGCCGATACCGGATTCCTGGTAGCGCACCTCCCATTCGATGGGAATGTCCGGGGTGCGCAGAACACCGTCGTTGCTGTAGAGATCCTCCCACTCGGAAAGCTTCCGTTGGAGATCTTCGGTGAGATAGTGAGCCCGCAACTGCTCACCCAGCTCCGCCGAACGATCCAGGATCGCGTCTATGTAGGCCCCATAGAAGTCGGCCACCCGGTCCACAGGCGAGTCCGGACTACCGCTTCGAGCCACCATGTCTTTCGTGATGACAGCCACCACTCACACCACCCCAGCCCCACGGGATCACAACGACCGCATCCTGTCAGCGCTCAATTACCCTCCGCTATGAACAAAAGGTGACACCCCTACCACTCCCCAGTAACCTCACACAGACGGGCATGGCCCACCCGCCCAGCACCACAGCCGCACGCACAACACCGACCCACCCCATAACCACCCAAATCCGCCCTCTGCCCCTCGTCCACACACGGCGAGCGCGAGCGACCGCCCTCCCCCGACGACAGCCACGCACCACGAACGAGCCGAAACATTCAGAGCACGTTGATCATCCGACTAATGGCTTCGCCTCGTTCGCGGATAAGGCTCATACGCGAGTTCCACTCCACTTCCTGGTAATGAGCCTTCCCTGCCGTCTCCTGCCCCGGCCACTTCCGGTAGAGAAGCCCCACCTCTCCGTGGAAGTAGCCAACGCTCAGGACGCTGGCAGCGACCAGCATTCCCGTATCGTCAGACCCCGGCACCCCCATCCATCCCCCAATCGCCGTAACCAGCGGCCGCCGGATACAGATGGTCGTCGGATGCACAGGGAGCCGGTAATTGTGAGCCTTCCAATGCTCGAAGACAACGCCCCGCTCAAGGCGTCCCTCCGGCGGGTCGCTCTCGAACCCGACCGTCGACCCGTCCGGAAGTAGATCGAGGACGGGCGAGGTGGTCCATTGGATATCGTTATTAGCGACCAAGACAGCGATGTCGCGCGCCAAAACCCCAGGCGTGAAAAAGTCGTCATGATCAAGATTCTTGACAAGCTCCCCCCGAGACCTCGCAAGCGCCAGATTCCGCGTAAGGGCGACGCCACCCCGGCGCCCCTCCCCGAACTTTATACGCGAATCTCTCGGGAGCATCTCCATGGCGACTCCGGTGCTCCCGTCCTCCTGAAGCACCCATTCCCACTCCCATCCCTCCGGAAGCTCCTGTGACGCAATCGACTCATAAGCCGCATTAAGGTGTTCGGCGGCAGGGTTATAAATGGGCGTCACGATAGATATCAGCGACATGGCTACCACCTCTTGAGCTCGGTCGTGTAAACCACCTCAGTCCACTCCCCCGGAAGGATGACCTCCGAATACTCGACCACACGATCGGTGACGTCAATAGAGGTCTTGTTCAAGACCAGCACCGATGCGCCGACCTCAATACCGAGAACTCCGGCCTCTTCGGGCAGTGCTGGACGAGCGGACAACTCATCGACGATCCGGTCCACCTCAATGCCGATCGTGAACAGCTGGCTCTGCGTCCCGCCCGGGTAGGGCTCCCGAGCCACATCAAGCAGTTCCGGATTCGTCGCCACAACATCATAGACAAGATAAGAATGCACAACGCTCAGCGCCGCGTCATCCTCTCTACACGATGTCGAATAATCACGTTGGAGCATACGCGTCCCAACCGGAACATCAAATCGCATCGCGAGCTCTGAGCAAGCCGCAGTCTCGCTGTACTCAGCATGAAACTTGAGGTCGGTGGACTGTAGATCAGTGTCAAATTCAGTGGCACCGGTCCGCGCTCGGACCTCAGCCGTCTGGCGGGCCCTGTCCTTCTCCCACTGGTAGCGCTCGCTGTGATGCCGCCGAAGACGCTGACGTGGCGCTCGCACGAAGCCCCGCCCTTGCTCCGCGCCGACCAGGCCCCGCTCCCGCAGCCGGCGAATACCGTTGCGCACGCCCGTCGGCGACACACCGAACCGGTCGGCAAGGTCCGCCTCGCTCGGAAGCAGGCCCCCCGGCCTCAGCCCGCCAGCAAGGATCTCCTCCCGGATCTCCTGAGCGACCCGCGCATACCTAGGTCGCCCATCACGTTCAGTCATATCTTCAAGCTACAGAGCAGCCACCAGCACAGTTGCCAGGCGCCCCCGACATCGGCCAAAGCAACCTGGCGCACCCTCCCCGCCCCACGCCGAAACGCCACACTCCTCCACACCTACACCCAACATGTTGCCGGTCCGCGGAAGAAGCTCAAGCGTCACATCACGGAAGCACCACCAGCGAGGAGAGGCGTCAACCCGCATGCACCCTGCGTGCCGTGGGCATCTGACCCGCTGAGGGCCAGACACCGATGAAAGAGCCCCTCACCTGTGTCGCGCCGTGCGAGAAGGGATCTGACAGGCCCAGAGCGCGAACCTTGCACGGGCAAGCCGACGGATCAGCAGTGCGCCACGGATTCGGATCACTTACTCAACCGGCTTTGACGCCGAGTACCGTCCTCTACCCCTGGCTGTGCGGCGGGTACTCGGACGAACGCGGAGCACGGACGAATCTCGAAGTAGCCACGCCGCCGAAGCGTCAGATACCCGCAACACGGACATGCGTACGACCGAACTCGTCCATCCGGGTCCGTTGGAGAACCACAGCCACATGAAACCGAGCTCTCAGGAGGAGGCATCAGCAAGAACGCTCCTGAAGCGACGGCTCGCCCTCCGCACCGGACCACCACTGGTTGTGTGCACCAAGGCCCTCAAGCACAGGGGTCGGCTCGTATTCGAGCTCACAACGAGCCTGTGCGCCGTCCTCATCGACGTCGAACTGACGGCAGAAGCTCAGGCTGAAGCGTCGGGGCCCTCCAAAAGAGAAGGTGCCGTACTCGTACAGCAGGGAGTCCAGGCACGTGAGCAACTGCGCCTGTGCCTCCTCGACCCGCATGACACTCCGCTGTCGCGATTGGGAGTTGCGAACCTACCGACGGTTGCGCGCCATCCGGGAACCCTCGGGGGCATCCGGTTGTCGGCATACAGCTAGCCGGTGCGTACACAGTCGGTGACCGCCGGCAGTTCCCAACAGCCACTTGGCCCTATTGGGGTCCACCAAGGTCGTAAGCGGCGACCAAGTCGTGCAGGACGACGGCAGAGCAATGCCAGGTGAGGGAGTTGGAGGCCTGGATGTGGACGTAGCCGACGGCAGTCCGCGGTTTTGCGCAGCATTGGAGCCGATCACCACGCCGATTGCCGTCCTTCACCGGAGAAGGTGGCTCAATCGGGTTGGATCTCGGATGCGCCAGAGGTACAGCAGCCGCCAGGTCGGCGAGTGCTGAGGGAGAGCACGCGCCGACCTGGCTGATGCACTGAGACTGAGCGAGACTCTCTTAGCTGGTTTGCCGCCTCCTCCTTTCGTCGTGACGTGCTGCACTGGATATGAGTGTTCTGGAAGCCGCACGCCCCGACGTTCTGCACTTCGGGACGCGGGACGTGCCGCCTCGTCATCTGGTTGCTCCGCCGTCAGGTGCGTCATGGCCGGGCCGTCACGAAAGCCGACCTCCAGGCTGCGGCTAGAGCACCGGAGCCACATCGTCGTGGCGGAGGTGAGCGCTGACGCGGGATCTTGCCGCCGCCAGCGGCCCGCCTCCTGACCGCGCGGCGGCCAGGGGCCTCCGGCACGTCATATGGCCACGGTCGCCCGGTGGGCGGTGTGGACGGAGGCGCGGGCGGTCCGAGCCGGGCGGGTGGCGCGCCATAGCTTGCCGCGATCAGGGCGTCGAACTCCTCGCGCAGCCACTGGTCGTCGGCGCAGATCAGCTCTGCGAACTCGCGGTCTACCCGCCGCGGCACCCGTGTCGGGGCCATCGTCTGCATGTCGATCACTCCCGGAAACCTCAGCCAGCGTCACCAGGTCAACGACCGATACACATTTTCTATACCTAGAGCCGCAGATACTTGTCAAGCCGACTGCCGCAAGGTTCTCAGCTAAGCCCAGCGAAGTATGGGCGGTCGCCCGTTACACCGGCTCGTTCAGGCGCGACCTCCCCTTCCAGCCAACCCGCCCCTGGCATCCTGACCTGCAAAGACAGCACGAGTTGACCTCCGAGGGGCAGCTGGAGCCACCCAACTGCCGCTGCAGGGCTTGACAACTCCCCTCGCAAGCTACCTATAGTTTCAGTTGTAGATTTCCTCTCTGTAGAGACACAGTCCCGGGGTTGGAGGCCCCGGGAGATCTTCGGAGGTGAGCGAGAGATGCTGCTGACGTCGATCGACCCGTTCGTGCAGGAGTTCGAGCGTCAGTTCGACCGGGCGATCCGGCAGGTCGGTCTGAGCGGCCGTAGCGAAAGCGCGGGCACCATGCCGGTGGACGGGATCCGCCGCGCCGACGACGTCGTCCTGCGGTTCGACCTGCCCGGGATCGACCCCGACTCCATCGAGGTCACCGTGGACCGCGGCGTGCTGACCGTCAGCGCGCGGCGCGAGGAGGAGTTCGGCGAGAACGACCGCGTCTTCGTCCGCGAGCGCACGATGGGCACCTTCACCCGTCGCGTGTACCTGTCGGAGCACCTGGACGCCGAGGCGATCGAGGCCGCCTACAACAACGGCGTCCTGGCCGTCCGCATCCCGGTCCTCGAGCAGGCCAAGCCCCGCAAGATCGCGGTCCAGGCCGGTGGCCAGAAGGCTCTCCGCAACTGACATCGGCCCGGCAACGGTCGGCCATCACAGCGACGGGCCCGTCACCGGCGGCACCCCAAGGGCGTCGGTTCGGAGAATCCGGTGACGGCCCGGCCGACGCGGCCCCGCCCCAACGCGAGCGGTACCCAGGGTCACACCACACCGCCGCACCGGGGGCGGGGCCGCTGTCCTTCCCAAGCCGCGAGCCCCGACCGTCCAGCCCGGTTTCCTACCTCCGGGCCCTGCACGGGAGCCGGTGACCACAAGAAAGGAGGACGGCTGGTGAAGCTTTCTATGGACGACGAGTACGCCGCCCTGTTCACCGTCGGACAGGTCGCCGACATGTTGCAGGTACGGCAGGCATTCCTGCGACGCATCGACGCCCAGCAGGTCGTCTCACCACAGCGCTCGACCGGCGGACAGCGCCGCTACAGCCGCGCCGAGATCGGCCGCATCCAGGAGGTCGTCTCCATGATGGACCGGGGTATGAGCCTGCCCGCCATCCGGCGCATCTTCGAACTCCAGCTTGAGCTCCGAGAGATCACTCGCGAACGCGACGAACTCGCCCACCGGCTCGCCGCCCACACTGCTTGCCGGCCCGCCACCGACAGCGAGGCAGCACCGTCCGACCAGTCCCCATAACAGGGAGTTTTCAAAGCGCTGTCGTCCATTGCCGCGAGCCCGCACCGGCGGACACCATGGCTGACGTCCCTGCCCGGACGTGTCCAGCGCCCCTCAGGACGAATCCGCAAGCAGACACCCTGACCACCACAGGTCCGGTGGCCCGCACATGCGCCGGAGAAACAGCTCAACCAGCACTGCCGAACAGACCAGCGCGCCTCCCGCAGGCCCTTCGACGACGGCGGCCACAACGGCGGTTCCCCTGGGCCTCTCTATCCCCTCAACCACGCTTCGAAATACACCGACGGCGTCACAGAGTTCCGCGACGCCCGAGGCCGCGACCAGTTCCTCGCTTCCGCCCTCAGCCCTCCGCCCCCAAGCCAACGAAACGGCCGCCCCTGAAGGCCCCCACATGTGGCACGGCCGCATCGAGTCCACACGGGATCTCCCCGTCCCGGGATTCCTCCCAGGTTCGCAGTCACCCAACTCATTCGGCGTCGTGCACGAGAAGCGCGATCTGGACGCGGTTCTCCAGGTCGAGCTTGGCCAACAGCCGTGAGACATAGGACTTGACGGTTGCGACGCTGACCACAAGCCGCTCCGCGATCTGCGCGTTCGACAGTCCCAGCGCGACCGCGTCGGCCATCTGGCGCTCGGTGGGAGTGAGCTGGTCGAGTCGGCGCAGGGCGGCGAGGCGCCGCTGGTGCCTGTCGTCGGTGACGTGGTTGACGAGCGTGCGCACGATTCTCGGCGAGAAGGCCGGCTCGCCCGCGGCCACGGCCCTGATCGCCTCGACGATCCGTCCCGGAGGCGTGGTCTTCAGCAGGAAGCCCGCGGCGCCTCCGCGCAGGGCGTTCAGGACGAGGTCGTCCTGGTCGAAAGTCGTCAGCACGATGACTTCGGGCGGGTCGTCCCCGGCACGGACCTGCCGGGTCGCGGTCAGCCCGTCGGTGCGGGGCATGCGGATGTCCATGAGGACGACGTCGGCTCCGGTCTCCCGCGCCTGCTCCCGGACGAGGGTCCCGTCAGCCGCCTCCCCGACGACCTCGATGCCCTCCGCGCCGGTGAGCATGGTCCGCAGTCCGGCACGAACCAGCCACTCGTCGTCGACGAGGAGGACCCGCACGGGCGCCGCGCCCTCGGTCCGAGCAGCCGTTTCCGCAGTGTGCACCGTGTCCATCACGCTTCCCAAGGTAGCCATGCCCGCAAGAGGTACTCTCCCCCGTCCGACACGCCGGCGGTCGGTCCGTGGTCCAGGGTGCCGCCTGCCAGCAGGGCTCGTTCGGCGAGGCCGACCAGCCCGACCCCGGAGCCGGGCGGGACGATCGCGGCCTCCTGCCGCTTCGGTGACAGCGGCTGGCGGACCTCAACGGCGAGCCCGTCACCCGGCGCCCCCCGCACCGTCGCGGTGACGGGAGCTCCCGGCGCGTGTTTGGCGGCGTTGGTCAGCCCTTCCTGGACGATCCGGTAGGCGGTACGGGCGGTCATCACCGGGACCGTCGCCAGGTCGCCGACATCCCTGATCAGCGTGACCTCCGTACCCGTCCTGCAGAACTCCTCCGCCAGCTCCGGCAGTCCCGCGAGCGCCGCCCGATCCGTCCCCGTATCGTCGCCGGAGTCCTCCCGCAACAGGCCGATGATCTCGCGGAGGTCGTCCGACATCTGATGCGTACCACTGCGGATGACTCCGGCCGCACGGGCGATCTCCTCCGTGGGCGCGTCGGGTCTGAACTCCAGCGCACCGGCGTGCAGGCTGATCAGCGAAATGCGGTGGGCGAGCACGTCGTGCATCTCGCGGGCCAGCCGGGTCCGCTCCAGCCGCCGCGCCTCTCTGACCTGCGCCAGCAAGTCGGCCTCGGCACGCCGTGCGCGTTCGGCGAAGGAGACGAGCAACTGCCTCCGGGCCCGTACCAGCCGGCCCCAGCCGAGGGCGGCCACGGTCCCCAGAACGGCGATCACGGCGCTCGCGACATACGGCACGTGGTGCACGGGCGTCGCCCACGAACTGACCAGGCCGGTCGCCACACCGAGGGCGGCGATCCAGCCGGCGTCCCGCATCCGCCGGTGAACCGCCACGGAGAACAGGCCGATGAACGCCGCCCCGCCAGCGGCCGGTGAAACGGCGGAGACGGCGCCCGCCACGGCTGCCAAGGCCACCGGGAACCGCCGCCTCAACGGCAGGACGAGACAGCAGCCGCCGCCGCCGACCAGAGCGACCGCCTCCAGCCCACCGGGACCTGCGGCGATACGCGGCCACGAGGCGAGGCCGCCCACCAGCAGGGCGATGGCGACCGCGCCCGCGTCCACGGCGATGTCGCGTGCCGAACGCCGAGGGCCCGTGCCGGACTCGGGGTCGGGGTCGGTTTCCGCGCGCAGCGCACCGGGCAACAGCGGCCAAGGAGCGGATGCGGTCATGACCTCATTCGACACCATCCGGAACCACCGCCGCCAGCAGCGGATCAATCGGCGGAATGCAGCCATGTGTTGAGGAGCTTCGCCCACTTGCGGTTGCTGGTGGTCTCCAGGAACGACTTGTGGTCGATCATGAGATAGATCTCACCGACGACCGTGGTGCCAAGGATGAGCGGCTTACCCGCGTTGAGAAGTCCACCCAGAAAGCGCCCGTAGAGTTCGGTGAATTCGTTCGCGATGGACGTGATGTCCGCGCGCCGCAGTACAAGATCTCTCCCATCGTGCCAGCCTTCGAGCACGAGCTGCTCGGAGCGCAGCGTGACCACTCCGCGTCTCGGGAAGAGCGTCTTCTGGTCCACACCGGCCGCGATCCGGTCGCCGCGCCTCTTGCGAGCCAGCTCTTCGGTCGTGGAGCCGATATAGGAGGCGCGGGCGAGTGGCTCCGCCGCGGTTCGGTCGTGCGGTGTCCGGTTCATGTCTTCACCTTGGCGGAGCGTCCGCAGTAGGCCAGCGGGCATTGGTTCCCGCCTGCCATCGACTTTGGTCTACGTCCCGTCAGGGGCGGCCGAGACGGTTCCACAGCCCGCAGTTGTGGTCACTACTCACGTCGACCGCCCTGCTCCCTCCCCTTCCCGGCGCGAGCGACAGCACAGGAGACCTCTTCCCTTGCGTCGCCGAAGGCCACACCGGCAGCCCAGGACGGTTGGGATTACCGTGGTACATGAACCCCGTCCAATACCCGATCATTTCCTGAGACAAAACATCTTGCTCCGGTCGCAGCCTCACAGGCATGTCGAACAGATAGATCAGGTCGGACGAGTGATACGCACCCAAAGACAACGACGGCATGCCCTCTCCAAGCCCCGGCAATACCGGCGCTTTCCGGTCAGCGAACTCAAACCCGTAGACAGGCATCCGTGCTGCGAGATTCTCCCGCATGAACGCCGCCGGACAACTGAAGCCCCAATCCGTCTGCACGGCCGTGAACCGACCCGCCCCCTCCTCCTTCGTACGAACGGGATACCGCCTGGTGACCTGCCGAATATCACTGGGCGAGAACAACAGCCCCTTGAGGACGTCCGGCCACGACTGGGGAGTCACACCGCCGATGAGCGGGAGAAGCCCGGACGCCGCGAGCGTACCGTCGTCCCGTGTCGACCCCACGAGCACTGGCATCCTTCGGATCCGACCAGCCCGAACGGCCTTGTAGGGATCGATCGGCAGCACGGACGTTCCGTAGGCCACCCGCCCCACCGCCGCGTGGCTCTTCGCCACAGCGTCCAGCACGTCGGCGGCGGACTTCGAGCGCATACAGGCGACACTGGAACATCCCAGCTTCCGCTCGACCTTCTCACCTTCCTTCTCAACCTCGCCCACCGGCGCCAGCAAACCATTTCCCGTATTGGTACAGGGGCCGCTATGGATAACAGCCTTATCAAAAAGCTTTTCCGCCCCTGGGGAAACCATGTTGATGCAGGTACTGATACCACCCGCGGACTGCCCGGCCAGCGTGACGTTACCCGGATCGCCACCGAAAGCCGCGATGTTACGCCGCACCCAACTCAGAGCCGCCTGCTGATCGAGGATGCCAAAACTGCCCGAATGCCTCAGCCCAGCCAGGCCGAGAAACCCGAAGGCGCCGACACGATAGTTGGCGGTGACCGCGACCACGTCCCCCTGCCGCACCAGCCGATCAGCCTTGTACTTGCTCGCCTCCCCCGCAGTGAATCCTCCACCGTAGAGAAACACGATCACAGGCTTCTTCCGTGAACGACCGCCACGGGGCGCCGTCACATTGAGGTAGAGACAATCCTCCTCAACGACTCTCCGCGGCTGCTCGGTAGGCTCCTGCGGACAGGCACTGCCCGGCTCGGTGGCGTCGCGCACCCCGGACCAGGACCCGGGCGGCATCGGCGCCTCCCAACGACGATTCCCTACCGGAGGGTCAGCGAAGGGAATGCCCTGAAAATGCCCGACTCCCCCCGACTCCGATCCACGCACCTTCCCATACTGCGTCCCAACGACCAGCCCCGCGGACTCGTCCTCCGCCGGTGAACACGCCATCGCTGCGAAGGCAACGACCACGCACACCACCACCGCTCTCGAAAAACCCATACGCCAAGCCTCCTCAAAGGCCCGACGCCGCGGCAGCGGGCAATAGTCCCCACCCCCCATCGACTTTCGTCGACACACACCGCGCCGCGAGCCTCCAAGACAGCGCCGCCCTCACACCACACTGAGCACCCAGCTCGACCGCACCGCACCCCGCGGATCCACAACGCACAGACGAATCGACGATGCGACGGCCGATCCGGCACCCCCTCCAGAGCCTCCGGCTCGCGCGGGCTTCGCCGTTCCCGGCACGACCTGCGGGACCGCGCTCGGAGTCATTCCGCGCATATTCCGGGACCAGCGCCATCCGGTGACGCCTGGCGACGTCCGGCTGCGTGCGGAGAGATCTTGGAGACGCGAACAGCCTCTAACCATTTGCGCTGGTCAGAGGCTATTTCCGCTGCTGTGGCGGGTGCAGGGTTCGAACCTGCGTAGGCTAAGCCGACGGATTTACAGTCCCACCGCCGAACTCCCCTGACCTGCAAAAACCCGCCAACAACCAAGCTTCTCGCCCGTATTCGGCCCAGTCGCCGGGCGAACACCCTCCAAGCGCCAACGCTTGCAGAAGAGTTCGGGATCACCCGCCGCGTGGTGTTGCGCCCCCTCGGGAGCGGATGAAGACCCGACGGCGCGCTGTTCAAACTCACTGGCAGCGAGATGTTGCGAACCCTCGTAGGGGCGATGAGGACCTGGAAGGCAACGCGTTCGTCTGGTTCAGCGGTAAGTTGCGAACCCTTGCAGAGTCGATGAGGACCTCGCGACCGGCGCGTGGTCGCGCGTCGTCCTGCTGTTGCGAACCCTCGCAGGGGTGATGAGGACCGCTGGGACGCTGCCCGTCCTGGCCGCACGCCCTGTTGCGAACCCTCGCAGGGGTGATGAGGACGAAGTAGAGGTGCGGGCGGTCGGTGTCGATGGTCAGTTGCGAACCCTCGCAGGGGTGATGAGGACCCGTGATTGGGCACCTGCTCGATGAGGTCGCGTTGTACGGGTTGCGAACCCTCGCAGGGGTGATGAGGACCCCATGGTAAAGCCGCTGGCTGGATGGCGCACAGGCGGCCGTACATGGACTGCGATTTCAGCAAGCCTCCGGTAGTGCGCGAGACCCCGGCGTGTCGCTGAAACGATCAAGATCGATCCCGACGGCGGGCACGCCCGAAGCATCCCAGACCTACCCGGTCGCTCGCACTCCTACGATTGGCTCCCTGTTCGCCTGGGGCAGCGCGGGACGGCGGGAACGGCCCGGAGAGGCCGCACGCCCGCCGTCCCGCGCTGGCCCCGGCGACCGCGTAGCGGGCGCCTTTAAAGACGTAGAGAAAGTTCTCATCCGGCGCAGGTGCTGCCTGGCTGAGCTGCGGTTATGGAATGAGTTTGGTGAGGGCTCGGCGGGTTTGGTCGGCGAGGCTGACGGCTGCGCCTAGGCGGTTGTCAATAGTGAGGTGTGCGGCTTGGGGCGGGTCTTCGGTGTTGAGTCCGGCGGTGTACTCGTCCCAGTGGGTCAGCTTCCAGCCGTCGCGGGCGGCGTCGCGCAACTCGATGTACTCGTACAGAAGGGGTCGGTCCACGCGCGGTTACCGGACCGCGACACATGCGGGAATGCCTAGTCGCCGTCACCTACATCGGGGCACGTGGGCGGGGCCGACGCCTGCGGGCTCTGTACGCGACGATGTACTACGCGATGCTTCGCCCGGCCGAGGCGACCGCGCTGCACAAGGACAACTGCTACCTGCCGGAAACAGGATGGGGCGAACTGACTGTGGTCCGGTCGCTCCTGTACGACCTGCGGCATGCGGGGGGTGTCCCTGCGGCTCAACGCCGGTGTGCCAGCAACCGAGGTCGCCGAAGAGGCCGGGCACAGCGTCAAGGTCCTGTTGGACATCTATGCGAAGTGCATCGACGGCCAGAAGGCGACGACTCACAGACGAATCGACAGCGCGCTCGGCGACTGATCCGACGCACACTCCAGGGCTCCGGCTGACGCCGGGGCCCTTCTGCTTTGCTGGGGCTACCTGCGACGATGCACCGACTCTCATCCCACGGATATCCCACAACCCGCGACAACCGGCTGCACATGGCTGCATCCGACTGCCTAGACGATCTTCAGATGCGAACGGCCCCTGTCAGCGTTGTAGCTGGTCAGGGGCCGTTTTCCGGGGTGTGGCGGGTGCAGGGTTCGAACCTGCGTAGGCTAAGCCGACGGATTTACAGTCCGCTCCCATTGGCCACTCGGGCAACCCGCCTGGGCGTCGCTCTCGCGACGGCACTGGAAAGGATAGCGGACGGGCGGAGCGGTCGTGACATCGGAGCGGGCGGGGCGGCCGGGTGCTCGGGGGCGGGTTCGTCGCTACGATCCCTGGATCGGGAAGCTGCTGCCGAGGGGATGTGGGTGTGCTATGGCCGACTCGTCGTTCGATGCGGGGAGCCACCGCCCCCAGAGCACGAGCAGCGACGCGGCGACGCAGACGAGAGAGGTTGTTGTCCCTTGAGCGACTCATCGTTCGACATCGTGTCCAAGCTTGATCGGCAGGAGGTCGACAACGCGTTGAACCAGGCCGCGAAGGAGGTGGCCAACCGGTTCGACTTCCGGAACGTGGACGCGGGGATCAAGTGGTCGGGGGAGACCATCGAGATCCAGGCGAACACCGAGGAGCGGGCGAACGCCGTTCTGGACGTGCTGAAGGACAAGCTCGTCAAGCGCGGGATCTCGCTGAAGGCGATCGATCCCGGCGAGCCGAAGCTGTCGGGGAAGGTGTACAAGCTGGGGGTGGCCCTCAAGGAGGGCATCGCCCAGGAGGACGCCAAGAAGATCGGCAAGATCATCCGGGACGAGGGGCCCAAGGGGATCAAGGCGCAGATCCAGGGGGACGAGCTGCGGGTCAGCTCCAAGAAGAAGGACGACTTGCAGGACGTCATCGCCCTGCTGAAGGGCAAGGACCTGGACGTCGCGCTCCAGTTCGTCAACTATCGGTGAGGGGGCGGGCGCGGCGCTCCCGCATGCGTGACCGCGTCCCCGAGGGTCGCTCCGATGAGTGTGCCCCTTCTGGTGATCCGAAGTGGGTTGGACAGTGCGTCGACGACGCTTGGCGAATTGGGCCCTCCTGTCGACACCAGCCCGGGTGGGCAGCAGCTTCGATCGCCTTCGGCGCCTTGCTGGGCCGCGGACGCGGCGGCACGTCTGATCGGGGGAAGGAGCCGCGCCGCCGCGTCGTCGATGGGCCGCCCGCCCGGTGATGCCGGTCACCGGGCGGGCGGCGGGCACGGACCTCGGGGGCGACGGGTCCGTGCCGGTGGTGCGGTGACGCCGACAGGACGTCCCGCACATTCGGGTGGACGCGGCGGCGACTGCCGCGCTTGTCAGCTACCGCCGCGCCCACGTCACGGAGGCTCTTTGATCTTGCGCCGGAGGCCGTCGGCGGTGTCGGCGTCCACGCTGGAGCGCGGGTCTATGTGTTCGCGGACGAGCGGTCCGCGGTTGGCCCACCAGCGGCGTGTGTCGGTGGTGTAGATGATCGACCACTCCGGGAACTCGGCCCGGAGCTTCGCCTTCGCTTCGGCTATCTCGGCGTCAGTGAGTTCTTGTGTCACGCGTCACACAATGCAAGCCACGGAGAGTGACATTGTTCCGCGTTGGAACATTCTGGGGTTGCCAACCCGCCTCTGCATCTAGTTGATCAGGCGGGTGTGGAGGCGGCGTAGGGGCTCCGGCAGTGTCCGCCGCACGTCCACAAGGTGCGCCACCGTGACGTGCGCTGTCGGGTGGTAATGGACCATCTGGGGTCCGCTGTGCTCCGCCACCATCAACCGCTTCAACGCCTGGTCGTAGGCGCCGTTCTCGGCCAGCGCCCGCGCCATGTCGATGTGGTGGTGGGTGCGCCGCGAGGGCGGCAGAGATGCCAGCAGACCATCCCCGATCCGTTGGTCGCGGCGGGCGGCCTCGTCCAGGTCCCCCAGTTCCATCGCGACGGCCGCGCCGTGAATCGCGACGTTGCCCGGCGTGAACTCCACTTCGTGCACCAGCGCCCCCACCCGGCCTGACCTGATGCGTTCTTCGGCCACCGCGTACTGCTCCCATGCCTGGCCGCCGAGATTGCCGCGGGCAGATACGATCGCCGCCCGCAGCGCCACCGCCCCGGCGAGTTCGCTCGCGTCGGGCCGGGTCGGGTCGACGTTCGCGGCGGCGTCCTCAAGCAGCTTCAGTGCGGGCAGGTACTGGTTCATCTTCATGAGCACCGGCGCGCGTGACCAGGTAACGAGTACCTGTGCGTGCGGGTCTTGGGCACGAGCCGCCGTCGCCGCCGCGCGCTCCAGCAACGCCAGGGAGTCACCGCCGTACCCCAGGTTGTAGGTCAGGGAGACCCCGCTGCGCAGCGCCCGCGACAGCAGCGACCACACCCGGGGCTCGTCGCTCTCATGTGCCCAGTACGACAGCTCGTCAATGACCGAGGGCAGGCGCGCGGCCGCTTTGACGAACTTGGCCTGGTTCATCAACCGCCGAATCGTGGCGACCTCGGCGGCGAGGACGTCCAGCGCGCGAGGCGGCCCGGTCAACTCGGGGCCGATCTCGGTGTGCACCATGCAGCGGCGCAACTCTGGGATCGCGTCGTGCACATGGTCGTCGTGGCCGTTGAGGCGGTAGGGCTGTCCGTAGATCTCGGCGGGATCCACACCGAGCGCGGCGGCGGCTGCGGCGACGAAGGCGGGGGTGGCGACCTTGCGGCCCGACTCGACACCCGCGACGTGCGATCGTGAGTAGGCCGCGCGCTGCGCTAAGCCGATCTGGGTCAGGCCACGCCGTTTGCGCGCCCGCGCTACGCGTCTGCCAACGGTGTCCGGGGTTTCGTCCGACATCAGGCCCTGCCCCTTCCGTGAAGCTCCGACGACTCCACGGTAGGCGCGGGGTCCTCGCCTTCACAGGGGATGTCCCAATGAGCTGGGGACACTCCGGTGGAAGTGGCGCATCGGGGGCACGGGCCGCCTGCGCATGGTCGGGGGTTCGCGACCTTGTGAAGGGCGACGGCGGTGGGGGTGATAAAGCGAGCGCGCCGACTTCTTCCCCCGCAGAAGTGGCCGGCGCGCTCGTAACTGGTATGACGCGGGGGTTCGCGAAATGGTTCGGGTGTCAGCCCGCCAATTCGGAGGCGGGGTCGTCGAAGGGGGCGAGGGTGCGGGCGAGGACGGTGAGGTCCAGGTCGAGGACGGTCGCGAGGGACGCGACGGTGAAGAAGGCGGGGGCGGCGATGGCGCCGCGTTCGATCTTGCGGAGGGTGTCGAGGGAGATTCCGGCGGAGCGGGCGACGTCGGCGGCGCTGCGGGGGCCTCGGGCGGCGCGGAGGATCTGGCCCAGGGCGCGGCCCCGGTCGCGTTGCTCCTCGGTGAGTGGGGTGCGGACCATGCGAGCATTGTAATACTGGTATTAAAATATTCTGCATGGTGACCTATCGAAGCCCACGGGAGTGGGAGCGCATGCGGGAGGCGGGGCGGGTCGTGGCCCGGATCCTCGCCGAGGTACGGGACGCGGCGGAGGTCGGTGTCGTCACGGCCGAGTTGGACGCGTTGGCTGGGCGGATCCTCAAGGAACACCAGGCGACGTCTCCGTTCCTGCACTACAAGCCTGATTGGGCTCCGTTTCCGTATCCGGGGAACATCTGCGTCTCGGTCAACGAGGTGGTGGTGCATGGCATCCCGGGCTCGCGGGTGCTGAAGGACGGGGATGTCGTCACGATCGATGCCGGGGCGCGGCTGGGCGGCTATTGCGGGGACACGGCCGTGTCGTTCGTGGTGGGGACGCAGGACGCGGCGTCCACGAGGTTGGTCGAGACCACGCGGCGGGCGTTGGAGAACGCCATTGCGGCGGCCGTTCCTGGGAATCGGATGGGCGATGTCGCTTCTGCGGTGGAGCGGACGGCGCGGGACGCCGGTTACGGGATCGCCGACGGGTCCGGGGGACACGGGATCGGGACGGAGATGCACGAGGATCCGCCGGTGCCCAACACGGGGCGGGCCGGGCGGGGGATGCCGCTCCGGGAGGGGTTGACGATCGCGATCGAGCCGCTGGTGACCGAGAGCGGGCGGGACGGGACGTGGCAGATGCCGGACGGGTGGGCCGTCGCCACCGCCGACGGGAGCCGCGCCGCGCATTTCGAGCACACCGTGGCCATTACCGGGGACGGGCCAGTGATCCTTACGGCGCCCTAGCTCCGTAAGCGCGGCCTAGCGGCGGGGGCCTGCCATGCGTTCCAGGCGGGCTATGCGGTCGGCCGTCGGGGGGTGGGTGGAGAACAGCTTGCCGATCCCGGCGCCGGAGAACGGGTTGGCGATCATCAGGGCGCTGGTGGTCGCCAGCTCGGGGTCCTGGGGCAGCGGCATCGCGCGGGTGCCGGCGTCGATCTTGCGGAGGGCGGACGCGAGGGCGAGGGGGTCGCCGGTGAGGCGGGCTCCGGCGGCGTCGGCGGCGAACTCGCGGGTGCGGCTGATGGCCATCTGGACGACGGCGGCGGCGACCGGGCCGAGGACGAGCATCATGAGCGCGCCGAGCATGCCGGGGCCGTCATCGTCGTCGGAGCGGCCGATCGGCAGGAAGATCGCCAGGTGCGACAGGTAGGTGATCACGGTGGCGATCGCGGCGGCGACGGAGGAGATGAGGATGTCGCGGTTGTAGACGTGGGAGAGCTCGTGGCCGAGGACGGCGCGCAGCTCCCGCTCGTCCAGCATCTGGAGGATGCCGCGCGTGCAGCAGACGGCGGCGTTGCGCGGGTTGCGTCCGGTGGCGAACGCGTTGGGCTGGCGCGTCTCTGACACGTACAGGCGCGGCATGGGCTGGCGGGCCGAGGTCGACAGTTCGCGGACGAGCCGGTACAGCGTGGGCGCCTCTACTTCGCCGACCGGGTGGGCGCGCATGGAGCGCAGCGCGATCCGGTCGCTGAACAGGAACGCGACGCCGTTGGTGCCGAGCGCGATCACGAGCGCGATCGTCAGCCCGGCGCCGCCGCCGAACACCCATCCGGCGACGAGCATCAATGCCGACAGCGCGGCGATCAGCGCTGCCGTCCGGACGCCGTTGAACCGCACTTCTCCTGAGCCTCCCCGTCGATAACCGCCATGAACATCAACGGTTTGACCTGCTCAAACGTTCCCGTGGCCGGGAGGTGCGGCGGCCCTGGTCAGGTGGCCTGCGTGACCGTTTGCAGGACGATCTGCGGCGCGATCGACAGCACGACGGCACCGGCGGCGGTCGCGGCTATGGCGGCGCGGACGGGGAGGCCCGGCGCGACGTCGCCCGCGATGGCAGGACCCGGCGAGAACAGGCGGGCCGCCCAGACCAGGTAGTAGTACAGGCCGATCACGGTGTTGACGGCCATGACGACGGCGAGCCAGGTGACGTCCCCGGCCACGGTCGCGCGGAACACGACGACCTTGGCGAACAGGCCCATCACGCCGGGCGGGAGTCCTGCGAGGCAGATCAGGAAGAAGGCGAGGGCGGCGGCGACGGCGGGGCTGCGGCGGGCCAGGCCGCGGAAGTCGTCGAGGGTGGCGTAGCCGCGGGCGCCGGGACGGCGGTGGAAGCCGATCACGACGGCGAACGCGCCGAGGTTCATGACGGCGTAGAGCGCGACGTAGGCGGTGGTAGCGGCGACGGCTTCGGGGAGGCGGTGCGTGCCGACCGACAGCGGCGCGAGCATGTAGCCGGACTGGGCGACCGACGACCAGGCGAGCAGGCGGATCGCGGTCTTCTGGCGGAGCGCGAGGAGGTTGCCGAGCGTCATCGTGATCGCGGCGAGGACGGCGACGAGCGGTCCCCACACGTGCGCGTAGGCGGGGAAGCCGAGGGCGAGGACGATCGCGAGCCCGGCGAATCCGGCGGCCTTCGACACGACCGACAGGAACGCGGCGACCGGCAGCGGGGCGCCCTGGTAGACGTCCGGGGCCCAGAAGTGGAACGGGACGGCGGCGACCTTGAACCCGAACCCGGCGAGGACGAGGACGACGCCAACGGACGCGACCGGGTCCAGGTCGGAGGGGAGCTTCTCCAGGGCGGGGGCGATGCGGTCCAGGTGCATGGCGCCCGTCGCGCCGTAGACCAGGCTGATGCCGAACAGCATGATCGCGGCGGAGACGACGGAAACAAGGAACAGCTTGAGCGCGGCCTCGGAGGCGTTCCCGTCGTAGCGGCGCAGGCCGACGAGCGCGAACACCGGTAGCGACAGCGTCTCCAGCGCGACGACCAGCAGGATCAGGTCGCGGGCGGCGACCAGGGCGAGCGCGCCGATCACGGCCGACAGCAGCAGGAAGTGGTACTCCCCCACCGGGATCTTCGAGTCGGTGATCTCCTGGAGGGACAGCAGGACGACGACCACGGCGGCCGCGAGGACGATCCCCTGGAACAACAGCGTGAAGTCATCGGCGACATAGGAACAGGAGCGGGGGCCGCCGGAGCGCAGTTCGGTGGGAAGGCAGAAGGTGGCGCGGCGGTCTCCGGCGGCGAGCGCGACGACGGCGGCCAGCGCGACGGCGAGCGCGCCGCCGCTGGCCAGGCCGAGGACGCGGCGCGGCGCGTCGAAGGCGTCGGCGAGCAGCAGTCCGATCGCGGCGACGGCGAGGATCAGTGGCGGCGCGATCGCCGCGTAGTCGATGCCCTGGATCATCAGCCGCCTCCGAACAGCGCGTGGACGGGCCCGGTCGTCACGTCCAGGAGGGTCTTCGGCCAGAGCCCAACCAGCAGCGTGAGCGCGATCAGCGGGACCCAGGCGGCGTACTCCTGCGTCGAGACGGCGTGCCCGGGCGCGGCGCTCACCCCCGACGAAGGGCCGTGCGTGAGTTTCGCGAGCATTCGCAGGAAGTACGCGGCGGTGAGCACGGCGCCGAGCGCGGCGACCGCCATGAACGTCACGAACGTCTCGCGGGGCAGGTCGGCGTGCGGGCGGTACGCGCCGAGCAGCGCGAGCATCTCGCCCCAGAACCCGGCGAGGCCGGGCAGGCCGAGCGAGGCGACGGACGCGAACGTGAGGATCGAGGCGAGGCGCGGGGACGTGCCGAGCAGGCCGCCTCCGAGTTCGTCGAGGTCGGCGGTACCCCAGCGTTCCTTGATCGCGCCCGCGAGGAAGAACAGGAGGCTGGTGATCAGGCCGTGCGCGATGTTGCCGAACAGCGCGGCGTTGATGCCGACCGGGGTGAGGGTGGCGATGCCGAGCAGCACGAACCCCATGTGCCCGACGGACGAGTAGGCGATCATCCGCTTGAGGTCGCGCTGGGCGAGGCAGGCGAGCGCCCCGTACACGATGCCGATCACGGCGAGGAGGCCGAGCCAGGGCGCCCACACCTGCGCGCCGTGCGGGGCGAGCGGCAGCGCGACGCGGACGAGCCCGTAGGTGCCCATCTTGAGCAGCACGCCCGCGAGCAGCACCGACCCGACCGTCGGCGCCTCGGTGTGCGCGTCCGGCAGCCAGGTGTGCAGCGGCCACATCGGCGCCTTGACCGCGAACCCGAGCCCCATCAGCGCGAACGCGGCGACCTGGATGCCGTGCGAGACGCCGTCGCCGTGCCGGGCGGCGAGTTCGGTCATGTCGAGCGTGTCCGCGTTGACCGCGACGAGCAGCATCCCGGCGAGCAGCAGGCCGGAGCCGAGCAGCGTGTAGAGGATGAACTTGTAGGCGGCGGCGCGCCGGTCCGCCCCGCCCCAGAGCATGATCACCACGTACATGGGGATCAGCACGACCTCGAAGAACACGAAGAACAGCACGAGGTCGAGCGCGACGAACGTGCCGACCAGCCCGATCTCCAGGACGAGCAGCAGCGCGGTCAGCAGCCGGATCCGGCCCCCGGCGGGCGGGTGCCGCAGCGTGTACAGGAAACAGAGGAACGTCAGCAGCGCGGTCAGCGCGACGAGCGGCAGCGAGATCCCGTCCACGCCGAGGTGGAAGCGCAGCCCGATCGCGGGCGCCCACGACCGGTCGATCTCCAGCTGCATGCCCTCGGAGGACGGCGCGTCGAAGTCGAACGCGGTCAGCGCGGACACCGCGACGAGCAGCGCCGCGCCGGACACGGCCGTCCCGAACACGCGGACGGCGAAGTCCGTGCGCAGGAACCGGTCGGCCGGGACGAGCATCGCGAGCGCCCCGAGCAGCGGGATCGCCATCAGCAGCAGGAAGATCATCGGAAGATCACCACCCCGGCGACGATGACGACGACGCCCGCGAGCAGGCCGGTCAGGTAGGTCTGCGGGTTGCCGTTCTGCGGGACGCGCAGGATGCCGCCGAGCCGCCGCGCGCCGCGTCCGGCGCCGACGACCGCGCCGTCGATCCGCCGCGAGTCGAACGCGACGACCCCGCGCGCCAGCGCCAGGAACGGGCGGACGACGAGCGCCGCATACACCTCGTCCACATAGAAGGCCCGCGCGAAGACGGGACGGGCCCGGCCCAGCGCGCGCGACGGATCGGCCGCCGGATCGCGGTTCCAGATCAGGAACGCCGCGCCCGCGCCGAGCACCGCCAGCAGCAGCCCGAGCAGCGCGGACCCGACATGCGGGCGCAGCTCCTCAGCGCCGAGCCCGAAGAACCCGAGGATCGCGGCGGGGACGGCCAGCACCGCGACCGTCCACGACATGGCCCGGGGCGCCTCGCGGATCTCGTAGGTGCCGCGCGGCTCGCCGAAGAACGTCATCAGCCAGGCGCGCGTCGCGTACGCCGCCGTCAGCGCGACCGTGAGCAGCAGCCCGAGGTAGATCAGCCACGCCACCCCGGCGGGCAGGTCCACGCCGATGGTCCTCAGTTCGACGAGCCCGGGGGAGGTCAGCACGGCCCGCGCCTCGTCCGGCCGCGACAGGCAGGCGGCCGTGACGTCGTTCGCGCATGCCGGCGGCCGGACGAGCTGAGGGAACGGGTTGGCTTCCGGGAGGGCGGAGGGGGCGGGGGACCAACCGGCCGGGGCGGGCCCGGCGGCGGACTCGCCGCCGTGCAGGGCGGAGTGCTGGGCGGCCTCGATGACCGAGTCCTTGCTGAACCAGCCGCTGAACGGCGGGACGCCGACGAGCGCGGCCAGCCCGACCGTCATCGACCAGAACGTGACCGGCATGCCGCGCCGCAGCCCGCCGTAGTGCGCGAGCATGTTCGACCCGGCGACGACGATCACGCAGCCCGCCGACAGGAACAGCAGCGCCTTGAACGCGCCGTGCGTGAGCAGGTGGAAGATCGCGGCGGTGTCGGCGCCGACCGCGAGGCCCGCCGCCATCACGCCGAGCTGGCTGATCGTGGAGTAGGCGAGGACGCGTTTCAGGTCGTCCTGGGCGAGGGCGGCGAGCGCGGACCCGACCATGGAGACCACCGCGACGACGCCGAGAACGGTCAGCGCGGCGGGGGCCTCGACGAACACGCCGTACAGCCGGGCGACGACGTAGACGCCCGCCGCGACCATCGTCGCCGCGTGGATGAGCGCGCTGATCGGGGTGGGGCCCGCCATCGCGTCCGGGAGCCAGGTGTGGAGGGGGAACTGCGCGCTCTTGCCCGCGACACCGGCGAGCAGCAGCAGGGCCGCCGCCGTCACCGTCGAATGCGGCATGTTGCCCGCTTCGGCCAGCACGCCCCTTATGGAGAAGGTGTTCGCGCCCACGCCGAGGACCAGGATTCCGATGAGGAAACCGACGTCGCCCAGGCGCGTCACCAGGAACGCCTTGACCGCCGCGCGCGAGTTGTCGCGGTCTTCCCAGTGGTGCCCGATCAGGAAGTACGAGCAGATGCCCATGACCTCCCAGCCCGCGTACAGGACGATCAGGTCGCCCGAGTAGACCACCAGCAGCATCGCGGCGGTGAACATGGAGATGAACGCGGCGTAGGACGAGTAGCGCCGGTCGTCCCGCATGTACGCGACGGAGTAGACCTGCACCGCGAGCGCCACGCAGCACACCATCAGCGCGACGACCGCCGAGAGGCCGTCCACCTGGAGCGCGACGCGGATCGGCACGCCGCCGGTGTCGATCGTCGCCAGCTCGCCGACCCGCTCGCCGGGGTCGCGCCAGACGGTGAACGCGACGATCGCGGCGAAGACGAGCGACACCGCGATCGGCACGCACGCGATCAGCGCGGGCCCGTTGGGCCGGACGCGGCGCAGGAGGCGGGTCAGGCTCGGGCCGAGCAGCATCCCGGCGAACGCGGCGAGGAACGGCAGCAGGACGGTCAGCGACGCCAGCCAGATCACCGGGCCGCCTCCTCGTGCGGCCGCTCGTGCGGCCGCTCGTCCGCGCCGTCGGGCTCCTCGGCGAGCGCGTCCAGCCGGTCGACGTCGATCATCCGCCGGTTCCGGTACACGAGCAGGACGATCGCCAGCCCGAGCCCGATCTCCGCCGCCGCGATCACGATCGTGAACAGCGTCATGACCTGCCCGCCGTGCAGCCGGTCGGCGAAGCGGATGTCGAAGGCCACCAGGTTGAGGTTCACCGCGTTCAGCATCAGCTCGACCGACATCAGGACGAGGATCGCGTTGCGGCGCGCGAGCACCCCGTACACGCCCACGGAGAACAGCAGCGCCGCCACGACCGTCGGATAGGCGAGGTGCATCAGGCGCCGCCCTCCTCGTCCGTCTCCGCGCCGCTTCCGATATCCGTGCGGGACAGGACGATCGCGCCGACCAGCGAGGCCAGCAGCAGGACCGACAGCACCTCGAACGGCAGCACCCACGTCCGGAACACGCTGGCGCCGAGCTCGTCGGCCGAGCCGCCGCCCGCCTTCAGCGGCATCTCCTCGTCCCGGAAGCCCATGGCCATGACCGTGACGAGCACGGCGGCCGTGGCGGCGGCGACGCCCGCCGCGACCCAGCGGTTGCCGGAGTCCAGGTCGGCGGACTCCCCGATCGGCGCGCGCGTCAGCATGATCCCGAACAGCAGCAGCACGACGACCGCGCCGACGTAGATGAGCACCTGCACCCACGCGACGAACTCCGCCGTGAGCACGAGGTAGCCGCCGGCCAGCGCGCCGAACGACACGACCAGCCACAGCGCCGCGTGGACCAGCTGCCGCGTCGTCACCACCATGATCCCGGACCCGACCGCCACCACGCCGAGCAGCGCGAAGACGACCTCCTGCCCGCTCACTCCCCCGCCTCCGGCGGTTGTGCCTCCCGGGGCTTGCGGGCCGCCCGGGCGGCCGCCTTCTCGGCGGCGCCCACCTCCTTCGGCGGCTCGGCGGACGGGTCGTGCGCCTGCGGCGGCGGGACCGTCCACATCCACTCGCGCAGCCGCTCCTTCTCGTGGGTCAGCTCGGCGATGTCGTATTCGGCGTACTCGAACTCCGGCGACCAGAACAGCGCGTCGAACGGGCACGCCTCGATGCAGATGCCGCAGTACATGCACAGCGCGAAGTCGATGGCGAACCGGTCGAGGACGTTGCGCATGCGCGCGCGCCCGCCGCCCTCGGCGGGGAGGGTCTCCTTGTGCGAGTCGATGTAGATGCACCAGTCGGGGCATTCGCGCGCGCAGAGCATGCAGACCGTGCAGTTCTCCTCGAACAGCGCGATCACGCCCCGGCTGCGCGGGGCCAGGTCAGGCTGGACCTCCGGATACTGACGCGTGATGGATCGCCGCGTCATCGTCCGTAGCGTCACGGCGAGCCCCTTGGCCAGCCCGCCTCCTGGTAGCCGTCCCACGCGCCCCATGATTGCGTACGAAGCGCCGCCAGGGAACGCGCCGGTGGCCGCGTTCGTCAAACCACACGTGGGACCTGGCGTCCCGCGCTCCGGACGGCCTACGGGTGGGGAGGGCATGTGAGCCATCACGCGGACGGCCCCAATGGTCCAGAATCCGGCCACGACCAGGGGGGCCCGCGCTATGGCCACCCGTCCCCCGGACGGCCGCCGTATGCCCGTCCGCCCCATGGACGCCCTTCTTATGGACAGGTTCCCCACGACCCTCGCGCCACTCCGTATCCCCCGGGCCGTCCGTACGGCGGGCCCGGGTGGCGGCCCCCGTTCGCCGGGCCGCCGATGCAGCCGATGCAGCCCGTTCCGCCGATGCCGCCCGGCCCGGCGGGCTCCGAGGGCCCGAAGGGCATCCTCTGGGCGTTCGTCCCGTTCCTGACGTTCGGTCTCGGAACGCCGTTCTCGTTCCTGTACGCGGCGATCCGGCGCGGCTCGAAGAACCTCGGCGTGACCGCCGCCGGCTACGGCATCGCGCTGGCCGGGTGCCTGGCGCTCACCTCGTCCGACGGGGTGATCCCGGCCGCGTTCGGCACGATGCTGACGATGACGCTGTGGGTCGCGGGCACCGCGCACGCGTTCGCGGTCCGCTCGTCGGTCTTCCCGCCCGAGATCCCGCGCAACCGAATCAACCAGCACGCCATCGAGGTCGCCAAGTACCGCAGGACGCTGCGCGAGGAGGCCCGCACGCTCGCCGCCGAGGACCCGGCGCTCGCCCACGAACTGCGGATCGGCCGTCCCGACGCGCCGCGCACCTACGACGACGGCGGTCTCGTGGACGTCAACCACGTCCCGAGCGACATCATCGCCGCGCTGCCCGGCATGGACGCCGAACTCGCCGAGCGCGTCGTCCGGGTCAGGGAGACGCAGGGCCCGTTCGTGTCCGCCGAGGAGATGGCGGTGGACGCCGATCTGCCGCCCGACATCCTCACGCAGCTCTCCGAGTACTCGATCTTCCTGCCGTGACCGATCAGCCGAACGCGACCTTCAGGACGCCGGTCAGCGCGAGCTGCGCCAGCGACAGCGGCACCAGGTAGGCCCACGCGAGCTTCTGGAGCTGGTCCTCGCGCATGCGCGGGTAGCTGACCCGGAGCCAGATGACGACGAACGCCAGCACGCCGACCTTGGCCAGCGTCCAGAGCCAGCCCAGTTCGGTGTTGAGGAACGGGCCTTTCCACCCGCCCAGGAACAGGACGGTCGTCAGCGCGCACAGCACCACGATCCCGGCGTACTCGGCCAGCAGGAACAGCGCGAACCGCAGCCCGCCGTACTCGGTGTACGGGCCGAAGATGATCTCCGAGTCGGCGACCGGCATGTCGAACGGCGGGCGGCGCAGCTCCGCGAGGCCCGCGACGAAGAACACGACCGCGCCGACCGCCTGCCAGGGCAGCCAGTACCAGCGCCATTCGTCGGCGATGCCGGTCAGCGAGATCGTGCCCGCCGCCATCGCCGCCGACGACGCCGCGAACACCATCGGCAGCTCGTAGGACATCAGCTGCGCCGCGACCCGCATCCCGCCGAGCAGCGCGTACTTGTTCGCGCTCGCCCAGCCCGCCATGATCGCGCCGATCACCCCGACGCCCATCACGGCCAGCGCGAAGAACAGGCCGAGGCCGAGGTCGAGCACGACCTGCCCGCCGGGGCCGACCGGCACGACGAGCAGCACCAGCAGGTAGGGGACGAGCGCGACGCCCGGCGCGAGCTTGAACACCCACCGGTCCGCGTCGCGGGGGACGACGTCCTCCTTCTGGGCGAACTTCACGCCGTCGGCGACGAGCTGCGCCCAGCCGTGGAAGCCGCCCGCGTACATGGGGCCGAGACGTCCCTGCATGTGGGCCATGACCTTGTGCTCGGCCTGGCCCACCAGCAGCGGCAGCAGCGCGAACGCCGCCGCGACCAGGATCAGCTTGCCGACGATCTCAAGCATCGGGGGTCTCCGGGGCCGGGGGCCGCCGGGTCGGGCCCCACGTCCCCTCCTCGGGCACGCCCGGCGGGCGGACGCGGCGCCGGCTCGGCGCGCCGTGCCCCGACTCGCCGGGCTCCTTCGCGCCCGGCCACGGCTTGGCGACGCGCGCGGCGAGCACGAACTCCTTGCGCAGCGGGTTGCCCTCGAAGCCGTCGGGCAGCAGCAGCGGGACGAGGTGCGGGTGCCCCTCGAACACGACGCCGAACATCTCGAACGTCTCCCGCTCGTGCCAGGAGGCGCCCCGGTACACGCCGGTCGCGGTCGGCAGCACCGGCTCCGCGCGCGGGACGCGGGTGCGGAGCAGCAGGTGGTGGCGGCGCTCCAGCGAGTACACGTGGACGACGACCGCGAAGCCGTCGGCGAGCTCGTCCACGCCGGTCAGCCAGTCGAAGAACCCGCAGGACAGCTCGTCGCGCGCGAACGTCAGCGCCGCCAGCCAGTGCTCGGACGGCACCCCGACCGCGAGGCCGCCGAACGTCTCCTCGGTGGTGATCTCCGTGCCGAACCGCTCCGTCCAGGCGGCGGTCAGCGCAGCGGGGTCCGGGTTCGCGCTCACCGCTCGCGTCCGATCTCGTCGTCGTGCCCGTGGTCGGTCAGGCCCGGGATGATCGACGGGTCGTGGTCCAGCGGGGGTCCGGCCTCGTCCGGCGGCGACGGCCGCTCCTCGCGCACGGGCTCGGCGACGGGCGGCAGCGGCCGTGTCTCCGCCTCCGGCTCGACCGCGGGTTCGTGCGCGGGCTCTGGCTCGGGCGCGGGTGCCGGTTCGGGTGCGGGCTGGATCGGGCGGCGGAGCACCGTGGCCGACAGCGGACGCGGCGCCGGCGGCGGCGACATCGGCTCGCCGCCGTCGTAGCGCTCGCCGAGCGACTCGCCCGCGATCTTGTCCTGGAGGTGGACGATGCCGTGCAGCAGCGCCTCGGGACGCGGCGGGCAGCCCGGTACGTACACGTCCACCGGAATGATCTGGTCGACGCCCTTGGTCACGCAGTAGGAGTCCCAGTACGGGCCGCCGCAGTTGGAGCAGGCGCCGAACGAGATCACGTACTTGGGCTCGGGCATCTGCTCGTAGAGGCGGCGGACGGCGGGCGCCATCTTGTCGCTGACGGTCCCCGACACGACCATCAGGTCGGCCTGCCGCGGGCCCGGCGCGAACGGGATCACGCCGAGCCGGATGAAGTCGTGCCGGCTCATGGACGTGGCGATGAACTCGATCGCGCAGCAGGCCAGGCCGAAGTTGAACACCCACAGCGAGTACCGGCGGCCCCAGTTGAGCACGAACTTGATCGGCTTCGGCGCCAGCCGGGAGACCGGCCCGACGCTGGGCGGCGGGAGATCGATAGTGCTCACACAGGGCATTGTTGCAGCCCTCGCGGATGACGCCAGGGCCCCGTTTCGGCCCCCGTCCGCGACGTGTCGCGGACGGGGTCGCCGGCCCGCGGGGGTCAGACCCAGGAGAGCACGCCCTTCTTCCCCGCGTAGGCGAGGCCCGCCGCGAGGAAGACGAGGAAGACGAACATCTCCCCGAGCGTGGTCGCGCCGTACCCGGGGGCGGAGAACACCGTGGCCCACGGGAACAGGAACACCGCGTCCACGGCGAACACCACGTACAGGTAGGCGAAGACGTAGTAGCGCACGTATGAATGCGCCCACCCGCCGCCGACGGGATCGACGCCGCACTCGTAGGTGAGGAGCTTCTCGGCCGTCGGACGGTTCGGCCGCAGCAGCCGGTTCGCGGCCAGTCCGCCGCCGACGATCCCCCCGCCGACCACGATCAACGCCACCAAGACCCCGTACGAGTCGAAATAGTCCCGCACCGTTACCTCCCGGGGAGCGTCCAACCAGTATCGCTGATACGCGTGTGCGCGAGTGTGGCGTCCTACCTCCTCCCGAGAGGATCACAATGTCAAGGTTTTGCTGCACACTAGAGGAGCATTGGGGTCAATTGACCTGGAAGGACGTGACCGGATGAGCAACCCTCCGCCTCCCCCGGGCTGGGAACCCCCCGGCGGCGCCTCATGGCCGCCGCCGCCACCGCCCGCGGGCCCCGGCGGTCCCCCCGGGCCGGGTGGTCCCGGCATCCCGGGCGGCCCCGGAGGACCGGGCGGGGCACCCCCTCCACCTGGCGGTTTCGGCCCCCCCAATACCCCTCCCGGCTTCTACCCGCCGCCCCCGGGCGGTCCGATGCCGCCGCCGCGCAAGAAGGGCGGCGGCGCGCTGATCGCGGTGCTGATCGGCGGCGTGCTGGCCGTCGTCGTGATCATCGGCGCGGTGGTGCTCGTGCTGTCCTCCGGCGGCGAGAAAAAGCCCGAGGAGAAGCTGCGCGCGGCGGCCGACACGATGGCGTCGGCGCGCGCGGTCGGCCTCAAGGGCAACTTCGGCGGCGGTGCCGAGACGATCCAGGGTGAGCTGAACGTCACCAAGGGCGGCCGCGTCACCGGTCCCGTCCGCTGGAACAGCGACAGTGTCACGCTCCTCGTCGCCGACGGGAAGCTGTTCGTCAAGGCCGACGCGTCGTACTGGCGGCGGCAGATCTCCGGCTCCGAGACGCCGTACTACCTCGGCACCGGCGAGCAGTGGGGCCGGCTCAGCGCCGACAAGCTCGACGTCGACTTCAAGCAGGAGCTGACGCCGACGGCCCTGTCGAACAAGCTGCGCGCGGCGGCCGCCGCGAAGGTGAAGCCGACCAAAATCACCTGGCAGGGCAAGAAGGCGCTGCGGTTCAGCACGTTCTCCTCCACCCTCTACATCACCGACGCCGACGACGCGGAGCTGCTGCGCTACGAGTCGACGACGCCGCGCCTCGCGCTGGACGTGAGCCCGAAGAGCTCCGGCCAGGCGTCCTCGATCATCTCCGACATGCGCACGAGCATGGGCGAGCTGAAGGACTCCTTCGACGGCTCGGCGCGCCCGACGGTGGACGAGTGGAAGAAGGGCGGCTGCAACGGCGACAGCGGCTGCACGGTCGAGGCGAAGATCCGTCCGCCGTACGGGGTGGAGACGCCGGTCACGGTCGACGTCCGGTTCCGGCTCACCGCCGGGACGCTGACCGGCAAGGACCTCGGCAACTGCACCGCCCGGATCACGATCACCAGCAGCACCGCGCAGTGGGCCAGCTGCCGGGTGACCAGCAGCGCCTGGTCGAGCTGGGCGAAGTCCACCGGTGGCACGTACTACAAGCACGCCGACTACAAGGTCATCGGGGCGACGGCGAGCGAGGTGCAGGCGCTCCAGGGCGGTCTCGACAGCGAATAGCCCGGATCGGTCCGATCTGAGGGCTTGTGCCCGGCGATGCGTGGTTCCCGCTCCGGCGGGACGCGTCGCCGGGCACACTTATGCTCTGGGTGGGCGCCCCCCGAGCCCCCGGAAGCGAGCAGAGTGAGCGTCGAGTGAGCGTTGAACAGGACGAGCCGCCCGAGGCGGCGCCGCGTCCGTCCCGTCCCGCGCCCGGCGACAAGCTCGTCGCGGGCGGACGTGCGGCCGCGAAGCCGGTGGCGGGCGGGACCGAGCCCGAGCGGCCGGTCGCCGCCGAACCCGCGCCCGAGCCCGAACCCGCGCCCGAGCCCGAGCCCGAGCCCGCGCCCGAGCCCGAGGAGGCGGAGAACGCCGAAGAGGCTCCGGCGGTCGCCGACAGGACCGTCCCGGACGGCTTCCCGGCCCCGGCTCCGGCCCCGGCTCCGGCTCCGGCGGCCGAGAGCGCGAGCGCGACGGTCATGGACGTCCCCGTCCCGGAGGTCCTCGTCCCTGTGTCGCCGAGGGCGACGGTCCCGGACGGCTTCCAGCCCACTCTGCCCCCGCCTCCGCCGCCCCCAGCGCCCGGCGCCATGCCTCCAGGCCCCGGCAACCGCAGGCTGAAGTTGATCGTCACGGGTGCCGTGGCCGCCGCCGTCGCGGTGGCCGGGGTCGGCGTCCTCGCCTTCACCTCGACCGGCGGGTCGGAGCCGGAGGCCCCGAAGAAGGCGTCGCCGCCCCCGTCGAGCTGGGCGCTCGCGGCGGGACGGCAGCTCACCTCGGCGTCCGGGCTGCGCTACGACGGCACGCTGACCGTGGACGGCAGGCCCGTCCAGGCGCGGCTGCGGATCACCAAGGCGGGTTCGGCGAGCGGGACGCTCACGGCGGGCGCGCTCAAGGCCGACGTCGTGGCCGTGGACGGCGTCACCTACCTCAAGGCCCCGATCGCGTTCTGGCGCGACTACGCCGGGGAGAGCACGCACCCCGACAACTACGCGGGCCGCTGGTCGAAGGCCCCGGCGTCGATGCCCGGCTTCGACCTCCCCGGCGTGCTGGGCCCGAAGTCGATCGCCGGACGGCTCGCCCACGCGAAGCCGAACCCGCCGACCGAGAACGTGAACGGCGTCCAGGCGTACCGGGTGCAAACGGAGGGGGCCGACTACCTGGTCGCGGCGGCGGCCCCGCACGCCCTGCTGGCCGTCCGGGCGGCGGGGCAGCGCAGCCCCAGCTTCACCTCCGCGCCGCTGGACGATACGTCCTCGCTGCTCTCCGAGGTGCGCGCGCGGGTGGCCAAGCTCGGTGGCGCCGCCGACCCGGGGCTGCGGTTCGCGCCCGGGAAGCTGGAGTTCGTCAACTGCAACCAGAACACCAACGGCTGCACGGTGAGCGTCCCGGCCACGCTCTCCTCGCCGGAGGGCGACGTCCCGCGCGGCGCCCGCGCCGCCCTCTACACGGCGATCGTCTCGAAGGGCAAGGCGCTCGGCTCGTGCGCGGGCTCGGAGCCGGTGCCGTCCGGGCGCCGCGTCCAGCTGCGGTGCATGGTCACGGGCAAGCCCTGGCGGACGTGGATGAAGGCCGCGCTCGACAAGCCGGGCCCGCACCCCTACCAGGCGCAGGCGCGCGTGATCGGCGAGGCGGTGGCCCAGTCGGACGTCCCCGGCCTGCTCGCGATGATCGACAAGGAGCGCGGAAAGAAGCCCGGACCGGCGGTGAGCGCCGGGTCGGAGGAGAAGCAGGGCGAGAAGTCCGGAGTGAAGTCGAGCACACCTGAGTGAGGGTGTCCGGTCCCGGAGCAGCCTTAGCCCACCCCTGCCCAATCCCTTGTCTAACCCTGCCTCATCTGCCGAACCGGCCTAGGGAGGACCCTTGTTGCGGGGCCGGCCCGGGGCCTCGGCCTGGGGCCGGTTCGGAGCGGCTTTGCTCGTGCTGTCTACACTTCAGGCGTGAAATCCGTGCCCGGGAGCCCCGGCTCCTCGACGATCCCCGCGCGGCTCGTGCGTCGGCTCCACGTCGACCTGTGCCGCCTGGCGAGCTGTCTGTGTTCGCGATGAAGCGGGGGACCCGCCCTGGCCGCACGACGGGATAGGGCCTGCCCGAATCCAGGGGAGTCAGGTGAACTCCGGTCGGGAGTGGTACGTCTTGTGTTACGGGGCGACGACCTCCCTGGAAGCGGGACGTCACATGACGGGCGGAGCAAGGGTTTCCGGTCGGATCTCTTCCCCTGACCGGCGGCCATCGACGGGCCGGCAGCGGGCACGAATGCGGCCCGCGCGCTTCTTCCGGCGTGCCCCCCGTCCCCCACGAAGAGCATGTCATCCCGGACATACCATGAAGGTAAGCCTAAGTAGCACCCCGCTCCCGGGAGCCTCCCCCGGGGCGGGTGCTGCGCGTCGAGGAGGTCTTCCTCTGTGACCAAACAGGTCCAGCGACTCGACCGCGTCATCATCCGCTTCGCCGGGGACTCCGGCGACGGCATGCAGCTGACCGGCGACCGCTTCACCCAGGAGACGGCGGCGTTCGGCAACGACTTGTCGACGTTGCCGAACTTCCCGGCCGAGATCCGTGCCCCAGCCGGGACCCTCCCCGGCGTGTCCAGTTTCCAGTTGCACTTCGCCGACCACGACATCCTCACGCCGGGCGACGCGCCCAACGTGCTGGTCGCGATGAACCCGGCCGCCCTCAAGGCCAACCTCGGGGACCTCCCCCGCGGGGCGGACCTGATCGTCAACACCGACGAGTTCACCAAGCGCAACCTGGCGAAGGTCGGCTACGCGAGCAACCCCGTCGAGGACGACGCGCTCGCCGAGTACCGCGTGCACGCGCTGCCGCTGACCTCGATGACCGTGACGGCGCTGGCCGGTTTCGAGATCTCCAAGAAGGACGCCGAGCGCGCGAAGAACATGTTCGCGCTCGGGCTTTTGTCGTGGCTGTACCACCGTCCCACCGAGGGGACGGTGTCCTTCCTTGAGAAGAAGTTCGCCCGCAAGCCCGCGATCATGAAGGCGAACATCGCGGCGTTCCAGGCGGGTTGGAGCTACGGCGAGACCACCGAGGCGTTCTCGGTGCAGTACGAGATCAAGCCCGCCGAGCACGAGCCCGGCCTGTACCGCAACATCACCGGGAACGTGGCGCTCGCCTACGGGCTGGTCGCGGCGGGCGAGCAGAGCGGACTGCCGATCTACCTGGGTTCCTACCCGATCACTCCGGCGTCCGACATCCTGCACGAGTTGTCCAAGCACAAGCGGTTCGGGGTCAGGACGTTCCAGGCCGAGGACGAGATCGCCGCCGTCGGCGCCGCGCTCGGCGCCTCGTTCGGCGGGTCGCTCGGCGTCACCACGACGTCCGGCCCGGGCATCGCGTTGAAGAGCGAGACGATCGGCCTCGCCGTCGCGACCGAGCTTCCGCTGCTGGTCATCGACGTCCAGCGGGCCGGGCCCTCCACGGGGATGCCGACCAAGACCGAGCAGGCCGACCTGTTGCAGGCGATGCACGGCCGCAACGGCGAGGCGCCGGTCCCGGTGATCGCGCCGCAGTCGCCCTCGGACTGCTTCGACGCCGCGCTGGAGGCCGCGCGGATCGCGGTGAAGTACCGCACCCCGGTCATCCTGCTCTCGGACGGCTACCTCGCCAACGGGTCCGAGCCGTGGAAGCTGCCGGACGTGGCGTCGCTGCCGAAGATCGAGCCGAGCTTCGCCGCCCCCGGGCAGGAGGACTTCCAGCCGTTCGCGCGCGACCCCGAGACCCTCGCCCGGCCCTGGGCGATTCCGGGCACGGCCGGTCTCGAACACCGGATCGGCGGGCTGGAGAAGGCCGACGGGTCCGGCAACATCTCCTACGACCCGGCCAACCACGACCGCATGACCCGGCTCCGGCAGGCCAAGGTGGAGGGGATCGCGAACGACATCGCGCCGCTCGCCGTGGACGACCCGTCCGGGGTCGCGCGGGTGCTGGTGCTCGGCTGGGGCGGGACGTTCGGGGCCATCTCCGCGGGCGTCCGCCGCGTCCGGGCGAACGGCGGCCACGTCGCACAGGCGCACCTGCGCCACCTCAACCCCTTCCCCGCCAACCTCGCCGAGGTCCTGCGGTCCTATGACCGGGTCGTGGTACCGGAGATCAACCTCGGCCAGCTCGCGCTGCTGCTGCGCGGCCGGTTCCTCGTCGACGTGATCGGCTACAACCAGGTCCGCGGGCTGCCGTTCAAGGCGGAGGAGCTCCAGGGCGTCATCCAGGATGTGATCGACAGTGAGTGACAACGGAGTGAACGGCGCGAGCGCCTCGGCCGGCCGGTCGCTGCTCTCCCTCGTCCCGAAGGCGGACGAGACGCAGACGATGAAGGACTTCAAGACCGACCAGGAGGTGCGCTGGTGCCCCGGATGCGGTGACTACGCGATCCTGGCCGCCGTCCAGTCCTTCCTGCCCGAGCTGGGGCTGCGCCGGGAGAACATCACGTTCGTGTCCGGCATCGGCTGCTCGTCGCGGTTCCCGTACTACATGAACACCTACGGGTTCCACTCGATCCACGGCCGCGCGCCCGCGATCGCGACCGGGCTCGCGACCTCGCGTCCCGACCTGTCGGTGTGGGTCGTCACCGGCGACGGCGACGCGCTGTCGATCGGCGGCAACCACCTGATCCACGCGCTGCGCCGCAACGTCAACCTGAAGATCCTGCTGTTCAACAACCGGATCTACGGGCTGACCAAGGGCCAGTACTCGCCCACGTCGGAAATCGGCAAGATCACCAAGTCGACGCCGATGGGGTCGCTGGACGCGCCGTTCAACCCGCTGTCGCTGGCGATCGGCGCCGAGGGCACGTTCGTCGCCCGCACGATCGACTCCGACCGCAAGCACCTCCAGTCGGTGCTGCGGGCGGCGGCGCAGCACCGGGGCACGGCGCTGGTCGAGATCTACCAGAACTGCAACATCTTCAACGACAACGCGTTCGAGCCGCTGAAGGACGCGGCGGTCCGCGACGACATCACGGTCCGGCTGGAGCACGGGGAGCCGATCATCTTCGGCGCGGAACGGACCAAGGCGCTGCGGCGCTCGCCGTCCGGTTCGTTCGAGGTCGTGAACATCGCGGACGTCGACCCGTCCGAGATCGCCGTGCACGACGCCCACAACCCGGACCCCTCGCAGGCGTTCGCGCTGTCGCGGCTGGACTCCCCGGCGTTCGAGCACACCCCGATCGGCGTGTTCCGCGACGTGGACCGGCCGTCCTACGACGAGCTGATGCGCGAGCAGCTGGACGAGGCCGTCGAGTCCCAGGGCCAGGGCGACCTGGCGGCGCTGCTCGGCAGCGGCGACACCTGGCGCATCGACTAGCGGGCGCGTGCCGCGGAACCTTCGAGGCCCGTCCCCCGGTTCTCCCTGGGGACGGGCCTCGGCCGCGTCGCACGGCATCGAAGTCGCACGGCATTGAAACGGTGCGGACGGGGCACGGTTGTCCCGTGGCGGCCTCGTCCCGGCGCGGCGCGCCTTTCGGCAGTGGCGCGGCGCGCCTTTCGGCCGATCACACGGTGCGGGGCGCGGCCCCGTCCTGACAGACTGTCGAGACCATCCAGCCCTGGAGGTGACGATGCGGGTCGTTCCGCGCCGCAGCAAGGGTCGTCCGGGCAACGCGGCTCCCGCGCCGCCGCCGCGCGACCAGGCGCCCGCCCCCACCGTGCCCCAGCCTCCCCCGCCTCCGCCGTCGGCTCCGGCCCCGCCTCAGCCTTCTCCGATTCCGGCGGTGCCGCCGAGGTCGGCGCCGCCGCCCGTCCCGCCCGGCCCGCCCGCCACCGGCCGCGCCTCCGACGGGCGGACCGCGCCGCTCCCCGCCGCCCCGCCCACCGCTCCCACCCTTCCCGCCGCCTCCAATCCCGAGCAGCGCCGCCGCGAGCGCACGGCGGCCCGGCGCCGCGAGGCGGCGGAGGCCAAGCGCAGCCGCGCCGCGCAGCGGGCCCGGCGGCCCACGCAGGCCGACCGGGCGGCGGCGCAGCACCGGTCGGCGCTGCTCGTCATGGTGCTGACGCTGGGGCTGCTGATCGCGGCCGTGGTGGTGACCGGCGGGATGGTCGCGGCGTCGCTGCGGACCCGTCCGGTGACGCTGGCCGCGCCGCTGCACATCTACCCGGTGAAGATGACGACGCCCGGGCAGTGCCCCGCCGGGACGCCCGGCATCACCGGGCAGGTCGGCGCCGGGCCGACCTGCTACTGGCTCAACCGGGGCATCGCGATCCACAAGGTGGCCGACCTGCGCGTCCAGCGGGCGCAGGGCACACCCGGCTACGACGTGGCGGTCACGCTGCGGCCGGTGGACCGGCGCGCGTTCGCCACCCTGACCCGCATGACCGTGGGACGCGACCTCGCGTTCGTCGTCCGCGACCGGCTGGTCACGCTGCCGCGCGTCGACACGCCGGTGCTGGACGGGAAGCTCGCCGTCACCGGGTCGCCGGACCGCGCGGCCGCCGAGCGCCTCATCCGCGAGCTGAAGGGCCACTAGCCCCCCGGTCAGGCCTGGGGCAGCTCCGTGCCCTGGACGGCCTGGATCTCCAGCTCGACCTTGAGGCTCTCGCCGACCATCGCGATCCCCGCCTCCATGACCTGGTTGAAGCGGATGCCGAAGTCGGCGCGGCGCAGCTCCGCCGTCGCGCGGAACGCCGCCCGGACGCCGCCCCACGGGTCGCCGCCGCTGCCGAGGTACGTCATGTCGAGGTCGACGGGACGGGTGACGCCGTTGAGCGTGAGGGTGCCCTGCACCGTCCAGCGGTCGGGGCCGACGGCGGTCAGGCCGTCGCCCGCGTACTCGATGACGGGGTGGACGTCGGCGCTCAGGAAGTCGGCCGAGCGCAGGTGGTCGTCGCGGAGCTTGTTGCCGGTGTCGATGGAGGCGGCCTCGATCCGGGCGGTGACCCGCGAGCGCTCCACCGGCTCGGCGACCTCGATCCGGCCCTCGAACGCCCCGAACCGGCCGCGGACGCTCGACAACCCGATGTGCCGGGCGACGGCGCCGACGATGGAGTGCGCCGGGTCGATCGTCCAGGTGCCGGGCGGGGGCAGCGCGGCGCCGCCCGCGCGGGCCAGCACCAGCGTGCCGAGGTCGGCCGAGCCGGAGCCGTGCACGATCAGTGTGGCCGCCTCCGGCCGGTAGCCGGGCGCCGTCACGATCGCCGTGTAGGTCCCGGCGGGCAGCCGCCCGGCGGCGAGCAGGCCGTCCTCGCCGGTGCGCTCGCGCGCGACCTGGCGGCCCGCCAGGTCGGTGATCGTGACGATGGCGTGCGGCACGGCCCAGCCGTCCCGCGTCCGCACCGCCGCGCGCAGACCCTGACTCTCATCCATGCTCGACCCGCGCTCTCGTTTCGCCTGGGGGGTTTTCACTCGTCCGGGTAGCCGAGTGTGAGGTCGTGGCCGTCCGCGCCGCCGCCCGACAGCGCCAGGCCGGTCGCGACCGGAGGATAGCCGGAGGCGATCACGGTGTACTGGCCGCCGGCGAGGTCGGTGAAGGCGTACTCGCCGTCCGGGCCGGTGATCACCATCGCGAGGACGTTGCCCGCCGCGTCCACGAGCGTGACCCTGGCCTCGCCGATCGGCTCGCCGGTCGCCGTGCGGACCGTTCCGCGCACCCGCGCGCCGGGCGGCATGTCGACGTCCACGCGGTTCTGGCCGCCTCCGGTCACCTCCACCGGCACCGCGACCGGACGGTGCGCGGCGGCGCTGACCGCGAGCGTGTAGGGGCCGGACATCACGTCCCGGAACGTGTAGTGGCCGGACGCGTCGGTGCGCCCGGTGCCGACGACCTCGCCGCGCACGTCGGTGATCACGACCATCGCGTTGGTGATCGGGGCGCCGCCCGCGCCGCGCACCGTCCCGCCGAGGCCGCCGTTCCCGGCCAGCACGAGGTCGAAGTCCACCGGACGGTCGCCGACGACGACCGTCGCGGCCTGCGGCTCGTGCTCGCCGGTCGCGGCGATCAGCACGTAGGTGCCGGGGCCGGGGGTGGGGAGCGCGTACCGGCCGTCCGGACGGGTGATGGCGCGGGCGAGCTGGTGCCCGTCCACCCCGATCAGGGTCAGCGCGGCGGACGCGACGGGCTCGCCCTCGCCCGACCGCACCACACCCTGGACCGGGACGCCGCCGCCCATCGCCTCTCCCGTTTCGGACCGCTCCATACCGCCACCGGCCGGCGGGCCGGGCGGGGACATGCCGTTGGGCGAGATCCCGTTGGACGGCATCTCGTTCATCGCGGCGGGCCTCTCGCCGGACGGGCCGCCCGCGGCCACCGCGACCAGTTCCTGCTCGCGCCCGGTGACGACCGGGAGGTCGGTCAGCGTCTGGACGGGTGCCGGCTCGGGTGCGGGGGCGGCGGCGCCGCGTCCACCGGAGCCGCGCAGGGGCAGTTCCTTCAGCGCGAGCGTCGCGAGGAAGCCGAGCACCGCGACGGGGACGCCGACCAGGAACACGCTCTCCAGCGCGTTGGTGAACGCGGTGAGCACGATGTGCTTGAACGGCTCGGGGAGCGCCGCGATCTGGTCGGGCGAGCCCAGCTCGCCGCCGCCCGCCGGGGGCGCCACGTGCGCGGCGCTGAGGCCGTCGGCCAGCTCGGCCGCCAGCCGGTTGGACAGGATCGCGCCGAACGCGGCCACGCCCATCGCGCCGCCGAGGTTGCGGAAGAACGAGATCCCGGACGTGGTCGACGCGAGGTCCTTCGGAGCGGACGCATTCTGCGCGGCGAGGATGAGGATCTGGAGCGTCAGCCCGAGCCCGACGCCGAGGACGGCGACGTCCGCGCCGATCAGCAGCTTGGACGAGCCGACGTGCAGCCGCGACAGCAGGAACATCCCCGCGCCGACGAAGACGAGCCCGACCACCGGGAAGATCTTGTAGCGGCCGGTCCGGGTGACTAGCTGGCCCGACCCGGTGGAGGTGACGAGCATGCCGAGCACCAGCGGGAGCGTCATCAGGCCGGACGCGGTCGGGCTCATCCCCTTGACGACCTGGAGGTACTGCGGCATGTAGATCATGCCGCCGAACATGGCGACGCCGATGCAGACCGACGTGAGACTGGCGAGCACGAACGTCCGGTTGCGGAACAGCCGGGGCGGCAGGATCGGGTCGCGGGCGCCGCGCTCGGCGAACACCGCGAGGACGAGGAGCACGCCGGTCGCGCCGAGCAGGACGTACGTCCATTGCGAGTTCCAGGCGAACTGCTGGCCGCCCATGGACAGCAGCAGCATCACGGCGGTGGCCGCGCCGGTGATCGTGACCGCGCCGAAGATGTCGAGCCTCGTGTCCCGGCGGACCTTCGGCAGCTTCAGCACCCGCTGGATCACCAGGAACGCGATCACCGCGAGCGGGACGCAGACGTAGAAGCACCAGCGCCAGCCGAGGGCGCCCGCGTCCACGATGAACCCGCCGAGCAGCGGCCCGGCGACGGTCGCGACGCCGAACGTCGCGCCCATGTATCCGGCGTAGCGGCCGCGCTGGCGGGGCTCGACCACGTCGCCGAGGATGACCTGGGCCAGTGCGGACAGCCCGCCGACGCCGAGGCCCTGGCACGCGCGCGCCGCGATGAGCTGGCCGATGTTCTGCGACAGCCCGCCGGCGACGGACGCGAGGACGAACAGCAGCAGCGCGGTCTGGAACATCAGCTTGCGGCCGAAGATGTCCGACAGCTTGCCCCACAGCGGGGTCGAGGCGGTCATCGTGAGCAGGGACGCGCTGGCGACCCAGGAGAGCTGGTCCTGGCCGCCGAGCTCGCCGACGATCGTCGGCAGCGCGGTACTGATCACCGATGTGGAGATCATCGCGGTCAGCATCGCCATCATGAGCCCGGAGAGGATCTCCAGGATCTGGCGGTGCGTGTAGTGCGGCCGCGCCTGCTCGGTGGGTCGCGCTCCCGGCCCCTGGGCCCCCATGCCCCGGGCCGCCATGCTCGGTTGAGCCACCCTGTCCCCATTTCAACCGATTATCTGTGCTTTGCATGTATATTATGTAGACGCTTGTTTACTTGCAACTCGGGGATACTGGACCGTGTCCGGATGCCGGGTGATCGGGGATGGAACGCGATGGTGATGCGGGCTGCGGAGGCAGCGCGACCTGCGGAAACTGGAGAGGGCGCGGCCGAGCCTGCCCGGCCGAAACGCGACCGGGAGGCGACCCGGCGGCGCATCCTCGCCGCCGCGCGCGACCTGTTCGACGAGCACGGCTACGCCGACGTCACCGTCCGCATGATCGCGAGCGCGGCCGAGGCCAACACGGCGCTGGTCAACCGGTACTTCGGCTCGAAGGCGGCGCTGTTCGGCGAGGTCCTGTCGGGCGAGTCGGCGCTGCGCGCGGTCATCGCCGGTGATCCGGACGGGCTGGCCCGGCGGCTCGCCGAGCACTACGTCCGGCACCTCGACCGGCAGACCCCGACCGTGGTCACCCGCATGATCGACCGGTCCGGGGGCGACCCCGAGGTCAAGCAGATCATGCTGCGCTACCTGGAGGACGTCATCGTCCAGCCGATCGCAGCGCAGCTCGACGGGCCCGACGCGCGGGCCCGCGCGCTGCTCGCGTCCGCGCTCATCATGGGCGGCGGGCCGATCCGGCGGCTGCTCAACGTGCACGCGCTGGAGGACGCCGACCCCGCCGACCTGGCCGACCGGCTGACGGCGATGTTCACCGCCGCGCTCGCTCCCGCCGGTTAACGGCGTACAGCGCTGGTTGTAAGGGGCGGGCGGCGCGTACGGCAGCGGGCGCAGCGTAGATCGACTTGACGGCGGAGCGGTCGCGTCGAAGCCGCGCATAGGCTGCTCTGCATGAGGGTGGGGGGCGCGCTCCGGGCGCGATGGGGCAGGACGGGCCGCGCCGCCCGCTGGAGCGCCGCCGTCGCGGCGATCGCGCTGGTGGGCGGTACCGCCGCCGTGGGCGCCACGGCGGGCGAGGCACCGCGCGTCCGGACGTCCGAGCAGAACATCGCCGTTATGGACGGCCCGAAAGGCGACCAGCGCGTCACCCTCGACACCACGTTCTACGCGCCCGTGGGCCGGGCGAAGGGCCCGGCGATCATGCTCGGGCACGGCTTCGGCGGCGACAAGCACGGCGTCTCGGAGGAGGCGCGCGCGCTCGCCCGGGACGGCTACGCGGTGCTCGCGTGGTCGGCGCGCGGCTTCGGGCGCTCCACCGGCGAGATCGCGCTGAACTCCCCCGACTACGAGGTCAAGGACACCCGGCAGCTCATCGACTGGCTGGCGAAACGTCCCGAGGTGCAGCTCGACGGCCCCGGCGACCCGCGGCTCGGCATGGCGGGCGAGTCCTACGGCGGCGCGATCGCGCTGATGACCGCCGCCTACGACCGGCGGGTGGACGCCATCGCGCCGCAGATCACCTGGAACGACCTCGCCGACGCGCTGTTCCCCAACGCAACAGGCGGGGGCGCCCAGACGGGCGTCTTCAAGAAGCTGTGGGCGGGCCTGTTCTTCACCGACGGCGCGGGCAGTTCCGCATGCGGGCGCTTCCTGCCGTCCCTGTGCGAGATGTACCAGAAGGTCGCCGAGACGGGCGCTCCCACGGCGGACGCGGTGGCGACGCTGCGCAGGTCGAGCCCGTCGTCGGTCATCGGCCAGATCAAGGTGCCGACGCTGCTGGTCCAGGGGCAGGCCGACTCGCTGTTCCCGCTCGACCAGGCGGACGCCAACGCGCGCGGCATCGCCCGCAACGGCGCGCCGGTGTCGGTCGTCTGGTACCAGGGCGGGCACGACGGCGGCGACTCCGAGACCGACCGCATCCGGGGGCTGCTGCACGATTTCTTCGACGCGCGGCTCCGGAATGGTTCGTTGCCTGAGGACGGCTTCGCGGTGACGCGCGCGGGCGGGCTCGACTCGTCCACGCAGCAGGTCGTCGTGGAGGAGGCGCGGTCCCGCGCGTACCCGGGGCTCGGCGCCGGGCCGCGCTCGCTCCCGCTGGCCGGGCGCGAGCAGACGGTCTTCAACCCGGCGGGCGGGGCGCCCGCGTCGATCTCGGCGCTGCCCGGCCTCGGCGCGCTCGGAAACCTCGGCGACCTGGGCGGGCTCGCGGGCGGACTGGGCGCGGGGCTGCCGATCGACATGCCGGGGCAGGCCGCCCACTTCGACACCGCTCCGCTGGCGAGCCCACTGCGGCTGACCGGCGCCGCCACCGTCCGGATCGCGGTGAGCGGCAAGGGGCCGGTCCCCCTGTTCGCCAAGCTGTACGACGTGTCGCCGGGCGGAATCTCCGTCCCGGCCCGGCGGATCGCCGCGCCGCTGCGCGTCACCCCCGGCGGCGAGGCCACGGTCACGCTCCCGGCGATGGACTACCGCTTCGACCGCGGCCACCGGCTCCGCGTCGTCCTCGCCACCACCGACATGGGGTTCGCGACGCCGCCGCAGCCCGCCTCGTACAAGGTGCGGGTGGTGTCGGGGCTGACGGTCCCGACCGTTCCGGCGCTGAAGACCGAGCCCGCCCCGATCCCGGCGTGGGTCTGGGTGCTGCCGCTCGTCGCGCTGGGTGTGGCCGCCGGGATTCTGGTGCGCGGACGGCGCGGGCGGGCCTCTGAGCCGTCGTTGAGCGACGTCCCGCTGGAGATAAGCGGCCTTACCAAGAAGTACAAGAACGGTCACCTCGCCGTGGCGGATCTGTCATTCCGCGTGGAGAAGGGCCAGGTGCTCGGGCTGCTCGGCCCCAACGGCGCAGGGAAAACGACCACACTCCGCATGCTGATGGGCCTCATCCACCCCGACTCGGGTGAGATCCGCATCTTCGGGCACCGTGTCACGCCCGGAGCGGCCGTCCTGTCGCGGCTGGGGTCCTTCGTGGAGGGGCCCGGGTTCCTCCCCCACCTCTCCGGGCGCGACAACCTCGATCTGTACTGGCGCGCCACCGGGCGTCCCCTGGACGAGGCCCACATGGACGAGGCGCTGCGGATCGCCGACCTCGGATCGGCCCTGGAGCGCGCCGTCCGGACGTACTCGCAGGGCATGCGGCAACGCCTCGCGATCGCGCAGGCGATGCTCGGCCTCCCGGACCTCCTCGTCCTGGACGAGCCGACCAACGGCCTCGACCCGCCGCAGATCCGCGAGATGCGCGAGGTGCTCGTCCGGTACGCGGCCGGAGGGCGAACCGTCATCGTCTCCAGCCACATGCTCGCCGAGGTCGAGCAGACCTGCACGCACGCCGTCGTCATGGCCGGGGGGCGCCGCGTCGCCGCCGGTCCCGTCGCCGAGATCACCGGGTCCGGGCGGCGGCTGGAGGACGCGTTCCTGGAGATCATCGGGGAGGCCCCATGACCACCGGAGAGATCACCGCCACCGAGGGGGGCTCGGGCGCCGCCGCGGCGGGCGGCTCGGGGTACCGCGTCCGGCGGACGCTGCCGCTGCGCGTGGAGGCGATCCGCCAGTTCCGGCGGCGCCGCACGCTGGTCGCGTTCGGCATCCTGCTCGTCCTGCCGTGGGTGCTGGTCGGCGCGTTCAAGATCGGCGGCGATCCGGGGCCGGACGGCGTGCCCAGCCTGGTCGACGTCGCCACCGCGAGCGCGCTCAACTTCGCGCTGTTCGCGCTGTTCGTCTCGACCGGCTTCCTGCTCGTCGTCGCGGTGGCCCTGTTCTGCGGCGACACGGTCGCGAGCGAGGCGGGCTGGTCGTCGCTGCGCTACCTGCTCGCCGCACCCGTCCCGCGCGCCCGGCTGCTGCGGCAGAAGCTCGCGGTCGCGCTGTCCTACGCCGTCGTCGCGGTCGTCAGCCTCCCACTGATGGCGCTGGTCGCGGGCACCGTCGGGTTCGGCTGGGGGCCGGTCGAACTGCCGACGGGCGGCACCGTCCCGGCGGGCACCGCGCTCGGCCGGATGGCGATCATCATCGGCTACTCGCTGGTCGCCCAGCTCGTCGTCGCCGCGCTGGCGTTCCTGCTGTCGGTCACCACCGACTCGCCGCTCGGCGCGGTCGGCGGCGCGGTCGGGCTGGTGATCGTCAGCAACATCCTGGACGCGGTGACCGCGCTCGGCTCCTGGCGCGACTTCCTGCCCACCCACTGGATGTACTCGTGGATGGACGCCCTCCAGCCCCAGATCCAGTGGACCGGCATGGCGAAGGGCTCCGCGATCTCCCTCTCCTACACGGCCGTCCTGTTCGCCCTCGCCTTCCGCCGCTTCCGCAACCGCGACATCGTCTCCTGACCGTGAACCGTCTCCTGACCGTGATCGGCCACGCGCCTTTGACCACGCTCCGCAAGCGAAATTCGGTCGAAAGGGCAGAGTTGGAGCAAAAGCTCGGCGAACCTCACGTACAGCTGGCGCGTCGTACAAGTGCAGGCGACATCGGCTCGATCAACGGGTTAACACCCGGCCCGACGGGGGAGATGATCACCATGGCACGGCAGCAGCTCATCAAGAGCCCCAAGCCCCCACGTCAACCGAGCCCGCCCGACCTGAGGACGCCTTCGGGCCGCCTCCTGCCGTACTGACGAACGCACCGTCCACCGCTAGAGACATACTCCGCCTCCCGCGGAAAGCGCGAAACGCAGGGCCTTCCCACCAAGGGGAGGCTCTGCGCCATTGACGGCCCGTGCACACTGTGATCATGAGCGTGGTGGAGACGGAACGGCTGCTGCTGCGGCCGCTGACGGGCGACGACTTCGACGACTACGCGGCGATGCTCGCCGACCCGGACGTCACGGGCGGGCTGGCCGAATCCGTCGGCACGTCCCCCGCCGACGCCTGGCGCAGCCTCGCCACCTTCATCGGCCACCGGGAGATCCGCGGCTACTCGCACTGGGCGATCGTCGAGAAGTCCACCGGACGCTTCGCCGGACGCGCCGGCCCCTGGCGCCCGCACGGCTTCCCCGGCCTCGGCGTCGGCTGGTGCCTGGCCCGCGACCACTGGGGCAAGGGCTACGCCGCCGAGGCGGGCCGCGCCGCCGTCGCCTACTGCTTCACCGAGCTCGGCGCGGACGAGGTGATCTCGGTGATCCTGCCGTCCAACGTCCGCTCCATCGCCGTCGCGACCCGGATCGGCCACACGCACCTCCGCGACACGACCTACCGCAGCCAGCGCGTCCACATCTACGGCCAATCTCGCCCATAGGCCCCTGACCGGAAATCCACAGCCACCCTGAACACGGTCGCCCCGGCGCCCCCGCTGCGAACTCCGGTAACAAGAACTCCATACAACCGAAGACCGAAAACGGTCGACTTCAAGGCGAGGAAAAGGCTGCCAGGACGTGGCCGCTTCCGTCCGCGCCCATGGTTCGGACCACCCGCGCCCCGTACCCTGCGCGCATGCCCGCGACGCGAACCGCGCCATAGGTACCCGCCCCCATGCCTCGCCCCCGACCTCCTCCGGCAGCCCTACCGCACCTCGTCGGTTTCGCTCCCAAGGAGAACACAATGGAGAATTCAGCCAAGGGGTCCTCACGCCGGAATTTCCTGGGCATGGCGGCCTCCGCCGGCCTGCTCCAGGTCATGACCGGCGCACTCCCCGCCCATGCCGAACCCGCGCCCACCGGCCTTTTCACCCCGCCCACCAGAAAGGCCAGCGGCAGGTCCGTCGCCGTCCTCGGCGCGGGGGTCAGCGGAATGACGGTCGCCGTCAAACTCCACCAGGCCGGCTACGCGGTCACCGTCCTGGAGGCCCAGGACCGCACCAACGGCCGCGCCCGCACGCTGCGCCGCGGCGACACGATCACCGAAGTGTGGGCGGACGGCTCGTCCCACACCCTGACCTGCCAGTTCGACCAGGGCCTCTACCTCAACATCGGGCCGAGCCGGCTCTCCCACCAGCACCAGCGCGTGTTCGCGCTCTGCCGCCGGTTCCACATTCCGCTCGAGCCCTACATCATGCAGTCGACCGCCAACCTCTACCAGACCGACAAGGCCTTCCAGAAGGCGAGCAGGACCTACCGCCAGATCGCCTTCGACACCCGCGGATACGTCGCCGAATACGCGGCCGCCGCCGTCAAGAAGGGCCTGCTCGACAGCGACAAGCTGACCGACTCCCAGCGCGAGAAACTGCTGATCCTCCTCACGGAGTTCGGCCAGCTCGACAAGACCGACCACGCCTTCAACGGCTCCACCCGCTCCGGCCTCGCCAAGCCCCTCGGCGTCCCGCAGGCCGCCGAGGGCGTCGCCCCGCTGCCCCTCATCGCCCTACTGGAAAGCGAGTTCTGGAACGACCAGTTCTTCCGCGGCGACGACATCGTCTGGCAGAACTCGATGTTCCAGGCGGTCGGCGGCATGGACGCCATTGTCCGTTCCATCGCGAAGACCGTGCCCGCCGGAATCATCACACTGAACGCACCCGTCCACGCGATCAAACTCACCGACGACAACGTCCGCGTCTCCTGGCGGGACGCCGACGGAACGCACGACAAGACCTTCGACCACTGCCTGAGCAGCATCCCGATACCGGTGCTGCGGCAGCGCGTCCACCTCGAAGGCTTCTCACCCGAGTTCAATTGGGCGGTCGAGAACGCGCAGAACTCCGGCGCCGTCAAGGTCGGCTGGCAGGTCAGCCAGCGCTTCTGGGAGTCGGACCGCTACCAGATCTACGGCGGCATCAGCTGGCTCGGCAACCTCGCCCGCCAGATCGTCTACCCCTCCAACGACTGCTTCGCCCCCGGCAAGGCCACCCTGACCGGCGCCTACTCCTCCTACGACGCCGGCCGCCAACTGGGCGAGCAGACCCACCTCCAACGCCTGGCCACCGCCCGCGAGGCCGGCGCGAAACTCCACCAGGAATTCCTCAGCCGCGCCATCGTCCCCGACGAGAAGGCCATCTCCATCGCCTGGCAGAAGGTCCCCTACATCCAGCACGGCTGGGCCCACTGGGACCCCGAAATCCCCGACCACAAACGCATCTACCAAACCCTGATCTACCCCCAGGGCAACAACAGGTTCCTGGTGATCGGCGACCAGGTCTCCCCCCTCCCCGGCTGGCAGGAGGGCGCCCTGATGTCCGCCGAATGGGCCTTCCAATGGACCAACGGCGACCGCCGCCAATCCGAGACCCGAACCCCCGTCCACCAGATCCCCGACTCAAAATCCCTGACCACCTGACCCAGGGGCGGCGCCCCCCAGCGCCGCCCCCACAACTATCCTACTTTCAGTAGTACAGTTGGACCATGGCAGACACCCGTGACCCGGAGCAGCGCTCCCCCGGGCGAAGGGTCCGCCGAGCCACCGGCGGACGCTACGGCAAGACCGTCAAGAAGTCGGTCACCCTCCGCGAGTCCGTCGTGGAGCAGATCGAGGCCCGTACCGGCGCGCGTGGCTTCTCCGAGTTCCTGGACGCCGCGGCCGAGCGCCATCTCTCCCTGCTCAAGGCACAGGAGATCGTCGACGATCACGTCGCGCGGCACGGAGAGTTCACGCCGGAGGAACTGGCCGAGGCGGAGTTCGCGTGGCGAGGCGAGTGACCGGCTCGCCCCTCGTCGGCCCCGCCTTCGTGTTGGACGCCCAGGGGCTGTCGCTCCTCGCCGACGACGACCGGCGCATGACCGCACGTCTGGAACTCGCCGTGCGCCAGGAGTTCATGCCAGTGATCAGCGCCGTCACCGTCGCCGAACAACGCCGCGCCGACCGGGCGGGCAAACGGCTGGCATGGCTCCGTTCCAGGCTCACGATCGTCCCCGTCACCGAGGACATCGCCGACGCGGCCGCCGCCCTGCTGGACTCCACGGGGCTCTCCGGCCACGAGTGCGTGATCGACGCCCTCGTCGTGGCCACCGCCGCGAGCGCCACCGGCCCCGCCAAGGTCGTCTCCAGCGACGGTTCCCACATCCCGACCCTGTGCAAGACCGCCAGCGCCGACCGCCCCTCCCCCGTGGACTGGCTGAAAGTCTGACCCGCCCCGACCACCGCCGGAACGCTCAGGTCATGCGGCGGGGGTCCGTAGCTGGACGACGAGTTCGGCTCCGAGGGCCTTCGCCAGCCGTTCGAGTACGAGCAGAGTCGGGATAGTGCCGCCGGTCTCAAACCTGGCCACGGCGGACTGCGTCATCTCCGCTGCCCCTGCAACTCCCTCTGGCTCCACCCACGCTCCTCACGCAGGGAGCGGACGGTACGTCCCAGCTCGTAGGCCACGCGAGTAGCGGCGTAGGCCTCGACGGCGCCGGGCTCGCCCATGCGGCGTTCCCGCAGCTCACCCCAGTCGGACCGGCCACCCATCGACCTCTCCCCTCCCCAGCGTCCACCATGTGCGCTTCGGCCACGCACAGCCGCAATGCCCGGCGAGCCCGCTCCACTTCTCGCATACGCGTCTCGTGGAAGACCGTTAGCAGGATGAACCGCTTGCCCGGAGCGATCCAGTAGGTCACTCGCACGGCCTCGGTACCGAGATAGAAGCGCAACTCTCGCAACTTGCCGTGGAGCTGACGCGTGTACGGCTCCCCTAGCAACACCCCTGGTCAGCGAGTAGATCGACGTAGAACGCCGCGGCCGCGAAGGCGAGGCGAGCCCATCGCGGGTGTCTACAACATCGCAGGCCGCGGAGTCAGCTCGGGTGCTGGATCAGCTAGTGGTGCCGGCGGCGCCTACGGGGCAGGAGAGGCCGGTGCCGCCTAGGCCGCAGTAGCCGTTCGGGTTCTTCGTGTCGGAGAGGTACTGCTGGTGGTAGTCCTCGGCGTAGTAGAAGGTCGTCGCGGGGGTCAGTTCGGTGGTGATGGGGCCGTGGCCGGCGGCGGTGAGGACGGGTTGGTAGGCGTCGCGGGACGCTTCGGCCGCCGCGCGCTGGGCGTCGGTGCGGTAGAAGATCGCGGAGCGGTACTGGGTGCCGACGTCGTTGCCCTGGCGCATGCCCTGGGTGGGGTTGTGGGACTCCCAGAAGACGCGGAGGAGGTCGTCGTAGGAGACCTTCGACGGGTCGTAGACGACGCGGACGGTCTCGGTGTGGCCGGTGAGGCCGCTGCACACCTCTTCGTAGGTGGGGTTCGGGGTGTGGCCGCCCTCGTAGCCGGCGGACGTGGAGACGACGCCGGGGGTCTGCCAGAAGCGGCGCTCGGCGCCCCAGAAGCAGCCGAGGGCGAACTCCGCGATCTCGGTGCCGGCGGGGAAGGGCGGCGCCAGGGGTGCGTCCAGGACCTCGTGGCGGGGCGGGACCGGGAGTGGCGTGTCCCTGCCCGGGAGGGCGTTCTCCGGGGTGACCAGCTGGGTCTTCGCGAACATACGATCCAATGTAGCTCGGCCTCGGCGACATGAGCCTGAGTGGTGGTGGGTGATTACCGCGCTGCTATCGTGCGGGGCGTGAAACGGGGCGTACTGTGCGGAGTCGGGGCGTATGCCCTGTGGGGGTTGTTTCCGCTGTACTGGCCGCTTCTCAAGCCGGCGGGGGCGGCCGAGATCCTGGCCCACCGGATCATGTGGTCGCTGGTCACGGTGGCGGTCGTGCTCGCGGTCAAGCGGAACTGGGGTTGGATCAGGACGCTGGGGCGGCGGCGGATCGGACTGCTGACGCTGGCCGCTGTGACGATCAGCGTCAACTGGGGCGTGTTCATCTACGCGGTCAACAGCGGGCGGACGATCGAGGGCGCTCTCGGGTACTTCATCAACCCGCTGATCAGTGTGGTGTTCGGCGTCGTCGTCTTCCGGGAGCGGTTGCGGGCCTGGCAGTGGGGTGCGGTGGGGCTCGGTGCGGCGGCGGTCGTGCTGCTGACCGCCGACTACGGGGAGCCGCCCTGGATCGCGCTGATCCTGGCGTTCTCCTTCGGGACGTACGGGCTGCTGAAGAAGTTCGCCGCCATGCCCTCGGCCGAGAGCCTGGGGGTGGAGACGGCGGCGATGTTCGTGCCCGCGCTCGTGGTCAGCCTGGTCCTGGAAGGACGCGGCGACGCGGCGTTCGGGCACGCGGGCACGGGGCACGCGGTCCTGCTGGCGACGGCGGGGCTGGTCACGGCCGTCCCGCTGATGCTGTTCAACGCGGCGGCGATCCGGCTGCCGCTGAGCATGATCGGCATGCTCCAGTACCTGGCGCCCGCGCTCCAGTTCCTCATCGGCCTGCTCGTGCAGGGCGAGGAGATGCCCGCGAGCCGCTGGACGGGCTTCCTTCTGGTATGGCTCGCGCTCATTGTCTTGACCTGGGACGGGCTGAACGCCGCCCGGCGGGCGCCGCAGATTCCGGAGCCTGTGTCCGAGGCCGCCTAGAGGTACTAGAGTGCCGGACGTCACATCCCCTCCTGGCCGAGGAGTCCCCCGTTGCGCCTGCTCAGCGTCACCATGTTGGGAAGCGGACTTGTCATCGCGGGGCTCGCGGCGCCCGCGGCGGGACAGGCCAGCGGCATGGGACGCGGAGAGATCTCGGTCGAGCCGGGCGTGGCGCGGCCCGGCCAGCGGGTGGAGGTGTCGGTGCCGCGGTGCGCGCAGCCGCGTGAGGCGGTCTCTCCCGCGTTCACCAGGCAGATCGCGCTGCGCGGCAAGGCCGATCACGGCGAGGGCGTCGCGAGCGTCCGGCGGGACGCCAAGCCGGGCCACTACACGATCACGGCGCGCTGCGGCGCCCGCACGGTCACCGGCAGGTTCAAGGTTTCCAACGGCCTTGCCTGGCCCGCTATTCTCCCCACTTCCGACGGCCTGTAAACCATTCTCCGGGCGCCCGCTTTTTCGATTCCTGAGCGCTCGTGTCGTCGAATGGGAATTCGATAGTTCCAGTCCCTGATTGCCCAGTGTTCGGGATCTTGAACTCAGCGTCATCAATGAGTCGTCGAGCTTTCGCGTAGCGCACCGACGAATCTCTTGCAAAGTGAGCTACATCACGCGCAAATAGGTAGATTTCCTACCCTAACGCCCCTTGTTTACGTTAAGTGATCATGTGATACTTCAGCGGAACCACTCACACAGCGCTTACTTCGCATAATCGAACAAACCTCCCGCTCCTGGTCCGCGCGTCCACCTTCAAGCCTCCCCACGGCTCAGCATGTGCCACCCATCCGAAGAGGGACAGCCGAGAATGCCCGTAGCCATTGGCATCGCCCCTTTCCGCACCCGCCAGGTACCCCGGACCCGACCCACCCCGCGCCCGCGCCGGCCGTTCCGTGGCCGAAAGAGCGGGCTGAAACGCTTCACCCCTCAGGGCCGGTTCCCGCGCGAATTCGGCGGACCTTGGAAAACCGCGCCGCGATCGGTTGGCGGGAGGTAGCCGGATGGGAACCGCAGGCGAAGAAACAGGTGAAATCTCGGCCGGCAATGGACGCGGCGGGGGCTGCGCCCTCGCCGAAGCGGACCGGGCACCGGCCACCGGCGCGGCGGCCCGGACGAGGGCGGGCGCGCAGGCGCTCGTCGCCGGGCTGACCAGCGAGCCCTGGGGGCAGGTCTCCCCCTCGGTGTACGAGACCGGACGCCTCGTGTCCCTCGCGCCCTGGCTGACCGGGCACGAGGAGCGGCTCCGGTTCCTGCTCGCGGCGCAGCGCCAGGACGGCGGCTGGGGAGCGCGGGACGGCTACGCGATCGTCCCGACGCTGAGCGCGACCGAGGGCGTCCTGTCGTCGCTGCGGGCGCGCGACAGCGGCCTGGACCCGCAGGTGCTGGCGCGGGCGGCGGACCGCGGCCTGCGCGCGGCGGACGCCCTCCTCACCGGCGGGCGCGGGCGGCCGGTCCCCGACATGCCCGCCATCGAGCTCATCTCGGCGTACCTGACCGAGCTGCTCAACGGGCATCTCGCCGCGCTCGACGCCGCGCCGATCAGCGGCCTGGACGCCTGGCTGGGCGGGGCCCGGCTAAGCCTCCCCCACGGCTGGGACGGCGCGCTCCTCGAACCGATCCGCGCCCGGATCGCCGCCGGACGGAGCGTCCCCACGAAGATGGTCCACGCGCTGGAGATCGCCGGGCCCGCGGCGCGGGGATCGGCGAGCGTGTCGCCGGGGCCGCGCACCGGCGCGGTCGGGGCGTCGCCCGCCGCCACCGCGGCCTGGCTGGGCGGCAGCGTCCCGCCGCCGGGCGACCGGGCGCGCCGCTTCCTCGAACGGGCCGCGCGACTCCACGGCGGGCCCGTCCCGTGCGGCCTGCCCATCACCGTGTTCGAGCAGGCGTGGACGCTGAGCGGAACGGTCCGGGCGGGGGTGCCGATCCAGGTGCCCGAGGGCCAGCGGAAGGAACTGGCGGCGGCGCTCGGGCCTGAGGGCACGCCGGCCGGGGAGGGCCTGCCCGCGGACGCCGACACCACCGCCGTGACCCTCTACACGCTGGCGCTCCTCGGCGCGCCGCACGAGCCCGACAGCCTGCTCGCCTTCGAGTTGGACGAGCATTTCTGCACCTGGCAGGGCGAGCAGGGGGCCTCCGTCACGACCAACGCGCACGTGCTCGACGCGTTCGGGCAGTACGTGAAGTCCCGTCCCGCCGCGGCGCCCCGGTACGCGCGCGCCATCGCGAAGGCGGCGAGCTGGCTGCTCGGCCAGCAGCGGCCGGACGGGAGCTGGTCCGACCGGTGGCATGTCTCGCCGTACTACGCGACGGCCTGCGCGACCGCCGCGCTGCGGAGCTTCGGCGGCGAGGCGGCCCGGGAGCCGGTGCGCCGCGCGCTGCGCTGGGTGGTGGACACCCAGCGCGTGGACGGCTCCTGGGGGCTGTGGGACGGCACCGCCGAGGAGACCGCGCAGGCCGTGCAGGCGTTGCTGCTCGGCCGCGGCGCCATGGCGGGAATGTCGCGGAGCATCCCGTCGGTGGGGGCGGCGGTCCGGGGCCGCGCCTGGTTGGAACGCTTCAGCGGCCGGACGTCCGACCCGCCGCTCTGGCACGATAAGGACCTTTACCTGCCACGGGCAATTGTCCGCGGGACGGTCCTCGCGGCACTTCACCTCGCGCGTTAGAGAGCGAGCGCGGTGCGCAAGTACCTATCTGAAACTTTTAAGTGAACTTTGCCACATGGCTCTCAGTAGTCGCCGCACAAATAACCCCTTCAAATAGTGAAAATTGACGCCTTAGGGCGAACAGGCGTTGCTAAGGTGCTGCGGTGTGCGAGGCCGTGTTCCCGGCCGCAGGGCGGGGAGCCGGCCGCGAGGCCGTGTGCCCGGCCGCGCCGCACACCTGGACACCGAGGGCCCCGCGACCGCCGGTAGCTTCACCGGCCGGTGGCACGGTCCCGTTCGATCTCGTTGGGACGGGTTGTCATGCGCATCCGCGACGCGTGTCCGCGGGCCGGGGCCACGGCTCTCCGCGGTGGTGTGCCGGTCGCTTCGCCTTACCGGCAAGCTTCGTCCTTCCGGCGGGCTTCGTCTTACCGGCGGGCCGCGGTGGCCGGCGGGCACCACGCGTCCACCACCGAAGTCCCGACCACCGAGGCGGAGGACCAGTCACCCGTGGCCGACATCTCCACGACACCGTCCGGTCTGCCCGTCCGGGTGCCGCAGGCGAACCTCGCCGAGCCGCTGCGGACCGGGGAGGCGGACGCCGCCGGACGGCCGGACGAGGAGGACGATCCCGGCCGCTCGCCCGAGGAGATCAAGCAGATCATGGGCTCGTACCAGCGCGGCACCCGCCGCGGCCGCACGGACGCGGCCGGTGCCGCGAACGGCGCCCCGGCCGGCGCCGCGTCCGCTGCCGCATCCGGTGCCCTCGGCAGTCACGCAGAGGAAGGCGAGGAAGGCCAGTGATGCAGAAGACGGGTCCTTCATCCGATCTGGGCTGGTTGCTGGACGACCTGGTCCACCGGCTGCCGCACACCCGCAGCGCGGTCGTGCTGTCGGCCGACGGCCTGCTCATGGCCTCCTCCAAGGGCATGACGCAGGACGACGGCGAGCACCTCGCCGCGGTCTCGGCGGGCATCCAGAGCCTCGCCAAGGGCGCCGGGACCCGCTTCGGCGGCGGCCCGGTACGGCAGACGATCATCGAGATGCAGTCGGCCTTCATGCTGGTGACGGTGGCCGGCAAGGGCGCCTGCCTGGCGGTGCTGGCCGGCGAGGAGGCCGATGTGGGCCTGGTCGCCTACGAGATGGCGATGCTCGTGACCGCGATGGGCCAGCACCTCAGCTCGCCCGCCCGCACCGAGGCCGCCGCGGAGGGACGCACCTCATGATGCCGCCCGAGGAGCACCCGCTCGATCCCTGGCGGGACGAGCCGCCGCCCGCGGTGCCGGCGCCGCGGCCGCCCGTCCAGGACCCGAGGCTCTTGGCGGAGGGCACCGGGCCGATGGTGCGGCCCTACGTGATGACCAGCGGGCGGATCGAGCCGACCCGCGGCAGGTTCGACCTGATCACGCTCGTGGTGGCCGAGGGTCCGGAGCCGGAGGGCGCGATCGGGCTCGGCCCCGAGCATCTGGCGATCATCCGGTTGTGCCAGTCGGTACTGTCGGTGGCCGAGATCACCGGGCGGCTCGACCTGCCGGTCGCGACCGTGCGGGTGCTGCTGGGCGACCTGTTCGACAAGGGGTTCGTCTCGCTCCAGGAACCGGAACCGGAGGCGGACATGCACGACATCAGGCTCTACAAGGCGGTGATCGATGGACTCCGGGCCCTCTAGGCGGGAGGTACGCGCCCGCCGGCTCCCCACCGCGGTCAAGATCGTGATCGCGGGCGGCTTCGGGGTCGGCAAGACCACCATGGTCGGCACGGTGTCGGAGACGCAGCCGCTGCGCACCGAGGAGCTGCTCACCGACGAGAGCGTCGGCATCGACGACATGGCCGGGGTGGAGCGCAAGAAGACCACCACGGTCGCGATGGACTTCGGCCGCATCACCATGCGGGACGACTACGTCCTCTACCTGTTCGGCACCCCGGGCCAGGAGCGCTTCTGGTTCATGTGGGACGAGGTGGCGCTCGGCGCGCTCGGCGCCGTCGTCCTCGCCGACACGCGCCGGCTGTCGGACTGCTTCCCCTCGGTCGACTACTTCGAGCGCCGGTCCACGCCGTTCGTCGTCGCCGTCAACTGCTTCGAGGGCGCCCGCGCCTACGAGCTGGAGGAGATCCAGCTCGCGCTGAACCTGGGCCCGAAGGTCCCGGTGATGCTCTGCGACGCGCGCGAGCTCGGCTCCTGCAAGCAGGTGCTGATCGACCTCGTCCTGCACGCGATGAAGTCGCGCGGCCTCACCGAGACCCAGAGCGTCTGACGAGCAGGCCTCAACCCGTGCGGGAGACGACGTAGTCGCACAGGCCCGTGAAGGCCGAGCGCGCGGGGATGTCGGGAAGCGTGAGCAGCTCGGCGCGGGCGTCCTCGGCCCAGCGGCGCAGGTCGGCGCGGGCGAGGTCCATGGCGGGGTGCGCGCGCAGCAGCGCGAGCGCCTCGGCGTGCAGGGCGTCGTCGTCGGAGAGGTCCTGGACGAGCAGCTCCCGCAGCCGGGCGTCCTTCTCGTCGGTCCCCGCGAGGACGTGGTGGACGGGCAGCGTGCGGATGCCCTCGCGCAGGTCGGTGCCGGGGGTCTTGCCCGACTGCTCGGCGTCGGAGTCGATGTCGAGGATGTCGTCCGACAGCTGGAACGCGATGCCGATCTTCTCGCACGCGGAGGTGACGGTGTCGACGACGGACGCGGGGGCGCCCGACAGCAGCGCGCCGAACTGGCCGGAGACCGCGATCAGCGAGGCGGTCTTGTCGGCGACGACCTGGAGGTAGTGCTTGAGCGGATCGGCGCCCTCCGCGGGGCCGACGGTCTCCTGGATCTGCCCCCGGACGAGCCGCGCGAACGCGCGGGCCTGGATGCGGACGGCCTCGGGCCCGAGGTCGGCGAGCAGGTCGGACGCGCGGGCGAACAGGTAGTCGCCGGTGAGGATCGCGACCGTGTTGGTCCAGCGGGAGTTCGCCGACTCCCGGCCGCGCCGGACGGTCGCCTCGTCCATGACGTCGTCGTGGTAGAGCGTGCCGAGGTGGGTCAGCTCGACCACCACCGCGGCCGGGACGACGCCGGCCGCGGCGGGGTCGCCGAAGTGCGAGGCGAGCAGCACCAGCATCGGGCGGAACCGCTTGCCGCCCGCGACGACCAGGTGCTTGGACGCCTCGGTGAGCAGCGCGTCCTCCCCCTGGACCGACTCCAGCAGGAGCGCCTCCACGGCGGCGAGGCGGCGCTTGGCGTCGGCCGCGAGCGCCGCGTCGACGTGCAGGCCGAACGGGCCGGTCTCCTCGGGCGGGGCCTGCGGGGGCGCACTCCCCCCACCAGAGACCTGCCCGGACTCCTCAGCGAAGGCGTTGCTCACCCATGACCCCTTACCGGACGAACATATGTGTCGTTGCGTGCCCCGCGAGGTCCAGGATCGGCTGGGGGAGCACACCGAGTACAACAGTAGCCGTCAACCCGAGTGCCACCGCCGCCGCGGTCGCCGGGCCGGCGACGACCGTCGGTCCGTCCGCCTCCGGCTCGCTGAAGAACATCACGACGATCACGCGGACGTAGAAGAACGCCGCGATCGCCGAGGAGATCACACCGACGATCACCAGCGGCGTCGCGTCCGCCTGCACGGCCGCCTTGAACACCGCGAACTTGCCGGTGAAGCCGCTGGTCAGCGGGATTCCGGCGAAGGCCAGCAGGAAGAAGGCGAAGGTGCCCGCGACGACCGGGGAGCGCTTGCCGAGCCCGGCCCAGCGCGACAGGTGCGCCGCCTCGCCGCCCGCGTCCCGCACCATCGTGATCACGGCGAACGCGCCAATCGTGGTGAAGCCGTAGGCCGCGAGGTAGAACAGCGAGCCGGACAGGCCGTCCTTGGACGTGGCGACGACGCCGGTCAGCAGGAACCCGGCGTGCGCGACCGAGGAGTAGGCCAGCATCCGCTTGAGGTCGGTCTGGGTGATCGCGATGACGGCGCCGATGACCATCGTGAGGATGGCCACCCCCCACATGATCGGCTCCCAGTCCCACTTGAGCGTCTCGAACGCGACGTAGTAGACGCGCAGGATCGCGCCGAACGCGGCGACGAGCGTGCAGGACGCCATCAGCGCCGTGATCGGGGTGGGGGCGCCCTGGTAGACGTCCGGCTTCCACATGTGGAACGGCACCGCGCCGAGCTTGAACAGCAGCCCGACCGACAGCAGCGCGACGCCCGCGAGCAGCAGCGTCTCGCTCCCGGCGTCCTTGCTGATCTCGGCGGAGATGTCGGCGAGCCGCACCGAGCCCGCGTAGCCGTACAGCAGCGCCGTCCCGTACAGGAAGAACGCCGAGGAGAACGCGCCGAGCAGGAAGTACTTGACCGCCGCCTCCTGCGAGAGCAGGCGCCGCCGGCGGGCGAGCCCGCACAGCAGGTACAGCGGCAGCGACATGACCTCCAGCGCCACGAACATCGTGAGCAGGTCGTTGGACGCCGGGAACATCAGCATCCCGCCGACCGCGAACATCATCAGCGGGAACACCTCGGTCTGGGTGATCCCGGCGGCGGCGCTGCGCTGCTCGGCCTCGCTGCCCGGCAGCGCGGACGCCTGCGCGGCGAAGTGCCCGCCGCCGACGACGCTGCCGCCGCGCTCGGCGATCAGCAGGAGGCTGACGAGCGCGAGCACGAGGATGGTGCCCTGGAGGAACAGGGTGGGGCCGTCCACGCCGAGCGCGCCCTCGGCGGCGACGTGGTGCGGCTCGTCGTGGACGCCGAGGACGATCGTCCACGCGAACGCGCCGGCGAGGCCGAGGAAGGCGAGGGGGACCTGCGCGTAGTAGCGCCAGGTGCGTCCGACGAACGCCTCGACCAGCACGCCGGCGACGGCGATCCCGAGCACGAGCAGCAGCGGGCCGATCTGGTCGTACTCGATGTGCGGCGCCGGGATGTCACCCCCCTGCGCGAGGACGGCGCTCACCTGACTGCTGCGGCTCATGGACGGGCTCCGTTCTCGGCGACGTTCCCGGTGGTCTTCGGCGCGGGATCATGCCGATCGACCCGGACCAGCGTCTCCTTCACCGAAGGGTTGATGACGTGCAGCACCGGCTGCGGGAACAGGCCCATCGCCACGATGATCGCGAGGATGGGCGCGATCGCCCACTTCTCGCGCGCGGTCAGGTCCCGCATGCCCTCGACGGCCGGGGCCTTGGGCCCGCCCATGGTCCGCTGGTACATCCACAGGATGTAGATCGCGGCGAGCACGACGCCGCTGACCGCGAGCACGGCGGCCCACCTGTAGCGGCTGAACGTCCCGACGATGACGAGGAACTCCGATACGAACGTGGACAGGCCGGGCAGCGACAGCCCGGACAGGCCCGCGACGAGGAACGTCCCGGCGAGGACGGGCGCGACCTTCTGCACCCCGCCGTAGTCGCCGATCCGCGCCGACCGCCGCCGGACGATCATGAAGCCGACGATCAGGAACAGCGCGCCGGTGGAGAACCCGTGGTTGACCATGTAGAGGGTCGCGCCGGACTGCCCCTGCGACGTCATCGCGAAGATGCCGAGGACGATGAACCCGAAGTGCGAGACCGAGGTGTAGGCGATGAGCCGCTTGAGGTCGACCTGGCCGATCGCGAGCACGGCGCCGTAGATGATGCTGAGCACCGCGAACCCGAGCACGACCGGCGTGGCCCACTTGGCGGCGCCGGGGAACAGCTCCAGGCAGAACCGCAGCATCCCGTAGGTGCCGACCTTGTCCAGGACGCCGACGATCAGCACGAGCGCGCCGGGCGGGGACTGCTGCGCCGCGTCCGGGAGCCAGGTGTGCACCGGCACCATCGGCGCCTTGATCGCGAACGCGACGAAGAAGCCGAGGAACAGCCACTTGGCCGTGGTCGGGTCGATGTTCATCTTCGACAGCTCGTCGAACATGAACGTGCCGTGCCCGAGGCCGCCGTCGGCGGTGGACTTGGCCGACAGCGGGTACAGCCAGATCACCGCGACGAGCATCAGCAGCCCGCCGAACAGCGAGTACAGCAGGAACTTCACCGCCGCGTAGGAGCGCTGCGGGCCGCCGAAGTACCCGATGATGAAGTACACCGGGATCAGCATCGCCTCGAAGAAGACGTAGAACAGGAACACGTCGGTCGCGGCGAACACGCCGATCATCGCCGCTTCCAGCGTGAGCAGCAGCGCCATGTAGGTCTTCACCGACCGCTTGGCGGGGACGTCCACGCCGCCCGACCGGTCGTCCTCGGTCCAGGACGCGAGGATCACCAGCGGGACGAGGATCACCGACAGCACGATCAGCACGAGCGCGACGCCGTCGACGCCGACCGCCCAGTGGACGCCGAACTCCTTGATCCACCAGTACTTCTCGGTGAACTGGAACCGCGAGCCGCCCGCGTCGAAGCGGGCCGCCATCACCAGCGCGACCGCCAGCGTGACCGCGGACGCGCCGAGCGCGACCTGCTTGACCAGCGCCTCGCGCTCGCGCGGCAGCACCGCCACGAGCACCGCGCCGACGAGCGGCAGCGCGATCAGGACGCTCAGCCAGGGAAAGTCATTCACGACACGTTCACCACCAGGAGCGCCGCGACGACGAGAGCCGCGCCGAAGAACATCGAAAGGGCGTAGGAGCGGGCGAAGCCGGTCTGGAGCCGCCGGATGCGCCCGGAGCTGCCGCCGACGCCCGCGGCCAGGCCGTTGACGGCGCCGTCGACGCCGCGTCCGTCGAACCAGACCGCGAGCCGGGTCAGCCACTGCCCGGGCCGCATCAGCAGCGACTCGTTCAGCGCGTCCCCGTACAGGTCCTTGCGGGCGGCGACGGTGACGAACGAGCCGGCGGGCGCCTCGCGCGGCACCTTCCGGCTGCCGTACTGCCGCCAGGCGATCGCGACGCCGATGACCATCAGCACGAACGTGCCGGCGCCGGCGGCGGTGATCAGCTTGAACTCGTGCTCGTGCTCGGGCGCCCCGACGACCGGTTCCAGGAAGTCGGAGAACCCGCCGAGGATGAGGAAGCCGCCCGCGAACACCGAGCCGACCGCCAGCAGCATCAGCGGAACGGTCATCACCTTCGGCGACTCGTGCGGGTGGACGTCCTCGGCCCAGCGCTTCTCACCGAAGAACGTCATGAACATCACGCGCGACATGTAGTAGGCGGTGATGCCCGCGCCGACCAGCGCGCACGTACCGAGGATCGCCCCGGACGTGCCGCCCTTGTCGAACGCGGCCTCGATGATGCCGTCCTTGGTGAACCAGCCCGACAGGCCCGGGAACCCGATGATCGCGAGGTAGCCGAGCCCGAACGTGGCGTAGGTGATCACCATCATCGTGCGGAGCGCGCCGTAGTGGCGCATGTTCACGTCGTCCTTCATGCCGTGCATGACCGACCCGGCGCCGAGGAACAGGCCCGCCTTGAAGAAGCCGTGCGCGATGAGGTGCGCGATGGCGAAGACGTAACCGGGCTTGCCGAGCCCCGCGGCGAGGTGCATGTAGCCGATCTGCGACATCGTCGACCCGGCGAGGGCCTTCTTGATGTCGTCCTTGCCGCACCCGATGATCGCACCGGCGAGCAGCGTGGCCGCGCCGACGATCGTCACCACCAGCTGCGCGGTGTCGGACATCTCGAAGATCGGCCCGGACCGGACGATCAGGTAGACGCCGGCGGTCACCATCGTCGCGGCGTGGATGAGCGCCGACACCGGGGTCGGGCCCTCCATCGCGTCCAGCAGCCAGGACTGGAGCGGCAGCTGCGCGGACTTGCCGCACGCGCCGAGCAGGAGCAGCAGCCCGATCGCGGTGGCGGTGCCGGTGCTGAGCTGGGACGCGAGGCCCACGTGCTCGGCGCCGGTGCCGAGGATCTGGTCGAAGCCGACCGTCCCGAACGTGGAGAACATCAGCGCGATCGCGAGGATCAGGCCGATGTCGCCGACGCGGTTGACGACGAACGCCTTCTTCGCGGCGGTCGCTGCGGTCGGCTTGTACTGCCAGAACCCGATCAGCAGGTAGGACGCGAGGCCCACGCCCTCCCAGCCGAGGAACAGCACCAGGAAGTTGTTGCCGAGCACCAGCAGCAGCATCGCCGCGACGAACAGGTTCAGGTAGGCGAAGAACCGGCGCCGGTCGGGGTCCTCGGCCATGTAGCCGATGGAGTAGATGTGGATGAGCGAGCCCACACCGGTGATCAGCAGGACGAAGCTGATGGACAGCGGGTCCACCAGCAGGTCCATGCCGACCTTGAACGAGCCGACGTCGATGAAGTCCCACAGGTGCAGGGTCCGGCGCCGCTCCTCGGCCTCGTACCCGAGCATCTGGACGAACATCGCCGCGCCCACGACGAACGAGGCCAGCGACATCGTGACGCCGAGCAGATGGCCCCACCGGTCGGTGCGCCTCCCCCCGAGCAGGAGGATCGCGGCGCCCGCGAGCGGGAGCGCGATGAGAAGCCAGGACGCGGCCTGGATGCCTTCCGCTTTCATCCCCGGCCTCTCAGTACTTCAGCAGGTTGGCGTCGTCGACCGACGAGGACCTGCGCGTTCGGAAGATGGTCATGATGATCGCCAGGCCGACCACGACCTCCGCCGCGGCCACCACCATCACGAAGAACGCGATGATCTGGCCGTCCAGCTCGCCGTGCATGCGGGAGAACGAGACGAACGCCAGGTTCGTCGCGTTCAGCATGAGCTCGACGCACATGAACACCACGATCGCGTTGCGGCGCACGAGGACGCCGAGCGCACCGATGGTGAACAGGATCGCCGAGAGCGCCAGATAGTGCCCCGGACTCATTGACCAGCCTCGCCTTCACGCTCGTTGCCGGACGTCCCGCCGCCGGCGCCGCCCTCGGAGGGCCCGCCCGCGACCGGCGACCCGGCCTTGACGACGCGCGACTCGGCGCCCGCGTCCCGCGCCTCACCGGTCACGGCGCGCACCGCCGCGACGTCGTGCCCGAGGGCCTCCTCCTCGGTCTCGCCGTGCAGGTCGACGTGCCGCTCGACGGTGTCGGTCCGGGCCGCGATGATCGGGTTGACCGACAGCTCGGACGGCGTCCCGTCGGGCAGCAGCGCCGGCATGTCGACGGCGTTGTGCCGGGCGTAGGTGCCCGGGCCCGGCAGCGGGCCGGGGTGCTCGCCGGACAGGAACCGGCCCTTGGACAGGTCGCGCTGCGTCGGCTTCGGCTCGGTCCGCTCGCGGTGCGCGAGCACCATCGCGCCGAGCGCCGCCGTGATCAGCAGGGCGCTGGTCGCCTCGAACGCGAACACGTAGTCCTTGAACAGCAGCCGCGCGAGGCCGACGACGTTGCCGTCGCCGTTCGCGGTCTTCAGCCCGGCCGAGTCGCCGAGCGCCGCGTTCCCGAGCCCGATCGCCAGTAGCACGACGAACCCGATCGCGCCGACCGCCGCCCAGAACCGCTGGCCCCTGATCGTCTCCACCAGCGAGTCGGTGGAGCTGACCCCGACCAGCATCAGCACGAACAGGAACAGCATGAGCACCGCGCCGGTGTAGACGATGACCTGGACGAACGCGAGGAACGGCGCGTCCTGGATCGCGTACAGCGCGGCCAGCGAGAGCATCACGGTCGCCAGCAGCAGCGCCGAGTGCACCGCCTTCCGCATGAAGATCATGCCGAGGGCGGCGCAGACCGACACGACGGCCAGCAGCCAGAAGAAGAACGGCTCGCCGGACTGCTTGTCGGCGACGTGCCCGGCCAGGACGTGCCCGGAGGCGACGTGCCCCGCCAGCGCGTGGCCGGTCAGCGCGGCGCTCACTTGGCGTCACCGCCCTTGCGTCCGCGCGGGCGCTTCGCCGCGGACGCGCCGCCGCTCTCCGCGGGAGCCGCGGCGGACTCCTCGGGCTGGAGGCCGAGGCGGTAGTACTCCTCCTCGGTGTCGCCGAGCCGCATCTCGTGCGGCGGCTGCTCCATGCCCTCGCGCAGCGGCGCCAGCAGCATCTCCTTGGTGTAGATCAGGCTCTCGCGGCTGTCGTCGGCGAGCTCGTACTCGTTGGTCATCGTGAGCGCCCGGGTGGGGCACGCCTCGATGCACAGCCCGCACAGGATGCAGCGCAGATAGTTGATCTGGTAGATGCGGCCGTACCGCTCGCCGGGCGAGTAGCGCTCGTCGACGGTGTTGTCGGCGCCCTCGACGAAGATGGCGTCGGCGGGGCACGCCCAGGCGCACAGCTCGCACCCGACGCACTTCTCCAGCCCGTCCGGCCACCGGTTGAGCTGGTGCCGGCCGTGGAAGCGCGGCGCGGTCGGCTTCTTCACCTCGGGGTACTGAACGGTCTCGCTCTTGCTGAACATCTGGTGGAACGAGACCCCGAACCCCTTGACGGGATTCAGGAAATCAGTGAGTCCCACTGGTGACCTCCTCAGGAGGGGTTTTGACCTTGGTGGCCCCGGCCGGACCGCCGTGGTAGTGCGGCAGGTCCAGCGGCGGCACCGGGAACCCGCCGGCCGCCGGATCGGGCGCGGCGTCCCGACCCGCGCCGGGGACGATCTCCTTCTCGTCCTCGCCGCCGCGGAGCATCTCCCAGATCACCGTGGCCACCAGCACCACCGCCGCGACCACGGCGGCGATGATGACGATCTGCCGCATGTCGTGGCCCTCGTTGCGCAGCGCGCGGATCGTCGACACCAGCAGGATCCAGCCGAGCGAGAAGGGCATGAGCACCTTCCAGCCCAGCTTCATCAGCTGGTCGTAGCGGACGCGCGGCAGCGAGCCGCGGAGCCAGATGAAGAAGAAGATGAACAGCCACAGCTTGACCAGGAACCACAGCACCGGCCACCAGCCGGCGTTGGCGCCCGCCCACACCGTGGAGATCGGCGCGGGAGCCCGCCAGCCGCCGAGGAACAGCGTCGTGGCGAGCGCCGACAGCGTCGCGAGGTTGATGTACTCCGCGAGGAAGAACATCGCGAACTTCAGCGACGAGTACTCGGTGTGGAAGCCGCCGACCAGCTCGCCCTCGCCCTCGGGCAGGTCGAACGGGATGCGGTTCGACTCGCCCATCATCGTGATCACGTACACGAGGAAGGACGGCAGCAGCAGCACCACGAACCACTTGTCGTGCTGCGCGGCGACGATGTCGGAGGTCGACATCGACCCCGCGAACAGGAACACCGCGACGAACGACAGGCCCATCGCGATCTCGTAGGAGATCACCTGGGCGGACGAGCGGAGCCCGCCGAGCAGCGAGTACGGCGACATCGACGACCAGCCGGCCAGCACGATCCCGTACACGCCCATCGAGGACATCGCGAGCACGAGCAGCACCGCGACCGGGAGGTCGGTGCCCTGGAGCGCGGTCTGGTGCCCGAACACCGACACCGTCGGCCCGAACGGGATGATGATGAAGGAGATGAACGCCGGGACGGCCGACACGATCGGCGCCAGGACGAACACCAGCTTGTCGACCTGGCGCGGGACGATGTCCTCCTTGAGCGCCAGCTTCACGCCGTCGGCGAGGCCCTGGAGCAGGCCCTGCGGGCCGACCCGGTTCGGGCCGACCCGGAGCTGCATCCGGGCGATCACGCGGCGCTCGACCCACATCGACAGCAGGACGGTCAGCACCAGGAAGACGAAGATCGCGAGGACCTTGCCGCCGATCAGCCACCACGGGTCGTCGCCGAAGCTCTTCAGCGTGGGTTCCTTCGCGGACGCCGCCGCGAGCGTGAGCGGACTCATCGGGAGCCTCCAGCGGGGTCGTCGGCGGGTGCGTCGGCGGGTGCGTCGGCCACGCCGCCCGGGACGTCCCTGGCCGCGATGGCGCCGCCACGCGGGGCGGCGCCGGAGAGCGTACCGCCCGGGGCGCCCGCGACGCGCACCACGTCGCCCGCCACCGCGCCGATGTCGCGGTACAGGGCGCAGCCCGCCGAGTTCGTCGGCAGCCACACGACGCGGTCCGGCAGGTCGGTGGTGATCTCCAGCGGGAGCGTGACCTCGCCGCGCGGGCCCGACACGCGCACCGCGCCGTCCGGGCCGTCCGCGCCGATCTCGGCGGCCGTCGCGGGCGACAGCCGCGCCGCCGCGGGCTTGGCGGTGCCCGCGAGGTACGGCTCGCCGTCCTGGAGGCGGCCCCGGTCGAGCAGCAGCCGCCAGGTCGCCAGCAGCGCCTCGCCCCGCTCGGGGTGCGGCGTGATCACCTGCGGCACGTGCGGCGCGTCCGGGCGCTCGCCGCGGTAGGCGCCGAGCCCGGTCAGCTCGCGGCGCGCCGCGTCCGGCCCGGGCAGGCCGAGGTGGACGTCCATCTCGTCGGCCAGCGAGTTCAGCACCCGCAGGTCGGAGAGCCGCCCGGCGGACCTCAGCACGACCTCGAACTGGCGGCCGCGGCCCTCCCAGTCGACGAACGTGCCGGACTTCTCGGCGACGGCCGCGACCGGCAGCACCACGTCGGCGCGGTCGGTGACGGCGCTCGGACGCTGCTCCAGGCTCACCACGAACGGCGTCGCCTCCAGCGCCGCGAGCACGGCCTGCGGGTCGGGCAGGTCCTCGGGGTCGACGCCGCCGACGAGCAGCGCGCCGCGCCGCCCCTGCGCCGCCGCCTCGATGAGCGCCTCGGTGCCGAGCCCCGGCTCGGCGGGCAGTTCGGCGACGCCCCAGGCACGGGCGACCTCCGCGCGCGCCCCGGCGTCGGCGACCGGGCGGCCGATCGGCAGCAGCCCGGGCAGCGCCCCGGCCTCGACCGCGCCGCGCTCCCCGGCCCGGCGCGGTACCCACGCCAGCCGGGCCCCGGTCACCTGCGCGAGCCGCACGACGGCCGACAGCGCGCCCGGGCTGCCCGCGAGCCGCTCGCCGACCATGATCACGGCGCCGGGCGTCTCCAGCAGCGCGCGCACGCCGGAGGGCCCGCCCTCGCCGATCAGCGAGCCGAGCGTCTCGGCCTCGGCGCCCGGCTGCGTCGGCAGCAGCGTCCCGCCGACCTTGCGCAGGCCGCGCGTCGCGAACGGCGCCGCCGCGAAGACCTTCAGCGCCTTCTTGCGGTACGCCTTGCGCAGCCGCAGGAACACGATCGGCGACTCCTCCTCCGGCTCGAAGCCGGCGAGCAGCACCGCGGGCGCCTTCTCCAGGTCGGCGTAGGTCACCTCGATCGGACGGCCCGCCACCGACGAGCCGAGGAACCGCGACTCCTCGTCCGACATCGGACGGGCGCGGAAGTCGACGTCGTTGGTGCCGAGCGCGATCCGCGCGAACTTGGCGTAGGCGTAGGCGTCCTCCAGCGTGACCCGCCCGCCGGTCAGCACGCCCGCCGAGCCGCGCGCCGCCGCGAGACCGCGCGCGGCGATCTCCAGCGCCTCGGGCCAGGACGCGACCTCCAGCTCACCGGCCTCGTTGCGGACGAGCGGGTGCGTCAGCCGGTCGGGCCGGGTGGCGTAGGTGAACGCCCAGCGGCCCTTGTCGCAGTTCCACTCCTCGTTGACCTGCGGGTCGTCCCCGGCCAGCCGGCGCGTGATCTTCCCGCGCCGGTGGTCGGTGCGCAGCGCGCAGCCGGACGCGCAGTGCTCGCACGTGCTCGGCTGCGACACGAGGTCGAACGGCCGCGACCGGAACCGGTACGCGGCGCCGGTCAGCGCGCCCACCGGGCAGATCTGCACGGTGTTGCCCGAGAAGTAGGACTGGAACGGCTTGCCGTCGGCGGTGCCGACCTGCTCCTTCGCGCCGCGCTCGAACAGGTCGATGAACGCGTCCCCGGCGATCTGGTCGGAGAACCGGGTGCAGCGGGCGCACTGGATGCAGCGCTCGCGGTCGAGCAGGACCTGGCTGGACAGCGCGAGCGGCTTGGGGAAGGTCCGCTTGGCCTCGACGAACCGCGTCTCGCCGCGTCCGTTGGACATCGCCTGGTTCTGGAGCGGGCACTCGCCGCCCTTGTCGCAGACCGGGCAGTCCAGCGGGTGGTTGATGAGCAGCAGCTCCATCACGCCGTGCTGCGCCTTGTCGGCGACCGGCGAGGTGAGCTGGGTCTTGACGACCATGCCCGGCATCACCGTCGTCGTGCAGGACGCCTGCGGCTTCGGCATCCCGCGCCCGTTCCCGGCGTCGGGGATCTCCACCAGGCACTGGCGGCAGGCCCCGACCGGGTCGAGCAGCGGGTGGTCGCAGAACCGCGGGATCTGGATGCCGAGCAGCTCGGCGGCCCGGATGATCAGGGTGCCCTTGGGCACCTCGATCTCGAAGCCGTCGATGGTGCACGAGATCATCTCGACCTGTTCGACAGCCGCCGAGTCGCTGGTGACCGTCACTTGGCACCTCCCCAGAGGGTGGACTTGGACGGGTCGAACGGGCAGCCGCCCTGCTCGAAGTGCTGGAGGTACTCGTCCCTGAACAACTTGATGGACGAGACCACCGGGCTCGTCGCGCCGTCGCCGAGCGCGCAGAACGAGCGGCCGAGGATGTTGTCGGACAGGTCCAGGAGCGTTTCGAGGTCCGCCTCCTCGCCCTGCCCGGCCTCCAGCCGCTTCAGCATCTGCTTGTACCAGTAGGTGCCCTCGCGGCACGGCGTGCACTTGCCGCACGACTCGTGCGCGTAGAACTCCGACCACCGCAGCACGGCCCGGACGACGCACGTCGTCTCGTCGAAGATCTGGAGGGCGCGGGTGCCGAGCATCGACCCGGCGGCGCCGACGGACTCGAAGTCCAGCGGGACGTCGAGGTGCTCCTCGGTGAAGATCGGCGTGGACGAGCCGCCCGGCGTCCAGAACTTCAGCCGGTGCCCCTCGCGGACGCCGCCCGCCATGTCGAGCAGCTCCCGCAACGTGATGCCGAGCGGCGCCTCGTACTGGCCGGGCCGCGTCACGTGCCCCGAGAGCGAGAAGATCCCGAATCCCTGGGACTTCTCGGTGCCCATCGCGGCGAACCAGTCGGCGCCGTTCCCGACGATCGAGGGAACGGACGCGATCGACTCGACGTTGTTGATGACAGTGGGGCCGCCGTACAGGCCCGCGACCGCCGGGAAGGGGGGCTTGAGCCTGGGCTGACCGCGGAATCCCTCCAGGGAGTCCAGCAGCGCCGTCTCCTCGCCGCAGATGTAGGCCCCGGCGCCGCTGTGCACGACCACGTCGAGGTCGTAGCCGGAGCCGAGGATGTCCTTGCCCAGGTAGCCGGCCTCGTAGGCCTCGGCGACCGCGCGCTGGAGCCGGCGGATCACGTGCAGGACCTCGCCGCGCACGTAGATGAACGCGTGGTTGGACCGGATCGCGTAGGAGCTGATGATGACGCCCTCGACCAGGACGTGCGGGTTCGCCATCATGAGCGGGATGTCCTTGCAGGTCCCCGGCTCGGACTCGTCGGCGTTGACGACGAGGTAGCGCGGGTTCGGGCTGCTCGGCGGCAGGAACCCCCACTTCATGCCGGTGGGGAAGCCCGCGCCGCCGCGGCCGCGCAGACCGGAGTCCTTGACGGCCTGGACGATCGCGTCCGGCTCCATCCCGAACGCGGTGCGCAGCGCCCGGTAGCCGCCCTCGCGCTCGTAGCCCTCGCGGGTGAACGAGTCGGACTGGTCCCAGTTCCTGGTGAGGATCGGGGTGAGCGTGGTCACTGGTTCCGCCCCTCCTGGCTGCCCGGCTTCACGTCGCCGCCGATCGGCTTGCCCGGCTCGTTGGGCGGCGGGTCGCTGATCTCACTCGGCCGCACCGGCTCCTGCGGCTGCTCGCGGTCCGCGTCCACGGGCGGGGCCTCCCAGCCGCGCTCGCGCGCGAGCTCCAGCCCGCGCAGCGACTCGGGACCGGCCTGGACGCCCTCGTGCGCGAGCCCGTCGGGGAACCCGGCGAGCACGCGCGAGGCGTCCTTCCAGGTGGCGAGCGTGTTCGGGCCGCGCGAGGGCAGCACCCGCTCACCCGAGCGCAGGTCGTCGACCAGCTGCTTGGCCTTCTCGGGAGTCATGTTGTCGAAGAACTCCCAGTTGACCATCATCACCGGCGCGAAGTCGCAGGCGGCGTTGCACTCGATCCGCTCCAGGCTGACCTTGCCGTCCGGGGTGGCCTCGTCGTGGCCGACCCCGGTGTGCGCGCTCAGCTCGTCCCAGATCTGGTCGCCGCCCATCACCGCGCACAGCGTGTTGATGCACACGCCGACGTGGTACTCGCCCACGGGCCGCTGCTTGTACTGCGTGTAGAACGTCACGACGCCCGTCACCTGCGCGGGCGTGATGCCGAGCTGCTCGGCGCAGAACTCGATGCCCTGCTGCGTGACGTGCCCGTCCACCGACTGCACCAGGTGCAGCATCGGCAGCAGCGCCGACCGCGGCTTCGGGTAGCGGGCGATGATCTCCTTGGCGTCCCGCTCCAACCGCTCCCGGACGTCCGGCTCGTACGCGGCGCTCGTCTCGCTCGCCGCGCCCGTCTCGTTCGCCGTCATCGGTCCACTCCCCCCATGACCGGGTCGATGCTGGCGACGGCCGCGATGACGTCGGCGATCATGCCGCCCTCGGCCATCGCGGGCGTGGCCTGCAAGTTGACGAAGGACGGCTCGCGGAAGTGCACGCGGTAGGGACGGGTGCCGCCGTCGCTGACCACGTGCGCGCCGAGCTCGCCGCGCGGCGACTCGATGTGCGAGTACGCCTGCCCCGCGGGCACCCGGAAGCCCTCGGTCACCAGCTTGAAGTGGTGGATCAGCGCCTCCATCGACGTGCCCATGATGTGCGCGATGTGCTTGGGCGAGTTGCCCATGCCGTCCGCGCCGATCGCGAGCTGTGCCGGCCAGCCGATCTTCTTGTCCTCGATCATGACCGGTCCCTTGGTCCCCTGGAGCCGCTCCACGCACTGCTCCACGATCTTCAGGGACTGCTCCATCTCCTCCATCCGGACGAGATAGCGGCCGTACACGTCGCAGGTGTCCTGCGTCGCGACCTCGAAGTCGTAGGTCTCGTAGCCGCAGTAGGGCTGCGACTTGCGCAGGTCCCACGGCAGGCCCGTCGCGCGCAGCACGGGGCCGGTGACGCCGAGCGCCATGCAGCCGGTGAGGTCGAGGTAGGCGACGTCCTTCGTCCGCGCGAGGTAGACGGGGTTGGAGTCCATCAGCTTGCGCAGCGCCTGGATGCGCTTCGGCATCCGGTCGAGGTAGTCGCGGACCTTGCTGAGCGCTCCGCTCGGCAGGTCCTGCGCGACCCCGCCCGGGCGGACGTAGGCCATGTTCATGCGCAGGCCGGTGATCTCCTCGAACAGGTCGAGCGTGTACTCGCGCTCGATGAACCCGTTCAGCATGACCGTCGTCGCGCCGAGCTCCAGCCCGAACGTGGCGATGGCGACCAGGTGGGAGGAGATCCGGTTCAGCTCCATCAGCATGACGCGGATGATCTGCGCCCGGTCCGGCACCTGGTCGGTGACGCCGAGCAGCTTCTCCACGCCGAGGCAGTACGCGGTCTCGTTGAAGATCGGCGCGAGGTAGTCCATCCGGGTGCAGAACGTGGTGCCCTGCGTCCAGGTGCGGAACTCCATGTTCTTCTCGATGCCGGTGTGCAGGTAGCCGATGACCACGCGGGCCTCGTCCACCGTCTCGCCGTCGAGCGTCAGGATGATCCGCAGCACGCCGTGCGTGGACGGGTGCTGCGGGCCCATGTTGACCACGAGCCGCTCGTCGCCGAGGTCCTCGGCGCCCGCGACGACCTCGTCCCAGTCCTGCCCGCCGACGTCGAACACCCGGCCCTCGGTCGCGGTCGCCTCGTCGGCGGCGGCGTAGGCGTCGTACTCGGTGTACTTCGTGGAACTCATGTGTACGACCTCCGCTCGTCGGGCGGCGGGATCTCCGCTCCGCGGTACTCGACGGGGATGCCGCCGAGGGGGTAGTCCTTGCGCTGCGGGTGACCGACCCAGTCGTCGGGCATCTGGATCCGCGTCAGCGCGGGGTGCCCGTCGTACACGATGCCGAAGAAGTCGTAGGTCTCCCGCTCGTGCCAGTCGCTCGTCGGGTACACCGGCACCAGCGACGGGACGTGCGGGTCGGCGTCGGGGCAGGTCGCCTCAAGGCGGACGCGCCGGTTGTGGGTGATCGACAGCAGGTGCGTCACCGAGTGCAGCTCGGCGCCGGTGTCCTGCGGGTAGTGGACGCCCGACACGCCCGAGCACAGCTCGAAGCGCAGCGACGGCTCGTCCCGCATGGTCCGGGCGACCTCCAGCAGGTGCTCGCGCCTGACGTAGAACGTCATCTCGCCGCGGTGGATCACGACCCGCTCGATCGCGTCCCCGAAGTCCGGGTAGACGCGCTCCAGCTCGTCGGCGATCTCGTCGAACTCGCCCGGCTCGGCGGCGCCGTCCGGCCCGCCGTAGGGGCGCGGCGCGCTGACCTTCGGACTCTGCCGGACGACCAGCCCGCCGTACCCGGAGGTGTCGCCGGTGGTCTTCGCGCCGAACATGCCCTTGCGGGCGACCGGCTGCTCGCGGCGCTCCTCCTCGACCTGCGCGGGGAGCTGGTCGGCGGCCTGCTCGGCCCGCTGCTCTGGGTGCTGGGACGACATCAGGCCCCCTGTCCGAGCAGCGGGAGCCGGCGGCGCTTGGCCTCTTCCAGCTCGGCGATCTGCCGCTCGCGCTGCGGCCCGAGCTTGGTGTTCTGGATCTTGTCGTGCAGCTTCAGGATCGCGTCCAGCAGCATCTCGGGCCGCGGCGGGCAGCCGGGCAGATAGATGTCCACCGGAACGATGTGGTCCACGCCCTGCACGATCGCGTAGTTGTTGAACATCCCGCCGGACGACGCGCACACGCCCATGGCGATGACCCACTTGGGTTCGGTCATCTGGTCGTAGATCTGCCGCAGCACCGGCGCCATCTTCTGGCTCACCCGGCCCGCGACGATCATCAGGTCGGCCTGCCGGGGCGTTCCCGAGGCACGCTCCATCCCCCACCGGGAGAAGTCGTGCCGGGGGTCGCCGGTCGCCATCATCTCGATCGCGCAGCACGCGAGGCCGAACGTCGCCGGCCACACCGAGCTCTTGCGCGCCCAACCCGCGACCTGCTCGACCGTCGTCAGCAGGAACCCGCTCGGGAGTTTCTCCTCTAGGCCCATGTCAGTCCCACTCCAGACCGCCGCGCCGCCAGATGTAGGCGTACGCCACAAGCACGGTGACGATGAAAAGGACCATCTCCACAAGGCCGAAGATCCCCATCCGGTCGAACGCGACAGCCCAGGGGTACAGGAAGATGATCTCAATGTCGAAGACGATGAACAGCATCGCCGTCAGGTAGTACTTGATCGGGAAACGGCCGCCGCCCACCGGCTGCGGCGTCGGCTCGATGCCGCACTCGTAGGCGTCCAGCCGGGCCCGGTTCCAGCGCTTGGGCCCCGTCATCGAGGCCATCGCCACCGAACCGGCGGCGAACACGAAGGCGAGCACCCCCAGCACAATGATCGGGATATAGAGATCCATGTCCCTACTTCCTCTCTCGGGAACCCGCGGCGCGATACGGGGCGGCGCCTCCGCGGTCCGCCACCCTAGCCAAGGCGTTCAATAGCACTCCCCTCCGGGTCAACCCACTCATGCTGCTGGGGTCACCTTCTGCATAGCGTTGATGACCCGGTCCATCGCGTCGCCGCCCTTCGGGTCGGTCAGGTTGGCGAGCAGCTTGAGCGTGAAGCGCATCAGCGTGGGGTGCGGCAGGCCGTGCGAGGTGAGGAACTTCATCACGCGCGGGTCACCGATGGCCTGGACGAACACGCGGGCCAGCGTGAAGTAGCCGCCGTGCTCGTCCTTGAGGATGCGCGGGTACTCGTACAGGGTCCGCTCGCGCTGCGCCGGGGTGCGGCGGGCGAGCGCCTGGACCATGATGTCGGCGGCCAGCCGGCCGGACTCCAGCGCGTAGTCGATGCCCTCGCCGTTGAACGGGTTGATCATGCCGCCGGCGTCGCCGACGAGCAGCATGCCCCGGGTGTAGTGCGGCTGCCGGTTGAAGCCCATCGGCAGCGCCGCGCCACGGATCTTGGACGTGGCGTGCTCCTCGGAGAACTGCCACTCGGCGGGCATCTGCGCGCACCAGCCCCGCAGCATGCCCCGGTAGTCGACGTTCTGGAAGGCCTTGCTGGTGTTGAGCAGGCCGAGCCCGACGTTCGCGGTACCGTCGCCGACGCCGAACACCCAGCCGTAGCCGGGGAGCAGGCGCTGGCCGTCCCACATCTCCAGCCACGCCTCCATGTAGGGGTCGTCGTGGCGGGGCGTCTCGAAGTAGCGGCGGACGGCGACGCCCATCGGCCGGTCGGTGCGCCGCCGCAGCCCCATCGCCAGCGAGAGCCGGGTGGAGTTGCCGTCGGCCGCGACGACGAGCGGCGCGTGGAACGACGTCTCCTCGCCCTCGTAGGTGGCGGTGACGCCGGTGATGCGGTCGGTGCGCTCGTCCAGGATGGGGCCGGTGACCGTGCAGCCCTGGAGCAGCCGGGCGCCGGCCTTGGCGGCGTGCTCGGCGAGGAGCTGGTCGAGGTCGGCGCGCTTGCGGACGAGCCCGAAGTCGGGGAAGCTCGCGAGCTCGGGCCAGGGCAGCTCGACCTTGACGCCGCCGCCGTAGATCCGCAGGCCCTTGTTGCGTCCCCAACCCGGATCGCCCACGTCCACGCCCATGCCGATCAGCGCGCGGACCGCGCGCGGGGTGAGCCCGTCGCCGCAGATCTTGTCGCGCGGGAACGTCGCCTTCTCCAGCAGCAGGACGCTGAGGCCGGCCTGGGCCAGCCAGTAGGCGGTCGAGGCCCCGGCGGGGCCGGCCCCGACGACGATGACGTCCGCGTGTCGGGTCGAGTCGGTCACGGCTTTCCTCTTCAGCTCGTTCGCTTGTGAAGTACTTCACAAGGATCCGGTGGGGAGTCTATTCCTTTATCACGACCGGTGGGTACTTCTGGGCCGATCCAAATATGGAGCGGTCCCCGATCCACCTGCCGTCACGGTCATCCCGGATTGGTGCCGTGGTGCAGCGCCGCGACCCCGAACGTGAGGTCGCGCCATCGCACCGACGTCCAGCCGGCGTCCTGGATGAGCCGCGCGAGCGCCGCCTGGTCCGGCCACGCGAGCGTCGACTCGGCCAGATAGTGGTAGGAGCCCGGGTTGGAGCTGACCTTCGCGAGCAGCGGCAGCCCGAACCGCAGGTGGGCCCTGTGGCCGAGCGCGAGCAGCGTGTTCGGAGGGTGACTGACCTCACACACCAGCAGCCGCCCGCCCGGCTTCGCGACACGCCGCAGCTCGCGCAGCGCGCCGACGGTGTCGGCGACGTTGCGGAGCCCGAAGGAGATCGTGACGGCGTCGAACGAGCCGCTCGCGAACGGGAGCCGCAGCGCGTCGCCCGCGACGAAGTTGAGCCGCTCCACTCCGGCCTGCCGCCGCGTCCCGACCCGCAGCATCCCGAGCGAGAAGTCGCACGCCACCGTGTCGGCCCCGGCGTCGGCGAACGGCACCGAGGAGGTGCCGGTCCCGGCGGCGAGGTCGAGCACCCGCTCGCCGGGCCGCGCGTCCACCGCGCGGACGACCGCCCTGCGCCAGCGCCGGTCCTGCCCGCCGGTCATCAGCGTGTTGAGCAGGTCGTAGCGCTCGGCGGTGCCGTCGAACATCGCCGCCACGTCGGCGGGCTGCTTGTCGAGTGAGGCGCGGGTCATGGGTCCACCCTAAGAGCTAGCGGAACCACCGCCGTGCACCGGCCACGCCAGGTAGTACTAGGCGTCCTCTTTGGTGCGGGAGCGCTCGAACCTGCGGCGCCGGTCGCGGACGCCGGTCAGCACGGCCGCCGACATCCGGTCGCGCTGGTTCGACAGCAGGACGAAGCTGACGATGCCGCTGATCAGCAACGCCAGCAGCACGAGCGGGAACCCGCGGGTGCCGAGCAGCGCCAGCACGCCCGCGGTGGCCACGAAGATCATCAACCGCGCGGCGGTGTAGAAGAATACGGAACGCATGACACCCCGAGCCTACCGCCGCCCTTTCGCGACCTCGCGGCAGGTCGGGGTCAGGTCAGGCGTACACCTCCTGGAACAGGGCCGGGTCGACGTTTCCGCCTGACAGCACCGATACATAAGTCGCACCCTCGGGCAGCTCGTCGCGGTGGTGCAGGTACGCGGCGGTGGCCACGGCGCCCGACGGCTCGGCGACGAGGCGGGTCTCGCGGGCGAGGCGGCGCATCGTCGCCTTTATGTCGTCCTCGGTGACGGTGACGATGCCGTCCACGAGCGCCTGGATGTGGGCGAACGGGAGGTCGCCGACCTGCTGGACGCGCAGGCCGTCGGCGATCGTGCGGCCGGTGTCCTCGGCCGTCCAGGAGACGGGGCGGCCGAGGCGCAGCGAGTCGCGGGCGTCGGCGGCGAGCTCCGGCTCTACGCCGATGATCCGCGCCTCCGGGCGCAGCGCCTTGACGGCCGCCGCGACCCCGGAGATGAGGCCGCCGCCGCTGATCGGGACGAGCACGACGTCGACGTCCGGGCGGTCCTGGACGATCTCCAGGCCGACCGTGCCCTGGCCCGCGATAACGCGCGCGTCGTCGTAGGGCGGGATCATCGTGAAGCCGTGCGCGGCCGCGAGCCGGTCCGCGGTCTCGACGCGCGCCTCGGCGTTCGGCTCGACGTACACGACCTCGGCGCCGAGCTCCCGGCACGCGTCGACCTTCACGGCGGGCGTGGTGTGCGGCATCACCAGGACGGCGCGGATGCCCAGCTCGCGGGCGGTGTAGGCGACGGCGCGCGCGTGGTTGCCGCTGGAGTGCGTCACGACTCCCCGCTCGCGCACGTCATCGGGGAGGGAGGAGATCGTGGCGTACGCACCGCGCAGCTTGAACGCGCCGACCGGTTGCAGCGACTCGGGCTTGACGAGGAGCGAGGGCGCGCCGGGCGGGAGCGGGAACGGGACGAGCGGCGTCCGAACGGTGATCCCCGCGAGCCGTCCGGCGGCGGCCTCGATCTCGGTCAGCGAGACGAGGTCCGACGTGGTCCGGAGACGAGACATGATCGGAGACTATTCGCTTCGCCGCCGCCCGCGCGCCGCTTGCCCGACGTCCGTTCGCCGCCTCTCCGCCGCCTCTCCGTCAACCCCGCGTCGCGAGTGCGACACGGCCGGTCGATCGGGGCGTTCCCGCTGCTCGGATGGCCGCTGCGAGCGACGTCGCGAGCACATCAGGTCATCACGGCAGCTCATGCGACTACCGAGCGTGATGTTTTCCGAAAACAAGGGAGAAATCGGTCTTGAACCGCCACACTGTAAACAGTCCACCCGCGACGAGAGCGGGACAAAGGGGGAGAGAAAACGTGGAGAGCACGAGCGAGCGCCTGCTCACCCCGGGAGAGGTCGCCGCCCTCTTCCGGGTCGATCCGAAAACGGTCACACGATGGGCCGCGGCGGGCCGGATCAGCAGCATCCGCACTCCCGGAGGCCACCGCCGCTTCCGCGAGTCCGAGGTGCACGCGCTGCTGCGCGGTGAGGAGCCGGTCGCCGAGCCCTCGGCTCGCTGACCCTACCCGTCCAGGAACTTCTTCCGGACCGCCGGCACGGCGGGAAGGGCGCCTCACGGGGAAGCGCCCTCAGTCCTCCGACCGGTCCGTCTTCCACTCCTCGAAACGCCTGAGGAGCTCCGCGTCCTCGTCGCGCCAGCGCCGCCGCCGCTCGGCCAGCTCGTCCTCGGTGAGCGACTGGTCGAGCAGCCGGTCGTAGTCGGGATCGTCCGGACCGATCTCGACATAGGCGTCCGCGATGATCCGCCCGCGGCCCGGCTCGTCCGCGCCGGTGTCGGCGAGGACGCTGTGGGGTACCCGGAGCCTGCCGTCGGGGAGCCGGATCACCTGCATCGTCGATCACCCTTGGTGTGCATCGGTGTGCGTCGGGTCCATCGGGGGTCCTAGATCCCGTATCTGCGGTTGAAGAAGAGCATGACCTCGAGTGCCGTCCGGATGTTGCCGGCGAGCATATCGACCAGCGCGGGCCGCTGCCGGGACGAGATCGCCGCGAACGCGTCCGCGAAGAACTCGCGGCGGCCGAGCGCGTCGGGCTGCCGGTGGAAGTCGCTGGCCAGGTGCGGTCTGCACTGCTCGTACAGCGCGACGAACGCCGGGCTGTCGGAGGTCCACGCGCCGTCGTCGCCGTCGATGTCGTCGAGCGCGTGCCCGACCTCGTGCAGCATGACGTCGGGCGTGGGCGAGGGCCGGTCGCCCACGACGATCTTGCGGTCACCGTAGGCGCCCGCGCAGATGTCCCAGGTCGCGCGGCCCGAGGGCAGCGGCCGGTCGCGCAGGTGGCCCATGTCGTCGAGCTGCGGGACGCCGCCGGGGCCGACGTAGATGCCGTCGAGCCCGGCCGCGAGCTTCTCCTTGAGCGGCGCGGGCAGCCCGGCGAGGCTGTCCACGGCGCGGATCACCTCGGGCGGCGGCGGGCCGAGCCGGGCGTCCCACTGCCGGTACAGCACGCCCTCCAGGACGCCGCAGTGCCGGCGGCCGTCGGCGACGTGCGGCATGCCCGGCGGGTAGGGCTCGACGCGGAGCGTGTCGTCGTCGAGTTCGAAGGCGCGCAGCGCGTGGTCGCGCGCTCCGGCCCGGCCGGGGCGGCGCCGCCCGTACCGTCCCGTGACGCCCTCGGGCGCGTCGCCCGGACGGACCTCGCCCGCGACGTCGGGCCCGGCGGTGAACTCGTCGTCGCGGCCGGCCTTGCGGAACCGGCCGAACCGGTCGCGCGGCTGGTTGCTGCGCGGGCGCACGCGCCCGGCCTCGGGCGGTCCGCCCGAGTCGGGCGGTGAGGGCGAGTACGCGGTGTCGCCGGCGCGGTCGGCGGGATCGTTCCGGTCGGCGGTGTCGTTCCTGTCGGTCCGCCAGCCCCGGGAGGCCTCCCGATTCCTCAGCTCCCGGGGCTTGCGGTGGATGCCTTTGAAGCGCATCGGGCTCCTCTGTCGGCGGGACCCCGGCGGGGTTCGACGAGCGTCCGGGTCCCGGAGGCAGGGTAAGCCGGAACCCGACATCGCGTCATCCCCATCAGTCACCGGCTGCCCTCAGGTCAGGGACGTATCCGCTGGTGGCGCGGGTTCGGGAGCAAAACAACGAGGGGACCGCCACAGCGGTCCCCTCGGTTGCGTGGAGTTCTCAGGCGTAGGAGTGCAGGCCGGAGAACATGTAGTTCACGCCGAAGAAGTTGAACAGCAGCGCGGCGAAGGCGATCAGGGAGAGGATCGCGGCCTTGCGTCCCTTCCAGCCCGCCGTCGAGCGCGCGTGCAGGTAGGCGGCGTAGGTGATCCAGATGACGAACGACCAGGTCTCCTTGGGGTCCCAGCCCCAGTAGCGGCCCCACGCCTCGTCCGCCCAGATCGCGCCCATGATGATCGCGGCCGTCCAGATCGGGAACGCGAACATCGTCACGCGCAGGCACAGCCGGTCCAGGACGTCCACGGCCGGGATCCGGGCGAGCACGCCGCCCTCGGCGACCGTGCCGCGCGCCTGCGCCCGCGTCTTGACCAGGTACAGGATCGTGGCCGCCCCGGCGACGGTGAACGCGCCGGTCGCGGTGATCGCGGCGGTCACGTGGATGGCGATCCAGTAGGAGTTCAGCGCCGGGCTCACCGGGCCGACCGAGTCGTACAGCCACAGGTTGTCGATGCCGAGCGCGACCACGGCGGCGACCATCACGAACGCGCCGAGGAACCGCGCCTGGTAGCGCCACATCACGACGAGGAACGCGGTGACGGCGGCGAAGGCGATCGCGGCAAGGAACTCGTACATGTTCGCCCACGGCCAGCGGTCGGCCGACAGGCCCCGCGTCACCAGCATGCCGAGGTGCGCGGACCAGCCCAGCAGGTTCAGCACGACGCCGAGGCGCGCCCAGTCGACCTGGCGGCGCTCGCCGTCCTCGCCCTCGGGGGCAGCGGTCTTCGCGGGCGGGGCGTCGACCGCGCCCCCGGCGCCCACCAGGACCTTCGCCTCCGCCTTCTCCGCCACCAGCGCGGCGGAGCGGCGGCGGCCGAAGCCGAGGTCCGCGGCGTAGGCGAACAACGCGATGATGTAGAGCACCACCGTGGTCAGCATGAGCTTGTCGCTCAGGTTCGCGAGGTCGGCGTCGCCCACCCTCGTCACTCCTTCGGTTCTGTGTCGGGGTCGTGCCCGGCCGACCCCGCCTCGGGCTCGGCCCCGGCCTCGCCGGGTTCGGCCTCGCCGGGTTCGGGCTCAGCGGGTTCGGGCTTGTCCTCAGGCGCGGGCTCCGCGTCGGGCGCGGGGCCGCGCAGCGCGGTCACGATGTCGTCGAACTCCGAGGTCGGGTTCCCGAGCGTGAGGCCGCCGACCTCCACCACCGTACGCCCGCCCTTTCCGGCGCTCGCACGGACCCACACCCTGCGGCGCCGGACCATGAACGAGGTCGCCACGCCGAGCACCGCGAGGACGGCGGCGATCAGCGCGGGGAACCGTCCCGGGTCGCGGTTGACCGACATCGTCGTGTACTCGCGGAGGCCGTCGAAGGTGATCGACCCCGCGTTGCCGGGGAGCTTGAACGTCTCGCCCGGCTCCAGCAGCTTCTGCCCGTCCTTGACGGGCTGGAGCGTCTTGCCGATGCCCTCCAGCTTGTAGACCGACTGGGGGGTACCGGAGTCGAGGCCGATGTCGCCCTTGAACGAGGAGATCGTCACGACCGGGCGGATCGGCCCGGGGAACGCCGAGACGATCTGCTTCTGGTCCTCGCTGGCCATCGCCGTCGGCCACAGGATCGCGTAGAAGGCCAGCTGCTCGGGCTCGGCGTCGGGCGCCTTGATCACGCCCTCGGACGTGAGGTTGCGCGGCTCCATCGGCAGGAAGGGCACCGCGTCCTGGAAGGCGATGTTGCCCTTGCCGTCCCGGACGGTGAACACCGGCGCGTACCCGTGGCCGAGCAGGTACAGCTTGGCGCCGCCGACCTTGAGGGGATGGTTGAGCCGCAGGTCCCAGCGCTTCTCCTTGTCGCCCGGGGAGTCTCGGTAGCGGATCCCGGCGTGGAAGTCGGTGGCCTGGCCGCGCTTGTCGCCCTTGGTCTCGTAGGTGGCGGTGAACTCGTCCAGCGTGAGCGAGAACGGCGAGAGGTCGTCGCCGCCGAACGCGCGTCCGGGCTTGAAGTCGTCGTACTGGCTCAGCGAGTTGGCGAACGACTTGCCCTCGGTGAGCAGGATGTTGCCGCGGTAGCCGAACAGGTTGCCGAGGCCGAGCGCGAACAGCAGGGCCAGCAGCGCCAGGTGGAACAGCAGGTTGCCGGTCTCGCCCAGGTACCCCTTCTCGGCGGCCGCCGTGCCACCAGAACTGCCCCCGGACACGTCCACCCGGAACCGGCGCTTGCGCAGGACCCGGCGCGCCTCGGCGAGGACGTCCTCGGGCGCGGCGTCGGTCTCGTAGGACGCCGACTGCGGCAGCCGCCCGAGGTTGCGGGGCGCCGCCGGGGGCCGCGCCCGCATCGAGCGGTAGTGCTTGACGGCGCGCGGGACCACGCAGCCCGCCAGCGACACGAACAGCAGAATGTAGATCGCCGCGAACCAGGGCGCGGAGAACACGTCGAACAGCGAGAGCCGGTCGAGCCAGGGCGCGAGGGTCTTGTGGTCCTCGAAGTACTTGGCGACCTTCTCGGGCGTCTGGTCGCGCTGCGGGAAGATCGAGCTCGGCACCGCGCCGAGCGCGACGAGGAACAGCAGGATCAGCGCCGTGCGCATCGTCGTGAGCTGCCGCCAGCCCCAGCGCAGCCAGCCGAGCGGGCCGATGCCGGTGGGCCGGGGCACCTCGCCGGGGGCCTGCCGGGCGGAGGGCGCCCGCGTCCCCGCCTCGGCGTCCTCGGCCTCGGCGGCCTCGCGGGCCTCGGCTGTGATCTCGTCCGTCGTCTCGCTCATCTCAGATAACCGGTTGGAAGCCGCTGATCCACGACCTCAGTTCGATGGTCAGGTCGCCCCACAGGCCGCTCACCAGCAGTACCCCGATGAGCACCAGCATCCCGCCGCCGGTGCGCATCACGAGGGGGTAGTGCCGCTTCACCGCGCCGAACGCGCCGAGCGCGTGCCGGTAGGCGAGCGCGGTGATCACGAACGGCAGCCCGAGACCCGCGCAGTACGCCAGCGACAGTAGCGCGCCGCGTCCGGCGCTCGCCTCCGTGATCGCGAGGCCCTGGACGGCGCCGAGCGTGGGGCCGATGCACGGCGTCCAGCCGAGCCCGAACAGGACGCCGAGCAGCGGCGCCCCGGCCAGGCCGGCCGCGGGCATCCGGCCGGACTTGAGCGTCCACTGGAGGCCGGGGATGAAGCCCATGAACGCCAGCCCGAACACGATCGTGACGACGCCGAGGACGCGGGTGATCGGGTCCTGGTACTCCAGCAGCCACCGGCCGAGCCCGCCGAACAGCACGCCGTAGCTGACGAACACGAGGCTGAAGCCCGCGACGAACAGCGACACGCCCGCGAGCAGCCGGCCGCGCCGCTGCTCGGCGAGGTCGGCGCCGGTCATGCCCGTCACGTAGGACAGGTAGCCGGGGACGAGCGGCAGCACGCACGGCGAGGCGAACGAGACCAGCCCGGCCAGCGCGGCCAGCGGCGCCGCCGCGAACAGCGACCCGCTCGTGACGGTCTCGGCCGCGCTCATCGGCCCGCGCCGCTTCCCGGGATCATGGCGGGCTCACTTCTCCGCGAGGGTCTTGGCGACCAGCGGACCGAGCTTGGAGTAGGTCGTGGCGCCGATGACGCGGGCGGCGATGCGGCCCTGCCGGTCGAGGACGAGCGTGCTCGGGATCGCGCTCGGCGGAACTTCGCGGAAGGCGAGCGTGACCCGCCCGTCCGCGTCGAACATGCTCGGGTAGGTGACCTTGAACTTGCGCTCGAACGCCTTGCCGTTCTCCTTGGCGTCCTTGAAGTTGACGCCGAGGAACTCCACGCCCTTGGCCTTGTTCTCGCTGTAGACCTGCTCCAGCGAGGGCGCCTCGCCGCGGCACGGCGCGCACCAGGACGCCCAGAAGTTCACGACGACGACCTTGCCCTTGAGGTCGGCGAGCCGGTGCCGCCCGCCGGAAAGGCCCTCGGCCTCGACGTCCTGGACGCTCTTGCGGTCGCCGGGCTTGAACTCCGTGACGTTCCCGTCGCCCGAGATGAACCGGTTGTCGTTGCCGCCGGCGCCGTTGTCGGAGGCGCTCGTCCCGGCGCAGCCGGCGAGCAGCCCGCAGAGCGCGACGGCGACGGCTCCGGCGCGCGCGGGGGAAAGTCGGGGGCTCAACGGACCCTCCTACTACTACAGGACGTAGTACACAACGGTAGCGGTGCCCTCAGGCACCCGCGACACCGGGCCCCTTCGCGAGCCCGGCGGCGGGCTCGCCGTAGGCCACCTCGACGAGCCGGCTGCCCTCGAACGTGAGGCTGGTGACGCTGGCCAGGCCGCATTCGCGCTTGTTCGGATGGTGCCAGAGCCTGCGGTGCTCGGCGTGCAGCCGCAGGATCCACACGGGCAGCTGGTGGCTCACGCACACCGCCTCGTGGCCGCGGGCGGCCTCCCTGGCCCTGATCACCGCCGCGCGCATCCGGGCGGCGAGGTCCTTGTAGGGCTCGCCCCAGGACGGGCGGAACGGGTTGAGCAGGTGCCGCCAGTGCTCGGGACGGCGCAGCGACCCCGCGCCCGCCCCGAACGTCAGCCCCTCGAAGTGGTTCTCGGCCTCGATCAGCCGGTCGTCCACCGTCACGGGCAGGTCGAACGCCTCGGCCAGCGGGGCCGCCGTCTCCAGGGCCCGCTGCATCGGCGAGGAGAACAGGGCGGTCACGTCCCGGTCGCCGAACCACTTGGCGGCGGCCTTGGCCATGAGGACGCCGTCCTCGCTCAGCCGGTAGCCGGGCAGCCGCCCGTAGAGGATCCCGTCCGGGTTGTGCACCTCACCGTGCCGCAGCAGGTGAACGATCGTCTTCTCGGTCATCGCCCGTCAGGTTACCCAGGCCGCGCGGTATCCCGGTCCACCGGCCGCGCCCCGCCGAGATCATCCCGCGGCCGGGACGGCGGAGCGCAGCGCCGCCACCGCCGCGCGGATCGCCGGACGGCGGGCCGCCTCCTCCCGCCACAGCGCGTAGACGCGGCGGGTCAGCGGCTCGGTCAGCCGCACGATCGCCACGTCCGGCGGGACGTCGCAGCGGCCGAGGCGGGGCAGGATCGAGTTGCCGAGCCCGGCCGCCACGAGCGAGAGCTGGGTGGCGAACTCGTAGGCCATGTGGTCGATGCGGGGCTCGCTGTCGATGCCGCGCAGCGTCCGCAGGAGCCAGTCGCAGCAGATGCTGTCGGGCGAGGAGCTGATCCAGGAGTCGCCGGCGAGCTCGCTCAGCTCGACCGTGTCCCGCCCGGCGAGCGGGTGGCCCGCCGGGAGCGCGACGTCGGCGACGTCGGCGCAGATGATGCCCTTGCACAGGCCCTCGGGCACCGGCAGCGGCTCGTTGTTCCAGTCCTGGACGACGGCCAGGTCGAGGTCGCCGCGCGAGACCAGCGGCATGCTCTGCATCGGGTCCTCCTCGCGGAGCAGGACGCGCAGGTCGGGGTGCTCGGTGCGGAGCCTGCGCAGCGCGGCGGGCATCAGCCCCCGCACGGCGGTGGGGAACGCGGCGAGCGAGAGCTGCCCGACGACGGAGCCGCGGTGCGCCTCCAGGTCGGACTGGGCCTGCTCGACGAGCGAGAGGATACGCTCGGCGTGCGTGACGAGCAGTTCGGCGGCGTCGGTCAGCCGGACGCCGCGCCCGTTGCGTTCGAGCAGCTTCTGCCCCGTCTCCCGTTCCAGCTTCGCGAGCTGCTGGGAGACGGCGGAGGTGGTCACGTGGAGCACGTCGGCGGCGGCGCTGACCGAGCCGTAGGTCGCGACGGAGTGCAGGGCGCGCAGCCGTTCCAGATCGAGCATGTAGCAATGCTAAAACGAACCGTCAAAGAGTTCTAGCTTGTCCTAAAGCTATCCGGCGGGGACGATTGGGCGGGGCCCGCACTCTGCGGGCCCTGTGTGCAAGGGGCTGCCGTCCAGTGGAGGGGGTCGCGCGTCTATAGAACGTTCCACGGCCATCGCACGGGTGACCTGACCCGTCCAGACGAGGTGAGACACATGCACGGAATCCACGCGTCCCTGGTGACGCCGTTCACCCCCGCTGGCAAGGTCGACGTCAAGTCCCTCGAAAGGCTCGCGGCGCACTGCCTCGCGGGCGGCGTGTGCGGGCTCGTCGCGCTCGGCACGACCGGCGAGGCGGCGACGCTGACCGCCGCCGAACAGCAGGCGGTGCTGAAGACGTGCCGCGCCGTCGCGACCGAGCACGGCGCGCCGCTGATCGTCGGCGCCGGGACGATGGGCACCGAGGACTCGGTCCGGCAGGCCCGCGAGCGCGCCCCTCTGGCCGACGTCCTGCTCGTCGTCGTCCCGTACTACCTGCGCCCCTCCGACGAGGGCGTGATCGAGCACATCGCCGCGATCGGCGCCGCCGTGGACGTGCCGCTGCTCGTCTACAACATCCCCTACCGGACCGGGAAGCAGCTCTCCGCCGCGACGCTGCTGCGGCTGCTGGAGCTCGACTGCGTCCTCGGCCTCAAGCACTGCCCGGGCGGCATCGACCAGGACACCCTCGCCCTGTTCGCCGCCCGCACGGGCAAGGCGATCCTGTGCGGCGACGACGCCTACACCTACCCGATGCTCCAGCTCGGCGCGTGCGGGGCCATCGCGGCGTCCGCGTGCCTGGCGCCCGAGGCGTTCGCGGCGATGGCCGAGGCGTCGCGCACCTGCAACACGACCCGCGCGCTGACCTTCCACGACGCGCTGCACCCGGTGGTGGAGGCGCTGTTCGCGGAGCCGTCCCCGGCGGTGCTGAAGGCGTGCCTGGCCGAGGCCGGGGTGATCGACGACCCCGCCGTCCGGGCGCCGCTGCGCGCGCCGCACCCGGACACGGTCGCGCGGGCCAGGGACGCCCTGCACATCCTCCCCTACTGAACTCCCGGACACTGACCGGCTCCCGGCCGGGGTCTCGCCGCAAGCCCCGGCCGGGTTACAGGAATCGCGAGTTCAGGAGGCAGCGGCGGCGGCGCGGGCGGCGTGCGGGAGGGCGGCGAGGACGCGGTCCAGCGCCGCCTGGTCGTGCGCGGCGGACAGGAACCACACCTCGTACGCCGACGGCGGCAGGTAGACGCCGTGGTCGAGCGCGGCGTGGAAGAACGCCGCGTACGCCTTGGAGTCCTGCCGCTGGGCGGCGGCGAAGTCGCCAACGGCCTCCTCGGTGAAGAAGACCGAGAACAGGTTCCCGGCGTTCTGCACCTGGTGCGGGACGCCCTCGCGCGTCAGCGCCTCGGACGCGGCCTTGGACACCAGCTCCGCCGCCGCGTCGACGGCCGCGTACACCTCGTCGGTGGCGCCGCGCAGGGTCGCGAGGCCCGCCGCCGTGGCGAGCGGGTTCCCCGACAGCGTGCCCGCCTGGTAGACGGGCCCGGCGGGGGCGAGGTGGTCCATGATGTCGGCGCGCCCGCCGAACGCGGCTGCGGGCAGCCCGCCGCCCATCACCTTCCCGAACGTCACCAGGTCGCCGGGGACGCCCTCGATCCCGTACCAGCCCGACCTGGACGCCCGGAACCCGGTGAGCACCTCGTCGATCACGAGCAGCGCACCGCTGCGCTCGCAGAGCCGCTTGAGCAGCGCGTTGAAGTCGGGCAGCGGCGGCACCACGCCCATGTTGCACGGCACCGCCTCGGTGATCACGCAGGCGATCTCGTGGCCGTGCTCGTCGAAGGCCAGCTCCACGGCCGCGACGTCGTTGTAGGGCAGCACGATCGTGTCGGCGGTCGTCGCGCCGGTGACGCCGGGGGTGTCGGGGAGCCCGAACGTGGCGACGCCCGAGCCCGCCGCCGCGAGCAGCGAGTCGACGTGCCCGTGGTAGCAGCCCGCGAACTTCACGATCGTGCTGCGGCCGGTGAAGCCGCGGGCGAGCCGGATCGCCGACATCGTGGCCTCGGTGCCCGAGTTGACGAGCCGCACCTTCGCGACCGGGGTGCGGCCGACGATCTCCTCGGCGAGCTCCACCTCGCCGGGCGTCGGCGCCCCGTAGGACGTGCCGTGCGCCGCCGCCTCGCGCACCGCGTCCACGACGGCCGGATGCGCGTGCCCGAGGATCAGCGGCCCCCACGAGCACACGAGGTCAACGTATTCGTTACCGTCGGCGTCGGTGAGGTACGGGCCGCGCCCGGACGCCATGAAGCGGGGCGTCCCGCCGACGGCGCCGAAGGCCCGCACCGGGGAGTTCACGCCGCCGGGGACGACCTCGGCGGCACGGTCGAACAACTGCTGGGAGCGATCGGTTCCAGTCACGCTCCAATCCTCTCAGTTGCAGTTCGGCGACTGCCCTTGACCTCGCCGGGTACGGGCCGATATTCCACCAAGTACGACATGAGACCCACGGGGTACTGGGCCTGCTATGTCCTTCTCTAACGCATCTACCCGCATCGACGACTCTCACCGGCGGCGGCCGGATCGGAGGGATGGCTTTCACCGTGGTTGACGGCTGGACGGTCCCGGGCTTCACCCACGAGCGAGAGCTCGGCGGCGGCGCCTCAGGCCGGGTGGTGCTGGCGGTCGACGACCTCACCAGCACGAAGGTCGCCATCAGGTACTTCGGCGGGCGGCAGGCCGACGAGGAGTTCCGCGCGCGGTTCCGCGCGCTCTCCCGGCCGCTGTCCCAACTGGAGGACCCGAACGTGGTCGATCTCTACGACTTCGTGGAGACCGCCGACGGCGCCGCGATCGTGATGGAGCGCGTGGACGGCGTCCCGCTGCGCCGCATCCTCGCCGCGCAGGGCCCCACCGGCCCGCTCGCGGCCCTGTCGATGCTCGGCGGGACCCTGCTCGGGCTGGCGGCCGGGCACGCGCGGGAGATCGTGCACGGCGCCGTCCGGCCGTCCAACGTGCTGGTGGACGGGCAGGGCAACGCCCGCCTCGCCGACTTCGCGACCGCGCCCGCCGGCACCGAGACGGCCGCCGGCCCGGCCTATGCGGCGCCCGAGCTGTGGGACGGCGCGCCCGCGAGCGTCGCCACCGACCTCTACGCCGCCACCGCGGTCTTCTTCGAGTGCCTGACCGGGCGGCCGCCGTTCGCCGGGCGGAACATGGCCAAGCTGCACCGCGAGGGCCCGATCCCCGCCGAGGAGGTCCCGGGGCCGCTGCGCGGCCTGATCACGCAGGGCCTGGCCAAGGACCCGGACGAGCGTCCGAAGACGGCGGCGGACTTCCTCGGCGCGCTGGAGGACGCGGCCGTGTCGGCGTACGGGCCGTCCTGGGAGGCGCAGGGCCGGGGCCGCCTCACCGAGCTCGCCGCGCAGGCGGCGGCGCAACCGGAGCCGAAGCCGAAACCCGCGCGCGGCAGCGGCCGCAACCCGATCGTCGCGGCGGCCACCGGGGCGACCGCGGCCCCGGCGGCGGGCGGCGGGCGCGGCAGGTGGATCGCCGCAGCGGCGGCGGTCGTCGTAATCGGCGTCGTCGCGGCGGGCGTCCTGCTGCTCGGCAAGGACGACAAGGCCGCCGACCCCGACCCGACCCCCGCGCAGAGCAGCACCCCGCAGCCCTCCCTCCCGGCGGGCGGCGTGGACCCGGCCCCGCTCGTGGCGAGCATCGACCAGTCGACCGCGCAGGCGGGCGGCGCCCGGTTCTCCTACCGCCGGACCGGCACCGGCGGAGCAGCCACCGGACGCGGCGCCTTCACGCTGGTGCAGGGCGGCCCGGCGTCGTACTCGATGACGCTGTCGGGCGCGGGCGGGACCCGCAAGGCGGCCCAGGCCGTCGTCGTCCGCGACGTCGTGTACCTGCGGGCCGGCAAGCGGTGGCGGCAGGCCCCGACGAGCGGGCGCGGCTACCCGGCGCTGGCCGGGCAGATCCGGCAGGGCAGCTCCGTCCCGGCGATGACGTCGCTGCTGCGGTCGGCGACGGCGCTGCGCCGGGCCGGCGACGTCTACCAGGGCGAGGCGCCCGCGCCGAAGCTCGCGCAGGACCCGGGCTCGGGCCCGCTGTACGCGGAGATGGCCCGCGCGACCGGCGCGTCCAAGATCAGCTTCGCGCTCCGGATGGACGGGGGGCTCCCCGTCAAGCTGTGGGTCCGCGCGCAGGACGCCGCGAAGAAGCACACGCAGGTGCTCTCGGTCTCCTACTCGGGCTGGGGCCACGCGGCACCGGTCAAGGCCCCGCGCTGACCTCCTGAGACCGCGTCAGGCGTCCTCGCAGCTGTCGGAGAGCACTTCGAGCAGCCGCAGCGGGTCGGGCAGGCCGCCCTTCTCCGGTGCGCGCAGCCAGCCCACGTCCCGCCCGTAGGGCAGGACGGACGGCGGCGCCATCACGTAGCTGTCGCGGCAGTGCCACCGCATGCCGGGCGTCTCGGTGACGGTCTCGGGCGAGGTGTCGAGGTGGCAGGACCACCACTCGTCCTCGTCGGCGGGGGCGCCGCGCGTCGCGACGAAGAACAGGTGCCGCTCGCCGCCGACGCTCGCGACCGGCCCCACCGGCAGGTCGTCGCGCGCGATCCGCTCCAGCGCCCGCGCGCCCGCCGTCGCCGGGACGTCGATCACGTCGAAGACCCGTCCCGTCGGCAGGACGAGGTTGGCGCGCGGCCGCTCGGCCCACCAGCGCCGGATCATGGCCGGGTCGACGCTCGCCTCAAGCTTCCACGCCGCCGACACCGGGTGCGCGCCCGGGTCGGGACAGCCGACCCGGTCGCACGAGCACGCCCGGTCGCCGCCGACCGGCGGATGCGCCCCGGGGAAGCACGGCCAGCCCAGCACGGCGTACTCCAGAGCCGCCGCCGCCATCCGGTCGCGCGCCGCCCGCTGCCGCCTGTTCCCCGTGACCGCCAGCATGTCGCCCCCCGTTTCCCAACGTCGCCCGTGGGTTCCTCTTAGGACGATGATGCCGCCGTCCGGCCCCCGGGCACACGGCAACCCCCGGTAACCCACCCTAAGTAACTAGGGGATTCTGGGTAACCGGGGGTCAAAGGCGCACGGAACCAGCGGGGCTCAGAGCGCGCGGGCCACTTCGGTGGCCCAGTAGGTCAGGATGAGGTCGGCGCCGGCGCGGCGCATCGAGATCAGCGACTCGTGGATCGTGCGCTCCCGGTCGATCCAGCCCCGCTCGGCGGCGGCCTCGATCATCGAGTACTCGCCGCTGACCTGGTAGGCGACGACGGGCACGTCGACCGCGTCGCGGACCCGGCGGACGATGTCGAGGTAGGCGCCCGCGGGCTTCACCATGACCATGTCGGCGCCCTCGTCGAGGTCGAGGAAGACCTCGCGGAGCGACTCCTCGGCGTTGGCCGGGTCCTGCTGGTGGGTGGAGCGGTCGCCGAACTGGGGCGCGCACTCGGCGGCCTCGCGGAACGGCCCGTAGTAGGCCGAGGCGTACTTCACCGAGTAGCCGAGGATCGAGATGTCCTGGTAGCCGGCGCCGTCGAGGGCCTCGCGGATCGCGCCGACCTGGCCGTCCATCATCCCGGACGGGCCGATCACCGCCGAGCCCGCCGCCGCCTGCGCGACCGCGATCGAGGCGTAGCGCTCCAGCGTCGCGTCGTTGTCGATCTCGCCCGCGCCGGTGAGGACGCCGCAGTGCCCGTGGTCGGTGTACTCGTCCAGGCACAGGTCCGTCATGACCACGGTCGCGTCGCCGAGGTCGGTGGTCAGGTCGCGCAGCGCGAGTTGGACGATCCCGGCCGGGTCGTCGGCGCCCGAGCCGACGCCGTCCTTCACGGCGGGGATGCCGAACAGGATGAGCCCGCCGACGCCCGCCTCGACGGCCTCGTGCGCGGCCTTGCGGAGGCTGTCACGGGTGTGCTGCACCACGCCCGGCATGGACGCGATGGGCTGCGGCTCGGTGATGCCCTCCTTGACGAACATGGGCAGCACCAGCTCGGCGGGGCTGAGCCGGGTCTCGGCGACCATCCGGCGCAGCGCGGGGGTGCGGCGCAGGCGCCGGGGGCGCGCGACGGGGAACTGAGCGGTCATCGTCCTTCTCCAGCTCTTCGGCGTGTCTGGGCTACTCGCGGCTGGGCCTTGGTTGCGGCTCGGCTACTTGCGGCGGCGGGCTCCCCGGCGCATCTGGCTCGGCTTGCGGAGCGGGTCCCCCGCCTCGATCTGGGCCGCCCTCCGCTTCGCCCCGTACTCGGCGAGCGCCTCGGCGAGCGCCGAGACCGAGGGCCGGTCGGCCATGACGTCCACGCGCAGCCCGTACTCCTCGGCGGTCTTCGCGGTCTGCGGCCCGATCACGGCGATGACCGTGACGTTGTGCGGCTTGCCGGCGATCCCGATGAGGTTCTTCACCGTGGAGGAGGAGGTGAACAGCACCGCGTCGAACCCGCCGCCCTTGATCGCCTCGCGGATCGGCGCGGGCGGCGGCGCGGCCCGGACCGTGCGGTAGGCGGTCACGTCCTCACACTCCCAGCCGAGTTCGGTGAGCCGGGCGATGAGCGTGTCGGTGGCGATGTCGGCGCGCGGCAGCAGCACGCGGTTGATCGGGTCGAGGTCCTCGTCGTAGGGCGGCCACACCTCGGCCAGGCCCTCGCTGGACTGCTGCCCGGTCGGGGTGAGGTCGGGCTGGATGCCGAACTCGACCAGCGCGGCGGCGGTCTGCTCCCCGACGGCGGCGACCTTCAGTCCGGCGAACGCGCGGGCGTCCAGGCCGTAGTCGACGAACTTCTCGCGGACGGCCTTGACGGCGTTGGTGGAGGTGAACACCACCCACTCGTAGCGCCCGGTGACGAGGCCCTTGACGGCACGGTCCATCTGCTGGGGCGTGCGGGGCGGCTCGACGGAGATCGTCGGGACCTCGTCGGGCACGGCCCCGTAGCCGCGGAGCTGGTCCGACAGCGACGCCGCCTGCTCCTTGGTGCGCGGGACGAGCACCCGCCAGCCGAACAGCGCCTTGGTCTCGAACCACGACAGCCTGTCGCGCCAGCCGACCACGTCGCCCACGATGATCATCGCGGGGGACTCCATGCCCTTGGTGTCGGCGACCAGCCGGTTCAGCGTCGAGACGACGGTCTCCTGCTCGGTGGTGGTGCCGAGGCTGGTCATCGCGGCGGGGGTGCTCGCCGGACGGCCCGCGGCGACCAGCCCCTTGACGGTCTCGGCGAGCGTGTCCTCGGCGCCGAGGATCACCAGCGTCGCGGCCGGGTCGGCGAACCGCTCCCAGTCGACGCCGCCGTGCGAGGCGTCCACGACGCGGACCTCGCGGTGCTTGGCGTCGGTCAGCGGAATGCCCGCGTAGCCGGGGACGCCGGTCACCGCCGACACCCCGGGGACGACCTCGAACGGCACGCCCGCCTTCGCGAGCGCGCTCCCCTCGTCGGCGAGCCCGCAGCCGAGGCCGGGATCGCCCTGGAACAGCCGGACGACCCGCCGCCCCGCCTTCGCGGCGCGCGCGGCGAGCTTGGCCGGGTCGCCCTCGGCGGAGTCGATGATCTCCGCGTCCGGACGGCAGTACGCGAGGATCTCGGCGGGGCAGTGGGCGCGGCTGACGACGACGGTGTCGGCGCGCTCCAGCTCGGCGGCGGCGCGCAGCGTCAGCAGGCCGGGATCGCCGGGGCCGACGCCGACGATGGCGACGGTGCCGGGGTCGGCCGTCCTCCCGCCGGCGGGCACGGGCCTGGTGGTCTTCGCGGCGGCCCGCTGGGACGCGGGTTGGGTCGCCGGGCTCTGGCTAGCGGGGCTCAATGTCGCGCTCCCCCATCAACTGGTCGGCCCCCTGGGCGAGCAGCCGGCGCGCGAGTTCGCGTCCGAGCTCCTCGGCCCGCTCCGGGTGGCCGCTGGCGGACAGCCTGACCTGGCGGCCGCCGTCGTAGGCGACGACGGTCGCGGTCAGGCGCAGGTTCTCTTCTTCTTCGGCAGCGTATGTTCCCACGGGCGCCGAGCAGCCCGCCTCCAGCACCGCCAGCACCGTCCGCTCGGCGGTGACGGCGCGCCGGGTCGCGGGGTCGTCGACCGCCGCGAGCAGGGCGCGCAGGTCGTCCCGGTCGGCGCGGCATTCGAGCGCGAGCGCGCCCTGCCCGGGGGCGGGGAGCATCTGGTCGGGGTCGAACACCTCGGCGACGCCCTCCACCCGGCCGAGGCGGCGCAGCCCCGCGTACGCGAGGACGACCGCGTCGAGCTCGCCGTCGGAGACCTTGCGCAGCCGCGTGTCGGCGTTGCCGCGGATCGGCACGACCTCCAGATCGGGACGCAGCGCGCGCAGCTGCGCGGCGCGGCGCGGCGAACCGGTGCCGACGCGCGCGCCGCGCGGCAGGTCGGACAGCTTGGCCGGGCCGCACAGCGCGTCCCGCGGGTCCTCGCGGACCGGGGTCGCGGCGAGCGCGATCCCGTCGGGCGGGCCCGTCGGCAGGTCCTTCAGCGAGTGCACGGCGAAGTCGATCTCACCGGACAGCAGCTTCTCGCGCAGCCGGTTGACGAAGACCCCGGTCCCGCCGATCTGCGCCAGCAGCGCCTTGGAGACATCACCCTCGGTCGTTACCCCGACCAGCTCGACCGCATGCCCGGTCCGCCGCGTCAGGGCGTCCGCGACCTGCTGCGACTGCGCCATCGCCAGCAGGCTCCTGCGGGTGCCGAGCCGCAGCGGCCCGCCGTCCCCCGTGCTGCTCACTGCCCCTGGACTGCTCACTGCTCTCCCTCGCCGCGCGGGTCGCGGCCGCTCACCGCGCGGACGCTCGCGGCCTGCGCGGTGACGGTCTCGGCGGTCACCCCGCCGGGCCCCTCGATCGCCTCGATCGCGCTAGCCGCCGCACCGGCCGCCTCGATCGGACCGCCGCTCAGGCAGTCGGCGTCCGCGCATTCCTCCCGCATGCCCGATTCCACCGTAGGGGCGGCGGGCGCCGAACGCGCGGCGCCGTTCCGAAAGGGGGCGGTCCCGCGGGAGATCTGCCGGGACGCGCGTCCCGACTCCCGCGCCGACTGCGGCTCCCCCTCGCGCAGGTCCGGGCGCGTGACGGCCTCGGGCGCCTTCGGGTCCAGGTCGAACAGCTCGCGGAGCGCGACGGCGTAGGAGTCGCCGCCCGGCGCCGCCGCCAGCTCCTTGACCCGGACAGTCGGCGCGTGCAGCAGCTTGTCCACCACGCGCCGGACGGTCTGGTCGATCTCCTTGCGGGCCCGCTCGTCCAGCTCGGGCAGCCGTCCGCCGAGCCGGGCCAGCTCCGACCGCACGACCTCGGCGGCCTTGCTGCGCAGCGCGACGACCGTCGGCGCGACGGCGGCGGCGCGGGCGGCGCCGAGGAACGCGGCGACCTCCTCGCGCACGATCACGCGGGCGGCCTCGACCGCCTCGGGCCCGATCGCCCGGCGGGCCTCCTGCGCGGTGCGCAGGTCGTCGAGCCCGGCGAGCGCCGCGCCGGCCAGGTCGCGGACGGCGCGGTCGATGTCGTGCGGGAGCGCGAGGTCGAGGAAGAAGCGGCGGCGGCCGTCGGCGCCGACGCCGCGGGCGCGCAGCCGCTCGGCGGTGAGCACGAGCCCGGCCGCGCCGGTGCAGGACACGACGAGGTCGGCGTCGGTGATCGCCTCGTCCAGGTCGGCGAGCTCGATGGCGCGGGCGGGGACCTCCAGCGACTCCGCCAGCCGCACCGCGCGCGCGTGCGTGCGGTTCGCGACGACGATCTCGCGGGCTCCGGCGCGGCTCAGCGTCGCGGCGGCGAGCGAGCTCATCGACCCGGCGCCAACGACCAGCGCGCGCACGCCGGGCAGCGGGCCGAGGTGCCGCTCGGCGACCTCCAGGCCCACGCTGACCAGCGACGCCCCGGCCTTGTCGATCCCGGTCTCGTGGTGGGCGCGCTTGCCCACCCGCAGCGCCTGCTGGAGGACGTCGTGCAGGTCGCGGCCGAGCGTCCGGTGCTCCTGCGCGAGCCGGAACGCCTGCCGCATCTGGCCGAGGATCTGCCCCTCGCCGACGACCATCGACTCCAGCCCGCACGCCACCGCGAACACGTGCTGGACGGCCCGCTCCTCGTAGTGGACGTACAGGTACCGGGTCAGATCCTCCAGCGGGACGCCCGAGTGCAGGGCGAGCAGCTCGGAGATCGCCGAGACGCCGCCGTGGAACTTGTCGACCACCGCGTACACCTCGACCCGGTTGCAGGTCGAGACGATGGCGGCCTCGGCGACGTTCGCGGCGCCGTGCACGGAGGTCAGCAGCTTGGCCAGATCGTCCCCGGTCACCGCCGTGCGTTCGAGCACGGCCACCGGGGCGCTGCGGTGACTGAGCCCCACGACCAACACGCTCATACCGTCTCTCCCGCCATCACGCCTCTCCCCACCGTCGAGCACCGTCGAGCATCGTCAAGCCCTTGCCGACATCAACGCCGCCGACGCCGCGCATCTGCCGTCACGCCTCTACCGCCTCCACGTACTGCGTGGGGCCGGGAGGCGCGTCACCGCCGCCCGCCCCGGGTTCATAGTCCCCTGGGCCTCCGGCCTTGCGCTGCTCGTGGAAAGCGAGGATCTGCAATTCGATGGACAAGTCGACCTTACGCACATCCACACCTTCTGGTACGGAGAGTACGACAGGCGCGAAGTTCAGGACACTCGTGACGCCGGCCGCCACCACCCGGTCGCAGACGACCTGCGCGGCGCCCGCCGGCGTCGCGATCACGGCGATGGACACGCCGTGCTCGGCGATCATGTCCTCCAGCCGGTCGATATGCGCCACGGTCATGCCGGAGATCTCCTGGCCGACGATGGCCTCGTCGGCGTCGAGCAGGCCCGCCACCCGGAAGCCGCGGGACGCGAACCCGCCGTATCCGGCCAGCGCGCGGCCGAGGTTGCCGACGCCGATGATGGCGACGACCCAGTCCTGGGTCAGGCCGAGCTCGCGGGAGATCTGGTAGACGAGGTACTCGACCTCGTAGCCGACGCCGCGCGTCCCGTACGAGCCGAGGTGGGACAGGTCCTTGCGGAGCTTGGCGGAGTTCACGCCGGCGGCGGCGGCCAGCTCCTCCGACGAGACGGTCGCCACCTCGCGCTCCTGGAGCCCGGTCAGGGCCCGCAGGTAAACGGGGAGGCGCGCCACGGTGGCTTCGGGGATGCCGCGGTCGCGCTGACGGTTCTGAGTCACGGCCTGCTTCTTCGGGGCTCGACGCTGAGGCGGGGCCGGTGCACCCCTCACCCCGGCTCGCCTGGCCGGGCCGCACGGCCGCGGCCTGACCCCCCGGGGCTACCGACCAGGTTAAGCCTTTGTGAATACGCGCACAAAGTGCCCCCCTGCTAGCGCGATCATCGCTGGCCAGGCGCGGCGCGCGGAATGCCCCGTCCAGCAGGGGCCGGCGGACCGTTCCGGCGGACGCGGCGCCCGCCCCGGCTCCGCCGGATGTGACCGACCAGACAGCCGACCGTCCTCGATCTCAGGAGATGTCGGGCACCTCGGGGACGCGCGTGGCGGGACGCGGGTCAGCGGGCGGCGCGGAGTTTCGCGATCGCGGCGCGGAGGCGGTTCTCGTCCACCCGCCAGAAGTCGTGCTGGACGCCGTTGATCAGCGTGACCGGGATCTGCTCCCAGTAGAGCCGGGTGTCCTCCTCGGAGCGGGTGATGTCGCGCTCCTCCCAGGGCACCTCCAGCTCGCCCGCGACGCGCTCGATCACCGCGCGGGCGTCGTCGCACAGGTGGCAGCCCGGCTTGCCGAGCAGCGTGATCGTGATGGCTTCCGCCGTGTGGGGCTCCACAGTGTTGGGCTCCACCGTCACCTCCCGGGGAACTCGGGCGCGGCGGGCAGCGGGAGCTTGGCGGCGCCGAGCCGCAGCTCGATCACGTTCGTCGCCAGCACGTGCGTGCGGGACTCGGCGAGGAACCGCTGGAGGTGCGGCTGGCGCCGGTGCGCGGCGAAGGCCGCCTCGTCCCGGAAGACCTGGTAGAAGATCCGCTGCGTGGGCGCGCCCACCACCTCGTGCGAGGCGAAGATCACGGTGTCGGGCTCGGCCGCCCGCGCGGCCTGGACGAGGTTGGCGGCGAGGCGGTCGAAGGCGTCCTCGCGTCCCTCCAGGAGGGTGTAGACGGTGATCTGCCCGCAGCCGCCCGGCAGGTCGGCGCCGCCGAACCCGCCCGGCGGGGCGGGCCGGGGCACGGGGCCGCGGAGGCCGTCGATGGAGGTCGGCCCGGCCGGGTCGGCGGACGGGTCGTCCAGCAGGCCCGGCGCGTCGGGGAAGCGCAGCTCGTCGGCCGGGGCCTGCTCGGGGAAGCGCAGCTCGCCGCGCTTGGTCGCGGGCGGCTGCCCCGGCTGGGGCACGGGAGGCGGGGTCGGCGCGGCGGCCAGCTCGTGCCGCGGCTGGGGCGCGGCCAGGCCCGGCTGCTCGAAACCCTGCTGCTCGAAACCCTGATCCTCGTACCCCTGCTGCTCGTAGCCGGTGGCGGGCTCGTCCCGGTACTGCTGGGCGTAGTCGTCGTCGTAGCGCTCGTCGCCCTCGTAGCCGGGCGCGATGCGCATCGCGCCGTACCAGACCAGCCCGGCGGCGGCGCCCAGGGCGATGATCGCGATCGGGGCGGGCAGCAGCCCGCGGCTGCCGCTGACCACCAGCACCCCGGCGAGCGCGAGCAGCGCGACCGGGATCAGCAGCTCCCCGGCCTCGCGGTCCTGCTTGCTCGCGAGCCAGGCGGTGACGCCGGTGCAGCCGACGAGCGCGATCACCGCGACCACGTGCGCGCCGTCGATGAGCAGCAGCGGCAGCGCGTCGTAGGTGTCGCCCGGCTTCGGCAGGCTCTTGCTCAGCGACCCCTTCAGCGGGTCGACCATGAGGATCACGAGCGCGACGAGCGTGTAGGACACCGCGAACAGCCACGCGGCGAACCGCACCTGCACGTACCGCGCGATCAACTCGATGATGCCGAGCGCGAGCCAGACCGGCCCGATCATCGCGGCGCCGAGTTCGGCGACGCGGAACAGCGGCCCGTTGAACCCGGCCAGGAAGCCGATGCCCATCGCCAGCAGCGCGAGCGTCAGCCCGACCTGGGTGATGGACCAGCTGATCAGGTAGAGCAGCCGGTCCTTGTAGGCGCGCGTGATCAGCAACCCGGTGGCCACTAAGGCACCAAGGGTCGCCAGCAGCGCGAGCAGAGCGTCGACCATCGCGCCCCATGGTGCCCGATACGGGGGCGTGACGGGTAACCGCTTTCCGGTCCGGCGTCCGAAACCCTGGGAAACCCCCGGTGCGGAGCCTGCCCTCCCGGGCCCCGGGCGGGTCCGGTTCGGGGCCCCAAAACCGCAGGCCATTGCCCGCCGTACCTTTCGGTATCTAGAGTGGCAGATCACGCCGGAGGTCGCGTACGCCCCGAGGAGAACTGCATGAGCAGCTTGACCCTCGATACCCGGGTCGTCCCGCTTCGCCGGCCCACCCCGCGGGCGGCCGAGCCGGGCGCCGACCGGGCCGCGATGCTCAAGGCGCTGGTGCTGCGGGCGAGGGACGGCGACGCCGAGGCGTTCGGCTCCCTCTACGACCACTATGTCGAACTCGTCTACCGGTACGTCTACTACCGCGTCGGCGCCCATTCCCTAACCGAGGATCTGACGAGCGAGACGTTCCTGCGCGCGCTCCGCCGGATGCCCGACTTCCGCTGGCAGGGCAAGGACTTCGGCGCGTGGCTCGTCACGATCGCGCGGAACCTCGTCACCGACCACTTCAAGTCCGGCCGGTACCGGCTGGAGGTCTGCACGGCCGAGCAGGTGGAGCCGGACCTCCCGCAGGAGGGGCCCGAGCGCGCCGTGATCGAGGCGATGACGAACCGGACGCTGCTCGCCGCCGTCCGCCGCCTCGGCTCGGAGCAGCAGGAGTGCGTGGTGCTGCGGTTCCTGCACGGGCTGTCGGTCGCCGAGACCGCGCTCGTGATGGACAAGAAGCCGGGCGCGATCAAGGCGCTGCAATACCGGGCCGTCCGCTCGCTGGCCCGGATGCTGCCGGACGATCTACGCTATTAACCGGTGTTATCGGGCCGTATCGACCCGTGTGATGTTCCGGGGTGGCGCATGTCGGCGCGGCGTCGCGTGACCTGCCGGAACGTGACACACCGGGGCGGCCCGGGCACCGCCGGACGGCCCGTCCGACCCCGTCGGACGGACGGTCCGGTGACGGATTGCCCGTAACCCGGCCCGCCCCAGGGTCGTTCTCGCGGGCAGGAGAGCGCTTTCGCGCCTGGATCCGCAAGGGAGCGGCCGGTGAGAACCAGGCGAGGCAAGATCGTCGAGAAGGGTGGCGCGCTGGCGCGGCTGCGGACGAGCGGGGACGGTCCCGACCCCCGGTTCCGCGCCGACCTGCGCGAGCGGCTGATGGCCGCCGCCGGTGGGCACGGCGAAGACCACCGCAAGGACAACCACACCGAAGCCGTCGAGTAAGCCCGTCGAGTACACCGTCAGACAAGCCATGGCATAAAAGGGCAGGTCGACCGGGAGGAGATCAGACGTCGCGTCCGGGCCCGTTTGACTAGGCTCGGGCCCATGCGGCAATTCTGGCGGCGTGGGCTGTTCTGGCAGCGCGGCAAGGACGAGGACCCCGTGAGCGCCGGCGAGGCGGCCGCGGCGGCGGCCGCCGCGGCGGCACCGCCGCCCGCGCCGGATCCGGCCGCCGCCGCGTTCTTCGACGTGGACAACACGATGATGCGCGGCGCGTCGATCTACTACTTCGCGCGCGGCCTCGCCGCCCGCCGGCTGTTCACGCTGCGCGACCTCGCCACGTTCGCCTGGGGCCAGGCAGCGTTCCGGCTGCGCGGCACGGAGAACTCCGAGCACATCGGCAGCGCGAAGGAGGCCGCGCTCGCTTTCGTCGCGGGGCAGCACGTCGCCGGGATCGTCCAGCTGAGCGAGGAGATCTACGACGAGGTGATGGCCGACCGGATCTGGCACGGCACCCGCACGCTCGCGCTCCAGCACCTCGACGCGGGCCAGCAGGTCTGGCTGGTCACCGCGACGCCCGTCGAGGTCGCCCGGACGATCGCGCACCGGCTCGGGCTGACCGGCGCGCTCGGCACCGTCGCCGAGACCCGTGACGGCGTCTACACCGGACGGCTCGTCGGGAACCTGCTGCACGGGCCCGCGAAGGCCGAGGCGGTCCGCGCGCTCGCCCAGCGCGAGGGCCTCGACCTCGCGCGCTGCGCCGCCTACAGCGACTCGGCCAACGACCTGCCGATGCTCACCGCCGTCGGGCATCCGCACGCGGTCAACCCCGACGCCGAGCTGCGCGAGCACGCCAGGGCGAACGGCTGGCCGATCCACGACTTCCGTACCGGCCGCAAGGTGACGATGGTCGCGCTGCCCGCCGCCGCCGGGGCAGGTGCCCTGGCGGGCGGGGTCGCGGCGGGGATCGCGCTGCGCAAGCACTACCGCAGCGGCTGATGGCCGTCGAGCTGGCGCTGCTCACGCGGGTCGCGTGCCGGGGGCGGGAGATCACGAGCCCGCGCGTGCGGGACCTGCTCGCGCTGCTGGCCGCCGAACCGCGCGCGGGCGTCGCCGCGTCCCGGCTGGCCGAGGGGCTGTGGCCGGACGAACGGCCGGAGAACCCGGCGAAGGCGCTCCAGGTCGTGGTGTCGCGGGCGCGGTCGCAGCTCGGCGCGGACGTCATCGCGAGCACGCCGTCCGGCTACCGGCTCTCGCTCGCCGAGGACGCGGTGGACGCGTCCGCCGTGCTGCTCGCCGCGTCCGCCGCGGCCCGATCCGCGCGGGACGGCGACCACGCCGCCGCGCTCGCGCACGCCGACGCGGGCCTCGCGCACTGGGAGGCCCACCGCCCCGAGGGCGAGGCGGGCGACGACCCGGTGTCCGCGCTGCGCGCCGCGCGGGTCCCGACGTACTGGACGCTGCTGCGCGCCCGCGGCCTGGCGCTGGCACGGCTCGGCCGGCGCGCCGAGGCGGCCGACGCGCTCACCGTCCTGGCCCGCGAGTACCCGAAGGACGAGGAGATCCTGGGCGAGCTGCTGCGCTGCGAGGCCGCGACGGCGGGCCCGGCGGCGGCGCTGGCCCGGTACGAGGAGTACCGGCGGACGCTGCGCGAGGATCTCGGCACCGACCCGGGCGCCGCGCTGCGGGCCGTCCACCAGGACCTGCTGCGGGACGAGGCGCCCACCGTGCGGCGCGGCGTCGCGCACGAGCCGAACCCGCTGCTCGGCCGGGAGGGCGACCTCGCCGCCGTCCGCGACCTCGTGCGCGCGTCGCGGGTCACCTCGATCGTCGGGCCTGGCGGGCTCGGCAAGACACGGCTCGCGAACGCGGTCGCGCGCGGCGCGGAACAGCGCTCGGTGCACTTCGTCCCGCTCGCCGGGGTCGCGCGGGACGAGGACGTCGCCGCCGAGGTCGCGTTCGTGCTCGGCGTCGGCGACACCCGCCTGACCCCCGGCCGCGGCCCCGGCCACACCGGCCCGGGCCCCGGTGGGGGGACGACCCCCCACACCCCCCGGAACAGCCCGGTCTCGGGAATCGCGGAAATACTCGGGCCGGGACCGACACTGCTCGTCCTGGACAACTGCGAGCACGTCGTCGGCGGGGCGGCCGACCTGGTCGGCGCGCTGGTGTCGATGACGCGGGACGTGCGGGTGCTGACCACGAGCCGCGCGCCGCTCGGGCTGTCGTCGGAGTCGGTGTACCCGCTGCCCGAACTGGACCTCGCGACGGCCGCCGAGCTGTTCGTCCAGCGGGCGCGGGCGGCGCGGCCGCGCGCCGACCTGCCCGGCGACGTCGTCGCGGACATCTGCCGCCACCTGGACGGGCTGCCGCTCGCGGTCGAGCTGGCGGCGGCGCGGGTCCGGGTGATGTCGGTCCCGGAGATCGCGCGCGGCCTCGGCGACCGGTTCGCGCTGCTGCGCGGCGGCGCCCGCGACGCGCCGTCCCGGCACCGGACGATCCACGCCGTCGTCGACTGGAGCTGGGCGCTGCTCGCGCCGTCCGGGCGGGCCGCCATGCGGGCGCTGTCGATCCTCCCGGGCGGGTTCACGGTGGACGCGGCGCGCCACCTCGTCGACGGCGACGTGCTGGCGATCCTCGAAGACCTCGCCGACCAGTCGCTGCTCAAGGTGTCCGACACCGGCGCGGGCGTCCGGTTCTGGATGCTGGAGACCGTCCGCGAGTTCAGCGCGGCCCAGCTCGCCGGCGCCGACGAGGAGGCGCGGGCGGTGGACGGGCTCGTCGCGTGGGCCCGCGAGTTCGGCGCCGCGCACCACGCCGCGCTGTTCGGCGCCGAGCCGTTCACGACCGGGGAACTCGTCCGCGCCGAGCAGGACAACCTCCAGCTCGCCCTGCACCACGCCGTCGACCGCCGGGACGGTCCCGCCGTCGCCGCCGTGACCGCCGTCCTCGGCTGCCTGTGGACGGTCGAGTCCGCGTTCATCCGGCTCGGCGCGCTCGCCGCCGACACCGCCGGGGTGCTGTCGCGGTTCCGTCCCGGGCCCGAGCACGTCGAGGTCGCCCGGTCGGCGCTGACGCTGTGCGCGATGACCGGCCTCGTCCTGGAGGGGCCGCGCCCGACCCGCGCGCTCGTCGCGCTGCGCCGCCTCCCGCCCGTCCCGCCCACGACCGTCGGAAGCGCGATCTCCACCGTCGTCCGGTCGCTGCCGGAGCTCCTCGCCCGGGACGGCGCGGCGCTGGCGGAGATGTGCGCGAGCGGCGAGCCGCTGCTGGCGGGGGCCGCGAACGCCGTCGCGGGCTACATCCACGAGAGCCACGGCGACCTGGACCGCGCGATCGCCGCCACCGAGCGGATGGTCGAGGCCCTCGACGACCAGGAGGCTCCGTGGCTGCGGATGGCCTCCCACTCCCGCCTCGGCGAGCTGTACATGCAGGTCAACCAGAGCGCCCGCGCGCAACGCCACATGCGGGTGGCGCTGGACGTCCTGGAGGGGCACGAGGCGTGGGCCGACGTCATCGGCCTCCGCTGGGCCCTCGCGATCATCAGCCTCCAGCTCGGCGACCTGGACGGGGCCGAACACTGGCTGGAGATCTCGTTCCTGCACGAGACGGACGACGCGTCCGGCACGCCCCCCTTCTACCTCACCGCCCGCGCCGAGATCGCCCTCGCGCGCGGCGACACGGCCACCGGCCTCGCCCTGTGGCGGCAGGCCGCCGAGCAGCTGAACGACGTCGAACGCCCGCTCGCCTCGGAGGACCTCGACCTCGACCCGTTCACGCTGGAGACCCACAGCGCGGCGGTCGTGGCGCACGCCCGGCACGGCGAGCTCGCCCTGGTCGAGGACATCGCCGACGGGCTGCCCGGCAAGCTGACCATCCTGCTCACCCTCCCCGAGGAGCAGATCCCGTCCTTCTACATGGACCTGCCGGTCTGCGGCGCCGGTCTGCTGGCGCTCGCGATGACCGACCTGGCACGCGGCGACGAACCCGCCCGGGCCGCCCGGATGATCGCGCTGGCGGAGCGGCTGCGCTTCATCCGCAACTTCCAGCCCACCATGTCCGCGACGCTGGCCCACCGCGCCGCGCGGGACGCCGACGGGCCGGCGTACGCCGACGCGGTGTCGGAGTACGCCGGCCTCGACCGTCAGGGTCTGCGGTCCGCCGCGCTGGCCGTCCTCAGCGAACGCGGGCTCACTGGGAGCGGTTGAACAGGCGCTTGGCCCCGACGTAGCTGACGATCGCGATCCCCACGCACCAGGCCACCGAGATCCACGCGTCGTTGCCGACGGGGGTGCCCATCAGCAGCCCGCGAAGCGTCTCGATGACCGGCGTGAACGGCTGGTACTCGGCGAACCACCGCACCCCGGCGGGCATCGACTCCGGCGGGACGATCGCGCTGCCGAGGAACGGCAGGAACTGGACCATCAGCGGCGTGTTGCTGGCGCCCTCCGGGTTCTTCGCGACCAGCCCCATCACGACCGCGAGCCAGGTCAGCGCGAACGTCAGCATCGTCAGCAGGCCGGCCGCGCCCAGCCAGTCCAGGAGGTTCCCGTTCGTCCGGAACCCCATCGCCACCGCGACCAGGACCACCGCGGCCGTGCTGAGCAGCGTCTGGATCATGCTGCCGACGACATGCCCGGTCAGCAGCGCCGAACGGGCGATCGGCATCGTCCGGAACCGCGCGACGATGCCCTCGGTCATGTCGACGCACACCGACACCGACGTGACCATGCAGCCCGACGCCACCGCCATCAGAATGATCCCGGGGGCGACATATCCGATGTAGTCGCCCCTGGACGTCCCGCCGACGCCCGTCCCGAGCGCGTTGCCGAACACGCCGACGAACAGCAGCAGCATCAGGATCGGCGTGGCGAGCGTCGCGGCCGTCAGCGACGGGTAGCGGAGCGCGTGCCGCAGGTTGCGGCGCAGCATCGTCGCCGAGTCGTGAAAAGTGTTCATGCCGAGGCCACCTCGTTCTCGTGCCGCCCGGTCAGGGCGAGGAAGACGTCGTCCAGGTCAGGGGTGTGCACCGACAGCTCGTCGACCTCGATCGACTGCGCGTCCAGCCGGCCGAGCAGGTCCCGCAGCGCCCGCACGCCGCCGTCGCTCGGCACCTGCAACGACAGCGCCTCGTCGTCGCGCGTCTGGACGCCGAGCGTGCGCGCCGCCGCGTCCAGCGCCGCGAGGTCGGCGAACCGCAGGCGCACATGGCCGCCGGGCACCAGCCGCTTCAGCTCGTCGGGCGTCCCCTCGGCGACCAGGCGGCCGCCGTCCAGCACCGCGACGCGGTCGGCGAGCTGGTCGGCCTCGTCCAGGTACTGCGTGGTCAGGAAGACCGTCACACCGCCCCTGACCAGCTCGCGGATGATCTCCCACATCGTGCGGCGGCTGCGCGGGTCGAGGCCCGTCGTCGGCTCGTCCAGGAAGATGATCCGCGGGTCGCCGATCAGCGTCATCGCGAGGTCGAGCTTGCGGCGCATCCCGCCCGAGTAGGTCTGGGCGGGCTTCCGGCCCGCCTCGACGAGGTCGAACCGCTCCAGCAGCTCGTCGGCGGCGCGCCGACCGGCCGCCCGGCCGAGCCGGTGCAGGTCCGCCATCATGATCAGGTTCTCCCGGCCGGTCAGCAGCCCGTCCACCGCCGAGTACTGCCCGGTCACGCCGATCGCCCGCCGCACGCCCTCGGGGTCGCGGGCGAGGTCGCGGCCCGCGACCCGCACGTCCCCGCCGTCCGCGCTGATGAGCGTGGACAGGATCTGGACCGTGGTCGTCTTCCCCGCGCCGTTGGGGCCGAGCAGCGAGAAGATCGTCCCGCGCCGCACGTCCAGGTCGAGCCCGTCGAGGACGACCTTGTCGCCGAACGCCTTCCGCAGCCCGGTCGCGTGTATCGCCGTCTGCTCCGCTGAGTTCTCCATGCCCCGAACCCTGCGGCGGCCGCCCTTCAGCGCCCTTTCACCCCGGTTTCAGGCCCGGTTTCACTCTCGACCCCAATCATGATCGTTTACGGGTATCGTGCGGGTCAGGACGGCTTTCGGACGGGCTCCATCGTGGAGGCGGACCAGTGCGCTACCTGCGGTACGTGGCGATCGGCGACAGCCAGACCGAGGGACTGAACGACGGCGACGAGCGGACCGGCTACCGCGGCTGGGCCGACCGGCTGGCCGAATCCCTGGCCGCGCGCGAACCGGAGTTCCGCTACGCGAACCTCGCCGTCCGCGGCCACCTCACCCCGCGGATCCGGGCCGAGCAGGCGAGCGCCGCCCGCGCGCTGAAGCCCGACCTGGTGACGGTCATGGCGGGAGTGAACGACCTGATCAGACCGGGGTTCGACGCCCGCGCCGTCGCCGCCGACCTGGAGGCGATGTACGCGGAATTCGCCGCGTCCGGGGCCCGGGTCGTCGCCTTCACCTTTCCCGACGTCGGAAAGATAGCCCCGCTGGTCCGGCACCTTCGCCCGAAACTCCTGGACTTCAACGCCCGAATCCGCGCGGCCGCACGCCGCCACGACGCGGTACTGGTCGACACCTTTCCCCACGCCGTCACGACCGATCCCCGGTTGTGGAGCAGCGACCGCATCCACGCCAGTCCCCTCGGCCACGCGCGCATCGCGGCGGCGGTCGCCGAGGCCCTCGAACTTACGGATGGCGACGCGTCTTGGACGGCCCCCCTTCCGCCCCTACCGCCGATGCCGCAATGGCAACGCGCCCGCGCCGAATTCACCTGGGCCGCGACTTTTCTCGGCCCGTGGATAGTGAGGCGACTACGCGGCCGCTCATCGGCGGACGGACGCATCGCGAAACGCCCGAGGCTGGAACCGATCCGCGCGAACGAACTCCCCTGAAGGCCGAGCCCGATCCCGGCCCCCATTGTGGCGGCGGCTTCCACTGCCTAATTTGAGGGGAGGAAAAACCGGATCCGCGAAAGGATCACCGTGCGCCTCACCAGCCTCGCCGTCGCCGCCACCGTGCTCGCGGGCCTGCTCTCGTCCGCGCCGTCCACCCCGGCCGCCCACGCGGACGACTACTACACCTGCTTCTTCGGCAGAACCACCCCCGGAGAGAACGGCTACTACGACCTCGCCGCCCAAATTTGCGACGTCAAGGGCGTCGACGTGGTGATCAAGGTCATCAGCGGGGCCACCGGAATGCACCGCTGCCGGACGGCCTTCTCCTGGAACGGCTTCGTCGACGCGAAGCGCTGCCGCCCGGAGCCGTGACGCGTCACGCCTGGAAATGCCAGACGACCATCGCGGGGACCCCGGCGTTCGCCGCCCGCGCCGCCTCGGGGACCATGCGCGCCAGGCTCCACGGCCACAGTTCCCACGGCCCCGCCTCATCGGTCGCCTCGTGGGAGGTCATCGGCAGCCGGGGCTCCTCGCACCGCCGCAAACGCAGGCCCGCCGCCAGGGCCGCCCGCAGGTAGTCCCCGACCAGATGGCGGTGGGTCGCGACCCGCGCGGGACGCCCGTCGGCCCCGCGCAGCGACGGCACCGACCCCCGCGCGACGGCCTCGGGGTGGACGTCGGAGATCACCAGGTGCCCGCCGGGCCGCAGCACCCTCGCGAACTCCGCCATCACGGGCCCGAGGTCGGCGACGTGGGTCAGCGCGAGCGCGCACACGATCACGTCCACCTCGTCCACCTCGTCCACCGGCAGCCGGTGGAGCCCACCGAGCCGGAACTCCGCCTCCGGCACGCTCGCCCGGGCGCGGTCGAGCATGTCCGGTGAGCTGTCGACGCCGATGACCCGGTGCCCGCGTCCGGCCAGCTCGCGCGCGTACCGGCCGGTGCCGCACGCCGCGTCCAGCGCGACCCCCGGCGCGAGCCCGTCGAGGATCTCGTCCACGACGGGCCGGTCGATGCCGAACGCCGCGTTGCCGGGATCGTCATAGGTCCCGGCCCACACGCCGTACCCCTCGACGGTGTCGACCCGCCGGACTTCGGTGCCGAGACCGGCCAGCGCCTCGTCGTCCAGCAGGCGCCGCACCTCGGCGATCCGCTCCTCGACGAACCGCCGGTCGCCCTCCCCCGTGAACGCCCGCAGCAGCGCGACACCCTCGATGCCGAGCAGGTAGGCCAATGGATGCTCGTAGATCACCGCGCGACCCTAACGACGCTCCGCGGCCCACGCCAGCGATTTTCCACCCACGCCACGCCTTTTCGGCGCCCTGACCGGAACCGCCCTTCCCCGCCATACCGCCAGCACGCACTCTCCGGGCTCACGCGACCACCCGTCCAGAATCCCAAACGGAAAGCCCTTAAGCCCCGCCCCCGAATGCCAAAAGACACAAATACCAAAAAGACCGGCATTGCCGGTAATCGATCAATACCGCGGGGTAGCGGTAACGGTGTAGCGAGCGGTACCGCTCAGATCCCCTCGATCCGCCAGAGGAGACAGCGCGTGGCAGTCACCAACATCACCATCCTGGAAGGTCAGGACCAATCTCCCCCGCCCGGCTGGCACAAGGACCCCACCGATCTCAACAAGGGCGCCGGCGGCGCCTATCTCTACCTCGCCTTCGAGACCGACGGCTCCGAGGAAGCGGTCAGCGACATCTACTTCCTCCTCGCCAAGGACCAGGACGCCCCGGACGGCTACACCAAGATCGACACCGACCTCAACAAGGGCGCCGGAGGCAAGTACATCTACCTCTGCTACCGGAAGTAAGCCCTACCTGAGAAGAAACCCCGGGGTGGCCCACCAAAACGGGCCACCCCACCCCCCAATCCCTCGGAGGCGCGATACTGAGCGAGAAACGGAGGAGGCAGGGGCATGGGAAAGCACAAGAAGGTAGTAGATTGCTCCGCCTGTAGCGGCAAGGGCGGAAAGTGGGGATCTGACGACGGTAACAAGGTGTGGCAACCCTGCATCCTGTGCAATGGATCAGGTAAGCAGTGAACGCCTACGATGCCGTAGCGGCGGTTCCCAGGGAACCGTTCATTCCTGAACTGGTCTTCGTGCGCGATGCCGCAGGGTGGCTGGTGCCGCTGCGCCGCACCGACGATCCGGAGCGGTGGCATGAACTGGTGGCGGCGGACGCTCCCGTCGTAACGCAGGTCGCCCCCGATCCCGCCCTGCCCCCGGGGGACGCCGACCCGGCGACGGGCAAGGGAATGATCTCCACCGGTTCCAGCAGCGCCCCGTTCGTCATGGCCCGCCTGATCGAGGCGATGGACGTGGAACCCGGCATGCGCGTCCTGGAGATCGGCACCGGTACCGGCTACAACGCCGCCGTGCTCGCCCACCTCGTCGGCGCGGAGAACGTCGTCAGCGTGGAGATCGACCCGGTCGCGGCGGCTTCGGCCCGGGCCGCACTGAAGGCCGTCGGCCGCCCGGTGGAGGTGGTCACGGCGGACGGGGAGTCCGGCCACCCGCCCGGGGCGCCCTATGACCGGATCGTCGCCACGGCGTCCGCGCATACCGTCCCGTACACGTGGGTGCGGCAGACCCGGCCGGGCGGGCTGATCATCGTTCCGCTGGCGCCGACGGTCCACCCGGAGTGGCCACTCGTGGTGCTCGAGGTGCGGGAGGACGGCACGGCGCGGGGGCGCTGCGTCGCCCCGTCACCGTTCATGCCGCTGCGCGCGCAACACGTCGACGCTCAAAGCACCCGAGAGGCAGAGGAGCATTGGAAGGCCACCGGGGAGCCTAAGGTGTCGCGGTACGGCCTCACCGTCACCTCAGAAGGGCAACGCGTCTGGTTGGACTCTCCGGATAACCCGCTCGTGTGAAAGGCGCCCGCTTCAGGGGGTGATCGGGTTGGCGGGGGTGTCGAGCCAGATTGTTTGGCCCTCGGAGGTCACGGTGATTCCGAAACGGTCGCAGGCGGGTTCGCCGGCCTGCGTCCAGCGGGACTTGTAGGCGTTCCGGTCGGGCTGGGAGATCCGTTGGCCGCGTAGCGGCATGAACCAGGACGGGGCCACGAACCGGCCTTCGGCGTGCCCTTCGGTGTGCGCGGTGAGCAGGGCGAGCGGGCCGTCCGGGTGGAAGGTCGGGGCCCACGGGACCAGCAGGAGCCCGCCCGGCCGGGTCTGCCGCACCCACGCGTGCGGCAGTTCCGCGACGGCGGCGGTGGCGATCACCCGGTCGTACGGGCCGCCCGCCGGGTGCCCGGCCTCGCCGTCCCCGGTGATCACCCGGACGGGGCAGCCGGCGCCGGACAGGTTCAGCCGGGCCCGGGCCGCCAGCGCCGGGTCGATCTCGATCGTGGTCACGTTCTCGGGCCCGGTGATCCGCGCGAGCAGCGCGGCGTTCCAGCCCGTGCCGGTGCCGATCTCCATTACGCGGTGTCCAGGTTCGAGGTCGAGCAATTCGAGCATTTCCCGGACGACGGACGGTGCCGAGCATGAACTGGTGGGCCACATCCCCCTGCCGGTGGCCCCGTCGTCCATCTGGGTCGTCACCGCGTCGTCGGATTCCACCAGGGCGCGCCAGCGTTCCGGGTCGTCCTGGCGGCGCAGCGGAACGGCCCACCCGTCGCCGCCGCGGACCCAGACCAGGTCGGGGACGAACGCCGCGCGCGGTACCGCGCCGAAGGCCGCGTCGATGCTCACGCCTTGCCCGAGCCGTTGCAGATAGGGCAGTCGATCTTCTCCTCCTTGCTGTCGTTGTTCACCACGACCTTTCCATTTCCGCCGCACATGCCGCAGTTCGCGGGATTCTCATGCTTACCCATGGCGATGATCCCTTCGATTTGAATTGGCCATTCCCATGGTCAGCATAACCAGAAGGCACGCGGGACGCCGCCGGTCGCCGAACCTCAGGCGGATAAGGCTGTACGGTGAGGTTAGGGTGTTGTGTCGTGCTAGAAACGCGGCTTGATACTGGACGGATCCGGGCGGCGCGCCGGGTCATCGACCCTCTTTTCCTCGATACTCCGCAGTACCGGTGCGAGGGGCTGGAGCCCGAGCTGGGGTGCGCGGTCAGCGTGAAGCTGGAGACGGCCAATCCCGTCCGCAGCTTCAAGGCGCGCGGGACGGAGCTGGTCGCGAGCCAGCTCGTCGACAAGGGTTCGCATGACGTGGTGTGCGCCAGCGCGGGCAATCTCGGGCTGGCCCTCGCCTGGTCGGGACGCGGACGGGGGCTGAACGTCACGGTCGTGGCGTCGAGATTCGCACCCGCCGCCAAGCTCGACCGGATCCGCGCGCTGGGCGCCGGGCTGGAGCTCGTGGACGGCGACTTCGACATGGCGAGGGAACGGGCCGTGGCCATCGCGCGCGGCGACGGGATCCGGCTCCTTGAGGACAGCGAGGACATCGAGACCTGCGAGGGCGCGGCGACCATCGGCCTGGAGCTGGTGGACGCGGCGCAGCCGATCGACGCCGTCCTGGTCGCGCTCGGCGGCGGGGCGATGGCCACGGGCGTGGGGCACGTGCTGAAGGCGCTCGCGCCCGGGGTCGAGGTGATCTGCGTCCAGCCGCAGGGGGCGCCCGCGATGACGCGGTCGTGGCACCGGCGGAGCGTCGTCACCACCGACTCGACCGACACCATCGCCGACGGCGTGGCCGGGCGGCGGCCCATCAAGGTCGTGCTGGACGATCTGCTCCTGGTCGCCGACGACGCCGTCCTGGTCCGGGAGGAGTCGATCACCGCGGGGATGCGGCTGCTGCTCGACCACGCGGGCCTCGTCGTCGAGCCGTCGGCGGCGCTCGGGATCGCGGCGATCCTGGAGGACCGCGAGCGTTTCGCCGGACGTCATATCGTCACGATCGTGTGCGGCAGCAACGTCGACCTGGATTCCTATCACCGCTGGGTCGGCGCGGCCTCCATTCGGTAAGGCACCGCCTACTCTTATGCCCATGCGGAACGTTTACTGGATCGGCGGCGGCAGCGGCGCGGGCAAGACGACCATTGCCCGGCGCCTCGCCGCCCGGCATGGAATGCGCCTCTATTCGACCGACGACGTGATGCCGGATCATGCCGCCCGCCTTTCGCCGGAGGACGCGCCTTTTCTGAGCCAGTTCGCGTCCATGGGAATGGACGAGCGGTGGGTGCACCGGTCTCCGGAGACGATGCTGGCCACCTTCCACTGGTTTCGGGGTGAGGGCTTCGGTCTGATCGTTGAGGATCTGCTGCGGCTGCCGAAGGGCGAAGGCGTGATCGTCGAGGGTTTCCGGTTGCTGCCCCGCCTCGTCCAGCCGCTTCTGGCAGGCGAAGGAAACGCGGTCTGGCTGCTGCCGACGCCCGAATTCCGCTGGGCCGCGTTCGACGGCAGGGGCTGGGACATTCCGCGTAGGACGAGCGACCCCGAAAGGGCTCGGCGCAACCTGCTCGAACGCGACCGAATGTTCACCGACCGGCTCTTCGAGGAGAGCAAGGAACTCGGGCTGCCCGCCATCGAGGTCGATACCGCGATGGGCGAGGACGAGCTGACCGACCGGGTGACCAGGGAACTCGGCCTCTGAGCCAGGTCACTTCGCACCGGTTCCGCGCCGACTCGTCCGGGCAGAATGCGGAGCATGACTCGGACTGTGAACCTGCCCGACGGGACCGCGCTGCCGCTGATCGGCTTCGGGACCTGGCAGCTACGGCCCACGACGGCCTACGACGCGGTACGCGCGGCACTTGAGATCGGCTACCGGCATATCGACACCGCGACGCTGTACCGGAACGAGGCGGACGTCGGCAGGGCCGTCAAGGACAGCGACGTCGACCGGGAGCAGGTCTTCGTCACCACCAAGCTACAGCCGCGGGACGCGCGGCACGCCCGGCGCACGCTGGAGTCCAGCCTCCGGCTGCTCGACACCGACTATGTGGACCTCTGGCTGATCCACTGGGCGACCGGCCCGGACGATCTCGTCCCGACCTGGGAGGAGCTGCTGTCGGCGAAGGACGCCGGGCTGGCCCGCAATGTCGGGGTGAGCAACTACAGTCCGGAGCAGATCGACCTGGTGACCGAGGCCACCGGGCGGCGTCCGGCCGTCAACCAGATCTCGTGGAGCCCGGCGCGGCACGATCCGGGCCTGCTGGAGGAGCACCGGCGGCGGGACGTCGTCGTCGAGGGCTACAGCGGTCTGAACAACACCGACCTGCGCGATCCCGTGCTCACCGAGATCGCGCAGCGGCACGGCGCCAGCCCGGCCCAGGTGATCCTGCGCTGGCATCTGGAGCACGACATCGTGATCCTGCCCAGGTCGTCGCGCCGCGAGCACATCGCCGCCAACTTCGACCTGGACGGTTTCACCCTCACGGCGGACGACATCGCCGCGATCGACGCCTTCGCCAAGGGTTAGGAGAGGACGTCCGGATCTAGGAGAAGACGTCCGGGTCCAGGCGGGTCCAGATCTCGGCGAGGCAGCGCAGGTGGTCGTCGTCCAGGCGGCTGAAGAAGAGCGCGCGCAGGTCGCTGTGGTGGCGGCGGCGGGCGCGGCGGATCAGGGCGCGCCCGCTGCCGGTCAGCGTCGCGTCGAAGCCGCGCCCGTCGACGGCCGAGCGGCGGCGCTCGATCAGGCCGCGGTTCTGGAGGCGGTCGGCGAGGCGGGTGAACCCGCCGGTGGACATCAGGCGGCGCTGGGCCAGGTCCGACATGCGCATGCCCTCGGGCCCGGCCTCGTAGAGCAGGGCGAGCACGCTGTACTCGGCCATGCTGACGTTCAGCTGGGCGAGTTCCGCCTCCAGCGCGCGCCAGAGCCGGTCGTGGGTCAGCAGGAATCCGCGCCAAGCGTCCTGCTCAAGGTCGCTCAGACCGTCCGTCGCCATGACCGCACCGTATCCAGATGTCCGCGCCACGACCAAGCCGGAATATTTGCCTGCGCAGACAAGTTGTTGTGGTCAGGCGGGACGGACCCCCGGCCCGCACCGAGGGAGGGACCGGAGATGACGTTCGAGCTCGGCATCATGACGTTCGGCGAGGTCACGGAGGATCCGATCACCGGGGCGGCGCCGTCGCCGCGGCGGCGCGTCCGGGAGACGATCGAGCAGGCGGGGGTCGCGGACGAGGTGGGGTTGGACGTGTTCGGCGTCGGGGAGCACCATCGCGGCGACTTCGTCGGGTCGGCCCCGGCCGTCCTGCTCGCGGCGGCGGCCGAGCGGACGGAGCGCATCCGGCTCACGAGCTCGGTCACCGTGCTCGGCTCGGAGGACCCCGTCCGCGTGTGGGAGCAGTTCGCGACGATCGACCTGTTGTCGGCGGGCCGCGCGGAGATCATCGCGGGCCGCGGCTCCTACACCGAGTCGTTCCCGCTGTTCGGCTACGACCTGCGCGACTACGGCGACCTGTTCCGCGAGAAGCTCGACCTGCTGCTCAAGATCCGCGATCACAACCCGCTGACCTGGGACGGGAACTTCCGCGCCCCCTTGGTCGAGGCCGACATCGCGCCGCGCGCCGACGGCGCCACGATCCCGATCTGGGTCGGCGTGGGCGGGTCACCGGCGTCCGCGATCAGCACCGGACGGCTCGGGCTGCCGATGGCGCTCGCGCTGCTGCTGGGGCCGATGTCCTCCCACGAGCAGACCGTGGACCTCTACCGGGCGGCCGCCGAGGAGGCGGGGCACGACGCGGACGCGCTGCCGGTCAGCATCAACGTGCACGGATATGTCGGACGCACCAGCCAGGAAGCGCGGGACGTCATGTATCCCTATTTCGCCAAGGGAATGGCGGATAACAACCATCAGCGCGGAAAAGGGATGCTGATCCCCCGGGCCGCCTTCGACGCGCAGTCGTCGCCGAGGGCCGGGCTGCTGGTGGGCAGCCCGCAGGAGATCATCGACAAACTGCTCGGATATCACGCCCTGTACGGGGTGAGGCGGGCCATCATTCAGATGGGTTTCGGCGGCATGCCGCAGAAGGAGCACCTGGACGCGATCGAGCGGCTCGGCACGGAGGTGGCGCCGGTCGTGCGGCGCGAGGTCGCCGCGCTTGAGGCGAGGGCGGCATGACGGCGTTGCGGGTCGTCGTGGTCAACGGGAGCCCGAGCCGTCCGTCCAAGACGATGGGGCTCGTCGACGTCGTCCTCGACACCTTGGAGAAGGCGCTGCCGGTCGAGACGTCCAGGGTCGACGTGTACGGTCTCGGCGCGGGATTCACCGGCGCGATCGAACGCGACGACGTCACGCCCGAGGTCGAGGACGCGCTGCGGCTCGCCGAGGGGGCCGATCTGCTGGTCGCGGCGGCGCCGGTGTTCCGCGGTTCCTATCCGGGAATGTTCAAGCATTTCTTCGACCTGGTCGACCAGTACGCGCTCGCTAACAAACCCGTCCTGCTCGCCGCGACGGGAGGGGGCGACCATCACGCGCTCGTCCTGGAACACGCGTTGCGCCCTTTGTTCGGCTTCTTCCAGGCGTTGACCATACCGGTCGCGATATTCGCGTCTTCAGGAGACTTCGACGGGACGACATTGCTCAACCCCCGCGTCTACGGACGCGTCGAGACGGCCGTCGCCGACGTGGCGGACCTTCTCCAAGCCCGCGCGTCCGGCGGCTGACCGCACGAGACGCGAGGGCGACGTGCCGCACCGGCGCCTCACGGAGAGTAGCGGGGCGCCGGTGCCCGCCGTCCAGGAGTGGACGCGGTGCCCGGCAGCGATCGGCGCAGATCACAAGACCGGCCGCGAACATACCGGAAGTTTGCTCTGATACAGGGACATTGGGCCCTGTCGCGGCGATAATCGGCTTGCCTAGCCTCACACTAGGAACGGATGAGGGAGGCGGCTATGCGGCCGACCGGAGCGGCGTCGGGCCTCGACCGGCTGAGGCGGAGGTTCGGCTTCGACCACAACGCGCTGCGCCGCGACGTGGACCGCAGGCAGTGGATGCTGGGGGTCGCCCTGCTGATGCTGTTCCTGAGCCTCGCCCCGCCGCTGTGCGTGTGGGCGGGCGGAAGCGTCTACGCCTCGGGCGTCCGCGCCGAGCGGCGGGAGGCGGCGACCCGGCACGAGGTCGGCGCCACCGTCCTGAAGGTCGAGGACATGCGGTCCGGACGTAAGGTCACTGTGACCTGGCGTGAGCCGGACGGTACCGCGCGGACAGGCTCGTTCACCGCGTTCCACGGCGGCAACGTGGGCCAGCGGCGCGCGGTGTGGGTCGGGCCGTCCGTGGTCACCGACGAGGCGCCGCGCCACCACACGCGGACGATCGGCGACACTCTCACCGTCGCCCTCGGTACCGCGATGGCCCTGGGCATGCCGCTGCTGGGGCTGTACCTGATCGTCCGCTACCGCTGCGACCAGCGCCGATACCGCCTGTGGGACGCGGAATGGGTGCGCTTCGGCACCCGCCGGATCCCCTAGCCCCGGCGCGCGGCGCGCCGCCCGAAAATCAGCGACAGATGTGTTCGGCGGAAAGGGCACCCGATCCTGACCCTGTTTCATGTTTCGGATATCCCTAACGCGCAAAGTTGATCATCCGACCGGATGGCCTCATGTGGACGCGACGTTCTGAATTCGCGGCCAGGGGACCGATTCCGTGAGGCATCCGTGTTTCCATCGCAGCATGAGGACCCCTCCCAGGAAAGGGCTCGGCGGACCGGTGGCGCGCGATCGGCCGAGTCCCTTCCATGAGCACCGGCACCGCTGGCTGATTCCCGACTGGGCGACCCGGATCAGGCCGCCGCGGGACGCCCGGGAATGGGGCTACACGGGCCTCGGGTTACTGGTCGCGGTCCTGGCGGTCTGGCTGCTCCTGCGGCAGGCGCTCGCGCATCCACTGATCGCGCTGGCGGTCCTCGCGGGGGTGTGGTGGCTCGTCGACCGCTGGTACCGCGCGCGCTGGGCGCACGAGAAGGTGCGGCGCGAACGGCTCGCCGCCCTGTCCTGGACGATCGGCGAACTCGACGGCATGACCTGGCTGAACTTCGAGGTCGCGGTCCGCGACCTGATGCGCCGGGACGGCATCGCCGCCGAGCACGTCGGCAAGACCGGCGACTTCTCCGGCGACGTGATCGGCCTCGACCCCGTACTCGGCGAGAACTGGATGGTCCAGGTCAAGCACTACGGCCCGCGAACCAAGGTCACCTCCGAGGACGTCCAGAAGGTCGCGGGCGCGGCGTGGCCGATCTACCAGGCGAAACTGACGCTCGTCGTGACGACCAACACCTATACGAGGGACGCCAGGAAATTCGCCGCGAAGGCCGGAATGCACCTCATCGACCGCGAGAGCCTGATCGACTGGGCCGCGCGCGGCATCCACCTGTACGAGGTCCTGGGCATCGGTGCGCGCCCCCAGCGCTCGGTGTCCTGAATTACGGCCTAGGCTTGGGCGATGTTCTCGTCCCAGGGCCCGTCGCTGCGCGAACTGGCGGTCCAGTCGCTGTCCTCGGTCGAGCGCGGTTACGACCTGCTCGCCCCGAAGTTCGACCACACCCCCTTTCGCACCCCCGACGCCATCCTCGACGCGACGACCGACGCGCTGCGTCCGTTCGGTCCTTTCGGCCGGGGACTGGACGTGTGCTGCGGCACCGGCGCGGGCATGCGGACGCTCGAACCCCTGTGCCGGGAGCAGATCGCGGGCGTCGACTTCAGCACCGGAATGCTCGCCCGGGCACGCGAGGCGCACCCGGACGCGGAATGGATACGAGCCGACGTCCGCGCCCTTCCCTTCTCCGAGGCATTCGACCTGGCCGTCACCTTCGGCGCCCTCGGACATCTGCTGCCCGCCGAACGTCCCGCGCTCTTCACCGGGGTTCACCGCGCGCTGCGTCCGGGCGGCCTGTTCGCCTTTCCTATCGGCGCCCCGCCGCCCATCACGTCCCCCTGGTATTGGACGCTGCTCGGATTCGACGCGGCCATGCGAATCCGCAACGCGGTATGGCGTCCCCCGTTCGTCATGTACTACCGCACCTGCCCTCTACAGGCGATGCGCGACGACCTGACAGCGGCCGGATTCACCGTGACGACCGTCCCCATGAAGGCCCTGGGCCGCAGAGAAGACGGCAGCCCCCGCTACCGCCTCCTCCTCGCCCGCAAGTCCTGACCCGTCAACCCCGCGCGGGCGTCCGGAACTGCTCGATCAACGCCGCGTACCCGTCACCACCACGCCCCGCCGCCACCGCCCGCGCACCCAGCTCCTGAATGAGTTTCGGCAGCTCGGCATTCACACCAAGGGCCTCGCTCTCACTGACGAGATGCCGCATCGCGGCCACATGAGTGTCGATCGTGGAGTCGTAGGCCGGATAAACACCCTCGTCGACCTGCCGCGCGTAGTCGCCCAACCAGCTCGTCACCGTCTCGACCCCCTTGGTCGCGATCGGCACGAACGCCGACGCGTTCACCCCCGCCGCGCCGAGCAGGGCCGCGCTCTGAAGGAACCCGTTCAGGATGTTCCACATCAGGCTCAGCACGGAGACGTCGTACAACGACGCCAGCCCATGGTCGTCCCCGAGATACGTCACCCCCTCCCCGAGACTGCCCAGCGCCGACTCATGCGCCTCAAAGGCCGCCCGCGGCCCGCTGTACAAGATGAGGGCGTCCTTCCCCACCCCCTCGGGAACGGCCAGAATCGCCCCGTCGAGATAGGTGACGTTCCGCCCAGCCGCCCACTCCGCGGCCTCCCGCGCCTCCCCCGGCGTCCCCGAGGTCAGATTGACCAGGACCCGCCCCCCGAAGACATCACCCAAGGGCTCAAGAAGCCCCCGAGCCGCCTCGTAATCCGTAACACACACCACAACAAGCGAGCCGGCCGCAACGGCGTCCCCCACCGAGTCGGCGAACTTCGCACCCCGCGCCACGAGCTCCTCACCCTTCGCGGCCGTGCGATTCCACACGGTCGTGGGATGCCCGGCGCGCAGAAAGGCGTCGGCCAGCGCCTGCCCCATCAGCCCGAGCCCGAGAACGCTCACGGACGTGTGCTCTTTTCCAGTCATGTTGGAGGTCATGCCAGAATCATCAACGTTCACATCGATATGAAGGTCAAGGGGGAACCTCCATGCGGATCGGGGAGCTGAGCCGGCGCGCCGGAGTCCACACCCACCAGCTGCGCTACTACGAGGCCCAGGGCCTCCTGGAGCCCGACCGCCGCGCCAACGGCTACCGCGAGTACACCGACGACGACGTCCTCACCGTGTACCAGATCAGGAAGCTGCTCGAAGCCGGGCTGTCGACCGAGGAGATCGCCTACATGCTCCCCTGCGTCAGCGGCGTGTTCCTCGAAATCGACCCCTGCTCCGAACTCATGGACGTCCTCAACGCCCGCCTGCACGGCCTGGACGAGCGCATAGAAACCCTCACCCGCTCCCGCCAGGCCCTACACGACTTCATCCAGAACACCGAAAAGCGCACCCCGTCCACCTGCGCCCCCACTCACCCCAAATAGGGCCGCTCCCGCCCCTCCAAAAAATGCCGCAACCGAAGCCGCTGCGTGTGATGCATAGGAAGGTCACCCAACTCCCTGGGCGCCACAAACCGAAGATCCGTAGATTCATCAGAAATTCGCAACGCCCCACCAACAACCCGCGCGGTAAAGCACACATTGAACTGCTGACGCACCTCACCATCACTATAAGCAATGACATGACGGGGATCGGTGTAGGTGCCGACCAGCCCCGTGATCTCCACGTCCAGCCCGGTCTCCTCCCGAACCTCACGAACCGCCGCCCCAGGCAGCGACTCCCCGAAATCCATTCCGCCCCCGGGCAGCGCATACAACCCGCTGTCCGCCCGCCGCTGCAACAAAACCCTGCCGCCCTCGTCCGTAACCACAGCCGAGGCCGCAACCACAATACTGTTAACCTCCGGCGCTCCCGGATCATCAAAATACTCAGTACGCACCATCCCGATCACCTCTTCCCACCCGCCGCGCAGTCGCCCAAACGGCATCAAAACTCGCAGCATACTTGTCGAAGAGCCCACCGTCCCCAGCACGCCGCAAGTGCCAAACGGGCGCGTCGTAGGCGTTCATGCCCCATACGTGGGCGTTCACGAACATCTGCCCGTCAGCACGGTAGAGGCTGTTGTAGAGCGTTGTGCCATGCGTCCGGACGTCGATTCCGGAGGCACCCACCAGCGGCCGGTAATGCATCACCGCGAGACGACAGCGCGATTCGATACCGTGCCCGAACCGCTCCTCTTTCCCGCGTTGCTGGACATTGTCGCTTTCAGCGTCTCCCACTGCGATTCGTACGTCACACCCGCCTGCGGCCCGCTCCCGCAGGAGGTCGTTCAGGCGCGGGTACGCCTCATGGAGGAACACCGCCGCATACACCAGGACGTCGATCCGTTCCCGCGCCTGCTGCAGCAGGTCCACGAATGCGGAGATCGGAACCTCCGCGCGCTGGTCGTACAGAGCGGCGAGCTCCGGGCTCACCACCCGCGCCGCCCGCGCTTGCTTAAGTGCAGGCCACAGGGCGAACACATCTTCGTTGAGGATCTCAGCCGCGCGCGTGGCCGTAGGACGGTGAGGTGTGCGGTCACGATTGACCCACCGCTCCACCGATTTAGGATCTACGCCGAGCGTTTCAGCAAGCGTGGCATATGTCCAGCCACCCGCCATCATGGCCGTTCTGAGTCGTTCATTCGGCATGTCCGCTCCCGGACCTGGAGGACGTCGCTAGCGACATTTTGCCCCGTGCAGGACGTCCCCAAGTGTGGTTTGGGTGAGGTTCCGGTGTCCCCCGTGCCCGCGAGACGCTCATGGAAGTCACGGGGTGACGACCCCGGTAGGAGGCGAGCGACTGATGACTGCCGAGGTCAAGGCGAGGCTGGACGCGTTGAGGATCGCAATCTGCGCATACGGACTGACCACGCAGATGACGCGGGGCGGGATACATGTCGAGAATTCGGATGCGCGTGGGTGCTGCATCGTATATCCATGCGCGATAGTGACCATGGAGAAGCGATGACTTCCGAGGATATGGCCCGCGTGACTCGGCGGTGGCGATCACCGGAATACGACGCGGACGGGAAGCACTGGACGGCCCGCCTCCAGGAGCGGCTGACACCCCGCGAGCAGTGCGGTGGACTGGAGTCCGCCGTATACGGGCCGGACGCGTGCGCCCGTGAGACTCACCGGCAGGACCGCCTGTGGGCCGAGTTCCCCCTGTACGCGGGCGACCTGAAGGCGGCCCGGGAGCGGCTGCGCTTCCTCGCGGGCGGTCCGGGCGGGGACGTGACATGACGGCGCTCCTGGTGGCCTCGCTCATCCTCGCGACGGCCCTGGTGACGGGCGTCGGCTTGGCGTTTGCCGGGGCGCGGCGGGGCGGCTATCGGGGGCGGCATCGGGCGCCGTTCTGACTCCGTACCGGGCCGTGTGGTCGCGCTCCTCCCCCCGTTGGCGAGGCCACTGGCCCGGTGCGGCCATCTCTGACGTCAGTCTGGGAGGACGGTTATTTGGGGGGTTGTTGTGCGGGGGTGGGTGGTGATTTCTGCTTTTACTCGGTAGACGTCGGCCAGGAGGTCTGGGGTCAGGACGTTTTTGGGTGGGCCTTCGGCTATCAGGTTTCCTTCGTGGAGGACGCAGAGGCGGTCGCAGAAGGTGGCGGCCAGGTTCAGGTCGTGTAGGGCGATCAGGGCGGTGGCGCCCAGGGTGCGGACGAGGCGCAGGGCGTCCAGTTGGTGGCGTAGGTCCAGGTGGTTGGTGGGCTCGTCCAGGATCAGGGCGCCGGTTCGCTGGGCCAGCGCGCGGGCGATCAGCACGCGTTGTTTCTCGCCGCCGGAGAGGCGGTCGAAGTCGGCCTCGGCGAGGTGTGCGACGTCCAGTTCGGAGAGGGAGTGCAGGGTGATTTCGCGGTCGTACGCGTCGTCGCCCTGGAAGGCGCGTTTGTGGGGGGTGCGGCCCATCGCCACAACGTCGTACACGGTCAGTTCGAAGTCGCCGGGGGTTTCCTGAAGGACGGCGGACAGGCGGCGCGCGAGTTTCTTGCCCGGCATTCGCCAGACGTCCTCGCCGTCCAGGAGTACTCGGCCTGAGGTTGGACGCAGGGCGCGGTAGAAGGTGCGGAGGAACGTGGATTTTCCGGCGCCGTTGGGGCCGACGAGGCCGATCACCTCGCCGGGCGCCGCGTCCAGGGAGATCGCGTTGACCAGGGTTCGGCCGTCGAGGACGACCGTTACCTTCTCGGCTTGCAGTGCTGTCGTCATCGGGCCGCCTTGCGGCGCATCAGCCACAGGAAGAAGGGGCCTCCGACCAGGGCGGTGAGGACGCCGACGGGGATCTCCTCGGGGGTGACGAGGGTGCGCGCGGCCAGGTCGGCGAGGATCAGGAACGCCGCGCCGAGCAGGGCGACGGCCGGGAGGGCGCGGCGGTGGTCGGCGCCCACGAGGAGGCGGACCACGTGCGGCAGCATCAGGCCGACGAACCCGATCGAGCCGCTGACCGCGACCACCGCGCCGATCATCAGCGCCACCAGCACGAACAGGGACACGCGGAACCGGTGCACGTCCAGGCCCAGCGACGCGGCGGCCTCCTCCCCGGCCAGCAGCAGGTTCAGGTGGCGGGACACGCCGAGCAGGATCGCGGTTCCGGCGAGCACGATCGCGGCCGGGATCCACACGACCGTCCAGGTCGTCCCGGCGAGGCCGCCCAGCATCCACCGCAGCGCCGACTCGGCCGCGCGCGGGTCGTCCGAGCTGATCACGAGGTAGCTCGCGACCGCCGACAGCACCTCGGCCGTGGCGACCCCGGCGAGGACGAGGCGGACCGTGGTCATCCGGCCGCCCGAGCGGGCCAGGAAGTAGACCGCGACCAGCGCGGCGAGCGCGCCGCAGAAGGCGGCGAGGGGCAGCGAGAACGTTCCGAACCAGGCCATGTGGAACACCACGACCGTCACCGCGCCGACCGTCGCGCCCGAGGAGACGCCGAGCAGCATCGGGTCGGCGAGCGGGTTGCGCACGAGGGCCTGGAGCGCCATCCCGCACACCGACAGGCCCGCGCCGACCACGCCGCAGAGCAGGACGCGGGGCAGCCGCACGTCGATCACGATCGTCTCGCGGACCGGCGACCAGGTCGGGTCGGCCAGCGCCGGGTGCAGCCGGTGCAGGAGGATGCCCCAGACCTGGTCCGAGGGGATGTGGATCGATCCGGCCGTGATTCCTGCCGTCGCCGTTATCAGGACGAGCGCGCTGAGGGACGTGAGGACCAGTGCGTATCGCCGGACGCCGGTCACGCGAAGCGGTCCGGGTGCAGCTGGCGGGCGAGCGCGTCCACCGCCCCGGCCGCCCGGACGCCGGTCACCGTGGACGACAGCGGCAGCACCGCGAACCGGCGGTTCCTGATCGCGGGGACGTCCTTCAGTGCCGGGCTGGCCAGCAGGAACCGCTTCTTCTGGTCGGCGGTCTGGTCGCCGTAGTCATAGATCAGGACGACGTCGGGCGCCCGCTCGGCGAACTGCTCGAACGAGACGTCGCCGTAGGCCTTCCGCACGTCGGCGAACACGTTGGTGCCGCCCGCCATGCGGATGATCTCGTTGCCGATCCCCGCGCCTCCGGCGGTGAGGACCGTTCTCTCGCCGCTGTCATAGACGGCGACCTTGGCGGGGGTTGTGCCGGCTACCTTGCTCTTGACCTGGTTCAGGACGGCGCGCAGCGCCGCGATCCGTTGCTCGGCCCGGTCGGGGACGCCGAAGATCTTGGCGATCGTCCGGATCTCCTCCTCGACGGTCGCCATCGTGACCGGGCCCTTGGGGCATTCCTCGATGTTGAGGTGGGTGTCGATCCCGGCCTTGCGCAGGGCCGGTCGTCCGCGGCCCTCCTTCTCGTCGAACGTGCTGACCCAGCCGCCGTAGACGAAGTCGGGCTCGGCCGCCAGCAGCGCCTCGAAGGACGGGTACTCCTTGGACAGCACCTTCACCCGGTCGTAGGCGGCCTGGAACTCCGGCAGGACGCGGTCGTCGAGGAAGCCCGTCCCGACCATGGACCGTTCGAGGCCGAGCGCCAGCATCACCTCGGTCGCGTGCTGGTTCAGCGACACCGCGCGCCGGGGCGGACGCTCGTAGGTGGTCGTGACCCCGCAGTTGGTCACCGTCACCGGGAACCCGGGCGCCGCACTGCTCTCCTCCGCGGCGTCCTCAGCGGCGGAACCGCATCCGCCCACAAGGAAGACCGCGACGAGCAGCAGCGCCGCGTGTCGTATCCGGCGTGCCCATGGCATCCCGCGCTCCTCTCTGGGGAGATCCGCCCCAGGTCAGTTGAGGAGGCGACCGCGTGAGTCTCCTGGCTCTCGGGTCAACGCTCGTCCCGGCCTTCCCGGCCGCTCGCGCGGTGGTGGCCTCGTCGTGGGATCCGCTCGCCGATCACAGTGGCGGGACCGCGCCGGATTCACACCGGCTTCCTCGTTCCGCCGTCGCCTACCCGCTTATGGTGACACACCTCGCTCCTGCCACAAAGTCGCAATAAGTCCGAAACGCCTGGTCGTCGTTCTGTCACAGGCGGGGCGTAGCTTGCTCGCACAGGGCTGGGAGGCGGGCATGGACGATACGGAACCGCAGACGGCGGCGGGCAAGGTCCTCTGGCATTTCTCAATGTCGCTGGACGGATTCGTGGCGGGGCGGAACCACACGATGGACTGGATGACCGGGACGCCGTCGCGGCCGGGCCTGGTGCGGGAGTACGTCGAGACGACGGGCGCGGTGCTCGGCGGACGCGACGGCTGGGACGCCATAGTGGACGACCAGCGCCCTTACGGCGGCGAGTGGGACGGGCCGATCTTCGTCCTCACCCATCATCCGGAGGACGCGCGTCCCGCCGAAGGGGTCACGTTCCTGAACTGCGATGTCGCCGAGGCGGTGCGGATCGGGCTGGACGCGGCGGGCGGCAAGAACCTGGAGGTGTTCTCGCCGACGATCGGCCGCCAACTGCTCGAACGGGGGCTGATCGACGAGATCGACCTGCACATCGTGCCGGTGCTGCTCGGCGACGGGATCCGGCTTTACGACAGCCCGGGCGGCGAGCCGATCCGGCTCGACCGGATCGGCGCGGGCGATCCCTCGCTGATCGTCAACGTGCGGTACCGGCCCGCCGCGACGAACGTCCAGGCGGGAGGCCATATGGAGTGACCTGCCGCCTGGACGGGACGTGCGGGACCGACCGTCAGCGGGCGCAGCCGGCCAGTTCGGGGGTGGTGGGCTTGGTGTCGGCGCTACCGAAGAACAGCGCCGAGCACTGCTCAAGGAAGGCCGGGTTCTCCTCGGGGATCCAGTGGCCGCTGTCGGGGGCCACGACCGTGCGGACGTCGGTGGCGACCGCGCCGAAGGACTGCCCGACGGCGGGGCCGAACACGTCCGCCGCGCCCATGGCGAGGACCGGGATCGTCAGCTTCTGCTCCGCCAGCCTCTTGTTGTCGGCGGCGTTGGTCGGGTAGGCGCGGTAGTAGTCGAAGCCCGCGCTGCGGTGGTCGGCGTCGGAGTAGGCGTCGAAGTAGGCCGACTGGGCGATCTTGTCGGGGTGCTTGGCGGCGGCGAACAGCCAGCCCAGGTAGGTCTTGACGTGCGCCCGGTCGTTGATGAGCTGCTCGGGGACGGGCGCGGCGGTCATGTTGAACTGGAAGTGCCAGCTCAACCCGTACGCCGACTCCAGGCCGAAGCCGTTGAGCGGGGCCTCCAGCACGGCCATGCGCGAGACGCTGCCGGGGAAGTTGCGCGCGTAGGGGTAGGCGACCAGCGCGCCGACGTCATGGCCGAGGATCGCGACGTTGTCGTAGCCGAGCTTGGTCACGCCCTGGTGCACCTTCGCCGCGATCGTGACCAGGTCGTACTTGCGGTCGGTGGGGACGGCGGACTTGCCGAGGCCCGGCAGGTCGAAGGCGATCACCGTGTGGGTCTTGGCGAGTTCGGGCATCACCTCGTGCCACTCGTACCAGGTCTCGGGCCATCCGTGCAGCAGCACAAGGGCGGGCCCCTGACCGCCCTTGACGTAGTGCAGGGACCCTCCGTCGACCGGGACGAACCCGTGTCGGAAACCGCTCAGGCCCTTCAGGTCGCCTTGGCCGGGCCCGGCGGTGGGGGACGCGGTGGCGGCCGTGGTGCCGAAGAGCAGCGCCGCGAGGGCCACGAACGCGCCGACGATGAGGCCCAGCCTTCGGGAGCGTGTCCGCGACCCCGCTCCTTCGAGATTTCGCTTGGTATTCATGCCAGGCTCCCCTCCACATATGAAACACATGCGATCCCCGATCACAGGCGTCACAGACGCCGCCTCGGATATTACGGGGGATGCCAGTGGGAAATGAAGGGCCGCAACGATCTTCGTCGTAAGTTCGATCACTGAGCACGAATGAAGAAATCGCGGTCACCCTCGGTGCCGGAATAGTGACCCAATCCTCGAAGGCCGGGCGAATCGCGTATCAGCCGGAAGCGGTCAATTCCGGCGCTGGTGGTTTCGACGCGGCTGTGGCGACAGCGCGTATTGCCATGATCACGGCATTACCGTCCGCGACGGCACGGCAACCACGGGAAATGGCCGATCAACCCTGCCGGTTTGTCAGGAACCGTACAAGGGGAGAGTGTCGGCCATACCGATCAGCTCCAGCAGTTGCACGAGTTCGGCATTGGGCCGGTACAGCCTTATCTCGTGCCCGAGGCGCCGGGCCGTGAGCTGCATGCGGAGCAGAATTTCGAGCGTCGCCATATCCGGGCGCGCCAGCTCACCGACATCGCACACGACCTCGCGGGGTGCCGCCTCCGCCGCTCGTAGCGCATCACGCAGCCGCTCCGAGGGGTCGTCGCCGAAGGACGACGCGTCCAGCCGGATCACGACGGGGCCGCCGCCGCACTGCTCCGAGGGCGGCTGCCCGGTTCGCTGCGGCCCGGTTCGCTGCGGCCCGGTTCGCTGCGGCCCGGGTCGCTGCGGCCCGGGTCGCTCCTGCTCGGGTCGCTCCTGCTCGGGTCGCTCCTGCTCCGAGCACGGCTGCTCCATGCGCGGCTGCTCCATGCGCGGTCGCTCCCATGGTCGAGGGCCCCGAGGACCGGCCGTTGGCGGTAGCGCTCCAATGCTCACATCCGCCGCCGTGCCCCGTCATCTCATGCCGTGCGCACCCGGCGGGCGGCCGCCCGCACAATCGGAGATTTCGGCCGATCAGCGGGTGATTAGCCTCGGGAAAGTCGTCTGAATACCACCGCCTGAGATGTATACATCTGGCCGGTACGAGTCTGGACGCACCGAGGAGGGACCGTCCCATGCGCGTACGAACGTCCCGGACAGGGGCAGCCCGCAGGCCCCGGGCGGCGTCGTGAGCCCCCGCCGATCCGACCCGCTCATCCGGCCCACGCTGATCGACATCGGGGCCCGGCTGATGTCCGAGGAGGGCCCCCGCGCGCTGTCGACGCGGCGGCTGGCGGCCGAGGCCGGATGCTCCACGATGGCCGTCTACACCCATTTCGGGGGCATGAGCGGGCTCGTCCGCGAAATGGTCCACGAGGGGTTCGCCCGGCTCCAGGTCCATTTCTCCCACGTCCTCGACACGTCCGACCCCGTCGCCGACATGGCCCTGCTCGGCCGCGCCTACCGCTACAACGCCCACCGCAATCCGCACCTCTACAGCATCATGTTCGGGACCTCGACCCACGCCGGCTTCTCGCTCACCGAGGAGGACCGCCAGTACGGCCGCTACACGCTCGCGAAGGTCGTCCACACCGCCCACCGCTGCATCACCGACGGGCGTTTCAGCACCGACGATCCCGAGCTGGTCGCGCACCACATGTGGACGGCCCTGCACGGCCTGGTCACCCTCGAACTCGGCCATTACCTCATTCCTCCCTACGATCCCGACACCTGTTTCGAGACCCAGCTCGTGAACCTCATGACGAGCGCGGGCGACACCCGGCGGGACGCGTCCCGGTCGGTGGCCGCGTCCCTGCTCCGGCTGGCCGCCGAGGTCGAGGACGTCAACGGCGACGCGCCCGCCGAGAGAGCCGCGCGCTCATGAAAGTCCAATGGCGGGGGCGGCCCCGACTCCAGCAATCCAGAAGGTGCCCGGCCGCGCGCGGGCTGCGACGGTGAATTCCAGTGCGAACAGAGACTGAAGGAGATGATCGGGTGGGTGCCAAGATTGGAAACCGCGCGGTACTGCTCGGTGGAAGCATCGCCGCCCTGTTCGCGGCGCGGGCGCTGGCCGAGGGGTACGAGGAGGTCGTCCTGGTCGACCGGGACGAGCTGATCGGGGTCACGGAGGTGCGCCGGGGTGCACCGCAGGGCCGCCACATCAACGGCCTCCTCGCGCGCGGGTCGCGGGCCATGGAGGAGATGTTCCCCGAGATCACGGCGGAGCTGGTCCGGGACGGCTGCCCGCTGACGGACCTCGCGGGCACGGTGCGGTGGTACTTCAACGGGGTGCCGCTGCAACAGACCCGCGCCGGGCTCACCAACGTCGCGGCGCGGCGTCCGCTCATGGAGGCGCATGTCCGCGAGCGGGTGCAGGCGTACGAGAACGTCACGTTCATGGAGAAGCACGACGTGCTCGGGCTGGTGACCAACGACGACAACTCCCGCGTCATCGGCGCGCGCGTCCAGCCGCGCGACACCGAGGGCGAGGAGATCGTGCTGGACGCCGACCTCGTCATCGACGCCACCGGGCGCGGCTCGCGGTCCCCGCTCTGGCTCACCGAGCTCGGCTACGGCCGGGTGCAGGAGGACGGGGCGAAGATCGGCCTCGGCTACGCCAGCCGCCACTACGTGCTGAAGTCCGACCCGTTCGGCAAGGACCACTCGATCATCGTGGTGGCCTCGCCCGACCGGCCCCGTGGCGCGATCTTCACCAAGACCGACCACGGCACCGTCGAGCTGACCGCCTACGGCATCCTCGGTGACCACCCGCCCACCGACCCCGAGGGGTTCACCGCCTTCGTCAAGACGCTGGCGGCCCCGGAGATCTACGAGTCGATCGTGGACGCGAAGGCGATCGACGACCCGGCCCTCTACAAGTTCCCGACCACGCTGCGCCGCCGCTATGAGAAGTTCAACCGGTTCCCCGAGGGCTTCCTCATCATCGGCGACGCGGTCTGCACCCCGAACCCCGTCTTCGCGCAGGCGCAGACGCTGGCGGCCCTGGAGGCGCTGGCGCTGCTCAAGCACATGCGGAACGGGAAGGCGCCGTCCTCGCTGGAGTTCATGCGCGAGGTCGGCCAGATCATCGACCCGGCGTGGGAGATGACCCGGGGCATCGACCTCAGCTTCCCCGGCGTCGAGGGGGAGCGCAGCCGGAAGCTGAAGATCATGCAGGCGTACATGACGCGGGTCATCATCGCCGCCACCCAGGACGCCAGCGTCACCGAGGCGTTCATGCGGGCGGCCGGTCTCGTCGACCAGCCGCAGGCGCTGATGAAGCCCGGTCTGATGATGCGCGTGATGCGCACGTCGAGCCGGGTCCTGGCCGCGGCCAAGCAGTGATCCCGGGTCGGCGGGCCCCGGGTCCGCCGACCTCGTCCTCTGGGGGCGGGCGCCACACGGGCGCCCGCCCCTCGTCGTCCTATGGATGATCAGTCGCCGGGCCGGCCGGCGGGCGCGGCCCACGGCGAGCCCGCGCGGGCCTCCGGCCGCTCACACCGTGCCGCCCGCGGCATCGATTCGGACACCGCACCCATACCCGTCCCCTTACACCCGAAGATCGCCGCACCCGCACGGCTCGGTTATGTGACGACCGAGCGCCCGAAAACTCACCGCGGACGCCCCGCACACCGTTTCAACTGGGGCCGTGCGGAGGGGGCCGCGCCTCGCGCCGGATCACCCGCCGGACGGATACCAGAACCGGTTGACATCTAATTGCGGTTAGCGCACGAGCACTTATAGATCCATTTTTCCGGACGCCGCCCCGCCGATGCCGGTCGGCGAGCGCGCCGTGGCGGTGTTCGGGCTGGTCAGGGCCGCTGTCGTCCGGTGTGGACGGGCTGCCGCGAGAACGGCGAGCCGGGCGTGGCGTCCGAGCCGAGACGGGCGCGAACACGGAGTATGGTGGCCGTGCCGCGCCGGGCTCACCGGACCTGGGCCGGGCCGCGGCGCGGGGCCGTGCCGCGTGCGCGCGTGTGGGAACGCCGAGGCCAGGGCCCCTGCGGTGAGGTTGTCTACAGCGAACACGCGCCAGCGGCCCCATTGGTGAGGGTGTGCACGAGGGCGCCGACACGGTCGCGAGGCCGGGCTTCGGCCTGCCGCAGGGTGGAGGGGCTGTCGGTGAGGACCACGTCGTACCGCCGCGAACCGGAACGGCCCGGCCTCCCGTGGTCGGGAACCGCGCCGGCGAGCGCCCGCCGGGTCCGCCGTGTCCCCCGTGTCCGCCGTTGGGATCGCGGCCATTCACCGCCTGATCTGGCAGAGAGCCATTGTCGCGACAAAACTCGTCCCGTAGTGGTGCGATCATTTTGAACTGACATCGCGAGTGGGTCCGCTCCGATGCGGAAGGGAAGGCCAGATCTCGTGCAGACGTACGTATTGATCCCCGGGACTTGGATGGGTTCCTGGGTTTGGGAGGGTGTCGCCGAGGGCCTGCGCGCCCGCGGCCACTCCGTCCATCCCGTCACGCTGTCGGGACTCGCCCAGTACGGAGAGGACGTCTCCGAAATCGGGATAGACCGGCATGTCGAGGACGTGGAGACCGTCGTCGCCGCGCTCGACGAGGTCATCCTGGTCAGCCACAGCACCTCGGGGCTGGTGGCCGGGGTGGTCGCCGACCGCAGGCCCGACCGGGTCGTCCACTCGGTGTACGTGGAGGCGTTCGTCCCGCGCGACGGCAGGTCGGCCATCGACGCGTTTGGCGAGCCGCTGCGCTCCGCCGAGCTCCGCCTGATCGAGGAGCACGACGGGCGGTGGCCGACGCCCGACATGGAGGCGGTCGCCGACGGCCAGGGGTTGACGCCCGAGCAGGCGAAATGGCTGACCGATCGCTTGCTCGACCACCCGGGGCGCCCGCTCACCGAGCCGATCCGCCTGAGCCGGCCGGTGGCGGAGCGGCCCGCCACCTACGTGGTGTGCGGGCTGGAGCATTTCGACGGACGGCTCCCACCGGACGTGGAGCGGCTGCGGTCATCGCCCGCCTGGCGGTTCCGCACGCTCGATACCGGCATCTGGCCGATGGTGTCCGCACCGGGCGAGCTGGTCGCGCTGCTGGACGAGATCGGCGCCGAGGTGCGCGGTGAGGCCGGCACCGAGGCCGGGGCCGAGGGTCGTACCGCGCCTCTCCGCGAGTCCGAAGATGATCACCCGACCCCGCCATGAACCACCGCGTTCAAGGCTTATAGCCAGGAATATCACCTTTTTCCCTCTAACGTGGCTCATCAGAAATTAGGCCTACCGACGATCAGCGGCTACCATCGGCGCATTCCCCCTTTCGTGATAAGGGAAAGGAAGTGGTGTCTTGAACGGGCACGCGTGGCGGCGCACTCGTGGACGCGACCGTGTCGCCCCGGCGCCCTGATCCCCGACTGACCACCAGGCTCATCGACATCGGCGCCCGACTGCTGGCCGAGGGCGGGCCCGGAGCGCTGTCGACGCGGCGACTGGCGGCCGAGGCCGGATGCTCGACAATGGCCGTCTACACCCATTTCGGCGGCATGGGCGGGCTGGTCCGAGGAATGGTGCACGAGGGGTTCGCGCGTTTGCAGCGCGGCTTTACCGGTATCACCGATTCCGCCGATCCGGTGGCGGACATGGCCTTGATCGGCCGTGTCTACCGGACCAACGCCCGGACGAATCCGTATCTCTACGCGATCATGTTCGGGACGACGACGCTGGCCGGTTTCTCCCTCACCGACCAGGACCGCCAGTACGGCCGGTTCACGTTGGCGCGGGTGGTGGAGACGGCGGCGCGCTGCGTCGCCGCGCGGCGCTTCACGTCCGTCGACGCCGAACTCGTCGCGCACCAGATGTGGAGCGCGATACACGGGCTCGTGGCGTTGGAGCTGGGCGGTTATCTGGTGCCCCCCTATGACGCCGACACCTGTTTCGAGAGCCAGCTCGTCAGCCTCATGGTCGGCCAGGGGGACGCGCCCGAGCGGGCGTCCGGGTCCGTCCAGGCGTCGCGGGAGGCGCTGGAGCGGCTCCGCGACACCGGCGGTTGACGCTCTCCGGGGACGCCCGGCTCAGAGGGGCCCGATCCCGTGCTTGCGCGGCTGCGCGGTGGCCTGCTTGTCGGCGAGCATCGCCAGGCCGCGCGCGACGGCGGCACGGGTGTCGGACGGGTCGATGACGTCGTCCACCAGGCCCCGCTCCGCCGCGTAGTAGGGGTGCATGAGCCGTTCGGTGTAGTCGGCGACCAGCCCCGCGCGGAGCGCCGCCGGGTCCTGCGAGGCCGCGAGCTCGCGGCGGTGGACGAGGTTGACGGCCGCCTCGGCGCCCATCACGGCGATCTCGTTGGTCGGCCACGCGAGCGACAGGTCGGTGCCGATCGACCGGGAGTCCATGACGATGTAGGCGCCGCCGTACGCCTTGCGGATGATCACCTGGACGCGCGGGACCGTCGCCTCGCAGTAGGCGTACAGGAGCTTGGCGCCGTGCCGGATGACGCCGGCGTGCTCCTGGTCGGTGCCGGGCAGGAATCCGGGGACGTCGACGAGCGTCACCAGCGGAATGCCGAAGGAATCACAGAACCGGACGAAGCGGGCGGCCTTCTGCGCGGCCGCCGCGTCCAGCACCCCCGCCAGCACCATCGGCTGGTTGGCGACGATGCCGACGACCTGCCCGTCGATCCGCGCCAGGCAGCAGATCACGTTGGCGGCCCAGCGCTCGTGCACCTCCAGGAAGTCGGCGTCGTCCACCAGCTCGCCGATCACCAGCCGCATGTCGTAGGGCTTGTTCGGCTCGACCGGCACGATGTCCGCCAGCGCGAGCCGCTCGTCGGTGGTCGCGCCGCGCCGCGGCCCGGCGGGCGCGGGATCCAGGTAGTTGGCCGGCAGCATCGAGACCAGGTAGCGGACCTCGTCCAGGCAGCTCTCCTCGTCGTCGTGGACGAACGTCGCCACGCCCGTCCGCTGGCCGTGCACGTCGGCGCCGCCGAGTTCGGCGTGGGTGACGCGCTCGCCGCTGACGGCCTCGATGACGTCGGGCCCGGTCAGGTACATCTGCGCGGTGTCGCGGACCATGAACGTGAAGTCGGTGAGGGCGGGCGAGTAGGCCGCGCCGCCCGCGCACGGGCCGAGGATCACGCTGATCTGCGGGATCACACCGGACGCGCGGACGTTGCGGCGGAAGATCCCGCCGTACCCGTCGAGCGCCATCACCCCCTCCTGGATGCGGGCGCCGCCGCTGTCGTTGAGCCCGATCAGCGGCGCGCCGTTCGCGAGCGCGAGGTCCATCAGCTTCTGGATCTTCGCGGCGTGCGCCTCGCCGAGCGAGCCGCCGATGACGGTGAAGTCCTGGGCGTAGACGAACACCCTGCGGCCGTCGATCGTCCCCGAGCCGGTGATGACGCCGTCGGTGTGGGGGCGCGCGCCGTCCTCGCCCCGGGCGCGGCGGAGCGCGTCGAGTTCGATGAACGAGCCCTCGTCGAGCAGGAGGTCGAGCCGCTCCCGCGCCGTCCGCTTGCCGAGCGCGTGCTGCCGCGCGACCGCGGGCGCCTTGCCCGCCCTGACGCGGTCCGCGAGCTCGCGCCGCCGCTCCCGCAGTTCCCGCATCGTGGCCGGTCCGGCCGGGATGGAGAGGCTCGGCGGGACGATGGCGGGCGCGACGGCGTGGCCGTTCACCGGCCGCGGGGCGGGTACGGGGACGAAATCGATCTCCGATGTGCTCAAGGACTCATCTCCCCCGTGCGTGACCACAATTAATTCTGCTGACAGCGTGCCGTAATGGCGTTCTCCCGGCTTCTCTTTACGTGCGCCCGTCGATCATTTATTGATAACACCATTTTATAACGCATTTCCATAACACCGCCCAATTAAAGGGCCGGGGCGGCGGGACGCGGCGGCGGCGCTCGGTCGGTCGCGGGTGGGTGAGCGCACGTCGCGAGATGTGGCCGCGCGGCCGCGCGGGGGATGCTGGCGACGCCCGGCGCGCGTCCCGGCCGACCGGGCGCTGCCCCGGCCACCGCGATCGACGAGTGAAGGAGGGCGGCTGGCGATGCCCGAGACAAGGCCGTACACCGGTGCGGAGTACGTCGAGAGTCTCCGCGACGACCGCGAGGTTTTCCTGGACGGTGAGCGCGTCAAGGACGTCACCGCCCATCCGGCGTTCCGCAACCCGATCGCGATGACGGCGCGGCTCTACGATTCGCTGCACGACGAGAAGACCCGGCCGGTGCTCACCGTTCCGCTGGACGGCGGCGGCGAGGGCTACACCCACCGGTTCTTCACCGCGCCGCGCAGTTCCGAGGACCTGGTCGCCGACCAGGCCGCGATCGCGCTCTGGGCGCGGATGAGCTATGGCTGGATGGGGCGCGGCCCCGACTACAAGGGGTCCTTTCTCGGCACGCTGGGCGCCAATGCCGAATTCTATGGCGAGTATGCGGACAATGCCCGCCACTGGTACCGGCGGGCGCAGGAGAGCGTACTGTACTGGAACCACGCGATCGTGCATCCGCCGGTCGACCGGAGCAGGCCGCCGGACGAGGTCGCCGACGTGTTCGTGCACGTCGAGCGGGAGACCGACGCGGGCCTGGTGGTCAGCGGCGCCAAGGTCGTGGCCACCGGCTCGGCCCTCACCCACCACACTTTCGTGGCGCATTACGGCGTCCCGGTCAGGCGCAAGGAATTCGCGCTCGTGGCGACCGTGCCGACCGGCGCGCCCGGGGTGAAGCTGATCTGCCGCCCCTCCTACACGGCGGCCGCGGCGGCGCGCAGCCCGTTCGACTACCCGCTCTCGGCGCGCATGGACGAGAACGACTCGATCCTCGTCCTCGACAAGGTGCTCATTCCCTGGGAGAACGTGTTCGTCTACGGCGACCTGGGCAAGGCGCAGACGTTCACGAGCCAGTCGGGATTCGTGGAGCGCTTCACCTTCCACGGGACCACGCGGCTGGCGGTGAAGCTGGAATTCATCGCCGGGCTGCTCGCCAAGGCACTGGACCTGACCGGCGTCGCCGACTTCCGTGGCGTGCAGACCCGGCTCGGGGAAGTGCTCGCCTGGCGGAACCTGTTCTGGGGCCTGTCGGACGCGGCGGCGCGCAATCCCGTCCCGTGGAAGAACGGGGCCGTGCTCCCCAATCCCGACTACGGGATGGCCTACCGCTGGTTCATGCAGATCGGCTATCCCCGCATCCGGGAGATCGTGCTCCAGGACGTGGCGAGCGGCCTGATCTATGTCAACTCCAGCGCCGCGGACTTCCGCGATCCCCGCGTCCGCCCGTATCTCGACAAGTACCTGCGCGGCTCCGGCGGCGCGGACTCGGTGGAGCGCGTCAAGCTCATGAAGCTGCTGTGGGACGCGGTCGGCACCGAGTTCGGCGGGCGGCACGAGCTCTACGAGCGCAATTACGCGGGCAACCACGAGAACACCCGGCTCGAACTGCTCGGCGCCCACACGCTCGGCGGTCAGCTCGCGTCCTACAAGGACCTCGTCGACCAGTGCATGGCCGAATACGACCTCGACGGCTGGACGGTGCCCGACCTGGATTCCTGACGTCCGGGCGAACCGGCACGTAGCCCGCGGTCACGCATCGACGTCCTCGTACCCTTCTTTCCGCAGCTCCGACCGGTAGAGGCGGTTCATCGCCGCCCGCAGCAACCGGGACGCCCCCGGGACCGCCCCGGCGGCCTTCAGCAGCAACGTCGCCGGGCCGCGGTCGGCCTTCGCGGTGTTGGCGGCGAGGTGCTCCCGCGACAGCCCGAGGAGGTCGGGCACCGTCCCGCGGACGACGTGCGCGTCCGGCGTCCACAGCCGGGCGCGCGCCACGGCGTCGTTGCCGGTCAGCTCGGCATCCTCGACGTCGATGAGCAGCGCCGCGTGCGGGGGCGTCCCGCGCAGCGCCATCGTCTCCAGCAGCGCGGAATCGTCGGTGATCGCACCCCGGCCGCGGACGTGCAGCACGCCGTCGCGGCCCGGCACGAGCGCGGCGAACGAGAGCCGGTCGTCCTCCAGCAGGTTGTGGAGGGTGTCGGCGCGCTTGTTGCCCCGCCGGTCGGGGACGAGGAGGGTGCGGCCGTCCAGGACGCGCGCCACCGTCCGCCGGTCGCCGCGCGGGCTGGTGTCGCTCCCGCCGGACGCGTCCCAGGTGGACAGCGCGAGGAACGGCGAGGCGGCCAGGAACTCGGCGACGCCGGGCAGGCCCAGGGGCCCGTCGGCCGGGATCTCGGTGGGCGGCTCGGGTGGGGCGGGCGGCTTCCACAGGCGCGACCGGAGGACGGCCTGCGCGCAGTGCACGTACGCCTCCTTGACGCCGACGATCGCCTCCGCGCCCTTCCGTCGGGCCAGCGAGCCGTTGACGCGCAGGATCTCCCCGATGCCCGGCAGCAGGAAGAAGAACGAGACCGGACCGCGCGCGACATCGGGCCCGGGCAGCGCGAACGAGATCCGCGTGGGCGAGTGGACGCGCGCGAACCCGGGCGTCCCGCCGACGAAGGTCGTCCTGGCAGCGCCGTCGCCGTCCCGGTAGCCCATGGCCGCGATCGGGCAGCGGGCGAGGACGGCGCGGCAGCCCGCGTCGAGGGTGCCGATCTGCTTGAGCATGATGAACGAGGGCGGCCGTCCGACCGTCGCCTCGATCTGCCGGGCCGTCGTCAACCGGTGCGATACGGCACCCGAGTTCTGCTTGTTTTCGCAGCTCATAGCGTTATTATGAGCAATAGCTCAACTCTTTGCTACTCGCTTTTCGGGCCCGGAAAGGACCTCAGGATGCCCTCGGCCGACCGCGGAATCCAGCCACGTCGCAGGCCCCGCCAGGTGCGCGCCGAGCTCACCCGCGAGCGCATCCTCACCGCCGCTGCTCACGTTTTCGCCGAGCACGGCTACGCCGCCGGAACCACCAACCGCATCGCCGAACGCGCCGGCGTCTCGATCGGCTCGCTGTACCAGTACTTCCCGAACAAGGACGCGATCCTGGCCGAGCTGCTCGTGCGGCACATCGACCGCGGCAGCTGGACCGCGCCTGATCGGCTCGACCTGTCCCCCGGCAGCCTGGAGGCGGCGGTGCGGACGTGGGTCCGCGACGCCGTCGCCAACCACGGCGAGGACCCGCAGCTGCTGCGCATCATGATCGAGGAGGCGCCGCTGTCGCGGGAGCTGCTCGACACCGTGGACCGGCACGGCCGGATCCGCGTCGGCCGGGTGCGCGACCTCCTCGCGCGGCACCCGGACGTCCATGTGGGCGACCTCGACACCGCCGCCGAGCTGATCGTGTTCACCGTGGAGATGAACACGCACAAGGTCATGGCCGACCCACGCGGCATCCCGGTCGAGACGTTCGAGAACGAGCTGGTGGCCATGGTGACCCGGTACCTGCGCGGCGACGACCCCCGCACATAACCGACCGGTGGGGCCGACGCCGAAGGCGTGGCCCCACCGGTGAGACGCCGTGCCCCAGGGCGTGTTTCAAAGTGGCCTCAGCCGTCACGCGGGCGCGTAGCTGAGCGGTGGGGCCGAAGCCGGAGGCGAGGCCCCACCGCGAAGATCGCGAAGCGATCCGCGCCCGCAAAGGCACGGTCACGGCCGCGAGCCGCCAGGCGAGCGGCCGTGGGCCGGGACTTCAATAAACACTGCCTTACTTCGCTACCGTCCAGTGGGTGCCGTCGGGCGTGGGGATGAGCCCGCCGGGACGGATCGGAGTGGTGTCGTCGGTGTCGCCGGTGGCCTGGAGTTGCAGGCGGATGCCGGTCCGGGTGACCGACCGGGCGAGGCTGGTGTGCAGCAGGTCGCGGTCGGGCGCTACCTGTTCGGTGTCCCTGTCGATGGTCTGGACGGCTTGGGACAGTTCCTGGATGGCGGCCGTCCTGCCGCTGAGGGCGGTCTCGCCGGACGAGCCGCCGCCGACCAGTTCGGCGAACGACTCCAGTTCGGTGCCGGTGTTCTCGGTGACCTTCTTCGCGCGCCAGAAATAGGAGTGCTGGTCCTGGTGCATGTCGTAGAACGCGACCAGGAAGTCGTGGAACCGGGCGTACTCCTGCCGGTACCGCGCCTCGTACTCCTCCATGCACTCGCTCTCGCCGAGCGTGCCGGTGAGAACGGTGTTGATGGAGCGTGCGGCCAGCAGGCCGGAATAGGTGGCCAGGTGCACGCCGGAGGAGAACACCGGGTCGATGAAGCACGCCGCGTCCCCCGCCAGCACCAGGCCGGGCGCGGTGAAGGCGTCCTGGATGTAGGAGTAGTCCTTGCGGACGCGCACCTCCCCGTACGGCCCGGACGTGACCCGCGGAACGCCTTCGAGGAGATCGGCGATGAACGGGCATTCGCCGATCAGCGTTTCGAGCGCTTCCGCCCTGTCGCCGCGAACGCGTTCGAGCGCCTCGGGCAACAGGACGGCGCCGACGCTGGTGAGTTCGTCGTTGAGCGGGATGTACCAGAACCACCCCGACGGGAACGCCGCCGCGATGATGTTGCCCCGGTTCGGCGGTGGGAGGCGCTTTCCGCCCCGGAAGTAGCCGAACAGGGCCAGGTTCCGGAAGAACTCCGAATAGCGTCGGCTGCCGCCGGTGGCGGTGTGGATGCGCGACCCGTTTCCGGACGCGTCCACGACGAACCTCGCGCTGGTCTGGTGCTTGACGCCGCTCGCGTCGTGCCAGGTCACGCCGCTGACGCGGTCGCCCTCGTGCAGGAGGCTGGTGACCGTCGCCTCCTCGCGGACGTCCACGCCGGTCTCGCGGGCGTTCTCGAGCAGGATCTGGTCGAACTTCATCCGCTCGACCTGCAACGCCGTCGAGTGCGGCCCCGCGAACCGCGGGGACGCGGCGAACGCGAACGTCCACGGCTCGGGGCTCGCGCCCCAGCGGAACGTCCCGCCGCGCTTCACCGTGAACCCCGCCGCCTCGACCTTCTCGCTCACGCCGAGCAGGCGGCAGATCCCGTGCACGGTCGCGGGGAGCAGTGATTCGCCGATCTGGTAGCGGGGGAACCGCTCGCGCTCCAGCAGCAGCACCCGGTGGCCCTCACGGGCGATCAGGGTCGAGACGGTCGACCCGCACGGGCCACCGCCGACCACGACCACATCGAACCCGGGCTCGTCCATTGATGTCTCTCCTTCAGTGGAGGGTGGTGCCGGTGTTGGTGACGGCGGCGAGGAACTCACCGCGCTCGATCATTCCGGCGACCTGGTCGATCTCGTCGGCCATGAACCGGTCGGCGTCCAGCGTGGGGACGGTCGCGCGGATGTGGTCGTAGACGGCGCGCCCGGCGGGCGACAGCCCCGCGGCGCGGTCCGCGATGTCGACGGCCTGCGCGGCGGCGAGGAACTCGACCGCCAGGATGTAGCGGTTGTTGTCCAGCACCCGGCGCGCGTTGCGAGCGGCGATCAGGCCCATGGAGACGATGTCCTGGTTGTCGCCGTTGGACGGGATGCTCTGCGTGGAGGCCGGGCCGATCGTGCGGTTCTCGGCCACCAGCGCCGTCGCCGGGTACTGCGCCCCCGCGAACCCGCTGTTGAGCCCCGGGTCGCCCGCGACGAGGAACTCGGGCAGGCCGTAGCTGAGGTGCCGGTTGAGCATCCGGTTGGTGCGCCGCTCCGACAGCACCCCCAGCTGCGTCAGCGCGACCATCGTGAAGTCCATCGCGAACGCGACCGGCTGGCCGTGGAAGTTCGCGCCGTGGAAGACCTCCATCCCCTCGAAGAACAGGGGGTTGTCGTTGGCGGAGTTCAGTTCGATGTCCACGACGCGGCGGCCGTGGTAGAGGGTGTCGCGGACGGCGCCGAGCACCTGCGGGATCGCCCGCATCGAGTACGCCTTCTGCATGTACATCTGCGTGCGCTGCACGCCGTCGCCTTCGCGGCGGGCGGCCTGCACCGACTCGCGCGACTGCGCGTGCGAGACGACCAGGTCGCTGCCCGACAGCAGGCCGCGCAGGTTGGCGGCGGTGTCGATCTGGCCGGGGTGGGGGCGGGCGATGTCGTGGCCCTCGGGCTGGAATCCCCCGGTCGAGCCCCGCAGCGCCTCGACGGCCAGGGCCGTGACGATCTCCGCCTGGCGGACCTGGTCCAGCCCGCGCTCCACGATCAGGGCACCGAGACCGGTCATGCCGGAGGTCCCGTTGATCAGCGCGAGACCCTCCTTGAACCGCAGCCGGATCGGCTCGATGCCCCGCTCCTTCAGCACCGGGCCGGTCGGCACCTGCCCCTCGCCGTTCTTGCCGAGCAGGTAGCCCTCGCCGATCAGCGAGAGGGCGATGTGCGACAGCGGCGCCAGGTCGCCGCTGGCGCCCAGCGATCCCATTTGCGGAATCGCCGGAATAAGGCCGGAGTTCAGGTACAGCGCCAGCCGTTCCAGCACCTCGGGCCGCACCGCCGAATGCCCCTTCGCGAGGGCGTTCAAGCGGGCCGCCACGATCGCGCGGGCCTCCACCATGTTGAACAGCGGGCCGACCCCGGCGGCGTGGCTGCGGACCAGGTTGGTCTGCAACTCCGTCTCGTGCGCACGGTCGACGAGCATGTAGATCATCTCGCCGTATCCGGTGGTCACCCCGTAGACGGGGACGCCCTGGCTCACCAGGTCCTCGAACTGGCCGCGGCTCTTGGCGGCGCGTTCCAGCGCGCCCGGCGCCACCTCGCAGGGGGTGCCGGACTCCGCCAGCCGCCGCACGTCGGCGGTCGTCACACCCACACCATCGAAAACAACCCGCGACTCGGAATCCACCAAACTCAACCTCTCACTCGATCACGACGGCGCTCGTCGTTGTGGGGACGGGAATTGACAGTGACGGACTCGATCAGAGCCGCCATTCCGGCGAGCGAAGGGCGCAGCAGGCATTCCCGGAGGGAGACCGGCACGCCGAATCTGCCGTGTATTCGCTGGGCGAGCGCGGGTACCAGCAGCGAGTGGCCGCCGGCCGAGAAGAAGCTCTCCTCGACGGTCTCCGGGGCGGCCCCGAGCAGGTCGCGCCAGATGTCCGCCAGTGCGCGTTCGATATCGGACGCCGGGGCGCGGCCCCGCCGGGCCAGCACCCGGGCCGGTTCCGGCAGGCGGCGGCGGTCCACCTTCCCCGCGATGTTGCGCGGCAGTCCGGCCTCCAGGGTGTGGAAGGCGATCAGCCGTATGGACGCGCCCAGCCGCTGGTTGAGGTGGGCGCGCCAGGCGTGCGGGGCGGCCTCGGCGCCGTCCCGCGGTACGACATGGGCGAGCAGGTGCGTGACCAGGCCCCGGTCGTCGGTGACCGGGACGACCGCGCACTCGCGCACGGACGGGTGCGCCGCCAGCTCCGCCTCGACCCCGGCGATCTCGACGCGGTTGCCGCCGAGCTTCACCTGGTGGTCGCGGCGGCCGCGGAACTCCAGCGTCCCGTCGAAGCCCCAGCGGCCGAGGTCGCCCGTCCGGTAGCAGCGGATCGCGCCGCCCAGGCCCGGGACGGGCCGGAAGGCGCCCGTGTCGTCGCCGCCGATGTAGCCGTCGGCGGCGAACGGGCTGCGGATCACGATCTCCCCGGTGACGCCCGCCGGGCACGGCCGGTCGTTCCCGTCCAGCACGAGCACCTGGCGGCCCGGGATGGGATGGCCGATCGGGGCGGTCGCGGCCACCGGCGCGGTGAACTCGTGCCAGGTGGCGGCGATGGTCTCGGTCGGGCCGTAGCCGTTGAAGATCCGCGCGTGCGGGGCCGCCGCGCGCAGCCCGTTCACCAGCTCCGCCGGGAGGGCCTCGCCCATCAGCGCGACGCGGTCCAGCGTCCGGGGCCATCCGCCGGCGCCCTCGTGGGCGGCGCGCAGCAGTTCGGCCGCGAAGCTGGGGACGGTCTGGAGGAAGGTGATCCGCTCGTCCCGCAGCCATTCCAGCAGCGCCTCGGGACGCAGCCGGAGCCGGTCGGGGATCACGCACAGCGTGCCGCCCGCGACCAGCGTCGCAAAGATCTCGCACAGGCTCGGGTCGTGTTCGGGGGCGACCCACAGGGCGACGCGCGAGTCGGCGACGATGCCGCATTCGTCCGCCAGCCAGCTCGCGAACTGGGCGAGTGCGCCGTGCGTCTGCGCGATGCCCTTGGGCTTGCCGGTCGAGCCCGAGGTGTAGGCGGCGTAGGCGAGCCGCTCCAGGTCGGACGGCGGGACGGGGGCCTCGGCCGCTCCGCCCGGGGCGAGATCGGACGGGAGGAGCAGCGTGCCGCCGAGGTGGTCGTGGTACCAGCGCTCCAGCGGCGCGTCCGGGGTCTCGGTGATCAGGCAGGCGGGGCGCAGCTCGGTCAGCACCGACCGGCCGCGCTCGCCCGCGTCCCCCGGCCCGAACCACACCACGTGCCCGCCGGCCAGGTGCACGGCGACGGACGCGGTGAGCTGCGCGGGCCCGTGCGCCATGCGGATCGCGACCGGTGCCCCGTCGACGCCGATCTCCGCCAGCCGGGACGCGGACGCGGCGGCCCGCTTCTGGAGGGCCGGGTAGGAGAGCTCCCCGTCCGGCCAGGTCATGGCGGTGCCGTCGCGGTGCCGGCCGAGGAGCATGTGGACGGGCTCGCGCGGGGCGCCGGCGGCGAGCCGGTCGTCGGCCAGCAGGACCCGCCGCTCCAGGGGCAGGTCGCCGATCAGGACGTAGGGGTCATCGGTCGCCGCCTGGACGAGGGTCCGCAGGTGGTCGAGCATGGCGGACGGGTCGGGCGCGTCCGGGTGCGCGCGGTGGGTCAGCCTGCCGCTGACCGTCCGCCGCGTCTCGTCGAGGCTCAGGCACAGGTCGGCGGGTTCGGCGTCGGCCACCGGGAGGAGTTCGACGCGGGCCTCGCCGAGGACCAGCGTGTCGGCCACCGTGATCGGCGGGACGAACGTCGCGTCGCTCCAGGGCACGCGGTCCGGGTCGCGATCGGCCCGCATCGACCGTAGTGCGTCGGCGAACGGCAGGCCGCGGTGCTCGTGGGCCTCGGCGTGGGCGCGCGCGACCCGGGCGACCAGCACGGCGAAGGACGGCCCGCCCGAGGCGTCGCCGCACACCACCACCGGGTTCTCCAGCGGCCCGACCGTGCGCTCGAAGCCCGCCGGACGCACGTCCATCGGCACCGTGACCGGCACGACGCCGCCACCGGAGTAGCGGGAGAGCAGCGCGTGGAACGCCGTGAGCAGCACGATCTCGGGCGTGGTGGCGCACCGGTCGGCGAGCGCGGCCACCCGCGCGGCGGTCCCGGGCCCCCAGTCGAAGGGCACCGCGACGGGCGCGCCGCTGCCCCGGTCGAAGGGCAGCGCGGGCGGGGGCGCGGTGAGCGCGCCGTCCCAGTACCGGCGTGCGGCCTGCCACTCCGCCTCGGCCTCCCACCGCAGGTAGTCGGCGTATCGGGGGGCCTGGACGTCGGGCGCGCGGCCGGTGCCGTAGGCGGCGGACAGCTCGCCGGCGAGGATCGCGAGCGAGGCGCGGTCCGCGACCGCGCGGTGCGCGTCCAGCAGGATCCGGTGCTCGGACGGGCCGGTCCGCACGATCGTGAGCCCGGCCACCGGGCCCTCGGCGAGGTCGAGGCGGTGGCCCACTGTGGCGAGGGCCAGCGGGTCGACCCGTGGCACCGGCCGTCCGTCCACCCGCACGATCCGGGTCCGCAGGACCCGGTGCCGTTCGGTGACGGCGCGCCAGGCCAGGTCCAGCCTGCCCGCGTCCAGCTCGCCCGTCACCCGGTAGCTCCTGCGCAGGATCAGCGCGGGCGCGGACGGGGTCAGCCGGTCCAGGAACCAGAGCCCCTCCTGGGCGCGGGAAATGGCGGGCCGCCGCTCCCGTACCGCCGCTGAATTCGTCGCCGCCATTTCACCTCCTTTGACAGTTATGGATCCTCACACGGCGCCGAACCGGCACGCTTCTCATGAATTGCGCGGCGACTTCCCGGGCGGGGCGACCTGGGAAAGCGCAATCGCCAGGATGCCGGGCCGGCGCGGCCACGATGACGATGGACCTGCTGCGCCGCGTTCACCGGCGGCATTGTCACGAGGAAAAGGGAGCCGCATGATGGGTGCCTTGAGTCCGCAGGAGATCGAGGACCGGGTCAGGAAGATCTGGGCGGACGTGCTGAACGCCGGCGAGGGCGAGGAGAACGCCACGTTCTTCGAGCTCCAGGGGCAGTCGATCTCCGCGGCCCGCATCGTCGCGCGGGTCGAGGACGAGTTCGGGGTCGTGCTGGACATCGGCGTCCTTTTCGGCGACTGCGACGCCGGAACGCTCGCCCGCGAGGTCGCGGCGACCGCCCAGAAGGCCTAGGGAAAAGAAGTACGGGCGGTCCGGATCCGGGGGTACCGAGCTTGTGGTGAGGATCCGGACCGCCCGCGTTCGTGGGACGGCCGTCGTGCCGTTCAGCGTTTCCGGGCGATGGTCAGACCGTCGGCGATGGGCAGCATGACCGTGTCGAGCCTGTCGTCGGACGCGAGCGCCGCGTTGAATTCACGGAGTTTCCGCGCGCAACTGCGCATGAGCGTGTCGTCGGCGAGGTCGGGGTCCATGACGTAGCCGTCGAGCAGGACGTTGTCGGCGATCAGCAGGCCGCCCGGCCGCAGCAGCGGCACGGCCAGCGCGTGGTAGTTCAGGTAGTTCATCTTGTCGGCGTCGATGAAGACGATGTCGGCGGCTAGGTCGTCCGGCAGCGCGGCGAGCGTCCGGCCCGCCGCGCCGAGTCGGAAGTCGACACGGTCCGACACGTCCGCCAGCTCCCAGTGCTCGCGCGCCAGCTCGGCGTGCTCGTCGGACACGTCGCAGGTGATGACCGTCCCGCCGGGCGCGAGCCCCTGGGCGAACGCCAGCGCGGACAGGCCGGTGAACGTCCCCACGTCCACGACCGTCCGCGCGCCGACGGTCCGGGCGAGCAGGGTGAGCAGCGCGGCCTGCTCGGCGGGCACCATCATGCCCCCCTGGTCGCCGAGCGCGGCCGTCTTCTCGATCAGGCTGGTCAGCGCGGCGTCCGGGGGACTGCACGAGCGCGCCAGATACGCGCGCATGGCCTCGCTGACCGGCACATGCTTGACCGCGGGGGACGAAATGGCGCCGCTCACGGTGTTCTCCCTCCCGGGCCGCCGGTGGGTGGCATCAGATGTAGAGGGTGTTGGGTTCCTGGTCGCACAGCATCCGGCCGTGCAGCTCGGCGTTGGTCTCGGGGTTCATCAGCGCGTGCAGGTTGACCGCCTGGACGTCGGCCAGGATCTGCCCCATCGACACCCCCCGATACACCGAGGATCCGCCGCTGGCCTGCGCGAACGTCTCGACCGCCTCGCGGGCGCGGCCGCAGGAGGCGCCGAGCATCCCGCGCGCGGCGACCCGGTCGGCCAGCGTCCAGGGCGTGCCCGAGGCCGCACCGGAATCGACCAGGTCGGCCAGCCGCTGGGCGTGGAACCGCGCCTCGTCGATCAGCTGCTCGCCGCGCGCGGCCCGCAGGTGGGTGACGGGCGCCTCGCCCTGGCGGTCGTAGGAGGTGTAGGTGATCTTCCGGTTCGGCAGCCGCTCCCCGAACAGGTCCCGGGCGGCGCGGGCCAGGCCGACCGCGACACCGACCGAGGACGCCGAGGCGACCGGCACCAGCGGCGCCCGGTACATCGCCGGGCCATCACCGCCGGAGCGGCCCTCCAGCACCGCGCCGAGCGGGACGACGCGCTCGGAGGGGATGAACAGGTCGGTGGCCGAGGTGCTCACGCTCCCGGTGCCGCGCAGCCCGTAGGTGTCCCAGTCGTCGCCCACCTCCAGGTCGGACATGGGGACCAGCGCCATCACCGGCATCGGCTCGGCCTCGGCGCTGACCACGACCGCGATGATCTCCTGCCAGTGCGCGTGATGGGCGCCGGTGATGAACCCCCACCGGCCGTTCACGACGATCCCGCCGTCGACCTCGGTGGCCATGCCCGAGGGGCTGAGCGTGCCGCACACCCGCACGTCGGGGGTGGAGAACACCTCCTCCTGCACCGACTCGGGGAAGTGGCCGACCATCCAGGTCGGAATCCAGTACACCTGCGCGGTCCAGCCCAGCGACCCGTCCACCGCTCCCAGCTCCGCACCGATCCGCACCAGCGTCGCGGTGTCGGCCTCGTAACCGCCGAACCGGGCCGGGGTCCGCAGCTTGAAGATCCCCGCGTCGGCCAGGATCTGGATCTGCTCATCGGCCAGCCGACGATTCCGATCGGACCACTCCACATGCGCCCCCGCCGCGCGCGCCGCCTCCACGGCACGCCCGACCAGCTCGTCCTGACCCACAGCATCCCTGGCCAACATCGCATCCTCCTCGCGAACCCGACGAACGACGACCGATCGGCGGCGCCCCGGGCCGCCACACACGACGCTTCCACCCCCGCACCGGGCCGGGCATCTTCCGGAATGCGCACGGCGCCGGGTCCCCGGGAGCCGAAACCCCCGCATCGGCCAGACGGCCCCCGAAACCGGGGCGGTCGGCCTACGATGCGGGTGGGTCATGATCCCGGTCACCCGCCCCCCACCCCCACAGATCCAATGCGGCGACCGGACGACCCGTCCCGCCCCCGACGAGCTCGACCCACCCCGACCCGCTCGCCTGACCGCCCGGCCGCCCACATGATGGAGCGGCGGGCCGAGGAGCCGTCATGCCTGCGCCAACCCCTGTAGAAGGCCCCGTCCACGCCCGGGAGAACCGGGAAAGCCCCGTGTTCGTCCTCGCCCCGGCACGCTCGTGCTCGACCGCCCTCGTCGCCCTGCTTTCCGGACACGACCGAATCTACGGATTTCCAGAGCTGCTGCTGTTCGGCGCGACCACCGTCGCGGAGCTGCTGGACGAGGGCACGCGCCGCCCGAACCTCCCGAAGAGCTGGGTCGAGGCCCGGCTGAGCGGACCGCTGCGCGCGGTCGCCGAGATCCACGAAGGCCGCCAGGACGCACCGGCCGTCGAGCGGGCGCGCCGGTGGCTCGAAGAACGCCACGACTGGCCGACGCCGCGCCTGTTCGACCATCTCCGCGCGCGCCTGGAACGGTGCATTCCGGTGGAGAGGTCGACGGACACGCTGATGCACCCCGAGGGGCTCCGGCGCTGTTTCGCGGCGTACCCGGACGCGCGGTACGTCCATCTCGTCCGGCATCCGGTGACCACGGCGCGGTCGATGCGGGAGCAGTGGCGCGACCTGTTCCCGTCCGACGGCGAAGGCGAACTGCTGGAGCGCGGGGCGTCCGCCTGGTATCGCGGGCACCTGCGGGCGGTGTCCGCGCTCGCGTCGCTGCCTCCCGGACGCTCGATCAGCGTGCGCGCCGAGGAGGTGCTCACCGACCCCGCCGCGCACCTGCCCGGAATCTTCGACTGGCTCGGGGTGGACGGCACCGACGCCGCCCTGGTGAAGCCCGCCGAGGACTGGGTCTTCGCCGGAGCCGGTACCGGGGAGCACGACCCCCTCCGCTCACCGGAGACGCTCCCGCCGTCCCTGCCGGACGTGAGCCTGCGGGAGGCGTTCTGCGGGCTCCCCCACGCCATGGTCGAGGAGATCGGCAGGCTCGCGGGACACCTCGGTTACGCGTGACGCCGTGAATCCCCGGGCCCTCCCGGGCCCGGGGATTCGCGTGGGTAGGGGCGGCTGCGGCTAAGCGCCGGTCGCTCCGGCGGGCGGCGCGGTGAGCGCGTAGATCAGCAGGACGCACATCGCGATCGTCAGCACCGACCAGAGCGGATACGCCTGGAGGAAGGCCACGTGCCCGATCGCGGCGAGCACCGCGAACAGGACGCCGGCCGCGCGGGCCCACAGCTTGCCGGTCAGGATGCTCAGGCCCACCGCGACCTGGATCGCGCCCAGGATCAGCCAGAACCATCCCCACGCGGTGAAGTTGAAGACCATGATCTTGTTCTGGGCGACGAGGTAGTAGTCGTCGTTGAACAACGCCACCAGCCCGTCGATGACGTTGAACGCGCCGACCACCATGGCCAGCGTGCCCGCGAACGTCAACCATCCGGACGTCCGATGCGGGTGGCGCGCCTCTGGGCGCTCGTGCATGGCTCTGGTCGTCATCGGAACCTCCCCTCGTCCATGGCCACAGCCCCGGCGGACTAATGCCCACAAAGCCCGACATGTCCGACGGCGGCCGCGCCAAACCACGATCACACCGCTGTTGACCAGGGCTTTTGCGAAAGTTGGCCCCGGCGGGCGGGTGTCACTCCCTCGGGCCCCAGTCCCCCCACATAGGGCCGTACAGCAGGGGCCCGACATGGTCCATGGCGTCGCCGCCGTGGGGACCGCGCGTGTGGAAAGAGTTCAGCACGCGCGCAAAGTTCGAGAGCCGGAGATACAGGACTCCCGCTCCGGTGGCCTGGGCGCCGTCCTCCCCGCCTTCCGCGACCCGGCCCGGGAAAAGCCTCACCGGTTGCCCCGCCGAAGGGTTCGAGACGCTTCTCTCGATGACCAGCGTCCGGTGTCCGACTATGTCGTAGAGGCGGTACCTCATCTGCTGGGAGTCCCCGGCCTCGGCATCCATGGTGAGGGTCCCCTTCACGCCGTATCGCTGCTCCCCGTACCTCACCCATCCGCCGACTTCGGCCCGGCGCCCGGGCTCGCTCAGGAAGCGTCTCGTGTCATCGATGACCGCGCCGATCTCGACCGTCATCCGTTCGCGCTTGGCCGACATTTCACCGGCCCGGGGTTCGGCCCTGCCGAAGGTGAAATAGCCCTGTAGTTCCTCGGTGAACGACAGCGATGTCGCGTCCGGGTTCCCGGACGTGGGGAAGACCCGGACGGCCGGGGACGATTCCGCGATGTGCGTGCTCATGCGGTCGGCGTGGGCGGCGATGGTCAGTGCCGGGTTCGAGCCGACCGCGCCCGGCATCGCGGCGCCGTCGGCGATGTAGAGGCCCGGATATCCGAAGACCTCGCCGAACTCGTCGCAGACGCCTTCGCCGGGATGGCGGCCCATGGGCGCGCCGCCCAGGGGGTGGATGGTGAGAATCCGGGGCCGGAACCATGCGGGATTGTCGGCGTACTCGGCGCCGAGGACGTGCGCCATACGCTGCATCGTCCGGCGAAGCCGCGTGAAGTGGGCCTCGCCGCCTTCCGTCGTCCAGTCGGCGGCGAGCCGCCCGCGCTCCAGCCGCAGCCGACCGTCGGCGGCGTCGTCCCCCATGCCGACCAGCGGCAGCGCACCGGCGGACAGGGCACCTTCGCCGATCATCTCCGACAATTCCCGGGCGAGGTGAGATTCCGGCGTGCGCGTGAGGAAGTCGGTGAACCTGCTCGTCAGATACCTCGTCACGCGCTGGACTTCGCTGTCGAGAGGTTGGACGAGCCAGTCGGTGAAATTCGGATAGCCGCCGTCCTCGACATAGCCGTCGAAGCCGTCCGGCAGCCGGATCGCGCTGGTGGTCACGGGGCCCCGGCTGGCGTCGAGCGGTCGTGTCCGGGTGTTGTCCCTGGTCCTTTGCAGGAAGGTCAGCAGGTCGCCGTTGCCGCTGAACCGGGTTCCGAGCGCGTCGCTCAGGCCCGGGAACGCGGTGCGGGACTTCAGCAGCAGGTACGTCGTCCCGTATGCGCCCGCGCCGAGAATCAATTTGTCGCAGGACAGCGTATGGATCCGGGGGCGCCGCTTTTCCGTTTCGACGTGGTGGACGTAGTCGACCTCGTATCCCCCGCCCGGCCGGGGACGGATCGCCTTCACCTCGTGGGACGTGCGGAGATCGGCGCCGTGGTGCGCGGCGGCCGAGAGATAGGTGAAGTCGAGCGTGTTCTTCGAACCGTCGTTGCAGCCGATGACGCATTCGCCGCACAGCCGGCAGGTCCGGCGGGGGATTCCGTGCAGGTCGGGGAAGTCCCGATTGACGAGGGGCAGGCTGAGGCCCGGAGTTCCACCCGGTTCGCCGGCGAAACTGACCGCCAGCGGTGGAAGCGTGAAGTCGAGGCCGAGTTCGGACGCCGCGTCCCGCATCGCGTGCGTCTTCGGGGTGTCGTCGTACGGCCTGTGGTCGATCGGGTAGGGCGTCACGCCTGTCATCCGCTCGACGGCGTCGTAATGCGGGTCGAGGTCGGCCCGCGAGATCGGCCATGACTCGAACCAGCGCTCGTCCTTTCGCATCAGGACGTTGGCGGATATCAGCGAACCGCCGCCAAGGCCCGCCGACACGACCGAGTCGCCACCGTCGAAGGTCCAGATGTCGAACAGTCCGTACTGCCGGGCATCCGGTTCCCAGAATGCCTTTTCCCGTTCGGACGGCGAGCGGGCGAAGCTGCCCGGCGGGTAGGGGCGGCCGCGTTCCAGAAGGACCACGGAATGGCCCGCCTCGGCCAGCCGGTACGCCGCGACGGAGCCGCCGAATCCGGAGCCGACGACCACGGCGTCCACGTGTTCGACCAGCGTTCGCGGGGTTCTTCGCGGGGGCGCGTCGACACGGGGCTTGGCCAGTTCCGCGTAGTCGCCGCCGAGGCGTCCGAGAAGGTCGGTGGAGAACTCGGCGAACGGCCTGCTGGACGGCGAAAGGGCGCGGCCTCCGGGCGCGGCGCGCATTTCCAGGAGCACGCCGGTCGCGCGGGGCTGTCCGAGCCGCTCGGTGACGAAGGCGTTGACCTCCTCGATGACCCGGACGGCCTCGGACCGGCGGATCGTGCACTGCAACACCTCGGCGACGCCCTCGTCGAAGGCGTAGCGGGTCTCGTCGGGGTCGGCGGCGGCCTCGCCGACGATGTGCAGCAGGCCGCTGTCCAGCACCTCCGCCAGGTGGGACGGACGGCTGTCGCGCAGCATCAGCTGCTGGACGAGGCGCATCACCGGCAGCGACAGCGGCACCGTGGAGAGGTATCCGGCGAGCCGGTACGCCTGCGGTGACGCGGCCCGGAACGCGGCGACCCGCTGTTCCGGCGACGCGTCGCGGTCGCCGGGAACGACAAGGTCGGGCGGTTCCTCATCCACGGGCTGGGAAACGGGGCGCGTCCAGGCGACCATGCCGTCGATGCCGCCCGGCGCGTTCGCGGCGAGCAGTTTCGCCCAGGGCCCGAGCCATTCCGGCTCGATTTCGAGGACGGGAATGGGAATGCCCTGCCCGTCGGGGACATCGCCGCTAGGTGGGCGACGGCCGCGCCTTTCCACCGTGAGCCGGGCGTTCGGCACCCCTGCCTCGCACGCGTTGAAACGCGCCGGGACGACGTTCAGGCCCGTGCGTTTCCAGAGGCGCTGCGGAAATGGTTGGAGGATCGCGACCGGGCCGTGGCGCCCCCAGTCGTCCAGCACCTTGAGGGCTTCGCCGTCGTGCCAGATATCGCCGACGCAGTCGCTCAGCATCAGCGTCAGCCGCCGCCCGGACGGGTCGATGATCTGTTTGGCGCTGCGCGGCGCGGTCCCGCTCCCCGGCCCGGCGTGCAGGCCGAGGCCGCCGCCGGGCAGGCGCCGCAGGTACCACAGCCGTATGTCGTGGAACGCTCCGAGCGTCTCCAGGAGCCGGCGGAGTTCGAGGGCCAGCGACCGCCACACCGCCATCGACGGCCCGGCGTCGACCACGATCGACAGGCCGAGCCAGCGCCGCGACTCCGGGACGAGCACCGGGAGCAGCACCTTCTCGTCGGCGCCCCGGTCGGCGGTGGCGTCCTCGTCCAGGACGAGCGCGTGGTCGGAGGGGAACCGCCGCTTGAGCGGGCGCAGCGCGCGCAGGATGTCGAGGCCCTGGGGCAGCGGTGTGACGGCGGGCGCGCGGGCGGCCACGGCGCGGCCGGTCTCGCGGGCGGCGCCCTCGATCACGGGCTCGGGCGGGTGGAGCGCGACGCGGTTCTCGACCGGGCGCGGCCCGGCGGGTTCGCCGAGTTGCGGGCGGGGCGGTGCCGGGGGGCCGGGTTCGGGCGGCTCGGCGGGCGCGCGGCGTTCGCGTTCGCGCCTGGACGCGGGCGCGGCCGAGCCGAACTGCTCGGCCAGCCACAGGGTCTCGGCGATCTCCCGGTCGGTGCCCCGGACGCCGAGCGCCTCCAGCGCGGCCAGAAGATCCTCGATGGACGCCATCGTCAGTCCGTCGTCGTGCGCAGGTGCTCGATCAGTTTCTCGGCGACGTCCTCGATACAGGTCCCCTGCCTGCGCGCCGCCTCGAAACGGAAGTAGACCGCGTTGAGGAGCTGGTCGGTGGCGAGCTCCCGGCCGCTGTGCTGCCTTTCCACGAAGCGCGCCAGCAGGTCCTCGCTCGTGTTCTCCATTTCCTCGCCGAGCCGGGCGCGGACGATGCTCGCGAGCTGCTCGCGGGTGGGCGGCGAGATCGTCAGCGGGACGCAGCGGCGCAGGAACGCGGGCGGGAACTCGCGCTCGCCGTTGCTGGTGAGCACGATGACCGGGAAGGCGGCGCAGCGGACCCGGCCGCCGCGCACGCCGACCCGTTGCCCAGCGCTGTCGGCGGTCGTGACCTGCACCTGCGGCCGGTCCTGGGCGACGCGGACCAGCTCGGGGATGTCGAACTCGCCTTCCTCGAAGATGGTGAGCAGGTCGTTCGGCAGGTCGATGTCGCTCTTGTCGATCTCGTCGATCAGCAGGACGCGCGGGCGCTCGCGGGGCAGCAGCGCGGTACCGAGCGGGCCGAGCGTGAGGTAGCGGCCGATGTCGGACTGGGCGGCCTGTTCCTTAAGGTTCACATCGTGGAGGCGTCCGATGGCGTCGTAGGTGTAAAGGCCCTGTTTGAGCGACGAGCGGCTGGTGATGGGCCAACGCAGGACGGGCCCGAGACCGAGTTCGTGCGCGATCGACAATGCGAGGGTCGATTTCCCCACCCCCGCCTGCCCTGTCACGAGCAATGGGCGCCGCAGGTAAAGGGCCGCGTTCGTGAGGTCGACGGTCGTCTGGTTGGGCAGGAAGGAGCGGGCGCGGTCGCGGTCGCCGGGCCGCCATTCGGGGAGCGGAACGTCCTCGTCCGGGACTTCTCCCTCGAATTGCCGCCAGGCGAGGGCCGGTGGCAGGCGGTCGATGCCGTCGTGCGGGGAGCCGGTCCCCTCGTAGATCCGCCAGTCGTCGTTCAACGGGTCGCTCCTTGGGGGGCGGACAGCGCCGCGCGATTGGGGTCGGGCCTGGTCGGGTCGTCCCAGAGCACGGTGAGGGCCCGGCCGCAGTGGTCGGTGCCGCGCGCCTGCGCCCGCGCCTCCGCGCGCAGCGTCCTGATCAGGCCGGGGAGTTCGATGAAGGAAAGGCCGGAGAAACGGTCGGAGATGGCTTCCTGGAAGGCCTTCACGGCGCATTCACCGTTCTTGCCACAGGCCAGTCCGCCCAGCTCGCACGGGGTGCGGCGCCAGATCGCGGCGGGCAGGCCCGCGTCGAAGGCGGCCTCCAGCACCTCCCTGCGGCGTCCCTCGCCGGGCAGATAGCCGACCATCAGCATGGCGTGCGGCTCGGAGTTCTGGAATGACGCGTAAAGCTGTTCGAGGCTGTCCTCGGCGCGGCAGTCGGCCCAGCGCAGTACGGGCGGTGTCTCCTGAAGGCTGCGCCACCGGCGGCGGCAGTGCACGAGAGCGTCGTAGGGGCGGTCGCACGTCCGGACGATGACCGGGAACTGCACGCCGAGCAGCCGGTAGGGCTTGCCGACATACCATTCGTCGACGGCGTCGTGGCCGTCGCGTCCGCCGAGTAACTCGAACGGCATGACGAATTCGACGACGAGGTCCTCGATCGCCGACTCGTCGCCGCCGAGCCGCCGCATCACCTCGACGAGGATCGACGCGAGCCTTTCCCGGGCGTCCGCGATCGGCATCGCCGTGTCGTCGCAGTGCTCCAGCACCGCGCACTGTTCGGGGCCGCCGCGATGGCTCCAGATCGACAGCAGCAGTTTCCGCGCGTCGTGCCCCGCCGGGGTGAGGTGGATCTCGATCCGCGCCATGCGGGAGCCGGGGGGCCGCCCGGCGAGCGCCGTCGCCTCGGCGTGCAGCCGCTCCAGCGGGTGCGGGCGTCCGGCGGCCGGGACGGAGTCGGCGACCTCCTCGATGAGGTCCTCCGGGGTGCGCAGCGGCCGCTCGGGCAGCGGCCGGAGCCCGTCGAAGACGCGGTCGAACAGCAGGTCGTAGTGCTCCTCGGGCATCGCGGCGAGGACGGCCAGGAGCGACTCGACGCCGATGCTCCGCAGCCGCTCGCGCGCGAGGAGCTCGTCGCGGAAGGCCCGCCAGCGGGCGTCCCGTGGCGGCTGGCCAGACGCCCAGACCTCGGGGAACACCTCCCGGACGGCGGTCACGGGCGTCCCGAGGCCGCCGTATGGGGAATCCGGCTCGCGGGCGGTGGTCAGTATCCCGCAGACGGCGCCGGTGGCCGGATCCAGAATGGGCCCGCCCGACATTCCCGCCGCGAGCTCGCCTTTCGACATCGACAGTTTCGGCTGCCCGAACACGTCATGGGGAGAGTCGTAGTCCACCCAGACGCCGCCGACCTCCATCGCGCCGTAGGTCGGTTTGTAGCCGGTGGCGTACAGCCGCGTGTGGTCGTTGGGCAGGCGGTCGCCGAGCCAGGCGTAGGGGTGCCCGTCGGGCAGGCCGTCGCAGGTGATCAGCGCGAGGTCGGGATGGGCCCACAGGTCGCCGTCGCCGCGATATTCCGGGACGGCGCGGACCGTGCCCGAATAGACGCCGCCGTTCCAGTGGAACTCCACCTGTCGCGCGGCCCACGCGGTCGCGCCGTGCTCCGTTCGCGCCACCACATGTGCGCAGGTCAGAACGGCACCGGGGGCCACCAGAAAGCCGCTTCCGCCGCGCAGGTCACCGGCGGGGATCAGGACGACGCAGGCGTCCAGCAATCGGGCGATACCGGTGCGGGCGTCGGTGAGCGCCCGCGCCGCCGCGTCGTCACGCGGGAGCGGACCCGCCCCGATCGGATTTCCCATTCGCGTTCCATTCGAGGCGGACCTTGAGGGTCGCCTTGGTCTCCCCGTCGACGAGCAGGCACATCACCTTCGAGTTCTTGACCGCGACCTCCAACCCGAACTCGACCTCCGCCACGTCCGGCCGGACGGCCGCGACCGCGCGGTGCACCTCGGCGGCGATGCCGCGCAGGGCGGAGCTCACCGCCGAGAACGACAGGGCGTCCTTGACGCCGATGTTGGCGGGCCCGCCCCGGCCGCCGTCCACCTGTTCGGCACGGACGAGAACGCTCCCGCCCTCCGGCAACTGCAACTCGACGGTCGTACTGTCGCCCACGCGCCGTATCCCCCTTCGCCGTCCGGTGAAAAGCCTGTCCCGGAACTCGGGAGACGGCAAGCGAAAGGCGACGGCGACGCGGCTTCGCGCGCCCGTTCGTCCACAAGTGGCCGCCCGCTAGGCGATGCGGTGGGCGGCGGCCGCGGCCTGCGCCGCCACACCCGGAATTCCCGACGTGATGAAGGACCCGTCGCCCGCGAGGTCGCCGACGATATGCACGCGCGGGTCGGACGCGACGATGCCGCCCGCCGGGTACCGCGCCGCCATTCCCCCCTCGACCAGGGTGGTGACCAGCGCGGACGCGTCCTGCGGGAGCGCGTGGGGCGGCGGGTTCACGGCATTGACGACCCGCGCGGCGCTTCTCGCGGTATCGCGGGCGCGCACACGGAATTTCCCGTCGGCGTACTCGATTCCCGTCACGCCTCGGACGATGTCGAGCTGCCCGGAGTCGAACAGGTCGAGCAGCCGCACGGCGTTCACCGGCACCATCGGTGACGCGAGCCCGGTCGCGACGCGGAACCCGGCGCGGAGGCGGTCCTTGTCGCGCTCGTTGAGCCGCCGCCAGGCGAGCGGGCCGACGGAGTGCGCCGTTTCCTGGAGGACGCGGCGTCCGATCTCCGGCGCGTCGATCAGCGCGATCTGCCGCCGCAACCGGTCGACGGGATTCTCGTCCGGTGCCGTTCGGATATCGGCGATGAGCTCGTCGAGGTCCTCCCCGGCCTCGGCGAGTTCGGCCCGCAGCAGGTCCACCAGATTGTCGAGCGTGACGTCGGGAAGCGCATTAACGCGGTCGGCGGTGACGTGGCGCGGACGGTGGTCGAGAGGGCGTTGCCAGACGTAGGGGAGCATTCCCGTCCGCGAGACCAGGCTGATGCGTCCGGTGTGGCCCCGGGCGGCGAGTGAGACGGTCACGTCCACGGCAGTCAGCCCGCTACCGACGATCGCCACGTCCGCTTCCGGCGGGATCGTCGTCAGCGTGCGGGCGAGCGGATAAGGGTCTCCGATGAATCCGGGGGCGCCCTTCAGGTCGTAATGGTCGTGCGGACGGCCGCCGCCCACACAAAGGACGATCTGGTCCGCGCCGTGCTCGCGTCCGTCGTCGGTGTGAACGGTGAAGGGATGCGTGCGCGTCACGCCGACCACCCGGCGCGAAACGATTCGCACGCGCCAGCCGGATTCGCGAAGCCGGGCCAGCGCCTTTTCGGCGGTCTGCTCCAGATATTCGCCGTAGAGGGCGCGCGGGACGAGCGGCCGCCCGAACCGCTCGTCCATGTGCGCGGCGCCGCGCGTCCCGAGCCAGGCGCCGTAGTGGTCGCGGTCGCCGTGCCGGATCGACATGATCGCGGGCGGGGCGTTGACCAGCACCGATTCGAGGTCGAGGGCATAGGGGCGGCCCCGCCACAGATGGCGGGACGGCTCGAACACCGTGATCGTTCCGGTGCCGGGCGGCCAGGCGGCGAGTGCGTCCAGGAGTGCGGTGGCGGCGGCGCCGCCCCCGATGATGGCGATGTCCATGACTGAAGCGTCGGCGCGGACGGGCGCGGCCCCCATCCCCTCGCCGAGGGGATCGCCTGGGAATGTCCCCCTCAAACGGGGGGTTGGCGCGGACGGGACGAACGCGCAGGCTGGGCGCGTGTCCAGATCGCTTGGGAGGGCTCATGGGCGGACGGAGCGCCGATCTCACGGCCGGGCTCGACCGCGCCTCCGGCGCCGAGGACCTGTTCCGCCGGACGTCGGCGCGGCTGCGCCGGATGGTGCCGTTCGACGCGGCGGTCTGGACGGCCACCGACCCCGAGACCGGGCTGGTCACCGCGCCGATGCTGGTCGAGGGCCTCGGCGGCCGCGAGCGGTGCGCGGACTACTGGGAGAGCGAGATCCTGGAGGAGAACGTCGTCCCGTTCCGCGACCTCGCGCGGGCCGCCGTCCCCGCCGCCGGGCTGCGCGCCGCCACCGGCGACGTTCCCGGACGCAGCGCACGTTTCCGCCGACTGCTGGAGGACCAGGGCGTGCACGACGAGTTGCGCGCAGTGCTCCGCGCTGCCGGGCGTCCCTGGGCGGTGGTCAGCCTGTTCCGCTCGGCGGGCGGCCCGGGTGGCGGCTCGTTCGCGCCGGACGAGGTGGACGCCGTCGCCGCCCTCTCGGGCCCGCTGGCCGCGCGGCTGCGGCGCTTCGCCCGCCCGTCCGGGCCCGAGCCGCTGCCGGACGCGCCCGGCCCGGGGCTGGTGCTGTTCGACCTGTCCGGGGAAGCCACGTCGATCAACGCCGAGGCCCGGGAGCATCTCGCGCGCGTCCCGGACGGCCCTTCGGTGCCCTCCGCGCTCGGCGTGCGGCTGCCGATCTGGGTGATCGGCACCGCGCTCCAGGCCACGGCGATCGCGCGGGGCCGCGACCGGGGCGGCGCCCGGGTGCGGGTCCGGACCGTCGAGGGGCGCTGGCTGGTCTGCCACGCCTCGGCGCTGACCGGCGCGGACGGGCGGCCGGGCCCGGTCGCGCTGGTCATCGAGCCGGCCGCCGCGTCCGACCTGGTGGTGATCGTCGCCGAGGCGTACGAGCTGACGCCGCGCGAGTTGGAGATCACCGGGCAGGTCGCGCGCGGGCTGTCCACGGGCGAGATCGCCGAGCGGCTTTTCATCTCGCCGCACACCGTCCGCGACCATCTCAAGACCGTGTTCGAGAAGACCGGGGTGTCGAGCCGGGGAGAGCTGGTCGCGCGGCTCTTCGCCGAGCATTACTGGCCGCGCGCCCGCCCCGCGCCATAAGCCCCCGTTAGGGAAGGCGGGCCGCATCGAGATAGCGGCGCAGCGCGGACTTGGCCTTGTGCTCGGCGCGCAACCGCGCCATGTGCCGGACGAACTTGTCGCTCTCCCCGCCCTGCTCGGCGAGAAGCCGGGCCTCGGCGAGATAGTTCGCGGCCCGCGAGTAGCGGTGTTTCCCGGTACTCGCTATCTCCCGGTCGGCACGATCCAGCAGAACGGGAACGGCGTCGGCGGGATGGGTCGCCCCGCGTGCCCTGGCCAGCTTGAGGCGAAGGCCGTCATGAAGGGTGACGCCCCGCGACTCCCGCCAAGCCCCTTCCACGTCGTCCTCCCAAAGCAGGATTTCGACCAGGACGCCGCCCCCGCCCGACCTCGCGAGCGACTCCCTCAGGAGCGTCAGCGCCCGCTCACGCCAGCGAGGCCAATGGTCGCCCGCGGCCGCGGCGAGCGCCTTGTACCTCCCAAGGCCCGGGTAGGTGAGAAAGGCGGGCCACAGCAGTTCGACGGCTCCCCGGCGGTCCCCTGTCCGCAGCAGGCAGTCGGCGCCCAGGTCGCACAGGTCGGTGTCGACATGGCGCTGTTCCAGGCGGCGCCTGACCCATTCCACGGCCTCGGCGTCCCTGCCTTCCGACACCAGCGCCCTCGCGATCCGCAAAGCGTTCCTGTTGGACGGCTCGGATTCCGTCAGGACGGCCATCAAAGCGTCCGCGCCCTCGATCTCGGCGAGCTGCTCCCGCAGCTCCAGGACCGTCCCGTAGTCGGCCTCCTCATCATCCAGGTCGCCGGACTCGGCGGCCCGCCAGGCGGCGGTGACGCGTTCCCGATAGCGGGCGATTCCCGTTTCGCCGAGCAGCCCGGCGTAGTCGCGCAGCGCGTCGACGAACAACAGGCTGGTCGCGAACGCCCGGTCGACAAGAAGGTCGGCGAGCGCGATGGGGTCGGGAGGGCAGTGCGCGCAGGCGCGCAGGTGGGCCCTCTGGAAGACCGAGGACAGATACTCCGCCGCGGGTGCGTCTTCGCTGAGGGAGGGGATGAGATCGAAGGCATGCTCGATCAGTTCGAGCGCGATCGGCGCGAACCCGGCGTCGACCAGTTCGTCCAGCTCTTCGAGAATCCCTTCGAAGTCACCGGCTTCGGGCTCGATTTCCGTCGCGGTGGCGATCGCCCTGGTCAGGCGGTGGCGCAGGCGTTCCACGTCCAGGACGGCGTGCACCTCGGCCCCGGCCGCGACCTCCAGCCTGGACCGCAGCAGCGGGGCGGCCGCCGCCGCGCGCATCAGCTCCTCGACCAGCCAGTCCGTGTCCCGCGTCGCGAGGAACGCGCGCAGCCGGGCGTCATCGATTCCCGGTGCGGGTTCGGGCTCCGGCGTCGGGTCGGGATCGGGGAGCGGAAGCGGGCCCGCTTCCGCCACCCAGGCGAGGGCGACCGCGACGCAATGCTTGCAGAACGCGCTTTCGCCTCCCTGCGGGCACGAGCACTCGCCCGCCATTCGCGAGGCCGTGAGTTCGAGCCGGACGCGATAGGGCTCCGAGCCCTCCACGGTCGCGGTCGCGGAAGTCGCGGTGACCGACAGGTTCTCGACGCGTCCCTGCCCGAGATAGACGCGCCCCCGGTTGAACACCTCCGAGCCCACCCGCCGCTCAATGGATCGTTCGGTCACCGTCTGCCGGTCCATGACGCCATCGTGCCGCGATTTCCCGAATCGCGGCGGCGGGGTTGTCGATTCGGGGCACGCTCGTTCGCCGTGTTGGGTGCGGGCGCCCAGCCGGGGCGTCCCGGGGGAAGGAGACAGGCAATGCGGAAACTGATGGTGACGGCGTTCGTGTCGCTGGACGGCGTCATGCAGGCGCCGGGCGGGCCGGAGGAGGACCGCGACAGCGGATTCGAGCACGGCGGATGGGCCGTCCCCCATTTCGAGCCCGCGATCATCACGTTGATGGCCGAGGTCACGGGCCGGGCGGGGGCGCTGCTGCTGGGCCGCCGGACCTATGAGGACTTCGCGGCCAACTGGCCGCTCGCGGCGGACGACGACCCGATCGGCGCGAAACTGAACGCGATGCCGAAGTACGTCGCGTCCCGGACGTTGCGGAGCGTCGAATGGCGGAACTCGACGCTGCTGGACGGCGATGTCGCCGACGCGGTCCGCAAGCTCAAGGAGGAGGACGGCGACGAGATCCAGGTCCACGGAAGCGCCGGACTGGTGCAGACGCTGATCCGGCACGACCTCGTCGACGAGTTCCATGTGCTGGTGTTCCCCGTCGTCCTCGGAAAGGGCAAGCGGCTGTTCGCCGACGGGACGATCCCCACCGGCCTTCGGCTGAACGACGCGACGACGTTCGGTACGGGTGTCATAGCCTGCACGTATACGCGGGTGGGCAAGCTCGCATACGGGGCCATGGGGCCGGAGACCGGTAACTGGTGACGGAGCGGATATGCCGCAGTACGCGATTCTGATTTACGAGGCGGAGCTTCCCGGTGGCGCGGCCGACATCCCGCCCGAGGTCATGGAGGCCAATCTGGCGGCCGGGGAGAAGATCGCCGCGATGGGCGCGCGGGTCGTCCACCAGCAGGCGCTGGAGCCCAGCTCGGCCACGCGGACGATCCGCAAGGGCGGCCTCGTCACCGACGGGCCGTTCATCGAGAGCAAGGAGGTCATCGCCGGGTTCTTCGTGGTCGAGGCCGCCGATCTCGACCAGGCGGTCGCCGTCGGGAAACTGCTGCCGATCATGGACGGCGCCGTCGAAGTGCGTCCGCTCCTCCAGGTGTGACCGCCGACGAGACCCGGCGCGCGGTCGAGGGCGCGCACCGGCGCGAGTGGGCCACCGTGCTCGCCGCGACGGTGCGCGTCACCCGCGATCTCGACCTCGCGGAGGAATGCGTCCAGGACGCGTACGTGGCGGCGCTCGGCGAATGGGCGCGGGACGGCGTCCCCGCCAGGCCCGGTGCCTGGCTGACGACCGCCGCCCGGCACAACGCGCTGGACGTCCTGCGCCGGGCGAACACGCTGCGCTCGAAGCTGCCGCTGCTGATCGAGCCGCGAGACGATTCCGCCCCCGCCGGGGACGACCGGCTCCGGCTCGTGTTCCTGTGCTGCCATCCGGCGCTGGCCGTCGAGGCGCGGGTCGCGCTCACGCTGCGGCTGGCCTGCGGGGTCGCGACGCCCGACATCGCGGACGCGTTCCTGGTCTCGGAGAGCACGATGGCCGCGCGGATCACCCGCGCGAAGAAGAAGATCGTGAAGGCGGGCATCGCGTTCCGGATGCCCGCCGCGCACGAGCTGCCCGACCGGCTGGACGCGGCGCTCACCGCGATCCACCTCCAGTTCACCACCGGCCACACCGCCCCGACTGGCAGCGCCCTGACCAGGGACGACGTCGCCGGACGCGCGGTCGACCTGGCCCGCATGCTGCACGCCCTGATGCCCGGCGAGAGCGAGGTCCGCGGCCTGCTGGCGCTGCTGCTCGCCAACCACGCCCGCCGCGCCACCCGCACCGCGCCCAACGAGAACGGCCGCCTCCGCCTCCTCGAAGAACAGGACCGCTCGGCCTGGGACCAGGAGTCCATCGCCGAAGCCGACGCGCTCGTCGTGAGCGCGCTGAAAAGCGGAAGGCCGGGACGGTTCGCCTTGCAGGCCGCCATCGCGACCCTGCACGCGACCGCCCCGACCTACCGCGACACCGACTGGAAGCAGATCCTCGTCCTCTATGACGCGTTGCTGCGGGTGTGGCCGTCCCCGGTGGTCGCGCTCAACCGGGCGGTGGCGGTCGCGATGGTCGGCGGCCCGGCGGCGGCGCTGGCCGAGGTCGAGGCGCTCGAACGGGACGGGCGCCTCGCCGGATACCGCTACCTTCCGGCCGTCAAGGCCGACCTGCTGCGCCGGATGGGCCGCACCCGGGACGCGGCGGACGCCTACGAGCAGGCGCTCGCCCTGACAGCCAACGACGCGGAACGCGCGTTCCTCACCGGCCGCCTTGCCGAGACGCAATGATCGGGGGCCGGTCGCACGACCGGCCGTCTACAGGGGAAGATGGCCCCCGTGATCAAGAGCTGGGAGGGCCGACGGTGATCGTGACGGTGCTGGGCGGGGGGAACGGCGCGCACGCGGCCGTCGTCGATCTGACGCTGGGCGGGCACGAGGTGCGATGGTGGCGGCGCGGCGCGGCGTTCCCGTCCGGCGGGCGGCTGCGCTACCTGACGCACGATCAGACCTGTTCCCTGCGGGGGGACGACCCCCCACACCCCCCGGAACGGACTGGAACGGTCACGCCCGCCCTGGTCACCCACGATCTCGCGGCGGCGGTCGGCGGCGCGGGGCTGGTCGTGGCGCCGGTGCCCGCGTCCGCGCAGCCCGAACTGCTGGCGGCGCTCGCGCCCGTCCTCGAACCAGGGCAGGCGGTGGCGTTCACCCCCGGCACGTTCGGCACGTGGCATGGCGCGCGGCTGCGGCCCGACGTCGCGTTCCTGGAGACTGGAACGCTCCCGTACCTGACTCGCGTCACGGCGCCGGGCGAAATCAGCATCCCGGTAACGGCGAGCAGGCTGCCGGTCGGCGCGATTCCCGGCACGGGACCGCTCGCCGACGAGGGCCACGCGCGGTTCGCCGCCGCCTACCCGATGGCCGTCCGGGTCTCCGACGGGCTGGACGCGGCGCTCACCAACTGGGGCCCGGTGATCCACCCGCCGCTGATCGCGCACAACCTCGGCGCGATCCAGAACCTCGGCGACCGCTTCGACATCCACGCGGACGGGACGTCCCCCGCCGTCCTCGCGACGACCCGGGCGCTCGACGCCGAACGTATCGCGCTGCGCGAAGCCCTCGGTCTGCCGGAACCGCACTGGCCGCTGGAGGACTACTACCTGGAACGTGACACCTCCATGTACCCGCCGGACGCGAAGGAGCGGCTGCTCGCCTCCGGCCTCTGGCGCGAGACCGTCGGCCTCGACCACCGCTACGTCCACGAGGACGTCCGGCGCGGCCTGGTGCTGAACGTCGCGCTCGCGCGCCTCGCGGGGGTCGCGGCCCCGGTCGGCTCCGCGATCCTCACGCTGCTCGGCGCGGCGCTCGGCGAGGACCTCCTCGACCCCGGCCGGGTCACGGCCCTCCTCGGCACCGACGACCTCGACCACCTCCGCGCGACGGCGCGCACCGGCGTCCCGCAACACGCGAACCTCACCTAGCCAGGCCCACGACGCGGCACGCCCGCCCCCCGCGGCCGTGCCGGGAAAGCAGTGACATGGAGTACTTCCTGCAATTGCACGGAAACCTGCCGCTCGACGCCTACCCGGTGCTCGCGGCGCGGGCGGAGGAGCTCGGTTTCGAGGACGTCTCCCTCCACGACGTCCTGTTCCGGCGCCCGGTCTGGCCCGTGCTGTGCGACATGGCGCGCGCGACGTCCCGCGTGCTGGTCGGCCCGAACGTGACCCACCCCTACCTGAGCCATCCCGTCCAGCTCGCGGCGAACCTCGCGCACCTGGACGAGCTGTCCGGCGGCCGCGCGGTGCTCGGCCTCGGCCGCGGCTCGATGTACGAGATGGTCGGCCGGACGAACCCGGCGACGCTGGACGGCCTGCGCGAGGCCGTGGACGTCATCCGCACCCTGGTCGAGGGCGGCTCCGGCCCCTACGACGGCGAGGTCTTCCAGCTCAGGAAGGACGCGAAGCTGCACTTCGGCACCGGACGCCGCGTCCCGGTGTACCTCGGGGCGATGGGCCCGAAGGGCGCGCGGCTCGCGGGCGCGCACTGCGACGGGCTGCGCGCCGCCGCGCAGTGGCACCCGGGCTACGCGTCCCTGCTCAAGGAGCACATGGAGGCGGGCGCGAAGGAGGCCGGACGCGCCGCCGACGAGGTCCAGTTCGTCGCCGAGAACTGGACGTTCGTCCACCCAGACCGCGAGCTGGCGCGGCGCGAGGCGCGCTCGCTGCTCGCCACCTTCCTGCCGCACCTCGGGGCGCCGCTGGCCTTCCACGAGGTGCCGGAGGCGGAGATCGAGGCGGCGCGGGCGGCCAAGCGCGACGGCGCGACCGAGCGGCTCGCGGAGATCAGCGACCGGACGCTCGACCTGTTCATGGCCGCCGGGGACGCCAACGACCTGCGCGCGGGCCTGGACCGGCTGGAGGCCGCCGGGCACACCGCCGTCTCGTTCTCCGGGCAGCTCGGCCCCGACACCTCGCTCGCCCTGGAGATCATCGGCGAGGCGATCGCCGCCCGCTAGGACGCCGGCGACCAGCACATGCTCGGCGAAATCCCCTCGGTCAGCTGGCGCTCCTCGAACAGGGACCAGTGCCGGAGGTAGTCGAGCAGCCACACCCGGCGGTCCGCCGGTTCGCCCCGGCCCGGCGGCAGTTCGGGCCGGGCGGACCCGGGCGTGACCCCGGCGCGCTCGGCGACGGCGAGCATGGCATCGGTGTCGAAGGGCTCGTCCGGCTCGATGTCGAAGTTCTCGGGGTCGAGGTGGCGCTGGAGCGCGTCGATCACGGCCCGGTCGACGGCGCGCTCCCGCGCGGCGCGGATGAGGTCCTCGAACGCCGCCCGCGCCGCCTTGGGGTCGTCGGCGAAGGCCAGGAAGGCGTCCTCGACCTGGTCGTCGCGCCTGGTGTCGCCGAACCCGCCGTCGCGCAGGCCGTCCGGGTAGTCGGTGCGGGCCCAGGACGAACCGTCCCACCAGTAGACGTACTGGATCAGCTGCTCCCGGCGCATCATCTCCGAGAGCCACTCCCAGGGCAGCCAGTCGGGCCCGCCCGCCAGCAGGTCGAGCGGCGGCACCTGGTGGCGGGTCTTGCTCGCGTCGACGTCGTAGCCGTACAGGACGGCGCGGCCACCGCCGATCCAGCTCATCCCGTGCCAGCCGTTGCCGACGTCGTCGCCGCGCACGCCGTCGGGGACGACGGTCGCGCCGAACCCGTCGGTCCCGACGGTGAGCATGGCCAGCGCGGACGCCTCCGCCCACAGGTCTTCGGGGTGGGACAGCTCCAGCTTCACGGGCATTGCGGGGTACCTCCGTCAACGGTGATCATTGGTGGCTTCGACGGGCCGCCCGCCCCCGGGGTTCCCGGCGCGGTGGTTAGCTGGAGCGGTGACTTCGCCGGACGCGGTGGCCTCGCCGGACGAGGCGCCGGACGGGGCGGCCGCCCCGAGCCCGCCCCGCGTGCTCCGGCGGTGGGCCGTGGCGTTGTGCGTGGCGGCGCTGCTGGCGGAGATGGCGACCGCGATGGTGACGGCGGCCGTCCAGCAGACCCCGACGATCGACGAGCCCGTGTACGTGGGCGCCGCCGTCTCCTACCAGCGCGAACACAGCCTGCGCTCCAACCCCGAGCATCCGCCGCTGGGCAAGCTGATCATGGGCGCGGGGCTCGCGGTCGAGCGTCCGCGGCTGGACGAGGGGTTCACCGGGACGCAGGAGGCCGCCGGACGGCACGTGCTCTACGAGTCGGGCAACGACGCGGGCCGGGTGCTGCTCGCGGCGCGGCTGCCGATGATCGTGCTGACGCTGCTGTTCGGGCTGGTGGTGTTCGCCTTCGCCGCCGACCTCACCGGGCGGGTCGGCGGGCTGGTGGCGCTCGCCCTCTACGCGTTCTCGCCGGACGTCATCGCGCACGGGTCGCTGGCCACGCTCGACGTGCCCGCGTCCGGGTTCCTGCTGACCTCGGCGTGGACGGTGTGGAGGGCGCGCGAGCGTCCCCTCCCCTACCTGCCGCTCGCGGCGGTCGCGCTGGGCGCGGCCGTGGCGACGAAGATGAGCATGCTCGCGGCGGTTCCGGTGCTGATGGCGCTGGCCGCGTGCTCCCGCCCGTCCTGGGGGGGACGCGCCGGAGCGGCCCTCGGCATGCTGGCGGGGACGGTCGCGGTGGTGTGGGCGTGCTACCTGGCCGTCGATCCCCGGTTGCGCTGGACGGCACCGCCCGGCGTGCCCGACATCGGAGGCATGCGCGCTCTGCTCGTCGATCTCATGCCGTTCCCGCGTCCGTACCGGGACGGCATGCGCGTCCAGTTCGGATTCGAGGATTCGACGTGGGACGGGTTCCTGCTCGGCCACCACTACCGCGGGGCGCTCTGGTACTACCTGCCTGCGGCGCTGCTGGTGAAGACGCCACTGGGAATGCTCGCGCTGTGGGCGATCGGCGTCGGGGTTCTGCGCCGCGCCGCGCTCTATGTGGTGCTGCCGGTCGCCGTGCTGCTGGCGGTGGCGATGACCGGGTCGCGGGATCTCGGCGTCCGGTATGTGATCTTCGTTCCGATGTTCCTGGCGGTCGCGGCGGCGGCGTGCGTGACCGTTCCCCGCCTGCGCTGGGTCACGGCGGTACTGGTGCTGTTCGTGGCGGTGAGTTCGCTGCGGACGTTCCCCTACTACCTGCCGTACTCCAACGAGGCGTTCGGCGGACCGTCCAAGACCCATCTGCGGCTGCACGACTCCAACGTCGACTGGGGCCAGGATCTCGGACGGCTCGCCGACCGCCTCCGCGCCCGCTACCTGGACGAGCGGGTCTGGCTGGCCTACAAGGGCAGCGGCGTCCCGTCCTCCTACGGGATACGCGCGGGCGACCCGTTCCGGGTGCCGCCCGGCCAGGTGCGGGGGCTGCTGGTGGTGTCCGACAGCTGGATCGCCAAGGCCGACCCCCGGCTGACCGTGCTGCTCCGGGACAGCGTGCCGGTCGACGAGGTCGGCCACTCGATCACGATCTTCCGCCGCTGAACACCCGCGTCACAGGCCGTGCCGCCGGTCGGCCACCACCTGTTCGCAGTTGGCCGCCTCGGCCCGCGCGGAGAACGGGGCGAGGGCGGCCGCGGTGTCCTCCTCCACGAGGTCGTGGTTGATCGCCATCGCCGCCGCCGAGCCCATGCCCGCCGCCGTGATGACCTGCGCGCGCGGGTCGCGGACGTTGCCCGCCGCCCACACGCCCGGGACGCTCGTCAGCCCGGACGGGTCCGTCCGCACCCAGCCGTCCTCGCGCTCGCATCCGAGCGCGGTGAGCAGGCCGTCCTGGGGGATCATGCTCGGCGCCAGGAAGACCGCCGTGCGCGGGACCGTCCGGCCGTCGGCGAGTTCGACCCCGCCGAGGCGGCCCTCGTCGGTCACCAGCCGCTTGACCTCTCCCCGGACGACGCGCACCCCGCGAGCGGAGAGCCGTTCCCGGTCGGCGTCGGTCACCACCGTCCGGTGCGGGAAGAACACCAGGTCGTCCGACCACTGCCGGAGCAGCAGCGCATGCGAGACCGCGTTTGGACCGTTCCCGATGACGCCCAGCGGCTCGTCCCGCACCTCGTACCCGTGGCAGTAGGGGCAGTGCAGCAGGTCCTTGCCCCAGCGTTCGCGCACGCCGGGGATGTCCGGCAGCTCGTCGCGCAGCCCGGTCGCCACCAGAATCCGGCGGGCCCGCAGGGACCCGCCCCCCGTCAGGTGGACGTCGAATCCGGGCTCGATGTGGTCCACCCGGGCGTCGATCACCTGCACCCCGTACCCGGCCACCTCGGCGCGGCCCACCTCCAGCAGAGCCGCCGGGGACATCCCGTCCCGCGACAGGTAGCCCTGCATGTGCGCGGCCGGCGCGTTGCGCGGCTCCCCGCCGTCGACCACCGCCACCAACCGGCGGGCCCGGCCGAGGACCAGCGCCGCGCTCAGCCCGGCGGCACCCCCGCCGATCACCACGACGTCGTACATCTGCGATCACCTCCGTCCCCCCACAGTGCGCGCCGGTGGCCGGGGACGACAACTTCTGTTGCCATTTCCGGGAAACGCGGGTGCAATGGGGGCATGGACAACGCCGCAGCGATCACCAAGGCGCTCGCCGACGTCGGGCCCCGGCTCCGGCGGCTGCGCACCGAGCGCGGGGTCACGCTCGCCGCGCTCGCCGAGGCGACGGGGATCTCCAAGAGCACGCTGTCACGGCTGGAGGCGGGCCAGCGGCGGCCGAGCCTGGAACTGCTGCTGCCGATCGCGCAGGCCCACCAGGTACCGCTGGACGAGCTGGTCGGCGCCCCCGAGGTCGGCGACCCGCGCGTCCGGTTCCAGGCCCGCTGCGTCCACGGCCGCACACACATCCCGCTCACCCGCCAGCCGGGCCCGCTCCAGGCGTGGAAGTCGATCATCCCGCCGGACCAGAGCGTCCCGGAGATGACCACGCACGAGGGCTACGAGTGGCTGTACGTCCTGTCCGGTAAGGTCCGGCTGATCGTCGCCGGGCACGACCTGATCATGGGACCGGGCGAGGCCGCCGAGTTCGACACCCGCCTGCCGCACTGGTTCGGGCCCGGCAGCGACCAGCCCGCCGAGATCCTCAGCCTCTTCGGCCGCCAGGGCGAACGCGTCCACCTGCGCGCGGCCCCCGAGTCGCGCCGCAGACGCTGACCGAGCCGCCGTGAGCCCGGCGCGTCAGTCGGCGACCACGCGCATCCGGCTCCCGTCGCGCTCGCGCTGGCGGCGGACGACGTAGACCCCGGGCGCGCAGCCGCTCGCGCCGTGCTCGGCATGCATCAGGTAGACGACGGCCGCGGCCTCGAAGACGCCGAGCGCCAGGCTGTCCTCGTCGGACACACGGGTCGTCCACCGGCAGGTACCGGGCTCGGCCACCAGCGTGTGCGGGTTGCCGCCCACCGCGCTCAGGAGCAGTTCGATGCCGGCGGGCGGCACGTCCTGCCACTGGGCGCCCGGCCACACCTGCACCGATCCCGCGATCATCGGAAGCGGGATGACGATCAGGTCGCCCTGGGCCTGGAGCCCGGACACGACGGGAACGACCGCCGAGCGCTCCAGATGGTCGAGCGCGGCGAGATCGGACTCTTTCTCGGTCATGGTCTCAGTCATGATCATCACCTCAGGTTCGGCGGACGAGCAGGGAGTACGCGTCCGCCGGCAGCCCGTAGGTCCAGGCGGCGGCCGCGATCGGGTCGTCGAGGGAGCCGGGGACGGTCAGCCCGTACCGGCGGCGGCGCCCGTCGCGTTCGACGGACCCATTGACGGCGAGGAGCACCCGGGTCTCCCGCCGCAGGTCGTACAGCCGCAGTTCCGCACCCGGATTGCCCGGATCGGGGGCCGAGGCGACCAGTCTCAGCCCGGCCTGGTCGATGTAGGACGCCCAGCCGAGCTTCTCGATCGCGCAGCGCCGGACCTCGACGTTCGGCTCCCGCTCGATCCGCTCGACGCTCGGATCGTCCACCACCCAGGCGGGGACGGGCGTCCCATGCCAGAAGTGCATTTCCCATCCGTCGGCGTAACGCAGCGCGGGCCCGTCCTCGCTATGCGGACGCACTTCGCCGGTGTTTCCCGACACCTCCATATGGAGGGCTACGGGCCTTTCGGAGACGATGCAGAGCTCCTCGTGCGGCCACCACGGGCCGCACGAACGGATCGCGTCCGACCACAGATTAAGGGCCATGTCCTGTTCGGGGGTGAACCCGCCGCCGGTCATCCTGCGGACGGCGTCGTGGTACGACGTCCAGTCGGGATTCAGCGCCGATTCCCACTGGCTGCTTCTGAAGACGGGCGAGGAGAGCGCCGCCCGAAGCGCCGTCCCCAGCGAGGCCCGCACCGAACTCGCGACCGGGAAGCACACCTCCGTGCGGGCCAGCGTCTCCGCCGCTCCAAGTGCCCGGGAGGGTCGCGAATCCAGGTCGATGACCAGTGCGGCTCGCGCGGCACAGAACATGCGCGCTATCGGCCATTTATCCACGTCGCCGAGACGGGGCGCGGCACGCCAACGCATACCGGGCGGGACGGTCTCGATCGCCGTCACGGGCGAGGCCACCCAGTGGAAACGCGGCGGCGGAAGGCCGATCAGGCGGTACAACCGGGAAATGGCGGCCTCGGCGGCCGGGCGGTCGGTGGGCCGGGTGGACAACGCCGCGCCCAGCCATTCCGTGCGGATCTCTGCGGCGTCCCGCCGCGCTGTCACGCTCACCGGACGACGGTGACGCGGTCCCTTCGAACGATCATGGCGTCACTGTGGCAGACGCCGGACGGGGTGTCCACCGGATATCGTCGGCGGCCGTGACCGAACTCGACACCACCCGCACCGCCTACGACTCCGTCGCCGCCCTCTACGCCGAGATGTTCGCCGACATCAACGTCACCCCCGCGCTGGACCGCGCCCTCATCGCCGCGTTCGCCGAACTCGCGGGCGATCCCGTCGCCGACCTCGGCTGCGGCCCCGGCCACATGACCACCTACCTGACCTCGCTCGGCCGGACGGCCTTCGGCGTCGACCTGTCGGCGGAGATGATCGCGATCGCCCGCGCGGCGCATCCGGACCTGCGTTTCGAGCAGGGCTCCATGACCGGCCTCGACCTCGCGGACGACACGCTCGGCGGCATTCTCGCGTGGTATTCGACCATTCACGCCGCGCCGGAGCAGTGGCCCGGGATACTCGCCGAATTCCACCGGCTGCTCGCGCCGGGCGGGCGTCTCCTGATCGGCTTCTTCGAGGCCCCGGCGGGCGCCGACGGCGCCGGCGAGCCGATTCCCTTCGACCACAAGGTGACGCTCGCCCACCGTTGGCCGGTCCCGCTCGTCTGCCGGCTCCTGAACGAGGCCGGGCTGGTCGTGGACGCCCACGCCTCCCGCGAGCCGGAGGATTCCGAAAGGTTCCAGCACGGCCGCGTGCTCGCCCGCAAACCGTAGGCTCAGCCCGGCCGAGAAACCGTCCGCGCCGGTGTCATTCGCTCTCGCCGAGTTCGAGGTCGAGGTCGTGGGCGACGCGGCTCTGGTTCAACGCGCGGAGCCGGTCGAGTTCGCGGCGGTCGCGTTTGGTGGGACGTCCCGCGCCGCGCTCGCGGAGGCCGATCGGAATGAGCGCCTCGCGCGGCGGGGGCGGCGGGCTCTTGTCGATGAGGCATTCCTGCGCGATCGGGGCGCCGACGCGTTTGCGGACGATCCGCTCGACGATGACGATGCGCTCCCGTCCGTCATGGCGCAGGCGAATTTCGTCTCCCGGACGGACGGGAGTGGCGGGCTTGGCGCGCTCGTCGTTCACCCGGACGTGCCCGGCGCGGCACGCGTTGCTCGCCACCGAACGGGTTTTCAGCAGGCGCACCGACCACAGCCACACATCAACCCTCACCTGCTCGGTCATGGGGGCGACTCTACCCGCGCCGCCCGACCCGTCTCCACGCCGTTTTCCGGGCCCGGATTCGCCAATTCCGAGCCCGCCCTCCGGCCGGAAAGGGGGCGGCCGGCCGCTCGCCCCAGCGAGCGGCCGGCCCTAGGGGGAGCGGTCGGCGGGGGGCCTCGGGGCCACCGCCGAGCGGGCCACGCGCCTGCGACGGGACCGTGGCAGGGAGGCCACGGGCCCTCGCGTGGGCTCGGCGTCGAGTGAAACTTCCCCCTTTATCCCCTATCTGTCAAGAAAGCTCACTAATGGTCTCGGGGCGTCCCGCTAAAAGGCGCCCGGGCCGTCGGCCACGGCCCGGTTCGGAAGTCCTACCGCCGCCCGCCTTTACCGGCGCGAACGGACCGCGAGCCCCATCGGCCCCACCAGTCACACCCGTCCAACGAGCACCGCGCATGACCACATCCGGCCATACGTCCAACCGTGCCTGGAATGTCGAGGCGGCCCCAGCGATCACGCGGGCTCACCGGCCAGGGCGCACCCCGCAGCGACCTCAGCCGTCACGCGGGCGCGTAGCTGAGCGGTGGGGCCGGCGCCGGAGGCGAGGCCCCACCGCGAAGATCGCGAAGCGATTCCGCGCCCGCCAAGGCACGGTCACTGCCCGAGCCGCCAGGCGAGGGCGGTGGGCCGGGACTTCATTAAACAGAGCTGCCCGCACCGTCTTCGCGGGTCACCTCAATGCGCTCGCGGCGCAGCTCGCCGCGCACGGTCTGCTCGTCCTGCACCTGCTCGGTGTGGATGCGCACGCGCTCGACGGGCACGGTCTCCTTCGTCACGACCGGGCGCTCCTCGTACAGGACGATCACGCGGTCGTCCTCGCCGAGCGTCGCCTTCATGTCCGGACGGCCACCGGTGATCGCCTCACGATCGATCTTGATCTCCTCGTGCGAGACCGGGATCGTCCGCTCGACCATCTCCGTCTCGACCCACTTGCGGACGTGGACTCGCCCGGTCTCGTGGCGCTCGGTCCCGATGCGCATCTGCTCCTCGCACCGGGTGATCTCGGTCATCGGCGCCTCGGCGCCGGCGCGCGCCGACTGCGGCGGCAGGTCCTTCCCGCGCTTGCCCTGGCGTTCGGCATGGACGGCCATCCCGGCGGCACCCGCCGCACCGGCCGCACCGGCGGTCCCGGCTGCGCCGCCCGCCGTGCCGCTCTTGCCCATGCCCTGGCCTTCCCTGCCGGTCATGGACCGGTCACCGGCCTTGGCGTCGGACCCGGCGGCCGGGCCCGCGTTCCCGGACGTCCCGGCGGCGTCTCCGGACGTCCCCGCGTCGCCGGGCGAGCGGCGGCCGCTCGGGGGGCGCACGCCGTAGTGCCGGTAGAGATCGACGATCTGCGCGTGCGACAGATGCTCGTCCGCGTCCACATTGGGGGCGCCCTTGATGGTCTCCTTGTCGTAGGGGACCTGGAGCATGTCCTTCGCCTTGTTCGCGCCGGACAGCGGGACGAAACTCTCCCGCATCCCGAACCAACCGGTGTGCACGGTCACCCACTCGGGCGCGCCGGAATCGTCGTTGAGGTACACCTGCTTGATCGTGCCGACCTTGGTGCCGTGGGCGTCGGTCACGCTCATTCCCATCAGTTCCCGCACCTGTGTCTGCGTCTGCACGTTGAACACCTCTGCTCTCGTGATCCGGCGTGGCCCGGACCGTCCCGCGCTTGGTTCTGTTGCTCCCGAGTTGCCGGATTACTTGCTGCTTTTCCGAACAGACCGGCGGTAAACCCGTTTGCCTGGCCGCAAGGGACGATCTACTGGATTATTACCGCACCATCACCCGCTTTACCCGGTGCCCTCCACGGCAAATAGAAGATAACCCGCCGACCTCGAAAGGCAAAAGGATTCCGATAGCGGGGAGTCCTGCTCCGGGCGGGGCACCCGCGACTCTAGTGTCGTGTCATGAACAGCCATTCCTTCGGGGCATACGCCAGGTGGCGGGAGGACGGCCGCCCGCCCATCTTCCGGCCCGGCCGGCACGAACGGCCCGCCCTGCTCGCGCTGCACGGCGTGGCGCGGCGGCTCGGCGCGGTGATCAGCGAGGCCGGTCCGGACGGGGCCGCCTGCCTCTCCCGGTGCGGCGAGCTGGCGATGCTGCTGGCGGGCGTCCGCCATGTCACGGTCGCGGGCGACGCGACGCTGCGCTCCTGGGACCCCGCCGACCTGCGGCCCGAGGAGATCCGCGGGCTGCTGGCCGGGGCCGTCGGAGCCGTCCTGGCCGCCGCCATCGACCGCGACGGCGCCGCCGCCCTGGCCCACACCCGCGACATCGAGCTCATGGTGGACTGCCACCCCGCCGCGCTGGCCCACCAGTAATCCCCGGCCCTCAGCGAGCCCTCCCGGACGCGCGTGGTCGAACGTCCCGACGACCACACAACGCCGCCGATTCGCCCCCGTCGAACAGCACGAGATCAAAAGATCGTTCTCCTCGCGTTCACCGGAACGTCGGGAGGAGGATGGCGGACGGTATCCGTTGCGCTACATTCGGGAGCGGCGATGACCGGTGATCCGAGGAGCCCAGCGATGCTCGTGCCCCCGTCCGCGCTGGCCAGGCTGCGACGGGTACGGCGCCGTCCGGGCCGCCCGGCGCGGGTCGCCCGCCGCTTCGTCGCCCGTCCCGCCGGTGGCTCCCCCGCGCGGAAGGCCGTCCCGCGCAAGGACGCTCCGCAGCCCCGGCACCCCCCGGACGAACCGGACCCGGGACGCGACGCACGCCCCGAATCGTCCTGGGCCTGGACGCTCTACTCGCGCTGGGAGTGGATCACCGCGACCGCGCGCGCGGAACGGGTGCTGCGCAGGTCCCGTCCCCCGTGGCACTGACCGCACGCGAAAGGTGCCCGGGCGGCAAGGTCCCGGGCACCTTCGTGGATTCAGCCGAGCCCGGCCGCCGTCCCCGCGTGCCCGCTGGCCGACTCGGCGGGGGCGTTCCGCGCGCTGCGCAGGGTGCTGATGCTCACGGCCAGCGTCCAGAGCGACCACAGCGCGCCCATGCTGGCCGTGGTGCCCCAGCCCTGCGCGCTGTAGAAGTCGGCCGCGTCGTCGCCGAAGTACACCGCGGGCAGGAACGCGAGGTTGATGGCGGCGACGATGAACGACGAACGGCCCACCCAGGTCGGCAGCAGCCTGAGCCTGGTGACCGTGACGCCGAAGGTGATCAGGAACAGGCCCATCAGCAGCCGCGAGATCCCGCCCTGCATCAGGTACTGGGCCGCCGCGAACGGGCCCTCGGTCGTCGTGTCGATGTCGTGGCGCACCGAGATCGCCGCGCCGACCTCCATGGACTGGGGGACGAACACCATCGCGACCCAGAGCAGCCCCGCCATCTGGATCACCGACGCCGCCCACTCGTGGGCCGGACTGACCCGGACGACGAGCTGCCGGAGCCCGATGAAGTACACGATGTAGAACGTGCAGCCGGTGACGCCGATCAGACCGCGGGTGATGATGTTCCAGTCCGGCGGGGCCCCGGAGTAGATGAAGTAGAGCGGGACCTGGACGATGATGAACAGGCTGGCGATCACGCCGAACATGCCGGTGTATCTGCGGGTAGCCGCCTCGCTCACGGCGAGCCTCCTTCCGATGGGGGGTGGTCATGCCCTGTCAAGACGCTCCGTTTCGTCTCGTGTAAGGTCGTGCCATGAGCACGCCGAACGAGCAGCGACGGAGCGAGCGATCCCGCCGGGCGATCCTGGACGCGGCCCTTGAGCTGGTCCGGGAGCGCGGTCTGGCCAAGATGACGGTCGAGGAGATCGCCAAACGGGCCGGGGTGGGCAAGCAGACGATCTACCGGTGGTGGGGGTCCAAGGCGGCGGTACTCCAGGAGGCCCTCAACGAGCGTGTGAACAGCACGACCGACTTCCCCTACACCGGCGACGTGCGCGCCGACCTGCACACGCAGATGAGCGCGGTGGCGACGCTGTTCAACAGCTCGGAGTTCGCGCCCTACGCCGGTCTCATAGCGGCCGCCCAGGAGGACCCGGAACTCGCCGCCTCGCTCCGCGAGAACATGATCGAGCCGCGCGTGCGGGCCTGTGAGGAACGGCTCCGGCGCGGGCAGGAGGAGGGGCAGATACGCGGGGACTTCGACATCGACACCGTGGTCGAGATGCTCTACGGGCCCCTGTACTACCGGCTGCTGCTCCATACCCGTCCGCCGTCCGCCGAGCAGGTGTCGGAGATACTCGACGTCGCCTTCACCGGCCTGTCCCCCGACCCCCACAAGACCGGCGAGCCCGACCCCGACACGTCCAACCACGGCAGGGCCGGCGGCATCGACGGCGCCTAGGGCGTGTTCCAAGGTGGCCTCAGCCGTCACGCGGGCGCGTAGCTGAGCGGCGGGGCGACGCCGGAGGCGAGCCCCGCCGGGAAGATCGCGAAGCGATTCCGCGCCCGCAAAGGCTCGGTCACGTCCCGAGCCGCCAGGCGAGGGACGTGGGCCGGGACTTTTGAAACACTGCCGAGCGGTCCGGTGGCCGGTAGCGGCCGGGCGGCTCACGCCGCCGCCGAACCGATGATCTCGACGGCCTTCGGACGCAGCGCCGTCCGTCCGGCCAGCGCCGTCACGGGCACGACGATCAGGAACGCCGCCGCGACGACGCCCAGGAAGACGGCGACCGGCCCGGACGGCAGCAGCGCGCCGCCCGCGAAGGCCATCGGCAGGACGGTGAACGCCGAGATCGCCGTCCCGAGCGCGAGGCTCATCGTGGCCACCACGAGGCCCTCGATGAGCAGCATCCGCCGCACCTGGCTTCCGGTCGCACCGGCCAGGCGCTGCGCCGCGAGTTCCCGGCGCCGCGACAGCACCGCCACGGCCAGCGTGTTGATGGCCGCGATCGCGGCGTAGGCGATGGCCAGCGCGGCGATCAGGTAGTTGATCCACGCCTCGACGTCGAGGCCGCGCTCGACCGTCTCCGCCAGCACGCCGTCGCCGCCGACGCTGGTCCCGGGGAACGCGCCGACCCGCTCCTCGACGGCCTTCCGCAGCTCCCCGGTACTGGTCCCCGGCTCCGCGCGGACGAGGAGGTGGGTGGGCAGCGCGTTGGTCGTGTGCGGGGCCAGCAGGTCGGAGGGCAACATGATGCCCGCGTAGTCGGAGGAGTCCCGCAGCAGCGCCGCGACCGTGACCGGCGCCCGGGTGCCGTCGCCGAGACGCATGACGATCTTCTGCCCCACGCCGATGTGCAGCCGCCGCGCGATGGGTTCGGGCAGCGCGACGACGTTGCCGGTGAAGTTCCGCAGCGTCCCGGACGCGGCGGGCGCGGTGAGCACGGGCGCCGCGTCCTGGCGTCCGACGCCGATCAGCGTGGAGGGGTCGGTGCCCTTGCCGTCGTAGGGCTCCTCGATCCAGCCGTGGCTGCTGACCAGCGGCGACGCGGTCGCGACCCCTTCGGTCTGGCGGACCCGCTCGACGAGCCCCGGGGCGATCCCGCCCGCCGAGGACGTGACGACGGTGTCGGCCTTGAACTGGTGGAGGTAGCCGTCCTTGGCGGCCTCGGCCGCGGTGGTCTGCGAGTACACGTTGCCGAGCGCGATCGACACGCCCAGCGTGAGCGGTGTGAGCACCGCCGCGAACTGGCCCGCGCGGGCCCGGATATTGATCGCGGCCAGGATGCCGAGGGGGCCGCCCAGGCGGTGGATGAGGTCGGCTGCCCGGCCGGTGAGGCGGTCCAGGAGTTCGGGGGCGATGAGGGCGACCGCGATCGAGCCGGTGAGGACGGCCGGTCCGCCGGTGGCCTGCGCCGACTCCGGACCCATGAACATCGTGGTCCCGGCGAGCGCGACGGTGCCGACCGCGAACACGGCGGCGAGCACGCGCCGGAAGGGTGCCACCCTGACCGACGGGACGGCCGCCTCCGCGATCGCCTGGATCGGACGGGTGCGCGCGGCCGGGAGGGCGGCGAACGCGGCCGCGATCCACACGGCGAGCGGCGCGACGAGCGCGGTGCCGCCGAGCGGGATCAGGCCGAGCTGGAAGTTCAGCGCGGACGAGACGGCGCCGTGCTCGGTCGTGGCGTCCCAGATCCAGCCGCCGGTGAACCGGCCGAGCACGAGCCCGCACGCGGTGGCGAGCAGCGCGACGACCATCGTCTCGGCCATCACCATCCGGTACACCTGGCGCGGCGTGGCGCCACCCGCGCGCAGCAGCGCGAGCTCCCGCCGCCGCTGCCGGACCGACAGCCCGATCGTCGCCGACACGACCAGCGCCATGACGACCACGACCATGCCGCTGAAGATGCCCGCGAGCAGGATCAGCGGCAGCCGTCCGGCCTCGACGCCGGCGAACTCGGCCGCGCCGCGGTCGCTGCCCGTGCGGACCTTCAGCTCCGCTGGCAGGGCCGCCGCCACCCGCGCGGCCACGTCCTTGACCTTGGCGCCGGGTTCGAGCCGGAGCCCGATCGCGTCGGCGCCCGCGCCCCGGGGCACGAACCGCTGGACGTCGGCGCCGGAGAAGAAGTACGCGGGGGCGTCCACGTGCCCGGCGGGCGCGGCGACGCCGCTCACCGTGAACGTCTCGGGCACCCCGGCGACCGCGATCTGGACCCGGTCCCCGGCGTGGGCCTTCAGCCGCCGGGCGGACGCGCCGTCCAGCACGACCTGGCCCTTCCCCTGGGGCGCGGCGCCCTCGCGCAGGGCGTAGGGGGTGAGCGCGGCCGACTCCCAGCCGTGCCCGGCGAGCGCGTCGTCGCCGGCCGGAGCCGCCTGCCCGTGGACGACGGGGACCGCCGGGAACGAGACGTCCGGCACGGCGGCGGCGACCCCGGGCGTCCCGGCCAGCCGGGACGCGACCGCGGGGTCGATGTGGCCGCGCTCGGAGTAGGCGGCGCGCTGCGACTCGTTCGGCAGCTTGAACCCCGCGGGCCCGGTGACGAGGATCGGCGCCCCGGCGAGCCGCTGCGGGTCGGCGTTGAGCCGGATCGCCGTCTCGAACAGCCCCCCGCAGGCGAGCAGCAGCGCGGCGCCGACGACGACCGCCAGGAACGTCGCCACGGACGCGGCGGCCCGGTACCGCAGCGACGCGAACGCGAGCCGGATCATCGCCGTGCCGTCCCTTCCTGGACTCCGGCCGTCATCGCGTGCCTTCCGACATGCGCGCGGTACCCGGCGCTGTCGTAAGCGGCGGCCTCGTGCGGGGCGGCCTGCGGGCGGGGCGCGAGCCCGGCCAGCTCGTCGGCGACGGCCTTGGCGGTCGGGTTCGCCAGGTGCCGGACGATCTGCCCGTCCACCAGGAACAAGGCGCTGTCGGCGTAGGACGCGGCGACGGGGTCGTGGGTGACCATCACCACCGTCTGGCCCATCCGGGCGATCTGCGTGAGCAGGTGCAGCACCTCGCGCGCGGTCGTGGTGTCGAGCGCGCCGGTCGGCTCGTCCGCGAAGACCACGGCGGACCGGCTCGCCAGCGCACGGGCGATCGCCACCCGCTGCTGCTGGCCGCCCGACAGCTCGCCGGGCCGGTGCCCCATCCGCTCGCCGAGGCCGACCCGCTCGATCACCTGGCGCGTCCACTCCTTGTCGGGACGGCGCCCGGCCAGCAGCGCGGGCAGCGTGACGTTCTGCCAGACGGTCAGCGCGGGCATCAGGTTGTAGGACTGGAAGACGAACGCGACGTGGTCGCGCCGCAGCCGGGTCAGCTCGGTCTCGTTCCGGCCCGCGAGGGGGACGCCGACGAGCGCGACCGTCCCGGAGGTGGGCTCGTCCAGCCCGGCGGCGCAGTGCAGGAGCGTGCTCTTGCCCGAGCCCGAGGGGCCCATGACCGCGGTGAAGCTGCCCGCCGGGAAGTCGACGCTGACGCCCGCGAGCGCGGTGACGTCGCTGCCGCCGCCGTAGTGCTTGCGCAGGTCCCTCAGCTGGACCGCCGGTTCGATCGGGGCGTTCACCGCGCCTCCCGGCCGCTCGTCGCCGATCCGTCCCGGCGGCCGAACATCATCCAGGCGCCGCCGAGCAGGGCGCCGGTCGGCACCGTCGTGTAGAGCCACCAGGGGTCGAGCAGGTCGCCGCCGATGATGGCGATGGCCAGCCAGACGACGAACTGGATCGCGGTCACCGCGATCCACAGGCCGGTGGCGATGCGGAGCGCGAGCTTCGGGTCGAACGAGGCGCGCGGACGAGCCGTGCCACGCGCAGGAGCCTCGTGAGGCGGGCGAGGCGCGTCATACGAAGTGGCGCGCGGCGGATCGTACGAGGTGGCGCGGGGCGGTGCGGAGTCCTGGCGCGGCGGTGCGCCGACCGTCGAAGGCGGGCCGAAGAAATCGTCCTTCATCTTTCTGCTACCAATCGGGTGAGGGTGATCGGGTTCGCTGTTCCGGCTCGGCGGGCCACCAGGGCCGACCGCGACCAGTAACAGCCTGCGCTCTGAACACACCCAGGCCAGGAGGTCTAGGACCCGATCGATGGTGGTGCTAGGGGGTGTATCGGTGACGAGACGAGACGAGACGTACCGTCACGTACGGGAACAGTAAACCCGTGCTTCGGCGACGTCAAGACGCAACGTCTCGTCTTACGCTCCGCCGCCCACCGATCACGCCCACCGCGAGAAAGAAAAAAGCCGGGGACCGGCCGCCGTGGCGGCCGGTCCCCGGTTTCGGGGCGCTCCCCTGGTCAGCTCGCGAGCGGGGTGTTCTGGTAGGCGCTGATGAGCCATTCGCCGTTCTGCTTGACCAGCAGCCAGGTCGCGCGGATGGCCTCCTTCTCCGAGGGCTCGGTGTCCCCCGGGTGCAGCACGCCGCCCTTGTTGATGAGCAGGACGATGCTGTCGGAGAGCGGCTTGATCAGCTGCGGCGAGCCGGTGACGGTCGTGCCCTTGAGCTCGCCCTCGTAGAGCCCCGCCATGTGGGCGCGGATCTCCTCGCGGCCCTTGAGGAAGACCCCGCCGGGCAGGACGAGCGTCCCGTCCTCGGCGAAGACCTTGGCGAACGCGCCGGCGTCGTTCTTCGCCCACGCGGCGACGATGCGGTTGGGCACCTGCTGGACTTCCATCAGGTCAATGGACATGGTTTCCCTTTCTCATCTAATGGGGCCCGGCCGGGCGGTCAGACGCCCTCGGCCGCGTTGAGCTCGGCATAGAAGGGGCATTCGAGGACGCGTTCGAAGGGGGCGAAGGTGTCCCACCGGGACACCGTGCGGAGCTCCTGGTTGAGCTCGCTCTTGCTCCAGAGGTCACCGCTGAGCAGGCGGACCACCCACGGGTTGTCGTACCAGCGCAGCTCTTCACGGTCGAGGCCGATCGCCTCCAGGTACGGGCGGACGTTGTAGCCGTGCTCGTAGTAGGCGTGGATGATGCGGGAGTAGGTGTCGTATCCGGTCTTGAGGAAATTGCTGTAGTCGGTCTGGAGCTCGACCGTGCGGCCCGGCTCCTTCAGCAGCGTGTGGATGGTCTCCGCCGCGCGCACCCCGGTCGCGGTCGCCAACAGGACGCCGCCGGAGAAGATCGGGTCGAAGAAGCAGGCGGCGTCGCCGACCATGAACCAGCCGGACCCCGCGACGGTGTTGGAGTAGTAGCAGTAGTCGGTCTCAACGTGCACGTCGCCGGGCTCGGTGCCCTCGATCCGCGTGGTGATCCGCGGCACCCGCTTGACGTGGTCCGCGAGCAGCGCGGCGGGGTCGCTCTCCTGGAGCACCTCGCGCCGCATCACCGAGCCGACGCTGATGACGTCCTTGCGGATGGGGATGGCCCAGATCCAGCCGTCCTTGTGGCGGCCGATCTGGATGTCGCCCTCGTGGCCCGGGTTCTTCGCCTCGTCCAGGCCGGCGAAGTGCCGGAACACCGCGACCATGCGCAACCGGTCCACGTAGTGGCGCAGCCCGAACGACTTAGCGATCTTGCTGCCGCGGCCGCCCGCGTCCACCACCCACTCGGCCCGGACGGTGTGGGAGACACCGGCGTGCTCGTAGCGCACGCCGACGATCCGCCCGTCCTCCTGGATCAGGTCGTGGACGGCCGCCTCCTCGATGAGCTGCGCGCCGCACTCCTGGGCGAAGTCGGCGAGCATCTTGTCGAAGCGCTCGCGCTCGACCTGGAACGCCGAGGGGTAGCGGCCGGGGCCCTGCTGGGCGAACGGCACCCGACCGAACCGGTGCGGGGACGGCCCACTGAACTCGGCGCCGTGCTTGGGGACGAATCCCTGCGACTTGACGCGTTCCAACAGGCCGAGCCGTTCGAAAAGGGCCATCGTCGGCGGCAGCAGCGACTCCCCGATGTGGAAACGCGGCAGCGAACGGGCCTCCAGAACCAGCACAGAACGGCCCGCCTGGGCGAGGCTGATCGCCGTCGAGCACCCACCCGGACCCGCGCCGATGACGATGACGTCCACGCTCTCCGGATGATTTGGGCGGTCGGCCATGTGCGTCCTCCTGTAAATACCGAGGCAGGGCGGAACATGCGCCCTACCGACCTCAGTATTGGACGGGACGCGCATTCTCTCTTCTCCAGGAGTGCGCTTGGATCGTGAATCCGAAAGGGCACGTTTGGAGAAGCGGAAGGCACGCGGAACGCCTATTCTGCGGCGCCCGCCGAGGGGGTCGCCGGGGGTGCCGCCGACGCGCCGGGCCTGGTCCGCCGCGGGTGGGTGGCGTCACGGCCACGCCCAAACCCCTTTCGGCGCCCCTCGGCGCCTCCGACCGGAACCCCGCGAAGTGATCAATGACACGTTTAAAGTCGTCGTCGATCATCGCAATCGGCGCCGCGATATCGGCCCTGACCTGCGGATCTTCAGGAAACGGGGAGGGCGCCGCTGCGGGGCCGCGGAGCGCCCAAGTAGATGATCTTCCCGATAGGTGCGGTGACTTTCCCGGATGGCCCCCGTCTCAATTAACGACACGCCGCGTACGGCGCGCGGCGCACCACACCAGGGAGGACCGGGATCTTGTTCGACAAGACCAGAGTCACCAGCGGGAACAGGCTCCTCACCAAGCTCGGCGTCGGCGGGGCGCTGGCGCTCGGCCTGGCCGTCACGACCCTGTCGGGACCGGCCCAGGCCGCCGCGGCGGCGACCGTCACCGTCACGCCCAACACAGGTCTCCAGGACGGCCAGTCCGTCACGCTGTCGGCGACGGGCCTGACCCCGAACTCCGCCCAGCACCTCGGCGAGTGCACGCTCACCCCGGACAACCAGCCCGCCTGTCTCGACCTCGGGACCATCCAGTCCCAGGCCGACGGCTCGGCGAGCACCACGTTGACCGTGCACAAGACGTTCGAGGCGAAGGTCGGCGACACCCCCTACGGCACGGTGGACTGCGCCACCGCCGCGCTGTGCTTCATCGGCGTCTCCGACGACGGTGGCCCCGGCGGCACCGGCAACGGCGCGCTGATCTCCTTCCAGTAACCCGGATCTGGTAGTACCAGCTCCCCAGCCCGAGGCCGGGCCGCTCCCGTACGGCCCGGCCTCACCCCAGGACCGAAAATGCTCAGCCGGACGCGGGCACGTGCCCGGCGACCGTCGTGGTCGGAGCGGCGGACGCCGAGGATGCGGCGGACCCGGCGGAAGCAGCAGACGGAGCAGACGCAGTAAACGCGCCGGACACGCCGGGCGCCCTCCACACCGGCGACTCGGCCGGCATCCAGCGGTGGCAGTCGCGGGGCACGGCCCCGGGGAACCCCTTCAGCCGCCGGTACTCGCCCGGCGGCAGCCCGACGGCCTCGCTGAACCCCGCGACGAAGGCGTCCGCGCCCGGATACCCGACGAGCCGCGCGACCTCCGCGACCGGACGCGGCGAGCTCAGCAGCAGGCGCTTGGCCTCCTGGATCCGCATGGCGGACAGGAACCGTCCGGGCGACATGCCCGTGATGCGGTGGAAGGCGCGGGAGAAGTGAAACCTGCTGAACCTCGCGGCGCGCGCCAGATCGTCGATGGTGATGTGCTCCCCCAGTTTCTCCCGCATGACCTCGATGGCGTCGACGACCGCCCGCTCCGTGGCGGCGTCAACAGGATCATCGGCCTCCCGGCCCCAGCCCGGATACATCACTTCACCCAGCCCGTCGTCCATTTGCCTTCCATTGCCGGTCTATCAGGCTCCAACCTTCGAAAGGATCAGGTCTCCGCCCCCAGGGTCCGTCGCCGCACTCGCGCCACGGCGACCGAGTCTTTATGTCGGAATGATTTCGGGTGGCACGGTCCGAGCCGCCGCCACCGGGCCGCCCATGGGACTTGTGCAGGGGTTTTCCCATGTCAGGAGGGGCGGCTTTCGCGTTGATCGGCGAATGAATAATCCCCCGCTCCCCCCTCGGGCCAAGGTCGGCATTAACGCTCGACCGGAACCGGTAACCAGCACCTCACCACTCGTAACATCACGCCGTGATGTTCCGGTTATGGATCACGGTAGTTACCGGCGAGTTTCGCCCGGCCCTTTTCTCCCACAAGATACATCCATGTCACGGCCCTTCCGCAAGTACGGGAGAGCGCCATTCCTGGCCAAACAATGCGTCCTGACCGACGGGGTGAGAGTCCGCTTGCCTGGACCTTGACAGGCCAGGACCGGTGTGCCGCGACCGCCCGCCGGGCCCCGGAGGCCGCCCGGCCCCGGCGGCCCGCATTCTGGAGGATGGAGGCGCCGACGGGTCGGCCCAAGGATGTGCGGGGGAAGCCGTCTCCCACGACGCGAGGGGTTGTGACCCATGGCCTTGTCACCCGCGGAACCAGCCGGCCAGGCGAACCCGGCCGAGCTGCCCGAACCGGCCAGGCCGGCGAACCTGGCCGAGCTGCCGACCTACCCGATCGCCCGGGAATGCCCGTACCGGCCCTCCACCAGTCACGAGCCGCTCATGGCCGCCGGCCCGCTCACCCGGGTCCGCCTCTACAACGACCGCACGGCCTGGCTCGTCACCGGCGCCGCCGAGGCGCGCGCGCTGCTCTCGGACTACCGGCGCGTGTCGATCCGCAACCGTGGCCCGGGCTATCCCCTCCTCAACAAGGAGATGGAGAAGGTCGTCGACTCCGGGTACGCCGACGTCCTGTTCGGCGTCGACCCGCCCGAGCACACCAAGCAGCGGCAGATGATCATGTCGCCGTTCACGCTGCGCCGGACGGCGCGGCTGCGCCCGGAGATCCAGGCGATCGTGGACGGCAAGCTCGACGAGATCGAGCAGCACGGCGCGCCCGCCGACCTCGTGCCGATGTTCGCGCAGCCCGTCCCGTCCATGGTGATGAGCCTGCTGCTCGGCGTCCCCTACTCCGACCACGCGGAGTTCGAGACCCCGGCGCACAAGCTGTTCGTCCCGGAGCTGGCCGAGGAGGCCACCCAGGAGCTCGGCGAGTACCTGGACCGCCTCATCCAGCGCAAGCAGGAGAACCGCGACAACGACACGACCGGCCTGCTGGACGACCTCGTCGCCAAGCACCTCGCGACGGGCAACATCGGCCGGGACGAACTCGTCCATATCGCGATGTCGATGCTCGTCGCCGGGACGGACACGACCACCAACGTCATCTCCCTGGGCACGCTGGCCCTGCTGGACCACCGCGAGCAGTGGGAGGCGCTGTGCGCCGACCCGTCGCTGATCCCGGCGGCCGTCGAGGAGATCCTGCGCTACGTCTCGCTGGTCGAGGCGTTCGCCCGGGTCGCGACCGAGGACATCACGCTCGGCGACACCACGATCAAGCGCGGGGACGGCATCCTGATCAGCTGCGCCGGGGTCAACTTCGACGCCGGGCACGTCGAGGACCCCGCGCGGTTCAACATCCACCGCCCGGCGAAGCCGAGCTTCTCCTTCAGCCACGGCATCCACCGCTGCCCGGGCGACAACCTCGCCCGCCTGGAGCTGGAGATCGCCTTCCACACGCTCACGCAGCGGTTCCCGACGCTGCGGCCCGCCGTGCCGATCAGCGAAATGGAGAGCAACAACAACGACGGCACGCTCCAGCGCCTCTACTCCTTCCCCGTGACCTGGTAGCACGCGAGAGAGGACCGGGCATGTCACACCCGAACGGAACCATCACCGCGCAGGCGGAGCGGATCCCGCTCTCGCTCCAGCAGGACTTCCTGCGGCTCATCGACTCCGGCACCGACGCCGGGCCGTTCGGCCCCTGGTACACGATCGTCGGCGGCTGGCGTCTCGCGGGCCCGCTCGACGTCCCGACCCTCCAGGGCGCGCTGGACGACCTGGTCGTGCGGCACGAGTCGCTGCGCACCTCGCTCGTCCGCGACGGTGACGACTCCTGCCAGGTGGTGGGCGAGCCGGGGTCGCCGAGCCTGACCGTCCACGACCTCTCCGGGCAGGAGGGATCGCGCGACCTCCAGGCGGAGGAGCTGGTCAACGAGGTCGAGTCCGCCCCCTTCACGATCGACCAGACGCCGCTGATCGGCGCGGTGCTCGGCCGGTTCGACGAGCGGGACGCGGTGCTCGCGCTGGCCGCCCACCACACGGCCGTCGACGGCTGGTCGATGCAGCTCGTCGTGCGGGACCTGGCCGAGCTGTACGCGGCGCGACGCGCTGGGCGCCCGGCCGTCCTGCCCGACCCGGGGCAGTACCGCCAGTTCGTCGCGTGGCAGCGGGAGTACGAGCGCGGCCCGGCGGCGGACGCCTCGCGCGCGTTCTGGCGGGAGACGCTGCGCGGCGCGCAGATCACGCCGATCCCGACCGACCACGCGCGCAGTGCGGAGCTGCCCGCTGCTACGTCCTGGCACCGGTTCCTGCTGGCCGAGGACTTCCGCACCGCCGTGCTCCGCCTGGCGCGGACGACGCGCACCACGCCGTTCATGGTGCTGCTGGCGGCCTACGCGCTGCTGCTGCGCGAGCGCGGCGGAGGCGACGACATCGTCGCGCCGACGTTCACCCCGGGGCGGATGCAGTCGCGGATGCTCGACACCGTCGGCTCGTTCTACAACTTCGTCCCGCTGCGGGTGGATCTCGCGCCCTGCCGGACGTTCGCGGACGTGCTGGCCGCCGTGCGGCAGACCTGCCTGGCCGCCCACACGCACGAGCTGCCGTTCAACGACATCCTCGCCGCGGCGCCGAACCTGCTGGACGCGGCGGGCACCGACCGGACCGCCGACCTGGCCTTCCAGGTCGTCCAGTCGCCGCTGATCATGGCGGACAAGCCCGTCGGCGACCTCGCCTATACCGCGATGCGGCGCCGGATGCTGCCGCAGGCGGTCGGTTCGGCGCTCCCCGACGGCGCGCTGTGGAACCTGGAGCTGAACGCGCCCGGAATCGTCGGCAGCGTCGGCTATCTCAGCAACCTTTTCACCACCGAGTCGATGATGGATCTGATCATCGACTTCCAGCGCGTCCTTTCGCGGGTGCTGCCGCGCCCGGACCAGGAACTCAAGAACCTCTAAACAATTTCGAGCCGAAAAGGGGAGCGGAATGGCCACGCCTGAACCGGCGAGCCTGGCCCTGCGCGGGGTCGCCTACGACACGGGGACCAACTTCAGCACGGGCCAGGGGGAACTGTCGCGGATCATGTGGAACGAGGCCCACATGTTCGAGGAGATCTCCCTCATCAGCGACCAGCTGAACTGCAACGCCGTCACCATTTACGGCACCGACCACTCCCGGCTGGCCGCGACCGCCTCGGCCGCCCTGGACAACGGGCTGCGCGTGCGGCTCCAGCCCCGGCTGGTCGACCACACCCAGGACGAGATCCTCGAACACCTCGCCGAGGCCGCCCGGCTGGCGCAGACGATGCGGGCCGACGGCGGCGATGTCGAGTTGACGGTCGGCGCCGTCCACCTGATCTTCACGCCGGGCATCGCCCCAGGCCACCCCTACCACCAGCGGATGGCCAACGCCTACGCCGACCTCGACCACTACCTGCTGAAGCCCGACGGGCGCATCGACTTCACCGAGGCGGCGGCCCCACTGAACGACTTCCTCGGCCGCGCCGCCGCCACGGCCCGCTCCCTCTTCGACGGCCCGCTCAGCTATTCGGCCGCGCCTTTCGAGCAGGTCGACTGGACGCCGTTCGACAGCATCGCGCTCATGTACCAGTACCTGCCGACGTACCTGCCCACGGCGGCCGACCACATCAGCCTGATCAGCCCCTACCGCAAGTGGAACAAGCCGATCGACATCGCGGAATACGGAACCGCCACCTACACCGATGCCGAGAAGATGGCGTTCCGTTTCTACGACATCGTCGACCGCTACCAGGACCCGCCCGTCGTGCTGGACTCCTACACCCGCGACGAGAGCGCGCAGGCCGCCTACCACCTGAAGATGCTCGGCATTTTCCAGGAGGCCGGGGTGCGCGGCGCGACCGTTTCCGAACTCGTCCACCCGACGCACCCGCACCATTCCGACCCGCGCCTGGACCTGGACACCGCCAGCATGTGCATCGTCAAGACGATCCGCGACGACTTCGCGGACGCGGGCTCGGACTACCGGCTGGAGCCCAAGGAGTCGTTCCACGCCATCGCCGACCACTTCGCCCACATCGGCTTCCAGGAAGCGCACCGCTGACCGCCGGAAGGAGGACGACATGACGGCCACACCCGTCGACCCCACCCCGACCGGCGACCTGCCGGACTACCCGCTCACCCGCGAATGCCCCTACCGGGCGCCGGACGGAACCGCCGGCCTGCACGCCGCCGGGCCGCTGCAACGCGTCCGGCTCTACGACGGCCGGACGACCTGGCTGGCCACCGGCCCCGCCGAGATCCGCGCGCTGCTGTCGGACAAGCGCATGTCCAGCCGGTCGGGCTTCCCGGACTACCCCGTGCTGGACGAGCGGCACCTGCACATGCGCGGCACGAGGGAGATGGCGAAGGAGGAGGAGGGCGGCTTCGCGGGCGCGCTGTTCGGCGTCGACCCGCCCGAGCACACCCGCCAGCGGCAGATGCTGCTCCCCCACTTCACGGCCCGGCGCATCGCGACGCACCGTCCCGAGATCGAGCGGATCGTGGACGAGCGCGTCGACGCGCTGCTCGCGCAGGGCCCGCCGGCCGACCTGATGACGACGTTCGCCGCGCCGGTCCCGATGATGGTGGTCTGCGCGTTCCTCGGCGTCCCCTACGAGGACCGGGAGCGGTTCGAGAAGCCGGCGCGGGAGCTGTTCGACCCCGACCGCGCGGACGCGGCGATGGAGGAGCTGACCGGCTACCTCACCGACCTCGTCGGCGACCAGCGGGCGAACCTGCGCGAGGGCCTGCTGACCGAGCTGCTCGACTCCGAGGTCGCGGAGGGGCGGATGGCCCCCGGCGAACTCGTCCAGTTCGCGTTCGCGATCCTCGTCGCGGGCACGGTCACCTCCACCAGCGCGATCGCGCTCGGCACGCTCGCCCTGCTCGACACGCCTGGCCAGTACGCGGCGCTCGTGGAGGACGAGACGCTGATCCCGGCGGCGGTCGATGAGATCCTGCGGCACACGTCGCTGGTCGAGCAGCTCGCCCGGGTCGCCACCGAGGACATCGAGATCGCCGGTCAGGTCATCAAGGCCGGCGACGGGCTGCTGGTCAGCTTCGCCGGGGCCAACCTCGACCCGAGCGTGACCGGCCACCCGGGGACGCTCGATATCACGATGCCGCCCGACCACCACTTCGCGTTCGGCTACGGGCTGCACCGCTGCCTGGGCCACAACCTGGCGCAACTGGAGCTGCGGATCGCGTTCCGCGCGCTCACCAAGCGCCTTCCCTCGCTGCGTCCGGCCATCCCGGTCGCCGAGATCCCCGCATTCAACGACGCCACCGTCCAGCGACTGCTGGCGTTCCCCGTCACCTGGTGAGGACCGTCATGCCGGACAGACAGACGATCGCCGTGATCGGGCTCGGATACGTGGGACTGTGCGTCGCCACGGCGCTCACCGACGCGGGCTTCGACATCATCGGCGTCGACACCGACCCGAACCTCGTCGCCGACCTCGGCGCGGGCATCGTCCGCTCGCAGGAGCCCGGCGTCGCGGGCGCGGCGCAGCGGGCCCTGGAGGAGGGACGCCTGCGCGCCACCACCGACTACGCCGCCGTCGCCGAGGCGCCGGTCGTGCTGATCGCGGTCGGGACGCCCATCACCGACGAGCTGACACTCGCCGAGCACCAGCTGCGCGGCGCGTGCACGGAACTGGCCCGCCACCTGCGGAAAGGGCAGCTGGTCATCTGCAAGAGCACCGTCCCGCCGGGCACGACCCGCGGGCTGGTGCTGCCGCTGCTCGAAGCGGGCGGCCTGGCCGGCGGGCGCGACTTCCTGCTCGCCTTCTGCCCCGAGCGGCTCGCCGAGGGCACCGCGCTCACCGACCTGCGCACGCTGCCGATCGTCGTCGGCGGGCTCGACGAGCGCAGCACCACCGAGGCGATGGCGTTCTGGCAGAAGGCGCTGAACGTCCAGGTGATCCCGCAGGACTCGCTGGAGTCCGCCGAGATCGTCAAGCTCGCCGACAACTGGTGGATCGACCTCAACATCGCCCTCGCCAACGAGCTGGCCCAGTTCTGCTCGCTGTTCGAGGTGGACGTGCTCGACGTGATCTCCGCCGCCAACTCCATCACCAAGGGCAAGGGCAGCGTCAACATCCTGCTTCCGAGCGTCGGGGTCGGCGGGTCGTGCCTGACCAAGGACCCGTGGATGGTGTGGCAGACCGCCGCGTCCCGCGGGCTGGAGATCCACACCCCGGAGGTGGGACGGCGGGCCAACGCCGGGATGCCCGCCTACACGGCCCGGCTGATCCTCGACGACCTGCGCGAGCGCGGCAAGGACCCGGCGGACTCGACCGTCGCGATCCTCGGCGTGGCGTTCAAGAACAACACCGGCGACCTGCGGGCGACCCCCGTCCGGGACGTGGTGGCCGAGCTGGCCGCCGCGGGCGTCGCGGTGCGCTCGCACGACCCGCTCGTGGACCCCGACCAGGCCGAACGGCTCGTCGGGACGCGTCCGACCGAGTCGCTGGAGGACGCCGTCCGCGACGCCGACTGCGTCGCCGTGCTGGCGCTGCACGAGCGGTTCCGCGACATCGACTTCGGTGCGCTGCCCGTCGCCGCCTCCTGCCTGCTGCTGGACGGCCGCGCCTACTACCCCAAGGAGAAGATCGCCATGCTGCGCGAGCTGGGCTACCGGTACCGGGGGATCGGCCGATGAGCGCCCCGCACGCGGTCGTCACCGGCGGGTCGGGGTTCATCGGCAGCCACCTGGTCGAGAAGCTGATCGCCGACGGGCACCGGGTGACGGTGTTCGACGCGGCCGAGCCGCCCGCCGACTCGCGCGCCGCCGACCAGGTGGGCGAGCACGTCCGCGGCGACGTCCGGGACCAGGACGCGCTGGCCAGGGCGATCCGCTCCGGTGTCGACGTCGTCTACCACCTGGCGGCCTCGGTCGGCGTGGACCAGTACCTCGCCCGGCCGCTGGAGGTCATCGACATCAACGTCACCGGCACCAGGAACGTCCTGGAGCTGGCCGCCAAGGCCGGGACGCGGCTGGTCGTCGCCAGCACCAGCGAGATCTTCGGCAAGAACCCGAACGTGCCCTGGCGGGAGGACGACGACCGCGTCCTCGGCCCGACGACGACCGACCGGTGGGCCTACTCCTCCAGCAAGGCGCTGACCGAGCACCTCACGTTCGCGTTCGCGCGCGCCCACGGCCTGGACGCGACGATCGTCCGCTACTTCAACGTCTACGGGCCGCGCCAGCGCCCCGCCTACCTGGTCAGCCGCAGCGTGCACCGGGCGCTGAACGGGCTGCCGCCGATCGTCTACGACCAGGGCAAGCAGACCCGCTGCTTCACGTTCGTCAACGACGTCATCGAGGGCACGTTCCTCGCCGGGACGCACCCGGACTCGCCCGGCGAGGCCATCAACATCGGCGGCACCACCGAGACCACGATCGCCGACGCCGTCCACCTGGTCGCGGAGCTGACCGGGGCCGAGGCGACGATCCCGGTCGACACCTCGCGGTCGTTCGGCGCGACCTACGAGGACCTGCCGCGCCGCGTTCCCGACAACGCCAAGGCCCGCGAGCTGCTCGGCTGGACGCCCCGGACCACGCTCCGCGAGGGGCTGGCCCGGACGATCGAGTGGGCCCGCGCGAACCCGCGCTGGCTGGCGCAGCACGACAGCGGCGCCACCTGAGCCCTCCCGAGCCTCAGCCGCCGGACGGACGCTCCTGGATGGTCCAGTGGTTTCCGTCCGGGTCGGTGAAGGACGCCGTCGCGCTCCACGGCTCGTCGCTGTAACCCGGCACCTGCTCGCCGTCCTCGTGGTGCATGACCTCGGAGACCGGGGCGCCGGACGCGGCGAGCCGGGCGCGGGTCGCGCGGATGTCGGGCACGACGACCGTCAGACCGACCACGGGATGCGCGCCCTCGACCAGGTGAATCGAGCAGCCCGAGCCCGGCGGGGTGAGTTGCAGGACGCGCTTTCCGCCGGGGACGACGCGGTCGATGTCCACGTCGAATCCGATCGTGTTCGCGTAGAAGTCCTTCGCCGCGTCCAGGTCGGAGACGGGGATCGGGACGACCTCGATCTTCATGTCCACGCGCGCCATCCTCCTGTTCCGGAAGTCGCGATCATATCGGGCACCGGCGAGCAATCGGGGAGATGGTCGCGGCGGCGTAACCGTGATGGCCTGGAAAAGGCATCAACGTCCGATGGGAGGACGCGGTGGGGGAAATGGTACGGGTCCCCGGAGGGGAATTCCTCCAGGGGTCGCCTCCGTGGCTGCTGGACTGGCTGGACGAGAACGACCAGCCGCTGCCCCGCATCTGGTTCGGCGACGAGACGCCCCAGTTCGTCCAGCGCCTCGCGCCCTACCGGATCGACCGCCATCCCGTCACCGTCGCCGATTTCGCCGCGTTCGTCGAGGCCACCGGCCATGTCACCGACGCCGAGGAACGCGGCTACGGCCTCGTGTACACCGAGCGCGGATGGCAGGAGACCGACGGCGTGTGCTGGCGCGCGCCGGGCGGGCCGGGCACCAGCTCGGCGGAAATGCAAGGCCATCCCGTCGTGCACGTTTCCTGGCAGGACTGCGTCGCCTATGCGACCTGGGCCGGAAAGCGGCTGCCGACCGAGGCCGAATGGGAGTTCGCGGCGCGCGGCGGCCCCGATTTCCGCGTCTGGCCGTGGGGCGACAAGTGGGACACCGCCAACGCCAACACCGCCGAGTTCCACGCCGGGACGTTGAACACGCTCGCGGCGTGGAAGTCGTGGTGGCAGGCGACGTGCGCGCAGGACGGCCCGGTCCCGCGCACGTCCCCGGTCGGAGCGTTCTCTCCGCGCGGCGACAGCGAGTACGGGTGCGCCGACATGGCCGGGAACGTCTACGAATGGACCTCGACGCTCTCGCACCTCTACGCCGAGTCGACCGAATGCGACCCGACGCTGCGGGCCGCCATGGGCCATTACCGCGTCATTCGCGGGGGCTCCTGGATGAACTTCCGCTATCAGACCCGGTGCAGCGAGCGCATGCACGGCGACCCGAGCGGCTGGTCGTCGTTCGCGCACGGCTTCCGCTGCGCGCAAGACGTGTAGTCAGAAGGATCGGATCAGCTGGGCCAGGTGGCGGGCGGCGATGTGCAGCGGCTCCTCGCTCGCCGAGACCCGGCACAGCAGCTCGGCGCCTTCGAGGGTGCTGAGCACCGAGCACGCCAGCTCGCGCGCGACGTCGTCGGAGAGCCCGGCCGCGCCGAGCTTGCCCGCCAGCAGGTCGCGCCACTGCCGCAGCGCCTCCTCCGACGCGCGCTGGATCGCGGGTGAGCGGCCGATGAACTCCAGCGCGGTCGCGGCGACCGGGCAGCCGTCGGTCCAGTCGGAGTCGCGCAGCGTCCGCGCCAGCAGCCGGGCGCACTCCGCGACGGCCTCGGCGGGGTCGTCGCTGCTGTCCAGGCCGGTGCGGAGCAGGTCGGTGAACTCGTCGGCCCCGTGCCGCAGCGCCTCGACGGCCAGCTCCTTCTTGCCGCCGGGGAAGAAGTGGTACACCGAGCCGAGCGTGGCCCCGGCGTCCTGCGCGATGCGCTTGATGCCGGTCGCCTCGTAGCCCTGCCGCTGCATCAGCACGGCGGCGGCGCGCACGATCCGCGCGCGGGTGCCGTCGGCGGGGGCGCGGGCCGGGGCGCGGGTCACCGAGGGTGCGTCCATCGTCTCAGCGTACTTGATAGAACGTTCGTTCTAGTGCTAGAGATAGATCGTCCGCGCACTAGAACGAACGCTCTATTTGGAGGCCGAGATGTCCCTGCTGGACGACCACCCGGGGTACCGGCGGATGTTCGCGCCCGGGCGGCTCACCGTCGGCCTGTTCCTGCCGCTGTGGCCCTACTCGGGCGACATGGCGAAGATGTCCGGCCAGGGCGAGGCGGTGCAGCTGGCCGACCGGTCAGGGTTCTCCGCCATCTGGGTCCGCGACGTCCCGCTGACCGTTCCGAGCTTCGGCGACGTCGGCCAGGTCTACGACCCCTGGACGTATCTCGCCTGGCTGGCCGCGCACACCCGGGAGGCGGCGCTGGCGGCGGGCAGCGCGATCTTCACCCTGCGGCACCCCCTCGACCTCGCCAAGCAGGCGGCGTCCATCGACCACCTCTCGGGCGGACGGCTGGTCCTCGGCGCGGCCAGCGGCGACCGGCCCGCCGAGTTCCCCGCCTACGGCGTGGACTACGAGACGCGCGGCGAGCGCTTCCGCCAGGCCGTCGACATGTTCCGCACGCTGCTGGAACAGCGGAGCCCGGTGGTGTCGTCCCCGCTCGGCCAGATGCGGGACGTGGACCTGCTGCCGAAGCCGGTCAGCCGCCGCATCCCGATCCTGGTCACCGGGTCGTCGCAGCAGACGCCGGAGTGGAACGCCGAGCACGCCGACGGCTGGCTCACCTACCCGGGCGACCCCTATACCTCGATGGGCACCAGCGCCCTCGGACGCAAGGCCAAGAAGTGGCGCGACCTCGTCCCCGGCGGGGAGTTCAAGCCCGTGGCCACCAACGAGTGGATCGACCTCGTCGAGGACGCGAACCACCCGCCCACGCCGCTGCGCGCCGGGTTCGTCATGCGCACGGGCACCAAGGGGCTGATCGACATTCTCGGACGCTGGCAGGACGCCGGAATCAACCACGCGGCGCTCGGCGTGCAGCACGGCTCCCGTCCGGCCGCCGAGGTGGTCGAGCAGATCGCCGCGGAGGTGGTCCCGCACTTCCCGGCCCTCACCGGGCCCGCGCCCAAGGCGCCGGTGTGGTGACGGGTGAGGAACACCGGCGGGCGATGCGGCACCTGCCGACCGGCGTCGTGGCGCTCACGACCCGCTGCCAGGGCAGGCCGCACGCGATGACGATGAACGCCGTGCTCTCGGTCTCGACCGACCCGCCGACGCTGCTGGTGTCCGTCGGCACCCGCACCCGCACGCACGAGATCCTCGACCGCAACGGCTCCTACACCGTCAACGTCCTGGCCCGCGACCAGCGGGAACAGGCGGAGCGGTTCGCCGAGAGCGCGCCGATGGAGGCCGACCAGTTCGCGGGCGTACGGTGGCGGCCGACGCCCGCGACGGGGAACCCGCTGCTGCTGGACAGCCTGGTCGCGATCGACTGCCGGGTGCGGCGGCGCATCCGGCTCGGCGACCACACCCTGTTCGTCGGCGACGTCGTGGACGTCGTCCCCGGACGCGTCGCCGAGCCGCCGCTGATCTTCACCGGCGGCCGCTACGCGACGGCGGGCCGCTGACGACCCGGCCGGTTGGGGTGTCAGGCCCACCCCGGAGGTGAACCTAGGCCCCTGTCCGGGTCTCCGGCCGCTTCCTACGGTTCGATCATGACTACGGATCACACCGGACCGGCCCTGCCCGGTCGGCGGGCGGCACTGCGGGGACTCGGGCTGGCGGCGGGCGGCGCGGCACTCGCCGCGGGGCTCGACGCCCCGCACGCGAGCGCCGAGACGCACCGGCGGCCGACCACCTTCGTCCTCGTCCACGGGACGCACAGCGCCGGGGCCTTCTGGCTCCCGATCGCCCGCGAGCTGTCGCTGCGGGGGCACCGGGCCGTCACGGTCGACCAGCCCTGGCACGGCGCCGAGGCGTTCATCCCCGAGGCGTACCAGCGGCAGGACCTCAAGGCGCTGGCGACCGAGCCGTCGCCGCTCGCGGGCATCGGCCTGGACGACTACGAGCGGCGCGTCACCGGCGTCGTGCGCCGGGCCGCCGCGCTCGGCCCGGTCGTGCTGGTCGGGCACAGCCTGGGCGGCGCCTCGGTCAGCCGCGTCGGCGACGCCGTCCCGCACCTGCTGCACCACATCTGCTACATGGCCGCGTTCTGCCCGAGCCGGAGCATGCCCACTCCGGACGACTGCACCGCGGCGCCCGAGAACAAGGAGGCGCTCATTCCCTACGACCAGATCATCGGGGATTCCGAACGGCTCGGCGTGATGCGGCTGAACCCGCGCACGGGCGACGCGAGGGATCTCGCCGCGTTCAAGGCGATGATGTGCGCGGACTATCCCGACGACGCCTTCCGCCGCGCGCTGGGCATGGTCCAGACCGACGAGCCCATCAGGGCCTACGCCGGGCGGGCGGTCGGCCGCGCCGAGACCTGGGGCCGCCTCCCCCGCACCTACCTGCGGTTCGGCAACGACCGCACGATCGCGACCGCGCTCCAGGACCGCATGATCGCCGAGGCCGACGAGCTGACCCCGCGCAACCGGTTCCGCGTGCACGACTTCCCGGGCGCCTCGCACCTCGGCCCGCTCGATCCCGCCCCGGTAATCGACGCCCTCGCCACCCTCGCACGCTGACTCCGAGTAATCGGAATCGGCGTCGAGGCACCTGGATATTCGCGCCGTGTGATCGCCTGGCTCAATTCACGACCCGCGTGTGAGTCGAATTACCAACAAAGGCGTCCCGGCTTCCGGACGGGGGACGGGGGCGCCATTATGGGGGCGATGTGATCTCAGGACGGGTGCGGGGAAGGCAGGGGCGTGGAGCGGTTGCGGCCGGGCGATCCCGGACGGGTCGGTCGCTACCGCCTGCTGGCCCGGCTCGGCGCCGGCGGCATGGGCGTGGTCTACCTCGGCCGCTCGCCCGGCGGGCGCACGGTGGCGGTCAAGGTCATCGGCGCCCGGCACGCGGGCGACCCGACCTACCGGGCCCGGTTCGGGCGTGAGGTCGGCGCGGCCCGCACGGTCAGCGGGGCGTTCACGGCACCGGTGCTGGACGCCGACGCGGGCGCGGAGGCGCCCTGGCTGGTCACCGCCTACCTGCCGGGGCTGACGTTGCGGGAGGCGGTCGCCGAGCACGGAAGGTTCCCGGCGGCGGCGGTCCGCACGCTGGCCGCCGGGCTCGCCGAGGCGCTGGTCGACATCCACCGCGCCGGGTTGACGCACCGCGACCTGAAACCGGCGAACATCATGTTGACCGCGGGCGGCCCCCGGGTGATCGACTTTGGCATCGCCCGTCCCGAGGACGCCGTCACGATCACGCGGGTGGGGTTCAACCCCGGCACCCCGGGGTTCATGTCGCCCGAGCAGGCGGCGGGGCGCAGGGTCGGGCCGTCCAGCGACGTGTACTCGCTCGGCGCCGTGCTCGCGTTCGCCGCGACCGGCGCCGAGCCGTCCCGCGACGGGGTGGAGGCCGGGCTCGGCGCGCTGGACGACGCGTGGCTGCGCGACCTGATCGAGGACTGCCGCCAGCCGGAGCCGGGCCTGCGGCCGTCCGCCGCCGAGCTGCTGGCCAGGCTGGACGGGACGGGCCCCGCGCACGGCGCCCGGTGGCTCCCGAACGGGATCGCCGAGGCGATCGACGACCGCGCGCACCAGGCGCGGCACCCGCCCGAGCCTCCGGCCACGGACGGCGACGCGCCCCTGGTGAGCAGGCGCGTGCTGGTGGCGGGCGGCGCGGCGGCGCTGGCGTTCGCCGGTGCGGGCGCGGCGCTGGTCGCGCTGTCGCGAAGCCGGGGCGGCGGCCAGGCGGCCCCTGGCCCGGCGACCAAGGCGACGTCGCCGTCCGCGCGTCCCTCACCGGCCCTGACCCCGCCGCCGCTCGCGGTCCGGCGGTGGAAGGTGAACGTGGGCGAGTACTACCCCGACCTCGTCACCGCGGGCGGGGTGGTGCTGGCGCACTCCGAGGGGCAGCTGCGCGCGCTCGACCCGAGAACGGGCCGGACCCGCTGGAAACAGTCCTCGTGGGACATCGCCCATATCAGCGTGGACGACGACGGGGTGTTCCTCTTCGACCCCGTCGGCGACCGGGTCCGCATGGTGCGCGCCTCGTCCGGGACCGAGCGGTGGGGGTATCCCTGGACGTCCGAGACGATCCCGACGTACCTGGTGGCGGGCACCAAAGTGTCCTGCATCGGTCATGGGACCGTCACCGCCCTGGACGCGCGCACCGGGCGGCGGCGCTGGGACGCGCGCGTCGGCGCCGAATACGGCGTCGCCGCCGGGGACGACGTCGTCGTCGCGGTCGACAGGTCGACGGTGTCGGCCCTGGACGCGGGCACCGGACGGCTCCGATGGACGTACCCGGCGAGGTTCGGCCACTTTCCGCAGGCGTGCTACGGCCTGGTGTTCGCCTGTGACGGCCCGGGCGCGGTGCACGCGCTGCGGGCCGACACCGGTGCGCTCGTGTGGAAGCGGCAGATCCACGAGGACGTCTTCGACGGCTCCGGGTTCGCGGCCGGGCACGGGCTCGTCTACTACGGGACGCCCACCGGGGACGTCCTCGCCCTCCGCGCCGCGACCGGCGAACAGGTGTGGACGCGGCGGCTGTTCGGGTCCACGTCCCGGAACCAGTGGAACGCACTCGGCGTCGCCGGGAACACGGTGTACGTGGCCTGCGCCGACCGCAACGTCTACGCGCTGGACGCGGCCGACGGGCACACGCGGTGGCGCTACCCGGCCGACGTGACGATCCGGACGTCCGCGCCGGTCGCCGTCGGCGGGTCGGTGTTCATCGGCACCGCCAACGGGTCCGTGGTGGCCCTCACCCCGCCGGACGGGGTCTAGCCGGTGCGGCCGCTGGAGCAGAGCGACCCGAGGTCGGTCGGACGGTTCCGCATCCTGGCGCGCGCCGGGTCCGGGGGCATGGCCGTCGTCTACCTCGGCCGGTCCGCCGGGGGCCGCGCGGTCGCGGTGAAGATGATGCACGCCGAGTTCGTCGACGACCCGGAGCACCGCGCGCGCTTCCACCGCGAGGTGGCCGCGACCCGCGCCGTCGGCGGCCTGTACGGGCCCGGCCTGCTGGACGCGGACACCGGCGGGCGGCGCCCCTGGATGGCGACCGAGTTCGTGCCGGGGGTGTCGCTGCGCGACGCCGTCCGGTGGTTCGGCCCGCTGCCGCCGGGCGCGGCGCGCGTCCTGGCGGCCGGGCTGGTCGAGGCGCTCACGCTGATCCACCGCGCCGGATACGCGCACCTCGACCTGAAACCGGCGAACGTGCTGCTCACCGGCGACGGACCGCGCGTGATCGACTTCGGCATCGCCCAGGACTCGCGGGCCGGTGCGCCGGTCGCGGGAGGCCCGGCGGGGTCGCGCGGGTTCATGTCGCCCGAGCAGGAGGCCGGGGCGGTGACCGGGCCGCCGTCCGACATCTACTCGCTGGGCGCCACGCTGGCGTTCGCGTGCACCGGCGAGCCTCCCGGCGACGGTCTGGCGGCCGTCCCCGACGAGGGCCTGCGGGCGGTGATCGCCGCCTGCCTGCGCCCCGACCCGGCGTCCCGTCCCGACCTGCGCGAGCTGGCCGGGGCGCTCGCGCCCGAACCGCCGGCGGCATGGCCGCCGCCGATCCAGGACGAGATCCACCGGCACATCGCCGAGATCGAGAACCCCCCGACGGCGCCGCCGGTGCCACCGGCCGCGCGGCGGTGGGTGCTGCTGCTGTCGGGCGCGGGCGTCCTGGTCGCGTGCCTGGGCGGCGGCGCCGTCGGCACGTCCCTCTTCCTCAAGGACGACGCTCACCCGAAGGAGGACGCCCGGGAGACGGGCTCCGCGTCCCCGACACCCCGCAGGACGGCGTCGGCGTCGCCCGCCGCGCGCTCCCGCGTGCTGGAGATCCGGCTGGACGGCGACGTCCGGCTGACGTCGCTGACCTACACGATCAACGGGAGGACCACGACGCTCCGGAACGTCGCGCTGCCCTGGAAGGTCGCCGTCGACGTCCCGAAGTACCCGCCGCCCGCCGCCTGGCGCATCCGGTACCGGCACCCGACCGGCGAGGTCGGATACCACGTGTTCGTGGACCGCATCCTCGCCGGGGCCGGGAGCAAGGGCGGCGGCACCAGCGGCGGCGGCCAGGGCAACTCCTGACCGGGTCGCGTCCCCCCGGCGACCTCGGCCGTCCCGGCGCATCATGAGAAAAGTGACTTAGACTGATGTCATTTGTTGACTTGAGTCGTTCGTGATTCGTGAAGGGCAGGTTCGGCCATCGTGACCGCTCAGCCCGCTCCGTCCATCGCCGATGAACTGCGCGGTGCCGGCCTCCGGGTGACGGCCGGACGCGTCGCGCTGCTCGAGACCGTCCGGAGCGGCGACCACCTCGACGCCGAGACGATCGCGTCGGGCGTGCGCGACCGCGTCGGCCACATCTCGCTCCAGGCCGTCTACGAGGCGCTGCACGCGCTGACGGCGGCGGGCCTCGTCCGGCGGATCGAACCGGCGGGCAGCCCGGCCCGGTTCGAGGGGCGGGTCGGCGACAACCACCACCACCTGGTGTGCCGCGAGTGCGGCGCGGTCAGGGACGTCGACTGCGTCAAGGGCGCCGCGCCCTGCCTCGACCCGTCCGACGACGAGGGGTACCTGGTCGACCAGGCCGACGTCACGTTCTGGGGGCTGTGCCCGAACTGCCGCCCGAAGACCCCCTGAACAGCGGAAACGTCCAGGCCGACCCGCGCACGGGCCGACCTGGACGTCACCGGGACGATCAGGCGAGGTCGTACCGGTCGAGGTTCATCACCTTGTGCCACGCGGCGACGAAGTCCTGGACGAACTTCTCCTTCGCGTCGTCGCTGGCGTAGACCTCCGCGACCGCGCGGAGCTCGGAGTTCGAGCCGAACACGAGGTCGGCGCGGCTGCCGGTCCACTTGACCGTGCCGGAGGCGTCGCGGCCCTCGAAGGTCTCCGCCTCCTCCGACGTCGCCTTCCACACCGTGCCCATGTCGAGCAGGTTCACGAAGAAGTCGTTGGTCAGCGTGCCGGGACGGTCGGTGAGGACGCCGAGGGACGACTGCCCGTGGTTCACGCCGAGCACGCGCAGCCCGCCGAGCAGCACGGTCATCTCCGGCGCGCTGAGCGTGAGCAGGTTCGCCCGGTCGATCAGCAGGAACTCGCCCGGCAGCAGGTGGCCCTTCACGAGGTAGTTGCGGAAGCCGTCGTGCGCCGGCTCCATCACCGCGAAGGACTCCACGTCGGTCTGCTCCTGCGACGCGTCGGTGCGTCCGGGCGTGAACGGCACCTCGATCTCGTGGCCGCCGTCCTTGGCGGCCCGCTCGACCGCGGCGCACCCGCCGAGCACGATCAGGTCGGCCAGCGAGATCCGCTTGCCGCCGGTCTGCTCGGCGTTCCAGGTCTCCTGGACCCGCTCCAGCGTGCTCAGCACCCTCGCGAGCTCGTCGGGGTTGTTGACCTCCCAGCTCCGCTGCGGTTCGAGCCGGATGCGCGCGCCGTTGGCGCCGCCGCGCTTGTCGGTGCCGCGGAAGGACGCGGCCGACGCCCACGCGGTGGCGACGAGCTGCGAGATCGACAGGCCGGAGTCGAGCAGCCGGGCCTTGAGGTCGGCGACGTCCTGCGGGCCGACGAGCTCGTGGTCCACCGCCGGGACGGGGTCCTGCCAGACCAGCGTCTCGGACGGGACCTCCGGCCCGAGGTAGCGGGGAAGCGGCCCCATGTCGCGGTGGGTGAGCTTGAACCAGGCGCGGGCGAACGCGTCCGCGAACTCGTCGGGGTTGTCCTTGAAGCGGCGCGAGATCGGCTCGTAGATCGGGTCGAAGCGCAGCGACAGGTCGGTCGTCAGCATCATCGGCTGGCGGTTGAGCGTCCCGTCCTCGGGGTCGGGCACGGTGTTGGCCCCGGCGCCGTCCTTCGGCCGCCACTGGTGCGCCCCGGCGGGGCTCTTGGTCAGCTCCCACTCGTAGCCGAAGAGGTTGTCCCAGAAGCTGTTGTCCCAGGTGGTCGGGGTGGCCGTCCAGGTGACCTCAAGGCCGCTGGTGTGGGAGTCGCGGCCCTTGCCGGTGCCGTGCGTGCTCTTCCATCCGAGGCCCTGGTCCTCCAGCGGGGCGCCCTCGGGCTCGGGGCCGATGCTGTCGGCCGGGGCCGCGCCGTGCGCCTTGCCGAAGGTGTGGCCGCCCGCGATCAGCGCGACGGTCTCCTCGTCGTTCATCGCCATCCGGCCGAACGTCTCGCGGATGTCGCGGGCCGCGGCGATCGGGTCGGGGTTGCCGTTCGGGCCCTCCGGGTTGACGTAGATGAGCCCCATCTGTACCGCGGCCAGGGGGTTCTCCAGCTCGCGGTCGCCGCTGTAGCGCTCGTCGTCCAGCCAGCCGGTCTCGGGGCCCCAGAAGACGTCCTCCTCCGCCTCCCAGGCGTCCTCGCGACCGCCCGCGTAGCCGAAGGTCTTCAGGCCCATCGACTCCAGCGCGACGTTGCCCGCCAGGATCATCAGGTCGGCCCACGAGATCTTGCGGCCGTACTTCTGCTTGACCGGCCACAGCACGCGGCGGGCCTTGTCGAGGCTCGCGTTGTCGGGCCAGCTGTTGAGCGGCGCGAAGCGCTGCTGGCCCGCTCCGGCGCCGCCGCGGCCGTCGCTGACGCGGTAGGTGCCCGCGCTGTGCCACGCCATCCGAATGATCAGCGGGCCGTAGTGCCCGAAGTCGGCGGGCCACCAGTCCTTCGAGTCGGTGAGGACGTGCGCGATGTCGCGCTTCACGGCGGGCAGGTCGAGGCTGTTGAACGCCGCGGCGTAGTCGAAGTCCTCGCCCAGCGGGTTGACCATGGGCGAGTTCTTGTTGAGGAGCTTCAGGTTGAGCTGCTCCGGCCACCAGCCCCGGTTGCCGCCGCCTTGAGTGGGGTGGGACGCGCGCGTGTGCGCGACCGGACACTTGCCCGCGGCGTCGGCGTTCGTGTCGTTGACGGTGCTCTCGTTGTTTTCGGACATGGTTCCTCCAGGGCTAAGCGGTGCGCATCAGGAACTCTGGGTTGTGGCACACCCGGGGCACAGGCCCCAGTAGATGACCTCGGCCTCGTCGATCGAGAAGCCGCTGTCGTCGGACGCGGTGAGACAGGGCGCCTCGCCGACCGCGCAGTCGGCGTCGGCTATCTCCCCGCAGGTCCGGCAGACGACGTGGTGGTGGTTGTCGCCGACCCGTGACTCGTACCGGGCCACATGGCCGGACGGCTGGATGCGCCGCACCAGACCCGCCGCCGTGAGCGTGCGCAGCGAGTCGTACACCGCCTGGTGGGACACCGCCGGGAGGTCGGCGCGCACGGCACCGATGATCGAGTCGGTGTCGGCGTGCGGATGCGCGTGAACCGCGCTCAGCACCGCCAGGCGGGGCCGGGTCACGCGCAGCGCGGCCCCGCGCAGCATCTGCCGGAAGTCCATGGGCGTCGCCACGCACCACAGACTGGCGCGCTTTCTTGAATGAGTCAAGATTAGAATGGGCCTCTTTGCCCAGCCGTTGCCCGCGTCGGCGCTACGACGGCGGACCGCCGCGGCCCGGGGCGCGTTGCGGGCCGCGGCGGGGTTCTGACCTGCGCCTTAGCGGGAGGTGGGGCAGAGGGCGGCCTCGACCAGCCGCAGCGACGCCCTGTCCTGGGCCTCCTGGCCGTCGCCGCCGACCCGGAAGGTGGAGACGGCGACGTTCGCGGCGCGGCGGCCGTCCGGGGTCACGCCCGACTCCGAGACCACGCCGAGGCTCGTGCCGCCGTGGAACCAGATCCCGCCGCCGCAGTTCCCGGCGGGCCGCCACGCGATGCCCAAGCCGTACCGGACGCCGGGCGCGGAGACCCAGTCGGTGACCTTCACGGTCTGCTTCATCTGCGCGAGCTGGGCGGGCTTCAGCAGTTTCCCGCTCATCAGCGCGCGGAGGAAAGTCCCGTGGTCGTGGGTCGTGCTGATGATCCCGCCGTCGGCCCAGCCGCCCGTGGCGACGGAGGTGTCGGTGAGGTCGGTCCGTCCCGGGAACCGGGTGTAGGCGGTGGCGCTCGGCTGCGGGACGTAGGACGACCCGGCGGGCGTCATCGTGTGCCGCAGGCCGAGCGGCTCGATGATCCGGTCGTGGACCTCCTGCTCCCACGGGTGCCCGGTGACCTTCTCGATGATCATCCCGGCGAGCACGTAGTTGGTGTTGGAGTAGCCCCAGTGGGTCTCCTCCGCGGGGTTCGCCGCGTCCGGGACCCACTGCGGCGGTTCGGTCATCGCCGCCGCGACCTGCTCGCTCGGCGTGGACGAGCGGAACCGGTTCTCCTTGTACTTCTCAGGCGTCAGGTCGCTGCCGTCGCCCAGTTGGATCGCGACGTAGTCGTTCAGGCCGCTGGTCTGGCGCAGCAGGTTCTTCACAGTGATCTTGCGCCCGTCGTTCCCGTGGCCCTTGACGACGCCGGGGAGCCATTTCTCGACGGTGTCGGTCAGCCGGAGTTTGCCCTCACCGACCAGTTGCAGCGCGACGGTCGAGGTGAACGTCTTGGTGTCGCTGCCGATCCGGTAGTAGGAGTTCCACGGGACGGCCTGCCGGGTCTTCAGGTCGGCGACTCCGGCGCGGGCGACGCGGCTGTCGTGGTCGGTCTGCATCTCGGCGAGGACGCCGGTGGCGCCGGTCGCGTGGATGGCGTCCGCGTCCCGCTGAAGATCGCTCGTAGCCGGGGCCGCTGCGGACGCGGACGGCGCGAGGGCGGCCAGCAGCGCGCCCGCGGCCAGGGTGCCGGTGACGTGCTTGTTCATCGTCGCTCCTGGGGGTGCGCGCAGGTGAGGTCGGCGGCGGGCAGCGTGCCGGTCCGCAGGTAGGCGTTGACGGCGTCGTCCGCGCAGGGGACGGGGGTGAGGCCGTCGACGGCGCGTCCGTAGACGCCGTGCGAGCGCAGGTCCGCCGAGATCATGCGGGAGCCCTTCAGCCTGCGGTGCAACGCGACCGCGCCCTCGTAGGGGACGTTGTTGTCGCGCGTGGCCTGGAGGAGGAGCAGCGGCACGCGGTTGTCGACCGCGACGCCCGGTTCGCGCGGCTCGGTCTTCCAGAACGGGCACGGGAAGATCGCGTTCGCCACCGCCGCGAAGACCGGCTGGGTGGGGCGCGCCCGCTCGATGTTCCGCCAGTACTGTTCCGGTTCGGTCGGCCATCCCCCGGCGGGCCAGCCGCCGTCCCCGCACATGACCGCGTTGCCGCTGTTGAACAGGTTGTCGAGCTCGGGGCTCGGGTTCTCGAACAGGCCGAGCCAGCCCGCGAGTTCGGGGATCGGCTTCACCTGCCGTCCGGCGGCGGCGTCGGCCAGGTTCTGGACGCTCCTCGCGAGGACGTCGTTGTTCTCCTCGATGCCGACCATCTGGCGCAGGAACAGCCCGAGCACGCTCGGGTTCACCTTGTACTCGCCGAGCGTGAGGGGGCCCTTGTCGGTCTTGGCGCTGATGTTCTCGACGGTCGCCCTCACCTGGCGGGGCGTGCTGCCGAGCTTGTACCGGTCCGAGCGGCGGGCCGTCCACGCGGCCCATTCGGAGAGGCCGCGCTCCTGCGCCGGACCGGCGGCCTGGAAGTTCTCGTACTGCGTCTTCGCCGGGTCGGTGACGCTGTCGATCACGATGCGGTCGGCGTGCCCGGGGAACAGCTGCGTGTACGCGGCGCCGAGGTCGGCGCCATAGGAGATGCCGTAGTAGGACAGTTTGCGCTCGCCGAGGACGGCACGGATCAGGTCCATGTCGCGGGCGACGTTCCGGCTGGACGCGTGGGGCAGCAGTGCCGCGTTGTTCCCGTGCTCGTAACAGCGCTCGGCCGTGTCCCGCGCGTTCCGCACCGACGCCTCGAACGCCTCCCGCCGCGAATGCGTGTCGGCGGGCTTCGGCGAGTCCCCGCAGTAGATCGGGGTGCTGCGGCCGACGAAGCGCGGGTCGAAGCCGATGAGATCGTAGCGGTCCGCCGCGTCCTTCATCGCGGGCCGCATCAGCGCCGCGTACTCCAGCCCCGGCCCGCCGGGGCCGCCGGGGTTGGCGAGCAGGATGCCGCGCCGGTGCGCCTGATCCTTCGCCTTGACGCGGGAGACGGCGATCTCGATGGACGGCCCGCCGGGCGCCGCGTAGTCGAGCGGTACGCGCACCTTCGCGCACTCAGCGCCCGCCTTGGTCAGTTCGGCGGCGTCGGACGGGCAGGCGCCCCAGTCCAGCCGCTGCCCGAGGTAACGCGACAGGCCGCCGGGCGAGGACGGCCGGGACGCCGGTGCCGAGGCCGCGGCCGAAACCGTCCCCGTCCAGCCGACGAGCCCGGCGACGCCGAGCGCGGCGACGGCCGTTGCGATGCGTGGCATGGTCATGCGTCCGATCCCACCGCCCGGGCCCGGGCGAGATCACTACGGCTGGCTCGTGGCCCGGGGGGGGGGACAACCCGAACTCCTCAGCGGACGACGAGCGATTCGAAAGCGTCCCGGATGTCGGAGGTGGACGCGTCGACGTACATCTCGTCCGGCGGGGGCCCCTCCCCAAGGTAGCTCTCGTACTCGATCCGCCCGGGGCAACTCGAACCGCCGATCTGCACCTTCTTGTCGGCGACGCGCTTTCCGGTCCGCAACTCGTACACCTTCACGGGTACCGCGATCTTCCGGAAGGTCACGTTCGAGACGCCCCAGTGCCCCTTCTCCGGCACATAGGGGCAGGTCTGGACGCGTTGCCCCATTTCCTTCTCCCCCATGCAGACCACCAGCGACGCCTTGGCCGCGTCCCGGGTCTTCCAGCCGCCGGGCAGCCTGCCCGCGTATTCACCGGGGCCGGTGAAGTACGCGCGATTGGTGCCCCTGCCGTAGGCGGGCGCGCCGCTGTATTTCGCCGGGTCGGCGCAATAGCCGCTGTCGAGGTCGTCGGCGTCGTCGCTGTCCTTCAGCAGTTGCGTGACCTGCGCCAGCTCAATGGCGAGCGTGGCCTTTCTGACGCCCTCGCGCGCCTGGGCGGCCTGCGCGAAATTCGGATAGCGGTCGAGGAGGTCCTGGTAGCGGACGCGCGCCGCCAACCATTCCTTGGCGGACATGAGCTGGTCGCCGCATGCGATCAGCGCGGCGGGCGCCGTCCGCGCGACGATCGCGGCCGACCGGTCGAGCATGTCGTGGCTCGCGTGCCGCGCGCGGAGCCAGTCGGTGAGCGCGACCGTGGCGCAGTGGTCCTTGGCGGGCAGGCCGCGCAGGAAGCCGTCCAGCACGACCTCGACCATCCGCCCGTGGCCGGGCTCGTGCCGCAGCACCCACGCGAGGCCGTCGAAACCCCGCACCAGCGCGAGGGTGCTGCCGCCGGACAACGCGGTCGTGAAGTCCGCTCCGGCCGCCGCGAGCCTCCGGCACACGCGGGCCGTCCGCTCGGCTTCGGCGACCAGCGGGGAGTCGGCGACGCGGTCGCCGAACCAGATGTCGCGCTGGGCCTTCCGCGCCTTCGCGCAGTCGCCGTCGCGGCGGGCGTCCGCGAGCGCGTCGCCGACCGTGGCGGCGTTGTAGCGCAGGAGGCCCAGCACCAGCAGCACCGGGAGCGTGGCGGCGAGCGCCACCACGAACTGCCCGCGCACCCTGCCCACTCCGGACCAACCGGCCCAGGCGCTCCGCCCGCCCGCCAGGAACCAGCCGTTCGCGACGAGGGCCGCCCAGTAGACCAGCACGAGGAGCTCGAACCACACCGAATGTCCCGACTCCGCGAGCACGTCGAGGAGGACGAGGGTGACGATCCCCGTGGCGACGGCGCGGCGGTACCGCCCGAGCATCAGGTAGCCGACGTTGAGCAGGGACGCGTTGGCGAGCGCGACGGCCAGCGGATCGCGCGGCGGTCGGAACCGGCGCGGGGGCGTCGGGGCCGGTGGCGGAGAGTACGGAGGTGGGGGCGGTGGGGGCGTGCCCTGGCTTGGGGGATACATCGTCGTCCTTCGGCGCGAAGCGGGGCTGACGGCGGGCCGCACCAATTGTTCGTCGGCGGTACCGGGACGGGTCCCGGGCCGACTACCGGGCGTGGATTTCCGCAGGTCAGCAACGCCGATAAGGGGAGAACGGAGATGATCTCGCGGGGGCGCGTTAGCGGCTGGCCTTATCGACCGTTTTCAGTCGTCCGATGCATCGGATCGAGACAACCGCGCAGGTGAACACGAGATGACGGCTGGGGGCCGGAATAGCCCAGCAAAAGGGACATCACCGGACGGACACCCTGATAGAGTCAGCGGGACGGTGGAATCTCAGCAATCCGTGCTTCCCCGATGAGGCGTTGTGCCAGCCTAGATCCGAGCTGTACCCCTACGAGTACGTATTACTCAGTATCGTGATCTCCGCTGTCAACGCACTGAGGACGCCGATGCCTGACTTCTTCGAACCTGCCGCCGGCGCCGAACCCCAAGATGGTCGACGAACCGGCAGGTCCCAGCCCCGCGGCAAGCGTCGCCATCGCAGTATACGCACCTTTCACCTGTCCATTTCCGTCCTTCCGGCGGCCATTGTCGGCCTATTCGAGACGGCGGCGGTGGGCGTTCTGTACCGCGATGCCGACGTGGCCCGGCAGACGCGCCTGGTCCTCGCCCTCGCGGCCGGCGGCGCGGTGATCACCCTGGCGATCGCCGTGGTGGCGGCGGACGCGGCGACCCGCCGGGTGCTCCAGCAGCGCGCCCGGGCCGTCGCCCGCGAGCAGGAGACGACGCGGCGGCGCCTCGGCGAGCTCGCGCTGCTGGTCACCCGCGGCCGCCGCGACCTGCAACGGCTGGCCGAGGGGCTGAGCGCCGGGGAGACGGCCATGCCCTACACCGAGGACCAGCCGCCCCCCGACGGCGCCGATCCCGTCATCGCACTCGCCTACGAGGTACGGCAGGCGCAGGGCGCGGCCTGGAACACCGTGCTCGGCGCCGCCACCCGCGAACCCGACCGCGCCAGCCAGCGCGTCGGCGTCTTCGTGAACCTCGCCCGGCGGATGCAGTCGCTGTCCCACCGGGCCATCCAGGGCCTCGACGAGCTGGAGAACCAGGTGGAGGATCCGGACCTCCTCAAAGGGCTGTTCAAGGTGGACCATCTCACCACCCGCACGCGCCGCCAGGCCGAGAGCCTCGCGGTGATCGGCGGCGCCGCGTCCCGCCGCCAGTGGACGCGGCCGGTCAGCGTCTTCGAGGTGCTGCGCTCGGCCATCGCCGAGGTGGAGCACTACAACCGCGTCAAGGTCGTGCCGCCCATCGAGGGCGAGCTGCACGGCGGCGCGGTCGCCGACGTCGTCCACCTGCTCGCCGAGCTGATCGAGAACGCCACGAAGTTCTCGCCGCCGAGCACGCAGGTGCACATTCGCGTCGAGACCGTCAGCGCGGGCCTCGCGATCGAGGTCGAGGACCGCGGGCTCGGCATCCCGCGCGGCGACCAGCGGCGGCTCAACGACCTGCTCGCCGACCACGAGCGCGCCGACACCGAGGAGCTGCTGAAGGACGGCCGGATCGGGCTGCTGGTCGTGTCCGCGCTCGCGCGCCGCCACAAGGTCCGCGTGCAACTCCAGGGAAACGTGTACGGCGGCACCCAGGCCGTGGTCGTCGTGCCCAAGGAGCTGGACGGCCGCGGCCCGGACGAGTCCGGGCCGCAGTCTCAACCGCAACCGCAGGTCCCGGTCCAGGCGCAGGCCCCCGCTCAGGCACCTGCCCCGGCTCCGGCGCAGCCCAAGCCGTCGGGTCCCCGGCACGCCGCGCCGCCGCAGCCCGCACCCGCGCCCGCACACGCCCAGGCGCCCGCACCCGTCCCGGCTCCCGCACCGGCGCCCGCACCGACTCCCGCACCGGCGCCCGCTCCGGTTCCGGTCGCGGCGGCGGCACCGGCCCAGCCGTCCACCCGGCCGAGTCCCCCGCCGACCGCCCCGGTGCCCGGCCCGCCGCCCGCACCGGCGGCCGCGCCCGCGCCGTCCGGGAGCGCCGGTGAGCGGCCGCCCCTGCCGCGCCGCCAGGCCCAGACCCACATCGCGCCCGAGCTGGCCCAGCAGGTCGATGTGGCCGCGCCCCCCGACGACGAGGCGGAGATCGAGCACAACCCCGGGTTGATGGCCGCGTTCAAGCGGGGCGTCCGCAGCGCCGAGGAGACCGACGGCGCGCCGGACGGCTCCGGCGGCGCGAACTGACGAGACATGACCAACGATAAGGAGCGTCCATTGAGTGCTGTCTCCCCGAACCAGGCGCAAGATCTCGCTTGGCTGTTGCGGGGGCTGGGCGAGGAGGTTCCGGTGATACGCGGGAGCGTGTTGCTGTCCTCCGACGGCATGCTGAAGGCATCCGACGGTTTCGACCGGGCCAGCGCGGAGCATCTCGCCGCGCTCGCGTCGGGGTTGTTCTCCATCGCGCGGAGCACCGGCACGAAGTTCGACAACAGCAACGAGGTCCGGCAGGTGGTGGCCGAACTCCAGTCGAGCCAGCTGTTCATCTCCTGGGCCGGTTTCAACTCGGTGCTGGCGGTGCTGGCCCGGGGCGACGCCGATCCGGGCGTCGTCGGTTTCGAGATGGCCCGGTTGATCAGGGCCGTCCGCCCGTTCCTGCACACCGCGGCGCGACCGCCCGCCGCGGCCGCCGATCCGCGCCGTCCGGCATGACGGCCGGGCCGGTGCCCGGCGGTGATCCCGCCGACGACGAGGTGTGGCTCGACGACGACGCCGGACGGCTCGTCCGCCCCTACACGGTGACCGCGGGCCGCACCCGCCCGTCCGTCGAGCTGAGCCTGCTCTCGCTGGTGGTGGCGGCCGACCGGCCGCCGCCCACGGCCGATCCCGAGTACGCCCGCGCCCTCGACCTGTGCCGCAGGCCGACCTCCGTCGCCGAGGTCGCCGCGCACTTACAACTGCCCGTGGTGGTCACCAAGGTCGTGCTGTCCGACCTGCTGGATCGCCGGGCGATGACCACGCAGGCGACCTACATCGCCGCCGATCCGACCGACCGAGCCCTCTTGGAGAAGCTGCTCGATGGCCTACAACGCGCCTGAGGAACCCCCCACCCAGGTCAAGATCCTCGTCGCGGGCGGCTTCGGCGTCGGGAAGACGACGTTCGTCGGCGCGGTCAGCGAGATCGAGCCGCTGAGCACCGAGGAGCTGATCACCGCGGCCAGTGTCGGCGTCGACGACCTCGGCGGGGTGGAGGCCAAGTCCACCACAACCGTGGCGCTCGACTTCGGCCGGATCACGATCGAGCAGCACGGCATCGTGCTCTACCTGTTCGGGACGCCCGGGCAGCGGCGGTTCTGGTTCATGTGGAACGAGCTGTCGGCCGGGGCGCTCGGCGCGATCGTGCTCGCCGACACCCGCCGCCTCCAGGACTCCTTCGAGGCCGTCGACTTCTTCGAGAGCCGGGGCACCCGGTTCCTCGTCGCGGTGAACGAGTTCGACTCGGCGTTCCGCTACGGCCCCGACGAGGTGCGCTCGGCGCTCGGCCTCGACCCGGCGGTGCCGGTCGTCCCGTGCGACGCGCGGGACCGGCCGTCCGCGACCTCGGTGCTGCGGGAGCTGATCCTGCACCTGCTGGCCGCCGCGCCCGCGCCCGCCACACCCAACTGACATTCCATAACTCAGGGAGAACCCCGTGACCCATGAGCCGCTCTACGACCCGCCCGGCCATCTCCTCACCCCCGTCGACCCGGAGGTCCCCCAGCGGGTCGCGCGGTTGCGCGAGCTCGGCCTCGGGCAGGGCCCCGACGCCGAGTTCGACGCGCTCGCCCGCGACCTCGCCGAGACCGCGGGCCGGCTCGTCGGCTCCGAGCATCCGCCGTTCGCGATGGTGAACTTCGTGACCGACCGGCAGTACCTGAGCGGGCTGTACGCGCCGCCCGTCCCGGGGGCGGACGCGACGGGCGCGGTGGAGCTCGGCCGGGACGTCCCGCTCGACCACGGGTACTGCCCGCACGTCGTGATGCGGCGCAAGGCCCTCGTGCTGGACGACGTGTGCGACTACCCGCGCTTCGCGGGCAACCCGGTGGTCGACCGGCTCGGCATCCGCACCTACGCGGGCGCCCCGCTCATCGACCACACTGGCACGGTCCTCGGAACGGTCTGCATCGTCGACCGCGACCCGAAGCCGTGGGGGCATCCCGGGCTCAACCTCATCAAGGAGCGGGCGGCGGACCTGGTCGAGCTGATCCGCCGCCGCGAGGGCATCTGAGACTCCCCGCCGTCAGGCTCGGCGGGGTCAGGCTTCGGTGGTGACGGGGACGGAGCGGGAGAACAGCACACCGGCCGCAGACGGCGCGGCGCCGGGTGCGGCACCTCCGTCCTCGGTCCCCTCCCCGCGTCCGTGGTCGAGCCCGTCCACGGGACGCAGCACACCGGCCGCGAGCAGCCCGAACTCGGTCTGGACGCAGGTGATGTCGGCCTTGAGGAACTCGATCGCCGCGCGGGACCGGACCGGGTCGGCGCCGGTCTCGGTGGTCCACCGCATGACCTGGCCGGCCGTGAACAGGTAGGCGATCGCGCGGCCGGCGAGGACGAGGTGCTCCTGGCCGAGGGGCTGGTCGAGGAAGCCGAGGTCGAGCCGGCAGGCGCGGACGGCGGACGCGGTGGGCGGCCACTCGGCCAGGAACCGGCTGAGCGGGCGTCCGGCCGTCCGGGCGAGGCACCATTCGGTGAGCTGCTGGCTGAGCAGGTCGTTGGTGCCGTCGAAGATCGTGTAGACGCGGGCGTCGAGGAACGCCTGCGCGGAGATGTTGGTGGGGGAGCCCGCGCGGTACCCCTCGCCGCCGACGAGCTGCTGGTAGTGGTGCGCGGCGCTCAGCATCCGCTCGGTCGCGACGGTCTTGATCGCGTGGACGGCCGGGAACGCGCCGAGCATCGCGCCCTTCATGTCCAGGTCGGTCTGGAGGTGGTGGTTGAGGGCGGCGCAGATCGCGTAGGACGCGTCGATCGCCGCCAGCCGGTACTGGACGAACCGGATCGCCGACTGCGGCCCCGGCCCGATCCGGCGGCGCGCCGCGTAGGCGTGCGCCTCGCGGCTGACGCGGCGCAGGAACCCCGTGCCCATCGCGGCCATCATCGACCGCGAGGCCATCAGCATCTCCGCCATCGGACGCAGCGACCCGCCGTCGGCCGCGATCCGCCGGTGCCGGGGGACGACCGCGTCGATCTCGTTGAGGCCGTAGTCGATGATCTTCAGGCCGAGCGGCTCGTAGGTCTGGAGGGTGCGGAACCCCTCGCTGCGCTTGACGATGAAGTAGCCGTACTCGCGCCTGCCGTGGCCGTCGTTCTTGGCGCTGACCAGCCACCACTGCGCGCTGAGGCTGAACGCCTGCCAGTGCTTGCGGCCGCGGATGCGGTACCCGCCGGGCACCTCCTCGAACGTGGTCGTCATCGCGGACATGGCCGAGCCGCAGCCGGGTTCGGTCGAGGCGAACCCGGCGATCATCGGATCGCCGCCCGCGTAGTGCGGCAGCACCTCCTGGCGGGCCTGCTCACCCGCCCACAGCACGATCGGGCGCAACGCGACCGCGCTCACGATCGTCACGTACATGCCCAGCGGAAGGTTCCATTCGGACAGGGTCTCCACTACCCGGCACATCTCGATATGGCTGTCGCGCCCGCCGAACTCCTTGGGCAATGTCGGGAGGAGCACGCCCGCCTTGGTCAGCAGGGTCCAGTCGTCGGCGGGCAGGTTCCGCTGGGGGTAGGTCGCGGAATCGAAGCGGGGCGCGACCGCCTCGATCCCGGCGATGAACTCGTTCGTCGACAGAGGGAGTAGCTCATGCAACATGGTGTCCGCTCTCACGGGTCGGCCTGTTCAGTGCGTGGGGAAGCGTCAGGTACCGGCAATCAAGAGCACATCCGTTTCACTGTGCTACGGCAGACTACGAAGCACCTCCCGAATCGTCCAATCTTGGACATCGACATGTTTAATCGGGTCGATCACCATCCGCAAGGAACATCTGGCTTACCGCGACCGGCCCGCAAAACCGTTTCACCTACCGCGACCTGCGCGTTCTCGCCGCGCGACGGTCGCTTTCCGGACCGGTCCGGGAACCGCGACGGTTACAGTACCACCGCGATTCGCCGCCCTGACACTAAAAGTAGAGAAATTCCAGCCTCGTAGTCAGATCAACGGCCTGTCCCATCAAGGGCCGGTGGGCCCCCTATGGATGGCGGCCCGACCCTCTCCGGCGGCGTTTCCGGAGGCCGTTGAAGCGGCTCTGACCTGCGATGACATGATGAAGGCCGATGCGGCGAACCGGCCCGCCGGCGCCTCGCGGGCCGTTGGTGTGCGCAAGGGTTATGGTCACCCGCCTCCGCCCAAACCAATTCTCTCGATGCCCGCAAAATCCGGGGTAAGGCCCCCGGCCCGCATGGTTTGCTCAGGAGGCCGCCGGCACGAGGGTGAAAGCCCCTGCTCGCGGCACTGATTGCCGTTTGGACCGTCCAAACGGCGGCCGGTCGAGCCGCCATTGCGGAGGAGATTGCATGCACCGTCATGATCTGGTAGGGGCCCTTTTGGGCCGTCCGTGGACGGGGTCGCGCGGCGGGCGGCGTCCAACGTCCAACGGGAAGTCGCTTTAGGAGAAACGGCGGGCCCGGACGGCGCGGAGTCCAGGACACGAAACCCCAACCGGTGATCATTAGGACACCGGTCGCCCGGGGTCAACGACCAGTAGCGGCGAAACAGTGTGTGCCCGGACTGTCACCCAGTAGGTTTGATCTAGCGCGGCTTGTGAGCGTTCCGGTGAGAGGAGTCACGGTGCGCATGGGAGCGGTGATCGCCGGACGGTACCGGCTGATCAAAGGGCCCATTCGCGGGGGAACGGGCGAGGTGTGGCTGGCCGACGACCTGGAGCTGCGGCGCCATGTCGTGCTCAAACGGCCCAAGTTCGGCGGCAGCGGGCCGCACGCCTTCAAGCAGCTCCGCGCCGAAGCGCGCGCGCTGGCGAGGTTCACCCATCCGCACGTCGTCACGCTGTACGACGCCATCCAGGTACGGCAGTTCTGGCGCAGCACGTCCTGGCTCGTCCTGGAGTACGTGCCCGGCGGCAGCCTGGACGCGTGGCCGCCCGCTCCCCCGCAGATCGCGGCGCGGATCGGCGCGGAGATCGCGGACGCGCTCGGCTCCCTGCACGCGGCGGGCATCGTGCACTGCGACGTCAAGCCCGGCAACATCGTCATGACCGAGAAGCGCACGGTCAAGCTCGCCGACTTCGGCGCCGCCTACCGGCTCGCGGGCCTGGAGACGATCACCCAGAACGGCCCGGTCAGCCACACGCCCGCCTACGCCGCGCCGGAGGTCGTCCGGGGGCTGCCCGAACCGGCCTCCGACGTGTACTCCCTCGGCGCCACCGTCTACGCCCTGGTCACCGGAACACCGCCCGGCCCGAACACCGGCGACGAGCTCACCGCCGAGACGCGGGCGGACGCGCCACCGGCCGAGGGCGTGTCGGAGGAGGTCCTGGCCGTCGCGGCGGGGCCGCTGGGCGAGGTGCTGGCGGCGATGCTGCAAGCCGCCCCGCCCGACCGCCCCACCCCGGACGAGGCGCAGCGCATGCTGGACGAGATCGCCGGCGAGGCGCAGCTGGAGCCGCCCGACTACGCCAAGGAGACCTGGCCTCCCGACTCCTCCGCCCCCTCCGGCGGGTCGGGCGGGTTCGGCCCGGTCCCCGGCGAGCCGGGCGAGCGGCCGTCGGCGTGGACGCGGTCGGCCGTGCTCATCCGGCGGCACCCGCGCCTGCTCGCGGCGGGCGCGGTCCTCGTCGCCGCGCTGATCGCGTTCCCGTTCACGCCGCTCAACAGGGACGGCGACGCCACCCCCGAGCGCACGACCCCGGCGTCCCTGATCGGCGACCCGCACACGGTCGACCCGTGCGCCCTGCTGGACCCCGCCGTGCTCGGCCGGTTCGGCGGCACCGAACTCGACGTCGACTACGGCAACTTCGACCGGTGCGACGTCCTGGTGACGATGGGCGGGAACGGCGACGGCGGCGAGGTCGACGTCGAGGTCGACCTGGAGGCCGAGGCCGCGCCGGAGACGGCCGGGCCGCTGAAGACGATGGGGCGCGTCCAGGTCGTCCAAGACCCGGAGGAGGACGACCACTGCGGGCGGAAGCTGCTGCTGCCCTCCCCCGACGTCGGCACCACGATCCTGGTCGACGCGCAGCACACCGACGATAAGACCGGCCCCCTGTGCGCGGTCGCCGACGCCGCCGTCGCCAAGGCGGTCGCCGTGCTGAACCACGGCCCGGTCCCGCGCCGGAGGGCACCGTTCCCGGCGGCGTCGCTGGCGAACCGGAACGCCTGCGTGCTGCTCGGCGCGCGGGCGCTCGACATCATCCCGGGGATCGACGCCGGCGACCCGAAGTCCGGGTTCGGCGGCTGGGACTGCAACTGGCGCAGCACCACCCGGCGCATCTTCGTCAAGCTGCGCTTCGACCGCGGCCAGCCGCTCGGCCCGCGGGACGGCAACCCCACCCGGCTCCGGAACCATCAGGCGTTCGTCGACCCGAACGGGGACGGCGACGGGACGTGCGTGGTGCGGGTCGTCCACCGCAAGTACCCCGACCAGCAGGGCAAGGAGGCGATCGAGATGCTCTACCTCAAGCTGGAAGGCGACCCGCCCACCAAGCAGCTCTGCTCGATGGCGACGTCGCTGGCCGACGCGGCGGCCGCGCAACTACCGCCCCCCTGACGCGCGGTCCGGCTCAGCCGCCGAGGAGGGCCAGGTCCGCGGTGCGGAGCTTGGTGTGGACGAGCAGCGCACTGATCAGGTTGTGGTTGAGCGCGTTGCCGATCGGCGGCGGGATCTGCTCCTCCAGCAGGCCGGGGACCTCGGCGCTGAGCCGCATCCGCACGCCGGTGACGATGCGGGCGGCGCGGCGCTCGTTCCATTTCTCGTCGGGCCGCAGGCGGCCGAGCTCGTCGGCGACCTGCGCCCAGGTGAGCGGCTGCGGCCACGGCTCCTGCCGCAGGTAGCGCTGGGCGAGGCAGACCAGCACGAGCTTCTCCAGCGCGTTCAGCTGCCACCGGTCGGCGCCCGGCCGCCGGTTGTCGGGATGCTCGGTGCTGTCGGGATCATAGGTCGGGACCTCGTGCAGATCGACCGGGCCCGGCGCGGCGGGCCCGGCGGCGATCCGCGCCTCCAGCAGGTGCTCCTGCCCCGGCGCGACGATGAACAGCGGCGTGTAGGCCACCGGCAGCTCGGCGCGGTGCCCGCCGAGCACGAGCCGCGAGCCGGGGAAGCGGATCGCGAGCCTGCCGAGGTTGTAGAGCACCCAGCGCGAGTGCTCGCGGGTGATGTACCCGTGCTGCCTGCTGACGCGGGGGTCGGACGGGCCCACGCAGACGTGGACGTCGGGCTCGCAGCGTCCGAACACGACGTCGAACCCCGCGTCGGGCGACACCCGCATCCCGCCGTTCGCGCCCATGACGAACAGCGTGCCCGGCTGCGCCGGGGGCAGCCCGGTCGCCAGGCTGCCGATCTCCTTCGGCAGGATGTCGACCTTGCCGGGCGGCTTCCGCATCGTCGAAGCCATGTGCACCGTCCTCTCGGCCACGCACGCGCTCACCGTAACCATCCCGCGGCGGGAGGGGTCCCGTCCGCCAGGTTGTACCGCCTCACTGGAACCCGGACACCACAATCCCGTTGCCGGAGCCCTCCGAGATGGCCTGCCCGTTCATCGTGACGGCGACCCGGATGCCGTCGTCCGTGGCCTTGTAGTCGAACCTCCAGGAGATCTTCGGCGAGTAGGCGAGCATCGGCAGCGTCTTCCGCCAAGGCAGCTTCACGTTTGTGAGCTTCGTGGTCTTCCCGTTTATCGTGTACCTCAGCCAAATGACCCTGCCCTCACCCGCGAGTGAGAAGCGGATGTCGCCCCTCTTGCCCGTCGGGCTGGGCGAGCCCTTCCTCCCCGAGGCGGTGGACGAAGCGGTGGACGAGGCGGACGGCGCGGCCGGTGCCGCTGACCGGGTCGCGGACGGCGCCGCCTCGGTGCCGTCCCTCGTGCCATGCCAGACGGCGAACAGGGCCGCCGCGCTGACGAGGACGGTGGCGCCCACAGCACCGGCCCACAGGGCTCCGCGACGTCCGGCCGCCTTAGCGGACGGGGGGTTCTCCGCCTCGGCGCGGCTTCGGGCGATCCCGTCCGCGACGGGCTGCGTCAGCGACAGGACGCCGCGTCCGGCGAGGCGCTCGGCCAGCTGCACGGCCGTGGGACGGTGCGCCGGGTCCCGCCGCATGCACTCCTCGATCAGCGCCCGCAGCTCGGGGTCGGCGATACCGTCCAGCCGGGGCGCCTCCGACTGGATCCGGAGCATCTGCGCATGCCACGGCCCCGGCCCGAACGGTTCCTCGCCGGTGCACGCGAACGCCAGCGTCGCGCCGAACGAGAAGACGTCGCCCGCCGGGCCGACCGTGGCCCCGGCGGCCTGCTCGGGCGACATGAACCCGGGCGAGCCGGTCCGCGCCCCGGGGCGCGAGACCGACGCGGCGTCCACCGCCCGGGCGATGCCGAAGTCGATTACGCGCGGCCCGTCGGCGGTCAGCAGGACGTTCGACGGCTTCAGGTCGCGGTGCACGACGCCCGCCGCGTGGATCGACACGAGCGCCTCCGCGACGCCCGCCGCCAACGCCCACACGGTTTCGGTCGCGAGCGGCCCGGACGCGCGGACCGCGTCGCGCAGCGACACCGACGGCAGGAACTCGGTCACCAGCCACGGGATTTCCGCCTGCGGGTCGGCGTCGACCACGGTCGCCGTGAACCCGCCGCCGACCGACCGCGCGACGTTCACCTCCCGCTCGAACCGGTCCCGGAACTCGGTGTCGGCGGCGAACTCGCGGTGCGCCATCTTGACCGCGACGGCGCGTCCGGCGGTGGAGCGGCCGAGGTAGACCACGCCCATGCCGCCGGACCCGATGCGGGCCAGCAGGCGGTAGCTCCGTCCAGCGGTCTCGACCTGGCGGGGGTCGTCGTGCTCAAGGGGTCGCATGGGAGTTTCCTTCCGCGTCTACTAGGGGGGTGGCGCGAGGGCGCGGACACGGCCGTCCTCCATGCCGACGAAGACCAGCCCGTCCGCGCTCACGGGCGCGATCCGCGCGGTCGCGCCCGCGCGGTAGGACCACTGGACGCGACCGTCGGCCACGTCCAGCGCGTAGAGGTTCTCGTTCGCGCACGCGACGTAGAGCGTGGCGCCGGACAGGCAGCACGCGGTCGCCTGCGCGGCCGGGTCGTCCTGGAGCCGCGCCACCGTCCGCGACCAGACAGGCCTTCCGGTGCGGGTTTCCAGGGCGAGCACCTCCCCGTCCCGCCCCTCGGCGTAGACGCGCCCGCCGCCGGCCTGCATGCTGAATCCGGTGAGGTGCTCCCGCTTCCAGGCGAGCGCGCCCGAATCGGTGCGGACGGCGTGCAACGTCCCGAACCGGTCCCAGGAGAAGACAAGCCCGTCCGCCCCGACCGGGTCGTTCCCGTCGTCGATCGGACGGGTCCACCGGCTCCTGCCCGTGCGAGGGTCCATTCCGATCATGGCCTCGGTCGAGAGCGCGATGAGCAGCCCATCCGCCGCAAGCAGCACGACTTCGCCTACGATCTCGGACTTCCAGCCCCGGCGCCTGTCGGCCAGGTCCAGCCCGGCGACTGGATCGGAGCCGTAGCAGAGCACGGACCCGACGATCGCCATCTCCAAGGCGGGGGACTCCCCGGAGGGCGTCTCGTAGTGCCACAAGTCCTGCCCCGTCCTGGCCCGAACGGCGCCGAGGGCACCGCCCAGGCTCAGGTACGCGACGCCGCCGTGCAGCAACCCGGACAACCCGCCGTACCGATCCCACAGGATGCTTCCGGTACGCGAGTCGATCGCTCCGACCGTTGACCTCTCACCTCCGTCGTCGATCGCCCCGCTGGCCAGCACCACACCGTCGGCAGCCTTGATCTTCGGGAGCGCGTCGGCCACGCGCCGCGTCCAGCGCTCGCTCGGCTCCGGGGCTGGGGAAGGCCCGGGGAACCCGGGCGTGCGCGGGCCGCCGGACGGCCACGCCCGCAGCCCGGCCCCGCCCACCGCCAAGGCGCCCGCGACGGCCCCGGCGCCGAGGAGGAACGCCCGGCGTCCGCCCGGCCGGGTCGCGTCCGGTGGGGCGGTGGCAGCGTGCAGCTGTTCCACCGGCACCTCGGTCACGGCGGACGTGTCAGCCGCCCGACGTTCGATCTCGTCCGCGATCGGCGCCGGAAACCACCCGGCCGCGAACAGCGAGGGAATGTCCTCGCCCACCATCTCCAGAACCTCGACGGCGGACGGACGATCCGCAGGCTCCGCCCGCAGACACGCGCCCACGACCTCGCGCAGCCATGGCTCGGTGATCGCGTCCAGATCCGCCCGCGCCGTCATCGCCCGTAGGTCCCGCGACCTGGGCGCCCCCGCCCCGAACGGCTCCGTGCCCGTCGCCGCGTAGGCCAGCGTCGCGCCCATCGCGAAGACGTCCGCCGCCGGCCCGGCCCGGTCGCCGCGCAGCTGCTCGGGCGCCATGAACCCGGGCGTCCCGATGTGCGCCCCCGTCCGCGTGATCGTGACGGCGTCCTCGGGCCGCGCGACCCCGAAGTCGATCACGCGGGGTCCCCCGGCGGTGAGCATCACGTTCCCCGGCTTCAGGTCGCGGTGCACGACACCCGCCCGGTGGATCGCCGCGAGCGCCTCCGCCACCCCCGCTGCCAGCGGACGGACCGACGCCGCCGGCAGTGGTCCGAACGCGAGCACCGCCTCCCGCAGCGACAGGCCCGGCAGGTAGGCGATGACCAGCCACGGCGGCACCGCGTCCGGGTCGGCGTCCAACACCGGCGCGGTGAACGTCCCGGTCACCCTCCGCGCGGCGGCCACCTCGCGCCGGAACCGCTCGGCGTACCTCGCGTCACCCGCGAACGACCGCCGGACGACCTTGACCGCGACCGCCCGTCCGGCCCGCGACCGGCCCAGGTACACGACGCCCATCCCGCCCGCCCCGAGACGCCCGAGCAGGCGGTAGGGACCCACCCGCTCGGGGTCGCCCCGCTGAAGCGGCTCCACGTCCGTCCCCCTCCGCACCTCGGGATCGCGCGGACGATGGTCCCCTGATCGCACGGGACCGGTCCCGCTACGCCGGGAGTGTAATCACGGCGTGAGCGACGAACTCCGGCCTCGGCAGCTGACCTGGGCGCCACGTCCGCCGCGTCCGCTGCGCGTGCACGCCTTCGAGCCGTTCAGCGAGACCGACGGCCCCGGCACCCGCGCGGTGATCTGGCTCCAGAGTCGCACGCTGGGCTGCCCCAGCTGCCGCGACCCGGAAACCCACGCCCGCCGCGGCCACCAGGTCACGGGCGAGGACATGTTCGCGCACATCGCCCTGCTCAGCGGCTGGATCGAGGGCGTCACGATCCGCGGCGGCGAACCCCTCCTGCAACGCCGCCCGGTCCTGCGCCTCCTCGCGCGCATCCGGAACGAGACGTCGCTGTCGGTCATCCTGTTCACCGGCTACACCTGGCCCGAACTCGTCCGCATGCCCGGCGCGACCGCCCTGCGCGACCGCGTCGACGTGCTCCTCTCCGGCCGGGACGACCAGGACCGCCACCTCGGCGAGGGCCTGCGCTCGCCCGGCAAGACCGTCCACCTCCTCACCGACCGCTACACCCCCGCCGACCTCGACCCCGCCGGCAGCTAGGCCGCTTGCCCGAACCCACGCCCCCCGCACCGAGGCTCGCCGCCTCGTTCGGCGGGCACGCGCCCGAGCTACTTGTCGATCGAGGCGCTCATCTCCCTCGGCGGCCTGCTCCTGCGCGTGAGCAACGTGGCCAGCGCGTCGTAATACCGGATCAAGGCGAGTGCGGTCAGGGCTCCGGTCACCGCTGCCGTCCAGGAGGAGATCGCGATGGGACGGAGCTCCGGAAGAGGCGAAACAGCACAGGACAGCGCCACGGCCAGCAACAGAATATTACGCGCCAATAGCCGATGGCCGAGCCTCGAGCTCGTACTTCCAAAACAGCCGCATTGAGAAAATACATCGCGACGCAGCGCACCGGAAATTACGGCACTGAACACGAGCAGGAGCCCACTCACCAGTACAAACCCCGACCTCGAGGTCCCGGGAGCCAGAAGCAGCACCACGGCTCCCGCTTCACAGCACAACGCCGCCATCGCGATGTATATGGCCTTCCTCCAGCTCACCATCATCATTTTCCCCGTCGCTTGGACGAACTGCTGCAACCGGCGCGGATGCGTAACCTTGCTCAGTACGGCCGTGGCGAAGAGGGCCGCGAAAAAGAATCTGACGAAAATTGCGAGCTGATAACCGATCGACAAGGGGCCCTCCTGGACGGCTCTGCGCCGGCCCGGGGCCTCGGGCCGGCGAGCGTGGCGTGCCCTCACCAGGAGGGCACGCCACGCCGGCGCCGGTGGCCGCGTCTAGGTCACCTTGGCGCTTCTCCTGTGCGGTGGTCGTCAGGCCTCGTAGACCGTCACCTGACACGAGGAGGACTTCGGCGGGTTGACCGTCATGCTCCCCCTACTAAAGGTGATCATTACCGGGCCTCCGCTTTCTCCATCGCCGGCGGTCAGGTAACAATAGAAGTCGCCTTTGCAGGTATATTTCTTACCCTCGCAGGTGAACTTGAGCCACCAGTAATCGACGCCCGTCCTAAGGAAGCCGGTCCAGAACTTTGCGCTCAGCCCGGTGAGCACCTGGCCGTCGGCGACCACGGACCATTCCTTCTTGTCGTAGTGGTCCGTATCGTAGCGGTGCTCGACCTTGAGGTCCGTGACCTCGGCACCACAGTTGTTGGTCACCTTTACTGGGAGAGTCCACTCGGCCATAACGAAGGCCCCCTTTTCGTCTCTCGGCGATGGCTACGGCTCCGCAACCATGATTTTTCCCCTGCCCGGGACACCCCTCCAGTAGGGACATCGCCAACTTGGCTATTACCGCTGCTCCACCCGAAATACTCTGCAATCGGGATGATTATGCCCAAAGCTTCGTAAACGGCTTCGCCCGCGCAGGAGTCGCCACCGGCTCAACAAGCCTTCCTTTCGAACTCCGCGAGCGCCGCCAGCCCGACCAATGTCGGGTGGTAGCAAGCCGGAGTGCCGTCTTTCAACAAGTCGGGAAGCCACGGGTACGAGGAAACATGGCCATCGTTTTGCACCGACATCGACAACCTCGCCACCGTCCGGCGAACGTGATCGCTTGCCGGGAAACCCGCCAGCAGCAGGCTCAGGGCGGACTCGGCCGCCAGATCCAGGTCCCCGAGGGATTCGCGGACCCTCCCGTCGATCTCCAACCGCTCATGTATCCAGGACGACTCCCGGCTCTCCCAACCGCTTGCGCGCCGCCCCATTTTCGTTGCGTAGAAGAACAGGTGGGTCAATTCGTAAAGATCGCTCCGCTTGAGGGTTCCCGGAACAAGCGCCGGGGCCCGGATGAGTTCGGCCAGCTCGGCGGAGACCACATCGCGGCAGTCCTCGAGACCAGCCACGTCCCGGGCGAAGGCCAGGTCCGCACACGTGTCGGCCCCCGTGTCGGCGTCCAGCGCCTCGGTCACAAGGCGATGGAAACAAAAGGTCCTCCCCGTGATCGCCTCGAGCGCTGGAAACGCGACCAGCAAAGAGCGGGTACCTGGAGCGGCGTGAAGATCGACCATTGAACGCACGGCGGGCTCTACGGACCCCAGATCGACGGCAAGGCCCTCGGCCATACGCTCAGCCCATGAGGCATGCTCGTCACGCGGGCCCGAGCCATCAGCCGGGCGCGCCAGCGCCAGTAGAACGAGTGACAGCTCACTCAGCCGCTTCAGTTGTTCCAGAAAATGGGGCCCCAGGGCATCCGGTAGCAGGAACATGTGCCTTCTGACCGCAAGCCACCTGCGGAGCGCACACACGGCATCTCGAACGTCGGCTGCGCTTTCCGGCAAGGGGTCACTCAACATGCGTGCATCGGATCACACATCAAGTCGTTTCATAGACGGCGACTTGACACGAATGAGAAGCCGGTGGTTCGACTTTCATGTCGCCACGGTCAAAGGTGATCACTACCGGGCGACCACTATTCCCGTCGTCCGGGGTCAGGCAGCAGTAGAAGTTTTCTTTGCACGTGTACTTCTTGCCCGCACAGGTGAACTTGATCCACCAAAAGCTGGCACCCAAATTCATGTGCCGCACCGTGAACGTGACGGTCAATCCGGTGAGCACCTGATCGTCGCGTGCGGTCGGCCACTCCTTGATATCGGGTTTATCAGAATCGTCGTAGCGGTGCCGGACCGTCAGGGCGCTCACCTCCGCACCACACCTGCTGATCACATTGACAGGCAAGGTCCATTTAGTCACGAAGGGCGCCTTTCCGAGTGATATTGACCGAGCTTCGCCGCGATCGGCAATGGGCCAGGGCGTCAAGCCAGGACGGCCTCTCGCATCGAGTTATCGCCGTCCGCATACCGGTACAACCCCTGCGCTGATTACAGGCTTGCCTAAGACGCCCTCAACGCTCGAAATCCCAGGTCAACCTCTCGCCCTGTGGATAACCGGGGTGGTGGTGACCGTCATCCGGGACGGGCGGCGGGTCTGCCCGGCTGCCGGGCGCTGGGAGCGCGGCATGGCACGCGCCAGAGTTCGTGCCGCACAACCCGACCGAGGGCGTCTACCCGGCCACCGACGACTATGTGCACGCCCTGGAGGTCCGAGATGCCGGACGCCTGCTGTTCGTCTCCGGCACCATGGGGCTGGACCCGGCCGGGAAGCCCGGTACCGGGCTACAAGAGCAACTCGAGCTCATCTGGTCCAACATCCGGGTCATCCTGGCCTCGGCCGGCATGACCGTCGACAACATCGTCCGGCTGACCAGCTACCTGCGGGACCCGGTCTACGCAGAGGCCAACGCCACGGCCCGGGCCGCCGCCCTCGGCGCCAGGCGCATCCCGACCACAGCGATCGTGGCGACCACCCTCGACAGCGACTGGCTCGTCGAGATCGAAGCCATCGCAGCCGGGTGACCCACCGTCCGGGCGGTGTCCGTGCCTGGACCGGGGCCGCGTTGGCTGCGGCCGTCGCTATTGGTCTGCGGAGTCCTCGGGGGCCCAGCGGAGGAGGTCGCCTGGTTGGCATTCCAGGGCCTCGCAGAGGGCGGCGAGGGTGGTGAAGCGGACGGCCTTGGCGCGGCCGTTCTTGAGGACCGCCAGGTTGGCGGGGGTGATTCCCACGCGGTCCGCCAGTTCGCCCACGGACATCTTGCGCTTGGCCAACATCACGTCGATGTCGACGGTGATCGGCATCAGACCACCTCGTCGAGCTCGGCCCGCATCCGCGTCGCCTCGGCGTCGCGCGCGACGGCCTGGACGAGCAGCATCCGCAGTACGAGCACGAGGAGCGCGCCTCCCAGGATGGCCACCCCGACACCGGCCATGATGACGGTGACGCCGGGGTCGTCGCGCTGGTCCGGGGCGTTGACGGCCGTGACCGTGAACCACACGAGGGCGGCCGCCACGATCGCGCCGATGATGACGTCCACGTAGCGGAAGGCGGCGTCGGAGAACACGGTTCCGCGGCGCACCATCGCCACCAGCCGCCAGATGCAGACCAGGGTGACCTGAACCGTCCCGAGTCCCAGGATCGTGATCACGCGCAGCGCGTTCAGCGGGAGCGTCCCGTCCTCCGGGTCGTTCCCGCTGACCAACGTCCACACCATCACTGCCTGGACGAACACGGTGCCGGTGAGCACGACCGCGAGCACGGCGCGCAGCGCGCGCACTGCCAGGTTGCCCATAACCCCTCCTTCCATCGAATCACGATGGAAATCTATCGAATTTCGATGGGTTGAGCAAGGGGGCGGGGGCGCCTCCGTCAGACGGTTCGGGGGGTGCTGCTGAGCGGAGCTGGAGGGGTGCGGCTTTCATCTGTGTCGGTGCGGGGGTCGATGGTTCGAATTCATCGTTCGTCATTGCTAGTAGAAGGGCGGGTTCCTTGAAAGCGATATGGCGGCTTCTCGGGTGTTGCAGGAGGAGCTGCGGCGCGGGGTGGGTCAGCCCTGTCGGAGGCGCCGGGGTCTGCGTAGGATCACCATGGTCATCCGTCGCCGAGAATGAGGCAGCATGACACTGGAAGCCGCGCCGACCGGCGTTGACGTGAGCACTCCCAACGTCGCGCGGATCTACGACTACTTCCTGAACGGCAAGGACAACTTCGCCGCCGATCGTGAGGCGGCGGAGCAGATCATCAGGGCCGCGCCCGCCACCCGGGCCACCGCCTGGGCGAATCGTCATTTTCTGGCCCGCGTTGTGCGCTTTCTCGCACTTGAGGCCGGGATCGACCAGTTTCTCGACATCGGCTGCGGGCTGCCCACCCAGCAGAATGTGCACGAGGTGGCGCAGGCCGCGCGGCCGGACGCCAGCGTCGTGTACGTCGACAACGACACCATGGTCCTCGCGCATGCGCGGGCGCTGCTGGCGACGCAGCCCCGGACCGTCGTCATCGGCGGCGATCTCTACGATCCCGACGACATCCTGCTCGACCCCGAGTTGCTGTCCGTCCTCGATCTGCGGCGGCCGGTCGCGCTGCTGATGCTGTCGGTGCTGCACTGCGTTCCCGACGACGAACTGGTGCGGCGGTCGGTGCGGCGGTTCCGCGACGTGCTCGCGCCCGGCAGTTACCTGGCGGTCTCGCATATCACCCGTCCGACAGCGACTTCGGCGTACCGGCAGAACGCCGAGAAGGGCGCGCGGACGTACAAGGACCTGGGCGTCAACATGAGCATGACGTTCCGGGAGCGGGAACAGCTCGTCGAGCTTTTCCAGGGGTGGGAGGTGCTGCCGCCGGGGCTGGTGAACCTGCCCGACTGGCGTCCCGACCCTGTTCCGGAGCCGATTTCGATGTGCGAGCTTCCGGCCACCTATCTCTGCGGTGTCGCGCGTATGATCGCGCGGTGAGTGTTCCGCATATCGATTTCGACCCGTTCGCGGAGCGCGGGCGCGCCGGGCATATGCATTCGATGCTGGACGGGCTGCGCGAGCGCCACGCGGCGTTCCGCAGCAGCGGGCAGCAGGGTTTCTGGGTTCTCACCCGGCATGAGGACATTCTCGCGGCGTTCCAGAACCCGGAAACGTTCTCCAGTCGCGCGATCGCGGTCATCGATCCCGACCCGTCCTACCAGTGGATTCCCGTCATGCTGGACCCGCCGCTGCACACGGCCTGGCGGCGGCTGCTGCGCCCGCTGTTCACGCCCGCGTCCGCCGGGGCCATGCGGGAGCGGATCACCCGGCACTGCGTCGCGCTGGTCGACGGCCTGGCCCGGCAGGGGTCGTGCGACTTCGTCGCCGACTTCGCGCGGCTGTTCCCGACGATCATCTTCCTGGAGCTGGTCGGGCTGCCGCCCGGGCGGCTGAAGGAGTTCCTGGCCTGGGAGGACGCGGTGCTGCATCCGCCGCCGTCCGGTGCCGGGCGGGCCGAGGCGATGGCGGAGGTCACGGCCTGTTTCACCGAGCTCATCCGGGCCCGCCGCGCGCACCCGCGCGACGATCTGGTCAGCGCGGCGACCACTTTCGTCCTGCACGGGCGGCCCGTGACCGACGGCGAGCTGCTCCAGCTGTGCGTGCTGCTGTTCCTCGCCGGGCTCGACACCGTCGCGGCGCAGCTGTCCTACACGTTCTGGCATCTGGCCACGCACGACGCCGACCGCGCCCGCGTCGCCGGTGACCCGACGGTCGTCCCGGCCGCGATCGAGGAGTTCCTGCGCGTCTACGCGCTGCCGCTCCCCGCGCGCAGGCTCACCGAGGACGTCGACCTGCACGGATGCCCGATGAAGGCCGGGGACATGGTGATGCTGCCGATCTCCATGGCCACCCGCGACCCGCGGGCGTTCCCGAGCGCCGCGGCCGTGGACATCGACGGCCCACCGGCGCCGCACCTGGCGTTCGGCGCGGGCCCGCACCGCTGCCTCGGCGCGCACCTCGCCCGGCTGGAACTGCGGATCGCGCTCACCGAGTGGCACGCGCGGATTCCCGACTACGGCATAACGCCTGGTGAGCGGCCCGTGGAGCATGCCAGCCTCGTCCTCGGCCTCGACGCCTTGCCACTCAGGTGGCAGACCGCGAGCTGACCTTTCCACACATACTGGGTTTCCTCCCGGGTAGGCGGAGTGCAGGGGTCCGCAGGTCAGGAGGGGACGCATGGAGGGCGCCCGTGGCGGCGGCCTGACGTTGGAGGTCTTCGATCTCGCGCCGGTCGGGGTGGCGGTGACGAGCGGCGGTGACCACCGGCTCGTCTACGCGAACCCGGCGTACCGGGCGAGCTTCGGGGACCGGCCGCTCGGACGGCCGATGCGGGAGACCTTCGACGACCTGCTCCAGCGCGACTACTTCGACCTGCTCGACCGCGTGCTCGCCACCGGGGAGGCGGTCAGCCGCGCCGACATGCCGCTGAGCCTGACCTATCCGGACGCCGGACGCGAGGAGCGCTTCTTCTCCTTCAGCCTCTCCAGGATCACCGAGGAGCCCGGGGTGCTGATCGTCACCATCGACGTCACCAAGCGGGTGACGACGGAGATGCGGGCGGGGCAGGCGGCCGAGACGCAGCGGCGCATGCTGCGCCGGTTCCAGAGCCTCGTCCGGGTGAGCGCGGAGATCGTGTGGGTGACGGGGCCGGAGGGCACGCCGATCGAGCCGAGCCCCGGATGGGAGCGGGTGACCGGGCAGACCTGGGAGGAGTTCCGCGGGATGGGCTGGGTGCGGGCCCTGCACCCCGACGATCAGGAGCCGACCGTGCGGTCGTGGGCCGAGGCGCGCCGGTTCTCGCGGCCGTGGCGGCACGTCTACCGGCTCCGGACGCCGAAGGGCGAGTACCGGCACTTCGAGGTGAACGCCGCGCCCGTCTACGAGGACGGCGTGGTGCTGGAGTGGGTCGGCACCTGCGGCGACGTCGAGCAGAAGTGGCTCCAGCGGCACCGCCGGGAGGTGCTCGACCGGGCCGCCGCCGCGACCTCCGAGCACTCCGACCTCGGGGACATGCTCCGCGCGCTCGCGGACGTGCTCGTCCCGGCGCTCGCCGACGGCTGCGGCGTGCACCTGCTGCCGGACTTCACCGACCGTCCCGTGGGCAGCCCGGTCATCGCGCAGCGCATCGCGACCGGGGCGCGGGAGGGGCTGCCGCGGCTGCCGCCGGGCGGCGAGGAGTCGTTCCCGGCCGACAGCGGCTTCATTCGGGCGATCGAGCGGCGGCGGCCCGTGTACCGGACGTTCGAGCCGGGGCGGCCCCCGGCCGACCTGGTGCCCGAGGGCACGGCGGGCTGGCTGGCGCGGGCGGGCGCCAACAGCGTCGTGCTGCTGCCCGTGACCGTGGACGGGGAGGTCGCGGCCGTGGTGACCGCCGCGGCCTGCGGTGACCGTCCGCCGATCAGCCCGGAGGACGTCGTGCTGATCGGGCGGATGTTCGACCACGCGCACGACGCGTTGAGCAGCGCCCTGCGCTACCACCGGACGCAGCGGGTCGCGCTGGCGCTCCAGCACGGGCTGCTGGCCGAGCCGCCGGACGTCCCGGGGCTGGACATCGTCGCCCGGTACCGGGCGAGCCCGGCGGCGGCGGAGGTGGGCGGCGACTGGTACGACTCGTTCCTGCTCCCCGGCGGCGGGACGGCCCTCGCGATCGGCGACGTCGCCGGGCACGACCTGTCGGCGGCGGTCGCGATGAGCCAGCTCAGGAACATGCTGCGGGCCCTCGCGGTCGACCGCGGGGAGGCGCCGGGGGACGTCCTGCGGCGGCTGTGCATAGCGATGGAGACGCTGGCGCCCGAGAGCACGGCCACCTGCGCGCTCGCGCGGGTCGACTGCGCCGAGCCGAACGGGTGGCGCCTCACCTACGCGGTGGCCGGTCATCCGCCTCCGCTGCTGGTCACCGGCGACGGCGCGGTCCGGCTGCTGGAGGACGCGGGGAATCCGCTGCTCGGCCTGTTCGTGGACCAGCCCTACCGCAGCGCCGTCGAGCCGCTGCCGCCCCGCTGCACGCTGTTCCTCTACACCGACGGGCTGATCGAGCAGCCCGGCGAGCACCTCGACCGGGGGCTGGAGCGGCTCACCCGCCAGGCGTCCCGGCTCGCCGCCGAACCGCTGCCGCAGTTCTGCGACGGCATCCTGGAGGGCCTGCCCATCACCGGCATCGACGACATCGCGACCATCGCCCTCCGCGTCCCGGACGACGGGTCGTGATCAGCCGCAGCGCGGCGGGAGCCAGAGCCAGGCGCGGGTGCGGGTCTCCTTCACGTTGACCCGGATCGGACGGTAGGCGTCGTGGTCGAGGCGTCCGCCCCGGTGCCCGGCCTCGCGGAACAGCGAGTCGCTGACGATCACGCCGAGGTCGGCGCTCGGCGTCGCGGCCATCGCGCGCCGGAACGCGGGGGCCTCCAGGTGGCGGAACAGGTCGACCGGCGCGCGCCCGACGACGCCGTGCGCGTCGTGGTCGACGTGCCCGTAGTGGACGGCGGCGCGCAGCCGCAGCCGCAGGCCGGGGTCTGCGTGCCGGTTCACGCTCCGCAGGTGGGCGGCCAGGTCGTGGGCGAAGGGGTCCAGCAGGTCGCAGGGGTCGGCGTCGCCGGGGGCGACGATGAACGCGCCGTCGCCGCGGTCCTCGTGGTGGCAGTCCGACAGCGCGAGGCCGGTGCCGCCGAGGGCGCGTTCGACCTGCGTGTACATGGTCTCGCGCAGCCTGATCTGGACGCGGGTGTCGCGTCCGGGGGCGCCGAACGCGACGATGTCGACGGCGACCAGCGCTTGGTGCGTGGGACGCGCCTGCGGGAGGGAGTCCTCGTCGAGCTGGTCGTCGGCCCAGAAGTCCTCCAGCTCCCGCGCGCTGAGCCGCTCGACGGGAACGTGCCGCAGCCTCCGTCCGGTCCGGGCCGCCCAGACCACGAACAGCGCCCGCGCCGCCTCACGCCACAGGGGGTCGTCCTCGTCGAAGATCGGTAGTGAACGCGGCATCGGTCGATATTCCCCTCCGGGCGGATCGGCCTTACTCGTCCGATCCTCCTCATACGAACGAGCGTATGGGGGCGTCTGGAGCAACCTCGGACAAAGAAGAACGCGATACGGGCCGCGAGGCCAAATTGGATCATGACTTAATAGTCATAAACCGAGCCACATTCGGGTAACTCCGGACGAAGCCACCCGCCACAGCACTTTGTGTCGATTTATCCACAGTTGCCCGCTCTATGCGATCACGCTGTACTGTAGCGCCACGCCCCGGTCGTCGAGATCGTCAGAAAGAGGCGCCAATGCCGGATGAGCGAAAGCGCGTCGTCGAAGCGTTTTCCCGCAAGCTGGACGCGGCTTACCACAGGGCCGCCATAGGCAGTTACGACGAGCTGGCGAAGAAGCTGGAGGAGATCGGGGCGGCCGACGCCGGCGCCGCCAGGCGCAGGACCCATCTGAGCCGCACGTCCGCGTGGGCGATACTCCAGGGCAGGCGCGAGCGCATCCCGTCCTGGGACAAGGTCTCCCTGCTCGTGCGCGTGTTCCAAGCCGCGGCGGTCGACCGGGGCATCCCCGCCGAGATGATCGGGACGCTGGCCGAATGGAAGGCCCGCCACGAGGCGGCCATGAACGAGTACCGCCTGGCCGCGGCGCCGGTCCCGGTAGTTCCGGCGCTCACCCGGGGCTGCCTCCCCGGCGACCCGCCGACCTGGTGGCAGCCCTACGCCGATATCGTCCCGCGCTGGTTCGAGGGCTATCTGAACCACGAGTTCCTGTCCGACCGGATCACCTGCTACGAGCCGCTCTACGTGCCCGGCTTGCTCCAGACGCGCCGGTACGCGGCCGAGATCATCGCGCTCACCCACGGGCACGAGCCCGAGGAGCGGCTCGACCGGCGCGTCGAGCTGCGGATGCGGCGGCAGCGGCACCTGGAGCGCGGCGACGGGCGGCCGCACATGTGGGCGATCATCAACGAGGGCGCGCTGCGGGACGCGCCGGTCCGACCGGCGACGATACGGGGGCAGATCCGGCACCTGCTCCGGCTCGGGCCGCATGTCAGCGTGCAGATCCTGCCCGCCTCCCACCCCGCGCACGACGCGGCCGACGGGCCGATCACCATCCTGCGCTTCGCCTCCCTCAAGCTCGGCGACCTCGTCTTCCTCGAGGAGGACGACGGCGCGCTGTATCCCTCGGACGAGGAGGACCGCGCCTACTACCAGAAGGCGGTCAACAAACTGGGCCTCGCGGCGCTGCGGCCCGAACCGTCCAAGGCGCTGCTGCGCGGTATCGAGAACGACATCTGAACACTCGGGGCGGGAGTTGCCCGCGTCCCCGGGAAAACTCACTATGGACGGTGACCCGGGGAGGAAACGTGGACAGCGAAGAAGAGTTCTTCAGCAAGGCGGCGGAGGAGCACGCCGCCGGTATCGACACCTCCGTCCCGCACTCGGCGCGGATATGGAACTACTGGCTCGGCGGCAAGGACAATTTCCCCGTCGACCGCGCGGCGGGGGACCAGTACGTCCAGACTTTCCCCGGCATCATCGATATCGCGCGTCTCACCCGTTACTTCCTTAAACGCGCGATCGCCTTCATGGCGGACGACGCGGAGCTCGACCAGTTCCTCGACGTCGGCACCGGACTGCCCAGCGTCGACAACACCCACGAGGTGGCCCAGCGGCTGGTGCCGGGCGCCCGCGTCGTCTACGTCGACAACGACCCGCTCGTGCTGCTGCACGCGCACATCCTGCTCACCGGCACGCCGGAGGGGGCCACCGACTACGTCGAGGCCGACATGCACAGCCCGGACGCGATCCTGGAGGGCGCCGAACGCACCCTCGACCTGACGCGGCCCTTGGGGCTGACGCTGATGGGCGTCCTCGGCCATATCTGGAACGACGACGAGGCCGCATCGATTGTCGCGCGGCTGATGGACGGCCTCGCCCCCGGAAGCCACCTCGCCATCGCGGACGGTTCCAACAACATCTCCACCGAGTTCTCCAGGGCGCAGCACGACTATGACGAGGGCGGCTCCGTCCCCTACAAACTGCGGTCGGCCGACCAGGTCCGCCGGTTCTTCTCGGGGCTGGAGCTGGTGGAACCCGGGCTCGTCCCGTGCCTGGAATGGCGTCCCGAGGTCGCCCCCGTGGCGGAACCGCCCACCGTCCAGCCGCTGGTGGGAATCGCACGCAAGAACGGCTGACGCGCAAAAACGGCTAGTGCGTTTCCTGGGGGGCGGCGGGGCCGTCCGCGAAACGGTTCCGGCCCAGCACCGAGAGCAGCCGCAGCTTCTCGTGGCCCTCGCTGCGCGGCGGGGCGGTGAGCACGAGCAGGATCTGCGACTGGTCCTCGGTGAACAGCGACTGGCAGTCCAGCTCGATCTCCCCCAGTTCGGGGTGGACGAGCGTCTTGCGCGCCTCGAACCGCTTGGCGACCTCGTGCCGCTCCCACAGGTCGGAGAACTCCGCGCTCTCCTTCTGCAACGCGCGGACGAGATCACCCGCCCGCGACCGCGCCCCCATCGACCCGTAGGCGACCCGCAGGTTCGCGACCTGCGAGCGGCTGTGCCGGTCGTGGTCGCGCTCGGGGTAGACCCGCCGCGACGCGGGGTCGGTGAACCAGAGGTAGGTCGAGCTGCGGGCGAGGCCCTTGCGCGACGGCCGGTCGCCGAACAGCGCGTCGGCCAGCCGGTTCTGGACGAGCGCCTCCCCGAGGTTCGACAGGATGAGCGCCGGGGTGTCGTCGAGGCGGTCCATCACCCGCAGCAGCCCGGGCGCGACGTGCGTCGCGGCCGTCACCGCGTCGGGCGCGCTGTGCCCCGCCACCCGGAACAGGTAGTCGCGCTCGTCGCCGGTCAGCCGCAGCGCGCGGGCCAGCGAGGCGAGCATCTGCTCGCTCGGTTGCGGGCCGCGCCGCTGTTCGAGCCGCGTGTAGTAGTCGGTCGACATCACGGCGAGGGACGCGACCTCCTCGCGCCGCAGTCCCTGGGTGCGGCGGCGCGGGCCCGGGTTGAACCCGACGTCCTCGGGACGCAGCGCCTCCCGGCGCCGCCGCAGGAAGTCGGCCATCGCTGCTCGGTCCATGCGATCCATTATCCGCGGGCCTCCCGGCTGAACCAGGGAGCGCGAATCCCCCGATGAGCGCTCTCTGCCTCCACCACCGGCCCGTGGCGAGACTCGCCCCATGGACATCTCCGGAAACACCGTCTTCGTCCCCGGCTCCACCAGCGGGATCGGCCTCGCGCTCGCCCTCGAACTGCACGCGGCGGGCAACACCGTCATCGTCGGCGGACGCCGCGCCGCCGCGCTGGAGCGGATCGCCGCCGACCATCCCGGCATCGACACCGTCCAGATCGACACGGCGGACGCGGCGAGCGTCGAGGCCGCCGCGAAGCACGTGCTCGCGCGGCACCCGGACCTGAACGTCCTGGTCGCGATGGCGGGGATCATGCGCGTCGAGGACTGGCGCTCCCCCGCGGGGTTCCTCGCCGACGCCGAGGCCGTCGTGACCACCAACGTGCTCGGCCCGATCAGGCTCATCGGCGCGTTCGTCGAGCATCTTCAGACGCGTCCGGACGCGACGATCGTCACCGTCTCCTCGGGCCTGGCGTTCGCGCCGCTCCGGGCGACGCCCAGCTACAACGCGTCCAAGGCCGCGATCCACATGCTGAGCGAGTCGCTGCGGCTGCAACTCGCGGGCACCTCCGTGAAGGTGGTCGAGCTGGTGCCGCCGTCCGTCCGGACCGGGCTGCTGCCCGGCCAGGAGACCAGCGACTTCGCGATGCCGCTGGAGGAGTTCGTGGCGGAGGTCATGACGCTGCTGCGGACGCGTCCCGACGCGAAGGAGATCCAGGTCGAGCGGGTGAAGTTCCTGCGCTACGGCGAGGCGCGCGGCGACTACGACCACGTGGTCGCCGCGCTCAACGCGGCCGACCCGCACGGCAAGTAGCGTCAGGCGGCGTCGGTCAGGTCGCGTCGTCGTCGAGCGTCGCCAGGTGGACGGTGAGGTCGTCGACGAACCGTCCGAGGAGGCGTTCGAAGGCGCGGCGGTCCTCCTCCGGCCAGCCCGCGAGCGCCTCCCCGAACCAGCCGAAGACGGCGCGCAGGTAGCGGTCGGTCAGCTCCTGGCCCTGCGCGGTCGGCTCGACCAGGCGGGCGCGCTGGTCGTCGGGGTCGGTGACGCGGCGGACGAGCCCGCGCCGCTCCAGCTCGTTCACCTGCCGCGTGACGTGCGGCCCGACGACCTGCATACGCGCGGCGATCTCCCCGATGCGCAGCGGCGCGTCCGCCACATGCAGGACGAGCAGCGCCGTCATCGCCGGACGGTCCACCGCGATCCCCGCGGCCTCGATCGCGCGCTCGGTCAGCCGTCCGCGGTTGAGCGCGTTGCTGAGCTGGGCCAGGCGCGGGATGAGTTCGCGCAGGTAGAGGTCATGTCCGGCGCCGTCGCCTCCCGCCTCGGGGTCCCGGGTGTCCATCGTCACTCCCATACATACCTAAGTTAGGTATATGGTAGCCCCGACCGCATAAAGATACCTAAGGTAGGTATCTAGTACGAGGAGGCACCCCCGATGAACTCGACCGCACGCCGCAGGGCCCTCGTGTCCGGGGCCAGCATCGCCGGACCCGTGATCGCCCACTGGCTCGCCCGCCACGGCTGGGCCGTCACGGTCGTGGAGAAGGCCCCGACGATCCGCGACGGCGGCTACCCCGTCGACATCCGGGGGCCCGCGCTGGACGTCGTCCGGCGGATGGGGCTGCTCGAACGGCTGGAGGCCGTCCAGGTCGACGCCCGCCAGGGCACCTTCCTGGACGCGGACGGACGGACGATCGCCACCGTCGACATGAGCGACGTCGTCGGCGACGTGCGCGGCCGCGACCTTGAGATCCCCCGGGGCGCGCTGGCCGCCATCCTGCACGACGCGATCCCCGACGGCGTCGAGCTGATCTTCGGCGACTCCATCGCCGCCCTGGACGACCACGACGGCGGCGTCAACGTGACGTTCACCGGCGGGACGCGGCGCACGTTCGACGTCGTCATCGGCGCCGACGGCATCCACTCCCACACGCGGCGGCTGGCGTTCGGGCCCGAGGAGCGGTTCCACCGGCATCTCGGCTGGTCGTTCGCCGGTTTCAGCTCGTCCAACGAACTCGGCCTCGCCCACGAGAGCGTGGTCTGGAACACGCCGGGCCGGATGGCCGGGCTCTACGCGCCCGGCGACGGCGACCGCGTGTTCGTGATCCTCGGCTTCAGCTCGCCCTCGCCCGTCGCCCATCGGGAGCCGGACGCGCAGCGGCGCCTCGTCGCCGACACGTTCGCCGGTCACGGCTGGCGCGTCCCGGGGCTGATCGAGGCCATGCACGCGGCCGACGACCTGTTCTACGACTCCGTCGGCCAGATCCACATGCCGCGCTGGTCCAGCGGACGCGTCGCGCTGGTCGGCGACGCCGCCTACGCGCCCTCGTTCCTCTCCGGGCAGGGCACCGGCATCGCACTGATCGGCGCGTACGTCCTCGCGCACGAGCTGGCCACGCGGGCTTCCCATGTCGAGGCGTTCGAGGCGTACGAGAGCGGGCTCCGGACGTTCGTGGAGACGAACCAGAAGGTCGCCGACGTCTCCCGCCCGTTCCTCAACCCCGCGACCGAGGAGGAGTTGGCGCGCCGCGACCAGACCTTGCGCGACCCGTCGAGCATCCCGTCGGGCGCGGCGGTGCGCGGCGCGAACGACTCCTACGTCCTCCCCGACTACCCCGTGCCCGTTCAGTAGGGAGGTCAGGGGCCGAGGCATTCCTCCAGGAACGCGCGACTGCCCGGGTTCTGCGGCTCCACCGCGAACACGTCCCCGCCGTAGGCGGCGACCTCGTGCTGCCAGGCCGCGTAGCGGTTGTCCTCCTTCGCGGCCTGCTCGCGGACGTCCTTGCGGACGACGTCGGGTTCCTGGTCCCACTCGGCGAGCACGTACTGGCGCCAGGACGGTCTGCTGAACGGCGGCGCTGCCCAGAAATCGGCATAGTCACCGCGCGGCAGCATCGTCACCTCGGCACCGGCGGCGCGCAGCGCGGCCATCGTCGCCTGCGGCGGGCCGCCGGTGTAGGGCGAGTGCACGATCATCGCCCGCATCCGGCGTCCCGCCCGGGCGGCCTGGCGCGCCGCGTTGACCAGCCCCTTCTCGTGCCCGGCGAGCCGTCCGTCGTCGAGGGAGACCATCCGGGCCACGTCGGCGGGGTTGGCCGCGACCGCCTTGCTCGCGGCCGCGCCGCCCAGGCTGTACCCGGCGATCCACAGCAGCGGGTCGAGGGCGAACGCGGGCGACGCGCCGCCGAGCGACGCGCCGCCGAGCGACATGGGCGCGATGCCGCCGCGTCCGGCCATCGCCTGGTTCCGGCCGCCGACCGCGCCGCGCGCCGCGAGCAGGTGCAGCGCCTGCTCGACGCGCGCGGACAGACCGGGCGCGAGCGCGGCGGCGTACGCCGGGTCGAGCCCGCGCGCGGTGGGCCATGGCAGGAACAGCACGCGCTGTTCCTTTGCCTCGGTCAGCAGCCTGGCCGCCGACCGCGCGAGGTTGTCCTCCACGCCGATCGGGAGCGAGGGAAGCCGGTCGCTGGGTCTCGGAAACGGTTCCCCGGGTTTGTGGAAGGCCGAGGCGAAGTCGTACAGCTCGGGTGAACGCGGGCTGTAGTGGACGATGCTCGCGGCCTGCTGCCGGTTGCGTCCGCGCAACAGGTAATGCGCGAGCTGCTCCATTCCGCGCTTGGCGTGGGTCTTGTCGCTGAGCCCGGACTTGTCGGTGGACGAATAGTCATAGGCGCTGGCCACCGGACGGAACAGAACCGCGCCGCCCAGCCTCGTCTGCGGCGGCAGCTCCTTTCCCGCCGACGGCGGGACGACGGCGAACCACACCAGCGGCGCGCCCCAGGTGCTGGCCAGAACGCGCAGGCCGTCCGGGCGTCCGGCGCAGGCGGGATCGAGGTACCAGGGACAGAAGTCCCAGCTGGAAACGCCTTTCCCGGGCGGCACGGTGGTGTCCTGGAAATGCAGGTCCCACCAGAGCGCGGTGACGTCGAGGAAGTCGGCGCGGACGCGCGGCTGCCCGCGTCCGTCGGTGGTCAGCAGCGGGTGGCGGCCGGTGAACAGCGACGTCCCGCCGGCGTGCACGAACGGCTTGCGCCCCGGTACCGTCCCCGGCCCGCCGGACGGGCGCAGATCCACATGGAACCGGGTCAGCGCATGCTCGACGAACGCGACGGCCCCATTAGGCGAGACGCGCAACAACTGCACGACTTCCAGCGACCGGCACTGCTTGCCGTTGACGACCGTGTCGATGGTGAATTCCAGCCGCAGCGGAGTATCGGCGGGAACGTCGAACGTCACCGCCGTGTCGCCCAACTCGACCGCGAGCGACGGCAGGCCGCTGCCCGGGGTGTGCCAGGGAACGCCCGCCGGGAGGTCGCTGAAAACGTCCAGCGAAACCGCCCCGTCTGGCTTTCCGGCGGGCGCGCGGCGGTCGAGGAGGAAGTGCGCCTTGTCGGCCCACGCCACCCGCAGCCTCACAGCTGCTGGCCGGTCTTCGGGTCGTACTCGACCTCGACCGCGACGACCTGGTCGGTGGGCAGCACCTCGATCCACTGGTCGAAGACCTGGTACGGCAGCGCGGGACGGAAACCGCCGTCGAGCGGGTCGAAGCCCGTCTCGAAGACCTTTTCCGTCGCCAGTGTCACCGTCAGATCGCGGTTCTTGGCCTCCAGTTCCTTGGCGAGCAGCGTGAGGACCTCGCCGACCTTCTTGCCCCGGTACTCCTCCGGGTCGCCGGTCTGCCACGGGTAGGGGCGGCCGAGCCCCGCCTCCCCCTCGACGTTCGCCTTCGCGAGCCAGGCGAGCGCCTCCAGTTCGTGCCGCGGCCGGACCGGCAGCACCGCCTTCACCCACGCCGCGTTCAGGAACTCGTTGCGGCGCTCGTCGCCGTCGGCCTGGATCAGCCAGCCGAGCGAGCTGCCCATCGGCGCGGGCTGGGTGCCCTCGGTGATCAGGTAGTTGACCCGCCACTCCTTCTGCTGCGTGGGCGTGGGCGGCGGCGTGGGCGGCTCGCCGGGGGCGGGCGGCGGGGGCGCCGACGGCGGCGTCTTGTCGAAACCGGTGTGGGAGTACCAGCTCAGCACGGTCTCCCCGGCCAGCGGATCGGCGGCGGTGGTCGTCCAGACCGGCTGGGGCACCGGGTAGCGGCCGGAGGTGTCGGGCCCGGCCGGGTCGGACACGTAGTCGGGCCGCCAGAAGTCGGGCGCGACGAAGTACAGCATCTGGTCGACGTCGAAGATCTGCCGGATGATCTCCGACTCCAGATGCGGGTCGGACGGGATCAGCCGGAGCTGCTTGATGAGGCTCGCGAACACCGCCTGCCGCTCCTCCTCGCGCAGCTCGGCGGCGGGCCGCGGCCGGATCCCGCTGACGAGGCCGAGCCGGGTGCGCACGGCTTCCCCGTACGCCTTGCGCTGCAACTCGGCGACCTGCTCGTCGTAGAGCTTCTTCGCCGCGTCGTACTCCCGCTGCGCGGGATCGACGTTGGGCGGGTTCCAGGTCAGCGAGTGGACGAGCGTGACCGCGCCGGTGCCGCCGAAGCTGACATGGTCGCATTTGATCGTGATCGCGGCGGGGTCGGTGCCGTCGATGCTGTAGTGCGCGTCGAACGCCGTGTCGGAGCCGTTCGCGGACTTGCACGAGATGAACCTGATCAGCGCCGTGTTCGGGTCGAGGGTGTAGCCGGGCGCGGGCGGGCTCGGCTTGACCTGGAGGTTGCCGACGATGTACTCGTCCTCCTCGCCGCGTCCCATCCGTCCGGTGTTCTCGTCGATGCGGCTCCAGAAGGCGTCGTTGTGCGGCGGGTTGTTGTTGGCGATCGGGAACATCTGAATGTTGAACACGCAGGTGTAGTTCACCTCCTTGCGCTCCAACCTGGGCGGCTTCACCGGCTCGCGCAGCGACGTGAGGTCCGGGGCCGGGACGACGTGCACCAGCTCGCCAAGGCCGAGCAGCCGTCCGGGCGCGACGACGGCCCGGGGCGGCACGCCCGGCGCCGGGGGCCTCGCGGTGCCCGCGCCGAGGAACACCTGCCAGCTCAGCTGCGTGCCGATGTGCTGGACCTGCACCCCGACCTTGCGCATCTTGCGGCGCAGCTCGTAGTTGAGCAGCTTGCTCGTCGTGTTCTGGACGACATAGCGGCGGCTCGTGGTGTCGGTCGTCTCGGTGACGGTCTTGAACGTCGTCCGGAAGTTCCGCTTGATCTCGCTGCTGACCTTGGAGCTCTGCGTCCGGGTGTGCTTGTGCGTCTCCTCCGACGACCGCTTGGTGGTGTTCTCGGTGCTGAAGCTCGCGCTCGCGTCGGCGTGGTAGATCCCGGCGAACTTCCCGCCCGCGCTGACGCTCGCGCCGAGCTTGGTGTCGTTGGCGTTCTCCTCCTTGACCGCGTCGGCCACATCATCCTGCGAGGTCAGGCTCTCCTCGGACCGGCGGGTCGACTCCTCGGACTGCTCGGCCGTCCGCTCGACCAGCGTGCGGCGGGTGCTGGTCTCCACGACCTCGACCGTCCCGCCCGGGCTGAGCCACAGGTGCCCGGCGGGCGGGCCGAGGAACGTGTCGAACTCGAAGAAGTACTGCCGGAACAGGTTGACCAGCCCGACCGGCGACAGGATGCCGTCCGTGGGCGGGTCCTGCGCGGCCAGCTCCGCGAGCGCCGGATGGGTGAGGTCGCGCGCGGCGTCCCCGGCGAAGGCCGCCCTCTCCATCCGCGGTTCGAGGCCGAGCGCGGTCGCGACCCGCAGCGAGGCGTCGTTGCCGAACCACCCGGCCAGCGGCTGGTACACGCCGAAGACCTCGCTCGCGTAGGGCAGCGTCCCGGCGAACTCCCCGACCGGCCTGCCGCTCCCCGTGCCGGACGCGCGCGCCGGCGAGGCCATCGTCTGGACGTTGTCGGGCGTCCCCCCGGCGGCCGTCGCGAACGGCTGGACCGCCCACGGCCGCCCGCCCTGCGCGGTCACCACGAACAGCTCCCGGTCGGCCTGGCCGGGCGGCGCGACGAACGCGATCGTCTGCTGGCCGCCGCCGGGGGCGATCGTCCGCCCGGCGTACTGCCTGCTGATCGCGGCGGAGCGCTCCAGGAACATGCCGCGCAGCGCGGGCACGGTCGGGTAGGACGCGGGGTCGCGAACGTCCACGTCCGCGGGGAGCGCGATCGCGATCCGCTGCCCCGGGATCAGGTCCGGCGGGCTCCCCGCCACCGTGTACGACCACACCTGGAGGGACGAATCCACACCCGGCACACCTAACGGCGCCTTACCGGCGAACGTGACCACCAACGCCATCGCGAACCCCCTGCCCGCTCCCGCGACCCGCCACCGGGGCGCCTGGCACGCACCGTAGCGCGATGATCACGCTTATCAGGGGGCCGCGTCCGCTCCCGGCCAGAACCCCCTCGACAACGCGGCACGATCTTGCTCCACTTACCGTGGGCGGCTTGATCATCACGAGGGAGCCGAATCGTGGCCAGGGGGCTGTGGAGAAACAGGGACTTCCGAATCTTCCTCACCGCGCAAACGCTTTCCGCGGTCGGCGACGCCTTCTCGTTCGTGGCGATTCCGCTGCTGGTGCTGCGGACGACGGGGTCGCTCGTCCAGATGGGCGCGGTCACCGCACTGGTCGGCGCGTCGTCCATTCTGACCGGCCTGTTCGCCGGATACCTGGCCGACCGCGTGAACCGGCGCGCGCTCCTGATCACCTGCGATCTCGCCCGCTGCCTTCTCTACGGGCTGATCCCGCTGGTCTGGCTCTTCTCGCCGCAGGTATGGCTGCTCTACGCGGTCGTACCCCTCGCCGGGGCCTTCGCGATGCAGTTCCAGGTCACCTACGTCACGGTGGTGCCCGGCCTGGTCGATGACCACCAGATAATCGAGGCGAACGGCCACCTCTATTCGGCGTACTCCGTCGCCGGTGTCGGCGGGCCGCTGCTCGCCGGAATCGTGTCCGCCCTGGTAGGACCGGCGACGGCGATAGCGGTCGACGCGGGCAGTTTCGCACTCTCGGCCGCCGGGCTGGCACTGGTCAAATTCCGGCCGACGGCCCCCGTGCCGTCGAACGACGCTCCTTGGAGAGACTTTCTCGCGGGAGCCGAATTCCTCTGGCGCCACCCCGTACTGCGCACGCTGACGGCCCTGCTGGCGCTGCTCATCTTCATCACCTACGGGCTGACCGACCTCATCATCTACTACCTCAAGCACGACCTCGGGCATTCCGACCGGACCGTCGGCTACGTCCTGGCCGCCGCGACCCTGGGCTCACTCCTGGCCGCGATGGTCGTCGCGTCCGCTCGCCGCCGCCTCGGCTTCGCCGCCTGCTGGATCGGCTCCTGGGCCCTGTGCGGCACCGCGATCGCCTTTCTGGGAATGGCGCCCGGCGTCCTCCTGGTCGGCGCCCTCGCGGTCGTCCAGCTGTTCGCCACCGGAATCGCGGGAATCTGCTCGATGTCCTTCCGCCAGGAGGTCACCCCCGACCACCTCCTCGGCCGCGTCACCGCCTCCTTCTGGACGATCCACAACACCCTCGGCCCGCTGGGCGTCGCCCTCCTCACCGGCGCGGCCGCCCGCTACGGCGTCATGGCCGCCTGCCTGGCCGCCGGAACCGCCTGCACGCTGGTCGCCGTCTCGGCGCTGGCGACCCCGATCCGCCGGCTGCGCCCCGCCTGAGGTGGCGCTCTCCCCATGGGTGATGGCGAAGACGGTGTCGCATCTGTCCTGGACGTCCGGGCGGTGCGTCGCGATGATCACGGTGCAGCCGGTGTCGCACATCCGCCGCAGCGTGTCGAGGACCAGCGCGGCGTTGGCGCCGTCGAGGGCACCGGTGGGCTCGTCCGCGAGGATCAAGGACGGCCGCTTGACCAGCAGGCGGGCCAGCGCGACGCGCTGCCGCTCGCCGCCGCTGAGCTGACCGATCTTGTCCTCTCCCCGCCGGGAGAGGTCGACCCGCTCCAACGCGGCGCGGTGGCGGCCACGGTGCCCCCTGGCCGCGACCTCCAGGTTGTCGGCGACGGTGGCGTTCTCGATCAGCGCGTAGTCCTGGAACAGGTAGCCGAGGACGTCCCGGCGGAAGAGCCGCGCGGCGCGGGGCCCGAGCCGGGTCAGGTCGGTGCGGTCGTAGAGGATGCGGCCGCCGGACGGCGTCTCCAGCAGGCCGATGCAGTTGAGCAGCGTCGACTTGCCCGATCCGCTGGGGCCGGTCACGGCGAGCATCTCGCCCGCCTCGACGGTGAAGTCGAGGTCCGACCAGAGCGTCCGGCGGCCGAAGGACTTGGACAGGCGCCTGACGGCGAGCATGGCGGGCCTCCGGTGGGCTCAGGCGTCGGCGGCGTGGCCGGCGACGACGCGTCGGTGGGCGTGGGCGAGCGCGGCGACCAGTAGGGCCGTCGACAGCACGGCCACGCCGAGGCTGGGGGTGAGATCCCACCAATGGGCGGAGGGCAGGTGGGGCGGCGGAGGGGTGTCCCTGTCGGTGAACCACTTGATCGCTTCGGCCCGGTCCGACATGGTCCGGACGCTCTTGAGGAGCAACCCGGTGGCGACGAGGCCGTCCAGGACGAAGAGGCCGCGGTGGATCATCCAGAACGACCAGCCGCTGATGTGCTTGGCGAAGACGGCCTGGGCGTTCCTGCCGGTATGGACCACGCACACGCCGATCCCGGTGAGGAACAGCGCGACCAGCGCCGCGACCAGGCTCAGCGCCTCGATCCGCAGGTCGCGTACCGCCGCCGTGTAGTCGTCGGCGGCACCCTGGGCGACCGGGCGCATGCCCGCGATGTCGGCCTTGAGGATGTCGCGGCCGAGAGCGGCGACCACGTCCGACGGGTTCTTGAAGACGATTCCGTTCTGGTTGGCGCGTGCCGCGAATTCGTCGTCGGAGATGAGCGGCGACCCGTTGGGGACGACGACGACCACGGGGTCTCGGACGAGGGTCCTCCCCAGCTGCTTGCTGCGCGCGCCGAACGTGAAGACCTTCTGGCCGTCCTTCGCCCACAGCTGGTCGACCCCGGCCTCATCCACCGGCTTACCGCGCTGCTCCGGGTGAATGACGCCGGGCACGTTCGCGTACACGGTGTTCGCGTGGTCGCGCAGGCGCTCCGGGACGATGACGCGCACCCGATGCCGGGGATCGGGGCCGTAGCGGCGGCCCGCCTCGTCCAGGATCGGCTGTTCGGCGAGGAAGGTGTCGTTGACGGCCAGCACCTCCCCGTCGGGAAGCGGCACACCGCCGAACTCCCGGAGCCGCCACCGGTGGACCGCGACGACCCGGCCGCGCGCGTCGGCCCTGCGCAGCCAGGAGCCGACGCGGTGGGACCTCGCAAGGGGCTCCTCCGTCCTTTCGCGCGAAAGCACGATGGAGGTCGCCTGGCCGAGCGCGGCGAACCGCTCCCGGCTCGCGCGCCGGTCGGCGTACTCGCGCGCGGACGCGACCGCGGTGGCCCCGACGGACAGAACGAGCAGCACGGCGCCGATCCGCACCAGGTACACGCCCGCCAGCGCGGGGCGCGGCGTCACCTGCCCCTTCAGCGCCCGGAGCACGCCGCCGTGGAACACCAGCGCGAGCGCCCCGGCCCGGGTGACCAGGGAAAGCGCGACCAGGGTTCCCGCGAGGGCGCCCGCGACCAGCGCGAACAGCCCGAAGCGGATAAGCCCGTTGTAGTGGTCGAGACAGGCCGTCGCCGCGACCGCGATCGTCACGGCGGTGACCAGCCAGAAGGGCAGGAGTCTCCGGAGATCCCGCCACAGGATTTCCAGGAATGACATGCCTTGCAGGAGCAGGACGCCGTAGTCCTTCGCGCCCAGCAGCACGCTCGCCCCCACGGTCAGCACCACACTGAGCGCCGCGGCGAGATAGGCCGCGCCCAGCGATTCATGGGCGTACCGCTGAAGGTACTTTTTGGGGCCGGTGGGCCGGACGATTTCTCCGTCGAAGCCGGAGTCGGCGAGCGCGGCGCGCAGTTCCACGATCGCGCGCTCGGGGCCGTAGACCTGGTACTCGCCCTTCGGATCGACGGACGCGGCCTGCGCAAAGGGAAGGGTCTCGGTGCGGACGCGGTGGCCGAAGGACGGAAACCCTCGCTCCAGCCAGGACGCGGGGGCCGAGCCGGGGTCGCCCGTGGCGATGTAGAAGCGCCGGAGCCGGTCGGGTTGACGGAGGTCCCAGACCTCTCGCACGACCGACACGTGATGGTCGCGCGCGTACGCGTCCACTAATCGGACGGCGCGCGTTCCGTCCGCGCCTTTGCGAGCGTCCTGAATCGAGATCGTCCCCGCCGCTCCCGGCGGCGGTTCGGTGTCGAGATCCTGCATCACGAGGAACGCGAGCAGCACCGACGCCGCGAGCACGGCGGCGTGGACGATCTGCACGCCGAGGTGGCGCATCGACCCTCCAGGACGCGATGACCGGCCTGCGGATACAACGGTTCCGTTGTCCCCGGGCCAGACCATAACAAGTCCGTTGATCTCCGTCATGGCTTTTATCGACGACCCGATTATTGGCGTGGAAATAATCGCCCGCCTCGGCACCTAAACGCGCAGCCGATTTCTGGGAGCGCGTCAGGGAGTCAGGGCGTGGGAGGCCGAGTCCGTAGGGGGCGTGGTCGGCGGAGGGGCGGCCGGGCGGAGGAGGCGGCGGGTCAGGTGGCGGCCCAGGCGTTGGGCCGGGAGTTCGATCCAGCGGTGGCAGGCCCAGCTCGCGGTGACGAGGACGGCGACGAAGGCGGCCAGGCCCAGTTCGTTCTGATGGCCGGTGGCGCCGATGAACTGGGTGTCGACCATCAGCAGGATCGGGTGCAGGAGGTAGACCGAGTAGCTGGCGGCACCGAGCGTGAGGGCCCAGCGAGGGAAGCCGCGGCGGCGGAGCAGCCACGCGCCGAAGAAGGTCACGAAGGCCAGCACGATCGGAAGCGTCCAGGTCAGCTGGTTCTGCCGGGCCTGGGCGGCCGTCCCCGCGTGGACAGTCCCGGCGGCGATCACGCCGGTGAGGACGACGGCGATCGCGAGGGCGGCGGCGCGGCGGCCGATCTGGCGGTGCTCGGCGCGGTAGAACGCCGTCCCGGTGAACATGATCGCGGGGTAGGTCAGGCCCTCCCAGGCGTAGACGCGGCTGTTGGCGGCGACCAGCGCGAGGGCGAGCAGGCCGCCGAGGACGCCGCCGAAGACGCGCAGCCCGGGACGGTCCGACACGGCGGCGGAGATCGCGATGACGAGCCCGAGCGTGATCGCGATGACCAGCGGGCCGACGCCCGCGGTGCGGGACAGGAGCGTGGACGGGATGAGGCCGCCCACCAGCAGCGCGGCCAGGGCGAAACCGGAGGCGACCGGCGCGGAGCGGCGGTGCCCCCCGACGACGAACAGCGCGACGATCAGGAGGTAGAAGGCCATCTCGTAGGTGAGCGTCCACAGGACGTTGATGGCATTGGGGACGGCGAGCAGATCCTGCAACATGGTCAGATGCGCCAGGACGGCCGTCACCGGGTCGTAGCGCTCCAGTCCCGCGCGCAGCCCGAGGACGCCGAAGAGGAAGGGGAGCACCGCCGCCAGGCAGCACAGCGCGAGCATGGGGTAGATGCGGAAGAACCGTCCGATCCAGAACCCGCGGACACTGCCGCGCCGCTCCAGGGACGCCGGTACGATATAGCCGCTGACCAGGAAGAACACCAGGACTCCGTAGCGGCCGGGGTCGAAGTGTTCCGCCATCCACTTCTGCACGTCCGGAACGTAGACATAGCTCGCGTGATGGAGCGCGACCGTGAGCGCCGCCCATCCCCGCAGCGCGTCCAACCAGCCAAGTCGGGCGATTGCGGAGGACTCAACCGCATTGGGGATCATCCCGACAGAGTAGGGCGCGCTGGGCCGCGGGGTGAGCGGGTTGTCAGATCATGCGGTCAAGGGCGGGCGGGGCGGCGTTCGGCCCGCGCGGATGATCGCAGGGTGCGAGGATGGTTCTCCCGGGCAGGTACAAAGGTCGTTGTTCTGCGAAAGGAATCACCCATGCCCTTGTCCCCCCGCCTCCCGGCGGCGCCGGAGACCCTGGCCCTGCTGGAGGAGTCCTACGAGCGGGTCCTGCGCCGCGACCCGGGCGAGCCTGAGTTCCACCAGGCCGTCCACGAGGTGCTGGAGTCACTCCCGCCCGTGCTGGCCGCGCGTCCCGGGCTCGCGGCGGCGAAGATGGTGGAGCGGGTCATCGAGCCGGAGCGGCAGATCGTCTTCCGCGTCCCGTGGCAGGACGACGCGGGCGAGATCCACGTGAACCGCGGGTTCCGGGTCGAGTTCAACAGCGCGCTCGGGCCGTACAAGGGCGGGCTGCGGTTCCACCCGACCGTGAACCTCGGCGTGGTGAAGTTCCTCGGCTTCGAGCAGATCTTCAAGAACGCGCTGACCGGGCTCGGCATCGGCGGCGGCAAGGGCGGCAGCGACTTCGACCCGCACGGCCGCTCCGACGCCGAGGTCATGCGGTTCTGCCAGTCGTTCATGACCGAGCTGCAACGGCACATCGGCGACCACACCGACGTCCCGGCGGGCGACATCGGGGTCGGCGGGCGCGAGATCGGCTACCTGTTCGGGCAGTACCGGCGGGTCACGAACCGCTGGGAGGCGGGCGTGCTGACCGGCAAGGGGCTGCCGTGGGGCGGGTCCGCGGGCCGGACGGAGGCCACCGGCTACGGCAACGTCATGTTCACCGCCGAGATGCTGCGGCGGCGCGGGGAGGACCTCGACGGCCAGCAGGTCGTCGTGTCCGGCTCGGGCAACGTGGCGATCTACACGATCGAGAAGGCGCAGGCGCTCGGCGCGAACGTCGTCACGGTCTCCGACTCCGGCGGCTACGTAGTGGACGAGAAGGGCATCGACCTCGACCTGCTCAAGAAGGTCAAGGAGATCGACCGGGGCCGGGTGTCCGACTACGCCGAGCAGCGCGGCGCCTCGGCGCGGTACGTGGCGGGGGGCAGCGTCTGGGACGTGCCCGCCGACATCGCGCTCCCGTCCGCGACGCAGAACGAGCTGGACGAGAACGCGGCGGCGGTGCTCGTCCGCAACGGCGTCAAGGCCGTGTCGGAGGGCGCGAACATGCCGGCGACGCCCGGCGCGGTGCACGTGTTCCAGGACGCGGGCGTCGCGTTCGGGCCGGGCAAGGCCGCCAACGCGGGCGGGGTCGCGGTGAGCGCGCTGGAGATGCGGCAGAACGCGGGCCGCGACTCCTGGACGTTCGAGCGGGTCGAGTCCGAGCTGTCGGCGATCATGACGTCGATCCACGACACGTGCTTCGAGACCGCCGAGCGGTACGGCGCGCCCGGCGACTACGTCGTCGGCGCCAACATCGCCGGGTTCGAGCGCGTCGCCGAGGCGATGCTCGCCCAGGGGCTCATCTAGCACGGGGGCTCATCTAGGAGCCGAGCCGCGTCCCGTCCCGTCGTGGGATCAGGTTCCCACGGGTTGTCTGGGGCGGGACGTGGCGGTGGGCGTGAGGTGGCGGCGGTTGTTCAGCAGGAACAGCGCCGCGGCGCCGGCCAGGCCCGCAGCCAGCAGGAACGCGCCCTCGGGGCCCGTCCGCTCGGCGAGGAACCCGGCCAGCGGGAGCGTCGCCGCCTGACCGCAGTTGTTCATGGTGGACAGCCAGGTATGGGTTTCGGCGGCGCGGCCCTCGGGGGCGACGACACCGCCGATCCGGCCCAGCAGCGCGAGCGCGGGGGCGACGACGAGGCTGCCCAGGGCGACCGCCGCGCCGACCGGCCAGGGCCCGGGGGCCAGCGCGCCGAGGACGGACGCCACCGCGAACCAGCCCGCGAGCACCGCCACGTGGGAGGCCGGCGAACCGGGCCAGCGGCGCATGCCGAACAGCAGGCCGCCCGCCAGGCTCGCGACGGCGGAGCACGCCATCACGACGCCGAGCAGTTCGGGACGGTCGCGCTCCCCCGCGACGGCGGCGACGGCGACCTCGACGACCGCGAGGGCGGGGAGGAAGAGGAACGCGCCGAGCAGCAGCCGCCGGACGCCGCCGTCGGCGAGCGGGCCCAGCGTCCACAGCGCGCGGGCGGGGGCGGTGTCGGCGCCGGCGCAGGGGCCGGCGAGCCGTCCGCTCGACAGCATCACCGCGACCCCGGCGGCGGTGCAGCCGCCCGCCGCCGCGAGCGGCAGCCAGCCCGCGACCGCGCCGAGCCCGCCGACCAGCAGCGGGCCGATCACGTAGACGGTCTCCAGGATCACGGCCTCGGCGGTGAACCCGGTGGTCAGCAGGTCGTCGGGGACGAAGACCGGGAGCGCGACCCGCAGCGCCGGCCCGGCCGGGGGCAGCGACGCGCCCGCGAGCAGGGCGCCCGCGAGGAGCAGGCCGGTCGGCGGTCGGGGCGCCGACCAGCAGAGCGCGAGAAGGAAGAGGGCCGCGCACTGGACGCTCGCCGCCATCGACAGCACCCGACCGGCGGGATAGGTGTCGAGCGCGCGGCCGAGCAGCGGCGTCGCGATCATGAGCGCGGCGGAGAACGCGCCGACCAGCAGCCCGGAGCGGGCGGTGCCGCCGGTGTCCTGGCCGAGCAGCAGCAGGGAGAGCCCGATGACGCCGACCGGCATCCGGGCGAGCAGATATCCGAAATACAGCCGCGCGGTGCCCGGAATGGCGAGCAGGGCGCGATAGGAGTTGCTGCTTCCCGTCCCCCGGTCCGGCCCCGTCATTTTCACCTCCAGCACCCAGGTAAGCACGGTCCGCACACGGCTTGGCGGAAAAGTGCCTGATCTTGGCCGACATCGGCCACTGCGGTGCGATGGCCCTCCTCGCGGCGGGTAGAAAAGGTGCGTGAAACTTCCAGCCCAGAAGGGAGGTCGGCATGAAGCGAAAGGTAATCCGTAAGCAGCAGACGGCCAGCCAGCGGCACGAGTTCTGACGGCTCCCGAGCGCGGCCGGGCCCCTTTCCGGGTGCGCGCCGCGTTTTCGTCAGGTGCTCGTTTCCCATCCATCACCGGAGGTCGACACGTGCGGGTGACCCTCGCGGTCATGCCCTGGCACCTCATGACCGCGCCGAACGGCGCGGCCGGCGTCCTGGCGGCGGCCCTCGCGCCGGACCACGAGGTCACCACGTACTACGGCAGCATTTCCTTCGCCGAGCAGATGCTCGGCGAGGCCGAAAAGGCAGAGCCTGGCACCGCGCGGGCACGGTTGCTGCCCGAGGCGTACATGTACGTCGCCGAAGAGGGATTCACCGGCGGAATAGGTGAATGGCTTTTCACGGGCGCGCTCTACGGGCATGAACAGTTCCCGGACGAGGCGTCCGCCGCCTGCGAGGCGATCGGCTTCGACCCGGACGTCGCCGAGCAGATCTTCGCGCTCGCCCCCGCGTTCGCCGACGCGGCCGCGCGGGAGATCGTCGCGGGCCGGCCGGAGGTCGTGGGGTTCACCACGACGTTCTCGCAGACCATTCCGGCGCTCGCGGTGGCGCGGCGGCTGCGCGCGCTCGACCCGGGCATCACGATCGTCTTCGGCGGCTCCAACTGCGACGACACGATGGGCGCCGCGCTGCACCGCTGCTTCTCAGAGATCGATTTCGTGGTGCGGCGGGAGGGCGAGGCGCCGCTGCGCTCCTTGCTGGCGGCCCTGGCCGCCGACGACGCCGACGACACCGCGCGGCTGGCCGCGATTCCCGGGCTGTGCTGGCGCGACGCGGACGGGACGTCCCGCGCGAACCCCGAGGGCGCGGCGCTGCCCGGCGGCGCCGACTTCCCTCCGATGGACCAGACCGCCTATTTCGACCGGCTGGAGGAATCGCCGGTCGCCGACTACATCCAGCCCGCGCTGATGATGGAGTCGGCGCGCGGATGCTGGTGGGGCGAGCGGCACCACTGCACTTTCTGCGGGCTCTCCGACCTCATTCTGCCGTTTCGTTCGAAGGCGCCCGACCGGGTCGTCGATGAGCTTGTCGCGGGCATCGAGAGGCATCAGGTGCTCGATGTGCTCACCACCGACAACATCGTTGACAAGAACTACTATGAAACGGTTTTCCCGGCCCTGGAGAAGAGCGATCTCGATCTGCGGGTGATGTATGAGATCAAGTCGAACATCACGCCGGAGCAGGCCCGCGCGTTGCGCGGCGCGGGGGTCATCCAAGTGCAGCCGGGAATCGAGAACCTCCATTCGCTGCCGCTGAAGCTGATGCGCAAGGGCGTCACCGGTACGAACAACGTCGCGACGCTTCGGGAGCTCCAGGAGCAGAGCCTCACCGTGCTCTGGAACTATCTCGTCGGCTTCCCCGGGGAGACCGACGAGTGCTATCGCGAGGTGATCGACCAGATCCCCCTCCTCTACCATCTCCAGCCGCCGCTCGGCGCGCACCGGATCGCACTCGAACGTTTCAATCCGTACTTCGACGACCCTGGCCTGGGATTTGCCGAGCGCCGTCCGCGATCCTGGTACCGGGGCGTGTTCCCCGACCTGAGCGAGCCGGACCTGAACGACGTCGCCTACCTCTTCGAGACGCCCGACCAGGGCGTCGGCGGCGCCACGCTGGCCGGGCTGAAGGCGGCGTTCGACGCCTGGCGCGAGGCGTACGCGACCTCGGCGCTCACCCACCGGGCCGTCGCCGGGCGGCTGCACCTGTACGACCGGCGGGCCGGGCGGCGCGCCGCCGACCACGTCCTGGACGACCCGGCCGAGGTCGCCGCCTACACCGCGCTCGGGCGCGGGCGTTCGGCCGAGAGCCTCGCGCGGCACCTCGCCGCCGATGGATGGCCGGTCGACGCCGCCTGGACCTCGACGTTCATCGCCGACCTCGCCGCGCTCGGGCTCGTCTACCGCGAGTCGGGACGCGCGGTGACGCTGTCCACCGGGCACGACGCGACCGCGGTCCGCGGCACGGCCATCCCCACCCCCGCCATGGTCGGCGCGGGCACATGACCGGCCGGCACACGACCGGCGGATACACGACCACCTGTGGAGCACGATGATCCGCGATCTGCCGCCGGTCGACCTGACCAGCGCCGCCGGGGTCGCCGCCGCGCGGGACCGCGCCGACGTCCGCGTGCTGGAGGTGTCGCTCGCCGAGCTGGCGTCCGGCACGACGATCCCGCACGGGAAACAGGAGCCGCTGACGTGGCTGCGCGTCCGCCCGGCGCCGGGTGAACTCGACGACGAGGTATGGCCCGGTGACGAGGCGCTCGGCGCCCTGCCCGCCGCCGGGGTCATCGGCCTGACGCTGGACGTCCCGGCCCTGCCGCCCGCGCCCTGGCTGATCGCGTTCCTCGTCCGGGTGACGTCGTTCCAGCTGCCGCTGGAGTGGGGCGGCCCGGTCGCGGACCTGCCGTGCGGGCTGCTGTTCCACCTGACGCCCCCGGCGTTCGGCGACGAGGTCGCGGGCAAGTGGCGCGCCGCGCACCGCTACGGCCAGTGCTACTGGCGGCGCGGCCACGGGTTCGTGGCCGTCCAGGATCTGCGCGAGCAGCCGGGCGCCCACTTCGTCATCCACGAACCGGGCCTGCTCGCGCTCTTCCACCGCCTCGCCGACCCGGTCGCCGTCGCGGACCTCGGCGACGACGACCGCGCCCACCTGGGCGACCTGCTGGACGCGCGGCTCGCCGTCGATCTCGACGGCGTGGCGGTGCGGCTCCCCTACCGGCTGCGCCGCTGGCCCGCGCCCGTCATCGACTTCTGACCGGGGACGAGAACCGCCCGATCAGCAGCGCGAGCCGCCGTTCGTGCTCGGCGCGGCGCAGGCGGCCGTGACGCATCAGCATGAGCAGGCCGTGCAGCCCGCTCCAGAACGTCTCGGTGAGCAGCTCCAGGTCGTCGCCGCTCGCGTAGGGGCGCATGGTCTCGCGCAGTTCGCCGAACCCCTCCTTCAACGGTGCCGGGGAGTCGGGGCTCGCGAACTCCAGGTCGACGGCGAGCGTGAACATCGCGTCGTACAGCGCGGGCCGCCGCTCGCCGAAGTCGGCGTAGGCCGCCGCGACCGCCGCCACGCCGTCCGGACGGGCCGCGCGCAGCTCGGCGGTCAGGGCGGCGAACCCCTCCAGCGCGACCGCCGCCATGATCGCGTCCTTGCCGGAGAAGTGGCTGTAGAGGACGGGCTGGCTGTACTCGATCTCGGCCGCGAGCCGCCGCGTCGTCACCGCGTCCCATCCTTCGGCCTCGGCCAGCTCCCGCGCGGCCGTGACGATCGCCCGCTCCCGTTCCGCCCGCTCGCGCTCCCGGCGCGCCTGTATCGACATGCCCCGGATTCTAGCATCGCTAGCCATGCTGCCAATGCTCTGCTAACGTCGATCGTGTTCCTAGCACTGCTAGCTCCACGGGAGTCGTCATGCTCGCACCGATCGCCTACGGCCTGGCCGTCCTGCTCAGCCTGTTCGTCCTGTTCATCGGCATGCGGTTCCTGTTCCAGCCGCGCCTGGCGGCGGACGGCTACGGCGTCCGCGCCAAGCCGGACGGCGACAGCGCCTACCTGAGCGTCAAGGGCGTGCGCGACGCCTGCTACGGGCTGCTGGGCCTGGCCCTGCTCGCCTTCGCCGACGCCAACGCCGCCGCCTGGTTCATGCTCGTCGTCGCGCTCGCCCCGCTCGGCGACACCGTGATCGTGCTCCGCAACGGCGGGACGAGGGCCGCCGCGTTCGGCATCCACTTCGCGACCGCGCTGGTCGTCCTGCTCAGCGCCGCGCTGCTGTTCGCCGTCTGACCGATCGCGGCCTGCGCGCGGCCCGATCGCCGCCGTCCAGGGGCTTTCCGAAACTTCCCCACACCGCTTGAATCTTGTGCGGAGGGTCCCAACTGAAGGAGCGGCTGTGGACGATCTGCGACCCGAGGACCCCCGTACCGTCGGCCGGTACACGCTGACGGCCCGCCTCGGAGCGGGCGGGATGGGCCAGGTCTACCTCGGGTCATCGCCCGGCGGGCGGCCCGTCGCCGTCAAGCTCGTCCACGCCGGTTTCGCCGCCGACGCCGAGTTCCGGCGCCGGTTCAAGCGGGAGGTGGAGGCGGCCCGGCGGGTCGGCGGCTTCCACACCGCCCCGGTCGTGGACGCCGACCCCGACGCTGACACGCCCTGGCTGGTCACCGCCTACGTCCCCGGGCCCTCGCTCGCCACGGCGATCGCCCAGCACGGGCCCTTCCCCCCGGCTTCGGCCCGGGTGCTCGGCGCCGGGCTGGCCGAGGCGCTGGAGGCCGTCCACGGGGCGGGGGTCGTGCACCGCGACCTCAAGCCGTCCAACGTGCTGATCGCCGCCGACGGACCGCGCGTCATCGACTTCGGCATCGCCCGCGCGGTCGACGCGTCCGGGATCACCACCCGCGCCGGGACGCCCGGCTTCATGGCCCCCGAACTGATCACGGACGGGGCGAGCACCCCCGCCTGCGACGTGTTCGCGCTCGGCGCCGTGCTCGCCTTCGCGGTCGGAGTGCGGCCGTTCGGCGAGGGGCCCTCGGAGGCGCTGACCTACCGGGTCGTCCACCGGGAGCCCGACCTCGGCGGCGTGCCGGAGCCGCTCGGCCCCCTGGTCGCGGCCTGCCTCGCCAAGGACCCGGCGGCCCGTCCGGCGCCGTCCGACCTGCTCGGCGCCCTGACCCTGGGTGGGGACGCGGGCGCCTGGCTGCCACCGCCCGTCCAGGAGATGGTCACCCGCTTCCCCACCGCGCACCCGCCCGCGCCCGCCCCCACGCCGACGCGCCACCTCCCGCCTCCGCAGACCGCCCCGCCCGCGCAGACCGCACCGCCCGCGCCGCAGGCCGTGCGGATCGACGGGCGGATCACGCCCGCCGCGATCGCGCTCACCGCGGCCGTCCTCTACTCGCTAATCTGGCTCGCGATCTTTCTGCTCGGCGCCGGGCTCGCCCTCGGCGGCACCTCGTCCGACAGAGACAGCGTCGCCACGCTGATCGGCGTCGTCGTGGCCATAGTCGGCGCGGTGAACTGCCTCAGGGCGATTCCGCGCGCCGTCTGGCAGGCCATCGCGCTGGCGCGGCCCGTGACGTTCGAGATCGGTCCCGGCGGGCTCAGCCTGCGGCACGGCGGACGCCGCGTCTACTACGGGTGGCACGAGATCGGACGGGTCGTGCTCCGCCGCATCGACGACAAGAAGAAGCGAGCGCTGTGCGTGTCCCTGACCCCCGGGAGCGCGCAGCCCGACTACCTGAGCCCGCGCACCCCGCTCTGCTACACCGAACCGGACACCGGCTGGGTCGTGATCGCCCCGCTGATCCGGCTGCGGACCTCGCGGCGGGAGATGGAGAAGATCGTCGCCCGGTACGCGGGCCCCCGGTGGGGCGGCCACGCCTGACAGGCTAGGACGCCCTCCGCAGCGACCTCAGCCGTCACGCGGGCGCGTAGCTGAGCGGTGGGGCCGACGCCGAAGGCGAGGCCCCACCGCGAAGATCGCGAAGCGATTCCGCGCCCGCAAAGGCACGGTCACGTCCCGAGCCGCCAGGCGAGGGACGTGGGCCGGGACTTCAATGAACCAGCTAGGAGGCCAGCGTCCCGCAGTGGTCGGGCGACATGGCCGCGGCCAGCTCGGCGGCCTCGCCCCGGTCGCGCAGCCCGAGCTTCCCGAGGACGTTCGACACGTGGTACTTCACGGTCTTCTCGCTCAGCGCGAGCCGCTCGGCGATCCAGGCGTTGGACGGCCGGGACGCCAGCAGGGCCAGCACCTCCCGTTCCCGCGGCGTCAGCACGCCGGGACGGTGCGGGTCGGCCTCGAACAGCTCGTCCAGCAGCGCGGGCCCGTCGACGGGGTCGTCCAGCAGGCAGCGGGCGAACGCGGGCGAGAGGTAGCGGCCACCGGCGGCGGCCGTCCGGGCGGCGGCGGTCACCTCGGCGACCGGCCCCCGCCGGTCGGCGATGCTCGCGACACCGGCCCACAACGCGCCCAGCAGCTCGGGCCGTCCAGCCGGCTCGTCGAACCGCGCGGTGTGGTCCACGAGCAGCACGACCGGGACGCGGAGCACGCTCCCCTCCCGGCACACCGACCGGACCAGTTCCCGATGCCCGGCGCGCCAGGGGGTCAGGTCGACTACGAGCAGGTCGGTCGCGGTGGCGACGAGCGCGGAGGCCACCGACCTCCCGTCCGGCACGACAAGCCTGACCTGGGCTCCGAGCGTCCGACCGAGGACGCCCGCCACCCGGTCGCGGCAGTCGGCGTTGGCTGAGCTCAGCAGTATCGACGTCACGTCCCTCACCTCCCGGCGCCTCGGCGAGCGGGACTCCCGACTCCCGATCACCTCTGCGGCGATGCTCGCCGATGGGGTTACGGACGCACATCCGGAGAATCACTGATATTGCCGATTCCCCGTCCTACGTAGTGCGCGAGTCCCGTGAACCCGGGAGGCCCAGGAGGCTCAGGAGGAGGGGGTCTTGAGCGCGCTGACGACGCCCGCGCGGGACGAGACGCCGAGCTTGGCGAAGATGTGCGCGAGGTGGCTCTCGACCGTGCGGGCGCTGATGAACAGCGCCTCGGCGATCTGCTGGTTGGTGCGTCCGGCCGAGACCAGCTCGGCCACCTCCAGCTCGCGGCGCGACAGGTCGTGCGGGCCGGAGGAGCGGCCGCGCACCGGGACGTAGATCCCGAGCCGCCGCTGCTCGCGCACCACGCGCCGCAGGAACGAGGCCGCGCCGCAGGCGCCGAACACCTCCGCCGCGCGTTGCAGGTCGGCCTTGGCGGTGTCGCGGTGGGACGCGCGCGCGGCGCCGGTCGCGGCGGTGAGCAGCGCCCGCCCGGCGTCCAGCGGGAACTCGTTGCTCGCCAGCACGTCGGCGGCGCCCCTGGCGTGGTCGGCGGCGGCGCCCGGGTCGGTGCCGAGCAGGGAGTGCGCGCGGGCGAGCGCGGCCAGGCCGGTCGAGACGGGCAGGCTCGGGTGGGCGTGCCGGTCCGCCTCGGCCGCCCACTCGGTGGCCGGGCCGTGCCGGTTCTGCGCGGCCTCCAGCTCGGCGAGCCGCTCGGAGACCTGGACGAGCGTGACGATGTCGGACCCGGGGCGGGCGAACCCGTTGGCGGCCTCCAGCAGGCGCCGGCCCCCGGCCTCGGCCTGCCCCGTCTCCACCAGCGCCAGGCCGAGCGCCAGCTCGGCCTGCTTGCTCCACCACTCGCCCTGGTCGCCCGCCGCCTCCACGGCCCGCTGCCCGAAGTCGACCGCGTCCGCGGCGTTGCCCCTCCAGTACTCGACGACGGACCGCTGCGCGAGGCCGAACACGATCTGCTGCCGCGCGTTCAGCATCTCGGCCAGCTCGACCGCCTCGTCGGCCGTCACGGCGGCCTGGGCGAGCCGGCCGAGGGCGGTCTCGGCCCGCGCGAGCCCGCACATCGCCACCGAGACGATGAAGTGCTGCCCGGTCGCGCGGGTCACGGCCAGCACCCGCTCGAAGTGGCGCAGGGCGTCCGCGGGCCGGCCCATCAGCAGTTCCGACCAGCAGAGCCAGGTGAGGGAGTCCACCGACTCGGCGAGCTGCGCGTCCGGGGTGATCGCGAGGAGGTGGCCCGCGGCGTCCAGCTCGCCGAGCGCCCGGTCGATCTGGCCGTCGGCGTAGCTGCACATCGGACGCAGCGCCGCGACCGCCATCGTGCACGCCGCGTCCCAGGCCGGGCTGTGCTCGGGGATGTCGTCCAGGAGGGCGCGGGCGGCGTCCTGGTCCATCCGCAGCAGGTTCTCGGCGACCAGCCGCAGCCGCAGGTGGACGGCGGCCGGGGACTCGCGGTCGGGCATCCCGCGCAGCTCGTCCATGATGACGGCGCGGCTCTCCTCCACCCGCCCGAGCAGCCGCCTGGTCATCGCACTGAACCGGGCCGCCCGCGCGCGGTCGCTGCCCTCGCCGCGCGGCAGCAGCCGCATGACCTCGTCGGCGGCCCGCTCGCCCTGCTCCAGCTCGCCCGCGACGACGTGCAGGCGGCTCACCTTCAGCATCACCGCCACGCGCTCGGGATGGTCCTCGGGCATCCGCCGCAGCGCGCCGGAGAACCAGAACGCGGCGGCGCTCGGCGCGTGCGACTCGACGGCCCGCGCGGCCCGGAGCAGGATGTCGATCGCGGCGGCGTCGCCGTAGCGGGCGGAGTTCTCGACGTGGTGCGCGAGCAGGGTCGCGGGCGCGCCCGCCTGCTCCAGGTGGCGGGCGATCCGCGCGTGCACGGCGTGCCTCCAGCCCGCGGCGGCGGTGCTGTAGACGGTGTTGCGGACGAGCGGATGCCGGAACCGGAACCGTCCCGTGCCCGACGGCTGGACGACGCCGCTGACGACCAGCTCGTCCAGCGCGGCGACGACGTCGGCCTCGGGCACGCCGGCCGCGACGGCGATCAGGCCGGGCTCGAACGCGTCCGCCGCGACGGCGGCGGCGCGCGCGACGAGCAGCGCCGACTCCGACAGGCCGCCGAGTTCGAGCTGGATGGCGGCCTGCACGCTGAGCGGCACCTCCGCCTGGGGGTCGCGGGACGCGACGCCGTCCATCCGCGACAGCGCGTCCAGGTAGAACGGGTTGCCGCCGCTGACGCGGTGCAGCTCGCGCTGGCGCGCCCGGCTGAACCCGGGGCCGAGGTACTCCGCCGTCTCGTCAAGGTCGAAGCACTTGACGTCGAGGTGGCGGCCGTCGTCGGCCTGGATCAGCCGGGCCAGGCTCGGGACGTCCGGACGGTAGTGGAACGCCGTCGCGACCAGCACCCCCGCGCGCGGCGGGTTGCGGACGAGGTAGTCGAGGAAGCCGAGTGAGGCGGAGTCGCCCCAGTGCAGCCCGTCCAGCAGGAGCGCGAGCGGCCGCGACTTGGCGAAGGTCTGGACGACCAGCCGCAGCGTCCCGTGCAACCGGTGGCGTGCGGCGACGGGGTTCAGCTCCGCGCCGGGCTCGGCCGTCGCCGGGTCCGGTTCGCAGCGGTCCGCGACGGTGGGGAAGATCCCCGACAGCCGCGCCACCGCCGCCGGGCCGACCCGCGGCGGCAGCTTCGGCAGGACGTCGGGGACGTGGTCGCCGAGCGCGTCGACCAGGACCCCGAACGGCACCTCGCGCTCGTACTCCGAGGCCCGCCCCGCGAGCACGAGGAACCCCGCCGGAGCGGCGCGCGCGGCCAGCTCGTTCAGCAGCCGGGTCTTGCCCACGCCGGGTTCCCCGGTCAGCGCGAGGAAGCGGAAGTCGCCCGCGGCCGCCGTCGCGATCGCCTCGTCGAGGACCCGCAGTTCTTCCCGGCGTCCCACGAGCGAGGTCGAACGAGCGGCGAATTCGTCCATGGAATGCCCTTCGGGCGGCATCACGGAGCGCGAACGCTCCTCGGCGGGTTCGTGATCGGTGGGAGGACCTCTCACATTAGTGTTCCCGCTCGCCGAATTCGCCCCATTGCCCGGAAAACGAGGAGTATTCGCGATATCGTCGGTAAGTGTTGTACTCTCGCTACATCGGTTACAGAGGAGGGCGGAGCGTGGAGATCCCCATCGTCGACTACGCGGTCGGGGCGGCGGTCGGCAACGACCTCGTCGGCACGTCGCCCACCGTCCGGGGCGCCGCCGGGGACGCGATCCCGGGCCCGGACGAGCTGACCCGCTTCCTGGCGGAGCGCGACGTCCGGCTCGACGCCGCCGCAGGTGGCGCGGACGAGACCGACGTCTTCCAGGTGCATCTGCTACGGCGGGAAGTGCGCGGCGTGCTGGAGACCGAGACCGAGGAGCAGGCCGTCGCGGGCGGCACCGTCCTGGCCGGACGCGCGGGCCGGGGCCCGGTGCTGCGCCGGGACGGCGGCGGATGGCAGTGGTTCGTCCCGACGGTTCCGGGCGCACCCCTCGCCGACGAGCTGGCCGCGCTGATCGGGATCGGCCTGCTCGGCACCGTGAAGACGCTCGGCCACGAGCGGTTCCGCGCCTGCGCCGCGCCCGGCTGCCGGGGCGTGTTCGCCGACACCAGCCGCGCCGGACGCCGCCGCTACTGCATGCCCGACCTGTGCGGCAACCGGCTGAACGTCGCCAACCACCGGGCCCGCCGCCAGGCCGGGAGCGTGACCCGATGAGCACGCTGACCGGTGCGCTCCGGCTCCCCGACGGCACGCCGGTGCGCGGCCGCGGCCTGCGCGACCCGGCGCCGGACGGCCCGCCGCCGGGCTTCGGCCTCTACCTCGGGTCGGGCCGCCTCCGCCGCCGGCACGAGGGGGTGCTGAGCTGGCCGCACGAGTGGATCGACTGGCCCGACTTCCTGCTGCCGCGCGATTCGGAGCTGGCCGTCCGCCGCGTCCGTGACCTGCACGAACGGGCCCGTTCCGGGGAGGCCGTCGAGGTGGCCTGCGGAGGCGGCGTCGGCCGCACCGGCACGGTCATCGCGTGCCTGGCGATCCTGTCGGGGCTGCCCCCGAAGGACGCCGTCGCCTGGACGCGCGAACACCATCACCGCCGCGCCGTCGAGACACCGTGGCAACGCCGATGGGTCGTCCGATTTCCCGCCTGAATTCGGTTCAAATGGAAATGACCGCCGCGCCGAATGGCCCGCCCGGCGGCCATTGACGGCGGCGTCGCCGAAAGGCCTTCAGGCGTTCAGGAGACCGGCGAGGACGGCGGCCTGGCTCCGCTCGGCGTCCTTGGTGGCGGTGAGGAGGGTCAGCGTCCCCTCGGCCGCGCGGGAGCGGAGGCGGTCGAGGGCGGCGGCGCGGGACGGGTCGTCCAGCTCGGCCTCGTAGCGGCGGCGGAACTCCTCGAACCTCTCGGGGTCGTGGCCGTACCACTTGCGCAGATCGGTGGACGGCGCGACGTCCTTCTCCCAGTCGTCCAGCCGGGCGTCCTGCTTGCTCAGCCCGCGCGGCCACACGCGGTCGACCAGGACGCGGGCGCCGTCGCCCGGCTCGGGGTCGTCGTACACGCGGCGCAGTCGCACATCGGTCATCGTGCCCCTAACTCTCGTACGCGGGACGGGCGTGCTTGGCCGGAGGTCGCGCCGGACGGCTCTCGGCGGCGGTGCGGCGGGCGAACTCGCCGGCGAGCGCGCGGCCGAGGACCTCGTCGTCGGGATGGTGTTTCTCAAGGTACTCCAGGGCCTCGGCGAGTTCTCCCGTGGTGAGCCCGTACAGCGGTTTCAGCGCCCAGCGGGGATGCCCGTCCCGCGGCCATGGATTCACGATCTCCAGCCTTTCTTTGGGGTGTTTTCCGCGCGGCGGCGGGTAATGGATTGGCCGGTTCCCCTAGGATCGCCGGGTGCATTGGTGGAGCCAGCAGGCGTGCGAGGCGGCAGCGGAGGCGCAGGCGGCAGATCCGTCCCCGGGAAATCTCATGGCGGCCGCCCAGGTGCAGGCGCTGGTGTCGATGGCGGAGGCATTGCACCGCATCGCGGCTGCCCTCGAAGAAAGGGACGAGGCCGCCTTGCCCCACCGCCTGAAATCGTGAGCGGCTGAAATAACCGGCGCGCCGGGCGGCGCACCGGTATCTCACGCGTGCTCAGGCGTCGCTGAAGGTCGTGCGCTCGGTCCGGCCGCCGACGAGGCGGGACGGCTTGGCGGCGGGCGGGCGCAGCGGGCCCGACGCGGGCTCGGCGGGCGACCCCTCGGCCGGGGCCGCGGGACGCTCGGCGGCCGGGACGGCGGGGCGCGGCTCCTCGCGCAGCCGGTCCCGCAGGCGCCGGGCGGCTTGGCCCAGCGCGCGCTCGCCGACCAGCCGGGTCAGCTCCAGGCCCCAGCAGTCCAGCTTGTCGGCGTCGGTGAGGTCGTCGCGGTGGCCGAGGTCGGCGGCCAGGCCGCCGAGCCGCTCGGCCTCGGCGAGGTCGAACTCGCGCATCAGGTGGCAGCACAGCTCGGCGAGGGCCGCGTGGTCGCGCTCGAACGACAGGCCGGACAGGTCGTTGTGCGACAGTCGGCTGAGCGCGCGCTTGCGCTCCAGCTCGCTGTCGGCGAGCCGCAGCACGCCGTTGAGCAGGGCGACCGGCCCGGCGCCGACCGCACCGCTCTGGGCTGGCGCGAACGCCATGCGCAGCAGCGCCGCCGAGCCGATCCCGGCCACCAGCACGCGGACGACCACGAGGCTCGGCTCCGGCATCGTCGCGGGCAGGCCGAACCGCCAGCCCGCCGCGGTCACCGCGATCAGCGCGAGGACCGACGCGCCGACGTTGATGAAGACGAACAGCAGGCCGCCCGGGGACAGCAGCGCCGCGGCGGGCTTGTCGCGGTAGCGCGCGAGGAGCTCGGCGACCCCGATCGCACCGCCGATCAGGGCGGCGAGCAGCATTTCGATGATCATGATTTCCGTTCTAGGCGCTGCGGGCGGGTCGCCGCACGAAGGGGGACTCCTCGACCCGGCCGCGCCGCGCGAGCATGGTCGGACGCTGCCGGTCCCGCGCGGGCGGGCGCAGGATCTCCAGTTCGGCGTTCTCGACCTCGAGGAAGGCCAGCAGCCATTCCGCGGGTCCGGCGGCGAGGCCGCGATGCGTGCGCAGCCCGCGTTCGCGGGCGCCGAGAAAGGTGATCAGCCAGCCCGCCGGCCCGGTGAGCGCGGCTCCGGTTCGTGAATCCATGCGGACGACCATGGCGCAGCGGGCGGGTCAAGTCGACGTCCGCCGCGTCAAGTTTTCAGAGATCGAAAACGAACTCCGGCAGTCCGCCGATAACGGCCCAAGAACGGAGGGAAGTCAGCCGGTGGGGCAGGTTCCCCGGTAGATCGTGAGCGGGCCGCGCGGTTTCGGCGGCGGGCACAGGAACCGGTCGTAGCGGGCGTCATTGTCGACGAATCGCTTCATCCAGACGATGACGTATTTCGCGATGGTGGCGTTCGGCGACATGAACGTCAGGTGAGTGGCGCCCCGGAGCACCAGGTAGGCCTTTTCCGGGGCCGAGGCGAGCCTGTTGTAGTACGCCTCGGACATTAACGCCGCCGGAGCGATCACGTCGCGCTGCGCACCCATGATCATTGTGGGCACGGTGACCCGGCTCCAGTTGTAGTCGGGGTTCCACGGCGCGAGCGGGATGGCCGCCTTCAGCGCGGGCCGCCGCCGCGCGGCCTCCAGCGTCCCGCCGCCGCCCATGGAGTGCCCCATCACGGCGGTTCGGGACGGGTCGATCCGCGCCCGCACGACGCTCTTGGCGGTGAGGTAGTCGAGCGCCGCGATGATCTGCCGTCCGCGCAGCAGCGGGACGTCGAACAGCGTGTTGGTCTCCAGCATCATGACGACGAAGCCCTGGGACGCGAGGCGCGGCCCGTACCAGTCGATCCAGGTGTGCGGGGACGCGAAGCCGGGCGACATGACGACGGCGCCGAACGTGCCCTGGCGCGTGTCGGTCGGCGCGTAGATCGTGCCCCTGTTGAAGCCGGGCCCGCTGCCCGCGGGCACCTCGATCTTCTCGACGTCGAACGGGCCGCGCTTCGCGGTGACGCTCTGCTCCGTCGGCGCGGGGCCGCGCTCGAACATGTGCGCCACCGGGACGGGGCGGGCCGGACGGTCGTTCGGCGCGGCCGCGGCCTGCGAGGCGGGAGCGGCGGGAGTGCTGCCGCCGCATCCGGCGAGGACGGCCGCCACGGGCAGCGCTATCAGCGCGTTCACAGAATTGTGGTTCATTGGGGGGAATGCCCTTCATTGACCGATTCCGTCAAGAGGCAGGGAATCGTGGGTTCTCCAGCATTCATGCCCGGGAAAGACGGAGGGGCCACTCCCCCCAAGAAGTGACCCCTCTACCCCCCGTTCCGCCGGGTCGGCCGCGGGCCCTCTGCCGTGGCCTGCCGCTCCCCCCGAAGCGGCCCGCTCCGCTGGGAGCGGCCGCGCCGTTCATCCGGCGGACAAGACGAACGTAGCGAGCCCGGCGCGGCCGGTTCGAGGGTTCGCGGGCCGGCGTCGGCGAACGGTTCACGGTCTGCGACGAACGGAACACGATGCGCGTCCGGGCTGCCGCCCGGCCTGGTGGCGCGCGACGTCCGGCTCATACCGTCCCGGCGGTGTAAGCGCTGTGTAAGCGGCCCGACGTAGCGTTCTGGTACGGATGTGCGGGGCGTGCCCTCGGACCGTAAGGGGGGTGGGCCCGAGTCGCGCCCCGCGCTCCTCCGCGCGGGCGGATGGTGCCAGGGATACCGGCGATGTCTCCAGAGATGGAAAAATCGTGGTGTCGCGGTAGCCGAGTGTGCGCCGGGCTGGAGGAGAACGGGTCATGGCGGGGCGGGTGCGGGCGATCACGCTGGTGGGAACTCCGGTCCTCCACCAGGCGTGCCGTCCGGTGGAGGAGTTCGACGCGGCGCTGGCGGAGCTGGCCGACGACATGTTCGCGAGCATGTACGCGGCTAAGGGCGTCGGGCTGGCCGGGAACCAGATCGGGGTCGATCTGCGGATCTTCGTCTACGACTGCCCCGACAAGGAGGAGGTCGCGCACAAGGGCGTCGTGGTGAACCCCGTCCTGGAGCTTCCCGCGCTGGACGAGCGGCGCCTGGACGACAGCGACGAGGGCTGCCTGTCGGTGCCCGGCCCGTATGCGAAGCTGGCCCGTCCCGACCGCGCGACCGTGCACGGCTTCGACCTCAAGGGCAACCCCGTCACCGTGGAGGGGACGGGACTGCTGGCGCGCTGCCTCCAGCACGAGACCGACCACCTGGAGGGCAAGGTCTACATCGACCGGCTGTCCACGCGCTCCCGCAAGAAGGTGCTGAAGGAGTACGAACGCCTCCGCGCCGAAGCCGCCGAAGCCGAAGCGGCGGAGGCCGAGGAGTCAGCCGCGCCAGACGGGCAGTAGCAGCGACGACGGGTGGTCCGCGTCCCGGTGCACCTCGAACCGGACGCGCCTGGACGCGACGGCCCGCCCCGCCGCCTCGCCCCTGCCGAGGTTGCGCGCGAAACGGGGGAACGCGCCGCCCGCGAGCACGACGCGGAGCCGGTGCCCGCGCCGGAACCGGTACGCGGTCGGCGACATCTCGACCTCGGCGCGCACGATGCCCGGCGCGCCGATCCGCACCACGCCGTCGGTGACGTTGCGGGAGACGCCGCGCGGGTCGACGTCGCAGAGCCGGACGACCAGGTCCCCGTGCCCGGTGCTCGCCCGGACGTGGACCGTCGCCGACACGGGCCCGATCAGGTCGAGGTGGCGGTCGAGGACGGCACCCGTGAGCACGGCCACGTCGGGCCGCCGCTCCAGGCGGGTGTTGTCGCGCTGGCCGCCGCGTCCCGGCGCGAGGAGCGGGCCGCCGACGCTGGGCGTGGGGTCGAGGGCGTCGTAGGTGAACGCGACGGGCTCGGTGCCGGACGGATCGCCCCAGGTCAGGACGCGGGACAGGTGCAGCGGGGTCGGCTCGGTGCCGGGCGGCGGCCAGCGTTCGAAGTCCAGCCAGCGTCCCGCGCCCTGGAGGTACAGCCGGACGGGTGCGCGGCGGAGCGCGGCGGCGTCGCCGTGCAGGTGCGCCTCCAGCCAGGAGACCTGGTCGAGCAGGACGGCGCGGAGGGCCTTCAGGTCGTGCCCCCACGGCCCGATCGTGATGCGGGCCTGCCGTCCGGCGGCCTGCAACGCCGCGAAGTCGCGGAGCTGCCCGCGCAGGAACAGGTCCCACCAGCCCGCGACCATGCTGACGGGCGCGGTCGTCGCGGCGACGGCCGCGCTGTGGTCGGTCGCGTCCCAGAATCCGGGCCGCTCGGCGTTCGCGGTGACTTCGCGGAAGAACGGCTCGGGACGTCCGATCGCGGCGGTGTCGGCCTCGCCGACCGGAAGGTGCCGCATCGCGCGCCTGACCCGCCTCGCATGCGCCGGCCGCCGCCCGTCGCCCGTCGCCATCAGCGACGACCACACGAGCGTGTTGTGCAGGGCGAGCGCGCCGCCCGGATAGAACGAGCTGACCATCTCCGACGCGGTGAGGCCGACCCCCATCGCGGCCAGCGGCGGATCGGCCCGGGACGCGAGCGCCCACTGCGCGAACCCGAGGTAGCTGGCCCCGGCCGTCGCGACCCGTCCGTCGCACCAGGGCTGGGCGCGCAGCCAGGCGAGGGTGGCGAGGCCGTCGTCGCGCTCGTCGTGGAAGGCGCGGAAGGCCCCATCGGAGCCGCCCGTCCCGCGCACGTCCTGCACGACGACCTGGAAGCCGCGCCGGGCGAGGGCGTCGACGAGCACCCGTACGAGCGCCTGCCTCCGGCCGTAGGGCGTGCGCACCAGGACGGCGGGCAGCGGCCCCGCGCCACGCGGACGGTGCAGGTCGGCGAGCAGGTCGACGCCGTCCGGCATCGGCACCCGCAGACCGCGCGCCACGCCGACCGCGCCCGACCCCGGAAATGACGTTGCGGACGTCGGCGCCGCCGGTAGACCGAGGATACGTTCGGTCAGGCGGCCCAAAACGGTCATCAATTCCTCCGCGTCCGGTATCTCCCCAACGTTAGGCTGCCTAGCGTGATCTCGGTGCTGGACGCTCCCTCCAACCTCGGGCTACGGCCGCCGCGCGACGGCCACGAGCCGGGCGTGCGCGGCCTCGCGGACGCGCTCCGCGGCCACGGGATCGCCGAACGCGTCGGCGCGGACGACGCCGGACGCGTCGAGCCGCCGCCCTACGTGTTCGGCCCCGACGACGCCACCGGCTACCTGAACGGACCCGGCCTCGCCGCGTACTCGCCGCTGCTCGCCGAGCGTATCGGGGCGTTGCTGGACGAAGGGCACTTTCCGCTCGTCCTCGGCGGCGACTGCTCGATCCTGCTCGGCCCGATGCTCGCGCTGCGGACGCGCGGCACCTACGGCCTCGCCCATCTGGACGGGCACGACGACTACTCGCCCCGCCTCGACCCCGCCGCGCACGCCGGACGGCTCACCGCGGGCGGCCTCGCGCTCGGCCTCGTCACCGGCCACGGCCCGGACGCGCTCACCGACCAGGGCGGCCTGCGCCCCTACGTCGTCGAGGAGCACGTCGCGCACATCGGCGTCCAGCGCGAGCCGGAGGACTTCGAGGACTCCGACCTGGAGGCGTTCGAGACGTCGCGGATCCGCCGGTTCCCGATCGGGTACGTCCGCGAGCACGGCGCGGCCGCGGCGGCGCGGGAGGCCCGCGTCCATCTGGAGGCCGCGCCGATCGACGGCTTCTGGATCCACCTCGACGCCGACATCCTGGACAAGTCCGTCATGCCTGCGGTCGACTCGCCGAACCCGGACGGGCTGAACTTCGCGGAGCTGACCGCCGTCCTCGCCACGCTGCTGGCGAGCCCCCGAGCGACCGGCCTGCACGTCGCCATCTACGACCCGGAACGCGACCCGGACGGCGCGGCGGGCGCCGCGCTGACCTCGGTGATCACCGCCGCCGTCACCGCCGCGCTCAGCTAGGCCCGGGCGGTGTCGCACGATGTGCACCTCGTCTCCAGCGCGCCGATCCCGTCCGCGGAGGTCCGCGACCTGGTCGTCTCGCTCGGCGGCAGCCACCAGCCCTCGGTGACCGAACCCGACGTCGCCGTCCTGCAACGCGGGAACGGCTCGGTGCTCGTGTACCCGTTCCCGCCGGACGAACCGATCCGCGCCACCGCGCTCCGCGAGGAGTGCGCGCGGGCGCTCGGCGCGCCGCCGCGCACCCGGATCATGATCGAGGTGCACTGGGGCCGCGACAGCGAGTGGCTCGCCGCCGAGATCGTGCTGGCCGCCGCCGACCGCTGGCCGCTCGCGGTGTGCGACTTCGGCGAGGCGGTGATCACCGTCGCCGAGTTCCACCGCCGCCTCGCCCGGCGCCGCACCGACTTCTTCGAGCCCGAGGGGCGCTTCGACGCCTCGCCCGCCGGGCAGCGGCGCGGCCGGGTCCGGCGGGCGACGCTGCTGCTGCCCGGCGTGGTCGCCGCGGACCGGTTCGCGCGGCTCGTCCGGTCGGCCGGGGCGCGGGCCGGCCCCGGCGACGACACCGACGCGGTGCTGGAGCGCGGCGGCGCCTGGGTGTGGATGCGCCTGGAGCCGCCGGGCACCGCGCCGGTCGACCCGTCCGCGCTGCTCGCGCACCGCGGCGTCCTCGGCGACCCGCCCTACACCTCGATCACCCTGGAGATCTTCGACGGGACCGAGTCGCAGCTGCTCACCGCCGAGCTGGTCGACGCGGTCGCCGCGCACTGGCCGCTGCTGGTGCTCGGCGGCTCGGGCCAGATCATGACGCTGGACGACGTGCGCGGCCGGGTCGCGATGGGCGCCGCGAACGTCTTCGACCCTTAGGCGAGGGGCTCGTCGGCGAGGTAGGGCGGGGCGGGCTCGTACTGGATGTAGCGCCGGACGCTCCGGGCGTGGTCACGGCCGTGGATACGTCCGACCAGCCACAACGCCATGTCGATGCCCGCCGACACGCCCTGGCTCGTGACCAGGTTCCCGTCCACGACATAGCGGGCGTCGCGGACGACGGTCACGTCGCCGGACGCCTCCAGCAGGTCCTCCGAGCCCCAGTGCGTCGCGACCCGCCGTCCCTTGGCGAGGCCCGCCGCGTGCAGCAGGAACGAGCCGGTGCACACGCTGGTCACCCAGTCGACGTCCGCGGCCGTCCGCGCGAGCCAGCCGGTCACGTTCTCGTTGTACGGCTGGACCTCGCGGGCGCCGTAACCGCCGGGGACGAGCAGCACGTCCAGCTCGGGGTGCTCGTCCAGCGTGTGGTCGGGCAGCACGCGCATGCCCTTCGCGCACCGCATGGCCTCCTTGGTCTCAGCGAGCAGGACGGCCCTGTCGCCCTTGTCGCGCACCATCGCCGACGCCGTGAACACCTCCCACGGGCCGACGAAGTCCAGCTCCTCGGCCTTGTCGAAGATCAGCAGTCCGTAGGTGGTCATGAGAACTCCCTCGCTCCCCGGAAACGGTCCCTGTAGTCGGACGGGGCGACGCCGACCCGCCGGTGGAAGGCGCGGCGCAGCGTCTCGCCCGTACCGAAGCCGAGCCGCCGCGCCAGCGCCTCGACCGGTTCGTCGCCCTCGGCCAGCGCCCGCCGCGCCGCCTCCACCCGCACCTGCTCGACGTAGGCGGCGGGCGGCACGCCGAGTTCGGCGGTGAAGCGGCGTTGCAGGTGCCGCGGGCTGAGCCCGCAGCGCTGGGCCAGGTCGGCGACGCCGTGCCGGGCGCCCGGGTCGGCCTGGATCGAGGTCACCGCCGCCCGGACCGGGTCGGTGGCGGGCTGCGCCGACCACAGCGGCACGCTGAACTGCGACTGGCTGCCCGGACGCCGCAGGAACAGCACGAGCTCCCGGGCCACGGCGTGCGCGACCTCGCGGCCGTGGTCGTCCTCGACCAGCGCGAGCGCGAGGTCCATCCCGGCCGTGACGCCGGCGGACGTCCAGAACCGCCCGTCCCGGACGAAGATCGGGTCGCAGTCGACGGCCAGCCCCGGATACTCCCGCTTGAGCTGGTCCCCGCGGCTCCAGTGCGTGGTGACGCGGCGCCCGTCCAGCAGCCCGGCGGCGGCCAGCAGCAGGACGCCGCTGCACACCGACGTGACGCGCCGCGCGGACCGCGCGGCCTCGGCGACCCAGGCGAGGAGCGCCGCGTCCTCCCGCGCGCCGTCGACCCCGATCCCGCCGGCGACCACGAGCGTGTCGACGAGATCCGGGCGCAGGTCGGCGAAGCCGTGCGTGGCGTGCACGGCAAGCCCGCTGTTCGACCGGACGGGCCCCGCCTCGGCCGCGACGATCGGGCACTCGTACCGCTCGGTGGTCTGGAACACCTCGTGCGGACCGGTCAGGTCGAGCGCCTGGAACCCCTCGTAGATCACGAACGCGACGCGCTGCATGCCCTCCAGGCTGGCCGTCCGCCGCCGATGGCGTCAACGACACCTACCCCACAGATCACGCCATCACGACCCGACCTTCACGCACCGACCTTCTCGCACACCGCCTCGCTCGCCCGGCTCTCGCCCTGCTGGACGGGCACGCCGCCGGACGCCCGGACGCCCGTGAAGTCCGCGCCGATCACCAGGTCGAGCGTGCCCGGGGTCGCCACCCGCACCGCCTTCGCTCCGGGGACCAGCTTGACCAGCGCCGCCGCCTGCGCCCGCACGTCCGTCCCGTACCGGACGACCGTCGTCCGCGCCGGCCGCGCGATGTTGCCGACCTGCGTGACCTGCCAGCCGCCGTCCTTGAGCTGGGCCGCGACCTGCGCGGCGCGTCCCTCGGCACCGGAGGCGTTGAGCACCGCCACCTTCCCGGGCGGGACGCGCGGCGCCTTCGTGGGCTCGGGCAGCGCCTGGTCCCTGCGGATCGCGGTGAAGAACGCGTCGGACGCGGGATGCGTGAGCGCCACCCGGTTCTTGTCCGGCGCGTACTCACCGGACGGCACCGTGACGAACCGCAGCTTCCCGGCGCTCAGGTCCCGCATCCCCTGCCCGATCTTCAGCATCTCCCCGACGGTCAGCCCCCGGTCGGTCGTGAGGGACTTCGCGGTGGCCTGGAGCAGGGCGTTCATCCGGCCGGGATCGGTGAGGACGCCGCCGCCCATCGCCTCCTTCGCCAGCGCGCCGAAGAAGTGCTGCTGCCGCTTGATCCGCTGGATGTCGCTCCGGTCGCCGAACCCCTTGCGGCTGCGCACGTACGCGAGCGCGTCCTCCCCCTTCAACCGGTGCCGCCCCTTCGCCAGGTTCAGCCCCGAGTCCTTGTCGTGGACGTCGCCGGTCACGCACACCGGCACGCCGCCGACCGCCGTCGCGATGTTCTTGAACCCCGTGAAGTCGACCTGCACGAAATGGTCGAGATGGATCTTGGTGACCTGCTCGATCGTGTGCACCGTGCAGGTCGGCCCCGCCCGCGCGATCGCCTCGTTCAGCATCGCGACCGCGCTCGCGGGCGCCTTCGTCCCGTCCTTGCGCGTGCACGCCGGGATCGGCACCATCAGGTCGCGCGGGAAGCTGACCGCGAGCGCCTGCCCGCCGCCCGGCGACAGGTGCAGCAGCAGCATCGTGTCGGACGCGGGCGGCTTGTGCCGCAGCCCCCGCCCGTACTGCGCGTTCGCGCCCTCCCGCGTGTCCGACCCGAGGACGAGGATGTCGCGGGCGCCGTTCAGCTTCTTCGGCCGGTTCCCGCCGATCAGCTTGTCGACGTCCTCGTGCTTGACCGCGTTCTGGAGCCGCCAGTAGTACCCGTACGCCGACAGGCTCCCGGTGACGACCACCACGGCGACCGCCACCGCCGCCCACGCGAGGAGCCTCACCGGCGCGCCGCGATCGCCTTGGCGAGCCTGCCCCGCTGGAGGGCGAGCGTGCGCGGAGGCTCGTGCTCCAGCTCGCGTCCGAGGGCGCGCAGCGCCGCCAGAATGTCCATGGGCCCTCCCGGTGCCGTCGGTGTGCCGTGTCCGCGAACGTTTCTCCACTCCCGCCGTTTCGAGTTCACGGAAATTCGGGCTTGACACCGGTGGTGCGGCCATGATTAATTCTGGGGCATGGAGCTTTGATCCCCATCTCGGTTGAGCCGCCCTCCGGGCCGCTCCCGTCTCTCGGCGCCACCGGCACCCCCTGACCACCACTGCTCGACACCAGGCCACCGCATACTGCCGTGACCTGCTGCGACCAGTGTGCTCGGGCTGCCCGCGCGCCCTTTCATCACCTTTTTCGCGGCCTTTCTCGGCCGAATTCACGTATGCCCGGAGGTGGTTTACTTATGCGCGCCATGAACAACCCGGAATCCGACCCCTTCGCCAAGTCCAAGAAGAAGGGCAAGCGGAAGAACAACGATTTCCGCGCGGCGAACCTCGCCGGCAACCGGCGCAACGCCCGGCAGATGCCCACCCGGCAGCTCAACCGGGGCCGCTGACGGGCCCCCGGCCCCGGCCCTCCCCGGCCGGGGCCGGGTGCTCCCCGTCCCGTACGGGGAACTCGGCCCAGACCACGGTGCGCGGGCCGTCCGTCCGGAACCCCCAGCGCTCCGCCAGCCCCGCGACGATCCGCAGCCCGCGCCCCGACTCGGCACCGGCCTCCGCCCGCACTTGGGGCAGCTCACCGTCCGCGCCATCGTCGGCGACCTCCAGCCGGTACCGTCCCGGCATCGCCGCGAGCACCACCCGTACGCGCCCGCCCCGCCGTCCCGACGCCGTGTGCGCGACCGCGTTCGCGACCATCTCGCTCGCCACCGTCACCAGGTCGTCCAGGGCCTCGTAACCGTCCGCCAGCTCCCGGACGAACCCCCGCGCGACCCCGACCGAGCGCCGCGTCCCCGGCAACGTGACCTCACCGAGCACCCCGCCCACCGCACCTCCCCGCCGTCCGGTGCGTCCGGCGGGTCGCGGCGCGTCCACGACACCCACGGCGACGGCCCCCCTCCGCTCCGGAAAGTCACCCGTCACCCAGGCTGTACGGCCGGTGCCCGCCCGCCGTTCAGGATGCGCGAACGTTTCCGCACATCACACCGCCCGTACACCACCCCGACCCCGCCCCGCCCCCGGCCGCGACGCGGCGCGGCGCCGGTCACGCCCCGACGATGACCACGTCGGGGGGCTCCTCGATCTGCACGGGCGCGTCGTACTCGAAGCCGAGCCGCTCCTTGCCGTCGACCAGCGCGTACGGCCGCGCGTCCCCCGACGCCGCCATGTACAGCGTCTTGCCGGGCTCGCCCTCGAACCCGACGGCGCGGACGGGCCGTCCGGCGAGCGTGGTCAGGGACCCGGGCGGGGTCATGCCGCCGAACGCCAGGCCCAGCAGCGCGTCCATGCCGACCAGCTTGTTGACGAGCTGCCCGGCGGACGCGGTGAGCGCGCCCCAGCGGTCGCCGACCCGCGCGGCGAGCCCCTTCATCTTGGTCTCGGTCTCGATCAGCTTCCATACCGCCGGGCTCCGGAGATAGGCCCGCTCCCCCAGCAGGACGTACTGGACCCGGCCGAGCTCGAAGATGTGGGCGTCGACCTGCGTCTCCTCGCCCTGCATGCGGATGTCGATCCGGGAGACGCCCTTGCCCCCGTCCTTCCAGCTTCCGGACGCGTGCACGGCGCGGGCCCGCTTGAGCGCCTTGGAGATCCGGTCCACCAGCTCGGCCCCGTCCGTGGCGGGGGCCTCGCTCACCGCGGGCCTGCCCTTCCCGTCCGAATCCCCCGATCCCCCCAGGTGACAACCGGTCAGCGCCATCGCGCACGCGACGACCGCCGCCGAACCCGTCCGAAATCTCACCGAGACTCCTCAACCCGATGCCTGCGCCGACCCCTCGGCCGACCCTCCGACATCCTCCAGCCCGCCACCGCACGCCACGAACGAAAGGACCATTCGCCCACATCTCCGTCCGGGAGGCGGCGCCCCTACCTCGTATCTCGCCGCTTTTTCCGGGGACGGCCACTACTGGCCGCGCGCGGCTTCTTCGACGCACCGGTCACAGGACCCGGGGCTGTCTCGTCGCTCTGGTGACGGAAGGAAGAGACATGAAGATCGCAGTAGTGGGAGCGACCGGGATGGTCGGCCGCCATGTCGTGGAGATCCTCAACGCGGAGGGCCACGACGTCGTCGCGGTATCACGCTCCGCCGGAGTGAACGTGATCACCGGGACCGGCCTCGACGCGGCCCTGACCGGCGTGGAGTGCGTCATCGAGGTCAGCAACGCCGGGACGATCGACCAAGCGGCGGCAACGGAGTTCTTCACGACCGCCATCCAGAACCTGATGGAGGCGGGCCAACGCGCGGGCGTGCGCCGGATGGTCGTGCTGTCCATCCTCGCCGTCGACCGGTTCTCCTCCGGATACATGGCGGCCAAGGCCGAACAGGAACGGGTCGCGCAGGCGGGCCCGATCCCCGTGCGCATCCTCCGCGCGGCGCAGTTCCACGAGTTCGCCGCACAGAACCTCGAATGGGGACGGCAGGGCGACGTGAGCCACGTCCCGTCGAGCCGCATCCAGCCGGTGGCCGCGCGGGTGGTGGCCCAGACGCTCGCCGACATGGCCGCGACGGACGGCCCGCCGATCACCAACCTCGCGGGCCCGCGCGAGGAGAACCTCGCCGACATGGCCACGAAGCTGGCCGCGCGGCGCGGCGACCCGGCGCGTGTCGAGGCCGTCGAGAACACCGGCGACCCCGACGACGAACTGGTGAAGGCCGGCGTGCTGCTCGCCGGACCGGACACCGTCCTCGCGGGCCCGACTTTCGAGGAATGGCTGGAAACCACGTCCTGACCGGACGCGGCGCGGCGCGGTGGTCGACCCACCGCGCCGCGCGCCTCCCGCGGTTACCTCGACGCACGCTCCTCGATGCCGAGCGTCAGTTCCGCGTCCAGATCCTCAAGGTTCCATTTCCCCTCCCGCTGGACGTGATTGGTGATCCAGAACACCATCGTCCGCTGCCGGGGAAAGCGCACGAAATCACCGAACGACCAGTCGTTCCCACCGGTGTGCGTAATGGTCGGCCCAGCACTGGTCTGGGTGACCCCCCACCCATACCCGTAGTAGTACTTGCTGCCGTTCAGCACGCCGACATAGGCGTAGGGCGTGAACATCTTGGCCTTGGCACTCCCCGACAGTATCGAGTCACCCTCCAGCGCGCGATGCCAGCGGAACATGTCCCGCGGTGTGGAGATGATGCCCCCGTTCCCCCGCAGAAACCAGTACGGACCGTCCGTCGCCCAGGGGTGTTCGTTGGGCCGCCCCTGCCGCTCGCCCTTCTCGTCGTACTCGACCGCGATCTGCCCCGGACGCCAGCGCGGCAGCACATACCCGGTCTGCTTCATCCCGGACGGCGCGAACAACTCCCGCGCGAGGAACTGTTCATACCCGACCCCCGAGACCTTCTCGATAATCGCCGCGAGAACGCTGTACCCCAGGTTCGAGTAATGGAACTCGGCCCCCGGAACAGACTGAAGCCGGGACTTCATGGCCACGCCGAGCATGCGCTCCCGAGAAACCGGCTCGTAGTCGTCTCCGCCCTGCTCATCGTCCAGCCCCGACGTATGCGTCAGCAGCTGATGAACGGTGATACGACGCTTGTCGGCGGGTACCGGCCCGAGGAACCTGCCGATCGGATCGGTCGTTCGCAGCCGTCCCGCCGTTTCCAGCTTCATGATCGCGGCGGCGGTGAACTGCTTGGTGATCGACATGATGTCGTAGGCGGTATCGCAGCCCGCCGGAATTTTCTTCTCACGATCGGCGAACCCGAACCCCGCACAGTGGACGAGCCGCCCGTCCCGCGCGGCAACGACGGTACCGCCGGGCCCCTTCGGCAGCGTCGCGTCCAAAAACGAATCGATCGCAGGGCTACGGAGCGAATCCATATCTCCCACACTCCGAGCAGCGACCTCCGGGGCGCCGCCGCACGCCCCACCAGCACCGGCCACCCCGAAAGCGACGATAAAGCTCAAGGCCGAACGAATGGATGCCTTCATGCCCCGGAACGCTACGGAGCAGAACACACCCAGGACGTCCCCCGCCCGAGCCAAAATCACCAGCCGGAAAGGTCCCTCCCACAGGGGACGCAGCGCCCGTCGCCGGGGGAGGTGTAGGCAACTACACCCCGCGCTCGGGCCTTGAGCCCAGTGCCACGCCGACCACGCCCCGGCAATGTTGATCACGTCAGCCCCACCGACGAGGAGTCACCATGTCGCGCATCCCGGCCCTGTTCACCGCCGCCCTCGGCGCCGCGCTCGCCGTCACCGCCGTCGTCCCCGCCGCGAACGCCGCCCCCAAGAGCGAGGCAAAGCCCGCGCCCCGCAGCGGACCGGTCCAGGAAGCGGCGGACGCCCTCGTCGCCGGCGGCGTCCCGGGCGCGATCGTCATGACGCGCCGGGGCGGCCACGTCGCACACGTCACCTCCGGCGTGTCCGACAAGGCGACGGGCCGTCCGATGGACCACCGGCTGCTGTTCCGCGCCGCGAGCGTCACCAAGACGTTCACCTCGACGGTGGTGCTCCAACTCGTCGCCGAGCACCGCCTCTCCCTCGACGACACCGTCGAGAAGTGGCTGCCGGGGGTCGTCCAGGGCAACCGCAACGACGGCTCGAAGATCACCGTCCGGCAATTGCTCGCGCAGCAGAGCGGTCTGAACGACTACACGCTGGACCCGCGCGTCATCCAGAACCCCGAGCGCTCCTGGACCAAGCCCGAACTGGTCGCGATCGCGATGGAGCAGCCGCCGAAGTACGAGCCCGGCGAAGGCTGGAACTACACCAACACCAACTACATCCTCGCCGACATGATCGTCGAGAAGGTGACGCACCGGACGCTCGGCACGGAGATGAAGCGCCGGATCTTCAAGCCGCTCAAGCTGAAGCACACCTCCTTCCCGACGACGAGCCGCGCGTTCCCCGGCCCCTACGTCCACGGGTACTACGGCGACTACGGTGACGTGAGCACGGGGATCAGCCCGTCCAGCGCACGCGGCTCCGGCGGGATCATCTCCACCGTCGACGACATCGCCCGCTTCCACCGGGCCCTGTTCACCGGACGCATGCTGCCCGCGCGCCAGATGCGCGAGATGACGACCACCCGCCCGGTGATGGACGACTGGGTCGAGGAGGACTACGGCCTCGGCGTCACGCGGACGAAGTTCTCCTGCGGCTACGGCTGGGGCCACGACGGCGGCTTCCCCGGCTACCGCACCTGGACCTACACCAGCACGGACGGCCGCCGCCAGGCCGTGATCACCTACAACGAGTCGAGCCAGGAGAACGACAAGGCCTTCCAAGACAAGATCAAGAAGGCCGCCGAAACCGCCTTCTGCTCCTGACCTGGCATGCTGACGGGGTGACCCCCCGTCTCCGAGCCTGGCCGATCATCGCCGCGGCGGTGGTGCTGTGCGGCGGCGCGTGCGGTTCCGCGTCGTCCACCGACACCACCGCCGCTTCGCCGCCCCCAACGCCCGCACCACCGTCGATGCTCCCCCGATCCGCACTGTCCCCGTCGCCGTCCCCCTCCTGCCCCCCGGACGGCGTCTCCATCACCTCGGACGTACCAGACGCCGCCCTCGGCCTACGCGCGATGCGGATCAAGCTGACCAACTGCGGCAAGAAGCCCTACCCCCTGAACGGCTACCCCGCCCTGACCGTCCTGGACGCCTCCCGCAAACCGGCCCCGATCAAGATCGTCCAAGGCCCCACAGAAGTAAAAGACCCAGGCCCGCGCCCCCTGAAAATCGCCCCCGGCAAAACAGCCGAGGCAATAGTAGTCTGGCGAAACACAGTAGCCGACTCGGTAAATCCCCCAGTCAAAGGCATCTACCTCCAGATAACCCCAGCCCCAGGCCACCCACCCCAAACCATCAAACCCGCCGGAACCCTAGACCTAGGCACCACCGGCACCCTGAAAACCACAGCCTGGACCCACCCCTGACCAGGCCCTCATAGAGCCCTACCAGTGTTCGCAACACGAACGCGGCGCCGACGTCGACCTGCAGCTTGACGCCTCCTCATCGCCCCTACAGGGGTTCGCAGCAAGCACCGGCTGGGCTTCGCGCGGATAGTAAAGTTCGCACACCGCACGAGGATCAGGTGAGGGCGGTGCCCAGCTCGCCTGGGTCGGATTACGGCGACCTGCTGGCGGTTCACTGCCCGCAGCGACGCCGCCGTCGCCGGGGGCCAGGTGCACGATGAGCGGTGCGGGTTCTGTGGGGCGGGAGCCCGAAGCACACTGAGAGGCGACGCCCTTACACAGTGGACGAGCTGGCGGCGCGGCCAGGGACGCTGCACCGCTACGCCTACTCGACGCATCAGGAATACGGGCAGGGCTCCTACCTGTGGCGCGCGGAGACGGGACCAAACCTGTTCCAGCTACCGTGATCGGACGCACCGCTTCACCCACCCGGATCACCGACACAAAGTTGATCAAGGCATTTCAGCGACACACCGGGGTCGGCAACAGAACCGACGGATCGCTGAAGCATCCCCGATCAGCAAGCCCTACTTCCCTTCGCGACCTGCGCCTTTACCGTGGGTCCTCATCGCCCCCCCGGGGGTTCGCAACGTGCCGAAGTTCCAGAAGCCCCCGAAGCTCTTGGCGACGTCCTCATCGCCCCCACGGGGGTTCGCAACTCGTAGTGGTTCTCGATCACCTCGTCCAGACAGGTCCTCATCGCCTCCATGGGGGTTCGCAACACCACAGATAGAGGCGCCCCACGTCTCGGACTGGTCCTCATCGCCCCTGCGGGGATTCGCAACTCGGGGTAGACGACGTCAGGCCGTCCACCAGCCTCCGGTCCTCACCGCCCCTGCGTAGGGTTCGCAACTTCGACGCTTGGAGCCACACGATGTAATCGTGCGGGCCCTCATCGCCCCGCGAGGGTTCGCGGCACCACGCCGCCGCCGACGTAGGTGCCGGGGGACGGCAACGCAACCGGCGGATCGCTGAAGAATCCGCATCCAGCTAGCCCTACTTCCCTTCGCATACCTGCGGCTTTACCGTGGGGTCCTCATCGCCCTCACGAGGGTTCGCAACACCTGCTCGGCGACCCCGCCCAATGGCGCGACCTCACGTCCTCATCGCCCTCACGAGGGTTCGCAACCCGGTCTCGTCCATCCGGTCGCGGACGGCCAGCTCGACGTCCTCATCGCTCTCACGAGGGTTTGCAACAAGACCGCCAGGAGCGGCTGCGTGACGACGACGTTCAAGTCCTCATCGCCCCTGCGAGGGTTCGCAACACCTCGCGGTCGAGGTTCGGGTGTCGCATCCGGAGTCCTCATCGCCCCTGCGAGGGTTCTCGACATGAGGGTTCCCGCCGCCTGCGCTGCGTCCTCCTGCCCTCATCGGTCCTTAGGGAGGCCGCAACACGTCGCAACTCGCTGTCTACCGGTGCCTTAAGGCGAGGGGGTCCGCCCTACGTGCTGGATGAAGGCCCGCCAGGCGGCTGGGGTGAGCGCTAGCCGAGGTCCGCTTGGGTCCTTGGAATCCCGCATCAAGATCGCGGACGTCGCGTCGGCGAGCTCGACGCAGTTGCCGCCCTGACCACCGCTGCGGCTGCTCTTGCGCCACTGGCCGACTTCGACACAGTCGCCACCTTGACCACTGCTGCGGCTACTTTTACGCCACTGGACGTCCGACACAACCATGGCTAGCCCCTCACGTGGAGGTGATCTGCCTTCACACGCTGCGTGAACCCATGCCACTCGGCAGCGCTGAAAGCCAGCCGAGGTCCGTTCGGGTCCTTGGAGTCACGGACAGCGATCATCGTGGTGTGAGTTGCGACTTCGACACACTGACCACCTTGCCCACTGCTGCGACTGCTCTTACGCCACTGGAGATTAGCCAGGTCAGAGGTGCTCACGCGTAACCCTCCAAAATCTCTCTGATCATCTTGAGAGAGTCCTCGTTTCGCAGCGACTCTCCCATCACCAGGTCAAAGCGAACTGTGTATTCGGCGACAGTAGCCCCGACACTCGTAACTTGACTGATTTCCGGGCCCTCATGATACGCAACATCATCCCTGTCGGGAAGGCTGAGGACAGAGAATGTTCCATCAAGGCCAGCGTAAGTCACCGACGAAAATGGAAGAATACGAACCTCGATCTTGTGGTTTGATGTAGACAAATCAATCAATCGTGTCAACTGCTCCGCCATCACCCTTGGTCCGCCCACACATCGGCGTAGCACAGCCTCGTCGAGGACGAACCACATGCGGGGCGCATCGTCGCGAGCCAGGATCTCCTGTCGTCCCATACGCGAGGCCACGCGCTCTTCGAGCATCTCGGGGGCCAGCCCGGAGTTCAGGACCGCCCGCGCGTAGGCCGGTGTCTGAAGCAGGCCAGGCACTACCTGAGCCTCGAAGAAGCGGCCCGCGACAGCTTTGGCTTCGATCTCGGCGTACCTGGAGAATCCCGGAGGCGCCGCGACGTGTTTGCCCTCGCGTTTGATCTCGAACCACATCTTCCAGAACAGGCGCTTCGGCGTCTGGAAGTACACGTCCAGGTCATCGGCGGTGGCTTCGGAGCATGGCTTCTGGGCGGTCTCTAGCTTTTCAATCCACCCCGGTTGGCAGCCAAGCGCCTGCGCGAGCTGAGGGCGTGACGCGCCCGCCGCCTCCCGGTAGGCGCGCAGGACCACGCCAAACGTCCGGAGGAGCGGGTCGCGGGTGTACCCGGCTTCTTCCTTCGTCATGGGGAACCTCCTCGGGAGGCCTGGGGTGGGGCCTGGGGAGTGTTGGGGCTGTAGCTGAGAGTAGTTGAGCGTGTGAGGGTTGTCGCACGATTCGGGCAGGTGAGCGGGCAGGGGGTCGGGTGATGGACGGGCGAGCGCGGGACGAGTGGGAGCTGGAGTCGCTGCGGGGCGACTTCGGTGGGTGGCGGATCTGGCGGGCCGTGCGGCAGGACGGTCGGCTGGGCGAGTGGGTCGCCAGCCTGCACGACCCCACTGCGGGTGTGGAGCCGACGCTCATGCATCCTTCTGCGTCGCTGTTGCGTGAGGCCCTCGATCAGCAGGCTCAGCGGGCGCGTCAGCGCGCGGCTGGGTCTGGATGAAGCGCGGCGCGGTCGGTGGTCCCGCCCCCCGGATCTACCGGCCGCGCCGTTCCCTACGGACGAACTGTGAGGTGAACCGTCATGGGTGTGTCATGGGTGTGAGCTGGCAGGCGTATCCCGCCCCTCTGGGTGATCGGCAGGCGCATCTGGGCGTGCTGCGAGCCGTCCTCGACCTACGTCCGGAGCTGACGTGCGGGGTCGTTGAGCGGCGTGGGGCGCCGGCGGGCTTGAGTGTGGTGTGGCGCGGGCGGCCGCAGCGGCTTATTGAGGTCGGGTGCGACTTCTTCGAGGGCGCCTGGTGGTTCACCTGGGGCGATGGGCGGCGGATGACGCCGGTGAGTGATGTTGAGTATGCCGTGGCGCTTGTCGTCCGGGAACTGGCCCGGGCTTAGGGGGCCAGGCGAGTGGCGGGGTGCGCCTCGGCTGGGAAGTGGGTCAGGGGGTTGTCAGGCTTTCTACCTCGGCCTCGAATAGGCGGGCTGGGTCGAAGCCCATTGGGGCGAAGTGGCCGGCTAGTTCCAGGGAGAGGACGCCCTGGACGCGCGTCCACGTCGATAGGGCGCGGTGTAGCGCCTGGGGTGGGGCGGGATGGCCTTGGGCCCAATGGCGGGATGTTTCCAGGTGTTCTTCGAATTCGGTGGGCGGGGCGGTGGACGGGATTTCCTGGCAGGCGTCCAGTACCAGGCGCATGACCTCGTCGGCTATCGCGGTGGTCTCGTCGGGGGCGTGGTAGCCGGGGATCGGGGTGCCGTGCAGGAGGAAGTAGCGCTGCGGGTCGTCCAGGGCCCAGCGGCGTAGGGCGTGGGCGAGGGTGGCCAGGTCGGGGCCGTCCGCTACGGCGGCCTTGAGGGTGTCGGCCTGGCTGCGGTAGGCGTCCTTGATCAGCTCTGTGATCAGCTCGTCGCGGCCGGCGAAGTAGCGGTAGAGGGCGGGGCCGCTCATGCCCATTTGCTTGGCGATCGCGTTGAGGGACAGCGCGGACGCTCCGGCGGTGGCGATCTGCTCCCACGCCCGTTCCTTGATCTCCTCGCGGACCTGCGCCCGGTACCTCTCGCGGGGAGACGTCGCGCCCTTCGCCACCACCATGTCACCGCCCCTTTCCACCCTCGGTTAAAGCTTATCGCCGACAGTAGTCCTTCTAACTCGCGGGGCCCGCCCCCTTGACGAGGCGCGAGGAGACTGTCAGGTTAGTTATAGCTTCTAGCGTAGATAACTGTCTCTAAGGAGCTGGCATGAGCGGACTTTCCAGGCGTGGACGGCGGGCCGGGGTCGTCGTCCTGGCGGCCGGGGTGATCCTGTCGCCCGTGTTCACCGCGCCCGCGCAGGCACAGGCGCGCACGATCGAGTGGCGTGCGTGTACTGACGCCGAGTTCATCGGCATGCAGTGCGGCACGATGCGGGTGCCGGTGGAGTGGGCGAAGCCGCGTGGAGCTCAGGTCGATCTGGCCCTCGTCCGGCGGCCGGCCAGTGATCCGGCGCGTCGGCAGGGGACGCTGCTGCTCAACAACGGGGCCGGACGTTCCGCGGTCGAGCAGCTGAGGTTCGCGATGCGCAGCGGGTTTCCCGAGCTCGCCGGGGCGATGGCGCAGCGGTTCGACATCGTCGCGATCGATCCGCGTGGGGTGGGGCACAGTGCGCCCGTCCGGTGCGCGGTGCCGATCAAGCCCGAGGGTGTCACGCATTTTCCTAAGGATCGGGCCGCCTTCAGCAGGCTTGCCGAGCACAACCGTGCGTTCGCTCAGGACTGCCTGCGCCGCAACGGTCCGCTTGTCGCCAACGTCGATGCCACGAGCACCGCGCGCGACTTCGAGGCGCTGCGGGTGAACCTCGGGGAGCGGCAGCTCAACTGGTACGGGATCATGCACAGCACCCTGCTCGGACGCACCTACGCCACCCTTTTCCCCGGACGGCTCCGCACGCTGAACGCCGACACCGCGCTCGACGACACCGGCTCGCCGCTCGACCAGGCGCTCGGCGAGGCGTCCGCCGCCGAGGACTCCTTCAACCGTTTCGCGGCCTGGTGCACCACCGATGACAAATGCGCACTGAAGGGACGTGACGTCGGCGTGGAGTACGACGCGCTCGTCGCCCGGGCCGATCGTGAGCCCATTCCCGTCGAAGCCGGAAGGAAGATGACGGGCGAGGACATCCGCGAGGCCACCCAGGACTACCTGAACCTCGCGGCTTTCACCTGGCCCCGGCTGGCGGAGGCGATCGTCAAGGCGCAGGGTGGGGACGCGTCGGGGTTCGCCACGACGCCCGACCGGACGCTCGACCCCGTCCAGGCGCAGGTGAGCGGGTGTCTCGACACGCCCCGGCAGATCCGGACGTTCAAGCAGGCCGAGCGGGCGCGGCAGGCGCTCAGGGCGCGGTCGCCGCATCTCGGCGGGGCGGTGTCCGGCTGGGCCAACCTCATCGGGTGTGTGGGCTGGCCGGTGGGCGGGAAGGCCGTACGCGCCGGAGGAGAGATACCGGACGCGCCGCGTGCGCTCGTCGTCCAGTCGACGCATCAGGCGCACGCGCCGCATGCGGCTGGTCAGGCGTTCGCCGAGCAGTTCCGTGGCAGCCTCGTCCTCGGCCGGGAGGGTGACGACTACAGCATGATCCTGTCGTCGCGGTGCGTCCGGGAGGCGACCAACCGGTATCTGACCGACCTCGTTCTGCCTGCGCCCGGCACCGTCTGTGCCGACTGACGAACCGCCAGGCCCGGGCACCGCCGGGCCCGGCGGTTCAGCGTGCGGGCAGGACGCGGCCGCGAACCTCTCCGAAGGAGATCGAGGTGCCGGACGCGCCCGGTGCGGTCGCGGAGATCGTGACCTCGTCGCCGTCCTCAAGGAACGTGCGGGGCTCGCCGTTCACCTCGACGGGTTCCTTGCCGCCCCAGGTCAGTTCGATAAAGGCGCCGCGCTGGTCCTTCTCGGGCCCCGACACCGTCCCGGACGCGAAAAGGTCGCCGGTGCGGGACGAGGCGCCGTTCACCGTCATGTGCGCGAGCATCTGCGCAGGCGACCAGTACATCTCCCGGTAGGGCGGACGGGACACGACCTGGCCGTTCCACTCGACGACCAGGTTCAGGTCGAGTCCCCATGCGTTCTTCTCCTGGAGGTACGGGAGAGGCTCGGGGTCCTGCGGCGGAGTGGCCACGCGGGCCGCTTCCAGCGCGAGAAGGGGCACGACCCAAGGGGAGATGGACGTCGCGAAACTCTTCCCCAGGAACGGCCCCAGCGGGACGTACTCCCAAGCCTGGATGTCCCTGGCCGACCAGTCGTTCAGCAGGACGGCGCCGAATACGTGCTCCGCGAAATCGTCCGTGGAGACGGGTGTGCCCAAGGGGGAGTTGGTGCCGACGATGAAGCCGACCTCCGCCTCGATGTCCAACCGGCGGGACGGGCCGTAGGAGGGCGCGTCCTCGGAGGGGGCCTTGCGCTGGCCGCTGGGACGGACGATGTCCGTGCCGGACGCGACGACCGTCCCGGCGCGTCCGTGGTAGCCGACCGGGAGGTGCTTCCAGTTCGGCGTGAGCGGCTCGGAGTCCGGGCGGAACAGGCGTCCGAGATTGGAGGCGTGGTGCTCGGACGCATAAAAGTCGACATAGTCGGCGACCTCGATCGGCAGGTGCAGGGTGACCGCACCGACGGGATGGACGGCCGCGCCCGGCACGTCCCCCGAGACCAGGTCGGTGATGCGTTCGCGGACCTCCACCCAGCGTCCGTATCCCTGCGCCATGAACGGGTTCAGCGACGGCTGGGCGAAGACGTCGTCGCCGAGCGCGGTGGCCAGGTCGACGACCGTGTTCGCGACGCGGACGCCCACGCGCGGCGCCGCGCCCGGGGTCGAGAACACGCCGTAGGGCAGGTTGGCGAGGCCGAACGGAGAATCCGCCGGGATCGCGATACGGGTCACAAATCCTCCTGGAAGAACTCGTCTGGGAGTAGCCCGAGGCCCGCGAGGTCGCCCAGCGGCTCGGCGATGCTGCACGTCCCGAAGGACAGGAAGGCCGAGCGGATCTCGACGGCCCGGTCGGCGAGGGCGGGGACGGCGCCCGCGACGAAGAACGGGTCGCGCTGGTCGAGGATCTTGGCCAGCTCGGCGGCGGTGCCGCCGTCCAGCGCGGCGTCGGTGGCGAGCAGGATGTTCAGGTAGCCGTGCTGGTCGAAGCCCGTCGCGCGCTCGGTGTGCCGGACGGGGTTGTGCAGCCCCGCCGTCGCCTTGAACGGCACGCCCGCGATCACCGCGGACTTGATCGCGTCGGCCAGCTCCTCCACGGACGGGTACAGGTCGGCGGTCACGCCGCCGGTGCGGAACTTCGCGCGGTGGCCGGTCGCGGCGAGGCCCCGGATGATCTCGGGACGGCGCTCGTCGCGGGGCACCTCGACGCAGACGGGGATCTCCTCGCGGCCGGCGTGGGCGCGGTCGAGGGCGCGGAAGAAGTCGCCGACTGACAGGCCGGGCGGGACGGCGACCTCGATGCCGTGCAGTTCGACCGGGATTCCGGACGCCCGCGCGAAGGCCTCGGTGACCTCGTCGGGGCCGCCGGGCGCGGTCACCGCGATCCCGATCTTCTCCCGCAGCAGCGGGCCGAGGTCGTCCAGCGCGTTGACCGGCAGGACGAGCGGGCCGACCATCGGCGCGTAGGCGGCGGCGCGGTGCCGGCGGTGCGCGGGGACGGCCTCCGACAGCGGCGCGAGGCCGGGCGGGAACACGGCCGCGTCGTCGCACAGACCCGTGAAGAGAGCGGGGGGCTCGGCGGCGGGAGGCTCGGTGGTGAGGGGCTCGGTCATGACTGCCTCGCCCAGGTCCACGCGTACTCCGGATCCTCGCCGGCGAGGCCGCCCTCGCCGAGTTCCAGCGGACGGAAGGTGTCGACCATCACCGCCAGCTCGTCGAAGGACTCGGCACCGATGCTGCGCTCGTACGCGCCGGGCTGCGGGCCGTGCGCGAGGCCGCCCGGGTGGACCGACACCGAACCCTGCCCGATGCCCGATCCCTTGCGGGCCTCGTAGTCTCCGCCGCAGTAGAACATGACCTCGTCGGAGTCCACGTTGGAGTGGTAGTAGGGCACGGGGACGGACAGCGGGTGGTAGTCCACCTTGCGCGGGACGAAGTTGCACACGACGAAGTTGTGCCCCTCGAACACCTGGTGCACCGGCGGCGGCTGGTGGACGCGGCCGGTGATCGGCTCGAAGTCGTCCACGTTGAACGTGAACGGGTACAGGCAGCCGTCCCAGCCGACGACGTCGAACGGGTGCCGCGCGTAGGTGAGCCGGGTGCCGGTGACGCCGCCGGGGCCGCGGTGCTTGACCAGGACGTCCACGTCGGTGCCGTCCACCTGAATGGGGTTGCCGGGGCCGTGCAGGTCGCGCTCGCAGTAGGGGGCGTGCTCCAGGAACTGGCCGAACCGCGACAGGTACCGCTTGGGCGGCGCGATGTGCCCGGTCGCCTCGATGACGTAGGTGCGCAGCGGCAGGTCACCGTTGGGCAGCCACCGGTGCGTGGTGGACGTGGGGATGACCACGTAGTCGCCCTGCCGCGCGGACAGCGCACCGAAGATCGTCTCGACCGTCGCGCTGCCGGACTCGACGTAGACGATCTCGTCGCCGGTCGCGTTGCGGTACAGCGGGGACGCGGCGCTGGAGACGGCGTAGGACAGCCGGACGTCGGCGTTGCCGAGGATCAGCCGCCGCCCGGTCACCGTGTCGGTCTCGCTCCAGGTCTCCTTGGGGAACAGCTCGTGCAGCTTCAGGTGCCGCGGCTTGAGCGGATGGTTCGGCGTCGTCGCGACGTCGGGGGTCTCCCAGACGCGCGAGTCGACGATCGCCGACGGGATCTCCCGGTGGTAGAGGAGGGAGGAGTCCGAGGAGAAGCCCTCCTCGCCCATCAACTCCTCGAAGTAGAGCCGCTCCGCGCCGTCCCTGTGCTGGGTGTGGCGCTTCGGCGGCACGTCACCGGCCCGGCGGTAGTGGGCCATGGTCGTTCGCCTCCAGCAAATGATTAACGTGTTTACTACTTTGCGTCGACATTACGACCCTTACCGGGTTCAGGGAAGGGTCGGCCCCGCGCGGCCGGGCTAGCTTCGTTCGCGGACGTCGAACCGGTCGCGGCCCGCGATGAGCTTGTCCAGCAGCATGATCAGTATGTGCTGCTCGGCCTCGGTCAGCACGCTCGCCCACTGCCGCTCGCGCTCGTTCTGCCCGGCGAAGATGTCCAGCATCGCCTTGTTCCCCTGCTCGGTCAGCGACAGGATCACCGACCGGCCGTCGCGCTCGCCCGGCGTGCGGACCATCATCCCGTCCGCGACGAGGGTCTTCGCGAGGTTGGAGACGGCCGCCCTGCTCATCCCGGCCAGCGTGGCGGCGCGTCCGGGCTCCAGCGGCCCGGCGAGCCAGGTGACGAACAGCAGCCGGAACGCCGACCAGGAGTGCCCGCGCGGCCGGTGCACGGTGGACTCCAGGTCGTAGGTGACGATCGCGGACGCCCGGTTGAGCGTCAGCAACAATCGTGTGGCGAGCCGGTGCGGAAAGCCGAACTCTTCCGAAAGGCGACGGCCGGCGAGGTCGACGAACGACCAGAAGTCCAGTTCCGCGTCGCCATCGGTGTCCATGACGACACCCTAGTCCCGGACGGACCAATTGGTTCACATTTTGATTACCTGCGGGTTGGCCGTGACGGTCCTCGGGCATCTCCCCTCTGACGATCATCGGGACGTGGGGGGACGATGGCGACGGTCGCCGACCAGTTCATCGAGGTACTGCGGCAGGCCGGGGTGCGGCGGATCTACGGGGTGGTCGGCGACAGCCTCAACCCGGTCGTGGACGCCGTCCGCCGGACGGACGGCATCGACTGGGTCCACGTCCGCAACGAGGAGGCGGGCGCGTTCGCGGCGGCGGCCGAGGCGCAGACCACCGGACGGCTCGCCGTGTGCGCCGGAAGCTGCGGACCCGGCAACACGCACCTGCTCCAGGGCCTCTACGACGCGCACCGCTCAGGCGCGCCCGTGCTCGCGCTGGCCTCGCAGATCCCGAGCACGCAGATCGGCAGCGGCTACTTCCAGGAGACCCGTCCCGAGCGGCTGTTCGCCGAATGCAGCCACTACTGCGAGATGATCAACGGCCCGGCGCAGATGCCCCGCATCCTGCGGACCGCGATCCAGCACGCGGTCGGCCTCGGCGGCGTCGCGGTGCTGACGCTGCCGGGCGACATCGCGAGCAGGGACGCGACCGAGCCCACGGGGGAGCACGACCTCCTCGTCCGCAAGGGCGTGGTGCGTCCGCCGTCCGACCAGGTGGAGCGGCTGGCGGGCGCGCTGAACCGGGCGCGCAGGGTGATGCTGTTCTGCGGCGCCGGGGTCAGGAACGCGCACGCCGAGGTGATGTCGCTGGCGCACAAGGTCCTGTCGCCGGTCGGGCACGCGCTGCGCGGCAAGGAGTGGATCCAGTACGACAATCCGTTCGACGTGGGCATGAGCGGGCTGCTCGGTTACGGCGCCTGTTACGACGCGATGCAGGAGGCCGACCTCGTCCTGCTGCTCGGCACCGATTTTCCATACGACCCGTTCCTGCCCGGCAAGAACACGATCCAGGTGGACGACGACCCGTCCCGGCTGGGACGCAGAACCCCGCTCGATCTGGCCGTGCACGGGGACATCGGGGAAACGCTCCGCCTCGTCCTGGAAAAGGTGGAGCAGAAGCACGACCGCTCTTACCTGGACGACATGCTGCGCAAGCACGCGCGCGCTCTGGAGAATGTCGTCTCCGCATACACGCGCGACATCGATCGGCACATCCCGATCCACCCTGAATACGTCGCGAGCGTCCTGGACGACCTCGCCGCAAACGACGCCATCTTCACCGTGGACACCGGCATGTGCAACGTGTGGGTCGCCCGCTACATCACTCCCAACGGACGGCGCCGCGTAATGGGCTCCTTCGTACACGGCAGCATGGCGAACGCGCTTCCGCATGCGATCGGCGCGCAGTACGGTGCGCCAGGCCGCCAGGTCATCTCCGTCTCCGGCGACGGCGGCCTCGGGATGCTGCTCGGCGAGCTGCTCACCGTGCGGCTGCACCGCGTCCCGGTGAAGATCGTCGTCTTCAACAACGCGTCGCTCGGCATGGTGAAGCTGGAGATGCTGGTGGACGGCCTGCCCTCGTTCGAGACCGACCACGAGGCCGTCGACTACGCGGCGATCGCGGAGGCGGCGGGCATCGAGTCGGCGCGGGTGGAGCGTCCGTCCGACGTGCGCGGGGCGCTCGGCGCGGCGCTCGCCTCGTCCGGCCCCTACCTGGTGGACGTCGTCACCGACCCCAACGCGCTGTCGATCCCGCCGCGCGTCACCTCGCAGCAGATCAGGGGCTTCGCGCTGGCGGCGGGGAAGACCGTCCTCACCGGCGGCGTCGGCAAGATGGTGGACCTGGCCCGCAGCAACCTCCGCAACATCCCAAGGCCCTGACCTGACCATGTCCCGCGCCCTTGCAGGGACCCCTCAGCCGAAGGGGCGGGCCATCTCGTGGAGGAGGTCGTCGGCTATCTCGGCCAGCGGACGGGGCGGCCGCTCGTCCGTCCAGACGATCGAGGCGATGCGGAGGGCGGCCATGAACGCGCCCGCCATCGCGCGCGGGCGCGCGCCGCCGGACGGGAGGCCGTCCCGCACGGCGATGAGGTCGGCGAAGGTGCGCTCAAGCGAGGCCCAGTGCGCGAGCTGCTGCGCCATCACCGACGGGTGCTCGCGCGCCAGCCGCGCCTGCGCCACCCACCGAGGATCGCGCTCCCCCTCGTCGGCGAGCATGCCGTGCAGCGACGCGCGCAACGCCGTCCACGACGTCTCGTCGCACGGGCGCGCGATGAACCGCTCCAGCAGCGTCTGCATGCGCCGCTCGTCGCCGTAGAGGAGCGCCTCCTCCTTGCCGCCGAAGTAGTTGGAGAACGTGCGCCGCGACACTCCGGCCGCGTCGGCGATCGCCTCGACGGTGACCTCCTGGAGACCGTGCTCGACGGCGAGGCGCATCGCGGCGTCGTGCAGCGCCTTGCGCGTCGCCTCCTTCTTGCGCTCGCGCAACCCGCCGGTCGTCGTCTCCATGGTCGATCCAGACTACCCATGCCGGACGAACCGCCGCCCAGGAGACGATCTCCCCGCCACCCCTCGATTCACGCCCCCGGCGGGACACCCCAGCCCGTCCCGGCGGACACCCCGACACGTCCCGGCGAACACCCCGGCCCGTCCCGGCGGAAACCCCGGTCACGTCCCGGCGGACACCCCGGCGGCGTCGACCTCGAACCAGAGCTGGGTGCGGCGGGGCGTCTGGTCGAGCCCCCACTCCTCGGCGAGCGCGTCGATCACGGTGAGGCCGCGGCCGTGGTCGAGACGGCACCGCCGGTGCTGGTCGGCGCGCGAGGGGCCCTCGTCGGCGACCACCACGCGCAGCCGCCGCCCGTCGGTCTCGACGGTCACGCTGATCAGCCCGGTCCCGTGCAGGACGGCGTTCGCGATGGCCTCCGCGCTCATCAGCTCGACGTCGTCGAGCAGCGTCGGGTCGTCGACGACCTTGCCCGCCCGCTCCCGGACGGTGCGCCGCGCCCGCCGCGCCACCTCGGGGTCGGCGGTGAAGCCGAGCGGGTCGCCGAGCCGCTCCATCCCGCTCACGTCGCGGCCCGCCGAGGGCCGCCACGGTCGCGGGAGCCTGGGTCCGTCGTGCCGAGATTCACTGCATCACCACACAGAAGGTCGGAAGCGCATCGCAATCATTCACCTGCGGTGAGTGATCGGGCAACGCGCCGGACGACTTGATCTTGACCTTTCCGGGACACGCTCGGCGGCACGGCTACCGGCGGCACCGGCCCCGCGCGGGCGAGCGGCGGGCCCGGGCCACGGGGGTCCGGTGGGCAGGAACCGTCCGGCGGGCGGACCGGGACCACCGGCGGCCCCGGGCGGGGCCGCCAGCAATCTGGGACCGCTCCAAACCGACCCGAAGGGGCGCGCGACGGGTCGGTGCGGCGGACGGTTTCGTGGTGCGTTCGAGGGCTTCCAGGTCGGGCTCTTTCGCGGAGCCTACGGTATGACTTAACGTCCCATCCGCCGATTGCGCCAAAAGTAAACCGCGCGTCGCCGAATGCTCACCCGAGAAGAGAATCACAGCTGGTCGCCCCCGCCGCCGCCCTCTGACGATCATGAAATGCTGGGCCCCATCCGACGAGAGGAGCCCGACATGAGCGACCCGATCGACCCGAGCCTGGCGAGGCGGATGTGGCACCAGCTCGAACCCGTCCACGCCCCGTTCTGGTACGCGCCGGAGATGTTCGCCGAAGCCGCCGCCCTCGGCTTCGACGCGGAGGACCGCTGGTCGAGCTACTTCGCCTGGCGCGCGGCCCCCCTCGGCGCGGTGGGCCCCGAACGCGTGGCGTCCGCCTTCTACAGCTTCAGCCCCCGCCTGATCGCCGAGCACTTCCCGGCCGACTGGAAGACCGCGTCCCCCGACCGCGTCCTCGCGGCCCGGACCCGCGTCGTCGACCGCCTCTACCGCGCCCTCCTCGGCGACGCCGTCGACGACCTGTCCGAGGCGGCCGACCTCGCCCGCGAGGCCGCCCTCGCGGCCCCCCTGGCCGGTCGCCCCCTCGCCGCCGCATACGCCGCCGTCCCCTGGCCGGACGAGCCGCACCTCGTCCTCTGGCAGGCCATCGGCATCCTGCGCGAACACCGCGGAGACGGACACATCGCCGCGCTCCTCACCGCGGGCCTCGACCCGGCCGAGGCCCTCGTCTCGTTCGCCGCGATCGGCGCCGCGTCCACCGCCACCTTCGCCACCCGCGGCTGGACGGACGCCGAGTGGACCGCCGCCCGCGACCGCCTCACCGCGCGCGGCCTTCTCACCCCCGACGGCGCCCCCACCGACGAACTCCGCGCCCTACGCGACACCGTAGAGCGCACCACCGACGATCTCGCCTACGCCCCCTGGCAGACGCTGGGCGCCGAGAAGTCGGCCCGACTGGCCGAACTGACCACGCCCCTCCTCGTCAAGGCACTCGAATCCGGCCTGCTCCCCCGCGAGAACGCCCTGGGCATAGGCAAAATCCCCGCGCCCTCACGGGAGGGGGCGTAGGCGGAAGGCGATGAAGTCGGGGGACTGCTCCAGGCGCGCATAGTCGTCGGGGTAGCGGGTGGCCATTTCGGGGGCCGGACGGGGTTCCAGGAGTTCGTCTATATAGAAACCCGCCTCGCGGAACTCGGTGACGGTGACGGTTAGGGGGCGGCGCCAGGCGCGAATGGGCCAGTCGTGCTCCGAGCTGAGGGACTCCTCCACGGGCTCGGTGGTGAAGTAGGAGCCGCCCAGGCGCAACCACTCCGCCATCGGGTGCTCGGTGGACAGGACGAGCGCCCCCGAAGGGGTCAGCACGCGGCGGAGTTCGCGCAGGAGGGCGACGCGGTCGTCGAAGTAGTGGACGGCCAGGGCGAGGACGACCAGGTCGGCCGTGCCGTCCTCGACCCAGGTCAGCGGCTCGGTCAGGTCGTGGACGCGCAGGTCGGCCTTGCCGCCGGTGCGCTCGCGGGCCAGCTCCACGAACGTCGGGGACGCGTCGCAGCCGAGCACGCGGGCGCCGCGTTCCAGCAGCTCGCGGGCGTAGAGGCCGGGGCCGCACGCCGCGTCGAAGACCGTCAGGCCCGCGACGTCGCCCGCGAGGCCGAGGACGGACGGACGGTCGTAGTAGGCGTTGTAGGCGCCGTCCTCGGCGTGGGCGGCATATGCGTGGGCGAAGCGCTCGTACATGTCCCCGGAAGTCATACGTCCGATCGTGCCAGACAAGATCAACTCGGGCGAACCACCAGGTCAGGTCTCGGTGGGCCGCTCCGACTCGGCGGTCTCGGACGCAGCGCTCTCGGACGCGGCGGTCGTGGCGGTCGTGGCGGTCGTGGCGGCGGCGGGCTCCGATGGGCGTTGGGCGTCGCGTTGCGCCTCGCGGTGCTCCTCGGCGAGCCGTCCGAGTTCGGCGACGTGCTCCTCGTCGCGGGTCAGGTTGTCGCCCGTGGACGGGTCGAAGATGTGGATGCGGGACGTGTCGATCCACAGCTCGGCGTCGCGGCCGGGCCGGATGGGGCTGGAGGCGTCCAGCGCGACGACGGCCTGCGTGCGGAGCTGGTCGCTGTCGAGTTCGCGGGACAGCTCGCGCAGCTGCGCGGCGAGGTCGGCCGGGGCCTCGTAGGGGACGTAGGCGTACAGCTCGTTGCCCAGCCATTCCGTCACGTCGACATGGGCCGCGACGATGCTGCCCTGCGCCTTCTTCTCCTCGCTGACGAGCGAGGCGTCCTCGAAATGCTCGGGACGGATGCCGACGAGCACCACCTCGCGGCCCTCCAGCGCGGCGGCCTTGCGCTCGTCGCGCACCTCGAAGCGGCCGAGCGGGGTCTCCAGCGTCGCCCCGTCGATGGAGGCGGGCAGGAAGTTCATCGACGGCGAGCCGATGAACCCGGCGACGAAGAGGTTGACCGGCTGCTCGTACAGCTCGCGGGGGCTCCCGACCTGTTGCAGGACGCCCTTGCGCAGCACCGCGACGCGGTCGCCGAGCGTCATCGCCTCCGTCTGGTCGTGCGTGACGTAGACGGTCGTGACGCCGAGCCGCCGCTGGAGCCGGGAGATCTCGGTGCGCATCTGGCCGCGCAGCTTGGCGTCCAGGTTCGAGAGCGGCTCGTCGAACAGGAACGCGTCGGCCTGCCGGACGATCGCGCGGCCCATCGCGACGCGCTGCCGCTGCCCGCCCGACAGGTTCGCGGGCTTGCGCTCCAGGTGCTCGGTCAGCTCCAGCAGCTCCGCCGTCTCGGTGACGCGGCGCTTCACCTCCTCGCCCGGCGTCTTCGCCAGCCGCAGCGGGAACGCGATGTTCTCGAACACGGTGAGGTGCGGATAGAGCGCGTAGTTCTGGAACACCATCGACAGGTTCCGCTCGCGCGGCGCGACCCGGTTGACGACGCGGTCGCCGATGACCATCTCGCCGGACGTGATGTCCTCCAGCCCGACGATCATCCGCAGCAGCGTCGACTTCCCGCAGCCGGACGGCCCGACCAGGATCATGAACTCGCCGTCCCGTACGTCCAGGGACACCTCGTTCACGGCCGGGAAACCGTCGCCGTACCGTTTGACGATCTTCTTCAGGGTGATGGCGGCCATGGTTCTCCCTAATCCCGGTGGGCTCAGCCCTTGACGGCGCCGGACGTCAGCCCGGCCACGATGCGGCGCTGGAACGCCAGGACGATGACGACGACGGGGACGGTCACGACGACCGCCGCCGCGCAGACTGCGGTGGTGGGCTGCTCGAACTGCGACGCGCCGGTGAAGAACGCCAGCGCGGCCGGGACGGGCCGGGCGTTGTCGGAGGAGGTCAGCGAGATCCCGAACACGAAGTCGTTCCAGCAGAAGAAGAAGGTGAGGATCGCGGCGGTGAACACGCCGGGCGCGGCCAGCGGGACGATCACCTTCCGGAACGCCTGCCAGGCGGTGGCGCCGTCCACCTGCGCGGCCTGTTCCATCTCCCACGGGATCTCGCGGAAGAACGCCGACAGCGTCCAGATCGCGAGCGGCAGCGCGAACGAGATGTAGGGGATGATCAGGCCGAGCCAGGTGTCGTACAGGCCGATGTCACGCCAGAGGTTGAACAGCGGGCCGACGAGCGAGACGACCGGGAACATCGCGATCGCCAGCGCGAACGACAGGATCAGCTTCTTGCCGGGGAACTCCAGCCGGGCGATCGCGTAGGCGACCAGCGTCGCGAACACCACGCCGACGAACGTCGCGATCACCGAGATCCCGATCGAGTTGATCAGCGCGGAGGTGAACAGGTCGGTCTTGAACACCGTGCGGTAGTTGTCCCACGTCCAGTGGTGGGGCAGGAAGCCCTTCTGGTTGCCGATCTCCCCGGGCTGCTTGAACGACAGCATCACGATCCACAGGATCGGGAAGACCGTCCAGACGAGGATGAGCAGGGACGCGACGATCCACAGCCATTTGGAACGGGTGCTCTCCATCACCGGTCACCTCGCACTTGGGACAGGTCCACGCGGAACCCGCGGATGAACACGACCGCGATCAGGACGACCGACAGGAACAGCAGCACGCCGACCGCGTCGCCGAGACCGATGGCGGTCCGGGTGATCGTCTGCTGGTAGGTGAGGAACGACAGCGTCTGCGTCTTCTGCTGGCCGGAGGTCATGATGTAGACGTTGTCGAAGATCCGCCACGCGTCCAGCGTGCGGAACAGCACCGCGACGAGGATCGCGGCCTTCATGTTGGGGATCGTCACCCGGCGCAGCCGCTGCCAGGCGGTCGCGCCGTCCACGGTCGCGGCCTCGCCGAGGTCGTTCGGCACCTGCGCCAGCCCGGCGAGCAGCAGCAGCGACACGAACGGCGTCGTCTTCCAGATCTCCGACAGGATGATCACGAACAGCGACGACCAGCGGCCGGAGAACCAGGCGTAGTCGCCGAGCCCGAACCAGGAGTTCACGAACCCCGACTGGAGGTCGAACGCGTACCGCCAGGCGAACGCCGAGATCACGGTGACGATGCCGTACGGGAGCAGGATCGCCGTCCGGACGGTCCGCCGCGCGAACATCGCCCGGTGCATCACCATCGCCAGCCCGAACCCGATCACCAGCTCCACCGCCACGGTGGCGAACGTGACGATGAACGTGGTGAACACGTTCTGCCAGAACAGCGAGTCGGACAGCGCCGTCCAGTAGTTGGACAGGCCGACGAACTTCTTGTCCTCGGGCGCGGTGAGCCGGTACCGGAACAGCGACAGGTACAGCGCGTTGAGCAGCGGGTACGCGGTCACCAGCAGCATGACGATCACGGCGGGCGCCGACAGCAGCAGCCCGAGGCGGCGCTCGCTGCGGCTCCGGTCCGACAGCTCCGCGCGTCCCGCCCTGCGTTGCGTCGCGGCGGGCGCGCTCTGTACTGCGGCCATCATCCGTCCCTTCAGAGCAGCGCCTGGTCGCGCAGGACCTGGCGGATGAACGTCTCGGACCTGCGCGGCGTCGAGTTCGGGTCGACGGAGGCGGGCGGGTGCCAGCGGCTCTGCACCGCGCCGGACACATCGCCGTAGTACGGCGTGATCGGACGCGGCGACGCGGCGTTGATCGAGTCCCGGATGAGCCCGGCCATCGGGAACTCCTTCTTGATCTGCGGGTCGTCGTAGACCACCGCGCGGGCCGCCGGGTTGCCCGTGTCGATCATGTACTGCTTCATGTGCTCGGGGGTGGTGATGCACCTGACCGCGTCCACCGCGAGCGTGTCCTTGTACTTGCCGTAACCGCCGATGCCGATCTCGATGCCGCCGAAGGGGGGCTTGCTGTCCTGGTTCGCGTTCACCTTCGGGTAGCGGGCCCAGCCGAGGTCCGCCGGGATGTTCTTGTTGATCACCCCGGACTTGGCGTCGCCGTTCTCAGCGCGCCAGATGTAGCCCCAGTTGACCATGAACGCGCCACGCGACCCGTTGAGCACCGACCTCGCCTGCTCCTCGATGTCGGTGGACAGCGTCGGGCTCGCCGCCCGGGACCGGGCGAGCTTTCGGATGATCGTCGCGGCCTGGCGTCCGGCCGGGGAGTCGATCTCGATGGTGGCGTCGGCGCCCTTCTCGGCGTCGCTGATGATCCGCCCGCCCGCGGACGCGATGAGGGCGTTGATCCACACCATGTAGCCCTCGTACCGGTTGCCCTGCGCGGCGACGGTCGTGTTCGTCCGGACGGCGGCGTCGATCATCTTGTCCCAGGTGAAGTCGGGCGCGGACGGGTCGACCCCCGCCTTCTGTGCGGCCGACTTGCGGTACCAGAGCAACTGGGTGTTGGCCCAGAAGGGCGCCGCGTACAGCTTGCCCTCCCACGTCGAGCTCTGGACGGCGGCCGGGAACACGCCGTCGGTGAACTGCTTCGACTCCGCGGCGGTGAACGGGCGCAGGAACCCGGCGTTGGCGACCTCCGCGACGAACACCGGGTCGAGGCTCATGATGTCGAGCCCGGAGTCCTTCGCGGCGAGCCGCCGGACGAGCTGCTCGCGCTGCTGCGTCGCGTCGTTCGGCAGCACCGATGTCTTGATCTTGTACTTGCCGCCGGACGCCTTGGTACAGGCCGCGGCGAGCTTGGCCTGGCCGCCGTCGTCGGGGTTGATGTACCAGTTCAGCGTCGGTGTTCCCCCGCCGCCTGAGGAGCAGGCCGCGAGGCCGCCGGTGAGCAGGGTCAGGGCCACGGCGGCACGGAACACAGGCATTCCGCGCCGGCGCGGGTCCGACGAAATGCGCCGGCCGGACGGAACATGCCGGGCAGGCGGAACACGCCGGTCGGACGAAATGCGCCGCTCGGGCGGAACATGCCGGTCGGGCGGGACGCTCCTCCTCCGCGCGTTCCCTTCCGCGCGCACGATGCGTCCGGCTCGTCCGATTCGCTCAACCATCGGGCCTCCAGAAGCCACCCACCAAGCGCGGGCACTTCGCCGGGCCGCATCCATGGCGGGACCGAATTCATTCGATCACCGGAGCGGGTGACTGTCGAGATCCGGAAAGTGATCGTGATCAGAAAGCTGCCCACGGCTAACAATGTCCATGCCCGCCCCCGGGATACCGGTGGTGCGGATACGGACTTGTTTCGATAAAGGGGACTCGCGGGAACGTCGATAGCGTAAGCAGTGCAAAGAAGGCGCGGGAGGCTCGCGGGCCCCGACCGACCCACGAACCTCCCGCGCCTTCGCCTGTGACGGCCGCTCTCCGCGGCGGCGATCTGTGACGGCCGCTCTCTGCGACGGCCGATCAGGGCGCGGTCGGCCGAATTCAGTAACCGTTACCGTTGCCGGTGGCGGACATGGCCTTCTTGCCCTCGGGCGTGGTGGCCCACCAGACTCCGCCGACGCCCTGTCCCTTGGTGTCGCCGGGACGCGCGTCCTTCTCGTAGAAGTACATGGGCCAGCCGTTGATCGTGAGCTGGCACTTCCCATCGTCCTTGCGTTCGATGAAGTTGACGTCCTTCTTGCTGACGCCCTCCAGCTTGAGATGCTTCCAGCCGTTGAACACTGCGGGCGGCCACGCCTTCTTGCAGGCGCCGAAGCAGACGGAGTTCGGTGGCCTGCTGGTGTCCTTGTCATAGCGGTAGAGCGTGCGGCCCCGCCCATCGGTGATGATCAGGCCGAGCTTCGGATCGCGTTTGGCCTTGACGACCGTCCAGCCCTTCCAGCGATCGTCCGCGGGCGCCTTCGCGGTCGGCGTCTCCTTGGTGGGCGCCGCCGTGGTCGTCAGGGCCTTCTTGCCGGTGGGCGCCGCCGCGTACCAGGTGCCGCCCACGCCCTGGCCCTTGACGTCCCCGGGGCTCTCGTCCTTGGCGAACCGGTACAGCGGCCAGCCGCCGAGCGTCACCTGCCACTTGCCGTCCGGCCGCTTGACCTTGCCGACCAGCGCCTGCCGGACGCCCTTCACCTCGGTGTCGCCCTTGCCCGCCCACACCGGCGGCCACGCCTTGGCGCACGCGTCCTCGCAGGTGGACGCGGGCGGACGCGCGGTGTCGTTGTCGAACCGGTACAGCGTCATGCCCCGGCCGTCCGTGACGACCTTGCCGAGCTTGGTGACGCTCGCGACCTCCAGCGTCGTCGGTTCGGGCTCGGGCTCGGGTTTCGAGGACGCCGCGGCGGCGGGGCTCTGCTTCGTGCCCGCCGCCGCGTTCTGCTGCGTCCCGGCCTTCTCCTGCCCGCACGCGGTGAGCACCAGCCCGGTCGCGGTCAGGGCGGCCGCCACGGGGATCGCCCAACGTGGAAACTCCATGTCGTGTCCTCCAAGTCGATCCGGGCCCGGGCCGCCCGGGTCCGGTACGGCGATCGAGGCGGAGCGGCCGCACCACTCTCCTTGATCGACCGGCAGTACGGTGGGCGGACGCCGTCAGGTTCAACCGGGTTGGAGCGGGACAGCCGGGAGGGGAACCGTCCGCCTCCCGAACAGGTCTTATTCCGGACGAACCTGCCCCCCGACCCCGAGGTGCGATGTGGTGACCACCGGCCCTTCAACAGACGGCCACGGCGGACACGACCGGGACCGCATCAACCTCAACAAGCACGCACCCCCCGCAGCCACGCACGCCGCGCCCTCCGCAGGCAGGCACGCCGCCGCGCCTTCGCGAGGGGTGGGCGCCGGGCCTGGGCCCGGAATGACGGGTCCGGCGTGGCTCGTCGTGCCCGCGCGGGTGGTCGCGCTGGTGTTCGTGCTGCCGCTCCGGCTCTGCTACGACCTGCTCCGCCTCACCGGACGCGGCGTCGCGGCCGTCTTCCGGGCGATCGGGGAGGGTGTGGCGTGGCTGTTCGACGTCCTGATCACCCGTCCGCTGCGGTGGCTGGTGGTCGTGGTCGTGATCGGCGCGTTCCGCCTCCTCGGACGCGGAACGGTCCACCTGGCCCGCCTGCTCTACCGCTGGCTGCTCGCCCCGGTGGGCCGGTTCCTCGCCATGATCGGACGCGGGCTGGCGCTGGTGCTCGACTTCGTCCTGCTGCGCCCGCTCCGGCTGGTCGGACGGTGGCTGGCCTGGCTCGGATCGGGCATCGCGACGGTCTTCGGGTGGCTGATCGGCGTCCTGGTGGTGCTGCCCGCCGTGCTGCTGTGGCAGTACGTCCTGCGTCCGCCCCTCCTCGGCCTGGCCTGGCTCCTACTAACCGTGGGACGTGGCATCGCGTGGGTCGCGCGGGGCATCGGCAGGGGCATCGCCTGGGTTGCGCGCGGAATCGGCGTCTTCTTCGTCTCGGTCTGGGGTGTACTCGCCGCCGGTTGGAAGGCGTTCGCGTCCGCTGTGGGATGGGCATGGCGGTGGCTGGGACGCGGCCTGGCGTGGCTGGGGCTCGTCCTGTTCGTGCTGCCTGCGCGCTACCTGATCGTCCTGCCCGCGCGGGCCGTGTACCGGTATGTCCTCGCCCCCATCGGGCACGGCGTCGCAGGGACGTGGCGCCTCGCGGCCCGTTTCCTGCGTTGGCTCTGGCGGACGTTCGTCACCACCCCCCTCCGCTGGGTCAGGACGAACGTGCTCCGCCCCATCGGAAACGGCGTCCGCACAAGCTGGCGCGTCACCGTCGGCGACCCCGTCCGAGCCGTGCGCGCGACGATGCGCGAGACGAGCCGCGAGGTCCGGCTGACGCTCCGCCGCACCTTCCGGGGCCACTGACCCTTTCGAACGATCCGGCTGGGATACTGGCGGGCGATGTATCGACTCCTGTTCTCACTGGTCATCACGCGGGTCTCGGCGGAGACCGTCCACCGCCTCACGATGGCGGCGCTGCGGGCGATCCAGGCCGTGCCCGGCCTCGCGGCGCTGCTCCGCCGCGTCCTCGCGCCCCGGGACCCGGCCCTCGCCGTCCACGCGCTGGGGCTGGACTTCCCCAGCCCGCTCGGCCTCGCCGCCGGCTTCGACAAGGACGCCGTCGCCTACGACGCGCTCGGCGCGTTCGGCTTCGGCCACGTCGAGATCGGCACCGTCACCGGACGCGCGCAGCCGGGCAACCCGCGTCCGAGGCTGTTCCGGCTCGTCCCCGACCGGGCGGTCATCAACCGGATGGGCTTCAACAACGAGGGCTCCGAGGCCGCCGCGCGGCGGCTGCGGCAGCGGCGCCCGGGGACGATCGTCGGCGTCAACATCGGCAAGACCAAGGCCGTCCCGGAGGACGAGGCCGCCGCCGACTACGTCGCGAGCGCCGAGCGCCTCGCCCCCCACGCCGACTACCTCGTCGTCAACGTCAGCTCGCCCAACACGCCCGGCCTGCGGAACCTCCAGGCCGTCGAGCACCTGCGGCCGCTGCTTACCGCCGTCCGAGAGGCGGCCGACCGCGCGTCCGCCGCGCGCCGCGTCCCGCTGCTGGTCAAGATCGCCCCCGACCTCGCGGACGACGACATCGACGCCGTCGCGGACCTCGCGCTCGACCTCGGGCTCGACGGGATCATCGCCACCAACACCACCATCGGACGCGAGGCGCTCCGCAGCGCCCCCGACCTGGTCAAGGAGACCGGCGGCCTGTCCGGCGCCCCGCTCAAGGAGCGCTCCCTGGAGGTTCTGCGACGGCTGCACGCCCGCACCGGCGGACGCCTCGTCCTGATCTCGGTCGGCGGCGTCGAGACGGCCGACGACGTGTGGGAACGCGTGCGCGCCGGGGCCACCCTCGTCCAGGCGTACACGGGAATGATCTACGGCGGACCCCTGTGGGCACACCACGTCAACCGCACCCTCACGCGCCGCCTGCACGGCAGCGCCTTCCCCACAATCACCACCGCCCGCCGCACCTGACCGGCACCATCACCACCACGCGCCGCGCCAGCCCCCGACCACGGCCGCCTCGCACCATCCCCACCCACCACGCCAGCCCGCCGAGCACCACCGCCCTCCCCCACGAATACCGCCGCCCACCGCACCTGACCGGCACGATTACCACCCGCCGCCCGCCGTCCCTGACCCGCACCATCTTTGCCCGCCACGCCAGCCCGCCGAGCACCGCCGCCCGGCGCGCCCGCCCCGCGATCACCGCCGCTCGCCGGACCTGACCCGCACGATCACCGCCCGCCGCGCTCGCTCGCCGTTCACCACCACCCGCCGCGCCTGCCCCCACGATCAACGCCGCCCGCCGTCCCCGACCCGGACCATCAGCGCCCGCCGCGCCAGCCGCCGATCACCGCCTTCCCACGCCCGCCCCCAACGATCACCGCAGCCCACCGCACCCAACCGGCACCATCGCCAACGCCCATCGCGCCTGCCCGCACGATCGACGCCGCCCGCCGCGTCTGATCCTCACGGCACCTCGAAGAAGCCGTCGGCAATCAGCTCGGGCAGGACGGCCGCCGCGTGCTCGCGCACTTGCTCCGGGGGCATGCCGGTGAGCTGGGCGATGGCGTCCAGCAGCGGTTCGAGTGGCAGCGTGCCGTCACAGACCCCGGCGAGCCCCGCCTCGACCGTGCCGACGCCGACTGCCCGCCCGAGCCGTCCGGTCTGGCGCAGGACGATCCGCTCCGGGTCCTCCGCGCCGGGCGCGCCGATCTGCTCCTGGACGATTCCCGGCGCCGCGCGGAGTACTCGCCGTCCACAGCCTGTGGAAAACTCCGTGGCCGCCACGAGCCCGTCCAGCACATGATCGACATAGGCTCCCACGGGCTGCTCGACGGCGTGCCGGAGTTCCTCGACGCGCACTCCCGGACGCCCGCCGGTGCGGCGCAACGTGATCCATCCGAAGCCGATCCCGGTCACGTTCCGGCGCTCGAAATGCGCGAGCCACGCCTCGTACCGCGCCCGGTACTCCGGGGTCCCCGCCTCGCACGAATCGCGCAGCCACAACTCCGCGTACTCCGCCGGATCCTGCACGTCCCGCTGGACGATCCACGCGTCGCACCCCGACTCCTCCGCCCACGCGCCGACCCGCTCCTCCCACGGCGTCCTGTCGACGTGCAGCCAGTTGGCCAGCAGTTGTACGTGCCCGCCGTCGTTCAAAAAGTGTGGCGCCTCGGTGACGATTCGACGGCAGAACTCGTCGTCCGGCAACCCGGACTCCCGGTAGGTGAACCGCGGATCGCCCTCGCCGGACGGCGCGACGACGAACGGCGGATTCGACACGATCAGGTCGAAACGCCGCCCCCGCACCGGCTCCAGCAGCGACCCCTCGCGGAGTTCGGCGCCGTCCACCCCCGAGAGCGCGAAGCTCATCGCGGCGAGCCGCAGGGCCCTCGGGTTGACGTCCGTGGCGGTAATACGCGCGGCCGGATTCCGGTGCGCCAGATGGACCGCCTGCACCCCGCATCCCGTCCCGAGATCAAGAAAGTTATCCACAGGCCTGTGGACGATCAGCCGGGCCAGACTCCCCGACGCACCGCCCACCCCCACCACATGATCGGACGGCACGACGCCCCCGGACCCGGGCCGCACCTTGAGATCCGAGACCGCGTACCCGACATGCCCGTCGCCTTCCAGCGGCTCGACGTGGAGCAGGGGCCGCACCTCGTCCACGGAGACCTCCGCCAGGCCCGCGCGCACGAGATCGTCCACCGGTACGGCATCCGCCTCCACCGGAACCTGAAGCCAGAACAGCCTGGTCAGCACCTCCAGCAGCGACCCGCCACGGGTCGCGCGCAACGCCGGGACGATCTCGTCCCGCGCCAGCGCCCCGCCCGCCACCGGCCCGAGCAACTCGCGCACCCCGTCCACGGTGTACCCCGCCTCGTCCAGGACGGCACGGACACGCTCCAGCGGCGCACGAAGATCAGACATCCGCCCATCCTGCCCGCTCCCGACACTCCACGGGCCCGGATATCACGGTGCGTCATTACCCATTGACTCTACTGTTTTAATCGGAAATCCTGAGGTCCCGAGCGAACGGAAGGCCGCCATGAGCGTGACAGACGAACTCCTCGCCAACGCCGAGCGATACGCCGCCAGTTTCGACAAAGGCGACCTGCCCCTGCCGCCCGGCAAGGGCGTCGCGGTCGTCGCCTGCATGGACGCGCGCCTCAACCCCTACGGCGTCCTCGGCCTGAGCGAGGGGGACGCCCACGTCATCCGCAACGCCGGCGGCGTGATCACCGCAGGCGAGCGCCGCAGCCTCGCGATCAGCCAGCGGCTGCTCGGCACCCGCGAGATCATCCTGATCCACCACACCGACTGCGGCATGCTGACCTTCACCGACGACGGGTTCAAAGCCGACATCCAACGAGAAACCGGCCTCAAGCCCGACTGGGCCGCCGAGGCGTTCCCCGACATCGAGGAGGACGTCCGCCAGTCGATCCGGCGCATCACCACCGACCCGTTCATCCCGCACACCGACCAGGTGCGCGGCTTCGTCTACGAGGTCGAGACCGGACGCCTACGCGAAGTGAAGCCCTGACCCGCCCATGCGGCGCCCCGACTCAGGGGACGGGGCGCCGCCTGCTCTCTGCAACCCACGCCGCCCAGTAGCTGCGGTATCGGCGCATCCCCACGGCACCGGCACCGCCCCAGCCCACGGCCAAGGCACCACACGACCAACACAAGCCACGACGCGCCCCACAACCGGCAACAGGCACCGCCCCGCGCCCATGGACGAGGCACCGCACAACCAACCCAGGCCACGACGAGCCGTAAGCGCGCTAGACGCACCTCACCACCGGCAACGGCGCCGCCACAGCCCAGGGACGAGACCCCGGACGCCCAAAGCAACCCCGACCAGCCGTAAACGCGGGGGACGGCATCACAACCGGCGCAGGCACTGCCCCAACGCAGAGGCGGGGCAGCGCGCGATCCGACCCCCCGCGCGACCAGCCTCAACGCACTCGACGGGCACCACCGCCGACGCAGCCACCACCCCAACGCACAGACGGGGCGGCGCGCGATCCACCAACCCGCGCGACCAGCCTTGAATGCGCTCGACGCGCACCACCCCCGACGCAGGCACCGCTCCAACGCAGAGGCGGGCGGCGCGCGATCCAAACACTCCGCGCGACCAGCCCTAACGTGCTCGACGCGCACCACCCACCGGCGCAGGCACGCCCCAGCCCACGGCCAATGCACCACACCACCAACGCACCCGCGACCTGACGTCACGCGGTCGACGCGCACCACCACTGGCGCGAGCCGCGCCCGGCGCAGGGGCAGAACAGCGCGCGAACCAGCGACCCGCGACCACCCATGGATGCCGTGGACGCGCATCACAATCGGTACAGAACGTCCGTCCAGCTCTCGTGGGGCAGGCAGGCCACAACCACCCCTGCCCAGTTCGGCGCCGCGGGACGGCGCCCAGCGATCAGCTCTACTGAGGTCGGCGCGAGCTTGGCAGACGCGCGTCCCGACCGCAGGCCGGCGTGGTCAGCGGAAGTAGGTGTCGAAGCCCTTGGCCAGGGACTCGGCGATGCGCTGCCGGAACGACGCGCTGGACAGCTTGCCCGCGTCCCCCGAGTTGCGCATGTTTCCGCACTCGATGAACACCTTCGGCACCGTCGACAGGTTCAGCCCGCCGAGGTCGCTGCGCCGGTCGAGCCCCTTCTCGCCGATGTAGCTGGAGTACGGGACGTCGGTGCCCGAGTGGTAGGCGTCCCGGAGGGTCCGGCCGAGCTTGAGGGAGGCGGGGACGGCCTCGGTGTTGTGGCCCTTCACGCCGATCGGCTCGATGATGTGGAATCCGTGCCCGGACGCGGACGCGCCGTCCGCGTGGATGGACAGCGCCGCGTCGGCGCGCAGCCGGTTGCCGACCGCCGCCCGCTCGGTGATGCACGGCCCGACGCCCGTGTCGTTCTTGCGGGTCAGCGTCACCTTGGCGCCCCCGGAGCGCAGCAGCTTCGCGAGCCGGTTCGAGACGTCCCAGGTGAAGGCGTGCTCCTCATATCCGGCGTTCGTACTCGTACCGGACGTATCGCACTCCTTGCTGCCGTTCCCGATCGGCACCTGCTTGTTGATCTCGGACGGATGCGAGGCGTTGCCCCCGTTGTGCCCGGGGTCGATCACGATCACCTTGCCGCGCAGCGTGGAGGCGTCCAGGGAGCCCTGTGGAGAGCCGTCCGGGGACTTCGGGTCCTCGGAGCCGGTCGCGCTCTGCGGAGCCGTCCCGCGCACCGTGGGGGGCGCGGCGGGGTCGCCTGAGGCGTCGTCGGACGAGCCTCCGCACGCGGCCAGGACGCCGAGGCACAGCGCGAGACCGGCGGCCGCAGGGCCGCCTCGATGGATTCGCACAGACCCCGCCCTCCGTGACGACTTCGTGACCGCCCCTGACAGTCTGCACACGGACCGAGGTTCGTCAAACGGAGTTCCACGAAATGGGCAGGTCTCAGTCACGCACGAGGCAGGCAAGCGTGCCCACCCGAGGCCCGCCGAGCATGCCTCCCCAAGGCAGGCAAGCGCGCCTCCCCGAGGACTCCACCGGCACTACCCAGAAGCCCGCCGGACGGGACGCACCGAAGCCTCCCCCGGGGCTCCCCAGAAACCCCGCCAAACGGGACGTACCCGAGGGCTCCCGCCGCACCTACCTGACGAGGCCTATCCCGAAGGGCCTGCCGGACTTACGTGAGGGCGCTGCCCGGCTTACCCGAGCGGGCCCTCCTTGCCCAGGAGCGCGGCGAGCGCGCGTGCCTCGTCCGCGTCCAGGCCCAGCACCACCCGGGGCTGCCCCCACGGATGGTCGATCGAGTGGGCCACATAGCTGGCGACGGACTCCGAGACCTGCTCGGCCAGCCCGCGCGCGTGCCGCCACTCCGTCCACGCGCGTTCCAACTCGTTCGCCGCGCGCTGCGCGCACGACACCAATTCCGGATCACGCACGAGCCGACCCCCCCTGGGTGAACATGGTTCCTCCCCGTGTCCGCCGCCGGAAGCCGGTCCGCACGGCCTCCCACGAGGCCGCGCCGGAGCCGGGCCCCGCCTAGCGGTGCGTCCATTAACCCGCTGGCGGCGGCCCGGGATCCGGCGAATACGACAGGCTTGGCCGGGCCCTTACCCGGGGCGCACCGGTCCGAGGAAGGATCTACCTCGGGAACACGTGCGGCCCCTACGACAGATGGGGAGCGTGGAGCAGGCGGGGGGCTTGACCGTGACCACCGGGAACCTGGCCGTCGGTACCGGAACCGGGCCGTGGCACCGGGACCTGGCCGTGGCCACTACAGGACGGGCACCGGGCCCGTCGTCGAGCGGATCACCAGATGCGGGACCACGAGGTTCTGCCGCGCGATCCGCGACGGATCGCCGATCCGCGCGGTCAGCAGCTCGGCGGCCACCCGTCCCATGTCCCGGCGCGGCTGGTCGACGCTGGTGAGCGAGATGTGCCTGATCGCCGCGAGATGCGTGTTGTCGTACCCGACGATCGACAGCTGCGTCGGCACGGGCGTCTCCAGCTCGTCCGCCGCCGACAGCGCGCCCGTCGCCACCAGGTCGTTCGGTGCGAAGATCGCCGTCGGACGGGGATCGCGGCGCAGCAGCGCGCGGGTCGCGCGGTAGCCGCCCTCCTCGGTGAAGTCACCGGGCTCGACGACGATCTCGTCCGTCAGGCCGTGCCGCCGCATCGCCTTCTCATAGCCCGCGCGCCGGTACCGCGCGGTGGTCGAGCGCGCGCCCTCGATGTGCGCGATCCGCCGGTGCCCGAGTTCGACGAGGTGGTCGACGGCCAGGCTCGCGCCCAGCTCGTCGTCGTCCACGACGATGTCGACACCGACGACGTCGCGCTCGCCGACCACCACCACGGGCACGCTGGCGGCGGCCTCCTTCAACGACTCGGGGACGACGCTGAGCAGCACGAGGCCGTCCACCCGCATCTCCAGGAACGCCTCCACCGCCTCGGCCTCGAACAGCGGATCCCACCGCCCGCTGCCGACCAGCATCCGCAGGCCCTCCCCGTGCAGGCTCTCCTGCAAACCGTCGAGGAACTCCGCGAAGAAGGGGTTGTGGAGGTCGGCGACGATCGCGCCGATCAGCCTCGTGCGTCCCTCGACGAGGCTGCGGGCGACGGCGTTCGGCCGGTAGCCGAGCTCCCGGGCCGCCTGAAGGACGGCCTGCCGCCGTCTTTCGCTCACATGCGGTGACCCTCGCATGACGAGCGACACGAGCGACTTGGACACACCGGCCCGCTCCGCGACGTTGCGGATGGTCGGTTTCGGCGCGGGTACCGACCTCCCCTCGCCGCGCGCCGAATGAGAGCCGCCGTCGCGCGGCGGGGGAACAACGCCTTCTCCCATCACCGGCCTGTTGTGCGGGGGGCTTCCTTCACCAGATGACATGGCACTCCGTCCAGGAGGGGGGCCTGCAGGACTTGCCGCGATGGCGCCCCGGGTATCCACTGCTGGGAAGTCTCGGCGCGCCCGCCTCCGCGCGGGAGGAGATGCCATGATGCCTCGGCTTCACCCCATATCGTCGCAACAGTCAGTAACGGGCATCCGCGAATGGCAGTTCGGGGCTATGGTGTTTCGGCTCACAGCCGTATTCTGACGTGATCAGGATCCGGCGAAAACGGCGCCGGGCCCCTGCCCGCCGGCGGCGGGCGACCGTTCACGCTCGGATACGCTGCCCAGGTGGGAGATCATGCTGTGGCCGGTGGAAAGGCGCGGAGCCCGGAGGGCGCCCGGCGCGGACGCCGCAGGCTCAGCGTCGACGAACGGCGCGACGAACTGATCGAAGCGGCCCTCCAGTTGTTCAGCACCCGCCCGCCCGAGGACATCTCGATCGACGATGTCGCGGCCGCCGCGGGCGCCTCCCGCGCATTGGTCTACCACTACTTCGGCGGCAAGTACGAGCTTTACCTGGCCGCTCTCGGAAGCGCCGCCAAGCGGCTGTCGGTCCTCCTCGAACCGCCCGCCGAGGGCGCACCCCTCGATCGCCTGCGCATCTCTCTCGAACGTTACTTCGACTTCGCCGAAAGCCACGCCGCCGGCTATACCGCCCTCCTTCGCGGCGGCCCGGCCGACCGTTCCGGCGAAGTGGGCGAAATCGTCGACGGCATCCGCCAGCTCCTTCTGGACCGCATCCTCCACTCACTGGGAGTCGCGGCGCCGCAGCCCGTCCTGCGCATCACCCTGCGTTCCTGGATGGCCGCCGTGGAGACCGCCTGTCTCGACTGGCTGGAGAACCGCGACCTTCCCCGCCCCGACCTGGAACGACTCCTGGTCGACCACCTCGTGGTCATGCTCGACGTCGCGGGCCGCCACGACCCCGGCACCGGCGCCCTCATCGACCGTTCGGCCCGGACGGAACTCCACCCGAGCCCTTGAAGATCTGTCCTCTTGTGGACGCCGCGTCCCAAACCCACCGACTCACGCCCCTTGAGTCACGAACACCCCACCCACAGCATGAAAGCAGACGCGATCGCGCAGCGTGACGGAAAGTCATAGAACGTCACCACCCCGGTCACCTACGAGTGGCCGTGACGCGAGGTCGCCACCGGGCACCCGCCCCCACCGCACCCGCCACCTAGAAGTGGCCAGGAGGGTAGGTCGGACCTATCCGCGACGATACAGACCACAGTCCCGTACAGACAGCAACAGACACGCCCAGGAAGCAGCCGCCGGTGATCGGGGCGCGGACGTGCGGATGTCCCGCCCGCGGTCGGGTGCGGGCGGGACATCTGGTCGAACGATGCCGACCCGGGACCGCGATTCTCGGATGACCGTGGTCCCGGCCCGTTCTCGTCCAGGAGGCCGCTGGGCCGGCCCTCGCGCGAACATGACGTGCGAGGTCGTCCAAGGGCCTCCTGACCCCCCTTGCGCTCCGCCGGGTGACCGGCGGATCCGGCGGCATGCCGCCAGGTGGAGCGGCTACTCCTTGCGGAGTCGCTACTCCGATCGCTGCTGCGGGATTCCCGCCAGCAGCGCCCGCACCTCTGCCTCGCGGTAGCGGCGGTGCCCCCCGAGCGTGCGGATGGACGTGAGCTTCCCGGCCTTCGCCCAGCGCGTGACGGTCTTGGGGTCGACGCGGAACATCGTCGCCACCTCCGCCGGCGTCAGCAGGGGCTCGGCCTCTGGCGTACGTGCTGACATGTTTGCGGCCTCTCCTCCGTGGACCGATGACAGCGATCCTGCGATTGATCCTCGCGCGGTCACTGATGTCCCCTATGGCCCGAAAGAGCCACTATGACATCACAACGTGTAACCTTGCCACCACTCAGCGCAACAAGCAAGTTCCTGGCGGTAGTTGCGTGCAAACATCCCTGCGGACGCCGGGAGCAGCGCGTCTTCGATGGCCAACGGGTCACGCTGCGTGATTCTAGCGACACGTATAGTCGTATCGCGCGCTGATTCGGGAAATTTGTTTTAGTTCGCCGTTTCGAGGGCCCTGACGGGCCTCCAGCGCGCAAGCAGCCGCTTGTACATCGCGACGGCGAGCTCGGGCTCCCCGCGCTCCATCGCGGCGAGCGCCACGGACATCTCCGCCACCGACTCGTCCGCCTGGAGCGTCCGGTCGTCCAGGAGGTGGACGAGGCCGCCGTAGTCCAGCTCGACGAGCGCCCGCGGGTGGAACTCCTCCAGCCACCGGCCGAGGGCCTCCAGCCGTCCGGCCGACAGCGGGACGGCGTCCACCGCCCCCTCGCCGAGGTTGGCGCGTACCACCGGGAGCGCGGACGCCACCCGGCGACGGGCCTCACCCATTGAGGTGACATAGATGAGCGTACGCGCACGAGCGGCCGTTGCAGGCCCATGACCTGCATGTTCCTGCAAAGCGTCGGACGTCGTCCGGTATCCGGTCCCGGGTGCGCCGAGCATCAGACACCGCTCTGAGCGGGCGAACGGCACAAACCAGGCCAAGGGCACATGCCAGACATCCGTCAGGATGTGCGGGCGCAGCGACCGGCCCGACCGCTTCCAGTGCTCGAACTCGCTCGCCGCCCGCTCCGCGACCGTCGGCGGGACGAACGCCGCCGCGACGCTCGCGGACCGCTCGTCCCGGAAGCGCTCGAGGGCCAGCCAGCAGCGCAGCCGCGTCTCCCAGGGGCAAATGAAGATCATGTCGTCCGAGCGGCGGACGTAGGCGTCGCGGCTCTCGCGGTCCGGCACGACCTCGGGCGGCGCGGAGGTGAGGCGTCTCGCCGCCTCATGGTGCTCCGCCGCGAGGGCGTGAATCCGCCTCGGGCGCCGTCTGGAGTCCGCGTAGGCGGTCCACAGGGTCCGCGCGGGCTGCGGGAAGGCGGTCACCGGTTCATATACCCGCAGGTACGCGGCGTACGGAAACACAACCGCATCGTGACATGAGACTGGCCTCGACGAGGGTGTGTCAGGGCCACTGAGACGGGTGCGTTACCTCGTCCGTCCGTCCCTGGGCACGTGCTGGAGGAAACGCGCATACGCAGGCGGCCGGGCATGTAACCCCCTTAGGCTGATCTAGAGACAGAGAGGAGGGCACTACCGTGCCTAATGTCTTCGGGTCGCCTCACAAGGGCTCAGAACCCCGACACGAGCAGGTCGTCTTCTGCCAAGACGAGGCCAGCGGCCTGCGCGCCATCATCGCGATCTACTCCACCGCCCTGGGCCCGTCCCTGGGTGGCACCCGGTTCTACCCATACGGATCGGAGGAGGAGGCGCTCACCGACGTACTGAACCTGTCCCGGGGGATGGCGTACAAGAACGCCTTGGCGGGTCTGGACCTCGGCGGCGGCAAGGCCGTCATCATCGGCGATCCGGCCGTGGACAAGTCGGAGGCGCTCCTACGGGCCTACGGACGTTTCGTCCAGACCCTGAACGGCCGCTACTACACCGCATGCGACGTCGGCACCTACAGCGAGGACATGGACGTCATCGCGCGCGAGTCCCGTTATGTAACCGGCAGGACGGTCGCGCACGGCGGTGCGGGCGACTCCTCCATCCTCACCGCGTTCGGCGTGTTCCAGGGCATGCGCGCCGCCGCCGAGACCGTATGGGGCGCTCCCACCCTGCGCGGCCGCCGCGTCGGCGTCGAGGGCGTCGGCAAGGTCGGCCACAGGCTGGTCGAGCACCTGCGCGAGGACGGCGCGGACGTCGTGATCTGCGACGTGAACGAGGCCGCCGTGGAGCGCGTCCGGGCGCAGCACCCCGAAGTGGAGGTCGTCCCGGACAAGGACGCCATGGTCCGCACGGAACTCGACGTGTATGCGCCGTGCGCCCTGGGCGGCTCCCTGGACGACGACGCCGTTCCCGCCCTCAAGGCCCGGATCGTCTGCGGGGCGGCCAACAACCAGCTCGCCCACACCGGCATCGAGAAGAGCCTCGCCGACCGGGACGTCCTGTACGCGCCCGACTACGTGGTCAACTCCGGCGGCGTGATCCAGGTGGCGGACGAGATCGACGGCTTCGACTTCGACCGTGCCAAGGCCCGTGCCACCGGGATCTTCGAGACCACCCGCAAGATCTTCGCGCTGGCCGCCGACGAGGGCGTCCCCCCGGCGGTCGCGGCGGACCGGCTCGCCGAGCGCCGGATGTCGGAGATCGGCCGGCTGCGCGGCATCCTCGTCTGAACGGCCCGTCACGAGGCCATCACGGAGCCGTCATGGGCTGTCCGAAACTTCCCATGACGGCCTTGATGATCTGAGTGTCCGGGTGGGTTACGGGACCCTGTCTTCCCTAGCCAGGCCCCAGATAGACTCGTGTTCTGCGCAACATGAGCGCCGCCACGTACCGTCGATGTACCGAGCCGGGCGCAAAACGGGTACGGTTGTATCCGTGACTGACGCATGGCTCATCAGGCACCGGTTCGTGTGGTACACGCGCGCGTTGATGGGCCCACGAAAGCCCTGACCATCGAGGGGGTCGAGCCAATGGGTCGCGGCCGAGCCAAGGCCAAGCAGGTAAAGGTTGCCCGACAGCTCAAGTACAACAGCGGCAACACGGACCTCGACCGCCTGAAGAGCGAACTGGGAGTCAACGACTCCGGCGACGACTCCTATGACGAGCTCGCCGAGAAGTACGCGGACTTCGCAGAGGACTTCGGCACGGAGGACCGTAAGGACGGCACCTCCGGTTGACCGGACGACATGGCGCCACTGCCCGGATCCCGGGCAGTGGCGTTCGTTTGCCGGTCAGGGCGATGCCAGGGCCTGGTCCACACCCGGCTCCTTCCGGCCAAGCAGCGCCGGATCGGGCCGTAGTGTGAGGCTTCGCATCGCCTTCAGCATGGCGAGCGGTTCGCGCACGTAGCCCCGTACGGTGGCCTGCGTGCGCCCGCCGCCCATACTGTCGTCCCCCACGCCCCAGGCCTCGATCCCCGCCGCCCGGCAGAGCGCGACGGCCCGCGGCAGGTGGAAGTCCTGTGTGACGACGGTCAGCTTCGTGACGCCGAAGATGCGTCTCGCGCGCGTGCAGGAGTCCCACGTCTCCAGCCCCGCGAAATCCCGGACGACCTTGCTTTCCGGCACGCCCTTCCCCACCAGGTAGGCGCGCATCACCGTCGGCTCGTCGTAGCCCCTGAACCGGTTGTCGCCGGAGACCAGCAGGACCTTGACCTTGCCCCGCCGGTAGAGGTCGACGGCCAGATCCAGGCGCCGCGCGAGCAGCGGCGACGGCTGCCCGCTCCAGATCCCCGCCCCCAGTACCAACGCGACCGGCGTCTCGGGCACGTCCTCCACCGAGTACCGGTACCGAGCCGTGTCCGCGTACGCCCACCCCATCGGCGCCAGCACCGCGTACACCCCAAGCCCGCCGAGAACGCCCAGAGGTCCCGCCCAGCGCCTCACCCATCCCCAGAGGCCCAGCAGCCGTCCCGCGCCCTCCTGAGCCCCCTCAGCCCGCTCCCGGATGAAGATCACACAAGTTCGACGCCGCCATCGGCACCGAAGTTCCCGAAGATCGCGGTCCCCCGGTTATCCACAGAACGCGATTCCACTTCCCCGCCCCACCCGCCAGGACGAGCATGAACCCGATGCCTTACCCAGGCACTCAACCCACAAGATCACCCACTCGCATGGAGTCCGAACGAGCCAGAGACCCACCAGCGACGCCAAGGCCCCGAACCCACACGATCCGACGGCTGCCGGGTGGCAGCGGCACCCAGCCACCGACAAGGGCCTAAGGCAGGCACCGGCAGGAGCCTGAGACGACCTCGCCGGGGCGACGCAGAGCAGCCACGACCAGGAGCTCACGAATCCGGGCCGTCGGACCCCATCCACCGGCAGGCACCCGAGACACCCACCCACAAGCGCCCACCTAAGCGACCACCAGTAGGGCCCTGAGACGCCCACCCCAAGGGCCCACCTAAGACAGCCACCGGCAGGGACCCGAGACGGCCACCGGCAAGCGCCCACTTAAGCCGACCACCGGAAGGGGCCTGAGTCGGCTCGCCGCGGGGGGCACAGGGCAGGCACGACCGAGAGCTGACGAAACGGGCCATCCGCAGCGAGGCTCGCCACGACAAGGACGGACGGAGGTATCGACGGTGGTCAAGGCGCCACGAAAGCTCCCCAAGCGGGAGATGTCAGGACAGAAGGGCGGTACCGGTGCCCGAAACGATCTCCCCGAGCGTCCAGGCGGGGACGCCACGGGCGGCGAGGACGCGGAGCGCCTCGTCGGCCGTGTCGGGGGCGACGATGGCGGCCATCCCGACCCCAAGGTTGAAGGTCTTGTCCATCTCGGCCTGGGGGACGTTCCCATGGGCCTGGAGCGTCCGGAACACGGGCGGGACCTCCCACGAGGACCGGCGCAGTACGGCGTCGACGGACGCGGGCAGGGAACGGGCCAGGTTGGCGGCCAGGCCGCCGCCCGTGATGTGGGCGAACGCGCGGACACCGCCGAGCGCGGTGAGGGCGAGGCAGTCCTTGGCGTAGATACGGGTCGGCGTGAGGAGTTCCTCACCGAGCGACCGGCCGAGGTCGGCGGGCTCGGACTCCAGCGCGAGATCGGTCGTGGCCAGGACGTGGCGGACGAGCGAGTACCCGTTGGAGTGGATCCCCGACGACGCCATCGCGATAACGGCGTCCCCCGGCCGAACACGCTCGGGCCCGAGGAGCTCCTCCGCCTCGACGACACCGGTCCCGGCGCCGGCGACGTCGAACTCGTCCGCGTCGAGGAGGCCGGGGTGTTCGGCGGTCTCGCCGCCGACCAGCGCGCACCCGGCGAGGGCGCACGCCTCGGCGATCCCGCCCACGATGTCGGCGATGCGCTCAGGGACGACCTTGCCGCAGGCGATGTAGTCGGTCATGAACAGCGGTTCGGCGCCGCACACCGCCAGGTCGTCGATGACCATGCCGACCAGGTCGTGCCCGATGGTGGTGTAGATCCCGAGGCGCCGCGCCAGATCGACCTTGGTACCGACGCCGTCGGTGGACGTCGCGAGCAGCGGACGCTTGTAACGCAGGAACGCCGACGCGTCGAAGAGGCCCGCGAACCCGCTGGCGTCGTCCACGACCTCGGGCCGCCGCGACCGCGCGACCCTGGCCTTCATCAACTCGACGGCACGCTCCCCCGCCGCGATGTCGACTCCGGCGGCCTCATACGAGGTCATCTCGTCCTCTCGACGTGCTCTTGCGCATCCAGGTCACCACCCAAGCAGGTCCGACCGCGACCCCGACATGGCAGGAGACCACTGTTCTGCCGACAACTGCCGCCCACGGGTGCGCCGCTCAGGACCGGGTCACCTCAAGGAGGTGCTTCCCGCGTGCCGCCTCCTCCACCTCGATCGGGTAGACCCCGTCGAAGCAGGCGCGGCACAGGTTGTCCTTGGCGATGTGGGAGGCGGAGATCAGCTCGTCCAACGAGATATAGCCGAGCGAGTCGGCGCCGATGGAGTCGCGGACCTCCTCCACCGACAGGTTCCCGGCGATCAGCTCGGCGCGCGTGGCGAAGTCGATGCCGTAGAAGCAGGGCCACGCCACGGGCGGGCTGGAGATCCGCACGTGGACCTCCGCGGCACCCGCGTCCCGCAGCATCGAGACGATCGCCCGCTGGGTGTTGCCGCGCACGATCGAGTCGTCGACCACGATCAGCCGCTTGCCCTCGATGGCCTCGCGCAGCGGGTTCAGCTTGAGGCGAATGCCCAGCTGTCGAAGGGTCTGGGACGGCTGGATGAAGGTGCGTCCGACATAGGAGTTCTTCACCAGCCCCTGGCCGTAGGGAATCCCGGACGCCTCGGCGTACCCGATCGCGGCCGGCGTCCCCGACTCCGGGGTCGGGATGACCATGTCGGCCTCGACGGGATGCTCACGCGCCAACCGGCGCCCGACCTCGACACGGGTGGCCTGGACGCTGCGTCCGGCGATCGTGGTGTCCGGCCTGGCCAGGTACACGTACTCGAACAGGCAGCCCTTGGGCCGAGGCTCGGCGAACCGCTCGGAGTGCACGCCGTCACCGTTGATCGCGACCATCTCACCGGGCTCGATCTCGCGGACGAACCGGGCACCGACGATGTCGAGCGCGGCGGTCTCGGACGCGACCACCCAGCCGCGGTCCTCGAGGTTGCCCAGAACGAGCGGGCGGATCCCCTCGGGATCACGCGCCGCGTACAGGGTCCCCTCGTCCATGAAAACCAGTGAATAGGCACCACGCGTAGCAGGAAGGATCTCCCGTGCCGCAGCCAACGGCCCCTCGTCGACCCGCGCCACCGGCTCGTCATGGGGGAGCCTGGCCGACGCGACGCCCTGCCCACGCGAATGAAGACCCTCGGGCGCCTCCGCGCCCTTGCCACCGGCGGCGAACAGCGCGGCCAGAACCTCGGTGTCACTGGTCGCGGTCAACACCCCGGGCTCCAGCCGCGCCGCGAGCTCAGGCGTGTTGATCAGGTTGCCGTTGTGGACGAGCGCCAGCCCACCCGACTCGGTCGACCTGAAGGTGGGCTGCGCGTTCTCCCACGTGGGCGAGCCGGTCGTGGAGTACCGGCAGTGTCCGACGGCGATGTGGCCACGGAGCGTGTTCAGCACCGACTCGTCGAAGACCTGGGCGACAAGACCCATGTCCTTGAAGACGACGATGCGAGACCCGTCGCTGACCGCGATACCGGCCGACTCCTGCCCACGGTGCTGGAGCGCGTACAGGCCAAAGTAGGTGAGTTTGCTCACTTCTGCTCGCGACGCCTGGTCAGCCGGGACCCAGACCCCGAACACCCCGCAGGCGTCCTGCGGAGAGCGATCGGAGGGGTCGAGGTCGTGGCTCAGACGTCCATCACGGAGAGGCACGCGAACCAGTCTAGATGCCCCCTTCACCTGCTCCGATCGGCGCATCTCCTTATCCGACCTTTACCCCCCGCACCCACCGGTTTCCCACCCCACCCAAAACCCGACCCCAACCAAGGCCCCCGCGCCCCGTCCCCACACACCTCCAACACCCCGACAGCTCCGCAACCCACAGCCCCACTGGGCCACAGGGCCACAAGCCCGCAGCGCGCCAGACCCCCGTGCGTCAAGTCCGCAGGCCCGCAAACCCACGAGGCGGCACGGCAGCCCGGCGGACCCCCAGCGCACCAGGACGCAGGCCGGCACGGGACCCCGGCACCCTCCGCAGGCTCAAGGCCCGCGGCCCAACGGCGACAAGCCCGTAGGCCCGCAGCGCGGCAGGGCCGCAGCGCGGCAGGGCCGCAGGCCCACAGACCCGCAGCGCGGCAGGGCCGCAGGCGCATAGGACGGCAGGTCCGCTGAGCCAAGGGGCGGCGCGGCAGGGCGGGGTGGCAGGGCGGCAAGGCAGTGCGCACGGCGCGCGGCAGCCTCCACAGGCCCGCAGTGCAGCAGACGCACAGGACGGCAGCTCCGCAGGGCGGCACAGAGGCAAGCACGCAGGCCCGCAGAGTGGCAGGCGCACAGGGCGACAGGGCCGCAGAGGCAGCAGGCCCGCAGAGTGACAGCGCAGCACGGCAGGACGGCTGACCCGCGAGACGGCAGAGCGGCGCGGCGGCAGGGCGGCAGCCTCCGCAAGGCGGCAAGACAGACAGCCAGCGGCACAGCGGCAGGCCCTAGAGCGGCAAGCGCAGGGCGGCAAGCGCAGGGCGACAGCCCGCGGATCCGCGGGGGGCACGGCGGAGGGGCAGATCCGCGGGGCGGCAGGGCGACAGCACGGCATGGCAGCAGAGAGCCACACGGCGGACGGCGGGGCGGCATACCGACAGGGCGGCACGACGCAGGCGGCACGGCAGGCGCACGGCGGGGCTGGCAGTCCGCAGGCGCGCAGGGCCACAAGGCATAGGGCCACAGGCAGTACGGCAGGACAACTGAGCCGCGAGAGGGCTGAGCGGCGGGGCGGCAGCCTGCGCAGGGCGGCACGGCAGGGCGCGGCACAGCGGCAGGCACGCAGGCCCGCAGAGCAGCAAGCGCGCAAGGCGCCAGGGCCGCAAACCTGCGCGGGGCACGGCGGAGCGGCAGAGCGGCAGAGCGGCGGGGCTGCCGCGAGGCGGTAGGCCCACAGAGCCGCAGCGCGGGCAGGGCGGCAGGCGCACAGGCCGACATCCCCGAAGAACTAAGGGGCGGCACGGCGGGAAAAACCCACAGGACTACAGGCCCGCAGGGCAGCACCGAGGCACGGCGCGGCGACACGGCGGGGCGGGCGGCATAGCGGCGGGGCGGCACGGCAGGGCGGCAGCCTGCGCAGGGCGGCACGGCAGGGCGCGGCACAGCGGCAGGCGCGCAGGCCCGCAGCGCGGCAAGCGCGCAAGGCGCCAGGGCCGCAACCCCTCGGCGGCACGGCGGAGCGGCCGACTAGCAGGACGACCGACCCGCAGGGCAGAGCGACAGGTCCGCAGCCCCGCACGGTGGGGCGGGGCGGTGGGGCGGCACGGCGGGGCGGCACGGCGGCGCGGCACGGCGGCGCGGCGGAGCTGGGCGGGCCGGTGGGGCGGCACGGGTGGGGCGGCACGGGTGGGGCGGCACGGGGGCAAGGGCCGCGGGGCGGCGGGGCCGTGGGGCGCAGGCGGGCCTGAGTTCTGATACTGGGCCCCTCGTCCTAGGCGGGCCGCTGGGGTCCCACCTTTACCGCCGGACGGATCTCCGTGGCCCACGGTTCCTCTGGGCGCATGCGGGCAGGGGTCTGCCCCGCCGGGGTGGTGTTCGTTGACGACCATCTAGCCGGTGCTGTGGGGGCCCGCGGCCCCCGCTCCGCGCCGCCTCTGGCACCGTCCCGCAGGCGAATCCACTGAGGTCTAGGCCCTTTGGACGCGCCGTCGCATGCGTTTTCTTTGCTCCGTCTGGCATGAGGGGCCATCGGGGGCTAGTCGGGGCGTACGGGCGCGCTGCGGGATTGGTCCCCAGGGGCGCCCTGCCTGGTCAGCGTTGCCCAGGCTGCCTGCGCTGCCCACAGGGCGCCGCTGCTGGCGTCGTCCTGCCCGATGTGCTCGCCGCCGTTGTCATGTCGTGAGCTGGGTCAAGTCCGTTCTGGTCTGCCTCTTCTTACTTCCTGCCTCGTCTGACGCCCCCTCGGAACTGTCAAGGCACGGACAGGCCCGCAGCAAGTTTGACGCCGCTGGGGGTGGTGTTTGGGCTGGCGGGGGCGAACTGCGGCCACGGCAGGACTCGCCCACCAGGAAGGGGAGGGGCAGGGCTCATGCGGGCTAGCTGGAGTGTTCCGGCGGGCGGAACGCGCGGTGTACTTCGCCCAAGCGGTCCCGCTAAGCGTCGGCTCCGCTCGGACGAGGCCGTCGCTGGTGGGGCTAGGCGGGGGTCAGGGCGGAGGCGTGGGTGTGGACCGGACGAGTGTGCTGGTGTGAAGGATGGGGGGCGGGGTTTGTCGGGGGGCGGGTTGCAGGGGTTTTGTGGTCGGGGGCGGGGTGGGGCTGAGGGGGGTTTGTTGGCGGGGGGGCGAGACGTTGTGGAGCGGGGGTGGTCAGTCTGGGGGGAGGGGGAGGTAGGGGGAGAGGTCCGCTCGGGAGCCGCTGGCGCGTATGGTGCCGTCGGCTATGGCGTCAGTCCATGTCAGGCGTCCGGTGGCCAGGGCGATCCAAGCGGGGGCGTCCATCTCGACCACATTTGCCGGGGTTCCCCGGGTATGGTGCGGGCCGTCGATGCACTGAACGGCGGCGTGCGGGGGGACGCGGACCTCCACCGACCGGCCGGGCGCGAGTTCCGCCAGGCGGTCGAGTAGGAAGCGCACCGCGCCCTGGACGACCGGCCGGGACTGCACGGCGGCTGTGGATCCAGCGTCGACCGAGGCCAGGACGGTGTCGAGGGCCGCACGGCGCAGTTCGGCGGGCTCGTCCGGGCCGGTGTAGGGCGGCAGGCCGAGCGCGGCGCGCTGCTCGGTGAGGACGGCCGGGGACAGCGGTGTTCGAGGCATCGCGTCCGACGCTACCGGGTCGCGGGCAAGGGGCGTCCGGCGGCGCAACGCCACCGGGGCGGTAACAATGGACCCCGGTACGAACATGGGGCCAAGGGGAACGGACGGCCGGGGACACGGGTCCCCGCAGGACACGGAGGTTCGTCAGATGCCCGAGGCGCTGCCCCTGCAGCCGGGTGACCCGCGGAGACTCGGCGCGTACGAGATCACGGGACGGCTCGGCGTCGGTGAGCAGGGCGCCGTCTTCCTCGGCAGGGACGCGGCCGGCGGTGTCGTGGCGGTGAAGCTGCTGCACGCCCGGCTGAGCGGGGAGCCCGTGGCGCGCTCGCGGTTCGCGGGTTCGTTCACGGCGGCGCGGAAGGTGTCCGGCTTCTGCACGGCCGCGATCCTGGACGCGGACGTGGAGGGCGACCGCGCCTACGTGGTGAGCGAGTGGGTGGACGGCCCGTCCCTCCAGCAGCTCGTGGAAGAGGAGGGCGTACGCGGCGGGGCCGTCGTGGAGCGCCTGGCGGTCGGGGCCGCGGTGGCCCTCGCCGCCGTCCACCGCGCCGGTGCCCTGCACCACGATCTGAAGCCGGGCAACATCCTGCTCGGACGGGCCGGCCCGAGGATGTGCGACTTCGGCATCGCCGGTGCCCTGGAGGCCGTGAACGCCACCCCCGCCGGACGGGTCGCCGAGGACCCCGCCTACAAGGCGCCCGAGCAGCTCAGCGGCCATGGCATCGACGCGCCCGCCGATGTGTTCGCGTGGGCGGCCACCATCCTGTTCGCGGCGACGGGGAAAGCTCCGTTCGGGGACGATTCGCCGTCCGAGATCATGCAGCGGATCGTGTACGACGACCCCGATCTGTCGGCCGTCCCCGAGTCGCTCCGCGAGGTGATGGCGGACGCCCTGGCCAAGGACCCCACCAAGCGTCCGACCGCCAAGATCCTTTTGGCGCGCCTGCTCGACGACAGTGCGCCGCTGGCGGGCCGCATGCCCCCCGCCATGGTCGAGGAGGGGCGCGCACTCGCGTCGTCTCTACCGATCGCGGAGCCCTCTGATGTCGTGGGGCAGGCGGGTTCGGGCGTGGCGGACAACGAGGCGTCCGGGAATCGGATGACAGGCTCCCAGTCTGGCCCGCCGGATCCGACGACGCCCGAGCCTGTGGTGTCGTCCGACTTCGTGGGCTCCGGTTCCGGAGGTCCGAACCCGGGCTCGGCGGTGACCGCGCCTGGTGGGACGAGCGTCGCCGCTCCTGGGGTACCCGGCCCCGGACAAGGAGCGGGTGCTCCGTCCTCCTTCGGTGGTGCAGGTGCCGGGTTCGCCGCTCCTGGCCTCGCGAACCCCGCCGCGAATCCCGGTCCCGCACCTGGTTCTGCCTCTGCGAACCTCAGCACCGCGCCTGGCTCCGCAGGAGCTGCGCCCGGCGGTATCGCGAATCCCGGTGCCGCACCTGGTTCTGGCTCCGCGCCCGGTCGTGGTCCTGGTGGCCCTGCGGTCGGCGGCGTCGTCCCAGGTCATGGCCCCGCTGGTGCTGCGCCCGGCGGCGCCGCGCCGAGTCATGGCCCCGCGGGCTTCGGGCCCGTGCCCGTGCCCGGTCCCGGTGGCGGTGCGGCTGCGCCTGGGGCCGGCGGGGCCGCTGGGCCCGGAGTGGCGGGTCCGTGGACGGTGGGGCCACCAGGCGGCCCCGGCCCTGGTCCGCAACCCGGATTCGTACCGCCCCGGTCGCCCATGGGTGCCCCGCCTCCCCCGCCACCCGGGGACGCGAAAGACGACTCCTCGGCAACCGATCTCGACCCGGCCGCCTTCGAGGCGACCGCCGCGTTCACTCCCGTGGACGGCGGGGAGTCGACGACGGTGTTCGAGGTCGATCCGTCCAACGACCAGACGACCGCGTTCGCATCGGTGGAGCCGGACGACCAGGACGGCTCGCACGACCGCACCCAAACCGCCCCGCACCTCATCCCGGGGCTGAAGCCGTCGCGGGAAAGCGGCGAGCAGCGGCGGTTCAACCCGGCGCTGGCGCTCGGGAAGCTGCGACGCCCGAGCAACCACGTGCTGGGTGTCGCGCTCTCCCTCATCATCGGCGTGGGGGTCGGCATCGCGATTATCGCCCTGGTGCTGTGGCCGCAGCTCAAGGGCGACGACGCCCAGCCCCCGGTGGACAAGACGGGCTCGGACCGTCCGGTGACCGCGATCCCGCCCTCGTTCGCCGGGACGTGGAAGGGGACGGTCGTCAACACCAACCGCAACGTGTCGTTCCCCATCGAGGTCACGTTCGAGACGGGCGGCAGGACCGCGCGTGCCGTCTATCCGCGGGAGAACTGCACCGGGACGCTCACGCTGAGCCAGGGGACGGAGCGCACCCTCAACATGGACCTGGTCATCCCCAAGCCGTGCACCAACGGCACCGTGCGCGTCCTCCGCGAGCCGGACGGAACACTCCAGTACACCTGGAGCAAACCCGGCACCCAACTCGGCTACGCGGGCAAGCTGAGCCGCAGCTGAGATCCTGCCCCGCGATACGCCGAGCACAATGGCGTGTCTCGGACGATCCGACAAGCAAAAACGTCCGCACGCCGAGGCCACCTTCAGCGCGGCCAAGTGGCCATCCAAGGTGTCGGTTTCCTGACTTGGCCGCCACATGGCCCCAGGCCCAAAGGACGACGTAGAGCCCAAGACCGAGCATGACCGATTTACCAGTCATGTCGCGATAGATCCGCTAAGGTTCCCCTCGGCCCAGCCCCCGGGACGGGCGGCCTGGCCTCCGAGAACGCGGTTCCCCCCGGGCAGAAGGAGACGTCTTGCGGGCTGTCCACCAAAGGCTCTTGCTGGTCGGCGTCGTCGCGGCGTGCGCGGGCGGCGCGGCGGCGCTGCCGGTTTTCGCCGATGACCCGTCGCCCTCGTTGGTGCAGGTCACGGCGGCCGAGGGCACTCCGCTGCCCGGACGGTACATCGTCACGTTGAAGGCCGGCGCGTCCACCGACGCCGCCGCCAAGAAGGTCAGCGCGGCCGGTGTCCAGAGGTTCGACGGCGTGCTGAACGGGTTCGCGGCGCGGCTCAGCGACCGGCAGCTCGGCGAGTTGCGGCGGGACGGGCGGGTCGCCGCGATCGAGCAGGACCAGGTGGTCAAGGTCGCGTCCAAGACCCAGCGCGGGTCGCTGCCGTGGGGGCTCGACCGCATCGACCAGCGCGGACGGAAGCTCTCCAAGTCCTACACCTACAGCGCCACCGGCAGCGGCGTCACGGCCTACATCATCGACACCGGGCTCGTCACGACGCACAAGGAGTTCGGCGGACGCGCCGCGGTCGCCTGGAAGGCGGGCGAGTTCGCCGACGGCAACGACTGCAACGGGCACGGGACGCACGTCGCGGGCATCATCGGGTCCAAGACGTACGGCGTCGCCAAGAACGTGAAACTGCGGGCGCTGCGCGTGCTCGGCTGCGACGGGACCGGCTCGATGTCCAACCTCGTCGCCGCCGCGCAGTGGCTGCGCACGCACGCTGCGAAGCCCGCCGTCGCGAACATGTCGGTCGGCGGGCCGAAGTCAGCGGCGCTCAACACGGCGGTGACGAACCTGTCCAAGTCGGGCGTGTTCGTGTCGGTCGCGGCGGGCAACGACAACGTCGACGCCTGCCGGACGTCGCCCGCCAGCGCCGGCTGGGTCATGACGGTCGGCGCGACGACCGTCTACGACAACCGCGCGGCCTGGTCCAACTGGGGCAAATGCGTGGACATCAGCGCGCCCGGCTACGGGATCACCTCCACCTGGAAGAACGGCGGCCACAAGTCCCTCAGCGGGACGTCGATGGCCACGCCGTACGTGAGCGGCGTCGCGGCGCTCTACCTGACGACGCACCGCAAGGCCCCGTTCCCGACCGTCCAGAAATGGCTGAACGACAACTCCACCAAGAACGCGCTCGGACACCTGCGGGGTCAGTCGAACAGGCTGCTGTACAAGGGCAAACTATGAGACTCGCCACATAAAACGGCCCGGCTCCCCGGCATGGGGAGCCGGGCTTCTCGGGCTTCGAGCCGTCCCGCCCGCCCGCTGGGTGTTTAATCTTGGCGGGGCGACGGACGGCCCCACCCAGTCCGATGCCATGATCGGTCGGCGCGGCGCCCGGAGAAACCCGGGCCCGCCGGCCGTCGGGCCGAATCCCAGGGCGCGCGCCCGGGAACCGGGGACCCATCCGCCGGGACGACCCGGCCGGGGTGAACTCGCAGGCCGCCAGGCCCGCGACAGGGCGCACTCCAGCCCGAACCCGTCAGCTAACCCGGTAGGCCAACGAGGAGAGGAGCAGCCGTGGAGACTTCCACCTCCACCCTCCGGCGTGCCGCGGTGGCACTGGTGGCCGTCGCCACCGCCGTGCCGCTGGCGGGCGGGGCGGTCCCGTCCTCGGCGGCCGAGCCGTCCATCGCCGCGGCGATGAGCGCGCTCGCGGCCGACCCCGGCGACAGCAGCAAGTTCGGCAAGCTCAACGCCCAGATCGAGCGGCTCGACAAGGCCTACGGCGGCGACCTCGCCAAGCTGAAGGACGCGCGGTACGCGGCGAAGAAGGCGCTGGACGAGTCCAAGGTCCTCCAGTCCGACCTCAACGAGGCCCGCGACCTCGTCGCCCAGCTGGCCGCGTCCCAGTACATGACGGGCGGGCAGGACCCCACCGTCTCCGTCATCACCAGCGACAACCCGGCCGACCTGCTGAGCAACGTCAGCCTGGTCAGCCATCTGGCGCAGAACAAGTCCGCGAAGGTCGCCCAGATCCAGACGCTCGTCACCCGGCAGGACAAGGCCCGCCAGGAGGCCCAGCAGAAGATCACGGAGTTGCAGAAGGAGATCAGGGACCTGCTCGCCCAGAAGAGCCGCATCAGGAACCTGGTCAAGAAGTACAAACCCGAGTCGCCGAGCGTCGGCATGGGCGGCGTCACCCCGCGCATGCTCAAGGTCAAGAACACCATCGACATGGAGAACGGCCCGTTCCCCACGATCGGCTGCGTCCGCAGCACCGGCGACCCTCAGGACCACGGCACCGGGCACGCCTGCGACTTCATGGTCACCACCGGCGGGCAGATGGCCACCGGCAGCGCCCAGTCCCTCGGCGACCGCACCGCCGCCTACGCGATCGCGCACGCGAGCGCCCTCGGCATCAAGTACATCATCTGGCGGCAGCGCATCTACGACCTGCGCAGCCCCGGCTGGCGCGCGATGGAGAACCGCGGCGGCGTGACCGCGAACCACTACGACCACGTCCACATCTCCGTCTTCTAGCCGGAGTCCTGTCACCGGGGATCGGTAGTTTGGCGCGCATTGGAGACCGGTCTGAGTACCCGCCAGGGTCCGCGGCTCAGGGAGGGTGGGTACGGAACTGCTCCCGGATACGTCCCGGAGTCGGCAGAATCCCGTGACCCCACCCTCCCTCCGGCCGCTGGACGTGGCGGGGCGATTATGGGGTTCGGGAGCGATGCGGCGGTGGGACGGACCGGTGCCGCCGGAAGGGCATGCGGCGGCGGGGTTCCACGGCCGTTCGTATGACGGCGCGGGCGGCGCCGGGGACGGGTTCGAATACGGCGATGGCCGCATAGTCGTCGGTGCACACGACCCACGGATGGGTGTTCCACGTGTTCACTCCGAACGTGGCTCCCGGACGCAGGTGCTGGAAAGGCTGGCGTTCGCCGTCGAAGTCGATCCAGTAGATCCAGACATGGTCGTCACGAAGGTTGACGAATCGCACCTGGGCTTGGGCGCCGCCGTCCACCGAACGTAACGTTCCCTCAATGGCGGGCGGCAGCGGCTTCAGTTCGGCCGGGCCTTTCCTTGATCGGTGGCTTTGCGCCCAGCCGAGTCCGGCGGCGGCGAGCGTCATCGTGCCCCAGAGCGCGGCGACCCAACTGGCCCGCTCGACGCCGTCCCAACTCCGTTTGGAACACCAGGCCAGGACGGCCGCGAGCAGACCGGTCATCAGCCAACCGCCGACCAGCGTCCATCGCCATCCGTTGCCCCCTCGGCCGCCCATGGTCACATCGTGTATCGACCTGACATCGGCCTTTTGGGTTTGGCCACATAGGGACATGGAGGAGTGAACACGAAAGGACGCCCCTGATCGGGACGCCCTTCGCGACTGGTTACGACGGTCAGTTGGCGTAGCTCGGGAGCATGCGTTCGTGCGCCTCGCGCAGTTCGGCCAGCGGGATCGAGAACAGTTCCTGCTGCTCGCCCTCGGTCCCCCGGCCCGTCACGCTGAGCGAGTCGCCGCCCGCGACGCCGATCTGGGTGACCGGGACGCCCGCGGCCTCGCACAGTGCCGCCAGCCGTGCCTCGGCGCCCGGGCTCACGGCCACCATCGCGCGGGCGACCGACTCGCTGAACAGCGAGACGAACGGGTCGCCGGGCAGGGTGATCCGCGCGCCGAGTCCGCCGCGCAGGCACGACTCCACGAGCGTCTGCGACAGGCCGCCGTCCGACAGGTCGTGGACGGCGGTGACCAGGCCGTCGCGGGCGGCCTGGATCATCACCCCGGCCAGCGCCGCCTCCGCCTTCAGGTCGACCAGCGGCGGCAGTCCGCCCAGGTGGCCGTAGACGACGTGCGCCCATTCCGAGCCGCCGAACTCCTCGCGCGTCTCGCCGAGGAGCGCGAGCGTGGCGCCGTCGGAGGTGAGCGACATGTTCACGCGGCGGCGCACGTCGTCGTGGACGCCGAGGACGCCGATGACCGGGGTCGGGTTGATCGGGGTCGTGCCGGTCTGGTTGTAGAAGCTGACGTTGCCTCCCGTCACCGGGACGCCGAGGTACTGGCAGGCGTCCGCCAGGCCCTCGACGGCACGCGCGAACTGCCACATGACGCCAGGGTCCTCGGGGGAGCCGAAGTTGAGGCAGTTGGTGACGGCGAGCGGGCGGGCACCCGTGGCGGCCACGTTACGGTACGCCTCCGACAGCGCGAGCTGGGCGCCCGCGTACGGGTCGAGGCGCGTGTAGCGGCCGTTGCCGTCCAGCGACAGGGCGATGCCCAGGCCGGACTCGTCGTCGACGCGGACGACGCCCGCGTTGTCGGGCATGGCCAGTACCGTGTTGCCGAGGACGTACCGGTCGTACTGGGACGTCACCCACGTCTTGCTCGCGAGGTTCGGCGAACCGGCCAGCCACAGGACGGTGCGGCGCAGCTCGTCCGCCGAGGACGGGCGGGTCAGCCGCCCCGGCGTGTCGGACTGCAACGCGCCGAGGTCGTGCGGCGGCGCGTACGGGCGCTCGTACACCGGGCCCTCGTCGGCCGCGGTGCCCGGCGGGATGTCGACGATCGTCTCGCCGCGCCACGTCATGACCAGGCGTCCGGTGTCGGTGACGGTGCCGATGACCGTCGCCGGGATCTCCCAGCGGCCGCAGATCTCCATGAAGCGGTCGACCTTGTCGGGCGCGACCACCGCCATCATGCGTTCCTGCGACTCGCTCATGAGGATCTCCTCAGGGCGGAGCGTCGCGTCCCGCAGCGGGACCGTGTCGAGGTCGACGTGCATGCCGCCGGTTCCGGCGGCGGCCAGCTCGGTCGTCGCGCACGACACGCCGGCCGCGCCGAGGTCCTGGATGCCGACGACGAGGCCCTCGGCGAACAGCTCCAGGCAGCACTCGATGAGCAGCTTCTCCATGAACGGGTCGCCGACCTGGACGCTCGGCCGCTTCTGGTGCGACTCGTCGTCGAAGGTCGCCGAGGCCAGCACGGACGCGCCGCCGATGCCGTCCGGGCCCGTCGTCGCACCGAAGAGGATCACCTTGTTGCCGGGGCCAGGGGCGATCGCGCGCTGGATCTCATCGTGCTTGAGCACACCCACGCACAGCGCGTTGACCAGCGGGTTCTGCGCGTAGCAGGCGTCGAAGACCGTCTCGCCGCCGATGTTGGGCAGGCCGAGGGAGTTGCCGTAGCCGCCGACCCCGGCCACCACGCCGGGCAGCACCCGCTGCGTGTCGGGGGCGTCGGCCGGGCCGAAGCGGAGCGAGTCCATGACCGCGATCGGACGCGCGCCCATCGACATGATGTCGCGGACGATCCCGCCCACGCCGGTCGCGGCGCCCTGGTAGGGCTCCACGTAGGACGGGTGGTTGTGCGACTCGACCTTGAACGTGACCGCCCAGCCCTGGCCGATGTCGACGACGCCCGCGTTCTCGCCCATGCCGACGAGCAGCGCGTCCGTCTTCGGCGCCTTGTCGCCGAACTGGCGCAGGTGCACCCTGGAGCTCTTGTAGGAGCAGTGCTCGCTCCACATGACCGAGTAGATCGCCAGCTCGGACGCGGTGGGACGGCGGCCGAGGATGTCGCGGACCCGCCGGTACTCCTCGTCCTTCATGCCGAGTTCGGCATACGGCTGCGGACGCTCCGGAGTGGCCGCGGCGACCGCGACGGTGTCGGTGCCCGGCTCGACCGGGTCGACCGGGACGATCGCGGGCTGCGGACCGGTACCGGGGCCGGGGCCGAACCCGGGCCCGTCGATCACCGGCTGCGGACCCGTGCCCGGGCCGTTGATCGCCGGCTGCGGTCCGGTGCCAGGGCCGTCGATCGCGGGCTGCGGGCCCGTTCCGGGGCCGTCGACCGCGGGCTGCGGGCCGGTGCCCGAGCCGACGACCGGTTGCGGGCCCGTTCCCGGGCCGTCGACGGCGGGCTGCGGGCCGGTGCCCAGGTGCTCGGAGCCGATCGCGGGCTGCGGGCCCGTGCCCGGCCCCTGCGCCCCGAGAACCGGCTGCACCGGCTGAACGGACTGAACGGGCTGTACCGGCTGCTGGACGTGTTGCGGACCGGTCCCGAGCGTCGGCTGCGGGCCCGTCCCCAGGGGGCCCTGAGCCAGCGGATCCGGCCCGAGGTCGAGGGGCGGCTGCGGGCCGGTGCTCACCACGGGCTGCGGGCCCGTACCCGTCCCGACGAGCGGCTGCGGGCCGGTGCCCGTCCCGACCGTGGGCTGCGGACCCGTGCCGCCCCCCACGACAGGCTGCGGGCCCGTGCCGGGCCCCACGGCGGGCTGCGGGCCGGTGCCGCCCTCCACGCCGGGCTGCGAGGCGGCGCCCGGCGCGTCCGGCCGAGGAAGTTCAGGTGCGACCGAACCGTTCAGGTCCGGCGCGGTGTAGGTGGGGTCGCCGCCGGAAGGCGCCGGAACCGACATGCCCTCCTCAGCGAGCGCCCGCGCGAACTCGGGCGTGACCTCCATCGGCGGCTGCCCGTCCATGGACGCGGCGCCCTGAACGCCGAACGGCAGCGGAGCGGGCTCCACCACAGGAGCGGAAGCGGGGGCGGGCCGCTCGATGCGCTCGCCCTCCTCCAGCATCGCCTCGAAGGCCTGCGTCACCGCCGGGTCGACGGGAGAGAGCTCGGGGTCGTCGGCGTCGGACTTCAGCTCGCCGAGCCACTCCAGCGACGGCTCGTCGGAGTCGCGGCCGGCACCCCCGCCCGCGCCGCTCTCGACGAAGTCGTCCCCGGGCCCGGGGCCGGGGCCGCCCGCGTCGCGGGCGCGGTCGGTCCGTCCGGACGCGTTGGGCCGTTGCTCGCTCATGCGTTGACCAGTCTCTTGACGATCGAGGTGAAGAAGCCGAGCCCGTCGGTGGACGGGCCGGTCAATGACTCCACGGCGTGCTCGGGGTGGGGCATGAGCCCGACCACGTTGCCGGCCTCGTTGCAGATCCCGGCGATGTCGTCCAGGGAGCCGTTGGGGTTCAGGTCGAGGTAGCGGGCGACGATCCGGCCGGAGTCGGCCAGCTCGGTCAGCGTCTCCCGGTCGGCGACGTAGCGGCCGTCGGCGTTCTTGATCGGGATCACCAGCTCCTGGCCCTCGCGGTACTCGCTGGTCCAGACGGTGTCGGCGTTCTCGACGCTGAGCCGCTGGTCGCGGCACACGAAGTGCAGGCCCGCGTTGGGCAGCAGCGCCCCCGGGAGCAGGTGCGACTCGCACAGCACCTGGAAGCCGTTGCAGATGCCGAGGACGGGCAGCCCGCCCTTCGCGGCGTCCACCACCTCGGCCATCAGCGGCGCGAACCGGGCGATCGCGCCGGCTCGCAGGTAGTCCCCGTAGGAGAACCCGCCGGGCAGGACGACGGCGTCGATCCCCCGCAGGTCGTGGTCGCCGTGCCAGAGGGCGACCGGCTCGGCGCCGGCCAGCCTCACGGCCTTCGCGGCGTCCTTGTCGTCTAGGGAACCAGGGAAGGTGATGACCCCTACCCGGGCAGCGTCCATCTCTACTGTTCCTCCGAAATGAGGTGTCGCCGGAACGAGCGGGTCTCCTCCGCTGATCACCCCGCCGCGCGTAACATTCCCCCCGCGCGCGTACCAATCTACCCGGCGCTGTGCATGAGCCTGCGTTCGAGGCTCCCCACCAGCGCCTCGTCTTGCCAGGTCAGCCGCTTCCGCAGGTGGACGACGGTGCCCAGGTCGGGTGAGGAGTCGATGCTGAGGTCGTCCACCAGCGCCCGCATGATCCTAATGCCGCGCCCCGACTCGCTCAAAACGCCGGGGTCGCGCGGGGCGGGCCGCGGGCCGCGTCCCCAGTCGGTGATCTTGAGGGAGCAGCCGCCGCCGTCCACGTGCCCGGTGACCTCGTAGTCGCCGGTCGCGCGGGCGTGCTGGATGACGTTCGTGCAGGCTTCGGACGCGGCGACGAGAATATCCGCGACGCAGTCCTCGGCGACCCCGAGCCCCCGCAGGGAGTCGCCCACCACCCGGCGAACCACCGGAATGCTCAACGCCTCCCGCGGCAGCGCGAGCGAGATTCTCATTTCCACGTGAGACACCCCGTGTCGTGCCCCGGCTCCCTGGTCAGGCCCCCGGTACCGGAGCTTGCTCGACGGACTCGACGCAGCTAACACTTCCCCCGCGGAATCTTCCGTAATCGCTATAGTGTCGGCTCTTTCGCGTAAAGCCGGCCGCCGGGACTCCCACCAGGAAGCAAACGGGAAGCCGCCGTGAAATGGCACACGCCCCCTGGAACGCACCAGCCACGTTGCGCCACGCCGCATCACCCAGCGAAATATTCCACGCTATTCCCGACTAGAGAACGCGGATTTCGAAGTTCTCGATGACGGGGTTGGCCAGCAGCGTCTCGGCGATCGTGTGGACGCGCTCCAGCGCCGCCTCGTCGGCGGGCCCCTCCACCTCCACCTCGAACCGCTTGCCCTGACGGACGGCGACGACGCCCTCGTACCCCATCTGCGGGAGTTTCCGTGCGATCGCCTGACCCTGCGGGTCGAGGATCTCCGGTTTCAGCATGACGTCCACGACGACACGCGCCACGACCGCCCCCTCACTGGTCTGCGCTTTCTTTGCGATCCTGACGTACGACAACGATCCTGAAGCGTACGGCAACGATCCCGAAGCGTACGGCACCATGGCCTGACGGACCCCATCCCCTCCCCCGGACCCCGGAGCCGCCCGATGAACATCGAGGATCTGACCCCCTCGGAGCGCCGCCTCTGGGAGGCGTTCCCGCGCGGCGAGTCCGTCGACCTGGGCACGGGCGATCCGGCGCTGGACGATCCCGGCGGCACCGCGTACTGGGGTCCCGACCGTTCGGTCAGGGCGGAGGTCCTCGTCGCGCTCCTGGTCGGCGCCGTCGATCCCGAGCCCGGGCAGGTCCCGGCGGTGCGGCTCAGCGGCGCGCGGGTGACCGGCTCGCTGAACCTCGGCCACGCGGAGGTCCACGTCCCGCTCGCGCTGACCGGCTGCTCGTTCGACGAGGCGCCGCACCTGTACTGGGCGAGCATGAACAGCGTCCACCTGATGCGCTGCCGCCTGCCCGGCCTGATCGCCTCGGGCACGCGCGTGGACGGGCACCTGTGGCTGGAGGGCAGCCGCATCTCGGGCGGCCTCTGGCTGGACGGGGCGAACATCACCGGCATCCTGAACATGTCGGGCGTCCACCTGTCCAACCCGGGCGGGGACGCGCTGCTCGCCGACCGCCTCACCGTCGAGGCGAACGTCTACTGCGACCAGGGCTTCGTGGCGAACGGGGAGGTCCGGCTGCCCGGCGCCCGCGTCGGCGGACAGCTGATCTTCCGGGAGGCGCGGCTGCACAACCCGTCCGGGTCCGCCCTGTACGCGAGCCGCCTGGACGTGGCCGCGAACGTGTTCTGCGACGGCGGGTTCAGCGCCGAGGGCGAAGTGCGGCTGCGCGGCGCCCGCGTCGGCGGGTACCTCTCGTTCGTCGGCGCCCACCTGACCCACCCCGACCGGACGGCGCTCAACGCCGACGACCTCGCCGTCGAGACCGACGTCTACTGCTCGGACGGCTTCACCGCCGTCGGCGCGGTGAGCTTCGCCGGGGCCCGGGTCGCCGGGCAGCTCAGCCTGCGCGGCGCGCATCTGCGGCACGAGAACGGCACCGCGCTCAGCCTCCAGCGCTTGCAGGCCGAGGAGCTGCTGCTGCGTCCGGCCGAGCCGATCAGCGGCGTCGCCGACCTCTCCTACGCCCGCATCAACCTGCTGCGCGACGACGCGGCGACCTGGCCGGACCGCCTCCAGCTCGACGGCCTCCAGTACGAGACGCTGGAGCCGCCGCTCACCGCCCGCGAGCGCCTCGCCTGGCTGCGCCGCGACACCGACGGCTACGCGCCGCAGCCCTACGAGCGCCTCGCGCAGACCTACCGGGCGCTCGGCCTGGACGCCGACGGCCGCTCGATCCTGCTCGCCAAGGCCCGCGACCGCCGCCAGACGCAGGGCTTCTCCCGCAAGATCGTCGGCTGGTTCCAGGACGTGCTGGTCGGCTACGGCTACCGGCCGTTCCGCGCGGCGAGCTGGCTGGTCGGGCTGCTCGCGTTCGGGACGATCGTGTTCTCGGTGCACAAGCCCGAGGTCCTGGACGACGGCCACCATCCGCACTTCAACGCGTTCTTCTACACGCTGGACCTGCTGCTGCCCATCGGCAGCCTCGGCCAGGAGATCGAGTTCGCGCCCAAGGGCATCTACCAGTGGATCGCCAACTTCATCGTCGCGGCGGGCCTCCTGCTCGGCCTGACCGTCGCCGCCGGAGCCACCCGCGCCCTCTCCCGCGAGTGATCCACATCCCCGACCACCAAGCCGCACACACCGCCCGGACGAGTGATCCACATCTCTCGTTCGAGGCTTTGATGGGGATTTGGCCCCGGGTTGGCGGGGAGGATGACAGTGACGTGGCGCGGATCACGTCGAGGTCGGGCTGACCGGGAGAAACCGGGACGGTACGTCCCCGGTCGACCGCTCCAAGTGATCATCAACGCGCCGCGCCGGAACCCGGGAAATCCGGGCTTGCGTGGCGGGGTGTGAGGTCTGCCACCATGGCGTTAGCGGCTTTTGTCCCTTACCGGGGGCCGGGTCGCCGAAGTCGGCCGGTGGACGGCGATCCCGTGTACCGGCCCCGAACGAGGAGTGTCATCGATGACGATCGACTCCGTGCGCGGCGCGCCAGACACCCCCGGGCTCGCCGAGCCCGAGCTCGTGCAGCTGCTCACCCCCGAGGGTGAGCGTGTCGAGCACCCCGACTACCCGCTCGACCTCGACGCCGAGGACGTCCGCGGGATGTACCGCGATCTTGTGATCACCCGGAAGCTCGACCTGGAGGCCGTGGCGCTGACCCGGCAGGGCGAGCTCGGGCTGTGGGCGTCGATGCTCGGCCAGGAGGCGGCGCAGATCGGCTCCGCGCGGGCGCTGGGCGAGCACGACATGGTCTTCCCGACGTACCGGGAGCACGGGGTGGCGTGGTGCAGGGGCGTCGACCCGCTGTACCTGCTCGGCATGTTCCGCGGCGTCAACCACGGCGGCTGGGACCCCGCGGAGCACCGGTTCCACCTCTACACGATCGTGATCGGCAGCCAGACGCTGCACGCGGCGGGGTACGCGATGGGCATCCAGCGGGACGGGGTGCTCGGCACGCCGTCCGCCGGGGCGACGATCGCCTACTTCGGCGACGGCGCGACCTCGCAGGGCGATGTGAACGAGTCGTTCGTGTTCGCCTCGGTGTTCAACGCGCCGATCGTGTTCTTCTGCCAGAACAACCAGTGGGCGATCTCCGAGCCGCTGGAGCGGCAGTCGCGGATCCCGCTGTTCAAGCGCGCGCAGGGCTACGGCTTCCCCGGTATCCGGGTGGACGGCAACGACGTGTTCGCCTGCCTCGCCGTCACGAGGAAGGCGCTGGAGAACGCGCGGACGGGCCAGGGCCCGACGCTCGTCGAGGCGTTCACCTACCGGATGGGCGCGCACACCACGACCGACGACCCCACGCGCTACCGGCTGAAGGCCGAAGAGGAGGCGTGGAAGCTCAAGGACCCGATCGAGCGGGTCAAGGCGTACCTGGTGCGCGGCGACCTGGCCGACGCCGCGTTCTTCGAGAAGATCGACGACGAGGCGAAGGCGCTCGCGAAGGACCTGCGGGAGCGCTGCCTGGCGCTGCCCGACCCCGGCCCACTGACGATCTTCGAGAACGTGTACGCGGAGGACCATCCGCTGATGACCGAGGAGCAGGAGCGGTTCGCCGCGTACCTGGCGTCGTTCGAGGAGGAGGCGTCGTGACGACCCTGACGCTCGGCAAGGCGATGAACACGGGCCTGCGCAAGGCCATGGAGAACGACCCGAAGGTCCTCGTGATGGGCGAGGACGTCGGCAAGCTCGGCGGCGTGTTCCGGATCACCGACGGGTTGCAGAAGGACTTCGGCGAGGAGCGGGTCATCGACACCCCGCTCGCCGAGTCGGGCATCGTCGGCACGGCGATCGGCCTCGCGCTGCGCGGGTACCGCCCGGTCGTGGAGATCCAGTTCGACGGGTTCGTGTTCCCGGCGGCCGACCAGATCATCACCCAGCTCGCGAAGATGCGGATGCGCTCGCTCGGGAAGGTGTCGCTGCCCGTCGTCGTGCGCATTCCGTGCGGCGGCGGCATCGGCGCGGTCGAGCACCACTCGGAGTCGCCCGAGGCGTACTTCACGCACACGGCGGGGCTGCGGGTCGTGAGCTGCTCCAACCCGGTGGACGCCTACTCGATGATCCAGCAGGCGATCGCCTCCCCCGACCCGGTGATCTTCTTCGAGCCCAAGCGCCGCTACTGGGACAAGGCCGAGGTGGACACCGAGTCCACCGACTGGATGCCGCTGCACGCGGCGAAGGTCGTCCGGCCGGGCGAGCACGTGACCGTGCTGACCTACGGGCCATCGGTGAAGACGTGCCTGGAGGCCGCCGCCGCGGCCGCCGAGGAGGGGCGCTCGGTCGAGGTCATCGACCTGCGCTCGCTCAACCCGCTCGACATCGACACGGTGACGGCCTCGGTCGACCGGACGGGGCGCTGCGTCGTCGTCCACGAGGCGCCGGTGTTCAACGGCTACGGCGCCGAGCTGGCCGCGCGGATCACCGAGCGGTGCTTCTACCGGCTGGAGGCACCGGTGCTGCGGGTCGGCGGCTTCTCCACGCCGTACCCGCCGTCCCGGGTCGAGGAACAGTACCTGCCCGACCTCGACCGCATCCTGGACGCGGTCGACCGGACCTTCGGTTGGTGACGCCGGTGAGCAGCAAGCAGTTCCGACTCCCGGACGTGGGCGAGGGCCTGACGGAGGCCGAGATCGTCAAGTGGCACGTTCAGCCCGGGGACGAGGTCGAGATCCACCAGATCATCGTCGAGATCGAGACGGCGAAGGCGATCGTCGAGCTGCCGTGCCCGTTCGAGGGCGTGGTGACCGAGCTGCTCGTCAGCGAGGGACAGACGATCGAGGTCGGCGTCCCGATCATCACCGTGAACACAGGCGGCGAAGGCGACGGTGACGCCGCCGCGCAGCCCGAGGCGCAGGCGGCGGCACCCGAGCAAGCGGCGGCACCCGAGCCGGGGGACGCGCCGTCCATGAACGAGCCGGGGACGGTCACGCCCGACCAGCCCAAGCGCCAGCCCGTCCTCGTCGGGTACGGGGTGCGCGAGAGCGCGACCAAGCGCCGACCCCGCAAGGGCTCGAACAACGGCGCGCCACCACCGCCGCCCAGCGCCCCCGTGGCCCTGGCACCTCCAGCCCAGGCTACGGCCCCGGCGGTCCCGGCCCAAGGTTCTCCACAACCTGTGGAAAACGGCCTGCCGCTGGCGAAGCCGCCGGTCCGCAAGCTGGCCAAGGACCTCGGCGTGGACCTCACCACGGTCGTCGGCACGGGCCCGCAGGGCTCCATCACGCGCGACGACGTCCAGGCCGCGCTGTCCGCGCCGCAGGCCCCGCAGGCCGCACCGGCCGCGCCGGGCGCCCGCGAGGAGCGGCTGCCGGTCAAGGGCGTGCGCAAGGCGACCGCCGCCGCGGTGAGCGGTTCGGCGTTCACCGCGCCGCACGTCACCGAGTTCCTCCAGGTGGACGTCACGCCCACGATGGAGACCGTGAAGCGGCTGCGCGACCTGCCGGAGTTCGCGGACGTGAAGGTGTCCCCGCTGCTGCTGGTGGCGCGCGCGCTGCTCACCGCCGTGGCGCGGAACCCGATGGTGAACTCCTCGTGGTCGGACGGCCCGAACGGCGCCGAGATCGTGGTCAAGCACTACGTGAACCTCGGCATCGCGGCGGCCACCGACCGGGGCCTGATCGTCCCGAAGGTGAAGGACGCGCACGAGCTGACCCTGCCCGGCCTCGCGCGCGCGTTGAACGAGCTGACCGCGAAGGCGCGCGCGGGCAAGGCCTCGCCCGCCGACCTGACCGACGGCACGATCACGATCACCAACGTGGGCGTGTTCGGCGTCGACAGCGGGACCCCCATCATCACCCCCGGCGAGGCCGCGATCCTGGCGTTCGGCCAGATCAGGGACATGCCGTGGGTGCACGAGGGCGAGCTGGCGATCCGGAAGGTCACCACCCTGTCGCTGTCGTTCGACCACCGCATCATCGACGGCGAACTGGGCTCGCGGGTGCTCCGCGACATCGGCGACCTCCTGGAGGACCCGCTCCGCCTCCTCGCGGTCTCGTCCTGACACCCGGGCGAGGTGCGGGCCCCAGGCCCGCACCTCGCCCCGGCCGCGCCCCGTCCGACTCGCGCCTCGACCAGCGCACGCCCTGCCAGCGCACGCCCCGAACAACCCGCGGTCGGGCGGCTCGCGCCTCGACCACACCAAGGCCTGACCAGCGCGCGCCTTGATCAGCGCGCGCCTTGATCAGCGCACGCTTTGACCAGCGCGCGCGCCTTGACCAGCGCGCGCCTGTTCGGGCTGGGGCCGGGCGCTGACCGGCCTGCGCCTCGTCCTGTCCGTGCACGCCTTGATCAGCGCGGGCCTTGATCAGCGCGTGCCTGTTCGGGCCTGGGGCCGGGCGCCGACCGGCCTACACCCCGTCCTGTCTGGGGCGTGGTTCGGGCGGGGTCAGGAGACCGGGACGCTGTTCACCTTGCCGAACGGGCCGCCGTCGAAGACCACGGACGACACGTTGCCCGGCGGGGCGGGCATATAGACGACGACGCGGACCGGCTCGTTGACGCCGGTCCGGTAGCTCGCCGAGCCGGACGCCACATATGTCGCGGTGCCCCCGGCGCTCGCCGGGCCGACGCGGACGGCTCGGAACACGTCCTTCCCTCCGGGCGCGAGGATCGAGAAGGACGTGAAGAACCCGCCCGGGTAGTCCTTGTGCGCGTAGGTGGCGTTGGCTGGGGTCTGTCCGGGGCCCTCGTTGACGAGGTCGAAGACGCCGACGATGTAGGCGCCGTCCCGGTAGAAGGGCTTGACGTCGAGGCGTCGCTTGTCAGCGCCGAAACGTCCGTAACGGCTGGCGACCTTGGTGCCGTCCTGGGCGCGGAAGGCGGCCGGGGAGGAGGCTGCGCCGCGTCCGTCCGCCGGGGCCGTGGACGTGCCGCTGGTCCCGGGCGTCTGCTGCCGGACGTCGTAGGTGATCTCGACGCGGCGGTTGCGGGCGCGGGCCTTCGCGTCGTCCGCGCCGCCCTCCTTGGCGATCAGCTCGGCCTCGCCGCGGCCGTGCGCGGAGTACTTGAAGGAGTCGCCCAGCCGGGTCTTCAGCTCCTTCATCACCGCCTCGGCGCGGTCGCGCGACAGCTTGAGGTTGTAGGAGTCGCTGCCCTTGCTGTCGGTGTGGCCGTTGAAGGTGAGCGGCCGCCTGGTGGGATCGGCCTTGTCCTTGATCTCCTTGGCGGCGTCGTCCAGCACGCTCTTGGCGTTGCCCGACAGCTTCGCCGAGTTGAACGCGAACAGCACGTCGGTGCGCAGGTTGACGGTCACGTCGGACCCGCTGGAGGTGACGTCCTTGATCTCGCCCTCGGTGATGTCGTACAGGTCGACCGGCATCCCGGGCGAGCTCCCGGTGCCCGGCATCGTCGGCATCCCGGACGGCGTGCCCGTCCCCGACGTGCCCGACCCGACCGGGCCCGATCCGGACGGTGTCGGCGAGGGGCTCGGCGCCGCCGCGAGGTATCCGGCGGGCGCGCCCGAGCCGCCCGTTCCGGTCGACGTCCCCGAGCCCGGCGCGCCGCCGCCCGGCGTGTTCTGGACGGAGCCGCCGCCCGAGGTCACCGGAATCCCCGTGTACTCCCCCGTTGTGCCCGGTGTGAGCACCGTGACCTGCTGGACGGTCGGCGGGAGCGGCGGGATCTCGGCGACCAGCTCGCGGGTCGCGCCCGGCGCGAACTGGTCGCCGCCCGTGGCCGCGGCGGCCCGGTAGAACTCGCGTCCGACCGGGTCGATCACGCTCATCGGCATCGGCACCGTCTTCGACGCGGTGTCCAGCGATGTCACGCTGTAGCGCACCACCGACTTCGCGGCCTGCCGCTCGACGGCCTTGATCTCGACGCGCGCGTGCAGCCCGCTCGTCCCGGTGCCGAACCAGCCCTCCTTGACGTACTTGCCGGCGGGCGGGGCGGTGCTCGGACGGGCGCCGCCGCCCCCCTTGGCCGTCGGCGGGTCGCTGGTCTCGGCCTTGCCCGCGTCCGAGCAGCCCGCGGCGAGCAGCAGCGCGGCGAGGGAGACGGCTAGGGGGATCCTCGCAGAGGCGGGGACGCTCGCTGGGTCGGCGCGCATCGGCACTCCGGTTTCGCTGGGGGAGGCGGAGGGACGCGGCCCACAGTAGTGACACCGCGCCCCGCACGCAGCGGCCCCCGGCCCAGGAGGATGCCGGGGGCCGTGCCCCTACCTGGCCGTCCGCGCGGCGGGGGCGCGGAGCAGCCGGAATCGGTCAGAACGCTTCTTCGGGAAGGTCCATGACGTCCAGCGTGGTCGCCTCGGTGACCGCCCGGTCGGCGGCGAGGCGGGGCAGGACGGTCTGGCAGAAGAACTGCGCGGCTCCCACCTTGCCGGTGTAGAACGCCTGGTCGGAGGCGGAGACGCCGTCGCCGCCGAGCGCGTTCAGCGCGACCTCGGCCTGCCGGCACAGCAGCCAGCCGACGATCAGGTCGCCGAGCGCGATCAGCAGCCGGGAGGAGTTGAGCCCGACCCGGTAGACCTCCGCCGGGTTCTCCAGCGAGCCGACCGCCCAGCCGATCATCGGCTCCAGCATGCCCCGGACGTCTTCGAGCCCGCGGCCGAGCAGCTCGCGCTCGTTCTTGAGGCGGCCGTTGCCCGCCTCGCCGCCCGCGAACGCCTCGATCTCGCCGAGCAGCGCGTTCAGCGCGGCGCCGTTGTCGCGCAGGATCTTGCGGAAGAACAGGTCCTGGCCCTGGATGGCGGTGGTGCCCTCGTACAGGGTGTCGATCTTGGAGTCGCGGATGTACTGCTCGATCGGGTAGTCCTGCAAGAACCCGGAGCCGCCGAGGGTTTGCAGCGACTCGGCGCCGAGCAGCGCGTAGGCCCGCTCGGAGCCGAAGCCCTTGACGATCGGCAGCAGCAGGTCGTTGATCTTCTCGGCCCGCTCGTCGGTCCGTCCCTCGTGCCGGGCGATCTGGACGGCGTCCTGGTAGGACGCGGTCAGCAGCACCAGCGCCCGCATGCCCTCCGCGTACGCCTTCTGCGTCATGAGGCTGCGCCGGACGTCGGGGTGGTGGGTGATCGTGACGCGCGGGGCGGTCTTGTCGGTCATCCGCGTCATGTCGGCGCCCTGGACGCGCTCCTTCGCGTACTCCAGCGCGTTGAGGTAGCCGGTGGACAGGGTCGCGATGGCCTTGGTGCCGACCATCATCCGCGCGTACTCGATGACGAGGAACATCTGCCGGATGCCCTGGTGCACGTCGCCGACCAGGTAGCCGACCGCGGGCTCCTTCTCGCCGAAGGTCAGCTCGCAGGTCGTGGAGACCTTGAGGCCCATCTTCTTCTCGACGCCGGTGACGTGGACGCCGTTGCGCGCGCCGAGCTCACCGGTCTCCAGGTCGACCAGGTACTTCGGGACGAGGAACATCGACAGCCCCTTGGTGCCCGGCCCGGCCCCCTCGGGGCGGGCCAGCACCAGGTGGAAGATGTTCTCGGCCATGTCGTGCTCGGCCGAGGTGATGAAGCGCTTGACGCCCTCGATGTGCCAGGTGCCGTCGTCCCGCTGGACGGCCTTGGCGCGTCCGGCGCCCACGTCGGAGCCGGCGTCGGGCTCGGTCAGCACCATCGTGGCGCCCCACTGCCGCTCCAGCGCCAGCTCGGCGAACCGCTTCTGCTCGGGCGTGCCGATGTGCCAGAGGATCTGGGCGAAGCCGGGCCCGGAGGCGTAGGTGTAGACGGCCGGGTTCGCGCCGAGCACCTGCTCGGCGACCGCCCAGGTGAGCGAGCGGGGCGCGCCGATGCCGCCGAACTCGGGGGCGAGGTCGAGGCGGTACCACTCGGAGTCCATCCACGCCTTGAACGACTTCTTGAACGACTCCGGCAGCGTCACGGTCCCCGCGGCCGGGTCGAACACCGGCGGGTGGCGGTCGGCGTCCTCGAAGGACTCGGCGAGCGGGCCCTCCGCGAGCCGGTTCACCTCGTCGAGGACGCTGCGCGCGGTGTCCTCGTCCAGTTCCGCGTACGGGCCGCTGCCGAGGAGGTCCTGGCGCCTGAACACCTCGAAGAGGTTGAACTCCAGGTCCCGGAGGTTGCTCTTGTAGTGCCCCATTCGAGACTCTCCGTCCGGTCCAGCGGCGGCCCGGCGGCCCCGCGCGTCGGTACTCGTCAGTAACTCACCCTCATGCTACCCGCTGGTAACCGGCGACAACCACTCCGAACCGAATCGAGCTCGGGACGCAGACCACATCTGTACACCTAAAAGAGGGTCAATGTGACGCATTTCACAACAACAGGCTGTCACACTTACTGCACAGTACTGAGAAACGGACAGAAGACTATAAACAAGACATCACGCCATATACAACACAGTTAACTCCCAGTTGGGCGTTTCGGAATCGTGGCGAGTGCCCGTCCCAGGGATGTCATACGTCTCTTTTTTCGCTCCTGCGCACCAGAAGCCCTTGACACCCCACCAGCAAGACCGATATCGAGCCCGACCCCTCTGACCTGGTGATCTTGGATGGCCGAATATGGAAATAACGGTCCAACCACCGTCCCGGCGCATCTAACTATGTGGTGGTGCGGGGGTCACCTGAGGCAGCTGTTCTCCCCCGTGAGAACACGGGAGAGGGAGGACCGAGTTGTCATCTGTCACGGGGTGGCTGAGCGACGCCTGGGATTCGATCTCGGCGGCGACGGCCGGGGGCGACTGGAGGAAGTTCGTCCCGCTGGGCTTCGCGGGGCTGCTGGTGTGGGGGCTCTGGCTCTACCGCGTCGTGCTGTCCCGCCTGGACAGGCCGGTGGTCAACAACTTCAGGACGACGGTGTCGGTGGTGGTCCCGTCCTACCGCGAGGACCCGGAGATCCTGGTCCGCTGCCTGGAGAGCTGGCTCGCGCAGGACCCGAGCGAGGTCATCATCGTCATCGACGTCGGTGACACCGAGGGGCACCGCAAGCTCGCCGAGGTCGCCGACCCCCGCCTCCAGGTGCTGGTGTACGAGCACTCGGGCAAGCGCTCGGCGCTCGGCGTCGGCATCCGCGCCGCGCGCGGCGAGCTCATCGTGTTCGCCGACTCCGACACGTGGTGGCAGCCGGGGCTGCTGGACGCCGTCCAGATGCCGTTCGAGGACCCGCAGGTCGGCGGCGTCGGCACGCAGCAGAACGTCTACCAGCGCGAGACCAGCGTGTGGCGCCGCATCGCCGACTGGCTGGTCAACCTGCGCTACTACGACTACGTCCCGGCGATGGGCTCCAAGGGCGGCGTCGCGTGCCTGTCCGGACGCACCGCCGCCTACCGCCGCTCGGTGATCCTGCCGGTCGTGGAGAACCTGGAGAACGAGTTCTTCCTCGGACGCCGCTGCATCGCGGGCGACGACGGGCGGCTGACCTGGCTGACGCTGTCGCAGGGGTACAAGACCGTGCACCAGTCGTCGGCGCGCGCGATCTCGATGTTCCCCGACTCGTTCCGCGCGTTCTTCAAGCAGCGCATCCGCTGGAGCCGCAACTCCTACCGCTGCTACCTCACGGCCCTGTGGAAGGGCTGGCTGTGGAAGACGCCGTTCGTCACCAAGGTCACCGTCCTCCAGATCCTGCTGACCCCGGTCACCATGGGCGTGACGCTCGGCTACCTGATCTTCAGCCGAATTCTGGACAACCTGCACCCGCTCGGCATCTCGCTCGCGATCGGCTGGGTGCTGTTCGGACGCGGCGTCCGCGGCTACTCGCACCTGCGCCGCCACCCCGGAGAGATCCTGCTGCTGCCGCTGACCGCGCTGGTCATCATCATGATCTCGCTGCCGATCAAGCTGTACGCGTTCGCGACGATGAACAAGCAGGGCTGGCTGACCCGCACGTCCGACCAGGTCGGCGGCGCCGGGCAGAGCGCCAGCTCGCTCCAGGGAGTGGGCTGAGATGGACCGGACGCCGAGACTCCCCGGCGTACTGCGCGAGACCTTCCGAATACCCCGGGGCCGGACACGCACGTCCCGCACGATTCGGATGGCAGGGCGCTGCGCGTTCCGCGTCGGGCTGGTGGCGGTCTTCGGGCTCGTCCCGGCCGCGCTCATCCCGGCCCGGCAGCTGCCGCACGCCCACGCGGACACCCCTACCGAGACTCCGGCGGACGCAGCGCGCCAGGCCGCGCTCGTCGACCAGGAGGACCAGCGGATCATGCAGACGCGGTCGGTGCTGACCGCGATCCTCCAGATCGGCGGGCAGGCGACCGCGCAGTGGAAGCGGCCGCAGATCTTCGGCTCCAGCCAGGGCAAGACGCTCGTCCTGCCCGCGGTGAACACCGGCAAGCCGTACACGGTCGAGGACCTGCGCCGCTACGGCGGACGCTACTTCCAGCGGCTGCCGGACGGCTCGTACCTGCTCGGCATCCACGTGTTCGTCGCGGACGGCGCGGGGCTGCTGCTCCAGAACCCGTCCGGCGGCCCGCTCGTCATCCGCATGGGCAGCACGGCGGGCGCGTTCAGCTCGATCGTCAGCTTCGGCGGCAACATCAGGATCGAGGGCAACGCCCGCTACCCGGCACGGATCTTCAGCTGGGACCCGAGCACGCGCAGGCCCGACAGCAACGTCGCCGACGGGCGCGCGTACCTGCGCGCGGTCGGCGGCGAGTTCCGGATGAAGTACGCGCACGTCTCGCAGCTCGGCTTCTGGAGCGGGCGGACCGGCGGCATCGCGCTCACCGGCACCGACCGTCCGGCGAGCGCCGCCAAGCACCTCAACAAGGAGCAGCGGCACGCCAACAAGAAGAAGCGGCTGGAGCAGCAGCGCAAGGGCGGCTCCGGCGGCGGCCCCGGCGACATCGAGATCGAGCGGCCGGGCGGCACCGCGACGCACGTCCCCGCGGCCGACCTCGTCACCGGGTCGATCGACCACAGCACGATCATCGGGGACGCGTTCGGGCTGTTCGTGTCGGGCTCCAACCAGACGCAGGTGACCAACAACAAGATCATGAACAGCCTGGTCAACGGGCTGGTCATGCACCGGTTCGCGAAGAACGCCACGATCGAGAACACGGTCGTGACGGGCAGCAAGGGCGACGGGTTCGTGCTGTCGCGGGCGACGGAGAAGGTGCGCGTCACCAACTGCCGGTCGGAGAACAACGGACACAACGGCTTCACCGTCAACGGCCAGGCGCTCGCGGACGGCCCCTCGGCCTCCGGCGAGTCGCTGGAGAGCTTCGGCGACAGCTCGATCAACAACAGCCTGGCCCGCAACAACGGCCACTACGGCATCGAACTGCTCGGCGGCGACAAGCTGTCGGTGCAGAACAGCCAGGTCATCGGCGGGGACATGGGCATCGTCGTGCGGTCGGCGGCGACGCAGGTGCAGGTGTCGGGCAACCGCCTGTCGGGGCAGATCCGGCAGGGCATCTCCCTGCGCGACGGGGTGAAGGGCGCGAGCCTCGCGGGCAACACCGTGGACGGCGCGCGCACCGGCATCTACATGCGCGGCTCGTCCGGCACGCTGGTCGGCAACGTCATCAAGGGCGCGACCTCGCACGGCATCACGCTGGTCGGGAACGCGGGCGGCTCGGAGATCCGCGACAACCACCTGAGCGGGAGGGGGACGAGCGCGGTCAGCACGTCCCGCGCGCACGGCGACATCGACAAGTCGGGCAACGACACCGGCGGGTGGACGGACACCGCGTCGCTGTGGATGAAGGCGCAGCGGTACATGACGCCGCTGAACGTCATCTGGACGTGCGTGCTCCTCATGGTCGTCATCACCATGATCCGGGCCCGTACCGGCGGGCTGCGGCTCGGGCGCCGGGGCGCCCACCCGTACATGCTCCAGCAGCCGATGGAGCTGCGGCCGGTGTGGAGGCTCCCGCGCATGCCGCGTCCGGGACAGCGCCAGGCACCGGCCCCCGGGCCCGCGCCCGCACCGGCTCCGGCGGCCCCGGCACCCGCGCAGGGACATGTGCAGGGGCAGGCGCTCGGGCAGCCGGCGCGTCCGGCACCCGCGATGGCGGGGGCCGCGCACCCACCGGCGCCCCAGCCGTCGCCGCGTCCGGCCCCGCATCCGGGGCCGCGCCCCGCGCCGCCTTCCGCACCGCCGCAAGGAAAGCCGCAGGGTGTGCCGCTCGCGGCGCCGCATCCGCCGGTGCCCCAGCCCCACCCGGCGCCGCCCGCGCCGCCGTACCCGCCCCCGTGGGGCGCCGCGCAGCCGGAACCAGGAGGCGCCTGACATGAACGGACCCGATCCGAACGTCACCCGGCCGACCCCGATCCCGATCCCGCCCCGGCGGCCCCCGGCCAAGCACGGCGCACCGGCGCAGGCCAAGCCCGCCGCGCCCAAGCCCGCCCCGGCTCCGGCCCCGCCCAAGAAGCAGGGCCGGATGGGCAAGGTCATCACGACCCTGCTGGTGCTCGGGCTCGCGGGCGGCGGCGCGTACGCCTACCGCGTGTACATCGCGAACGACAACGGCACGCCGGACGTCAACGACGTGTCCGCCGAGTCGGCCAAGCAGCAGGCCACGCTGGTCGACCAGGAGGACATGCGGATCATGCAGATCCGCGCCAAGCAGGAGTCCGACCTGGCGGGCGGCGGGGCGGCGGCCGCGGCGGCGCGCGTGCCCCGGGTGCTCGCGTCCGCGAACGGCCGGACGCTGATGCTGCCGCAGCGGCGCCAGCCCTACTACGTCGCCGAGCTGGCGAAGCTCGGCGGGCAGGACTTCCAGAAGCAGAGCGACGGGTCCTACCTGCTCGGCGTGAACATCATGGTCGCGGCGGGCGGCAAGCTGATCCTGCAAAGCTCGACCGGCCCGCTGACGATCCGGATGCGCAGCATCCCGGGCCAGTTCACCTCGATCGTCAGCGCGGGCGGGACGGTGCGGATCAACGGCTCCGCGCAGAACCCCGTCCGGTTCTCCAGCTGGAACGACAGCAAGCGCGTGCCCGACACGGAGGTGTCGGACGGCCGGGCCTACATCCGCGCGATCGGCGGCCAGTTCGACATGAAGTACACGCAGGTCTCCGACCTCGGCTTCTGGAGCGGACGGACCGGCGGCGTCGCGCTGACCGGCTCGGACCGCCCCGACTCGGCGGCCGAGCCCGCCGGGACGCCGGGCCCGCAGCGCGCGGTGCGGCTGCCGAACGGCACGAACGAGGCGACGCGCGGCAACCGCGAGGAGGTCGAGGTCACGGCCGCGGGCGGACGCGGCGGCGGCACGTTCTACGTCCCGGCGGCCAACCTCGTCAGCGGCGCGATCGAGCAGTCCTCGTTCACCGGCGACGCCTACGGCCTGTTCGTCACCGCGTCCAACCAGACGCGGCTCGCGAGCAACACGATCAAGAACAGCCTGGTCCACGGCGTCGTGCTGCACCGGTTCGCGAAGAACGCCACGATCGAGAACACGACGGTCAGCGGCAGCCGCGGCGACGGCTTCGTGCTGTCGCGCGGCACCGAGGGCGTCCGCGTGACGCACTGCACGTCCGAGAAGAACGGCGGCAACGGGTTCACGCTGAACGGGCAGCCGCTCGCGGACGGCCCGTCCGCGTCCGGTGAGGCGATCACCCCGTTCGGCGGCAACCTGATCAGCAGCAGCGTGATCCGGAACAACCGCCGGTACGGGGTCGAGCTGCTCGGCGGCGATAACGTCACCGTGCAGACCAGCCAGATCAGCGGCGGCGACATGGGGATCGTGACCCGCGCCCAGGCGACCCGCGTGCAGATCACCGGCAACCAGGTGAAGAACGCGAAACGGCAGGGGATCGTGCTGCGCGACGGCGCGCGCGGCGGCACCGTGTCGGGCAACGTGATCGTCGGCGGCAAGACGGCGCTGTACGTCCGGGACGCGAGCAGCCTGATCTCGGGCAACACCGTCCAGTCGGCGCACCGGCACGGGCTCACGTTGCGCGGGAACGTCACCGGCACCATGATCAGGGGCAACACCATCAGCGGTGCCGGGACGAGCGTCATGGACCTCGACCGCGCCACCGGCAAGTACGCCGAAAGCGGCAACAACACGTCCGGCTGGCACAAGACGGCCGGATTCTGGACATGGGTCAAGCGCGTCTTCAAGCCGATGAACATCATCTGGGCGGGCGTGTTCCTGCTCGTCGCGGTGTCCATGATCCGCTCGCGGGGCAACGCGCTGCGCATCGGGCGCCGCGGCGCCCACCCGTACGAGCGGCAGACCAAGCTGGAGGAGCGTCCCGTCCGGCTGCTGCGCCGCGTAGTTGACGACACCGAGGGAGTGGTCCGCCGATGACGGCGAGGATCGACATCAAGTTCGTGCTGGGCCTGCTGGTCGGCGCGGTCGTGGTCGGCGGTCTGGTGTTCCTGGTCACGGGCCTGGGCGGGGACGACGGCGACTCGAAGAAGACCGCCGGGACCGACCAGGTGACGCCCGCGCCGACCGGGGGCGGGGACGAGGGGGACGGCGGGAACGTGGACGACGGTGACAAGGGCGACGACGGCGGCTCGGGCGGCGGCGCGCCGAAAGGCGAGCCGCTCACCACGCCCGTCCCGGACGGCCCCGGCAGGATCTCGTGCCCCGGCCCGACCAAGACCGTCAGCGACGCCAAGGGCCTGGAGCAGGCCCTGCGCGGCGCGGCCCCGGGCGACGTCATCAAAATGAACCCCGGCACCTACCAGGGCAAGTTCGTCGCGACGACGTCCGGTACCCCGCAGAAGCCGATCTACCTGTGCGGCACCGAGGAGTCGATCATCGACGGCGGCGGCGTGAAGAAGGGCTACGCGCTGCACCTGAACAAGGCGTCCTACTGGCGGCTGGTCGGCTTCTCGATCCAGAACAGCCAGAAGGGCGTGATGGCCGACACCACCAAGGGCTCGGTCATCCAGGGCCTGAACGTGCACGACATCGGTGACGAGGGCATCCACCTGCGCAACTTCTCCACCGGCAACACCGTCCAGTACAACAAGGTCTACAACACCGGACTGCGGCGCGAGAAGTTCGGCGAGGGCGTCTACCTCGGCACCGCGCAGTCGAACTGGGAGTCGGTCACCGGCGGCCGGATGGACAACAGCGACGGCAACATCGTGCGCGGCAACCTGATCCGCGCCACCGCCGAGGCGATCGACATCAAGGAAGGCACCAGCAACGGCAAGATCCTCAACAACGTCTTCGACGGCTCGAAGACGGGCGGGGACAAGCACAACGACTCGTGGGTGGACGTCAAGGGCAACGGCTACCTGATCGAGGGGAACAAGGGGACCAAGACCCCCCTCGACGGCTTCCAGACCCACGAGATCGTCGACGGCTGGGGACGCGGCAACACGTTCCGCAACAACGTCATCAACCTCGCGGGCGGGCGCGGGGTCGGCATCAACGACACCACGGGCGGCAACAGCATCGGCTGCGGCAACAAGGTCACCGGCGGCAAGCTGACGAAGAAGGGCACCTGCTCCTAGCAGGGGAACGTCCGTCAACCACCCGGCATGAATCAAGGAGAAGCGCGAATGAACGCGACGGAGTCCCCACGGCTCACCGTCATCGGCACCGGCTACCTCGGTGCCACGCACGCCATCTGCATGGCGGTACTCGGCTTCGACGTCCTCGGCGTGGACGTCGACGAGCGCAAGATCGCCAAACTGGCGTCCGGCGAGGTGCCGTTCTTCGAGCCGGGCCTGCCCGAGCTGCTCACGAAGGCGCTGGAGTCGGGGCGGCTGCGCTTCACCACGTCCTTCGAGGAGGCCGGGAAGTTCGGCGACGTGCACTTCCTGTGCGTCGGCACCCCGCAGAAGCCCGGTTCCGACGCCGCCGACCTCACCTACGTGGACGCCGCCGTGCACGCCCTCGCGCCGCACCTGGACCGGCGCGTGCTGGTCGTCGGCAAGTCCACCGTCCCGGTCGGGACGGCGCAGCGGCTCACCGGCGTCCTGCACGACCTCGCCCCGGCGGGCACCGAGATCGAACTGGCGTGGAACCCCGAGTTCCTCCGCGAGGGCTTCGCGGTCGACGACACGATGCGTCCCGACCGCCTGGTGTTCGGCGTCGCCTCCGACTGGGCGGACGAGCGGCTGCGCGCCGCGTTCCAGCCGATCCTCGACATCGGCACCCCGGTCGTGCGCACCGACCTCGCCACCGCCGAGCTGGTCAAGGTCGCCGCGAACTCCTTCCTCGCCACCAAGATCTCCTACATCAACGCGATGGCGGAGGTCTGCGAGGCGGTCGGCGCCGACGTCAGCGACCTCGCCGACTCGCTCGCGCTGGACGACCGCATCGGCGGCAAGTTCCTGCGTCCCGGCCTCGGCTTCGGCGGCGGCTGCCTGCCCAAGGACATCCGCGCGTTCGCGCACCGCGCCGAGGAGATCGGCGTCGGCCAGGCCGTGTCGTTCCTCCGCGAGGTGGACGACATCAACCGCCGCCGCCGCGCCCGCACCGTCGACCTCGTCCGCGAGCTGCTCGGCGGCCAGATCTCCGGCCGCCGCATCGCCGCCTGGGGCGCCGCGTTCAAGCCGAACTCCGACGACATCCGCGACGCGCCCGCGCTGGACGTCGCGCGCACCATGCACGGGCTCGGCGGCCACGTCCGCGTCTACGACCCGGCCGCGCTCGACAACGCCCGCCGCGCCTACCCCGAGCTGCGCTACGGCGCCAACGCCCTGGACGCCGCCGAGGACGCCGACGTCGTCGTCCTGCTGACCGAGTGGGCGGACTTCCGCGAGATCGAGCCCGACGCGCTCGCCAAGGTCGTCCGGCACAAGCGCATCGTGGACGGCCGCCACGCCCTGGACCCGGCCCGCTGGCGCGCCGCCGGCTGGGAGTACCGCGCGCTCGGCAGAGCCTAAAGAAGTCCCGGCCCACGGCCCTCGCCTAGCGGCTCGGGCCGTGACCGTGCCTTCGCGGGCGCGGAATCGCTTCGCGATCTTCCCGGTGGGGCGCGCCTCCGGCGTCGCCCCACCGGTCAGCTACGCGCCCGCGTGACGGCTGAGGTCGCCTGGGGGCCGCGGCGAGTGGTCGCCGCCCTTCGGGGAACACCCGGTGCATCGGGGGCGTTGTCGCTGGGTGAGGGCCCTTCCGGGGTCCTCCCGGACGAGGTGCGCCGTACCCGGTAGGCGAAGACGACGCGTGACCGTGCCGTCTCACCATCCGGGGGTAGTACCGCAATGGCTTGGATCCTCGTCATCCTCGCGGGCCTGTTCGAGGTCGTCATGGCCCTGTGCCTGAAGGGCAGCAAGGGCTTCACGCAGCTCTGGCCGTCGCTCGGCTTCCTCGTCTTCGCCGTCACCAGCTTCGGCCTGCTCAACCTCGCGCTGAAGGACCTGGAGGTCGGCACCGCCTACGCCGTCTGGGTAGGCATCGGCGCCGTCGGAACCGCCACCCTGGGCATGCTCCTCATGGGCGACGACGTCTCCGCCCTCAAGATCGGCGCGCTAGCCCTGATCATCGTGGGCGTCATAGGCCTGAACCTGGCAGGCAGCGCCCACTAGCCGCTCAGACGACGACCACGAAGTCGCGCAAGGCCATGGTGCCGATCCGGGTCAGCGAAGGCTGAGCGACACCCGTCCGCAGGTCGGCCTTGAATTCCGTCACCCCGTTTCGGGTCAGGGCCCTTAGTCTCTTCGCGCTAGAGGCGCCACCAGAGCGGCCCAATGCGGCCAAGGGGACGGCGTGTTTCCAGGTCACAGGGCCTTGATGGAACGTACCCTCCCGTAAGGGCGTCTATGGGACGAGAGAGCTCGTACACGGAGGGGTTGACCTTGGTCTTCAAGAAGCTGCGGCAGGCGATGGGCATCGGCGGGCCGTCGATCGAGACCGTCCTGCACGACCCGAACACCACGCCGGGCTCGGTCGTGACGGGTGAGATCACCATCATCGGCGGCCAGTTCAACTCCGACATCAAGTCGGTCAACCTGGCGCTGCGCACCCGGGTCGAGGTCGAGTCGGGCGACAACGAGTACACCTCCAACCTGGAGTACGCCAAGATGCCCGTCGCGGGGAACTTCACGCTGGAGGAGGGCGCGCGGCACAGCGTCCCGTTCCAGTTCCCCATCCCGTGGGAGGCGCCGCTCACCCACATGTACGGGCAGCCGCTGCGCGGCACCACGGTCGGGATCGCGACGGAGCTGGAGGTCGCGGGCGCGCTCGACCCGGGCGACCTCGACCCGATCGCCGTCCACCCGCTGCCCGCGCAGGAGCGCATCCTGGCCGCGTTCTCCAACCTCGGCTTCCACTTCCGCAACGCCGACTGCGAGAAGGGCCGCATCTGGGGTGTCCACCAGGAGCTGCCCTTCTACCAAGAGATCGAGTTCACGCCTCCCCAGCAGTACGCGCGCGGCATCAACCAGCTCGAGGTGACGTTCGTGTCCTACCCGCAGTCGATGGAGGTCGTCCTCGAACTCGACAAGCGCGGCGGCATGCTCTCCGAGGGCCACGACGCGTTCAGCCGCTTCACCGTCGACTACGCGAGCGTCCACGGCACCGACTGGGAGCACCAGCTCGGCGGCTTCCTGGACGAGGCGTCCCGGCGCCGCGGCTTCTTCTAACCGTCGGGGGGACGTCCAGCGCGGTCCCCTCCGGCTTGATCACGGAGGGGACCGCCCCGTAGAAAGGGTGTTCGTGCCCCAGCCCCCCGGACTCAACGACGCCGAACGCCGCCTGTGGGCCGCGTTCCCCTCCGGCGACACGGTCGTGCTCGGCGACGACCGGCCGACCGGGCCGCTGCCCGACCGGATCGTCCGCGCGGAGATCATCACGCGGCTGCTGCTCGGCGCGGGCGAGACCCGGGCCGGCGCGGTGTCGGCGGTCCGGCTGCGCGGCGCGTACGTCATCGGGAGGCTCGACCTCTCGGGCGGGACGGTCGAGCACGAGCTGCGCCTGGAGCGGTGCCGGCTCGTCGAGCAGCCCGACTTCTCCAACGCCAAGACGCGGCAGCTCCGCCTCTCCGATTGCCGGATGCCGGGGTTCGACGGCGGCGGTCTCCAGGCGGACGGGTACCTCAGCCTGTCCGGCTCGGAGGTGGAGGGCTCGGTCCGGCTGCCGCGCGCGCAGATCAGCGGCGGCCTGCGGATGAACCGGATGACGATCACCGCGTCCGCGCCGGACGAGTGGGCGGTGTTCAGCGGCGGGCTCGTCGTGGACGTCGGCGCGTTCGTCCAGGACTCGCACATCACCGGCGGGATGCGGCTCGTCGGCGCGCGGATGAGCGGCGGGCTGTTCATGCAGGGCACCACCCTGGAGAACCCCGGCCGGATCACGCTGGACGCGCAGAACATGGTCGTCGAGGACGCCGCCGAGTTCAGCCGCGACTTCGTCGCGCTCGGCACCGTCCGGCTGCGCAGCGCGCGGGTCCACGGCATCCTGTCGTTCTCCAAGGGCGTCCTGGACTCCGGCGACCCCGACCGGATGGCCCTGCACGGCAGCCACATGCAGGTGGACGAGCTGCTCCTGTGGCCGCTGGAGAAGATCAAGGGGCGGGTGGCGCTGTCCTACTCCCGGATCAACCTGATCATGGACAGCGCCGACACCTGGCCCGACGAGCTGTACCTGAACGGCCTCACCTACGAGACGCTGCGCTTCGGCGGAACGTTCAAGGACCGGCTGAGCTGGGTGTCCCGCGACCCCGAGTTCCACCTCCAGCCCTACGAGCAGCTCGCCGCCTGGTACCACAGCGTCGGGTCGGACGACCTGGCCCGCAAGGTGCAGCTGGCCAAGCTGCGCGCGCGCCGCCGGCGCCTGAACCCGGTCGGGCGGGCGTGGAACCACGTCCTGGACTGGACGGTCGGCTACGGCTACCGCCCCTGGCTCGCGTTCGCGTGGTTCGGCTTCCTGCTCGCGGTCGGCACCACCGTGTTCTCGATCGACGCGCCGAAACCGATCAAGCCGCCGGACGAGCGACCCGCCTTCCACTCCCTCGTCTACAGCCTCGACCTGCTGATCCCGCTGGACACCTTCGGCCAGCAGCAGGCGTTCGATCCGACGGGCTGGTCCCGCTGGGTCGGCTACACGCTGGTCGCGACCGGCTGGGTGCTCGCGACCGCGCTGATCGCCGGGGTCACACGGGTGCTGCGTCCGAACTGATCCGCGTGCCGCATGCAAACTGATCCGGGTGGCGCGTGCGAACCGATCCGCGCCGGCGAGCGTCCACCCGGTTAGGCGGGCGAGTCGTAGATCCACGAGAATGGGGCGCCATGGGCACGTATCTCATCACGGGGGCGACCGGCGGCATCGGCACCGCGGTCGCGGAACTGCTGCGCGAGCGCGGCCACGACCTGGTCCTCACCGGCCGCTCGCCCGACCGGCTGGACAAGCTCGCCGCGACGCTGCGGACCGGCGCGCACGCCGCGACCCAGGTCTTCGACCCGAAGGCGCCGGGCGTCGGGCCCTCGTCCCGGACGATCCGCACGATCCCGCTCGACCTCACCGAACCGCGCCGCATCGAGGCGGCCCTGGCCCTCGACGACCTCCCGCCACGGCTGGACGGGCTCGTCCACGCGGCGGGGGTCGTCCACCTGTCGCCGATCGCCGACCTGGAGGCGGACGAGTGGATCGACCACCTGTCGGTCAACCTCGTCTCGGCCGCCGAACTGACCCGCCTGCTGCTGCCCGCGCTGCGCACCGCTCAGGGGCACGTCGTCTTCGTCAACTCGACGGCGGGCCTGCGCGCGAACCCCGAGTGGGCCGCCTACGCCGCGAGCAAGTTCGGCCTGCGCGCCCTCGCCGACTCGCTCCGCGCGGAGGAGCCGTCCCTGCGCGTCACGACCGTCTATCCGGGACGCACGGCCACGGAGATGCAGCGCAGCGTCCGCGCCCAGGAGGGCCACCCCTACGCCGAGGACGACTTCGCCGCCCCGTCCACGGTGGCGCGCGTCCTCGTCAACGCCCTGGAGACGCCCCGGGACGCGGTGGTGTCGGACGTGACCGTTCGTCCGCACTAGCGCCGCGGCGCAGGAACCACGCGCCGACCACCCCGCCGATCAGCCCGAACAGATGGCCCTGCCACGAGATGGCGGGGTCGTCGGGGATCACGCCGACCAGCATCGTCCCGTAGACGGCGACGACGCCGACCGCGATCACGATGTCGAGGAGCCGCCGCTCGAACAGGCCGCGTCCCACCAGGTAGCCGAAGAACCCAAAGATCAGGATGCTGGACCCGAGCGTGTTCGCCGGGCTCGTGAACCACACCCCGAGCCCGCCGACCACGATGACGATCAGGCTCGACACCAGGAACTTCGCGATTCCCCTGACCGCAGCCAGGAACCCCAGCACGAGGAACGGCACGGTGTTGCCCATCATGTGCCCGATCCCCGCGTGCACGAACGGCGCGGTGAAGATGTCGGGCAGGTCGCTGACGTCCCGCGGCTGGATTCCGAGCCGGTCGAGCCGGTTGTCGTCCACATAGACGTCGAAGACCTCCACCACCCACATCAGGGCGGTGATGCCACCGACCAGCAGGGCCGCCGACAGGACCCGCGCGCCGGCCTGGACGAGCCCTTCGGACCGCTGGGAATCGCTCATGGAGGCCACCGTAACTCTGGACGCCGTCACCCGGACAACGTCCCGGCCACCGGAAAGGTGCCTAGGCGGCGGACGCGTGCTCCGGCTCGGAGGCGTCCCCGCGCACCACGATCACCGGCAGCCGCCTGCGCTCCGGCGCCTCCGCCGTCCGCCTCAGATAGCGGCGCTCCTCGGGGGTCGTCCCGCCCCAGATCCCGTCGGGCTCCCCGACCCGCAACGCCCACGCGAGGCACTCGGCCGCGACCGGGCAGTTCGAGCAGATCGCCTTCGCCGCGTCCTCCTGCTCCTTCAGGACGAGCGCGGCATAACCGATCGGGAAGAAGAGGTCGGGATCGGCGCCACGGCAGATGGCGTGGTCCGTCCAGTGTTCCTCGTTCTCATCGCTGTGCATGGCTTCTCCCCCTGCGGTGGCCTGCGGCCACCGGCAGACACACGGGTGGTCGTCCACCCAACGTAGTACTACAACCCGTAGTACTACAAGTCATCGCGGACTTCGCAACCTAACGGCCGGATAACCTGTGAATGTGCAGCGTGACCAAGAAGTGACCTTCCGCGAGGCGACGCTGGACGATCTGCCCCAGATCGTCCGACTACTGGCCGACGATCCCCTCGGCGCGGCCCGCGAAACACCGGACGCCGAACCGGCCTACATCGCCGCCTTCACCGCGATAGCGGACGACCCCAACAACACCCTGATCGTCGCCGAGATCGCGGACCAGGTAGCTGGAACGCTCCAACTCACCTACATCCCCGGCCTCACCTACACGGGCCGCGAACGAGCCCAGATCGAGGGCGTCCGCGTCGCCGCCGACCACCGCGGCCGGGGCGTGGGCCAGGCCCTCATCACCTGGGCCATAACCCAGGCCCGCACCCGGGGCTGCCGCGTGGTCCAACTGACCACCGACCGCCAGCGCCCCGACGCGATCCGCTTCTACCAGCAAATAGGCTTCCGCCCGTCCCACATGGGCATGAAGTACCACCTGACCTAAAAGGCCCACGCTGCCGAACACCCCCGGCCGGATGCGGACAAGGTCGAGACGGGGCCCCGCGGCCGTGTGAAAGCGTCCGGGCCATGACGAGCGATCACGAGCCTCCGCGGTGGGGTGAGGGGCGTCCGGTCACCGCCCCGGGCTATGGCGGCCCTCCGTCAACCGCTCGGCCGGTGACGGTGACGATCGCGGCGGTGTTATGGATCCTCGAGGGAGGCGTCGTCGCCTTCGCCGCGGTCACCGGACCCCTCATCTCCCCCATCTACAACATCTCTTTGATGCTCTTCCTGCTCGGCTACGGGACGGCCATGATCATCGCGGCCTCGCGCATGATGCGCGGCAGCGAACGGGCCCGAACCACCGTGACGATCATGGGTTGCCTGATGCTGATCGGCATCTGGACCGTCGTCCTCATCGTTCCGGCACTGATCTTGCAGTACCTGTCGAACAGCCGTGCATGGTTCCATACCGTCAACGCGCGCCCCACCACCTCGCCCAGTCACCGAAAGAACAGGCGAGAGATCGGGATTCTGTTCGACATCGACGCTCTGGGCGACGAAGCGTACAAACAAAAGGCGTACAAAATACTTTTCGCCAACCTGGAGCCGCAACGGCTGAGGAACTGCTCCATCCGCGATGGCGACACCTATGCGACGCTCCACGGAACCGCCCGGCTCTACTGCATCGCCATCCGTTCCCCGGAACCGCTGGCGATCAGCTACGTTCAGTTCGTCCTCCGGGGCCGCAACGACGTCGGCCTACCGGAAGGCAACGGTCGTTTCCTCGCGGGAGCCGTTGCGAGGCGGGAGCCACTCGACCATGCCGCCGACGTCGACAATGCAGGAAACCTCATCCCCGTCCCCGGCGGAGTGATCCAGCCATCGCTGGCCGAGGGAACCGCATGGAATGTGATCAGCGCATAGCCTGACCACAAAGAAGCCTCCGCAGGCTCCACCGAAGACGAAGCGGGCGCTTCTGTGCGGCGAGGGAGGCGAGCCGGTCGCCAATCGCTTTGGTCGTCCCGGGCAGGTCGTGGCAGGGGCCGAGCGGATCGCCGGTCGATGACACGAACCAGACCGCGCGAGCAGGTCGAGGTTGGACGTCGGGTTCACGGTGTGTGCCCCGCGCCTGAGCGGGACTTCGTCAGGCTCCGCAGTTCGGCGCGCAGGTCGTCTGGTGTGTCGGCGTCGAGGGTGCCGCTCTCGGCGCGCGGCGGATCTTCGTCGACCGCAGTGGGACGAGTCGCCCACCACCGTCCGCGATCGGTGTAGATGATCGACCAGCCGGGGAACTCCTCCCGAAGCCGTGCCTTGGCCCGCTCGACGTCGCCGTCCGCGTTCATGACGGTCTCCTCCTACCGTGATTCGCGGTGATGTTTCGGTGACTGTCAGTGAATCGGTGGCGGGCGGCCGAGGTCAGCCTGATAATCGCGGATGAACCGAGGGACGGCCCTCGGCCGCGAACATCCGAGGTGAATCGCGGGTGCCGGACAAAGAACTCGCGGCCCGCTTGCGGGCCGAACGCAAAGCTCGCGGGCTGACCGTTGCCGACCTGGCTGAATTGTTCCGAGATGTGGCGTCCGAGCGGGTCGCTCGGCGGCTGCCCGCGCTCAAGGACCTCGAGCGCACCATTCGCGGCCACGAGGCGGGCGAGCACGTGGCGGGCCCTCGCTACCGCATCCTGTACGCCCGCGCTTTCGGCATCCCTGAGGCCGAACTGTTCGGTGGACGCACTCCTTCCGCCCCTGCGGACGATGAGCTGGACGCGGTGGAGTTGGCGCGGCGGGTCGCGGCGAGTGATGTCGGGGACGAGACGCTCGTCGCCCTGGAGATCGCCGTGGACGAGTTGGCGGCAGCGTATCCGGTGGCGGCACCGGGTGAGCTGCTGAAGCGCACGCGCCGGTTTCTGGGATATGTCTCGCAGCTCATGGACGCCCGCATGACGTTGGTCGAACTGCGGCGTCTCGTGGTCGTCGGTGGGTGGTTGTCGCTGCTCGCCGCGACCTGCGACATCGACCTCGGGCAACGTCCGGCGGCCGCCGCGCGGCTGCGGACGGCCGCCCAACTCGCCGAGCACGCGGAACATCCGGAGATCCTCGCGTGGACGCTGGAGACGCGTGCCTGGCAGAAGCTCACCGACGGCGACTATCGCGGGGCGCTATCGCTGGCACGTGATGCGCAGGACGTCGCGCCACGTGGCGGATCGGCGTTCATCCAGGCCACAGCACAAGAGGGGCGCGCATGGGCGCGGCTCGCGGCCGGGCCCGAGACGCGGGACGCGCTCGCACGTGTGGAGCGGCTGGTGATGCCGCTGACGACGCCCGACCGGCCCGAACACCACTACCGCTACGACCCGGCGAAGAGCGATGCCTACACCGCCACGACGCTGTCCTGGTTGGGCGATCCGGCGGCCGAGCCCTATGCGCGCGGGGTGCTGGCCCGGCTGGAGGGGGCGGTGGGCCGTCCACGGCGCGCGGCCTCGGCGCGGCTTGATCTCGGCTTGGCGCTGCTCGCGGCGGGACGAGCCGACGAGGCGGCGCACACGGTGTTGGAGGCGGTGACGAGCGGGCGGTTGGTGCCGTCCAACTACTGGCGTGCCGAAGAGGTGATCGCGGCGGTGCAGGCGCTGGACGTCCCGAAGGCCGCCGAACTGAACGAGGCGTACCGCGAGCTATGCCGTCCGGCCGAGGTGGGGCAGGGCGATGTACAGAGCTAGGAGAGATGCCGGGTGCCGGAGAAGGAAATTGCTGCTCGGTTGCGGGCCGAACGCAAAGCTCGCGGGCTGACCGTTGCCGACCTGGCCGAGTTGTTCCGGGACGTCGCGTCCGAGCGGGTCGCTCGGCGGCTGCCCGCGCTCAAGGACCTTGAGCGCACCATTCGCGGCCACGAGGCGGGCGAGCACGTGGCGGGCCCTCGCTACCGCATCCTGTACGCCCGCGCTTTCGGCATCCCTGAGCAGCAACTCTTCGCCTCTGGCTCGGACGATGCCGAGCGGTTGGCCTTCGTGGCGCGTGATCCGGCTCGGCTCGATGCCGTGGTGGTGGACGGGTTGGCGGCGACGCTCGCCGGCCAGCGGCGCATCGAGGACGTGGTGGGGGCGCGGGCCGTGCTGGGCGCGGCCAGTGGTCATCTTGAGCTCGTCCTGCATCTCCTGCGAGGGGCCCGGGGGGCGCTCGGAGGCAGGCTCGCGGCGATCGCGTCCGAGGCCTCGCAGTTCAACGGGTGGCTCAACACCGCGACCGGTGCGCATGCCAGCGCGGGTGGGCTGTTCGACCAGGCGCTTCGCCTCGGCATGCGGGCGGGTGATGAGGATCTCGCGGCGACCGCTCTGTCGATGCGCGGTCACCTGGCGTGGGCCTGCGGCGATTACGGCGACATGGCGGATCTCTCGGCGGCCGCTGCCCGCCTGGCGAGGGCGGCCGGGACGCGTGCCGTCGCCACCCAGCAGCGTGGACGGGCCTTGGCCCTTCTCGGAGAGCGACAGGAGGCGCTTCGGGCAGTTGGGCAGGCGGAGGACATCCTGGCGGGCGGCTCAAGCCATGAGGACCCGGACGGCCTGTACTTCTACGGCGCCGAAATGCTGGCCATGCAGCGCGGGCTGATTCTCAGATATCTCGGCGAGCACGAGGCCGCCGCCGAGGCCATCACGAAGGGCATCCAGGGCATGCCCGAGGCGATCCAAGGATCGGAGTGGGTCGCCTGGTATCGCGTCCAAGCCGCCGCTGCGCGAGCGGCCACCGGGGAGCTACAGGAGTCCGTTTCGGAACTGCGGGTCGCCTTGGGCACGCTCTCCTCGACCGGCGGCAAGAAGACCCTCACCGACGTCGCACAGGTTCGCGACTCGCTGGCGGAGCGGTACCCCGGCCACTCCACGGTGGACGAGTTGTCGGAGCTTCTCGCAGCTGTAAAAGGTTAGGAGGGACGCCGGATGCCGGACAAGGAAATTGCGGCTCGCCTGCGGGCCGCGCGTAAGGCGCGCGGGCTGACCGTTGCCGACCTGGCCGAGCTGTTCCGGGACGTCGCGTCCGAGCGGGTCGCTCGGCGGCTGCCCGCGCTCAAGGACCTTGAGCGCACCATTCGTGGGCACGAGGCGGGGGAACACACGGCGGGGCCTCGGTATCGCATCTTGTATGCCCGTGCCTTCGGCGTCCCGGAAGGCGAACTGTTCTCCTCCGGGGAGAATGTCGTTGAGCCTGACGGTCTGGGGCTGGCCCTGGTCGGCGCCGCCTCTTCGCTCGGGACGGAGGGGCGTCCGGCGGACGCCGACTTCGTCGGGTCGCTTCGGGGAACGAACCAGGATCTCATCAGGCTCGATTCGCTCTGGGGCGGGCACGATCTGTTCCCCGTCGCCCTGCGTGCCTTTCGCGTCGCGTACGAGAAGCTGGGGTCGGGTGCCTACGAGTCACGGGTTGAACGGGATCTGCTGGCGGCCGCCGGTGAGACCGGGGAGGTAGCCGCGTGGCTGGCCTACGACGCCGACAGGCAGGACGAGTCCAGATGGCTCGCCCATGAGGCGCTCATGCTGTCCCGGCACGCGGGAGACCGCGATATGGAGTTGCTCCTTCTCTCTCATTTGGCCATGCAGGCCCTGCATCTGCACCGTCCGCGTGAGGCCCTGCGGATTATCGCCGAGGTCGCTGATGACGAGCAGCCGCCGCGAGTGTCTGCGTTGTTTCAGGTTCGTCGTGGGCGCGCGCTCGCCCAACTCGGGGACGAACGGGCTGCCGCGCACATGTTCGGGCTGGCCGAGGCCGGTCTCAAGGAGAGTGTCACCTCTCGCGATCCGCATTGGACGTGGTGGCTCGACGGCACGGAGGTGACCAGGCACAGGGCAACGGCCTATGCCCAGCTTGGTCAGTGGGAGCACGCGCTGCCCCTTCGCGAGGGGATCGTTGAGAATTGCCGCGGGCGGTATCCCTACGGGCGGCTCGATCTCGTCCAACTGCTGAATGCCTTGGCGCATGTGCGGGACTGGGAGCGCGCCGAGGAGGTCTTGATCGAGATTTCCGGCGACGTGGGGGCCGTTGGTCCGGGGCGCTCCGCGAGCCTGCTTCATGCGGTCTGCGAGCTGGTCAGGCGTGCGGACGGCGTACCGTCCACGGTCGTGGACGCCGCTGTCGAGCTCCTGGCCGCGCGGTAGGGACGGCGGGAGAGGTTCGTCACGCTTGGGGCGGGTTGTTCGTTGTGTTTTGGCGGGTGAACGGTGGTGTTGGCTTGGGCCGACATTGGTCTTTCGGTATCTGTTCACCTTGGCGTGGAATGCTGGCCATCTGGGTGTGCTCGTCGCCGTTGGAACCCCGTGGAGGAGCAGATCGTGGCCTTGAAGCATCTGGAGATCGAGCACAAGTACGACGCCGCCGCCGAGTTCGTCCTGCCGGAGCTGGACGGGCTGCCGGGCGTGGCGTCCGTGGGCGAGCCGGTGACGTACGAGCTCGCCGCGAGCTACTTCGACACCGAGGATCTGCGGCTGGCCGCGCAGGGGATCACGTTGCGGCGCAGGAAGGGCGGGACGGACGCCGGGTGGCATCTGAAGATGCCGGTGGGGCCCGACAGCAAGCAGGAGCTACAGGCGCCGCTGGGGCGGCCGCGAGTGGTTCCGGCGCGGCTGGCGGGGCTGGTGGCGGCGCACACGCGGGGGGCGGAGCTCGATCCGGTGGCGACGCTCGACACCGAGCGGACGGTCGTCCGGCTGTACGACGAGGACGGGGCGATGCTCGCCGAGGTGGCCGACGACCTGGTGACCGGGCAGGACGTGCGGGACGGCGAGCCGCGGCAGTGGCGCGAGGTCGAGGTCGAGCTCGGGGACGGGACGCCCGAGCTGCTGAAGGCCGTGGGCAAGCGGCTCCGGAAGGCGGGCGCGAAGCGGGCGGCGTCGTCGTCGAAGCTCGGGCGGCTGCTGGACGGGGCGGTCGTGCCGTCGGAGGCGAAGGCCGCGCGGGCGGCGACGCGGGCGCGGCTGGTGGCGTTGACGACGAACGGCAAGGCGCCCGCGGTGACGACCGGGGACGCGGTGATGGGCTATCTCGCGGCGCAGGTCGAGGCGGTGTTCGAGTACGACCCGAAGGCGCGGGTCGGGGAGGACGACGCCGTCCACCGGATGCGGGTGGCGGTGCGCAGGATCCGCAGCACGCTCAAGAGCTACCGCCCGGTCCTGGACGTGGACGCCTCGCTCGGCGACGAGTTGAAGTGGCTCGCGGCGGTGCTCGGGGAGGTCCGCGACCTGGAGGTGCTGCGGATGCGCTTCCAGGAGCGGCTGGACGGCGCGGCGGCCGGGTGGATGGAGGAGCTGGCGCGGCGGGAGCGGGGCGCGTACCGGAGGTTGAACGCGAGCCTGAAGGAGCCCCGGTACTTCGCGTTGCTGGAGGCGCTGGAGGATTTGATCGCGAATCCGCCGCTGGGGCGGGCGGCGGAGAAGAAGGCGCGCAAGGAGCTGCCCGTCCTGGTGACGAAGGCGTGGGAGCGGATGGCGAAGGACTACGCGTCGATCGCGGTCGCCGAGGACGAGGACATCGCGCGCCACGACACGCGCAAGGCCGCCAAGCGCGCGCGGTACGCGGCGGAGGTGGCGGTGCCCGTGCTGGGCGTGGCGGCCCGGCGGGTCGTCAAGGACGCGAAGCGCATCCAGGAAGTGCTCGGCGAGTACCAGGACGGCGTCATCGCCATGCAGCACCTTGAAGAGGCCGCACGGCGCGCGCGGTTGGTGTCCGACGCGTTCGCGCTGGGCGTCCTGTACGGGGCGGAGCGGTGTGACGCCGAGGCCGCGCGCGGCCGGCTCGCCGTCACTTGGTCGCAGACGCTCGGCCCGTCCTTCTGAGGGGTGTGTGGCGCTCCAGCGACGCGATCGTTGACGTGTCCAGGTGGACGACCCAGAACTCGCTCTTGCGCAGTCCTGGGTCGTCCGGGGGGTTCTCGCCCAGTTCCTTGCACAGGCCCGTGACGAGATCGGAGACGACCTCGCCGTGCGTGCACAGGACGGTGGGAACCCCCTCGGCGACGATGTCCAGCACGCGTTCCATCGCGCGGGCGGCGCTGGTCTGGCCGACCGTGAACGCCGCGTCGGTGGTGATCGGCGTCCCGGCGAGCCGCGCGTAGGGCAGGACGGTCTCCAGGCAGCGCGCGGTCGCCGAGCTGAGCGGCCGGGACGGGCCGTAGGCGTGCAGCAGCGCGGCCAGCTCGGACGCCTCGTCGCGGCCCTTCTCGTCCAGCGGACGGAGTTCGTCGGGCTCGCGCCAGGCGTGCTTCTCCCCGGCGGAGCCGTGCCGCAGGATCACCAGCGGCCAGGTCGTGAGGGGTCCGCGCAGGAACTCGCGCAGCAGGTCGACGTCGTGCCGGTAGCTGAGCCTCGCCTCCGCCTCGGCGGCGGGGAGCCAGACAAGCCGGTCGACCTCGTCGTTCACCGCGAACGCGGTCCCGCCCGCGGCCCGCGCCGACCAGTAGTCGACCCGCTTCGGCCGTCCGTCGACCGGGTACCGGACCGTGGGCAGGCGGCGGCCGAGGCGCGCGCGCACCCCGGTCTCCTCCTCGATCTCCCGGACGGCGGCGCGCAGCACGTGCTCGCCCTTGTCGACCTTGCCCTTGGGGAACGACCAGTCGTCGTAGCGGGGACGGTGGATCACCGCGAACTCCGGGCCGTCCCGCCAGAGCACCGCCCCCGCCGCGCGGACGGGCTCAGCCATCGACGGTCTTCCACCGGCGGCTGCGGACCAGGTGGGTCTGGATGTCCAGCAGCGTCTCGCCCGGTGGCGCGGCGGCGCGCGTCCAGGCGCCGTCGCCCGCGAGCGTCCAGGCCTGGGTGCCGTCGTCCATGGCGGTGTCGAGCAGCGTGAGCAGCTCCTGGCGCTGGGCGCGGTCGTTGACCGAGACGAGGGCCTCGACGCGGCGGTCGAGGTTGCGGTGCATCAGGTCGGCGCTGCCGAGCCACACCTCGGGCTCGCCGCCGTTCTCGAACGCGAACACCCGCGAGTGCTCCAGGAACCGGCCGAGGACGCTGCGCACCTTGATCGTCTCCGACAGCCCGGGGACGCCGGGACGCAGCGCGCAGATGCCGCGCACCCAGATCTCCACCGGCACGCCCTCCTGGGACGCCCGGTACAGCGCGTCGATCACGACCTCGTCCACGAGCGAGTTGCACTTGATCCGGATCCGCGCGGCGTGCCCGGCGCGGTGGTTCTCGATCTCGTGCTCGATCCGCTGGACGAGCCCGGAGCGCAGGCTGTTCGGCGCGACCAGCAGCCGGTGGTAGGAGTTCTGCCGCGAGTAGCCGGTGAGGTGGTTGAACAGGGCGCTGACGTCCTCGCCGACCTCGGGGTTGGCGGTGAGCAGGCCGAAGTCCTCGTACAGCCGCGCGGTCTTCGGGTGGTAGTTGCCGGTGCCGATGTGGCAGTAGCGGCGCAGGGTGCCGTCCGCGTCCTGCCGGACGATCAGCGCGAGCTTGCAGTGCGTCTTCAGCCCGACGAACCCGTAGACGACGTGGCAGCCCGCCGTCTCCAGCTTGCGCGCCCAGGCGATGTTGGCACGCTCGTCGAAGCGCGCCTTCAATTCGACGACCACGACGACCTGCTTGCCCGCCTCGGCCGCGTTCATGAGTGCGTCCACGATCGGGGAGTCGCCGCTGGTGCGGTAGAGCGTCTGCTTGATCGCGAGGACGCGCTTGTCGGCGGCGGCGTCCTCGATCAGCCGCTGGACGGACGTGGTGAACGAGTCGTAGGGGTGGTGGACGAGCACGTCCCGCTCACGGATGGCCGAGAAGATGCTCACATCGTCCGGCAAGGCCGCCTTGGACGGGACGAAAGGGACGTACTTCAGCTCCGGGCGGTCCAGGTCCGCGATCGCGGCGAGGCCGCCGAGGTCGAGCGGGCCGCCGACGCGGTAGATCTGCGAGTCGTGCACCTGGAGCTCCTCGGTGAGCAGCTCCAGCACGCCGTCGGAGATCGACTCCTCGACCTCCAGCCGGACGACGGGCCCGAACCTGCGGCGCAGCAGCTCGCGCTCCAGCGCCTGGAGCAGGCCCTCGCTGATGTCGTCGTCGATCTCCAGGTCCTGGTTGCGGGTGACGCGGAACGCGTGGTGCTCGACGACCTCCATGCCGATGAACAGCTGGCCGAGGTGCGCGGCGATCACGTCCTCCAGCGGCGTGAACCGGTCGGCGGAGGCCTCGATGAAGCGCGGCAGCAGCGGCGGCACCTTGACCCGGGCGAACATCGTCGCGTCCGTCTCCGGGTCGCGGACGATCACGGCGAGGTTGAGCGAGAGGCCCGAGATGTAGGGGAACGGGTGCGCGGAGTCGACGACCAGCGGGGTCAGGACGGGGTAGATCCGGTCGCGGAACAGCCGCCGCAGCCGCTCCTGCTCGGTCTCGGCCAGCTCGTCCCAGCGCAGGATGTCGATGCCCTCCTTGCCGAGGGCGGGACGGATCTCGTTGCGGAACGCGGCGGCGTGCCGCAGCATCAGTTCGTGGGCGACCCCGGCGGTACGTTCCAGTACCTCGCGGGGCTGGCGGCCGCTCGCGGACTGGACGGCGAGGCCGGTCGCCATCCGGCGGGCGAGCCCGGCGACCCGCACCATGAAGAACTCGTCCAGGTTGCTCGCGAAGATCGACAGGAACCGGACGCGCTCCAGGAGGGGCAGCGTGGAGTCCTCGGCGAGCTCCAGGACCCGCTGGTTGAACCGGAGCCAGCTCTCCTCACGGTCGAGGAAGCGATCTTCGGGCAGCGCCTCGTCACTGTGTGGCGAATGTCCTGGATTGACTGTCATGTCCGTAATTTTCCCCGACCAAGATGAACGGCAGTCGAACTGGGCTGATGTCGTCGATTTCCGAAGTATCAGACACGTGGATCATGCCCCGGGTTCCCGCTGATCACTCCGCGATCGGAGCACCCGGTGATCCACATGCGGGCGGGCGCGGACATGCGTCCGCTACGCCCCGTACGTCCGGTGTGCCGAAAATAACGGACCGTGTCCAGTTCCCGCAAAGGGAGTATCGACCTGTCCACATGGACACCTTCCCGTCGGAAGGTGACATCGGTAGAACGAGAAAGGTGACAACTCACGAGCCTTCGCAGCCGTCCCCGACCACCGTGCTCTGGCAACGGTGCACGGCCGTGCACGGGTGCACCGGACGGGCCGTGGAACGTTTCGGAGGCTGCCCCGCGCACCTGCGGCCGGACGAGTTCGACCGGTTCGTGGCGGGCATCCGTCCCGGGGCCGACCTCGACCTGCGCGGCGTCACCGTCCCGGCCTGGCTGCTCGACGCGTTACTGGACGCCCTCACCGGACCCGATGGGCGGCCCCACATCGGCCGGACGCGCTTCGACGGCGCCGTCCTGCCCTCCCACGCCGTCCTGCACGGAGCCTGCGTCGAGGGCGACAGCTCGTTCGACGGCGCATGCTTCCTAGGCGGCGCGTCCTTCTACGACGCGCGCTTCTTCGGAAACGTGTCGTTCCGGGGCGCGCGCTTCGGCGGGAACGCCTCTTTCCACGCGGCCCGCTTCCACCGGCACGCCTCGTTCGAGGAAGCCGTCCTCGCCGGGGACGCGCTGTTCGGCGAGGCCGCCTGGCACGCCGACGCCTCCTTCCGGCGGACGGTGTTCATCGGCGCGGCCTGCTTCGACCGCGCCCGCTTCGGACGCGACGCCGCGATGCAGGCCGCCTGCTTCGGCGGCGCCGTGTCGTTCAAGCGCGTCCACGTCGCCCGGCACGCGCGCTTCGAACGCGCCCGCTTCCGGTGCGGCGTGTGGCTCGGGCCGCTGGTGGTGGGCGGCCGGATCGGGCTGGCGGACGCGAACGCGAACGGCGGCCTGCGCGTCCACGCGGCGGCGCGGCAGGTGATCGCGCGGGGCGCGACCGTCCACGGGGCGGCCGACTTCCGGCTCCGGCACGCCGAACTCGACCTGGAGGACGCCGGGATCGGCGGGACGGTCACCGTCCGTTCGCTGCCGCAACCGATCCAGGGCGTGGCCGAACCTGTGTGGACCGATCCACCCATGGCGCGGGTGGTGTCGCTGCGCGGCGTCTCCTCACGCGGCCTGCACCTGGCGGACGTCGACCTCAGCGGCTGCGGGTTCCTCGGCCTGCACCGTCCCGACCTGCTGCGCATCTCGGGCGACTGCGCGTTCGCGACCGTCCCGGCGCGGCACTGGCAGCCGTTCGGCCGTCCGGGACGTCCCGGACGCGCCGTCCTGGCCGAAGACCTGGCCCGCCGCACAGGCACAGGCGGAGACCGCCTAGGAGCCGGCGTGGACCCCGTCCGCAGCCGCACCGCAGGAGGCGGGTACGAAGCGGCGGGCGGGCGCGAGGCGGGCCGTGGACGCGACTCAGGGCGCGGGCGCGGCACGGCAGGCGGGCGCGACGCGGGGCGCGGGCGCGGGCGTGGGCCGCGAGAGGGTGCGGGGCGGGGGCGTGCGGGGCGGCCCGGGGCGGGGCGCGGGGCGGACGTCGCGCGGCTTGAGGTGCTCTACCGGGAGCTTGCGCGGGCCTCGGCCGGCTGCGGGCAGGCCGCGCTCGCCAGGGACTTCCGCTACGCCGCGCTGGAGTTGCGACGGCACGGCGACCAGGCGCAGTGGCGCCGGCTGACCCTGCACGTCCTATGGCTGACCAGCGGATACGGCCTGCGGACGAGCCGGATGATGGCCTGGCTCGCGGTGATCATCGCGTTGCTGTGCTGCGGCGCCACCTACCTGAGGCACGGGGACAACCAGACGTCGGCGGCGCACCGGCACACGCTCGACCGGGGGTGCTCGCCCGGCCGCCGGGGGCTGCCGCCCGCCGCCCGGAAGGCGGCATTCACCGGACGCGCCGCCGTGATTGAGGACGACCGGAACGTTACCGGCTGCCTTCAATAGGGCACGTGGGGAGGCGCCGTCTCTGTTTTGTCAGACCTTTGGGTAATCATTCTTGTTATGAGCAGAGACACCCATCCGGGAGTGCGGTGCCCGCACTGCCAATCGCATCTCGCGCTCGTCCCCGTCCCGCTGCCGACCGGTTCCGCGTCCCCGACCGTCCCGCCCGCTAACCCCCTGCCCGCCGGTGCCCCCGGCCCGGCGCCGCCCGTCGTCCCGATCAAGGAGGAATGGTCGCCCCCGCCGGTCGCCGAGGTTCTCGCGGTTTACGCCGGCCGCGTCAAGGACACCACGACCGCAATGCGCGGCGCCGCCCGGGTCAGGGAAAGCCTGAACCGCGCCAAGACCGTCGCCGCGCAGCGCAAGGCGGCCCAGAAAGCCGCCCGGCACGCCCCCAGAAGCGCCTGATCACAGACCGATCACGGCACGCCGTGCGGGACGGCGCCCGGCCCGGTGAGGCCGGGGCACCGCCCCTCGGGCGAAGCCGTCCCGAAATCGATCAGCGGGGGGCCGAGTCCGTCCATTCCATGGTGAGCACGGTGGTGGAGTTCAGCAGCGAACCGGCGGGCGCGCTCTCCTTGCCTGACGGCTTGACCAGCACGTTCTCGTCCGCCAGCGCGTTGCCGTTGGACGGGTCGATCACGAGCCGGTGCCGGATCACGCCCCGCCACGTCTTCTCGTCCATCGCGATCGCGTCGCCGGTGCGGCCTTCGGCGTCCTTCACCCTGCCGATGCCCTCGACGCTCTTCAGCCCGGCCAGCATCCGGAACGCCGCCGCGCGCACCTTCGGGGTCACGGGCAGGCTGGTCACGACGCTCCCGCCGACGCGGTAGAGCCACGCGTCCGCCGACATGGGCACGGAGTCGGACTCGGTGTCGTGCCCCCCGTACCAGCGCAGCAGCGTCGCCTTGAGCCGCTTCGGCTCGGACGGCAGGGCGCGCAGGTCCTTCATCGTCACGTTCCGCCCGAGCCAGAACACCTTGTCGCCGTCGACCAGCGGCATGCTGCTGGTCCGCGCCGGGCCGGGCGCCGTGCGCACCTTCAGGCTCTTGTACCGCCCCTTGCCGAGAGGGGTGCCGATCCTGATCTCGAACTCGGACGGGGACCCGGCGCGCCGCCAGGCCGCCTCGTCCGCCGGGGTCGCGGGCTTCGCGCCGAGCGACTGCTGGCGGCCGTGGGAGCGGCCGCCGGGCCGGGTGGGCGTCCAGCCGTCGTCCTTGCCGACGGTCACGATGGTGTAGGCGGGGTCGCCGACCCGGTCGTAGTTGTAGGACTTGGTCGCGATGTGCCAGTACGCCCCGGTTCCCTCGGTCTGCCCGTCCAGCTTCTCCGCCGCCGCCAGCAGGACGGTGCGCGCGTCGCTCGGCCGCTCCGCCCCGCCGCCCGCCCGGGGTCCCGGGTCCGCCGCGCCGCCGCCGTTCCCGTCCGAGGGCAGGGTCGTCACGACCAGCGCGGCGGCCGCCGCCACGCCGACCAGCCCGAGCCCCCACGCCGGACGGACGAGCCGCCGCCGCGGAGTCCGCTCCGTCACATTTCGCGGCGTCGCCATCGCGCGCGCCAGCTCCGCCGCCCGCACGTTCTCATCGACCCGGGCGTCCGGGTCGAGCTCGCCGGGCCGGGCCTCCCGCAGGGTCCGCAGCACGTCACTCATGACCTCTCCTCACTGATGATCCCAACCGGACGCACCCCGGCCGCGGCGTGCCCGGCCGCGCTCCGCGCCCGGTCCGCGTGCCCTGCTGGGCGGGGTGCGGGTTCGGCGGGGGCGTCCTCGACCGCGCGGACGAGGCGGCGCCGCGCCCGGTGCAGCCGGACCCGCAGCGCCGCCGCAGTGCACCCGACGACCCGCGCGGCCTCGCGCGGCGTGAGCCCCTGCCAGGCGACGAGGATCAGGATCTCCCGGTCGCCCTCCGGAAGCGCGGCCATCGCGCGGAGCACGGCGAGCCGTTCGGCGACGTCCTCCGCGATGTCCCCGGCGCGCGCGGCTTGTCCCGGGTGCCCGGTGTGCCCCGCCTGCCGGGCGTCCATGCGTTCGGCCCAGCCGCGCAGCTCCGCCTCGAACGCCTCGCGCCGTGCCTCGGCCCGATAGCTCTCGCGCAGCACATTCCGCGCGACGCCGAGCAGCCATGGCAGCGCCGGGTCGGGGACGTCGCGCAGGCGGCGCCACGCGACCGCGAAGGTCTCGCTCACCACCTCGTCCGCGACCTGCCGTCCGGCGCGGCTGACCGCGTATGCCCACACGCGCTGCCGACAGGCGTCGTATATCGCGGTGAAGCGTTCTTCATCGGAGGCCTCGTCTGCCACCGCCTGCCCCTTCGTCCGTCCAGGTGTGTCCGTCACCAGGAAGTGGCGGGCCGGCGTCCATCGTTACCGGACGTCTCAGGAAACCTCCCACCGGCGCCCCGGCGCCCCGGCGCCCCGGCGGCCGGCGGGGGCCGCTCCGGCACCGGTCCCGGCGCCGACCTGGCTTCGGAGTGAGACTCCGGTTCATCCGCTTTTATCCACCCGATCCTTTAATTGCCCGGGCAAATCAGACCATTAATATCTTTTCGCGCCAATCCGTCAATGGCCGAACCCCTTTTTTCGCCATTCCCCGCGCGGACCGCTCGGCGCCACTAATATCCCGGCCCATGGTGACCATGAATAGCCGGGCCGGACGCGTCCGGACGGCGGGCGTGCTCGTCCCGGCGGCCGCCGCCGTGCTGCTGCTCGGCGGGTGCGGAGGCTCGTCCCCGGGGGAGGCGTCCTCGGGCGGTCCCTCCTCGGGGAAGGGTTTAGGCGACCAGGTCAGCCCGTCCGCCGACGACCCCGGCAACGGGGACGCGCCCGCCTCCACCACGTTCGCCACGCTGCGCGGCGTCCCGCTGGACGAGGGCGCGCAGTCCGCCACCGACGGCCAGGTCGTGCACCCGGCCACGGCGGTGCCCGTCCTCGACCGGCCGGGCGGGCGCACCGTCGCCACGCTCCCGGCCGAGCAACTCGGCGGCCCGACCTGGGTGCCCGTCGTCGAGACCTCCGGAACCTGGCGGCGCGTGCTGCTGCCCAGCCGTCCCAACCGGTCGAGCGGCTGGATCTCCGCCACGAGCGCGGGGCTCCAGACCGCGCGCACGCCCTACACCATCCAGATCGACCTCGCGCAGCGCGGGCTGACCCTGCTCAAGTCCAAGCGGCCGGTCGGCCGCTGGAAGGTCGCGGTCGGCGACACCGGCACCCCGACCCCGCCGGGCCGGACGTTCGTCATGGCCACCCTCGCGCCCGCGAAGCAGACGCCCAGCCCGCTCGTCCTGCCGCTCGGCACGCACTCGACCACATTGGACACCTTCGGCGGCGGGCCCGGCACCGTCGCCCTGCACGGCTGGCCCGACAGCGGCGTGTTCGGCAAGGCCGTCACGCACGGCTGCGTCCGGGTACCGGCGGACGCTCTGCGACGCCTCTCCAGCGTCCCCCTCGGGACGCTCGTGCTCATCAACGGCTGACGGCGCCCCGCCGCTCGGCCCTTCCAGATCTGATCGGAGACACACACATGCGTCACGTCCTGCGACGTCTGACCACGGCCGGGCTGCTGGCCGCCGGGCTCGTCGCCACCACGAACCCGGCCCTGGCCTCGCCCGCCGAGCACCCCGGCAGGGCCGGCGGCGAGGGTTCCGCGTACGGGCTGACCGCGATCGGCGCAATCCCGATCGCGCCGGTGCCCGCCGTCTCGTCCCGCGCGGGCACGGCCAGGAAGAGCCTGGTGCGCGAGGAGCACACCAAGATCGTCCAGGCGTACGCGCTGGACGTGGCGGCCCGCGCCGGGCACGCCAGGTCCACGGTCGCGCGGCTGAACGTCCCGCCGGCGAACCTGACGGCGGGCGCGGTCACCGTGACCTGCGACGGCGGACGCGGCACCACCCACCTCGCCGACGCCCTCATCGCCGGGCGCCGCCTGGACGTCTCACCGCCCCCCAACACCACGATCCCGGTGGACGTGACGGGTGTCGGCCGCACCTCGCTCATCCTCAACAAGCAGTGGCGCACGCGGGACGGCCGCCTCGCCGTCACGGGGATGGAGTTGAACGTGCCGCTGTCCAAGGTCGTCGGGAAGAACTCGACCATCCGGATCGCCTCCGCCACCTGCGGTCAGGCGGCGGCGCCGCACCAGCACCCGCGCCCGCGTCCGGCCCAGGAGGCTCCCGCGCCGACCCCGGTGAAGCGCGACCTCCCCGTCGCCGGCTGACGCCCTCGCGACGAAACGGCCCGGGGATATCCCCGGGCCGTTTCCATGCGTGCGATACCCGTCTCGGCATCGTCGGCGCGCCTGGCAGCCAACGCGCGGGCGCGGGCGGCCGGGCAGCTCAGCTCGCCAGCGTTTTCTCGAAATGCACGATCGCGCCATTCCGTGAGACGCGATCCATAATGCGCACTTCTTCCATAAAAGCCCGAATCAGCTGTAGCCCGCGCCCGCTCTCGGCATTCGGGGACGCTTGCCGCTCGTCCCACACCGCCTGCCGCCTATCGCGCGGCGCGTGCCGCGTCTCACACGACGCCGGACCGGCGCCGCCTCCGTCGATGACCTCCACCACGCACCGCGCCCCGTCCATCCGGGCGCGGACCTCGTACTCACCCGCCGCCGCGTGCTGGATGGCGTTCGCGCACGCCTCACCCAGCGCCAGGGAGATGTCCGCCCTGATCTCTGACGTCACCCCGAGACCGCGGAGGGAGGCGTCGAGCGTGTGCCGTACCAGGGGCGCGCTCTCGGCGTCCCTGGGCAAGGTCATTTCGAGGACGACCTCCATGCGAACCGCCTCCGTTCCTCTAGGAGGCTGATTTCCCATTACCACACGCCGGAAACTTCTGCCACCCTTACCACTGATTCGTGGCAGCTCAGGGGCATGTAGACGCTCCGCCCGCGATCCCTGCCATCACCTTGGCGCCCTCGCCGACGAGATCGCTCAACCCGAAGCGTTCCGCCCATGCCCCGTCCATTGCCGCCCTCGCGGTGATCATGCACGCCTGCCCCGCCCGATCGAGCCGCCCGCCCCCATCGTCGCGCGGCCGGGGCCGTTCGCACAGGGTCACTCTTCCTCGACGTCCCCCGCCAGGGCGCGGGCGGCGGCCGTCTGGTCTTCGTCGAGCCCCTCGTAGCCGGACTCCCGGTTCTGCTCGGCCTGGTCGTCGATCCACCGGCCGTGCGCCTCCCACGCGGCCTGCTTGCTGATCCCGAGCGCGGCGCCGATCCGCGACCAGGACGCCCCGGCCGCCCGCGCGCTCCGCACGGCGAGCTGCCGCCCGTAGACCGCCTTGCGGGCGATCACCTCGCCGAGCGCCAGCAGCTCCAGCGCCTCGTCCCGGCTGAGCGGCGACTCCCCGACCGCGTCCCGCATCCAGAGGACGTCGTGGCGGGCCGCCGCCCCCGGCAGCGTGACTTCCTTCTCCAACGCGTCAGCAGTGATCATGTCCTCAAGTCTCATGGTCAGGCCACCTTGACGTCAAGCGTTCCTGACCCCAGAGGAAAATCGGCGGCTTTGCGCCACTTGTCCGACTACGATCCGATCATGCTGACCGCCGCCCTCGTCTTCGCCGGAGTCGCGCTCCTGATCAACGTGACCCCGGGCCTGGACACCCTGCTCGTCGTGCGGACCTCCATCTCCGACGGCAGGGCGGGCGGCATCGCCGCCTCCCTCGGCGTCATGACCGGCTGCCTGGCCTGGGGCATCGCGGCCGCGATCGGGCTGACGGCCCTGCTCACCGCCTCCCACACCGCCTACGAGACGCTGCGGATCTGCGGTGCCCTCTACCTCGTCTACCTGGGCGTGTCCGCGCTCTGGCACGCGCGCCGACCGGCGCCCGCCGAGGCGCTGGAACCCGAGGCCACCGAGCCGCGTGGCCGCTGGGCCGCCTTCCGCGCCGGTCTCGGAACGAACCTCCTCAACCCGAAGGCCGGGGTCTTCTACATGAGCCTCCTCCCGCAGTTCATGCCGGACGGCGCCCCGATGTTCAGCACGACGCTGCTGTTCACGGCCATCGACCTCGCCGAACTCGTGGTCTGGTACTGGCTGGTCTCCGGCGTGGCGGCCGCGCTGGGCGAGCGGCTGAGGCGCCCCTCGGTCCGGCGCCGCCTCGAACAGTTCACGGGCATCGCCTTCCTCGGCTTCGCCGCCAACCTGGCCGCCGAACGCCCCTAAGACCACTTCACAGCACATACGAAACGATGGGGAACACTCTGAAACGCTTCGGACCGTTGACCGGGTGAGTCCACGTCGCACACCGCCCGCGAAAGGCTCCGGCGGCACGCGGGGGAGCCCAGCCCGCATGAAATCGCCTGAAATGCGCACGCGCGCGACCCCGCGGAGCCATTTCGGCTGCGCTGTGTGACCATTCCCTTCCAAAGAAGGAAGGGAATGGGAATGGTCGGCCGCTGCAACATACCCAAGATCAGTATGGCGAAACCCCCGAGCCGTGACCGGCAGCGGTCGGCTACGGCGCCGGCTATCGGGATAGCGGACGATCAGTGCCAAAGCGGAGCCTACGTCCGCGCGATCCGGACCCGGTTCCCGGTGATCATCAGTGCGCCGCAAGGCCGCGATTGCGCTGGTCATCAGCAAAGGAGCGCGGCCGCCGTTGTCACCCGGAACGGCCTCGGCGCGGACGTCATCCGCCGTACAGCCCTCCGTTCTTCGCGGAAGTTATTCTGCGAAAGGTACGGCGGCCTCATGTCGCCTCCGACTCGGGGGGGTTGCGAATGCCGGCTGAGCATTTTGAGCGGACCAGGGCGAGAGGGGAGGTCAGGGAGCGGTTCCTCTCCCGTGCCCGCCGCGCGCTGGACGCGCTCGACCAGCTCGTCGGCGGGCTCGGCACGGCCATCCTGGCGATGATCGTCCTGGTCGTGGTGGCCGTCGCCGCGCTCGCGTCCGCGCTCGGGATCGGAAAGTTCCTCAAGTACGTCGCGCTGCGCGGGCTCCGCTTCGTCGCCGACCGCGAGCGCGCGCGGCTCTCCCGCTGCGGCCCGGAGATGATCGACCCGAGCCCGGCGCCCGCCGGGGTCCGCGCCGCCGCGGCCGACCCGTCCGTCCGGCGGGAGCTGGCCTGGCTGATCACCCACTCCACGTTCGGGATGGCCGTCGGGCTCGCCGGCGCACCGGTCCCCTACTACGTCGTGCGCGACCTCGCCTACCCGCTGTACTGGTGGGCCGTCCCGGGCGACGCGTCCGAGCGCTCGCCCGAGTTCTGGGACGTGCACGGCTTCGCCGACGCGCTCGTCGCACCCCTCACGGGCATCGGCTGGGCCGTCGCGTTCATGGCCCTCGCCCCCGCCCTGGCCCGCGCGCAGGCCTGGTCGGGACGGCGGCTCCTCGCCCCCGTCCCGCTCACCGACCTGTCCCTGCGCGTGGCGCGGCTGTCCGCCACCCGCGCCGCGGCGCTGGACGCCCACGCGACCGAACTGCGGCGCATCGAACGCTCGCTGCACGACGGCACGCAGAACCGGCTCGTCGCCGTGACCGTCATGCTCGGCGCGACGCGCCGCGCGCTGGCCCGCGATCCGTCCGGCGCGGCGGCGCTCCTCGACCGCGCGCAGAACGCCTCCGAACAGGCCCTCGCCGAACTCCGCGAGGTCGTGCGCGGCATCCTCCCGCCCGTCCTGGACGACCGGGGCCTCGCCGGAGCGCTCGCCGGGCTCGTCGCGACCTGCGCCGTCCCCTGCCGGCTGAGCGTCGACGTCCCCGGGCGGTGCGCCGCGTCCGTCGAGGCCACCACCTATTTCGTCGTCGCCGAGGCGCTCACGAACATCTCCCGGCACAGCGGCGCGCGGCGGGCCGCCGTCACCGTCCGCCGCCACCGCGACCGGTTACTGCTGTGGATCGGCGACGACGGCGCGGGCGGCGCCGACGAGACCCGCGGCTCCGGCCTCGCGGGCATCCGCCACCGCGTCCAGGCCCTGGACGGCCTTCTCACCGTGACCAGCCCGCCCGGCGGGCCGACCACCCTCGAAGCGGAGCTGCCATGCGGATCGTGATCGCCGAGGACGACCCGCTCCTGCGCGAGGGGCTCGCCCTCCTGCTGCGCGCGGAGTCCCTGGACGTGGTCGCGACGGCCGACCACCCCGCCGAGTTCCTGACCGCCGTCGACGCCCATGCCCCCGATGTCGCGATCGTCGACGTCCGGATGCCGCCGACGCACACCGACGAGGGCATCGTCGCGGCCGTCGAGGCGCGCCGCCGCCGTCCGGAACTCGCCGTCCTCGTCCTTTCCGCCCATGTCGAGCAGGCATTCGCCACCGAACTCCTTTCCGGCGGCACCGCCAGGCTTGGCTACCTCCTCAAGGAAAGGGTCGGCCGCGTCGACCATTTCCTGGACGCGTTGCACCGCGTGGCCGACGGCGGAACGGCCATCGACCCCGATGTCGTCGCACAACTCCTGCGCCGCGACGCGGCCTTGGAACGTTTGAGCCCTCGGGAACTCGACGTCCTCTCCCTCATGGCGGAAGGGCTCGGCAACACCGCGATCGCCGAGACCCTCTCCGTCACCGAGGGCGCCGTCCACAAGCACATCCGCAACATCTTCGCGAAACTCGACCTGGCCCCCACCGACCGCGCGGACCGCCGCGTCGCCGCCGTCCTGCGCTACTTGGGGAACACTCCGTCGCCACGCCCGGACGCGGCCACCGCACCGACCGGCCAACTTTTCTAGGTGGCCACGACTCGGGGGGCGGTGATGGGGTCAGGAACGGGTCCAGGCCTGGTCCTGCCAGGCGTCGTCCAGCGGAGTGTGGGCGATGTGGTTGGTGTAGTTGGAAAGCGTCTTCATTCCCACGCCGAGGATGACGTCCATGACGTGGCGGCGGGTGTAACCGGCGTCCAGGAATGCCCGCACCTCGGCGTCGTCCACCGAGCCGCGGTCGGCGACCACGAGTCGGGTGAAACGGCGCGCGGCCTCCAACTCGGGGTCGTCCAGCTGCTTGCCCGCGCGCAGTGCCTCCACCGTCTCGGACGGCATCTTCGAGCGCAAGGCCATCGTGGAATGGGCGGCGACGCAGTACTCGCAGCCGTTCTCCACGCTGATGGTGAGCAGCACCACCTGCTTGGCGTGCGCCGGGAGCGAGGACTTTCCGAACAGCTCCGCCAGCGCGTTGTAACCCGCCAGCAGCTCGGGCGACTCGCCCATCACGCCGTTGAGGGTGGTGACGAATCCCATCCGCTTCTTGGCCGCCTCCAGATAGGGGCGGGACGCCTCGGGGGCGGTGGTCTCGTCATAGACGGTGAACTCGGCCATCTTCACTTCTCCTTCGCAGGGGTTCCGGACGCGGACAAGGTCTCCAGTAGCGCGGCGACGGTCGCACGCAGGTCGGCCGCCGGGGCCCCGGCCCGCGACCGCAGGTTCACTCCATAGGCCAGCAGTGCCAGCATTTCCGCGGTGGCCTCGACTTCCAGGCCGGGCCGCAGTTGCCCGCGCGATCGGGCGCTTTCGAGGGCGGCGCGCATGGACGAGCGCAATCGCTCGTGATGGTCGTCCAAGACTTGCCGCACATCGGCGTCCACGACCGGGTCGGCATGGGCGTTGGACACCATGCAGCCCCAGCGGGCCTGCGGCCCCTCACAGCGGGCCCGGATCAGCCGGTCGAAGAATTCGGCGATGACCGGCAGCCCCCGATCGCCGGAGGCGAGGGCGTCCAGCACGGGACGGGACCGCTGGTCGACATACCGGCGCAGTGCCGCCAGATACAGCTCGCCTTTGCCGCCGAACGTGGCGTACAGGCTGGAGCGGCTGAGCCCCGTCACGGCCACGACCTCGCCGACCCCGGTCGAGGACGCGCCGCGCCGCCAGAACAGCTCCACCACCTCGTCCAACACCCGGTCGGGATCGAAGTGCTTGACGTCCGGCATGGCCCCTCGCAGCTATCTTGGAACGCTCATTCCAAGATATCTTCTCCCTATCTTCCCGGCAACCGGCAGCATGGGGAACCTAGGCCGCCGACCTCCTGGCGAGCTGCTGGAGTTCGGCGGTGCACATCATCAGCGTTCGCGTCGGAAGATGCTGGACGTAGTGGTCCAGATCGGCGCCCAGCGCGAACACGTGCACCGGAACACCGGCGTCGCGTCCGGCCTCGACGGCCTGCCGCAGCGCGGCCAGGACGGCCGGGTGCCTGGTCTGGTAAATGGAGGAGACCAGGTGGTTGCCCCGGTCGGCGGCGAGATAGAACTGGATCAGATCCTTGGTGCCGACGAACAACTCGCCCGCCCCCGACGCGCAGAAATCGACCGCCGAGTGCACGGCGGCCGGTGTTTCGACGAAGACGCCGAGCGGCGTCTCGTCCCCCAGGCCTAGGTTCTTCCTCAGCCGCACGAACTCGTCCCGGTCGTTGATGAACGGAACCGCGAAGCTCAAACGGTCGGCGTCGGCGCCGAGGCGTTCCAGCGCATGAGCGCGAAGCGCCCGAAAGGCGTCGGCGTAGTGAGGCTCGTTGAGCAGCCATCTGGCGCCATGCAGGCCGAGCTCCGGATTCGGTTCGTCGACCACGTGCATGTCGGTCGTGATCTGGGCGGCGTCGTCCGAGCGAAGGTCGAGCAGCCTCATGATCACGCGCTGGCCGGGGAGGAGTTCGTCCACCATCGAGCACAGTTCCGCGGCGATGGCGGCACCGTAGCGCTCGGCCTCGCGCCTCCCCGCCCGAAGCGCGTCGATCGGGCTCAGCCCCGCCGCGAAGCACACGAACTCCTCGCGGATGAAGTAGGAGTCGGCCCGCTCGACCCGCGGGACGAGGGCGTTCGTCGAGCGGATGTCGGTGGCATCCGCGATGACCACGCAGATCGATTCGATGTCCTCGAAGGTGGCAGCCGCGACCTCCGCCGACGGCGCCGCGAGTTCGGCCTTACCGAGAACGACCGACTCGCGATCGAGCACGATGGTGGCCTCGCCGGTGAGCGCGTCCAGCTCCGCCAGATCGATCCGCAGCACGGGAATTCCACGCGAGCGGCAGAGCGACTGCATATGACCGGTCCGCCCGCCTCTCGCGCAGATCACCCCCGCGCTGACGACAATGGCGTCATAGAGTTCCGGGCCGAGCCTGTCGACGACCAGGATGGCGCCCTCAACCGGCTCCGCACTGCGATTACACGGCCCATGAACGTGACGATGATGCGAACCGACGAGCAAAACCCCTGGTACTTCGCGAGGGCTCACGAGTGTCCTCTCCACCGACTCCGGGTCGGCCCGCCCAGGGAGCGCCCACGGCTCGACGCGCCTCATCCGAGCAGAGCATGCTTGGATGCTGGCAGCCGCCGGGGCCGCCGCGCACCTTCTCGAATGCCCAGGCGGCTTTCCCGCTAATCCGACCCCGAGGGCACATCGAGCCCGAGCAGGTGACGCAGTTCCCGTGGCGTCACGGACAGGTCGTTCAGCTTCGTCATCGCCGCCCTGTTCACGGCGAACCGCAGCGCACGGTCGCTCATCGGAGTCGTGAGGGCCTTGCGGACGGCCCCGAGACTCTCTTCGAACGATGCCGCCAGGGCCTCCCGACGGTGCCGGCTCCGAGCGGCCATCCGGTGCACGTCGAGCATGACCGCTCGGTCGAACGCCTCGGCCTCGGTCGGCACCGCGACGTCGGCCTTCTCGTCATAGCAGGATTCGAGATGGTGCAGCACCGTCGCGGCGACGCCCACCGAATGGTTCTTGATCGCGGCGAGGTTGAACGCGAACGCGCCCACCCGTCCGTACCGGATGATCTCGTCGCCCTCCCGCGGAGTGCCGACCACGGAGATCTGACCGGAGCGGACACCGTTCGGCCCGAGGAGGAAGCCGCTTCCGTCCACCTCGACGCCGCGTCCGGTCCGCCGATGTTGGGCGGCGATCCCGTTCCGCAGCAGGTTCGTCCAGAGCGCCGAGCCGACCCGTTCGTAGTCCGGTTCCCGCCCGAAATTCGAAATCACGAGATCCGCTTCGATCGTCTGGGGACCATCGGGCCGCGACACCGTCAGTTTCAGCGTGCCGTTCTCGGTGCCGACGATCCCGTCGACCTTCCCCGCGGTGACGGCGAGCTGGCTACCGTCCGCGATCGCCGCGTCAACGATCCCGGTCGTGTAAGCGACAGCGCTCACCCGCAACGTGGCCATCAGGCTTCCGTAGGCGTCAAGAAGCGCCCGCAGGTCGGACGAGGGAATCCGCTCCAGCACCGCGGGCAGAAAGGGCTCCCACGACTTGGTGACCCGTTCGGTCATGACAGCGGGGGCCACGTCGGGATGCTCCCGGGTGACGATGGCGCACGCCCGCTCCCATTCGTCCCTGAAACGCCGGACGAGTTCGTCACGCCCCTCGTAGGTGTCCGCGCCCAGGCGTGGAGCCGGAAGGTTGAGCACATGATGCCGGTGGTCCGAAGGATAGGTGCGAAGCGTCAACCCCGAACGCGAGACCATGTGAATCTTCCCGGTGTGGCCCCGCCGCAACAGAAGGGAAGCCGAGTCGTAGGCGCTCAGCAGCGTGCCGATGATGGCGACGACCGCGTCCCGCCGAACACCGAGGATCTTCTCGATTCCCGCCTCTGAATAGGGGTGCCGCAAGAAGGCAGGGTGGTCTCGCACAGCGGCCGCGAATGGAAGGTCCCGCTCCTCCAGGCCCGTCGCGAGGACGACGTGATCGGCTTGCAGCGTCGTCCGTCCTGCCACCCCGCCGGGCAACGAGCAGTTCTCGACGACAACACCCACCGGCCCGTCGCCGACCTCCAGGTCGACCACCTCGCCGTCGGCCTCGATCAGCGTCACGCCGTCCGACGCCTCGCGGACGGCGTCGGCGAGACGGGCGGCGAGGTAGTCGCCGTAGATCCGGCGAGGCGCGGGCCCGGACTCGGTAAAGGTGAACCCGCTCCATTCCGGAGGCCACCCGCTGCGATCGGCCTCCTCATTGGCCCACGCGACGAAGTCGTCGACGTCCTCCCGGAACATCGACATGCGTCCCGCCTGGATGTTGAAGACGTGCTGCCAGTGATTGCCCGTCCGGTGGTAGGCCACACCGGCGTTCCGGAATTCAGGCCGCCGCTCCACCAGCACGACCTGCAACGGTTCACGCGCGAACTGCAAGAGGCGGATGGCGGTGGCCGTGCCTGCCAGACCCGCTCCGACGACGACTACCCTTCGGGGTGCCAGGAAACTCACCGTGGCCACTCCCCCCACGCATCGGATCGGTCCATAACAGAGTTATTGCTGCTTGAACGTACCTTGGATCACCATCCGACTCAATGGCTCGCCGCGCCCACAAGTGGCACAGACCGGACGCCCGCCGGCCCTTGCAAAACCCGCTTCCCTTCGGTTTGACGAACGATCCGGCCCATCCCCCACCAGTCAGAAGATGTTTCTGACTATGTTTCCCCGCTGTTAGGCTGCGTTCCGTTCGTAGACCGTCCGTGGTGACCAGCCAGAGAACGGGAGACTGGTCCTCACCCCGGGTGACGGGACGGGGTTCGAACACGGACCGGCGGCGGGGAGGCGCCGCATCACCCTCCCCGCACCGCCGACTTGGATTATGGACACTTCTTCCAAGCGAAGTGGTAGGTCGTCACGGGCCCATCACTGAGTGAGTCCATGCTGACAAAGCTGATTTCGGACGAATGCGAGGCGCCCTTGTCGAGCCGCACCTCTGTATCTATGTGCAGGTCGAGGTCTTCACCGCATGGCCGCCAGGCCAGGTCGTCCGCCGGCGTGGTGTCGGTGTAAAAGAAGTCGTTCGCGAACGGGCCCTTTATCTCGTACGCGACCCTGCGCGCCTGGTCGGCGCCGGTGAAGTAGTGAGCAGCCTTCTGTCGAGCGCTCACACCATCTTGCAGGTCGGCGTAGACGTTGTGTTTCACCTGCGAAACCGCGTAGGTGAAGCCCTCCGAGAGGTTCACCTTCAATCGGACCTGACAATTCTTGCGCGCATCGATGGGGCGCGACGAACCGCCCGCCCAAGCGACGTAGGAAGAGTAAATTATCGAGAAGACATCCTTGCTGTCCCGGAGACTTACATGAACGGTGCCGGGAGGGCACCCGGAACCGTTGAGGGATACGATGCCGAGCTTGACTCCATCTGGGCCGAGCGCGAGACGCGGGCTGGCCTCGGCCGGCATGATCGGCGTCGCGATCGCGGCGAGCGCCACAACAGCCATACCTGAAATAGCTCTCCACACAAGCATGCAGTTTCTCCCATCCAGGGGGGGCGATGCACAGAACCCAAAAACTGAACGAAGAGTAACTTTCACGCTAATCGCTGTCAAATGTCAATTTTCAAAACACCCCTCGAATAGATTCGATTACCGAGCACACAGCATCCGCTGGCGCTGCCAAAATTGACCGTGCACACCGCCGCCTCCCACTAGAGCCTGTCCCGTAACGGTTGTGGATCTTGATCGATGATCTTGGTGTGGATCAAGCGATCAACGCTGAGGACAGGGTCTGGGTGCCGACCTTCACGGGGTTGTCGATGCGGCAGTTCGGC
>NZ_JAICDG010000018.1 GCF_022751215.1 Actinomadura terrae | reverse complement strand
CAACCAGGAGGTTGGCTTAGAAGCAGCCATCCTTGAAAGAGTGCGTAATAGCTCACTGGTCAAGTGATTCCGCGCCGACAATGTAGCGGGGCTCAAGCACACCGCCGAAACCGTGGCATTGCACCCTTTGGGGTGTGATGGGTAGGGGAGCGTCCTGCATCCGGTGAAGCCTCAGGGTGACCTAGGGGTGGAGGGTGTGGGAGTGAGAATGCAGGCATGAGTAGCGAATCACACGTGAGAAACGTGTGCGCCGGATGACCAAGGGTTCCTGGGGCAGGCTAATCCGCCCAGGGTAAGTCGGGACCTAAGGCGAGGCCGACAGGCGTAGTCGATGGACAACGGGTTGATATTCCCGTACCCGCTGGTATGCGCCAACGCTGAACCCTCTGATGCTAAGACCCTGAATCTCAGGTGTGGCCTTCGGGTCGCGTCTGGGCCTAGCGGTCGGCCCGAGGGGGTAGTAGGTGAGTGATGGGGTGACGCAGGAGGGTAGCTCAGCCCAGGCGATGGTTGTTCCTGGGGTAAGCATGTAGCCCGGTGTGCAGGTAAATCCGTACACCATTAAGGGTGAGGTGTGATGCCGAGCCGTTTTAGGTGAAGTGAGTGATCCCATGCTGTCGAGAAAAGCCTCTAGCGAGTGTACTGGCGGCCCGTACCCTAAACCGACTCAGGTGGTCAGGTAGAGAATACCAAGGCGATCGGGTGAACTGTGGTTAAGGAACTCGGCAAATTGCCCCCGTAACTTTGGGAGAAGGGGGGCCTTGTCTGGTGATGGAACTTGCTTCTTGAGCTGGGTGGGGTCGCAGAGGCCAGGGGGAAGCGACTGTTTACTAAAAACACAGGTCCGTGCGAAGTCGTAAGACGCGGTATACGGACTGACGCCTGCCCGGTGCCGGAACGTTAAGAGGACCGGTTACACCCTCACGGGTGGACGCTGAGAATCTAAGCGCCGGTAAACGGCGGTGGTAACTATAACCATCCTAAGGTAGCGAAATTCCTTGTCGGGTAAGTTCCGACCTGCACGAATGGCGTAACGACTTCCCCGCTG
>NZ_JAICDG010000017.1 GCF_022751215.1 Actinomadura terrae | reverse complement strand
GGGTGTTGTTGTTTTACTGCGATTTGTTTTGATCGTTTTGTGTGTTCAAGTTTTTAAGGGCATACGGTGGATGCCTTGGCATCAGGAGCCGATGAAGGACGTGGGAGCCTGCGATATGCCTCGGGGAGTCGGCAACCAGACTTTGATCCGGGGATTTCCGAATGGGGAAACCTGGCACCCGTCATGGGGTGTCGCCGCCGTCTGAATGTATAGGGCGGTTGGTGGGAACGCGGGGAAGTGAAACATCTCAGTACCCGCAGGAAGAGAAAACAATAGTGATTCCGTGAGTAGTGGTGAGCGAAAGCGGAGGAGCCTAAACCGTGCGCGTGTGATAGCCGGCAGGCGTTGCGTGTGCGGGGTTGTGGGACCATCCTGATTCAGCTGCCGCTGGGTCGAGAAGTTACAAACTGCTCGGATAGTCGAATGGCATGGGATGGCCGACCGTAGACGGTGAGAGTCCGGTAGACGAAATTCGAGTGGCTTCTGGGTGTGTTCCCGAGTAGCACGGGGCCCGTGAAATCCTGTGTGAATCTGCCACGACCACGTGGTAAGGCTGAATACTTCCTGGTGACCGATAGCGGACTAGTACCGTGAGGGAAAGGTGAAAAGTGCCCCGGTGAGGGGTCGTGAAATAGTACCTGAAACCGTGTGCCTACAAGCCGTCAGAGCGTCCTCACAGGGAATCTTTGGTTTTCTGTGTTCGTGATGGCGTGCCTTTTGAAGAATGAGCCTGCGAGTTATGGTGTGTGGCGAGGTTAACCGGTGGCGGGTAGCCGTAGCGAAAGCGAGTCTGAATAGGGCGATATAGTCGCATGCTGTAGACCCGAAGCGGGGTGATCTAGCCATGGGCAGGGTGAAGCGCCGGTAAGACGGTGTGGAGGCCCGAACCCACCAGGGTTGAAAACCTGGGGGATGACCTGTGGTTAGGGGTGAAAGGCCAATCAAACTCCGTGATAGCTGGTTCTCCCCGAAATGCATTTAGGTGCAGCGTTGCGTGTTTCTTGCCGGAGGTAGAGCTACTGGATGGCTGAGGGGCCCTACAAGGTTACTGACGTCAGCCAAACTCCGAATGCCGGTAAGTGAGAGCGTGGCAGTGAGACTGCGGGGGATAAGCTTCGTAGTCGAGAGGGAAACAGCCCAGATCATCGGTTAAGGCCCCTAAGCGTGTGCTAAGTGGGAAAGGATGTGGAGTTGCTGTGACAACCAGGAGGTTGGCTTAGAAGCAGCCATCCTTGAAAGAGTGCGTAATAGCTCACTGGTCAAGTGATTCCGCGCCGACAATGTAGCGGGGCTCAAGCACACCGCCGAAACCGTGGCATTGCA
>NZ_JAICDG010000016.1 GCF_022751215.1 Actinomadura terrae | reverse complement strand
AAAACTCCCCACCGGGGACAGGATGCCCAAGAAGCCAATGCCGGCAGCCGAAAGGCAACAGGAAGGCTTCCCGCGCGATGGCTGCCCCTCCAAGGCGGCTGCGGGCAGAGAACTGGCCGGATACCAGCTAAGAGCGGCTGGCCCGAAAGGGTGCTGACGTGGGCAGGTGAGCCTTTGGAGATCGATGTCAATCAGCCGCCCGAACCGAGGGACAAGTTGGACACCCAACAGGTGAACGGACCTGAGGACGTGCCGGAATGGGACGCCATCGACTGGCTAGCCCATGAGGGAAACGTACGACGGCTGCGGCGGAGGATCTTCAAGGCGGCGCGGGAAGGAGACTGGGCCACGGTCCGGTCTTTGCAAAAAATGATGCTGCGGTCCTGGTCGAACACCCTCATCAGTGTGCGTCAGGTCGCGCAGCGCAACGTGGGCCGCCGGACGGCAGGGATCGACGGCGAGGTCGCGCAGACCTCGGCCGAGCGGATGGAGATGGCGAGGCGTGTGCATCAGAGCCGGGCCACCTGGGATCCTCTGCCAGTTCGGCGGGTGTATATACCTAAGTCCAACGGGCGGCGGCGCCCGCTAGGAATTCCAGTGATCATGGATCGGTGTCATCAGGCGCGGGTCCGCAACGCACTGGAACCCGAATGGGAGGCCCGGTTCGAACCAAAGTCATATGGATTTCGGCCGGGCCGCAGTTGCGCAGATGCTGTTGGCGCGCTGCACATCACCCTCAAGGGGGCCAGTCGGCGGGTGTGGATCCTGGATGCTGACCTCTCAGCGGCATTTGACAGGATATCTCACGAACACCTGCTGACAGCTCTCGGATCGTTCCCTGCGTGGGAAATGGTCCGGGGCTGGCTGAAGGCCGGGGTGATCGAAAACGGGTCGTTGGCCCCTACTGAAGAGGGAACCCCTCAGGGTGGGGTGATCAGCCCGTTGCTGATGAACGTCGCTCTGCATGGACTGGAAACGGCTGCGGGAGTGCGCTACTACGAGTCCGCGACATGGGCGGGCAAAACGAGGCGAAACTCCCCGGTGCTGGTGAGATACGCAGACGATTTCGTCGTATGCTGCCACAGCCAGCGGCAGGCACGACAAGTCAAGGACGCCCTCGGACGCTGGCTAGCCCATCGGGGACTAGCTTTCAATGAGGAAAAGACCCGGATCGTCCACCTCACTGAGGGGTTCGATTTCTTGGGATTCAACGTCCGCCGTTATCCCAACGGCAAGCTGCTCATCAAGCCGAGCCCGGCGGCCGTCAAGCGGATCCGGAAACGGCTGGCGGCAGAGACTCGCGCACTGCGTGGAGGCAACGCTGCAATGGTAATAGCCAGACTCAGCCCCATCACCAGAGGCTGGGCAGCCTACTATCGAGGGGCGGTGTCCAGCGAAATCTTCAGCTCGCTGGACCACTATGCGTGGAAGCTGCTCTATAAATGGGCCAAGCGCAGTCACCCCAATAAGTCGAAGAAATGGGTCATCCGCCGCTACTTCGGCAAGTTCAATAAGTTCAGGAACGATCGCTGGGTATTCGGTGCCCGTGACCTGCCCGACCGGCACGGCCGACCGATCTATCTGGTCAAGTTCTCCTGGACCAGCATCGTCCGACACCCGGTGGTCACGGGGCGGGCATCCCCCGATGATCCCGACCTGGCTGACTACTGGGCCTCCCGCAGACGGCGGGCCACACCGCCGTTGGACAGCTATAACCTCCATCTGCTCGCCAGGCAGAAAGGCCGCTGCCCGCTCTGCGGAGACCACCTGCTCACCGCAGACCAACCGCCGCAGTCTCCACTCGAATGGGAGAGATGGTGGCTTGGTACCGTGCGCAGGGCTATCGCTGCCGACTACCTGGCACACCAGGGAAGCAGCGGACTGGACGGTGGTAGAACCCGCTTGATACACACTTCCTGCGGCCAACGGAAATACGCTCGCCAACGCAGGGAACTCCCACGTATACCCGCAACGCCCTCGCGGCTTGCTTGAGCCGGATGCGATGCCAAGTCGCACGTCCGGTTCTGAGGGGGCCGGGACGCAGCGATGCGTCCCGGCTACCCGACAC
>NZ_JAICDG010000015.1 GCF_022751215.1 Actinomadura terrae | reverse complement strand
CTACCGCTAATTTCCGTTCGGATACTCCAAGCAGTCGCTATTTCAGCGGACGAAGTCTGCGACTACTTCACACGTCGCCCCGACCAGGCTGGAACCGCTGGCCTGGGCGGGGTGAGGGTGGCTGTGGAAGCGCGGCCAGCGTAATGCCTCCCCAACGAACGCCGAGCACGTCCCTTCTCACCTGCACGTTTGCCAGGCGATTACTTCTGATGAAAGATTCTTTCGTTTGATGTAGGTGGCGGAAGGTGGCGGAGCGTGAGCCTGGACGGGTCGGTGCCGGGTGCGGCGAGCCTGCATCTGGTCGGTGGGACGGTGTTGCTGCGGCCCGAGGAACAGGTCGCCGAGGCGATGCTGAGCGGATGGCGGAATCAGCAACTCGCCCGCAGCCTGGCGCTCTCTACGATCGAGGGCCGGGTGAACGCGGTGAAGGCGTTCACACGCTACTCCGACGCGTTCCCCTGGCAGTGGATGCCGCAGATGGTGGATGAGTGGCTGGGTGACCTGCGGGCGGTCCGGCATCTGCGGCACTCGACGGTGCGCAACTACGCCGAGGCGGTCCGCTCGTTCTGCGCGTTCCTCACCGACCCGGCCTACGGCTGGGCGGTCGAATGCGAACGCCGGTTCGGCTCGCACCCGATCCAGGTCTGCCACGAGTGGAACACCACGGTTCATCTTCAGGACACCGAGGCTGACCCGTCCAAGCGAGCATTCACCCGCGATGAGCTCCAGGCGTTCTTCGACCACGCCGACGACCAGGTCCACCGGGTCAGCGGCGCCGGCCGCAAGGGCTGGCTCCCGGCGTTCCGGGACGCGACGCTGTTCAAGACCGCCTACGCCTACGGGCTGCGCCGCCGCGAGGACCGGATGCTGGACCTGGCCGACTTCGGGCGCAACCCGCACGCGCCGACCTTCGGGGACTTCGGCGTCTGCTACGTCCGCTGGGGCAAGGCGATGAAGGGCTCACCGCCCAAACGCCGCAGCGTCCTGACGGTCGGACCACGCGACGGGATCGGCGGCATGGACTGGATCGTCGACACCCTCGACCAGTGGGTCACCGAAGTCCGCCCAAGGCTCGCTCAGGCATCTGCCTCATCGGCGTTCTGGCCTTCCGAGCGCAGCCCACGGATCGGATTCTCGCAGATCAACACCCGCTTCGCCGCCTACCGCGATGCGCTCGGGCTAGATCAGGGCCTGGACTTTCATTCCTTGCGCCGCTCCTACGTCACGCACCTGATCGAAGACGGCTGGGACCCACGGTTCGTCCAGGAGCAGGTCGGCCACGAACACGCCTCCACCACCTCTATCTACACCTGCGTCTCCTCGGACTTTCGCACTCGGACCCTGCTCAAAGCGATGCAGGACACCGCCGACGCCGTTCTCGCCGCCGGAAGGGGCAAGCGATGAAACGCCAGGTCAGCTACCAATGGCGGCTCCGCGAGGTCATGGCCACCCACGGCATGTTCTCCGCCACCGACCTCGCCGCCCCTCTGGCCGACCGCGGGGTCACCCTGTCCTCGGTGCAGATCTGGCGCCTGGTCACCCAGAGCCCCGAACGGCTCTCACTGCCCATCCTGGCCGCGCTCTGCGACATCTTCGACTGCACCCCCTCGGACCTGATCGGCACGCGCGCCCAGAACGCCGCGCCCCGACGCACCGCCACCGGCGACACCGGCCCGGGACCGCAGATCGCACCGATCCGACCCAAGCGCGCCCGCATCCGACCCGAATGACGCACCGGACCAGGGAGCAGTACGAGCGCTGGCATCTCGGCGAGTGCGTCCGCTGCGGACGGCGCGCGGCCAAGTCCGCGAACTGGGAGGGGCTGATATGCCGCACCTGCTGCGAGAAGGCCGCTCGGACCTTTGGCACCTGCCCGGGCTGCGGTATTGAACGACTGCTGCCCGGCCGACATGACGGCGCACCGGTCTGTCGGGACTGCGCCGGGATCACCCGCGATTTCCACTGCGACCGCTGCGGCAACGAAGCCCACCTGCTGGGCCACCGGCTCTGCGAACGCTGCACCCTCTCCGACCAGCTCGCCGAGCTCTTAGACGACGGCACCGGCCGCATCGCTCCCGGCCTTGCGCCTCTGCACGCCATGCTCATCCAGATGCCGCGTCCCAAGAGCCGCCTGATCTGGCTCCGCCGAACCACCAACCAAACTCTGCTGGCCGATCTCGCCGACGGCACGCTGCCGCTCACCCACGAGGCGTTCCACCGGCACCCTGAATGGCGCACCGCCGCGCACCTGCGTGACCTCCTCATGGCTTGCGGGCTGCTGCCCGAACGAGACGGCAGACTCCTGCGCTTCGAGAGCTGGCTGCACCGACGCCTCGCCGAACTCGCCGACCATCCGCACCAGCAGACCCTGGAACACTTCGCCGCCTGGCATCAACTGCCCAGACTCCGCGCCCGCGCCACCCACAAACCCCTAACCGACAGCGCCGGCAACCACGCAGCCCAGCATTTCAACCGGGCCCATGAGTTCCTGACCTGGCTCCACCACAACCAAAGCGATCTCGCCCAGCTCACTCAGGCCCACCTCGACCGTTGGCACGCCACCCACCCGCCTCACGAGCAGCGCTCTCTCCGCGGCTTCCTGACCTGGGCGATCAACACCGGCCGCGCCCCACGGCACCTGTCCCTGCCGAGACTGCACATCACCGAGGGCCGCCGCCTCACCCAGCACCGGCGCCTGGACCTACTGCGTCGAGTCCTGGACGAAACCGCCGGACCGGTTCCTGTCCGCGCCGCGGCCAGCCTCATGCTCCTCTATGCCCAACCCGCCAGTCGCCTGGTCCAGCTCACCACCGACGATGTCCTCCACGAAGCCGACGACGTCCTCATCCGACTCGGAGACCCGCCCACACCCATTCCCGCGCCCTTCTCCGACCTGCTGCTACGCGCCAAGAACGCAAGCACTGACAACAGCTCGACGGCGTCATGGCTGTTCCCCGGCCGCGCCGGGCGGCCACTGCACTCACGCTCCCTGGCCGACCAGGTCAGACGCATGGGCATCCCTGGCGCCGCCGGGCGGGTCGCCGCGCTGCGCCAGCTCGTCCTCCAAGCCCCCGCCCCCGTGATCGCCCAAGCCCTCGGGTTCCATGACAAAACCACCACTCGACTCGCGGCCGAAGCGGGCGGGGCCTGGAACCGCTACGCCCCCGATGACCACAGACGGTGACCTCCACAGTTCCCAGCACAAGGAACACAGATCACTCGATCAACGACTCCTGCCAGTC
>NZ_JAICDG010000014.1 GCF_022751215.1 Actinomadura terrae | reverse complement strand
CCCCCGGGCCCCTGACGTAGCCGCTACTCGCTACGCGCCAGGGTGCGCATGATCACGCGGGCACGAGCGCCCGCACCTCCGCGTCCGCGTCCGGGTCGCGCGTGATCACGTATCCGCCGCGTTCGTCGTCCTCGGCGATGATCCCGGCCGGAAGCAGCTCCTCGCGCAGGAACCGGCCCGACCACGCGCGCTTGCGCCCGGCCGTCTCCCATACCGGCCGCAGGTCGCCCGCCCTGAAATGCGTGCGCCCGGCCGCGTACCACTGCGAAAGCTGCCCGATCAGCAGCGCTCGCGCTTCGGCGGTCGGCATCTTGTGCACGGGCCGCTCGGGCTCCTCAAAGGTCCAGCCGTCGTATCCGGTCTCATCGATCGCATCGTCCGGTCCGGCGGTGTTCTCCGGGTTCGGATCGGCGCTGCGCACGTGCTGCGCGATCGGGTCACCGTCCAACTCCCCGCCCAACTCGTCCTCCTCCTGGTCCTCGTTGGCGTATCGGTCGTCGTCCAGCTCGGGCCGCTCGTCAGCGCCGCCGGCGGCGGGCGCGGCGCCGCCCAGCAGGCACCGCGCGGTCACCGGGTCGGCCGGGCGCGCGACCGTCGAGAACGTCTCGGCGTGCGCGCGGAGAGCGTCGGTGTCGCTGTTCCAGTTCCAGGTGCGCAACGCCATCGAGACGCGCTCGATCGGGATCGACGGCGCGTCCAGGTAGGCCATGCCCACGGTGTCCGGGCCGCAGGTCGCCCACTGGTCCGGCTGGACGCTGGGGTTCTTGTCCTGCCGAGACGACAGCCCGAACTCGGCGTCGTCGTCGGAGTCGACCGCGAAGCACATCTTCGCGAGCTGCCCGCGCGCGATGGTGGGCATCTGCGTCCAGTCCGACCGCTGAAGGCTCATCACGATCGTCCCGCCACCCGACCGCAGCGCCTTGACGATCGAGAGGAACCGCTGCATGTCGATGGTGTCGCCGATGTCGGGGAACTCCTCCAGCCACCACACCAGGTACGACAGCCCGCATCCGGGCTGCCACTTGGTCAGCCCCTTCTCGGTCAGGTAGTCCATGCGCTCGCCCATCGCGCGGTGCATGTCGGCCACCTGGGAGCGGACGCCGGTCTTGGTGGTGTCGAAGCGGTGCAGCGCCGGGCGCAGCGGCCCGAGGAACTGATCCCGCTTGGTGATGTCCGCCGCGATCACCACCGCATCCATGCGCGAGACGATCTCGGCCAGGTAGTTCCACGCGCCGCCCTCGGACTTGCCCGAGCCGGTCTTGCCCATGAACTGGACGTGGTGGCCCACGATGACGTGCTGGACGTCCTCGCCGTCCTGCCAGATCCCGATGCACAGCGGCTCGGCGATCGACCCGCCCGGCCGGGACGGGCCGGGCCAGGGCAGCGCCGTGTGCAGTACCCGCGGGTCCGACGTCGTCACCAGCGCCTGATCGGCGCGGTCCTCGTCGGGGGTGATGTTGATGCTGCCGGGCGGCAGCTTCGCCGCCGACTCGATCTCCGCCGCCTTCTTCTGCATGTCCGCCGCCGTCCCGCCGCCCTCGAAGGTGGCCTTCACCGTCGCCTGACGGTCGGTGGCCTCCACCAGCCGCACGGCCTTGGTCTCCACGCCGACCGCGCGTGCAGCCGACTTGATCAGCTCGGAGATCCGGTCGCCGCCGGGCATGTCCTCGCCGTTGCTGTGCGCCATGACGGCCTGACGGAGGTTCCAGCTCAGCGCCAGCAGCACGCCGCCGCCGACCCACAGCGACCACACCGGCTTGGGCGACATGCCCGCGATCGTCGTCACCGTGACCCACGTCCCGGACGCGGTCAGCGTGCCGATCATGTGCCAGCGCACGATGGCGGCGCGGCCCGACGAGTAGGCCACGGCGGCAGCCGCCAGGCCGACCGTCCCGATCGTCTCGGCCATCGCCGCCCACGGCGCCGCCCCGGCATCCCCCCACAACACGTGAGCGCCAGCGCCCATACCGCTGATCATCAGGCCCGTGATCCACGGGGTGGCGTAGCCCGCCACCTTGGACACGGCCCGCGCGGCGAGCCGCTCCACGGTGATTTCCTCGACCTTCTCCAGCGAGGTCTTTCCGCGCTTGCCCATTTGTTCGCCTCCTTTCAAGGACGGTGAATCAGCCGTTGAAGTCGAAGTTGGGCTTCGTCTTCTTCTTGGCCGGGGCGATGACCTCGGCGAACTGAACACGGAACTCGGTGTTGAACTTCACGCACTCGACCGCCAGGCCGTTGGACAGCTCCGCCGCCCGCTGGAGCCGCTTGGCGACCCGCCGGGCGCGGATGCGCACGTCCACGCCCATCAGGAGCGGGTGGCCCTTCTGACGGCTCAGCACCGCCATGATCTCCTCGGCCGCCTGGTCGAATTCGGCAGCCAGATCCCGCCCGATCCGGCGACCCGCCCGCGAGTACTCGGCGATACTGGACGCGCCCTTGAATTCGATCGTCTCCAGTTCCGGAATCCGGTTGCTCATCGCGCGCCCTTCCCATTCACCAGCACGGAGACGGCCGAGTCATCGTCCGGGTCGTCGTCCATTCCGTCGATTTCCTCGACCACGTCAGCGTCAATGGCGTCGTGCCATCCCCGCCGCGCTTCGTCGGCCAGCTCCCGCCGCATGGTCGACAGCCACAGCCCCGCTGGCCGCACGCCCAGCCACGCCGTCACCAGCGCGTCCGCCGCGCTCAGCAGCAGCACCAGGACCGCCCACGCTGCGCGGGCCGCGTGGACCGTCACCACCACGACCGCGATCGCCGCTCCGGCAGCGACGGTCAGCGCCGCCGCAACGGCCGCCCGCGCCCTCGTCGTCACCACCCGGTTCACGACGCGCCCCCGCCCAGCCGGTTGGGCTCGGCGTAGAAGAAGAGGATCACGCCGTCGCGGTGCTCCTGGGGGAGCTGGGCCCGCGCCCACCCGAGCAGGTCGAACCGCGTCGCCCCGGCCGGAACCGTCGCGATCGCCGCCCGGTGCGTCTGCGCGACCACGCCGCTGTCGCGCTGCGTCTCCACCGTCAGCATCACGAGGTACTCCGTCACGCCCGCCGTACCCGGCGTCGTCGGCGTCGTCATGTCCGCCATCAGTGCTCGCCTCCCACCGACACCAGCCGCGCCGTGTCGTCCGCCGTGTCGTGTTCGCTCGGCTCGTCCGCCGTCCGGTCCGCCGCCGTGTCCGACGTGCCGTCCGTCGCGTCGTCCGTCGCGTCGTCCGTCGGGATCGTGGTCTGTCCGGGCATCGGGTCGGCCGCCCTGATCTCGCCCAGAAGCCGCTGCCCCTGTCGCGGCGACAGCCCCAGCCGCCGCCCCAGCTCCGCGCCCGAGATGTCGGGGGCGGTAGCGAGGACGGCGAGCGCGTCCGCCGTCCGATCCGTCGCGGTCGGCGTCGCGCGACGCGTCGCCCGGGTCGTCCTCGGCTTGGGGGCCGCGATGGCGCGCGGCGCGGCGGCATCCTCGCCCGCCGCGTCGTCCGCCGCGTCGCCCGCCATGGCGCTCACGGCGGTGTGCGGCGCGTCGTCCTCGGCTCCGTCCGGCGTCGCGGTCGGCGTCGCGTCATCAGAGGCGTCGCGCGACTGCCGGATCATCCCCATCAGCAGCTCGACCACGAGGACGAGCGTCACGGCGGGCCACGCCGCCACGACCGCGCCCACCGGGCCCGCCGCGAGCCCGTGCAAGACGTTGACCGCGATCGTCGCGCCGATCCCCAGACCCAGCGCCGCCCACGCCAGCAGCCCGGCCGTCTGCCCGCGCCGCGCACTGTCCAGGTGCACCATCCCGGCCGCATAGACCAGACCGTCCACGCACAGCGGCACCAGCACCGCCGTGCCCTTGGGCTCGCCGTGATCCATGACCACGTCGTAGGCGTGCCGGTAGGACACCACCGCCGCCACGGCCGCGATGCCGATCGTGGTCGCCGCCGTGCTGACCCTGATCACCCGCGCACTCACCGGGCACCCCCGCTCCGGGCCGACCGCCACACGTACAGGCCCGCCAGCGGCGCCGCCACCAGCACCAGCAGCACCAGGACCAGCCGCCCCAGACCCGGCGCCATCACCACGCCCGTGATGACGGCCGTGCCCAGCAGGAAGAAGGTCGTCGCGATCCCCGCGCGCAGCGCGTCGGACGGGTCGTCGTCGTACCTCACGACGGCACCCCCACCCAGTCGATCGTGCGGGTGGCCACCAGGTTCACCAGCGCGTCCACGAGCCCGATGGGTTCCTCCGCGCACTCCCCCGCGTACTCGTGAAGCAGCTCATCGAGGATGTCCGCCGCCGCCGCCCGGCGGCTCAGCGAGTCGATAGGCGACTCGCCCGGCAGCCGAGGCGCCCACAGGTCGAGGAACTCCTCCCCCGGCAGCCGGGGAACGCCAACCCCCGTCGTCATTTGCGTCAGCGCCCACGCCACCGGCGGCGCCACATCCGCCCGGAACGTGCTGAACGGTTCCCGGTCGGGAACCATGGTCTCCAGCATCTGGACCAGTCCTTTCAGGGTCGGGGTCCGGATGTGCGGTCCCCGGCGTGCACCCGCCGGGGACCGCGTCCTGCCTTTCAAAACCAAGGTGTACTAGGACACTAGATCCTGTCAAGGACTAGAGGCTAGGATTCTTAGTGTCTGAGACACATACCCCCAGTGAGAAGGGCGGAGAGATGGCAGAGCTTCAGCGCGTGGCAGCGCCGTACGCGCAGATTGCGCAACGCATCAGGGACGAGATCCACGCGGGGACGCTCCGACCCGGTGACCGGGTTCCGAGCGTTCGAGAACTCGCAGCCGAGTACGGCGTCAGCCGCGCAACCGCAGACAAGGCGCTTAGCGCGTTGCGGTCGGAAGGCATGGTCATCGCCGTGACCGGCATCGGCACCCAGGTAGCCGAACAGGTACCGACCGTTCAAACGGGCGGCATCCGGTTCCGGCGGATGATCAGCACCGGCCGGGCCACGCGCGTGGGCGAGCGCTCCGAGATCCTCTCCTCCGAGCTGGTGCCCGCCCCCGAAGACGTGGCCCACGCTCTCGGAGTCGAACCGGAGGCCCAAGTCATCCGACGTCAGCGTCGTTTCCTGGACGATGACGGGGTCGCCGCGATCTCGACCTCATGGCTGAACGGCGAACTCGCCGATGCGGTCCCTGCGCTGCTGCGTACTGACCGCATCGAGGGCGGCACCATCGGCGCCATCTGTAAGGCCACCGGACGTCAACCAGCCCCCGGGCTCGACACCGCCAAGGCGCGGCTCGCCAGCGACGACGAGGCCGAGGCCCTCGGCCTCACCCAGCCCATCGCGGTTCTCGTGGTGGAGGCCCGGCTCTCCGACGAGGACGGGCAACCGCTGGAGTTCGGCGTAGACGTCATCGGCCCGGACCGCCCCTGGTCGGTCGGCTACGACCTTAGCCTCACGTAGAGCGATACCGTCCCCGAAAAGCGCGGAGGCCGGGAGTTGCTGCTCCCGGCCTCCAGAGGTCACTTCCCACGTGCAAGCAAGAAGGACGTTTGTCATGAGAGTACCCACCCCATCCGACAGCTCGACGCGCGCCCAGATGATCGGTAGTGCGCGATGAGCCTGTATCCGATCTTGTGGGCGGTCGAGCACGCGCCGGTCAGGGACGCTGAGGAGCGGTCCGTCCTGGTAGCTCTGGTGATGAAGGGCAGCTTTGACGGCCGCGACTGCCACCGGTCCTACAAGACGCTCGGCCACATCGCCCGCGTTGATCGCAAGACGGCCGAGCGCAAGTGCCGCGCGATGGAGGCCCGGGGCCTGCTGCGTCGCCAGACCGGCCAGATGCCGGTGAGCTGGAAGCGGTTGCCCGCCGACAAGAAGACCGTGGTCTGGGAGGTCATGATCCCGGCCGACTTCTGGAGCCCGGTGCAGTTGGAGGAGATCAACACTGCGCGCACCGAACGGGGTCTGCCGCCGATCACGAGGGACAACCGGCCCCCGCTGGCGCCCGCACCGCCCAAGCACGCGCGCGCCGACAAGGGCAAACCCGCTCCGCAGCGCCGCCCCAAGAGCCTGCCGCCCAAGAACGACGAGACCGGCCCGGGGAAGGCGACGAACGAGACGAAGCCGCCCGAGTCTGCGGAGCGGGGGGACTCTCAGTCCCGTCGCTCCGACGGGAGCGGGGGGACTGACAGTCCCGTCGCGGGGGGACTGACAGTCCCGTCGCGGGGGGACTCTCAATCCCCCAACCCTCCTTACAACCCTCCGATAAAAACCTCCTCCTCCTCATCTGGAGTCACACCAGCCGCAGACCGCGCGGCCGCGCGCGAGGACGTCCAGGAGGAGGAGGGAACGGCTCGCGCCGGAACGGACATGAACGACGGGACGCTCACCGAGGCGCTGGCCGTGGTGGACACGGCCACCGAACAGTGGGACGGCCATCGGCTACCGACCCCTTCGGAGCGGCTCAGGCTCGCCGAGAGAGTCGCGGACGCCCTGGCGCAGGGTGCACGCCGGGTCGGCGTGCATGACGCGCTCACACGCGATCTAGAGCCGTCGCGGACGCGGAGCGCGGTTGCGGTGGTGATGAGCCGGACCTCCCGGGCCGGATGGGCGGAGTTGCCCGGCGTCGGCCGGGGAGCGGCAGCCGGGCGGCCGCAGCTCCCGCCCAAGTGCGACCGCTGCGACGTCAATCGCATGGTCGAAACCGATGACGGCCGGGTGCGTCGCTGCCCGGCCTGCCACCCAAACGGCAGCCGCGGGGCCGCCATCGAGCCGGACGAGCCGGAGCGCGTGGTGTGGGACGTGATCGACTTGGAGGCTGTCTAGCCGCAAGCTGGGAGCACATGGCTTTACGTCGTAAAGCTTGCTGGTTGTGGCGCTAGTCGGGGTGTGCGGGGGGACGGGTGTCCCGTACTCCCGTACGGTCGGCGTCATGATCTGGACAGTGACGAACTTGAAGCCGGGGACGGCCAAGACGACCTCGGCCGTCTGGCTGGCGCACGCCGTCCACGAGGCCGGGCGGCGAACGCTGCTGATCGACGCCGACCCGGGCGGGGCCCACTCCAAGTACGGCGCCGAGGCGTTCGACGGTCTCGGCTCGGCGGGGCGGTGGGACGACCGGGCGCGGTTCCCGTTCGACCTGATCAGCAACCCGAGCCGGGACCTGCACAAGATCCTGCCCAGGGTCGCCGCCGACTACGAGGTGACCGTCATCGACTCCCCGCCGATCGAGGACCACCAGGGCATCGCCGTCTCGGCGCTTCGCGTCGCCGACGTCGCGGTGATCCCGGTCGCGCCGACCACGGCCGAGGTGGACCGGATGGCGCCCGTGCTGGCCGTCCTCGCCGACATCGAGCCGTTGCGGGCCGGGCCGCTGACGGTGTGCGTGCTGCTGAACCGCACCGTCGCCAACGCCAGCAGCACCGGCGACGCCGCCGGTGAGCTGACCAAGCGCGGGCACCGGGTGCTTCCCACCCGCATCCCGCGGCTGGAGCTGTACGCCCAGTCCCACGGCGCCCCGGTCGTCGCCGAGGACACCGCCTACGCGGCCGCCGCCGCCGAGATCCTCGCACTCGCCGACGCGTCCGGGGCGACCCGATGACCCGTCGCCAGCGCGGCAGCATGAGCGCGGCCGCGACCCGGGGAGTCGATACGGGACCACGGGAACCCCGTAGGCCCGTAACACGAATCGCGCCGGTCAAAGCCACGTTCGAGCTGGACCCGGCGCTACTGCGCCGGGTGAAGGTGTGGGCCGGGCGGCGGGTACTGCCGGTGTCGGTGGTGGTGCGCGCACTGCTGGCCGAGCTGCTCGCCGACGAAGCCACCAGCGCCCGCGTCGCCGAGCTGGTGCACGCACCCGCCCGCGCGTCCGCCCCGGGCGTGAAAACGACCTACGACCTCGCGCCCGCCCTGTACGGCCAACTGCGCGCGTGGGTCGCCGAGCACGACACCACCAACGCCGCCGCGCTCCGCGTGCTCATGCGCGAGCTGGTGAACGGACGCCACGAGCTGCCGCGCCGCATCGAGGCCCGCGCCGCCGACCACCAGGACGACGAGGAGTAGCACCTCGTGTGGCGGGACAGCGGTAAGCGCTGGGGCTCACACTGGACTAGCTGGATCTACGGATTGGGGATGATGTGGTGACGCGACGGCGACGTTGGCGGGACGACCCGATGGTGCGGGCCCGCTGGACCCTGCTGGGCGGGGGAGCGGTCCTCCTGACGGCGGTGTGCGTGCTGGCCGGGGACGTGACCCTTAAGTTCACCGCCGGGATGGCGTACGTCATCGGTGCGCTGGTCTGGGGCGCATCCGAGAGGATCATCGTCCGGACACGGGCGAGGCCGGAAACGCGTCTGGCGGCCGCACGGCAAGGCCCCGGCCCGATCGAGCGCTAACCGACCCGGAAGGCACACACAACATGTTCACCGGCCTGATCAGCGGCGCGACCACCTACGCCCAATCGCTTGCGGTCCGGGTGATGATGGCGCCGACGCCCACGCCGACAAAGAGCCCGGAGGACGCACCGAACACGGACGCGCTCGCCGACTGGCTCCGCACGATCTTCGGCCCGCTGTTCCTGGTGATCGTCTCTATCGTGGCGATCTTTTTCCTGTTCACGCGGGAGATCACGCGGTTCGTGCAGTTCATCGTTCTGGCGATCGCGATCGGGATCGTGTTCTACGTCCCCAACATCATCGAGGTCACGGCGAAGGCGATCGCCAAGGCCCTGGGCATCGAAGCCTAAGCACGAGCGTTCGCGAACAACGCGGCCAGGACGACGAGGGACGCGACCGCGACGACGACGGAGTCCATCCGGCGCGTGAACGCCAGGAGCAGCAGCAGCGGCGCGCCGGGACCGACCCGCACCCGGTAGCCGCCCCGGCGACGTCGGCCGCCGCCCCGGCGGCGGCCGAACGCGGCCGCGATGGTGCCCACGAGCGCGGCCGCCATCACTGCCACCGCGAGCAGCTCCCACGCCAGGCCCGGCACCGCGAGCGCCACCACTCCCCCGCCCCGACCGGCCGCATCCATGCGCCTCATCATCCCCCCCGCCGCCTCGGCGCGCCGCGCCCCCGATGAGCGAATCGACTTGTAGACTCAGCGGAGTCCCTTTGGGACTCCGCTGTACGAGTCGCTCCCTGCGGTCACGCGTCAAAAGCGCGTCCAGAGAAGGCCCCCGGTCAGTCCCGGCGGCGACGCCGCCGCCCGTACGGGTCGGCCGGATCGTAGGGCGCCGGGCCGCCGTCCGGAGCAGCCTCGGGCGCCGGACGGGGCGCCGGAGCCGGGCAGGGACGGGGCGGCCGAGGCGGAGCCGGCGGCGCCCCGCGGACGCTTTCGCGCGCGACTCGCGGCGGGTACAGCGGCGCCACCGCGGGCACATCCGCCGGGAACGGCAGCCAGGGCACCTGAACCGGCCGCCACATCCCGCCGAGCCAGGTCAACGCCCGGCCCGCGACCGGCGCGACGCCCAGGCCCTTGTGCCACTCCCCCGTGACGTCAAAGCACATCTTCGCCCCGGCGGTCGACAGCGGCCCGAGGCTGACGCGATCTACGAGCTGGTCTCTCACGGCGCCGGGGACGGCGTCGCGCGCGTCGGGTCGCTGCGTGATGACCCAGATGATCACGTTGGATTCGAGTGCTTGCCTTGCGAGGGTGTCCAGCGGCCCGGACAGCTCAGGCGCGGCCATGGTGACCTGCTGGATCTCGTCCAGCACCACCAGCGCCCGGGGGAGCCGAGGCCGGACGTCCGACTGCCCCGACCGCCATGCCAGCACCCGGGCGTACCGCCGGGCGACGACGTCGACGACATCAGCGAACGCGACGCGCCACCCGTCCGGATCGTGCGCGATGACGTGCACGTCCTCACAGCCGATCAGCGGAGCGAGCGTCCCCGAGCCCTTGCCGTCGACCGCCCACAGCCCGCCCGGGAAAACGCCGTGCGTGAGCCCGTCGACGGCCCAGGCCCGGACCGCGCTGGACTTGCCGTGCTGCGTGGCGCCCACGATGAGAAGGTGCGCCGTGGGCTGGTAGAGCGCGACCGGGACGCCGTCCAGGACCGCGTCCGCCAAGGCCGGGACGGTCTCTCCCAGCACGATCGCGCCGTCCTCCTGGCCGAAGTCGCGCGCGTCCAGGCGCGGGGGCAGCGGCGGCACGCGCCGCACCTCCAGGCGGCGGTGCCCGCCGTCAAAGCGCGTGTCGTAGTCGGGGCGCACCGGCGCGCCCACGGCGGCCGGGCCGGTGGGCGGGGGCCCGACCAGGTCCCACATGACCCGCCCCACCAGCGCGTCGCGGCGCGCCTCCAGGTGGGCGTGCCAGGTGGCCGGGTAGGTGACGTACACGCGGGTCAGGCGGCGCCCGTCCCACAGCGCCCGCCCTACCCGCACCTCCCCCGCCTCGTCATCCCTGGCGCCGGTGACGGCGCGGGCCCCGGTACGCAGCCGCGCCAGCAGCCGCGCCCGCCCCCGCATCGGGATCGTGAGGACGGCGATCTCGGCGAGGACGAGCGCGGCCACCACGAGCGGGAGCAGCGCCCAGACGCCCGCCCCTCCAGCGGCCGCCACGAGCGAGGGCAACGCGGCGGCCGCGAGCCCGTACAGCGCCAGCCAGCGCCGCGCCGCCATCAGCGCCGCCGTCCGGCGCTCGCCAGAAGTGGCGGCCGGACGCGCTCGCCGCCACGCGCGCCAGGCGCCCGCCCCGGCGCCGACCACCATCGCCGCGGCCGCCGTGGCGATGGTGCCCGGGGAGGGCATCCCGCGCGCCACCCACACCGCCGCGCCCGCCACCAGCGCCACCGCCCAGCCCCAGTACGCGCCGTCCGCCAGGGCGTACCGCACCTCCAGCAGCACCGGGGACCGCTCGACCCGGTCCGCCAGGCGCACCGCCGCTCTCACGCCCGCGCCCCCTCCCGCGCGAGGAGCTGCGCGCCGACGCCCGCGACGTCGTAGGCCGCGCGCTCGTGATCCCGTTCCGAGCGGCGCGCTTCGTTGGGCCCCCAGTCGGCCGGGCGCCCGCCCGTGCTGCCCTTGGCGGGCCACAGCGGCGGCGGGTAGTGCTCACGCAGCGGCCGCGCCCGCCCATGCCCGCCCGTGGGGACCAGGACCGTCCGCGGATCGTAGGCCAGCACCGCCGCCATGACCTGGCGCGGGATGAGCCAGTCCGCAAGCGCGATCTTGCGGCCCAGCGGCGGCACCACCACCTCTATGGCCAGCGTGACCCGCCCCCCGCCGGGCGCCCGCGCCATGCTCGCCTCGATCTGATCCATCACCCGCGCCATATAGCGCGTCCACGCGGCCAGGTCGTGAACGTTGTCGAGCGCGGCCGACGATGGACGGCCGTGCGCGTCGACGGGCCCGACCGTCCAGCCGTACAGGGCGTCCGCGCCGACCCGCAGAACGCCCGCCGTCCACCGGCGCCCCGGGTCGATCCCCAACACCGCGCCCGCGCCCTGGTCCTGACCGGGCATCACACGTCCCACAGCACCGCGTCAAAGCTCAGCTTCGGCGTGGTGCTGGTCTGCGTGGCCAGCACCGTTACCAGCCGCGCCACCCGATGCCCCCCCGCAGTGATCACGCACACCACATCGCCCTCATCCAACGGGTCGGTCTGGTCTGTCGTACCGGTCGCGGCCGCCGCGTCCTGGCACGCCCGCGCGTCCGGCCGCGCCCCCGGCTCCAGCACCGCCAACCGTGCATCCGACTCGCCCTTGAGGATGGTCCTCAGCCAGTCGCCCCGGATGTCAGGCGTGCCCGCGTGCGTGGAGGTGGACGGCGGCACCGCGTCCAGGTCCCGCCGGGAACTCGGCCCCTCCACCGTCAGCACCCCGGCCCACCGCCGGACCGGCGTCGTCGCCGACGGCGAGCCCGTCACGCCCGGGGACGGGCCGGGCGACGGCGCCGACGAGGACGGCGCCACGCCCGGTGCCGAGGCGACCGGAGGCGAAGCGGTGACCGTCTGCGTGACCGCCGCTACCTCAGGCCCGCCCGAGCCGCCGTCACCGCCGCCCGACCGGGTGACCGCGACCACGACGAGCACCAGGACCAGGACGGCGCCGACAGCGGCGGCCGCGATCCCCACCTGTCGCCTCGGCAGCCCGCCCGCGTTCCCCGGCTCATCCGGGTACAGCACGGGTGCCTCGCGTGGCGGTGCCGACCGTGGCGACGGCGGTTCGGACGATTCCGGCGGTTCGGGTGGCGGTCCGTAGTCGTAGGGGTCAGGGGGTTCCGGATCGGTCATCCGATCACCCTGACGGGGGGCGCGGCCCTGGGTCAACGTCCTTGTGCGGTGCCGTTCTCGGCGCCTCCAACGTTCCAGCCGCCGGGATGCGGAATCGGGCGACCGCCAGTTCCAGGGCCACCCGGACCACCAGCAGCATCACGAATCCGATCAGCGGTGCGGCCGCGAGCCCCAGCGCTCCCCACATCCAGCCGTTGCGCCAGGTCATCACGGCCACGGCCAGCAGCATCCACCACAGCGTGACCATGACGATCACGGCCATGCACCCCCGGTAGATCCACGAGACCAGCACGGGCGTCGCGAACGTGGTGAACCTCGTGTCGAGGAGCGCCACCAGCACCCCGTGCCGCCGCCGCGCCGTCATTCTTCGGGCTCCATACCAAGCATCCTGACGCGAAGCGGCCCCGGACCCTATTCAGGTCCGGGGCCGCTCGTGGGGCCGGTTCGTCAGGTTGCGGCGCCGAACGCAGCCCGCCAGGGCCCCATCAGCGTGGCGTAGGCGCCGACCGTCCACGGGCCGGTGCCGACCAGGTCGCATCCGGCGATCGCGACCAACTCGTATCCGTAGGCGCACGTGACGGCCGTTGCCCACCAGCAGGCGTCCGCGCCCGCGGCCTCCAGGGCGCTCAGCGCCGCGTCCAGTGCGTCGTCCAGGGCGGCGCCGCAGGCCTCGATGGCCTGGTAGTAGCGGGCGGCGCCGGGGGAGGCGTCGGTGTCGCCGAGCAGCTCGGCGCGGGCGATCGCGGCGGCGGCGGCGATCTCGCACGCCTGCGGTCCCAGCAGCCCGGTCAGCGGCTCGTCCCCGACGACCTCCCAGCCGTCGCCGCAGTCGCGCACCCGCAGCAACCGGGCGGTAGCGGTGCCGTCCAGGAAGTCGAGGACGCTCACGTGATCGCATGCGATGTCCTGGACAGGGGCCAGCTCGGTAACCGGGAGCCGCCGGGGGTCGGCTACGGCGCTCAGGTGGGCGCCGAGCATCGTGCCGGGTCGGACCGGGCCGGAGGTGGCGAGGGTGCGCCGGTCGGCGAGGGTGACCAGTGCGCCGGTCATCGTCCACCGCCGTGCGAGCACTTGCCCGAGCCGCCGCAGGCCGGGCAGGTGTGCCCGTTGGTGGTGCGGCTGCCTCCGCAGGTGGAGCAGCCAGGGCAGTTGCACGCCGAGGTGACGGGGCCGGGGACGATCGCGATGATGTGCATGGGTCTGTTCCTCCTGGTTGTGCAGGTGGGATTGATCAAGGGCGCCGCGCCGTGTTGGCGCACGGCACGGCGCCCGCCCGGACTACTGGTCCGGGTCGTCGCCGACGGTGTAGACGACACCGATCGGGGACAGCGCGTTGTGAGCGTCGCGGAGGGCGCCCTCCAGACCAGCGGCCATCTTCCGCACCGTCTCCAGCGCGTCCAGGGCCTCGGCGACGGCCCGAGTCGGCTCGACCATCTCGCCCGCGACGCGCAGTTCCTCGTGGGCGGCGATGTCGGTCAGGCGCCCGGCGAGCTGGCGGACGAGCTGGTCCATCCCGGCCGCGCCCGCCTGGAGCCGCCCGACGACGTCGCCGACGGTCGAGGGGTAGGGCACACCGGCCGCCGCGTTCTCGGGGAGCGTGGCGTAGTTCAGCGCCCGGACGGCGTCGGCGACGGCCCCGGCGAGGCCGATCGTCCGGTCGCCGGAGTGGCCCTTGACCGGGTGCGGATCGAGGTTGATCGGGTTCATCGGGTCCTCATCTCTCGGGTTGCTACGGGCCTTGCTACTTGGGTCGTTACGCGGGTTGCTACGGGCCTTGCTACGGAGGTCGCTACGCGCTTTGACCTGGGACAGTCCACGCGTAGCGACCCCCGGGCCCCTGACGTAGCCGCTACTCGCTACGCGCCAGGGTGCGCATGATCACGCGGGCACGAGCGCCCGCACCTCCGCGTCCGCGTCCGGGTCGCGCGTGATCACGTATCCGCCGCGTT
>NZ_JAICDG010000013.1 GCF_022751215.1 Actinomadura terrae | reverse complement strand
GCAGGGAACTCCCACGTATACCCGCAACGCCCTCGCGGCTTGCTTGAGCCGGATGCGATGCCAAGTCGCACGTCCGGTTCTGAGGGGGCCGGGACGCAGCGATGCGTCCCGGCTACCCGACACGACCCCGACCCCGGAGACGAACCCGCCGAGGGCCAGGACCCGGCTGAGCACGCGGTGGCCCGCAGGAGCTACCGGGCAGTCCGCGAGGTCCGTCACACCGTCATCCGCATCATCAGCGCGCACCTGCGCAACGGTGCCCCGGTGTCCTGGCGGGGGCACGACCTGGATTTCACCGACGTCGTCTTCGACGGCGGTGACTTCTCCCGCGCCGTCCTCACCAGCGGCGCCGTCTCCTTCCAGGGCGCCCGGTTCGTGGTCGCCACGGTCGACTTCAGGCACGCCCGGTTGAGTGGCGCCAGGGTCAGCTTCAGACACGCTCAGTTCGAGGGCGGCGCGGTCAACTTCGGAGGCGCCTGCTTCGGGGACGGGCCGGTCAACTTCACGGCGGCTCGGTTCCGGGACGGCACGGTCAACTTCGGCGGCGCCGAGTTCGAGGGCGGCACGATCGGCTTCAGGGAAGCTCGGTTCGAGGGCGGCAGGGGCAACTTTCAGCAAGCTCGGTTCAACGCTGGTCGGGTCAGTTTCAGAGACGCTCAGTTCGAGGGCGGCAGGGTCGACTTCAGGCACGCTCAGTTCTAGGGCAGCGTGGTCAACTTCACCGGCACGGCCAGGCAACGGCCCGAGGGCTTGCCAAACGGTATGGCCGACCATCTGTCGTAAAACGATCGTCCCGGCCGGATCCGTTCGTTGCTGCGGCACCGGTGAACGGTGGGGGCGGGTGACGCGACTGACCGGCTTAGGTGGCGCCGCACGGCGCGGCAGAGGAGCCGGACCGTCGCGCCGAGGGCTCGATGGCCGAAACGGGAGCAGGCGGCCGGACTCTGGCCGATCAGACGGTCGTTGACCGTTGCGAGCATCACCGCCGTGGTCGGCCGTCCTCGGGACGGTGGCCGGCGTCGGGGCGTTGTTCGCGTTGGTGATGGCCTACCAGCGGCAACTCCTCGGCCTGGAGGGCTTCGGGCAGACCCGGCGCGGGAGGGTCTCAGCGTGGCCCGCGGTGGAATGCAGCAGGGAAGCTCGAGGATCCAACGCGCGTCATACGGCGATCCAGATGGCCAGGTCGGGAGATCTGGGCTGCTTGCCTGAACGGCTAGCCGTCTCACCGGTCAGGATGAGGGGATGACCTTCCGTGTTCCCGGCACGCCGCAGGACATGGCCCTTGTCCGCCGCTATGTGATCTGGGGTTCCGGACCGTACGCGGCCAGCCGTTATCGCAGTCTGCGTGACCCGGTACGGTCCGACAGGCCTGATCGCGATGTCTTTGAGCGCGCCTTGGCGAGTGATGCGCGCCAGGTCAGCGATGAGGATCTGGAGACTTTGCTGGAGTTGGACTGGCGGTCCCGGATCACTGCCGGGTGGCTCATCGCGCTGGATCGGCGCACCCAGTTCAGGGACGCCCTAGGTGAGCTGTTGCTGGCCAGCGAACTGGCCTTTGCGGGAATCGGCTACTGCATCGCCCTGGTCCGCTTCGCCCAACCCGAAGACGCCGACATTCTCGCCGCTTACCTGGACCGGTACCTGCGACGGTCGGACTGCTACTACGACCAGGACGCGGCCCTCGGTGGCCTGCTCCATCTGGACGCCGAACTTGGCACCGCCCGCGCTGATCGGTTCCTTGATCTCTGGCCCGACTCGGTATTCGCTGACCAGGACCCCTTCGAGAACCGACGCCGTACCGCCGGCTTCTGCGCCTTCGCCGAACGCGTCATGAACCAGGGTTCCCGCTTCTGACACCGCACCGGCTCCAGACGCGGTTGACCTCGTCCCGGGTCACCGTCCGATGCTGCCGGTGATCCGGGCGGATCTTCTGATCGGTGTCGTAGAGGTCGACCTCGCGGCCGATCAGGAAGAGTTCGATGGGGACGCCGAGGCGGTCGCCGGTTTTGATCAGGTATTTGCCGCGTCCGGGGTGGCGGGCGCCGGGTTGCCAGGAGTCGGGGGCCGACCAGGAGGTGACGAGTTGCTGTTCAGGGCCGGTGAGCGGGGTGATCTCGTTGACGCGCGCCAGTTCGCGGGGTGGGAGGCCGGCCAGGACGGTGATGGCCGACCGGTCGGCGAAGCCTTGGGCTTTGACGCGGTCCTCCTCGGTGGCGAGCGAGTCGAGGTCGGCGAGGGAGTGGGTGATCATGATGGAGGCCATGCCCTTGCGCGATGGCGCGGCGGAGCTGGCTGGGGTCGGTGACGGTGACTGTCGCGTGCAGCGACACCAGGCAGACGCTGGCATCCATGGCCACCGCCCCGCCAGAACGTGCGCGCGGACGTCCTGGCCCGGCTTGTTGCGCCGGGCCCGTTCCCCAAACGCGTCACGCTCCTTTACCGGGCGCTTCCTGCGGCAGCCGCCAGCCGTGTCCTCCAGCAGGAGGTGAACGCGGCGGTGTTCCGCTCCCGATTCCGCCGCCGCACCGGACGCGACGAAATCGCCCGCGAAAGCTGCGACTCCGCCCGCGCCCGCCAGGCCGCCGCCGAGGAGATGGAGCTACGCCGCCCCTGGACGCCGGAGCAATGCGGATCTACGCGGATGGTGCCCAGACGGGGGGCCTGCCGTGCGGCGCAACTAACCGCCTCGGTCCAGATCCGGTTGACCTGCTGCGTCATGGCCGCCGTGCTGGATAGCTCTGATATCCGACGGTGCCGTTACGCCGGATTCAGGCAGTGATTCGCAGGGGCGCCAGGCACATGCGACGAGGATTCAGCTGTACCGCGAGCGGACCAGGTATCGGGCGCGGGAGTTCGTGCGGAACGCTAGAGGCCGATCGTCAACGTCCCTACCGCTGTGAGCTGTGAGGCTCCCGTGGTGGCGCACGCGATCGGGTCGGGTTGTAGGCCGACACCGAGGGATTTGGCCGGAAGGCCGGTGAATGTTCCCGAGGTGATCGAACCCATGGCCACGACCTGGATGTTGCCGCCGATCCTGTTGACGACCCTGTTGTAGGAGAAGGTGCTCGGCTGGAGGTCGCTGTTGTTCCAGTGGAAGACACGCGTGCCGCTACCGGCCGACAGGATGCCAGTGCATGTCGCAGCCGTCGCCGAGCCCGACTCGTGGTAGGAGCCGGTGCGGGCCGCCGGGTTGGTGCAGTTGACGAGCTGGCCGCTGACGTCGAACGTCACCGTCTGCGGAGTGTTGGTCAGCGGCGGATCGTAGGTGACGACCTCGGTCAGGTCGCATAGCTGGCCGGCCACGGCATGGGCGGCCGGGGCCACCGCCACCAGCGCCGGTGCCGCACCGGCCAGGCAGGCACCGGCGGCTGTGGCGGCTACTCTGATGATCCTCATCACGGGCCCTCCCTTTTCTGGACCTTCGGCTCACGGCGTGCATGGCGCAAATCCGCGTCGACTACCGTCCGAGAGTTCTGTGCACGCTAAGTGGCTTTGCTCTCGCTCTACTGGGACGATGAGACCCAAGCAGCCGGGAACGGTAAAAGACCACAGATCAAAGGCCGATCTCCAGGGTCCCAGTGCCGAAAAGCCGGGAAACACCAGCACCGGAGCAGGCGATGGGGTCGGGTGCAAGCACGGTGATCGCTTCTTTGGCATTTTCACCGCCGAACAGCCCGCCTGGGCGGATCGACCCGGCGGCAACGTAAACGATGTTGCCGTTGAGGCGCGTCGAGGACCAGCTGTAGGACATGACGCTGGTCCCTCCGTTGGTCCACACGAACGTGCGCGTGGCGTTTCCCGGGGTGAACAGGTTTGTGCATGACGCCCCCGGCACCGTGCCGCTCTCGGCGTAGCCGCCGGAGGGATGGGTCCTGTCGGTGCAGCCGTTGAGCTGCCCCTCGGCGGTGTAGGCGAGGGTCTGCGGCGTGTTCGTCAGAGGCGGGTCCCAGGTCAAAACCACATTGTCGAGACAGCTTTGATCAAGGATCAGTGCGTGTGCGGCGTGCGAGGGCGCGACCAGCACACCGGCGGCGAGAACCGGGACTGCCGCGAGCGACGAGATCGTATTCATGTCGGCACTTCCATGGATGACGCGCTGCCTGTCCGTAACGTCATGAGATTGACCGCATTCGCATTGTTGCCACAGCAGGTCATGCCGCCAAGTGCGTCTCGATAAGAAACCCCTTGCCTGCTAGTGAGTCTGCTGCCGCTGTCAGGACGTAGCGGACTGCGCCGTCCACGGGCGCGCATGCACCGGGGCGTGACCTGCTGCGTCGCCCCCGCATCGATCCCGACCCTGCCGGACCTGCTATGGGTCATCGGCCAGGAGATCAGCGTCACGTTTATGGACGCGACTGGTCCCGGGACGCGTGCCGGGTTTCGTGCCAAGACGGCACCCCTGGGCCCTGACACCCCCGGTGGGGCGGGTACCCGCACAGTTGTCTTCGGCCCGCGAACCGTATGCGGCCTGAGCGGCTGGAGCCTGATTCACTGCCTGGGTATGCGAGGCGGCGTGCTGGGAGATCCTTGGATGCCTGGTTCCGGAACATTAAGGATTTATGGCACGCCGCCTCGCTGGTGTCCCTGCCCCCGGAGCAGGCGAGTAATCTCCGAGGAACGAAGGCAAGGGGCACGCCATCATCGGCGTGCCCCTTGCATAGGGGTGCTTGCTCTCGTTTCTCCGAGGGCGTCTCAGGTGGTCACCAGCGGTACCAGCGGCCACGTCGGCCGCCAGTCCCGGTGGGCCGAACGACAAAGCCGATCAGCCAGATCAGTAGGACCGCGATCGCGAGCCACCAGAGGATTTTCAGTGCGAACCCTGCGCCGAGCAGGATGAGGATGAGCAGCAGGACCAGTAGCAGCGGAACCATGATGTGTTACCTCCCGGCGCCGGTATGCCCTCCGGTTACCGATGTATTCCAAAGACCTTGCCGACCCACCTCTGGAGCGGCTGCGAACGGCGTTCCACATCGACGCGTTCCCTGCTACGCCCGGGTCGTCGCCGCGACCCACGACAAGCCGCAGCAGCACTGGGAGGACGGCCAGATCCCCGAAGCGCCCGACAACCATCCGGTGGTCTTCGTCTCCTGGCACGACACCCAGGCGTACGCCCAGCGATGCGCCAAAGCCCGTCCTAGCGGCCAGCGATGGGAGAGCAGCCAGAGGGACGCGCGGCGAGGTCTACCCCCCCGGGGGCAACCAGCGGACTCCCGCGGAGGTCACCTGCCGAGAGGGCGGCAAGCGCAGCACCACCCCCGTTGAACTGCTACGCAAGCGGTGTCGGCCCGTACGGCGTGTACGACATGTGCGGCAACACCTGGGACTGGTGCCCGACCGAGTCCGAACCCGGCCGTTCGCGAGCCCCTTCCTGCGCTGTGCGCCCTCCACGTTCAACGACGCCTCAGCAGACATGCTCGACGACGACACCGGCTTTCGCTGCGTGACCCCCGCCGGGACGATGCGAGCCCTGCTCAACCTGAAGAGTCAGCCAACCAAGCCCTGACATCACACCCAGCGGGCCGGACCGGATGAGAAGTTCTCTACGTCTTCAAGGGCGTCCGCTTCGCGGTCGCCCGCCCCAGCGCAAGCGGGAGCCTGAAGCCCAAGCTCCTCACCGGCCGAGCAGCCCTCCCCGCTTCCGGCGCCAAGGTCAGTTCCGTCGAGCCGCTCGATGGCCGGGATCGATGCCGCTGGCCAGTTCCCGACTTGTACGGGGACCTCGCGCGGGGCCTCGCGACGGGCCATTGCAGGCAGGCAGGTGCTGCCCGTCCGCCAGCCAAGACTACGAGGCCCCGGCCCCCGTACACGTCCGGACCGTCCAGCTTCAAGGCGCAAGGACTTGTCACGAATCTTCGCAGCTCCATGATTCTGCGTTAGGAGCGCGGTGCCGCTTCGCGGCTTCCACCGGGAAATCGAAGGTCTTGCGCTTGTTCCTCGCCACAAGGCGGCGGATGCAAGAGGCGACGCCGGCGATCACGACAGCGCGCCGTTTTCGGCTGTCTGGTGTCGCGCGTCCGGCTCGGAGGCGGTCTCGCGTTCGAATGTGCGGCTGGTGAATCCGTGTCGACGTGCGCCGATGACGATGGCGAGCGCCGGGAGCAGGAGCGCGAGTGTGATCCAGCTCAAGGAAGGGGGTCCCAGCACGTTGAGGGTGATACCGCCGATGATCCCGCCTGCGGCGATCGCGATGTTCCAGCATGTGGTGAGGAGTGCTTGTGCGACGTCGCCCGCTGCGCCTGCGGCGTCAGCGATCGCGGTTTGCAGCAGGGTTGAGGCGCCGCCGAACGCGAGTCCCCACAGGGCTGCACTGGCGTAAACGAGGGCGGGGTTGCCAGAGAAGACGCTCAGCATGAGAGCGGCTGTGGCCAGGAGCGCGCAGGCCAGGATCATGAGCATGCGCAGGTGCCGGTCGATGAGTACGCCGGTGAGCCAGATGCTCACGAGCGAGACCAGGCCGAAGGTGAGCAGCACCGAATCGACCTGACCCGCCATGCCGAGCGGGGCCAGGAACGGGGCGATGTAGGTGAAGAGGATGTTGTGTGCGAACACGAACGTCGACGTCACGACGAGGATCGGTGCGACTCCGGGCAGACGGAACGTGTGGGCCAGCGGCAGTCGTGCGCCCTTGGATTGGCCGGGGAAGTCCGGAACGGTGGCGATCACCCACACGATCAGTGCGAGAGTGACCAGCGTGATGACCCCGAACGCGAATCGCCATTCGACGGCCTTGGCGAGGAACGCGGCTGCGGGGACCCCGACGGACAGCGCAACGGTCCCGCCCGCCATCGCGATGGCCATGGCCTTGCCGCGCTGGTGCGCGGGAACCATCCTCCGGGCGTAACCGGCAAGGAGCGCCCAGAGCATGCCGCCGACGATCCCGCCGAGGAGCCGCGCGGCCAGGGTGAGCGCGAAACTGTCGGAAAGGGCCGTGACCGTGTTGGCGACCGCGAACCCGGAGATCGCGAACAGCAGCAGGTGCTTGCGTCGCCAGCCGATCGTGGCTCTCGTGAGAGGGACCGCCGCGAGAATCGCCCCGATCGCGAAGACCGTGACGCTCTGCCCCGCAGCCGCCTCGCTCACTCCCAGGTCGCGGCTCATCTGCGACAGCATCCCAGCGGGCATCGTCTCCGTCAGGAGCGTGATGAAGCCCGTGGCAGCCAGAGCCAGCAGACCCGCGAGCGGGAACCGTGCGTCAGCGGCGGAAGGGGATGGTGCTGTATCCGTTCGTGGCATACCCGATCATCAATGTGTGACATTGGTGTGAGGGTCAAGTCCGGCTGCATCGCAGCCCAGACACGAAGGGTGTGGGGATGAAGATCGGTGAGCTCTCCCAGCGCACGGACACGCCGGTGCGGATGCTCCGCTACTACGAGGAGCAGGGGCTGATCCACTCCGAACGGCTCCCCAACGGGTACCGGATCTACGAGGACTACGTTGTCGACCGGGTGCGGCAAGTGCGGGGCCTCCTCGAAGTCGGCCTGCCCACCCGGATCATCAAGCAGATCCTTCCCTGCCTGGACAGCTCAAGGGCGATACACCTGCCGTACGTCACCCCGGACATGATTGCGACACTCGAACACGAACGCGACCGCATGGAAGAGAAGATCGAATGCCTCACGAAAAACCACAGAGCCATCAACGACTACCTCGAAGCCGTGAGCCACGAAATCCGAGATTCCTGATAAGACGCCCCAGTACGTCCATGCGGACCGCACGCTGTCGCAACTCGGGAGGGTAGGGGCTTCCGTGCCATGACTCGATCACCCTCTCGATCGAGTCTCCAACGACCCTGGGGCGGCTCAAACAGGCTCACGGGATCACGCGACCCAACACGCGCCACCTGGGCGAGAGCACCAAGGCCCAGGATTGTCGGTAGTTCGGGCCGTGGTCGGCCCTGCGCTCCGGGTCCCCTTGCCGCCGGAGTATGCGGGCCCTGTCGTTGTTCCGAACAGGCCGAAGGTGGTCAGGTCAGCGGCTACCGCGACGGGCCATTAGGCAGGGTGAACAAGGGTCAGTCGCGGTCACTTGCGGTACGGTGCTACGCCAGGTCAGCGGGGTTAGCAGGGGAGATCGAAGCTCTTCCCAAGCGGACAGCCTGGACTTCGCTGGGGAAGGGTGCTTTACCGCGACGGAGGTCCGCAGCGGCTTATGCGGCACACGTCAGCGCGTGGGGTGGTTGGGCGTGTGGTGGTGAATCGCGGGTTGCTGATGGGGCGTATTGGGGGAGTCGGCCGCTCATGGCGGTCATCTCCCGCTATGCCGAAATCAGCGGTTCTGGTTGTAGCGTGAGGGCGTGTTCGGTTGATCTTGCCCGGCCTCCGGTGGTCCGGGTGGCGCTGGCGGGAGTGAGGCCATGCGGACCAAGGGCCGAGGAGCGCCCGATGCGGGGACGCCGTGGGATGAGATCGTCCCGTTGCTGTGGATGGGCGGCCACTACTACCGGGACCCGGTGGGAAACCGGGCGCCGGCCATCGTGGGTGACGAGTTCGACCTAGTGATCAGCTTGTACGTACGTGAGGGACACGGTCCAAGCGGCGGCGTCGACCACCAGTGTGTGGAAGTTCCCGATGGGCCGCTGACCGCTGAGCAGATCGCGGCGGTCTGTCGGGCAGCAGAACTGGCGGTGGAGGTGATCGGCCAAGGCAGGCGCGTGCTGGTCCGCTGTCATTCCGGGTACAACCGATCCGGTCTCGTCATCGCCCACGCACTCACGCTGTCGGGTTACAGCACCGAGGACGCCATCTTCCTAGTTCGTCATCGCCGATCGAAGTGGGCGCTGAACAACTCCTTGTTCGTGGACTACCTGAACACTGGACTCGGAGTGGCGCGCTTGCTTGCCGGGCTCGAAGCCTGACCCGATGGCCTATGTCAGTGCCAACTTCCAGCTGGGTTGGCCATGGCCGTGGGTGAACACGCAATAGGGTCGCTGCATGTCACAAGGCACGCATGGACGCCGCTGATCTTGCTACGGATCAGACCGCGATGGTTGCTCATCACTGACACTGGGCCTCTCGCGTTCATCCTCCGCCGTGCCCGCTACGTGCCCGATTTCTCGCCGGAGCCGCGCTGGCGCGGCGCCGGTCGGGGTGGACGGGGGGCTGGGTCGGTGCGTCTGAGTGGGTGCTGGTGGAGTACTGGCTGTTGTGGGGGGCCGGACTGCCTGCGGGCTTTGACGGCCCCACCACAGCCGTCCAGCGGCTGGACTAGTGGGCGGGCCCGGCAACTGCGCCCCCGGCGGCACCGCCGGACAGATGGCGGGGCAGGCAGTGGCGGGCGCGGTGGCGGGTGGGCTGGTGGCGGTGAGCAGAGCCGAGTACGGGGTGCTGCTGGCCAACGCCGCGTGTCTTCCTGCGGCCCGGCTGCGAGGGATCGCAGAGCGGTCATGGGGCCGGTCCCGGCCGCCGAGGCGGCCGGGACCGTTGAGAGGGACAGGGTGGTCAGTCGGCGCAGATGGCGTAGACGCTGATGCCGACGTCGTTGTAGCCGATCTGGCGGCCGAGTGCGATCCAGCCGCGGGCGTCGTCGGTGGGGAACGATCCGACCAGGATCGCGCCGTTGCCCCGGGCTTCGGCTCCGCCCCCCAGGACGTGCTTGCTGCCCGGGCAGTACAGCACCCGGCGCTGGAAGTTGGGGACGTTGGCGTTGGGCAGGATGACCAACTGGTAGCCGGGCGGGAGGGCGGCGGCGGGCTTGGCGGGGGCGGCAGTGGTGTGGGCGTTGGCCGCTCCGGCGGTGACCAGGCAGGTCGCGGCGGTGGCCGCGGCCAGGGCCAGGGCGGTGGACTTCATCGACAGCATCTGCTCTCCTTTGGCGATGGTTCCACGCCGCCGGTGGCCCCAGGGCACGGCCGTGACACAAAGATCCCAGGGGAGCGGGCGGTGCGGAATCCAGTAAGGGTCGACACGAGAAGTGTTGGTGACGTCACAGTCGGTTTCAATGGGTATTTGTGGTCGTTTGATTACGGAGAGTGTACAAATGGTGATTACGGACGGTATCCAGGTGGGTGCGGTTCCGTCGCCTGCGGTGATGGCACGCGGATAGGGGACGCCTGTCCAGATCCGGTCGCGCCGTGCCGTGAGCGGACAGAGCGCCTGCTCCGGGGAGTTGCTGCCCGAGGCCTTGAGCCCTAGGCGAGCCACCATCAGCGCGACGTCGCCGTCGGCCACCGGGCGAAACCCTCTTCAGTGCTTCGGACGCTTGGACGATCGTGAGGACTCGTGCGGTCCAGGTCCGAGCCCGTTCACCTAACGAGCCGTTGGACGAAGGCGCGGACGGCCGTCGCGGTGGGCTGGGCTCCGGGAGCTGCCGCGGCGCCCAGCCTGGTCAATGAGGGGCTGGGGCGGCGCGTGTGAGCGGGCACGGGCGGTGGTGCGGCGGCCGGTGCCGGTGTGGGGGGCTTTGGCGGGCACGTTCGCCGTCGCCGTGGTGATAGCGGGAATGGATCTGCTGGACGTGCATGGGATCAAGCGCGAGCGGTAGATCGGTTCCAAGGTGCTATTCGAGCCGGTGAAGTTGGCGTTCGTTGGCCGGATTGGGCGGCCTGGTCGTGTTGGTAGGTGGCGCATCGCGAGCAGCGCACCGACGAGGAGGCCAAGTTGCCCAGCGAACGGTTCACCGCCGCGGTCGCCCAGCTCGGCGACGCCTCGCCCGCCGTTCAGCTGGGCGGGGTGCCGGCCCCGGCGAAGACCAGCATGCGCGTGTCCGAGTCGTGGACGGCAAGGTCGACTTCGGGTACGCCAAGTCCGAGGCTGCTTCGGGACGAGCCGCCGAACGATCTGGACTCGGCCAAGGTTCGGGCCCTCCGCGACCGACTCGCCGCGCTGCGGCCGTTGCCGGCGTCGCCCCTGCGACCGCTCAGGGACGGGCTCGAGGGCGAGCGCTGGCCTGCACACTCGGCAACTGGCCTTCGCGCTGGTACAGCCGGTTTCGGTGTCGCATCGGTGAACAGGTGGGCCGCTCCCTAGGGGGCGCTTTCCTGATTACGACGTAGAGAGGCGGGGAGCACGCTGCGCGTTGAGGCATCGCCCCAGCTGTTTCGGCTCCGCACGCCCTTCGCGTTGGCCCTCCTGGCCGCGGACGGTGACCTTGGCTGATGCCCGTACGACTTCCCGTCTCGATGCGGTTGGCTCCGAGTGCGAAACCATGGCCGACGGCATTTCGTTGGGTGATCCCGCGCATCGCAATCGGTGATCAACGCGGCAACCGCTGAAGGTTGGAGTTGACTGGCTACTGAGCGTCCCACCAACGGGGGGCTTCATCGTCTGGTGTCTCAGGGCTTGCGAAGTGGAACGGAACATCAAATCGCTCCGCCAGCGCTCGTCCTACAGAGCTTGCCTCCGCTGCCTCCGGCCAGGGCGGGACCTGGCCGTTGAACGCCCGCAAATCCGAGCCGTGCTGGACGTAGGCGAGGTGGTGTTCTGCTTTGGGGGCGAGCGTGATGGCGAGCAACAGGACGAACCACCCCTCAGAGTCTCCGTCCCATACGGCTTCGATGGCGGCCGGACGGTGCGGCAGCAGTCGGACCTTGGTGGTCAGCGCTTCGAGATCGAGGGGCGGGGTGGGGGAACGGTGGAAGCGTTTGCCAAGGGCCGCATAGCGTTCGGCGACCAGATCCAGGCAGTCATATAGGCCGGGGCGGGGCGCCTCGTCGAGGCTGTCGCGAACTGTCTTCAAGGCCTCGATCTGGCGGTCCATCCTGACGAGGGTGTCCACCTGGTCCTGGGCCTGAGGGGTGAGCATGGCCCAGAGTCGACTATGCATGCTCATATTCAACCGTAAAGCCGGTGGACGCGTTCGATGCGTTTGATCGGCCGCCCGGGCTCCGCGTGCCGGGTGTGCGACGTCCGCTTACGCGCCGCCGCGGCGCCTGTCCCCTCCTTGTATATGCGGTAGATGAATGCTGTGGACTGGGAGGCTTGCCTGTGAGCGTGCGGAAATCGGCGCAGGTCGTCTTCGACGAGGTACTGAAGGTCCAGGTCGCGCCCACCTTCAGGGAGTTGGTTTCAAGGGGCCAGGGCAGTCTTATCGTGTGGACGTGCCTGACTACTGGGTGATGCGGGCATCCAGTCCTCTCGATACGCGACCACGCACTTCCTGCCGCGCAACAGGGGTCGGGACGGGTGGTGGTGCTGAGGCGTTCGATGACAACATGGCGTCATGCCGTCCAGCCGAAACTGCCGATGAGTCGGAGATCGCCAGGTCACCTGCGGGGTAACCAGTACGCCAAGCACGAGAAGCCGCCTTCGCGCATCCCCGAGGGCGTGTCGGCGAAGGTGCTTCGGCAGATCGAGCACGCCGCACGGACGGGTCGTAGTCCATCGGTCGAGGAGATGGGTACCGCGCTCTCCGCGTTGAGTTGGTTCCTTGGACGGCGGCACGGGCGATGGTTGGTCCTGGATCCGGATACGTATTGTCCATGCCATGATCCCCGAGAAGCGCTGGATACTCTCCACGCGATTGTCCAAACTCTCCCCAGGTCGGCCAGACGTCAGGTCGAGGCGGTCCTGTCTCCGCTTGTTGAAGAGTTTCGTGAACGGACCCTGCCGAATCCGTTGGCCGAGGGAGATCAAGCCTGGTGGTGGCGGCGCATCGGCGAGCGCTAGGTCCTGGAGATGTGCCGACGGGTAGCGGTCCCGGTTAGTGGTCGTGCTTAACCGGCCGGGGCGGTGTCCGCATCACCGGCTGAAGCCGCTTTGTGTGGTGGGGTCGAGCGTCGTCGGTGGATTCGTTTGCTAGGGGACGTGGCCTGCGCGATCGGTGTTTATGGTCAGCCTGGCCGGAGTGGGCTCAACCCCTTGAAATTATTCAGAGGGGGTGAGTTGAAAATTGAGGCTTTACAGCGATGGCAGTGAAAGTTACTCTGCGTCCAGTTTCTGAATTGCATGCGTTGGCGGCTGGTAGGAGGTACTGGCTGCTTAGGACGTCCGAAAGAGATGCCTGCCCTTAGCTTGGAGGAGTCGCGTGCGCAAGGTAATGTCCGTTCTAGGCGTGGCCGTTGCGGCGATTTCCGTGACCGCGATGCCGGCTAGCGCTGGTTCTCGACTTGTTCTCGGCCCAGAAGCGGTTACCGTCAAGCTCTTGTCCGTCGCCGGTTCCGGATGCCCGGCCGACACTGTCTCGGTAAAGCTCAAGTCCCACAGTGATCTTATTGAGATCGGTTACAGCTACTATGTGGCGCAGGCCGGCGGTTCGTCGAGCCCCACCGAATCGCGTAAGAATTGTCAGGTCAGTCTAGACGTGCGTTACCCGCAGGGCTTCGTCTACGCGATCTCGCAAGTGAGGAACTATGGCTACGCCGCTCTACGGGATGGTGCAACAGCCCTCTATGCAAGCGCCTTCTACTTCCAAGGAGCTGCGGACCCAAGGGAGCTTCCGCACGAGTTGCCCAGTGGCTCGAAAGGTGTCTGGGTATTCACCGAAACCGTGCCGGAGCAACAACTCGTCTGGACGCGATGCGGCGAAGCGCGTGCGCTGAACATACGCACAGATTTGCGGGTCAAGCTGGGGACATCTGATGCGACGAAGGTCAGTCTAATTACCATCGATTCCGCGGATGATGTCCCTGGAACGTCCTACCAGCTTGTCTGGAAGAAGTGCCCGTAGCCTGCGATGCCCTCTGTGCGAGGCTCGGTGGTCGAGCTGTTCTTTCGGTGGAGGTTCGGTCTCGGGTACCTATATGACGCCCTGCCCGGCGATGATCAGTTGGCTTTGCCGCGGGCGATGTAGAGGTTCATGTTGGTAAAGTCGACGGTGACGTTGTAGGGCTTGAAGAAGCAGTGGGCGAAGTAGCCCGTCTGGTCGTACCCCGGGCCGTACGGCCATGGCACGTTGATCGGCATGTTCGGGTCCATCTCGGCGTAGACGTCGTTGGCGACGGCGTCGCCTAGGCGGAGCTCCTTCGGGTAGCAGGGGTAGGTGGTGGTCGGGTGGCCGTGGCCGGACGTCTGGATCGGACGGTCGTAGTCGGTGCGGATGCCCAGCCGCTTCGCAACGTCGCCGGGCATGCCCGCGACTATTTCGCCGTTTCCGCCGAGGTTGACGCCCATCACCCGCGGGCCTGAGCCGGCGAGGCTGCCGATGCTCGCGAGGTCGTGGTCACGGGACATCCACAGTGGGAGAGCTTTGACACCCGCCTGTGCCGCGTCGGCGCGGACCTTCTTGACCGCCTCGGGGGTCGGGCGGCGCAGGATGAGGGATTGGCCCGCGTAGTCGAAGGTGGTCAGCAGGTGGTAGAAGACCCAGGTGCCGATGAGGCCGTCGTTGAGCTTGGGGGGCGCGTCGTCGGCCGATTCCGCTTCCGACCAGTTCACGGGGACGTTGCGCAGTTCGATGCCGCCCAGCTTGAAGGAGTCCAGCACCCCGTAGTAGGACACCATTTTGTGGCCTTCGAAGTCACTCTCCTCCTGGTACACGGGGCGCAGCCCGGCCTGCCTGGCCACTTGCGCGGACATGCCCAGCCATCCGGCGCCGGTGTAGAAGCTGAAGAGCTTCGGCGGCCCGCCGTTGACCGAGACTTCGATCTGCGGACCCGGGTCCGTCTGCTCCCATTTCACACGGCCGATGTCGCCGTGCACCTGGTACGCGTCGCCGCCGAGGGCCGCGAACCATTTGGCGTAGGCCACCTCGCCGGCCGCCTGCCAGTGCGGTACGGAGAGGGAGAACTTGTCCTGCCGGATGTAGCAGTCGCCCAGGAGCGTGTTGGCCTCCTTGTCGTCGGGCGCCAGCTTGAGGGCCATCGCGAGGTACTTCTCGGCTTCGGGGAACTTGTTGGCCAGTAGCCCGACGTAGCCTCGCTGGCGGGCCGCGTGAAGGTTCGTGGGGTCCTTCTTCAGGATCTCCTCGTACGCGCGGCCGGCCTGCTCGAACTTCCCGGCATTGAACAACGCGTCCGCGTCACCGCGGGTGCGCGCCTTGGCCGCCCCGCCTACCAGCGGTGCCGCCGCGACGGCACCGGCCATGACGGCCGCGCCTCGCAACAGCGAACGCCGACCCCACGAGCCGTCATCAGCCATGACCTTCTCCTCTTCGACGATCACCTTCCGAAGCCGCGGCATCATGCCGCCGGCACGGACCGTTGCGGTCCATGGCGCCCTATCGAAGCCCGACGAGTGTTGCGCGGGCGTATGCATTTTTCGATACGTGCGCGATAAACCCCCGGCCTGGCCGGTTGGGGACGCTGCGGGGGTGCGGCGCCCGGAGCTGGTGCGATGTCGTTTCTTTGGTGGATCGAGGTGCTAGCGGTGGATTCGTCTAAAGGTCGTCCCGTAACGATCCTGATGGCACGGGGTGAATGGCGATCGGGAATTGGGCGGCCCGCCGCGCGCCCTCATACGGTCATGGTCAGGTTCCGCATGAGGGCGATGCCGCGAGTGG
>NZ_JAICDG010000012.1:7031-62321 GCF_022751215.1 Actinomadura terrae | reverse complement strand
CTCGACTCGCGGCCGAAGCGGGCGGGGCCTGGAACCGCTACGCCCCCGATGACCACAGACGGTGACCTCCACAGTTCCCAGCACAAGGAACACAGATCACTCGATCAACGACTCCTGCCAGTCTCACGGCCCGACTGGGGGACGGCCGACGCCATCGCCTCTCGGGTTAAGTTCGCGCAGCAGCGCTTGGGCCTGCCGCTTCCGCTGGTCTGTGCCGCTGCGGTCCGCGCGGCAGCACAACCGGGCTCGGCGCCGGACGCCTTCCTCGTTCTGAACAACCGTGTTCCCTCGTCGGCCTGGGCTTCGGGCAGTTCCGCCGACCCTGTTCATGTCGCCGAGTTGCTGCGCCGGACTCGACGCCAGCTCCTCGGCCGTCGCCCTGCCACCACGAGTTCTCCGCGCGAACGCGACACGTCGCCGTGACGATGGTGTGCCAGGAGGGCCCGTCGCCGTGTGCCGCAAGCGTCGGCCAGGGCGACGCTGTCGTTTGCGATGTCGCAGGTCGCGGCGTGGCGCGAGGCGCTAGTGTGTCGCCTCCGCGACGGCGCGACGCGGAGGCGACATCTCAGGGGCGGGCTCGGGGGAGTCTGCGCCTGATGTCGTGTCGCGATCCCGGCAACGCACGCCCAAGGCGACGCCGCCGTTCCCTTTGCCGCAGTTCAGTGCGGAGTTCTAGTCGTCACGCGCGGCGGAACCCGTCGATGTCGGCCGCGACGGGGTCGGGGGCGGGGGTGAGGTACTCGGTGACGGCCCGGCGGCACCAGGCGGTCGTGGCGGTCGTGTCGGGGACGCGTTCGGTCTCGCTGTCGAGTTGGGCGTTGGCGATGCGCTGGGCGTCGGCGGGCGGCTGGTGCCGGGTGGTGAGGTCGTCCAGGGCGTGGCGGATCGCGGTCCGTTCGGGGCCCTCGGGGAGGGCGCGGCGGGCGGTGTGCAGGGCGCGGGCGATGGTGGCCTGCCCGACATCGAGGAACGTCCGGTAGGTCTCCCCGCCGCGGGTCAGGCGGGCGGTGGCCTGCTGGCGGGTGAGGCCGCCGCGCTCGGCGAGCGCGTCGATGAGTGCGTCCTGTTCGGCGCGGCGCGCGGCGTCGATGAGCCGGGTGCGTTCGGCGACGGTGGGCTGGGGGAAGCGCTGGCGTAGCTCGCGGCCTTCCTGGGTCCAGTCGTGCAGGTCCCGGTCGGGGTGGCGCGGCCCCCAGTCCTCGGCCCACTCATACGGCCCGCCCGCCCCGATGTCCAGGTTCTGGGCGATCAGCGCCGTCTGCCAGTCGGTCCAGACCAGGGTCCTCCAGCCGGTGCCGGTCCACACGATCAGCGAGGAGTTCGGCGGGTTGCCCGGTCCCCGGGTCCAGGCGGGTTCGGGCACCTCGGACCGGCCGGGGGAGGCGGGACGCGGGCCCTGGGCGACGGTGGGGCGGGGGCGTTCGGGGGCGTCGGGGGCCGGGAGGTAGGTGTCGACACTGCGGGAGACGACGCCGTGGTCGGTGCCGTGCTCGATGACGTCGGCGCGGGCGTAGTCGCCGCGGTGCGCGGTGAACGCGCGGGCGATCTGGCGGGCGTCGTTCCGGGTCGCGCACCAGCCGACGGTCCGCCAGTGCGAGGTGCTGCCCGCGTAGTCCTCGCCCAGCACCTTCCTGCCGCCCGCGGTCAGGTCGTGCCAGACCGTGACCTGCCAGCGCAGCTCGGGCGCCGGCGCGAAGGCCTGCGGCGGGTCCACGAGCTGGCCGGGGGTCTCCACCGGCCAGCCGGTGTGAGCCCAGATCCACCCGCCCTCGTGCAGCCACGCCCACTCGGGCATCGCCACCACGCTCACGGTGCCGTCGGCCGCGCGCACCGGGACCGGCACCCGGGGCCCGCGGCTGGTCGCGGTGTAGCCGGAGCGGTTGGGCCCGTACCGGGTCTCGCGCAGCACGTAGCCGTCCACGGCGGCCTCCACCGACGCCCACCAGCGTCCCTGCGGGTCGACGCCCTTGTCCTGGGCCCGCCGCCGCGCCTGGACCACCTCGGGGTCGGGCTCGGCCATCCGCAGCGGCAGCAGCCCACCCTCGGCCGCCAGCGCCCGCAGCCCCTCCACCACCAGGCGCACGTCCTCGGGCAGCGCCTGGTCGTCGAAGAGTTCGAGGCGGGGGTGAAGGCCGTCGGCCTCACGCAGGGCGGCGACGCTTGTGCCGCAGTCCTCGGCGAGGCGGCGGGCGGCGGCGGTGTAGGAGATGCCCTCGGCGGCGGCCAGCTCGCGGGCCGCGCGCTTGCGCTGCTTGTCAGCGGTCATGATCCCTCGTCCCGGCGGAGGTCCCACGCACACCCCGCCGAACAAGATCACGTCGCGATGACCGGCGGAACACGCACACGAGAGGCGGCGCCCCTTGTCCTCGTCGCGCGGCCCGGCGTGGGCGGGACCGGCTCGGAGTCAGGCCGTCGTGGCAGCCGCCTCCACGGTAACCGCGCGCACCGACACAGCGCAGAAGAACCACTCAGACGGGGCATGACGGCATACCGGGCGCCTGCCCAGCCGCCCCAATTGTCCCCACGAACACCGCGCCGCCCCCCGAGGCTCAAAACTGGTCGGGGTGGTGTCTGAGTATGGGCAAGGTCGCGTTCGGCGCTTAGCGGCTACCTCAGAGCCTTCTGTATCGTGATCTTGGGTTCAAGATCTAGAAGTTTTGACTTTCAATAATTATGAAATACTTATGGATTCTGCGAAACGAAACTGCTAGCATAGTCTCATGACGGAGACGACTGTGGACGCGGCCGGTCGGCCGTGCGGGTACAGCCAGTGCGACCGCCGGATCACCTACTCGGGTGCCGGTCGGCCGCCCAAGTACTGCACGCCGACCCGGCACTGGCCCGAGCACGGCGGCAAGACGTGCAAGGCCCTGGCGGCCGAGGAGCGCGCCGCCGTCCGGACGGCGGAGCTGGAGGCGGTGACCGCCGCCTACGCCTCAAGCGAGGATCCCGTGCTGTCGGCGATCAGCACGCTCACGAGCGTGCTGGCCGACCGCGCGGCCGCAGGGGAGAAGGTGCTGGAGGCGGTCGGCGGCCGCGTCGCCGAGGTCGAGCGCCTCGCCGCGCAGGCGCAGGCCGAGCGGCAGCGCGCCGAGGACGAGCGCGACACCGCCGTCCGGGACGCCGCCGCTGCTCGGCGGACCGCTGAGCAGGCCGCCGAGGCCGCCCGGGTCAGCGAACGGAGGGCCCGTGACGCCGAGGCCGCGCGGACCCGGGACGTGGACGCGGCCTGGCGGCAGACCCTGGCCGCCGAGCGCGCCCAGGCCGCTGCCGAGGAGCGCGCGGCCTCCGCGCGGGCGGCGGCGACCCGCGAGGCCGAGCGCGCCGACCGCGCCGTCGCCGACAACAAGACCCTGACCGCCGACAACAAGACACTGACGCGGGAGAACACCAGGCTGGCGGCTCAGGTGGAGGCGGCGACCGCCCGCGCCGGGGCGGCCGAGCAGGCCACCGCCGACGTGCGCGCGGAGCTGGAGGATGCGCGCGGCGAGCTGGAGACGGCCCGGACGGCGTTGCAGGCGATGGGGAAGGAGTTGCAAGGCGTCCGCGCCGAGCTGGCCGCCGCGACCGCCCGCGCGGACGCCGCCGAGCGGCACGCCGCCCAGCAGGGCGACCGCGCCGTGCGCGCCGAGGCCGCCGCCGCCACCGCCGAACAGGCCACCGCCGACCTTCGCGCCGAACTGGAGAGGGCGCGGGCTGAGCAGCAGGCCACCCGGGCGAAGCTGGAGGCGAACCAGGACGACCTCCAGCAGGCGCGCGGTGAGCTGGCGGATGCGCGCGCGGAGCTGGCCGCCGCGACCGCCCGCGCGGACGCCGCCGAGCGGCACGCCGCCGAGGCGGCCGAGCGGGCCGAGCGCGCCGACCAGCGTGCCGACCGCGCCGAGGAGCGCGCCGACGCCGTCCAGGGACGCGCGGACGCCGACCGGGCCGAGCAGGCCGCGCGTGTCCGGGAACTCAAGGAGCAACTCCGCCAGGCCCGCGCGGTCGCCGAGGCGACCGGCCGGGACGAGGGCCAGGACGAGGGCGGGGCCTGATGTCGCCGGCTCACGGCGAGGTCGCCTTGCTGTGTCCGGTGTGCGGTCGGCCGGTACCGGATCGGACCGGGCTGCCCGGACGTCGGTCCTCGTGGTGTTCCAAGGCGTGTCGGCAAGCGGGGTGGCGGGCGCGTCGCGGAGCCGAGCAGGCCGCGCGCGCCGCCGCCGAGGTGGCCGGACGGATCCCCGCCGCCCGCCGTGACCTGGACGAGGTCGCCGGGGCCCTCCAGGCCGAGCTGGAGCGCGTGGCCGACGCCCACGACGTCGCTGCGACGCTGCGGCGGGCGACCACCCGCGACCCCAACGGCGACATCAGCGGCGACATCGGCGCCGGGGACGTCACGGGCCCGCCGGTGGCCGGGTGGGAAGGCGACGTCGCCGAGGCCGCCCGGCGGCTGGCCGTTGTCGCGACGCGCGTCGCCGAGCTGGCCGACGCACACGCCTCGCATGTCGCCGAGCACGAGCGGCGGGCCCGCGCGCTGATACGTCGCGCGCCGGCACCTCGCGGCCGCGACGACGAATCGTCCGGCGGGATCGTCGCCCGCACTGCGACGGGGGACCCGGAGACGAATCACCCCGCCGCCGCGCCGCCGCCCACCGCGACGCCTACCGGGCGGCAGGGCGGGCGGCCGCCGCGAGGACTGCTGAGTGAGCCGCTGTGGCGGGCGCTGGTCGAGGTGTACGGCACCGGCGAGCATGGGCTGTCCTACCGCAGGCAGTCCGGCGCCTGGAGCCATCTGGGCGAGTACCGGTACCGGCGCGGCCAGGACCGGTTCGTCACCGACATCGCGCCCGGCGGCGGGCCCAGCGACCGCGATGAAGACCGGCGGTGGATCACCCCGGCGGGCCGTGAGCACGTGACCGCGCACGCTGCCCGGTACGCCGAGTTGTACCCCCATGTGGTCCTGCGCGAGCCGGGCGAGCGCGCCGCCGACCCGCTCGTCGACCCCAACGCCTGGCGAGTCCTGGTCGGCGTCGCCACTGGCGCCCTGGCCGATGGCCCTTGGCAGGCCGCGGGTTTCGCCCTTCCGGGTTGGGACGGCCCCACCACCCGCCACCGCCTCGGCGAGGGCATCCATCGACACCTGGAACACCTCCGCGACCTCGGCCTGGTCGCCGTCGACGGCGGTCGTTACGCCCTGACCCCCGCCGGACACGCCCACTACGCCACCCACCACGCCGCCTATCGGCACGACTGGCCCGACGTCCCCGCCCCGGCGCCGCGCGGCCGCGACGACGAACCACCCGGTGGTGTCGGCGGAATCGTCGCGCCCGGACCGGCCGAGGCCTCGGAGACGAATCATCTGGATCGTGACGAGGTGTTCGACGCGATCGAGGATGTGGTGGCCGAGGTGGTGGACGCGCCCGGCATTCCGCAGGACCTCCTGGCGGGACTCCCCGACGCTCCTGGAGGGGGTTTCGCGGACGCGCTGGAGGCGCTGGTGGCCGCACATGAGGGCGCGTCGGGGGACGGGCCGCTGGAGGGTCTGGTGGCGGCCGCCGCCATGGTGGTGCGGACTCGTCCTCCGCACCTGCCCGCCCGAGCTGAGCGCGCGCTGAGGCGCCTACAGGACGCCCTCGACAGCGGGCCTGTCGGTGGGTGAGCGGTGGCCCCGCTGGGCTCCTGGTGCTCCTCCTTCGCCCAGCGCTGCCCGGCCGCGTCGTCCTGGCCCTCGCCGTCCTGGACCTCCTCGGCGACGTCGTCCTCGTCCCGGACGACGTCGGCGGGCTCGGCAGCGGCGGTCAGTACCGGGGCCGGGCGGGCGTCGCCTCGGGGACGTCCATCGATCACCCAGTCAAGACTATGGGCAGCTTTCGTAACACATCTGCCCAGGTCGGATGCGGTGTGGCCTCAGAGAGATGTTCGACGCATCGGTGAAATAATGCCGTGACCTCGGCAAATACCATCCGCCCGCCCGCTGATTCGCGTTAGGCTCCCCTCCAGAGCGGGCAGAAGTGTGCCCGGTCGACGTCAAGCCCTTGATCCCCAGCGGGATCAGGGGCTTTTTTCGTTGCGCCGACCTCCGCCCGCTTCCACGACGGCCCCGCCCTAGGGCGGGGCCGTTGGCATGCTCACACGAGGAGGAAGCACGTGTCCCCCCATCCCCTTCTGCTGGACGCTGTCCCATGGGCCGTCCTGCTGGTCATCGCCTGGCCGCTCACAGCGGTGATCACGTATGTCCTGCGGTGCCGGATCGCCCGGGCGGCGATCAACAAGTCCGACGCCCGCGACCTGCCCCAGGTGCTGACCGCCTTGGGGCCACTGCTCAGCGACACCTCCACTTCGGTCCCCAGTTGGCCGGCGCCACCGCTCCTGGTCCTGCCCGCCGAGACAGCGGCCCCGGAAGCGGCGATGAACTTTCAAGAGGCACCAGGGACGGCGGAGACGACACAGTGACCAGGCTACGTACGACCTTCCGTGATCCGGTGGCGGACCTGGCGACCCGTGACCCCGACTACCTGGAGGCGCTGCTGAGCGACCTGCCTGAGCGTCATGCCCTGCTGCTGAAGGACTTCTACGTCACCGAAGGCGGACGGCTGTCGTGGGCCTATCTGGAGATCAGCCACGGCATCGCCAAGGACAAGGTCCTTGAGGCCGTGGCTGAGGCCATCCAGGCGGCACGGGAGGCGGGCCTCGACCGGCGGTTGCCGGACGGCCTGATCGGCATCGGTCGTTCCCATCTTCCGGCAGCGCTGCCTGGCGAGGTCAGCGTGTGCCTCTACGAGTGCTGCGACCGCTCAATGGTCGCGGGCATCCCGGTCGATGAAACCTGGGAGGTGACGGTGAACGGGACTGTAGTTCCCGTTCACCTGCAGATGGTGATCCAGCGCGGCCGGCCTCGTAAGTACTGCTCCGACCGGTGCCGTCAGGCGGCACATCGCAGCAGGAAGGCCCGCGACGCAGCAGCCAGGCGCGCACGCCGCTAGCCGCCGAATCAATCGCCGGCCGGTGGGAAGTTCCCGGCTACCGCCGACTGGCGATGAGTCGCTGCTCCCCGACCGAGACCACCCCAGTGATTCTCAGAAACCCTCGATTGCGGGACGGTGCTGGTCAGTGGGTGCGGTGGGGTGGGGCGAGGATGCCGGTGATCTCGGCGACGGCTTCGCTGCCGGGGCGGGTGTAGCGCATGGCGGTGCGGGGGTTGCGGTGGCGGGTCTTGGCCATGATGAGCTGCAGCGGGACCTTCTGCTCGCCCAGGTGGGTGGCGGCGGAGTGGCGGAGCTGGTGGGGGTCCAGGCCGAGGTGTTTGTCCATGAGGACGCGGACGCGGTCATAGCCCAGGCGGGCCCGCCCGGTATGGGGGCAGATGTGCTCAGGCCCGGGGCGGCGTGCGGGGACTGGGCGCCGCTCGGCGAGGAACAGGGGCCCGTGGGTGCGGACGGGCCCGTCGGGGTGGCCGTCGGGGAGGCGGAGGAGGCGGGGGAGGAGTCGGGCGGTGCCGGCGTCCCAGTAGACCCATTCGGTGTCGCCGCCCTTGGAGGTGAGCAGGGCGCGCCGGTTCTCCAGGTCCAGGTCTTCGACGTTGAGGGAGAGGATCTCGGCGACGCGGGCGGCGGTCTCGTACAGCATCCGGTAGAGGGTCTTGTCGCGCAGCGGGATGTCGCGGCGCGACAGCAGCCGCTCCAGCCTGGTCTTGGGCACGGCTTTGGTGTGGTCGACGTTCTCGCGGCGGCGTTCGGCGTCGGCGGGAACCGTCGGGGCGGTCCATCTCTTCTTGGTGGCGCACCAGGTCAGCCAGGAGGAGACGGCGGCGCGGTTGCGGTTCCAGGTCGCTGGCGCGCACCGGCCCCACAGTGAGGTGAGGGCGTCGCCGATCTCGGTGTCGGCGACGTCGGCGAGGCGGCGGTCGCGGCCGCCGACCGCGGCGATGGTGCGGTCGATCGCCGAGGCGTAGGCGCGGTGGGTGTTGGGGTTGGCGACCCGGTGCGTCCCGAGGAACTCATCGGCCGCCTCGGCGAGCGTGACGCCGCCGCCGCGCAGCGCTGTGATCTTCCGTTCGGCGGCCGCGCTCACCGGCCGCTGCCCGACGTGGGGGCGATGTACCGGATAACGTGCCCGAGTCGCGCATCGGCTGGCGGGACGGATCCCCAGCTCGGCCGGAGTCGCTGATGGCTCATGTACGTGATAATAGTCAATTATCACGTACATGCATGTGGGGCGATGGACGGGAAACGGCTGGCTCGGGGGTCAGGTAGTGAGGCGGCGGGACTCCCTAGCCGATCATGAAGTCGCGGCGGGCGGCGTGGAGCCGATCCTTAACGCGCTCGGAAAGCCGCACAGGCTCGTCCCCGCCGTCGACAGGCAGGTACGTACAGTGAGCAACTCAAGATGAACGGCGAAATGGTGTGCTGGCTCGGTACGGATGGGTGATGCCGCCTAGGCCGGGCCCCCTGCGGAAGGATGACCCGGCCGCTCGGTGTGCGCAGTCACCGGAGGGTGGCGATGTACTCCTGGACGTGACGCCGGTGCAGCAGGTCGAAGACGCGGTTCCTAGTCCACCGCTGGGCGTTGCCGGGGGTGGGCATCCCTTCCCTGTTCAACTGGTCGCTGATCGCGGCGAGGCTCAGGCCTTGCAGGTGCAGGGCCACCACGCGGTGGCGTACGTCCGGGGGGCAGACCGGGGGTCGGCCCGGACGCCGGGCCGCAGGCGCGGCCATGGTCGAGGAGGTCACCGGCGCCGCCAGTGAAACAACCGCAACAGGTCTCGGAAGACTTGGTAGCGGATCTTGGCGCGGGCGGGGTCGGTAGTGAACAGCGTGACCGTCATCGCGGCCCCGATGTACACAACGAACGTCGCAGCGATTGCCGCAACGAACACCGCCACCCAGGCGGCCATCGGCCCCATCTCCGCCGACAGGCGCAAGATGATGTTCAACATGGACCAAGCTCTCTCTGCTCAAGGCGAGGAGCATCGGTCCTAGCGGGTTGCCAGCACTGTCCTCGCCGAGGTCGTTCGGCATCTGCGTTTAAGCAGAGAGAACTGGTGCGGATCATCATCGTTTCGGGGCCCGGACCGTAGGCGGGCCACCAGCACGACTGACAGGAAGGTGATGTCCCAAAGCCGCGGCACCGTGATGCGGGCGCAGGCCAGGACTCGCATGACGAAGGCGACGGCAATGAGGAACATGACGGCGACGATGGCCAGCAGCAGCCGCTGCATGCGCTCCCGATGATCGGCGCCCGCTTCGGCGGGGACCTCAACTTGCTGCTTCAACGCCACCTGCTCCGGGACGGGTATCGCCAACATCGCCCGGAGCGGCGTCAGCGCACTTTCCGTTACTCGGTCGTCCTCCTCGGGCATCCGGCCAAGCCGATCAGCAGGCTCAAGGCAGCGCAGAAGCGCCACGGCCGCCGCGATCACCGGACTCGGATCAGGCCACCGCCCGGCCCTCACCTCGGCGTCGGGATTCAGCCAACGGGTGATGAGCCTGAGCTCGGTACGCCTGCGCTGGCTCTCCCTGACCAGTCCCTGCAGCACCTTGTCTAGGCGCCCAAGCAGGCCACCGCCCAACAGAGCGGATCCTCCCGGCAGCAGGCCACGGGCCAGCGACCCGGAAACCTGTGACCGCAGCGCTGCGGTGACCTGCGAATTCAAGCCGGTGAGACCTGTGAGACTCCCCGGTGGCAAAGTCGACACCAGCGACCGCGTCGCCCTCGGCGAGAGAGCCCGCATCACCGAGGAGTTCACCGGCAGCAGGCCACGGGCCAGCGACCCGGAAACCTGTGGCCGCAGCGCTGCGGTGACCTGCGAATTCAAGCCGGTGAGACCTGTGAGACTCCCCGGTGGCAAAGTCGACACCAGCGACCGCGTCGCCCTCGGCGAGACGCGAGCCAGCGATGCGTTGAGCTCGGGCGTTATCGACCGCGCCAGAGAGCGAGAGATCTGCGGCTGTATCGCCTTGGCGACCTGCAAGCTGACGATGTTAAGGCTTCTGTTCACTTCGGGTTGCAAGCTGCGCAGCATAGACGCCGCCAGCCTGTTGAGCGAAGAGGACTCAGGACCGTAAGCGGTCACGCGGTCCTCCCCTCAACGATGCCTCCGAACGGCTTGCCCAAGAGCCTAACCGGATCGAAATGCTGTTCGGGTAATTCCTCTGGCATGGAAGGACGACTCTGCAGCAACTGGGACCACAACCGCAGGCACGACTCCAATGACGACAAGCAGGATGAGGTACTGCGGCTGCTAGGCGCCGGTCTCGATCCACCCGCACACCACATCGACTAGAAGCCCTCACCGCACCAACCGCACCAACAAAGAAGATCCAGCATGACAACCAAGGCGGCGGGCCACGACGCCGTGAGCGCCGACTGCTGCGCGGGTTTAGGACTGGCCGAGGTAACCGCGCGAACGAGCCGGGGGCCTGCACCCGAGCACGACACGATTCCCAACGCCTCCCGGATACCTCTTCGCCATCTCCCGGCACGCTCGCGCTACCCGCCTGGCCGTCCGCAGGGGCGCAGTCGGCCAGCGCCGCGCCCATCCTCACCGCGTCGGTGGGGCTCCTTGATCGCCTAGCTGCTCAAGGGAGCGGTGGCGGCCCCGCGGCGACCTGCTCAGCGCCCGCACCTGCTCGCCCGGCATGGTCGCGTCGATCGGCGTGCCCGGGTTGAGGACCAGCGTCCACGACACGTCCGGCCACGCCGACACCATCTCCAGCAGCGTCGGCATGACGAACCGCGACGACCCGATCGCCTCGTTCATCCACTTCAACGACGTGAACAGCTGGACGCACACCTCGCCGTGCACGGCCACCGGCCGCCAGGGGAACTCCGGGTCGTCCGGCGCGATGCCCCACGGCGTCTCCGGCTCCGCCGGGACGAGCACCTGCGCGCCCAGCAGCACCTTGAAGAACGCGTCGGTGTCCCGCCGCGTCGCCGCCTCGAACAACCGCTGCTCGACGTCGTTCTGCGGCTCGAACCCGTCCGCCATCCGCTGCGCGGCCTGCTGGTCCGCCCAGCGCGCCAGGTCCGCCAACTGATGCGCCAGGATGGTCCCGCCCGCTGGGGCCCCTGGGTTGATCACCAGCGACCACTCAGAATGGGGCCAGTAGCGCAGCGCCACGGTAAAGGGCAACGCGATGTACTCCATCCCCGTCCCTGCCGCCCGCGCCGCTTCGATCAGCCGCTCGGGCGAGGTGAACACCGGGACCACCGTCGCCCCGTCCACCTCTCGCCTCTGCCACGGGAACCCGGTACGTCCGGGCCGCAGCGTGTAGTCCATGTCCTCGGGCGTGGGCAGCAGCACCTCCGCCCCGGCCATCGTCTGCAAGAACAGGTCATGGTCGTTGTTCGCGGCGGCCCGCAACAACTCCCGCTCGACCTCGTTGGCAGGCTGGAGGGGCTGTAACCCGGGCCACCCCGGGCTAGTTCCTTGACCTGCGTTCGAATGAGCTTCAACGGCTGGCTTCTGGATCTTCTCCGTCCTCACCGACAGCGTCTCGACCAGGTCGGCCTTTCGCTCGGCGGCTTCGGCGCGCTGACTCGCCTCGACCACGCGCCGCCGGATCTCCGCGTGCTCTCGCAGCGCCTCGTCCCGCAACGCGTCAGCTTCGGCGCGGGCATGTGCGATGAGCGCGTCGGCCTCGGCACGGGCGGCCTGCAAGGCGTGATCGCGCACTCTTTCGCGTAGCCGATCCAACTGAGCGGCCTGCGGGCTTTCATCCCCCCGCAGGCCCATGTTGTCTTTGACGCGTTCCCAGGCCCGCACCCACGGCAGCACATCAACGCCCGCCAACCCGCAGGCACATACGAACGCCACCAACTCATCCCTCCCCAGGAAGCGGGTGCCGTTATAGATGTCGCCCACCTTCGACTTCGACAACCTCATGCCCAAGCCACGAGCGCGGATCTCCATAGTCCGATAGGACGGGCTGCCCGCACGGTTGTACAGCATCAGCAGCAACGCATACAGCTGCTCGTCGGTAGTGGCGTCATCAAGGTCCAGGTCCCCCGTGTAAGGAGCAATATCCACCCCGACCCCTTGTCCGCGAGCGTCCGACAATGTCCACGAGCGTATGACTGCCCAACGCCTGGAACAGGGTGAACGTCCACGCCTGGTCGCCCGCTGTCCGTCCCTGGCCACCCCTGGCAGCGATCCGTCAGTTACTGGCGCCTGATCGTCTTCCCCCTCGAAGCCACCGCAGCGCAAGCGTTTGCTGGTCGTACGCCAAGCGCCCCTGATCGGGGGCATGCCAGCGCCATGACGGGCTCCAGGGAGGCGCCATGACCGACAAAATGATCATCAAGTCCCTCACCATCGCGATCATCACCCTGTTCGGTGTCCTGGCCGGGATCGCCGTCGGTGGCATGGCGTTCCTGCTCGCCGCCCCCGCCGCGACCGCCGTCGTCGCCGGCATCATGGCCGGGCTCGCCGTCATCGGCGTCAGCTTCGCCGCGCTCGCACACCTCACCAAGTAGCCCGGGCCTTACCGAGATCAAGGCGCCCAGGTCACGCCGCCCGTTCACCGGGTCCCTGCGCGGGTCACGAAGCCGTGGCCGCCGCCTGCCACGCGGGCGATGGTGATCACTAGGCCGCGGCCAGCGCCACATAAGCGGACACGGCTTTTAAGACAACGAGAACGGCACCAACACCCGCGTACGGCCTCGCCACCGTTTCAGATCCGATCGATTTACGACAAGTGATCAGCCATGCCATCCGGCAAGCTCAGAGGCCGCTGACCAGCCGCCCCGGCGTTGAGCGGAGATCGATGATTTTCCGGTGCCGGGCGGGTCTGCACCTCAGACCGTGCGAAGGAGAGAACATGGACCTGCCCCAGGGAGACCCCGGACTACTGGAGTCCGACACCGCCAGGCGCCTGCTGCGGTCGACCATCCCGGCACGCGTCGCCTACATGGCGGTAGACGGGACGCCGCGGGTGATGTCGAGCTGGCACGTCTGGACGGGCGAGGAACTGGTGATGGCGACCTACGTCCGCTGCCCGCCCATGGGGATGCTGACGCCCGCACGGCGGCTGAGCGCGTTGCGCGCCAACCCCGCCGTCGCGATCACGATCGACACTGAGCGCCAGCCCCCGGAGGTGCTTCTGCTGCGCGGCCGGGTCACGATCCAGGAGGTGGAGGGCATGGTGCCCGAGCAGGCGGAGGCCGCCCGGCGCTTCCTGGGAGAGAAGGGCGGCGCCGAGTACGTCGCGGGCGCCATGCACCCCGAAACGCGGATGGCCCGGATATCACTGCGCCCGGACTGGGTCGGCGTGCTCGACTTCCAGACCCGGCTGCCCGGGATCATCGGCGCCCCCTGAGCAGCGAACCCCACCCTCGAAGCAGGCGGACCCGGCCACCTGGCTCCACTGATCGAGAAAACGAACGACAAGGTGAACGGATCGAACCGGACAACCAGGGGATGTCCCGACGATTACGGGGCGCCCGCGCGCACGTTCGTCAGAGGTTCGTTAAATGAACGCGTGACCGCGTGAAGCGGACGCGGCTGCTCGGCGATTCGCAGAGCCTTCGGAAGGTGAGGTGTCGGTAGCGGTATGGGCCGGTCTGTCCAGGCGTTGTTGACCCCCGATGCCAGCGGAGCTCACTCTCGTCGAGGAGACAGCCAACGAGAGAAGGTTCTCCCATGGGCAGCGTCATCGACGTCACCGACAGCAGCTTCCCCGGCACGGTGGAGCAGTCCAAGATCACGGCCCTTGCGGTCTTCGGCGCCGTGTGGAGCGATGTGTGCAGGGCGCTGGACCCGGTGCTGGCCGACGTCGCCAACGAGTACGACAGGCGCCTCGTCGTGGCGAAGGTCGACATCGACGACGAACCGCAGACCACCAAGAGGTACGACATCACCTCGATTCCCACCCTGCATGTGTTCAAGGGCGGCAAGATCGTCGGGACCTGGATCGGGCCGGCCAACAAGGCCCGCGTGGTGTCGCTGGTGACGCCCCACCTGTGACCGGGCGCCGGAGGCACCCGGAGCCCGTAAACCGGGCTTCGGGTTTGACCTGCGTCTACGGCGCCCCAAAGACGACCTCGGCGTGCGTCTGGCACAGCCCGCGAACCTTGCGCCGGCGGCCCGGGAGTTTCTCCCCGCACACCGCCGCCAGGCCGCACAGCCAGCAGGCCCCGCCGGGCGAGGGCACTCGCTGCACGCCAGCGGTGCCCTCGGGGCCGCCTTCGTCTTTGGGTCTGCCAGCAGCACGACGGTCGGTCATGCCTCGATCGTGGCGGCCCGCGCCCCGGCAACACATGGCGGTGAAACATCCTCGGCCGCGTCCAGGGGGCGGGGCTTGGCCGAGCCGACGGGCTGGTCCGCTCAGGAGGTGACCAGCACGCTCCTGGTGTTCCGGAACTCGGCGCCGCTGTCGGGGTCGAGCCTTCCCGCCAGGCCCTGGCAGTCGTCGTCCCTGTAGATCTCGAGGATCGTGTTGGTCCTGTTCCCGATGGACTGGACCGTGATGCCGGTCTTGGAGTTGTAGCAGCCTCGGTCGGGGTTGAGGTAGACCACGTCGTTGAGGTAGAGCTTGCCGGTGGCCGCGAAGGCGTGGGCGGGCGTCACCAGGGTCAGCGTGCCGGCGGTTGCCAGGGCGGCGAGCAGGGCTGTGAGGCGTCGCATAGGGGGCAGTTCCTTCCGGTGTCGTCCGAGCGTGTGCCCGGACCTGGGGTGATCAGACCAGTCCGACGTCCCCAATTGCACACATTAAGAAAGCATTTGACTACTAGCGGTAGCGGGATGGAGTTGTGCGGCACCCGGCGGCCCGCACCCGGACGCGGTGCATGGGGGGCGCGCCCTGGAAACCCACAAGGTTCGCTTTCCGTGCGTTGACCAGCGGCAACGTAAACGACCGCGTCCGCCTGGCCTCGACCGCGGGCTCGGGTGGGGCCGGATAGCGGCGCGGTGTCGCCTCGGACGCGGGGGGTTCTGTGAAACCTGTGCTGGTCAGCGGCCGGGTCCGGCGGCGGTTGCGGGCTGGGGGGCTCCGGGTGGTGTGCGTGCCCTTGTGACGGTGCATTCATCAGGAGACCGGGCGTTTGCTCGTGTGGGGATCAAGAGGGGATGAAGATCATGAGTGAGTCTGAGTTCTCGCAGATCAACGAGGGATCTGCCGCTGAGCCGGTTGCCTTGACGCTGCCTCAGGCGGCGTCGTGGATCGGCCCGGGCGCCAATGAGCCGGTGACCGCTGCCGAGATCGCCGACGCGCTCGGCGAGGAAGACCTGGGACGGGTCGCGGTCGCGCTCGGAAAGGATCCCGCTGAGGCCGCGGCATATCTGGCTGACCGGCTGCCGCAGGCGACCGACGCAGCGACGCCGGACGGGCCGGTGACGCGCGCGCTCCGTCAGGACACCCTCGGTCCTGACGTGCTGCTTGTCCTGTTCGCCGCCGTGCCCGACGAGATCGAACTCTCTGAGCCCCCGGAGGGGATCTCCTTCGGGATCGATTTGGCTCCCTTGGATCGCTAAGGCCCCCAAGCTCGTCCCCGGATCCGCCGCCCGCCGCCTCCCCAGGCGCCTCGTCCCCTGCCGTCTCGAAGACGTCGCCGGCGCTCCCTCGTGGCCGCCGCGCTCCGGGTTTTTCGACTTTTTCGACACGCCTACGCGCGCACGCGCGTCTTAGGGCGTCGCGAAAGTCGCGGACGGGCGCGGTCGGGCGCGCGGTTGCCGCTGGGTGGGCGGGTGGTGATGAGGGCGGGGAAGAGCTGGTCGAACAGGTGGGTCTTCAGGGCGTCGCCGGTGGGGAAGCGGGTCGGGTCGGTCAGGGGGTGGGGTCGGTGCCCAGGGTGAGGTAAACGGCGCGCAGCAGCCACAGGCCCAGCGGGGTCGCGGCGACGTCAGCCAATGCCGCTGCGGGGTGGCCGGGTGGGCGCCGGTCGGGCGGCGGCGCGTGTCGTAGGGCGTTGAGGGTGTGCTGCCAGTGCGGCCCGGGCTCGGGGGGCAGGCAGGTTTCCAAGTAGGCGGCGGCGACGTGGGCGTCCAGCGGGCGGGGCTCCAGCACGGCCGCGGAGGTGATCACGTCCCCGGCCTGGGTGACCGCCTGGGTGAACTCGGCGGTTCGGCTGGTGAGGATGAGCTGGTCGTCGCCGCCCAGCGACCGGTTCAGCGCGCCGATGACGGCAGCCTGGACGGGTGGAGGGAGTTCGTCCAGCCCGTCCAGGACGGGCAGGAGATGCCCGCGCGCGGTCAGCGCCCGCACCATGCCCTCGCCGAGTCCGGGTGCGCGCAGCGCGAGATAGCCGGCCAGGAGCCGGTCGGTGAGCCAGTCATGCAGGCCGGGGTGCCGCTCGGTGTCCCACCCAGCGATCGGGAATAGGACGGGAACCGGCTCGCCGGGGTGTTGGGGGCGGGTGGCCAGCAGGTGCAGCAGCAACTGCACCGCCAGGGTGGTCTTGCCCGCCCCCGGGCCGCCCAAGATCACCAGGCGGCGTCGTCGGGTTCGCCGGAACCGGGTGGTGAGCGCGGGGATGTCGGCGCTGGAGGCCGTCCACCACAACCCACGGCTGTCGACCACAACGATCACCGGCGCCACCGCCGCCACCACCACTGTCAAGGCAGCCATCATCTGGTCCGCTCCCCGTCCCAGCCCGCCCGGAGCCTCGCCGACATGTGCTCCGCGACGGCGGGCCGTCACCCGTAAGAGACCTGAACGCAAGATCAACAGGAACCCGAGACCAAGATTCTTTTCTCGGCGCGGTTGTTGAGCGCGAAGAGATTGTCAGTCGCCCTGGCGGATCATTTGTCAGTCGGTAGGCCTCTTGTTGGCCGGCTTGGGCCGGGGATTGACGCGTGTTTGCTGGGCGAGGGTCATGTCCAGGACCTGCGTGTCGCCCGGCGGGGGCTTGGTGATGTCCCACCAGCAGATGGCGCTGATCTCGTCGTTGGGGACGAAGTCATGGTGGTGGGCGGGAACCTCGGCAGTGTAGACCGCGGCGTATTCCTGGCGTGGCGGGACGATGAGCCGGAAGCGTGCGTACCCGGCGAGGGTGAGGCCGGGCAGGTCCAGGCCGCTTTCCTCGCGGAGTTCGCGGAAGGCGGCTTGGCGCGGTGTCTCGCCATGGTCGATCCGGCCGCCTGGTAGCTCCCATTGTCGGCGAAAGCGGTCGAACACCAGGAGCAGTTGCCGACCGCACCAGACCGCGGTCAGCGCTGCCGGCATCGGTGCGTCGTCAGGCACTACAGCGTCGTCTACGGCGTGCACGAACGCCGTCAGCGTGTTCCCCGTGTTCTCATCCACGGCCAAGGGTTGGTCCATCTGTCCACTCTGGCCTGGCGGGCGACCGTTCCGGCTCCTGTGGATATCTGCCTCGAGGCCGGTGTTGAGCGACAGGCTTTGGGCCAGAGCCAGAAGTTGTCAGCGCTGTCGGCGGAGTAGATGTCCTGGTCCGGGGCGGTCGTCTGACAGGAGCGTGCGGCTTGCATCAGATGAAGGCCGCCTTCATCCGATGCAAGGGCCGAGGGGGGATTACGGCGCCGGTCGCCGGTTTGGTGATGGTGACCGAATCCCGGCCTCGTCGGCCATTAAGACGCTGACCTGGTGAGAAGCGTTGACAGACGCCGGACAGACCCGCGCTTCTGCCCGGTCAGCGCCACCTCCCGGCCCCTTTCCGCTGTATTCGGTGGCACTCCATCGCAGCCGGACCGTCGGTACGTCATCGTCTTCACGTACGCGATGACGGTCGGCGGTGCAGGGCCGGAGCGGCCCGCCGCGGGGCACGGACTCAGTGGTCGTCCGCGGAGGACTCGGCGGAGCCGGCCTGGCCGCCCGCGATCGCGACGGTCTCGTCGAAGTCCATGGCCCGGGCTCCGCGGTCAGGGGGGCAGGTGGGAGTTCGCGACGGGGATCTCATGGCCGATCGCCGAACCGCGGGGGGCACAGCCGGTCGATCCCGTACTGACCGGACGTTGGCCGGACTGACGGATGGCGAGCGGAGAACGCCACGGGCGCAACCTCTGATCGCGGGCGTTGGCGGGTGCCGGACGTACGGCCTGTGCGGGCGCCGTTCCCGCCGCCTGCGAAGTCCCCAGGGCTGTCCGGGGCGGTCCTGGGGACTTTGCGTGGTGTGGTGGTGCGGGGTCAGGGGAGCTGGGCGGGGGTGGGGGGATGGGTGTTGATGCGGTCGCCGGTGGTGGTGTCGATGCGGAATATGCCGGTGGCGCCGCGGACGGCGTTGGTTCCGGTGCGCAGGAACAGTTGTCCGCGCACCGCGTCGGTTCCGGGGCGTTGGTGGGTGCCGTTGGGGCCGAGCGACGCTTGGGCGATGGCGTCGGCGGTGGTGAGGGTGGCGTCGTGGGCCAGTGCCGCCCAGCCGGAGCCTAGGTGCTGCTGGGGGAACTTCTGGTCGTGGACGAAGTCGGTGACGAAGCGCTGGTACAGCTCCCGGTCGGGGTTGTTCTTGCCGGTGAGCTGGCCGGGGTCTGCCAGCGGGCAGTAGATCAGCGTGATCGGTGCCTGGTCGTCGTGCAGGGCGGGGTCGTTGTGGCGCTGCCCGGTGGTCTCCGATCCGGCGATCACGGTGACGGGGATTCCGTGGCAGGGGCGGTCGTGGAGTTTCTGCAGGAGGGTGGGCAGGTATGCCTGCCGGCCGCCGTAGAACACCAGTTGGGGCTGGGAGCCGCACAGGGTGTTGGAGATGGTGGTCAGGACCGTCTCGCCGCTGCGCGGGTCGAAGGGGAAGACCAGGTTGCCGGCGTCGACGTAGCGTTTGAGGCCGAGCCGGGGGTCGAGGAACCCGTCTTTGAGGGTGCGGGCGTACAGGTCGGGGGTTCCGTTCGGGGTGACCTGGGACCACACCAGCGCGGCGGTCTTGTACCGGCGCTGGCCGGCCAGGTACTTCTCCAGGGCCCGCAACTGGGTGCCGACGTTGGTCGCGGTGCGGACCAGCCCGGGGATCGGGCCGCGGCCGTCGATGGTGCCGGTGGCGTTGAACCCGTCGGCGGTGATGATGTCGGCGACCATCGGGATCTTGGCGGCCGCGAGCGCGCGGGCGGCGTCCACGCTTTCCTGCTGCGATAACCCGAGTCCGACCGCGGCCACTAAGTGGCCGTCACCGCTGGTCATCGCGGTCAGTGGGCCGGTGGCCTGTCGCCAGTGGGTCTCGTCGGCGCCCATGTTGGCCACCACCAGCCTGATCTTGAAGGTTCCGGTGCGGTTGGCGTTGACCTGGGCGACGTGGGCGCCCTCCAGTTGTTGCAGGGTGCGCGAGACCGTGGGGTCGGCGGGGTCGACCGGCGACCCGAACGCGCCGCCGCCACCGGGGCGGCGCAGCGGTCCCACGAACGCCACCGTCACATACCGCTCGGGGTTGTCGATGGCGCGGGCGTTCTCGGCGGCGATCTTCGCCATGACCGGCTCGTACTCGGCCCCGAACACCTTCGCGCCGCCCTGGCCGGGGCTGCCGTCGCTCACACCGACGCACTCGCCGCCCTGGGCGGTCAGCGTCCGGCTGCGCGTGCCGCAGTGATCGCCCGAGGGGGCGTGGCCGGTGATGAGCCAGCCCGCACCCGCCGCGCCCAGCGTGACCGCCAGCGTCGTGACGGCGATCGGACGCCGCCGCGGGGGAGCCTGGAGCAGGCCGGCCCACCAGGCACCGACCGCATCCCACCAGCGCCGCCCGGGGAGAGGGTCTTCCGGCTCTGTCTGGGATACGGGGGAAGCCTGTCCTGGCCCGGAGTCGGAGGAGGAGCGGGCAAGCTGATTTCGAGTCGTCATCCAGGCGCCGTGCCGGTCGTCCCCTTCCTCGACCGGCAGGCACACCTTCACGATCTCCGACACCGCCAGCGCGCTGGGCGGCCGGTCGTCCTTGCGGGTGTTGACGTAGACGGTGGTCCGGCCGATACGGCCGCCGCTCTTGGCCGGGATCGAGTTCAGGGTGTTCCCGCTGCTCTTCATCAACTCCCGCAGCCCCTGGCGGAGTGCGTGGTTGCTGGTGAAGCACGTGGGATCGATATCGCGGGGATCGGCGACGGAGGGGCTCACGGCTCACACCTGGCCTTCGGTCACGGCGTGCCGGTCGGTCCTGCCCAGCCACGAGGCGATCTCGATCGTGGATGCGGCGACGGCCAGCAGCAGACGGACCAGATCGGCGGCGGCGTGGTCGACCGGCCAGACCACGGTCACCACCACCAGCACGACCACCAGTGTGATCACCAGTTTGGTGAGGCGGCTGCGGCGTGCCGGCAGGCAGGGGGGACGGAGGACGGCGAGACGGACGGGTGTTGCGGACATGACGCACCTCGTTCTTCCTGAGCACGGCGTACTAGCCATCGAGGGAACCGGCCGGGAGCGAGGGCCGCCACCGCGGTTACCGGCCGCCTGGCGCCCCGAACCGCTCCCGGAACCTCAGGCTTGTTCAGGAATTGACGCCTCCGCAACGGGTCAGGTCGTTTCAGAATCACCCGCCCCTGCCGGCCGGATGGTTCTGTGGTGACCGGCCCCTGGGACCGAACCCACCATCCAGCCGCCTTGCCCGCCAGCGCCGCCCCCGGGGGGATTGCCCAGCCTCCGGTGTCCGCGTTCGCGCACCCGGGCCACGATTCGGCACCGGTTCGACAACCCCGACCGGACACGCACGTGTCGAGCGCGGAGAGATTGTCAGTCGTTTCGGCGGATCAATTGTCAGTGGTTATCTGTGATCTACAGCTTCCGTGGCAGGTGCTGGCGTTGACCTCGCTGCGGGTGTTAGAGGTAGCGCAGCCGTAGGTAGGGGACGCACAGTGCGATGGTGATGGTGGTGACGATCAGGCCGTAGCGGGTGAAGTGCCAGAAGCTGATCGGGGTGCCGTTGCGGGCGGCGATGCCGAGGACGACGACGTTGGCGCTGGCGCCGATGGCGGTGGCGTTGCCGCCGAGGTCGGAGCCCAGCGCCAGCGCCCACCACAGCACGTGCCCGTCGGTGCCGGGGTGTTGCTGGACCAGGTCGGAGACGATCGGGCTCATGGTGGCGACGTAGGGGATGTTGTCGACGATCGCCGACAGCACGCCGGAGGCGCCCAGTAGCAGCATCGACGCGGCGCCCAGGTCGCCGCCGGTGACGTCGGTGGCGGCGCGGGAGACGTCGGCGATGACGCCGGTTTCGACGAGCCCGCCGACCATGACGAACAGCCCGGCGAAGAACACCAGGGTCGGCCATTCGACCTCTTCCAGTGCCTGTTCGGTGGTGACCTTGGTCGCGGCGACCAGCAGGCCGGCGCCCAGCAGCGCGACGACCGATGGCTGGTAGTGCAGCACGGGATGCAGGACGAACGCCGCGATCACCGTTGCCAGGACGGCCAGTCCCTGCCACAGCAGTCGCCGGTCGGTGATGGCCTCCTTCTCCCGCAGCGCCATCACCTCGGCCGCGCGTTCGGGGTCGTAGACGAACGCTGACCTGAACAGCCATCGGCACAGCCCGCAGAACACGGCGACCAGCACGACGATCAGCGGCGCGAGGTGGACCAGGAAGTCGTTGAAGGTCAGCCCGCCGCGACTGGCGATGATGATGTTGGGCGGGTCGCCGACCAGGGTGGCGGTGCCGCCGATGTTGGAGGCCATCACCTCGGCGAGCAGGTAAGGGGTGACGGCGAGGGCGAGCCGGTCGCAGACCAGGAAGGTGACCGGGGCGATCAGCAGCACGGTGGTGACGTTGTCCAGCAGCGCCGAGGCGACCGCGGTGATGAGGATCAGCATCACCATCAGCCGGTACGGTCTGCCATGCGCGCGTTTGGCGGCCCAGATCGCCACGTATTCGAACACCCCGATCTGGCGGAGCACCGAGACGATCACCATCATGCCCAGCAGCAGGAAGATGACGTTCCAGTCGATGCCGGTGTGCTCGGCGAGGACGCCGCGCGGGCGTCGGTGATGTGCAGCAGCAGCATCAGCGCCGCGCCGCCGAGCGCGACCGCGGTCCGGTGGATCCTCTCCGAGGCGATCAGCGCGTAGGCGACGACGAAGATCGTGACTGCGGCTGCGGCGGTCAAGGCGGCTCCTGAACATCACGGGTCGTCACGGGGTCGTCATGGTCGTCAGGGGGTTGTCATTGGTCGGTTCGGTCGGTGCCGCGGACCACGCCGCGGGCGGTGTCGCGGGCCCGGCCGAACCAGGCGGGCACTTCGTGTTCGTCGTCGAAGCCGCGGGCCACGATGATGTCGGTGGAGGAGTGCGCCAGGATCGACAGTGCGATGGTCACCCCGACCAGGTGGAAGATCTTCTCGCCGGTGGCGATCCCGGCGTCCAGGACCAGCAGCCCGTACACCACCGAGGCGAACCCCTTGGGCCCGAACCACATCACCGCGGCCTGCTCGCGGGCGGTCAGCCCCGAGCGCAGGAACGACACCCAGATCGCCGCCGGCCGGGCGACCACCAGCGCCAGCACCGCGAACGCCCAGCCCGCCCAGCCGACACCGCTCAGGAACGCCGGCGAGATCAACGCGCCGAACACCAGCAGCGCGGCCAGTTTCAGCAGTTCGGCGACCAGTTCGCCGAACTCGGTGAACGCGGCGCGGTGCTGCTCGCCGACGGTGGCCACGGTCACCCCGGCGGCGAACGCGGCCAGGAACAGGTTGCCGTGGGTGACCTGCGCCAGAGCCAGCACCAGCAGCCCGATCGCGACGGCGTTCAGCGGCTGGTACTTGGGGGAGATCGCAAACAGCCGGGTGCGCACCAGCATGATCGCCGCCCACGGCACCGCCACCCCGATGGCCACCCCACCGGCCAGCTCGGCGGCCAGCTCACCCAGGTGCAGGTCGCCGGAGTCTTTGGCGAGCGCCAGGAACACCACCACGAACGGCAGGATCAGCCCGTCGTTGACGCCCGACTCGACGTTCAGCAGGTGCCGCAGCCGCGGCGGCACCCGGTCGTTGCCCACCAGCGCCGCGGCGAACACCGGGTCGGTCGGGGTCAGCACCGCCGCGATCAGCAGCGACTCCACCCAGCCCAACCCCACCACCCAGTGGGCGAACACGGCGGTGAGCAGCAGGGTCAGCGGCAGTCCCCAGCCCAGCGCCCGGCCGGGCAGCCGCCACGCGGACCGCAGGTCCGCCCAGCCGGCGCGCATCCCGTCGGTGAACAGCACCGCGAACAGCGCCAGCTCCGCCAGTCCCGACACCAGCGGGTCGCCCGGCCGCAGCGTCACCGCGCCGGTGACACCCTCCCCCAGCAGGAACCCGCCGATCAAAAACAGGGCGGCCGTGGACAGCACCGTCCGGTGCGCCAGGCTCGACACCAGCACCGCCAGCAGCAACAGGGCGGCGAACGCCAGCAGCAGACTCATCATCACCGGGGTCTTTCAAGGGTCGACGAAACCAACGCCGACCAGACTTCCCGGCACACCGATCACCGACCCTAACGGCAACCCGCTGCCGGAACCACATTCCACCTGGCGAGGCCAATCCTCGGCCGTCGCCGCGGCGGCGGTGCGGGGCGGCACAGGACCCTCACCGCGGACGGGTCGTTCGCATAAATGACCGGTTGTGCGAGACCGGCGAACGGCCGTGGCGGTGCCGTGTCCGCCCAGGTCGCGATTCTCAGAATTCCTCGCAGAACCTGAAGGTTATGCGAGGGGGTTCTGCGAGACTGGCCGGGTGGAGTTGACCCCGGATGAGGCGGCGGACGCCGTCGAGGCGCACGACTGCCCGGCATGTGAGGTGATGGCGCCCTCGCCGTGCCGCACCCGAGGCGGCAAGGTCGCGGCCAAGTACCACACCGCGCGGTTCATCCTGGTGCCCGCGCTGCGCGACCTCCTGGAGGTGCCCGTCCCGGCCGGGCGCCGGCCCGGCGCGACCTGGCAGGCGCTGCCGCCGGTGCCGGCCGCCGAGATCGGCCCGGCCGCGCCGCCGATCCGGATCGGGTACGCGCGCTGCTCCACCAAGGGCCAGGAACTCGACAGCCAGCTGGTGGCGTTGCGCGCCGCCGGGTGCACCCGTGTCTTCGCCGAGAAGATCTCCACCCGCGTCAAAGTGCGGCCCGAGTTGGAGGCGGCGCTCGCGCTGTGCCGGGACATCAAGTCGGCCGCGCCCGGGCAGACGGTCATCTTCACCGTGCACGAGCTCAAGCGGCCCGCGCGCAATGCCGCCGAGCTGATGACGCTCGCCAGTGGGTTGCAGGCCGCCGGGATCCAGCTGGAGTTGCTGTCGGGGCCGCTGACGGGCATCTACGACCCGAACGGGCTGGGCGCGATGCTGTTCGCGGTGCTGGCGGTCGCCGCCCAGCTCGACCGCGACTACATCCGTGACAAGACCCTGGAAGGCCAGCAGGCCGCGGCCGCGCGCGGCAACCACGGCGGCCGCCCGAGGGTGATCGACGACGACATGCTCACCTTCGTCCTGGCGCTGCGCGCCAAGGGCGTCCCGGTGCCCGCGATCGCCGCCAAGCTGAAGATCGCGACCGGCAAGAACGCGGGCAAGCCGCCCTCGGTGGCCTCGCTGTACCGGGCCCTGGCCGACGCTGACGCCTCGGGCGTGGAGGTGGCCGATAGAGCCAGGTGATCGGGCGGCGGCCGCGATCAGGACCACGAAACCGCGCCGGTCAGCCGGGGAGACGGCGCGCCTCAATGGTCTGGCACCTGGCCGGCAGGATGCTGTTCACCTGCACGGCAGCGCGGATGGAAGGGCACAGCGATGGGCAAGGCCGCAAGGAACCGGGCACGACGCGGTGAGGGGCGAGGCGAGGGGCGAGGTGGCGCCGGGGCGGGCCGCGCTGCCACTGGGAGTTCGGGCTCGCGACGGCGTCACGTGGTCGTGGAGACGAGGGAAGTCGGCCATCGCGAGGGGATGGTCACGGTGCGGATGGGCCCGGAGGACGGCGAGCCGGTGCGCTTGGCGGTCCCAGCCCGGCAGGCCGGGTCGCTGCTGGAGGGGCTGCGGGCGATGCGGCTGGACGCCGAGGAGACCTACTGGACGCAGATCGCCCCGGGTGAGGTCGCCAAGCAGCGCCAGGGCGTGCCGTTCCCGGTCGTGCTGGCCGAGCGCCGGGACATGCTGCTGCGATCGGACTGGGACAAGGTCTTGGCCGCGACTCCCGATGGAGGGCGCGGGTTGTTCCTGGTCACCTTCGCCGGCCATGTCGGGTTGTGCGCGGAGCCTCCGCACGCCGCCGGGTGGGTGCTGGCCATCATCGATCCCCTGCAGTTGCACCGGATGGACCAGAGCTTCAACGCCGCGCTGGCCGGCGCGCTGGCCGAGGAGCAGAGGCTGACGCACCAGCCTGTGCTCGCGCGGATTCGTTACGTCCACCGCTGCCTGGAGGCGCGGCCCTGGCCGTACGCGCCGCCCGGGTACGCCGATCCGACCCCAGAGCAGGCCGAGGCCGAGGTGAGCGGCCGCTATCGCGACTTCCTCGCCCGCGCCCCCTACCGGCGGCCCCTTGAGCACGACCTCCCCGGCGCCGCGAGCCTGTGAAAGCAGTACGCCACCTTCACGGGGTGCGCTGATCACCGGTGCGAACCCGGCTGCAGGCGGAGGTCATGGACGAGGCGACGGCGTATCAGACGACGCTTGAGTGCGTTCGCGAGCGCGTGGCGTGGCTGCGCAGCCGCGCCACCGAACCCGCGGCGATGCCGGCATCCCAGGCGGTGCGGTTGCCGACCCTGGAGTTCGTGGAAGATGTGCTGGCCTGCCTCCTGGCGAAGGTTCACGCCGAACAAGCGGTCGCCGCTGTCGACCGGCGCGAAGCGTGCCGTCACTGCGGTGCTGTGCTGCCGCCGAGCTTCCGGCGAGGCCGGCCCCGGGTCTTCTGCAGCGACCGGTGCAGTGCACGTGCTCGCCAAGAGGCCGCTCCCCGAGGAGCCGCTCGCCGTGGGACCGCCCGGCCGATGCCGCCGCACTACCTCAAGGTCTTGCAGCTGCGCCGGGAACATCCGCAGGCGTCGCTGTCGCAGCTCGCCGCCCGGCACGCGCCTGCGATCACCAAGCACGCCTTGGCCGGCCGGTTGCGGCGAGCGCGCGAACTGGCCGAACTGCTGGACATCGACGCGTGACCATCCGTTCGGCTCCGCGCGTCGGCCTGGTGACCGGATTCGGCCGAGAGGTCGCTTCCCGGAAGTCGCTCAACTGTCCGTAATTCTCCTGCTACCTTCCGATGTCGTTCGGTTGCGCGTCGTGAGCGATTGACCGCTCTCATCCGGATTCGGGTGTCGGGTCGAGGGCCATCTCGCGGGAGGTCTGTGGTGCCGTGGGTCAGCCGGGAGCAGCGGGAGGCCACGACGGTCCGGCTGCGGCACCTTCGCCAAGCGGGTGATCTGTCGGCCGAGCACGTGCGGCTGGCCGCGTCGGGGCTCGGGATCACCGAGCGGACGGTGTGGCGGTGGCTCGCCACCCCAGAGCAGGGCCGCAAGCCGCAAGGCCGGGCCCCGTACCGGCTGACCGACACCGACCGGGAGGCCTACGCCTACTTCCGCGGCAACGTCGCCGCGGTGCACCGGGCCCGGACCGCCGCAGTGTCGGGCTCGGGCAGTGCCGCCGAAGTCAGGGCTGCCGGGGTGGCGGTGCCGGACTTCCTGCGCGCCGGGTGGGCGGACGCGGCTGCGGTGTCGCTGCGGACGTTGCAGGAGAGCTTCGCCCGGGAGCTGACGCCGGCCGAGCGGGCGGCCTGGCGCACCGGGGAGGAAGGCCGCCGGGTGGCGAGTGTCTACTTGACCCGCGCGCCGGCGCACCGCAACCAGATCTGGGAACTGGACCACAAGCAGCTGCCGGTGCTGGTGCTGCCGCCGCGCGGCACGGCGGTGTGCCCGTGGCTGACCACGATCGTCGACGACGGGACCCGGGCCCTGGTCGGCTGGGCGATCTCCCTCACCCCGCACGCCGGGACGGTGCTGACCGCGATCCGGATGGCGCTGGTCTACGACCCGGCGCGCGGCCCGTTCGGCGCGGTGCCCGCCTCGTTCCGGATCGACCGGGGGCTGGAGTTCGCCGCCCGCGCTGTCGGCGATGTGTTCGCCGCGCTGTGCGTGACCGGGCATCGGCTGCCCGCCTACCAGCCGCACCGCAAAGGGAAGGTGGAGCGGCTGCACGCCACCATCGACACCACGCTAATGAGCGGTCTGCCCGGGTTCACCGGCGGCCCACGCGACGCCGCCGGGAAGCTGTACGGGCCGCTGGACGACCGGGCCGCCGCCCGCGCCCGCGCCCGCGCCGCCGACCCCGGCACCGGTGGAGCTGGCGAGGCCGCGGTGCGGCCGATGCGGATCGAGCGATTCGCCGAGACCTTCGCGAGCTGGGCGCGCTGGTACAACACCGAGCGCCCGCACACCGGACTCGGCGGCCGCACCCCGGCCCAGGCGTGGAGCGAGGACACCACCGCGCTCGTGCGGATCGGCGCCGAGCAGCTGCGGCACCTGCTGCTGGCCGAGGCCGAACGCACGATCGGCAAGGACGGCATCCGCTGGGGCGGCCTGTCCTACGTCGCGCCCGAGCTGCAGGGCCGGGGCGGGCAGAAGGTCGCCGTCCGGTACATGCCGCACGACGACCGGTTCCTCGAGGTCTACTTGAACGGCGCACACCTGTGCACCGCGCACCCGGCTGAGCGGCTCACTGCCGAACAGGCGGAGGCGTTCCGTGAACACGCCCGCGCCGAGAGCCGGCGGCTGGGGCGCGCCCGCCGCCGGGCGACCGCTCGCGCCCGCACCGAGCTGGTGCCGCTCACCGGGGACGGTCCGGCCACCGAATCGCGGATCCTGCCCGCGCGCGCCGGCGACGAGCTGGCGGCCCGCCGCAGCGACGAACGGCTACGCCGCCGCGCCCGCACCAACCTGCTCGGCCTGACCGACCCCACCACCCAAGCCACCCCGGCCCCACTCGAACCCGCCCAACCCGACCCCGGCGAGCCGGCTCCGCCCGGCATGATCGAGCCCACCTGCCCGACCGCGAGCGACTCCGCAGCCGCCCCCGCAGCCGATGCGGCGGCCGATTCCACTGCCGGGCAGGAGAGCTGATGCCGGCCCAGTTCGCGAACCTGGCCGGGGCGGCCACGCTGACCACGCGCGAGTTCCAGCTCACCGGACGGATCATCGATGACCTGATCGCCCACGGGGCGACCGGGGTGGTGCACGGCGCCGCCGGCACCGGCAAGACCTACGCCGTCCAGGCGAGTTTGGAACGGCTGCGCCGCGACGGCCAGGACCGCCACCTCGGCGTGGGCGTGGCCGCGGTGACGCTGGCGTTCCCCAGCCGCCCGAGCATGCGGCTGGTCGCCGACGAACTGCTCCAGGCGCTCACCGGCGCGGCGGCCCCGCGCAGCCGCAACCGCTTCTACCTGACCGCCGCGCTGGTCGAGCACCTGTCCGGGCCGCAGCGGCTGATCGTCATCGACGAGGCCCAACGCCTCAACGGCGACTGCATCGAGCTGCTGCGGCATCTGCACGACCATCCCGACACCCGGTTCGCGCTGCTGTACGTCGGCGGGGACGGCTGCTGGGAGGTGCTGTCGCGCGAGCCGATGCTGGCCTCCCGGGTGTTCCGCCGGCTGCCGTTCAAGAAGCTGCCCCGCGACCAGGTCCCCGCGCTGATGCGCACCTACCATCCCATCTACCGCGGCGACGGCCGGTCGGTGGGCGGGACCGATGGTGGGGTCGACGGTGGGGTCGACGACGCTCTGCTGCTGGAGGTCGACGACGGCTACGGCCACGGCACGCTGCGCAACTGGGCCGCCTTCACCCAGACCGCCGCGATGCTGTGTGCCGAATCCGGCCGCGACCGGCTCGACAACGACGTGGTCGCCAACGCCTACGCGCTGCTGGGCGGAGGACTGAATTGACCTCGCCATCGACCCAGCCTCCCGTTCCCGGCCGCCGCTCCCGCGTCCGCCCCGATCCCGGCGACCCGTGGAACCTGCGGCCGGTCACCCCACCCGACGCGCCGCCGTCCCCGCCCGCGGGCCGGCCGCCGCCGCTCCTGCTGATCGTCGACAACGCCGGCGACGACGTCGCAGCGGTCCGGCATCTCGCCGCGCTCGGCCATCCACTCGAAGGCCGGGTGGTGGTGCGCCCCACCCCCGGCGCCGGTGACGTGGGCACGCTCGGGTTGGACCTGCTGGTGGCGATCGGCAAACACCCACACGCGGCCAAGTCCGAACGCCGCGCCGGCTTCACCTGGGAGCTGGGCACCGCGTGGCTGAACGGGACCGGCGCCCGCGACGTCGTCATCGACCGCGCGCACCTGCTGAGCGCCGACCAGCTCACCCAGCTCGCCGCCACCGCCGCCGCGATCGGCGCGAACCTGTGGCTGCTGTGGTCGGCGCCGACCAACCCCTTCCACGACCACGCCGTCGCGCGAGTCCGCGGCATGTTCGGCGACCGCACCCAGATGCTGGACCTGTGGGAATTTCAGCAACGTCTGCCGCCGCCCGCGCGGCCGCCGCTGGCGACCGGGCACACCGACCCCGCCGCGTGGCCGGTGCTGCCCGCAGCCGACTTCACCACCTTCCTGGCCGCCTGCCGCCGCCGGCTTTCACGCGCGGACTTCGCACCGGTCCAGGCGGTGTTCTACGACACCGCCGAAGCCACCGACGCCTGGTACGCCGCCGTCTTGGACAACCCCGCCGGCCCGCACGTGCGCCCTACCACCGGGATGACCCGCGCGCAGGTGACCGGCGCGGTCACCGGGTGGCTGCGCGACCACACCGTCGGCCCCGCCCCCACCCCGCGCGCCGCGCTGGTCCGGCTGCGCGCCGTCCAAGCCGCGCTGCTGGTGCGCGGCATCCTGCTGCGCTGGCAGCCCGACGCCCTCGGGCCCGATCCCGCCCACCGCCTGCCCGGCGACCTCACCCCGGACATCGCCGGACGCCTGCACGCCATCGTCCGCACCGACGCGGCCGCCGCCACCGCCCTGAGCCTTCATCTCAACCACACCGCCTACCGCCTCGGCGAGCTGAGGATCGCCGACGTCGCCCCCGACGGAACCCAGGTCCGCGGCCCCGGCGCCGGCCGCCATCCGGTCCGGCGCGTCTACCGCCTGCCCGGCGCCTTCGACACGCCCCGCTCACGCGCCGAAGACAGCGCCTGGTGCGAACTCGCCGGTCCCGAGCCGATCGAGATCCCCCGCCACGCCCGCACTCTGCTGACCGTGCACCTGGCCTACCGCCGCAACGAAGGCGCCGGCGACGACGACCCGCTGTTCACCCACCCCGCCGACCAGCACCGCAACCCCACCCCGATGCTGCGCGATGCGATCCGCCGCACCTGCCGCGCCCTCGGCCTGGACCCACCCTGGATGCACCCCGCAAGCTGCATCAACGGCCTGGACATCGGCCACCTTCCACGCGCCGTCGGGTGGCTGGTCGAACGCGGCCTGACCGTCACCACGCTCGACCCCGACCTGGCTGCGGCGCTGACCCCACGGCACCTGGACGTCACTGACAACCGGCCCCGCTGGATCACCCCCGCCTCCACCAACACCTACCTCCCCGACGCGCCCGTGTCCGGCCCGGCCTCCATCGACGACCGACCATGAGCCAGCAGTCCGGCCCGCCCCCAGAGCCGATGAGCTTCGCCGACCGGCTGCGCGCCAGCGGCCTGTCCCTGTGGGAGCTCGGCGACCTGCTGGGCATCCACCCCCATGATCTGCGCGGCCGCCAACCCGACCTGGACAGCCGCTCGGTCACCGTCCTCATCGAAGTCTGCCGACGCCTCGACATCCATCCCGCCGACCTAGTCCCCACGCTGGAAGGCATCCTGCGCAACCGGCGCGGCACCGCGCCCCAAGACCAGGAACCGGGCCCCGAGCAGGACGCGCAGACGGTGCTGACCGCGTTGACCGTCGCCTCCGTCCCACTCACCCGCGACATGCTCGCCGAAGCGCTCGACTGGACGATCCACCGCGTGCAGCACGCACTCGACCACGCCCAGGACCATCCCGAACTCGCCGGGCCGCTGGCGCTGCGGCGGGTCCCGCCCGACGCCTACACCCTCACTGCCCGCCTGGACATCCTGACCTCCGAGCAACACCTCGCCCTGGCCGGCGCCACCCGCCACCACTCCACCCTCACCGACGACGAAGCCACCGTCCTGCTCGCCGCGATCGGCGTCAGCCGCTGGCCATCTCAGGTCGACTGGAACGAGCTGCGCGCCGACCCGCGCTACCAGGCCGCGGTCGCCGCGCTGAAGGAAGCCGGAGTCCTCTACAGCGACACCGGCCCACACCGCATCGGCGTGCACCCCGATGTGCTGTTCAGCCTGCGCTACGAAGACGACACCCGCCTGGCCCGCCACCTCGGTGAGGACCTGCCGCCCCTCCCCCACCGGGACCCGTGGCCCGGCACGCTCGCGACCAACCCGGACGGCACGGTCGCCGACGACGGCCCCACGCGCTGACAACTACTCCGCGTCGCCCGCTGACAACTAGTCCGCGTTCCCACTGACATTTGCTCCGCGCTCGACAAATACCGGCCCCATCTGACGCAATACATCTTGGTCCACCCCGGCGGAGCAAGATGAAGAACAGGCGCCTGATCGGCGCGACGAGCTTCCGCCCGAGTGGATCACCCTCCTACCTTCGGAGGGTGATCATTCCGCCCCTGGATCACGGGGCGGGCGCTCCGCTCGGAAGGGGGGCCTGCAGGTGGACGACGGTGAAGGGACCGCCGACGTCGACGCCGACGTCCCGGCTCCTCGCCCAGCCGAGTCCGTCACCGGACCGAGCGCCGAGCGGAACGAACGCCAGGGCGAGGCGGGGCAGCCCGCGCGGCGGCGGCGCGCGCAGGGCGGGCGAGGCAACAAGTACAGCGTCCGGTTCACCGACGAGGAGCAGCGCCTGGTTCAGGCTGCCGCCGACGCAGCTGGTCTCACTGTCCCGCACTTGATCGCCGAGACTGTGCTCGCCTCGCTCACCGGACGCGGGACCCGGCAGATGCCGGTCGCCGACCGGCGGGCGCTGGCCTCCGAGCTGGCCGCCGTCCGGGGGTTCCTCGCCGCGATCGGCGGCAACGTCAACCAGCTCGCCGCCGCCGCCAGCTCCGGGAACGTCCCGGCCGCCGGTGCGGTCGAGGCGACTATGGCCGCGGTGGCTCGCGCCGTCGCACGGTTGGACGTGGCGATCGCGCCGCTGGACCCCCGCCCCACCCGCCACACCGCCCGCTGCGGCGAAGACGAACGGCGGGTTACCGGATGAACAACAAGATCATGAAGCGGGGCTCGAACATCGGAGGGCTGGTCCGCTACCTGTTCGGCAAGGGCGACTCCGATGAGCACCGGGACCAGCGCGTCATCGCGGCCGCCGCGACGCTGGGCATCGCCGACGGCACCCGCCTGGAGCGGCCCGGGGACTGGCCGCGGGTGCTGGAGGTGGCGCGGGACCTGGACGCGCACCGCCGCATCGCCGGGGTGGCCCCGCACGACGGCTGGGTGTGGCACTGCGCGATCTCCCTGCCGCCCGGCGAGCGCCTGGACGATGGGCAATGGGTCGAGGTCGCCCGCACCGCCGTGCGCCGGCTGGGGTTCGAGGCCGACGAGGCGGCCGGTACCGCCGGGTGCCGGTGGATCGCGGTTCACCATGGCCCCTCCTCTGGCGGCAACGACCACATCCACATCGCCGTCAACCTGGTGCGCGAGGACCTGAGGATCGCGGTCCCGGGACGGGACCGGATGGCCATGTCCCGCCTGTGCGCGGACATGGAGCGCCGGTACGGGCTGTATGTCGTCCCGGGCCGCGCCGGGCGCGGGATGCCCGGCTACACCCGCGCCGCCAAAGAGCGCGCGCAGCGCGCCACCGACCGGGCGCGGGCGCAGGGACGGCCCGGCGGCCGCGCCGTCCCCGAGACCCAGACGCTGGCCCGCAAGGTCCGCGCCGCCGCCACCCTCGCCACCGGCGAGGCCGAGTTCGTGGACGCGCTCGCTGAAGCCGGGCTCCTGGCCCGCCCCCGCTACGCCCGAGGCGACCGCACGCAGGTGATCGGATACTCCGTCGCGCTGCCCGCGCAGGCCTCCGGCACCGACCGGCCGATCTGGTACGGCGGGGGGAAACTCGCTGCCGACCTGTCGCTGCCCAAACTCCGCACCCGCTGGACGACCTCGCCGGCGACGGCCAGGACCACGCCGCCGGACGCGCTCCCGGCGTGGCAGCACGCCAACGACGTCGCCGCCGGCACCCGCGCAGCGCCGAACCCGGCGGGCGCGGCGGGCGCGGCGGGCGCGCGTCGGCACGTCGACGCCGCGCCGTCCGCGCCGCCCCTACCCCCTGCAGGTGGGGCGGCCGGGCAGTGGTGGGACGCCCTCGACCGCGTGGAGGCCGCCGCCCGCCAACTGCAGGACCTGCCGTTGGAGAACACCCTCGCGTGGTCGAAGACGGCGTCCGATACCGCCGCGCTGCTGAGCCTGCTGGCCGACCGGATCGAGGGGGAACTGCCCGCCGACCTCGCGGCTACCGCCTACACCCTGGCCTGGTCAGCGCAGACACCCCACCGCCCGCACCCTGCCGCCCACCATCACGACCATCACCACAGCGGCGCCCGCCACGGCGGGCCCGCGCGGGAGCTGGCCGACGCCGCCCGGGCCGTCCGCGCCGCCTCCCGTCCTGGCGGCGGCGCCGAGGACGTCGCGGTGGTGGTGGCGATCGCCGCCCTGGTCCTGGCCGTGCTCGCCCTGGTGGCCCTGATCCGGGCGTGGCACGACCATCAGCAGCACCGCCGCCAGGCCGCCGCGCTGACCGAAGGCGCGGGGCGCTGCGAGTACGTTGCGCGCGCCCATGTCGACGGCGTCGCACCGCCCTGGCACCGGCGCCCCCACGGACGCCTCGGCGATGCTGCCCTGCACCGCCGGATCGACCGCGCCGCCGCCGACCTGGCCAGGGACAGCGCGCTCCAGGACCGGACCGCCGAGCTGCTGCGGCAGGCCCGCGCCGGGGACGGCCCGGCCGCCACGCGACTGCGCGAGCGCGCCGGCGCCCTGGTGGACGCAGCCGCCGCCGAGGTCGAGTTGCCCGCCGCCCGGATGCGCCTGGACGCCGCTCGCCAGGACCAGGACACCGCCCGCGCCCGCCTGGCCGAGCTGGCCTCCCTCGCCGACCGAGGACGCCTGGCGCTGTATGCGCACGGCACCACCCGCGCCCAGCTCGCCCGCGCCCAGGCCGCCGCCCACGCCGAGCTCGCCGCCGCCACCACCGCCCACCAGTACGCCCACGCCCACCTCGCCGACCTCACCCGCCGCGCCGCCGCGCCCTACCCCACACGTGGCCCCTCGGCCTGGCGCGAGGGCACCGCCACCGCCGAACACACCGACCTGACCGACCGCTGGAACCACCACCTCGCCGCAGCGATCACCGACGACGTCCACACCGCACCCGACCGCGCCGCCGACCTGACCCCCGAGGCCCGCGCCGCCTACCGCGCCGTCCGCCACATCCTCCACGCGTCCGCCCAACACGCCCCCACCACCGCCCGTGCTCGCCTCGCCGAACTCCGCACCGAACACGCCGCCCGCAACGCCCTACCCGCCGACCGCGCCGACCAGGAACAGCGACAACGCCAGCACACCCCACCCCAACAACCCACCCAAACCACCCGCCCCGACGACCCCCACCGCCGCCCCAAACCACCCCACCACGGCCCCAGCCGCCACAACGGCCCGACCCGATAGACCGCCGCCGCTGGCCGGCTGCGGACCGCGGTGATGCGCGCCCTTCCCGTCCCCGGGCATCACTCATTCCCAGCCCAGCCGGACGTCGCCAGAGACCTCCAAGAGCGGTCGCTAGCTCGACTTCCAGCCGCCACGAGGTTGGATCATCTGTCCCCCGCGGTACAGGTTGCCGTTGCAATCGCGCCAGTCGGCCGGGGCGTGCGACACGCTTGGCGGCTCGGGTCCGAAACCACCCCCGCCGCCACCGCCGTCATTTCCGCCGCGCAGGAGTGCCAAGCCCGCCATGACCACCACACCCAACAACACCAACAGAACCGAGGGGTGCGAGCGCATGAACTGCACTGCCTCGTACAGAACAAGGAAGACAAGAAGCCCGACGATAAGGCTGGCCTCGATGCCCAGAATGATGTAAGCCGCCCGGCGCCCAGGCGTGGGCTGGCCGCCCGTAACCGCAGGCGCTTCCTGAGCGTACGACGGCTGCTCGTAGGACTGGGCGTACACCTGACTGTAGAGCTGGCCGTAAGAGTCGGTGACCCAGCCAGACGGCGTCCAGTGCGCCGTTGCGCCACTGCTGTGATAGGCCCAGACGCCGCCGAGGTTGTGAACGACGGTCGTGTAGCTCCCGTCGGGATGCCAGTACCGGTTCTCGTGTGCCGCAGTCGTCATGGCAGGCCCCCTTGAAAGGAGTATGCGCTCGCAAAAGTCCCCTTTCCTCGTTGTGACCGGACCAGGCCCTCAGACTGCAAGATCCCAAGTGCCCGGAAACGCAAGCGGCCTCCTTATCCCGTCGTGCCGGACCGGAAGCCAGTCGGCGGGCGAGGCGCGACGTGTGCCAGGACGTCGGCGAGGCGGACGCGCAGCGCTAGAGGTCGGTGGCCGCGCCGACCGGTGCCCTGTCGAGTTCGACGGTGTCCTACTTGCCGGGGCACGGGTGTTGCACCGGGGGCTCTACGGTTGCCGGGGGATGATGAGGGAGCCTCCGTGTGATGGGGGCGGTGATGCGGGCGGCTCAATAGGGCGTTGTGATGGGTTGAGCGGCCCAATGGGGCCTGTGGGTGGCGCAATGGGTTCTAGCGGTGAGTGGAACCCCCTAATAGGGCGTGGTGGGGGGAGGGGAGGTAGGTCGTGCGGGAGGGCGGGCGGGGCGGCTGCGCTTGCGGTGGTTCCTGCCAGCAGTAACAGCGCCAGCGTCGCTGCTGTCAGCGTGCGGCGGGTGGAAGGCGGTGTCTCCGGCCCTGCGGTCGGCTGAGCTGATCGGAGTCGTTGTTCAGCGGCGGCTACCTGGTCTCTCAGGCTGTTGGCCTGTTCTTTCAGGGCGTCGACCTCGGCGGTCAGGCGGGCCTTGTCCTTGCGGACTTGCGCGAGCGCCCGTTGGCGTACCTGCTCGCGCAGGCGCTTGAGTTCCATGGCGTGCGTGCCGCCGCTGGCGATGCGCTCCCAGGCCGCCACCCATGGCCTGAGCTGGTCGGCCGGGATTTTGCAGGCGCGCACCAGCGCGATCAACTCGTCCCGGGTGGGAGCGCGGTCTCCGTTGAGGATCTTGTTGGCGGTGGCTCTGGGCAGGTGCAGGCCGGCGCGGCGTGCCCTGCTCTCCAACTCGCGCAGACTCAGCCTCCCCGCCCGGGCCTGCAGGATCCGCAGACTCGCCACCAGCTCGGCATCGGTGGCGACTGCGGCCAGGTTCAGGTCGTGGATGTCGGGAGGGATGTCACGATCGTTTTCGTCCACAGCCGTCTCCACGTGTCCATGGGCGCTGCAGCCCAGCGTAGGAGCGGTCGCCGCCGGTGAGGGCCGGGTGTCCCCGGCTGTGGTGCCGGTGTCCACAACCGGGCGTGATCGGTCCGCTGGCGCCGGTGACCCGTCCACGCCCCTGGCGGCTCGGAGCCGACCGCAATGTCCTGGTCGCAGGCCCCGGGGCGTCGCGCTCCGGCCCGGCGATCCCCGGGCACCCTGGCCCGGAGGCAGGAAGGACCACCACGCCATGACCGACCCCAGCACCGACCCCGGCCACACCCGCGACCAGGCCCCCGAGAGCCGACACGCCGCCAGGTACTGGCGCGCCCGGCTGCGGCTGGAGTACCTGCGCCTTGCCCTGTGGAGCGCTCTCCAGATCGTCTGGGAGACCCTGCGCTGCGGCTGACCCACGCGCCACGCGACGCCCTCCTCATGCTGGCCCCCGTCGAATGCGAACTCTGCGACATGGTCGACCGGTGCCCTGCCGTATTCGACTGTGTCGTATTCACGACGGCAGTCCTCGCTCGGCGACACCGTTGCGAGGATGGGATGTCTCGGCTAGTGACTCGCCCATCGAAGGGAGGAGCGTCTGGGCCGTCAGGTCCAGAGTTCCTCTCCGGCAAGTGCTTCGAACGCCTCCTGACGTGGTGAGGGTGCTAGCGCGCGTGCTGCATAGGCCCCGGGAACCCCCACCTCGCGCCGAGCTTGTTCGTGGAAGTCGTTGATGGCTCTGTTGTAGGCCCGTTGGGCGTCTTGCCACTGCTCGTTGTCTGCAGTAAGGAGGCCCCTGGCATAGCCTTCCAACTGCCAGCTTGCTCGGTTCAAGGCCCTTGCCGCGCGAAGAGTCTGCGCATCAGCCAGTAGGGACATCTTTCCATCGCTCGACCTCGCGCTAGCTCTGCTCTTCGTAACAGCTCCAAGCCCTCGTCCCGATCGATTGGGGGTGTCCGATCGACCAGACCGGCGGTGGCGGCGAGCGCCCTGGTGAGCGTGGTGAACTCCTTGATGCTGGCGATGAACTCTGTGTAGGTGTCCAGTCGCTTCTCAGCCCACCTTTGGTTTTGCTCTCTGCGGGATCGGGTTCTCTCATTGAAGGCGCTGGTCAGGTAGGAGGTGAACGCACCGACCATGACGCCTAGCAGGGTGAAGACTTGGGCGGCCATCTGACCTCCATCGGCGGCTGTTGTGAGTCGGTGTGATCGTGAACTGGGATGACGTGGTGGGGGCCGGGGGGCGGCGTTGGCGGTGTCATCGGGACCTTTCGCGCGTAGTGGAAGGACTAGGCACCGTGTTGTCGTCGATGATGTCGCGGTGGCTGGGAACCTCGCGGCGCGGCGGCGTCGGCGTTTGCAGGGCGGGAGGCGGTTCCGGGTGTCGGTGCGGTTCACCGAGGAGGAGCATGCTCTGGTGCAGGCGGCGGCCCGGGCAAGGCCGGTGTCACGGCGGCGAACCTGGTGGCTGAGGCCGCGCTTGAGGCCGCCCGGTCCGACGGCGCGCCTGTTGACGAGCGGGTGCTGGCGGAGTTGCAGGTGATGCGGCGGCTTGTGCAGGCGTATGGGAGTCGGCTGACGGGTCAGGCCGCGGCGCGCGAGGGTGAGCCGGATCGTTCGCGGGTGGACCATGCCGCTCGCGCGTTGGAGGCTCTCAGCGGACGTCTGAGCGGGTTGTTGGACGGCCTGGAGGGCGCGCGGGCGCGTCACCGCTGAGCGGGGTAGCGGGCCCACGTTCCACCGGCGGCGGCGACGTGCTTGGTGGCGGTGCCGGGGTTGTAGCCGAGTGCTTGGGCGACGACGGGGGCCGGGGCTTGGAGGACGAGCTGGCGGAACGCGGCGGTGCGGGTCTGGGCGACCGGAAGGCCCAGGGCGCGAAGCTGCTGATGGAGAGCACCGGGGGTGAGAGGTCGCCCGGCGCGGCCGCCGGGGAACAGCCAGTCGGCCTCGGGGTTGGTCGCGGTGTTCATGTTGGCGCGGTTGGCGGCCAGCTCGGTGAGCATAGTGACGACCTTCAGAAAGTCCTGCACGACCGGCTACCCCCCGCCGGAACTTCCTAGCCGCGTCCGCAGTCGTGACACGCACCCTCGCCCGCCTGGACCAGGCGGGCGCTGACCCCACCCCGCCCCGAGCACGTGGGGACGGCCCCGGAATGCGCAGCGAGCATGGTCACCCACAGTGACTTTTGGGCGCTTCTGGGATGGAGAAGCATCCGATGAAGCCGTCAGAGCATCGGAGAGCCGCGAAGAGACTGAACGGGACCTGGCATATCGCGCGCAGGAGTTAGGCGCCAGAAGCCCTCTGAGGGCTTCAGTCGTTAGATAGAGGGGACGAGGGGCGCTTGAATATCGAAGCCACCAGCCGGCGCATCTTACTGGACCGTCGTTGACGGGACTTTTCGAGCGGTACCGCAGGGGGTGGCGGCTTTGGACTATGGGCGCGCAACTGCGGAGGGGGTGCGCGGTGGACCTGGTGCTCTGAGGGGGCCGGCGCGCCCGCCATGACCAATGAAGGTGGTAGGTCGCTGGCGGGGATGCCGTCGTGGGACGCGGCGATGTCGCGCAGGTCGCTGACACGACCGAATGCGTCCTGGGACTGCCAAAGCCGGAGTTCGCTGCGTTCTTGCCCCAGTTGGTCAAGGATCTGCTCGTTGTGCGCCCGGACACGTTGCAGGGCGATTCCCAGGCTGGCGGCCCTCTGATTGGCGGCGTCCTGGAGCGCCTGGTGCTGTTTGATCTGCTCCTCATACTCCTCGAACCGGGATTGGGCCTGGGTCCGCTCGTGCTGGACCGCCGCGTCGATCTTTGCCTGCCAGGCGTCCTCTACCCGCCTCCACTGAGCGGGCACTGCGGCCAGGTGCTGGATCTGCAGGTCAGCAGCGTGCTCGAAGTCCTCCCCGCGCTCGATCCCGTCGTGGAACACGGCCGCGAGGGTGCTGTCGAGCTCATCGACCACGCCCAGGGCCTGCGCTGAGAGGGCACGAGCCTCTTCTCGTGCACGTTCGAACGCCTGGTGGTCCTCCGTGCGCAGCCGCTGGAAGATCTCGGCCTGCCGCTGATGGATCTCGGATTTGCGCTGGTAGCCCTCGGCCAGTTGGAGATGCCGGTCGGCCCGGTGCTCGTACAGCTTGGCCCGCAAGCTGGCACCCAGCTTGTCCAGCGGGGTGACCGCCGGCTTGGCTGCGGCAACGGCGTCCCTGTACAGCCGATCGAGTTCGGTGCCCTCCTCATCGGTCAGCCGCCTCGCCTTATCGAGGACCTTCAGGATGAAGTACCCCAGGAAGTCATCACAGGGCAGCACATAGCCCAGGAAGCAGTCGTTGAGAGGGGTGCGGTCACCGATGCCCGCTAATTTTCTCACTGCTTCGGTGGAGAGATAACGGGTGTCTCTCAATTCGCACAGGAACCGCGCAAAGGCCTGGCCCTCCGGAGACGCGTCCGGATTGATCTGACGTTGCTTGCCCTGGGACATCGGAGCCGTCCAGAAATATTTTGATGTTGCGGGGGTTTGAGGACCGTGACCTGCAGATATGTAAGATCTTCTGAGGTGCTGAAGATTGTGATCAATGCTACGCCACGTTATCAACGAATAGTCCGAAAATGATCCGGATGGTTCCCCTCCATTCCTTGCGATGCCACGTTCCGGATGGAGGGGAACCGGCGCGAGCCCGGATCTATCGCAGCGATCCGCACTCAGGAGTCCAGCATGAGGCCTACACCTCGCGATGGCCAGCCCCCGGACGTCCTCCCGGGCGCACGTGAGGAGGGCGCGGAAGACCAGGAGCGCGTCCGGCCTGTCGGCAGGGCCGCCTGGATCGACCCGACCAGCAAGATCGGAGCCTTCTTGTACAACTTCTCCGCAGGTCTGTTGCTGTGGCTGCTGCTTGAGATAGGCAGCCATATAGAAATCAACTGGCACTGAATACGACGGCCCCTCCCGCTGCTGGCCGGGGCAGCCAACAGCAGGAGGGGCCTGTTAGGGCGCGGGAAGATCCGAAAGGGCGGCATGCTGACCACAGGGAGGCCCCCTCCGGGCCGAGTAAGCGCGGCGCTAGGGCAGGTCGTGGTCCCCGCGTTTGATCTGGTTCAGCAGCGTCCGCCAGTGCGGGACGGCGGCGGTGATCACAGGCCCGGCGGGGTCGGTGCTGTCGCGGACAGCGACGGCCTGGTGGGCGGCGGCGAGTTCGACGCATTCGTGGGTGTCGTCGCAGTGGGTGCTGGTGCGCCAGTTCAGCCGGTGCGCGGGGTGTTCTGTCTTGTGCAGCGGGTCTAGTCTCGTCATGACGAGCAGAACCTTTCTGTGATCACGGACGGTCTGGTCGTGCTGGAGAGGCGGGTCCCGGTCGCAACGGGGTGCCGCCTCTGGCTGAGGCCCTTCCTGCGCTCTGATGGCGGCGGGAGGGCCTTCGCCGTTTCCCGGGGTTGGCGGGGGTGGGCTAGTCGGCCTCGGGGTGGGGGGCCGGGGGGACCGAGAGGCGTTTGTGGGCCTCGATCCACTGGTCGATCTCGGTGTCGCTGCCGCCGCAACCGGCGATGTAGGCGCAGACCAGGTCGCGTTTGGGTAGCTTGTCGTTCTTGCCGATGGTGGAGAAGGCGCCGAAGGAGTAGGGCCGCTCCACCTTTGGGTGACGGGCGCATTCCTTGGCCATCTCGCGTAGCGGCCGGTCGCCGTAGAAGGTGCGGAAGGCCCTCATCTGCGCGACGAACTCACCTTGGTCGGCGGCGGTGCCGGGATCGGGCGGGGACACCTTGTGGGAGCCCTTGCGTCGGGCTCGTGGGGTTGTGGCGGGCGCGAGTTCCTCCTCGCCGTCGTCTTCTCTGCCGCCCCCGCCCCCGTCGTCGTCGCCGCTGTCGGGGGAGGGGGGTTGACATGGCTGGGGCTGGACCGCGTCGACGTGGTCCTGCGGGTCCACCTCCTCGGCCGGGGTCTTCGAGGCCTCGGCCAGGCCGTCGGATGTCAGCGGGTTCGGCGACAGAGACGGCCGGATCACGATCGAGTCCGATGCAGTCGAGTCCGGTTCCGGGGGCGGCCAGACCCAGGACGGGGCGCCCCGGGCCTGGGTGCGCGCGACGCGGCCCTCCTCGGGTGGGGGCTGGCTCGCATGCCATTCCTGGACCTGGTCGAACAGCTCCATCGCGACCTTCAGGTCGGCCTTAGCGGCGAGGCAGGCCACCAGCACCCCCTCCAGGGCTCCCCAGCTGATGCCGGTGAAGTCGCCAGCGACGATCTGGGCGAACTTGGCCGGGGTGACCCCGCGGGCTTCGGCCCGTGCGGTGAGGTCGTGCTTGCCGGACCTGCCGCCCTGCCGTCGGACGCGGTAGAACACGCCGCACACCAGCGCGTGCAGCAGGGTCGGGGCGTCCGCGCCGGGATGGGTCTCGGCCAAAAGCGCCTGGACGTCGTGAGGAGTCCACTTCTCGCGTCCCCGTCGGATGGGGCTCATGGGGGCGGCGGTGTCGCAGATCGGCGGCGCTCACGCAACTCCAGCCACAAGCAGGCCGCAGCTCTGCCGGGCCGACGGCCCGGTCGCGAGGGGAAAGGAGATCGAGCTCATGACGCTCCTAATTCGGTGTGTGCGAGGGGGATCCAGCTCTCCCAGGGCGGAGCAGGCGTATGGGCCCGCTGGGCTGATGGCCCGTCCGCGCGGGGAAGGGACTGGGACATGACGCTCCTGATGTCGCGGGACCGGGTGCGGTAGTGAAGGAAGATCGGGCGGGTAGCGACCGCCGGGTGAATACGTGGTAATGATCTGCCTCCGAATCGGGAGCATAGCCCCGGAGATACAGATCGGCATGCACCTCCAAGGGGGATTGGAGGGGCAATTCGGGGCATGTTGGACGCCCTACACCAAACTAAACAGCCACTACCTTTGACCTGCGAAAACAGCAAGATCAAGCATGTTTAGTCTTGTTAAGTTGTGTCCGGTGACACAAAATATGTGATGTAGCAGTATTTTTTCGAGATGCTGGGAGTTGTGCACCCCGGAGTTGAGACTGTGGTGCGCGTGCACGCGGTGTGCCTGTCCGTGGGATCGGGTGGCCACCAAACAGAAAAAACGGGAGACTGCGCGCAATCCGCAGTAGCGGCGGAACGCTCGGCACCCCACCAGCCGGTGCGTGCCGGAGTAGAGCGGGCTCCACCGCTCCAGCACGCACCGGCCCCAGCCCTCACCGTGACCGGAACACCCTCACAAACCACGCCCGTGACCTGCATGTTCAGTCATGTTCGACGTACGCTCGGCCCGTCCATGAGGCCTCGGCGAAGGACAACCCGCCGAAGGCCTCGCGCCGGCGCGCTCACCGCGTCTGCCGGCAACGTGCGCACCTTGGCCGAGGCCCTGCTGACCGCAGCGGTCGCCGACGAACGCGCCGCCGGGGCGGACTGGGAGACCATCGGCGCGGCGCTGAACGCGGATGCCTCCACCGCGCGCCGCCGCCACGGGCGAGGGCCTCTCGCCCGACCCGGTCCCCAGACCAGATGACGACGGGACTTTTTCGACTTTTCGACACCCCCACGCGCGCACGCGTACGCGCTTCTTAGGCGTCGCGAAACTCCCGGGCAGGCTCGTGGCGGCACGCTAGTCGGCAGCCGCGGCCGGACAAGGTCCAGCCATCCGGGCGGCTTGGAGGTCCTGGAATGGCCCCGTGGGTGAACGGTTCCTCAGTCGTCGTCCCACGGGGGTCGGCGCAGCCCATCGTGGAAGTCCTCCCAGAAACGTTCCAGCGCGTACTCCTCCTGCCGCCCGTCGCTCTCGAACCGGACCACGTCCAGGTCCATCGCGTTCGCTGCCGCGAGCACCAGGAACGCCAACTGCGTGTACTGCTCCTCCGAGGGGTCGTCGAGTCCGATTCGCAGCCACCGCTTCGCCATCGCATGCCCTTCCCCGGGAACCTGGAGCGTCCTATCGTCGGCGTCCCCCTGCGCGATCACATCTGACGAGATCGCCACAAAGCCCCAACCGCCCGGACCACACTCCCGAACTCATGGCGAAAGGTCCTGATCGCACGTACGTGCGATCAGGACCTTTCGCCTATCCGAGATCAGCTCACAGCTGACCACGCCGTGCTCCTCGGCCTCCTCTAAGTGGCCTCAGCTGCGGGATGCTTTAGGCGACCAGGCGGGTGGTGAAGCCCCGGTCCACCAGGCGCTGGTAGGCGTTGCGGACGTTGTCGGGCATCGGCTGGGGGATGGCGAACCCCCGGTCGGCGTAGAGCTCGATGCGCTGGGTGTCGCCGACCAGCATGTTCACCACTCGGTCGACGTCCCCGAGGGCGGCGACGTAGTGGTCGAGGGTCATCGGGATGGACCCGCAGATCACCTCGACCTCGGGCCAAATCTTGCGGCACGTGGCGTAGGCGCGTCGCTGCTGATACGGGCGGCTGATGAGCATGACCGTGCGGGGGGTGACGTTGTGCTCCGAGAGCAGCTTTCGGGTCAGGGTCAGGTTTTCGGCGGTGTTGGTCGCCGCCGGCTCCACCAGGATCGCCTCGGCCGGCACGCCGAGAGAGAGGGCGTGCTCGCGGTAGTGCACCGCTTCGCCGCGCGGGAAGCGCCCTCTGGTGGTGGGGGCGTTCGCGCCGGTGAACACGATGAGCGGAAACGTCGCCCGGCGCCACAGATCGGCGGCGTAGGTGGCCACGCTCAGGTCGTGCGAACCCAGGCCGATCCCGACGTCCACCGGCCGGACCTGGTGCCCCATCTGGTGATAAGCCCACAGCGTCGCCACATCGTCGCGGATGGCCGGGGACAGTATCGCCGGACGATGTTCGTCCTCGTCGGCGGCGGCTCGGGTGTGGTGACGGTATGCGGCCTCGGCGGCCGCCGCGAGCGGGCCGGGCAGGTCCTTCAAAGCCGCCATGTCCGCGTACACCGCGGCGATCTTGTGATGCGCCGCGCTCACCGCGCGAGCCAGTTCGCCCAGGTCATCGTCGAAGCCGGGACGGCGTCGATGCATCATCGCGCGACGCACCTCGGCGTCCGCAGCCTCCCAGCGAACCGCCAGGTCATTGGGGATGTCGGGCATTGTCGCCTCTCAGACCGGGATGGCCTACCGCCAGCCGATACCGGGTACCTGGAGGTTGGCCGCGCGGGCGGCGGCTAGGTTCGCCGCGAGCATCCCGCCCGGATCCCCACAGTCCAGGTAGGTTCCGGTGGTGGGGTGGATCAGCACAGGGCTGGCGGCGGCGAGATCGTTGATCGCGTCGGTGATCTGGAGTTCGCCGTTAGCGGCCGGGGTGAGCTTGCCGAGGTAGGTCATGATGTCCCCGGGTAGGACGGCGCGGCTGAGGTAGGCGTGCGCTTCCGGCGCTGTCCAGTCCGTCGGCTTTTCCACCAGCCGGTCAAGGATCATGTCGCCGCCCGACCTGGCACGCAGCACCCCGTACCGAGACGCCGCCGTTCCGGGCACGACGGCCGCCGCGACGGCTGCTGCGGCGCCGGCCCGCTCACGCGCGGCGACCAGGTCGGCCATATCTGACCCGCCGTCCTCGCGCAACAGCAGGTCATCGCCCGACATGCATAGGAAGTCGTCGCCAGCCACAAACGCCTCGGCGACCAATGGCGGTATCGCGGTTCCATATCGGCCGTCGCGAGGCTGCTCAAGGAAGGTAAAGCGGGCCAGCTTGTGCAGGCCCGCGATCCGCTCGTACTTGGCGTCCCACCCCCGGGCCTGGAAGTGGTCGCGTAGCTCGGCGTCCTCGGTGAAGTAGTGCCGGACCTGAGTGTCTCCGGGCGCGGTTATGATCGCGATTTGTTCGACGCCCGCTCGTAGGCAGTCCTGGACGGCCCAGTGCAGGACTGGCCGGTCCAAGACGGGGAGCATGCACTTGTTGATCGTCTTGGCGACGGGGAAGAACCGGGATCCGTATCCCGCCACCGCGATCACTGCCTTACGTACCGCCATGCTCGGTCACCTGACCTTGATGTTGTTGATTCGGCAGTACGCCGCGACCGCGTCGTCGTAGATCTTGGGGCGCGGCCACGTGGTGGCCTCGGCATCGCCTTGCTCGGCTGCCCGGACATGGCACAGCAGCTCGTCAGGGCCGGCCGTCTCCAGAACGGCCAGCAGGCCCGCCCAGTCATGGAGGCCGAACGCCACGGCGCGCGCTGCGCCGTCGGACAGGACAGCGGCCTGGCGGACCTTGCCGGGGCGCATGGACCCGGTGACCGCGTAGTCGGCGGCATCGGGCAGGGCGGCCGCAACCCAGTATCCGCCCACTTTGTTGCGGGCGGTGCGCCGCTCGGCGATCATCTCGCGCCGTGCAGCGGCGTGCGCGGCGGTCCCGGCCGGAGAGGACAGTAGCGCCTCGGAGTGCGCCATGGCGGTTTCGTTCACACGCCCGTCCTCGATGACCTGGATGCCCTCATAAATCGTGTCCAGGACCACCACGGCGTCGGACAGCACCAGATACTCCACATGACCGGCGGTCCGCAGGATCGCAACGGTGGCGGCCGGGGTGCCCGGGTGGGTCAGGTCGCACGTGTCGGCGTGCAGCTCGGCGACCTCGCGGATCGCGTCGGCTAGGGCCTCGGCGAGTGGAACCAGCGGAATCTCGGTCACCCGCCCCAGCAGGCGCGTACCGAGCTGCTGGACGTACCACGGGGTTCCGTGAATACATCCGGTGTCCATGCCGTCGGGCACCGACAGGCCGTCCAGGACCACCACGGCGTGACTGGTGGCGGCCACGTAGTCCTCGTTCACGTGGCCAGGCGCTGGCCGGGTCGCGAATGACACATCCATGATCTAGCTCCGATAGATGGGTGAAGCGGCCTTGGCCGCAGTGGCGATCAGGGTGTTCGGGTCGTACTCGCACTCGATCAGCATCGAGAACCGGTTCGTCTTGACCTGCGCGTACAGGTCGGCCATGGACGACTCCAGGTAGGCAACTGCGCCCTGCGAGGCGATCGCGTGCAGGCCCGCGATGCACAAGAACGTCCCGGCGCCGTCCGGCCGGGGCAGGCGCCCAAGGTAGGCGTAATCGCGGTTCTCGCCGACGTCGCGCGGTGACCGGAACTCGGTGCCGGTGTCCAGGTCGCGCAGGAACCACCGGCCGTCCTTCCCGGTGTCGAATCGCAGGTGCCGGTCACTCTGGAGGATCTGCCCCACCAGCGGGAACAAGCGTGGCCCGCCGATCACGATCAGGTTGTCCCGGTTCAGGTCCACCAGGCCGGGCGGCGGCACATCGTCCTCGGTCACGTCGAGCTGATGTGTCTTGGCCAGCGCGGTTAGCCGGGAGATGGCCTTAAGCGTCTCGACAGCGACCATTGGCTCCCCCGTGCCCTCGCCGGCCTTGCGGCCCATGGCGATGGTGAGGTTCCCGCTTCCCAGGAACGCGCGCTCAGGCGGCGGTCCGCTCCGGGTGATCTGACCGACCCGGCTACGGCTCATGCCGAGGCGTTCGGCGATCTGCGCGTACGACAGCCCTCGTCCGCCGTCGTGCAGGTTCAGGACGGCTTCTTTGCGGATGCGCGCCAGCTCGGCCCAGGCCGCGTGATAGTCGCCGAGCAGCGCGTCGGCCTGCTCTGCGCGCTCCGCGTCGTCCGTGATCCGGTCGATTTCCCGGACCCGGTCCCACAACTGAGGGTCCACTTCGCCCCCTTCCCGGTCCGTGTTGGGTGTCTAGGGGGCGCAGTCTAGGTGACAAGGGCTGTTCCGCAACCAGGGCCCCTCAAGAATGTGGCTTCCTGGATAGGGGTCTTGTCAGTCTCACGTCCTGGTCTTGACAGTGGATTGTGCAGCGACTTACGGTGGCCCCGCTTCCACTGTCAAGAACTCTCGCCAGCTAACGGAGAGGGATATTGGCGGCGGAATGTCCGAATCGACGGAAGCGGCCCCGGTGGTCGGACACCGGAGCCGCAGCAGGCCGAACGATGGGAGTCCAGCCTGTGGCCATCATCCACACCCCCGGCCGTGCCACGCACGACAACCCGGGCGATCTGCTGACCCGAGACGAGGTCGCGGACCTGTTCCGCGTCGAACCGTCCACCGTGAGCGAGTGGGCCCGCAGGGGCCGTCTCCGGTCCATTCGCACCCCCGGCGGGGCCCGCCGCTTCCGCGCAGAGGTCGTTTACGCCCAGCTGCAGGAGGCCGAGGCCGAGGGCACCACCGCCACCGAGTCCGGCGAGGCCAGCGCCGAAGGGGCAACGGTATGAAGCGCAAGCCCAACGTCCAGCAGGTGGTGCCCGAGCATCCGGACGAGCTGGCGCGAGAGCTGGAGCGGCGCCGGGATCTGGAGGCCGCGCGGCGCGCGGACGAGTTGGCGCGTGTGCGTGCCGAGGCCGGTCACGGGCGGGCCCGCGCTGATGTGCGCGAGGAGAGCACGCTGGTGGAGTTGGCGCGTGCTGAGCGTGAGGCCGATGTCCGTGCCAAGACCGAGCTGTCGCGGATGTACCGGCAGTTCCGCGCAGCCGGTGAGCGGACGCGGCTGACCAGCGAGATGGCGCGCAGCGGGGAGGCGCGTGCGCTGGGCCTGACTCGGCTGCGGGTGCAGAACTTGAAGGTTCTCGTCCCGGTTCTGCTGGGGTTCGCGGCCTGGTCCACGACGGGTGTGCAGCAGGGTGCGGCCCGGCTGATGAATGCGGACACGGCCGCGCCGACATGGTGGGCGCTGTGGATTCTGGAGCCGGTGCTGATCGGGGCGGTGGTGTGGATCATCGTGGCCCGCGCACGGCTGGCCGCGTCCGGCGGTGAGATCGCGGAAGCCGCGATCCACGCCGCGATTGGGTTCCTGACCACGAGCATCTTCCTGAACCTGGCCGCCGCTGTCCCGGACGTGGCGCCCGAGGGTGGTTGGGGAGTCAGCGATACAGCGGCCGTGCTCGCCAGCATGCTGGCGCACGCGGTCGCTCCGGTCGGCGCGGCGGTGACCGCGCACCTGATTGGCCTGATCGATACCTCGATCAGCGACGCCGATCCCTGGCACGACAAGGACGGCCAGGACGTGCCGCGGCTGGCCGAGATGGATCTCAACCTGCCTACCGGCTCCGCCGCCGCTCCCGCGCTGGAGACGGACGCCGTCGGCGACGGTCAGGGTGATGCCGAGGCCGTCCCGGTGACGGCCTGGCCGGTGCGGGTGGGCGAGCGCCGCGCCCTGCCGCTGGTGTCCCCGCCGCAGTCCGAGCCGGTGATCGTGTCCCTGCCGCATCCCGGGCGCGAGCCGCACGTCGACGACTACGAGCAGGACGAGCAGGCGGGGGGTGAGCGGTTGGAGTACACCGGTCCGCTCACCCAGGAGGAGGAGTCGGAGACCTCGGCGCCGTGGCGGCGGGAGCCGCCTGCGGTGCGCGAGGCGATCGCCCGGGTGTTGGGCGAGGACGTTGTGCGCGGCGCTGAGCAGTACCTGACCGAGCAGGCCGAGAACCCCGGCGCGCTGCGGGAGCTGCCGCCGCCCGCCAAGCGCCGCGAGCGCCCTGAGCGGCGGGTGAGCAGCCGGGATGAGCAGGCCGGTGAGCACGCGGGCGAGCGGCCGGTGAGCAGGCCGGACGAGCGCCCCGGTGCGCGAGCTGGTGAGCAGGCGGGGACGTGGTCGGGGCCTGCTCACAAAACCGGCGGCGATCTGCCCGGCGGTGGCGGAAATGAGCAGCCGGACGAGCGTGGTCAGGAGCGGGCCGTCGCTGATCCCCGCGCTCGGTTGGCCGCGGTCCGCGCTCTGCTCGCCCGCGAACCGGAGCTGAGCAGCAGCCAGATCAGCGAGCGTCTGGGGATGCCGCATTCGACGGCTCGGCGCCTGGCTGCTCAGGTCCGTCGTGAGCAGGACGGCGGTGAGCGGCGATGACCACGCCCCGCATGAGCACGGCGGGAACCCCCAATGAGCTGGACATCCGGCGCCAGCTCAACCAGGCCCGCCAGGACCTGGCCGCCGCGCACATCGACTTGAGCGTGTTGCGGTCGACCTTGCAGGCGCTGGCCAGCGACTCCCAGGTCATGGCGCTGCGTTATACGGAGCTGCACGTCGCCTACACCGAGTTGCTCACCCACGCCCGCGCGACCGCCGCGGCGGCCGCACGCGAGGAGCTGGCTCCGGCCGCCTTCATCACCGGGCATCTGGAGGAGATCGGGCTGCTCCCGGAGCCGGGCGCGGTGCCCGACCAGGTCGTCGCCGAGGGCCTGGCCGCCACCGCCCGGGTGGAGGGCAGGCGATGAACGCCCCCGCGACACCGATGGCGGCGCCGACGCCGGTGGAGGCCGAGCTGGCCGCCGAGGTTGCGGCTGTGCGCGGTGAGCAGGCGCGGTTGGATGCCAAGTGCGGCACGCTCACCGCCGTCGTCGCCGCCGTGACGGCCATCCTGACCAGCCAGATCGCCCGCGCGCCCTCCCCCGTCCGCGTCGTCCTGGCCCTCGCGGGCCTCGCGCTGGCCGCCTCGGCCGTGGTGTTGCTGGCCGGAGTGCTGCGCCCCCGGCTGGGCGTGGGCGGGTTCGTCCGCTACGCCGTCATGACCCCGGAGGCGATCGCCCAAAGGTTCGCCACGCGGGCACCGGAGGTCGCCGTCGCTGACCTGCAGTTCCTGTCGTACCTGGTGCTGGTCAAGCAGCAGCGGCTCAAGGTCGCGATCGACCTGCTGACCGTGGGCCTGGTGCTGATTGGGCTCGCGCTGGGCGTGGCGGTGATCGCATGACCGGCCACCAGACGCGGCGCGCGGCGCTGGCGGTCACGGCGGGCGGGCTGATGACGGTGCTGGCGGTCAGCGGCCACGCCGTCCCCACGACGTGGGCGGGCACCCCTGTGCGGGTGGTGGCCCCGCCCCGCCCCGGTCCGGGACAACCGGTCCCTGACCAGGAAGAAGGCCCCACCGGCAGCCCTGAACAAGTCACCGGTGAGGCCACCTCACAGAGAGGCGGTTTCCAGTATGGCCGACGCCAAGACCCAGAAGGCGCTGAGCAAGAAGGAAGAGGAGTGGACGCCGCTGCCCGGCAGCAACGGGCGCCCGGAGGCTCCCACCGGCAGCGCGAAAGGTATGGGCCGGTGAGCGCCAATGCGTGCTGCCCGAAGTGCCGGAGCAGCTCCGGCGTGAGCTACGAGGGCCGCGAGGGCGGCACCGGCCGCAGCAAGGACGTGTGGCGGTGCGACTCGCACGGCGAGTTCACCACGCCCGCCACTTGACCAGGTAAGACGCGGGGCCGGTCCTGGTCCGACCGGCCCCGCCACCCAACGGATCCACCCAAAGCGAACCGAAGGAGCACCCATCATGTCCCACCTGACCCCTCCCCGGCCCAGCACGGCGGACGCGGCGATCACGGCGGCCGGTCTGCCCCAGGCGCCGCCGTCCCAGGTCACCGGCGTCGTCCTCGCCGCGCCTCCGCAAAAGCCCGATGCCGCGCCTGGTGGCGCTGCCGCGGTCGGCGGTGGCCTGGGCCTGGTCATCGTCGTCGCGCTGGGGTTCCTGATCCACAAGCAGCTCGATAAGAAGAAGCTGAAGTTCAGCCACGCCATGATGTGCTTCACCATGGGCGTCCTGCTGGCCGGGAGCGTGTTCGGGATCATGGCCAAGCAGATCGCGGGCTCGCTGGGGACCGCGGGCGCGACGATGTTCAACACCGTCGCCACCAACGGCGGCGCCAGCTCCGGCGGCACGGGCGGCAACTCCAGCAGCGGCGGGTCCGGCAGCAGCTCCGGTGGCGGCTCGGGCGGCTCGAACGCGACGAACACCTTCGAGTACGGCCCCTACGACCCTAACAAGCCGTGACGGCTTGGGCGGCGGGCCGGACGCCGTCGCCGCCGGGTGGCGGCGCCGGTCCCGCCGCCCCCGGGCCGCGCCGACGGGCGCCTCAGGCGCCCGGTCTCACCGGCCGTCTCATCCCCTGTCTCACGGTGGTGTCTCACCGGTTCGTCTCACCCTCTTGACAGCCCCAAGACGCGCGCGTACACGCGCGCGCGATCCCCGTGAGACAGCCTCGGTGAGACGGCCGCCCAACCCCTTGATCGCTGGAGGTCGTCATGCCCCGGTCGCTGGAGTCGCTGGCGGCCCGCCGAGCGCGCAACCGGATCGAGTGGGCGCGGCACCGCCGTGACTCTGCGCATACAGAGACCGAGAAGCTCGCCGCCGTCTACGACTGCCTGAAGGCCGTCCTCGCCGAGCTCCCCGAGGAACGGGCCGACGCTGTGCGCGCCGAGATCCGCTCCGTCCTCGAAACCCATCTCGCCCGCCTCGCCCCGCCGCTGAAGGACTGATCATGAACATCCGTCCGGGCCGCTCGCGCGGCCGCGCCGACCGCCAAGCCCAGATCGACGCCGACTACAAGCAGGCGTTCGGCGACGGCGGCCCGCCTGCCTTCCTGCTCCCCCCACAGCCTCAGCAGCAGCCGGAGCGGCCCGAGGGCGCCGACACCCCCGCCGCCACCGCCAACCCCGAGGCCGCGCCTGCCATGCCTGCTGGGCCCGCCGTCGTACCGGCGTCCGGCGCGCCGGGCCAGGCCGCCGTGGAGTACCCGGCCGCCGTGGAGTACCCCTCGGAGGAGGGGTGGGTGCGGCGGCAGGCCGAGTGCGTGCGGGTGGGGGTGCAGGTCACCGGTCAGATGACGTGGGCGTGGGTGATGGCCGAGAACCTGTCGCAGGAGGAGATGGCCGCGCGGGTGGTGGAGGCCCACGAGGAGGCCGCCGAACGGGCCCGTGAGCAACTCGCCGAGGAGCGCGGCGGGAGCGGTGAGGAGCACCGGGCCCGCCGGGAGACGCGCCGTAGCGGTGGGCAGTCCCGGTCGCGGATCCCCTACGTCCCGGCCCTGGAGGAGGTGACCGGGCGGGAGATCCGCAAGGCCCGCGGCAAGCTCAAGCTCCAGCGGATGGCGTTCGCCGGCGCCGTGGTGGTGCTGGGGGCGCCGATGCTGCCCGCGCTGGTGGTCACCCAGCCGCTGGCGGTGCTGGGCACGCTGGTGATCGGGGTGCTGGTCCTGTGGGGTGTCGGCCACTACGAGCTGCGTGGGGAGGAGGACGAGAAGGACGACGCCGAGGGGCCAGGCGAAGGCGGCGCCGACGCCGCGAAGGCGGCCGTCCCGGCAGTGGAGGCGGGCGCGACGGCCCCCACCTCGGCGGACGCGGCGGACGCCGTCCCGACCGTGGAGCCGGACGGTGCGGCGAGCGGACCGGAGCTGCCGGTGGTGCAGGTTAACGGGGAGCCGATCGTGGACCGGTGCGCGGACTACACGCTGCCCTCCACCGAGAGCATGCGCAGCGTCCCCGCCAAGCCCGGCGGGGACCGCGAGGCCGAGCGGCTGGCCAAGGTGCTGGGCAAGGTCCTGAGCGACTTCGGCGTCGACGCGAGGGTCACCGGGTTCGTCCGGGGCCCGCGGATCACCCGGTTCGAGGTCGAGCTGGGTCCGGCGGTGAAGGTGGAGAAGGTCACCGCCCTGGCCAAGAACTTCTCCTACGCTGCCAAGTCGGCCGAGGTGCGGATCCTGTCGCCGATCCCGGGCAAGTCCGCGATCGGCGTGGAGATCCCCAACGCCACCGCCGACCTGGTCGCGCTCGGCGACGTGCTCCGCTCCCCCGTCGCTACCGAGGAGAAGCACCCGATGATCGTCGGGCTCGGCAAGGACGTCGAGGGCCGCACGATCGTGGCGAACCTGGCCAAGATGCCCCACATCCTGATCGCAGGGGCGACCGGCGCGGGCAAGTCCGCCTGCCTCAACGCCCTGATCACCAGCATCCTGACCCGGGCGCTGCCGTGCGATGTGCGGATGATCCTGATCGACCCCAAGCGGGTGGAGATGACCGCGTACCAGGGCGTCCCGCACCTGCTCACCCCCATCATCACCAACCCCCGCAAAGCCGCCGAAGCCCTGCAATGGGTCGTCGGAGAGATGAACCGGCGCTATGACCTGCTGGCCCACAACGGCGTCAAGCACCTCGACGAACTCAACACCAAGATCGCCGCGGGGAAGGCCCGCCACCAGGACGGCACCCCCCTCACCGAGCGCCTGCCCTACCTGCTGACGATCGTGGACGAGCTGGCCGACCTGATGATGGTCGCGCCCAAGGACGTCGAGGACTCCATCGTCCGCATCACCCAGCTCGCCCGCGCCTCGGGCATCCATCTCGTCCTGGCGACGCAGCGCCCGTCGGTGGACGTGGTGACCGGGCTGATCAAGGCCAACGTGCCGTCCCGGCTGGCGTTCACCACCTCATCGCTGGCCGACAGCCGCGTGATCCTGGACTCCCCCGGCGCCGAGAAACTCATCGGCCAGGGCGACGCCCTGTTCCTCCCCATGGGCGCCAGCGCCCCGATCCGGCTGCAGGGCGCCTACGTCTCCGATCCCGAGATCACCGCGATCGTCCGGCACTGCAAGGCCCAGAAGATCGCGATGCCCACCACCGACCCCAGCACCGACCAGATCACCCAGACCGCCCGGGCCGGCACCATCACCAACCCGTCGCCCCCGGTCGCCGACACCGGTGTCGGCGACGTTGACGAGGCGCGGCCGAACGCCCCGGCCGAGGCCTCGACCGGCGCGGACGACACAGGCCGAGACGATGCCGTCGAGAAGGCCGCGCCGAGCGCCTCGCCGACGAACGCCCCGGCGGCCGCGGACCGGATCCTGGCCGCGCTCGCCGCCGCCGGCGGCCCGATGTCACGCGCCGATCTGATCGAGGCGACCGGGATCTCCCGCGCGACCGTCTACCGGCAGTTGCCCACGCTGAAGGCCGCCGGACGCGTCGTCCAGGACGACAAGGGGAACTGGGCCCTGCCCGCCGCATCCGGCAGCTCGGCCGGGGCGGCCGCCGCGCTGCCCGACGACGTCGACGTGCCGCTGCTGCGCCAGGCCATCGAGCAGGTGGTCACCACGCAGTTCGGGTCGACCTCGATGCTCCAACGCAAACTCCGCGCCCCCTACGCGCAGGCCTGCGCGCTGATGGACCAGATGGAAAACCTGGGCGTGGTCGGCCCGGCCGACGGCTCCAAGGCCCGCGAGGTGCTGACCACGCCCGAGGGCCTGGACGCCGTCCTGGCCGAACTCCCCGCCGCCTGAAACCCCCGTACTGCCTGAACCTTCACCTGCGACAACTCCGAGGAGAGCCATGTCCACCTCCACCCTCGACAGCCTCGACTACACCGAGGAGCGCCTGGAGTTCATCCTGGCCCGCCTGGCCGAGGACCACCCCACCATCGCCGCGGTCACCGAGCGGCTGCTGAACCTCACCGCCGACGGCCAGGACGACGACGAGATCCCTGACCAGGCCTCCGAGCTGATGGACGTCGTCTACGCCGAAAGCGGCGAGATGCGCCGCTCCCACCTGGCCGTCGTCCTGGCCCTGGCCGCCGACGCCCAGCAGATGATCCAGGGCCTGCTCGCCGGAGTCGACGAAGCCCGCCTGCCCGACCCCGACGCCCTCGACAACATCTTGCAGGGGCTCGAAGAGGCCTCGGCGCCGCTCGCCGACCTCGCGCTCAACCTGTCCCGCCCCCGCGAACGCGAGGAGGCCCGGCGATGACCGACACCGCCCCGGTGAACCGCATCGCCGCCCCCAACCCGAAAGAGAGCACCACACACATGTCTGACCTGACCGGCCTGGAGGCGCTGGCCCTGGCCGACCTCACCAACGTCGACGCCCTCAACAAGATCGCCGAAGACCTCGCCGAGGACTTCCCCGCCGTCGCGCTCGCCATGGCCGCGATGACCACGTTCCTGGACTCCTCCGAGGACGACCTGTCCAACCTGTTCGAGGAAACCCTGGACCTGCGCCGCTCCCACGTCCTGGCCCTGGCCGCGCTCCTGGACGGCGTCCGCTCCCGCCTCGCGGGCCTGCTGGCCGAGTCGGCGCTGAACGTGTGGACCAGCGACGCCGCGCTCGACCCGGCCGTGGAGGCGCTCCGCGCCGCCGGCGGGCCTCTGCGCGACCTCGTCAAGGACCTCCACGACGACCTCACCGCCCGACAGTCGCGCTAGCCACACCGGCCCGGGCCGCACCGACGCGGCCCGGGCCTTCCTCGGCCCGTCAAACCCCACCAGCCCCACTCACCCCAGCGGATTTATCAGGACGAAAGGGCGCAGATGACACCGACCGCCCCGCTCGTGGCCGCCAGCCCGAGACGTAAAGGGGCTCGCTCTGCCACG
>NZ_JAICDG010000012.1:0-6934 GCF_022751215.1 Actinomadura terrae | reverse complement strand
CGGCCCGTCAAACCCCACCAGCCCCACTCACCCCAGCGGATTTATCAGGACGAAAGGGCGCAGATGACACCGACCGCCCCGCTCGTGGCCGCCAGCCCGAGACGTAAAGGGGCTCGCTCTGCCACGGTGCCCGTCTCGGTCCTGACGTCGGGACGGCTTTGGCCGGATAGGAGTAGATCGTTTGCGGGGGAACTTGCACTCTGCGACAAGACCGTGACGCGACACGCCGTCACGAGAGTGGCATGCCATCAGGCAAGTGGCCAGGATGACCAGCATGGTCGCCACACGAACGCCGAAGCGTCCCAACCGGCGCCCGCACGCGCTTTTGCAGGGCCGGGTCGCCCCCGGGATCAAGGAGAGAGCCGAGCGGGGCGCCGCAGCACGGGGCGTCTCGCTCACCCGCTATCTGGAACTGCTGATCGAAGCCGACGAGCTGGCCGACACGCCACCGGCCCAGCTCGACCTGACCGCCTGACACGTGAGGACAGCGCCCACCCCAGGGCGACGAAGGAGAACCATGAGAGCGCCGTAAAAACCAGAAGGCCCCCGCGCCGATGCTTCCCGGCTTCCCGCGCGTGGGGCCTTCTCCGAACCGTCCCCGGTCACCGCGATCACCGTCCGGCGCTGCCTTGCTGGCTTACCAGGCCGTGCTGGCCGGTGCTCCGTGGTGTCGGGGCGTCCGATGACGTCCGGAGGACAGCATAAACCACCAACCTCCGGCAAGTCCTTCATCCCCCGCCTGCGGGGTGCCGAAAACGATCAGCGGTGAAAAGGACTCGGCCGGGCCCCAGCCCGCCGTGGAGCATGATCCTCTCCACGGCCAACGCGGCACCGCCGTCGACGCGCGCCGGTTCACCGAACCCGATATGTGGTCGGGACCGGACGCGGCCGAGGCGTGGCTGCTGCTGGCCCCGCGCCTGGCGGCGACCCCGTGGGCTCGGCGTAGTCCGGACGGTGGCGACAACTTCCCTGACGGCAGGCGCCTGCGGTTCCGCGTTGAGGATGTGCCCGACGAGCCCTCCACCATCTCCATCTACACCGCCGCCGCGGACGGTGCGACGACCGGTCGGCTGCTGGTCGGCGACTTCGATGTGAGCAAGGCCGAGGTGGCCGGTGCCGCGGACCCGGCCGCGCTGGTGGCGGCCGAGGCCGCGACGTTCGCGGAACTCATTGAGCAGTGCGGTGGCCGGGTCGTGCACGACATGTCGCCGTCCGGCGGCCGCCATGTCTACCTCAAACTCGCCCGCGCGGTCCCGTTCGAGGAGCTGCGCGATGTCGCGGTCGCGTTGGCCGACCGGTTCACCACGCTGGATCCGGCGCCGATGCTGAGCAGGTCCGGACAGATCCGGATCGCCGGGTCCCCCTACAAGCGCGAACCCGTCGAGCAGCCCAACGGGACGTTCCGCCGGACCGGGCGGCTGATCGGCTACATGGCGTTGACGATGCCCTGGGACCAGGCCGCAGCGGCGCTGCGGCGCCCGTGTGGACCACGGGTCTGGGGGCGGCTACAGGAGCAGCTGGCGGCAGAGCGGGCGGCCGTGGACCCGGCGCCGTCGTTGTCAGCGCCGATCCCGGGACTGTGGCATCTGGACGGCCAGGGACGCCCCTTCGTGCCGCGGCCTGGCGGCCGCCGTCCCCTGCCGCTGCGGCTCGCCGAACTGGCCACCACCGGCGCCTGGCAGGCCCCCCATCTGCAGCCCGAACGCACGCCGTACGCCTCGCCCTCAGAGGCCCGGTACGCGGTGCTGCGCAGTGCAACGGCCGCCGGGTGGATGTTCGGTGAAGTCCTGAAGCAGGCACGCCCCGGCGGGGCGTTCGCAGGCCTGGGCCTTCTGCTCGGTACCCGCACCCCCAGCCAACGCCACGCGGTCCTGACCCGCGACTGGGAAGCCGCCGCGCGAGAAACACAGGAGAGCCGGGCCCGTCACCGGGATGGCCGCAACTCGCACATGAACTCAATTACACACCCCCCGCCCACGAAGCCTCCTGGTGCGCACTGGCCCATCCCCCGCGCGTTGACCGATACCCCCTCGCTGCCCGTCTCCGCCCACCGGGAGCTGACCCGCTGGCAGACTGCGGTGTGGCTGGCCGAGCGCGATCCTGTACGTTGTAAAGGCTGGGGGCGGAGAGCTGTCTCCACCCGCCTGGTGCTGCGAGCCTTGGCGCTGGCCGTGCGGCTGTCGGGCGAGATCACGACCGCGTTCGGCTGCCGGTCCCTGGCGCTGATGAGCGGTCTGTCCTGGCGCACCGTCGCGACCGTCCTAGCCGAGCTACGCGCCGAGCACGACCCGCTGGTCGACCTCGTCCACCGAGGCCGTGATCTGGACGCCGACTGCTACATGCTGCGGACCCCCCACACCTACCGCGCCGAGACCACTCGGACTGTGCTGCAGGCCGGGCGGATCGAGAGCGGTCACCCCGTCTGGCTCGCCGACGAACTCGGCCCCGTCTGCGCGCTGCTGTACGAGACGCTCAGCACCCTCGACGCCCGACCGATCGAACTGCAGCGCCGCGCCGTGCTCTCGGCGTCGGCCGTCACCGACGCCCTCGCTGCTCTCGGCGCGTACGGGCTGGCGGTACGCGGCCCCGACGGTTGGCACCGCGGGGGCCGCGCCCTGGACGACGCAGCTGCCGAACTGGGCGCCTTCGACCTCTACCGCGAACGCATCGCCACCTACCGCGCTCACCGCGCCGACTGGCGCACCTTCCTTGAGTCCGTCCGCCCGCTGGAGCTCGCCCTGACCGACCTCGCCGCCCTGGAGGCGGCCTTCGCCGAACACGACCGGCTCATCCCCGAGCACCACCTCGCCCCCGACCCCTCCCCCGACGTGGACCTGATTGACGCCTGGACGGCCACCGGCTCCGAACCCTCCAGTGCCGACGTGGAAACTCCCGGGATGAGTACCGGCAGCCCGCCTGCGCCGAACCCTCGGCGACAGGTGCGCGAGCAATGCCCCCCACCAACCCCTGCGGTGGTCCCCGCCCCGGCACCGGCACCCGACGACACTCCAGCTCGGGCCCCCGCCGTCGCCCAGGCGCGACGACCCGCCCAACCCGCCTCACAAACCCCCCTCGATCCGCAGCCGACACCGGTACCGCCGCCCGCCCACGAGATCATCACCCCACGGCGGGACGCCCACGAGAACGCTGCCCACCGCGGCGCCTCCCTGGCCCGCCGCCTCCTGGCCGCGCGTACCGACGCCGAACGCGAGCAGATCCTCACCGATGCCGCCGCGGGACCAGACCCGTGACCGCGGTCGGCGAACCGGCCATGTTGCGGTTGCTGTCGACGTGTTGACCTGGCGGGTGCTGGGAGTCGGCCCGCCTGGTGTGGGACTGTGAACGCCATGACCACCGATGCCACCGCTCCGAGCGGCGCAAGCGGTCCGACCGACGTCCGGACAACAGACAGCTACCTGATCACCATCGCCAACCAAAAGGGCGGCGTCGGCAAGACGATGCTGACGCTGGCCCTGGCCGCCCACACCGTGAAGGCCAACGGCCGCGCGTTCGTCTGGGACATCGACCCCCAGGCCAACGCCTACGACCTGACCAGCGTGATGGACAACCCCGGCTACGAGGTCGTCCACGAGCAAAACCCCGACCGGGTCCAAGACGTGCGCCAGCTGCGCGGGTTCGACACCGTGTTCGTGGACTGCCCCGGCAGCCTGGAAGGCCAGGACATCCTCTCGCGGATCGTGCGCGCCTCCACGTTCGTGCTCATCCCCTACGACCACGAACCCGAATCGGTCCTGCCGACGCTCCGAACCGCACGGCGCGTCGCCGAACTCGGCGTCCCGCACGCCGTGGTGGTGACCAAAGCCAACCCCCAAGTCGGCGCCGACCACGTGGTCGACGCGTGGGAGACCCTGGAGAAGCAGGGCATCCCGCACTTCCGGTCGTTCGTCCGGCAGTACCGCGCCTGGCCCAACTCACTCAAGGCCGGCATCCCCATCACCCGGTGGAGCGAACGGTACGCCCCTAAAATCCGGGAGGACGTCGCCGCCGTCCACACCGAGCTGCTGCTCAACATCGGACGCAACGGAGCCCGGTGATGGCAGCCACCAATAAGCGCCGCGGCTTCGAGGACCTGATCGCCCGGCGCGACGAACTCGCCGATGTCTCCCCACCCTGGACCGCACCCGAACAGGACCCCTCGCCCACCGTGCAGGCCACGACCACCAGCGGCCTCAGCGACCCGGCATCGGCCGTCCCCACACCCCGGCCCGCCACCGGCGAAGGCGAGCTAGACGAGCAGGACCGAGCCGACCTCGCCGTGTGCGAAGCCGCGATCGACGGGCTGCGGCTGGCGTTCTGGGCCGCCGGGAAAGCGCTGCAGACCATCCGGGACCGGCGCCTGTACAGCGACGACTACCCCTCGTTCGAGGCGTACTGCGCCGAACGGTGGGAGATCAGCCGCCGCCAGGCCGACCGCCTGATCGCTGCATGGCCGATCGCCGAGCAACTGAGACCAATTGGTCTCGCCTCCCTCAACGAGGGACAGGTCCGCGAGCTCCTGCCGATCGCCTCCCAGCACGGCCCCGAGGCCGCAGTGACCGTGTACGGCACCGTAGCCGAGACCGGAAAGGTCACCGCCGCCATCCTGGCCGACGTCGTCCAGCAGATCCGTGACCGATTCGATCCCGCCACGGCCGCCGACGACATCCGCGCCTATCTCGCACGTGACCGCGACGTGCAAGGCGACACCGGCCCCACCGACCCCACCGCCGCGTGGACCGTCGAGGCCGACCGGCTCCGCACCACGGTGCGACGTGTCGTCTCTCGCCCGGCGTTTCGGGCTGCCGCCCGGGCCAGACCGGAGGAAGCCCGTGCCGTCGTCGCGGAACTGCGCGCGCTCCTGGACGAACTCGAGGCCACCGCGCTCGCCGAGGATCAGTGACCCTCCGGTAGGCGATCCACCGGACGCCCGGGATGGACGCCAAGGGCGGTAACGAAACGTTGGACGGCCAGCCTAGTTGGGGTGCCGTTAACGGACGTGTCATACGCCGCAAGTCCGGTCCGTCCGGCCAGGTCACGGGCTGTGCCCGGCGCCGGGGCGGCGCGCGGATTGCGGTCCGGGCACGGCGGGATAAGGCGGGCACCGGCCGCCGGGGCACGCCCCGATAACCGGGCGGCCGTGTGCGCGGGGAGGATGTCGGCGCAGGTCGGCGTCTGTGCACGGTCGGGTGGGCGGTGGCCGGGATGAGACGTTACGTCAACTCGCCGGTCACGCTCCGCGCTCGTTTGGGGTCTGTGACACGTTTCTTACCGGCGCCCCTGATAGGCATGGCGCCAGCCCTCTGGATCGTTGGGCGGCCGCGTACGGATGTTCGTCCAGTTACGGACGGACATGGGGTACATACAAGGAGACGCGGTCTAGGTTCGGTGCATGGCATGGTGGCAAGCGGCATTGTTCGGCCTGGGCGGCGGTTTATGCGTGGAGGCGCTGGAGCTGTACACCCACATTCGCCGGTCGCGGCGGCGCTGGAACTGGCGTCGTCCGATCCCGCAGGGCATGGCCGCGTTCGTAGTGTCGGTGGTGATTCGAGTCGGCGTCGGGGGCACGGTCGCCGCTGTGATGGCTTGGGACGGGCAGATCGTCGGCGCAATTGGAGCCTTCGGGGCCGGGGTGGCGGCGCCGCTGGTGATCGAACGGCTATTCAGGCTGGTGCCACTGACCGTGGACGGATCCAGTATCACGGTCCCTGCCTCAGTAGCCCCCGAGCCCTTGCCGACCTTGGCGCCAGCGCCACCTCAGCCGAGCCAGGTGCAGGGCGCGCAGGCGAGCAACTCCCCGGTCGAAGGTGGCGGTAATGCGCCCTGATCGTCCTGCCGGGCGCCTGATCGCTGCCTTGGCCCGCAGTCCGCAGCCGGCCCCGGCATCGCCCCGTGGTCTCTCCGCCACCAGCGCTTTGGGCAGGCTCATCGGCGCCCTGGCCCGGACACCCCTCCCGAATGAGGTCGCACCTGGCATCGCTCGATCGTCTATCCGCGCTCGTGCACGACTGCGTGGCGCGGATCTGTCCGGCGCGGATCTGTCTGGCGCGAACCTGATCGGCGCATTTCTGCGCGACGCGAACCTGTCCGAGGCGACCCTCGCTGAGGCGGGCTTGATCGGCGCGTATTTGGCTGGCGCGTCCCTGGCTCGCACAAACCTGTCCGGCGCGACACTCACCGCAGCAGATCTGTCCGACGCCTACCTACTCCGTGCGGATCTGTCCGGCGCGTACCTGACCGGTGCGAAGCTGACTCGCGCGACCCTGACCCGCGCCAATCTGACTGGGGCGTACCTGGTCCGCGCGGAGCTGACCGGTGCGCACCTGATCGGCGCGAACCTGACCGATGCGAACCTGACCGATGCGAACCTGACCGGCGCGAACTTGTCCGGTGCGAACCTGATCGGCGCGATTCTGACCGACGTGACCCTGGTAGGGGTGCAATGGTCGGCCCCGGGAACGCGGTGGCCTGCGGGTATGGCCAAGCGGATGCGGGACCAGTCGGAGGAGGTCGCGCCGGGGGTGTGGGTGGTGGCCGGGAGCGGTGGTGCGTCGGACCGGACCCCGGTCCCAGTAAGCTGACCCGCTCCGAGGCCCCGGGCGCGAGTGTCGGCGGCACCAGGTCTCGCGTTCGGCGCGGCGCTCCAGGCGGCGGGTGCAGGCGGTGGCTCAGCCTTCCCCTGGCAGGACCGTGAGGAGGATCGGAACGGTGGTTAGCGGTTGAGTCCGCTACCAGCGGCGATGTGGGCGGCGAGCCGGACAGAGAGTGGGCGCACCATCTGTCTGGAATCCGACGTCACCGCAGGTGGAGGCGTCTACCGCTAATTTCCGTTCGGATACTCCAAGCAGTCGCTATTTCAGCGGACGAAGTCTGCGACTACTTCACACGTCGCCCCGACCAGGCTGGAACCGCTGGCCTGGGCGGGGTGAGGGTGGCT
>NZ_JAICDG010000011.1 GCF_022751215.1 Actinomadura terrae | reverse complement strand
TTACTTTATCGGATCTGCTCGGTTTGTCAATTTCCGGGCTTTTCCGATACGCCTTTCCGGTCCGCTGACGCGGCCCTTCCGGGCGGTGTTGCTATTTCACCAGACTCGGCGCGATTGTCAAAATCGAACCGATCCCGGTCCATCACCGCACAGCAGACACGACGAAGCCGCGTCGGCTGATTCGATGGTGGGTTCCCCGATCAGGTCGGCCGCCAGGCAGGCGTCCTGCATCCATGTGGGGACGAGGGGTTAACTTACGTCGTCTTGGCGGCCACGTCAAATCGACATCGCCCTCTGAGTCCCCTCCCGCCGCTGTGCGGGAAGCGGAGACGTGAGCGGACCTGCGGCCTCCCCCAGCGCCAAGGGTCTTCTCCTTGCCCTGCCAGTCCGCGGCTTGGCGGTACTCCCAGTGACCTACCACCCGCTAACCAACCCGGCCGGACAAGCCGGTGCGTCACCCCCGAACCACCTCGTGTGGACGATCCTCACCACCATCTTCTGATGCCTCCCCGCCGGAGTCGTCTCCATCGCCTTCGCCGTGCGGGTCAGCGGCGGGCGATCACGCCGGTGCCATCAGCGCCTCCGACAACGTCAAGATCTAGGCGATCGTCTCGGTCGTCGTCGCGCACGTCGCGATGGTCGATCCGAACCGGAGCGGCCACTATCCGACTTGCCCGTTCCTCTCCCTGACCGGTTGCCAGTGCCCGGGGGGCGGTTCGGATGATCCACGCGCTCGCTCACGGCGATGTGCGGGAGGCGCTCGGCCTCAACCTCTTCGCCGTGGCGATGCTTCCGGTACTGGGGACGCTGGACGGTGGCTCGCGCACAGGGTCGGCCCTCCCGGGCGAAGGAGGGTGACCCGCGACTGGTCTGGGCGTTGCTCGGCGCCGTCATGCTCTTCTGGCTGGTGCGGAACCTGCCGTTCGGGGCGTTCCTCGGCGCGTAGCGCGGGCGTGTTCGTCCACACCTCGGGGGGATGTGTCGGTGACGGCGTTCCAGCGATCGGGTGGCCCAGCATCGGGTGCCGTTCCGCTGGAGGAATCGAGGTCCGAGTGATCTGCGAGCTGGCCGTGGGGGGCCTTGGTCGAGGTGGCTGTTCATTCGCGGCTGGGCTTGCTCCTGGCGCGGATGTCGTCAGCGGGTGGGGCATGGCCGAGCATCCGGTCGGTGGTCTTCGTCTCTGCGCGTGGTGAGTCAGCGCCGAGCGTTGTGTCGCTGTCGAGGGGCGGCCGCGCGGGTGCCCCAGGGCGACGTGCCGGGTGGGCAGGAGGCGGGGCTGTGGCCTTCCCGGTGGTGGGGCGGGCGGCCCGTCGGCGAGACCAGGAGGTCGGCGGGGCCTGCGCGTTTCGCTATGCGGACGTGTCTTCCTGGATGCAGAACACGCAGGTCACAGGTGTGGTTGAAGCGGCAATAGTGGCAGAAGATGAGACTGTTGGATCACGTGGTCATATCCGTCCATTGGGTTAGTGGAGAACGATGGGGCGAGTGTCAGACTGTCGGGATGAGTCCTCGCAAATCGGACCCCGGTGTGCGCGTGATGTTGATCGACATCGCGGCCCGGCTGCTGGCGGAGGAGGGGCCGCAGGCGCTGACGACGCGGCGGGTCGCCGCCGAGGCGGGCAGCTCGACGATGGCCGTCTACACCCATTTCGGGGCGATGAGCGGGCTGGTGCGGGCGATGGTCCACGAGGGCTTCGCGCGGTTGAAGCGGTACTTCGACGCGATCACCGAGACCGACGACCCGGTCTCCGACATGGCGTTGCTCGGACGTGCGTACCGGCACAACGCGCTGGCCAACTCGCACCTGTACACGGTGATGTTCGGCAGTTCGTCCCTGGGCGGGTTCACCCTGTCGGAGGACGACCGGCAGCACGGCCGCTACACGCTGGCGCACGCGGTCGAGCACGCGGCGCGCTGCGTCCGGGCGGCGCGGTTCCGCAGCGGTGATCCCGAGCTGGTCGCGCACCAGATGTGGAGCGCGATGCACGGGCTGATCACGTTGGAGCTCGGCCAGTACCTGATCGAGCCGTACAACGCCGAGGTGTGTTTCGAGGCGCAGCTGGTGGGGTTGATGGTCGGGGCCGGGGACACCGTCGAGGCGGCGACGCGGTCGGTGCGGGCGTCGCTCGACCGGCTCGCGACGGAGCTCACCGGCGCACCGGCCACCGAGTTCGTCGACTGACCCCTCGCGGCTTCAGGACGGCAGGCGCATCTTGCGCATGAAGACAGGCAGCAGCCACGGCCGGCGTCCCCATACGACGACCTTGCCGGTGAGTGCGGCCCGCGCCTTGCTGACGCGGCCGAACAGCATGAGGTTGAGATAGACGGGGTCGAAGTGGACCTTCACGTCGATGTCGCGGCCGGGGTGCCCGATCGTGACCCGCCCGTCGGTCAGCACCATCACGGCGGGCCTGGTGTAGCGGGAGCGGAACTCGACCGCGACGCGGCCGCGGTGCTCCGGCCGGTTCCAGTCGAGCAGGTGCCCGTAGCCGTGCCTGGTCACGCCGAGCAGGAACAGCTCGAAGAACAGCGCGGCGTCGGCGGGGAGGATCGTCCAGTGGGCGCCGGTGGCGCGGGCGATGTCGCGGCCGTGCACCTGAAGCTCGTTGACGAGGTGGGCGAGCACGCCCGCGGCCGGGACGCGGGAGCCGCCGAGCCAGTCGATGGGCTCGTCCGGGTTGAGGTCGTCGCAGGCGCGCTGGATGGCGGCGATGTCCTCGCGGAGGCGGCCGGCGAGCGTGCGGAGGTCGCGCTCGGTGAACTGGGCGAGCGCGACGTCGTTGAACTGGGCGACGGTGTCGACGGTGGTGCGCGGGATGACCTCGGCGATCACCGGGCTCTCGGAGAGGCTGCCCGACTTGCCCAGCATGCGGCGGTAGGCGTCGGAGATCGTGACGAGATGGGCGGCGGTCTCGGCGACCGTCCAGTCGTCGGTGGCCATCGTGTCGGACGGGACGGAGAGCAGGAGTTCGGCGAATCGCTCGCCGGTGATTTCCACACTGTGGCGGGCATCGGACCATGTGGTTGCGGAGACGGCCGGGAGCATGTCCGCCCTCCTTCGGGAGGTTCTCGGGACCGAACAACACCGGTATACCACCTGAGGCAGTCGGCGCCTATGGGTTACGCGTGCCCCATACCGGAAATCGAGCAGTTTTCAAGAAGTTGTGAATGCGGCGCGCCGCCGACCCGCTCCGAGAAGCGGTTGGGAGTGGGGAGGCATCGCCGGTGTGGAGCCGTGAGGATTTCCGTGCGAAAAATCAGTGGTGGGCTCTTGGCGGCGGCTCAGGGCCGTCCGGGGAAGGGCGTTATTTGTATTTCGCTCGGGGGTCGGCGTGGAACTCGTCGGGGTGCTATCGCCGCGCGGGTGTCGATAGGCGCGCAATGAAACGCGATGTCTACGCTCGTCGCCTCCAGGCCACTCGGGACGGGCGGGGTGGCGCTGACCTGCGGCTTTCCTGCTGAGACGGAGCCGGGGGGCGGGTGGTCGTCGCGGGGTGGGGCCTTGTCGCTGCCCGCTGCCGTTAAGCCGTCCATATGTTGTTGCGCGTTTTTCGGTCGGGGATTCCGTCGGTGGGTCATTGCCGTCTGCGGAATGGTCAAGGCCTTTACGACCGGGTTCGAGAGACGTTCAGGATGGTGCCGTCCGCGTGGCCGGAGCGGTATCGGGTGGCCGTCGACCGGGCGTGCGGCTTGGGGGTGTGCGGAGGGTGCGAGGCCGGACGGGACGGGACGGAAAGCGACGGGAAGGTGACCCTCCATGCCCATCCGGGGGAGGCACGCGAACCCGTGGGCACCCGGTCAGGCTAGGCCCACGCGTTCTTGTGCCGAGGCGCTCGGAATGGAGGTCCGCGACCATGTGGTGCTTTCCGAGATGGGCGGTTACCGGTAGCTGATGGCGGGACGTTCAGGTCACGGGGACGATCCGCGCGCGGACAAGTCGGCCGTCGCCGACGTCCAGGAGGCCGAGGGTGCCGTGCGGCTGGCGGCGCCGGTCGGTCGGCGAGCCCGGGTTGAAGATTCGGACGCCGTCGCCCGTCTCGTCCATCGGAATGTGGGAGTGGCCGAAGACGACCAGGTCGGCGCGGGGGAACCAGTGCCGCATCCGCGCCGTGCGGCCCTGGCTCCGGCCGCTGTCGTGGACCATCGCCACCGCGAGGCCGTCTAGGTCGAGTTCGAGGCGCTCGGGGGCGCCCCAATCGGCCACGTCCTGGGCGTCGTTGTTGCCGAGGACGGCGTGGACGGGCGCGTACTCCGCCAGCTCGTCCAGCACCGACGCCACGCAGACGTCGCCGGCGTGCAGGATCACGTCGGCGCCCCGCAGGTGCTCGGCGACCCGCGGCGGGCACGACTTCCAGCGCCGGGGCGCGTGGGTGTCGGAGATGACGACCGCCCTCATCCAGCCCATCCTCTCCTATGGCCGGACGGTCGCGGTCGGCGGATGCGCGGGTGGCGGCGGATCGGGTCAATTTCAGACGCGGCGGCCCGGACACCGGTGGGAAACAACTGTAAGCACCGTGTCATTTCCCGGGGCTGACCAGCGGAGTTAGGCTCGGCCTTCCTCGCGGCCGCCGCCGCGTCGGCGACCGTACGCCCCCGGTCCGCACCGGCGGCGGCACGCATCGCGAGGGCCAGGGGACGGCCGGGTTCCGAGGTGGACAGTTACTCCCTTGCACCTGCCGAGGAGTCCGGCCGTCCCCCCTGGCCCGGGCGTGGCCGGGTGTGCTTCAGCGGGCCGCCGGGGACGGCAGACCGGTGGCGGGGAGGCCCGCGGCGCACCACGCCTCGAAGCCGCCGTCGATGTCGGTGGCGCGGGTGAGGCCGAGGTCGTGCAGGGACGCGGCGGCCAGGCTGGAGGTGTAGCCCTGCGAGCAGAACACGATGACGCGCAGGTCGTGGCCGGTCGCCTGCGGGAGCCGCGCGTCGGAGGCGGGGTCGAGCCGCCACTCCAGGACGTTGCGCTCGATGATCAGCGCGCCCGGCACCTCGCCCTCGGCCGCGCGCTGGGCGGCGGGGCGGATGTCGACGAGCAGCGCTCCGTCGAGGAACTCGGCGTGGGCGCGCTCGGGCGTGACGCGCTCCAGCCGGTTGCGGGCGGCGGCGAGGATCTCATCGATGGTGCGGGGCATGCGGGCCAGCATGACACCAGATTCCCTATAAAGTCAATCTGAAATGTTGCTATCGGGCGAGCAGGTCGGCGGCTGCCGCGGCGAGGACCTCCTGGACGCGCAGCCCGTGCGCGGCGTCCAGCGGATGCCCGCCGCCGTCCCGCACGGCCGAGGCGAACTCGGCGACCATGGTCGGGAACGCGTCGTCGCCCAGGTCGGTCCAGTCGAGCCGCGCGTGCCCCGTCCGCCCGTGCACCTCGACGTGGGCGGGCGGACCTCCCGCGGCCCCGGCCATCGAGACCGACGCCTGGCTGACCGCGCCGCCCTCGTGCTCCAGCAGGAGCCCTACCCAGCCGAGGGGATCACCGTGGGCGCGGACGGCGGTCACGCGTCCGAGCGCGGCGTCCAGCAGGTCGACGAGGTGGGGGCCGAGGTCCAGCAGCGCGCCGTGCTCCAGCCGCCACGGCGTGGCGAACGGTCCGCCGCTCAGCGACGGCGTGACGAACGAGCCGTACCCGCCGAGCGGCTCGGACCCGCGCGCCCGCTTCAGGAACGCCCGCGCGGCGGCCGAGTAGCGCACGGTCAGGGCGATCTGGGAGACGACCCCGGCGTCCTCGATCGCGCCGGACAGCCGCCGGGCGCCGTCCAGGTCGAGCGCTAGAGGCTTCTCCAGCAGGACGGCCTTGCCCGCGCGGGCCGCGCGTTCCGCGAGCGTCGCCTGCACGTCCGGCGGGACGCAGAACGCGACCGCCTCGCAGGCGTCGAACAGCTCCTCGATGCGCGGGAACGACGGCGCGCCGTGCGCGTCCGCCAGCGCGGCCGCCGCCTCGGGACGCCGCGCCCAGACCCCCGCGAGCCGGGTGGACGGCCCCGCCGCCAGCGCGGGGGCATGCGCCATGCCCGCCCACGGTCCCGCCCCGACCAACCCCACCGCCACCGCTTCGCCCATGCGCCGACAATAGACGGCCGGGCGGCCGCGGCGCGGGTCAGCAGCCGCCGTGCGTGAGCGTCCAGTCGTCCAGGAACGTCTGGACGTGGTAGCCGTAGAGGCCGCCGTCGGTCAGGTACCGGTAGGCGTAGTCGTAGCCCGCGCCGCAGGTCGCGTTCCCCGCCTCGATCGCCCAGTCGGCGGGCGCCTTGATCCCGTCGCCGGCGATGGCGTCGAGGAAGCGCTCGTCGGCGCCGCCGAACGAGCCGCCGCTCCGGGGCTGCGGCACGACGACGGTCTTCCGCACGACCTTCGGCCGGGTGACCGTGACGGTCGGGGTCGGCTCCGGCTCGGCCGGGGCGCCGGCCCCCGACGCCTCCGGGGACGCGGCCCGCGCCGCGGCTCCCGTGTGGTGCGATCCCTCGGGGTCCAGCATGACGACGGTGGCGGCGGCCCCGCCCGCCGCCACCGTCGCCGTCACGGCGGACACCGCCACGACGATCAGGGTGTTCCTGCTCATGTCGCCCTCCGTTCGACATCGGGGGCCGCCGACAAGCCGCCCCCCGCCCGGCTCGTCCAGCGCCCCGGAGCAAGCGTGCGCGTGATCGCGTCATCACGGAAAGGGACCGTTGTCCTGATCCGTTCTGCCGCGGCGTCCCGGGCGTTCTGGGCGGCGACGCCCGCGCGGACAGGACGCGCCGGCGGGACGCGCGGCGCCTCAGCGCTTGCGGGCGACGCCCCCCAGCGTCCCCTCGGCGGCGGGCGGGGAGCCGAAGGGCGACGGCTCGGGCCGCCACCGCGAGATCGGGACGACGCCCGGCTCCAGCACCTCCAGGCCGTCGAAGTACGCGGCGATCTCCTCGGGCGTGCGCAGCAGGTAGGGGACCGCGCCGGTCGACGTGTAGCCGTCTGCCGCCGCGCGGTGGGAGGCGTCGGTCACGACGCTGTCGGCGAGCGCGAGGTGGCTGCCGGACGGCAGCGCGGCCATGAGGCGGCCGACGATCGAGCGGGCCTCCGCGTGGTCCTCGACGTGTCCGAGCACGCCGATCATGGTGAGCGCGGTCGGCCGGGACAGGTCGAGGGTCCGGGACGCGGCGGCCAGGATCGCGTCGGGGTCGCGCATGTCGGCGTCGACGTAGTCGGTCGCGCCCTGCGGGGTGCTGGTGAGCAGGGCGCGGGCGTGCAGCAGGACCAGCGGGTCGTTGTCGACGTAGACGACGCGGCTCTCGGGCGCGACCCGCTGGGCCAGCTCGTGGGTGTTGTCGACGGTCGGCAGCCCGGTCCCGACGTCGAGGAACTGCCAGATCGCCACCTCGCCGGCCAGATGGCGCACGGCGCGGGCGAGGAAGTGCCGGGCGGCGCGGGCGACGTCGACGATCCCCGGAAATACCGCCCGGTACTTGTCGCCGGCCTCCTGGTCGACGGGATAGTTGTCCTTGCCGCCCAACCAGTAGTTCCAAACACGCGCGGAATGCGGAACGCCCGTGTCGAATGGCGGGTCGTCGGCCATGGGTTCTCCAGCGGTCGGGAGCGGTGGCCACACCAGGCTACGGCGTGTCCGGGCACGCCGACGGATCACCATAAAGCAGTAAACTCACCGCACCGTCGAGTGATGGAGCGAAATGCAGGAAATCGGGCTGGCCGAAGCAGTGAAAGCGATCCGCGACGATCTGGTGCGGGCCGAGCGGGAGGGCGCCGACGCGGACATCCGTTTCACGGTCGGGCCGATCGAGGTCGCCTTCGACGTCGCGCTGACCAGGGAGGCCGGCGCCAACGGCAAGGTCAAGGTGTGGGTCGTCGAGGCCGGCGCGTCGGGCAAGGTGTCGCAGACCAGCACGCACCGGGTGGCGTTCACGCTGACGCCGACCCGCGACGGCCGGCCGGTCGAGGTGGGTGACCTGCTCAGCACGCCCAGCCGGTGACGCCCGACGAGCCACGCTGGCGCACCGTCGAGGTGCTCGTCGAGGACGGCGCGAAGGGGTTCGGCACCGGCTACCGGGTCTCCGACCGGCTCATGCTCACCTGCCGGCACGTGGTGGACGCGCCGGGAGCCGCGACCGTCCGGCTCGCCACCCCCGACGGTTCGCTCGCCGTCGCCGCCGACCGGATCTGGACGGCCGAGGGCGCCGAGGTCGACCTGGCCCTGCTGCGGGTGCCCGCCGGCGCGCTGCCCGCGGTCGCCCCGGCCGTGCTGGCCGACGTCGACCCGTGGGGCACGGGCCGCGCGACGTTCTCCTGCTGGGGGTTCCCCGCGTCCCACGAGCGCACGGGCGCGCTCGGCGCCGTCCGCGACGTCGACCAGGTGGACGGCGAGGTCCTGCTCGGCGCGAACGTCAAGACGGGCCTGCTCGACCTGCACCGGCACGACGCGCCGCAGCGCGCGGGCATGTCCTACAAGGGGCTGTCGGGCGGGCCCGTCCTGGTCGGCGGGAAGCTGGTCGGCGTCGTCCGCTGGGCCGAGGCCGACGGCCCGCTGACCGCCTCGCGGGTCTTCAGCGCCGCCGGGCCGCACCGGCCCCGGATCGCGGGCGAGTTCGTCGAGCCGCGCGCGAGCCGGGAGGCCCTGAACGCGCTGCTGGAGGACGCGGGCGTCCGGCTGGACGAGGCGACCGCTGGGCCCGCCGCGCCGGTGCGCCGGTCGCGGTACTGGTCCACGATCACGAAGATGCGCGCGCGGTGCCCGCACCCCGCCGACCGGGACGCCGAGCTCGCCCGGCTCCAGGAGTTCGCGACGGGCGCCACGTCCTACCTGTGGCTGGTCGGCGACCCCTACGCGGGCAAGACGACGCTCGCCGCCGCGTTCGCCGGGGACCCCGCGACCGAGGTCGTCACGGTCGCGTTCTTCGTGTCCCGCTCGACCGGCTCGCGCCTCGCCGACTACCGGACCGCGCTCGCCGACCAGCTCGCCCCGCTGGTCGGCGAGGTCCTCTCCCCCGGTGTCGTGCCCACCGCGTTCGACCTCGACGACCTGTGGCAGCGCGCGGTGGAACGTGTCACCGCGGACGGCCGCCACCTGATGCTGATCGTGGACGGCCTCGACGAGGACGACCACCTCCAGCACCGCGAGAGCAGCATCGCCGCGCAGCTCCCCGAGTACCTGCCGCGCGGCGGCCACGTGCTGGTGACCAGCAGGCACTTCCCCGAGGTGCCCGCCGACGTCCCGGACGGGCATCCGCTGCGCCGCTGCGAGCGCCGCCCGCTGGCCGCCAACGACGCCTCGCGCGCGTCGCGGCGGGCCGCCGAACTCGACCTCCAGCAGCACCTGCGCGACCGCACGAGCCGCGGGGTGCTCGGGCTGCTGGCCGCCTCGGGCGGCGGGCTCGCCGACGCCGACGTCGCGCACCTCACCGGCCTCGACCTCTACGACGTCCGGGACCTGGTCGAGCACACGATCGCCAGACTCGTGGACTGCCGCGAGGAGCACGGGCAGCGCCGGTACTCCTTCGCCCACGACCTCATCCGGGAGACCACCACCGAACGCCTCGGCGCGGACGCGATGGCCGCCCACCGGGAGGCCGTCCACGCCTGGGCCGAGCCGTTCCGGACCGGCGGCTGGCCCGCCGACACCCCGCTCTACCTCCTGGACCGCTACCCGCAGGTGCTGGCCGACTCCGGCGACCTGGCGCGGCTGCGCGGGCTCAACGACCCCGACCGCTGGCGGCGGCTGCGGGAGCGCGTCGGGACGGCGGAGCCGGCCGTGCGTACACTCACCGACTCGATCCGGCTGCACCTCGCCGAAGACCCCCCGGACCTGGCCGCGACGTACCTGCTGGCGCTGTGGCGCGACCAGCTCCGACTCTCCGCCCGCATCCACCCCGAGGTGATCGCGATGGGCTGGGCGGAGCTCGGCGACCTGGAGCGGGCCGAGCGGATGGCGCGCGAGATCGTCGTCCCGTCGATCAAGTCCAACATCCTGATCTCCATCGCGGAGGTGGCCGGCCGGACCGGCGCCGACACCCAGGCGGAGCTGTGGCTCCAGGAGGCGGAGCTGCTGGCCGGCAACATCCTGAGCGGGGTGCGGCGCGCCCGCACCCTCGCCCGGATCGCGCTCGTGCTGGGCAGCGGGTTCACCCGGGCCGAGGCGCTCATGGAGGAGGCCGCCCGGCTGATCATCTCCGTCGTCCACTCCCGGGGCCGCCGCCGGGACCTGCTGGTGAACCTGGCCTGCGACGCCGCCCGCGCCGGGCTGTTCGACTCGGTGGAGCGGGTCGCGCGCTCGTTCACCGACAGGAAGGACCAGCGGCCGATCCTCGCGGCCGCGGCCCGGATCGCCGCCGAGGCCGGGTTCCAGGAGGACGCCGAGCGGCTCGCGCACCTCATCGACCACCAGGACCTGCGCTGGGAGACGTTCGCCGACATCGCCGGGGTGCTCGCCGAGCGGGGCGAGGCCGGGGCGGCGCGGGAACTGGTCCGGACGTCGGTCAACGGCCCCCGGCTGGTGTGCCGGGCGCTCGGCCGGATCGTCCGGGCGCTGGAGCTGCGGGGCGAGCACGCCGAGGCCGCGGCGGTGCTGGCGGAGGCGATCGAGACCACCTCCGCCAAGGGCAACTCCCGGCAGGCAGGGTTCCCCGCGCTGTTCCCCGCGGTCGTGGAGGCGGGGCTCCTCGACGACGCCGAACGGCTCATGCTGCTGATCGAGGCGCCCCGCCGCCCGGCGGCCGCCGTCCGCATCGCCCTCGCCGCGCTCGACGCGGGCCGGGTCGACACCGCGACCCGGATGGTCGAGACCACGGCCGACCTCTTCGCGCTCCTGCCGCGCCGCCAGTGGGCGCCGCTGGTCGAGGCGGCCGCCGAGGCCATCGCGCGCGACGACCTCGACGGCGCCCGGGACCTGCTGACGATCGCGCTGAAAGCGGGCGACCGTCCCCGCCCGTGGGGGACGCAGTCGACGGGCCTGCTGATCGAGACCCACCTCGCGGAGCTGAAGGGCGGCACCTCCGACCTGCTGGAGGCGGGCATCACCGCCGCGCTCCGGTTCCCGTCGCGGCAGAACCTGCCGACCGAGCTCGCCACGACCGCCACCGACCTCGGCCTCACCGCGCTCGCCGTCCGCGCGGCGTCGCGGATCATCGACGTGCACGAGCGCAACGACGTGCTCGGCGCCGTCGTGGCGGAGGCCGCGCGGCAGCGGCGCACCGGCGTCATCGAGGCCGCGCTGGCCGCGATGACCCCGACCCGCAAACGGGCGATCGCGCTGGTCAACGCCGCGGAGACGCTCGCGCGGGCGGGCCTTTCGCGCGACGCCGAGCGGCTCGTCCAGTCGATGCCGAACGGGTTCCGGCACGCGGCGGGCCTGGCCCAGCTCGGCCGGGTCGCCATCGACCAGGGCGACCGCGAGCGGGCGGTCGCCTTCCTGCTCGCGGCCGAAGAGGCGGCCCCGGCCGGGTCGGTCCGGCACCTGTCGCCGTTCGAGCTGACGGCCGCGGCGCTGGCCGCCGCCGCGCGCGGCCGCTACGGGGACGCCGAGCGGATCGTCGGCGTGATCGACCGTCCGCGCCTGCGGGTGAGCGCGTTCGCCGACCTGGCGCGGGCGGCCTACGGCGAGGGCGAGTACGGCCGCGCCGGGCGGTTCCTGACCCTCGCCGAGCAGCGGCTGGACGACATGGACGCCGACACCCTCGACTCCGTCGCGGCCGAGCTTGCCACCGCTGCCGCCCGCACCGCCGACCTCGACACCGCCGAACGGCTCGTCGCCCGCGTCGCCGACCCGGTGACGCGCGTCTCCGCGCTCGCCGGCGTCGCACGCCTCGCCCACACGCTCGGGCACACCACCGCCGCCGCGCGGATGCTGGCCGCGGGCGAGCGGCGGCTGCCGGGGTTCGACGCCGACTCCCACGACGCCGTGGCGGTCACGCTCGCCGCGGCGGCCGTCGCGACCGGCGACCTCGCGATGGCCGAGCGGCTCGCGACCAGGGTGGCCGACTCGCGGTCCCGCGTGGAGGCCCTGCTCGCGGTTTGCGCCGCGAGCCGGGACCGGCTGCGGACGCTGCGGCGCAAGGTCGGGCAGGAGATCCGGGCCCTGCGCAACATGCGAGTGCGCGGCGCGCTCCTGTGCGCGCTCGCCCGCGTCACCGCGGACTCCGGCAACCCGGGCCAGGCGGGCAAGCTCCTCGCGGAGGCCGAGACGGCCGTGCACACCATCGCGATCACCAACGCCGAGCCGCGCTGCCGCGGCCTCATCGAACTGGCCGTGACCGCCGCCGCGATCGGCGACGGCGAGCGCGCCGGGCGGCTGCTGCGCGAGGCCGAGGACCTCGCCGCCACCCACGTGGACGAGCACCGCCACCAGCGGGCCCTGTCGAACATCGCCTACGCGGCCGTCCAGATCGGGCAGCTCGACCTCGCCGAGCGCACGGTGACGGTCATGCAGAGCGCGCGGCTGCCGTTCCCCGCCTGGAACACGCTCACGCTGATCGCGGCGCGCGCCGCCGCCGACGGGGAGACCGCGCGCGCCGTCCGGCTCAACGAGCAGGCGCTAGAGATCGCCAAGCGCATGCACGACCCCAAGGTGCGCGGCGCGGCGCTGGCCTCGATCGCGGCCGCCGCCCTGCGCGCCGGGCTCCTGGACCAGGCCCGCGACATCGTCGACGACGACAGCCGGCACTATCACCGGCAGGGCCCCATCTGGAGGGACATCGCCCTGGCCATCGCGGCGGCGGGCCACCTCGCCGAGGCGGAGGAGGAGGCGGCGCGCATCCAGTCGCCGACCCGGCGCCGCGAGGCGTTCGAGGGCATCATCGACCAGTTGGTGACCGCCGGCGCCCACGCCGACGCCGAACGCCTCATCGTCCAGGGCATCCGCGAGGACGGCTGGCTCCCGCCGCCCGCGCTGATGATCGCGGCCCTCCCCCAGGTGATCCCCGTCCTCGGCAACGCCCTCCCGGCGATGGCCGCGTTCGAGGACGAGGGAGGGGACGCGGGCGGGGACGCCGGCGGGGAGGAGCGCGGCTGACCGCGAGCGTCAGGCGTTGAACCCCAGGGACGCGACGAACACGAAGTTCGGCGACCTGTTCACCAGTCTGATGACGACGAAGTCGTTGTACAGGCCCGGCGGGACCACGGTGTCGACGTGCACCCGGACGCTGACGCGGGCGGGCAGGGCCCGGCCCGCGAGGTCCACGGCGAGGTCGACCTTGTTGTTGTCGGACGTCGTCAACCGGGTCGTGGCGAGCACGACCTCCCTGAAGTGGCCCGGATGGGCCGGGTCGGCCTCGTGCAGGATCACCGAGACCAAATGGCCCGGATAACCGGCGAACGTCGTGACGTGCTCCGTGAACACCTGCAATGTGGTGGTGTTCGGCCCCGCGGGGTCGGTTTTCTGGAGCGTCAGCGGAAGCTCGACGGCGAGGCCGGAATAGCTGGCGTCGCCGTACACACCCGGTTCGTCCCCGAGGTGGACACGGCCCTGCCAGACCAGTTCCGGCTGGGTGCTGAGCATGCGCTTACCTCCGTATGACCGGCCCGGAAAACTCCCTTACGCATGCTAGCGAGAAAGCCCGTCCACTGTCATTGCCATCGCCGATCCCGCCGCGCCGCACAAATTGATCAAGAGGGTTTTCGTCCGCCAATTGCCGCCGCAATGCGTCTAAACAGGCAAAAGAAACACTGGGCGCCGGGAGACGGGCGCGAGGTAGTGCTGGCCGTACCTGGGTCCGCCCGTAGGCGGGGTCGACCCACCCGGGGGTCCGAACCGCACACTTCAAGGGCCAACGAAGCGCAGCATGAAAAGGAGAATGACGATGCGCGCACGAATCCTTGCAGGAGTGTCCCTGGCCGCGGTCGTGGCGGGCGGGCTGACCGCCACCCCGGCCATCGCCGCGCCCGCCCAGGCCCCGCTGAACCTGGTGTGCCAGGCCGAGGTGGACGGGAACGAGCTCGTCGCCCCGGACGGGCAGCTGAAGGCCGCCGCCGTGTGGACCGTGGAGTGCCCCGAGGCCCGCCACGTGCGGGTGACGGTCGACTACGTGACCGGGGACTACGCCTCCCAGCAGCACGACATCGCCGCCGGGGAGTCGTGGACGTCGCATGACTTCTCGCCCTCCGACGACGGCAGCGGCGTGAACTCCGTCGTCAGCGTCTGGGAGGAGCGCGAGCTGCTCACGCAGGTCGCCCTCAACTGGGACTGACCGCCGGCCCGGCGGTCACCCGGTCATGCGGTGACTCCTGTCATGCGGCGCAACCGGCTCAGGACGATCGCGGTCAGCTCCGCGCGGGCCACGGCCAGCTCCCGTGACCGGGGGTTGCCGAGGCGCCGCCGGACGTCCGCGACGAGGTCGGCGGCGCCGCGCCCCTCGGCCGCGACCAGATAGGTGAACCCGAAGCGGGCCTGGTACGCCGCGTTGAGCCGTCCGATCTCGCGCAGCAGCGCGGGGGAGGCGGCCAGCGAGGACTGCTCGATCGTGGAGAAGCCCGGCGGGCCCTCCGTTCGCGTGTCGGCGCCGATCGGCGGATGCTTGCGGATCAGCGCTACGAGCGAGTCCTCCCCCAGGGCGGCCAGGCCCGCGCGGGCCGCCGCGTCCAGCGCGTCCCAGGTGCGGTACGGGCGTCCGGCGACCAGCAGGTCCACCCACGGCGCCCAGCGGCAGCACGCGTACGCCGACTCGGTGGCCTGGCGCACGTCGAGCCCGTCGAAGGCGGCCAGGCCGTCCTCGGTGGACGCCGGGGCCGGCGCGGCTCGCAGCTCGGCGAGGGTGCGGTCGACGATCTCCGTGACGCGGTCCGGTTCGAGCCAGCGCGGATACTCCTCGATATCCGCCACCGCCGCGTCCAGCGCGCGCCGTACGGACGCCGCCTCCTCCGCCGAGAACGTCTCGCCCCGGGACTCGGCGAAAGCCATGGCCATGTCGTCCGTGCCGAGGCTGTCCCAGACCCACTCCAGCCGTCCGCCGACCATCTCCGGGGCGACGCACGAGGAGGGCGGCGGGAAGGCGTCCGGCCCGTCCCGCAGCGCGGCGGCGACGTCGCGGGGCATGTGGCGCAGGTAGGCGTAGCGGCCGACGACCGGCTTGAGCGGCGGGACGGGCAGCCCCGACTCCCGCGCCACCGTGTGCGCGAGCCGGGTGAGCGCCGTCAGGTCGATGCCGGTCCGCACGCCGTAGAGGGTCTCCAGGGCCAGCACGACCTCCTCCATCGCCGCGAACCCGCACCGGTACGACACGCCGCCCGCCGCGACGTCGGGCGAGGCGCCCGCCGTCGCCGCCGCGATCGTGCACGCCGTGGCGAGGCCGAAGTCGTCGTGGGTGTGCATGGTGAGCGGGACGGGCGCCGCGAGCCGGTCGCGGAACGTCCGGACGAACGCCTTCATCGCCTCCGGGCCGAGGCTGCTGACGGAGTCCATCAGGTCGATCCGCAGCGCCCCGAGCGCGACCGCGCGGTCGACCGCCGGGATCATCTCGTCGAGGTCGCGCAGCCCCACCTGCGCCAGCGTGACCGTCACCCCGACGCCGAGCTCGCGGGCCACGTCGAAGAGCTCCTCCAGCTCGTCCAGCTGGCGGGCGCGGGCGTCGGGGCCGTCCGCCGGGACGATCCCCGGGGCGAGGGTGTCGGCGCCGAGTTCGACGAGCAGCTCGGCGGTCTCGCGCATGCCGACCGGCGGGAGGCGCCTCCCGTCCGACAGCAGCGTGTCGGCGAACACGTTCAGGCTGAACCCGAAGTCGCGGGAGCCGACGGCCCGCAGCAGTTCGAGCTGGCGTTCGGGCGGCACGGTGGCTCCCGTCCAGTCCACGTTGAGGCACTCGTGCCGCACCCCCGCCAGCGTGAGCTGCTCGGCGATCCGCAGGAACCCGTCGATGCTGGTGAGGGTCCCGGCGGTGAACAGCGTCTTGCGGAGCGTGCTGTCGATGAGCGTGAACGGGTCGGGCCAGTCGTAGCCGTCGTGCAGGTCGGGACGGGTGTTGAAGGGGCTGACCCGGTAGGCGCCGTCCACCTGCCAGGCGCGGTCGTGATTCTCCCGCATGTGCTCAGGTCACCCGTTCCAGAGTCCAGCGTTCCAGGCGCGTCGCGGCGACGAACGACGCGACCGCGAGCGCGGTGGCCACCACTCCCGTCCCCCACGCCCGCGCGTAGTGGGAGTAGGAGACCGAGTCGACGAACATGAACCCGAGGCCGCTCTTGCCGATGAGGAACTCCGCCAGCATCGCCGACAGGATCGTGCTCGGCGCGGCGATCCGGACCGCCACCAGCGCGTTCGGCACCGCGCAGGGGATCAGCAGCCGGGCCAGCGTCGCGGGCTTGGACGCGCCGAGCACCGTGAAGACGTCCCGCGTGCTCGGCGAGGGCGCCCGCAGCCCGGACGCGACCAGGCTGAACGCCGGGAAGAACGTCACCACCACAGTGATCGCGACCACCGCGGGCCGGCCGGTGCCGAACAGCCCGATCATGACCGGCACGATCGCGACCACCGGCACCGAGCGCAGCAGCACCGCCGCCGGGGTCAGCACGGCGGTCAGCAGCCGGGACGACCAGACCGCGACCGCGAGCACGCCGCCCAGCAGCGTCCCGGCGACCAGGCCCGCGAGCGCCGTCCAGGTCGTGGTGAGCACGGGCCCGAGGTAGGCGCCCGGGTGGGTGAGGATGTCGGCGGCCACGCTCTGCGGCATCGGCGCGACGAGGTCGGTGTAGCCGTTGGCCCTGACCCACACCGCCCACCCGCCGACGAGCAGCGCCGACGGCCAGGCGACCTGGAGGAACCGCGTCAGGAACCGCGCGTTGGTGTGCACGGCGTTGTTCACGGGGTTGTTCACGGCGTCCTCCTTCAACTGAACCGGCGGACCGAGGCCCGGCGGACACCGGTCAACGTCCCGTAGGCGGCCAGGGACACGAGCGAGACGCACAGCGCCGCCGCCCACAGCTGGACGACCGCGTAGTTCTGCATCGAGCTCACCAGCAGGACACCGATGCCGCGCGGTGCCCCGAACCACTCCCCCACGACCGCGCCGAGCAGCGCCGCCGGGGCGGCCAGCGCCAGCCCGTCGAAGAACGCCGGGACGGCGGCGGGCGCGCGCAGCCGCGCCATCGTGCTCGCCCGCGAGGCGCCGAGCACCTGGAACACGTCGTCCAGGCTGGTTCGCGGCCGGGAGAACGCCGAGGACATCGCGACGAACACCGCGAAGCCCGCGCCGAGCGCCGCGATCACCGGCGGCGTCCGCTCGTTGCCGACCGTGGTCACGAGCACCGGCCCGAGCGCGATCAGCGGGACGGTGCTGAGCAGCACGGCGAGCTGGCTCATCCCCGCCCGCAGCCACGGGACGAGCAGGCCGAGCCCGGCGGCGGCCACCCCCGCGAGGACCCCGGCGAGCAGCCCCACGGCGGCCTCGGCCACGGTGGCCCGGGTCGCGCGGGCGAGGATCACCCGGCCCGGCTCGTCGACGCTGTAGGTCAGGACGGACGACAGCGGTGGCCACGTGTCGCCCGCCGCGCCCGTCCGGCCGACCAGCTCCATCAGCCCCACCAGGACGGCGACGCCGAGGACGCCGGTGCCGAACCGCCGCGCGCCGGTCACGGCCGCCCGCCCGAGGGGTCGTCCAGGAGGGCGATGAGCCGGTCGACGACCTCGTGGAACGCGTGCCCCCGGGTGAAGTCCTCCCCGCGCGGGCGCGGCGTCGGAACCGGCTCGACATGCGCCAGCGCGCCCGGCCGCCCGGTCATCACGACGACGCGGTCCGCGAGCTGGACGGCCTCCGCGACGTCGTGGGTCACCAGCACCGTCGTGGTGCGCAGCCGCGCCCACACCGCGCCGAGCTCCAGGTTGAGCCTGCGGCGGGTGACGGCGTCGAGGGCGCCGAACGGCTCGTCGAGCAGCAGCACGTCGGGTTCGAGCGCCATGGCCCGCGCGATCGAGATCCGCTGCCGCATCCCGCCGGACAGCTGTTTCGGGCGCGCCCGCGCGAACCCCTCCAGCCCGACCGTCTCCAGCAGCGCGCGGATTCTCTCCTCCGGGACGGGCCGTCCGGCCAGCCGGAACGGCAGGGCGATGTTGTCCCAGGCGGTCGCCCACGGCAGCAGCGCCGCGTCCTGGAAGGCGACGCCGAGGCGGTGCCGGGCGATCAGCGCCGACGGTGCGCCGCCCGCCACCTCGACCGTCCCCGCCGTCGGCGTCTCCAGCCCGGCGATCATCCGCAGCACCGTCGACTTGCCGCAGCCCGACGGGCCGAGGAGGGCGACGAACTCGCCGGGCGCGATGGTCAGATCGACGCCGTCGAGCGCGCGCAGGGGCTCGCGCCGCCGCGACAGCGGGAACTCCTTGACGACCCCGCGCAGCTCCACCGCCGCGTGGCCCGCGTCCGTGTCGCCGGACGGGCGTCCGTTGTCGACCACGGCGCCGCTCACAGCCGCGCGCCCTTCGCGAACACCTCGTCCAGGACCGAGGTGTCGACGACCTTGCGCACGTCCGGCAGGTTCGCCGCGCCGGCGAGGCGGAGCCAGGGATACATCGTGGACGCCATGACCTGCGGATCCATGCGCAACATCCCCTTCGCCCTGGTCAGCGCGCTCGCGGTCAGCGGGGTCTGGAGTTCGTTCTGCCGGGTCTGCTGCCTGGCGTCCAGGCCGAGGTCGAGGCCGTACTTGTCCATCACGACCTTGACCGCCGCGCCGGGGTCGGCCAGGTTGTCCTGCCAGCCGCGCGCGGACGCCCGCATGAACTTCACGACGGCGTCCCGGTGCTGCGCCACCATCGACCGCTTGCACGAGATGATGCTCGCGTAGGCGGGGCAGCCCAGCTCGCCGTAGGTCACGACCTCGTAGCCCGATCCGCGCCGCAGGCCGAACTTGGTCTCCAGGGTGATGGGCTGGTTCGTCACGAAGCAGTTGTAGGCGTCGCCCTTGCCCTGCATCAGCGCGCCGGGATCGAACCCCGTCGGGACGAACTGGAAGTCGGGCCGCAGGTGGTTGGCCTTGTAGATGCCCTCCAGCACCGGCTGGGTGCCCTGCTGGCTGAGGATGCGCCGGCCGGGCAGGTCGCCCGGCCGGGTCAGCGGCCGCTTCGACAGCGACAGCAGCCCGTTCGGGTCGGTCTGGAACTGGGCTCCGAGCAGCACCAGGTCGTTGCCCTTGCCGATCACTTCGAGCACCTGGCGCATGTTCGGGTCGATCGCGAGGTCGGCCGCGCCGGACGCGAGCTGGACGTGCGGCAGCGGCGAGTTCGTCCCGCCCCCCTTGAACGTGACGTCGAGGCCCTCGTCGCGGTAGTAGCCGCGTTCGACGGCGAGCCAGAACCCGGCGAACTCGATGTTGGTCACCCACCCCAGGGCGACCTTGAGCCGGGACTTCGACCCGGCGCCGGCCGCCGCGCCGCCCCCGCAGGCCGCGAGCAGCGGTCCGGCGCCGACCGCCAGCGACCCCGCCGCCGCGGCCTTGAGGAAACGCCGGCGGGAATGGGCCCGTCCTCCCGGCGCCGTGCGGGCCGGAGGATCGGTGAACCGGGGTTGTTCGATCACGGTTGCACCCTTCATGAGTTGGGGTGGGACCAGCCGGGCCCGTCGCCGAGGCGGGCGAGGCCGCGGGCCGAGGAGGTGAGCCAGACCGCTCCGGCCGACGTCACCTGGGCCATGTCCCCGGCGCACACGTGCCCGAGGTCCGGCACGGAGTAGTTCGGGTGGACCTCCACCACCATCCCCTCGGCGAGCACCGCGTCCGCGAACCGCGGATCGGCCTGGCCGGGGCCGCTGACGCCGCGCATCGCGGGCTCGGAGTAGCTGAGCCCGAGGCCGTGGCAGAACTGGAACCGGAACGGGTCCTCGCCCGGCGGGTGGGGGCAGGCCGCGTCGACGAGTTCGTCCATGCGGGCGGCGACGGCCGCGAGGGGCACGCCGGGGCGCATGAGCGCGGCGATCTCGTCCTGCATGTGGAGGAGCCGGTGGGTGTGCTCCTCCAGCAGCGCCGAGGGGCGGCCCACCACGGCGGTCCTGAGGCTCTGCCCGTAGAAGCCCTCGTAGCGGACGGTGGTCCCGATCTGGAGGCGGTCGCCTCGCGCGAGGGTCTCGCGGAGTTCCCGCTGCTCGAAGTAGGTGGTGGACGGCGCCGGGCCGGTCGCGATCCAGCACCCGGCGGACTCGGCGCCGAGCGCCCGCCCGGCCTGCTCGGCCGCGACCATCAGCTCCGCGCCGGAGACGGGACGCTCCGCCGCCGTGGCGAGCACCCGATCGATCATCGCGTCGGAGATCGCCGCGGCGGCCCGCGCGAGGTCGGCGAAGTCGGCGTAGTGCAGGGTCCGCATCGCGTGGAGGTGCCCGTCGACCGGACGCGGCTCGCGCCACCGCCCGCGCAGGACGTCGGCGAGCGAGGCGGGGAGTTCCGACAGCCCGGCGACACCGACGCGCGACAGCGGCGGCACCGCCTCGGCGAGCGCGGCGGGCCCCGCCACCTGCCGGACGTCCGCCGCGTCGCCCAGCCGCGCGCGGAAACCCCGCGCGTCGTGCGGCCCCACGGCGAGCACGACCGGCCGCTCGGCGCGGCGGAGCACGACGCCGGACGGCCCGAACGGCGGCGCCCAGCCGGTCAGGAACCGCACATTGCCGGGCGAGTCGGCGAAGGGCCCGAGCGACCCGGGCGCGCCGAGGACCACGATCGCGTCGAGCGCCTCGTCCTCGACCCGCCGCCACAGCTCGTCCCACCGCGCGGTCAGCGCGGGGGTTCCGGTGGCTACGCCAGGCATGGCACACCCCACTCGGACGCCAGCGAGCGCAGGTGCGCGGCCCCGGCCCGCACGAACGCCACCGCGTCGGCGTGGGTGAACCGGCGCCCCGCGAACGCGTCCATGGACTCGGCGTCGCCCTGGGCCACCCTGCGCTCGCCCTCCACCGCGAGCCGGATCGTCGCGGTCAGCTCGGCGGACGTCAGGTCCGGGTGCATCGCGTGCCAGACCGGGTCGTACAGGTCGATCGTCAGGGGGCGCAGGTAGGGGTGCAGGCCGTCCTCGCCCCCGCCGGACTCCGCCGCCGAGGTGAGGGTCTCCAGGCTGAGGTTGGGACGCGCCCCCGCGTCCCGCAGCACCCCGAGCAGCGCCGCCATGTCGACCGCGCCGGTGCCGACGGGCCGCAGCTGGTAGCGCATCCCGTCCTCGCGGATGCCGAGGAGGCAGTCCTTGACGTGCGTCTGCCGGACGTAGGGCGCGACCCGCCGGGCGCTCTCCAGCGGATGCTCCCCGCGCTGGAGCAGGTTCGTGGTGTCGAAGGTGATGCCGAGGACGTCGGGGCCGACGCGCTCGACCAGCCGGACCAGCTCGAACGAGGTGATCTCCTCGTGCGTCTCCAGGTTGAGGTGGACGCCGTGGTCCCGGCAGATCGGCGCCAGCAGTTCGAGGAAGCGCGCGGTCTCCTCCAGTTGCACGGACCAGTCGACGTCCGTCCGGAAACGGTCGTAGGCGAACCGGCCCGGGAAGTCCTTGAAACCGCCGGTGACGACCCACAGTTCCCGGCATCCGATTCCGGCCGCCGCCTCGATCGCCTGCCGGAAACCGAGGACGGTGTCACCGTCGCCGGCCTTCCGCAAATGCGGGTGCTCGGCCATCGCATAGGGGTTGACGTTACCGATTCCGGCTTCGAGATAGAGGCCGAGATGGTCCGCGTGCCGGCGGAGCTCGGCCAGGCGCCCGGCGTCCAACTCGGGGTCCATGTCGAAGACGGTCCGGTAGAAGACGCCGTCGAGGCCCAGCTCCCTGGCCAGGTCGAGGCGCTCCACGGGCGGACGTCCCGTGGCGCCGGGGACCTTGCGCCCGTCGATCCCGACGCGCATGGTCTCGCCCGTCATGCCGACACCGCCATCGGACGCGACTCCGTGAGCCGCCTGATGTGGTCGCGGCTGCGCAGCACGGCGTCCATCGCCTCGTCGTGCCCGAAATGGGACGGCGGAACGGCCCGCGCCCGCTGCTCATAGATCAGGGCGGTGAATTCCGCGAACTCCGGGACGGTCAGATCGGAATGCGAGGCGACGAACTCCGGATCGCGAATGGGCAGCACCGTCACCGGCACCGGTCCGGGAAAGTCGTCGCGCGACTCCTCGTTCTCGATCGTCAGATTCACACCGGGAGCGGTGCGCGCGAGCGTCGACAGGACGTACTCGAAATCGACCACCCCGTCCCCGCAGGACGTGAGCTCGAACCGGTATCCGCCCTCCACCGGTGTCAGCGCGCAGTCCTTGAGCTGCGTCTGCCGCACGTACGGGGCGACCCGGTCCGTCGTGAACCTCGGGTGCTCCAGGCGCTGCAACGGGTTGGCCGTGTCGAAGACGATGCCCAGCACGTCCGGGCCGACGGTCTCGACCAGCTCGACGAGCTCGAACGAGGTGATCTCCTCGTGCGTCTCCAGGTTGACGTGCACGCCGAGGTCCAGGGCGATCGGCCGCAGTCGCTCCAGGAACCGGCGCGTCGCCGCCAGCTGCTCCGACCAGCTCACGTCGGTGCGGAACCGGTCCCAAACGAACCTGCCCGGGTAGCCGACCTGGTAGTTGGTCGTCGCCGCCCACAGCTCCACGCACCCGATCCGCGCCGCGGCCTCCATCATCCGGCGGAACCCGAGCAGGATGTCGCCCCCGCCCGCCGCGCGCAGCTCGGGCGCCTCGGGCGTGGCGAACGGGTTCACCTTGCCGAGCCCCGCCTCGACGTACATGCCGAGGTCGTCGGCGTGCTCGCGGATCTCTCGCAGCTCACCGGCGTCCAGGGTCGGGCTCATGTCGAGCACGGTGCGGAAGAAGACCCCGTCGAACCCCGCCGCCCGGGCCCGGACGAGCGTGTCATGGCACCCGCCCCGCGCCGCGCCGGGGAACTTGCGCCCGTCGACCCCGACCCGCGGCGCCCAGGGCGCCCCCGCGCTCGGCTCTCCGTCACCCACGGGCACGCACCCCCTCTCTGCATCTGGTATTACTGGTCTTACCAGTTGCCGGGAATGTAGCAACGCCTCCCGCTCCTGTCCAGGGCCTTCCGAGATAGGTCGCGACCAGGACGGGCCGGTATGTTGCACGTGCGCCACCGGGCCGTCCCGGACGGGGGCGGCAGTGAGCAAAGGAGCCGAAGTGATGACGCGGCGCAGGAGCGACGCCCCCGATCTCCGCCGCGCGTCCGCGCGTCCCGGCGGCCCCCGATGAGCGCCGGGACCCAGCGCTCCCGCGTCGCCGACCAACTGCTCCAGGACATCCGGGCCCGCCGCTACGGCCCGGGCGAGCGGCTCCCCTCGGAGCGGCGGCTGTCGGAGGCGTTCGGCGTCTCCCGTCCGGTGGTCCGCGAGGCGCTCGGCATGCTGAGCTCCCTCGGCCTGGTCGACATCCAGGTCGGACGCGGCGCCTTCGTGACCGCCAAGGACGTCGCCGTCCAGTCCGAGGACGCCCAGCGCTCCCTCATCGACGTGACCGTGATGCGCGAGGTGATCGAGTGCGGCGTGCTCGGCGTCGCGTCCCGCCGCGACCCGGGCGACCCGGAGGCCGCCGAGCTGCGCGCCGCCCTCGCCGAACTCGAACGCTGCGTCGCGAACGGCACCCAGGCGACCCGCGCCGACCACCGCTTCCACCGCGCGGTCGTCGCCACCGCCCGCTCCGCGACCGCCGTCCGCCTCTGGGAGGACCTCACCACCGAGATCACGACGGTGATCAGGATCAGTCCCAACGGCACCACCATGGACGAGGCCACCCTGGAGCGCCACCGCGTCCTCGCCGACGGCGTCCTGCGCGGCGAGTTCGACCTGGCCCGCCAGGCCTGCCACAGCCTGCACGAGGACTACCGCGACTTCCTGCGCGACCTGCTGGGCTGACCTGGTTGCCCGGTGGGCAAAATGATCTAGCGTCCGTCACCCCACGGGAGAAAGCACTTAAAGTAGATCAACTACCGGCCGTCAGACGCTCAGGGGACCAATGTGACCGACCGCGAGTTGGACCTTCAGACCGATATCCCGCATTCGGCCCGAATCTATGACTATCTACTCGGCGGCAAGGACAACTACCCCGCCGACCGGGCGGCGGCGAAGAACATCGTCGCCGACTGGACCGTGCTCCCCATCGGCATGCGGGCGAACCGCAGGTTCATGGCGCGGATGGCGCACCATCTCGCCGCCGAGCACGGCATCCGGCAGTTCCTCGACATCGGGACCGGCCTCCCCACCACACCGAACCTGCACGAGGTCGTCCAGGCCGTCGCCCCCGAGTCGCGGATCGTCTATGTCGACAACGACCCCATCGTCCTCGTCCACGCCCGCGCCCTGCTCACCAGCTCCCCCGAGGGCAGGACGGGCTACCTCGACGCCGACTTCCGCGACCCCGACGCGATCCTGGAGTCCCCCCAGCTGCGCGACTACCTGGACCTGAGCCGTCCCGTCGCGCTGAGCCTCATCGCGATCCTGCACTTCATCGTCGACGACGCCGAGGTCCGGCGCATCATCGACCACCTCATGGCCCCCCTGGCCCCCGGCAGCATCCTGGCCCTGTCCACCACCACGTTCGACAACAACCCCGAGGTGGTGCGGGCGGGCGTCGCCGCCTACAACGCCCACGGAATCCCGACGGTGGCCCGTACCAAAAAGGAAGTGGAGACCTTCTTCAACGGCCTGGAGATTCTGGACCCGGGAGTCGTCCCCGTCCACCGCTGGCACCCCGACGAGGAATCGTCCAAACTCGCCGACGACCAGATCACCATCCACGGCGGCATCGCCATCAAACGCTGAAAAGAACCCCAGCATGTAATCGCCTTAGAGAGAAACGAAGCGGACGGGTTCCGACAACGCGGCCAGGGCTCCCTCAAGGTCGGCAAGCCGCACAGCAAGCGTGGCCGTGGCGAGACGTCCCGGAAGGGCCTCGCTGAACTTGAGACCGCGCACGGCGCGTTCGTCGATGTCGGGCAGGCACAGGCGGTCGGCGGCGTCGGCGGTGCCCGCCTTCCATATTTCGCGCGTGAGATCGGGGCGCAGCCGCAGCCACTCGTCCTCGAAACGCTGCTTCTCGTCGGTCACGCCGGACAACGTGGCGGCGAGGACGGCGTTGGCCCGGAACCCCGACCAGTTCCACCAGCGGATGTCGTCGCCGTCGCGCGTGATGGTCGTACCTCCGGGATGGACCCTTGAGGTGGCCGCGTCACGAGCCTCGGTCAGGTGGCGGACAGCTCGTTCGGTCATGGTGACGGGCGGATCGGCACCGAGGAGGACCTCCCGGCATGCGCGGGTGAGCGCGAATCCGGAACCGCTGAAGGCCGTGCCGTACCAGCGTGCCCTGCCGGGGCGGTCCGACGGTTCCACGAAGCAGCGGCGGCGCTTCCAGTCGATCCAGGTGACCTGCCAGCTACGCCCGGCGAGCAGGAGGACGCGGGGGCCCTCGACGCGTTCCGCGAGGAGCATGGGGTCGGTTCGGCCGATCTCCTGGCGCCCGGACAGGACGGTGAACTCGGGGGGCGCCGTGAACACGGCGGTCATGTCCATGAAGTGCCGGCGGCCGAATTTGGCCTCGGCGGCGGGGCCGATGAAGAGGAACTCGCCATCCTGTTCGAGATATCCGTGTTCGACGAGGTGGCGGACGATCGGCTCGGCGCCGCGGTCGAAGGGCGCGAGCCCGTTCCAGTGCTCGGCCCACAAGCGGCTTCCGACCTTGTGCTCCTGAAGGCAGAGGGCAAGGATCTGCTGGGCGACGATATGGCGGGGTTCCGGCGGGCCCTGGACGGGTTCGACGTAGCCCCTGCTCCACAGCAGCGTCAGGGCTGCCGCCGAGACGAGCGAGTCCTGGTCGAGGGTCAACAGGAGGCAGTTGCGCGTGGTCCCCGGTCTCCTGCCTGTGCGGCCGAGGCGTTGTAGGAACGCGGCGACGGTGGGCGGAGCGTTGAGCTGGATGACGCGGTCGAGGTCGCCGACGTCGATGCCGAGTTCGAGCGTGCTCGTCGAGACGATGACGCAGTCGCGGGCCTCGGCGAAGGCCGATTCGGCGCGGCGGCGCTCGTCGAGCGAGAGGGAGGCGTGGGACAGGAAGGTCGTGACGCCGCGGGCGCGCAACGCGGCGCCGAGCTCCTCGACGAGCTGCCGGGAGTCGCAGAACACCAGGCGTTTCTCGCCCCGGTGGAGCGCTGCGACCACGGTGGCGGCGTTGGAGACCGAGCCGACGTAGTCGAGTTCAACGGCGGTGTTCCGGGTCGGCTCCGATTCCGGAGCGATGACGCGCGCCGGGCTCCGGTTGGAGCCCCGCAGCCAGGTCAGCAGCCCGGCGGGGTTGCCCACCGTGGCCGACAGGCCGACGCGTTGGATGGGGCGTCCGGCCAGCCGCGTGAGGCGTTCGAGCACGGCCAGAAGGTGCCAGCCCCGGTCGTCCGCGGCGAAAGCGTGGACCTCGTCGACGACGATCGCGCGGAGGTCGGCGAACAGCCGGTGCTGATCCACCTTCACGCTGAGGAGCATCGCCTCCAGCGATTCGGGGGTCGTCAGCAGCACGTCCGGAGGATCGGTGAGAAGGCGCCGGCGGGCCGTCTGTGGCACGTCGCCGTGCCACAGGGCGGCGCGGCGCCCGATCCATCCGGTGTAGGTCTCCAGGCGGGGCAGCAGGTTGTTGAGCAGGGCTTTCAGCGGGCACACGTACAGGACGGACAGGCCGGTCCAGTTCCCGGTGTCCATGGCCGACAGCAGCGGGAACGCGGCGGCCTCGGTCTTGCCCCCGGCGGTGGGGGCGAGCAGGACGGCGTCCTCCCCGCCGAGCACGGGACCGACGGCCTGCTCCTGGAGGGGGCGCAGCGACCGCCAGCCCAGCGTGTTGACGATGTGGTGGGTCAGCACGGGTGAGAGCCGGTCGGCGGACGAGGTCACGGAAGGTCCAGGTGGACGTCCCCGGCGGCGTTGCGCTCGGTCTCGTTCAGTTCCGCGCTGGACACGGTGAGCGCGTAGTCGCGGCGCGGGTCGAAGTCGGGGAACTCCTCGACCCGGTCGAGGACGTCGGCGACCAGCTTGCGGAGGAAGAGGCGGGGCGCGACACCGACCTTGCCGCCGAGCCCACCGGTGACCGCCGCGGCGAGATCGGCGATGTAGGCGTCGTCGACGGTGGCGGAGATCCGCTCGCTTCCGCCCGCCGCGTACAGGTCACGGACGTTGCGCCCCAACTCGCCGAGCTTCGGCAGGTCGAACCCGGTGAGCCGGAGCTGAACGGCGCGGGGCGAGTCGAAGCGGGGGTCGGTGGTGAAGTCGGTGGCCAGGCGCTGGGCGAGCGGGGGGAGTCGCTGCACGCCCTGGGTGCCGTCGAAGAACGCGGATGTGCCGGTGATGGCGAGGAATAGGCCGGGAAAGCGGCCGCCGTCGATCTCGTCGAGGAGCTGCCGGAGTGCGTTCAAGCCCTTCTCACGGACATCGCCGCGGACGCGCTGCAACGTCTCGATCTCGTCCAGGACGACGAGGAGCCCCGGATGCCCGCAGTCGCGCAGCACCGTGAGGAGCCCTTGGAGGAAGCCGAGCGCGCCGAAGTGGTCGAGGTCGCCGCGGACCCCGGCGGCGCGGCGGGCGGACGCGGCCACCGACCGCTGCCCGCCGAGCCAGGCGATCAGCGCCTCGGCGGTTCCGGCGTCCCCGGTCTCGCTCGCCCGCCGGTAGCCGCGGAGCGCGGCGGCGAAGGCGGGCGTGGTGCGGGCGACGTCGGCGAGCCGCTGCTCCATCAGCTCGTCGACGGCGCGGGTGAGCGCCTCCGTGTCGTCCTCGGCGACCTGCCCGGCGTCGAGGACCTCCTCCTCCAGGGTGTAGAACCACAGGTCCACGATGGGGCGCAGCGCGCCGACGGGATGGCTCGCGGTGGTGAGCCGTTCGGTGAGGCGGCGGTAGACGGTTTCGAGCCGGTGCAGCGGCGTCTCGGTCTCGGAGATCTGGATCTCGGCGACGGCCAGGCCGGCCCGTTTGGCGCGCTCCCCCAGCCAGCGGGCGAAGAACGTCTTGCCCGAGCCGTACTCGCCGCGGATGGCGCGGAACGCCGAGCCGCCCTTGCCGACGGCGGCGATCTCCTCGTCCATCGCCGCGGCGAACCGGTCCAGGCCGACGGCGAACAGGTCGAGCCCGGCGCGGGGGACGGTGCCGCGCCGCAGGGCGTCGATGACCTCCCGGCGGCGGACGGCGCTGACCGGTGTCCGTGCGTCCGTCACTGCTCCACTCCGAACTGCTCGCGCAACAGGTCCACTTCGAGTTTGACAGTGGAGCCCGAGTCGATGAGCTCGAGAACGGGATAGCCCTCGACGTTGAGGAGGCGTTGCAGGGCGGTGATGAACAGCTCGGCGTTGCGGGGGGCCCGCCCGCCGGACGCCGCCGCCGCGGCACCGACGGCGGCCGCGGACAGGCGGCCGCCCGCGCCCGCGAGTGCGTCGACGACCGCGGCGACCTGCCGGCCCTCGGGGGCCTTGCGCAGGTACTTCCGCTGGTTCGCGTACACGGACGAGCGGACGACGCGGCTCCCGAGCGTGGCGGGCGCGGGGGCCGCGGCGGGCGCCGCCGGTGCGGGTGAGGCTTCGCTGACCGTGAAGAGCGCCTCCTCCTGCTCCGCCTTCCTCCGGGCCTTGGACGCGGCGGAGGGTCGCCCAGGTGCATCAGTGGACCTCGTGGACGCGGCCTGCTCCGGTACTCGTCGCGGTTCGGCCCCGGCCGTCCACCACCAGGGCACGGTCGCCTCGGGCGGGAGGATCGACCAGCCCTTCGGCAGCAGCTCCGCAGAGGGAACGATGACCAGCACGGGCACCGTCATCTCGGCCAGGCTGGCGCCACCGTGGTACCCCGCCTTGCGGGGCGTGTAGCGGATGTCCTCCCGCCACGGGACGACGACCCGTCCGTCGCCCTCCAGTACCCGGGGCCCGGTCAGTGCGATCTCACCGTCCGAGGGCTCGCCGGTGCGCCAGCGCGCGGCACCCTGACCCGCGGTCTGCCTCACGTCCGACGCGCCGCGGTCCAGGACGTGCCCGTGGTCGGAGACGAGCACGACCGGGCGGTTGTAGTCGCGGGCGGCGTTCAGTAGGTCGATCATGAAGGTGATGTCGGACGCCCGCCAGCCGGTCCGGTCGCCCTCCCGGTCGTGGTCGAGCGCGTCGTCGACGGTGTTGAGGACGACCCCGACGACGCTGTCTCCCGTGAGCGCGTCGAGCAGCGGCTGGGCGAGCCGCTGCCCCGGCCCGCCCGGGATGTCGGATTTGTGAAACAGGGCCGCCTGCCTGCGATGACGTTTCCAGAACTCGGTGAAACCAGCGCTCTCCACGGCCTGGCCACCGGCCGCCGGTGCGCCGCACAGCAGCGACGCCCGGCTCACCCGTGTCACCGAGGGCACCATCGAGACGGCCGCGCGGCGCGCGCCGGGCGTGCCGGTGATCTCCAGCCACCGCCCGCCGCGGACCAGCTCCTCACCGAGCTGTGCGGCGACGGAGCTGCTCATCCCGTCCAGGACGAGGACGAGCGGGGCCGTCTCACCGGCCAGCGGCCGCACGACCTCGCTCATCACCGACTCCAGCAGCAGCGCTCCCGCCCAGGTCTCGGTGCCGGCCATGGGCACCGTCCCGTCGCGCAGGCAGCGGGCGAAGCTCTCGTCGAGCAGCGACCGGCGTGCCCGCGCGCGTTCGAGGAGCGTCCGGTACGCGTGCCCGAGGACCCGGTCGTTGCCCGGGTCACCGTTCCACAGCACGTTGAGGGCGCGGTCGACCCATCCCCATTCCTCGACGTGCGAGGCGATCCCCGCGCCGACAGAGGCGATCTCCATGGAACCGGGCGCCTCCAGCCAGCGGAGGAGGCGCGCGGCCATCGCGGCGACCTCGCAGCGTCCGGCGAACAGGTCGGCGAGCCGGTGGTCCATGACGGCCGCCAGCGCCTCGTCGGCGGCCTGCGGGGACTCGCCGAGCGCGTTGGCGAAGGCGCGCAGGCGGGCGTCCAGGCCGGAGGGCAGGAAGGGATCACCGGCGGCGACCTCGCCGAGACCGGCGACGGCGGCCAGCTCGTCGGCACGGTCCAACACCTTCATGACGTCGCCGCGGAAGTCCCGGTGCGCGCGACGTTCGGAGCGGGCCTCGTCGATCCACCGGGCGAGGGTGCCCTGGACGGCCGAAGCGTAGGCACCGAGCTCGCCGGGGTCGTGGGAGACCCCGGCGAACAGCCCGCCGATGGCCAGCGCCGCCTCGGGGGCGCGGGCGGGGTCGGTGAGCACGGCGGCGACGACGCCGAGCGCCATCGCGTCCTCTCCCCTGCCGGACTCCACGAGCGCGAGCAGGACGGCGGCGGCATCGCCGAGGTTCTGCCGCAGCCATGCGGTGATGCCGTGGCGTTCCGCTGCCGGCAGCCCGGCGAAGCGGACCGCCGCGCCGGGCAGGCGCGACCAGGCGAGCAGGGAGTCGACGTCCAGGTCGCGGTGACCGGTGCCGTCCCTTCCCCCTGGCAGCAGGCCCGCCAGGTCGAGGCGGGCCCCCACGAGGGTGTGGACGGCGGCGTCCCGCGTCAGCACCGAGCCGCCGCTGCGCCGCCAGGGCGCCCCGGCGGGATGGACGCGCCAGCCCTCGGACGGTTCGGCGTCCAGCAGCGCGTCGATCAGCCATGGCTCCTGGCGGATGCGCGGGTCGAGGTCCGCGGCGCCGAAGCGCTGCTTGACGATCTCGGCCCGGTCGACGCTGAGCACGCGGCGGCCGAGCGCGTGCCCCCGCAGGTCGGCGCCGAGCTGGTGGTCGTCCACCCCGGTGGTGATGACGAGGATCGCGTCAGAGCCGTCCGCCGCACCGGCCGTGTGGGACTCCCACGCGTCGATGACCCCGAGGACGGATGTCTGGTCACTGACCCGCACCCGCCGCTGCCGCTCGCCGAACCGGATGCCGAACTCGGTGGCGGCGCCGTCCCGGTACCGGCCGTGGACGACGACGAGCCGGGCGGAGTCCCGGGCGTCGCGCCGCGGCAGCTCGATGTCCAGCAGCGCTTCCAGGACCCGCCGGTCGACCACGGGCGGCGTGCTCACCTGTCCGGCCCCCGATCAGGTTCGTGCTCGGAACCGGCCGGTGCGACGGGCTCCCAGGTGATCTCGACGGGGACCCCCGGGTTCGCCGCCACGAACGCCCGCACATCGGCCTGGATGCCCGCAACGGCGTCACTGAGCGTGCGGTCGAGTTGCGCGGGCTCGACACGCCTGCGCCCGTGCCTCGGCGCGGCGCCCCCGGGCGTGCCTCCGCCAGGCCCGGACGGGACGGACGGGCTGCCGTGGTCGGTCAGGCTGACCTGCCCCGCGCCCTGCCCGGCATCCTCAGGGTCCGGCACGGGATCGGTCGGCGGCGGCGTGGTCGGCACCGGCCGGGCCTGCCGGCTGGCCTCGGTCAGGAGGGCGACGGCCTGCTCGTTCGCGGCCTCCAAGACAGGTGAGAGGCTCTCGACGAACTCGTCGGCCCGAGCGGCGCGGGTGACCTGCCGGACGAGCTGTTCGGCGCGGGCACCGATGTCGTCACCGCGGCCCGCGAAGCCGCGAACGCCGTCCAGGACCACCCACTGTGTTTCGTCGAGGGCGCGAAGCAGGGTCGGAGCGGAGACCATCGCGGACCCGAGCACCTGGTCCGAGACGTCGTACTCGGCGTCCGCCAGCGCCTGGACGAGCGGGGTGCCCTGGTCGCGGACCGCGGCCAGCCGCGCCAGCAGGTCGGCCGCGTGGCGGACCGAGCGGCGCCGCGGGGTGTCGGGATCCTCGATGCCGAGGGAGGGCGCGTGGGCCTCCAGCGCCCTCCGGACGTCGTTGACGGGCGCCTCCAGCTCGCGGGCCCTCTCCCTGATCTGCTCGGCGAGCCTCCGGACGTTCCGGCCGGAAAGGATGTCGGGGACGCTGACGCCGAAGAGCGCGGCGGCGCGCGTCCGCGCCCTGCCGTACTGCTGCTCGGACGGTTTCGGCTGGTCGCGCAGGGCCCAGCCGCTGCCCACCGCCTCAAGCCCGGGGAACTGGTCGGGCCTGCCGCCGTTCAGCACCCAGTCACGGTCGGCGAGCAGCGCGTAGACGGCGATGATGAGGCTGGAGACGGGCTTGTCGAGGCCGGTCCAGCCGTACTCGGCGATCCACCGGCGGACGTCCTCGACGGCCAGGTCGCCGTCGAGCTTGCCGTCCCGGGCGGCGAGCCGGTCGATCCGCCGCCGCCACTCGAAGGAGACGATCAGCGGCCCGTCGTGGACCTCGCCCAGTTCCAGGGGGTGCACGATGCGCTTGAGGAGGGCGAGTTTGTCGCGGTCGACGACGGTGCGGCCGGAGCGGTCGTCCATCGCGCGGGTGATCCAGGCCAGCACGGTCTTCAGCTCGCCCATGGTGACGGCCTTGCGCGTGCGCGTGAGGTCCAGGTCGGGATGCTTGGGGTAGATCCTGGAGTACAGGTCGTCGGCCAGCGCGAGCATGTTGTGCTCGAATCCCGCGCCGCCCTGGAGCCGCGGCTGGTCGTAGCCCGGTCGCAGTGACAGGACGTGCCGCCCGTCCTGGAGCTCGGCGGAGACGTTGCCTTCCTCGCCGCCGGAGATGCCGTAGAGCTGCTGGAGCAGCGCGGCGAGCTGCGACTCGAGGTTGCCGGCCTGTGCCTGGAGCTGGTTGCGGACACGGCCGCGCTGGTCGGAGGCCAGGTGCGTGGCGTAGTCGTCGAGCCGGTCGCGCTCCAGCAGGTACCGCATCTTCAGCAGCCGCCCGAGCTGTCCGGCCTTCTGCGTGGACAGGTGGTGGGGCAGCCAGACGAGGGTGTCGGCCTCCAGACCGGCGCGGCTCAACTCCTCGACCCGCCCCGCGTCGTCGCTCGGATACCTGCCGGGGATGTCGAACGGGTAGTCGACGACGAACCGGATCCGCCCCTCGACGGACGGCTTGAACTGCTCATCGGGCAGCACGGCGGGGTCGCGGACGTTCTCGAAGACGAACTCGACGGTGCGCCTGCTGCCCCGCCACACGATCTCGCGCTCGGACACGAATGCGCCGGTATCCTGCACGCCGAACAGCTTCCAGAGCTGCTCCTTCACCCAGATGCGGCGGGCGCCGAGGTTGTCGACCTCGCCGACCTGCTCCAGCAGCGGCTCGACGTCCAGGTCGGACAGGTGCAGGGTGAACACCGGGTCGCGGTCGCCGTCGGCCCGGATCTCGCCGAACCCGGCGGCGATCAGCTCGCGCAGCCGGTTGCCGACGACGCTGCCGGGCGTGGACAGCCGGGACTGGATGGACCCCTGGTTGAGCGCGGCGAGCCGGGCGCCGGTGAGCCTGCTGAGCGCGGAGACCTCGGGCGCCAGCGCCGACAGGATCAGCGTCTTGACGATCCGGTCGTCGGCGACGAAGTCCTTGTGCTCCTCGGAGCCGTACCGCTCCCGGAGGTGCGCGCGGACCCTGAGGTGGAAGTGCCGGGCCTTCTCGGCTTCGTGCCGCAGATGGTCGGTGAACGCCTCACCGATGTCGCGGCCGAGGACGTCCCACAGGTCGCCGAGCGGGACGAGGTCGCCGAGCCGCAGGTCGTCGCGGCGCCGCGACAGCATCGTGTTCAGCAGTTTCAGGCCGGTGCGTTCCCGCTGGAGCGCCCCCGCGAGCGCGACCAGCACGTTGAGCAGCGCCGGCGACAGCGGGTAGACGTCGCGGAAGTCGCTCCAGCCCGCCTGCGTGGCGCCGTGCGCGTCCAGCAGCGCGTCCTTGACGCCCGCGTTGTAGGACTCGACCTTCAGGAACGCCTCGTTCAGCGCGGACTCCATCTCGGGCCGCGGCCGGAGGATGCGCTTCCTGATGATCTCGGGAAGGTTGGTGTCCTCCAGGTTGACGACCTTGAACCGCCCGGCGAGGTACTGCACCGCCGCCTCGAGGTTCTTCACGTCCGCGCCGACGACGTCCTCGCCGACGAGCTGGGACAGGTTCCGCTGCCGTGACACGAACGACACGATCGGTACCGGACGGTCGCTGTCCCCGGACTCGATCAGCTTGACGAGCTTGCTGACCTCGCTGTTCACCTTCTCCTGGTTGGACATGTGCGCCTGCAACCACAGGATCAGCTCGTCCAGGAAGAGGATCAGCCCCGTGTAGCCGTGCTTGTGGGCGTGCCGGCTCATCGCCGCGAGCCCGTTCTCCAGCGGCAGGTAGGCGTCGGCCGCGCCGCGCGCGCCGTAGGCGTAGGCCGAGAACGGGCCGTCGAGCAGCGCCGACTCCAGCGCGGTGCGCAGCTCGTCACCGGGCGGCGCGGCGAACGCGCGGTCCAGTTCGGATGTGGTCCAGGCCGAGCCGGAGGCGCCGCCCAGGTCCAGGTTCGGGAGGTCGTCGGTGGGCTGGGCGGGCTGCGAGTCGGCACCCGCCCCGCCGAGCCACTGGGCGAACTTGGCGTCGTCGGCGAGGAACTCGCGCTGCCTGCGCGCGTCGCTCAGCATCGCGTCGGACCGGTAGACGGGCGGGCTGGACAGGCCGAGCCGCCGCGCCGCCGCGGCGTAGCCGCCGAGGATCGCCGAGTCGAGATCGGTGACGCCGACCAGGTGGAACGGCACCATCATGAACTTCTGGTCGCGCAGCCAGCCGTCGTTGTCGGCGACCAGCTCGTGGAGCTCCTTCTTGCGCCGCGTCGCGGGATGGTTCTCCAGGATCGCGTGCAGGACGGTCATGAAGTGGCTCTTGCCGGAGCCGAACGAGCCGTGCAGGTAGGCGGCGTTCGACTTCCCTCCCTGGACCGATGCCCTGACCAGGTTCAGCGACTCGCGGAACGCCTGCTTGAGCTGGTCGGTGACGACGTACTCGTCGATGCGCTGGTCGGCCTCGTCGAACCCGCCGGTCAGCTCGACCTTGTAGTCGCCGGCGAGGACCTCCTCGGGAATGTCGAGTACATCCCGCAGGTACAGTTCGGCCGCCCGCTCCGCCACCCTTGACTCCCCTCGCTCCGACCAGCGCGCACGCCCGCGCCGCGCGACTCAAAGATAGTGCCGGGCCCTCCGCCCGGAGGCCATCCGCGGCGGGATTCCGCCCCCTACGGAGCGTGCCGGAGCGCCCCTGACCGATGCCGGTCATGCTTCGCGGCCGACCAGCCTCCGCAGGAGCTCGGCATAGTCGATGCCCGCCTCGGCCAGCAAGTCCCGCGCGAGCGGCGGCGGAGTCCGCCCGAGCGGGACCGGCCCACCGACGAGGCCGGTCCGGGGCAGCCCCTCCCCGCCGCCCAGCCGCGACTCGGGCGTGCCCGGCGGCGACACCCGGTACACGCGCCATCCCGGCCACAGGGGCGCGGCGGCCAGGACGAGATGGGGTGGACGCCAGACGACGAAGGCCCACCGGCCCCCGGTGACGGCGTGCACGAGCGCCGTGTCCAGGTGGCGTCCGAGCAGGGTGGCGACGCGGGCCGCCACCGGGACGGGGTTGGAGAACCTTCCGGTGACCCGGTAGAGGCCGCCGTCGAGTTCGAGCGTCAGGTCCTCCTCGGCGAGTTCGGCCCTGATCGGAGCGACCGGGTCGTCCGCGCGGGCGAGGTCGATGAGGTCTTCCCACTCCGCGCGTCCGAGCACGTGGGCGTGCGGCAGCCGCGGCGGGACGAGCAGGTCGCCGGCCAGGTCCGGGTCCGCCGCCGAGACCTGCTCCCGGACGGCCTGCCAGGTGCGGGCGGCGAGAAGGTCGGCCGTGCTCCCGCCGGTGAGTGAGGCACCGCTGCGCAGCAGCCCCATGCAGACCGCGGTCACCACCGTCACGTGCTGGGCGGCCTCGTCCGGGACCTCGTCTTCGGGATGGACGACCAGGCCCTGGGCCAGGCGGGCCAGCGGCGCACGCCAGGAGTCGTCGCCGTGGCGCCACACGCCGTGGCCGAGCAGCTGGACGAACAGCCGGGCGACGAGGGTGCGCAGCGTGATCGGCGCCGGCTCCCGCCCTCCGGGGACGGTCTGCTCCACAGCCCGCACGGCCCACTGGCGCCATTCGCGCCTGCGGTCGGGCGGCATCTCCCGCGGCGCGGCCTCGTCGTCACCGGCCGGATCGTCCTGGTCCTCGTCGTCGGTCGTGGCCTCGGCGCCCAATCCCCACCGCGGCACCAGGGCGAGACCGGGCGCACCGGCTCCGCCGAAGAGCGCGAGGGTGAGGGGACGCCCGATGGTCTGCTCGCAGTCCTCCAGGTAGGCGGCGTAACGGTCGTGGACGGCGGAGGTCGCCGCGGGCCGATCGCCGCGCGCCGCGTGCACGGTCCGGTGCCCGGCGAGCAGGTCGGAGAGCCGGAGCAGGTCGTAGCGGAAGCGGCGGCCCAGCTCCTCGTCGGTGAAGATCTCCGCTTCGGTGTAGCCGTGCCGGAGCCGGGGCCGCTGGTCATCGGGCTGGCGGCGCGCGCAGCGGGCGGGGTGGACGACGAAGACGGGCGGCGACTCGCTCCGGCCATCCGCGCGCGGATCGACGAGCCGCACCACGGCGCCTGCGAACTCGCGGACGGCGAACTCTCGCTCGGTCCGCCCGGCCGGGACGGTGCCGATCCTGGTCCACGACCCGGGCGATCCGTCCGGCGAGACCTCGACGGCGACGTCGATGTCGTAGGGACGCGCCAGGGTGACCTGGAGGAGTCCCGCACCGGTCAGCAGCGCGCCGAGGACGAGCAGCCCGGGACGCCCCTCCATCGGCTGGACCGTCCGCCGCCCTCGCAGGTGCTTGAGCGGAGCCGCGGTGCCCTCGGGCATGAGCGGCGACGCCACCGGCGCGAGCACGCCCAGCTCGCAGTTGCCCCCGGAGGCGACGGACTTCAGCAGTGCGGGCACGGTGAGGTTGGCACTACCAGTCAGCGCGGTCCAGTGCCCGCCGGTCCGCCACTCCAGCAGCTTGCCGTGGCGTGGCCGCTGCTCCGCGAGCAATCGCAGCTCGGTATCCGGGACGCCGTCCAGCGATCGCAGGACCGCGTCGCCGTCGTAGCTGCTCCAGCGTTCCTGGACGCCGACCACCACCCGGGAAGGGGCGAGGCGCCCGATGATCTCGGTCAGGGCGCGCCCGTCCGGGCCGACGAACGGCGCGTACAGGTGCAGCTCGTCCACGGGACCGGCGGGGAGCTGCGACAGCAGCCCAGAGTCGAGGTTGTGCAGGACCCGCGCCGGATGCGGAGAGGTCTGGAAGTCCGCCAGCCGGGTCGCGGCCTCCTCCAGCAGTTCCGCCGCGTACCTGGGCGCCGACAGCGGCCCCGAACCCCGACCGCACAGGGCGGCGAGCTCGGCCAGCCACCGGCCCAGCTCCCCGAGGGGCGCAGGGGCGTCGGTCTCGTGGCCGCGCAGGACGGTCCACAGCTCGTCGTTGTAACCCCAGCCCGCCATGGTCGGGTTGCCCGACCCGATCGCCGCGACCGCCTCGTGCGCGCCGATCAGCAGGGCCAGCTTGGGATGGAACGCGCCCTGGCAGGCGGCGAGGCCGTGGAAGTAGGACCGTCCGGCCATCCGCACGTCGACCGGGTCGTACACACCCTGCGCCGCGTCACCGATGATCGTGATGCGCGCTCCGAGCGCACGCGCGGTCGAGACCAGCGTCTTCTCCAGGAAGGGCAGGTCGACGGTGAAGCCCAGCAGCACCAGCTCGTGCAGTTCGGCCTCGTCGACGCGGTCACGCCATTCGCCGAGCAGGGTCAGCGGCGAGGAGAACTCCCACGTCACGCCCCCACCTCCAGCAACTCTGCGCCGAGCGGCGTCGGCGCCGCCGCGCCGTCCTCGCCGAGGACGAGGAGTCCGAGCTGTTCGGCCAGGTCCCCGACCTGGTGCAGGCGGACGCCGATGTCGCCCTCGCCCTCCTCGCCGGTCTTGTAGTAGCGGCCCCCGCGCTCGTGGATCCTGGAGAAGAACCTCATTCGCCCGTTGCCGTCGGGGCGGGTCTTGGCCAGCGCCACCCGGCGGGCCTGCGCGAGCATGTCGTCCACCAGCCGCACGGCCAGGTCCTTGACGGGCCGGTCCGCGAAGTCCTCGATGAGGTGCGCGACCCACAGCGGGTTGAGGATGTCGTGCCGCTGCCCCAGGAACGTGGCGTGGGCTTCTCCGGTCAGCTCCCTGACGCGGCGCCCGCCGATCAGCAGGATCGTCACGTTCACCACGGGATCGCGCCAGTCGGCCTGTTCGAGGATCGCCCGTTCCGCAGGTGCCGGATGCCCGCCGCTCATCGTGGCGGGCACCCCGTCCAGGCACGCGCGCAGCGACATGTCCGGCATCGGATCCGCGAGCCACGCCCGCAGTTCGTCTCGGCTCCGGTCGCCCTCGCCGTCCTGCGAGCCGATCGACCGGACCAGCCCGGCCCACAACCGCCGCCACGCGCCGACCGAGTAGTTCCGCAGCAGCGTCCCGCGCCACCCGAGCACGTTCTCGACGCCGCGCAGCACCGGATCGGACTCGACCTCGTCCCCGAACGCCACGGCCGACCGGGCGCACTCCTCCCACCCGTACGCGGCGTCGCCACCGTGGAGCGCCGCCGCACGGCCGACCATCCGGAACGTGGCCCGGCGCCGCCTGTCGTCCGGCCCCCACTCCTCCGGGACGTGACGCCCGTCCCGGGTGGCGGTAAAAAGCCCCCGCAGCCACGGGGCCTCGGGAGGGTCCGGGGCCTGCATCGCGAGCGGCGCGAGCGCCCGCAGTCCCGCGCCGTCGAGCGCGCGCCCCGCGGCGGCCCGCAGCAGCGGCGCGAACAGGTCCACGACCTCGGCGGGACACGCGTGCCGTCCAGGGCGCGGCGCGCCGTCCTCGTCCACGGAGGCGCCGAGGACCGTGCTCGGCCCGAGATACTGCGACCAGAACCCGGAGGAGCGCGGCGAGTACGAACGATCCGTTCTGCTGCTCGTGGACGGTTCGCCGTCCGGCTCGTCCTTCCCCACCGCCGCGTCGATGTCGAGCACACCACCCTCGAAGAACGGCTCGATCCCGGCGACCGCGTGCGCCATGCCCGGCCACGTTTCCGGGTCGTCATGCGCGATGGACACCCCGGCGAGGACGACCTCGCAGCGCCGCAGCAACCGCCGCGTCGCCGCACCGTCAAGGTCGTGCTCGGCCGCGTGCGCGCCGAGCGCCGCGTACAGGGCGTAGTAGCGGACGTACCTGGTCTGCGTGGAGATCCCCGGCACCAGCAACTCGGCGAGCCGCATGACCGGCGCCTCCACCTGCAACGGATATCGTCCGGCCTTCTGTTCGATACCACGGCACGACCATTCGGGACCTTCCACCGCCGCCATGAGCCCCCTTCTCGGTTCTCCGGGAGAACCTACGCAAGCGCACCCGGCAACGCCCCCGATTTCAGGACGTCACGAACCACTCCGGGACGACGTTCTGGCCACCCCGCGACATGCCACGCGTACTCCACCACCAGGCTCCCGGTCACTGGCGCGAGCGGGCCGGGGAGACCACGCGACATCGCAGGTGAACGCCCCTTTCTTAGGTGGAATGGAGCACAGCACCGCGCGTCCTTCCCCACCCTCTGAGGTAACGCACGCCGCCGGAGAAGCCGCGCCCCCGGTAATGACTCACCGCGAACGACGTCCGAAATCGGCCACACCCCACCGAGATTCTCGGCACCGCAACCGCGTCGGTCCTGCGCGCAGGGCCGAGCGCCCCAGGAAGCAGAAAGCCCCGGCCCGCCGACTCGGCGAACCAGGGCTCCGCATTCTCGAAGTCAGCTCAGGTCGAGGCGCCCGCCCTTGACCTGGCCCGTGAAGGCCCGCCACGCGGCGGCCCCGAAGACGAGCTTCGGCCCGTCCGGCGCCTTCGAGTCCCGAACCGCGACCGCCGCCGCCAGTTCGGCCACCTCGACACACTGCCCCCCGGTGTGGTCGCTTCGACTGCCCTTGCGCCAGGCCCCAGGGAGGAGCGGAACCATGGAAGCTACTTCGACACATTGGCCACCCGTGTCGTCACTGCGGCTGCTCTTGCGCCATCGCAGCTCCGGCTCACTCTCCCCCACCTTTGCAGAGGGCACGTGCTGTGTGTTCATAGGCTCTCCAAGATCGCATGGAGCATGCTTACGGAGTCGTCGGCAGACAGGGCTGCTCCTCTGATCAAATCGAAACGTACCGCATAACCTCGGGCGGCCTCCGGATGGTCGATGATCTGTGCACCAACATGACCGCCGATGTGCACGACGTCAAGGTCGTCCGGAAAGCTCAGGACTGTGAAGGCCCCTGCTACCCCCGCGTACGCCCCCTTGCTAGTTGGGACGATCTGAAGGGTGATGTGCGGCAACTCCGCCAGGTTGATGAGATGTCGAACCTGCCCTGCCATCACATCCGTATTTCCGACCGGGCGACGGATGGCACCTTCATCGAAGATCGCGACGATGTGCGGCGGCGTCTCACCTTCGAGGATGGCCTGCCTCTCCATCCGAGTAGCCACCAACTGCTCAACGGCCTCGGGTGCTTTGCCTGACCTGAGCACCTCGTAGGCATACTCAGGGGTCTGGAAGAGGCCCGTGACGACCATCGTCTCAAAGATGTGCATCACATCTGCCTGTGCCTCCCGCTCGACGAAGTCCGGGAAGCCAGGAGGAAGCGCAGCAAGGCGCACCAAGCGCTGGTTCCACTTCCAGAGGCGATGGAAGGTCCCGTTCGTTTTGAAGTAAGTGTCACAATCCTTGGCGAAATCCTCCGAAGGTCCACTTTGCCCCGCCTCAACCTGACCGACCCACTGAGGGCTGTATCCGAGCTTATCGCCGAGCTGCGGACGGGTCAGATCGGCAGCTTCTCGATAAGTACGCAGCTCAGCACCGAAGTACTCGATCGGCGACGAGGGGACACCAGGGTCACGGGGGCGACGCGGCATGACGGCACTCCAAGATCCGAAATCGGGGTGGCTTTCTCACCACCCGCGAGGGGTTTGCTTCGTTGACTTTCTCGCTCTTCCAGACCATAGCCCGATCACAGCAAGATGTGGAGCAGTAACGGAGAGAAATCTCAACGAGAGTTTCCCGATCATGAAAACACCCGTCAATCCCGCCGACCAAACATTGGCGCAACTCCGCAATGACTTCAGAGGACATCGCATCTGGCGTGCAACGCGCCAGGACGGCCTACTGGGCGACTGGGTTGCCACCCTGCACGACCCAAGCGAAGGTGTAGAACCCACCCTCATACATAGCAGCGCGCAAGAGCTACGTGAGGCTCTCACCCACGAACGCAGCCGCGTGTCCACCCGGCCTACGGGGCAGCCCAGTAAGTGGGAGGGCTACAAATGAGGTGGATCGACCCCAAGAACTGGGAGCCAGCATTCCCGGCCGCGTTCATTACGGGCCATCTCGACCGACTTGCCCAGGAATGCGTCCGGCAAGGGTGGCAGGTCGCCCCCCAATACGCCGAAACGTACCCACTCCTCCGCATCTTCGATCCCGCCGCGCCCCACATCGGAGAGAGCGCCACGCTCGTCCCCGGATCGGCAACCGGCGTCTGGAAGTACCGGTCGAGCACCGGCGAGGACCTGGCCCCGCACGACGCCCCGGCCAGGGCCGCCGCGAAGATCACCAGAATCCTCACCCCGTACATCACGGCCGCGCTAGCGCCCCGGACAGAGCAGCCCCAGGCTCACGACACACCTCCGCCTGATCACGAGCCAACGACGATCTCAGAGCTGCAAGAGCGCTACGCCGGTGTCATCTGCTGGTGGGGCATCTCCACCAGCGAGTGGTGGGCGCTCATCCCCCGTGGGCCGCAATGGAAGATCGTCAGCGCGCCCGACACCAACAGCCTCATCCAGGCCGTCATCAAAGCCTGCGCCGGCAGGTGACCCCAGTCGTCGCGTGGCGGGGAAGGTTTCAGGCCCCCCTTTCCTTCTTCGCCACGCGGCTCCACGTACCAGAGAGCGTCAGCTCTTGAGATCCTGCTCCGACAGTTCATACCGGCTGAGCTGCTCGCTGAGGAAGCCCTCGAAATCCTCGGCCGGGACGCCTCCCCACTCCGCGTCGTACTCGCCGTGCCACTGCTTCACCCACGGCAGCACCTCAAGCAGGCCGGCCAGCAACGGAGCGAGCTTCTCCGCACCCCAAGCCCCGACCTCGGCCCGGTCGTTGACAAGGTTGGCGAGGGCCTGGGCCTGGTCCTTGTGGTCCCACCCGGCCCACCCGATCAGCAACGAGTCATCGGCGTCCGGGCTAGCTCCCGGATACGAGATGAACCGCTCCTTCGGCACATCCAGCTTCCCGCGCTGCGACCAGTAGGACGGCTTCTTGAAGTCCTTGGGGGCGTACTTCGGCGGGACAGCGATGTCGAGGCGCTTCCCAGTGCGGTCCTCCTCGCGCTGGAGCTCCCACACCTTCTCCCACTCCTCGCGCTTGCGCAGCCCAGCCCCCTTGTACCGCAGCTCAGCCAGATACGGCACATGCTCGTCCGCGATGATCTCGGCGAGCACCTTGGCCAACGGAAGGTCACGCTTCTTCATGTGATCGGACGCATAGAGCGCCGCCACGCTCTGCATATCCGCGTCGTCCTTGAACTGGTCCGCAAGCTGGTTGATCGTCAACGGACGCGGCTGCCGCAGCCCGTCCCGCAACGCGAACCAGAGATCCTCACGCTCACACCGATCGAGGATCCAGTTGCGCAGCGCCGCCTTCTCCTTCTTCTCCCAAGGCTCAGTCGCCCACCGCCGCTTGTACTCCGGCCGCTCGATCAACCCCACACCTTTGGGCAACTTCTCGATCAGATCGATCCGCGCCTGCACCACCCGCCGATACTCCTCCGGCCACCGCTCCGGAATCTCCGTAACCGGAACCGACCCATGCCGCTCAAACCAGGAGGTTGTGACCTCGCCCGCCGCCATCTTGCGAGCAAGCACAATCTCAAACGCTCGCTCCCCAATTTGGATATCCGGAATAGCTTCGATATCAGCCGAAGCTACCGACTTCAAACTGTTGGCACTTATCAGGTCGTAGCAACCGTAGACAATCCAATCCAACTCTTCTTGGAGCGCAATCATACGGCTTCGAGATTCCTCTTGACCTCTTCGACTACTGTCGAGCCACTCACGAGGCGACACCAATCCTTCACGAGGAATGCTCGCCAAAGAAGGTAGCTCCCTAGCCCTTCTAATCAACTCTGAGGAAATTGCTGAGGAGAAAACCTTCGGGATTGGATACTTTTGTACTTTCGTTCCAGTAAACTCAAAGAAACGCTCCCATTCTTGGGACTTAAACCCCTCATTTACTCCCTGACTGCCCTTATCATGACTGACCTGCTTTAGCCAGAAGCAGGCAGTCGACGAGTTGAGTAGCCCTAGGATTCCCATATAGTCGTCCTCAACAGCCCCCTGAGGAAGTTTAATCACCGGAGCTGATCTATTGAAAATTCTGCCGCCACGATCAAGACTAAAATGATTATGAGTCGCGACAAACGCGAAGGAAATGGACAGCGGAGCGCGCAACTTGCTGCTCGTAAGCCGACCAAACTCGGACCACTTGAGTCCGCCGTCAATTTTCCTTCTCCCGCCAAACAAGATATTGTTTGAGATTGTGGTTCGCGCAGGCCACATATAGGTGAGCAGTTGGGGGATTTCTTCGACATCGACCGGCTCGTAATCGCGATTATAGGGAAACACTACCACGTCAAAATCACCCTCCCCCCAATCCCTGAGCAATTCACCAGTGACCATCTCGCGCAGCCACGGCTTACCTATCCCTCTGCGAATTGCAGCATGCCTGGGCAGAACGTAGAGGTCATCTTCCAAGGTAAAGCTCGTAATTCCGACCGAATCAGAAACCGACTCTAGTCGATTTATAGCCGCCGCCTCGATAGCTTCCCGAAGCTCACCAACCCCTCCACCACTGAGGGACCATGGGTGAGCTTTGAGCGTAGAGCGATTATGGTCCGCAACAGTTACCCACTCCGACTCGCTTCCCGGACGGGAATACTGATCCAGGATCGCCGTCCAAACATGGCTCCGTGCAGGATTCTTTGGTTGAACGGGTTCTCCTCGTACGCCAAGAACCGCACGGATGCGTGCCTCCTTGAGCGCCGTACGGTTACGGCCTGCGAGAATAACCGTCGGTGTGCCGTGACACGGGATGAACGCACCAGATGTGTCTACGACATGAGTGAGATCGACATTCTCATAAAACCAGGAAACTAGCTTCTTACCAAACTCCCGCTTCATAAATGAGTTGGCAGTAATCTGGCCAGTGAAGCCAGCGGAACGATCTGAACCACCACTTCGGATAGCCAACTCAAAAATTCGCTGCGCGAATGGCACTGAAAGTGCATACTTGCCTGACGCGGCACTATAGGAGCGGTAGTTCTCGTTCTCCTGCTTATCTTTCGCGACGATGTAGGGCGGATTACCAACCACCACGTGATAGGAGTTCACGCCGAGCAGGTCGCAGCACTTCACGAAGTCTCCTACGTCCTCCGTGGCGTAGGTGAACTGCTCGTTGCCGCCGAAGAGCATTCCGGTCTCGATTTCGGCGCCGCGGCCGTGAAGAAGGGAGTCGCCTACTGCGACGTTGATGGGGAATGACGGGGCGCGGTCCAGGCGGGTCTCTTTTGCGGCGTGTAGGGCGGCGACCAGGAGGCGGAAGCGGGCTATCTCTGCGGCGAAGGGGTTCTTGTCGCAGCCGTGGACGGATTCGAGGGCCTTGCGGATGCGCGTCCAGGAGTCCAGGACGGGGGCGTGGGCCTCCCACTTGGCCAGGAGGCGGTGGAAGATGCCGAGGAGGAAGTGGCCCGAGCCGCAGGCCGGGTCGATGGTGCGGAGGCCGCGGACTATGGGCTCGTCGCCGGGCCAGCCGGACGGCTTGTGCTTCCACGGGGGTTCGAGGCCGAACTCCTCGATCGCCGGTTCGAGGGTGAGGTCGAGGATGAACTCCTCGACGAACTCGGGGGTCTGGAGCAGCGCGTAGGTCTTCTTGGCGTGGTCGGAGAGGTCCTGGTACAGGTCGCCGAGGAAGCGGGTGTCCAGGTTCTCCTTGTCGGTGAAGTCGTGGACGATCTGGCCGTCCGCGTCCTGGCGGCGCCAGAACTTCAGCAGTTCGGCGGCCCGCTCATAGGAAGGTTCGAGTTCCCAGAGCGGATTGTGGTCGCGGTCGAAGAGCCCGGCAACGGTCTCGTTGGTGGACGCGAGGTGCTCGAAGGAGGCGACGAGCCAGTCGCGGTCGTTCTTCTCCGGGTGGTCGCGGAAGAACTGCTGGTGGCGTTCGTCGGCCTCGGTGAGGCGGTCGCCGGGCCCGGCGATCCAGGGGGCGGCGATGAGGTCGTTGTCCTCGCAGAACCGGACGAAGACGGTGGCGAGGACCCAGGCGACGGCGGCCTGTGTCACGCGGTCGTCCCGCCATTGCCCGAACGTGAGAGCCGTGCGCTGGTTCTCGCGGGCGCGGTCATATTCGGCCTTGAGTTTGGCGTGGAACTCCTGCCCGGCCTCGGTGCGCTCGCGCAGGTCGTCCTCAAGGGCGGTGACCTGCTTGCGGAGGTCTTTCAGCAGGGCGGCCTTGTCCACGCTCACTCGGTTCGTCTCCCTCGTTCGTGCTTTTTCGTTGTAACGCTGCCGGTCAGGCTGCCTTGCCGCCGCGCAGGCGGGCGACGAAGGCTTTGTCTAGGAGGGTCCATTCGGTGGCGCCGATGGCCTCGACGGTCCGGCCGTCCAGGTTCGGGGTGGCGCGCGGGGCCTCCGACGGGCACAGCAGCCACAGCCCGTGCGGGACGTCCGACGCGCGGCGCGCGGCGTTCTGCAACCCGGCCAGCAGGTCGTGTCCACCGACGTCGAAGTACCTGGCGAGCAGGCCTAGGTTGTGGACGAACAGCACCGTCCGGGGAGGCGCGGCGTGGTCGAGAAGGCGCTGCCCGGTGCGGTCCAGGACGCGGACGACGAACGAGCGAAGCCCGCTGGGCATCTCCCCGGTGCGCGTGAGGCGTTCGTCCGCGCGAAGGACTTGACCCCAGTCGGTGCCCTGCTCGGCGGCCAGCGACCGGAACTCGGCGAGGAACACGTCCGCGAAGTTCACCGGTGTGACCGGGTACTTGGCGCTGATGGCCTCCGCGACCCCGGCGAGCCGCTTCAGATGGATGGTCAGGGCGAGGAACCCGCCCTGGCGGGCGGCGGTGGCGAGCCGGGCGTCCGCGAGATCCTCGGGTCCCTCCCCCGGGACGCCGAGCCCGGCGCCGAGACGGGTCGCGGTGGTGCTGCTCGACGGCGTCCGCGGACCGGCCGGGGCGGGCGGGTAGAACCGCTCGGTGGTCTGGTCGTAGTGGAGCGGGAATCCGGCGTCGCGCAGCGCCTCCTCCACGTCCACGTACGACGGTGCCGGAGTGTAGGCGTCAAGGCCCGGGAACCGGGCGCTGACCTTCGTCAGCAGGTCGGCCAGGGTGACGCCCCGGGGGAACCGGACTCCCGCACCGGCCTGCGACAACCGGAGCGCCTTCGCCAGGGTCAGCCCGCGCGGGTAGACCTGGAGCGTGGGAGAGGCCAGCGCGTTCTCGGCGACGCTGGAGGCGAGGTGGACGAGGCGGGTGTCCGATAACGGAGTCATCCCGGCGGGAGGGACGATGCCGCGCAGGACCCGGATGACCTCGGCGCCGCCGGGGAGGGGCTCCTGCGCCGCGAGGTCGTCCGCGCGCGAGCCGAGGGCCGCGGCGTAGCCGGCTAACTCGGCCGGTGTCGGGTCGTCGGTGCCCGGCAGCGACTCCAATGCCACGAGGACGTGGCGTCCCCGGCGCACCCGGTCCAGGCGCGGCTCGGCGCCGCCCTCCGCGTCCGTTCCGGTGAACGTCTCCGCCTCGACGGCGGCGCGGACGACGGCGCGCGACCGGGCGGCGGTGACCTCCGCCGGGCCCTCCGCCGCGCCGTGCCGCACGCGCAGCAGGTCGGCGAGTTCGGCGGCCGTCGTGACACCGCCGAGACCCCGGACCAACGCGACCAACTCGTCGCGGACGGGTGCCAGCCAGTCCGCCGCGGCCCACCGCTCGATGGCCTCCTTGTGGTGCCGCGACACCGTCGCCTGCGTGGTGCCGATCGCCTTTGCGACGGCGCTCTGCGTCGGCCACGGGTCGTCCAGCGGCGCGGCGTCGTCGTCCGGCAGGCCCAGCAGGAGCCGCAGCGTCCTTCCCTTACGCGAGGCACGGCGCTCGTCGGCTTGGACGAGCAGCGCGGCGAGGTCGTCCACGCGCGTCCCGGCGCGGGCGTTCCCGGGCGGCGCCGGGTCGGCCGGACCGGCGACGGGCTCGTCCTCCGCGTGCGGCCCTGGCCCGCCGTGGGGGCGCAGCTTCGCTGCCCACTGCCGGTGCCGCCGGGTCAGTTCCTTCTTCGCGACCGCGCCCGCACCGCAGGCCTTGGAGATCTGGTACGCGGGGACGTCCAGCAGTTGCCCGACGGTCGTCGCGTTGAACCCGAGCGCGACCGCCTCCGCCCGCGGCGACAGGCCCGCCGCGATCAGCGGTGTCCCCAGGGTCGCCGCCTCGGCCGCGGTGTCGCGGGCGGCCTTCAGCTCCTCCGGGCCGAGCCCGGGGTCGACGTCGCCGCCCGCGAGCGTCGCCTGCGTGGTGGCGGGCGCCGTCGCGTCCGCCCTGCGGAAGATGTCCTGCCAGGCGGCCTCCATCTGCGCGAACGTGTCGAACCGCTCCGAGACGTCCCGGTGCAGCGCGCGGCGGAAGAAGCCGGTCAGGCCGTCGCGCAGCGCGCGTTCGAAGAGCTCGGCCGACAGGTACGGGTGCGGGTCGTCGACCGTGCGCGGGTCCGTTCCCTCGTCGCCCCACCTCGGGCGCTCTCCCGACGCCATCTCGTGCAACGTCACCGCGGCTGCGTACCGCTCGGCGTGGTCGTCGAAGTCCGGGCGGCTCGGCGTGCCGAGGAACGGATCGAGGTAGCCGCGCGTGCCCGCCGACGGGTCGCGGTCGGACACGTCCGTCAGCGAGAAGTCCAGGAGCTTCAGCTCCCAGGTGCGGTCCGCGCGGCGCAGGACCCCGAAGTTCTCCGGTTTCAGGTCGCGGTGCCGCACCCCCTTCGCGACGAGCTGGTCCAGCGCGCGGAACAGGTCCCGGCCGAACCGCTCCAGCTGGTGGTAGGTGAGCTTCCCGTCGTCGTGGAGGACGGCGGCCAGCGTGCGGTCGCCGGCGAACTCCAGGTCCAAGACCGTCCGGCCGCCGAGGGTCCGGGGCCCGCCCAGCAGCCGGACGATCGCGCCGCCGCCGACCTTGGCGAGCGCCGCCGCCTCGGCCGCGAGCCGGGGCGCCTTCGACTCGTCCAGCGCCACCTTCAGGACCCGCTCGGGGCCCGGTTCGGCGCCCTCCTCGTCCTCGGCGTCGCGGCGCACCAGCAGCGCCCGTGACGTCGCGCCGGTGCCGAGGAGCCGCTCCACCCGCCAGACACCGTCCGCGTCCCCGTCCACGACCTGGCCGGGCGTCGCGGTCAGCGGGTCCACGCCCTCCCAGCCGCCGGTGGGCTCGTCCTCGGGGACGGCCGCGTCCTGCTCGGCGGCATCCAGCTCCTCCAGGAACCGGTCCGCCGACTCAAGCCTGTTCGGCGGGAAGCCCTGCGTCGCCTGGAAGATCAATTCGTCGATCCGGTCACCCATGCCGTCCACGACCGCGTACGGGTGCAGCCCGCCCGCCTTGGTGACCGCGTCGATCAGGTCGGCGCGATCTGCGGCAGGCGGACGGCCGGTGAGGATCAGGTAGGAGATCGCGCCGATGCCGAACACGTCCATGTCGACGGGGTCGGGATAGGGCTGGTCGAACTCGGGCGCCAGGTAGACCTGCGCCGCGTCGTCGACCAGGTCACCGTCCAGGCTGGACTGGCCGATCGTCATCGGCCTGGCGGTGTCGAAGTCCCGCGCCGCCGTCTGCCAGTCGATGATGCGCAGCACCGGCTGCGACCCGTCGTCCTTCGCCGACACGTACACCGACCGCGCGGCGAGGGCCCGGTGGTACAGCGACCGGTTGTGCGCGTACCGGACGGCCTCGGCGAGTTGCCGGACGAGCGCGAGCCGCGTCTCCGGCGTCAGCGACTCGCCGTGCACGTCCAGGTAGGAGTCGAGCCGGAGGTCGCGATGGTCGTGGCGGAACAGGATGGCCGAGCCGCCCCGATGCTCGCGGATCTGCACGGCCTGCGCGATGCCCGGATGGTTGATCCCCTGGAGCACCTGGTACTCGCGGCGAGCCGCCCGGTCGACCGTTCTGCGCGCCTCGTCCGTCGCCTGCTGGCTGACCAGGTAGATCCGGACCCGGCCCTCCTCGTGGACCATGTCGTCCCGCTCGGCCAGCCGGTCTTCCCACGCCGGCCCGGCCTCCAGCACGCGCGGCTCCATCCGCCACTCGTCCCCGAACCGCAGATGGGCCGTGGAGTGTGAGATCCCGATCCGCTCCAGCATCCTTGGGAGGCGTTTGGAGAAGTCCGCCCCGACGCGGCGCGACTCTCGTTCCGGCGGGCGGCCCAACAGGTCGTGCCAGATCCGGCCGAGGCCCGTGTTCAGGTCGTCGCGCCCGTACACCCGTGTCTGCTGGACCGTGTCCAGCCGGGACACGAGGTTCGGCGCGGAGAGGAACACCGCGGGCTCGATCCGCGGCACCCGCACACTGAAGTATCCGAGGTCCTTGGCGGCCCAGATCAGCCGATCCTTCAGTTCCTTTGACTTCCAGTCCGTCAGCGCAAGCGGATTGCGAAGCGTCCGGCGCCGGTCAGGGCCGCTGAACGTCCATGTCCCACCGTTGTTGACGACCTGCCCCGGATGGCCCTTCAACTCGACGAGGTACAACCCGCCGGGCGTCGCGATGAACAGGTCGCACTCGTGGACCCGTCCCGACGGCGCCACGAAGGAGAACAGCGGCCAGGCGCGGTAGGGCTCCACGTCCGGCATCAGCCCCTTGATGTGGTCCAGCCCGTCCTGCTCCCAGGGAAAGTCGGACACCCGCTCCTGGAACCACCTCTGGACTGGTTTCGGTGGCTTCGGAACGGGCCTGCCGGACTGCGCCATCACCCCTCCGCTCCCTGCTGCTCCCAACGCCGCTCCCCGAGGCGGGCCTAGATCTTATCTACGCAGCACCCCCGCCCTGGAGCGGTTTTGCGCACTGCCACGTGTCAGGAAACGGCCACTCTGGAGGCTCACCGCTCCTACACGGTGATTCCGGCTTGCCCACCGACAGCGATGTTCACCGGCGATGGATCCAGGCATGTCGAGATGAGGGAACGCCACCCGTTTCCGCGATCTTTTCGCTGGCTCCGAGCCGTCCGAGCGAACCCATGGGCCGCCAAGGCGATGGCGGCCCATGGACAACGGCGATCAGCGAAGCGGGCCGCTCGGTGCGGGAGGGCGCCTAACTCGGACTCGGCAGCTCTCGCAGCTCCCCTGCCGACCTGCTCTCCGCAACAAGGCGAGAACGCTGCCTGTACTTCACCTTGTACGTCACGAGGCTGTACCAGCCCGCCGCGGGGTCTTCTCGCCACAGGAGTCGCATCCCCTCCTGCGGACCCATTTCGGTCTCCACCGAACAGTCCTTGATCTTGGAGTAGTCGGTCTCGGTCGGGCGGCAGAGCGGGCATCCCACTCGGTCCTCCCGACCGCGAACCGCGTCGAGCTTCACGATCTGAACCTTGACGTCCTGCGCGCACTGGGCCGCGAGACGCACATCCGCCGTCAGGGCCTCGCAGTCACGTCGTCCGTGATAGAGCGAGTGCGGCCGGCCGCCGGGCAGAACAAGAGCCGACCACGGCGGAACGCTGGGGATCGGCGTCCCCATGGGAGGCTGGTGCGTATCGAACTGCTCGTCCAGATGGTCCCGAGGCTTTTCAGGGTCGAACCTACGGGTGAATCTGCTTACCATCGTCCCGCCTTCCCGGGCTTTTCGAGGGGTCGGTGTCGCACAGATCTCGGATACACGGATCATCGCTTACAGACGGCCATCAGGATGGCGGCGGCCACGTGGGCCGGAGCAGGCCGCGAACCCATTGAGGAACCTCGGCGCGGCCTTTTACTACAGACAATGATACTACTTTCGGGTACCGGATACCGAGCGCGAACATGAGTGCGCTCGGCCAGGGTCACGACACCGGGACGGTGAGTGGCAGGGTTACGCCACCGTGGGCCCCGCAGCACGACCGTATCCGGGCGGCTATTCCTCGTGGCCGACATGGGTCATCTTCCGGCTCGGCTACTACGCACGGCGCTTGCCTTGCTCCATCAGGCGAGCACGACCACGGGGTCGTTCTTCCCACGGTCCGCAGAGGGACCGGGAAGGGCCATTTTGGGCCGGGCAGGACCTGTGTCCGAAATTTGCACCTCTGGCAAGTGCACCATCTCAGGTGAAAAACTGAAAGCCGAGACGTATCTTAACGCGCTCGTCGCGATGTCCTGCAGCAGAAACTCGCCAAATCTAAATGTTGTGAATTTGCTCGGTTATGCTGTAATGAGCACATGAGAGATCTTCGGAGATCGAAAAGCGCGCTCCTGGCAGGACTCACCGCTGTCGCGTTAGGCATGGTCGGACCGCCGGTGGGCGCGAACGCGGCCACTTCGGAACGGCACATCGTGAAGCTCGATCTGCTGCCGGGCGGTACGACCAGCCGGGCGACCGGCGTCAACGACCGCGGGTTCGTCGTCGGTTACGCCGACACGGCCGATAACAAGAGCCACGCCATCCGGTGGAGCCCCCACGGGCACGCCACCGATCTCGGCACTCTTCCCGGCGGTACCCGCAGCTACGCCTACGGAATCAACCGCCGCGGCGACATCGTCGGCTACTCGGACGCCGCCGACGGCCACGAGCGCGCCGTTCGCTGGGCCTCGGACGGAACCATCACCGACCTCGGCGGCCTCCCCGGTCACCCCAATGGCTACGCCTACGGAATCAACGACGAGGGAACCGTGGTCGGGCAGGTGTCGATCCAGTCGAGGATCTACCACGCGGTGAAGTGGGCGCCCGACGGCACTGCCACCGACCTCGGAATCGACGCTCCCCGGGGCTCGACCAACGCTGTCGCGGTCAACGACCACGGTGCCGTGGCCGGTTACAGCTTCCAGGTGGGACCGGGGCACTACATCGATGCCGCCACCTGGCCCGCTGGAGCCACCACGGTCACGCTCCTCCCCCTGCTGCCCGACGGCGGCGCCCGCAGCAACGCCGCGGGCATCAACGACAAGGGCCTGATCGTCGGGGAAGCGCAGTCCAAGCCCGGCAATCCCGGCCGCTCGCCCCTGCACGCGGTGGTGTGGAGCCCTGGCGCCTCCGCGCCCACCGACCTCGGGATCATTCCCGGCGCTGATGACCACAGCACGGCGTACGACATCAATGCCGCGGACACGGTCGCCGGCTCCTCGGCGACGAGCACTCCCGGAGCGCGCCAGGCGGTCCTGTGGAAGCGGGGAAAGGACGGCTGGAGCATCGTGCCGCTGCCGCAACTGCCGGACGGCAACTACAGCGAGGCGACGGCGATCAGCGATCGCGGTGCGGTGGTCGGCTCGGCGTCCGTCGGGACCGACCCGAGCATCGCGGTCCGCTGGGAATAGCCGAAGAGTTCGTGGCCGGTGCTCTGGGCGGACACTCCCGCCCAGAGCACCGGGGCGCCGCCGGCGTCGAACGCCGCGGCGACCACCCATCAGACCTGCGTGATATCTGATGAGAGCCTCGCGGCGGCGGGAGTCCTCCCGCCGCCTCTCAGGTCACGAGTGGCAGTGCTCGTGCCGCACTTATGCGGTGGAAACACGGGGTGCTGTTACCTGGTCTCCGCGCCGGGACGGCCCCGGTAATAGCGGCACCGCCATCTTCCGCTGGTGGGTACCTGAGACAGAAGGCGAGACCATGCCATGGCATTCGCTGGAGCGCGGGGCAACCCCGACGAACTCTTCAAGGCCGGGAGGTTCCAGGAGGCCGACCGGGGTTACGAGGAGGTGCTTGAGCGCGATCCGAACAATGCGCACGCGCACGCGCAGCGGGGATATATCGCGCTGCTGTCCAACAGGTTCGCCGATGCCGAAAGGTCTCTGACCAAGGCCGTCGAGCTGGCGCCTGGCGACAACGCCTCGAAGGATCGGCTGGCGGACTGTTATGTACGGCAGGACCAGCTGGCACGGGCCGTGCCGCTGCTGCGGGCGGCCAGGCACGAGGCGACCGCCAAGCAGTACGAGAGCGTGACCGGGACGCCGTTCGAGATACGCGGGCCCCAGTCCACAAAGGTGCCCATCGACTTCCGGTATCCCATCCCCCTGGTCAATGCATCGGTGAACGGGGCGGAGGCGGTGCCGTTCACCATCGACACCTATGCCCCGCTGGTGTTCACGATGGAGACGGCGGAGAAGGCCGGTCTTCGCGCGGTGGCCACCAGCACCGGCCGCAATCCCCAGGAGACCTTCACCATCTACCACGGCGTCGTCGAGTCGTTCCGGGTCGGTGAGATCGAAATGCGCAATCTTCCGGTCCTGTGGCATAAGGCGGAAATGCCGCACCCGCTGGGCGTCCCGCAACCGCACGGCGCTTTCGGAACGCCCATCTTCTATCATTTTCTCACCACGATAGATTTTCCGAACAACGCGCTCGTCCTGCGCCGGAAGACCAGGGAGCAGCTCCGGGAGTTCCTGGCGGAGGCCAAGCGGACGGACGTCGACCGGGTCCCGTTGTGGCTGGTGAACACCCACTACCCCTGCACGTCGGGGAGCCTGAACGGTTACGGGCCGAGGGTCATCTCCGTCGACCTCGGGGCGGTGGGAGCCGTGCAGGTCGGCACGAGGCCGAAGGTGGCCGAGCGCGCGGGGCTGCAACTCGACCACGACCGCCCGACGCTGTTCGGCAACGAGGAGGGGTCCTATCCCTTCGTGGCGCCGAAGGCGAGCATCGGGCGCGCCGTCGCGCGAGATGTGTACGGGTGGGTGGCGGACAACGCCGGGTTCGACGAGCGGTTCGGATTTGACACGATCGGCAACTTCTCGCAGGAGTTCTTCAAGGAGTTCAGCATCACCTTCGACTATGTCGGGATGCACCTCTACATATCGAGCAGGTAGCCGAGCCGAGCGCCCCGGCAAGGCGAGTGCACCACCCGTTCGACAGAAAGTGAGGCCACGCCATGGGCGTCGCGACTCCCGACGAGTTGTTCAAGGCGGGCAGGTTCGCGGAGGCCGATCGAGGCTACGCGAAGATCCTTGCGAAGGACCCGGATGATGCGCGCGCGAACGCGCAGCGGGGATATATCGCGCTGCTGTCCAATCAGTTCGCCGATGCCGAGAGGTTCCTGGCCAAGGCCGTCAGCCTGGCGCCCGCCGACCTGTTCTCGAAGCGGCAGCTCGCGGACTGCTACGTGCGGCAGGATCGGTTTGCGCAGGCGGTGCCGCTGCTGCGGGCCGCCGGAATCGAGGGCTACGCCAAGCAGTACGAGAGCGTGACCGGTACGCCGAACGAGGTGCGCGGCTCGCGGCGCACGCGGATTCCCTTCACCACGCTCAACCCGGGGCCCACCATCGAGGCCTCGGTGAACGGGATCGAGTCGGGGACGTTCGGTCTCGACACCGGCGCGCCGCTGGCCCTCACAATGGAGACGGCGGAAAAGGCCGGTCTGCGCGCGGTTTCGACCAGCAAGGGCCGGAACCCCCAGGAGGTCTTCACCATCTACCACGGGATCGTCGACTCGTTGCGGATGGGCGGTATCGAGCTCCGCAACGTCCCGGCGGTCTGGCACAACGCCGAAATGCCGCACGCCCTCGGGGTCGGCCAGCCGGAAGGCGTCATCGGGACCACGGTCTTCTACCATTTCCTGACCACGCTGGATTTCGCGAACCGGGCCCTGGTCCTGCGGCGGAAGACGGCGGCGCAGCTCCGGGCGTTCCGGGCCGAGGCGAGGCGGGCGGGCGCCGAACGCCTGCCGTTGTGGCTGGCGGACACCCACATGCCGCACACGCTCGGCAGCATCAACGGTTACGGGCCCAGAGTGGTCGGTCTCGACACCGGGGTCGAGGGAGCCATCCAGGTCGGCACTGATGAGAAGACGGCCAAGCGGGCGGGTCTGAAAGTGGATTACGACCGTCCGGTCACGCTCGGCGGAGCGGACGAGACCTTCCCCTTCGTCGCGCCCGAAGCGGGCCTGGGACGCGCTGTGTCGCGGAACGCCTACGGCGTCGCCATTCGGAGGTCGGGGCTCGACGACCGCATCGGGTTCGAGACGATCGGCAACTTCTCCCAGGAGTTCTTCAAGACCTTCACCGTCACGTTCGACTACGTCGAAATGAACCTTTACATCACGGGAAGCTGACGACAATGAGCGAAGAGAACACCGACCGGCGAAGCTTCCTCCGCCGGGCCGGCCTGACCGTCGGTGCCGCCACGGCCCTTCCGCTCCTGGGGGCCCAGGGAGCCGAGGCCGCCGCGTGGGCGCCGAATGCCGCGACCTCGGGCTCGCATCCCGATCGGCTCTTCCAGGCGGGGAAGTTCGATGAGGCCGATCGAGGTTATGCGCGGATTCTGCGCGGGGACCCGGACAACGCGCATGCCAACGCGCAGCGGGGCTATATCGCGCTGCTTTCCAACAGGTTCGCCGATGCCGAAAAGTTCCTCGCCAAGGCCGTCAACCTGGCGCCCGGCGACGTCTTCTCGAAGGAGCGGCTCGCGGACTGCTACGTGCGGCAGGACCGGTTCGCCCAGGCGGTGCCGCTGCTGCGGGCCGCCGGTAAGGAGGCGTATGCGAAGCAGTACGGCAGCCTGTCCGGCACACCATATGAGATACGCGGTGCGGAGAGCACGCGGCTCGCGTTCAAGGCCCTCAACCCCATGCCCCTCGTCGAGGCCTCGGTGAACGGGGCCCCGGCCGCGCAGTTCATCTTCGCCACCGGCGCGCCGTTGGCGTTCACGATGGACACGGCCAAGAAGGCCGGGCTTCGCGCGGTGGCCACCAGCACCGAGGACGTCGGCTACCAGACGGTCACCATGCATCACGGCGTGGTGGAGTCGCTCAGGCTCGGCGACATCGAACTGCGCAACGTCCCGGTCGTCTGGCACGACGGCGAGCAGCACCATCCCCTCGGTCAACGGCAGCCCGCGGGCACCATCGGCACGTCGCTCCTCTACCATTTCCTCGCGACCGTGGACTTCGGTAACAGGTCCCTCACCTTGCGCCAGAAGACCGAGGCGCAACTGAAGGAGTTCCGCGCCGAGGCCGAGCGCGCCGGTGCCGAGCGGCTGCCCCTGTGGCTGGCCGACGCCCGCCTTCCCTGCACGCTGGGAAGCCTCAACGACCAGGGGCCGAAGGTCGTCTCGCTCGACACCGGAGTCGAAGGGGCGGCGGGCGCGGTGTCCGTCGTCACGACCGAGGCGATAGCCGAGCGGGCGGGCACGCGCATGGATCGCAAACGTCCGAACGTGTACGGCACCAAGGACGACGCGACACCGTTCATCGTGCAGCGGACGAGCATCGGGAAGCAGACCGCCCGGAACCTCTACGGATTCGCCCTCGAAAAGCCGTTGTTCGATGAGCACATCAGATTCCAGACGCTGGGCAACTTCACGCTGGAATTCCTCATGCCCTTCGCCCTCGGCTTCGACTACGCCAACATGGACCTCTACGTTTCCCACAAATAGCCCTGTAGCGCGCCCCGGGGTGGACGACGGAAAGCCCCCGGCCGAGGACGTTCGTCCCGGCCGGGGGCGTGTGTGGTGCGAGGCTGCATTCTGGCGCGGTGGGGCTACTTCCTGGCGGTCACGAAGTCCCGGATCGTGCTGATCATGTAGTCGACCATCTCGTCGGTGAGGCCGGGGAAGACGCCGATCCAGAACGTGCGCTCGGTGACCACGTCGCTGTTGTCCAGCGTCCCCGCGATCCGGTACTCCCTGCCCTGGTACGCGGGTTGCCGGGTCAGGTTGCCCGCGAACACCATGCGGGTGCCGATCCGCCGGTCCTCCAGGTGGTGGACCAGCTCGTCCCGGTCGAATCCGGCGTCCGCCGCGACCGTGATGATGAAGCCGAACCAGCTGGGGTCGCTGCCCGGCGTCGGTTCGGGCAGCACGAGTCCCGGCAGGCCGTCCAGCCCCTCGCGCAGCCGCCGCCAGTTGCGGCGGCGGGCCGCGCCGAATTCCGGCAGCCGCTCGATCTGCGAGAGGCCCAGGGCCGCTTGCAGGTCGGTCGTCTTGAGGTTGTAGCCGACGTGGGAGAACGTGTACTTGTGGTCGTAGCCGTAGGGCAGGCGGCCGAACTGCTGCGTGTAGCGCTTGCCGCAGGTGTCGCAGTCGCCGGGCTCGCACCAGCAGTCGCGTCCCCAGTCGCGTAGTGACTCCACGATCCGCGCGAGCTTCGGCCGGTCGGTGGTCACGCAGCCGCCCTCGCCCATCGTCAGGTGGTGGGCGGGATAGAAGCTCACGGTGCTGAAATCGCCGAACGTCCCGGTCAGCCGCCCCCGGTACCTGGAGTCCACCCCGTCGCAGTTGTCCTCGACGAAGAACAACCCGCGCTCCTTGGCCAGCTCCGCGACCTCGGCCACCGGGAACGGGTTGCCCAGCGCGTGCGCGATCATGATGCCGCGGGTGCGCGGGCCGATCGCCTCCGCCACCCGTTCGGCCGTGGTGTTGTACGTGCGGAGGTCGATGTCCACGAAGACCGGGACCATCTGGTTCTGGAGGATCGGGTTGACCGTCGTCGGGAAGCCCGCCGCCACCGTCACGACCTCGTCGCCCGGACGCAGCCGGTCGTCACCGATCTCCGGCTGGGCCAGCGCGGTCAGCGCCAGCAGGTTCGCCGACGACCCCGAGTTGGTCAGATGGACCTTCCGGCGCTTGAGCACGCGGCCCAGCCGCTTCTCCAGGCTGAGCGCGTGGGGCCCGGCGGCGATGCGGAGGTCGAGCGCGGCCTCGACCAGCGCGACGCGGTCGTCCTCGCTCAGGTCGGCGCCGGACGGCATCACCAGCGTCTCGCCGGGGACGAACCGCCGCTCCTGCTCCCGCTCGCGGTGGTACTTGCGGACCAGTTCCCGAATGAGGTCCCGCGGTTCACTCATCATCGCCCCTCGGTAGCGCCACGGCACGGGCGCGGACCTTGTCCATCAGTGCCGCCAGCCGGAGGATCTCCGCACCTCGCAGGCCGACGTCCTCGCCGGTGCGCACGGCGTGCGCGAAGGCCGAGAGCACGTTCCCGAAGTGGTCGTCGGGCGGCAGCGTGCGCCGCTCCCGTCCCGCCGCGGTCTCGATCCTGATCACCGGGGCGTGCGAGGCCGGAGGGGTGTACGCCCACTCGACGATGATCCGCCCCTTCTCGCCCCACAGCTCGTACGACGATCGGTACGCGTGCTCCATGCCCCAGGTCAGATGGGCCGTCGCCCCCTCCGGCGTGGCCAGCAGCGCCGCCCCGGACAGGTCGACGCCGAGCGCGGGGTCCCGGTGCACGGCGGCGCCCAGCACGTCGAGCCGGTTCCCGAGGTAGAGCAGCGCGGTACGGAGCGGGTACACGCCGATCTCGGCGATGGCGCCGCCGCCGACCGAGTCGTACCGCATGTCCCCCGGCGGCTTGGGCGGGAAGGCGAACTCGGCCACCAGACTGCGGATCTCCCCGATCGTCCCCGCGTTGACCAGTTCCCGGACGGTGCGGTGCTGGGAGTGCCGGACGAACATCAGGCTCTCCATGAGCGTCAGGCCCAGCTCGTCCGCCAGCCGCACCAGCACCTCGCTACGGGCCAGGTCGCCGGTCAGCGGCTTCTCGCAGAGGACGTGCAGCCCGGCGCGCAGCGCCCGTTCGACCCACGGCGCGTGCAGGGTGAGCGGCAGCGGGACGTAGACGGCCTCGATGTCGTCCCGTTCGAGCAGCCGTTCGTACCCCTCCACCGGTTCGCCGCCGAACCGCTCGGTGAACAGCTTCGCCCGCGCGAGGTCCCGGCTCCCGACGGCGACGAGCCGCACCTCGGGCCGCCCGGCCATCGCCGGGAGCATCCGCCGCCACGCGATCGAGGCGCTCCCGAGGACGCCGAGGCGCACCGGCCCGCCGTCCACAACCTCCCGGGCGGCGCTCTCCGCGATCATGCCCGTTCCTCGATCCGGCGGTGTTCGGCGGTCAGCCGCTCCAGCACCGGGACGACGTCGGCCGGGCTCGGCACGGCCATCATGTCCCGGTAGAGGCCGACCGCCGCCTCCTTGATCGACGCGTCGGTCAGCACCCGCTGGAGCTGCTTCGCGACCGCGTCGGCGGAGAAGCCCTCGTCGTCGATGACGAGCCCGGCGCCGCTCTGCTCGACCGCCCGCGCGATGTCCTCGTAGTACGGCCCGTTCTCCTTCCAGACCAGGTGCGGCAGCTTGTGCGGGACGGCGGCGTTGAACGTGCCGCTGCCGCCGTGGTGGATGATCGCGTCGCAGGTCGGGAGCAGGACGTTCAGCGGTAGGTAGTCGACCACCCGCACGTTGTCCGGGATCGTCCGCACCGACTGGAGCTGCGCCTCGTTCAGCGTGGCCACCAGTTCCAGGCCGAGGCCGGCCGAGATGTCGAAGATCTCCTCGGCCAGGACCTTGCTGGTCCCGGCCGGGAAGAAGCTGCGAATCCCGGCGCCCAGCGACAGCGCGACGCGCGGACGGTCGGAGCGCGCGTGCAGCCAGTCCGGCAGCACGGCCGAACCGTTGAACGGCACCGGACGCGAGTGGACGTAGCGGACGCCCGTCGACAGCCGCAGCCGGATCGCCGGGTAGTGGTCGATCGTCCACTGCCCGAGCAGCAGCTCCTCCTCGAACTCCAGGCCGAAGCGCTCCAGCATCGGGAGCATCCGCTCGGCCATCAGGTCGGTCGTGACGCCGGACGCCGGGTCGTCCAGCCGCTCGACCAGCCGCTCGCGCGTCCAGGCGAAGTCGTCGATCGACCACAGCAGGCGGGCGTGCGCCGCGCCGGTGACGCGCGCGGCGATCGCGGCCGGGAAGCAGATCGAGTCCCAGATGATCAGGTCGGGCCGCCAGCCGCGGGCGAACGCCACCAGATCGTCGGCCATCAGCCCGCCCCGCGCGCCGGGCGGTTCGAGGTTGTAGTACCGGTCGAACGCCCGGATCACCAGCCGGGAGGGCAGCCGTCCCGTCCCGCGCGCGGCTCCCTCGGCGATGTCGGGCGCGAGCTGTTCGAGGAGGCGGTAGTACAGCTCGTCGCTGCCGCGCGCGTTCGCCTTGGGGAAGTCCCGTTCCCCGACCGCCACCGCGGACAGCCCCAGGTCGCGGATGACCTCGGTCATCTCCGGATGGGTGGCGACCCGGACCTCGTGTCCCGCGCCCTGGAGCGCGCCGGCCAGCGGGACGATGGGGTTGATGTGGGCGAATGCCGACGGTACGGCGAACAGGACCTTCATCGGTGCACATCCCTTGCGCGTAGCGGCTCGGTCAGGACGGGAGGGGCGGCGGCGACCTTGTCCTTCTCCCACCACCAGCGGTTGCCGCCGTACCACTCCACGGCCGCCGCGAGCCCGCGTTCGAAGCCGACCTGCGGCGTGACGCCCAGCTCCTCCCGGAGCTTGGTGCTGTCCAGGGAGTAGCGCTCGTCGTGGGCGTCGCGGTCGGGCACCCGGCGGACCCGGTCCCAGCCGGCGCCGCACAGCTCCAGCAGGTATCCGGTCAGCTCCAGGTTGGAGAGCTCGGTGCCGCCGCCGATGTTGTAGACCTCCCCGGCCCGGCCGCCGGTGAGCACCGCGTGCACCGCCCGGCAGTGGTCGCTCACGTGCAGCCACTCGCGCACGTGGTGGCCGTCGCCGTAGAGCGGGACGTCGCCGCCGTCGATCAGGGTGGTGATGAACAGCGGAATGACCTTCTCGACGAACTGGTAGGGCCCGTAGTTGTTGCAGCACCGGGTGATCGACACCGCCACGTCGTGGGCCCGCCAGTAGGCCCGCGCGAACAGGTCGCCGGCCGCCTTGGAGGCCGAGTACGGGGAGTTGGGCAGCAGCGGCGACTCCTCCGTCCACGAGCCGCGCGGGATCGAGCCGTACACCTCGTCGGTGGAGACGAGCACGAACCGCTCCACCTTCGTGCGCCGGCACGCGTCCAGCAGCGTCTGCGTCCCGACGACGTTGGTGACCGCGAACGGCGCCCCGTTCGCCAGCGACCGGTCGACGTGGGACTCGGCCGCGAAGTGCACGACCGCGTCGTGCCCCGGCAGCAGGTCCGTGACCAGCCGGGGGTCGCAGACGTCGCCCTCGACGAAGTCGAGCCGGGGGTGGCGCACGGGCAGGTTCGCGAGGCTGCCCGCGTAGGTGAGCTTGTCCAGGACGGTGACGCGGGCGCCGTCCGAACCGGGATAGCGCCCGTCGAGCAGCTCGCGGACGTAGGTGGACCCGATGAAGCCGGCGCCGCCGGTGACCAGCACCCTCATGCCGGCACCTCGACGCTGCTGTCGTCGCCCACGACCAGGCGGTGCGCGCGGGGCCCGCGCGCACCGCGCCGGACGCCCGCGTTGCGCCCGATCAGCGAGCCCCGGACCGAGCGCACGCCGCGGACGGACGAGCGGTCCAGCAGGATCGAGTCCTCGATGCCCGCGTTCTCCACCAGGCAGTGGGCGCCGATCGAGGTGTAGGGGCCGACATCGCTGCCGCGCACGGTGCTGCCGGCCCCGATGATCGCGGGGCCGTCGATCCGGGAGCCGGTGACGGTCGCCCCGGGCTCGACGAGCACCGACGGACCGATCCGGGACGCCGCGTCCACCGCGCCGTGGACGGCGGGCACGACGTTCTCCAGCAGCGCCCGGTTGCAGTCGAGGAGGTCGCCGACCTTCCCGGTGTCCTTCCAGTAGCCGACGCAGACCTGCGCGCGCACGTCGTGCTTCCGCTCGACCAGCCACCGCACGGCGTCGGTGATCTCAAGCTCGCCGCGGCGGCTGGGCCGGATGCTCCGCACCGCCTCGTGGATCAGCGGCGAGAAGACGTAGGCGCCCGTCACCGCGAGATCGCTGCGCGGCCGCGCCGGCTTCTCCTCCATCCCGACCACCCGGCCCTCCGAGTCGAGCTCGGCCACGCCGTACCCGGTCGGGTCGGCGACCTTGACCAGGACGAGCTGGGCGGCGGGACGTCCCTCGCGGAACCGCGCCACCGGCTCGCCGACGCCCTCCGCGAAGACGTTGTCCCCGAGGTACATCACGAAGTCGTCGTCGCCCAGGAAGTCCCGCGCGATCAGCACGCAGTGCGCCAGGCCCCTGGGCTCGTCCTGCGGAACATAGGTGACGTCGACGCCGAAGGCGGAGCCGTCGCCGACGGCGGTTCGGACGGCGGTGGCGCCGGCGTTGACGATGACGCCGATCTCGGTGATCCCCACCGCGGCCAGCGCCTCCAGGCCGTGGAACAGCACCGGCTTGTTGGCGACGGGGATGAGCTGCTTGGGGGTCGTATGGCTGAAGGGGCGCAGCCGGGAGCCGGTGCCGCCCGCGAGGACAAGTGCTTTCATGCTCGGCCTTTCTCTGCTCACGAGGCCTGAACCGCGTCGCCCGCGACCGCCGCGCGGCACGGGAGTGCCACGGCGTTCACGCGCTGGGCTCCGCCGTGCCTGTCCTGGTCGTCTCATCGAGGTCGAGCCGGACCCGGGCGCCCTCGTTGCGGCGGCCGACCGGGACCATGGCCTGCACCTTGGCGAGGCCGGCGGGCGGCACGATCCCGTAGATCGCCTCGTAGCGGCCCGCGGGCACCACGTAGGTCTCGTGCCAGATCCCGACCGCGGCACCGCCCGAGGCGTGCTTGTAGAAGTCCCGCCAGGCGGCGCGGTGCGTCGCCCCGTCCGAGAAATCCATGAGCTCGTCGACGCCCCGCCAGTACTGGACCACGACCAGTTCGCGCGGCCCGTGGACCTGGACGCGGTACGTGACCAGCCCGTGGCCGTCCTCGACCGCCTCGCGCAGCATCGGCCTCAGCGATCTGAGGACGGGCAGCCACTTGCGCACCGCACGCCACCTGTTGACGCGGATGCCGACCAGGAAGAGCACGACCTCGTCGTCGTTCCGGACGCTGAACCGCCCGCTGCGAATCTGTTCACCCATGCACGCCTCCGGGCCGGTGTCAGTCGAAGAACCCGCGTCAGTCGAAGAAGCCGTATCGGTCGAAGAAGCCGTAGACGGCCGTGATGCGCGGGCCCTCGACCAGCGCGACGTCGAGCCCGGTGAAGGCGGGCCCGGCGCCCGGGGGGCCGATGTGCCAGACGAAGCGCATCTGGTCGTGGTGGCCGTCGACGGCGCCGGGGACGCTGAACCGCATGCCGTCGAACCGGCTCATCGTGCGTTCGATGTACGCGGCCAGTTCCGCGTGCCCGCGGACGGCGACGATCGGATCCGCGTAGAACACGTCGGCGGCGAGGACGTCCTCCATCCGGGCCGCCCGCTCCTCCGCCGGCGAGTTCCAGGTGGCGATGTACCTTTCCGCCAGCATCTTGTAGTCAGCGCTCATGGCCTTTCCGGGTTCTCGGGGCCCAGGGCCTCGGGCCCGGCCGCAGATCCGTTCCGCATGGAAATTCCCGCTGAAAACGAATTTCGCGTTCGCCGTAGACGTCCGGGAATTGTCTCTGCCAGCTTCTTCGACCGGCGCGGAGGGCACAAGAAATAGCGCGCTACATTTTCGCTAGGTTAGTACTAGAAACGCGGCGAAGGCGGAGGAGGGGGCGGCGCGACGGGTCACGGCTCGTACAGCCGCGGCGCTCCCGTCGCGTTCTCGCCGATCTCGTCGAGCGGGGTGACCAGGGAGCACCGGTCGATCGAGAGGCAGCCGCAGCCGATGCAGTCGGTGAGCCGGTCGCGCAGGAACTCCAGGCGCTGGATCTTGGTGTTGATGTCCTTGCTGTAGCACTGCGAGGCCCGGGCCCAGTCCTCCCGGGTGGGCGTGCGGCCCTCCGGCAGCAGCGCGAGGTAGAAGGCGATTTCCCCGAGCGGGGTCCCCAGCTGCTGCGAGGCGCGGATGAACGCGACCCTGCGCAGCGTGTCGCGGGAGTAGCGGCGCTGGTTGCCCGCGGTGCGGCGGCTCGCGATAAGGCCCTTGCGCTCGTAGAAGCGCAGGGCCGAGGTCGGCACTCCACTGCGCTCGGACAACTCCCCGACGGTGAACTCCTTCGCCTTCCACGAGAGGGGCTTCATGCATTCGACGATAGCCGTTGTTCCGCCGGACGGGGAGCGCGGTCGGCGAGCCTGTTCAGCACCGCGTCGAGCGTCTCCGCTTCGGGTTTGTGCCGGCGGAGCGTGCCGCTGACGAACCCGTCCGTGACCCCCAGTTCGGCGAGGGTGCGGGAGATGGAGTGCGTCACCACCGGATGCGGCGAGACCTCCAGGAAGGAGCGCAGGCCGTCCTCGACGGCGGCCGTCACCGCCGCCACCAGGCGCACCGGGTTGCGCAGGTTGGCGGCCCAGTACGCGCCGTCCGCGGCGGGCGGCGTCCGCGGGTCGGGCAGCACCGTCGAGTAGACGGGCACGGCGTAGTTCCGGGGCCGCAGATCCGCGCCGGCCTTCACCAGGTCGTCGAGCAGCGGGTCCATGTGCGGGCTGTGGAACGCCACGTCGGACCGCACCCGGAACGTGCCGACCCCCTCGGCCCGCCAGAGCGCGATCAGTGCGTCGACGGTGCGCGGACGGCCCGCGACGACCGTCGCGGCGGGCGCCGCCGCGATGGCCGCGACGGCGTCCGCGCGGCCGCGTAGCCGGGCCTCGACCTCGGCGAACGGGAGCGCGACCATCACCATCGCGCCCTTTCCGGCCGCCCGGCGCAGCAGCGTCGACCGGCGGCAGACCAGCCGGGCGCCCTCCTCCAGCGACAGCGCGCCGCCGGTGACCACGGCCGCGACCTCGCCGACCGAGTGGCCGATGACGGCGGCGGGCGCGGCCCCGCGGTCGCGCAGCAGCGCGGCCAGCCCGACCTGCATCGCGAAGATCAGGCTCTGGACGCGGTCGACGCCGCCGAGGTCGCCGCCGGTCAGCACGGCGCGCGGCGAGAAGCCGATCTCCCGCGCGAAGACCGGTTCCAGCACGTCGACGACCTCGGCGAACGCGGCCTCCTCCAGCAGGCGGCGGCCCATCCCGCTCCACTGCGAGCCGTGCCCGGAGAACACCCACACCTCGTTGGTCATGCGGTTCTCTCCTTGGTGATACCGGTGAGCGCGACGCAGAAGCCCAGCGCGCCGACCACCGTGACCACGCCCAGGGCGGGCAGCGCCGGGGCGGTCACGGCGACGAGCACCAGCACGCCGCCGAGCTGCACCGCGGTCTGGTAGAGCGCGGTCGCCGTGCCGTGCTCGGCCGCGTCGAGACCGCCGAGCGCCTGGACGTGGAGCGCGGCGAAGCACAGCGCGAACCCCACGCCGACGAGCGGCAACCCGAGGGGGGCCGTGCTCCAGGACCACCAGATGACCAGGTAGCCGAGCGGGGGCAGCGCAGCGCCGGACGCGATGAGCCGGGCGCTGCCGAACCGTCCGACCAGTCGCGCGGAGAAGGGCGCACCCAGCGCGGCCGGCAGGCTCGCGGGCAGCAGCGCCGCGCCCGCCTGCAACGGCGTCCAGCCGAGCTCGTCCTGGAACCTGAAGGTGCCGGTGATGAGCAGGCCCCAGAGCGACCCGTTCAGCGCGGCCGCGCCAAGCGCCGAACGCACCAGCGTGCGGCTACGCGGCCACCCGGCGGGCCCGCCGCCGGACGGTGGCGCCGCCGGGATCAGCCGCAGGCCGGACAGGAGGAGCACGAGCGCCACCGGCGCCGGACACAGGAACGTCCACCGCCAGTCCGCCTGGGTCACCAGTCCGGACAGCAGCAGCCCGGCCGAGAAGCCGCAGGCACCGAACGAGCTGTAGAGCGAGATCGCCCGGTTGCGCGCGGCGCCCTCCGGGAAGGTCCTGGCGATGATGGCGAGCCCGGTCGGCGCCGTGAGGGCCGCGCAGGCCCCCTTGACGACCCGGGACGCGACCAGCACCGCCGCCGACGCGGCCAGCGCGCCCGCAACGGACGCGACGGCGAACGCCGCCAGCGCGACCAGGTAGACGCGCCGCTCCCCCCAGCGCGCGACGGCCCGGCGGCCCGCGAGGAGCAGGCCGCCGAAGCCGAGGGCGAACCCGCCGACGACCCACTGCGCGCCGGCCTGGCCGAGGCGCAGGTCGTCGGCGATCGCGGGGAGAGTCACGATCGCCGACGACACCTCGATCGAGTCGATGAGCATGTTGCCCGAGAGCACGGCGAGGAGGCCCCACGAGACCCGCACCGGAACCTGGGCAGTAGGGGCGGCGGTCATGCCGGGCCCACCGCCTGCCAGCTGCGCGGATGCACGAGCGCGACGCGGTGGTCCCGCCGCTGCCAGCGCGCCCGCGCCCGGCGCCGTTCGGCGGGGACGGTGGCGCGGGCGGGCCGCGCCATGAGCACGGCGATGACGGCGGCCAGTTCCTCCTCGGTGAGCCGGCCCTTGTCGATGCGGACGGCCATCTCAGGTGCCGCCCGTCATCAGAGCACGATCCCGCCGTCGACCTGGAGCACTGCCCCGGTGACGTACCGGGCGCCCGCCAGGTACCAGATCGCGTCGGCGACCTCGTCCGCCGTGCCGAGGCGGCGCAGGGGGATGGAGGCCAGCGCCCTCTCCCGGACCTTGCCCGCCAGCCCGGCCGTCATGTCGGTCTCGACCAGGCCGGGGGCGACGACGTTGGCACGGACGCCGTAGGCCCCGACCTCCTTGGCAAGGGCGCGCGTGAACCCGATGATCCCCGCCTTGGCGGCCGAGTAGTTGCTCTGCGTCGGGTTGCCGTAGACCCCCGAGATCGAGGAGAGATTGACCAGGCATCCCGCCCGGCGCTTGAGCATCGGGAAGACCGCGGCGCGGCACACGTTGAACACGCCGCCGAGGTCGACGTCGACGACCCGGTGCCAGTCCTCGTCGGACATGCTGACCAGCGGCCCGTCCCGGACGATCCCGGCGGAGGTCACGACGGTGCCGAGCGGCCCGATCCGCGCCTCGGTGTCGGCCACCCATCCGCGCACGGCCTCCGCGTCGGCCACGTCGACCCCGGTCCCGGTCGCGCGGCCGCCGAGCGCGGCGGCCTCCTTCTCCAGGCTCCGGGCGGCGTCCGCGTTGGACCGGTAGCAGAAGGCGACCGGTACCCCCTCGCGAACGAACCGCAGCACCGCGGCGCGGCCGATGCCCCGGGAGCCGCCGCTCACCAGCGCGACGCTCTCCAGCCCGACGCTCTCCGTCACGTTCAGGCCGCCGACTCGGCCAGGACGTCGGCGAGGACGTCGTGGATCCCGGCGAGGTTGACCATGCGCTCCAGCTCGGACTGCGCGATGGTCAGGTCGAAACCGATCTCCAGCGAGGCGAGGATCTCGATGGCCAGCATCGAGTCCGCGTCATGGTCCTCGACGAAGAGGCTGGTCTCGGTCAGCTCGCCGGGCTCCAGTTCGAGAACGTCGCAGACGATGTCCCTGACCTTCGCCCGCATCTCGTCGGTGAGCGCGGCCATGTTCTACCTCCTGGGTCGGATGCGGATCACTGCGGTGGGTTGCCGTGCTTGCGCGCGGGCAGGTCGGCGTGCTTGGTCAGCAGCATGCCGAGGGAGCCGATGAGGACCTCCCGGGTCTCGGCCGGGTCGATCACGTCGTCGACCAGCCCGCGCTCGGCCGCGTAGTAGGGGTGCATCAGCTTGGCCCGGTACTCCTTGACCAGCGCCTCGCGGGTCGCGTCCGGGTCGTCCGCGGCCGCGATCTCGCGTCGGAAGATGATGTTCGCGGCGCCCTCGGCACCCATCACCGCGATCTCGTTGGTCGGCCAGGCCAGGCTGAGGTCGGCGCCGATGGAGCGCGAGTCCATGACGATGTACGCGCCGCCGTACGCCTTGCGCAGGATCAGCGAGATCCGCGGAACGGTCGCGTTGCAGTACGCGTAGAGCAGCTTGGCGCCGTGCCGGATGATCCCGCCGTGCTCCTGCGCGACGCCGGGCAGGAACCCGGGCACGTCCAGCAGCGTGACGATCGGGATGTTGAAGGCGTCGCAGAACTGCACGAACCGGGCCGCCTTCTCCGACGCCGCGATGTCCAGCACCCCGGCCCTGGCGCGCGGCTGGCTGGCGACGATGCCGACGGCGTCGCCGCCCAGCCCGGCCAGCGTGCAGATGACGTTGCCCGCCCAGCGCTCGTGCACCTCCAGGTGCTCGCCGTGGTCGACGATCTCCTCGATCACCTCGCGCATGTCGTAGGCCAGGCCGCCGGCGGCGGGCACGAGGTCCAGCAGGCCGGTGGTGCGCCGGTCCGCGGGGTCGTCGCAGTCCGACCGCGGCGGCGCCTCCCGGTTGTTGGCCGGCAGCAGCGACACCAGGTAGCGGACCTGGGCCAGGCAGGTCTCCTCGTCGTCGAAGGCGAAGTGGCAGACCCCGGAGGTCTCGGCGTGGACGTCCGCCCCGCCGAGCCCGTCGTGGTCGATCTCCTCGCCGGTCACCGCGCGGATCACGTCCGGACCGGTGACGAACATCTGCGAGGTGTCGCGGACCATGAACACGAAGTCGGTCAGCGCGGGCGAGTAGGCCGCGCCGCCCGCGCACGGGCCGAGGACCACGCTGATCTGCGGGATGACGCCGGAGGCGCGCGCGTTGCGCTGGAAGATGCCGCCGTATCCGGCGAGCGCGGTGACGCCCTCCTGGATGCGCGCGCCGGCGCCGTCGTTCAACGAGATCAGCGGCGCGCCCACGGTGAGCGCCAGGTCCATGATCTTGTGGATCTTGGCGGCGTGCGCCTCGCCGAGCGTGCCGCCGAAGATGCGGAAGTCGTGCGCGTAGACGAAGACCTTCCGGCCGTGGACCGCGCCCCAGCCGGTGATGACGCCGTCGGTGTAGGGACGGCGGTCCGCCATGCCGAAGCCGGTCGCGCGGTGCCGCCGCAGCGGCTCGACCTCGCGGAACGTGCCCTCGTCGAGCAGCAGGGCGATGCGCTCCCGCGCGGTCAGCTTGCCCTTGGCGCGCTGCGCCTCGGTGGCCTGCTCGCTCGGCCCCTGTTCCGCCCGCCGCCTCAGGTCCGCGAGCTCCGCCACCGCGCTCCGCATCGCGTTGACCCCGCCTGCGGCTGTGTCCTCTGCCACGGTCCCTCCCTGGGTGCTCAGTCCTTGATCTCGCAGACGACGGCACCGCCGGAGACGCTCTGGCCGACCTGGACGGCGAGGCCCGTGACGGTGCCGGCCTTGTGCGCGGTGAGGGGCTGCTCCATCTTCATGGCCTCCAGGACCGCGATCGTGTCCCCGGCCGCCACGTCCGCCCCCTCCCCGGCGAGGATCTTGACGCAGGTGCCCTGCATCGGGCTCACCAGCGAATCCCCGCCGGTCCTGGCAGCCCGTCCGGTGCGACCGGCATTTGATGGACGCGGCGCCGGGGCGGCCCTCCCCGCCGCGGGGACGGCGGCGGCCGGGGCGGGCACGACGACCTCGATGCGCTTGCCGGCCACCTCGACGGTGACGCGCTCCCGCCTGCCCTCCCCCGCGGCCTGCGGCTCCTCGTGCGGGGGAATCCGGTTGTCGAACTCGGTCTCGATCCACCGCGTATGGACGGTGAAGGACTCGGCGAAGGCCGGATCGTCCAGCACGGCCCGGTGGAAGGGCAGCGGGGTCGGGACGCCCTCGACGTCGAATTCCGCCAGCGCCCGCCGGGCGCGCTCGACGGCCTGCCGCCGCGTGGCACCGGTCACGATCAGCTTGGCGATCAGGGAGTCGAACGCCCGCGGCACCGTCTGCCCCTCGACGTACCCCGAGTCCAGGCGGACGCCCGGCCCCGCGGGCGGCCGCCACCTGGTCAGCGTCCCGGCCGCCGGGAGGAAGCCGCGGCCGGCGTCCTCGGCGTTGAGGCGGAACTCGATGGAGTGGCCGCGCGGCGCCGGGTCCCCGTACCCGAGCTCCTCACCGGCGGCGACGCGGAACATCTCCCGGACGAGGTCGATGCCGGTGACCTCCTCGCTCACCGGATGCTCGACCTGCAACCGGGTGTTGACCTCCAGGAACGAGAGGGCGCCGTCCCGGCCGACGAGGAACTCGCACGTGCCCGCCCCCACGTACCCGGCCTTCTTCAGGATGGCCTTGGACGCGGAGTACAGCAGCTCGACCTGCTCCTCGGTGAGGAACGGCGCCGGGGCCTCCTCGACGAGCTTCTGGTGGCGGCGCTGGAGCGAGCAGTCCCGGGTGGACACGACCACGACGTTGCCGTGGCCGTCCGCCAGGCACTGGGTCTCCACGTGCCGGGGCCTGTCCAGGTACCGCTCCACGAAGCACTCGCCCCGGCCGAAGGCGCCCACGGCCTCACGGACCGCCGACTCGTACGCCTCGGGTACCTCCGCCAGGGTGCGGGCGACCTTCAGCCCCCGCCCGCCACCGCCGTGGGCGGCCTTGATCGCGATCGGCAGGCCGTGCTCGCGGGCGAACGCGGCCACCTCGTCCGCGCCCGACACCGGGGCCTCGGTGCCCGCGACCAGCGGCGCCCCGACCTCCCGGGCGATCTCGCGGGCCCGCACCTTGTCGCCGAGCGTGGTGATCGCCGCCGGGGGCGGCCCGATCCAGGTCATGCCCGCCGCCCGCACCGCGTCCGCGAACCCGGCGTTCTCGGCCAGGAACCCGTACCCCGGGTGCACCGCGTCCGCGCCCGCCCTCGCCGCGACCGCCAGCAGCCCGTCGACGGCCAGATAGGACTCGGCGCCCGCGCCGCCCAGCGCGAACGCCTCGTCGGCGACCCGGACGTGCAAGGCGTCCAGATCCGGCTCGGCGTACACCGCGACACTGGCCAGTCCCGCGTCGCGGCAGGCACGGGTGACACGAACCGCGATCTCGCCGCGATTGGCAATCAGTACCTTACGCACGCGGCCTCCGGGAATTCACTCCGATAAACACAGTAATCGGGAGATACCTCATGCTCTCTTCGGCGCACGAGGGTGGACAAGAGCATTTCTTCTAAGCTTTAGCTAATTGCGCTAAATCCGCAGCAGCGCGGCGGCGACCATCCCGCAGGACGGGTCGGCCGACGTGATCACGGCGGTACGGCCCGCCGCGTCGGGGCTCCGCTCAGCCAGCGCCAGTACGGCGGCGAGCTGGAACGCGGCCGAGGCGGCACCGGTCTCCCCGATCAACTCCGCCACCGGGGCGAGCCGGGTGGCGGCGGGCGCGGCCTGCTCCAGCGCGGCCAGCTCGGCCCGTCCAGCGGGCCCTGCCGCGCCCGAGGCGCAGGTGGCCCACACGTCGGCGGGGTCCGCCGCGACCTCGCGCACCGAACGGTCCAGGGCCGCGTCCCAGTCGCCGTCGACGCAGACCCGGAAGTCCAGGGCGAGCACCTCGGCGAGGACCGGGGTGCCGTCCCGTGGCGGAAGGCCGACCGCGAACATCGCGCATCCCTCCCCCGGCACGGTTCCGGCCGCGTCGCCGTCCCGGGAGTGGAACTCCAGCCACGACCGTGCGCGGCTGTACTCCTCGACGGCCCCGCACACGACGTTCCGCGCCCGTCCCGTGAGCAGGAGCCGTCGCGCGTAGTTGAGCGCCGCCAGACCCGTCGGCCGGCCCGAGGCGATCGTGGCGTTGGGCCCCCGGTAGCCGTGCCGGATCGCGCACTGGCCCGCGGCTCCGTTCATCACGCCGTACGGGATGGCGGCCGCGTCGATGCGGTAGGGCAGCGGGGCCGTCAGCGCGGTCCGAGTGATGTCCATCATTGTCTGCGCACCGCCGGTGGTCGTGCCCAGCACCAGCGCCGTGGCCTCGTCGCCCGGCCGTTCCTCGTGCAGGCCGCGCACGGTGGCGACCGCGAGCCCGGCCAGCCGGTCCATGCCCCGGACGCCCTTCCCGCCCAGCACCCGGCGGATCTCGAACCCCGGGACCAGCCCGGCCCGGTCGTCGGGCGTCCCCCACCGCTCGCGGTCGATCCCGGCGACGGCCGAGCGTCCCTCGGCGACGCCCGCGGCGAAGGCCTCCCGTCCCATGCCGAACGGCGAGAACGCCGACCACGCGGTCACGACCGGTCGCACGGCATCGTCCATCACGCCTGCTCCTTGTACTTGCCGAACAGCACCACGGCGTTGTTGCCGGCGAAGGCCAGCCCGTTGCTCTGCACGATCTCCAGGTCCGCCGGGACGGAGTGGTTGGGAACGCAGTCGACCTCGCACTCGGGGTCGGTCTCGCGGTGGCCGGTGGTCGGCGGGACGAAGCCGTGCGTGATGGCGAGCGAGCAGGCGGCCCCGGCCAGCGCGGCGGCGGCCCCCATCGTGTGCCCGAGCATCGACTTCAGCGAGACCGTGCGCGGCGGGCGACCCCCGTACACCTCGTGGATGGCCCGGCATTCGGTGACGTCGTTGGCCTTCGTGCCGGTGCCGTGCGCCGAGATCAGGTCGACCTGCTCGGGCCGCACGCCCGCGTCCTCGAGCGCGAGCTCCATGCAGCGGGCGATGCCGTCCTGGTCGGGGGCGACGGGGTGGGAGGCGTCGCAGTTGAGCCCGTATCCCAGCACCTCGGCGTAGACGCGCGCGCCCCTGCGCCGCGCGGCCTCCAGGGTCTCCAGGACGAGGACGGCGGCGCCCTCCCCGGTGAGGATGCCCTGCCGGTCCTTGTCGAACGGCCGGCAGCGGTCGGGCGCGATCGTGCCCAGCCGGTAGAACGCGGTGAAGGTCTTGCGGCAGACGGCGTCGGCGCCCCCGCACAGGGCGAGGTCGGCCTCGCCGAGCCGGAGGGCGTCCAGGCCCGAGCCGATCGCGTAGTTCCCCGCCGAGCAGGCGGTGGCGAAGGTGCCCGCCTCGGCGTCGGCCATGCCCAGTTCGGCGGCGATCGCCGAGGACAGGCGGACCGCCGGGATGCTCCGGGCCGTCGCGGGGCTCCAGGACCGCGGCCCACCGGCGAGGTCGGCCTCGGTGAGCTGGTCCAGCCCGCCGGTCTCGCCGTCGGTCGTCCCGACGGAGATGTGCGCCCGCCGGCCGCCCAGTTCGGCGTCGGTGAGACCGGCGTCGGCGACGGCCATGCGGGCGGCGGCCACGGAGAGCCGCGCGGCGCGGCCGAGGCCGTCCAACGGAGTGCGGCGGATCCACTCCTCGGGCTTGAAGTCCCGAACCTCGCAGCCGTTGGCGTGCTCGAACCCGGTGGTGTCGAAGGAGGTGATCGGTGACACGCCGCTCCGGCCGTCCCGCAGGGCCTGGGTGAACTCCCGCACGCCTGTCCCGATGCTGGAGACCACCCCGATTCCGGTGACGACGACGCGTGCCGCGGCTCCGGGCATGCGGTGCCCCCTCATCGCTCGGCGGCGGGCATCGCGTTCAGGCCCGCGAGCAAGGTACGGGCCTGGACGTTGAGGTAGTGGCCGTGCCGCACCAGGAGGTTGAGCTGGCCGTGGGACAGCCAGCGGTAGTCGGGCGGCGGCTCGAACGGCTCCGCGACGTCGACGACGAGATAGCGGTTGTCGGCGTTGAGGAACCGGCCGCCCTCCTCCGACTGCACCGCCGAGTAGCGGACGTGCGCCGGGTCGGCCGCCAGCACGCGGTCGAGGAACGCGGGCCTGTCCTCGGCGGGCCTATCGGCGTAGTTCCCCGGCATGCACTGGACGGTCGGCCCGATCTCCACCGAGCCCGCGAACCCGGCTTCGGCGCGGGCGTGCGCGAGCACGTGCCGCACCCCCTCGATCCGGCACGAGAGGAACGCGGCGACACCCTGGCCCGTGGGCTCCAGCAGCGGCTGGGCCCACCTCCCGACCTCCCGGCTCCCGGCCCGGACCGAGACGCCCACGATCCGGAAGTACCGTCCGTTCGGGTGCTCGATGACCGAGTCCGTGCGCGCCCATCCCGGCACGTCCGCCAGGGGGATGCGGTGGGCGCGCACGTCGTAGCGGCTGCGCATGCCGGTGAACCAGGAGAGCACGTCGGTGTCGGAGTGCAGCGCGACCGCCTCGGCCCGGTCGAAGGGCAGGCAGGAGAGCGCCGACCGCAGGTCCATCGAGACGACCGTGTCGTGGTGCAGCAGCCGGCCGATCTGCCCGACGGTCAGCCAGCGGAAGTCCTCGTGCGGCGGGACCTCCCCCCGCGCCTCGACGATCACGTTGCGGTTGACCTTGCGGTAGAACCACGCGCCCTGCTCCGATTGCAGGACGTCCGCGAGGACCGGGCCGCGGCCGGGCCCGTTGAAGAACTCCAGGTACCGGACGGCCGCGCCCTGGTGCACCCGGTTGTAGTTGCTCCACGTGGCCTGCACGGTCGGCGACAGTTGCAGCCGGTTGGAGTTGCCGGGCTCCATCTTGGCCTGCGTCAGGATGTGCGGGACGCCGTCGAAGTCCTTGACCAGCAGGCCGAGGATGCCGATCTCGGGCTGGCTGAGGATCGGCTGGGCCCACTCGCGCGTCGTGGCGGCGCCGGTCGTGTCGGTCACCCGCGTGTGCAGGCCCTCGACGCTGAAGAACCGGCCGCTGCGGTGGCGGAGGTCGCCGGTGGTCCCGTCGAAGTACCAGCCGTCCAGATCGGTGAAGGGGACGCGGTCCACCTGGAACTCGTGGGTCCCGAGGCGTTCGGCCATCCAGCCGGGCACGTCCTCGGTGGTCAGGTCCACGCCCTCCGTGGTGGCGGCCGATCGCGCGAGGCGCACGGCCGGATCGGGCTCGGCGCGCCGCCGGAGCGGCGCGGCGGTCGGGGTGCTCATCAGCTCGACTCCTGTGTCGGCGGAGACTTCCTCGGAAAAGCCGAAGAGGCGCGAGTTCATCGCGCCTCTTCTCCTGAGACCGGACGGGCCCGAGGGCCCGGTCTCGTGCGGGGTTCTTCGGTTGTTCCTTACGCCGGGACGGGCGTCACACCGGGAAGGGCATCCTCTCCTTGGCTTCGGCCAGGACCTCCGCCCACCAGTGCAGCTGGACGAGGAGCTTCTTGGCCGCCTCGTTGCAGGGCTCGGGCTCCTTGGGCCAGTTGCCCGAGTGGTCCCAGTGGCCCCACGCGTCGGTGAAGCTGACGGTCTCGCGCACCGTCACCGTGTTCAGCTCGGCGAAGACGCCGCGCAGGTGCTCGGTGGCGCGCAGGCCGCCGGAGACCCCGCCGTAGGACACGAAGCCGACCGGCTTGGCGGCCCACTCGGTGAGGTGCCAGTCGATCATGTTCTTGAGCGCGGCCGGGAAGCTGTGGTTGTACTCGGGCGTGACGACGACGTAGGCGTCCGCCGCGACCACCCGCGCGGTGAGCGGGTCCTTGACCGCCCTGACCTCGGGCGCGGGCTCGTCGCCGTAGGACGGCATCGCGAGCGGCAGGTCGACGTCGGCCAGGTCCAGCACGTCGATCTCGAATTCGCCGAATTTCTCCGTCTCCGCGACGAACCAATTGCCGACGGTGGGGGCCAGGCGGCCGCCCCGAACGCTGCCGACGATCACGAGGAGACGCAGTTTGTTGCCGGACATGGCGGTCCCTTCCAGATTGCTATGGGCCGAATACATTCTTAGTGGTGAGGTGAAAAGTCAGAACGTGGTCGATCAAGGCTCGGTATCGGCGGTGAGCGCCCCCGAGAACTGGCTCTCGTAAAGCGCCGCGTAGGCGCCGCCGGACGCCAGCAGCCCGGCGTGCGTGCCCTGCTCGACGATCCGCCCGTCCTCCATGACGAGGATCAGGTCGGCCTCCCGGACCGTGGAGAGCCGGTGCGCGATCACGAAGCTGGTGCGGCCCGCGCGCAACGTGCTCATCGCGCGCTGGACCAGCAGCTCGGTCCGGGTGTCGACGGAACTGGTCGCCTCGTCGAGGATCAGGATCGCCGGCTCGGCGATGAAGGCCCGCGCGATCGTGATGAGCTGTCGCTCGCCGCTGCTGAGGCCGGCCCCCTCCTCGTCCAGGACGGTGTCGTAGCCGTCGGGCAGCGTGCGCACGAAGTGGTCGACGTGGGTGGCCCGGGCCGCCGCGACGATCTGCTCGCGGGTGGCGCCCGCGCGCCCGTAGGCGATGTTCTCGGCGATGGTGCCGCCGAACAGCCACGAGTCCTGGAGCACCATGCCGGTCCTGGAGCGCAGGTCGGCCCGCGTCATGCCGGCGATGTCGACGCCGTCGAGGGTGATCCGGCCGCCGGACACCTCGTAGAACCGCATGAGCAGGTTGACCAGCGTCGTCTTGCCCGCCCCGGTCGGCCCGACGATCGCCGCCGTCTGCCCGGGCGCGACCGCGAGGCTCAGGTCCTCGATGAGCGGAGTGCCGGGATCGTAGGAGAACGACACGTGCTCGAACTCCACCCTGCCGCGCACCTGCCGGGGGCTGCGCGGCTCGGCCGGGTCGGGCCCCTGCTCCTCGGCGTCGAGCAGGTCGAGGACCCGCTCGGCCGAGGCGAGGCCGGACTGCACGAGGCCGAGCATGCCGGTCGCCTGGCTGACCGACTGGCCGAGCTGCTGCGAGTACTGGACGAACGCCTGGACGTCGCCGAGCGACACCGCGCCGGACGCGACCCGGAGCCCGCCGACCACCGCGACCAGCAGGTAGTTGACGTTGCCGAGGAACATCATCGCGGGCCGGGCCAGCCCGGAGATGAACTGCGCCCTGCTGCTCGACTCGTACAGCCCGTTGTTGTGCTCCTCGAAGGTGCGCGCGGCCTCGTCCTGGCGGCCGAAGACCCTGACCAGGACGTGCCCGGTGAACATCTCCTCGATGTGCCCGTTCAGCCTGCCCGTGGTGCCCCACTGGTCCAGGAACAGCGGCTTGGACCGCTTGGCGATCTGCCTGGTCGCGAGGACGGTGAGCGGCAGCGTCGTCAGCGCCACCGCCGCCAGCAGCGGCGAGATCACGAACATCATGCTCAGCACCGCGAAGAACGTGAGCACGGCGTTCAACATGATGCTGAACGTCTGCTGCACCGACTGGCCGACGTTGTCGATGTCGTTGGTCGTCCGGCTGAGCAGCTCGCCCTTGGGCCGCCCGTCCAGGTAGCCGAGCGGCAGCACCGACAGCTTGTGCTGGACCTGCGCGCGCAGCCGGAACATCGCCCGCTGCACGATGGCGGCGACGACCCTGGCCTGGAGCAGCAGGAGCGCCGTCGCCGCCCCGTAGAGGCCGAGGGCCAGGACCAGCGTCCGGCCCACCGCGTCGAAGTCGATGGGCCGGTGCCCGACGACGCCGGCGAAGATCAGATCGGTCGCGTGACCGAGGACGCGCGGCCCGAACAGCAGCAGCGCGACGCTGGCGAGCGTCAACGCCACCGAGACCGCCAGCAGCGACCGCTCCCGGCGGATCAGCGCCAGCAGGCGCCGGGCGGTCGCGAGCGCGTCGCGCGACCTGTCCAGGGTCGGGCCCTGGACGAACGCCGCGGGCCCGCCGCGGAACCGCGGGCCGCCGGTGGACGCGGGCCGCCGCTCCGTGCTGGACGACTCCGTGCTGGACGACTCCGTGCTGGACGACTCCGTGCTGGACGACTCCGCCATCACGCGGCCTCCCGCTCGGTGAGCTGGGAGAGCACGATCTCCCGGTAGACGGTGTTGCCGGCCATGAGTTCCTCGTGCGTGCCGGCCCCGGCGATCCGCCCCTCGTCGAGCACCACGATCCGGTCGGCGTGCCGGATCGTCGTGACCCGCTGGGCGACGATGACGACGGTCGCGTCCCGGGTCTCCGCGACGAGCGCGGCGCGCAGCGCCGCGTCGGTGACGTGGTCGAGCGCCGAGAACGAGTCGTCGAACAGGTAGATCTCGGGCCGCCGGACCAGGACGCGGGCGATGGCGAGCCGCTGGCGCTGGCCGCCGGACACGTTGGTCCCGCCCTGCGCGACCTCCGATTCCAGGCCGTTCGGCATGCTCGCCACGAAGCCCGTGGCCTGGGCGATGTCCAGCGCGCGCCAGAGTTCGGCGTCGGTCGCGTCGGGGCGGCCGTAGCGCAGGTTCGAGGCGATGGTGCCGGCGAAGAGGTAGGCCTTCTGCGGGACGTAGCCGATGATCTCGGAGAGCCGGGCGGGCGCCAGCTCCCGCACGTCCACTCCGTTCACGAGCACCGCGCCCCGCCGCGCGTCGAACAGCCGCGTGACCAGGTGGAGCAGGGTGGTCTTGCCGCTGCCGGTGCTGCCGATCACCGCGACGATCTCACCGGGCCGGGCGACCAGGTCGAGGTCCTGGAGGACGGGCTCCTCCGCGCCCGGATACCCGAACTCCACGTCGCGCAGTTCGAGGGTGCCGCGCAGCGGCGTCTCCCACACCCCGGGGTCGGGAGGCACGACGCTGGGCCGGGTGTCGAGGACCTCCTGGACGCGCTCCGCGCAGACGGCGGCGCGCGGCATCATCAGGATCGTGAAGATGGCGAGCGTGATCGTCATCAGGATCATCATGAGGTAGCTCATGAACGCGATCAGCGAGCCCACCTGGAGGGTGCCGTCACCGACCATGTGCCCGCCGAACCAGAGCACCGCGACGCCCGACACGTTCGCCAGCAGCGTCGTCAGCGGGAAGAGGGAGGTCATCACGAAACCGACCCGGCCCGAGACCCGCCGCAGCTCCTCGTTGGTCGCGGCGAACCGGATCCGCTCGGGCTCCTCCCGGACGAAGGCCCGCATGACCCGCATCCCCGTGATCTGGTCGCGCAGGATCCGGGTGACGGCGTCCAGGTGGCCCTGGAGCCGGCGGAACAGCGGCTGCATCCACCGGATCGCGATCCCGAACATGACCGCCATCGCGGGGAGCGAGAACAGCAGGACCGCCGAGAGCGGCGCGCTCTCCCGCAGCGCCATCGCACCGCCGCCCACGACCATGATCGGCGCCATCAGCATCATCGTGAGCGCCAGCAGCACGACCATCTGCACCTGCTGGACGTCGTTGGTGGTCCGGGTGATCAGCGAGGGCGAGCCGAACCGGGCCATCTCCTGGGCGGAGAACCGCTGGACCCGCCCGAACAGCGCGGCCCGCAGGTCCCGGCCGACCGCCATCGCCACCCGGGCGCCGACCAGCACCGCGGCCACGGTGCCCGCGGCCTGCACGAGCGCGGCGAGCAGCATCACGCCGCCGACGCGCACGATGTGGCCGGTGTCCCCGGTGACCACGCCCTGGTCGACGATGTCGGCGTTCAGCGCGGGCAGCGTGAGCATGCCGACCGCCGAGACCGTCTGCAATGGCAGCAGCAGGATCAAAGAGCGCTTGTAGGGCCGCAGGTGGCGGCGCAGGAGCCGGAACAACACGGGCTGTCTCCAGGGTCCGTCATGGTGGACGGTCCCCACGGTGCAACTTCAACCGCGGTTGAAGTCAAGCAGCCGGTCACGGCCGGAGACTCCCACCTCCGCGAGCAGGTCGAGCAGCGATTCGTCGACGCCGCGGCGCGGCCGCCAGCCCAGCAGGCGATCGGCCAGGGAGATGTCCAGCTGCTGCCAGCGCGCCTTCGAGTCGGCGGCGCCGCCCCGCTCCGGCGAGGTGACCACCTCGACCGCGCCGCCGCTCAGCGCGACGAGGCGGTCGAAGAGGTGCCCGACCGGCAGGGCCTCGCCGCGTCCGATGTTGATGACGCGTCCCGCGGACGCCGGCTCCCGGACGGCGGCGAGCACCGCGTCGGCCACGTCCCGTACGTCCACGAAATCGCAGTGGCTCCTCAGCGGGCCCAGCCTGAGCGGCTCGGCGCGCGGGGCGGCCCCGCCTTTGGCCCGGGCGGCCCGATCGGCGGCGAGGGCCGCGGCGACCCGGCCCAACAGGCTGGCGCGGGGCGTGCCCGGGCCGAAGGCGTTGCCGGCCCGCAGCACCGTGCCGCCCGCGGGCAGCACGGCCTCCGTGGCGAGGAGCTTCGAACGCCCGTAGGCGTTGTCGGGCGCGGGCTCCCGATCCTCGCGGATCACCGTCCCGAACGGCACCGGGCCGTACTCGTGCACGGTGCCGATCTGCACCAGCCGGGGCGGGCGGGGCATCACCGCCACCACGTCGACCAGGCGCTGGACGAACCCGGCGTTCATCGCGAGCATCTCCCGCTCGGTGCTCTCCCAGACCCGGCCCGCCGCGTTCACCAGCACGTCCGGCGCGGCGTCGGCCAGCAGCGCCGCCAGGCGCCCGGTGTCCGCGGCCGCCAGGTCCAGGGGGCGGGGCGCGCCTCGCGCGACCGGCGTCACCCGGACGCCCGCCTCGCGGAACACGGCGCAGACCTGGCGTCCGATGAAGCCGGTGCCGCCCAGCACGACCGCCGAGCGGCGGATCACAGCAGGCTCTCGACCACGGCGAGTACCTCGGCGGGCGGCGGCAGCTCGCTCACCTCGCCCGCCAGGTCGGCCGCCGCCGCACGGAACGCGGGGTCGCCTATCAGCGTGCCGCACGCCGCCGCGCGGCCCTCCTCGCCCGGCATCAGCGCGACGCCCCGGTCGACGAGCCGCCGCGCCGGGGCCTGGAACGCGGGGGCCAGCGGCAGCACCAGCTGCGGCACCCCGGCGCTCACGGCCGTCATGGTGGTGATGCCGCCGCACGAGTGCACGATCGCCGCGCAGGTCGGGGCCACCACGTCCAGCGGCACCCAGCCGGCGTGCACGTCCCCCAGCTCGGCGCGCAGCGCGGCCGTGAGGTCGTCGGGGGCGGCGACCACCAGCTCGGCGTCGAGCCCGGAGAGCTCCTTGGCGAGCCCGAGCAGGAACTCGTAGCCGTACCGCCGGTAGTCGCCCGCCTCGGCCCTGTCGCCGCCCGAGATCCGCGAGCCCGCGGTGACGACGACGCGGGGGCGCGGCCCCGGCGTGTACATCCAGGGTTCGAGCGGCCGCTGGACGTTCCCCGGCCGCCACCGCATCGGCTGCGCGGCCGGGGCCCCGGGGAAGCGCAGGCTCGGCGGCGTGATGTCGACGAAGAGGTCGGGCGCGGGGAGCTCCGGTACCCCGAGCTCCTCGGCGGCGCCCCGGTCGACCTCGGCGAACTCGTTGCCGTCCCACGTCTGCCGGACGTGGGGGACGCCGAGCTCGGCCGCGAGCAGCGGCGCCGCGTAGGCCATCGTGCCGCCGACCACGGCGTCGGGACGCCAGACCTTCGCGAGCTCGCGCAGCACGGGAAGGCCCGCCTCCCCCATCCGGGCCGACCACGCGCCGGTGAACCGGTCCTGTGCCACCGGGTCGGCCGGGAAGACGGACGGCTCGCCGTGGCGGTCCTTGTAGATGAAGTCGCGCAGGGTCAGCTCCGTGACCGCGAGCGCGGGCAGCCCGACCCCGGTCGCCGCCCACACGGTCTCCCCGGTCACCCCCAGCATCACCTCGTGCCCGGCGTTCCGCGCGGCGGTGGCCAGCGGCACGAGGGCGAAGACCGTGGCCGGGCTGCCGCCCGCGAGGAAGAGGATCTTCATGGCTGCTCCAGGGGTACGGTCAGCAGACCGGCGTCGAGGGCTTCCAGCAGGGTCGGGGCCCCCGCGTCCAGCGCGGACCTGACCGGGGACCCGGTGAGCCCCCACGGCAGTGCGAGGGCCGGGTCGAGCGCGTTCACGTGGATCTGGGTGCCGGGGACGTACGTCGTCGAGACGGCGTAGGAGATGCAGGTGTCATCGGCCAGCGCGAGGAAGCCGTGCCCGAAGCCCTCGGGCACGAACACCGCGCGCCCGTTCCGCGCGTCGAGCCGGTTGCGCACGTGCGCCCCGAAGGTGGCCGAGCCCGGCCGGAGGTCGACGACGACGTCGAGCAGCTCCCCGCGCACGCAGGTGACGAGCTTGGCCTGGCCGGGCGGGCAGGCCACACCGTGCAGGCCGCGCAGCGTGTTCCTGCGGGAGGTCGAGTAGTTGATCTGCCGCACCTCGAACGGGCGGCCGGTCTCCCGTCCCAGCGCGTCGGCCCGGAACGACTCGAAGAACGCCCCCCGGTCGTCGCGGTGCCGCTCCGGATCGATCACGAAGACGGAGGGCAGCGCCGTTTCGGTGATCATTGTGCCGGGCCCCCGTCGCTCCTGAGGACGGCCAGGAAGTGCGCGCCCGAGCGCGGGTCGCCGTCGTGGAGCAGCACGGTCGCGTAGTCCCGTGCCCAGCGTTCGGCGTGCTCGGCGAGCGCCAGCCAGACGCCCGTGCAGTGCGCCCCGGGCGCGACCCGGTGGCAGGCGGTGGACGTCGCGCCCGCGACGGAGGGGTCCGCCCACGGGCCGAGCACCAGGAGCGTGCCGCCGGGGTCGGTGACCAGCGCGGCCAACCGTGCCGCGATCCCGTCGTGGCACTGGCCGGCGTCGCCGACGGCGAGCCCGCGACCCGGCCCGGGGCCGAACGCGAGCAGGGCGCCCGCGTCGCCCAGCCCGTTGCCGTCCACGACCGGGTCGCGGTGGGGCAGGGTCGTCTGGTCGAGCGCGCAGAGCAGGAAGCGCCGGGCCCGGCCCGCCTTCGCGTAGGCCAGGCCCATGCGGAGCGCGGTGAACGGCGCGCCGACGCCCTGGCCGGAGAGCGCGAAGCTGTGCGCACGCCCGCCGGTGCGCGCGTTGAGGTACGAGGCGACGATCTTGCGTGGCCGGGCGTCCGGCAGCCCGTGCGCGAGGATCACGAGATCGGGCCCTTCCCCGTCCGGCGGCAGCCGTTCGACCAGCAGGTCCACCAGATCGGCGTGGGCGACCTGGGGGCCGCGGCGCAGCAGGTCCGCCGAGACCGTCAGGCCGTACGCGCGGGCGATCGCCGCGGCGTTGTCGAGCGCCCCCTGGTCGTGCTCGTACGGGCGCGGGGGCGGCGCCGTCACGCCGACCGCCGCCTTGAGGGTCAGCGCCATCACCGGCTCCCGCCCGTATGGGTGAACACCATGGCGCCGTAGCTCATGCCGAGGCCCATGGCGAAGAAGAGGTAGTCACGCCCGGGCCTCAGTAGGCCCTCGGCGCGCGCCGTCACGTAGTTGATCAGGGCGTCGGACGCCATGCAGTGGCTGTAGCGCGGGATGTTGTCCACGAACACCCGGCCCGGCTCGAACCCCATCGCCGCGGGCGCCCCGGCCTCGCCCCAGAACGTGGCGTTCGCGTTGTGCGGGAGGACCAGGTCGACGTCGTCGACCGTGCGGTCCGCCAGCGCGAGGACCGCCTCGGTGAGCTCGCGGAGCACGCCGGGCCGTTCGGCGCCGGCCCGCTGGTGCTGCGCGGGCGTCATGTCGACACCGTCGCTGTACTCGCCGAACGTGCGGGCGGCGAACGAGCGCACCCGGTCGCCCGGGCCGTTCAGGGAGACCAGGCAGGAACCGGCGCCCTCGCCCAGCACGCACGCGTTGAACAGCACCTGCGAGCGGTCGCTGTAGATCTTCTCCCCCGTGACGACCAGCGCCCTGGCGGCGGGGTCGCCGTCGGCCCGCAGCAGCTCCCCCGCCATGTCGATGGCGCTGAGCGCGGCCGCGCAGCTCTGCGCGGTGAGGGCGCAGGCGGTGGCGCGGCGCAGGCCGAGCCGCCGGCGGATCTCCTCGGCGGAGTCCACGGTCGACGGGGAGACCACCGGCGAGGCGTGGGCGTACAGCAGGTACCTGACCGAGTCGGGGTCCTCGCCCGCCAGGACCTTCCGGGCGGGCGGCAGCACCAGGTCGTACGGGCCGAGGTCCGGGTCGTACCGCAGCCGGTCGAGGCCGTGCACGCGCCGGAACAGGTGCCGCTGCGCGGGGTTGAGGCCCACCGCGTCCGCCCGTTCCTCCACGGTGGTCTCGCGCTCGGGGAAGTGGATCGCGACCGCGTCAATGGTGGGCATCTGGAGTCCACCCCGCCGTCCCGCCGCTCACCGCTTGCCCTCGGCGTACTCTTTCGCGCGGCCGAGCGTGGCTGTGCTGTTGCCGCTGAGCGCCTTCCTCACGAACGCCTTGGCGCCCGCCACACCGGCCTCGCCGCCCAGGACGCTCGCGATGCCGTCCGGGTCGACGGCCACGGTGTGCTCGGAGGTGACGGTCACGCCGCCGCCGTCCGGCCGGATCAGCCAGTGGCCGGTGTGCAGGCTGAGCAGGGCGGGCAGCCCGGTCTGCTTGTAGACGATCCGCTCGTGCGGGAAGCACACCCGGACCGACCTGGTGGTGTGCACCGACCCGTCCGCGGTCCGGGTGTCCATCTCCAGGGTCTGAAGACCCGGTTCGTCCTCGGTGAGCGAGGCGCGGGCCACATGCGCCAGCCGCTTCTCCCACAGGTGCGCCTCGTTGAGGAAGTCGTAGACGTCCTCGGCCGACCCATCCACCCGGACGGTGTCCTCGAACGACAGCATCAGGTCGGCGGCCTTCGCGGTCGTCGCCCGCTCCACGCCGGCCTTCAGCGCCGCCAGCTCGGACCGGCTGTTTCGATCCACCGCCCGATCGATCCACGCGAGGCTTTCGGGATCGTCGTCGACGGCCCGGTAGTCGTGGAGCAGCCGGACCCGGCACCGGGCGCCGCCCTCGGGCTCGATCACCCACGTGCCGCCCATGGCGGCCACCGGCGGCGTGCTCACCTCCTGGCGGAAGCCGACGCGCAGCCGCTCGGGGTCGAGCGTGCGGCGCGACGTCCAGGTCCTGGGCTCGCCGTTGGCGGTCGCCCAGATCCGGATCCGCTCCTCGCGCTCACCCCGTTCGAGATGGGCGACGTGGACGGTCGGCGGGAAGACGCGCGGCCAGTTCCCCACCTCCGCGATGAACCGGTAGACGGCCTCGGCGGGCGCCGCCACCGTGATCTCGTGCTCGACTTCGCGCATGTCGCTCCTAGGAAGGTCGCCGGGACGCCGGTGCCGGCCGGGACGTCAGAAGTTGCCGAGGCCGCCGCAGACGTTGAGCGCCTGGGCGGTGATGGACGCCGCGGTGTCGGAGACCAGATAGCCGACCAGCCCGGCGACCTCCTCCGGGGTGGCGTAGCGGCCCAGCGGGATCTTGGCCGAGAACCTCGCCAGGACCTCCTCCTCGGTGGTTCCCCAAGCGGCGGCGTAGCCCTGCCGGACGCGTTCGGCCATCGGGGTCTCGACGTAGCCGGGGCAGACCGCGTTCACCGTGATCCCGGTCGGGGCCAGCTCGTTGCCGAGCGCCTTGGTGAAGCCGACGACCCCGTGCTTGGACGCCGAGTACGGGGCGCCGAGCACGACGCCCTGCTTGCCCGCCGTGGAGGCGATGTTCACGATCCGGCCCCGGTCCCGGTGCCGCATGCCGCCGGTGTTCAGGACCTCGCGGGTCATCCGGAAGACGCTGGTGAGGTTGGTGTCGATGACGTCGGACCACAGCTCGTCGGCGAGGTCGGCGGTCACCCCGCCGCCGCTCCGGCCCGCGTTGTTCACCAGCACGTCCACCGGCCCGAACCGGTCCACCGCCGCCTGGACGAACCGCCCGACCTCGGCCGCGTCCCGCACGTCGCAGGCGGCGCCGTCGACCTGAAGCCCCTCCTCGGTGAGGCGCTTGACCGTGGCCGCTACGTTCTCCGCCGTGCGGGCGCAGAGGAACACGCGGTGGCCCTGCTCGCCGAGGACGCGCGCGACGGCGAGGCCGATCCCGCTCGTCGCCCCCGTGACGACGGCGTGCGGCTGCTGCGGTTGGGACATGTCAGCTCCTTGGGGTTCGCTGTCCGCTCCTTGAGGTCCTTGGGATTCGCCGTCGGCGGTCAGGCCACGCCCGTGGCGCGGAGGCCGGCGTTGACGACGCCGATCAGGGCGCGCGGCGTCCGCGCGTCGGCGACGGCCGCCTCGTCCAGCCGCACGCCGTGCTCGCGTTCGATGCGGCCGGCGGTCTCCAGCAGCGCCAGCGAGTCGTAGCCCAGCTCCTCGAAGCCGGCGTCGAGGATGTCGCCGTCGAGCCCGGGCACCTCGCCGGCGACCTCGGCCAGCACCCGCCGGAGATCCGGCAGCGTGAACTCCTGCTCAGCCATGGGTGGTTCCTCTCGTTCGGTTGCGTCGGGAAGCGCGAAGCGCGCGCCAGGAGGCGCGGAGCGCGAGTCAGGCAGCGCGGAGCGCGAGCGCGGAGTTGAAGCCCCCGTGGCCGCGGGCCAGCACCAGCGCCGCGCGGACGGACGCGGGCCGGGCCTCGCCCGTGACCAGGTCCAGCTCGTGCTCGGCGGCCGGTGCCACGTGCACCGTGGGCGGGATGATCCGGTCCCGCATCGCGAGCAGGGCGGCCGCCAGGTCGAGCGGGCCCGCCCCGGAGTAGAGGCGGCCGGTCATCGTCTTGGGCGCGGTGACCGGCACGCCGTGCGGGCCGAAGACCGCGGTGATCGCCTCGGCCTCGATCCGGTCCAGCTCCGGCACCGCCGCCGCGTCGGCGAAGACCACGCCGATGTCGGCGGGGACCAGGCCGGCGTCCGCGAGCGCCAGCTCGATCGCGCGCCGCAGCGCGGGCGGCCGTCCGCTGCCGGGCTTCGGGTCGAACGTGGCGGCGTACCCGGCGATCTCGCCGTAGACCCGCGCGCCCCGTCCGGCAGCGGACGCGGCGTCCTCGACGGTGAGGATGGCGCCGCCCTCGCCCGCCACGTGCCCGCAGGCCGCCGCGTCGAAGGGCAGGTACGCGCGGTCGGGCCGGTCGCCGCGGCTCAGCCGGCCGGCGGCCAGCTGAGCCGCCCAGCCCCACGGGCAGATGGAGCCGTCGACGCCGCCGGCGAGCATCAGGCCGGTGCCCTTGCGGATCTGCCGCCGGGCCTGGGCCACGGCGTCCAGGCCGCCCGCCTGGTCGCTGACGACGACGCTCGACGGCCCGCGCATGCCGTTGCGGATCGAGATCTGGCCGGTGTTGACCGCGTAGAACCACGCGAACGACTGGTAGCCGCTGACATGCCGGCTGCCCTTGCTCCACAGGTTCTGCAACTCGCGCTGGCCGAACTCGAAGCCGCCCGACGACGCCGCCGTGGCGACGCCCATCCCGTACTCGGGCAGGTCCACCGGGTCCACCCCGGCGTCCCGCAGCGCCCAGTCCGCCGCGACCAGCGCCAGCCGCGTCATGTGGTCGGTCTGCGGGAGCAGCCGGCTCGGCAGGTGGTCCGCGGGCACGAACCCCGGCACCTCCCCCGCGAGCCGGGCCGGATAGGCGGCCGGGTCGAATCGGGTGACGCGGGCGATGCCGCTGACGCCGTTCCGCGTCGCCTCCCAGAAGTCCGCCGTGCCGAGGCCGTTGGGGGCGGTCACGCCGATCCCGGTGACGACGGCGCTCATGCCGCGGTGGTCCGCTCGGGTGCGGCCAGCACCATCGCGCTCTGGAAGCCGCCGAAGCCGCTGCCGACCGTCAGCACCACGTCGGTGTGCTGCTCGCGCGCGGTCAGCGGCACGTAGTCCAGGTCGCACTCGGGGTCGGGGGTGTGCAGGTTCGCGGTCGGCGGCACCACGTCCCGGTCGATCGCGAGCAGCGACGCCGCGATCTCCAGCGAGCCGATGGCGCCCAGCGAGTGGCCGATCATCGACTTGATCGAGCTGACCGGCACGCGGTAGGCGTGCTCGCCCAGGCTGCGCTTGAACGCGGCGGTCTCGTGCCGGTCGTTCTGCCTGGTACCCGACCCGTGCGCGTTGACGTAGTCGACGTGCTCGGCGGGCATCCGGGCCTCCGCCAGGGCCGCGCCGATGGCCTCGGCCATCTCCCGGCCGTCCGGCTTCAGGCCGGTCATGTGGCTGGCGTTGCAGCGCGACGCGTATCCCGCGAGCTCCGCGTAGATCCGCGCCCCGCGGCGGCGCGCGCTCTCCAGCTCCTCCAGCACGAACATGGCCGCGCCCTCGCCCAGCACGAAGCCGTCCCGGGTGCCGTCGAACGGCCGGGAGGCGTGCTCCGGGTCGTCGTTGCGCGGGGTGGTCGCCTTGATGGCGTCGAAGCAGGCGAGCGTGATCGGGGAGATCGGCGCGTCGGTCGCACCGGCGATCATCACATCGGCGGTGCCCTCCCGGATCAGTTCGGTCGCGTACCCCACCGAGTCCAGGCCCGAGGTGCAGCCGGTGGAGACCACCACCACCGGGCCCTCGGCGCCTACCGCCCACGCCACGTCGGCCGCGAAGGAGCTCGGCACCAGGTAGTCGTAGAGGTGCGGCACCACGTATCCGTGATCGACGGTCCAGAGCCGGGCGTCGTCGCTGACGACGCGGTACTCCTCCTCCAGCCCCGTCGTCGCGCCGACCGCGCTGCCGACGGTGACGCCGGTGCGGGCGAGGTCGGCCTCGCCGAGGACCAGGCCGCTGTCGGCCAGCGCCTCGCGCGTGGCGACGACGGCGAACTGCGCGGCCCTGTCCATCCGCCGGATCTCCTGCGGGGTCAGGCCGTGCGCGGCGGGGTCGAAGTCGCACTCCGCCGCGACCTGGGACCGGAACGGCGAGGGATCGAAGAACGTGATCCCCCGCGTCGCGGTCCGGCCGTCGGTGAGCAGGCCCCAGTAGTCCTTCGCGCCCAGCCCGCCCGGGGCGAGCACGCCGATCCCGGTGACGACCACCCGCCGGGTCACCGCGGATCCCAGTGGTAGAAGCGCGCGGCCATCGCGTCCGACGGGCCGCGCCAGCCCGGGTCGTACGGCGTGATGAACGGCTTGAGGTCCGCGCTGATCCGCTTGAACAGCGGGTGGGACTTGGCCTCCTCGATCGCGTCGCCGCCGTGCTCGGAGTCGAAGTCCTGTAGGTGGAAGTACAGGCCCCGGTACTCGAACAGCTGCCGGCGCCGGGTGCCCATGAGGTGCGGCATGTCCGTCCTGTCGAACTCGGCGAAGAGCCGCGCGACCTCGCCGCTCGCCGCGTCGGCGATCCTGGCGACGATCAGGGTGCTGTGCATGTTCGTCTCTCCTCTCGGCTCTCTCCTCACGCGTGCGGACGCCGGCCCCAGACGGAGAACAGGAGGGTGGTGACGTCGCGCCCCTCCGGGCGGTCCATCGCGTCGACGAACTCTCCGATCTCCTCGGCGGTCAGCAGACCGCCGTCGATCAGGGGCCGGCCCTGGAGCTCCAGGCGCGCCCGCATCAGGGCGTTCTCCGTCTCGCCCTGCCCCGGGCCGAGCGGCCGGACGTGGGTCTCCACCGACGTCAGCCCGGCCCTCGGGAGCGCGGACGGCAGGCGGCGGCCGACGCGGGGGTCGGCGCCGCCGCGCTCGAACGCCTCCAGGTACGCGCCCACCACGGCACGCCCGTTGGCCGACGGGCTGTCCGCGGCGGGCATGAAGTAGAAGTCCTCGGCCAGCAGCCAGCCGCCGGGCCGGAGCCAGCCCACCGCGCGGGCGATCAGCTCGTCCGGGTCGGGGACGAGCGAGAGGACGGCCCGGATGAGGACGAGGTCCAGCGACCCGGGCTCGTCCGGGCCCTCTGCCGTGATGTCCGCCCGCTCGACGATCAGGTTCTCCGCCCGGCCCGCGTCGAGCCGGCTGATGTCGGTGTCGACGGCGACGACCGACCCCCGCGGCACCCGGTCGGCCAGCCAGTACGCCATCGACCCGCCGCCGGAGCCCACGTCGAGGCAGTTCCAGGTCGGTTCGAGCGGCAGGCCCTCGATGATCCGGGTCGTCAGCGGGTCGTAGTTGCGCTCCCAGAGCCGGGTGATGACGACCTCACTCGACTCTGCTGGTCCCGGGGCTTCCGTCAACGCCATGTCTGTTTCCCTTCGGTGCCGTGATCCTGATCGACGGAGATCGCGCCGCTCGGGCAGCAGTCCGCGACGTCCCGTGCGGCCTCGATGCGGCCGGGGTCGGCGAGGTACCGCTCGTTCGCCCCGGCCAGGCCGTCGCCCGCGAGCGTGAACAGCTCCGGCGCCATCGCCGCGCAGAGGCCCGAGCCGACGCAGGCCTCGCGGTCGATCCGCAGCCGCGCCCTCACCGCCTCACCCCGCCCGCCCCGCCCGCCCCGCCGGGACGGACTCGACGGGGAGCCGCTCGATACGGCGCATCGCCCAGTTGTCGATGTAGCGGATCTCCTCGCGCGGGAGCGCGAGCTCCAGGCCGGGGAAGCGCGTGAACAGGGCCGGAATGGCGATCTCGCCTTCGAGCCGGGCGAGCGCCGCGCCAAGGCAGTTGTGCAGGCCGTGGCCGAGGGCCAGGTGGCGTGCGCCGGCGCGGGTGATGTCCAGCCGGTCCGGGGCGTCGAACCGGCGCGGGTCGCGGTTCCCTGCCAGGATCGCCGCGATGACCGGGGCACCGGCGGGCAGCTTCGTCCCGTCCAGTTCCATGTCCTCGGTGACCAGCCGGAAGAGCGCGGTGCTCAGCGCGCCCTCGTAGCGCAGCAGCTCCTCGACCGCCGACGGCGCGAGCTCGGGGCGCCGGCGGAGCAGCGCGGCCTGCCCGGGGTGGTCGAGCAGCGCCAGCGCCGCGTTGCCGACGAACGCGCGGATCGTGTCGCTGCCGGCCAGGATCATGGCCGCCACGAGCGCGACCAGCTCCTCCCGGGAGAGGCGGTCGCCCGCCTCCTCGGCGCGCACGAGGTCGGAGACCAGGTCCTCGCCCGGCGCGGCGCCCTTCTCGGCGACGAGCTGCGCGGCATACCCGCAGATCCGCGCCATGCCCTCCGGCACCCGCTCCATCAGCGCCGGGTCGGACGGGAACACCGTGGCCAGCGTCTCGACCAGTTCTTCGTGGCGTTCGATGCGGAGGCCGAGGACCTCGCCCATCACCCCGGCGGACACGACGCCGCCGTAGTCCTCCATGACGTCGAAGCGCCCGAGCTCCCGGCAGTGGTCGAGGGCGGCGGCGACCGTCCGCGTGACGATCCCCCGCCACTCCTCGACGCGCCGCGGCGTGAACGCGCGCATCGCGAGGCGGCGCAGGCGGGTGTGGGCGGGCGGGTCGACGACCGTGACCGCCTTCTCCAGCACACTGCCGGCCCCGGAGACCAGCCCGGCCGCCTTGAACTCCTCGCTCCCCCAGGTGCCGCCCTCGGAACTGAACCGCGGGTCGCCCAGGACCGTGCGCACGTCCTCGTAGCGCGTCACGATCCACATCCGGACGTCACCGGCCGGGAACCGGAACTCGTGCACCGGCGAGTTGTCCCGGAGCCAGGCGAACGTGGGGTAGGGGTCCTGGTAGTAGGCGGGACTCAGCAGTGCGGCCGGGGGTCCTGATCCAGCCATCGTCGGCCTCCTTCACAGGGGGATGTGCGGGGTCGGGTCACGCGCCTTTGCGGAAGTCGGCGGTGACGCGGCAGACGAGGTACTCCGGCGGCGCGACCTCCAGCCGGGCGATCTCCTGCTGGCCCTCGGCGATCCGCGGGTCGGCCATCCAGGCCCGGTAGGCCGCCTCGTCCACCCACATCGGGTAGTTGACGAACGTCCTGCCGTCAGGGCTGAGGTAGGGCGTGGCGGAGATGAAGCCGGGGAAACCGCGTTTCCACGCGCCGCTGTCGCCGAGCAGTTTCAGCACCGCGTCGGCCGAGTCGCGGCCCGCGAAGTGCCGGGTCGCGACGGCCACGATCCCCGGCGCCCGTCCGGCCGCGGGTCCGTGCAGCCCCGGGGCGGCGGTGCCTCCGAACGTGGTCGTGGACAGTACGCCCCGGTGGCCGGCGAGCCCGCTCGTGGCGCGGTGGGACGCCTCGTCTGGCCACACCGCGCGGATCACGACGGCGCCGCCGTCCAACGCGGTGTGGATACGGGCGGACACCGGGCCGGGCCAGACCGCCAGCTCGCACCCGGCCGCCTCGACGAGGGCGGCGTCGGTCGCGGCGCCGTCGGTGCGGAAGATCTCGAACGTGACGAACCCGGGCTCGGCGGCCCCGGCCGCCTCAGCGGAAGGCATCCGCGTTCTCCCTCGCCCAGTCGCGGAACGTGCGCGCGGGCCTGCCGGTGACCTCCCGGACGACGTCCGAACCGACCTCGGGCTCGCGGGTGAGCCGCTCGAAGTAGTCGAGCGCGCCGTCGGCGTAGTCGGGCGGCCAGCCCGCGGCGACCATCTGCTCGCGCGCGGCGCCGGCGTGGACGTCCACCCATTCGAGCTCGCGCCCTGTCTCCTCGCCGATGATGCGCAGCTGCTCCTTCTGCGTGAGCGACTCGGGGCCGGTGACCAGGTAGCGCGCGCCCGCGTGGCCGTCGCTCGTGAGCGCCCGCACGCCGACCGCCGCGAGATCGCCCTCGTGGACGGACGTTCGCGCGGCCGCGCCGTAGGGGAAGCGGACGATGCCCCCGTTGCGGACCTGGGGGGCGAAGCCGAAGGCGTTCGCCATGAACCCGGTCGTGCGCAGGAACGTCCACTCCAGGTCGGAGGTGTGGTCCTCGACCAGTCCCTCGAGGTAGGCGTGGCAGTTGTTGTCGCGCGGCTCCAGGCCGATGTGCACGCCGACGGACGAGACCAGGACGAGGCGGCGCGCCTGCTTCTCGATCTTCTTCAGGACGGTCAGGGCGGTCGCGGTGCCGAGGGTGAAGAACGGCCACATCCAGAAGACCCCCTTGACGCCTTCGAGCGCGGCGTCGATCGAGTCCGGGACGCCCAGGTCGCCTTCGAATATCTCCACCCTCTCGGGCAGCCTGCCGACATGGGGATCGTCCTTGAGCACCAGCGCTCGGACGGAGACGCCCGCCTCCAGCAGGTGGGCGGCGGCGTGCGGGCCGACGTTGCCGGTGGCCGCGGTGATCAGGACCTTGCAGGGCGCGCTCATGGAGTTCTCCTTCCAACCCGTCAGCCGAGCAGCGTGCCGCCGCTGGCGTCGATGAAGGCCCCCGTCACCCAGCGGGCGTCGTCGGAGGCGAGGAACGCGACCACGTCGGCGATGTCGGCGGGCTCGCCGATCCGGCCGAACACCGACAGCCGCGCCATCTGCTCGACGGCCTCCGGGATGTCGAAGACCGGGCTGCCGTTGCGGGTGATACCGGGCGCCACGCTGTTGATCGTGATGTGGCGCGGCGCGAGGAACTTGGCGAAGTGCAGGGCGAGCTGCTCCACGGCGCCCTTGGTCATCGCGTACGCGATCTCGTCGGGGTTGGCGAACCGGGTGAGCCCGGACGAGATGTTGATGACGCGGCCGCCGGACGCCAGGTTGGGCAGCGCGCGCTGGATGACGAAGAACGGCGCCTTCGCGTTGACCGCGAACAGCTCGTCGAACTTCTCCGGCGTGGTCTCCTCGGGGGCGACTCCGCCCATCACGCCGGCGTTGTTGACCAGGATGTTCAGCTCGACCGATCCGGTGCGCTCCTTGAGGCCCCGCTCGAGTTCGAGGAAGAGCTGGTGGACGTCGCCCGGCCTGCCGAACTCGGCCTGCACGGTGAACGCCCGGCCGCCGTCCTTCTCGATCGCGGCGACGACCTCCTCGGCGGCCTCCCGTCCATGCGAGTAGTGCACCGCGACCAGCGCTCCCGCACCGGCCAGCCGGGCCGCGATCTGCCGCCCGATCCCGCGGCTCGCGCCCGTGACCAGGGCCGTCCTGCCGGCGAACTGCTCCATTTCCGCACTCCGTTCACAGTTGGCTGAGGTGGTGGGCGCGGTGGGCGCGGAGAAGGCGCCCGTCGCCGGGCGGCCGAACCAGCGCTCCAGAGCCCCGCGCAGGCCCGTCGATCCGGTGGCGGACGCCCAGGCGACGTAACCGTCCGGGCGTATGAGACGGGCCCCGTCATCGGAGCCCCGCGCCGTGACCACGGCGACCCGGTCCGCCCAGGGGGCGGCGACGCCGCGCAGCTCCCCGGCGGGATCGAGGAGCAGGCCGCGGCCCGTCCGGAGGAGCGCGGCGGTGCTCGTCGGGACCGCCTCGATCCAGAGTTCGCCGGGCGGATGGCGGTATCCGAGGAGCGGGTGCCCGGCGTCCCGGTCCTCCCCGGCGTCGTAGCGGACGTCGAGCCCGGAGATCGTTCCGGCGAGGTGGCGGCGGACGTGCTCATGCCCCATCAGCTCGGCGAACACCGCCCGCACGGCCTCGGTCTCGGGGCCGCCGAGCAGCAGCGTCGCCTGCGCCCCGATGTTGCCGAGCACCCGGGCGCCGACCGCGTGCCGCTCGTCGTGGTAGCTGCCGAGCAGCCCGCCGGACGCCGCGCCGCGCACGTCGAGGGCGAGCTTCCACCCCAGGTTGAAGGCGTCCTGGAGGCCGAGGTTGAGGGCCTGGCCGCCGGCGGGCAGTTGCAGGTGGGCCGCGTCGCCCGCGAACAGGACCCTGCCGTGGCGGTAGGAGGCCAGCAGGCGGGACGCGTCGCCGAAGGCGTTCACCCACAGCGGCGTGCCGTGGCCGATGTCCTCGCCGGTGACGCGGCGCCACACGTCCCGTACCTCGCCGAAGTCCGGTGCCCCGGCGGGACGCGAGGCGGCCGCGCGGCCGAACTCGTGCGCCATGACGCGGGTGACGCCGTCGCCGCGCCGCGCCGCGATCGCCAGGCCGCCGGGCAGCCACTCGAACCGCCGGTCGGGGATCTCGATGCCGTCGACGTCCGCCCGGATCAGCTCGCGGCGGGCGTCCCGTCCCGGGAACTCCGCGCCGATGAGCGCGCGCACGGTGCTTTGCTCACCGTCGCAGCCGACAAGGTACTGGGCGCGGAGGCGGGCCGGACCCTCCGGCGTGCGGGCCACGGCGTCCACGTGATCGGGGTGCACGGTGATGCCGCGCAGGTCGTGGCCGCGCCGGAGGTCGGCGCCGAGGGAGAGCGCCCAGCAGCGGAGCACGGCCTCGGTGGTGGTCTGCGGCACCTTCCACTGGCCGGGGTAGGGGCCGGGCAGCGTCAGGTCGAGCGAGATGCCGCCGAAGTGCCCCATGACCTCGTTCGGCAGCGGCCCGAACGCCTCCAGGAGCCCCCGGCTGTCGAAGATCTCCATCGTCCGGGCGTGCAGGGTCGACGCCCGGGACTCGGTCGCCGGTTCGGCGCGTCGTTCGAGGACGACGACGTCCACCCCGCCGAGCCGCAGCTCACCGGCGAGCAGCAGGCCGACCGGGCCCGCGCCGACGATGACGACCTGGGCGGCGGTCCGCGCCCCGGTCATGTGCCGCTGGACCGCGCGGCACCGAACCAGCGGTGGAGCGCCATGGGCAGGTCGCCGTGGCTACCGGGCGCCGCCCACGCGACGTGGCCGTCGGGCCGGACGAGGACGGCGGCGGTCCCCTCGGGCCAGCCTCCCGGCGTCGCGCCGCCCGGTTTGGCGGTCACCACGTCCACGCGGTCGGCCCAGCCCGCGGCCCGGCGGCGCAGGCCCGGGTTGTCCTCCAGGTCGAGCAGGACGCCGCGGCCGGCGTGCAGCGCCTCACTGCTGCTCCGGAACCCCGCGTCGCCGTCCAGCTTCAGGTTGGGCATGCGCCTGCCGAGCAGCGGGTTGGCGCCACCGCCCATGTCGTACCGGATCTCCAGTCCGCTGACCATGGCGGCGAGGTGCCGGGACACGTCCTCGTAGCCGACGAGCTCGGCCATCACGTCCCGCAGCGGCTGCACCTCCGGGCCGCTGAGGAAGAGCAGGCCCTGGGCCTGGGTGTTCATGAGCAGCCGCCGGCCGACGGGGTGCCGCTCCGCGTGGTAGGTGTCGAGGAGGGACGCGGGGGCTCGGCCCCGGGCGACGGCGCCGAGCTTCCAGCCGAGGTTCACCGCGTCCTGGATGCTCGTGTTCATGCCCTGGCCGCCGGCGGGCAGGTGGATGTGCGCGGAGTCGCCCGCGAGGAGCACCCGGCCGCGGCGGTACTCGGTGACCTGGCGGGTCGCGTCGCCGAACGCGCTCACCCAGACCGGTTCGCCGTGCGCGATGTCGTCGCCGGTGAGCCGCTTCCACGCGGCGGCGACCTCGTCGAAGGCGGGCGGCGCGGTCCGCCGCCGCGGCGGGGTGCCGCGCTCGCAGACGATGAGCCGGGTGACGCCGCCCGGCAGCGGGCCCACCATGACCATGCCGCCGGGGAGCGTCTCGCCGATCATGCGCGGTTCGAGGTCCAGCCCCTTGACGTCGGCGAGGTACATCTCCATCGTCGCCGCCGTCCCGGGGAAGTCGAACCCGGCGGCCTTGCGGACGACGCTGCGGCCGCCGTCGCAGCCGACCAGGTGGGGCGCCGTCAGCGTGCGCGTGCCCGGCGGCCCCTCGGCCTCCACCTCCACCCTGTCGTCGAGGTTCTTGACCGAGACCACCGCGTGGCCCCGCCGGATGTCGCCGCCGAGACCGGTGACCCACTCCTCCAGCACCCGTTCGGTCTGCGACTGCGGGACGGACTTGGCGGCCTGGTGGGCGCCGTCGAGCACGCCGAAGTCCACCGGCACGCCACCGAAATGGCCCAGATCACTGACCTCGATCGCACCGAACCGCGGCAGCAGCCCGCGCTGGTCGAACACCTCCATCGTGCGCGCGGTGAACCCGAGCCCGCGCGACTCCCCGGTCCGCTCCGCCAGCCGTTCGAGGACCACCACGTCGACCCCGGCCAGGCGCAGCTCACCGGCGAGCATCAGGCCGGCCGGACCCGCTCCCACAACGATCACTTCGGCGTCCACGTTGGCCTCCTCGGCTCCGCGGCACCCACCGGTCCTGCGGGGGCGGTGGGCGGAAACACTTGTCGGGACGATAGGCAATAGCTTCTTCAGGAGGGCACGGAATAGCAAGAGGGTGATCTTCTAAGTTTTCACAAAGCGAGTCCTCGGCAACGCTAGCGGATTTTAGATCAGCCGCGGCTTAGCATTTCTAGGCGGAACTTAGCGAACTTCTCATGATGCCGTCTTGTTGCCGATGAAAGCGGCTGGCTAACGTGTGCCGCGTGGAATATCGGATCTGTGAGGTGGCGCGCTGCCACCGGGAGGCGCCGCGCGGGGCACGGCTGTGCCGCGGTTGCGTCCAGGCGCTCGCCGGCGACCTCTCCCGCCTCCCCGGCCTCTACGACGAGTGCGGCCGCCTCCTCGGCGGTTCCGACCCGCGCGCCGCGGTGGGCCGGACGTCGGGCGGCCCCATGCCCGGCCTCCCGTTCAACACCACCGCCGCCGACGCCCGCGAAGCCGTCCGCGGCGTGCTCGGCTCGTGGTGCGGCCTGGTCGCCGAGGAGCGCCGTGTCACCCGGCCGCGGCGCACGGCCGCCGAGCTGGCCCGCTTCCTGACCAGGCATCTCGACTGGCTCCGCGCCCACGAGACGGCCGCCGAGTTCGCCCAGGAGATCGCACGGCTCGTCCGGACGACCCGCCGCGTCACCCGGTCGGACCGCCGGCGCCGCATACCCGTCGGCGCCTGCGTGGAGGCCGGCTGCCCGGGCGACCTGGTCGCCCTTGTCGCTTCGGACGGCCCGGCCGCTTCGGACGGCTCGGCCGCCCTGGACGGCTCGGCCGCCGCCCCGCAGGAGTCACCGGGCGAGATCGTCTGCTCCGCCGACGCCGCGCACCGGTGGGCCGCACACGAATGGCTTCACCTCAGCCGCCATTTGGACCGTCCCGAGGCTCCGTCGGAAGAAGCCGCTCCCGCCCCTTTGAAAACCCGTTCCGCATGGCTGACGGCGACCGAGGTGGCGTGCCTGTGGCGCCTGCCGACCGGCAGCGTCTACCGGCTCGCCAGCGAACACGAATGGAACCGGCGCAGCCGGTCGGGCCGCACCTATTACGACACCGCCGACGTGGAACGGACCTTCGCCAAACGCGCCGCCAAGAGCCTTTGAGTTTCAGGGTTTCAGACGATTCCAGGGGATGGCTCTGAGCGCATTCGGCACCTGGCGCGCGTGAGCGGAGCGGTCACGACGCCTTGTCGGGGCCGATCGTCACCTCGTCCGGCTCGATGAGCGGGAACGTACAGCGCGCGTCCACCCCGCGCCCGCCGGGGGCCTCCTCCACGGTGAGGTTGCCGCCGTTCGACCCGACGAGCATGGTGGCGATCGCCAGCCCCAGCCCGCGCCCCTCACCGCTCTTCTGGTCGCCGCGCCAGCCGCGCACGGTGGCGTGCTCCCGTTCCTCCGGGGTCATCCCCCGCCCCTCGTCCACCACCCTCAGGGTGGTGTCGCGCTTGCCGACCTGCACCGAGACGATGATGGTGCCCGCGCGGGGCGAGTGCCGGACCGCGTTGTCCAACAGGATGTCCAGCAGCTGCTCGAGCATGCCGTGCCGCGTCAGGATGGTCGGTTTGCCGTGCAGCAGCGTCCTGATCCCGATGTTGCGCCGATCCACGACGTCGGTCCAGGCGCCCACCCGCTGCGACACGACGTCGCACACGTCCACCTCGATCGGCGGGCTGGCCTCGATCAGCTTGGCGAGTTCGAGATGCTCGGTCAGCGTGCCGTGCAGGCGTTCGACGTCCGTCAGGGCACGGGCGTACAGCCGCTCGCCCGTCTCGTCCAGATGCCCGGCCATGCCCTCCAACCGGGTCTGTAACAGCTGGAGTTCGGTGCGCAGCTGGTGGGCCACGTCGGCGACGAAGAACGCGTTCCCCTGCTGGGCCGTGGCCAGGTCCTGGATGCACTCGAACAGCTCGCGGAACATGGGCGGCGCCCGGTGCGCGGCCAGCAGCTCGACGTCGCCGCGCTTGACCTCCCGGATCACCTTGTCGAACGCCGGGCCCGGCGCGAGCACCCACAGCGTCAAGGGGACGGCCATCGCGCCCACGACGCCCAGGGTGCACATTCCGATCCCGACCGTGACCATCCAGTGCCCGACGAGCAGCCCCTCCGCCAGGACGGCCACCAGCAGGGTCAGCAGGATCAGCGTCAGCTGTTTCAGGAAGATCCGGGCCCACATGTCAGTCGAGACTCCTCACCGCGATCGTGAACCAACCCGCACGCCGGCTGGAGGGCCTCAGGAGCCCACGACGCGGAAGCCCACGCCCCGCACGGTCTCGATGAGACCCGCGACGCCGAGCTTCTTGCGCAGCCCCGTCATGTGCACGCCCAGGGTCCTGGTGTCCCCCGCCCCGTCGTGGCCCCAGACCTCCCTCATGATGTGCTCGCGCGTGAACGTCCGCCCCGGCTCGTGGGCCAGGAGGGCGAGCAGTTCGAACTCCTTGCGCGTGAGCGTCACCTCCTCCCCGTTGACGAGCACCCGCCGCCGCAGCAGGTCGAGGGTGACCTCCCCGAACTCCTTGACGGACCCGCCGGCCGACCAGGCCCCTCGCGCGCGCCGCATCACCGCCTCGATCCGGGCCGCCAGCTCGTGGAACCGGTACGGCTTCACGACGAAGTCGTCCGCCCCCATGCGGAGCCCGAGCACCCGGTCGAACTCGTCGTTCCGGCCGCTGATGATGATGATCGGCACCGTCGAACTGGCGCGGATCGTCTGGCAGACCGCGAAACCGTCGATGTCCGGGAGCATGAGATCGAGCAGCACCACGTCCGCTTCGGCGAAGTGATCGAGCGCCGCCCTCCCCCGGTCCACGGTGACGGTGTCCATCCCCTGCTCGACCAGTCGCTCTGACAACTCGTCTCGGAATTCGGCGTCGTCTTCGATGAGCAGTACACGCATACACGCCCCCGGGCTAAGTCAGCGAAGAACAGCTGCCCGCTAATGGCCGGGCAGCCGAACTTGGTGAACTTCGATCACGCACACAGCAACGAAAGGATGTCAGGAATGGACTCCGCGGTCCGTGCGTTACTTCGGCAAGTACCGTCAGACGGCCAGGCCGGTAGGCTGCCACGACGGGGCGCTGCCGCGACGTTCCAAACGAACGGGAACCTGGGTTGCTCACCTCTTGGTACGGGAATCAACTTGATACTGTAATCAACATCCTATCCGGGCTTGTTGATTCAAGTAGCTCATACGGCGCCCGCCAGCGTCAAGCTTGCTCCAGCAATGTGCCGGCACCCGCCGGTCCATGACCTGAGCAGCCGCCCAAATGGGACTACTACAGTCGGCAACCGCTTGTTGACAGCGGAGGGATGCTGTGTCAGTCCGACAGCCACCGAAAACACTGGGCGACAAGATCAACTGGTTGATTTGCCACATGTGGCCACCCGACATCGAGCCCGCGGCATCCGACGCGGAAGTCGCCGCCTCCCTGCGGAAAGCGACCGGGGAGGACATCTCCCGCTCCACCATCTGGAAGCTGCGCACGAATCGGCAGCCGAATCCCACTCTGCGGACCCTGAGAACACTTGCTACCTTCTTCAAGGTGCCTATCGGCTACTTCGGCGACGGGCAGGAGGCCGAAAGGCTTGAGGGCCAACTCACGCTGCTCGTGCTGATGCGCGAGGGCGGCGTCGACACCGCGACCCTGCGGACGCTCGCGGACCTGTCACCCGAGGGAAGACAGATGATCAACGAGATGATCGCAAGCGCCGCGCGCATGGAGCGGCACCGCTCTTCCGGGCCGTCCAGGAACCAGGCTGACCAGGGGCGGGACGAGTCGCGATGATGTCGGCGAGGTCATCTGCGGTCTTCGGGTAAGGTCCGTTTCCGGAAGCGGGAGGTCGCGCGTTGAGCGATCGGGACGTGCGTGAACGGTGCCGGGCACTGATCGACACCTTGGAGATTCCGGTGCCCTTCGATCTCGACGAGTTCCGCCTCGGACTCGAACGGCGGCGCGGGCGTTCGATCTACATGATTCCGATCACGACCGTGCCCGGGGCGCCGTGCGGCATGTGGGTCCGCACCGCCGGCTCCGACTATGTGTTCTATGAGCAGGGCACCTCGCCGCTGCATCGGCGGCACATCATCATGCACGAGATAGGCCATATGCTCTTCGGCCACCAGGCCCGGTCCGATCCCGACGCGGACGTCCCCGAAACCCTCCTGCCCGACCTGGACCCCGAGTTGGTCAGGAGCATGCTCGGCCGGACGGTCTATGACAGCATGCAGGAACTGGAAGCGGAGACGTTCGCCGACCTGGTATCAGTGATCATTGATATGCCGTCTTCGCGGAACCCCGACGCCGCACGGGGCGCGCAGCCCGAGCAGACCGATATCGTTTCCCGGATCGAACAGACGGTCGGCGAGCACCGCCGCCGGTGACAACGAGGCCGATCGGCCCCATCGAGAGGCAGGTGTCTCCGCATGCTCTATGACATTATGGAGTGGAGCTGCATGATCGGCGCTTTTCTGGCGTTACTCTACACGCTCCCCCGGTTGGCACGCCATTTCACCGACGCGGCGGTCGTCGCCGTCAGCGTCTACTTCGCCTGCTCGTTCCTGAGCTTCTTTCTGGGGCTGGACTTCGTCTGGCCCCACCTCGCCGACCTGTTCGGATTCCGGAACATCACCACGATCATGATCCACTGCATCGTGGTCGTCCTGACCGCCGCCCAGCAGGTCGTGCTGGTGCACTGGTCATATCCGCCGAAACTCGCCGGGGCCAAGGCCCGAAAACGCGTGCTTGCCTTCGGCATGATGATCATCATATTGATCGCCATGTTCGTGTTCGCGCTCCCTTCCAGGCGCCATGACGCCGAGACCGCGAGCCTGCTGAACATGCAGAACCCTCGCTATTGCGCGTACCTCTACCTCTATCTCGGCGTTATCGCGGTCGGGCAGATCATCACCATGCGGCTGTCGGTCCACTACGCCGGCATCGCCCCCCGCGCCTGGCTGCGGCGCGGTATGTGGATCGTGGCCGCCGGCTCGTGCTTCATCCTGGTCTACTGCGCCGTCCGCTACATGGAGATCATCGGCGTGCAGAGCGGCGCGGACATGGAACGCCTGGACGCGGTGCAGTGGTTCGCCGGCGACGTCGGCTCCCTGCTCGAACTGGTGGGCTGGACCATCCCCGGGTGGGGGCCGTGGCTGTCCCGCGCCCGGCGGTGGGGCGCGGACTATCGCGCCTACCGGCGGCTGCACCCGCTGTGGGCCGTGCTCTGCGAGACCTCCCCCATGATCGTCAAAGCGCCCCAGCGCTCGCGGCTGGCCGACCATCTGCCCCCGCGCGATCCCGAACACCGCCTCTACCGGAGGGTCATCGAGATCCTCGACGGGCAGCTGGCCCTGCGTCCCTACCTCCATTCCGGGGATGCCGAGGAGGCCCAGCGCCAGGCGCGGGAATCCGGATTCCACGAGGAGGCCTGCCAGGCCACCGCGGTAGCGCTCCAGCTGCACGCGGCGCTGCGCGCGAAGGCCGAGGGCCAGGCGTCCCCCGATCCGTCCGTGACCTTCTCCAGCGCACCCGGCGACGACCTGCGCGACCAGGTCCGATGGCTGACCATGGTCGCCGAGGCGTTCACGCGGACGCGACCGGCCAGGACCACCGCCTCCGCGTCCGGAGCGCCCCGCATATGACGGGTGCCGCGCCGCGTCCCCCCGGCGGGGAGGAGGCTTCCCACCTCCTGGTGTCGGCTCCCGGGACGGCGGACGACCTCGCGCCCGCCGACGCGGACTACGCCGACGCGTTGCGGCAGAAGGTGCAGCAGCTCGTGGCCCTGGATGTGCGGTTCGGCGGGGATCAGACCTCCGACCTGGCCATGCGCGCCCTGGTCGCGGTGTCCCGGGACCTGGAGCTGCGCGGCGTCCGGCGGCGGGCCGAACACGACGTCCAGGCGGCCGTGGCCGAACTCGCCGAGGTCACCGGGTGGCTGCTGTGCGACGCCAACCGGCACGCGCTGTCCTACCGCGTCAACCGGCGGGCGCTCGACCTCGCGCGCGGGGCGGGCGACCGGTCCATGGAGCTGTTCGTCCTCCACAACATGAGCCTTCAGGCCACCTACCTGAGACGCCCCGCCATGACCCTGGCGCTGGTCGAACCGATCCTCGACCGCGGCCGCCTCACCCCGCGGCTGGCCGCGATGTTCCAGCTCAGAGTGGCTCGGGCGGATGCGCAGAGGGGTCTGCGCACCGAGGCGACCCGGACGCTGAGCCTGGCCGTCGGCCTGCTCTCCGAAGGCGTCAGCGACCGCGATCCCGGCTGGGCGTGGTGGGTGTCCGAACGCGGCTTCACCCACGCCACGGGCGCGATGCTCGGCAGCCTCGGCGACTGGAGGGCGGCGATCGACCCCGTCCAGCGGGCTCTGGCGGCGGCTCCCCCGGAGGCGCGACGGGACCGCTTCCTCTACCTGTGCATCCTCATGCACGCGCAATTGAACGCGGGAGCCTGGCGGGACGCCGAGACCACCGCCGACGATCTCATTCCATTGCTGGGAAGCGTACGTTCAAGCCGACCCTTGACCAGGCTCGCCACCACCCTCACCCAGTTCTACCGGCATCCGGCACCACCGCGCGGAACGCGCCACACGGTCGGCGACATCCGGCAGATCGTCGACCGGTGGCAAGGCCCGGCGGACCATCGCTGAGGCCGGCGGCGTGTCCCCGACGGGAGGAGCCGGTCAGGCGTGGAGCGTCCCGCTGGGCGGGTGCCCGTAGGCGGCCTTGTAGGCGGCGGCGAAACGTCCGGGATGCAGGAAGCCCCAGCGCGCCGCGACGCCGGTGACGGTGGTGGTGGCCGGGTCGGCGGCCCGCAGGTCGGCGTGGGCGGCGGCGAGCCGGACCCGCCTCAGGTGGGCCAGCGGCGTGGTGTCCAGATGCTCGCGGAAGGCGTATTGCAGGGCCCGGACGCTGACGCGCGCCGCGGCGGCGATCTCGGCGGTGCTGATGGGGAGTGCGGTGTTGTCCTCCATGAAGGCGATCGCGCGGCGGACGGCCACGGGGCGCCCGTCGCGCGGACGCTCGTCGCCGGCGGTGAGGGCGCTGCTGGGAAACGCGGAGAGCACGCTGGCGGCCAGCAGATGGGAGGCCGCGGAGACCATCAGCGGCAGTTCGGCGGCCTGGGGGTCTGCCAGCAGGTCCTCCCGCAGGTGGGCGATCGTGCGCGCCAGCCGCCGGCCCGCGTCGGCCGAGACGGGCCGGTGATCGAGGAGCCGGACCGGCTCCTCCGCGCCGATGGCGTCCGCGAGGAGTTCGGGGTCGAGCATCGTGATGACGTAGCGCGCCTGCCGGATCTCGCCCCCGTAGGGCCGGTCGGCGGGCGCCAGCACGACCGTGTCCCCCGGCCCGTAGACGTCCTCGGCCTCACCCGCGACGTGGTTGCGGATCGTGCCCGACTGCACGGTGCAGAGGCAGAGCCTGCCCAGGGGGGTGACGTCGTACTCATCGTGTAGTCGAGATCGACCCGGTCCACGCTGACCGCTCCCACGGCGTCGCGGAGCACCTGCGTCCGGGTGGTCCGGGTGGCCCGGGTGTCACCGCCGATGCGCATCCTGGCGTAGGCCCGGCTGAGGAACTCCTCGGTCCGTCCGAGATCACCGCTGTCGAAGACGAGGGTAGGCATGAACCTCCTGCTCAACCCGGCCGCACCGTCCCCTCATGCCCATCATGCGGGACCGCTTGCGTTATGTGGACATGACCGTGCGCTCCCTGCGCTGCGCGGCCGTGCGGCCCAATGATGGTATCGGTGCATGGACAGTGGCGCGGCGTTGGCCGACATGGCAGAGCAGACCGAGCGGTCGGAGCAGGCCGAGCGGTCGGACGCCCCGGGCTCGCCGGTCCCCGCGCCCCCGCTGGTGCGCGCGGCGCGCACGCATCTCACCAGCCGCTTCGCCCGCGCTGCGGCGCGGCTGCTGTGGGAGGAGCACCAGGTCCCGCTGCCCGACATGGAGGCGGCCGAGGAGACGGTAGCGGCGGCGGACCACGACCGGGCCACCGGCCCGGACCTCGCGGCGGCGCTGGTGGTCGCGCAGGCGGCGCGGCTGGACGCCGACCAGCTGGAGTACCGGGTCTGGCAGGCCGCCGAGCGGGCGGGGCTGAGCCTGGAGCAGATCGCCGCGGTGCTGGAGATGTCGTCGGCGGAGGCGGCGCGGCGGCACCGGCACTGGCTGCGCGGCCGCGCGTCCCTGCCCACCGTCCCCGTCCATGGGCCGACCCTGCGCCGCCGCGCCGCCCTCGCCCGGAAAGAGCGGTTCTCCTCCACCGATGGTGGAGGAGAACCCCCTAAGAACGGCAGGTAAGACCTACCGCAGGGAGCGCCAGCGAGGACGAGAAGATCCGGATGTGGGACATCACCGGCCCCCGGCGACCTCGCCCGCTGCCGCCGATCCGCACCGGCGACGCCGGCGGCACCCACTGGGCGGCCTTCGCCCCCGGCGGCCGCGTCCTGGCCACCGCCGACGTAGGGCAGAGCATCCGCCTGTGGGACGTCCACGACCCGGCGCGCACCCGCCCGCTCGGCCCGCCGCTGACCGGGCACACCGCCCCGGTGAACTGGACGGGCTTCACCCCCAACGGCCACACGCTGGCGAGCGCGTCCGGCGACCACACCCTCCGGCTGTGGGACGTCCACGATCCCGCCCGCCCGGCCCCCCTCGGAAGGGGCCTGACCGCCGACCACATCGCCCCGATCAACACCGCCGCCCTCGCCGACGGCGGCCGCCTCCTGGTGAGCGCCGGAGACGACCGGGTCCTGCAACTGACGTCCCTGCGACTCCCCCGGGCCATCGAACACATCTGCGCCACCACGCACAACAACCTGATGGAATCCCAATGGCGCCAACACGTCACCGAATTGCGCTACACCCCACCATGCCGCGCACACCCCTGCAAGTTTTTCGCGACCTCACCGCCACCGGCTCAAGCCCCGCAACCGCGCTTGGCGCCATTGATGTCGCGGACGCTCCCCCTATTGCCCGAACGCAGCCTGTAGCTCATGGCGAAGCCGTGGCCATCGGCACGAAGATCGCAGGCATATACCCAGGTGTGCCCACCGGTCACGCCGCCCTTCCCGCATAAATGGAGCTTGGGGCGGCCGCAGGCATAGTGCCCGGAGTACGCGACGTCATAGGCCGGTCCTCCGCGATCGGGGACCGGTCTCGGAGGGTGCTGGCATGCTGTGCGCGCGATGAGCCCAGCGGGAGGAGCTCCTTCATGTCCGATGGTGAGGCGACGGTCGGTACGTCCATCCGTGTGTTGCGCGCGGGGGTCGCGATATCTCTCGCCCTCCTGATGACGATGGGGGGTTCGGCCTCTCTCGGGAGCGGCGCTCGGGCGGCGACTCGGCCGGCGCGCTGCGCGTCCGCGGGACAGGTTTACAAGCAGGATCTCCTGGTCCAACGCGAGAATGGAGAGCTCGAGTGGGAACGGCTGGCTCTGGTGTGCGGCCCGGACCACGTCGTGAAGATCGTGGACGCCGACGGCCGCGAATATGAAGACCTGGCGGACTTTCGCGCGCACAATCATCTTTTCAGCAAGGACGACAAGATCACCGTGCCGCGGTCCTTCCCTTCGATCGGCGTGACGGGGAATTCGGGGGTCGACGTGGTCTCGGGGCACAGCGCGACGTCATCGGGACGGCGGTGGCTGATCGCCGGGCTCGCCGCCGTTCCGATCATCGGTGGCGCCGCCTGGGCGATCGCGCGCCGACGGCGCGCTGACCCATGAGCTTTGCCTGGGGGCGTGAGCCCGCACGAATTTCAGAGCGCCCTGGCCGAACCGTGCCGTCGATCAGCCGGGCGGCGGCGCGCCGTGATGATCCAGGCGCGCGAGCCGAAGAACACGCCGTCGTCGGTGGTGTGGGCGGCGAGGGCAGCGTGCAGCCGCGCGCGTGCCTGCACGGTCTTCGCGGCGCCGGCGTTGGCAAGCAGGTCTTTGAGTTCCCATAGGTGGAGCGCGTTGGCGAAGGCGGTCGCAGTGTCCGGGCCGTAGTAGACGGGCTCGCGCACGTCGGTGAAGTCGATTTCCGTGAAGCCCGCCGCCGCAAGGATGCCTTTCGTCGTCGCCTGGTCCGCGAGTGAGAACGGGGCCGGACTGTGGGTGGCATGGAACTCGGGGAGGACGGAGGCCCATCCGTTGGTGTCGCGGTCCTGCCAGACCAGCAGCACCAGGCGCGCTCCGGGCCGTAGGGCGCGTCCGATATTGGTGAACGCGGCGACAGGGTCGGCAAAGAACATGGCTCCGAACCTGCTGATGCAGAGGTCGAAATGCGCTGCGGGGAAGCGGTGCTCCTGGGCGTCCGCCTGCTGGTACGTGACATTGGTCAGTCCTTGGGCGTCGCTGAGCCGGCGGGCCCGTTCGAGCATTCGCGCGGAGACGTCGACGCCCACCGCGCTCCCGTTGACGGCGGCACGGCCGGCCTCGCGCGTGGACTGGCCCGTACCGCAGCCGATATCGAGCACCCGGTCTCCGGAGCCGACACGGGCTGCGGCGCGGAAGTGTTCGTTGTACAGGCGCAGTTCCGCGTCGTAGTCGAACAGTTCGGTATGCCTGGTCGGGTACTCGGCTTCGGACGTGACGGTCATTGGAGGCTCCCCTCTGCCGGGCCGTCACGGAGGACGCCCCGCACCTGGTCCAGCGACACCGTGTCCGGATCGAACTCCGCCAACCACCAGGTGGCGCCCGCCTTGGCGAAAGGCGCCGGATCGGTCGCGGGCGGGAGGGCGACGGCGATGTCGTACGGGGCCGTCTTCTCCTGGCGCAGTTCGGTGATGGTCGCGACGATGTCGGCGACCTGATCCGGGTGTTCGAGATTGATGGGGAAGAAGCCGTCGTGCCTGGCGGCGCGGCGCAGCGGTTTGGCGTTTCCGGGAAACCCCGCCGCCCATACCGGCACGCCGGGCCGCTGAACCGGACGTGGGAGGAAGGAGACTCCGTCGACGGTGTAATGGCGGCCGTGGTGGTGCACCGGCTCGCCGGACCATGCGGCGGTGAGGATCTCCAGCGACTCGTCGAGCATCTGCCCCCGCTCGCGGTCGCTCATTTCCTCGCCGGTCGCGCGCAGTTCGTCGGCGAAGCGGTTGCTGCCGAGACCGACGCCCAGGGTGAGGCGGCCGCCGCTGAGCCGGTCCAGTGTCGCGGTCTCCTTGGCGACCTTGGCCGGCCTGCGGCGGGCGAGCGGTGTGACCATCGGGCCGAACCGGAGGCTCTCGGTGGCGGCGGCCACCGCGGCGAGCGTGATCCACGGGTCGGCGACCGGCTGGACCGGGGACCGCCAGCGGATGTGGTCCCAGACGAACAGGCCGTGCCAGCCGGCCTCCTCCGCCTCGGCGGCCAGCCGCGCGACCACCGCCGGGTCGGCGAGGTCGTCGAAGATCGGCAGCCAGAGCGCCGAACGCAGCCCGGTCATGATCGTGCGCCTTCCGTGTCCGCATAGCCCGCCAGCAGGTCCGCCACCGCTTCCGGCTGGCTGAGGGCGACGCAGTGCCCCGCGGCGATCTCGTCCGGGACGATGCCGAGGCGCTCCTCGACCAGCCGCCGGACGAAGCCCGCCGGGAGGGTGCGGTCCTCGGTGCACAGGACGAACCTCGTCGGCACGTCCGGCCAAGCGTCCAGCGGCCACGGGGCGGCCATCGCGGCCTTCGACGGGTGGGCCCGCTCCTTGCTCAGCGCCTCCTCGGCCAGCTTCCGCGGCACGTCCTGGTAGAAGCTGACGAACGGGTCCGGGTTGCCGGTGAGGCCGCCGTCCCGCTCGGCCTGCTCCTGGACCGCGGTGCCGCAACCAGTGCTGGACCACCATTCGCCCGGCGACTCGCCCGGTGCCGGGATCATGCCGGCGACCAGGACCAGCACGTCGGCGGAGAGCCGATCGGCGACCAGGGGCGCGGTGAAGCCTCCGAACGAGTGGCCCACCACGACCAGGTCCTGCCTCCCGCCGACGGCCTCGATCACGGCGTCGGCGTAGTCCACCAGGGTCTTCGAGTCATCGTCGGCGGGAAGATCGGGCGCCACCACGTCGTGCCCCCGCGCCCGCAGCTCGGCCTCCACCAGGTGCCAGTACCACCCGACGTCTCCCCCACCATGGATCAGTACGAAAGTGCTCATCGAAACTCTCCTCTCATCATTGGAATTCGGGACATTCGCTTATGAGCTCGCGTATGCCAGTTCTCTCGGGTGGACCGATGCGCAGTACGCCGGCGGACGCCGATGCTCCTGAGCCGCGGTCCGGCAGCGCAGCGCCGGGCCGAGCGCCCGCTGCCCGGCGAACAGGGCGATCCCGGTAACCGCGGATACCACCGCCAGGGCCGGTCGTCCGGCATGGTTGAGCAGGAGGGTGCCCGCCAGCGGGCCGAGCATCGCACCGACGCTCCAAGCGGCGGAGGCGACGCCCATGTACCTGCCGCGCAGTTCCGCCGGTGCGATGCCGGCGAACGTGGCGCCGAACATGACCGCGATGCCGATCTGCCCGAGCGTCCAGACCAGGACCGACGCCGCCTGAGCCGCGACGCTGTGCACGACGGCGCCCACACCGACGCCGGCGCCGACCATGAGCATGGAGACGGCCAGCACCGTGCCGGGGTCGCGGCCCGCGAGCAGCCGGACGGCCAGCGGCTGGCCCGCGACGATGACGACGCCGTTCAGAGCGAGTACCGCGCCGTAGGTCGCGGGGCCGTGTCCGTCCGCCGTCATGACGAGCGGGAGCGTCGCGAACGTCTGGAGGAACAGCGTGAAGTAGCCGACATGGATGAGCACCATGGCGATCATCAGCCGGTCGTGCACCAGCGTCGGCAGCAGCGCGTGCCGTACCTGCCTCCGCTCCGGCGGACGGGTCTCGGGAACCCGCCGCCAGACGATCAGCGCCGCGATGACCGAGGCCGTCGCGTTGATCCAGAACAACAGCCCGTACCCGTGCCGGGCCAGCACCCCGGCGGTGACCGTGGCCAAGGAGAAGCCGAGGTTGGTCGCCCAGAACAGCACCCCGAAGGCCCGGACCCGCTGCCGTGGCGGAAGGTCGGCCACCGCGGCGGATCCGGCCGGGCGGAACAGGTCCGTCATCAGCCCGACGGCGACGGCCGCCGCCCAGATCGCCGGCAGCGTGTGCGCCGAACCGAGCGCGACGATCGCCCCGGTGGTCCCGAGGAACCCCGCGAGCATGGTGTGGCGCCGGCCGATCCTGTCGCCCAGCCAGCCGCCGAGCATCTGGGAACCGATGCCCCCGAAACCGACCGCCGCCACGACCGCACCCGCGGTCGTCGGCGACAGCCGCTGCTCCTGCGTCAGGTAGAGCACGAGGAACGACTGCACGGCCCCGCCGGCCCGGCTCACGAAATGCGTCGCCGCCAGGGCCCAGACCAGGTTCGGCAGGTCCGGCCGCGCTGGAGCTCTGTGGATCGTCATGCCGATGACCCTAGGATCGCTCGTCCATCAAGAAAAGCGATTGTTTACGATCGTGTTGATCGCTTTTCGTTATGCTAGGCGTCATGACCGACGTGGAGCTGCGCCACCTCAGGACCATGGCCGCCATCGACGAGGAAGGCACGTTCGGACGGGCGGCGAGCCGGCTCGGCTACACCCAGTCGTCGGTGAGCCAGCAGATCGCCGCGCTGGAGAAGGCCGTCGGCGGCGCCGTCTTCGACCGTCCCGGAGGCCCCAGACCGGTGCGGATCACGCCCCTCGGCGAGGTGGTCCTGGCCCACGGCCGCGACCTGCTCGCGAGGGCCGAGGCGCTGGGCGACGCCGTCGACCGCTACCGGGCGGGCCACGGCCGGATCGACATCGGCACCTTCCAGGGCGCGACCCGGCTCATCCTCCCGTCCGTCGTCCGCCGGCTGCTGAGCGAGCACCCCGGCTGCGACATCAGGCTCTCCGAGGTCGATCCGAAGAATCCGCAGATCGGGGACCTCGACCTGCTGTTCCACTACGACCGGATCGACGGCGACGTCGAGCACGTCGAACTCGTCGACGAACCGCACCTCCTGGTGGCCGCCGCCGGCGCGTTCCCCGAAGGCCCGGTCGGGGCCAAGCTGCTCGACGACGCTCCGCTGGTCGCCTGGCCTCCCACCTACCACCAGAGATGGTTGGAGAGGACGCTTGCCAGCGCGGGCGCCCGTCCCCGGATCGTGTTCCGGACGACCGGCCACGACACCATCGTGTCGATGGTGCGGGTGGGCATCGGCTCGGCGGTTCTGCCGTGGCTCGCCCTCTACGGATCGGACGCCTGGTCCGACGACCGGCTCACCATTCACCAGCTGCGACCCGCGCCCACCTGCACGTGGTACCTGTACTGGCCCACCGGACGCGCCCGCTCACCGCTCGCGTCCCGGGCCATCGACATCGCCGTCGAAGCCGCCAAAGACCTGGCCGACCAGATGTAACACCGGACTCCTGCGGCGCTTCTGCTCCGCATGACGCCGATCGATCCTCACGGAGCTGGTCGCGCGATCATCACCGCGACCGAATCCGACCAGGCCGCGAGCGTCATCCCAAGCCCCGACCCCCTCATCCTCGCCGGACACCCACCAGGACGCCCTATTCCGGTGCCTGGAAGCCGCCGATCTCCTGCTCGAGCAGTTCGGCCAGCCGCAGTGGGGTGCGGTCCTCGAACATCGGACCGATGAGCTGCACTCCGACCGGCAGGCCCTCGGAGGTCCGGCCCGCTGGTACGGCGGTGGCCGGTAGGCCGGGCATGGTGGCCAGACCGGCCCAGACAAGCTGGTCGAAGAACGGGTACTCGACGCCGTCGATATCGATCCGGCATCCCAACAGATCGGGGTTGTGGTCGTGCGGGAACGCGGGGGTCGGCGTGATCGGGCACACCACGGCGTCGAACTCGGCGAAGAACCGCCGCCAGCCGTGCCGGTGCAACTCGCGACGGTTGTTCACCTCGATCCAGTCGCGATGGCTGAGCAGCATCCCGCGCAGCCGCGCCGCGTCGAGGCTCTGGTCGTCCGCGCTCAGTCCGGCGGCGCGGATTCGCAACTGCTCGTATTCCTCGACGGGAAACCGCGCTGCGGAGCCCGAGAACAGCAATTGCGTGTAGAGCGTCGCGGCTTCGGCCAGATCGGGCAGCAGCGGACTGTGCCTTTCGACGTGGGCGCCGCCGTCGACGAGTGCTTCGGCCACCCGGTTCACGCCGGCCCGCACAGCGGACCCGGTCGGAATGAACGGGTGCTCGTCGACGACCAGGACCCGGAATTCGCTCAGTCGCTGGTGGCGTGCGGGCGGTAGGGCCAACTCGTACGCCACACCGAGCGTCAGCGGGTCCGGCCCGGCCATGACGTCGAGCAGCAACGCGAGGTCGCGGGCGGTGCGCGCCATGGGGCCGACGACGGCGAGGTCGAGGTCGACCGGCAACGCCGCCGTTTCCGGCGGGGCCATACCGCGGTTCGCCACCAGCCCGAGCGTCGGCTTATGCCCGTAGACACCGCAGAAATGCGCAGGGGTGCGCAGCGAACCGCCGATATCGGAGCCGATGGACAGCGCGCCGAATCCAGCCGCCAGAGCCGCCGCCGAGCCGCCGGAGGATCCGCCCGGCGTGCGATCGTGGTCCCACGGATTGTTGGTGGTGCCATAGATCTCGTTGAAGCTCTGTAGACCCTGGAGCCCCAATGGCACGTTGGTCTTCCCCAGCACCACCGCGCCCGCGGTCCGGAGCCGCGACACCTGCACCGCGTCCTCGGCCGGCACATGATCCCGATGTCGCGGCATGCCCCAGGTCGTGGGCAGCCCGGCCATGTTGTAGCACTCCTTGACCGTCACCGGGATACCGAGCAGCGGCCGGTCCTCGCCGCGGGCGCGCGCCTGGTCGGCACCGCGCGCGGCGGCCCGCGCGCGCTCGAAGTCCGGCACGCAGATCGCGTTGATCACCTTGTCGTCCCGCTCGATACGAGCGATCGCCTCGTCGGTCAACTCCACCGACGTCACTTCACCGGCACGCAGGGCAGCCGCGAGTTCTTCGACTGTCTGAAAGCTCCACTCCATGGGGCCGACCGTATCCGCCTCCGCGAGAGGCCATAAAATACCGCCTCACACAATGGGCTAGATGCCACAACCCATCATTTCGCTCCCCGGCCACAGAAAACATTCGCCCGCCCGCGAGCCACGGCGACGCGCGCCAGCCTGGCGGCCCCACGGAGACGGTCAGGACGCAGGCGCCCCAGCCCCCTGCCCCGAAGGCACCGCTCACATCAACCCTGAACCAACCAGGAAGCAGAGCACACGGGTATCCGCCCGATCGAAGGGCAGAACGGACGCCACGAAGTCAACTGTCTATCCGCTCGGCGGTCCGCCTATTGAGTAGGACGGCCAGGACGGCGGGGGCGTTGGTAGTCGACTACCCGGAGACGCCGGGGCTACTGGGCGGACGGTGCAGCATGGTCGAACTGTGCACGTCGCAGGCCACCGGGAAGGGTACCTGCCAGGTCAGGTTCGAAAGGTAGTAGTAGTTGAGCACCCAGGGTTCGCCCGGCGCGTTGACAACGGGTGTCCCGGCCGGCGGATCCCAGCTGCGGGTGAACTGCAACTCGACCGGCCTGTTGTCCGCGAGATTGGCGCGGTAGTGGTCGATCACACCCTCCGCCACCGTGTCTTCGAACAGCGCCGATACCTGCTCCTCAAGGAAGCAATGCGGGCACTCGTCGACGAACCGGTACCTTTTGGAGGACCGCGGAATGCCCCGGACATGGCTGATGAGCGGCCCCCCGTGCTCGCCGACGGTGAGGAGCAGCACCCGATCGCTCCGGATATACGCCCGGATCTTTGCGGCCAGCGCCTCGGGGGTGATGGCATGGGGCCGCCAAATCACCAGCGGAATAGCGGCCAGAATGCTGACCGCCGCCATCCACAACGAATGCCGGTCCACGGCGTAGACGAGCGCGACCGCAACAGACGCCACCGCCAGCAGCGCCCAGACACGCCGCAGCACCGCACGCTCCGTCTTGACGGCAAGCCCCTGAAGGCTGTGGGCAAAGACCAGTAGCACAAGAACAATGACCCAGGCGAGCATCGCCGTCCTCCGGGGCCGAATGGAGAAGTCCACTTGCTGGTTCGAAGGGTAGCCCGAACTCCCGGGAGGGGTCCCGAGTCTTGGCATGCTATAGAGCCCGGCTGTCATGTCGCGCCCGATCCTTTCGCGGCCATCACCCGCCACGACCTTATTGTCGAGGCGCCAACGAAATAGCGATCGCACTATCGCGGGATCGACCGCCACCGCTTCACAGCGTAGAACCCGCCTCGATGACCCGTTGCACCAATCCAGCAGCGGGGCGGGCCGGTGGCGCCTCATCCCGGCCGGCATCGACACGTTCAGTCAGTCGGCGGCGAACTCTGCGGCGAGGTACTCCACGAGCTCGGCCGCCACGGTGGCCTCGTCCTCGCGCAACCGTTTGTGCAGGCGTTCCCAAAGTTGGGGATTCGTAGGCTGGACGACCAGGGAGCGTTCCGGCGTGAGATCCTGCGGCATCCCAACCTGCGGCCACAACGACACTGTCAGCCATCCCGGGCCGCGCCACCCTGCGTGCGGTGCACCGGCGGCGTCAAGCAGGCCCCGTGGGAGGAGCAGGCGCTCCCGCGCGAACCGCTCGCCCTCCCTGTCACCTTGCTCCCGGTACTCTTCCATCATTCCCCGCGAATACTCGACGACAGGCGTGATATCGGGCCGGCCGGCAAGCGCCATGGCCGCTTGGAACGCCGGGTAGTCCGCGATCAACTCCTCATTCTGCGCGCAGAACACCTTGACTCCGAGCGGCATCCTCGTCCGCGCCTCGGCCACGGTTTCCGCGGTGACCAGTTCCAGGCCGAAGCCAACGCATGTCAGCAACCGCACGGCCCTGGTGAGGCAGGCGAACCACTCGTCGAAACCGTCGGCGCACCGGACGGACTCGATCTGCGCGTTGCAGCGCGCGACCAAGGACTCGAAGATCGGGCGCATGGCCGGCGAAAACGACGTGGGTCCGGGAAAAATCAGCTCCCTGTCCCGATGCTCGACCGCGTCGGCCGGAAGCTCCCCGCCGTAGAACTGACGCATCAGCTCCTCAGGCCCGTGCGCGCGAGAACCGGCACGCAACAGTCCGGCGACCGCCTCCCTGGCACCCTTCGCGTCGAGGCAAACGCCGGTGGTCACCGCATCACAGAGATAGTCGATGGCAACGGCGACGACGTCACCATCGCCGTGTTCTGGACGCTGGCAGTGGTGCAGCGCCGCCTTGAGGATGAATTCCCTTTCCAAGGCCACGAGTCCTGCCGCGGCATCCTCTGGCGACGCGCCCCGGTCGGTCATCTGGGCGAAGGTTCCTTGCTGGGCCCTCCAGTCCGCACCCAGCAGGATCAGCCACCGTGAGGGAGGGAAGCCCGGGTAGTCGCTCACATACCCGCCCATAAGATGCTCGCCGCCGATTTATCGACCGACATGCGCTTGAAGGGGACGCGGGTTCGATGGAACCTAAGCCCGGCCGTCCCCTCCAGGGCCGTGGCCAAACGGGTCGTCAATGTGTACCGGTTCGAACGCGCAGCGAATTCAACATCGTCCTCAGGCTGCACTCCACTAACCGAGGTGTTGCGGAAAGCCCTCGCGAAAAGGATCTCCTGGACCAGATCATCGAAGAGACCGACCAATACCCCTACGCCGGGACCGCGCAGCGCCGTCCATGCCAGCGGAATCACCCGAAGAGTCCGATCGTCGCGACGATGTCGCCGTAATGGTCTCGGGCGGCGCGGAAGCCTCCCAACAGCCATTCGCGGACAGGTCGCCGTCCGGACCGCTCGTAGGTGAGTTCCTGGCGGGACCAGTGCATCCCGAGATCGTCCAGGAACTTGCCCGGCTTCGAGCCCGACCCCAGGTGCGCGACACCGGAGAAGACCTCGCGCAGATGCGTCCGCACCTCGTGCTCGGTGTCCAAATGCCCGAGCGGCAGGTAGAGGGCGTCACTGTCCCCAGCGAAGTTCTCGAACACGACGAGGCCGGGGAGCACCGGCGTGGGCCGGTCATCGAACAGCGCGCGGATCATCCGATGCGAAGGGTTCGCGCTCAGGCCGAGGTCGGCCCACCGCCCAAAGCTCTCGTCCTCCAGCGAGACGGGGACGGGCGCGGGATCATCCAGGGTGAACAACACGAGGACGTCGGGGCCGCTGTCGTCGGCCAGCGCGCCCGCCTTGATGTAGTCGACGACCGGAGCGTCACCTCGAGGGTGGAAAGCAAGGAAGCACAGGACCCGTGCGTAGTCGCTCAACTGGGACATGTTCTCGGCGGTGAGGAGCGACTCCAGCCGCTGAATGTTCCCCGCGTGGCCCTTCTTACCGCGAGCCGCGGCCTCTTCGAGCATCGCCTGAAATGACATGACCAACACGTGCCGAACATACACGCGGCTGCCTCGGCAGGCCCAGGTTCACGCTGAATCGATCTCTCGACCTCGAATTCGGACGTCACCTATAGGCCCGGGAGCAGGCGAAGAGAGGCGGCAAAGCCACACTCAGGTCTTCGGCGATGATGCGGTCGGCCAGGTGCCGTCGGTGAGGTGAGGGCCGCAGGCTTGAAGAAGGAAGGGGCGTCCAAGAGATCCTCGAAGCCCTTCTAGTCGATGGCGCGATGCGGCGCCTACAAGGCCGAGATCGGCCAGCTGGCAGGCGTGGGTGAGGTAGGCCGAGACGGCTGCGGCAGCCCTGCCGCCGAAGGTGATGACAAACAACAGGCCAGAGTTCGCTAACAGGCGAGCGCGGATGAGAGTGACAGCTGAGCCACAAGCGTGCGAGAAGGCCCCCAACCCGCCGAATCGGGTCATGCTGACGCCCCCCACTATCGAGCGGCAGCACACGCCCGCCCGCGTCACTCACCAGGCGGCGCTGGCCAGGGTCAGGTGAATCAACATCACCACCAGCCGCACAGACCGGCGGATGCAGCAACCTCAAAAAACACCCGGTTAGAGCGCCCGTCAAATCACGCCTTCGCGTTCGGGCCGGCGAGGTCGTTACCGCTGTCGTGAGCGTGCGGCTGGTGCCGACACCACGAACCGCCTTTCGACTCAGGGTGATCACCATGTCTGGAGCCGCCCGAGAGCACCGCACCCCGGCTGGGGCGGCGTGAATGTCCGGGCCTGCCGCTACGGTGCCGTGACACCTGCGAAGAAGGACGAGGACATGGGCACTTGGGCCACCTACTTGGCATTCCGCACCCCGGCCAACGGACACAAACCGCTTCCCGACCACGAGCGCGACGCCGCCGCGGTCGCCGGATGGACCTACCTCAGGGAGGAGATCCGAAACTACGATCAGCTGAAGGCCGCGCTTGCGGACATCCCCGGCCCTGCCCTGCTGTCAGCGGTCTGCGACAGCGACTTCGCCGAGATCACTGGCCACCAGAACGGCCAGCCGCAATGGACTGCCTATATCAACCAGGACAGCGCCGAGGGGGACAGCCCGCAGCCCGGGCCCAAGCCGTGATCTGGTCGAGCAAACCCTCGTCCTCGGACGGCTGTAGGTCGGGTGTGGGCACCTCGAGAGCCTCCCCGGTCGACCGTGGCCGACTGCGCGAGCTCTTTGCCGCGTCCTACGTGTTCGCCGACGACGGCCTGCTCGCCCTGGAGCAACTGCTCGGCGTGATCTCACCCGAGATCGAGCCCTTCGGCAGCGACCAGAGTGCCGATAACTAGGTCAGCCTGCGCACGCCAGCCAATGAAATCGTGCCGGACAAGGCGATCCCCGAAACCGCGCAGGCGGTCCAAGACGAGGCCCTCCCACACGACCCCAACAAAACGGTCACAAGATCGGCTTCGGCGTCGCGCCCGATGGGGGCGTTGCATCCTCAAGGCGTCCGTCCCCTTCTGGGAGGCCGCGCAGGCACTCTGCTAGGTCCACCGTCTCCGCCTTGGCAACCAGCGCGATCCTCTTCGCCGCACCAGCGGGCTCCGCCGCCCCCCGCCTCCCGACGCGGCCAATGTTGCCTGAGGTGCGGAAGTAGGGCCGCTACAGCAATCCGGTCACTAGGTCACCACCCGCCCGACATGCCCCCCCCAGCCGCGTCTCCGGTCTAGCTTTGGAGCGGCCAAAAGCGTGCGATGTACAGTTCCTCACCTAGAAGAGCATCGCGCGATGAGGCGAATTCTGGATCATCGTAATCATCGTACCGCTGGTACATCTCCTCCACACTGTGCACAACTCTCGTTAGGTGATGTCCGGATAGGTGGACATCATAGCGTCCCGGCGGGATCGCGAATACATCCGGTTCCGAGCCGCCAGCAATGAAGTTGAGCCCAATTGAGCCATAGGTTACATGGAAAGGAAAAGTCGCTTCGCGTTCGGCTTCATTGTCGGCAAGATTTGGCTTGCTTGCCCAATGCTCGAATTGCATGCCTTGCTTCACGAGATCCTGAGCCGGGCTGATGAGCACCTCGCCTTCGTTTGCCGCGAACCAGGTAATATCGGTGACGCGAATCTCGGGGTACCGGCCGCCTTCATCGTAAAAACCGAACAAGCCGTGGTCGGGCGTGACTAGTCGCGTGATGCGGCTGATGAGGTTGCTCATGATAGGCCTCCCGGCAGGTGATGTGCCGCGTCCGGCGGGCGCGAATGTGGATCTCACCCGCCGGACGCGGCAATCGTAGTTCGAGCCGAGCAACTTCTCGAATGAGCGGCCCGCTCTGTTGCATTCGGCCACACTGACGTAGTGCGCCATCCACACTCCTTTCTGGGGCTGGTTTTCCTTGGTTCATCCCAGGATGAACGCAGGGCTGTCGAAGCGCGGCCCTGGGCCGAGGCGGTGAAAATGCTGTCCGGTGAGGTCGGCGGGGCTGAGTGATCGTGGTGTGGCCGCTGTAAGCAGGTGCGTGGGCGCTCGCATCGATGGAGCCGTAGCGCTGGAGGCGACACGGGAAGGAACCGCACCCCGCGGCATAGGCGCGGGGTGCGGCAAACCGGGTCGAAATCTACCGATCGACTGATTCGACCTCCTGAACTCGACACCCACTTACCGGCGATCGGAGTCCCGGGATCGGACTGCGAAGATCAGCCGAGCGTGAACATCCTGACGCGGAACGGCGCTGACTGGGAGGGTGGGCGTCATGGAGGACTTGCGGGACGCCGAGCGCCGACTTCAGACCGCGCAGCTCGCTGGAGATGTCGAGGCGCTGGATCGGCTGCTGGATGATCGGATGATCTTCACCTTCGGTGCGAACGCCTCGACCAAGGCGGACGACCTGGAGCTGCACCGCACTCGGGCACAGGTGGTGACGAGGGTGGCTGAGGAGGAGTTGACCGTACTCGCCGATGGGCGCACCGGGGTGACGTGGTTCCTCGGCACTATCGAAGGGACCCTCTCCGGAGCGCCGTTCGCGGCCAGGATGCGCTACACCCGTACTTGGCTACACGACGAGACGCACGGCTGGCGAATCATCGCCGCGCACGCCAGCACGGCCGATTGACATAGAAGACATCTCGTTCGGTGAGTCGGTGGTGGCAGACCTTTGATGGCGCTAGGCCGTCAAGCGGCTGCCATGAGTGCGGGTGTGAAGGCCTTGTTGACGTCGTAGGTGGTTGCGGCCGCGAGAAGCAGGAACGTTTGTGCGTCGGCTTGAGCGACGTTGAGGGGTCTGCGGGGGCGGTGATGTTGATGAGATTCAGCGACGGTGACGTGGCGATAGATAGGTGAAGGGCGAGCCGCAGTGCGGTCCCGCCCTTGGGGTACTGACGAAACTCTTTGATCAGCGGCAACGTGAAGTCTTCGGTCCGCCGGATTCCACGCCAATCAAGATCATCTTGCGTGCTTCGCCGGGGGGAGCCGGGCGAGGGGCCAGCAGAGGGTCCGACCTGCACGGTAGGCGGATTGCCTCTACCGCGGCGAAGGCGACGACCCCGAGGCGGCCGAAGGAACCGGGCCGTCAGTCCCTATTGCACCGACCTGCGCGAGACCCCGCCTGGGCCGATCTGAACGCGGTCGCCGGTCCGGCGCCTCGTACATTGGAGGCTCCTGTTCCCTCGCCGGGACGTCGAATCCGGGAGGCGGACTAATACCGCTGTGCGTACCAGGTCGGTTGCTCGCCGAACATGCCTTTGAAGTCGCGGATGAAGTGGCCCTGGTCGGCGTAGCCGAGGTCTGCTGCCAGCGCGGCCCACTCGATCGCCCCGCCGGCGGCCATGCGTGCGGTCACCTCGTGCAGGCGGTAGCGGCGAATCACCCACTTGGGCCCGATGCCGACGTACTCAGCGAACAGCCGTTGCAGCCCCCGCATGCTCAGCCCGAGCTCGCCGGCGAGGTGTTCGACCCTGGTCACGGTCCTGTCCTTGGCGATCAGCTCGACCGCGGCCACCGCCTGGCCCACCCGGGGGTCGTCGTCCGGCAGGTGTTCCAGCAGGAATGCGTCCACGGTCGGCACGTCGAGCGTCGTGGGCAGGTCCGGGCCGAACACCTCGCTCGCCGGGACGACGCGGTCGGTGATCGTCGAGACGGAGGCACCGAGGAACAGGCGGAAGCAGCCCGGCCGGAACGCGACACCGAAGACGTGGTCGCGGCCCTCGAGGACCTTGATCTGGTAGCCGCTGCACACGCCGTTGACGTCCGCACGGCCGCCGCCGAACGACAGGTGCACGTTCGGGTACGGCACGATCTTCTGCCGGTAGGGCTCGGCGTAGTCCCAGCGGGCCTCCCAGTACCGCTCCACCCATGGCGCGAGCGCCGGCGACGGGTCGTGGAACGTGTGGCGCTGATACCTGGTCCACCCACCACGCAGCTCACGAACGTCCCGCTCCACATGGCAAAGCATATGTCGCCTTTGTCCAATACCCCTCCGGTGCGGGCCACCTAGCGTCGCTGCCATGTCACATCTGTCCAACGCTGCCGAGGCCATGGCCGCGGTCGCCCGCACCATCAACGACGACCAGCTCGCCAACAAGACTCCGTGCACGGAGTACGACGTGCGGGCACTGGTCAACCACCTCCTGTTCTGGGGCCCGTCACTCGCCGGCGGCGGCCGCAAGGAGTCCGTTCCGCAGCCGGCGGCTGTCGAGTCCGATGTGGACCTGGCGGCCGGCGACTGGCGCGGCCGCCTGCTCGCGCTGCTGGACGACATCACCTCGTCGTGGGCGCCACCGAGCGCCTGGGAAGGCGAGACGAGCATGGGCACGCCGCAGACGCTGCCCGCGCCCGTCCTGGGCGACATGATCACCGGCGAGCTGGCCATGCACGCCTGGGACCTGGCAGTCGCGACCGGGCAGCGACTGGAACTACCCGCCGGCCTGCTGACGCATCTGCACGACACGGTGTTCGCCAGCGTGGAGCAGGGACGCGAGATGGGCATGTACGGCCCACAGGTCACGGTGCCCGCCGACGCACCCACCTTGGACCGCATCCTCGGCCTGACCGGCCGTGATCCCGCCTGGGCGTGATCACCGGCTGGTGACGTCGGATCGACCGGGCACATCACCCGCCCCGCAGCCTGAACCACCGGCGCTCACGACGCTGAAACACCACCACAAACCAGACCCAAGGGCCGAGGCGCCCTCCTGGCGCCTGTCCCCTCGATCCCAGCAGTCACAGAAGACTGACCTCCACAGCGACAAAGACCCCGAAGCCTGCCAGCTCCGGGGTCGTTTCGCCACCGTAGGGCTACGACTTTCGTCCGCGCCCCCTTGGGTGAGCTGTGGTGGGGGTCAGCCGGTAGCGACTCTCGGGCTCGGGTCTGGGCGAGCCGGTAGGAGTCGGTGCCGGTCTCGATGATGGTGCCGCCGAAGGTGGGGCGGTCGACGATGGCGGCGCAGAGGCGCGGGTCGGTGAAAGTCTTGGCCCAGCAGCTGAAGGCTTCGTTGGAGGCGATGGCCAGGCTGTTCTTCTCCTCGCGCTCGGTCAGGACCTGGAACAGCAGCTCGGCGCCGCAGCGGTCGAGTTCCATGAAGCCTGGGCCGCTACGCCTTCACCCGCGCAGATGCCGACGCCGGCCCGCGGCCCTTCCACGACCCCACCCGAGAAGCTGACGCCTCCGACACCCCGACGGCAGCACCAACACCCTGAAGCCGGGCAGCCGGAACACGCGAGAAGGAGATCACCAGGTCGCGTGGTAGCTGGCTGGAGCAGGGATGCGAGGACCCCCGAGCGTTCGGCTCGGGCGTCGTTGGCGTAGCGGCGTCGGGCGGCGGTCAGTCCTGGGCCGGGGGGCGGTTCACAAGAATCCGACCGCGTCCGAGGCCGCGCCACGCCGTTATTCGGCCCCGCCGGGGCGTGCTGTGCCGGAGCAATCCCCGTCGTGCCCGGACCGAAAACCGTTCGTCTGCCGGGCGTCGTGTACATGGCGTGACCTGCGCAAAAGACTCCACTTTGGGGCTCAGGACAGCTTCAGGAATCGGAGGCCTTGACCGGCTCCCCAGCCAGCCCTATTTTCGTTACGTACCAGTTCCGTTTCGTAAATCAAGAGCGCGCGTGTGTCAGGGGCGGGTGAGGCTTCGCCGACGCGGGGCAGGCCGCGTGACAGCGGCCGTGACGTCGCCATACTCGACGCGACGCTGGGTCTGCTGACCGAAGTCGGGTACGACCAACTGTCCATCGAGGCAGTCGCGACCCGGGCCGGTGTCGGTAAGCCGACGGTCTACCGGCGCTACGCCGGCAAGGCCGCGCTGGTGGCCGCGGCGGTCGAGCGCCGGGCGGTGGACACCCCGCCGGTCACCTGGACAGGTGATCTTCGCGAGGTCTTGCTGGAGCTCGTGCGGTGGCTGGCGCGACAGATCGGTGAACAGGAGGTCGGGCTGCTCGGCGCCCTGTTCGCGGGCATGCGCAGCGACCCGGAGCTCGCCGCGGCCATGCGGCGGATCCTGCGCCGCGATGGGGCGGTGATGACCGAACAGCCGTTTCGCAGCGCGACCGAGAGCGGCGAGCACCTGGTGCCCGGAACGGCCGGGCTGTTCGCCGAGATCGCCCCGGCCCTCATCGTTCACCGGCTCATCTTCGCCGGCGAGCCCTGCGACCAGCGATTCCTCGCCCACCTCGTCGACGACATCCTCCTGCCCCTGCTACGGCGCCGGTGAGAGCGGCGCATCGCCGTCCTCGCCCCCCGCGTGGACGACCGCAGCCCGGACCGGCTGTCCCTCCCCTTCGGCGCACGTCCTGGCGGCCACCGAACGCTTCGGCGCCCGACCACGTGGTCCAACGCGAAACATCCCCGGAAAGGCATGATCATGATCGTCGTCACCGGCGCGACCGGTGCCCTCAACGGCGCCACCGTCGAGCACCTGCTCAAGCGCATCCCCGCAGCCGAGATCGGCGTCAGCGTGCGCGACGGCGCCAAAGCACAGCACTTCGCCGACCGGGGCGTGCGCGTACGGCGTGGCTCCTACGACGACCCGGCCGCGTTGCGTGAGTCGTTCGAGGGCGCCGATCAGGTGCTGCTCGTGTCCCAGAACGACCCCCACGGCGACGGAGTCGGTCTGCACCGCACGGCGATCGAGGCCGCGGTCGCCGCGGGCGCCCGGCGCATCCTGTACACCGGTCACCAGAACGTGCGCAGCGACAGTCCGTTCGCCCCGGCACGTGAACACGCCGCCACCGAGGCGCTGCTCGCGGACTCGGGAACCGCCTGGACCTCGCTGCGCAACAGCTTCTACGCCCACAGCCTCGACTGGCTGCTCGGCCCCTGGCGGCAGACCGGAGTCATCGCCGCGCCGGCGGACGGCCCCGTCTCGTGGACGGACCGCGCCGACCTGGCCGAGGCCGCCGCGATCATCCTCGCCGGGCAGCGCCCGTTCGACGGTCCCGTCACGCTCACCGCCCGCCGCGCCGTCACCTTCGACGACATCGCCACGATCGCCACGCAGATCACCGGCCGCGACATCAGGCGAGTCGTCGTGGACGACGAGCAATGGATCGCCGACCAAGTCGCGGCCGGCATGTCGGAGTCCATGGCCCGCATGCTGCTGCCGTTCTTCGAGGCCGCGCGAAGTGGCCATTTCGCGGAAGTCGACCCGCTCCTGGCCGAACTCCTCGGCCGCGTACCACGGACGGTCGCCGACCTGCTCACCGACCGCGTCACCGCCTGAGTCAGCGCCGCAGGTCCAGACGCCCCGCTGACCTGCGGCTTGCCCCCTTCCGACTTATCGTGGAACCAGTTCTGCCCCCTGGACCGCTGCGTCGGCGGCCTGCGCGAGGTGCTCGGCCTGGCAGTCGGCGCACCGCCCGCGCCAATCGTGGGCCTGCGAAGCCGCGGCTTCCACCGCCTCATCGGCTCCCCGACGTCAGCGCCGGCTGTGCCCGGCCGGCGGCCCGTGGATGGTGGAGCGGCCGACGCTGTGCTCGGTCGCCAGGTCGGCCAGCGACACCTCGCCCTCGGCGTAGGGGTACCGAGAACGGACGTGTCACCAACCGCAAACGAGATCGATTTGTGTGATCGTCCCCCGCCCGGGCTGAGGACTCCGCGATGATTCGCCCCTATGGGGCGGCAACCGGTCGGGATGGATGAGCTTGTCGAGCACTGGACGGTGCTGGACGACGAGCTGAACTTGGTGGCGGGCAAGCGCGGCGGGGCCAGGCTCGGCTTAACGCTGCTGCTGAAGTACTACACGCGGTATGGCCGGTTCCCGCGAGGCCGGGCCGAGTTCGTCGACGAGATGGTCGACTACGTCGCCCGGCAGGTGAAGGTGCCGGCCGTGGAGCTGGGGTTGTACGACTGGACTGTCGGCGCCGACCGTTGGCGCAACCCGATGAGGACCTGCCGGTCGATTTCGAGTCCCGCCGCGCCGAGCACTACGGCGAGCTGGCGGCGCTGGATGAGGCATCCGGCGATCTGGAGTGGGTCGAGATCGCCGAACGCAAGGCCGGGGCGATCAAGTTCACCGCGCCCGAGGCCTCGCCCGAGCCGCGCAACCTGTGCCGTATCAAAGGCGAGGTCGGCCGCCGCTTTCAGGTGGGGCCGCTGGTCGACATGCTCAAGGAAGCCGTGCTGCGTACCGGCTGCCTGCAGCGCGTCACCGCGGTCACCGGCGCCGGTCAACTCCATCCCGAGGTGCCGGGCGAACGGCTGATGCTGGCGATCTACGCCTACGGCACCAACACCGGCATCCGCTCGGTCGCCGGCGGCGCGGCCCAGGGCGGGCACGGCCACAGCGAAGAAGGGATCCGGTACGTCCGGCGCCGCTACCTCACCGCCGAGACCGCGCGGCAGATCGCCATCGAGATCGCCAACGCCACCTTCACCGCCCGCGACAGCGGGCTGTGGGGCGCCGGATCGACGGCGGTGGCATCGGACTCCACTCACTTCCGGGCCTGGGACCAGAACCTGTTCACCGAGTGGCACTCCCGCTACGGCGGCCGCGGCATCATGGTGCACTGGCACCTCGAACGCGGCTCGGTCGTCGTGCACTCCCAGACGCTACGGGCCTCGGCCTCCGAGGTCGCCGCCATGGTCGAGGGCGCCATCCGGCACGGCACTACCATGAGCGCGGAGGGCAGCTACGTCGACTCCCAGGGCCCGTCCGAGATCGGGTTCGGTATCACTCGGCTGCTCAACACCAACCTGCTGCCGCGCATCAAGCGGATCAACAAGGTCCGCCTCCACCGAGGCGATCCTGTCGCGCTTCACCCGCTCGGCCTCCCACCCCGCCTACCAGGCCATGCTGGAGATCGGCCGCGCCCAGCGCACCGCCTTCGTCGCCCGCTACCTGCGCCTGCGCGACCTGCAACGCGAGATCGAAGAAGGCCTGAACGTGGTGGAGTCCTGGAACGCTGCCAACGCCGTCATCTACTACGGCAAGGGCGGCGAGATCTCCACCAACCGCCGCGAGGAAGTCGAGATGGGCGCGCAGTGCCCGCGCATCCTGCAAGCCTCGCTCGTGTACGTCAACACCCTCATGCTTCAGGACGTCCTCGCCGAAGGCACCTGGGCTGACCAGCTCACACCCGCCGACCGCCGCGGCCTCGCCCCGCTGTTCTGGTCACATGTGCGGCCCTACGGCGAAGTCCGTCTTGACCTGGAAGCCCGGCTTGACCTCACCCAGGCGGCACCATGACAGCCCCCCGCCGGCCACTACGTCCGATCTCCCGGTGGTGGGTGATCTTCGGCGTCGCCGCCGTTGGCCTCGGCATCTGGGTCTCCACCTGGTGGCTCCTCCACCAAACCCACGGGCTCAGCGGCACTGCTGAGGCGACCGCCCGCATGGACGCCATCAAGACCGGCCTCAGCGTCGGCGCCGGCACCGGCGGCGCCGTCGCGCTCCTGCTCGCGATGCGTCGCCAATGGCTCAGCGAACGCGACCAAGCCCACCGAGAACAGGTGGCCGACGCCACACAGGCCCACGCTGAACGAGTAGCGTCCGCCAACGAGCACGATGCCCTGGAACGCCGCATCACCGACCTGTACGTCAAGGCCGTCGATCAACTCGGCAGCGACCGCGCCGCAGTACGGCTGGGCGGCTTGTACGCACTCGAACGTCTCGGCCAAAACCACCCTGGTCTCCGGCAGACCGTCGTCAACGTGCTCTGCGCCTACTTGCGCATGCCTTGTGCGACACGAAGTCGCACTAATCGAGTGAGTTACACGGTTGGAGGTCCGGTTATGCCGGATGGATAACTCCAGGTGAGTGTTCGACACCTGTCCCCGCTCTGGCGTGCGCCGCAGGTCCTG
>NZ_JAICDG010000010.1 GCF_022751215.1 Actinomadura terrae | reverse complement strand
CGTTCGGTGGTTTTGGCGAGGGGGAAACACCCGGTCCCATCCCGAACCCGGAAGTTAAGCCTCTCAGCGCCGATGGTACTGCATGGGAGACTGTGTGGGAGAGTAGGACGCCGCCGGACTCATTGTGAAGGGGAGGGCCCCGCCGAGATCGGCGGGGCCCTTTCTTGTTTCACTGGGTGGAACGGAAGCAACGTTGATGCAACGTTCCATGTGCAAGAATTGGTCCTAGAGATAGGGCTGGTCACCATGGTCGCGCCGGTGCCACCCACACGTAACATGTACCGGCGCGGCCACCCGGTCTCCGGCGTCGACACCACCGCTATTCGCGTGCGCTGTCGATGTACCACTCGCGGCCGAGGAGCAGCGCGAACACCGGGGTCGGAAGCCGTACCAGGGCTCGCATGACGGCTGCGGACCTGCCGTCCCCCTGGACCTCGCTGTGGTGCGCGGCCAGGGCCGCCTGCTTCTGCTTGGCGAAGCGTCGAACGTTCACCCGGTGCGTGATGGCGGACGACGGGCTGCCGACCGCGCGCAGTGTGGCGTCGTCGAAGCGGAGCGGGATGCGCAGCAGGCGGATCAGTCGCACCAGGCGCAGGGCAAAGTCATGCGGGGTCGTCGCCTCTCGCACGCGCTTCACGCCCGCCAGCTCGGCGGCGCGCTTTCCGACCTCGTGCACCCTGACGTGGTCGCGATGGCCGTACCAGCCGTTGGGGTCATAGCTGAGCAGCATGTCCGCCTTCTCCTCGCGCAGTAGCGCGGCGAGGCGGGCGGCGGCCTCCTCGGGGGCGGCGCGGACGAAGCGCGTGCGGTCCGGAGGGTCGGGGTAGAGGACCGCGCCGTGGCCGCTGTCCGCGTAGCCGAGGTGCTCGACGCGGTGCACGCCGAGGATGGCTGCGCTGGCGCGTAGCTCGCCCAGCCGCGGTGCCCCCTGTTCGGGGACCGGGCCCATCGTGCCGTCGGTGGCCACGACAACCACGACCCGGTGTCCCTCGGCCGCGGCGCGGGCGAGGGTGCCGCCGGTCAGTAGTACCTCGTCGTCTGGATGGGCGTGGAATGCCACGAGCGTCGCCATCGGTGCATTATCCCCGGTGATGATCCTTTGGGGTACGAGTCGCCGGACGCGGTGCGATCTCGTAGAGTCCCTGGGGATTCGGCGTCGGGCACGTTCGCGGGCCGCGCCCCCGCTCCGCGCCGGGACGGCATGTCCTCGGCGGACGTGTCGTCCTGGCATTGTGACCTATGCGTGGTTGCGGCCGGACCTGGGTGAACGGCAGGGTACAGGCCATGACTTGGGACGTTCCGGGCTATTCCGTGGTGCGAGTCCTGCGGGAGGGGCCGGCGGGACGGATCGCGGAGGCGGTGCGGGACGGGTTCGGGGAGCGGGTCCTGATCCTGGACGGCGCCCGGATCGTCCCGGACGAGGCGTGGGCCCTGACGCGGCTGCGCGATCCGCATGTGCTGCGCGTCCACGAGTACGTTGAGCAGCGGCAGGCGCTGGTCATGGACTTCGTCGAGGGCGAGTCGCTGGCGCGGCAGCTGGCCGGGGGGCCGATGGCGCCGGGCGCGGCTTTCCGGGTGCTGCGGGGATGCCTGCTCGGGCTCGCCGCCGCGCACGACGCTGGTCTCGTGCACCGAGACCTGTCCCCGGCGAACGTCGTGCTGACGGGTGGTACCTGCAAGCTCACCGGGTTCGCGGTCGAGGCTCCCGGGACGGACGGCTTCGCGGCGCCCGAGCGGAGGGCTGGGGAGTTCACGGCCGCCGGCGACCTGTACTCGGCCGCCGCGATCTTCTACGCGTGCCTGACCGGGCATGCGCCCGGCGTCGTCCAGCTGGATCTGGTGCCGGAGCCCGCGCGCGGCCTCCTCGCGCGGGGGCTGGCGCAGAATCCGATGGCGCGGCCGAGTTCCGCGCGGGCGTACGCGGCGCTGGTGGAGGCCGTCGCGCGGAACCAGTGGGAGCAGCCCACCCCGGCGCAGGCGGTGGATCCGGTGCCCGTGCCCGTGCCCGAGGACAGGCCCGCGCTCGTTCGTCCGATGGCGGTGACCGTGGCGCTCGGGCTGGTCTGCGCGGGAGGCGGGTTCGGTGTCGGCAAGGCGGTCGGCGAGGACGAGTCGAAGTCGAAGCCGAAGCACGCCGCGACCCCGTCCAGCACGCCCAAGGCCGTGCCGCAGGGGACGGGGCTCGCCCGGGGCAGGCTCGCGTACGCGGCCGGCAAGCAGCGGCTGGACGTGGCGCTGACCGTGACGCCCGCCGTCGTGCAGGCGGGCGGCACCGTCACCGTGAAGATGGCGGAGCGGCGGCGGGCGGGCTGCCCGCCCGTCCTCAAGTGGCGGATCGGGGACGGGCAGAGCGCGCTGTTCTCCTACCCGCGTTCGGCGGGGCTCCTCCCGGCGACCCGCGTCGGCACGCCGGTGAAGGCGGACGTGCGGCGTTCGCAGCCCAAGGTGTCGGTCAAGGGGTGCGAGCGGACGACGATCGTCCACAGCACGTACACGTTCACGGTCTCGCTGGCGCCCGGCGCCTACCTGCTGTCGCCCTGGAGCCCGCCGAGGGCCAAGGCGTTCGGGGCGCGGGCCGTGAGCAGGGGACGGCTCCCGGTCCTGACCGTCAGGTAGGGCCCGCGGGCAGGCAGGCCCGCGGGCAGGTAGGGGTCGTGGTCCTGAACGTCCGGTGGACCGGAGGGCAACGCCGGGGATGCCCGGAGGTGTCCGTTCGGTGGTTCCGGTTGGTGCACCCCCGGGGCCGCCGTAGGCTTTCCGGATGACCGACAAGTGGTGGGAGATCGAGCCGTCGGGTCCGCTGCGCGGCGATGTCACCGTGCGGGGGGCCAAGAACGCGGTCAGCAAGCACATGGTCGCGGCGATGCTGGGCGCGGAGCCGAGCACGATCCGCAACGCGCCGGACGTCGGCGAGGTCGGCATCACCGCCGGGATGCTGGAGCACGTCGGGATGGGCGTGGAGCGGTCCGGCGGCGAGGTGACGATCGTGCCGGGGCCGGTGGCGGACCCGAGCGTCGGCAAGGCGTTCACGGGGCTGAACCGCATTCCGATCCTGATGCTCGGCCCGCTGCTGCACCTGACGGGTGAGGCGTTCGTGCCGCTGGTCGGCGGCGACCCGATCGGCCGCCGCCCGGTCGACTTCCACGTGGAGGCGCTGCGGGCGTTCGGCGCCGAGGTGACGATCGACGGCGACGGCATCCGCGCGCGGGCGTCGCGGCTCGTCGGGACGCGCGTCGACCTGCCCTACCCGAGCGTCGGCGCCACCGAGACGGTGCTGCTGGCGGCGGTGCGCGCCGAGGGCAAGACGGTGATCCGGAACGCCGCGACCGAGCCGGAGATCATCGAGTTGGCGCTGTTCCTCCAGCGGATGGGCGCGCGGATCTCGTTCGCGCCCGACCGGCGGATCGTGGTCGAGGGCGTGCCGGAGCTCGGCGGCGCGCAGACGCGGCTGGCGGGCGACCGCATCGAGGCGTTCTCCTACCTGGTCGCGGGCCTGGTCACCGGCGGCGAGGTGCGGGTGCACGGCTGCCCGCAGGACCGGCTCGTCACCGCGATCACCACCCTGACCGGGATGGGCGCCCGGTTCGAGATCACCGACGACTGGATCATGGCGTCGGCGCCGGACGGGCTGCGGCCCGCCGCCGTGCAGACCGACACGCACCCGGGGTTCGCGACGGACTGGCAGACGCCGCTCATGGTGCTGTTCACGCAGGCGGACGGCATGTCGGTGCTGCATGAGACCGTGTACGAGAACCGGCTGGCCTACGTCCCGGCGTTGCAGAGCATGGGCGCGGAGATCGAGGTGTACGCCACCTGCCTCGGCGGCCCGGCCTGCCGCTACCACGACACGGCGGCGGTCCACTCGGCCGTCGTGCGCGGCGTGAGCAAGCTGCGCGGCGGCGATGTGACCATGCCCGACATCCGGGCGGGGTTCTCGGCGGTGCTCGCGGCGGCGGTGGCGGAGGGCCCGTCCACGCTGCGCGGCGTGCACCACATCGAGCGCGGTTACCACCATCCGGTGGAGCAGTTCCGGGCGTTGGGCCTCGCCCTGCGCGCCGGATGACCCCGCTCCGCCCGCGAGGACGCGGCGGCGCCGGGTTCAGCGGGCGGGCTCGGGATTCGCGGTCGTCCGCGGCCAGGTGAAGGTGAGGGAGCCGCCGACGGGGACGGCGCGCCAGAGCGGGGCGATCGCGTCGAGGCGGTCCACGACCCGGCCGACCTTGGCGATGTCCTCGTCCGGGATCCGCCTGCGCTCGGCCCATTCCGGCGGTCGCGCGCCCGCCTTGCGCCGCCAGGCGATGTCGCAGACGCCCGCGAAGTACTCGGACGTCGCCATGTCGGCGTGGTCGCCCCTGCGCAGCGCCGCCTCGCGCTTGTTCAGCCTGCGCTGCGCACGGGCGCGGCGGCGCCGGTCGCCGGGGGCCTCCTCCGTCTCGCGGAAGCTCCCGCCGCCCGCCAGCGCCCGCCCGTACACGGCGTTCGCCAGCCCCAGCTCCGCCTCGACCAGGTAGTGGACGAGGTCGTGCGGGATGTCGTCGTCGTAGCCGGGGGCCGGGTCCATGCGGCGCGGGGCCCGGCCGGGCAGGGTGACGACGGTCGCGTAGCCGCGTTCACCCGTCCGTTCGAAGCTCACGTCCATGGCGGCAGGTTAGACGGACGTTTCGTCCAGCCGCATCCGGTTTTCGCGTGGGGTCAGGCGCCGCAGCCACCGGACGCGGGGAGCCTGCCCGTGATGAGGTAGTCGGTCTCCGCGCGGCGCGCGCAGGCGGAGTTGAAGTAGGCGGTGTGGCCGGTGACGTCGGCGACGAGCAGGCCGCTGCCCTCGATCTGGCGGTGCATGCCTTGGGCCCAGACCAGCGGCGTGGACGGGTCGTCCCTGGTGCTGGCCACGAGGATCGGCCGCGCGCCCGTGACCTTCTCGGGGACCCACGGGTTGCCCGGGGGCACCGGCCAGTCCGCGCACAGGAGCGTCATCAGCCAGGCCTCCGAGGCGCCGCCGGTGTGCGGGGAGAGGGCGCGCACCTTCTTCAGCCGGGCGGCGGCGTCGCCGTAGCCGCGCAGCTGCGGCGGGAAGTCCTGGCAGCCCACGGCGGCGTAGGCGTCCTGGGGCTGGCCGACGGAGGAGTTGTCGGCCAGCCGCGACGCGTCGCCGGCCTGCGCCTCGGCGAGCGCCGTGCCGAGTTCCGGCCAGGTCGACGGGAGCAGGGAGCTGGTCGGCCCGAGCAGCAGCAGGTTGGGCAGGACCATCTGGATCGCGTCGGCGTTCACCGTGGTCGGGCCGCCGGCGGCGTGCGGGGCCGGGATCGGCGTGCGCGCGGCCCGGGCCAGCAGGCGGTCCCAGACGGCGGTCACGTCCTTGCCGTGCAGGGCGCAGGACTTCGACGCGCCGCACCAGCGCGCGAACTGGCCGAACACCGTCGAGAGCGCGGAGGCCTCCTGGTTCAGGAACGCGTGCGGGCCGACGGCGTGGTCCACCGCGCCGTCGAGCACCATCGTCCGGACGCGGCGCGGGTACAGGCGGGCGTAGGTCTGGCCGAGGAACGATCCGTAGGACAGGCCCAGGAAGCTGATCTGCCGCTCGCCGAGCGCGGCGCGGATGGCGTCCATGTCGCGGGCCGCGCTCACGGTGTCGATGTTGGCGAGCAGGCCGGGCCGCGACCTTTCGGCGCACGAGGCGCCGTAGGCCGCGCTCTGCCGCTTGATCGCCTCGAACTGCGCGCGGGAGCGGGGGAACACCGCGACCTCGCGGATGACGGTGCGGCAGGCGGTGGACCAGCTCGTCGCCGAGGACCGGCTCCGCCGCATCCCCGGCAAGGGGACGTTCGTCGCGCGCCCGAAGGTGCAGATGCCGAAGGAGCTGGTCTCCTTCACCGAGGACATGCGCTCGCGCGGCATGCGCCCGGGGTCGGTGGACCTCGCGTCCCGCACGGTCGAGGCCGACGCGCGGCTCGCCCGGTTCTTCGGCGCCGAGCCGGGGGTGAGCGTGCACGTCCTGGAGCGGCTGCGGCTGGCCGACGGCGAGCCGATGGCGGTGGAGCGCTCCCACATCCTCGCGTCGGTGGCGCCGGGCCTGTTCGACCGCCGGCCGCCCGACACCTCCCTGTTCGACGCGCTGGAGCGCGGTTACGGGATCGTCATGGACGCGGGGGAGCAGACGATCGAGGCGGGCCCGGCGGGCGCCGCCGACGCGCGGCTGCTGGCGATCGCGCCGGGCGCGACCGTGTTCCTCCTGCGGCAGCGGACGTTCAGCCGCGGCCTGTGCGTCGAGGTCGCGCTGGCCACCTACCGGGCCGACCGGTACCGCATCCATCTCGGCCTGGAGCCGCCGCGCAGGCCCATCACGGGGCTCGGCTGAGGACCGGACGCCGCCCGGTCCCGCGTGAGAGTCTGGAGACGTAGATCACATTCGGGCCCGGGGCGCCGGACGTCCCCGGCCGACGGCACCGGAGGACCGCTCATGGACAACGGCCCGGGATACACCTCGCTCACCCCGCTCGCCTTCCTCGGAAGGTCGGCGGAGGTGTTCCCCGGCAAGACCGCCTACATCCACGGGGACCTCCGCGTCGGCTACGCGGAGTTCGCGCGGCAGGTCACCCGCGCCGCGCACGCGCTGCGGACCCTCGACGTCCGGCCCGGCGACCGGGTCGCCTACCTCGCGCCGAACATCCCCGAACTGCTCGTCGCGCACTTCGCGGTGCCGCTGGCGGGCGGCGTCCTGGTCGCGATCAACACGCGGCTGGCGGCGGAGGAGGTCCGCCACATCCTCGCCCACTCGGGGGCGAAGGTGCTGGTCGTGGACGCGGCGCTGCACCCCGTCGTGGCGCCGCTGGCAGGGGATCTGCCGCAGGTCGTCACGGTGCCCGCGGCCGGCGCGGAACCCGACCCGGCCGTCGGCGGGCTCGGCTACGCGGAGTTCCTCGCGCGCGGCTTCGACGACCCGCTGCCCTGGGAGGTGGACGACGAGAACGCGGCCATCTCCATCAACTACACCTCCGGCACCACGGGACGCCCGAAGGGCGTCGTCTACACCCATCGCGGCGCGTACCTGAACGGGCTCGGCGAGGTCCTGCACTCGCGGCACACCCCCGACAGCGTCTACCTGTGGACGCTGCCGATGTTCCACTGCAACGGCTGGTGCACGCCCTGGGGCCTCGTCGCGATCGGCGGGACGCAGGTGTGCCTGCGCGCCGTCGTCCCGGCGGAGATCTGGCGGATCGTCGACGCCGAGGGCGTCACGCACCTCAACGGCGCCCCGACCGTCCTGCTGGGCATCGCCAACGCGCCCGAGGCGCACCCGCTGGAGCGGCCGCTCGTCGTCACCACGGCGGGCGCGCCGCCGAGCCCCACGATCATCGGGCAGATGGAGGCGCTCGGCGCGCGGATCGTCCACGTGTACGGGCTGACGGAGACCTACGGGCCGTACTCGGTGTGCGAGCCGCAGCCCGGCTGGGCGGCGCTGGCGGCGCCCGAGCGGGCGCGGCTGCTGGCCCGGCAGGGCGTCGGCATGGTGCAGACCGACGGGCTGCGCGTGGTCGACGACGACATGAACGACGTCCCGGCGGACGGGGAGACGCTCGGCGAGATCGTCATGCGCGGCAACAACGTCATGAAGGGGTACCACCGCGACGCGGAGGCGACCGCGAACGCGTTCCGGGGCGGCTGGTTCCACTCCGGCGACCTCGGCGTCCGCCACCCCGATGGCTACGTCGAGCTGCGCGACCGGTCCAAGGACATCATCATCTCCGGCGGCGAGAACATCTCGACCGTGGAGGTCGAGCGCGCGATCGACTCGCATCCGGCGGTGCTGGAGGTCGCGGTCGTCGCCGTCCCCGACGAGCGGTGGGGCGAGCGGCCGAAGGCGTTCGTCGTGCTGCGCGAGGGGTGCGCGGCGACCGGGGAGGAGCTGGTCGGGCACGTCCGGAAGAGCCTCGCGCGCTACAAGGCGCCCGACCGCGTCGAGTTCGTGACCGCGCTGCCGAAGACCTCCACCGGGAAGATCCAGAAGTTCCAGCTCCGCGAGAAGGAATGGGCCGGGTACGACCGGCGCGTCCAGGGTTGATGCGGATAGCCGCCGTTCGCCGCCGTTTGTCCGGGGCCGGACCGCGCCGGGGCGCGTGAGGTTTCGCAGCCGGGGAAGGGGTCGGGGGCGACGGGACGAGCCGGCCGCGGCGGCGAGAGGGGAACCGATGGCGACCACCGGGACGACGACCGGTGACGTGGTGGTCGTGGGCGCGGGCCCGACCGGGCTCATGCTCGCCGGGGACCTCGCCGCCGCCGGGATCGGCTGCACCGTGTTCGAGCGCCGCGAGCCGCGGACCGGCGGGGAGACGCGCGCGTTCGCCGTGCACGCGCGCACGATGGAGCTGCTCGACGCGCGCGGCGTCGCCGCCGACCTGGCCCTGACCGGCCGGCGGGTGGACGCGCTGCGGCTGGTCGGCCGGTCCCGCCTCGACCTGCGCCGGCTGCCGGGCCGGTTCCCGTACGTGCTGATCACGCCGCAGTACGAGACCGAGCGGCTGCTGCGGGAGCGGGCCCTGGCTGCGGGCGCGGAGATCGTGCACGGCGCCGAGGTGACCGCCCTCCGGCAGGACGCGGCGGGCGTCGAGGTCGACGTGCGCACCCGCGCCGGGGAGGGCTTCACGCGCCGCGCGTCCTACCTGGTGGGCGCCGACGGGATCGGCAGCACGGTCCGGCGGGCGCTCGGGCTGCCGTTCCCGGGGCGCTCGGCCGTCCGGTCGGTGATGCTGGCCGACGTCCGGCTGGACGACCCGCCGGGCGAGGTGCTCACGGTCGGCGCCGGGGCCGCCGGGTTCGCCTTCCTCGCCCCGTTCGGCGACGGCTGGTACCGGGCGATCGCCTGGAACCGCCGGCATCAGGCGCCCGACTCCGAGCCCGTCGACATGGACGAGCTGCGGGAGGTGGCGCGGCGCGTCCTCGGCGGCGACCACGGCATGCGCGACCCGCGCTGGACGTCGCGGTTCCACAGCGACGAGCGGCAGGTCCCGAGCTACCGCGTCGGGCGGGTGCTCCTCGCGGGCGACGCCGCGCACGTCCACTCGCCGCTCGGCGGGCAGGGCATGAACACCGGGTTGCAGGACGCCGCGAACCTCGGCTGGAAGCTCGCCGCGCAGGTGCAGGGGTGGGCGCCGTCCTGGCTGCTCGACTCCTACCACGCGGAGCGGTACCCCGTCGGACGGTTCGTCCTGCGCGGCAGCGGGGCGCTGCTCCGGCTCGCCCTGCTGGAGTCGCCGGCGCTGCGGGCGGCGCGCGACGTGGGGGCGTGGACGGTCACGCACGTCCCGCCGGTCGCGCGGCGGATGGCGGGCGCGGTGTCGGGCCTCGACATCGCCTATCCCGCGCCGCGCGGCGCGCACCGGCTGACCGGGCGCCGCGCGCCCGACGTCCCGCTCTCGGGTACCCCCGGGCACCTGTACGGGCTGCTCGGCGACGGACGGTTCGTGCTGGTCGTCGCGGCGAACGACCCGGCGGTCACCTACCTGGCGGCGAAGATGTGGGCGGGCCGCGTCCACTACGCGCTCGCGGGCCGCGCGACGCGCACCACCGCGCTCGTCCGCCCGGACGGGTACGTGGCGTGGGCGACCGACGAGACCGCGCCCGACCGCAGGGCCACGGCGATCCGCGACGCGCTCTCCCACTGGTGCGGGGGGCCCGCGCACGAGCGGCACCAGGGGCGGCACGTCCCCGGCGGCGTCCGGGAGGAGGGGAGGGCCTGACATGGCGCGCGGCACGGGAGGGCCGGGCACGAAAGGTCCGGGCACGGCGGGCGCGCTGAACGTCGCGCGGAAGCTGATCGCCTCGCACCTGGTGGACGGGGAGATGACACCCGGCCGCGAGATCGGCCTGCGCATCGACCAGACCCTCACCCAGGACGCCACCGGCACGATGGTCATGCTGGAGCTGGAGGCGCTCGGGCTCGACCGCGTCCGCACCGACGTCTCCGTCCAGTACGTCGACCACAACCTGCTCCAGACCGACGAGCGCAACATGGCCGACCATATCTTCCTGCGGTCGGCGTGCCGCCGCTACGGCCTCTGGTACTCCCGGCCGGGCAACGGCGTGTCGCACCCCACCCACATGCAGCGGTTCGGCGTGCCCGGCGCCACGCTCGCCGGGTCGGACTCCCACACGTGCGCGGCGGGCGCGCTCGGCATGCTCGCGATTGGCGCCGGCGGGCTGGAGACCGCGATGGCGATGGCGGGGGAGCCGCTGCACGTCACGATGCCGGAGGTCTGGGGCGTGCGGCTGACCGGCGCGCCGCCGCCCTGGGTGAGCGCGAAGGACGTGATCCTGGAGATGCTGCGCCGGCACGGCGTGCGCGGCGGCGTGAACCGGATCATCGAGTACCACGGCCCCGGGCTCGCGTCGCTGACGGCGATGGACCGGCACGTCATCGCCAACATGGGCGCCGAGCTGGGCGCCACGGCGACGGTGTTCCCCGCCGACGGGCGCGTCCGGGAGTTCCTGCGCGCCGAGGGGCGCGAGGGCGACTTCCGCGAGCTGCTGGCCGACCCCGGCGCCTCCTACGAGGCCGAGGACGAGATCGACCTGTCCGCGCTGGAGCCGCTCATCGCGCGTCCGGGCTCGCCCGGCGACGTGGTGCCGGTGCGGGACGTCGCGGGGGAGGAGGTCCACCAGGTCGTCGTCGGGTCGTCGGCGAACCCCGGGCTACGCGACCTCGCGTCCGTCGCGGCGATCGTGCGCGGCGAGCGGGTGCACCCGCGCGTGTCGCTGGACATCAACCCGGCCACCCGGCAGGCCCTGCTCGACCTGACGCGGACGGGCGCCGCCACCGACCTCGTGCAGGCGGGCGCCCGCATCCACCAGACGGGATGCCTCGGCTGCATCGGCATGGGGCAGGCGCCCGCGGTCGGCCGCAACAGCCTGCGGACGTTCCCGCGCAACTTCTTCGGCCGGTCGGGCACCGAGGACGACCGGGTGTGGCTCTGCTCGCCCGAGACCGCCGCCGCGGCCGCGCTCACCGGCGTCATCACCGACCCGCGCGACCTGCCGATGGACCCGCCCGTCGTCCGCCCTCCCGCGCTCGCCGCCCGCGCCGCCGACCTGCTCGAACCGCCGCTGCCCGAGTGGGAGGCGCGGCACGTGGAGCTGGAGAAGGCACCGAGCATCGGCGCCCTCCCGGAGCTGGACCCGCTGCCGGACGACCTGGACGTCCCCGTCGTCCTCAAGGTGGGCGACGACGTGTCCACCGACGAGATCCTCCAGGCGGGCGCGCGGGCGCTGCCGTTCCGCAGCGACATCGCGCGCCTCGCCGACTTCGCCTTCGTCCGGATCGACGACGAGTACCTCGAGCGGGCTCGCGCGGCCGGCCCGCACGCCGTCGTCGGCGGGCGCAACTACGGGCAGGGCTCCTCCCGCGAGCACGCCGCGATCGCGCCCCGCCACCTCGGGCTGCGCCTGGTCCTCGCGTGCGGCTACGCCCGCATCCACCGGCAGAACCTCGTCAACTTCGGCATCCTGCCCCTGGAGTTCGCCGACGAGGCCGACTACGACCGCGTCGAGCAGGGGGACACCCTCCAGATCCCGGACGTGCGCGAGGTCCTGGCGTCCGGCGGCGACGTCGAGGTCCGCAACGTCACCAAGGGCGAGACGTATGCGGCGCGGCACCGCCTGTCGCCGCGCCAGCGCGAACTTGTCGCGGCGGGAGGGCAGATCCCCCTGCTGCGCGGCGACCGGCGGCCCGCACCGCACGCCAGCCGTCAGTAGCGGCGTCCGTTCAGTAGCGGCGTTCCTCCCGTCCGTATCCGAGTTCCTCCGCGACGTCGGCGACGTTCTCGTACTCGCGCCTCGGCAGTGCGCGCAGCGCCTCGATCGTCGCGTCGGGCGCGCCGCCGTCGGCGGCGTGCCGCACGAGCTCGTTCGGCCGCGCCGGGTACCGGACGCCGGTGAGCGCCCGGGCGAGCGCGCTGCGGCTCTCGACGTCCCGCGCGCTCATCCCCGGCGGCGAGCCCTCGCCCGCGAACCCGGCCGCCACGACGGGGTCGGTCGGGCTCTCGTCGGAGAACGGCTCGGTCTCCTTGAACTCCTCGGCGTGGGTGGGGTGGCCGCCGCTGACCATGCCCTGCGTCTCGGCGCCGATCTCGTCGTCCACCCTGGGGGCGTGCTTGTCGCTCTTGTCTGGCATTGTCCGTCCTCTCTCCAACGGTGCTGAACGTTCCCGGGCGGACGCGCCTAAACAGCGGGGGCCGTGTGGCGGCGGGGATCAGGTCGGCGGAGGAGGGCGGGGGCGCCGTAGGATCCGAGGGTCCGGGACGGCACGGCAGGGAGGGACGCGGTGGCGGGTCACATGACGCCGGAGGAGTTCCGCCGGTACGGCAGGCAGGTCGTCGACTGGATCGCCGACTACCAGGAGAAGATCGAGTCCTACCCCGTGCTGTCGCGGGCCGAGCCGGGCGACGTCCTCGCGGACCTGCCCGCCCACCCGCCGGAGCGGGGCGAGGGCTTCGAGGCCGTCCTCGCCGACCTCGACCGCGTCGTGATGCCCGGCATCACCCACTGGCAGCACCCTTCGTTCTTCGCCTACTTCCCGTCCAACGCCAGCGGTCCCGCGATCCTCGGCGACCTGCTGTCGGCCGGGATCGGCGTCCAGGGCATGCTGTGGGCGACCAGCCCCGCCTGCACGGAGCTGGAGACGCGGGTGCTGGACTGGCTCGCCGAGCTGCTCGACCTGCCCGCCGGTTTCCGCAGCGAGGGCACCGGCGGCGGTGTCATCCAGGACTCGGCATCCAGCGCCGCGCTGGTGGCGATCCTCGCCGCGCTGCACCGCGCCGACGGCGGGACGTCCGGACGCGAGGGCATCGCCCGCCGCCACACCCTCTACATCAGCTCCCAGACGCACTCGTCCCTGGAGAAGGCCGCGCGGATCGCCGGGATCGGCGCCGCGAACGTCCGCGTGGTGGACGTCGACCCCGCCACCCTCGCCATGGACCCCGCCCACCTGGACGCGCTGCTCGCCGCGGACGCCGCCGCCGGCGCGCTGCCGGTGCTGGTCTGCGCGACCGTCGGCACCACGTCCACGACGGCGGTCGATCCCGTGCCCGCGATCGGCGAGGTGTGCCGCCGCCACGGCGTCTGGCTGCACGTGGACGCCGCGTACGCGGGCGTCGCCGCCGTGTGCCCCGAGCTGCGCTGGATCAACGACGGCCTCGCCGAGTACGCCGACTCCTACTCCACGAACCCGCACAAGTGGCTGCTCACCAACTTCGACTGCAACGCGATGTGGGTGGCCGACCGGGCGCCGCTCACCGGCGCGCTGTCGATCCTGCCCGAGTACCTGCGCAACCAGGCGACGATGTCGGGCGAGGTCGTCGACTACCGGGACTGGCAGATCCCGCTCGGCCGCCGGTTCCGGGCGCTGAAGCTGTGGTCGGTGATCCGCTGGTACGGGGCGGAGGGGCTGCGCGAGCACGTCCGGACGGGCGTGCGGCTCGCGGCGGACCTCGCGTCCCGGATCGCCGCCGACCCCGGCTTCGAGCTGCTGGAGCACCACCCGTTCGGGCTCGTCTGCTTCCGGCCGCGCTGGGAGGGCCTGCCCGCGGGCGAGGCCGACGCCGCGACGATGCGGTTGATGGAGCGGCTCAACGCCTCCGGCGACCTCTACCTCACCCACACCAAGGCCGGCGGGCGCGTGCTGCTGCGCGTGGCGGTCGGCGCCCCCGCGACCGGGCCCGAGCACGTCGAGGCGGCCTGGCGCCGCATCCGCGAGGAGGCCCTGGCGGGCTGAGAACCGGGCGGGGCCTCCGCCCCGGGCTCAGCCCTGGGCGAGGCGCATCGCCCGCAGCAGGCGCCTGACCAGCGACTCCGATTCCGGCTCGGCCGGGTTCCGCTCCGCCGCCCCCGTGTCGGACGGGCCGGCGGGCGGCTCGGGCGGCGGCGCCGCCAGCTCGTAGTTCACCGGCAGCGAGCGCAGCCCCCGCATCATCGGGGACGACCGCCACGGCAGCTGGTCGGCGGGCAGCGCGAGCCGCACGCCGCTGAACCGGTCGAACAGCCGCTCCACCGCGATCGTGGTGATGGTGGTGGCGAGGTCGCGGCCGAGGCAGGCGTGCGGGCCCGCGCCCCACGCCAGATGCGCGCGGGAGCTGTAGATCGAGTCGGCCGCCGCGCCGTCGGTGAACGCCGGGTCCAGATGCGCGGCGGCGGGCGACAGCATGACCGGGTCGCCGGCCGCGATCTGGAACCGGCCGACCCGCACGTCGACCTTCGGCCAGCGGAACGTCAGGTTCGACATCGGCGGGCTGGAGATCGCCGCCCGGTTCACCGCCTCCTGGATCATCCCGGCTGACAGGCTGTCGCGCGCGCCGGTCTCGCCGATGATCACCTCGGCGATCGTGTTGCAGACGAGCGTCCCGGTGAAATCGCCGATCAGCCCCGCCAGCAGCACCATCTCGCGGGCCAGCTCGTCGACGGTCAGGTCCGGCGTGGCCGCGAGCATGTAGGACGGCAGGTCCTCGCCGGGCGAGGCCGTCTTCTCCGCGCAGACCCGCGTCAGGTCGGCCAGCAGCCGCCCCGCCGCCTCGGCGGCGTCCGGGCCCGCGTCCAGCACCCGCCACACGTCCATGACGACCTCGTCGCCGTACCCGGTGCCGGCGCCGAGCAGCCGGCCCATCACCATCATCGGCAGCGGCCGCGCGTACTGCGCCGACAGGTCGGCCCAGCCGGTCCGGCCGCCCTCCGACAGGACGGTGATCAGCTCGTCGGCGTACCGCCGGATGGCCTGCTCCAGCTCCTTGGCCTGCGGGCGGGTGCGGTCCTGGAACGGGCGCAGGCCCTCGGCCCAGGCGCCGCGCAGCCGGGACAGGGCGGCGCCGTCGGTGTAGACCGACATGTCGAACCCGTAGGCGGGCAGCAGCGGCCAGTCCGCCGGGACGCGGCCCTCCCGGCGCGCCCGCCAGGAGTCCAGGCGGCGGCTCCAGATGCCGCGCGAGTCGCGCAGGATGTCGAGCGTCTGCGGGTAGCCGATAACGAGCCACGCCGGGACGCCCAGCACGTCCACCGGCGCGACCGGGCCGTACTCGGCGCGGAGCCGCTCGTAGAACAGCGCGGGGCGGGACTCGTGGTCCCGGTTCACCAGCGGCTGGACGGCGAGCGCCTCCAGCGGCGGATGCGAGGGCGCGGGCTCGGCCTGCGGCGTCTGGGGCTCCACGCCCCACACCATAGGGGAGTTCGTCCTTTTCGCTCGTGTTCGTCGGAGAAAAGGGCGGAATGATCTTCGGGGCGGGTCCGCCGCGCGCTTCCCGTCCGGGTATGTGAGGCTAGGGGGTGCCCCTACGAACGGCTGGAGGTCCGCATGGCCGACTCAGGAGAGAAGGACGGCAACGAGGACGACGTGAAGCGCAGGTTCCGGGAGGCCCTGGAGCGCAAGCGCGGAGCGGCGGCCGACAAGAACGAGGGCGGGGCCGGCCGGAACGGGTCGAAGGTGCGTGGCACCCACGACCGCGCCGACCACCAGCGCCAGTTCCGCCGCAAGAGCGGCTGAGCGCACCGGGGTCACCCGCCCACGGACACGAGGGAGCGGCCGGAACCGGGCCGCCCGGCCGACGGGCCCCGCGCACGCCAGCGCGGGGGCCGTCGGCCACTCCGTCGTGCCCGGAGCGAGGGGCTTAGATCCAGGGGCTCAGCTTGACGGGCGGGCGCCCTCGTAGGTGCCCTTGTAGAGCGCGTCCGCGTAGCTCGGGCCGTAGCGCTGCTCCATCTGCTCCACGGTCTCCTCGGTGTACTGGACGTCCTTGACGATCCGGGCCTGCGAGGGCAGCGCGTCCGGCTCCCACGACTCCGGCATCCACAGCTTGGAGCGCATCATCGCCTTCGCGCAGTGGAAGAAGATCTGCTCGACCTCCACGAGCAGGGCCAGCTCCGGCCGGTGCCCCTTGACGATCATCTCGTCGAAGAACGGCGCGTCCCGCAGGATGCGCGCGCGGCCGTTGATCCGCAGCGTCTCGCGGCGTCCGGGGATGAGGAAGATCAGCCCGACGTGCGGGTTGCCGAGCACGTTCAGGTAGCCGTCGGCGCGGCGGTTCCCCGGACGCTCGGGGATCACGATCGTCGTGTCGTCCAGCACGCGGGCGAAGCCGGGCGGGTCGCCCTTGGGGGACACGTCGCAGTTGCCGTCGGCGTCGCTGGTCGCGATGAGGCACAGCGGCGACAGGCGCAGCCACTCCCGGTCCCAGGCGTGCAGGGTGACGCGCTCCTTGTCGAGCGCGCGCCGGAGCGGGGTGCCGAGCAGGGCGCGCAGCTCCTCCGCCGAGGTGATCTCCGTGTACCGCGCGGGTTCGGTGGGTTCGGTGGACTCCGTGGCGAGCGTCATGGCCGATCCTTCCGCCGGGGGCCGGATGATCAGCGTAACTTCGTGCGGTTCCGGCCGCGCAGACCGGGGTCCAGGGTGCACACCCCACCATGCGGACACCGGCTGGCCCGGTCGTGCGGGCGCGCGGGCCTGCCTAGCGTGATCTCCGGGCGGCGTGGAGAAGCGGACGGAGAAGGCATTGAGCACGCTCAGCAGGGCCCGCCGGAGTGTCGCCGTCGGAGCGGGGGCCGTGGCGCTCCTCGCGGGAACGGGGGTGGCCGCCGCGGCACAGGGCGGGACGCCACTCCAGCGGGACGTGAACGCGGTCCGGGCCGTGGGAACGACCGGCGTCCTCGCGGAGACGAGCACGCCGGACGGGACGGAGGAGGCCCGCGCCGGCGTCATGGACGTCCGGAGCGGGCGCCCGATCCCCCGGGGCGCGTCGTTCCGGGGCGGCAGCAACACCAAGACGTACGTGGCCACAGTCGTCCTCCAGCTCGTCGGGGAGGGGCGGATGGGCCTGGAGGACACCGTCGACCGGTGGCTGCCCGGCCTCGTGCGGGGCAACGGCAACGACGGCCGGAAGATCACGGTCCGGAACCTGCTCCAGCACACGAGCGGGCTCTACGACTTCACCCACGACCTCCCGTTCGACACGCGGGAGGACGTCGAGGCCCACCGGTTCGACCACTACACCCCCGAGCAGCTGGTGGGCCTCGCGCTGCGGCACCGCCCGGAGTTCGAGCCGGGGGAGACCGGGCCGGACGGGAACCCGCGCTGGTCGTACTGCAACACCGGCTACGTCCTCGCCGGGATGATCGTGGAGCGGGTCACCGGGCACCGGTGGGACGAGGAGGCCATGCGGCGGATCGTCCGCCCGCTCGGCCTCACCCACACGAGTTTCGCGCGCGGGAGGGAGTTCCCCGGCCGGCACCCGCACGGCTACCAGGAGTTCGACGAGGGCGGCCCGCTGCTGGACGTCACGGACATGGACTACAGCTGGGCTGACGCGGCGGGCAGCCTGGTCACGACGGCCGCCGACCACAACCGCTTCTTCCGGGCGCTGTTCGGCGGGCGCCTGCTGCGGCCCGCCGAGTTCGCCGAGATGCGCCGGACCGTCCCCGACGACCTGGACGGCTCGCTCGCCGGCAGCCGGTACGGGCTCGGCGTGATGTGGCTCCCGCTGGGCTGCTCCAAGGCCGGGTACTGGGGGCACGGCGGTGACACGCCCGGCTACATGACCCGCGGGGGCGTCACCCCGGACGGGCGCCGCGCCGTCACGGTCAGCGTGCCCACGCAGCTCCAGGACGACCGCCAGGACCTGACGACCGGGACCCTCGTACGCAACGCCCTCTGCGCGTAGCGGGGTTCACCGGTGGCCGTGCGGTGGCCTCCCCCGTGAGGGTCACCACACGGCCGCCGGGCCGCCGCGCCCGGCGCCCCGCCGGAGGCGGGCACCGGTGGGAAGGCGCGGCGGTGCTCAATCGGGCACGTGCTCAAGGAGGCTTTCTCAGGACGTGCGCGGGGCGGAGTACTCGTCGTCGTACTCGTCGGGGTAGGGGAGCGTCCCGCCCGCCGGGACGCCGCCGGAGCCGCGCCCCTCGGGCTTCTCCCAGGGCTCCTGGCGGCCGAGGGCCGTCAGGTCGAGGAAGTAGTAGGAGCCGCCGACCTGCTCGGCGCCGCGCGCGTACATCGAGTACGTGTGGTAGACGGTGTCGCCGTCGCGCAGGAAGCAGCTCGTGCCGGGCATCTCCACCGGACGGTCGTCGCCGAAGGACTGCCCGGCCCGCTCGAACTCCTCGATGGTCCGGTAGTTGTACTCCTCGGGCGCGACCGACCCGTCGATCGTCACGTGGAAGTCGTGGTTGAACGAGCCGCCGTGCGAGGAGTACCAGGGGAACACCCAGCCCATCGCGGCCCGGAACGGCCCGATCTTCGACTGCGGGGCGCGCGACACCGCCGCGTAGGTGGTGTCGCGGTCGTGCAGGTGGCGCAGGTGCCCGACGGAGATCTCCGCCAGCCCGGCCGAGCAGCTCCGGCAGGCGCGCTCCCACGCCGGGTCCCACATGACGTGGCCCACGATGAGTTGGGCGCGGCCCTCGAACAGGTCGAGCAGGCTCGCCTCGCCGTCCGGCCCCTCGAAGACGTAGTCCTCCTCGACCCGGACCATCGGCAGGCGGCGGCGCTCGGCGTTGAGCGCGTCCCGGGCCCGGGTGAGCTCCTTCTCCTTCGCGAGCAGCGCCTTGCGCGCGGTGGTCCACTCCTCGTGGGACACCACATCGGGGAGTGCCATGCCTCCTCCTCCGTCCGGAATCGGTTTCCTCGTGCCTTCATCCGATACAGACCCGGGGGCGTGCGCGAACTCATCGGTCCCGCGGCGGTGACTTCCGGGCCGCTGGACGGTCGGTTCCTGTGAGGGACGAAACCCCGACGAGATGAGGGCGCATGGGCTCGGTGGACACGGCGGCGTCGACGAGGTCGCCGGAGGAGCGGGGACCCGCACTCCTGGAAGAGGCGCTCGGGTACGCGCTGCGCGCGCTGGACGAGGTGACGCCTGAGACCCTGTGCCGTCCGACGCCCTGCCGGGGCTGGGACCTCGGGACGCTGCTGCGCCACACCGGCGAGTCGCTGGCGGCGCTGCTGGAGGCCGTCGACACCGGCCGCGTCCGCCTCGTCCCGGACGCGGAGGCGGAGGAGGACCCGGTGGCGGTGTTCCGCGCGGGCGCGGGGCGGCTCCTCGGCGCCTGGACGCAGGCCACGGGCCCCGTCACGGTCGGCGGTTCGGCCCTCTGCGCGGACCTCGTCGCCGGGACCGGCGCCATCGAGATCGCCGTGCACGGCTGGGACGTCGCGCAGGCCGTCGGGCGGCCCCGCCGCATCCCGCCCGTCCTCGCCGGGGCCCTGCTGGAGCTCGCGCCGATGCTGGTCTCCGGCGCCACCCGGCACGGGCTGTTCGCGCCGCCCGTCCCCGTGCTCAAGACGGCCGACGCGGGGGAGCGCCTGCTCGCCTACCTCGGACGCGACCCGGCGGGCCGCCTCGGCTGACCACCCGGTCGGCTCACCCGGGCTCGGCGTCGGCGGCCCTGCGCGCGTCCCGCGCCGTGTCCTCGGCGCGGGAGAGGCCGCGCTCGGCGCGTTCCGCCTTGCGCGCCGCCGCGTCGCGGTCGGCGACGGCCCGCTCCAGTTCGTGCCGCAGCCGTCCCACCGTGTCGGCCGCCGACTCGGCCGCCGCCCTCGCCTCCTCGGCCTTCTCCCGATGCCCGGCGAGGGCGGCCTCCGCCTCGTCGGCACGCCTGCGCAGCGTCTCCGCCCGCCGCGCCCGCGCCGCGCTCGCCTTCGCCGTCGGTTCCGGTTTCGGCTTCGGTTCCGGTTTCGGCTTCGCGGCCTTCTCCTCGGCCTGTTTCCGCCGTGTCCCGGCGCGCTTCTCCTTCGCGGGCGCCTTCCGGGGACGCGTCGCCCCGTCCGGGGCCACGGGGAAGCCCACCGGGCCGAAGCCGCTGTAGCTGCGCGGCTGAGCGAGTCGGCCCTCGCGGACCTCGTCCGCGACCTCCGGGTCGACGGTCGCGGCCTGGAGCGTGTCCTCCACGTCCCGGACGGCCTGATCCCGCAGCGGGCGGCCCGCCGCCGACGCCAGCTCCCCCGCCGTCCGCACCAGGTCCCGGACGAGCCCGGCCCGCCGCTGCTCCAGGTCGCCGAGGCTCCCCGACCCCCACGCAGCCCGGATCTCCGCCCCGACGTCCAGCAAGCGGCCGAGGTCGTCCGGGGCGGAGCGGGCCAGCAGGTTGACCGCCCACGCCGAGAGGGTCGGGCGGCGCAGCGCGCCGATGCGCTTGGCCAGCGCGGCGTCGCCCTCGTCCCTGGCCTGCCGGGACAGCCGGGTCCTGACCTCGACGAACTCGTCCGGGGTGACGCCGTAGAGCTCGCCGGCGGCGCTGGAGAAGTCCACGACCGGTCTCTACCCGCTCCGGAGCCGCTGGACGAGGGCCGCGCGCCGTGCCTATACTCGTTCACGAGTATTCGTCCACGAGGAGTCGAGATGGCCAAGCGGCGCAAGGTGGGAAACCTCCTCGCCCTCGCCGTGCTCTCGACGGTCACGGCCAGGCCGATGCACCCCTACGAGATGGCCTCGCTGATGCGCGCCCGGGGCAAGGACCGCGACATCGACATCAAGTGGGGCACGCTCTACACCGTCGTCCGCAACCTGGAGAAGCACGGCTTCCTGGCCGTCGAGGGGAGCGTGCGCGAGGGGGCGCGGCCGGAGCGGACCGTCTACCGGATCACCGACGCCGGGCGCGCGGAGCTCGCCGACTGGGTCCGCGAGCTGGTCGCGGTCCCCGAGCGCGAGCATCCGCGCTTCGTCGCCGCGCTCTCGGTGCTCGGCGCGCTCGGCCCGGACGAGGCGTCCGACCTGATGAAGCGCCGGCTCGACACGCTGGAGCGGGAGATCGCCGAGCAGGACGCGGCGCTCGCGGACGCGGCGGAGATCCCCCGCGTCTTCCTCATCGAGTCGGAGTACGAGCTGGCCATGCGCAGGGCGGAGGCCGCCTGGGTGCGCGCCCTGCTGGCCGACATCGCCGCCGGCACGTTGCAGGGGCTCGACCTGTGGCGCGCCTTCCACGAGACCGGCGAGATGCCGCCCGAGATGGCGGAGCTGGCGGAGAGGGGCGCCGAGGAGTAGCCGAAGAAGGGCCCCGGCGCAGGTGCGGCAACACCTCCGCCGGGGCCGGGAACCCACCACCCGACCCGCTCGCGGAGCGGGCCCCGGCGGCGAGACCGCAGTCACAGCCTAGCCCGGGGCCCTCCGCGGACAACGGAGGAGACCATGGCTCACGCCATCGAGGCCGACGGCCTCGTGAAGACCTATCCCGGCGCCGTCCGGGCCCTGGACGGGCTGTCGATCACGCTCGGCCAGGGCGAGATCCTCGGGCTGCTCGGCCCGAACGGCGCCGGCAAGTCCACCACCGTCAAGATCCTCACCACCCTGATCAGGCCGGACGCCGGAACGGCGGCGGTGGCCGGGCACGACGTGCTGCGCCGCCCCGACCGGGTCCGCCGCGTCATCGGCGTCGTGTCGCAGCGCTCGGGCGCCGACCCCGAGGCCAGCGGCCGCGACAACCTCGTGTTGCAGGCGCGGCTGTACGGGACGGGCGGCGCCGAGGCCCGCCGCCGCGCCGACGAGCTGCTGGAGCGGTTCGGGCTGCGGGAGGTGGCCGCCCGCAAGGTGAAGACCTACTCCGGCGGGACGCAGCGGCGGCTGGACGTGGCGCTCGGCCTCGTCCACCGGCCGCGCGTCCTGTTCCTGGACGAGCCCACCACCGGCCTCGACCCGGAGGCGCGCGCGTCGATGTGGGCGGAGATCGCCGCCCTCGCCGGGGACGACGCGCTGGCGATCCTGCTCACCACCCACTACCTGGACGAGGCCGACCGGCTCGCGCGGCGCCTCGCGATCGTCGACCGGGGCAGCGTCGTCGCCGAGGGCACGCCCGACGCGCTGAAGGGCGAGCTGCGCGGCGACGCCGTCCACCTGGAGTGGGGCGAGGCCCCCGAGGAGGGGGCGGTGCGGGCCGCGCTCGGCCGGCTGCCCGGCATCCGCGACGTCATGCTGGAGGGCCCGCGCCTCAGCGCGCGCACCGACGACGGCGCCGCCGCCGTGCCCGCCGTCCTCGCCGCGCTCGACCACGCCGGGTTCCCGGCCGCCGCCGTCACGGTCGCGCGGCCGTCCCTGGACGACGTGTACCTGCGCTACGCGGGCCGCCGCTTCGCCCAGGCGGACACCGCCGGCAGCGCCAGCGCGACCGGCACCGCCACCGAACCCGCCGCCACGGGAGGCGTCCGATGACCGCTCTGATCGCCGGGACCTGGTGGATGACGCACCGCCGGGTGTCCGCGCTGCTCCGCAGCCCCGCGATGCTGATCATGTCGCTGGCCCAGCCGGTCATCTGGCTCTTCCTGTTCGGCCAGCTCTTCAAGCGCGTCGTGGAGCTGCCCGGCTTCGGCACCGGCTCCTACCTGGACTATCTCGTCCCCGGCGTCGTGATCATGAACGCGGTGTCGCTGAACTCCTTCGCCGGGATGGGCACGCTCGACGAGATCGAGCGCGGCACGCTCAACCGGTTCCTGGTCACGCCGGTCCGGCGGAGCGCGCTCGCCAACGCGGGCGTGATCGAGCAGGCGCTCGGCACCGCGTTCCAGTCCCTGGTGATCATCGCCCTGGGCTGGGCGGGCGGCGCGCACTACCCGGGCGCCGCCGCCGGGCTGCCGATCCTCGTCGCGATGTCGGTGCTGATCGGCGTCGTGCTCGCCGAGCTGTCCACCACGCTCGCGCTGCTGGTCCGCGACCGCAACACGATCATCATGTTGAACGTGATGCTGCTGCTCCCGCTGACGTTCCTGTCCTCGGCGTTCATGGCCAAGGGCCTGATGCCGGGCTGGATGCGGCACGTCGCGTCCGGGAACCCGGTGAGCTGGGCCCTGGACGCCGGGCGCGCCGCGCTCGCCGACGATCCGCGCTGGGGCGCGGTCGCGGGGCACGCCGCGCCGCTGCTGGCGCTGACGGCGGCGACGGTGGGGCTCGCGATCTTCTCCTTCCGCAGCTACCAGAAGTCGCAGTGACGGCGGGCGCGCCCGGTCAGCGGGTGTCGAGGAAGCGGTCGAGGACGCGGGTGCCGAAGGCCAGCCCGTCCAGCGGGACGCGCTCGTCCACCCCGTGGAACATGCCGAAGTAGTCCAGCTCCGGGCCGAGGAGCAGCGGTGCGAACCCGAAGCTCGCGATGCCGAGCGGCTGGAAGGACTTGGCGTCGGTGCCGCCCGCCATCACGTACGGGACGGGACGCGCCGCCGGGTCCTCGGCGCGGAGCGCGGCCGCGAGGTCGGCGAAGGTGGCGCCCGCCGGATCGGCGGCGGGCGCCTCCTCGTAGTTGACGAACTCGCGGGTCACCCTCGGGCCGAGCAGCCGGTCGATCGTGGCCAGGAACTCCTCGCCGGTGCCCGGCAGGTACCGGCCGTCGACCTGCGCGGTCGCGGTCCCCGGCACCACGTTGATCTTGTATCCGGCGTCCAGCCGGGTCGGGTTGGCCGAGTTGCGGATCGTTCCCTCGAACAGCCGCCCGACGGGGCCGAGCCGCCGCGCCTCGGCGTCGAGGCGGTCGTGGTCGATCGTGGTGCCGAGCGCGGCGGCCAGCCCGTCCAGCAGGGCGCGGACGCCCGGTGTGAGGCGGACGGGCCACTCGTAGGAGGCGATGCGCGACACAGCGTGCGCGATCTCGGCGACCGGGTTGTCGGGCGCGGGCTTGGAGCCGTGCCCGGCGGTGCCGCGCGCGGTCAGCCGCATCCACGTCGTGCCGCGCTCGCCGGTCGCGATCGGGTAGATCCGGGCGTCGCCGGCGTGGACGCTGAAGCCGCCCGACTCGCTGATCGCCTCGGTGCAGCCCTCGAAGATCCCCGGATGCTCGCGGGCCACGAACCGGGACCCGAGGTCGCCGGTGCACTCCTCGTCGGCGAGGAACGCCAGCACCAGGTCGCCCCGGGTGCGGCGGCCCTCGCGCAGCCGCCGCCGGACGGTCGCGAGCGTCATCGCGAGCGTGCCCTTCATGTCGACCGCGCCGCGTCCCCACACGCAGCCGTCCCGCACCTCGCCCGAGAAGGGCGGAACGCTCCACTCCGACGCCTCGGCGGGCACCACGTCCAGATGCCCGTGGATCAGGAACGCCGGGTGCGCGGGGTCGGTGCCCGCGATCCGCGCCAGCACACTGGCCCGGCCGGGCGCGGACTCCACGATCGTGGCGGCGACGCCCACCTCGTCCAGCAGCGCGGCGACGTACTCGGCGGCCGGACGCTCCGGACGCGCCACGCCCTCGCCCTCGTTCGTGGTGTCGATGCGGATCAGCGCGGAGCAGATCTCCGCCGCCTCCACCCCCGCGGCCTCGGCGGCCCCGCTCGCGGCACCGGCCACGGTGTCCTCGTGGACCTTCGGCTCCGTCACACCAATACCCACCTTTCGCAACAAACCTTCATTTTTCCCCCGCGCTGACCTCTGGCAACCAATGATCAACAACATATCGATCCGGTTTCGAATCGTTCAGCGCCGTACCCAAATCATCCGGCCGGTACGACGCTGCCACCAATCTGAAGAGCGCGGGCGGTTGCCGCGCCGCGCACGCGACAGTGCACGAGGAGGAGCATGACCAGCCTCAGGGGTGCGAGCCGTGACGTCCACCGGTACCGGGGCCGCCGCCCCATCGCGGCGCTGGGGGCGGTGGTGCTGGCGGCCTCGCTCGGGTTGTCGGCCTGCGGCGGCGGCGCGAAGTCGGGCGACGGCACGTTCACCGCCGGCCACCCCGAGCCCGACCACCTCGTGCCGGGCAACACCACCAGCAGCTACGCCTTCGACGTCATCGGCAACCTGTTCGACAACCTCGTGGGGCTCACCAAGGACGGCAAGGGCTACAACCTCGCCGCCGAGTCGGTCACCAGCCCCGACCAGAAGGTCTGGACGATCAAGATCAGGCCGGGCCAGAAGTTCCACAACGGCGAGCCGGTCACCGCCGCCAGCTTCGCCGACGGGTGGAACAACGCCGCCTACGGCCCGAACGCCTACAACGCCAACGACTACTTCTCGCACATCCAGGGGTACGCGGAGCTGAACCCCGAGGACGAGAACGCCAAGCCGAAGGCCGACACGCTGTCGGGCGTGCAGGTGGTCGACCAGAACACGCTCAGGGTCACGCTGACCGACCCGTTCAACCAGTTCCCGCTGCTGCTGACCTACCCGGCGTTCGCGCCGATGCCCAAGGCCGGGCTGAAGGACCTCCGCGCTTTCGAGGAGCACCCCATCGGCAACGGCCCGTACATGATGAGCGGGCAGTGGGAGCGCAACAAGCAGATCAAGCTCGTCGCCTATCCCGGTTACACCGGGCCGCGCAAGCCGAAGAACAAGGGCGTGACCTGGAAGAGCTACTCCAGCGCCGACACCGCCTACACCGACCTGCGCGCGGGCCGCATCGACGTCTACCAGACGATCCCCGCCGGGAAGGTGCCCGAGGCCAAGCGGCTGCTGGGCGACAAGTTCCTGCCCCGCAAGATGGGCACGATGGACTACCTGGGCTTCCCGGTGTTCGACAAGCGGTTCGCGAACCCCGACCTCCGGCGCGCGATCTCGATGGCGATCGACCGGCAGGGCATCAACAAGGCCGTCTACAACGGCGACTACTTCCCGGCCGACTCGCTGCTCCCCGCGATCATCGCCGGGCACCGGCCGAACGCGTGCGGCGAGCTGTGCACGTTCAACCCGGCCAAGGCCAAGGAGCTGTACGCGAAGTCCGGCGGGTTCAAGGGGACGCTGGAGCTGTACTTCTCCAACGCGCAGCCGACCTACTACCAATGGATGCAGATCGTCGCGAACTCGCTGCGGCAGAACCTCGGCATCCGGGACATCCAGTTCCGGCAGGTCCCCGCGTCCGACTACCTCGGGATGCTGCGCAAGCGCACGGAGAAGGGCCCCTATCGGCAGAACTGGGAGGCCGACTACCCGAGCGCCCAGAACTACCTGGAGAACCTGTGGATCTCGGGCGCCAACCGCATGGGCTGGACGAGCAGGGAGTTCGACGACCTCGTCGGCAAGGCGAACCGGACGGGCGACCCGCAGGAGGCCCTGAGGCTCTACAACCAGGCCGAGGACGTCGCGATCCGCGAGATGCCGATGATCCCGCTGTGGACGTGGGCGGGCCAGGGCGGCCGGTCCGACCGGGTCGGCGACGTCACCATCACGTCGTACGCGACGGGGCTCCTCGCGTACGAAGTGACGGTGAAGTAGCCGGCGATGTGGCGCTACGTCCTCAGACGGCTGCTCCAGGCGGTCCCGGTCTTCATCGGCACGACGCTGCTCATCTACGCGATGGTGTTCGCGCTGCCGGGCGACCCGATCCAGGCGCTCGCGGGCGACAAGCCCATCCCGGAGAACGTCCTCCAGACCCTGCGGGAGCGCTACAACCTCAACGACCCGCTGCTGGTGCAGTACGGCAAGTACATGTGGGGGCTGCTCCAGGGGAACCTCGGCGAGAACTACACCGGCCAGAAGGTGTCGGAGATGCTGTCGGGGCGCTGGACGGTGACCGCGCAGCTCGCCGTCACCGCCTGGCTGTTCGAGCTGGCGCTCGGGCTCGCGCTCGGCGTCTGGGCGGGCCTGCGGCGCGGGAAGCTCGCCGACACCCTCGTGCTCGGCGGGACGACGCTGCTGATCGCCGTGCCGGTGTTCGTGCTCGGCTACACCGCGCAGCTCCTGCTGGGCCTGCACTGGCAGGTCTTCCCCACGGCCGGGACCGACGACGGCTGGCCGATGAGCTATCTGCTGCCCGGGATGGTGCTCGGCTCGCTCGGCCTGTCCTACGTCGCGCGGCTCACCCGCACCAGCCTCGCCGAGAACCTGCGCGCCGACTACGTGCGCACCGCGAACGCCAAGGGGCTGTCGCGGGCGCGGGTCGTCGGGCGGCACGCGCTGCGCAACTCGCTGATCCCCGTCGTGACCTACCTCGGCGTGGACTTCGGGACGCTGATGGGCGGCGCGGTGGTCACCGAGGGCATCTTCAACCTGCCCGGCATCGGGCAGCAGGTGTTCCAGTCGATCCAGCTCAAGGAGGGGCCGGTCGTGGTCGGCGCGGTCACCGTGCTCGTGCTGATCTTCCTGCTCGTCAACCTGCTGGTGGACCTGCTGTACGGGTTCCTGGACCCCCGGATCAGGTACGAGTGAGGGCGGCCGCACGGGTGAGGGCACGGGTGAGGGCGACCGACGGAGCGCGCGCGGGCGCGGTGAGGCGTGGCGATGGGCGTGGGCGATGAAGATCGATGAACCGGGCGTGCCGGGCCCCGAACCGGCGGCGGGCGCCGAGCCCGCGGGGGCGGCCGCCGAGGCGGCGGCGCTGGCCGTCGCGGGCGGCGAGATCGGGCGCGCGTCGCTGTGGGACGACGCGTGGCGCGACCTGCGGCGCCGCTGGGTGTTCTGGGCGTCGGCGGTGTTCCTCGCGCTGGTCGCGGTGATGGCGGCCGTCCCTCGGCTGTTCACCTCCAAGGGCGTCAACGAGGGCTGCGACCCGAACCTCGCCAAGCTCGGCCCGTCCGGCGGCCACTGGTTCGGCACCGACCTCGCGGGCTGCGACTACTACGCGCACGTCGTGCACGGCGCCCGGCCGACGCTGCTGATCGGCGTCGCGGTCACGCTGTTCGCGTTCGCGATCGCGCTGGTGTTCGGGATGCTCGCGGGCTACTACGGCGGCCTGCTGGACGCGCTGGTCGCCCGGCTCACCGACGTGTTCTTCGGGCTGCCGTTCGTGCTCGGCGCCACCGTCATCCTGGTCGCCTTCCCGAGCCACGGCGTCGGCGCGATGACGCTGGTGCTGGTGCTGCTCGGCTGGACGACGATGATCCGGATCATGCGCGGCCAGGTCATCTCGGTCAGGGACGCCGACTACGTGCAGGCCGCGCGGCTGCTGGGCGCGTCCGACGCGCGGATCATGGCCCGGCACATCCTGCCGAACGCGCTCGCCCCGGTGGTCGTCGTCGCGACCCTCAACGTCGGGAACGTGATCGCCGGGGAGGCGACGCTGGACTTCCTCGGCGTCGGCCTCCAGTACCCGCAGGTGTCGTGGGGCCTCCAGCTCAACCAGGCCAAGGACGCCTTCGTCGACCACCCCCATCTGCTGGTCTTCCCCGCGGTGCTGCTGTCGGCCACGGTGCTGAGCTTCCTGATGCTCGGCGACGCCGTCCGCGACGCCCTCGACCCGAAGCTGCGGTGAGCGAGAGATGACGACTGACCTGAAGAAGGACGGCGCGCCGCTCCTCGCGGTGGACGACCTGCACGTGCGGTTCGACGTCCGGGGACAGGACGTGCGGGCGGTGAACGGGCTCTCCTACACCCTGGCCGAGGGCGAGACGGTCGCGATCCTCGGCGAGTCGGGATCGGGGAAGAGCGTCGCGGCGCAGGCCGTGATGGGCATCCTCGACACCCCGCCCGCGCGGATCGCGCGCGGGTCGGTGCGGCTGCGCGGCGAGGAGCTGCTCGGCCTGCCCGAGCGCCGCCGCCGCGCCTACCGGGGCGACCGCATATCGATGATCTTCCAGGACGCGCTGACCGCGCTGAACCCGGTGTTCACGGTCGGCGACCAGATCCGCGAGATGTACCAGGTGCACCGGGGGATGCGGCGCAGGGAGGCGACGGCGAAGGCCGTGGAGCTGATGGAGCGGGTGCGGATCCCGTCGGCGGCCAGGCGGCTCGGCGACCACCCGCACCAGTTCTCCGGCGGCATGCGGCAGCGCATCATGATCGCGATGGCGCTGGCGCTGGAGCCGGACGTGCTGATCGCCGACGAGCCCACCACCGCGCTCGACGTGACCGTCCAGGCGCAGATCATGCGGCTGCTCGCGGCGCTCCAGGACGAGCTGCGCATGGGCATGGTCCTGATCACCCACGACCTCGGCGTCGTCGCGGGCGTCGCGGACCGGATCGTCGTCATGTACGCGGGCTCGGTCGCCGAGCGGGCGCCCGCGCGGGAGCTGTACGCGCGGCCCGCCCACCCCTACACGCGGGGGCTGCTGGCGTCGGTGCCGCGCCTGGACCGGCGCGGCGCGCCGCTCGTCCCGATCAAGGGGGCGCCGCCGAATCCGGCGGCGCTGCCGCCCGGCTGCGCGTTCGCGCCGCGCTGCCCGCGCGCCGAGGCGCTGTGCTCGGCGGAGCCGCCGCCGCTGGTCGCCGTCGCGCCGGGCCACGAGTCCGCCTGCCACTTCGCCGAGGAGGTGCACGGTGCCGCAGCGCGGTGAGGACCCGATCCTGCGGGTGGAGGGCCTGGTCAAGCACTACCCGGTGACGCGCGGCGTGCTGCTGAAACGGGCCGTCGGGCAGGTCCGGGCCGTGGACGGCGTGGACCTGGAGCTGGCGCGCGGCGAGACCCTCGGCGTCGTCGGCGAGTCCGGGTGCGGCAAGTCGACGCTCGCCAAGCTGCTGCTCGCGGCCGAGCGGCCCACCGCCGGGACCGTCCGGTTCGAGGGCCGCGACGTGTTCGCGCTGCCGAGGGGCGAGCTGCGCGCGCTGCGGCGCCGCGTCCAGATGGTGATGCAGGACCCCTACTCCTCCCTCAACCCCCGGATGACCGTCGGCGACATCGTGGGGGAGCCGTTCGCGATCCACCCGGAGGTCGCGCCGAAGGGGGAGCGGCGTGCCCGCGTCCAGGAGCTGCTGGAGCTGGTCGGCCTGGACCCCGACCACGTCAACCGGTACCCGCACCAGTTCTCCGGCGGGCAGCGCCAGCGCGTCGGCATCGCCCGCGCGCTCGCGCTGCGCCCCGACGTGATCGTCTGCGACGAGCCCGTGTCGGCGCTGGACGTGTCCGTCCAGGCGCAGGTGATGAACCTCCTCGCGGGGCTCCAGCGCGAGCTGGGCCTGGCGTACGTTTTCATCGCGCACGATCTGGCGGCGGTCCGCCACATCTCCGACCGCGTCGCCGTCATGTACCTCGGCAAGGTCGTCGAGACCGGCGACGACGCGCAGATCTACGAGCACCCGACCCACCCCTACACGCAGGCGCTGCTGTCGGCCGTCCCCGTCCCCGACCCGGACGCGCCGGGCTTCGCCGGGGGGTTCCGGCTGGAGGGGGAGCCGCCGTCGCCGCTGGACCCGCCGTCCGGCTGCCGGTTCCGCACCCGCTGCTGGAAGGCGCGCGACGTCTGCGCCGCCGAGGAGCCCGCGCTCACGGCCCGCGACGGCTCCGCGCACCCGAGCGCCTGCCACTTCGCCGCCGAGGACTTCGACTCTGTCACCTGTGAGGGGACGACCCCCCACACCCCCCGGAACGAACCAACTACAACCCCCGGCGAGCGCCCAGAGGCCGTTCCGTAGGGTGGGGCACATGGCACGCAAGGGCAGGCGGGGCCCCTGGCCCGACCGGTATCCGATCGCCGGCGGGGAGGCCGAGATCCTGCGCGACGCCGACCGGGACGGCGGCTGGATGCTGCTGGTGGGCGGGGTCCCGCAGTCGTATGTGGACCTGTCCGACCCGACCTACCTCGACTTCGAGTACATGCGGCTGATGGGCGACTGCGTCGACACGATCGCCCCCGCGGGCGGCCCGCTCGACGCCGTGCACATCGGCGGCGCCGGGTGCACGCTGCCGCGCTATGTCGCCGCGACCCGTCCCGGCTCGCGGCAGGTCGTGCTGGAGCCGGACGGCGAGCTCGTGGCGGTCGTCCGCGAGCGGCTCCCGGTCAAGGGAGTGCCGGGCCTGCGCATCCGCGTCACCGACGGCCGCGCCGGGATCGCCGCGCTGCCGGACGCCGCCGACGACCTCGTCGTGATGGACGCGTTCGCCGAGGCGTCGATGCCGGTCGAGCTGGCCACCCGGGAGTTCGTCGAGGACGTCGCGCGGGTGCTGCGACCCGGCGGCGCGTACCTGGTCAACGTCGCCGATGGGTTCCGGCTGCCGTTCGCCCGCCGGGTCGCCGCGACGGTCCGGTCGGTGTTCCCGCACGCGCTGCTGATGGGCGACCCGGGCGTGCTGCGGGGCCGCCGGTTCGGCAACCTCATCGTCGCCGCGTCCCGCGCGCCGCTGCCGGTGGACGCGCTGACCCGCCGCGCGGCGGGCGGCATCACCCGGGCGCGGCTGGTGGAGGGCCGCGACCTGGCCGGGTTCTGCGCCGGTGTCGCGCCGCTGCGCGACGGCGAGGAGGTCACCGCGCCCGTCCCGCCGCCGCGGACCTTCGGCAAGTCCTGACGTCCGCCGCGCCGCCCGGCGCCGGCCTGGAGGGAAGCACATGATCATCGTGACCGGGGCGAGCGGCACGCTCGGCCGCCCGCTCACCCGGGCCCTGCGCGCCGCGGAGGCGGACGTGCGCGGGCTCAGCCGCGGCACCAGGGAGCCGGAGGACGGCATGACCTGGGCCAGGGGCGACCTGAAGACCGGGGAGGGCGTCCGCGCGGCGCTGGCGGGCGCCGAGACGATCGTGCACTGCGCCAGCGACGCCCTGCACCCGAGGAACGACCTGTACGCCGCCCGCAACCTCATCGAGGCCGCGCGCGAACAGGGCGCGCCCCATTTGGTCTACATTTCGATCGTCGGCGTGGACCGAATCCCGTACCGCTACTACATGATCAAGCACACGGTCGAGCGGATGATCGAGAAGTCGGGGCTGCCCTACACGATCCTGCGGGCCACACAGTTCCACACGCTCCCCGCCGCCGTCCTGGACTACCTCTCCCGAGCCCCGGGCGTGATGCCGCTGCCGACCGGGCTGCGCTGCCAGCCGGTCGAGGTCGCCGAGGTCGCCGACCGGCTCGCCGGGTTCGCGCTCGGCGCCGGGCCCGTCCGCCGGGCCGACGACATGGGCGGACCGGAGGTGCTGACGCTGGAGGAGATGGCGCGCACCTACCTGCTGGCCCGGGGACGGCGCCGCACGCGGGTGCCGCTGCCGGTTCCGGGCCGGGCGATGCGCGGTTTCCGGGCCGGCCTGCACCTCGCCCCCGGCGACGCGACGGGCCGCCGGACATGGCAGGAGTTCCTCGACGCGTCTTTTCCCAGATAGCAGCGGCAATATACGAAATCGGCAACGGGTGAAAGGCGCCCACGTGTCCGCGGATTCCAATTTCGCGCGGCGCGGAGGGCGGCGGCGCGCGGCCCGCGAAGCCTACGGGACCGGGGTTCCGGGACGGTTTCCCCCGCCGTATCGGCCTCACGGGCGCGCGGGATGTCCCATAATCGAGCGATGGAGTCGTCCACCCGAATTCTTATTCTCGGCATGGATTCGTCGGGGAGAATACTCCAGTTCGACCGTAACGCCGCCGGAGTGCTGTCCGGTATACCGGGCGGACTGCGCGGCGCCGACCTCGACGAGGTGATCGCCGGAGCGCGCAGGCCGCTGCTGGAGGCGCTGCGGGCCGGGCGGGAGCGCACGGCCATGCTCGCCGTGGAGACGCCGGCGGGCGGCACGCTGGACGCGGTCGTCACCGTGCACCCGATGAGCGGCGGCGCGCCCGACCTCGCGGCCCTCGCCGTCGTCCGGGTGCCGGTGCCGCTCGCCGACCGGTTCGTCGACCCCGCCGTGATCCGCCGGGCGCTGCTGGACGACGCGCTCCCGCGCATCGGCTCCACCCTCGACCTCGACCTGCTGGCGCGCGGCCTGATGGACGTGCTGATCCCGCACTTCTGCAACGCGGGCGCGCTGCTGCTGCTGGAGAGCCTCGTCGACGCCGACGAGTCCCCGGCGGGCGCCGACGGGTCGCTGCTGCTGCGCCGGATGGCGCTCGGCTTCGACGACGGCGACCCCGCCTGGGACGCGACGTTCCCCACCGGCGAGACGCTCACCTACCCGAGCGGCACGCCGTACTCGCGGTGCATGGAGACCGCCGAGCCGGTGCTGGTCGGGCTCGGCGGCGACGGAGCCGCGCGGATCGCCGCCGCGTGGCGCCGCCCGCCGGTCGCCGACCTGCTCAAGGGCGCCTCGATGCTGCTGCTGCCGATCACCACGCCGACCGGCGTGCTCGGCTTCTTCGTCTGCACCCGCAGCGTCGCGCACCGCCCGTTCGACGCCTACGACGTCGAGATCGGGATGGAGTTCGCGGGCCGCGCGTCGATCTTCGTCGAGACCGCCCGCCGCTACTCGCGGGAGCGTGCCACCGCGCTCACCCTCCAGCGGAGCCTGCTGCCGACGGGCCTGTCGGCGCCCTCCACGGTCGAGGTCCACCACCGCTACCTGCCCGGCAGCCGGCTCATCGAGGTCGGCGGCGACTGGTACGAGTCGATCGCGCTGCCCGGCGCGCGGGTCGCGCTCGTCGTCGGGGACGTGGCCGGGCACGGCGTGAAGGCAGCGGTCACGATGGGACGGCTGCGCACCGCCATCCACACGCTCGCGGGCCTCGAACTGCCGCCCGCCGAGGCGCTGGAGCGGCTCGACTCGCTGATGCGGACGCTCGGCGAGCGCGAACCGCACTTCGCCACCTGCGCCTACGTCGTCTACGACGCGGTCAGCGGCCGGTGCGAGGTCGCCAGCGCCGGGCACCTGCCGCCGCTGATCGCCTCGCCCGGCACCGGGTCGGACTACCTCGCGGTGCCGCCCGCCCCGCCGCTCGGCGTCGGCGACGGCCCGATCGTCAGCCGCGAGTTCGCCGTCGACGACGGCACGCTGCTGTTCCTCTACACCGACGGGCTCGTGGAGAACCGGGCCCGCGACATCGACGACGGCCTCGCCCGGCTCCAGCAGACGTTCGGCCGCGACGCCGCCGCGCGGCCGCTGGAGGAGCTGTGCCAGGCCGCGCTGGACGGCGTCTACGACGACCAGCACCGCGACGACATCGCCATGCTCGTGGCGCGGCTGCGGCGCATCCCGGCCGACCACCACGCGTCCTGGGAGCTGCCCGCCGAGCCGGCGGCGGTGCGGCGGGCGCGCGGGCTCGTCCGCGACCGGCTCGACCGCTGGGACCTGAGCGAGCTGGCCGACACCACCGTGCTCCTGGTGTCGGAGCTGGTCACCAACGCGATCCGGCACGCGGGCGGCCGGGTGACGCTGCGGCTCGTCCGCGAGGGCGGGCTCGTGTGCGAGGTGTTCGACCACTCCGACGGCCGTCCCCGCATCCGCCTCGACGAGGACGGCGAGATGCCCGAGTCGGGACGCGGGCTGCACGTCGTGGGGCGGCTCGCCGAGCGGTGGGGCGTCCGGCACACCGGCGGCGGCAAGGTCGTCTGGTGCGAGCAGCGGACGTCCTAGCCCCGCCGGGTCGGCGTCAGTCCCACCAGAACGACCACCAGGTCTTGCCGCGGATCTCCTCGGCGTACCCGGCGAGCGTGCCGGGGCCCTGGAACAGGATGTCGGGGCAGAACGCCCAGTGCTCGGCCGCGACGTGGACGGCGTGCCGGGTCGTGACCGGCGGGGCGGCGACGCTGAGCTCCAGCGTGTTGAACCCGAGCCCGACGACGCGGGCGCCGAACCGCTCCTCCCAGCTCCGCACGACGGCGGCGAGCGGGGCCGTCCACTCGTTGTGGTTGAGCGCGCCCTGCCAGCCGACGGCGGCCAGCGCGTCCGCGCCCCGCTCGACGGCGACGAGCCCGAGCGACAGGCCCCGGGCCGACAGGGCGCGGGCGTAGCGGTCGGCCATGGCGTCCGGGTCGTCCAGCGGGTGGCCCTCCGGGGCGGGGCCGGGGCAGTGCCGCCCAAAGGGGGCGAGGTCGTCGTGGTCGCCGTCGGCGGCCTGCGCCGCCCAGTCGCCCCACACCTCGTACATGAACGCGTGGGGGACGTAGTTGCCGACCTCCTCGACCGGCTCGGGCGCGATCTGGCCGGACGCCCACGGCTGGTCGGTCTCGTCCATCAGCAGCGGCCACAGCCCCGACCGCTCGTGCTCGGCCCGCAGCCGCCCCCACAGCTCCCCGTGCACCGGCTCGTCGCTGAGCCAGAACGCGGGGCGCGGCAGCAGCTGCCGCTGCGGGTACCCGGGGTCGGGCCACACCACGTCGCCCTCGGGCAGCGGCACCGACAGCGTCCGCCCGGCGGCGTCCTCCGCGCCGCCGGTGAACAGCTGGGGCAGGTTGCCCGGCAGGTGCCGCCGGACCTCTACGTCATCCATTTCACGCCGTTCCGGTACAGAGCATGCCAACGGGATCTTGGCACTCCGAGATGGTAACGGCGTGGGACGCCCGCCGTGGCCGGAGCGGCCGGGTTCGGTAACCCGGCCGGGCTCCGGCCTCGGATCAGCGCGCGCCGCCGCGCCCGCGGACCAGGTAGTCGATCACCACGGCGAGCACGCCCAGGCCGGTGACGACGCTGATGACGGTCTGGTACCAGGTGCCCCGCAGCATGACGCTGCTCATGACGTTGACGGTGAGCAGCACGCCGAAGATGGTCCAGCGCCCGTTGTTGGTCATCGTGTTCTTCCTTCCGGTGGGGTCAGGGGAGGTGGGGGGAGGAGCCGCGGCGCAGCATGGCGCGCGCGGGCAGGAGCATCGCGGCGGCGGCCGGGCCCGCCACGCCCGCGAGGAGCGCCGCGGCGGCCACCGGGGAGATCGCGGGCAGCGGCGTCCCGGTGACGGCCATGGCGAGCGCCGCCAGCGTGACCAGGGCGATCGCCGCGCCGGTGAGGAGCCCGGTGCCGAGGACGATCGCGGCCTCCCAGCGCAGCGCCGCGAGCACCTGCCGCCGCGTCGCGCCGACCAGCCGCAGCAGCGCGAACTCGCGCCGCCTGGCGCCGGTCGCGAGCGCGAGCGTGGTGACGAGGCCGATGACGATGAACCCGCCGATCGCCGCGACGACGATCAGGCTGACCAGGCTCTGGAGCCGCATCTCCCGCGACAGCGCGTCGCCGTAGGCGTCGCGGTCGACGACCTGGGCCCCCGCGTAGGCGGCGGTGACCGGACGCAGGTCCGCCCTCCCTCGGACGAGGACGTGGTCGTCCAGCGCCGTGGTGGAGTGCGCGACGGCCGTCGCGTGGGGGAGGAGCACGTCGCCGAACCCGAGCCCCCGGTCGTAGACCGCGACCACGCGCGCCTGGACGCGCGTCCCGTCGCCGAGCCAGAGCCGCGCGGTCGAGCCGACGTGCAGTCCGGCGGCGACGTCGCGGCTGAGCGCGACCGTGTCGCCGCGCAGGTCGGCGAGGCGCCCGGAGCGGACCTTCGGGTCCATGGTCGTCTCGGCGCCCGCGCCGACGCCCTGGGCGTTCAGCGTCTTGAGGTTCTTCTCGCCGAGCTCCTTGACCGCCATCACGACCGTGGTCCGCTTGACGGGCGTCGCGGCGGTGACGCCGGGCACGCGCCGCGCGGCCTCGGCGGCGCCGACCGGCAGCCCCGGCCCGGCCGAGACGATCACCTGGTCCGCGCGGTTGCCGCTCGCCGCCTGCTCCTGTGTGGCGTGGGCGACCGTGGACTGGGCGAACAGCTGCGTGCAGCCGAACGCGATCGCCAGCGCGACCGGGGTGAGCACCGACCCGGCGCGCAGCGCGGCGGCGCCGCTCGCGTGCCGGCCGAGGCGTCCGGGCACCGGCGAGGCGAGCACGGCCGCGCGGCCGAGCCACCTGCTGCCGAGCCGGGCCAGCAGCGGCCCGAGCAGCGCGGTCGCGACGATCAGCGAGATCACCAGCCCGCCGACCGACGCGGCGGCGGTGGGGCCGCTGGTGGCGGTGGAGACCCCGAGCGCGTTCAGCCCGAGGACGACGAACACCACGCCCGTGATCAGGCGCCAGCGGGGCAGCCGCGCGGATTCGGCGGCGGACTCGCCGAGCGCCTCGACGGGACGGATGCGCGAGACGCGCAGGGAGGCCAGCAGGGAGGTGAGCAGCGCGGCGACGATCGTGATCGCGAACGCGGCCAGCGCGGGGAGCGGGCTGAGCGAGAGCCCGAACCCGTCCGGGAGGGCGTCCCGGCCGATCATGAGCGAGTGCATCGCGGCGCCGAGCCCGAGCGACAGGACGCCGCCGGCGAGCGCGGCGGGGACGCCGGTCCGCGCGGTCTCGCGCAGCAGCATGGCCCGCACCTGCCAGGGCGTCGCGCCGACGGCCCGCAGCAGCGCGAACTCGCGGGCCAGCTCCCGCGTCGCCAGCGCGATCAGCCCGCCGACGACCACGAGCGCGGTCATCACCGCGACGGCGCCGATCGACACCGCCAGCTCCACGATGTCGGGACGCGCGGCCAAGACCGCGCGGTCCTCGACGTCGCCGCGCGCGGACCCGGTCGCGACGGTCATCCCGGGGACGGCGGCGCGGAGCGCGTCCTTGTCGAGCTTCCCGTCGGCGGTCACCACGAGCGCTTCGGCCATGCCGGGACGCCCGTAGAGCGCGGCGGCCGTGGCGGGGGTGAAGAACGCCGCGCCGGGGCCGGACGCGACGGTCCCGGTGACCCGGTACGGACGCGGCGTCCCGCTCGTCTGCAACGACACGCGCTTGCCAGCGGGAATCCCGGCGGACTCGCTGAGGACGACCTCGTCCGGCGCCTGCGGGGCCCGCCCGGCGCTCAGCCGGTAGGGGCGGAGGGCCGCCGAGTCCCATCCGTGCCCGCTGACCGACGCCCCCGTGGACGTCAGGACGGGGAACGACACGTCCGCCACCACGCCCCGGACGCCGGGGACGGCCCGCAGCTTCGCGGCCGCCGCGACCGGGACGCGGGGACGCTCGGCCACCGGCCGGGTCTGCCGCTCCGGGGAGTCCCCGGGCCGCCGCAGCCGGTCCTCGACCTTCTCCGGCCCGCCGACGACGGCCGCCGCCGCGCCGTAGCGCTCGACCGGCGCGTGCGCGCGCAGCGCCGACTCCAGCAGCACCCCGCACGACCCGACCAGGGCCGCCGCGAACAGCAGCGCCGCGAACACCCCCGCGAACGCGCCCTTGCCTGCCTTACTCCTCCGGCGCGTGCTCACAGCGACTCCCAACGGCTCATGACGCCCTGGACGGTCGGGGAGGTCAGCTCGTCGACGATCCGCCCCCGGCTCAGGAACAGCACCGAGTCGGCCCACGTGGCCGCCATCGGGTCGTGCGTGACCAGCACGAGCGTCTGCCCGGCCGTGTCGACCGCCTCGCGCAGCAGCCGCAGGACGTCGCGGGCCGTGCGGGGGTCGAGCGCGCCGGTCGGCTCGTCCGCGAACACCACCTCGGGGCGGGTCACCAGCGCGCGGGCGAGCGCGACGCGCTGCTGCTGCCCGCCCGACAGCTCCCCGGGGCGGTGCCGCAGCCGGTCGGCCAGCCCGACGCGCCGGGCGACCTCGGCCACCAGGCCGGGGTCGGCCCGCGTCCCCGCGAGCTGGAGCGGGAGCGTGATGTTCTGCTCGACGTCCATCGAGGGGATCAGGTTGAACGCCTGGAAGACGAACCCGACCCGCTCGCGCCGCAGCCGCGTCCGCTTGGCCTCGCTGAGGCGGCCGATGTCGGTCCCGCCGATCCGGACCGTGCCCGCGCTCGGCCGGTCGAGCCCGGACGCGCAGTGCAGGAACGTGCTCTTGCCCGAGCCCGAGGGCCCCATGACGGCGGTGAACCCGCCGCGGGGGAACGCCCAGCTCACCCCGTCCAGCGCCCGCACGTCACCGTAGTCCTTGGTGACCGCCTCCAGGCTCACCGCCCCGGCGGTCGCCCGTGCGGTCGCCTCGGCCGTCATCGTCGTCATGGTCCCTCCGTCTGGTCGCCGCCTCACCTGGTCGAACCTAGGTTCCGGAGGGGGCCCGCCACATGGGCGAACGCCCCCGAATCGGTGGTGTAGCGGGCTACACCACGGGCCCGGGTGCGCGCCCCGGTGCGCGCCGGGGCGGCGTCTCATACGGTGGCTACGAGGTGACATGAACAAGGCGTTGAGACGGAGTGCGAACGCGACCGGGACCCTGGTCGCGGCCCTTCGCACGGCCGGGCCCGCGCTGGTCGGGCTGCTCCCGCTGGCGTTCTGGGCCGTGCTGCTGCTTCCCGCGCTGCCGTGGCTGCCCGAGGCCGTGAGGCCGCTGCGCGCCCTCGCCGACGCCGAGCGGCGCCGGGCCGGGAGGCTGCTCGGCCGCGACATCCCGAGCCCCTACCGGCGGACGGAGGCGGCGTCGCTGGGGCAGGGGATCGCGCTCCTCCGGTCGCCCGTCCTGTGGCGGGACCTGGGCTGGATGGCGGCCCACGGGATGCCCGGCCTCGTGATGGCGGTGCTCGCGCTGGGGTTGTGGCCCGCGATCCCGTTCTCGGCGTCGCTGCCGCTGTGGTGGTGGGCGGCGCCGGAGGGGTCCCAGTCGGCGTTCGTCACGCTCGACAGCTGGCCGAAGGCGCTCACGCTGCCGTTCCTCCAGGTGGCGCTGGACGGGTTCCTCCTGCTGTGGCTGGTGCCGAGGCTCGCGCGCTGGCAGGCCCGGCTGTCGGAGCTGCTGCTGCGCCCTACCCGCCGCACCAGCCTCGCCGAGCGGGTCGAGGTGCTGACCGAGAGCCGCGCCGAGGCGCTGGAGGCGCACGGCGCGGAGCTGCGCCGGATCGAGCGCGACCTGCACGACGGGACGCAGGCGCAGCTCGTCGCGGCGGCGCTGCGGCTCGGCCTCGCCGACCGCCGCTTCGACGCCGACCCCGACGCCTCGCGCGCTCTGTTCCTGGAGGCCAGGGCGGGGGTGGAGGAGGCCCTGACCCAGCTGCGGACGGTGATCCGCGGGATCTACCCGCCGATCCTGTCCGACCGGGGCCTCGCGGGGGCGCTGCGGGCGCTGGCCGCCGGGCAGCAGATCCCCGTCGAGATGGACGTCGTGGAGGGCCGCGTCCCCGCCGCCGTGGAGGCCGCCGCCTACTTCGTGGTGGCCGAGGCCCTCACCAACATCGCCAAGCACAGCGCCGCCGGGCACGCGTGGGTGTCCGTCCGCCGCGAGGGGTCGATGCTGCGGGTCGCGGTGCGCGATGATGGCAAGGGCGGGGCCGACCCGGACCGCGGCAGCGGCCTCGCGGGCATCCGCCGCCGGGTGGCGGCGCTGGACGGCACCACCCGCATCGACAGCCCCGACGGGGCGGGGACGACGCTGGAGGTGGACCTGCCGTGCGAATCGTGATCGCCGAGGACAACGTCCTGCTGCGCGAGGGCCTGGTGCTCCTGCTGACCTCCGACGGGCACGAGGTCGTGGCCGTCGCGGGCACCGGCCCGGACGTGCTGCCCGCGCTGCTGGAGCACCGTCCCGACGTCGCCGTCCTGGACGTGCGGTTGCCGCCCGGCTTCCGCGACGAGGGGCTGCGCGCCGCGATCGAGGCCCGCAAGCGGCTGCCGGGGCTGCCGCTGCTCGTGCTGTCGCAGTACGTCGAGGAGACCTACGCCGCCGAGCTGCTCGCGGGCGGCGCGGAGGGCGTCGGCTACCTGCTCAAGGACCGGGTGAGCCGCGTCGACGAGTTCCTGGAGGCGCTGGCGCGGGTCGCGGGCGGCGGCACCGCGCTCGACCCCGAGGTCGTGTCGCAGCTGATGACGTCCCGCAGCGACCCCCTCCAGGCGCTCACGCCCCGCGAGCGCGAGGTGCTCGGGCTGATGGCGCAGGGCCTCGACAACGCCACGATCGCCACCACGCTCGTCATCACCGAGCGGTCGGTCAGCAAGCACATCGGCGCCGTGTTCGCCAAGCTCGGCCTGCCGCCGAGCGACAGCGGGCACCGCCGCGTCCTCGCCGTGCTGGCCTACCTCAACTCCTGAGCCTCCGGCCGGGCCGCTGATCCGGGGCGCCCGACCCCGTCCAGGAGGTACTCCAGCCCCTGGGCGAACGCCGCGTCCCAGCCGTCGCCGTGCAGGCGGCCGTGTTCGGCGAGGTGCGGATACCGGTCGCGGACGCGCGCCAGGTACCCGTCCGCGTCCCGCTCGTCCGCGCCGCCGCGCGCCCCGACCTCCATCAGCGCCGAGCCGATGACGTAGTTCGCGATCGCGTGCGCCGCGCCCGCCAGCCTCGCGCCGCCGAGGCCCGCCGCGGCCAGCGCGCCGTAGAGGCGGTCGGTGCGGGCGAGGACGTTCGGCCCGAGCAGCGGACGCCCGCCGAGCACCGCCGCCGACCAGGGGTGCGCGAGCATCGCGGCCCGCCACCCCGACATCAGCGCGACCACCCCGGTACGCCACTCCGGCCCCGGGGGCGGTACCGGGACGTCGCCGAAGATCGCGTCGAGGGCCAGTTCAAGCACGTCGTCCTTGGTTTTGACGTGCCAGTACAGCGTCGTGGAGCCGGTGCCGAGCCGCTCGGCGAGGCGGCGCATGGTCAGCCGGGCGGCGCCCTCCTCGTCCAGCAGCGCCACGGCCTCGGCCACGATGCGCTCCCGCGTCAGCGGCGGCGCGTCCCGCCGGGGACGGTCCTCGCGCAACCACACGCTCTCGCTCATGCCCGCCCACCCTAGTACATTGGGCGATCACTGGATCGTTGGTCCGGTAACTCGAACACTGTACGAGGAGAAGCCCTTTCGTGGGACACATCGAGGTCAGCGGCCTCAGCTACGCCCTGCCCGACGGCCGCCTGCTGCTGGACGAGGTCTCGTTCCGCGTCGGCGAGGGTGCGAAGGCCGCGCTCGTCGGCCCTAACGGTTCAGGCAAGACCACGCTGCTGCGGCTGATCGCCGCCGAGCTGGAGCCCGCCGCGGGCACCGTCGCCACCGGCGGCGGCCTGGGGGTGATGCGGCAGTTCGTCACCGGGCGGACCGTCCGCGACCTGCTGCTGTCGGTCGCCCCCGCGCGGGTCCGGACGGCGGCGGACGGCCTGGCGCGCGCGGAGGGCGCCCTGGACGACGACGAGCGCACGCAGTTCGCCTACGCCCAGGCGATCACCGACTACACCGACGCGGGCGGTTACGACATCGAGGTCGTCTGGGACGCCTGCGCGACGGTCGCGCTCGGCCTGTCCTACGACGAGGCGAAGGACAGGCCGGTGGCCACGCTGTCCGGCGGGGAGCAGAAGCGCCTCGTCCTGGAGGCGCTGCTTCGCGGGCCCGACGAGGTGCTGCTGCTTGACGAGCCCGACAACTACCTGGACGTGCCCGGCAAGGAGTGGCTGGCCGAGCGGCTGCGCGCGACGGGCAAGACCGTCCTGCTGGTCTCGCATGATCGCCAGTTGCTCGCCGACGCGGCCGACCGGATCGTCACCGTCGAGTCCCGGGACGTGTGGGTGCACGGCGGCGGCTTCGCGGGCTACGCGCGGGCCCGCCGCGAGCGCGCGGACCGCCTCCACGAGCGCCGCCGCCGGTGGGACGAGGAGCACGCGCGGCTGCGGCGGCTCGTCCACACGCTCCGGCAGCGCGCGACGCACAACGACGCGGTCGCCTCGTCCTACCAGGCCGCCCGCACCCGCCTCCAGCGGTTCGAGGACGCGGGGCCGCCCCGCGGCGCCCCCAAAGAGCAGAACGTGCGCATGCGGCTGCGGGGCGGACGCACCGGCAAACGTGCCCTCACCTGCGAGTCGCTGGAGCTGACCGGTCTGACCGAGCCCTTCGGCGCCGAGGTCTGGTACGGCGAGCGCGTCGCGCTGGTCGGCCCGAACGGCTCGGGCAAGTCGACCTTCCTGCGGCTGCTGGCCGGGCAGGACGTCGCGCATCGCGGGTCGTTCCGCCTGGGCGCCCGGGTCGTGCCCGGCCTGTTCGTCCAGACCCACGCGCGCCCCGACCTGCGCGGCCAGGCGACCGCGGAGATCGTCATGTCCCGGTACGCGCTGACCCGCAACGACGCGATGGCCGCCCTCGCGCGCTACGAGCTGGCCCCGGCGGGCGCACGCCCGTTCGAGACGCTGTCGGGCGGCCAGCAGGCGCGCCTGCAAATCCTGCTCCTGGAACTGTCGGGCGCGACGCTCCTGCTGCTGGACGAGCCGACCGACAACCTCGACCTCGCCAGCGCGGAGGCCCTCCAGGAGGGCCTGGCCGCCTACGCGGGGACCGTCCTCGCCGTCACCCACGACCGCTGGTTCGCCGCCGACTTCGACCGCTACCTGGTCTTCGGCTCCGACGGCCGGGTCGCCGAGTCCGACATTCCCGACTGGACCGGCGCGCGCTGACCGGCGGGTCAGGAGGCGATGGCGTCGAGCCTGGCCAGCTCGTCCTCGGGCAGGTGCAGCGCCGCCGCCGCGACGTTCTCCCGCAGGTGGGCGACGGACGAGGTGCCGGGGATCAGCAGAATGTTCGGCGAGCGGCGCAGCAGCCACGCCAGCGCGACCGCCGGAGGCGTGGCGCCGAGACGTCCCGCGACCGCCTCCAGCTCCGCGGACTGGAGCGGGGTGAAGCCGCCGAGCGGGAAGTAAGGGACGTAGGCGATGCCCCGCGCCGCGAGCGCGTCGATCAGCTCGTCGTCGGTGCGGTCGGCGAGGTTGTAGAGGTTCTGCACGCACACGACCGGCGCGATCGACTCGGCCTCCGCGACCTGCTCGGCGGAGACGGTGCTGAGCCCGAGATGCCGGATCAGCCCCTGCTCCCGCAGCTCGGCGAGCACGGTGAACGGCTCGGCGATCGAACCCGGCTTGGGGCGCTCCAGCTCGCCGACGCGCAGGTTGACGACGTCGAGCACGTCCAGCCCGAGCCGGTCGAGGTTGTCGTGCACGGCCCGGCGCAGCTCGTCGGGCCGGAGCGCGGGGGGCCAGTTGCCCTCCGCGTCGCGCCGCGCCCCGACCTTGGTCACGATGCGCAGGTCGTCCGGGTAGGGGTGCAGCGCCTCCCGGATGATCTCGTTCGTGACGTAGGGGCCGTAGAAGTCGCTGGTGTCGATGTGCCGGACGCCCAGCCGCACGGCCTCCCGCAGCACCGCCACGGCGCCGTCCCGGTCGGCGGGCGGGCCGAAGACGTGCGGGCCGGCGAGCTGCATGGCGCCGTATCCCATTCGGGTGAGCGTCAGGCCGCCGGGGAGCGTGAACGTTCCGCCGGGGAGCGTGGTGGTCGAAGTCATCGCGAGCCCTTCCTCAGCGGCGCGGTGCCTCCCGCGCCAGGGGCCCATGCTTCACCGGACGGCGCGGCGCAGGCAGAGTCCGGTGATCCGGGGAGCGGGAGAACAAGGCCGCACATAGCGGTCCGGTGATAGCGGGCGGCCGGAACGGTATTTGATCGTGGTGCCGCCGGCCGGGAGGCTGAGTGCCCGAGCCGAAGGAGCGCGCGTGGAGACCGACGACCTGAACGACTGGCCCGGCAACGACCTCACCGACGAGGAGCTGGACCTCGCCTACAACGTCCGGCGCAAGGCCGGGCCCGAGCTGTTCGAGCGGCACATGGAGCGCTACCGCGCCGAGTCGCTGCGGGCCGTCGAGGGGCTGCCGGGGCATCCGGGGCTGGTCTACGACGAGGCGAGCGGCGAGCGGCTGGACGTGTGGGGCGTCGGCGGCGCGCCGCGTCCGGTCTTCCTGTTCCTGCACGGCGGCTACTGGATGGCGCTGTCGCGCGAAGTGTCGTCGTTCATGGCGCGGGCGCTCCACGACCGGGGCGTCGCGACCGTCGTGCCCGACTACACCCTCGCCCCCGGCGCGACGCTGGAGGAGATCGTCCGGCAGGTGCGGGCGGCGGTCGCGTGGGTCCACCGGCACGGGCGCGAGCACGGCCTCGACCCCGACCGGATCGTGGTCGGCGGCAGCTCGGCGGGCGGGCACCTGACCGGGATGACGATGACCGGCGGCTGGCAGGGGCCGCTCGGCCTGCCCGAGGACGTGGTCAAGGCCGCGATGCCCTTCAGCGGCCTGTTCGACATCCGCCCCATCACGCGGACCTACGTCAACCAGACCGTGGGCCTGGACGTGGCGCGGGCGGCGGCGCTCAGCCCGGCGCTGCTGCCCGCCGCGCGCCGCTGCCCCGCCGTGGTCGCCGTCGCCGAGCACGACGGCGCGGGGTTCCTCGCGCAGTCGCGCCGGTTCCAGCCGCACTGGGGGAACGGCGAGCTGATGGTCGTCCCGGACCGCGACCACTTCGACGTCGTGCTCGACCTCGCCGACCCGGACTCGGCCGTCCTCCGCGCCCTGCTCGACCTGATCGGCTCGATCTGACCAGCTGACCCGATCAGCTCACAGGGCCGGTCGGCTCGGCGCCGGTGATCTCGGCGGCCTGGCGTTGCAGGTGGTCGAGCATCAGCCGCGCGGACGGCGTCGGCGCGCGCTGCGCGGGCAGCGTCACCCCCACCTGGCGGCGGACGGTCTCCAGCGGGACGGGCAGCGGCGCGATCCCCGCGTCGGTCTCGGCGACCAGCTCGGGCAGCGCGGCGATCATGTCGGTGTCGCGGACGAGGGTGCGGACGGTCAGCACCGACGTGCACTCCACCAGGTTCCCGGGCGGGACGAGCCCCTCGGCGCGGAAGACCTGCTCCAGCTCCGCGCGCAGCGCCGTCTGCTCCAGCGGCAGCACCCACGGGTAGTCGAGCAGGTCGGCGAGGCCGAGCGGGCGCCGCGACCGCGCCGGGTGCCCGAGCCGCGCGACCAGCCGCACGGGCTCGCCGTACAGGGTGACCTGCCGCAGGCCGCGCAGGTCGCCGATCGGGTTGAGGCGGCCGAGGATCAGGTCGATCTCCCCGTCCAGCAGCCGGGGCACCTGCGCGTCGAACGTCGCCTCCTGGACGATCACGGTGATGCCGGGCCGGTCGCGCTTCAGCGCGGCGATCGCGCGGGGGAGCAGCACGTTGGACCCGGCGAGCAGCGTCCCGATCGTGACCGTGCCGACCTGCCCGTCGGCCAGCCCGGTGATCCGCTCGCCCGCGCGGCGCAGCTCGGCCAGCACGGCGCGGGCGTGCTCGACGAACGCGTCGCCGAACATCGTCGGCGTGACGCCGCGCGGGCCCCGGGTGAACAGCTCGACGCCCAGGATCTGCTCCACCTCGCGCAGGCTGCGGGTCACCGCGGGCTGCGCCAGCCGCAGGTGCTCGGCGGCCCGCAGGACGCTGCCCTGGTCGGCGATGGCCACCACCAGGACGAGGTGGCGGAGCTTGAGCCGCCCGTTGAGCAGGTCGATCGCGCGCATCAGCCCTTACTATCACAGGCTCGTGATAGCTCGTCCGCCGATTGGTATTTGCCAGGCATAGCTCGGGTGGCGCAGGATCACAGGTGGCAGGGCAGATCACCAGCAGATCACCAGCGGTGGAGGACCGGGATGAAGGCTGAGCACTACGTGGGCGGGATGTTCCGTTCGGACGGCCCGGCCTTCCCCCTCCTCGCCCCGGCCGACGGCACGGAGCTGGGCACGGTCCCCGAGGCCACCCGCGAGGTCGTCGACGACGCGGTCGCCGCGGCACGGGCCGCGCTCGCCGGGCCGTGGGGCCGGGCGAGCGCCGAGGAGCGCGCCGTCGCGCTGCGCCGCGTGGCCGACGGCGTCCAGGCCCGGTTCGAGGAGTTCGTGGACGCCGAGGCCGCCGACACCGGCAAGCCCCGCGAGCTGGCCGCGACCGTCGACGTCCCCCGGGCCGTGGGCAACTTCCGCGCCTACGCCGACCTGCTCTACGGGCGCCCCGAGCGCGCGTACACGACCCAGATCCCCGGGTGGAGCGGCGGGGCCGGGCAGGCGCTGAACTACAGCGTCCGGCGCCCGCTCGGCGTGGTCGCGGTCATCTCGCCGTGGAACCTGCCGCTGCTGCTGCTCACCTGGAAGGTCGCCCCGGCGCTCGCCGCCGGGAACGCGGTCGTCGCCAAGCCCTCGGAGGAGACGCCCACCACCGCGACGCTGCTCGCCCACGTCATCGCCGAGGCCGGGCTGCCGGACGGGGTGTTCAACCTCGTCCACGGGCACGGCGCGGGCGCGGCGGGCGAGTTCCTCACCGGGCACCCGGGCGTGGACGCGATTGCCTTCACCGGCGAGTCGGCCACCGGCGCGGCGATCATGCGCAACGCCGCCGACCACGTCACGCCCGTGTCGTTCGAGCTCGGCGGCAAGAACCCGGCGCTGGTGTTCGCCGACGCCGACCTCGACGCCGCCGTGGAGGGGACGGTCCGCTCGTCCTTCACCCACTCCGGGCAGATCTGCCTGTGCACCGAGCGCGTCTACGTCGAGCGGCCCGTCTACGAGGAGTTCGTCGAGCGGCTCGGCGCGCGCGCCCGGGCGCTGACCGGCTACGGCCCGATGATCTCGGCGGAGCACCGCGACAAGGTCCTGTCGTACTACCGCCTCGCCCGCGAGGAGGGCGCCACGGTCGTCGCGGGCGGCGGGACGCCCGAGTTCGGCGACGCCCGCGACGGCGGCTACTACGTCGAGCCGACCGTGCTCACCGGGCTCCCCGAGACCGCACGGACCGTCCGCGAGGAGATCTTCGGGCCCGTCTGCCACGTCGCCCCCTTCGACGGCGAGGACGCGGCGCTCCGGCTCGCCAACGACAGCCCCTACGGCCTCGCCGCGACCGTGTGGACGCGGGACGTGTCGCGGGCCCACCGCGTCGCGCCGCGCGTCGAGGCCGGCATCGTCTGGGTGAACTGCTGGAACCTGCGCGACCTGCGGACCCCGTTCGGCGGCGTCAAGGCGTCCGGGATCGGGCGCGAGGGCGGCGAGTACTCCCTGGACTTCTTCTCCGAGCCCGTCAACGTCTGCATCCAGATCTGAAAGCGAGTCCAGTGACCGATCCGACCAGTTCCGACCCGGTACGCGCGGCCGCAGAGCGCCTGCTCGGGGCGCACGCGTCCGGCGTGCCGTGCGCGCCCGTCCGCGACCTGATCACGTCCGTGGACGAGGCGTACGCGGTCCAGGACCGCCTCACCGAGCACGCCCTGGCCGCCGGGCGCCGCCTCACCGGCCGCAAGATCGGCCTCACCTCCGCGGCGGTGCAGGCCCAGCTCGGCGTCGACAGCCCCGACTTCGGCATGCTGTTCGCCGACATGGCCGTCCCGGACGGCGCGGAGATCCCGGCGGGCGCCGTCCTGCAACCGCGCGCCGAGGCCGAGGTCGCGCTCGTGCTGGACGCCGACCTGACCCACGAGCGGCACACGGTCGCCGACCTGCTCCGCGCGACCGCGTTCGCGCTGCCCGCGATCGAGGTCGTCGGCAGCCGGATCGCCGGCTGGGACATCACGCTCGCCGACACCGTCGCCGACAACGCCTCCTCCGGCCTGTACGTGCTGGGCACCCGGCCCGTCCCGCTGCGCGACCTCGACCTGCGGCTGTGCGGGATGGTGCTGGAGCGGCGCGGCGAGCAGCTGTCCACCGGGACCGGCGCCGCGTGCCTCGGCAACCCGCTCAACGCCGCGCTGTGGCTCGCCGACACGCTCGTCCGCGTCGGTCGCCCGCTGCGCGCGGGCGACACCGTCCTGACCGGCGCGCTCGGCCCCGTGGCGCCCGCCGCGCCCGGCGACGTGTTCGAGGCCCGCATCGAAGGGCTCGGCGACGTGCGCGCCGCGTTCGCGAAGGAGGAGTCATGAGCGTCGACGTCGAGGCCCTCGCGGCGCTGCTGGACGACGCGGAGCGCGACGTCCGGGCGATCCCGCAGCTCACCGAGGCGGAGCCGTTCGACGTCGCGACCGCCTACGCCGTGCAGCGCGCGGTGATCGCTCGCCGCGAGCGGCGCGGCGAGCGGCTCGCGGGCGTGAAGATGGGCTTCACCAGCCGCGCGAAGATGGCCCAGATGGGCGTGGACGACGTCATCTGGGGCCTGCTGACCGACGCGATGCCCGCCGGGCCCTCGGTGGACGTCTCCCAGCTCATCCACCCCCGCGTCGAACCGGAGATCGCCTACCTCATCGGACGCGAGGTCGGCTCGGTCGCCGACGTCGAGGCCGCCGTCGCGGGCGTCGCCGTCGGGTTCGAGGTGCTCGACTCCCGCTTCGCCGACTTCCGGTTCACGCTCCCCGACGTGGTCGCCGACAACGCCTCGGCCGCCCGGTTCGGGGTCGGCGCCTGGCACCCGCCGCGCGACCTCGCCAACGCCGGGATGGTCCTGGAGATCGACGGGCGGGTCGCGCAGACCGGGTCGTCCGCCGCGATCCTCGGCGACCCCGCGCGGTCGCTGCGCGCGGCGGCGCGGCTCGCGCTCGGCGCGGGCATCCGGCTAGAACCCGGCTGGGTGGTGCTCGCGGGCGCCGCGACCGCCGCCGTCCCGCTGCCGAAGGACGCGCACGTCCGCGTGACCTGCGCGGGCCTCGGCGCCGTGGAGGTGACGACGTGAGCGACGCGATCCTCGTCGAGGGCAAGGCCGCGCCGCGCGGCCGGTTCCCGCACCTGCGGCGGGCCGGCGACCTCGTGTTCGTCTCCGGGACGAGCTCCCGCCGCCCGGACGGGACCTTCGCCGGGGCGAGCGCCGACGCGATGGGCGTCACCGACCTCGACATCCGCGCCCAGACGCGCGCCGTCATCGAGAACATCGGGGACCTGCTGGCGGCCGCCGGGGGAGGGCTCGCCGACGTCGTCAACATCACCACGTACCTGGTGAGCATGAACGACTTCGGCGGCTACAACGAGGTCTACGCCGAGTACTTCGACGAGACCGGGCCCGCGCGCACCACCGTCGCCGTCCACCAGCTCCCGCACCCCCACCTGCTCGTCGAGATCTCGTGCGTGGCCTACGTCCCGGCCGCCCGCACCACCGGTAAGGAGGCCGGAGCATGACCCTTCCGCAGCTCACGTTCGGACGGCCCTTCAACTTCGAGGCGTGGATCGAGGAGCACCGCGACCTGCTCAGGCCGCCGGTCGGCAACGTCCAGGTGTTCCAGGACGCGGGCCTGATCGTGATGGTCATCGGCGGTCCCAACCGCCGCACCGACTTCCACGACGACCCGAAGGAGGAGTTCTTCTACCAGCTCAAGGGCAACATGGTCCTGCGGGTCATGGAGGAGGCCGGCCGCCCGCCGGTCGACGTCCAGATCAACGAGGGCGACGTGTTCCTGCTGCCGCCGCACGTCCGGCACTCCCCGCAGCGGCCCGAGGAGGGCTCGATCGGCCTCGTCGTCGAGATCCCGCGCCCGGAGGGGACGCTGGAGTCCTTCGAGTGGTACTGCGTCGAGTGCCACCGGCTGGTGCACCGCGCCGAGTTGCAGGTGCGCTCGATCGTGGACGACCTCCCGCCGGTCTTCCAGAGCTTCTACGACAGCGACCGCAGGTGCCCGCACTGCGGCGCGGTCCACCCGGGCAAGCAGTGGCCCGAGTCGATGGTCCCGGTGACGGCGCCCCGTGGCTGAGCCCGTCGTCGACGTGCACTCGCACGTCTTCCCTCACTTCACCCGCGCCGAGGGGCGCGTGCTCGCCGACGCCGACGAGCCGTGGCTGCGCGTCGCCGCCGACGGCACCGGCATGATGATGAGCGGCGACGCCGAGTACCGGCCCGTCCACGCCGGGCTGTGGGACCCCGAGCGCCGCCTCGCCGACATGGACGCGGCCGGCGTCGACGCGCAGGCCGTCTCCTCCACCCCGCTCATGTTCGGGTACGCCGCCGAACCGGCCCGCGCCGCCGACTGGTGCGACCTCGTGAACGAGCGCATCCTCGCCTTCTGCGCGGACGCCCCCGACCGGCTGCTCCCGCTGTGCCAGGTCCCGCTCCAGGACCCGGCGCTCGCCTGCGAGGTCGCCACCCGCGCGGCGGCGGCCGGGCACCGCGGCGTGCACATCGGCAACCACGTCGGCGACCGCGACCTCGCCGACCCCGGCATCACCGCGTTCCTCGCCCACTGCGCCGGGATCGGGCTGCCCGTCCTCGCGCACCCGTGGGACATGCTCGGCGCCGACCGGATGCGCGGCCACATGCTGCCGTGGCTGTCGGGGATGCCCGCCGAGACGCAGCTCAGCATCCTCGGGCTGATGCTGTCCGGCGCGTTCGAGCGCATCCCGAGGACGCTGCGGCTGTGCTTCTGCCACGGCGGTGGCAGCTTCGCCTTCCTGCTCGGACGCGCCGACAACGCCTGGCACAACCGCGACATCGTCCGCGCCGACTCGCCGCGCCCGCCCTCGGGATACCTCGACCGGTTCAGCGTCGACTCGGCCGTGTTCGACCCGCGCGCGCTCCGCCTGCTCGTGGACGTGATGGGCCCCGAGCGGGTGCTGCTCGGCACCGACTACCCGTTCCCGCTGGGCGAGCGCGAGCCGGGCTCGACGATCCGCGCCTGCCCCGGCCTGGACGACGCGGCGCGCGCCCGGCTGCTCGGCGGCAACGCGCGCGACTTCCTCGCGCCCGCCGCGGCCCCCGCCGCGGACCTGGTGACGTCGGAAGGAGGCACCCTGTGAGCCTGGACGAGACCGGGAGCCCGGAGGAGGAGGCGCGGCGCCTGGACGCGGCCGACCCGCTCCCGCCGCCGCGCGCGGAGTTCCTCGTCCCGCCGGCGCCGGGCGGACCCCACGCGGAGGCCGCCTACTTCGCGGGCAACTCCCTCGGCCTCCAGCCGAGGGCCGTCGCGGGCCTCCTGCGCGAGGAGCTGGACGACTGGGCGCGGCTCGCCGTCGAGGGCCACACGCGGGCGCGCCGCCCCTGGGTGGACTACCACGAGCTGCTCCGCGAGCCCGCCGCCCGCCTCGTCGGCGCCCTGCCCCACGAGGTCGTCGCGATGAACTCGCTGACCGTCAACCTGCACCTGATGATGGCGACCTTCTACCGGCCCGCCGGGGAGCGCGTCCGCATCGTCATCGAGGACTCGGCCTTCCCGTCCGACTCCTACGCCGTCGCCAGCCAGGCCGTCCACCACGGGCTCGACCCGGAGCGGGCCGTCGTGCGGCTCGCGCCGCGTCCGGGCGAGGACGCGCTGCGCACCGAGGACGTCCTCGGCTTCCTCGAACGCGAGGGCGGCACGGTCGCGCTGCTCATGCTCGGCGGCGTCAACTACCTGACCGGCCAGCTCATGGACATGGCCGCGATCACCAAGGCGGGCCGCGCCGCCGGGGCCGCCGTCGGCTGGGACCTCGCCCACGCCGCCGGGAACGTCCCCCTCCGGCTGCACGACTGGGACGTCGACTTCGCCGCCTGGTGCACCTACAAGTACCTGAACTCCGGGCCCGGCGCGGTCGCGGGGTGCTTCGTGCACGAGCGGCACGTCCGGGACGCGTCGCTGCCCCGCCTCGCGGGCTGGTGGGGCACCGACCCGGCCGTCCGGTTCCGGATGGACCCCGCCATCGCGCCGCCCGCGTCCGCCGACGCCTGGCAGCTGTCCAACCCGCCGATCCTGGCGCTCGCGCCGGTGCTCGCGTCATTGGAGATCTTCGACCGGATCGGGATGGACGCGCTGCGGGCCAGGAGCGAGCGGCTCACCGGCTACCTCGCGTCCCGGCTCGGCCCGGCGCGCGGCGCCGAACTGATCACGCCGCGGGACCCGGCGGCCCGCGGCGCCCAGCTCTCGCTGCGGGTCGCGGACGCGGGCGGCCTGGTCAGGGACCTCGCCGAGCGGCACGGGGTGGTCGCCGACGCGCGCGAACCCGATGTCGTCCGGCTGGCGCCCGCCCCCCTGTACTGTACGTTCCACGACTGCCACCGCGCCGCCGAGGCCCTCGCCGATCTGGCCCCGGGCCCGGCCTGAGCGGGGGTCGGCATGCCCTCGCGCGCCCGGTGTGTCGGTGTCCTTGAGGGGCCCGCATGGGGTAGGTTCGATGCGTTGCAGTTAGGCAGGCAGTTGGCCAGCAGTCTCGAACGTTTGCTAATGAAACGCCCGCAGAAGTTCTAGACAACGGGCGTTCTCCGTTTCCCCGGGTGATCCGGCGGACGTGAGATTTGTCCGCATTGCAGCCCGGTCGTCGCCCGGCGGCCGGTGAAGCGTCACCAGAGGAGAAGGAAGCATGGCAGAAGGCACCGTGAAGTGGTTCAACGCGGAAAAGGGCTTCGGTTTCATCGCGCCTGACGGCGGCGGCCCCGACGTGTTCGTCCACTACTCGGCGATCACCACCAGCGGCTACCGCAGCCTGGAGGAGAACCAGCGCGTCGGGTTCGAGATCACCCAGGGCCAGAAGGGCCCGCAGGCCGAAGGCGTCTACCCGCTCTAAGGCTCCCGGCCGATCGCAGGGCTCCGGGCCTCCGGCGGGGTCGCCCCCCGGCGTGAGGCCCGCCCGTCGGCCTTCCGGGCTATCCGGACCGTCGCCCCGGCACCGCATCGCGGATGCCGGGGCGTTCGGCTTCCCCGCCCGGTTGATCCGCGTCCGATGCGGCTGGAGCATCCGCCCGGCCGGTCCCGTCCTGGTCGCCGGGCCCGTCGTCCGGGCGCCCCTGGACGCCTCGGCCGTCGGGTGCGCCTAAGCCGCCCGGGAGGGACGGTGAGGCGGCCGGACACGGTGTGGTCCGCGTCCCCCGCGCCGTCGGCGGGGTGTGCGCCTTGATCGCGACGCTGGCCAGCGCCACCACCATGGCGACGTCGGAGTCGGTGTCGAGCCGGACGGCGACCCAGTCGCCCCCCGGCCGGACCAGCACCCGCCCCGAGTCGGCCAGCGCGCCGCCGAGCCGGTCCAGGACCGCCCGGGTCAGGCACAGCTCCGCCTCGTCACCGGTGTGCAGGTGCATGAACTGGCCGTGCCCCGCGCAGAGCGCGACGCCCACTCCGCAGTCGGCCCGGCCGACCGAGACCCCGGACCATTCCCTGAGCCGGGCGACGACGCGTCCGGCGTTGGAGACCGTGCCACTCCCGCCAGTAGCCACACCGCAATCGTTGCGCCGAGGTGGCGTCCGGCGGAACCTGCCGTGCCGAAATCGTTACGGTCAGAATTTTCCGCGGCCTTGTCCATCCGCTTGTCCATTCGCGCTTGCAGGGCCATGTGCGGCATTTCCGGCAGAAATCAGCAGGGACCCGCCCCGGGGGAGGAGGCGGGAACCGACGCCGCCTCCGGGGCCGGGTCCGTGCCCGCCGTTTCCGTCCGCGGGCGGAGGGCGCCGGCGCTCACCGTCACCATCGCGACGATGCACGTGATCATGGCGAACGCGGCCGGGTAGGAGAACGCGCCCGCCGCCCAGCCGGTCACGGCCGGGGCGGTCAGCCCGGACAGGTAGGTGATCGTCGCGACGCCCGCCACGCCCTCGCCCGCGTTCGCCCCGGTGGCGGCCGCCGCCGCGAAGACCATCGGGACGACGGTCGCGACGCCCACGCCGAGCAGCGCGAACCCGGCGATGCCCGGCCACGGCGCGCGGGCCGTCACCACGAGCACCCCGCCGAGCACGGCGACCGCGCCGCCGCAGCGGACCGTCAGCACCGGGCCGATCCGCCCCACCAGCCGGTCGGCGGCGAGCCGGGTGGCCGCCATGCACGACATGAAGATCGTGAAGCTGGCGGCGGCGAGGCCGGGATCGGTGTCCGCGACCTTGGTGAGGTAGACCGCGGCCCAGTCGGCGCTGGCGCCCTCGGCGAAGGTCCCGCAGAAGCCGACCGCGCCGATGGCGAGGATGGCCCGCCCCGGGAGCGCGAACCGGCGCGGCGCCGGGGCGCCGGGGGCGGCGCGGTCCGGGAACAGCTCCCGGCCCGCGAGCACGCCGGCCGCCAGCAGCGCCAGCGCGACGGTCCCGAGGTGCAGCCTGGCGTCGACGCCGGCGTGGGCGGCGAGGATGCCGATGCCGCCCGCCGCGAGGCTGCCGACGCACCACAGCCCGTGCAGCCCGGAGATGATCGGCCGGCGCAGCCGCCGCTCCAGCATCAGCGCGTGCGCGTTCATGGTGACGTCGCACATGCCGGAGGTGACGCCGAACAGCAGCATCGCCGCGAACAGCCAGCCGGGCGCGGGGGCCAGCGCCGGGAGCGCGAGGACGGCGCACCAGGCGGCGAGCAGCCCGCGCGTCGCGGTGCGCCCGCCGACGCGGTGGGCGAGCCGGCCCGCCATCGGCATCGCCGTGAACGCGCCGACCGAGGGGCACAGCAGGGCGAGCCCGAGGAGGGTCGGCCCGAGGCCGAGCCGGTGCTCGATCCACGGGACCCGGGTCGCGAAGGTTCCGGCCACGGCCCCGTGAACGGCGAAGACGGCGCCGATGGCGCTGCGGTTGCTCATGCTCACCGAAACTAACAGGTAGGCTTCCTGATGAAAATAGATTAACCGGCAGGGTTCCTGACTAATATGGCGGTGTGAAGACGGCGACCCCGACGATGGCGCGCGCGATCAACGACCGGCTCGCGCTCGACCTGCTGCTCGACCGCGGCCCGCTGACGGCCCCGCAGCTGCGCGATCTGACCGGGCTGTCCCGGCCGACCGTGTCCGACCTGATCGAGCGGCTCCGCGCGGACGGGCTGATCGAGGTGACCGGCGAGTCCGGCGCCGACCGGCGCGGCCCGAACGCGCGGCTCTACGGGGTGGTGGCCGGGCTCGCCCACGTCGCCGGGGTCGACCTGCGGCGCGGCGCCGTCCACGTGAGCGTCGCCGACATCGCCGGGACGGTCCGCGGCACGGCCTCCCGCCGGGTCCCGCCGGACCCGGAGCTCGGCGCGCTCGTCGCCGACGCGGTCGTGGACGCGGCGGGCGGCGTCACCCCCCACACGGTCGTCGTCGGCGCCCCCGGGCTGATCCACCCGCGCACGGGCGCGGCGGCCTTCGGCAAGCTGCCCGGCGGACGGCCCGACCTGCGCACGGTGATCGCCGACCGGGTCGGCGTGCCGGTGGTGCTGGAGAACGAGGTCAACCTGGCCGCCATCGCCGAGCACCGGGAGGGCGCCGCCGTCGGGCACGACGACTTCGTGCTGCTGTGGCTGGACGACGGGATCGGCGCGGCGGTCGTCCTGGACGGGCGGCTGCGGCGCGGCGCGTCCGGCGGCGCGGGCGAGGTGGGGCTGCTGAAGTTCGGGGGCACCGACTTCTGCGGCCTGATGGAGACGGGCTTCGCGCGGGGCCTCGGGCCCGAGGCGCTCGCCGACCGGATCGTCGAGGGCGTGTTCGCGCTCGTCGCCGTCCTGGACCCGGGGCTCGTCGTCCTCGGCGGCGCGGTCGGCGGCGGGGGCGGCGACCGGCTCGCGGCGCTGGTCGCGGCGCGGCTCGGCGACCTGTCGCTCGCGCCGACCGAGGTGCGGCCGAGCCTGGTCGCGGGCGACGCCGTCCTGCGCGGCGCGGTGCTGACCGCGCTCGACCTCGCGCGCGACGCCGTCTTCGGCTGAGCCCTGTCCCGGCCGAGCCCCGTCCCGGCCGAGCCGTCAGCCGCCGGTGTAGGCGGCCAGCTCGGCGCGGGCGACGGAGCGGACGTGCACCTCGTCGGGGCCGTCGGCGAGCCGCAGCGCGCGCAGCCCCGCCCACATCTCGGCGAGCGGGGTGTCGTCGCCGACGCCCGCGCCGCCGTGCAGCTGGATCGCCCGGTCCACGACCTCCAGCGCGGCCCGGGGCGCGACCACCTTGATCGCCGCGACCTCCGACCGCGCCGCCGCCACCCCGTGCCGGTCGATCAGCCAGGCGGTCTTGAGCGTGAGCAGCCGCGCCTGCTCGATCGCCATCCGCGACTCGGCGATGCGCTCGCGCACCACGCCCTGCCGGGCCAGCGGCCCGCCGAACGCCTCGCGCGCCAGCGCCCTGCGGCACATCAGCTCCAGCGCCCGCTCGGCCGTGCCGAGGGCGCGCATGCAGTGGTGGACGCGTCCCGGCCCGGCCCGAGCCGCGCCTGCGCGATCGCGAACCCGCCGCCCTCCTCGCCGACCAGGTTCGCCGCCGGGACGCGGACGTCGGTGAAGGTGATCTCGCAGTGGCCGTGCTGGTCCTGGTAGCCGAACACGGGCAGGGCGCGGACGACCTCCACGCCGGGCGCGTCCATCGGCACCAGCACCATCGACTGCCGCCGGTGCGCGGGGGCCGCCGGGTCCGTCCGGCCCATCACGATCATGACCGCGCAGCGCGGGTCGGCCGCCCCGGTGATCCACCACTTGCGGCCGTTGACGACGTAGTCGTCGCCGTCGCGCTCGATCCGGGTGGCGATGTTGGCGGCGTCCGAGCTCGCCACGTCCGGCTCGGTCATCGCGAACGCGCTGCGGATCTCGCCGTCCAGCAGCGGCCGGAGCCACCGGTGCTTCTGCTCGGGCGTCCCGAACAGGTGCAGCACCTCCATGTTGCCGGTGTCGGGCGCCGCGCAGTTGGTCGCCTCGGGCGCGAGGACGGGGGAGCGGCCCGTCAGCTCGGCGAGCGGGGCGTAGTCGGTGACCGAGAGCCCGTGCGCCGGGTCCGTCGCGTCCGGCAGGAACAGGTTCCACAGCCCGCGCCGGCGCGCCTCCCGCTTCAGCTCCTCCACGACCGGCGGGACGTGGTGCTCCCGGCCGAGCGCCGCCAGCTCGCGCCGCTGCGCGGCGTACACCGGCTCGGCCGGGTAGACGCGGGCGTCCATGAAGTCCTGGAGGCGGTCGAGGTGGTCGCGCGCCCGCCCGCTCAACCCGAAGTCCATTCCGCTACAGTAACTGACCAGTCAGTCACTGGGGGTGGGCGTGCGCGCGATCCAGATCACCGAGTTCGGCGGGCCCGAGGTGCTGGTGCCGGCCGAACTGCCCGACCCGGTCGCCGGGCCCGGCCACCTGCTCGTCGAGGTCTCGCGGGCGGGGGTCAACTACGCCGACACCCACCAGGCCGAGAACAGCTACCTACGGGAGCCGGAGCTGCCGCTCGTCCCCGGCGGCGAGGTCGTCGGCACGACCGGCGCCGGGCGCCGCGTGGTCGCGCTGGTCGGCACCGGCGGGTACGCCGAGCGGGCCGTCGCGCCCGCGCCGCTGGCCTGGGACGTCCCGGAGGCCATCGACGACGTCACCGCGCTCGGCCTGCTCGTCCAGGGCGCGTCGGCGTGGCTGCTGCTGCGCCGCAGCGTCCACCTGGCGCCGGGCGAGTCGGTCGTCGTGCACGCGGCGGCGGGCGGGGTCGGGACGCTCGCCGTCCAGCTCGCGCGGGCCTTCGGCGCCGGACGGATCATCGCGACCGCCTCCTCGGCGGAGAAGCGCGCGCTGGCCCTGGAGCTCGGCGCCGACGCCGCCGTCGACGCGGCCGAGCCCGCGCTGAGGGACGCGCTCGTCGAGGCCAACGGCGGCCGCCGCGTCGACGTCGTGCTGGAGATGACCGGCGGGGACGTCACCGACCAGAGCCTGCGCGCCCTCGCCCCCTTCGGGCGGCTCGCCTTCTACGGCATGGCGTCCCGGCGCGAGCCCGCGCCGGTGCCGCCCGCCGCGCTGCTGGCGCACTCCGCCACGATCGCGGGCATGTGGCTGCCGCACGTCTTCCAGCTCCCCGGCGACGTGATGCGCACCGCCCTGGACGAGCTGTTCGGCCTCGCCTCCACCGGGCGGCTGCGGGTCGTCGCGGGCGGCGAGTACGGCCTGACCGAGGCCCGCCGCGCCCACGAGGACCTGCGCGCCCGCCGTACGACCGGCAAGCTCGTCCTCGACCCGTCCCGCTGACCGGGCCGCGGAACCCGGCGGGGGCGCGGCTAGCCGACCAGGCCGTTCTCGTAGGCGTAGACGACCGCCTGCGTCCGGTCGCGCAGCGTGAGCTTGGTCAGCACGTGCCCGACGTGGGTCTTGACCGTCTGCTCGGCCAGCACCAGCTCCGCGGCGATCTCGGCGTTGGACAGCCCGCGCGCGATCAGCCGCAGCACGTCCAGCTCGCGCGGGGTCAGCCCGGCGGTCGCCTTCGGGCTCGGCCGCTGGTGGCGCCGCCGCCGCGCGAAGTCGCCGATCAGCCGCCGGGTGATCGAGGGCGCGAGCAGCGCGTCGCCCGCCGCGACGACCCGCACGCCGCTCACCAGGTCGGCGGCCGAGGCGTCCTTCAGCAGGAACCCGCTGGCCCCCGAGCCGAGCGCCTCGTAGACGTACTCGTCGAGGTCGAAGGTGGTCAGCACGAGCACCTTCGGCCGCGTGGCGGCCGGGTCGGCGTCGGCGATCGGCTCGCCGACCAGCTCGGCGGTCGCGGCGAGCCCGTCCATCTCCGGCATGCGGATGTCCATCACGATCACGTCGGGGTCGAGCTCGCGGGCCATCGCCACCGCCTCGCGGCCGTTGCCCGCCTGCCCGATCACCTCGATCTCCGGGTCGGAGGACAGCAGCGCCGCGAGCCCGTCGCGGATCATCACCTGGTCGTCGGCGATCAGCACCCGAATCGTCACGCCTGCAACCCTATTGGCACGCGCGAACGGTCGCCTCCCCCGCTCCGCCGCTCACTCGCCGTAGGGCAGTTCTGCCACGACCTCCCAGCCGGCGGTCTCGCGGGGGCCCGCCGACAGCGTGCCGCCGAGCATCGTCACGCGCTCGCGCATCCCGACCAGTCCGTGCCCGCCGCCGTGCGACTCCTCCGGCGTGCTGCGGGCCCCGTCGTCGGTGACCCTCACCGTGAGCGTGTCCGACCCGTACCTGACCTCGACGTGGACGCGGGACCCCGGGGCGTAGCGGGCGGCGTTGCTCAGCGACTCCTGGACGATCCGGTACGCCGACAGGTCCACCCCCGCGTCCAGCGGGCGCGGCACGCCGGTGATGACGGTGGCGACCGACAGCCCGTAGCGGCGGCTGGTGGAGACCAGGTCGTCCAGCCGGTCGAGGCCGGGCTGCGGGGCGCGCTCGGCGCCGTCGTCGTCCGAGCGCAGCAGGCCGACGACACGGCGGGTCTCGGTCAGCGCCTCGCGGGCGGCGTCGCGGACGATCCCGAACGTCTGCCGCGCCGCGTCCGGCAGGTCCGGGATCTTGTAGGGGGCCGCCTCCGCCTGCATCGCGATCACCGACATGTGGTGCGCGACCACGTCGTGCAGCTCGCGGGCGATGCGGGCGCGCTCCTCCAGCACCGCCTGGCGGGCGAGGTCCTCGCGGTGCTGCTCCTCGCGCCTGCGCAGCTCCTCCTCCGCGGAGTGCCGGCCGCCGACCGCGTCGCCGAAGGTGAGCGCGAGCACGACGAGCCCGGCGAGGATCATCCCGAACCAGCTCGGCATGCCGAACAGCACGGCCGGGACCAGCGCCCCGACGATCGTGACGGCGCCCGCGCCGACCGTGGTCTCGCGGTCGCAGCCGACGCCGACGAAGAACAGGATCACGATCAGCGCCAGGATCGCGGGGACCGGCCACGGCATGAAGCCGCCGCCGTGCCGCACGATGACCGTCAGCACGAGCCCCGTCATCGCGATCCGCCACGCCGTCAGCGGCCACCGCGCCGCGAACACCAGCGGCGTCGCCTGGAGCACCCCGAGCGGCCAGGAGAGCCCGGCGGGCTGCTGGTCCACCGCGATCGGGATCGCGATGGACCCGGCGGTGAACCCGATCGTGAGGCCGCCCAGGAACAGCAGGAGCGGGATCCGCAGGAACGGGTGCGCGGGCAGCAGCGTGACGGCCGGGTCGTCGGGGCCCGGCACCAGGGCGGCGCGGACGCCCCGGACCAGCCGGGCCCGCCCGCCGACCTCGGGGCGCGATGGTTCGTTCATTTGACAGTGAGCCTAGGACGCGGCGCGCCGCGCCCGCCTGACCCCGGGGAGGGAGATCGGACCCGCTCCCTGGGTATCAGCGGGTTCCGGCGCTGAGCTGGGGCGTCGCCCCTTCTCCTAATTTCCGATTGACTTTATAGGGAATATGGTCCAGGCTGGGAGTCGTGACGTTCACCAGCCTCCACGAGCGCCTCCACGTCGACCTGCGCCGGCAGGCCAGCGCGCTGTGTCCGCACCCGTCCCGCTGAACGGAAAGGACCACGACACACCGCGAGGAGCGACACCGCAATGACCGTCACCACCGAATCGAGCACGCCCGCGAAACAGTCCCGCCGGCCGGTCCCCGCCGGGGAGACGACCCCCCGCGCGTCCCGGAACAACTCTGTCCCCGCCGGGGGGACGACCCCCCGCGCCCCCCGGAACGACCCTTTCGCGCCGCCCCGGCTGGCCGAGCGGGCCCGCGCCCTCGCCCGCGACTCCGGGGACTGGCTGCACCGCGTCCGCCTGGACCCGCAGGGCCGCTGGTACGAGCGGATCCACCAGGACGTCGACCACGAGGTCTGGGTGATCAGCTGGCTCCCCGGCCAGTCCACCGGCTTCCACGACCACGGCGGCTCGTCCGGCGCGTTCGCGGTCGCCCTCGGGACGTTGCAGGAGCACCACGTCCGGTCCGCGCGGGACGTGGGCGTGGGGGAGACGCACGCGTTCGGCCCCGACTACGTCCATGACGTGCGCAACACCTCCGACGCGCCCGCGATCAGCGTCCACGTGTACTCGCCGCCGCTGTCGTCCATGCGGCGCTACGACCTCGACCCCGCCGGGGAGCTCGTCGAGCTCGCGGCAGAGTCCGCCGAGGACTGGTGAGCCCGCGCGGCGGCGCCACCGTCGGCGGCGCTTTGGGGGCACCGTCCCCCGCCCCCGCGGCACCGCCCGACGCTCCGCCGCCCCGGTGATCTTGCGGTGATCGCCGGGGCGACGGAGACTGCGGGGATGACCGATCTCAGGCATCCGATCTTCGCCAGGCTCTACCCGAGGCTGGACGCCGCCGTCGCCAAGGCCGGCGGGGACGACCACCGCGTGGAGCTGCTGGACGGGGCGTCCGGCCGGGTCCTGGAGATCGGCGCCGGGTACGGCGCGAACTTCCCGCACTACCCTGCGGCGGTCACCGAGGTCGTCGCGCTGGAGCCGGAGCCCCGGCTGCGGGCGCTGGCGACCGAGGCGGCGAGCCGCGCGCCCGTCCCGGTGCGGGTCCGCCCCGGCCGCGCCGAGGACCTCGACCTGGACGACGCGTCCGTCGACGTCGTCGTCGCCTCGCTCGTGCTGTGCTCGGTGCGCGACCCGCTCCGCGCCCTCGCCGAGATCAGGCGGGTGCTGCGGCCCGGCGGCGAGCTGCGCTACTACGAGCACGTCCGCGGCCGGACGCCCGGCAAGATCCGCTTCCAGCGCTACGCCGACCTCGCCTGGCCCCTCATCGCCGCCGGCTGCCGCGTCTCCCGCCCGACGGACGAGTGGATCGCGGGCAGCGGGTTCACCGTGCGCGGCCAGCGGCGCTTCGAGTTCCCGCCCACCACCATGCCCAATCCGGCATCGCCGCACGTGATCGGGATCGCCGTGCGCGACTGAGCCGTCGCGGTTCGTCCGCATAACGGCTCCGCTGCGGGGAAGATCCGGCCTATGACCAGTGGATCGCGTTCGATGCCCCGGCGGGGACGCGCCGAGCCGTCGAACTCGGCCTCCACCGCCATTCTCCTGGCCGGCGCCGCCGCGCTCGGCGGCTTCCTGTTCGGCTACGACTCCTCGGTGATCAACGGCACCGTGGACGCGCTGAAGGAGCAGTTCCACCTCAGCTCGTTCGTCGTGGGCTTCGTGGTGTCCTCGGCGCTGCTCGGCTGCGCCGCGGGCGCCTGGTTCGCCGGGCCGCTCAGCGACCGGATCGGCCGCGTCCGGGTGATGCTGATCGCCTCGGCGCTGTTCGTGGTGAGCTCGCTCGGGTCGGCGCTCGCCTTCAACGCCGTGGACCTGACGTTCTGGCGGCTGGTCGGCGGCCTCGCCATCGGCGCCGCCTCGGTGATCGCGCCGGCCTACATCGCCGAGATCGCGCCCGCCGAGCTGCGCGGGCGGCTCGGCTCGCTCCAGCAGATGGCGATCGTGCTCGGCATCTTCGCCGCGCTGGTCGTCGACTACGTCATCGCCAGCGCGTCCGACGGCGGCGCGACCGGGACGTTCCCCTGGGGCGGCGGCGCGTGGCGCTGGATGTTCGCCAGCGCGGTCGTGCCCGCCCTCATGTACGGGGTGATCGCCACGACGATCCCCGAGTCGCCGCGCTACCTCGTCAAGAAGCACGAGACGGCCCGCGCCCGGCAGGTCCTCGCGCGGGTCATGGGACGCGGCGACGTCGACCTGAAGATCAGCGAGATCGTCCGGTCGCTGGCCGGTGACCGCCCGGTCCGGCTGAGCGACCTGCGCGGCCGCCGTTTCGGGCTGATGCCGATCGTCTGGACGGGAATCCTGCTGTCGGTGTTCCAGCAGTTCGTCGGGATCAACGTGATCTTCTACTACTCGTCCTCGCTGTGGCAGGCGGCGGGGATGAGCGAGGACGACGCCATGCTCACCTCCGTGATCAACTCGGTGGTGAACGTCGTGTCCACGCTGGTGGCGATCGCGCTGGTCGACCGGGTCGGGCGCCGGCCGCTGCTGCTGGCGGGCGCGGTGGGCATGGCGGTCACGCTCGCGACGCTCACCGTCTGCTTCGCCACCGCGCCGGTCGTGGACGGCGACCCGCACCTCGGCGACGTCGCCGGGCCCGTCGCGCTCGTCGCGGCCAACGTCTACGTGTTCGCGTTCGCCGCGACCTGGGGGCCGGTCGTGTGGGTGATGCTCGGGGAGATGTTCAACAACGTCATCCGCGCCTCCGCGCTCGCCGTCGCCGCGGCGGCGCAGTGGATCGCGAACTGGCTGATCACCACGACGTTCCCCGGCGTCTCCGGCTACTCGCTCGGCGTCGCCTACGGGATCTACACGCTGTTCGCGATCCTGGCGTCCCTGTTCGTGGTCCGCGGCGTCCCGGAGACCAAGGGACGCGAGCTGGAGGACATGGACGCGATCGCCGTCCCCCGGGCCCGCACCCGTGCGCCGGAGGGCCGCGCCCCGGCCTGAGCCGCGCCTGAGTGCGGCAGGTGGGCGTCGGCGGCCCTGCGGCCGTCTGAGGGCCGTGTGGACCCCCTCCCGGCCCGTGCCGTGGAATGCGCGCGCGGGCGGCGGTCGGCTACAGTAAGGGAATGCGCGCCGTACCGGAGACGACGACGCCGGGTCCACCCCGGCGCGACGGCCGCATGTCCTGACATTGCACGCGGTGAGGCCCCGGGAGCGATCCCGGGGCCTCACGGCTTTGCGACCCCGATCCGCTCCCGACGACCAGCCGCCCGATCATGAGGAGTTCCCGTGTCCACCGTGTCCGATCTGCGCGTCACCCTGGAAGGCGGCGAGCGGGTGGTGCCCGCCGGCACCACCGCGGGGGAGGCGCTGGAGGCCGACGGCCGCTCGGTCGTCGCCGCCCGCGTCAACGGCGAGCTGCGCGACCTGGCGGGCGAGCTGCGCGACGGCGACGTCGTGGCGCCCGTGGAGATCGGCTCGCCGGACGGCCGGGCCATCATGCGGCACTCGGCCGCGCACGTGATGGCGCAGGCCGTCCAGGAGCTGTTCCCCGAGGCCAGGCTGGGCATCGGGCCGCCGGTCGAGAACGGCTTCTACTACGACTTCGACGTCGCCGAGCCGTTCACCCCCGACGACCTCAAGCGCATCGAGAAGCGGATGCGCGAGATCGTCAAGCAGGGGCAGCGGTTCTCCCGGCGCCCCGTCTCCGACGAGGAGGCGCGCGCGGAGCTGGCCGCCGAGCCGTACAAGCTGGAGCTGATCGGCCTCAAGGGCTCCGGCCCGGTCCAGGACGCGGCCGACGGCGCCGACGTCGAGGTCGGCGCCGGCGAGCTGACCATCTACGACAACCTCGACGCCAAGACCGGCGACCTGCGCTGGAAGGACCTGTGCCGCGGGCCGCACCTGCCCACCACCCGCGTCATCCCGGCGTTCAAGCTGATGCGGACCGGCGGCGCCTACTGGCGCGGCAGCGAGAAGAACCCGCAGCTCCAGCGCATCTACGGCACCGCGTGGGAGTCCCGCGAGAAGCAGGACGAGTACCTGAAGCTGCTGGAGGAGGCCGAGAAGCGCGACCACCGCAGGCTCGGCGCCGAGCTGGACCTGTTCTCGTTCCCGTCCGAGATCGGCAGCGGGCTGCCCATCTTCCATCCCAAGGGCGGCGTCGTCCGCCGCGTCATGGAGGACTACTCGCGCCGGCGGCACGAGGCGGCGGGCTATGAGTTCGTCAACACCCCGCACATCACCAAGGGCGACCTGTTCGAGGTGTCCGGCCACCTCGGCTGGTACAAGGACGACATCTTCCCGCCCATGGAGGTCGACGGCGGCGACTACTATCTCAAGCCGATGAACTGCCCGATGCACAACCTGGTCTTCCGGGCGCGCGGGCGGTCCTACCGGGAGCTGCCGCTGCGGCTGTTCGAGTTCGGGTCGGTGTACCGGTTCGAGAAGTCGGGCGTCGTGCACGGCCTCACCCGCGTCCGCGGCATGACCCAGGACGACGCGCACATCTACTGCACCAAGGAGCAGATGGGCGGCGAGCTGAAGGACCTGCTCACCTTCGTCCTCGACCTGCTGCGCGACTACGGCCTGAGCGAGTTCTACCTGGAGCTGTCCACCCGCGACGACTCGCCGAAGTTCATCGGCGAGGACGCCGACTGGGAGGAGGCGACCGAGGCGCTGCGCCAGGCCGCCGAGGAGTCCGGGCTCGACCTCGTCGCCGACCCCGGCGGCGCCGCGTTCTACGGCCCGAAGATCTCCGTCCAGGCCAAGGACGCCATCGGCCGGACCTGGCAGCTGTCCACCATCCAGGTCGACTTCAACCAGCCCAAGCGGTTCGGTCTGGAGTACCAGGCGGCCGACGGCACCCGGCAGCAGCCGGTCATGATCCACCGGGCGCTGTTCGGGTCGATCGAGCGGTTCTTCGGCGTGCTGCTGGAGCACTACGCGGGCGCGATGCCGCCCTGGCTGTCGCCCGTGCAGGCCGTCGGCATCCCGATCGGCGACACCCACGTCCCGCACCTGGAGCGGGTCGCCGAGCGGCTGCGCGAGCGGGGCGTCCGCGTCGAGGTGGACGCCTCGTCCGACCGGATGCAGAAGAAGATCCGCAACGCGCAGAAGCAGAAGATCCCCTACATGCTGCTCGCGGGCGACGACGACGTCGCCAAGGACGCGGTGTCGTTCCGCTACCGCGACGGCGAGCAGCGCAACGCCGTCCCGATCGACGAGGCCGTCGAGGAGATCGTCAAGGCGGTCGAGGCGCGCGTGCAGATCTGAGCCGGTACCCTCTCTCGTCACGTGCCACGACCTGGGAGAGCGCGGAGATGACGTCCACGAGGCCGCGTCGCGGGGCCCGCGGGCCCCGCGTGCCTCGCGGGCTCGGCTCCGCCCCGGTCCGGATCGCCGGCTACGGAACGGCCCTGCTGCTCGTGGTGGCCGCCGTCGTCGTCCTGGTCCTGCCGCTGATCGACGAGGACGAGGGCCGCAGGGGCGCGGCCGGGGCCCGGGTCACCCCGCGGCCCGGCGGCACCCCCTCGGCCGCGGCGCCGGGGGTGTCGGAGCCGCCGATCGTCCCGTCCCCGGGTGGCTCCAAGGGCACGGACGACACCGGGGGCACGGGCGGCCTGCGGCCCGGCACCGGCGGGGGAGAGGGCGGCGGCCCCCCGATGCCGGGCGAGAACGGCGGCGGGACCTCGCTCACCTGGTGCCCGGCGGGAACGGCGTACTACCGCGCGGTCCGCGACGCCGTCGAGGTCGTGATCACGGTGTCGGCCAGCGGCGCGATCCGCGCGGAGATGGCGCTGCGCGGGTACGCGCCCCGGTCGCAGCAGGCGGCCGTGCGGGGCGGCGCGCCGCACACGTTCCGTTTTACCGGCGTCCCGCCGGCGCTCGTCGAACGCGTCAAGGTCACTACGATCTCGCTCGGCGTCGCCATGCAGACCTGCTACGCCCGCGTGGCCGCCCAGTCGCGTGCTCACTGAAGTCCCGGCCCACGGCTGAGGGCGCGCTGAGCCTCCTAGGCGGTCGGCGGGGGCTCGGTGGGCATGCGGACGTCCTCGACGGCGATGTTGACCGCCGCGACGCGCATGCCGAGCATCAGGGCCGCGACCCGTGCCACATTGGCCTTCACGATCCGCGCCACCTCCATGATCACGCTGCCGTAGCCGACGGCGATGCCGAGGTCGAGGGTCACCTCGTCGTCGTGCATCAGGACCCGGACGCCGCCCGTGCCGCGCCCGCCGTCCTGGCCCGGGCGCGGGACCAGCCCGGCGACGCCCCGCACCTCCAGCGCGGCCATCGCCACGAGCTTCTCGACCACCTCGTCGTCGATCGTGATGCGGCCGTCCACGGACGCGGCGTCCCCGGCGTCCCCCGGGGGCGGCGGCGCGTCCGGGGTCTCCTTGGACAGGGGCGGCGCCGAGGCGGGGCCCGGGCCGCCGCCGTGGAGCGTCAGCGGCGTGTGCGCGGCGGCGGGAGCGGGCATGTGCGGGATGAGCGAGGCCGGCGGCGCCGAGAGCGGGGCGCCCGGCGGCAGCGGCCCCGGCCCCGGCCCCGGCCGTCCCGGCGGGCCGGGGTAGAACGGCAGCGACCCGGCCTCGGCGCGCGGCTCGCCGCCGTCGCCGGCGCGGCCCTGGTCGGGGTCGGTCATGATCGCTCCCTGTGGTCGGCTAGGTGACCATGGTGGCGGAGCGGGCCGCCGGACGTCACGCAACAGCGCTTTCGCGGGCGCGTCACCAGCGGGGCCCCGCGGCCGGGGGAGCCCGGCTACAGGGGCCCGCGCGTCCCTCTCTATGCTGCTGGTCAGGCCGTGAACAAAAGGAGACCGCCGCCTTGAGCGCAGAGCCGGATGAGCCGGTGGACCGGACGGGGCGCGACGACGCGTCCGGCGCCGGCTCCGGGACCGAACGCAGCCCCCGCATCGAGGAGGAGAGGGGCGGGGCGGGCACGCCCGACAACTTCCAGCGGCTGTGGACCCCCCACCGCATGGCCTACATCAAGGGCGAGGGCAAGCCGACCGGCACCGAGGCCGACGACGGCTGCCCGTTCTGCGAGATCCCCGCGATGACCGACGAGGACGGCCTCGTCGTGGCGCGCGGCGTGGCGGTGTACGCGGTGCTGAACCTCTACCCCTACAACTCCGGGCACCTCATGGTCGTCCCGTACCGGCACGTCGCCGACTACGGCGACCTCGACGAGCCGGAGTACCGCGAGCTCGCGGTGTTCACCCAGCGAGCCCTCGCGGCGCTGCGCAAGGCCAGCGGCGCGCAGGGGTTCAACGTCGGCATGAACCTCGGCCTGGTCGCGGGCGCGGGCATCGCCGCGCACCTGCACCAGCACGTCGTGCCGCGCTGGGGCGGCGACACCAACTTCATGCCGGTCGTTGGGCACACGAAGGTGCTCCCGCAGCTCCTGCGCGACACCCGGCAGCTGCTCGCCGACGCGTGGCCGCACCCGTGAGCGGCGCGGCGACCGGAGGTTCCGTGCGGTCGGGAGGTCAGATGAGGGAGCGGCCCGTCCTCGTGTACGACGGCGACTGCGGGTTCTGCACGTCCTCGGTGCGGTTCCTGGAGCGCCGCGTGCCCGTGGACGCGACGGTCGTGGCGTTCCAGTTCGCCGACCTCGACGCGCTCGGCACCACGGCGGAGCGGGCCGAGCACGAGGTCCTGTGGATCGACAGGGCGGGCCGGATCAGCGGCGGCGCCGAGGCGATCGGGCGGCTGCTGACCGCCGCGGGCGGCCCCTGGCGCGCGCTGGGCGTCGTCATGCGCGTCCCCCCGGTGAGCTGGGCGGCGCACGTCGTCTACCGGCTGGTGGCGAACAACCGGCAGCGGATGCCGGGCGGCACGGCGGCGTGCGCGCTGCCCGCCGCGCGGCGGCCCGGGGCGTCCGGCTGACGGCGCGGGCCTGACGGCGCGGCCCGGACGGCCCGGCCAGACCTGATCAGGCCTGCGCCGGCTCCGCCGTGTCGTCGGCGGGCGCGGCGGCGGCCCCACCGCGCAGCCGCTCGGGCAGCAGGCCGGTGAGCCGCTCCAGCGGCAGGAACGCCGCCAGCCAGATCGCGTGCGGCAGGAAGTGGATCGTCATCAGCGCGTACGTGACGGCGTGGAAGCCCGCGAAGAACAGCACCAGCAGGTAGAGCGGCCACCCGCGCAGGAACAGCAGCGCGGGCGAGGTCGCCTCCGCCAGGAACATGAACCACTGGCTGATCTTGAGCAGCAGCGGGTAGTCGATGAGGCTGCGCCCGAACGGCGTCCCGCGCCTGCTCAGCGCCCACTGCACGGTGGCGCCGTTCGGCCAGTCGGGGAACCCGCCGATGCGGACCTTCGCCCACGCCGACAGGAAGTAGGCCGCGACCACCGAGATCTGGACGCACCGGATCGACCACGCCGAGGACTCGCAGGGGCGCCGGTCGCCGACGCCCGCGCGTCCGACGCTCGGCAGCACGAACAGGGCGATGACCAGCGCCAGGTGGTCGTGGTCCACCTTGCCGTAGGACATGCTGATCGTGACCCACCACAGGTAGCCGCAGGCCGTGAGGTAGCCGGTGAGCCGGGGCAGGACGCGCCCGGTCGCCGCGACGAGCCCGGCGGCGATCGTCACCACCAGCAGCGCGGTCATGGCGTTCGGCGTGGGCGCGGGTAGGTGCAGCCAGCGCGCCAGCCGCACCGGCTGGTACAGGTCGGCGGGCAGCCGCGCGTGCGCCATCGAGCTACTGGTCAGCAGCAGCATGTCGAACGGCAGGAACCCGTACCCGAGAATCCGCAGCCAGGCGATCCGGGCGCGCGGTACCGGCCCGAACCACCAGCAGTCCCACGGGGTCCGGCGGGGCGCCGCGTCCTGCTGCGTGGGGGCGGGCGTCTCCGGCGCCGCGGCGGCCGTCACCGCACCCCCCAGACGACGGCGTTCGTCCTGGTCGTCGACACGACCTTCCCGTGTTTCAACGTCTGGACCTGCTTCACGATGTAGATCCTGGTGAGCCGGGGCTCCCTCGGGTGCAGCCGGTGCTGCCCCGCCGCGATGCCCTGGAGCAGGGACGGGTCGCGCGCGAGCCGGGTCATCTGGCCCTCGATCTCGGCGCGCTTCATGCCCGACCCCACCGCGTCCATGGACAGCTTCACGTGCGCGCCCGTCGCGGTGTCGGCCTCCAGCCAGTGGGAGACGATCTCGCCGCCGTCGTTCTCGACCGAGAACGCGAACTGCGTCATGGGCCCGAACGGGAAGTCGTCGTCGGCCCCGTAGGCGCTGGTGTAGAGCAGCGCGCCGATGCCGGCCGCCGCGACGGCGGACCGCCAGAGCCTGGCGCGCGTGCCGAGGCGGAGGGCCGGAAAGTGCATCGTCCTACCCTAGGGCCGCCGCTGCCGCGCGGGGACGGACACCGGCTTGCCCGTGCCGCCCCCCGGCCCGCCCGCGCCGCCCGCCTTCGGCGGGGACGCGTTCCGGCGCAGCTCGGAGACCGTGACGAACTCGAAGCCCTTGGCGCGCAGGCCCCGGATCATGGTGGGCAGCTGCCGCACGGCGACCTCGCGGCTGCGCGCGCCGACGTCGTGGGCGAGCAGGATCGTGCCGGGACGGGTGTTGTCGACCACGGCCTTCACCAGCTCGGACGGCTCGTCGCCGAACCGCCGGTCCTGCACCAGCAGCGACCACAGGGCGATGTCGTAGCCGTGCTGGGCGGCGACGTGCAGGGTCGTCCCGCCGAGCCGCCCCCAGGGCGGCCGTAGCAGCGTCGGGGCCCGGCCGGTGACCTCGGTGATCGCCTCGTGGGTGCGGTGGATGGACCGGTAGGCGCGGGCGTGGCTCATCCTCGACAGGTCGTCGTGGTTCCAGGTGTGGTTGCCGACCTCGTGGCGGCCGAGCCGCCCCTTGACCAGCCCGGCGTTGCGGACGAGCCGGCTGCCGACGACGAAGAACGTGGCGCTGACCCGCTCGGCGTCCAGGATGTCGAGGGTCTGCGGCGTCCAGTGGCCCATCGGCCCGTCGTCGAAGGTGAGCGCCGCCAGCCGGCGCGCGGTGTCGACGGCCCAGACGACCTCGACCTGCCCGCCCTCCGGCCGCCAGGAGTCCACCGACGACGCCGACAGCGGCGCCGCGTCGCGCTTCCACTCCTGTTCGGCGGCTACTCCCGCACCGCCCACCAGAAGCCCCCCGGCGGCGAGCCCGAGCCCCTTGAGCACCCGGCGCCGCCCCGGCCGCCGTTCCATCCCCGTAGCGTCCATAGCATGATCCAGCGTGTCACGCCGGGTCTTGGAGTTGATCGACCGGGCGGCTGAACCGCCACTCACCCTGTGGGATGAGAGGCGGGTGGCGTGAGGATGAACTTCAGGGGGAGATCCCAGGTGGGGGCGGCCCGGCCGGACCCGGCCGCCCCCATGTCCTCCGGTGGGGGTCAGCCGTCGCGCGAGCCCGCGGCGACCTTCTCGGCGAGGTGCGAGGGGAGCGGCTCGTAGCGGAGGAAGCCGCGGTTGAAGGTGCCGGTGCCCTGGGACATGGACCGCAGGTCGATCGCGTACCGGATGATCTCCAGCTGCGGGACCTCCGCCTTGATCATCGTTCGGCCGCCCGGGACGGCCTCGGAGCCGAGGACCCGGCCGCGCCGGGAGGTCAGGTCGGACATGACCGCGCCCACGTACTCGTCGGCGATCAGCACGGCCACCTCGTCCACCGGCTCCAGCAGCAGGATCGGCACCGCGCCCGCCGCGTCCTTCAGGGCGAGGGCCCCGGCGGCCTGGAAGGCCATGTCGGAGGAGTCGACCGAGTGGGCCTTGCCGTCGTGCAGGGTGACCTTGATGTCCACGAGCGGGTAGCCCGCGGACACGCCGCGCCCCATCTGCTGCCGGACGCCCTTCTCCACCGAGGGGATGAACTGCCGGGGCACCACCCCTCCGACGATCTTGTCGACGAACTCGAACCCCTCGCCGGACGGCAGCGGCTCCACGTCGATGTGGCAGATGCCGTACTGGCCGTGCCCGCCGCTCTGCTTGACGTGCCGGCCGAGACCCTTGGCCGCGCCGCCGAACGTCTCGCGCAGCGGGACCCGCAGGTCGATCCGCTCGACCTCGACGCCGTAGCGGGCGCGCAGCCGGTCGATCAGCACGTCCGCGTGCGCCTCGCCCATGCACCACAGGACGAGCTGGCGGGTCTCGGGGTTGTTCTCCAGGCGGAGCGTCGGGTCCTCGGCGACGAGCCGGGCGAGGGCCTGGCTGAGCTTGTCCTCGTCCGCCTTGGAATGGGCCCGGATCGCGACCGGCAGCAGCGGGTCGGGCATCGACCAGGGAGCCATCAGCATGGGCGCCGACGGGTCGGAGAGGGTGTCGCCGGTCTCGGCGCGCGCCAGCTTGGCCACCGCGCAGATGTCGCCCGCCGCGCAGGAGGAGACGGTCCGCTGGGTCTTGCCGAGCGGCGAGGTGAGGGCGCCGACGCGCTCGTCGACGTCGTGGTCCTCGTGGCCCCGGTCCGCCATGCCGTGCCCGGAGACGTGCACGACGCTGTCGGGACGCAGCGTCCCGGAGAACACGCGGACCAGCGAGATCCGGCCGACGTAGGGGTCGGAGGTGGTCTTGACGACCTCGGCGACCAGCGGCCCCTCGGGGTCGCAGGCGAGCTCCTTGGGCGGCCCGCCCTTCACCGGCGTCACGGGCGGGATGCCGTGCTCCAGCGGGGACGGGAACGCCTGCGCCATGAGCTCCAGCAGCTCCCGCATCCCGATCACCGGGCCGGGATGGTCGCCGTGCGGCACCGACGTGGCGAGGACGGGGTAGAAGCTGCCCCGCGCGACCGCGGTCTCCAGGTCCTCGATGAGGGCCTTGACGTCGATCTCCTCACCGGACAGGTACCGGTCCATGAGGGTCTCGTCCTCGCTCTCCTGGATGATCCCCTCGATCAGCGACGCGCGCTGCTCGGCGATCTGGTCCAGGTAGCGGGGGTCGGGGTCGCACTCGGTGCGCTCGCCGGTGGAGTAGTCCAGGCAGCGGCGCGTCAGCAGCCCGACCAGGCCGGCCAGCCCGTCGTCGCCCGCCGCCGGGAAGTACAGCGGCAGCACGCCCTCGCCGAAGGCGTCCTGGCAGCCGAGCACGACGTCGTCGAAGTCGCCGCGCTGCTGGTCGATCTTGGTGATGACGACCGCGCGGGGCATCTGGACGGCCGCGCACTCCTCCCACAGCATCCGGGTCAGCCCGTCGACGCCGTCCACCGCCGAGATCACGAACAGCGCGGCGTCGGCGGCCCGCAGCCCGGCCCGCAGGTCGCCGGTGAAGTCGGCGTACCCGGGGGTGTCGAGCAGGTTGATCTTGATGTCGCCGTACTGGAGGGGCGCGAGCGCGAGGTTGACCGAGCGCTGCTGGCGCATCTCGACCTCGTCGAAGTCGCTGACGGTGGTGCCGTCCTCGACCCGCCCCGCGCGCTGCACCGTCCCCGTCGCGGCCAGCAGCGCCTCCACCAGCGTGGTCTTGCCCGCCCCCGAATGGCCGACCAGCGCGACGTTGCGCACCCTGTCGCACCCGCCGGCCTCCGGTGCCCTGCCGGGGGCTCCCGGGTGGCCTCCCTTGTCCGCCATGACTACCTCCTCGGACGGGCCTCGCCGCGGAGGCCCGCGTGCGGCTGGGGCCACGGCCCGGCGGGCCCGGCCCTGACGTCCGAGTGCGGCGTCCGACCTCGTCCAACGTGCGTGACCGACGTCACACCCGTGTCAACACCTTTTCCCGTGACGGCCAGGATCACAAGGGGTGAACGCCAAACATCCGTCATCTCTCCGCCGCGCTCCGGACCGGCGCGCCGCGCCCTCGCCTGACCTGGGGCTGATCCCGGTCCGGCCATCGGGGGCCGGTTCGCGCACTACGATTGGGCGCGCCGCGCGGCCCGCGGCGCCCCCGGGGCGCCCCCCGCCGCCCCTCGGCCCCACAACCACGAGAACGGACGGCGATGCTCAACAGAATCAGGCCCGCGCTGGGGCGCGTGCTGACCCCCATCGGAGGGGCGGTCGCGCGGACCGGGGTCTCGCCCAACGCCATCACCGTGATCGGGACCGTCGGCGTCTCCGCGGGCGCTCTCGGCCTGTTCCCGCGCGGGGAGTTCTTCTGGGGCACGATGGTCATCACCGCGTTCGTGCTGTTCGACATGCTGGACGGCGCCGTCGCCCGCGTCACCGGCAAGATCTCCAAGTTCGGCGCGTTCCTGGACTCCACGATGGACCGGGTCGCCGACGCCGCGATCTTCGCCGGCCTGATGATCGGCCTGTACCGGGACGGCCGGGAGGTGCTCGCCGGCGTCGCCCTGTACTGCCTGGTGGCCGGGGTCGTGGTGTCCTACGCCAGGGCCCGCGCCGAGGGGCTCGGGTACACCTGCAACGTGGGGATCGCGGAACGCGCGGAACGGCTGATCGTCGCGCTGGTGGCCGCCGGGTTCGACGGGCTTGGCGTCCCCTACATCCTGGCGCTGGCGCTGTGGGCGCTCGCCGCGCTCAGCACGGTCACGGTCGGGCAGCGGTTCGCGACCGTGTACGCGCAGGCGAAGGCCGACCCCGCGCCCCAGCCGGCGTCGGAGCCCGCGCCGGGCCGCCCGTCCGAACCCGCCAGGCCCAAAGCGGAGCGAAGGCCGTGACCCGGCCGCGCGGCGCCGCCCCGGCCTCGGTCCGCGACGAGGTCATGGACGCCGCGTACGCGCTCGGCTGGACGGTCGTCCGCAAGACGCCCGAGCGCGCCGCGCGGCTGGTGTTCGCCGCGCTGGCCGACCGCACCTGGCAGCGCCACGGGTCCGGGGTGCGCCAGCTCGAACGGAACCTGTGCCGCGTCCTCGGCAAGGACGCCGTGGACGACGAGATCCGCGTCCTCAGCAAGAAGGTGCTGCGCTCCTACTTCCGCTACTGGCTGGAGGTGTTCCGGCTCCCCGAGTACGACCGGGAGCGGATCGTCGGCGGCATGCGCGTCACCGGCGAGAAGAAGATCTTCAGCAACCTCGACGCGGGCCGCGGCGTCGTGCTGGCGCTGCCGCACATGGGCAACTACGAGCACGCCGGGGCGTGGCTCGTCCACAACGGCCACCCGTTCACCACCGTCGCCGAGCGGTTGAAGCCGGAGTCGCTCTACGACCGGTTCGTGGAGTTCCGGGAGGGCCTCGGCATGGAGGTGCTGGCCCACAAGGGCGCGTCCGCGTTCGGGCGGATGGCGCAGCGGCTGCGCGCCGGGCGCCCGGTGTGCCTGGTCGTCGACCGCGACCTCACCGCCACCGGCGTGGACGTCGAGTTCTTCGGCGCCACCGCCCGGATGCCCGCCGTGGCCGCCGCGCTGGCCCTCCAGACGGGCGCCGCGCTGATCCCCGTGACACTCTGGTACGAGGGGAAGTACTGGGCGGCGCGGGTTCACGAGGAGGTCCCCGTCCCCGGGGAGGGCTCCCGGCAGGAGAAGATCCAGGCCATGACGCAGGAGACGGCGCGCGTCTTCCAGGAGGGCATCGCCGCCCACCCGGAGGACTGGCACATGCTCCAGAAGGTCTGGGTGGACGACCTCGCGGAGGCACGCCGGTGAGGGTCGGCATCGTCTGCCCGTACACCTGGAACGTCCCGGGCGGCGTCCAGCGGCACATCGCCGACCTCGCCGAGACGCTGATCGGCCTCGGCCACCGGGTGTCGGTGATCGCGCCCGCCGACGACGACGCCGAGCCGCCGCCCTACGTGGTCTCGGCCGGACGCGCCGTCCCCGTCCCCTACAACGGCTCGGTGGCCCGGCTGGCGTTCGGGTTCCTGTCGGCGGCCCGGGTGCGGCGCTGGATCAACGAGGGGCGCTTCGACGTCCTGCACGTGCACGAGCCCGCCGCGCCCTCGCTCGGGCTGCTGGCCTGCTGGGCGGCCGACGGGCCGATCGTCGGCACCTTCCACGCGTCCTACGAGAAGTCCCGCGTGGTGTCGGTGACCGCGCCGATCCTGCAGAGCGCGCTGGAGAAGATCACCGGGCGGATCGCGGTGTCGGAGGCCGCCCGCACCACGCTCGTCGAGCACCTCGGCGGCGACGCCGTGCTGATCCCGAACGGCGTCGCGACCGAGCGGTTCGCGATGGGCGAGCCGCTGCCCGGCTGGCCCGGACGCGGCGACGGCCCCCGCGGCGGCGCCGGCGACGGGGACGGCGGCGCCCTCGGGTTCCTCGGCCGCATGGACGAGCCCCGCAAGGGCCTCCAGGTGCTGCTGCGCGCCTTCGAGCTGCTCGGCCGCCGGCGTCCCGGGCTGCGGCTGCTGCTCGCCGGCCCCGGCGACGCCGACGACGTCGTGTCCCGCGTCTCGCCCGAGCTGCGCGACCGGGTCGTCGTGCTCGGCATGGTCGACGAGGAGGACAAGGTCCGCGCCTACCACTCGGTGGACGTGTTCGTCGCTCCCAACACCGGCGGCGAGAGCTTCGGGATCGTGCTCGCCGAGGCGATGGCGGCGGGCGCGCCCATCGTGGCGAGCGACATCGAGGCGTTCGACCGGGTGCTGCTCGGCGGCCGCGCGGGCGTGCTGTTCCCGGTCGGCGACCACGAGGCCCTGGCGGCCGCCGCCGACGACCTCCTGGGCGACCCGGCCCGGCGCAAGCAGCTCTCGGCCGAGGCGCGCGCCGCCGTCCGCGCCTACGACTGGTCGTCGGTGGCGCGGGACGTGGTGCGCGTGTACGAGACGGTCTCGCTCGGCAGCGAGGGCGTCGTCGAGTCCGGCGTCGGGGCCTAGGGGGTCCGATGTCCTACGACTGGATCATCGACGTCCTGTTCTGGGTCGCGGTCGTCTTCCTCGCCGCCGTGTACGTCTCGTGGCGCGCCACCCGGCTCGACCGGCTGCACGTCCGCGTCGAGACCGCCCGCGCCGCGCTGGACGCCGCGCTCGTCCGCCGGGCCGCCGCCGCGCTGGAGCTGGCCGCGTCCCGGCTGCTGGACCCGGCGACCAGCCTGGTCCTCGCCACCGCCGCGCACGAGGCCCGCACCGCCGACGCCGACAACCGGGAGTTCGCCGAGAGCGACCTGTCCCGCGCGCTGCGCGCGGTCGTCGACCAGCCCGAGTTCGCCAGTACGCTCGGCGCGCGGGCCGACGGCGACGGGAAGGCCGTCCTGGAGGAGCTGTCCTCGGCCGCCGCGAAGGTCGCCTACGCCCGCCGGTTCTACAACGACGCCGTCTCCCAGGCCCGCATCGCCCGCCGCAAGCTGCTCGTCCGGGTGCTCCCGCTGCACGGGCGCGCGCCGCTGCCCGGCTTCTTCGAGATCGACGACGACCCCCCGGGCATCTGAGGGGCTCCGCGTCCGGCCTCTCCGGCGGTCCCCGCCTCTGCCGGGGTTCGCATCCGGGGGTTCGGATCTGGATGGGTTCGCTACCCTCGGGCAGATCGCTCAAGGGAGGGCCATATCGTGCGATACGCGTGGGAAACACCCCGCCGCGGCCGGACCGCCACACGCGGGCGGACGGCCACGGGGCTCGCGGCGCTCGCGCTGCTCGGCGCCGCGGGGACCGCGTGCTCGGACGGCTCGGACGGCGGCCAGAGCGCGAGTCCCCCCGGCGCCCCGGGCGCCTCCGGGTCCGGCGCGCCGACGACGCACCCGTTCACCGGCGGCGCGACGGGCCTGCGCAACCCCGTCCTCGCCGTCAAGATCGAGAACACCCGGCCCGCGCTGCCGCAGTCGGGGGTGTCCTCCGCCGACCTCGTCTACGTCGAGCAGGTCGAGGGCGGCGAGACGCGGCTGATGGCGGTCTACTCGTCCCGGCTGCCGGCCCGCGTTGGACCGGTCCGCAGCGCCCGCATCTCCGACCTGCACATCCTCCCGCAGTTCGGCCGCCCCGCGTTCGCGTTCAGCGGCGTCCAGAGCAAGATGAAGCCCTATATCCGCAAGGCGCCGGTCTACGACATCTCCCAGGACAACGGGGGCTCCGCCTACTTCCGCGCCGGGCCCAAGCCCATCCCGTACAACCTCTACGCCGACCCGAGGAACCTGCTGAAGCAGGCGCCTAAGGCCGAGCCGCCCCGCGACATCGGGTTCCGCTTCGGCCCGGCGCCCGAGGGCGGCAGGCCCACCGCCTCCTTCACCGCCCGCTGGCCGGCGACGACCATGGGGTTCACCTGGTCGGCCAAGCAGAAGCGCTGGCTGGCGTCGTGGGGCGGGCGGCCCGACCTCGCCGCCGAGGGCGGGCAGCTCGGCGGCCGGACGATCGTCGTCCAGTACGCCCAGACGACCCGGTCTCGCTTCCACGACTTCCTGGGCAGCTACACGCCGCTGATCCGCACCACCGGCTCGGGACGCGCGCTCGTCCTGCGCGACGGGAAGTCCTACGAGGCCAGGTGGACGCGGCCGGCCGAGGACAAGGGCACCACCTACACCACCCCCGACGGCAGGCCGATGACGTTCGCGCGCGGCCAGGTCTGGGTCGTCCTGCTCAACGACGGCAAGCCTCACATTCCGTAACGAATCCTTACGGACCAGTGGTTGTAGGGTGTTCTGCGGTCACTTCGTAAGCCAAAACACCGGCCCGATGACACTCTGCCCGGTCGAAAAGTCCCGCTAGCAGGCGATATCTTGGAAGTGACCTGTCTTCCGCCGAGATGAGGAATGCCCGTGTCCACTTCCAGTCCCGCCCCCGAGAACGCCGCGCCCGAGACCGGGACCGCCCGCGTCAAGCGCGGCATGGCGGAGATGCTCAAGGGCGGCGTGATCATGGACGTCGTCACGCCCGACCAGGCGAAGATCGCCGAGGACGCGGGCGCGGTGGCCGTCATGGCCCTGGAGCGGGTTCCCGCCGACATCCGCGCCGAGGGCGGCATCTCCCGGATGAGCGACCCCGACATGATCGACGGGATCATCTCGGCGGTGTCGATCCCCGTGATGGCCAAGGCGCGCATCGGCCACTTCGTCGAGGCCCGCGTGCTCCAGGCGCTCGGCGTCGACTACGTCGACGAGTCCGAGGTGCTCACCCCCGCCGACTACGACAACCACATCGACAAGTGGGCGTTCACCGTCCCGTTCGTGTGCGGCGCCACCAACCTCGGCGAGGCGCTGCGCCGCATCACCGAGGGCGCGGCGATGATCCGCTCCAAGGGCGAGGCCGGCACCGGCGACGTCTCCAACGCCACCACCCACATGCGCCAGATCCGGCGCGAGATCAGCCGGCTCGGGTCGCTCGCCGACGACGAGCTGTACGTGGCCGCCAAGGAGCTCCAGGCGCCCTACGAGCTGGTCAAGGAGGTCGCGCGGGCCGGCAAGCTGCCCGTCGTGCTGTTCACCGCGGGCGGCATCGCCACCCCCGCTGACGCCGCGATGATGATGCAGCTCGGCGCCGAGGGCGTGTTCGTCGGCTCGGGCATCTTCAAGTCCGGCAACCCCGCCCAGCGCGCCGAGGCCATCGTGAAGGCCACCACCTTCCACGACGACCCCGAGGTGATCGCCAAGGTCTCGCGCGGGCTCGGCGAGGCCATGGTCGGCATCAGCGCCGCCTCCCTCGGCGAGGACCAGAAGTTCGCCGGCCGCGGCTGGTGACCCTTCCCCGGTGATCCACGGCCGGTGATCTCCGGCGCCCGGCCGCCGCCCGAGCCGTCCGGCACGGGCGGGCGGCCGGGCGGCAACCGGGGGACCCCCCTCCACAACCCGCAGGTCGAGGGATTACGCTGGCCGCGCGGCTGGCGGGGAGGCGCGAGGCCTCCCGGGCGGTCCCCGGCCGCGGGAGGGGCGGAGCATGGCTTGGTCGGTCGCGCTGGCATGCGCGAGCGCGGGTGAACCCACCGATGTGTTCCGGCCGGGCCTCGTGCCCGATCCGGGCGCCGCGGCGGAGATCGCGCGCGGTCTCTACCCGGCGGCCACCCTCACCGAGACCGGTGACACGGTCCTGGACTTCGCGCTCTGGCCCTACGAGGACGAGCTGTTCGTCGGCGCGTTCGAGCGGGCGCTGCTGCTGTGCGACCGGCGGCTGTTCAGCCTCGACGACGACGCCCGCCGGATCGCCGACACCGCCGCCGCCGCGCTGCCGGGCTCGCGCTGCGGCGTCCTCGTCCTGCACACCGTGATCCACGGCTGCTGGTTCCGCTGGTACGAGTCCGGCGCGCTGCTCCGCGAGGTCTTCGTGACCGCCGAGGACGGCGTCGTCGTCGACCAGGGCGACCGGCTGCCCGCCGAGCGGCCCTTCTGGAGCGCCATCGACGCGGGCGCCGCCGACGTGCCGCTGCCGTTCGACCCCGAGGAGTTCGGCCTGGCGCTCGCCGAGGCCCACATGTTCGGGCGCGGCATCGCCAGCCGGGGCCAGGACGGCTTCCTCCCGCTGGAGCTCCCGCTCCGCCGGTTCAAACACGCCTGACCCGTCCATTCCATGCCCGGGAAGATCCCGCAGGCCCTGGAACGTTGTACGGGACGTCTAATGTTGGTCACACCCCCCGAGCACCTCCGGAAGGTTCCTACGTGACTGCTGTGCCGACGATCGGTGTCCTCGCCCTGCAAGGAGACGTGCGCGAGCACGCCCGCGCGCTGGAGGCCGCCGGGGCGCGGACGCTGGACGTCCGCCGCCCCGACGAGCTGGAACGGGTGGACGGCATCGTCCTGCCCGGCGGGGAGTCAACGACGATGTGGCGGCTGGCCCGCTCCTTCGAGCTGCTGGAGCCGCTGCGCAAGCGGATCGAGGGCGGCATGCCCGCCTACGGTTCCTGCGCCGGCATGATCATGCTGGCGGACCGGATCCAGGACGGCGTGGCCGGCCAGGAGACCGTCGGCGGCATCGACATGACCGTGCGCCGCAACGCCTTCGGCCGCCAGGTGGACTCCTTCGAGGCCGACGTGCCGCTGACGGGGATGGGAGACACGCCGTACCACGCCGTCTTCATCCGCGCGCCGTGGGTGGAGTCGGTCGGCGACGCCGTCGAGGTCCTCGGACGCGCCGAGGGCGGCCCGAACGCCGGTAGGATCGTCGCCGTCCGCCAGGGCCGCCTCGTGGCGACCGCCTTCCACCCGGAGCTGACGGGCGACTTCCGCGTGCACCACTACTTCGCCGATCTGGTGCGCCGGGCGACCGAGGAGGATTGACAGATGTCCGGCCATTCCAAGTGGGCGACGACCAAGCACAAGAAGGCGGCCCTCGACGCCAAGCGGGGCAAGCTCTTCGCCAAGCTGATCAAGAACATCGAGGTCGCGGCCCGCACCGGCGGCGGCGACCCCGACGCGAACCCCACGCTGTACGACGCCATCTACAAGGCGAAGAAGAACTCCGTCCCCAACGACAACATCGAGCGCGCGCGCAAGCGCGGCGCCGGTGAGGAGGCGGGCGGCGCCGACTGGCAGAACATCACCTACGAGGGCTACGCCCCCGGCGGTGTCGCCGTGCTCATCGAGTGCCTGACCGACAACCGCAACCGGGCCGCGTCCGAGGTCCGGGTGGCGCTCACCCGCAACGGCGGCTCGCTCGCCGACCCCGGCTCGGTGTCCTACATGTTCAACCGCAAGGGCGTCGTGATCGTCCCCAAGGCGGGCACCAGCGAGGACGACCTCATGATGGCGGTGCTGGACGCCGGCGCCGAGGAGGTCGCCGAGCTGGACGAGGAGAACTTCGAGGTCGTCAGCGAGGCCGGCGACCTGGTGGCCGTCCGCAGCGCGTTGCAGGAGGCCGGCATCGACTACGAGTCGGCCGAGAGCAAGTTCCTGCCGAGCGTCACCGTCCCGCTGGACGAGGACAACGCCAAGAAGGTCTTCCGGCTGCTGGACGCCCTGGAGGACTCCGACGACGTCCAGGACGTCTACGCCAACTTCGACGTCTCGGACGAGATCATGGCGTCCATCGACGCCTGAGCCCGGTTCCCGCCCGGCCCGCCGCGTGCCACCGGCGGCGGGTACGGTCTGGATCATGGAGATCCGCCCCCTGGAACCCGGTGAGCTGGACGCCACCCGCGACCTCCGGACCCGCGCCTTCGGCCCCTGCTCGCAGGAGGAGTGGGAGCGGGCGCTGCGCTTCAACCGCGCCGCGGTGGAGGCCGGACGGCAGTTCGCGGTCTTCGACGGTGGGCGCGTCGTCGCCAGTGGGCGCCTGCACGACATGACGCAGTGGTGGCACGGCCGCGCGGTGCCCATGGCGGGCGTCAGCGCGGTCGCGGTCGCCCCGGAGGAGCGCGGCCGGGGGCTCGGCCGCATGCTGATGGCCCATCTGCTGGAGCGGTGCGCCGCGTTCGGGCACCCGCTGTCCATGCTGTACCCGGCGACGACGCGGCTCTACCGGTCGCTCGGCTGGGAGCACGCGGGCGCCCAGCACGAGATCGACATTCCGGCCGAGGCGCTGCGGGGGATCGCGGCCGAGCGCGTCCCGGTGCGCCGCGCCGGCACGGCGGACGCCGCCGAGGTCGCGGCCGTCATCCGCCGCGTCCACGAGGGCGCGGGCGACTGCGGTCCGATCGGATGGGCGGACGCGAACTGGCGGGTCCTGCTCGCCGACGAAAACGACTTCTCCTACCTGGCCGATGACGGGTTCCTCACCTTCCGCTGGGCGGACGGCAACGCGGCGCTGGAGGTCGCCCGGCTCGTCGCGGCGTCGGAGCGCACGCTGCGGGCGCTGTGGGCGATCGTCGGGTCCGGCTCGTCGACGGCGCCGACCGTGCACGCGTGCGTCGGGCCCATGGACGCGGCGCTGTGGCTGCCCGCCGAGCGCGAGGTCGACCACGTCCGCCGCGTCCAGTGGATGCTGCGCGTGGTCGACGCGCCCGCCGCGATCGAGGCGCGCGGCTATCCGGCCGGGGTGGGCGTCGAGGTGCCGCTGCTGATCGACGATCCGCAGCGCCCGTCGAACTCCGGCCACTGGCTGCTCTCGGTCGCGGACGGCCGCGGTCGGCTGGAACGTTCCGCCCCACATCCGGACGCCGTCCGGCTCGGGCCGCGCGGCCTCGCCGCGCTCTACGCGGGCGTCCCGGTCGCCACCCTGCGCCGTTCGGGGCTGCTCCAGGGCGGCGACGCGGGCGCGCTCACGGCGCCCTTCGCAGCCACGCCCTTCTCGCTGGACCACTTCTAGGGCCTTCGCGGAAGTGGATTACTTCCGCGACACGTCCGCCGCCACCGAGCGGGGTGGGATGCTGGCTTGGTAGCGTGACCGACCGAACAGATGATCGAAGGAGCGGCCGTGCGGGTGATGGGGGTGGACCCCGGGCTCACCCGGTGCGGGGTGGGGGTCGTCGAGGGCGCCCCGGGGCGGCGGCTCCACCTGGTGCACGTGGCGGTCGTCCGCACCGATCCGGACGAGGACCACGCCCTCCGGCTGCTCGGCATCGAGCGCGGCGTCGAGGCGCTGATGGACGAGCTCGCCCCCGAGGCCGTCGCCGTCGAGCGGGTGTTCTCCCAGCACAACGTCCGCACGGTGATGGGCACGGCCCAGGCCGCCGGGATCGCCATGCTCGCCGCCGCCCGCCGCGGGCTGCCGGTCGCGCTGCACACCCCGAGCGAGGCCAAGGCCGCCGTCACCGGCAACGGCCGCGCCGACAAGGCGCAGGTGACCCGGATGGTGACGCGGCTGCTGAACCTGGAGACGGCGCCGAAGCCCGCCGACGCGGCCGACGCGCTGGCGCTCGCCATCTGCCACGTGTGGCGGGGCGGCGCGCAGCGGCGGCTGGCGCACGAGCAGCGGACGCGGATCGAGGACGCGGCGCGCGCCGAACGCGAGCGCCTCGCCGCCCGCGCCCAGGCCGCCAACGCCGCCCGCACCGCCCCGACCAGAGGAGGAACCAGCCAGTGATCGCCTTCGTCAGCGGCCAGGTGGCCGCCGCCGGACCCGACGGGGCGGTGATCGACGTGCACGGCGTCGGGTACGCGGTGCAGTGCACCCCCGCCACCCTGGCCGGACTGCGGGTCGGCGACCAGGCCCGGGTGCCGACGTCCCTGGTCGTCCGGGAGGACTCCCTCACCCTGTTCGGGTTCGCCGACGACGACGAGCGCACCGTGTTCGAGCTGCTCCAGACCGCCAGCGGGGTCGGGCCCCGGCTGGCGCTGGCGATGCTCGCCGTCCACACCCCCGACGCGCTGCGGCACGCCGTGGCCGCCGAGGACCTGGCCGCGCTCACGCGCGTCCCGGGGATCGGGAAGAAGGGCGCCCAGCGCATCGTCCTGGAACTGAAGGACCGGCTCGGCGGGCCCGTCGGGGACGGCGCGCCCGCCGCCCGCGCGGCGAACCCCGCCCAGGCGTGGCGCGCCCAGGTCCAGGCCGGGCTGATCAACCTCGGCTGGTCGGCCAAGGACGCCGACGCCGCCGTGGAGGCCGTCGCCGCCGACCTGGACGGCGGGGAGACGCCCCCGGTCGCCGCCTTGCTCAAGTCCGCGCTGCGGAAGCTCAGCGGATGAGCGAGGAGGAACGGCTCGTCTCCGCGGACGCCGAGAACGTCGACGAGCAGGTGATCGAGGCGGCGCTGCGGCCGAAGAAGCTCGACGACTTCGTCGGGCAGGAGCGGGTGCGCGAGCAGCTCTCGCTCGTGCTGCACGGCGCGCTGCGGCGCGGCCGCACCCCCGACCACGTCCTGCTGTCGGGCGGCCCCGGCCTCGGCAAGACCACCCTCGCCATGATCATCGCCGCGGAGCTGGGGCAGCCGCTGCGGATCTCCTCCGGGCCCGCGATCGAGCGGGCGGGCGACCTCGCGGCGGTGCTGTCCACGCTCGCCGAGGGCGAGGTGCTGTTCCTGGACGAGATCCACCGGCTGGCGCGGCCCGCGGAGGAGATGCTCTACATGGCGATGGAGGACTTCCGGGTCGACGTCGTCGTCGGCAAGGGCCCCGGCGCCACCGCCATCCCGCTCGACATCGCGCCGTTCACGCTGGTGGGCGCCACCACCCGGGCCGGGATGCTGCCCGGCCCGCTGCGCGACCGGTTCGGGTTCGTCGCGCACATGGACTTCTACGGCCCCGCCGAGCTGGAGGTGATCGTCCGCAGGTCGGCGCGGCTGCTGGACGTGGAGATCACCGACGACGGCGCCGCCGAGATCGCCGGCCGGTCCCGGGGCACCCCCCGGATCGCCAACCGGCTGCTGCGCCGCGTCCGCGACTACGCCGAGGTCCGCGCCGACGGCCTGATCAACCGGGAGCTCGCCCGGGCCGCGCTGAAGCTCTACGAGGTGGACGAGCGCGGCCTCGACCGGCTCGACCGGGCCGTCCTCGGATCGCTGCTGCGCAAGTTCGGCGGGGGACCGGTGGGGCTGTCGACGCTGGCGGTGTCGGTGGGGGAGGAGCCCGAGACCGTCGAGGTCGTCGCCGAGCCCTTCCTCGTCCGGCAGGGTCTGCTCGCCCGCACGCCGCGCGGCCGCGTCGCGACCGGCGCCGCCTGGGCCCACCTCGGCCTCACGCCGCCGCCCGCCGCGCCGCTGACCGGCACGCTCTTCGACGTGGACGGGGAGGCGGAGGGCACGGGGGAGTGATCATCGGATAACGGCTTGGGAACTTCCCGGCGTCACCGATCGTCACGTCGTTGCCGGGGTCTCGCGTACTCTCTAGACTCCGGGACTTGGTTCACCGTCCCCAGCCGACGGTCCCGCGGGAGTGACCGCCTCGGTCACAGGCTGGGCAAACCACATCGGAAGGATGCCCCAGTAATGGGCGGCAGCGACATGATTATCGCGGCGGGTGGCGGCGGCGGCGGGGGTTTCAACCTGCTGCTCCTCCTCGCCGTGCCCCTGGTCTTCTACTTCTTGCTGATCCGGCCGCAGAGCCGGCGCCGCAAGGAGCAGGCGCAGATGCAGAGCCGTATGGAACCCGGCGCCCGGGTGCTGACGACCAGCGGCATGCGCGCCACCGTCGTGGAGGTCGACGACGACGGGCTTCTCCTGGAGATCGCCCCCGGCGTCGAGGTCCACTTCCTCAAGCAGGCCGTCATGCAGGTCCTCAAGGACGACGAGCCCGAGGACGTCGACGACGAGCTCGACGAGGACGACGAGGACGAGGCCGAGGACGCGGGGCGTGTCGAGCTGACCAAGTCCGGTGCGGCCGGCGGTGGCGAGGCCGGCAAGGCCGACGACACCGGCGCCGCCGACGACACCGCCTCCGCCGACGACTCCGCGGACGAGGACGGCGACGACGACGACGCCAAGGGCTCCAGGCGCTCCAAGGGCGCCGAGTCCGTCGAGGTCGCCGAAGGCTCCGGGGCCACGGCCGCGGACGTCGCGGACACCGACGCCCCGGCCGCCAAGACCGGGTCCAGGTCGAGGGTGCGCGTGAAGGCGAAGGCCGCGGAGAAGCCCTCGGCCTGACGCCCCTCCGGCACCGATACAAGACGGGAATAACGACCAGTGGCTCCGCCTAGCAATGTCCCCAAGCCAGGGCGCACGCTCCTAGCGCTCTTCGCGATCATGGTGGTGCTGGCCTGCGTGGCCGTCCTGCAAGGGCGGACCACGCCCAAGCTGGGGCTGGACCTCGCGGGCGGGACCACCGTCACCCTCACGGCCAAGACCGAGTCGGGGAAGAATCCCCCGTCCTCGCAGATGAACCAGGCCGTCAAGATCATGACGCAGCGCGTCAACGGGCTGGGCGTCTCCGACGCGGAGGTCGCCAAGCAGGGCAGCAACAACATCGTCGTGAACGTGCCGGGCGAGGGCCAGGGGCGCGTCGTCTCGCTGATCGGGACGACGGCCAAGCTCCAGTTCCGCCAGGCGTTCGCGATCGCCGACGGCAAGCCGACCACCGGGGCGCCCGCCCCCCAGACGCCGACGCCGACACCGACGGGCAAGAAGGACGGCAAGGCCAGCCCCTCGCCGTCCGCGTCGGCCTCGGCGTCGCCGTCGGGCTCCCCGTCCGCCACCCCGCGGGGGCGGGCGCTGTCGCAGGCGCTCACCGCGCCGACCCCGACGCCGTCCGGCTCGGCGACCCCGTCCGGCACCCCCTCGGGGACGCCCACGGGCGTCCCGTCGGGCATCCCCCAGCAGCCTCAACAGCCGCAGCAGGACTACTCCGGCATCGACGACAAGAACGTCATCAAGCAGTTCGAGGCGCTCAACTGCTACACCGGCGACCGGCGCGCGCCCGGGTCCAACGACCCGAACCGCAAGTGGGTCGCGGCCTGTGACCAGAAGGAAGAGAACGGCCAGGTCACCAAGTACATCCTCGGGCCCGTGCGGGTCCTCGGCGAGAACGTCGACGGCGCCAACGCGATGCCGCCGGACTCCCAGCAGGGCCAGGCGAGCTGGTCGGTCTCGCTGAAGTTCGACGGCAAGGGCGGCCGCCAGTTCGGCGAGGTCACCACCGAGGCCTACCGCGCCTACCAGCAGAACCCGAGCTCCCCGCAGGCGCAGATCGCGATCGTCCTGGACGGCCAGGTCGTCTCGGCGCCCAGCATCAACCGGGGCGCGATCAACGGCGGCACCGCCAGCATCGACGGCCCGCCCGACAGCTTCAACCGGCAGTACGCCACCGACCTCGCCAACGTGCTCAAGTACGGCGCGCTGCCGCTGGAGTTCACCCAGAGCTCCATCGACGAGGTGTCCTCCACGCTCGGCGCCGACCAGCTGGAGGGCGGCCTGATCGCCGGCGGGATCGGCCTCGGCCTGGTCGTGCTGTACTGCATGCTCTACTACCGGGGCCTCGGCCTGGTGGCCGTGTCCAGCCTCGCGGTGGCCTCGGCGATCACCTACGTCTCGGTCGTGATCCTCGGTGAGGGCATGGGCTTCCGGCTCTCGCTCCCGCACATCATCGGCCTGATCGTCTCCATCGGCATCACCGCGGACTCGTTCATCGTCTACTTCGAACGGCTGCGGGACGAGCTGCGCGCCGGCCGCAAGCTGCGCTCGTCGGTGGAGAACGCGTGGAAGCGGGCCCGGCGCACGATCCTGGTCGCCGACGCCGTCACCTTCCTCGCCGCGCTGGTGCTGTACTTCCTCGCCGTCGGCGGCGTGCGGGGCTTCGCGTTCGCGATGGGTCTCACGACGCTGATCGACGTCGTCGTGGTGTTCTTCTTCACCAAGCCGATGGTCGCGCTGCTGTCGCGCACCGACTTCTTCGGCCGCGGCCATCCGCTGTCCGGGTTGGACGCCAAGCGGCTGCGCAGGTCCGCGCAGAACTCGGCGGCCTCGAAGGCCGCGCGCACGACGAGCCAGGAGGTCTGAGGAAATGGGGCTGCGTGCGGCGATCTCCCGGATCTACCGGGGCGAGATCAGCGCCGACATCGTCGGCAAGCCGAAGATCTGGTACTCGATCTCCGGGCTGCTGCTGGTGCTGTCGATCGCGGGCCTGCTCGTCCAGGGCCTCAACATCGGCGTGGAGTTCAAGGGCGGGTCGGTCTTCACCTTCAAGGCCTCCGGCCACTCGATCGAGGACGTGCGCGGCGCCGTCACCGGCGGCGGCGCGCACCAGGCGATCGTCCAGAAGGCCGGCGGCGACTGGCGGGTGACCACCGAGAGCCTGTCCTCGGCCCAGGTCTCGGAGATCAAGAAGAACGTCACCCGGCAGCTGAGCGTGCCGGAGAGCAAGGTCAGCACCCAGGTCGTCGGCGCCTCGTGGGGCGGCGAGATCCAGAAGAAGGCCTGGCAGGCGCTGGTCGTCTTCATGATCTTGATCATCGGCTACCTGTCGGTGGCGTTCGAGTGGCGGATGGCGCTGGCCGCGGTGGTCGCGCTCGTCCACGACCTGGTCATCACCGCGGGCGTGTACGCCTGGTCGGGCTTCGAGGTCACCCCGGCGACCCTGCTGGGCTTCCTGACGATCCTCGGCTACTCGCTGTACGACGCGGTCGTGGTCTTCGACATGATCAAGGAGGTCACCAGACCGCTCACCGCGACCTCCAGGACGACCTACAGCGAGGCGGCGAACCAGGCGCTCAGCAGCACCCTGGTCCGCTCGCTGAACACCTCCCTGGTCGCGATCCTGCCGGTCGGCGCGATCCTGTTCATCGGTACCACGCTGTTCGGCGCGGGCACGCTGAAGGACCTGTCGCTGGCCCTGTTCGTCGGCATGATCATCGGTACCTACTCCTCGCTGTGCGTGGCGACGCCGCTGCTCGTGCAGCTCAAGGAGCGCGAGCCGAAGTACAAGGCGATCCGCGCCAACATCGCGCGCCGCGAGCACAGCGCGAAGCGGCAGGCCAAGGCCGCCAAGGTCACCCAGGCGACCGGGGCCGCCGATGACGACCCGGGCGACGCCGGCGACGGGGACGGCGGCGCCGAGGACGTAAAGGCGAGCGTCACCGTCCGCAAGGTGGTGCAGCAGGGGCCGCGGCAGCAGCCCAAGCGCGGCAGCCGCCAACAACGCCGGAACAAGTAGTACGCGCAGGCAAGCACAGGTAGGGACCAACCGGCCGTGCCCGCGCCCCTCCCGAACGGGAGGGGACGCGTGCACGGCCGTCCCTTGAGCGGTGGAGCCCATCATCAGGGGATCGGCCGCGGTACCCACCACCGTGGTACTCAGCACAGTGGTACTCAGCACAGTGGTACTCAGCACGAGCGGTACTCAGCACAGGGAGACGAGCGTGGACCTCGACAAGCTGATCCGGGAGCGGATCCGCGACGTGGACGACTATCCGAAGCCGGGAGTGGTGTTCAAGGACATCACGCCGCTGCTCGCCGATCACGTCGCGTTCGCGGGCGTGGTGGACACGATCGTCAACCACCACGGCCGCGGCACCATCGACAAGATCGTGGGGATCGAGGCGCGCGGCTTCATCATCGCCGCGCCCGTCGCCTACCACTTCGGCGCGGGCTTCGTTCCGGTGCGCAAAAAGGGAAAGCTGCCCTCGCGGACGCACGAGGAGACCTATGATCTCGAGTACGGGACCGAGACGATCGAGATGCACGTCGACGCCTTCGGCCCCGGTGACCGGGTGCTGATCGTCGACGACGTGCTGGCCACCGGCGGGACGGCCAAAGCGGCCGTCGATCTCGTCCGCCGAGGCGGCGGGGAGGTCGCCGGGATCAGCGTCCTGATCGAGCTGTCGTTCCTGCGGGGACGCGAGCAGCTCGGGAATGTGGACGTCCATTCGCTGGTTACGGTCTAGCACCAAAAAGGGGCCGGATACACTGGCGGAATCCGGGCCGGTCGCCGGCCCGCGGGGCGGCCGGGGAGCCGCGCCCGCACTGACCAGGGAGGCTGAGTGCCAGGTGAGGTGGTATCGACCGACGCGGTGACCGACACCGCGGCGGATCCCACGGCCGGATCCCGCCCCGAACGGGGCGGCGCCGAGGCCGGGACCGCCGAGGCATCGGGCGTGCCGCCCTCCGCCATGCCTCCCGCCCAGCCGCCCGGGCGCCCGCCCGCCCAGTCGTCCGCTCCATCGCCGTCCGCCGCCGCGCGCCCACCGGCCGCACCCTCGGGTGACCGGCCGCCCGCAGGCAGGGCGTCGTCCGACAGCGCGCCGCCGGGCAACGCGGCGCCCGAGCGGACCCCGGCCGAGCGGGCACCGTCCGACCGGCCCGCCGCGCCCGCCGCCCCCGCCGCGACGCCCGGGAGCGCGGCCACCGCCGACGGCCCCGCCGCCGAGGGCCCCTCCTCCACGTCCACCACCATCCCGCCGTCCGCCGCCCGGGTGCGCCGCAGGCTCGCCAGGCTGGGCGCCCAGCGCGGTCCCACTATGAACCCGGTACTCGAACCACTCATCAAGACGGTCCGCAACACCCATCCGAAGGCGGACCTCCGGCTGATCGAGCGCGCCTACGACGTCGCCGCGCACTACCACCGGCACCAGAAGCGCAAGAGCGGCGACCCCTACATCACCCACCCGCTCGCGGTCGCGACGATCCTCGCCGAACTCGGCATGAACACCGAGACCCTGTGCGCGGCGCTGCTGCACGACACCGTCGAGGACACCCCCTACACGCTGGAGGAGCTCGCCACCGACTTCGGCGACGAGATCGCCGCGCTGGTCGACGGCGTCACCAAGCTCGACAAGGTCAAGTACGGCGAGGCGGCCGAGGCCGAGACCGTCCGCAAGATGGTCGTGGCGATGTCCCGCGACATCCGCGTCCTGGTGATCAAGCTCGGCGACCGGCTGCACAACATGCGCACGCTGCGCTACATGCCCCGGCACAAGCAGGAGAAGAAGGCCCGCGAGACGCTGGAGGTGTTCGCGCCGCTCGCGCACCGCCTCGGCATGAACACGCTCAAGTGGGAGCTGGAGGACCTCGCGTTCGCGACGATGTACCCCAAGCGGTTCGACGAGATCGCCCGCCTGGTGTCCGAGCGCGCCCCCCGCCGCGACGTCTACCTCCAGGAAGTGATCGAGAACGTCTCGACCGACCTGCGCGAGGCGCGGATCAAGGCGACCGTCACCGGGCGGCCCAAGCACTACTACTCGATCTACCAGAAGATGATCGCGCGGGACGTCAGCTTCGACGACATCTACGACCTGGTCGGCATCCGGGTCCTCGTCGACAGCGTCCGCGACTGCTACGCCGCCCTCGGCTCGATCCACGCGCGGTGGAACCCGGTCCCCGGCCGGTTCAAGGACTACATCGCGATGCCGAAGTTCAACATGTACCAGTCGCTGCACACGACGGTCATCGGGCCCGAGGGCAAGCCCGTCGAGTTGCAGATCCGCACCTGGGGCATGCACCGCCGCGCCGAGTACGGCGTCGCCGCGCACTGGAAGTACAAGGAGGAGACCGTCGGCGGCCGCAAGGCCGGCGACATGCAGTGGCTCCGCCAGCTGCTGGACTGGCAGAAGGAGACCGCCGACCCCGCCGAGTTCCTGGAGTCGCTGCGGTTCGACCTGTCGGTCTCGGAGGTCTTCGTCTTCACCCCGAAGGGCGACGTGATCGCGCTGCCGCAGGGCGCGACCCCCGTCGACTTCGCGTACGCGATCCACACCGAGGTCGGGCACCGATGTATCGGCGCCCGCGTCAACGGCCGCCTCGTCCCCCTCGAATCGACCCTCGACAACGGCGACACCGTCGAGGTGTTCACCTCCAAGTCGCAGGACGCGGGCCCGAGCCGCGACTGGCTCGGCTTCATCAAGAGCGCCCGCGCCCGCAACAAGATCAAGCACTGGTTCTCCAAGGAGCGCCGCGACACCGCGATCGAGTCCGGCAAGGACTCCATCGCCCGCGCGATGCGCAAGCAGAACATGCCGCTCCAGCGCATGATGTCCGGTGAGGCGCTGCTCGCCCTCGCCCGCGACATGCGCTACACCGACGTCTCGTCGCTGTACGCGGCGGTCGGCGAGGGGCACGTCTCCGCGCAGACCGTCGTGCAGCGGCTCGTGGAGGCCCTCGGCGGCGTGGAGAGCGCCGAGGAGGACCTCGCCGAGATCGCGTTCCCGACGCGGCGCAAGCGGAACCGTCCCGCCGGCGACCCGGGCGTCGTCGTCGCCGACGACCCCGACGTGTGGGTGCGGCTGTCGCGCTGCTGCACGCCCGTCCCCGGCGACGACATCGTCGGCTTCGTCACCCGCGGCCACGGCGTGTCGGTGCACCGCGCCGACTGTTCGAACATCGCGAGCCTGAAGGCCCAGCCCGACCGCCTGATCGACGTGAAGTGGTCCCCGGGCGAGGACTCGGTCTTCCTCGTGGCGATCCAGGTCGAGGCCCTCGACCGGCCCCGGCTGCTGTCGGACGTGACGCGCGTCCTGTCCGACCAGCACGTCAACATCCTGTCGGCGTCGGTCACCACCACCCGCGACCGGGTCGCGGTGTCGCGCTTCACCTTCGAGATGGGCGACCCGAAGCACCTCGGCCACGTGCTGAAGGCCGTCCGGTCGATAGACGGCGTGTACGACGTCTACCGGGTGACCAGCGGCGCGACCCGATAGCACGACGAGGCGTTCCAGGGCGGCCGCGCGGAGCGGCCGCCCTGAACCGTTCCTAGGCCTCGGCGGGGGCCTCGTCCTCTTCGGGGATCACGTCGACGCCCGCTTCCGCGCGCTGCCGCGCGGTGATCGTGGTCGGCGCGTCGGTCAGCGGGTCGGTGCCGGACGCCGCCTTGGGGAACGCGATCACGTCGCGGATCGTGTCCTGGCGGGACAGGAGCATGACGGTCCGGTCCCAGCCGAAGGCGATGCCGCCGTGCGGCGGCGGGCCGAACTTGAACGCCTCCAGCAGGTGCCCGAACTGCGACTCGGCCTCCTGCTTGGACAGCCCGAGCACGTCGAACACCCGCTGCTGGGTCTCGGCGCGGTGGATGCGCAGCGACCCGCCGCCGATCTCCGTGCCGTTCAGGACGAGGTCGTAGGCGTCGGCGAGCGCGGCGCCCGGGTCCTCGTGGAAGGAGTCGGCGAACTGCGGCTTGGGCGCGGTGAAGGGGTGGTGGACCGACGTCCAGCCGATCTGCTCGCCCTTCTCGTCCTCGACGGGCTCGAAGATCGGCGCGTCGACGACCCAGACGAACTCCCAGGCCGACTCGTCGATCAGGTTCCCGCGCCGGCCGATCTCCAGGCGGGCCGCGCCGAGCAGCTCCTGGGTGGCGTGCCGCTTCCCGGCGCCGAAGAAGATCGCGTCACCGGCGGCCGCGCCGGTCGCGGCGGCGAGCCCGGACTTCTCGGAGTCGGAGAGGTTCTTGGCGACGGGGCCGCCGAGCGTGCCGTCCTCGCCGACGAGGACGTAGGCGAGGCCCCGGGCGCCGCGCGCCTTCGCCCAGTCCTGCCAGCCGTCCAGCTCCTTGCGGGTCTGGGACGCGCCGCCCGGCATGACCACCGCGCCGACGTAGGGCGCCTGGAACACCCGGAACGCGGTGCCCGCGAAGTACTCGGTCAGGTCGGTCAGCTCGTTGCCGAACCGCAGGTCGGGCTTGTCGGAGCCGTAGCGGGCCATCGCGTCGGCGTAGGTGATGTGGGGGATCGGACGGGGAATCTCGTATCCCGCGACGTCCTTCCACAGCCGGGCGACGAGGTCCTCGCCGACCCGCAGGACGTCGTCCTGCTCGGCGAACGACATCTCGATGTCGATCTGGGTGAACTCGGGCTGCCGGTCGGCGCGGAAGTCCTCGTCGCGGTAGCAGCGCGCGATCTGGTAGTAGCGCTCCATCCCGGCGACCATGAGGAGCTGCTTGAACAGCTGCGGCGACTGCGGCAGCGCGTACCAGTGGCCGGGCCGGAGCCGGACGGGGACGAGGAAGTCGCGGGCGCCCTCGGGCGTCGACCGGGTGAGGGTGGGCGTCTCGATGTTGACGAAGCCGTGCTCGCGCATCACCTCGTGGGTGATGAACGTCGCCTCCGAGCGGACCCGCATCGCCCGCGCGACGGCGTCGCGGCGCAGGTCGAGGTAGCGGTACCGGAGCCGGATCTCCTCGTTGACGTTGACGTCGCCCTCGATCGGGAACGGCAGCGGCGCCGAGTCCGACAGGACCTCGATCTCGGTGGCGGCGACCTCGATGTCGCCGGTGGGCAGCTCCGGGTTCTCGTTCCCGGCGGGCCGCACCCGGACCTCGCCGGTGACCTTGACGCAGAACTCGGCGCGCAGGTCGTGCGCGACGCCGCTCACCACGGCGCCCGCGCCGCCGGCGGGGGCCGCCTCGGCGGCGCCGTCCGGGCCCTCCTCCTCGCGGAACACGACCTGCGCCGTGCCGGACGCGTCGCGCAGGTCGATGAACGTGACGCCGCCGTGGTCGCGGCGGCGTCCCACCCAGCCGGCCAGCGTGACCTGCTGCCCGGCGTGCTCCTTGCGGAGCGTCCCCGCCTCGTGCGTGCGGATCATCTCGAAAGCCTTTCCTTCAACGTCGGGGTGATGTCGGCGAGGGGGACGGCGGTCTGCTCGCCCTCGGTCAGATCCTTGACCTGGGCGACGCCGTCCGTGATATCTCGCTCGCCGAGAATCACCGCGTAGCGGGCACCCGACCGGTCCGCGTCCTTCATGGCGCCCTTGAGCCGCTTGCCCCCGAACGCCATGTCGGCGGCGACGCCCGCGCCGCGCAGCTCCGCCACGAGCGCGAACATCGCGCGCTCCGCCGCGTCGCCGAGCGCCACCCCGAACACCTCGCAGCGGGGCTTGGCGGCGAACGCGGCGCCCTCGGCCTCCAGCGCGAGGACGGTCCGGTCGAGGCCGAGGCCGAACCCGATGCCGGGCAGCGGCGGGCCGCCGATGTCCTCCGACAGGCCGTCGTAGCGCCCGCCGCCGCCGATGCCCGACTGCGCGCCGAGCATCGGGTGGTCGAACTCGTAGGTGGTGCGGGTGTAGTAGTCCAGGCCGCGGACGAGCGTGGGGGTGTCCTCCCAGCCGATGCCGAGGTCGGACAGCAGCCCGCGGACGCGGTCGTGGTGGGCCTTGCACGACGCGCACAGGTGGTCGGCCATCAGCGGCGCGCCCGCGAGCCGCTCCCGGACCTGCGGGCGCTTGTCGTCCAGGACGCGCAGCGGGTTGATCTCGATGCGGGCGCGGGTCGCCTCGTCCAGGTCGAGGCCGCGCAGGAAGTCCTGGAGCAGCGCCCGGTAGGCCGGGCGGCACTCCCGGCAGCCGAGCGAGTTCAGCAGCAGCCGCACCCGCGTCAGGCCGAGCGAGCGGTACCAGTTCGCGGCGATCGCGATCGTCTCGGCGTCGACCTGCGGGTCCTCGCTGCCGATCGCCTCCAGGTCGAGCTGGTAGAACTGCCGGTACCGGCCCTGCTGCGGGCGCTCGGCGCGGAACGCGGGCCCGCTCGTCCACACCTTGACCGGCAGCGCGCCCTGCTTGTGCAGGTTGTTCTCCAGGACGGAGCGCAGCACGGTCGCGGTGAACTCCGGGCGCAGCGTCAGCGACCTGCCGCCCCGGTCCTCGAACGTGTACATCTCCTTGGACACCACGTCGGTCGACTCGCCGACGCCCCGCCGGAACAGGTTGGTGTCCTCGAAGACGGCCAGCTCCAGGTAGCCGTAGCCGGCGAGGCGCGCCTGCTCGGCGAACGCCTCCCGGATGGCGTAGAACAGGTCCGCGCGCGGCGGGACGTATTCACTGACCCCCTTGGGGGCCTGAAAGCTCGAACTCATGATCTTCTTGGCTCAGATTCCCTTGGTGGGCGCGTTCAGCGGCCCCTCGCCCGGCGCGCCCGGCGAACCGGGAGAGCCGCCCGGCGCGAGCCGCGTGAGGAAGGGGTTGGTCGCGCGCTCGCGGCCGATTGTGGTCTGCGGGCCGTGGCCGGGCAGGACGGCGGTGTCGTCGGGACGCGGCAGGCACACCCGCCGCAGGCTCGCGGCCATCTCCTCGTCCGACCCGCCGGGCAGGTCGGTGCGGCCGATCGACCCGGCGAACAGCAGGTCGCCCGCGAACATCACCTCGGGCAGCTCGGCGGTCGCGGGCGTCCGGAACGTCACCGAGCCGGGGGAGTGGCCGGGCGCGTGGTCGACGGTGAGGGTCAGCCCCGCCAGCTCCAGCGCCGTCCCGTCGGCGAGCTCCCGCACGTCGTCGGGCTCGCTCATCTCCAGGCCGCCGAGCAGCTGCTGGGAGACGGCGAGGCTCAGCCCCTTGCCGGGGTCGCTGAGCAGCACCCGGTCGTCCGGATGGATGTAGGCGGGGACGTCCCTGGCGCCGCAGACGGGGGCCACCGACATGACGTGGTCGAAGTGGCCGTGCGTGATCAGCACCGCGACCGGCTTCAGCCGGTGCTCGCGGAGGATCTCCTCGATGCCGCCCTCGGCGTCCTGGCCGGGATCGACGATGACGCATTCCTCACCCGCGGCGGGCGCCACGACGTAGCAGTTCGCGGCGAGCGATCCAGCGGGGAACCCGGCGACGAGCACGACCGTCCTTCCTTCGAGCCATCTCGGATGGGCGTGTCCGAGGGTACCGGCGCGGCCGAGGCCACCGCGAACGAGATAGCCCGGCCGCCGTGTCGTGAGCCCGGCGTCCGGGGCGCGGCGGGGGCGGCCTGGAGGGTTCCTCCACGTTCGTTCAGCGGGAGCGACGGCCCGCGCGCGGTACCGCTACTATGCGCTGCACGTTCACCTGATCACCGTGGAGAGGCAGGCCCGTGGCGGGGAAGGATCGCAAGAAGCAGCTCGCTCGGCAGCGCTACGAGCGCCAGGAGCAGCGGCGGCAGGCCGAGGCCGCCAGGGCCCGCAGGTTCAAGATCATAGGGTCCGTCGCGGGGGTGGTCGTCCTCGCGGGCGGCGGCACCGCGGCCGCCGTGGTCATGAAGGACGACGACAAGCCCAAGACCGATCCCAAGCCCGTGGCCTCGGGGTGCGCCTACAAGCCCGTCGACGCCGCGCAGGCCGGGGACTCCAAGAAGGTCGGCACGCCGCCGGGGAAGCCCGCCTACGCCGGGATGGTCCAGGCGACCGTCAAGACCAGCGAGGGCGACGTCGTCATGTCGCTGGACGCGTCCAAGGCGCCCTGCACGGTGAACTCCTTCGCGTTCCTCGCCCAGAAGAACTACTTCGACTCCACCCCGTGCCACCGGCTGACCGGCGGGGGCTCCCTCAGCGTGCTCCAGTGCGGCGACCCCAAGGGGACCGGGCGCGGCGGGCCCGGCTACCAGTACGCCAACGAGAACACCACCGGCGCCAAGTACCTCAAGGGCACGCTCGCGATGGCGAACTCCGGGCCCGACACCAACGGCAGCCAGTTCTTCATGGTGTACGCGGATTCGCAGCTCCCGCCCGACTACACCGTGTTCGGGAAGATCACCAAGGGTGTCGACGTGCTGGAGAAGGTGGGCAAGGCGGGCGTGGAGGACAACAAGCAGGAGAAGGGGCAGCCCGGCTTCGACGGCGCGCCCAAGAAGAAGGTCACGATCCAGGACGTAACGATCGTCGGGAAATAGCCGAACGGGATACTAAGGTGTGGAGGGTCCGGTGGCCGAGAGCTCGATCGGACCTGCGATTCAGGAGGCAAGGGTGTCCAGCGCTACCGATCCCTGGGGCCGGGTGGACGAGGACGGCACCGTCTACGTGAGGACGTCGGACGGTGAGCGGGTCGTGGGGTCCTGGCAGGCGGGTGCGCCGGAGGAGGCTCTGGCCTACTTCAAGCGCAAGTACGACGCGCTCGTCACCGAGATCGGCCTGCTGGAGCAGCGCGTCCGCACCACCGACCTGCAGCCCGCGCAGGCGCAGCAGAGCATCGAGCGGCTGCGCGAGGCGGTCACCGACGCGCACGCCGTGGGCGACCTGGAGTCGCTCGGGCGGCGGCTGGACGGGCTGACCGAGCAGGTCGGGCGGCGCCGCGAGGAGGTCAAGGCCCAGCGCGAGCAGCACCGGCACGAGGCCCGCGAGGTCAAGGAGCGCATCGTCGCCGAGGCCGAGCGGATCGCCGCCGAGGAGACGCACTGGAAGAACGGCGGCGAGCGGCTGCGGAAGCTGGTCGAGGAGTGGAAGGCCGCCGACCGCATCGACCGGCCGACCGAGACCGCGCTGTGGAAGCGGCTGTCGGCCGCCCGCAACGCCTTCACCAAGCGCCGCAAGGTCTACTTCGCGACACTGGACGACCAGCGCGAGGAGGCCCGCCGCGAGAAGGAGCGGCTGGTCGCCGAGGCCGAGGCGATGGCCGGGTCCACCGACTGGGGCGACACCGCCGCCGCCTACCGCGACCTGATGCGCCGCTGGAAGCTGGCCGGGCGCGCCTCCCGCGACGCCGAGGAGGAGCTGTGGGCCCGCTTCAAGGGCGCGCAGGACACCTTCTTCCAGGCGCGCGGCTCGGCGTTCGCCGAGCGGGACGCCGAGTTCCGCGGCAACGCCGAGGAGAAGGAGAAGATCCTCGCCGAGGCCGAGCGGCTGCTGCCCGTCCGGGACGTCCGGGCGGCCCGGCAGGCGCTGCGGACCGTCCAGGAGCGCTGGGAGGCCGCCGGGATGGTGCCCCGCGAGCAGCGCGACCGGCTGGAGGGGCGGCTCCGCAAGATCGAGGAGGCCGTCCGCTCCGCCGAGGAGAACGAGTGGCGGCGCACCAACCCCGAGGCCCGCGCCCGCGCCGAGGCGACCGTCAACCAGCTGCGCAGCTCCATCGAGCAGCTGGAGCAGCGCCTCGACAAGGCCCGTGGCGCGGGGCGCGACAAGGACATCAAGGACGCCGAGGAGGCGCTGTCGGCCCGCCGCGCGTGGCTGGAGGAGGCCGAGCGCACGCTCGCCGAGTTCTCCTGACCCCGGCGGTTCCCCCGACCCCGGCGGTCCTCCCGACCGCGGCGGTTCTCTCGACCGCGGCGCTCAGGCTCCGGGGGTTCGCGCGTCCGCGGTTCGCTCGTCGACGGCATGCCGGTCGGTGGCGCGGCCGAGGAAGGCCAGCAGGCGGGTCTGCTCGTCCGCGCCGCGCGCGGCGGGCAGCGCCGGGGCCAGGTGCCCGGCCGCGCGCAGCGGCGCCGCGATCAGATGGGCGGTCGCGAAGGCGTGGTGGACGAGGCCCGGGTCCAGCCGGGACGGCTGGCCGGTGGCCACGGCCAGGTCCCACGCGTGCGCCAGCGGCTCCAGGACGTAGCCGCCGAGGTAGTCGCCCAGCGGCAGCTCGCCCAGCGCCCCCACCGGGACGGGGCGCCGCAGCGCGTCCGGGGTGAGGGCCGCCGCGCACTCGGCGCGCGCCGCCCGCCACGCCGCCAGCGCGTCGCCGGGGACGAACCGCGCCGGGTCCTCGGTGACGTCGGGGACGGGCTCGCCGCACGCCAGCGCGCGGACCAGGTGCTGGCCGCCGGTGACGTGGCCCGCGACGTCCAGCGCCGACCAGCGGGCGCAGGGCGAGGGGGCGTCCCAGCCGTCCCGGGGGACGCCGGCCACCAGGCCCTCGAACAGGTCGAGGGCCCGGTGGTAGCCGGTGAGGTCCTGAGCCATGGTCGTCAGTGACCCGCGATCGGCGGACGCTGTCAAGCGATATCACGAAGGTGGCGCGGCGCTCACGCGGCGGCGCTCACGCGGCGGCGCTCCCGCGCTCGGCGAGCATCCGGTTCATCAGGGCGATCTCCGCGTTCTGGCCGTCCACCATCGTGCGGGCCAGCCGCCGCACGCGGTCGTGGCCGGTGCGGGCGATGACCGCCTCGGCCATGCCGACGCCGCCGCGGTGGTGGGCGATCATCAGGCGCAGGAAGCGCAGCTCGGCGTCCCGACCCTCGGCCTTCTCCAGCTCCGCGAGCTGCTCGCGGGACGCCATCCCCGGCATCCGCGCCGCGCCCGCCCCGCCCGACGCCGTGCCGCCCGACGCCGTGCCCGACGCGCTCCCGTGGCCGGGGTGGCCGGTCATCCAGCGCATCGGGCCCGCCGGGTCGGTCTTGGGCGCCCCCCACTCGTCCAGCCAGGCGGTCATCATGCCGATCTGGGCCGACTGCGTGTTGATGATGTCGTAGGCCAGCAGGCGGACGGCGGGGTCGCGCGTGCGGTCCCGGACGAGGAACGACATCCGGACGGCCTGCGCGTGGTGGGCGCTCATGTCGCGGGCGAACCCCGCCTCGGGGCCGTCCGGGCGCGGGCCGCTCGAGCGCGTCATCGCCAGTGTTGCGAGCGCCGCGGCGACGAGGAGCGCCGCGAGGACGACGGTGACCCGCCGTCCTCGCGCGGGGGCGCGCGTGCTCACGGGGTGTCCTTGGCCCCGTCGCAGGCCGCGCCCGGCTCGGGCGTCTGCGGGCCCTTGACGAACGCGCGCAGGAACGCGTCCACGCGCCCGTCGGACGCGTCCTGGAGCTTGACCTGGCGGCCCCACGCGGTGAGCGCGAGCGGGGCGTCCAGCGCCGGGTAGGGGCTCAGGAACGTGTAGTCGGTGGAGGCGACCCGGGACTTGAGCCGGTCGAGCTGCTCGGCGGGCAGGCCGGGACGGTAGGTGATCCACACGGCGCCGTGCTCCAGGGAGTGGACCGCGTTCTCGTTGCGCAGCGGTGCGTCGTAGACGTGCGCGTCGCAGTTCTGCCACGTGGGGTCGTGGTCGCCGCCCATCGGCGGGTTGGCGCCGTACTTGACGGCGCCGGTCGTGTGGTCGCGGCCCAGCCCGTCCTTCTGGACGAGCCCGGAGATCGACGCCGACCCCGCCGACGCCGACCTGGTCTGCATGAACGCGTAGGTGATCCCGACGATCGCCACCAGGCCGATCACGGTGAAGAAGGCGATGCCGCCCCACGGCACCTGCCGCTGCGTCAACACGTTCTTGTTCTTGTTCCTGGCGGCGGTGTTCCTGGCACTGGCGTTCTTGGCGCCGGGACCCTTAGTGGTGGAGTTCCTGGCGTTCCTGTTCCGACTGCTCTTGGACATGGCTGTCCCCTCTGCTCTGGCTGGATGTCCGGAAACGGCGGCAGTGCCGCACCACGGCGGGTACGGCGGGTGCCGGTGGCCTTACGGCCGGTCCGTCACAGCCGGAGCACCTGGAGAGAGGACGAGAGGGAGATCGCCGGTACGCCGCCCCGGGGGAGGGCCGGCGACCAGCCGAGGCGGGCGGGCAGGCGCCGGACGGGGCGTCCGAGCCCCGCCGCCAGCAGGCCCAGGGCCAGGAGCGTGAACAGCACGGCCAGGCACAGGCAGACCTCGGCGGGGCCGTGCGAGGGGGGCTTCGGGACGCTCACCGCCACGTCGGCGGCGGCCCGCGGCAGGGCGTGCCCGGCCGGGGTGTGGCCGGCCAGGGCGCCCACGGGGGCGGTCACCGCGTGCTCGGTGCACGCGCGCGCGGGCGGGGCGTGGCCCAGCCCGTAGCTGAAGACGAGCCCGGCCACGACGAACAGCGCCACGAGCAGCCCTGCCAGCCCGTGCCGCCGACGCTGGGTCGTCCCTGCCACCGTCACGCTCCTGATTCAACCCTCCGCGCCGTTCCAACGCCAAACCCCGCCTCCGGGTTCCCCCGCGCCTGGGACCTGGGAGGGAGCACCGCCCCTCCTGACGTACCAGGCGAACCCTCCTGACGTAGCACGCGCGCAAGTCCGGGGCGGCTGGATGATGAACGGATGCGGCGAGGGGCGGGCGAGGGGGCGGCACTGCGCGGCGGCAGGCGTGTCCCGGGCCTGGCGCAGGCGCTCGCCGCCGTCGCGCAGTTCCTGTTGATGGCGGCGGCGTTCGGCGCCTACGCCTACGGCCGCCACCTCGCCGACGGGCGCCCCGAGCGGGCCTACGAGCACGCGCGGGCCGTGTGGGGGCTGGAGCGTTCCCTGTGGCTTCCGGACGAGTCGTCCCTGCAAAAGGGCGCGCTGCGCTGGGACGGATGGGTCCGGGCCGCCAACGAGTACTACGTCCGCGTGCACTTCCCCGCGATCACCGTGTTCATGGTCTGGGTGTACTTCTGGCGGCGCCGCGCCTGGCCGCGGGTCCGCGCGGTGATCCTCGGATCGGCGGCGGCGGCGCTGCTCGTCCACTTCGCCTACCCGCTGGCGCCGCCGCGAATGCTGCCCGGCCACGGGTTCGTGGACCTGATGACCGCCTACGGCCCGAGCGCGTACGCGACCGAGCCCGGGGAGGGCATGACCAACCAGTTCGCCGCGATGCCCTCGCTGCACGTCGGCTGGGCGCTGCTGGTCGCGTGGGGCGTGATCCGCTACGGCCGCGGCCGGTGGCGCTGGCTGGCCGCCGCCCATCCCGTGGTCACGCTGCTGGTCGTGGTGCTGACCGCCAACCACTACTGGCTGGACGGCGTCGCCGGATCGGCCATCGTCGTCGCGGCGCTGTGGGCCGCGTCCCGGGTCCCGGCGCTGGACGACCGGGACCGCGGCGGGACCGGGGCGGCGGCGCGGCGAGATAGTGTCGGAGCGTGACCAGTAGGGCGGAATCGGGCCAACCAGAGGGCCTCTTCGACGATCCCGCCGGCGGCCGGGCGGAGCCCCCGGCGCCGGAGTTCCCGCCGGCGGCCGGAAGGGCCGCCGCGACCGACGTGGAGCAGCCGCTCGCGGTGCGGATGCGCCCCCGCGGGCTGGACGAGGTCGTCGGTCAGGCGCACCTGCTCGGCCCGGGCACCCCGATCCGCCAGCTCGTCGACCGGGACGCGCCGATGTCGCTGGTCCTGTGGGGCCCGCCCGGCACCGGCAAGACCACCCTCGCCACCGTCGTGAGCCACGTCACGTCCCGCCGGTTCGTGGAGGTCTCGGCCGTCAGCGACGGCGTCAAGCGCGTCCGCGCGGAGATCGACCTGGCCCGCCGCGAGCTCGGCATGACCGGCCGGCAGACGGTGCTGTTCGTCGACGAGGTGCACCGCTTCAACAAGGCCCAGCAGGACGCGCTGCTGCCCGCCGTGGAGAACCGCTGGGTGTCCTTCATCGGCGCCACCACCGAGAACCCGTTCTTCTCGGTGATCAGCCCGCTGCTGTCCCGGTCGCTGCTGCTCACCCTGCAACCCCTCGGCGAGGACGACCTGCGCGAGGTGATCCGCCGCGCGCTCGCCGACGAGCGCGGCCTCGGCGGCGCCGTCGGCCTCGACCCGGCCGCCGAGGACCACCTGATCAGGCTCGCGGGCGGCGACGCCCGCCGCACGCTCACCTACCTGGAGGCGGGCTCCCTCGTCGTCGAGGAGGGCGGCACGATCGACGTGGACGTGCTGGAGCGCGCCGTGGACCGCGCCGCCGTCCGCTACGACCGCGAGGGCGACCAGCACTACGACGTGATCAGCGCGTTCATCAAGAGCATCCGGGGCAGCGACGTCGACGCCGCGCTGCACTACCTCGCCCGGATGATCGAGGCCGGCGAGGACCCGAGGTTCATCGCGCGGCGGCTGGTCGTGCACGCCAGCGAGGACGTCGGCATGGCCGACCCGACCGCCCTCCAGACCGCCGTCGCGGCGGCGCAGGCCGTGGAGCTGGTCGGCCTGCCCGAGGCCCGCATCAACCTGGCACAGGCGGTGATCCACTTGGCCCTCGCCCCGAAGTCCAACGCGGTCGTCAAGGCGGTGGACGAGGCGCTCGGCGACGTCCGCAAGGGCCTCGCGGGGGCCGTCCCCGGGCACCTGCGCGACTCGCACTACAAGGGCGCGGCGAAGCTCGGCCACGGGAAGGGCTACAAGTACGCCCACGACCACCCGGGCGGCGTCGTCCGGCAGCAGTACGCGCCCGACGCCGTGGACGGCCGCGAGTACTACCGCCCGACCCGGCACGGCGCCGAGTCCCGCTTCACCGAGGTCCTCGCCCGGATCCGGTCGGTGCTGCGCGGCTCGCGCGCGAACGGGACGTCCTGACCCGGCGCACGGCGCCGCCCGACGCCGGCGCGTTCCCACGTCGTGATCACGCCCACGCCGTGATCGCGCCGTGCTCGCGCCATCGGCGGCGTTCGCCCGATAGCCTGGATCGCCCGAGCGGCCGGGCCCGGCGCCCACGGTAGGGTCTGCTGACCCGGCCCCAGCCGAACACACGTCGAACGGAAAGCCCCGATGCTCACTGGTGGACAGCTCGCAGGTCTCATCGTGGCCGTCTTCTGGGCGGTGCTCGTCACGTTCGTCGCGCTGACGCTGCTGCGCCTCGCGCGGCTGCTCGGCGAGGCCAGCGAGGTCGTGCGCGAGATCGGCGAGCAGGCCGGCCCGCTGATGGACGACATGGCCCGCACGGTCAGCCGCGCCAACGAGCAGCTCGGCCGCACCGACGTGATCACCAAGCAGGTCGCGGGCGTCACGCAGAACGTCTCGGCCGTCACGACCGTCATGACCTCGGTCGTCGGCGGCCCGGTGGTGAAGGCCGCCGCGTTCTCCTACGGCGTCCGCAAGGCGCTCGGCGGTTCGGCGAAGGGCTCGGGGGACGACACCGGCCCGGAGCCCGCCCCGGCGCCGCGCAAGCGCTCGGGCAGGCGCTCGGGCGAGCGCGCGGGGAAGGGCAGGGGCCGCTCCGCCGGGTCCGGGCGGCGCGAGCTCCGGGCCCGTTCCGACGGGAAGGGACGCGGATGAGAAGGCTGTTCTGGCTCTCGGTCGGGGCGGGCGCCGGCATCTACGCCACGCACCGCGTCAAGCGTCGCGTGGAGCGGATCGCGCGGACCTGGTCGCCCGAGGGCGTCGCGGCCCGCGCGGTCTCGACCGGGCAGGGCGCGGGCGAGCGGTTGAGGGATTTCGCCGCCGACGTGCGTACCGGGATGCGGGCCCGCGAGGAGGAGCTGCGCGAGGCCGTCCGCATGGACCAGGCTCCGCCCGAGCTCGACGGCCCCCGGCCCCGCCGGGTCCTGCGGGCCAGGTACACGATCATCGACGACGACAAGGATGGCCACTGATCATGGAGTCGGCAGAGGTAGCGCGCCGCTTCCTTCGGTTCTACGAGGAGCGCGGCCACACGGTGGTGCCGTCGGCCAGCCTGATCGCCGAGGACCCGACCCTGCTGCTGGTCAACGCCGGCATGGTCCCGTTCAAGCCGTACTTCCTCGGCCAGCGCACGCCGCCGTCGCAGCGGATGGCCAGCGCCCAGAAGTGCGTCCGGACCCCCGACATCGAGGAGGTCGGCCGGACCACCCGGCACCTCACCTTCTTCCAGATGCTGGGCAACTTCTCCATCGGCGACTACTTCAAGGAGCAGGCGATCCCCTTCGCGTGGGACCTGCTGACCCGGCCGCGCGAGCAGGGCGGCTTCGGGTTCCCCGAGGAGAAGCTGTGGGTGACCGTCTTCACCGACGACGACGAGGCCCAGGACATCTGGCACCGCAAGGTCGGGGTGCCGCTGGAGCGCATCCAGCGGCGCGGCATGGAGGACAACTTCTGGTCGATGGGCGTCCCGGGCCCCTGCGGGCCCTGCTCGGAGATCTACTACGACCGCGGTCCCGAGTACGGGCGCGAGGGCGGGCCCGTCGCTGATGAGGACCGCTACCTCGAAGTGTGGAACCTCGTGTTCATGCAGTTCGAGCGCGGGCCCGGCGACAGCAAGACCGACTTCCCGATCCTCGGCGACCTGCCCGCCAAGAACATCGACACCGGCATGGGCCTGGAACGCATGGCGGCGGTCCTCCAGGGCGTCGACAACATCTACGAGACCGACACGCTGTGGCGGGTCCTGGACCGTGCCGCCGAGCTGACCGGCGCGAAGTACGGCCGCGACCAGCGCGCGGACGTGTCGCTGCGCGTCGTCGCCGACCACGTCCGCAGCGGGACGATGATGGTCGCCGACGGCATCCGCCCCGGCAACGAGGGCCGCGGCTACGTGCTGCGCCGCATCCTGCGCCGCTCGATCCGCAACCTGCGGCTGCTCGGCGGCCAGGACGCCGGGCTCATGCACGAGCTGACCGCCGTCGCGGTCGCCGCGATGGGCGAGCAGTACCCCGACCTCGTCCGCACCGCGCCGAACATCCACACGGTCATCGACGCCGAGGAGGACTCCTTCCTCCAGACGCTGCGCACCGGCACCGCGATCTTCGACACGGCGGTGGAGGAGACCCGGAGGACCGGGGGCCGCGCGCTGGCGGGCGAGCAGGCGTTCAAGCTCCACGACACCTACGGCTTCCCGATCGACCTCACCCTGGAGATGGCCTCCGAGCAGGGCCTCCAGGTCGACGAGGAGGGCTTCCGCAGGCTCATGCGCGAGCAGCGGGAGCGCGCCAAGAAGGACGCCCGCGACAAGAAGACCGGCAACCTCGACGTCTCGGTGCTCGACGAGCTGCTCACCGGCGCGGGCGGGACGGTCGACTTCATCGGCTACAGCAGCCTGCTCGGCGACGCCCGCGTGGTCGGGCTGCTCGTCAACGGCGCCAACGCGCGGGCGGCGGGCGAGGGCACCGAGGTCGAGGTCGTCCTCGACCGCACGCCCTTCTACGCCGAGGGCGGCGGCCAGCTCGCCGACCAGGGGCTGATCAGGCTCGGCAACGGTGCCGTCATCGAGGTCACCGACGTGCAGGCGCCGCTCGCCGGGCTCATCGTGCACCGCGGCCGCGTGCTCAGCGGCGAGGCGCAGGCCGGCGACGCCGCGCACGCCGAGGTCGACGTGGAGCGGCGGCGGGCGATCTCCCGCTCGCACACCGCGACCCACATGGTCCACGCCGGATTCCGCCGCGCGCTCGGCGAGTCCGCCGCGCAGGCCGGCTCGGAGAACTCGCCGGGCCGGTTCCGGTTCGACTTCACCGCCTCCGGCGCCGTCCCGGTGAGCGTGCTGCGCGACGTCGAGGACGAGGTCAACGAGGTCCTGGTCAACGACCTGGACGTGCGGGCCTTCCACACCTCGCTCGACGAGGCGCGCGCGATGGGCGCGCTCGCGCTGTTCGGCGAGAAGTACGGCGATGACGTCCGGGTCGTGGAGGTCGGCGACTACTCCCGCGAGCTGTGCGGCGGCACCCACGTCGCGAGCTCGGGGCAGCTCGGCCTGATCAAGGTGCTCGGCGAGTCGTCCATCGGGGCCGGGGTGCGCCGCGTCGAGGCGCTCGTCGGCATCGACGCGTTCCGCTTCCTGGCGCGCGAGAGCGTCCTGGTCGCGCAGCTCGCCGAGCAGATGAAGGCGCGCAAGGAGGAGCTCCCCGAGCGGATCTCCGGCGTCGTCACCCGGCTCCGCGACGCCGAGAAGGAGCTGGAGCGGCTCCGCTCGCAGCAGGTCCTCGCGGTCGCCGGGTCGCTCGCCGAGGGCGCCCGCGACGTCGGGGGCATCGCGTTCGTCGGGCACCGCGCGCCGGACGGCACCGGCGCCGACGACCTGCGCAAGCTCGCCGTCGACGTGCGCGGGCGGCTGACCGGCCGGCCCGCCGTGGTCATGGTCGGCGGCGTCCCGAAGGACCGCCCGGTCGTCGTGGTCGCGGTCACCGAGGGCGCCCGCGAGCGCGGCCTCAAGGCGGGCGCGCTCGTCGGCCTGGCCGCCAGGACCCTCGGGGGCGGGGGCGGCGGGAAGGACGACCTCGCCCAGGGAGGCGGCGCGAACGCCGCGGCCCTCGGGGAGGCGCTCACCGCCGTCGAGAACGCCGTAGGGGCCGCGTGAGCCCCGCCCACGGGGGAACAAGGGCGAGGCCGCCCCGTCCGAGGCGGGCCGAGCGATGAGGCCGGGCGTCCGGCTCGGGGTGGACGTGGGGACCGTCCGCGTGGGCGTCGCCCGCTGCGACCCGGCCGGGATCCTCGCCTCGCCGCTGGAGACGGTGAAGAGCGGCAAGGGGGACGTCGACCGGCTCGTCCGGCTCGCCGCCGAGCACGAGGCGATCGAGGTCGTCGTCGGCCTGCCGACGTCGCTGTCGGGCCGGGAGGGCCCGGCGGCGGAGGCGGCGCGCAGGTTCGCGGTGCGGCTGGCGGGCCGCCTCCCGGACGCGGAGGTCCGCCTTTACGACGAGCGGCTCACCACGGTCACGGCCGAGGCGGGGCTGCGCGCGAGCGGAGTGCACGGTCAGGCGCGCCGCCGCGTCGTCGATCAGGCCGCCGCCGCCGTCCTGCTTCAAGCGGCTCTTGACGGGGAACGGTTGACTGGGCGCCCCCCAGGCGAGATCGTCCGGGGGAGCTCATGAACGATTTGGACCTTTTCTCCGATCCCTACGGGGACGGCCCGCAGCCGGAGCAGCAGCCCGGCCGGCGGGCCCAGCGGCGCGTCCGCAAGAAGCAGCGCAGGCGCAAGGGCAACGGCCGCGCGGCCGCCCTGTTCGCGATGGCGTTCATCGTGGCGGTGTTCGGCACCGGCGGCGTCCTCGGCGCCGCCTGGCTCGACAACAAGCTCCACCCGCCGGACTACAAGGGCGCCGGGAGCGGCCGCGTCACCGTCCAGATCAAGGACGGCGACAGCGGCTCGGCGATCGGCACGACGCTTCAGGAGCACCGCGTCGTCAAGAGCGTGCGCGCGTTCGTGAAGGCCTACGGGAAGGAGACCAGGGCCTCCTCGATCCAGCCGGGCTTCTACCAGATGCGGCTGAAGATGTCCTCGTCGGCGGCGATGGCGCTGCTGCTGGACACCAGGTCGCGCGCGGGCAACCAGGTCACGATCCCCGAGGGCCGCCGCGCCATCGAGGTCTACCAGCTGCTAGCGAAGAAGACCGGTATCCCGGTGAAGGACTTCCAGGCGGCCGCCAAGGACGGGGCGGGCCTCGGCCTCCCGGCCTACGCCAAGGGCAACGTCGAGGGCTTCCTCTACCCGGGGCGCTACGACCTCGACCCGAACGGCTCGGCGAAGCAGGCCCTCAAGCTCATGGTGGACCGCTTCCGCAAGGAGGCGGAGTCGGTCGGCCTGGAGGAGAAGGCGAAGGCGGCGGACCTGAGCCCCGCGACGGTGCTGACGCTGGCGAGCCTGGTCCAGGCGGAGGGGGGCCTCTCCTCGGACTTCCCGAAGATCTCGCGGGTGATTTACAACCGGCTCAAGGTCGGGATGCCGCTCCAGTTCGACACCACGGTCCTGTACGCGCTCAACAAGCGCACGCTGGACGTGCGCAACCGCGACCTCCAGGTCGACTCGCCCTACAACACCTACAAGCACAAGGGGCTGCCGCCGGGGCCGATCTCCAACCCGGGGCCGGAGGCGATCGAGGCGGCGGTCACGCCGGAGAAGGGGACCTGGCTGTTCTTCGTCGCCACCGACCCCACCAACAAGGTCACCAAGTTCGCCACGACGGAGGCGGAGCGGCAGAAACTGGAGCAGGAGTTCCGCGAGTGGCAGCGCAAGCACCCGGGCAACTGACCCGGGTAGAGCGGGACGGCAGCGCGGTCCGGCGGGCGGCGGTGCTGGGCTCGCCGGTCGCGCACTCGCTGTCGCCGGTGCTGCACCGGGCGGCGTACGCGGCGATGGGCCTGGACGCGTGGTCCTACGACGCGGTCGAGTGCGGCGAGGACGGCCTTGCCGCGCTGCTGGACGGGCTCGGCCCCGAGTGGGCGGGCCTGTCGCTGACGATGCCGCTCAAGCGGGTCGCGCTGAAGCTGGCGGACTCGGTGTCGGACCTCGCGGCCGGGGTCGGCGGCGCCAACACGCTCGTCCTGCGGGACGGGCGGCGGCACGCCGACAACACCGACGTGTACGGGATCGTGACCGCGCTCACCGAGGCGGGCCTTTCGGCGCCCGGCTCCGCGCTGGTGCTCGGCGGCGGCGCGACCGCCGCCTCGGCGCTGGCGGCGCTCGCCGAACTCGGCCTGCCCGAGGCGGTGCTCGCCGCCCGCGTGCCCGAGCGCGCCGCCGAGGCCGCCGCCGTGGGGGAGCGGTTCGGGCTCGCGGTCCGGGTCGTCCCGCTGGACCGGCTGGCCGAGCACCTCCCGGCCGGGCTGGTGGTCTCGACCCTGCCCGGACGGGCCGCCGACGCCTACGCCGAGCCGGTCGCCGCCTCGGGCGCGGCGCTGTTCGACGTCGTCTACGCGCCCTGGCCCACCGCCCTCGCCCGTGCGGTCGCGCGGGCGGGCGGGACGGTCGCGGGCGGCTTCGGCATGCTGCTGCACCAGGCCGTCCGGCAGGTGGCGCTGATGACCGGGCGCGCCGACGTCCCGGTGGAGGCGATGCGCGCCGCCGGGGAGGCCGAACTCGCCCGGCGCGCCGGCTGAGGGCCGGCCGAGGACCGGCTGAGGGTCAGGTCGGGTCGAGCGGCGGGTCGCGCGGGCCGCGCCGCCGCTTCACCGACTCGTCCACCATCGTCAGCACGATCGGCAGGATCACGCTCAGCCAGAAGTCCCGCCAGCCCCACGCGCCCGTCGTGACGCCGAACGCGCTGCCGAGGCAGATGCAGGCCAGCAGCAGCGCCGACCAGTGCCGCCGGACGAGCGCCACCGGCTCCAGCCGCCGGTGGTGCGGCAGCAGCGCGGCGAGGGGGAGTTCGCGCGCGTGGGCGTGCTGCACGATCGTCGCGTCCGGCAGCCAGTGCAGCACGTCGGCGCCCCCCGCGAGCGGGAGCCGGGTGAGCGCGACCAGGCTCTCCAGCCGCCACCACAGCGTCCACAACGAGGTGCGCCCGCCGCCGGGATGGGTGGTCCAGCGGGGACCGGTGATCTCGCCGCGCACGAGCGCGCGGAACACGCGGGCGACGGCCGGGCCGCGCGGGCCGCGGGGGTCGCGCAGCAGCGCGACGAGCGCGATCGGCAGCCCGTAGTGCCACAGCGCGAGCCGGCAGACGGCGGCCGACCCGGCGCCCGGCGGGCAGACGTCGTAGGTCTCGATCCAGATGTGGTCGTCGTCGCCGTCCAGCCCCTCCGCGAGCCAGTCGTGGGCGTCCAGCAGCCGCTCGGTCCGCAGCTCCGGGCGCGCCTCGGCCAGCGTCACCAGCGCGAACGCCGTGTGGGTGACGGTGGGCGCGGCGTCCGGGGTGGGGCCCCAGCCGGGGCGGTGCGCGGTCCGGTCGGCGGTCAGCCACTCCACGCCCCGGTCGACCGCCGGGTCGTGCGGGTTGAGCTGGCTCAGCGCCCGCAGCGCCAGGCACGTCAGCCACACCCGCGAGGGGCAGCCGCGCAGCGAGCCCCAGCCGCCGTCGGGGTTCTGGTTGCGCAGCAGCCACCGGTAGGCCCGCCGCAGGTCGGGCGCGTCCTCGCGCAGGTCGCAGCGGGCGCGGGCGAGGAACCGGGCGATCCAGCCGGTGGCCTCGACGACGGGCATGCCGAGGCTCGTCCGGGTGGCCCAGCCGCCGTCGCGCAGCGCGTCCTCGGAGGCGGCCTGCCGCGCGGCGAGCAGCGCCAGCCCCTCGTGGAAGTACTCGAAGGGGCGCCCGGTCTCCACGAACGCCAGCAGGCCGAGGGCCGTCGCGGTCGTCCCCGGCTCGGGCCGCGCGAGCTCGTGGTACCACCCGCCGCCCGCGCCGAGCGCGGGCGCGTAGGTGTCGCGCAGCACGTCGAGCGACTCCTCCAGCCGCGTCACGAGGACGGCCATGTCGATCACGGCCTCGGCGACCGGGGACGGTTCGGCCGGACGGGCGGCACGGGTGGGCCGCGGAAGCGGGGGTTCGGGGGGAGACTGGTGCACGGTGATCGCCTTCTGTTGGCTTTATGCCCGCTTCGCCACGATTTGTACCCCGCGGGTGCCATGTCTGTATCGGCACCCGGACGGAGCGGGACGCCCGGCCACCGGGCACGCTGGGAGGGGAGAACCCGTGCGGTTCCCAGCGCAGGAGGACGGTTGGCCCGGCCATCGACGTGGAGCGCGACCCGCGGCGCGCCCGTCCACGACTGCGTCCTGTGCCCGCCGCTGCGGTTCCGCGTCAACGCCATGGCCGGGCTCCCCGGCGAGTCGTCCGTGCTCGCCCGCGACGCCGCGTTCCTGCTGATCCCGGACGTGGCGCCGCTCGCGCGCGGCCACCTCCTCCTGGTGACGCGGCGCCACCGCCAGTGCGCCGGGGCGTTCGGCGCCGGCCTGTGGGGACGGGCCCTCCGCTGGCGCGACCACGTCTCCCGCCTCTACGACGCGGCCTACGGCGGCGGCGACCTGCTGCTGCTCGAACACGGCCCGGCGACGTCCCAGGGCGGCGGCGCGTGCGTCGACCACGCGCACTGGCACCTCCTGCCGGGGGCGCCGGGCGTCCGCGCGGTGCTGGAGGAGCGCGGCCTTCCCGGCGTCCCGGCCGGGCACGCCGCCCTGCGCGCGCGCTTCCGCGCGGGCCGTTCCTACCTGCTGGTCGAGGAGGAGGGCCGCGCCACCGTCCACGCGGGGGACGGCGTGCGAAGCCAGTTCCTCCGCTGGGCCGTCACCGCCGCCGCCGGAAACGCCGCCGGAGGTGCCCAAGCGGGTGGGCCGTGGCGCTGGCAGGAGACGTTCGGGACGCCGGAAAGCAGGCGCCGCTTCCAGCGCACCGTCCGGGACATGCGGCGGGCGGCCGCCGCCGTCGAGGCCGCGCGCCGCTGACCGCCGGAGCCGGGATCAGCGCCGCGACAGCCACCAGTACAGCTCGCTCGACGCGAGCCGGTCGCCGAAGCCCGCGCGCGCCGCCCCCGCCCCGTACCCGGTCGGGTACTCCATCAGCAGCCGGTCCCGCTGGTAGGCCAGCACGTGCTCCAGCGACGTCGCCCCGAACCGCAGCAGCCACAGCGGGCGCCCCGGCGCCGCCCGGTCCAGCGCGGGCAGTAGGTCGCGCATCTCGCCCGACCCGGCCGGCGGCTCGTGCCCGAGCAGCCGCGCCACCGTGGGCGCCTCGGTGAACACCACGTCGGCGAGCGACAGCGCCGGCAGCACGTCGAGCGCGGGCAGCCGCCCGTCGATGTCGTGCGGGACGAGGTCGAAGGCGACCAGCGTCCCCGCGTCCCGCGCGACCTCCGCGGCCGTGCGCAGCGCCGCCCGCGACACCGGCGACAGCAGCGCGTACCCGTCGACGAACAGCGCGTCGGCGCGGCGGATGCCGGCGGACGCGGCGCGCACCTCCGACTCGGTCAGCCGCCGCCCCGGCGCGTCCTCCGCCGCCACGAGCAGCCGCACGCCGGGGCCGTCGCCGTCCGGGCGGTCCCGCAGCATCACCGTCACCCCGTTCGCCGCGCCCTCCTCCACGCGCAGCAGGTCGCGGACGCCGAGCCGCCGCAGCTCCCGCCGGATCACCGGCGTGAACGCGTCGTCCCCGACCTTGCCCAGCACGCTCACCCTGCGGAAGTAGCCGACCGCGCACCGCGCCATGTTGACGGCCGTCCCCGCGACCAGCGCCCGCGCCGGCGCGTAGGACAGCCGGTCCGCCGTCAGCTCGCCGAACCGCACGTCGGGCAGGGACGCGCGCGCCTCGACCCGCACGTCGCCCATGACGAACAGCGAGAACCGGCGGCGCGCCGCGCCGTCCAGGCCGGGCGACAGCGCGGGCGAGGGGGCCGCGACGTCCATCGGCGGCTCAGCCGGACCGCGACAGGCCGGAGCGCGACAGGTAGGCCCGCATCACCGGGCGCAGGCTCGGGATCAGCGCGTACCCGCCGACCTCGGCCAGCGGCACCCAGGCGCACTCGGCCAGATGGTCGCCGGCCTCCTGGTTGCCGAGGTCGGCGTCCAGCGACAGCGGGCGGCAGCGGCGGGCCGTCGCGACCACGCGGATCCGCGCGTTCCGGGCCCGCGCGTCGCGGGCCCTGGTGTCGAGGTCGGGCATGAACCACTGCCACAGGTGGAAGGGCGGGCCCGGGTCGATCTTCAGGCCGACCTCCTCCCAGACCTCCCGGCGGACGTGGTCGTCCAGATCGAGGTCCTCCTCCACCTCCAGCCGGCCCCCGGGCACCTCCCAGCGGCCGGGCTGGAAGGGGTCCTCCGCCGACTTGCGGACCAGCAGCAGCCTGCCGCGGGCCTCGATGAACGCCTTCTGCGCGAACTGAAGCCTGACCGGGGACATGCCGGTGAGGGGGCCGGGGGCGCCGGCCTCGACCGAGGGCATCGCGGGAGACCTCCCTGGTGCCGGCCCCACCGGGCCGTCGTCCGCCCTACCGTAACAAGCCGCGCCCCCCGCGCCGAGAGACCCGGCGGGCCAGAAGAACCTCACCCGTCCGGGCCGCGCCACGAGGGAATGGCCCGCCCGCGCGGCCGGTTGTAGACGGGGACGTACCCCGGGACCGCCGTGAGCGCGCGATCCCGCGAGATGGCGGACGAACAGGCGGGCGAGCGCGGGAGAACCGGACGAACGAGGAGCGAACCGGCAGGGCGCGCCAGGGCTGCGCAGGTGGTAGTCTTGGAGGCCGACCGGCCCTGTGCGCGCGATCGAGGCGATGGCGCGTGCCGGGCGCTCAAGCGGAGGCCACCTCCCACCTGACCGGCCGTGCGGCCGGTGGGTCTCGGTCCGGCGAAACGCGCGCCGCGCGCTCGTTCCGCCGTCGTCCCCGGGCGGTTCCGCCGTACGGGGAGACCGAAGGTGGCCCCGTACGTGAGTCGTGCGGGGCTTTTCGCGTGAGAGCCTCGGGGTACGACCGGTCTACGAACTTGAGAACGGCCCCAAGGAGGTCCCATCAGCGCCGAACCGCGTATCAACGACCGCATTCGCGTGCCCGAGGTCCGGCTCGTCGGCCCGAACGGCGAACAGGTGGGCATCGTGCCCATCGCCAAGGCCCTTGAACTCGCGCGCGAGTCGGATCTCGACCTCGTCGAGGTGGCGCCGACCGCGCGCCCGCCCGTCGCCAAGCTCATGGACTACGGCAAGTTCAAGTACGAGTCCGCGATGAAGGCGCGTGAGGCGCGGAAGAACCAGGCGCACACGGTCATCAAGGAGATCAAGCTCCGCCCGAAGATCGACCCGCACGACTACGAGACCAAGAAGGGTCACGTGGTGCGGTTCCTGAAGGCCGGGGACAAGGTGAAGGTCACGATCATGTTCCGTGGTCGTGAGCAGTCCCGTCCCGAGCTCGGTTACCGGCTGCTCCAGCGGCTCGCCGACGACGTCGAGGAACTCGGCTTCGTCGAGTCGCGGCCCAAGCAGGACGGCCGGAACATGATCATGGTGCTCGGTCCGCACAAGAAGAAGGCGGAGGCCAAGGCCGAGCGCGCCGCGAGCCGCGACGCCGGCACCGCCTGAGGCCCGGCCGGTGCCCGCCCCCGCGGGGACCTTCGGCGGAGCCGAGCGCCGGGAGGCCGGCGGCGAGCCCGGAGATCCGGGGCGGCGCGGGGTGAACCGGTCACCAGGGCACGCCTCACCGGGCGGGTCCGTATCGCGCCCTCGCGGTTTCGCGGGGTCGTGACGCACGTACATTGAAGCCTGACCCGGCGCGTCACACGGGGTTCCGTGCGATGCGCCGATTCAGGCGCGCCACCGTGCCGCCGCGCGGGGGCCACACAGCGAGGGAGACGACGGCGACCATGCCGAAGACCAAGACCCACAGCGGTGCCAAGAAGCGGTTCAAGCTGACCGGCTCCGGCAAGGTGATGCGCCGCCGCGCCAACAAGAACCACCTGCTCGAGCACAAGCCGAGCAAGCGGACCCGCCGGCTGTCCGGCCCCGCCGTGGTGGCCCCCGCGGACGCGAAGAACATCAAGAAGCTGCTGCGCAAGTAGTACCCGACCGGCAACATCAGCGACCGGCCGAGGCCCGGATGGCCCCGGCCCCCACGAAGGAGTCCATCACGTGGCACGCGTGAAGCGGGCGGTCAACGCCGCCAAGAAGCGTCGGGTCGTCCTGGAGCGGTCGAGCGGCTACCGCGGCCAGCGGTCGCGCCTGTACCGCAAGGCCAAGGAGCAGCAGCTCCACTCGATGACCTACGCCTTCCGGGACCGCAAGGACCGCAAGGGCCAGTTCCGCCGGCTGTGGATCCAGCGGATCAACGCCGCCGCCCGCGCGAACGGCATCACCTACAACCGGTTCATCCAGGGCCTGAAGGCGGCCGAGGTCGAGGTCGACCGGCGCATGCTCGCCGAGCTCGCCGTGAACGACGCCGCCGCGTTCGCCGCCCTGGTCAAGGTCGCCAAGGACGCCCTCCCGGCCGAGGGTTCGGAGGCCGCCTGAGCCGGCGACCGGCACTCAGGCGATCACAGCGACATGGCGGGCCGCGAGCTGACCTCCCTCCGATCACCACGGGTGAAGGCGGCTCGCCGGCTCGCCAAGCGCGCCTTCCGGCGCCGTGAGGGCCGGTTCCTCGCCGAGGGACCGCAGGCGGTGCGGGAGGCGCTGCTGATCCCCGGCGGCCTCGCCGAGCTGTTCACCACGGCCGAGGCCGAGGCGCGCCACCCCGAGCTGGTGCTGGCCGCCGAGCAGGCCGGTGCGCCGGTGCTGCGGGTCAGCGGCGAGGTCATGGCCGAGCTGGCGCAGACGGTCACGCCCCAGGGGCTGCTGGCCGTCTGCGGGTTCCTCGACGTCCCGCTCGGCGCCGCGCTGGAGTCCGGCCCCGAGCTCGTGACCGTGCTCGCGCACGTCCGCGATCCCGGCAACGCCGGGACGGTGCTGCGCACCGCCGACGCGGCGGGCTCGGAGGCGGTCGTGTTCACCGACGCGTCCGTCGACCCCTACAACGGCAAGTGCGTGCGCGCCTCGGCGGGCAGCCTGTTCCACCTGCCGGTCGTGGTCGGCCCGCGCTTCGACACCCTGATCCCCGAGCTGCGCGGCGCCGGGCTCACCGTCCTCGCCGCCGACGGCGCGGGCGAGCGCACGCTGGACGAGTGCATCGACGACGGGCTCCTCGCCCGCCCCACCGCCTGGGTGTTCGGCAACGAGGCGTGGGGGCTGCCCGAGGAGATCCTCCGGCACGTCGACGAGGTCGTCCGGGTGCCGATCCACGGCCGCGCCGAGAGCCTGAACCTCGCGACCGCCGCCGCCGTCTGCCTGTACGCCTCGGCGCGCGCCCAGCGGGCACGGCGGGCGCAGGAGGCCCAAGGGGCACAGGGGGCAAGTTCCCGCACGTGATCCGCGTGTGACAGGTATGTGACACGTATGTGACGAGCGTTACGCAGGCGCTTGCACTGGATTCACTGCGTTCCGTGTTCGGATGGCCGCAAGCGGTCGCCTCCGAACTGATTTCTCCGGTTGTGACCTGCGAAGATGGTGCCTCGCGACGGCGGGGCGGGGGCCTGGCCGGCGCGGCGGGCCCTCGTCCCCAGGTAGGAGCGGGATACCGGCCCGGCGAGGGATTTGCACGTTCCAACGGGTGCTTACCGTGGTTGACCAGGGGCGGCGACGATGCCGCGCAGAGTGGGGGCGAACGTGATGACCGAGGAGACCAGGGCGGCCAGGAGGCCGGGCCGGCGGGGGCCGGAGTTCAGGTGCCGGGCGGGCGTGTCCGCCGTGGCCGCCGACGGCGCGCCCGCGGCGCCCGGCGCGCCGGGCGCCGCGGTGACCGCCGCCGTGGGCACCGGCCTCGCCATCGAGACCGCCCGGGTCCGCGGCGACACCGCCGTCACCGCCCTGACCGGCGAGATCGACCTCCAGACCGCCGACACGCTGCGCGCCCACCTCATCGACCTGTACGGCGCGGGCTTCCGCCGCCTCGTCGTCGACTTCGCCGCCGTGCCGTTCTGCGACGCGGCCGGCCTCGGCGCCCTCGTCGCCGCGCACAACCAGGTCTCCGCGTCCGGCGGCGAGATCGTCCTCGCCGGCGTCCGCCCCGCGCAGCTGCGGCTGCTGCGCATCACCGGCCTGCACCGCCTGTTCGCCCTGCACCCGGACGCCGACCGCGCGCTGACGGAGGGCCCGCCCAGCCGGGCGAGCTGATCCCGCCCGTCCCGCGCCGGGAAGCGATCTCGGTCGAGCGGGGCCCGATCGAACCGCGGCGGGGGCGGCCTGCGTACTCCCTGGTGAGGACGTCCGCGGCGGGGCGCGCACCCCACCCGGTGGCTACAAAAGCCTTGCCGCAGGGCGTTTTCCGGGTCCCGCGAGGGGCCCGAGTCCAGATAGAGTCTCTACTCGACAGGCCACGTCCCGACCGGTGTTTCTGGAGGCCGCAGTGGGCGGAGATCGACCTCCCCGCGTGGCCGCGCGCGCGCCGGCGGGCGATTCGACCGGTCCGGCCGACGACCTGCCCGACGGGCTGCTCGTGGCCGACCGGGACGCCCGCGTCGTGGTGTTCAACGCCGCCGCCGTCCGGATGACCGGTGTCGGCGCGGAGACCGCGCTCGGCGCCGACTTCCGCGACGTCCTCCCGCTGCACGACGCCGAGGGCCGCGACTGGTGGAAGTGCCTGGCGCCCTACGAGGGCCTCGCCACTCGCACCCGGCACCCCGAGCGGGTGCTGTTCATGCCCGGCGGCACCGAACTGCTGGTGACCGCCGCCTACCGCCGCGACCCCTGCGGCCGGGTCGAGCGCTTCAGCGTCTCACTGCGCGACGCCGCCCACCGCGCCCGGCAGGAACGCGACCGCGCCGACCTCGTCTCCACCGTGGCGCACGAGCTGCGGTCCCCGCTGACCAGCGTGAAGGGCTTCACCGCGACGCTGCTCGCCAAGTGGCACCGCTTCAACGACGACCAGAAGCGCGTCATGCTGGAGACCGTCAACGCCGACGCCGACCGCGTCACCCGGCTCATCACCGAGTTGCTGGACGTCTCGCGCATCGAGGCGGGCCGCCTGGAGATGCACCGCCAGGTCGTCGACCTGCCCGAGGAGGTCCGCAAGGTCATCGCCGGACGCGTCGCGGCAGGCGAGCCCGAGGACCGGTTCCGCTTCGAGACGCGCGGCGAACTGCCCGAGATGTGGCTCGACCCCGACAAGGTCGACCAGATCCTCGGTAACCTGGTCGAGAACGCGGTCCGGCACGGAGCCGGCACCGTGACGATCGTGGTGGAGCCGGACGCGCACAAGGAGGGGGCCGCCGTGTCGGTGCGCGACGAGGGCGAGGGCATACCGCCCGAGGCCGTCCAGCGCGTGTTCCGGCAGTTCTGGCGCGGCCCCGGCGGCAACCGCCGCGGCGGCACCGGCCTCGGCCTCTACATCGTGAAGGGCCTCGTCGAGGCGCACGGCGGCGTGATCACGGTGCGGCGCGCGCCCGGCGGCGGCGCCGAGTTCCGATTTACCGTGCCCGCCGGGGCCCCCGACTACGCGAGCTGAAGCGGCCGACGGCCGGAGCCGCGGCACCGGGCCCCCGGTGGGCCGCGCTGAGCGCGCACGAACGTTCCGGAACCTTCGCGCCCGCGCACTAGACTGCGGGCGTCCCACGCCGACCGGAGTTATCACACCACCATGTCTGCACCCAACAAGTCCTACGATCCCGTCGAGGTGTCCGCGTTGAGCCCGCAGGAGCTGGAGCGCGCCCGCGACGAGGCGCTCGCCGCCATCGCCGCGGCCGGCACCCTCGACGACCTCAAGCAGGTCCGCCTGGCGCACGCCGGCGACCGGTCCCCGCTGGCGCTCGCCAACCGCGAGATCGGCGCGCTGCCGCCCGCCGGCCGCGCCGAGGCCGGCAAGCGCATCGGCGCCGCCCGGGGCGCGGTCGCGCAGGCGCTCAAGAAGCGGCAGGCCGAGCTGGAGGACGAGCGCGACCAGCGCGTCCTCGTCGAGGAGACCGTCGATGTCACGCTGCCGTGGGACCGCGCCCCCCGCGGCGCCCGGCACCCGCTGACCACCACGCAGGAGCGGATGGCCGACGTCTTCGTCTCCATGGGCTTCGAGGTCGCCGAGGGTCCCGAGGTCGAGGCGGAGTGGTTCAACTTCGACGCGCTGAACTTCACGCCCGACCACCCCGCCCGCACCATGCAGGACACGTTCTTCGTCGGGTCCGAGGAGACGGGCCTGGTGATGCGCACCCACACCTCGCCGGTGCAGATCAGGTCGCTGCTGTCGCGCCCGCTGCCGGTGTACGTGGTGATGCCGGGCAAGACGTTCCGCACCGACGAGCTGGACGCCACGCACAGCCCCGTCTTCCACCAGCTGGAGGGCCTCGCCGTCGACGAGGGCCTGACGATGGCCGACCTGCGCGGCGGTATCGGCGTGTTCGTGGAGGGGATGTTCGGTGAGGGGCTGAAGACGCGGTTCCGCCCGTCCTACTTCCCGTTCACCGAGCCGTCGGCCGAGGTCGACATGCAGTGCTTCGTGTGCCGGGGCGCCTCGGCCGAGCCGGGCGGCGACCCGTGCCGGACGTGCAGCTCCGAGGGCTGGATCGAGCTGGGCGGCTGCGGGATGGTCAACCCCCGGGTGCTGGTGGCCTGCGGCGTCGACCCCGACCGCTACAGCGGCTGGGCGTTCGGGCTGGGCGTCGAGCGGACGCTGATGTTCCGGCACGGTGTCGAGGACATGCACGACATGGTGGAGGGCGACGTCCGGTTCACCCTCCCGTTCGGGATGGAGATCTGATGCGGGCGCCGCTTTCCTGGGTGCGCGAGTACGTCGAGCTGCCCGCCGGGGTCACCGGCCGCGAGCTGGCCGCGAAGCTGATCGCGGCCGGTCTCGAAGTCGAGACCGTCGAGCGGGCGGGCGCCGACCTGACCGGCCCGCTGGTGGTCGGCCGAGTCCTGGCGATCGAGGAGCTCGCCGGGTTCAAGAAGCCGATCCGCTACTGCCAGGTGGACGTCGGGCAGGCGAACGGCACCGGCGAGCCGCAGAACATCATCTGCGGCGCGACGAACTTCGCCGTCGGCGACCACGTCGTGGTCATCCTGCCCGGCGGGGTGCTGCCGGGCGGGTTCGAGATCGGGGCGCGCAAGACCTACGGCAGGCTGTCGGAGGGGATGATCTGCGCGGTCGACGAGCTGGGCATCGGCGACGACCACGCGGGCATCCTCGTCCTGCCGTCCGACACCACGCCCGGGACGGACGCGGTGGAGCTGCTCGGCCTGCGCGACGACGTCCTCGACATCGCCGTCACGCCGGACCGCGGCTACGCGCTGTCGATCCGCGGCATCGCCCGCGAGGCGGCCACGGCCTACGGGGTTCCGTTCAAGGACCCGGCCGACGTCGAGCTGCCCGCCGACACCGGCGCGTCCTACCCGGCGAGCATCGCCGACCCGTCCGCGTGCGACCGGTTCGTGCTGCGGGAGGTGCGCGGCTTCGACCCGGACGCGACCACGCCCGTGTGGATGCAGACGCGCCTGTACCGTGCCGGGATGCGGCCGGTGTCGCTGGCCGTGGACGTCACCAACTACCTGATGCTGGAGCTGGGCCAGCCGCTGCACGCCTTCGACCGGTCCAAGCTCACCGGCCCGATCGTGGTGCGGCGCGCCGCGCCGGGCGAGGCGCTGGAGACCCTCGACCACGCCAAGCGGACCCTCGACCCCGAGGACATCCTGATCACCGACGAGTCGGGGCCGATCTCGATGGCGGGCACGATGGGCGGCCTCGCCACCGAGATCGACGACCGGTCGTCGGACATGGTCATCGAGGCCGCGCACTTCGACGCCGTCGGCACCGCCCGGATGAGCCGCCGGCACCGGCTGCACAGCGAGGCGTCCTACCGGTTCGAGCGCGGCGTCGACCGCGAGCTGCCGCTGTACGCCTCCTACCGGGCGGCGCGGATGCTGGCCGAGCTGGGCGGCGCCGAGATCGTCCCCGGTGTGACGCACGCGCAGGCGCCGGTGGAGCGGGTCACGGTCACGATGGCCGCGGGCCACCCCGGACGGGTCGCGGGCGTGACCTACACCCCGGACACGGTCGTCCGGCGGCTGGAGGACGTCGGCTGCGCCGTCGCGGGCGGCACCGGCGAGGGCGACGTGCTGACCGTGACGCCGCCGTCGTGGCGTCCCGACCTCGTCGACCCCAACGACCTCGCCGAGGAGGTCATCCGGTTGGAGGGGTACGAGGACATCCCGGTCCGCGCGCCGCGTCCGTCCAACGGGCGGGGGCTGACGCTCCAGCAGCGGCTGCGGCGCCGGGTGGGCCGGGCGCTCGCGGGCGCCGGGTACGTCGAGGTGCTGTCGTTCCCGTTCGCCGCCGAGAAGGACTGGGACGACCTCCAGCTCCCGGCCGGCGACGACCGGCGGACCGCGCTGCGGCTCGCCAACCCCCTCTCCGAGGACGAGCCGCTCCTGCGCACGACGCTGCTGCCCGGGCTGCTGCGCGCCCTCGTCCACAACGTGGGGCGCGGCTTCGGGGACGCGGCGCTGTTCGAGATGGGCCTGGTGTTCCGCCCCCGGCCGGACGCGCCGGAACGGGCGCCGCGGCTCGGCGTCGACCGCGGGCCGACGCCGGAGGAGGTCGCCTCCGTGGAGGCGGCGCTGCCCGACCAGCCGCACCGGGTGGCCGTCGTGCTGTCGGGCGACCGGGAGCCGTCGGGCTGGTGGGGGGCGGGCCGTCCCGCGCTGTGGGCGGACGCCGTCGAGGCCGCCCGCACCGTGGCCCGCGAGGCCGGCGTCGAGCTGGAGGTGCGGGCCGACCAGCACGCCCCGTGGCACCCGGGCCGCTGCGCCGCGCTCTACGCGGGCGACGTCCTGGTGGGCCACGCCGGCGAGCTGCACCCGCGCGTCACCAAGGCGTACGGGCTGCCGCCGCGCACCTGCGCGATGGAGCTGGAGCTGCGCCGCCTGGGCGAGCCCGCGGCGCCCCGCGCGCCGCACGTGTCGACCTACCCGGTCGCCACGCAGGACGTCGCGCTCGTCGTCGACTCCGACGTGCCCGCCGCACGCGTCGCGGCGGCCCTGCGCGAGGGCGCGGGCGAACTGCTGGAGGCGATCCGGCTGTTCGACGTCTACACCGGCGAGCAGGTGGGGGAGGGGCGGAAGTCGCTGGCCTACACGCTGCGCTTCCGCGCGCCCGACCGCACGCTGACGGCGGAGGAGGCGACCACCGCCCGCGACGCGGCGGTCGCCGCCGCGACGGCCCACACCGGCGCCACCCTGCGCGGCGCCTGACCGACCGTCGGACACCTGACCACCGGCAGGCGCCCGACGGGCGGGCTTCCGTCCGCGGCGCCTGACGAACCACAGGCGCCTGATGACCGGCGGGCGCCCGACGATTGACGGGGCGCCTGAGGAGCGGTAGGCAGCGGACGAGCGACAGGGCGGTCTCGCGCGTGATGCGTGGGGCCGTCCTTTCGCGCCTGTTGACGTGGTTTGCTTCATGGTGGCGGTTCGGGTAAGGTGGCCGCGTCACATTGCCGCCCGGTAGGGGAGTCCATTGAGGATCTGAGGTCCGACACCGCGCGACGGCCGCTCTTCGGCCCGCGCACGTGACCTCAGCCGTGGACCTTCGTCCCCGCCGGGCTTTTCCATGCCGTGACGGCTTCTTCCGCCGTGACCGCCTCCAGCCCGCCGGCCGCGTCGCGCGTCCCACGCGGTGTCTCCATGTGTTCTGCCATTCGCTACGCCATCATGGAGGCCCCCTCATGTCATTCGCCATCGTGTGCTCCGGCGTGTCCTTCGCCTGGCCCGACGGCACCAGGGTCCTGCACGATCTGGACGTCGCGTTCGGCGCCACCCGCACCGGCCTGATCGGCGTCAACGGCTCGGGCAAGTCCACGCTGCTGAGGCTGATCGCGGGGGAGCTGGCGCCCGCCTCCGGCAAGATCAGCGTGGCCGGGGAGGTCGGCTACCTGCCGCAGAACCTCCCGCTCGACGGCGCCAGCACCGTCTCGGACCTGCTCGGCATCAGCGCCGCGCGGGCGGCGCTGCACGCCATCGAGCGCGGCGAGGCCACCGAGGAGAACTTCGCCGCCGTCGGCGACGACTGGGACGTCGAGGAGCGCGCCCGCGCCGAACTCGACCGGCTCGGCCTCGGCGAGATCGGCCTGGACCGCACCGTCCCGACGCTGTCGGGCGGCGAGGCCGTCATGGTCGCGCTCGCGGCGCTGTTCCTGGCCCGCCCGGACGTCCTGCTGCTGGACGAGCCGACCAACAACCTCGACCTGGACGCGCGCCGCCGCCTGTACGACGCGGTCGAGTCCTGGACGGGCGTGCTCGTCGTCGTCAGCCACGACCGGGAGCTGCTCGACCGGGTCGAGGAGATCACCGACCTGCGCGAGGGCGCCGTCCGGACGTTCGGCGGCAACCTCACCGCCTACGAGGAGCTGCTCGCGGTCGAGCGGGAGGCCGCCGAGCGGACCGTCCGCGCGGCCGAGACCGACATGCGCCGCCAGAAGCGCGAGCTGGAGGAGGCGCACGTCAAGCTGGCGCGGCGGCTGCGGTACGGCAAGAAGATGCAGGAGAGCAAGCGCGAGCCCAAGATCGTGATGGGCGAGCGCAAGCGGCAGGCGCAGGTCGCGGCGGGCAAGCACCGCGTCATGCACGAGGAGCGGCTCGCCGGGGCCCGCGCCCGGCTCACCGAGGCCGAGGAGGCGGTGCGCGGGGACGCCGAGATCCGGGTGGCGCTGCCCGCCACCGAGGTCCCCGCCGGGCGGACGGTCGTGACCGTGGCCGGGCTCGCGCCGCCCGAGCCGGAGACCGGGTCGCTGGAGGAGCTGATCGTCCGGGGCCCGGAGCGGATCGCGCTGGTCGGCCCGAACGGCTCGGGCAAGACGACGTTCCTGCGGGCCCTGACCGGCGAGTCCGTCCCGGACGGGATGGCGGTGCGGTTGGGGGTCGAGGGCGTCCGCTACCTGCCGCAGCGGCTCGACGTCCTCCACGAGGAGCTCAGCGTCATCGACAACGTGCGCGCGGTCGCGCCGTCGGTGCCGGTGAACCAGGTGCGGGCCGGGCTGGCGCGGTTCCTGTTCCGGGGCGCGCGGGCCGAGCAGCCGGCGGGGACGCTGTCGGGCGGCGAGCGGTTCCGCGCGGTGCTGGCGTCGCTGCTGCTCGCCGAGCCCGCGCCGCGGCTCCTGCTGCTGGACGAGCCGACGAACAACCTCGACATGGCGAGCGTCCGGCAGCTCGGCGAGGCCCTGTCGGGGTACCGGGGCGCGCTGCTGGTGGTCAGCCACGACCTGCCGTTCCTGCGGACGGTCGGGATCACCCGCTGGCTCGCCATGGACCGCCGCGCGGGCCTGTCCGAGGTGGACCCGATGTGACCCCGGGCGGGTCGGCGGGCGGGTGGCACACCCGGTCGGCACACCCGGTCAGCGCACGCGTCCGCGCGCCGCCCGCTCCAGGGCCTCTTCGAGGTCGTCGAGGAACTGCTCGTCGCCGCCCTGCGCCGAGCAGTCCGCCAGCCCGGTCGTGCACCGCAGCCGGTCGCGCAGCCGCTCCTGGAGGACGCGGCTGAACTCGGGGTAGTAGACCGACGAGGGGCGCGGACGCGCGGACGCCACGGCCGCGCGGATCACGGGGGCCTCGGCGTGCAGGACGACCTCCTTGTTCGGGGTCCCCTGGGAGTCGCAGGCCTGGGAGCCCCGGTAGGCGTCCTCGCGCACGGGCGCCCACCCGCCGCAGGCGAACAGCAGCCGCTGCCGCTCCGCGTCGGTGAGGTACTCGACCAGCTCGCGTGCCGCGCGGGCCCGCTCGCCGGTGAGGGAGGCGGCCAGGGCGAGGCTCTGGCCGCCCAGCACCCGCTCGCCCGGGTAGGGGACGGCGCCGAGGCGCTTGGAGAACTCGCTCCCGCTGTTGAGGAGCAGGGCGTAGAACGCGGGCCAGTCGCGCAGGAACGCCACCTCGCCGTTCTCGAAGGCCCGGACGCCCGCCGTCTCGTCGGCCTCCAGCGACGCCGGGGAGATCACCGGCCGCTGCCCCCGCATGGCGTTGGAGAGGTCGCCCAGCGCGTCGCGGACGGCCGCGCGGTCCATCGCGACCTTCCCGTCCTCGTCGACGGTGATGTCGCCGCCCTGGTCGCGGATCAGTTCGAGCATGTCGACGGTGAAGCCCTCGTAGCGGTCGAGTTGCAGCATGAGCCCCGCCTTGAGGCCGGTGCCGGGCCGCATGACCGCGCGCGCCTCCCTCCTGAGCTCCGCCTGGGTCGCCGGGACGCGGGCGACGAGGTCGGTGCGGTAGATGAGCAGGGGCGCGTCGGTGTTGAGCGGCACCGTCCACCGCTCGCCGCGGTACCGCCCGGTGCGCAGGAGGGCCGGGAGGATCGGCCGCAGGCTCGCCTCGGGAAGGTCGTCGAGGGGCCGGATGTAGCCGGCCTCGGCGAACTCCGGCGTCCAGGGGGTGTCGAGGATGTAGACGTCGCCGTCGCAGCCGCCGGAGCGCGCGGTCGACACGAGCTCGCTGTGCTCCATGTCGCTGTTCAGCGGCAGGTGGCGGAACGTCGCCCGGAGCCCGTGCCGGCCGGGCCACTCGCCGACGAGCGCCTGCCGCACGCCGATCGGGTCCTTGCCGCCGACCACGACGAGCGGGGCGCCCGGCGCGCAGCCCGTGGACGGCGCGGACGCCGCCTTCGGGTAGGCGACCAGGCCGACCAGGGTGACCAGTGCTCCGGCGACGGCACCGGTCCACACCGTGTTGGGACGCACCTTCTTCGGCTCCGTTTCTGTGCGTGCGGCCGGTGGCCGGGCCGATGGCCAGGACGATGGCTGGGGGCGGCTAGGGCGAGCGGAAGAGGGCGTCGAACAGCGGGTCGCCGTCCGCGCTCGCGGGGACGCAGTGGAGCCTGTGCTCCGTTCGTCCGAGGTCGACCAGTTCCTTCGGGCATCCCGCACCGGTGAGCGCGAGGACGTGGACGTCCGGGGCGTTCGCGTCCTTCAGGGCGGCCTGGAGCTCCCGGCGGGTGGCGCGGCCGTCGCGGCCCGGGTCGTCGTCGAGGCCGTCGGTGAGCACGACCAGTGCCCGCGGGCCGTCCTGGTCGCCCCCGGCGCGCCGGTCGGCGGCCTCCCCCGCCGCGCGCCGCGCCGCGGCCGCGATCGCGTGGTAGAGCGGCGTCGTCTCGGCGTCGGCCTCGCGCGCCTGCTTCAGCCACCGCTCGATCCGCGTCCTGGCGGCCTCGTCGGCGGGCGCCGTGGGGACGAGCTGCCGCGGGTCGCGGCCCCCGGGGGCGTCCGGGAACCGCCACAGGCCAACCCGGTCGTTGGGGCCGAGCCGGTCCAGCGTGTGGTAGACGAGGTTGCGGGCCTCCGTCAGCAGGGTCCCGTCGTCCACGGGCGTGTTCATCGTCCGGGAGAAGTCGAGCATGAAGTCCACCGAGCGCGGTTTCCACGCGTTGTTCATCAGGGCGCGCGCGTTCCTCAGGTCGTTCAGGCCGAAGCGGGGGTGCGCGGCCGGCACCGCGCCCCGGGGACGCGAGCGGGCCAGCCAGTCGCCGAACCTCTCGGCGAACGAGATCCCGTCCGGGTCGCCGTCCTGCCAGCGGACCTGGACCACCGGCCGGTCGACGGCCATCGCCCCGCCGTCGGGCTGCACGGTCACCAGCTGCCGGGCCCGCGCCCCCGGAGCGTCGCAGCGGGTGCCGGGCCGGTCCTCCTTGACGGTGTCCAGCGGCACGACGGCGGCGGTGACCGGGTCGCCTTCGGGTGCCGTCCGCAGCCGGCAGAGCACCTCGCCGGGGTCGTCCGCCGCGGCGCCGCCGTCGTCGACCCGTCCGGCGAGGGCCCCGCGCCGCTGCTGGGACGGGTCGGCGGTGTCGCCGGAGCGGAGGGCGGCGAGGCCGACCAGGCCCGTCTCGGTGGTGCGCGGGCTCGGCATCAGCAACCGGGCGTCGCCGACCTTCTCCGCGAGCTGCCTCCAGGTCGGGGACTCCGAGGCGGTGAGGCCGAGCCTGCGCGCGTCCGGCTCGGACAGCACGAGCACCAGCGGCGACGGCGGTCCGACGTACCGGCCGCCCCAGCTCAGCCGAGCCTCCGGGGCGTTGTTCCGCACGACCTCCTCGACCGCGGCGCTGGTCGCCGGAAGCCAGACGTCGGGACGCGGCAGCTCCGTGAGGACCCCCATGTCCTTAAAGACGCCGCCGAGGACGTTGCCGGGCGGCGGCGCCTCGAAGACGGTCACGCGGACGGCCAGGCAGCCGTCCGCGTCGCTCTCGGCCTGGACGAACCCGGCGGCCTCGGCCTGCGCCATGGCCATGTTCTCCGGCGCGGCCATGACGCGCACGTCGGGCGGCGGCTCGCAGGCCTCCGCGCCGAGGGACCGGGCCTGGAGCACGACGACCCACCCCGCGACGACGACGGCCGCTCCGCCCAGCGCGGCGCCCCCGACCTTGACGGCGCTCCACCCGCGGTCGACGCCGGCCCGGGCCAACCTCTCCTTGAAGGCGGCGACCCGGTCGGTGTCCTCCAGCCACCACGCCACGAGGCAGACCACGCAGAAGACCCCGGCGAGGTAGAACGGGAAGCGCCGGGGCTCGTCGGCGGCCGCCAGCCCGCCCGCGATGGGCGCGGCGACGCCGAGGAACTGGACCCAGTTCTTGAGCGGGTTCGCCATGCGGGCCTCCGGCCCGCTGCGGGTTCGGGCCTGGTCGCCGGTGGGAGTGGGGAGATGGACACTCTCCGTTCACCTCTGTGACGACCCCGCGGGCACCGGGGTTCCGTGCCCGGCCCCGGGGGCCGGGCCGGATCCGGTCAGGTGAGGACGCGTTTGGTGAAGGTGCGGGTCGCCGCCCAGGACAGCACGACCGTGCCGCCGACGATGGCGAGCAGGAACGCCCAGGCCGGCATGTGGTCGATGCCGGGGGTCAGGGCGGTGCGCAGGCCCTCGCTGACGTACACCAGCGGGTTGACGAGGCTGAGGATCTGGAGCCAGCGGATGTCCTCCAGCGCCGACCACGGGTAGTACACGCAGCCGAGCATGGTCATCGGCAGCAGCACCAGCGCGAACAGCATCTGGACCTTCTGCGGGTTCAGCAGCGTGCCGAGCAGCAGCCCGCCCGCGGCCGACAGCAGCGACCCGGCCACCATCACGAGGATCAGGATCGGCCAGTTCCCGACGTGGACCTTCGGGGCCTGCCCGTCGGCGTGGATGAACAGCACCGCCGGGAACACCAGGACGCCGCCGATCAGCCCCTGCGCCGCCGCCGCGACGATCTTCTGGATCGCCAGCAGCGGCACCGGGATCGGCGCCAGCGCCCGGTCGGTGATCGACTTCTGCCAGTTCAGCTCCATCATCAGCGGGAAGATCACCGCCATCATCGCCTGCATGATGATGGACGAGCCGACGAGGCCGGGCACGAGGATCGTGGAGAACGTCGGCCCGCCGGGCCCGCCCGCCATCGCGCCGCCGCCGAGCTTCGGCAGGACGTAGGCGAACACGAACACGAACATCACCGGCTGCACCAGCACCCGCAGGAACGTCGACAGGAAGTTCTTGCGCATCACCCGCGCCTCGCGCGCCATCATCGCGGCGAACGTGCGGGGGACCGTCGCCCTGGCGGGGGGCGGCGGCGTGAGGACGTGGGAGCTCATTCGCGGTAGTCCCTTCCGGTGATGGTGAGGAAGACGGTCTCCAGGCTGGGGCGGAGCTGGGTCGCGTCGGTGACGCCGACGCCCGCCGCGGCGCCGATCGCGACGAGTTCGCCGAGCACGCCCTCGTGGTCGGCGGCGAACACCCGCACCTGCCCGTCGTTGATCTCGACCTTGCTGATGCCGTCCCGGTCGCCGAGGGCCTTGATCTCCTCCGGGGCCGGCGCGTCGTAGACGACGGTGATGACGGTGTCGGTGCCGGCGCCGCTCTTCAGCTCGTCCACCGTGCCGCTGGCGAGAATCCTGCCGTGGTCGACGACCGCGACCTTGTCGCAGAGCGCCTCGGCCTCCTCCATGTAGTGGGTGGTCAGCACGATCGTCTGGCCGCCCGCCTGGAGGCCGCGCAGCACCTCCCACAGGTTGGTGCGGGTCTGCGGGTCGAGCCCGGCGGTCGGCTCGTCCAGGAACAGCACCTCGGGGCCGTGCATGAGCGCGCGGCAGATCATGAAGCGCTTGGCCTGCCCGCCCGAGATCTCGAACGGGTTGCCGCCGCGCTGGTCGGTGAGCTCGAACAGCTCCATCAGCTCGTCGGCGCGGCGCCGCGCGTCGCGGGCGCTCAGCCCGAAGAACCGGCCGCGGAACTCCAGGTTCTCGCCCGCGGTCAGGTCGCTGTCGAGGGTGTTGTTCTGCGAGACGACGCCGATGCGCCGCTTGATCTCGACCGCGTTCCTCACCACGTCCAGCCCGCAGACCCGAGCGCTGCCGCCGGTCGGGACGACGAGCGTGGTGAGCATGCCGATCGTGGTGGACTTGCCCGCGCCGTTCGGGCCGAGCAGCCCGAAGAACTCGCCCTTCGGGACGTCCAGGTCGATGCCGCGGACGGCGTGCACCTCCGGCCGGGGGCCGGAGGCGGGGTAGGTCTTCTTCAGGTCCGTCGTGCTCACGGCGGATCCGGGGGGTGCGCTCACGCGCCGTCTCCCTTCGCTTCCGGCCGATCCTCGGGGATCGCCACCGGATATTCCTCGAAGCGTTTGATCAGGTTGACCAGGAACCGCCGGACGGCGGGCGCGTCGGGCTCGTCGACGACGTCGTAGAGGTGCCAAAGGTCGCGGCCGATGGGCGGGCCCTTCTCGACGAGCAGCCGCCGCCCCTCCTCGGTGATGTAGACGAGCACGGCGCGCCGGTCGCTCTCCGAGCGGCGCCGTTCCACGTGTCCGTTGCGTTCCAGGGTGTCGACGACCGAGGTCGCCGACGCGGGGGTGATGAGCATCCGCTTGGCGATCTCCCCGGCCCGCAGCCCGTCCTCGGCGAGGAGCATGCGCAGGGTGAAGAACCCGACCGGGCTGACGCCGTGCCGTTCGATGAGCCGCGACACGACGGGGCCCGACATGCGGGACGCGAGGGCGAACAGGCGGCCGACGGGCCACTGCTCGATCGGCCCGAGGCCCGTGAGGTCCCCGAAGCCGAGCTGGCGGGTGTCCATGCCCGGGATTATTAGGGCCCTGATGTTTAGGTGTCAAATCATTAGATTCCTAAGTACTTCGGTGTGGTGCTGGTCTCAGTGGGGTGGGATCGGCCGTTCCGGCGTTGAATAGTCATCCACGCTCCTGCATACTCTTGCTCATTGCTTCCGAAGGGCGAGTGTGAGATGGGAATCCGGACGGCCGTCGCCGGCGCCAGCGGCTACGCGGGCGGCGAGGTGCTGCGCCTCCTGGCGGGACATCCAGAGTTCGAGATCGGCGCGCTGACCGCGGGCTCCAACGCGGGCACCGAACTGGGCGAGCACCAGCCCCACCTGCGATCCCTGGCCGGGCGCGTCCTGGCCGAGACCACCCCCGAGACCCTCGCCGGGCACGACGTGGTGTTCCTGGCGCTGCCGCACGGGCAGTCGGGGCCGCTCGCCGCCGAGCTGGGCGAGGACGTCCTGGTCGTCGACTGCGGCGCCGACCACCGCCTCACCGACCCCGCCGCCTGGGAGCGCTTCTACGGGACGCCCCACGCCGGCACCTGGCCCTACGGCCTGCCCGAGCTGCCCGGCCAGCGCGAGCGGCTGCGCGGCGCCCGGCGGATCGCGGTCCCCGGCTGCTACCCGACGGCGGTCGACCTCGCGCTGTTCCCCGCGTTCGCCGCCGGGCTCGCCGAGCCCGACGTGGTCGTGGTCGCCGCGTCCGGCACCTCGGGCGCCGGGCGGGCGCTCAAGCCGCACCTGCTCGGCAGCGAGGTCATGGGCTCGGTCGGCGCCTACGCCGTCGGCGGGACGCACCGCCACACGCCCGAGATGGTCCAGGGCCTCAGCGCCGTCGCGGGGGAGGAGGTCACGGTCTCCTTCACCCCGACGCTCGCGCCGATGAGCCGGGGCATCCTCGCGACCTGCACCGCCAAGGCCCGTCCCGGCGTCACCGCCGCGACGCTCCGCGCCGCCTACGAGTCCGCCTACGCGGGGGAGCCGTTCCTCGGCCTGCTGCCGGAGGGGCGATGGCCCGCCACGTCCATGACGCTGGGCGCCAACACCGCGCTCGTCCAGGTCGCCCTGGACGAGGCCGCCGGGCGCGTCGTCGCCGTCGCCGCCATCGACAACCTCACCAAGGGGACCGGCGGCGCCGCCGTGCAGAGCGCCAACCTCGCCCTCGGCCTTCCGGAAGAACTCGGGCTGACCACGATCGGAGTGTCCCCTTGAGCGTCACCGCCCCCCAGGGCTTCCGCGCCGCAGGCGTCGTCGCCGGACTGAAGGAGAACGGCGCCCGCGACGTGGCCCTCGTCGTCAACGACGGGCCGTCGCGCGCGGCGGCCGGCGTCTTCACCCGCAACCGGGTCAGGGCCGCTCCCGTCCTGTGGACCGAGCAGGTGATCAAGGGCGGCCGCGTCCACGCCGTCGTGCTGAACTCCGGCGGCGCGAACGCCTGCACGGGCGCGTCCGGCTTCCAGGACACCCACGCCACCGCCGAGGCCGTCGCCGCCGCGCTGGAGGACTCGGCCGGCGAGGTCGCGGTCTGCTCCACCGGCCTGATCGGCGAGCGCCTCCCGATGGACGTCCTGCTGCCCGGCGTCGGCAAGGCCGCCGCCGAGCTGTCGCGCGGGGACGGCGGGCTCGCCGCCGCCGACGCGATCCGCACCACCGACACCGTCGCCAAGATCGCCTTCCGGCAGGGCGAGGGCGGCTACCGGATCGGCGCGATGGCCAAGGGCGCGGGCATGCTCGCCCCGTCGCTGGCGACGATGCTGTGCGTCATCACCACCGACGCCGACCTGCCCGCCGCCGCGCTGGACCGGGCGCTGCGCGCCGCGACCGGCGCCACCCTCGACCGGCTCGACGCCGACGGCTGCATGTCCACCAACGACACCGTCCTGCTGCTGGCCTCCGGCGCCGCCGGGGTCGTCCCCGGCGAGGAGGAGTTCACCGCGCTCGTCACCGACGTGTGCGCCGACCTCACCCGGCAGCTGCTCGTGGACGCCGAGGGCGCGAGCAAGGCCATCGCGATCGAGGTCGTCGGCGCCGCGTCCGAGGACGACGCGGTCGCCGTCGGGCGCTCGATCGCCCGCAACAACCTGCTCAAGTGCGCCATCCACGGCGAGGACCCGAACTGGGGCCGGGTCCTGTCGGCCGTCGGGACCACCGACGCGGTCTTCGACCCCGACCGGATCAACGTCGCGATCAACGGCGTGTGGGTGTGCCGGAACGGCTCGTTCGGCGACGACCGCGACCGCGTGGATCTGCGCCCCCGGGACGTGACGATCACCGTCGACCTCTCGGCGGGCTCGGCGGCCGCGACGGTCTGGACGACCGACCTCACCGCCGAGTACGTCCACGAGAACTCGGCGTACTCGACATGAGCGACCTGACCGCCAGCACCGAGACACAGACCGAGACGCAGAACGAGACGCGGACCGAGCCGCGGGCCGGGGCGCGCGGCGAGCCGCAGCGCCGCGCGGAGACGCTGATCAGGGCGCTGCCGTGGCTGGAGCGCTTCCACGGCGCGACCGTCGTGATCAAGTACGGCGGGCACGCGATGTCCGACGAGGCGCTGCGCCACTCCTTCGCCGAGGACGTGGTGTTCCTGCGCTACGCGGGCCTGCGGCCGGTCGTCGTGCACGGCGGCGGCCCGCAGATCGACACCGCGCTCGCCCGCAACGGCATCGACTCCACCTTCACCGCCGGGCTGCGGGTCACGACGCCGGAGGCCATGGAGGTCGTCCGGATGGTGCTGACCGGGCAGGTGCAGCGCGACGTCGTCGGGCTCATCAACCGGCACGGCCCGTTCGCGCTCGGCATGTCCGGCGAGGACGCCAACCTGTTCACCGCCGAGCGCAAGCGCGCGCTCGTCGACGGCGAGCCCGTCGACATCGGCCAGGTCGGCGAGATCGTCGAGGTGCAGGTCGGGGCGCTGAAGGCGCTGCTGGACGACGGCCGGATCCCGGTCGTGTCCAGCATCGCGCGCGGCGACGACGGCGAGGTGTTCAACGTCAACGCCGACACCGTCGCCGCGGCCGTCGCGGTCGCGCTCGACGCCGCGAAGCTCGTCGTCCTCACCGACGTCGAGGGCCTGTACGCCGACTGGCCGAACAGCGAGGACGTGATCGACAGCCTCACCACCGACGAGCTGGCGGAGCTGCTGCCGGGCCTGTCGGCGGGGATGGTGCCGAAGATGGAGGCCTGCCTGTCCGCCGTGCGCGGCGGCGTCCCGCGGGCCCACGTGCTGGACGGCCGCGTCCCGCACGCGCTGCTGCTGGAGATCTTCACCGACGAAGGGATCGGCACGATGGTGCTGCCCACCCCCCAGGGGACGGCGTCATGACCGCGAACGACGACCTCAGGACGCGGTACGAGGCCGCGTTCATGCCCAACTACGGCGTCCCGCCGCTCGCGCTGGCGCGCGGCGAGGGCGCCCGGGTCTTCGACGTCGACGGCCGCGCGTACCTCGACCTGATCGCCGGCATCGCGGTCAGCTCCCTCGGGCACGCCCACCCGGCGCTGGTCGAGGCCGTGTCCACGCAGGTCGCGACGCTGGCGCACACCTCCAACCTGTTCCTGCACGAGCCCGAGGTGCTGCTCGCCGAGCGGCTGCGCGGCCTGCTGGACGGCGACGGCCGCGTGTTCCTCACCAGCAGCGGCACCGAGGCCAACGAGTGCGCGCTCAAGCTCGCGATCAAGTACGGCCGGGCGCACGGGCGGGCGCGCTTCGTCGCGACCGAGAACGGGTTCCACGGCCGCACCATGGGCGCGCTGTCGCTGACCGGCAAGGCGTCGATCCGCGAGCCGTTCGGACCGTTCGCGCTGGACGTGACCTTCGTCCCCTACGGGGACGCGGAAGCGCTCAAGGCCGCCGTCGCCGAGGACTGCGCGGCGGTGTTCCTCGAACCCACGCAGGGCGAGGCCGGGGTCGTCCCCCCGCCGGAGGGCTACCTCGCCGCCGCCCGCGAGATCTGCGACGCCGCCGGCGCGCTGCTGGTCGCGGACGAGATCCAGGCCGCGATCGGGCGCACCGGAGCCTGGTTCGCCTTCCAGGCCGAGAACGCCAAGCCCGACATCCTGACGCTGGCCAAGGGCCTCGGCGGCGGCCTGCCGATCGGCGCGTGCGTCGCGTTCGGCGAGCACGGCGACCTGTTCGCCAAGGGCGACCACGGCAGCACGTTCGGCGGCAACCCGGTCGGCGCCGCCGCCGCCCTCGCCGTCCTCGACACGATCGAGAAGGACGGCCTGCTCGGCAACGCCGCCGCCGTGGGCGAGGTCCTCGGCAGCGGGCTCGCCGCCGTCGAGCACCCGCTGCTCGCGGGCGTCCGGGGCCGCGGGCTGTGGCTCGCCACCGTCCTCACCGGGCCGCACGCCCCCGCCGTGGAGGCCGCCGCCCGCGACGCCGGATTCCTCATCAACGCGCTCCAGCCCGACGCGCTGCGGATCGCGCCGCCGCTCGTCCTCACCGCCGCGCAGGCGGAGTCGTTCGTCGCCGCGTTCCCCTCGATCCTCGACGCGGCGTCCGCCGCCCTCACGCCCGCGCACCCTCACGCGAAGGAGAGCTGACCGTGACCAGGCACTTCCTCCGCGACGACGACCTCGCCCCCGCCGAGCAGGCCGAGGTGCTCGACCTCGCCGTCCGGGCCAAGGCCGACCGGTTCGCGCTGCGGCCGCTGGAGGGCCCGAGGACGGTCGCCGTCCTGTTCGACAAGCCGTCCACCCGCACCCGGATCTCGTTCGCCACCGGCGTCGCCGAACTCGGCGGCCACGCCCTGGTCATGGACGCCGGATCCAGCCAGCTCGGCCGCGGCGAACCCATCGCCGACACCGCGCGCGTCCTGGAACGGCAGGTCAGCGCCATCGTCTGGCGGACGTCCAGGCAGGAGCGCATCGAGGAGATGGCCGCCGGCACCACGGTCCCGGTGGTCAACGCCCTCACCGACGAGTTCCACCCCTGCCAGATCCTCGCCGACCTCCAGACCGTCCGGGAGGCCAAGGGCGCCCTCGCCGGCGCCACCCTCGCCTACTTCGGCGACGGCGCCAACAACATGGCCCACTCCTACCTGCTCGGCTGCGCCACCGCCGGGATGCACGTCCGGATCGGCGCGCCCGCCGCCCAGCCCCCGGACGCCGCCGTCGTCGCCCGCGCCACCGAGATCGCCGCCGCGACCGGCGGCTCGGTCACCGTGACCGACGACGCCAAGCGCGCCGCCGCCGGAGCCGACGTCCTCGCCACCGACACGTGGGTGTCGATGGGGCAGGAGGGCAAGGACACCTCCCTGTACGACCCCTACGCCGTCGGCGAGGAGCTGCTCGCCCTCGCCGACCCCGCCGCGATCGTCCTGCACTGCCTGCCCGCCTACCGGGGCAAGGAGATCGCCGCGTCCGTCCTGGACGGCCCCCGCAGCCGCGTCTGGGACGAGGCGGAGAACCGGCTGCACGCCCAGAAGGCCCTGCTGACGTGGCTGCTGGAGCGCTCGTGACGACCCCCATGACCAAGGCCGCCCGGCACGCCCGGGTGATCGAGCTGCTGACCCGGCACCCCGTCCACTCCCAGGGCGAGCTGGCGAAGCTGCTCGTCGACGAGGGCGTCGAGGTCACCCAGGCCACGCTCTCGCGCGACCTCGTGGAGATCGGCGCGGTCAAGCTCCGCGCCGACGACGGCACGCTCATCTACGCGGTCCCCGGCGAGGGCGGCGAGCGCATCCGGCGCGCCCGCACCGGCACTGCCGAGACCTTCACCGGACGGCTCGGCCGGATCGCGGCGGAGCTGCTGGTGTCGGCCGAGGCGTCCGCCAACCTCGTCATCGCGCGGACCCCGCCTGGGGCCGCGCAGTACCTCGCGTCGGCGATCGACCACGCCGAATGGCCCTCGATCCTCGGCACCGTCGCCGGCGACGACTCGATCCTCGTCATCGCCCGCGACCCGCAGGGCGGCGAGCACGTCGCCGAGTCGCTGCTCAAGCTGGCGGGCGGCCGCGAGCGACGAAGTCAGGGGCCGACGGCCCCCTGACCCCGCCCTTCCACCATCGGACACTTTTCTCACAGGAGATGACGACCATGAGCGAGCGCGTCGTACTCGCGTACTCCGGGGGCCTGGACACCTCCGTGGCGATCCCGTTCCTCGCCGAGCAGACCGGCGGCGAGATCATCGCGGTGGCGGTCGACGTCGGCCAGGGCGGCGAGGACCTCGACGCCATCCGCGACCGGGCGCTGGCCTGCGGCGCGGCCGAGGCCGTCGTCGTCGACGCCAGGGAGGAGTTCGCCGCGGACTTCTGCGTCCCCGCGCTCCAGGCGAACGCCCTCTACATGGACCGCTACCCGCTGCTGTCCTCGCTGTCCCGGCCGCTGATCGTCAAGCACCTCGTCTCGGCCGCGAAGGAGTTCGGCGGGACGTCGGTCTCGCACGGCTGCACCGGCAAGGGCAACGACCAGGTCCGCTTCGAGGCCGGCCTGTCCGCCCTCAACCCCGACCTGAAGGTCATCGCGCCCGCCCGCGACTTCGCCTGGACGCGCGACAAGGCCATCGCGTTCGCCGAGGAGAAGGGCCTGCCGATCGACGTGTCGGCCAAGTCGCCCTACTCCATCGACCAGAACCTGTGGGGGCGCGCCGTCGAGACCGGGTTCCTGGAGGACATCTGGAACGGCCCGATCGAGGACGTCTACGACTACACCGCCGACCCCGCGCAGCCGCGCGAGGCCGACGAGGTCGTCATCACCTTCGCCGCCGGCGTCCCGGTCGCGCTGGACGGCCGCCCGCTCACCCCGTACCAGGTCATCGACGAGCTGAACCGGCGCGCGGGCGCCCAGGGCGTCGGCCGCATCGACATGGTCGAGGACCGGCTCGTCGGCATCAAGAGCCGCGAGGTGTACGAGGCGCCCGGCGCGATCGCGCTGATCACCGCGCACATGGAGCTGGAGAGCGTCACCGTCGAACGCGACCTCGCCCGCTTCAAGCGGTCGGTCGACCAGCGGTGGGGCGAGCTCGTCTACGACGGCCTCTGGTTCTCGCCGCTCAAGGACGCCCTCGACGCGTTCATCGCCGACGCGCAGCGGCAGGTGTCCGGCGAGATCCGGATGACCCTGCACGGCGGCCGCGCCGTCGTCACCGGGCGGCGCAGCGACGCGTCCCTGTACAGCTACGACCTCGCCACCTACGACACCGGCGACACCTTCGACCAGAGCCTCGCCAAGGGCTTCGTCGAGCTGTGGAGCCTGCCCAGCAAGATCGCCGCCAAGCGCGACCGGGACCAGGCCGGCTGACCGCCGCCCGGCTCTCAGCCGGGGCGCGGCGCCGCGGGGGGTGTCCCCGGCGGCGGCGCGCCCCGGATACCGTTTGCCCATGCCCCGCGGCGGACAGCCGTGGTGGGATGGCAGGAACACGACACGCACAGCGGTGGGAAGAAGAGGATCTCCGTGACCAAGGCACCGACGCGACTGTGGGGCGGCCGGTTCGAAGGCGGCCCGGCGGACGCGCTCGCGCGGCTCTCGGTGAGCGTCCAGTTCGACTGGCGGCTCGCCCCGTACGACCTGATGGGCTCCCGCGCGCACGCCCGCGTCCTCAACCGGGCGGGGCTGCTCACCGACGACGAGCTGACGCGCATGCTCGGCGCGCTGGACGACCTGGAGGCCGCCTGCCGGTCCGGAGAGTTCCGTCCCGCCGTCGCCGACGAGGACGTGCACACCGCCCTCGAACGCGGCCTGCTGGAACGCCTCGGCACCCTCGGCGGCAAGCTGCGCGCCGGCCGCAGCCGCAACGACCAGGTCGCCACCGACCTGCGCCTGTACCTGCGCGACCACGCCCGCCAGATCGTCTCCCGGCTGGTCGAGCTGGAGACCGCGCTGATCGCGCAGGCCGAGCACAACCTCGGCGTGGCCGCCCCGGGCATGACCCACCTCCAGCACGCCCAGCCCGTGCTGTTCTCCCACCAGCTGCTCGCGCACGTCCAGCCGCTCACACGCGACATCGACCGGCTCCGCGACTGGGACCGCCGCGCCGCCGTGTCCCCGCTCGGCTCCGGCGCCCTCGCCGGGTCCTCGCTGCCGCTGGACCCGCAGGCCACCGCCGCCGAGCTCGGCTTCGACGCCGCCGCCGCCAACTCCATGGACGCCGTCGCCGACCGCGACTTCGTCGCCGAGTTCCTGTTCGCCGCCGCGCTGACCGGCGTCCACCTGTCGCGCCTCGGCGAGGAGATCTGCCTCTGGGCGTCCCAGGAGTTCCGCTGGATCGAGATGGACGACACCTACGCCACCGGGTCGTCGATCATGCCGCAGAAGAAGAACCCCGACGTCGCCGAGCTGGCGCGCGGCAAGGCGGGCCGCCTCATCGGCCACCTCGTCGGCCTGCTGACGACGCTCAAGGGCCTGCCGCTCACCTACAACCGCGACCTCCAGGAGGACAAGGAGGGCGCCTTCGACGCCGTCGAGACGCTCCTGCTCGTCCTGCCCGCCATGTCCGGGCTGATCGCGACCATGCGGGTCAACACCGAGCGCCTGGAGGCCCTCGCCCCCGACGGCTTCGCCCTCGCCACCGATCTCGCCGAGCTGCTCGTCCGCCGGGGCGTGGCGTTCCGCGACGCCCACGAGATCGTCGGGCACCTCGTCGTCTGGTGCCAGGTCAACGACAAGGACTTCGGCGACCTCACCGACGACGAGCTCGCGAAGGTGTCCCCGTCGCTGACGCCCGACGTGCGCGAGGTGCTCAACGTGCAGGGCGCGCTCGCGTCCCGGAAGGCCTACGGCGGCACCGCCCCCGAGCGCGTCCGTGAGCAGATCGACAACCTGCGCGCCGAGGTCAACGACCACGCCGCGTGGGCCTCGTAGGCCCGGCCGGGGTCGGCTGGACGGCTGAGGGCACCCCGGAACGCCCTTAGGCTTTTGCGGACGCCCGGCGGTTCCCTCGGTCCCGGGCCGAGGGCGCCCGCCGGATCCACCCCACGACCCACGGTGAGGCGATGAACGGAGCGCTGCTGCCACGGGACTTCCTCGACCGCCCGGTGGACGAGGTCGCGCCCGCCCTGCTCGGACAGGTGCTCCGGCACCGCACCCCCGCCGGCGAGGTCGCCGTCCGGCTCACCGAGGTCGAGGCGTACGCGGGGCCCCTGGACCCCGCGTCCCACGCCTACCGCGGGCCGACACCGCGCAACGCCGTCATGTTCGGGCCGCCCGGCTTCGCCTACGTGTACTTCACCTACGGCATGCACTTCTGCATGAACATCGTCTGCGGACCCGACGGGACCTCCTCGGCGGTCCTGCTCCGCGCCGGGGAGATCGTCGCGGGCGAGGAGACGGCGCGGGCGCGCCGGCCCCGCTCGTCCGTCCGCGACCTGGCGCGCGGCCCCGCGCGGCTCTGCCAGGCGCTCGGCATCGCCCGCGAGCAGAACGGCCTCGACGTGTGCTCCCCGGGCGGGCCGCTGACCGTCCACGTCGGCGAGCCCGCCGACCCCGCGCTCATCAGGACCGGGCCCCGGACGGGGGTCAACGGCGCCAAGGACGTGCCCTGGCGGTTCTGGATCGACGGCGACCCGAGCGTCTCCCCGTACCGTCCGCACGTCCCGAGGAAGCGCAAGAAGGTCGTCGCCGATGACTGACCCGGCCCCGCCGGCTTCGCTTGCGGCCGGCGGCCCGCCGCACCCTCGACCGTGGTCCAGACGCCGGCGGTGGGCCGGCGGCGGCCTGGTCGCGGCCGTCCTCCTCCTGGCGGTCACGCTGGGCGTCGACTCCTACGGCGCGTCGATCAGCGAGTCCGGAGAGTCGAGGCAGCCGCCGCCGAAGGGCGAGGCGTCCGTCCGGTACTTCGTCGCCGTCCAGGACAACCGCAGCAAGATCCTGCATCGGCATCGGTACTACGACCTATTCGTGGGCATGATCGTGTCGGGCCGCCGCGACCCGGCCTACGGGCACTGGGTCCGCCTGGACCGGGGGTTCTCCGAGCGGCCCGCCATCAAGAACGTCCACTGGGACCGGACGGGCGTCCGGGTGGCCTTCACCTCGGGACACGACGTGTTCGTCCCCGCCCGCGCCTACACCGGGCATTGAATATCGTTGGCCAGACGCCGACGGGCCGGGGCACCCTGGACACGCCGGGCCCGCCCGGCGACCACCACAGAGCAAGCCGGAGACGAGGAAGACCGTGACCGACATCCTGGACGATCTCGCGTGGCGCGACCTGATCGCGCAGTCCACCGACCTGGACGAACTGCGGGCGCTGCTCGCCGCGGGACCGGTCACGCTGTACTGCGGGTTCGACCCGACGGCCCCCTCGCTGCACCTCGGCAACCTGATGCAGATCCTCCTGCTGCGGCGCTTCCAGCGGGCCGGGCACCGGCCCCTCGGCCTGGTCGGCGGCGCCACCGGCCTGATCGGCGACCCGAGCGGCAAGAGCGCCGAACGCGTGCTGAACTCCGAGGAGACCGTCGCCGGCTGGGTCGAGCGCGTCCGCGCCCAGGTCGCGCGGTTCCTGGACTTCGGTGACGGCCCGACGGCCGCGACGATGGTCAGCAACCTCGAATGGACCGGACCGATGTCCGCGATCGAGTTCCTGCGCGACATCGGCAAGCACTTCCCGGTCAACCGCATGCTCGCCCGCGAGACCGTCAAGGCCCGCCTCGACAGCACGGGGATGAGCTACACCGAGTTCAGCTACGTCCTGCTCCAGTCGATGGACTTCCTGGAGCTGCACCGCCGGTACGGGTGCGTCCTCCAGACCGGCGGCAGCGACCAGTGGGGCAACCTCACCGCCGGGGTGGACCTCATCCGCCGCGTCGAGGGCGGCACGGCGCACGCACTGACCACGCCGCTGCTCACGAAGGCGGACGGGACCAAGTTCGGCAAGACCGCCGGCGGCGAGACGTACTGGCTCGATCCCGAGCTGACCCCGCCGTACGCGTTCTACCAGTTCTGGATCAACGCGGACGACCGGGACGTCGAGATGTACCTCAAGGCGTTCAGCTTCCGCTCCCGCGAGGAGATCGAGGACCTGATCAAACAGGGCGTCGGCCGCCCCGCGGCCCGCGCCCCGCAACGGGCGCTCGCCGAGGAGATGACCACGCTCGTCCACGGTGCCGACGAGACCGCCCGGGTCGTGGCCGCGTCCCGCGCCCTGTTCGGCCAAGGCGCCCTGGAGGAGCTGGACGAACGGACGCTGAAGTCGGCGCTCGCGGAGGTTCCGCGCACCGAGGTCCCGCCGGGCGCCCTGCCGACCGTCGCCGACCTCCTGGCCGCCACGGGCCTGTGCAAGAGCAAGTCCGAGGCGCGCCGCGCGATCGCCCAGGGAGGCGCCTACCTCAACAACGCCAAGGTCGAGTCGGACGACGCGGCGCCCGCCGCGACCGACCTCCTGCACGGTCGCTTCCTCGTCCTGCGGCGCGGGAAGCGCAACGTCGGCGGCGTCGAGGTGACGTCGGAGTGAAGCACGTCTGACCTGCGAAGAACGGACGCCCGCTCGGCTCGCGCCGGGCGGGCGTCCGTCATCGCGCGCCCAAAGTTCGGCAAGTAAACGTCACAGTGCGGTTACGGGCGACGGCCGGTGGGCATGTTCAAAGGTCCGAAAACATACTCTGACCAGGCCTTTCATGCCGCTGGGAGGGTGATTTGACGGTCCCGCCGACGGGACCTAATCTTCTAAACGCCCCACGGGGGAGCGGGACGCCGACACGGTGGCCGGCCCCAAGGGGACACCTCCACAGACCAGCTGGGCGGGACTTTCTCCTGCCCAAATGGGACGTGAGGTGCCAAAGAGCCCACAGTTTGACATACCGGGCGCTTCGGATAGCATAGAAGGGTTGCCCCGGAGCGGGGCTCGCGGAAGCGGGTTCGGCGCGGTGGGTGTCCGTTTCTTGAGAACTCAACAGCGTGTTAAAAGCCAGTGCCTTTATCGGCCCGGCCATGTTTGGTCGGGTCGCCCCGTGGCTCTGAACTCCCTTTTCGGAGGGTGGTTGAGGGCTGGGGATTTCTTTGAGGCAATATGCCAGCCCTATTTGGGGTTGGTGTTTGCTGGGATTTTCTTCTGAGGTTTGGCTGCTTGGGGTTCGCCCCCTGGGTGGTCGTGTGGCCTTGATGGAGAGTTTGATCCTGGCTCAGGACGAACGCTGGCGGCGTGCTTAACACATGCAAGTCGAGCGGAAAGGCCCCTTCGGGGGTACTCG
>NZ_JAICDG010000001.1 GCF_022751215.1 Actinomadura terrae | reverse complement strand
CAGACGCGACAAACCACCTACGAGCTCTTTACGCCCAATAATTCCGGACAACGCTTGCGCCCTACGTATTACCGCGGCTGCTGGCACGTAGTTAGCCGGCGCTTCTTCTGCAGGTACCGTCACTTGCGCTTCGTCCCTGCTGAAAGAGGTTTACAACCCGAAGGCCGTCATCCCTCACGCGGCGTCGCTGCGTCAGGCTTCCGCCCATTGCGCAATATTCCCCACTGCTGCCTCCCGTAGGAGTCTGGGCCGTGTCTCAGTCCCAGTGTGACCGGTCGCCCTCTCAGGCCGGTTACCCGTCGTCGCCTTGGTAGGCCATCACCCCACCAACAAGCTGATAGGCCGCGAGCCCATCCCCAACCGAAAAACTTTCCACCACACCACATGCGTGACGTGGTCGTATCCGGTATTAGACCCAGTTTCCCAGGCTTATCCCAAAGTCAGGGGCAGGTTGCTCACGTGTTACTCACCCGTTCGCCGCTCGAGTACCCCCGAAGGGGCCTTTCCGCTCGACTTGCATGTGTTAAGCACGCCGCCAGCGTTCGTCCTGAGCCAGGATCAAACTCTCCATCAAGGCCACACGACCACCCAGGGGGCGAACCCCAGGCAGCCAAACCTCAGAAGAAAATCCCAGCAAACACCAACCCCAAACAGAGCTGGCATATTGCCTCAAAGAAATCCCCAGCCCTCAACCACCCTCCGAAAAGGAAGTTCAGAGCTGCGGGGCGACCCGACCGAATCACGGCCGGGCCGATAAAGGCACTGGCTTTTAACACGCTGTTGAGTTCTCAAGAAACGGACACCCACCGCGCCGAACCCGCTTCCGCGAGCCCCGCTCCGGGGCAACCTCTCTAACTTACCAGGCTCGCCACCGCTGTCAAGTAGACCGATGAAGATCTTTTAGACAGGCAGAGGATCGTCTGGATTCACTCGCACGGACGACAACAGATCAGGGACCTGTTGTATCGCTTCGAGTGAGAGTGCCCATCGGGCCGGCCACCTTGCGGCGTCCTGCATCCCGTTCCGGGCCAACCAGACCATCGTACCTCAGCCCGAGCGATGCTCGAACCGTTTTCCTCAAGCCTGGTTCCCCTGGGGCCGACCGCCTCTCGGCGTCCTGCATCCCCTCGGGGCAGGTGGAACATTAGGGTCACCCGCCAGGACCGTCAAACCAGGATCGGCCGCATATTCTTCCCACGCCCCGGCGACGGGCCCTGTCAGTGCTGCTGACCTCGGACTTCCCCTGCGACGTGGCGCCCGTCACAGTCCCCTGGCGACTACTCAAGCCGCCGGTAGATCGAGATGACGAACGACAGCGGCACCGGTACCGGGTCCGGTAGCCGTTCCAGCCTCGGCCACAGATCTTCCGCCGGGACGTGGTGCGCGCTCGGTCCCATGGCGACGAGCGTGGCGACCTCCCGGTGTGACAGGACCGCCTCGGTCTCGATGTTCTGCCGGGTGTCCAACTTGAAGTACCCGGCGAGCGCCGCGTCGGTGCGTTCGGTCTTGCGTTCGTCGATCGTGACCAGGCCGAGCGCCGCGACCAGGGGGCCGAGGTGGGCCGACGACGGGGTGACGGTGAACAGCAGCCCGTCCTCGTGCAGGACTCGGTGGAACTCGGCGGCGTTGCGCGGCGCGAAGACGTTCAGGACGGTTCCGGCCGCGCCGTCCCGCACGGGAAGCGGGCGCCACAGGTCGGCGACGACGGCTCCGGCGCGCTGGTGTGCTCTGGCGGCGCGGCGGGCGGCGTGCTTGGAGATGTCCAGGGCGAGGCCGAGCGCGTGCGGGGACCGGTCCAGAACGCGGCCGAGGTAGTGGCCCGTCCCGGCGCCGGCGTCCAGGACGAGGGACGCGCCGTCCAGGCTCCGGGCGACGCTTCTGGCGAGGCGCTCGGCGGGGGCGGTGAAGTGCCCGGCGGTGAGGAACTCGTCACGGGCGCGGACCATCTCGGGGGTGTCCGCCGTCCCGGGGCGGGCGTTGCCGGGCAGGAGGTTCGCGTAGCCCTGCCGCGCGATGTCGAAGGCGTGCCCGGTCGGGCAGCGCAGTCCGCGGTCCGCCATCGCGAGGTCCGCTCCGCACACGGGGCACACCAGGTATTGGACGACATCGGCGAGCATCCGTCCATCATCGTCCATGGACCGCGCGGAACGGGCGGGGTGGCCCGCATCTTTGCCATCGTGCCGCCCGGCGGACGACTGGGCGTCCCACACCCGCAACCCGCCGCGCGCACGGCAGATCCCGGCGCGTGATGCGCAGACCCCCGCGAAGGCGCCGACCGGAACCGGCCAGCGCTCATACGAAGGGCGTCAGGGACAGGGCCCGAGGGGTCAGGACTCCACGCGGCGCCGGACGTCCTCCATGTCGAGGCCGCGGACCTGCTCGATCACGTTCTCCAGGACCGGCTCGGGCAGCGCGCCCGCCTCGGCGAAGACGATCACGCCGTCGCGGATGGCCATCAGGGTCGGGATCGAGCTGATGCCGAACCGCTCGGACAGCGCCGGCTCGGCCTCGGTGTCGACCTTGGCGAAGACGATGTCCTCGTGCTTGGCCGCCGACTTCTCGAACACCGGCGCGAACCGCTTGCATGGCCCGCACCAGTCCGCCCAGAAGTCGACCAGGACGATGCCGTCCCCTTGCGCCACCTCGTCGAAGTTCGCGGTGGTGAGCGTGACGGTCGTCATGTCGGTTTCTCCTCAGTCCGGGTATCAGGACGGTAGAGCGGCTAACAGCCCCGCAGTATTCCCCACTCGGGAATCACAGAGCGGTAATTAGCGTTGTCCCCATAGGGAGATCGCACCGGAGAAGGGTCAGGATGGCTGCAACCCGTACCAAGGGCGACAGGGTCGACGTGCCCGACAAGGACCTTGTCGGAGCGTACCTCGACCGGATCGGCCGCACCCCCCTGCTCGACGCGCAGGAGGAGGTCGATCTGGCGAAGGCGATCGAAGGGGGCCTGTACGCCGAGCAACTCCTCGACGAGGGAACCGTGCCCGAGGGCGCGACCCGCGAGGAGCTGGAGGAGCTCACCGCGGCGGGGCTGCGCGCCAAGCAGCGCTTCGTCGAGGCGAACCTCCGGCTCGTGGTCTCGATCGCCCGCAAGTACCCGACCGACTCGTTGCCCCTCATCGACCTCATCCAGGAGGGGAACCTGGGGCTGATGCGCGCGGTGGAGAAGTTCGACTACCGCCGCGGCTTCAAGTTCTCCACGTACGCGACGTGGTGGATCAGGCAGGCGATCGGGCGTGGGCTGAGTCACACGGCCCGCACGATCCGGCTGCCCGTCCACGTGGAGGAGGAGTTGTCCCGGCTGCGCCGCGCGGAGCGGCAGCTCGGCCGCGACCTCGGCCGCGAGCCGACCCGCGAGGAGCTCGCGGTGTCGCTGGGCGCGGACGCGGAGCACGTCGACGAGCTGTTGCGCTGGCGGCGCGACCCGGCGAGCCTCGACGCGACCGTCGACGACGCGGGCGAGACGCCGATGGGCGACCTGCTGGAGGACCCCGACGCGGTCACGCCGGAGGCGGAGATCCTCGCGCTGGACGACATCGAGGGCCTGGCCCGGCTGCTGGAGCGCCTGCCCGAGCGCGAGTCGGCGATCCTGCGCGCCCGTTTCGGGATGGACAGCGGCCAGCCGCTGTCGTACGCGCAGATCGGCGCCCGTTACGGGCTGAGCCACAACCGCGTCCGGCAGATCACCGACCGTTCGCTGCGGCGCCTCCGCCAGCTGGCGGGCGAGGCGGAGCTGACCGGGCGCCGGGCGCTCGCGGGCACGCCGTCCGCCCCGGACGAGCCGGTCCGGGCCGGTGCCCGGAGCCAGGCCGCCTGAGGTCGTCGGCGGTTCGATGGCCGGGGCCGCGTGCCTCGCGGCCCCCGGCCCGCCTTTGCGCCGGGGCCTTCCGGCCGGTTTCGGCCCGGCTCCTGGTGCCATGGCGCGCGGCGTGCCATAGCCTTTTCGGGTGAGTATCTCCAGCGGCCCCGCAGACCTCGACGCCTGGCGCGGCCTCCCCGCCCACCAGCAGCCCGAGTGGGACGATCCGGACGAGGTGCGCGCGGTCGCCGCCGAGCTCGCCGCCCAGCCCCCGCTCGTCTTCGCCGGTGAGTGCGACCAGCTCAAGAGCCAGCTCGCGGACGTGGCGCGCGGCGAGGCGTTCGTCCTTCAAGGCGGCGACTGCGCGGAGACGTTCGACGGCTCGAACGCCGACGCGGTGAAGAACAAGCTGAAGACCCTGCTCCAGATGGCGGTCGTGCTCACCTACGCCGCCAGCGTGCCGGTCGTGAAGATCGGACGGATGGCGGGGCAGTACGCGAAACCGCGCTCCAAGCCCGTCGAGGTGCGCGGCGGCGTGGAGCTGCCCGCCTACCGGGGCGACGCGGTGAACGGTCTGGCGTTCGATTCCGAGTCCCGGCGCAACGACCCGCACCGGCTGCTCAAGGCCTACCACTGCTCGGCGGTGACGCTGAACCTGTGCCGGGCGTTCACCAAGGGCGGCTACGCCGACCTGCGGCAGGTGCACGCCTGGAACCAGGACTTCGTGGCGCAGAGCCCGGCGGGCCGCCGCTACGAGCGGGTCGCGGGCGAGATCGACCGGGCGCTGACGTTCATGAAGGCGTGCGGGGTGAACCCCGACGAGTTCCACGGCGTGGAGTTCTACTCCAGCCACGAGGCGCTGCTGCTGGAGTACGAGCGGGCGCTGACCCGCGTGGACCACCTCAGCGGCCTCCCCTACGACGTGTCGGCGCACTTCCTGTGGATCGGCGAGCGCACCCGGCAGCTGGACGGGGCGCACGTGGAGTTCCTGCGGCACATCCGCAACCCGATCGGGGTGAAGCTGGGCCCGACGACGTCCGCCGACGACGCGCTCGCGTTGATCGACCGGCTCAACCCCGAGGGCGAGCCGGGGCGGCTGACGTTCATCACCCGCATGGGCGCGGGCAAGGTCCGGGACGCGCTGCCGGCGCTGATCGAGAAGGTGCACCAGAGCGGCGCGCCGGTCGCGTGGATCTGCGACCCGATGCACGGCAACACCTTCGAGGCGCCGAGCGGGCACAAGACCCGGCGGCTGGACGACGTGCTGGACGAGGTGGCCGGGTTCTTCGAGGTCCACCGCTCCCTCGGGACGCACCCGGGCGGCATCCACATCGAGTTCACCGGCGACGACGTCACCGAGTGCGTGGGCGGCGGGCAGGGGCTGGTCGAGGACGACCTCCACCAGCGGTACGAGACCGCCTGCGACCCGCGCCTCAACCGCGGCCAGTCGCTGGACCTGGCGTTCATGGTCGCGGAGCTGTACCGCAAGTCGGCCTGATCACCGCTCGGACGTCACACGACATCACCGAGGGCCCCGCGCATCCACCCGGTGCGCGGGGCCTTCCCTTGCTACGCGGTCGCGTCATCCGTGCGGTGTGGTCGCGCGGCCCAACGCCCGGCCGCCGGGCCGCACCGGCCCGGTTTCGGACGCCGGGGCCGATACCGGACAGCGGTCAGATGTTGACTTCGGCCCAGACGACCTTGCCGCCGGTCACGGGGTCGGCGCCCCAGGAGGTCGCGAAGCGGTCGACGATGAACAGGCCGCGGTGCGACTCGTCCAGGGGGCCGGGGACGGTCAGCCGGGGCAACTGCGCGGCGCGGTCGCGGACCTCGACGCGGACCCGGGCGGTACCGCGCAGCAGCCGCAGTTCCAGCGCCGTGCCCGCGTGCCGGACGGCGTTGGCGACGAGTTCGGCGACGATCGCGGTGACGAGCTCCTCGCGGTCCATCAGGGCCCAGGTGCGCATGGTGCGGGCGGCGAGTCGGCGCGCGTACTCGACCGCCTCGGTCTGGGGCGCGGCGCGCAGGGTGGTCTCGGTCATCGGGTCGGTCACTCCGCCCGCTCGCCGTTCTTCATCGTGTCCCGCCCCTTCCGGTCACCGCCTGGCCGCCGCCCACGGGAGGGTCCGCGGGCGCCTGTGCCCTTGTGAACGCCCGAGCCCCCGCCGGAGTGCCCGCCCCAGTGCCCGTCCGGGTGCCCGTCACCGCCCATCGGCCGGAGTCTCCTCCGCCCGGCCGGCGATGAGGAACCGGTCGAGGCCGGTGGTCCGCAGGACGTTCTCCACCCGGCCGTAGGCGCCGGTGACGGTGAGCGTGGCGTTCTGCGCGCGCGCGTGCTTGTAGGCGCGGACGAGGACGTTCAGCCCCGAGGAGTCGCAGAAGTCGACCGCCGTGAGATCGACGACGACCACCCGCTCCCCCGCGTCGACGAGTTCGGTCAGTCGCGACCGCAGCTCGTCGGAGGAATGCAGGTCTATGGAGCCGCGCGCGGCGATCGTCGCGCGGCCGTCCTGTCGTGTCGTGTGCAAGGCAAGCCCCACGCCACCCCACCTTACCGATTGTTGGTCTCCATCATGACGCCCGCAGAACGATGAGGGCAACGTCGTCGTTCGACGGCTCGGGTCCGAAGTCGCGTACCGCTCGCTGGATCCGGGCGGCGACCGCGCCCGCGCTCAGGCCCGTGCACCCGGCCAGCAGCCGTTCCAGCCCGTGGCCGTCGCCGAGCAGGCGGCTGCCCGAGCGCCGCTCGGTGACGCCGTCGGTGACGCACAGCAGGACCTCGCCGCGGCGCAGCTCGACGGTGTCGGTGTGGAAGTCCACGCCGTCGAACACCCCGAGCAGCGGCTGCGGCGTGGCGACCTCGCGGACGCCGCCGTCCGGGTCGAGGACGAGCGGCGGCGGGTGGCCCGCACTGGACAGCCTGATCGTCACCCCGTCGCGGCGGCGCCGGGCGGTGATCTCGCCGTGCAGCAGCGTGAGCAGCCGCCCGCGCTCGCCCTCGCCGAGGATCAGCCGGTTGAGGCGGGCGAGGACGGCGGGGACGGACATGTCCTCGGCGGCGAGGATGCGCAGCGCGTGCCGGGCGAGGCCGGTGACGGCCGCGGCCTCGGGGCCGGTCCCGCAGACGTCGCCGATGGCGAAGCGCCACCGGGAGGCGGGCCCGCCCGGGCGCGACCCGCTCGCGAACACGTCGTAGAAGTCGCCGCCGACCTCGCTGCCCTCCCCCGCCGGCTCGTAGACGACGGCGACCTCCAGGCCGGGGATCTCGGGGATGCCGGGCGGCAGGAGGCTGCGCTGGAGGGCGCTGCTCATGGCGGTCTGGGCGGAGAACAGGCGGGCGTTGTCGACGGCGAGGGCGGCGCGGCGGCTGAGCTCCTCGGCCAGTTCGATCGCGCTGCGGGGGAACCGGTCGCCGGAGGGGCGGCCGATGACGATCGTGCCGATGCGGCGGCCCCGGGCGACGAGCGGGAAGGCGTAGACCTGGTCGTCGGCGGTGTCGCCGGCGGCGGCGCGGACCTCCTCGGGGGCGGTGGCGAGGCCGCTCCAGGGCGAGGAGACGTCGACCGGCGGGGTGGCGCCGGCGTGGTCGAGCAGCTCGCGCAGGCCGTCGGCGCGGTTCTCGTCGGCGTGCCAGACGTAGGCGAGCTTGGCGGGCTCGGAGCCGTCGGTGTTGTAGACCGCGCACCAGGTCGCCAGGCGCGGGACGACGAGCTGGGCGACCAGTGCCATCGTCCGCTCCTGGTCGAGGGTGCCGGCGAGCAGGTCGCTGGCCTCGGCGACGAAGCTGAGCCAGCCGCGCCAGGACCGTTCCAGTTCGCCGACCCTGGCCTTCTCCAGCGACAGCGACATCTCGTCGGCGAGCCGTCCGAGCCGGGCGCCGTCGGCCTCCCCGAACCGTCCCGAGACCGCGGAGACGGCGACGACGAGGCCGGTGAGGCGGCCTCCCGACTCCAGCGGCGCGGCGGCCAGCGACCTGGCCCGCAGGGCGGCCGCGGTGGGGTCGGAGGCGTCGGTTGCCACCCAGGGCGATCCGGCGCGGGCGGCTGGGCCAAGCGCGGGCACCGACAGCTCGCCGAGCGGGATCTCGGCGGCGGTGCCGGCGGACGCGCCCATGATCAGCCGTCCGTCGCGCTCGGTGAGCAGCACGGCGGCGCCCTCGGCCGCCAGGACCTCCCGGACGGTGGCGACGCCGTCCTCCAGCGCCTCGACGGCGGCGGGCGAGCGGAGCAGCCGGTCGCCCGCGGCGGGCATCTCGCCGACGCCGTCGCCGCTCAGCCGGGGCTCGCGCCCCGGAGAGGAGGGGCCGCCGGTCGCGCCGCCCTGGTCCAGCACCGGGTGGGTGTCGCGGACGGCGGCGGCCTCGCGGGTCGGGGTTCCGCTCTCGTCGCCGTCGACCTGGTCGAGGTCCTCGCCGCCGAGCGGGCGCGCGGGCCCCGCGCCGTTGGCGGCGCCCGGACGCGGCAGGGTGAACCAGACGCCCTTGGTGCGGCGGTCGTAGGAGACGCCCCAGGACGAGGCGAGCCGCGCGATCGAGGGCAGGCCGCGTCCGCTGGAGGCGGTGACGCCCGGCATCTCGATACCGCGCGTGGGGTGCCGGTCGCGGACCTCGACCTTGATCTCGCCGTCCTCCAGGCGGCAGGTCACCTCGAAGGACGTCCCGGCGTAGGCGATCGCGTTGGTCGCCAGTTCGCTGGTCGCGAGGATCGCGTCGTCGGCGACCTCCTGCATGCCCCAGTCGGCGAGCACCTTCCGGACGAAGCGGCGCGCGTCCGCCACCGCCGCGGCGGCGGACGGGAAGGTGGCCGACGCCGTCTGCCGATCCAATGTCGTCCCTCGTTCGATGCGTCTCTACCGGGCGTGGCTATCGTGACAGACTGGTCGACCGCCCGGCCAGGAGAGCCGTGATCTGGGCCGCGACACGCTCGTGACCTCGGACGACCGGCCCCCGCACAACACGACAGACCGTAACACGAAGACTACGGCCCCGAATCCCCGACCGTTACCGTACCTTTACCCGGGCCCGCGCGGAACCGGCTCCAGGCTGCTCGGGGACGTAGAGTACAGATGCGGCCCGCTGAAGGAATCCGTGGTATCCGGGTACACGACGATCGCGGGCCAGGAGGATGAAGAGCATGCCGCGTACCGCGTCCCGTGCCCGCCCCGGCGGGTCTCGCGACACGACCCCGCGTTACAGCGACGCCGACCTCGAACCGCTGCTGAGGGCGCTCGCCGCCGTCCGCGACGGGAAGATCGCTCGGGAGCTGGACGCGCCGGGAGAGGGCGCCGTGGCGGAGGCCGCGGGCATCCTGGAGGAGATCCGGCAGAACGGGCAGCAGCTGACGGCGGGGCTGAGTCGCGTCCGGCACGAGATCGGCCGGGAGGGGCACCTGCACGGCCGGCTGACGCCCGGGACGCTGAAGGGCGCGTGGGCGGCGGCCGTCGAGGACTCCAACGCGATCATCGGGAAGCTGACCGAGCTCGCCACCGGAATGCACCAGGTGGTGGAGGCCGTCGCCAAGGGCGACCTGTCGCAGCGGGTGGAGCTGCGGGTCCGGGGCCGTCCGATGCGCGGCGAGCTGCTGCGCATGGCGAAGTCGGTGAACGGGATGGTCGAGCTGCTCGACCAGTTCACCTGGGAGGTCACCCAGTTCGCGCGGGAGGTCGGCACCGAGGGCCGGCTCGGGGGGCAGGCCCCCTCGCGCGGGATGACGGGCCGCTGGCGGGACGTGACGGCGTCGGTGAACGCGATGGCGAGCCGGCTGACCGCGCAGGTCCGCGACATCGCGGAGGTCACCACGGCGGTCGCCAAGGGCGACCTGACCCGCAAGGTCACCGTCGAGGCGTCGGGCGAGCTCCAGGAGCTCAAGCTCACCGTGAACACGATGGTCGACCAGCTGTCGGCGTTCGCCGACGAGGTCACCCGCGTCGCCCGCGAGGTCGGCACGGAGGGGCAGCTCGGCGGGCAGGCGAACGTGCGGGGCGTCAGCGGTGTGTGGAAGAACCTCACCGACAACGTCAACGCGATGGCGAACAACCTGACCTACCAGGTCCGCAACATCGCCCAGGTCACGACGGCGGTGGCGGAGGGCGACCTGGGCAAGAAGATCACGGTCGACGCGCAGGGCGAGATCCTCCAGCTCAAGCTGACCGTGAACCAGATGGTGGACACGCTGTCCGCGTTCGCCGACGAGGTCACCCGCGTCGCCCGCGAGGTCGGCACCGAAGGGCGGCTCGGCGGCCAGGCGCGCGTGCCCGGCGGCAGCGGCGTCTGGAAGGACCTGACCAACAACGTCAACGGGATGGCGTCCAACCTGACCTACCAGGTCCGCAACATCGCGCAGGTGACCACGGCGGTGGCGCAGGGCGACCTGACCAAGAAGATCACGGTGGACGCGCAGGGGGAGATCCTCCAGCTCAAGGACACCGTGAACACGATGGTGGACACGCTGTCGGGATTCGCCGACGAGGTCACGCGGGTGGCGCGGGAGGTCGGCACCGAGGGACGGCTCGGCGGGCAGGCGCGGGTGGCCGGGGTGAGCGGGGTCTGGAAGGACCTCACCAACAACGTGAACTCGATGGCCAACAACCTGACCACGCAGGTCCGCGGCATCGCGACGGTCACGACGGCGGTGGCGCAGGGCGATCTGACCCGCAAGATCGAGGTGGACGCGCAGGGCGAGATCCTGCAACTCAAGGACACCCTCAACACGATGGTCGACACGCTGTCGGCGTTCGCGGACGAGGTCAGCCGCGTCGCCCGCGAGGTCGGCACAGAGGGGCGGCTCGGCGGCCAGGCGATCGTGCCCGGCGCGGGCGGCATGTGGAAGGACCTGACCGACAACGTCAACGGCATGGCGTCCAACCTGACCTACCAGGTGCGCAACATCGCGCAGGTCGCGACGGCGGTCGCGCACGGCGACCTGACCCGCCGCATCGACGTGAACGCCCAGGGCGAGATCCTGGAGCTGAAGACGACGCTGAACAAGATGGTCGACACGCTGTCGTCGTTCGCCTCGGAGGTCACCCGCGTGGCGCGCGAGGTCGGCAGCGAGGGACGGCTCGGCGGGCAGGCCGAGGTCGAGGGCGTGTCGGGCACCTGGAAGCGGCTGACCGAGAGCGTCAACGAGCTGGCCGGGAACCTGACCACGCAGGTCCGCGCGATCGGCGAGGTGGCGAGCGCGGTCGCCACCGGCGACCTGACCCGGACGATCACGGTCGAGGCGCGCGGCGAGGTCGCCGAGCTCTCGGACAACGTGAACCTGATGGTCGCGACGCTGCGCGAGACGACCCGCGCCAACGAGGAGCAGGACTGGCTCAAGACCAACCTGGCGCGGATCGGCGGCCTCATGCAGGGCCACCGCGACCTGCTCCAGGTCGCCGAGCTGATCATGCGGGAGCTGACCCCGACCGCGAGCGCCCAGTACGGCGCTTTCTACCTCGCCGAGAACACCGGCGAGGAGACCGAGCTGGTGCTGATCGCCGGGTACGGGACGCGGCGGAGCCGGTCGGGCGCCGTCCGGTTCGCGCTGGGCGAGGGCCTGGTCGGGCAGGCGGCGCAGGAGCGCCGGACGCTGCTGATCGCCGACGCCCCCGCCGACTACGTCAAGATCGGCTCGGGGCTCGGCGAGGCGTCCCCGGTCAACATCATCGTGTTGCCGATCGTGTTCGAGGACGCGGTGCTCGGCGCGATCGAGCTGGCCTCCTTCGGCCGGTTCACCGACGTCCACCTGGCGTTCTTCAGCCAGCTGATCGAGACGATCGGGGTCACGCTGAACGCGATCCGCGCCAACACCCGCACCGAGGCGCTGCTCGGCGAGTCGCAGCGGCTCGCGCAGGAGCTCCAGGAGCGCTCGGACGAGCTCCAGCGGCAACAGGGTGAGCTTCGCCACTCCAACACCGAACTGGAGGAGAAGGCGGCGCTGCTGGCCCAGCAGAACCGCGCGATCGAGATCCAGAACTTCCAGATCGAGCAGGCCAGGCGGACGCTGGAGGAGCGCGCCGAGCAGCTCGCGATCTCCTCGCGGTACAAGTCGGAGTTCCTGGCGAACATGTCGCACGAGCTGCGGACGCCGCTGAACAGCCTGCTCGTGCTGGCCAAGCTGCTGTCGGAGAACCAGGGCGGCAACCTCACCGACAAGCAGGTGGAGTTCGCGCAGACCATCCACGACTCCGGCACCGACCTGCTGGAGCTGATCAACGACATCCTGGACCTGGCGAAGGTCGAGGCGGGCAAGATGGAGGTCCACCCGCAGCGGCTGTCGGTGTCGGCGCTGGTCGACTACGTGGAGGCGACGTTCCGGCCGCTGTCGGTCGACAAGGGCCTGCACTTCGGGGTGGAGGTCGCCGCCGACGTCCCGCCGATCCTGAACACCGACGAGCAGCGGCTCCAGCAGGTGCTGCGCAACCTGCTGTCCAACGCGGTGAAGTTCACCGCCGAGGGCGAGGTGCGGCTGCTGATCGAGCGGGCCGGGGACATCGACTTCACGCTGCCCGCGCTGTGGAACACCCCCGACGTGATGGCCTTCCGGGTGATCGACACCGGGATCGGGGTCAGCGCCGACAAGCTCCAGGAGATCTTCGAGCCGTTCCAGCAGGGCGACGGGACGACGAGCCGCCGCTACGGCGGCACCGGCCTCGGCCTGTCGATCAGCCGGAACATCGCGCGGCTGCTGGGCGGGGAGATCCACGCCGAGAGCGAGCCGGGGCGCGGCAGCGTGTTCTCCCTGTACCTGCCGGCGCACTACAGCGAGCCCGACGGGCGGCGCCGCACGGCGGCGCCGGACGAGGCGGGCGCCGCGTCCGACGTGGTGCCCGGGCTGGTCGCGGGCGGCGGCGACGGGGCGGGCGCCGCCGGGGCGGCCGTCGGGCACGAGAACGGCATGGGCGGCGACCGGCGGTCCCGGGGCGGCGACCGGCCCGGCGAGGGCGAGCCCCCGCTGAGCGGGCTGATGGAGGGGCCGCCCGCCGACTTCCTCGACACGGTGCTGTCGGGCCGCAAGGTGCTGATCGTCGACGACGACGTCCGCAACGTGTTCGCGCTGACCAGCGTCCTGGAGGGGTACGGGATGGAGGTGCTGTACGCCGAGGACGGGCAGGCCGGCATCGACGTGCTGCACCGCAACCCCGACGTCGCGATCGTGCTGATGGACGTGATGATGCCCGGTCTGGACGGTTACGCGACCACGGCGGCGATCCGGGAGATGCCGCAGTTCGCCGAGCTGCCGATCATCGTGATCACCGCGAAGGTGATGAAGGGGGACCGGGAGAAGAGCCTGGACTCGGGCGCCTCGGACTACGTGCCGAAGCCGGTCGACGTCGATCATCTGCTTGACGTCATGCGGAACTGGCTGCAACCCTCCATCGTCCGCTGACGTGCGGCGCGGTGGGTAGGGTCGCCCTGGGGTGCCCGCCTGCCCGAGCGGCGGGCCTGACCGGAAGCGGAGAGAGACGACGCGTGGACGACAAGGCGAAGATCCTGCTCGTGGACGACCGCGAGGAGAACCTCATCGCGCTGGAGGCCATCCTCAGCTCGCTCGATCAGGATCTGGTCCGGGCGCGGTCGGGCGAGGAGGCGCTGAAGGCGCTGCTCACCGACGAGTACGCCGTCATCCTCCTGGACGTCGTCATGCCGGGGATGGACGGGTTCGAGACGGCCCGCGACATCAAGCGCCGCAAGAAGACCCGCGACCTGCCGATCATCTTCCTCACCGCCGTGAACAGCGACCCCGACTACGCCTTCCGCGGGTACGCGGCGGGCGCGGTCGACTTCATCTCCAAGCCGTTCGACCCGTGGGTGCTGCGGGCGAAGGTGTCGGTGTTCGTGGAGCTGCACAACAAGAACAAGCAGCTGCGCGACCAGACGGCGCTGCTGCGCGAGCAGGCCGCGCTCCTGCGCGAGCAGTCGGCGCTGCTCCAGGTGCGCCCCGGCGACTCCCCGCATGAGCGGGGCCCGCACGAGGACGGCCCGGTGCGGGACGCGGCGGAGACCCTCGCGGCGGTGCGGGAGCAGGCGGAGAGCCTCGGCAAGCAGGTGCCGGCGGCGCTGCGCGGCGAATTCGACGAGCTCGACCGCCGCCTGGCCGCCCTGCGGGCCTCTCTCGAAGGCGACGTGGAGGGCTAGCCGGAGCAACCGGAAGCTGCCGATCCGGTCACGCTTCGCGGTGCCGCCGCGCGGGGACGGTCCTGCTCCGGGGGTGAGGCCCATGGACGTCACCGCGCTCTTCTTCACCGGCGCCGGAACTGGCTTGCTCGCCGGAGGAACGACCTGCGCCGCCGTGCAACTCGGCCTCCTCACAGGCGCGGTCACCGGCGTCCCCCATAGCGAACCCTCCACGGGTAACCGTGCGTCCTCTGCCGCCGAGTCCCCTTCGGAGGCGCGTTCCAAGCCTCGTTCCGACAACCGCGCCGACACGTGGGCCTCCACCCGTTCCGAGGGCCGTGTCGACGCGCGTTCCAGCCCCGGTGCCGACGCGCAGGCCGACACCCGTTCTGGGGCCCGTGCCGACACCCGTTCGGGGGTTCGTTCCGATAGCGGTTCCGGCACCCGTGCCGACGTGCGGGTGGTGGGGGTGTTTCTGGCCGCGAAGCTCGGGGCGCACGTGCTGCTCGGGGCGGCGCTGGGGCTGGCGGGCGGCGCCGTGCAGCCGGGTCCACGGGTGCGGGGCGTCCTGTTGGCGGTGGCGGCGCTGTCCCTGGTCCTGTTCGCGCTCGACCTGCTGGGCTTCCGCCCCGTCCGGCGCCTCCTGCGCCGTGACCGGCACTGCCGGGCACCGCAGGCGTCGCGCGGCGGGGGGTGGCGGCGGGCCGCCGGGCTGGGCGCGGCCACCGTGCTCGTGCCGTGCGGGTTGACGTTGTCGGCCGAGCTGCTGGCGGTCACGTCCCGGTCGGCCGCGGGCGGCGCGGCGGTGCTGGGCGGGTTCGTGCTCGGCACCGCGCCGCTGTTCGGCGCGGTCGGGGTCACGGTCGGACGGGTGCTCGCGGTGCTGCGGGGCCGGGTCGCCGTCCTGCCGGCCGCCGTGCTCCTCGCCGTCGCCGGGTGGACGCTGCTGTCGGGCCTGCGGCTCGGCGGCTGGCTGCCCGATGGGGGCGGGACGGCGACGGCGGCCGACTCGGCGCGGTTCGTCCGGACCGACCCCTCCGGCACGCAGTTCGTGACCGTGTGGGCGCTCGACCGGGGGTACCGGCCCGCGCGCCTCACCGCGCAGGCGGGCGTGCACACCGTGCTCGTGCTGCGGACCGACGGCGCCCGCGGGCACACGCGGGCGTTCACGATCCCGCAGCGCGGCGCGGACGTGATCCTCCCCGAGCGCGGCGAGACCCGGATCGACCTGGGCGTCCCGGGGGCGGGCCGGATGCGCTTCGTGTGCGCGTCCGGCCACTACCCCGGGGCGATCACGTTCCGTTAGCCGGCGGCGAGGCGGGCGCGCGCGGCGGCGATGCGGGCGAGCGTGCGGTCGCGGCCGAGGACCTCCAGGGACTCGAACAGCGGCAGGCCGACGGTGCGCCCGGTGACGGCGACGCGGACGGGCGCCTGCGTCTTGCCGAGCTTGAGGCCGTGCTCGGCGCCGATCGCCTCCAGCCGGGTCTTCAGCTCCTCGGCGTTCCAGGGCGCGTCGCGGTAGGCCTCCTCGGCGGCGGCGAGGATCTGCGCGGCGGGCTCCTTCATGGCCTTGTTCCAGGACTGCTCGTCGGCGGGCGGCTCGTCCAGGAACGCGAAGTCGATCATCGGGACGATCTCCGACAGCAGCGCCACCCGGGTCTGGGCCAGCGGGGCCAGCTCGGCGAAGACGGACACGTCCACGGCGAAGGGGGCGTCCTGGAGGAACGGCAGGCACTCGGCGGCGAACTTCTCGGCGGGCAGCGCGCGGATGTACTCGCCGTTGATCGCGCGGAGCTTCTTGACGTCGAAGAACGCGGGCGAGGTGTTGACGTCCTCGACGCGGAACTCCTCGACCACCACGTCCCACGGGACGATCTCGCGGTCGCCCGACGGCGCCCAGCCGAGCAGCATCAGGTAGTTGCGCATCGCCTCGGCGAGGTAGCCCTCGGCGCGGTAGTCCTCCAGGGCGACCTTGTCGCGGCGCTTGGACAGCTTCTGCCGCTTCTCGTTCACGACCACCGGCAGGTGCGCCCAGACCGGCGGCTCGGCGCCGAGCGCCTCCCACAGCAGCTGCTGCTTGGGCGCGTTCGACAGGTGCTCCTCGGCGCGCACGACGTGGGTGATGTGCTGGCTCATGTCGTCGACGACGTTGGCCAGCAGGAAGGTCACCGACCCGTCGGCGCGGGCGATGACGAAGTCCTCCAGGACGGCGTTCTCGAAGACGGGCTTGCCGCGCAGCAGGTCGACGACGGTGGTCTGGCCGTCGTCGGGCGTGCGGAAGCGCAGGGCGCGGCCGGGGCCCGGCTCCAGGCCGCGGTCGCGGCAGAATCCGTCGTAGCCCTTGTGCTGGTCGCCGGTGCGGGCGACCACGGCCTCGCGGGAGCAGTCGCAGTAGTAGGCGCGGCCCCGGTCCTTCAGCGTCTGGACGGCCTCGGCGTGCCGGTCGGCGTTGGCGGACTGGAAGTAGGGCCCCTCGTACTGCTCGCCGTCGATGCCGAGCCAGGCCAGCGCGCGGATGATGCCCTCGGTCCACTCGGGGCTGTTGCGCGAGGCGTCGGTGTCCTCGATCCGCAGCACGAGCGTCCCGCCGGACTGCACGGCCATCACCCAGTTGAACAGCGCCGAGCGGGCGCCGCCGACATGGAACATGCCGGTCGGGGACGGAGCGAAGCGTACGCGGATCGAAGAGGTCGAAGACATGCCTCAAGGGTAGAGCGCGCGGGGCCCGCTCGCGTCCGGCCCCGCGCGCTCACCGCCTCGTCGGCGCGGCGCGGGCGCGGCGCGGCTCAGGGCGTCCAGCGGGGGTCGCGGCCCGAGAGCCCGACGACGCGGTCGAGCAGCGGCGCGTCGCCGGGGACGGGCACCTCCTCCCCGAACACCTTGTACTCGCGGCCGAGCTCCACCGTCGTGACCAGGTAGTCCCACTCGGCCTGGACGGTCTCGGGCGCGAACCCCGGGTCGAGGCCGGTGGCGACGGCGACGTCCCAGCCGTGCAGGACGAGTTCGCTGCACAGGAGCCCGCCGACGAACGGCGCGGGCATGCCCTCGACGGCGCCGCTGAGGCTGGTCCTGCCCTCCCACACCGCCGGGTCGCCCCACGCCTCGGCGGTCCTGCGCGCCTGCTCGGCGAACCGGTCGGTCCAGCCGGGCTCGGCGGTGAAGTCGTGCTCCTCCCCCGGCCCGGCCGGGGGCAGGCGGCGCGCGGCCGACTCGCCCCGCCCGTTCCACAGGATGATGTGGTTGACCACGTCGCGCACGCTCCAGCCGGGGCAGGGGGACGGGTCGTCCAGCCGGTCCGCGGGGATCTCCCGCAGAATCCGCGCCGCGGCCTCGGCGGCGGGCAGCATCTGTTCCCGGACGCTCATGGACCCTCCTTCGCTCATATGTTCGAACTAAGCCTAGGGGCCCGCGCCGCGCCCTGTCTCCGATACGCGGCTACGCCTCGGACTCCCCCTCGATGACGTGGTAGTTGGACGGCGGGATCGGCCCGGTCTCCTCGGCCATCGCGAACCCCGCGGAGGCGAGGAGAGCGCGCCACTCCCCTATCTGTCCGCTCGCGCCCGCCCGTCGAGACGAGCATGTTGATGTCGTTCATCACCGTGCCCCGAGAATCCGCGTCGACCACCTCCGGGACGACCTGCTCCAAGATGAGGAGCCGTGCGTCCGGCCGCATGGAGGCGCGGACCCTCCGCAGGATCGCGGCGGCCTTCTCGTCGTCCCAGTCGTGCAGGACGCTCTTGAGGACGTAGGCGTCGGCGCCCTCCGGCACGGACTCGAAGAAGTCGCCGGGCACGACCTCGCAGCGGTCCGCGACGTCCGCGAGCGGCCCGGCGGACGCCTCCAGCCCGGCGGGCAGGTCGTACAGGACGCCGCGCAGCCCGGGGGCGGACCGCAGGATCGCGGCGAGCAGCGAGCCGTCGCCGCCGCCGAGGTCGGCGACCGTCCCGTAGCGGGCGAAGTCGTGCGCGGCGACGAGGCCGGGCGCGACGGCGCGGGTGTGCTCGGCCATCGCCCGGTTGAATATCGCCGAGAATTCCTCGTCTGCGGCAAAATACTCAAATGGCGTCATACCGGTCATGCGATGCCACGCGTACTCGCCGGTGCGCAGCGTCTCGGCCATGTCGCCCCAGGTCCGCCACACGTCCGGCCCGCAGAACAGCAGGACCAGCGAGCGGATCGAGTCCGGCGCGTCCGCGCGCAGCACCTGCCCGTCAGCGGTCAGCGCGAACAGGTCGGGCCCGCGCTGCTCGACGACGCCGAGGCAGGTCAGCGCCCGCAGCAGGCGCAGCAGCGACGGCGCGTGGGCACCCGTCTCCTTCGCCAGCTGCGCGCTCGACAGCGGGCCGGGCGCCAGGGCGTCGGCCAGCCCCAGCTCGGCGGTCACGTGGACGATCTGCGCCGGCATGTAGCCGAAGGCCAGGTCCATCAGCGGTGATCTCGTCATCGGTCTGCTCCTCTCACCGCCGCCGACGCTAGGTGGTCCTCCCGCGGACCGTCTTGGACGAATGTCACCCGCTCCAAAGGAATGTCGTGACCTGATCGTGATGTCCGCTAACCAAATAGACATTTCTGGTTTATCTAACTATTTAAGACTGGCGGTATCTGCTCCCGATCGAAACGGAGTTATCCGTGAAAATCACGGGAATCACCGCCGTCACCATCTCCGCTCTCACCGCGGCCGCCTCGCTGGCGGCACCGTTCGCGTCCGCCGCACTCGCCGCACCGCCACCCCCGCCGGGGGCCAGTGAGGCGTCCCAGCACCTGGCGGGGCTCACGGTCGAGGCTGAGGGCTCGCTCACCGGCTACAGCCGGGAGAAGTTCCCGCACTGGATCACGCAGTCCGGGACCTGCAACACCCGCGAGGTCGTCCTCAAGCGGGACGGGACGGACGTCAAGACCGACGCGTCCTGCGCCGCCGTCTCCGGAACGTGGAAGAGCCCCTACGACGGGGCCACCTGGACCAAGGCGTCCGACATCGACATCGACCACATGGTCCCGCTCGCCGAGGCGTGGCGCTCGGGCGCCTCGGCCTGGACGACGTCGCGCCGCCAGGCGTTCGCCAACGACCTGACCAGCTCGCAGCTGTGGGCGGTCACCGACAACGTCAACCAGGCCAAGGGCGACAAGGACCCGGCGAAGTGGTCGCCGCCGCTGTCCTCGTTCCGCTGCATGTACGCCAGGTCCTGGATCGACGTGAAGTACCGGTACGGCCTCACGATCGACTCGGCGGAGAAGACCGCGCTGAGCGGCATGCTCGGCACCTGCTGACCGGGCCGCCGCGCGCCCGGCGCGGCGGGGTCAGAGGTCGAGGCCCCGCAGCCAGGCCGCGGCGGCGTCGAGGTGCTCGCCGGTGAGACCGGTCAGCGGGTCGACCTCCACGAGGAGGTGGTCGGCCACGTCCGGCTCGCCGGCGATGCAGGCGGTGGCGTCCGGCTCGTCCTCGAACCAGACGAACGGGCGCCCCCGCGCCCACGCGGCGACGTGCCGGGCCTTCCACGCGCCGAGCGTCCGCCCCTCCTCGATGCCGGGGAAGCGCGGGATCGGCACGAACGGCAGGCTCGGCAGCCCCACGCGCGGAGCGATCCACTCGTTGGCGTTGTCGCACCAGTAGGTCGCCCACACGAGTTCGGCGCCGGTGGACTCGGCCAGCTCCAGCAGGGAGGGACCGTGCCCCGGATAGAGCCAGAGCTGGAACGTGACCCCGTTCGGCGAGCACGCGTGCCGCGCGTACCCCTCGTGGGGCCTCTCGAAGGGATTGAGCACACCGTCCACGTCCAGCAGAATCACCGGCGACCCCATACCGGGACCGTACGTCATCGGCGGCCCCGGCGTCGAAGGTCCCCGCTCCGGGGGACCGGAAGGGATGGGCGGCGCCCGAGCGGGCATCGTCCCGGCATGTGCCGACTCTTCGGGATGACCACCGGCGGCCCTCGGGTGCACGCCACGTTCTGGCTGCTGGACGCGCCGGACAGCCTCCGCTCGCAGAGCCGCCGCATGCCCGACGGCACGGGCCTCGGCTGGTTCTCGCTGGGCGAGGAGCCCGTCCGCGACCGCGCCCCGGTCGCCGCGTTCGAGGACGCCGACTTCAACGCCGAGGCCCGGCACGTCGTGTCGCACACGTTCGTCTCCCACGTCCGGTACGCCTCGACGGGCGGGGCCGACGTCCACAACTCGCACCCGTTCGTGATGGACGACCGGCTGTTCGCCCACAACGGCGTGGTGCGCGGCCTGGACACGCTCGCGTCGTGGCTCACCGACGTGGAGCGCGCACCCGTCCGGGGGCGGACCGACTCCGAGCTGGTCTGCGCCTACGTCACCGCGGAGATCCGGCGGCGGGGCGACACGACGGCGGGGCTGGTCGCGGCCGTCCGGCGCATCGCCGCCGAGCTGCCGGTCTTCGCGCTCAACCTGCTGCTGGCCGAGTCGCGGCGGCTGTGGGCGCTGCGCTACCCCGGCACCCACTCCCTCTGGGTGCTGACGCCGGAGCTGGCCGGACCCGGCGAGCCGGGCGCCGCCCGCCGCCTGGACTCGGGCCGCGAGCAGGGCGGGATGGAGCTGGCCGCGCACCGGGAGTCGACGCCCGCGTGCGTCCTCGCCAGCGAGCGGCTGGACGAGGATCCCGGCTGGCGGGCCCTCGCCCCCGGCGAGCTGCTCGTCGTGGACGGCCTCACCGCGACCTCGCACTTCCCGTTCGAGGCGCCCGCGCACCCGCTCACCGTGGCGGACCTGTCCGAGACCGAGTCCTCGTCGCAGACCTGAGCGTCCCCACCCGGACCACGTAGAGTGGACGGCTGGACGAGCGGCCCGAGGAGTCCCGGAGCGATGGAGCACGAACTCACACTGATGGCGGTGCACGCCCACCCCGACGACGAGGTCCTCGGGACCGGCGGGCTGCTGGCGCGCTGCGCCGCGGAGGGCATCCGCACCGTCCTGGTCACCTGCACCAACGGCGAGCAGGGCGACGACACCGGGGGCGCCAAGCCCGGCGACCCCGGCCACGACGCCGCCGCGGTGGCGCGGCGGCGCCTCGACGAGCTGCGCGAGTCGGCGGCGCACCTGCGCATCGACGAGGTGGAGCTGCTCGGGTACCGCGACTCGGGGATGGTCGGATGGGACACCAACGACGACCCGGAGGCGTTCGCGAACGTTCCGGTGGAGGAGTCCGCCGGGCGCCTGGCCGAGCTGATGGAGCGGTACCGGCCCCAGGTCGTCGTCACCTACGACGAGGACGGCGGCTACGGGCACCCCGACCACATCCAGGCGCACCGCATCACGGTCGCGGCGGCGGAGCGGTCCGGCGTGCCGAGCAAGTTCTACTACACGGCCATGCCCCGCTCCGGCATCAAGCGGATGCTCGAGTTCGTCAAGGAGGCCGGCATCGAGATCGACTTCGAGCCGCCCGAGGACTTCGGCACCCCCGACGAGCTGATCACCAGCGTCGTGGACGTCGCCGCGCATGTCGAGGCCAAGGTCAAGGCGCTCCAGGCGCACGCCAGCCAGGGCGAGAACATCTTCCTGCTGCGGATGCCCGAGCAGGTCCAGGCCACGGTCTTCGCGTCCGAGACGTTCGTCCGGGTGTGGTCGCGCGTCGAGGCGCCCGACCACGAGGACGACCTGTTCGCCGGCCTCAGGTGACCTTCCGCCGGGCCTGCGCCCGGTAGTGGTCCAGGACGTCCTGGCGCAGCAGGAAGCCGAAGCCCGAGCGTTCGAGGCGCAGCGCCAGGCCGTCCTCGCCGATGCCCAGCGAGGCGGCGGCGGCCGCCAGGTTCCAGTCGTGCCGCGCGAGCCGCTTGAGCAGGTTGCCGCGCCTGACCTGCCCGTCCGACAGCCGGAACGTCTTCAGGTAGGCGATCCGGCCGTCCTCGCCGGTGATGGCCTCGCCGATGTGGTTCTCCGAACGCGGGTCGAAGGCGGGCAGGAACCGGGTCAGCTCGAAGCCGTCCAGGTACTGGGCGGGCTCGGATTCCACCTCGTGGTCGATCGCCCCGGCCATCACCTCGTCGTGGAATCCGGCCCATTCCTTCCGCGCCCGCGTCGCGGCGGCGCGCAGGTCGGCCGACGAGGAGATCCCGGCGCCGTCGAGGCCCGCCGTCAGCTCGCCCGCGGGGGCCGCCAGCAGCCCGTAGACGTAGACCAGCTCGCCGAACAGGTCCTCGACCAGCGACGGGTGCAGGGCCCGGTAGTCGTCCGGGTGCGGGGTGACGAACACGCTGGCCAGGGCGTCGGCGACGTACACCACGACGCCGCACTGGCCGGGGTGGATCTCGAAGACGCGCAGGGCGTCGTCCAGGCCGCGCACCTCCAGCCCGAGGTAGGCCTCCTCGCAGCGCGGCGACAGGCCCCGCGTGACCGCCCGCCGCGACCACTCCTCCCACGCGATCTCCGGGCCGCCGAAGTGGAGCGCCAGGTAGCCCTCGACGGCGAGGTGCAGCGGCAGGAAGCGCAGCCGGTCGCGGGCCGTCCGCCGCGCCATCCGCCGCAGGGGACGGACGGGCATGCGCGGCGGCGCGGGCTCGCAGTCACCATCGCCGTGGCGGCCGAACAGGCGCGTCCCGTACGAGGCGGCCTGGTCCTCGCCGTCCGCGGCCCACGTCGCGACGTAGGCGTGCGGGACGTAGGAGGTGTACACGGTGCCGTCGCCGACGTCGACGGCCGTGACGGGATCCGGGTGGAGCCTGCGGTGCAGGCGCAGGTGCGGGACGGGCTCGTCGCGTAGCAGCGGGACGAGCCGCACGGACCCCCACACCTGCGCGGGCCCGCTCCTCAGCCCGTGCTCCTCGAACCTCATGCCGCCTCCTCCCCGAGGAACCGCGCGACCCGGTCGTCGAGGTGGGCCTGGAGTTCGGCGAGGCCGACCCGCCCCTCGGCGAAGCGGGCCAGCTCGGTCAGCGTGAACAGGTCCTCGGCGTCGCGGATGCCCGCGGTCGGCACCGTCGGCGCCAGCCGCCGCACGTCGAAGTCGTCCGCGTCGTACACCGGGTTGAGGTGGGTGATCACCGTCCGGTGGCCGGGGTCCAGGCGCGTGCGCCAGATCCGCAGGACGTCGCGCGCGAGCCCGGGCGGCGCGTTGTCCCAGCCGTCGGAGATGATGATCAGGCGGTCGGGGGCGGTGTCGAGCGCGTCGAGTATCCGGGTGCCGAGCGGCGTCGGGCCGAAGGGACGCAGCATCAGCTCGTCGGTGCGGCCGGACGTCCACAGCGGCGTGTACCGCGCGGCGAGCGCGTCCAGCAGGAACGACGAGGCGAGCGCGACCGCCAGCGGGCGGCGGCGCTTGTGCCCGGACCCGGTGGCGGAGTAGCTGTCGTCCAGGACGGCGGCGACCCTCCCCCACGAGCCGCGCGCCGCCCCGGCCTCCCGCCGCGCGGCGGTGCGCAGGGCCCCGGTCAGCTCGTCGCGGCGCGCGGCGCGGTCGGCCGGCGGCAGCGACAGCACGTACGAGGCGAGACGGGTCAGGGGCATCGTGCCCAGGTCCACCTGGACGGCGTCCACCTCGGCCTGCCGCGCGTTCTCCTGGAGGCGCAGCCGCTCCAGCCGCGTCATCCTCGGCTCGATGCGCTCCAGGAACTTCTCGCGGCTGATCCCGTGCTTGGCGGCGAAGCCCTCCGCGACCGTGTAGGGCAGATCGTAGATCGCGGCCTGCTCGTAGTGGGCGCGCCGCCACAGCTCGAAGATCGGCGTCCGGTAAGCCTTCACGCGTCCCGGCGCGAACAGGAACGCGCCGAGTTCGCCGTGCTCGTCGCCCGGCGGCAGGTGCGCGTGCCGCACGGCGGCCTTGACCCCGCCCCGGTACTTGACCGCGTCGAACGCGGGGTCGCGGCGTCCGGCCAGCCAGTCCCGCATGATGGCGCGGGTCCGCCGGTTGTTGACGCCCCGTCGGCGCAGCTCGCCGAACAGGCGGTACACCCGCTGCTGCGGCAGCAGTTCCAGGCGCCGGGCGATGAGGCGGCCCTCCGCGCGGCGGCGCTCCACGTCGACGTCGCCCGCGCGCACGAGCAGGTTCCGGACGATCAGCGCCGCGTTGTGGTCGTTGATCCGCAGGGCGAGCACCGCCGCGTACAGCCGCCGGTAGTTGGCGAGCATGTACTCGTGCAGGAAGTCCAGCGAGAGCCGCTGGTCGCCCTCGTGATGCCGGAACTCCCGCTGCCCGGTGGAGGTGATCGCCGCGTTGACGAACATCAGCGCGTCCTCGCACGCGATCAGGTCCGCGAACGTCTCGCTCATGGCATCCCACGGTCGGTGAGGGGGTCGGGACGCCGGCCGGGGAATGAGGGCGCGAGCGGCGAATCATCGCATGACAAGCGGGTTCCGGAAGTCGCGCCGGAGTCCCGCGGCCGGCTCCCGAACCGTAGCGCAGGAACCGGCGCGGGGCCCCCGAATTTCACGCTGCCCAGGGACGGGCGGCTCAGGGGCGATAGGTGCCGAAGTACCATTCGTTGCCGTCCAGGTCGCGGGCCGCGTAGTCGCGGGACCCGTAGTCCTGGTCGGCGAGTTCCCGGAAGATCTCGGCGCCCGCCGCCTTGGCCCGGTCGTGGTGCGCGTCGGGGTCGTCGACCGCGACGTACACGGCGGTCGTGCCCGGCTTTCCGGTACCGAACATGAACATGCCGGTGTCGTAGACCATCTCGGCGTGGACGACCTTTCCGGTGTCGTCCTTGTGCACCGAATGCGTCGTGAACCCGAACGCCTTTTCCAGGAATTCCATCGCCGCGGCGGGATCGGCGCAATTGATCAGTGGGTAGATGGTCCGGCGGGTCTCGCTGGTCATGTCGTCCTCCCCGACGAGTCGCTTCTCGGCTGACCCTTCCCACCCTGGACCCGGCGAGACGCGCCCGTCTTGGACGAATGTGACCTCTCGGACGCGCGGGCGCGTCCGCACCGCGTGGACCCGGGACACGGGGTAGACCTTCAACGACGCCGCGTGCGGCGAGCCTGTGACCAGTCATGACAAGGGCCGGAGGGCGGACGTGCAGCCTGAGCAGATCGACCCCGCGCTGGTGGACTTCGCCGTCCTGGCGCGGTGGATGGACGGGGAGGGCCTGCCGGGCGGCCCGTTCGAGGACGTCGTGCCGCTGGCCGGCGGGACGCAGAACACGCTGGTCCGCTTCCGGCGCGGCGGCCGCGGCTACGTACTGCGGCGCGGCCCGGCCCACCTGCGCGCGCGGACGAACGACGTGCTGCGCCGCGAGGCCCGCGTGCTGGCGGCCCTGGAGGGCACGGGCGTCCCGGCGCCGCGCCTGCTGGCCGCCTGCGCCGACGAGAGCGTCCTCGGCGGCGCCGTGTTCTACCTGATGACGCCGGTCGAGGGCTTCAACGCGACGGTGACCCTGCCCGCCCTGCACGCGGGCGACGCGTCCGTCCGGCACGAGATGGGGCTCAACGCCGCGCGCGCCCTGTCCGCGCTCGGCGCGGTGGACCACCGCGCCGTCGGCCTCGCGGGCTTCGGCAGGCCGGAGGGGTTCCTGGAGCGGCAGGTGAGCCGCTGGATGTCGGAGCTGGCGTCCTACGGCGCGCTGCCCGGCTACCCCGGCCCCGACATCCCCGGCCTGGACGAGGTCGCCGCCTGGCTCGACGCGCACCGGCCCGCGACGTGGCGTCCGGGGATCATGCACGGCGACTACCACCTGGCCAACCTCATGTACTCCCCGCACGGCCCGGAGGTCGCCGCGATCGTCGACTGGGAGATGTGCACGATCGGCGACCCGCTGCTGGACCTCGGCTGGCTGCTGGCCACCTGGCCGGCCGGGGACGACGCCGCGGCGCTCGCCGGGCCGCTCGGCGCCGCCGGGGGGCTGCCCGGCACCGGCGAGCTGGTCGACGCCTACGCCGGACGGCTCGACGCCGTCGCCGGACGCGACCTGTCGTCCATGCCCTGGTACGCGGTGCTCGCCTGCTTCAAGCTCGGCATCGTCCTGGAGGGCACCCACGCCCGCGCGTGCGCGGGGAGGGCGCCGAGGCGCACCGGCGACATGCTGCACGGCCTCACGCTCGGGTTCTTCCGCCGCGCCCAGTCCATCATCGCCTCCTGACCCGGCCCCGCCCCGCCCCCGCCCCTGCCCCGCCGCGCGGCAATGATCATGGTTCTGCGAGGATCGGCGGCGCAGAGGAGGCATCATGGAGATCCGCAGGGGCGGCATGGGGGACGTGCCGACGATCATGGCGATGTTCGACGCGGCCGTGGCGTGGCTCGTGGCGAACGGACGGCCGGACCAGTGGGGCACCGAGCCCTGGTCGGCGGACCCGCGGAAGGTGGAGCGGATCACCGGCATCGCCCGCACCAACGACATCTGGATCGCCGAGCTCGACGGGCGCCCCGCCGGGGTCCTGGCCGTCGGGTCGGCGCCGCCGTCCTACGTCGACGCGGCCGACGAGCCGGAGCTGTACGTGAACCTGCTGCTCACCGCCCGCGACGCCACCGGCCGCGGGGTGGGCGGCGCGCTGCTCGGCAAGGCCCGCGACGAGGCGCGCGCCTGGGGCGTCGGGCTGATGCGCGTCGACTGCTACGCCGGCGGGGGCGGACCCCTGGTCGACTACTACCGGCGGCACGGCTTCGAGCCCGTCCGCACGGTCGAGGTCAACGAATCCCCGGTCCAGGTGCTGGCCCAGCGCGTCACCCCGTGAAACCCCGCCCGGGCCCCGCACCCGACGATCACGCAGAAGACGCGCCAATTGGCAGCTGAAAAGGATCTTCAGTCGGAGTTGGGCGAATCATTCAGCTGACGACAAAAAGATCATTCGGGGGTTACAGCTGTCCTGGGTCGGCCAGTAGTCGCGGCGTTCAACTGGACAGATCACGCTTCGTGGCTATTTATGCGCGAAGCAAGATTGACTTGCTCACTGACACGGAAGCATGATTCGGGTCTAGAACTGAGGGGCTCCGGTGGAGCCCGTAAATACTCAGACCGGATGTATATCTCCGCCCCGCCGGTCCGGCCACCGGACAGGCCATGTTCTCCTGCGCTGGTAGGTGTCCTTCCTGTGAATATCGCAATTGAGAGCGATGAGCCGTCCGATGTGAACGGGGGCCGCGCAGCCTTACCGGATGCGAAGTTCCTGACCGCTGCCGTGCAGAGCAGCACAAAGCGCGTAGAAGAACTGCTGGCCGCGGGTGCGGAATTGCAGGACACGCCCTCCTCTGCCACCGCGTTCAGCGCCTTGATCAATAAAGTGACGGCGCTCACGATACCCCGCTGGCATTTCTCCATGCTCAACGACGCCGAGCGGTGCGACGCCTTCGCGCTGGCGCTGGAGAAGAACGTACGGCCCGGCATGCACGTCCTGGACATCGGCTCGGGAACCGGTCTGCTGGCGATGATGGCCGTACGGGCCGGCGCCGCGGCGGTCACCACCTGCGAGGCCGATCCGCTGCTGGCCGAGATCACCCGGCGCATCGTGGCCGAGCAGGGCATGTCCGAGACCATCACCGTGGTGCCCAAGCCGTCCTTCCTGCTGCGCCCCGGCGTCGACCTGGCCAGACCGGCGGATCTCGTGGTCACCGAGATCGTCGACTGCGGCCTGGTCGGCGAGGGTCTGCTGCCCGCCATGCGGCACGCCCGCGCCGAGCTGCTGGCCCCGGAGGGCCGGCTGGTCCCGGGGTCGGCCCGGCTGCGCGGCGCGCTGATCGAAAGCAAGCCGATCAGCGACCTCAACCGGGTGGGCCGGGCCTCGGGGTTCGACGTCAGCCTGTTCAACGTGGCGGCCACCGTCGGGCACTTCCCGGTCCGCACCGCGACCTGGCCGCACCGGATGCTGGGCGGCGTCGCCGTCCTCGCCGAGTTCGACTTCGCCCGCGACCCCCTGGAGGACGGCGCCCGCAGGGTGCTGCTGCCGGTGGCCGCCGACGGCACGGCGCACGCCGTCCTCGTGTGGTGGGAGATGGACCTCGGCGGAGGAGTCGTGCTGCGCAACTCGCCGGACAACACCGGCTCGCACTGGATGCAGGGCTTCGTCTCGTTCCGGGACCCGATGCCGGTCCGGGCCGGCGAAACGCTCAGCGTCGTATTGCGCTGGGAAGGCACCAAGCTCTACGCCGAGCACGATCCACCGCCACCAGAGGTGAGCAAATGAGCAGAGTCCCGCCCTACCGACCTCACGAAATCGGCGGCGCCGAACTCAGGGAGGCGGTGCTGCGCTATGCGAGCCATCCGCTCTACCTCGACAACGAGGAATGGCTGAACGAGGACAATCCCTATCGCCGGCAACTGCGTCCCCAGGTGCTGGCCGGCCAGGATTTCGACCGGGTGCTCCCGAAGGGCGAGCTCCTCAACTACGAGAACCTCGCCGCGCAGCGCCTGCTCACCTGCATCTACGAGGCCGATCTCGTCTTCCTGCCCCAGGGCGGGTTCGCGGACCCGGCGAAATGGGAGGACTTCCGCGCGTTCTACAGTTCGTCCAACCGGGCGCTCGGCGAGGCCATCCGGCCCGCGCTGGAGCGGTTCTCGTTCGGCTTCCTGGACGATGAGGTCGAAACGTCGGGCAAGTGGGACAAGGCCTCCCTGGAGGCGTTTCTGCGAGCGCTGACCGTCACCGGCGAGCCGACCGCGTCGGAGCAGGCCATCGAGAAGTCGAGCGATCCGGCCAGGGCGGCCCGGATGTGGCTGGTGCAGTTCGCCCCCGACTTCCTCTCCGAGGCGTCGCCGATGATCCGCAACGTCATGGGCCACTACGGGCAGGCGCAGTCCGAATGGTTCAAGGTGATCATTGACGAGTACGGCTACGGGGTGCACGAGACCAAGCACAGCACGTTGTTCGAACGGACGCTGAAATCCGCCGGGCTGCGCAGCGACATCCATCACTACTGGCAGTTCTACCTCACCAGCAGCCTGCTCATGAACAATTACTTCCACTACCTCGGAAAGAACCACGAGCTGTTCTTCCGCTATCTCGGCGCGCTCTACTACACCGAGTTCACCCTCGTGGACTTCTGCCGGCGCGCGGCCGAGCTGCTCCGGCGGGTGCTGGGCGAGGAGGTCGACGTCGAGTACTTCACCGAGCACGTGCACATCGACACCCACCATGGCCGGATGGCGCTGGAGCGGCTCATCCTGCCGGTGGTCGACATGTGCGGCGACACGGTGATCCCCGAGATCGTCCGGGGGTTCGAGGAGGCCCAGGCCGTGGTCGGCATCGCCGATCGGGACTTCGCCGACCAGATCGCCTGGATGGACGCGGGCCCGCACAACAAGGAGTTGCACACGCCCTGCTGGGAGGCCATCTCCACCGGGCGGGTCACCGCGCCCATCGCGCATCTGGTCGAACCGCGCGGCGAGCTGTCCAACACCCATTGCCACAACGGCGACGAACTGTGCCACATCGTTTCGGGCACCATGAAATTCGTCAGCGGATTCGACGCCCACCAGATTCTCCGGGCCGGCGAGGGCACGGTCATCAGGGGAAACCGGCTGCACGGCGCGATCATCGAGTCGGACGAGTGCGTGTACGAGATCCACTCGGTCGGGGACTACAGGTCGTGCTTGTCCTGAGGTTCGCCGTGGCGGGCCCCGGCAACTGCGCGGTCGTCGGAGACCGGTCGTTCGTCTGGGCCCGTACGGCCCGCGGCTCGTTCGTCCTTCCGGCCCGGTGCCCGCACCGGGGCGGCCCGCTTCACCTGGCGCGCCTCTCGGCCGACGGCGGCCGTCTGCTGTGCCCGTGGCACGGCAGCGCGACCTCACTGTCCAGGCTCCTCAAGACCGGTGTCCCGGCGGTGCGTCGCGGCGAGGAGGTGACGGCGGTGCTCCCCGACGCCGGGGACACGCCGTACTCGCTCGAACACCGGCCCCTCTCCCGCGACCTCCGGACCGCGCCGCCCGCAGGCACGACGGCGGGTCGGCCTTGACGGGCAGCGGCAGCACCGCCACCGCGGGTGGGCCCCCGGCGGAAGCGGCGCAGGCCCGCGCGCGGCACGACTTCAGGCTGCTGTGGGCCGGCCAGTCCGTCAGCCTGGTCGGCGACCGGGTGATGGTCGTGGCGCTGCCGCTGCTCGCCGTCTCCACCCTGGGCGCGAGTGCGGCGCAGGCGGCGCTGCTCCCGTTCGCGCACTACGCGTCCTGGCTGCTGCTCGCCCTCCCGGCGGGCGCGGTGGTCGACCGGCTGCCGCGCAGGACGACCGCGATCGTCTGCGACTGCGTCCAGGCGGTGGTCTTCGCGGTCGTCGCCGGCCTGATCTGGCTGGACGCCCTGGCCTTCCCCGTGCTGCTCGGCCTGGTCTTCGTAAGCGGTTCGGCCGTCGTGTTCTTCCAGGTCGCCTACACCTCCTACCTGCCCCGCCTGGTCGTCGACCGCGCGGACCTGGCCCGCGGCAACGCGCGGCTGTTCCTGTCGGAGTCGCTCGCCAGGACCGCGGGGCCGATGCTCGCCGGACCGCTGATCGGGCTGCTGGGCGCCGCAGTCGCGGTAGCCCTGAACTGCGGCTCCTTGGTTGTGTCCGTCCTGACGCTGCTCGGGATCAGGCACCGCGAGCGGCCCGCGGCGGCGCGCGATCGCGGACGCGGGTGGCTGCGCCGGGACGTGCGGCACGGCCTGAGCTTCGTCGCCAGGCACCCGCTGCTGGAGCCGGTGTTCCTGTGCGGGTCGGTGTACGTGCTGTTCCTGAGCGTGGTGGAGACCGTCCTGGTCCTGTACTGCCGCGACGTCCTGCGGCTCGAACCCGGCGCGATCGGCCTGGTCGTGGGCTCGGCGGCGCTGGGCCTTCCGCTCGGCAACCTCGCCTCCCGCCGGGCGTCCGACCGTCTCGGACTGCCGAGGACGCTGGTCCTCGGCGCGGCGGTGTCCGCCACCGGACTCGCGCTGATGCCCATGGCCGGCGCCCTCGGATCGGCGGTCGGCCTGGTGGCGGGCAGCATCGTGCACGGTGCGGGCGAGGGCCTGTTCAACCCGGCCGCGCTGACGCTGCGGCAGATCGTCACCCCCGATGCCCTGCTGGGCCGCGTCAACGCGGTCCAGCGCTTCGCGATCTGGGGGGCGCTGCCGCTCGGCAGCCTGCTCGCGGCGGCGATCACCGCCCTCTCCGGGCTGCCCGCCGCGCTCTGGGTGGGCGGCACCGGCACCGTGCTCTGCCTGGTGCCACTGCTGCGCCGCGGCATCATGCGGGCCCTGCGCGACCCCGCCCATCCCGCCCACCTCGTCGCACCGGCCTCCCCACAGCCGACCAGGAGGATCTCCATGGAGTACGCGCCCGGCATCGCCGGCTACATCGACCGCTTCAACCGGGTCATGCCGCCGGACTTCTACCAGCGGCCGGTCGAGGAGCAGCGGCGCCTCTACGAGGGACTGACCGACGAGTTCCCCTACGACCTGCCCCCCGGGATCACGATCACCGACGAGGACCTGGACGCCGAGGACGGGCGGCGGCTCCGGGTCCGCGTCTACCGCCCGCACGCGCCGTCGGGCCGGGGCGCGGTGTGCTTCATCCGGGGCGGCGGCTTCGTCCTCGGCTCGCTGTCCACCCACCACGTGGTGATCGCAGAGCTTGCCGCCAAGACGGGGCTGACGGCGTTCGCGCTGGACTACCGGGTGGCTCCGGAGGACCCGTTCCCCGCCGGGCTGGAGGACTGCTACGCGAGCGTGTGCGCGCTGGCCGCGTCCGCCGCGCGCCGCGAGCTGGACCCGGACCGCATCGTCGTCGCCGGGGACAGTTCCGGCGCCAACATGGCCGTGGCGATCTCGATGATGTGCCGCGACCGGCGGGGCCCCGACCTCGCCGGGCAGGCGCTGATCAACCCCGTGCTGGACCTCACCCGGTGGCGCCACGGAGGGGAGGACGTGCCGCTGCTCAGCGGCGGCGAGATGGAGTTCTTCACCCGGTGCTACTGCCCGACGCCGGGCGACGAGGCACATCCGTACGTCTCGCCCCTGGTCGGCGGCAAGTTCCATGACCTGCCGCCCGCCTACATCATGGGCGCCGAGCTGGACTCGCTGAGCGTCGACGGCGAGCGGTACGCGGCGGCGCTGCGCGCGCAGGGCGTCCCGGTCGAGCAGGTCAGCGAGCCGGGCATCGTGCACGCGGCCCTCCGGGCACGGGCCATGAGCCCCAACGTGGCCGCGGCCTGGGACCGTTTCTGCGCCGCCACGGCGCGCCTCGCCGAGCGGAGCGGTGCCCCCCATGCCGCATCGTGACCCGTCCGGCCCCGCCGTTCCCGCAGGCTCGTACCGCGACCCGGCCGGCCCCGCGGTGATCGTCGACCCGTACTCCTCGGGCGCGCTGTTCGCGCCCGCGTTCCGGGACGCGGGCGTGCCGGTCGTGGCCGTGACCTCCGGACCCCGGCCGCCCGGCGTGTACGCGTCGTCCTACCTGCCCGCGGACTTCGACGAGATCGTCGCCTTCGACGGCGACCTCGCACCGGTCATCGCCCGCCTCCGGGAGATCCGGCCCCGGTGCGTGATCGCGGGCTGCGAGTCGGGGGTGGAGCTGGCGGACGCCATCGCGCCCGAGGTCGTCCCCGAGGTCGCCAACACGCCCGAGCGCGCCGCCGCCCGCCGCCACAAGGGCGCGATGGCCGCCGCCGCGGCCGCGGCCGGCCTGCCGGTGATCGCGCAGATCTGCACGGCGGACCCGGCCGAGATGGAGGCCTGGATCGAGGCGTCCGGCCTGGCCGGCCGTGACCTGGTCGTCAAGCCGCCCAAGAGCGTCTGCACGGACGGCGTCATACGGCTGCCGGGCGGGCGGGGCCGGCGGAAGGCGTTCGACGCGCTCGCGGGCCGCACCAACCGGCTCGGCCTCGTCAACGACCGGGTGGTCGTCCAGGAGTACGTGAAGGGCGTCGAGTACGTCGTCGACACCTTCAGCCACGACGGCGTCCACACGGTGACCGACGTCTGCCGGTATCGCAAGATCGACAACGGCCCGTACATGGCGGTGTACGACAGCATGGAGTGGCTGCCCCCCGACGAGCCCGTGCTGGACGAGCTGCTGCCCTACGCCCTCGGCGTGCTCGACGCGGTCGGCGTGCGGCACGGCCCTGCGCACATCGAGATCATGCGGACGGCGCGGGGGCCGCGGCTGATCGAGATCGGCGCCCGCCCGCACGGCGGCGGCCATCCCGCGTTCTGCCAGGTGGCCACCGGCGACAGCCAGGTCGCCCGTACGGTCCGCCAGTACACCGGGCAGGGACCGCCGCCGCGAGGGTATGAGCTGCTGTCGCCCATGCTCGTGGTCTTCCACATCGCGCAGCGCCCCGGCGTCGTGCGGAACGCCGCCGCGCTGGACGCCATCGACGGCCTCCCGACCCACCATTTCTCCGTCCGGCACTTCGCCGACGGCCGGTACATCGAAATGACCAAGGACCTGTTCAGCAGCTTCGACCTGGGGTTCGCCGTCTTCACCCACCCGGACCGGGACCTGCTCTGGGCCGACTACCGGGCCGTCCGCCGCATCGAGGCCGGCCTCGTCGCCGGAGCCCCGGCTCCGGCCCCTCCCCCGTGAGCCCGCTGACGCCGGGCTTCTTCGCCTGCTCGGCGGTGGTGATCGTCACCCCGGGCCCGGACCTGCTGCTGATCAGCCGCCTCGTCCTGCGGCACCGCGCCGTCCCGCCCGCGCTGGCCGCCGCCCTCGGCATGATCACCGCGGGCACGGCCCAGGCGCTGCTCGGCTTCGGCGGCCTGACCCTCCTGCTCCAACGGGAACCCGCCCTGCTCTCGGCGCTGCAATGGGCCGGCGCCGCGGTGCTGGCCTTCTGGGGGCAGATGATCCTGCGGGCCTCGCTCTCCTCGCGCTCCCCACCCGCCGCATCCGCGCCCTCGGGCGCGACCACCGTCCCCGCCGCCTACCTCCAGGGGCTGCTGTGCACGGGCAGCAACCCCAAGGTCGGCCTCTTCCTCACGGCCTTCCTCCCGCAGTTCGTCCCGCCCGGGGCGGCCACCGGGCCCTCGCTCGCCCTGCTCGCGACCGCCTACCTGGCCATGGGGCTCACCTGGCTCCTCGTCTGGATCACCGTGATGCACCGCGTCGGCCGCCACCTCCTCACCCCTCACACCCTGCGCCTGGCGGACCTGGTCGCCGGAACCGCGTTCATCCTCTTCGCCATCCGGCTCGCTCTGAGCGTCCGTCCCTGACCCGAGGAATAGTCTGGCGAAAGCCGGTGGGACGGGGCAGTCGGTGACGCCCTTACGCCGCACGGACGGCGACCGAGCCGCTCGCCCCGTTCCACCGGTCCCCACCGCACTCCAGGGTCAGGCCGGCTGGCCCGTGAGGGAGTGGCCCGGGTCCTCCGGGGCGGCGGGGACGGAGTCCGCGTCGGCGGTGTAGTCGTCCGGGCTCGTCTCGTCGTGGCCGTCGGGCGCCTTCACCGCCCGCAGCACCAGCGTGACCGCCACCACCACGAGCATGTTCAGCACGAACGCGGTCAGCGCGATATAGCCGGTGTGCCCGACGAACGGGATGTCGTCGAGCGGCGACCCGAAGTGCTTCTGCGTGGGCGAGGACCTCCCGTACGCGGTGAACGTCCCGTAGGCCATGCCGGCGGCCCAGCCCGCGAGCAGCGCCCAGCGGTGCGGCCAGCGCGTGAACAGGCCGACCGCGACCGCCGGGAACGTCTGCACGACCCAGATCCCGCCAAGCAGCTGGAGGTTGATCGCCAGCGACTTGTCGAACCCGAGGACGAACACCAGCGCGCCCAGCTTGACCAGCAGCGACACGAGCTGCGACACCCGCGTCTCCTCCTCGGGCGTGGCGTTCGGGCGCAGGAACGTCGCGTAGACGTTGCGGGTGAACAGGTTGGACGCGGCGATCGACATGATCGCGGCGGGTACCAGCGCGCCCACCCCGATCGCGGCGAACGCGATCCCGGCGAACCAGCTCGGGAACTTCTGGTCGAACAGCTCGGGCACCGCGAGCTGCGGGTTCCCCGCCTGCTTCACGGCGGCGACGGTGCCCGGGTCGGCGAGCGCCATGTAGCCGACCAGCGCGAGCAGGCTGAGCAGCAGCGAGTACGCGGGCAGCAGCGCCGCGTTCCGCCGGATGACGTCGCGGCGTCCGGCGGCGAGCGCACCGGTCACGGTGTGCGGGTAGACGAACAGCGCCAGCGACGAGCCGAGCGCCAGCGTCCCGTACGCCCAGTGCGTCATGTCGCTGGTGAACAGCGACCCGGCCGGCTTCCCGGTGGCCGGGTTGGGCTTGGCCAGCGCCGCCTCGGCCTTCCCGAAGATCGAGTCCCAGCCGCCGAGCTTCGTCGGGAGGTAGAGGACCGCGGTGATGATCACCAGGTAGCTCAGCGCGTCCTTGACGAACGAGATGAGCGCGGGCGCCCGCAGTCCCGAGGTGTAGGTGTAGGCGGCCAGCAGCGCGAACGCGATGAACAGCGGCAGGTCCTTGGCCCAACCGGAGCCGGTGACGCCCATGACGGTGAGCACCGCCTGGATGCCGACGAGCTGGAGGGCGATGTAGGGCATCATCGCCAGGATCCCGGTGAGCGCCACGGCGAGCCCGAGCGACTTCGACCCGAACCGTCCGCGGACGAAGTCGGCGGCGGTGACGTACCCGTGCCGATGCGCGACCGACCACAGGCGCGGCCCGACCAGGAACACGATCGGGTAGGCGAGCGCCCCGTAGGGGACGGCCCAGAAGCCCATCGCGCCGCCCGCGAACACCGCCGACGGGACGGCGACGAAGGTGTAGGCGGTGTAGAGGTCGCCGCCCAGCAGGAACCAGGTGACGAACGTGCCGAAACTGCGTCCGCCGAGGCCCCACTCGTCCAGGTGCATGAGCGTCTGGCCGCGCCGCCAGCGCGCGGCGGCGAAGCCGACCACGGTCACCACGGCGAAGACGAAGACGAAGATGGCGAGTTCGACGCCGTCCACGTCGTTCATCGCGCACCGCCCCGCCGCCGGGTGAGCAGGTGGGCTCCGCCGACGCAGAGGCCGGTGAGCAGCACCCACACGAGCTGCCACCAGTAGAAGAACGGGAAGCCGGCGAGGCGCGGGCTCTCCTTGGCGTAACTCGGCACCGCCAGGTACACGGCGAACGGGGCGACGAGCAGGACCCCGGCCACCGCCTTCCTCGCAGCCGTGACGCGGGCGGGGGACGTGTCACTCACGTGCTACCTCCAGGGCCGGGGGAACGGGCGGCCGGGGCGGATCCGCCCTTGGCAAATACTCCGATCTTCGGCCGGTGGAAACCAGACCCCCGCCGCGGTCCCGTTCGGCGAACCCGAACCAGGTGTCGGATTTCCGCCAGACCGACCCTCCGGCCGGGCGGCATGCTCGTCGCATGGACGAAAACCGCGGGGACCGCCATCGGCCGCCCTTCCGTTTCGGCGTCGTGGGCGAGTCGGTCCGCTCGGCGGGCGAGCTGCTCGCCACGGCGCGCCGCGCCGAGGAGCTCGGATACGCCACGCTGACGTTGCGCGACCACTTCGTGACCGAGCCGTTCGGCGACCAGCTCGCGCCGATGGTCGCGCTGGCGGCCGCCGCCGGGGCGACGCGGACGCTGCGGCTCGGCACGATGGTCGTCTCCAACGACTTCCGGCACCCGGTGCTGCTCGCCAAGGAGGCCGCGACGCTGGACCACCTGTCCGGCGGGCGCTTCGAGCTGGGGATCGGCGCGGGCTGGCTCCGCTCGGAGTACGAGCGGGCGGGCATGCCCTTCGACGCGGCCGGGACGCGGGTCGGGCGCCTGGAGGAGGCTCTCCAGATCCTGCGGAGCCTGCTGGCGGGCGAGAAGACCGCCTTCGCCGGGGAGCACTACCGGGTGGACGGGCTGACGGTCTTCCCCGTCCCTGCGCGGCGCCCGCCGATCGTGGTCGGCGCGGGCAGCCCCCGCATGCTCGGCATCGGCGGACGGCTCGCCGACACCGTCGGCATCCTCCCCCGCGCCCTCCCCGACGGGACGATCTCCGACGAGATCTCCGAGCGGCTGCCGGAGACCATCGCCCGCAAGGTGGACCTGGTCCGCGCGGCCGCCGGGGACCGCGACGTCGAGCTGAGCATGCTCGTGTCGCCGACGTTCGGCGCCGACCCCCGCGCCGCCGCCGCGAAGGTCGCGGTGCTGCGCGGGTGGGGGACGTCGTCGGCGGGGCTCGTGCTGGACATGCCGTCCCAGTTCGTCGGCCCGCCCGAGCACATCGCCGAGCAGATGGCCGCGCGCCGCGACCGGTACGGCTTCACCTACTACCTGGTCTCCGACGCGGACATGGAACGTTTCGCGCCGGTCGTCGCCCTGCTCGGCAGCTGACGTCCACGTGCCCGCGAGCCCCCGGGGGCCGCTCCCCGTGGGCCCGCGGGACCCGTGCGCGCCGGAACGCTCCGGCCCCGGCGCCGTCTTCATCAGGCGGTACGCGCTACCCGGCGGTACGGCTCACGCGACGTCACGGCACATATAGCGCTCATGTGGTGGTGCGGCTCATGTGGCGGCGAAGCCGGCGTTCATGGCCAGGCTGAGCTCTGCCTCGGTGAGCCGGCCCCGCGCGAGCTCGTCGACGACCCGGCCGCGCTGAAAGACCAGGACGCGGTGGCACAGTTCGACCAGCTCGGCGAGGTCGGTGGAGGCGATCAGCACGACCTTCCCGCCGGCGGCGAGGTCGCGGACGATGTCGTGCAGCTCGGAGCGGGCGCCGACGTCCACACCGCGGGTCGGGTCGTCCAGCGCGAGGACGGTCGGCGCCGCGTCCAGCCACTTGGCCAGGACGACCTTCTGCTGGTTCCCGCCCGACAGGTCGCTCGCCCTGGCGCGCACCTCGCCCCGGACCCGGAGGCGGTCCAGGTGGCCGCGCGACCGCTCGACCAGCCGCGACCGCCGGGGCATGGGCCCGCCGCGTCCCTGGCCGAGCCAGCTCACCGACGTGACGTTCTCCCACAGCGGCTTGTCGAGCATCAGCCCGCGCCCCTTGCGGTCGCCGGTGATGTACGCGACGCCGGAGGTGACGGCGTGCCGCGCCGAGCGGGGCGACCGGCCGTCCGGCAGCCGGACGGTCCCGGCGGACGGCCGCGCCCGCCCGCACACCGCGTCCAGCACGGCGAGGTGCCCGGAGCCCTGGAGGCCCGCCAGCCCGACGATCTCCCCCTCGGCGGCGGCGACCGAGACGTCCCGCAGCCGGCCCGGCACCGTGACGCCGGTGAGGGAGACCGCCGCCCCGCCGGGGCGGGGCGGGGCGGCGGCCGGGGGGATGGCCTCACGGGCGGGCTGCCCGAGCATGGCGGTGACCAGCGAGTCGAGCCCGACGTCGGCGACGGGGGCGCCCGGCAGGACGACCCGTCCGTCGCGCAGGACGGTCACGCGCGTCGCGACGCGCATGACCTCCTCCAGGAAGTGCGAGATGTACAGGACGGCGAGTCCGCGCTCGGCGAGCCGCCGGGTGACGCCCGCGAGCCGGTCGGCGGCGGCGCGGGGCAGCGCCGAGGTCGGCTCGTCCAGGATCAGCACGCGCGGGTCCTGGAGCAGCGCACGGCAGATCTCCAGCAGTTGCCGGTCGGCCAGGGGCAGCTCGCCCGCCTTCACGCGCGGGTCCGGGTCCAGGCCCAGCTCGTCCAGGACGGGCTGCGCGAGCCTGCGCATCTCCCTGGCGCTGACCAGCCCGCCCCGGCGCGGCGCCCCGTAGGGGAACAGGTTCTCCAACACGGTGAGGTCGTCGTAGATCATCAGTTCCTGCGAGACGATCGCGACGCCCTGCCGGGCGGCCTGCCGGGCGTCGGCGAAGCGCACCGGCCGCCCGTCCAGCTCGATCGTGCCTCCGCCGGGCCGCACCACCCCGGAGACGATCTTCACGAGCGTGGACTTGCCCGCGCCGTTCTCGCCGACGAGGGCGTGCACCTCCCCCGCCTCCAGCGTGATCCCGACGCCGTCCAGCGCCGTGACCCCACCGTAGTGCTTCACCAGGCCGGAGGCCACCAGCATGTCAGCGCGCCTCCTTGAGCGGCCGGATGCTCGCGCCCGTGTCGGCGAGCAGCTTGTCGAGCTGCGGCTTGTACCAGGTATAGGCGTTCTGGACGTTCTGCTGCCGCTTGAGGATCTCGTCGATGTTGCCCTGGTTCATCACGAGGCCGGGCGTCTTGAACCAGCCCTTCGGCAGCTTCCCGTCGTCGTCGCGCACCGCCTTGATCAGGACGGCGGTGGAGACGTAGCCCTTGAGGTAGTGCTCGGGGTCGATCCCGGTGAAGTTCGTCCCCTTCTTGATCGCCTCGATCGTCTTGGGGTCGACGTCGAACCCGGCGGTCAGGTACCTGCCGTTGCGCTGCTCCTTCAGCCGCGCCAGGTTGTAGCTGTCGGCGTCGCCCACGCCGAGGAAGGCGAGCGCGCCCGGGTTGGCGTTGACCTGCGACTGCCAGGCGCCGTAGTTCTGCGCCGGGTCGCTGTAGGTCTGGAACGGCCCGAGGACGCGGATGCCCGGCGCCTGTTTGGCGAGCGTGTCCTTGATTCCCTTGGCGCGGCTGTCCAGCACGGGCGCGCCCGGGTTCGGGACGCCGACGACGACGGTCCCCTTGGCGCCCGCGCCGAGCTTCTTCACCGTCTCCTGGGCCAGCATCGCGCCGAGCTCGTAGTTGTCGTTGCCCACGTAGAAGTCGACCTTGCTGCCGTCGGTCGGCGCGGTGTCGAGCGCGACGATCGGGATGCCCTTGCCGACCGCCTGCGCCGCCGGGCGGGTGAAGATCGGCGGGTCGAGGTTCTCCAGCACGATCCCGTCCGGGTGGGTGACGGTGAGGTTCTGGAAGAGCTGCTGCTCGGCGGGCCCGTCGGTGTTGGGCGGGCCGACGACCTTGAAGTCGACGTTCCCGGCCCGCCTGGACGCCTCGGTGGCGCCCTCGTACATCTCGCGGGCGAAGTTCAGGCTGTAGTTGGCGACCGCGATGCCCATCTTGAGCTTCTTGCCCTTGCCCGACCCGCCGTCGTCGTCGCTACAGGAGGAAGCTAAGCCGGTGCCGAGGGTGAGGGCGACGGCCACGGCGAGCGGCCCGCGCAGACGCGGCATCATGATTTCCTCCCAGGAAGGCGCCCGTCGTCGTCGACCGGGCGGGGATCGCGGGCGGGGCGCGGGTCGCGCGCCGCACGCAGGTCACGGACGCGGCGCACGAGCGGCGCGGCGCCGACGGCGACGAGGATCACGCCGCCGGTCGCGAAGGTCGTCCAGTTGATCGGGACCTCGAAGAACACCAGCGCCGCGGTGACGGCGCCGAGGATGAGCGTGCCCGCCGCCGCGCCGACGACCGAGCCGCTGCCGCCCTTCAGCGGCGTCCCGCCGATGATGGCCGCGGCGATCGCGGTCAGCTCGTAGCCCTGGCCGATCGTGGGGTCCCCCGCGATGAAGAACGCCAGCGCGAGCACCGCCGCCAGGCCGGCCATCAGCCCCGACAGCGCCAGCGCGGCGATGCGGGTGCGGGTGACGGGCAGCCCGCCGAACTCGGCGGCCTCGGGGTTGGAGCCGATCGCCCGCACCCGCGCGCCGAACCGCGTCCGCGTGAACAGCACGGTCAGCGCGACGACGGCGACGCCGAACACCCACACCGCGTTCGGTGCGCCCAAGAACTCCTCGCCGCCCAGCACGCGGAAGAACGCGTCGTCCTGCGGCAGGTCGGTGATCTGCTTGCCCTCCGCCAGCGCCAGCCCCACGCCGCGCAGCAGCATGGACGTCGCGAGCGTCACGATGAACGACGGCAGCCGCAGGTAGGTGGTGACCGCGCCGTTCACCGCGCCGACGAACGCCGACAGCGCCAGCACCACCAGCACCGCGAGCCAGGTGCTCATGCCGTCCCTGATCAGCAGCGCCCCGACGACGACGCCCATCGCGTACACGCCGCCGACCGACAGGTCCACCTCGCGCATCGCGAGCGCGAACACCATCCCGCACGCCATCAGCCCGACGTAGACCGAGTTGTGCGCCGTGGTCAGCAGGTTCCCCGTCTGGAGGAAGTCGGGCTGTAACAGCCCCACCCCGAGGACGAGGAGGACCAGCACCCCGACGACTCCGGCCTCGTCGGGGATCGGGCGGCCTAACCGGGCGCGGCGCGGCGCGGGAGGCCCGTCCCGGTCGCTTGCTGCGGCCGCCGCGGCCGGCGGCTGTGGTGCGGACATGCGGCCGAGCATGTGACCTGCGCCACTTGACCACAAGTCGCGCGTTTCAGTGAGTGAAAACGGCGCCTTGTCGCTTTCCCGGGCGCGGCCCCACCCTGACGTCCATGAGTGAGACGCCGTCGGGAAACGGAGCGCAGCGGGTCGCCCTGGTGACCGGTGCCGCGGGAGGGCTGGGGCGCGAGTTCGCGATCGCCCTCGCCGCACGCGGGCACCTGGTCGCGGGGCTCGACCTCGCCGACATGTCGGGCACGGCGGAACTGATCGGCGGTGGACGGTTCCACCCGGTCCGCGCGGACGTGACGGACCCGGACGAGGTCGAGTCCGCCGTCGAGGAGGCCGCCGCCCGCTTCGGCGGCCTGCACATCGTGGTCAACAACGCCGGGATCTACCCGCCGCTGCCGTTCGAGAAGACCACCCTTGAGGACTGGCGCCGCATCATGCGGGTCAACCTGGACGGGCCCTTCCTCGTCTCGCGCGCCGCCCTCCCCCACCTGAAGGCGGCGGGCTGGGGCCGCATCGTCAACCTGGTCTCGGCCGTGGTGTTCCTCGGCCCGCCCGACCTGGTCGCCTACACCACGTCCAAGTCGGGGCTCGTCGGGTTCACCCGGGCCCTCGCGAGCGCGGTCGGCGGCGACGGCATCACCGTGAACGCGATCTCCCCGGGCCTGGTCCGCACCGAGACCGCCGCCCGCACCACCGGCGCGGACGGCGGATTCGAGCGGGTCCGCGACCTCCAGGTCGTCCCGAGGGTCGGGGACCCGGCCGACCTCATCTCCACGCTCCTGTACGTGTGCGACGAGGGCAGCGGCTTCCTCACCGGCCAGACGATCAACGTCGACGGCGGCTCGGCCATGCACTGACCGACCCCACACTGGGCAGGCCGCCCCCCCGAGCAGGCCGGCACCAAGCACAACGACGGCAGGACGACCCGGCGACCGCCGGACCCCGCCACGCGAGCAGCGGAACGAAGGGCAGGAAGAGGAGACCATGAGGCCGATCGAGGCACTGCTGGAGATCATCCGGGACGAGGGCGTGACCCGGATCTTCGGCAACCCCGGCACGACCGAGCTCCCGCTGATGGACGCCCTGGTGGAGGCACCCGACCTGGAGTACGTCCTCGGGCTCCAGGAGGGCTCCGTCGTCGCCATGGCCGACGGGTACGCCCGCGCGTCGCGCCGTACGGCGTTCGTCAGCCTGCACGTGGCGGCGGGCGTCGCCAACGGGCTGATCGGGATGCTGAACGCGCTGCGCTCCCGGACCCCGATGGTGATCGTGGCGGGCCAGCAGGACCGCCGCCACCTCCTCCAGGACCCGATGCTCTCGGGCGACCTGGTCGGGCTGGCGTCGGCGGCGACCAAGTTCGCCTTCGAGGTCCAGCACGCCCGCGACCTGCCGACCGTGCTCCGGCGAGCGTTCGCGCTGGCCGCGCGCCCGCCGGCGGGCCCGGTGCTGATCTCGGTCCCGATGGACCTGCTGGAGGAGGACGTCGACGTCGACGTCCCGGCCCGCTCCCCCGTGTCCGCGCCGGGCCCGGCCGTGGCGGGCATCGCCGACGCCGCGGCGGTGCTGGCCGCCGCCGAGCGTCCGGTGGTGATCGCGGGCGACGGCGTCGGACGCGCCGGAGCCGTCCAGGCGCTGGTCGCCGTCGCCGAGGGCCTCGGCGCGACCGTCTACCACCAGCCGATGAACGACGGCGTCGACTTCCCCGGCGGCCACCCGCTGTACGCGGGCATGCTGGCGCCCCGCAACGCGGCGATCCGCGAGACCCTCGCCGCCCACGACGCGGCGCTCATCGTGGGCTGCCACGCGTTCATGCCGCACCACTACACGCCGGGCTCCGCCGTCCCCGACGATCTGGACATCATCCAGATCGACGAGGACCCGGCCGAGATCGGCCGCAACTTCCCCGTCCGGCAGGGTCTCACCGGCGACCTGGCCGGGACGCTCCGGGCCCTCGCCGACCACCTCGCCGTGCCGTCCGCGAAGGAGCGGATCCAGCGGATCGGCACCGCCACCGACCAGGCCCGCGCCAAGGTGGAGGCCGCCGCCCGCGACGCCTACGGCCCCGTCCCGATGGACCCGGGCGCCGCCGCGCACGCCGTCGCGGCCGGGCTCCCCGGCGACGCGGTCGTCGTCGAGGAGGCGATCACCACGGGGCTGCGGCTGCGCGCCGTCCTGCGGCAGGACCGGCCCGGCTCCTACGTCCATACGGTCGGCGGCGGCCTCGGCTGGGGCATCGGCGCGGCCGTCGGCACCCGCCTGGCCGACCCGGACCGCCCCGTCGTCGCGGTGCTCGGCGACGGATGCGCCATGTTCGGCCTCCAGGGCCTTTGGAGCGCCGCCCGGTACGAAGTGCCGGTAGCGTTCGTCGTCATGAACAACGGCGAGTACCGCACGTTGAAGGACACCCTCGACCAGAGCGGCGGGGCGTCCGCCGAGCACGGCCGCTACGTCGGCATGGACCTGACCGGCCCCGCGCTGGACTGGCAGGCCGCCGCGCGCCTGTTCGACATCGACTCGGTGCGGCCGGAGTCGGCCGACGCGCTGCGGGACGCGGTCGCCTCCGTCAAGGACCTCACCCGTCCCCTGCTGATCGAGGCGCGCATCACCGGGCACGGCCGATGACGAGGGCCGCCGCCCGGTTCCCGCCCCTTGCGGGCAGGCCCGATCACGTGAACGATCGGAGCATGGACACGCGGGTCGACGGCGAGGAGCCGCCCAGGTCGGTGCTGGCCAGGGGCCTCAGCCTGTTGGACGCCTTCGGCTCCGCCGACACGGAGCTGAACCTCACCGAGCTCGCCGCGCGGACCGGGCTGCCCAAGCCCACCGCGCACCGGCTGCTCGGCGAGCTGGTGCGGTGGGGCGGCGTCGAGCGGACCGAGTCCGGCTACCGGCTGAGCATGCGGCTGTTCGTGCTCGGCCAGCGCGCCCCCCGCCCCCGCGGGCTCCGCGAGGCCGCCCTCCCCTACCTGGAGGACCTCTACGAGGCGACGCACGAGAACATCCACCTCGCCGTCTTGGACGGGAACGACACCCTGTTCCTGGAGAAGGTCAGCGGGCGGCGGTCGATGCCCATCGTGTCCCGGGTAGGCGGGCGACTGCCCGCCTACTGCACCGCGACCGGCAAGCTGTTCCTCGCCCTCGGCCCGCCCGACCGGCTGGAGCGGGTGCTGGCGGCGGGCCTCGTCCACTACACCCCGCACACGATCGTCATGCCGGGCCTGCTCCAGCGGGAGCTGTCCCGGACGCTCACCCGCGGCTACGCCGTCAACCGCGAGGAGTCCGAGGCCGGGGTGTCCGCCGTGGCCGCCCCCATCCTGGACCACCGCCGCCGCGTGATCGCCGCGATCTCCATCACCGGCAACGTCTGCCGCCTGGACCTGGACCGGCTCGCCCCGGCCGTCCGCACGGCGGCGCTGGCGCTGTCCCGCGAGCTGTCCCGCGAACCCGCGACACCGCCCTTCCCCCTCCTCCCGCGCCGCTGAAAACGGGAATGTCCCGCCGATCGCGGTGATCGGCGGGACATTCCCGTTCGTGCGCCGGCAGCCCTGCCGGTTCGTGCTCGGCGGGTCAGCCGAGGGGACGCGGGGCGCCGCGCTTGCCGGCGCCCGAGCCCCACTTGAGGACCTCCCACTTGACGCCCTTGATGTGGCCCTCGCCGGTACCGGCGTTGTACTTGCTGCTGGGCTTCTCGCCGTCCAGCAGGTAGCGGAAGGTGTAGGTGTCGAGGTCCAGCATGACGCCCCGGTGGGACGGGCTGCCGGGGCCGCGGTCGCCCACGAACCCGGTCACGCTGCGGCCGTCGTAGGTCACGCGGACCTTGGTGTGCAGGGGCCAGCTCGGGCTGGCGAACAGGCCCTTCTGCATGGGCTTGCCGCCCGCCGGCGCGCCGGTGTCACCGTTCACGCCGGAGCCGTCGTCCCAGAAGTAGGACGCGGTGGTCTTGCCGGCCAGGAGCGCCTTCGAGGACTTCTTGGTCCGCTTGGCGGAGTCCTTGGAGGTCGACTTGGAGTCCTTCCGCCCGCCCTCGTGGGCGGTCTTGTGCTCCTGGGTGTTCATGGCCTGCTGCGACAGCAGACGCTTGTCGCCGCTGGGAGCGGAGTCGTCGCTGGCTGCTGCCACGCCGGCCACCAGCATTCCGGCCATGGCCGCGCCGGTGATGCCGGTAAGGACGACGTTGATCGCTCGCTGCTGCATGAAGATCCTTCGTTCGGGGTACAGGGCTGCCGTTCCGCACGCCGGAGCACAGGGGCTGGTCCGGGCAGGGGAACGGGTCCGAGACTCGGGACTCGGGAGATGCCGTCGCGAAGAACCCGCCCGCAGAAAGATCTGCGGTGAACGGTCCGCGGGCATGGCGGACCGCACCCGCGCCTAAGGGCACGCGCCCGTCCTTGGGCGTGCGCGGAGAACGGCGCGTACCCCGTCCTTGGGCGTGCGCGCTGGCGCGGGCTTCGAATGAAGCGGGAAGAATGCCGACCGGGGGCTCATGGGCCCCACACGGATGCGGCCGTGCATGGTGCGGCCGCGGTTCGGCGAAGTGATCCCGCCTGGCGGGCGGGAAGCGACGGTTATGCGTTTGGCCAGGTCAACGGTTCATGACCCTGACCTGGCGTCGACTATATACGGCATTACCGAGATTTCTACCAACGGGCGATTTCTTTACCTTTGGAAAGGTAGATCATTTGTTCGCGAACCGCCCGAACCGCCTTTCCCATAGGCGTTCCAGCCCAACGCGGCCCCCACCCGACCGGACCAAAGCCAACGCCCGCCCACCACCCCGGCCTCCCACCACTAGCAACACCCGCACCACAAGCAACACCGACACCACCTAGCCCCCACCCACAGCCCAGCGCCAACGTCCGCCCCACCACCAAGCAGGCCACCGCGCCCCGCCCCCAGTACGCGAAACTCCCACCCCACAGCCATTCCGGCGCTCGACCATCGATCTGGCCGCAAGCACGCCCCGGCGCCCCCCAGAGACCCATCCGCCCCGTATCCCCCTGAAGTCGGCGCGTGGCCGTCCAAACAGGGCTTCGCACCCCAGACACACACCGGTAGTGATCACAGCACGCGTCACACCCACCCGCCCAGCCACGCGGACCAGTGCCCTGATCAAGGGTTGGACGGCTCCACGGCACATAGCATCCGGCCCGCCCTCGCCCCGCGCCTGACCTTCCCTCTCGCGCTAACCACGGTGACGGCCGCGCAGGCCGAGATCACCGTTGCCGCCCGACCGCCCACCTCCGGCTGGCCTACAGAGCGCCACCCCTGTGGGCCACGCATCCATGTGACGGAGGGCACGGTCCTCAGGAACGGGGATCGCCCAGCTGATCATGGTTGAAGTCCCCCAGCCCCCTGCGCCATCGAGGCTCATTGATCGCCCGCCAGGCGCTGTCTCACAGGGTGTGACGAGCAGGCCGCAGGAGGAACATTCACCTGCTCAGGGGCGTTCACGCCTATCCAGGCAGGACGAGGCTAGAAGGTCGTCAGTGTGTCGCCGGGGCGGTGTGGCATCACATGGACAGTCAGGTACGAGACCCGTCCACCGGAACATCCCAACTCGCAAGAGGCAGCGGCCCGCTCCCCACATCCATCCGCCACACAGCTCCCACGGGCAACGCCTTACCGGTTTCGAACCGCCCGCACCACCGCCCACCACGCCGATCCGCCCAGAACGCCCCGCTCCGCAACACCTGGCCAAGAGCCACCGCTATGCGATCCCCACCTCACCCCCTCCGCCGGAGCCTTCCCGCCCCGCAACCTGGCCGAGAAGCCCGGGCACCACCCACCAAGCCCACCCGCCGGGCGCCCTGATCCGCAACGCTCAGTCCAAGAGGCCCCGCGCAGCCACCCACCCACGCACGAAACCCGTCCCACTACGCATCGGGACGAGGCACCGGCCCCGCCCGCGTGCCAGATGTTCAGCCGCGCACAGGCACGCGCAGGAACCGATCACACTGCATCAATCCCCAGGACATACGGGCCAGTAGCGGCCGACTTCACGACCCACCTCCCGCCCCTGAACACCTCGAACGGTCGCATTGAGCAAGCTTCGCTAGCGCTGGGACTGGGAGCAGGAGGGCACGCTTCACGCGCACAGCCGCGCAACGGCCGACTCCAAGGTCAGGTCGTGAGCGCCGCCAGTGAACGGGCTCGCGCTGTTGGACGGCACAGCGGCGCGAGGACCGCCCCCGAGGTCCCATCGCCACCGGTCAACAACGCGGTGGGCGCCTGACCGCCAGCGTCAACAAAGAATGGACCCGCAACCGGCCTCATGGTCCCGTCGTCCGCGCAGTTCCTGGCCTTCATCCGCCCCAGGTGTGTCCTGCGGGCAGCTTTACCCAACAACCCGGGCCGGCCAGTAGGTCGAGCCCACCACCGAACGCAAGCGCAGAACGACCAAGGACCACACCCGGACCCATCAGCAAGCCAGGCGTACCGCTCAACGCAGGCACAGGACGACCAGAGTCACGAGGACGGCACCGGACCGCCAGCAGGCCAGGCATACCGCTCAACGTCAGCACAACCGCCTGAGGCCACCAGGCTCCCCGCCCCACCAGCAGGACGGGCATGCCACCGACCCCAGGCCAGGACGGTTGAGATCACGAGAAACGCACCGGACCCGCCAGCAGATCGCGCTTACCGCCCACGCAAGCGCTGGACGACCACGGTCACGAAGACCACCACCCGCACCGACCAGCAGGCCGGGCATACCGCCCAAGGCAAACACAGGACGCGTAAGGCCCCAGGAGCGCACCAGACCGCCGGAAGGTCAGGCACACCGCTCCACGCCCACACAAGGCGTCCAAGGCCACTACGACCACGCCTCCGGACCCATCAGTAGACCCGGGCATGCCACCGAACGCAGGCCCGGGACGCCCGAGGCCGCGAGACCGCACCAGACCGGGCATACCGCTCAACGCAAGCGCTCGACGACAACCGTCACGAAAACCAGCACCTGCACCGACTAGCAAGCCGGGCATACCACCCAGGCAAACACAGCACGCTAAGGCCACTAGGACCACGCCCGACTTATCAGCAGGGCGGGCATGCACCGAACACAGGTGCAGGACGCCCGAGGTCACGAGGACCGCACCGGACCCGCCAGCAAATCTCGCACACCGCTCAACGAACGCGCTGGACGACCACGGCCGCGAAGACCACCACCCGCACGATCCATAGGTCGGGCATACCGCTCAACACAGGTACGGGGCGATCGAGGCCACGAGGCCCCGGACCGGTTAGTAGGTCGGGTATACCGACGGCACCAAGGGGGTGGGGCCGGTGAACGTCGGGCCGCTGGGAGGCGGCTCCGCGAACGGCGGTTCCGCGTACGCCGGTGCTCCGAACGGGGAGACCGCGGCCACCATCGGCCCTGTCGCACCGGCGGCCTGGGCCGTCGGCGGCGACTGTGGGTGCGGCGGGGGCGGCACGTGGGAGCCGTCGGCGCGGCGCGGCTCCACGGGGGGCGCGGCGGCCCGCTCGACGCGCCGCTCGGCCAGGACGGCCATGAGCGCGCGGGCGGTGTCGGCGTCCATCCGGAGCAGGACGCTGGGCGTCCCGGCCTGGTCGACGAAGGGGGAGACCGAAGGCGCGGTTGCCTGTTGCGGCAGGGCCGCCCTCATCTCCTCGCGGAGATCCTGGGCCAGCCGCAGCGCCTGTCGGTCGCTGTCGTTCAAGTGTGCGGTCATCGCGATCTCCGGGGAGTTCACGTGCGGGGGGTCCGGGGCAATCCTGCTAGGAATGCCGTGCAGGTGCAAGAGCTGATGCACGTGCATTTCCATGAATAATCTTGCCGTAACCCCCGTCATCGACGCTCGTTAACGATCACTCCATCCCTCGCTTGCCGGGCGTCCAGAACGGCTTGACCAGCACGGATCGGCGCGGCCAGCCCCGCTCGTCGACCAGGTGGGCACGGACGCTCTGCACCGTGCGCGCCTCTCCCGCCACGTAGGCGATCCCCGGTTCGGCGGGCAGTTCCAGCCCGCGCACGGCCGCCACCAGACTCGCCGACGAGGCCGCTGAAGCGTCTCCCCGGTACCGCCACGTCAGCCTCTCGGCCTCTGGCAGAGGAAGCCGATCCCCGGGCCGCGCGACCTCGATCACGCCGTGGACGGGGTCGCGGGCGGCGCGCAGCATGGCCCCGAACGGGACGGAGGCGGTCTCCTCGCCCACGAACAGGTGGTAGGCGGCGGGCCGCAGGGTGAACCTGCCCTCGGGCTTGCCGAACACGACGGCCTGGCCGGGCTCGAGGGCCCTCGCCCAGCGCGCGCCCGGCCCGTCCCCCTCGTGGTCGAGGACGTAGAGCTCCAGCTCCGCGGCCGAGGCGTCGTAGTCCCACACCGAATAGGTGCGCAGCGCGTGGCGGACGGCACCGCTGAGCCAGGTGCGGGTGGTGGTGATGTCCGCCACATGTACCCGGACCTGCTGGCCGGGCGTCCAGTCCAGGCTCGGCACATCGCCGATCCGGATGCCGATCCACCGCCCCCGGCCCTCGGCTCGCCGCACCTCCCTCACCCGCCCACGCACGAACATCAGGTCGAGCAGCCGCCCGCGGACGCCGCGCCTGGTCGGCCTCGTTTCGACGCTCATGCACACTCCCTCGATCGCGACATATCTTGAACTCACGTTCTCCGGTTGGCGGCCGCCCTCCCGTCACCGCCCATGGTCGAGCGCCCGGCCACGGCGGCGCACTAGAACGAGATTCTGTGGATAAAGCCCGCTCGGGCGCCCGTCCCTCAGGGCGTTCGAGGCTGCCGTTCGCGGCGCGGCGTGCCCAGGGCGACCATCACGGCGGCGACGCACACGACCACCGCGACCAGCCGGTACCCCATCGACATGGCGTCGGTGAAGGCATCGACGACCCGCGCGTGCGTGGACGGTCCGGCATCCATCGCGTCGGCGGCCGCGAGCGCCTCGCCCGCCGAGTGCGCGTGTCCGGACAGGGCGGGCGGCAGGCCGTCCGCGAACCGGCCGGCGAGGACCGTCCCGAGGACGGCGACACCGAGCGCGCTGCCGATCTCCCGCGCCGCCCCGTTCAGGCCGGAACCGAGCCCCGCCCGGCTCGACGGGAGCGCCCCCATCACGCCCACCGACAGGGAGGGCACGCACAGGCCCATACCGAGGGACATGACGACCAGGTCCGATGCGTAGAGCACGTAGGGGGTGGAGGCGTCCGCCATGGAGAGCAGTCCCAGCCCGGCCGCCAGGATCAGCAGTCCGAGCGTCACCACGGGACGCGCTCCGAACCGCCGGGCCAGGCCGACGCTCCGCCTGGACATCACGATCATCCCCACGACGAGGGGCGCGATCGCCACACCGGTGACCAGCGGGGAGTAGCCCTTCGCGTATTGCAGGTACTGGGCGTTGACGAAGAACAGCGCGAAGAGCCCGAAGAACGCCAGGGCGATTCCGAGTACGCCACTGCGCAGGGGCGCGATCGCGAACACACGGGGGTCGAGCAGGGGATGTTCGGCGCGCAGCGCATGCAGGGTGAACCCCGCGAGCAGGACGGCGGCGCAGCAGAAGCCCCCGAGCACCGGCGCGGACGTCCAGCCGCGTTCGGGCCCCTCGATGATCCCGAACAGCAGCGTGAACAGGGCGGCGGTGAGGAGCACGGTGCCGACCAGGTCGAGGTCGGCCGGGTGCCTGTCGCCGCGCGGGCCGAGCCGTGCGACGAGGGCGCCGAGGACGGCCGCGAGCGGGGCACTGGACAGGAACAGCGCCTGCCAGGGAAGCCACTGGAGGACCGCTCCCCCGCCGAGGTTCCCCACGGCCCCCGCGATCCCCGTGGCCGCCGTCCATGCGGCGATGGCCTGGGGCCTGCGTGAAGGTTCCGTCACTTGCAGGAGCAGGGACAGGGTCGCAGGCATGATCAGGGCGGCGCCCACGCCGGTGACGAGCCGTCCGGCCACCAGGACACCGACGCCGGGCGCGGCGGCCGACAGCAGGCATCCGGCGGTGAAGACGCCGAGGCCCGCGAGCAGGACGCCCTTGCGCCCGTACCGGTCGCCGAGGGCCCCGGCGGGGATCAGCAGGCAGCCGAACACCAGGACGTAGGAGTCGACGACCCACAGAAGGCCGGTGGACGTGGGCGCGAGGGAACTGGCCGAGAGCTTGGGGATGGCCAGGTTGATGGCGGCGACCGTGGCCACGACCAGGACGACGCACGCGGACATCAGGGACGTCATCCCGCGCGCGGAGGCCTGGACACGTCCAGGTGGCGAGGTGATGCGGGCAGCATCGAGTGTCATAGGTTTCCTTGGAGGTCGTTCGGAGGACGCAGGAACCCGCATCCACGGGGGCGGAGGGGATATCCAGGCCGCGCGCGCCGCCTCCGTGCCTCCAACGTAAGGTCGGACTGACTTGCTTTCAAATGCATCTTTTGCAGATGAGGAATGCGTCCCGTGCAATCCAGACTGGACCTGAACCTGCTTGTGGCGCTGGACGCCCTGCTGGAAGAGGGCAGCGTCAACGGCGCGGCCGAACGGCTCCACCGTTCGGGCCCGGCGATGAGCCGGACGCTCGGGCGCATACGGAAGGCCCTGGGCGATCCCGTACTCGTCCGGGCGGGCCGGGCGATGGCGCCGACGCCGCGCGCGCTCGCCATCCGAGGCGAGGTCCACGAACTCGTCCAGCGCGCGCAGACGCTCTTCTCGGCGGACGCGGACCTCGATCCGGCAGGACTCTCCGGCAGCTTCAGCCTCCAGGCGGAGGAGGGCACCGTCGCCGTCCTGGCGGGCCCCTTGCTGGAGCGGGTCGGACGTGAGGCCCCGGGGCTCACACTGCGGTTCCTGGGGGAAGGCCCGCGCGACACCCACGACCTCAGGCGTGACACCGTCGACCTGGAGATCGGGGTCATCACCGGAGCGGCGGAGACGCGAACGGAGCCGCTCCTGGAGGATCGCTTCATATCGGTGGTACGGCCTGGGCATCCCCTCTTGGGCCGTGAGGTGACGTTGGACGAATGGGCCGCCGTACCCCAGCTCACCAACACCCGGCGTGGACGCCTCCAAGGCCCGATGGACGAACTGCTAGCGGACATGGGCCGGGCGCGGCATCTGGCGGGGGCCGTCCCCACGGTGAGCACGGCCCTGTTCATCGTCCAGGAAACGGACCTCATGGGTTTCGCTGCGGAGCGCCTGCACCGGCGCCTGGTGGACCGCCTCGGGCTCGTGCGGGTGCCCGTCCCCTTCGACCTGCCACCCCTGCACCTCGCCATGGGATGGCACGCGCGGTACGACGCCGATCCCGCGCACGCGTGGCTGCGGCGCTGCGTCCGCGAAGTGTCGCAGGGCATCGCCGACGGCCCCGGCATGCCACCGCCGTCATAGGGCGACACTCGATACAGCTGACATCGCATGGCCATCTAGGAGTGCCCCTACGGCGAGTGCATACGTCTGATGCCTTGCGGCGCGGGCACGGCAAGTTCCCCCGGCTGTGGCCCAACCACCCGACAGTTGCCGGCAACTCCGCATGCACAACGCATACGCGCTGGTCAACAACGCGGGTCACGGCGTCGTGCTCCCGGGTCGACGTCGGTCGGCGCGGATAGGGTCGGGCAGCCAACGAGGTGTCCCGGCGACGTCCGGGCCTGCGGGAGGACGGTCACGATGGCGGAGACTCTGAGCGTCCGGGCGTTGAACCGGGCCACGCTCGCGCGGCAGCTCCTGCTCGCGCGCGAATCCGTGCCGGCCGCCGAGGCGGTGGCGCGGCTGTGCGGAATGCAGGCGCAGGAACCCAAGCCGCCTTTCATCGGCCTGTGGACTCGCGTAAGCGACTTCCAGACGGCCGACCTGCATGCCGCACTACACGAACGGACACTTGTCCGAGCGACCATGATGCGCGCCACGCTGCACTTGGTGACAGCAGCCGATTACACAGCGTTCCGCAAGGCGATGCAGCCGATGCTGGACGGGGCCATGCGCGTCCTGGGCGAACGGGCGAAAGGGCTCGATCTGGAGCAGGTCGTCCCAGCCGCCCGAGCGCTCCTCGAAAAGCAGCCGCGCACCTTCAACGACGTGCGTGCGCTGCTCCAAGCCGAATTCCCTGACGTCAATGACCGTGCGCTCGGCTATGCGGTCCGGATGTGCGTACCGCTGGTGATGGTTCCGACACAGGACAGGTGGGCCTTCCCCCGCGCATCGGAATTCGCTCTGGCCGACGCCTGGCTGGGCGCGCCGCCGACCGACGCGCCCGGCACCGATGAGCTGATGCTGCGGTATCTGGCGGCGTTCGGCCCGGCCTCGGTGGCGGACGCCCAGGCCTGGTCCGGGCTCCCCGCGCTCGGTGAGGTGTTCGAACGCCTCCGCCCCAGCCTCCGCGTCTTCGCTGATGACAAGGGCCGGGAACTGTTCGACCTCCCCGATGCCCCGCGTCCACTTGAGGACGTCCCGGCCCCGGTACGCTTCCTGCCGGAGTTCGACAATCTCGTTCTCGCGCACGCCGACCGCAGGCGGGTGATCTCCGACGCGGACCGCCCGTCTCTCACCTCCAAGAACCTCCGTGTCCGATCCGTGTTCCTCTGGGACGGCTTCGCACGCGGTATCTGGGAGATGGTGTATAAGCGCAAGGTCGCCACAATGACACTGCGCCCGTTCGAACCTCTTCCTTCTGAGGCCGTCGAGAGTCTGGCAACCGAAGGGCACTCACTGCTCCGCTTCGCCGAACCCGATGCCACGGAAACCGTGGTGAGGGTGGCGGAAGACTGACCCCACCCATGGCGGTCCTCCGTTTCCGCGAGTTCCGGGCGTGGTCCACAGGACCATCTCCGCGCCAGTCCGTGCAACTCTCGATTTCGCTCCTTCACGGCCGCCCCCCTATCCTGACCAGGCCGGGATTCCGTCCCGTCACACACCGTTATGATGCTGCGGACACACAAAACCTCGAATAGTGATCAATCCGATATCTATGCTGATTGAAAGATCCACCGAACCGGCGCAAGCTTGCTCCGACGCAGGGAATGCCCCGCCCGTTCCTCCGACCGACCGCCGACAGGACATGACGATGTTCGAGATCTGGGAGACGAGTGAGCCGGCGCGGCTCATCAGCGACGCGGGCAGCCTGGAGGTCGCGCTCGAGAAAGTGGACACGATGTGCAGGCTCAGGCACGACCAGGCCGTCGCGCACGTCGGAGAGACGGGAGAGGGCTACCACTTCGAGATCCGGGGCCAGGACGGCAAACCCCTGGCACGGCTCAGCTACGTTCCGGACACCTCCCGCGCCTACCAGAGCGTGGTCGTCGAGGAGATGCGCGAACAGAGGCACCACGCCGAGTAGACCCCGCCCGCAGGGCCCGTCACCAGATCGCCCCCGGCCGCCTGGCCGGGGGCGCCGTCATTCCCGGGACCGTCCACGAGGGCGCGCCCAGGAGTTCCCGCCTCCGGCGGCGCCGGTGGACTCCGCGTGGCAGGATCGTCGTGGCCGACTGACGAGCCACGAGAAGACGGGAGTGCCGGGTGCGGAAGGCGTGGTGGAAGCCACGATCCGATGATGCGGCTGATCTCCGGGACGCCGCGGGCTTCGAGGGCGACCCGCCGTCCCCCGCCGAGGAGGCCGGGGAGCTGGTGGCCGAGGCGCTGCGGGCCCTCCCCCACGCCGACGAGAGCATGTTCGGCGACCTCGTCGAGGAGCTCGCCGGCCGCGCGGCCCCGTCCGACTGGCCGCGCGTCGCCAACCGCTGCCTGACCGCGCGCCTGCTGCGGTCGGTCGCCACCGCGTGGGAGCGGGGCTGGCAGCCGGCCGACGTGGTCCGCTACGTCGCGCGTCGCCGCACGGCCCGCCACGCGCGCCTGGCGACCGACGCGATCGCCGCCGAGATGCGCTCCTACGCCGCCACGACGGTGGGCGAGCAGTGGCGCGAACAGCTCGCCGTCCTCGGCGCCGAGGTGTGGTGGGAGCACGACGACGTGCACCCCGAGGCCTGGTGCGCACGCGAGGGCGTGGACCGCACGGCCTTCGTCACCTGCGCCGTCGAGCTCGTCCACCTGCTGGAGGGCTTGCCCCGCCTCGCGAGCATCGGCCCACCGCCGGGGACGCCCCAACAGGACGCGCCCATACGGGACCGTGTCCGCGACGTCGACCAGCGGATGCTCGCCAAGGTACGGGCCCTGCTCGCCAAGGCCGAATCCACGGAGTTCCCAGAGGAGGCGGAGGCACTCAGCGCCCGCGCCCAGAAGCTCATAGCGCGGCACAGCATCGACCACGCGTTGCTGGCTGCGGAGACCGGCGACCTGGGCGGGCCCGCCGGACGGCGCGTCGCCGTGGACAATCCCTACGACGCGCCCAAGGCCGTCCTGCTCACAGTGGTGGCGGACGCCAACAGATGCCGGGCGGTCTGGCACAGGGAGCTGGGTTTCTCGACCGTGCTGGGCTTTCCGGCCGATCTCGCCGCAGTGGAGATGCTGTTCACGTCACTGCTGGTCCAGGCGACGGCGGCCATGGTCCACGCGGGCCCCAGGCGGGACGCGCGCGGGCGGTCACGAACCCGTTCGTTCCGTCACGCGTTCCTCAACGCCTATGCGGCCCGCATCGGGGAGCGGCTGCGTGAGGCGGCCGACGAGGCGACGAGCCGGGCGGCGGCGAGCACGGACGGAGAGGATCTGCTTCCCGTCCTGGCCGCACGTGACCAGGCCGTCGAACTGGCCGTCGGGAGGATGTTCCCCAACCTGGCCAGGAGCCGGGCGGGTTCGGTCTCCAACTACGAAGGATGGGTGGCGGGACGGGCCGCCGCCGACCTCGCCAGCCTGAACGGCCGCTCCGAGGTCACCGGAGCCTTCCGCCGTTCCTAGCGCACGGGGTCCCCCCGGGGGGCGAGGGGGACATCCGGCCATGTGCTTGCTTTCTCTTCTCTCGGGAGCGGTCAGTCCTTCTTGCGGCGGGTGTTGCCACCCCGACCGCGCAACGGGATACCCGCTTCCTTCAGGACGTTGTAGATGAATCCGTACGAGCGGCCGGTCTCGGCGGCCAGATCGCGGATGCTCTCACCAGCCGCGTAGCGCGGGGCGAGCTCCGCGGCGAGCCGCGTCCGCTCGGCACCGGTGACGCGGGTGCCCCTCGACAGCGTTCGGGTCACGGAGACCTCCTGTTCCGAGCTGGGCGGCGGGGCCGTCCCCGCAGCTCACAGCTGCATTGATCTACCCAACGTACACATTCCCCCTGAATCCGCTCTCGATGCCGTGCGAATCGCCGCGAATTCGGCCGAAGCTGGTCTTTTCCGTGGTCAACGGCGTGTCGCAGCTAGACTGGAGGCCTCCGAGCCCCCTCGGCGTGGTCCCTCCGGGCGCTCCCGGCGATGCCAGAGCGTTACCAAGCCCTCGCCTCCATGCGATCTGGACTCAGTCGACGAGCTCACGCGCCAGAAGGTCCATCAGCAGCCCGTCACGCCACTCCCCCGACACGGGGTCGCGCTCGTACTCGCGCATGGTCCCGACCGGCTTGAACCCCACCTTGGCGTAGCAGCGGATCGCCACCGTGTTGGCGACCGCCGGGTCGATGGTGATCCGGTGATGTCCGCGAACCCGGATCAGCCAGCGCGCCAGCGCGCGCACGGAATCCGTGCCCAGGCCACGTCCGTGGTGCCGGGCGCTCAGGAAGATGTCGATGCTCGCGTGCCGGTAGTCCTCGTCGTCCTCCTCGTCGTACTGGATGGCACCCACGACCTGGCCGTCCAGCACGATCGCCAGCATCTCGTCGAATTCATCGACCGGGGTCCACCATGCCGCCACCTCCGGCTCCCGGAGGATCTCCTCCAGCACCCCGACATCCTCGTCCTGCACCGCTCGCAGGACGACCCGCTCACCTTCGATCTTCATGCACTCAAGTCTGGCCGCCGCCCCTTGAACCGCGCACAGCATTTTCCGCCGACTCCCCCGGTGTCCCGCCCGTCACCTCCCGATCCGCCCCATCGCTCGGGCCGAGTTATCCACAGAATGCCGTTCTAGTGTCACGCCGCCGCCCGGGGACGCATGCTTGCCGCAGACCTGCCACGGAAGGATCAGCGATGGCCAGCATCACGTTCCCCGTCCCCTCGACCACGACGTCCCGCTTCGCCGTGGCGGCCGACCACATTCCGCACGACCTCACCGACGCCGCCCTCAGCCGTAGCGTGGCCTTCCGTCCCCACCTGGCCGGACGGCTCGGCTCCCCGCAGCCGGCCCTCCACCGCGAAACCCTCGCGGACCTCCGCTGGGACCCCGCGCGGATCACGGCCGCCCATCCCGCTCAGCGACGAACGCAGTGGGCGTTCCCCCGGGCGACGGAGTTCGCGGTCGTCACCTCGGCCGCACCGGTCACCGACCAGCCCCGCGGCGTCCAGGTCGCCCGAGCCGCCGCGTACGCCCTCGCCGACGCCACCCGCGGAGTGGTAGCCGACCTGGTCACCGGCCACGTCCTGACACCCGCCAACGAGCGGACGAGTTTCGTCCTGGCCGACCAGTGGCTCGGCGACGCCCTGCCCCCGTTCCGCGCCAACGGCCGCTGCACAGCCCCCGAACCCGCCCACGGCCCCGAAGGGGTGAACGCCTGCTCCTGCGTCCGCCTGCGCACCCGCGGCCTCCGCCGCTTCGGCCTCCCCGAACTCCAGATGACCGGCGTCGCCTGCCCCCACGACCTGGTCGCCCTCAACGTCCTCCGCACCACGGCCCGCCACCTGCTGACCGACCACTGGGGCTGGCCGGCGACCGGCCCCGCCGACCAGACCCGCACCATCAGTGCCGTCCGCCACCTCACCGAAAGCGACTTCAACGACTTCTGGGGCTCCAGCCGCCGCGAACCCCACCCACACCACAACCCCTTCCAGGCCCACCTGACCCCGCTCACCCCTCGCCTGTTCTCCGTCGCCCCACCACCGGCCTTCGACGGCTCCATCAACGACTGGTTATGGGGCTCCACCCTCCCGTCAAGCCTGCACAACGTCCTGGGCTCCCCCGCAGACCCCCCGTTCGCCCAAGCCGCCTGACGCACCCACAACACACGAAACCGCTCTGACCGAGTAGGACTCTTGCGACAACGCTCCAATCACTCTCAGACGGCACAGGCTCGCGATCCCCTCACCACCTGCCGCCCCCCTGATGCAGCCCGCCGCCCAGGGCGCCCGGCGAACTTCTGGGTTGCCTGGGGCGCTTGTTCGGGCTTGCTCGTCGTGGCGGGCGATGTGGTGTAGGGACATGGTCGGGGCGAAGTGGTCCATGTGGCGTTGCGGGACGTGGACATGCGGGGTCAACTCGCCGGGCTACGAGCGGCTTCTATCGAAGCATTGACACGGAGACATGTTCCCTTCACCATGAGGTCCCCAATTCGGATCGAGCGGCAGGGCTATGGGCGGGCAGCGGCAGCAGAAGGGCCGCGACCGTCTTCGTTCCTTGATCGCCGAGGCGGGGTGGAGCGGCAAGGCGTTCGCCTCGGCTGTCAACAAGGTCGGCGCCGAGGCCGGAATCACTCTGCATTACACAAGCGCCTCGGTGTCACAGTGGTGTGCGGGCACCAGGCCTCAGGCACCCGTGCCCGAACTGATGGCCGAAGCCCTGTCGCGTCGGCTCGGGCGACTGATCACTGTCCGCGACCTGGGCTACAAGGAAAGGCCCACCACCAGCTGGTGGGACCTGCACGCCGCAGCACAGCTGAGCCTGCTCGCTCCGCTGCCCCCGAATCGCGAAGCGGCGCTCGCTCTTCGTGTCTACAACCTGACCGCTCTGGAGATCCCGGCCTCCGAGGACATCCGCACCCTCCCGCCGCCAGGTCCCGCCGCGTTGCAATTATCGGTGACCCAGCAGGACACCGTGACCGCCAATTCGGCGCTGGTGACGTTCGCGATGATCGACAATGCCTACGGCGCTTCCGCCATACGCCCGGCCGCGGCGGCGTACTTCGCTCGTATCATCCTGCCCTGGTTGCAGGCGGCCACCCGGGGCCGCCCACGACGCGATCTGCTGTCGCTGGCCTGCCGGATCGCCTATCTGTGCGGGTTCTTGAACTTCGACGACGAACTGCACGGGCCAGCCCAGCGCTACTACCGGGCCGCTCTCGTCCTCGCGGCTGAGAACAACCACGCCGAGGACTATGCCCTCGCGCTGCGGGCGATGAGCGCCCAGGCCCACCTGCTGGGTCACTACCCACCTGCCCTGCACCTGGCCGAGGCCGCCGTCGCGACGCGGCGTCTGCCGCAGGTCACCCGAGCCTTCGTGCTCGGTCAGGCCGCGGTCGCCCACGCAGCCGCGGGGAACCGGCGCGAGGCGGTGGAACTGCTCGGCAGGGCCGAGAGGCTCCTCAACCGCTCCCCGACGGTCCCCCGCGCGATCGGCACCTATCATTCGGCTGCACTCGCTCACCATCAGGCAGTCGTGCACAGCCATCTTGGCGACCGCAGGGCCGCGATCGCTGCCTTGCAGAGGTCGGTGCGCAACTGCCCCGGAGGCGAAAGACGCACCCGCGCTCTCGCGCTGGCCAGCATCGCCGAACTCCAACTCCGCGAAGGCCACCTGGAAGAGGCCTCTGCCACCTGGAACAGGTTCCTCGACCTGTATCCGATGCTCCACAGCGGCCGGGCCCGCACCGCCCTGCACAACCTGCACTCACGCCTGCGCCCCTATGCAAGGGATCCGGTGGTCGGACCCCTGCTCCATAGGGCTGCGGTCGCCCGCACACTCCAGTGATCCGCCGAGCGCACAGGGATCTCCCCGCCGCCTGAACAGGGCCATTCCGCATCCGACAGGGAGGACTGGTCGGGCGTGGATCACACCTGCGCAGTCGGGTCGCCCTCTACAACAAGAAAGTTAGTTTGCAGAACTGTCGCACAGGTGATGTCGGGCGGCCGGCTTGAGCCATTGCAGCGTAGAAGATCGACACCTCTCGGCCGTCTTGGGGGCATGCCGGGATCAGGCACGAGGACGCGAACCAGGTCGTCCAGTCTATCGCCAAGTCCAGGTTCGCCCTCCGAAGGTGAGGGCTCCCGTCCCGACCTGCCCTTTTATGAGAGACATAAAGATCATCTAGAGATTTAGCGGTCGCGTGCGCATGGACCGGATTGGCTGCCGGACTACCGGCAAGAGCCCAGGCGAAGTTGTTTCATCCGATGCGACAGGAGAAGCGTCATGCGAAAGATCGTTGGCAGAAAAAATCTGACATGGCGGGGCAGGACGCACCGCACCTCCGGACGGGCAGCCGACCGGAGGGGCTGTGCTCTGCTGGACGAGCACTGCACCACTGGCACCGATTGCTGCCGGCGGAAGGAGTTCGTCGGCCGGATCGTGGGCGACGACATCGGATACGTCGGCATCACCGGCGCGGAGGCTCGCGCGGCCGAGACCCGTGACCATTGATCAGAGACGCGAGAGCGGACCGAATTACCTACTAGTTCGGTTTGAAATATCGACGCCGACTGCCATGTACGACTGTGAGCCTGGCCAGGGACTTGGGGATCGGGAATTTGCCCTGCCAAGGGCATGGCCCCGCGCGTCCTCTTTGATCGGCGGTCGGCAGCACGGCCAGGCTTCTCTCGCTCGTTTCAGCCGCGCGGCTCGCCGTTGAGCTGCGCACGCCCCAGCGCGAGGGCCCTTTCACCTCCTCAATGATGACAACCTTGATGGTAGGCCTGACATGACAACACCTGATTCCACCGCGAAACGATCGCGATGCCCGATAGCTGCGGTCTTCCCGGGGCAGGGCTCACAGGGGCCCTCCATGGGAGTGCCCTGGCGGAGACACCCCGCATGGTCTTTGGTCGAGGAAGCGGAAGACAGCCTCCACCGGGAGTTGTCGCCGATGCTGCTCGATCCCGACACCCCGCCCGACGGGGTCGTCGAGAATCATCTGGCGGTCGTGCTGACCTCGATGATGGCATGGTCGGCTCTGCGACCGTGTGTCACTCCCGCGGTCGTCGCCGGTCACTCGCTGGGGCTGCTGTCGGCGCTGCATGCCGCAGACGTGCTCTCCGCGGCCGACGCGATCCGGGTGACCGCGTTCCGGGCCACGGTGACCGCACGTGAGGCCAGTGCTATTCCGGGAAGAATGGCCGCGGTGCTCGCACCGGCGGAGACGGCCGAGGCCGCTTGCGCCGATCACCGGTGCTGGATGGTCAACGACAACACCCCCCAACAGACGGTCATTTCCGGAACACCGGAAGGACTGGAATCCGCGATGTCCACCGCGCTCGACCTGGGTGCTCGCGACGTCATCCCCCTGGAGATCGACGGAGCGTTCCACAGTCCGCTGATGCGGGGAGCGGTCGATGATTTCGCTGATCTGCTGGGCACCGTGGTGTTCGCTCCGCAGCGGTTGGCAGTGGTGCACAACGCCGTGAGCTATCCGGCCGGAACGAGGGCGCCATGGTCGAGCCTGGTGGCCAATGACCTGGTACGGCCGGTGCGATGGCGGCAAAACCAGTTCCGTTTGGCGGACCACGACATCTCCGCCCTTGTCGAGGTCGGATACGGCAGGACGCTGACCGGCCTTGCCAAGCGCACTCTTTCCGGTATCAGGCTGCTGAACATGGGTTGCCCTGAGGACCTGGCCGAGGTCACCCACCTGGTCGATTCCGGCGAGCTGACCCGGGCGGGGCGGTAATGAGCCCAAGCGCGGTACTCGCGCGTGCGGGCGCTGATCGACATGACGGGAGGGCCGGTCTGTCAGCGGCTGGAAAACCGGCCACCGAAGATATGAGAAGGGAGCGTCATGAGTACTGAGAACACGCGGCGATCCGAGGTTCACCGCACGGTGTGCACGATCGTGGCGACGACATTGTCGGTTCCAGCAGAGCAGGTCACCGAATCCACCCGGTTGAAGGACCTGGGGGCCGACTCGTTGGACTTCGCCGAGATGGCGAGCGCGTTGAGCGAGCACGGCATGGGCGTCGACAAGGCCGATCTCAAGGAGGTCAGCACCGTCGGCGACGTCACCGACCTGGCCGCCAAGAACGCCGAGGGCGCGACATGACGGAAATCGGACCAGTGCGCTTCCGCAGCAATTGCAACCACGCAGGACGCCTGCCGATGACCGGCAGCGAGGCGGGTGTGACGACTCGCCCTCCCGCCGGTCTCGCCGTCCCCGCGTCGCTTCGATCCGATGATGGGTGTGGTCAACCATGAGCATTGCCTACGACTTCACAGAAAAGGTCGCTCTGGTGACGGGCGGCGGTCACGGCGTCGGCGCATATATCGCAGCTGATCTGGGTGCCAGCGGCGCCCACGTCGTCGTCAACTACTGCCGCGACACAGCGCGCGCCCAGGCGACGTGCAAGCAGATCATCGCCGACGGCGGTTCGGCCGAGCGGATTCGTGCGAACGTCTCCCATCCGCAGGCGGTCACCGACATGTTCGAGGCCGTCCGGGAGCGCCATGGACGGCTGGACATCCTGGTCAACAATGCCGCCACCGGTGTCGTGACCGCCATGGGCACCGTCAAGGACAAGCAAATGAACCGGGTGATCGGCACCAATCTCTTGGGACCGCTGAGGTGTTCTCAGGAGGCGGCCCGTCTCATGCCCCCCGGCAGTGCGATCGTGAACCTTTCTTCGTTCGGCGCGATGTTCGCGCTGCCGTGGTACTCGGCGGTCGGCCCGATCAAGGCCGCGGTGGAATCCCTGACCCGCTACCTCGCGGTGGACTTCAGTGAGCTCGGCATCCGAGTCAACGCGGCCTCCATGGGACCGATCGACTCCGAGGCCGTCCGCGGCCTGCCCGGCTTCGACCAGCTCGCGTCGGCGGTCATCGCCTGCACCCCGCTCGGACGGTTGGGCGGCCCGGCCGAGATCGCCAACCTGGTGATGTTCCTGGCCTCGCCGGAGGCCAGTTGGATCAATGGGCAGACCGTCCTGGCTGACGGCGGCCTGACGATCGCGGCCCCGGGCATCCCCTTTCATCTCCAGCCTCGGCAACAGCCGGTGCAACCGTGAGCGCCCGAATTGTCCCCCAATCCCCGCCCCGAGGCGACGCCACTGGTACCGGCCAGGTCAGGGGGACTGCCAGCGAAGGCGGTGTGTCCTATCGGCAGGGAGTCCCGCTTGGGACTGCCGCGTCGGCTCGGCGATCCGTGGAGCGGACGCTTGTGCCGCATGCGATGCCGGGATCCGATTCCAAGATCGCGACGTGCGTCAGGAGGCCACCTGGGGCCCACGACCATGTCCCGCTCACCAACGGAGTGGAGGTGCTGTGATGCGGCAGCGCAAAGTCGCGGTGATCACCGGCGGGTCGAAGGGCATCGGCGCGCGCACCGCCGTCGATCTCGCCGCCGCTGGGAACGACGTGGCGATCTGCTACCACGCCGACGACGCGGCGGCGGCCGAGACCGCCGAGGCGGTCGATGCCTCGGGCACGCCGTCCGCGCGGTGCATCACGATCCGCTGCGACGTCGCCGACCCGTCTCAGGTCGACACGCTCTTCGAGCGCGTGGAACAACAACTGGGGCCCGCGCAGATTCTGGTGTGTTGCGCGGGGGTGCTGCGCGATCGCCTGCTGGTGGAGATGACCGACGCGGATTGGCACGCCTGCCTTTCGGTCAATCTGAGCGGCGTCTTCCACTGCATCCGCCGAGCGGCGCGCCCGATGATCCAGGCCCGGTGGGGCCGGATCATCGTGGCGGGTTCCGCAGGCGCCACCGCTGCCGTGCCCGGCCAGGCCAACTACGCCGCCTCCAAGTCCGGCCTGGTCGGACTGGTCAGGGCGGCGGCGGCCGAGCTCGGAACGCACGGGGCCACCTGCAATCTGATCACTCCCGGTCCGGTCGACACCGAGATCATCGCCCATCTGACGGAGCGGCAGCGCGCCCGATTGGCCGACAGCACGCTCTTGCGCAGGTTCGGCAGCCCGGGTGAGGTCGCGGCGCTGATCACGTTCCTGGCCTCGGAAGCCGCCTCCTATGTCACCGGAACCACGATCGGCGTCGACGCGGGGTTGTCCGCCCGGACGTGATCCGAGGCCCACCGACGAAAGGGGGATCGACCTGTCGTTCAACGCCGGCCGCACAGCCCGCGCCCTCAGCGCCGACGTCGGCTCGGGTCCGGTCGCTCACGCGGCCGATCACACCGGTGGACGAGGCGCTACCGACATCAATGCCTGACAGCCAGCAGATCCCGATCGCACCAGCAACTCCAGGCGGCGAACCGGGGTCGGACTCAGGAGACCGAGAGCCATGACCGACAAAGAGAGCATGCAGGACAACCGGAACCACGCCTCAGACCACGAGCGGACGTCCAGCGAGAGGGGAGCCTCCGAGCCGGGCCGGGCGGACCGGCGCCGCCGCGTGGTCATCACCGGGCTCGGTGTGAAGACACCTGCCGGTTGCGACCTGAAGACCTTCACCAAGACGATCTTCGCCGGCATGCCGACCGCCGCACCGGCGACCCGATTCGACACCACGGGTCTGCCCAGCAAGATCGCTTGCCAGGTGGACGACTTCGATCCCGGCCGCTACATGTCCGGCAAGGAACTGCGGCGCACCGACCGGACCGCACAGCTCGGTTTCGCCGCCGCGATGGACGCCGTCGCCGACGCCGGGCAGCCCTCCGCCGACCACGGCCGTGCCGGGATCGTCTCGGGCGTGGCACTGGGGGGAATGCAGTCGATCTGCGACCAGGCCCTGGTCGCGCACACCAAGGGCGGAGCCGCGATCTCACCGATGAGCGTTCCGAAGATCCTCTTCAACGCGCCCGGTGCCCTCATTTCCCAGGAACTGGCCTGGCGGGGGCCCAACATCACGATAGCCACCGCGTGCGCCTCGGGAAGCGACGCGATCGGCATGGGGGCCCGCTACGTCCAGGACGGCACGGCCGATGTGATCCTCGCCGGCGCCTGCGACTCCGGCGGCGTCACCCTCGTGATCATCGGGGCGTTCGGACACTCGGGCGGTCTGTCCACACGCAATGACGACCCCGCGCACGCCTGCCGTCCCTTCGACGCCGACCGCGACGGCTACATCATGGGCGAAGGGGCCGCGTACCTCGTCCTGGAGGAGAGGGACCGGGCGCTCGCCCGCGGCGCCCACATGTACGGCGAGGTGATCGGCTACGCCAGCGGATGCGACGCCCACCACATCACGGCTCCGCAACCGCAGGGGCGCTGGACCTCACAACTCATGATGGCGGCGATCAGCGACGCCGGGCTCGTCCCCGACGACATCCGACAGGTCAACTGCCATGCGACCGGCACCCCGCTCGGGGACGCCGCCGAAGCGGCCGCGCTGCGGGCGGTCTTCGCGGACCGGCAGCCACCGGTCACCTCGTGCAAGGGCGTGTTCGGGCACCTGGTCGCGGCCTCGGGAGCGGCCGAGGCCGCCGTCGCCGCGCTCTCGGCCCGCGACGGCCTCGTCCCCCCCACCGCCGGTCACGAACGGCTCGGCGCGGACTGCCACGGGATCGACGTCGTCGCCGGTGAGCCGCGCCGCGTCGCCCCGGGGCCGGCGCTGTCCAACTCCTTCGGCCTGGGCGGGCAGAACGCCAGCATCGTCCTCGCCCCGCCGCCCCAGGACTAGCCGCAGTCGATCCCGCCGATCCGGCTGTGGTCCTCGGCGGAGATGGCAGACGACCACTGAGGAACAGTCATGAACAGTGATGACCTGTTGGCGCACGACATGGTCCTCGACGAGGAGATCCGGGTCCCGGACTCCACCGCCCCCCCTCCCACCCCGCGTGTCCCCCAAGAAGTGCTGTTGACCGGGGCCACCGGCTATCTCGGCGGCCGAATGTGCAGGACGCTTCTGGAACGCACGTCCGCCACGGTCTACTGCCTCGTCCGAGGCGCCCGTCCACATGCCCGACTCGTGGAGCGCCTCGAAGCAGCCCACGATCCTCAAGGCCCGGACCTCGACATTTCCCGGCTGGTCACGGTGCCCGGCGACTTCACACGACAACGCCTCGGACTGGACCCGGACGTCTACGACGAACTCGCCTCACGCGTCGAATCCGTCTACCACTGCGGCGCATCGATCGATCTGGGCGACCCGTACCGCGTCATCCGCGTTCCGAACGTGGTCGGAGTAACTCAAATGCTCCGCTTCGCAACCCACCGACGCCTCAAATTCCTCCACCACACGTCCTCGTTCGCGATCTTCGTCGCCGCTGCCGGATGCGGTGTCCAGGCCATCGACGAGACGACGAGACCGGCCATCGCCTATGCCGGTCCCGGCGGCTACGCCAGAAGCAAGTCGGTCGCCGAACACCTCCTCTACCAGGCGGCCGAACGGGGGCTGCCCACCGCCATCTACCGCGTCGCGGTCTTGGCGCCCGACCCCGATTCCCCCGTGCCGCCGTCGGCGGCGGCCCAACTGTTCGCGACCTACGTGCGCGCGCTCACACAGGTGGGCGCCGTCCCGGAGGGCGGCGAAATGGTCGGCTGCACCGTCGGGTACGCCAGCAGGGCCATCACCGAATTGTCGGTTCAGCTGCCGGCAGAGCCATTTGCGGCCGCACCGTCAGTCCACCACGTCATCGACCCGAGCCCGCTTGCCCTAGAAGATCTCGCACGCGCGCTCAGATCCACGGGCCATCCCATCGCCAGCCTCGCGCCCGAGCAATGGCTGGAGCGCCTCGCGGCTCACCGCTCCCGCGGGCCCGCACGCAGGCTGGCCGCCATGCCCGACATTTGGCCACTGCTGACCGGCGCCTTCTTCCCGCCCATCCACGTCGGCGGGCTCCAGCGACTGGCCGCGGCCGGAGTCGCTCCCACCAGCCTGGACCACGACACCCTTACCAGAATCACGCACGACACCCTCGGCAGCGAAACATCCCAGTCGAATCCGAAGGAATTGCACGGCCGACGCCGCACCGGAGCCGTCTGCTCCACCGAGCAGATTTCCGAGAAGTCACGCGACCAATCATGATTTCACGGCCCGAGGAGGCCGCCCATGCCGACACACACGACCCGACCGCACATGCGCGAGACGGTCGACGAAACCCGCCGCCGGAGAATGCCCTCGGTGCTGATCATCGGTGCCGGCATATCCGGCATCTGTATGGCCTTCAAACTGAAAGAGGCCGGAATCGACAACTTCACCATTATAGAGAAGGAGCAGCGCATCGGAGGGACGTGGCGTGACAACACCTACCCGGGACTGGCGTGCGATATCCCCGCCGCGCTCTACCAGTACTCCTTCGAACTGAATCCCCACTGGTCGCATTTCAGGGCGCCGGGAGCAGAGATCGCCGCCTACCTCGAGGATGTCGTCGACCGCCATGGCCTGCGCCCTCATCTGCGGTTCGGGGAAGAAGTCACGGCGGCCCGGTTCGCCGACGGCGGCTGGCGCGTCACCACGGCGAACTCCTCCACCTTCGAAGTCGACTTCCTCATCTCGGCTACCGGGTTCCTCCACCACCCGAGCGTGCCGAACATTCCGGGGTTGGGCTCTTTCTCCGGCCCCCTTTTCCACTCCGCCCAGTGGAAACCTGGTGTGCGGATCCACGACCGTCGCGTCGCGCTCATCGGCACCGGCTCCTCCGGCGTGCAACTGGTCGCGGCCCTGGCCGGCGCGCCCCGCAGGCTCCTGGTCTTTCAGCGCACACCTCAATGGATCTTCCCCATGCCCAACTGGAAGACCGGCGGGATCGGCAGGGCCCTCCGCAGGGTACCGGCATTCCGCGAAGCCGAGTTCCGGCTCCTGCGTTGGCTGTACCACACGATCATCTCGCGGGCGACGGTGGAACCGGGGTGGAGGCGCAACCTCATCGGCTGGCTGTGCCGACGGAACCTACGCACGGTCACCGATCCAGAACTGCGCAGCAAACTCACCCCGGACTACGAGCCCATGTGCAAGCGAATTGTGCTGGCGAACAGCTTCTACCGCGCCGTCCAAGAGCCTACGGTCGACGTCATCACCGAACCGATCGACCATATCGCACCCGATGGAGTCGTCACGGCCGACGGCGTACTCCATCAGGTGGACGTAATTATCACTGCGACGGGTTTCCGCGCTCACGACTACGTACGCCCCACCGAACTGGTCGGCGCCCACGGAAGGACTTTGACCGCGGCGTGGCAAGACGGTCCGCGCGCCTACCGAACCGTCGCGCTCCCGGACTTCCCCAACTTCTTCATCATGGTCGGCCCGCACAGCCCCGTGGGGCACACCTCGGTAACCGAGATCGCCGAGACACAGGCGGACTTCGCCCTCCAATGGATTCATGCGTGGCAGCGGGGAGCCTTCACCGCCGCCGCGCCCACGCGCACCGCCACCGACGAGTTCTACCGACGCCTGCACGAACAGATGCCCCAGACCGTCTGGGCGACTGGTTGCCGCAGCTGGTACCTGGACTCGAACGGGACACCGAACGTCTGGCCATGGCGACCCGAGGCACACATCGCCGCACTGAGCTCCCCCGACGAGGGCGATTTCGAATTGAAATAGTGCCGCATCCCCCGCACTCGGACGCGTACCGGCGGACGCTGGCAGCGCAGCCGGCACCGATAACTTCACCTGATCACCGATGACGAATGGAGAGCGCCATGGCAACGGTGCAGTCGGTACGAGGTCAGATCGACTCGACCGCGCTGGGCAAAGTGCTCATGCACGAGCACGTCTTTGTGCTGAGCGAAGAGATCCGACAGAACTACCCCAACTACTGGGACGAGGAGGAACGTGTCGCCGATGCCGTGCGGAAACTGAAGGACCTGGCCGCCCGCGGCATCTCCACGATCGTCGATCCGACCCTTATCGGGATGGGCCGGTACATCCCCCGCCTGCAACGGATCAACGAGCAGGTGGACATCAACATCATCGCGGCGACCGGCCTGTACACCTACAACGACGTGCCGTTCCATTTCCACTACCAGGGACCCGGTCTGCTGTTCGACACGTCCGAGCCGATGGTCGAGCTGTTCGTCCACGACATCACCGAGGGCATAGCGGATACATCGGTGAAAGCGGAACTCCTCAAGTGCGCCATCGATGCCCAGGGGATGACACCCGGCGTGGAACGGGTGATGCGCGCGGTCGCCAAAGCCCACATACGAACCGGTGCGCCCATCACCGTGCACACCGATGCTCAGAGCCGAACCGGGCTGCTCGCACAGCGGCTGCTCGCCGAGGAAGGGGTCGACCTGACGAGAGTGGTCATCGGCCACGCCGGGGACAGCGCGGACCTCGACTACCTCGTTCAACTGGCCGACTCGGGGTCGCTGCTGGGCATGGACCGGTTCGGCCTCGACGCCTTCCTCCCCTTCGACCAGCGTGTGGACACCGTCGCCGAACTCGCGCGGCGTGGTTACGCGAACCGAATGGTGCTGTCCCAGGACTCGGCCTGCTACATCGACTGGTTCTCTCCAGAGCAACGGGCCGCGGTAGCACCGAACTGGCACTACACCCATGTCAGCGACGACGTCCTGCCGGCACTGCGCGAACGCGACGTCACCGAGGAGCAGATCACGGCGATGCTCGAGGACAACCCGCGCCGCTACTTCGAGCGCGGTTGAACGAAATTGACGGCTCTGTGGGACGAAGCCCAGTACCCGGGCAGTGGGGCTCACCTCGCAAACGAAAGGAACACCGGTCATGGCAGGCGGACCAGTAGCAGTCATCGGCGGCGGGATCAGTGGACTGGCAGCGGCCCACGCACTTCGCCACAGCCACCCCGTCACCTTGTTCGAAGCGCAGAAGCGGGTCGGCGGGAACGCCCACACCGTAACCGCCGCAGCCCATGCGAACCAGCCGAACGCGGTGGACATCGACACCGGAGTGACCGTCCTCCACGAACCGTCCACACCGCCGCTGTTCGACGAACTCGACATCGCACATGTGTCTCCACCCGCCGATCTGACCTACCTCACCATCAGGTGCACCCGATGCGGGTTCGACACCTCAGAACTCGAGAACGGCCTTCCGCGGCGTCCCCACGTCGGCGACGACACCTGGAGTCGCCTCGTCGACGACTATCAGCGCCTAGGCAACCTGGTCGCCAGTGGGAGCATCGCACTGACCTCGTACGAACTCGTGGCCACCGAAGGATTCTCGGAGTACTTCGTCGAACATGTGGTCGTACCCGCGATCGCGGGCGCCTTTGTCATGTCTCCCGCCGCCGCCCGGCGCTGCTCGGCCACGGCAATGCTCAGGGCCCTCGCCGATGTGGGACTGCAACTCGGCGATCCCCTCCGCGACTACTACACGGTCAAGGGCGGCACAAAGACGTACATCGACCGGCTCGCCGCAGCCATTCCCGACCTGCGAGTGGGCACGGCGATCCAGGCGGTCAGCCGTGGCGTCGATGGCGTGACCCTTCGCGACAGTACCGGCGCGACTTACGAATTCGACAAGGCAATCATCGCCGTTTCGGCGGACCGAGCCCTGGCCATGCTCACTTCGCCGACGGCACTCCAGCGTGAAGTGCTGGCGGCCTTTCCCTACGACTACACCTCCTGGACTCTTCACACCGACCCCTCCGTGGAGACCAGCAACAGCGTCCTGCATTACCAAATGGCCGACTGCACCAACGCCGCCGTACACATCAACCTGCTTCACAACCCCCCGCAGAGGATTCCCGGGCCGATCCAGTACGTGTCCACAAGCACCCACGGCGGGCCACCGCCCGACCCCGCGAGCGCCCTTGAGACCACCGTCCACGGCATCGCCATCATCACCCCCGAAGCAGTCGCGGCCCAGCAGAAGCTGCCGCAGATCAGCGACAGCACGCTCGCCTTCGCCGGTGCCTACTTCGGCGACACAGGACACGAGAACGCCCTGTACTCGGGCCTCAAGGCAGCCAGCCTCCTTCTGGGCGGCAGTTCCAGCGGTGGCCTGCGGGACATGCGAACCGGCACCTTCCACCCCTGGTGCGATCAGCCGTGACCCCGGCCGACAAGCGGTGCGTCAAGCTGACGGCGGAAAGTTCCGAGCCGCGGCTCCAGGTCGCGTGTGGCCGACCTCGCGGGTGATGTCCCTGGCATGGTCGCGGGTGGTGATCGGCCCTCTGACCGCTGAACGTCGAACACGTCATTCGCGGCGGCCTAGGGCCTCCACGGGGCGGTAGCGCAGGACCATCGCGGACGGCAGGGCGCTCACCAGCAGGCCGAGGAGGGCGACCCCGGCGGGCACGAGGGCGTAGCGCGCCAGGGGCACGTGCAGGCTGGGCGTTCCGGTCAGCGCGCCGGTGGCGCCGGCGAGCGCGACCAGGCCGATCAGCGAGCCGACGATGGTCCCGATCAGTGCGGCGGCGGCGGTCTCCATGCAGATCGTGCGGACGACCTGCCCGCGCGAGGCGCCGACCAGGCGCAGCAGGGCGAACTCCCTCGCCCGTTCGGCCGTGCCCATGATGGAGGTGTTGACGATGGAGACGGCCGAGAAGGCGACCAGTAGTCCGAGGACGATGTAGACGTGCGTGGTGCTCTGCGACAACCCGCTGCGCGACAGGCGCGCGTACGCGGGGGCGTCCATCACCCGGACCGTGGGCGTGGCGGCGGCGATGCCGTGCAGCGCGCGGTCCAGGTCGACGCCCGGGCGGCCGCGGACCAGCACCGCGTCGTCCAGGGGTTCGTGCAGGTGCCCGTCCAGCGCGGTACGGGCGATCAGGAAGTCGCCCAGGCCGAGCGAGCGGTCGTAGACGGCGACGATCCTGAGGTCCACCGGTGTGCCGTCGCCGAGCCATCCCCGCACGCGGTCGCCCAACCCCCAGTCGCGTTCACGGGCGTGCGTACGGCTGACGGCGACCGTGCCGGGCCCGGCGAGCGCGGCGAGCGAGCCCGCGCGCACCCCCGGGTCCAGCACCTGCCCTATCGAGGCGGGGTCGACGCCCTGCGCGACCAGTGTGTCGGGCGAGCCGAGCACGGTGGAGACGAACGTGGTCGAACGGGGCGGCGAGGCGGCCGCGACGCCGGGCAGCCCGCGCACCCCGGCGGCCGTCGCCGCGGGCAGCCCGGGCGCGTCGCGGGCGGTCAGGACCCGGTCGGCGACGACGCGCCGCTGGCTCTGCCCGACCGCCGTGGACTCGATGGACGCGGAGATCAGCAGCGCGGCGCTGCCCAGCGCGGCGCACATCATGACCGAGGCGGCGGCGGAGGCGACGCGGCGTACCTCGGCGCGCGCGGCGGCCGCCGCCAGCCAGCCGCTGTCGCGCGACACCGCGCGCAGCAGGGCGCCGACCGGCGGCGTCAGCACGCGCGTGAGGAGCGGGGACGCCAGCGCAGCCGCGGCCATCAGGATCATGACGGTGAGGTACTGGAAGGCGACCCCCACCTCGCCGCCGACGTGCTGCGACAGCGCGTGGACCGCCGTCGCGCCGGCCAGCGCCGCCAGCGCGAGCAGCAGCCGCGGCACGGAGATAATCCGCCGGGGCGCGGCGGCCTCGCGGAGGGCCTCGGTGGCGCGCACCCGCGCGGCGTGGTGCGCCGAGAGCAGCACCGCGGGCAGCGTCACCAGCAGGCCCGCTCCGATCGCGATCGCGAACGGCGCGGGGCCGACCTGGAGACGCAGGTCCGGTGGCGCGATCGAGTTGCCGACCATCAGCCGGCGCACCAGGTGCGCCACCGGAAGGCCGAGCAGGCAGCCCGGCAGGCCGGCCGCCAGCGAGACCGCGAACGCCTCGGCCACCAGCAGCCGGCGGATCTGCCACGGCGTCGAGCCCACCGCGCGCAGCAGGGCGATCTCCCGGCTCCGTTGCAGGATCGACAGGCCGAACGTGCCCGCGATCACGAAGACGGCCAGGAAGAGCCCGATGCCGCCCATGGGGCCGAGGAACTGGGTCGCGTACTCCAGCCGCTCGCCGACCTCGGGCGACCCGGCCCGCGAGGCGTCCCGGCCGCTGAGCACCTGCGCGCCCCGCGGCGCTCCGGGGTCGCGGAGCGCCGCCCGTACCCGTCCCGCCAGCGCTCCGGGCGGCGTCCCCGGTTCGGCGATCACCCCGAGGAACCGCGGCCGTTCCTGAACCGGCCCGGCGAAGAACAGCGTGGTCCGGCTGGGCAGTCCGGGGGCGCCCGGCGGCGAGGCGACCCCGGAGACCCGCAGGTTCCGGACGCCCTGGGCGGTGACGACGCGCACGGCGTCCCCCGGGCCGGTCCCGGCGCGCCGGGCGGCGTCCGCGTCGAGGACGACCTCGTCCGGACCGCGTGGCGCCCGGCCCGTCCGAAGCCGGAACGGGGTGAGCTCGGCGGCCTGCCAGGCGTGCCCGGACGAGGGGCCGCCGCGCGGTCCGGCGAGCGGGGTGCCGTGCCGGTCCACCACCTGCGCGTAGAAGGGGGTGTCGGCGATGACCGACCGTACGCCCGGCACCGTGCGCAGCCGTTCGGCGACGCCGCCCGGCAGGCGCGGCGGCTGATCGAGCGGCAGCCGCTCCCGGTCGACGTTCTCACCGGATCCGGTGAGAACGGTCAGCGCGGGGTCCATCCGGACGACCGCGGCCGCCGCGCCGAACCGGTCGGCGGCCGGAGCCGAGCGCTTTCCCGAGATGAGCAACGTGAACCAGGCGAACACGAGGGCGACGGCGAGCACGACGGCGACGAAGGAGCCCGCGAAGCCGAACCGGCGGGTGCGGACCGTGCTGAGGGCCAGGCACAGCACGGCGTCACGCCCCTAGGGCCGTCATGCGGTCGGCGATCCGGGCGGCGTCCGGCCGCCGCATCGAGTCGACGATCACACCGTCGGCGAGGAAGAGGACCCGGTCGACGTAGGAGGCGGCGGCCGGGTCGTGGGTGACCATCACCAGGGTCTGCCGCCAGGCGTCGACGACGGCGCGGAGCAGGGTGAGGATGTCGCGGCCCGTGGTGAGGTCGAGGGCGCCGGTGGGCTCGTCGGCGAACACGACCGCGGGCCTCGCGACCAGCGCCCGCGCGATCGCGACCCGCTGCTGCTGGCCGCCCGACAACTCCCCCGGCCGGTGGCTGAGCCGGCCGGACAGGCCGACCCGGTCCACCACCTCGCGCGTCCACTCCCGGTCCGCGCCGTCGCGCGAGCCGCTGCGGCAGGGCGATGTTCTGGGCCGCGGTCAGCGACGGGACGAGGTTGAACGACTGGAAGACGAAGCCGATCCGGTCGCGGCGCAGCCGGGTCAGCCGGGCCTCGCGCAGCTCCGCCAGGTCGGTGCCCTCCAGCAGCACCCGCCCGGACGTGGGCCGGTCCAGCCCCGCCGCGCAGTGCAGGAAGGTGCTCTTGCCGGAGCCCGACGGCCCCATGATCGCGGTGAAGGAGCCCGCGGGGAGCTCCAGCGACACCCCGCGCAGGGCCTCGACGGCCGCGCGTCCCCTGCCGTAGCGCTTGGTCACCCGGTCCAGCCGGACGGCCGCCCGCACGGCCGCCGGGCTCTCGGTCTCGGTCATGGCCCCACGCTGCCGCCCCCGGCCGGGCGCGATCTACAGGGCCTTCCCCGGTCCCGGTCAGGGTCTGCCCTGAGCGTTAGTCTGCGCGGCATGCGAGTCATGCTGGCCGAGGACGGCGCGATCTTCCGGCAGGGGCTGACGCGGCTCCTGGAGGACGCCGGCGTCGCCGTCGCGGCGGCGGTGGGCGACGCCCCGGCGATCCTGGCCGCCGTCCGCGCCGATCCGCCCGAGGTCGCGATCCTGGACGTGCGGATGCCGCCCGGGTTCCGGCTGGAGGGACTGGACGCGGCGCTGCGGATCCGCGCGGAACGTCCCGAGGTCGGCCTGCTCGTGCTCTCCCACCACATCGAGGCCCAGCACGCGGTGCGGCTGCTCGGGGACGACCCGCGCGGCGTCGGCTACCTGCTCAAGGACCGCATCGCCGAGCTGTCGGAGCTCACCGGCGCGCTGGCGCGGATCGCCGCGGGCGGCGCGGTGGTGGATCCGGCGCTGGTGGCGCCGCTGGTGGGCAGGCGGCGCCCCGGCGGGCCGCTGGCGAGGCTCAGCGAACGGGAGCTGGAGGTGCTCGGGCTGATGGCGGAGGGACGTTCCAACCAGGCGATCTGCCGGTCGCTGTCGCTCAGCCCGAAGACGGTGGAGACCCACGTGCGCAGCATCTTCCGGCGGCTGAGGCTGCCCGACAGCTCCGACGACCACCGGCGGGTCCTCGCCGTGCTCAGCTACCTGCGGTCGTGACCGGCAGCTCGACGGTCACCGTCGTTCCCCGGCCGGCCGGGGAGTCGACCGTGAGCCGGCCGCCGAGCGCCGCCGCGCGGTCGGCGAGCCCGAGCAACCCGGTGCCGGCGGACGGGTCGGCCCCGCCGCGGCCGTCGTCGCCGACCGACAGCCGCAGCACGCCGCCGGTCAGGCCGACCGAGACCGTGAGGCGGTCTGGCGCGGCGTGCTTGAGCGCGTTGGCGGCGGCCTCGGCCGCCGCGAAGTAGGCCGCCTGCTCGACCGGCTCGGGAAGGCGGCCCGCGACGCCGCCCCGCACGGTCACCGGAACCGGCGACCGGTCCGCGAGCGAGACCAGCGCGGCGCCCAGACCGGCCTCGCTGAGGATCGCCGGGTGCAGCCCGCGTGCGATCTCCCGCACCTCGTCCAGGATGCCCCGCAGCTCGGCCGCCGCCTCGTCCAGGTCCCCCGCCAACTCGGACGCGGCGCGGCCGCGGATCCGGGCCACGATGAAGGCGAGGTTCACCAGGCGCTGCTGCGCGCCGTCGTGCAGGTTGCGCTCCATCCGGCGGCGCTCGGCGTCGGCCGCCTCGACGATGCGCGCCCGCGAGGCCCGGACCTGCGCGAGCTGCTCGGCGAGTTCCGCGCGCATGTGCTCGTTCTCAACCGTCAGCCGGGCGACCGCCGCGGCCGACCTGACCAGGTCCGGTTCGGCCGCGAGCGTCGCGTCGTGCACCAGCGCGGCGGCGGGACCGGTCGCGGTCTCCAGGTGCGTGACCGTCTGACCCGAGCCGGGCAGCGGAAGGCGGACCGGCCTCCCGTCGCCGTCGACGCACCCGCCGCGTCGCCCGTGCCGTAGACCAGGCGCAGGGTCGGGTCGTGCAGCACCACGCCGAGCGCCGCCTCCAACGAACGCGGTGGCAGCGGCGTCGCGAGCGTGCCGGCCAGCCCGGCCACGGCCGCGTGGTCGAGCCGGGCCCGGACGAATCCCGCGATCAGTCCGAGCGGCCACAGCAGCAGCAGGAAGAGCGCGGCCGTGCCGAGCAGGCTCTGCATCGGTTCGTGGGGCCCGCCGGGCGCCATCAGCAGCCCTTCGCGCGCGCCCAGCACCAGCACCGCGGGCACCCCGCCGTACATCACGGGCGCGAAGACGTGCCGCCGCGGCCCGGGGACACCCGACGCCCACCGCCTGACCAGGGCCGAGGCGAGCAGCAGCGCGTACGACCACAGCACCAGCGCCCCGCCGGCCAGCAACGGACGCTCCGGCGCGTCCGGCAGGACCGCCGCGCAAACGCACTCCCCCTCGTCCGTGCGCCCGAACCGCAGCCACACCACGAGCAGCAGGCCGTGCACGGCGTAGGCGAGCACCACCAGCACCCGTTCGCCGCGCGAGCGCGCGGTCCCCTCCGGAACGACCAGCACGAGGTGCGCGAGCACGGCGAGCGTCGCCATGCCGAACGCGTTGCCGACCGCGAGCGCCGCCCTGCCGTCGAAGTACTGCGTTCCCGACAGCAGGAGCAGCAGCCCGACGAGGACGACCAGGCGCCCGGTCCGGTTCGCCGGGCGCAACGTCCAGGCCAGCAGGCCGGCGCCGACGAAGCTGCCCCCGGTCATGACGCCGACCACCAGCAGCGGAAGGCCCTCGGCCGCCACGTCCGGGCCCGTCAGCAGCGCGACGGCGGGCGGTACGGCGAGAAGGACGGCGAGCACGACGATGCCCGTCCGCAACCATGGCCGCATCCCCAAAGGATCACATAGGCGACGGGCGGGAAGCCGCCCGGAGGGGCGGGCGGCGCCAACCGGCGCGACCGGACGCCGGAGTCACAGCGGATCTCCGAGGGGTCCGTACTGCTCTTCCAGGCTCTTGGCCCAGTGGGCGGCGAAGTCCGGTCGGGTGCCGTCGGCGTCGGTGAAGCCGTACTCCCGGTACAGGCCCCAGGTGGCGAGGGCCCGGCCGGTCTTCGCCATGATGTCGGGGTCGGCTGCCAGGGCGGCGACGGCTCGTCCGAGGTAGGCCGGGGTCTCGGAGTGGGCGAAGTTCGGGTCCTGGGCGACGGCGTCGGTCCAGTTCGCCTCGGTGACGCCGAAATGCTCCAGCACGGCCTCCGAGCGCAGGAAGCCGGGTGTGATGGCCACGGCCGCGACGCCATGGGGCTTGAGCTCGGCGGCCTGGGCGACGGCGAGGCGGATGACCGCGGACTTCGCCAGGTCGTAGAAGAACGTGCCGCGGTAGCGGGCGGTGTTGCCGTCGGTGACCTCCACGACCAGGCCGCTCTCGCGGGCGACCATGAGGGGAAGCGCGAACCGGCTGGTGATGACGTGGGTCTCCACCGCCTGCCGCAGCAGCCGCAGACCGGTGTCCAGATCCTGCTCCCACAGCGGGTGCTCCCAGTCGGTCAGCGGATCCCCGCCCCACACGGAGTTGACCAGGATGTCGAGCCGTCCGGCCTGTTCGGCGCCGATCCTGTCGACGAGGGATTTGACCTCGCCGGGACGGCTGTGGTCGACGCGGACGGCAATGCCCAGGCCGCCCGCGGCGGTGACCTGCTCGGCGGTCTGCTCGATCGTCTCCGGCCGCGCCAGGACGGAGTGTTCTCCGTTGCCGCTCCGGCCGGTGACGTACACCGTCGCGCCGGCGGCGCCGAGCTCGACGGCGATGCCCCGTCCGCCGCCCCGGGTGCCGCCGGCGACCAGGGCCACCCTGCCGGCGAGCGGGCGCGCGTCGGTCGTCATGATTCCTCCAGGTCGTGGGCGTGCCGGGACGGGAGGTGGGGGGACAGCACGACATGGAGCTCGTGCCGGAGCCGCTGTTCGAGGGCGCCTTCGCGCTCCAGTGCCCAAGTCAGCCCCGCACCGGCGATGATCGCCTGTACCGAGCGGGCCAGCGCCGCGGCGTCGGTTCCGGCGCGGAGCTCGCCCGTACCGGCCGCCTCCGCCAGCAGGTCCTCGATCGCCCGCGTCTGGGTCCGGTGAATGGCCAGCGCGCGCTCGTAGAGCTGCGGATCTCCCAGGTCCATGCACAGGAACGCCAGGTGGTTGGCGAAGGTCTCTGGGGTTGTCATCTCGGCCATCGACTCCACCGTCAACGCCGCCAGGGCTTCGAGCGCCGAGCCGTGCGACCGGCGTACCCGCCCGGCCATCTCGCTCGCGTCCGTCTCGGACCGGTCGGCGAGTGCCAGGAGCAGGCCGTGCTTGGAACCGAACCGCTGCACCAGGGTCGCCGGTGCCAAACCGACCTCGCGCGCGACGGCGGCCAACGTGAGTCCCGCGGGACCCGCCCGGCCCATGACCCGCACCGCCGCGCGCAGGATCACCGCGTCCTCGACCCCCCGGGGTCGTGCCACCGCTGTTCCCTCGTTAATAAATGTACGTTCGTTTATTAACCGTACCAGAGCCCGTCCCCCAAGCGGACGCCGCGACGGCCGTCGCCTACAGGTGGTGGCGGAGCACGAGGTCGGCGGGGTAGGGGTCGAGGTAGGTCTGCTGGGCGAGGTAGTCGACACCCTCGCCTTCGGCGTGGTGGAGGAGGAGGGCGATGGGGATGCTCAGAGGCGCCCGTCCCCGCCGGTAGGTCTCGATGGCGTTCAGGATGTCGTGCCGGCGGGTGTCGTTCAGGTGCTCGCTCAACATCCCGAGGATGTGCTGGAGCGCGTTGACGTGGCGGCCGCGTTTGGGGCGGACGGCCAACGCCTCGTTGAAGTGGCGGCCGTAGTCGGTCTCCAGGTCGTCGCGGGAGGCGGTGCCCGCTTGGGCGACGATCCGGCCGAGCACACGGTAGGCGGACGGGTCGTGCGCCAGGAGTTGCAGTTTGTGGCGGCTGTGGAAGGCGACGAGGTCCCGGGGACGCCAGTCGGTGGAGAAGAAGACGCGGAGCCGGGCGTGCGCGAAGACGCGTTCGACGAAGTGCTCGCGGAGGACGGAGTCGTGGAGCCGGCCGTCCTCCTCGGCGGGCAGGTCCGGGAGGGCGCGGGTGACGAGCTCGGCGAACGCGCCGCGGCCGCGGCGGTCCACCGGCTGACCGTCGGTGCGCTCGCCGGGCCGTCCGGATGCGTAGCGCGGCAGGCCCGTCAGCCCGCAGCTGGGCGAGCGTGACTTGAGCACGTATCCGTCGAGGCCGGTGAGATCGGGAATGCGGTTCTCGGCCAGTGCCGCCATCGCCTGGGTGTGGTCCGCCGCGCCGTCCTTGGTGACGATGCGTCCGCCGGTGTGCAGGCGCAGCGTGGGACGGGGTGCGCCCAGCCCGATCTCCATCTCGGGACAGACGGGCACCCAGTCGACGTGGGGTGCGAGCACGTCGGTGAGGAACCGGTCGCGGCTGTGGCCGCCGTTGTAGCGGACGGGGGCGCCCAGCAGGCAGCTGGACACCGCGAGCCGGGGGCGCGGGTGCGCGGCGGTCACAGCAGGTCCCTCATCCGGTGCAGGCCGCGGGCGGTGCGCGCCTTGACGGTGCCGAGCGGGACGGCCAGCAGGTCGGCGATCTCCCGCTGGGTCAGCTGCCCGTAGTGGGCCAGCATGATGGCCTGCCGCTGCGGAGCCGGGAGTCCGTCCAACGCCTTGCGGACGTCGCACGCGGTGTCCACGGCGGGGGTGGCGTCGGGCACCCCGACGGCGTCGTCCAGCGGCACCGCCCTGCGGGAGTGGCGCGACTCGGCGCGCAACTGGTCGATGGCGCGCTTGCGGGCGATGGCCAGCACCCAGGGTTCCAGGGCGCGTGCGGGGTCGAAGCGTCGCCGCGACCGCCAGACCTCCAGGAAGACGAGCTGGACGACGTCGTCCACGGCGTGACCGGGCACCACCCGGAGGACATGGCGGCGGACCAGGGGTCCGAGAACGGCGTAGCACTCCTCAAGGGCCGTCTCGTCACCCTGGCCGAGTCGCTGTCCGAGCGTCATGGCCCCCACCTGCCCGGCAAAACCGCTTCAAAACTTGTTCATAGTCGATCCGGCCAGCGAAGGCAATCCCGACACCCTAAAGATGGCGGAATCTTTCCGCAGGTCAGGGACGGGTGAACGCTGAGCTGATCGCGGCGACCGCCTCGGACAGGTCGGTCACGAGCCGCGTAGTGGAGGGAAGCCGGCGCCGGTTCCACCCCGGCCCGCCGACCAGGAGACGCACCGCCGGTCGAGAGCCCGGGAGTCCGGACAGCCAACCGGGGTCGCCGGTCCGCGCGGTCTGCGACCAGACGAGGACGGCGTTCGGTCCGGTCCGCCGGATCGCGGCGGCCAGGGCGGGCGCCGGTACCCGCGCGCCGAGCAGGGCGACCGCGACACCGGCCTGGGCGAGCGCGGCGGCCAGCGCGTGCACCGGCAGGCTGTGCTGCTCCTCCGGCGCGCAGGCCAGCAGCACGGGACGGGCGTTCAACGGCTCGGCGGGCGGCGCCACCTCCGCCAGGCAGGCGAGCAGCACCGTCGACAGCAGGTGCTCGACCTCCACGCATTCGCCGGACGCCGCGTTCTTGCGGCCGATCCCCCTCAGCACCGGGACGATCAGGCGGTCCCACGCCCCCACGACCCCTTCGCGCGCGATCGCCGCCCGGACCGCCAGGGTCATCGCCGGTGCGTCCATGGCCATCGCGGCCCGGGCGAGACCCCGCACCTCGGCCGGATCGGATCCGGCGGGCAGGTCTCCCAGCGGGACCCGGTTGCCGCCGGCGCCGTGCCCGCGGCTGGACGGCGGCTCGCCGCGCGGCTCGTCCAACGCGGCCCGGGCCGCTTCCGCCGGAGGGGCGCCCGCGATGATCGACCGCTGCATCGCCTCCAGTCGCGCGAGGTCGGTGGGCGTGTACCGGCGGTGGCCGCCGGGGCTGCGCCCGCTGGGGCCGATGCCGTACCGGCGGTCCCAGGTGCGCAGGGTGGCGGCCGCCACGCCCAGGTGCCGCGCCACCGCGCCCACACCCAGTCCGGGCTCCCGATCCATCGTCCCGCTCCCGCGTTCCGGTCTCCGCGCCGCCGTTCTGACCGCACAGCGTACGATCTCCCAGAACTTCGCCGGAACCGCTCCCCGCGGTTGCGCTTCCGGCCCGACCATCGCATCGGCTCCGAGCGGCGTCGCGGCTGCGGCCCGGTAATCGGCGGGCATGCGCGGGGGCAAGGCTCCGGCATCGCGTGCTTGCCCGCATCGGCGCCGGGTACAGGGCGGCCGATCGAAACGAAGCGCTGATCGACGCACCGCACCGGGCGCCGTGAGCGGCCACGACGGCAGTGGCCGGCGGGCCGTTCGCCGCGCGGATGCAACCGGCCGGCCGCCGGGTTCCGAAGGACTCTGCACAACCTATTCGGACGGCGATGGAGGAACAGTGCGTTTCCGACTTCGTATGGCATGGGACGCCGGCCCGTGCGGGCGGCGCTGATGGCGGCGCGGCATCCGGTCGTGGTGGTCGGGGCCGGGCTGGGCGGGCTGTCGGCGGCCCTCCACCTGGCGGCGCGGGGACGCGAGGTGGTCGTGGTCGAGGCTCGGGACGAGCCGGGCGGATGCTGCGGCACGGCGCAGGCCGGTCCCTACCGGTTCGACACCGGCCCCTCGGTGCTGACGATGCCGGACGTGCTCGCCGAGACGTTCGGCGCGGCGGGCGAGGACCTGGAGGACGTCCTGCCGCTGCGGCGTCTGGACCCGTTCTACCGGCTGGCCTTCCATGACGGATCGCGCCTGGACGTCGTGGCCGGCGCGCAGCGGATGGCGGGCAACGTCCGGGACCTGTGCGGCCCGGCGGAGGCCGCGCGGTATCTGCGGTTCCGGCGGGAACTGGGGAAGATGTTCGACGCGGAATGGTCGTCGTTCATCGACGCGGACATGACCCGGCTCCGCGGAATGGCCCGCCCCTACGCGCTGCTCAAGCTGGCGGCGGCGGGCGGGTTCCGGCGCCTCGACCGCTACGTGGCCGCCCACCTGACCGACGAGCGGCTCGTCCGGGCGCACACCTTCCAGTCGCTGTACGTCGGGCTGCCTCCGCACAAGGCGCTCGCCATCTACGCCGTCATCGCGCACATGGACACCGTCGGCGGCGTGTACTTCCCCTCCAGCGGCGGCATGCGCGCCATCCCGCAGGCGATGGCGACCGTGGCCGAGAAGGCCGGCGCGTCGTTCAGGTACGGCGTGCGCGCCGAGCGGGTGGAGACCGGCGCGTCCGGAGTGACGGCGGTGCGGCTGGCCGGGGGCGAGCGGCTGCCGGCGAGCCAGGTCGTCGTCGCCTGCGACCTGCCGCGGGCGCACGCCGGACTGCTCCCGGAGGCGGCCCGCGACTGGCGGCTGCGCAGACCGCGGTACTCCCCGTCCTGCCTGGTCATGCACTTCGGGATCGACCGGCGGCCGCCGGACCGGGCGCACCACACCCTGCATTTCGGCCGCCGGTGGGCCGGCACGTTCGACGCGCTGGCGGCCGGGCGCCCGCAGCCCGATCCGAGCCTGCTGGTCACCTGCCCGTCCCCCGACGGCACCTCCGCGCCCGCGGGTCACGCGACGCTGAGCGTCCTGGAACCGGCCCCCAACATGGCGAGCGGGGCCGACTGGGACCGGCTCGGCCCTCGGCTGGTGGAACGCCTGCTGGGCCGGCTGGCCGACCTCGGCTACGGGGACCTGTCGTCGGCCCCGCGCACGACCTTCGACCCGCCGGCGTGGGCCCGCCTCGGCCATTCGGCGGGCACGCCGTTCGCGCTGGACCACCGCTTCCGGCAGACGGCGTGGTTGCGGCCGTCGGGCCGCAGCCGCCGCGTCCCCGGCCTGCATTTCGCCGGGATGCACACCGCGCCCGGGGTGGGCGTGCCCCCCGTTCTGATCTCCGGAAGGTTGGCCGCCGCCCGCGTCATGGAGGGCGGCCGATGACGCTGACCACGAGCTACGAGCACTGCCGGCGCCTCAACGCCCGGCACGGCCGCTCGTTCTATCTGGCCACGCTGCTGCTCCCGGGGTGGAAACGCCGGCATGTGCACGCGCTGTACGGCTTCGCCCGCCATGTCGACGACATCGTCGACGAGCACGGGGCCGCCGACCCGGCCGTGCGGGCCGCCGCGCTCGACCAGGTCACCGCACGGCTGCACGCCGCCACGGCGGGCGAGCCGGTGAACGACCCGGTGCTGCCCGCGTTCGTGCACACCGTGCGTTCCTTCGGGGTGGAACGCGCCGACATCGACGCGTTCCTGGCCTCGATGCGCAGCGACCTGACCGTCACCCGGTACGCCACATACGAGGACCTCCTCGCCTACATGGAGGGGTCGGCCGCCGCGATCGGACTGATGATGCTGCCCGTCCTGGAGACCGTGCCAGGCGCCGAGCAGACCGCGCGGGAGCCCGCCCGCGAACTGGGACGCGCCTTCCAGCTCACCAACTTCATCCGGGACGTCGCCGAGGACCTGGAACGAGGCCGCGTCTACCTGCCTCAAGAGGATCTGGTCGAGTTCGGCGTGACCGAATCCGAGCTCGCGAGGGGCGCCTGCACCCGCGCCGTGCGCGAGCTCGTGGCCTTCGAGGCCGACCGGGCCCGCGGCCATTACCGCCGAGCCCTGGACGGCGTGAAGCTGCTGGCGCCGTCCTCCCGCCCCTGCATCCGCGCCGCGTATGAGCTGTACGGCGGCATCTTGGGCCAGATCGCCGCGGCCGGACACGACGTGCTGGCCGCACGGGCCCGGGTGCCCCGGCGGCGGCGCGCCGCGATCTACGCGCGGCACCTGCTCGCGGCGTCCGCCGCGGTCCGGGCCGAGCGGCGCTCCCCCGCCGGGACCGCCTGACATGGCCGGGCGACGGGCACGGGTCGTGCTGGACGCGATGGGCGGCGACCACGGGCCGGACGCAACGGTGCCGGGAGCGCTGGCGGCGTACCGCGAGCACGGCGTACCGGTGGTCCTGGTGGGGCGGGCCGCCGAGATCCGGCGGAGCCTGCGACGGTTCGGCGCCGCCGACGAGGTGGAGGTACGGCACGCCGACGAGGTCGTCCCCATGGCCGAGCGGGGCGGGCACACCGCCTCCCGGCGGAGATCGAGCCTGATGGTGGGCTGCGAGCTGGCCAGGCGCGAGGGGCTCGCGTTCGTGTCCGCCGGGTCCAGCGGAGCGGTGGTGGCCGCCGCGGTCCGCACGTTGGGGCGGCGCGAGGGGGTCCGGCGTCCGGCGCTGGCCGTGGCGATCCCGACCACGTCCGGTTCCACCGTCCTGGTCGACGCGGGCGGCACCGCCGATCCCACGGCGGAGATGCTCGCGCAGTTCGCGACGCTGGGCGCCGCCTACGCGCGCGACGTCCTCGGCGTGCGCGACCCGGCGGTCGGCCTGCTGTCCATCGGTTCCGAGCCCGGCAAGGGGAACCGCCTCGTCCGGGACGCCGCCAGGCTGCTACCGGACATGCCGATCCGTTTCCACGGCAACGTGGAGGGACACGACGTTCTCGCGGGGACCGTCGATGTGGTCGTGACCGACGGGTTCACCGGGAACGTCGTGCTGAAGAACATCGAGGGCTGTGTCCGCACCGTCCGCGCGCTGGCGCTCCGCACCGGGACGAGCGACCCCGGCGTGCTGGAGAAGGTCGCGCGCCTCTACGCGGCCGAGACCCACGGGGGCGCCGCGCTGCTGGGGTTGACCGGGACGGTCGTCGTCGCGCACGGTGCGTCGGACGCGGCCGCCATCGCGCGCGCGTGCGTGGTGGCGTGCGACCTAGCCGCCGGGGAGGCACCGACCCCGGTGGACGGCCGTCGCGCCACGGGGTCGACCACGTGAACGGGTCATGCCCGGACGGGACGCAGCGGATCGCGGCCGTCCCAGGCGCCCTCGCTCCCGAACGGGACGAAACGCGCGAAGAGCTCCTCGCTGTACCAGTCCTCGCGACGGACGCGCCCGATGACGTCGCGGTGCGCGGACGACCGGTAGGCGAAGCGGCCCACGGCCGGCGCACCGTCCCACAGCGAGAAGGTCGCCTGCCGGGCGAGCGGCCACTCGCCCGCACCGACCGAGGCGAGGCAGCCGTCCTGGCGGAGCAGCAGGCGGTCGACCTCGGGAACCGAGCGGTAGAACCCCACCAGCCGCCGAGGGCGGATCGACGCCCTGGTCAGCACGGCCACCGGCCCGGGCGGGGCCGCGCGCGAGGTGCCCGTCGCCGCGGCGAGGGGATCGGCCCCGCCCCAGCCGCCGCGGGAGCACAGGGGTGCGAGGCGGACGTGCCAGGCCTCCTCGGATTCGTCCCGCCAGCGCGCGGCCACCGGCGAGCGCTCCAGGAAGCGCTCCAGCGCGGGCTCCCCGTCCCACACCGCGAACAGCGCCCAGCGGCGCAGGTCGGCGCCCGGGCTCATGGACCGGCCCCGCCCCGTGCCGAGGAGCCGCCAGAACCGCAGCCCGCCGGTGCCGCGCAGCACCGGACGATCGAACGCCATGTGCCGCATGGCGTCCAGTCCCGCGTATCTGATGAGGTGAAACGAGGCGATGATCCCCGTGCTCGTGGCGGTCATCGGCGGCTACCTGCTCGGCTCGGTGCCGGTCGCGGTGCTCGTCGGACGCGCCCACGGCTTCGATCCGCGCGACGTCGGCGACCGCAACCCCGGCTTCTGGAACGTGAGGGAACGGCTCGGCTGGAAGGCCGCCGTCCCCGTCTTCGCCGGCGACATGCTCAAGGGGACGGCGGCCGGGCTGGCCGGGCTGCTGGTGAGCGGGGCCGAGACGGGCGCTCTCGGCGTGCCGGACGGCGCGAGCGCCGTGCCGGTGTACGCGGCGGTGGCGGCGGCGATGGCCGGGCACTCCTGGCCGGTGTTCGCCGGGTGGCGGGGCGGGCGCTCCGTCCTCGCGTTCGCCGGCGGGTTCGCCGTGGTCTGCCCTCCGGCGTTCGCGCTCGGTGTCGCTCTGCTCACCGGGGGCGCGCTGGCCTTCCGGTCGTTCGCGTGGGGCGTCCGCCTGGCGGTGTTCTCCCTGCCGGTGCTGCAACTGCTGTTCGCGCCGGTCGAGCAGGTCGCGGGCACCGGGGCGCTGATGTGCCTCATCGGACTGCGGTTCGGTCAGGCCGCGCTGGCCGGCCGCCGGGCCTGACCGCCGCGCGGCCGTAGCGGCGACCGCGCCAGGTCCGCGGCGGCGCCAGCACCGACCACGTCAGCCGGACGGCCGCGGCCGCGTCCAGCAGCGGAGACGCCGCCAGGCCCGGCCCCGGGCGCGCGTAGCTTCCGCGCAGCGCGGCCACGAGAAGGAACCGCTGCGCCAGCAGCCCGAGGTCGAGCGCGGTGGCGCGACCCGCCGCCAACCGCAGGACGGGCAGCCCCAAGGTCAGCCAGACCACGCCCAGGTCGCCCGCCAGGCGGGGCACCGAGGTCACGTCCCGCAGCCCGATCGACCGGCCCCACTCACGCCAGACACCGGCGGCCGACTCGTGCATGTCCACCTCCAGCAGTGCTCCCGCGTCCCGGAACGCGACCCGCCAGCCGTCGCGCGCGAGCAACCGCCCGAGCGCCACGTCGTCGGTCAGATGGCGGCGGACCCGCGCGAACCCGTCGGCCTCCACCATCCGCTCCTTCCGGAAGGCCAGGCACTGGCCGTTGACGAGCAGCCGGTCCGGGTGCCGCGCCGTCGGCCCGACGGGGCCGAACCGGTAGACGAGCGTGGCCAGCAGCGAGGCGTGCAACGCCTGCTCGAGCGCGCCGCCGCAGATGAACCGTGGCCCCGCGCTCACCAGGTCGTGGGCGTCCAGCAGCGCCGCCAACTCCGAGCACAGCCCCGGCTTCGGACGCGTGTCCGCGTCCAGCAGGACCACGATCGGCCCGGCCGCCGCGCGCACGCCTTGGTGCAGCGCCCACTGCTTGCCGACCCACCCGTCCGGCGGCGGCGCGCCGGTGACGACGACGGCGCCCAGCCCCTTCGCCGACCGCGCCGTGCCGTCGCGGGACTCGTCGTCCACGACGATGACCTCGCTGACCGCCGGGTCGGCGAGCAGCGGCGCCACGCAGTCCCCGAGGCGGGACTCCTCGTCACGCGCCGGGATCACCACCGACACCGGCTCCCGCGGCGGTCTGGAGGTCCCGGGCGCCAGCGGCGCCGGACGGTCGCGCCCCCGGGCGAGCCTCGCCGCCACGATCCCGGCGGCCGCCGCCTGCGCCATGGTCAGCGGGCCCATCACGGCGTCGCCTCACCCGAGCGGGCGGGACGGCGGGCGCGGCCGAAGTCCTCCTCGACGAGGGAGGCGACGATCCGCCCGCCCATCGCGACCAGCGGGAGCCCGCCGCCGGGATGCGCCGACCCGCCCACCAGGTACAACCCGTGCCGCGGCCCCCGGTTCCCGGGCCTGCGGAACGGCGCGAGGCGGCCCCCGTAGGCGCTGCCGTAGACCGCCCCGCCCCACGCTCCGTACCGGTCGCGCAGGTCCGCCGGCGTGAACAGGTCCACGAACCGCAGGCGTCCCGACAGGTCGTGCCCGCGCCGCGCCAGGAGCTCCAGCACCAGGTCCCGGTAGGACTCGACCGGCATCGGCCACCGGCCCGGGTCCCCCGCCGGGACGTTGACCAGCATCGCCCAGTTCTCGGCCCCGGCGGGCGCCTGCGCCGGGTCGTCCACCGCCGAGCAGCCGACGTAGACGGTGGGGTCCCGCGCGGGCCTGCGGTGCCGGAAGATGTCGTCGAACTCCCGCCGGTAGTCGGCCGAGAAGACGACGGAATGGTGCGGCAGCCCCGGCGTCCGGCCCTCCACACCGGCGAGCAGCAGCAGCGCCGACGACGACAGGCCGAGCCCGGCGATCCGGCGCAGCCTCCGCCGGTCCGGCAGCAGCCGGCCGTAGAGCGCCGCCGCGTCGGCGTTGACCACCACGGCGTCCGCGGTCACCCGCTCGCCCGAGGCGAGCCGTACGCCGGACACGGCGGCCCGGTCGGCGACCACCTCGGTCACCTCGGCGCCGAGGTGGACCTCGGCGCCCGCCGCCGCCAGCAGCCCGCCGAGGTCCCCGGCGATCCGCGGCAGCCCGCCCGGCACGTACCAGCCGCCCTCCCCGTGCTCGATCGCCGGGACGCAGCCCAGCGCGGCCGGCGCCCGGTACGGGCTCGACCCCGCGTACGTCGCGTACCGGTCCACGTACTGGCGCAGCCGCGGGTCGCCGAAGAAGCGCCGCGCCAGCCCGTCCAGCGTCCGGCCCGGCGCGACGGCGCGCAGGTCACCGAGCCGGGCCTGCTGAGGCGGGCGGCCCAGCGGCCCGGCGAAGAACGTCCGCCGCGACGCGGCGAGGCACTCCCGCGCCCAGCCGTAGAAGGCCCGCCACGCGCGCCCCTGCCCCGCGGCCAGCGACTCGACCTGCTCCTCCATCCGCACCGGATCGCGCAACGCGCGCAGGCGCGATCCGTCAGCGAAGTGGTAGCGGCACAACTCCTCCGGCTCGACCATCGCGCACCCGACCCCCAGGTCTCTGAAGAGCCCGGGCATCGTGAGCAGCGACGGTCCGAGCGAGAACACGAACCCCTCCCGCTCGTGCTCCGCGAGCTTCCCGCCGAGCCGGTCGAGCCGCTCGAACAACCGGACCTCGTGCCCGTTCCGCGCGAGCAGCAGTGCGGTGACCATCCCGCCGACACCGCCGCCGACCACGATCACCTCCGCCATGCCCGCCTCCACCAGGTCCGCCTCCACGCGAGGACGGCGAACGTCCCCATCGACACGCCCCCGGTCGCCGCCACGACCGCGTCCCGCGGCTCGAACACCGCCGCGAACGCCAGCGTCTCCATCGCCGCCATCACGGCGTACAGCGCGACGAGCCCGCGGGACACGCCCGCGGCCCCCGGCCCGACGACCACATCGATCACCACCATGACCAGGAAGGAGACCAGCAGCCACCCGGCGAAGTTGCTGAGCGGCACGCCCCGGTAGGCGCCGCCGTCCGCCCACGTCCACAACCCCAGCCGCAGCATCTGCGGGTCGAGGAACAGGTCCCACGCCGTCAGGGCCGCGGCCCCGAGGGACCATCGCCGCCAGCGGTGGTTCGGCGCCAGGGCCGCCGCGACCGCGTGCGCCGCCAGACCCATACCGCCCCAGGCCGCCGCCACGACGACCGGCACACCCCCGACCTGCGGCTTCAGCACCGACGTGTAGGAGTACTCCCCGAACGGCAGGCCTGTGCGCACGCCGATCCACTCGGCCGTGTACCCCGCGAGCGCCACCGCGAGGAAGGCGCCGCCCGCCCGGCGAAGACCGCACCGGTCCGCCAGGAACGCCACCGCGCTCGCCGCCAGCAACACCACGACCACGCTGGTCAGCCGGACCGGCTCCGCCCGCACTCCGGACGCGACCTGCGCGGCCACCATCGCGCCCAGGAACCCGACCCCGACCGGCCAGAGGGCCGTCGGCGCCGCCTCGTCCCGGCTTCTCCGCACGTATCCCACACACCATCCTTCGGAGCCCGACGGCTCCGCGGACGCACCCGTCCGACATTCCACGACGAAACGCCGCTTTCCGGCTTCCCAGGAAGGCGTCACGGCAAGCGTCCGGCACCGTTCGGAGTCGGCGCGGCGCTGTCAGGGCGCCGCGTCCGGGTCGCGCCGCCGCGCCTGTCGCAGCACCTCGTCGAGGTCGCCGAGGCGCTCAAGCTGCTTGACGGCGCGGGCGGTGCGGTGGTTGTGCGCCAGCCGTTCACGGTGCCGGTGGACGAACTCCCAGTAGCCGGCGGTGTAGGGGCAGGCCCGCTCACCGGTACGTTCGGCGGGGCGGTACGCGCAGGGGCCGCACAGGTCGCTCATGGTGTTGATGTAGGCGCCGCCGGAGGCGTACGGCTTGGTGGTGACGCGGCCGCCGTCGGCGAACTGGGACATGCCGATCACGTTGGTGAGCATCACCCAGTCGTAGCCGTCGACGAAGCAGCGGTGGAACCAGTCGGTCACCGCCGCCGGATCCCAGCCGCGTTGCAGGGCGTGGTTGCCCAGGATCATCAGCCGGGGGATGTGGTGGACCCAGCCCCGGTCGCGGACCTGCGCCAGCGTGGCCGACAGGCAGCGCGCCCGGACGGCGTCGGCGTCCAGCTCCGCGAACCACTCCGGCACCGGCGCGCGGTGCCCCAGGGCGTTGGACTCGCGGTAGCCGGGGCCGAGGTACCAGTAGAGGTTCCACATGTACTCGCGCCACCCGGCGACCTGCCGGACATAGCCCTCGACGGAGTTGAGCGGCGCCTCGCCCGCGCGGTAGGCGGCCTCGGCGGCCTCGACGCACTCGGCCGGGTCCAGCAGCCCGAGGTTGAGCGAGGAGGAGAGCATGCTGTGGCTCATCGCCCAGTCCCCGGCCAGTACCGCGTCCTCCCACCGGCCGAAGGTGGGCAGGCGCCTGGTCACGAACGTGCGCAGCGCTCGCCGGGCCTCGGCGCGGGTGGCGGGGAACCCGCGCGGCCCGTCCCGGCCGACGAACGCCACCTCCCCGCTCCGCTCCCACCGGTCCAGATCGGCCCTGACCTGCTCGTCGATGGCGTCTTCCCGGGGCCGATAGGGGGCCGGCACCGGCAGTGCGTCCGTGTTCTTGGGCGGAGGCTCACGGTTCTCGGCGTCCAGATTCCACCTGCCGCCCGCGGGCTGGTCGCCGTCCATCAGCAGGTCGTGCTCCCGGCGCACCCGCCGGTAGAAGTCCTCCATCCGCAACCGCTCGCCGCGGACCGACCCCGCCCACCGGGCGAAGGCCTCCGGCTGGACGAGGAAACCGCGCGGTGGCAGCACCTCGATCTGCCGCAGGCCCTGAACGAAGCGGAGGGCGGCGTGCGAGGTGGGATGGTGGACGGTCGCGTGCGCGTCGCCCACCGCCTGCACCAGGCCGTCGCGGTAGGTGTCCGCCTGGACGTAGCGCACCCGGTCGCCGAGTTCGGCCGCGCGGTGCCGCATCGCGGACAGCATCAGGTGCGCCTTGGCGCGGTGAAAGCGGCGCCGCCGGAAGACCCCCCGCGACTCGATCATGACGATGTCACTGTTCGGCCGAAGGAAGTGCGGACCCAGCTGGTCCCCCAACAACCAGTGGAACGCGGCCTGCGAACGGTCGTGAGCCCCCATGCGATTCCCCCGAATACCTGGACCCCCGGCCCAGTCTGGAGCATGACCCGCGCCGCGAGAAGGCGGCGCGCCAACCAGCGGGGCCGACATCATCTCGCGGGCGCAGGGCGGCCACGGGTCGCGGGGCGGCGGGTGGTGCGAGGGCATGCGAATGACCCTCATTCCCCTCTCGTATGGGGACTGACGGCCGTTCCTCGCCTGTGTTCACTTGGGTTCGTCGTATCGGAGCCGAACACTGGAGGAGACAGCCGTGCACGATGACCGCGTTGCGGGGCCCGGGGGACGGACCGTGGTGGTGATCGGCGGGACCAGCGGGATCGGCGCCGCGATCGCCGGCCGTTTCTCCGCCGACGGGGACGACGTCGTCGCAGCCGGACTCGACGCCGGGAGCGCCGCGCGCGAACTGCCCGAAAAGGTGAGGAGAGTGGAGCTCGACGTCCGGCGGGAGGACGAGCTTCGCCGATTCCTGGGCGCTTTCGGGGAACTGCACGTCCTCATCAACGCGGTCGGAATCATCGCGCGCGGACGGGAGTTCGAGCCCGAGGTGTTCGCCGACGTCGTCGGGGTCAACCTCACCGGCACCATGCAGAGCTGCCTCGCCGCCCGCGAGGCGCTGGCCGGCTCGGACGGCTGCATCGTCAACATCGCGTCCATGCTGAGCTTCTTCGGCGGTGGCCGGGTCCCGGCCTACAGCGCCAGCAAGGGCGGTGTGCTGCAACTGACCAAGTCCCTCGCCGTGGCCTGGGCGGACGAGGGGATCCGGGTGAACGCCGTCGCGCCGGGCTGGATCCGCACCGGAATGACCCAGGAGTTGCACGAGAGCGCCGAGACCAGCCGCCGCATCCTCGACCGCACGCCGATGGGGCGCTGGGGGATGCCCGCGGACATCGCCGGCGCCGTGTCGTTCCTCGCCGGCCCCGACGCCGCGTTCATCACCGGCGCCGTGCTAGCGGTCGACGGCGGATATCTGGCCGCGTGAGTGGGCTTTCCATTTCCTGAATTCCGAGAAAGGACCGATGTCATGGCCGCCATTCCGATGTCCTCCGCCGTGCCGCCGGAGATCGCCGTGGCCGCGGTGCCCGACGACGACCGGGTCTGGGTGCCGCAGGCGCCGAACGTGTGGTTCCGCCCGCTGATGTTCAACACCGTGACCGGGCAGTGGTGCAACCTGCTCAAGGTGACCGCCGCCGGCATCGTCTCCCGGCACCGGCATCCGGGGGTCGTCTTCGGTTACGTCGTCAAGGGCAAGTGGCAGTACCACGAGCACGAGTGGGTCGCCGAGGCCGGGCACTTCGTCTACGAGCCCCCCGGCGAGATCCACACGCTGGAGGTGCCCCCGGACTGCGCCGAGATGATCACCTTCTTCAACATCACGGGCGCCATGGCCTACGTCGACGAGCACGGTGAGCAGATCGGCTACGAGGACACGTTCACGAAGATAGACATGTGCCGGGCCCACTACGCGCGGAACGGCCTCGGCGCCGACTACGCCGACCAGTTCGTCCGTTGACGGCACCCCAGGGGTCTCAACAACCGATCTGCACCATTTAACTATCCGTGCGCCGCATGTAAGGTTCTCGACGATCTCGGTTTGGGAGGACGTGCCATGGACCTCAACAGCGCGCATCACTACCGCATCGACTGGATCGCGAGCTTCGTGGCGGTGGCCCGCCACGGCAGCTTCTCCGCCGCCGCCCGGACTCTCTACCGCTCCCAACCACGTGTCAGCAGCCATGTCGCCGCCCTGGAGCAGCTGGTCGGCCGGCGTCTTGTGGACCGTTCCGTTCAGCCGTCCATCCTCACCCCCGAAGGCCGCGGCCTGCTGCCGCACGCCGAGGAGATCATCCGCCGGCTCGGCCTGCTCGCCGAGACGGCGGCGGGGAGCGTGTGCGGAACGGTGCGCCTGGGCTGCTACCCCAGCGTCGCGGCGTTCCTGTACCCCCGGGCGGTACGGGCGCTGCGGGAGGCCCATCCGCAGGTACGCCTGGTGCTGCACGAGGGCACCAGCCTCGACATCGGCGAGCGGCTCGCGGACGGTGGCGTCGACCTCGCCGCGCGTCCGCTGCACCCGCTGGTCAACTCCGACCGGGTGACCAGCGAAGTGCTGTGGCGCGAACCGCTCGTCGCCGTGTTCCGCGCCGACCACCCGCTGGCCCGCGAGCCGGAGGTGACGCTGGCGCAGGCCGCCAGGCTGCCGGTGATCAGCATCGGGGAGATCGACGACGGCCACGGCCGGCAGTACGAGACCAACCTCGCGTTCGCCAACCACGGGCTGCACCCGGTGATCAGCGAACGCACCAACCAGCCGCAGACGCTGATCTCCCTGGTCCGCCACGGCCTGGGCGTCGGCATCACGAACGCGCTCGCCATGACCACCGCCAACACCGACGGCGTCTGCCTGGTCCCGCTCGCCGGCGTGGGCTTCGACCGCGTCGTCGCGCTCTGGTGGCGGCAGGGCGAGAGCGAGTCGCCCGCCGTGAAGGCGGTACGGGACTGCCTGAGCCGGCTCGCCCCGCCCGTGTGGCCGTGGCCGGACGCCCCCGAGCGCCGGACGGGCACCGCCGGCGGCCCGGCGTCCACGACCAAGGGCCCGGCGGGCATCGCCGGCGGCCGACCGGGCGCCGCCCCGCCCTCCCTGCCGACCGCCGTATAGCGGTCGGCATCCATTTGTCGAATACCCGCATTCGAGCTCCAGTCTTAACCGCTCCGACAATCCGCTTCTACAGTTTCCTGTAGCCGCTTCACCGGGCCAGTAATGCCCGGCGAATTCCGTCTCCGGAATGCGGCGCCCTACCGGGAACGCTTTTGCAGAGAACGGAGCCCACCATGACCACGACGCTTTCCGCCGATATCATCACCGCATTCCGGGGCATCGCGACCGCCTCGGTGGCCGACGCGGTGGAGCTGGGCGGGCGCCGCGGCTACCTGTCCGGCAGCGTCCGGCAGATGCTCCCGGGCGCGGGCCGGCTCGTCGGCCCGGCGGCGACGGTGCTGGAGGTGCCCTCGCCCGAGCCGGCCCCGCCGGAGCACGCGTTGCGGGCCATCGACGAGTCGGAGCCGGGCAGCGTCGTCTGCATCGCCGCGGGTGGTGCGGACGTCGCCGTGTGGGGCGGCCTGATGGCGGCGGGGGCCGTGGCCAACCGGGTCGCCGGCGCGGTGCTCGACGCGGGCGTCCGCGACGTCGAGGAGATCCGCCGCGACTACCCGGACTTTCCCATCTACGCCCGGGGCAGCGTGCCCGCGACCACGGTGGGCCGCTACCGCACGGTGTCGCTGAACGAGCCGGTGGAGATGGGCGGCGTGGCGGTGCGTCCCGGCGACCTCATCGTCGCCGACGCCGACGGGGTGGTGTGCGTGCCCTCGGAGAGCGTCGCCTCGGTGCTCGAAGCGGCGCTGGAGATCGAGCGGCGGGAGCGGGAGCAGACCGCGCTGATCCTCGAGTCGGGTTCGCTGCGCGGCGGCATCGAGAAGCACGGCCGGATCTGAGCGGTGGACATCCTCGCGGTGGGCGAGCCGCTCCTGGAGTTCAACGCCCGGATCGACGGCGCCCGGCCGATCCGGGAAGACGACGCGTTCACCGCCGGCTACGGCGGCGACACCTCCAACTTCGCCGTGGCCGCGGCCCGGTCGGGCGCCCGGGCCGGCTACGTCACCCGGATCGGCGACGACGACTTCGGCACGGCGCTCCTGCACATGTGGGAGCGGGAGGGGGTCGGCACCGACCACGTCGTGCGCGAGGCCGGTGGGCGGACCGGCATCTACTTCGTCTCCCGGACGGAGGCGGAGAGCCGCTTCGTCTACTACCGCGCGCACTCCCCCGCCAGCCGTCTCGCGCCGGAGGACATCCCGGTCGACGCCGTCAGCCGGGCGCGGCTCGTCCACGTCACCGGGATCACCCAGGCGATCAGCCCGTCGGCCTGCGACGCGGGGTTCCACGCCATGGAGCTGGCGCGGCGGGCCGGCGCGCTGGTCAGCTACGACCCGAACCTGCGGCCCGCCCTCTGGCCGGCCGAGCGCGCCCGCGCGGTGATCATGCGGGCCGTCGAGCTGTGCGATATCGCGCTGCCGAACCTCACCGAGGGCCGGGCGCTCACCGGGGCGGACGACCCGCGGGAGGTGCTGGACGCCTTCGTCCGGCGCGGGCCGGCGATCGTGGTGCTGAAGATGGGCGCGCGGGGCGCGCTGCTGGCCCACGAGGGCACGGTCACCCGCGTCGACCCGCACCCCGTCCGGCAGGTCGATCCCACCGGGGCGGGCGACACCTTCGACGGCGCGTTCGCGGCCCGGCTGCTGGACGGCGCGTCGGCGCCCGAGGCCGCCCGCTACGCGGCGGTGGCGGCGGCGCTCACCACGACCGGCCCCGGCGCGGTCACCCCCATCCCCCACCGCGACGCCGTCGACGCCGTGCTCGCCGGGGACCCCCGACTCGTCCGACCTTCCAGACCGATCAGGAGATGAGTCATGTTGCGCGTGAAACGCCACCTCGCCGTGGTGGCCTGCTCGGGCATCGTGTCATTGCTCGCGGGGTGTTCCGGCGGGTCCACCGTCGATGACGACGCGGGCGGCGGCGGCGCGGACGCCCCGACCAAGGTGTCCGCGGGATATGTCTCGGCCATCGACCAGCTCGGCCTTCCGGCCGGGGTCGAGGCCGGCTACTTCGACGACCAGAACCTCAACGTGAAGCTCGCCGACCCGTTCCCGACGGGCGTGGACGCGCTCAACGCGCTCCAGGCGGGCCAGGTGGACTTCGTGCAGGTCGGCACGCCGGCCATCGCCGCCGCCCAGAAGGGCCTCGACCTGGTGCTGGTGGGCAACTACACCGGCTCCGCCAGCAGGCTCAGCATCGACGACACGATGGCCGTGGTGGCGAGCGGCAAGTCCGGCGTCGACGGGAAGAACCTCACGACGCTGCGGGGCAAGCGCATCGGCGTCTCCGAGGGCTCCATCAACCACCTGTACCTGCTCGGGCTGCTGGAGAAGACCGGTCTGAAGGCGAGCGACGTCAAGATCGTGAACACCGAGCCGCCGGACATGGCGGTGGCGCTCAGGTCCGGCGGCATCGACGTCGCCATCGTCTGGGACCCGTTCCCGATCACCATCGCGCAGCAGGTGGACGGCGCGCGGGAGGTGCTGCGCGGCGGCGGGCACATCCCGTTCGTCGGCTACCTCGTCACCACGCCCAAGTACGCCCAGGAGCACCCCGACGTCGTCAGCCGCTTCCTCACCGCGCGGGCGACCGCCGACCAGTGGATGCGCCAGAACCCGGACAAGGCCGCCGACGCCGCGACCCGGTGGCTGCCCGGCACGAAGAAGGAGGTGGCCGTCGAGGCGATGAAGCACAACGTCAAGCAGCTCGACCCGCGCTTCTCCGCCTGCAACTACCTCGCGCTCGACACCGTCGCCCGGCTGCTGGCCGCGCAGGGCAAGGTCAAGGCCGGCTTCGACGTCAACAAGCTCTTCCGGCCCGGCCCGATCCTCAAGGTGATGGCCGGGGACCCGAAGCTCTTCCAGGACCTGCCCGCGACGCCGGCGTCCGCGAGGATCCAGGACGGCTACACCTTCGAGCGGACGGCGGCCGAGAAGGCGTGCCCGTCGTGACCGCGCCGACCGCACGGCGGCGCGGCCCCCTGACCGCGCGGCGGCCCGGCATCCTGACCATGCGGAGGCGCGGCCTCCGCGACACCGCCACGGGCGCGCTGTGGTTCCTGGGCCCGCTCGCGGCGCTGGTGGCGGTGTGGGCGGTCGCGGTGCAGGTGTCGGGGGCGCCGATGCGGGTCTTCCCGCAGGTCACCGACGTCCTCAGGGCGCTGGGCGACATGTGGTCGAGCGGGGACCTCTTCCGGCATCTGGGCGCCAGCCTGCGACGGGCCGGCCTGGGGATGGTGCTGGCGCTGGTCACCGGCCTGCCGTTCGGCATCGCCCTGGGGGCCAGCCGCGTGCTGTCCGCGTTCTTCCTGCCGCTGCTGCGGTTCTCGGTGGCGCTCGCCGGCATCGCCTGGATCCCGATCGCGACGCTGTGGTTCGGCTACGGCGACCGGGCCGTGATCTTCATCGTGTGGAACGCGATGTTCTTCGCGCTGACCTACAACGCGATGCTCGGCGTCCGGCAGATCCCGACCGAGGTGCTGCGGGCCGCCCGCAGCATGGGCACGGGCCGGCTGCGGATGTTCTGGGAGGTCCTGCTCCCCGGCGCCCTGCCCAGCATCGTCACCGGCCTGCGGGTCGGCCTCGGCTACGGATGGCGCGGCCTGGTGGCGGCCGAGATCATCGCGACCAACGCGGGCCTCGGATACGCCCTGTTCCAGGCGCAGAAGTACTTCCAGACCGACGTGATCATCGCGTCGATGCTGATCATCGGCGTGCTGTGGCTGCTGATGGACCGGCTCCTGCTGGCGCCGCTGGAGCGGCGCACGGTCGAGCGCTGGGGGATGACGGGAGCGCGGAGCTGATGACCTCGACCACCTTCCCGACGGACGAGAAGCGCGCGGGCCGCGGACCCGGCCGGCGCGGACGGGGCGCCGGCCGCGGCCTGGCATGGCGGCTGTGGCACCGGTGCCTGCGGAGCGGCACGTTCCGCACGCTGGGGCCCTTCGTGCCGGTCGTCGCCCTGTGGTGGCTGCTGGACGCGCTGGAGGTGTTCCCCGAGTCCTTCTTCGTCGGCCCGCCCGCCGTGGTGGACAAGTTCGGCGAGCTGATGGAGAAGGGCATCCTGCCCGGCTATCTCACCGACTCGCTCACCCGGCTCTGCTACGGCGTCGGCTTCGGCCTGCTCATCGGCCTCCCGCTGGGCTTCGTCGTGGCGATGAGCCGCCCGATGCGCCGCGCCTTCTGGCCGATCCTGCTGTTCTTCCAGGCCGTCGCGGACATCGCGTGGCTGCCGATCGTCATCGTCTGGTACGGCTTCAGCCTCACCACGGTCACGTTCGTCCTCGTCTACACGATCGTCTTCCCGCTGATGCTCAGCGTCGTCGCCGGGGTGGAGCAGGTGCCGCACGAGCTCGTCCGGGCGGCGCGCAGCCTCGGCGCCGGGCGCCTGCGGGTGTTCCTGGAGGTGATCGTGCCCGGGGCGCTGCCGTCGGTGGCCGGCGGCATCCGCACCGGGCTCGGCTACGGCTGGCGGGCGCTGGTGGCCGCCGAGATCATCGTCGGCACCAGCGGCGTCGGCTTCATGATGTTCGACGCCCGCCGCGTCGGCGACGTGAGCCAGGTGTTCCTGGGCATGGTGGTGCTCGGCACGCTCTGGTACGCGCTCGACGCCCTGATTCTGGCCCCGTTCGAGCGGGCGACCGTCGAACGCTGGGGAATGGTTCGCGCGATGGAGGCGGATGGATGACCGCGCTGGAGATCGACCGACTGAACAAGGTCTACACCGACGCCTACACCGGTGAGGAGGTCACGGCCATCGACGACGTCTCCTTCGCGGTGCGGAAGGGAGAGTTCGTCTCCGTGCTGGGCCCCAGCGGCTGCGGCAAGACCACCGTGCTCAACATCGTCGCGGGCTTCGTCCGGCAGTCCGGCGGGACGGTCGTCGTCGACGGCCGCCCCGTCGACGGGCCGGGGCCGGACCGCGGCGTGGTGTTCCAGAGCCACGCGCTCTTCCCGTGGAAGACGGTGCTGGGCAACGTGGTCTTCGGGCTGCGCATGCGCAAGGTGCCGCGGGCCGAGCGCAACGCCAGGGGGGAGGAGTTCCTGAAGCTCGTCGGCCTCGACGGCTTCGCGCACCGGTACCCGCACGAGCTGTCCGGCGGCATGCAGCAGCGCCTCGGCGTGGCCCGGGTGCTGGCCAACGAGCCGGCCGTGATGCTCATGGACGAGCCGTTCGCCAGCATCGACGCGCAGACGCGCCGCAGACTCCAGGAGGACCTGACGGGCATCTTCGAGAACCGCCGCCCGACGGTCTTCTTCGTCACCCACGACGTCGACGAGGCGGTGTTCCTCTCCGACCGGATCGTGGTGCTGTCCCGGCGGCCCAGCCGCGTGCGCGAGATCGTGGACGTGACGCTGCCCCGTCCGCGCCGCTGGCAGGAGGCGCTGGAACTCCCGGAGTTCCGCCGCATCGCGAACCGGGTCAACGAGCTGCTGGGCGACGACGAGGGCGCAGGCGGCGACGGCGCGGAAGCTGGAGACGGCGGCGCGCGGGGCGAGCACGCGGGGGGCGAGCCCGATGCCGCCTAGCACGATGCCGGCCAGGACGATACCGGCCAGGCCGTCGCTGCCGCGCCGGGCCGCCAAGAGCCCGGCGCTCCGCAAGATCGCCGTGGTGATCGCGATCGTGCTCGCCTACCAGCTCTGGCTGGTCGTCCAGGCCCACGGCAAGGTCGGCCCCGGTGTCGGCGCGGAGCGCGACGGCCGCGGCCGGTTCGCGGTCGACGTGGAGCTCGGCTTCGCGCCGGAGCGCTTCCACATCCTGCGCCTTCAGAAACACGGCCGCATCGCGGGCACCGACGGCCATGTCGTGCACCTGCGGGGCGTGGCGCCGGCGGGGGTGGACGCGCTGGCCCGCGAGTACTGGATCAAGCACATCGAGGTCCCGAAACGAGGATCGTGACCTGACCGCCGCACGGCCGCCGCGTCCGACCCGTCCGCTCCGCTGCACCCGTCCGACCGCCGCACGGCCGCTCCGCCTCCCCCGCCTTGCCGGGCTCGCCCGTCCGACCGGCGTTCGCACCGGACCGCGGCCAATAGCCGAGAACATGGTGCGCACGCCGGCGGCCGTAAACCGCACGGCTATTCGGAATGCGGATCGGCCCCCCACCGAAACCACGACCAGGATTGTCCGCCACCGGGCGCGACGGTAGAGCAAAGGCATGCTCCGTACCGACCTGCGCCTCGAATGGCTCGTATCGTTCCTCACCGTCGTCGAAACCGGAAGCTTCAGCGCCGCGGCGGAGGTCATCCACCGCTCCCAGCCCCGGGTGAGCATGCACGTGGCCGCCCTGGAACGGGAGGCGGGCGTCTCGCTGTTCGACCGGGACCGCCGGCCCGTGTCGCTCACCGACGCCGGCGTGGTGCTCGCCGAGCACGCCCGGACGATACTGCGGCAGCTGGCCGGCGCGGAGGCCGCCATGGCCGGGTACCGCGGCGCCGCCCGCGGGGTGGTGACGCTCGGCAGCTACCCCAGCGCCAGCGCGGCGTTCGTGTCGCAGCTGCTGGAGCGGATGGCGCGGACCCGTCCCGCGATCAAGGTGATTCTCGTCGAGCGCTCCACGCTGGAGCTCGACGGGGCGCTGGCCGCGGGCGAGGTGGACATCTGCCTGCGGCCGATGGCGCCGCCGGCCGGGCCGTCGGTGGAGTACCGGCCACTGTGGCGGGAGGGCCTGATCGTCGTGCACCGCCCGGACCACCCGCTGGCCGGCCTGCCCGAGCCGCTGCCGGTGGCCGAGGTCGCCAAGTACCCGGTCATCACGATCGGGCGGCTCGGCTCGCCGCAGGAGACGGGCTTCGAGCCCTACCGCGCCTTCCACGACTACGGCCTCGAACCGAACGCCGTCCAGGCGACGAACCAGCCGCAGACCCTCGTCTCCCTGGTCCGCAGCGGCCTCGGCATCGGCGTCATCAACTTCCTGGCGGTCGCCACCGCCAACACCAGCGGCGTGGTGGCCCGCCGCCTCGACGTCCCCTGCGGCCGCCGCGTCGCCGTCTACTGGAGCACGACCAACCCGCTGACACCGCCGGCGCGCACGCTCCTGCGCGAGATCGAGGTGTCGGAGATCCCCGTCGGAACCACGAGGCTGACCGCGGCGAGCAGGCAGCCGCAGCCCGCCGGGTGACGTCCGGGCGGCACCGGTACCCGAACCGCCGGCGTTCCGGGAGGCATTCGATGCGCCATTACGACTCCGCGGGATTCGCACTTCTTCAGCGCCGCGACTTCGCGGCAATGACCGTCCGTGGGAACCGTTCGCGTTTCCCTCGGCACGCCGAGTATCGACCGGCCCGCCGCCATCCGAGTTACGAATACCACCATCCGAATTACGACCTTAACGCCCGCTTCCGCTCGCTTTACCGTGTGACGCACCACGAACCACGAGTCGCCTGGAGTGGCCGTATGCGAACTGAGGGAATATCACGGCGGACGATGCTCGGGCGCGGCGCGGCCGTCGGCGGCGCGCTGACCTTGGGGCCACTACTGGGCGGCGAGGCGGTGGCGGCACCGGACGGGAACGCCGCCGCCGGCGCCGCCGCGAAGGGCGGGAAGAGCGGTTACGAGGCGATCGGCGTCCGCCCGCTGATCAACGGGCGCGGCACCTACACCGTGCTCAGCGGCTCGCTGATGCTGCCCGAGGTGCGCGACGCGATCGACCGGGCGTCGCGGAAGTACGTCCAGCTGGACGAGCTGGCCGACGCCATCGGCAAGCGGCTCGGGGAGCTGACCAAGGCCGAGTTCGGGATGGTCAGCTCCGGCGCCTCGGCGGCGCTGGGGCACGCGAGCGCCGCGTGCGTGGCGGGCGGCAACCCCGACCTCCACGTGCGGCTGCCGGACCTGACCGGCTTCAAGAAGACCGAAGCGATCATTCCGAAGCACTCCCGCAACGTGTACGAGGCGGCGGTCAGCGCCACCGGGCTCAAGATCGTCGAGGTGGACACCCGCGAGGAGCTGAAGGCGGCGCTCGGGCCGCAGACCGCGCTCGTCTACATCTTCGCCATGCCCCGCGTCGACAAGCACGAGCTCAACACCAGGACGATCGCCGAACTCGCCCACGCCGCGAACGTGCCGGTGCTGGTCGACGCCGCCGCGGAGATCCTCACGATCCCGAACGTCCATCTCCAGCGGGGCGCCGACCTCGTGGCCTACAGCGGCGGCAAGTGCCTGCGCGGACCCCAGTCGGCCGGAATCCTGCTCGGCCGCGAGGACCTGGTGCGGGCCGCCTGGGTGCACAGCGCGCCGCACCACGGCTGGGCCCGCGGGTTCAAGGTGGGCAAGGAGGAGGCGATGGGGATGCTCGCCGCCGTGGAGATGTGGGTGCAGCGCGACCACAGGGCCGAGTACGCGAGGTGGACCTCCTGGCTGAAGGACATCACCCGCCGGGTCTCGGTGGTCCGCGGCCTGAGCACGAAGATCGTTCAGCCGGAGGGGCTCTCCAACCGCACCCCGAGCCTGACGATCCTGTGGGACGCCAAGAAGTTCGGCGTCACCGGCCAGACCATCGTGGACGCCCTGTGGGACGGGGAGCCGCGCATCGCCATCAACGCCGCGGGCGGCGGCCCAGGGCAGACCGGCGTGTCCATCACCCCGTACATGCTGGAGCCCGGCAACGCGAAGACCATCGCCCACGAGCTCGTCAAGCTGCTCCGGGACCCGCCGCCGGCGCCCGAGCCGCCCAAGCCGCCCACCGTCGACGCGTCCGGTACCTGGGCGCTGGACATCAAGTACACGGCCAGCAGGTCCACCGCGCACGAGCTGAAGCTGAGCCAGGAGGGCGCCAAGATCACCGGCACCCACAAGGGCGAGTTCGTGAGCCGTCCGGTGACCGGCAGCGTCAGCGGCGCGGAGGTGACCGTCCGCAGCCACTACGGCGAGGAGCACGGCGACGCCCTCGACTTCACCTTCACCGGCGTGCTCAAGGGCGACCGCATCAGCGGCGAGCTCAGTATGGGCGAGTACCTGGGGGCGTCCTGGTCCGCCACCCGGAAGTCCTGACGACAGCACCCGTTTCCCGCACCGCACCACGTCCCACCCGCACCAGCTCTGGAGGAACCGTGTCCTCGAACCGACGGGACTTCATCCGCAAGGCCCCGGCAGTGGCGGCCGTCGCCGCCGTACCGGTCGTGGCGGGCGCCGCCCCCGCGTCCGCCGACAGCGGGCGCGGCCACCGGCCGCGCAAGGAGGTCCACTACCCGGGCGGCCAGCAGCCGCCGAAGAACCCGCTGTTCAGCCCGATCGTCACCTACGGTGACATGGTCTACATCTCCGGCATCGGAGCGCACTTCGAGGGCGACATCCGCGCCCACACCGACCACGTCCTCAACGAGGTCGAGCGCTACCTGGAGTCCGTCGGCTCCTCCATGGAGAAGGTGCTGAAGGTCAACGTCTACCTCAACTCGCTGGACGACTACGACGGCATGAACGCGGTCTTCCTGGGACGCTGGGGCCGCAAGCCCGGCGTGCGCACCACCATCGCCGCCGCCGGGGGCATTCCCGGCGACTCGCTCGTCGAGATCGACTGCATCGCCGTCCGCTGAGCCGCCGTCAGCTGAAACTGGAGCCCGGATGCACGCGAGAGCCCTGTTCCGTCGGCGGATTCTTCCTGCCACCCTCACCCTGACCGTCGGCGCCACCCTCGGCGCCCTGTCCCCGGGCGGCGCACCGTCCGCCGCCGAAGCCTACGACCTGGTCATCCAGCGCGGCCACGTCATCGACCCGAAGAACCAGCTCGACGCCAGGCGCGACATCGCCGTCAAGGACGGGAAGATCGCCAAGGTCGCGAGGCGGATCGACGCCACGGCCGCGAAGAAGACCGTCGACGCGTCCGGGGAGTACGTCACCCCGGGCCTCATCGACCTGCACGCCCACCTCTTCACCGGCCCGGAGAGCGAGTACCGGAACGGCTGGGCGGGCGTGGCGCCCGACGGCTTCACCTTCCGCTCCGGCGTCACCACGGCGGTGGACGCGGGCTCGTCGGGCGCGAAGAGCTTCGACCTGTTCAAGAAGAACGTCATCGACCGCTCGAAGACCCGCGTCCTGGCCTTCCTCAACATCGTCGGCGAGGGCATGGCGGGCGGGAAGTACGAACAGAACCTCGCCGACATGGACCCGGGGCTGGCCGCGGCGAAGGCCAAGGAGCACCCGGAAACGATCGTCGGCATCAAGACGGCCCACTACGAGGGGCCGGAGTGGACGCCGGTCGAGAACTCGGTGAAGGCGGGCACGGAAGCGGACATCCCGGTGATGGTCGACTTCGGCGCCAACCGCCCGGAGCGCCCGTTGAAGACCCTCCTCACCGAGAAGCTCCGCTCCGGCGACATCTACTCGCACGCCTACTCCGGGCTCCGCGGCGAGCTGGGCCCCGACGGCAAGCTCAACCCGGGCATGCGGGAGGGCCGCAAGCGCGGCGTGCTGTTCGACGTGGGCCACGGCGGCGGCAGCTTCGCGTGGGACGTCGCCGTCCCGGCGCTGAAGGAGGGCTTCACCCCCGACACGATCTCCACCGACCTGCACATCACCAGCATGAACGCGGGCATGAAGGACCAGTCCAACGTCATGTCGAAGTTCCTGGCGGCGGGCCTGCCGCTGAACGACGTCGTCAACGCCTCGACCTGGGCGTCCGCGAAGGCGATCAAGCGGCCCGACCTGGGCCACCTCTCGGTGGGCGCGCCCGCCGACCTCGCGGTGTTCACGCTCGAGAAGGGCAAGTTCGGGTTCGTGGACAGCTTCGGCTACCGCATCGACGGCAAGCGGAAGCTGTCGACCGAGCTGACGGTCCGCGCCGGAAAGGTGGTCTGGGACCTGAACGGCAAGTCCGCCGAGAAATGGACCCCGGACCCGAGCCGGCTGGGAGGACGGGAGGACGGGCACTGACCCGAGCGGACGAGGGGCGGGGGGGACACCGGGCACAGCGCCCGCCGCCCCGCCCCTCACCCATATGCGGCCGCCCGCTCGCCCAGCCCAGCCTTAACCAACGAGCAGCCGTGCACATCGGCTGGACCGACGTGCCCGGAGAATTGCAGATCAAGGCGATGCGAGCCGGGCCTGCCCGGAGGGCTGTCGATCGCTTCTTCTGGTACGACCGCCTGCGCCGCAGCAAATCTTGGTGTACTTCGCCAGGTAGGCACTAGGCCGCCGCAAGCAATCAGCTGGAAGGCCTTCGGGAACAGAGAAGGCCTGATCTTCAACCGCTACCCGACACGACTCGCCAAGAGGCAGAAAGAAAAGATCGCTCTACCCATGGCGCACAAAAAGTCCAACTCTAGCCATAGATAAGAGCGCTCCACCCGAAATCGGGTCTTTGTCCACGTCAGGCCAAGCAGTCGTCAATCACGGCGGCCGCAACTGTCCACCACCGACCGACGGCACCCCACTGACCTGCGAAAACAACAAGCGGAACGCCCACTCTCCCCACGACGACCTGGACGTCGCCGCCACCTGGAGTTCACGCAACCGTAACCCGTTCCACCAAATTGCGCGTCTCACCCTCAAACCGTTATGTCAGGAGACGCGCATGCACCAACCCGGTCCCCCTCAGCGGGGAGGCCAGAAGTCGAATGTCGGGCGCAACCTCGCCGGTTGCGGATGCGGTCTCATCCTCTGCCTCGCCCTCCTCGGCGGCTGTCTGGCGGCGCTGGACTCCGGCGACTCCAGCACCGCGTCGTCCACGGCGTCGTCCACACCCACCACGCCAGGCCCCACCGCGCCTTCGACACCGCCGGACGAGCCTGGCCCCGACGCGACACCCCTCCCCACGCCGAGCAGGACGCAGCTCCCCAGAAAGTCGAAGCGTCCGGCGGTGTCCCGCAAGCCCAGGCCGCGTCCGAGCAAGCGACATGTTCGTAAACCACCAGTACAGGCGCCCGTGTACTACAGGAACTGCGCCGCCGTCCGGGCGGCCGGAAAAGCACCCATACATCAGGGCGAACCGGGCTACGCCCGCCATCTCGACCGGGACGGCGACGGCGTCGGCTGCGAGTGATCCCGCGGAACGCGTCGGAACGACTGTCACCATTGTTCAACGCTGCGTAGCTGAATTGACTACGATCGGCATTCTGACGGTGACCAACGCGATCCCCGGGGCGAAGATGAACCGTTTCCTGGCAGATCCCAGGCCCGCCGCCATGATCGGCGGCATCCTCCGCGGCACATGCGGACTTCTGGGTTGTACGGCGATGGCCGGCGCCATCTTCCTCGGCGTGACCACGCCGGCGGACGCGGCGCCGGCCGATCCGGATTCTCGGCGGTCGATACCGACCATCTGCCGCCACCCGACGGGCATCACCAACTGGTATGCGGCCCGGTTGTGCAAGGAGAGATGGCTGGCAATGTACGAAGAACCCCGAAAAAGGACCCACGGTCGGAGGCGCGACGGCAACTCACCTCGGCGGACGAATCGCGCGAATCGGGAGCGACCCCCGAAACGCGACCGGCGGCCTCCCTCGCCGGAGGCCCCGGACAAGCCGAGCCCCCGCCCGCCCATGCCGGAGCGTCCCACGACCGTACCCCCTTCACCGACGACCGGCAGCACCCCGGAACTCCCCGCCCTCCACGAACAGGCCGGCGGCGAAGAGTCGCAGTCGAGGCCGCTGCAACCGATCCTGCTACTGGGTCTGCTCGTTCCCGTCGCGGCAGCGATCTGCTACCCGTTCCGCCATCGCATCTCCGCGGCCGCCGCCGGAACGTTGACGGCCGCCGTTCCGGTGGACGGCGGCGGGTCGGCGGAGGACGTCGTCCACGTCACCTACCGGCCGCCCCTCGACCCGTTCGCCGTGCCCGCCCTGGGCCTCTCGGGCTCGGGCGCGGTCGCGACCGCGCGCGTGCTCGCCCTCACCGCGCTCGACCAGCACGGCGACACCTCGCTCACGGTGCTCCCCCGCTCCGATGCCACGGCCCTGTTCGGGCTGGCCGAGGACGAACTGCTGGACGAGTCCGCCCCGGGGCTGTTCATCCCCGGCAACCTCGACGCCGCCCTGGCGTACCTGGAGACAGAACTCTCCATCCGCCGAACCACCGGCATCACGGACGCGCGGCGCCTGCTCCTGGTGGCCGACTGCGAGGACGAGTCCGAGCGGATCCGCAGGCTCCTCGCCCACTACCCGGGAGAGGTCTGCGCGATCCTCCTCGGCAACTGGACGGGCGAACACATCGTCGTCGACGACGACGGGCTGTTCGACCCGTCCCCCGGCCTCGCGAACCACTTCCCGGACCGCCTGCCGGCCATGTCCCGCACCGAGGCCCGCGACCGCCTCCTCGCGGCCATCGAGAACCACGACCACGAGCGAAGGCGTCCATCAGGACGCCGCAGCAGCCCCAAACGAAACTGACCCCATGCCCCCATCACCTCAGAGGCCACCCTCGAACCTCTCAAAACCCGACCTGTCGCCCCCAGCACCACCTGCGGGCAAGCCACCCAAACCCTCGAGACCACTCCAGCCCCAAAACGGCACCCAAACCGCCGCCCCTTGCGACCAAGTCCACTCCACCTCACCCCCGAAGCTGATCGCAGCCGCAGTCCCCCACCCCCTCGCGACGCGCTGCCCTGATACGCCCCTCCCCGATCAGGCACCGCGAGGCCCAGCACCATGCACAACCGCGCCAGAACGACCAAGCCTCCGCACACGCTCCCGCCCCACGAACTCACCCCCAACGCCAGCCCGTCGCCCCAAGTCAGCCCCCTCAACACCCGTCGCCCCACCGACGAATCAGCACGCGCCACCCCCCAGCCCACCTCGCCCCACATCAACACCACAGCACCCTGCCCCGACACCAGAACAGGCCGCACCAACGCCACCCCAGCCCGCGCCCACCCCGCACCAGCCCACGTCGGCACGTCCTCGGCCCGTATGAGCCCCGCAGCCACGCCGCTTCACGTAAGGCCCCTGGGGCGTGGGCCCGCGCCGACCCGCATGGCCACCACCCCAACCCACGTCAGCACCGCACCACCCCACGTCGACACGCGCCACGCCCTCGACCCCTGTCAGGCCACACCACCCCACGTCAGGCCACGTCGACCCGTGTCCGACCACGTCGGCCACATGCCCCACGTCGACATCACATCAGCCCACATCAGCCCACGTCGGCACGCGTCACCCTCGACCCGTGACACGCCAATCGCCCCGCGTCAGACCACACCGCCCCGCGTTCGGCCACGTCGGCCCCGTGGTAGGCCGCGTCGGCACGCGTGGCCCGCGTCGACACCGCACCGGCACCACACCGGACCACGTCAACGCCGCCGCGCCGCATCAGCACCACATCGGGCTACGTCAGCATCCATCGTCCCCTCGGGGCCGCCTCAGACCACGCCGGCCCGCGTCAGCCCACGCCAACACCCGCCATCACCGGCGCCCCGAGTCAGCATGCGTCAGCATCCGTCAGCCCATCGGCGGGTCAGGGCACGCCAGCTTGCGGCAGCACCGCACCGGCACCGCACTAGCCCGTGTCAAAACCGCACCGGGCCGCGTTGACACGGCCCTCGGCCCCGATCAGGCCACACCGTCCCGCGTCAGGCCTCGGCGCCCCGCGTCAGCTGGGCTGGCCCGTCGGCACGCGCTGGCCCCACACCAGCCGCGTCAGCGCCACACCGGGCCCGCGCGGCACGCATCGGGCCCCTCAAGCCCGCGTTAGACCGCGTCAGCCCACGTCGGCACCACACCAACCCGCGTCAGCACCGCACCAGCCCAGGTCAGCACCGCACCAGTCCGCGTCGGCACGCGTCGGCCTCCCGGCCCGTGGCAGGCCGCGCCGCCCCGCGTCAGGCTGGTCGGCCCCGGGCCCGTGTGGCCCGCGGCGGCGCCGCACCGGGGTGCGGCGGGGTGGGGCTCGGTGGCGCGAGTTGGGGGATTCGGTATGGCATTGGTGATCGCTTCTTCTGCGCAGGAACTCCGAGGGTGACCGGACGCTGGATCGTGGGCTATGTAGGAAGATCGCTGCCACGGTCGTGTGCTGCTGACAGTCGGGGGCCCTCAGGTGCTGCTGTACTCGTGTTCGGTGCCCGCCGCTCTGGCGGCGGCGAGGGCGCGAAGTGCCCGGCGGATGGCGGTGGGGTCCGGTGGCTGGTCGGCGGCGCGGTCGACGTATGCGGTGCAGCGGAGAAGCCAACCGCGAACCACATCCTCGATCTTGATCTCTGCCCTCCTTGCTCTGGCGAGTGCCAGCTGACGTTTCTCTTCGAGGATCTGTTGCATGAGATGCGCCTCCGAGGCGAGAGCGTGGATGTCGGCGAGGGCGTAGCGTCCGAGCTGGTCCACGGGCAGTTGGCGATCGAAGGCGACACGGTCAAAGGACTTCTTTGGCCAGTCGAGGATCATTGCGGCGCCGCCGGCATCGACGCTGTCGAAGAGAGGCCCCTTGCGGGCAAGTACCACCGCGCGAACCGACTCCTGGTCGAGCCGGTCCAGGTCCCGAACGAGATAGACGGGGTACCCGCGGAAGTTGCTGATGACGTCGAGTTCTCCCCGGGCCACCAAGACCTCGATGTCTCCACGCTCTACATCGAGACTTACTCGGCAGGCCAGCCGCGCCGCCGCCTTGGTGGATCCGATGGGCGGCTCGCTTCCGAACATGGCGATGACTTTTTCCCCTTTGTCCCTCGCGGCTTCGGCGAGTTGGGCGGACCATCGTTCCCCTGCGACGTCCGGGGTAGGGACGATGCCGTGTTCGCGCCCGAGCCGCAGTTGCCAGTGGTTGAGGCCCAGGTGGCGAGCGAACTGGTGCACGCCGAAGTCGCGACGAATGGTCTGTTCCGGCATCTTCTGCCTCCTTGTCCTGATTGAACGCTGACAAGGTGAAGCCTGACCCACGACGCCGACCAAGGATAGTAGAACTGCGTTCTGTGGATAACTACGCGGGCGGCTGTCACAAGGGTGTTGTTTGTCTCGAATGGGGGTTTTGATTGCAAGTTCGGCGATATGCGCAACGCATCCGGGGGAACAAGGGAGGCGGCCTCTGGGTGGACGAAGGGCGGAGCTACACGCCCTACTCAAGAAAGCTCCGCCTAAAACGGGCTTCCCATGGAGCAACTCGACCCAGAAACCTGATGCAGCCGCATGCCCGGGTGCCGCGGTGAGCGCGGTCTCCTACGAGATCATCGTCTTACCCGGGCGGTGCTCAGACGAGGTGTAGAGGTGATGAAGGTTCGATGGAACCGGACGCCGACCAGGTCACGGGGCCGAGTGGAAGCGGCCCTTGTGGGTGGCGGCCGCTCCCCACCAGACGCAGGGGCGGTTCGTGGCACGATGAAGCGCGCCCACCATGATCGGAACTCGTGCCCATGCAGCCTGACTCCCCACAGATGATCGGCCCCTACCGGGTGGTCGCACGGCTCGGCTCCGGCGGGATGGGAGAGGTCTTCCTCGCGACGTCGGCGAGCAGGCGGCTGGTCGCGGTGAAAGTGATCAGGTCGGAGCTGCTGGGCGACCCCAAGTGGCGGGCGCGGTTCCGGCGCGAGGTGAACTCGGCACGGTCGGTCAGCGGGTTCTATACGGCTCCCGTGGTCGATGCGGATCCGGACGCGGACCGTCCATGGCTCGCGACTCAGTTCATCCGTGGGGTGAGCCTCTCCGCGGCGGTGCGTGAGAAGGGACCGCTCCCGGAGCAGGCGGCGTGCAGGTTGGGAGCCGGGTTGGCGGAGGCCCTGATCGCGATCCATCGCGCGGGAATCGTCCACCGGGACTTGAAGCCGTCGAATGTCCTGCTGGCCTCGGATGGGCCACGGGTCATCGACTTCGGTATCGCGCGCCCTCTGGACGCGCTGCCCCTCTCACGCTCGGAGGTTCTGGGGACACCCGCATACATGTCGCCCGAGCAGGCCCTCGGCGAGCAGGTGACGGCGCAGAGCGACGTGTTCTCGCTCGGCGCGACGCTCGTGTTCGCGGCGGCGGGTGCTGCTCCGTTCGGTGGCGGCCACAAGGTGCGCGGACGCATCGTCCACGGAAAGCCCGATCTCAGCCGTTTGCCTGACCCCATGCGCGGCCTCGTCACGCGGTGCCTAGTGAAGGAACCAGTGGAGCGGCCCTCGCCAGAACAGGTGCTCGTCGCGCTGTCCACGTTGCTGGACGCGCACTACGGCGAGGAGTGGCTGCCCTCGGACGTCGCGGAGCTCATCGGCGTCCAGGAACGCACGCTGATCGAGGTCACCGGCGAACCCCCGACGCTCCGCGAAGAGGCCTGGTAGCGGACTTTGCACGGGCGGGATCGTCCCCGGGCGGGGGCGTGTCGGGATGTGCAGGAGGCCCGCACGTCCCGCGATCAGGTCAGGCCCTCGGCCAGGGCGTCCCAGAAGGCCGTCTCGTAGGCGTGCAGGAGACGCGCCGCAAGGGCGATCTCCTCCGGGTCGTCACCTGCCTCCAGTCCTGCGGCGACGACGGACAGGGCCTGGTCCTCGAAGCCGGGTGGCGATTCGGCGAAGAAGCTGAAGAAGGCCACTGCGGCGTCGTCCATGTCGTAGGCGCTGCGGAGGGCGTCGGCGGCACGGGAGCAGTACGCGCCCCACTCTTCCAGGTTGGCCAGCATGGCCAGAGCGACCTCACTGGCCGTGCCGAAGACGGCACGCTGCGCGAGATATGCGGGGTAGGTCTGGGCGAACGGACGTGGCTCGTACGCTCTGAGATTCTTCTCACTTTCCCCCAGGGCCGAGGCGAGATCGTTCAGGAGACCGAGCGCCCGGGTCTCACCCTGGGCAAGCCGCAGAAACAGCTCGCCGGCCGGTGAATCCGGATAGCGCGCGGCCAACAGGGCGAAACTTCGCCGGTCGCTACTGACGATCCGAAACTCCTCTCCAACCAGCCAGACCAGGCGTTCCCGGGGCACCCGACCGGTTTCGAGGAGATCGAGGAAGCGGTTCTCGGACGTCGCGTCCGCGATCTCCCGGCGGGCACGTGCGAGAAGTTCGGCGGCGATGTGGTCGCTCATGTACCCCACCGGAGCACCCCGCGCGGCCACTCGTCAACGGGACAGGCCCGGATGAGCCCGTGTGATCACGTGGATACGATGAAGAACGGAGCGTCTGCGCAGGTGTGGACGGAGTTGGGAGCGAGCGAGTATGTCGGATTTCGAGCTCAACCACGTGAGCGGCCGCATGCCTCTGGAGGTGACGGAGGCCACCGAGGGTCCTTCCGGCCTGGGCGTGGGCAAGCTGCTCAAGGAGACGGGGCATGTCACGCTCGATCCCGGGTTTACCAACACCGCCTCCACCACGTCCTCGATCACCTATATCGACGGTGAGGCGGGCATCCTGCGGTACCGCGGCTACCCGATCGAGGAACTGGCGGAGAAGTCCTCCTTCCTCGAGGTCGCCTACCTGCTGATCTACGGCGAGCTGCCGTCCGCCGACCGGCTGGACGAGTTCACCCACAGCGTCCGCAACCACACGCTGCTGGACGAGAAGTTCCGCGCGTTCTTCTCCGCGTTCCCCCGGCGGGCGCACCCGATGGCGGTCCTGTCGTCCGCGGTCAGCGCGTTGTCGACCTTCTACCAGGACAGCCTCGACCCGTTCGACCCCGAGCAGGTCGACCTGTCCAGCATCCGGCTCATCGCCAAACTGCCCACGATCGCGGCGTACGCGTACAAGACCTCCATCGGTCAGCCGCTGCTCTACCCGGACAACTCCCTGGGGTACGTGGAGAACTTCCTACGCATGACGTTCGGCCTGCCCACGCAGGCGTACGAGATCGACCCCGAGATCGTGCGCGTCCTGGACATGCTGTTCGTCCTGCACGCCGACCATGAGCAGAACTGTTCCACCTCGACCGTACGGCTGGTGGGCTCCAGCCAGGCGAACCTGTTCTCGTCGGTGTCCGCGGGCGTCGACGCGCTGTTCGGTCCCCTGCACGGGGGTGCCAACCAGGCCGTCCTGGAGATGCTCGAGCGCATTCACGAGAACGGCGACGACGTCGACTCGTTCGTCCGGCGCGTGAAGGACAAGGAGCCGGGCGTCAAGCTGATGGGCTTCGGCCACCGCGTCTACCGCAATTACGACCCGCGCGCCGCCGTGGTGAAGCAGGCCACCGGCAAGGTCCTGGACGCGCTGGGCAAATCGGACCCGCTGCTGGACCTGGCCATGCGCCTCGAAGAGGTCGCGCTGAGCGACGACTACTTCGTGGAGCGCAAGCTGTACCCGAACGTCGACTTCTACACCGGCGTCATCTACAAGGCGATGGGCTTCCCCACCAACGCCTTCACCGTTCTGTTCGCGCTCGGACGGCTGCCCGGCTGGATCGCCCAGTGGCGCGAGATGATGAACGACTCCACGACGAAGATCGGCCGTCCGCGCCAGGTGTACGTGGGCCCGGGCGAGCGCCACTACGTGGACCTTCCCTCTCGCTGACACAACACTGGCTGGCCGTCGCGGGTGACGTGATGCCTGTATGGCCGCCGTATGAACGACGAACGCGAATGACTCAAAGGCCGGGAGCGATGCTCCCGGCCTTGAGTTTTGCTGGACGGGTGCGGGCGGTTGTGCCTGGAACCCCGGAGTCGGTCTCCTCACGGATATTCGCAGAGGCATTTCAGTGAGCCCGGTCGGCACGCCTGGGCATTCGGTTGGCCAGCATGGCGTCCGACGCTGTGATCGCGTATACGCATGATGAGGTTTGGCGATCGACCTCACACCGATCTGCACCAAGTGGAGTAGTGGTCATTTCCGGGGCCGCGTCTTAGCAAGGCCCCACGAAGTATGCCTGGACGTCCATGGGTCTGCGCGCCGCCGCCATGCCTTCTACCAGCGCGGCAGCCTGATTGAGCGGTTCTGCTCCTGCCGCCACTCTCTCAAACTCCGCCTAATGGCATCATTTCGGGCGTTTGCGACACGCTCACAGCGAGCTTATCCACAGAACGCGATTCCACTTTTGTTGCCGGAGCGCTTCCCCGAGGCTGGACCGCACACACCGGCCCACCGACGGCCCGAGGAGGCTGCCATGCCCGTCACCATCACGGTTCCCGAGAAGGTCAGTGCAGGTTTCGTCGTCGCGACGAACCGCGTCGTCCACGACCTCCCGACCATGATCCGCCAGAACCTGCCGGCACAGTTCACGGAGCCGGTGCTGGAGCGCCTGGGCACAACCCGACTCCAGATAGCCGAATATCAGGCATCGGATTCTCCCTGGGATCTGAGCAGGACGACTGCCGTCGACGAGGAGGACAGCAAGCAGGCTCGCGAGGCGACCCGCCACGTCGGCGTGCTGTCCGAACTGGAAACCACCGACCTTCCGTCCGGTCTCCATCTCGCGCGCACGGCCGCCGAAGCACTCGCCGAATCCCTCTGCGGCATCCCCGTCGATCTCAGCACCGATCGCGTGCTGCCTGGCCTCTACTTTGAAGACTCCGGGAATTTCATCCTCGCCGACGATTGGATCGGCGCCTCCCTACCGCCTTACCGCAACGGCGGCGAGTGCCAGGTCGGCACAGGCGACATCGACGGCTGCACGTGTGTCCGCATCAGCACACGTGGACTGTGCCGCTTCGGACTGCCGGAGCTGGAGATCGCCGATGTAGCCTGCGCGCATGATCTGGCGGCCTTGAACGTCCTGCGCACGACCGCGCAGCATCTGCTCCCACTCGGACGGCACCCTGGCTCGCATCTGCTCCCCATGGAACTGCGGCTGACGAGCGACGATTTCGCTGCCTTCTGGGGCAGCCGGGAACAGTTATGGGAAGGCGATCCCGTTCCGGTCCGGCTGGTCGAGGCGGGCCCTCTCCGTCTGGGCATCGAGGCTCCGGATGACTTTCCCGGAACGATGAACGAGTGGCTCTGGGACGAGATACCTCCCGTGATGCACGAGTTGCTGAGCTCCGAACCGGATGATCCTGGCCCGACCTAGCCAAGCCCGCACCCCTAGGTTGGCGTCCAGTGGCACTTGTTCGGAACGCACGCGCAGGGCAGGCGCGATGGTTACCTTCGGCGCATGGAAGACGAGGGAGTGCCGGGTTCGCTGGCGAGGGTGCTGTCGGACATCGCGGCCGAACGAGATGCCCAGGATCGGATGTGGGGCGTCCAGGAGTTTCCCGATGGAAGCGGACCGGAGTTCACCGAGCACGCGGAGGAGGCCAAGCGCGAATGTGCTGAAGCGTGGAAGCGCGGAGAGCTGACCTGGCGCCATGTGCTCACAGAGGAGTTCTACGAGGCCCTTGCCGAGTCGGCGCCCGCGAGGCTCCGGGAGGAACTCGTCCAGACGGCGGCGGTGGCTGTGAAGTGGGTCCAGTCGCTGGACCGGCGACATGGCGGACTGATGCACCACACCGGCTCGGGTGACGGGCTGACGGAGAAGCTGGTCCGCGACCGGATTCCCGAGATCATTCAGGCCACCGGACGCAGCGCTGAGACCCGTATCGCCGAAACGGAGGAGTACCAGCCGTTGCTGCGCGCCAAGCTCTACGAGGAGGCCGGGGAGTACGCCTCCAGCGGCGACCCGGACGAACTCGCCGACCTCCTGGAGGTTCTGCACGCGTTGGCAGCGATCCACGGAATGACGCCGGACGAACTGGAGGAGCGACGCGCGGCCAAACGGGAAAGGCGGGGCGGCTTCACCGAGCGCCTCGTCCTGAGCCTGCCGACCGAACCCTAGAACCGTCCGCCCCAGCAGCGTCAGTGACCGCGACGGCCCCAGTCCCTGACGAACACACCAGGGCAAGGCCAAGCGATCGATCTGACCGTGACCGCCTTCACCGAGCGCATCGCCCCGAACTTGTCGCGTGGACCCTGGGAGTGTCCGCACCGGCGGCGTCGGCGACCGCAGCGGCACTGGTGACCGCCGAGCACGGGCCGTCTTCCGCGCCCGGCCGGGCCGTCTTCCGCGCTCGGCAGGACCGTCCTCGGCGCCCGGCCGGGCCGTCCTCGGCGCCCGGCTGGGCCGTCTTCGGCGGTCGTCTGGACTGTTCTGGCGACCGGCAGGGTCTCCCTGGGGGCTGGATGGGGTGGGGCTCGGGGGGTTGGGGTGGCGCGGGGCCGGTCGGGGTCAGTCGGCGCCGATGCGCTGGGCCAGTTCGGGGGGCAGCGGGTACGGGCGTTCTGGTGGGAGCAGCTTTTTGGCCTTGCTCGCCTGGCCGTCCTGGACGAGGCGATGCAGTTTGTGGACGAGGGGCGTGCGGTCTTCGATCTCCATGATCCAGTCGTCGACATAGCGGCCGATGACGTGGCGGCTGAGACCGATCTGGATGCTCCGTGCCTCCAGCTTCTGGCCGCGCAGGGATCGTTCCGGGTCCCACTGGACGTGGACGACCGCGTCCGCGAATCGTTGGCGCCACTCGTCCGGGCCCCGGAAGACGCGGTGGTCCGGGGCCGTGGGGACGGCCAGGCCGAGGGCCTCCTCCCAGCCCGCGCGGCTGATCCGGATGGCGAGCACGCGCTCCTGGCCCGGTTTGCGCGCCCAGCCGCTGCGCGCCATCAGCCACAGGAAGGACGGCTTGATCCAGGTCATGCGGCCACGGGAGAACGGGGGGACGAACGTGCCGTGCCGCGCTGCTGGACCGGCGATCTCCGGGCCGTACGCCTGGTAGACCGTGATCGAGTCGCGGTCGAAGTCGGCACGGATCTCCCGGGTGGACGTCATCAAGGGCTGGCTCCCCATGCGAAAGGCGAAGCCCAAGCGTCCCGTGGGCTGGATCGGCTGATCAACCGGATTTCGTGTCAGGCGGACGAGCGAGCGACGGCGGTGGGCCTTCTGGCGGCACGCCGCGCCGCAGTAGCGGGCGGGGCGACCTGTCCGGGCGGCCATGAGCGGGGTGCCGCAGATCTCGCACGTTTCGTTACGTGACGCGTGGCGAGTTTCGTTACGTGCCTTCAAAGGCTCTTGCTGGTGCGGGCGGAGCGAGTCGCACGCGAGCGCCGTCATGCGTCCGGGCGGGCCGGTCGTGCGTCGCTGGCGTTCCATGATCAGGCACCCGGTCAGGAGCGCCCTGATATCCGCTATGTCGACGTCAGGCCGGACACCGCCCGCCCCCTGTGCCCTTCTGAGCAGCAGCCCGAGGGCGTCGTTGAACGCCTGCTCCAAGCCGCTGCCCTCGAAGGCGCGCATCCCCTCGTCCAGCGCGATCGCCTCGCAGAGCGCGTGGTTGACCATGGCGCGCTCCACCACTCGCATAACGAAACCGTAGAACGTTTCCACCGGTTCTTCGGCGTCGGCAAGGGACCTCGCCTCGTCCACGACCCGTTCGAGGCGGTCGGCGATGACGGCCTTGAACAGCGCCTCCTTGGTCGGGAAGTTGCGGTAGACGGTCCCGGCCCCGACCCGGGCGCGGCGTGCGATGTCGTCCAGGGGGGCGAGACTGCCGTCGGCGGCGAAGGCCTCCAGCGCGGCCTGCATGATCCTCTCCCGGTTGCGCAGCGCGTCCGAGCGCCGGGGGACCAGCGGGTCGGCGGCCATCCGCGTCCTCCTTTGACAAACGGGGCGATCGTTCCGGTACTGTCCTAAGCGGGCTAACGATTCCGATTGTAGGGCTCTTTCGAGGAGGCAGGATGAAGATCACCGCCGTGGACGAGGCGCGTAAGAGGCTCGGGCGGATCGGGGCCACGCTGATGACCCCGCTCGCCCCCGCCGACGAATGGCGGGCGGCCGCCGTGCGCGTCGAGAAGGCGGGCTACGGTTCGATCTGGGTGAACGAGGCCGTCGGCGGACGTGAGGTGTTCACCCAGCTCGGCGTGATGCTCGCGGCGACCGACTGGATCGTCCTCGGCTCGGGCATCGCGAACCTGTGGGCACGGCATCCGGCCACGATGCAGGGGGCCGCGTCGGTGCTGGCCGACGCCTATCCGGGCCGGTTGGCGCTCGGGATCGGCGTCAGCATGGGGCCGATCGTCGAGCAGAGCGGGCAGCAGTGGACCAGCCCGCTCGCGAAGATGCGCGGATATCTGGACGGTATGGACGCGGCTGTCGAGGCCGCTCCGGTGCCGTCCGTCCCCTTCCCCAGGTTGATCGCCGCCCTCGGTCCGAAGATGCAGGCGGTCGCCCGCGAGCGGGCGGACGGCGCACTCCCCGCGCTGATGCCCGCCGAGCACACGCGGCGCGTGCGGGAAGCGCTCGGCCCGGACAAGCTGCTGATCACTCTTCAGACCGTGATTCCCGAGGCAGACCCCGCGAAGGCACGCGCCATCGCACGCCAGGCGCCGGGGATCCTCATGCCTGGATCGCCCTACGCCCGCATGCTCAGGGAGATGGGCTACGGCGACGCCGACCTGGCGGACGGCGGGTCGGACGAGGTCGTCGACCTGTGCTTCAACTGGGGCGACGAGGCCGCGATCTCCCGGCGGTTCCAGGACCACCTCGACGCGGGGGCCGACCATGTCGTCGCCTCGGTGTTCGCCCCGGACCTCCCCTCGACGGCCGACCACCTCGAACGGCTCGCCCCCACCTTGCTCTAGGCAGAGACTCGAGAGCCCCGCACACCGTCCTCGCCCGTCGCCCGTGTTCTCGCCTTTCCGCCAGGGCCCTCGCTTGACGGCCGCGTTCGCTAACCACTCCTTGCGGGCGTCCACGCGTTTGCGTCCGGCTGAGCGCGTACAGCGCTTGGCGTTCGGTGTTCGGAGGCAGTGGCTCAATCAGCTCACAGGCCTTGTCGGCAAGGCTGAAGGAGGCTGCTTGCTAACAGCTGGTGGCTGGCGTCCAGGCATTCGCGCCCGGCTCAGCGCTGGCGGCGGTCGGGATTCAGCGTCAGCGGCCCGATCGGCTCAAACAGGCCGGGGGCGGGGGACAGCTGAACGAGCTTGTCTACTAGCTGCACTGGGCGGACGTCCAGCCGTTCGCGTCGGGCTTAGCGCTTACGGGCGCTGGAGGTGCGTCGGCAGCGGCTCGATCGGCTGACGCAGGCGCTGCCCGAGCAAGGTTGAAGGAGCACGTCCATCAACACCCTTGGCGAGCGGCCAGCCGTTCATCTCCCGGTTAGCGCTTTGGCGCTCGAGGTTTGGCAGTAGCGGCTCAATCAGCGCACACAGGCGCTGCTAGGCAAAGGCCGAAGGAGCCTGTCCACTAACACCACTCGGCGGACGTCCAGGGGTTCGCATTCGGCTGGGCGCTTGCGGTGCTCGGGGTTCAGCTTCAGCGGCCCCATGGGCCTGTCAGGCAAGACCGAGGAGGTTGTTCGTCCTACGTACGGTCCACATCCTGCCTGTGTCCACTAGGTCCGACCGACAGTTATGGATGGTGTGGCCAGGCTGGTTTATAAGGCGGCGTGGCTCGGACGGTGCCCGGGGCCTGGCGTGTGCGAGGTCGCTTTGCGGCTCGCATGTGGGTGCGCTGCTTCCGTCTTCGTGCGGTGCGGGTCAGCGGGGCGTGACCAGGCCGGTTTCGTAGGCGGCGATGACGAGTTGGGCTCGGTCGCGGGCCTGGAGTTTGGCGAGCAGGTGCCCGATATGCGTCTTCACCGTCGCCGGGCTCAGGTGCAGGTGCGCGGCGAGCTCGGTGTTCGAGAGGCCGCGGGCGATGAGGGTGAGGACCTCGCGTTCGCGGTCGGTGACCCCGTCCAGTCCGGTGGGAGGGGGCTGGACGGGGCCGGGGCGCCGGACGAACTCGGCGATCAGGCGGCGGGTCACGGTCGGGGCGAGGAGGGACTCCCCCGAGGCGACGACACGGATGGCCGACAGCAGGTCGGCGGGCGGGGTGTCCTTCAACAGAAACCCGCTCGCCCCGGCGCGCAGCGCCGAGTAGACGTAGGTGTCCAGGTCGAACGTGGTGAGGATCAGGACGCGGACGTCCGGCAGGTCGGCGCAGATGCGGCGGGTCGCCTCGATGCCGTCCATCTCGGGCATCCGGACGTCCATGAGGACGACGTCGGGAGCCTCGGAGGCGGCGAGTTCGACCGCCTCGGCTCCGGTGCCCGCCTCGCCCACGGTGAGCAGGCCAGGCGCGGTGTCGACCAGGACGCGGAAGCTGCCGCGCAGCAACGCCTGGTCGTCGGCCACGAGGACGCGGATGGGATCGGTCATGGTCACGCCGGATCGTAGGGGAAGCGGGCCGAGACCGCGAAGCCGCCTCCCGGACGCGGGCCCGCGGTGAAGTCGCCGCCGTACATCACGACCCGCTCGCGCATGCCGACCAGGCCGTGCCCCTCCCCCGGCGCGGCGCCGCCGGGCAGGACGCGGACGCCGGGGCCGTCGTCGGTGACGTCGATGCGCATCCGGTGGCCGTCCGCCTCCACACGGACCCGGCATCGGGCGGGCGCGGCGTGTTTGACGACGTTGGTGACCGCCTCCTGGACGATGCGGTAGGTGGAGAGGGCCACGACCTCGGGGAGGTCACCGGCGCGGACGTCCAGCTCGACGCGGACCCCGGCCATGGCGGCGCGCTCGGCCAGGGCGGGCAGCTCGTCGAGGCCGGGCGAGGGGGCCAGGTCCGGCGCGGAGACCGGGTCGGTGTCGGGGACGGAGCCCGCGCGCAGGACGCCGAGGAGGTGACGCATCTCGGCGAGGGAGCCGCGGCTGGTGGTCTCGATGACGCGGAGGGCGTCCAGCGCCTCCTCCGGACGGGCCTCGGCGACGTGGACGGCGACGCCCGCCTTGACGGCGATCAGGCTCATGCTGTGCGCGACGACGTCGTGGAGTTCGCGGGCGATGCGCAGCCGCTCGTCGCCGACGGCGCGGTCGGCGAGCTGGCGGGCGGCCCGGTCGGCCTGGGCGCGACGCTCGCGGACGGCGCGTCCGAGGGCCCACGAGGCGCCGAGGACGGCGAGGCCGAGCACGAGCGCGGCGACGCGCCGGGTGTGCCAGCTCCCGGGACCGGCGACGGCTCCGCCGAGGATGACCAGGGCGCTGAGGCCTCCGATCAGCGAGGTCGGGATCCAGCGGCGGCGCGGCTCGGTGAGCGCGACCGTGTACAGCGCGTACGCGGCGGCGGCGAAGGAGTCCCAGGGCAGGTCGAGAAGGAAGGCGAGGGCGGACACGGTGAGGACGGCCACGAACACCGGCACCGGCCACAACCGGCGCACCGCCAGCGGGAGGCCGGTGGCGACGGCGGCCGTGCAGGCGAGCAGGGCCGGGGCGTCCCCGCCCGAGAGCACCGTCGTCAGGAGCGTGTAGAGGAGTGCCGCGGCGACGTCCAGGCCGATCAGCCGACGCCGGCTCATGCGCCGGACGAGGAGGGGGCGCTCGGATTCGTCCACGTCACGACGGTAGCGGGGGCGTCGCCGTGATCGCGTCGGGCCGGTGGACGTCATCCCTGGGTTCGATACGGCGCGCCGTCCTCGGAGCACGGGCGGAGGCGGCGCCGGGCGCGAAACCCGGAGCTGGCTCCGATGTGCGGGGAGGTCCGTCCCGGCGAGGGTGGTGGTGTGATCGAGGTACGCGAGCTGACGAAGCGGTTCGGCCGGACGGTGGCCGTGGACCGGCTGTCGTTCGAGGTCAGGCCCGGGAGCGTCACCGGCTTCCTCGGACCGAATGGGGCAGGCAAGTCGACGACGATGCGGGTGCTGCTCGGACTGGACGCCGCGTCGTCCGGTGAGGCGCTGGTGAACGGCCGCCGTTACGCGTCTCTGCGGCGACCCATGCTGGATGTCGGGGCGCTGCTGGACGCGAGCGCCGTGCATGGCGGACGGACGGCGTTCGACCATCTCGGGTGGCTGGCGCGCAGCAACGGGGTCGGGACGCGGCGGGTCGCCGAGGTGCTGGAACGGGTGGGCCTGGCGGGCGTCGCGCGCAGGCGGGTCGGCGGGTTCTCGCTGGGCATGCGGCAGCGGCTCGGGATCGCGGCGGCGCTGCTCGGCGATCCCGGCGTGCTGATCTTCGACGAGCCGGTGAACGGCCTGGACCCGGACGGCGTCCGCTGGATCCGCGAGCTGATGCGCGCGCTGGCCGCCGAGGGGCGCACGGTGCTGGTCTCCAGCCATCTGATGAGCGAGATGGAGCTGACCGCCGACCGGCTGGTCGTCATCGGACGCGGCCGGTTGATCGCCGACACGTCGGTGCGCGAGCTGGCGGACCGCTTCGGACGCGGCGTACGTGTGCGTTCGCCCCGTCCGGACGAGCTGACGCGGGTGCTCGTGGCAGCCGGGGGCACCGTCGAAAGCGCGAACGGAACAGCCACCGGCTCCGCGCTCGAAGGCGGCAGGACGACAGTCGAAGGCAGCGTGACCGCACGCGGAGACGGCGGCGCGGTGGCGGATGGAAGGGCGGGGGCGACGAGCGTGCGCCTCGCCGCGGCATCCCACGGCGGCACGGCCACAGGTGGAGACGGCAGGACGACGGCCGAAGGCGGTGCGGCGGCAGCCGGGGAGTGGGGCAGCGGTGTGCTGGTCGTGAGCGGGTTGGGTGTGGAGGCCATCGGTGAGCACGCCGCGGCGCACGGGATTCCGCTGTACGAGGTGACGCCGCGCAACGCGTCCCTTGAGGAGGCCTACATGGCGTTGACCTCGGGCAGTGTCGAGTTCGGGGCGGCGTCGTGATCGACGCGGTGGCGGCGGAGTGGTGGAAGCTCCGCTCGGTCCGCTCGACCCGGTGGACGTTGTCGGTCGCGGGCGGGTTCGTGCTCGTGCTGATGCTGATCGCGGTGCAGGAGGCGCGGGTCTGGGACGGGTTGTCCGCCCAGGAGCGCGGCGACCTGCCGTTGCGTCCGCTCCAGTTGATGGGGCCGTGGGTCGCCTCGCTGTGCCTGGCGGTCCTCGGCGTCCTGTCCGTGACGTCGGAGTACCGGAGCGGGACGATCGGGACGAGCCTCGCCGCCGTCCCGCGCCGGGGTCGGCTGGTCGCGGCGAAGGCGGTCGTGGTCGCGGCGGTGGGGCTCGCCGCGGGCGAGGCGGTCGCGTTCGCGTCCTGCCTCGGGCCCCGGCTGGTGATCGGCGGGCGGTCCTTCGTCGACCAGGACGGCTCGGTCTGCCACGACCTTCCCGCGTTCGCCGTGGAGGGCGCGTCGGTGGCGGTGTTCGCGCTGCTCGGGCTCGCGCTCGGGCTCCTCACCCGGTCGGCGGCGGGCGCGATCACGGCGGTCGTGCTGCTGTGGCACGTCCTGCCGCTGCTCGTCTTCCACCTGCCCGCGCCGTGGGACGCGCGGGTCGGCTCGGTGATGCTCAGCGGCCTGGCCTCGGAGGTCTCCGGGCTGGGCGCGGGCGACTCCATCTACGGCGATCTGCTGCCCGTGCCGGTCGCGGTGGCGGTGATGCTGGCGTACGCGCTCGTGCCGCTCGCCCTGGCCGCGTTCGCCTTCACCCGCCGCGACGCCTGAGGCCGGCCGAAACACGGAGGACGCCGGGAAAGCACCGGGCCAATACCTCGACGAAATAGCCGGCGCCGGAAACGATCACTCGGCCCGCCACCTGCGCCAACGCCGGGCGCGTGATTCGAGGAACGGCGGCGCCTCGGCGAGGAGGCGCCGGGGCGGGCACCGGCGGCGCCCAGCGGCAGCCCGTACCAGGACGAGGGGCCCCGCACGCCCGGACCCGCCGCGAGGAACATTCTCCAAGTTGTCAGGCAGCCGTCATTCCCGTGTCATGGGAAGGGCCGAGAAAAGCGGGTGACTTTCGTCATCATCAAACCGGAAGAACGCCGGGCAATTCGCACACGAGGGGTTTGCGCGGCGGCCGCCGCGCCATCTCGAAAAGGCCGCCGGCGGGCGGGATTCCCCCCACGTTCCGCACCCGTCCCGACACCGACTGCACTGGTCACGGCCGATCAAGACGGTCCGACCGACCGGTCGGCGAGGTCCCCGGCTCCCGGCGCGGCGTCCGCACAACGCGGACGGAGGTACCCTCGGGATGCGGCGAGCGGACGGCTCCCGCGACGCGGCGACCCTTCTGCGCGGTAGGGTCCGGCGTCCGCAGACACGTAATTCATCCTTCCCAAAAACAGGGGTTCATCCTCTAACATAGGGCGATGCCGTTCCGCCCCTGAGCAGACACGTCGACTGGCTGGTGACCCCTTTGCCCCAGGATTCAGCTGCACACACACCTTCGGCCGAGAGCGATCCGGCCGGACGGCTGATCGACTATCCCCGGCGCGGCGGGCCCACGGTGCTGCGCATCCTGCTCGGCGCGCAGCTGCGGCGGCTCCGGGAGGCGCGCGGCATCTCCACCGAGCAGGCCGGGTATGAGATCCGCGGCTCGCACTCCAAGATCAGCCGCATGGAGCTGGGCCGCGTCGGCTTCAAGGAGCGCGACGTCGCCGACCTGCTCACGCTCTACGGCGTGACCGACCCCGGCGACCGCGCGACCCTGCTGGAGCTGGCCAAGGAGGCCAACACCCCGGGCTGGTGGCACCGGTACGGCGACGTCCTGCCGAGCTGGTTCGAGGTCTACCTCGGCCTGGAGGAGGCGGCGTCGCTGCTGCGCACCTACGAGTTGCAGTTCGTCCCGGGACTGTTGCAGACCGAGGACTACGCGCGCGCGGTCGTGCGCCTCGGCTTCTCCGACGCCTCCGAGGAGGAGGTCGAGCGGCGCGTGCAGGTCCGCACGACCCGCCAGGAGCGGTTCACCTCGCCCGGAGCGCCGACACTGTGGGCCGTCCTGGACGAGGCGGTCGTGCGGCGGCCGCTCGGCGGGCGCGCGGTGATGCGGCGCCAGCTCCGCCATCTGATCGAGATGTCGGAGCTGCCGAACGTCACGCTCCAGCTCGTCCCGTTCGGCGCGGGCGGCCACGCCGCGGCCGGTGGTCCGTTCACCATCCTGCGGTTCGCCGAACCGGGCCTGTCGGACGTCGTGTACCTGGAGCAGCTCACCAGCGCGCTCTACCTCGACAAGCCCACCGACGTCGACACCTACATGCGCGCGATGAACAACCTGTGCATCACCGCCGCGCGCCCCGACGACACGACGCGCCACCTGAACGCCATCCTGAACCAGCTCTGACCACAGGCCGAGACCGACGGCGCGTCCCAGGGCGCGCCGCGAAACGTGCGGTGCCGAGGGATTCGGCGATGCCGTCACCCTCCCAAGGGTGAGGGCGGTGGGGCTGCCGGGCCGGTCCTCGTCGTGGACGCGGCATCCGGTGTCGAGGGAGTCGGCGATCCAGGGCGAGGGCGTGCGGCCGTCGTGCCGTCCTCGTGGTGGACGCGGCGCGTGGCGGAGCGGGCGGTCAGGCGTCGTTCAGGACGCGTTCGTCGCGGGTGCGGCTGCCGCCGCGGAACTCCGCGATGACCTCGCCGTCCGGGACGCGGCGCACCGTCACGTCGTACACGCCGCTGCGGCCGTAGCGGACGCGTTCCTCGGCGGTCGCCTCCAGCAGGTCGCCGGCGCGGGCCGGGGCGACGAACACCACGTCCGCGGCCGCCGCGACCGTCACCGCGTCGTGGGTGTTGCACGCGTAGGCGAACGCGGTGTCGGCGAGCAGGAAGATGTAGCCGCCGTGGGCGATCCCGAAGCCGTTCACCATCGTGTCGCCGACCGTCATCCGCAGCCGGGCCCGCCCGGGCGCGACCTCGGCGATCCGCATCGCGAGGTCCTGCGCCACCCGGTCCCGCGCGTACATCGTCTCGGCGCATCGCCGCGCCACCTCCGCCGCGTCGCTCATCCGGACAGCGTATTGATCGCGCGGAGTCGGCGAACATTCGGCCGAGCCGGAAGACATCGCCCACCAGCGTGCAAGCCGGTCAAGAGCCACCGGCGGAGGCCGGGAACGCCCACGGGACGGGCGTTTCCCTTTCGCGGTGGACGTCCGGGCGTGTAGCGTCATCGTGGGAACATCCGTTCGACCAGTCCCCATGCCCGTCCGAGAGCCCGGCCGAGCCCGACCGAGAGCCCGTCCGATGTCCCGACCGACGACGCCGAGGTGCCGAGGTGCCGACATCACGCAGTGCTGACACCCAGGCTGAGACCGAGCCGCCGCCACGGCTGCTGCGCCGCTGGGAGATCGGCGACCCGGACGCCGTGTCCCCCGGCCCCGGGCACCGCTGCATGCGGGTCGACACCGCCCAGGGGTCGTACTTCCTGAAGGAGTACGAGCATCCCGACCGCAGGCGCGTGCTGTTCCGGCACGCGGTCACCGGGGCGCTGGACGCGGCGGGCCTGCCGGTCCTCGCGCCCGTCCCCGCTCGCGGCGGCCGGACGCTCGTCACCGCGTCCGGGCGGAGCTTCGTGCTGTACCCGTGGGTCGCCGGACGCGTGCGCGGCGGGCTGGAGCTGACGTTCGGGCAGTGCGAGGCGCTCGGCGGGCTCCTCGGACGGCTGCACGCCGAACTCGACCGCTCGACCCCTCCCGTCCAGCAGAGCATGCTGGTGCCGACGCCGCGCGCCGCGGAGGCCGCCGCAGCCGTCGAGGCGATGCTGGAGGCCATCCCCGGGGACGGCACCGACTTCGACGCGCTGACCGCGCGGCGGCTGCGCGAGCGGCACGCGCTGCTCACCGAGTTCGCCGGGCACCAGCCGCCGGAGATGGAGGTCAGCACGGTCGGCCACCTGCACGGCGCGTTCCACGCGGAGAACCTGCGCTACGGCGGGTCCGGAAACGTGACCGCCGTTCTCGGCTGGGACGCGCTGACCACCGGGCCGGTCGCGGGCGAGGTCGTCCGGGCGGCGGCGCGGCTGTTCGCGTGCGAGGACGAGCGGGGCCTCGACCTCGACCGCGCCCAGGCGTTCGTGCGGGGCCACCGCGCGACGTTCCCGCTGGACGAGGGGCAGATCCAGGCGGCCGTCCACCGGGAGTGGTGGGAGCGGCTCTGCGACGTCGCGCCGCTGCGGCACCGCTACCTCGGCGCGGACGGCGCCGGCGAGCGCGGGCAGGCGGCGCTGGTCGCCTGGTGGTCGGCGCAGCTCGACCGCACGCTGGAGGTGTTCGCCGCGCCCTACACCGAGGCCTTCGTGAGCGCGGACGAGCACCCGGCCTTCGGCTAGCGCCCGCGACACCAATTTGACCAGACGTTCCAGAAATGGCTAACGTCTGCGGTATGGCACGTGCCAGGGAGTTCGACACCGAGGCGGCCGTCGCCGCCGCCACCGAGGTCTTCCGCGGCCGGGGGTACGAGGCGACCTCGATCCAGGACCTCGTGGAGGCCACCGGGATCGGCCGGGGCTCGCTGTACGCGGCGTTCGGCAGCAAGGACGGCCTGTACGAGGCGGCGCTGCGGCACTACGCGACGAAGTCGGGCGCGCTGATGGCGGTGCGGCTCGACCGGGACGAGCCCGTCCGCGAGGTGCTGCGCCACCTGCTGCTCGCGCTGGTCGACGACACGGTCGGCGACCCGGAGCGGCGGGGGTGCCTGATGACGAACACGGCGGTGGAGCGGCTCCCGGGCGACGCGGTCGCCGCGCGTATCGTCGGCGGTTCCCTGGACCGGATCGCCGAACTCGTCGAGGCCGCGCTGCGGAAGGGCCGCGAGCGGGGCGAGCTCCCCCAGGACGCCGACGTGACCGCGCTCGCCGACTTCGTCACCACGACCATCCAGGGCCTTCGCGTTCTGGGCAAGGCGGGGGCCGACCGGCGCCGCCTCGTCGCGGTGGTCGACGCCGCGCTGCGAGCCCTGCCGCTTCCTGGGTAGGGACGCCCCGGGCCGCGCATGCCACGATGCGGTTCCTGAAAATGTAATGATCGGTCAAGAAAAGGGAGTGGGAGAGATGAGCAACGTCGCGCTGCTGGGCACCGGGATCATGGGGGCGGCGATGGGCCGCAACCTGCTCAAGGCGGGGCACCGGCTCACGGTGTGGAACAGGACCCGGTCGCGGGCCGAGCCGCTCGCCGCGGACGGCGCCACGGTCGCCGGGACGCCCGCCGAGGCCGTCGCCGGCGCCGACGTCGTGATCACGATGCTGAGCGACGGCGAGACCGTCCTCGCCGCGATGGCGGACGCGGCGCCGTCGCTGCGTCCGGGCCAGGTCTGGGCGCAGATGAGCACGGTTGGCATCGGCCCGCTGGACAGGCTGGCCGGGTTCGCCGCCGAGCACGGCCTCACGTTCGTGGACGCGCCCGTCCAGGGCACCCGGCAGCCCGCCGAGCAGGGGAAGTTGGTGATCCTCGCCGCCGGGCCGCAGGACGTCCGTCCCACGCTGGCGCCGGTGTTCGACGCCGTCGGATCGAAGACGCTGTGGCTGGACGAGGACGGCGCGGGCGGCGCGGCGTCCAAGCTCAAGCTCGCCGCGGTGAGCTACGGCATCTCCATGACCTCGATCGTCGCCGAGTCGCTCGCGCTCGCCCGGGGCCTCGGCCTCGACCCGGCGCTGTTCGGCGAGGTCGTGACCGGCGGCCCGATGGACAGCCCCTACCTCCAGGCCAAGCTGAAGTCGATCCTCGCCGACGACTACACGACGAGCTTCGCCGTCCGCAACGCCGAGAAGGACACGCGGCTGATCCATGAGGCGGCCGCGTCCGGGAACGTGCGCGTCGACCTCAACGACGCGGCGGGCGAGCGGTTCCGCCGCGCGCTGGCGCAGGGGCACGGCGACGAGGACATGTCCGCGACCTACCACGCGAGCTTCGGCGGCTGATTCCCCCCGGCCCCCTCCGGGGCGAGGATGGGGGCATGGAGGTCCTCAGCAGCCGCGTCCTGCTCCGCCCGCCCGATCCGCGACGCACCCAGGCGTTCTACCGCGACGTCCTGGGGCTCGCGGTGTACCGCGAGTTCGGCCCGGCCGACGCGCCCGGCGTCGTGTTCTTCCTCGGCCCGGGGTTCCTGGAGGTGTCGGGGCACGGCGCGGGCGGCGCGGGCGTGATGCTCTGGCTCCAGGTCAGGGACGTGCGGGCCGAGCACGGGCGGCTCGCGGCGGCGGGCGTGCCGATCGTCCGGGAGCCGCGCGAGGAGCCGTGGGGCCTGGTCGAGATGTGGATCGAGGACCCGGACGGCGTGCGCATCGTCGTCGTCGAGGTCCCGGAGACGCATCCGCTGCGCCGCGACGCGCGCACCTGACCCGGCACCCGACCCCGGCACTCACCCCCCGGCCCGGCGGATTCCGGACGACTCGCCGTGTCGCTGGAAAACGCTGGAATTGTCTGGAAGCTGCTGTACTGTCGCCCGCATGCCCCGGCCCCCCGGTGTCCCGACCCCCGACGCGCTGGAGGCGCGCATCGCCGAGCTGCGCGCCGCCGTCCGGCGCGCGGTGGCGACCGGTGACCGGCAGGGCGCCCGCGACCTGCGCGCCGACCTCCGACTGGCCGAGCGGCAGTGGGACGACGCCGTCCTCGGCGACGCCGACGCCGAGAGCGCGGACACCGAGAGCGCGGAACCGTCCGCCGAGCGCGAGCAGGCCGCCCGTGGGCTGCTGCCCGTCCGGGAGCAGGTCCACCAGGCGCTGACGCTGCTCGGCGCGCCCGCCGCGCCGAAGCTGATCGGGTCGGTGTACGCGGCGTTCTTCCCCGGCGAGATCGCGGGGAGCCGCCTGACGAGCCTGCGCCGCGACGAGGAGCGCTCGTTCCGCACCGCGCCGTACGCGCGGCCCTACTACCTGTGCGCGGCGCTGACCGCCGACCTGCTCGCGCCCGCCCGCGGCCTGCTGACCGTGAGCACCTGGCCGCTGGAGCAGCGGATCGTCGGGCCGCTGAGCCCGCGCACCGACTTCCTCACCTGCGCGGTCCGCCTCGCCGAGCACGCCGGACGGGGAACGCCCTCCCCCGACGTGCGGCGGCTGCTGTGGCGGTTCGCGTCCAACATTCCCGGTGCGGTCACCGGTACGGTCGGTACAGTCGAGCCGGCCGATCTGGCGGAGGCCGCGCGGGCGGAGCTCGAGGTGCACCGCGAACCCGACCGGCGGCTGCGCGCGTCGGCCGCCGGGCGCGCCCGCACCCGGCTCGACGACGCTGAGCGGCTGTTCGGCAGCCGCCTGCGGGCCCTGCACGAATCCGGCGGACGACGCGCCGCACCTGGAGAACGAGGCCGATGACCGAGACCGCGCCGGACCTGGACCGGCTGCGCGGCGACGCTCCCCCGCGCAACCACGACGCCCGCACGATCGCCGCGCTGACCGCCAATCCCGGCTGCGCCCGCCGCGGTCTGATGGACGCGGCGGGCGTCGACAAGGACGCCGTGGCGCGGCACCTCGGGTTCCCCGCGCCGTTCGGCCAGTCGCAGTTCGCGATCACGCGCGGGAACGCGTTCGAGGCGCAGGTGAAGGCCGACGGGTGCGCGGAGCTGCTGACGCTGCTGCGCGAGCGCCTCGGCCTGGAGGTCGCGGAGGTCGCCTACGACGACCTGGAGGTCGTCGCGGGCAACGAGGGGCGCGAGCTGCGGCACACCCGGACGCGGCGGCTGCTGGCCCGCGCGCTGGAGACCGGCGAGGGCACGCTGTTCGACCATCCGCTGCTCCGCCTGGAGATCGCCGGGCAGCTCGCCTACCTGGAGCCGGACGTGATCGCGTTCCAGGTCGCGGGCCGCCTGCACGTCATCGAGATCAAGTCGTTCGCGGTCGTGGACGGGCAGGCCGAGCCGGAGCAGGTCGCGGCGGCGGCGCGGCAGTCGGCGGTGTACGTGCTGGCGCTGCGGCGGCTGGCCGCCGAGCTGGGCCACGACCCCGCACGCGTGTCGCACGAGGTGTTCCTGGTGTGCCCGGAGAACTTCTCCAACCGTCCGACGGCGACGCCGCTGGACGTCCGGCCGCAGCTCGCCGTCCTGGAGCGGCAGCTCGCGCGCCTCACCAAGGTCGACGTGATCCTGGAGCAGCTGCCCGGCGACCTGACGTTCGAGCCGGGCGACGCGCTCGCCGCGTCGGTGCGCGCGGTCGAGGCCCGGTACGCGCCCGAGTGCATGGCGGGCTGCGAGATGGCGTTCTTCTGCCGGGACGAGGCGCGCGCGTGCGGGGCGACGGGCGCGCTCGGCCGCTCGGTCCGCGACGACCTCGGCGGCGTCGACACGATCGGCACGGCGCTGGCGCTCGCCGACGGCACGCTGCACCCGTCCGACGACCTGGCCGAGACCGCCGCGCAGCTCCGCGCCGCCGCCCGGCTCCGCGACGAGGCGCTGCTCGCGGCGCGGGGCGGCGCCGCGTGACCTCGGCTCCCCGCCGCACGACCTCGGCTCCCCGCCCCGCGGTTTCGGCTTTCCGCCGCGTGATCTCGGCTCCACGGCGCGCGGCCCCGGCTCCTCGCCGCGCGGCCTCGGCTCCCCGCCCCGCGAGCCCGGCTCCACGCCGCGCCTCCTCGGGGCGCGGCTTCGTGGCCCCCGTCGGGAGGGGTGGGCGATGAGCGTGCTGTCCTCTCTCGCGCGGCTGCGGGCGGCGGCGACCGGGGTGGCCGAGCCGCTGGCCACCGTCCGGCACTGCCATCTGGCGGAGGCGCCGCTGGTGCTCGTGCCGCTGAAGCTGTCCGGCGAGGCGGCGGCGCCGCTCGCGGTCATGCTCGGCGCCGCGCGCGACGACGCGACGCTGCTGGTCGTGCCGCAGCCGCGCAACCGCGACCTGCGGTTCGCGTTCGCCGCGGACCTGGCCAAGCTCGTCCTGAACCACATCGAGACGAGCCGCGGCGCCGTCGAGGAGCTGCCGCCGGGCAAGGAGGGCGAGGAGCGGATCCGCTACGGGAACGCGCCGCAGCTCCTCGTCCCGAACCGGGGCGGTGTCGCGTTCCTGCGGCTGCTCGGACGTTCGACGCGGTTCCGCGGCACCGAGGGCCCGTACGCGGTCGAACCGGCGGTGCCGGTCCTCGGCCGGTGGCTGACCTGGTTCGCCGAGCGCCACGACCATCCGGGCTCGTCGCTGCTGCACGCGATGACCGAGCTGCTGCGGCTGCACTGGGCGACCGGGCAGAGCTCGCTGGAGGACGGCAACCTCGCCGCGCTGCTCGGCTGGATCGACCCGCCCGAGGGGCTGGACGGCCCGGCCGCCGCCGCGCGCGCCGAGGACCCGGTGGCCTGCCCGCCCGCCGGGCCGACCACCGACCCCTCGTTCGACAACGAGGTCCTCGCCCCCGCGATCGCGGCCTACCACGAGTCCCGCGGCGATCCGCGCGCGCTGGAGCGGCTGCGCGCCGCCGTCCACGGGCAGGTCGCGCCGACGTGGGAGCTGATGTGGCGGGCCGTCGCCGTCCTGCGGACGCTGCCGGAGGGCGCGAGCGTACCGGGACGCTGGGAGCGCGACCGCGACGCCTTCACCTACTACCACCAGACGTTCGGCGAGGCGTATCCTCAGGCGCGCCGTGACCCGCCCGTCCGGGCGGCGCGGCGGCTGCACGACCTCGAACGGGCGCAGGACGCCTACGACGCGCAGCGGGCGTTCGACGACCCGCTGGTCATGGCCGAGCACCGGCTGTCCGGGCAGGCGTTCGGCGGCGTGGTGACCGAGTGCGAGCCCGACCGGCTGGACGAGACGGGCCGGCGGCCGAAGCTGCGCCCGCTGCTGCGGGTGGGCACCGAGGACCCGGTCCGGCTCGACCCGGGCGCCGTCGTGTGCAACGCGGCGCGGCCGTCGCTCAAGGGGAGGATCGTGGAGTTCGGTGCCGGCGGCGTGCTGCTGGAGCTGACCGGCGGGATGGGCCGCAAGCTCACCGCCGAGCCGGGCACCGTCCCCGGGGTCGGCGAGCGGGTGTGCTTCACCTCGCTCACCGAGGGGTCGTGGGGCGCGGCGCGGTTCCCCGACCGCGAGGACACCCCGTGGACGCACGGCGGGCCGCCCGCCGAGTACGTGCCGACCGACGAGGACGCCGAAGAGGACTGGTCATGACCGAACGCCACCTGGTCGCCCTGCCGCCGGAGCGCCCGGAGGATCCGGGCGCGGCGGCGACACGGGTCGTCGAGGACGTCCTGGCCGACCTCGACGGCGGGCACCGCGGCGTGGTCGTCGACTCCCCGCCGGGCGCGGGCAAGTCCACGCTGGTGGTCCGCGCCGCCGCGCACCTGGCGGCGGCGGGCGAGCGGCTGATGATCGTGGCGCAGACCAACGAGCAGGTCGACGACCTCATCGACCGCATCGCGAGCCGCCACCCGGAGGTGACGCTCGGCCGCCTGTCGGCGTCCGGATACGTGCCGTCCGAGCGCGTCCTGGCGCATCCGGCGGTGCGGGTCGCGCAGAAGGCGGACGACCTCGCCGAGCACACCGTCGTGATCGCGACCGGCGCGAAATGGGCGACGCTGGCGGACGGGTCGTGGCCGTGGGCGATCGTGGACGAGGCGTACCAGATGCGCTCCGACCTGCTGCTGCGCATCGCCGGACGGTTCGAGCGGGCGCTGTTCGTCGGCGACCCCGGGCAGCTCGACCCGTTCTCCACCGTCGAGGTGGAGCGCTGGGCGGGCCTGACCTGGGACCCGATGCGCAGCGCCGTGTCGGTGCTGCTCGCGCACAACCCGGAGCTGCCCGTCCACCGGCTGCCGGTGTCGTGGCGGCTGCCCGCGTCCGCCGCGCCGGTCGTGTCGGACGCGTTCTACCCCTTCACCGGGTTCCGCGCGGGCACGCGCGAGGGCGAGCGGCGCCTGGAGTTCCAGGCGCGCGGCATGGGCACCACCTACGACCTGGCGCTGGAGGAGGCGGCGGCGACCGGCTGGGCCCTGTACGAGCTGCCCGCCCGGCACACGCTGCGCACCGACGCCGAGGCGGTGCGGGCGACGGCGGCGCTGGCCGTCCGGCTGTTGCAGCGCGGGCCCGTCGCGCACTCCGAGCAGGGGACGGCCCCCGTCGGCGCCGACCGGGTCGCGATCGGCGCGGCGCACCGCGACCAGGTGACCGCGATCCGCGCGGCGCTCGGCCCGCACGGCGAGGGCATCACCGTCGACACCGCCAACCGCCTCCAGGGCCGCGAGTACGACGTCACGGTCGTGCTGCACCCGCTGTCGGGGCGCCGCGACGCCACCGCGTTCCACCTGGAGTCGGGGCGGCTGTGCGTGCTGGCGTCACGGCACCGGCACGCGTGCGTGGTCGTGGCGCGGGCGGGCATCCCCGAGCTGCTGGACGCCCACCCGTCCACCGAGCCGGTGCGCCTCGGCGTGCCCGTGAAGTTCCCGGACGGCTGGGAGGCCAACCAGTCGGTGCTCGCGCACCTGGCGCGGCACCGCGTCCAGGCGGACTGAGGGCCCCGAGGCGGACCGGGGGCCTCAGGCGGGGCCCGCCGTGGCGGCCCAGCGGCCGTTGTGCCGGGTGATCGTGATCGGGTGGTCGAAGCACGCGCTGACCCGCTCGGTGGTGAGGACGTCGCCCGCCGGGCCCGAGGCGAGCACGCGCCCCTCCCGCAGCAGCAGCGCGTGGCTGGTGCTGGTGGGCAGCTCCTCCAGATGGTGCGTGACCAGCACGGTCGTCAGGTCGGGACGGTCGGCGCGGAGCTGGTCGATGGCGGCCAGCAGCCGCTCGCGCGCCGCGACGTCCAGGCCGGTGGCGGGCTCGTCGAGCAGCAGCAGCGGCGGGTCGGGCATGAGCGCGCGGGCGATGAGCGTGCGGCCCCGCTCCCCCTGCGACAGGTTCGGCCAGCGGGCGTCGGCGCGGTGCGTCAGGCCGAGCAGCGCGACCAGCTCGTCGGCGCGGCGCAGGTCGTCCTCGGACGGGGTCCAGCGCGGCACCAGCTCGATCGTCCCGGTCACGCCGGTCAGCACGACCTCCCGGACGGTCCGCGCCGACTCCAGCGGATGCCGCGGGTTCACCTGCCCGATCAGCTTCCGGAGCTCCTGGACGTCCACCCGGCCGAGCCTGCGCCCGAGGATCTCCGCCGCGCCGCGCGTCGGGTGGGTGTAGGCGCCGAGGATGCCGAGCAGCGTGCTCTTTCCGGCGCCGTTCGGGCCGATCAGCGCCCAGTGCTCGCCGCGCAGCACGGTCAGCGTGACCTGGTCGAGCAGCACGCGCCGCTGCCGGACGAGGTCGATCTTGTCGGCGTTGAGCACGACGTCGGACGGGGACAACGCGGGCCTCCCTACACGCGGACGCGCTGGAGATCGGCAATGTACCCGAAGTCTCGCCGCGGCAGGTACGAGGGGCGGCCGGGACGGATAATGTGAGAGCCGGTGCCTCAGCGATCAGGGGAGGGACATGGAGGACATCGGCTTCATGTGCGCCCGCTGCGGCGGCGAGGTGCACGACGTCACGCACAACCGCGAGGGCTCGCTGGACGGCGTGGGCTACCGCCACAACCGGCGCGTGGAGCCCTGGGACCACGAGCTGGAGCTCGCCGTGGGCGAGCCGGCCCCGCAGGACCAGTCGTGCGACTTCTGCGCCGTCCCCGGGCCGAGCTGGCTGTACTACCCGACGCTCGACCCCGAGGACACCGACATGTTCGAGGTCGAGCTCGACACCACGCACCTGTCCGACGACGACACGGCCGTGGCCGTCCTCAACATGCTCTACCCCTGGTACGCGTGCGACACGTGCTCGGTGCTGGTGGCCGACCGCAACGTCGATCTGCTGATCGCGCGCGCTTTGGACCGTACCCCCGTGTCCGCCGGGGCCGCCGTGGACGAGGAGACCGTCCGCGCCCGCCTCAGGGGCTCGCTGTCGGTGTTCTTCACGACGCGTCCGGGCCGTCCGCAGCCGTCCCGGGCGGTGTAGCGGCCGGGCGGAGACGGCACTCCCGCGCGGGGGCGCGGGCGTGGAACCGGGGTCGGCGCGGGAACGTCAGAGCCCATCATTAAGATCGGTCCCGTTTTGGGTGGCGGTTCGAGCACGGGGGAAACGCACGGTGATCATTGAGAAGCGGTTCCATGGTCCGGACGGGTCCGGCAACGGCGGGTACGTGGCGGGGCTGCTCGCGGCGCGGGCGGCCTCCGACACGGTGACGGTGACGCTGCGGCGCCCTCCCCCGCTGGATACCGAGCTGACGGTGACGGTCGAGGACGAGCGCGGCCACGGGGTGCGGCTCTGGGACGGCGAGACACTGGTCGCGGAGGCGCTCGCGGGGGCGATCGTCGTGCCGCCGGTGCCGCCCGTCCCGTTCGAGACGGCGCTGGAGAGCGCGGAGAAGTACCGGGCAATTGAGAACCACCCGTTCCCGCGCTGCTTCGTGTGCGGCCCCGAGCGCGCCCCCGGGGACGGGTTGCGCCTGGAGCCCGGGCCGGTCTCTCGTGGGGGGACGCCCCCCCACACCCCCCGGAACGACCTCATGGCGGAGGGGACGGTCGCCTCGCCGTGGGTCCCCGCCGAGGTGCCGCCGGCCGAGCTGGTGTGGGCGGCGATGGACTGCCCCGGCGGCTGGGCGTTCGACGTGACGGGCCGCCCGGCCGTTCTCGGCACGATGACCGCGCAGGTCACCGATCTCCCGGAGGCGGGCGAGCGGTGCGTGGTCATGGGCCTGGCGCGCAGCCGGGAGGGCCGCAAGATGCACGCGGCGACGGCCCTGTACGGGGCCGACGGCCGCCTCCTCGGCCGCGCGGAGCAGATCTGGATCGAGATCGACCCCCAGCACTTCGCCTAGCCTCGCCACCTCCTCCCCGCGCCCGGCCCCACATGCCGGGCGCGGAACCGTCACGCCCCTGGAGCGGCGCGCGGGAATCGGCGGTGGGAGGTGGTGGACCGGTTCCGCATGGGTTCCCGGAATGTGTCGCCTGACGCGGCCCGGCAGGGCGCGAGCGCGTTCAATCTGAACCTCCGCGAATACGGAGGCGGGTCAGATGAGCGGAACGGGATTCCTGCTACTGGGGGTGGCCGCGCTCGCGGTCTACACCGGGATCCACTGGGAGCGCGCGCGGCGGGCGGTGTTCGACGTGCGGCTCGGCCGCAAGCGGGTGAGCAGCCTGCGGCACACGGCGCTGCGGGAGCGGGCGCACACCGCCCTGCTCGCCGGGGGGACGGTGGTGGTGTTCTTCATGATCGTCCGATACGGCTGAGCCGGGCCGCCCGGGGGCGGGCCCGGCAGCGGGAGCCGTCGGAGGTCGTCAGGGGCCGGTGAACAGGGGGTCCTCCCGGTCGGCGCCGTTGAGCGGCTGCCCGGGGTTCTGCGCGCCGTGGTTCTGGGTGCCGTGGTTCGGCTGGCCGGGGTGCTGCGGGCCGTGACCCTGCGGCCCGTGGTTCGGCGGACCGGCCGGGCCGGGGTGGTGCGGGGCGGCGCCGGGCGGGGGCGGGCCGTGCTGCTGGACCGGCGCCCCGTTCGGCGGCTGCCCGATCGGCGGCGGGCCCGGGGGCAGGCCGGGCGCCTGGGTGTGGCTCGAGTTGTGCGAGATGCCCGCGGGCGGCGCCGGGGTGCCGCCGCCGGGCATCCGGCCGCCGGGCGGGATGTTGGACGACAGCGTGTTGTGCGTGAACTGGTCGATCTGGCGGCGGGCGCGGTCGGCCTCGGCGCGGGCGGCGTCGCGCTCCTCGGCGAGCGCGGTCAGCGCGGCCTGCTGCTCGGCGACCGACTGGGAGAGCTGGCGGAGCTGCACCGACTGGTCGTTGATCTTGGAGTTGAGCTCGTCGCGCTCGGACGTGGCGGCCTGCGCCCGCGCCTGGGCGACGTCGCGCTCCTTGACGGCCTCCTCCACCCGGGCGGCGGCGCGGACGACCTCGGCCTCCGCCTCGGACTGGGCGCGCAGCGCGGTCGCGCGCTCGGCCTCGGCCTTGCTGGCGGCCTGCATGGCGCGCTGCCGCTGCGCCTCGGTGTCGCGCATGGCGTTGCGCAGGTCCTCGGCGCCCTGCTTGGCGACGGCGGCCTCGACCCGCTGCGCCTCGACGGCGCCCTCGGCCTCGGCGAGCTTGGAGTGCAGCGTGACCAGCTCGGCGCGCGCGGTCTCCAGCGCGGCCAGCAGCTCGGTCTCGCGGGCGGCGATGCGGTCGCGCTCGCTCTCGGCGGCCAGCTTGGCGCTCGTGGCCTGCTGGGCGATCTGGTGCGCCTCCTCCCACGCCTCCTGCGCGGCGTCGCGCTTGGCGGTGGCGAGCTTGGCCTCCTCGCGGGCGGACGCGGCCACCCGCTCGCTCTCCTCGGCGCGGCCGCGGGCGGAGGTCGCCTCCTGCCACGCCTCCTCCGCCTTGCGCTGGGACGCGTCGCGCTCGCTCTGCGCGATCGCGAGCTCGCGCGCGGCCTCGGCCCGCACTTCGGCGACGCGGCGCTCGACGCCGGCGACGCTCAGCTCGGAGGTCAGCGAGTCGGCGAGCAGGTCGGCCGCCTTCTCCAGCCGCTCGACCATCTCCCAGGTGGAGGCCACCTGGCCGGTGAGGCCGGGCGCGTCCCGGCCGCGCTCGCGGCGGTCGCGGGCCTCGCGGGCGCAGGCGCCGTCGTTGTCGCGGCAGTAGCGGACGCTGCGGACGGCGCCCATCGGCTGCGGGACGGGCCGTCCGCAGTTCGCGCACGGCCACACCGTGACGGGCTCGCCCAGCCGGGCGACCGCCGTCTCGGCGGTCCGCTCCGGTTCCCGGCTCCGCCCGCCCGGGCCGTCCGTCCCGGCTCCGTCCGTGCCCGCGCCCTTCGCACCCGCGCCCTTCACACCCGCGCGCTGCGCTTCCTTGTCCTTCACACCGGCACCCTCGGTGCCCGCGCCCCCTGTGCCCGCGCCCTGCGCACCAGCGTCTTCCTGCGGCTTCTCGCCTTCGGAGACCGCGGCTTCGGGAGTCGCGGCCGTCTCCTCGGGGCCGCTATTGTCGCGCTCTTCGCTGTTAGGCATGGAATGAACCATACGCACTAGTCGGCGTGGCCGCAGTGACTTGGGGGGTTCGTGTGGGCACGCAGAGGTCGCGCCGCGGAGAGCCCGGCGGGCCTCCGGGGCGTCCACGAAATCCGGAAACGGCATGCTCGCTGGGCTTCCCCTGTCCCCCGCCGAAGGTCGGCGGGGCCCGGTTCGGCCAGCCGAAGATTCGGCTCCCCGGTCAGGGGCGGAAGCGGTCGGTCGCCTCGACGAGGCGGTGCAGCGTTCCCGGTTCGGAGCCGCCGTGCCCCGCGTCCTCGACGATGGTGAACTCCGCCTCGGGCCACGCCTGGTGCAGGTCCCATGCCTGGTCGGGCGGCGTCTTGATGTCGTAGCGGCCGTTCACGATCACGGCGGGGATGTGCCGGACGCGGTCGACGCCCGCGAGCAGCCCCTCCTCGGGAAGGAACCCGCCGTTCGCGATGTAGTGGTGGAGGATGCGGGCGAACGCGTAGAGCAGCTCGGGGCCGACGTCGGGGGGCGGCATCGGGAGCAGGGTGTTGGCCGACATCTCCCAGTCCATCCAGGCGCGGGACGCGGGCCCGTGCACCGCCGGGTCGGGGTCGTGGATGCGGCGCCCGTAGGCGGCGAGCAGGTCGTCGCGCTCGGCGGGCGGGATCGCGTCGCGGAACGCGGCCCACTCGGCGGGGAACAGGTGCGCGGCGCCTCCCGGGGCGAGCGACCACGCCTCGTCCTCGGGACGGATGAGCCACACCCCGCGCAGCACGATCTCGGTGACGCGCTCGGGATGGGCCTGCGCGTAGGAGAGGGCGAGCGTGCTGCCCCAACTGCCGCCGAACACCAGCCAGCGGTCGATGGACAGGTGCTCGCGCAGCCGCTCGATGTCGGCGACCAGGTGCGGGGTCGTGTTGTGCTCCAGCGACACCGCCGGGTCGCTCGCGCTCGGCAGGCTGCGGCCGCAGTTGCGCTGGTCGAACAGCACGATCCGGTAGGCGGACGGATCGAAGAAGCGCCGGTGGGCCGGCAGCACCCCGCCGCCGGGCCCGCCGTGCAGGAACACCGCGGGCTTGCCGTCCGGGTTCCCGCACACCTCCCAGTAGATCTGGTTGCCGTCGCCCACGTCGAGCAGCCCGGAGTCGTGCGGTTCCACTTCCGGGTAGAAGCCCCTCAGTTCCATGCTCCAGTCATACCCGACAAGTGATCATGGTCGGGCCGCTAGAGCTGCGCGAGGGCCTTGCGGATGCGCTTGTCCGACACGGGGTAGCGGGTCCCGAGCTGCTGGGCGAACAGGCTGACCCGCAGCTCCTCCAGCATCCAGCGGACCTGCTTGGCGGGCTCGCCGTCGCGGCGGGCCGGGTGCAGCCGGCGGAGCGCCTGCTCGTACTCCTGCTCCAGCGTCTCGACCTGATGCGCGAGCGCGCGGTCGCGTCCGGGGTTCTCGGGCAGCTTGTCGAGCCGCACCTGGAGTGCGCGCAGGTAGCGGGGCAGGTCGGGCAGCCGCTGCCAGCCGGTCTCGGTGACGAACCCCGGCTTGACCAGTACCGCGATATGGGCGCGGACGGCGGTCAGCGCGGGCACGAGCGTCAGGCTCGTCGTGCCGCGCAGCCGCCGGTCGATCTCGTGGGCCTCGGCCAGGATCCGCTCGACCAGCGCGACGATCGCGGCGGTGGCGTCGTGCAGGTCCGCGCGGACGCGGTCGTACAGGACGCGGAACCCCTCCTCGTCCCACGCAGGGCCGCCCGCCTCGGCGATGAGCCGGTCGGCGGCGGCGGTGACGCAGTCGTCGAAGAGCGCGGCGACGGAGCCGTGCGGGTTGTGGCTGAGCGCCAGCTTCCCCTGGTTGGTGAGGCGGCCCTGGATGAGCTTCACCGGCGACGGCGCGTTCAGCAGGATCAGCCTGCGGGTGCCGAGCCACATCGCGCGGCGCTGCTCGAACTCGGTCTCATACATCCGGACGGCGACGCTGTCGCCCTCGTCGGTGAGCGCCGGGTACGCCTTGACGTCGTAGCCCGCCTGGTTCCGCTCGTAGGTGCGCGGCAGCTCGCCGATCGTCCACTCGCGCAGCCCGGACCGCTCGATCGTGGCCGCCGCCTTGGACAGCGTCCCCCGGACCTTGCCCGCGAGGCGGCGCTTCAGCTCGTCCAGGTCGGTGCCCTCGCCGAGCGCCCGTCCCCGGTCGTCCACCACGCGGAACGTGATCCGCAGGTGCGCGGGCAGCCGGGAGGTGTCCCAGGCCTCCCGCGCGACCGGGACGGAGGTCAGCGCGGTCAGCTCGCGCTCCAGCGCGTCCAGCAGCGGCTCGGTGCGCGGCGCGACGCGGTCGAGGACCTTGCGGGCGTAGTCGGGCGCCGGGACGAAGTTGACGCGCAGCTGTTTCGGCAGCGACCGGATCAACTCGGTGACCAGCTCGGCGCGCAGCCCGGGGACCTGCCACTCGAAGCCGTCCGGCCGCACCTGGTTCAGCACCTGCACCGGGACGTGCACGGTCACGCCGTCGGCGTCGGTGCCCGGCTCGAACTGGTAGGTCAGCCGCAGGCTCAGCGGCCCCTGCCGCCAGGAGTCGGGGTAGTCGGCCTCGCTGACACCGCCCGCGGTCGCGTTGATGAGCATCGACTTCTCGAACCCGAGCAGGTCGGGGTCGTCGCGCCGGGCCTGCTTCCACCAGGCGTCGAAGTGCCGCCCGGACACGACGTCCTCGGGGACGCGCTCGTCGTAGAAGTCGAACAGCGTCTCGTCGTCGACGAGGATGTCGCGGCGGCGGGCGCGGTGCTCCAGCTCCTCGACCTCCTCCAGCAGGGCGCGGTTCTCGTGGAAGAACCGGTGGTGGGTCTCCCAGTCGCCCTCGACGAGCGCGTGCCGGATGAACAGCTCGCGGGACAGGGCCGGGTCGATGGAGCCGTAGTTGACGCGGCGGTCGGCGACGATCGGCACGCCGTAGAGCGTGACCTTCTCGTGCGCCATGACGGCCGCGCGCTTCTTCGACCAGTGCGGCTCGCTGTAGGAGCGCTTGACGAGGTGTTCGGCGAGCGGCTCGATCCACTCCGGCTCGATCCTGGCGTTCACCCGCGCCCACAGCCGCGACGTCTCGACCAGCTCCGCCGACATCACCCAGCGGGGCGGCTTGCGGAACAGCGACGACCCGGGGAACACGGCGAACCGCGCGCCGCGCGCGCCGATGTACTCCTGGCCGCGGCGCTGCTTGGCGTCCTTCTTGTCGGCGTCCGCCAGGCCGATGTGCGAGAGCAGGCCCGACAGCAGCGAGACGTGGACGCGGTCGGGCGGGGCGTCGGCGGTGTTGACCGTGACGCCGAGGGTCTTGGCGACCTGTTTGAGCTGGCCGTGCAGGTCCTGCCACTCGCGGACGCGCAGGAAGTGCAGGAACTCGTTCTTGCACATCCGCCGGAACGCGCTGCCCGACAGCTCCTGCTGCTGTTCGCGCAGGTAGTTCCACAGGTTCAGGTACGCGAGGAAGTCGGAGGTGGGGTCGGCGAACCGGCGGTGCCGCTCGTCGGCGGCCTGCTGGTTGTCGGCCGGACGCTCGCGCGGGTCCTGGATGGACAGCGCGGCGGCGATGACGAGCACCTCGCGGACGCAGCCGTTCCGGTCGGCCTCCAGCACCATCCGCGCGAGCCGCGGGTCGACGGGCAGCTGCGCGAGGCGGCGGCCGAGCGGGGTGAGGCGCTTGCGCGGGTCCTTCTCGGACGGGTCGATCGCGCCCAGCTCGTGCAGCAGGTCGACGCCCGCCTTCACGTTGCGGCGGTCGGGCGGCTCGACGAACGGGAACGCGGCGATGTCGCCGAGGCCGAGCGCGGTCATCTGGAGGATGACCGAGGCGAGGTTCGTGCGGAGGATCTCCGGGTCGGTGAACTCGGGCCGGGACTCGAAGTCCTCTTCGGAGTAGAGCCGGATGCAGACGCCCTCGGACACGCGGCCGCAGCGTCCCTTGCGCTGGTTCGCCGACGCCTGCGACACGGGCTCGATCGGGAGCCGCTGCACCTTCAGGCGGTGGCTGTAGCGGGAGATCCGCGCGGTGCCGGGGTCGACGACGTACTTGATGCCGGGGACGGTCAGCGACGTCTCGGCGACGTTGGTGGCGAGGACGATCCGGCGCCCGCGGTGCGGCTGGAACACGCGGTGCTGCTCCGCCGCCGACAGCCGCGCGTACAGCGGGACGACCTCGGCGGTCCCCCGCTGCCGCTGGAGGTGCTTGGTGAGCGCGTCGGCGGTGTCGCGGATCTCGCGCTCGCCGCTGAGGAACACCAGCACGTCGCCGGGCGCCTCGCGGCCCAGCTCGTCCACCGCGTCGAGGATCGCCTGGACCTGGTCGCGGTCGGGATCGGCGGACGGGTCGTCGGGGTCGGTGACGGGCCGGTAGCGGACCTCCACCGGATACGTCCGCCCGGACACCTCCACGATCGGCGCGTCGTCGAAGTGCGCCGAGAACCGCTCGGGGTCGATCGTCGCCGAGGTGATGATCACCTTGAGGTCGGGGCGCCTCGGCAGGATCTCCTTGACGTAGCCGAGCAGGAAGTCGATGTTGAGGCTGCGCTCGTGCGCCTCGTCGATGATCAGCGTGTCGTAGCGGCGCAGCAGCCGGTCGGTCTGGATCTCGGCGAGCAGGATGCCGTCGGTCATCAGCTTGACCAGCGTGTCGTCGCTGGAGCGGTCGGTGAAGCGGACCTTGTAGCCGACGGCCTCGCCGAGCTCGGTGCCGAGCTCCTCGGCGATCCGGTCGGCGACGGTGCGGGCGGCGAGCCGGCGCGGCTGGGTGTGCCCGATCGAGCCGAGCACGCCCCGGCCGAGCTCCAGGCAGATCTTGGGGATCTGCGTCGTCTTGCCGGACCCGGTCTCGCCCGCCACGATCACGACCTGGTGGTCGCGGACGGCGGCGAGAATGTCGTCCTTCTTGCGCGCGACGGGCAGTTCGGCCGGGTAGGTGATCGCGGGCACGGCCGCGCGCCGCCGCTCGACCCGCCGCTCGGCGGCCTCGATCTCGGCGGTGATCTCCTCGGCGACCCTGCCCCGGCGGGCGGCGTCGCGCATCTTCTGCGCGCCGTCGATGCGGCGGCGCAGGCGATGCTGGTCGTGCAGCGTCAGCGACGGCAGGCGCGCGCGCAGGCCGGCGAGCGGCGAGTTCACAGACGTCCTCATCATCCTCGTCAAGGATAGGGTTCGGGCGCCCCGGGCCCGCTCACCCTCAAACCTTCGCACCGTAGCCGCAACGTCCCATGCGGGGCGATCGAATTTCCGGGGGCCTGACGTACAACACCGCGCGCCCGGCCCGGATTCCCGCCGCCCTCACGCCGCGTACCGAAGCCTTCACCTGGAGATACTGACCGTTCGGCCGGAGCATCCCTCATGATGGTGTGACATGGAGACCCCGAGGACCGCCGGCCGCCACACGATCGTCCGCCTGCTCGGCTCGGGCGGGTTCGCGACGGTCTGGCTGGGCCACGACCCGGAGCTCGACGCGCCGGTGGCCGTCAAGATCCTCGGTGAGCACTGGACGCACCGCGCCGACGTCCGGGAGCGGTTCGTCCGGGAGGCGCGGCTGCTGCGGCGGGCCGACTCGCCCCGGCTCGTGCAGGTCTTCGACATCGGCGAGCTGCCCGACGGGCGCCCCTACTTCGTGATGACCTACGCCGACCGCGGCACGCTGGAGGACCGGCTGGCCGACGGGCCGCTGCCGCTGAACGAGGCGCTGCGGATCGCGCGGGAGATCATCCTGGGCGTCGGGGAGCTGCACGGGCTCGGCGTCGTCCACCGCGACCTGAAGCCGTCCAACGTGCTGCTGCGGGCGGCCTCGGGAGACAGAGACGGGAGCGGGGAGGGGGGCGAGCGGGTCCTGATCGCCGACCTCGGCATCGCGCGCACCGACGACCGGCTGTCGAGTCTGACGCTGCCCGCCGGGTCGCCCGGCTACATGGCGCCCGAGCAGGCGCGCATCGACGGCGCCCCCGACCGGCGGGCCGACGTGTACGGGCTCGGTGCGCTCACCTACCACCTGCTGACCGGCGAGCCGCCGCACACGCCGCCCGAGCCGCCGAGCCGGCTGAGCCCGGCCGTCCCGCCCCGGGTGGACGCGGCCGTGCTGCGTGCGCTGGAGCCCGACCGCGAGCGCCGCTTCCCGAGCGCGGAGGAGTTCGGGGCCGCGCTGGCCGAGGCGACCAGCTCCGTCGCGACCGACCCGCTTCCCGACTCACCACCGGCGGCGGTGGTCCGCCGGCCCCGGCGGCCCGCGCGCCGCCGGGTCGTCGTCGCCGGGGCGGCCCTCGCGGCCGCGGCGGTCGTCGCGGGCGGTGCGGCGTGGGCCGTCGCGGGCATGGGCGACGACGGGTCCGCGGCGGACGACGCGCAGTCGCGCTACCTGCGCGCGGGGTCCGACGTGCCCCGCCAGTACCGGGACCTGATCGTCCGGGCGGGCACGTGGTGCGAGATGCCCGGCCTGAGCCCGGCGCTGATCGCCGCGATGCTGAAGGCCGAGAGCGGTTTCGACCCGCACCTGTCCGACCCGGCGAAGGACGAGTACGGCATCGCGCGGTGGACGCCGAAGATCCTGGTGTTCTGGCAGCCGGGCGGCCTCAACAACCCCGAACCGCGGCCCGCCCAGATCACCCCGGAGCTGTCGATCCCGGCGATGGGCCGCTACCTGTGCTTCTGGGGCAAGGACCTGAAGGGCGTGCCGGGCGACCCGGCGCTGAACCTGGCGGTCAGCTACCGCAGCTCCTCCAAGACCGTTGTGAAGGAGGGCGGCGTCCCGGCGCGGTTCATGCCGTACGCCGAGAAGGTCCGCCGCTACCTGGCCGACTACCGGCCGCGCTGAGCGCCCGGAACGTCAGTACCTTCCTCCGACCGCCGGGGGCACGGCGTCCAGCTCGGCGAGGTCCCGCTCGGTCAGCTCCAGGTCGGCGGCGCCCGCGTTGTCGCGCAGGTAGCGGGACTTCTTGGTGCCGGGGATCGGGATGACGTGGTCGCCCTGGGCGAGCGTCCAGGCGATGGCGACCTGCGCCGGGGTGGCGCCGTGCCGTTCCGCGACCGCCTTCACGACGTCCACGATGCGCTGGTTGGCCTTCACCGCCTCCTCCTGGAAGCGCGGGTTGATCTTCCGGAAGTCCTCGTCCTCGAAGTCGGACGCGGAGACGGTCCCGGTGAGGAAGCCCCGGCCGAGCGGCGAGAACGGCACGAACGCGGCGCCGTTGGCGGCGCACCAGCCGACCACGTCCCCCGCGTCCCCGGCGCCGCCGACCACGCTGAGCATGCCGACCGAGCCGCTGGTCTCCGTGCTCGGCGCGCCCATCGCGTCCCGCGTCCACAGCGACAGCTCCGACTGGATCGCCGCGACGGGGTGGATCGCGTGCGCCTCGGCGGCCTGCGCGACGCCCACCTCCGAGAGGCCGATGGCGCGCGCCTTGCCCTCGGCGACCAGCTCCGCCATCGCGCCCCAGGTGTCGGCGAGCGGCACGTCCGGGTCGACGCGGTGCAGGTAGTACAGGTCGATCACGTCGGTGCCCAGGCGGCGCAGGCTGTCCTCGGCGGAGGACTTCACGTGCTCGGGCGTGCCCCGCCGGACCATCGTGAACGTCTTCTTGTCCTCGACGACCAGGCCGGTCTTGGTCGCGAGGACGGCCTCGTCCCGGCGCCCGGCGAGCGCCCGGCCCAGCAGCGCCTCGTTGTGACCGTCGCCGTAGGGCTGGGCGGTGTCCAGGAACGTCACGCCGAGGTCGAGCGCCTCGCGGATCAGCGCGATCGACGCCGCGTCGTCGGACTCGCCGTAGGCCCAGCTCATTCCCATGCAGCCGAGCCCGATCGCGCCCACCGACCTACCCGCGAAGTCACGATTTTTCATGATCGGTACTCCTTCTTCTAGTTTGCGCGATCTGTTCACGTTACCGGCGATGATCGCGGGGCGCCGTGGCGGAGCCGGCGACCCGCTCATAGGCTGAGCGGCGTGACCGGTCCGGGTGCGGCGACGCCGCGGTACGCGCGGGGCACGCGGTACGCGCGGGGCACCTTCCTCGCGGCCGCGTGCACGGCGCTCGCGCTCGCAGGTCACATGGCCGGCGCCCGCGGCGCCTGCTGCGTGCCGCCGCTCCCCGCCATCCTCGGCACCGGCGCGGTGGTCGGCGCGCTGTGCGTCGGCCTCGCCGGTCGGATGATGTCGTTCCGGCGCATTCTGGCCGTGGTCGGGTGGGCCCAGGTCGCGTTCCACTTCGCCTTCACCTTCGCCGTGTCCGGTTCCGGCCCCGCGCACCACATGGGCGCGGGCCCGCCGCCCATGGCGCCCGCACCCGGCCCCGCGATGGTGCACGGCCCCGGGATGGCGCACGGGCTCGGGCTCGGGCCGTCGATGCTGGCGGGGCACGCCGCCGCCGCGCTCGCCGCCGCGCTGCTGCTCTCGGGCGCCGAGCGCGCCCTGGCCTGGCTGTACGGGGCGGTCTTCGCGGCGGTCGCGCGGCCGCTGCCGGTCGCGCCCGCGCGGACGAGCCGTCCGCCGCGTCCGGTGGTGGTCGCGGACGATCCGGCGCCGCGCCTCGGCGTGCTGCTGGCCCGCGCCGTCCGGCGCCGCGGCCCTCCGGTGGCCCCGCCGCGCGCCGCCTGACCCCGCCCGAGCCGGTGGGGCGGTGCGGCGTGCCCCGCATGCCATCACCCCACCGGAATGAGGGATCCCCCATGTTCGAACGCAAGGCAGCGCTGTCCGCGCTCACCGTCTGCGCGCTGCTGGGCGCCGCCGCGTGCGCCGGCGACTCAGGCGGCGGCGCGACGGCCGTCAAGCTCGACGGCGCGCCCGGCGCCACGTCCTATCCACTCTCCTTCAGCAACTGCGGGCAGAAGGTGACCTTCACCCGCCCGCCGAGCCGCGTCCTGATCCTGAACGGGACGTCGGTCGCCGAGTCGGAGAGCTTCGTCCTGCTCGGTCTGCAACGGCACGTCCTCGCCAACGCCCAGTCCTACGGGGTGTCGGACGACCCGTCGATGGTCGCGGCGATCAAGGCGATGCCCACCGGCGGGCTCAGCATGAACAAGAACTTCGAGGTGCCCGCCGAGCAGGTCCTCGCCGCCAAGCCGGACCTCGTGATCTCGACCTGGTCGGGCGGGTTCGATGCCAAGCGCGGGCTCGCCACCCGCGAGCAGCTCGCCGCCGCCGGGATCACCACGCTCGTCAACCCGGTGAACTGCGCCTACGGCAAGACGGGCGCGTCGGCGGCGGAGAAGCGCGCCTACGAGCGGATCTCGATCGACTCCTCGCACGAGTTCCTGCGGCTGCTCGGCCTGGTGTTCGACGTCCAGCGCAAGGCCGCCGAGGTGACCGCCGGGCTGCGGCGCCGGGTCGAGGCGGTGCGGGCGCGGGTGGCCGGGAGGCCGCCGCGCAAGGTGCTGATCGTCTACCCGGGCATGTCGATGATGAACGCCTCCGGGCTGCCCGCCGTGATGACCGGGCGGATCACCGACGAGGTGATCGGCGCGGCGGGCGGCGTCAACGCGTTCGCCGGACGGTCCCGGGACGTGACGAGCACGCTCACCAAGGAGCAGCTCGCCGTGGCCGACGTCGACGTCGTCGCCGTCGGCATGTTCACCCCCAACGAGAAGCCGGACGCCGAGGCGAAGAAGCTGTTCGCCGAGTACCCGCAGTGGCGCGCGTCCAAGACCGGCACGTACACGACGCTCGCGGACGGCGCGTTCCTCGGCCCGCTCAACGCCTGGGCCGTGGAGAAGCTCGCCAAGGTGGTGCACGCCGATGGCTGACCTGGCCCGCCGGGGGCCGCACATGGTCTCCGGCCGCATGACCGGCGTGCTCGTCGCGGGCCTGGTGGTCGCGCTCGCCGTCGCCGCCATCGCCGCGATCTCGATCGGGTCGGTGAACCTGCCGGTCGGCTCGGTGTGGCGGGTCGTCGGCGCGCACCTCACCGGGTCGGCGTCCGGCGACCCGCTGCGCGAGCAGGTCGTATGGGAGATCCGCACCCCGCGCGTGCTGGTCGCGGCGCTGGTCGGCGCCGGGCTGAGCGCGGCGGGCGTGGCGCTCCAGGCGCTCGTCCGCAACCCGCTCGCCGACCCCTACGTGCTCGGGATCTCCTCCGGCGCGTCGCTGGGCGCGGTGCTGGTGGTGTCGTCGGGCGCGACGCTGGCCGGCGGGATCGGCGTGACCGGCGCGGCGTTCGCGACGGCGGTCCTCAGCGTCCTCGTCGTGTACCTGCTCGCGCAGCGCGGCGGGCGGCTGCTGGACTCGCGGCTCGTCCTCGCGGGCGTCGCGGTCGGCTACCTGTGCTCGGCCGCGACCAGCTACGTCCAGCTCCAGGTGGACCCGACCGAACTGCACGGGCTGATGTTCTGGCTGATGGGCAGCGTCGCGGGCGTCACCTGGTCCGACCTCGGCCTGCCCGCCGCCGTCATCGCCGTGTGCACGCTGTTCCTGCTGGTCCAGGGGCGGGGCCTGAACGCGCTGGCGGCCGGGGACGACGCGGCGGCCGGGCTCGGCGCGTCGGTGCGGACGCTGCGGATCGCGCTGCTGGTCGTCGCGTCGCTGCTGACCGCGACGTCGGTCAGCGTGGTCGGCGGCATCGGGTTCGTCGGGCTGATGGTGCCGCACACGGCGCGGTTCCTCGTCGGCGGCGACCACCGGCGGGTGCTGCCGGTGGCGACGCTGGGCGGCGCGGTGTTCCTCGTCGCGGTGGACATCGCCGCCCGCACCGTCGACCGGCCGAACGAGCTGCCGATCGGGATCTTCACCACCGGGCTCGGCGTCCCGTTCTTCCTGTGGCTGCTGCGGCGCCGGTCGGGGGGCGAGCACTGATGCGGCTGGTCATCGCGGGCGTCACCGCCGAGATCGAGGGCACGCCGATCGTGTCCGATATCGACCTCGTCGCCGAGCCCGGCATGTTCGTCGGGCTGATCGGCCCGAACGGCAGCGGGAAGTCGACGCTGCTGCGCACCGTCTACCGCTCGCTGCGCCCGGCCGCCGGGGCCGTGTCGCTGGACGGCGACGACCTGTGGCGGATGCGCGCCCGGCACGCGGCCCGCCGCCGCGCCGTCGTCACCCAGCACGGCGACCTGGCCGGGGAGTTCTCCGTCGCCGAGGTCGTCGCGATGGGGCGCGCCCCGCACAAGGGCCTGCTCGAACGCGAGGACGCGTCCGACCGGGCGGTCGTCGCGGAGTCGCTGGAGCGGGTCGGGCTCGCGCACGCGGCCGGACGGCTGTTCTCGACGCTGTCGGGCGGCGAGCGGCAGCGCGCCCTGGTCGCGCGGGCGCTCGCGCAGGAGGCGCCGCTGCTGGTGCTGGACGAGCCGACCAACCACCTGGACGTGCGGGCCCAGCTCGGCCTGCTCGACCTCGTCAGGTCGCTCGGGCTGACGCTGCTCACCGCACTGCACGACCTCGACCACGCGGCGGCCTACTGCGACCGGGTCGTCGTACTGGAACACGGGAGGGTGCGGGCGTCCGGACCGCCGCTGGAGGTGCTGACGCCGGAGTTCGTCGCCGAGGTGTTCGGCGTGCGCGCCCACATCGGCGCCCACCCGATCACCGGCCGCCCGCACATCGCCATCGCCAGCTGTATCGATTGAAGGCACGGCCCACGCCCCTCGCCTGGCGGCTCGGGGCGTGACCGAGCCTTTGCGAGTGCACAATCGCTTCGCGATCTTCCCGGTGGGGCTCGCCTCCGGCGTCGCCCCACCGGTCAGGTCACGCACTCGCGCGACGGCTGATGCTTTGGGGTCGGCGGGGCCGGCGCGGGTCAGCGGCCTTCGAACCGGGGCGCGCGGCGTTCGGCGAACGCCGCGCGCCCCTCGGCGAAGTCGGCGGTGCCGAACAGGGCGGCCTGCTCCTCGCACTCGGCCTCTAGCACTGCGTCCAGGCTCGGATCGGGCAGGGTGAGCATGCGCTTCGCGGCGGCGACCGCCAGCGGGGCGAGGGCGGCGGCCTCGGCGGCGCGCTCCAGGGCCGCCGCCAGCGCGCCGCCGGACGGGGCGAGGGAGTCGGCGAGGCCGATCTCGTGGGCGCGGGACGCGGGGACGGCCCTCCCGAACAACAGCATCTCGTTGGCGCGGCCCGTCCCGACGCGTCTCGGGAGCGTCCAGAGGAGACCGCCGTCGGCGACGAGGCCGACCTTGCCGAACGAGGCGACGAACCGGGCGTCCTCGGCGGCGACCACGTGGTCGCAGACCGCGGCGAGCGAGACCCCGAGCCCGGCGGCGACGCCCTCGACCGCCGCGACCACGGGCGTCCCGCCGGTGGCGATCAGCCGGACCGCCTCGTGCAGGGGCGCCAGCCGCTCCCGGACCTCCTCCGGGCGCGCGCCCTCCATCGAGCGGACGTCGCCGCCCGCCGAGAACGTGCCGCCCGCGCCGGTCAGCACGACCGCCCGCACGCCCGGGTCGTCCATCGCGCGGCGCGTCTCGTCCCGCAGCAGGACGCGGGTCGGGACGTCGATCGCGTTGCGGACCTCCGGGCGGTCGATCGTGAGCACCCGGGTCGTGCCGTGGTCGGTCGCGGTGATCAAGCGGGTTCCCTCCTCGGGTCGGCCGGCGGTCGGCTAGCGGTCGGCGGGGTCGCCGTCCTCGGCGCGGATCCAGCCGAAGGTGCGCTCCACCGCGCGCCGCCAGTTGTCGTACTCGGCGGCGCGGCGTCCGGGGTCCATCGCCGGGACCCACCGCGCCGCGCGGTGCCAGTTGCGCCGCAGCCCCTCCAGGCCGGCCCAGTACCCGACCGCGAGCCCGGCGGCGTAGGCGGCGCCGAGCGAGACGGTCTCGACGACCATCGGCCGGGCGACCGGCACGTCCAGCACGTCCGCGACGATCTGCATGAGCAGGTTGTCGGAGGTCATGCCGCCGTCGGCCTTCAGCTCCCGCAGGCCGAGCCCGGAGTCGCGGTTCATCGCGTCCACGACCTCGCGGGTCTGCCAGCCGGTCGCCTCCAGCACCGCCCGGGCCAGGTGGTGCTTGGTGATGTAGGAGGTCAGCCCGACGATGACGCCGCGCGCCTCGCCGCGCCAGTGCGGCGCGAACAGCCCCGAGAACGCCGGGACGATGTAGCAGCCGCCGTTGTCGTCGACCGCGCGGGCCAGCGTCTCGATCTCCGGCGCGGTGGTGATCAGCCCGAGCCCGTCGCGGAACCACTGGACGAGCGCGCCGGTGATCGCGATCGAGCCCTCCAGCGCGTACACGGCGGGCTCGTCACCGATCTTGTAGCCGACGGTGGTGAGCAGCCCGTTCGCCGAGCGCACCGGCGTCGTTCCGGTGTTCATCAGCAGGAACGCGCCGGTGCCGTAGGTGCACTTGGTCTCGCCGGGCGCGAAGCAGGTCTGCCCGAACAGCGCGGCCTGCTGGTCGCCGAGCGCCGCGCCGATCCGCACGCCGGGGAACACCTTGCGGGCCGTCCCGTAGATCTCGCTGGAGGAGCGGATCTCCGGCAGCATCGCCCGCGGGACGCCGAAGAACGCCAGCAGGTCGTCGTCCCAGTCCAGCGTGCGCAGGTCCATCAGCAGCGTACGGCCCGCGTTGGTCACGTCGGTGACGTGGACGCCGCCGTCGACGCCGCCGCTGAGGTTCCAGATCAGCCAGCTCTCCATCGTGCCGAACAGCACCTCGCCGCGCTCGGCGCGCTCGCGCAGCCCCGGGGTGTGGTCGAGCGTCCAGCGGACGCGCGGCGCCGAGAAGTAGGTGGCGAGCGGCAGGCCGCTGCGCTCGGGGACCGCGCCGGCGCCCGGCGCGCGGGCCAGCTCGTCGACGAGCGCGGCGGTGCGGGTGTCCTGCCAGACGATCGCGCGGCCGATCGGGACGCCGGTGAGCCGGTCCCACAGGACGGTCGTCTCCCGCTGGTTGGCGATGCCGACGGCGACGACCTGGTGCGCCGTCGCGCCCGCCTGCGCGAGCGCCTCCGGCGCGATCCGCTCCAGGTTCCGCCAGATCTCCAGCGGGTCGTGCTCGACCCAGCCGGGCTTCGGGAAGTACTGGCGGTGCTCGCGCTGCGCCACCGACACCAGCCGGCCGCCGTGGTCGAACAGGATGCACCGCGTGGACGTCGTGCCCTGGTCGATCGACATGACATAGCGTTCGGTCACCGGCCGCCCCCTCCCCCGGGCCCCGCGTTACCGGGCTTCACCAGCGCGAACCGCCGAGGTCGCGGGAGACGGCGCGCGCCGCGTCCCGGACGAACGCGACGAGCCGCGGCTCGGGCACGCGGCGGGCGTCGCAGACCCGCTCGACCGCGCCGGAGATCCCGATCGCGCCGACGACCAGCCCCCCGTGCCCGCGGATCGGCGCGGCGATACCCGCCTCGCCGATCGACAGCTCCTCCACCTCCGCGGCCCACCCGCTCTCCCGGACGCGGGTCGCGGCGCGGGCGAGCGCGCGCGGCTCGGTGATCGTCCGTTTGCAGTACGGCTCCAGGACGGTGTCGCGGATCGACGCGGCCGCGTTGGCGTCGTGCGCGAGCAGCGCCTTGCCGAGCGCGGTCGCGTGCAGCGGCAGCAGCGTCCCGACGTCCATCGCCTGGAGCGTGTCGTCGGGGCGGAAGACGTGGTGGACGACCAGCACCCGCCCCTCCAGCAGCGTCCCGATCCGGACGGCCTCGCCGCTGCGCGAGGCCAGCGCGTCCGCCCAGTTGATCGCCCGCGAGCGCAGCTCGTTGACGTCCAGGTAGCTTGTGCCGAGATGCAGCAGCGCGGCGCCGAGCTGGTACTTGCCCGAGCCGTCGTCGCGCTCGACGAACCCGACCCGCTCCAGCGTGCGCAGGATGCCGTGCGCGGTGCCGCGGGCGAGGCCCAGGGACGCGGCGATCTCGCCGCCCCCGAGCCGGCCCTGGCTCGCGGCGAGCAGCCGCAGGATCGCGGCGGCCCGCTCGATCGACTGCACAGGTCCGGGCATGGGGCGGATGCTAGTTCCGCGGACACCGTGCCGACAATGTCGGCGGCCGCCGACATCACCGTCCGCCGCGCCGTGAACTGCCCGAACGCTGTGATCTTGTGCACGCGGCCGAGGTTAACCGCCGCCGGACGGCGGCGAAAGTGTTCGACAATGTCGGCACTGACCTGTTGTAACCCGTTCCGTCGCCATCTAGCGTCCAGGCCACCGCGTCCACCCCCGCGCGCCGAGGAGAGCAGACATGGCGGAACCAACCAGAATCGGGGTGCCGGCCGGTGAACTCGCCGCCGAGTTCGCCGGCACGATGATCCTCCTCCTGTTCGGTATCGGCGTCGTCGCCCAGGTGGCGGCCGCCGACATCGGCGACCACGACAGCATCGCCTGGGCCTGGGGCCTCGGCGTCACGCTGGGCGTCTACGTCGCGGCGCGGATCAGCGGCGCGCACCTCAACCCGGCGGTGACGCTCTCCCTCGCGGTGTTCAGGGAGTTCCCCTGGCGCAAGGTGGCGCCCTACGCCGCCGCGCAGACGCTCGGGGCGTTCGTCGCGGCCCTGATCGTCCGGTGGAACTACAGCGAGGTGCTCGCCAAGGCCGATCCCGGCCACACCATCAAGACCCAGGGCGTCTTCTCGACGCTGCCCGGCAACGGGTCGCTTCCGGTGGGCACCTGGGGCGCGTTCCGCGACCAGGTGATCGGCACCGCGATCCTGCTGTTCGTGATCAAGGCCGTCACCGACGTCCGCAACGCGCCGCCGCTGGCGAACCTGGCGCCGTTCATCATCGGCCTGCTGGTCGTCGCGATCGGCATGGCCTTCGGCACGGACGCTGGATACGCGATCAACCCGGCGCGCGACTTCGGCCCCCGGCTCGCCTCCTACCTCACCGGATACGGGACGGCGTGGCGGGACCAGAACGGCGACCTCTACTTCTGGGTGCCGATCGTCGGACCGCTGGTCGGCGGCGTGCTCGGCGCCGGCCTCTACAAGATCCTGATCGGCCGGTTCCTGCCCTCCGACGCGCCCCCCGCGTCCCAACCCGAGCCCGAATACGAGAAGGCGGGAGACCCCACCCATGGCTGACTTCGTCGGTGCGTTGGACCAGGGCACGACCAGTACCCGGTTCATGGTGTTCGACCACGGCGGCAACGAGGTCGCCCGGCACCAGCTGGAACACGAGCAGATCCTGCCGCGGGCGGGCTGGGTGGAGCACAACCCCACCGAGATCTGGGAACGCACCCGCGCGGTGATCCAGACCACCCTCAACAAAGCCCACCTGGGTCATGGGGATCTGGCCGCGCTGGGGATCACCAACCAGCGCGAGACCACGGTGGTGTGGAACCGCCGCACCGGCCGCCCCTACCACAACGCCATCGTGTGGCAGGACACCCGCACCGACCGCATCGCCGCCGCGCTGGAGCGCGACGGCCGCGGCGACACCATCCGCCACCGCGCCGGCCTGCCCCCCGCCACCTACTTCGCCGGCGGCAAAGTGCAGTGGATTCTGGAGAACGTCGCAGGCGTCCGCGAGGCCGCCGAAAAAGGTGAGGCGATCTTCGGGACCATCGATAGCTGGGTGCTGTGGAACCTGACCGGCGGCACCGACGGCGGCGTGCACGTCACCGACCCCACCAACGCCAGCCGCACCATGCTCATGGACCTGGAAACCCTCGACTGGGACGACGAGCTGCTGTCCTTCTTCACCATCCCCCACGCCATGCTCCCCACCATCAAACCCTCCTCAGCACCCGACCCCTACGGCGTGACACGCCCGGACGTGCTGGGCGGCGAGGTCGCGCTCACCGCCGCGCTCGGCGACCAGCAGGCCGCCACCGTCGGGCAGGTGTGCTTCGCGCCCGGCGAGGCCAAGAACACCTACGGCACCGGCAACTTCCTGCTCCTCAACACCGGCGAGACGCCGGTGCGCTCCGACAGCGGCCTGCTCACCACCGTCTGCTACCAGTTCGGGCAGGACCGGCCGGTGTATGCGCTGGAGGGGTCGATCGCGGTCACCGGGTCGGCGGTGCAATGGCTGCGCGACCAGCTGGGCATCATCTCCGGCGCCGCCCAAAGCGAGGCGTTGGCGCGGCAGGTGGACGACAACGGCGGGGTGTACTTCGTGCCCGCCTTCTCCGGCCTGTTCGCCCCCTACTGGCGCTCGGACGCCCGCGGCGCCATCGTCGGCCTCTCCCGCTACAACACCAACGCCCACCTGGCCCGCGCCACCCTGGAGGCCATCTGCTACCAGTCCCGCGACGTGGTGGAGGCCATGGCCAAGGACTCCGGCGTCCACCTGGAGGTGCTGAAGGTCGACGGCGGCGTCACCGCCAACGAACTGTGCATGCAACTGCAAGCCGACATCCTGGGCGTCCCGGTCTCGCGACCCGTCGTCGCCGAGACCACCGCCCTGGGCGCCGCCTACGCCGCCGGACTGGCCACCGGCTTCTGGACCGGTACCGACGAACTGCGCGCCAACTGGAACCAGGACAAACGCTGGCAGCCCACCTGGACCGACGACCAACGCCAACACGGCTACGCCGGATGGAAGAAAGCCGTGGGCCGCACCCTCGACTGGGTCGACGTCGACTGACGCGGCCGCCATCTCATCGGGAGCATGGGAGCACGCAGTGAGATCCGTAGCGCTCGGACCGCAGTACCGCGAGGACACCCTCCGCGACCTCGCCGGGACGGAGTTCGACGTCCTGGTGGTCGGCGGCGGCATCACCGGCTCGGGCGTCGCCCTGGACGCGATCTCCCGGGGGCTGTCCGTGGCCCTGGTGGAGGCGCGCGACTTCGCGTCCGGGACGTCGGGCCGCTCCAGCAAGCTCATCCACGGCGGCCTGCGCTACCTGGAGCGGCGCGAGTTCGGGCTGGTCAGGGAGGCGCTGCGGGAGCGGGGGCTGCTGCTGCGGCTCGCGCCGCACCTGGTGCGGCCGGTCCGGTTCCTGTATCCGCTGCGGCACCGGATGTGGGAGCGGGCGTACGTCGGCGCGGGCGTCACGCTGTACGACACGATCGGCGGTGCCGGGGCGCTCCCCCGGCACCGCCAGCTGACCCGGCGCGGCGCGCTGCGGGAGGCCCCGGCGCTGCGCCCGGACGTGGTGGTCGGCGCGATCCAGTACCACGACGCGCAGGTGGACGACGCGCGCTACACGATGATGGTCGCCCGCACGGCCGCGCACTACGGGGCCCGGATCGCGACCCGCGCCCGGGTGACGGGGTTCCTGCGGGAGAGCGAGCGGGTGACCGGGGCGCGCGTCCTGGACCTGGAGGCCGGGCGGGAGATCGCCGTCCGGGCCCGCCGGGTCGTCTGCGCGACCGGGGTGTGGACGGACGCCGCTCAGGCCATGACGGGGCGGCGGGCCCGGATCGGCGTGCAGGCGTCCAAGGGCGCGCACTTGCTGGTCCGGCGCGACCGGATCCCGATGGACACGGGCCTGGTCACGCGGACGGAGCGGAGCGTCCTGTTCGTGATCCCGTGGGGGCGGCACTGGCTGGTCGGGACGACCGACACGCCCTGGGACGACGCGCCCGACGCGCCGGTCGCCGACCACACCGACATCGGCTACATCCTCGACCAGGCGAACGCGGTGCTGCGCACGCCGCTGACCCGCGAGGACGTCGAGGGCGTGTACGCGGGGCTGCGCCCGCTGCTGTCGGCGGAGGAGGGCGACACGGCCCGGATGTCCCGCGAGCACGCGGTCGCCGAGCCGGTCCCGGGCATGGTCGTGGTGGCGGGCGGCAAGTTCACCACCTACCGGGTGATGGCGCGGGACACGGTGGACGCGGCCGCCGCGGGCCTGGAGGAGCCGGTGCCCGCGTCGGTCACCGAGCGGCTGCCGATCCTCGGCGCGGTCGGCTTCGAGGTGCTGTGGAACGACCGCCGCCGGATCGCCGCCGGATCGGGGCTGCACGTCGCGCGGGTCGAGCATCTGCTGCGCCGGTACGGATCGTGCGTCCACGACGTCCTGGACCTGATCACCGCCGACCCGGCGCTGGCCGCGCCGCTGCCCGGCGCGGAGGACTACCTGTGCGCCGAGGCCGTCCACGCGGTGACGCACGAGGGCGCGCTGCACCTGGACGACGTCCTCGCCCGCCGCCTCCGTGTGCTGATCGAGGAGCGGGACGGCGGCCTGGAGACGGCGGAGCACGTCGCGGGGCTGCTCGCGCCGCGCCTGGGCTGGAGCGCCGAGGACGTCGCCGGCGAAATCGAGCGGTACGCGCTGCTGGTCAGGTCGGAACGCCGCGGCGGCCCAGCGGCGGCCGAACCGCCGGTCACCGCAGCCTGAGCGCGCTCTAGAGGGAATCGCTCTCCAGGGCGGGTTCGGGGGCGGTCCCCGCGTGGGGTTTCTGCGAGGCGCTCTCCTCGGGGGCGGGGGACGCGGCGTCGTCGAGGAGGCCGAAGAGCCGGTCCCAGCGGGCGAGCACCGCGTCCGGGTGGAACCGCCGGACGGACGCGCGGGCCGCGCCGCCGAGCGCCCGCCGCAGGTCCGGCTCGTCCATCAGGCGGCCGAGCGCGGCGGCGAACGCGGCCGTGTCGCGCTTCGGGGCCAGCAGCCCGCACTGCCCGTCCTCGATCAGCACGCGGACGCCGGGGGCGCAGTCGAAGGCGACCGTGGGCAGCCCGTAGGCCATCGCCTCCATCACCGACATCGGCAGCCCCTCGTCCCGGGACGGCAGCGCGAGGACCGACGCCTCGATCAGCGCGTCCTCGACGTCGGCGACCACGCCCCGGAACTCGACCGAGCCCGCGATCCCGGCGGCCACGGCCCGCGTGCGCAGCTCCGCCTCCCGTGGCCCGCCGCCGTAGACGTGCAGCCGCCAGCCGGGACGGGTCGCCACCGCCTCCGCCCACGCCTCCAGCAGCAGGTCGACGCCCTTCTCGTGGGACAGGCGCCCCACGCAGGCGACGACGGGCAGGTCGAGGGTCGGGCGGGCGCGCGGCTCGACCGGCAGCGGGTTCGGGATGTGGTCGACGTTGGTCATCCCGTCGCGCGCCCAGGCGTCGGCGTCCTCGGCGGTGAGGACCAGCAGCCGGTCCACCCGGGCGAAGTGCTCCTTGACCCGCCGGTGGCGGGAGGAGCGGCGGCTCGCCGCGTACGACTCGTGGCTCATGCCGATGACGCGCAGCCCCGAGGTGTCGGCCCGCCGGACCCACTCCATCGCCCACACCTGCGCCACGATCACCATGGCGCCGGGACGGGCGGCGACGAACAGCTCGGTCAGCCGCGCGGCGCCGCGCCGCTGGGACGCCCGGCGCCACAGCTCGCGCGCGAAGGCCACCGGGTTCAGGCGCTGCCGCGCCGTGGTGGGCCGCCACGCGAAGGCGGGCGGGCGCCAGCGCCGGTGCAGCACCTCCACGGCGTAGGAGCCGTCCCGGCCGTGGTGGTGGGACACGGCGGCCCCGGTGACGCCGACGAGCGTGACGCGGTCGCCGCGTCCGGCCAGCAGGCGGGCCATGAGGTGCGCCCAGCGCTGGAGGCCGCCCATGGCGTCGACGTTGTCGCAGATGATGAGGACGTCACGTCCGGCCACGCCCGCTCCTTCCCGGGAGGCGCGGTGCGGCGGCTCCGCGCCGGGCCGCCCCGGCCAGCCGCCGGGCCAGCCGTCCGGGCGGGGACGCGGCGGCGCCCAGTACGACCGCCCGTGCCATCCTGCCCCGCCTCCCGCCGGCGTCGAGGGTGAACGCCAGATGCCCGCCCGCGGTGACGTAGGAGCGGAACCGGTCGGCGGCGAGCCGTGTGAGCCGGGGACGTACCGGGAACGCGACACCGTCCAGGCAAGGTGATCCGGGGCCCGCACCGGGACGGGTGACCAGCTCCCCGCGTCCGGTGCCCAGCCGGAGCCGCACGTCCCAGACAGGGTCGGCGAGGCCGATCGGGCGAATCCGGCGCACCGGGTCGAACTCGGCGCTCCAGGCCAGCCGGTCGCCCCGGTGCTCGACGCGCGCGGCCGTCCGCGCCGTCCTGGAGGGGCGGCGCCGGTCGCGGAACTCCAGCGAGGCCGTCAGCGGGGCGTCGGGGGGGATCCGGCCGAGCGGGTTCAGCACGTATCCAGCGATGCGCGCCAGGCCGTCCCGCGTCTCCAGCCGGGTCACGGTGTTGGCCGGGCGCAGCTTCCTCAGCGACCGCTTGTGGAGGCCGAGGCCGGTCACGTCCAGGACGCGGCGCGCGAGCGCCTCCCCGCCGGGGTCGCCCCAGTAGACCCGCCCGTCCCGCTCCCGCAGGTGAACGCGCAGCTCGGGACGCTCCAGCCGGTCGTACTCGGCGGCGGCCAGCGCCCCCTCGTGGTCGCCCTCGCGGAGCAGGAGCGCCGCGATCGCGGGCAGCGGCTTGGCGGCCTCGATCGCCCGCGGGTCCACCTCGGCGAGGTAGGCGGAGGCGAGGGCCAGGAAGCGCGCGCGGTGGCCGGGGCCTTCGGCGCGCAGGTCCCGCAGGTGCAGGGGGAGGTCGTGGTTGACGAACTTGGTGTCCTTCGCCCGCTTCAGCTCGTGGGCCCCGTGCCGCGCGAACAGCGCGTCGATGCGCCGGTGGATCTCCAGCCGGTCGGCGAGACTGGCCGTCTCGGCGCGCCGGTCGGAGATCGACGGCGCCGCCGCCCGCTCCCGGACGAGCCAGCTGTACACGCGGTGCGGGATCAGGGCCGTCCCCTCCGCCGCCAGGTACGCCTCGGCGGTGAACAGCAGGTCCTCGTAGTGGAGCTTCTCGACGAACCGCAGCCCGGCCCGCTCCAGGAAGTCCCGGCGGTAAGCCTTGTTCGTGGAGAGCGTGTCGTAGAGCAGGTTCGGGTACTCGCCCAGCGACCCGTACAGGACGCTGCGCCTGTAGAGCCACGGGAACCAGGGGCGGACGCGGTCCCGGCCGCCCTCGGGGACGTCCAGGAAGATCCGTTCGCAGAGCCCGGAGACCAGGTCGGCGCCGGTCTCCTCGGCGGCGGCGACCAGGTTGAGGCAGGCGTGCCGGTCCAGCAGGTCGTCGCTGTCGAGGAACATCAGGTACCGGCCGTCGGACCGCTCGATCCCGGCATTGCGCGGCCCACCGCAGCCCCCGGAGTTGGACGGCAGGTGCACCGCGGCGACCCGGCCGGGATGCGCGGCGGCCAGCCGGTCGGCCACCCGGCCCGTCCCGTCGGTGCTCGCGTCGTCGACGATCACCGTCTGCACGCCGCCCAGCGACTGCGCCAGCGTCGAGGCCACCGCCCGCGGCAGCCGCCGCTCGTCGTTGTAGGCGATCACTACCACGCTGACCCGCGGGCGCGCCCGCATGGGCGGTCCCCCCTCCCGGCTTGCCCCGTCAGCCGGAGTCTTTCCAGGAACGCCGCGGGAACGTCCAAGACCGATCAAAGGGCCTCAATGATTCCCATTACCCGAAACCGGGAGCACCGGGCGAGGCCCGGCATGCCGGAAGCCGCCCGGCAAGGCCGGGCGGCTTCCGTGCGTACTTCGTGAGGCTGGGTGGGTACGGGTGGATCAGCCCGAGTAGTCGGGGTAGCCGTAGCCCACGACCTGCGACTTCTGGCGGATCTTCTGCTTCACCGCGTCGCCGGTGTTGCCCTCGACGGTGCTGATCGTGCCGTTGCCGTTGTCCTTGACGACGAACCCGACGTGCTCGATGCCGTCGATGCCGCCGCTACGGCCGTCCTTGAAGTCGAAGAACACGACCGCGCCGGGCTTGGCGGTCTGGCCCCAGCGGCCCTCCTTCTTGAACCAGGTGGCGTGCTGGACGGTGTAGGCGTCCCAGCCCATGTCCTTGGCGCCGACCTGCGCGCCGACCCACGAGACGAACATGTTGCACCAGCTCGCGCCCTTGTACTCGCTGACGGCGCCGCCGTCGCGCTTGGCGGTCTCGGCCGCGTGCGGGGTGGACATGTACCACTTGTGGAACTTGGTGTTGCCGCCCTTGCCCTCGCGGATGCCGACCTGCGACTCGGCCATCTTGATCACTTCCTTGGCCTGGACGCGGTGCGGCGGCACCTTGAAGCCCTCGCGGCGGGCCTCGGCGGCCTGCGAGACCGCCGGGGCCCCGGCCTTCTCCGCGTGCGCGGCCTTGCCGCCGACGTGCGCGAGCGAGGCGGCGCGGGCAGGGGTCTCGGCGGTGGCGCTGCCACTCGCGAGGGGGTTGAACACGGCCAGCCCGAGGGCGCCGACGAGGACCGCGCCGACGGCGGTGCCGACGGCCCTGTCCTCAGGGGACAGGCGGGACAGGCTGGTGGAAAGACGATCGAAACGACCGGTCATGCAGGGGATCTCCTTGTCTTCCATGGCGCCTACCGGGTTAGCTGACGGATTCGGGCATGGAAGAGCCCTACGGCGCGCTCTGGGAGCGCCCCGATTCACCCCTGGAAACTGGGTCCCCGGCTCCATGCGGTCTGGGACGACCGGCACGGACTCGGCCTCGCATCGCACGGCGCGATGCGTTCGGATGTATCTCAGTGACTGACCTGAGGAGCGCGCGTCATTGGGCGCGCGTCGCGGGCGGGATCCGCTCCGCGACCGCCGGACGCGCTCGGCGCGACCGGCCCACAACGCATGGAACGCGTTGGGTGATTCGGGTAGAAGGTACCAACCTTCTCAAGAAAAGCAAACCAGGCACAAAACTGAGTCTTGCCTGCTCAAAGCCCTCTCAAGGGAGTCCCAACGCCGGGGGCCCGCCGGGTCTTCCCGATCTTTCCCCCGTTCTTCGCCGGGGCTCACCGGAGGGCCCCGCAACCCTTATGGGGCTGGAATCCCGCCCTTCCGTCCCGGACCTGGCTTTACCTTGACCCCCGTACGCAACGGCCGGGTAAAAAAGGTCATCGGCGCCGTGGAGGAGGGCCACGGCGGCCCGCCCTAAACCCGGAATGAGTCCTACGTCACCCAGGGTCACCGGACAGCAGGGGGAGTGATCTGGGTCACTCGACGCGCAGGGCGAACAGCGTCGTGTCGTCGGCCGCGCGGTCGTGCTCCATGCGCGCCAGGACCTCGTCCAGCACCGGCTCGGGGCCGGCCGTGCACTCGGCCAGGATCGCGGTCAGCCGCTCGATCTGCTCGTCCAGATCGGCGTCCCGGCGCTCCACCAACCCGTCGGTGTAGAGGAAGATCAGGTCGCCGCGCCTGAGCCGGGTCCTGGCCGTCCCGTACGCCCAGTCGGGCATCGCGCCGAGCATCGGGTCCGAGACGACCTCCATCGGCGCCGCCCGCCCGCCCCGGACGAGGATCGGCGGCGGATGCCCCGCGCACGTCCACTCCAGGACGCGGCGGCGCGGCTCGAACCGGGCCACGACGGCGGTGCCCGTCGCGGGCGGCTGGATGTGCCCGACCAGCTCGTTCAACCAGCCCACGAGCCGTCCCGTGGGCTTCCCGGTGCACGCCAGCCCGAGCAGGCCGTTGCGGGTGCGGGCCATCGCCGCGGCGGCCGGGAGCCCGTGGCCCGCCGCGTCGCCGATCGCGAACAGCGCCCGCCCGTCGGGCATCGCCCGGGTCGCGAACCAGTCCCCGCCGATGCGGGCGGTGCTCTCGGCCGCCAGGCTGCGCAGGTCGACGCTCAGCCCCGGCAGCTCGTCCAGCTCGCTCTCGTCCGGCAGGATCGCGCGGCGCAGGGTCACCGCCACCCGCCGCTCCTGCGCCGTCTGCGCCTGCTGCTCCAGCATCCGCCGCCGAGTCTCGGCCAGGGCCCGCTCGATCCCGCGCCGCCGCGTGATGTCCTGCGAGACGATGTTGATCGAGACCGGCAGCCCGGAGTCGTCCAGCACCGGCTCGGCGAACACCCACAGGTGCCTCGGCGCGCCGTCCGGCCCGACGACGCGGTGCTCGGCCTCCACCGGCTCCCGGCGGGAGAACAGCGTCTGGACGGCCTCCTCCACCAGCGGCAGGTCGTCGTCCATCACGACCTTCGGCAGGTCGTCGGGCATCGGCGGCACCTGGTCGGCGCGCAGGCCGTAGTTGGCGAGCATCTGCGGCGTCCACTCCGCCTCGCCGGTGGCGAGGTCCCACTCGCCGAACCCGAGCAGCGCGAGCCGCTCGACCCGCTCCAGCCGGCGCGCCTGCCGGTCCGCGTCGTCGTGGTAGCGCCAGCCCATGCACAGTCCGGTGGGCGCCGCCACGCACCGGACGCTCATCCGGGACGTGCGCGACAGCCCGCCCTGCGCGGTCGAGTACGTCATCGACGCGCGCTCCAGCCGCGTCCCGCTCTCCACCACCTCCACGAAGTCGTCGAAGAGCCCGCTCATCGCCATGCCCGGCTCGGTCTGCAACAGCCGGCGGCCCGTCAGCTCCTCCGCGCCCCGGCCGAACAGGTCCCGCGCGAGGTCGTTCAGCTCGGCGTAGAGGAAGTCGGCGACCCGCCCGCCCGCGTCCCGGACAGGGACCAGGTGCGCCGCGCTGTCCAGTGCCCCGTCCAGGAACGCCCTGGCCACCGGGTCCTCGGGCAGCCCGGCGATGATGCCCGCGTCGTCGGCGGTGTCCTCGGTGCGGACGCGCCGCAGCACGTCCTCGGCCTGCGTCACCACCGCCCGCCGCTCGTCGGCGCCCTTGGCCCGGGGCGCCCGCCGCCCCGCCGGCGCCGCGCCCGCCGGGCCCGGTCCCTCCCCCTGGTCGCGCGCGCCGACCACCAGCGCCGCCGCCTCGGCCAGCTCCATGTCCATGTCGCGGGCCAACCAGATGAGGTGCTGGAGGGCCTCCCCCGGCGGGACGCCCAGCCGCCGCGCCAGCACCACCCGCGCCTCCGCCAGGATCGCGCGGTCGTGCGCGGCGCCCCGCAGGTCCTCGAGGTCGGGCACGGCCGCGTGCGCGCCGGACGGGCCGGCCGCCGCGGCCTTGCCCGCGGGCTCGGACGTCTGCGAAGGGTCGGACGGCCCCGAAGGCTCGGGCGTCCGCGCCCCACCGCCGTCAGCTTCCGCCACCGCGTCCCCCATTCGGCGTTCTATGGCCCCGGGAGAAAAGGTACATACGCCGATGAAGGACTATTCGCCGTCATTTCATCAGCAGCCCAGATCTTTAACCCGGTTTTCCGTTCGGCCCGGAGACGACCGGTTCAGGGGCACCTTCCCTGAAACCTCCCGGCCACACCCGGGCGGCCGTCCGCCGTCCGTAACGACGCTGGAGCGGTCCACTTCCTCCGATTGGACGGCGACAGGCCCCACCCGGCGTCCCTAACGTGAAGTCCATGCGCGACGACCTCGCACGGCTGCCCGGCCTGCTCTCCGACCACGCCGCCCGCCTCCTCGCCACGCTGGACGAGCGCCCCGCCGCCGTCCCGCCCGGGCCGCGCACGCCGCCGCGTCCGCTGCCCCCGGCCGCCGGGCTGGACGGGGCGCTCGCCGAGTTCGCCTCGCGCTGGGAGCCGGGCTTCGCGGGCAGCGCGGGCCCCCGCTACTTCGGCTTCGTCACCGGCGGCGCCACCCCCGCGTCGGTCGCCGGGGACTGGCTGACCTCCGTCCTGGACCAGAACCCGGCGACCCGGCTCGACTCCCGCGCGCCCGACCTGGAGGAGGAGGCGGTCGGCTGGCTCGCCGAACTGCTCGGCCTGCCGTCCCACACCGGCGCGTTCGTGTCGGGCGCGACGATGTCGAACACCACCGGCCTCGCGATCGCCCGCGAGTGGCTGGGCGAGCGGGAGGGCGTCCACGTCGCCGACGAGGGCGTCGCGGCGCTCGGGGAGATCACGGTCCTGTCCGCCGAGCCGCACTCCAGCGTCCGCAAGGCGCTGTCGATGCTCGGCGTCGGCCGCCGGAACCTCCGGACCGTCCCGTCCCTGCCCGGACGCGAGGCCGTCGACGTCGCCGCGCTCGACGCCGCCCTCACCGCCCTGGGCGGCCGCCCCGCGATCGTCATCGCCAACGCGGGCACGGTGAACACCGTCGACTTCGACGACCTCCGCGCCATCGCCGCCCTCCGCGAGCGCCACCCCTTCTGGCTCCACGTGGACGCCGCGTTCGGCGCGTTCGCCGCCCTCTCCCCCGCCCACGCGGGCCTCGTCGCCGGCCTGGACGAGGCCGACTCCGTCTGCGTCGACCTCCACAAGTGGCTGAACGTCCCCTACGACTCCGCCGTCCAGTTCACCCGCCGCCGCGACCTCCAGCTCCGCGTCTTCCACAACAACGCCGCCTACCTCGGAGAGCCCAGCGAGGACCCTCTGCACCTGACCCCCGAGAACTCCCGCCGCCTCCGGGGCCTCGCCGCCTGGTTCACGCTCCGCGCCTACGGCCGCGAGGGCCACCGCGCGATCGTCGAGGGCTCCGTCGCGCAGGCCCGGCAGCTCGGCGACCTGGTCACGGCGACCCCCGGCTGGCGCCTGCTGGCCCCCGTGCGCCTCAACGTCGTCTGCTTCACCCACGACACCCGCGCCCCGGACGACATCATCCGCGACGCCGCGCCCGAGGCGTTCTTCACCCCCACCACCCTCTGGGGCACCTCCGGCCTCCGCGCCGCCTTCAGCAACTGGCGCACGACACCGGACGACGTGGAACGCGCGTTCCGCGCCCTCTGCGGCTACCGCGTCGAAGCCCGATAGACCTGGCGCGTCAGCGCCGTCACCCGCGCCGACGCCGCCCGGAACGACGACCCGGGCGGCTGCAACGTCAGCACGACCACGATCTTGTCGGCCACGATCCCCGTCGTGTGCAGGACGGGCCGTCCGAGCCCGAGGTCGGGAACCGCCACCGACTGCACGCTCCCGCCACGGCACGGCGCGGCCGGCAGCGTCCCGAAGCCCGACCACCCCTGCTTGACGGCCCACGGCCGCTCCAGCGCGCTCGGAATCCCGAACGTCTGGTCGAACCCGTCCGTGCCACATGGCGTGGACTTCCGCAGCTGGCCCACCACGAAGTCCCGATGCGCCTTCGGGGCCTTCTCCAGCAGGTACCGGTACGTCCTCAGCACGTCCTCGGCGGACAGCGCCGTGTACCCCCAGAACCCGGGTTTGTCCGAAGGCGGCGGCGCCGTCTCGGTGAGCCCCACCCTCGGGACCATCCGCCGGATGACCTCCGCCCGCCCTCCCCGCCGCCAGAACTCGGTGGCCGCCTTGTCGTCGCTGGACCGCAGCATCAGCCCCAGCAGGTCCCGGTCCGCCGCCGAGGCCCGGTGCTCGCGCAGGTAGTCCAGCGCCAGCAGGATCTTCACCACCGAGGCCGACCGGTACGTCCTTTCGACCTCCCGCTGGAGGACGATCCGTCCGAGCTTCCGGTCGTAGACGACGTAGGAGGCCCGCACCCCCGCCGGAACCTTCACGGCGGGCGGCCGCGCCCGCGGACTCGCGCTCGTCGCGCGCGGACTCTCGCTGGTCACCCGAGGACTCCCCCCGGCCGTCGCGCCGCCGTCACCGGACGGCCCGTCCGCCTGGCACCCGCACGCCAGCACGACCAACCCGGCCGCCCCGGCCCGCGCCATCAAAGAAGCCACCACGCATGCCTACCAGACCCCGCGGCGTCCAACGGCGAACATCAGTCTCCGTGGCCTATCGGTCCAGCCGAAAAGATCCGGACGCCAATGCTTCACGGACGCGCCGCTCGGTCCCGGCGACGTCGTCGGCGGAGGTGTCGAGGACGTGGGACTCCAGCTCCCCGAGGTCGGCGAACTGGTCCCACATCGTCAGGATCGGATGCCGGTCCACCAGCGCGTCGGGCGCGGTCCGCTCCTGGGCGCGCGCGAGCGTGACATCGCGACGCGGACGCAGCACGACGTAGTGGACCGGGGTCTCCGGGTTCCGGCGCGCCCGTTCGCGGAAATGGCCGAGCATCCACGGGCCGACGACACCGTCGACGAGCGTGGTGAAGTCCCCGGCCGCGTAACCGAAGGCCGCTCCGGCGATGACGTCCATGACCGTCTCGTTCTGCATGCGCGAGTCCGGTTCGTAGGGCGCGATCCCACCGGACACGATGCAGTGCCAGAAGTCGTCGGTATGCAAATGGACGGCTTTCGCATGGCTGCGGGCCACACGCGCCGCGAGGGTCGATTTCCCCGCCCCGGGAGGACCGGTGAGGATGACGACGCTACTGGGCATGGTCCGCCTTTCGACTCGGGTGTGCGGAAGTGCATGACGCGACGGCGCGGGCGACCGCGAGGAGGTGACGGCTCGCGCCGAGCAGCGTGGGCTCGCGTTCGGTGCGCCGCAGCCCCCAGAGCAGGAGTTCCCGCTTGTCGGGGTCGTCGATCCAGGCCTCGATCCCCTCGATGAGCCATGTGGCGCCCTCCACCGGATACACATGCTCCAGGTGAAGGCCCGGAGGCGTGGACCTCGTCGGCCAGGTCGTCGGGATGGTGCAGGTAGGCGTCGGTGAACGGGGCCCGGTCGCCGGGCAGGTGCCGGCCGTCCGCGAGCGTCGTCTCGACCACCTCCCGGACCCCCGGTCGCTCCAGGAAGCCCCGCCTGAACCCGTCGTGCAGGGACGCGAACCGGTTGATCGCGGTCGCCGCGACGACGCCGCCGGGCCGCACCACGCGTGCCGCCTCGCGCCACGCGGCGAGCCGGTCGGCGCGTTCGACGAGGTGGTACAGCGGGCCGAACAGCAGGACCACGTCGTAGGAGGCGTCCGGCTCGGCCAACGCCCTGGCCTCGCCGAGCGCGGCGGTGACGCCTGCGTGCCCGGCGGCCTGCCGTACGTGCCGTGGCACCGGATCGACGACGTGGACGGCATGGCCGTCGGCCGCCAGCCACCGCGCGTGGACGCCGGGCCCACCGCCCACGTCGAGGACGCGCAGCGGCGCCCCCGGCAGCACCCGGCGCAGGACGTCCTGGACGCGCAGCAGCTCCAGACGCTCGGCCCCCGACGACAGCCGTCCGCCCTCGTCCCCCTGCTCGTAGTAGCGAAGAATCCGCTCCTCGATCAACTGCACCTCCAGGTTGGACGCACCCGCTCTCCGGGACGGCGGCCGGGCCCGCCCTCGCAGGCGGGCCCGGCTCCCGTCCCGTTCCATGATCGCCGCCGGTTGCGCGCGCGGGGGACTTTCCGAGGCGAGGAGCGGATTCAGGCGCGCTCGACCGCCTCCGTTGAGGCGTCGGCAGCCGGGCCGGACGCCTCGTCCTCCTCCTGGTGCTCGCCTTTGGTGTTGGTGGCGCGCAGGGCGATCACGGCCGCCGCGACGATGAAGGCGGCCGCGCCGAGCAGGGCGCGCTGGAAGCCCTCGGTGAGGGCGACGGCGGGCGGGGCGCCGTCGGCGAGCAGGTCGTCGGTGCGGGAGGTGGCCATCGCCGAGAAGATCGCCAGGCCCAGCGCCCCGCCGACCTGGCTGGAGGCGTTGATCAGCGCGGCGGCCAGGCCCGCCCGGTCGGCGGGCACCCCGGCGTTGGCCGCCGTGGTGACCGCGACGAACACCAGCGCGAGGCCCACGCCGACGACCACCAGGCCCGGTAGCAGGTCCCGGAGGTAGCTCCCCTCCACCGGGCACCGCGCCAGCATCCCCATGCCGACCGCGCCGACCAGCAGCCCGGCGATGATGAGCGGACGGGTCCCGACCCTCGGGATCAACCCCGCGGTGAGCCCCGACCCCGCGCCGACGGCGACGGTGAGCGGCAGGTAGGCCAGGCCTGTCCTGACCGGCGAGTAGTGCAGGACCAGCTGCATGTAGAGGCTGAGGAAGAAGAACATGGCGATGAATCCCGCCATCGCGACGAACTGCGCCACGTCGGCGCCCGGCAGCCCCCTGATCCTGAAGATCGACAGCGGCAGCAGGGGGTTCCGGCTCCGCGCCTCGTTGGCCACGAACAGCGCGAGCAGCGCCAGGGCCCCGGCGATCGACGCCCACGTCCGAGCGGTGTCCCAGCCCTTCTCGGGCGCCTCGACCAGCGCGTACACCAGCAGCAGCATGCCGCCGGTGGCGAGGACCGCGCCGGGCAGGTCGAAGGTGCGCAGGGCCGCCTTCCGCCGGTCGTCGGCGAGCAGCCACAGCGCCCCGGCGACGATGACCGCGACGGCGGGCGGGTTCACCCACATCACCCAGCGCCAGCCGGGGCCGTCGGTGAGCGCGCCGCCGGCCAGCACGCCGATCGCGGAGGCGGCCCCGGCGACGCCTCCCCACACGCCGAGGGCGGCGGCGCGGTCCCGGCCGACGAAGGCGGTGGTCAGCACCGACAGCGCGGCCGGGGACATCAGCGCCGCGCCGAGCCCCTGGGCGAGCCGGGCGGCGATCATCGTCTCCTCGTTCTGGGCGAGCCCGCCGAGCACCGAGGCGACCCCGAACAGGGCGGTGCCGGCCACCAGCACGCGGCGCCGTCCGAGCAGGTCGGCGAACCGTCCGCCGAGCAGCATGAACCCGCCGTAGGTGAGCAGGTAGCCGGACGGCACCCACTGGAGGGACTGCTGGGAGAAGTCGAGGTCCGCCTTCATCTCGGGCAGGGCGACGTTCACGATCGAGGCGTCGATGAGGTCGACGAAGGCGACCAGGCAGAGCAGGGCCAGGATGATCCTGCCGCGCCCGGTGCCGAGGAATCCGAGCCGGCCGGGGCCGACCGGGTCGTCCGCGAGCTGGGTCATGTGAGTCTTCCTTCTCGATTCCGCAGGCCGGGCTCAGCCGAGCACCGGGTGGTTGCCGCGCACGACCCCGCCCGGGTCGCGTTCGCGCTTGATCGCCCGCAGCCGGTCCAGGGTGCGCGGCTCGAACGCCGCCGCTGCCTTCTCCTCGGGCGCGAGCAGCGTGAACGGTTTCGGCCCGCCGCTCAGCGACAGCGTGTCGGCGAGCGCCCGCCGCCGGGCGATGCCGGGCTCGGGTGGGCCGAACGGGACGGTCATCATGGAGATCAGGAACGGGTCCTCGACCGGCCCGGCCGCCCCCGTCGAGGCGGCCAGCGCCCCGCCCAGGTGGCGCACCTGGACGGCGATCAGCGGCGGCAGCTCCCCCGCGGCCCGCGCCAGCGCGTACACCGTCGTGTCGTCCAGGTCGGTCAGCATCTCGGTACGGGCGCGCAGGGGCGCGGGGTCGACGGGGTCGCCGGTGATGTCGCCGAGTTCCACCGGCCGCCGCGCGCGGCGGGTGTCGAGCACGGGGGCGCCGGCGGCCTCCAGCGGCTTCAGCAGCCGTCCGGCCTCCTCGGCGGCGCCGACGAAGGTGGAGTCCACGATGACCATCGGCTGCCCGTCCGGAACGGGCGGCCGGAACAGGCGCAGCCACACCGTCAGCTGGGGCGGGGCGTTCCAGGTCACCTCGCGGAAGGCGGCCAGCACCCGGGCGGCCTGCTCGCCCGGCCACATCATCTGCCCGCCCTGGACGAGTCCCGCCTCCTGGAGCCCGAACTCCATCGCCGTGACGATCGCGAAGTCGCCGCCGCCTCCGCGCAGCGCCCAGAACAGGTCCGGGTCGGTCTCGGCGTCCACCCGCACCGTGTCACCGTCGGCGGTGACCACGTCGAACGCGGTGACATGGTCGGAGGCGCGGCCCCAGCGGCGCGAGAACCACGACAGGCCGCCGCCCAGCGTGTAGCCGACGACGCTGGTGTGGGGGGCGCTGCCGAGCAGGCCGGTCAGCCCGTGCGGCGACGCGACCTCCTGGACGCGCGACCACGGGACCCCCGCGCCGACGCGGACGGCCGCCCCGCCGGGATCGATGGACACCTCGTCCAGCGCGCGGGTGCGCAGGAGGATCGTGCCGTCGCCGAGCGGCGCCGCCCCGTGCCCGCTCGGCTGGGCGGTCACGGCCAGCCCGTGCTCACGGGCGAAGCGCACGACCGCGACCACGTCGCCCGCGTGCTCGGCCTCGACGACCGCGTCCACCCGCTGGTCGACGGACAGGTTCCACGGCGTCCGGGCAGCGTCGTAGCCGGCGTCGCCGGGCAGCAGCACCGGGCCCACGACACGGTCGCGGAGATCGTTCAGGATGCCGTCGCGCATGCTCACCGCGCTCCTTCGGTAAGGGTCTCGTCGTCGAGGAAGGTCAGGTCCAGGCGGGCCAGGCGTTCCCTGTCGCCGAGGATGTCGATCTCGGTGATCAGGCCGTCCTGGACGGTGAAGGCCAGCACGGCCGCGTCGTTGGCGAGCCCGGCGACGCCGTTCACCAGGACGGGCCGGGTGTTGTGCGCCAGGCGGCGGAACACGGCGGCCTGCTGCGCCACCGCGGGCGCTCCGGCGATGACGCGCAGGACGCCGGTGTCGGCGCGCAGCACGACGTCCGGGGCGAGGACGCGCACGAGCCCCCCGATGTCGCCGTCGCGGGTGGCGGCGAGGAACGCGTCCACGACCCTGCGCTGGCGCGCCGGATCCGGATCGGGCAGGGCGCCGCTGCCGCGCACCCGCCGCCGGGCCCGGCTGGCGGCCTTGCGGGCGGCCTCGGGGGAACGCTCCACCATCCGGGCGATCTCGTCGTAGCCCACGCCGAACATGTCGTGCAGGACGAAGGTCAGGCGCTCGGTGGGCGTGAGCGTGTCGAGCACCACCAGCAGCGCGAGCCCGAGCGAGTCGGCCAGCAGCACCGACTCCTCCGGGGAGGGCGTGCGGTCGGCCGGGGTGACGATCGGGTCCGGCAGGCACTCGGCCAGCTCGGCCAGGCCGCTCTCCCGCCGCCCCCGGCGCGCCTTCAGCAGGTTGAGGCTGACCCTGCCGACCACGGTGGTCAGCCAGCCGCCCAGATTGTCGATCTCCGCCCGGTCGGAGCGGTGCAGCCGCAGCCACGCCTCCTGGACGGCGTCCTCGGCCTCGGTCAGCGAACCGAGCACGCGGTAGGCGACCGACCGCAGATGCGGCCGGAGGCGCTCGAACTCCTCGGCGACGAACGGGTCGCCGGACGGGTCGGTCATGTGGTCGCACCACCTTTGGTCTGGCAGTCCGGTTCGGGAGCGGGTGCTCCGCGTTCTCCTCCCTGACCTCGGCGAGGCGCCCCCTGTGACCGGACGCCGCTATGACGCCGGTCACGCCGCTGACGTCCCGTTGTGATCCAGGTCACTGTGGAGGGCAGTCACATCCGGTGGGCGGCGCCGGTCAACGCAAACGACCGCACAAATGTTCGAGGAGGCACGACGGGACGCCGCCTGACCGGCCGCCCCTCTCCTCCCGGCCACCTCCTGAGAGACGTACATGACCGAGACATCCGTGAACCGGCTCCCCGAGCCGCCGCGAGCGGCGCCCGCGCCGCTTCCCCCGTCCCACTGGAACCGCTACATCGCCGCCGTCACCGGCAGGCGCTCCAAATGGGCGGTCCTGGCCGCCTGGCTGCTCGTCCTGATGGTCGCCGGCGGGTTCGCCGCCAAGCTCTCCCAGGTGCAGGACAACGATCCGGCGTCCTGGCTGCCCGCCGACTCCCAGTCCACCCGGGCCGTCGAGATCGCCGAGCGGCACTTCGCCGACCACGACCGCGCCACCGCCGTCGTCGTCTACACCCGCGACGCCGGGCTCACCCCGGCCGACCTGGCCAAGGTCGACGCCGACCGCGGGACGGCGCCCGGCGCGACCGCGGAGACCAGGTCCGCCGACGGCAAGTCGGTCCTGTTCAGCGCGCCCGTCCCGATGGCCCCCAACGACAACGAGGTGCTCGGCGACGCCGTCGACAAGCTGAGGAGGACGACCTCCGCAGGCGCGCCGTCCGGGCTGGACGTCCGCGTCACCGGCCAGGCGGGCACCATCGCCGACTTCATCGACGCCTACTCCGGCATGGACGGCGCCCTGCTGGGCGTCACCCTCGCGATCGTCACCCTCGTCCTCCTCGTCACCTACCGCAGCCCCGTGCTGTGGCTGGTCCCGCTCCTGTCGACGTTCCTCGGCACCTGGATCGCCACCGGCGTGGTCTACCTGCTCGCCAAGCACGCGGGCCTGAAGGTGGACGGCCAGTCCAGCTACGTCCTGACGGTGCTCGCCCTCGGCGTCGGCACCGACTACGCGCTGCTCCTCATCGCCCGCTACCGCGAGGAGCTGGGCCGGCGCGCCGACCGCCACGAGGCGATGGCGCACGCGCTGCACCGCTGCCTGCCCGCCGTCACCGCCTCGGCCGCCACCGTCGTGATCGCGTCGCTGTGCCTGGTCTTCGGGAAGATGAACAACACCCAGGGCCTGGGCCCGGTCATCGCGATCGGCGTCGCCGTCGTCTGCCTGGCCGCCGTGTCCCTGCTGCCCGCACTGCTGATCTGCCTCGGCCGCTGGGTGTTCTGGCCCCGGCGGCCCACCGTCCGGACCTCGCCCTCCCCCGACACCGGCTCGGGCCTGTGGCGGCGCCTGGCCACGGCCGTCGACGCGCACCCGCGCCGGATCTGGGTCGGCACCGCCGTGATCCTGGCCGCCCTGGCGGCGGCGTCGTTCACCCTGGACTCCGGCCAGCGGCTCGACGAGCAGTTCACCAAGACCACCGACGCCATCGCGGGACAGCGCCAGATCGGCCGCCACTTCGCCGCCGGATCATCCGAGCCCGCCGACATCTACGTCGCCGACGCCCAGGCCGCGACGACACTGGCCCGCGTCGCCAAGGTCCCCGGCGTCGCCGCCGTCGCCAAGGAGCGCGCGGCGGGCGGCTACACCCACCTGACCGCCGTCTTCGCCGACGAACCCGACACCCCGTCGGCCCGCGCCACCATCACCCGCATCCGCGACGCCCTGGACGGCAGCGGAGCCGTCGTCGGCGGGCAGACGGCCGTCGCGCTGGACACCTCGCACGCCCAGGGCACCGAGGAGGCCGTCCTCATCCCGCTGATCCTCGCCGTGGTCCTGCTCATGCTCGTCCTGCTGCTGCGCGCCGTCACCGCGTCCCTGCTGCTCATCGCGTCCGTCGTGCTCTCCTACGGCGCGGCCCTCGGCCTGGCGGGCCTGCTGTACCGGGCGCTCGGCCACCCGCACATCGACCGCGGCCTCCTGCTGTTCGGCTTCCTGTTCCTGGTCGCCCTGGGCATCGACTACACGATCTTCCTGATGTCCCGGGCGAGAGAGGAGGCCCAGCTCCACGGGCACCGGGCGGGCATCCGCGACGGCCTGAGCCTCACCGGCGGCGTCATCACCAGCGCCGGCCTCGTCCTCGCCGCCACCTTCAGCGTCCTGGTCGTTCTCCCGACCGTCGGCGCCCTCCAGCAGGGCCTGCTCATCGCCGGAGGCGTCCTCCTCGACACCCTCGCCGTCCGCAGCCTGCTCGTCCCCGCCCTGGCACTGGACGCGGGCAAACGCATCTGGTGGCCCACCAGACTAGAAGACTGACCCCACCCCGGCCCCCTTGCCAGGCGGAATCCCGCCCAGCCGACGGCCGCACCGACGCCTCCTGGACCGCCGTAACCCGGTACGCACACACCCGCAGACTGCGCTAGAGTAATCACGCCTGCTCCGCCAGGCACCGGGACGTAGCGCAGTTTGGCAGCGCACTTGACTGGGGGTCAAGGGGTCGTGGGTTCAAATCCCGCCGTCCCGACAGCGACACGAAAGCCCGCCGATCTTGGCTTTAGCCAGGTCAGCGGGCTTATTCGCGTCTAGCATCGCAGCGCAGCGGGTTGATCCGACCGCCCGAAGCTGGGGACCATTTGGAGACCTGCGCACGCTCAAGTGCAGGCTGAGCGCCTCTCCCGCGTCTGTGATCGACTGCATGTCCGGGTGCAGGTACCGCTGCGTGGTGGTGAGTGAACCGTGGCCGGCGATCTCCCGCAGGACGTGCACCGGAACGCCCGCGTCGGCCATCCAGGTCAACTTCGTGTGCCGGAGGTCGTGGCGCCGCAGGTGCTCATAGCCGAGCCTCTCTACGACCTCGTCCCAGTCACCTTGGCGCCGTGATCAACGGCGAACCGGATGGCCTTGTCCCAGACGGCGACATTGGCGTTGATCGGCATGATCTTCGACTCGGGGGCGACTCCCACGAAACCGGTGCCGGTCCCCTGACTCGCGATCAAGCTCGCCATCGCCGTTCCGTGCGAATCGTCCAACACCGAGGAGGAACCCACCTGACCGTCCCCGCCGCCGGTCTCCGCGTTCGTCCCGGGAACCATTGCCGCTTGCAGATCCGGAAGCCTCCCGTTCACGCCGTTGCCGCCGCACCACGCCCTGATCGAGCAGGGCCCCTCGACGACGCCCAAACCCTCGGCGTATCTGATGTCGGTTCGGACGCAGGTCGCCGACTGGTGGTAGCGCACTGCCTGGCATCCGATAGTAAAGAAATATTTACTTAGTTTCAGTAAACCGCCCCACTTCCTTCTGCGCCACCTGCCGGGTTCGACTTTTTTCAAGATCTGGTTGAGTGCTCACTCACTGTAATTCGCAGAAAAGTGATTGATCGCGGAATCTACGTCTGCTTAACATCACGGCACCGCACTGAGGAAGCGCTCGATTACATATCGAAGTGCAGGACACAGGAGAGGCGGGCAGCGACTCGATGCGTTCCACTCCTTTAAGCCCCGGCATGGTATTCGGCCCTGCCCGGCGTCGAATGGGCGGCGTGCTCCTCGTCGCCGCGCTCACTGCCGGCTGCTCGGCGACCGCCCCTGACGGCCATACCGCCGAGCCGCGGACGCGGCTCTCGCAGGCCGAAAGCGATCTCCTCTATGTGGCCGAGCAGCGCTTGATCCAGGAATGCATGAAGGGCCGCGGCTTCGAGTACTTCGTCGTGCCGCCTCCCGCCCGGTCGCGACCGCAGGCCGAGCAGCCCTATGGGAGCAACGACGTCGCCCGGGCCGGGACGGACGGCTACTCCCAGAGGGGCACCGCGTCCGAAGTTCCACGGGACAGGTCGAACGGCCGTTACATAGCGGGCCTGTCCAAGGATCGCCGGGAACTTTACCGGCGAGCCCTGGACGGCACCGACCCGTCCGCGATCACCGTGGAAGTGCCCGAACTCGGAACCATATTCACCAGCGCCGACGGCTGCCAGTCCAAGGCCCGTCAGCGCCTCTACGGGGACCAGAGGAAATGGATCCGGGCCAAGGTCATCATCACCAACCTGCCGGCGAGCACCTTCTCTGACCTGCAGAAGGATCCGGCTTACTCGGCGGCGCTCGGGGCCTGGCGCTCCTGCATGAGCGGCCGGGGATTCCACTATTCCAGCCCGGCGGACGCCGCCAGGGCTATGACCGCCGCGCGCGGGTCGACCACGCAGTCCGTTCGGCCAGCCGAGCGCCGTACCGCCGTCGCCGATGCGCAATGCAATGCTTCGTCCCAGCTCACGGTGGTCGGCGCGCAGCGCCACCAGGGCCTGATCAACCTGGCAGCCCGTGGACGCTTTCGGAACGAGGCCGCCGTCTACGGCGACGTCATAGCCAAGGCCTTGGCACGCGCCACGAAGCTTTCCGGCTGATGAGGGCGTCCGTCACGTCCGCTCCTCCCCGATCCCGCGCCCCTCCCGCCGCATTCCGGCGCGCCTCCGAGAGACCGCGCCGCCGCAATCCTCCTCACGAACCGCGCAATCCAACCGAACCAATCGAGGTGCAGAACAATGCGAAAGATCATTCATGCGATCGCGGGAGCCGGTGCGACCGTCGCGGCCCTGACCGCGCTGCCCGCGACCGCCGCGCACGCCGCCGCACCCGTGTGGTACCACGGCGCGGCCCCCAACGGCTGCGCCTACGGGTCGCTGTGCGTCTACCGGGACATCGACTTCAATCCGGCCGGATATCCCGTCGCGAACATCCCCGGTAGCGTCAAGGACTGGCGGGTGAACTACTCGTGGGTCGCCGAAGAGGACTCGTCCTGGTACAACAACGGAACGCCGGACTACCCCTCGTCGGTCATCATCTACGCGACGCTCAACTGGCACGGCGGCTATCAGCTCTGTCTCGACCGCGGCTGGGGCGCGCGATACTTCTCGGACCTGAATGACAACAGCCTGTCGAACAAATGGGTCGGGGGCTGCTGACCGGGTGGTGAGGCGGGGCGACGCCGCTGCGGCCGGGATCCTCGTGGTCGCGCCAGGCCGGCCGTGGCGACCACGGTGCTGACGGCGCGGCGGCGGCACCGATACTGCTAGGTAGGCGGCCCCTCAGCGGCCGGGGCGGCTAGCGCCTTAGCTGTGCACACCCAGCTGTAGGCACCACGACGACGGCCGCGCGTCCCGTGCATGCGCACGTCCAACGAAGGGCCGAGTTCCGCATCACAGAGAGTGAAAAGGGGAAGCGGATCTGGATCGAATTCGATTGGACCGGCGCCCCGTTTCGGTAGGCCGGGCCCGCTGTGCTCGGTTGGGTCCGGTGAGGGGGCGGAGTCGGCCGGTTCCGCCCCCTCGCAAGGACTCACTGGAGCACGACGGTGGCTCCGCATCGGCGGAGAAGCTGCACAATATCCTCAAAGTAGGAGATATCACTTGTCGGACCGTCGATCTCCTCGGCCAGCGCTCGACGTGCCACCTCGGAGTCATGCCAGATCAGGGTGAACGGCGGGGCTACCCCGAAGCCGCCGCCCAGGCAGTCTTTGAAAGCGTTCCACTCCCGGCCGAAGTAGTGACCAGGGCCCAGGAGTGCCTCGGCGACCGCACAGTGCAGCCCTGGAATGTCGGTGACGAAACGACCGTCGAGATGGTGGCGGCCCCCCGACCGATCCGGCTTGGGCGCGGGCAGCCGAAAGGCGCGGGTAGTGAGGCCGATCCATTCGAGCCTGCCCGCCGCGTCATAAGGCGCCCACAGGTTCGGTTCGGTCGGCGGGCCCTGATACCACTGATCCCAGACCGGGCGGATCGCTGGGAGAGGACGGTCGTCTCCACCGTTGGCCAAGGTGATGTCGACCAGGGCGCCACCCAGGACGGACGGGCGGGCACCGGCGATGGCCAGCCCTACGACGTGGGAGGCCATGACGGCGCCATGACGGTCCAGGACCAGAAGGTGAGCCCAGTCCCGTTCCCATGCCCGCGGACGCCGCAGAACCGCGAGGAGAGGCTCGGCGGGTTCGCAGCCGACCAGTTCCAGGGCGACGGGGGCTGGGGCTGGTCGCTGCTTGAACAGTCCGTCGACTGCCAGGCACTCTCCCGCCCCTCCAGCAGCCGCGGTCGTTCCGGCGAACAGCTCGAAGCGCGGCGCCGCAGGGAGCTGGAGAAAGCTCTCCTCATGCTGGACACCGGCTCCGAGCACGATGTCGTACCGCGTCGCATCGCCGGGATGGGGCTGACGCGCGATCACGACCGCGTCGAGGAGGGTCCACCACTGCACGGGCCGCTCATCGTCCCAGACCTCGACGCACACCTCACCCGGACGTTGAGCCGAGACATCGTCGCTGAACAGGGCGTCCTTCAGCGGGCCGTCGGGGCGACAGCCAAGCAGAGTGATGATCTCCCGCCGTGGCGGGACGGGATCGACGAACAACCCCTCCACGCCGGCAGCCTTGCCCCAGAACCGCTCAACGCCATCCTCGTCCTCCCGGGCCAGGAGATACCGCACCGGCACCTTCCGACCCCATCCGACATGACTCGCGACCTGCACCTCAGCCCCCGAATTCATAGATCATCGACCCCGGACTCCCGAAGTTGCTGAAGGCACTGCAATCCTCGGCGCCTCGGTGGAGCGCTTCCTGGCAGCGCCAGCATGCAGCGCCAGCAGTCGCTTGGTGTGGGGAACCTCGCTCACTCGATCCTCCAGGCGGTGCTCCTACCGTGCTCCGCTGCAATCATGGGGCGCGTGCTTTCACTGACGATGAACGATGCCGCGGCCGACATGCTCGGGGTGCTGAGCGGGCGGGCGGACCTCGAGCCTCCCGGCGGCCTCGCGGCGGGCCTCCGAGAACGTGCGAGCCGGGGAATCGTCCGCCGGGGGAAGGTGTTGACCTGGGCATCCTCGACCGGAGGAGCAGCGGGCGCGCCCTCGTTCTTCAAGGACCTGACCGCCTGGGAGTGCTCCGACAGTTCCTTCCACCTGGAGGACGCCGTCCCGGTCGATGTTCGGACCGTCGATGACGCACCCATGATCAACGAAGCCGATCAGCGGATCCTCCTTCTGCATGGCCTCGCGTTCGCCTTTGAGTTCAGCCGATTGGTTTACGCCCTCGACCCGCCCAGCCCCGTGCGCTGCATCTTGGGCGCGAACGACAGCAACGCCACCTTCCGGTTCCACCAGATCAGACCCGGACAATTCGGGCACGCCCCCGACCTCGACACCTACCGACTCGACAAGATGATCGTGCTCGATGTCGAACCGGCCGGCACCCGATGACCCAGCAGCCGCCACGGCGGCAGATCGTTGCCGTAAGGGCGCAGTGCGCCGCGAGGTCATTCCAGGTTTGGATCCGAGGGCACGTCCATCGGGTGCATCTCGCCGCGGATGTCCTCCAGGCGGGCCCGTCCGCGACCTCGTCTCGCCAGCCCACCGCGGCCGGAAAAGGGGGCGGTGTTCTGACCAGGGGCTGCCGCCCGACCGACACCAGCCAACAAGTCCCGACGACCGCGCCGTCCGGTGTCACCTAGCAGGTTTTCAAAGGGGTGGCGCTGCCGTTCTCAGCTGCGGCTGGGCCGCTGGTGACCCGGGGCGAGGTCGTGCGCTGCCACGTGCACATTCCGGTGGCGCGCTGATCACGATGACGCAGATCAGCACACGGTGCGGCACCATCCCGCGGGGCGGCCTGGACGAGCTGCGCGCCCGTCCACGCCAACCGTCCCGCGCCCGCGGGGAGCCGGGTCGGCCTGGCCGTGCCGGATCATGCCCATCAGCAGCTCGACGGCGACCATGAGCGTGACCGCTGACCATGCGGCGATGACCGCGCCGACGGACCCGTCGCGACACGGCGGAGGGCGTTCACGGCGACGGTCGTATCGATTCCCCAGGACGAGCGTGAACCACGCCAGGGCGGGCACCTGGAGGTTCCGGCAGGCGCTGTCGAGCATCACCATGGACGCGACGTAGACCAGCCGTCGATCGTCAGCGGGCCGCCCGGTCGCGCCCGGCTCCCGTAAGCGGTGCCGCCCCCACCAGCCAGCGGAGTCGCCGTCCTTCCCCATTGCTCGGTGGCCTTGGACTGGGCGATGATCTTCCGGGCCCCCTTTATGAACGAGTGCTCGCGCCGAGCGCTCGTGCCGTGCGGTACTCCAGGTCGAGCCGGGCCGCTGTGGGCTCCGGGGCGGTGCCGTCGCCTTCAGTTCCGTCTACCGCTGTGTCACGGCGGGCCCCGCGTCCTGGCCGCCGCTCGTGGACTCGATGAATAGCAGCGCGACGGCCAGCGGGCCTCCCGGGATGGGATCCCGGCTCCCCTGGCTCAAGGCCCCGACCAGTGCTTCGTTCACCACGTCCGGGGGTCGCCCCGAGCTGGACTTTTTCGGGACCATGACCCACGCCACGGATCGTCTGGACGGCATCGGAACCTTTGTATCCCTCTGGAGGCGCCCTTCCAGGTCGGCTCTGGAGCGCGGTAGGGACGACCTCCACGCTGCTCCGCCCGACGACCGTAGGATGACGTTCCTCGACGGCTTGGTGCGATCCACGACGCCTGTCGCTGCCGCTAGTCTGCCTTGCGGTAGGAACCTCGTGCCGGCGCCATGCCATCCTTATTTCGCTTCATGGATTGCCCGTGCGATTCGCTGGACGAAATCAATGATTCTTGGGCCCCATCGCGAGGCCGTGTCGGCGTTCAGCTCCACTATGCGGCCTTGGCCGCGCACGGCAGCGATCTTCTGCCAGCCAGGCCTGGCTCGCACGGCTTCGACGTTCTGCCCGCAACACTTGGTGTCGGCCAGGAAGACGAAATCAGGGTCGCCCGCAATGATCTGCCTTGAAGTCAGTCGCGGATAACCCGAGTTGGCCATGTCGTAGCCATCGGCGATGTTCTGCATTCCGAAAAGTGCATATATGGAGCCGATGAAGGTGTTGGAGGTGGCAGTGTAGAAGCTTTTGTCGACCTCATGGAAGTACGTGCGCTCCGCGGTGCTCTTGGAGACGGAGGCCAGGGCAGCGGTGACCCGCGCACGCATGGTGCGAACCACCGACTTCGCTTGCCGCTCCCGACCGACTCGGCTGCCAAGATCTAGGATCGACGAGTAGACCTGATCGAGGTTGCGTGGCGCCTTCTGGACGAGCACGTCAACGTTCGCGTGTCGGAGCTGGTCAACGACGCCGGTGTTGGGGGCCGCCTCGTCAAGCTCGGTCATGACCACCAGGGTTGGTTTGTGCCGCATGATTTCCCGAAACGCAGGATTGATGGCGAAAAGTTTTTTGTCCACCTTGCCGCTGACCTGCGGCGGATAGTCGGAGACGTTGTCCACCGCGACGACCTGGTCCGCGGCGTCGACGGCGTAAAGGATTTCCGTGGCGGTAGGGGATAGAGAGACGATGCGGAGGCGCTCGCTACCGCCGCAGCCTGCGATGCCGACGAGCATCGCCCCCACCAGGATCACCCGGCAAAGTAGATTCCGCGTGTCGCTTCCGTTCACGTCTTCACCACCTTACGGCCCGTCCATCTGAATCCGCGGGGAAGCCGCGTCGTGTAATCGATCAGAATCGCCGAATTGATCTGGTCCAACTTTAGGCCCTTGGCTTCGAAAAGGTTGGTACCGGCGAGGACCACCTGGTTGAGGTCCGCTCCCGTGAGGTCAGCACCAGTAAGTTCCGCGCGGGTCAGGTTCGCACCCGACATGTAGGCGCCACGAAAAGTCGCGCCGGCGGCATGCACGTCGACCATGTGGGCGCCTTCGAGGTCTGCCCGAGTAAGATCGGTGCCTGCGAGTCCCGCCCGATCCAGGCGGACGCCCCCCAGCAGCGCCCTGGACAGGTGCGCACCGCCCAATGCGGCTCCTTCCATGGGAGAACCAGTGAAATCACTGCGCTCCAGGTGAGCACCAACAAAGCGAGCATCAGTCAGAATGGACACCTGAAGTTCGGCTCCGCGAAGCGTTGCACCACTGAAGTCAGCTCCACGGAGGCTCGCCCGGCGCAAATCTCCGTTCGTCAGGGTCGCCCCCTGGAAGACCGCGCCATCGAACTGCTTGAGCCTGAGATTCACGCCTGTCAGGTCAGTGCCGCTCAAATTTACGACCGGCACCCCCTCGCCCTGCGACTCGTGCTGGTCGAACCCAAGCGAGAAGGGAGGGGATCCTAGAAATTGGACAGCGTCACTCACGTCGGCATCCGGTTGATCGCGATGCTCGCCGCCCACCGGTGCGCGCTGACGGACATGATCGCATAACAGCGGCAGGATCTTCTTACGCCGCCGCGACTGGGACGCGAGATCCCGCAATGTAAGAACGCCGCTCACGCGTTGTGTCACGCCCGGCGCCTGTAGATCAGCGACTGCCGCCCTATACTCCTCTGTGGTGCGATTGTTCCGCTCTTGTCGGATCTGAGCCCGGCTCGCGTCGACACCCAGATATGCGACGATCGAGGCGCCAACGGCCGCCAGCGCGGTTGTCACATTGACGGCCAGCACCGCCTTGAATTCTCGGCGACTTACCGGCTCGGCAGACCCTGGAGTCTCCCGCTCGACAGAATTCTCTCTTTCCGGGCGGGAAGATCCTCGGCGACGATCTCTGGATCGTCTGCTCATCCGCGCCTCCTGACCTCGGATGCGGGACCACGCAAGCTTATGCTCTACTTCGCCACCATCGGCAATACCCGCACAAGGTGATGACAGATCCTGGGATGATGACCGATTCTGGTCCTTGGTTTTGCGTCCTGCGACGCATGGTCGCCATGAGAAGCGTTCATGAACATGTGACGCGTCAGGCGCTGTCGCGGACGAGAATGATCGATATCCGACGGAATTCGATGATCCGATTTAGCGGTGACGTCCCGCGGGACGGTCGTTGTCATCCGGCCGCTCTCGCGGCCCGGTGACCAGGCGCCTGTCCGGGTCCTGTCCAACGACGTCCGCGCGGCCCACCATCTCCTCGATCGACCGAGCGATCTACCAGCGCTGTGGGTTTTCGAGTGTGCCTCAATCAGGGACGGCGAGTCGTGGATCTTGTCACGGAGGCGCAACGACGTGATCCGGCCACTCTGCCAGGCTGGTTGAAAAATCACGTTCTGGAGGTGGTTCCCGTGCGTCGTGCACGTGGTCTGCTAGTCCTGTGCTGCCTCGTGGTGATGCTCGGCAGTACGGCCGCCGCCACCGCGGGCGCGGACGCCTCGGGCGGGCACTCCGGCGGCGGGCGCGGCGACTGGCCGAGCTGGCAGGGTGATCCCACCGGGTCGCGGTTCAACCGTGCCGAGCACCGGATAACCCCGGCCACCGTGGGACGGCTGAAGCTCAAATGGGCGTTCGCCTACCCGAAGACCGGGGCGTGGACGAAGAGCCAGCCCGCGGTGGTCGGCGACGACGTGTTCTTCGGCGGCCCGGACCGGATGTTCTACGCGGTCGACGCCAGGACCGGGAAGCAGAAGTGGCGGTTCGACATGGGGCCGGCGAGGCCCACCCCGCCGGACGGGGGCGTCGCGTTCAACGGCGCGACCGGGGCGGCGGTCGCGGACGGCAAGGTCTTCTTCGGCGACAGCAACGGCTACGTGTACGCGCTCGACCAGCGCACCGGAAAGCTGGTCTGGCGGGTGCAGACCGAGGACCATCCGCGCGGCTGGCATACCAGTTCGCCGCTGTACCACAAGGGCCGGATCTACATCGGCTCGTCCAGCAACGAGCACGGAGTCGACCAGAAGTACCCGTGCTGCACCTTCCGCGGGCACATCGACTCGCTCGACGCCGCGACCGGAGCGCTGGTGTGGCGCAGGTACACGGTTCCCGAACCGAAGCCGGTGGGCACCTGGCCCAGCGGCTCGACCCGGTACGAGCCGTCCGGCGCGGGCGTGTGGGGCTCGCCCGTCATCGACGAGGCGACCGGCACGCTGTACGTCGGCACCGGGCAGAACTACTCCGGGAACGGCGGGGACTTCGACACTCTGTTCGCGCTGGACGCGGCCACCGGCGCGGTGCGGTGGAAGCAGCAGGTCACCGACGCGGACAGCTGGCGCGATCTGTGCAACTTCCCCGACGGGGAGGGGTACTGCCCCGGCCTCAAGGACAACACCGCACTGGACTTCGACCTGGGCTCGACCCCGAACCTGTTCCCGGTGCACGGCCGCCTGTTGGTGGGGGTCGGCCAGAAGAGCGGCGTCTACCACGCCTTCGACGCGCGGACCGGCAAGGTGCGCTGGCGGCGGCAGCTCTCGGTTCCGTCACCGCTGGGCGGGGCCACCGGCATCCAGTGGGGCGCCAGCTATGACGGAACGCACCTGTACGCCGCCACCTACTACGCCGGTCCCGGCACGCTGAACGCCCTGGACCCGGCCACCGGCAAGGTGGTGTGGACGACGCCCAACCCGGCCGACGGCTGCACCCGGGGCGGCGCGGCGCAGTATCCCCAGCAGTGCGTCCTGGCCCACACCCCGGCAGTCACCTCAAGTCCCGGGCTGGTCTACGAGGGCAGCACCGACGGCAAGATGCGGGTGTACTCCGCGCGGACCGGCGCGGTGCTGTGGGAATACGACACCGTCCGGGATTTCGACGGTGTCAACGGGATTCCGGGACGCGGCGGCTCGATCGCTGGCAACGGCGGCGCGGTGGTCGCGCACGGAACGCTCTACGTCCAGACCGGATACGAGCCCATGTACCCGAGCGAGCGCGGAAACGTGCTGCTGGCCTTCGACCTGCCCTGAGGCCGGACCGGCGGTGAAATGTGAGCTGCGCAGGAGGTCGCAACCCGCGGACAAGTGCGTTTCGCGCGAGAAAGGACCGGGGCGGGCCTGTCCAACGCCTTTTGATGGCCTTGTTCGCGGGCGCGGCCTTTCACGGTACACCGGATAAAAGGATCTTGCTTGCCAGATGGCCACTGTCGGCTGTCTGCACGTGAACGCCGGGATGCCGGGTGATAGCGTGCGCGTGATTGCCAACTCCAGGGAAGGGGTTGACCCCATGGCCGCCTACAACTCGCCGGGGAACGCGACCGCAACGGAAGACGGCGCCGCCGCGCTCGAGCTGCGATCCTTCAATCCGTTCGGCCCTCATGTCGGCTCGGCCTACCGATTCCTGGAACAGGCCCGCGAACAGGAACCCATCTTCTTTTCCGAGCCAATGCAGTCGTGGTGCGTCACCCGATACGACGACATCAAGCGCATCGCCTCCGACTGGAAGACGTTCTCCTCCAGCGACGCGTTCCCCAGGCCCACCGGATTGCCGGAAATCGCGCAGCGGGCAGCGGACTTTCTGTTCGACAACACCATCGTGACGGTGGGAGATCCGCCACGGCACACGGCCGTGCGCCGGATCGTGCACCACGGTTTCAAGCCCGGCACCATCGCCGCGTTCGAACCGTCGATCCGGCGGATCATCACGGCCATCGCGGACCGCCTGCCCGAGTCCGGCGGCTTCGACCTGGTGAGCGAGTTCTCCTCGGTCGTCCCGCTGGAGGTCATCATGCACGTGACCGGCTTCCCGCCGAGCGAGCACGACAAGCTCCGCCGCTGGATAGCCGATGAGACGGTGCTGTTCGCGGGCAGCGCCGCGCTCGGCGAACGCGAACTGATCGACCACGGCCGGAGCTTCAACGAGGCGGTCGCCTACCTTCGCGAGCTGGTGGAGATCCGGCGGGCGGACCCGGGCGACGACCTGATCTCCTTGATGATCAACGGAGATCCGCACGGCCACGCGCTCAGCGTGGACGAGATCGTCATCCAGACGCTCGGGCTGGTCAGCGCCGGATGGGAGACCACCGGAAACGCGATCACCAATATCGTCAGCGCCCTTCTCCAACAGCCGTCTCGCTGGTCGGCTCTCGCGCGCGGAGAAGTCGCGATCGAGCAGGTCATCGCCGAGGGCCTGCGCTTCGACACCTCGGTCTTCGGGCTGTTCCGCACGGCGAAGCGGGACGTGACCGTCGGCGGTGTCACCTTCGCCGAAGGCGACAGGATCTTCCTCTTCTACGCGTCCGCCAACCACGACACCGACTATTTCGTGGCACCGGAGGAATTCCGTCTCGACCGGGCGAACGCGAAACAGCACCTCAGCTTCGGCCATGGAATCCACAACTGTATCGGCGCTCCACTGGCCCGGCTCGAACTCGAAATCGCCCTCGAACTGCTCGCCGACCGCTACCCCCAACTGCGCCTGGAGGACGACGGCCAAGCGCCCGCCTACAAGACTTTCAGCCAGCTCAAGGGGCCCACGACACTGCGCGTTGTCGCGTGATCGAATAGCCCGCCGCAATGGTGACGCCTCAGGCGTAGCCGACGTGCCACGTGGACCCTGTGCTCCGGGCGGCAGGCGCCTGGGTGGGTGACGGGTATGCCCCCAGCCGGGCGCCGTCGCGCACCCCGCTCGTAGCGCGGCTCGGTCGCTCGCGGGGCGGCTACCGGGAATGAAGTTGCGGGAGCGCGGGTTGATCGTGTGCTGATCCACTCTCTTGCGGCTGGGAAGAAGGCGGGTCCATGGCGCCCTCGGCGGGAACGATGCGTGCTGTCCGGCTCTCCGCTCCCGGGCCCGTGGACAACCTGCGGGTGGTCGCGCTTCCGGTTCCGCCCGAGCGGGACGGCTGGGTGCGCATCCGGGTCGAGGCGTTCGGCCTCAACCGTTCGGAGCTGAAGCTGCGCCTCGGGGTGAGCGTGGGGGTCGAGTTCCCCCGCGTGCCCGGTATCGAGGCCGCCGGCACCGTCGACGCGGCCCCGGCCGGGAGCGGGCTGGTGGCCGGGCAGAAGGTCGTCGCGATGATGGGGGACATGGGCCGCACCTATGACGGGGGCTACGCCGAGTACACGTCGGTGCCGCTGTCCCAGGTCATCCCCGTCGACACCGATCTGCCCTGGGAGGTGCTGGGCGCCCTGCCGGAGATGGTGCAGACCGCCTACGGGTCGCTCACCGTGGGTCTGGACCTGAAGCCCGGAGAGACCCTGTTGATACGCGGCGGGACGTCCTCGGTGGGCCTGGCGGCCGCCGCGCTGGCCGCGTGGCGCGGCTCCACGGTGCTCGCCACCACCCGGCAGGCCGGTCGCCTCGCCTGGTTGAAGGAGCGGGGCGTCGATCATGCCGTGCTCGACACCGGCGAGGTCGCGCCCGCCGTGCGCGAGTTGTATCCGGACGGTGTCGACGCCGCACTCGATCTGGTCGGAACGCCCACCCTGCCCGACACGCTGCGGGCGGTGCGCGTGCACGGCACGGCCTGCTTCGGCGGCAGCCTCTCCAACCAGTACACGGTGCGGGACTTCTCCCCCAACGAGTACCTGCCGAGGGGTGTGCGGCTGGCGGGCTACTTCGGCGACGCCGCCGACCTCCCCCGGGACGCCTTCCAGGAGATCCTCGACGCCGTCTCGGCCGGGCGCCTGTCGTTCCCCGTCGACCGCGTCTACGACGGTCTGGAGCAGGTGCCGCAGGCCCACGACGACATGGAGCACGACCGCGCCACCGGCAAACTCGTCGTCCGCGTCCGGCATTAGAAGCCGTTCGAGAACGGGCCGGCGACGTGACGACCGGTATCCGGGACGCGTGGCGCGACGACGCCAATGTGCCGTTCTCCGAAGGTTCGAGCAGGTCAACGGCTGCTTTCGATTCTGGACGCGTCGGCACTCCACAGTCGACAGGCCTTGAGGGAGAAGGCGGCGGTTCCTTTGGGCTTAGCATTGCGTCCGGGGGATGGAGGGAGCGGTGATGCGCTCGAAGTGCCCGCGGTGCTGGACGATGCCGACGCCCGCGAAACCCTTTTGGAGAAGGTGATCATGTACCACGCCCGGCGTTCCATCGTTGTCGCGGCCGTCGCCGCGCCGTTGCTCCTCGGCTCCGCCGCGCAGGCCGCGGCGCCCTCCGCGGAGGGCAAGGTCCGGATCTCCACGGCCTACGTCATTCCCGGTGACCGCGTCTATCCGGAAGGAATCACCGCCGATCCGCGTACCGGCGACCTCTATGTCGGGACGTTCGAGGGCGGCGCGGTCTTCAAGATCACGCCCGGCGAGCGGGTCGCCAAGGAGTTCCTGCCCGCGCGCGTCGACGGCCGGACGCAGGCTCTCGGAATGGAGGTCGACCGGTCCAGGCGGCTGTGGGTGACCGACCGCCTCACCGGGCTCGCCGTCTACGACATTCCGAGCCGCCGCCTGCTGGCCCGCTTCACCGTCACCGGCCCGGAGGCGCGTCTGGTCAACGACATGGCCATCACGCCGGACGGCACCGCCTACATCACCGACAGCCGCCGGTCCGTGGTCTATCGCGTGACGCCCGAGCAGCTCGCGAAGGCGCACGAGCAGGGCGGCGAGGCGCCCCTCACGCCTGCCTTCGACCTGTCCAAGGTCGTGGAACCGCACGCGCCCGACTCGATCACCCTCAACGGAATCGTCAGCGAGCCCTCGGGGCGCTACCTGCTGTCGGTGGACATGGCCGGCGGCGACCTCTACCGCATCGCGCTGCCCTCCGGGAAGGTCGACAAGGTCGCCCTGAGCGGTGGGGACCTGACGACGGGCGACGGCCTCGAACTGCGAAACGGCACGCTGTGGGCGGCCCATCCCATCACGGACGCCTACGCGATCAGCCGGTGGCGCATCGGCTCGGACGGCCGGACGGCCCGCCTGACCCGGCGCGTCACCGACCTGGCGTTGCAGACCCCGACGACCCTGCTGCGCAAGGACGGCAGGCTCTACGTCGTCCGTTCCCAGTTCGACAAGGGCGGGCCCACGGGACCCGGCACCCCGCAGCTCCCGTTCAGCATCGCCTCCGTACGCGGCCTCTGACGAGGGGCCAAAAGACGCGCGGCCCCCCCTGCCGCTCAGCGGCAGGGGGGCCGTCCCGTCCACGGTGTCAGGCGCGGTCCGGCAGTCTCAGTTCGGTGAGCCAGTCGTCGTGTCCGGTGGACTCGCCGCGCACCAGCCGCATGTAGGCGTCCCGGAGGAGGGTCGCGACCGGTCCCGGCGTCCCGTCGCCGACGGTGAGGCCGTCGATCTCACGGACGGGGAGGATCTCCCTGGCCGTCCCCATGAAGAAGATCTCGTCGGCCACATAGAGCTCGCTGCGGTCGACCTCGCGCACCTCGACGGGGACGTCCGCCTCGGCCAGCAGCGTGAGGACGGTGTCGCGGGTGATGCTCTCCAGCAGGCCGCCGGTCAGCGCCGGGGTGACGACCCGGCCGTCCCGGACGAGCGCGACGCAGGCCGCCGGGCCCTCGCTCACCTTGAGCCGCTCGTTCAGCATGATCGGCCAGTCGTGCCCGTTCTCCCGCGCCTCCATCAGCGCCAGCCGGCCGTTGTGGTAGTTCGAGAACGCCTTGGCGCGCGGCGGGGCGCTGGCGTCGGGTATCCGCAGCCACGAACTGACCGCCGCGCGGCAGCCCCGCGCGTCGGCCATGCCGCTGCGGAACGGCCAGCTGTCCACGACGACGTCGCAGCGCGGCCCGGCGGGCAGCAGCTGCTCGCGGATGATGCCCGCGGGGTAGGCCCAGGGACGTACGTAGACGTCGCACGCGTAGCCGTTGGCCGCGAGCACCTCCAGGACGGCGGTGTGCAGCTCCTCGACCGTCCAGGGGATCTCGATGCGGCAGATCCGCGCCGACTGGTGGAGCCGGCGCAGGTGCTCGTCCAGCCGGAACACCAGGAGCCGTTCGCCGTCGGCGGCCAGGTAGGCCTTGAGGCCCTCGAAGACGGCCGCGACGGACGCGTGCCCCACCGCGTTGACGTGCACGCGCGCCTCGTGCCACGGGACGAGGCCGCCGCTGCGCCAGAGCCAGTCGGGGTCGCCGCCGTCCGGGCCGACCAGCGCGTCGCCGGTCTCCGCACGGTCGTCACGCTGATCGTCGATCATGGTGTGAGGCTACCGCCGGGTCGCCAGGAGAAGCCAGGTCGAAGGCGGTCAGATCGGGGCGATTCACCTACGGAGCCGTGGCGGGACGCGGCCGGGCCGCGTCCCGCCACGGCGTGGCGCCGATGCCCGGGGTCTAACCGGCCGGGCACACCAGGACGAACGAGAAGTCGTGCCTCGTCCTCCGGTTCAGCGGTATCTCGACCTTGACTCTGCGGGCGATCTCGGCGCGACCGAGGCCCAGCCCACGGGCGAGCAGCCGTTCGGGACGGACCGGTACCGGGTCCTCGAACACGACCGTGACCTGGACGGGCCACGGATCATCGGGCACGGGGGACGCGTCGAGATCCCAGCACCCGTCCCAGTCGAGCGCGAACCGGTTGCGCCGGGCGATCGACGGGTCGAGGAGCGTGTCCGCGACGAGGGCGGGCGAGTTGGCCGTGTAGCCGGCCAGCCGGTCGGCGGGAAGCGCCCCCACCGGGACGCGGTCGTGCACGGTGAGCTTGCCGGTCCGGTCGCAGGACACGCAGTTGACCAGCAGCCAGACGTCGAGCAGCTTGCCGTTGGCGTTGACGCGGAACCTGCCGTCGCCGACGGTGGCGCGCCCCGAGGGGCAGTCCACGCACCGGAGGGCGAGCAGGGGCAGGCGGGTGCGCCGCACCACCCAGGGCAGCACGGAATGAAGATGTGAAGACATGACTCTCTGAAGACCTGACGAAGGCATGGGGAACAGAGCCGACGGTGTGGTCGGCGACCAATGCGTGGAGGAGTGTCAGGTCTAGAGAGCGGGGGGCGTCATGCGCGCTATGTCCTCACGTAGGAAGGAGGACAGGCTAGCGACCGGTGTCCAGGCCGTCCAGGCCGTTCAGCCGCGACCGCCGCACCACCGGGGTATGACGCCGAGTCTCGTCCCGTGGGGGGACGTGCGCGGGCGCGGGCGTCCCTACTCTCGTTGGCGTCACCGACGAAGGGAGCGGCGGATGCGGACGGGGCGGGGAACCGCAGTGGTGGCCGGTGCGGTCGTGGCCGTGACGACGATCGCCCTGGCAGGGCCCGTCGCGGCCGGGACGCGGGCGCGCGGCGAGTTCGGCCCGGGTGCCCCGGGACTCGGGGACCCGTGGTATCCGCAGGCGGGCAACGGTGGGTACCAGGTGGGGCACTACGACCTGGATCTGAGCTACGAACCGCGTACGCGGCACCTGGAGGGCAGGGTCCGGATCCGCGCGGAGGCGACCCAGAACCTGTCCCGCTTCGATCTGGACTTTCGGGGCCTGTCGGTGCGGAGGGTCGCGGTGAACGGCCGTCCGGCCGGATTCAACCGGGACGGGCAGGAACTGCGGATCACCCCCGCCCGGGGCCTGCCGGACCGTTCCCGGTTCACGGTGACGGTCGACTACGGGGGCACGGTGCGCCCCGAGCAGGACGCGGGCGGGCCCACGGGATTCGTGCCGACGCCCGACGGGGCCGTGGTCAGCGGAGGCGGGGACACGGCCTCCACCTGGTTCCCGAGCAACGACCATCCGTCCGACAAGGCGACGTTCGACTTCCGCGTGCGGGTCCCCGCCGGGCTGCGCGTGGTCGCGAACGGCGAGCCGCGCGGACGGCGTGACAGCGGTGCGACGACCACCTACGAATGGTCCGAACCGGTGCCGATGGCGACCTACCTGGCGACCGTCGACATCGGCCGGTGGCAGGTCAGGCGGGGACGGACGCCGGGCGGGATACCGGAGTACGTCGCGATCGACCCCGCCCTGCGCAAGCCCGCTCGCCCCATGGAGTTCTTCTGGAACACGACCGCGCGGGTGGTCGACGTCTGGAGTTCCCGGTTCGGCCCCTACCCGTTCGGCTCGACCGGCGCGATCGCCATCGCGGCGACCTACGAGGGCGAGCCCGTGCCGATCTCGGAGGAGACGCAGACGAGGCCGGTGTACTCGCTGGCCGAGGGCGACCAGCTGGTCGCGCACGAACTCGCCCACCAGTGGTTCGGGGACTGCGTCGGGGTGACGGCGTGGAACGAGATCTGGCTCAGCGAGGGCTTCTCGACCTTCGCCGCCTGGTACTGGGACGAGATCAACGGCCGGGGCCGCGCGCACGACGAGGCGCTCAAGATCTACAACGGCAACCCGTCCGGGGCCCGTTTCTGGACGGTGCCGATCGCCGACGTCCCGAAGCCCGACCCGGACGACCCCGAGCAGGTGAGCGGCAGCCGCGCGTACCTCGGCGGCGCCATGGCCCTCCAGTTCCTCCGCGAGAAGCTCGGTGACGAGACGTTCTTCGCCGTCCTGCGGGCCTGGCCGCGGCGCCACCGCTACGGGACCGCGACCACCGCGCAGTTCGCCGCGCTGGCGAGCGAGATATCCGGCCGCGACCTGCGCGGGTTCTTCGCCACCTGGGTCCAGTCCCCCGGCAAGCCCGCACTCCCCCGCGGATAGGTTCGGCCGCCGCCGGGTGGCCTGATGCCGCCGGGGCCACAGTTAGCCGAGCATCGAATGCCTGTTCGGTAGAGAGGCCCGCGGGTGACGCCGTCCCCACGGACTGTTCGGCGACGTGGGAGAAAAGGTGCAGTTCAGACCACATAGCACTGCGTTATGCCCAAATGTCATGGTTCCCGGGGCGTTCATCAGGTGTCAATGTCGTCTTTGCAGGACGCGTCGGCCGGCCACGCGCAGCACAGCTCCCCAGTCCGTGTGCGCGCCGCTCCCCGGCCCCGCCGTCGCGTCGGCCGCCGCCCCGACCCCCGCGGGGCGGCCTCGCTCCCGCTCTGATGGAGGCATGCGGCTGTGAAACGAAGAAACCATCTCCTGGTGACCACCGCGGTCACCGCCCTCGCGCTCACCGGCGTGGCGGCACCCGCCATGACGTCCGCCCAGGGCAGTCAGGCACCCGGCACGGACCCGAAGACGGCCGCGGTGGCGTCCGCGGACCGGCTGATCGCCGGGAACGCCGCCGCCCTGCACACCGGCAAGGACGAGAAGTACATCCGGACCCAGGTCGTCAGCACGCCGTGGGACCAGTACTACGTCGCCTATGAGCGCACGTACCGCGACCTTCCCGTGGTCGGCGGCGACTTCGTCGTCGCGACCGACGCGAAGGGCCAGGTGCGCACGCTGTCGGTCGCGCAGCAGCAGCAGATCACGGTCGGCGTCACGCCGACGATCAGCCAGGCCGCCGCGGCGGGCACCGCCCGCGCAGCGCTGACCAGCCCCGACAAGTCCCAGGTCAAGCCCCGGCTCGTCGTCCACGCGACGGCCAAGCCCCGGCTGGCGTGGGAGACGGTCGTGACCGGACGCGACGGCAAGCAGCCGAGCCGCAAGAAGGTCTACGTCGACGCCCGGACCGGCAAGCGGTTCGACACGCAGGAGACCATCCACGCGGGTACGGGCACCGGCATCTGGGAGGGCTCGAACCTCACCATCGGGACGACGCAGTCGGGCAGCACCTACACGATGCGCGACCCGAAGCGTCCCGGCATGACCTGCGCCGACTACAGCGGCGGCATCTTCTCCGGGCCGGACGACACCTGGGGCAGCACGTCCAAGACCAGCAAGGAAGCCGGCTGCGTGGACACCATGTACGCCGCCGCCGGGTTCTGGGACCTGCTGAAGACCTTCGGGCGCGACGGCCTGCGCAACGGCCAGTGGGCCCCGGCGCGGGTCGGCCTCAACGCGGTCAACGCCTACTGGAACGGCACCGACGCGCAGTTCGGCCACAACCAGGCCAACCAGTGGATCACCTCGACCGACGTGGTGGACCACGAGTTCGGCCACGGCCTGGACAACTTCACCCCCGGCGGCATGTCCGGCGGCGGAACCCAGGAGTTCGTGGGCGACGTGTGGGGCGCGTCCGTCGAGGCGTTCCTGAACAACCCGGTGGACAAGCCCGACTACACGGTCGGCGAAGAGGTCAACCTGGTCGGGAACGGCCCGATCCGCAACATGTACAACCCGTCGCAGGTCAACAACGACCCGAACTGCTACTCCGCCTCGGTTCCGAGGATGGAGGTGCACAAGGCGGCCGGTCCCGGCAACCACTGGTTCTACCTGCTCGCCGAGGGCTCCAACCCCGGTGGCGGCAAGCCGAACAGCCCGGTCTGCCAGGGCGGCCAGGTGACGGGCGTCGGCGTCCTGAACGCCGCGAAGATCTTCTACAACGCGATGAACATGAAGACCTCCGGCACCAGCTACCCCCGGTACCGGACGCTCACGCTCTCCGCCGCGAAGAACCTGGACAAGACCTGCGACTGGTTCAACAAGGTGAAGGCGGCGTGGGACGCCGTCCAGCTCGGCGCGCAGTCCGGCGATCCGACCTGTACACCGGGTGCTCCCACGGCGAACACTGTGGGTGGTGGCCTCCCAAAAGTAGTGGCCGCGCCTGACATCAACGTAGAGAACGTCAAGGCGCACCTTCAGCAGCTTCAAACGATCGCCAGCAGCAACGGCGGTACCCGCCGCTCCACCGGAGCGGGCTATCTCGGGTCCGTCTCCTACATCGAGGGCAAACTGAAGGCCGCCGGATTCACGGTGACCCGCCAGGCCTGCTCCTCGGGATGCAGCGGTGGCGCCGGGCCCAACCTCATCGCCGACTGGCCCGGCGGAAACGAGAACAACGTCTACATGTTCGGAGCCCACCTCGACAGCGTCGCGGCAGGCCCCGGCATCAACGACAACGGCAGCAGTTCCGCGGCATTGCTGGAGACGGCGCTCCAGCTCGCCCAGTCCAAACCCACCATGCTCAACCACGTGCGGTTCGGTTGGTGGACGGACGAGGAACAGGGCATGCGCGGCTCGCAGTTCTACACGAGCCGGCTGCCGACCGCCGACCGGTCGAAGATCAAGGGCTACTTCAACTTCGACATGATCGGCTCGCCCAACGCCGGGTATTTCATCGACTATCTCAACTCGCCTCTCTCGGCGAACCTGAAGGGGTACTTCGACTCCATCAAGGTCTCCACCGAGGAGGTCACGGAGTGCTGTAGCGACGACGGGTCGTTCCGCAACATCGGCGTCCCGACCTCGACCCTGTCCACCGGCGCGGGAATGAGGAAGACCTCCGCGCAGGCGCAGAAGTGGGGCGGCACCGCGAACCAGGCGTTCGACCGGTGCTACCACCAGTCCTGCGACAGCTACCCGGGCAACATCAACACGACCGCGCTGGACCGCAGCGCGGACGCGATGGCCTGGGCGCTGTGGAAGGTCGCCGTCGGCGGAGCCCGCGCGCCCGACGCCGCACCGGTGTCCACCACCCCGGAGACGCTCACGGTTTCGAGCGCCCCGACGGTGCCCGGTCCCGACATCAACGTCGAGAACGTCAAGGGACACCTTCAGCAACTCCAGACCATCGCCAGCAGCAACGGCGGTACCCGCCGCTCCACCGGAGCGGGTTACCTCGGGTCCGTCTCCTACATCGAGGGCAAACTGAAGGCCGCCGGATTCACGGTGACCCGCCAGGCCTGCTCCTCGGGATGCAGCGGTGGCGCCGGGCCCAACCTCATCGCCGACTGGCCCGGCGGAAACGAGAACAACGTCTACATGTTCGGAGCCCACCTCGACAGCGTCGCCGCGGGCCCCGGCATCAACGACAACGGCACCGGGTCGGCCGCCCAACTGGAGGTCGCGCTGCAACTGGCCCAGTCCAAGCCCACCATGCTCAACCATGTGCGGTTCGGTTGGTGGACGGACGAGGAACAGGGCCTGCGCGGTTCGAAATTCTATGTGGGCCGCCTCTCGACGGCCGACCGGTCGAAGATCAAGGGCTATTTCAACTTCGACATGGTCGGCTCGCCGAACCCGGGCTACTTCATCGACGACATCAACTCGCCCCTGGCGAAGAACCTGAAGGAGTACTTCGACTCGATCAACGTGTCGACGGAGGAGGTCTCCGAGTGCTGTAGTGACGACGGGTCGTTCCGCAACGCCGGAATCGCCACGACGTTCCTTTTCACCGGCGCTCCGGCGACCAAGACCGCGGCGCAGGCCAAGAAGTGGGGTGGCACGGCCGGACAGGCGTTCGACCGGTGCTACCACCAGGCCTGCGACCGGTATCCGAACAACGTCGACACGACCGCGCTCGACCGCTGCTCCGACGCGATCGCCTACGCGCTGTGGAAGGTGGCGGTGGGCGCCGGTCCGGCAACCGGAACCAACGAGCGAACATGACCGCCCTCGGGGCCGATGACTGAGCGGCCCCCCGACGGCTGAGGCGTCACGCCCCGGCCACCCAGAACGTGCCCGGTCCGGCCTTTCTCCACAGGGGTGGGGAGGCTGGACCGGGCACACCCTTGTCGGCCGCCATCGGCCGTGTGGTGATCACCACAGCCCTAAATCGGACTCTCCGATCGTCCAACGGCTGCGGGCGCACGGGTTCGTCCTGACCTCCCGGCGCCGGGACGGCGGGGTCGTCCTCGCCGAGGAGGTGCTCGACGTCCCGTTCGGCGGGATCATCCGGGCGCTGGAGGGCCCCGGCGAGGTCGTCGACTGCGACCGCCCGCCGTGCCCGCTGCGCGGCGGCTGCCACCTGCGCGGCGCGCTGCGGAACGCGCAGGAGATGTTCCTCGCCTCGCTGGACCGGGCGCGGCTCCGGGAGCTCGGCGTCCGGCCGGAGCAGTACACGATCGGCGGCACCTGTGGGACGCGGTCGCCGAGGTGCTCGGCGACGCGGTGACGCCGCAGGTCCGGGCGGCCTGGTCCGAGGACGTGGTCTCGCTCGTGCTGGTGCCCGCCGACGGCGGCGCGGTGCCCGCGCACCGTCCCGGCCAGTACGTCACGCGGCCGGATGCGGGAGTTCCGGCAGCTCACCTGGTACGAGGAGATGGACGGGGCCGCCGGGGATGACGTCCGGACGGGCCGCGTCGACGTGGCCGCGCTGTCCCTGCTGGACAAGCCGCGCGTGTTCATGTGCGGGCCGCTGCCGTTCATGCGCGAGGTCCGGCGCGGCCTGCTCGACGACGGGGTCTCGGACGAGCGCGTGCGGTACGAGGTGTTCGGCCCGATCTCTGGATGCGCTGACCCGCGGGGCGGCCTCGTTCAGGCCAGGGCGACGGAGAGCAGATCCGCGAAGACGGGATGCGCGGGTTCTGTTTCGAGGCCCTGCCCGGAAGTGTCGCCCGGGTCCTCCTCAGGACGGCTCACCAGCGCCGTTCTCCAGTTCGCCTGGCGGGCCGCGTCGAGTTCCTGGACCAGGTCGGAGACGAACAGGATCTCCTCCGCCGGGACGCCTATACCGTCGGCGATGACGTGGTAGGAGTCCGCCTCCCGTTTGGGCCCGGCGGTCGTGATGTCGAAATGGCCGCCGAGCCATCGGCGCAGATCCCCGAACTGGGTGTGCGCGAACCAGAGCCGCTGGGCCTGGACCGACCCCGACGAGTAGACGTAGACGGGCACCTCGCGGAGTTTCCATTCACGGAGGGCGTCCAGGGTGTCGGGGTAGACGTGCCCGCTCACCTCGCCCTTCGCGAACCCCTCGGCCCAGATCATGCCCTGGAGCCGCTTCAGCGGCGCCGCCTTGCGGTCCTCGTCGGACCAGCGCTCCAGTGCCCGGATGGCGGCCGCGTCATCGTCCGGCGCGCCCTCCAGGCGGAGCTGGTCGCGCGTTTCCCGAAGGACGTCCTTGGCCTCGTCCTCGTGGTCGGCCACCCATTTCCTCAGCCGCTCGCGCGCGTAGGGGAACAGCACCTCGTGCACGTGCGCGGTGGAACTCGTGGTGCCCTCGATGTCCAGCACGACGGCCCGCGCCGGACCCGGACGAGTCATACCCGAACCAGGAGGTCGTCGAGCCTGGGGAAACGCGAGGCGATGCTCTCCGGGAGGAACTTGCCGATCCAGCCGTCCTCCTCCTGAAAGAAGCGAATGGCGGTGAAGGACGGGGTGTGCCCCATGTCGAACCAGTGCACGGTGCGGTTCGGCACGGAGAGCAGGTCGCCGGCCGTGCAGACCGTCGCGTAGACCTTTCCGTCGACGTGCAGATAGAAGCATCCGGTGCCCTCCACGAAGAAGCGCACCTCGTCCTCCTCGTGGAAATGCTCCTCAAGGAACTTCGACCGCGCCTGCGCGGCGAGCCTCCTCCACTCCGGGTCGTCCGGGTTCGGGATCATCCGCACGACGTCGACGAGCGTGTAGCCGCCCGCCGCGCTGATCCGGTCGATGTCGTCGCGGTAGGCGTCCTTGATCGTGGCCTCGTCCGCCGAGGCCGTCAGTGGCGCGGTGGTCTCCCAGTGCTCGATGCGGACGCCGATCCCGTCGAGTTCGCGGTGGATGGCGGCGGCGTCCTCGGTGCGCAGCAGCACCTTGCCGGGTGCGTCTTCGGGCATGATCTGCAACAGCGTCATGGGGCGATTCCTCAAGGTCAGGTGGTCGTGGTTCCGTTCATCAGGAGCGACAGGTGGCAGAGCGCCTCGACGCATTCGAGGCGGTTGCGGGCATGGTCGAGGTCTCGTCCCCACGTCGTCACGCCGTGCCGGTCGATGAGCAGGCCGGCCATCGTGCTCGGCGGATTCGCGCGCAGATAGACGCCGACGTCGGCGGCGATCCGGGAGACCTCCGGCCAGTTGGCGAACACGGGGACGCGGACGCGCGAAGGATCGTCCACGCCCAGGCCCTTGGCGAGTTCCATGTCGGCGAACTCGACGTGCGCGACGTCCTTCCCCGCGCGACGGAACAGGGGCAGTGAGGCGAGCGCCGTCGAATAGGGGGCGTGCGCGTGAACGACCGCGCCGCAGTCCGGGTATTCGCTGTAGAAAGCCAGATGAATGGCGGTCTCGGCGGACGGACGCCGGGTCTCGCCGGTGAGCGGCCGCCCGTTCCCGGCGTCGACCAGAACGGTGTCGCGGTGGTCGAGGGTGCCCTTGGCGCATCCGCTCGCGGAGATCAGCACCGCCTCTCCGGATCTGACCGAGACGTTGCCGGAGGTTCCCTCCATCCAGCCCCGGCCGTACAACTGCCGGCACATGTGCGCCACGCGCTCCCGCAGGGTCGCGGGCACCGTTTCGAGGTCAGCGGAGTTCATCGCGCTCCCGGTCGCCCTCGGAGGTGACGGTGCGGAGGGCCCGTACGAAGGGGGCACCGCCGCACCGCCAGCCTCCACCAACGTCCGGGCGGCGGCAAGGGCGCCTTGGAGAACCGGAGTGCGCGTGGACGATCGCCACCCCGGCCACGCAGACGAGCAGGCCGAGCCCGCTGAGCAGGCTGATCGCGTCCCCGAACATGGCGAATCCCCAGATCATCGTCGCCGGGGCGGTCAGGTAGATCAGGCTGCTGACGTAGGCGACGCCGCGCCTTTGCAGGATGAACCAGTACAGGCCGTACCCGCCCAGGGTGGAGAGCAGGATGAGCCACACGATCGCCAGCCACGCGCGGGCCTGGGTGGGCACGGCGGCGTGGCCGGTCGCGAGGCCCACGAGGCTGAAGAACACGGCGCTCGCCGCGCACTGGACGGCGAGCGAGTCCGACAGCGACGTCTTCATGTCGGCCTTGCGCTCGATGATGGTCGCCACGGTCAGCGCCACCATGCCCGCGAACGGTACGGCGTAAGCCCACGCCGGCACGCCCTCGCGCACGTCCAGGTCGCCGTCGATCACGATGCCCGCGCCCACGAGGCCGACCAGCAGGCCGCCCCACTGCCGCGCGGAGACGCGCTCGCTCAGCACCAGCCCCGCGAAGGCGCTGGCGCACACCGGCTGCAACGCGTCGATCAGCGAGGCGATCCCGCTGGTGACGCCGAGTTCGACGGCCTTGAACATGCTGAAGAGGTAGACGCTCTGCGAGAACAGCCCGAGCAGCGCCTGCACGCCGATCTCGCGCGCCGTGAGACGCCGCCGCCGGATGACGAACTGCCAGGTCAGCAGCAGGACGGCGAGCGCGATGAAACGCCACATCAAGATCGTCTCGGTGCCGGCCGCGGCGGTGCCGATCCCGGCGCCGATGAAGCCGGAGCTCCACATGACCACGAAGACGGCGGCGAGGACGGGCCCACCGCCCGTGCCGCGCGGGCCCGTCCCACGAGCGCTCACCCGACCCCTCCCCTAGGTATACATACCGGTATAGTTACTTACGTAACCATACCGTTCGGGGTACATTCAAGGGCGGGCGCCGCCGCGGCGTCCCAGGCGGTACCTCACCTGGGAGGAGGTGGGGAGACGGGCCTTGGCGGGCTTTGTGTCCCCGTTCGGAGATGACGCACAGCACGGGGATCTCGGACGGCGCGGAGAGTACGGGCCGAGGCGGCCGGCGGCGCGCGGAACGCCCGCTCACCCCCGCCGGCGCACGGGTTCTGGAGACCGCCTCACGCCTGTTCTACGAGCAGGGCCTGCGCGCGGTCGGCGTGGAGGCCATCGCCGACGAGGCGGGCGTGACCAAGAAGACCCTCTACGACCGCTTCGGCTCCAAGGACGACCTGATCCTCGCCTACCTGCGCGCCCGCGACGAGCTGTGGCGCTCGACGCTCGTCGGCTTCGTCGAGGAGCAGGGCGGCACGCCGGTGGAGCGGCTGCTGGCGTCCTTCCGGGCCCTGGACGCGTGGCAGAAGGAGCGCAACCAGCGCGGCTGCGCCTTCGTCAACGCGCACGTCGAGCTGCCCGAGGACCATCCCGGCCAGCGGGTGGCGCGCGAGCAGAAGGCGTGGATGCTCGACTACTTCGAAGGGCTCGCCGCCGACGCCGGGGCCGCCGATCCGGGCCTGCTGGCGCGGCAGCTGCTGATCCTACACGAGGGCGCCTGCATCGCCCACTCGATGAAGTCGGTGGACAGCCCCGCCGTCGTGGCCGAGGAGATGGTGACGGCGCTCATCGAGAGGTCCGTGGCGCCCACCTCCGCCTGAAAGACGGCGTCTGTGCAGCCCAGCGATGAGTTCTGCGCACGCGGGGAGTCGATACCGTCATGACGACGCACACACTCCAGACCTCCGAGGTCGATCTGGTCTACGACGTGCACGGCCCGCTGCCGCCCGCCGACGGCCGTCCGCCGCTGCTTATGATCGGCCAGCCGATGGAGGCCGCCGGCTTCGGCGCGCTGGCCTCCCATTTCCCCGACCGCACCGTGGTCGCCTACGACCCGCGCGGCATCGGCCGCAGCGTCCGCAAGGACGGCCGCACCGACCACGTGCCCGAGGTGCAGGCCGCCGACGTGCACGCGCTCATCGAGGCGCTCGGCGCGGGCCCGGTCGAGATGTTCGCCAGCAGCGGCGGCGCGGTGACCGCGCTCGCCCTCGTCGCGGCCCATCCCGGCGACGTGACCACGCTGGTGGCGCACGAGCCGCCGCTCGTCCCGCTGCTGCCCGACGCGGAGATCGCGCGGCGCGCGCAGGCCCGCGTCCAGGAGACCTACCGGGCCAAGGGCCGGGGGGCCGCCATGGCGGCCTTCATCGCCCTGACGTCGTGGCGGGGCGAGTTCACCGAGGAGTTCCTCGCCCAGCCCGTGCCGGACCCAGCCGCCTTCGGGATGCCCGCCGAGGACGACGGCTCCCGCGACGACCCGCTGCTGTCCGACCGGTCCCGGGCGGTCGCCGAGTACCGGCCCGACGCCGCGGCGCTCGCCGCCGCGCCGACCCGGATCGTGATCGCGGTGGGCGAGGAGTCGGAGGGCACCCTCACCGCGCGCACCTCGGTCGCGACGGCCGAGCTGCTCGGGCAGCGCCCGGCGGTGTTCCCGAGCCACCACGGCGGCTTCCTCGGCGGCGACTCCGGTTTCGCCGGGCAGCCGGAGGCGTTCGCGCGCAGGCTGCGCGAGGTGCTCGACGGCGCCCCCTGACGTCCTGCCGGGCCCCGTTCACGGGTGCGGGGCGGGAGCGTTCCGCTCCCGCCCCGCACTCCGAGCGTGGGTCAGTGCACGCTGAGATCAGTGCACGTCGAGATCAGTGCACGTCGAGGTCGATGCACGCGTAGAAGGCGTTGGCGGTGTCGGCGATGTTCCAGACCGCCAGGACCTTCTGCCGGCCGGTGACCCCGCCGAGATTGACCGTGTGGGACGAGCCGCTTCCGCCGAACGTCGCGATGCGCCGGCCGCCGAGGAAGTACTCGTAGCTCCTGGTGCTGTGGTGGGCGGTGAACGTCCAGGTGAAGGTGACGCTCTGGCCGACCGAGGCGGCCTTCCACGGCTTGCTGTCGTCATCGAGGTCGGCGAATCTGGAGTTTCCGCCGCTGCAACTCTGGAGCCCCTTCGGGCCCTCGACGCTCTGCGGTTCCCACTTGATCTCGCCGCACTTGACGGTCCCCTGCGCGCACTGGGCCTGCCGGCTCGGTGGCGAGTTGACGTAGCCGTGGGCGAGGGCGGCGGTGGCGGGGAGCACCACGGCGACGAGCGGGGCGATGCCCACGCCCGCCGCGACCGCGGCGAACCTGCGTGCTGACTTCATGCGGAGTTCCCTGTGCTTTTCGGGGTGGTCAGGTTTCTCACGGGCGCCGATGGGCGCGGGCCGGCATTTTCGGGAGCGGTGCTGGCGGGGTGGATGATGGAGGGGAGCGGGGCATGCGAACTCCATCAACAGGATATTTTCCCATTTGGTGGTTGGACGTTAACTCTCCGTCCGTTCAGGGGCAAGACAGCGCCGGTGCCCGCCGATTCGCGGCCGCCATACCGGTCCAGGCCAGAAACCGAACCAGTTCTTCCTGGCAAAAAGAATTGTCAGAGTCTTCCGAGGATCGGGCGGCCGGTCGGCAACACATGCCTATGACACGGGCCGGAATCGCGTCGCCGCGCCCGCTCAGGCCGCGTCCGAGGCGAGGTGTTCGAGGGCGGTGACGAGCCGCGCCGGGGTCGGGCGGGCCAGCATCTCCTTGCGCAGCGCGGCCGCGCCGTCGCGGTGGGCGGGGTCGGTGACGAGGTCCTGGACGGCCGCGCGCAGGGCGGCGGGGGTGGCCTCGTGGCCGCGCAGGTGCAGGCCCGCGCCGGCGGTGGCGAGGCGGCGGCCGGTGGCGGCCTGCTCGGACGCGAACGTGGCGGTCAGCTGCGGGACGCCCGCCCACAGCGCGGTCATCGCACTGCCGCTGCCGCCGTGGTGGACGACGGCCGCGCAGTCCGGCAGCACGGCCAGCAGCGGGACGTGCTCGGCGACGCGGACGCCCGCAGGCACCTCGCCGAGGGCGGCCACGTCCGCGGCGGTGGCCGTGACGACCACCTCGTAGCCGAGGCCGTCCAGCGCCCGGACGATGGCCGGGAGCAGGTAGGAGTTCGGCCCGGTGGTCGCGGTCAGCGCCGTCGACCAGGTCACGCAGACCCTCGGATGTCCGGGCGCGGGCGGTTCCAGCGCCCATCCCGGGACGGGCGTGGTCCCGTTGAACGGGACGTAGGCGTAGCGCAGGCGCTCGGCCGGGGCGGGCACGTCGAGGGAGGCCGGGCAGGGGTCCAGGACGCGTTCGATCATGTCCAGGTCGAAGGCGTCCTGGCCGTGGCGGGGAAAGGACCCGCTGTGGTCGGTGGGGACGATGCGCATGTGCTCGGGCTCGTGGGTGCCGACGGGCCCCCACAGGCTCAGCGCGGACGGCACGCCGGTGACCCGCGCCGCCAGCAGCCCCTCCAGGCTGGCCGGGTCGTGCAGGACCAGGTGCGGCCGCCAGGCGCGCGCGAACGCCACGCCCGCGTCGAAGCTCCGGGCGGCCCGCTCGGCGAGGACGGGGGCGACCTCGTCCTGGAAGGCCGCGTCGTCGAAGTCCGCGAGGTCGTCCAGGGGCTCCCCGGTGAGCGGGTGCGGGGGCAGCCACGGGTAGGGCCAGTCGCCGCCGGCCGCCTCCCGGTAGGCCTGGAGGCGGAGCCGGGTGATGGCCTTCATGCCGTCCAGGACGGGCACCGGGAGCAGGCCCGTCCGGCCGACCGCCGCCGTCTGGTCGGGGGTGCACAGCACCCGCACCTCGTGCCCCGCCGCCTGCAACGCCCACCCCTGCGGGACCAGCGCGGAATAGTGGGTCGCCTGCGAGGACACGGTGAACAGGACCCGCACGTGAACGCTCCTCCGGGACGATGACGGCACGCCGCGCCGGTGCCGGTTGCGGGATGAGCGACGTTACGGGGCGAGGCGGTCCCGGTCGTGCGGCTCGTCCCAGTCTGCCCGATAGGGCGCGACCTCGATGCGGGACACGGCGGGGTCGAGGAACGGCGGCCCGAGATGGGTGAAGGCGTCGAGGTCGGTGGTCTCGCGGAAGGCGCGCCGCGAGTACAGGTCGCGGGCGTACCCCCACAGGTGCGGGAAGTCGACCAGGCGGCGCTCGCTGATCTTGCAGAACGGGTTGTAGGTGAGGTCGAAGCGCACCAGCGTCACCCACAGCCGGACGTCGGACTCGGTGATCGTGTCGCCGTGCAGGAAGCGGCGGGTGGCGAGGCGCTCGTCCAGGCCGTCCAGCGTGGCGATCACGCGGCCGCGCAGCTCGGCGTACGCCGCATCGGACGCGGCGCCCGCGACCCGGTAGTTGCCGTCGTTGAAGTTGACGTAGATGTGCTCGTTCAGCTCGTCGATCTCCGCCCGCAGCTCCTCGGGGTAGAGGCGGACGGCCGGGTCGCCGAACTGCTCGAACTGGGTGCCGAGGTCGATCGTGAGCGCGAAGAAGTCGTTGCTCACGATCCTGCCGGTCCGCCGGTCCCAGAGCACGGGGACCGAGACGTGCCCGGCGTATCCGGGCTCGGTCGCCTCGTAGGCCTCGCGCAAAAACCGGAAGCCGTTGACCGGGTCGGCGCCGCGCTTCTCCCGGAAGGCCCAGCCCCGCCCGTCCCGCTCGTCGTCGACGTAGGAGAGGGAGACGACGTCCTCCAGGCCCTTCAGAATTCGGACGATCGCGGACCGGTGCGCCCAGGGGCACCGGTGCGAGACGTAGAGGTGGTAGCGCCCCGGCTCGGCCTTGTAGCCGCTCGACCCGTCGGCGGTGACGTGCTCCCGGAACGGGTAGCGCGGCCGCTTCCATCCGCCGTTGTCCACCTTGAGCGCGGTGGCCCCGTAGACGCCGTGCTTGTCGAGGTCCACGGGGTCGGCGTAGACGGGGGTGCCGGTGGGCGTGCTCATCGGTCCTTCTCCTGGGAGGTCAAGGGGAATGCGCTGGGGAGCGGTCCAAGCGAACCACCGGCGCGACAGTCAGTCAACTATTCCTATTCTTTAAATAGGGAATTCGTCCGGTTACTAGGGGTTCCCGGCGGGACGACAGGGGGGCCGCGCGCCGGTCCCCCGTCCGACGATGGCCCTCATGAAAGCCCTGGTCCTTTCGGGCGGGTCCGGAACACGGCTGCGCCCCATCACCCACACGTCCGCGAAACAACTCGTGCCCGTCGGCAACAAGCCGGTCCTGTTCTACGGGCTGGAGGCCATCGCCGAGGCGGGCATCACCGAGGTCGGCATCGTGGTCGGGGAGACCGCCGCCGAGATCGAGCGGGCCGTCGGCGACGGGTCGCGGTTCGGCCTGCGGGTCACCTACCTCCAGCAGGAGGCGCCGCTCGGCCTCGCGCACGGCGTCCTCATCGCGCGCGAGTTCCTCGGCGAGGACGACTTCCTACTGTTCCTCGGCGACAACTTCATCGTCGGGGGCGTCCGCGACGTCGTGTCCGGGTTCCGCGCGGACCCCTGCGACGCGCGGCTGCTGCTCACGCAGGTCCCGGACCCGAGCCGCTTCGGCGTCGCCGAACTCGGGCCCGGCGGGCGGATCGTCGGCATCGAGGAGAAGCCGCGCCGGCCGCGGAGCGACCTGGCGCTGGTCGGCGTGTACCTGTTCGGCACGGCGATCCACCGGGCCGTCCGCGCGATCACGCCCTCGGCCCGGGGCGAGCTGGAGATCAGCGACGCCATCCAGTGGCTGCTGGACGAGGGCCTGGACGTGCGCTCGACGACGATCACCGGCTACTGGAAGGACACCGGCGACGTCGACGACATGCTGGAGGCCAACCGCACGGTGCTGGAGGGCCTGGAGCACAGCGTCGAGGGCGACGTCGACGCGGACACCGAGATCATCGGACGGGTGCGCATCGCGCCCGGCGCGATCGTGAAGGGCTCGCGCATCGTGGGCCCGGCGATCATCGGCGCCGACGCCCGCATCGTCGGCTCCTACGTCGGCCCGTTCACCTCCATCGCCGCCGGCGTCCGCCTGGAGGACAGCGAGATCGAGTACTCGATCGTGCTCGACGGCTCGTCCATCCAGGGCGTGCGGCCGATCGAGGCGTCGCTGGTCGGACGCGCCGTCGAGGTCACGCCCGCCGCCCGCACCCGCGCCGCGCACCGCCTCGTCCTCGGCGACTACAGCAGGGTCCGGATCTCATGACGCGGCTCCTGGTCACGGGCGGGGCGGGGTTCATCGGCTCGCACTACGTGCGCCGGCTCCTCGGCCCCGAGGGGCCCGGCGACGTGTCGGTCACGGTCCTGGACGCGCTCACCTACGCGGGCAACCGCGCGAACCTGGCCGAGGTCGAGGAGCATCCCGGGTTCCGGTTCGTCCACGGCGACATCTGCGACGCCGGCCTCGTCTCCGCGCTGGTCGCCGAGCACGACGAGGTCGTCCACTTCGCCGCCGAGTCCCACGTGGACCGCTCGATCGAGGCGGCGGCGGCGTTCGTGCGCACCAACGTCGTCGGGACGGGCACGCTGCTGGACGCGGCGCTCCGCTCGGACCTGCGGACGTTCGTCCACGTGTCCACCGACGAGGTCTACGGCTCGGTGGACGAGGGCTCCACGCCCGAGACCGCGCCGCTGCGGCCCAGTTCGCCCTACGCCGCGTCCAAGGCCGGCGGCGACCTGCTCGCCCTCTCCTACCACCGCACGCACGGCCTGGACGTGCGGGTGACGCGCTGCTCCAACAACTACGGGCCCTACCACCACCCGGAGAAGCTCATCCCCCTGTTCGTGACCCGGCTGCTGGAGGGGCGGCGCGTCCCGCTGTACGGCGACGGGCTGAACGTCCGGGACTGGCTGCACGTGGACGACCACACCCGCGCCGTCGAGCTGGTGCGCGCCAAGGGCGCGCCGGGCGAGGTCTACAACATCGGCGGCGGGACGCACCTGACCAACCGGGAGCTGACCGGGCTCCTGCTGGAGGCGACCGGCTCCGGCTGGGACCGGGTCGAGCACGTCGCCGACCGCAAGGGCCACGACCGCCGGTACGCGGTCGACGACGGCAAGATCCGCGCCGAGCTCGGCTACGAGCCGCGGACCGGGCTCACGACCGGGCTCGCCGAGACCGTCACGTGGTACCGGGAGAACCGCCATTGGTGGGCACCGGCGTCCTGACCGATCCGGCGGTGACCGATCCGGCGGCGGCGTGCCGCCGCACCTCGTCGACCAGCCGGGCCTGCTCCAGCAGTGACGCGCCCTCCAGGACGGACGGGACGCCGTCGCGGACGCGGCGCACGAACGCCGTGACCGCGCTGGCGAAGTGGTCCTCGGCGGGGAGCGTCAGCTCCTCGGCGTGGTCCTGCCGCTCGATCCGCAGCACCGGGCGGTGCGCCGCCGACGGCGTGTACGCCCACAGCAGCTCGATCCGCCCGGTGCTGCCCCACAGCGCGTAGCGCGAGCGGTAGGAGCGGTCAGCGCCCCACGTCAGGTGGGCGGTCTCCCCGCCGGGCGCGGCCAGCAGCGCCGAGCCGGCCACGTCCACGTCGCGCTCCGCGTCGAACCGCAGGTGCGCGCCGCGCACCTCCAGGCCGGTCCCGAGGTAGAGGAGCGCGGTGCGCACCGGATAGACCCCGGCGTCGGTCAGCACCCCTCCCCCGAGGTCGGTCCGGTAGATGTTGCGGCCGTCGGGCATCGGCGGGAACCCGAACTCGGCGGTGACCGTGCGCAGTTCCCCGATCGCGCCCTCCGCCACCAGATCCTGGACGCGGGCGTGCTGGGAGTGGCAGAGGAACATGAAGTTCTCCAGCAGCGCCAGGCCGCGCGAGGCGGCGAGCGCGACCAGCGCCCGGGTGTCCTCGGCGGTGGCGGTGAGCGGCTTCTCCGAGAGCACGTGGCGGCCGGACTCCAGCGCCCGGCTCACCCACGCGAAGTGCAGCTTCGCGGGCAGCGGCACGTACACCGCGTCGAGGTCGGCGCGCTCCAGCAGGGCCTCGTAGCCGGTCACCGGCTCCGCGCCGAACCGTTCGGCGAAGCGCCGCGCCTTGTCCGGGTCGCGGCTGGCGATCGCCGTCAGCCGCACGTCCGGGTCGGCGGCCAGCGCCGGGAGCGTCCGCCGCCAGGCGATGTCCGCGCAGCCGATGACGCCGATTCTCAGGGGTGCCGAATTCACCGACACGACCTCCATCCACAAAAGGGCCGAATCGCGACGAGAATAGGAACGGTAGCGGCCCGCGCTCCCCCTGACGCGCCGTCCTCCACCCCCGGGCACCCCCCTTACCTCCCCCCTGACCACGCGCCGCAAGCACCGCGATCCAGCGCCCCGCCGCGCATATTGGAGTCCTTTGCGAGACCATTTCTTGGAGGACGGATGTCGGGGATTCTCACGGCGTTGACGAGCGACCACCGCAGGGCCGTGCGGATCGCCGAGTCGGCGCAGGCCACCGAGGGCGTCATCACCCTGGCGCGGTTCCATGAGTGGTTCGCCGAACGCCGCAAGGGCGACCTGGCGCGCGTGGAGCGGGTGCCGCTCGACGCGCTGGACCGCTGGGGCACCGATCCCGCGACCGGCGACATCCGGCACGACAGCGGCCGGTTCTTCACCGTGACGGGCCTCGCCGCCGAGGTCGCGGGCGCGGCGGTGCCCGCATGGACGCAGCCGATCCTGCTCCAGCCGGAGATCGGCATCCTCGGCATCCTGGTCAAGGAGATCGACGGCGTCCTGCACTTCCTCATGCAGGCCAAGAACGAGCCCGGCAACCCCGGCGGCGTGGAGATCTCCCCGACCGTGCAGGCGACGCGGAGCAACTACACGCGCGTGCACCAGGGCTCCCCGGTCCCCTACCTCGACTTCTTCCGCGACACCCGGCGCCACCACGTGGTCGCCGACGTGCTCCAGTCCGAGCAGGGCGCGTGGTTCTTCCAGAAGCGCAACCGCAACATCATCGTCGAGACGACCGACGAGGTGGAGCCGCTGGAGGGCTTCGTCTGGCTCACCCTCGGCCAGCTCCACCACCTGCTGGCGGGCGACACGGTGGTCAACATGGACGCGCGGACGGTGCTGTCGTGCCTGCCGTTCTCGGGCGTGGGGCTCTCGTCGTCCTACCCCTCCCCCTCCCGGCCGCTCGGCGACCAGGAGTTCCGGCAGTCCGTGCTGCGCTCGTGCAGCGAGGAGTTCGCGGGCCTGCACGACATCGGCGACATCCTGAGCTGGATCACCGGGACGCGCAGCGGGCACGAGGTGGGGGCGCGCCGCGTCCCGCTGCGCGAGGCCGAGCTGTGGCACCGGGACGAGGAGGCGATCCGGCACGAGTCCGGGCTGTTCTTCCGGGTCATCGGGGTCGACATCGAGAGCGGGCACCGCGAGGTCGCGCGGTGGAGCCAGCCGCTGGTGGAGCCGATCGGCGTCGGTGTCAACGCGTTCGTGGTCAAGCGGGTGGACGGCGTGCTGCACGCGCTCGTCCACGCGGGCGTCCAGCCGGGGTACCTCGACGTCCTCGAACTCGGCCCCACGGTGCGGTGCACGCCGGACAACTACGCGTGGCTGCCCGAGGCCGCGCGTCCGCCCTTCCTGGACGAGGTGCTCGCCGCGCCGCCGGAGCGGATCCGGTTCTCCAGCGTGCTCTCGGAGGAGGGCGGGCGGTTCTACAGCGCCCGCAACCGCTACCTGATCGTCGAGGCGGACGCCGACTACGCGCCCGACCCCGGGCCCGACTACCGGTGGCTGACCCTGCACCAGCTCGTCGGGCTGCTGCGGCACAGCCACTACGTCAACGTCGAGGCGCGCAGCCTCGTCGCGTGCCTGCACAGCCTGGCGAGCCGGCCCGCCTGACACCCCGTCGCGCCGGCCCGCCCGGCGGTCACCCGTGGTGGCCGCCGCCGCTGCCCTTCCCACCGGCCGACATCCTGGCCGCCATCGTGGTCTGGACGGTCCGCGGCGCCACGACGAACGGCCGCATCATCCCGTGGTCCTCGTGCTCCAGGATGTGGCAGTGGTACACGTAGTTGCCCGTGCCGCCGTGGAAGCGCCCCGCGACCGTCACGTGGTCGTGCTCGTCGATGCGGACCGTGTCCTTCCAGCCCTGCTCGTCGGTACCCAGGCCCTTCGGCGCGCTGTAGGTGGCGGTGTAGGTGAAGATGTCGTTCGCGGTGTCGGAGGCGACGGCGACGGTGTAGGTGTCGCGGGCCAGCGGCTGGAACGACATCAGGTGGACGTGGGTCGGGTGGTTGGGCCCCGCGAGGTGGACGAAGTTCCACACCTCCCACCCGTCGAGCGCGACCTGGAAGGTGACGGGCTCGTCGAAGCTGCTCGCCACCCTCCGGTACACGGTCGTCGTCCCGCCCTTGACGATCTTGACGATGCGGTCGCCGCCGCGCGGCACGTACCCGGCGGGGACCTTCGCCAGCTCCCACATCTCGGGCTGGCCCGCGGCGGTGCCGTCGTGGGTCGCGGACGCGACGTACCGCTCGACGAAGCCCGCCGGCACCTTGTCGCGGGTCACCCGGGAGAACGACGGCGACACCGTCCCGGGGACCGTGAAGGGGTCGGCCACACCGGTCCCGCCGACGCGGAACTGGAGGATCTCCGGGCCGAGCGGCGAGGTCACGAGGTCGGTGTTGGACAGCTGGAGCCGCGCGCCCTTGAACGCGGCGAAGTTGATCAGGATGTCGGCGCGCTCGGCCGGGGCCAGCGTGAGCCGGTCCTGCTTGATGGCGGCGCCGAGCAGGCCCTGCTCGGTGCCGATCTGGACGAACGCGCCGTCCACCGGTGAACTGGTGGAGCCGTCGGAGCTCTCGCGGCGCAGCTCCAGCGTGTAGGTGCGCGCGTTGGAGCCGTTGAGCAGCCGGAACCGGTAGCAGCGCGGCTCGACGTCCAGATGCGGCCAGATCACCCCGTTCGCCAGGTTGTAGGGGCCCGCGAACGGCAGCGAGACCCGCCGGTCGCCGAGGTCGTAGTAGCCGACCTTGTGCAGCAGCCGCCCGTTGAAGGCGCCGGTGGCGTCGGTGTCGAGGTTGCGGTCGGCGAGGATCAGCGGGATCTCGTAGGCGCCCGACGGCAGGCGCAGCGCGTCCTCCTCCCGGTCGCGGACGATGTACATGCCCGCGAGCCCGGCGAACACGTTGTAGGCGGTGATGTCCATCGCGTGGTCGTGGTACCAGAGCGTCGCGGCGCGCTGGGCGTTCGGGTACTCGGTGGCCTGCCCCTGCCCGAACGAGACGCCGTTCTTGGGCCAGCCGTCGCTGTCGCCGCAGACCTCGCCGCCGTGCAGGTGGGTGACCACCCAGGGGGCCAGCTTGGCGACCTCGGCGATCGGCACGGCGTCGCCGCGCCCGGAGCCGAGGATCGAGTCGATGCCGGTGAAGGGGACCGCGACGGCCGTCGCGGGGAACGCGCCCTCGATCCTGTTGAGCCAGCTCACCTTGATGCGCTGGCCGGAGCGGACGTCGATGACCGGGCCGGGGAGGCTCCCCTCGTAGGTCCAGGCGGGCGTCGGGGGGAGCTGGGAGTGCAGCCGCACCGTCGCGGCCCGCTGCCGGATCGTGAGGGCGCCGTCGGGCCGCAGCACCCTCGGGATGGGCAGCGGGTCGGCGAACTTGGTGAGTCCCGTCGGCGCCTTCCGGAAGACCCGGTTGGCCGTCGCGAACGCGGACAGGTTCGCTTGGAGGGTGGCGGCCACGCCGATACCGGCGGCCGATCCGGCGAGGAACTGACGACGACTGGGCATGGGGGGCTCCTCCACGAGCGTTGGGTCGGCGGAAATCGATCTTTCGCACGCGGCGGAGCCCGGCTCAATCGGCGCACCCGATGTCAGGGGGTTCGGATCGGCACCGGTCAGGTTTACCGGGCTTCCGACAGGGGATGAGCAGGCACGTCACGGGTGGCCCGGGGTGGTCGGACGCGCGATTCGGCGGTCGATAGGCGCGCGATTGCCGGGCAGTGGGCGGAGATCTTCGATCATCGAGCCGTGGTCGCACTGGTCGAACGAGACGAACAAACACGGCAACTCGACGCCCTGATGGAGGACTGCCTGGCCCGCCGCGGCCGGGTCGCGCTCCTGGAGGGGCCGATCGGCACCGGCCGGACGGCGCTGCTGCGCGGCGTCGCCGAACGCGCCGAACAGTCCGGATTCCGGTGTCTGCGTGCTTCCTGCTCCCCCGCCGAACAGGCGCTCCCCTACGGCGTCGCCGGGCAGCTCCTGCGCGGTCTGCTCCGCCCGGAAGGGCCCGGCGAGACGCCCGGCCATGCGCTGTGCGAGCTTCTCGACAGGGCCGCGGCGGAGGCCCCTGGCGACGGCTCCGCGCCGGCGGAGAGCGCGCGGACCCACCACGAGCTGGCGCTGGCGCTGCTGGGGACCGCCGAACGCGAGCCGCTCCTGGTCACCGTGGACGACCTCCGTCACGCGGACGTCCCGTCCCTGCACTTCCTGCTCCACCTGGTGCGTCGGCTGGGCTCGGCGCGCGTGCTGGTCGTGCTCGCGGACGAGGCGGCGCCCCGGCCGCGGCACCTGGCGTTCCTCGCCGAGCTGTCGCGCAGCCCGGAGCTGCACCGGCTGCCGCTGGGGCCGCTGTCGCGGGCCGGGACCGCCCGCGCCGCCGCCGAGCTGATCGGCGCGCCGCCGGACCCGCGCCTGGACCTGCACGCGGTGAGCGGCGGCAACCCGCTGCTGCTGGACGCTCTGGCCGAGGACGTCCGCGTCGCCGGCGGCCCGCGCGCCCAGGGGTACGGGCTGGCGCTGCTGAGCTGCCTGCACCGGGGCGACCCGGCGACGCTCGCGGTCGCGCGGGCCCTGGCGATCATGGGTGCGGAGGCCGAGCCCGCCGAGCTGTGGCGGCTGGCGTCGCTGACCGCCGAGGAGGCGGACCGCGCGCTCGGCGCGCTCAACGCGGCGGAGGTGCTCGACCGGGGCCGGTTCCGGCACCCGGTGGCGCGGACGGCCGTCCTGGACGACCTCGCCCCCGCGGAACGGTCCGAGCTGCACCGCCGCGCGGCGCGTCTGCTGCACGAGCGGGGCGTGCCCGCCGCGAGGGTGGCACGGCACCTCGCCGAGGCCGACCACGCGCAGGAGCCGTGGGCGCCCGCCGTGCTGCGCGAGGCCGCCGAGCACGCGCTGCTCGACGACCGGGCGGAGACGGCATCCCGGTTCCTGCGCCTGGCGCACCGGGGCCTGTCCGACGAGGGGGAACGCGCGGGCGTGCGGGCGCGGCTGGCCGCGGCGGAGTGGCAGACCGCCCCGTCCTCGGCGGCCCGGCACCTGGCGCCGCTGGTGACCGCCGCGCTCGGCGGCCGGCTCGGGCTTCCCGACGGCCTCGCGCTGGTGAACCGGCTGCTCTGGTTCGGGCGCGGCGGCGAGGCGCTGCGGGTGCTGGACCGGCTGCGCGCGGACGCGCGTCCCGAGAACGGCGACCTGCGCGACGCCGAGGTGTGGCTGGCCTACGCGCACCCGCCGCTCGCGCGCGACCGCCGCACGCCGGTCCTCGCGGCCGACCGGCGGTTCGCCGTCCCGGCCCCGGGCGGCGACCCGCAGCTGCACGCGGTGGCGATCCTCGCGGACGGGCTGACCCGGCGCCGAGGAAACGGGCTGGTGGACCGTGCCGGGCAGGTGCTCCGCGACCTCCCGCTGCATCCGCGCAACCCGTGGACGGTCGAGGTGGCGCTGCTGGCCGTCCAGGTGCTGCTGCGCGCGGACCGGCTCGACCTGGCGGCGGCCTGGTGCGAGGACCCGCCCGGCGTGGGCGATAAGCAGGGCGAGAAGCAGGGCGGGGAGCGGGGCGGGGAGGACACGCGGGCGGCGTTCTTCGCGGCGGCCCGCGCGGAGGTCGCGCTGCGGGCGGGCGACCTGCCGACCGCGCTGCGCGAGTCCCGGGAGGCGCTGGCCCGGCTCAGCGCCCGGTCGTGGGGGGTGGCGATCGGGTACCCGCTGGGGACGCTCGTCCTCGCCGCCACCCGCGCGGGCGAGTACGACGAGGCCGCCCGCTGCCTGGCCCTGTCGGTGCCGGAGCAGATGTACCAGAGCCGCCACGGGCTGCACTACCTGTACGCCAGGGGCCACCACCATCTGGCGGCCGGGCACGCGCACGCGGCGCTCGCCGACTTCCTGAGCTGCGGGGAGCTGATCCGCGGCTGGGGCCTGGACACCGCGGGCCCGGTGCCGTGGCGGACGGACGCGGCCGAGGCGTGGCTGCGGCTCGGCAACCGCGACCAGGCCCGGCGGCTGATCCGCGAGCAGCTGTCGCGCACCGACGGGCGCGGCCCGGCGCTGCGGCTGCTGGCCGCCGCGAGCCCGGTCGGGCGGCGGCTGCCGCTGCTGACGGAGGCGGTCGACCTGGCCGAGGCGTCCGGCGACCGGTTCGAGCAGGCGCGGGTGCTCGCCGACCTCAGCCGCGTGCACGCGGCGGGCAACCGGCGGCGCGCCCGGCTGCTGCTGCGCCAGGCGCTGCACGTGGCGAACATGTGCGGGATGCGGCCGCTCGCCCAGGAGCTGCTGTCGGTGCAGGACGACCTCGGCGGCGCGGAGGCGATGGCCGACGGGCTGGAGGGCATCGCGTCGCTGACCGACTCCGAGCGGCGGGTGGCGTCGCTGGCGGTGCTCGGCAACACCAACCGGGAGATCGCCGCGAAGCTCTACATCACGCCGAGCACCGTCGAGCAGCATCTCACCCGCATCTACCGCAAGCTGGGCATCCGCCGCCGCAAGGAGCTGCCCGCCGACCTGTGGGCCGGGCTCAGGAAGACCGGCTGACGGTCCGGCCCGCGCCCTGTTGATCGAGCAGCCCGGCGAGGAGCTCGTCGACGAGCGCGGTGGTGCCGTGGCGGTCGGCCGCCGTCCCGAAGAGGTAGAAGTCGGGGCGGACGAGCGCCGCCACGGCTCCGGCGCGGGCCAGGTAGGGCAGGAGGACGGCGTCGAGGTCGGCGGCGGCGTCCAGCCGGACGGTCACCGCACCGAGCCGCGCCAACGCCGCCGCGCGGGCGGGGTCGAGGAGGTCCCCGGGGTCCTCGGTGGTGAGCAGGACGAAGCGGGGGGCCTCGACGAGCTCGTCGAGCAGGCCCTCGCGGCCGCCGATCCGCACGCGGCCCTGCGGGGTCAGCTCCCCGGCCGGGCCGCGCGGGCGGCTGTCGGCGTCCCGGGCGAGCAGGCCCCCGGTGAGCGGGTGGACGGCCGACGGCGGCGGCGCGGCCAGCCCGCGCTCCCGCATGCCGATCATGACGGCGTCGCGGTCGGCGGCGGCCTTCGGGTCGGTCTGGCAGATGACGCGGCCGAGGTCCACCGACATGGCGATCGCGTGCCGGACGTGCTCGCGCCGCTCGGCGGTGTAGGTGTCCAGCAGCGTGTCGGCGGCGCGTCCGGTGAGGACGAGGTCGAGCTTCCAGGCGAGGTTGGCGGCGTCCCGGAAGCCCGAGCACATGCCCTGTCCGGCGAACGGCGGCATCAGGTGGGCGGCGTCGCCCGCGACCAGGATCCGGCCGTCGCGCCAGCGGTCGGCGTGCCGGGCCTGGAAGGTGTAGACGGCGTGCCGCTCCAGCGTCGCCGCGTCCTCGTGGACGCCGAACAGCGCGAGCAGGCGCCACACGTTCTCGACGGAGCCGAACTCCTCCGGCGGCTCGTCCGGCAGCCGCATGAACTCCCAGCGGCGGTGGCCCGGCCCCGCCGAGACGGCGGTGCGGGGCCGGGCCGGATCGCAGACCTGGAGGTTGTTCGGGACGAACTCGCGCGGCTCGTGCAGCCGCACGTCGCAGGTCAGCCAGTCGTTGAAGAACCGCAGGTCGGTGGCGCCCGCGCCGATCGCGTCCCGGACGAGGCTCCCGGCGCCGTCGCACCCCACGACGTACCGGGCGGACAGGACGCCGCCCTCGGGCCCCTCGACGGTGGCCTCGACCCGGTCGCCGGTGTCGCGCAGGCCGGTCACGCGGTGGCCGCGCAGCACGCGCAGCGTGGGCTGGCGGGCGCCGCGCGCGGTCAGCGCCGCCTCGATCCCCGGCTGGTACATCGAGACCGAGTCGGGCCAGCCGGACCAGCCGCGCTCGGCGACGTCCACCTCGAACAGCGTCGCGCCGTCGCCGTTCGTCCAGACGTAGTCGCGGGACGGCTCGGCGACCTCGCGGAGCGCGTCCCCGATCCCGGCGGCGGCGAGGACGCGCGCCGACTCCCCGTCGAAGGACACGGCGCGCGGCATCGGGTAGGGCTTCGGACGGCGCTCCACGACGGTGACGCGGTGCCCGTGCCGGGCCAGCAGCGTGGCGGTCAGCTGGCCGACCGGCCCGTACCCGACGACGAGGACGTCGGTGTCGGTGTCCATGTCGGTGTCGGCACCGCTCATCGGACGGCCGCCAGGCGGAGGATGTCGGCGACGACGCGTTCGTGCTCGGCCGGGTCGGTGAGCACCCGCACGGTCTCGTCGCCGCCGTCCACGGTGAGCAGGCGCTTGCCGATGAGGACGCGCTGCCCGGTGGCGAAGGACCGGCCGCGCACCAGGACGGCGGCGCCCGCCAGCTCGCGGGCGAACGCCTCCAGCTCGGCCGAGGGCGCCTGCCACTCGGCCAGGTCGCGGGGCCGGTCGCGGAACCGGTAGACGGGCTGCCACGTCCCCGACCGGCCGGCGCGCTCGACCACCTGGTAGCCGTCCGCCGGGACGACGCGGAAGCGGGTGCCGTGCTGCCGCTGGACCTCCGGAGCCAGCCGCAGCGGTTCGAGGTAGGACGGGCCGACGAACCCGACGTCGGCGAGGTACACCTCGCCGTCGAGGCGGACGTGGTTGAAGATGTGCTCCAGGTCCGGGCCGAACGAGCCGTCCATCTGCCGGATGCCCGCGCCGAACACGCCGACCTCGAATCCGAGCTCGCGCAGCAGCGCGCGGAACAGGCCGCTCAGCTCGTAGCAGACGCCGCCGCGCCCGCCGAGGACGATCGCGTCGAACACGGCGTCGAGGTCGATGTCCACCCCGGCCCACAGCGCGGTCCCGCGCCCGGCGTTCAACGCGCTGTCGTAGGGGAAGGTGGCGAGGTGCCGGTGGTGCAGGCTCCGTAGGGTCCGCAGGGTGGGTGCGGTGGGGCCGCGGTGGTCGAGGGCCTTGAGGTAGGTGTCGACGTCGAACGGCATGGGTCAGCCCTCCACCGGGTCGGTCCGTTGGGCGATCTGTTTCAGCAGGTGGTCGGCCAGCTCGGCCGGGGTGGCCAGGTCGAAGATCAGCATCGCGGGGAGTTCCAGGCCGGTCGCGGCGGCGAGCCGGTTGCGCAGCTCGACGGCGGTGAGCGACACGAACCCGGCCTCGAAGAACACCTCGGCCGGGCCGAGGACGTCGGCGGGCGGGCGGCCCAGCACCGCCGACGCCTCCGCGCGCACGAACGCCAGCAGCGTCTCGCGGCGCTCGTCCTCGGGGAGGTCGGCGAGCCCGGCGAGCGGGTCGCCCTCCTCCTCCGGTTCCTCCTCCCCTGCCGCCGCTGGACGGGCGGTGGCGGTTGGCGCGGCCGACTCCAGCCAGTAGTGCCGGTGCTGGAAGGCGTAGGTCGGCAGGTCGACGCGGGGCCGCCCGGCCAGGAGCGCCGACCAGTCGACGCCCGCGCCCCGCACGCGCAGGGCTGACGCCGAGAGCAGGAACGCGCCCAGCCCGCCCTCGCCGCGGCGCAGCGTGCCGGTCACGGCGGCGGCCGGCCCGGCGGCGTCGGCGATCTCGGCGGCGAGCACGGGGTGCGCGCTCACCTCGACGAACGTCCGGAACCCGGCGTCGAGGAGGGCGCGGGTCGCGGCGTCGAAGCGGACGGTGCCGCGCAGGTTGCGGTACCAGTAGGCGGCGTCGAGGCGGGTGGTGTCGATCCGGTCGCCCTCGACGGTCGAGTAGAGGGGGACGTCGGACGGCCTCGGCGCGAGGCCGTCCAGGAGCTCGTGCAGCTCGTCGCGGATGCTCTCGACGTGGGAGCTGTGCGAGGCGTAGTCGACCGGGACGCGGCGGACCCGCACGCCGTCGTCCTCGCAGGAGTCGACCAGCTCGGCGAGCGCGTCGGCGTCTCCCGCGACGACGACCGAGGCGGGGCCGTTGACGGCGGCCGTCTCGATCCGTCCGTCCCAGCGGCGCAGCCGGGCGGCGACCCGGTCCTCGGGGAGCGCGATCGAGGCCATGCCGCCCCGGCCCGCCAGGCGGCGACCGATCGCCTGGCTGCGCAGCGCCACCACGCGCGCCGCGTCCTCCAGGGAGAGCGCCCCGGCGATGTGCGCGGCGGCGATCTCCCCTTGCGAGTGCCCCACGACCGCGTCGGGACGGACGCCGAACGACTCCCACAACCGCGCCAGCCCCACATTCACCGCGAACGACGCGGGCTGGACGATATCCACTCGCTCCAGCCCACCTTGGAGTTCCTCGGCCAGCGACCAGTCCACATACGGCTTCAGCGCGGCCTCGACCTCCGCCAGCGCGCGGGCGAACACGGGGGACTCGGCCGCGAGGTCGACGCCCATCCCCCGCCACTGCGCGCCCTGCCCGGAGAACACCAGAACGGTACGGCCCTCGACGTCCGCGACGCCCGTCACCGCGTTCGGCGAGGGCTCTCCCGCCGCGACCGCGCGCAGCCCGTCCAGCGCCTCGTCCCGGTCGGCGGCGACCACGACGGCGCGGTGGGCGAGCGCGGCCCGGCCGGACGCCAGCGACGCGGCGACGTCGCCGGGCTCCAGCCCGGGACGGTCCGCCACGAACGAGGCGAGCCGTGCGGCCTGGGCGCGCAGCGCGTCCGGGGTCGCCCCGGAGATCTCCCAGGGGACACGTCCGGGGGGCGGGGGTGGCGTCTCGGGCTCGCCGCCCGCCGGGGCCTCCTCGATGATCACGTGGGCGTTGGTGCCACTGACGCCGAACGAGGACACCCCGGCCCGGCGGGGCCGCCCGGGATCGGGCCACTCCCGCCGCTCGGTGAGGAGCCGGACCGCGCCGTCCTCCCAGTCGACCTTCGTGGACGGCGCGTCCACGTGCAGCGTCGCGGGCAGCACGCCGTGCCGGAGCGCCTCCACGACCTTGATGATCCCGGCGGCCCCGGCGGCGGCCTGCGCGTGCCCGATGTTGGACTTCAGCGATCCGAGCCACAGCGGCCGGTCGCCCGGGCGGTCCCGGCCGTAGGTCGCGAGGAGCGCCTGGGCCTCGATCGGGTCGCCCAGCGGCGTGCCGGTCCCGTGGCCCTCGACGGCGTCCACGTCCCCCGGCGCGAGGCCCGCCGCGTCCAGCGCGGCGCGGATCACGCGCTGCTGCGACGGCCCGTTGGGCGCGGTGAGCCCGTTGGACGCGCCGTCCTGGTTGACGGCGCTGCCGCGCACCACCGCCAGCACCGGATGGCCGTTGCGGACGGCGTCCGGCAGCCGCTCCAGCAGGAGCACCGCCGCGCCCTCGGCCCAGCCGGTGCCGTCGGCGGCGTCGGCGAACGCCTTGCAGCGCCCGTCGGGGGCGAGGCCGCGCTGCCGGGAGAACTCGACGAACGGCGACGGCCGCGCCATGACCGCGACGCCCCCGGCGAGCGCCAGCCGGCATTCGCGGTCGCGCAGCGCCCGGGCCGCGAGGTGCACGGCGACCAGCGAGGACGAGCAGGCGGTGTCGACGGTGAGCGCCGGGCCTTCGAGGCCGAGCGTGTAGGAGACCCGGCCGGACACGACGCTGCCAGACGTCCCGGTGCCGAGGAACCCCTCCAGGTCGGCCGGGACGTCCGCGAGGCCGGTGGCGTAGTCGTGGTACATCACGCCGGTGAACACGCCGACGTGCTCGCCGCGCAGTGAGGTGGGCGCGACGCCCGCGCGTTCGAGGGCCTCCCAGGAGATCTCCAGCATGAGCCGCTGCTGGGGGTCCATGGCCAGCGCCTCGCGCGGGGAGATGCCGAACAGGGCGGCGTCGAAGGCCCCGGCGTCGCTCAGGAACCCGCCCTCCCGCACGTAGGAGGTGCCCGGGGTGTCGGGGTCGGAGTCGAAGAGCGCGCCGAGGTCCCAGCCCCGGTCGGCGGGGAACGGCGAGAGCCCGTCCCGCCCCCCGGCCACCAGGTCCCACAGGTCCTCGGGGGAGGCGACCCCGCCGGGCAGGCGGCACGCCGCCCCGACGATCGCGACCGGGTCGTCGGCCCGCGCGAGCCGGTCGACCTCCTGCCGCAGCCGCTCGTTGTCGGCCAGCGCGACGCGCAGCGCCCGCACGACCCTGTCGTCGATCATCGGTTCCCTCCGAGCGCCCGCTCCACCAGGTCGTCGACGCTCATCTCGGCGATCTCCGAGGCGATCTCGTCGCCGGGCGGTTCGGGCAGCAGTTCGGTCAGCAGCCGCCGGGCGAGGTCGGCGGGGGTCGGGTGGTCGAAGACGAGGGTGGCGGGGAGCCGCACCCCGGCCGCCCGGGCGAGCCGGTTGCGCAGCTCGACCGCCGCGAGGGAGTCGAAGCCGAGGTCCCGGAACGCCTGCGCCGCGCCGATCTCGTCCGGGGAGTCGTGCCCCAGGACGGACGCGGCGCCGCGCCGGACGAGGTCCAGCGCGAGGCCCGGACGCTCGGGCGCGGGCAGCGCGGCGAGCCGTTCGGCGAACGACCCGGCGTGCTGTTCCACGGCGGGCGGCGCGGCGACGCGGGCCGGGCGGACCAGGCCGCGCAGGGCGGGAGGCAGGTCGCCGTCCGCCGCGAGGGCGCGCAGCGCGGCGAAGTCGAACCTCGCCGCGACGACGACCGGGTCCCGCGCGCCGAGCGCGGCGTCGAACAGGGCCAGCCCCTCCGCCGTGGAGAGGCCCGCGAGGCCGGCGCGGGCGAGCCTGGCCAGGCCCGCGTCGCCGAGGTGGCCGGTCATCCCGCTCGCCCGCGCCCACAGCCCCCACGCGACGGAAACGGCGGGGAGCCCTTCGGCGCGCCGCAGCCGGGCCAGCCCGTCCAGGTACCCGTTGGCCGCCGCGTACCCGGCCTGGCCCGCGTTGCCGACGACGCCCGCGCCGGAGGAGAACAGGACGAAGGCCGCCAGGTCCCGGTCGCGGGTCAGCTCGTGCAGGTGCCAGGCGGCGTCGGCCTTGGGGCGGAACACCGTGTCGATCCGCCCGGGGTCGAGGTCGTCGAGCAGCGCGTCGTCCAGTACTCCGGCCGCGTGGACGACGGCGGTCAGCGGATGCTCGGCGGGGACCTGCGCCAGGACGCCCGCCAGCGCCGTCCGGTCGGCGGCGTCGGCGGCCACGACGCTCACCCGGGCCCCGGCCTCGCGCAGCGCGGCGGACAGTTCGTCCGCGCCGGGTGCGGCGGGGCCACGGCGGCTGACGAGAAGGAGTTCCCTTATGCCGTGCGCCTTCACCAGGTGGCGTGCGACGAGGCCGCCCAGTGTCCCGGTGCCGCCGGTGATCAGTACCGTGCCGCCGGGGTCGAGGGGTGTCGGGGCGGCCGTGTCGGCGTGCGCCAGGCGGGGGACGTGGGCGTTTCCGGCGCGCAGCGTCACCTGGGGTTCGCCGGAGGCGATGATCCTCGGCAGTGCCGCCCTGGCGCCCTGGGCCTCGTCCGTCTCCACCAGGACGATCCGTCCCGGTTGCTCGCGCTGGGCCGACCGCACGAGGCCGCCGACGGCCGATGCGGCGAGGTCGCCGGACGCGTCGCCGGTGAGAACCGCGACCGGGCCGCCCTCACCGGTGAGCCGGTCGGCGAGGAAGGCGAGGGTCGCCGCCGTCGCCTCGCGGGCTCGGTCCGGGGTCGCACCGCCGCGGCCGGTGAGGTCGAGCACGTCCGCGTCCGGGATCTCGGCGGCGGACGCGGGAAGGGCGATCGGCACCTGTTCGAGCCGGTGGACCAGGTCGTGGGCGGGTGCCAGGCGGTCTGCGGCCACGGACCTGAGCACGAGGGACTCGATCGAGGCGACGGGCGCGCCGCCCCGGTCGGTGGCGGTGATCGTGTAGCTGGACGCCGCCTCGTCGTAGCTCGCCCGGACGCGCAGCGCCGACGCGCCGGAGGCGTGCAGCCGCACGCCGCTCCAGGCGAACGGCAGCGGAATCCGGCCGTCCTCGGGCGCGTCCGCGCCGAGCAGGCGGGTGGCCTGGAGCGCCGCGTCCAGAAGGGCCGGGTGCAGGGCGAAGCCGTCCGTCTCGACGCCCTCGGGCAGCTCGACGTCCGCGAACACCGCCTCGCCGCTCCGCCAGGCCGCCCGGATGCCCTGGAACGCGGGGCCGTAGGCGTAGCCGTCGTCCGCCATGCGCGCGTAGAAGCCGTCGACCGGGAGGGGCACGGCGTTCGCGGGCGGCCACGGGACCGGCTCCGGCGCGGGCCGCTCGGCGGACAGCCGTCCGGTGACGTGCCTGGTCCAGCGTCCCTCGCCGCGCCGGGAGTGGACGCCGACGTCCGCGCCGTCGGCGACGACCCTGATCTGCACGTCGCCCTCGTCCGGGACGGTCAGCGGCGTCTCGACGACCAGTTCGTCCAGCCCGCCGTGCCCGGTCTCGGCTCCGGCGTGCAGTGCCAGCTCGACCAGCGCCGACCCCGGCAGGACGGTCGTGCCCGCGACCGCGTGGTCGGCGAGCCAGCCGTGGTCCCGCAGGGAGAGGCGGCCGGTGAACACGACGCCGCCCGGCAGCGGGACGGCGGCGCCGAGCAGCGGGTGCCCGGCGTCCTCCAGCCCGGCGGCGGTGAGGTCCCCGCCGCCGCGTCCGGTGTCGAGCCAGTAGCGGCGGTGCTGGAAGGCGTAGGTGGGCAGGTCCGCGCGCCGGAACGGGCCGGGGCCGAACGCCTCGCTCCAGTCGACGCGCACCCCGGCCGCATGCGCCTCCCCGGCGGACCGCAGGAACCGGTCCAGCCCGCCGTCGTCGCGGCGCAGCCCGCCGACGACGGCCGTGGGCTCGGCGACGATCTCCGCGATGCTCGGGACCAGCACGGGATGCGCGCTGACCTCGACGAACGCGCCGAAGCCGTCCTTGGCGAGGGTTTCGACGGCGTCGGCGAACCGGACCGTCCGGCGCAGGTTGCGGTACCAGTAGCTGCCGTCGAGGGTCGTCGTGTCGAGCCACTGCCCCTCGACGGTGGAGAAGAACGGCACCGGCGAGGTCTGCGGTGTGAGGCCGTCGAGCAGGGTCGCCAGCTCGTCCTCGATCGACTCGACGTGCGAGCTGTGCGAGGCGTAGTCCACCGGGACCCGGCGCACCCGGACGCCATCGGCCTCACAGGCCGCGACCAATTCGTCCAGTGCGTGCGGGTCGCCCGAAACGACCACCGACGACGGGCCGTTGACCGCCGCGATCTCCAGCCCGGCGGTCAGGCGGGCGGCGGCCTGCTCGACGGGCAGGGCCACCGACACCATGCCGCCGCGCCCGGCGAGGCGGCGGGCGATGGCCTGGCTTCGCAGCGCCACCACGCGCGCCGCGTCCTCCAGGGAGAGCGCTCCAGCGATGTGCGCGGCGGCTATCTCTCCTTGGGAGTGCCCAACGACCGCGTCGGGACGGACACCGAACGACTCCCACAACCGCGCCAGCCCCACATTCACCGCGAACGACGCGGGCTGCACGATATCCACTCGCTCCAGCCCACCCTGGAGCTCCTTAGCCAGCGACCAATCCACATACGGCTTCAGCGCCGCCTCGACCTCCGCCAGCGCACCGGCGAAAACAGGGGACGCTTCGGCCAGTGCCACCCCCATGCCCTGCCACTGCGCGCCCTGGCCAGGGAACACGAAGACGGTTCTGCCCTCGGCCTCGGCGGGGCCGCTCGATTCCACCTCCGCGAGCGCGCCGATCGCGGCGGCGCGGTCACCACCGGCCACGACGACCGCCCGGTGCTCCAGCGTCGCCCGCGTGGTGGCGAGCGCGTGCCCGATCTCGGCGGCGGTGAGGTCGTCGTTCGCCTCTGCGAACCGCGCGAGCCGCGTCGCCTGCGCCCGCAGCCCGTCCGCCGTGCGGGATGAGAGCAGCCACGGCACCGCCCCCGGCTCGGGCGCCTTCTCCACCTCGGGTTCGGGTTCGGCGACCGCCTGTTCGAGGATCACATGGGCGTTGGTGCCGGACACGCCGAACGACGACACGCCCGCCCGGCGCGGACGGCCTGTTTCCGGCCACGCGACCACCTCGTCCAGCAGCCGGACGTCGCCCGCCGACCAGTCGACCTTCGACGTCGGGGCGTCCACGTGCAGAGTCGGAGGCAGGACGCCGTTGCGGAGCGCCTGCACCATCTTGATCACACCGGCCACGCCCGCCGCCGCCTGCGCGTGCCCGATGTTCGACTTCAGCGAGCCGAGCCACAGCGGACGGCCGTTCGGGCGGTCCTGGCCGTAGGTCGCCAGCAGCGCGCGCGCCTCGATCGGGTCGCCCAGCTTCGTCCCCGTCCCATGGCCTTCGACGGCGTCGACGTCGGCGCCTGAAAGCCCGGCGTTCAGCAGCGCTTCGCGGATCACGCGCTCCTGCGAGGGGCCGTTCGGCGCGGTCAGGCCGTTGGACGCACCGTCCTGGTTCACCGCCGAACCCCGCACCACCGCCAAGACCTCGTGACCGTTGCGGCGCGCGTCCGAGAGCCGTTCCAGCACCAGCACCCCGACGCCCTCGGAGAGGCCGGTTCCGTCTGCGGCCTCGGCGAACGCCTTGCAGCGGCCGTCGGCGGCCAGCCCGCGCTGCCGGGAGAAGTCGACGAAGACCTCCGGCGTCGCCATCACGGCCACTCCCCCGGCAAGCGCCAACGACGACTCACCGGACCGCAGCGACTGCGCCGCCAGGTGCAGCGCCACCAGCGACGACGAGCACGCCGTGTCCACCGTCACCGCCGGACCCTCCAGCCCGAACGTGTAGGCGACGCGGCCCGTGGCGACGCTGCCGGAGTTGCCGATGCCGAAGTAGCCTTCGAGCCCGTCCGGGAGTCCGCCGAGGTTGTCCCGGTAGTCGTGGAACATCAACCCGGTGAAGACCCCGGCACGGGTGCCGCGCAGCGAGGTCGGATCGATGCCCGCGCGCTCCAGCGCCTCCCATGACACTTCCAGCAGCAGCCGCTGCTGCGGGTCGACGGCGAGCGCCTCGCGCGGCGAGATCCCGAAGAGCGCCGCGTCGAAGCCGCCCGGCTCGTCCAGGAACCCGCCCCCCTGGGTGTAGGTCGTGCCGCGCCGGTCGGGGTCGGGGTCGTGCAGACGGTCGATGTCCCAGCCCCGGTCGTCGGGGAACGCGGCGATCGCGTCGCGGCCCTCGGCGACGAGCGTCCACAGGTCCTCCGGGGAGGCGACGCCGCCGGGGAGGCGGCAGGCCATGCCGACGATCGCGATCGGCTCGGTCCGGCGGGCCTCGGCCTCGTGCAGCCGGGCGCGGGCGCGCCGCAGGTCGGCGAGGGTCCGGCGCAGGTAGTCGCGCAGCTTCTCGTCGTTGGCCATGTGCTCCTCCTTCAGACCTGTCCGAGTTCGTGGTCGACGAGCGCGAAGAGCTGGTCGTCGCTCGCCTCCTCCAGGTCGGGGCCGGGCTCGCCCGATCCGGCGAGGCGGGCGGTCAGGGCGTCGAGCCGCGCGACGATCCGGTCGCGGAGCGCGCCGTCCGCCGGGGGATCGCCGAGCGCGCGTTCCAGCTGTTCCAGTTCGCGCAGGGCGGGCGGGGCGTCCTCGTGCGGGGCGACGCCGAGTTCGGCGCGCAGGTGCTCGGCGAGCGCGGCCGGGGTGGGGTGGTCGAAGACGGCGGTGGCGGCGAGCCGCACGCCCGTCGTCTCGGCGAGCCGGTTGCGCATCCGCACGGCGGCCAGCGAGTCGAAGCCGGTGTCCTTGAACGCCTGGTCAGCCCGCACGGGCTCCCCGGCGGGGCGCCCGAGGACGTCCGACGCGGTGGCGCGCACCAGCTCGACCAGCTCGCGGAGCCGGTCGGGTTCGGAGAGCCGGGCGAGGCGGTCGGCCAGTCCTTCCTCGGACGGCTCGGCCGCAGTGGCGGTGGCGCGCGGCGCCGTCGCCCGCACCAGGCCGCGCAGCAGCGCCGGGAGCGTGCCCTCGTCCGCGCGGTCGCGGAGCGCCGCGTGGTCGAGCCGGGTGGGGACGAGCACCGCCTCGGCGTCGGCGCGCAACGCCAGGTCCAGCAGCGCCAGCGCCTCCGACGACGACAGCGCCACCTGGAGTCCCTTGGCGAGCCGGTCGCGGCCCGCGTCGCCGAGGTGGCCGGTGAGGCCGGACGCCTCGTCCCACAGGCCCCAGGCCAGGGAGACGGCGGGCAGCCCTTCGGCACGTCGTGCCTCGGCCAGCCCGTCGAGGAACCCGTTCGCCGCCGCGTAGTTGCCCTGGCCCGGGTTGCCGAAGATCCCGGCGCCGGAGGAGAACAGGACGAACGCCGCCAGGTCCAGGTCGCGGGTCAGCTCGTGCAGGTGCCAGGCCGCGTCCGCCTTGGGACGGAACACCGCGTCCACCCGTTCGGGGGTCAGCGATGTCAGGACGCCGTCGTCCAGCACGCCTGCCGTGTGCACAACGGCCGTCAGCGGGTGTTCGGCCGGTATCTCCGCCAGCAGGCGCGCGAGGGCGTCCCGGTCGGAGACGTCCGCCGCGACCACGCGCACCCGGGCCCCGGCCTCGCGCAGCTCGTCCGCCAGCTCGTCGGCGCCGGGAGCGGCCGGGCCCCGGCGGCTGGCCAGCACCAGTTCGCGGACGCCGTGGACGGTGGCCAGGTGCCGCGCGACCAGCCCGCCCAGCGTCCCCGTGCCGCCGGTGACCAGGACCGTGCCGTCCGGGTCGAGCGCGGGCCCGGCCCCGGTGGCCGCCGCCCGCACCAGCCGGGGCGCGTGCAGCTCCCCGGAGCGTACGGCGAGCTCCGGCTCGTCCGACGCGTGCGCGGCGGGCAGCAGCGCACGCGCGGCGTCCGGGTCGTCGGTCTCCACGAGCGTGACCGGTGCCGGGTCCTCCAGGCGGGCCGTGCGGATCAGGCCCCGCACGGCCGAGCCGGCGGGCCCGGTGCGGGTGAGGACGACCTTCGGGGGCCCGTCGGCGATCCCGCGCAGCGCCCGTCCGACCAGGGCGCGGGCCGCCTCGGGCGGCGCGCCGCCGGGCAGGCCGGTGAGGTCGAGGACGTCCCCGGGCGCGAGCGGCGCGGCGTCCGGGGCCGCCGATACGGACGTCCAGGCGATCCGGTGGAGGGCGTCGGCGGCGGGTGCGGCGGCCGTGCGCAGCACCAGCGAACCGATCCCGGCGACCGGACGTCCCGTCCGGTCGGTGATCGCGAACGAGACCGCGTCGTCGCCCACCCGCGTCGCGTGGACGCGGAGCGCCGTGGCGCCGGACGCGTGAAACACGATGTCGTTCCACGCGAACGGGAGGAGGGGCCTGCCGTCGGCGGAGCGCGGCGCCGCGCCCAGGTTCGCGGACTGGAGCGCCGCGTCCAGCAGGGCGGGATGCAGGACGAGGCCGTCCGCGGCGACGCCCTCGGGCAGTTCCACCTCCGCGAACACCTCGCCGTCGCGGGCCCACGCGGTGCGCAGGCCCCGGAACGCCGGTCCGTATTCGTATCCGCGCTCGGCCAGGTCCTCGTAGAAGGAGGCGAGGTCGACGGGCTCGGCTCCGCTGGGCGGCCACGCCACCGGCGCGGGGGCGGGGCTGTCGGCCGCCGCCCGGCCGGTGGCGTGCCGCGTCCAGGGGGCGTCCGGTTCGGGACGCGCGTGGACGTTCAGCGGGCGCCTTCCGGCGGCGTCCTCGGCGCCGATGGAGACCGAGACCTCCACCGTGCCCTTCTCGGGGATCGCCAGCGGCGCCTCGATGACCAGGTCGTCGAGTGCCGTGGCGCCGGTCTCCCGCGCGGCTTGCAGCGCCAGCTCGGCGAAGGCCGCGCCCGGCAGCAGGACGCGCCCCGCCACGGCGTGGTCGGCCAGCCAGGGCCGGGCGCCGAGGGAGAGGCGTCCCCCGGCGAGCACTCCGCCGGTCTCCGGGTCGGGCGTGACCGTCTCCAGGAGGGCCCCGGACGGCTCGATCCAGTAGCGGCGGCGCTGGAACGCATAGGTCGGGAGCCGCACCGGCCGGGGCGCCGGGGTGTGCAGCGCCGACCAGTCGGCGGGGACGCCGCGCACCTGGAGTTCGCCGAGCGACAGCAGGAAGCGCCGCAGGTCGCCGTCGTCGCGGCGGAGGGAGCCGACGACAGCGGCTGGACGGTCGTCCAGGATCTCCTGGACGCTCGCCGACAGCACCGGATGCGCGCTCACCTCGACGAACGCGCGGAAGCCCTCTTCGGCAAGGGTTTCGACGGCGTCGGCGAACCGGACGGTCCGGCGCAGATTCCGGTACCAATAGCGGCCGTCGAGCGTGGTCGTGTCGAGCCATCGACCCTCGACGGTGGAGAAGAACGGCACCCGCGACTGCTGCGGCGTGAGGCCGTCGAGCAGGGTCGCCAGTTCGTCCTCGATCGACTCGACGTGCGAGCTGTGCGAGGCGTAATCAACCGGAACCCGGCGCACCCGGACACCGTCGGCCTCACAGGCTGCGACCAACTCGTCCAGCGCGCTCGGGTCACCCGAGACGACCACCGACGACGGGCCGTTGACCGCCGCGACCTCCAGGCTTCCGGTCAGCCGCGCGGTCACCTGCTCCAGCGGGAGCGCGACCGACACCATGCCGCCCCGGCCCGCCAGGCCGCGCGCGATGGCCTGGCTCCGCAGCGCCACCACGCGCGCCGCGTCCTCCAACGACAGCGCCCCGGAGATGTGCGCGGCGGCTATCTCACCTTGCGAATGCCCAACCACGGCGTCGGGACGGACGCCGAATGACTCCCACAGCCGCGCCAGCGCCACCATCACGGCGAACGACGCGGGCTGGACGACGTCCACGCGGTCCAGGGGGTCGTTCAGGGACCAGGTGACGTAGGGTTCCAGGGCCCGTGCCGCCTCGGCCAGCGCGTCGGCGAAGACCGGGGACGACTCGGCGAGGGCGCGGCCCATTCCCACCCACTGGGCGCCCTGCCCGGGGAACACGAAGACCGTCCGGCCGGTGACGTCCGCCGTCCCGGTGACCAGGGCCGGGGACGGTTCGCCCTGCGCCAGCGCGACGAGCGCCTCCGCCGCCTCGCCCCGGTCGGCCGCGACCACAACAGCGCGGCGGTCCAAGGCGGCCCGCGTGGTGGCCAGCGCGTGCCCGATCTCCGCGGCCGCCGGTGCCTCGTCCTGCCTGGCGAACGACGCGAGCCGGGCCGCCTGCGCCCGCAGCGCCTCCGGCCCGCGCGCCGACACCGGCCACACCGTCACCGCCGGTCCCGCGTCGTCGGCGACGGCGTCCGGCCCGGCGACCGGCGCCGCCTCCTCTATGATCACGTGGGCGTTGGTGCCGGACACGCCGAACGACGACACGCCCGCCCGGCGCGGACGATCGCCTTCGGGCCAGTCGCGCGCCTCGTCCAGCAGCCGGACGTTCCCCGACGACCAGTCGATCCGCGACGACGGGGGCTCCACGTGCAGAGTCTTGGGCAGGACGCCGTTCCGCAGCGCCTGCACCATCTTGATCACACCGGCCGCGCCCGCCGCCGCCTGCGTGTGGCCGAGGTTCGACTTGACCGACCCGAGCCACAGCGGACGGTCGTCCGGGCGGTCCTGGCCGTAGGTCGCCAGCAGCGCCTGCGCCTCGATCGGATCGCCCAACCTCGTGCCCGTCCCGTGCCCCTCGACGGCATCGACGTCCGCGCCGGTCAGACCGGCGTTGGCCAGCGCCTGACGGATCACCCGCTCCTGCGACGGACCGTTCGGCGCGGTCAACCCATTCGACGCACCGTCCTGGTTCACCGCCGAACCCCGCACCACCGCCAGCACCTCATGCCCGTTGCGGCGCGCATCCGACAGGCGCTCCAGCACCAGCACCCCGACGCCCTCCGACATGCCGAAGCCGTCGGCGTCCTCGCCGAACGCCTTGCAGCGCCCGTCGGCGGCCAGCCCGCGCTGACGGCTGAAACCGACCACGCCCTCAAGCGTGGACATGACCGACACACCGCCCGCCAGCGCCAGCGACGATTCGCCCGACCGCAGCGACTGCGCCGCAAGGTGCAGCGCCACCAGCGACGACGAGCACGCCGTGTCCACCGTCACCGCCGGACCCTCCAGCCCCAGCGTGTAGGCGACCCGGCCGGTCAGCACGCTCGCGGCGTTGCCGATGATGAGGTAGCCCTCGTCCACATGGTCGCGGGCGCCGCCGGTCCCGTAGTCCTGGCCGTGCGTCCCGACGAAGACGCCGGTGGGCGTTCCGCGCAGGGACGCGGGGTCGACGCCCGCGCGCTCCAGCGCCTCCCACGACACCTCCAGCAGCAGCCGCTGCTGCGGGTCCATGGCCAGCGCCTCGCGCGGGTTGATCCCGAAGAAGTCGGCGTCGAAGTCGGCGACGCCGCTCAGGAAGCCACCGCCCCGGACGTAGGTCCGGCCGGGCGCGTCGGGATCGGGGTCGTGGACGCCGTCGAGGTCCCAGCCGCGGTCCGCCGGGAAGCCGGTGATCGCGTCGCCGCCGGACGTCACGAACCGCCACAGGTCCTCGGCCGAGTCCACGTCGCCGGGGAACCGGCACGCCATAGCCACGATCGCGACGTCGTCCGTGGCCGCGACGGCCGAGGCCGGGGCCGCGGGACGGGCCTCCTCGGTCCCGGACAGCGCGGTCCGCAGGTGCGCGGCCAGCCGTTCCGCGGTGGGGTGGTCGAAGACCAGCGTCGCGGGCAGGCGGAGCCCGGTGGCCTCGGCGAGCCGGTTGCGCAGCTCGACCGCCGTGAGCGAGTCGAGGCCGAGGTCGCGGAACGCGCGGCCCGGCTCGACGGCGTCGGCGCCGGAGTGCCCGAGCACGGCCGCCGCCGCGCCCCGGACGACGTCGAGCAGATCCGCGGGGCCCGTGGCCTCCGGGACACTCTCCGCCCGCCGGGCCCGGACAGGCGCCAAGGCGCGCAGCAGTGGCGGCACCTCGCCGCCCGCGCGGACGGCCGCGAGGTCCAGCCGGATCGGCACGAGCGCCGCGCGGTCGCTTTCCAGCGCGGCGTCGAACAGCGCGAGGCCCTGCTCGGCGGTAAGCGGACGCGTCCCGGCGCGCGCCATCCGGGCCAGGTCGGTGTCGGAGAGCCGTCCGCCCATGCCCTCGGCCCCGCCCCACAGCCCCCACGCGAGGGAGATCGCGGGCAGGCCCTGGTCCCGCCGGTGGCGGGCGAGCGCGTCGAGGAAGGCGTTGCCGGCCGCGTAGTTGCCCTGCCCCGGGCTGCCGAACACGGCCGACGCCGAGGAGTACAGGACGAACGCGGCGAGGTCGAGGTCGCGGGTCAGCTCGTGGAGGTTCCAGGCGCCGTCCACCTTGGGCGCCAGTGCGGCGTGCCAGGCGTCCGGGCCGAGCGAGGCCAGCACGCCGTCGGCGACGACCCCGGCCGTGTGGACGACGCCGGTGAGCCGGTCCGCGACCTGCCCGACCACCTCGGCGAGGGCGTCCCGGTCCGCCACGTCGGCGGCGACCGACCGCACCCGCGCGCCGTGCGCGGACAGCTCCGTGACCCACTCCTCCGGCGCGCCGGTCCGCGACAGCAGGACCAGTTCCGCGACGCCGTGCGCCTGGACGAGGTGCCGGGCGACGAGGCGTCCGAGTCCGCCCGTCGCGCCGGTGAGCAGCACGGTTCCACCGGCGAGCCGCGAGCGCTCCGGCGGCGGGGGCAGCGGCGCCCGCGTCAGCCGCGCCACCAGGACCTCCCCCTCCCGCACCGTCAGTTGGGGTTCCTCGGTGAGCAGCGGCAGCGCGGCGGCGACCGCCGCGTCGACCGGGTCGGCGGTGACCAGCGACGCGAACCGGCCGGGATGCTCCGACTGCGCGCTGCGGACCAGGCCGCGCACCGCCTCGTGCGCGAGGTCGTCCGGCCGGGTGACGACCAGGAGGCGGGCCGAGGCGGCGCGCGGATCGTCCGGCCACTCGCGCAGGACGCGCAGGACGTCGAGCCCCAGCGCGCGGACGCGCTCGGCGAGCGGCAGCCCGGCGTCGCCGTCCCCGACCCGGTGCACGACGACCTCCGGTACGGCGCGCACCGCTCTGTCCGCTTCGCCGACCGGAACCCACGCCACTTCGAACATCCGGCCGCGCGCCCCGCCCGAGGTGAGGCGCCTCGGGTCGAGCGGGCGCAGCGTGAGCGACTCGACGTCGGCCACCGGCGCCCCTGACGGGTCCGCCGCGCTGATGGACACGGCGTCGGGCCCGATCGCGGTCAGATGCACGCGCAGCGTCCGCGCGCCGGTCGCGTGCAGGCGCACGCCGGACCACGAGAACGCCAGACGCGGCCGGTCGGGGTCGGGCAGCAGCCGCGCGGCGGCGATCGGGTGCAGGGCCGCGTCGAGCAGCGCGGGGTGGAGCCCGTAGCCGTCGGGGTCGGCGTCCTCCGGCAGCCGGAGCTCGACCCACGCCTCCCCGTCGCCCGCCCAGGCGGCCCGGACCGCGCGGAAGGCGGGGCCGTAGTCGACGGTGAGGTCGTCGTAGAAGCCGTCCAGGTCGAGCGGGCGCGCGTCGGCGGGCGGCGGCCAGGGGACGCCCGTGCCCGGACGGGTGTCGTCGGTCAGCGTCGCGGTCGCGTTCTCGGTCCACTCCGCGTCGGCGCCGTCGCGCGTGTGGACGCGGACCGAGCGTCCCTCGACGCGGAACTGGACGTCGAGCGCCCCGCCCTCGGGCAGCACGATCGGCGCGGACCCGGTCAGCTCGGCGACGGCGGGGGCGCCGCGCCGGTCGCCGATGTGGTGGAGGACGTCGAGCAGCGCGGTACCGGGCAGCAGCACGGCGCCGTCCACGCGGTGGTCGGCGAGCCAGCGGGGATCGCGCGCGGTGAGCCGTCCGGTGAGCACCGCGCCGTCCGACCCGGCGAGCGGGACGAGCGCGTCGAGCAGCGGGTGCCCGGCCGCCTCCGCCCCGGCGCCGGCGCCCCGGGCGGGTTCGAGCCAGTACCGTTCGCGCTGGAACGCGTAGGTCGGCAGCGCGACGGAACGCGGTTCGGCGGCCGCGAACACCGCCGACCAGTCGACCGGGACGCCGCGCACGTGCAGTTCGCCGAGCGAGAGCAGCAGGCGCCGGACGCCGCCGTCGTCGCGGCGCAGCGTCCCGACGACCACCGACGGCTCCGGCACGATCTCCGCGATCGCGGGCGCCAGCACGGGGTGCGCGCTGACCTCGACGAACGCGCGGAAGCCCTCCTCGGCGAGCGTCGTGACGGCGTCGGCGAACCGGACCGTCCGGCGCAGGTTCCGGTACCAGTAGCCGCCGTCGAGGGTCGTCGTGTCGAGCCATCGGCCCTCGACGGTGGAGAAGAACGGCACCGGCGACGGCTTCGGGGCGAGCCCGTCGAGCAGGGCGGCCAGCTCGTCCTCGATCGACTCGACGTGCGAGGTGTGCGAGGCGTAGTCGACCGGCACCCGCCGCACGCGGACGCCATCGGCTTCGCAGGCCGCGACCAGCTCGTCCAGGGCGCCGGGGTCTCCCGCGACGACGACCGAGGACGGGCCGTTGACGGCCGCGATCTCCAGGCCGGGGATCAGCCGGGCGGCGGCCTCCTCGACCGGGAGCGCCACCGACACCATCCCGCCCCGGCCGGACGGGCCGCGCGCGATCGCCTGGCTCCGCAGCGCCACCACGCGCGCCGCGTCCTCCAGCGACAGCGCCCCGGCCACGCACGCGGCGGCGATCTCGCCCTGGGAGTGCCCCACGACCGCGTCCGGCGTCACGCCGTGGGAGCGCCACACCTCTGCCAGCGCGACCATGACCGCGAAGGAGACGGGCTGCACGACGTCCACCCGGTCGAGGGGGCCGCGCAGCTCCTCGGTGAGCGACCAGTCCACATGGGCGGAGAGCGCGGCGGCGACCTCGGCCAGCCGGGCGGCGAAGACCGGGGACGCCTCCAGCAGCTCCACGCCCATCCCGGCCCACTGCGTGCCCTGGCCGGGGAACACGAACACCGTCCTGCCGTCCACGTCGGCGACGCCCGCCACGACGTCCTGCGCGGGGCTCCCGGCCGCGAGCGCGCCGAGCCCGGCGGCGGCCTCGTCCCGGCCGCCCGCCACGACGACCGCGCGGTGGTGGAGCGCGGCGCGCGTCGCGGCCAGGGAGGAGCCGACGTCGGCCAGCCGGGTCTCGGGGCGGGCGAGGACGTCGTCGCGCAGCAGTCCGGCCTGCGCGCGCAACGCGGTCGCCGCGCGGGCGGAGACCGGCAGGGCTACGACGTCAGGGTCGGGTGCGGAGGGGACGCCGGGGGACGCGGCGTCCGGCGCCTGCTCGATGATCACGTGGGCGTTGGTGCCGGACACGCCGAACGACGACACGCCCGCCCGGCGCGGACGGTCCACCTCGGGCCACTCGCGCGCCTCGTCCAGCAGCCGGACGCCGCCGGACGACCAGTCCACCTTCGAGGACGGCGCGTCCACGTGCAGCGTCTTGGGCAGCACGCCGTTGCGGAGTGCCTGCACCATCTTGATCACACCGGCGACGCCCGCCGCCGCCTGCGTGTGGCCGAGGTTCGACTTCAGCGACCCCAGCCAGAGCGGCTGGTCGTCCGGGCGGTCCTGGCCGTAGGTCGCCAGCAGCGCCTGCGCCTCGATCGGGTCGCCCAACCTCGTCCCGGTGCCATGGCCCTCGACGGCATCGACGTCCGCGCCGGTCAGACCGGCGTTCGCCAACGCCTGACGGATCACCCGCTCCTGCGACGGACCGTTCGGTGCAGTCAACCCATTCGACGCACCGTCCTGGTTCACCGCCGAACCCCGCACCACCGCCAAGACCTCGTGGCCGTTGCGGCGCGCGTCCGACAGGCGCTCCAGCACCAGCACCCCGACGCCCTCGGACCAGCCGGTTCCGTCGGCGGCCTCGGCGAACGCCTTGCAGCGGCCGTCGACGGCGAGCGCGCCCTGCCGGGTGAACTCGACGAACGACGTGGGACGGGCCATCACGGCCACTCCCCCGGCCAGCGCCAATGACGACTCGCCGGACCGCAGCGACTGCGCCGCCAGGTGCAACGCCACCAGCGACGACGAACACGCCGTGTCCACCGTCACCGCCGGACCCTCCAGCCCCAGCGTGTAGGCGACGCGGCCGGAGGCGACGCTGCCGGAGTTGCCGGTGCCCAGGTAGCCCTCCAGGTCGGCGGGCACGTCGCCGAGGTCGGTCGCGTAGTCGTGGTACATCAGACCGGAGAAGACGCCGACGTCGCGGCCGCGCAGCGACGCGGGATCGACCCCCGCGCGCTCCAGCGCCTCCCACGACACCTCCAGCAGCAGCCGCTGCTGCGGGTCCATGGCCAGCGCCTCGCGCGGGGAGACGCCGAAGAACGCCGCGTCGAAGTCCCCGGCGTCGTGGAGGAACCCGCCGCGCCGGGTGGCGGACCGCAGCGACTCCAGGTCCCAGCCCCGGTCGTCGGGGAACGCGGTGATCGCCTCCGCGCCCCCGGCGACGAGGCGCCACAGGCCGTCCGGGGAGGAGATCCCGCCCGGCAGGCGGCACGCCATGCCCACGATCGCGACCGGCTCGCCGGACGAGGCGTGCGGGACGGCCGCCGCCCCGGCGGTGTCCTCGCCGAGCAGCGCCGCCCGCAGGTACCGCGCCACGGCGAGCGGGGACGGGTGGTCGAAGGCGAGAGTGGCGGGCAGCGCCAGGCCTGACAGGCCGATGAGCCGGTCGCGCAGCGCGACCGCGGTCACCGACGTCAGCCCCAGGTCGCGGAAGGCCGCGTCGGCGGGGACGTCGCCGCCGTCCCCGAGCAGTCCGGCGACCTCCGCGCGGACGAGGTCCGTCAGCAGCCGGTCGCGGTCGCTCTCGCCGGGCAGGTCCAGGAGGCGGCGGCGCAGCCCGGCGGTCACGGCGCCGTCCGCCGCCACCGGGGCCGACGCGGGCGCCTCGACCAGGCCGCGCAGCGGTGCGGGCACCTCCTCGGCCCGCACCGCCGTGAGGTTCAGGCGGAACGCGGCGAGGCAGGTGTCGCCGGACGCGAGCGCCGCGTCGAGCATCGCCGTGCGCTCCTGCGCCGTGAGCCGCCCCGCGCCCGGCGGGAGCGGACGGCCGTCGGCGGGCCCCACGGCCAGCGACAACGCCGGGAGCCCTTCGGCGGCGCGGCGGCGGGCCAGCGCGTCGAAGGCGGTGGCGAGGACGGCCTCGTCCTCGCGTCCCACCGCCCCCAGCAGGCCGGTGATCGGGGAGAGCAGGACGAACGCGTCCAACTCCCAACCGGCGGCGAGTTCCGCGAGGCGCGCGGCGTCGTCCCGGCTACCGGACGCATGCACGACGGCGCCGATCGGGCCTTGCGCCGCGAGCGCCTCAGGGTCGAGATCGGTGACGGCGACCTCGACGCCCCGCTCCTCCAGTTCCGCGCGCAGGTCGGCCGTGCCGCGCTCGCCGACGAACAGCAGCTTCCGGACGCCGTAGGCCCCGGCCAGGTGGCGGGCGACGTCGGCGCCGAGGTCGCCGTCCGCGCCGGTGAGGAGTACGGGCCGTTCCGGGCCGAAGGGCGGCCGGGCACCGCCGTCCGCCGCCGTGGCGACGCGCGCGGCACGCGGCACCAGCAGCACGCCCTCCCGGACGGCCGCCTGCGACTCGCCCGCCGCCACCACCTCGGCGGCCAGCGGCTCGACGCCGGTGTCGGCGCCAAGGTCGAGGTCGGTGTCGAGCAGCGTGAACCGGCCCGGGTACTCGGCCTGGACGCAGCGCACCACGCCCCACACCGCCGCCTGCCCGGCGTCGAGGCCGCCGCCCGTGCCGTCCACGCCGACGGCGTCGCGCGTCACGACGACCCGGTGGGCGCCCGCGTTCCCCTCGTCGTCCGCCCACGCCCTCAACCGGGCGGCCAGTCCGGCCGCGTCCGCCGCCAGGACCACCTCGGGCGCGGCGTCGCCCGACCCGGCCCGGCCGGGGACGGAGGGCAGCGGTATCCAGTCGAGCCGGAACAGCGTGTCGTGGCGGCCCGCGCCGGACGCCCGCAGCCGCGCCGGACGCTCCAGCAGGACGCGGCGCGTGACCTTCCCCGAGGCCGTGCGCGGGACCTCGTCGATCTCGTAGAGCTCCTCCGGCACCTTGAAGTAGGCGAGGCGCTCCCGGCAGGCGGCGAGCAGCGCCTCCGGGTCCAGGCCGTCCGGGCCCGGCACCACGAAGGCCACCGGGACCTCGCCGAGCACCTCGTGCGAGCGCCCGGCGACCGCGACGTCGGCCACCCCGGGCTGATCCCGCAGGACCTCCTCCACCTCTCCCGGGTGGATGTTCTCGCCGCCCCGGATGATCAGTTCCTTGATCCGGCCGGTGATCGTGAAGTAGCCGGCCGCGTCCCGCCTGGCCAGGTCGCCGGTGCGGTACCAGCCGTCGCGGAACGCGGCGGCGGTGGCCTCGGGCTGGTTGTGGTAGCCGACCATCACGCTCGGGCCGCGGACCCAGACCTCGCCCTCCTCGCCCGCCCCGGCGTCCACACCGGTCTCGGGGTCCACCAGCCGGACGCCGAGGCCCGGCACGGGCAGGCCGCACGACCCCTCGACGCGGGCGCCGGTCGGCCAGTTGATCGTGATGGACCCGCAGGTCTCGGTGCTGCCGTAGGCGTCCAGCAGCGGCGCGCCGAACGCCTCCTCGAACTCCCGGCGCAGCGCGGCCGTCGTGACCGCGCCGCCGACCAGGCACATCCGCAGGTGCGGGGCCCGGAACCCGTCCTCGCGCGCGGCGCGGACGAGATGGTGGTACATCGTCGGGACGCCCGCCAGGAACGTGGCGCCGTCCTCGCGCAGCGCGCCGAGCACCTCGGCCGCGCTGAAGCCGTCCAGGACGCGCGCGGTCGCGCCGACCGCCGTGACGCCCAGCACGCACGCGATGTGGGAGAGGCTGTGGAACAGCGGCAGCGGCCACAGGACGCGGTCGTCGGCGGTCAGCCCCGGCACCGGGGCGTAGCAGGCCGCGACCGACCACAGGCAGTTGCGCTGGGTCGACACGACCCCCTTCGGCTTCCCCGTGGTGCCGGAGGTGTAGAGCATCCAGGTCGGCTCGTCCAGGCCGAGGTCGTCGCGGGCGGGCGTGACGGGCTCGGTCCCGGCCAGGGTCTCGAAGGAGAGCGCCCCGGGCGGGGCGTCGCCCACGACCACGACCGTGATGTCCGGCCGCGCCTCCAGCACGCGGCCCAGCGGCGCGCCCGGCGCGGCGTGCGCGGCCTCGGTGATCACCAGCCGGGCGCCGCTGTCGTCGAGCAGGTGCGCCAGCTCGGCCTCGGTGAGGCGCGGGTTCACCGGGACGCCGACCGCGCCCGCCCGGACCAGCGCCAGATAGCCCTCGACCATCTCGACCCGGTTGCCGAGCAGGAGCGCCGCGCGGTCGCCGGGCTGCAACCGGCGCTCGGCCAGATGGCCCGCGAGGCGGCGCGTCCGCGTTTCCAGTTCCGCATAACCGACGGCCCGCCGCGCGTCCCGGAAGGCGATCTTCCGGGGAGCGCGGCGGGCGTGTTCGGTCAGCAATTCGGGCAGCGGCCGAATCAGCTCCGTTCGCAGCATCCCGGCGCATCCCCCAAAGAGAGTGGGTCCTGAACGAAATGGCGTCCGCGAATGGTCGCGGGCCAGTGCGGTCCAGTCTCTTCAAAGAATGCTCGGGGCAATCCCCTAACCGTCCCCCTAAGGGTCCTTACGGGCGAGCGGGCCCGGGGCGGGAACGGGGTCGAGGGGCGGGCCCAGCAGGTCGAGCAGATCGGCGGGGCGGCGCAGCACCGCGTCCGGGCGCTCGGCCAGCAGCGGCTCGGGGTCGCCCTCGCCCCACAGCGCGGCGACCGCCGCGACCCCGGCGCCCCGGGCGCTGCGCAGGTCGGTGACGGCGTCACCGACCATCACGGCCTCCGCCGCGCGGACGCCGAGCAGGCCGAGGGCGTGCTCGACGATGTCGGGCGCCGGTTTGGGGCGCGGCACCTCGTCCGAGCCGATGATGTGCGCGAAGTGCCCGGCGATGCCGAGCCGGGCCAGCAGCGACCGCGCCCGCGGCCCGCTCTTGCCGGTCGCGACGGCGAGCCCGAGCCCGCGCCGGCCCAGCTCCGCCAGCAGGGGCTCGACCCCGTCGAAGACCGTGACCTCGCCCGCGAGCCGGTAGCTCTCCCGGACGAACGGCTCCTCGATCTCCAGCGGCAGGCCCATGATCCGCATGATGTCGGGGAAGTAGCGGCCGAGGTGCTTGCTGTACTCCTCGAACGGCGCGGGGCCGTCGCCCATCACCTCGGCGTAGGCGGTGCGGAACGCGCGGCGCATCACCTCGAAGCTGTCGACGATCACGCCGTCGAGGTCGAAGACGACCGCGCGCGTCACGCCACAGGGCAGCTCACCGGCCATGCCCGGCCCCCGCCCCGGCCAGCTCGGGCGCCCGCCGCGCGGAGCGCGCCGAGTCGTACAGCCGCTCGATCGCCGCGATCATCTCGCGGGCCCGGCCGATCGCGGCCCCGCCGCGCGCCGGGTCGGCGAGCAGGCCGGGCAGCTCGTCGAGCTGGCGGGAGTACTCGGCGCCCACCGGTTCCCTCGGCACCGGGACGGCCCTGGTGACGCCGCGTCCGGTGCGCAGCAGCGTGGAGGACTCCTGCCGGTTCGTGCTGAACCCGAACGTGCAGCGCAGCGTGGCGGTCCCGGCGCCGCCCTCGACGGTGATCGCGGTGACGTCGCGGGCCTCGTGCGAGGCCCAGCTCGTCCGCAGCGCCACCGAGACGCCCTGGTCGGTCACCAGGAAGCCGCGCGCGGTGTCCTCGACGTCGCCTGCCGCGAGGGGGGCCGAGGCGCCGTCGCCGGTCTCCTTCCAGCGCGCCCGGCGTGTGTGGTCGTTGACGAAGTCGGCGGAGACCGTGCCGACGACCTGGTCGAAGATCACCGGGCCGAGCAGCGGCTCGACGGTGTCGAGCAGGTGCCAGCCGAGGTCGAGGAGCGCGCCGCCGCCCGCCTGCTCGCGCCGCACGAACCAGCCGCCCGCCGCGGGCACGCCGTGCGCGCGCACCCAGGACAGGTCCACGTGCCGGATCGGGCCCAGTTCGGCCGCCAGCCCCAGCAGGGCCTGGACGTCGGCGCGGTACCGGGCGGCGCTCCCGGCCAGCAGCACCGCGCCGCCCGCCCGCTCGGCCGCCGCGAGCCGGTCGGCCTCGGCGACGCTCAGGCACACCGGCTTCTCGACGAAGGCCGGCACGCCCCTCGCCAGCAGCCGGGCCGCGACGGGGCTGTGCAGGTGGTTGGGGACGGCGACCACCGCGAGGTCGACCAGCGCCGGATCGAGGTCCTCGACCGAGGCGACCGCGACCGGCGCCCCCGCCGCCGCGCGCGCGTCCGGGTCGGGATCGACGACGGCGGCGACCGTGTACCGCTCGTGCTCGCGCAGCCGGGGCAGCCAGATCCGCCGTCCCGCCCAGCCGAGGCCGACCAGCGCGACCCTCAGGCGGGCGCTCATTTCGCCGCACCCGGCCGTGCCGTGGCGGCCGCGACGGCGTCGGCGACGATCTCGGCCACCTGATGGATCTGCTCCTCGGTGGCGAGCAGCGTGCGGTGGTGGAGCCAGATCCCGTCCTCCGACAGCGCGTCGGCGTTCGGGCAGCGCGCGGCCAGCTCGTCGACGGTCGCGTCGGGCGCGCCGGTCTCCCAGAACGCGTCGGTGCGGTAGATCGCGCGGAACACCACGAACGCGGGCAGCCCGCGTGACACGAGGTCGTCCACGAGCGCGTCGCGCCGCTCCCCCGCCAGCCCGGGGACGCGGAACATCGCCATGTAGTGCGGCACCCGGTCGGCGCGCGGGTCGCGCGCCTGCGGGACGACGCCCGGGATCTCCGCGAGCAGCCGGGCCAGCAGCGGCGCCCGCCGCTCCCGCGTGTCGGCCTGCTCGTCCACGCGGCTCAGCTGGGCGCGCAGGACGGCGGCGGAGAACTCGTTCAGGCGGAAGTTCGACCCCGAGGTCCGGTGCCGGTAGGTGCGGTCCTCGCGCGGCCTGCCGCAGCTGTGCCGCAGGAACGCCTCCTCGTAGGACGCCTGGTCGGGGAAGGTGACCGCGCCGCCCTCCCCGGCCGTCATCAGCTTGCCGTTCTGGAAGCTGTAGGCGGCGACCGAGCCGAACTCGCCCACCCGCCGGCCGTTCCAGCGGGCGCCCTGCGCGTGCGCCGCGTCCTGGAGGAGCGGGACGCCGCTGTCGGCCGACAGCTTGGCCAGCCCGTCCATGTCGGCGAGCTGCCCGGCCATGTGCACCGGCATGATCGCCCGGGTGCGCGGCCCGACGGCCTGCCCGGCGGCCGCGACGTCGATGCAGTAGGTGCCCGGGTCGACGTCCACCGGCACCGCCACCGCGCCGAGCCGCTGCGCCGCCTGCGAGGAGGAGATGAACGTGAACGCCGGCACCACGACCTCGTCGCCCTCGCCGACCCCGAGCACCTGGAGCGCCAGCTCCAGGGCGTGGGTCCCGTTCGTCACGGCGAGCGCGTGCCGGGCGCCCTCGTGCTCGGCGAACTCCCGCTCGAAGGCGTCGACCTCACCCCCGCCCATGCGCCACCATTGGCCCTGCTCCAGCGCGCGGAGCAGCCCCGCGCGTTCCCGCTCGTCATACTGCGGCCACTCCGGCAACCCGATATCACTCATCTGCGCCCGTCCTCCGCGAAATGCGTGCCCGAACCTGCGGCAAACCGTCCCTCAGCGGGGATTTCATCGGCACCGTACCCGGGATTCCGGCGTTTTTCATATCCCCTATCCACCCCCCTACATTTCCCTTGTCCGAGATTTCGCTGAACAATTGGGCGGGGCATGTTATAACAGCGGTCGTGCAGTTGCTTTTGTTGAACGGACCGAACCTCGGGATTCTCGGACGCCGGGAACCGGAGATCTACGGGACCGACACGCTGGCCGACATCGAGTCGCTCGTCCGCGCGGAGGTGGCGGCGCGCGGCTGGGAGGTCGTGTCGGTGCAGCGCGAGTCGGAGGGCGAGCTGATCGAGGCGGTGCACGCCCGGTGGGACACGGTCGGCGCGATCGTGAACCCGGGCGCGCTGATGATCGCGGGGTGGGGGCTGCGCGACGCGCTGGCCGCCTACCCCCGCCCGTGGATCGAGGTGCACCTGTCGAACGTGTGGAAGCGCGAGAGCTTCCGCCACGAGTCGGTGCTGGCGCCGGTGTCCGACGGGGTGATCGTCGGCCTCGGCTCGCTCGGCTACCTGCTCGCGGCGCGGGCGCTGACGGCGCTGGTGCCGCGATGACGGGGGCCGCGGCGCGCCTCGGGATCGACGTCGGCGGGACCAAGGTCGCGCTGCGGCTGACCGCCGACGGCCGCCCGCCCCGCGACACCGCCTTCCACTGGTCCCCGGACGGCCCGCCGGACCCGGAGGCGGACTGGGCCGCGCTGGCCGGCGAGGTCGCGCGGCTCCGCACCGGGGCGCCGATCGGCGCCGTCGGGGTGGCGCTGCCCGCCACCGTCGGGCCGTCGGGGCGGGTCACGGCGTGGCCGGGCCGCCCCGGCTGGGCCGGGCTCGACGTGGGCGCCCGGCTGCGCGCGCTGTTCCCCGGCGCCGCCGTGCGCTGGGCCGACGACGGGGACCTGGCGGCGCTCGCCGAGGCGGAGCGGGCGGGCGCCGCGAACGCGGTCTACCTCGGGGTCGGCACGGGCGTCGGCGGCGGCGTCGTGCTGGACGGCGCGCCCGTCACCGGGTGCGAGGTCGGCCACCTCGTCGTCGACCGGTCCGCGCGGGAGGAGCGGTGCGACTGCGGGCGGTTCGGCTGCGTCCAGGCCGCCGCGTCCGGTCCGGCGATCCTGCGGCGGGCCGCCCGCCTGTGCGGCCACGCGGTCGCGTTCGCCGAGCTGCGTGACGCGCTGGTCGCCGAGGAACGCTGGGCAACCGGCGCGCTGGAGCCCGCCTACGACGCCCTCGCCGCCGCGGCGACGGGCCTCGGCGAGCTGTTCCATCCGGACCTCGCCGTGCTCGGCGGCGGGGTCGCCGCCGCGCTGCCGGGGTTCACCGAGGCGGTCGCCGGACGCGTCGCCGCGTACGCGCGCCCGGGGTACGCGCCGCCGCCGGTGCGGCGGGCGGAACTGGGCGGGCTGTCGTCCCTGCACGGCGCCGTGCTGCTGGCGGAACGGGAGGAGGCCCACCGTGGCCGGACGAGATGAGCGGGTCGTCAAGGTGGAGTTGGGCGAACGCGCCTACGAGGTGCTGATCGGCCCCGGGGTGCGCGCCGCGCTCCCCGAGGTCGTCGCCGCAATCGGGGCGCGGCGCGCGGTCGTCGTCTCCGCCAGGCCGCCGGAGTGGACGCCCGACCCCGGCGTGCCGTCCACGGTCGTCCGGGCGCGGGACGGGGAGGTCCACAAGACGCTGGCCTGGGTGGAGGAGCTGTGCCGGCGGTTCGCCGACGCCGGGCTGACCCGCTCGGACGCGGTCGTCTCCTGCGGCGGCGGCACCATCACCGACGCCGTGGGGCTGGCGGCGGCCCTCTACCACCGGGGCGTGGCCGTCGTGCACCTGCCGACCTCGCTGCTGGCGCAGGTCGACGCGAGCGTCGGCGGGAAGACCGCGGTGAACCTGCCGCAGGGCAAGAACCTCGTCGGGGCGTACTGGCAGCCCCGCGCCGTCCTCTGCGACACCGACTACCTGGAGACGCTCCCCGAGCGCGAGCGCGTCAACGGGTACGGGGAGATCGCGCGCTGCCACTTCATCGGCGCGGGCGACCTGCGCGGGCGTCCGGTCGAGGAGCAGATCGCCGCGAGCGTCGCGCTCAAGGCCGCGATCGTGGCCGCCGACGAGCGGGACGCGGGGCCGCGGCACCTGCTCAACTACGGGCACACGCTCGGCCACGCGCTCGAACGCGCGACCGGCTACCGGCTGCGGCACGGCGAGGCGGTGGCGGTCGGGACGGTGTTCGCGGGCGGCCTCGCCGGGCTGCTCGGCCGCATCGGGCCGGACCGCGTCGCCGAGCACCGCGCGGTCGTCGCGGCGTACGGGCTGCCGACCGCGCTGCCCGCCGACGCCGGACGGGACCCGGGCGCGCTCGTCGAACTCATGCGGCGGGACAAGAAGGCCACGGACGGGCTGACGTTCGTGCTGGACGGCCCGCGCGGCGCCGAGCTGGTGCGCGACGTGCCGGAGCCCACGGTCGCGGCCGCGCTCGCGGCGATGCCGGTCGGGGAGGGCTGAGATGGGGCGGATCACCGGGACCACGCGGCTGCTGGCGGTGCTGGGCGACCCGGTCGAGCAGGTCCAGGCCCCGACCCTGGTCAACCCGCTGCTGGAGCGGCTCGGCCGGGACGCCGTCCTCGTTCCGATGCACGTGCGCCCGGCCGACCTCGCGGAGGTCGTCGCGGGGCTGCGGCGCGTCGGCAACCTGGACGGGCTGCTCGTCACGGTCCCGCACAAGATCGAGGTCTGCCGGTACGCGGACGAGCTGGCACCGGCGGCGGCGTTCACCGGCAGCGCGAACGCGCTCCGCCGCGACGACGGCGGCCGGTGGCGCGCGGACAACTTCGACGGCGTCGGCTTCGTCCGGGGGCTGCGCGGGGCCGGGCACGACCCGGACGGCCGGCGGTTCGCGCTGGTCGGCGCGGGCGGGGCGGGCGCCGCCGTGGCGGCGGCGCTGCTGGAGGGCGGGGCCGCGCACCTGTCGGTCTGCGACACCGACCCCGGCCGTCTCGACGCCCTGCTCGGCCGCCTCGCCGGGCGCTGGCCGGGCCGGGCCACCGGCTCGGCCGTGCCGCGCGTCGAGGACGCGGACGTCGCGGTCAACGCGACCCCGCTCGGGCTGCGCCCCGGCGACCCGCTGCCGTTCGACCCCGCCGCGCTGCGTCCGGGCGCGGTGGTCGCCGACATCATCATGAGGCCGCGGGAGACCCGGCTGCTGCGGGCGGCCGCCGCGCTCGGGCTCGCCGTCCATCACGGAATCCACATGCTCGATCACCAATTGGAGTGTTATGTGGACTTCTTCCGCATCGGCCGCTGACGCCTTCCCAATACGAATAAACTCGATAGAATTAGTATGAAATACGGGGAGTCGAGATGAGCGAGAGGGGGATCCCCTTGCGATTCAGCCTGCTCGGCCCGCTGGAGGCAAGGCGAGGCGACCGGCCGGTGCCGCTCGGCGGGGTCAACCAGCGCGCCGCCCTGGGGCTGCTGCTGCTGCACGCCAACACCGTGGTCTCCACCAGCGACCTCATCCGCGCGCTCTGGGACGATCCCGTGCCGCCAACCGCGCGCAAGATGGTGCAGAACGCGATCGCCGCCGTGCGCCGGGCGCTCCCCGCGGACGGATCGGTGACGCTCCGGACCGCCCCGCCCGGCTACCTGCTCCGCGTCGACCCGGGCGCCATCGACGTGACCCGCTTCCACGCGCTGGTCGACCGCGGCCGCGCCGACTTCCGCGCGCAGGAATGGGAGCCCGCCGCCCGGCGGCTGCGCGAGGCGCTCGCGCTCTGGCGGGGTCCGGCGATGGCCGACGTGACCGAGACCGGCACCGTCTGGCCCGAACTGACGATGCTGGAGGAGACGCGGCTGGCCGCGCTGGAGGACTGCCTGGAGGCCGAGCTCGCCCTCGGCCGCCACCACGCGCTGATCGGCGAGATGACGTCCCTGGTCGAGGAGGAGCCCGCGCGCGAGCGGCTGTGCGGCCTGCTCATGCTGGCGCTCTACCGCTGCGGGCGGCAGCCCGAGGCGCTCGCCGTGTACCAGCGCCTGCGCGACACGCTGCGCGACGGCTTCGGGCTCGACCCCGCGCCCGAGCTGCGCGACCTGGAGCGGGACATCCTCAACCAGCACCCCGGCCTGGCCTCGCCCCTGCGGACGGCGCCCGAACTGGCCGCCGAGAGCGCGGCGGCGGGCGCGCCGCTGCCGACGCCGGTGCCGGACGAGGCTCCGGAGACCGCGGGCACGGAACGTCCCGTCACCGAGCGCAAGCGGGCGAGCGTGCTCCTGGTGCGCACGCGCGTGGACGTGGGGTTCGGCGACTCCGAGTGCGTGGACGAGGCGCTCAACGAGCTGGCCCGCGTCATCGCCGAGGAGGCGCGGCGGTACGGCGGCCTGGTCCGCGAGACGCTGGGCTCGGTGCGTCCGGTGGTGTTCGGCTTCCCGCGCTCGCACGAGGACGACCCGGAACGTGCCATCCGCACGGCGCTCGCCATCCGCGAGCGGATCACGCGGCGGGTGTCGGCGTTCCTCGGCGTCCAGATCGCGGCCGCCACCGGCGAGGTCCTCGCGACCTACCGGGACGAGGGCGACAACGCCCCGGCGCGGCTGTCGGGGGCGCTGCCGCACGCGGCCGAGCAGCTGCTGGCCCACACCCGGCCCGGCACCATCCGGGTCTGCCACACGACCGCCCGCGCCGCCGGCCTCGGGGACGGCGACGGCGACGCCCCCAGCGCGGCCGGGCGCGAGCTGACGATGCCGCCGCCCGCCCCGGCGGACCCGTCGGCCGGCACCGGCGCACCGCTCGTCGGCCGGAACCGTGACCTCGCGATCCTGCGGGGCCTGCTGGGCGACGTCGAGCGCAGGCAGCGCCCGCACATGGCCACCGTCCTCGGCGAGCCCGGCATCGGCAAGAGCCGCCTCGTCGCCGAGTTCGCCGCCGCCCTGCCCGGGCCCGTGCTCGTCGGGCGCACCCCGCCGTACGCGGGCGAGGCCCTCGCGCCGCTCGCCGACGCGCTGCGCTCGCTGCCCGGCGGGACGGACGCGGCCCGGCGGATCGAGCGGTCGACGACCGAGGACGGCGCGGCCGAGTGGCGCCGCTACATCACGGGCCTCGCGCTGGACACCCCCGTGACGATCGTGCTGGAGGACCTGCACCGGGCCGACGGCGCCCTGCTGGACCAGGTCGAGGACCTGACCGAGCGGCTCCCGCCGGTCCCGCTCCTGATCGTGGTGACGGCCCGGCCCGAGCTGCGGCAGCTGAGGCCGCGCTGGAGCTGCGGCAAGCGCGACGTCACCACGCTCACCCTGGACACGCTGTCCCCCGAGGACACGGGCGCGCTCCTGCCCGGAACGTCCGACCCGCAGGTGCTCGGCCTCGTCGGCGGCAACCCGCGGCACGCCGAGGAGTACGCGCGCGCCGTCCGCGAGCGCACCGGCGGCGCGCTCGACGGCGCCCCGCCCGTGCCCGAGCGGCTGCGCGCCCTCGCCGCTGCCCGGATCGACACGCTCCCGCTCGCGGAGCGGGCCGTCCTGCGGGACGCCACGTTCTTCCACGGGAGGGTGCGGGTGGACGGTGTCGCCGCGCTCTCCGGCCGCACCATCGAGGAGACCGCCGAGATCCTGTACGCCCTGGAGCGCAAGGACTTCCTGGTCCGGTGGCGCCCGGTCGCCGCGCCCCCGGAACGTTCCGGGTGCTTCTGGGGGGAGGAGCCCCCGCGCGCCCCGGAGCGGGCCAGCGACCGCGAGTACTTCTTCCGCCAGCCGCTCGTGCGCGAGGTCGCGCACGGCCAGCTCCCGCGCAGCCGGCGGATCGCCAAGCACCGGCGCGCGATCGCCTGGATCGCCACGCTGCCCGCCGACGAGATCGACCTCCTCGTCCACCACTACCGGCAGCTCGTGGTCCTCAACTCGCCGCAGCTCGCGAACGACGTCGCGCGGCAGGCGCGGCACGCGCTGCTGGACGCCGAGCGCCGCGCCGCCGCGGCGGGCGCCCACGAGACCGCCGCCCGCTGCCGCAGGGCCGCGCGCGAACTGCGTCCGACGCCTCCCCGGCCGGCGCCCTCCCGCGCCGCGTCCCGCCACGTGCGGCGGGTGGGCGACCCTCCCGTCGCCAGCTACAACTGATCGACCGGGTCGGCGTCGCCCGGCCGGCCGTCGCGCGGCAGGGCCAGCGCCACCACCGCCGCGAGCGCGATCAGCACCGCGCCCGCGACGAAGCCGGCCCGGTAGCCGTCGGTGAGCGCGGCCCGCCGGGCCGCGCCGGAGGCGCCGTCGCCGCCGCCGGTCGCGGCGGCGGCCAGCGCCGCCATGGCCGCGAGCCCCAGCGCGCCGCCGACCTGCTGCGCCGTGCCGGTCACGCCGGAGCGGACGCCGGAGTCGGCGTCGGACGCGCCGGTCATCGCGAGCGCGGTCGCGGCCGGGAGGACCAGCCCCGCCGAGACGCCGAGGACCAGCATCGCGGGCAGCACGTCGACCGCGAACGCGCCCGCGTCCGGCACGCGGGCCAGCCAGCCGAACGCGAGCGCCCCGGCGCCGAGCCCGGCGAGCAGCACCCGCCGCACGCCGAGCCGGACGATCAGCGGCCCCGCGAGCCCCAGCGAGGTCGCCCCGATCACGGCCGAGGCCACGAGGTAGGCGAGCCCGGTCTCCAGCGAGTCCAGGCCGAGCACCTCCTGGAGGTAGAGCGTGACGAGGTACTGGAACCCGAACATCGCGCCGACGAACAGGGCCTGGAGCAGGTTCCCGCCCGACAGCGCCCGGGACCGGAACATCGACAGCTCCAGCAGCGGCGCCGCGGCCCGGCGCTGGCGCAGCACGAAGCCCGCGAGCAGCGCCACGCCAGCCCCGGCGAGGACGGCGGAGGGCGCCGCGCCGAACCCGTCGGGCCCGAGCCCGCCGATCGCGAGGACCAGCAGCATCAGCCCGCCGGTGACCAGCGCCGCGCCCAGCAGGTCGGCCCCGCCGTCCCGGCCGCCGCCGTGGTCGGGGGCCAGCGTCCGGCGGCCGAAGACCAGCAGCAGCGCGCCGATCGGCAGGTTGACCAGGAACATCCACCGCCAGCCCGCCAACTCGGTGAGCACGCCGCCGCCGAGCGCGCCGACCGAGCCGCCGCCCGCCGCCACGAACGCGATCACGGTGATGGCCCGGACCCGCTCCCGGCCCTCGGGGAACAGCACCACGACCATGCCGGTGATCACCGAGCCCGCCATCGCGCAGCCCACGCCCTGGACGAACCGCGCGGCCACCAGCGGCGCCGCGCTCCCGGCCGCCCCGCACAGCGCGGACGCGGCGGTGAACACGGCGATGCCGCCGAGGAACACCCGCCGCCGTCCGAACAGGTCGCCGAGCCGCCCGCACAGCAGCAGGAGCCCGCCGAAGGCGACGAGGTAGCCGTTGACGACCCAGGACAGCTCGGCGCCCGCGAGGCCGAGGTCCTCGCGGATCTTCGGCAGCGCCACCGCGACCCCGGTGCCGTCGACGATCAGCATGAGCTGGCCGGTGGCCAGCACCGCTAGGGCGGACCGGCCGGAGCGCGCCGTTCGCACCGCGGTCTCCGCGACGTCCATCAGGCCCCCTTCTTTGGCGTCGATTGTTCCGTCCGCCACCGAATTCGGGTAGAGGGAACATCGGTGTAACCACGGGAAGGAAAAGTGCCTTCTTTCGCCGCCCGCGGCGATCGTGAAGAATTGGGCGCAGCCGAAAGACAGGAAGCGGGAAATGACAAAGATCGCCATTATCGTCGGGAGCACGCGGCCGGGCCGGATCGGCCGTGCGGTGGCCGACTGGGTGCACCTGGTCGCCTCCAAGCGCACCGAGGCCGACTACGAGATCGTCGACCTCGCCGACCACGGTCTGCCGCTCTACGACGAGCAGATCCCCGCGGCGGTCGGCCAGTACGCCGGCGACCACACCAAGAGCTGGGCCGAGGTCGTCGCCCGGTACGACGGCTACGTCGTGGTGACCCCCGAGTACAACCACGGCGCGCCCGCCGCGCTGAAGAACGCGTTCGACTTCGTCTACGCCGAGTGGGCCAACAAGGCGGTCGGCTTCGTCGGGTACGGCGCGGTCGGCGCCGCGCGGGCCGTCGAGCACCTCAAGCTGGTCGCGACCGAGCTGAGCCTGGCGTCGGTGGCCGCGCAGGTCACGCTGCTGATCCCCGGGGACTTCCCGAGCTACCCCGAGTTCACGCCGCAGGAGTTCCGCGAGGCCGAGCTGGAGCGCGTCCTCGGCCAGGTCGAGTCCTGGTCGAAAGCGCTGGCCGCCGTCCGGACCGCCTGACACCGCCCCTCAGATCCCCCCGCGCGTGGGCGCGGGCACCCCCCGCCGGGTGCCCGCGCCCACGTGTGTCCAGGGTCTTGACGAAGACCTCGTCAGGGGACGTCCAGCCGCGTCCCGTACAGGCGCTCGACCCGCAGCCGGATCACCAGCCTGCGGTCGGCGACCATCTGCTCCAGGAACGCCTTCTCGTCGGCCGGGTCCGCGAACGGCGGCTGGAGCGCGAGCAGCTCGCGGCCGGCGGCGTCGCCGGGGATCGCGCTGACGGCCGACAGCTCGGCCCGGCCCTGCGCGACCGCGAACGCCATGTGGTCCGCGCTGGACACGTACAGCGCCGCGCGCGGGTCGTGGCGCAGCCGCCGCACCTTGGCCCGGTCGCCGGTGGTGCTGATCCGCGCCGTCCGCTCCACCGGGTCCCAGTGGTAGGCCACGGTGGACAGGTGCGGGTGGCCGTCGCGCTTGTTCGCGGCCAGCGCGCCCATGACGTGCCCGGCCAGCAGCGCCGTGAGCTCGTCGTCGGACAGGGGCAGCGGCCCCGGCCCCTGCCCCGGCCCGTACGTCACTTCTGGTTCTCCGGCGGGAACGGGATCACCTTGTGCGGCACGATCTGCACGACCACCCGCGACACGTCGTCCACGTCGTGGACCTCGTCGAGGTACTTCATCGTGAGCTCGTCGGCCAGCTCCTTGCCGCCGCCCTCCAGCACCTTCGCGGTGCCGCGGATCTCGATCGAGACGATCGGGTTCTCGATGTCGAACACCGACACGTTGACCCGCGGGTCGCGGGAGATGTTGCGCTCGGTGCGGCGGCCCGCGTGGGTCACGAACAGCAGGGAGTCGTCCTCGCCGCGTTTGATCAGGACGATCGAGGAATGCGGGCTCCCGTCCTCGTTCACGGTGGCGACGACGGGGAAATTCTTGTTGTCGATGAATGCCCGTGTCCGCTCATCGAGTTTCTCAGCCATGCGATGAATGTATAAGCCGTGGTGGTGGCCGGACTCCCCTGATCACCCCCCTATTCCACCGCTTCCGGCGGGAGCGGGTCCAGCCATCCTCCGATCAGCTCGGCGACCGCCGCGCCGCCGGTGTCGGCGAGTTTCCGGGCGACGAGCGCGCGGGTGTCGGCGGCGGTCTGGACGCGCGGCGGCGGATCGTCGGAGGCGAGTACGTCCACGATCGCGGCGGCGACCTCGTCGGCCGTCTGCGTCGCGGGGAGCCCGGGCAGCGTCCCGCCTTGAGCTGCGGCGTTGTCGAAGTAGCGCCGCAGCACCTTCTCGTAGGGACCCGCCTCGCCGAACAGGCGCGCCCAGTCGGTGCCGCGCACCGCGTCCGTGCTGATCGGGCCCGGCTCCACGATCGAGACCGCGACCCCGACCCGCCGCGCCACCGGCGCGAAGCCCTCCAGGATGCCCTCCAGCGCGAACTTGGACCCGCAGTAGGACTCCTGGAAGGGCAGCCCGAGCACGCCCGCGACGCTGCCCACCGCGACGAACCTGCCGCCCCCGGCGCGCAGGTGCGGCAGGGCGGCCTTGAGCAGCGCGACCGGGCCGAACACGTTCACGTCGAACGTCCTGCGGTAGCTCGCGAGGTCCTCGCGCTCGAAGGTGTCGACGCCGGTGACGCCCGCGCTGCTGACGATCGCGTGCAGGCCGCCGTACCGGGACGCGACGCCGGCCACGAACCCGGGGATCGACTCCTCGTCGGTGACGTCCAGCTCCGCGACCTCGACCTCGGCGCCGGTCCGGGAGAGCAGTTCGCCGAGCCCCGCGACGCGGTCGAGGGAGTGGACGGAGGCCACGACGCGGTAGCCGCGTCCGGCGAGCGCGACCGCCGTGCTCGCGCCGACCCCCGACCCGCTGCCGGTGACGATCACGGCGCCGGTGGGCGGTCGCGCGGTCATGACGCCTCCTTGCGCGCCGCACGGGCGAGGTGGGCCTCCAGCACGTCGGCCGCCCGGCGGGCGCCGCCGCCCGCCCGCGTGTGCGCCTGCAACTCCCGCACCCGCTCGCGGACGGCGTCGTCGGAGGCGACCGCCTCCACCTCCGCCACGAGCCGGTCGGCGTCGAGCGCGGACGGCTGGATCACCCGCCCGGCGCCGAGTTCGAGGGTCCGCTCGGCGTAGGGCAGGAAGTCGGGGGCCGGGGGGACGACGACGACCGGCGTCGCGGTGTGCCACGCGTCGGCGAGCGAGCCGCTGCCGCCGTGCGTCACGAACACCTCCGCGTGCTCCAGGACGCTGACGCCCGAGACCCAGCGGTGGACCTCCACGTTCGGCGCGAGCGCGGCGAGCCGCTCGACGTCGGCGTCGGGGAGCCCGTCCCCGACCGTCACGACGACGTGCCAGTCCCGTCCGGCGAACGCGCGGGCGACCGTCTCGAAGAACCCCGCGTCGCCGTTGCGGACGCTGCCCAGCGACACCAGCGCCACCCGGGAGGCGCCGTCCGGGGGCTCCCAGGTGCCGAGGAAGTCGCGGTTGGCGACGCTCGGCCCGACGAAGTGGACCTGCTCGGGGTCGAACGTCTCGTACTCGGGCTGGAGCCGGGACGCGACGAAGGAGATCGTCAGCTCCGCCACCCGCCGGGCGCTCCACAGGAAGTCGCCGACCTGGTCGCCGAGCCCGAACCCCTCCAGCGCCTCGGTGATCTCCTCGACCGGGTCGGCCAGCCGGTCGCCGGGAGCGAGGCGGTCCCGGTGCTCGATGTAGGAGTAGTGCTCGTTGGACACCACGCTCGGGGTCAGCAGGACGGGCGGCAGCCCCCACGTCCTGGACAGGATGCGGCCCGCCTGGAACGCGGCCTCGTCGTAGGCGACGGCGTCCGGGCGCCCGTCGCCGAAGTGCTCGCGCGCGGCGCGCAGGATCGCGAGGTTCTCGCGGAAGAACGCGCGGGTCGCGGCGGCCGGGTCGCCGTCGTCGGACAGGCTGGCGAGCGGATCGAGGGAGGGGTAGGTGACCACGTGCGCGCCGAAGCGCCGCACCCGGTCGGCGGGCCCTTCGGCCACCACGTAGGTGACCCGGTGCCCGCGCCGGACCAGCTCGTCGACGAGGTCGAGCTTCGGCAGCACGTGCCCGTTCGAGGGGATGTCGAGGAACAGCAGGCTCAGGCTCAAGGAATGCTCCGATCTGTCGTATCGGCGGTGGAGGCGCTGTTCACGGGCGTGATGTCCAGCCCGTACACGTCCCGAGCTGCGGCCTCCGACACGAGCCCGTCGCGCACGTCGGCGCGGACGGCCGCGCGCGACCGCTCCCGGGGGTCGCCGTAACCGCCGCCGCCCGAGGTGTGGATCTCGATGACGTCGCCGCGTCCCAGCACGAGCGTGCTGTTGGTGCGCGGGACCGTGACCCGGCCGTCCCGGTGGCGCACGACGCTCCGGTTCGCGGGGGCCGCGAGGCCGCCCGCCAGGCCGTAGGGGACGGTCTGCTCCAGCGCGCCCGACCCGATGCACACGACGCGCACGCCGTCCTGGTCGATGCGCCACCGCGAGAACCCGCCGAGCCCGCCGCGCCACCGGCCCGCGCCCGCCGAGTCCGTCGCGAAGCCCTGCTCCAGGATCGTCGCGGGCGCACCCAGCTCGTGCAGCTCGACGTCCACCTCGCGGCCGCCGCCCATGGCGACGGGCGGGCCGATCGCGTCCCACCCGTCGAACCCGAGCACGGCCCCGGAGCCGCCCTTGAGCGCGCCGGTGGCGCCGAACGGGCGGCCGGTGCGCTCGTCGACGCCGACGGCGGCGAACGCGTAGCCCCGGCACCAGCCCGCGTGGGTGATCGCCGGGTCGGCCCGCGACAGCGCCAGCCACACGGTCTCGACGATCGCCTCGCACGCGGTGATCGTGCACAGCGTGGTCGCGGCCGGCTCGACCGCGTGCGCGATCGTGCCGGGCCGGGTGCGGATCTCGACCGCCGCGAGCGCGCCGCCGTCGCGGCGCTGCGCGGGGTCGGTCACGCCGAACAGCGCGACGAGCGTCGAGGCCACGGTGTTGGCGCGGGTCGAGTTGGCGTAGCCGACGACCTGCGGGTCCGAGGCGGTGAAGTCGAACACGGCGCGCTCCCCCGCGACGGTGAGCGCCAGCCGGACCGCGATGGGCTCGCGGTGGTGCTCGCCGCCGTCGTCGAGGTGCCGGACGGCCTCGTAGGTCCCGTCCGGCCAGCGGGCGATCTCCGCGCGCATGTGCCGGGCCGAGGCGGCGAACTGGACCCGCACGGCCTCCAGCACGGGCTCGACGCCGAACGCGTCGAGCATCGCGAGCAGCTCGCGCTCCCCGATCGAGGCCGCGCCGATCTGGCAGTGCAGGTCGCCCTCGACCGCGTCGCGCAGCCGCAGGTTCAGCAGGATCAGGTCCCAGACGTCGTGCTGCCGCTCGCCGCGCCGGTAGAGCCGGACGGGCGGGATGCGCAGCGCGTCCTCGTAGCAGTCCCGCGCGCCGGGGTTGTAGCCGATCTCCCCGCTCCCGCCGACGTCGGCGTGGTGCCCCTTGGTCGCGGTCCAGAAGCGCAGCACGCCCCGGTGGAAGACGGGCTTGAGGACGGTGACGTCCGGCGGGTGGTTGTTGCCGTGGTAGGGGTCGTTGAGCACGAAGACGTCGCCCTCGCCGACGTCCCCGGCGAACTTGGCGAGCACGCCCTCGTAGGCGCTCGGCAGCGACCCGGCGAGGACGGGGATGAAGTCCTTGGCGGCGATCCACGCGCCGTCCGCGTCGAAGATCCCGGTGACGAAGTCGCGGCTCTGGAACGCCGCCGACCGGCAGGACCGGAGCATCGCGTCGGCCATCCGCTCGGCGATCGCGTGCAGCCGGTTGCCGACCACCGAGGCCAGCACCGTCCCCGTCATCGGACCGCCTCCAGACGCGTCTCGCGCAGCGCGGCCAGCACCTCGGCCCGCTCGCGGTCGGCGGCGAACACGAGCGTGGTGCCGCTCGCGGTGACCTCGAACGCGAACCCGGGCGGGACCACGATGGTCGTGCCCGCGCCCGCCAGCAGCGCGGGCCCTTCCTGGCGTTCGTCGACCGGCACCGACCGCACGTCCCGGACGGGGACCTCGTGGAACGCGCCGTCGAACCACGCGCGCCGGACGCCGTCGGGCTCCGGCGGCCCGGACGGAGCGGGAGCGCTCCGGGGCGCGGCGGTGGGCACGCGGGCTTCGAGCCTCAGGTTCACCACCTCCACCGGCACCTCCGGTTGCGCGAAGCCGTAGAGCCGGTCGTGCAGGCGGTGGAACCGCTCGACGAGCCCGGCGACCGCCGCCGCATCGACGCTCGGCACGGACGGGAACGGCACCGTGATCTCGTGCACCTGGCCGACGTAGCGGACGTCCGCGAGCCGGGTGAGCTCCGCGGCCGGGTCCGCCTTCGCCCCGCTCTCCAGCGCGGCGAAGGCGGCGTCGACCTCGGCGGCGTCGACGCCCGTGGCGCGCGGGTCGCGTCCCCGGCCCAGCAGCGTGCGGACGTGGTAGCTGACGAGGTCGGCGCGCAGCATGCCCCGCGCGCACAGCACCGACGCGCCCGCCGGGACCACGACCAGCGCGATCCCGAGATCGCGGGCCAGCTCCACCGCGTGCACCGGGCCCGCGCCGCCGGCCGCGACGAGCGCGAGCCGCGCCGGGTCGAGGCCGTGCCTCGCGGTCGCGAGCCGCAGGCTGTCGGCCATCGCGGCGTTGACCGCGCGGTGGACGCCCGCCGCCGTCTCGACCGTCCCGAGCCCGAGGTCGCGGCCGAGGGCCTCGACCGCGCGCCCCGCCAGGGCCGCCGACGGGACGAGGCCCTCGCCGAACCCGCCCGCGAGGTAGCCGAGGAGGAGGTCGGCGTCGGTGACCGTGGCCTCGCGCCCGCCGCGCCCGTAGCTCGCCGGGCCGGGATCGGCGCCCGCGCTCTCGGGGCCGACGCGCAGCAGCCCCCCGGCGGTCGCCCGGCCGATCGAGCCGCCGCCCGCGCCGATCGTGGCGATGTCGAGCATCGGCACCGAGACGGGATGCCCCGCGGGCTCGGCCCGCGTGGTGATCCCGGTGGCGCCGCCGGAGGACAGGCTCACCTCGAAGCTCGTCCCGCCCATGTCGATCGTCATCGCCTCGGGCACGCCGAGTTCGGCGACGACGTCCCGGACGGCGGCGGGCGCGCCCGCCGGTCCCGACAGGAGCGTGTTCACCGCGCGCTCGGCCGCCCGCTCCAGCGCGACGACACCGCCGTTGGACTGGACGATCAGCACCTCGCCGGTGTAGCCGAGCGCGGTCAGCCGTCCGGCGAGGCGGTCGAGGTGGTCGCGCAGCACGGGCCCGACATAGGCGTTGAGCACCGTCGTCGAGGTGCGCTCGAACAGCCGGACCTCGGGCGCCACCCGGGACGACACCGACAGGAACACGCCGGGCAGCTCCGCCGCGAGGATCTCCGCCGCGCGCCGCTCGTGCGCGCCGTCGAGGTAGGAGAACGCGAAGCAGACGGCGACCGAGGCGACCCCTGCCGCCGCGAAGCGCCGCGCCGCGCGGCGCAAGCCGTCCTCGTCCAGCGGGGTCGTGACCTCGCCGGTGCGGTCGAGCCGCTCCCGCACGGTCTCGATCAGGTGCCGGGGCACGAGCGGCGGCGGTGGGGCCGAGCGCGAGTCGAACTGGTCGGCGCGGGAGCCCTGGCGCGCGAGCAGGACGTCGCGCAGGCCGTGCGTCGTCAGCAGGCCCGTCCGCGCGCCGGTGCCGGTGACCAGCGCGTTGGTCGTGATCGTCGTGCCGTGCACGAGGACGCCGGTGCGGCCGAGCAGCTCGGCGAGGGGCAGGCCCGCTCTCGCCGCGAGCCCGCCGAGCCCGGCGACGAGGCCGTCGGCGGGCTCGGCCGGGGTGGAGCCGGTCTTGTGGTCCAGCTCCACCCCGTCCGGGCCGAGCAGCGCCAGGTCGGTGAACGTGCCCCCGACGTCCACGGCGATGCGGTAGGGGCGGTCGCTCACGACAGCCAGACGTCCAGCAGCGTGGGCAGCCGCGCGTCGGCGTCGAGCGCGAAGCCGTGCACCTTCTTGCCGACCGCGACGACGGCGGTGTCCTCGACCAGCGGCGTGAACAGGCCCTCGGCGAGGACGCGGCGCTGGGCGTCGGCGACCAGCCTGCCCCGGGCCGCCTGGTCGGTGGTGATCGCCTGCTTCTCCAGCAGCGGTTGCAGCGCCGCGTCCTGGACGTTGAAGAAGTTCGGCGGCGCGCTCGTGAACGTGCTCGCCAGGCCGACCCCGGCGTCCGGTCCCCCGGCGACGCCGGACAGGAACAGGTCCCACCTGGTGCGCGCCTTCAAGGCCTCGACCGACTGCGCGGCGGTCACCAGCTCCGGCTTGAGCTCGACGCCGATCTTCTTGTACTGGGCGGTGACGAGTTCGACGAGCGGCTGGTCCCAGGGGTTGCCGCGGTTGAGCCAGCCGAGCTTGAGCGTGAGGCGCTTGCCGTCCTTGACCCGGATGCCGTCACCGCCCGGGGCCCAGCCCGCCCTGTCCAGCAGCGCCGCCGCTGCCGCCTGGTCCGGCTTGAGCAGCGCGCTCTGGTCGGAGTGCCCGATCACCGTGCCGGTGACGACGCTGGTCGGCACCCCCCACTCGGGGGTGAGCAGCGTGTCCCGGACCTGCTTGGCGTCCACCGCCTTGACCAGTGCCTGCCGGACGGCCGCGTCCTTCAGCGGCGCGCGGTCGGCCCCGGTCACCACCAGGCCCTCGGCGAGCCGGGGCAGCCGCTGCGCGACGATCCCGTACCCCGCGTCGCGGACCGGCGCGATGTCGGACGGGCTGAGCGCGCCCGCGAGCTGAACCTGCCCGGTCTTCAGCGCGCCGGTGCGCACGCTCGGCTCGGGGATGATCCGGTAGACGACCTTGTCGAGGTAGGCGTCGCCGTCGTGCTTCCGGTTCTTGGGGCCCCACTTGTAGCCGGTGCGCTTCGTGAGCACCACCTGGCTATTGCGAGTGTAGGAGCGGAGCACGAACGGGCCCGTCCCGATCACCTTGTCGAACCGGTCGGCCATCGGCAGCGCCAGCGTCTTCGGCGCGAGGATGCCGAACCCGGGGTTCGTCACCCACAGCGGCCACGTCGGGTACGGCTTGGCGAACCGCTGCACGACCGTCCGCTCGTCGGGGGTGCTCGTCCCCTTGTAGCCGCCCTGGTCCAGCAGCGACAGGGGGGTGGAGCCCACCGACGCGGCCCGGTTGGTGATGACGTCGTCGAAGTTGTCCTTGACGATCTTCGCGGTCAGCGGCGTGCCGTCGGAGAACGTCACCCCCTGCCGCAGCGTGAACGTGAACTCGGTGGCGTCGGCGTTGGCCTTGACCGACTCGGCCAGCCACGGCACCGGCTGCCTGGTCGCCGGGTCGAGCGCGAGCAGCGAGTCGACGATCGGCCGCGCGACCTCCCGGACCAGCGGCGTGACCGCGCGCGGGTAGATGCTGACGGGGTCGCCGCCGAGCGCGACGGTCAGGGTGCCGCCCGACTTGGGCGGGCCCGCCGCGCCCGAGCCCCCGGCCGACGTCCCGCCGCCGCACGCGGCCAGCAGCAGCGCGCCGGCCGCGCCGGTCACAATTATCTTTACTTTTCCGACCGATATTGTACGGAACACGGTTCGGGCTCGCTCTCCTAGTGAGTGGGATTGTCGTCGTCGCCGGCCCCGGCGTCAGCGGCGGCCGGGGATCGCGTCCAGCAGCTCCCGCGTGTAGGCGTGCCGGGCCGCCGCGAAGATCTGCTCGGTGGGGCCGGACTCGACCAGCCGGCCCCGGCTCAGCACCCCCACCTCGTCGGCGATGTGCCGGACCACCGCCAGGTCGTGGGAGATGAACAGGTAGCTCACGCCCAGCTCGGCCTGGAGCGCGGCGAGCAGGTCGAGGATCTGCGCCTGCACGGAGACGTCGAGCGCGGACACCGGCTCGTCGCACACGAGCACTTCGGGGTTGAGGACGAGCGCCCGCGCGATGGCCACCCGCTGCCGCTGCCCGCCCGACAGCTCTGCGGGCCGCCGGCGCAGCACCGAGGCGGGCAACGCGACCAGGTCGATCAGCTCCGCCGCGCGGCGGCGGCGCTGCGCCCGCGAGCCCAGTCCGAACGACGCGAGCGGGTCGGTGACGATCCGCTCGATCGACCGCCGCGGGTCCAGCGACGCGAACGGGTTCTGGTGGACGATCTGCATCCGGCGCCGCAGCAGGCGCTGCGCGGCGCCCCGCGAGGCGGTGATGTCCTCGCCGTCGAGGAACACCCGTCCGCCGGTGGGGTCGGCCAGCCGCAGGATCAGCCGCGCGGTGGTGGACTTGCCCGACCCCGACTCCCCGACCAGCCCGTACGTCCTGCCCCGGGGGATGGCGAAGCTCACGTCGTCGACCGCCCGGATCGTGCCGGACGAGCGCGGCGCGCGGAACTCCTTGACCAGCCCCTCCACTCGCAGGACGGGCCCGTCGGCGTCCGGCTTGGCGTCGGGCACGGTGGCGGGCTTGGCCGCGAACGGGTCGCCGGGCGCGCCCGCCGGGACGGCGGTCAGCCGCACGCGGCGCGGACGCGGCGTCCGCGCGAGCCCGGGCGCCGCCTCGATCAGCGACCGCGTGTAGGGGTCGCGGGGGTCCGACAGCACCTCCCCGGGCGTGCCGCGCTCCACGATCGCGCCCGAGCGCATCACGAGGACGCGGTCGGCGCGCTCGGCCGCGACGCCCAGGTCGTGGGTGATCAGCAGCAGGCCGGTGCCCGACTCGCGGACGAGCCCGCCGATGTGGTCCAGCACGCGGCGCTGCACGGTGACGTCGAGCGCGCTGGTCGGCTCGTCGGCCACGATGAGCCGGGGCCGCGCCGCGATCGCGATCGCGATGAGGACCCGCTGGCGCATCCCGCCCGACAGCTCCGAGGGGTACTGGCGCGCCTGGACCTCCGGGTCGGGGAGCCCGGCGTCGGCGAGCAGGTCGAGCGCGCGCGTCCGGGCGGCCCGGCGGTCGGCGCCTCCCGAGAGCCGCAGCGCCTCGGCGACCTGGGCGCCGACCCGCTGGACGGGGTTCAGCGACGTGCCGGGGTCCTGCGGGATGAGCGCGATCTCCCGGCCGCGCAGCGCGCGCCACCCGCGTTCGTTGAGCGCGGTCAGGTCCCGGCCGCCGAAGTCGACGCGCCCGCCGGTGACGCGGGCCGAGCGCGGCAGCAGGCCGAGCAGCGCGTAGGCGGTGGTGGACTTGCCCGAGCCGGACTCGCCGACGATCGCGACCGTCTCGCCCTCCCCCACCGTGAAGCTCGCCGACTCCACCGCGCGGACGACCGAGCGCCGCGCGCGGTAGCGCACCGCGAGGTCCTCGACCTCAAGCAGCAGACGCGGGTTCGTCACCGGCCCGTCCCTTCGCCCTCGAACGCGCGCGACACCCGGTTGGCGGCCAGCACGGTCAGCGCGACGACCGTGCCGGGCAGGATCGACAGCCACCACGCGCCGCCGAGAAAGTCGCGTCCGGACGAGACCAGCGAGCCCCACTCCGGCGTCGGCGGCTGGGCGCCGAACCCGAGGAAGCTCAAGGTCGTCACGCCGAGGATCGCCTCGCCGAACAGCAGCAGGGTCAGCGCCCACACCGGGCCCATCGAGTTCGGCAGGACGTGGCGCAGCAGGACGCGGGTCCGGCGCGCCCCGCCGGTCCGCGCGGCCTCCACGAACCCGCTCGCCGACACGCGCAGCACCTCGGCGCGCGCCACCCGCGCCGTGCTGGCGATCGCGGCCACGCCGATGGCGAGGCCGACGTCGGCCGTGTCGCCCTTGCCGAGCACCGCGACCAGCATCAGCGCGAGCAGCAGGCCGGGGATCGACAGCAGCACGTCCACCAGCCGCATGATCACCAGGTCGGCGATACCGCGCAGGAACCCGGCCAGCAGGCCGAGCAGGACGCCCGCGCCGAGGCCGACCGCCGTCGCCAGCGCCGCCGCCGGCAGCGTCCGGCCCGTCCCGTAGACGGTCTCGTCGAACAGGTCGCGGCCGAGCCGGTCGGTGCCGAACGGGTGGCCGAACGAGGGGGCCTGGAGGCGCGCGGCGGTGTCGACGGCCAGCGGGTCGCCCGGCGCGAACAGCGACGGCGCGACCGCCGCGACGACGACCAGGCCCACCCAGACCACGGACAGGACGAGCCACGGATTGCGCAGCAGCCCTCGCAAAAGGTTCTGCACAGCACTCGGCCGGTCCCGCGGCTCCGGTTCCGGGACGTGCTCGCCGGTCGTGAGGGCGAGGTCGGTGACGGGCATCCGGCTCACCCCCGTCCCGCGAACGTGAACAGCGCGAACCGCCCGGACGGGCCGCGCTCCGGCGCGCGGCGCGCCGCCGCCAGCCGTGGATCGAGCACCTGGTAGAGCAGGTCGACGACGAGGTTGACGGTGACGAACACCAGCGCGCCCAGCAGCACCACGCCCTGCACGACGGGCAGGTCCTCCGCCGACACCGCGCCCTGCGTGATCTGCCCGAGCCCGTTCCGCGAGAACACCACCTCGACCACGATCGCGCCGGTGAGCAGCCCGCCCACCAGCAGCCCGGCGATCGTCAGCGTGGGCAGCGCGGCGTTGCGCAGCACGTGCCGGACGTTCACCCGGAGCGGCCCCGCGCCCTTGGCGCGCGCGACGTCCACGTAGTCCTTGCCCAGCTCGTCGGCCATGCTCCGGGCGAGGACCTGCCCGATCAGCGCGGCGGGCTGGACGGCGATCGTGACGGCGGGGAGCACGAGCCCGCGCCAGCCGCCCTCGCCGATGGCGGGGAACACGTTCCAGGTGAAGGAGAGCCACTGCAACAGCAGCAGCCCCACGACGAACGGCGGGACCGCGACGCCGAGCGGCGGCAGCCCGAGCAGCGCCCGGCGGAGCCGGCGCGAGCCGGTCGCGTTCGCCAGCACCGCCAGCCCGGTCCCGAGCAGGGCGCCGAGCGCGAGCCCCGCGCCCGCCACCGCGAGCGTCGGCGGCAGCGCGTCGCCGATCAGCGAGCGCACCGGCTCGCCGGACTGCACCGAGCGGCCGAGGTCGCCGTGCAGCGCACCGCCGAGCCCGCTCAGGTACCGCTCGGTCAGCGGGCGGTCGAGGCCCATCTCGTGCCGGAGCTGGTCGACCTGCTCCTCGGTGACGCCGCTCGTGGTGCCCGCCGCGATCGCGGCCGGGTCGCTCGGCAGCGCGTACAGGACGGTGAACGAGAGCGTGTACGCGGCCCAGAGCACGAAGACGCCCTGGAGCACCCGTCCGGCCAGAAAACGCGCCATCGATCCGAAAACCCTCCCCCCGCCGGACATTCCGGCGATTTCCCCGAAAACGCGATGCGATTCCTGCAAAGGCTGCCGTGAACGGCACGGCGGGACCCCCTTTGGCGCCCCCCTATGCCACCCCAGAATCGGCGGGCTCGGCGGGCTCGGCACGCGCTGCAAAGGTGTGGACGCCGGGACCGACCTCGGCGCGCGCGCCGTCCGGCAGGACGACGTCAGCCGTCGTGCCGGGCGGGACCGTCACCTCCAGCGAGAACCGGCCGCCCTCGATCCGCCACGCGGCCTCGATCCGCCCGTAGGGGCCGTCCTGCTTCACCTCGGCCCAGGTCAGGGCGCCGCCCGGACGCGGCGCGACCGTGAACCTCCGGTAGGCGGGCACGTCCTCGTCGAGCCGGACGCCGCCGACGTCGCCGTGCAGGAACTCGACCACGCTCGCGCGGGTGGGCATGTTCAGCGCCAGGTTCGTCCGGCCGTCGGGCATGATGCCGTCCCAGACCTCCCAGAACGTGGTGCCGCCGTTGTCGATCACCGACATCCAGGACCGCGAGCCGTGCCGCAGCAGCAGCTCGTAGGCGAGGTCGAGGTGGCCGTTCGCGGCGAGGACGGGCAGCAGCAGGTGCGTCGTCGGGAGCCCGGTGCCGGGCCGGGTCCCGTCGGCGCGGATCAGCTCCGCCAGCCGGGCCGCCGTCCGCGCGCGCAGCTCCGCGGGGACGAGCCCGTACGCCAGCGCGCGCAGGTGCGTGGCCTGGGTGTCGCAGGTCAGCGCCCCGTCCGGGGTGATGAACTCGGCCTGCCACGCGGCGCGGACGTTCTCGGCGAGGAGCCCGTAGCGCTCGGCGTCCGCGGACCGGCCGAGGACGCCGGCGATCCGCGACAGCAGCCGGGCGGACCGGTGGAAGTAGGCCGTCGCGAACGCCGCGTGGTCGCGGGCCTGCATCTCCTCCACCACGGCGGCGGTGAAGCCCTCCAGGCTGGTGATCTGGGCCATCCGCCGCCGGGTCAGCGTCACCGGCGGTTTCGGCGGCCCCGGTTCGAGGTGCTCCCCGAAGTGGTAGCCGGTGTCCCAGAGGAACTCCTCGTGCGGCGCGGGGACGGGACGCGCCGCGCGCCGCTCGGGGTGCCGCTCGTCCCGCGCGACCCGGGCCACGCGGTCCACCCACGCGGTCATCGACGCGTACTGCCGCGCGAGCAGGCCGTCGTCGCCGTAGGCCCGCCAGGTCTCCCAGGGCACCGACACGGCCGCGTCGCCGAAGCCCGCCTGCCCGTGCGGGATCGCGAACCGCGCCGTCAGGCTGGCGGGGCCGAGGGGGTCGGGGGCGTAGTTGCGCACGGTCCCGTCCGGCCACTGGTCGGCGGCGAGGTCGGCCAGCCACTTCGCGCTCAGCCCGGACACGTCGTGCACGAGCCGGGCGCCCCGGATGTTCCACCCGAAGTCGGTCCATCCGGCCAGTTCCCTGGTGATCTCCGCCATTGGGATGTCGCACGCCTGATTGCGGTAGGTCCAGCAGGCGATGTCGTGGAGCCGGTTCACCCGCTCGTCGCTGCACGCGAACCAGCCCGTGCGGCGCAGGTCGGAGCTGACCGCTACCGCGGCGACGCCGTCCGCCGCGATCCGTCCCGGATGCCCGTCGACGCGCAGGTAGCGGAAGCCGTGCCGGGTGTGCCGGGGCTCGAACGCGGCGCCCCCGGGCCCGGCGGAGACCACCAGGTCGCTCTGGACGCCGCGCGGCGGCTCGTACCAGCGCAGCGTGGCCTGGCCGCTCGCGGTGTTGACGTCCCGTCCGTCCGGGGTGAGCGCCTCGGCGTGGGTCAGCCCGAGCAGCGTGCCGCGCGGGCCCAGGTCGGACAGCCGGACCCAGCCGCCCACGTTCTGCCCGAAGTCGACGATGTGCACGCCCCGCGCCGGACGGGTGATCGAGACCGGGCGCAGCTCCTGGAGCCGCCGCACCGGCGGGGCGGGCGAGGAGACGAGCCGGGCGTCCGGGCGGTCGCGCAGCACGACCGGTGACCAGCGACCGGAAACCGGGCCGGGGGTGTGCCAGCCGGCGGGCTCGTCGCGGAGGTCGGCGGCGACGCCGTCGAAGAAGTCGGCGGCCTTGATCGCCCCGATCGCCGACCGCCATTCCGGGCCGGTCCCGGTCACCGTCGTCGTCCCGTCCTCGTGGTCGAGGTGGAGCTGGACGACGAGCGCGGTGCGGTCGCCGAACCCGTCGGGGAGGCGGTGGTAGGACGTCCGGCCGCGGAACCACCCGTCGCTGAGGATCGCGCCGAGCACGTTGCCGCCCGTCCGGACCAGGTCGGTGACGTCGTACGCCTGGACGTGGAGGTGGCTGCGGTACGCGGTGAAGCCCGGGGTCAGCTCGGCGTCGCCGACCCGCGCGCCGTTGAGGAACAGCTCGTACACCCCGTGCGCCGTGGCGTACGCGCGGGCCCGCACGACCGCGCGGCCGACGGCGAACGCGCCGCGCAGGTGGTAGCCGGGACGGAAGCCCGGCGGCGGCACCTCGTCCTCGGCGGGCCCGATCCAGCGCGCCGTCCAGTCGCCCGGGTCGAGCAGGCCCATCTCCCAATGGACCGGCGCCGACCACGCGCTGACGCCCGCCTCGGTCCGGACGCGGACGGCGCACCGCACGGCCGCGCGCGACACGAGCGGCGGCCCACCGTAGGGGACGAACAGGCTCCGGTCGGACGCGACCCACCCGGTGTCCCAGGCCCGGTCGCCCGCCTCGCCCCTGATCCGGTAGGCGCGCTGCCGCCCGGTGCCCTCGGGCAGCCGCCAGCTCAGCCGGGGGGACGGCTCGGTCAGCCCCAACGGCGCGGGCCGATGTTCGACCCGCAGATCGGTCGGCGCGGACACACCTCACCCCAGTTCGCCAATTCCGGATCTCACGTCCCCACAGCAAAACACGCGACAGGGTGGTAACAGCAATGTTCCTTCTTCCCGGCCCGCGCCGTTCCGCATACGTTTGGCGACGTTGGAAAGGCACGCGCTAATGGAAATGCGGCGGTAACAATCGTGAAGTTCTTCGGAGTGGCCCCGATCCGCTATCTGGATTCCGCGGGGGGCGACGAGCCGTCCGCGACCCGGGCGAGCTTCGAGCTCACGGTGGCGACCGCGCTGCGGATGGAGGAGCTCGGCTTCGACGGCTTCGGGGTCGGCGAGCGCCACCACTGGCCGTTCCTGTCGAGCGCGCCGCCGGTCGTCCTCGCGCACGTGGCGGCGCTCACCAGCAGGATCCGGCTGTTCACCGGCGTGACCGTGCTGTCGATGCTCGACCCCGTCCGCGCGGCGGAGGACTACGCGACCCTGGACCAGCTCTCCGGCGGCAGGGTGGAGCTGATCGTGGGCAAGGGCGCCGGGCCCGGCGGGGAGGTGTTCGGCCTGACGCCGGACGAGCAGCGTCCGGCGCTCGCGGACAACTTCCGGCTCCTGCACGAATTGTGGACGAGGGACAGCGTCACCTGGCCCGCGGGACGGCGCCCGCGCCTCGACGACTTCCACCTCCTCCCCCGGCCGCTGAACGGCCGCCCCCGGATCTGGCACGGCAGCTCGTCCTCGGCGGAGTCCCTGGAGCTGGCCGCCGAGTACGGCGATCCCGTGGTGTTCTCCAACGCGGGCCTGTCCAGCGAGAGCGCGCGCCCGCTGGTCGAGTACTACCGCGCCGCGTGGGCCCGGCACGGCCGTCCCGCCGACCGGCTCTTCACCGGCGCCGGGACGCCCGGCTTCCTCGTCGCCAAGACCTCGCAGGCGGCGCTCGCCGCGTACCGGCCCGCCTTCGAGCGCCTCGCCGCGATGCAGCGGAGCATCGGCGGGCGCCCGCCCTTCGCGAGCGTGGAGGAGTTCGTCGCGCACTCGCCGGCGCTCGTCGGCAGCCCCGAGCAGGTGATCGACAAGGTGCACCGGCAGCACGAGATCTTCGGCCACTCGCTCGCCGTGTTCAGCGTCGATCCCGACGGGCTGCCGCTGGACGACCACTGGACGTCCCTCGAACTGTTCGCCACCGAGGTCGCGCCGGCGCTGCGCACGTCCCTCCCCGACCCGCCGCCCTGACCCGCGCGCGGGACAGGTTGCCGGTGCGGACGATCGGTGTAAGGCTGAAACGTCCGCACCGGGAGGGGAGTTCGATGTCCACACGACCTCGGCTGCCCGACGACGTCGAGCCCGACGCGTGCGCGGCCTTCCGCGACGCCCTCGACCGGGTCGGGAGCAAGTGGGGAATCGCGATCATCGCGGCGGCCGGCGACGGCCCGATCCGCTTCGCCGAGCTGCACCGCTCGATCCCGGGCATCAGCCGCCGCATGCTGACGCTCACGCTGCGCACGCTGGAGCGGGACGGGCTGATCGTCCGCACCGTCCACCCGACCGTCCCGCCGCAGGTCGAGTACACCGCCACGGCCCTCGCCACGGAGCTGTTCGCCTCCACCCGGGCGCTGTCGGCGTGGGCGGAGAACAACCACGCGAAGATCGCGGCGGCGCGCGCCGCCTACGACGACAACGCGGCCGCGCGGCACGACGACCGGCGGCCCGTCGACGACCCCAATCTCTACTAAAACAGCCAAAATTCATGACATTGGGGGACGAACGTGACTGACGCGCGCGCACGGGGAAACGCCGCCTGGCACGGGCGGATCGAGCATGTGCGCGGTGCCGACCTCGGCTCCGACACCACCCAGACGTCGGGGATGCGCCGGTACGAGGCGATCTCGGGCAAGAGCGTCGGCTCGGAGCGGCTCTGGATGGGCCGCACGCACGTCGGCCCCGCGACCAACTCGGGCGACCACCACCACGGCGAGGCGGAGACCGCGATCTACATCGTCTCCGGGCACCCGGTGTTCGTGTTCGCCGACGGCGACGAGGAGGTCCGGGTGGAGACCGCGCCGGGCGACTACATCTTCGTCCCGCCCTACCTCCCGCACCGCGAGGAGAACCCGTCCCCCGACGAGGAGGCGGTCGTGGTCATCGCGCGCAGCACGCAGGAGGGCATCGTGGTCAACCTCCCGAGCCTCTGGGCGGACGTCGAGCGCCCCACCGAGACCTGAGTCACTAAGGGGGGCCCACAGGGGAGGAGATCCCGCGTCCCGCTGTTTTGATGGACCGGGTCCGCGCCGTGGCGCGCCCTGGAGGCGATGATGAGTGACACCCAGGACTCGATCCTGGACCTGGTCCGCGAGTACCACCGCGAGAAGGAGGAGCGACGGCGGTTCGTCCCCGGCGAGACGCTGGTGATGCCGTCCGGCGCCGACCTGAGCGAGGACGACCGCGTCGCGCTGGTCGAGGCCGCGCTGAACCTGCGCATCGCGTCCGGGCCGAGCGCGGTCGCGCTGGAGCGCGAGCTCGGGCGGACGCTGCGGCGCCGCAAGGTGCACCTGACGAACTCGGGGTCGTCGGCGAACCTGCTGGCGCTGACCGCGCTGGCCCAGCCGGAGATCGGTGACGACCGGCTGCGTCCGGGCGACGAGGTCGTGACGGTGGCGGCGGGCTTCCCGACGACGGTCAACCCGATCCTCCAGAACCAGATGGTCCCGGTCTTCGTGGACGTGGAGCTCGGCACCTACAACACCACCGCCGACCGCGTCGCCGAGGCGATCGGCCCGCGCACCCGCGGCATCATGATCGCGCACGCGCTGGGCAACCCGTTCCCGGTCGCCGAGGTCGCCGAGCTGGCCAAGGAGCACGGCCTGTTCTTCGTCGAGGACAACTGCGACGGCGTCGGCGCGAGCTACCAGGGCCGCCTGACCGGGACGTTCGGCCACTTCAGCACCGTGAGCTTCTATCCCGCCCACCATCTGACGATGGGTGAGGGCGGGTGCGTGACCACCGACCGGCCGAAGCTGGCGCGGATCGTGGAGTCGCTACGCGACTGGGGACGCGACTGCTGGTGCGAGCCCGGCGACTGCGACACCTGCGGCAAGCGCTACACGCAGCGGTTCGGCGACCTGCCCTACGGCTACGACCACAAGTACACGTTCTCCCACGTCGGCTACAACCTCAAGACGACCGACCTGCAAGCGGCGCTCGGGCTCTCCCAGCTCCAGCGGCTGCCGGAGTTCGGCGCGGCCCGCCGCCGCAACTGGGCGCGGCTGCGCGAGGGCCTGGACGGCCTGCCCGGCCTGCTCCTGCCCGTCCCGACTCCGGGCGGCGACCCGAGCTGGTTCGGGTTCATCATCACGGTCGACGCCGACGCGCCGTTCGACCGGGACGAGATCGTCGCCCACCTGGAGGACCGGCGGATCGGCACCCGCATGCTGTTCGCGGGCAACCTGACCCGCCAGCCCGCCTACCAGGGCAAGGAGTACCGGGTCTCGGGCAAGCTCGACAACAGCGACGCGATCACCGAGCGCACCTTCTGGATCGGCGTCTTCCCCGGCCTCACCGACGAGATGGTCGACTACATGATCACCACGATCCGGGACTTCGTCACGAGCCGGCGGTAGCCCGGCTCACCGGCACTCCCGCGTCCGGAGGAACGCCTCCCTCGCGCGGGCGACCTCGCCGGTGATGAGGCCGCAGCAGTCGCCGTCGATGTCCTCCTCGTGGACGTTCCCGGTGAGCGGCTCGGGATGCCGCTCACCGGCGAGGCAGGCGAGATCGGCGAGGTCGGCGCTCCTGATCTCGGTGCGGCCGTCGACGACGACGGTCGCGTCCGCGGTGATGAGGTCGAGGTGGACGTCGCACCAGTAGTCGACCACGTCCAGCCGCTGCCCGTGCATGCCGAGGCCGAGGTGCACGCCCGGGTGGCGCTCGTTGATGTGGGAGTTCAGGGGGATGAACGCGGTGGTGCCGACGTTGGTGCCGAAGCCGAGCTCCCCGATCCGGTCGGCGTTCTCGACCCGCAGGCAGCGCTCCAGCAGCCGGGCCACGAGCGGGTCGGCGCAGGCGACGCCGGCGACCCGGCCGTGCTCGATGTCGACGGTCACCGGATGATCGGCGAGCCGGACGTCGTGGCCGGTGTAGGAGGTCACGTTGAAGGCACCGTCGGCGACGAGGACGCCGTTGACGTCCGCCGGGTACGTGCTGACCTCCCCCGGCGGCAGGACGAGGAACGCGCCCGGCCGCCACACGCCCCGGTTGCTGATCCACCGGTACCGCTCGGAGTCGACGGCGATCTCCAGGTCGGTGCCGCCGCCGGAGGTGACCCGCAGGCGGGAGGCGGGCATCATCCGGTTCAGCAGCGCGCCGTTGAGCGCCGACAGCAGCTCCGGCGTGACGCCCATCGAGTGGCGGAAGAACTCCGCCGAGGCGTTGATGACCCGGTAGGTCGCCCAGCGGTCCTCGGGGTAGGGGGCGAGGGCCCGGCGGAGCTGGAGCACGTGCGACATCGAGTCGCGCTCCATCGTCAGCAGCACGATCCGCGGATGCGGGGACGCGGGGTCGGGCAGCGCCGCGCGCAGCCGGGGCTCCACCGTGTCGTCGCGGCCCGCGCTCATCCCGAGCAGCGCCGGCGCGACGCCGCGGACGGCCAGCTCGGCGGCGACCCACGCGGCCGGGTCCCGCGCGTCCGCCGTGTAGAGGAGGACGACCCGGTCGTCGGCGCGGATCCGGAGGTAGTGGTCGAGCAGGGTGGACACGCCGTCCCACACGGCGGCATCGGGTTCGGCTGCCGTCATCGTCATCGCCTCCGGTGCGGGTCTCCGGGTGCCGCCCGGCGGGCGGCACCCGGGGCGGGCGGGGCGCCCGCGGTCAGCCGATGCCCCAGTCCCGTTCGTGCGGGGCGTCGATGTCGTCGCGGACGACGTCCACGCGGATGCCCTCGGTCGTGGCCAGGTTCTCCGTGCTCATCTCCGCGAGCGCGGCGCGCAGGGCCTCCGCGCGGGCCTCCTCACGCCCCTCGGTCGTCTCGGGTCTGTTCACGGTCATGCCGCACCTCGTTTCTCCGAACAATTCCACGGATCACAGAACGCTCTTTCCGGAGGGCCATTGCCGCACCCGGCAGGGCAGCCACCAGGCCGTTCCATCGAGGAGATGGACGAGCCTCATCGTGGCCAGGTCGCGCAGGACCGCGGGCGGGAGCGCGGAAACCGGGCAGCCCTCAAGCAGGTCGTCGACCGCCGCGCGATGCGCCGGGCCGTCGATGGTGATTCTGCGCAGCACACCCGAACGCCGGTCCCGCACCTGGAGGAATCCCGGCCCGCGGCGGTAGACGCATTTGAAGAAGTGGTATCCGTCCCGCCAGCCGCGGTGGGCCTCCTCGTCGCCGGCGACCTCGCCGGGCGGAAAGAGGTGGCTCAGATCCCGCCATCCCCCGGCGTCCAGGCGCACCCGCCAGTCGACGGCGATTCCATAAGCGGTCAACTCTCTTACCAGTACGAGGGTCGGGACGTCGCTCGCGCTCGACAGGTCCACCAGGTCGTCGAGCGCGACGCGGCGCACCCCGTCCTCGAAAAGGGCTTGGCTCGCCTCGGCCGCGGGACCGGAGACGGCTGTGGTCCCGGCGCACACGCCCGGCCGGTCGAGCTCCTCGTAGTCGCGCCACAGCGTCATCGCGACCGGGGGCGTCACGGCGCTCCGACCAGGTCCGCCGCGTCGCCGGCGCGCCGGTTCACCCGGCGCAGGCCCTGGCCGGCCGCGTCGACGGCGGTCAGTACGACCCGGCCGCCGTCGGCGAAGAGCATCCCGAGGCCGCGCCAGCGCGCGAGCAGGTCCGCGACGTCGTCGCCGGTGACGGCCGGGTCCAGCGCGGCGAGCTTCGCGGTCAGCGCGGCCGGACGGTGCGGCCGGTCGAGCAGGCGCAGGGCGGCCACCTCGACGGGGTCCTCGACCCGCAGTGTGGTCCAGTCGAAGGCGGGACGCCGGTTCACCAGGTCGATGTGGTCGCCGAGGTCGCACACGGTCAACCGGCTCTCCGGATAGGCCGACCGCCATTCGGCGGCGGCATCGGCGAGCCGTTCGGCGACCGCCGCCCCGATTCCGCGCGGCGGCGCCTCGAACAGGTAGCCGAGGTCGAACAGCTCCGACTCGGGCAGGTCGTAGATCATCGAGTACTGGGAATGGGGCCGCAGTTCGGCGAACCCCATCTCGGGCCGGTCGAAGTACGGGCTGAACCGCTCGATCGCGAGCCTGCCGACCATGCCGGGCGGCGGCAGGTGGTGCAGCGCGGGGAACTGCTCGATGACGGAGGTGTAGTCGTCGGCGCTCTCCCCCGGAAAACCGTAGAGGTAGTTCCACTCCACCCAGACACCGGCCGATTCGGCGTCGCGCATCATCCGGACGTTCTGGCAGCCGGTCACGCCCTTTTCCATGATGTCGAGGACGCGGCCGCTGAGGCTCTCGATGCCCGCCTGCACCCGCACGACTCCCGCGTCGGCCAGCGTGCGCACCTGGCTTCGCCGCAGATTGGACTTCACCTCGTAGAAGACGCGGAAGTCGTAGCCCTCGGCGGCGAGCGCGGGGAGCATCGACGTCAGGTACGCCATGTCGAGGATGTTGTCGACCATGAACACGTCGAGCACCTGGTGCCGCCGGGCGAGGGAGAGCAGCTCGTCGAGGAAGCGCCCCGGCGGCTTGCTGCGGAACTCCATGAACGACCCGTTCAGGCCGCAGAACGAGCAATGGTGCTTCTCGCCCCACCAGCAGCCGCGCGAGCTCTCCAGGACGAGCCGCGGGTCGGCCCACAGCCGCGCGACGGACGAGGCGTACCGCCGGAAGTAGTCGTCGTAGTCGGGGGCGACGATCTCGCTCGGCGACAGCGGGCGGGCGCTCATCGCGTTGGCGATCGAGGCTCCGTTCCCGTCCCGCCGGACGAGGCCGGGGATCGCCGCGAAGTCGCGCGCGCCAGCCAGGGCGGTGAGGAACCGGGGAAAGGCGGTCTCGCCCTCGCCTCGCAGCACGAAGTCGACGAACGGGAAGTTGCGGTGCAGCGCGGCGCCCTGCGGCCCGTCGCAGCTCGCCCCGCCGAGGATCGTCGCGGTCTCCGGCCGGAGCCGCTTGATCTGCCGGGCCGCCGCGAGCGCGGCGGCGTTCTGCTGGAACGTGGAGGTGAAGCCGACGACGTCGGGTGACGACGCGGCGACGCGTCCGGCGAGCTCCGCGACGAACGCGGGCGCCAGCTCGTGCAGCCGGTGGCACAGGGCCAGGTCGGCCTGCTCGCCGCTCGCCCGCTCGTCGAACTCGCGCCGCCGCCAGTGCGGATCGTCGTAGAGCGCCGAGGAGAAGACCCAGTCGCCGTTCCCCTCGGTGAAGGACCGCTGGGCGAAGAAGTCGTAGTCCTCCATCGCCATGTCGACGCGGTCGTGGACCCAGTCGACGAAGTCGATGTTGGCGTACAGCACCTCGACATCGGCCCCGGGGATCTGTTCCGTCACCGCGCGTTTGAGAATCCCCAGGGCCAGCGAGGGAACGTCGGTGGAGCCCCACGGCATGTTGACGAGAACTACCCGCATCGTGCTCCCCTCGGGGGTGCGGCCACGATCCCGGCGTCACGCCCATGGTCCGCCGGGCCGCCGGGCCCGGCAAGGCGCCGTCCGTAGGTGGACACGTCCGCTACGGAGAGTTACTCGCGGCCGAGCCCGGTTCGGCGTCCCCGTCCCGCGCTACAGGTCGTTGCCGGCGTGGGAGAGGTTGAAGCTCCGGTCGACCAGCGGGAGGTCGGGGACGAGCGCGCCCTCCAGCGCCACCGGCAGCGCGGGCCAGTTGAAGAACGACGGATCGACGATCTTGGTACGGGTGAGCGTGCCGCCGGGGGCGAGTTCGACCCGGTGCACGATCGTGCCGCGCCAGCCCTCCACGATCCCGACGCCGGAGGCCGGGCCGTCCGGCGGGGCGAGCGGCGGCCAGTAGACCGCCGAGCCCGGGCCCAGCCCGTAGGTCAGGTCAACGATGATCGCGATGGACGCGGCGATCTCGCGGGCCCTGATCTGGAAGCGGGCGAGTACATCACCGGTCCCTGCGGTCGGGACGGTCAGCGCCGGTCGCAGGTCGGTGAACGGGTGGTCGCGGCGGGCGTCGGCGTCCAGGCCGCTGGCGCGGGCCACGTAGCCGAGGGCGCCGAGGTCGCGCGCGGCGCCGGCGGCCAGCGGCGCGGTGCCGGTGAGCCGGTCGGCGACCGCGGTGCGGCCGAGCGCCAGGTCGGCGAGTTCGGCGAGATCCGCGCCGACGGCCGCGAGCGTCCCCGGGTCGGGGAGCGCGCGCAGCAGCACGCCGCCGAGCCGGACGCCGCCGCGCAGCAGCCGGTGCCCGGTGATCCGCGCGTTGAGCCGCAGCAGCTGCTCCCGGACGCGGCCGAACCGCGCGCTCAGGACCTGGTCGCCGATCTCGTCGCACAGCGCGCCGAGGTCGGTGACGTGGTTGTAGAGCCGTTCGAGCTCCAGCAGGAGCGCCCGCGCGCGCTGGGTGCCCGGCGCGACGCGCACCCCGGCGGCCTCCTCGACGGCCAGGCAGAACGCCAGCGTGTGCCCGACGGCGGTGTCGCCGCTGACGCGCTCGGCGAGCGGCACGACGGCGGCGGGATCGCGGCCCTGGAACAGCCTCTCGATCCCCTTGTGGACGAACCCCGGCCGGGCCTCCACCTTGCGGATGCTCTCCCCGGCGACACAGAAGCCGAAATGCCCGGGTCCGGTGAGCCCGGCGGGCACGGGCCCGGCCGGGACCTCGGGGTCGCCGAACTCGGGCGGCGACCCGGCGTCCTCCCGCATCGGGTACCAGCCGCTCGGCCAGTGGCGGTGGCGGACCAGCGTCCCGGGCTGCGGATGGTCGCGCGGGACGATGCCGTACAGGTCGTGCATCTCGCGCTCGAACCGGCCCGCCGGGACGCTGGCGCGGGCCAGGCTCGGCACCACCGGCGCGTCGGGGTCGAGCCGGACGTGCAGCTCCGTGCGGCGGTCGGGCCCGGTCCGGGTGAACAGGTACACCACCCGCAGCGCGTCCGGGTCCTGGTGGGCGGCGACCAGCGCCAGGCGGGCGCCCCTTCGAGCAGGGCGGCGGCCCGTCCGGGGAGCGCGTCGGCGCTGATATCGGCTCTGTCCTCAGGGTTCATCGGTGCGCTCCAAGGGCGGCGCCGCCGTGGGCGCGGCGCCCGTCGGGCTCATCGGCCGGTGAGCCCCCGCAGCGCGGCCACGATCGCCTCCGGTTCCGGCGGGCAGCCGGGCACCTCGACGTCCACCGGGACGACGTCGCCCACGGCACCGGCCACCCCGTACGCCTCGGCGAACACACCGCGGTCGCGGGCGCAGTCCCCGAGCGCCACCACGACCTTCGGCTCGGGCACGGCCTCGTACGCCCGGCGCAGCGCCGCCTCCATGTTGCGGGTCACGGGCCCGGTCACCAGCAGCGCGTCGGCGTGCTCGGGCGAGGCCGCCTGCCGCACCCCGTAGCGCCCGGCGTCGTAGACGGGGCCGAACGCCGAGGCGATCTCCACCTCGCACCCGTTGCACGAGCCCGCGTCCACGTGCCGGACGCGCACCGACGCGTCGAGCGCGCGGGCGCACGGCGGCGCCGCGGCCGCGCGGGGGGCGGGCGGTGCCTCCGCGCCCCGGCCGGTCCTCCGGATTCTGCGCAGCAGATCTTTCACGCTGTTCCTCAGTGAGAGATAGGGCGCCGTGGGAGACGGCCCCGACCCGCAGGAGGGATACCGCCCTGCGCAATTGCCAAGGTTAGCAATTCGCTATAAGTCGGGCGCGAAGGGGTCCTCGGTTTCGTGCGTAGGGATTCCCCTAGGAGCGGTGGGGCCCCTCGGCGGTGACGCCGGAGGCGCGCAGGTCGTCCAACAGCTCGGCCTGCCCCGACAGCACGCCGGTCAGGATGGCGCGCGCGACCGCCAGCAGTTCCGCGACGCGGGGGCTGGTGAGCGAGTAGATGACGGTCGCGCCCTCCTTGCGGGCGGCGACGAGCCCGGCGCGGCGCAGCACGGCGAGCTGCTGGGACAGGTGCGCGGGCTCGATCCCCACCTCGGGGATCATCTCGGCCACCGCGTGGTCGCGCTCGCTGAGCAGCTCCAGCACGCGGATCCGGGCCGGGTGCCCGAGCGTCTTGAAGAACTCCGCCTTCAGCTGGTAGAGCGGCGCGCTCACGGTTCCCGGTCCCCCTTCGTCACTCCCGCGCCGGGCGCGGGCGTCCGACTCCCCCAGGAGGCTGTCCGCAATCGGTAGTCGCCAACTTTAGCAAGCAGGTGACCCACGGAATCGGCCACGGCTTCGCCCCGAATTCGCCTTCGGCGCTACGGGGTCAGCGTCAGGTAGGCGTGGGCGCGGAGCGTGCCCGCCGTCCCGTCCCCGACCGAGACCCGTATCCGATCGCACCGGGCGGGCACCTCGGAATCGCGTGGAAGATGCCGGACGAGCAGGCGCCCGACCCCGGTGAGAAGCCCGTCCATGACCGCCTCTGCGAGGAGGTGGTTGACGTTGACGAGGTAGTCCTCGACCGACAGGTCGGCCACGGGGACGTCCAGGCGCGCGACCCCGTCCCCTTCGCCGATCGGGAGCTCCTCCTCGGCCGGGCCGACGATGCCGACCGGACCGCGGAAGGGCCTGAGCAGCCGCCGCAACCCCTCGCGTTCCGTCATGGGGGCGGGGTCGTACCAGGCGATGGACCCGTCGCCGGACAGGTGGTCGCAGGGGTGGCGCCCGGCGAGGTTGCCGGGGTCGCCCGCGAGGAAGATCGTCCTGCTGTAGCTCGCGTACCAGGCGGCGCGCCGGGCCGGGGGCAGCCCGCGGGCGAAGGCGACCGCCGAACCGAGGAACGCGCGCGGGGTGAACTCCCGCAGGACGGCGACGGCGGCCGTGCGCGGCAGCGGCCCGCGCAGCTCGCGCGACGCGAGGCGGACGCGTTCCATGCGGGCGTCCCATGCCGCGCCGAGCACCTCCCGCGACGGCCCGGTCATCGCGCCCCGGCGGTGACGAGCCGCGCGATCTCGGCGGCGACGTCCCCCGGCGGGCGGGCGCCGACCTGGATCCGGTGGAGCGCCACCGCGCCGAATGCGGGCAGCGCCCGGTCGTACCCGTCGCGGAGCCGGATGAGCCGGTCGGGGCGTTCGTGCTGCTCGGCGCGGCGGTCGCGGGCGCCGATCCGGTCGGCGGCCGTCTCGACCGCGACGTCGAGCAGGACGGCGATGTCGGGCAGGCCGGTCCCGAACCGCACTCGGAACTCGGCGATCTGCTCGGCCGCCGGACGGCCCGCCAGCGCGACCAGCTCGCCGGCGAGCGTCTCCAGCTTCGGCGCGGGCCGCGCGGACCGGCGTCCGAGCGCCTCGCACCAGGCGGCCGCGGCCTCGACGGACTCGGCGGGCAGCGCGGCCAGCTTCGCGCGGACGGCGTCCGCGCGCCCGGGCCCGGCCGCCCGCACGATCGCGCTCCGGTACAGCGGCAGGTAGGCGAGCGCGTCGATGACGGGGTGGCGCTCGCTGACGACGACGTCCACCCCGAGCTCGCGGGTGACGAACCGCTCGCCGACCCCGTAGGTGCACATCTGGAGGTAGAGGACGGCCAGCTTCAGCTCCGGGCTGCCGAGCCGGTCGGCCTCCTTCGACAGGACGTCGAGGTGCCGCGACAGCTCGTGCAGCGGCGCGTCGGGGTTCTCGTGGGGGCGCACACACGACAGCACGGCGTGCCGCCCGCCGACGAGAGCCCGCTCGGCGAGGCACCGGGCGACCGTGCTCTTGCCCGAGCCGTCGATGCCGAGGATCGCCAGCCGCAGCGGATTGGGACGGTCAGTCGGCACGGCCCGCCTCCTCCACGGCGTCCTCGATCTCGATCAGGCGCAGGGTGGTCGGGACGACGTGCCGCAGGAACGGCAGCTCGCGGTGGGTGTGCACCATCAGGTACATCTGGAGCCGCGTGAGGGCGAAGTCCCACAGGGCGAGGCGGTACCCGTCCCGCCAGGCGCCCGGGTCGATCCCGGCCCCGACGGCCTCCCGGTGCAGGTCGAGGTAGGCGGTCACGTCCGCCTCCGTCGCCTCCGGGGAGAGCACGAACGCGAGGAGCTCGGCCAGGTCGCGCTGCGGGACGTGGAGCGTCGCGAGCTCCCAGTCGTAGGCGACCAGGCTCAGGTCGGCGGCGCGCAGGGCGATGTTGCGCGGGTTGAAGTCGTTGTGGACGAGCGTGCGCGGCATCGCCTCCATCCGGCGCCACCAGTCCGGCAGCCCGTCCAGGACGTCCTCCAGCCGTCGCGCGGCGCAGGCGTCCAGCAGGTCGGGGTGCTCGGCGGCGCTGTGCTCCAGGTGCGCCGACCACAGCTCCCGCATGGCCGTCATGCTCTCGGCCGTCCGGGCGGCGCCGAGCCAGCCGCGGACCTCCTCGTCCCGGCCGAGCCAGGCCGCGTGCACGGCCGCGATGCCCCGGAGGGCTGCGGCGACGTGCCGCGGGCGCCACGCCTCCGGTTCGTCGGCGGTGTCCTTGAGGATCACGCCGGTGCCGAGCCGCTCCATCACGATCACGTGGGCCTCGCGGGCGGGGTCCTCGAAGACGCCGTAGGTCTCGGGCAGGACGGCGCGCAGCGCGGGATCGGCCGACCGGTAGACGGCGGGCTCCCGGGTGTGCACGCCGCCGAACCCGGTCGCGTCGCGCCAGCGGGGGTAGACCTCGGCGAGGCGGCCGCCGCACAGCGAGGCCAGCTTCGCCGCCTCGATGACCACCTCCTGGTCGAGCGGCTTGACCTTGACGACCAGGTCCGTCTGCTTGGGGTCCGCGCCGTCCCGGCGGACCCAGGTGACGCGGAACGGGAACACCCCCGTCGTCTTGCGCCGCTCCCCGCGCGAGGTCAACTCGGTGATGAGGCTCGACCGGGGCGCGTCCTCGATCGGGGCGACGGCGGTCACCTCCAGCTCCGGCGCGTCGAGCGACCCGGCGAGCATCGGCCGCAGCAGCGCCGGGCCGAGGTCCCGCGGGCGCAGCCAGTCCACCCGGCGGCCGCGCCCGAGCCGCTCGTGCGCGTCGGCGAACTGCCCGCTGGTGATCGCGGCCATCGTCGACAGGTTCAGCGCGAGCGCGAACCCGCAGGTGATCTCCGCGAAGCGGGCGGCGCCGCCCTCGCCGGTGCAGCCGAGCGCCTCCAGGCAGTCGCGCTGCGGCGCGAGGCCGGTGCCGCCGCCGACCGCGCCGGTGACGAGGCTCGGCAGCACGAGCGTCGCGCGCAGCTCGCCGCCGGAGACGTCCACCGAGAACAGCCCGGCACCGGACTCGTGCACGCAGGCGATGTCCTGCCCGGTCGCGACGAACAGCGCCGCGATGACGTTGGCGGCGTCGATGTCGTGCCCGGCCATGCCCGCCTGCTGCGCGGCGACCACGCTGATCCGGTACAGCCGGTCGATGGCGCCCGGCGTGGTCTTCAGGACGCGGCGGACCGTCGCCTCGTCCAGCACGCACTCGGCCACGACGCGGGTGCCGCGTCCGGCGATCATGTTGAGCCGGGTGAACTTCTTGTCGCCGCTCAGGTTCGCCTCGATCGCCGACCACACCGGCAGGGGCACCGACCCGGCCGCCAGCTGCTCGTGGATCCACCGGCAGGCCCGCCAGGTCGCGACCGTCGTCATGTTCTGCCCGGCGGCGTCGGCCGTCTCGTACACGAACCGCAGGTGGACGGACCGGCCGAGCTGCACCGGGTCCAGCTCGACCAGCCGCGAGTGCGCCGAAACCGCCGCGATCTGCCGGTCGAGCGCGTCCTTGTGGCCGACGACCCAGTGGGCGAACTCGGCCGCCTCGCCGAGGCCCGCGAACTCGAACACCGGCGCCCGGGTCATCCGCTGCGAGATGACCCGGCTCGCCACCCCGCCCGCCAGTGTGATCGCCTTGGCGCCGCGCGACACCGAGGCGACCATCGCGCCCTCGGTGGTGGCGAGCGGGGCGGTGACCATGCCGCGCGCCCGCTGGCCGTCGAACAGCAGCGGCCCGGCGAGGCCGATCGGGATCTCGATGCCGCCGACGAAGTTCTCCACGTTGCCGGTCAGCGTGCGGGGGTCGATCGTGGAGGTCTCCAGCGAGCCCAGCGGGGCGCCCGTCGTCCTCCGCAGCCACTCCAGCCGAGCCCGCCGCGCCTCCTCGGTGTACTCGCCGCGGCCCGGAAGGGCAGGGTAGTCAATGGCGCCGGGGTCGATGGTCTCAGTCATGGGTCACGCTTCCCTCGTCCTGGGTGCCCGGGGCGGCGGTCACCCGCGCCCAGACCCCGGGGTCGTCCTGGAACACCCGGTCCTTCACGCGCGGCGGCCGCTCCCCGGCCTGGACGCGGCGCCGCCACTCCCGCCAGAACCCCTCGGGATCCACCGCCCTGACCAGCGGCGACGCGAGTGCATGCGCGTCCCGGGCGGCGGCGTAGGCGGGCGCCTCCGCGCGCAGGGCCCGATCGAGGGCCGCGCCGAACGCCGCCACGTCCCGCTCCGCCGGGGGCTCCCGGAAGGCGACCGCGACCTCGTGCCGTGGCGGGGTCGCGGCGTCGGGCCTGCACAGGACGTTGCGGACGCCCAGCCCCGTCGCCTCGGACGCCGCCGCCAGCGCGCGGAGCACCTGCGACTCCCGCAGCCGCTCCCCCGCGACCGAGAGCAGCCCCTTGCGGCACGAGTACTCCACGACCGGGGTCGCCTCGACGAATCCCGTCACCTTCACGATGTCGCGGACCGCGCATCGGTAGAGCCCGCCGAGGTGGGTGAGGACCACGTGGTATTCGCGCCCCTCCTCCAATTCGTGCGCCAGCAGCGTGGGGCTTCGCGGGGCGATGTCCTCCTCGGCCGGGACGAACTCGTAGAAGCAACTCGTCACGACCAGGGGTCCGCCCGCCGGACGGTCGTCCACCGGGACGGCGAGCGGCCCTTCCGACGACCCGATCGGCGCGGGAAGCACCCGCACGCGCGGGCCGTAATCGTCGAGGAGGCCGGGCAGGTAGAGCCGGGAGAGATAGGTGTTCCAGGTCAGGAGGAGTTCCAGCCGGGGCCAGACGTCCACCGGGCGGAGCCCGCCGTTACGCTCGGCGACGTTGTGCAGTTCGTCGGCCCGCTCCGGATTCGGCTCCCGGAACGGGGTGCCGCCGAGCGTTCCGTCCCTGATCTCCGCGACCATCCGGGGCCACCACTGCCTCAGCTGCCAGGGCAGCGCGGCCGCGATGGCGGGATTCACCGCGATCACGCCGAGGACGTCGTGCTCGGCGGCGATCCTGAGCCGGAGATACGTCCGCTCCCACGGCCCGGCGTCGTCGAACCCGCCGGGCAGCTCGCTCCACGGCGCGCGGTTCCCGAGGCCGACGGCGAGCTCCTCGCCGACCTTCCCGTAGTCGAGCTGGCTGGGGCCGAGATGGGGGCGGCCGCCGCTCGTCCGCCCGGTCTTGGAATGGGGGTCCTGCCAGAGGTTGAGGATGGCGTCGTCGCGGGCGAGCAGGCCGGGATGCAGGTCGACCAGCCGGGAGAAACCGGCGAAGTAGAACGGCAGGAAACTGCGCCGGAGGAAGCCGGTGGTCACCGGGATCATCTTCTCCGCGCCGGTCGTGCCGCTGCTGGAGAAGAACGCGATCGGCTCCTCCGCCGTCAGCACCTGGCCTTCTCCCGCGTTCACCCGCTCCAGCCACGGCTCGAACTCCTCGTGCCCGCGAATGGGCACCGCTTTCCGGTAACCGTCGGCGTCGCCGACGCCGGACAGGCCGTGCTCGCGTCCGAAAGCGGTGGCCGAGTTCGCCGCGAGGATCTCTTCGAGCACCGTTTTCTGCGCAGCCCGCGGATCTGCCAGGGATTGGCGCACCATGCGGTGCTCCTGGCGGACTCGGCGCCGATAGGCGTCGGTGGTCGCGGCGCGGCCGCGGTCAGTGGACATCGGCGTTTCCCATTCTGCTCGGGTGGGTCACAGGTAGACCGCCTCCAGCAGCGCACGCGCCGCCTTAGGCGTCCGACCTGCGAAAAGGCCGTCGGTGAGCCGGTAGGGGTCGGCCCATCCCGACGGTCTGACGGAGTCGAGGAGCCGCGACGCGTGATCCGGGGAGTCCTCGTCGCCCGCGTCGCGCAGCATCCGCTCGGCGCGCAGCAGCGCCCGGCGCAGCAGCGCGGGCCGGAACGGCTCACCCGACGTCCGTTTCAGCATCGCTATGAAATACAGCCGCATTCCCAGGCGGTACGCGGCGGGGCCGAACTCCCCGAGGCACAGTTCCGAAAGCCGCCCGATGGTGACCTCGTCCCACCCGCCGTACCGGCTCGACCGGAGAGCGCCGCCGATGGGAACGCGCCCCAGCGGGAGCTTCGACGGGCGCGCTCCGAGCGCGCTCGCGATCCGCCCGACGAGCGCGTAGTCGTGCGCGAGATCCTCGTCGTAGACGAACAGGATCTGGCGGCCGTCGCTGATCCTGGGCAGCAGGTCGCGCAGGATCACCAGCAGGTAGTTGGCGTGGCCGTCGGCGCCGATGACCTTGCGCAGCGGCATTCCCCACCGGGTGCCGTCCATATACACGGGGCCGCCGTACCGCCGGTGGTCCAGGCACAGCCGGTGCCGGACGAGCCGCTCCACGGTCTCCTCCGTGGAAAGAGTCAGCGGCCGGTCCACGAGAAGTCCGGGGTCGCGGACCCCGAGCAGGTCGAGATGGCGTTTCCAGGCGACCGACATCGCCCGCGTGGCCGGATGGACCCATCCGTCGTGCTCGACCTTGTCGATGTAGTGGCGCAGTTCGTCCAGCGGGCGGGCGTCACCCGACGAATGGAAGCGGACGTACAGCCGTCCCAGGTCGTCGGGCGGGACGGAGTCGAAGTCGAGCGTGCCGTGGCGGCGGTCGAGATGGTCCCAGAACTGGATCGTCTGCCCGGTCAGGTTCGGCGTGCGCGGGCTCCAGTGGTACTCCGGATCCGCCACGAGCCGGGTGGCCCGGAACAGCACGTCGACCCACAGGAATCCCTTGACGTGCGTCGGCAGCAACGGCTTCGTGGCGGTAATCGTGACCGGCAGGATCAGCGGACGTTCCGTCGTTTCCGCCGAAGCCTTTCCATGCCCCATTAGGGGGCTGTCGGCCGTCGGCGCCCGCACGGCACGACGCCGCGCACAATACGAGAAACAGTCCCCACGAATCCCCCCAGACCCCCTTGCCCGCGCGGTTCACCACCGGCGCGGACCAACGCGCCGCGGGCGTTCGTCGAAACCCGACGGCCCGTGACCCGCTGATCCTAAACTAGGTCTTGTCGGGTAACGACGACCAAAGGGGCGAAGGCGGCCGAACCTGGACGTACTACTTCAGGACAGGCAACCTCTTTTGGGACAAATCACCTTAAATCAGGTGAGTCCGTCCGGGTCGGCGCGCCCGAGGAGTCGACAGCGGCGGTCCGCGAGCGGGCTTCAGGCGGGCCGGACCCTCCGTGGCGCGTGGCAGCCGCATCCGACGGCCGCCGCCGGGAGCGCGCCCGGCGGTTCCTGCGCCGCCCGCTCGACGTCCGCCAGCATGCGGTGGCGTTCGTCGGACGTGATGAGCCGCCCCCCGGCGAGCACGGCGTGGATCCTGGTCGTGTTGGTGATGTCGGCGAGCGGGTCGGCGTCCAGGACGACGAGGTCGGCGAGCTTGCCCGGGTGGACCGACCCGAGCGAGTCCTGCGCCCCGAGGAAGCGGGCCGGGCCGAGCGTGGCCGCTCCGATCGCGTCCAGCGGCGAGAGTCCCGCCCGGACGAGCAGCGCCAGTTCCTCGTGAAGGCTGAACCCCGGGTAGGCGAAGATGAACCCCGCCTCGCTGCCCGCCAGCACCTCGACGCCCGCGTCCCGCATCGCGCCCACGAAGCGCGACCTGCGCTCGAACAGCTCGTGCTGCTGCGCGATCTCGTCCGGGCCGCGTCCCGGCAGGTAGATGTTCTCGACCGCCCACCGCCACCACTCCCGGTCCTCGGCCGGGACGTACCGGAGCCGCTCGTCGGTCATCGACAGCTGCTCGGGGCGGTCCACGATCAGGTGCATGGAGAGGGTCGGCGTGACCCAGGTGCGGTGCCGCCTCAGGCGGGCGAACACCTCGGCGGCCCGGTCGCGGCTGTAGGCGCCGGACGCCAGCCACTCCACCCGGTGGAACTGCCGGAACCACCCCGCGTACCCGCCCGGTTCGATCGCGATGGCGTCGAGCATCCGGCGCACCTCCCCGCCGCGGCTCGACGTGGCGCACCACAGCGTGTGAACGTGCTCGATGCTGCGCTGCCCGGCGCGGGCGGCCAGCGGGACCGGCACGCCGTCGGGGCAGTGCCCGGCGAAGGCGATCCGCTGCCGCCGCGCCTCGTCGGCGAGGGCGAGGTAGGCGTCCCGAGGCACCCGCGAGTACACCTTCACGAAGTCGGCGCCCCCGGCCTTCGCCCGCCGCACCGCGCGCCGGGCCCCGGCCGGGTCGGTGACCAGGACGGCCCCGCCCGGATCGTCCGGATCGGACAGCAGCGACGGGGAGCCGTCGACGATCTCACTGGCGATCGTCCAGCGCGGGCCGAGGAGGCGGCCGCGCCCGATCGCGTCCCGCCAGCCGGAGACGACCGCCGAACCGGCCATCTCGCGTACCGAGGTGACGCCGTTGGCGAGGTAGAGCGGCGGGGAGATCCGCTCGGTCCCGATGCTGTGCGCGTGCATCTCCGCCAGCCCCGGAATCAGGTACTTGCCGGTGAGCGGCACGACCGTCGTCCCCGGCGGCACGGGCACGTCGTCGCGCCGCCCCACCGCCGCGATCCGGTCCCCCGCGATCAGCACGGTCATGCCCGGACGCGGCCGGGGCCGGGTCGCGTCGATCACGGTGACACCGGTCAGGGCCAGCGACGGCCCCCGCGCGGCACCGGCGGGCCGGGCGCCGGCGAGCAGGGCCGCACCGGACGCCGCGCCCCCGACCAGGACATGGCGCCGGGAGATGTGTTTCGTCATGGCAGAGCCCCCTGCGAATGGCGGCGGCCGTCCAGCGGGCCGCCGGACCCGAAACGTAACTCCGTCTAAGACAAATTTCAAGACGTTTGTCTTAGACGCTGATATCATCAGGGCATGGGAAACCGCGAGAAGCTGCTGAAGGCCGCCCGGGACTGCCTGTACGAGAAGGGCTACCGCCGGACGACCGCCCGCGACCTCACGACGGCGGCGGGGACGAGCCTCGCCGCCATCGGCTACCACTTCGGGTCGACCGAGGCGCTGCTCAACGCCGCCCTCCACGAGGCGGTGCAGGAGTGGGGCGACCGGCTCGACCGGGCGCTCGCGGCCGGGATCGACCCCGGCGCGGAGCCCGCGGAGCGGTTCGCGGCGGTCTGGTCGCGGATCATCGAGTCCTTCGGCGCGGACCGCCCGCTCTGGGCGGCCCAGGCCGAACTGCTCGTCCAGGCCCAGCACGTCGCCGAGCTGCGCGAACCGCTCGTCGCGAGCATGGCGGAGGGACGGCGCGGGCTGGCCGAGGTCTTCCAGCCGTCCGGGACGGGCGAGCGGGAGGCGCGGCTGGTCGGCTCCCTCGTCCAGGCGCTGCTGACCGGCCTGATGACGCGGTGGCTGATCGACCCCGAGGAGGCGCTCTCCGGGGACGAGCTCACCGAGGCCCTCCGCCTCCTCGCCTCGGAACTCGGCTAGCGCGAGCCCGGTCAGTGCTGGGTCGGGGTCGCGCTGCGGGTGAGGTCGTGGATCGCCTCGCTCATCGTGACCGGGTCGACCTCGCCGAGCGGCACCGCGTCCAGGGGCGCGGTGGCCGGGAGGGGGCCCGCCCACAGGGTCTTGATCTCCTGCTCCTCACCCTCCCCGTACATGTAGTAGCCGAGGCCGGGCGTCAGGTTCGCCACGACGTAGAGTCCGGCGGGGTCGCGCCGGGCGAGCCAGCGGCCCACGAACTCGCCGTCGGCGTTCACCGATTCCCAGCGTCCCTCGGAATGCCCCTTGGCCTTGCCGTAGGGCATCACGAGTCCCTCGACCCGCGTGAGCCGGTGGGCGGTGCGCTCGCCGGGGGTCAGCCGGTGGACGGGCCGTCCGAGCTGCTCGAACGGTTGCAGGATCTCGTAGTCGGCGAACAGTTCGGCCCAGCCGTCGAGGTCGCCGTCCAGCAGGAGCGGGTGGGCGACGGCGACGCGGGCGTGGGGCGCTGGCGTGCACGGGTCGTCGTTGACGTCGGCGTAGGTGTGGTCCTCGGCGACGCGGAAGGCGGTGTCCCCGCCGGTGTCCCCGACCGTGGTCCACACCAGCCGGCGGACGATGTGCCCCAGCAGCGGATGGCCCAACAGCAAGGCGCGGAAGTCGGCCTGCGTCCAGCTCCGCCGGGTGACCATGGCGCGTTCGAGCCGCCTGATCTCCTGGGCGGCGATCGTCCGCACGTCCTTCTTGAGGCCGGTGAACAGGGCGTGCGCGGCGGGCGCGCGGGCCGGGTCGTCCTTTGGTCCGGGCTTGGGGGCGCTCTTGCGGATCTTGCCGCTCGGCTCCACGACCAGCGGGGCGAGCTGCTGGTCGAACGTCACGGTGAACCGGCGCGGGCCGTAGTCGAGGACGAGCGTGCCCTGGGCGTCGAGGCCGAAGTCGGGGACGGCGCGGTCGGCGAGGGCGTCCAGCGACATGCCGCGCGCGGCGGCGATCTCGTCGATCTTCTGGGCGGCCCGCTTCTTCACGCCCTTGTACTTGCCGTGGCGGGTCAGGTCGAACAGGTGGGTGAGCGCGACGTCGGAGCCGATCGCGGCGATGGCGTCCATCGCGGCGTTGGCCCGGGCGGTCGCGCTCTCGCCGGGCCAGACCCTGATGAGCGGGCTGAGCCGCCGCACGGTCGTGTCGTCGCCGATCAGGCCGAGCTGCGCCAGCGCCCAGTTGTGCCGGGACGGGGCGCCGAGCGCGTACCAGCGCTCGAACACCGCCCACGAGAACTCGGCCAGCGAGTGCCGGTCGCAGAACTCGCGGACGGCCGCGACCTCGGGGGACTTCGCGGCGAGCAGGCCCAGCAGGCGCATGGTCGCGTTCACGGGCAGCGCCCGGTCGCCGCCGCGGGTGAGGATGCGCGGGAGCAGCCCGGGATCGGCCCAGTCGACCTTCGCGCTGCGCCCCGGCCTGCCCGCGAGGGCGCTCGGCAGGCCCGGCAGGTCGCGCCCGTCGGGGACGGCCGGGCGCGGCAGCAGCGCCCGCGCCGGGCCCGCGGGCACCGCCTCGGCCACGTCGGGATGGGTGTACAGCAGCTCACGCACCAGACCGGCCGCCCGGAGGCCCCGAGTGGTGCCTTCCTCGACCAGCGGCGCCAGCGCCCGGACCGCGAGCGCCGGATACCGCTCGGCCGCCTCCCACAGGGCGCCGGAGACGCCCGGGTCCCCCATGTGGTCGAGCAGGAGCGGGAAGACGTCCTGGTCGGGGATCCGCACGAGCGCCTTCAGCAGGACCTCGCGCCTGTCGTCGTCGCGGTGGCTGTAGCGGAAGACTCTGGCGAGCAGCGGAAGGGCGTCCGCGCCCAGCCCGTCGAGCAGCGTCCCGACCACGGCGGGCGTCGCCCACACGTGGTCGACCCGCCGCACCTGCGCGGCGCTGGACACCGAGAGGGCCACGTGATCGTGGTCGAGGAACGAGCCGGAGGGATCGTCGAGCGACTCGTCCATCCAGGCCGTCTCGGTCGGGACGAGGTAGGAGGCGACGCGGCGCCTCATGGGATCGCCCCGGTGCGCCGCGAGCCGCGCGACGGTCTCCCGGTACTCCTCCTCGGGCGCCGCCGCGAGCAGGGTGCGGAGCCGCTTGACGACGGCGTCCGCGTTCAGCCAGCGTCCCGAGAAGAAGCGGTCCTCGGCGGTCGGCCGCCGGATCTCGCCGCGCCACCCCTTGGGCCCCTCGCCGCTGTAGGCGTACACCCGAATGACGCCGTCGGCGTCGGGGACCGCCGGGCGCGGCACCGGGCCGAGTTCGATGGCGGACGCCTCCGTCGTCGCGCAACCGGCGAAGGGGAGACCGTGGTCGATCACCCAGCCGGCCAGGATGTCGGGGGCGGCCTCGCTCTCGCTGGAGAACCCCGCGCCCTCGACGTGCCGCACCACGATCGCCGCGACCGCCGCCGCGCCCACCGGGTCGGGCTCGCCGTCCAGGTAGGCCCGGACGGCCTTGCCCAGCTCGGGCGGGGTGCGCTCGTGCTCCGCCATGTCCTCGGCGATCGGCCGCGCCGCGCGCTCCCGCTCACGGGCCCTGCGCGCGGCCTCCTCGTCCAGCACGACCTTCGGCCCGGCGATGCCGCCGCGCCTCGGGTGGATGTGCTCACGCCACTCGACCGGGATCTCTACCGTCTCGACCATGGCCCCGGACGCTAACGACCCCCGCCGACATTTCGCACAGGGATCTTGGTAGAGGGAGTCAGAGCAGGCCGGCGGACTTCAGGGTCTCGCGCAGGGCGGCGGCGTCGGTGAACAGGTGCGTTCCGATGCCGAGGGCCCCGGCGGCGGTGGTGTTGGCCTTGTTGTCGTCGATGAACAGGGCCTCGTGCGGCGCGACGCCGAAGCGGTCGAGGGCGTAGCGGAAGATCTCCGGGTCGGGCTTGGACAGGCCGACCTCGCCGGAGACGACGGCGTCCCGGAACAGCTTCAGCTCGGGGTGCTCGCGCACGGCGATGGGGTAGGTCTCGGCCGACCAGTTCGTGATCGCGACCATCGGCGTGCCCGCCTCGTGCAGCTCGGCCATGATGGCGGCGACGCCCGGGATGGGGTCGCCCAGCATCTCGTCCCACCGCTCCCAGTAGGCCATGATGAGCTCGCGCTGCGCGGGGTGGCGCGCGGCGAGGTCCTCGATGGCCTCGACGAACGAGCGGCCGCGGTCCTGCTCGGCGTTCCACGCGCCGGAGCAGACCTCGGTGAGGAAGCGCTCCATCTCCGCCTCGTCCGGGATGAGCCGCCGGTACAGGTAGCGCGGGTCCCAGTCGATGATCACGCCGCCGATGTCGAAGACGACCGTGGTGGGGGACGAGGGTGCAGGCATCGGGCGTGGTTCCTCTCGGGGGTCGGCTCAGACCAGTATGACGGTGACGCCCGCGGCCTCGATCTTCTCCAGTTCGCCGGGCGGGGCGCTGTCGTCGGTGACGATCGCGTCCAGTTCGGTGACGGAGCAGACGTGGCCGAGGCCGGTGCGGCTGAACTTCGAGCCGTCGCACACGGCGATCTTGCGTTGCGCGGCGGCGAGGGCGGTCTGCTTGATGGGCACCTCGGCGAGGTCGGGCGCGGTCAGCCCGTGCCGGGCCGACAGCCCGCACACCGCGAGGATGGCGGTGTCGACGCGCAGGGCGCGCAGCGCGTTCTCGGTGAGGTAGCCGGCGAGCGACAGCGTGCCCGGGAGCATCTGGCCGCCGGGGACGAGCAGCCGCACGTCGGGCGCGCCGCTCAGGGCGTTCACCGAGTGCAGGTCGAGGGGGATCGCGGTGATCCGCCGGTGCGCGAGCGCGTGCGCGACGTGCAGGGCGGTGGTGCCGCTGTCGAGGATCACCGACTCGCCGTCGGCCACCAGCTCGTTGACCTTGGCGCCGATGCGCCGCTTGATGTCGGCGGCCTCGTGCTCGCGGACGGCGAACGGCGGCGCCTCGCCGCGCAGCATCAGGCTCACCGCGCCGCCCCGGACCCGGCGCAGCACGCCCTGCTCGGCGAGCTGGTCGAGGTCGCGGCGGATGGTCATCTCCGAGCAGCCGGTGCGCGCGGCGAGTTCGGCCACCGTGACCCGCTCGGTCGTGCGCAACTGTTCGATGATGTCGAGGTGACGATTCGAGCCTTCCATATGTGCTATCTCACGTGATACGTGTTAGTAAGTCAAGCTCTCGCTCGTGGATCACGACGGAGGAGCCTCCATGGACTGGATCGTCTTCGACTACGCGGGCGTGATCAGCCGCCCCCCGCCCGCGGACGCGGGGGCCCGGCTGGTCGAGGCCCTCGGCGTCGAGCCCGCGGTGTTCTGGCCCGCCTACTGGCAGAACCGGCGGGCCTACGACCTCGGCGCGGTGGACGCCGCCGGGTACTGGCGGGACGTCCACGACCAGCTCGGGCTGCCCTTCGAGGACGCCGCCTGCGAGCGGCTGGTGGATCTGGACCTCGGCATCTGGCTCGACCTCGACCCCGGCACGCTGGAGATCGTCGACGAGCTGGCCGCCGGGGGCGCGCGGCTGGCGCTGCTGTCGAACGCGGTGGTGGAGATGGCCCGGCTGATCGAGGGGCAGCGCTGGTCGGAGGTGTTCCGGCACCGGCTGTTCAGCGCCGACCTGCGGCTGACCAAGCCCGCCGCCGAGATCTACCACCGGACGTGTGAGATCCTCGGCGCGAACCCCGGCGACGTGCTGTTCATCGACGACCGCCAGGAGAACGTGGACGCGGCGCGGGACGTGGGCATGAGGGCGCTCCTGTTCACCGATGCCGAGCGGCTCCGCGCCGACCTGGCGGCCGTCCTGCCCGGCGACGCGCTCGGGCGATCGGCGCCGGCCCGATGAGCGCGGCGGCGTCCGTCCCCGCCGGGACGGGCACGGCGACGACCTTCACCCGGACGGCCGCGGTGGGCATGTGCGTGTCGTTCGTGGCGATCGGCGCGCTCCAGGCCATGTACGGCCCGGCGGTCCCGGCGATCAGGGACCGCTTCGACATCTCCTCCGGCGCGGTCGGGCTCGCGCTCTCGGTGCACTTCGTCGGCGCTCTGGCGGGCGTCCTGTTCACACCGAGGCTGCGCAGGATCGGCAACCGGATGTTCCTGGTCATCGCGTTGGCGACGATGGCGGTCGGCTGCCTCGGCTTCGCGGCTGCGCCGGTGTGGCCCGCCGCGCTGGCGGGGGCGTTCGTCGCCGGGGTCGGCTTCGGGTGGATCGACGTCGGCGTGAACGAGCTGTTCATCGAGTACTACCGGTCGGGCGGCACCGGAATGCTGAACCTGCTGCACGGCAACTTCGGCGTCGGCGCCGTCCTCGCGCCGCTGCTGGTCGGGGCGCTGCCCGGCCGGTTCTACATGTGGGCGTTCGTGGTGTGCGCGGTGCTGACGCTCGCCGTCCTGGCCTCGGTGCGGGGGGTGGGCGGCACTCCCCCGCGCGGCACGTCCGAGGACGTGCGCTGGTCGGCGGTGGGCCGCCTCACCGCCCTGTTCATGGTCTTCTTCGTGCTGCACGTGGGGGTCGAGTCGGGCGTCGGCGGCTGGGAGACCACGCACCTGGTGAGCCTCGGCTGGGACGACCGGCCGGCCGCGATGGCGACGTCCACGTTCTGGCTCGCGATGACCGGCGTCCGGTTCGCGATCAGCCCGGTCGCACGGCACTTCAGCGCGCAGCGGATCCTGCTGGCGAGCCTCGTGACGATGGTGGCCGGGCTGCTGCTGGCGCACTGGGGGCCGGTCGCCGCCGCCGGGTACTTCGTCACCGGCCTCGGCGTCGGCCCGCTGTTCCCGACCGGTCTGGTCTGGCTGACCGAGAAGCTGCCGGGCATCCGGGGAGTCACGTCCTATGTCATCGCCGTGTCGATGCTGGGCGGCGTGCTGCCGAGCCTGGTCGGCGGCTCGGCCGGACGCTGGGGCCCCGACGTGATCCCGACCGCGCTGGCCCTGCTGGCCGGCGGCGGTCTGCTGGTCGCGCTCGTCATCAGGGCGCTGCCCGCGCTGCGTGCCGCGCGGGAGGAGCCCGCGCCGGGACGCGCGGCCGACGCCGCCCGGGGGACCGGCCCCGGGTGAGGCCGGACACGACCATGCGCATCGCGACGATCGACCCGACGGGCCCGTTGCCCAAGTACATGCAGCTCCGCTCGATCCTCATCCAGGTCATCGAGGACGGCGGGCTCGCCGCGGGCGCCCCGCTGCCCTCCGAGCGGGAGCTGTGCCGCACCTACCGGCTGTCGCGGATGACCGTGCGGCAGACGCTGGAGCTGCTGGTGGCCGAGGGACGGCTGCGGCGCCGCCCCGGCAAGGGCACCTTCGTGGCGTCCGCCCCCGAACGGGCGCTGGAGCGGACGGCCGAACGGACACCGGCGCACCCGGTCTGCCTCGCCGACGGGCTGCGGGCGGGCGGGCTGCGGCTGGGCTTCGCCGACCTCGGCGAGCGGACGGTGGACGCGGGCGCCCGGCTGGCGCACGCGCTCGCGACCGAGCCGGGGACCGCCGTCCACCTGCTGACGCGGCTCGTGCTCGCCGACGGCGAACCGGTCGCGGTCGAGCGGAGCTGCGTGCTCGCCGCGCTGGCGCCGGGCCTCGCCACCCGCGGCCGCGCGGAGTCGCCGCTGCCGCGCCTGCTGGCGGGCGCGTTCGGGCTGGTGTTCGACCCGGCCGAGCAGACGATCGGCGCGGTGCCCGCCGGTGCCGCCGACGCGCGGCGGCTCCGGATACCGCCCGGGAGCCCGGCGCTGCTGCTGCGCGAGCGCGGGACGCGCCAGGGCGTGCGGGGCGCCGTGATCACGATGCTGGTGAGGGCCGACCGCTTCTGCGTGCGGCCGGCCCGGCGGCCGGGCGAGCCGGTCGCCCTCGTCCCCGGGGTCGAGCCGCTCCCGCCCGAGATCGAGGCGGAGGGCCTGGTGGACGGCGCGGCGGTCACCTGGGGATGGTGACCGCCGCGAGCGCGGGGGTCACTCGCCCCGCAGCTCCCAGCCGGACGGAGTGCGCCGCCCGGCGCCGTGGTCGCGGAGCTTCAGCTCGGGCTCGCCGGTGCCGGGCGTGAGCAGGGTCGGCTCCCCCTGCTCGGCGGCGCCCGCGTGGACGAGGAAGCTCCGCAGCTCCCCCGCCTCGGCCACCAGCACGGCGGCGCCGCGCGCCGCCAGCCGCACCGTCACGCCCGCGCCGAGGACGTCGCCGACCTCCCGCGCCGTGTCGGAGCGGCTGAACAGGAAGACGACATCGGTGCCGGAGTCCGCGTCGCGCCTACGCAGCACGAGGACATCGCCGCCCTCGACCACGGGCTCCGCCGCGTCCAGGGAGCGCAGGGCGCCCAGCACGTGGCCGACCGACGAGTCCAGGTCGTCGTCCGCGGACACGGGGACGGCGCGTGCGCTGGCTGCCGCCGACAAAGCCTCTCCCAGCAGGGCGCAGGGCTCGCCGTTCTCGTCCCGCTCCGGGACGGGACCGACGAGCACGCACGGCCGCCCGGCGCGCACCGGCCCGGCGAGGTCGCGCTGCGCCGCCCGGCTCATCGCGCGGCCGCCGACGACCAGCAGGAGACCGGCCCCGTCGAGGTCGCCGTCCGCGACGTCCACCTCGACGCCGCGCTCCCGCATCCAGCGCACCGCCGCCGCGACCGCGACGCTCGCCGGGGCGGGGCCCGCCCCGCCGGGCCAGGCCGTCTCGACGACGGCCTCCGCGTCCACGACCAGCCGGGCGCCGGGCCCGGGACGGGACCGCCGCAGCGCCCCGCCGGCCCAGTCCGAGAACACGTCGAGCAGGCGCAGCGCCGACGCGGTGGGGCGCAGCTCACCCGACTCGTCAAGCGGCGCCCCGGGACAGTAGGGCGGAGCGTAGAGGGCGGGGTCGGCGCCTTCGGCCCGCAGGCCCTCCTCGTCCGGGGCGATCTCCGGGCCCCAGTGGTGGGTGGTGCAGGCCGTGTAGACGCTGACGACGCTGGACCCGAACGCCAACCCGAGCATCGCGTTGTACAGCGGCACGGCCGGTGTCGCGTAGGACGCGTCGGTCCAGGTGAAACCCCAGTTGTCCTCCAGGGTGTCGGTCCGGTGCAGCCGCATGCCGAGCCACAGCGAGGCCAGGGCTCCGTCGCAGGACGACGGGTTGCCCGTCCAGCTCGTGCTGGTGGCGCCGACCCCGTCCGGCAGGGCGTGAACGGAGCGGGTCACCCACGCCTCCGGCTCGCGGAGCGGACCCACCGCGCCGGGCAGCGGGAGGTTCAGCACGATCGGGACGGCGCTCCCCAGCGCGTCGCGGTAGTCCGCCAGGACGTCGCGCACGCCGATCCCGCTCCATCGCGCCCACCGCTCACGCCGTGCCGGGTCGGCCGCGATGCCGGTACCGGTGAGAGCGTCCGGAGGCGTCGGGTCGGCGGCCCAGGAGGCGTAGCGCGCCAGCGCCGGCTCGGAGAAGTCCTCGCTGTCCAGCGGCCTGTTGACCTCGCCGTAGAGTCCCTCGTTCCCGATCTGGAGGGCGACGACGGGGCCGTCCGGCGCGGCGTGCGGTTCGACGACCCGTTCCCGGACCGCGCGCAGCCAGCCGGCCGCCTCGCGGGCGAACGCGTCGCCGTAGGCGGACGGGATGGGCAGGCCCTCCTCGGTGAGCGCCCGCCCGTCCGCCGTCCTGCGCGCGGGCAGGGCGGTGACGCGGTCGGGCAGGCCGCCGAGCCGCACCTCGCCGTGGACGTAGGGCCCCGGCTTCAGCATCACCAGCAGCCCCGCCCGCGCGGCCAGCCGGACGAACCCGGCCAGGTCGCGCTGCGGATGGCTCTCCCCGTCGAAGTCGTACCGGAAGCCGCCGTCCGGGTCGGGCCCGATCTCGTGCAGCCGCCACGGCACGTACGCGGTGACGACGTCCGCGCCGAGGTCGCGCAGCGCGCGGAGGTTGCCGCCCCACGCCTCGGGCCGCGCCCGGTAGTAGGGGTACTCCGCGAGGATCGGGACGCGGCCGTCCGGGACCGGGAGCAGGTCGGCGAGGGGCGGGAGCGCGCTCACGCGGCCTCCCCGGTGCTCTGGATGACGACCTTGAGCGCGCTGTAGCCGGTGCCGCCGCCGGCCGCCAGCACCGCGAACGCGTCCTCGTGCCGCTCCAACGGGAACCGGTGCGTGATCAGCCGTTCCAGCGGCAGGCCCGCCGCCATCTCGACGGCGCGCGGGAAGTGCGGCCCCCGGTAGTCGCCCGCGCCGACGATGCGCAGCTGCCGCTGGAGGATCTCCAGCGGCCGGACGGTCGTCTGCGCCCTGCTGTCGTAGCCCATCGCGACCACGGTCCCGGCGTCGTCGGCCAGCTCGATCGCGGTGCCGAGCTGGTTCCCGACGGTGTCGATCACGGTGGGGGCGCGCTCGGGGCGCTCGTCCGCGCCGGCGCCGACGACCGTGACGCCGGACGCGAAGAACCCGGTGAGCAGCTCGCCCGCCTGGCCGCGCCGGAAGTCGTCGCGCTCGATGAGCGTGACGCCGCTGCCGAGGTGCCGGGCGGCGACCGCGCAGACGAGGCCGACCGGCCCGGCGCCGACGACCGTGACCTGCTCGCCCGGGACGAGGCCCGCCGCGTCCAGGTTGTTCAGCACGCACGCGAGCGGCTCGGTCAGCACGGCGCGGTCGTAGGAGACGCCGTCGGGGATCGCGTGCAGGAACCGGTCTTCGAGCACGATGTGGTCGGCGTAGGAGCCGTCGCGGTCGATGCCGACCTCGTTGCCGGTCTTGTCGTGGCAGAAGTTCGTCTGCCCGCGCAGGCACCGCTCGCAGCGCCCGCAGTACAGCGTGGGGTTCACGATGACGCGGTCGCCGGGGGCGAGCGCGGTCACCTCCGGTCCGGTCTCGACGACCTCGCCCACCGCCTCGTGGCCCATGACCACGCCGGGCTCGGCGGAGAACTTGCCGACCAGGACGCTGCGGTCGGTGCCGCAGACGCCGGTCTGGTGGACGCGGACGAGCACGTCCCGCGCCTGCCTCACCCGGGGGCGCTCCCGCTCGACCAGGGCCAGCCGCCGGTCGCCGGTCAGTGTCAGGGCCCGCATCACATGCCGCCTTCGGTCGTGTCGCGAGGGGCGTCGAGGTCCCAGGCGACGGCTTCCAGGATCCGCTTGTGCAGGACGGGGTTGGCCGCCGCGACGCACGACCGCTGGTTGCGCGGCGACAGGTCGAACAGCAGCGTGTCGGCGAGGGAGCGGCCGTAGGCGTCGGTGATGACGACCCCGGCGCGCTCGGCCAGCAGCACGGCGGCGGCGATGTCGTAGGGGAACAGGTGCAGGATGCCGCCCCGGCCCGCCCTGCGGAACGCCTCCTCGGTCTCGGGATGGTCGTGCAGCACGCGGTTGCCGATGTCCACGTAGGCGTCGAGCTGCCCGGTGATGATCCGGGAGATCGAGAACGTGGAGCTGTTGAAGACGAACACCCCGCCGGTGTTGGCCGAGGCGTCCACGATGTGGGAGTAGGCCCTGGTCATCAGGTCCATCGGATGCCCGTTGAACTCGATCGACCAGAACATCGTGGCGAGCTCCTCGTTGCGGCTGAGGTTCGGCAGGCCGCGCGGGTAGCCCTCGCCGGAGACGCCGTCCTCGCCGGGCCCGGTGTACATCCAGTGACCGCTCTTCAGCTCCAGCAGCAGCGCGTGGTCGACGTCGCCGAGGACGGGCCGCTCCCCCATCGGCGCGGCGGCCACCGACACGGTCGCCAGCTCCAGGTCGGCCGACGCCGGGCGGGTGCCGTCGATGGGGTCCACGACCAGTACGTAGCGCGGGTCGGGGCCGGTCGCGCGCAGCCCCCGGTCCTCGGTGTAGACGGCGACGGGCTCGGTGGCGTGGGCCCGGAGGTGGTCCCAGACGACGCGCTCGGCGACCTCGTCGATGTCGAACTGGGCGTCGCCGCCCGGGGAGTCGCCGAGCACCCGCCTGACCTGCCCGACCTTGCGTCCCGCGGCCAGCTCGGCGCGGATCGCGCGGGCGATCCCGAGCATCAGGTCCTTCACGTGAGCTCCTTCTGGAACATGTCCTCTAGCCGGTCGCAGATCAGGTCGGCCTCGGCCGCCGTCAGGGTCAGCGGCGGGCGGATCTTGAGCACGTTCCCGAAGCCGTAGCGGGACGTGCGCAGGATCAGGCCGTGGCGCATCGCCGCGCCCGCGAGGTGGTTGGTCAGCGCGACGTCCGGCTCGCCCGCCGCCGTCTCCAGCTCGAAGCCGATCATCAGCCCGACCCCGCGGACGTCGCCCACCTGCGGGAACCGCGTGCGCAGGTCCTTCAGCCGGAGCAGGATGTGCTCCCCGACCGCGCGGACGTTCGCGAGGAACGCGGGCTCGCCGACGATGTCGAGCGTGACGTTCGCGGCGGCGGCCGCGAGCAGGTTCGCGCCGTAGGTGAAGGAGTGGTGGTGGCCGGGCAGCCCGGCCAGCCGCTCGCTGGTGAGGATTCCCGCGACCTGCGCGCCCGACCCGCCGAGGCCCTTGGCCAGCGTGATCGCGTCCGGCTCGACGCCGAAGTGCTCGGCGGCGAACATCCGGCCGGTGCGGCCCACCCCGGTCTGGATCTCGTCGAAGATCAACATGATGCCGTGCTCGTCGCAGAACGCGCGCAGCGCCTCGAAGTACCCGTCCGGCGGGACGATGTTGCCGCCGTTGCCCGAGATCGGCTCGACCACGACGGCGGCGACCCGTCCGGTGCTGGCGAACTCGACGAAGTCGCCGATCCGCTCGACGCACAGCAGGCCGCAGGTCTCGCGCTCCTGTTTGTAGAAGCAGCGGTGGCAGTACGGGTCGGGGACGTGGACGCCGCCCGGGTAGATGACGGGGAACGGCTCCTTGCGGAACGCGTTGCCCGACAGCGACGCCATCATCATCGACTGGCCGAGGTGGCTGCGGAACAGGGTGATGACGTCGCGCTTGCCGGTGGCGACCTGCGCCATCTTGATCGCGCCCTCGTTGGCCTCCGACCCGCCCGACACCTTCAGGTGCACCCGGGTCAGGTTCTTCGGCGACACCGCGACCAGCCGTCCGACCAGCTCGTTGATCGGCTCCGACTGGAAGCCGGAGGTGAGGTGGACCAGCCGGTCGGCCTGGTCCTTGATGGCCTGGATCACCGCCGGATGGCCGTAGCCGAGGCTGAGGTTGAAGGTGGCGGCGGCGCAGTCGATGTAGGAGCGCCCCTCGGAGTCGTAGAGGTAGACGCCCTCGCCGCGCAGCATCCGCGTGTCGGCGACGGAGTAGTAGATGTGGTCCTTGATGGCCTGACTCACGTCGGGCCCGGTCACGACCGGGGTCATGTGCACATCCCTCCATGGTTGGCGAACGCGCCACAGTGCGGGGTGGGCGTTGGTCGCGGGTCGTTCAGCCGAGCACCTCCGCGGCGGCGGCGTCGAACTCCGCGGCGACGCGCTCGACGTCCTCGGGCGTGCCGAAGGGCCCCACGCCGTTCCCCGCGCCGAGGTAGCCGTCGGAGACGCCGGTCGAGAGCGCCACCGACCGCGCGAGCACGTCGTCGGTGCGCGGCAGCGCGCCCTTGGCGTAGTCGCGGCCGCCGCCGAGCGTGCCGGGCGCGCGGAACGGGAAGGGGCCGGGTTCGCCGCGTCCGAACGCGGCGAGGGCGGGCAGGCCGCCGTAGTAGTGCTTGGGCGAGTCGACCAGCGGCTTGCAGCGGACCCGCTTGGCGACGGCGGCGGCGGACTCGGCGGAGTCGAACACGAACACCGCCAGCGTCCCGCACTCGCCGTCGGGGTCGTGGAGTAGGCGGCGGTGCATCCCGGGACGCTCGGGGATCCGCGCCAGCAGGTCCCGCTTCACCGCGCGGGTCCGCTCCAGGACGGTGTCGAGCTTGCCGAGCTGGGCGAGCGCGACGGCCGCGTTCAGGTCGCTCAGCCGCAGGTTGAGCCCGAAGACCAGCTCGCCCTCGCCGGTCTCCTGGCGGTGCGGGAACCAGCCCTGGTCGTGGAAGGAGTGCGCCCGCTGGAACAGGCGCGGGTCGCGGGTCAGCAGGAACCCGCCGTCCAGGCCGGTGACGACCTTGAACGGGTTGAGCGAGAACGCCCCGGCGGCGCCGAGCGTGCCGAGCGGCTCGCCGCGGTAGGTGCCGCCGGTCGCCTGCGCGGCGTCCTCCAGCAGCGCGAGGCCGTGCTCGTCGGCGACCGCCCGCAGCGCGGTCATGTCGGACGGCGCGCCGAGCATGTGCACCGCCATGATCGCGCGGGTGCGGGCGGTGAGGCGCTCCCGCACGTCCGCCGGGTCGAGCGTGAGCGACTCGTCGATCTCAGCGAGCACCGGCGTGGCGCCGCTGGCGATGACCGCGCCGATCGACGCGACGAACATGTAGCCGGGCACGATCACCTCGTCGCCGGGCCCGACGCCGAGCCCGGCGAGCGCGACCAGCAGGGCGGACGTCCCGCTGTTGACGGGGACGCAGTGGGGGACCCCGAACCGGGCCGCCGCCGCGTCCTCGAACCGCCGCACCATGGAGGTGGAGCCGGGGTCGTCGAAGTCGAGCCGGTGCTCGTGCCAGTGGGCCAGCACCTCCAGCACGTTGTCGCGTTCCGCGTCGTCCATGAATGCGAAGCCGGGGCCGGGCACAGGCGCTCCTGAGGGTCGGAGGGGCGGTCAGAAGATCGTGGGGCAGTACGGCGCGGGGTCGTGCCGGAACGCCACCGCGGCGACGCCGAGCGCGCCCGCGCGCCGTTCGGCGACCGCGCCGGCCGAGGCGAGCTGCCGGAGCGAGACGCCGCCGAGGTAGGCCGAGCCCAGCGCGCGGACGGACACCGCCAGGTCGGCGGGGTCGCCGGTGGCGCGGCACTCGGCACCGTCCGGGCCGCCGCGCAGCCGCCACCGGCCGCGGTTCCACGGGCACAGCGGGTCCTCGACCTCCAGCACCAGGTCGACGTCGCGGGCGTAGGTGCGGGAAGCCAGCGCCCGGTCCACGTCCACGAGCCGGACGTGGAGCTGGTCGCGGACGGTCGGGACGGCGCGGCGGAAGTCGGCGAGCATCGCCAGCACCGGGTCGTCCACCGGCCTCGGCTCGGCGGTGACGGTCGCGGTGAGGTCGAGGTCGAGCAGCACCGCCCACAGCTCCGCGTACGCGGCGTCGTCGACGGCGTAGATCTCCTTGACGACGACGATGTTGCGGGGCGAGGAGTCCTCCCAGTGGGACAGGACGGTGTAGAGCGCGTACCCGCGTGCGCCCGCACCGCCCTCGCCACCTGCGCCGCCCGCACCGTCCTCGGCGACGAGCGCCTGGAGCGGCGCCGCGCCGCCGCGGGCCTCGGGCGGGTCCATCAGCGCGCGGCGCGTCCAGGTCGCGTCGCGGCGCAGCATCCCGGGGCGGCCCGCCACGTTGGCGTCGTAGCAGGGCGCCACCAGGTCGGCGATCAGCGCGGGCTCGGTCGCCCGCACCCGCAGCGCCGGGTCGCGGGGGCGGTCCGGCAGCAGCGCCCGCGCGCCGCGGGGGATCGTGAGCCGCGCGACCTGGCTGGCCATGCCGTACCCGAACCTGCCGTAGATCCCCGCCTCCGTCGAGTTCAGCGCGGCGACCGGCTCGGCGCCGGTCTCGTGGAGGGTCTCCAGCTGGTGGCGCAGCATGCGGCGCATGAGGCCGCGGCGCCGGTGGTCGGGCATGACGCTGACGTAGCCGACGCCCGCGACCGGGCGCGGCCCGCCGGGGACGGTCATCTCCAGCGAGTAGACGGTCGCGGTCGCGCAGACCCGTCCGGCGTGCCGCACGACCACCGCCCGGTTGAACTCGAAGATCTCCCGGTTCATCGCCTCGACCTCGGGCGGGTCGGGGAACCCGCCGTAGGCGCGGTGGATCGCGGCGGCGAGCTCGTCGAAATCCGCCGGATCCGGAGTGGCCAGCTCGTACAGGCCGGCCTCGGACCGTTCGTTGACCAGGGTCATCGCGACTCCCCCTCGGGACTTCTGCTCGGGTCAGCGGCCGTCGGCCGCGCCGAGGACGAGGCCCGCCGCGTGCTCGGCGAGCGCGTAGACCGTCGCCTGCGGACCGCCGGTCGTGATCTCCGGCAGCACCGAGGCGTCGGCGACCCGGACGTTCTCCAGCCCCCGCACCCGCAGGTCCGGCGCCACGACCGCCGCGTCGTCGGTGCCCATCCGGCAGGTCCCGACGAGGTGGAACTGGGTTCCGGCGGTGTCGCGCACATGGTCGGCGGCGACCGCGCGTCCCGACTTGAGCACCTCGGGCGGCGGGCCGTCCCAGAGCGCCCGCAGCGCGGGGCCATTGGCGAGGTCACCGATGACCGAGAGCGCCTCGACCAGGTCGTCGCGGTCCGACCGGGCGGTCAGGTATCCGGGGTCGGGCAGCGGACGGCCGTCCCCGCCCCGGCCGAGGCGCCCCCGGCTCGCGGGCCGGGTGAGGCCCACCGCCAGCGAGAACGTGCGTCCGGCCGGGTCGGTGCTGGGGCCGAGCCAGAAGTGGAACCGCGTGCCCGCCCCGTCGCCGGTGAACAGCCCCGCCTCCCCGAGCCCCGACCGGGACGCGGACGGGTCGGGCTCCGCCGCCGTGAACGTGACCGAGACCGCGATGTGGTCGTGGAGGTTCTCCCCCACCCCGGGCAGCTCGACCCGCGGGGGCACGCCGAGGTCGCGCAGCGTCGCGGCGGGGCCGACGCCCGAGGCCCACAGGAGTTGCGGGCTGCCGACGGCACCGGCGGCCAGCAGGACCTCGCCGGTGACCAGCGCCTTCTCGGACGCGCCGCCCCTGGTGTACTCCACGGCGGTCACGCGGCCGCCGTCGAGGACCAGCCCGCGGACCTCGGCGCCGGTCAGCACGGTCAGGCCGGGCCGTCCCCGCGCCGGATCGAGGTAGCCGTCCTGCGCGCCGCGGCGGCGGCCCGCCCGGCGGCTGACGGTGTAGTAGCCGGTGCCGGACGTCCCGTCGCGGTTGAAGTCGCCGGTCATCGGATGGCCCGCGTCCAGCGCCGCCTGGACGAACGCGCGGCTCCACGGATGCTCGCCGGTCAGCTTCGCCACGTCCACGCCGGTCCCGGTGCCGTCGCGGGTCTCGGCGCGGTCGAAGGCGGGGCGCAGCTCGTCCGCCGACCAGCCGGGCACGTCCCACCGGTCGAGGTCGCGCCGGTCCGCGCGCAGCCAGACCATCGCGTTCATCGCCGTGCTGCCGCCGAGCGCGCGGCCCCGGGGCACCGGGATCTCGCGGCCGCCGAGCCCGGGCTGCGGCGGGGTCTGGAAGGCCCAGTCGAGTTCCGTCCCCTGGAGCCCGGCCCACCGGTCGGGGTCGGCGACCCGGGGGTCAGACGCGGCGTCCGGCCCCGCCTCCAGCAGCAGGACGCTCACGCCCTCTCGCGCGCTGAGGCGGTTCGCGAGCACGCAGCCCGCCGCGCCCGCGCCCACGATGACGAAGTCGAACGCTCGTGCAGTGCCCACGGCTCGTTCCCCCCGCGCATTCGGCTTTCCTGTCCGCGACCGAGCCTCCCCCACGGTGCCCGGACCGGCATCTGACACCCGGACAGGCCCGGCCGTCGGTGGACGGCGGCGCCATCGTCCGCCCGTCCGTCCGGGCGCCCCGCCGGATGTGGTCACATCGGCCATTCGTCCGAGACGGTCGCAGCGGTGATCACCCGTCGTGTTCGCCGCACCACCTCGCGTGGATTGTGTCCGTGCCGGGCCCGGTGCATACTTGCCAGAGTTGACATCCCTTGCCAACAGGATTTCGACTCACTTTCTTACTCGCGCAACAGATCTGGACATATTTCCGCCACCGCCGACGATGGCGTTCCGTGCGGAGCATGACTCCACCCCCACCTGGGCTCATGCTGCGCCATAAATGGCCGGCCTCGGGGAGGTCGCCGAGCAGCTCCCTTTTCAACGCGCAGATGGCAGACGATTCCGGAGCGTGTGCGAGTGAAGACCAAGTTCCCTTCGGACCGGTGGGGCGATCGTCTGGACGGCGTCGCCGCCGGCAGGCCCGGCTCCCTCCTCGACGACCCCTCGTTGGCCACCCCGCCGCTGGTGGGGCGCGACGCCGAGCTGCGCTCCGTCGACCGGTTCCTCGACCGGACGGCCGCGCACGAGCGCGGCGGCAGCGTCGTGCTGGCGGGCGCGCCGGGCATCGGCAAGACCCGGCTGCTGGAGGAGATCGGCAGGCGGGCCCCGTCCGCCTGCACCGTCCTGCGCTGCTCGGGCACCCCCGCCGAGAGGACCATCCCGTTCGCGGGGCTGCACCAGCTCCTCTTCCCGCTGCGCCACCACCTGGACCGCCTGCCGGGCACGCAGATCGCCCTGCTCAACGGCGTCTTCGGTGTCTCAGAGCCGCCCCGGGGGCGGCTGTCGGCGCCCTGTGCGGCGCTGGCCCTGCTCGCGCTGGCCGCCGAGCGGGCGCCGCTGCTGCTCCTGGTGGACGACGCCCACCGGCTGGACGAGGCGTCGCTGGACGCGCTCGCCTTCGTGGCGCGGCGGCTGCGGAACCTGCCGGTCGCCATGATCTTCGCGACCCGGGAGCACGGGCCCCGCTCCCCGCACCTGCACGGCCTCCCCGAGGCGCGGCTGGAACCGCTCTCCCCCACCGACACGTGCCTGCTCATCGCGAAGGTCACCGAAGCCGCCGTTCGGGGGGCGCCGCGCTACGACCGCTCCTGGATCGACCACATCGCCCGGGAGTCGGCGGGCAACCCGCTCATCGCCGTCGAGCTGGCCGCCGCGCTCGCCGCGGGCGGGCCGGACGGCGCGTCCGGGATACCGCCGAGCCCGCGGCTGCGCGCCACCTTCGGGGACCTGGTCGCCGAGCTGCCCGAGCCGACCCGCTGGCTGCTGCTGATCGCGGCGGCCAACGACAAGGACGACCTGGGCACGACGCTGTCGGCGGCCGCGATGCTCGGCTTCGGCACGGGCGAGCTGGCCCCGGCCGAGCGGTCGATGCTGGCGACCGTGGACGGTGACGAGCTGTCGTTCCAGCCGCCCTTCCTGCGCACCGTCGTCTACCGCAACGCCACCGTCGCCGAGCGGAAGACCGCGCACGGGGCGCTGGCCGAGGCGACGGCCGCCAGCCCGCACCGCCGGGTCCACCACCTCGCCTCGGCCGCGCACGAGCCGGACGAGGCGATGGCCCGGCAGATCAGCGAGGGCGCGGGCCACGCCCGGCGGGTCGACGGCATGGTCTCCGCACTGCACGTGGTGGAACGTGCCGCCACGCTGAGTCGCGACCCGGCGACCCGGACCCGCTTCCTCATCGACGCCGCGAGCTGCGCGTGGCAGGCCGGCCTGCCGGTGCGCGCCCGCGCGCTGGAGCGGCAGATCGCCCCTCCGGCCGGGGACCCGCGCCTGCTCGCGGCGGCGCGGCTGCTGCGCGGCACCATCGCGCACGCCGAGGCCGCCACGGGAGCCGGCGCCGGGCACCGCGCCCTGCTCGCGAGCGCGCTGGACACCGCGCGCGCCGACCCCGTCCTCGCCGCGCGGCTGCTGGTCACGGCGGCCCGCACCGCACTGGACACCGGGCACCGGGGGCACCTCGCCGAGATCGGCGGGCGGCTCCTGGACCTGCCGCTGGAGGCAGGGCACCCCGCCAAGCGGTTCGGCGCCGCGCTGCGCCGTGTCGCCGACCGGGACCTGCGGCACGCGGGCGACATCGACGCGACGGCGGCCGGGCTGCTGCGCCTGACCTCGACCGGCGAGCCCGTGACCTGGCCCGCCGTGCCGCCGCACGTCCCGGCGATGGGCGCCGCCGCCCGCGACGCCTTCGCCCAGACGGTGCGGGAGCTGCGGTCGCAGGGCGCCGCCGGCACGCTGCCGCTCGCCGCCGTCCCGCTCATCGCCCTGGAGCACCTCGCCGGACGGTGGGACGAGGCCGCCGCCCTCGGCGCGGAGGCGCTGGCGCTCGCCGACCAGACCGGCCAGCGGCCGATGACCGCCCGGATCCGCGTCATGCTCGCCCTCACGGCGGCGGCGCGGGACCCCGGCGGCTGCCGCGAGCTGGTGGAGGCGGCCCTGCGCGACTCCGCCCCCGGCCACGACCGCGCCACCCGCGCGATGGGACACTGGGCGCTCGGACGGTCGGCGCTGAGCGCGCGCGACCCGTACTCCGCCATCCCGCACTACACCCGGATCACCTCACCGGACGACGACGCGCACCACTACCTGATCGCGTTCCTCGCCTTCCCGGACCTCGTCGAATGCCACGTCATGGCCGGGCAGCTCGCCGAGGCCCGCGCGCTGCTGGAGTCCGCCGATGAGTGGCGCCTGGACGAGGCCGCCCCCCACCTGCTCGGCCCGCTGCTCCGGGCCCGCGCGCTGCTGGCGTCCCGCGCGGAGGACGCCGAACGGCTGCTGGACGAGGCGATCCTGCACTCCAGGGAGTGCCCGTTCGAGCGGGCCCGCGCGGAACTCCAGCTCGGCAAGCTGCTGCGCCGGCAGCGGCGGATCAAGGACGCGCGGCGGCACCTGCACGCGGCGGTCGCCGCCTTCACCGCACTGCGCGCCGAGCCGTGGCTCGACCAGGCGTCCGCCGAGCTGCGCGCGACCGGGTACGCGCGCCCGTCCGCCGGGGACGGCGTGCCGGGCGCCGTCACCCGCCTCACTCCGCAGGAGCTGCGGATCGCCCGGTTCGCCAGCGAGGGGCTGACCAACCCCGAGATCGCGCTGCGCCTGTCGATCAGCTCCAGCACCGTCCGGTACCACCTGTCGAAGATCTTCCAGAAGCTCGACATCACCTCGCGCCGGCAGCTGCTCCGTTCGAACCCGACCCTCGCGGAGTGACCCGGGCGCCTCGTCCGGACGGCGCCGGCGTGCCGTAGACCATCGCGTGGACGGCCTCGTCGAGGGTGAGCCCGTCGGCGTCGTCCGCGCGCTCGACGCAGCCCCGGAAGAGGGCGAGCAGGCCGGTGCCCGCGAGGGAGCGTTCGCCGTCCCGGTCGATCACGCCGGCCCCGGGGTCGGCGAGGTTCCGCAGCGCCACGCCCTCCATGACGGCGGTGATGAGGTCGACGAGATCGCCGATCGAGACGCCGCGGCGCAGCCGCAGCCCCCGTGCCTCCAGCAGGTCGGCGCAGATCTCCTTCCACGGCTCTAGGACCTCGCGGTAGTTCTCGGCCATCGCCTTCTGGATCACCGGGTCGCCCTCGGCCGCCGCCGTGGCGAACAGCTCCAGCCGGAACCGCGGCCGGTCGACCAGCGTCAGCAGGTTCCAGTACCCGAAGCGGTGGAGCGCGTCCACCAGGAGGGGGCCGTCCTGGATGTCCTCGATGATGTCGATGGCGTCGGCGGCGTCGCAGTGGCTCGGGTGGTAGGCCCACAGGCCGAACCGCAGCAGGTCGGCGATGTAGTCCGAATGGTTGGCCCAGGTGGACCGCAGCGTCGAGACGCTCCCCACCCGGGGGAAGGGCGCGGGGTTGCGGCCGACCTCGGCGGCCACGGTCCGCTGCGACAGGAAGGCGAGCAGCGGGCGCTGGAGGGACGAGTCGTCCTCGGGGTCCGCCAGGGTGCGCACCGCGCCCGGCCCGAGATGGTTCTCGATCAGCCGCACGCCCGCCGCGAGGTAGGCGGCGGTGACCGGGTCGTTGGCCAGCCGGGCGCGGCTGGCGGGGGTCCGCCGGTCCAGCCGCCGTAAGACCACCGACAGGTCCTGGTCGTAGGGATAGGGCAGCTGCTGCTTCAGCGTGGGCGGTCGGGCGTCCATCGCCCCATCGTGTGCCGCGCGCCGCCGCGTGTACAGGTGCGCGGTACCGCGCACCCGCGCGGTTGTGCCCGCGCCCTCGCACCCGGGATGCGGACACCGGGCGCCCGGCCGGTCTAGAAAGGAGCTGCGGGGGCCGGTGGCCGTGCCGATCGGTCGGACATCGGCACGGCCACCGGAACGCGGCCACGCCACACGCCGCCGGACTTCCGCGCCGCCATTCCGTGCCTTCCGCATTCGCCCCGGCCGGGCCGCGCCGCCAATCCAGAAAGATCAACACGCGGTCGAGAGATAGGAATGCCCATCGAATAACAAGGTGGCGGCCCCCTTCCACTTTCCGGGGCGCGGAGGCGACCCTTGTGCGGAAGGAATCCGAAAGCCGAAGGAGACCCGCACATGCGCGAGGCGCGTTCGCAGGAGAACGGCTGGTTCGTGGACGACCGCTGCACGAACTGCGATGTCGCACGGCAGCTGGCGCCCGATCTGATCGTGGAGGTGAACGGCCGTTCGGAACTGCTCCGCCAGCCGCGCGACGAGGCCGAGCGGCGGCTGCTGCACCTGACGGCGCACGCGTGCCACACGCGCTCGATCCGTCCGCCGTCCGGGACGCTGGACCCGGCGCTGGACCCCTTCCCGCTCATGCTGGACGACGGCGTCTACTTCTGCGGCCACAACTCCCAGCAGACCGCCGCCGCCAACGCCTACCTGCTGCGCCGCCCCGACGGCACCGTACTGATGTTCGACACGCCGCGATGGAGCGCGGCACTGGCCGCGCGCTGGCGGGAACTCGGGCCGGTCACCGACATCCTGCTCACCCACCGCGACCACGCCGCCCACGGCCGGAGGTACGCCGACCACTACGGCGCCAGGCTGTGGATCCACGAGGGCGACCTGGACGCGGCGCCCGACGCCGACCACGTCCTGCGCGGCCTCGACCCCGTCGAGATCGTCGCGGGCGTCGTCGCCCATCCGCTGCCCGGCCACACCCGGGGCAGCGTCGTCTACGTCGCCGACGAGCGCCACTGCTTCAGCGGCGACAGCTTCTACTGGTCGCGCGGCACCGGCGACATCGAGGTCGCCGAGCATGTCACCTGGTATTCCATCGAGGTCCTGGCCGATTCGCTGTCCCGCACGGTCGACCGGCTCCGGTTCGAATGGCTGCTGCCCGGCCACGGCGACCGCAGGCGGCTGCCCGCCGAGGAGATGTCGCGGCGGATGAAGGACCTGGCCGGACGCGCCCGGGACCTCCGTCCCACCCCGGTCGATTTCTCGGCCCACCGCTGGTAACGCCGATTCCGGGCGCCCGGTGCCCGCCCCGGGCCGTTGGCCGCAGGTCGCGGGCCGTTCGTCGCGAAGATCAGGTGGACGGGGCGTCGAAGCGGGCCGGGCCGGGCATCGCCAGGGCCGAGCCTCAGGCTCGCCGGCGGCCCGGGTTCGTTCGAGTCGCCGCCGGATTCTGGTTCATTCGGGGGACTTCGATGAAACAACAGCACAAGGTCGCGGCGATCGTCCTGGCGGGGGTGGTCGGCGCCGGAGGCGCCGTGGTGTCGCCGGCGCTCGCGGACCCGGGTCACCGCGCGAAAGCACCGGCACCGGCCGCGCCAGCCGCCGCCGTTCACGCCAAGGGAAAGGTCACCGCCCACCGGTTGGCGGTCAGGCCCAGGCCCAACACGCACAACAAGCCCCTGTACTGGCTGAAGCGGGGCCAGGTCGTCGGTATCAGGTGCTTCGTGAGGGGACAGGACATCAAGGGCAACGACAAGTGGTACCGGCTGCGGACCGAGCGGCGGGAATATTCCTCGGCCCGCTACATCAAAATCATCCAGGGCACGGTGAAGCACTGCTAGCAGCGCGCCCGCCACGGCACTTCTGAGGTGCCGGAAAGTCCTTTCGCGTCCGGGCCACCGGCCGCCAGCCACCCTGCACGATGTTTCACTCCCGCGTTCTCCCGGATTCTGCGCGCGGCTTCGCGATCGGGATCGCGCCGGGCGGGTGGTGGCGGCCGGTGGCGTTTCTGATGTCGCACCGAAGTCCGACGATCACGTCCGGCCGCTCCAGCCCGCCGCCGAGCAGCACCAGCCGGTCGAAGAGGGCCATGACCGCCGACCGCCCCCGCCGCCGCGAGATGCTGGACGTCCTGCGCGGTCGCGCCTCGACGCCCTGGTGACGGACGGGGAGGCCGGGAGAGTCGTCGTGCTGCTGCTCGTGCTGGGCATTACGGCCTTGGCGGCAGGCCGTTTCCGGGACAGCTCCGCCCACGAAGGAGTCGTCCCGGAAACGGTTGCGTCACCGCCGGACGGAGGAGCTCAGGAATTGCCCAGCCGGAACTTCTCCCAGGCGCCGATGTCGGCCGCGCGGGCGCGGAGCATCGCGTAGTCGCGGCCGCCGTAGCCGAGCTCCGCCGACACGAACTTGCCGTTGGCCTGGGACTTGAGCGCGTACAGGTTCTGGGCCTCGTTGTAGTACAGGTCGTACTTCTCCCACGCGTCGGCGACATCCGCCCGCGCGCGCAGCATCCCGTAGTCGCCGCCGCCATAGCCGAGCTCGGCCGAGACGTATTTGCCGTTGGCCTCCGACTTGAGCGTCCAGGTCGTGTCGACCCCGTTGAGCGCGAACTTCTCCCAGGCGTCGGCGGCGCTCGCCCGCGCACGCAGCATCCCGTAGTCGCCGCCGCCGTAGCCCAGCTCGGCCGACACGAACATGCCGTTGGCGTCGGACACGAGGGTGCAACAACCGGCGAGCCCCTTACCGAAAGGCGAATTCGCCTCGGTCACCAATCTGAAACGGTCCGTGGTGACGGACGCGCCTGCGGGCGTGACGGAGCCCAGCAGTGCAAGGGCGGCCACCATGAGCGTGATCTTGATCATCAGACGACGCATGAGTTCCTCCTCAACCGGGTGCTCCCCCGGCGTTTCCGGGGCGACACCGCACCGAATGGTCAGTGATCAAGCGAGGTGCGCGCAATAGGCGATTTCGGTGATCGACATGCATAGTGTCCACTTGTGGACCTGTGCGGCCGGTATCCGCCCAGCACCGCGAGACGGCGCCGCAATTTCCCTGACCGGATGCGGCCCGCCCGGGAACGGTCCTTTCTATTTTGAGCAATATTCGCGTTACCGACGGCCGTGGAATTCGCGGCGCGCCCCTCAGCCCGGGGGCCAGTGCCGGAGGGCGCTGTCGAGGGCGTCCAGCGTCCTGGCCCACGAGGCGTCCACGTCGTGCGGGCTGTGCCGGAACCCGCCGGCGGTCTCCAGGCTCACGTAGCCGTGGAACGTGCTGTGCAGCATCCGCACCGCGTCGGTCTCGGCGGGCTCCGGCAGGCCGTAGCCGCGCAGGATCGCCCGGGTCATCTCCGAGTGCCGCCCCGCCGCGCTCGCGACCACGGTCTCGCGGTCCATCCACACCTGCATGGCGGCGTACCTGCCGGGATGCCGCTTGGCGTAGTCGCGGTAGGCGCTCGCGAACGCCACGAGCGCGTCCCTGCCCGCGCGCCCGGCCACCGCGTCCGCGACCCGGTCGGCGAGTTCGGCGAGGCTCAGCACCGCGACGCGGGTCCGCAGGTCGCGCGCGTTCTTGATGTGCGAGTACAGGCTGGCCTCCCGCACCCCGAACCGGCGCGCCAGCGCCGCGACGGTCACGGCCTCGACACCGGCCTCGTCGGCGAGCTCCGCCGCCGCCCTGGTCAGCCGCTCGGCCGTCAGCCCCGCGCGTGCCATGGGCCACCCTTCCTAGGGTATTAAGGTATTTGCCTAATCCTATTAGGAAGACTAGCCTCGCCGCGCATGAGACCGCTCACCGAGCACGACGTCCGCACGTCGTTCGTGAACTGCTCCAAGGGCGAGGCCAAGCGGCTGCGTCTCCCCCGGGACTTCGCGGAACTGCCCTGGGACGACCTGGACTTCCTCGGCTGGCGTGACCCCGGTGCCCCCGAGCGCGCCTACCTGGTCGCCGAACGCGGCGGGCGCCTCGTCGGCGTCGCGCTGCGCGGCACGTCCGGCGCCAAGCGCGGCTTCACCGCGCGCAGCATGTGCTCGCTGTGCCTGACCACGCGCACCAGCGGCGGCGTGGCGCTGATGACGGCGCGCCGCACCGGCGAGGCGGGCCGCCAGGGCGACTCGGTCGGCCACTACCTGTGCGGCGACCTCGACTGCTCCCTGTACGTGCGCGGCCGGAAGCAGTCGGTCGCGGGCGGCGACCTCGACGAGACCCTCACCGTGGAGGAGAAGGTCGCGCGCGTCCGGTCGAATCTGGAGGCGTTCCTGGCGCAAGTGACCCGGTGACCTCGTTGGCCGAGGGTCCCGCCGAACGGTCGCCGCTGCTGCCGTCGGCGCTGCGCGCCGGCGCGGGGACGCGGCGGTCCGTCCGCGACTGGTGCGTGGACGCGGCGGTCACGCTGGCGGCGCTCGCCATCGCGGCCGCGACGCTGGCCGGGGAGTACTTCACGACCGCCCGTCCGGCGGTGGGATGGCTCGCGCTGGACGCCGCCGCCGGGGTGCTGGCGCCGGTGGCGCTGGTGTTCCGGCGCCGCCGTCCGGTGCTGGTGGCGGTCGGGCTGGTGGCGGCGTCGGCGGTGGCGCGGACGGCGGGGTTCCCGGCCGGTGCGGCGGCGTTCGGGGTGGCGCTGCGCTGCCGGACGTCGACGGCGGTCGCCGTCGCGGCCCTGACGGCATGTGGCGCACTGGGCGACATCGTCCTCCGCCAGGACGGGATCGGCGGCGCCCCGATGATCGCGGTGGTCGCGCTGGTGTGCGCGGCGACGCTGATGGCCGGGCTGTTCGCGCGGGCCAGGCGCGACCTGGTGCTGGCGCTGCGGGAGCGGGCGCTGCGCGCGGAGGGCGACCAGCGCCGCCGTGCCGAGGAGGCCCGGCACGGCGAGCGCGTGCGGATCGCCCGGGAGATGCACGACGCCCTGGGCCACCGGATCTCGGTGATCAGCCTGCACGCGGGGGCGCTGGCGTTCCGTCCTGACGCGCCCCCGGAGGAGGTCGCGCGCTCGGCGGAGATCCTGCGGTCCGCCTCGCACGCCGCGATGGTGGAGCTCAAGGACGTGATCGGCGTCTTGCGGGGGCGGGACGCGGAGCCGGACGGGCCGCGTCCCACGCTCGCGGCGGTCCGCGCGCTCGTGGAGGAGGCGCGGCAGGCCGGTGACCAGGTGGCGCTCGACCGGTTCCCCGACCCGGCGGACGGCGTCCCGGAGCCGGTGCAGCGGGACGCCCACCGCGTCGTGCGGGAGGGGCTGACCAACGCGCGCAAGCACGCCCCCGGCCTCCCGGTCACGGTCCGGATCGGACGCGACGGCGGGGGCCTGCGCGTCACCGTGGAGAATCCCCTCGGGCCGCCCTCCCTTCCACCGCCGGGCGGCTTCGGACTGGTGGGGCTCGCCGAGCGGGTCGAGCTGGCGGGCGGGCGGCTGGAGCACGGCCCGCGCCCGGACGGCACCTTCCGGCTGTCGGCCTGGCTACCCTGGGACGCGTGACCCCGCCGATCAGCGTCGCCATCGTCGACGACGACGCGCTCGTCCGGTTGGGGCTGGCGACGATGCTCGGCGGCCTGCCCGACATCGAGGTCGTCGGCGAGGCCGCGGACGGCGCCGGGGCCGCCGCCCTGGTCACCGAGCACGCGCCCGACGTCGTCCTGATGGATCTGCGCATGCCCGGCGTGGACGGCCTGGCCGCCACCGGCGCGATCCGCGGCGGTCCGAACCCGCCGCAGGTCATCGTGTTGACCGCGTTCGACGCCGACGAGAACGTGCTCGCGGCGCTGCGCGCGGGCGCCGGCGGGTTCGTCACCAAGCACACCCCGCCGGCGGAGATCGTCGGCGCGATCCGCCGCGCGGCGGCCGGGGAGCCGGTCCTGTCCCCGGACGCGCTGCGCGGGCTGATCCGGCAGGTCGCCGAGCCCGCCCGGCAGGACGAGCGGCGCCGCGCGCGGGACCTGCTCGACCGGCTGACCGAGCGGGAGCGCGCCGTCGCGGCGGGCGTGGCGCGCGGCCTGACCAACGCCCAGATCGCCGCCGAGCTCTACATCAGCGTCGCCGGGGTCAAGCTGCACCTGTCGCGCGCGCTCGGCAAGCTCGACCTGGAGAACCGGACCCGGCTGGCGCTGCTGGTCCACGACGCCCGCTGACCGGGTCAGGCAGCGGGCAGATCAGGCGTCGGGCAGGGACCGCCAGAACCCGCAGTGGTGCTCGGCGGCGCCGTCGACGGGCCGGATCCCTCCCCGTCCGGGGGCGAGGGCGATCTCCGGCGACGCGGTGCGCCCCGGCGCGGCCCGGCGCCACGGCCGCACGCGCGCGTCTCCGGGACGTCCCGTCCGGGCGAAGTGCGCCCAGTAGTCGATCATCTGGTCGGCGAGCCGCCGCTGCGCCGCCGTGTACGCCAGCGGCCGTCCGTCGAAGTCGACCGGTTTGCCCTTGATGTCGAACAGGTAGAGCAGCTCGGCGGCATGTGAGGCGCCCGCGTCGAAGCCGGCGGGCACCGGCGAGTAGGGCGGCGCGTGCTCGTCCGCGAACTCGTAGGAGTGGACGGGGACGCGGCGCGACAGCGCGTCGGCCGTGCGGATCTGCGGGCAGACGAACATCCGGTCGCTGTAGACCGTGTAGAGGCTCACCCACGAGTCGCCCTCGGCGGCGGGCGGGTACAGCGCCTCGACCCGCCGGGCCCCGGCGTCCCCGAAACCGAGGACGAGCCGGTCGTGGTACTGCCCCGGTGTCAGCGGAATCTCCCACCTGCGCATCAGCCCGGCCAGGAACCGCAGCTCGTCGCGCGTGTGCCCGGAGATCACCGGCACCGGGTGGAACCGTCCCGCCCCGACCGCGGCGGCCGGGTGGGAGGGCAGCGTCGCGGTGCCGGTCGCGACGGCGGTGAAACGGTCGTTCAGCCCGAGCACCTTCCCCGCGGGAAGGGCGCGCAGGCACTCCATCCGCGCGGACGTCCCGCCCCGGTCGCAGCCCCACTCGCGGGCCGCCCGCCGTCCCGCCCGCAGGACGGCGCCCAGCGGAGTGTAGAACGACCCGGCCTCTGGGTCCTTCTCCCCCTGCCCGCCCTTGGGCCAGGAGACCCCGCACGACCCGCTCTGCAACACGACCTTGTCGAACAGGCCCGCCGCTCCCGGAGACGTCAGCTGCGCGCACGCGCCCACCGCTCCACCGGACTGCCCGAACAGCGTGACGTTGCGGGCGTCGCCGCCGAACGCCCCGGCGTTGGCCCGCACCCAGCGCAGCGCCGCCTGCTGGTCCCGCAACGTGAACGTGCCCGCGCCGGGCATGCCGGGCACGCCGAACAACCCGAAGACGCCGAGCCGGAAGTCGACGGACACCACCACGACATCGCCCCGGACGGCCAGCCGCGCCGGGTCGATCTCGCCCGCCGAACCGCCCTGGAACCCGTCGCCGTGCAGCCACACCATCACCGGCCGGCCGCCGCGCCGGGCCGGCGCGCGCGGCGCGGTCACGTCCAGGTGCAGGCAGTCCTCGGCGGTCCCGGAGCCGGACCCCTGCGGGCACGGCGGCCCGGACCGGGTGGCCTGGCGAATCCCGCGCCAGGGCAGGGCGGGCGCGGGCGGGCGCCACCGGCGCGCCCCGGTGGGAGGTTCCGCGTAGGGAACACCGCGGAACCGGACGACGCGTCCGTCCGCGCTGCCCCGCACCAGCCCGGCCGACGTGCGCACGACGGGGTCGTCCTCCGCCGCGTCCGCGCCGCCGGACAGGACGCCCGCGAGCAGGACGGCGAGCGCGGTGAGCGCCGTGCCTCGATATCGAAATGATCGGCTCATGCCCGGAAAGCCAACCAGCGGAATCACCGGACCGGAGCCCTCCGAACGGCCAAACGATTAGCCGATGGGCTACGCGAACGCCCCGGGACGGACGGCGACCGTCCCGGGGCGTCCTGTCGCGCTAGTGCGAGATCGGGTCGAGCGAGGTGATGACCGCGTCCCAGGGGCAGAAGTATCCGGCGCCCCAGTTCGGCCCGTCCACATAGGACGGCCTGCCGTCGCAGACCTCCGTGGTCGCGTCGGCGAAGCCGAAGTTGTTCGGGTCGATGGACCACTGGTAGGGCGAGTTCACGTCGGTCACGCCCCAGTTGATCTTCCCGTTCGGAATGCTGGGACCGGAGCCGCCGTTGAGCAGCGCCTCGGCCTGGTCGATGTCGTCCTGGTCCACCAGGCGGACCTTGTAGCTCTCGCCGCTCACGTTGAAGGTCGCCACGTACTGGGCGTCCTCCGGCGCCGCGCCGGTGTCCGCGACGGCGGACGTGGCGGACCCCAGCAGCAGCCCCAGGGCGATGGCGCCCCCGGTGAAGAACGTTTTCGGAGTCATGTTTCCTCCTCCTTTGATGACCGCTACCGACGCTAAAAGTCGAGGACCGCGCGAACGATCCAGCCCACGCGTCGATCCGCGGTACAGGAGGCTGTACCTGGAAACGTCAATCCGTTGAATGACCAGCGCAATCCACGGCCATTAACTGCCGACCCGCTCCCCTCATCGCTGCGCTGGGCGAGTTCCAGCGCCTGCGTCGGCATTCCCGCGCTGAGCAGCACGCACCAGAAGGGGGCCACCGTCGCCGGTCCGGAGCCGGAGAACTCGGCGATCACCCGTCCGGCGTACTTCTCCGCCTCCTCGTGCGCCGCGATCCGCTTCAACGCGTTGAGGGCGTCGGCTACGTCAGCGGCATCGTGTGCGGGGGCGTAGGCGGCGATGCGCTGGGAGAGCACCCCCGCGGGACCGTCCAGCCTCCGCTCCGCAGCGCCTCCAGGAGATCCACCATGGTCCCGGGGTCATGGACGGGCACGGCGGATCACGCCCGTGGCGTCGTCGAACGACGCGCGAGCGAAGACCAGAGTGCGCTCACCTGGTGGGGGACCGGGTCGGCCGGTCAGGCGCTGTCGGCGGTCCACGCGGCGGCCGGGGGCGCCGGTGGGCTGCTATCACGGGCATGCTGGGACGTTCCAAAGCGCGCACCGTCCGGCCGGTCCGCCGGCTAGGGATGCGCCTGGACGTCCAGTCTCCAGGGGATGTCGAGGGAGACCGGTTCGATCCTGCGGGCGGGCGGGGCGCCGTCGCGGGCGAGGATCCGCCGCTGCCGGACGGCGGGACGCGCGTTCGGGCAGTCCCTGACGCCGTGCCGGTACGGGCCCCGGGCGGAGTCGTTGGCCTGGATGGCCAGGCTGACGAGCGACTGGAGGAGGAACAGGTCGTTGTCGGTGTCCAGCTGCACCTGGACCCAGCCGGAGTCAGGGGGGATGATGACACGATTGGTCGCGGTGAGGGCATCGGTCATCCGCCGGGCGATCCGCTCGGTGAGGAGCACCTCGGCCATGTTCCCCTGGTGCAGATGGACGATCTGCCGGCCGTGGGCGGCCAGCGCGCGGCCGGGCGGGCAGTCGGCGCGGCAGGCCGTCAACGGCCAGTCCCGGAACCGGCCGAGCGCGAGGTCGGCGTAGCAAACGGAGCGTGGGCTGCGTCCTCGTCTCATGGTTGCCAGCGTTGCGGGTTACCCCGGCGTAGCGGTGGACGGGAGCCGTCCTGGTGCGATTCGGGGGTTCCTGGTGGCTTCCAGGAACCCGTGGCCCGATCTGGAAGCGTCCAAGACGGGGCCGGGCGCCGACCAGTCGGCCACCAGTACGCGAACTTCTGGGGAACTCAGGGATCTTGTGCCCGTTCGGGCTGCATCGTAAGTGTTCGCCTCGTTGTGGTGCCGAGGTGGGGCATAACTGGATGGAGCGGGTGTTGGACTCCTATCTCGACCAGAAAGCGGATTTCCACCGTTATCTGGTCGGCAGGCTGGGAGAGAGCGGCGCGGCGGCGCTGGCGCGGAGCACCGGCCTGCTGGAGGTGACGGCGCGGGCGCTGCTCGACGGCGAGTTCCTGTCGTGGGAGGTCGTCAGCGCGTGCCTGGCGGCGGCGGGCGTCGACAGCGCGGAGGTGGGGCAGGCGCGGCGCCGGTGGGCGGCGGTCGAGCACGCGATGTGGGACGAGCGGGGCGACGCCCTGCGCGCGGCGTTCGAGCAGAACGGGCACGCCAAGCCGGCGCGGCTCGTCGAGGCGCACCAGCGGGAGGTGCCCTGGCGGCGGCTGACCGCGCGGGTGCCGGTGACGTTCAGGCCGTGGGTCGAGCCGACGTTCGGGACCGGCCGCAGGCTGCCCGACCCGGCGGCGGCCAAGGACATCCGGGACTTCTACGCCTTACTGCGGGAGCTGCGGGTCTGGGCGGGCTCGCCGCGGCAGTCGGAGATCGAGAAGCGCTCGTGGGGGGCGCTGCCGGACGCCACGATCAGTGCGATGCTCCAGAAGGACCGCTGGCGGACGCCCAGCGACCGGGACCTCGTCCGGGTCGGGTACTTCGCGGCGGCCTGCGGGCTCCCCCGGACGGAGGTGACGCGCTGGGTCGAGGCGTACGAGCGCGTCCGGCACGTCCCGCCGCCGGACGACCTGGCGATGGCCCGCGCGGAGGCAGCCGAGCTGCGGTCCAAGGTGGCCGCCGCCCAGGCCGAGGCGGACAAGCTGCGGAAGCGGCTCATCGCGCAGACGGAGCAGGCCCCCGAGGACGCGCCGGCGAAGCCCGACCCAGAGGAGGCGTCCGGCGCGCGCGGACCGTGGAGCCTTCGGCGGCGGCGGACGGTGGCGGCCGTCGCGGTGCTGGTGTTCGCCGCCGGCGCCGGGACGGGCGCGGTCCTCGGACGGAGCGGGTCGTCGGCCGAGGCGCCGGTGTGCTTCGCCGGGACGCTGCGGCTGGTCGGCTCCACCGCGTTCGAGCGGACGGCGATCACCCTGCGGCGCGGCTACGAGGACCTGTGCCCGGACGCGCGCGTCAGCGTGGAGGCCATCGGCTCCAACGAGGGTGTCCGGGTGCTCACCCGGGACAACGCGGGCACGGCGGTCGCGATGCACGACGGGCACCTCAGGCCCGACTCCGACGAGATCCGGCAGCGGGGGTTCCGGGGGTTCCCGGTGGCGCTGGTCGGGTTCGCGATCATCGTCAACAAGGACACGAACGTGACGGGGCTGACCGTCCAGCAGCTGAAGTCCATCTACGCGCGGGACTCCGGGCCCACCAACTGGAGGCAGCTCCCGGGCGGCGCGAACGTCCCGATCCGGCTGGTCAGCAGGACCGAGGGCTCGGGGACGCGGGGGATCTTCGAGGAGCGGCTGCTCGACGAGCCCGAGCCGGACCTGTCGTCGGGCGACTGCCGGCGCAAGGACGAGATCCGCGCGAGCTACCGCATCATCCGGTGCGAGCGCAGCAGCCAGGGGCAGGTCCTCGACACGGTCAACTCGGTCCCCGGGACGATCGGGTACGCGGAGCTGCACGTTGCCGGGGACACGCGCCGCTACCCGAACGTCCGGGTCCTCACGCTGGACGGCCGGAGGGCCGGGGGCCCTCCGGCGATGGGCTCCTACCCGTTCGTCGCCCCGGAGGTCTTCTACACCGCCGGGCTGCCGCCGAACGGCAGCCCGGCGGCGGCGTTCCTGACCTTCCTCGCCGGCGACGACGCCCGCCGGATCTTGCAGCGGGCGGGCTCGTCGGTGTGCGTCGGCGCGGACGCCCAGGTCGTCCCCCGCTGCCAGGTCACCTGACGGCGACCCGGCCCGGGTCAGAAGTTGCCTCCCGACAGGACGGCGGTCACCGGCCCGGGCGGGAGGGCGTCCTGGTGGAGGAGGTAGGCGGCGGTGGTGACGGCGCCGCTGGGCTCGGCGCGTTCGGACAGCGACGCGTGGAGCAGGCCCGCCGCCTCGGCGATCGTCGCCTCGTCCACCGTGAGCATGTCGTCGACGTAGCGGTGGATGTGCCGCCAGGCGAGCGCGCCGAGCGAGGGGGCGCGCAGCCCGTCGGCGATCGTGCGGTAGGTCTCCTCCACGGGCCAGGCGACGCGGCGGCCCGCGCGGAAGCTCGCCGCCCCGTCGGCGGCCAGCTCCGGCTCCACCCCGACCACGCGGACGGACGGCGCGCACGCCTTCACCGCCACCGCCACCCCGGCCAGCAGCCCGCCGTTGCAGACCGGGACGAGGACGGTGCCGCTCGCCGGGAGGTCGAGGCCGACGCTGCCGTGGCCCGCGATGACGTCGAAGTCGTCGGAGCCGACGATCGTCGCGCCGAGGTGGCCGGCGAGCGCGGCGCAGGTCTCCGCGCGGAGCGCGGGCGGCACGATCACCACCTCCGCGCCCTGCTCCCGCGCCGCGGTGACCTTGACCTCGGGCGCGGTGTCGGGCAGCACGACGGTGACGCGCAGCCCGTGCCGGGACGCGGCGTAGGCGATGGCGCGGGCGTGGTTGCCCGAGGACTGCGCGACGACGTGCGCGACGCCGCGCTCGGCGAGCCGGGCGACCGCGTTGAGCGCGCCGCGCACCTTAAACGAGCCGGTGGGCTGGCGGTTCTCCGGCGCCACCCAGAGGCGTTCGCCGGGCACGCGGCGGGGCTTGGTGTGCCGGATGTGCGGCCCGATGCGGTGCGCGGCCTGCTCGATGTCGGCGAGGGTGACCAGGCTCATGCGGCCAGCACCCGGTTCTGGACGGCGTCGAGGTCGGCGTCGGCCTCGGGCGGGGGCGCCGCGTCCGGGACGAGGTCCTCCAGGTGGCGCAGCGGCCGGTAGCGGAGCCCGAGCAGGCCCCAGCCGACGAGCAGCACGCCGCTGGCCAGCAGGACGAGCGCGGCGCCGCGGCCGGGACCGGAGGTGTGCGGCTGGGCCCAGTCGGCGAGCCATCCGGCGGACAGGAACCCGAGCGGCTGCATGGCGGTGGCGAGCATGATGTTGATCGCCATGACGCGGCCCTGGAGCTCGGGCCCGACCTTCACCTGGAGGATCGACAGCCAGTGCGCGTTGCCGATGCTCATGCACGCCAGCCGGACGAACAGGCCGGCCGCGACCAGCCCGAGGACCGGCCAGGCGCCCATCGCGACGACGCCGATCCCGGAGCCGACGACGAACCCGATCATTCCGGTGGCGCGGCGCTTCGTCCCGCCCCAGACCAGCACGACGGCCGTGCCCGCGGCGGCGCCGAGGCCGCCGACGGCGGTGACGAGGCCGAGGGCGGTGGGCGACCCGATCGCCAGCACGATCGGGGTGATGAGCACCCACATCATCGCCGTACAGAAGTTGACGACGGCGAAGTAGCCCGCCATCACCAGCAGCGGGCGGCGGTGGCGCAGGAACCGCCAGCCCCCGGCGAGCGCGGCGGCGAAGGTCTCCTCGCGGCGGTGGAACAGCCGGTCGGGGAAGCGGACGGCGGCCAGCGTCAGCACGCCGATGGCGAACGACGCCACGTCGATCGCGACGACCCAGGACAGCCCGACGAGGCCGATGAGCGCGCCGCCGACCAGCGGCGCGACGACGTTGCCGATGCCGAACCCGGCATTGGCGAGCGCGTTCGCCTGCGGCAGGTACGGCTTGGGGACGAGCTGGGCGATCGCGGCGAGGTAGGCGGGCTCGTGGAACGCGGTGACCAGCGATGTCAGCCCGACGATGAGGCAGACGTTCCACAACGCCAGGTGGTCGGTCGCGAGCAGCAGCACCAGCGCGGCCATCGCGACACCGGAGACGGCGTTGCAGGCGAGCATGATCCGCCGCCGGTCGACCCGGTCGGCGAGCGCGCCGCCGAGCGGGCTGAGCAGGACGGTCGGGATCTGCGCGAGCATCACCACGAGCGCGAGGTCGACGATCCGGCCGCTGCGCTGGTAGGCCCACACGCCGAGGGCGAAGGAGCTGAGCGCGTTGCCGACGACGGACACGAACTGCCCGGCCGCCACCGTGTAGAAGGGGCGCAGGCCGGTGCGCTCGTCGCGGCGCACCGGTTCCGGCAGGTGCCCGGCCTTCCAGCGGCGCGCGTGCTCGGCGAGGACGGCGGCGAGCGGCTCGGCCTGGTGCCGCAGGAAGTAGTGCCCGGCCCGGGGCAGGACGGCGAGGTCAACGCGCGGGGAAAACACGGCCCATTCGGCGTGGCGCTCCTGGTACAGCTCGGTCGCGCGGTCGCGCTCGCCGACCAGGCAGAGGATCGGCGCGTCCAGCGCGCGCCCGGGTTCGGCCAGCTCGGCGCCGAACCAGGACCGCGCCTGCTCGGCGTCGTGCCGCATGGCGCGCACGGCGGCCTCCTTGGCCGCCTCGTCCATATCGTCGAGGAGCCCGCCGGTGGCGCGCAGCGCGTCCCGGAACATCCGGTCCGACACGAGGCGCTCGCCCCGGAACAGCCGCTGCGCGAGGCCCGGCAGCCGCGCGGCCGGGAAGCTGCCCGCCGCGACCACGCCCAGCACCGGGACGCCGTCGGCCTCCAGACGGCGGGCGAGCGCGACGGCGGGCGCCGATCCGACGCAGTGCCCGTACACCACGACCGGGCCGGACGCGGCGGACGCGACCTCGGGTGCGAGCCGGTCCACCAACTCGGCGATCGGGATCGGCGCCTCGTCCGGACGGGCGGGGTCGTGGCCGGGCGGCTCCACCGCGAGCACCTCGACCGCGTCGCCGAGCGCCTGCGCGAGCGGATGGTAGACGGCCGCCGAGCCGCCGCCGTAGGGGACGCACACGAGCGTGAACTCGGGCCGCCGCCCGCCGCCCAGTTTGTGCAGGAGCCCCGTGCCGCCGGTGTCGCGGGCGTCGAGGAACGCGGCCAGCCCGGCGACGGTCGGACGGGTGAACAGGTCGATCACCCGGAGCCCGCCGCCGATCTCCTTCACCGCGCGGACGGCGGCGAACGAGTCCCCGCCGAGGGCGAAGAAGTCGTCGTCCGCGCCGACGCCGTCCGCTTCCAGGACGGCAGCGAACGCCGCCGCCACGCGGTGCTCCGACGGCGTGCCGGGCGGCCGCGACCGGGTCGCCTCGACCCGCGGCGCGGGCAGCGCGGCCCGGTCGATCTTGCCGTTGGGATTGAGCGGGAGCCGCTCCAGCGGGACGAACTGCGCCGGGACCATGTAGTCGGGCAGCCGGTCCCGCAGCGCGGCCCGGACGGACGCGACGTCCACGCCTCCCGGGGTGAGCCAGGCGGCGAGGCGGCGCGAGCGCCCCTCCCCGACCGGCAGCACGACCGCCTCGTCCACCTCGGGGAGGTCCCGCAGCGCGGCGGTGACCTCGCCCAGCTCGACCCGGTAGCCGCGCACCTTGACCTGGTCGTCGACGCGGCCGCGGAACTCCACGGTGCCGTCGGCGGCGACCCGCAGCAGGTCGCCGCTGCGGTAGCAGCGGCCCTCCCCGGTGACGGGGTCGGCGACGAACCGCGCGGCGGTCAGCTCGGGCAGGCCGATGTAGCCGCGGGTGACGCCGGGCCCGCCGACGACCAGCTCGCCGGGGACGCCGGGCGGCACCGGCCGCAGCGCCGCGTCCACGAGGTGGCCGTACACGCCGGGCAGCGGGCGGCCGAGCGGAACGATCCCGGTGCGGCGCTCGGGCGGGACCTCGGCGGTGTCGCAGACCAGGCAGATCATCGTGGACTCGGTGTGCCCGTAGTGGCTCTGGATCCGCAGCCCGGGCCGCGCCGCGCGGGCCCGCTCGACCAGGTCCCACGGGCACGCCTCGCCCGCCAGCACCAGCAGCGTGCGGGGCAGCACGGCGGCGAGGTCGCCGCCGGACGCGAGCAGCTCCAGGTGGCTCGGCACGCACTTGACCACGTCCACGGCGTGCTCGCGCAGGTATCCGGCGAACGCGGCGGGGTCCATGGCGGTCTCGCGCGCCACCAGGTGCACGGTGCCGCCGGTCGTCAGCGCGCCGAACACGCAGGTGAGGCCGAAGTCGGCGGCGGGCGTGGACACGACGGCGAAGGAGCCGCCGGGCACGTCGATCGCGGGCAGCATGCCCGCGAGGTAGCCGGTGACGCTGCGGTGCTCCACCGCGACGGCCTTCGGCGTGCCCGTGGACCCCGACGTGAAGATCACATGGTGCAGGTGGTCGGTGCGGACGTCCACGTCCGGCCGGGCCGCGGGCGGCAGCGCGTCCGGGACCAGCGCGGTCACCTCCGGCGGCAGCAGGCCGGTGAACTCGGGCGCGGCGACCACGGTCCGCACCCCGGCGGCGGCGATCATCGCGTGGATGCGCGCGGGCGGGTAGGCGGGGTCCATCGGCAGGTAGCCGCCGCCGGACTTCTCGATGCCGAACAGCGCGCAGGCCAGGTCGGCGCCCGGTTCCAGCAGCACGCCGACGGGCTCGTCCGGGCGGACCCCTGCGGCGAGCAGGCCGCCCGCGACGCGGTTGGCGCGTTCCTCCAACTCGGCGTAGCTCAGCGCGCGGTCGGCGCCGACGACGGCGGGCGCGTCGGGGGCCTCGTCGACCCAGCGTTCGATGAGCCGGTGCACGGGGACGTCGACCGGCGTCGCGGTCGGGCCCGCGAGGGCGGGGCCGGTCACCGGCTCCAGCGGCACCGCGCCGACTGGAGCGTCCAGATCGGCGAGCATGCCGTCCAGCAGCGTGAGGAACCAGCGGGCGAACCGGGCGGCGGTGCCGTCGTCGAACAGGTCTACTCGATAGGACAGGCCGCCCCGCAGCGGTGTCCCGGCGCCGGAGTCGACGACGTGCCAGTTCAGGTCGAACTTGGAGCTGTCCTCGGCGAGGTGCAGCTCGGTCACCTCCAGGCCGCTGAGGGCCGGGGGCGGCGGCGCCGGGTAGCAGTTCAGCAGCACCTGGAACAGCGGCGTCGCGGCGAGGTTGCGTTCGGGGCGGAGCCGGTCCACGATCCACTCGAACGGGGTGCGGGCGTGGGTGAGCGCGCCGATCGCGGCCTGCCGCGTCCGGTCGAGCACCTCCCGTCCGGTCGGGTCGCCGGACAGGTCCCCGCGCACCACGACCGTGTTGAGGAAGCAGCCGACGACGTCCTCGGTGCCGGGGTGGTCGCGCCCGGCGACCGGCACGCCGACCGCGATGTCGGTGCCGTTCGACAGCCGGGCCAGCAGCGCCTGGAGGCCCGCCATCAGGACGATGAACGGCGTCGCCCGGTGCGCCGCCGCGACCTCCCGGACCCGGTCGCTGAGCGCGGCGGGCAGCTCCAGTTCGACCGCCGCCCCGGCGTCCGCCGCGACGGGCGGGCGGGGACGGTCGGCCGGGAGGTCCAGCACCGGCGGCAGCCCGGCCAGCGTCTGCTCCCACCAGTCCAGCCCGGCCTCGTCCTCGGCGGGCGCGACCTGCGAGTACTGGTAAGGCGGCGGTTCCAGCGGGCCGCGCAGCCCGAGCCGGGCCGCGTACAGCTCGGCCAGCTCGCGCTGGATCAGGCCGCGCGTCCAGACGTCGGTGGCGATGTGGTGGAACGTCAGCGCGAGTATGTGCCTGTCCCTTGTGGGGGGACGACCCCCCACACCCCCCGGAACTGCCCTGTCGCCGTCCTCAACGAACAGCGCGGCGCGCATCGGGGGTTCGACGTCGAGCGCGAACGGGCGGGCCAGCTCCTCGGCCGCCGAGCCCGTCCGCCTGACCTCCACGGGCACCGCCTCGGCGGGACGCGCGACGAGCACCGGCTCGGGTCCGGAGTCGTCGATCACGCTGCGCAGCACCGTGTGCCGCTCGGCCAGGTCGCGGACGGCGGCGAGCAGCGCCGCGACGTCCAGTGGGCCGGTGAGCCGCAGCACGAGCGGAACGTTGTAGGCCGTGCTGTCCGGTTCGAGCTGCGCGAGGAACCACAGCCGCGCCTGCGCGGGCGACAGCCGGTCGCTCACCGGACGGATCACGACGTCGTCGGCCGTCCCGGCGACGGGCAGCGCGGCGGCCAGGTCGGCGAGCACGGGATGCTCGAACAGCAGCCGCACCGGCACCGCCGCGCCCAGCTCCTCCCGCAGCCGGGCGGCGACGCGGGTCGCGGCGAAGGAGTGCCCGCCGAGCGCGAAGAAGTCGTCGTCGGCCGCCACCGCGCCGACCTCAAGCACCTCGGCCCACGCCTCGGCGACCAGCAGCTCCTGCGGGGTGGCCAGCGGCCTGCGGCCCTCGGCGGCGGTCTCGGGGACGGGCAGCGCGGCCCGGTCCACCTTGCCGTTCGGTGTGAGCGGCAGCGCGGCGAGGACGGCGATCGCGGCGGGCACCATGTGGTCGGGCAGTCGTTCCCGCAGTGCGGCGCGCACGGCCGCCACGTCCAGCGGCCCCTCCCCCGACGGGGTGATCCAGGCCGCCAGGCGGCGGGCCGCGCCGTCGCCGACGGGCAGCACGAACGCCTCGGCCACCTCCGGCAGCGCGCGCAGCGCCGAGCCGACCTCGCCCAGCTCCACCCGGAAGCCGCGCACCTTCACCTGGTCGTCCAGCCGTCCGAGGAACTCCACGAGCCCGGACGGGCCGACCCGCACCCGGTCGCCGGTGCGGTACCAGCCGCCCGCGAACCGCCGCGCGGTCAGCTCGGTGCGGCCGAGGTAGCCGCGCGCCACGCTCGGGCCGCCGATCCACAGCTCGCCGGGCACCCCGGCGGGGACGGCGCGTCCGGTCGCGTCCACGACGCGGCAGGCAACGTTCACCAGCGGACGCCCGAGCGGCGCCACGCCATGCGACAGGTCCGTCACCTCGGAGGCCAGCACCGACACGGTCGTCTCGGTGGGGCCGTAGTGCACCTGCACCGCGAGGTCCGGGCGCGCCGCGCGCACCCGCGCGAGCAACTCGCCCGGCACCGCCTCGCCCGCGAGGATCAGCAGACGGCGCGGCAGGCACCGCATGCCGAGCAGCTCCAGCTGGCTCGGCACCATCTTGATCGCGTCCACCGGGTGCTCGTCCAGGTAGGCGGCGCACGCGTCCGGGTCGGTGGCGGTCTCGTGGCCGATCATGTGCAGGGCGGCGCCGCGGACCAGCGCGCCCCACAGGTTGGTGAGGCCGAGGTCGGCCGACGCGGTCGAGACCAGCGCGAACGAGGCCACCCCGTCCGGGATCAGCGCGCCGACCGCGCCCAGGTAGTGGGCGATGTGCCGGTGCTCGACGGCGACGCCCTTCGGCTCGCCCGTGGAGCCGGACGTGTAGACCACGTAGGCGAGGTGGTCCGGCGGCACGGCGACGTCCGGCCGGTGGACGGGACGGTCCGCCGCCGCGGCCACCTCCGCCTCGGTGAGGACGGTCCGGGCACCCGAGTCGGCCAGCACCGCCTCGGTCCTGGCCCGCGGGTACACGGGGTCGAGCGGCAGGTAGGCGGCGCCCGCCTTGAGCACGCCCAGCAGCGCCACCACCAGCTCGGGGCTCCGCTCCATGAGCACCGCGACCGGTTCCTGGGGCGCGGTCCCGCGGTCGAGGAGCCAGTGCGCGACCTGGTTGGCGCGGCGGTCCAGCTCGGCATAGGAGAGAGTGCCGACGGCGAGCACCTCGGGCGCGGCGTCGGCGGCGCGTTCGACGAGCGCGTGCAGCGGCGCGTCCACCGGGACGTCGCGGACCGGGCCGCGCAGATCGTCGCCCTCGGGCAGCCGGACCGGCGCGGCCGGGTCGGCCAGCATCCCGTCGAGCAGCGCGACGTACCAGGCCACCATGCGTTCGACGGTGGCCTCGTCGTACAGGTCGGCCCGGTACAGCAGCTGCCCGGAGAAGCGCTCCCCGTCGTCGGCGAGCGAGAGGTTCAGGTCGAACTTGGCGGTGGGCGCGGGCAGCGGCTCCGGGCGCACGGTCACGCCCGGCAGCGTCGTCCGCGCGCCGCCGTCGTAGACGTTGAGCATCACCTGGAACAGCGGCGTGGACGACAGGCTCCGGTCGGGGCGCAGCCGTTCCACGATGTCCTGGAAGGGGGTGCGGGCGTGCGCGAACGCGTCCAGCGCGGCGTCGCGCGCCCGCCGCACCAGCTCGGCGCCGGACGGGTCGCCCGAGGTGTCGCCCCGCACCACGAGCGTGTTGACGAAGGGCCCGACGACCCGCTCGGCGTCGGGGTGGTGGCGTCCGGCGTGCGGGACGCCGACCGCGATGTCGGTCTCGCCCGACAGCCGGGCCAGCAGCGCCTGCAACCCGGCCAGCAGCACCATGAACGGCGTCGCGTCGGGCACCGCGCGGACCCGCGCCGACAGCGCGGCGGGCAGCGCGACCGGCACCGACGCGCCCCGCCACGACGCCACCGCCGGGCGGGGCCGGTCGGTGGGCAGGTCGAGCACGGGCGGCAGGCCCGCCAGCCGCTCCGTCCACCAGTCCAGGTCGTTCCGGGGGGTGTGGGGGGTCGTCCCCCCACCAGGGACCGGGTCGGTGTCGGGACGCCCGGCCTCGAAGGCGGCGACGTCGGCGTAGTGCAGCGCGGGCGGCTCCGGCTCGGGCGCCAGGCCGAGCCGCGCCGCGTACAGGGCCGACAGCTCCTCCAGCAGCAGGCCCTCGCTCCAGGCGTCGGTGACGATGTGGTGGAACGTCAGCGCCAGCACATGGGTGTCGTCGGCGACGTGGAACAGGGCGGCGCGCATGGGCGGCTCGGCGTCCAGCCGGAACGGCCGCCAGGCGTGGTCGGCGAGGGCGGCGTCGTCGAACGCGCCCATCGGCACCGGCACCTCGCCGACCGGGCTGACGGTTCCACCGTCGATCACGCCGCGCAGGATCCAGTGCCGTTCGGCGAGCGCGCCGACGGCCGCGCGGAGGGCGCCGGTGTCCAGCGGCCCGTCCAGCCGCAGCGCGACCGGGACGTTGTAGGCGGCGCTGTCCGGTTCGAGCTGGGCGAGGAACGCCAGCCTGGCCTGCGCCGGGGAAAGCTCCATCTCGGTCGCGCCCAGCGCGGGGATACCGGTGGCGGACGAGCGCACCTCGGCCCTCGCGGCGGCGAGCCGGGAGCGGACGAGTGCGGCGAGGCGGTCCTGGCTCGTCTCCGTCATGACGCGTCCCCCGTCGTGCCCGTCGTATCGGTGGCGGCGAGCTCGGCCAGCAGGAGTTCCTCCAGCGCCGCCGCGAAGTCGGCGAGCACCGGCCGGTCGAACAGCAGCCGGACCGGGACCGCGAGGCCGAGCGCCTCCCGGAGGCGGCCGGTCACGCGGGTGGCGGCGAAGGAGTGCCCGCCGAGCGCGAGGAAGTCGTCGTCGGCCCAGACGGAGGGCAGCTCCAGCACCGCCGACCAGATGTCGGCCACCAGGTGCTCGGCGTCGGTGCCCGGCGCGGGGCGGTCCGCGACCGAGGGGGCCGCCGGCACGGGCAGCGCGGACCGGTCGGCCTTGCCGCTCGGCAGCCGCGGCAGCACCGGCAGCGCCGACCAGCGGCGCGGCACCATGTGCTCGGGCAGCCGGGCGCGCAGGTGCTTCTCGACGACGTCGAGGTCGACGTCGGCGGGGGCGACGTGGCCGACCAGGTGCGCCTCCGGGCCGGACCCGGCGGCCGTCACGACGCCGTCGGCCACCTCGTGCAGGACGGCCTCGATCTCGCCCAGCTCGATCCGGTAGCCGCGCACCTTCACCTGGTGGTCGCGGCGGCCGTGGAACTCCAGCGTCCCGTCCGGCCGCCAGCGCGCGAGGTCGCCGGTGCGGTAGCGGCGCCCGCCGGGGTGGTGGGGGTCGGCGGAGAACGCGGCGCCGGTCAGGTCGGGACGGCCCCGGTAGCCGCGCGCGACCCCGGCACCGCCGAGCACCAGCTCGCCGAGCGCGCCGGGGGGCAGCAGCCGCAGCCAGGGGTCGGTCACGTACGCGCGCTCGCCCGCCATGGGCGTGCCGATCGGCACCGTCGTCGCGGCGGGCCCGACCGTGCCGGGGACGACCAGGTGCATCGTGGAGCCGACCGTCGCCTCGGACGGGCCGTACCCGTTCCACAGCCGCCGGACGCGGGGCGCGAGCCGCGCCGCGAGCGCCGGGTCGAGCGCCTCCCCGCCGCTGATCACCTGGAGCCGGGGGCCGCCCTCCCACCCGGCCTCCAGCAGCATCCGCAGCGTGGTCGGGACGAGGTCCACCAGCGTCGCGCCGCTGTCGTGGAGCCGCGCGGCGAGGGCGTAGCCGTCCACGGCGTCCGCGCGGGCCACGAGGACGCAGGTGCCGCCCGCGCACAGCGGCAGCCACACCTCCTCGGCGAAGATGTCGAAGGTGACGGGCGCGGCGGCGAGCATGACCTCGTCCGGCCCGAGCCCCATCACCTCGATCGAGCCGGCGACGAACGCGGCCAGGTTCCCGTGGGTGATCTCCACGCCCTTCGGCCGCCCGGTGGAGCCCGAGGTGTAGAGGACGTAGGCGAGATCGTCCGCGTGCAGGGGCGGCGGCGGCTCGGGCGGATCGTCCGCGACGGGCGGAAGGTCGTCCAGGTCGAGCGTCTCCACGCCGGGGATGTCCGCCCCGCCCCGGACGAGCACCAGCCGCGCCCCCGCGTCCTCGGCGAGCAGGTGGGAGCGCTCCGGCGGGTGGTCGGGGTCGAGCAGCACGTACGCCGCGCCCACCCGCCACACTCCGAGCAGCGCCGCCGGGAGCCGGTGGTCGCGGGGCAGCAGGGCGCCGACCAGCGCGCCCGGCCCGGCGCCGCGCGCCCGCAGCGCGGCGGCGACGCGGGCGGCCTCGGCGTGCAGTTCCGCGTAGTCGTGGGACGCGCCGTCCGGGCCGACGACCGCCGTGCCCCCGGTACGCGGCAGCGCCTCGGGGACGGTCGCGGGGAACCCCGGCAGCTCCGGCCCGGCGGCCCACGCCAGCAGGGTCTCCCGCTCCTCGGCGCTGACCAGCTCGTACTCCGCCAGCGGGCGGCCCGGGTCGGCCAGCGCCGCGCGCAGGACCCGCAGGAACCGGTCGAGCTCCGCCTCGGCCCAGTCCCGGCCGTAGCGGGCGGTGGAGTATTCGAGCTGGATCTCGGGGCCGTCCACGGTCCGGTTGACGAGCCAGCTCAGCTCCTGCGCCGCCGCGCCCGAACCGGGGTCGGACAGCAGCTCGATCCGGACGCCGCCGCCGGTCACCTCCATCGGCACCTCGCCGTGCTGGACGGCCAGCATCACCGGCACGCGCGGCAGCGCGGCGGGCGGCGTCTCCTGGTGCGCGAGGGCCCGCGCGGTCGCGGAGGCGGCCCGCCGCACCAGCGCGCGGAAGCCCTCCGCGCCGTCCGGGCGCACCCGCACGGGCAGCGCGTCCACCAGCGGGCCGATCAGCCCCGCCAGCTCGGGCCTGGCCCGGCGCGCCGCCGCCGCCCCGATCACGGGGCCGTTCCGGGGGGTGTGGCGGGACGTCCCCCCACTGGGGAGCGGGTCGGCCTCGCCCGACAGCAGGACCAGCGCGGCCAGGTACACCGCGAACGGCGTCGCGCCGCACTCGCGGGCCAGCGCGGCGACGGCGGGCTCCACCTCCCAGGGCAGCGGCCGGCCGACGCGTCCGGCCGACGGGTCGGCGCCGAGCGGCGCCGGGACGGGCGCGCCGTCCAGCTCCGCCCGCCAGAACTCGCGGTGCGCGCCGGGGACGGGCTCCGCGGCCTGCGCGGCGGCGACGTCCCCGACCTGCACCGCCGGTTCGGGGACCGCGCGACCGGCCAGCCCGGCGGCGAGCTCGTCCATGAGCACCCCGACGGAGGCGCCGTCGAAGGCGATGTGGTCCACGCTGACGGTCAGCTCGGCGTCGGAGTCGCCCCGCCAGGCCAGGTCGGCGCGGATCAGCGGCACCTCGGAGCCGAGGTCGAACACGTGCGCCGCGCCCCGCGCCGCGTCGGCGTCCACCGGTCGCTCCGTGAAGGGGACGGGGACCGGCGGGTGCACGACGGCCACCGGAATCCCGTCCTCGCCGGTGACGACCGTGCTGCGCAGCACCTCGTGCCTGCGCACCACCGCGTCGAGCGCCTCGCGCAGCGGGGCGGCGTCGGTGAGGCCGCGGACCCAGAACCGGAGCAGCAGCGTCGTGACCGGCCGGTCCGGGTGGAGCTGCCGCAGCGTCCAGAACTCGCGCTGCGCGTCGGTGAGCGGGACGGTCGTGCGGCCCGCGTGCCGGACCAGCGGCGCGGCGCCGGAGGGGCCCGCCGCCGCCAGGCCCGCCGCCGTGGGCGCGGCCAGGAACGCCGCCAGCGGGACGAGGTGCCCGCGCCGCCGGGACATCTCGCTCACCACGCGGGCGGCCTGGAGGGAGTGCCCGCCGAGGTCGGCGAACACGTCGTGGAGCCCGACCTCCGGCAGGCCCAGCACGTCCGCGATCACCTCGGCCGCCTCCCGCTCGGCGTCCGTGCGGGGCTTCGCGGCGGCGGACGAACCCGGCGGACGCGGCGCGCCCAGCTCGGGCAGCGCGTCCCGGTCGAGCTTGCCGGTGGGGCCGGTCGGCAGCCGGTCGAGCACGCCGATCCTGGACGGCACCATGTACTCCGGCAGCAGCCGCGCCAGGTGCGTCCGCAGCTCGTCCTCGATATCGGTGTCGGCCTCGACATGAGCGACGAGGTGGTCGGCGCGGGCGAGCACGACGGCGTTGCGGACGGCGGGATGCCCGGTCAGCGCGTGGTGGACCTCCCCCAGCTCCACCCGGAACCCGCGGATCTTCACCTGGTCGTCGGCGCGGCCGAGGAAGTGCAGGACGCCGTCCACGGAGCGGACCTGGTCGCCGGTGCGGTAGGCGCCCCCGGCGAACGCCCGCGCGGTCAGCGCGGGGCGGTCCAGGTATCCGCGCGCCACGCACGGCCCCGACACCCACAGCTCGCCGGGCCGCCCGTCCGGGACGGGGGCGCCGTGCTCGTCCCGCACCGACGTGACCGCGCCGGTCACCGGATACCCGATCGGCGGCGTGCCGGTCTCGCCGCGGCGCAGCTCGTAGGCGGTGCAGAGCGTGGTGCACTCGGTGGGCCCGTAGGTGTTCACGACGCGGCGCACGCCGGGGTTGGCCCAGATCCGCGCGGCCAGCGACGCGGTGAGCGCCTCCCCGCCCGTGCCGACCACGCGCACCCCGGACGGCAGCGGCCGGGTGAGCACGGCGGCGAGCACGGACGGGACGCCGTGGACGGCGGTGACCTCCTCGCGCGCGGGCAGCTCGGGCAGCGCCAGCAGGTTCTCGGCCAGGATCACCGTGCCCCCGGCGGCCAGCGGCACCACGATCTCCAGGATCGAGGCGTCGAAGCAGATCGAGGCGGCGGCGAGGTAGCCGGCCGTCTCCTCCCGCGAGTAGAAGCCATCGGCCCAGGCGAGCAGGTTCACCGTGTTGCGGTGCTCCACGACGACGCCCTTGGGGCGCCCGGTCGAGCCGGACGTGTAGATCACATACGCCGGGTCGGTGCCGTCGCCGGGCACACGCGGCGGCTCGGCGCCATCCGGCGCGCCCTGCGGCACGTCCTGGACGAGCAGCGGCTCGGCGCCGGTCGCGGCGGCTGTCGCGGCGAGCGCCGCGCTGGTCAGCACAACCGGGAACCCCGCGTCGGCGCCGATGAACCGCAGCCGTTCGGCGGGGTAGGCCGCGTCGAGCGGCACGTACGCCGCCCCCGCCTTCCAGACCCCGAGCAGCGCCGGGACCAGCCATTCGTCCCGCTCCAGGCAGATCCCGACCAGGTCGCCGCGGCCGATCCCGCGGTCCGCGAGCGCGCGGGCGAGCGCGCCGGCCCGGCGCTCCAGCTCGGCGTAGCTCGACCGGTGCGGACCGGCGACGACGGCGGTCCGCTCGGGCGCGCGGGATGCCCGGTCCTCGATGATCTCGTGCGCGCGCGCCGGCGCGCCCGACCCCGAACCCTGTGTCACGTGCTCACATCTCCCTCGATGTCAGTACGAGTCCGTGATCGCGTTGTCTGACCGCTGGGCCCCCCGGCCCGATGATCGGGATTGTCGATCATGAAGACTTTCTTGACAAATCAGACATCGTCCCCCGGTTTCAGCCCCGTCGCGAGAACGCGCCGGCTCCGATCCCCCGCGGTCGCGGACCCGCCTTCGTGGCCACCGGGTCAGACGGCGGTCCGCACCATTTCGCCCGCGCCGATGATGACCACATGTGGCCCTTCGAGTGGGCCTCCGAGCACCGGCGCACAGCGTGACCATCCCGTCTCGCTGCACGAACGCCGCGCCATCGACGCCAACTTTGGACGATGTGTAATTCACACTGGAATTGCAAGTCAAAGGATTGGGACAATGATCTCCCATGAGGTCCGACGCCACCATGGAACAGCGTTCCCACGCGGTCAGGGTGCTGATTGTCAGCAATAATCCGGTGGTGCGCATCGGGTTGCACGCGTTGCTGCGGTCGGCCCCGATGTTGGATGTCGTCGGCAATGGCGGGCTCGGCAACTCCACCGCGGAGGCCCGCCGGCTCGCCCCCGATGTGGTGCTGCTGGACGCCACCCCGCCGCCCGCCGCCGATATCGGCGCGCTCGGCCGGGCCGGTCATGGCGGCCGAATCATCGTCGTGACCGCCGAGCACGACCCGGCCGTGCTCGTCGAGACGCTCATGGCGGGCGCCCATTGCTGCCTCGTCTACGGCCATTTCGAGCCGCAGGGCCTCGCCGAGGTGGTGCTGGCCGCCGACCGGGGCGAGTCGCACCTGTCGCCACCTGCGGCGACGGCGCTCGTCCGGTGGGTGCACGACGGGCGCCCGGAGCGGGCGCGGAACGCCCCCGCGCTCACCCCCCGCGAGGTGGAGATCATCGAGTTGATCGCCGCCGGGCTGACCAACCGGCAGATTGCGCGGCACCTCGTCATCTCCGAGAAGACCGTCAAGAACCACGCCCATCAGATCTATAAGCGGCTGGAGGCCGACGGCAGGGAGCATGCCATCATCCGCTGGCGAGAATTGAATTCGGCAGTCACCGGGGATGGCACCGGCCGGTCATAAAACCGGTTACCGGCGAGTTCCAACCGGATAACCCCTGTACAGGACAGTCCTAGGACCGGGCCCACGTCAAGTTGGGCCCCGCCCCGCCTTTACTTGAACATCGGCGTGCCGCATGCTCTGGTAGCCGAGTTCCCGTCCCCCCTCAATTCAATTCGAATGTGGATGTGAAGCGCTGTGAAATTCCTCGAACGCGCCGGAGTTGCGTCGTGAGCCAGGCCCGCCGTCCCGTCCTCGGCGCCGTTTTCGGCGTCCTGACGGCGGCCGCCCTGACCGTCTGCCCGCAGGTGAGCGCCTCGGCCGTGGGCCCCCGTGTCGACCTCCAGGTCCTCGTCGTGACGAACGGCAGCTCCTCGGTGGAGGCGGTCGCCGCCCAGCTGAAGAGCGAGGGCGTCCCGTACCGGACGGTCGACCTGCGCCGGGCCGACCGGCCGGTGATCGACGCGGCCTTCCTGTCCGACACCGTCGACGGGGTGCCCCGCGCCAAGTACCAAGCGATCGTCCTGCCCAACGCGGCGCCGTTCGACCAGGCGCACCAGGCCGAGATGGCCGCGATCGCGGCCTACGAGGCCAAGTTCGGGATCCGCCAGCTCGACGCCTACGTGTACCCGGGGACGAACGTCGGGATGAAGCCGCCCGGCTACTCCGGCACGCTGGACGGCACGCAGGCCCAGGTCACCGCCGCCGGGAAGGCCGACACGTTCCGCTACCTGCGCGGCCCGCTCAAGTTCGACGACCTCGCCGCCGACGTCTCGGAGAGCTACGGCTTCCTCGCGAACCCCCTGCCCGACGACCCGGCGCACGGCAAGTCCTTCCAGCCGCTTATCACCGCGACCGTCAAGAACGTCACCGGGACGCTCGCCGGCGTCTACACCCACGACGGGCGCAGCGAACTGCTGCTGACCTACTCGGCCAACAACGAGCAGTGGCAGTTCCGGACGGTCGCGCACGGCCTGGTCACCTGGCTCACCAAGGGCGTCCACCTCGGCCAGAACCGCAACTACTTCGGCGTCCACGTCGACGACGTCTTCCTGCCCGACTCACGCTGGAGCGTCGAGGACGACTGCACGCCCGGCGAGGACTGCCAGGACGGCACGACGACCCAGCCCATCCGCATGGAGCCCGAGGACGTCGAGTACGCCAACACCTGGCAGCGGCAGCACGGCTACGCCATCGACCTCGCCTTCAACGCCGCCGGCAGCGACGAGGAGATCAGGAAGAACGGGGACGACCCGCTCACCGACGCCTTCGTCGAGGCCCGGGACAGGTTCCGCTGGATCAACCACACCTACGCGCACAGCTACCTCGGCTGCGTGCAGGACAACTCCGTCCGGCCGTGGAAGTGCGTGACCGACCCGCAGACCGGCAAGCCGGTCTGGGTCAAGGCCGAGGACATCAACCAGGAGGTCGCGAAGAACATCGCGTGGGCGAAGGCGCGCGGTATCACCCTCGACCCCGCCGAGCTGGTCACCGGCGAGCACTCCGGCCTGCGGATCCTGCCGCAGCAGCCCGACGACAACCCGAACCTCGTCCCCGGCCTGGAGGGCACGGGCGTCAAGTGGCTGGCCGGCGACGCCTCGCGCGACCCGCAGCAGCGCTCGCTGAGCGGGGTGCGCACCGTCCCCCGGCACCCGTTCAACGTGTTCTTCAACGTCGGCACCGAGGCCGAGGAGGTGGACGAGTACAACTGGATCTACACCAAGCGCGCCGACGGCGGCAGCGGCATCTGCGAGGACAACCCGTCCACGGTGACGTGCATCGAGCCGCTCAACGCCGACACGGGCTACACCTCCTACATCGTCCCGGTGGACACGCGGATCGCGCTGTCGCACATCGTCAGCAACGACCCCCGCCCGCACTACGCCCACCAGTCGAACATCACCGAGGACAGGATTCTCTACACGCTGCTCGAAAGCATCCTGACCTCCTACCGCGCCACGTTCGTCGAGAACGCCCCCCTCATCAACGACGACATGGCCTCGCTCGGCAACGATCTGCGCCGGCAGGCCGCCTGGCGCGGCGCGCTGGGCGCGGGCGCCGTCGAGAGCGGCGAGGTGACCGCCTACCTCCAGGACGGGACGGTGACGGTCAAGGCACCCGGCGGGCTCGACGTGCCGGTGACGGCGCCGGAGGGTACGCGGCAGGGCTCCGACCCGTTCGGACAGGCGTACGCCGGTGAGCGGTCCGCCTACAAGGCGGGTGACTTCACGATCACTCCGCCCGGGACCTGATTTGGACATCACCCTTGTGACAGAGGGAACCTATCCGCACAGTTTCGGCGGTGTCAGTGTCTGGTGCGACCAGCTCGTCCGGGGCATGCCCGAGCACGCCTTCAACGTCCTCGCCATCACCGCCTCCGGTTCGGAGCCGGTGGTGTGGGACCTCCCCGGACATGTCACCGCCGAGTCGGTGCCGATGTGGGGGCCGCCCGGCGGGCGGCCCCCGTCCGGCGGGCTCGCCCGCCGGTTCGAGAAGCTGTGCCGGGCCTTCCTCCACGCGATCCTCGCCCCCTCGGGGCCGGAGGCCGAAGTCTTCCCCCACATCCTCCGCGGACTCTTCGAGTTCGGGCGGGAGGCCGACCTCCAGGCGGCCATGCGCATGGAGGGCCCGGTGCGGTGGCTCATGGACGAGTGGGCCGCCCACAAGGAGGAGTACGAGCGGATCGGGGTCCGGCCGAGCGTCCACGACGCCCTGACCACGATCGACCTCCTGGAGCACCAGCTGCGGCCGCTGATGCGGCCCGCGCCGGTCGGCGACGTCACGCACGCGGTGTCCAACGGCATCCCCGTGCTGCCCTGCCTGGCCGCCAAATGGACCTACCAGACACCGCTCTGCCTCACCGAACATGGCATCTACCTGCGGGAACGTTACATCGGGTTCGGCCGGTCACCGTATGCGTGGCCGGTCAAGGCGGCCCTGCTCGGGTTCATGCGGCTGCTGTGCTCCGCCGGATACCGCGCCGCCGACCTGGTGACGCCGTCCAACCTCTACAACCAGCGCTGGCAGATCCGGTGCGGCGCCGACCCCGAGAACATGGAGACCGTCTACAACGGCGTCGATCCCGACGCGTTCCCGGCGGCGGGCGCGGAACCGGCCGTCCCCACGATCAGCTGGGCCGGACGGGTCGACCCGATCAAGGACCTGGAGACGCTCATCCGCGCGTTCGCGCTGGTCGCCGAGAAGATGCCGGAGACCAGGCTGCGGATGTTCGGCGGGACGCCGAAGGGCGGCGAGAAGTACCGCACCCGCTGCGAGGCGCTCGCCGCCGACCTCGGCGTCGCCGACCGCGCCATCTTCGAGGGGCGGGTCGACGACATCCGGGACGCCTACGCGGCGGGCTCGGTGGTCGTGCTGTCCAGCATCTCCGAGGGCTTCCCCTACACGCTCATCGAGGCGATGACCTGCGGGCGCGCGACCGTCGCCACCAACGTCGGCGGCGTCACCGAGGCCGTCGCCGACACCGGGCTCGTCGTCCCGCCGCGCGACCCCGAGGCGATGGCGGAGGCGTGCCTCCGGCTGCTCGGGGACGAGGTGTCGCGGCGGCGGCTCGGCCACGCCGCCCGCGACCGGGCACTGGAGTTGTTCACCGTCGACCGTGCCGTCGACGCGTTCCGGGCGATCTACTCCGGGCTGGCCGAGCCGGGGCCGTCCGGAACCCGTCCCGCCGAAGCGAGGCTCGCATGACCACCGCCGTCCAGGAAGCGTTCGGGGAGCTCCAGGAGCGCATGGCGGAACTGTGCCAGAACGCCGTTGACCCGCTGGAGGTCACCGCCGGCCTGGAGGCCGACGGGATCAACGACGACGGGGCGCGCCGCTACGGCCACGGCGACGTGTTCGCGCTCGCCGAGGACCTCTACGACCAGACGCCGCGCCGCCCGCCGGTGCCCGACGCGGACGAGGCCCCATGGCGGGCGGTGCCCTGGCGGCACCTGCTGCGCGGCGTGCTGTTCGGGCTCCCCGGGCTGTGCTTCTTCGCGGCCGAGCCGGTGCTCGCGCGGTCGGCCGCCGGGGTGCTGCTCGTGCTGTCGCTGCTGCTGTCGTGGACGCTGAGCCAGGGCACGGCCTACCTCGGCTACGTCCGGCTGGGGCTCGGCAACCGGGCGGCGGCGGCGCGGGTGCTGCGCTACGGCCTCGCCGCCGGGGTGCTCGTCGTGATGCCCGTGACGGCGCTGGCCGGGGCCGTGCTCGCGGCGGGGACGGCGGCGACGGCGCTCGCGATCGGGCTGTGCGGCTACCTGCTGTCGGCGATGGTCGTGCAGGTGCACAGCGGGGAGCGGCGGCTGTTCCTGGCGCTGATGCCGGGCGCGGTCTCCGTCATCGTCTACCTCGCCCTCCACGGGCTCGGGACGCCGCAGACGGTGCCGCCGTGGGTCTGGGGGTCCTGGCTCACGACGCTGCTGGCCACGGTCGCGCTCGCGATCGTGTGCACGTCGGGGGCGGGACGGCCCGCCGGCCGCGTCGCGACGCTGCGCGACGTCGTCTCGGCGCTGCCGTTCGCGGTGTTCGGCCTGCTGACCGGCGGGCTGCTGACGTTCACGCTGCTGTGCGCGATCGCCGGGCGGCCCGTGCCGTCCGGCGCCACGACGGTGGCCGTCCTGGCGCTGTCGCTGTCGATGGGCGTCGCGGAGTGGATCCTGTACGTCTACCGCAGGCGCGTCCACGACCTGCTCCGCGTGCACACCGACATCGGGGGCTTCGCGCGGGCGGCCCGCGCCGCGCTCGCCGGGGCGCTCGCCCGCTACATCGCCTCGCTCACCGCGCTCGTCGCGGCCATCGCGCCGCTCGCCGGGGTGCCGCTCACGGCCGCGACGCTGCGGATCCTGCTGGGATACGTCGGCCTCGGCGGCGCGTTCTTCATCGCGCTCGTCCTGCAAGCGTGCGGGCGGGTCGGCGTCGTGCTCGCCGCCTCGGCGTCCGCGCTGCTCGCCGAGGCCGCCTCCGCCACCGGCGTCCCCGGCCTGGACCCGGGGACGGTCCAGCTGGTGGTGGCCGCCGGACTCCTGCTCGTCCTCACGACCTACGCGGGCGCGGTCCTCGCGCGCGCGACCTCGCACCGATAACTCGCACCGATCAGCCGCACAGAAAGTCTTCCGAACGACCAAGTCTCCCCCGCATCAAGAAGTCTCCCGAAAGTCCGAGAAGTCTCCCGCAAGTCCTCCGAAAGTCCCCCCGTCGAAAGGCACCCTCCGATGAAGAGCATGGTCGCCGTGACGGGAGCCGACGGATTCATCGGCTCCCACCTCGTCGAGTTGCTCGTGGAACGCGGTCACCGCGTCCGGGCCATGGTCCAGTACAACTCGTTCGGCTCCTGGGGCTGGCTCGACTCCCTCCCCCCGGGCGTCCTCGACACCGTCGAGGTCGTCCCGGGCGACGTGCGCGACCCCGAGTCGGTGTACGACCTGGTCAACAAGTCCGACGTCGTCTACCACCTGGCCGCGCTGATCGCGATCCCCTACTCCTACAAGGCTCCGCAGTCCTACGTGGAGACCAACGTCCTCGGGACGCTGAACGTCCTGGAGGCCGTGCGGAGCCTGTGCACGCCGCGGCTGGTGCACACCTCGACCAGCGAGACCTACGGCACCGCCCGCGAGGTCCCCATCGCCGAGACGCACCCGTTGCAGGCACAGTCCCCCTACGCCGCGACCAAGATCTCGGCCGACAAGCTCGTCGAGAGCTACCACGCGTCGTTCGGGCTGCCGGTGGTGACGCTGCGCCCGTTCAACACCTTCGGGCCGCGCCAGTCGGCGCGCGCCTTCATCCCCACCGTCATCAGCCAGATCGCCGCGAAGAGCGAGGTCGTGAAGGTCGGCGCGCTGGAGCCCACCCGCGACTTCACGTTCGTCAAGGACACCGCCGAAGCCTTCTACACCCTCGGCACCGCGCCCGAGCACGCGGTCGCCGGGGAGCTGTTCAACTCCGGGACCGGTCAGGAGATCTCCATGGGCCGGCTCGCCCGGACGATCGCCGACCTGATGGGCGCGGAGACCGAGTTCCGCTCCGAGTCGGCGCGGGAGCGCCCCGCCCGCTCGGAGGTCATGCGGCTGGTGTGCGACAGCGGCCGGCTGCGCCGCGACACCGGCTGGCGCCCCCGGTACACGCTGGAGGAGGGTTTGAAGGACACCATCGAGTGGTTCCTCGACCCGCTCAACCTCGCGCGCTACCGGCCGTCCATGTACAACATCTAGGCACGGAGGGGCAAAATGCACGCCGTTATTCTCGCTGGCGGCAAAGGGGTGCGGCTGCGGCCGTACACGACGACGCTGCCCAAGCCGCTCGTCCCGATCGGTGACGAGTACGCCATCCTGGAGATCCTCCTCCACCAGCTCTCCCGGCAGGGGTTCCGGTCGGTGACACTGGCCATCGGCCACCTCGGCCACCTCATCCGCTCCTACGTCGGCAACGGAAGCCGCTGGGGGCTGCGCATCGACTACGCGTCCGAGACGGCGCCGCTCGGCACGATCGGGCCGCTGCTGACGATGCGCGACCGGCTCCCGCAGGACTTCCTCGTGATGAACGGCGACGTCCTCACCGACCTCGACTTCGCCGACCTGCTGGAGGAGCACAACGCGACCCGCCCGCCGCTGACCGTCGCGACCTACGCGCGGCAGGTCTCGATCGACTTCGGCGTCCTGACGACCCGGAACGGCCAGGTCATCGAGTTCAGCGAGAAGCCGACGCTGGACTACCAGGTCAGCATGGGCGTCTATGGGGTCTCGCGGGACTGCATCGCCAAGTACGAGGCGGGGCTGTCGCTCGGCTTCGACGAGCTGGTCCTGGACCTGCTCGCGGAGGGCCGGCACCCCCGCGAGTACCGCTTCGAGGGGTACTGGCTCGACATCGGGCGCCCCGACGACTACGACCGTGCCAACGCCGAGTTCCCGCACCTGCGCCCGCAGCTGCTGGAGGGCCCGGTCCGGGTGGCGGCCGCGGGGTGCGGGGAGCCCTCCCCGCGCCGGGCGCCGGCGAGCCGGCGATGAGCCGGATCCTGCTGGTCGGCGCCACGGGTTTCGTGGGACGGCACGTCCGGGCACGGGCGGCCGCGACGGGGGTCGAGATCGTCGCGGCGTCGCGGTCGCCGGAGCCGGGCGTCCGGGGGCTCGACCTCGCGGCCGGGGCGGCGCCGGTCGGCGACGCGCTCCGCGAGATCGAGCCGGACGTCGTCGTCAACTGCGCCGGCGTCACCTCGGGCACCCCGGCCGAGCTCGTCCGGGGCAACGTCGTCGCGGTCGCGAACCTGGTGACGGCGCTGTCCGAGGCGGGGCGCAAGGCACGGCTCGTCCATCTGGGCTCCGCCGCCGAGTACGGGGCGGTGGAGCACGGGACGCCGGTCACCGAGTCGGCGCAGCCGCGCCCGCACAGCCTGTACGGCGTCACGAAGCTCGCCGGGACGGAGCTGGCCGGCGGCGCGCCCGACGCCGTCGTGCTGCGGGTGTTCAACCCGGTGGGCCCGGGCTCGCCCGGGTCGACGCTCGCCGGACGGCTCGCCGGGGAGCTGCGCCGGACGGACGACTCCGACGAGGACGTCCATGTCGGCCCGCTCACCGCGAGCCGGGACCTCGTGGACGTCCGCGACGTCGCGGACGCCGTGCTCACCGCCGCGCTCGCCCCGGGCCCGCTGCCACCCGTCCTCAACGTGGGCAGCGGGCGGGCGACGCCGCTGCGCGACCTCGCGGCGCTGCTCCTGCGCGTCACGGGATCGCGGCGGCGGGTGCTGGAGGCCGCCGCGTCCGGCTCGGAGCGCTCGTCGGCCGTCGCCTGGCAGCAGGCCGACATCGGCGCGATCCGGCGCGCCCTCGGCTGGGCCCCCGCGACCGACCTCGCCACGTCCCTGCGGGACCTCTGGGCGGAGACCGCGTGCCCGGGCTGAACGGCCGGGTCGGGGCGGTCGCCGTGCCCGCCTACTTCCACCCCGCGGCGGTGGACTGGGCGGCGCTCGCCGACGCCCGCCTCGGCGTCGTCGTCCTCAACGTCGACAGCGGCGCGGGCACCGTCCGCGACCGCGCCTTCGCCGAGGTGGCGAGCCGCGCGTCCGACGCGGGCGTGCGGCTCGCCGGGTACGTCGACACCGCCTACGGCGGGCGTCCCGCCTGCGAGGTCGAGGACGAGCTGGTGCGGTACCGGACCTGGTACGGCATCCGCATGGCCTTCCTCGACCAGGTGTCCGCCGAACCGGGGCACGTGCTGCGGTACCGGCGGATCACGGCGGGCGCGCGGGGACGGGGCATGACCCGCATCGTCCTCAACCACGGCACCTACCCCGACGCCGCGTACTCGGGGCTCGCGGACCTCCTCGTCACCTTCGAGGGGCCCTGGTCGGCCTACCGGCACCTCCGCGTCCCGGCGTGGGCGCGGCGGCTTCCCGCCGAGCGGTTCTGCCACCTGGTGTACGCGGCGCCGCGTCCGGTGTTGTCCCGCGCGCTGGCGCGCGCGGAGCGGTGCAACGCGGGCGTCGTGTACGTCACCGACCGGACCGGCGCCAACCCGTGGGACGGCCTGCCCGAGTACTTCTCCAGCGAACTGGCCCTCGTCTACGCGGAGCGTTGACGAGGGCCGACCGTCCCGCCCGCTCAGGTGGGACGGCGGTAGACGAAGCCGGACGGCGCGGCCGTCCGGCTTTCGTCACCTGCCACGGCGGTTTCGCCGTCACCGCCCACGGCGGTCCCGTCCAGGCCCTCGACCAGGTCCCGGATCAGGTGGTGGTCGGGGGACAGCGAGCAGGCGGGGTCGGTGCGCGCGGCGTCGCCGGTCAGGGCGTACGCCTGGCAGCGGCAGCCGCCGAAGTCGGTCTCGCGGCGCGGGCAGGTGCCGCACGGTCCGGTCATCCAGCCGGTGCCCCGGTAGGCGGCGAACGCCGGCGACTCCGTCCAGATCCACGAAAGCGACCGGTCGCGGACGTTCGGCGGCGCCAGCCCCTCGATCGCGTACGCGGCGGGGCAGGGCAGGGCGGTGCCGTCCGGGCCGACGGTGATCGAGCGCATCCCCCACCCGCCCATGCACGGCTTGGGCACGCCCTCGTAGTAGTCGGGCATGACCCACACCAGCTCGGGGCCGCCGTCCCGGTGGGCGTCGCGGTGCGCGGCGACGGTCGCCTTCGCGCGGTCGAGCTGCTCCCGGGTGGGCAGCAGCGCGGCGCGGTTGCGCAGCGCCCAGCCGTAGAACTGGACGTTGGCGAGCTCGATCCGCTCGGCGCCCCACGCGGCGCCGAGCGCGATGATCTCCGGCAGGTGGTCGAGGTTGTGCCGGTGCAGGACGACGTTCAGCCCGAGCGGCGTGCCGGCGGCGCGGACCACCCCGGCGGCCCGTCCCTTGTCGGCGTAGGAGACGCGGCCCGCGATGAGGTCGGAGCCGGGCGCGCGGGCGTCCTGCACCGAGAGCTGGACGCTGTTCAGCCCGGCCTTCAGCAGCTCGTCCAGCCGCGCCTCGGTGAGGCCGACGCCGCTGGTCACGAGCTGGGTGTAGACGCCCGCGCGGTGCGCGGCCGCGACGATCCGGGCCAGGTCGGGGCGCAGCAGCGGCTCGCCGCCGGACACGTGCGACTGGACGACGCCGAGGTCGGCGGCCTCGCCGAACACCCGCTCCCAGTCGGCGGTGGCCAGCTCCCTGCTCCGGCGCACCAGCTCCACGGGGTTCGAGCAGTACGGGCAGTGCAGCGGGCACGCGTGGGTGACCTCGGCGAGCAGCGCCCACGGCGCCGGCGGGACGGTCATCGCAGCCAGCCCTCCGCCCGGATCCGCTCCAGGAACGCGGGCACCTCCTCGCCGAGCGGCGCGTCCGGGAACGTTCCGCGCAGCTCGGCGATGATGCCCTCGACGGTGCGGCTGCCGTCGCACAGCCGCAGGATGCGCCCGCCCGAGCCGCTGAGCCGCACCGCGCGCTCGGGCATCAGCAGCAGGTCGCCGCCCCGGACGCGGTCGTGCCGCAGGAGGACCGACCCGTCCAGGACGGGACGCCACGCGTCTTCACCGGGCATCGGGCACCTCCGCGCCGGTGCGGCCGGCGTGCTCGACCGCGTCCAGCAGCGACCAGAGCACCTCGCACTTGAACGTGAACGCCGCGAGGACCCGCTCCTCGTCGGCCCGCGAGTGCGTCCAGGCGCGGACGAGGTCCATCGCCTCGCCGGAGTCGCGGCGGCCCTGCCCGACCCGTACCTGGAAGTAGCGCAGCCCCTCGGGCTCCACCCACGGGTAGTGGCGTTCCCACGCGGCGATCCGGGTGGCCATCAGGTCGGGCGCGAACAGTTCGGTCAGCGAGGACGCGACGGCCTCCAGCACGGTCGCGTTCCGGCAGAAGTTCACGTAGCCGTCCACCGCCATCCGGACGCCGGGCAGCACGCCCTCGCCCGACAGCAGCAGGTCGCGGTCCAGGCCGGCGGCCTCGCCGAGCCGCAGCCACCGCTCGATGCCGCCCTCGCCCGGCGGAGCGTCGGGCGGGCCGTCGTGGTCGTGGACGCGCCGGATCCAGGAGCGCCGCAGCTCGCGCGTGCCGAGCTTGGCGAGGATCAGCGCGTCCTTCACCGGAATGTGGCGCTGGTAGTGGAAGCGGTTGAGGATCCAGCGGCGCAGCTCGTCCGGGGTCAGCGTCCCCTCGTGCATGCGGAGGTTGAACGGGTGCCGGTGGTGGTACCGCCGCTCCCCCAGCGCGCGGAGCCGGTCCTCCAGCGACCCGCCGGGCCGCCCGTTGGGCGCTCCATTGGAGGTTCCGTCGGGCCCTCCGTCGGGCAGGGTCGCGCTCACAGTTCGATCACCATTCTCTCCCGGGCCACCTCGATCCCGGACGCGGCGAGGCGGCGGTGCCCGGCGTCGTCGGGATCGACGAGCGGGTTGGTGTTGTTGAGGTGCGTGTAGAGGCGCCGCGCGGCGGGGACGTCCGCGAGCCGCTCGGCCGTGCCGCCGGGACCCGTGATCGGCAGATGGCCCATCTCCGTGGACGTCCGGCTGGAGCAGCCCGTGCGGCGGGGCTCCTCATCGTCCCAGAACGTGCCGTCGACGAGGACGCAGTCGGCGTCCTTGACGGCACGGTCCAGTTCGTCCGGCCAGACGCCGAGGGCGGGCGCGTAGACGACCGCCCTGCCGTCCCGCCGGTCGCGGATGCGCAGGGCCACCACCCAGGCGCCGTCGTCGCCCGGCGCGCCGGGCAGGTCGACCGCGTAGCGGGGGCGCTTGCCGGAGACCCTGATCCCCTGGACCTCCAGCGGCCCGCCCTCCTCCAGCGGTCCGGGCGCCGTCACGGCGAGGTCCGTCCAGGTCAGCCGGGTATAGGGAGCGAGAACCCGGTCGAGCCTGAGGCCTGCGGACAGAGCGCCCCGGACGGCGCCGGTCGCGACGATCCGCACCGCCTCGGCCTCCCGCAGGCGCGGCAGGCCGAGCGTGTGGTCGAGTTCCGCGTCGGTGAGGATCACCCCGGCGACCGGGGTGGCGCGCCGCTCCGGACCGGGGTGCAGCGGCCCGCACTCCTCGATCTGCTCGCCGATGTCGGGCGTCGCGTTGACGATGTACCACCGTCCCGCGCCCGCCTCGACGGCGATCGAGGCGTGCCGGCGCCGCCGGCCCGGCTCGACGCGGGCGGCGGCGCACCCGGGGCACGCGCAGTTCCACTGGGGGACGCCGCCGCCCGCCGCGGTGCCGAGCACCAGCAGCCGCATCCGCGGGTCAGATCCCGGCGCCGAAGTAGGCCGTGACCTCAAGGGACGTCTCGACGACCTCGTAGTCGGGCGTCGTCCACGCGATCGCTGCGGACCGCTCCTGCTCGGTGTCGGTCGTGGTGTGTTCCATGGCGGGGCACCTTCCTCTGGGTTTGCCCGGAGAGTATTCCCGGGCCGGGCACCGGCCTAGGCATGGCCTGCCAAGAACATGCGTCCCAGTGACCACTTCGTCGCCGTGGGGGTTGACTGAGCGCCGCCGACGCGTCACCTTACTGACAGGAAAGTTTCCTTTGAGTTGGTTTTGCCGGGCCGGCTCGCTCCGCTCCAGGCACCGCGGTGCCTCCCCGCCAAGGAGAAGCAGATGCCCAGGAAGTCAAGCCTCGCCGTCGCCGCCGCCGTGACCGTCGGACTCCCGCTGGCGCTCGCCGTGCCGGCATGGTCGCACGGCTACACCACCTCCCCCGCGAGCCGCAGCTACCTGTGCGGGCAGCACAAGGTGAACAACTGCGGCCAGGTCCAGTGGGACCCGGACGGCGTCGAGGGCCCGAAGGGGTTCCCGAAGTCCGGCCCGCGCGACGGCACGATCTGCGCCGGCGCCGACGGGCGCTGGTCCCCGCTCGACGACCAGCGCGGCGGCACCGGATGGCCCGCGACGAAGGTGACCTCCGGATCGGCGTTCAGCATCAGCTGGCACTTCACCGCCGCGCACTCGACCTCGTCGTTCCGCTACTTCCTCACCAAGGACGGCTGGAACAGCACGCAGCCGCTGACCCGGGCCGCGCTGGACTCGACGCCGTTCATCCAGCAGAACATGGGCGGCCGTCAGCCCTCCAACCCGACCGTCCACAACGGCACGCTCCCGCAGCGGCACGGCCGGCACATCCTGCTCGCCGTCTGGGACATCGCCGACACCGAGAACGCCTTCTACCAGTGCTCGGACCTCGACTTCGGCTGAGGTCCCCCGGCTGACGGCGCCGTGATCGGGCGGCGTCCGTGAGCCGACCCCCGAACGGGGACGGGAGGCCGCGCCAGGGCTACGCGCGGCCTCCCGTCCCGCCATGCCTCCGGAACGGTGCGTGGGGCGCGGTAACGTAGCGTTCGTGCGGCTTCACGTGGGATGTGCGATGTGGACTCACGCGCCCTGGCAGGGGCGCCTGCTCCCCCACCCGCTGCCCCCGAAGGAGCGCCTGCGCGCGTACGCGACGTGGTGCAACGCGGTGGAGGGCAACACGACCTTCTACGCCACGCCGCCGCGGAGCTCGGTGGAGTCGTGGGCGGCGCAGACCGCGCCCGACTTTCGGTTCGTGCCCAAGCTGCCGAAACCCGTCACGCACCACCACCGCCTCGCGGGCGGCGACGACGAGGTCCGGGCGTTCCTGGCCGCGATCGAGCCGCTCGAAACGCGCGTCCACGCGCTGTGGGTGCAGCTCCCGGCGTCGTTCGGCCCGGCCGACGTCGGCACGCTCGCCCGGTTCCTGCGCCGCCTCCCCCGCCGGTACGGGCAGGCGGTCGAGGTCCGGCACCGCGCCTTCTTCGAGGACGCGCGGGCCGGTGACCTGCTGGAGCGCGCCCTCGCCGCGACCGGCGCCGAGTGGGTGCCGTTCGACACGACCGTCCTGTTCCAGAAGCCGCCGACGACCGACGCCGAGCGCGACGCCTGGACGAGGAAGCCGCGCCTCCCCCGCCGCTCGCGGGCGCTGACCGGCCATCCCATGGTCCGCTACCTGGGCCGCGACGACACCGCCGCGACCGTCGAGGGCTGGCACGAGTGGGCGGCGACCGTCGCCGATTGGCTGCGGGAGGGCCGCTCGCCGACCGTGTTCGTCCACACGCCCGACAACGCCGAGGCGCTGACGCTCGCGCGCCGGTTCCACGACGAGGTCAGGGGGCTGGTCCCGGAGGTCGAGCCGCTGCCCGAGCCGCCCCCGGCGGAGCCGCCCGCACTGTTCTGACCTCCGGCCCGCGCCGCTAGGAGCCCGGGAAGATCCGCTTCTCCTCGCCGGTCAGCTCCCGGACGGCGCGCCGCCGCGCCAGCTCCAGGACCTTCGCGCCGGGCCCGCAGACCTCGCAGTCCCACGTCCGGACGAACCGTCCGGTGATGCCGGTGGGCCGCCACCTCCCGCCCGTGAGCACCGACGCCGACCCGAGCGGGGCGACCAGCCGCCCGCCCGGGGCGAACGCGGGCCGGACGACCGTGCCGCCGAACCCGTCCAGCACGACGGGGTCGGTGCCGCCGGCCGTGCGCCAGAGCCGCAGGGAGCCGTCGGACTCGGTGGTGGCGAGCCACGCTCCGTCCGGGCTGAACGCGAGGTCGCGCGTCACGATCGTGTCGTCGCCCGGGAGGACGGCCGTGGGCGCGCCGCGCCCGCCGGTGTCCATCAGGCGGACGGAGCCGTCGTCGGACGCCACGGCGAGGCGCCGCCCGTCCGGGCTGAACGCGATCGTCTCCGCGTCGTCGCGCAGGCCGCGCAGGATCGTCGGCTTCCGCTTGCCGGTCAGGTCCCAGATGCCCACGGCGTTCCCCTCGGCGGCGCCCGCGAGGAAACGCCCGTCGGGGCTGAACGCGGGGGCCGCCGCGCGGCCGAGGGCACCGGGCTGACCCGGCCTGGCTCCCCAGCCCGGCAACGGCGTGAGGCCGCCGCGCGCGCCGACGTCCCACACCTGGGCCGGGGCCGTGCCGTAGCCGGTAGCCGCGAGGCGCCGCCCGCCGGGGCCGAACGCGAGCGCCCACACCGTCAGGTGGCCGGTATCCACCGTGACCGGCGGCGCCGCGCGGTCCCGCAGGTCGACCAGGTGGACGGCGTGCCCGTCGCCGCCGTAGGCGAGCCACCGCCCGTCCGGGCTCAGCGCGACGGCCCGCGTCGACCCAGCCGGGCCCGCCACGACGCGCGGGGCACCGCCGCGCGCGGTGTCCCAGACCCGGACGGTGTCGCCGCCGAGCGGCGTCGTCGCGACCGTCCGCCCGTCCGCGCTGGTCGCGCGGATCGCGCCGACCGCCGCCTCGCCCGTGAACGGCGTCCCGGACGTCGCCACGCCGCCGGACGCGATGTCGAAGATCCGCGCGGTGCCGTCGGTGGAGACCGTCGCCAGCGATCGGCCGTCGGGGCTGAACGCGGCGCCGACCTGCGCGCCCACCGGGACGCGGAGGGTGAGCGGCCCGAGGTCCGCGCCCATCGTCCAGACCCGCACGACCCGGTCGAGCCCGAACGTCGCCATCCGGCGCCCGTCGGCGCTGACGGTGAGGCCCTTGACGGCGCCCTGGCCCGTGCCGTCCAGCACGGCCTGCGGTTCCCACCCGCCGCGCTCGGGCCGGCCGGGCACGCTCCACACCTTCGCCTTGCCGCGGTCGACGGCGGCGAGCATCGTCCCGCCGGGGCTGAAGGCGACGGCGTCCCCGTCGCGCTCGTCCGGGCCGCCGCGCGCCGCGTCCCGGACGACCCTGGGGCGGTTCCCGGTCACGTCCCAGATCCGGACCGACGTCCCGATCCCGCCCGTGGCGAGCCACCTGCCGTCGGGACTGAACGCGACCGCGCTCACCGCGAACCGTTCGTGGACGCGGAAGACCACCGGCTCGCGCTTCCCCGCGAGGTCCCAGATCCAGACCTCGTTGCCGCGCGTCCCGGCGAGCCTGCGCCCGTCGGGGCTGAAGTCGAGCCCGCCGACGCCGGGCCCGCCCTCGCCTCGCAGCTGCCTCCCCGTCGTCCTGTGCTGCCCGTCCCACAGCTTCACCCGGCCGCTGACGTCGCCGGTCGCGAGCCACCGGCCGTCGGGGCTGAACGCGGCGGCGGTCCAGGCGCCGGGAAGCCGCGCGGCGTTGAAGCCCCCGCCGGGGACGAGGTCGGCGCCGCGCCAGCCCATGACCTGGAGGCCGTTCTGGTCCCAGATCGCGACCCGGCGCCGGTCGGGGCTGGACACCATCGCGCCGTCGCTGCTCGGTCTCATGCCCGGAAGCGGGACGGTGCGCCGCAGCCGCGCGTCGCGCACGGCCTGCCGCAGGACCAGGTCGGCCTCCGGCGTCGCCTCCACCTCGTAGGCGCGGGTCGCGAGCAGCAGCGCCAGCTCGGGGTCGATGTCGAGCTGCCGCCGCGCGTTGGCGGCGAGCTGCCGGGACAGCGCGCGGTCGCGCTCCTGCGCCGTCCGGTCCGCCTGGACGAACGCGACGACGGCCAGCACCCCGACCACCGCCGCGACCAGCCCGAGCCCGCCGAACCCGGCCCGGACGCGGCGCCGCGCGGCGACCCTGCGGTGCTCCTCGCGCTCCCGCCCGGCGGCGAGGAACGAGCGTTCGAGCTCGTTCAGCGGGACCGTGGCGCCGTCCCACTCCGCGAGCCGCCCGCCCCGGTAGAGGAACTCCTCGTCGCGGCCTCCCCGGTCCCACTCGGCGGCCGCCGCCGTGAGCCGGTGGTGCCGCAGCAGCGCCTCGCGGTCGTCGGTCAGCCAGCCCCGCAGCCGCGGCCAGGCCCGGATGAGCGCCTCGTGCGCGACGTCCACGGTGTCGCCGTCCACGACGACGAGGCGGGCGGCGGCGAGCACGTCGAGGACCGCGTCCACCTCGCCCGGCTCGCCGACGCCGGTCAGCTCGTCCCGGTCCATCCGGCGGCGGGTGTCCTCGGTGCCCTCGCCGAGCGCGGTCAGGCGCAGGAACACGGCGCGGGCGAGCGCGCGGCGGGGCGGGTCCAGGTCCTCGTGGACGCGTTCGGCGGTCCGGGCGATCGCCTCCCGCACCCCGCCGGTCGCCTCGTAGTCGGCGAGCCGCAGCACCGGGCCCGGCGCGCGGCTCCACGTCTCGCGGAGCGCGTGCGCGACGAGCGGGAGCGCGCCGGGCCGGCCCGCCGCCTCCGCGACCACGGTCGCGACGAGGTCGGGCTCCACGGTCAGGCCCACCCGCGCGGCGGGCTCGACCACGATGTCGCGCAGCTCCTCGTCGGTCAGCGGGCCGACCGGCACCTGCACGCCCGCCCGCAGCGCCGCGACGAGCCCGGGGTGGCGCGCGCAGTGCCCGTAGAAGTCGGTGCGGACGCCGATGACGAACCTCAGCCGGTCCCCCGCGAGCGCGGTGAGGACGTCGAGGAAGCGGTCGCGCTCCTCGTCCGCGCAGAGCGTGAACACCTCCTCGAACTGGTCGACGACCACGAACGCGCGCTCCACCGGCGGTTCGGGCGGGTCGGCGGCCAAGGCCGTTTCGAGGTCGGAGCCGGCGAGCGGGGCGAGCGCGGCGGCCAGCTCGTCCAGGGGGTGCTCCCCCGGCGTCAGCAGGACGGTCGGCGTCCCCGTCCCGGCGAGGCCCGGCAGCAGCCCCGCGCGCAGGATCGAGGACTTGCCGCTGCCGGACGCGCCGAACACCGCCGTCAGCGGCGCCCGCTCCACCGCCTCAAGCAGGTCCTCGACCAGCTCGGAGCGGCCGAAGAACAGGTCCGCGTCGCCCTCCTGCAAGGGCGCGAGGCCGGGGTAGGGGCATCGCCGCCGGTCCCGCTCGACCTCCGCCGCCACCTCCCGCCAGCGGCGCTCCCACTCGTCCCGGTCGCCGCCGCACGCGCCCGCGTAGGCGAGCGTGGCCTCCAGCGTCGGCAGCCGGACGCCCGTCGCCGCCTCCGCCAGCGTGCTCCGGGAGAAGTGCGCGCGCCGCGCCAGCTCGCGGTAGCTCGGCCGCCCCGCCTCGTTCCGCAGCCGCCGCAGCTCCCAGGCCAGCCGCTCGACCGGGCCCGCCTCCGGATCCAGCGGACGTTCGGGCCGTCCCATGCCACCCCCCGGTCGTGGTCCTGGACAGGAACCCTAGAGAGCGTCCGATCCCTCGACAAATTCGCTGTTTCCGGGCGAATCCGGTGTTGACCTGGAGCGCGCTCCAGCTCCTAACGTCTCGAGTCAACGACCCACAAGGAGCTTGAATGCGCTACCGCAAACTCGGACGCACCGGCGTCGAGGTGAGCACCCAGTGCCTCGGCGCGATGATGTTCGGCGAGCAGGGCAAGGCCGACGACGCCGACGGAGTCCGCGCGATCCACCGTGCCCTGGACGCGGGGATCAACTTCCTCGACACCGCCGACTACTACTTCCTCGGCGGCAGCGAGGAGGTCGTCGGAAAGGCGCTGAAGGGGCGGCGGGACGACGTCGTCCTCGCGACCAAGTTCTTCAACCCCATGCGCGAGGACCGCAACGCGCGCGGCGCGTCGCGGCGGTGGATCGTCCGCGCCGTCGAGGACAGCCTGCGCCGGCTCGGCACCGACCACATCGACCTGTACCAGACGCACCGGCACGACTGGGGCACCGACCTGGAGGAGACGCTCGGGGCGCTCACCGACCTCGTCCGGCAGGGCAAGATCCTCTACCTGGGCTCGTCGTCCTACCCGGCGGAGTGGATCGTCGAGGCCCAGTGGGCCGCGCGGCGCCGGGGAACCGAGCGGTACGTGTGCGAGCAGCCGCAGTACTCGATCTTCGCCCGGTCGGTGGAGCAGGCGGTGCTGCCCACGTGCCTCCGGCACGACATGGGCGTGATCCCCTGGAGCCCGCTCGCCGGGGGCTGGCTGACCGGCAAGTACCGCCGCGACGCGCAGGCCCCGGCCGGCTCCCGCTACGCCACCACCACCTCGTGGCACCCGTCGGTGGACGAGGACCCGGCCCGGGAGGTCCGCTTCGACGCCGTCGAACGGCTCACGAAGATCGCCGAGGAGGCCGGGCTCTCGCTGACGCATCTCGCGCTCGCCTTCGTCGCCGAGCACCCCGCCATCACCTCGACCATCATCGGCCCGAAGACGGTCGAGCAGCTCGACGACCTGCTCGCCGCCGCCGACGTCCGGCTGGACGCCGCGACGCTGGACGCGATCGACGAGGTCGTGCCGCCCGGCACCGACATCGCGGGCGTCCAGCACTATGTGCGCGAGCCGTCGCTGCGGCCCGAGGGTCGGCGCTCCTCGCGGTGACCCCGCTGGTGACCTGGGGTTTGTCGGGGGCGGTGGCTAGCATCGGCTGACGGCACCCCCGGCGGCGAGAGAGGCACCGAAATGGACGTGTTGGAACGGCTCCGCGAGATGTCCCTGTCCCTTCCCGAGGCGACGGAGAAGCCCTTCGGCGGCCACACCGCGCCCTCGTTCCGGGTCCGCGACAAGCTCTTCCTGATGACGAGCGAGGACGGCCTCTCGGCGATGTTCAAGGCCGGTCCGGGGGTGCAGGAGGCCCTCGTCGCCGAGTCGCCCGAGCGGTTCTTCGTCCCGAAGTACGTGGGCAGCAAGGGCTGGGTGGGCATCCGGCTCGACGTCGACCACGACTGGGACGAGATCGGCGAACTGGTCGAGGACAGCTACCGGCTGATCGCTCCTAAACGCCTGTCCGCACTTCTCGACCAGGGTTAGCGTCCGTTCCCCTCGGCCGTCGCCGTGCCGCGCGGTGATGTCGCCGCGGCCCGCGCCGTCCGTGGGCGCCGTTCGCGGGCGCCGTACCGTGCGATTCCGGGCGGGAGCGTGATATACGAGGTACGACCAAGATCAGCGGGGCGGCCTCGCCGTGCGGCGGGCCCCCCGCGTCCTTTTCGGGGATGGACATCGGATGCGACGCCCACCGGGTCCGCAGGCGCTCGTCGACGCGGTGCGGGCGGCGGCGCGCCGGGCGCCGGGCCGTCCCGCGCTCCGGGGCGCGGGCGGCGAGATCGGCTACGGCGACCTGGCCGACCGGCTGGCCTCGCCTGACATCGGGGGCGACCGGCGGGTGCTGCGGGTGTCCGGCACCGTGGACGACGCCGTCGAGCTGCTGCGGCTGGCCTGCGGCGGGCACGACGTCCTGCTGCTCGACGCCGCCGCCACGGACTGGGAGGTCGAGCGCGCGCGTGGGCTCTTCCAGGGGGCCGGCGGCCGGCCCGGCGGCAGGGACCGGGCGCCCGTGCTCGGCCTGTGCACCTCGGGCACCACCGGCCTGCCCAAGATCGTCGACACCCCCTGGGCGGAGCTGCTCGCGAACGCGCGGGCCTGCGCGCGGGCGCTGCGGTTCGGCGAGCACGACGTCGTGTGGAGCACCGCCGCGATGCCGCACCGCATGAGCCTCGACCGGAGCCTGCTCGCCGGGCTCCTCACCGGCGCGACCGTGGTGATGCGCTCGGGCCTGCTCGGCCCGGCCGAGTTCCACCGGACGCTGCGGGACGAGCGGGTGACCGTCCTGCTCACGATCCCCTTCCTGTATCGCGGCTACATCGAGCGGCTGGCCGGCGAGCCGGACGTCGTCCAGAGCTGGGCCCTGCGCGCCTGCGTCGCGGGAGGCGAACCGCTGCCCGACGACCTGCGCGAGAGATGGCGTGCGGTGACCGGGCTCCCGCTGCTGCCCGCCTACGGCACGACCGAGGACGGCTCCTTGACACTCGGACGCGGCGACCCCGGCGAGGGGGTCGGCGCGCCGCTGGAGGGCGTCGAGCTGACGGTCGACGCGTCCGGCGAGATCATGGCCCGCCACGCGTGGGCGGACGGGACGCCGTGGCGGCGGACCGGCGACCTGGGCCGCCTCGACGACCACGGCCGCCTCCACATCACCGGGCGGCGCGGGGAGCTGATGAACATCGGCGGGCGGAGGGTCGATCCGCACGAGGTCGAGCAGGCGTTGCGGATGATCAACCGCGTCACCGACTGCGTCGTCGCGGGAACACCCGGGCCGGGCGGAGAGGAAATGGTGGCCTTCGTGGTGACCGACGGAGACGTGCCCAATGCGGAACTGCGCCGTGGCCTGGCCGCGCTGCTGTCGCCGCACAAACTCCCGCACCGTTTCGTCAGACTCTCCGAGATACCGCGCGGCCTCACCGGAAAGGCGCGCCGCGGAATGCTCGTCGCCGACCTGATGCGCCGAACCGAGACGGAAAGCCGATGAGCTGGTTCGCGACCGACACCCCCCGCTCCGGCACGCGGACGCGGCTGCTGTGCCTGCCCTACGCCGGGGGCGGCGCGAGCGCCTTCCACGGCTGGGCCGAACTCCTCCCGGACGTGGAGGTCGTGCCCGTGCGGCTGCCCGGACGCGAGGCCCGCGCCGACGAGCCGCCGACCGTCGACGTCGACGCCCTCGCCCGCGCGGCCCTGCCGCTGACCGACCGCCCGTACGCCGTGTTCGGCCACAGCATGGGCGGCCTCCTGGGGTTCGAGCTGTGCAGGCGGCTGCGGCGCCTCGGCGCTCCCCCGCCCGCGCGGCTGTTCGTGAGCGGCTCGCCCGTCCCGCACGTCCCGCTGTCGCGGCCGCGCGTCGCCGACATGCCCGACGGCGAGCTGACCGCCTGGCTGGCCGAACTGGGCGGCGCCCCGCGCGAGGTGCTGGACGACCCGGCCGTGCGCGCCGTCTGGCTTCCGATCCTGCGCTCCGACTTCGCCTTCACCGACGATTACCGCTACACGGCGGAGGCGCCGTTCGACTTTCCCGTGACCGCGTTCGCGGGCGACGCGGACGCCATGGCCGGTCCCGGTGAGATGTCCGGATGGCAGACGCACACGTCCGCGGACTTCACCCTTCGGGTTCTCCCCGGCGACCATTTCTTCCTGCATTCGGCGCGCCGGGAACTGCTCGCGTCCATCGCACGCGACCTCCGTCCGGAACCGGCGGCCGTCCCCCCGGACGAGCCGATCGCCATCATCGGAATGAGCGGGCGTTTCCCGGGGGCGCACGACCTCGACGCGTACTGGCAGAACCTGATCGGCGGGGTGGAGTCGATCCGCCGCTACACGCCGGACGAGCAGACCGCGCTCGGGGTCCCCGAGCACGTCGCGCGGCACCCGGCGTTCGTGCCCGCCGCGTCCGTCCTGGACGGCGCCGACCGCTTCGACGCGGCGTTCTTCGGCCTCACCCCGCGCGAGGCGGAGATCCGCGACCCGCAGCACCGCCTCCTCCTGGAGACCGCGCACGCCGCGCTGGAACACGCCGGATACGACCCCGGCCGGTACGCGGGCGACATCGGCCTCTACGCGGGGACGGGACGCGGCACCTACGGCTTCGAGCTGGTCCGCGCCAACCGCGCGGTGGTGGAGAGCGTCGGCACGCTGGCCGTCTCGTCCGCGAACGACCCCGACTTCCTCGCGACGTTCGTGTCGCACCGGCTGAACCTGCGCGGGCCGTCGATGACCGTCCAGACGGCGTGCTCGACGTCGCTGGTCGCGGTGCACCTGGCCGCCGAGGCGCTGCGCCGCGGCGACTGCGCCATGGCGCTGGCCGGTGCGTCCTCGATCGTGATCCCGCACGGCCACGGCTACCTGTACCAGGACGGCGGGGTCGTCTCCCCGGACGGCCGCTGCCGCCCGTTCGACGCCGACGCGCGCGGGACGATCTGGGGCAGCGGCGCCGGGGTCGTGGTCCTCAAACCGCTGTCCGCCGCGCTCGCCGACGGCGACACCGTCCACGCGGTGGTCCTCGGCTCGGCGGTCAACAACGACGGCTCCGCCAAGGACGGCTTCTCCGCGCCGGGCGTCGACGGCCAGGCCGCCGTCGCCGCGCGGGCGCTGGCCAGGGCGGGCGTCGACCCGCGGAGCGTCGGCTACGTGGAGGCGCACGGCACGGCGACCGCGCTCGGCGACCCCGTCGAGGTCGAGGCGCTCAGCCGCGCGTACGGCGCGGGCGGCGTGGACCGCGCAGGCGGGGCGGCCGTCCGTCAGTGGTGCGGGATCGGCTCGGTGAAGTCGAACATCGGGCACCTCATCAGCGCGGCGGGCGTCGCGGGGCTCATCAAGACCGTGCTCGCGCTGAACGAGGAACTGATCCCGCGCACCCTCCACTTCGAGCGGCCGAACCCCCGGATCGACTTCGCGGACGGCCCCTTCCGCGTCGTCGACACGCTGACCCCGTGGCCGCGCGGCCGGCAGCCCCGGCGCGCCGGGGTGAGCGCGTTCGGCATCGGCGGGACCAACGCGCACGTGATCGTCGAGGAGGCCCCGGCGCCGCGTCCGGCGGAGCCGCCGCGCTCGCCGTGGCAGCTGCTGCCGCTGTCGGCGAAGACGGGGGCCGCGCTCGACGACATGCTCGCGAACCTCGGCGCCCACCTGGCCTCCGACGACGGCCCGGACCTCGCCGACGTGGCCCACACCCTCCAGGTCGGACGCGCCGAACATCCGCACCGCGCCGTCGTCGTCGCCCGCGACGCGCAGGACGCGGCCCTCGCGCTGACCTCCGACCGCGTCCGCACCGGCTTCATCCAGGACACGGCCGCCACGCCCGCCTTCCTCTTCCCCGGCCAGGGCGCGCAGTACCCGGGCATGGGCAAGGGCCTCCACGGTGCGCACCCCGTCTTCCGCGCCGCCGTCGACCGGTGCGCCGACCTGCTCGAACCGCACCTGGGCCTGGACATCCGCGATCACCTCGTGGCCGCCTCCCCGCGCCCCCTCGACCGGACCGAGCTGGCGCAGCCCGCGCTGTTCACCGTCCAGTACGCGCTCGCGGAACTTCTGCGCTCGTGGGGAGTCCGGCCCGCGGCGATGCTGGGGCACAGCGTCGGCGAACTCACCGCCGCCTGCCTCGCCGGGGTCTTCGCGCTGCCCGACGCCCTCGCGCTGGTCGCCGCGCGCGGCCGCCTCATGGGCCGGATGCCCGCCGGGGCGATGCTCGCGGTACCGCTGCCCGAGGACGAGGTCGCCGCGATCCTGCCGGACGCGCTGTCGGTCGCGGCGGTCAACGGGCCCGGCGAATGCGTCGTGGCGGGGCCGACCGAAGAGGTGGAGGCGTTCGCCGCGACGCTCGCCGCGCGCCGCACACCCAGCCGGAGACTGCGCACCTCGCACGCCTTCCATTCCGCGATGATGGACCCGGTGCTGGACGAGTTCGCCGATCTGGTCGCGAAGGCGCCGCGGAACCGTCCGGACGTCCCGTTCCTGTCCTGCGTCACCGGCGACTGGATCACGCCGGAGCAGGCGACCGACCCGGCGTACTGGGCCCGCCACCTGCGCGCGCCCGTCCGCTTCGGCGCGTGCGCGGAACGCCTGCTCGGGGCCAGTGACCGGGCGGCGGTCGAGGTAGGCCCGGGGCGCACGCTGACGGAACTGTGCCGCCCGCACGGCGTCCTGCCCACCCTCCTGTCCGGGGACGAGGACGTCGCCACCCTGCTCGGCGCGGTCGGCGGGTTGTGGCTGCGCGGCGTTCCCGTCGATTGGGCCGCCGTGTCCGGACCGGGCCGCCGCCGGGTGCCGCTGCCGACCTACCCGTTCGAACGCCGCCGCTTCTGGGTGGACGCGCCGCCCGACGCCGGAACGGCACCGGAGGCGCGGCGTCCGACGGTGGACGACTGGTACGAGGTGCCGGGCTGGCGGCAGGCGGCGCCCGTCCCGCGTCCGGCCGCCGCCCTGGGTCCCTGCCTCGTGCTTCACGACGGGGACGGGCCAGGTCGGGCACTCGCGGCCCGGCTCCGCGACCGCGGCGGCGCCGTGGTGAGCGTCCTGCCCGGCCCCGGCTACGCACGCCGGGACGAGGACACGTTCACGGTCGACCCGTCCAGCCGCGAAGATCACCTCCGGGTCCTGGACGCGCTGGCCGAGGCCGACCGGACACCCGGGCGGATCATCGCCGCCTGGGGCCTGCGCCCGCCGCCCGCCCCCGCGACGCCGCCCGATCCGGCCGACGCCGACCGGACGTTCTTCGGCCTGCTCGCCCTGGCCCAGGCGCTGGCGGAGAACGCCGCGTCCCCGCTCGCGCTGGACGTCGTCACCGCGCACGCCCAGGACGTCCACGGAACGGACCTGCTCAGGCCCGAACTCGCGACGGTCGCCGGGGTGTGCCGCGTCCTCCCACAGGAGCTGCCGCACGTCACCTGCCGCCACATCGACACCGACCTCGGCGGCACGCGGACACTGGAACGGCTGGCGACAGAACTGGGCGCGGACGACGCGGTGCCCGTCGTCGCCCTGCGCAACGGACGGCGCTGGACGCCGACCATGTCGCGGGTCCGGCTGGAGCAGGCCCCGGACCTCGCCTGGCGCGACCAGGGCGTCTACCTGATCACGGGCGGGCTGGGCGGCCTCGGGATCTCGATCGCCGAACACCTCGCCCGCGAGACCCGCGCCCGCCTCGCGCTGCTCGGGCGGTCCGGCTTCCCCGACCGCGCCTCGTGGGATGCGTGGCTCGCCGAGCACGAACCCGGCGACCGGACATCCCGCGCGATCCACGCGATACGCCGGATGGAGGAGGCCGGTGCCGAGGTGGAGGTGTTCTCCGCCGACGTGACCGACCCCGCCGCGCTCCGCCAGGTCAGGGACGTGATCGCGAAGCGTTTCGGGGACGTCGAGGGCATCGTCCACGCGGCCGGTGTCCCCGGCGGCGGACTGATCGAGGTCAAGAGCGCGGACGCGGCACGGGCCGTCCTCGCCCCCAAGATCGCGGGCACGCTGGCGCTCGCCGAGGTCTTCGCCGACGCTCCCCTGGACGTCTTCGCGCTGTGCTCCTCGGTCACCGCGATCGCGGGCGGCCTCGGACAGGTGGACTACTGCGCCGCCAACGCCTTCATGGACGCCTACGCGCGCAGCCCCCGCCGCATCGCCGCCCCGGTCGTCTCGGTGAACTGGGGCGAATGGCTCGACGTCGGCATGGCGGCGGAGGTCGGCGTCCCCCATGCCCACGGGTGGACGGCGTCCGACGCGCACCCGTGGCTCACCGCGCGCCGCGACGACCCGTCCGGCCCGTCCCACTTCCGGGGCTCGATGGCGCCCGCGACCCACTGGGTGCTGGACGAGCACAGGGTGGCGGGCACATCCGTCCTCCCCGGCACGGCCCATCTCGACCTGATGCGCGCGGCCTTCCTCGCCTCGGAAAGGCGCGAAGCGGGCGCGGTGGAACTGCGCGACGTCACATTCGCCACCCCACTCTCCGTCCCCGACGGCGAAACAGTGAACATCGAGATCGTGGTAGGCGCGGGGACCGGAACACGCCGGATAACCGTCCGCAGCCTGGACGCGACCGGCCGCGCCATCGACCACGCACACGCGACAGGAATCGCGGCCGCCCCTCCCCCGGCCCCACCCCGCGACATAGAGGCCATCCGCGCCCGCTGCACGCAGGAAAACAAACCCGCAGGCGACCGAGGCGCAGTAACCCTGGGTCAGCGCTGGTCAAGCGTGGTCACGACCCACTCAGCCCCAGGCGAAACATTGGCGACCCTGTCCGCCTCGAAACTGGTCGCGACCGACGCCCTCCCCCTCCACCCCGCCCTCTTGGACGAGGCGATAGCGGCCGACGCCGACCGCCACCACGGCGATTACCTACCGGTCGGCTACGGCAGCGTCATCATCCACGGCCCGCTGCCCACCCGCATCTACAGCCACATTCGCCACCAGCCCGAAACAACAGACGGCGTGCGCGTCATGGACGTCACCGTCCTCGACGATTCCGGCACCGAAATACTGTCGATCGACAACGTGATCCTCCGCGAATTCACTGCCGACCCGCCCCGGCCCTCCGAACCCGCCGTGCCGAACGACCGCCCGGGCATCACACCGGCGGACGGCGCCGAAGCCCTGCGTCGCCTCCTGGCCGCCGACCTCGGCCCGCAGGTCGTCGTCAGCGCGGTCCCCATCGACGACATCGTCACCCGGGCACGACAGGCCGACCGCCGATCAGTGAAAGCCCGTGACGGCGTCCTGACCGCCCCGTCGGACCGCTCCGCCCTCGGCGCCTACGTCGCCCCGCGCACCGAACTGGAAGCCGCGCTCGCCGGCCTGTGGGCCGAGGTCCTCGGCGTCGACACCATCGGAGTCGAGGACGACTTCTTCGCCCTGGGCGGCTCGTCACTGGTGGCCGTGCAGCTCATCTGGCGCGCGGGCGATCTGCTGGGCGACCCGCCGTCCATGCGCTCCCTGTTCGAGGCCCCGACCATCGCCGGAATGGCGCAGGCACTCGAACGGTCACGCCCCTGACGTCAACCCGCGAGGGCGTACGCCAGGAAACCCGACACCGTGACAGAGACGACCGGGGCGACCCGGTAGCGAACAGGCAGCTTGTACTCGTCACGCCTCACACCACGACGCCATTCGTCGGCGAACTCCCGGAACAGCTTCCGCGCCGGGAACAACCCGATCGTGAGGCCGAGCCACGCGAAGGAATAGCAGACCAACATCTGCCGGACGTTCCAATGCTCCGCCTGAAGCGCCCCGACCACGACCATTCCAAGGCAGCACACCACGGACATGATGACGAACGCTGCCGTCGCCTTGCGTTCCCGCATCCACCGATCGACCGCGAGGCAAAGAAGAGAAGTGGCGAACGTTGCCATGAGCAGCAAATAGCCGAGGGGAAGCCGCGCGAGCACGGAGAATCCTTTCAAACACAAAGGTCGGCGACAGCATCACCGCCGACCCTCGATACGACCTCCACGTTAGCCGCCGCCATCGCCCCCTCGAACGACGAGGCCCGCACTAATCGCCGCTGCGGGCGGCGAGACCGTCGAAAACAATCCCGAGCGTCCGAGCGCGGACGGTCGCGTCAAGGTGAAGGTGGGCACCGGCACGCGCGATGCCGACAAGAAGCGCGTAGACCTCCTCAAGACGAACGTCCGCGCGCACCGCTCCCGCCTCCTGGGCGCGCACGAGCAGCACACCCACGGCCTCGCGCAACTCACGTGGCCTCTGGGCCGCCTTGCCCGCCGCGTCACCACCGGCGTCGGTGAACGCCTCGATGATGGCGAGCTTGCCCGCCGCGTCGTCCACCAACCGGCCGAAGAAGTCGAAGAACGCGGCCCCGGCATCATCTGCCTCGACAAGCCCCCGCGCCCGCTCGCACAGACCGTCGAAGTGCTTCACCAGAACCGCTTCCAGCAGCTCCCGCTTCGTGGGGAAATGCCGAAAGACAGTGGCGATGCCGACCCCGGCGAGCCGGGCGACCTCCTCGGTGGAGGCCGCCGAGCCGCCCCGCGCGAAGACGTCCTCCGCCACCTCCAGTATCCGGGCCCGGTTGTCCCGGGCATCGGCGCGTGTGGGTTCCATTGACATCCGAAGTCTCCACTCCATATATTCGGAGTCACCACTTCGGTACACTACCGCACAGCCGGGAGGCATCATGACGCTCAGTCCACGCGAGGTGTTCCACAAGCTCGTATGGGGGGTCGCCGAAGGCCGCTGGGACGAGTTGCCCGACCTGTACGCGGAAGAGACCCTGGTCGAGCACCCGTTCGCACCGACCGGAGACAAACCGATGCGCACCCACGAAGAACTACGCGAGCATTTCTCAGCCGGAAAGCGCCTCCCGCCCCTCCGCCAGGAACCGGCCAACATCACCGTGCACGAGACCACGGACCCCGAAGTGATCGTCGCCGAGTTCGAGTACCGGGGAACGACCGAGAACGGCGACTCGTTCCGCGTCCCCTGCATCTTCGTCCTCCGCGTCCGGGACGGCAAAATCATCGCCTCCCACGACTACATAGACCACATCTCCTCAGCCCGCCGCCGAGGCGCCCTGAACGACCTCCTGGAAAGCATCCGCACAAAATAAGCCAGCTCCCACAAAGACGACTCACCCCACCCATTTCCAGAGCCGACCTCCGGAACAAACCCGCGCGCCCACCCTCACGGCAGACGGTTATTAGACGAGGGCCCGGCGGGTGATCCACCCAAACACAACCAGCAGGAGCAGTGAGACGACGGCCGCGGCCCCGGTGAACCAACTCACAGCCGTGGTGAGGCTGACAGCGGTAGCGAGAACGCCGACCCCCATGACGGGCAACCCGACGCCCAGGTAGACGATGACGTAGAAGCTGGACAACACCTCGGCTCGACTGCCGCTCGGAGCGGCGTTGTTGACCGTGGTGAGCCCACCGAGAAACACCAGCCCGTGACCACCGCCTGCCAGCACGGTCGCCCCCAGAAGCAGCCCGAGCGAAGATTGGGCCCCCACAAGCAGATCGAGGCCCAAGGCCAACAACGGCAAACCGAACAACTGGAGGCAGCGGGCCGACCTCCCGTAACTGAGGATTTGGACGATTGCCGAGGAGGCGAGCAACAGCGCCGCGACTCCTCCGCCGAACAGCAGGTTGGCGCTGTTCGTCAGTGCGGCGACATAGGTCGGAATAAGGGTGAGAAAAAGGCCGATCACCGCGAATGCCAGGAAGTTGGCCGTCCCGCTGGTCGCGAACACCGCCCGCATCTCCATTGGCATCTCGGGCCGGCGAGGCCGCCACCGGCTCATCCCCCGCGAGTCCGGCAGCCCCATGACGGCGACGGCGGCCGGGATCAGCAACACGATCTCAACAACGAACGGCACCACGTCCGGCGCCACCGCGACATATTGGGCGAGCAACGCCGCCACAACAGGACCGAGCCCCAGCCCGCCAACAGACGCCACGGTTGAGACCAAGGCGGCCTTGCGACGACTGCCCGACGGTTCGAGTTCGCTCAACGCGGCGGTCAACGCACCCGATGCCGCACCGACAGCAAGGCCCTGCAATATCCGTGCAGCGAACAACCACCACGTGTCCGTCGCGAGCGCGAACCCCAGCGCCCCGAGCCCCGCCAGCGCGAGGGCGGGCAGGAGCACCCGGCGCCGCCCGATCGCGTCCGACAGCGGCCCGGCCACCAGCAGAGCCGGAATGAGCACGACCACGTACACGGCGAAGATCAGCGTGACAACAAAGGGCGAGAACCCGAACCGCTCTCCATAACTCCGATACAGCGGCGTAGGCAGGTTCGTCCCGGCCAGCAGGATCAGCAGCGTGTACGCCGTGGCCCAGAACCGCCACCCGCTTCCAGAACCGCTCCGCCCCGACGCCTCCCGCCTACACGAGCGCACCGCTTCCGACGCGACGAGATCGTTCGACATGCACTCCCCCTCATGTTCGGAGATCGCGAACATAACACATGTTCGCCATCTCCGAACATGCCGGATACGATGGAGACATGGCTAGCCGCACCGCGACCAGGCTTGTGCACCCGCAACGGGCCGAGCTGGAGTTCACGACCGTGATGAGCGCACTCAGCGACCCCGTCCGACTGGCGATCGTCGCTCGGCTCGCCGACGTCGAACCCGAGGGCGAACTGGCCTGCGCCACCTTCGAGCTACCGGTCAGCAAGTCCACCCAAAGCGGCCACTTCAAAACCCTGCGCGAGGCAGGAGTGATCCACCAACGAGACGAAGGCACGCGACGACTGAACCGACTACGTCGCGCCGATCTCGACGCCCGCTTCCCCGGCCTCCTGGACCTGGTCATCCCGCAAGGCCACGACATCATCACCCGCTGGCCCTGACCCCTGCCACGAACCATCACCGTGGACATCCAGTCCCTGCCATCGACGTCCAACCCCGCTGCTGCCCTCGGCCAGCTCACAAATAGGCGCTCAGGCAGACCGCGCCCAAGCCCCCAGCACTAACAACGCGTCACAACCCTGCCCGCGCGGCAGTCTCTGCTCCCCCGCCCACCATCCGCCGAATCACCTTCGGCGCCCTCACATCAGGGCGCGAGCAACCACACCAAGCCTTGAAGAAGCCATCGACCCCCGAGGCGCACTCCGCGATCCCCGCTGCCTGGTCCTGCCAAACCCAGGCTGAACGGAGCACTGGGCGGCCGAGGTCAGGCCCCGCAAGATGGACACCGTTCGCCAGCGAACGCAACACAGCACATCGACCACTGAGGACCAGGAGTCTCCGCCGTGCCGAACACCCTCACCATCGTCGCCGGTTTCGTCGCCAAGCCCGGGCAGGAGCAGCGCCTGAGGGACGAACTGAACGCGATGGTCGCACCGTCCCTGGCCGAGGAAGGCTGCCTGAGCTACCAGCCGTACGTCGACCCGAACCACCCGAACCGCATGATCATGATCGAGGAGTGGACCGACAGCGCCGCGCTCGACCACCACTTCACGCTGCCGCACTTCAAGCACGTCGCCCAGGTCTTGGAGGAGATCCTCGCCGAGCCGTTCACCCTACGCCGCCTGACCGACGCACCCTGAGCCCAGCAGCCCATGAGCCCGCTCCCACCCTCTTCCCCCGCAATGACCAGCCGACGAGGAACAACCCCCATGACCTGGGAGGCGCCGCCCAACGCCCGCCCACAAGCAGCACCCCGCCCCGACCAGCTCGCATGCGCGCTGGTTCACGGCGCGAAGGGACACGCCCCCACGCGACGCCCAAAGCCAATGGCCACGCCCCATTACAGCTGCAATGCACCAGTCGACAGAGGCCAAGGGAGACACCAGCGACCGGCGGCCAACCGGCGAATGTGCCCGAGCAGCCGCCGCCGACCACAAAGCGTCCCAGCCCAACGAGCCAGTCAGGATCGCGGCGGAAACATCAGCGCCCGACACACGACCACCTCACCACCAGCCTGAGACCCCCACGCGTCCCGCCGCAGCAGCATGCACCACACCTACCCGCCGTAACCGAGACCCGTCCCGCGCAGATAGTCCGTGGCGCGAGCAGATACGACCCCACGCCACGGCCAGCGAGCAGCGGCCAGCGAGCAGCGGCCAGCGAGCAGCAGCCATGATGCATTGCAGTCTGCAATGCATCGGTCGAAGGGGGGGCGGGCCCCCAGCGACCGGCGATCGGGTGGCCGATGTGACCCTGTTCAGCCGCTGCCGACCACAACGAGTCACAGCCCACGCGCCAGTCAGGGAGGCAGCGGGGAACACCAGCGGCGACGCACGAGAGCGCCGTCGCAAGCCTGAAGCCCGCGCATTTCATCGCGGCAGGGTGCGCCACGCCTACCCGCACGACCGGAACCCTCGAGCGCGGGTAGTCCGTGGTGCGAGCAGATATGCCACAACGCGACGCCCGCAGCCAGTGGCCATGACGCATTGCAGCCTGCGACGCACCGGTCCGGAGGGGGAACGGGCACACCAACGACCGGGGGCCGACCAGCAGATGTGCCCCGTGCGGCCGCCGCCGACCACAACGCGTCACAGCCCAACGCGCCAGCTAGGAGGACGGCGGAACACCAGCGACCGTCACATGAGCACCTCACCGCAAGCCTGAGACCTCGGCGTCCCACCGCGGCAGCATCCACCACACCTACCCGCCGTGGCTGGCAACGCCGTGCGCGGATAGTCCATGGTGCGAGCAGATACGACGCCCCGCGACACCAGCGGCCCAGCGGCCCAGCGGCCCAACGGCCCAACGGCCCAACGGCCATGGTGCATTGCAGCCTGCAATGCACCACTCGAGAGAAGACAACGAGGACACCAGCGACCAGCGACCGACTGGCCGAGGTGCCCCGTGCAGCGACCGACGACCACCACACGCCTCACACCCCCGCACGCCGCTCAGGGAGCGCGGCGGTAACACCAGCGACCGACACACGAGCACCTCGCCGCAAGCCTGAGACCTCACGCGTCCCGGCGCCACAGGATGCGCCACACCTGCCCGCCGTAGCCGAAACCCCCCGTGCGCGGGTAGTCCGTGGCGCGAGCAGATATAACGCCACGCGACGGCCACAGGCAGCGGACGGCGGACGGCGGGCTGGATGCATTGCAGCCTGCAATGCACCGGTCGGAAGAGGGCACTGGGCACGCCAGCGACCGGCGGCCAACCAGCGGATGTGCCCTGTACAGCCGCAGCCGACCACAACGCGTCACAGCCCACGCGCCAGTCAAGTCAGCGAGGCAGCGGGGACACCAACGCCTGCCCCACGAGAGCCTCGCCGCAAGCCTGAGGCCCGCGCGTTTCATCGCGGCAGGTTGCGGCGCGCGGTCCGAGGCACCTGACATGAGCGAGTGATTCATGGCGCGGCGGGAGAGGACGCCGACGTGACAGCCGCGGACGCTTGATCATGATGTGTTGCAGCCCGCATGCGCCCGTCGGGAAGCATGGTGGGACGTCAGCGACCGGCGACCAAACCGGCGCGTTGCCCTGATCGGCCGCCGCCGACGGCCGCGACACATCACAGTCCAACACGCCAGGTCGGCCCTGCTCGGCTACCGCCAGCGGCCGCGACCCACCGCAGTCCAACACGCCGGGTTGCCCTTGCCGGCCACCGCCAGCAGACGCGAGCCCCCGCAACCCAACACGATGAACTGCCCTGGCCGACCACTGCGGACGGCTACGACGCATGGCAGCCCTACACGGCAGGTTGCCCTGGTCGGCTAGCGCCAGCGGCCACGACGCGTTGCCCGACGCGGCAGATTGCCTTGTTCGGCCGCCGCTATGGGTCATGACGTGTTGCAGCCCGGCGCGCTGGCTGGGGAGGGCGGCGGGGACGTCGGCGACCGGGTGATGTGTCTTGGGCGCCTCCCTGAGTAAGCGGGCTCGCAGTGTCGCGAGCAGTTGGTCGGTCTCTGGGCTTCGGGTCCGGTGTCGGGCTGTGGGAGTCCAGCCGGGACGGCCAGTACGCCTTGTGCACTCGCTGGGCTAGGGGGCCTCGGCTGTATCGCGAGCGGTTGATGGCGCCTCGGCCCGGACCAGGTGGCGGAGCAAACGAGGCGAGCGGGGGCGGTAGATGTGGTTGTGCGCTCCTTGCGTTGACGGGCCTCGTTGTATCGCGGGTGGTTGTGGGTTCCTGGTATGGGCGGGCGGCGGGGGCAGGGGACGGCGATGGTGGGAGAGGCGGCTTCGCTGACTTTCGACCGTTGGTCGTCTTGCGGTGGCGGTCAGTGGCGGCGGGTGCGGGTGGACAGGTGGGCGGCGATCTTCTCCATCGTGGCGTCGGCGGGTTTCCAGCCGTGTGTCAGTAGCGCGGTCAGTAAGGCTTCGAGGTAGGGGCCGGGGCGGGATAAGAAGTCCTTGGTGACGGGGATGATCTCCCAGCCCTGTTCCTTCGCCAGCCATCGGCGGCGGCGGTCGTCGTGGGCGCGGGCTGTGGGGCCGGTGTGGTGGCGTTCGCCGTCGTATTCCATTCCTACGTGGAACTCCGGGTAGCCGAGATCGACGTAGAACCATCGGCCTTGTGGCCCTGGGACCGGCACTTGGGTGGACGGGTGGGGAAAGCCCGCCCGCATGATCGCGGCCCGTGTCCAGCTCTCACCGGGTGAGGCCGCGCCGGGGTCGCCGATACGCAGGATCTCTCGCAGTCGTTTGTTACCCCGGTAACCAGGTAGGCCGCGCGCCATTGCGGTGAGTTCCGCCGCCTTTACACCCAGACGGAGGAACTGGTCCAAGGCGGCGACCGCCTCGGGACGGGGAAGCCAGCGGGCACAGTCCAGTGCCGTTCTGGGAGGGCTGGTGAGGCGGACGCCTGCCTTCTCACGGACGTGTTCGGGCGGCAGGTCTACGTGGTCCGCGGTGACTGGGGGGTGTGTGGGGTCCTGGGGCGGGCCGGGAGTGATCAGCTCGACCGCCCAGTCGGCTTCGTTGACGCCCGGTGGGAGGACGTCCAATCCCCAGATCCACGCCGCCGCGCGACGGGCGACGACGGCCTCCTCCGGTAATAGCTCGCTGAGCGTTCTAGCCCGCGCCATGAGGGAAGCGCCCATCGGCGAAGCGACGGGGATTCCGGGACCGGTGGGGGTGATCGACCCGTCGGTGTCCCGCGTCCAGGAGAGTGTGGGTGCGTCCATGGCCTTGATGATGGTGGGACACGGACGTCCCCCGGAAGAGGGTCGTGACAATGTGGATAACTCTGTGTTCTTGCAGGTCAAGAGCCTGTCGACTATGCCGTGACCCTGGTCGGCAGAGACTCGGGGACCGGGTTGTCCGCATTGCCCGACCTCGGTCAGCGAGCGGATCGAGGGCGTGCGGTGGCTGCGGAGGTCCAGGCACCGATGCGCTTGATCAAGTCTGGGGAGGCGGCCGTCTCCGCGTGTCCGAACTCCGGTTCGATCCACAGCTCGCGCGGGTCGTGGGCCGCGTCGTGGAGCTGGTGGGCGTGGTCGAGGGGGAAGAACGGGTCCGCGTCACCGTGGACGATCAGGAGCGGCGTCGGTGCGATCCGTCCGGCTACCTCGTGAGGTGCCTCGGGTACGGGGTCCCATCCCTTGGCCGCGATCCGGGTGCCCCTGGCAAGCCGCACCATCAGCCGTCCCACCCGCTTTTCAATCACCCAGTGGACGCGCCGCATCGGAACCGTCTCGCGGTAGTACCAGCGAGCGGGCGCGCTGACCGTGACCACGGCATCGACGCCGCCGTACAGCGCCGCATACCGGATGGCCACCGCACCGCCCAGGGAGAATCCCGTGAGGGCTATCCGCTTGTAACCGCGACGGCGGGCCGCCGCCACCGCCGCCTCGATGTCCAGAACCTCCTTGTCGCCGACGGTCGAATGCCCGCCGGATCGTCCGTGGCCGCGGAAATCGAGCCCGACCACCCCTCCGAAGCGGTTGAGGACGGCCGCGATGCGCCGGAGCGCTGGTTGCCGCCACGAGCAGGTGAATCCGTGCGCGAGGACGAAGCACAGCTCGGACCCGCCGCGTAGATGTCCCGCGTCGATCCGGACGTCGTCCGCGGTGTAGAGGGTGAGGGGCTCCAGAGACTGCACACATCCATGATGGAGCATCGCCATTCGGGATGTTTCGCCCAGGTCGGACTAACCGAGCGTGCCGTCATATGCCCGCCTGGGGCTTTGGTCCTTTACTGGGGCTGAACAGTGTTGTCACTGGGTAGATAGCTGAACGTGTCGGAACGGCTGGCAGTTCGGCGGGCCCGGAAGTCAGGCCGATTGGTATGAGCGGCCCGGAACGCGCGCTCCGTGCGAAAGGTCCGAAAAAGCTGCCCGCCACGGCACGCCGGGGCGGACGGGAGGTCGAGACCTGCGCGGACGACGGCCCTGTGAGACCTGCGGGCCAACTTGCTGGGCAGCGCAAGGCCCGGAAGGTAGGTAAGCCCCCTAGAGGAAAGGCGTCGCAGAGCGACGGCGAATCGGCCGCTGAAGTCCCTCCTGAAGCGGGCTCGGCCGCTAACGGCGCGGGGAGTGGAGGAGCCGCCTCTGGGGCGACGCCGACTCCTGCCCGTGTGGGTCGCTCCACACGAGGAAACCGACCCCAGCGCGGGCGCGACGCCGTTCCAGTGCGGAAGGATCGGCCGGCGGGTGAGGACAACGCCGTCCGCAAAGGCAAGCCCCCGCGCAAACCACATGCTGCGCCCGGGGAGGCGGCCCGGCACGAAGCTGGGCGCCCACGCAAGAACGGCACCTCGCGCAAGGGCCAGGCCATAGGTGGGGGTAGGCCCTCGCGTAAGGAGGGGTCTGCACAGGAGGACGGGGGTCGACGCGAGGCCGGGGCCGCGCATGGGAAGAGCGCCGCACGTAAGGGCGCCGTCCCGCTTAAGGACGCGGCGGCGCCCAGAAGTGAGGCCGTCCAGGGAAACGGCGCCCCGCGGGAAAGCGCGTCCGACCGTGTGAGTGAGGCCGTCCGCGAACGCGGAGGCGAGCGGGAGGGTGAGCCAACGCTGGAGGGCGGGGCCGCTCGGAAGGACAGCACCGCGGGAGAAAGCCACGTCACCCGCCGAAACGGCAGCCCACGGGGAAAGCCGTCCGCATCTGAGAGGGCGGGCGACCGCGAACGTGGACGCGCGCACAAAGGCGAGCCAGCACGCGTGGGGGGTGCCGCAGGAGGGAGCCATGTCGTCCGCGAGGGCGGTGATCCGCGCGGGAACGCGTCCATGCGTGAGGGCGAGGGGGGTCGCGAACGCGGAGGGGCGCGTGGAGGTGGGTCCGCGCGCGGGGGTGGGGCTGTTCGGACGAGCGGTGCCGTAGGGGGCGGGCGTGTCGTCCGGGAGGACGGTGGTGGGCGTGGGAAGGCGTCCGTCCTTGCGCAGGAGGGGGGTCGTGGGCGTGGGGGTGGGGCGGCGCGCGGGGGCGGGGGTGCTCGGGCGAGGGGTGTCGCATCTGGAAGGCGGGGTGTTCGCGAGGACGAGGGGCTGAAGGGACGTGGTACTGGGGCGGGCGAGGGGGGCGCGCTTCGGGGCGACGCACGGAATGGTGCTGGGAATGGGGGCATTCGGGAGGGTGATGTTTCGCCTCGGAAGGGCGCTTTGCATGGAGGTTCGGCTATTGCTGCGGGCTCTGCCGTGCAGAGGGAGGGCGGTTCTGAGGGTGAGGACGGGGATACGCGCGGAGGTGGGCCCAGGACCGGGAGTGGTGCTGAACGAGCGGGCGTCGCGCGGGCGAAAAGCGTTGCGCGTGTGGGCGAAGCCACGGAACCGGGCGAAGTGCTCTGCCCGGGCGAGGGCGTGGGTGGGGACGAGCGGTGGGGTGGGGGTGGTTCGGGCGGGGACGGTGCTTGGGGGGAAGGGGCGGCTGGTTGTGATGCCGGTTCTCGCGGGGACGTTCTTGAGGGTGGTGGTCTGTGGGAGGACGGGAGTGGGCTTGAGAGCGTGGTGTCCCACGGGGACGGGGTGGTGCAGCATGGGGCGGGGGTTGCGGGGGGTCGTCGTAGGAGGCCGGTGCTTGGTGGGGGGTATGCGTGGCTGGCCATGATTGCTTCTGCGCAGGCTCATGATCGGGCTGCCGCGTTGCTGGAGGGGATGGCGGAGGCGCATCCCGAGGAGGCCGAGGCGCATCAGCGGTCGGCCGCGCGGCATCGGTGGTGGGCGGCCCACGATCGGGAGCTCGCGGACGAGTACCCGCCGGAAGAGCGGCTTTGAAGCCGGGGGACGAGGCCGGGCAAGGTTGCGAGAGTCCTATCGGGAGAGGTGGCAGCGTCGTGGGGTTGGAGAATCTGGAGGGGACCCGCCGTGCTCTGCACGGGGTGGCGGAACTGGTGCTCGCCGGGCCGCAGTACAGGGAGAGCGGGACGATCCGGCTCAGGGTGGTCCAGGGTGGGTTCGAGACGGTGCGGGCACCGGCGCTGCGGGTCAATGTGACGGAACTGGTCGCGGGTGATCGGGCGATTCCCCTCAATGGGACGACATGTCGGGAACTCGCCACGGCGGCGGGCGTCGAGGCGGGTGGGCCCGAGGGGCTCTACGGGGACACCAGCGGGGTCGGGCCGGACGACACGCTCGGGGTGGACGGGGCGGCCGCCGCGCACATCGTGGAGTCGTTCGCGCGGGGGCAGGAGGCTCTGCTGCGGTTCGCGCCCGCGGAAGAACCGGTGCTCTGGCCCGAGCACTTCGACCTCGGCATCACCGTGGACGAGGTCAACTACGGCGTATCGGCCGGTGACAGTTATCTGGCCGAGCCCTATGTCTATGTGGCGCCGTGGGAACCGCGCGAGGGCACTTTTTGGGACGCGCCGTTCGGCGCGACGCGTCCCGTGAGGCGGATGAGGGACGCGGCGGAGCTGCACGGCTTCCTGGTGGAGGGGAGGGAGCGGGCCTCACGTGATCCCCGCTCTCAGGGCGAGATCAGTTCGTAGAGGTTGCCGCTGGAGTCGGAGAAGTAGACGCCCCGTCCGCCCAGGGGGTGGGCGGGGTCGATCTTGCCGTTGTCCGGGCGGGCGGGGTTGTCGCCGTAGGGGATCTCGCGGTCGTCGAGGCGCCCGAGGACGGTGTCGAAGGTCGTGGCGTCCACGTCGAAGGCCAGGTGGTGGCCCTGCGGGAAGGCCACCGTCAGGAAGTCGAGGGTCAGCGCGTCGTTCACCTTGATAGGGACGAAGTGGCGCGCATGGGGGTGCGGGCCGGTGTAGTCGAGGCCCATGACACCGGCGAAGAAGCGCGCGGCCTCGTCGTTGTCGGCGGCGGGAACTATCGTGTGGTTCAGCGTGATCGTCATTCGGGGGCTCCTTCCTTGAGCGCGCCGTGCAGGAAGACGTCCAGGGTGTCTTCCAGGGTGGGGCTCGGCGCGTCGGGTCCGGCGGGGGGACGGGCGCGGGTGAACGCCATGCCCATGAACATGCCCGCGACCTGGTCGGGGGGCAGGCGGAGGCGGTCGCGTTCGGGTTCGAAGAGTTCGGCCAGGGCGTCGCGAGTGCGGGTCATGGCGTTGTCGCGCTCGCCGGGCGGGTGGGCGCCGCGGCCGCCGCCGACGCGGCCGGTGGCGTGCAGGGCGCCGATGACCATGCCCATGCGGGCGAGGTAGGCCTCGATCGCGGCGGACGCCTCGGCGAGGCGGGCGGCCAGCGGCTGGTCGAGCGGGATCTCCGCGATCTCGGCCAGGACGTGGTCGCTGCGCACGGCCTCGGCCACGCAGGCGTCGAGGAGTTCGTCCTTGTCGGCGAACACGCGGAAGATCGTCGCCTCGCCGATGCCCGCCGTGCGGGCGATCTGGCCGGTGGTGACGGCGGCGCCGTGCTCGGCGACGAGGGGCAGGGCGGTCCGGATGATCATTTCGCGGCGCTGTTCGGGGCTCATCCCGGGGGCTCGGCGTCGGGTCATGCCGTCCACGGTACGGAGTGAGTACTCACTCCGTCAAGTATGGAGTGAGCACTCACTCCGAAGTGCGAGGCGGAACCGGACTCCGCTGCTGATAACGTTGCGGATCGAGCGCGCCCAGGAGCGAAGTCCGGTGCGATCCCGGCGCTGTCCCGCAACTGTGGTGCCCCTCCCCCGAGTGGCCGAGCCAGGTCGCCTCCTCCGCGCGCCGACGAACGTCGACCTCGTGGAAGGGCGATCCGTCATGGACGGGCGCGGCTTCCCGGCATCCAGGAGGCTCCAGTGAGACCCGTACGTGCCCTCGGCGCGGCCCTCGTCATCGGCCTGGTGACGCTCGCGGCCGGATGCGGCGACGACGATTCGCCGTCGGAGGGCAAGGGCGGCGGCGCGTCCGTCACCGTGCAGGCCGCGAACGGCGCGGTGACCGTCCCGGAGAAGCCGAAGCGGATCGTGTCGCTGTCCCCCACGCACACCGAGACGCTGTTCGCCATCGGCGCCGGATCGCAGGTCGTGGCGGTCGACGGCTACTCCAACTACCCGGCCAACGCGCCCCGGACGAAGCTGTCGAGCTTCAAGCCGAACGCCGAGGCGGTCATCGGGTACAAGCCCGACCTCGTGGTCGTGTCCGACGACATGGACGGCATCGTCGCGGCGCTGGAGAAGATCAAGGTGCCGGTCCTGTTCGAGCCGTCGGCCAAGACCCTGGACGAGGCGTACGACGAGATCAACGACCTCGGCCGGGCGACCGGGCACGCGGCCGAGGCGACGAAGCTCTCCGGCGACATGCGGACGAGCATCCAGCAGACGGTGTCGACGTCGTCCCAGGGCAAGGGCCGCAGCTACTACCACGAGCTGGACAACCAGCTCCACACGGCGACGTCCAAGACCTTCCTCGGGCAGGTGTACGGCCTGTTCGGCCTGCGCAACATCGCCGACCAGGCGGAGAAGGCGAGCGGCGGGTACCCGCAGCTGTCCCGGGAGGTCCTCCTCAAGCAGGACCCCGACCTGATCTTCCTCGCCGACACCAAGTGCTGCGGCCAGAGCGCCGCCGCGGTCGCCAAGCGTCCCGGATTCCAGGCGTTGAAGGCCGTCAAGGGGCAGGGCGTGGTCGCGCTGGACGACGACATCGCCTCGCGCTGGGGCCCGCGCCTTCCCCAGTTCGTCAAGGCGATCGGCGACGCGGTCCAGAGGACGCGGTGACGGACGTCGTGCCGGACGTCCGGCGGTGAGCGCCGCGCCGCGTCCCGCCACGTCCCGTCCCGATCCCGGCGACCCGCCCTCGAACCGGAACCAGGCGGCGCGGCTGCGGGCCGTGCCGCTCGCGGTCGCGGTGACGCTGCTCGCGGCGACGCTGCTGGCCGGGCTACTGGTGGGGGCGGCGGACCTTCCGGCGCTCGGGGTGCTGAAGGCGCTCGCCGACCGGCTGCCGTTCGTGCACGTCGACTCGGGCCTCGGGGTCATCGAGGAGAACATCCTCTTCGAGCTGCGGGTGCCGAGGGCGCTGATGGCGGCGCTGGTCGGCGGGATGCTGGCGCTGGCGGGGGCGGGTTACCAGGGCGTGTTCCGCAACCCGCTGGCCGACCCGTACCTGCTCGGCGCGGCGGCGGGCGCCGGGGTCGGGGCGACGCTGGTGATCGTGCTGGTGCCGGGCGACCCGGGGTACGGGGTGCCGCTGGCGGCGTTCGTCGGTGCGATCTCCGGGGTCTTCCTCGCCTACGCGCTGGGCAGCACGGCGGGCCAGGGGAACGGCGTGGCGACGCTGGTGCTGGCGGGGGTCGCGGTGTCGTCGTTCCTGGCGGCGGTGCAGACGTTCCTCCAGCAGATGAAGGCGGAGGAGTTGCAGCGGATCTTCTCCTGGATCCTCGGCGGCGTCGGCTCGGCGGACTGGCACCAGCTCGCGCTGGTCGCGCCGTACTCGCTGGTGTCGACGGTGGTGCTGCTGACGCACGGGCGGCTGCTGGACGTGCTGAGCGTCGGCGACGACGAGGCGGCCGCGCTCGGCCTGTCGGCGCCGCGGGTGCGGCTGACGGTGCTGGTCGCGGCGTCGCTGGCGACGGCGTGCGCGGTCGCGGTGAGCGGTCTGATCGGGTTCGTCGGGATCGTGGTGCCGCACGCGGTACGGCGGCTCGCGGGCGGCTCGTACCGGATCGTCCTGCCGCTGTCACTGCTCGGCGGCGCGGCGTTCCTGGAGCTGGCCGACCTGGTGGCGCGGACGGTGATCAAGCCGGGTGAGCTGCCGCTGGGCGTCGTCACGGCGTTCGTCGGTGGACCGTTCTTCGTCCTGGTGCTGCGCGCGAGCCGCCGGCAGGTGGAGACGTGACGGTCGAGGTGCGGGGCCTGGACGTGGCGCTCGGCGGCCGTCCCGTGCTCAGGAAGGTGTCGCTGGACGTGCCCGCCGGGTCCTGGACGGCGATCATCGGCCCGAACGGCGCGGGCAAGTCGACGCTGCTGCGCGCCGTCCTCGGGCTGCTGCCGTCGGACGGCGAGATCAGCGTGGCGGGCTCGGACCTCGGACGGCTGAAGCCGCGTCAGCGCGCGAAAGTGGTGGCCTACGCGCCACAGAACCCGAGCCTTCCGGTGGGCATGTCGGTGTTCGACTACACGCTCCTCGGCCGCTCCCCCTACATCCCCCACCTCGGCCGGGAGAGCGCGCGCGACCGGGCCGTCGCGGCGGAGGTGCTCGACCGGCTCGACCTCGCGGGCCTGGCGAGCCGTCCCATGAACCACCTGTCGGGCGGTGAGCGGCAGCGCGTGGTGCTGGCGCGCGCGCTGGCGCAGCAGACGTCGGTGCTGCTGCTCGACGAGCCGACCACCGCGCTCGACATCGGCCACCAGCAGCAGGTGATGGAGCTGGTCGACCAGCTCCGCCTCTCCGACGAGCTGACGGTGGTGACGACGATCCACGACCTGACGCTCGCCGGGCAGTACGCCGACGATCTGGTGCTCCTGTCCGCCGGACGCGTCGCCGCCGCCGGGACGCCCGCCGAGGTGCTGACCCGCGAGGCGCTGGAGGAGCATTTCGACGCGCGCGTGCGGGTCCTCCCCGGGCCCGACGGGCGCCCCATCCTCTCCCTGGAGCGGCCATGAGACTCGAACTGGTGTGGCGGGACGAGGACGGCACCCGGCTCGCGGCCACCCTCTGGCGGGCGGGCCCCGGCCGCCGGACGATCTCCTCGGCCATGCTCGGCGGCGGCATAGGCGAAACGTCCTGGGTGCTGAACGCGCAGGTCGCGGGCACGTACTCGCGCCTCGACCCGGTGGCGCACCTCGGCGAGCTGGCGGCGTCCCACGGGCTGGTCGGCCCGGGCGTCGGCATGCTGACCGCCGCGTCCGTCGACCGGACCATGCGGCGGGACGACCGGGGCGTCCACGTCTCGGCGACCGTGGGGCTGCGGGTCCCGACCTGGGCCGCCTCCCCCGAGGGCGCGCCCGACCCCGAACTGGCGCCCATCCACGGGAACGCCCTCCCGGCGCCCGTTCCGGCTCCGGCGCCGCGTCCAGGAACCATCAACATCGTCGTCGCGGTTCCGGTCGCGCTGAGCGATGCCGCGCTGGTGAACGCGGTCGTCACCGCGACCGAGGCGAAGACGCAGGCGCTCCTCGAAGCGGGTTTCCCATGCACGGGCACCGCGTCCGACGCGATCTGCGTGTCCGCGCCGACAAAGGGCGAGCAGGAACCGTTCGCGGGCCCGCGCTCGACCTGGGGTTCACGGATCGCCCGCGCCGTGCACGCCGCCGTCCACGCGGGCGCGCTCGACTACGCCGAACAATTGCGCGCCTCAGAAAGGCGCCTCTAGCGCATTCCGCGCCATCGCGTGCAGCAGACCCGCCATGTCGGCCCGATCGAGGCCGGTGGCGCTGCGGGGCGTGGAGTTGAGAAGCCCGAAACAGGCGTGGACGGCTGCACGCGTCGAATCGTCCGGCAGGCCGGGACGCAGCCGGCGCAGCACCGCCACCCATTCCTCCACATAGGCGCGCTGCAGCCGACGCACGCGATGCCGCTCCGGCTCGGGCACGTTGTCCAGCTCCCGCTCGTGGACGGTGATCAAAGCGGGGTTGTCCAGCGCGAACGCGATGTGCCAGCGCAGCAGCGAGTCGAGCGCCCGCCCCGGATCGGCGATGGCCGCGCGCCGCAGCCCCTCCGCGAGGAGGCGCTCGCTGATGTCCAGCAGCATCTCGGCGAGCACGGCCTCCTTGCCGCTGAAGTGCCGGTACAGGGCGGGCCCGGTGAGCCCGACGGCACGCCCGAGGTCGCCGATCGAGGCCCCGTGGTAGCCCCGCCGCGCGAACAGCTCGGCCGCCGCGGCGAGGATCTCCGCGCGGCGCGGGTTCGCGACGTCGGCGCCGGCGGGCTGGGTGGTCATGGACGCAGTCTAGACTAGGCTTGTTAATGGGCATTAACATCGGCGTTGTTAACGGACGTTAACCGGGAAGGGGACCATGACCGGACCGGAGATCGGCTCCCGCGCCGACGTCGCGGGAGAGGCGTTCAAGGCCAACGCCGCGCACAACGAGGCGCTGGCCGCCGAGCTGCGCGACCGGGTCGACCGGGCCGGGCGCGGCGGACCCGAGCGGGCCAGGGAGCGGCACCTCGGGCGCGGCAAGCTGCTCCCCCGCGACCGCGTCGACACGCTGCTCGACCCCGGCTCGCCGTTCCTGGAGCTGTCGCCGCTCGCGGCCGACGGCATGTACGACGGCGAGGCCCCCGGCGCCGGGATCATCACCGGGGTCGGACGCGTCGCCGGGCGCGAGTGCGTGATCGTCGCCAACGACGCCACCGTCAAGGGTGGTACGTACTACCCCGTCACGGTGAAGAAGCACCTGCGCGCGCAGGAGGTGGCGCTGCACAACCGGCTGCCGTGCGTCTACCTGGTCGACTCCGGCGGCGCGTTCCTGCCCAGGCAGGACGAGGTCTTCCCCGACCGCGAGCACTTCGGCCGCATCTTCTACAACCAGGCGACGCTGTCGGGGCGCGGCATCCCGCAGATCGCGGCGGTGCTCGGCTCGTGCACGGCGGGCGGCGCCTACGTCCCGGCGATGAGCGACGAGGCCGTGATCGTGCGCGGCCAGGGGACGATCTTCCTGGGCGGCCCGCCGCTGGTGAAGGCCGCGACCGGCGAGGTCGTGACGGCGGAGGAGCTGGGCGGCGGCGAGCTGCACTCCCGCACGTCCGGGGTGACCGACCACCTCGCCGAGGACGACGCGCATGCGCTGCGCATCGTGCGCGACATCGTCGGCACGCTCGGCCCCCGCGAACCGCGCCCCTGGGACGTCGTCCCCTCACAGGACCCGACCGCCGACCCGGCCGAGCTGTACGGGGTCGTCCCGCCCGACCCGCGCACCCCCTACGACGTCCGCGAGGTCATCGCGCGCATCGTGGACGGCAGCCGCTTCCAGGAGTTCAAGAAGGAGTACGGCACGACGCTCGTCACCGGCTTCGCGCGCATCCACGGGCATCCGGTCGGGATCGTCGCGAACAACGGCATCCTGTTCGGCGAGTCCGCGCTGAAGGGCGCGCATTTCATCGAGCTCTGCGACCGGCGCAGCGTCCCGCTGGTGTTCCTCCAGAACATCACCGGCTTCATGGTCGGACGCGAGTACGAGGCGGGCGGCATCGCCAAGCACGGCGCGAAAATGGTCACGGCCGTGTCCTGCGCGCGCGTCCCGAAGTTCACCGTCGTTATAGGCGGCTCGTTCGGCGCGGGCAACTACGCCATGTGCGGGCGCGCGTATGCCCCCCGCTTCCTGTGGATGTGGCCGAACGCGCGAATCTCGGTGATGGGCGGCGAGCAGGCGGCGAGCGTCCTCGCCACCGTCCGCCGCGACCAGATGGAGGCGCGCGGAGAGGAGTGGCCGCAGGACGCCGAGGAGGCGTTCAAGGCGCCGATCCGCGACCAGTACGAGGCGCAGGGCAACCCGTACTACTCGACGGCGCGGCTGTGGGACGACGGGGTCATCGACCCGCGCGACACGCGCCGCGTCCTCGGCCTCGGGCTGTCGGCCGCCGCGAACGCACCGCTGGAGCCGGTCGGCTACGGCGTCTTCCGGATGTGAGGGGGCCCATGTCACTCCGACCCAAGAAGGCGATGTTCGACAGCGTCCTGGTCGCCAACCGGGGCGAGATCGCCGTCCGCGTGTTCCGGACGCTGCGCCGCCTCGGCGTGCGGTCGGTGGCCGTGTACACCGACGCCGACGCGGGCGCTCGGCACGTGCGCGAGGCCGACGAGGCGCTGCGCGTCCCGTCCTACCTGGACGTCGAGGCCGTCGTCAGCGCAGCACAGACCGCAAACGCCCAGGCCGTCCATCCCGGCTACGGATTCCTCGCCGAGAACACCGGATTCGCGCGCGCCTGCGCCGAGGCGGGGCTGGTGTTCGTCGGCCCGCCCGCCGAGGCGATCGACGCGATGGGCGACAAGATCCGCGCGAAGGCGACGGTCGCGGCGGCGGGCGTCCCGGTCGTGCCCGGCAGTTCGCTGAGCGGACTGTCGGACGCGGAGCTGGCGGAGGCGGCCGCGAAGGTCGGGCTGCCGGTGCTGATCAAGCCGTCGGCGGGCGGCGGCGGCAAGGGCATGCGCCTCGTCCGGGACGCGGCGGACCTGCCCGAGGCCATCGCCTCCGCCCGCCGCGAGGCGCGCGGCTCGTTCGGCGACGACACGCTGCTCGTCGAGCGGTTCGTGGAGAACCCCCGGCACATCGAGATCCAGGTGTTCGCGGACGCGCACGGCAACGCGGTCCACCTGGGCGAACGCGAGTGCAGCCTGCAACGCCGGCACCAGAAGATCATCGAGGAGGCGCCGTCGCCGCTGCTGGACGCCGCCGCCCGCGACCGGATGGGCGCCGCCGCCGTCGCCGCCGCGCAGTCCGTCGGCTACGTGGGCGCGGGGACGGTCGAGTACATCGTCTCGGCCGACCGTCCCGACGAGTTCTTCTTCATGGAGATGAACACCCGGCTCCAGGTCGAGCACCCGGTGACCGAGCTGGTCACCGGCCTTGACCTGGTCGAACTCCAGCTGAAGGTCGCGGCCGGGCATCCCCTCCCCCTCGCGCAGGACGACGTCCGCCTCGACGGCCACGCCATCGAGGCCCGCGTCTACGCCGAGGACCCGGCGCGCGGCTTCCTGCCCACCGGCGGCCGCGTCCTCGCCCTGACCGAGCCGGACGCCGCGCGCGTCGACTCCGGCCTCTCCCCGGGGACCGACGTCGGCGGCTCCTACGACCCGATGCTCGCCAAGGTCATCGTGCACGGCGCCGACCGCGCCGAGGCGCTGCGCCGCCTCGACCGCGCGCTGGCCTCCTACACGCTGCTCGGCGTCCAGGCGAACGTCGGATTCCTGCGCGCGCTGCTCGCCCACCCGTCCGTCGTGTCGGGTGATCTCGACACGGGCCTGGTCGAACGCGCGCTGGACGACCTGCTCTCCGGCGCCGCCGTCCCACCCGAGGCGTTCGCCGCCGCCGCGCTGGAACGGATGCTCGCCCTCGAACCGGAAGACCTCGATGACCCGTGGGCGATCCCGGACGGCTGGCGCCCCGGCGCCCACGCCTGGACGCCCTGGATCATCACCCCGTCCGGCGGCGACCCGGTCGAGGTCCGCGTGCAGGGGCGCGCCGCGTCCGCGAAGGTCCGCATCGGCGACGACCCGCCGGTCGACGCCGCCCTGTCGGCCACCCCCTCCGGCCTGGCACTGTCCTACGGCGACCGGACGATCACGTTCGCCGCCGCCCGCGACGGCCGCACGCTGTGGCTCGGCCGCGAGGGACACGCCTGGGCGCTCGCCGAGCACGTCCGCGCCGAGGGCGGCGCCGCGTCCGCCGCGTCCGGCGACGGGGTGCTGCGCAGCCCCATGCCGGGTACGGTCCTCGCCGTCAAGGCCGCCGAGGGCGACCGCGTCGAGGAGGGCCAGCCCCTCGTGGTCGTCGAGGCGATGAAGATGGAGCACACCATCACCGCGCCGCTCGCGGGCGTCGTGGCGAGCCTGCCGGTCCGCGCGGGCGCGCAGGTCGCGCTGGACGCGGTGCTGGCCGTGATCGAGGAGGCATGATGGCGACACCGCTGCCGGGGCTTCCCGAGCGTGTCACGATCTACGAGGTCGGCCCGCGCGACGGGCTCCAGAACGAGGACACGGTCGTCCCCGCCGAGGTCAAGGCCGAGTTCGTGACCCGGCTCGCCGACGCGGGCCTGCGCACGATCGAGACGACGAGCTTCGTCCACCCGAAATGGGTCCCGCAGCTCGCCGACGCGGAGGAGCTGCTCGGCGTCCTGCCGCGCTCCCCCGAGCTGCGCTACCCGGTGCTCGTCCCGAACGAGCGGGGCCTGGACCGGGCGCTCGCCCGCGGCGTCACCGAGATCGCGATCTTCGGCAGCGCCACCGAGACGTTCGCGCGCCGCAACCTCAACCGCACCGTGGACGAGTCGCTCGCCATGTTCGCACCCGTCGTGGAACGCGCGCGCGCCCAGGGCCTCTGGGTGCGCGCCTACGTGTCGATGGTGTGCGGGGACCCGTGGGAGGGCGACGTCCCGGTCGAGCAGGTCGTGTCCGTCGCGTCCCGCATGATGGACATGGGCTGCTCCCAGCTCAGCCTCGGCGACACCATCGGCGTCGGCACCCCCGGCCGGGTCACCGCCCTGATCCAGGCGATCACGGACGCGGGCATCGGCACCGACCGACTCGCCGTCCACTTCCACGACACCTACGGGCAGGCGCTCGCCAACACCCTCGCCGCCCTCCAGGCCGGAGTCACCGTCGTGGACGCGTCCGCGGGCGGCCTGGGCGGCTGCCCCTACGCCGAGAGCGCCACCGGCAACCTCGCCACCGAGGACCTCGTCTGGATGCTGGACGGACTCGGCGTCCAAACCGGCGTCGACCTCCGCAAGCTCGTCTCGACCAGCCAGTGGATGGCCGGGCACCTCGGCCGCCCGAGCCCGTCCCGCGTCGTCCAGGCCCTCTCTCCCGGATCGGAGCAATCATGATCGACTTCAAGCTGACCGACGAGCAGGAAGAGCTGCGCCGCACGGTCGAGCGGTTCGCGCGCGAGACCGTCGCGCCGGTGATCGGCGACCTGTACGAGCAGGGCGAGTTCCCGTACGAGATCGTCGCGGCGATGGGCAAGATGGGCCTGTTCGGGCTGCCGTTCCCCGAGGAGCACGGCGGCATGGGCGGCGACTACTTCGCGCTGTGCCTGGCCCTGGAGGAGCTGGCGCGCGTCGACTCGTCCGTGGCGGTGACGCTGGAGGCCGGGGTCTCGCTCGGCGCGATGCCGATCTACCGGTTCGGCACGGACGAGCAGAAGGCCCGCTGGCTGCCCATGCTCACCTCCGGCGAGAAGCTCGCCGGGTTCGGGCTGACCGAGCCGGGCGGCGGCTCCGACGTGCCCGGCGGCATGCGCACCACCGCCCACCTGGACGGCGACACGTGGGTGATCAACGGCTCCAAGTCGTTCATCACCAACTCCGGCACCGATATCACCGCGTTCGTCACCGTCACCGCCTACACCGGCGAGGGCGAGATCTCCACGATCATCGTCCCGAACGGCACGCCGGGCTTCACCGTCGGACGCAAGTACTCCAAGGTCGGCTGGTCGTCCTCCGACACCCGCGAGCTGTCCTTCGACAACGTCCGCGTCCCGGCCGAGAACCTCGTCGGCGAACGCGGCCGGGGCTACGCGCAGTTCCTTCGTACCTTGGACGAGGGGCGCATCGCGATCGCCGCCCTGTCCGTCGGCCTCGCCCAGGGCTGCGTGGACGAGTGCCTGCGCTACGTCCGCGAGCGCGAGGCGTTCGGCAAGCAGATCGGCCACTACCAGGCCATCCAGTTCAAGGTCGCGGACATGGAGGTCCGCGCCCACACCGCCCGCCTCGCCTACTACGCGGCGGCGGCGAGGCTGCTCGCCGGTCAGCCGTTCAAGAAGGAGGCGTCGATCGCCAAGCTCGTCTCCTCCAACGCGGCCATGGACAACGCGCGCGACGCCACCCAGATCTTCGGCGGCTACGGCTTCATGAACGAATACGCGGTCGGCCGCTTCTACCGCGACGCGAAGATCTTGGAAGTCGGCGAGGGGACGTCGGAGGTGCAGCGGATGCTCATCGCCCGAGCGCTCGGACTTCCTCCCTCCTGACGGTTCGTCCCGCCATACTTGGATTTCCAAGGCATGGGGGTGCGATGTCGGTCGAGGTGGCCGCGTTACGGATCGGCGGTTCGGTAGCCCAGGTCGCGGCGGGACGCTGGATGGCGTCCCGCTCGTCCCGGGACGCGGCGGGCAAGGACCTGGTCGAACTGATCAAGACCGGCTTCCCGGACGAGATCAAACGGCGCCGCGTCCACCGGCAGTTCGAGGGCATCGCGGACGCGGTCGCCGAACGCTTGATGACCTTCGCAGACCACGAGTTCCCGGGCCTCACCGATGGCGACCGCGCGGCGGCACTCCACGAGGTCACCCGCACAATCGAAGCGGCGGACCTCTCCGACGAGGCATTCTTCGCCGCCGACGCCGACCCGGTCAAACTCGCCCGCTCGTTGAGGTCGCGACTCTCCAGCCGGGAAGCCGAACTCGAACTGGGCGAGGCGGGGGCGAGGCTCTACGAGATCGTCTTGGACGAATGCTGCGACTGTCTCGCGCGCATTCTCATCCACCTGCCCCAATTCGGGGCCCGCGCGTCCGTCGAGACCCTCGAACGACTCACCGGGTTGTCCGACCAGATCGGCGCCGTCCTGTCCCGGCTGCCCGTCCGGTCACTCACGGCTCCTGAAGGCGAGACGGACGACCAGGAGTTCACCCGCCGCTACCTCGCCTCCATCAGTGAGAACCTCGACACGCTTGAGCTGTTCGGCGTCCGGTTTGAGCGATTTGCCCGCCCGCAGACCACCCTCAGCGTCGCCTACATCAGCCTGAACGTCTCCGACGACTCCGCCCCGCGCCGACCGCGCCGCCCTCAGGCGGTGCCCGTCAGCGAATGGCGCGAGGACAGCGGCATGGGGAGCGTCCGGGTCGAGCAGGCGCTCGGCGAGAACGAGCTGATGCTCGTGCGCGGCGAGGCGGGCGGGGGCAAGAGCACGCTACTGCGCTGGCTCGCCGTCACCGCCGCGCGCGGCGCGTTCACCGGCCCCCTCACCGGCTGGAACGGCTCGGTGCCGTTCGTCATCAAGCTCCGCAGCCACGCAGGCGGCCCGCTCCCACGCCCCGAGGAGTTCCTCGACCACGTCGCGGGCAACCTCGCCGGGATCATGCCGCGCGGCTGGGTGCACCGCCGCCTGCTGTCGGGCCGCGCCGTCCTCCTCGTGGACGGCGTGGACGAGGTCGCCGACGCGCGGCGCCAGGCCGTCCGGGTGTGGCTCCGGAACCTCCTCGGGGCGTTCCGCGGCATCCGGGTCGTCGTGACGTCCCGTCCGGCCGCCGCCGGCTCCGACTGGCTCCGCGCGGAGGGGTTCGCGACCGCCTTCCTGGAGCAGCTCGGACCGTCCGACGTGCGCGCGCTCGTCCAGCACTGGCACGGCGCCGTCCGCGACTGCGCCGATCTTCCCTGCGACCCCGAACGGCTCCCGGGCTATGAGGCCCGTTTGCTGGGACGTTTGGAAGCGGCCCCCCACCTGCGGACACTCGCCTCCAACCCGCTTCTCGCCGCGATGCTGTGCGCGCTCAACCTGGACCGCGAGAGCCTCCCCCGCAACCGCATGGCCCTCTACGCCGCCACGCTCGACATGCTGCTCGAAACCCGCGACGCCAAACGCGGCATTCCGAGCCCGCTCGAGCGCGACCAGAAGGTGCGCATCCTCCAGGACCTCGCCTGGCACCTTTCGCACAGCGGACGCGTGGAGCTCTCCAAGTGGACGGTCGAAAAACTCATCGCCGATCGGCTGGCGTCGATGCCGCAGATCCGGCTCTCCGCCGGAAGCGTCCTGGAACTGCTGCTCCAGCGCAGCGGTGTGATCCGTGAACCGGTGCCGGGACGCATCGACTTCGTCCACCGGACCGTTCAGGAATACCTCGCCGCGAAACAGGCCGCCGACCTCGGCGACATGGACCTGCTCATCTACAACGCGCACCTGGACGCCTGGCGGGAAACGGTCCTCATGGCCGCCGGTCACGCGAACGAGCCGCTCCGGCGCGAGCTGATCAGCGGAATTCTGACCCGCGCCGCCGCGAAACCCCGCCATGCCCGCGCGCTCCGGCTGGTGGCGGTGTCCTGCCTGGAAACGCTTCCGTCCGTCCCCGACGATCTGCGCGCCGACCTCGACCGCTGCCTGGACGCTTTGTCACCGCCGCGTAGCGTCGCGGCGGCCCGCTCCCTCGCCACGGTCGGCGAACCGGCCCTGGCCCGGCTTCCGGAGACCCTTACCGGCGTGTCCATGGCCGCCGCGAAGGCCGCGATCCACCTGGCCCGCTTGGTCAACGGCCCCGCAGCGCTCGACGTCCTCTCGCGCTACGGCAACGACCCGAGATACCCGTTGCAGTACGAACTCACCAAAGCGTGGGAATACTTCGACCCGGAGGAATACGCCACCAGGGTCTTGGCCGCTGCTCCGGCAGATACGGAACGCCGAGTCCGCTACTCTCCGAGCAGATTAGGAGCCCTGCGCCTTCTGCCGCCCCTGCTCCTACTGAGTGTTTACACACGCGAACCGGTAGATTTCTCCTACCTCGGTGCCCACGCACAATCCATCGAGGATCTCAACCATTATTCCGATGCCAGGGCCCCCGCGCCGACGCGCATCCCGGACCTCCCCCGCCTGCGCAGGCTTTCCTTGGGGCAACCCGGTCTCAACACCCTTCGCTTTCTGGACGATCTGCCGGAACTCAAGATGATCTGGCTGACGAGATGCGAAGACCTCATCGACTTCAGCCCCATGAAACGGCATCAGGGCCTGGAGACTCTCATGCTCTTCAACAGTTACCACCTGACCGACGTGGACATGCTGCCTCCGCTCGGCGGGCTCACCTCTTTGGGCTTGAGCGGATCCCCCCTCAATTGCGGGCTCGCGGACGTCGTGTCCCAGACGCCGCTACTTCGCCATTTGATCATCGAGGAATGCGACCTGGAGATCAATCTGCACTCCCTGACCCCCCTCCCCCTCACCGACCTCCGCCTTGAACTGAAGGGCCTGAAATCCGATATCGGTGCGCTCGCCTCCCTCAAGGGCCTTACCTTCCTCGAACTCTGCGGTACGGCCGTCCACGACCTGAGCCCACTCGCCGAACTGAGGAACCTTGAAAACCTCCGGTTGACGGAATGCCCCAACGTTACGGACGTGTCCTGCCTGAGCGGGCTGCCCAGGCTTCGACACCTCAGCCTGCGTGGCGTCAGTCCCGGTATCGACCTGGGTCCGCTCGCGGCAAACCGCAAGCTGCGCGTGGAGAAACCCATAACCCAAGAGGTACGCGGCGGAGCGGCCTTTGGACGCCGCTGGACGATTTGGTGACAGGGGCCGCTACGTCAGCGTTTTCGCGAGGCGTTTGGGGGCTGAGAGGCGCCAGGCTTCGGTGACGAGGTCCCGCAGTTCTTCCGGATCGACCGTGGCCAGGGTGACTTCGAGCCAGGCGAAGCGCCCGCCGCTGGCCCAGGACGGCGTGAAGGTCTCCGGGGCCTCGGCGATGAGGGCGGCCTGTTCTTCGCGGGTGGCCTTGAGGAGGACGGTCCCCTCGGGCTCGTTGAGGTAGCAGAAGCCCTTGTCTCGGACCCGGAAGCCCGTCATCCCACCGAACGCGTCGCGCTCGGTCACTTCTGGAAGCGCGAGCACGGCCTTCAGGAACTCCTCAACGTTCATGTGGCGAGGTCTACCAGGCGGGTCGGACGGTTTCGGGGGCTAGCCTGCCGAGTGTGGACGACGAGTACACGAGAACGTGGGTCGAGTCGTTGGGCGGCCCGCTGGTGGCGTTGCCCCAATCCGTTCTGCCGCTCTGGCATACAGACCCGGCGGGGCAGGACGTCAACGATCCGTCCGAGTGGGGCGACTACGGGCGGGCCTGCAAGGTGGACGACTCGCTCGGCGTCCTGGACGTGGGCGACGCGCAGGCGCTCGTCCTGGGCGACGTGCCGGATTCGACCACGTTCCTGCCGGAGCTGTCGGTGTTCGTCCGATGGGAGTGGGCGCCGTCGGAGGGCGCCCTGCTGGGTGGGGTGGAAGCCGCCCTTGACACGGCGGAGTGGGAGACCGAGGTCCGCTGGACGGTCCCCGGCCCGGTCGTCCTGTTCGACTCGGTCTGGCCCGGTAGCACGCTGCTGGAGCAGCAGCCGGAGAACCACCTGCTCATCGATCTTGCTCCGGGCACATTTCGGGTCAGCTTCGCCTCCGTTGAGACAGGACCGGAAACCCGGGTCGGTATCGTCCGGCTACTCTCCGACAAGCCATGAAAGCCCGGAAGCGGCCAGTTCGGGACATAGATCACTGTGCGGCGACGTTGACCGTAAGATGGCTTGTCTCGCTAGTGTGTGACGCGTAACACCGCGCAGATTTTTGGGAGTCACCGTGCCGGATAGTCCAGACCACGGCCCGCCCTCGGTCGACCTCAGGACCGATGTGGCGCACTCGGCCCGGGTCTACGACTATCTGCTAGGCGGCAAGGACAACTACAAAGCCGACCGGGCCGCCGCCGAGGACGTCATCAAGGTCGCCCCCTACATGCGCACGTCCGTCCGGGCGAACCGCAATTTCATGGTGCGGGTGGCTCGCTATCTGGCGGCCGAGCGGGGCGTCCGGCAGTTCCTCGACATCGGGACGGGGCTTCCGACTTCGCCGAACCTCCACGAGGTCGTGCAGAAGGTCGATCCGTCCTGCCGGGTGGTCTACGTCGACAACGACCCGATCGTGCTCGTGCACGCGCGGGCCCTGCTCACCAGCACGCCCGAGGGACAGTCCCGCTACATCGACGCCGACGTGAGCGACCCGCAGAGCATTCTCGCGGCCCCGGAAGTTCAGGAGACGCTCGATCTGAGCCAGCCTGTGGGGCTGTGCCTCATCGCCGTCCTGCATTTCCTTCACGACGAGGCGCAGGCGCACGGCATCGTCGAGAACCTGCTGGAACCGCTGCCGTCCGGCAGTTTCCTCGCCCTCTCCACGATTGCCATCGACAGCGCCCCCAAGCAGGTCAGCACCGCCATCAAGGAGTACAACGCGCGCGGCATCCACTCCAAGGCGCGCACGAAGGCCGATATCGAGGGCTTCTTTAAGGGGCTGGAGCTGATCGAGCCCGGTGTCACTCCCGTCCACCACTGGCGTCCGGACGACGAGGCCCGCAAGATCGACGACTCCCAGGTCTCCATGTACGGCGGCCTCGCCATCAAGCCCTGAGGGAACCGACCGACACCCCAGTCACGACCCCAGGCGTTGCGCGGCGCCGTCCAAAGGCCTGCCGTCAGCCAACCGGTCGAACTGCCCAGGCACCTTGGCGGCCATCGCGTGCCGGGCGATGGAACCGATTCTCGTGCCGGTGATGTCGAGGACATACCCGCCAGTCAGTTCACCGAGCGAGCGGTCGTGGTGGACACGCTCGATCGCTCCTGGAAAGCAGTACACGCGGTGGTCGCCAGCCCTCATCTCGTGAGATGAGGGCTGGCGGGGTCAGTTGGCCATGTTGGCGAACTGGACGCGGGAGGGGTGGTCAGCCGATCGTGCCGGGCTCGAAGTCGCCGCCGCGCTGGCCGACGATGACCGACATGCGGTTGGTGGCATTGATCAGGGCGATGAGCATCACCAGGTCCGACAGCTGGTCCTCGTCGTAGTGCCGGGCGGCGTCCGCCCACGCCTGATCGGTGACACCACTGGCCGCGTCGGCGATGCGGGTGCCCTGCTCGGCCACCTCCAGCGCGGCGCGTTCGGCGTCGGTGAACACGGTGGACTCCCGCCAAGCGGCGACCTGGTTGATGCGGACGGCACTCTCCCCAGCGTGCGCCGCGTTCTTGCTCCACACGTCGGTGGCGTAGCCGTCCCCGTTGATCTGGCTGGCGCGCAGCACCACCAGCCTCTGCACCGCAGCCGGCAGCGTTGACTCCTGCAAAATCGTCTTGCTCGCTGCACCGAAGTGTCCGGCGGCCTTGGCGGCGGTCGCGGTCGGGTTACTGAACAGGGCCAAACGAACAGTCATCGTGCGCTCCTTGGTGGTGTAGCGAGTCGCACAACAGATGCACACGGGTCGATCCCTGTGACGACCCGACCATGTGACCTACACCACCAAGCCCGGCACCGCCGTCTCTTCGTCCGCTCAGCGGGAGGGGCCGAGGTCGTGCACGCCTTCCTTGATGTCGCCCAAGAGGGACGTCCACGCCCCCGGCACGATGGACAGCATCGGCCCGTCCGGGTCCTTGGAATCCCGCATCGCCACCAGCCGATCGGCCAGCGGCGCCACCTCGACACACTGGCCTTCGCTACCGCTGCTGTAGCTGCTCGTCCGCCACGCGGCGGCTACTTCAACGCACTCCTGACCGGCACTCCCACTGTGACTGCTCTTGCGCCACGGCGAATAGAACAACTCCTGCATGCTCATGTCTCCGACAATATACGTTCGATCAACGCGCGGGAGTCGGATGGCGAAAGAGCCGCTTCCCTCAAACGATCAAAGACCAGGTGGTGGCGGCTCACGTCTTCGGCTTCTTCCAGATACCAGCCGGTGGTCAGGTTCTCGACCAGGACCACAGACAAGTCCCTGGTAGTCAAGGTCGAGAAGGAACCGTTGATACCGCCGTGGCCGCCAACCAAAAAGGGAAGGAGCTGTAGAGTCACGTTTGGCATCTGTGAGCGCTCTATCAACTGGGTGAGCTGGGCTTTCATCACCTCACGACTACCAAAGCGCTGACGCAGCGCAGCCTCGCTCGCGATAGCACGAAAGCGTGGCGGTTTCTCCCGAAACAAGATTTGCTGGCGCCGCATGCGCACTTCGGTAAGGCCATCGACATCAGGATCGAAGCCCTGATCGAAACAGCATTCGATGACCGCACGCGTGTACGCGTCAGTCTGAAGGAGCCCGGGCAGTAGGTGGAGCTGGAAACTCTCGATAGACAGGGCCTCGGCCTCCAAAGAGATGTAGTCCAGCATCGAAGGCGAGATCTTGCCCTCGTAGCGGAGCCACCAGCCCTGCTTAGTGCCGTTGCGGGCGAGATCGAACAGGGCCTCTCGCTCCTCGGGGTCGGTGTATTGATACCGGTCGAGCATGTTCTCCAGGGCGGGGCGGCGGATGCCGCGCTTGCCGGTTTCGAGCTTGCTCAGGGAGGACGGGGTGCGGTTCAGCACCCGGGCGGCCTGCTGGAGGGTGAGGCCGCGCTCCTCGCGGATGGCGCGAAGGCGCTGGCCGAGCTTGCGGCTTCGCATGGTCGGGCGCTGCGCGTTCTCCATGGAGTAATCATGCACGGACAATGCGTGACCGGTGGCGATTTCAGCCAGGTCGGCAAAAGTGCCTCAGTCAAAAGTGACTCGGTCAAGGGTGCCGGGGGATCTGGGGCCGAGGGCGGCGAACGTCTCCCGTGACATTGCGTGGGCGGCTCATTCTTTCGGCGACGGCGACTGGAAGGAGTGAGGCCGATGACCGTGCCGACTCTGAGGTTCGACACGCTCGTCCTGCCCGGCGCGGACCGGGCGGTGGGACGCGCGCGGCGGTGGCTGCGGGGGCTGCTGGGCGAGCATCCCGCGCTCAGCGACGCCACGCTGTGCATGAGCGAACTGGTCACGAACGCCGTGCGCTATACCGAGTCCGGGCGGGAGGGGCATGTCCGGGTGGAGGTGAGCCACTCGGAGCGGATCGTGTGCATGGAGGTCGTCGACGACGGCGGTGCGGAGACCGTTCCCCACCTGGCGGTCGTGGACGGGCTGGGGGCGTGCGGGCGCGGTCTGATCATCGTGGAGTACGTGTCCGACCGGTGGGGGGTCGGGCGGCGGGGCGCGGGGCACGCGGTGTGGTTCGAGATGTCCCGGGATGGTTGACGCGAAATGACGTCCGGTCCCGGCCAGCCGGAACGTCCGAGCGTCAAACACCGCTGTCAATGCGGGGATAACCCCTATTTCGCGGCCGAATGTGGAAAATCCACTTCTGTCGCGTCCAGTGCGGAAAAGCTAGGCTTCGACTGCTTCCCGCCATTACCACCGGGATGGTCCATGCGCACTTCCTCGCGACTGCTGGCGGTTTCGGCCGCGTCCGGCCAAACGGCGCCCGTACCGGACGAGGCGGTGACGGATCTGGGCCCGGCCGGAACCACCGCTCTCGTCCTGCGACCGCACGACCACACGTTCGCCATCCAGGACGCATCGACGCTACGCGAGCGGATCCTCACCGGAAAGGGATTGGCGGATCTGGCCGCGCCTTTCGCCGGTGCCGCCGCAGAGAACGGCACCGTGCGGGTGGCGTCCGACTGGCTCGGCATGCGGCAGCTCTACGGCGTCCGAGGGGACGGATGGGCGGCGGCGGGGACGTCCGCACGGGAACTGGCCCGGTTCGCCGGGCGCGGCCCGGACCTTGAGGCCCTCGGCGTCTACCGCCTTGTCGGCCATTTCCTGGACCAGGACACCGCGTTCGACGGCGTGCGCACGCTCCGCGCCGGGCACGGCTGGACGCTCGCGGACGGTCGGCTGACCGAAACGGAGATCGATCCGGGCGACTTCCGTACCGGACACGCGCCGCGTGTCGAGGAGGCGGTGCGGGAGCTGGCCGACTTGTTGCGCGCGACCATGCGGCAGTGCCTGGACGAGCACCCTGACGCGATCCTGCAACTGTCCGGCGGGTTGGACACGCGTCTCGTGCTGGCGGCGATCCCGCCGTCCCGCCGCGCCGGGCTCCAGACGCTGACGCTGAGCGCCGAGGACAGCGGCGACGCCGCCACGGCCGCGATGCTCGCCGAGCGGTACCGGATGCGGCACGAGGTGATCGACACCTCCGGGATCCAGCGGCTGGAGCCCCCGGAGGTGCACCGCCTGGTCCTGGACGCGGCGCGCCGCCGCGAGCAGGTCCTCAACCCGCTGCACCTGAGCCTGCTGGAGTGGGTCGAGGGGCAGACGGGGGACGCGCCGCGCATCAGCGGTCTCGGTGGCGAGCTGGCGCGCGGGATGTACTACGCGATGCAGCGCGAGCGTCCCCGCGTCACGCCCAAGCTGGTCGACCGGCTGGCGAGGTGGCGCATCTTCAGCCTGGACCCGGTCGATTCCGCATGCCTGGACCCGGAGTTCGCGCGTGAATCCGAAGCCGCGGCCATACGCCGCCTGCGCGACATCTTCACCGGCATAGGCGGGGACTGGCTGTCCGCCACGGACACCTACTACTACCGGCAGCGCTACCACCGTGCCGTCGGCGCGGTCATCACGAGCTCGTGCACGGAGCACACCTGCCTGAACCCGCTGCTGCACCCGCGTTTCGTCGCGATCGCCGAGGCGTTGCCGCCGGACGTCAAGCGCGGCTCCCGGTTCAACGCGCGGCTGGTCGCGGCGCTCGACCCCGAACTGGCCGCGCTGCCGATGGACACGGGGGTGCGGCCGTCCGCGCTCATGGCGCCGCGTCCGCTCACGCTGGTGCGGACGGCTCGGGACCAGGGGACGAAGGTCGTCCACAAGACACGTCAGAGGTTGTCGCGGCGCGGTGACTCCGCCACGGCCACCTCCGCGCTGGCGCGCGCGCTCGTGACGCACTGGCGGTCCGAGCCGGGCCTGCTGGAGCCGGTCGCCGCGACCGGGCTGATCGACCGGCGGTGGCTCGACCGGCTCCTGTCGGGCACCGACGTCCCGGCCCCGGCGACGACCGGTTTCCTCGCCCTCCTCGAGGCGGCGTTCACCGTCTGACCTGCGGCGACGTGTCGGGTGCGTCACACCCGCTTGACCTCGTCCATGGTTGAGGTCTGACGCTGGTGCCCGGGGTGACAGCGAAATGTCAGCCCCCGACGGAATACTCCAGCAGGCGGCACGGTTTAATCGTTCGCGAAAGTGTCAGTCTCTGCAGTATTTTGCTGCGGCATCCCCCGACAACGACCCCCGGCCCCGGCATGCCCTGCCCGGGACCTTGACGATTGGAAGTGAGTTGACCGCTCCCGCGTCCCCCAAGGCGGCGGACGGCCCGGTGGAGGCCCCGGCCTCCGGTGGAGGTCTCGACCGCGGCGTGCTCGCGGCGGCCATGGTCGTCGTCCTCGGCGCGATCATGTCCATCCTGGACGTGACCGTCGTCAACGTCGCCATCAACGATCTCGCCCGGGAGTTCGAGACTCCCCTGTCCACGATCCAGTGGGTCGCCACCGGCTACACCCTGGCCCTGGCCACCGTGATCCCCATCACCGGATGGGCGTCCGCCCGGTTCGGCACCAAGCGCCTCTACATGATCTCGATCGCGCTGTTCGTGATCGGCTCGATGCTGGCGGGCTCGGCGTGGTCGGCGGAGTCGCTGATCGCCTTCCGCGTCCTCCAGGGCCTCGGCGGCGGCATGATCATGCCCGCGGGCATGACGATCCTCGCCCAGGCGGCCGGGCCGCAGCGCATCGGCCAGGTCATGAGCGTCGTCGGTATCCCGATGCTGCTCGGCCCGATCCTCGGCCCGATCCTCGGCGGCTACCTCGTCGATGACGTGTCGTGGCGCTGGATCTTCTTCATCAACCTGCCGATCGGCGTCGTGGCGCTGCTGATGGCCGCCAAGATCCTCAAGCGTGACAAGCCGCAGCGGACCGAGCGGCTGGACATCATCGGACTCCTCCTGCTCTCCCCCGGCCTCGCCTCGCTGATCTACGGCCTGGCCAAGGGCGCCGAGCTGAAGGACTTCCTGAAGCCCGAGTCGGCGATCTACACCGCGGTCGGCGCGGTGCTGGTCATCGGGTTCGTCGCCCGCGCGCTGACCGCCCGCAGCCCCCTGATCGACCTGCGGCTGCTCAAGCGCCCCTCGGTCGCCGCCGCGTCCGGCACGATGGTGCTGTTCATGGCCGCGTTCATGGGCGCGATGCTGCTGCTGCCGCTGTACTACCAGACCGTCCGCCAGCAGGGCGCGCTGCACTCCGGCCTGCTGATGGCCCCGCAGGGCCTCGGCGCGATGATCACGATGCCGATCGGCGGCAAGCTGACCGACCGCATCGGCCCCGGACGCGTCGTGCTGGTCGGCATGGTCATCGTCGTCGCGTCGATGGCGGGCTTCGCCTCCGTCCTGGAGGCCGACACGTCCTACTGGGTGCTCGGCTCGGTCCTGTTCGTGACGGGCCTCGGCATGGGCATGACGATGATGCCCACCATGGCGGCCGCGATCCAGACGCTCGCCCACGACGAGGTGCCGCGCGCGAGCACGATGCTGAACATCATCCAGCAGGTGTCGGCCTCGCTCGGCACGGCGATGATCTCGGTGCTGCTCGCCAACCGCCTCGCCTCCAACCTCGGCGCCTCCGGCGGCGGCGAGATCGGCTCGACGGAGAAGATCCCTGCCGCGGTCATGGACAAGATCGCCAAGCCGATGGCGGACGCGTTCCAGCACACCTACTGGTACGCGGCGGGCCTGCTGATCTTCGCCTTCCTCCCGGCCCTGCTGCTGCCGCGCAAGAAGCCGGACACCCCGTCCGCCGACGCCCCCATGCCCATCCACTAGCCCAACCCGAAAACCGTGCGCCCGCCGCGCGAGAACCGAATACACCACGGCCCTGTAACTCCCAGAGTTACAGGGCCGCGTCATTCCCCCACTCTTGCTCAACTGCGGCACACCTCTCTCTCAGGGCCGCGCAACGCCAAAGCCAACAGGAATGCGGCCCCTGAGACGACGCGCCGGTAGGCCGCTTCACGCAGAACGCCGCGACGCCGTAGCCGACACGGAGCGCGGCGCTGAGCGGGCGGCGGCGCACGTCAACTCCGTCAGGGACCCCTCTCGCCTTTCGCGGTGGACGATGAGGCCGCTGGAAGAGGGTCGCCGCGGGCGAAGGCCCGCGATGCCCCCCTCTTGCCGACCGTCGAACGGACGCAGCACTTGGAGGCTTCCGTGAGCATCGAACCGGGCCCGGATCTGCGCGAGTTGCTCATATCCACCTCGCGCGCGGCATGGTGCACTCTCCCGCTCCCACCAATGGCAGAAGATCGTGACCGTTACCTGCGTCTGCACACCCTGGTCGTGCATGTCTTTCCTGCCGTCTCCGAGGCTGAGACGTTGCGAAAGATCGAACAACTCAATCAAACAACTGATAATCAGGCTCGGATCCAACTGCTGGAAGGGGCCTGCGGCCTGGCCGAGGTGTACGAGGTCCTGCGCACCTCCCGGCGCGACGCCCCGGTCCTCGCCGCCGCGGTCCGCCGCGGGGAGGCGGTCTTCGACGGCTGGAGCGACGAACGCCGCGCGCTGCTGACGCGTGAACTCGGCCGCCGCGCTGCCGGGGAAGATGTCTGGGAGCTGATCCTCATCGCCGCCGACCACCATCGCGTCCCGGCCCGGAGGGCCGCCCGGCCGCTGATGCGCGGCGGCCTGGCCATGGACTCCTACAGCGACCATCTGTGGACCCGCGACGAGATCGACCACCAGGTGCTCAGCGCCTGGAATCCGGTCCCTTATCTCAAGCCGCCCGCCAAGCTCGACGGAGCCGCCCCGATCGGGCCCGCGGACGTCGATCAGCTTTACGGCATAGCCGACCTGCTGGGGGGCAGTCCGTCCTCCCACGACCCCGAGCGGTTCACCGCGCTCGGGGGGTTCTTGACGGGCTTGGACGAAATGATCCGGCAACGAACATCGCGGGTCGAGGAACAAGACCGCGAGGACCAAGCCATGCTCGGGGAGCAGGCGAAAGAACAGCAGGAAGAGCTGGCTCGACTGCATGGTCGTGAACGGCAGGATCTGGCGCACGCGTTCAAAAGGGAAAACTCCAGGCTCGAACGGGGGCGGATCATACGCAACGAGCGCGAGCAGCGAAAATGGGACGCGACGCTGCGGGACCACCTCGACAGGGCGTCCCCTGAACAGCGTGCGGAGTTCGCCCAGCTCACCCACGAACTGGAGACCAGCGTCTTCCTCCGCCAGATCAAACAGCTCCTCGGAACGGAGACCCGGCTCGTGGACGACGTGGTCTGGCGGCGCGAGCTCTGGCATTTCTGCGACTCCTGGGGCGCGGGCATCGATTACTCCGCCGCCGAGCAGCGCACCGGCGTCATCATCACTCCTCCTCCGGAATCGGCACCGGCACCGGCACCGGCACCGGCCCGAGACGATGTCCCTGCCGTTGGCCTGGGAATATCAATGCCAGGCCAACGTGACGATCACTGATGATGACCCGTGTCGATGACGCAGAAGAGGTTGCCTTCGGTATCGGCGAGGACGACGAAGTCGGGGTCGTCCGGATAATCATTCCAGTCGACGCGCTGGGCCCCCAGGGACACCAATCGTTCGACTTCGGCGGCCTGGTCGGCCGCGTCCCCGGCGTACAGGTCCAGGTGGATGCGCGGACGCTCCTGCACCGGCGTCTCGCTGAGACCGAGCGACAACTGCACCCCCGCCCCTTCCGCCGGCACCAGCACCACCCAGTCGTCTTCCATCTCCTCGCGCGGAACGTATCCCAGGGCCTGCGTCCAGAACGCAGCCGCGCGCCGCACGTCCCAGACACCCAGCACGACCGAACCGACTTTCAGCATTCGCCGATTCTGGCAAGCCCGCGACGTCGAGGCGAACGTCGGCGAGTGCAGCACCAGATGACCGTGCCGTTCGCGGTGAGTTGTTCCGGTACGTTCCTGGCCGTGGACGGGATCGTGGGCACCATCGCGACGACGGCGGGCATGTTCGCTGGGACGAACGTGGACGACATCATCGTGTTGACGGTGCTGTTCCTGTCCTCGCGCGCCACCGGTCGGCCCCACCCGTGGCAGATCTGGGTCGGTCAGTACGCGGGGGTCGCGGTCCTCGTGCTCGTGTCCGTAGTCGCCGCGCTCGGCCTGACGATCGTGCCCGACGACTGGATCGGACTTCTCGGGCTCGTCCCCCTCGCACTCGGCATCAAAGGGCTGGTCGCCGCCATTCGCACTCACAATGGCGAAGACGACACCCCGCCCGCCGTCGCGACCGGCCTGCTTCCGGTCGCCGGAGTCACGATCGCCAACGGAGCCGACAACATTTCGGTGTACACGCCCGTCTTCCGTACCGTCGGCACGGCCCCGACCATCGTCACCGTCGGCGTGTTCGCCATCGGAGTCGCGCTGTGGTGTCTGGCCGGGTCCTGGCTCGGCTCGCACAGGAAGGTCATCGCGATCGTCGAACGCTACGGCCAGTGGCTCGTCCCCGCCGTCTTCATCGCCATCGGCGGTCTCATCGTCATCGAGTCCGGCGTCCTGGCCGAAATCGTCTGACCCCCCAGCGCCGACGCCACGTGCGCGGCGACGCTTATCGGGGACGTCGGGAGACCATGATCCTCTTGCGAATAGGGTGAAAGCCCGGACGCAAGGAAGGTATCTGTGAAGACACCGGAGTCACGGAAAGTGCGGGATCTCGTCTACGAGACGTTCGCGTCGGAAGGGTGCGCACCGTCGGTGGCGGAGCTGGCACGCGCAACACGGAACTCGATCGAAGAGACACAGAAGATCCTGCATGACCTGGCGGAAGTCCATGCCCTGGTCCTGACGGCCGACGGGGACGCGGTGCGGATGGCCCATCCCTTCACGTCGGCGCCAATGGCGTTCGTGGTGACACCGTTGGACGGGCACGACGACCGACGGTGGTGGGGCGGATGCGCGTGGGACTCCTTCGGCATCAGCGCCGCCCTTAAGCTCGACGTCCGCATCGACACCGCATGCCCGCAGTGCGGCACGCCGATCAGCTACCAGACGGGCCCGCAACTGCCGCCCCCTGCGGACCTCGCCGTCCGGTTCCCCTGGCCCGCCGACCAGTGGTGGAACGACGTGGTCAGCACCTGCACGATGATCCGGACGTTCTGCGACCGTGCTCATGCCGAGCAATGGACGGCGGACAACGCGCCGGGCACCGGCTACATCGCCGAGGCGGCGACCGTGTGGCGTCTGGCCGACCCCTGGTACGGCGACCGCCTGGACCCCACATTCCAACCGCACACCCGGGAGCACAACCAGCGGCTCCTCAACGAATGCGGCCTCACCGGCCCGTTCTGGCAACTGCCGTAACCGACCAGCCTCCCAGGCCCGGACTCACGAGTCCGGGCCTGGGAAAGACCTGTCGCGCTAACGCTCAAGGACGATGGAGTTGATGGGCGTCAGGTTCGGGTGGTAACTGCCGCGGCCGAGGCGGGGGCCGCACTGCCGGCCGTTGTAGCCGCGGCAGAGCCGCAGGGCCGCGCCGCCGGTCTGGTTGTCGACGCCCAGGCGCACCCGGTCTGGTTCCTGAGGTTGTAGGTGCCGTAGCGGTAGTACTTGGTCGGGATTCCGCTGGAGTCGTTGTGGGGATAGACGCACACGTTCCCCGCCGGGCAGAGCGCCTTGGTGGCGACGGTGTGACCGACCGGAGTGGCTGCGACAGCGCTGGTGGCGGCCACCAGCGGCGCCGCCGCCAGCACGGCTGAGCTCCCTGCCCTCATGAGGTTGGTCGGATTCATGTCGTTCACCGTGTCCTTTCCTGATGCCGCTGCGGGGCGGTAGATGCCGAGGTTCGCGGCCGCAATGGCGGGTCTGGTCATCTGGGAATCTGTTCGGGTGAACGGCGCGCCCCCGATGTGCCGTGCGGCGCCGACCCGTTTCCCGCTGGAACCAACCCTGCTGTTTCCGGGACCCGGTTCGCATGACACACAGTGAACAACGCTTAACCGTGAGTGCTCTCTCGGTAGCCGCGAGCGGAGATGCCATAGGCGCGACGGAACGGCTGGGAAAGATCGAGGCGTGCTCGAAGTCGACGATGGCGCAGCCATGTGTCACCCAGCACGCCGCTATGACGGTCACGACACCGGAGTGTCGCCAGGACGGCACCCCACCGCACGGGGTAGCTCAGCGCCACTTCATCAGCTCTGCGTCGGCACACATTTATGTCGGCGTGGTGCGGGAACGGGGTGGCCCGGAGGCTGCGGTGTCGTGACGTCGCGCGCGGGTGTTGTAGCGCGGAGGTTGGGTGGTCGACGGCCCCGAAGGTGGGCGGCTCAGGAGGACGCTGGCGCGTTCCAGGTCCGGGCTCGGAACCCGCGGGGTACCCGAGCGGGATTTCGCCGTCCTGGGCCCCGATGAGGCCCGCCGAGGCTCATACCACGTGCCCAGGGACGCCAGGACCGCGCACGTCGCGCCCTGAGCCGTACGAAACGAGATCAGAGCCCCCGTCCGGCAAGCCGACCCCGGCCAACGCACAGGCGCATGCCACCAGCCCCGCGAGACGGCACAGAAAGCGCCCCCCACCAGGCAAGGACCGCAGGCAAGAGCTCCGCGCACATCACTACGCCCGCCAGACACCCTCACGCGGGCCCCCATGTCCCCGGCGGGCCGGGGACATGGGGGTGGCGGCGCCGGGAACGTCACTCGCGCTGGCGCGCACCAACGCACCGCCACCACACCCCCAGCCACCAAGCAAGGAACGTTCGCTAGAACCTCGGGAACGCCGCCCATGCTGGGCGGGCGGGGGCGGGGCGGTCACGGCCCGAGCCACCAGGTTGGACTGGGGCCGGTGACCTGGCGAATCGCCGCGGCACAGCCCGGGTTGCCTCGGCACAGCCCGAACCGATGTCGGGTTGGGCTGTGGCCGGGGTCGGCTGTGGCCGTGGCCAGGCTCGTCCTAGACGAGCATGTGGTCGAAGTCGCCGTCCTTGGCTCCGCCCACGAAGGCCTCCACCTCCTCGCGTGTGTAGACGAGGATCGCACCCTCGGGGTCACGGGAGTTGCGCACGGCGATCTCCCCTGTGGGGAGTTCGGCCATCTCGACGCAGTTACCGCTCGGGTTGCTCCGCCGGCTCTTCTGCCAGACGAGCGCGTTGCGTCGGACGTCCGGCAACTGGTGGCCGTCCATCTTTGCCCCCTCAAAGGCGTCTCGGCCTCCCGCCGGGAGGCCGCGCTCTCGCCCCACCCCACACAATGGTACGAGATGCACGTGCATTCGTTCTTGCATACGTTCATGCAGACGGTCTTGCATCTGCACGACTTGGGGAGCAAGATAGCGAACCATCGCCGGTGACCCATCCGCTCGCCTCTGAGGTTTGACAATGACCGTTGACCAGGCAGACGACGTCGCAGCTCCGACCGCCATGGGAGGCAGGCGGGCGCGGCACGCCGCGGCCGTCCACACGCCCTGGCCGGACTCCCCAGCGCACGCGCCCGCGCGCCAGCACACGGTCCCCGCCGCGGCGGCCAGACCGGTGCCCTCGCCGGGCCTCGCCGGGCTCTGGCCGACCCCTCACTCGGGCGCGCCGCGCACCGCGCGCCGCGTCCTGCCCGCGGAGATCACCGCGCCCAAGGCGGCGCGCGAATTCGCCCAGGCCACGCTGCGGGAATGGGACGTCGCCGGAGACCGCGAGGACGTCGTCGTCGCGGTCTCCGAGCTCGCCACCAACGCGCTGCGGCACGGCATGGAGGGGCTGCCCCAGCCGCTGCCGCTGTGTCCCATCCAGGTCGTGCTGCTCGGCCACCCGCGGCGCCTGGTCGTCGTGGTGACCGACCCGGGCCGCCGCATCCCCGAGGCTGTCGCGTGCGACCCGGACTGGTTCGGCGACGGCGGCCGGGGCCTCCTCGTCGTCGGCGCGGTCAGCGACTCGTGGGGCTGGGCGCGGCTCGCGACCGGTGGGAAGGCCGTCTGGGCGGCCTTCGACCTGAAGGTCAGGCGTCCAGCGCCTGCGGCACCGCTTCTGGACGCGCCGGGTTCTCCAGTTCGCTGAGGAACTCCCGGGCCCAGCGGTCCACGTCGTGCTCGATGACGCGCCTGCGCATCGAGCGCATCCGGCGTGCCTGCTCGGCGGGCTCGGCGTCCAGCGCGGCCAGCAGCGTTCCCTTGAGCCCGTCGATGTCGTAGGGGTTGACCTGGAAGGCGCCCCGCTTCAGCTCGGCGGCGGCACCGGCGAACTCGCTCAGCACGAGCGCCCCGCGCATGTCGCGGCGGCAGGCGACGTACTCCTTGGCGACCAGGTTCATGCCGTCCCGCAGCGGTGTGACGACCATCACGTCGGCGGCGAGGTAGAGGGCGGTCAGCTCGGCGCGGTCGTAGGAGCTGTGCAGGTAGTGGACGACCGGGAAGCCGATCTCGCCGTACTCCCCGTTGATCCGCCCGACCTGCTGCTCGATCTCCTCCCGGAGCAGCTGGTACTGCTCGACGCGCTCGCGGCTCGGCGTGGCGATCTGCACGAACACGGCCTGGCCGGGCTTGAGGTCGCCGTCCTCGAACAGCTCGCCGAACGCCTGGAGCCGCTGCGTGATCCCCTTGGTGTAGTCGAGGCGATCGACGCCGAGCAGGACGGTCGCGTCGCCGAGGTCGGCGCGGATCTCCTGCGCGCGCTCCACCACGTCCTCGCGTGAGACCAGATCGTTCAGCTCGCCCACGTCCACCGAGATGGGGAAGGCACGGGCGCGGACGACGCGGCCGTCCCAGTCCACATCCTGCTTGACGTAGCGCGCGTCCAGCAGCCGCCGGCACAGCCGGACGAAGTTGGCCGCCGCGCCCGGTAGCTGGAAGCCGACCAGGTCGGCCCCGAGGAGCCCTTCGAGGATCTGGCGGCGCCAGGGCATCTGCCAGAACAGCTCCAGCGGCGGGAACGGGATGTGCAGGAAGAACCCGATGCGCAGGTCAGGGCGCAGTTTGCGCAGCATGGCCGGGACGAGCTGGAGCTGGTAGTCCTGCACCCAGACGATCGCGCCCTCGCTCGCGACGCGCGCGGCGGCCTCGGCGAACCGCTCGTTGACCCGGACGTAGGCGTCCCACATCGCCCTGTCGTAGACGGGCGGGGCGACGACGTCGTGGTACAGCGGCCACAGCGTCGCGTTGGAGAACCCCTCGTAGTACAGCTCGACCTCGCGGGCTGACTGCTCGATGGGGACGAGCGACATGCCGTCCTCCTCGAACGGGTCCAGCCGCTCGTCGGGGGCGCCGGTCCAGCCGATCCACGTACCGTGCCTGCGCCGCATCACCGGCGCGATGGCGCTGACCAGCCCGCCGGGGCTGCGCCGCCACGCGGGCTCCCCGTTCGGTCCGACGATCCGGTCCACCGGCAACCTGTTGGCCACTACCACGAATTCACTACCGCGCGACACCGCGAACCGCCTCTCCAGGAACACTTGCCGATCACCATGCCCAGAAACGGTCATCGAGAACATCTTGTCACTTCGACGTAAAGACCAGGTGGCGGAAAGGCCGTGTGTCAGGAAGTCGGGATGTCCGTGGATGGGGATTGGAGCGGGCCATATCCCTTTCGAGCCAGGTGACCGATGTTTACCAACTCGTCACCTTCGATCCGATCTGTCGGAAAAGTTACTTTCGTCACACTCGTTGGCGCGGGCGTGGCGCGGCTGCCCGGCGGCCGTTCCAGCGGCTGGTCCTCACGTCAAGAGTACGCCTGTGAACAGGAAAAACGGCCCCCGGCGCGCGGGGTGGACCGCGCCGGAGGCCGAGCGGGGCCGAGGGGTCAGGCGTTCACGGGCTCCCGGGCGGGGGCGTCCTCGTCGCGGCGGCGTCCCCAGATGAGCGCGTCCACCGAGAAGCGGCCCCCACCGGTCAGGGCGAGCACGAGCGCCAGGGCGCCGAGGATCAGGACGAGCTCGTAGCCGCCCTTGTCGGCGAACAGGCCGTGGTCCTTATGGACGTACCAGAAGGCGCCCGCCATGTCGGCGGCGAGCAGCAGGCCCACCAGGGGGAGCAGGGCCCCGACGATCAGCGCGACGCCTCCGGCGAGCTCGACCCAGGTCGCGAAGGCGGCGGCCGCGCCGGGCATCGGAATGCCGAGGCCGTCGAACATCTTCGTCACCCCGGAGTGCCCAAGGTCGTTCAGCTTCTGCCAGCCGTGCGCGACGAACACCACGCCGAGCGCCAGCCTGCCGATGAGCAGGCCCGTGTCGGCGAGCTGTGGGTACCGGCGGGCGGGGAGCATAGTCTCTCCTCTGGTTGAAGGTTCAGTTCAAATATGAACTAACTCTACGTTAGCAGAGTGACGCGAATCCAGACCATCTCGAAAGTTCAACCCGTGTCCCCGCCAACTAGAATTCACGGCATGACCGATGCCGGAGGGCCACTCGACCCCCGCGAGCTGCGCGCCTGGATGGCCTTCCTGGCCGCCGGCCACCTGATCGACCACGAGATCGAGCGCCAGCTCAAGCGCGAGGCCGACCTCTCCCACCCCGAGTTCGAGGTGCTCGTGCGGCTGCGGATGGCCGATGGCAACCGGCTGCGCATGTCCCACCTGGCGCGCGAGGCGATGGTCTCCAAGAGCCGCCTGACCTACCAGGTCACGCAGCTGGAACGGGCCGGGCTGGTCAAGCGGACGGGCTGCGAGTCCGACCGCCGCTCGGTGTGGGCCGAGCTGACCCCCGAGGGCATCGAGCGGCTGGACCGGGTCCGCCCGGGGCACCGGCAGCTCGTCCGCGAGACATTGATCGAGGTGCTGTCGCCGGAGGAGATCGACCTGCTCGGGGACGCGCTCAGCCGCGTGGCCGACCGGCTGCGAGCCCGCTAGGCGTGCGCGACTTCGGCGGCGTGGTCGAGCGGACGCCGGCGCGGGTCGTCCGTCCGGGGTCCGCGGAGGAGGTCGCCGCCGCCGTGCGCGAGGCCGCCGCGGCGGGCCTGGAGATCGTGCCGCGCGGCGCGGGCCACTCGACCTACGGACAGTCCCTCACCGGCGGCGTCTGCCTCGACATGCGCGGGCTCGCGGGCGTCCACGAGATCGGCCCGGGCCACGCCGTCGTCGGCGCGGGGACCACCTGGCGCGAGGTGCTCGACGCGACGCTGCCGCACGGCCTCACCCCACCGGTCCTGACCGACTTCCTTGACGTGACCGTCGGCGGGACGCTCTCCTCGGGCGGCGTCGGCGGCTCCTCGCACCTGCACGGCACGCAGGCGGCGAACGTCCTCGCCCTAGAGGTGGTGGTGGACGGGCGTCCGATGCGCTGCTCCCCCGGCGTCCGTCCGGAGGTGTTCGACGCCGTCCGGGCGGGACTCGGCGGGCACGGCATCATCACCGCCGCGACGCTGCGCCTCGTCCCCGCGCCCGACCGGGTGCTCTCCTGCACGATCCCCTGCCGGGATGCGGCGGACCTGCTGCGCGTCCAGCGCGAGGTGCACGCCGACCACCTCTCCGGCCAAGCCAAACCGTCCGCCGAAGGCTGGACTTACGAGGCCAAAGCCGTCCTCCACCTGAACCCCCACAAACACACCACTCCCGTCCAACACGCAGGCACGTCCTCACCCAGAGACACCAACCCACCCCCAAACACCGCCTCACACGCGGGCGCCACCCCACGAGCGGGCACCACCCCACACACGGGCACCACCCCACACACGGGCGCCATCCCACAGGCAGGTGCCACCCCGCACACGGACACCGCCTCACACGCGGGCGCCCCTTCTCGCACGGGCACCGCCCCACACGCAGGCTCCAGCTCGCGCCCGGACGCCGCCCCCCAAACGGGCACCGCCCCACATGCGGACACCGGTTCGCCCACGGCCGCCACCCCACAAGCCAGTACCACCCCGCAAGCGGGTGTCACCCCACGCACGGGGACCACTCCGCACACGGGGACCACTCCGCACACGGGCGCCGACTCGCGCACGGACGCCGCCCCACATGCAGGCGCGGGCTCACCCGCGGGCGCCATCCCACGAGCGGTTGCCACCCCGCACACGGACGCCGCCTCACACACGGCCGCCGCCCCACAAGCGAGTGCCGCCTCACACGCGGGCGCCAGCCCACAAGCAGGCACCACCCCACAAGCAGGCGCTGGCTCACAAGCAGGCGCTGGCTCACAAGCAGGCGCTGGCTCACAAGCAGGCACCGCCTCACAAGCAGGCGCTGGCTCACAAGCAGGCGCTGGCTCGCCTACGGGTGCCAGCCCACGAGGGGGTGTCGCCCCGCGTGCGGGTGCTGGCTGGGGTGTTGGGGGTGTTTCTTGTGCGGGTGAGGTGCCGGTGGGGGCCAGCGAGGTTGAGGAGCTGTCCTTCTTGGAGTTCGCCGACCGGCTCCGGCCCGACGTGGCGGAGTTGGCCGCGCTCGGCGAGTGGGCGCTGCCGCATCCGTGGGGGATAGTCTTCCTGCCGGGTGCGTGGGCCGCCGCGGTGATCGAGGAGACGCTCGCGTCGATGGCTCCCGCCGACCTCGGGCTCAGCGGGGTCGTGCTGGTCAAGGCGCTGCGGATCGGGGACGTCCCGATGCTCGCCGCGCCCGCGGACCCCGTCCTGTTCAGCCTGTTGCGGACCGCGTCGCCGGGCTGCGCGCCGGTGGCGGAGATGCTGGAGGGCAACCGCGCCCTGCTCGCGCGTGCCGAAGCGGTCGGCGGCACCCGTTACGCGGTCGACTCGGTCCCCGCTCGGCGGTCTGGCGGCGCCGCGTCACTGGGCCAGGGCTAGGACCTGCGCGTCCGGCAGCGACACGAGCGCCTTGCCGGGCACCAGCAGCTTGGACCTGCGCAGGCCGCTGCCGATGACGACGTGCGGGGCGGCGGCGACCGCCTCGTCCACCAGGATCGGCCAGCCGCCGGGAAGACCGACGGGGGTGATGCCGCCGTACTCCATGCCGGTGCGGGCCGTCGCGTCCGCCATCGGCGCGAACGAGACCTTGCGCGCGCCCAGGTGCTTGCGGACGACGCCGTTCACGTCCGCGCGGTCGGTGGCGAGCACCATGCAGGCCGCGTAGGCGACCTCGCCGCCGCGCTTGGCCGCGACGACCACGCAGTTCGCGCTGACCTCCAGCGGGACCTCGTAGCGCTCGCAGAACGCCGCCGTGTCGGCCAGCTCGGGATCGATCTCGGCGACCTCGCCCTCCGGAACGGCGCCGATCGCGGCGGCCACCGGTTCCGCGAGCAGGTCCGGGCGGGCGGCCGCGGACGTCCAGTCGAGTGTGCCGACCATGGTTCTCCCCTCGTTCTCCCGCGCCCCACCATGCCACGCCGGGCGGGGGTCACGAGCCCAGGTAGCGCAGCACGGCGAGGACGCGGCGGCTGCGGCCGACGGCGTCGGCCAGGTCCAGCTTGTCGAAGATCGCGTTGACGTGCTTCTCCACGGCGCTCTGCGAGATGTGCAGGTGCGCGGCGACCGAGGCGTTGATGTGGCCCTGGGCCATGAGGTCGAGGACGTCCCGCTCGCGCGGGGAGAGGCGGCTCAGCGGATCGACGTGGACGCTGCGGACGAGGAGCTGGCGCACCACCTCCGGGTCGAACGCGGCGCCCCCGCCGCCGACCCGCTCCAGCGCGTCCAGGAACTCGTCGACCTGCGCGACGCGGTCCTTCAGGAGGTAGCCGACGCCGGTGGTGTCGGCGGTGATCAACTCGGTGGCGTAGCGCTTCTCCACGTACTGCGACAGGACGAGGACGCCGACGCCCGGCCAGCGGCGGCGGATCTCCAGGGCGGCGCGCAGGCCCTCGTCGGTGTGCGTCGGCGGCATCCGGACGTCCACGACGACGACGTCGGGCGGCGCCGCGGCGACGGCCGCGACGAGGGCGTCGCCGTCGCCGACGGCGGCGGCCACCTCGTGGCCCTCCTCGGCGAGCAGGCGCATCAGGCCCTCGCGCAGGAGGGTGGAGTCCTCCGCGAGCATCACCCGCATGGCAGGTCCGCGCTGATCACGGTGGGGCCGCCGGGGGGACTGTCCACGCCGAAGGTGCCGTCCAGCGCGGCGACCCTGCGGGCCAGCCCGGCCAGCCCGCCGCCCGCCGGGTCGGCCCCGCCGGTGCCGTCGTCCTCGATGCGCACGGCGATCAGCGCGTCGCGCGCCGCGACCCGCACCCGGACGTGCCGCGCCCCCGAGTGCTTGGCGGCGTTGGTGACGGCCTCGCAGATCACGAAGTACGCGGCGGTCTCCACCGCGTGGGGCGGACGCTCCGGGACGTCGTAGCCGATCGTCACCGGCACCGCGGACCGCTCGGCGACCGTCTCCAGCGCCGTCCGCAGGCCCTCGCCGTCCAGCGCGGCCGGGTAGACGCGCCAGGTGACCTCCCGCAGGTCCTCCAGCGCGCGGCGCGACTCCTCGTGCGCCTGCCGCAGCAGTTCGGTCGAGCGGGCCGCGTCCCCGGCGCGGCGGGCCCGGCCGATCAGCATGCCGAGGGCGACGAGCCGCTGCTGGACGCCGTCGTGCAGGTCGCGTTCGATGCGGCGGCGCTCGTCGTCGACCGCGTCCACCACCTGCGCGCGGGTGACCGACAGCTGGGCGATGCGGCGCTGGTACTCCTCCAGCGGGCTCGGGCCGAGGCAGCGCCGCGCCACCGCGCGCTCCAGCGCCACGACCCCGATCAGGCCCTGGACGGCGACGAACAGCAGCACCGCGCCGAACACGGCCGTGTAGACGACGATCAGCGGGCTCGGCGGGATGCCGTCCAGGTACTCGCCGGTCACCCACCAGCTCCACAGCAGCCCGATCGCGCTGGCGCCGCCGTAGCCGATCAGCAGCAGAATGATGCCGCCGAGCAGCCCGACCGGCACCCGCAGGAGGAGGTAGGACAGCGCCCGCAGCGGGCCGACGTCGACCGCCCCGTCCTCGGCGAAGAACGTCGCGAGCCGGCGCCGCTCCAGCTCGGTCAGCCGGTTCGCGCCGTGCGCGACGATCCCCGGCACCGCCCTCGGGCCGCGCGAGAGGGCCAGCGCGGGAGCCATGATCAGCGCGGCGACGGCGAGCAGCATCATCTCGACGCCCGCGCTGAACAGGCCCAGGGTGAGGCCCACCAGCGCGCGGGGGGCGGCGCGCGGACCGCGCCTCGGGGGAGGCGCGGCCACGCCCTCAGAAAATGCGATCACGTTCGAAGTCTCTTGTCTCGGCCCGGTGCGTCCCGGGCTCGCCGCCCGTCCGCCTGGCCTTCACGATACGGAGCCCGAGGAACACGAGCACACCCAGCACGGCCAGCACCAGGACGACCTTGGAGTAGACCCCGACGTACTCCTCCACCGTCCGCCAGTTGTCGCCGAGCTCGTACCCGGCCATCACGAACGCCGTGTTCCACAGCAGGCTGCCGAGGGTCGTGTAGATCAGGAACGTCGTCATCCGCATCCGCTCCACCCCGGCGGGGACCGAGATCAGGCTGCGGAAGATCGGGATCATCCGGCCGAAGAACACGGCCTTGCCGCCGTGCCGCGCGAACCACGCCTCCGTCCGGTCGAGGTCGGAGAGCTTCACCAGGGGCAGCCGGGCCACCAGGCGGCGGATCCGGTCGCGGCCGATCAGCGCGCCGATCCCGTAGAGGGCGAGCGCGCCGACGACCGACCCCAGCGTCGTCCACACCAGCGCCGCGACCAGGTTCATCCGCCCCTGCGCGGCGGTGAACCCGGCCAGCGGCAGGATCACCTCGCTCGGCAGCGGCGGGAACAGGTTCTCCAGCGCGATCGCCAGCCCGGCGCCGGGCGCGCCCAGCCGGTCCATCAGGTCGGTCGCCCACCCGGTGATGCCCCCGCTGGGCTCGTTCCCGGCCGCGCCGGACGCCAGCACGTACGTCATCTCGATCATGTGTACGACGCTAGAAAGCCGGGGCCCCGGCCACCATGGAGCGCACCGCCAACCTGACCGGCCGCGCGCCGCACCCCCACCCTGCGGAAAACCACACCCCCTCCCCTGGCGTCGACCGCAAACCCCCAGCTCACGGCGAGGCCGAGCTCGACGTCGACTGCGACGGGCCGACCGACTCCGAGCCGTGGCCGCAGCAGGACGCCGGGGAACGGCCTCCAAGCGTTCAGCCCCCGCGCCGCGATGCCGACACGGCGCGCAGGCGTCCCGAAGCGCTGGACCGCCGAGGGCGGTGAGGCTAGTGGGTGGGGGTGGGGTGTGCGTGTGGGAGGGGCGGGCGCGGCTCTGGGACGGGGCGGCCGCGGGTGGCCAGGTAGGAGGCGCGTTCCAGTTCGTCCTCGAAGGCGAGGACGAGCATGTCGGGCGCATCGGGGCCGGGCCGCACCAGCAGGTACGGGACCCCGGCGCGTTCGGCGAGGTAGGCGAGCCCGTGGTCGCCGCGCTCGTACAGCCGGGCGCCGGTGAACCGGGCGAGCACCTCGTCGTGCGGGGCGATCTCCTCGCGCATGCGGACATTCCCCCATCCCCGCGTGTCGGGGTCGTGGCGGACGGGTGAAGGGGTGCCCAACGCCGGTCGAGCATCCGCCGCGCGCGCCCGCGGCACGCAGGGGATTCAGCGCTGAGTGAAATCGGAGGGCGCCGCCGTTTGATGGTCGCGAGGCGGTCGCGGCTGAAATCGCCCTGGCCGCAGGGGGTTCGGGACCATGGTGCGGTAGGGTTTCGGTCACCGGCCCTGCCATGATCAAGGCAAAGAATCTTTTCTGATCGACTTTTCCGTTAAGAGCCTTTCTTGTAGCGTTCGCAGCGTTTTGTGAAGTGAATTCATGATCGGACATTCCCGCCACAAGATCATGTAAGGACGCCGCGATGCCCCTGGCGACTGGCCTGGCCGCGGCCGCGCTCCTCGGCCTGCTGACGCTGCTGGCCTCGGCGGGGCGCGGACGCCGCCGACACCGCTCCGCGAACGAGCACCCCGAGTCGCTGACGGCCGTCCTCGATCCCGGCGACGAGGAGTACCTCGCCTGGCTGGCCGACCACCACTGGCCCAGCGACGAGTACCTCGACATGGAGCACGAGTGGCTCGCTGAGCTGGAGCTGGACGAGCCGGCCGAGCGCTACGAGACCCCGCTGTGCCCCCAGTGCAACCTCCGCCGCGAGGACGTGTGGCCCTGTCCGCGATGCGGAAGGCTGCTGCACTCCTCATGCGGGCACGGGATGCGGCGCAGGCGCGTGGAGCGCCCGTACCGCACCCACGCGGCCAATCCGGAGGCGGTCATCGCGGAGTGGATCTGCACGGGCTGCCGATCGGTCGTCGGGCTGGACGTCGACCACGGCGACGAACCGGACGGCGGACTCCTGCACTGAACGTCCCCGAATGCCCGATCTTGTGGGCTTTCACACGGGAGCGAGGGTAAAGAATTCCCCATCTACTTGCATATTTCGGACGAGCGACGGCAGGCTTCAACTATGTCCTTAATCACTAGGGACACGTGGAGGAAGCCGTGACCGTCCAACCCAGCCCCGACTGCACGCACCAGCCGCCCTGCCCGACGCCGGACGCGCTGGACCGCGAGGCCGCCCGCACCGTCGCCAACCACCCCGAGCAGGGGTGGAGCCTGCTCTGCAACGGCATCGTCGTGTTCGAGGACACGGGCGAGCTCCTCCCGGACGGCCGCGTGATCGCGCCGCACCGTCCGACCACCGCCGCCTAGGACTCCCCTCTTCCCGGAGCCGGGGCGATGCTGATCGGTACGCCGTTCAGCCATGCCATGCCCGCCAGCCGCTCCAGGTCCGCCGGGTCCGGCGAGGCCAGCAGGTTCACGTTCGCGCCCCCGGCCGCGTTGGCCGTGCGCCACCCGCCCTGATGTCCCCAGCCATGCGGGACGGCGACCACGCCCGCCGTCATCTCGCCGGTGACCCGCGCGGGGATCTCGATCGACCCGTGCGGCGAGGTGATCCGGCACAGCGTCCCGTCCTGGATGCCGTACCGCGCCGCGTCCGGCGGGCTGATGCGGGCCGTGTGCGCGCGTCCGCCTCGCATGAGCGCGGGCGCGTTGTGCATCCACGAGTTGTGCGAGCGGATCTCGCGTAGACCGATCAGCCGCAGGGGGAAGCCGTCGGGCGGCCCAGGGGTCTCCCTCAGCCGCGCCACCTCTTCGACGATCTCCTGCGGAGCGAGGTGCACCCGCTTGTCCTTGTGCAGGACGCGGCGCCGCAGCGTGCCCGTCCGGTGGTGCTCCCGGAACACGATTCCCTGCGGCGCGCCTCTCAGCCTGCGCAGGCTCAGGCCACCGCGCCGCAGCCCGTACCAGTCGCCGGACGGCCCGGTGCGGAGCAGCACGTCCACCAGGAAGCGGGGGGACGGGCGGACGCCCAGGCGGTGCGCGAACCGCTGCGCGCGGAACGCGCCGAGGCCGAGGCCCATCCGCCGGGCGAGCGCCTCGATGATCTCCCATTCCTGGCGGGCCTCGCCGCGCGGCGGGACGACCCGCTCCGTCCACGTCACGTACGGGGTGAGGTGGGTTTGCAGGAACGGCAGGGGGAAGTCCTCGCGCTCCAGGAACGTGGTGGCGGGCAGGACGTAGTCGGCCTTGCGGCCGGTGTCGCTGACGTAGAGGTCGATGCAGACGAGCAGGTCCAGATCGTCCAGCGCGGCGCCGAGCGCTGCGGCGCCCGGGACGCTCGACAGCGGGTTGCCCGCCGAGACGATCAGAGCCCGCAGCCGTCCGCGGCCCGGTGTGGTGATCTCCTCCGCCATCACCCCGGCGGGGAACGTGCCGAGCACATCCGGGTAGCCGCCCACGCGTGACCGGTTCTTTCCGTAGGACGCGAGGCCCGACAGCCGCAGGATCTCCTCCGTCCGCAGCGGGGACGCGCCGAACACCGCGCCGCCCGGCCGGTCGAGGTTGCCGGTGACCAGCGTGACCGCGTCGATCAGGAACGCGGTGAGGGTGCCGTGGCGGCCGAGGCAGGTGCCCGTCCGGCCGTAGACGACGGCGCTTCCGGCGGTGGCGAGGTCCCGCGCGAGGTCCCGGACGGTCGTGGCGGGGACACCGCTGCGGGCAGCTGTCTCCTCGGGCGGGAAGGCCTCCGCCAGCCTCCGCAGCTCGCCGACGCCCTGGGCCTGCCGGGCGCAGGACGCGGCGTCCTCCAGGCCCTCGGCGAAGATGACGTGCAGGAGGGACAGCAGCAGCCACGCGTCCCCGTCCGGCAGAACCGGGAGGTGCTCGTAGGCCCGCGCCGTCTCGGTGCGGCGCGGATCGGCGACCACCACGCGCCCGCCCCTCCGGACGATCGCCGAGAGGTCGTCGCGTATGCGCGGCGCGGTGAGGACGCTGCCATGCGACACCAGGGGGTTCGCGCCCAGCATCAGCAGCAGCTCTGTGCGCTTGAGGTCGGGAATGGGCACCAGCACCGGCGCCCCGTACAGCAGCGCACTCGCGGCGAACCGGTTGTTCACGTCCTGCGACCCGGCGGAGTACAGGTGCGGCGAGCCCAGCGCGGACATGAACCCGTGCATCCACACCGGATGGCTGTAGGAGAACGTCGCCGGATTGCCGAAGTACCAGCCGATGGACTCTCCGCCGTGCTTCGCGCGCAGAGCGTTCAGCCTGCGCGCTATGTCGGTGAGCGCCTCGTCCCAGCCGACGCGCTCGAACGCGCCGTCCGAACGCCGCCGCAGCGGATACAGGACGCGGTCGGGGTCGTTCTGCACCTCCGCCATGGCGATGCCCTTGGGGCAGGCGAACCCCCGGGACAGCGGATGCGCCGCGTCCGGGCGGATCCGGGCGACCGCGCCGTCCTCGACGGTGACGTCGAGCCCGCACAGCGGCTCGCAGATCCGGCAGTAAGTGGACGCTTGCGCCATGGGGCCGATTATGCCGCACCCGCGTGTCGTGGCCCCCGCGCGCGGGGATCACGTTCAGCCTTGGAGAGGGCCACGGCCCCCGGGGGCCGGGGGGCCGATCGTGCCGATCGGTCCGCATGTCGGGCTCCCAAACGGCAGATCACCCAGGTAGCGTTCAACTGTTTTGCTACTTACGCAAGAATCATGTGGAACTCGACCGCGAAAGGACGGGGTGGTGTGATCACAGTCCTGGTCCTCGTATCACTGGTCGCCCTGTTCGGCCTGTGCCTGCCCAACCTGTTCCGCCCGATGGCGCCCTCCGCGTCCGACCCGTGCCCGGCGACCGACCCGTACCCGATGCCCGACCCGCACCCGGCCTCCGAGCCGTACGTTTCGGCTGACCCCGGAACAGTGTCCGATTCCGGCCCCGTCCTTGAACCCACGCCCGACCTCCCTCCCGGCCCCGTGCCCGGGCCGCGGTCCACCGACCTCCCCGCCGTCCATCCCGAGTCGATGACCGCCGAACTCGATCCCGGCGACGAGGAGTACCTCGCCTGCCTCGCCGACGAGCTCTGGCCCGACGACGAGTACCTCGCCACGGAGCAGTCCAGCGACGGCGAGGAGGAGTCCGGCGGCAGCGACGCGCTCCTGTAACCCGCCGCCGACTCTCCGTCGACCTCGCGTAAACCTCCGCTTCACGCGAGCCGTCCTAGGCACGTCGGGTGCTCCCCTCGACACGCACAGTCGGCTGCGGAACGGAGCCCCGGCACGCGGACGCCGGGTCTGTTCTGCCTGGGACGCTGCGAGGAACGATGACCTCACAGAACACGCACCCGGATTACGTCGGGGCCGAGGTGGATCCGGGAGACTCCGGGCGAATTCTGCGCCTGACGAGTCTCTTCCTCAAGAACGGGGAGACGGTCCTGGCGCTGGCGACGACGGTCAAGGCCCTTCCGACCCTCACACATGTCGCCGTAACCGACCGGAGGATTTTCGGCTTCGCGGCCGCAGAACTCGCCAAGGAAGGCCCCCGGCAGGAGGTCCTCCTGACGGACGTCGCGTCCGTCGAGACCCGCAAGTCCTACAAGGAGCGCTGGTTCCTCGTCGTCCAGGACGGGACGGGGGCGGAGACCGACTTCGGCGACCTGCACGACCGGGACGCACCGGTCATCCGGCGCCTCATCGAGCGCCACGCCCGTCCCGCGCCACCCGAGGCACGCGCGCCCGCGCCACCCGAAACAGGCGTGCCCGGCCCGAGCCGGCCCGCGCCCAGCCGGCCGGAGCCGCCCCGGCAGGCGCCCGGCCGACCCGCACCCGCACCCGCGCCGCCGCAGCCCTTCACGTGGGCTCCGGAGCCGTCCGGCTGGCGCTACAACCCGCCGCCCACATGGCCGCCGCCACCGCCGGGCTGGGCGCCTCCGATGGGCTGGCAGCCGGACCCGGGCTGGCCGCCCGCACCGCCCGGCTGGCGCTTCTGGATCCCGGACGTCCCGCCTCCGGCACGGCCACCGGCCACGGGGAGCCGCGGCGTCCCGGCGTTCGGCAGGAAGCAGCGCATCGAGGAGCTGGAGGCCGAGAACGCGAAACTGCGCGACTGGCTCGAACGCCTCGGCGCCCTGGAGGCGCCCCGGTTGGCCGAGGAGATCGAGCGGCTCCGCGCCGAGACGGACGAGGCGCGCCGCAAGCGGGACGAGACGCGCGCCGAACTGGAGCGCCTGCGGCAGGGCGTCGTCGAGACGCGGGAGTTGGAACTCCTCCAGGAGGCCGGCGTGTACGAGTACCAGCATCCGCTCGCGGACGTCGTCGCCTACAAGGCCGAACTGGCGCGCGTGAAGGACGGCATCAAGACCATGGCCCGCAACGGCACGGCTGTCGTCGGGGCGACGAACTGGACCGTGAACGGCTCGGCCGCGCAGGGCGGGAGGATGGTCCGCGACTTCTCCCGCCTGATGCTGCGCGCCTACAACGCCGAGGCCGACAACCTCGTCCGGACGATGCGCCCCTACAAGCTGGCGTCGGCCATAGAGCGGCTGGACAAGAGCGCGCAGACGATCGAGCGGCTGGGCAAGACGATGGACATCCGCGTGAGCCCGAAGTACCGGGAGATCCGCCTGCGGGAACTGCGCCTCACCGCCGACCACCTCGCCAAGGCCGAGGAGGAGAAGGAGCGGATCCGGGCCGAACGCGAACGCCAGCGGGAGGAGGAGAAGGTCCGCAAGGAGATCGAGCGGGAGAAGTCACGCCTGCTCAAGGAGCGCTCGCACGTGGAGTCGGCCCTGGCCCGCCTGGAGGCGAAGGGAGACCTGAGCGGCGCGGCGGACCTGCGCTCCAAGCTGGCCGACGTGGAGTCGGCCATCAGCGACGTCGACGGGCGCGCCGCCAACGTCCGCGCGGGGTATGTGTACGTCATCTCCAACATCGGCGCGTTCGGCGAGCACATGGTGAAGATCGGGATGACGCGGCGGCTGGAGCCGATGGACCGGGTCCGCGAACTCGGCGACGCGTCGGTGCCGTTCCGGTTCGACGTGCACGCGCTCATCTTCAGCGACGACGCGGTCGGCCTGGAGAACAGCCTCCACCAGGCGTTCGCCGAGCAGCGCGTCAACCAGGTGAACCTGAGGCGGGAGTTCTTCTACGCCACGCCCGCCGAGGTCCGGCGGGCGCTGGAGCGCATCTCGGGCAACCACCTCCTGGAGTACACCGAGGTCCCGGAGGCGATCGAGTTCAGGACCAGCGGCCGGTCCAGGACGTGAGGCCGCCCGCGCCGAGGAACTTCACGACCGTCGAGGCGACCCCCGCGACGTCGTCGTCGTGGATCCAGTGGCCGCAGCCGGGGAACTCCACGTAGGTCGTGCCGGGACGGCGCTCGGCCATCTCGCGGGCGAGCGCCGTCGGCAGCACGGGACTGTCCATGCCGTGCATGAGGAGCGTCGGGCACCGGACGTCGAGCCACGCCTGCCAGTACTCGCCCAGGAGCAGTTCCTCCGACCGGAACACGCCCTCGTGGTCGAACGGCAGCCCCCAGCCGTCCGCGAACCGGATCGCGCCTTCGAGGAAGTAGGCCGGGTCGGGGATGCCCTCGCCGATGACGGCCTCGCCGAGGCCCATGAGGGTGGGGGTCCGCCTCGTCCAGGAACGCGTGTCCAGGATGGGAGGCTCCACCACGGCGGGCGCGTCCTCCAGCACCAGGGCGCGCACCAGCTCGGGATGCCTGGCGGCGAGGTGGTAGGCGACCACACCGCCCATGGAGTGTCCGTAGAGGACGACGGGCGCCGTCCCCCCGTCGCGGCCGAATCCCCCGTCATGACCGAACCCCCGGTCGCGGACGAACGCGGCGAGGTCGGCGACGTAGGCGTCGAGGGCGTAGTCGGCAGAGTCGTCGCGGTGCGCGGCGTGGCCGTGGCCGCGCTGGTCGACGGCGGTGACCCTGACGCGCCCGGCGAGGGCGTGGGCGAGGGACGCGAACGTGCGGGCGCCGCCGAAGTGGCCGTGCACCGCGAGCATCTCGACGCCGTCCCCGCCGAAGTCGGTGAACGGGGTGGGATTGCGGGACACGCGGCCTCCTCGGTCTCGGTGACGGCCGCTCACCCTAGCCGCACGGCCCATTTAGGTTCAGCCCGTTTTCCGGCCGCCCGCGGCGGCACGCCAACCTGGCGGCGAAGCACCCGCGCGGCGGGGGCGGGGAGTCGTAGCATCCAGGGTGGAGCGGCGGCGTCCGGACGAAGCCGAACGGGACGGACCCCGGCGGAACGTGGTTCCCGGTTACCGTTTGCGGAGACCGCCCTCCGGCGACACCGCGCGCAGAGAGCAGACATGGGCACAGCCGCAGCCGAGTATGCCGACAGTGGTCGCCCCGGGGTCCCCGAGGCCGGGCCGACGGTCCCCCGCATGGTGCTCGGCGCGCAGCTCCGGCGGCTGCGCGAGGCGGACGGGTACAGCCTGGAGGAGGCGAGCGCGGCCGTCCGCCGGCCGGAGGAGTGGATCAGCGGCCTGGAGCTCGGCCGGATCCGGCTCAAGCTCCGCGAGGTCGCCGACCTGTGCGCCGCGTACGGGGTCACCGACCGGGCCGCGCGCGCGACGCTGCTCGGGCTCGCCCGGCAGGCGAACGAGCCGGGCTGGTGGGCGGCCTACCAGGACGTGATCCCGCCCTGGCAGGAGCCCTACATCGGCCTGGAGCAGTCCGCCAGCGTGATCCGGGTGTACGAGACGCAGACCGTCCCTGAACTCCTCCAGACCCCCGCCTACGCGCGGGCCCTGCTGGAGGGGCGCCAGCCCCCGGCGGCGACCGAGCGGCTCGTCCGGCTGCGGACGCGGCGCCAGGCGATCCTGCGCCGCCCCCGCCCCGCGCGGTTGTGGGTCGTGATCGACGAGGCGGCGCTCCGCCGGACGTTCGGCGGCGGCCCGGTGGCCTTCGCGCAGCTGGAGCACCTCCTGGACGTCTGCGACCTGCCGCACGTGACGATCCAGGTGGTGCCGCTCGACCTGGCGTCCCCCGCCGTGCCGGGCGGGTCGTTCACGCTGCTGCGCCCGCCCGAGCCGGAACTGCCCGACGTGGTGTACCTGGAGCGGCTCAACGGCGCGCTGTACCCGGCGGAGGAGGAGGCGGTCACCAGTTACTGGCACGTCATGAACTGGCTCGTGGTGAAGGCGGCTCCCGCGCGCGCCACACCATCGATCCTTCTGGGCATCCTCCGCGACCTGTGATGCTCACTCCGCGACCTGTAATGCTTACAATGCCCAACAAAGCACTGATGTGGACCGCGGTTCGGGATCACGGCATACGGTGTCCGCTCACCAAAACGAGACAGGACAGCTCATGCGGGCCGCCCATCCCCGTTCGGCCGGTCCTGCTGGCAGCATGACTGACGGAGAGCAAGGTCCGGACGGTACGGACGACGAGGGCGACCCAGACATGAGCGACACCAGTTCACGGCCCGCGGGGCCGGAAGACTTCATCGCCGAGCTCAACGCGTTCTACGAATCCTGCAACCGGCCGCCCTACCGCAAGCTCGCGGAGATCTCCGAGCACCTGGGCGAGCTGTACGGGCGGCGCGGGCTGCCCGTCCTGTCGGCGACCGCCGTGTTCGAGGTCCTCGCGGGCCGCCGCAAGCGCGCGCCGACCTCGGCCTGGGTGGCCAGCTTCATCCTGTGCTGCCAGCGGCGGGCCTGGGAGACCGGCGTCCGCTCGTCCGACCCCGGCATCAGCACGCTCCCGCACTGGCAGTCGCGGCTGCGCGCGGCGCAGAGCGCCCCCGCCGAACGGGCCGCCGAGCGGGCCGAGGGCGCGGCGCCGCAGCCGCGAAACTCGCCCGAGGCGCGGTCGCCCGTCCCGCTGCGGTTGACGGCGTCGCAGCAGGTGACGATCGCCGACTACAAGGAGCACGGCCGCGAGCTGCTCGACCGGGCGCAGGGCGGCGACGCCGACGCCGTCTACCGGATCGCGGTGCTGCTCGGCACCGACCCCACGCGCGGCGCCGAGGCGATCGCGCTGCTGATCGACGCGGCGGCGGGCGGCCATCCGCAGGCGCTCGACCTGCTGGACGCCAGCCCGAACGGCCTCGACCCGCGCCAGGCGGCCGAGCACGCCCACCGGCTGGGCGAGTCCGCGCCGACGCGGGAGGCGGCGCTCGCCTACTACCAGGCGGCGGTCGGCGGGGGCCGGTTCGAGGCCGCCTTCAAGATCACCGAGATCCTCCAGGAGGCGGGCGACGGCCCCCGGCGCTGACGGCCGGCCGGCCGCCGCCGGTCGCCCGCCGGGTCAGGGCTTGCGGCCCATGCCGCAGAACGCGTCGACCTCCTCGGGCGGCTCGCCGACGGTCACCTCGGGCCTCCAGCGCGCCACCGAGACCACCCCGGGCTCCAGCAGTTCGAGGCCGTCGAAGAAGCGGGCGATCCGCTCGGGCGAGCGCAGCACGAGCCCCGCGTTGCCCTCCGCGTTCCAGAGCTCCACGATCCGGTCGGACGCGGCGCCGTGGATGACGTTCGTCCCGTCGTACATGGCGAAGTGGCTGCCGGACGGGAGCGCCGCCAGCAGCCGCCGGACGATCGACTGGGCCTCCGCGTCGTCGGTGATGAACTCCAGGATGCCCATCAGCGTCAGCCCGATCGGCCGCGAGAAGTCCAGCGTCGCGGCGGCGCCCGCCAGGATCAGCTCGGGTTCGCGCAGGTCGGCGTCGATGTAGGCGGTCGCGCCCTCGGGTGTGCTGGTCAGCAGCGCCTGCGCGTGCGCGAGGACGAGCGGGTCGTTGTCGACGTAGACGATCCGCGACTCGGGGGCCGCCCGCTGCGCGACCTCGTGGGTGTTGTCGACCGTGGGCAGGCCCGTGCCGATGTCGATGAACTGGCGGATCCCGGCCTCGGCGGCCATGTACCAGACCGCCCGGTTGAGGAACAGCCGGGACGCGCGGGCCAGGCGCGCCACGTCCGGGAGCAGTTCGAGGATCTGGTCGCCGACCTCGCGGTCCACGGGATAGTTGTCCTTGCCGCCCAGCCAGTAGTTCCAGATCCGTGCCACATGCGAGACGCTGGTGTCGATCTCTGGCCCGTGCTCGCTCATGCGCGCTCCCCTCCTCCGCCGACGCTCCCCCATCCTGGCGCGGAAACGGCCGTGGCGACAGGCGTTTCGGGGCCTGTCGCCACAGCCGGTCGGCCTTCGTCGAGCCGGTGGCGGGACGGTCAGCCGCGTCGGCTGGAGCGCGCCGTCCCGAACCAGGCCACCACGCCGCCGAGGAGGTACAGCCCGGCGCACACCAGCATGCTCACGTCGAATCCCCGGCTCAGCGCCTCCGGAGCGTGGGTCGCGTCCTGGGGGAGGTTCGCCAGCAGCGGCAGCGCGGCCACGACCAGCAGCCCGGCCGCGCGGGCGACCCCGTTGTTGACGCCGCTGGCGATGCCCGCGCGGCCGTCGGGGACGGCGGAGAGCACGGTGACGCTGATCGGCGCGGTGACCGCCGAGATGCCGAGGCCCGCGGCGAGGACGACCGGCAGCACGTCGGTGAGGTAGGAGGAGTCCGGGCCGACCCGTACCGCGAGCAAGGCCGCGACCGCGCAGGTCACGGAGCCGGCCACCAGGGGGACGCGGGGACCGACGCGGGTGACGAGCGTCCCCGTCCGCGGCGACAGGACGAGCACGACCGCGGTGATCGGCAGCAGCGCCGTCCCGGTGGCCAGCGGCGAGTAGCCGGTGGTGATCTGAAGCTGCATGGGCAGCAGGAAGAACATCCCGGCGACCGCGCCGTAGAGGCAGAACGACGCCAGGTTCGCCGCGCTGAACGCCCGGACGGAGAACAGCTCCAGCGGCAGCATCGGGGCCGCGGCGCGCCGCTCGACCAGCACGAACGCGGCCATCGCGAGCACGCCGACCACCGCGGCGGGCAGCCGTCCGCCCGCCGCGTCGGTGAGGCTGTAGGTGAGGGCTCCGAGCCCGAGCGCCGCCAGGGCGGCCCCCGTCACATCGAGCCGGCCGCGCCCGGCCGTCCCGTCGCGGGCGTCGGGGACGTGCCGGAGCATCAGCACCGCCACCACGACCGCGATCGGGACGTTGATCCAGAACACCCAGCGCCAGCCCGCGGCATCGACGACCGCGCCGCCGAGCAGCGGACCGGCCGCCCCCGCCACCCCGCTCATGCCCGACCAGGCGCCGACCGCCCGCGCCCGGTCATCGGTGTGGAACGCGGCCTGGACGAGGGCCAGCGACCCCGGGACGAGCAGCGCGCCGCCGACGCCCTGCACCGCCCGCGCGGCAATCGGTGTCGATCGAGGACCTCGCCGGGCGCCGCACCGTCGCGCGCCTGCCCGGGTTCCCGCGTGCGCTCTTCGACCGTTTCGTGCCGTCGGCCACTCCCTCGGGCAAGCCGATCCACCGCACCTACGACCTCGGTGAGCACGACGCCTACGGGGTGGCCACGGCCGCGGCCGCCCGCGGGCACATCGTCCACCCGAGCGTCGACGCCTACACGGCGCAGCTCGCCCCCCGCGACGACCTCAGGCTCCTCCCGATCCGCGACCTGCCACCGATGCCGATCGGCCTGATCTGGGCGACCGCCCGCGAGACCCCCCGCATCCGCGCCCTCGCCGACACCGCCGCACACCTTGCGGCAGACCTCGCGGCAGGGCCCGGCCACCCGGATTCGTGAGGCGAACGGCTTGAGGACAGGCCGTGCGGTTACTTGAGGAGCTGGCGGGCGATGACCATTCGCTGGATCTGGTTGGTGCCCTCGTAGATCTGCGTGATCTTCGCGTCGCGCATCATCCGCTCGACCGGGAACTCGCGCGTGTATCCGTAGCCGCCGAGCAACTGCACCGCGTCGGTGGTCACGTCCATCGCGACGTCCGACGCCAGCGCCTTGCACGCCGACGACACGAGCGTGAGGTCGGGAATCCGTTCTCCCCGCATGGCGCGCTCGGATTTCACCGCCGCGTGGTAGGTCAGCTGGCGCGCGCCCTCCAGCCGCATGGCCATGTCCGCCAGCATGAACTGGACGCCCTGGAAGTCGGAGACCGGCTTGCCGAACTGGCGGCGTTCCTTGACATATCCCAACGCGAAATCCAGCGCGCCCTGTGCGATTCCGAGTGCCTGCGCGGCGATCGTCACGCGCGTGTGGTCGAGAGTGGCCAGCGCCGTTTTGAAACCCGTCCCCTCGGAGCCGATCCGCCGCCATTCGGGAACGCGCACGCGCTCCAGGATCACCTGCCGCGTCGGCGACCCCTTGATTCCGAGCTTGCGCTCCTTCGGGCCGAACGAGACGCCCTCGTCGTCGCGGTCGACGACGAATGCGGAAATGCCCCGGGCGCCCGCGCTCGGGTCCGTCACCGCCATGACGGTGTAGAACCGCGACTCCCCCGCGTTCGTGATCCAGGTCTTCACGCCGTCGAGCACGTAGGCGTCGCCGTCGCGCACCGCGCGGGTGCGCATGCCCGCCGCGTCCGACCCGGCGTCCGCCTCCGAGAGCGCGTAGGAGAACATCGCCTCGCCCGCCGCGAGCGAGGGCAGGCACCACCGCTTCAGCTCCTCCGAGCCCGACAGCAGCACCGGCACCGAGCCCAGCTTGTTCACCGCCGGGATCAGTGAGGAGGACGCGCACACGCGCGCCACCTCCTCGATCACCAGCACCGCCGACAGCGCGTCCGCGCCCGCGCCGCCGTAGGACTCGGGCACGTGGACGGCGTGCATCCCGTTGTCGACCAGCGCGTCGAGCGCCTCCCTCGGGAACCGCGACTCCTCGTCCACGTCGGCCGCGAACGGCGCGATCTTGGCCTCGGCCAGCTCCCGGACCGTCGCCCGCAGCAGCTCCTGCTCCTCCGACAGCCCGTACGTGGGAAGGTCGCTCATCGTTCCTCCGCGTGGCCGTGCGATCACCGGCCGCATTACTTTGACGGCAAATATTTGGACGCCAAAATATGCGGAGCGGCGGCACCCCGTCAAGACCGCCGCCGCCCCGCCGCCGGGATCCGGCACGCCACCGGGCCCCGCCGCTGCTGGAGCAGGATTCGAACCCGCATGACGTGATCCAGAATCACGCATCCTGCCATTGGATGATCCAGCATCGCGTGCCGCCCAGAGGGATCGAACCTCTATACCCGGGGTAAGAGCCCGGTGTCCTCCCAGTTGAACGAGAGCGGCGTCGTGCCCCGGCGGACGGTGGCGTCCGTTCCGCCTGGGCACAGGCGGACCAGCCGGGGGTCGTTACTCCCGCCGGTCCAGTCCAGAGCCGCACCCGGGAATCGAACCCGGTCCACCTGGTTGGAAGCCAGGTGCCTCACCATTCGGCTTGTGCGACAAATGTGGCGTCGTTGAGTCGTCCGAATGTCGGACATGAGTAAGGCCGCCGGGATATCTCCCTGGCGGCCTCTGATGGAGCCCGGTGGCCCTATCCAGAGTCGCCTTGGAGAGCGAATCGACCGCCCTGGGAACGAGACCCGAAGGTCTGCGTCTGCTTGCTCTTCACTTCGGCTCCCTTCCGTTCGGACCGACACCTCTATGGTGCGCCACATCGACCTGTGCGGCAATGGGTTTTCTCGCCATATGACGTGGCGTCGCCGCGACCGGTTCCACGTGAAAGGGGAGGGGCCGAGGCCCCTCCCCTTTCACCTACCGGTCAGACGGTCCGACGACGGCCGAGGCGCGACCGGCGCGCGGGACGGCCGCGCGTGGGGGTCAGCAGGCGGCCGAGCACCCTGAAGGGCAGGGTGACGACGCTGATGATTGTGCCGATGATCGCGTTGAGCGCTGCGGTGATGCGGCGCATGAGACATTCACTCCTTCGTTGGTCCGTCACCCAGCTCATACCCCCACACCGGGTTCTAACCGGGACGCGTACCGATGACGACGGTCGCGTACGCCTCGTCCGGCCGCGCGACCTCGGCGGACAGCCCGCCGCCGGACACGACCGCGACCGCCTCCGGCACCTGCCGCTCGCTCGTCTCGAACAACAGGAGTCCGCCGGGCGCGAGCCACTCCGGCGCCTCGCCCGCGACGCGGCGCAGCACCTCCAGGCCGTCCGCGCCGCCGTCCAGCGCGACGCGCGGCTCGTGGTCCCGGGCCTCGGCGGGCAGCAGACCCACCTCACCGGTCGGGACGTAGGGCACGTTGGCGAGCAGGACGTCGACGCGCCCCTTCAGCGTGGCCGGGAGCGGCTCGTACAGGTCGCCCTCGTACACGCGGCCGGACGCGCCGACGTTGCGGCGGGCGCACCGCACCGCCGCCGCCTCGATGTCGGCGGCGTGCAGCTCGCACCCGTCCAGGGACGCGGCGAGCGCCAGCCCGAGCGCGCCCGTCCCGCAGCACAGATCGACGACGACGGGACGGTCCGCCCCGCCCCGGCGGGCGCGCGCCGCCGCCTGCTCGACGAGGAACTCGGTACGGCGCCGGGGCACGAAGACGCCGGGCTCCACGGCCACGCGCAGCCCCGCGAACTCGGCCCAGCCGAGAACGTGTTCGAGGGGCAGCCCAGCGGCCCGCCGCTCGACCATGGCGGACAGCTCGTCCGGGGTGCGGGCGGCGTCGAGGAGCAGCCGCGCCTCGTCCTCGGCGAAGACGCAGCCCGCCGCGCGGAGCCTGGCGGCGACGGATGCGAAAAGTGATGATGACATGGGCGCCTTCCGGAACGCGTCTGGGCGCTCCCCGGGCGGCGTTAGGCCCTGTGGTGTGGAGGCGGGAGCACCCGGCCTGATCGGGCAGAAACGGGTCTCACCTCCTCGGCAGATCCACCAACGACTCATGAACATTATCGCGGCGGGCGCAACGCCGGTGCGCCCGGCGGTGTTGGAGAGACATGAGCATCTACGCGGACAGGGTCGCGCGGGGCGACTGGGAGGCGCTCGCCCGGGAGGTCGACGCCTACGGCTGCGCGCTGACGCCGCCGCTCCTCGACAAGGACGAATGCGCTGATATCGCGGCACTGTATGACGAGGTGGGACGTTTCCGGTCGACCATCGACATGGAGCGCTACCGGTTCGGCGCCGGGCAGTACCGGTACTTCGCCGAGCCGTTCCCCGAGGCGGTCGCGGAGCTGCGGGCCGCGCTGTATCCACGGCTGCTGCCGATCGCGCGCGACTGGGCCGAGCGGCTCGGACGTCCCGCGCCCTGGCCCGGCACGCTGGAGGAGTGGCTCGGCATGTGCCACGCGGCGGGCCAGGTCAAGCCCACCCCGATCCTGCTGCGGTACGGGCAGGACGACTGGAACGCGCTGCACCGCGATCCCTACGGCGATCTGGTGTTCCCGCTCCAGGTCGTGATCGGCCTGGACGAGGCGGGCGCCGACTACAGCGGCGGCGAGTTCCTGCTGGTGGAGCAGCGGGCGCGGGCCCAGTCGCGGGGAACGGCCATGTCGCTGCCCCGGGGGCGCGGGCTGATCTTCACGACGCGGGACCGGCCCGTGCGGACCAAGCGGGGCTGGTCGGCGTCGCCGGTCCGGCACGGGGTCAGCGTCGTGCGCTCCGGCCACCGCAGGACGCTGGGCCTCGTCTTCCACGACGCCGCCTGAACCGGCGTCCCGAGCTGTCGGTGCCCCCGCCTAGGGTGTGTTCCAGCACGGCCTGAGCCACCGCGAAGCGATCCCGCGCCCGCCACAGCGCTGCCCTGGGCCGGGGCTTCATGAACACAGCCGGGACGACAAGGCACAGGACAGGGGACGGATGCCGGGGCTGAAGGCCGACTGCGCGCGTTGTTTCGGGCTGTGCTGTGTGGCGTTGCCGTTCGCGCGGTCCGCCGACTTCGCGGTCGCCAAGGACGCGGGCGAACCCTGCTGCAACCTGCTGGCGGACTTCCGCTGCGGCGTCCACGGGAAGCTGAGGGAGCTGGGCTTTCCGGGCTGCACGGCCTTCGACTGCTTCGGGGCGGGTCAGAAGGTGTCGCAGGAGACGTTCGGCGGACGCGACTGGCGGCAGGGCGGCGCCCGGGAGATGTTCGCCGTGTTCCCCGTCATGCGGGGGCTGCACGAGCTGCTGTGGTACCTGACGGAGGCGCTCGGGATGCCCCCGGCGCGTCCCGTCCACGGAGAGCTGCGGCGGGCGGTGGAGCGCGTCGAGCTGCTCACGCGGGGCACGCCCGACGAGGTGGTCGCGGTGGACGTGGCGCGGCTGCGCGAGGAGCTCAACCCGCTGCTGCTGCGGTCGAGCGAGCTGGCGCGCGGGCCGGGCGGCGCGAACCTGCGCGGTGCCGACCTTGCGGGGCAGCCGCTGCCAAGCGCGGGCGAGCTGCGCGGCGCGTGCCTGCGCGGCGCCCGCCTGATCGGGGCCGACCTCCGCGGCGCCGACCTGCGGACGGCGGACCTGACCGGCGCCGATCTGCGGGGCGCCGATCTGCGCGGGGCCGACCTGCGGGGCGCCCTGTTCCTGACGCAGGCGCAGGTCGACGCGGCGGTGGGAGACGCGGCGACCCGCCTGCCGGACGCCCTGGGGCGCCCCCGCCACTGGGGTTGATGCCGTTTGGGCCCTGGTCCTGGGGGCATGTCCGGATTCCATGGCATTCCGGGGGGCCACGTGGGGCGGGTCAGATGGTGGGGCACCGGTCTCGTGGCGCTCGTGTTACTCGTCCTCGGGGCGGGGCTGCCGCTGCTGGACGCGGCGCTGGGCGACGGGGAGCGGCCGGTCAGGCCGGGGACGGTGCTGTCGATCGGGACGGCGCGCGGCGGCCAGCGCCCGGTGTCGTTCACGGTGGTCGCGGCGGGCTGGGCGCTCGATGAGGACCGCTCGGCGCTCGGCAGCGGCGCGGAGCTGACCAGGGACGAGGTCGTCCTCGACGTCAGCGTGGTCGTCCCGCTGTCGCCCCTGGACGCCAGCGCGCTCTGGGACGGGCTGGGGCGGATCGTGTCGGTGCGCGGGACGGCGCGGCTGCGCGCCGGGCCTTCCACGATCACGACCCCGCACGGGCTGCGCGGGCTGACCGGCCGCCTCGCCGGGGACGGCGGCGCCGGGACCGCCACGGTGTTCGCCCGCGACACCCTCGGCGCCACCGTGACGGCGTGGGGCCCGCCCGAGGCGTACCGGCGGGCGGCGGCGCAGGTCGAGGCGATGGTGCGGACGATCCGGATCGCGCCGTGACGGCGCGTCCGGCGTTCTGGCTGTGGGCCGCCGCGTGCCTGGCGGGCGCGTGGGTGGCCCTCGACGTCCTCGGGGCGCAGGTCAGGGCGTTCCCGGTGGGCGCGGTGGCGGGGACGGCGCTGCTGGCGCCCGCGCTCGCGGCGGGGATCTGGCTGCTGCGGCGGCTGCATCCGGTGCGGTCGCGGCCGCTCGGCTACGCGCTGATCGCGGTCGGCTGGGGCGGCCTCGCGGCCTTCGGGCCGGCGCTGCCCGCGAACGCCGCGTTCCAGGCGGTGCTCGGCGAGACGGCGGGCGCGGAGTTCACCGCGACCTGGGGCGCGGCGATCACGGCGCCGGTGGACGAGGAGATCCTGAAGGTGCTCGGCGTGGCGGTGCTGGCGCTGATCTTCCCGCACGCGGTGCGCGGCGCGCTGGACGGGTTCGGCTTCGGCGCGCTGGTCGGGCTCGGGTTCCAGATCTCCGAGAACTTCCTGTACGTACTGAACACGATCGTGCTGACCGGGGCGACGCAGGACGCGAAGGCGGCGTTCTTCTCGTTCGGGAGCCGGATGATCGGCGGCGCGTGGTGGAGCCACTGGGCGATGACGGCGGTCGCCGGGGCGGGCCTCGGCCGCCTGCTGGGCCGCCCGTCCCGGACGGGCGTGGCGGTCGCCTTCGGCGCGCTCGTCGTGGCGATGGCGCTGCACTCGTGGTGGGACGCGCCGGTGCTGGCGGGCCTGGCGCTGCTGCCGGTGAAGGGCGCGCCGATCCTGGTCGCGGCGGTGGTGACGTACCGGATCGCCCGGTACCGGTACCTGGCGGGGTTCCGGCGGGCGGCGCGGGAGGAGACCGAGCGGGGCGTGCTCGTCCCGGGCGAGGGGCACGTCCTCGCCTACCGCAAGTGGCGGCGGAAGGAGCGGTGGGACGTGCCCGCCGGGGAGCCCCGGCGGCTGCTCGTCCGGCTCCGCGCCGCGCAGCTGGAGCTGCTGGACGACCGGCTCGGCGGCCTGGAGCCGGACCCGGGCGCCGCCGACCGGCTGCGCGGCGACATCCGGGACCTGCGGCGCCGCCTCAACGCGTCCCAGCGGCCCTCGCTGGTCTGAGCGCGGCCAGCGCGAGCGCGGTGGCGCAGGCGGCGGACGCGGCGAACAGCGCGGATCCGAACCCGCCGGAACCGTCCGGGACGAACGCCCCCATGATCGCGACACCGAGCGTCGCGCCGGACTGCCGGACGGCGTTGAGCAGCCCCCCGGCGGCTCCGGCGGTGCCCTCGGGCGCGGCGGCGACGACGGCCGTCGCGAGGGCGGGCAGCGCGAACGACACGCCGAACCCCGTGCCGAGCAGGCCCGCGACGAGCACCGGATAGGGCGCGGAGGCGAGCAGCGCGGCGCCGAGCGCCGTCCCGCCGGCGGTGAGCAGGGCCAGGCCCGCGAGGATGGGCGGGCGGGGGCCGGTCCGCGCGACGATCCGTCCGGTGACCAGCGGGTTGAACGCGAACGGCAGCGTCATCGGCAGGAACGCCAGCCCGGTCTCGAACGCGCTCAGCCCGAGGTCGCGCTGGAACGCCAGCGGCAGGACGAACAGGACGCCGGTCATCGCGAAGTTGACCGCCGCGCCCGCCAGCAGCGCGGCGGGCATCCCGGGCGCCCGCAGCACGGCGGGCACGAGGACGGGCGCGGCGCTGCGGCGTTCGGCCACCGCGAACGCGGCGGCGGCCAGCAGGGCGCCCGCCGCCGACCAGGCCGTGTGGACGGCGGCGCCGGAGCCGAGCGCGATCAGCGCGTCGGTCAGCAGGCCGAGCGCCGCGCAGGCGAGCAGCTGGGCGACCGGGTCGATCGCCCGCGTCCCGCGCGGGCAGCGGACCTCCCGCCCGGCGACCAGCACGAGGACGGCGGCGGCGACCGGCACATTGATCAGGAAGATGGCACGCCAGCCCGCGAGGCCGACCAGCGCGCCGCCCGCGAGGGGCCCGGCGGCGAGCGCGGCGCCGCTGGTCGCCGCCCAGGTCGCCACGGCCCGCGCCCGCTCGGCGGGCGCCGGGTAGAGGCGGGTGATCATGGCCATGGACGCCGGGACGCACGCCGCGGCGGCGGCCCCGAGCAGGGCGCGCAGCGCGACGAGCGTGCCAAGGTCAGGGGCGAGCGCGGCGGCCAGCGAGCCGAGGCCGAAGGCGGCGGCGCCCACCCGGAACACCCGGTCGGCGCCGAACCGGTCGGCCACGGCGCCCGCCGACAGCAGCAGCGCGCCGAAGACGACCGTGTAACCGGTGACGGCCCATTGCAGTCCGGCGGTCGAGGCGTGCAGGGACCGGGCCAGGTCGGGCTCGGCGACCGACAGGACGGTCGTGTCGAGCAGCACCATGAAGTAGCCGAGCGAGACGCCGAGAAGCGCCCGCCGGCGCCGCGCGCCGGACGCCAGAGGAGGGGACGAGAGGACGGAACTCATGACCGCCAGTCTCGGAACCCGGCCCGGCCCGCTCCACCGGCGCGTCCGCACGCCGCGTTCGGAATATCCGAACGCTTCGCGGGGGTTGCGCCCGGCATGGAGTTGCGCCAGCTACGCACGTTCGAGGCGGTCGTCGCGCATCGGACGGTCACCGACGCCGCCAACGCGCTCGGCCTCGCGCCGTCGTCGGTGTCTGAGCAGATCAGAGCGCTGGAGCGGTCCCTGGAGGTGCCGCTGTTCGAGCGCGGCCCGAAGGGCATGCGGCTGACGCCCGCGGGCGAGCGACTGCGCGCGTGGGCGGGGCGGCTGCTGCGGCAGGCGGAGGAGGCGCGTCTTGACGTCGCCGGGACGCGCCCGCCGCTGCGGCTCGGCGCGCTGGAGACGATCGCCGCGACACACGTCCCGGGCGTGCTGGCGCGGCTGGCCGAGCGGCGGCCCGGCCTGCGGGTGGAGGTGCGCGCGGACGCCGCCCGCGACCAGCTGCTGAGCGCCGTCGCCGCCGGTGACCTGGAGGCGGCGCTGCTGCTGGACTCCGGCCCGGGCCTCGGCGGCCTCGGGTTCGCGCCGCCGCCCGCGCCGCTGGAGTTCCTCGACCTGGAGCCCGTCCCGCTCGCGCTCGTCGCCGCGCCCGGCCACCGGCTCGCGGACGCGGCGCGCGTCGTCCGCGCGGACCTGCGCGGCGAGCGGCTCCTGGTCAACGTGCCCGCGTGCTCGTTCTGGCTGGCCGGTGAGCGGCTGCTCGGCGACGACGTCGAGCGGGTGCGGGCGGGGAGCGTGACCGTGATGAGCTCCTGGGCCGAGCGGGGGCTCGGCGTCGCGCTCGTCCCGGAGTTCGCCGTCCGGGACCGGATCTTCGCCGGGGCCCTCGCCAGGCTCGCGCTGGAGGCGCCCGACCTCAGCCTCCGCCTGGTGTGGCGCGCCGACCGGGAGTCGCGGCCCGACCTGCGCGAGATGCTCTACGCGGCGGGCTCCCCTGCTCAGCGGGCCGGGTCACCAGCGTGACGGCGTTCGCGGTGACGATCGCGAGGATGCCGAGCCACTGCGTCCAGCCGAGGGTCTCGCCGAGGACGAGCAGGCCCGCCGCTGCCGCCAGTACCGGGTTGACGCTCATGAAGACCCCGAAGAGCCGGGCCGGGACGCGGCGCAGCGCGAGCAGGTCGGCGAGGAAGGGCACCGCCGACGACAGCACGCCCGCCGTGCCCGCGCAGGCCAGCGCCCGCGCCGTCGGCGGGTGGTGGACGAGCGCCACGACCCCGATCGGGACGAACAGCAGCCCCGACAGCCCGGCCGCCGCCGCCGAGCCCTCGGCGCCCGGCAGCGAGCGCCCGATGGACCGGTTGAGCAGGATGTAGGAGGCCCAGCAGCATGCCGCGAGGAGCGCGAGCCCGAGGCCGAGGAAGTCGGACGTGGGCTGCGGGCGCGTCAGCGTGACCACCCCGCCCGCCGCCGCGAGCGCGCAGCCGAGGTCGACGCGGCGCCGCGTCCCGGCGAGCGCGACCGCGAGCGGGCCGAGGAACTCCAGCGTGACGGCGAGGCCGAGCCCGACGCGGTCGACGGCGGTGTAGAGGGACAGGTTCATCGTCGCGAACACCGCCGCGAGCGCCAGGACGGGCCACCACCGCCCGCCGGTGAACGTCCGGAGGCGCGGCCGTCCCACGGAGAGCAGCACGGCGGCGGCGACCCACTGGCGGACCGCGACCACCCCGGCGGGCCCGATCACCGGGAACGCCAGGGCGCCGACCGCCGCCCCGGTCTGGTTGGACGCGCCGCTCGCGAGCATCGTCGCCACCCCGGCCCAGCGGGCGGGCATGCCGTTCGTCATGTCCCGAGCATGCGTCCACCCGCCGTATGCACAAAATGCATACATATCGCGATCTATACGCTGGACGTATGGAACTGGAACTGCGGCAGCTCCGGGTGCTCGTCGCGATCGCCGACGCGGGGTCGTTCACCGACGCCGCGATCGAGCTGGGCGTCTCCCAGGCGGCGGTGTCGCGGACCCTCGCCGCGCTGGAGCGGGCGCTGGACGCGCGGCTGCTGCGCCGCACCAGCCGCCGGGTGACGCCGACCGCCACCGGCACGCGGGTGCTCGCGCGGGCGCGGCGGCTGCTCGCCGACGCCGACGACCTCGTCCGGGAGGCGACGACCGGGCACACCCGCCTGCGGGTCGGGTACGCGTGGGCCGCGCTGGGACGGCACACCGTGCCCTTCCAGCGGGAGTGGCCGCGCCGGTGGCCGCACATCGACCTCCAGCTCGTCCGGACGAACTCGGCCACCGGCGGGCTCGCGGAGGGCGCGTGCGACGTCGCCGTCGTCCGGACCGCGCCCGACCCGCGCCGGTTCGAGGACGTCGTCGTCGGGCTGGAGCGGCGGTACTGCGCGATGGCCTCCGACGACCCGTGGGCGCGCCGCAGGTCCGTGCGGCTGGCCGACATCGCCGGGCGGACGCTGCTCATCGACCCGAGGACGGGCACGACCACGCTCGACCTGTGGCCGCCCGAGGCCAGGCCCGCCACCGAGCAGACGACCGACATCGACGACTGGCTCACCGCCGTCGCGTCCGGCCGCTGCGTCGGCGTCACCGCGCGCAGCACCGTCGAGCAGTACCGGCGGCCCGGCGTCGTCTACCGGCCGGTACGGGACGCCGCGCCCATCGCGGTCCGGCTCGCGTGGTGGCGCGACGACCCGCATCCCGCCGTCCCGCACGCCGTCGAACTCGTCACCGACCTGTACCGGACCGCCTGACCCGCGGCCGCTGTTTGCCCTCCCCCGCCCCGGGTACCGCACGCTCGAAAACGGGGCTTGGCCAGGGAGAACGTGATGGCGGGACGGAACGGCGGGTCGACCGCCCGGAGGCTGACCGGGGACCTCGCGCGCTGGACCGACGACCGCCTCGGCGGCGCGGAGTTCCTGCGCAAGAACCTCCGCAAGGCGTTCCCCGGGCACTGGGCGTTCCTGCTCGGCGAGATCGCGCTGTACTCGTTCATCGTCCTGCTGGTCACCGGCGTCTACCTGACACTGTTCTTCAAGCCGGTGTCCTCCGAGGTGGTCTACGACGGCTCGTACGCGCCGCTGCGCGGGGTGCGGATGAGCGAGGCGTACGCCTCCACGTTGCACATCTCGTTCGACATCCGGGGCGGGCTGCTGATCCGGCAGATCCACCACTGGGCCGCGAACGTCTTCCTCGCCGCGATCAGCGCGCACCTGCTGCGGATCTTCTTCACCGGCGCGTTCCGCAAGCCGCGCGAGATCAACTGGCTGATCGGCGTCACGCTGTTCACGCTCGCGCTGGCCGAGGGCTTCGCGGGCTACTCGCTGCCCGACGACCTGCTGTCGGGCACCGGCCTGCGGATCGCGCAGGGCATCATGCTCTCGATCCCCGTCGTCGGCACCTATGTCAGCCTGTGGGTGTTCGGCGGCGAGTTCCCCGGCCAGGACTTCATCCCGCGGCTGTTCACCGTCCATATCCTGCTGATCCCGGGGATACTGCTCGGCCTGATCACCGCGCACCTGATGATCCTCTGGCACCAGACCCACACCCAGTTCCCGGCCAGGGGCCGCCGCGAGCGGACCGTCTCGGGGCATCCGACGTGGCCGCACTTCGCCGTGCAGAGCACCGCCTACTTCTTGTTCACCTTCGGCGTCCTCGCGCTCATGGCGACGGTCCTCCAGGTCAACCCCGTCTGGCTGTACGGGCCCTACGACCCGGCGCAGGTCTCGACCGGCTCGCAGCCCGACTGGTACGTCGGGTTCCTGGAGGGCGCGCTGCGGCTCATGCCGCCGCTGTCGACGACGGTCGCCGGGCACACCGTGTCCTGGAACGTGCTGCTCCCGACCATCGTCCTGCCGGGGGTCTTCTTCACCTGCATCGCGTTGTATCCGTTCCTCGAACGCTGGGCCACCGGGGACGGCCGGATCCACCACCTGCTCGACCGTCCGCGCAACGCGGCCACCCGCACCGCGATCGGCGCGGCGGTCATCGCCTGGTACGGGAACCTGTGGGCGGCGGGCGGCAACGACGTCCTGGCCTACAAGTTCGGGCTCCCGCTGTACGCGACGACGTGGTTCTTCCGCGTCGGGTTCTTCGCGTTCCCGCTGCTCGCCTTCGCGATCACCCGCCGCGCCTGCCTCAGCCTCCAGCGCCGGGACCTGCGCGTCCGGGACGAGGGCGTGGAGAGCGGGCTGATCTCGCTGACCCCGGACGGCGGGTTCACCGAGCGGCACGAGCAGCCCTCGGACGACCGGGAGGCCGTCCTGCTGGCGCGGCGGCCCGAGGAGCTCGTCGCGCCCTACCCGCGGCACATCATCCCGTTGCCGACCCCGTCGCGGGCGCGCGTGCAGATCCACACCCGGCTCAACCGGTTCTACTTCAACTACCAGAGCGAGTCCTACGGCGGCGGGCAGGGCGACCTCAGCGGCGACGGCTCCCCCGCCGAACGGGACGGCGAGCGGGACTCCGAGCGGGACGGTGGGTCCAAGCAGAAGAAGCGGGCGAAGCGGCGGTAGCGCGCGCGTCCTCGACCGGGGGCAGCGCGGGCTCGGCCTCCTGGGGCAGCCGCTTCGGCGGGTAGTGCAGGTCGAACGCGGGCCGCATCGACCTGATCCGCGGCATCGCGTCGAAGTTGTGGCGGGGCGGCGGGCACGAGGTCGCCCATTCCAGCGACCCGCCGTACCCCCACGGGTCGTCGACGCCGACGTACTCGCCGTGCCGGTGCGTCCGCCAGATGTTCCACAGGAACGCGAACGTGGACGCGCCGAGCACGAACGACCCGATCGACGAGACCAGGTTCAGCGTACTGAAGCCGTCGGCGTAGTCGGCGACACGCCGCGGCATGCCCTGCGCGCCCAGCCAGTGCTGGACGAGGAACGTCGTGTGGAACCCGACGAGCAGCGTCCAGAAGTGGATCTTCCCCCAGGTCTCGTCGAGCCGCTTGCCGGTCATCTTCGGCCACCAGAAGTAGAAGCCGCCGAACATCGCGAACACGACGGTGCCGAACAGGACGTAGTGGAAGTGGCCGACGACGAAGTAGGAGTCGGTGAGGTGGAAGTCCATCGGCGGGGACGCGAGGATCACCCCGGTCAGCCCGCCGAACAGGAACGTCACGAGGAAACCGAGCGCCCACAGCATCGGCGTCTCGAACGTCAGCTCCCCCTTCCAGATCGTCCCGACCCAGTTGAAGAACTTGATCCCGGTCGGCACGGCGATCATGAAGGACATGAAGGAGAAGAACGGGAGCAGCACCTGGCCGGTCGCGAACATGTGGTGCGCCCACACGGTCATCGACAGCCCCGTGATCGCGATGGTCGCCGCGACGAGCGCGAGGTAGCCGAAGATCGGCTTGCGCGAGAACACCGGCAGGATCTCGGTGACGATCCCGAAGAACGGCAGCGCCACGATGTAGACCTCGGGATGGCCGAAGAACCAGAACAGGTGCTGCCACAGCAGCGCTCCCCCGTGCTGGGAGTCGTAGACGTGCGCGCCGAGCCTGCGGTCGGCCTCCAGCGCCAGCAGCGCGGCGGCGAGCACCGGGAACGCGACGAGCACCATGACGCTGGTCAGCAGCACGTTCCAGGTGAAGATCGGCAATCGGAACATCACCATGCCGGGGGCCCGCATGGCGATGATCGTGGCGATCATGTTGACCGACGTGAAGATCGTCCCGAACCCGGACAGCACCAGCCCCATCACCCACAGGTCGCCGCCGTGGCCGGGCGAGTAGGTGTCCGAGGTCAGCGGCGAGTAGGCGAACCAGCCGAACGCCGCCGCGCCGCCCGGCACCACGAAGCCGAACAGCACCATCAGCGCGCCGAACGCGAACAGGTAGTAGCTGAGGGTGTTCAGCCGGGGGAAGGCGACGTCGGGCGCGCCGATCTGGAGCGGGACGATCACGTTCGCGAACCCGGCGAACAGCGGCGTCGCGAACAGCAGCAGCATGATCGTGCCGTGGATCGTGAACAGCTCGTTGTAGGTCTGGTCGCCCACCAGTTGCAGGCCCGGCCTGGCCAGCTCGGCGCGCATGACCATGGCCATCAGCCCGGCGATCAGGAACAGCGTGAACGAGGTGGCGAGGTAGAGGTAGCCGACGACCTTGTGGTCGGTCGTGGCGAGCACGTCGGAGAAGCGCGTGCCCTTGCGGTGCCGCTCCAGCGCCTCGGCGACGCTGGTATCCCGTCCGTCCTGAACGACCGGCATCCGGCCTCCCCTCCCCCGCCCGTCCGCCTCTGACTGGTGGCTAACCGGAAGGCCCCTGTTCAAACGCTTCGGGACGGGCGGGCGTGGCCGGTCGGCTACCCGCCGGAGCCGAGCGCGGCGGCGCGCCGGGCGGACGGCAGGAAAGCCGCCAGCAGGACGCCGAGGGCGACGGTCCCGGTCGCGATGAGGAACGAGATCCGGAAACCGGTCATGTTCGGGACGTCCGTCCCCCCGAACGAGACGGTGTTGCGGGCGAGCACGGTGCCGAGCACGGCGCTGGACACCGACGTGCCGATCGAGCGCATCAGCGTGTTGAGGCCGTTGGCGGCGCCGGTCTCCGAGACGTCCACCGCCCCCATGATCAGCGTGGGCAGCGCCGAGTAGGCGAGCCCGATCCCCGCGCCGACCATCGTCGTGATCAGCGCGACCTGCCAGACGGCGTTCATCAGCCCCTGCGCCGCGACATAGGCGCCGCCGATCACCGCCATCCCGAGGATCAGCGAGGTCTTCGGGCCGCGCGCGGCCGAGATCCGCGCCGACAGCGGGGAGACGAGCATCATCGACACCCCCATCGGCGCCACCGCGAGCCCGGCGACCAGCAGCGACTGCCCGAGCCCGTACCCGGTGGCGGTCGGCAGCTCCAGCAGCTGCGGCAGGACGAGCGACATCGCGTAGAACGACACGCCGACGGTGATCGCGGTCAGGTGGGTGAGGAGCACCTGGCGGCGGACGGTCGTGCGCAGGTCCACCAGCGGGTCGCGGACCCGCAGCTCCAGCACGCCCCACAGCACCAGGATCGCCAGCCCGGCGGCGACGAGGCCGAGCGTGAGCGGGCTCGTCCAGCCCCAGTCGCCGCCCTTGGTGATCGGCAGTAGCAGCGCCAGCAGCCCCGCGGACAGGCCGACCGTCCCCGCGTGGTCGAAGCGCCCCTCCGCGCGGACGGTCGACTCGGGCACCGCGACCAGCACGAGGACGAACGACACCGCGCCGAGCGCGGCGGCGCCGTAGAAGAGCATGTGCCAGGAGTAGTGCTGGGCGACGTAGGCGGCGAGCGGCAGGCCGAGCGCGCCGCCGACGCCGATCGAGGAGCTCATCAGCGCGAGCGCGGAGCCGAGCCGCTCGCGGGGCAGCACGTCGCGCATGAGGCTGATGCCGAGCGGGATCGCGCCCATCGCGAAGCCCTGGATCGCGCGTCCGGTGACGACCAGCGCCAGGTTCGAGCCGACGGCGGCGACCAGCGACCCGGCGACGACCGCGGCGACGCTGACGAGGATCAGCCGCCGCTTGCCGTACAGGTCGCCGAGCCGTCCCATGATCGGGGTCGCGACCGCGCCCGACAGCAGGGTCGCGGTCATGGCCCAGGTCGCGTTCGACAGGGAGGTGTGCAGCAGCTCGGGGAGCTGCCCGATCACGGGGATCAGCAGCGTCTGCATGAGCGCGACGACGATGCCGGTGAACGCCAGCACCGCGATCAGCCCGCGGCCCCCGTCGTCCCGCCCCGGGTCCGGTACGCCGAGTGCCGGCGCGGGAGTCGCCGGCGAGGTCGTCGTAGGCGGGGCCGTCGCCGGCCGGGATTCGGCGGGCTGGGCTGTCATGCGGTGGTCCTCCGGGGTTTCGGGAGCGCCCGGCGTGATCACACAGGGCCACCTGAGTTCAAGGTCATTCGGGCCCGTTCCATTCCCGGTCGGACGGCGCCCGAGGGGTGGGGAGACCGAGATCACGACGGCGGCGCACCACCCGGCCGGTCGGCCGGACGGTGCGCCGCGCGGCGTCCTCAGGCGGGGACGTGGTCCTTCTTGCGGGTCCAGTGCCGGTGCACGGCGATCGCCTTGATCAGCTGCGAGGTGAACCCGGAGGTGTCGCCCTCGGTGGTGACCACCCCCGCGTCCGACACCGTGTCGCCGTCGGCGAACCGGACGCCGGTGATCCCGGCGCGCTCCAGCAGGCCGATACCCGCGCCGATCGCGCCGATCGCCTTGCAGTGCACGAACGCCTCCGCGACGAAGTGCACGGCGTCGCCGTCCTGCGCGAGCGCCCGGACGCCCGTCTCCCCGCCGGGCACGAGGACCGCGTCGTACAGGACGGACGCGACCGTCGGCATCGCGCGCGTCACCTCGACCTGCGCGCCGTTGGCCGCCTGCACGAAGCCGTCCTCGGCGGCGAGGATCTCGCACACCGCGCCCGCGTCGGTCAGCGCCTCGCCGACGCCGGCGATCGCGGCCGAGTCGACCCCGTCGGCGGCGAGGATCGCGATCTTGCGGCCCCGCACGGGCCACTCGCCGGTCCCGTCCTGGCTAAGCGCGGGCGAGGTGCGGGCGTGCCCCTCGGCCACGCCGGCCACCGGCGGCTCGACGCCGACGCCCTTCGCGACCTTGACGGCGAGCTCGTGGTCGACGTGGTTGAGCTGCGCGACCACGCCCTCGCGCACCTGCTTGTGCTCGCACTTGCCGAGCTCGAACCGGAACGCCCCGACGATGTGCTCGCGCTCCCAGCCGGACATGCTGTTCCAGAACAGCCGCGCCTGCGAGTAGTGGTCGGCGAAGCTCGCGCTCCGCTTGCGGATCTTGTTGCCGTCCACGCGCTCCTGGAAGTGCGTGTAGGAGCCCTCGCCGCCGACGACCGGGCACCCGCCCGACAGCGTGTTCTTGTGGTAGCTCGCCTGCCCCTGCTGAAGGGTCATCTGGTGGTAGCCGTCGCGATGGTGGTTGCGCACCTTCGCGACAGGCTGGTTGACGGGGATCTGCGTGAAGTTGGGCCCGCCGAGCCGGATCAACTGGGTGTCGAGGTAGGAGAACAGCCGGGCCTGGAGCAGCGGGTCGTTGGTGAAGTCGATGCCCGGCACGACGTTGGCGATGTGGAAGGCGACCTGCTCGGTCTCGGCGAAGAAGTTGTCGGGGTTGCGGTCCAGCACCAGCCGCCCGACCGGCCGCACCGGCACCTCCTCCTCCGGAATGATCTTCGTGGCGTCGAGCAGGTCGAAGTCGAACCGGTGCTCGTCCTCGGCCGGGACGAGCTGCACGCCGAACTCGTATTCGGGGTAATCGCCCGCCTCGATCCGGTCCCACAGGTCGCGGCGGTTGAAGTCGGGGTCCTTCCCGGCGACCTTCTGCGTCTCGTCCCAGGCCAGCGAGTGCGTGCCGAGCACCGGCTTCCAGTGGAACTTCACGAACGTGGCCTGCCCCTGCGCGTTGACCAGCCGGAACGTGTGCACGCCGAAGCCCTGCATCATCGCGTAGCTGCGCGGCAGCGCGCGGTCCGACATGAGCCACATCATCATGTGCATGGTCTCGGGCTGGAGCTGCACGAAGTCCCAGAGCGTGTCGTGCGCCGAGGACGCCTGCGGGATCTCGTTCGGCGGCTCCGGCTTCACCGCGTGGACGAAGTCGGGGAACTTGATGCCGTCCTGGATGAAGAACACCGGCATGTTGTTGCCGACGAGGTCGAAGTTGCCCTGCCGGGTGTAGAACTTCGTCGCGAAGCCGCGGACGTCGCGGACGGTGTCGGCCGAGCCGCGCGACCCGGCGACGGTGGAGAAGCGCACGAACACCGGCGTCGTCAGCGACGTGTCGGTCAGGAACTCGGCGGTCGTGTACTCGGCGAGCGACTCGTGCAGCCGGAAGTGCCCGTAGGCCCCGGCCCCGCGCGCGTGGACGACGCGCTCGGGAATCCGCTCGTGGTCGAAATGGGTGATCTTCTCGCGCAGATGGAAATCGTCCATCAGCGACGGGCCGCGCTCGCCCGCGGCGAGCGAGTTGTCGGTGTCGTCGACCCTGATGCCCTGGTCGGTGGTGAGCCGGGTGTCCTTCGGGGCCACCCGCCACCGCTCCAGTTGCTCCTGCTTCGGGTCGTCGTGGCCGGCGGAGTCCGCCATGTCCAGCTCCCTTGGTAACGTTTCGGCTTCGCGACTCGGCTACCCAGCGATCTCCGCGGTATGCGCGGTTTGACCGGACCTTGGGCGCGCGCAGACACGGTCCGGGACGCGCGGACGCCGCGTCCCGGGGGCATGGCGCCAGGTGGCGCGGGCGGTGCCTTTTCGGTGTCGTCTCCGTGTCGCCGGGGTCCATGCCGTCCTGCCCGCACCCGAAATCCGCTACGGTCAAGGTCGCCGCGTAGGCAAGGGGAAGGAAGACAGGGCACACATGGCCGAGAAGGTCATTCGCGTGGACGACATCGACGGATCCGAAGGGGACGATGTCGCAAAGCGAGACTTCGAACTCTTGGGTCGGACGTTCACGATCGACTTGAGCGATGACAACGACAAGCGCCTGCACGAGATGCTGGACGCCCTCGCGCCCTTCATCGACAACGCCGTGGAGGTGAAGCCCGCCGGTAAGGGCCGCAAGTCCACCCGCGCCGCGAAGATCAAGGGCTACACGAACGCCGATGTCCGCGCCTGGGCATTGCGGGAGGACATCGAAGTGTCCGAACGTGGCAAGATATCCGATGAGGTCTATGCTGCATTCATCGAGACCCATCCGGACGCGAAGCCGGACGCATAGCTAGTAGGGAGTCCCCGCATGGCACAGAAGGTCGAAGTCCTTCTCGTGGACGACATCGACGGTGGCGAGGCCGACGAGACCGTCAGCTTTTCGCTCGATGGCACCACTTACGAGATCGACCTGAGCAAGAAGAACGCCGCCAAGCTGCGCGACGGCCTCGGGCCGTTCGTCGCCGGCGCGCGCAAGGCGCGCAAGAGCACGGGCCGGGCGGGCCGCGCCCGCACGACCAACAGCCGCGAGCGGTCCGCCGAGATTCGCGAGTGGGCCAAGAGCAGCGGCATCAAGGTCAATGAGCGGGGCCGCATCCCCGCCAATGTGATCGAGAAGTACGAGGCGGCGCACTAGCACCGGCTCGCACGGCCGGCGGCGTTCCGGCGACGGCGCCGGGGGTCGGGGTGGAATCTCACCCCGACCCCCTTGCGTATGTTCGCCCGGATCTGCGGCCGGATGTTCGCCCCGGCCAATCGGTCCGGCCAATCGGACCCCCGAATCGGACCGCCGAATCGGGGCGGCCGAATTTCGCATGGCGGAGATCAACCGTATAGCCCGCCCTTAGCGGGCGAAATTGGGCGAAGGGGGCAGGGACGGTTGGCGGGCGCGACACGGCGGGACAGGCTCCGCTACTGGTTCGACACGACGATGTCGAAGGGGACCCCCGCGCTCATCGGCTGGCTCGCCCTCGCCTCCGGCGCGCTCGTCCTCGTCGTCGCCACCGCCGCCGTCCTGCTCGCGCCCGGCGACACCCGCCGGAACGGGCACTGGCCCGGAATGGTGTGGCGGAGCCTGCTGCGCACGCTCGACCCGGGCACGATGGGCGGCGACTCCGGCACCGTCCCGTTCCTCGCGCTGATGCTGCTGTCCACGATCGGCGGGATCTTCATCGTCAGCTCCCTGATCGGTGTGATCACCACCGGTCTGGAGGCGAAGATCGGTGAGCTGCGCAAGGGCCGGTCGCGGATCGTCGAGCACGACCACACCGTCCTGCTCGGCTGGTCGGAGCAGGTGTTCACGGTCGTCGCCGAACTGGTGGAGGCCAACCAGAGCGAGCGCCGCTCGTGCGTGGCGATCCTCGCCGACCGCGACAAGGTCGAGATGGAGGACGCGCTGCGCGCCCGCGTCGGCGAGTTCGGCCGCACCCGGATCGTGTGCCGGACGGGCAACCCGCTGAAGGTCGCCGACCTGGAGCTGGTCAGCCCGGGAACGGCACGCTCGATCATGGTGCTGTCGCCGGAGGTCCCCGACTCCGACACCCACGTCATCAAAGTGCTGCTCTCGCTCGGGGCCCGCGACTGGGACGTGCGGCGCCCGCACGTCGTCGCCGCCGTGCACGACTCGGCCAACCTGCCCGCCGCGCGGCTGGCGGGCGGCCCCGAGACGCGGGTGATCGACGCCGACGACATCGCGATCCGGCTGATCGTCCAGTCGCACCGGCAGTCGGGCCTCTCCCAGGTCTGCACCGACCTCCTCGACTTCGCCGGCCACGAGTTCTACATGCGCCGCGAGCCGGCGCTCGCGGGCATGACGTTCGGGGCCGCGCTCTCGGCCTACGACCTCGGCGTCCCGGCGGGGCTGCGGCGCGGCGACGGGACCGTGCTGCTCAACCCGCCGGGCGGCACGGTGATCCGCGCCGACGACGAGGTGATCGTGCTCGCCGAGGACGACCTGCTGATCCGGCTCGGCGGCGGCACCCCGCCGCCCTTCCGGGAGCAGGCGATCACCACCGCGACCCCGCGCGAGCCGGAGCCCGCCCGGACGCTGCTGCTCGGCTGGAACCACCGCGCCCCGAAGATCATCGACCTGCTGGACGACTTCGTCGCCGCCGGGTCGGAGCTGGTCGTGGCGGCGCCGCGGGACGACCCGACCGGCGCCCTGCCCGCCTTCGCCAACCTCAAGGTCGGCTTCAGCCGCGCCGAGCCGACCGACCGCCCGTCGCTGGAGGCGCTCGACGTCGGTACCTACCAGCACGTCATCGTGTTGTCGGACGAGGGCTTCGACCGCGAGCACGCCGACGCCCGCACGCTGGTCACGCTGCTGCACCTGCGCGACATGGAGGACGCGCTCGGCGACCCGTTCTCGATCGTCAGCGAGATCAACGACGACGCCAACCGGGAGGTCGCGCAGGTCACCAAGGCCGACGACTTCGTCGTCAGCGACAAGCTGATCAGTCTGATGCTCACCCAGCTCAGCGAGAACCGGCACCTGTACGACGTGTTCGCCGACCTGCTCGACCCCGCGGGCTCGGAGATCTACCTCAAGCCCGCCGGGGACTACCTGGTACCGGGCGCCGCCGCCGACTTCGCGACGCTGATCGAGTCGGCCCGGCGGCGCGGCGAGGTCGCGCTCGGCTACCGGCTGCACGCCCGCTTCCACGAGCCGCCCGGCTACGGCGTCGTCCTCAACCCGGACAAGACCGCCCCGCTGACGCTCGCCGCCGAGGACCGCGTCATCGTCGTCGCCGAAAACTGACCGCGCGCTTCCGAAAACCGGTCGCCGACATTGCGGCCCGACCATAAAAGGCCCAACGGATAAACAATGTGCGCCGCTCACGGTGGGCGCCCACAATGGACACGCGGGGTGATCATTGTGGACGAGCGGATGATGGTGCTGGGAGCACGCGTCGCCGAGATCGAGGCCCTCTACACGTGTGTCCTGGAGACCGGCGACCCGCGCGCGCGGCGGCGGCTCCTCGCCCAACTGGCGAGGGCGGGCACCCGCCTGTCCGCCGACGCCCGGACGAGCCCCTCGGGCCGGGGCGCGGGACCGCGCCCCCGGTTGCGGCGCCGCATCGTCCGCGCGCGGCGCACCGCCGACTGGATCATCTCCCGCGCCGACGGCCGGAGCCGCTCCCGCTAGCGCCCCTCCAGCACCGCGCCACCGCCCGAGGACGGTCCGTCCAGCGCCGCGCCGTCCGCTGCCGGGCCGTCCGCTGCCGGGCCGTCCGCTGCCGGGCCGTCCGCTGCCGGGCCGTCTGGCGCCGGACCACCCGGGAGCGGATCGGCCAGCGCTGTGCCGTCCGGCGCCAGAGCGCCCGGTGGCGGGCCGTCCGGTGCCGGGTCCTCCAGGGCCGGGTCGGGTGGGACGACGAGGTCCCGGCCGGCGCGCAGGGCGACGGTCACGCGCTCGCGCAGGGCGGTCTCGGCGCGGTGGGCGTCCTCGGCCATGCCGCGGATCTCGGCGCCCGCCATCGCGTCGCGCGCGGTGCCGGCGAGCAGGTCGCGGTAGCGGGCGTTCTGCTCGGGGAGCGCCTGGATCACGCGCGACTCGTGGTAGGCGTCGTCGGCCTCGCGGGCGCGGCGGGCGTAGCCCTCCAGCGCCTCGATCCGCAGCGTCACCGAGCGGACCGACAGCGCCAGCGCGCGGTCCTGCGGCTCCAGCAGGGCGCGGACGCTCGCCGACAGCCGCTCGGGCCGCATCGCGGCGCGCTCGCGGCGGAGCCGGGTGTGCTCGGCGAGGGCGCCCGCGATCGCCCACTCCTGCCGGGGCAGGACGACGCGGTTGTTGACGGCGTCCAGCAGCCCGGCGCCGTGGGCCTGCGAGCCGAGGACGTCGTCGACCGCGCGCTGGGCGCGCACCAGCAGCCGCGCGGCGGGCCGGTCGAAGTCGGCGGCCAGCAGGTAGCGGCCGTGGTGGTCGCGGGCGGCGCGGGCGGCGGCCGGTTCGCGGAGGTGCCGCAGCGCGCCGAGCACCCAGCCGGCGAAGCTCACCCCGGCGAGCGCGGCGGCGACCTCGGGCCACCCGAGCAGGATCAGCGCGATCTGGAGGGCGGGCGTGAGCATCATCGCGAGGACGGGCAGCCGCCCCCACCGCGCCGCGCCGCCGAGCAGTTCGTCGTGGTCGAGGGAGGCGAGGAAGAACAGCCGCAGCCAGCCGCCCGGTAGGACGCCGTAGAACAGCGCGAACGCCGGAATCCACACGAGCCTCGCGGCGGCTGTGGCGGGGCGGAGCCGGGGCCGTTGCGGCGCGGGGGCGCTCGCCGGGACGAGCCGCTCGGGCGCCTCGGAGAGCAGTGCGCGGTCGGCCTCCGCGATGTCGGGATCGATGACGGGACGGGGACGGCATTCGTCGTTCATCGGCACTCCCCACCGTGTTGGCAAAGCATTCGCCCGCGCGCCCTACCGTGCTACCACGGGTATCTACGCACCCTCCAGATTGTCACGAGATCTGGACATTGATCGGTCCCGTCCCGGTGATACCCGCATTCCCCCGGTCCATTTAGCCGGCGCCTAAATCGCTCCGTGGACGAGCCGTTCCGGGGTGGGGTTTACGGCATGACCGTCGCCCTCGCCGTGATCCTCGCCGGAGTCCTGCACGCCACCTGGAACGCCATCGCCAAGGGCGCGCCCGACCGCTGGGCCACGTTCGCCCTGATCGGGCTCGGCCAGGCCATCGCCGTCGCGCCGCTGCTGGCGCTCGGCCTCACCCCCGAACCGGAGGCGTGGCCGTGGCTCCTCGCGTCGGTCGCCATCCACGTCGTGTACATGGGGCTGCTGTTGAAGTCGTATGAGCTGGGCGATTTCGGGCAGGTGTACCCGCTGGCGCGGGGCAGCGCGCCGCTCGTCGTCGCGCTGGTGGCGGCGTTCGCGCTGGGTGAGCATCCGTCCCCCGCGCAGACCGCGGGGATCGTCGCGGTGTGCGCGGGGCTCGCGGTGCTGGCCTTCGCCGGACGCGCCGCCGAGACGCCGCACGATCCGCGCGCGGTGGCGGCGGCGCTGCTCACCGGCGTGGCGATCGCGTCCTACACGCTGGTGGACGGCACGGGCGTGCGCGCGGCGGGCGACGTGCTGTCCTACACGGCGTGGCTGTTCGGGCTGGAGGGGCCGGTGACGGTGGCGGCCGTCCTCGCCGTGCGCGGCACGAAGACGGTCACCCGGCTCGACCGGCGGCAGTGGCTGACCGGCCTGGCCGGTGCGCTGATCGCGGTCACCGCGTACGGGATCGTGCTGTGGGCGCAGACGCGGGGAACGCTGGCGTCGGTCGCGGCACTGCGCGAGACCGGGGTGGTCTCGGGGGCGGTCATCGGCGCGGTGTTCTTCTCCGAGCGGCTCGGCCCCCGGCGGATCGCGGCGGCGTGCGTCGTCGCGACGGGCGCCGTCCTGATCACCGTGCACTAGGGGGCGCCGAGGGCCCTGCGGAGCGCGGCGGCGACGGCGTCCCGCGCGGGGTGCGGCAGGGTCGCGGCGAGGTGCGCGTCGGGCCGGACGACCCAGACCTCGCCGGGACGCAGGCCGAGCGCGGCGGCGAGCCCGCCCGACGGGTCGAGGTCGGCGACGCGCAGCGTCCGCAGCGGGACGCCGGTGAGGCCGGTGGCGAGGTCGTCCTCGATGTCGGAGGCGAGGAGCAGGGTGAAGCCGTCCCGCAGCAGTTCGCGGAGGCGGCCGTGCGGCAGCGGGGCGTCCGGCACGATCACGCCGGGTGCGGGCGGGTGGACGGCGCCCTTGGGCGGGCGGCCGGTGGGCGGCCGCTTCGGGTCGGGGGTGGTCAGCGGGGAGGAGGTGTACCAGAACGGCTCGGCGAACCGTCCGGAGTCGACCGCCGCGACGGCGGCGGGGTCGGCGGCGGCGCGGGCCAGGGCGTCCTCGCGGGCGGCCCGCTCGGGCTCGGTCTGCGGGGCGAGGAAGCGCATGGTCGCCGTCGTCACGTCCAGGTTCTCCAGGGCGGCGGCGCGGCGTTCGGGGTCGTAGCTGTCGAGCAGGGCGGCCGGGGCCCAGCCGCGCAGGACGAACGCGACCTTCCAGGCGGCGTTCTCGGCGTCCGGGACGCCGGAGTTCAGGCCCCGGGCGCCGAACGGCGCGTACTGGTGGGCGCTGTCCCCGGCGAGCAGCACGCGCCCGGCGCGCATCCGGTCGGCGACGCGGGAGTGGAAGGTGTAGACCGACGCCCAGACCACCTCGTACGGGCGGGAGCCGATGATCTGCCGGATGCGGCGGTCGAGCGCGGCGCCGGTCTCGGCGGCGAGGGAGAAGTCGGGCGGCACCTGCCAGTCGATCCGGTAGCAGGAGTCCGGGCATGGGTGGATGAGGACCTGGCGGCCGGGGTTCCAGGGCGGGTCGAAGTAGAAGCGGCGCTCGCGTTCGCGGCCGGGCAGGTCGGTGCGGAGGTCGACGATGAGGAACCGGTCCTCGAAGCTCTCGCCGGGCAGGGCGATGCCGAGGGACTCGCGCAGTTCGGGCCGTCCGCCGGAGCAGCAGATCACATACGGGGCGCGGACGGACGAGCCGTCCGCGCACCGCACGGTGACGCCGTCGCCGTCCTGGTCGAGGGCCGTGACCTCGCTGCCCCACCGGATCTCCACCAGCGGTTCGGCGGCGGCGCGCTCGTCCAGGATCTGTTCGGTGCGGGCCTGGGAGATGTTCACGCAGGGCGGCAGCGTCCCGGGGTCGTCGAACGTCCACGAGAACAGCTCGCGGTCGCGGTGGTAGGTGCGCGCGGTCGTCCACGCGAGACCCTCGCGGGCGATGGCGCCGGCCCCGGCCGCCGCCCAGATGTCCAGGACGTCGCCCTGCTGGCAGATCGACCGCGACCCCGCCTCAACGCGGCGCGGCCGGCGCTCCAGGACGATCGAGGGCACGCCCCACCGGGCGAGCAGCAGCGCGGCGGTCAGCCCGACGGGACCCGCGCCGACGACGGCGACGGGCACACCGCCGGCCTCGGCGGCGCTCATCAGCCCTGGAGCTCCGCCCAGACCTGCCGGTCGCGCTCGGCGGTCCAGACGCGGGGGCGTTCGACGCCGTCCAGCTCGTCCCAGAGCCGGGAGACGTCGAACGGCAGGCAGTGCTCGAAGATCGGCCAGCCGCCGTAGTCGGGCGCGAGCGCGGCGTGGACGGCGGCGAAGGCGTCCTTCAGCGTGCCGCCCCCCTCGCGGACGCGGCCGGTCTCGCGGAGCATCGTCTCCAGGAACCCGCGCGTCTGGTCGATCGCCGCGCGGGCGGCGGCGCGGCCGTGCGCGACGGCGCCGCGCCCGCCGACGAGGGTCTCGGCGCCGAACGAGGCGACGTGGTCGAGGGTGCCCGCCGCCCACTCGCGGTGGAAGGCGTCGCCGGTGTAGAGCGCGGCCTGCGTCTCGACGAGGTCTCCCGCGAACAGGATCCTGTGCTTGGGCAGCCACGCGACGATGTCGCCCTCGGTGTGGCCGCGCCCGCAGTAGGCGAGGTCGAGGTCGCCCCGGTCGCCGCCGAGGTCGATGGTCAGCGTGTCGGAGAACGTGACGGTGGGCCAGGTGAGGCCGGGGATGCTCTCCGGCTCCCGGAACAGCCGGGGCATCCGGCCGAACTCCGACGCCCAGTCCTGCTCGCCGCGCTCGGCGATGAGCGCGCGGGTCCGGTCGTGCGCGACGATCACCGGCGCGTGGAAGGCGCTCGCGCCGAGCGTCCGGACGGCGTGGTAGTGCGACAGCACGAGGTAGCGGATCGGCTTGTCGGTGTGGGTGCGCAGCACGGCCAGCCAGTCGCGGGCCGCCGCCGGGGTGGCGAGGGCCTCGAAGCAGACGAGGAAGTCCTCGCCCTCGACGGCGCCGATGTTCGGGTCGCCCTCGGCCGTGAGCGCGTACACGCCGTCGGCCAGGACCTCCAGCGTCTGCGTCTTGTCGTCCAGGTCGGCGGACGACGCGAACGGTCTGGGCATGGCGCGGCCTTCCTCACGATCACCTTTCACGCGCAGGGTTACATTCCACACCGCCGCGGTGCATAACCATCCAGATCACGATCGGCCCGGCGGCCGTTCCCGGCGGGGCGGACCGGGTAGAAAGATCGCTAACCGGATGCGGCGAGCGGGGGGAGGCAGGCGTGGGCGCCGTCCTCGGGCTGCTGGCCGTCCTGGTGCTGACGGTGGCGACCGGCTACTTCGTCGCGCAGGAGTTCGCGTTCGTCACCGCCGACCGGCCGCTGCTCGACCAGCGCGCCGCCGAGGGCGACCGCGCCGCCGCGCGGGCGGTGCGGGTGATGGAGCGGTTGTCGTTCATGCTGTCGGGCGCGCAGCTCGGGATCACGGTGACGGCGCTGGTGGTCGGGTTCATCGCCAAGCCCGCGCTCGCCGACCTGATCGGCCCGGCGCTGCGGGCGGCGGGCGTGCCGGGGCGCGCGTCGGGCGGCGTCGCGGTGGCGCTGGGGTTCGCGCTGGCCACGATCGTGCAGATGGTGCTGGGCGAGCTGTTCCCGAAGAACCTCGCGCTCGCGCGGGCGGAGTCGCTGGCGCGGGCGCTCGCCGCGTCCACGCTCGTCTACCTGGCGGTGGCGGCGCCGCTGATCCGGTTCTTCGACGCGGCGGCGAACCGGCTCGTCCGGGCCGTCGGGATCGAGCCGGTGGAGGAGCTGCACCACGGCGCGACGCTGGAGGAGCTCGGGCACATCATCGGCGAGTCGGGCGAGCAGCTCGGCGAGGGGCACGCCGACCTGCTCGAACGCGCGCTGGCCTTCTCCGACCGCGACGCCGAGGAGGTGATGGTGCCGCGGGTGGACGTGGTGACGGTGCCCGCGTCCGCGCCGGCCGCCGAGCTGACCGACGTGATCACGGCGGGCGGGCACTCGCGGTACCCGGTCGTCGGCGAGCGGGTCGACGACGTCGTCGGCGTCGTCGGGCTGGACGAGCTGGTCCGGCTGGACCCGGGCGAGGCGGCGACCGTCGCGGTCGGGGCGATCGCGCGTCCGCCGCTGCTGGTGCCGTCCTCGCTGCCGCTGCCGGACCTCGTGTCGCGGCTGCGCGCCGCCTCGGTGCCGCTGGCCTGCGTGGTCGACGAGTACGGCGGCTTCGCCGGGATCGTCACCTGGGAGGACGTCGCGGAGGAGCTGGTCGGGGAGATCGCCGACGAGCACGACGCCGAGGAGGACCTCGCGGTCCGGCGCGGCGAGTGGTGGACGACCGACGCGGGCCTGCGGGTCGACGAGGTCGCGCACGAGACCGGCGTCGCGCTGCCGGAGGGCGACTACGAGACCGTCGCGGGCCTGCTGCACCAGCGGCTCGGACGCGTCGCCATGCCCGGCGACGTCGTCACCGTCGAACTGGAGCCCGCCCGGCTGGACGAGCCGCCCCGCGCCGCCGTCGTGGAGGTGCTGACGATCCGGCGCCACGTCCCGGAGCTGATCCGCATCCGCACTGTGGAAGGGGAGGAGGCATGAACCTCGTCCTCGGCGCACCGGTGACGCTGGCGCTGCTGGCCGGCAACGGGTTCTTCGTCGCCACCGAGTTCGCGCTGGTGGCGGCCCGGCGGCCGCGGCTGGAGCGGGCCGCGGCGCGCGGCAGCCGGGCGGCGGGCGCGGCGGTCGCGGGCATCTCCGAGCTGTCGCTGACGCTCGCGGGCGCGCAGCTCGGCATCACCATGTGCTCGCTCGGCCTCGGCCTCGTGTCGGAGCCGGTGTTCGCCGAGACGCTGGCGCCGCTGTTCCACGCGGCCGGGCTGCCGTCCGGCGGCGCGCACGCGGTCGCGTTCGTGCTGGCGCTCGGCCTGGTGACGTTCCTGCACATGGTGGTCGGGGAGATGGCGCCGAAGTCGTGGGCGATCGCGGGCCCGGAGCGGTCGGCGACGATCCTCGGCCTGCCGTTCCGGGCGTTCACGGCGCTCGTCCGACCGGTGCTGGCAGCGTTGAACGGGGCCACGAACCTGCTGCTGCGCGCGGTCGGCGTCGCCCCGGACGGGTCGCGGGAGCTCTCGCGCACCCCCGAGCAGCTCCGCCGCATCGCCGAGGAGTCGCGGCGGCTCGGGCTGATCGAGGAGGCCGACCTGACGCTGCTCACCGCCGCGCTGGACGCGCCGCGCGCGCCGCTGGCCGAGCTGGTCATCCCGGTCGCGCGGATCGTGTCGGTGCCCGCCGCCGCGACCCCGCAGGAGGTGCTCGACACCGCCGTGCGCACCGGCTGGACGCGGATCATGGTGCGCGGCGCCGCGTCCCCTGGCGAGACGCGGACGGCGGGCGGCGCCGAATCGCCCGGCGAGGCGCGGATGGTGCACGTCCGGGACGCCTATGTGGCGCGGGCCCGGGGCCGGGACACGCCCGCGGGCGAGCTGGCGCACCCGGTGCCCGCGCTGCCGGTCGGCACACCGGTCGGCCGCGCGGTCGCTGTGCTGCGCGACCACCACAGCAGGCTCGGCGTCGCGACGGGGCCCGACGGCCGGGTCGCGGGCCTGATCAATCTGGACGACCTGCTCGCCACCCTGCTCGCCCCCGCCTGAACCGCCGACGACTGTCAACGTTGGTTGACACGACCTTGATGTCAACCTACATTGACAGCCATGAGCGATGGGGTGACGCTCGCCCAGGAGGCGGGCAGCAAGGACCCGGCGGTGGGGCTGCGGGCCGTCCGCGCGCTCCGCGAGCTGGCCGAGCGGCTGGAGGCGCTCCAGGTCGCGAGCGCCCGCGAGCGCGGCTGGTCCTGGCAGGAGATCGCGGTGTGCCTCGGCGTGAGCCGGCAGGCCGTCCACAAGAAGCACGGCGGCGGGCGCCGCCTGATCAAGAAGGAGCGGTAGGGGATGTTCGAGCGTTTCACCGAGGACGCCCGGCGGGTGGTCAAGGACACGCAGGTGCACGCGCGTGCGCTGGGCCACCGCCACATCGGCACCGAGCACCTCCTGCTGGCGCTGCTCACGGGCGGCGGCGCCGCGGCGGAGACGCTCCGCCGGCACGGCCTGGACGCCGTCGACCTGCGCGCCCGTATCGTCCGGGCCGCCGAGGAGCCGCTCGACCCCGAGGCGCTGCGGGCCATCGGCATCGACCTGGACGCCGTCCGGCAGGCCACCGAGGAGAGCTTCGGCCCGGGCGCCCTGGACGTCCCGGCCGGGGAAAGCCGGCCGGGCGGTGGGCCCCGGGGGCACATCCGGTTCTCCCCCGAGGCGAAGAAGTCCCTCGAACTGGCCCTCCGGCAGGCGATCCGGCTCAAGCAGAAGCACATCGCCGCCGGGCACATCCTGCTCGGCCTCCTGCACGACGAGACGTTCCTGTCGGCGCGGCTGCTGGTCGGCGCCGGGGTCGACCTCGGCGAACTCCGGGCCGACATCACAGGGCTGCTCACGTCCAAAGCCGCCTGAACTGTGGTTGTTTAACCCCATGGCCGATCTTGTGGTGTCCCTGAAAGACCGCATCCCCGACGACCGGATCGTGACCGACCCCGGCGTCACCGCCGCCTACGCGCGGGACGAGGCGCCCTGGGCGCCCTACGGAACGCCCGCCGCGCTCGTGCGCGCCCAGTCCGTCGAGGACGTTCAGGCCGTGGTCGCGGTCTGCGCCGAGCACGGCGTCCCCGTCGTCCCGCGCGGCGCGGGCACCGGCCTGTCGGGCGGCGCCAACGCCCTGGAGGGCTGCGTCCTGCTCTCCCTGGAGCGGATGAACGAGATCGTCGAGATCGACCCCGCCGAGCGGCTGGCGGTCGTCCAGCCGGGCGTGGTGAATGACGACCTGCGCAAGGCGTGCGCGGAGCACGGCCTGTGGTACCCGCCGGACCCGTCCAGCTCGCCCTGGTCGACGATCGGCGGGAACGTCGCGACCAACGCGGGCGGGCTGTGCTGCGTCAAGTACGGCGTGACCCGCGACTACGTCCTGGCCGTGCAGGCGGTGGTCGGGCGCGGCGACGTCGTCCGGCTCGGCCGCCGCACCGCCAAGGGCGTCACCGGCTACGACCTGTGCGGCCTCATGGTCGGGTCGGAGGGCACGCTCGGCGTGATCACCGAGGTCACCGTGCGGCTGCGGGCCGCCCGCGCGGCCGAGCGCACGATCGTCGGCTCGTTCCCCGACCTGCGGACGGCGGGCGCTGCGGTCGGCGCCGTCACCGCGGCCGGGATCGTCCCGAGCGCGCTGGAGCTGATCGACCGGCACGTCCTGCGCGCGGTCGACGAGTGGCGCAACATGGGCCTGTCGGACGACGCGGAGGCGCTGCTGCTCGGCCGCACCGACCTGCCCGGCGAGGCGGGCGAGGCGGAGGCCGACGCGATGGTGCGGCTGTTCGAGGAGGCCGGGGCGAACTGGGCCGTCCGGTCCACCGACGCCGAGGAGGCCGACGCGCTGTTCGAGGCGCGGCGGCTCGCCCACCCGGCCATGGAGCGGCTCGGTCCCGTGCTGACCGACGACGTCTGCGTGCCGCGCGCGCTCCTCCCCGAGATGCTCGCCCGCGTCGAGGCGGCCGCCGTGGAGCACGACGTGCTCATCGCCAACGTCGCGCACGCGGGCGACGGCAACCTGCACCCGATGATCATCGTTCCGGCCGGCGACGACGCGGCCCGCGTCCGCGCCGTCCGCGCGTACGACCAGATCATCGCGGGCGCGCTCGACCTCGGCGGCACCGTGACCGGCGAGCACGGCGTCGGGCTGCTCAAGCGGCGCGGCCTGCACGACGAGCTGGACCCGGCCGTCGTCGCCCTGCACCACGGGGTCAAGTCGGCGCTGGACCCGGCGGGGATCTTCAACCCGGGGAAGGTCTTCGGCGACCCGTCCTGACCGCGTCAGCGCCGACCCATGATCCCCGACAGCGCGGCGACGCAGATCGCCCGGCGGTTCGCGTCGTGCGGGTACCGCCGTCGGCACTCCGCCTCGATCCACCCCGGGGCGGGCTTCGGCCTGGGGGGCGGGGGGCGGTGCGAGGCACGCGGACGCGGCGCCGGGCGCGGGCGGGGCACCCGGTGGTCGTGCCGCACCGGGGCCCTGGTCTCGGTGGGGCGGCCGCCGGACGGCACGCCGGGCCGGGGCCGGACCGGTGTGCCGTCCGGCCCCCGGGCGCGCGCCGTGGCGGCGTCGGGCGGTGACGGCGCACCCGACGGCGGCGGGACCGACGGGGGCGCAGGGGGTGCCGGGGGTGCCGGGGGCGCCGCCGCCGGGGTCGTCGGGACGGCGTCCGGCGTGACCCGGTGCGGCGGCGACGGGCGCAGCATGCCGTAGGCGAGGGTCAGCACGAGCCCGGCGGTGAGCACGACCCCGACCGCGACGGCCGGTAGGGACCGCCGGGACCAGAACGGACGGCGGACCGGGGGCGCGGGCGCGGCGCGCGTGTACTCCGAGGGCGGGTAGCGCGGTGGCGGGTTGTCACTGGAAGGGGACACCCGCCCATGGTCACGCTAGGTGCCTATACAGGCACGCACAATCGCCATGACCGTTGTCACCTCGATACACTCAAGCGGCTACCAGCGCGCTCAGCGGCCTGCGAGCAGTTCCACGACGGGCGCGAACGCCTCCGCGAAGGGCGCGGGCACCGTCACGTACGAAATGCCTAGCTCGTCCCGGCGGCGGCTGAGCGTGTCGGCCATCTCCTGCGACGTGCCGGTCAGCATGGCGATGGACCCGGACGAGGCGAGCGCCGCCGCGTCCACCGCCATCCGGCCGCGCAGCCAGCCGGGGATCTCGTCGCCGACGACGTGCACGCTCGTGCACAGCTCCAGGTCGTCGAACCGCTCCCCCGCCGCGTCGCGGACGACGCCGACGAGGTCGGCGAGGCCGTCGTCCCCGGTGAGCGGCGGGACGCCGAACGCGACCGTGCCCGCCCGGCGCGCGGCCAGCGCCAGCATCCGGGGGCGGGACGCTGCGACCAGCACGTGCGGGGTGTTGCCCGTCCCGCCGTACAGGCCCTCGACCGGGCCTTCGACCGCGTCGATCACCTGCTCGACCCTGGCGAGGCGCTCGGCGCCCGATCCGTAGGGGACGCCGAGCACGGCCGCGTCGCCCTCGCCGCCGGGCCGCCCCGCGCCGATCCCGAGCTCGAACCGGTCGCCGGTGACGAACGCCAGCGACGCGGCCTCCCAGGCCACCGCGTTCGCCGGGCGGGTCGCGGTGTTGACCACGAAGGTGCCGACGCGCAGGGACGTGGTGACGGCCGCCGCCGCGGCGAGGGACGCGGCGGGCGCCGGGGTCGCGACGGTGTCGGCGGTCAGCAGCGTCGCGAAGCCGAGCTCCTCGCCCCGCCGCGCCAGCGCCGCCCACTCGCGCCCGTCCCGGGCGCCCGCTCCCACCATTCCGAACCGGAAGAGTCGCTGTGTCATGCTCTCATTTTGAGTGAGCACTCACTCATTCGTCAAGCCGCGTATCGCGATCGACGGCATAGGCCCAGCTCAGGCCGGGGTGACGGTGAAGCGGCGCAGCGCCAGCGCCGGGTTCTTCTTCCGCACGGCCTCGATCCGCTCCGAGGAGACCTCCCCCGGCGCCACGCCGGGCCCCTCCCCGAGCGAGGCCACGACCACGCCCATCGGATCGATAATCATGCTGTTGCCCGCGCCGGTCGGGGCGCACTGCCCGGCGGCGGCGACGTAGATCGTGTTCTCGATCGCGCGGGCCCGCACCAGCGTCCGCCAGTGGTCCTCCTTGAGCGGGCCCGGCACCCACTGCGCGGGCAGCGCGAGTACGTCGGCGCCCGCGTCCACGATCCGCCGCGTCACCTCGGGGAAACGGACGTCGTAGCAGGTCTGCATGCCGAACGTCACGCCGTCCGCGGTGAAGGTCTCCGGGTCGCCGATCTCGCCGTGCCGGACGAGCGCCGACTCCTTGTACCCGAACGCGTCGTACAGGTGGATCTTGCGGTAGACCGCCGCGATCTCCCCGTCCGGACCGGCGGCGACGAGCGTGTTGGCGATCCGGCCCGGCTCGTCGAGCCGCTCGTTCATGCCCGCGACGACGTGCGCGCCGTGACGCCGTGACGCGTCCTTCAGCGCCCCCGTGAACGGGCCGTCCAGCGGCTCGGCGGTCTCCACGAACCGCTCGTCCATCCGCGACGCCGTGAACATCGCGAACTCCGGCAGCACGACGACCCGGGCCCCGCCGCCGGCGGCCTCGTCCACCAGCTTGCGGATCGTCGCCATGTTCTCGGCCTTGTCCTCGCTGGGCGCGTACTGCGCCACCGCGACCTGCACCACCGCGATCCCTCCCAACGCCGTCACAGCCGGTTCACGGCCGTCACACGGATGACGGCCTCGCCTTCCTGGTCCGATCCCGCGAGGTCGACCTCGGCGGAGATCCCCCAGTCGTAGTCGCCCTCAGGATCGTCGAACACCTGCCGGACGCGCCACAGCGCGTCCTGCGGCACCTCCTCGATCTGGAGCAGCTTCGGCCCGCGCGCGTCGGGCCCGGTCAGCAGCTCGTCGTGGTCGGCGAAGTAGCCGTCCATCGCCTCCCGCCACGCCTCGGCGCCGAAGTCCGGGTCGAGCTCGGCCAGGTCGCCGTACCGCTCCAGCGCGGCCAGCTCCACCCGCCGGAACAGCGCGTTGCGCACCAGTACCCGGAACGCCCGCTGGTTCGCGGTCACCTTCGTGACCCGCTCCTCGATCGGCTCGTCGACCTCCTCGGACGGGTTGGCGAGCTGTTCCCACTCGTCCAGGAGGCTGGAGTCGACCTGCCGGACCAGCTCGCCCAGCCAATCGATCAGGTCGATCAGGTCATCGGTCTTGATCGACTCCGGGACCGTCTGCTGGAGCGCCTTGTAGGCCCCTGACAGGTACCGCAGCACAAGGCCCTCGCCCCGCGCCAGCTCGTAGAACCCGATGTACTCGGTGAACGTCATCGCCCGCTCGTACATGTCGCGGACCACCGACTTCGGACGCAGCGGATGGTCGCCCACCCACGGATGCCCCGCCCGGTAGATCTCGTACGCGGCGTCCAGCTCGTCCTGGAGGGGCTTCGGGTGGTCGACGTCCTGGAGCAGCTCCATCCGCTCCTCGTACTCGATGCCCTCGGCCTTCATCTCCGCGACGGCCTCGCCGCGCGCCTTGTTCACCTGCGCCGCGAGGATCTGGCGCGGATCGTCCAGCGTCGCCTCGATCACCGACAGCACGTCCAGCGCGTACGAGGGCGACGCCGGGTCCAGGATCTCGAACGTCGCCAGCGCGAACGTGGACAGCGGCTGGTTGAGCGCGAAGTCCTCCTGGAGGTCCACGGTGATCCGCGCGTACCGTCCCATGTCGTCGGGCGCGGGCAGCACCTCCACGACCCCGCCCGCCAGCAGCGACCGGTAGATCGCGATCGCCCGCGAGATGTGCCGCCGGCGCGCGGCGGGCTCCTCGTGGTTGTCGGTCAGCAGCCGCTTCATCGCCTGGAACGCGTTGCCCGGACGCGCGATCACCGACAGCAGCATCGCGTGGCTGACCTGGAACCGCGACCGGAGCATCTCCGGCTCGGCCTCCTGCAACTTGCGGAAGGTGTCCTCGTCCCACCCGACGAACCCCTCCGGCGGCTTCTTGCGCTGGACCTTCCGCCGCTTCTTCGGGTCGTCCCCTGCCTTGGCGAGCGCCTTCTCGTTCTCCACCACGTGATCGGGCGCCTGCGCCACCACGAACCCCACCGTGTCGAACCCCGCGCGCCCGGCCCGCCCCGCGATCTGGTGGAACTCCCGCGCCCGCAGCCGCCGCACCCGGTGCCCGTCGTACTTGCTGAGCGCGGTGAACACGACCGTCCTGATCGGGACGTTGACGCCGACGCCCAGCGTGTCCGTCCCGCAGATGACCTTCAGCAGCCCCGCCTGCGCGAGCCGCTCCACCAGCCGCCGGTACTTCGGCAGCATCCCCGCGTGGTGCACCCCGATCCCGTGCCGGACGAACCGCGACAGGTTCCGCCCGAACTTCGTCGTGAACCGGAAGTTCCCGATCAGCTCGGCGATCCGCGCCTTCTCCGCCTTCGTGCACACGTTGATGCTCATCAGCGCCTGCGCCCGCTCGATCGCCGCCGCCTGCGTGAAGTGCACCAGGTAGACCGGCGCCTTCTGCTCGGCCAGCAGCTCCTCGATCGTCTCGTGCAGCGGCGTGACCCGGTAGTCGTAGATCAGCGGCACCGGCCGCTCCGCCGAGGTCACCAGCGCGGTCGGACGGCCCGTCCGGCGCGTCAGGTCCTTCTGGAAGAACGTGACGTCGCCCAGCGTCGCCGACATCAGCAGGAACTGCGCCTTCGGCAGCTCCAACAGTGGGATCTGCCAGGCCCAGCCCCTTTCGGGCTCGGCGTAGAAGTGGAACTCGTCCATGACCACCACGCCGATGTCGGCGTCGGCGCCGTCCCGCAGCGCCATGCTGGCGAGCACCTCCGCCGTGCAGCACACGATCGGCGCGTCCGCGTTCACGCTCGCGTCCCCGGTCATCATGCCGACGTTCTCGCGCCCGAACATCTCGCACAGGTCGAAGAACTTCTCCGACACCAGCGCCTTGATCGGCGCCGTGTAGAACCCCACCTGATCCTTGCCCAGCGCCGCGAACAGCGCCCCCGCCGCCACCAGGCTCTTGCCCGACCCGGTCGGCGTCGACAAGATCACGTTGGCGCCGGAGACGACCTCGATGAGCGCCTCCTCCTGCGCGGGATACAACGTGATCCCGCGCCCCGACACCCATCTCTCGAACGCCTCGAACAGCGAATCGGGATCGGCGTCGTTTCCGGTAGGCAGCTCATCGATAAGACTCACCCCTCCATCCTGCCCCTGTCGGGCTACTCCCCGCGTCACCCCCTCCCCCTCCAGGCCAGCATCGCGGCACAGAGCCCGAGCCCGGCCGCCAGCACGTTGAGCACTCCCCCGGCCACCGGGGCCAGCTCGACGATCGTCCCCACGTCCACCACTCCCGTCGCTCACTCGCAGACAGAAGCAGCCTGCGCCGAAGGGCCCGGCCCCGTCCGTGCGCTGGCGTGACATGACGTCGACCAAGCGGAGATCATGCCCGTGACCTGCGGCTTTTCCTTGAGGGACGGCCCACTGGCGCACACCCGCCGCACGGTGGTCAGCGCTTGCGGGGCAACCTGCGCATCGCTTCGGCGACGCTCTCGTCGACGTCCGGGACGTCCATCCCCAACCACCGCAACCGCTCCGCGGCGTCCCGCACACTCATCCCGGCCTTCCGCGAAACGGTGAGCAGGTGGAACAGGTTGACCGGTTCCCCGGGCCTGGGCCACGTGATCACCCCGTTGCGAACGGCGCGGAGAAGCATGACGTCGGCCGGCTCCGGAAGCTCCCCGAACGACACGGTCATCCCGAGACCGGCCAACCGGTCGGCCGTGCGGGGTATGGAGGCACCGGACGTGGCGAAGGTGCGGACCAGATGCCCGCGCGTGACAGGCTCCGCCGCGTCCAACCAGGGAGGCTGGCCATCGCAGTCCTTGGAGAGCAATCGCAAAGCGCTCTCGTCAACCGCGTCAGGTATATGGGCCGGAGCCACAGCCACATGCATGCCGTACGCGGAAAGCCGTTCCACGACCCGCCCGGGAGCGATTCCCGTCCTGCCGCTCACCACCGCCACGTGCGGGAGGAGGACAGGTTCTGTCGGCCGCCACCAAGGGGAAAGCCTGTGCGCTTCGCGTCCGAGTAGTTGGAGGTCCTCGGGTTCGATGCGATCCGGCAGGCGGTCCGGAACCTTGATCCCGTAGGCGGTGAGCCGCGAGGCGACGTCACGGACAGGCAGGTTCAGCTTGATGGCAGCGCGAAAGAGATGGACCGGATGAAGCGGCCCGTTCCCGTCGTACTCCTCCTTCTCCCTCCACGTGAACTCCCAATCGAAGAGAGCCGCGTCCTCAGCATCAGGCCGTTCAGGCAGCGAGCAGCGGGCAGTGGTGAAGCCGAACTCCTCCAGCCTGTGGCATACCTCGTCGACTGGAGTTTGGAGTTCCCGAGCGCAGCGAACGAGATGCGAGGCCGGTAGCGGGCGACCGGTGTAGGCGATCCAGTCTGTTGTGCTCTGTTGCCACGAGAGAATCCGCAGGTCCGTTTCCGATGGTCCAGTGGGAGCCGATTGAGCCGGGGCCACCTGGAACCCATGGCGCTCCAGCCGTTCCCGCAACTCGGGGAAGCCCACCCCGAATCGGACGGCGACTGCCGCGACGTGCCCGATGGGCACCGCCTTTCCGGTGGAAAGCCAAGGGGGCCCGCCGGTCTGCTTCGAGCTCAGTAGGGCGAGATCGAGGTGGCCGCCGTGCGGCTCTGCTGAGAACCCTTCTGGATCCAGCTCGTGAACGCCCAATTCAACAGCCCGTTGTGCCGCTTCACGTGGGGAGACTCCCAGCAGCCTGGCCGCCCAAAGGACACGCCCTGGAGAAACTCGTAGATCCTCCCGCGTCCAGTGCCAGGACGTCACCGAGAGGTCATCTTGACCGGCCTCGTCACCGAAGTTGCTTCCGAGCAGCAGCGTGTCGGAAGGTCGCCCAGTAACGACGTCCTCGATCCGCGGTGGCTCCATCTCCGATAGGACGTCTTCGACATCGGAACCGTTGACGATCAGGCGCCACAGCAGCACGTGATCCGCGACCTCCGGCCCGAAATCCCAGCACCAGAGATCGTACGAATCGGGCACCCGCCCGGGCAGCCTCCCATTATCCGCCCAGACGAGAAAAGAATCTTGAAGGAAGCAGCCGACGCGGCGAACGTCCAACCGCCCCGTTTCCGTCGTGATCTGGTGGCGCGAACGGCTCGCCCTTTCGATGACGAGGTCCGCGAGCCTTGGGCTGGCCTCCGTCAGCGCGGCCACCCAGCCGACGTTCAGCCGAGGGGGGTCCGCCGCCATTAACTCGTCCATCGCGGCGACGAGGAGTTGCTCGGCGGTGCCCGAGACATCCGAGAGGACTTGTCGACGGTCGACGGAAAGTTTCTTGGGCGCGTGCTGGCCGGTCAGGTTAACGATGGCGCCGCGCAGCCGTCCGCCCGTGCTGCCCGCGAAAACCCCGTGGCGGGTGGCAGGTCGCACGTACAGGCCGTCCACCAGCAGGCCGCCGCCGTATTCGCACCAGACCACCTGGCCGCCGTGGCCGTCGCTCCAGGGCACGAAGTCGCCGTGGACGTCCAGCCCATCGGTCTCCCACGAAGGGCGGACGCGCTCCTTGAGCACCCCCGGCTCCCAAAGCTCAACCTGGTTGCCGTGCCGGGCGTGGGTCTTGAATTCGGCGATGCCAAGTAGCCGTCGTAGTTCCTCCACGCAGGACGGGGCCTCCTCGCCTTCACGAAGGTAGAGCCGTACCGAAGTTCCCGCGGGGCGATCGTCTGAAAGGTGCTCGATGCGGAACAGATGCCCCGGCCCGAAGATCGAGACCTTCAGCGTCGGATGCGAGCGGTGGCCGCGATCCAGCGGGCGGGTGACGACCTCGATCTCGTCGGCGATCATGAAGTAACTCAGGACCCCGATACCGAAACGGCTGTTGGCATGAAATGGGATGGGCGGGTCTGAGCTCTTCCAATCGGCCGCCTCGACCAGGAACTCGGTGGTGTCGGTAAAGCGGGACCCGGCCTGCGCGAAGACGTCGGTGAGGACCGCCTCGGTCATGCCGATGCCGTTGTCGAGGCATTCGAGGTAGGCGCGGCCGTTCTCGTCCACGCCCTGGGTGAAGCGGATGCGGCCCTCCCAGTCGTCGGCCCAGTCGCCCTGCCTGCGGTAGGCGAGCCGGGCCCGGCGGTAGCGGCAGGCGTCGAGAGCGTTCTGGTACAGCTCGCGGATGGCCAGGCCACGATCCTGGTAGAGCTGCTCGCCCATCAGCAGATCTTGGACGCGGCGCTCGTCGAGCCGAAACCGGCTGACCCGCTGGAACAGCAAGCGACCGTCGTCATCTGTGTCAGGGCGAACATCATCGGCAGACGCACGGGACGGCAGGCGTGTGAGGGCATGCATGGTGTGATGGTCCCCGCATCCCTGCCGGATCGCGTAGAGCAACGCGTCCACCTGGCCCGCGTACTGGCGCAGCCCCTCAAGCTCGGCCGGATGATGACAGTCTGCGCGCAGTACGAGACAGTCCGATTGCAGCACCCACTTCGCGTGGCTCCCCACGGTGCCGCGCAGCTCCGCCAGATCGACCGGATGCGGAATGCCAAGATGTCGGGCGACAATCTCGGGGAGCCGGACGAGGTCGATCGTCAGGGCATATGCGACCGAGAGGATCTGCCCGATCAGCAGTTCCCGGACGCGCTGCTCGTGCGGCTCACCTGCGAACAGCACGGTCTCGAACTGCGGCGCGTTCTTGCGGTCGGTGTCGCCCAGCTCGGACAGGTCGAGCCGCAGCGCGGCCAGGAACCGCTGGACGGTCTTCGCGGCCAGCACCTCGTCCCGCATGCGGGGGTCGCTGGCGTCCACGGCCGAGAGCAGGTCACGGACAGTGCTCAGTCGGTAGGACTGCGGAAACCGCACCACCCAACGGCGGAAGAGCCACCAGCCGATCTCAGACGCGGCGGAATCACGATCAGGCAGGCGCCGGGCCGTCGCACGGTCGACCAGTTCGCGCTGCCCTCCAAGGAACGTCTCGTACTCACGACGCGGCCCGTCACCGCAACCGCTGCCGAGGTCGAGAGGGTCGATCTCGCGCAGCGTGGCGAGCGTGCGGGCCATGTGCGTGTGGTGCAGCAGCGGGACGAGCGTCAACAGTGCCGCCTCAGCCGGGGACAGGTCGCACATGGCCTCGGCGAGCGTGGTGCGCAGCAGCCAATCCGTCCAGCGGGTGAAGCGGGCGGCGAGTTCGGTGTCGAGCCAGGGATCATCGGGCGAACCCGACTCGGCCTCGGACGACAGAACTGCGAGCCGTTCGGCTATCGCGCTCGTCGCCTCCTGGAAGGCCGAGGCATCACGCCTCGCGTCGACCAGCGTCCACGCGATGTGTCCCGCCGCCAGGGCCGCCCAAGGGTGCGGCGAAGGCGCGGCGGCGGCCGTGGCCTCCTCATACAGCCGGAGGGCCTCGTGGACGTCACCGTCGTCGCCGTCCAGAGCCCGAACCAGGGCTTCGACCTGCCGGGCGTCCACCGGGAGCCGTAACCCGCGCAGCCAGTCGTTGACGTAGGACGCCGATTCGAGGTGCATCTCGGTCGCGATGTCGCGGCGGCTCTTCAGCCCGTTCGCCTGATGGAGCCGGTCCAGGAGTTCCAGAAGACGCCGGTGAGGTCCGTCGCCGGGCCAGTTCGCCTGGTCGATCCGCTGCCCGCGCCCCATCCCATCTCCCGTCGCCGCCTGGGAACCTATCTACACGCCTCGAACCCGACGGACCACCCGAATCCATCAACAGGCCAGAGCAGGCGGGCAGGCGCCCCCAAAACATGCCAGGGGCGCCCGAGACCTCAGGCGTCTACTTCGGTGCGGTCTCCGCCCCAGAGGGTGTGGTGGGTGCCTTCGCGGTCGGTGCGGCGGTAGGTGTGGGCGCCGAAGTAGTCGCGTTGGCCCTGGGTGAGGGCGGCGGGTAGGCGGTCGGCTCGGAGTGAGTCGTAGTAGGCCAGGGCCGTGGAGAGGCCGGGGGCCGGGACGCCGATGCGGGCGGCGGTGGCGACGACCTCGCGCCAGGCGTCCTGGGCGTCGCCCACGGCCTCGGTGAAGTGGGGGTCGGTGAGCAGGGTCGGGGTGTGCGGGTCGGCGGCGTAGGCGGCGCGGATGCGGTCGAGGAAGCCGGCGCGGATGATGCAGCCGCCGCGCCAGATCGCGGCCATGGACCCGGCGTCGATGTTCCAGCCGTACTCGGCGCTGCCCGCCTGGATCTCGTGGAAGCCCTGCGCGTACGCGACGATCTTGGAGGCGTACAGGGCCTTCTCGACGGCGTCGGCGAAGGAGGAGCCGGCGACCTTGGTCCGGGACGGGCCGGGCAGGTGGCGGGACGCGGCGCGCAGGTCGGCGTGGCCGGAGACCGAGCGGGCGAAGACGGCCTCGGCGATGCCGCCGACGGGGACGCCGAGGTCGAGGGCGGTCTGGACCGTCCAGCGGCCGGTGCCCTTCTGCTCGGCCTGGTCGAGGACGACGTCGACGAACGGCTTGCCGGTGGCGGCGTCGGTGTGCGCGAGGACCTCGGCGGTGATCTCGATGAGGTAGGACTCCAGGCGGCCGGTGTTCCAGGTGCGGAAGACCTCGGCGATCTCGGCCGGGGCGAGGCCGGCGGCGTGCCGCAGAAGGTCGTAGGACTCGGCGATGAGCTGCATGTCGGAGTACTCGATGCCGTTGTGCACCATCTTGACGAAGTGCCCGGCGCCGTCCGGGCCGACGTGGGCGCAGCAGGGGTCGCCGTCGACCTTGGCGGAGATGTCCTCCAGGAGCGGGCCGAGCGCCTCGTAGGACTCGGCGGAGCCGCCCGGCATGATGCTGGGGCCGTGCAGGGCGCCCTCCTCGCCGCCGGAGATCCCGGCGCCGACGAAGTGGACGCCGCGCTCGCGCAGCGCGGCCTCGCGGCGGCGGGTGTCGGCGAAGTGCGCGTTGCCGCCGTCGACGATCATGTCGCCGGGCTCCAGCAGCGGCGCGAACTCCTCGATGACGGCGTCGGTGGGCGCGCCCGCCTTGACCATCACGACGAGGCGGCGGGGCCGCTCCAGGGACGCCACGAACTCCTCGGGCGTGTCGGCGGGAAGGAACGTTCCCTCGTCGCCGAACTGTTCGACCAGTGCCTTCGTGCGGGCGGAGGTCCGGTTGTGGACGGCGACGGGATGGCCGTGCCGGGCGAGGTTGCGGGCCAGGTTGCGGCCCATCACCGCCAGTCCGGTGACGCCGATGCGGGCCTTTTCCATTGGTTCTCTCCTCCTGGTGTGCGAACCTGGCCAAGGGGTCGTGTGTAGATCATGAACATCCCGCAGGCCCGCGGACTTCCCCATGCGTGAGGGTGTGCCCGCGTGGGAAGGGGCGACCCGTCCGATTACTGACATTTCTCCAGGGGGTGCGGATGCTGGGACTGCCCGACCGGGCGCAGGCGTGTCTCTTCGATCTCGACGGGGTGCTGACCCGGACGGCGGCGGTGCACGCCGCCGCGTGGAAGGAGATGTTCGACGGCTTCCTGCGCGAGCACGCGGAACGGACGGGCGGCCCGTTCGTCCCGTTCGACCCGGTCAAGGACTACGGCGCGTACGTCGACGGCAAGAAGCGCGAGGACGGGACGCGCTCGTTCCTGACCTCGCGCGGGATCAGACTGCCCGAGGGCGCGCCGGACGACCCGCCCGAGCGCGAGAGCGTCCGGGGGCTCGGGAACCGCAAGAACGCCCTCGTGCTCCAGATCATCAAGGAGCGGGGCGTGGAGGTGTTCGACGGGTCGGTCGGCTACGTCCGCGCGGCGCGGGAGGCGGGGCTGCGGACGGCGGTGGTGTCCTCCAGCGCCAACACCGCGCAGGTGCTGGAGACCGTCGGGATCACCGACCTGTTCGACGCCCGGGTCGACGGGGTCGTCGCGGCCGAGCGGAACCTGCCCGGCAAGCCCGCGCCCGACATGTTCCTGGAGGGCGCCCGGGAGGTGGGGGTCCCCGCGGAGCGGGCGGTGGTGTTCGAGGACGCGCTGGCCGGTGTCGAGGCGGGCCGCGCGGGACGGTTCGCCTACGTGGTGGGCGTCAACCGGGTGAGTCCGGACCACGCGGCCGACCTGCGGGAGCACGGCGCGGACGTGGTGGTCGACGACCTGTCCGAGCTACTAGAAGGCGAGTGAACGGGGAGGGCGAGTGAACGAGAGCGAGGGCCAGGCCGCAGCGGATCGTCCGGTGTACCTGGTAGAGCCGTGGTGCGTGCGGGAGCCGGAGCTGCGCCTGGACCGGCTGGCGCAGAGCGAGTCGGTGTTCGCGCTGTCCAACGGGCACCTCGGCATCCGCGGCAACCTTGACGAGGGGGAGCCGCACGGTCTGCCGGGCACCTATCTGAACTCCTTCTACGAGCAGCGGCCGCTGCCGCAGGCGGAGGCCGCCTACGGCTATCCCGAGTCCGGGCAGACGGTGATCAACGTCACCAACGGCAAGGTGATCCGGCTGCTGGTGGACGACGAGCCGTTCGACGTGCGCTACGGCCGCGTCCACCACCACGAGCGGGTCCTGGACCTGCGGGCGGGCACGCTCACCCGGCATGTGGAGTGGACGTCTCCGGCCGACCGGCGCGTCAAGATCACCTCGACCCGGATGGTGTCGCTGACGCAGCGGGCGGTCGCGGCGATCTGCTACGACGTCGAGCCGGTGGACGCGGCGGTCCGGGTCGTCGCGCAGTCGGAGCTGGTCGCCAACGAGGCGCTGCCGGGCGGCGGGCGCGATCCGCGCGCGTCGGCGATCCTGGAGAGCCCGCTGGTCAGCGAGGAGCACGTCGCGAACGGGACGAAGGTGCTGCTGCTGCACCGCACCCGCAAGAGCGGGCTGCGGATGGCGGCGGGCATGTCCCACCACATCGACGGCCCCGAGTCGATGGCGGTGGACACCGAGAGCTCCCCGGACGTCGGGCGGCTGACGGTCGCGACGCGGCTGGAGCCGGGGCAGCGGCTGCGGATCGTCAAGTACCTGGCGTACGGGTGGTCGAGCCAGCGGTCGCGGCCGGCGCTGCACGACCAGGTGGTCGGGGCGCTGGCGGGCGCCCGGCAGACGGGGTGGGACGGGCTGCTGGCCGAGCAGCGCGAGTACCTCGACGAGTTCTGGTGCGGCGCGGACGTGGAGGTGGACGGGGACGCCGAGATCCAGCAGGCGGTCCGGTTCAGCCTGTTCCACGTCCTCCAGGCCGGGGCCCGCGCGGAGCGCCGCATGATCCCGGCGAAGGGGCTGACCGGGCCCGGCTACGACGGGCACACGTTCTGGGACACCGAGACGTTCGTGCTGCCCGTCCTGACCTACACCTCGCCGGGCGCGGCGGCCGACGCGCTGGCCTGGCGGCACATGACGCTGCCGCTGGCCTGCGAGCGCGCGGCGCAGCTCGGGCTGGAGGGCGCGGCGTTCCCGTGGCGGACGATCCGCGGGCACGAGTGCTCGGGGTACTGGCCCGCCGGGACGGCCGCCTTCCACGTCAACGCCGACATCTCCGACGCCGTCGTCCGGTACGTGGACGCGACGTGCGACGAGCGGTTCGAGCGGGAGGTCGGGGTCGAGGTGGTGGTGGCGACCGCCCGGCTGTGGCGGAGCCTCGGCCACCACGACGTGGGCGGCGTGTTCCGCGTCGACGGCGTGACCGGCCCCGACGAGTACACCGCGATCGTGGACAACAACGTCTACACGAACCTGATGGCGCGCCGGAACATGGAGGCGGCGGCCGACATGGCGATGCGGCATCCCGACCTCGCCGACCGGCTGGGCGTGACGACCGAGGAGGCGGCGTCGTGGCGGGACGCGGCGGCCGCGATGCTGATCCCCTACGACGACCGGCTGGGCGTCCACCCGCAGAACGAGAACTTCACCAACCACGCCCGCTGGGACTTCGGGGCGACCAAGCCCGAGCACTACCCCCTGCTGCTGAACTTCCCCTACTTCGACCTGTACCGCAAGCAGGTCGTCAAGCAGGCCGACCTGGTGCTCGCGCTGCACCTGTGCGGGGAGGCGTTCACCGAGGAGCAGAAGGTCCGCGACTTCGAGTACTACGAGGGGCTGACCGTCCGGGACTCCTCGCTGTCGGCGCAGACCCAGGCGGTGATCGCGGCTGAGGTCGGGCAGCTCGACCTCGCGCACGACTACCTCGGCGAGACCGCGCTGCTGGACCTGCACGACCTCAACCACAACACCCGCGACGGGCTGCACATCGCGTCGATGGCGGGCGCGTGGAACGGGCTCGTCGCCGGGTTCGGCGGGATGCGCGCGGGCGGCGGGCGGCTGCGGTTCGCGCCGCGGCTGCCCGGCGGCATCAGCCGGCTCGCGTTCCGGATGCGCTACCGCGACAACCGGCTGCGGGTCAACGTGACCGCCGAGGCCGCCACCTACGAGCTGCTGGAGGGCCCCGGCCTGAAGCTGCGGCACCACGGCGAGGAGTTCACGCTGGGGGACGAGCCGATCGAGCTGCCGATCAAGCCGGTCACCGCCCGCCCGACCCCCGGCCAGCCGTCCGGCCGCGAGCCCTCCGCCCGCCGCAGCCTGTGATCACTCTCCCGGCCCGGGGCCTCCCCCGGGCCGGGAGCAGGGGTCCAGCGGCCCTCGAAGGCGTGGGTTTCAGCAGCCCTCGGGAGCGCAGGACGGGAGGCAGTCGGCCGGCATGCCGTCGGGGGCCTCGTCCACCACCGGGCGGCAGGTGCCGTGGCCGGTGTCCTGCGCCGGACGCGGCGACCGGCCGTCGTCGCCGTGGGCGCGGTCGGTCTCCTGGACGAGGAGCCTGCGCGGCCCGGGGCCCTCGTCGCCGAGCCGGTCGTAGGGGTTGGCGAGGGCGCACTTGTTGATCGACAGGCAGCCGCAGCCGATGCACTCGGTGAGGTCGTCGCGGAGGCGTTCGAGCTGGGAGATGCGGGCGTCCAGGTCGCTGCGCCAGTGCTCCGACAGGCGCGCCCAGTCCGCGACGGTGGGGGTGCGCTCCTCGGGGAGCGTGGCGAGCGCGGCCTTGATCTCGCTGAGCGGGATCCCGACCCGCTGCGAGACCTTGATGAACGACACCCGGCGCAGCGTGTCGCGGGTGAAGCGGCGCTGGTTGCCGGCCGTGCGGCGGCTGCTGATCAGGCCCTTGGCCTCGTAGAAGTGCAGCGCCGAGACGGCGACGCCGCTGCGCTCGGCGAGCTGCCCGACGGTCAGCTCGTGCACGCGGAACTCAAGCCGTGTCATGCCCGCAATCCTATGCGGCCTCAAGTCGACTTGAGGTTCCCCGAGTTCAGGCCCCCGCCGGGGCGTGCTCGACCTCGATGTCGAGGTCGCCGCCCTCGGGGTGGTGGACGCGGGCGGTGTCGCCGTCGCCGATCCGGCCGTCCAGCAGCATCCGGGAGAGCCGGTTGTCCAGCTCGCGCTGGAGGGTGCGGCGCAGCGGGCGGGCGCCGTACTCGGGCTGGTGGCCGCGCTCGGCGAGCCAGTCCTTGGCCGCGTCGTCCACCTCCAGCGCGACGCCCTGGGCGTGCAGGCGGCGGCGGGTGCCCTCCAGCAGCAGATCGACGATCTGGCGGAGCTGGCCCCGGTCCAGGCGGGTGAACACGATGGTCTCGTCGATGCGGTTGAGCAGTTCGGGCCGGAGCGTCCGCTGGAGCAGGTCGAGGATCTGTCCGCGCAGTTCGGTGGCGTCTCCCCCGGCCTCCAGGATCATTTGCGCGCCGACGTTGCTGGTCATGATGATGATCGTGTTGGTGAAGTCGACCGTGCGGCCCTGCCCGTCGGTGAGGCGGCCGTCGTCGAGGATCTGGAGCAGGATGTTCATGACGTCGGGATGCGCCTTCTCGATCTCGTCCAGCAGGACGACCGAGTGCGGGCGGTGCCGGACGGCCTCGGTGAGCCGTCCCGCCTCCTCGTAGCCGACGTATCCGGGCGGCGCGCCGATCAGCCGGCTCACCGTGTGCCGCTCCTGGAACTCGCTCATGTCGACGCGCACCATGTGGCCCGCGAACAGCACGTCGGCGAGCGCCCGCGCCAGCTCGGTCTTGCCGACGCCGGTCGGTCCGAGGAACAGGAAGCCGCCCTGCGGGCGTCCGGGGTCCGACAGCCCGGCACGGCCCCGGCGGACGGCCTCGGCGACCGCGCCGACCGCCTCGTCCTGCCCGACCACCCGCTCGTGGAGCCGCTCCTCCAGGCGCAGGAGCTGGTCGCGCTCCTCCTCGGTGAGCTGGGACGCGGGGATTCCGGTGCGGCGGGACACGACGTCGGCGACGTCGGCCACGGTCACCTCGGGGACGTCGTCGCGGCCGTGCCGGGCGGCCTCCAGCTCGGGCCGCAGCCGCTCGATCTCCTCGCGGAGCTGCTTGGCGCGGTCGAAGTCCTCGTTCGCGACTGCCGCGTCCTTGTCGCGGTGCAGCGACTCCAGGCGCCCCTCCAGCTCCCGGGCGTCCTCGTCCGGGGACAGGGCCCGCAGCCGGACGCGGGCGGCGGCGTGGTCCATCAGGTCGATGGCCTTGTCGGGCAGGAACCGGTCGGAGACGTAGCGGTCCGACAGCCGCGCCGCCGCGTCCAGGGCCTCGTCGGTGACGCGGACCTGGTGGTGCGCCTCGTACTTGTCGCGCAGCCCCGCGAGGATCCGCACGGTCTCCTCGACGGTGGGCTCGGCGACCAGCAGCGGCTGGAAGCGGCGCTCCAGCGCGCCGTCCTTCTCGATGCTCCGGCGGTACTCCTCGATCGTGGTGGCCGCGACGACGTGCAGTTCGCCGCGCGCGAGGGCGGGCTTCAGGACGTTGGCGGCGTCCATGCCGCCCTCGGCCGAGCCGGCGCCGACCAGCATGTGCACCTCGTCGATGAAGATCACCAGCTCGTCGGAGTGCGCGCGGATCTCCTCCAGCACCTTCTTGATCCGCTCCTCGAACTCGCCCCGGTACCTGGACCCGGCGACCATGCCGGTGAGGTCCAGCGCGACGACCCGCCGGTCCTTCAGCGTCTCGGGGACGGCGCCGTTGACGACGCGCTGCGCGATGCCCTCGACGATCGCGGTCTTGCCGACGCCGGGCTCCCCGGTCAGGCACGGGTTGTTCTTGGTCCGCCGCGACAGCACCTCGATCGCCTGCTCGATCACGTCCTCGCGGCCGACGACGGGATCGAGGCGCCCCTCGCGGGCCTCCTCGGTCAGGTCGCGGCCGTAGTCGTCGAGCGTGGGCGTGGCGCTCTGCCCCCGGACGGCGCGGCCGGTGCGGGCGCCGGCCCCGTCGGGGCGCTCCAGCGCCGCGTCCCGCAGCTCGTTCGCCGACACGCCCTGGGCGGTGAGCAGCCGGGTCGCGGACGAGTCGGGGTTGGCCACGAGCGCCATCAGCAGGTGCTGCGGGCCGATGTAGCTGTCCTCCAGCGCCCGCGAGACGCGCTGGGAGTCCAGCAGCGCGCGCTTGGCGGCCGGGGTGAGGGTCTCGGGCGGCTCGCCGGGCGTGCCGTCGCCGGTCATGTCCGCGATGCGGGTGAGCAGCGCGTCCGGGTCGGCGCCCGCCGCGGTCAGCAGGCTCCGCGCGGGGATGGTCTCGGCGGCGGCCGCCAGCAGGTCGATCACGTCCAGGTCGGCGGCGCCGCGCCGGCCCGCGCGCTCCAGCGCGTGGGCGACCAGCTCGCGGCCGCTCTCGCTCAGCAGCCGCCCGATGTCGACGCGCTGCGCGCCGCCGCGCGGCGGCCACGTCTCGGGGGCGCCGAACATCCGTCCGGTCAGGTACTCGAATCCGCGGAACGGATCGTCGAACATCGAGCCGAACGGCGTTCCGGCCACGGCGTCCCCCTCGGGTGCGCGGTGCGCCCGGCCTTCCCCCGGCGGGCGCCTCACCCCACTGCTTGCCGTCCGCTCGCTCCGGGATGCCCAAGTCCGCCCCCAAAGTACGCAAATTTCGGGGTGCCGGATACGCGGCGCGCCCGCCCCCGGGAGTGGAATACCGAGGGCGGGCGCGGGCGGAGCCCTGGGCGACCGCTAGGCGGCCGTCAGGACTCCAGGCGCCGGACGAGGTCGTGGTACTCGTCCCACAGCGCCTTGGGCAGGTGGTCGCCGAACGTCTCGAAGTGCTCGGGGACCAGGGCGGCCTCCTGCTTCCAGACCTGCGTGTCGACCGACAGCAGCGTGTCGAGGTCGGCCTCGGCGAGGTCGAGGCCGCCCGTGTCGAGCGCCTCGCGGGTCGGCAGGTGCCCGATCGGCGACTTGACGGCGTCGGCCTGGCCGTTCAGCCGCTCGACGATCCACTTGAGCACGCGGCTGTTCTCGCCGAAGCCCGGCCAGATGAACTTGCCGTCGGCGTTCTTGCGGAACCAGTTGACGTAGTAGATCCGCGGCAGCTTCTCGGCCTCGGTGGCCTTGCCGATCTCCAGCCAGTGGCCGAAGTAGTCGCCCATGTTGTAGCCGCAGAACGGCAGCATGGCGAACGGGTCGCGGCGCAGCTCGCCGACCGTGCCCTCGGCGGCGGCGGTCTTCTCCGAGGCGACGTTCGCGCCGAGGAACACGCCCTGCTGCCAGTCGAAAGACTCGGTGACCAGCGGGACGGCCGACGCGCGGCGGCCGCCGAACAGGATCGCCGAGATCGGCACGCCCTTCGGGTCCTCCCACTCGTCGGCGATGATCGGGCACTGCCCGGCCGGGGTGGTGAAGCGGGCGTTGGGGTGCGCGGCGGGCGTGCCGGACTCGGGCGTCCAGTCGTTGCCCTTCCAGTCGGTCAGGTGCGCGGGCGGCTCGTCGGTGAGGCCCTCCCACCACACGTCGCCGTCGTCGGTGAGCGCGACGTTGGTGAACACGCTGTTGCCCCACAGCGTCTTCACGGCGTTGGCGTTGGTGCTCTCGCCGGTGCCGGGCGCGACGCCGAAGAACCCGGCCTCGGGGTTGATCGCGTACAGGCGGCCGTCGTCGCCGAAGCGCATCCAGGCGATGTCGTCGCCGATGGTCTCGACCTTCCAGCCCGGGATGGTCGGCTCCAGCATCGCGAGGTTGGTCTTGCCGCACGCCGACGGGAACGCCGCCGCGACGTAGCGGGTCTCCCCCTGCGGCGGGGTGAGCTTCAGGATGAGCATGTGCTCGGCCATCCAGCCCTCGTCGCGGGCCATCGTGGAGGCGATGCGCAGCGCGTAGCACTTCTTGCCCAGCAGCGCGTTACCGCCGTAGCCGGACCCGTAGGACCAGATCTCGCGGGTCTCGGGGAAGTGCGTGATGTACTTGGTGGAGTTGCACGGCCACTTCACGTCGGCCTGGCCCGGCTCCAGCGGCGCGCCGACCGAGTGGACGCACCTGACGAACGAGCCGCGCTCCTCGATCAGCTTCAGCGCGCCGGCGCCCATCCGCGTCATGACCCGCATCGACACCGCGACGTAGGCGGAGTCGGTGATCTCGACGCCGAGCTGGGAGATGTTCCCGCCGAGCGGGCCCATGCAGAACGGCACCACGTACATGGCGCGGCCACGCATACAGCCGTCGAACAGGCCGCCGAGGGTCTCGCGCATCTCGGCGGGCGCGACCCAGTTGTTGGTGGGGCCGGCGTCGGACTCCTTCTCGGAGCAGATGAACGTGCGGTCCTCGACGCGGGCGACGTCGGTCGGGTCGGAGGCGGCGTGGAAGCTGTTCGGCCGTTTCGCCGGGTCGAGCCTCGTGAACGTGCCCTGCTCGACGAGCAGGCCGGTGAGGCGCTCCCACTCCTCGTCCGAACCGTCGCACCACTCGACGCGGTCGGGCCTGGTCAGCTCGGCGATCCCGCGTACCCACTCAGTCAGTTCGGGGTGACCTGTCGGGGCCTGGTCGAGGCCGGGGATCTGGTGGGACACGGGCAACTCCTTCAGCTGTTCGCAGGATGTTTGCATGATGAACAAGTCCCGCTGTTTTTGCCATTTGGTCTGGACCAATCAGGTCCCCCTTTGGGCCTTCCCGTACCTTTTTGTGATTGATATCACCTGGGTACGGGCGTGCGGAGATCAGCACGCCCCCGCCCCGACTCAAGGCGATCAAGCTGGGTAAACATGGGTCTCGGTGGCCTTCACGGCCGCCCATATCAGGCTGCCCTCCGACAATTGCAGCTCCGCGACGGCGGCCGGGGTGACCTCGGCGACGGCGGGGAAAGGCGGCCCCGAGAGCTGCACCCGGACGCGGTCGCCCTGCCGTTCCACGGCGGCGACGCGGGCGCGCCAGAGGTTGCGGGGGCTGCCGTCGGGACGCGTCCGGTACAGCGCCACCGAGGATGGCGCGAAAGCCAGGAACACCTCACCGTCGAGTGAGTCCACAGTGTCGAGCGTCCCGCCCCCCTCGCCGACCAGGACCGTTCCCGCCTCCGCGCGGCCCCGGTACAGGTTCAGCCCCACCAGCCGCGCGACGTAGTCGGTGCGGGGGCGGCGCGCGACCTCGGCGGGCGTGCCCTGCTGGACGAGCCGCCCGTCCTCCACCACGACGAGCCGGTCGGCGAGCACCATCGCGTCCAGCGGGTCGTGGGTGACCAGGACGGTCGCGCCGGTGAACCCGGCCAGGTGGCGGCGCAGCGCGGCGCGGATCTCCATCCGCGTGTGGGCGTCGAGCGCGGCGAGCGGCTCGTCCAGCAGGAGCAGCCGGGGCTCGACGGCCAGCGCGCGGGCGAGCGCGACCCGCTGCGCCTGCCCGCCCGACAGCGCGCCCGGACGGGACGCGGCGTGCTCGGCGAGCCCGACCCGCTCCAGCCATCCGGCGGCGCGACGGCGCGCGGCGCGCCGTCGCATCCCCCGGCAGCGCGGCCCGAACGCCACGTTGTCGAGGGCGCTGAGGTGCGGGAACAGCAGGTAGTCCTGGAAGACCATGCCGATCCCGCGGCGCTCGGACGGCAGCGGGCGCAGGTCCGCCCCGTCCACCCGCAGCTGCCCGCCCGCCGTCGCGACGAGTCCGGCGAGCGCCCGCAACGCGGTGCTCTTGCCCGCGCCGTTCGGGCCGAGCAGCGCCACGACCTCGCCGGGCGCGGCGGTGAGCGCGAGGTCGAGGTCGAAGGCGCCGCGCCGCACGACGAGCCGCGCGTCCAGCCCCTCGGCGGCCGCTTCGGCGGTCATGAGGCGCCCACCCAGCGGTCCCGGAGCGCGGCGAGCACCAGCACCGAGACGGCGAGCAGCACGAGGCTCAGCACGATCGCGGCCTGCGGGTCGGTCTCCAGCGCCAGGTAGACCGCCAGCGGCATCGTCTGCGTCCGGCCCGGGAAGTTGCCCGCGAACGTGATCGTCGCGCCGAACTCGCCGAGCGCCCGCGCCCAGCACAGGATCGCGCCCGCCGCGACGCCGGGCGCGACGAGCGGCAGCGTGACCCGGCGGAAGATCGTCCAACGGGTGGCGCCGAGCGTCGCGGCGGCCTCCTCGTAGCGCAGGTCGGCGGCGCGCAGCGCGCCCTCGACGCTGATCACGAGGAACGGCATCGCGACGAACGTCTCGGCGAGCACGACCCCGGCGGTGGTGAACGGGAACGTGACACCGAGCGTGTCGTCCAGCCAGCCGCCGACGAGGCCGCGCCGCCCGAGCACCAGCAGCAGCGCGACGCCGCCGACCACCGGGGGCAGCACCAGCGGCACCGTCACCAGCGCGCGGACGAGCCGCGCGCCGGGGAACGGGACGCGCGCCAGCACCCACGCCAGCGGCACCCCGAACAGCACGCACAGCGCGGTCGCGAGCGTGGCGCTGAGCAGCGAGAGCCGCAGCGCGTCCAGCACCTGGCCCTGCACGAGGCGGGTGCCGAGCGTGGACCACGGCGCGCGGACGAGCAGGCCCACCAGCGGCAGCACCAGGAACGCGAGCCCGATCAGCGCGGGCGCCACCAGGACCCACGGCGGGCGGCCCGGCGGCCGGTCGCCGTCCGGAGCGCGACCGCGCGGGCTCACGGCGACTCGAACCCCGCGCCGGTCAGCGCGGCCTTCCCCTTCGGCCCGAGCACCAGCGCGACGAACTCCTTGGCCAGCGCGGGCCGGGGCGCCTTGGCGACCTCCGCGATCGGGTAGTCGTTGACCGCCTGCGCCGACTCGGGAAACTCGATGCCCTTGACCTGCGGCGCGGCCGCCTTCGCGTCGGTGCGGTAGACGAGCCCGGCGTCGGCCTCGCCCAGCCGCACCTTGGTCAGCACGGCCTTCACGTCCCGCTCGCGCGAGACCGGCTTGAGCGTGACCTTCGCCGCGTCCAGGGCCTTCTTCGCGGCCGCGCCGCAGGGCACCTGCTCCGCGCACAGCACGACCTTGAGGCCGGGCCGGGAGAGGTCGCGCACCGCGCCCACCCTGCCCGGATCGTCCTTGGGGACGGCGATGACCAGGCGGTTCCTGGTGAACACCTGCGGCGCCCCGGCCGCGTCCCCGGCGTCGGCGACGGTCTTCATGGTGGCGGGGCTGGCGGCGGCGAACACGTCCGCGGGCGCGCCCTGCGTGATCTGCTGGGCCAGCGTCGAGCTGGCGCCGAAGCTGAATCTGACCTTCACCCCGGGGTGCGCCGCCTCGAACTCCTTGCCGAGGGCGGTGAACGTCTCGGTGAGTGAGGCGGCGGCGAACACCGTCAGCGTCCCGCCGCCAGAACCGCCGCCAGAGGCGTCGGAATCGCCGGTGTCACCGCATCCCGCGGCCGTGACCAGCAGGAGCAGGCAGGCCGCGACGCCCGCCGGAACGCGCTTGCGCACAGGTTCTCCCCTCATACCTCGACGACGACGTTCGTGGACTTCACCACGGCCTCGACGACGACCCCGGCGCGCAGCCCCAGCTCGTCGGCCGCCTCCCGGCTCATCAGCGACACCACGCGGAACGGGCCCGCCTGGATCTCCACCTGCGCCATCACCCCGTCCCTGACGACCTCGGTGACGATGCCGCGCATGCGGTTGCGCGCCGAGGAGAACCGGCCGCCCGGGTCGGACGCCGCGTCCCGGCGGGCCTGGTCGCGCACGAACGCGGCCAGCTCCTCCCCCGGCACCCGCCGGTGGCCGTGCTCGTCACGCTCGGCGGGGAGGCGCCCGCCGTCCACCCACCGGCGGACGGTGTCGGCGCTGACCCCGAGCAGCGCGGCCGCCTCACTGATCCTGAACGTCGTCACGGGAGCAGCCTAGCGTTTCGCACATGCGAGGCATAATCACCTTCGTCCGTGCATATGAGAGGTAAGAGGATCAAAATATCTGGCGGATGCGAGGGTCGCGCGGGCGCGATTGACCTGAAGCCCGCTTGAGGTCCTAGCGTCGGACTCGTTGGCGAAGCACGAGAATCGAGGGGGACCGACCCATGACGCATCCGTTCACCGAGCCGGAGCGCGCCTACCTGGCCACGCAGCCGCTCGGACGGCTCTCCACCATCGGCCCGGACGGCGAACCGCACAGCCATCCCGTCGGATTCCGGCTCAACGACGACGGGACGATCGACATCGGCGGGCCCAACAACGCGGCCAGCCGCAAGTACCGCAACATCCAGGCCGACCCCCGGGTGTCGTTCCTCGTCGACGACCTGGCCGCCGCCGACGACCCGGACGCGGCCAAGCCCGGCTGGGGGCGCGGCGTCGAGGTGCGGGGGCGGGCCGAGTTCGTGAAGGGGCGGATGCCCTTCGGCGAGGGGTTCTTCAGCGACGACCTGATCCGGATCCATCCCGTCCGGGTGGTCGGCTGGCACCTCGACCCCGCCGCTCCCGACCGGTACGCGCGGAACGTCGCGCCGCCGGACGGCGGCGTGCTTGGGTCGGTCCGCGCCGGGTAAAGGGGGATTCAAGCGACATCACCTTGCCCGGTCAGGAGGAACGATCATGGCTGGGACCCTGCGGGTCCCGCGCGGACGGGGCGCGGCCGGCGGCGTGCTGCTGGTGCTGCTCGGGGCGTGGGGCGGCCTGCTGCCCTTCGTCGGCCCCTACCTCGACTTCGGGTTCGCGCCCGACGACGCGTGGGTCTACGACACCGACCGGCTCCAGCTCAGCGTCGCGCCCGGCGCGGCCACGGTGCTGGGCGGGCTGGTCGTGCTGGGCACGGCGAACCGGGTGCTCGGGGTGCTCGGCGCGTGGCTGGCGGTGCTCGGCGGCGCCTGGTTCGCGGTCGGCGGACCGCTCGCGGCGCTGTGGGACGTCCCGGGCGTCGGCGCGCCCCTCGGTACCGAGCAGGGGCGGCGCGTCGCCGAGCAGCTCGCCGGGTTCACCGGCCTCGGCGTCGTCATCGTGCTCGTCGCGGCGCTGGCGCTCGGCCGGTTCACGGCGCGCGTGGCACGGCCTGCCGACTCCGAGCCGGGCGAGGAGGAACGCGCGCCCTCCGGGGCGACGCAGCCGCTGGTCTACGGCCGCTACGCCCGGGAGACCCCGCCGCCCTCGCTCGGCGCGCGTCCGGCGCCCTCGCCGCCGGGCTCGCCTGGCTCGGCGGAGCCGTCGGGCCTGTCGGCGTTCCCGCCGCGCGACCAGCGGATCGCGGGCGAGCGCCGCGAGGAGCGCTAGCCCGCTACTTCTTGGCCTTGCCGCGCTTCTCGCGGATCTTCATGGTGATGTCGAGCGGGGTCCCCTCGAAGCCGAACTCCTCGCGCAGCCGCCGCTCGATGAACCGCCGGTAGCCCTCCTCCAGGAACCCGGAGGTGAACAGCACGAACCGCGGCGGCCGCACGCTCGCCTGCGTCGCGAACAGCACGCGCGGCTGCTTGCCGCCGCGCACCGGGTGCGGGTGGGAGTTGACCAGGTCGGCGAAGAACTGGTTGAGCTTGGACGTCGGGACGCGGGTGCCCCAGCCCTCCAGCGCCGTCTCGATGCCGGGCACCAGCTTCTCCATGTGCCGGCCGGTCTTCGCGGAGATGTTGACGCGGGGGGCCCAGCGGGCGTTGTGGAGCTGCCGGTCGATCTCGCGTTCCAGGTAGTGGCGGCGCTCCTCGTCCAGCAGGTCCCACTTGTTGTAGGCGACGACCAGCGCCCGGCCCGACTCGACCACCATCGAGATGATCCGCAGGTCCTGCTCGGCGAGCGGCTCGGCCGCGTCCACCAGCACGACCGCGACCTCGGCGCGCTCCAGAGCCGACTGCGTCCGCAGCGTCGCGTAGAAGTCGGCGCCCTGGTTCTCGCGGTGCCGCCGCCTGATCCCGGCCGTGTCGATGAACCGCCAGGTCTGCCCGCCAAGCTCGATCAGCTCGTCGACCGGGTCGCGGGTCGTGCCCGCGACCGCGTCGACCACCGCGCGCTGCTCCCCCGCCAGCTGGTTCAGCAGACTCGACTTGCCGACGTTCGGGCGGCCGAGCAGCGCGATCCGGCGCGGCCCGCCGCTCTCGCCGAACGTCTCGGCGGGGGCCTGCTCGGGCAGCGCGTCCAGCACCGCGTCGAGCAGGTCGCCCGAGCCGCGCCCGTGCAGGGCGCTGACCGGGTGCGGCTCGCCGATGCCGAGCGACCACAGCAGCGCCGCGTCGGCCTCGGCGCCGATGTCGTCGACCTTGTTGGCGACCAGCACCACCGGCTTGCCCGACCGGCGCAGGATCTCGACCACGGCCTCGTCGACGTCGGTCGCGCCGACGGTCGCGTCGACCACGAACATCACCACGTCGGCCAGGTCGACGGCGAGCCGCGCCTGCTCGGCGATCGCCGCGGCGAGGCCGGAGGAGTCCGGCAGCCAGCCGCCGGTGTCGACCACCGTGAACCGGCGCCCCGACCAGGTCGCGTCGTAGGCGACCCGGTCGCGGGTGACGCCCGGCACGTCCTCCACGACCGCCTCGCGGCGGCCGAGGATCCGGTTGACCAGGGTGGACTTGCCGACGTTCGGCCGACCGACGACGGCCACGACCGGCGCGGGCCCCTCGTCGGCGGCGACGTCCTCGACGACGCCCACGGTCTCGATCTCGTATTCGCTCACTGTTGTCATCGTCCCCGCGGTGGCACTCGGCCCCGCTACTCCCGCTCCTTCACGAGGCGGACGACCGCCTCGATGACCTCGTCGAGCCCCAGCTCGGACGAGTCGATCTCATGCGCGTCGGCCGCCTTGGTCAGCGGCGACGCCGCGCGGGTGGAGTCGATCCGGTCCCGCCGGGCCTGCTCGGCCCGCGTGGTGGTCACCGACGCGCCCGGGTCGGCGGCCGGGTCGGCGGCCCGGCGCCGCGCCCGCACCTCCTCGCTCGCGGTGAGGTAGACCTTGACCGCGGCGTCCGGCGCGACGACCGTGCCGATGTCGCGTCCCTCCACCACGATTCCCCCGATCCCGATGATCTCACGTTGCAGCTGCACGAGCCGCGTCCGGACCGCGGGTACGGAGCTGACCGCGCTCACCGCGTTCGTCACCTCGCGGGTGCGGATCGGGCCGGACACGTCCGCGCCGTCCACGGTGATCGTGGGCGCCGCCGGGTCGGTTCCCGAGTCCAGCACGGGGTCCATGGCGCGGGCGGCGACGGCGGCCGGGTCCTCGACCGGGACGCCCTCGCGCAGCATCCACCACGTCATGGCGCGGTACATGGCGCCGGTGTCGAGGTAGCGCAGGCCGAGCGCGCGCGCGACGCCCTTGGACGCGCTGGACTTCCCGGACCCGGACGGGCCGTCCATGGCGATGACGATCGGCACGATCGCTCCCTCTCTTGGCATCGGTGTTCCCGTACGAGGCCCAGCGCATCAGGCTACCGGCCTGGGACGACCGGTGAGACCGGTTGGCCCGGGCCGAGCGCGCGCCGGCCGGGCGCGGGGCGCCGCGCGGACCCGGTCAGCCGGGGACGGACCAGCCGCGGGCGCGCAGCTCCGCCGCCAGCCGCTCGGCCTCCTCGGGCACCACCGAGATCTCCAGCAGGCCGAGCGGTCGGCCCGGGGAGTGCTCGATCGTCACGTCTTCGATGTTGACCTGGGCGATGCCCACCGCCTGGAAGATCATCGCCAGCTCGCCGGGACGGTCGGGCACGACCACCTGCACGGTCGCGTACTCGGGCGCCTCGCCGCCGTGCTTGCCGGGGATGCGGGACCGGCCCGCGTTGCCGCGCAGCAGCAGGTCGGCGACGTGCCCGGCGGCCTCCTCGCTGCCGTCGCGCAGCAGCGAGGCCGCGACCGCGAGGTCGGTGGCGACGGCCTCCAGCACGTCGGCGACCGGCGCGGAGTTGGCCGACAGGATGCCGATCCACAGCCGGGGGTCGCTCGCGGCGATGCGCGTCACGTCCCGGACGCCCTGCCCGGACAGGCCGAGCGCGACGTCGTCGGCGCCGGTCAGGCGCGCCGCGACGGCGGCCGACACCACGTGCGGGGCGTGCGAGACGAGCGCGACGGCCCGGTCGTGCTCGGCGGCCTCCACCTCGACGGGCGTCGCGCCGCAGGCCCGCGCCAGCTCGGCCACGGCCTCGACGGCCCCGGGCGCGGCGGCCGACGGCGGGCACAGCGCCCACGGTCGGCCGAGGAACAGGTCCGCGCGCGCCGCCGCCGGGCCCGACCGCTCGCTGCCCGCGAGCGGATGCCCGCCGACGAACGAGGTCAGGTCGCAGCCGAGCGCCTCGGCCTGCTCCAGCGGCAGCGCCTTCACGCTCGCCACGTCGGTGTAGACGGCGGCGAGGCCGCGTTTCTGCGCGTCCAGCAGCGTGACGGCGACGGCGGCGGGCGGCACCGCGAGCACCGCGAGATCGGCGCGCCGGTCGGGCGCGCCCGCGGGCAGCGGGTCGCCCGCGCCCAGCTCCGCGGCCAGCGCCAGCGCGTCGGCGTCCCGGTCGGCCAGCAGCACCTGCGCGCCGCGCCCGCGCGCCGCCAGCGCGATCGAGGTGCCGATCAGCCCCGTCCCGACCACGATGACCCGGCGGCCCGTCATGTCCTGGTTCACGCCCGCCAGCCTAGTGGCGCCGGGTCCCTCCCCGGCGCCGCCGAGCCCTTCCAACGTGCGCTCTTGCGCCCCCTACCGCACCCTGCCCACGCGCGCTACTGCACTCTGCCCATGCGCGCTACTGCGCGATGTCCAGGCGGAGCGCCGTCGCACCCCGCAGGTAGACGTGGTGGACGTCCGAGCGCGGCCGGTCGGTCTCGATGTGCGCCATCAGCCGGATCACCCGGGGCAGCGCCCGCGGGACGCCGATCTCCGTCGCGCACAGCAGCGGCACGTCGTGGAAGCCGAGCTTGCGCGCGGCGAGCGCCGGGAACTCCGCCGTCAGGTCGGGCGTGACCGTGAAGATCACGCTGATCACGTCGTCGGTGGTCAGCCCGTTGCGGGACATGACCTCGCCGACCAGCTCCGCCGTCGCCTCCAGGATCTGGTCCCGGTCGTCGGCCTCGATCTGCGTCGCCCCGCGGACCGCGCGTACCGCCACTGCCTCGTCCCCTCCCTGGTGCCTGCGGGGGCCGGACGGCCCCCGCCGGGCCGTGCCTACAGGCCCACGGCCTTGTACAGCTCGCCGACCTCCCGCACGGTCAGCGCGCGCATCGTGCCCGGCTTCAGCGAGCCGAGCTTGACCGGCCCGAACTCTATGCGGGCCAGCTGCTGCACCGGGAAGCCGGCCTCCTTCAGCAGCCGCCGGACGATGTGCTTGCGGCCCTCGTGCAAAGTGATCTCCACCAGCACACGCCGCCCGACCTGGTCGAACACGCGGAACTTGTCGGCCTTGGCGGGCCCGTCCTCCAGCGTCATCCCGGCCTTGAGCCGCTTGCCGAGGTCGCGCGGGATCGGCCCGTGGATCTCGGCGAGGTAGGTCTTGAACACCCCGTAGGACGGGTGGGTGAGGCGGTGCGACAGCTCCCCGTCGTTGGTGAGCAGGATCAGGCCCTCGGTGTCGGTGTCGAGCCGGCCGACGTGGAACAGCCGCTCGGGCACCTCCACGTAGTCGGCGAGGGACTTGCGGCCCCGCTCGTCGGCCATCGTCGACACCACGCCGAGCGGCTTGTTGATCGCGTAGTAGCGCATCTCGGCGCGGGTCTCGACGCGCTTGCCGTCGACGTGGATGACGGCGCGCTGGGGATCCACGCGCTCACCGAACCGGAACACCTTCTTGCCGTCGACGGTGACCCGGCCCTCGCCGATCAGTTCCTCGCAGTGGCGGCGGCTGCCGATCCCGGCCTCGGCCAGGACCTTCTGAAGCCGTACGCCCTCGTTGTCTGTCACGTGTCCTCAACTATGTCTTCTGGCAGGTCGTCGGGAAGGTAGGGGGCCAGCTCGGGCAGCTCGTCGAGGCCGCGCAGCCCCAGCCGCTCCAGGAAGTACCCGGTGGTGCGGTACAGGTGCGCCTGCGTCTCCGGCTCCTGCCCGGCGTCCTCGATGAGGCCGCGCAGGGTCAGGGTACGCATGACGCCGTCGCTGTTGACGCCCCGGATCGCCGACACCCGAGCGCGGCTCACCGGCTGCCGGTAGGCGACGACGGCGAGGGTCTCCAGCGCGGCCTGGGTGAGCCGCGCCTGCTGCCCGTCGGTGACGAAGCGCTCCACGACCGGGGCGCACACGTCCCGGGTGTAGAACCGCCAGCCGCCGGCGACCTCCCTGAGGTCGAACCCCCGGCCCTGCTCGGTGTATTCCGCCGCCAGCTCCCGCAGCGTCGCGGCGACCTCGCCGCGGGGCCGCTCCAGCAGCTGGGCGAGCGTGATCTCGGCGACCGGCTCGTCCACCACCAGCAGGATCGCCTCGACCGAGGCGCGCAGCCCCGGCAGCTCCGGGCCGTCGGGCGCCTCAGTCATCCGCTCCCCCGTCCTCGCGGGCGCCGCCCGGCTCGGGGGCGCCCTCGTAGTCGTCGCCGACGGCCACCTCGCCGTCGTCGCTGCCCGTCCAGGTGACGCGCAGCTCCCCGAGCGGCTCGGGCTGGTCGAACGTGACCGCCTGCTCCCGGTACAGCTCCAGCAGCGCCAGGAACCGGGCGACGACCTCGTAGGTGCCCTCGGCGTCGGCGGCGAGGACGCGGAACGTCGTCGTGCGGAGCCTGCGGAGCCGCTCCACGACGATCGCGGCCTGCTCCTTCACGCTGGCCCTCGGCTGGTACATGTGCTCGACCGACACCGACGGCGGCGCCTTCGGGGCGAGGGCCTTGGCGGCGAGCCGCGCGAACTCCTCGGGCCCGAGGCCGAGCAGCACCTCCGGCAGCAGGTTGGCGAACTTCGGCTCCATCGGCACCAGCCGGGGGAAGCGGCGGTTCTGGTCGGCGATCCGTCCGGAGATCACCTGGGCGACCTCCTTGTAGGCACGGTACTGGAGGAGCCGCGCGAACAGCAGGTCGCGGGCCTCCAGCAGCGCGAGGTCGTCCTCGTCGTCGACCTCGCCGGAGGGCAGCAGCCGCGCCGCCTTGAGGTCGAGCAGGGTCGCCGCGACCAGCAGGAAGTGGCTGGCCTGGTCGAGGTCCCACTCGCTGCCGTGGGAGCGGATGTGCGCGATGAAGTCGTCGGTGACCTTGTGCAGCGAGACCTCGGTGATGTCGAGCTTGTGCTTGGAGATCAGGCCGAGCAGCAGGTCGAAGGGGCCGTCGAAGTTGTCGAGGTGGACGCGGAACCCGTGCTCGCCCTCGTCCGGGCTCCCGCTCGGGCCCTCCCCCGGGCCTGGCGGCGGCGTCTCGTCCACGTCGCTCACGGTAGCGGAGACCACGTCAGGAGGTCTCACGCCCGGTCATCAGGCGGAGCAGGTCGCGGGCCTCGCTCTCGGTGAAGGTGCCGCCGATGACCACCTCGCCGCCCGTGATCGGGCCGCCCTGCACCTCCGGCGCGGAGACGACCCTCCCATCGACGATCATCGCGATCCGCCGGCCGGGGGACCCGGCGGCGCTCTGGGCGGCCTGCCCGCTCAGCCGGGCGAACCCGGCCGCGTCGGCGGACGCCAGCGACAGCTGGACGCTCCAGCTCTGCCCGGACGCGGCGTCCGGCGGCACGGTCCTGATCGCCTCGACGTGCCGGACGGTCATGCCGCCGGGCCCCGGGCGGTAGCACTCGGGCGCCTTCTTCGGGCCGGGCGCGGCGTCCGGGAGCGTCCCGGCGGCGCAGGGAGGCGCGCTGACGGCCGCGACCTGCTGGAACGTCAGCGGGCGGCGCAGGTCGGTGGGGCCGAGGCGGTCGTCGCCGGCCGCGTCGTCGCCGCTCAGCACGATATAGCCGATGGCGCCCGCCGCCACCAGGACGAACGCGGCGGCCACCGCGACGAGCACGATGACGAGCCGCGACGACCCGCGCGGAGGCGGAGGCGGCGGGAAGGGCGGCGGGAAGCCCGCGGGCGGCGGCCCGTACGGGTTTCCGGGGGGCTGGGCCATCGGGGTTCCTTACCGGCCGGTCGCCCTCAGCCGACGCGCGCCCACCGTTCGAGCACCTCCCGGGCCAGGCCGCGGTAGGCGTTCGCGCCCATCGAGTTGGGGTCGAAGTAGGTGATCGGCTCGCCCGCGACGGTGGCGTCGGGGAAGCGCACCGTGCGGTTGATGACCGTGTGGAAGACCTGGTCGCCGAACGCCTCGACGATGCGGCCGAGGACCTCGCGGGTGTGCAGGGTGCGCGAGTCGTACATGGTGCCGAGGACGCCGTCGATGACCAGGTCGGGGTTGATCCGGCCCTGCACCTTCTCGATCGTCTCCATCAGCAGCGCGACCCCGCGCATCGCGAAGTACTCGCACTCCAGCGGGATCAGCACGCCCTCGCTGGCGGCCAGCGCGTTGACGGTGAGCAGGCCGAGCGAGGGCTGGCAGTCGATGAGGATGTAGTCGTAGTGCGGGACCGCCGACTTCAGCGACTGCTGGAGGATGTACTCGCGCCCGACCTCGTGGACGAGCTGCACCTCGGCGCCCGACAGGTCGATGTTGCTGGGGAGCAGGTCCATGCCGTCGACACCGGTCTCGATGACGACGTCCTCCCACTCGGTGTCCTTCTCCAGCAGCATGTTGTGGATCGTGATGTCGAGCTGGCGCGGGTCGCCCTTGCCGAGGCCCACCGACAGCGCGCCCTGCGGGTCGAAGTCGACGAGCAGCACGCGGCGCCCGTACTCGGCGAGCGCGGCGCCCAGGTTGATGGTCGTGGTCGTCTTCCCGACCCCGCCCTTCTGGTTGCACACGGCCACGATGCGCGCGGGCCCGTGCTCGTCCAGCGCCTCAGGTTCGGGGAACACCGGGACGGGTCGCTGAGTCGGACCGAGGGTCCGACTCGGGTCGGTCTCTATGGTGGCGGACGAGAGCACTCCCTCCGCACCGTTCCTGCTGGTCACCAGATCCCTCCCCGGGTGGCCGGAAACGCCATCCAGAACGGGGACTCTAGGCCCCCGCCTCTCCAGGCTCAAGCCGACGCGCGCGGGCAGCGGCTTTTGTCAGCTCCGCGCGCGGGGATGCGAGGTGGCGTACACCTCGCGCAGCAACTGCACCGTCACGAGAGTGTAGACCTGTGTGGTGGTCACCGAGGCGTGTCCGAGCAACTCCTGCACGACCCGCACGTCGGCGCCCCCGTCGAGCAGGTGCGTCGCGAACGAGTGCCGCAGCGTGTGGGGGGACACCTCCGACAGCCCGGCCCGGTCGGCGGCGGCGCGCAGCACCATCCACGCGCCCTGCCGCGACAGCCGCCCGCCGCGCGCGTTGAGGAACAGGGCGGGGACGCCGCGTCCGGCGGCGGCGAGCCCGGGACGCGCGCGGACGAGATAGCCCTCGACGGCCTGCCGGGCGTAGTCGCCGATCGGCACGATCCGGGCCTTGCCGCCCTTGCCCGCGACGCGCGCGAACCCCTCCGCCAGGTCGAGGTCGTCGACGTCCAGGCCGACCGCCTCGGAGATCCGCGCGCCCGACCCGTACAGCAGCTCCAGCAGCGCCCGGTCGCGCAGCCCCCGCGCCGCGCCCGCGTCGCCCTCGGCCGGGCCCGCCGCCACCGCGAGGAGCCGCTCGACCTCGTCCAGCGAGATCGCCTTGGGCAGCCGCCGGGGCGGCGTGGGCGGCTTGACGTCGTGGGCGGGGTCTCCGGGCGCGAGGCCCTCCCGCACCGCGAACCGGTGCAGCCCGCGGACCGCGACGAGCGCGCGCGCCGCCGACCCCGCCGACAGCGGCGGATGGTCGGCGTCGCCCTCCCGCAGCCCCACCAGGAACGCGCGGACGTCGTCCTCGGTGATCTGGTCGATGGACGCGCGGCCCCGCCCGTCCTGGACGAGGGCGTAGCGGCGCAGGTCGCGCCGGTAGGAGCTGAGCGTGTTGGCGGCCAGCCCGCGCTCGACGGCCAAGTGCCCGAGGTAGGTGCGCACGGCCGAGTCCAATGGGGAGCCCGGGCCGGCGTCCCGCGCGGGGGGCCGGCCGGTCGTGCTCGGGGACAGTGCGGCACCTCTTCCGGCGATCCGGGGCGGCGCCGTGCGGGTCGGGCGGCACCGTGGTCGTGCCCATCATGCCCCCTCGCGCGCCGCCGCGAGACCTCATCGCGGCGGCGCGCGCCGTCAGCCCTCGGGGGCGTCCACCGGCCGCAGCCCGCGGAACCCGTCCGCCCGGGCGGCGTGCGCCGCGAGGACGCCCACCGTGGCGATCATGTTGTGCACCTCGCCCGCGAGGACCTTCCGGACGGCCTCCTCCAGCGGCACCCACACGACGGGCATGTCCGCCTCCTCGTGCACCCGCTCGAAGTCGATCTCGGCGGCGGGCACCTCCGTGAGGTCCCGGGCCAGGAAGACCCGGACCCGCTCGTCCGACATCCCGGACGAGGGGAACACGTCGACCAGCGTGTCCCACCGGTCGGCGCGGTAGCCCGCCTCCTCCAGCAGTTCCCGCTCGGCGAGCTTGTGCAGTGGCTCCCCCGCCACGTCCCGAAGCCCGGCGGGCGCCTCCCACAGCAGGTACCCCACGGGATGCCGGTACTGACGCAGCAGAAGTACGCGGTCCTGCCCGTCGAGCGCGAGGATGCCCACGGACCCCGGGTGGACGATGACGTCCCGCCCCACGACCTCGGTGTCCTCACCGCGCGGCATCACCACGCCGTCCCGGCGCACGTCGAACACGTGCCCGGCGAAGACGGTCTCCTCCCCGGTGACCTCCCACCGCTCCGGGCGGTCGCGGACGTCGCCGGGCCCGAGCCGGTCGCTCACGACGCCGCCACCCGGCCCGCGTCGCCCTCGCCCCGCGCCGCCGAGTAGTCCAGCGCCGCCGACACGAGCCCGGTGAACAGCGGATGCGGGCGCGTCGGCCGCGACCGGAACTCCGGATGCGCCTGCGTGCCGACGAAGAACGGGTGCTGCCCGCCCGGCAGCTCGGCGTACTCCACGAGCCGCCCGTCCGGCGACAGGCCGCTGAACCGCAGCCCCGCCTCCTCCAGCCGGTCGCGGTAGGTGTTGTTGACCTCGTAGCGGTGCCGGTGCCGCTCGGACACCTTCGCCTCCCCGTACAGCTCGCGCACCAGCGACCCGTCGGCGAGGTCGGCGGGATACAGCCCGAGCCGCATCGTCCCGCCCATGTCGCGCTCCCCCGCGACCACGTCGACCTGGTCGGCCATCGTCGCCACGACCGGATGCGCGGTGGAGCCGTCGAACTCCGCGCTGTCTGCGCCGTGCAGCCCCGCGAGCGTCCGCGCCGCCTCGATCACCATGCACTGGAGGCCCAGGCAGATGCCGAGCAGCGGCACCCGGTTCTCCCGCGCGTGCCGGACCGCCCCGACCTTCCCCTCGATCCCGCGGACGCCGAACCCGCCGGGGATCAGCACGCCGTCGACGCCGTCCAGCTCCCGCTTGGCGCCCTCCGGCGTCTCGCAGTCGTCGCTCTTGACCCACCGGATCCGCACGCGGGCGTCGTTGCCGAACCCGCCGTGCCGCAGCGCCTCGGTCACCGACAGGTACGCGTCGGGCAGGTCGATGTACTTGCCGACCAGCGCGATCGTGACCTCCCGCGCCGGCTTGTGGACGCGGCGCAGCAGCTCGTCCCACGCGCCCCAGTCCACGTCCCGGAACGGCAGCCCGAGCCGCCGCACCACGTACGCGTCCAGCCCCTCCGAGTGCAGCACCTTCGGGATGTCGTAGATGGACGCGGCGTCCACCGCCGACACCACCGCCTCCCGGTCCACGTCGCACATCAGACTGATCTTGTGCTTGAGCCCGTCGGTGATCGGCCGGTCCGACCGGCACACGATCGCGTCCGGCTGGATGCCGATCGAGCGCAGCGCCGCCACCGAGTGCTGCGTCGGCTTGGTCTTCAGCTCCCCCGACGGCCCGATGTAGGGCAGCAGCGACACGTGCAGGAAGAAGCAGTTGTCCCGCCCGATCTCGTGCCGGATCTGCCGCACCGACTCAAGGAACGGCAGCGACTCGATGTCCCCGACCGTCCCGCCGACCTCGGTGATCACCACGTCGACCTCGGAGTCGGCGGCCATCCCCCGGATCCGGTCCTTGATCTCGTTGGTGATGTGCGGGATCACCTGCACCGTGTCCCCGAGGTACTCCCCGCGCCGCTCCTTGGCGATCACGTTCGAGTAGACCTGCCCCGTGGTCACGTTCGCGGACCCGTGCAGTTCGGTGTCCAGGAACCGCTCGTAGTGGCCGATGTCCAGATCGGTCTCCGCCCCGTCGTCGGTGACGAAGACCTCCCCGTGCTGGAACGGGTTCATGGTCCCGGGGTCGACGTTGAGGTACGGGTCCAGCTTCTGCATCGTGACCCGCAGGCCCCGAAGCGTGAGAAGCCGCCCCAGACTGGACGCCGTCAGTCCCTTGCCGAGGCTTGAGGCGACACCGCCGGTGACGAAGAGATGCTTGGTAGGACGGGGCCTACCAGGGGCTGCCGAAGGCAAGAAGACGCTCCCGTGGTCGTTGCGAGGCGGAACAGTCTCACTGTCCACGGAGTACCAGCTTATTGCATTGTCCTTGGCGTCGGGCGCTGGGCGCCCTCCTTCGGCGGACACTGCGGCGATCGCTGGCATCGCTCCGAACTCGCCTGGCGGCTCGCTGTGTTTATTGCAGTGCCCTCGGCGTCAGGCGCTAGAGCGCCCTCCTTCAACGGACACTGCGGCGATCGCTGGCATCGCTCCGAACTCGCCTGGCGGCTCGCTGCGCGATCAGATTCTTGCTCCGCTCGAATCTGCCTTCGGACGCGATCGCAACCTTCCCGTGGGCTGACGGCTGAGGTTCAGACCGACACCCGCCCGACGGCGCGGGTCCGTGGCTTGTGTAGGTGCGCCCGCGTGCGCACCTACCCGCACCGCTCGGGACGCGACTACCTCAGCCGTTGGCTCAGCCGTCAGCGAGCCAGGCCCCGCGATCGCGTGCGAAGCCAGGTTCGAGCTTGCGAGAACCTGATCGCGCAGCGAGCCGCCAGGCGAGTTCGGAGCGATGCCAGCGATCGGCGCAGTTCCCGTCGAAGGAAGGAGCGCCAGCGACTGACGCCGAGGGAACTGCAATCAGAACGGAGTTGGGGAGCCGTTGGGCATGATGGTGCGGAGTTGGCGGGTCAGCTCGTCTATCAGGGATCGGGCCTGGTCGGCGGCGTTGCGGGCGGCGTCGCGCTCCTGGGACAGTTCGGCTATCGAGGCGCGCTGCTCGGTGACGGCCTGGGCGAGTTGGTCGACCCACTGGTCGCGTTCGGCGAGCTTCTCGGCGATGGCGTCGCGTTCGGCGGCCATCTGGCGCATGCCGGCGACGGCCTTGTCGCGTTCGCGGCCGGCCTGGTCGGCGCGGCCGCGGGCGAGGGTCAGCTCGGACTCGGCGCGGGCCTGGGCCTGGACGGCGGCCTCGCGGGTGCGCTCGGCGGCCTCGCGGGCCTTGGCGCCCGTGTCGCGTTCGCGTTCGGCCTTCTTGGCGGCCTCCAGCGACTGGGCGGCGGTGTCGAGCGCCTGCTGGCGTTCGGCCTCGGCGGTCTCGGCGCGGACGGTGGCGTCCTGGGCGCGGCGCTCGGCGTCGGCGGCGCGGCGCTCGGCGTCCTGGGCGCGGCGCTCGTTCTCCTGGGCGCGGCGCTCGGAGGACTCGGCGCGGCGGCGGGTCTCGTCGGCCTCCTTGCCGGCGGCGACGACGGCGTGCTGGAGGTTCTGCGCGGTCATCTCGGCGTCGGTGACCTTGGCGCGCAGCGCGGCGAGTTCGGCGTGCGCGTTCTCCAGGGCGCGCGACAGCTCGGACGCCTGGTCGGCGACGCGGTCGCGTTCGGCCTCGGCGGAGCGGCGGCCGCCGACGGCGTCCTCGACGGCGCGCAGCGCGTCGTCGCGGGCCTCGCTCATGGCGTCGCGCTGCTGGATCGCCTGCCGGACGGTCGCCTCGGCCTCGGCGACGCGGCGCTCGGCCTGCTCGACCTGCGCCTGGAGCTGCTCCATCTGGGCGCGGGCCTGCTCGGCCTGGCCGCGGGCCTGGTCGGCCTGCATGCGGGCCTGCTCGGCCTGCATGCGGGCCTGCTCGGCCTGGCCGCGGAGCTGGTCGGCCTGGGCGCGGCCCTGCTGGGCCTGGTTCCAGGCGGCGGCCGCGTCGCGTTGCGCGGCCTCCTTCTCGGTCTGGAGCGCGGCGATCTGGGTGATGGCCTCGTTCTGGACCTCGGCGGTGCGGCGCTCGGCGTCGGCGGCCTTGCGGTCGGCCTCGACGGCGCGGCGGTCGGCCTGCTCGGCCTGACCGCGCGCACGCTGCACCTCACCCCATGCCGCGGCCGCGTCCCGCTGCGCCGACTCCTTCTCCGCCTGCACGGCGGCGATCTGCGCGGCGGACTCGGTCTGCGTCTCGGCGACGCGGCGCTCGGCCTCGACGGCGCGGCGGTCGGCCTGCTCGGCCTGACCGCGCGCACGCTGCACCTCACCCCATGCCGCGGCCGCGTCCCGCTGCGCCGACTCCTTCTCCGCCTGCACGGCGGCGACCTGGGCGGCGGTCTCGGTCTGCGTCTCGCTGACCTTGCGCTCGCCGGCGGCGAGGGCGTCGCCGATGAGGTCGGCCATCTGGCGGAGGCGCTCGACGATGTCCCAGGGCTGGGCCTCGGGCTGCTCCACCTCGGGACGGGTGGCCTCGCCGGGCTTGGACATCTGTATCGGCTGCTGGGCGGGGTCACGACCCATCGCGGGCCAGGGGGAGCCCGCGTCCGGGATCCCGCGCGAACCACCCGATCCGTTCAGCTCACTCACTTTGTTCCTCGCCTGGCGGCTCGGAGCCGCGTTCGCGGGGCTGCCATGGACATGGTGCTCGCTTCACTCCTCGCCCTACGGCTCGTCGCTTCGCTCACGAAAGGCACTCTAGTGCGCTCCCGCAGAGCGTTTGCCCAGTTTGGGGGTTTGGATTCCTGAACCTCCCGGGACGTTCGCGCACGCCGGACGCCTGATCACGGTTTCCGCGGTGCGTGTTCCGCCCGGTCCCACGGTGCCACGTGTCACACCCTCGCGACACGGGAACGCGACGAAGACGTGGTGAGGACGCGCTGGTGGGACAATCGCGCACCATGGAACTTCGCACCCTGTATCCGCCGATCGAGCCCTACGACTCCGGCCTGCTCGACGTCGGCGACGGCGACAGCGTCTACTGGGAGGTCTGCGGGAACCCCGAGGGGAAGCCGGCGGTGATGGTGCACGGCGGCCCGGGGGGCGGGTGCAGCGCGGCGCACCGCGGGCAGTTCGACCCGGAGGCCTACCGCATCGTGTTGTTCGACCAGCGCAACTGCGGGCGGAGCGTCCCGCACGCCAAGGACCCGGGCGTGTCGCTGGAGGCGAACACCACCTGGAACCTCGTCGCCGACATGGAGCGGCTGCGCGAGCACCTGGGCATCGAGCGGTGGCTGGTGTTCGGCGGGAGCTGGGGCAGCGCACTGTCGCTGGCGTACGCGCAGACGCATCCGGAGCGGGTGAGCGAGCTGGTGCTGCGCGGCATCTTCACGCTGCGGCCGTTCGAGCTGTACTGGTTCTACCAGGAGGGGGCGTCGCTGCTGTTCCCCGACCTGTGGGAGCGCTACGTCGAGCCGATCCCCGAGGACGAGCGCGACGACCTCATCGCGGCCTTCCACACGCGGCTGAACTCCCCGGACCGCGCCGTCCGGGTGGCGGCGGCGCAGGCGTGGTCGACGTGGGAGGGGTCGACGGTGACGCTGCGGCCCGACCCCGCGCTGGCGGAGACGTTCGCGGAGCCCGACTACGCGGTCGCGTTCGCGCGGATCGAGAACCACTACTTCGTCAACGAGGGGTTCTTCGAGCCGGACCAGCTGATCCGGGACGTGGACCGGATCCGCCACATCCCGGCCGTGATCGTGCAGGGCCGCTACGACGTGTGCACGCCCGCGGCGACGGCGTGGGATCTGCACCGGGCGTGGCCGGAGGCGGATTTCCACATCGTGGACGACGCGGGCCACGCCTACAGCGAGCCGGGAATCCTGCACCGGCTCATCGAGGCGACCGACCGTTTCGCGAACGCCCGCTGAATGCACTCTGAAAATCAGCCGGAAGCCGCCTGACCGCTTCCAGCAAGCCGCGATTCCGGGGCCACCGCAACCCGCCGGGCGGTGGACCCGGAAGGGGCCGGGGCCACGCGTTCCCGCGCGGCCCCGAGGGCAGGGGAAGACGTCCGTAAAACCCACCGAACTCTTACCGTCCGGCAAGCAAACCGTTGCCTGGACAGACGGCATGTCTCGTCGCAAGGTGAGTGTGAGTCGAGCCGGGATGCCCGGGTTCATCCCTTGATCCCCACCCGTCCCAGCGCGACGGCGACCCGTCCGACCTCCGCAGACACGTGACGACGCCCCCACACACCGGCGCGTTGTCAGCAAATCTTAGTGATTCACCTCACAGAACCGATACAAAATTCAGCTTCCCGCACCATGAGTAAGGACTAGAGTGACGGGCAGATGGGCCGCACGAAGGGTCGGCCGCCCATTCGGCAGTCCCGCCTGGATAACAGGGGGAAATGCGCGCCGCGACACGGCCTTAACGCCGTCGAAATACTTCCGAAATTGGCAAGCCTACTGCCATACCCGCTGCGGGTACATCCTAAACATCTCGCAGATAACATTCCGGAGCGATCACGCGCCGAGATTCGCTAAGTTGCCTGGACATGGCAGCGCAACCCCTGGAATCACCGACCCGACGCCCCGAACGGACCGAGACGAACGCGGACGTGCAACTCCAGGAGCCGAGCCTCACCGACGGCCCCGGGCTGTGGCGGATCGCACGCGAGTCCCACGTCCTGGACGTCAACTCGCCCTACAGCTACACGCTGTGGTGCCGCGACTTCGCCGACACCTCCGTGGTGGCGCGCGACGGAGCCGCGCTCTGCGGGTTCATCACCGGTTACGTGCGGCCCGCCCGCCCCGACACGTTCTTCGTGTGGCAGGTGGCCGTCGACAAGTCCTACCGCGGCCGGGGCCTCGCCCGCCGCATGCTGGACCGGCTCGCGCGCCGCCAGGCGGCCTGCGGCCACCGGTACCTGGAGGCGACCGTCACGCCGGGCAACGAGGCGTCCACGGCGATGTTCTCCTCGTTCGCCCGCGATCACGGCTGCGACCTGGACCGCAGCCCCCTGTTCGGGACGGAGCACTTCCCCGGCAGGGGCCACGAGCCCGAGGTCCTGTTCCGAATCGGCCCGATCCCCGGCGCGAACTAGGCGGATGTTCCGGCAGCGGCCCCATCGCCCGCGCGGCCACCGCCGCGGCGATCGCGGACGCCCCGTCGCCCGGACGGATCGACCGCACCGACCGGCTCGCCCGATCAGCCCGCATTCCCGACCCGACCGTCCCCGACTCCTCGCTCCCGACCGATGGCTTGAACCGCTACGCGACCCGTCCGTCCACCTGACCGTCCACCCGTCCGTCACTTTGTCCGTCCACACGCAACCCCGCTCCCATCCACACCTGCCGGAGGCAGACCATGGACGTTTTCGCTCGCATGGAATCGGAAGTCCGCGGCTATTGCCGAGGATGGCCCACGGTGTTCACGACCGCCAAGGGCAGCCACATGACCGACGAGAACGGACGCACCTACCTCGACTTCTTCGCCGGTGCCGGCACGCTGAACTACGGGCACAACAACCCCGAACTGAAACGCCGGCTCATCGACTACCTCGCCGGTGACGCGGTCGTGCACGGGCTCGACATGTACACGACCGCGAAACGCGACTTCCTGGAACGGTTCAACGAGTACGTCCTCACGCCGCGCGGGCTGGACTACAAGGTCCAGTTCCCGGGGCCCGCGGGCAACCACGCGGTGGAGGCCGCGCTGAAGCTGGCGCGCAAGTACACCGGCCGCGAGACGATCGTGAGCTTCACCAACGCCTTCCACGGCATGACGCTCGGCGCGCTGGCCGTCACGGGCAACTCGATGAAGCGCACCGGCGCCGGGGTGCCGCTCGGACACGGCGTCGCGATGCCCTATGACAACTACCTGGACGGCCGCACGCCCGACTTCCTGCTGTTCGAGACGATGCTGGACGACAGCGGCAGCGGCCTGGACAAGCCCGCCGCCGTGATCGTGGAGACGATCCAGGGCGAGGGCGGCATCAACGTCGCGACCGCCGAGTGGCTGCGCGGCCTCCAGGACCTGTGCCGCCGCCACGACATCCTGCTGATCGTCGACGACGTGCAGATGGGCTGCGGGCGCTCCGGGCCGTTCTTCAGCTTCGAGGACGCCGGGATCACGCCCGACATCGTCTGCCTGTCCAAGTCGCTCAGCGGCTACGGGCTCCCGTTCGCGGTCACGCTGATGCGCCGCGACCTGGACGTGTGGGAGCCGGGCGAGCACAACGGCACCTTCCGCGGCTTCAACCCGGCGTTCGTGACCGCCGTCGCCGCGCTGGAGGAGTACTGGGTGGGCGCCGGGCTGGAGAAGCAGACGCTCGCCAAGGGCCAGCAGGTCGAGACGGCGCTGAACGCGATCGCGCTCCAGCACGCCGGGGCGGTCGACTCCGTCCGCGGCCGGGGCCTCGCCTGGGGCCTGGTGATGTCGGACGCCGAACTCGCGCCGAAGGTGTGCGAGGAGGCGTTCCGCCGGGGGCTGCTGATGGAGACCTCCGGCCCGGAGAGCGAGGTGGTCAAGCTGCTGCCGCCGCTCACCACCAGCGAGGCCGACCTCGGCCAGGGCCTGGAGATCCTCGCCGAGTCGGTCGAGGCCGTCCGCTCCACCGTGGCGGTCTGACCCACGCCCGGGCGGGCCCGGCCCGCCCCACCGACACCGTCACGGCTCCAGCGGAAAGAGGAGATTCATGATCGTTCGTTCCCTTGAGGAGATCATCGACACCGAGCGCGACGTGCGTGCCGAGACCTGGTGCAGCCGCCGCTTCGTGCTGGCCAAGGAGGGCGTGGGCTTCTCGCTGCACGAGACCATCCTGTACGCCGGCACGGAGACGCGCATGTGGTACGCGAACCACATCGAGGCCGTCTACTGCATCGGGGGCCAAGGGGAACTGATCAACGAGGAGACCGGCGAGAAGCACCGCATCGAACCCGGCGTGATGTACCTGCTGGACGGGCACGAGCACCACACCCTGCGTGCCCACACCGACGTGCGGACCGTCTGCGTCTTCAACCCGCCCTGCACGGGCCGGGAGGTTCACGACGAGAACGGCATCTACCCGCTGCTCACGGAGGAGGACGCCTGATGAGCATCATCGAGTCCCATCCCACGATCGACGACGCCTATCCCACCCGCAAGGCCGCCGAGGCCGCCCTGCTCTACCGGCAGGACCCCGTCGTGTACGGGGCGCCGCAGGACGGGCCCGTCGACGCCGCCACGCTCGACTCCTTCGACGCCAACGGCTACCTGACCGTCGAGGAGCTGCTGACGCCCGCCGAGGTCGAGGACTACCGCGCCGAGCTGCGCCGGATGGCCGCCGACCCCGCGATCCTCGCCGACGAGCGCACGGTCACCGAGCGCGGCTCCGACGAGGTCCGCTCCATCTTCGAGGTGCACCGGATCAGTGAGGTGTTCGCGCAGCTCGTGCGCGACCCGCGGGTGGTCGGCCGGGCCCGGCAGATCCTCGGCTCCGACGTCTACGTGCACCAGAGCCGGGTCAATTACAAGCCGGGGTTCACCGGCAAGGACTTCTACTGGCACTCGGACTTCGAGACCTGGCACGCCGAGGACGGCATGCCGCGCATGCGCGCCGTGAGCATTTCCATCGCGCTCACCGAGAACTTCGTGCACAATGGCGGGCTAATGATCATGCCTGGCTCGCACAAGACCTTCGTGGCCTGCGTCGGGGAGACCCCGTCCGACCACTACAAGGAATCGCTGCGCGGCCAGGAGATCGGCACGCCTGACCCGGGCAGCCTGTCCATCCTGGCCGACAAGCACGGGATCGAGCTGTTCACGGGCCCGGCGGGCTCGGCGACCATGTTCGACTGCAACTGCATGCACGGCTCGAACGGGAACATCACCCCGTTCCCGCGCTCCAACGTGTTCATCGTGTTCAACAGCGTCGAGAACACCTGTGTCGAGCCGTTCGCGGCGCCCGCGCCGCGTCCCTCGTTCATCGGGGCGCGCGACTTCACGCCGGTCGCCTGACAACAATTCGATAACCCCGACCGATCATCCCCGCGCCCGCGGGGGGCGTCCGGCCCCCCGCGGGCGCGGCGGCACACCATCCAGGAGTTCAACGATGACTTCCTCGAGACGCGACTTCCTGCGCACCGCCGTCCTGCTGTCCGCGGCGGCGCCGCTGGCCGCCGCGGGCTGCTCGACGACGGATCCGAAGGAGGAGAAGTCGGGCGGCGGTTCGCTCCAGAAGGCCAAGGACGCCGGCAAGATCACGGTCGGCTTCGCCAACGAGGCGCCCTACGGCTACACCGACAAGTCGGGGAAGCTCACCGGGGAGGCGCCCGAACTCGCGCGGGTCATCTTCAAGGAACTCGGGATCGACAAGGTGACGGGCGTCCAGGTCGATTTCTCCGGCCTCATCGCCGGGCTCAACGCCAAACGGTTCGACGTCGTCGCGGCGGGAATGTTCATCACGCCCGAGCGGTGCAACTCGGTGGCCTTCTCCGACCCGGAATATGTGGCCAAGAGCGCGTTCATGGTCCGCAAGGGCAACCCCAAGGGGCTGCTCAAGCAGGACGACCCCGGTAAGAAGGGCGTGAAGGTGGGGGTGCTGGAGGGCGCCGTCGAACAGGGCTACGCGGAGAAGAGCGGCGTGAAGAAGGGCAACATCCAGGTGTTCGCCGACCAGGCCAGCGGATTCGAGGGCCTGAAGGCGGGACGCGTCGACTGCATCTGGCTCACCCGTATCTCGCTCGCGAACCTGCTGACCAAGCACGAAGGCGAGCCCTACGAGGTCACCGCGCCGTTCACGCCGGTCATCGACGGCAAGGAGCAGTTCGGCGCGGGCGCGTTCGCGTTCCGCAAGGCCGACAACGACCTGCTGACCGCCTTCAACGGCAAGCTCGCCGAACTGAAGCAGGGCAACCGGCTGCTGCCGATCCTCCAGCCGTTCGGGTTCACCCAGGCGGAGATCCCGACGGCGGCCGACACAGCCGCCAAGTTCTGCAAGGGATGATCAGGTGTCCGAAGTCCTCGACGGCTACGAGCAGTGGCTGAAGGGCGCGTGGCTCACCCTCCAGCTCACGGTGTACGGCAGCGGCGTGGCGCTGGTGCTCGCCCTGGTGTTCGGGCTGGCCGGCACCTCGCGGCACGCCTGGATCCGGGTGCTGAACCGCGTGTACGTGGAGTTCTTCCGCGGCACCGCGACGCTGGTGCTGCTGTTCTGGTTCTTCTACGCGCTGCCGCTGGTCGGTATCAGGCTGAACTCGACGATGGTCGCGGCGGTGCTCGCGCTCGGGCTGAACATCGGCGCCTACGGCGCGGAGGTCGTGCGCGGCTCGATCAAGGCGGTGCCGCGGGCGCAGTACGAGGCCACGGTCGCGCTGAACTTCACCCCGTTGCAGCGGATGCGGCGCGTCCTGCTCCCCCAGGGGTTCGCGCTGATGCTGCCGCCCTTCGGCAACCTGCTCATCGAGTTGATGAAGGGCACGGCGATCGTGTCGCTGGTCGGGCTGACCGACCTGACGACGGTCTCCAAGAACCTCCAGAGCAGCACGGGCGAGACCGTCGCGTCGTTCTCGCTGGTGCTCGTCCTCTACTTCGTCGTCGCGCAGATCCTCCAGCTGTTCGTCCGGTTCGCCGAGCGCCGCGTCGACCGCATGCTCGGGCGGCGCCCCTCGCGTGAGCCCGCCCTCGGCACGGTCGCCGCCGGCGCGCCCGGAGCGGGGGTGGCGCGCTGATGGAATGGGACTGGAGCTACACCGGCGACATCATCCCCGACCTGCTGAGGGGCCTGCGCTACACGCTGATCGCGACGCTGCTCGGCTACCTGATCGCGGTCGTCCTCGGCCTGGTGTGGACGATGCTGCGGCGCACCCCGAACGTGATCGTCCGCCAGGTGGTGCGGTGGGTCACCGAGTTCATCCGGTGCACCCCGCTCATCCCCCAGCTGTTCTTCGCCTTCTACGTCCTGCCCACCTGGGGCCTGACGTTCGGGAAGCTGACCGTCGGCGTGCTCATGCTCGGCATCCACTACTCGACGTACATGGCCGAGGTGTACCGGGCCGGGATCGCCGACGTCCCGCGCGGGCAGTGGGAGGCCGCGAAGGCGCTGAACCTGCCGCAGACGCGGGTGTGGCTGGACGTGGTCCTGCCGCAGGCGTTCCGCAAGGTGATCCCGACGCTCGGGAACTACCTCATCGCCATGTTCAAGGACTCGCCGCTGCTGCTGGCGATCGGCGTCCCCGAGCTGCTCACCTCCGCGCGGTCGGTGGGCGCCAGGACGTTTGAGTACCTGGAGCCGATGACCATGGTGGGCGTGCTGTTCATCCTGGTCAGCGTCATCTCGTCGATTCTCCTCCGCCGCCTGGAGAGGCACTATGCCACCAACTGACACCACACCAGAGAAGGACGCGGCGCCCGTGCGCGGCGACGCGCCCGGCATCCGCTTCGAGAAGGTGGTCAAGCGGTTCGGGAGCAACACCGTGCTCCGCGAGCTCGACTTCACGGTCGCGCCGGGCGAGCGGGTGACGCTCATCGGGCCGAGCGGGTCGGGCAAGACCACGATCCTGCGGCTGCTGATGACGCTGGAGAAGCCCGACGGGGGCCTGATCTTCGTCGGCGACGACCCGCTGTGGCACATGGACCGCGGCGGCAAGCGCGTCCCGGCGAACCAGAAGCACCTGCACGAGATGCGCAAGCGGATCGGGATGGTGTTCCAGCAGTTCAACCTGTTCCCGAACATGAACGTGCTGCGCAACCTCACCGAGGGGCCGATGCGGGTGCTCGGGGTGCCCAAGGACGCGGCCGTCGAGCGCGCCCGCGGCCTGCTCGACCTGGTCGGGCTCGCCGACAAGATCGACGCGCATCCGTCGCAGCTCTCGGGCGGCCAGCAGCAGCGCGTCGCGATCGCGCGGGCGCTGGCGATGGAGCCGCAGGTGCTGCTGCTGGACGAGGTGACCTCCGCGCTCGACCCCGAGCTGGTCGTCGGCGTCCAGGACCTGCTGCGCGACATCGCCCGGCAGAGCGACCTCACGCTGCTGTGCGTCACCCACGAGATGACCTTCGCCAAGGACATCTCCGACCGGGTCCTGATGTTCGACGAGGGGCAGATCGTCGAGGAGGGCCCGCCGGAGCAGATGTTCGGCGAGCCGTCCGAGCAGCGCACCCGGGACTTCCTCCAGGCGGTCCTCGCGACCTGAGCGGACCGGTCCGGCCAGGACCGTCGGAGCGTCGCCCGCGCCCCCGTCGCCCCGGGGGCGCGGGCGATCCCGTCCCGGCGCCGCCGCGCGGTGTCAGGCGACCCCGCGCCACGCTCCCCCGACCTGCTCCGTCCACGACGGGAGGGGGATGTCCGCGCCGAGCTGCCGCGCGATCTCGTAGGGCAGCGTCCCCAGCGGCGCCTTGCGCGGGTTCCGGACGATCTGGTCGACGACCAGGTGGGTGAGCCCGCCGCCCGGCTCCAGCCGCGGGTACGCCGCGTGCACGCGGTCGGCGTAGCCGTCCGGGAGCCTGTCCGCCTGCAACCCCGCGATGTCCGCGCCGGCGCCGGCGCTGGTCAGCGCGATCTCGGGACGCATCCGCGGCGGGATGCCCACGCTGGTGTGCAGGGCGATCGCCTCCCACACCACCCGGATCCGGTCCGGCGCGACGCCGTACCCCTCAAGGAACCCGGCGGCGAGGTCGGCGCCGTCCACCTCGAACCGCTGGTCGCCGTCGCCCTGCTCGGTCAGCCCCATGTCGTGCAGCAGGCACGCCACGAACAGCAGCTCGTCGTCGTAGGCGTCGCCGGGACGCAGCCCCCGCGCCTCGCCCAGCGCCCGCCCGAACAGGTACACCCGCACGCTGTGGTGGGCGAGCGCGCGCAGCTCGGCGGCGAAGGCGAGGTCGTGGACCGCGCGGGTCAGGTCGGTGTCGGGCATCGCGAACTCGGCGAACCGGTCGGCCGTGTCGGTCATGAGGGACCCTCCTCTGCTCGATTGGCATGATCATCCCGACGCGTCCGGGACCCCGGCCAGTGTCCGGAGCGACGTGGTGCGCTACGTTCTGGCCATGCATGTGGTCGCGGTGCTCGCGCTGGACGGGGTAGTGGCGTTCGACCTGGCGGTGCCCGGCCAGGTGTTCGGCACGTCCACCACCGACCGGGACGTCCCCCTGTACGAGACGCGGGTGTGCGGGCTGCCGGGCGGCGCGGCGACCTCGGCGACGGGCGGGCGGATGCGGGTCGAGCCCCCCTTCGGCCTGGACGCGCTCGCCACGGCCGACACGATCGTCGTCCCCGGCCACGACCAGCCCTACGACCACCCTGCCGAGCATCCGCCCGAGGTGCTGGACGCGCTGCGCGACGCGGCGGAGCGCGGCACGCGGATCGCCTCCATCTGCGTGGGCGCGTTCGTGCTGGCCGCCGCCGGCCTGCTGGACGGGCGGCGCGCCACCACCCACTGGATGTACGCGCACCGCCTCGCCCGGCTGCACCCGCGCGTCGAGGTCGACGCCTCGGTCCTGTACGTGGACGACGGGCAGGTGCTCACCTCGGCGGGCGTCGCCGCCGGCATCGACCTGTGCCTGCACGTCGTCCGCCGCGACCACGGCGCCGCGACCGCCGCCCGCACCGCCCGCCGGATCATCATGCCGCCGCAGCGCGACGGCGGGCAGGCGCAGTTCATCCGGCACGAGGACCCCCCGGACGGCGACACCGCGCTCCAGCCCACGCTCGCCTGGCTGGAGGCGAACCTGAACCGCCCGCTGACGCTGGACGACATCGCCCGGCACGCCTCCGTCAGCGTCCGCACCCTGACCCGCCGGTTCCGAGAGCAGGCCGGGACGACGCCGCAGCGGTGGCTGTCGCGGGCCCGCGTCCACCGCGCCCAGCAGCTGCTGGAGAGCACCGACCTGCCGGTCGAGCGGGTCGCCGCCGAGTCGGGCTTCGGGTCCCCGGTGACGCTGCGCGCCCACTTCGCCCGCCGCGTCGGCGCGTCCCCGCAGTCCTACCGCGCCGCGTTCCGCGCCCGCGCGTCCTGACGTTCCGCGCGGTGAACGCGGAGGCCAGGGTGCCTGTGCGGCGCCTCGCCGCCGACGCCGCCGAACGCTCCCTCCCCCGCTAGGAGACGTCCCGCTAGGAGACGGGGCGGCCCGGCCCCTTCTTGACCTGCTCGATGAACAGCCCCGCGAGGGCGTGCTGGCCGCTCACCGTGGGGTGGTAGCTGCGCGGCTCGGCCTCCAGCGCCGACAGGTTCACCGTGAGGCCGTTCATGTACGGCTGGCGGCTGCCGACCTCGTGGCCCGCGAACGCGCTGTAGGAGTCGACGAACTCCACGCTGCCCTGCTGGTGCCGGGCGGCGATGCGGCGGTCGGCCTCGGCGGCGCTCGCCCGGATGAGCTGCCCGAGGTCGTAGGCGCGGGCGTTGAGCCACTGCTGCTCCGACACCCGCAGGTTGTCGCCGCCGGTGCCGTCCACCTCGGAGAACGCCTTCGGGTACCCCATGAGGATGATGCGGGCGCGCGGCGCGCGGGCGTGGATCTGGCCGATCAGCTCGGGCAGGTTGCGGCGCAGGTCGGACATCTTCTTGGCGATGTCGTCGCCCTGCCTGAAGCAGCTCCTGCTCCACGGCAGCTTCACCACGCACCCGGCGACGACCCTGGAGAACCCGATGTCGTTGCCGCCGACGCTCAGCGTGACGAGGCTCGTGTCGGCGTTGAGGCGGCCGAGCTGCGACGGCTCGCCGTGCCTGCCGTTGCGGACGTCCGCCGTGGTCGCGCCCGAGCACGCCCAGAACGAGGTGCCCTTCGCGAACGGGAAGGCCTTGGAGACCTCGTTGTAGTACGCCTTGGACGTCCGGTGGCAGCGCTCCAGCGGGTTGTTGTCGCCGATGGTCGCCTCGGCGCCGACGCCGGAGGAGTAGGAGTCGCCGAGCGCGACGTAGCCGCCCCGGGTCGCCGCCTGCACGGGGGTGAGCTGGCGCCCCGGCGCCGACACCGGGTCGGCGCGGACCTCCTGCGGCGGCCGGTGGCACCCGGCTCCGAACACCTCGCACCGGACGGCCGGCAGCGCCACCAGCGGGACGACCGCGAGCGCCAGCAGGCCCACCAGCGCGGTCAGCGCGAGCCCCCGCTCGCCGAAACGCCCGCGCATCCACCGCACCCATGACCCCGGACCCGTCATCGTCCCCCTCCGGCTCCCTCAGGCTGACGCTCGCGCGACGTCACCGGTTCCCACCTTTACGTTGTAGATTTTTTAGCGGCGCACCCCGTGCCCGACGCGTTCCGGGGAACCACATTACGTGCGCGAGGCGGTGCTAGCGCGGCGCTCAGCCGGACGGCGCCCACATCATCAGCCGTGGGCCGAGGTCGTGCAGCCCCGCCTCGATCTCGGCCTTCCAGTAGGCGCGCAGGCCAGGGCCCCAGCGCTGCTCGGGAAGTTCGGCGAACCCCTGCCGGGCATACCATGGCCCGTTCCACGGGACGTCCCGGAACGTCAGCAGGCTCACGCCCGGCGCACCGGCGGCGGCCGCGCGCTCGCGCACCGCCCGCAGCAGCCGGGTCCCGATCCCCCGCCCCACCAGGTCGCCCCGGACGGCGATCTGCTCCAGGTGGGGCGCGCCGTCCACGTCCTCGACGGCGGCGAACGCCACCGGCGGGTCGCCCGCCACGAGGATCTCCGCGTCCGCGCCGGCCATCTGCTCGATCACCGTCGGGCCCGGCGGGAACACGATCCCGAGCGGGGCGAACAGCCGGTCGGCCGAGATCTCGATCGCCGGAAGGCCCGGCAGGTCGGAGGGCCGCGCCAGGCGCACCTCGTACTCCATACGGCGATCGTAGGACCCCGCCCGCGCCACCTTCCCGGACCCCCGCGTGACATTTCTCAGACGTTCGCGCGGCGAAGCCTCCGGGACCTCAGCCGAGCCTGACGACCGGGCCTCAGCGCGGGCGGGGCAGCAGCCCGCGCTCCATCGCCACGACCACCGCGTGCGTGCGGTCGCTGACGTCGAGCTTCGCGAACACGCGCAGCAGGTGCGTCTTCACCGTCGCCTCCGCGATGACGAGCCGCCGGCCGATGTCGGCGTTGGAGAGGCCGTCGGCGACGCCGTTCAGCACGTCCACCTCCCGCGCGGTGAGCGGCACCGGCGCGGGCCGCCGCATCCGCGCCACCAGCCGCTCGGCGACCCGGGGCGCGAGCACGGTCTCACCGCGCGCCGCCGACCGGATCGCGTCGGCGAGCCGCTCGCGGGTGGTGTCCTTGAGCAGGTAGCCGACCGCGCCCACCTCGATCGCCCGCTCGATCTCGGCGTCGGTGTCGTAGGTGGTGAGGATCAGCACCCGCGTCCCGGACCCGCCCGCGACGATCTCGGCGGTCGCGCTCGCCCCGTCCAGGACGGGCATCCGCAGATCGACCAGCGCGACGTCGGGACGGAGCCGCTCGGCGAGTTCGACGGCCGCGCGCCCGTCGCCCGCCTCCCCGACGATCTCGATGCCGGGCTCGGTGGCGAGCAGCGCCACCACCCCGGCGCGCATCACCGTGTGGTCGTCCACCACGATGACGCGGAGCGTGCGGTCGGTCATCTCACTCCTGCGGGGTCGTCGGGGGTCTGCGTGCTCGTCGGATCCACGGGGGACGTCGGGATCATCGCGAGGATCCGGGTGCCGTCGCCGACCGAGCTGGTGACGGTCAGCTCCCCGCCCAGCTCGGCCAGCCGCCGGCGCATGCCCTCCAGGCCGAAGCCGCTGGACGCGCCGACCACGAACCCGCGGCCGTCGTCGGTGATCTCCAGCTCGACGCCGTGCGGGTACCGCTCCAGCACGACGCCGACCGACGACGCGTCCGCGTGCTTGCGGATGTTCGCGAGCGACTCCTGCGTGCAGCGCAGCAGCGCGATCCGGGCCGGCTGGTCGCACTCGACGTCGGGCAGCTCCGCGCCGACGGGGATGCCGGTGTCCTCGGTGAAGCGGTCCAGAACGCGGCGGAGCGTCGCCGCGACGGGGCCCTGCGCGGGGCCGTCGCGGCGCGCGGAGTCGACCAGGGCGCGCGCCTCCGCGAAGTTGTCCCGCGCCGTCCGCTCGATCGAGCGGAGCTGCTGCTCGCTGCGGCCCGGTTCGGCGCCGAGCCCCGCGCGGGCCGCCTCCGCGAGCACGATGATCGACGCGAAGCCCTGCGCGAGCGTGTCGTGGATCTCGCGCGCGAGGCGCTCGCGCTCCTCCGCCGCGCCCTGCCGCCGGTTCGCCTCGGCCAGCTCCCGCTGCGCCACCGCCAGGTCGGCGGCGAGCCGCCGCGCCCGCTCCTCGGTCTGCCGCACGTACCGGTACGCGGCCAGCCCGAGCAGCAGCCCGGCCACGAAGCCGCTCACGGTGAAGAGCATGTTGCCGGACGGGACGTCCCCGCCCCGCGCGGCCTCCCCCACCAGCGTCAGCACCCCGGCGGCGCCGCTCAGCGCGGCCGCCCGCCGGGGGTTCCCGGCGAGGATCCAGAAGTGCGGGAGGGAGGCGATGTAGAGCGAGGCGGCGCCCGCCCGCACGTAGGACTCGGCGCCGATCCCGGCCGCGAGCAGGCAGAGGAACACCGGCGGCGGCAGCACGCGCGGGAGCGGCGCCGTCACCGCGTAGCAGGCGCCGAGCGCGACCGGCAGCACGATCCCCCAGACCCGCACCCCGCCGTGGTCGTCGATCGCCGCGATGACCTGGGGGCACAGTCCCCCGACCACCCACAGCGCGGCGTACCACCGGACGAGGTTGCGGGCCTGGCGCCGATCGTCGTGCTGCGGCCACGCGTCCATGCCGGTCAGCCTACTTTTTCGGTCGGACGCACCGCCGCCGCCCCGGCCCGGCGCATCCCCCGCGAGGGCCACCAGCTCCGCTCCCCGAGCAGCAGCATCGTCGCCGGCAGGATCATGATCCGGATGATCGCCGCGTCCAGCAGCACCGCGACCGCGAGGCTGAACCCCATCTGCTTCATTTCGATGATGTGCAGCGGCACGAAGCTCGCGAACACCGTCACCATCACGAACGCCGCACTCGTCACGACCCGCGCGGAGCCGCCGACGCCGTCCAGGACGGCCCGCCGGGTCGGCACCCCGGCGAGCGCCGCCTCCCGGATGCGGCTGATCACGAACACCTGGTAGTCCATCGACAGGCCGAACAGGATCACGAACAGCAGCAGCGGGACGCGCGACCCGATCGACCCCGTCGAGGTGAAGCCGAGCAGCCCCTCCGCCCAGGTGTTCTGGAACACCGCGACCAGCACGCCGAGCGAGGCGGCGGCCGACAGCAGGTTCAGCACGACCCCGACCAGCCCGAGCACCACCGACCGGAACGCCCACACGGTCATCGCGAACGTCACCAGCAGCAGCGTCGCGATGATCAGCGGCAGCTTGCCCTTCTGGTGGTCGGGGTAGTCGGTGTAGCGGGCGACGTCCCCGGACACCGCGACGTCCGCGTCCAGCCGTCCGACGGTCGCCGGGATGTACTCCTTCCTGAGGTCGCGCAGGGACGCGCGTGCCGCGTCCTCGCTGCCGTAGTGCGGGACGGGCAGCTCCAGGAGGCTGATCCGGCCGTCCGCCGACGTGCGCAGGGACGGCTTGCCCGTGAAGCGCGAGTCCTGGTGCGTCCGGCGGGAGAGGTCGTCGAGTGCGGCGCGCACCTCGGCCGCCCCTCCAGCGTCGGCGCGGACGACGACCTGGTGCGTGGACTTCAGCTCAGGGAAGGCCGCGTTCAGCTGGTGGTAGGCCTTGACGGCGGGGATGCTGCGCGGGTGGGTCTCCCGTCCCATGTCGGTGAGCTTGAGGCCGAGCAGCGGGGACGCGAGCGCGAGCATCGCCAGCACGGCGACCGCCAGCGTGATCGCGGGGCGCTTCTCGGTGGGGCGCAGCAGCGCCGTGGTGATGCGGCCGGCGCCCTCCTCCCGGCGCGCCCGGACGGCCTTGCCGCGCTGCGCCCTGCGCTCCCGGCGGCGTTCGGCCCGCGCGCCGAGCTTCGCGAGCAGCGCCGGCAGGACGGTCATCGAACTGGCCACCGCGACCACCGTCACCACGATCGCGCCGGTGGCGATCGAGGAGAAGATCACGTCGTCCGCCAGGAACAGCGTCGCGCTCGACACCGCGACCGCGAGCCCGGACACCGCGACGGCGCGTCCCGAGGTCGCCGCCGCCAGCTCCACCACCGCCTGGGGGCTGAGCCGTCCGCCCGCCCGGGCCCGTTCCTCCCGCTCCCGCTTGAGGTAGAACAGCGTGTAGTCGACGCCGACGGCCAGCCCGATCAGGAGGATGACGTTCGTGCCGACCCCCGCGTCCGGGAACACGTGCGAGGCCAGCATCGACAGGCCCACCGCCGCGACGATCGACGTCAGCGCCAGCAGCAGCGGCACCACGGCGAGCGCCACCGACCCGAAGACCAGCAGCAGCGTGAGCAGCGTCACCGGCAGCGCGATCACTTCGGTGCGCGAGAGGTCCTCCCCGCGCAGTTCCTCGACGCCCTTGCTGACGGACGGCCCGCCGGTCTCCACCACCCGCAGCCCCGGGTAGGCGGCCTGGACGCCGGCGGTCTGCGCCCGGAGCGGCTCGACGTGCTTGCGTCCGTCCAGCTCGGGCCCCTTGAGCGTCACATCGACGCGGACGACGTCGCCCCCGGCGGACCGCACCGGCGCGGCGACCGACTCGACCTCGGGCAGCCCCTTCATCCGGGCGGCGACGTCGCGCGCGGCGGCGTCCCTGGGCCCCTCGCCCGAGATCATCACCCGCTCCACGGGCCTGTTCTCCAGCCCGCCCTCGGCCGCCATCGCCTCCGCCCGTCCCGCCTCGCCGACCCGGAAGTCCGCGGACGTGGCGGCGTGGCCGCCGACCGAGATGCCCACGCCGAGGCACAGCGCGACGAACAGGAACCACCCGGCGATCGCCCGCCAGGGGTGCCCGGCGCTCCACCGGGCCACGCGTACTGGAAGATTCATCATGTGTTCGATGCTGCTGGTCGGGCCCCCGTCCCCGGCAGCGGCGAACGACTGAACCCGCCGTCCACCGATCGGTGGACCCCCACCGCGAGGGAGACAGGATGATCTACGCCGAGACGCCGCTCACGGGCGTGATGCGGAAGGCGGTCCAGGCTGGCTGGAACCTTCCCGCCGACGGCCCCGCCGAGCGGCTGTTCGGCGGCGAGGAGTCGGCCGCGTACCGGATCGGCGAACTCGTGGTGCGGGTCGGGCCCGCCTGGCGAAGCGACGCCGAGACCGAGTGGTGCCACGCGGTGGCCGCGCACGCCGCGTCCCGCATGCCCGAGGCGGTGGCGCCGCTGCGCACCCGCGACGGCGCCACGGTCGTCCGTGCCGACGGCCGCCCGCTGTCGCTGTGGCGCCATGTGGAGGGCGAGTGGCCCGACACCGAGGCGCCCACGACGCGCGCCCAGGCCGCCGCGCTCCTCGCCAGGCTGCACCGGGCGCTGGCCGACTACGCGCCTCCGCCGCGTCCCACCCGGTCGTTCGCCGAGATCGGGTTGGACGGCTCGTTCCCCGCGGACGTCCCCGAGCTCGCCGACCCGGGGCTCGACCGGTGGCTCGCCGACTTCCACGCCCGCACCCCGGCGCGCCAGGTCGTCCACGGCGACTACTACGAGGGCAACACGCTGGCGCGCGGCGGCCGCCTGGTCGCCCTCCTGGACTGGGACGAGGCGTTCGTCGCCGCCCCCGAGTTCGAGGTGGCCTCCGCCGCGCTCGAATGGACGGACGAGCACGCCGAGGCCCCCGAGCTGCGGCGCCGCTTCGTCGCCGACTACCACGCGGCGGGCGGCACCGCCGGGCCCATGGACGACGAGACGGTCGCCCAGCTCATCCGCCACCGCATCCGCCGCGAGACCGCCTACTTCGAGCTGGCCCGCGCGCGCGGCGTCGAGCACGACGAGGACGATCTCGAATACCACCGGGCCCGCGTGCGGGCGTTCTTCGCCCTCAAGCCGTAGCCCGCCCTCAGGCCGTTGCGCCCTCAGGCCGCAGCCGCCCTCAAGCCGTGTGGCCCGCCTTCGGGCGCACGCACCAAAGGACGATTCAAAGGGCATTCTCAAAGGCCGGTACAAAGAGCGGGACGATAGGCGGGCCGAAGGCCAGACCAAAGGGTGTGCGGCATCCCGCACACCCTTCTCCGCGCCCGAAGATTGGACCGCGGGCGCGCGCCGCCATATGCCGCACATTTGCGCCAAGCAACATCATCTTAGGTTGCGTACAGGTTAACTTGATCCTTCATCTCTGCCACCGAACAATGACCCCGAGGAAAGGGAACCGGCTTTACCGGAAGCCCCATACCTAGAGGTATGGCTATCTTATCCCGATTTTTCTCCTCGCAGCCGTCATCGATCACTCCCGCGTCCGGAAGATCGAGAATCGGCGGGATAGTCAAAGCGCTCGCCTGGATGGCATGCTTCTCGCGTTTCGCATTCCGCCGAGAACCCCGGAAGGCGGAACACGGGAGATCTCTCCCGGGAAACCCACGGCAAGAGGAGGAGAAAATGCAGAAGTACGAGACCCCCGCCCTTGTGGCGGCCGGCTCCTTCCGCAAGGACACCGGCCTGCTCCAGTTCCACGGCAACGACCGCCTGATCCTCAGCAAGAACTGAGCGAGGCGTTCGCAGCCCATGCCTGATCACGATGGCATGCCGGGTCACGGCGAGGCGTCCTTCGTGGTCCTACCGGACCACGAGGCGGCCCTCGCCGTGGCCTCGGGCCTGCCCACGCCCCCCGAACGCACGCTGCGGCACCCGTCCGGACGGCCCTGGCTGGCGGGCCGCTGGAGCGACGCCGAGATGACCGAGGCCACGGCGGGAGACGCCCGGATCGCGATCATCGGCACCTGCCCGATCGGCCCCGATCGGCTCGCCCGGGAGGCCGGCCGGCTGCGCGACCTCTCCGCCCTCGACCGACTCGTCCGCTCGCTGCCGGGGAGCTTCCACCTCGTCGCCGCGCTGGACGGCCGGACGCGCGTCCAGGGGGACGCCGCCGGGCTGCGGCTGGTCTTCCACACCCGCGCGGGCGGCGTCACGGTGGCCGCCGACCGCGCCGACACGCTCGCGGCGCTGACCGGGGCCGCGCTGGACGAGCGCCAGGTCGCCGCGCGCCTGCTGTGGCCGGCCCCGCATCCGCTGCTCCACACGCCCCTGTGGCGGGGGATCGAGGGGGTGGAACCGGGTGCCCACCTGCTGGTGGAGCCGGACGGCCGCGCGAGCGTGCGCCGCTGGTGGACCGCGCCGGAGGCGGTGCGCCCGCTCGCCGCCGCCGCGGACGACATCGCCGCGGCGCTCACCGCGGCGGTCGAGGCGCGCACCGCGGGCGGCGGCGTCGTCAGCTGCGACCTGTCCGGCGGGCTGGACTCGACCTCGGTCTGCTTCCTGGCGGCCCGGGGCGAGGCCGGGATCGTCGCGTCCACCTGGCCCGGCCGCGACCCGGCCGACGAGGACCTGACGTGGGCGCGGCGCGCCGCCGCGCACCTGCCCGGCGTCGAGCACGCGGTGTGGCCCGCCGAGGACTCCTCGCTGGTCTACGAGGGGCTCCTGGAGATCGACGACCCGCTGGACGAGCCCAGCATCGGCGTGATGGACCGCGCCCGGATGCTCGACCACGTCCCCCGGCTGCTGGCGAAGGGCAGCCGCCTGCACCTGACCGGCATCGGCGGCGACCACGTCGCCTGGTGCTCCGAGGCCCACTACCACGGGCTGCTGCGCAGGCGGCCGCTGTTCGCGCTGCGGCGGCTGCGGGGGTTCCGGGCGCTGTTCGACTGGCCGCTCGTCCCGGCGGCGCGTGCCCTGGCCGACGGCCGTCCCTACCGCCGGTGGCTCCGCGACGCGGCCGGCGACCTCCGCGCCCCCGCCCGGCCGACCGTCGCGGGCTCGCTCGGCTGGGACATGGCGCCGCGGCTGTTCGACTGGGTCACGCCCGAGGCGGCGGAGGCGGCGCGGCAGGTGCTGCGCGAGGCCGCCCGGACGGCCGAGCCGCTGGCGCCCGACCGGGGGCGGCACATGGACCTGCACTCCATCCGGGCCTGCACGCGCATCATCCGGCAGTGGGAGTGGACGAGCGCCCGCGCGGGCCTTCCGATGGCCTCGCCCTTCCTGGACGACCGGGTGATCGAGGCCTGCCTCGCCGTGCGCGCCGAGGACCGGGTCACCCCGTGGCGGTACAAGCCGCTCCTCGTCGCGGCCATGCGCGGCATCGTCCCGGACGAGTGCCTCGCCCGCGCCAACAAGGCGGAGGCGTCCATGGACGCCGCCGACGGGCTGCGCGCGCACAACCGCGACCTGCTGGAACTGTGCGACGACTCCCGGCTGGCCCGGCTCGGCCTCGTGGACGGCGAGCGGCTGAGGGCCCTCGTCTCCCGTCCCGACACGCCCGCGCTGCGCGAGGCGGTCCTGTACTCCACCCTCGGCTGCGAGGTCTGGCTGCGCACCCTGGAACACCGCCGCGCCGGGGCGCCGACCCGGCGATGAGCCGTCCGGAAGACCGCTACGGAAGGGAAGGCCCCGCATGAGCCTGCGACTGCGTCCCGGCGTGTCCACGACGGACACGGCCTACGGCACGGTGCTCCTCGACGAGCGCAGTGGCGACTACTGGCAGCTCAATCCGACCGCCGCCCGGGTCCTGCGGCTGCTGGCGGACGGCAGCACCACCGAGGAGGCCGCCGCGACCATGGCCGAGGAGTTCGACGTCGACGAGCCACAGGCGCTGCGGGACGTCACGGCGCTGGTGGGGCAGCTGCGCACGGCGGGGCTGGTGCGGTCGTGACCGTCCCGAGCGCGCTGGAGCGCCCCCCGAAGGGCCCGCTGCGGCGCCGCGCGGCCGCGCGGCTGGCCGTCCTCCTGGCCCGGCCGATCGCCCTCCTGCCGCCCGCGCGCATCCGCGCGCTCCTCGCCCTGCTCTCCAGGGGCGCCTCCCCCGCCACCTACGACCAGGCGAAACGGGCACGCGACGCCGTCCTCGCCGGCAGCCTCGCCTGCCTCGGGCCGCGGGGATGCCTGCCCCGGTCGCTGGCGACCGTCCTGTTGTGCCGGATGTGGGGCGCGTGGCCGAGCTGGTGCGTCGGCGTCCGGGTCCGGCCGCCGTTTGGGGCGCACGCGTGGGTGGAGGCCGAAGGCCGCCTCGTCGAGGAGAACGTCCCGGACGGCTACCTCGCCGCCCTGATCACCGTCCCTCCGCGCGGGGGCGGGGACCGTGGGCGCTGAGGACGAGGGCGCCCCCGGCCGGGCGAACACGGCGGGGCTGCGCGACGTCCTGCGGCTGGCCGCCGGGCACCGCGGCGCCATCGCCGCCACCGTCGCGGCGACCCTGCTGGCGTCCGCGCTGGCCCTGGCCCAGCCCCTGGTCGCGCGGGACGTGATCGCGGTCGCCGGGTCGGGCCGGACGCCGTGGACCGCGGTCGGCACGCTGGTCGTTCTGTTCGTCGGCCAGGCGCTGGTGCAGGCCCTGGTCCGCTTCCAGCTCGCGCGGACCGGCGAGGGGATCGTCCTCGGCGTCCGGCTGAGCCTGATCGACCACCTGCTGCGGCTCCGCATGCCCGTCTACGACCGGCACCGGATCGGCGACCTGATCTCCAGGGCGGACGCCGACACGCTCGCGCTGCGGCAGATCATCGCCGGCGGGCTCACCGACGCCGTGACCGGCGTCATCGGCCTGGCCGCGACGATCGTGCTGATGCTGTGGCTGGACTGGGTGCTGTTCGGCTGTGTCGCCGCCATCGTCGCGGGCGCGGGCACGGCGCTCGCCCTCGCGCTGCGGGGCATGCGGGCCGCGTCGCTGCGGGGCCGCCAGGCGACCGGCGAGATGGCCGCCGGCCTGGAACGCGCGCTCAGCGCGATCCGGACCGTGAAGGCCGGCCGCGCCGAACCCCGCGAGAGCGCCCGCATCGGCGACCGCGCCGAGGCCGCCTATGTCGCGAACGTCCGGATGGCCGGGTTCGACGCGCTGGTCTCCCCCGCCACCGAACTGGCGGTGACCGGCTCGTTCCTCGTCGTCCTCCTCGTCGGCGGAACGCGCGTCGCCGGCGGCAGCGGCTCCGTCGCCGACCTGGTCGCCTTCCTGCTCTACATGCTGTACCTGACGGCGCCGCTGGGCTCGATCTTCGAGGCGTTCAGCGCCGTCCAGCAGGGCACCGGCGCCGTCCACCGCATCACCGAGGCCCTGGCCCTGCCCCAAGAGACCGACGCCGCCGCAGCCGCCCCGTCCGAAGCCTCCCGACCTCTCGTCGAGACCTGCGGACCCGCCGCCCCCCACGCTTCCGCTCATGGCGACTCCAGTACGGACGGCGGCCGGGCGGCGGCACTCGAGTTCCGGGAGGTGTGGTTCGGATACGGGCGGGGGCGGCCGGTGCTGCGGGGGGTGTCGTTCCAGGTGCCGCCGGGCGGGCACGTGGCCCTGATCGGGCGGTCCGGCGCGGGCAAGTCGACGATCTTCGCGCTCGCCGAGCGGTTCTACGACCCCGACCGCGGAGAGGTGCTGGTCGAGGGCATGCGGGCCGACTCGCTGAGCCGCGACGGCCACCGGTCGAGGATCGGGCTCGTCGAGCAGGACTGCCCGGTCCTGGACGGGACCCTCCGCGACAACCTGGTCTACGCGGCTCCGGAGGCCGGGGAGGAGGAGATCCGCGGGGCGGTCGCCATGACCAACCTGGACGAGCTCGTCGCGCGGCTGCCCAAGGGGCTCGAAACCCGGGTCGGCGAGCATGGGAGGGAGCTGTCGGGCGGGGAGCGGCAGCGCCTGGCGATCGCCCGCGCCCTCGTCGCGCGGCCCCGGCTCCTGCTGCTGGACGAGCCGACCTCGCACCTGGACCTGGAGAGCGAGGCGGCGCTGCACCGCACGATCGACGAGGCCGCCGGCCGGTGCGCGCTGCTCGTCATCGCGCACCGGTTCACCACCGTCCGCGCGGCGGCGAGCGTCCTCGTCCTCGACCAGGGCAGGATCGTCGCGTCCGGCACTCACGCGGAGCTCCTGGACACCAGCCCCTACTACCGCAACCTCGCCTCCCAATGGCTAACGACCCCGACCACCCCCACCCGCGAACACGCCCGCCGAGCCTGAAACGAAACCGGCCGGGACTTCATGAGCGCAGCCGCCGGGCGGGAGCCCCGGGCCGCGGGGCTTCGTGAGTACAGCGTTGGCTAGCTGACGCCTGCCTCCTTCATTTCGCGGAGTTCGCGCTTCAGTTCCTTGATCTCGTCGCGGAGGCGGGCGGCCAGTTCGAACTGGAGGTCGGTGGCGGCCTGGTGCATCTGGGCGGTCATCTGCTCGATAAGGCCCTCCAGTTCCTCGCGGGGGCGCTCGCCGACGAGGTCGGCGGCGTGGCGGCCGACCTCGCGGGTGCGGGAGGCGAGGCCGGGGACGGGGGCCTTGCCGCGGCTCTGCTGGCGGCCCGCGCCGCCGATGAGGGTCTCGGTGTCGGCGTCCTCGCGGGCGAGGGAGTCGAGGATGTCGGCGATGCGCTTGCGCAGCGCGCGGGGCTCGATGCCGTGCTCGGTGTTGTAGGCCTGCTGCTTGGCGCGGCGCCGATTGGTCTCGTCGATCGCGCGCTCCATCGACGGGGTGACGGTGTCGGCGTACATGTGCACCTGGCCGGACACGTTGCGGGCGGCGCGGCCGATCGTCTGGATGAGGGAGGTCTCCGAGCGCAGGAAGCCCTCCTTGTCGGCGTCCAGGATCGCGACGAGGGAGACCTCGGGGAGGTCGAGGCCCTCGCGGAGCAGGTTGATGCCGACCAGCACGTCGAACTCGCCGGCGCGCAGCTCGCGCAGCAGCTCGATCCGGCGCAGCGTGTCGACCTCGCTGTGCAGGTAGCGGACCTGGATGCCGAGTTCGAGGAGGTAGTCGGTGAGGTCCTCGGACATCTTCTTGGTGAGGGTGGTCACCAGGACGCGCTCGTCCTTCTCGGTGCGCAGCCGGATCTCGTGGATGAGGTCGTCGATCTGGCCCTTGGTGGGCTTGACGACGATCTCGGGGTCGATCAGGCCGGTGGGGCGGATGACCTGCTCGACGACGTCGCCGCCGACGCGGGACATCTCGTAGTTGCCGGGCGTCGCCGACAGGTAGACGGTCTGCCCGATGCGCTCCAGGAACTCCTCCCACTTCAGCGGGCGGTTGTCGATCGCCGAGGGCAGCCGGAACCCGTGCTCGACCAGCATCCGCTTGCGGGACGCGTCGCCCTCGTACATCGCGCCGATCTGCGGGACGGTCTGGTGCGACTCGTCGATGACGAGGAGGAAGTCCTCAGGGAAGTAGTCCAGGAGGGTGTTGGGGGCGGTCCCGGCGTCGCGGCCGTCGATGTGGCGGGAGTAGTTCTCGATGCCCGAGCAGGTGCCGACCTGCCGCATCATCTCGACGTCGTAGGTGGTGCGCATGCGCAGCCGCTGCGCCTCCAGCAGCTTGCCCTGCCGCTCCATGACGGCGAGGGTCTCCTCCAGCTCGGCCTCGATGCCGGCGATGGCCCGCTCCATCCGCTCGGGGCCGGCGACGTAGTGGGAGGCGGGGAAGACGTACAGCTCGTCGTCCTCGGTGATGACCTCGCCGGTGAGGGGGTGCAGGGTGGCGAGCTTCTCGATCTCGTCGCCGAACATCTCGATCCGGACGGCGAGCTCCTCGTACTGCGGGATGATCTCGACGGTGTCGCCGCGGACGCGGAACGTGCCGCGGGTGAACGCGAGGTCGTTGCGGGTGTACTGCATGCCGACGAGCTGGCGGAGGAGGTCGTCGCGCTCGATCTGCTGCCCGGTCTGGAGCCGCACCATCCGGTCGACGTACTCCTGCGGGGTGCCGAGGCCGTAGATGCACGACACGGACGCGACGACGACGGTGTCGCGGCGGGTCAGCAGCGAGTTGGTCGCCGAGTGGCGCAGCCGGTCGACCTCGTCGTTGATCGAGGAGTCCTTCTCGATGTAGGTGTCGGTCTGCGGGATGTAGGCCTCGGGCTGGTAGTAGTCGTAGTAGGAGACGAAGTACTCGACGGCGTTGCCGGGCATCATCTCGCGCAGCTCGTTCGCGAACTGGGCCGCGAGCGTCTTGTTCGGCTGCATCACGAGGACGGGCCGCTGGAGCTTCTCCACCAGCCACGCGATCGTGGCGGTCTTGCCGGTGCCGGTGGCGCCGAGCAGCACCGCGTCCTTGTCGCCGCGCCCGATCCGCGCGGCGAGCTCGCTGATCGCCTGCGGCTGGTCGCCGGACGGCGTCATCTCCGTGACGACCTCGAACGGCGCCACCCGGCGCCGAAGATCGGTGACTGGCCGCATCCGGCCCCCCTCCCTGTGAGTACTCCCCCACTGTACGCACGGCGTCCGACAAACCGGTCCGTGCAGGTCACAGCCCCGCGACGACGATCAGGACGCGGGCAGCGGCAGCCTGGCCCGGACCGCGTACCCGCCGTCCGGGCAGGGCCCGGCCTCGAAGCTGCCGCCGAGCGCGGTGACCCGCTCGCGCAGCCCGACCAGGCCGTGCCCGCCGCTCGGCAGCCCGTGGTCGGGCGGGGCGGTGGGCGCGTCGTTGGCGATCTCGACCTCGACGGCCTCGGGCAGCAGGCCGAGGTCGACGCGGGTGTCGGCGGCGCCCGCGTGCTTGTGGACGTTGGTCAGCGCCTCCTGGACGAGCCGGTAGACGGTCCGCCCGACGGCGGGCGGCATCGGCTGCTCCTCGCCGCGCACGGCCAGGTCGACCACCAGGCCCGCGGCGCCCGACTGGTCGACCAGCTCGCGGACATGGGCGAGCGTCACCGCCTCCTGGGGCAGCGCCTCCTCGCCCTGGCGCAGGACGCCGATCACGTGCCGGAGCTCCTCCAGCGCCTGCCGTCCCATGTCGCCGATGACGGTGGCGGTCTCGGCGGCCCGGCCCGGGTCGCGGACGGCGATCGCCTTCAGGGCGCCCGCGTGGACGACCATCACACTGATCCGGTTGGCGACGACGTCGTGCATCTCGCGGGCGATGCGGGTGCGCTCCTCCCCCCGCGCGCGCTCCGCGAGGAGGTGCTGCTCGCGTTCCAGCCGGGCGGCACGTTCCTGTAGCGAAGCCAGAAGCTGCTTGCGCGCCCCCATGTAGAGACCCAGGAGGATGGGGACGGCCGTGAACGCCACCCCGAAGATCGCCTGGGCGAGGAACGGGTCGTCGTTCTCGGTGGGGCCGGGGAAGGCGATCCCGGAGACGTACCCGACGGCGGCGATCGTCCAGACCGTCCGGCGGTTGGGGGTGTAGGCGGCCAGCGAATAGAGGATCACCACCAGCGCGAACACGCCCGCGCCCGCGACCGTGCCGAGCGCGACCGCGAGGAGCGCGAGCCGGACGGGGTGCCGCCTGCGGAAGACCAGGCCCAGGCCGAGGAGGAAGCTGCCGGCCGACGTCACGGGCGGCGGCAGCCAGAAGTCCTGGGGGGCGAACCACAGGAACACGCCGTCCACGACCGCCAGCGACACCGCGAGGGTGAGGTCCAGCGCCCGTGAACGCGGTGTCGGCCATCCCGCCGACCACCAGCCCCGCAGCTGCATGCGATGAGTGTAGGGGGCGGAGGGGACCAAGGTCGTCCATGCCGGAAAGCATGGCCTCCCCCGCCTGAGAGGAACGTGACCTGCGGCGCCTCAGCCCCGGCCGCACAGGGGACGCGGGCCTGTGGCCGCCCTCGCGGTGCTGTGGTTACGATGACGGCGCCGACAAGGACGGGGAAAACGCATACAATGACCCGCTTCGCCACCTGGCTCGGGAAGAACGCCGACGCCTTCATCGCGCTGGTGCTGGCCATCACGGTCGCGGTGCTCGGGGTCGGGGTGGACCTCCCCCACGAGGACGAGATCACCAACAGCGCGATCCTCGCGGTGGTCGGCCTCCTGGCGACGTCGGTGCTGCGCGACCGGGGGCGGCGCGTCCCGGTCGAGGCGGAGGTGCGCGACACGCTGCGGGCGTCCTCGACCACGCTGGACGAGCTGAGCGGCAGGCTGAGCCACATCGAGGCGTTCGAGGGGGTCCTGGCCGACACCAAGCGCGCGCTGGACGAGACCACGATCGTCCGGGTGATCAGCGGCGCGCAGGTGGCGCAGGTGCTGGAGGAGGCGCGCCGCGACACCGACCGCTGGATCTTCAAGGGCGGCACCGGCACCTACATCCGCGCCAAGACGCTGCCCGAGACCGTCGCCGCCGCCCGCCGGGACGGCCGGACGCTGCTGTTCCGGCTGGAGATCATCGACCCGACGGACGTGGAGGTCTGCGAGGCCTACGCCCGGCACCGCCGCTCGTCGGCCGACGGGCCCGACGGCACCGGCGAGCCGTGGACGCTGGAGCGCACCCGCAAGGAGGCCTACGCCACGATCCTCGCCGCGTGCTGGCACAAGCAGCGGTTCGGGATGCTCGACATCGACATCGGCCTGGCGCGGACGATGACGACGCTGCGCTACGACCTGTCGTCCTCGCTGATCGTGGTCACCCGCGACAATCCGCGCGGCCAGGCGCTGGTCGTGGACAGCACGAAGTTCTACTACAGCTGGCTCAGCGCCGAGCTGCTGACGAGCCTCGACCAGGCGCGCCGCGTCCCGGTGGAGCACGCGCGGCTCGCGCCGCTGGACGACGAGCCGACCGTCGAGCAGGTCCGCAGGCTCTACGAGGTGATCGGCATCGACATGGCCCAGGGCTACACCGACCGGGACGTCATCGAGATCATCCGGAAGGCGCTGCGGCCCAAGGACCCCTACGAGTGACCGCGTCCGCGCGGGCCTGCCGTACGCGGACGCCACAACGCAACAGCGACATCGGGTGCGAGCGATGAGGTACGAGGAGATCCGCAGGGAGATCGAGGCCGGAACGGCGGCGCGGACGCTCCCGGCATGGGCGGGCCGTGTGCTCGCGGACGTCGCGGCGGGGCGGTCCCGCGTCCCGGCCGTAAGGCATCCCCTCGGGTTCCTGTGCCTTCCCGTGGAGCGCAGCGGCGACTTCGGCGTGTGCCTGCACATCTGGACGTCCGAGGTGGATTCCGCGCCCTCCACCACCTCCCCCGTGCACTGCCACAGCTGGGACCTGCTGAGCTTCGTCCTGTACGGGACGGTCCGCAACGTCCGGATGGACGTCGGCGGGGGCTCCGGCGGGGCGGCGGCGCAGGTCTTCGAGGTCGTCAGCCGGGGCGAGGTCGACGAGCTGAGGGCCACCGGACGCACCGTCCGATACTCTCCCGGTCGTTCCACCGCCCACGGGACGGGCGAGTCGTACACTCTGCCCGCGGGCGTGTTCCACAGCACGCTGATCGAGGACGGGCGGGACGCGGCCACGGTCGCGCTCGGCCGCCAGACGCCCGGGAGCGGCGACCTGTCGCTCGGCCCGCTGGACGTCGCGACCCACCAGGTGCGCCGCGCGCGGTCCGAACCGGACGAGGCGGCGCGCGCGCTCCACCGGTCGGCGCGCGCGGTCGCGAACGCCCACCCCGCCCCGCCCGGGGAAGGCTGCTCCCTCGGCGGCCTGTCACCGACCCGCCGGTAGGCGGCCACCGGCCCCCGAGCCACCGGACCCCCGAGCCCCGGACCCGACTGGAGAGGCAGCGATGAGATCCACGCCCCCGTCACCGGCCCTACCGGTCGATCTCTGCGAGGCCCGCCGGGTGGCGGTCGAGGCGGCCGAGGCGGCCGGCGCGCTGGTGCGCGCCGGCACGGGCGGCCCGCTGGTCGCCCGCCCCAAGGGCCGGAACGGCGACGTCGTCACCGAACTGGACACCGCCGCCGAGGAGCTGATCGTCGGACGGCTGCGCACCGCCTACCCCGGGCACCGGATCATCGCCGAGGAGTCGGGGGTGCTCGACGGCGCGGACGGCGCCCACCTCGTCTGGCTGGTCGACCCGCTCGACGGCACCAACAACGTCGCGATCGGCATGCCCGTGTACGCGGTGGGGCTGGCGCTGTGCGCGGGGACCATCCCCGTGCTGGGCGTCGTCCACGACCCCGTCTCGGGGCGGACGTGGACGGCGGTGCGCGGCGAGGGGGCCCTCGACCCCGACGGCGCCCCGCTGTCGCTGGCGCCGCGTCCCCGCCCCGGCCGGGAGCGCAACCCTGTGCTGGGCTGGACGCAGGGGCACGCGGTCAAGGCGGGCGACCCGTCGGCGTTCGCGCTGCGCTCGGCGCTGGAGCTGCGCTGCTCGCGGCTCCTGCAACTGTGGGCGCCGCTGGTCGCGTGGGCGATGCTGGCGCGCGGCGACATCGACGGGATCGTCGGCTACCAGCCCGAGCTCGTCGACCTGCCGCCGGGCGCGCTGCTGGCGGCCGAGGCGGGCGCGGAGCTGCGCCGCCTGGACGGCGGCCCCTACGAGCTGAGCATCGACCGCCCGCCGTCGGAGCTGGGGTTCGTCGCGGCCCGCCCGGAGCTGCTCGCGCGGCTTGTGGAGACCGCGAACCGCGCGCTGGACGTCGCCGGGCCGGACGGCCAGATCCCGCTCGTCCGGTAGTCGGCGCTCGTCCCGAGTTCAGCGGGTCACCAGCAGCGCCGCGACGGCGGCGGCACAGCCCAGCACGGCCAGGACCGTCCCTGTGATGACGAACTTGCGCATCGGCACGCGCACGTCCCAGCGGCGGCACCACTCGAACCACAGCAGCGTCGCCAGCGACCCCCACGGCGTGATGACCGGGCCCACGTTCGTGCCGATGAGCAGGGACAGCAGCTGGTCCCGGTTGGACTCGGGGACCGCGGACTCCCCCGCGACATAGGCGGGCAGGTTGTTCAGGACGTTGGACAGCCCCGCCCCCGCGAACGCCGCCCGCGCCGCGCCCGCGACACCGTCGTCGCCGCCGACCAGGGAGCGCATCACCTCGTCCAGGCCGTACCGCTCCAAGGTGGGGACGACCAGGAACAGGCCGGTCACGAACACCATCAGCCGCCACGGGATCAGCTCGCCGCGCAGCGCCGACCGGTCGCGGACGGCGAACGCGGCCACGGCCACCACGGCGGCGACGGTCGCGGCGAGGCCGAGCTGGAGGCCGGTGTGGACGCCCGCGAGGATCGCGCCGATGAACAGCAGGCACGCGACACCCGTCGCGGAGAACAGGACCCGGTCGCGGACGGGCGCGACGTCCGGTGGGTCGTAGGAGTCGGCGCCGCGCATGCCGCGCCGCCAGAAGAACACCCACAGCAGCAGCATCGTGACGGCGAGGACGGCGACCTGCGGCAGCCACATCCGGGCCGCGAACGCCGGGGTCTCCAGGGCCACCCGGTCGGCGGCGAGGAGGTTGGTCAGGTTGGACACCGGGAGCAGCAGGCTCGCGGTGTTGGCCAGCCACACCGTCGTCATGGCGAGCGGCAGCGCGGCGATCCGCGCGCGCGCCGCGAGCGCCAGCATGACCGGCGTCAGCAGCACCGCGGTCGTGTCGAGGTTCAGGAAGACGGTGTTGACCGACGCGAACCCCACGCACAGCAGGAACAGCGCGACGTAGTTGCCGCGTCCCGCGCGCGCCATCCGCTGCGCGATCGCGTCGAAGACCCCCGCCTCCTTGGTCAGCTCCGCCAACACGATGACGCTGAGCAGGAACAGCAGGAGGGGCGCGATGCGCTCGACGCTGTCGCGCGCCGTCGCGGGCGGGAGCAGGCCCGTCGCGACGAAGAGCAGGCCGAGCGCGAGCAGCCCCGCCCTGACGCGGTCCAGGACCCCCACGGACCGGACGGCTCGGCGCAGGGCGGCGGGCGGGGACGGCACGCGCGACATGATCCCATAGGCGGCGCGGCGCGGCGTCCCGCCGGGTGTGCGGCGCGGTTTTCCACAGGCGGGACGAGTTGCTGAACTCCCCGTCCCGGCACGCGATACTGGCGGCATGACACCCCCCGGTGACCACTCCAGGCAGGAGCGTCCGACCGACTTCTTCATCAGCTACTCGCCCGCGGACGAGCGGTGGGCGTCCTGGATCGCCTGGCAGCTCGAAGCGGCCGGGCACCGGACGATGATGCAGGCGTGGGACTTCGTGCCCGGCACGAACTTCATCGACTTCATGGACCGGGGCCTGTCGGAGGCGAAGGCCGTCGTCGCGGTGCTGTCGCGCAACTACCTGCGGTCCCGGTACGGGCGGCTGGAGTGGATGGCGGCGCTGCGCGCCGACCCCGACGACCCGGCGCGCAAGCTCGTCACGGTCCGCATCGAGGACTGCCCGATCGACGGCCTGCTGTCGACGATCACCTATGTGGACCTCGTCGGCGTCGACGACCCCGACGACGCGCGCGACCTGCTGATGCGGCGCATCCAGGAGGCCCTCGCGGGGCACGCGCGCCCGCTGGACGGCCCCGGTTTCCCCGGCGGATCCTCGCGCGCGCCACTCGCTGGTCAACTCGCCGGACGGGTGGAGGACGACCGCGCGGAGACCTCCCCGCAGCGGCCGGGGCCCTCGGGCGAGCGGCCCGCCCGCCGCGCGCCGGTCGCCGCGCCCGCGTTCCCCGCCCGCGACGGCGGCCCGCCCGAGGGCCGCGAGCACCTGAGCGTGCTGCACGTGGGTGGGCCCCGGTTCGGCCGGACGCTCGCCGAGCCCGGGGAGCCGACCACCGCCAGCGAACTCCAGGACCGCATCTGGAGCGATGTGGCGCGGCTCGCCGACTCCGGCGTCCCGCGTCCCGACCTGCTGGTCGTCACCGGGAACCTCACCCACTCGGGCAGCCGCAAGGAGTTCACCGAGGCGCTGTCGTTCCTGACGAGCCTGCGAGCGCTGCTCGGGCTGGAGGCGCAGCGGGTCGTGGTCGTCCCCGGCACCCACGACGTCACCCGCGCGGCCTGCCAGGCCTACTTCTCCAGCTGCGAGGCCGACGACATCGAGCCGCAGCCGCCGTACTGGCCGAAGTGGCGGCACTTCGCCGGGCTGTTCAAGGAGTTCTACCAGGGCCTCGACTCGCTGATCTTCGACAGCGCGCAGCCGTGGACGCTGTTCCCCGTCCCCGACCTGCGGGTCGCGGTCGCCGGGCTCAACTCGACGCTGCCGCAGACCCACCGCGAGGAGGACCGCTACGGCCGCGTGGGGCAGGCGCAGGCGGCGTGGTTCAACGAGCGGCTCCGGCACTTCGAGGACGAGGGCTGGCTGCGGCTCGGCGTGGTCGAGCACACCCCGATCGCCGGGGAGCCGGGCGCGCTGCGCGACCCCGAGACCGTCGAGACGCTGCTGGGCGGGCACGTGAACGTGTTCTTCCAGGGCGCGCCGTCGGAGTTCGGCGCGGTGCCGCTGCTGGCGTCGGGCGTCCCGGCCGTCCCGGCGCTCGGGCCCGGCCGCCACCAGATCGTCGTGCTGCGCCGCGACGGCATGGAGCGGTGGATTCCCGAGGACGCGGCGCGCCGGGGCCCCGAGCGGCTGGAGGCCGCCTGGTCGCGGGTGGAGGGAACGTTCCCCCCGCCGTCCGGGCGCGGCGCGGCGGGCCCGGCGCCCGCACTCGGCCCCGGCGGCGCCCCGGCCCCCGCCGAGCCGGGCGGCGACGAGGGGGCCGCCGACCCCACCGCCCGCCTGCTGGACCGGCTCACCGAGGCGTGCGAGACCCGGTTCGAGCGCGCCACGATCCGGCGCGTCGTCCCGCCGCCGCGCGAGGACGGCCGCGCCGAGCCGCCGCACCTGCTGCTCACCCACCTGGAGGACGGCTTCGTCCGGCAGTACCGGATCGGCGCGCACGTCGGCCGGGTCGCCGAGGAGGACGTGGACGCGTTCGTCCGGCACGTCCACGCCGACGGCGCCGACCACGGCTCCGAGCTCGTCTACCTCGGCCCGGCGCCCGCCCGGTCGCTGCGCGAGGACGCGCTGCGGCGCGGCATCCGGGTCCGCAGCCTCACCGAGTTCCAGGGGCTGCTCGACCTGTCGGAGTACGTCACCGCGCAGTCCCGGCGGCTCGCCTCCGGCGACCTGTACCCGCCGTCGCTGTACGTCCCGCAGCGCTACCGCGAGCTGGACCGGCTGCGCGCCGACGGCGAGGGCGAGGGCGGCCCCGGCGACGTCCACGACGACGTCGTCGGCGAGATGCTGCGGCTGCTGGCCGCCGACCACGGCCGGTTCCTGCTGCTGCTCGGCGACTTCGGGCGCGGCAAGACGTTCTCGCTGCGGGAGCTGGCCCGCCGCATCCCCGAGGAGCTGCCGCACGTCGTCCCGATCCTGATCGAGCTGCGCGCGCTCGACAAGGCGCACTCGGTGGACGGCCTGGTCGCCGCGCACCTGGCCAACCACGGCGAGGAGCTGATCGACCTCAAGGCGTTCCACTACATGCTCCGGCAGGGCCGTATCGTGCTGCTGTTCGACGGCTTCGACGAGCTGGTGACCAGGGTGACCTACGACCAGGCCGCCGACCACCTCGACACGCTGCTGCGCGCCGCGCAGGACAAGGCGAAGATCGTCGTGGCGAGCCGCACCCAGCACTTCAAGTCGCAGGCGCAGGTGCTCACCGCGCTCGGCGAGCGGGTCGGCGTGCTGCCGCACCGGCGCGTCCTCGGGCTGGAGGAGTTCACCCCGGCGCAGGTCCGCTCCTACCTGGTCAACCGGTACGGCGACGAGGAGGCGGCCGACGAGCGGCTCGGGCTGCTGTCGGGCGTGGAGGAGCTGCTCGCGCTCACCCCGAACCCGCGGATGCTGAGCTTCATCGCCGACCTGCCCGGCGACCGGCTGCGCGCGGTCGCGCGGGCCCGCACGACCGTCAGCCCCGCCGACCTGTACGAGGAGATCCTGTCGTCCTGGCTGGAGCACGAGGCCGAGCGGGTCCGCCCGCCGGGCGGCCAGCCGGGGCTGCGCGTGGAGGACATGTGGGAGGCGGTCGGCACGCTCGCGCTGCGGCTCTGGGAGGGCGACGACCGGTTCCTGCGGCTCGCCGAGCTGGCCGACGTCGCCGACACCCTCACCGGCCTCGCCGAGGGGCGGCTGTCGCCGCACCAGGTGACGCACGCGGTCGGCGCGGGCAGCCTGCTCGTCCGCACCGAGGAGGGCCTGTTCGGGTTCATCCACGTGTCGGTCATGGAGTGGCTCGTCGCCCGGCACATCGCCCGCGAGCTCGGCGAGGGCGCGACGCCGGCCGCGCTCGGGCGGCGCGCGCTGACGCAGCTCACCGTCGACTTCCTGTGCGACCTCGCCGACACCCGCGCCTGCCAGGAGTGGGCCGAGCGCATCCTCGCCGATCCGGCCGCCGCCGACGCCGCCCGCGCGAACGCGATCCGGATCACGACCCGGCTGCGCACCCCCGCCCGGGCCGACCTGCGCGGCGCCGTCCTCAAGGGCGAGGACCTCTCCTACCGCGACCTCCAGGAGGTCGACCTGACCGGCGCCGACCTCACCGACGCGCTGCTGGTCGGCGCGAACCTCTCGCGCGCCGTGCTGCGCGACGCGTCCCTCGCCGGGGCCCGGCTGGACGAGGCGCGGCTCACCGGCGCCGACCTGCGCGGCGCCGACCTGTCCCGGGCCCGGCTCGCCCGCGCCGACCTGCGCGACGTCACGGTCGAGGGCAGCCGCTGGACGCGCGCCGCGCTCGTCGACGCCGTCCTGCCCGACCAGGTCGCCGCCGCGCCCGAGCTGCGCGAGGCGGCGATCGCGCCGGGCCGCCCCGTCGACATCCAGGTCGCGCCCGCCGCCGTCGGCGTCCCCTACGGGTTCCACTTCCAGACGAGCCGGCTGCCGCAGCCGCTCGCCTACAGCCCCGGCGGGTCCGTGCTGGCCGTCGGCAACGAGGACGGCGGCGTCCTCGTCTGCGACGCCGTCACCGGACGGCCCATCCGCACCCTCCAGGGCCACGCCGACCGCGCCTACGCGGTGGCGTTCGACCGCGAGGGCAACGTGCTGGCCAGCGGGTCCGCCGACGGCACGCTCCGGCTCTGGGACCTCGCCACCGGCCAGTGCGCCCACGTCCTGGACGTCCACCCCGAGGGCGTGTGGCCCGTCGTGGCCGGCGGCGACGACCTCGTCGCGGCCGGGGACGCCGACGGCGTCGTCCGCGTCTTCGACCTCGCCACGGGCGCCCTCCGCCACCAGTTCGCGGGCCACACCGCGCCCGTCTTCACCGCCGTGTTCGACCCGGCCGGGTCGCTGATGGTCACCGGCGACCAGGGCGGGACGCTGCGCGTGTTCGACCTCGCGACCGGCGCGCTGCGCCGCGAGCTGACCGGCCACCGGGGCGCGGTCTTCCGCGCCGTGTTCCACCCCGGCGGGTCGCTGCTCGCGGCGGGCGACGAGGCCGGCGTCGTCCGGCTCTGGGACATCCGCACCGGCGAGATCCGCCAGGAGCTCGTCGGCCACACCGGGCGCGTCTACGCCATCGCGTTCCACCCCGACGGGCGGCTCCTGGTCACCGGCGACACCGACGCCTCCGTCCGGCTCTGGGAGGACGGCGCGCACCGCGCCACGCTCACCGGCCACGGCGGCGGCATCTACCAGGCCGCCTTCAGCCCCGACGGCGGCCGCCTCGCCACCGCCGACAGCGCCGGGTCCGTCCGGCTGTGGGACCCGGAGACCGGGCGGCAGCGCGTCGAACTGGCCGGACACCGCGGCGCGGTGTGGCCGTTCGCGTTCCGCCCCGACGGCGCCCAGCTCGCCACCAGCAGCAACGACGGCACCGCCCGGCTGTGGGACGCCGAGACCGGGCAGAGCCGCGTCGTGCTGCGCGGGCACGGCCGCCGCGTCACCGGCGTCGCCTTCAGCCCCGGCGGCGGGCTGCTGGCCTCCAGCGGCAACGACGGGCTCGTCCGCCTCTGGGACCCGCGCACCGGACGCCTCGTCCGCGAGCTGCGCGGCGTCGCCGACAACCTCACCTCCGCGCTGTTCAACACCCGCGACTCCCAGCTCGCCACCGCCACCAACGACGGCGGCGTGCACCTGTGGCAGGCGGGCACCGGCACGTTCGAGCGGGAGCTGAACGTCGAGACCGACCACGTGTGGGCGCAGGCGTTCGCGCCGGACGGCGACGTCCTCGCCACCGCCAACGACGACGACAGCGTCCGCCTCTGGTACTGGACGACCGGCCGCGAGATCGTCAACCTCGCCGGGCACCGGGGCCGCGTCCGCTCGATCGACTTCGCCCCCGACGGCGCGCTCGTCGCCACGGGCTGCGACGACGGCCTCGTCCGCCTCTGGGACCCGCGCACCGGCGGGCTCGCCGCCACCCTGCGCGGCCACTCCGACCGCGTCTACCGGGTGGCGTTCGCGCCGTCCGGCGACGTCCTCGCCAGCGCGGGCAACGACGGCACCGTCCGCGTGTGGGACCCGGCGACCGGCGCGACCCTGCACGTCCTGTCCGGCCACGCGGGCCGCCTGTGGACGGCCGCGTTCCACCCGTCCGGAACTCTGCTGGCCAGCGCGGGCGACGACATGGCGGTGCGCCTGTGGGACCCGTCCACCGGCGAGCTCCTGCACTCCCTCGACGGCCACACCCGCCGCGTCTGGTCGGTGACGTTCAGCCCCGACGGCACCCTCCTGGCCTCCGCGGGCGACGACGGCGCGGTCATCCTCTGGGACGTCGCCGACCCCACCGCCCCCACCCGCCGCGCGACCCTCCTCGGCCTGGCGGCGGGCTGGGCCGCCCTGGCGCCCGACGGCCGCTACAAGTGGGAGGGCGAGGCCACCGCCGAGTTCTGGTACGCGGTCGGCATGTGCCGCTTCGACCCCGGCGAGCTGGACCCCTACCTCCCCGAAGTCCGCCAAGTCCCCATGGACGCCCCCCTATGACCGCCCGGCCGAACCGATCACCGTGCCCTACAGGCGGCGGAACCACACCCGCGCGACCGCCACCGCAGCACCCGGCCCGCCGCACCGACCAAGCCGAAGCGGGCGCCCGCCATGTGCGGGCGGGCGCTACGGTGTCGGGCAGGCCAGTGCGGACCGGTCGCCGCCATGCACGCGCGGGCACGGCCGGAGTAAGGCGGGCGCCGGCAGGCCCGGCCGAGCAGCGTCACCGTGCCGTGTGAACCGGGGCGGAGGAGCGCTCGACCCCGGCTCGTCGCGACCGGGCCGGGCGGTCGAGCGGGCCGGTGGCCATCATGCCGGGCGCGAGGACGACCGGCCGGTCATCGAGCGGTGTGGTCCGACCCGGAGCAGATGGGACCCCCCTCGACCCTCGCCGCCGCCTACGTCCTCATCCTCGCCGTCACCGGACCCGCCTCCGGGGGCAGGACGAGCCCTCACTTTGGGGGCTGGGCGGCTGTGGGTCAGAAGTCGAAGACGTGGCCGCGTGCGATCCGCGCGCAGCCCTCGTTCTGGTAGACCTGCGAGAAGGGTCGGATCGACATGCCCCGCCACCATCCCGACGCGGACGCGGTGACCGGGGCGCTGTAGGTAAAGCACCACCTGTCGGTCTGGCCCGGGACCCGCGCGACGTCCCCATCCGCCAGGTCGAGCTCGTCGCACGCCTCTTGCGCGTGAGGCAGTGGACTGACCGGATCACAGGTCAGAACCACGTGCTTCGGGGCGCCTGGAGTCCCCGGCTCAGGGACGACGCTGAGCGTGATCCTCGTCGGGTAGTCGAGAGCCTCGGCGGCGGTCGCGGCGGGGCCGACCACGCCGACACTCCCCACTAACAGGGCCGATCCCAAGAGCATGCGAAGCGTGACACTGGTCATGGCATCTCCTCAAAGCGTCGGAGGCGGGGAGCTGGTCGAGGTGACGTTGTGCTTGACGGCCCGCCGGTGCTGCCGCGGCTTGTCCGCCGGGGTCAGAAGTCGAAGACGTGGCCGTGCGCGATCCGGGCGCAGGCGTCGTTGGTGTAGGTCTGCGAGAAGGGCGGGATCGGGACGCCCCGCCAGCGTCCGGACGCGGACGCGGTGACCGGGAGCCACACCTGGGCGCAGGCCGCCTGCTGGGGCGGAACCCGGGAGACGTCCCCGTTCACGAGGGCCAGTTCGTCGCACGCGGGCTGCGCGTGGGGCAGGGGGCTGGCGGGATCACAGGTCAGGACGGTTCGGCGAGGGGCGCCGGGGGTGCCCGGCTGGGGCACGACGCTGAGCGTGATCTCTGTTGCCGGGACGGGGGCCTCGGTGGCGGTCGCGGCGGGGGTCACCGCGCCGCCCCCCACTAACAGGGCCGATCCCAGGATCGCGCAGAACGTGACACGGGTCATGACAGCTCCTCAAAGCCGGAGTCGAGTGGGCTCAGTACACCACTCCGCCGGACGCCCGCCACGTCCGCAACCGGCCACCGCCGCGCCGCACGCCCGGGCAGACGGGGTCAGAAGGCGAAGACGTGACCGTGCGCGATCCGCGCGCAGCTGTCGTTGGTGATGATCTCCGAGTAGGGCTGGATCTGGACGCCCCGCCACCATCCCGTGGCGGACGCGGTGACCGGTTGCCGTACCTGGAAGCAGAACTCGTCATGTCGCGGCGGGACCCGCGCGACGTCCCCGAACGCCAGGTCGAGCTCGTCGCACGCCTCTTGCGCGTGAGGCAGGGGACTGACCGGATCGCAGGTCAGAACCACGTGCTTGGGGGCGCCTGGAGTCCCCGGCTCAGGGACGACGCTGAGCGTGATCCTCGTTAACGTGTGGGGGACCTCCGCGGCGGTCGCGGCGGGGGCCATCGCGCCGATCCCGCCTGCCAACAGGGCCGATCCCAGGATCGTGCGAAGCGTGATACCGGTCATGACATCTCCTCAAAGCGTCGGAAGCGGGGAGCTGGTCGAGGTGACCTTGTGCTTGACGGCCCGCCGGTGCTGCCACGGCTTGTCCGCCGGGGTCAGAAGTCGAAGACGTGGCCGCGCCCGATGCGTGCGCAGTCCTCGTTCTGGAAGTCCTGCGAGAAGGGCGGGATCGGGATGCCCCGCCACCGTCCTGACGCGGACGCGGTGACCGGGAGCCACGCCTGGGGGCAGGTCGCCTGCCGACGCGGAACCCCAGCGACGTTCCCGTTCACCAGCGCGAGTTCGTCGCATGCCTCCTGCGCGTGGGGCAGGGGACCGGCCGGTTCGCAGGTCAGGACCACGTGGCGGGGAGCGCCCGGAGACCCCTGATGGGGGACGAGGGCGAGCGTGATCTGCGTACCCGGGTGGGGAGCCTCGGCGGCGGACGCGGCGGGGGCCATCGCGCCCACCCCGCCTGCTAACAGGGCCGTTCCCAGGATCGCGCGGAGCATGACACGGGTCATGACATCTCCTCAGAGCCGGAGTCGAGTGGGCTCAGTACACCACTCCGGCGGACGCTCGCCGCGTCCGCAACCGGCCACCTCACGCGCGGGAGGTCAGGGCCTTCCAGAGGGCGTCCACCTGGGTCGCGAGGTCGTCGAGGGTGCCGCTGTTGTCGATGACGAAGGTGGCGACGGCGCGGCGCTGCTCGCGGGTGGCCTGGCTCGCCATGCGGGCGCGGGCGGCGTCCTCGGTCATGCCCCGGCGGGAGGTGAGCCGGTCGAGGCGGACCTCCTCCGGCGCGTCCACGACCACGACCTCGTCGTAGCGGGACTCCAGCCCGTTCTCGACGAGAAGCGGCACGTCGTGGACGACGACGGCGTCGGCGGGCGCCGCCTCCGTCCGCTGCCGCGTCAGCTCCGCCACCAGCGGGTGGACGATCGCGTTCAGCGCCGCGAGCCGGTCCGGGTCGGCGAAGACGATCGAGCCGAGCCGCTCCCGGTCCAGCTCCCCTGAGGACAGCAGGACGCCGTCGCCGAACTCGGCGGTGACGGCGGCGAGCCCGGGGGTGCCGGGCGCGACGACCTCCCGCGCGAGCCGGTCGGCGTCGATGACCACGGCGCCGTGCGCGGCCAGCAGCGCCGCGACCTCGCTCTTGCCCGATCCGATCCCGCCGGTGAGCCCCACGTTCAACACGGGTTTCACCCTAGCCCGTGTCGTTCGGAGCCCGGCCAGCGACCGCTAGGCGTTCTCCGCTGGGAGAGGTTTGCGCATGTGGACGAGGGTCAGGTGGGCGGCGACGCGTTCGCGGTGGGTCTCGGTGTAGCCGAGGCGGCGGTACAGGCGCAGGGCGGGTTCGCTGAGGTGGCCGGTGAACAGCACGCACGCGTCGGCGCGGCCGGTCACCTCGTGCTCCAGGGCCCGCATCAGGTCGCCGCCGATCCCCCGGTTCTGGAGGTCGGGGGCGACGACGAGGCGTCCGACCAGGCAGGTGCGGTCGCCGAACTGGGCGCGGACGGCGCCCGCGAGCCGCCCGTCCAGGGTCGCCTTCAGCACCACCGCGTCGCCCGCGAGGACCTTGCCGAGCTGGTCCAGCGACTCCACGAGCGGCGGCAGGAACGGGTCGCCGTACAGTTGCGCCTCGCTGACGTAGGCGGCGCGCTGGACGGTCAGCAGCGCGCCCGCGTCGCCGGCGTCCGCCCGCGTGATCGCGACGGTCTGTTCGGTCATGCGCCCGACCCTAGACCCGCGCGCGTCCGGTCAGTGCCCGACCCGGATGGTCACCGCGATCGGGTAGTGGTCGGAGGCGTCGGAACGCGGCACGTCGAAGTCGGTGAACATCAGGCCCTCGGAGCCGAGGACCTGGTCGACGCGCTTGCCGTCCGAGCGCGTCGGGGACGTGTCGGCGCCGAGCGCGGCGCTGCGCAGGTCGGTGTCGGTGAGCCCGGTCAGCTCGGGGCTGCCCGGCTCGGCGTTGAAGTCGCCGCCGATGACGGTGCGGGGGGCGCCGCCCCAGGCGCGCACCAGCGCGGCGACCTCGCGGGCCCGCTCGCCGGACTGGTCGTCGCCGCCCTCCAGGTGCGTGGACCACACGTCCATCGTGGTCTGCCCGACGGCGAGCCGCGCCCACACGTAGCCGCGGATCTGCGACCAGTCGCCCTTGGCCATCCGCCCGGTCCCGGACGAGCGGACCGGCAGCGACGTCAGGATCGCGTTGCCGAACTGGCCGTCGGCGGCGGGACCCCAGACCAGCCGCATGCCGAGGCGCCGCGACAACCACACGCCGACGTCGGTGGTACCCGACAGCAGCGACCCCCGGCTCGCCTCCTGGAGCAGGACGACCTGGGCGTGCTGCCGCTCGATGGTGCGGGCGATTCCCTCGGGATCGAGCCGCCCGTCCTGGTTGACCGAGTCGTGGATGTTGTAGCTGAGCAGCCGCACCTGCCCGGGGACGGGCCCGGCCGCGGCCTTGCCGTCCGGCGCGGCGACGGTGAACACCAGCGTCCCGGCGAACAGCAGCAGCGCGGCGGCGCCGGCGGTGAGCGCCCGCAGCGGGGCGCGGGCGGGCAGCGGGCCGCCGCGGGCCGCCGCGGCGGCGGCGAGCGCGCCCAGCAGGATTCCGGCGAGGCCCGGCAGCACGTTGTTGGGGAAGGGCAGCGGCGACACCGCACTGACCTGGTACGGGACGAGGATCAGCGCGACCAGCAGGCCGCCGAGCGCGGCGCCGACGTCGATCCGCCAATCGGGGCCGCCCGACCCGGCGCGGCGCAGCGGGGCGCGGCAGGCCACCGCCAGCAGCCACGCCGACAGCACCTGCCCGACGATCACGACGGGCACGACCTCGATGCCGGAGATCGCGTACGTCCCGGCGACGGACCCGGCGGCGACGCCGAGGACGGTGCCGCCGAGCACGCACACGCCGCCCGGCACGGCCCGCACGGCGAGGCCGGAGGCGAGGAACGCCAGCGCGAGGCCCTGCCCGATGACGATCACGACGTGCGCGGCGGTCAGCGACCGCCAGCCGGACGAGGCGACGAACGCGGGGCTGGACAGCACCAGCACCTGGAGGGCCAGGAACGGGCCGATCGCCGCCGCGCCGAACGCCTCCCGCCAGGAGACGCCGGGCGCGGTGACCGGTCCGGAGGCCAGCTCGCGCCAGAGCGCGAGGGCGCCGAGCAGGACGAACGCGGCGCAGGCCAGCCACGGGCCGATCCCGGACCGCCACACCGGGTCCCAGGTGGCGAAGCACATCCGGACGGCGGAGTCGGCGGATAGGCCCGCGACCGTCGCGGTCGCGAACCCGACGCCCGACAGGCCCCGCGCGCCCTCGAACAGCGCAGCCACCGCGACCATCCCGATCGCGGTCCCGGCGAAGGCGAGCCAGGTCTGCGGTCCGATCCCCTGGGCGACCAGCCGGACGGCCAGCAGCCCGCCGACCCCGGCGACCAGCAGCCCGCGCGGCCCGGCGGCGCGGCGCAGCAGCGGCGCGGCGAACCCGGCGAGGTAGACGACCAGCACCGCCAGCGCGGCGGCGCCGTTCCCGGCGTCGTCGGCGAAGTGGTCGATCTGGGGAAGGGAGAAGCGCAGGGTCTGCGCCAGCACCGCGACCGTGATCGCGATCAGCGCGAGCCTGGCGGGCCCCTGCGGGACGATCATGGGCCCGGCGGCCGGGCCGGGCTTGGTGCCTGCTTCTGTGGTGGCCAATTGAACGAGAGCTCCCCGGGGGACGAGCGGACCTGCGCGCGGCGGCGCCGCGACCGTGCGGCACTGCGGACTCTATTGCCCAGGCGGGTGTCCGCGCGCGCGAAACGGCCACGGCCGGAGCCCGATCCGCAAAGATCGTTCTCCGGCCGTGGTCTCGGTGTCAGTGACGGGTCACTGGCCGCCGGAGAGCTTCTCCCGCAGGGCCGCGAGCGCCTCGTCGGTGGCGAGGGCGCCACCGGTCGTCTCGCTCTCGCCGCCGCCCGAGTAGGAGGTCTCGCCGCCGCCACCGCCGGCACCGCCCGCGGGGGCCGCGTCGGCCTCGGCCTCGGCCTTGCGGGCCTCCTCGATCTGCTTGCGGTGGGCGTCGAAGCGGGCGCGGGCCTCGGCGTACTGCCGCTCCCAGGTCTCGCGCTGCTCGTCGAAGCCCTCCAGCCACTCGCCGGTGTCGGCGTCGAAGCCCTCGGGGTACTTGTAGTTGCCCTGGTCGTCGTACTCCGCGGGCATCCCGTACAGCGTCGGGTCGAAGTCCTCTTCCTCGATGGCCGCGGCGCCCTCGTTGGCCTGCTTGAGCGACAGGCTGATGCGGCGCCGGTCGAGGTCGATGTCGATGATCTTCACGAAGATCTCGTCGCCGACCTGGACGACCTGCTCGGGGATCTCCACGTGCCGCTCGGCCAGCTCGGAGATGTGGACCAGGCCCTCGATGCCCTCCTCGACCCGGACGAACGCGCCGAACGGCACCAGCTTGGTGACGCGGCCCGGCACGACCTGGCCGATCTGGTGGGTGCGGGCGAACTGCTGCCACGGGTCTTCCTGGGTGGCCTTGAGCGACAGGGAGACGCGCTCGCGCTCCATGTCGACGTCCAGGACCTCGACCGTGACCTCCTGGCCGACCTCGACGACCTCGGACGGGTGGTCGATGTGCTTCCAGGAGAGTTCGGAGACGTGCACGAGCCCGTCCACGCCGCCGAGGTCGACGAACGCGCCGAAGTTGACGATCGAGGAGACGACGCCCTTGCGGACCTGGCCCTTCTGGAGCGTGTTGAGGAAGGTCTGGCGGACCTCGCTCTGCGTCTGCTCCAGCCAGGCACGGCGGGACAGGACCACGTTGTTGCGGTTCTTGTCCAACTCGATGATTTTGGCTTCGAGCTCCCGGCCCACATAGGGCTGGAGGTCGCGGACCCGGCGCATCTCCACCAGCGACGCGGGCAGGAAGCCCCGCAGGCCGATGTCGAGGATGAGGCCGCCCTTGACGACCTCGATGACGGTCCCGGTGACGATGCCGTCCTCGTCCTTGATCTTCTCGATCGTGCCCCAGGCGCGCTCGTACTGGGCGCGCTTCTTGGACAGGATCAGCCGGCCCTCCTTGTCCTCCTTCTGGAGGACGAGGGCCTCGACGTGGTCGCCGACGGTGACGACCTCGTTGGGGTCGACATCGTGCTTGATGGACAGCTCTCGCGAGGGGATGACGCCCTCGGTCTTGTAGCCGATGTCGAGGAGGACCTCGTCACGATCGACCTTGACGACAGTGCCCTCGACAATGTCGCCGTCATTGAAGTACTTGATGGTCTCGTCGATCGCTGCGAGGAAGGCTTCCTCGGACCCGATGTCGTTGACCGCTACCTGCGGGGTGGTCGAGGTGGCCTCGGTGCTGCTCGTCATGTGTCGGCTGGCTCCGGTACGGACATGGAAGTCGTATGGGTTGTGCGCGGAGGGCCGTTATCCGCCCTGCCGAGAACCGGAAGGGGACGCGGGCGGTTGCCCCGTCGTTGTACCGAACCGATGTCGCCGACCTGACCGAGCGCGAGCCTGCTCCGTCCGAAGCGCACGCAGGCCCACAGCGCAGCGATCAGGATATGGGACCAATCTCTCGTGGTCAATCCGCTTTCACGCGCTCCCGGCTAGTAGACACGGGCGCGGGCCCTGTAATCCTTGGCGATCCGGTCCTGCGCAGCCCTCGGAATCGTGACCGTGTCGGGATCACCGTCAGATGTGTACCGCTCATCGGGGTTCCTGTCCAGGTACTCCAGCCAAGCGGTCGAGCAGTACCGCTTGCAGTCGTTCTCGGCGATCTTCCCCTCCGACCGGACGCGGTTGATCGCCCACCGGTCGAACTTCTCGTCGAAGGGCGACTCCGACGGCCGCCAGCCGGCCAGGAAGATCCCCTGGAAGCGGTACCGCGCGTCCTCGCGCGCCCACGCCTTCTTGCGCGGCGCCGACCCGAACGGGTAGGCGAGCGTGCTGGTGTGCGTCCCTGAGACGCGGAGGATCTCGTCCTCCATCCCGCCGATCTCGTCGCGGACCTGCTTCTCGGACATGCCCGCGAGATCGGGGTGGGTCGTCGTGTGGTTGCCCAGCTCGAACCCGTGCTGGACGAGCCACCTGACGCCCGCCGCCGCCTCGGCCTCGCCCAGCTGGAACAGGTCCTTGTTGAGGTAGAACGTCGCCACCGGACGGAAGCCCGGGTTTTCCCGCGCCACCTGCTCGATGACCGCGACGGCGGTGTCGGGCTTCGGGTCGCCCCGCGCGTCGAGCCCGAAGTGGCCGGGGGTGCTGTCGTCGAACGTCAGGACCACGGGGTGCCTCCCGGCGGGCACGTCGAACCGTCCGCCGACGAACTCCGCCGCCGTGACCGGGACGTACCCGCTCCGCGCCAACCGCGTCAGCTCGTCGTACAGCTCCTTGGACGAGCGGTCCAGCGACAGCTCGGGCTTCTTCATGATCCGGTGGTACATGAGCACCGGCACCTGGCCCAGCTCGTTGGCCTTCGCGGCCACCGCCCCCGGCGCCGCCGCCGGAATCGGTGCGGTGGCCGAAGGCGTGGGACTCACGGGCGTGGCCGAGGACCCGGCGGGCCGATCCTTCACGCCACCCCCAGGAGCCGCGCGCCCGCTGGGCGTGGCCTTGCCGACGGCCCCCGCCTGCGTGGCCGTGGGCTCCTTCCTGTCGTGCCCCCGTCTCGCCCCCGGCAGCGTGAGCCCGAGCACCACGGCGCAGATGATCACAACTCCGGCGATCTTGTGTAGGAGAGGCACGTTCCCCCCGTCCTCGACGCGGAACAGGACCTGAAGCACGACCAGGGACAGCGTAGAGCGCCCCGGACATCCATGGACACCTACTCGCTTACCCGCCGCATCCCCCCGCACCGCCCCGCCCGCACACGGGATCACCCCAAGTCCGAAAACCCCCGGTAAACCCACCACTCAAACCGCAACAAATCCCCCGACACCCCCGACGCCGAGGACACACCAAAGCGACCACGGGTACACAGAACAGCCACCCCATCACAGCCCAGAGAAGAACGGGCCGTGGAGAAACCTCAGCCGTCACGCGAGCGCGCTAGCTGAGCGGTGGGGGCGAAGCCGAAGGCGAGCCCCCACCGCGAAGATCGCGAAGCGATCCGCGCTCGCACAAGCACGGTCAGCGTGCGAGCCGCCAGGCGAGCACGCTGGGCCGGGATTGCAATCTAATGAGCAGCGTCCTGCCAGGTGCGGCCGGTGCCCATGGAGACGCCCAGCGGGGCGCGGAGCTCGTAGGCGCCGGCCATCCGGGCGCTGACCAGGGCCTTGAGGTCGTCGAGTTCGCCGGCGGCGACCTCGAAGACCAGTTCGTCGTGGACCTGGAGGAGCATCCGGGAGCGCAGGTCGGCGGCGCGCAGGGCGCGGTCGACGTCGAGGCTCGCGACCTTGATGATGTCGGCGGCCGACCCCTGGATGGGGGCGTTGAGCGCCATCCGCTCGGCCATCTCGCGGCGCTGCCGGTTGTCGGAGTTGAGGTCGGGCAGGTAGCGGCGGCGGCCGAGGATCGTCTCGGTGTAGCCGTCCTGGCGGGCCCTCGCGACGATGTCGTGCAAGTAGTCGCGGACGCCGCCGAACTGCTGGAAGTACTCCTCCATGAGCCCGCGCGCCTCGTCGGGGGAGATGCGGAGCTGCTGGGAGAGCCCGTAGGCCGACAGGCCGTAGGCGAGGCCGTAGTTCATCGCCTTGATGCGGGCGCGCAGCTCGGAGTCGATCTGCTCGGGCGGCAGGCCGAACACGCGGGAGGCGGTGATGGTGTGGAAGTCGGCGCCGGAGCCGAACGCCTCCAGCAGCGCCTCGTCCTCCGACAGGTGCGCCATGATCCGCAGTTCGATCTGGGAGTAGTCGGCGGTGAGGAGCGACTCGTAGCCGTCGCCGACGACGAACGCCTCGCGGATCTGGCGGCCCTCGGCGGTGCGGATCGGGATGTTCTGGAGGTTGGGGTCGGTGGAGGAGAGGCGGCCGGTGGCGGCGACCATCTGGTTGAAGGTGGTGTGGATGCGCCCGGCGTCGTCGGCCATCGGGATCAGGGAGTCGACGATGCTCTTGAGCTTGGCGACCTCGCGCCAGCGCAGGATGCGCTCCAGGACGGGGTGGCCGTCCTTCTCCAGCAGTGTGGTGAGCGCCTCGGAGTCGGTGGTGTAGCCGGTCTTGGTGCGCTTGGTCTTCGGCAGGTTCAGCTCGTCGAACAGGACCTGCTGCACCTGCTTGGGGGAGCCGAGGTTGAACTCGCGCCCGACCGCCTCGTGGGCGCCGCGCTCCTGCTCCTTGACCTGCGCGCCGAGGGATGCCGACAGCCCGGACAGGTGGCCCGCGTCGACGGCGATCCCGGCGCGCTCCATCCCGGCGAGGACGCCGACGAGCGGCAGCTCGACCTCGTGCAGGAGGCGGGTGGCGCCGCGCTTGTCGAGGTCGGTGTCCAGGACGTCGGCGAGCTCGGCGACGGCGCGGGCGCGGACGGCGAGCGCCTCGGCGGCCTCCTCCTCGCCGGAGCCGTCGAGGGTGAGCTGGCCGGAGTCCTCGGTCTCGTTGCGCAGCTCGCGGTGCAGGTAGCGCAGGACGAGGTCGGACAGGTCGAACGTGCGCTGGCCGGGCAGCGCCAGGTAGGCGGCGAGGGCGGTGTCGCTGGTGACGCCCTCCAGCGTCAGGCCGCGGGCGGCGAGCGCGAGCATCGGGCCCTTGGCCTCGTGCAGGGCCTTGGGCCGGGACGCGTCGGCGAGGTAGGCGGCCAGTGCGCGCTCGTCGTCCTCGATCAGCTCGGCCGGGTCGAGGTGGACGGCGGGGCCCTTCTTGGACGCCAGCGCGAGCGCGGTGAGCTCGCCGGTGCCGCGCCCCCAGGTGCCGGTGACGGCGACGCCGAGCCGGTCGCCGGCGTTGGCCTCCAGCCAGGCGCCGAGGGCGCCGGGCTCCAGCGCCTCCAGCTCGACCTCGAAGCCCTCGTCGGCCTCGGGCTCGGCGGCGGAGATCGAGGAGTACAGGCGCTCGCGCAGCACCCGGAACTGGAGCGAGTCGAACAGGGTGTGGATCTCCTCGCGGTCCCACTGGCCCATAGTGAGCTGCGGCGGGGTCAGCTCCAGGCCGACGTCGGTGTCGAGCTTGTTGATCTGGTGGTTGCGCAGCACGCCGGCGAGGTGCTCGCGCAGGCTGTCGCCGGCCTTGCCCTTGATCTCCTCGACGCGCTCGACGAGGGTGGCGAGGTCGCCGTACTTGGCGAGCCACTTGGCGGCGGTCTTCGGGCCGACGCCTGGGACGCCGGGCAGGTTGTCGCTGCTCTCCCCCACCAGCGCGGCCAGCTCGCGGTAGCGCTCGGGCGGGACGCCGTACTTGGCCTCGACGGCGGCCGGGTCCATCCGGGCCAGCTCGGAGACGCCGCGCACCGGGTACAGGACCGTCACGTGCTCGTCGACGAGCTGGAAGGCGTCCCGGTCGCCGGTGACGACCAGGGTGTCGAGGCCGGCCGCGGTGGCCTGTACCGACAGCGTGGCGATGATGTCGTCGGCCTCGAACCCGGCGACCGACATCCGCGGGACGCGCAGCGCGTCCAGCACCTCGAAGATCAGGCTGACCTGGCTGCGGAACTCGTCGGGGGTCTTGGCCCGGCCCGCCTTGTACTCGACGTACTGCTCGTGCCGGAACGTCGGCTCGGAACGGTCGAAGGCCACCGCCATGTGGGTCGGCTGCTCGTCGCGCAGGACGTTGATGAGCATGGACGTGAAGCCGTACACCGCGTTGGTGGGCTGCCCGTCGGTGGTGGAGAAGTTCTCCACGGGCAGGGCGAAGAACGCCCGGTAGGCCAGGGAGTGCCCGTCGAGCAGGAGGAGCCGGTCACGCTTGTCAGGGGTCGATGCTGTGGTCGCCACACCAGGACTCTAGTCTGCGCCTGGGACACTTTTGTGGAGGCTTCGTGAGCGACACCGGCGGCGAGACCGCGACCGAGCGGAATGCCAGGATCCTCTCGGGTCTGGACGACCATTCCTACGGTGACCTGGCCAAGTCCATGGGGATCGAGTTCCTGGAGGGCAGCGCCGAGCGGGTCGTGGGACGCATGCCGGTCGCGGGGAACACCCAGCCGTACGGGCTGCTGCACGGCGGCGCGTCCTGCGTGCTGGCCGAGACGCTCGGCTCCTCGGGCGCCGCGCTGCACGCCGGGCCGTCCCGGATCGCGGTCGGGATCGAGATCAACGCCACCCACCACCGGTCGGCGAGCGAGGGCTATGTGACCGGCGTCGCGACCCGCGTGCACGGCGGGCGGACGCTCGCCACCTACGACATCGTGATCACCGACGACCAGGACCGGCGGGTCTGCACCGCGCGGCTGACCTGCATGCTCCGCGACCTCCCCGGCACCTGATCCACCGCTTCCTTTGCGATTGACCGCCCCGGGTCTGTAGCGTGGATCGGAACGGCCCGGGATCACCGAGTAGACAACGTACGCGCCCGGGGAAGGTTCGTACGGCCCCAAAGGTGATCCCGGGCTTCTGCATGCCCGGCCCGCTCCCCCGGTCCCCGCCTTCCCCCGGTCCCCTCCCTCGGCCCGTTCCATCCCCGGGGTCGCGGTTGGGTTGCGATCCGCTCGTGGACGTTCCACCCGCACGGAGATCGGCCGTACGTTCCGTCCATGCGCCCGTCCCTGCGCCCGTCCATGCGTTCCGCTGCCGCCCTCGCGCTGGCGCTCGCCGCCGCCGTGCCGCTGGCCGGCTGCTCGGGCGAGAAGCACGATTCCGCGACCACCTACGCGATCCCGGCCGAGAAGGTCCGCGAGTCCGAGGCGGCCACGACCGGCAAGACCGGACGCAGCGCCGACATGCAGTTCACGGTGATCGGGTTCCGCGAGCAGATCACGGAGGTGATGGGCACCCACGGCGTGATGGGCGCGCACGGCGCGTTCACCCGCCTGCGGCTGCTCACGGTGAACACCGGCCGCGACATCCAGGTCTTCGACACCTGGAAGCAGCGGCTCGTCACCACCGACGGCAAGGTGTACACGCCGGACGTCAACGCCACCATGATCAAGCGGCAGCCGGAGCGGCTGTCGGTCGGCGCGGCGATGCGCTGCGAGTTCGACCTGTGGTTCGACGTGCCGCGCGGCTCGAAGGCCAAGGCCGTCCGGCTGTACGGGTCCCCGCCGGTGGGCGCCGTCAGCGACCCGCCCCCGGCCGAGATCCCGCTCCCCTGACCTTCCGGCCGGTAGGCGGAACGCCCGCCGCTTCCCGGACGGACCGGGAGGCGGCGGGCGCCCCACATGATCGCCTGCGGGGCGCGCGCTACCCGGCGCCGCCCGAGGACGGCGCGTCCGGCCGCGTGTCGCGAGGAGCCGCCTCAGGGCCGGAGACGCCCTTGCCGCCCTCGTCGCCCTTGCCGCCGTCGCCCAGGTCGCCGCCCAGGTAGGCCGCGCGGACCTCGGGGTCGTCCAGCAGGTCCCCGGCGGGCGCCGTCTTCACGACCCGCCCGGTCTCCAGCACGTACGCGCGGTGCGCGATCTGGAGCGCCTGCTGGGCGTTCTGCTCGACCAGCAGCACGGTCGTGCCGCGCCGGTTGATCTCCTGGATGATCGTGAAGATCTGCTGGACGAGCATCGGCGCGAGTCCCATGGACGGCTCGTCCAGCAGCAGCACCTTGGGCTTGGCCATGAGCGCCCGCCCGATCGCGAGCATCTGCTGCTCGCCGCCGGACATGGTGCCGCCCGCCTGCGACTTGCGCTCGGCGAGCCGGGGGAACAGCTCGTAGGCCTCGGCGAGCTCCTTGGACGAGTCGTCCTTGCGGGCGAAGGCGCCCATCAGGAGGTTCTCCTCCACCGTCATGCCCGGGAAGATCCCCCGGCCCTCCGGCGCCTGCCCGATGCCGACGAGCACCCGCTTGTGGCCCGCGAGCGAGCTGATGTCGTTGCCGTCGAACCGGATCCGCCCCGACGTCAGCGAGCGCAGCCCCGAGATCGTCTTCAGCGTGGTCGTCTTCCCGGCGCCGTTGGCGCCGATCAGCGTGACGATCTCGCCCTGGTCGACCGACGCGGTGATGCCCTTGAGCGCCGCGATCTTTCCGTAGTGGACGTGGATGTCCTCGATCTCAAGAAGCATCGGCCGGAGCCCCCAGATACGCCTCGATGACCCGCGGGTCGTTCTGCACCTCGGCCGGCAGCCCGTCGGCGATCTTCTGGCCGAAGTCCAGCACCGCGACCCGGTCGCTGATCCCCATCACGAGGCTCATGTCGTGCTCGATCAGCAGCACCGTGACGCCGGTGTCGCGGATCGTGCGGATCAGCTCCTGGAGACCGATCTTCTCCGCCGGGTTCATGCCGGCGGCCGGCTCGTCCAGCAGCAGCAGCTTCGGGTCCGTGCCGAGCGCCCGCGCGATCTCCAGCCGCCGCTGGTCGCCGTAGGGGAGGTTCTTCGCGGCCTCACCGGCCCGGTGCGAGATCCCCACCAGCTCCAGCAGCTCGCGGGCCCGCTCGCGGCCCTGGCGCTCCTCGCGCCGGTGCCACGGCAGGCCGAGCGACGCCCCGGCGATGCCCGTCCGGTGGTGGGAGTCGGTGCCCACGAGGATGTTCTCCAGCGCCGTCATGTTGTGGAACAGCCGGACGTTCTGGAACGTCCGCGCGACGCCGAGCTTGGTGACGCGGTAGCGCTTCTTGCCGTCGATCCGCTTGCCGTCGAACACCACCTCGCCCTCGGTCGGCCGGTAGACGCCGGTGGTCACGTTGAACACCGTCGTCTTACCGGCGCCGTTGGGGCCGATCAGCGCGAAGATCTCGCCCTTGCCGATCGTGATGTCGACCTTGTTCAGGGCGACGACGCCGCCGAAGCGCATGACGACCTCGCGCAGCTCCAGCACCGGCGCCCGCCCGCTCGCCTCGGTCACTTGCCCACCTCCCCGGCGGCGGCGGCCTGGCCGGGCCCGGCCACCTCGGCTCCCATACTGCCCATGCCGCCGGTGCCCTCCGCCAACTCGGCCTTGCGGCGGCGGGACGGCCACAGCCCCTCCGGACGGAAGATCATCATCAGCACCAGCGCGGCACCGAAGATCAGCATCCGGTAGTCCTGCATGAAGCGGAACCGCTCGGGCAGCCACGCGACCACGAAGGCGCCCAGTATCACGCCCGGGATGTTGCCCGAGCCGCCCAGCACGACGCCCGCGAGGATCAGCGCCGACACGAGGAACGGGAAGGTGTCGGGGTTGATCGATGTCTGCTTGCCGGCGAAGACGACGCCGCCGCTGCCGCCGATCGCCGCGCCGATCGCGAACGCCGCGAGCTTGAACTTGAACGTCGGGACGCCCATCAGCTCGGCCGCGTCCTCGTCCTCGCGGATGGCCGCCCACGCGCGGCCCACCCGCGACCGGTCCAGCCGCTTCACGAAGATGATCGTCAGGATGATGAAGAACAGCAGCAGGTAGTAGTACGGCCGCGAGTCCAGCAGCCCGTACTTGAGCGGCTGCACACCCATGATCTCGAACTCCGACAGCGTCGGCGGGTGCGGGATGCCCTGGATGCCGCGCGGGCCGTTGACGTACGTGCTGTTCTCGGCCGTCACCCGGACGATCTCACCGAAGCCGAGCGTGACGATCGCCAGGTAGTCGCCGCGCAGCCGCAGCGTCGGCGCGCCCAGGAGGATGCCCGCGAGCGACGAGAGCACGATCGCGAGGACGAGCGTCTCCCAGAACGACCAGCCGTGCTTCGAGGCGAAGATCGCGATCGTGTACCCGCCGACCGCGTAGAACGCCACGTACCCGAGGTCGAGGAGGCCCGCCATGCCGACCACCACGTTGAGGCCGAGCGCGAGCAGCACGTAGATGCCGATCTGGTCGCTCAGCATCGACGCCCAGTCGGTGCTGCTCGGCGCCATGAACGAGCCGATCGCCTGGTTCGGCAGCAGCAGGCCGCCGATGATGAGCAGGATGTAGGCGATCCAGCGCGCCCACCCGGGCGCGTCCGCCCACGCGTCGCGGACACGGTCGAGCGAGAAGCCCGAGGCCGCGGAGTCGCCGGTCGCGTTCGCCTTCTTGGAGAGGTTCATGCGCGCGCCTGCTGGAGTGACTCACCGAAGATTCCGGTGGGGCGGAACATCAGGACGAGGATGAGCAGTGAGAAGGCGACGACGTCCCGCCAGCCCGAGCCGAAGAAGCTGGATCCGTAGGTCTCCAGCAACCCCAGCACGAAGCCGCCGGCCAGCGCCCCGCGGATGTTGCCGATCCCGCCGAGCACCGCCGCCGTGAACGCCTTGATGCCGAGCAGGAACCCGACGAAGTAGTTCGTCTGCTCGAAGCGCACCATGTACAGCGCCGCGGCGGCGCCCGCCATGATGCCGCCGATCAGGAACGTCGTCATGACGACGCGGTCGATGTTCACGCCCATCAGCACCGCGGTCTCCGGGTCCTGCGCGGTCGAGCGGATGCCTCGGCCGAGCTTGGTCCGGTTCACGAACTGGTCGAGCGCGACCATCATGAGGATGGCGCCGACGAACACGATCAGCTTGTCGTTGGTGACGTGGATCGGTCCGATGTCGATGACCGTCGTGAGCTTCCGGAAGTGTTCGTTGACGTCGAGTTTGCCCCCCGACTTGGAGGTGCCGAACACATGCCGGATGATCACCGTGCCGAAGAGCTGCTGGATGACGATCGACGCACCGATCGCCGAGATCAGCGCCGCCAGCCGGGACGCCCCTCTCTTGCGGAGCGGTCGGTACGCCACCACCTCCAGCAGCATGGCGCTACCGCCGGCCACCGCCCCGGCGACCACGGCCATGATCACGGCCATGCCGATCAGGGCGAGCCCGCCGACCTGGTCGACCCCCAGGGACCGGACCGTCCACAGCGCGGCGAACGTGCCGACCATGAAGATGTCGGCGTGAGCGAAGTTGATCAGGCGGAGGACGCCGTAGACCATCGTGTAGCCGAGCGCCACCAGCGCGTAGATCGCACCCAGCGACAGCCCGTCGACGGTCGACGGCCAGAATTGGTTGATGAAGTCGTCGAACACCTTTGGTCGCCTTTGGTAAAAGGAGCGGGAGCGCTGTAGCGCTCCCGCTCCCGCGCCATCAGAGGCCCCCCGGAACCGGGGGAAGGGTCGTGCAGGGCGTGGTGACGCCTACGCGACCTTGGCCTCCTTGCTGTTGCCGAGCAGCGGGATCGTGTTGTCCTTCACCTCGTAGATGTAGATGTCCTGCGCCGCCAGCTCACCGTGTTCGTCGAACTTGATCGGCTTGCCGATCCCCTGGAAGCTCACCGACTTCAGACCCTCGTTGATGTCCTCGCTGGACTTCTTGCCGGTCTTGATGACCTCGATGAACGCCGTCGCCGCGTTGTAGCCCTCGGTCGAGTAGATGGCGACGTCGGCCTTGAACTTGGCCTTGTAGTCGGCCGCGAACTTCTTGGTCTGCTCGTTCGTCTTGCCCGCGGTGTCGATCAGGCAGCCGCAGCTCAGCAGCGTGCCCTGCGCGTTCGCCTGGCCGGCGCCCTCGAGCAGACCCGTCGCCAGCGAACCGTCGCCGGACATCATCTTGCCCTTGTAGCCGCCCTCGCGGAGCTGCTTGAACAGCCGGCCCGCGACCGCGTAGTAGCCGCCGAAGTACACCGCGTCGGGCTTAGCCTGGTTGATCTTGTTGACGGTCGAGGAGTAGTCGGTCCCCTTGTCGTTCACCGCGTCGCTCTGGACCGTCGCGCCCTTGGCCTGCATGGCCTTGCCGACCGCGCCCGCCAGGCCGAGGCCGTAGTCCTTGTTGTCGGACACCGTGAAGAGCTTCTTCACCCCGGCGTTCGCGAGGAACTCGGCGGCGCCGACGCTCTGCGTCGCGTCGTCGGCCACCACGCGGTGCCAGTACTTCCAGCCCTTCTCGGCGAGGTCGGTCTGCGTCGCCGACGGCGTGACGCTCGGGATCTTCGCCTCGTTCAGGATGGGGTTGGCCGCCTGCGACTCGCCCGAGAACGCCGGGCCGATCAGGCCGACGACCTTGTCGTTCTTGATCGCACCCTGCACCTGGGTCGTCGCCTGCTCGGCCTTGCCCTGGGTGTCGTACCGCTTCAGCTTGATCTTGATCTTCGGGTTGGTGGCGTTGTACTGGTCGACCGCCAGCGTCGCACCCTGGAAGGGCGGAACCACCAGACCCGAGTTCTCACCGGTCAGGTCGCCCATGAACCCGATCGTGATCTCGTCGCCGGAGCCACCGGAGCCGCCGTCGTCGTCGCTGCAGGACACGGCGCCGAGCGCGAGCACCGCGCTCACCGCCACCGCGCCGGTCACCCTCATCTTGTTGCGCCGCAAGGTGCCCAACCTTTCCATCCGGATCCGGCAGGGGATCGGGTACGAGTGAAACCCCGACGCCGACCTCTGGTGGAGGAATCGGTCACTCGGGGACCAGCTATGTCGTACACCGTGGAGCCGTCCCAGATCAGCACCCCCGGATAGAAGGGTTACTCGTTCGTTACTCCCCCGTGCCCATCTGATACAGGGCATTGCCAGGGACGATTACAGAACGTGAAGACAGGGGGTTGCACAAGGTAGCCGCGTGAAGTCTTGACAACACAAAGCGTGACTGAGAGAGGAGTCAGCCCGCGGCGGGCTCGTCCCGCCCCGGCCCGCCTCCGGTCGCCCCGGCCACCACGGCCTCGGCGACGGCGCGCATCGTCAGCCTGCGGTCCATCGAGGTCTTCTGGATCCAGCGGAACGCCTCGGGCTCGCTCCAGCCGTTGGCCTCCTGGAGCAGGCCCTTGGCGCGATCCACGAGCTTGCGGGTCTCCAGCCGGTCCTGGAGGCCGGCGACCTCCGCCTCCAGCGCGCGCAGCTCGGTGTAGCGGCTGACGGCCATCTCGATCGCGGGCGCCAGGTCGCTCTTGGAGAACGGCTTGACCAGGTAGGCCATCGCGCCGGCGTCGGTCGCCCGCTGGACGAGCTCGCGCTGCGAGAACGCGGTGAGGATCACGACCGGGGCGATCCGCTCGGCGGAGATCCGCTCGGCCGCGGAGATGCCGTCCAGGACGGGCATCTTGACGTCCAGGATCACCAGGTCGGGCCGCTGCTCGCCGGCCAGCCGCACGGCCGTCTCGCCGTCGCCGGCCTCGCCCACGACCTCGTAGCCGTCCTCCTGGAGCATCTCCTTCAGGTCCAGCCGGATCAGGGCCTCGTCTTCCGCGATCACCACGCGCCGAGCACTCTCCACGCGCACGAGCCTACCGGGACCCGCTACGCTGGTCTTGGCCAGGGCGCCCCCAGCGGGTGGGCGGAGCATCAAAGCCGGTATGTCCGCTTTAGCGAGACATAAGCCCCGATATCCCAATGGCAGAGGAAGCGGTCTCAAACACCGTTTAGTGTGGGTTCGAATCCCACTCGGGGCACCTCTCCATTCCACTCCACACCCTGCACCCGGCCTGGCGGCGATCGCCGCGCGCCCCCGAAATCCCCTGACCATCAACGATGCCTTTCGGCGCGCCTGCCCGCGATGGCGGCGCCGGGGCAGGTCCGGCCGGCCGAGGCAACGAGGCGCCGCGCGGGGTATCCGGAGCGACGTGGAAATGAGACCGCGCGGTGATTTCGCGGACGCGGCGTCCGCGCGGCCGCGAACGCGCGCCGCCGCCGGGGACGGACGCCGGGAACGGACGCCGCGGCCGGGGCTGGGCGGCACGGCGGCGTCCGTGGCGACGCGGGGAGCGCGGGCGGATCGGCGCCGATCTAGTACGGGGTGTCGCCGATGTTGTGGACGCGCAGGGCGTTGGTGGAGCCGGCCGTGCCGGGGGGCGAGCCGGCCACCACGACGACGCGGTCGCCCTTCTGGCAGCGGCCGATCTCCACGAGGGCGTGGTCGACCTGGCCGACCATGTCGTCGGTGTGGTTGACCTCGGGGACGATGAAGGTCTCCACGCCCCAGACGTGCGCGAGGCGGCCCCGGACGGCGGGGACCGAGGTGAAGGCGAGCAGCGGGATCGGCGACCGGTAGCGCGACAGCCGGCGGGCCGTCTCGCCGGACATCGTGAACGCGACCAGCGCCTCGGCGCCGACGGTGGCGCCGACCTCGGCGGCCGCGCGGGCGATGGCGCCGCCGACGGTCTCGGGGATGCGGTCGAGGGTGTGGGTGGCGTGCAGCGCGGCCTCCTCGGCCGTGCTGACGATGCGGCTCATCGTCAGCACGGACTCGACCGGGTACTGGCCGACGCTGGTCTCGCCGGACAGCATGACGGCGTCGGCGCCCTCGAAGACGGCGTTGGCGACGTCGGAGGTCTCGGCGCGGGTCGGCCGGGGCGCGGAGATCATGGATTCGAGCATCTGGGTCGCGACGATGACCGGGCGGGCCTTCTCGCGGCACAGCTCGATCGCGCGCTTCTGGACGATCGGGACCTGCTCCAGCGGCATCTCGACGCCGAGGTCGCCGCGCGCGACCATGATGCCGTCGAAGGCGGCGACGATCTCGGGGAGCCGCTCCACGGCCTGCGGCTTCTCGATCTTGCCGATCAGGGGGACGCGGACGCCCTCCTCCTCCATGATCTGGTAGCAGATGTCGGCGTCGGCGGGCGTGCGCACGAACGAGAGCGCGACCATGTCGACGCCGAGGCGCAGCGCCCAGCGCAGGTCGATCTCGTCCTTCTCGGTGAGCGCGGGGACGCTGACCGGGACGCCGGGCAGGTTGAGGCCCTTGTTGTCGGAGACCATGCCGCCGACGGTGACGGTGGTGTGCACGCGCGGGCCGTCGACGCGCACGACCTCCAGCCCGACGCGTCCGTCGTCGATGAGGACGGTGTCGCCGGGGCTCACGTCGCCGGGGAGGCCCTGGTAGGTGGTGGAGACCTCGCGGCGGCTGCCGGGGATGTCCTCGGTGGTGATGGTGAACTCGTCGCCGAGGGTGAGGCGGACGGGTCCGTCCGGGAACCGGCCGATGCGGATCTTCGGGCCCTGGAGGTCGGCGAGGATGCCGACGCCGCGTCCGGTGGCCTGCGCCGCCTCCCGGATCCGGTGGTAGACCTCCTCGTGGACGGCGTGCTCGCCATGGCTCATGTTGAGTCTGGCGACGTCGACGCCGGCCTCGACGAGGGCGGTGATCTGCTCGGGGCCGGAGCAGGCGGGACCGATGGTGCTGACAATCTTCGCTCGACGGGTCACTCGCACAACCGTAACTTAGTTACCCGCCGGTACGGATATAAGTGCAGGATGTGGTCACCCCGGGTTCACCGATTGGTCTAGGTCAGAGGTCTAGACCAGAAGTGGCCGCCTCACCCCTCGAACACCTCGACGGCGGTCCGGCAGAACGCCGGGAGGTCGTCCGGCTTCCGGCTGGACACCATGACGTTGGGCCCGGCGCCGCAGATCCTGACCTCCTCGTCCACCCAGGACGCGCCCGCGTTGCGGAGGTCGGTCTGGAGGCTCGGCCAGGAGGTCATGGTGCGGCCCCGGACGACGTCGGCCTCGATGAGCGTCCAGGAGGCGTGGCAGATGACGGCGACGGGCTTGCCCGCCTCGAAGAACGAGCGGGCGAAGGCGACGGCCCTGGGGTCGGTGCGCAGGAAGTCGGGGTTGGCGACGCCGCCGGGCAGGAGGAGCCCGTGGAACTCGTCCTGGCCCGACACCTCCACGGTGGTGTCGACGGGGAAGGTGTCGGCCTTGTCGAGGTGGTCGAACGCCTGGATGCGCCCCGACTGCGTGGAGATCAGGCGCGGCGTGAAGCCCGCCTTCTCGACGGCCTTCCACGGTTCGGTGAGCTCCACCTGCTCGGTGCCCTCGGGGGCGCAGAGGAAAGCGATGGTCCTGACGTGCGGATCTGTCGGCATGATGTCCTCCCTCCCCATGCCCGTGCCCGGGGAACGCGATGGTATGCAGGAGGCATGAACCCGACCGGCTATCGCGAGACGCCGCTCCAGGTCGCGGGGCTGGTGTGCGCCTGGACGGCCGCGCTGCCGCCCGGCGCGGACCCGTACGTGCAGCGCGTCGTGCCGGACGGCTGCGTGGACCTGGTCTGGTGGGGCGGGGGACTCCTGGTGGCCGGGCCCGACACCGGCCCGGCACCGGCGCTGATCCGTCCGGGCGAGGCGATGGTCGCGGTCCGGTTCGGGCCGGGCGCGGCGCCGCCGGTGCTGGGGGCGCCGGCCGACGCCCTGCGGGACGTGCGGGCGCCGCTGCGGGAGCTGTGGGGCGCGGAGGCCGACCGGCTCGCGGAGGCGGTCGCGGCCGCGGGCTCCGTCGAGGAGCGCGGCGCGGCGCTGGTGGCGGCCGTGACGGCGCGCGCGGAGGCGGCCGGGCCCGCCGACCCGCTGGTCCCGGCGGTGGTGCGGGGCCTGGCGCGCGGGTCGGTCCGGGCGGTCTCCGACGAGCTCGGGATGGGCGAGCGGCAGCTCCGGCGCCGGTCGCTGGCGGCGTTCGGGTACGGGCCGAAGACGCTCCAGCGCGTCCTGCGGTTCCAGCGGGCGCTGCGGCTGGCGCGCGCCGGGGAGCCGCTCGCGGACGTCGCGTACGCGGCGGGCTACACCGACCAGGCGCACCTCGCGCACGAGGTGCGGGACCTGGCGGGCGAGCCCATCCGCGCCCTCCTGTGACCTCCCCGGTTCAGGGAGCGGGCAAGAGTCAGGGAGCGGGCAAGGGTCAGGGCTTGAGCCTGCCGTACGCCTCGAGCGTGCGGAGGCGCTCGACCGTCTGGACCCCCCGCCAGTCGTGCCGGGTGGCCGGCGTCCAGATGGGGAAGTTGACGTCCCAGCCGCCGTGCTCCTCCTGCGCGTCGATGAGCGCGTCCAGGTGCGCGTCGATGACCTCGGCGGTGAACAGGCGCCGCCCGAGGCCGTCCGGGGCGGGGGCGAAGTCGAGCGGGAAGTGCAGCGCGCCCTCGGCGGACGGGTCGAGGGCGGCCAGCGCGGCGAGCGCGTCGCGGGCGCGCGCGAACGCGGCCTCCGCGCGCTCGCGGTCGGGGACGTGGTCGAGGAACGCCAGGATGGCCAGGGCGTCGTAGGGGCCGGGTTCGGCGCCCTCGTCCTCCAGGTGCCGCCAGCAGAACGCGGTGGCGGGGCCGAGCCACGGGTGCTCGGACCCGGCGCGGTGGAGCAGGCCCGCGAGCGTCGCGGTGGGGTTGATCGCGCCGCCCGCCTCGCCGGACGGCTGCCACCACGGCCCGTGCGGGGCCTCCCGGACGGAGGGCAGCACGAACGGCACTCCCCCGTCCTCGTGCGTGATCGACGCCAGGAAGTCCGCGACGCGCGCCACGGCGGGGTCGTCGTCCGCGCCCGCCTCGTGGAGGATCTCCAGGGCGTGCTGCGCCGGGACGGGCTGGCTCGCCTCGCCGCGCAGGTCGGGTTCGAGGGCGTGGCCGTATCCGCCGTCGGGGTTCTCGTAGGGCCGGAGCGCGGCCAGCAGCGGCTCGGGGCGTCCGCCGCGGAAGTGCAGGGCGAAGCGGCGGCGGTCTATGAGGCGCCCGCTGTGCCGCATGCACTCCTCGGCACGGGTCAGGTCGGCGTCGTTCAGAACCTTCATGGGCCCCACGCTAGGACGGCCGGCGCGCGCCGGTCTTGTAGGAAACGGTCACGGCGGGAGACGCCGCCGCGGAACGTGGGTGGGCCCGGCCACCCCAGCGGTGGGTGGCCGGGCCCCTGATGTCCCGCGTGCGGGGTGCGGGAGTCCGCGCGACCTGCGGCGACACGGTGGGCGGCGCCGGTGGCCGGTGTCCGGCCGTCGCGTGGCCGAACGTAGCCGACCGCCTCTAGGAGCACAAGTTGACGCGCGCGCCCCACGGGTCACATGAGCCCCGCACCTCCCACCCGGCGGCGGTCACACCTTGGCGTCCGACCACTGGACGCGCGACCCGAACACCACCCGCAGCGCGCGCTGCGCCTCCGCCAGGTCAGTGCAGGGCGGCTTGCCGCCGATCCGGACGTGCCCCTCGTGGACGGTGCCGTCGTCCTCGGTGCGGCGGACGAGGAGGCGGACGGCCCACCGGTCCTTCTTGGCCCAGAACGTCGCCTGGAGGACGGCGTCCCGGTCCAGGAGCCAGCTTCCGTCGCGTTCGAGCAGCTCACGGGGTGTGCTGTCGAGGAGCCGCCCGATCCGCTCCCGGACCGGCAGGGCGGACACGCCGCCGCGCATCGCCTCCGTCGTCGAGATCCGCACGAACAGCACGCCGACGTCCAGGACGAGCGCGTCGTAGAAGGCGCCGCCCTCCTCGACCCCGTACAGGACGCCGACGAGGTCCACGGCGGCTCGGCCGGGCGGTTCGGGGCGGTAGGCGGGGTCCACTCCCCATTCGCCGAGCCAGGCGCGGAGCACCGGGACCTGCGCGGGGCCGAACCCGTCGGGGACGACGGCCTCCAGGTCGATCACGGTGCCGTCCGGGCCGGTGAGCGTGACGGGGTCGCCCGCCCAGGAGAACCGCGCGGCGACCCGTCCGGACGCCTGGAGCGCGGAGGAGACGAGCGCGCGCAGGTGGCCGACGAGCGCCTCGGGCCGGTCGCGGGTGCCGCCGGACAGGTCCCGGCCCAGCGCCGGGCCCGCGCCGCGCTCCAGGTCGGCGAGGACCGTCCCGAGCGTCGCGGAGGGCGTGCCCCCGGCGCGTTCGGCGGCGGCGAGCAGGTCCAGCGCGGCCTCGTCGGCCTGGAGCCGGGCGGTGCGGGCGGCGAGGTCGTCCCAGCCGAGCGCGGTGGCACCGCCGCCGAACATCGCGGCGCCGAGCCGTTCGCCGAGGGCGGCGGGGTCGGCGAGGAGAGCGGTCGCGGGACGGTCGTCGGGGATGAGCCCGGCGGGTTCGGGGCAGGCGGCGATCGCGGTGAGCCGTTCGGCGAGGGTCGGGTGCGAGTCGTAAGGGTCGCGCCGCTCCGGCTCGTCCAGCACTCGGCGCAGTTCGGCGCGGCGGGACGGTTCGGCGAGCAGCGACCGGAACCCGCCGAGCAGGTCGGCGGGGACCAGGCCGTAGCGGGTGCCGGGCGCGGCGAGGCGGTCCAGGAAGAAGTCCCAGGCGGCGGCGGTCACGCGGACGGACCGGAGCGCGGCCGCGGCGGCCTCCCGTCCCGACAGCTCGACCATGTACCGGTCGGCCTCGATCTCCTGGGTGCGCCGCACCGCCTGCGACACCCGGAAGTAGAGCTTCGCGTAGCCCGTGAAGACCCGCTCCAGCACGGCGCCGATCCCGGCGCCGCCCTCCAGCGCGCCGAGCGTGCGCTCCAGCGCGACCGAGCCCCGGTAGGTGATGCCGCCGAGCCGGGTGTGCCGCCCGCCGTAGTGGCCGAGCTCGTGCCCGAGGACGGCGCGGAGCTGCGCGACCGTGAGCGCCTCGACCAGCGGCACACCGATGATCATGTGGCGGCGGCGGGCGGTGAGGCCGAACCAGCGGGTCTCCTCGCTCACCGCGGCGTTCACGTCCGGGACGAACCGGACCTCGTCGGGCGGGCGGGTGCCGATCCGCCCGGCCAGCTCGTCGATCGCGGCCCACAGCGCGGGCTCCTCGGCGCGTCCGGCGGGCAGGCCGCCGGGCGGCTCGGGGCGGTGCCGCGCCGCCTTGACCAGCGCGCCGAGCAGCGGCACCGACACCACGAGCATGCCCAGACCGATCTTGATCGTGGCGAGGCCGGGGGCGCGGACCATCAGGTAGACCGCCAGTCCGGCGACCGCGAACACGGCGAAGGTGAGCAGGTAGTAGCCCGCGAGCAGGGCGATGGCCACAACGGCCCGTAAGGTGGTTTTCACAGGGGGTTCTCATCGCTACCGGGTCCCGCGAGGCGGAACGATCTTCGGGGTGCCGAAATCGTAGCGGGACGGAACGCGCGAAACCCCTGCTTTTCCGGCGCCCGCCTCAGGCGCGGCCGGACCGCCTCAGGCGCAGCCGGACCAGGGCGCGGACTCGTCCAGCGCCTCGAACCGCTGGGTGAGGCTGAACCAGTTGCCCGAGTCGTCGCGGAAGATGGCCTCGATCCCGTAGGGGCGGCGTTCGGGCCGCTGCACGAACGTGACGCCCTTCGCCGACAGCTCCTCGTAGGCGGCCCGGCAGTCGCCGGTGGTGAACGCCCCCGCGCCGAGGACGCCCTTGGCGAGCAGCGCCTTGAACTGCTCGGCGGAGGCGGGGTCCATCGACGGCGGGCCGGGGACCATCAGCGCGATCCTCAGGTCGGGCTGGTCCTTGGCGCCGACGGTGACCCAGCGCATCCCGCCCTCGCCGAGGGTCCGGTCGTCGCGGACCTCCAGTCCGAGCTTGCCGGTGAAGAACTCCAGGGCCGAGTCCTGGTCGAGCACCCAGACGGTGGCCAGGCCGAGCGCGGTGATCATGTGCGTGCTCCCTTCGCGGACGTGATCGGGGAGGTTCCCCGGCTGGTCACGCTAGGTCCCGCGGCGACGGCCGGACTTCTTCAAAATTGCTACCGGCCCCTCCGGAAACCGCTATCCGGCCCGGAAGCCGCCCGCCCAGAACATGACGAAGCAGCCGGGCACGGGATCGGGCACGGTGCGGCGGGCGCCCGCGCGGAACTGCGTGGGCGTCATCCCCTCCATCTGCTTGAACCGGGTGCAGAACGTGCCGAGGCTGCTGAACCCGACCCGCATGCAGATCTCGGTGACGGTCAGGTCGGCCGAGCGGAGCAGGTCCTTGGAGCGCTCGATGCGGCGCCGGGCGAGGTAGCGGCCGGGCGTCTCCCCGTAGACGGCGCGGAACAGCCGGACGAAGTGGTAGGGCGAGTACCCGGCGCGCGCGGCGACGGCGGCGACGTCGAGGGGCTCGGCCCAGTCGCGGTCCATGGCGTCCTTGGCCAGCCGCAGCTGGCGCAGTACCGCGATGTCCGGCCCGTCCCCCATCCCCCGATGTTCGCACAGCGAACGGCCGGGCGCCCCGCGTCGGGGCGCCCGGCCGGTCTCCACGAACAGGCGGTCAGGCGAGGGGTCGCGCCGTCGGCGGGATCGGGTACGGCAGTGCCGTCTCCCCGCTGAGGTGGACGTCGACGCCGTGCGCGGCGGCGCGGCCCTCGGCGATCGCCCAGACGATCAGCGACTGGCCGCGGCCCATGTCGCCGGCGGCGAACACGCCGTCCACCGACGTCCGGTAGTCGGCGTCGCGGACGACGTTGCCGCGCTGGTCCAGCTCGACGCCGAGCTGGTCGAGCAGCCCCTCGCGCTGCGGGCCGAGGAAGCCCATCGCGAGCGTGACCAGCTCGGCCGGGATCTCCCGCTCGGTGCCCTCGATCGGCTTGAACCCGGTCTGCGGGCCGCCGACCTCGACGAGCCGCAGCCCGCGCACGTTGCCGTCGGCGTCGCCCACGAACTCCGTCGTGGACACCGCGTACACGCGGTCGCCGCCGAGCCCGGCGAGCTCCTCGTGGGCGCTCTCCATCTTGAACAGCATCGGGTAGGTCGGCCACGGCTGGGCGTCGGGCCGGGCCTCCGGCGGCCTCGGCATGATCTCCAGCTGGGTCACCGACGCGGCGCCCTGCCGGATCGCGGTGCCGACGCAGTCGGCCCCGGTGTCGCCGCCGCCGATCACCACGACGTGCTTGCCCTTGGCGGAGATCGGCGACTCGGCGAAGTCGCCCTCCTGCGCCCGGTTGGACGGCGGCAGGTACTCCATCGCCTGGTGGACGCCGTTCAGCTCCCGTCCGGGGACGGACAGGTCGCGCCAGACGGTGGCGCCGCCCGCGAGGACGACGGCGTCGTGGGACGCGCGCAGCTCGTCCGCGGTCACGTCCACGCCGACGTCCACCGACGTCCGGAACACGGTGCCCTCGGCGCGCATCTGCGCGAGCCGGCGGTCCAGGTGCCGCTTCTCCATCTTGAACTCGGGGATGCCGTAGCGCAGCAGGCCGCCGATCCGGTCGGCGCGCTCGTACACCGTGACGTCGTGCCCGGCGCGGGTGAGCTGCTGCGCGGCGGCGAGCCCGGCGGGCCCGGAGCCGACGACCGCGACCTTCTTACCGGTCTTCACCGCGGGCGGGCGCGGCCGCACCCAGCCCTCGGCGAACGCCCGGTCGATGATCTCGACCTCGACCCGCTTGATCGTCACCGGGTCCTGGTTGATGCCGAGGACGCAGGCGCTCTCGCACGGGGCGGGGCACAGCCTCCCGGTGAACTCCGGGAAGTTGTTGGTGGCGTGCAGCCGCTCGACCGCCTCGTGCCAGTCCTTGCGGTAGACGAGGTCGTTCCACTCGGGGATGAGGTTGCCGAGCGGGCAGCCCTGGTGGCAGAACGGGATGCCGCAGTCCATGCAGCGGCTCGCCTGCCGCTCCAGCCGGTCGGTGCCGAAGTCCTCGTAGACCTCCGACCAGCTCCGGATGCGGACGTCGACCGGGCGGCGCTTCGGCAGCTCCCGCCCCGCGGTCAGGAAACCCTTCGGGTCGGCCATGTGCGGATCCCCCTCTCAGCTCTGCGCGGCGGCCATGACCGCCTCGTCGACGTCGCGTCCCTCGGCCTCGGCCCGGGCCATCGCGTCCAGGACGCGCCGGTAGTCACGCGGCATGATCTTGGTGAAGCGGAGCGCGGCGGTGTCCCAGTCGGCGAGCAGCCGCGCCGCGACCCGCGAGCCGGTCTCGGTGAGGTGCCGCGCCGTCAGCGTCCGGACGAACTCCAGGTCGGCCTCGTCGAGCGGCTCCAGGTCGACCATCTCGCCGTTGACCCGCTCGGGCACGAGGTCCAGGACGTAGGCGATCCCGCCGGACATGCCCGCCGCGAGGTTGCGCCCCGTCCGGCCGAGGATGACCGCGCGGCCGCCGGTCATGTACTCGCAGGCGTGGTCGCCGACGCCCTCGACGACGGCGGTCGCGCCGGAGTTGCGGACGCAGAACCGCTCGCCGACGACGCCCCGCGCGAACAGCTCGCCCGAGGTCGCGCCGTACAGGATGACGTTGCCGCCGATGATCTGCTCCTCGGCCGCGAACGCCGAGCCCGGGTGCGGGCGCAGCGTCAGCCGCCCGCCCGACAGGCCCTTCCCGACGTAGTCGTTGGCGTCGCCGACGAGCCGCAGCGTGATTCCGCGCGGCACGAACGCGCCGAAGGAGTTGCCCGCCGAGCCGGTGAAGGTGACGTCGATGGTGTCGTCGGGCAGCCCGCCGCCGCCCCAGGTGCGGGTCACCTCGTGGCCGAGCATCGTCCCGACCGTCCGGTTGACGTTGCGGATCGGCAGCTCCAGCCGCACCGGGTCGCCGAACGAGATCGCGCCCTCGGCGAGCTGGATCAGCGTGTTGTCCAGGGCCTTCTCCAGCCCGTGGTCCTGCTCGGCGACGCGGTGCAGCGCCGCGCCCGGCGCCCGCACGGGCGCGTGCAGGATCGGGGCGAGGTCGAGCCCGGCCGCCTTCCAGTGCTCGACGGCCTCCTGCGTGTCGAGCATCTCGACGCGCCCGACCGCCTCCTCCAGCGTCCGGAACCCGAGCGCCGCGAGGTACTCGCGGACCTCCTCGGCGACGAACTCGAAGAAGTTGACGACGAACTCCGGCTTCCCGGCGAACCGCTCGCGCAGGACGGGGTTCTGCGTCGCGACGCCGACCGGGCAGGTGTCGAGGTGGCAGACCCGCATCATCACGCAGCCCGACACCACGAGCGGCGCGGTCGCGAAGCCGAACTCCTCGGCGCCGAGCAGCGCCGCGACGACGACGTCCCGGCCGGTCTTCATCTGTCCGTCGGCCTGCACGACGATCCGGTCGCGCAGCCCGTTCAGCAGCAGCGTCTGCTGGGTCTCGGCGAGGCCGAGCTCCCACGGCGCGCCCGCGTGCTTGAGCGAGGTCAGCGGCGAGGCGCCGGTGCCGCCGTCGTGCCCGGAGATCAGCACCACGTCGGCGTGCGCCTTGGACACCCCGGCCGCGACCGTCCCGACCCCGACCTCGGAGACGAGCTTGACGTGCACCCGCGCCGCCGGGTTCGCGTTCTTCAGGTCGTGGATGAGCTGCGCGAGGTCCTCGATCGAGTAGATGTCGTGGTGCGGCGGCGGCGAGATCAGCCCGACGCCCGGCGTGGAGTGCCGGGTCTTGGCGATCCACGGGTAGACCTTGTGGCCGGGCAGCTGGCCGCCCTCGCCGGGCTTGGCGCCCTGCGCCATCTTGATCTGGATGTCGTCGGCGTTGGTGAGGTACTCGGAGGTGACGCCGAACCGGCCGGAGGCGACCTGCTTGATCGCGCTGCGGCGCAGGTCGCCGTTCTCGTCCGGGACGAAGCGGGACGGGTCCTCCCCGCCCTCGCCGGTGTTGGACTTGCCGCCGAGCCGGTTCATCGCGATCGCGAGGGTCTCGTGCGCCTCGGCGGAGATCGAGCCGTAGGACATCGCGCCGGTGGAGAACCGCTTGACGATCTCCGAGACCGGCTCGACCTCCTCGATCGGCACCGGCGGCCGCTCGCCGTCGCGGAGCCGGAACAGGCCCCGCAGCGTCATCAGCCGCCCGGCCTGCGAGTCGACCTTGGAGGTGTACTCCTTGAAGATCTCGTAGCGGCGGGTGCGGGTCGCGTGCTGGAGCTTGAACACCGTCTCGGGATCGAACAGGTGCGGCTCGCCCTCGCGGCGCCACTGGTACTCGCCGCCGACCTCCAGCGTGCGGTGCGCGGGCTCGTTGCCGCCCGCCGGGTAGGCGCGGCGGTGCCGCTCGGCGACCTCGCGGGCGAGCACGTCGAAGCCGACGCCGCCGAGCCGGGACGTGGTGCCGGTGAAGCAGCGCGCCACGACGTCCGCGCCGAGCCCGATCGCCTCGAAGATCTGCGCGCCGGTGTAGGACGCGACCGTGGACACGCCCATCTTCGACATGACCTTCAGGACGCCCTTGCCGTAGGCCTTCACGAGGTTGCGGACGGCCCGTCCGGGCGCCACGCCCTCGATCGCGCCGCCGCGCACGAGGTCCTCGACGGTCTCGATGGCCAAATACGGGTTGATCGCGGACGCGCCGTACCCGATGAGCAGCGCCATGTGGTGGCACTCGCGGGCCTCGCCGGTCTCGACCACGAGGCCGACCCGGGTGCGGGTCTTCTCCCGGATCAGGTGGTGGTGGACGGCGCCGGTGAGCAGCAGCGACGGGATCGCGGCGCGGGCGGAGTCGGCGCCGCGGTCCGAGAGCACGATGATCCGCGCGCCGGCCTCGATGGCCCGGCTGACCTCGGAGCTGATCTCCGCCAGGCGCGCCTCCAGCGCCGCTCCCCCGCCGGCGACGTCGTACAGGCCGTGCACGACGTGGGCGTGCAGGTGCGGCAGCGACCCCTCGTCGTCGATGTGGATGATCTTGGAGAGCTCGTCGTTGTCGAGGATCGGGGTCGGCAGCACGAGCCGCCGGCACGAGTCCGGGCCCGGCTCCAGCAGGTTGCCCTCCGGCCCGAGCGTCGACTGGAGCGAGGTGACGAGCTCCTCGCGGATCGCGTCCAGCGGCGGGTTCGTGACCTGCGCGAACAGCTGCTTGAAGTAGTCGAACAGCAGTCGCGGCCGCTGCGAGAGCACGGCGACCGGGGTGTCGGTGCCCATCGACCCGATGGGCTCCGCGCCCGTCCGCGCCATCGGCGAGAGGATGACGCGCTGCTCCTCGAGCGTGTAGCCGAACGTCTGCTGCCGCTTGACGAGCGTCTCGTGCGTCGGGATCTCCCGCTCGCGCTGCGGCAGCTCCTCGAACCGGACCAGGCCCTCGTGCAGCCACCGCCCGTAGGGGTGCTCGGCGGCCAGCTCCGCCTTGACCTCGTCGTCCTCGACGATCCGGCCCGCCTCGGTGTCGATCAGGAAGATCTTGCCGGGCTGGAGGCGGCCCTTGCGGACGACCTTGGCGGACGGGATGTCCAGCACCCCGGCCTCGCTCGACAGCACGACCAGGCCGTCGTCGGTCACCCAGTAGCGGCCGGGACGCAGGCCGTTGCGGTCCAGGACGGCGCCCGCGAGCGTCCCGTCGGTGAAGCTGACGCTGGCCGGGCCGTCCCACGCCTCCATGAGCGTCGAGTGGAACTCGTAGAACGCGCGGCGCTCGGCGTCCATCTCGGCGTGGTTCTCCCACGCCTCGGGGATCATCATCAGCACCGCGTGCGGCAGCGACCGGCCGCCCAGGTGCAGCAGCTCCAGGCACTCGTCGAAGGAGGCGGTGTCGCTCGCCTCGATGTCGATCACCGGGAAGATCCGGGACAGGTCGCCGGGGATCAGGTCGGAGGCGAGCAGCGCCTCGCGGGCCCGCATCCAGTTCCGGTTGCCGCGCACCGTGTTGATCTCGCCGTTGTGGGCGATGAACCGGTACGGGTGGGCCAGCTCCCACGCGGGGAAGGTGTTGGTCGAGAACCGCGAGTGGACCAGCGCGATCGCGCTGGTGAACCGGGGGTCGGACAGGTCGGGGAAGAACGGCTGGAGCTGCGGGGTGGTCAGCATCCCCTTGTAGACCATCGTCCGGCTGGACAGGCTCGGGAAGTACACCGGCGCGTCCTGCTCGGCGCGCTCGCGCATGCAGAAGACGGCACGGTCCAGTTCCAGGCCCGCCTTGCCCTCGTGCGGGCCGCCGGGGGCGGGCGCGACGAAGAGCTGGGCGAAGTGCGGCATGACGCGGCGCGCGGCGGGGCCGGTGTACTCGGGGTCGTAGGGCAGCTCGCGCCAGCCGAGGACCGCGAGGCCCTCCTCCGCGCAGAGCGCCTCCACCCGCGCGACGGCGGCCGCGCGCTCGTCGGCGCCGGTGGGCAGGAACGCCATGCCCGCGGCGTACCGGCCGGGCTCGGGCAGCGCGAAGCCGCAGACCTCGCGCAGGAACGCGTCGGGGATCTGGACGAGGATGCCGACGCCGTCGCCGTCGTCGGGCTCGGCGCCGACGGCCCCGCGGTGGTCCAGGTTCCGCAGGACGGTCAGGGCGTTCTGGACGATGTCGTGGCTCTTGCGTCCGTGCAGGTCGGCGACGATGCCGACGCCGCATGCGTCGTGCTCGTTCGCCGGGTCGTAGAGCCCCTGGGAATGGGGGCGGCCCGGTGGTGTGAGGGCAGCAGAAGCCATCGACCCTCCCGTCGTCGTCGTGTCGGTTCACTGCTTCGATGTCAGTGCAGACCGGGACGACGTTGGCCCTGCTGCGGTGAGATGACATTACAGCACTGCCGGGATCATGCCCGACTACACCGGATCGCGAAACTTCTCCGCGCTCATCGGCTGTGCGACATCTCTGAGTGGTTTAGACCAGGATAGCCGGACGGGCCCGCGGGACAGGGCATCTGACCTCGGTGAAAATCATCACCGGGGCGAGATGTTTACCGGCGGAGGCCAGAGAGTTGCCGAGGAGCGTGCCGCCGGGGGCCGGGTCAGTGGGCGGCGCGTGCCGCGCGGCCGAGGACCGCCGGGGCCTTGCCGCCCTCGATCAGCAGCGACAGCAGCGTCTCGTCGCGCTCGTCGCCGCCGCCGTCCAGCCGCTGCGCCCAGGACACGACCGCGAAGTGGCCCATCGCGAGGCCCCGCGCCATCCCGAAGCCCCGCCCGAACGAGGCGAGCGGCCCGGTCGCCTCCAGCGGCCGGACGAAACCGCCGCCGCGGGTGCGGTCGAGCAGCCCCACGAAGCGGTCCGCGTCGGCGGATCCGGCCAGGTTGAACACCGCGACGGCCATGGCGTAGCCGCGCCCGCCCTGGCCGGTGCTCGCGTACAGGCCGCGCGCCGCCTGCGTGCAGCCGCCGCGCCGCAGATCGGCGGCGACCGTGGCGCCCCAGACTGCGGCGGCGCAGTCGCCGTCCAGCCGTTTGGCGCGCAGAGTCATTTTCACATCACTGTCAGGTACCGAAATTGTGGCTGCTGAGGACGGAAACGCCTCCCCGGCCGTCAGGGGCCTCGTGTCGGACGTACGCGCGGCGATGCCCGCGTAGGCGGCGGAGGTGGGCGAGCTGGAGTAGGACGTCGGCGAGGACCCGCTCCCGGCGGGCCGGCCGATGATCGCGGCGGGCGCGCGGCTCGCGACCGGGTCGTCGCCGCCGCGCAGCAGCAGCACCGCGCCCAGCCCGACGATCACGACGGCGCCGAGCGCGCCGGCGGCACCGAAGTAGGCGCGGGCCCCGAACGCGGCGCGCGGACGCCCGGCCTGTCCGGGGGCGTCGCCGGGGACGTCGCTCCGCCGGGGGGTGCGGGAGCCCCCGCGTCCGGCCGGGCGTTTCCGGCCCTTGGCGGGTCGCCGCGGCTCCCGCGGCTCCCGTGTCACCTCGGCGTACGCGGGCTCCTGGTAGGCCGGGTCCTGACCCTGGTAGGCCCCGTCGTAGGACGCCTCGTAGCCGGCGGGGTCCTGGTAGGGGACCTCGGGACGGGCGGCCTCGGGGCGCGAGGCGGGACGGGGCCGCCGGGCGGGGCGTCCCTGCCCGGCGCCACGGGACGGGGCGGACCGGCCGGACGTCCGGCGCGGGGCCGCCCGCCCCCGGCCGGAACGGCTCGCGGGGGCTCGGCGGGGACCGCCCTTGCGGCGGCCCGGGTCATCGGCATCCACGACGGCGCAGACTACAACCCGCGGGGACGTGCCGGGCGAGGCCGCGCCGGCGGGCGCCGCCGGGTCACGGCCGCTTCCCGCCGCCGGTCCCGCCTCCGGCCAGGTCGAGGCGTCCCCACACGAAGTCGGCGGGCTTCTCGATCACCAGGCTCACGTCGATCATCTCGTTGAGCGAGGCGGGCTGGACGCCGCCGGCCCGCTCCACCCACGTGATCACGGCGTAGTGGCCGTAGGTCTTGGCGTAGGCGGCGCTGAACCCGGCGCCGAACGCGGGGACGCCGGGCGGGTTCAGCGGCCGCACCCAGCCCGCGCCGGTGGCCCGGTCGAGGTCGCGCTGGATCTGCTTCACGCCCTCCTCGTCCGCCATGTTGATCGCGATGAACTGGCCCACGTACTTCTTGTCGGAGCTGACGTAGGCGCCGCGCACGATCTGCGAGCAGCCGAGCTTGGCGAGGTCGCCCTGGAGCCGTGCGCCCCAGGTGGCGCTCTTGCAGTCGGAGGTCACGTCGGAGGCGCCCAGCGTGAACGAGTACTTGCCCGAGGTGAGGCTCTTGGCGTCGCCGCCGAGCGCCTCGCCCTCGCCGACCGGGCGCTTGTCGGCCTGGCGCTTGGCGATCGCGGTGAAGCCCTCGCCGCTGAAGTCGGGCGTGTAGGCGGTCGGCAGGACGTCGCGCGGCGCCTTGCCGCCGTCCCCGCCGCCACCGCCGAACAGCAGCACGGCGGCGATCGCGACCACCACCGCGACCAGCGCGGCGGCCCCGCCGTACAGGAGCTTCCGGTTCGGCGGCTTGCGGCCGGGCTTGTCTGCGGGCCAGAAGTCCCGCCCGCCCTCGCCGGGGGCCTGCTGCGGGGAACCTGTGTCACGAGCCTCGATCACGCCCCGGAGCTTAGCGGTCCGGACCGCCTCCGCGTGGCCAAAAGGGCGTTTCCTCCGGGTTCCTTGGCGCGGTCCCGCGGGCTAGAGGCCGTTGGCGCCGATCAGCGCGCCGACCCCGTAGGTGATCGCGGCCGCGGCGGCGCCGAACGCGAGCTGCCGCAGCCCCCCGTACCACCAGGCGCGGGACGTCACCCGCGACACCAGCGCCCCCGCGCCGAACAGCCCGAGCGCCGCGATCACGGCGGCGGGCCACAGCGACGAGGCGCCCAGCAGGTAGGGCAGCACCGGCAGCAGCGCGCCCACCGCGAACGACAGGAACGACGAACCGGCCGCCAGCACCGGCGAGGGCAGGTCGCCCGGGGACACCCCGAGCTCCTCCCTCGTGTGGACCTCCAGCGCCTCGTCCGGGTCGCGCATCAGCTGCCGCGCGACCTCGGCGGCCGTCGCGGGGTCGACGCCGCGCCCCTCGAAGACCTCCGCCAGCTCGCGCTCCTCGGCCGCCGGGTGCCGGGCCAGCTCCAGCCGCTCGACCTCGATCTCGGCCTGCGCGAGCTCGCTCTGGGACGCGACGGAGATGTACTCCCCCGCCGCCATCGAGAACGCGCCCGCCGCGAGCCCGGCCAGCCCCGCCAGCAGCACGACCTTCTGGCTGCCCTGCCCGCCCGCCATGCCCGCGATCAGCGCGAAGTTCGACACCAGCCCGTCCATCGCGCCGAACACCGCCGGGCGCAGCCAGCCGCCGTTGACGTCGCGGTGCTGGTGGTGGATCTCCGGGGTGGGCCTGCCGGTCCGCTCACTGGTCACCTCGCCCGCGGCCCCCCTCGCGTCTACTTCCCGTCTTTGACGGGCTCTCCCTTCGCCGCGTCGTCCCCTGCCGCGGCGGCGCCGTCGCCGCCATTGTCCCCGGCTTTGCCGTCCGCGTCATCGGCGGGGTCCTGCTCGGCGGCGTCCTTCTCGGCCTCGGGTTCGTCCTGGCCCTCGTCCTCGGCCTCGGCTTCCGCCTCGGTCTCCTCCTTGGACGGCTCGTCCGCGGGCTCCTCCGGCCCCTCCGCCTCGGCCGCCTCCGTCGGCTCCGCCGCCTCGGGCTCCTCCGGTTCCTCGGCGGGCCGCTCCTCCTTCGCCTCGGGTTCCGGCTCAGGCTCTCCCCCGGCCTCCGGACCGGTGCCGGACGGGACGTCCGCGGGCTCCTGGCCGACGGCCTCCGCGCCGGTGCGGCCGCGCGCCAGGTAGAGGTAGGCGACGGCGCCGGCGAAGACGACGATCGAGGTCCAGTCGTTCAGCCGCATGCCGAGGAAGTGGTGCGCGTCGTCGATGCGCAGTGCCTCGATCCAGAACCGGCCGACGGTGTAGGCCGCGACATAGAGGAAGAACGCGCGCCCGTGCGTGAGCTTGAACTTCCGGTCGGCCCAGATCACGAGGACCGCGACGCCGACGCACCACAGGAACTCGTACAGGAACGTCGGGTGGTAGGTCGCCTGGTCGACGTACTTCGGGTCGAGCGGGGCGAGGCCGCCGTCCGACAGCCGGGGCCGCTGCTCCCGGTCGATCTTGAGGGCCCAGAAGGTGTCGAGCGGCCGCCCGTACAGCTCCTGGTTCCAGTAGTTGCCCCAGCGTCCGATCGCCTGCCCGAGCGCGATCCCGGGGGCGACCGCGTCGCCGAGCGCCAGCACCGAGATACCCCGGCGGCGGCAGCCGATGACCGCGCCGAGCGCGCCGAGGACGACGGCGCCCCAGATGCCGAGGCCGCCCTTCCAGATCTCCAGCGCGTGGGCGGGCTCGCCGTTCTCCCCGAAGTAGCGCTGGTAGTCGGTGATCACGTGGTAGAGCCGCCCGCCGACCAGGCCGAACGGGACGGCCCACACCGCCACGTCCACGATCACGCCGGGGGCGCCGCCCTTGGCGGCCCAGCGCCGCTCGCCGAGCCAGACCGCCACGATGATGCCGATGATGATCATGATCGCGTAGGCGCGGATCGGGACGGGCCCGAGGTGCCAGACACCCTGGGACGGGCTCGGGATGGAGGCGAGCGGCTGCATGGGCGTGAACGTTACCGCGTCGCGGCGTTTCCCGGGGCATTCCCGCCATGCGGGGCCGGGGCGTCCGGGCGGGCCGCGGCGACGGCCTCGCGCAGCGCGTCCGGCGACCCGAGCAGGTCGTCGCCGGCCTTCCTGCCGTCCAGCGCGAGGTACGGGGTGGAGTTGACGCCTGCCCTGCCCGCCTGGGCCGAGGACCGGTCGACCGCCTCCATCATCCGCTGCCCGGTCACGCAGTCGGCGAACTCGGGCCCGGTCACGCCGACCTGCGCCCCCAGCTTGATCAGCTCGGGGTTGGTGAACCCGATCTCGCCCTCGGCGGGCTGGTTCGCGTAGAGCGCGTCGTGGAACCTCACCCACCGGTCGGCGGGCGCGCACAGCGCGGCGTTCGCGGCGCGCCGCGAGTTGGACATGAGCGGGTCCTGCTGGAAGAGCTGGAACGGCCGGTAGACGACCTTGGCCCGGCCCTGCGCCGCGAGCTCCTTGAGCGTCCCGCCCTGGCGCTCCTCCAGCGCCAGGCACGCGGGGCACTGGAAGTCCTCGTACAGCTCCAGGACGGGCCCGGTCACGCCGGGCCGCGCCATCGCGATCGACCCGTCCGGCTGCCGGACGGCCGGCGCCAGCGCCCCGTTGTACTCCCCGACCCGCCCGCCGGCGTCGTCCCGCGCGACCACCACCACGACGAGGGCCACCGCCGTCGCCGTGACGGCCAGCGCCCCGAGGACGACCACCAGCGCCCGGCGCCGCCGTCCCGCCGCATAGGCGTTCGCCCGCTCGTCCACGTGCCGGTGGCGCGCGGACTCCTCCTGTTCGGCCATGCTCATCGATCCCCCGATCGGCCCGTCAGATGCTTGCTGAGCAGCGTACGAGCGCGGGGCCGGACGAACGCGCGCGCCGCGCCGTTCCCGATGGAACGACGCGGCGCGCCTGCCGCCGAACGCGAGGGCCTGCCGGGGCCGGGGTCAGCCGGTGGCGGTCACTTGCCGCCGCCCGCCTGCGCGATGGCCGCCTTCAGCTCGTCGGTGTTCATGAGCTGGCTCTGGAGGTCGAGCTGCTTGCCGTCCAGGAAGACCGTCGGGGTGCCCTCGACCTTGCGGGTCTCCAGGGCGTACTTGGTCATCTGGTCGACCTGCGCCTTCTTCTGCTCGTCCCGGACGCACTTCTCGAAGTTCGGGTCGGTGACGCCGACGTCCTTGCCCCACTTGACGAGGTCGTCCGGCGCGAAGCCCTTGGAGCCCTCGTTGGGCTGGAACTTGAACAGCGCGTCGTGGTAGGAGACCCACTTGTCGGCGGGTACGCACAGCGCCGCCTCGGCCGACCGCAGCGAGTTGATCTTGACCGGGTCCTTCATCTGGCCGAACAGGTGGAAGGGCCGGTAGACGACCTTGACCTTGCCCTCGGCCGCGAGCTGCTGGACGGTCTCGCCGCTCTTCTCCTCGAACTGCTTGCAGATCGGGCACTGGAAGTCCTCGAAGATCTCCAGGACCGGCTTGGTCACGCCCGCCTTGGCCATCACGATCGAGCCGTCGGCGTCGCGGCTGAGCGGGGCGAGCGCGCCCTCGTGGACCTTCGCGGTGCCGTTCTTGTCGCGCTGGTCCATGATGACGACCACCGCCACGACGACCACGGCCACCGCGACCACGGCCCCGACGACGATCGCGAGCAGCCGCCGCTGCTTCTGCCGCGCCGCCTGCCGCTTGCGCTCGGCGGCCAGCTTCTCGCGCGCGGACCGCTCTCGTGCGGCCTTGCTCATGGGTAGTTCTCCTAGGGATGGGGGCCGCGACTGCCGCGCGGCGCGGGTCCCGGCGAGACTAGTCGACCTGACCGATCCGCCGGAATTCGTCGAACAGGACGAGCAGGAACAGCAGGACGGTGATCGCGTGCACGCCGGTGCACCACAGGCAGATCTTGTGCAGGACCGCCAGTTCCACTGTGACCAGGTAGACGACCATCAGCACGCCCGTGCAGACGGCCAGGAGCCGTCCCCAGCGGAGCGGCGGCCACGTCGAGCGCAGCGCCCAGGGGGTGATCAGCGCGGCGAACCCGACGAAGGAGGCCAGCCCGAGCAGCGGCATGGGGATGCCGATCAGCTTGGAGTACTTGCTGGTGGTGACGGCGTGGCAGTCCACGGTGCCCGAGGCCGAGCAGGCCAGCGCGCCCTCGTGGTAGTGCGAGATCGTCAGGTACACCGAGATCCCCAGCCCGGCCAGGGTGAGCGCCCAGGCCGTGCCCTGGAACCACAGCGGCCGGGGCGGCTCGCTCGCCGCACCGGCCCGTTCCCGGGCCGTCATCTCTCGCGTCATCGTGATCCTTCCAGGACCGCCTCGCTGCTCCGGCGAACACACACCCTACGGGAGAGCGGGGCCGCCACAAGCATGAACCGTGCGCCGGAGGCGTCGAGTTCCCAGAATGGAGGAAAACGTCCACGGAAACGAAAAGGCTCCGTATTTCCGTGGACGTTTGCCACATCCGCACGGCGGTCCCCGAATGTCGCGGGGGCCCGGGCTCCGCGGGGCGCCTCAGCGGCCCTTGCGGACCCCCGCGGCCAGTTCCGTGGTGAGCGCCCGGACCCCGGCGATCCCGGAGGCGAGGTCGGGGGCGTCCAGCAGCCGCCGGATGAACGCCGAGCCGACGATCACGCCGTCGGCGAACCCGGCGACCTCGGCGGCCTGGGCGCCGTTGCCGACGCCGAGCCCGAGCCCGATCGGCAGCCGCGCACCGGACCGCTCGATGATCTCGCGGGTGCGCTCGACGAGCCGGGGCGCGCCGGTGTCGACGGCGGTGCGGGCACCGGTGACGCCCATCAGCGACGCCGCGTACACGAACCCCCGGGACGCCGCGGTGACCGTCTCGATCCGCTCGTCGGTGGAACTGAGCGCGACGAGGAAGACCCGGTCGAGGCCGTGCTCGTCGGACGCCGCGAGCCAGGCGCCGCCCTCCTCGGGCGTCAGGTCGGGCGTGATCAGTCCGCTGCCGCCGGCCGAGGCCAGGTCGCGGGCGAACGCGTCGACGCCGTAGTGGTCGACGGGGTTCCAGTACGTCATGACGAGGGTCGGGACGCCGGTCGCGGCGACGGCCTCGACCGTGCGGAACACGTCGGCCACGCGGACGCCGCCGACGAGGGCCTGGTGCACCGCGTCCTGGATGGTGGGGCCGTCCATCATCGGGTCGGTGTAGGGCAGGCCGATCTCGATGACGTCGCAGCCGGCGTCCACCATCGCCGTGGCGGCCTCGACCGCGCCCTCGAACGAGGGGAACCCGGCGGGCAGGTAGCCGACCAGCGCGGCGCGGCCCTCCTCGCGGGCCTTGTCGTAGGCGTCCCGGACGCTCATTCGACGTCCCCTTCCGGCATCAGGCCGAAGAAGGAGGCGGCCGTGTGCATGTCCTTGTCGCCGCGTCCGGACAGGCACACCACGACGGTCGCCTCCGGGCCCAGCTCCTTGCCGACCTTGAGCGCTCCGGCGAGCGCGTGCGCGGACTCGATGGCGGGGATGATCCCCTCCGTCCGGCACAGCAGCGCGAACGCCTCCATCGCCTCGGCGTCGGTGATCTCCCGGTACTCGGCGCGGCCGGAGTCGTGCAGCCACGAGTGCTCGGGGCCGACGCCGGGGTAGTCGAGGCCGGCGGAGATCGAGTGGGTCTCCATGGTCTGGCCGTCGTCGTCCTGGAGCAGGTAGGTGCGCATGCCGTGGATGACGCCGAGCGAGCCGCCGACCAGCGTCGCGGCGTGCTTGCCGGTGGCGACGCCGTCGCCGCCCGCCTCGAACCCGTACAGCCGGACGGACGCGTCCGGGACGAAGGCGTGGAACGTGCCGATCGCGTTGGACCCGCCGCCCACGCACGCGACGACCGCGTCGGGCAGGGCGCCGGTCAGCTCCAGGCACTGCCGCCGCGCCTCGACCCCGATGATCCGCTGGAAGTCGCGGACCATCATCGGGAACGGGTGCGGGCCCATCACCGAGCCGATGCAGTAGTGGGTGTGCTCGACGCTGGCGACCCAGTCGCGGAACGCCTCGTTGCAGGCGTCCTTGAGCGTCCTGCTGCCCGTGCGGACGGGGACGACCTCGGCGCCCAGCATCCGCATGCGGGCGACGTTGAGGGCCTGCCGCTCGGTGTCGACCTCGCCCATGTAGACGGTGCACTCCAGGCCGAGCAGCGCCGCCGCCGTGGCGGTCGCGACGCCGTGCTGGCCCGCGCCCGTCTCGGCGATCACACGGGTCTTGCCCATCCGCCGGGTGAGCAGCGCCTGGCCCAGCACATTGTTGATCTTGTGCGAGCCGGTGTGGTTGAGGTCCTCGCGCTTGAGCAGCACGCGGGCGCCCGCGTGCTCGGAGAAGCGCTTGGCCTCGGTCAGCAGGCTCGGGCGGCCCGCGTAGTTCGCGAGCAGGTCGTCCAGCTCGGCGGTGAACGCGGGGTCGTTCTTGGCGGTCTCGAACTCGCGGGTGAGCTCGTCCAGCGCCGCCATCAGCGCCTCGGGGGCGAACCGTCCGCCGAAGGGGCCGAAGTGGCCGCTCGCGTCGGGGACGGCGGTGTCGATGGTCATGAGGGAAACGCGTCCTGTCGGGAAGTCGAGATACGGGGCCGTCTGATCAGTGGATCGGGACGGCCCGCCATCGCTCCCGCAGCGGCTCTGCCAGCATGCCCGTCACCCTACCGTTGTGTTGGCAGGCGCCGACCCACGGCCCTCGCCCAACGACCGTGCTCAGCAGGCCCCGACACGGCATCGCGTGATCACCAGACCGCCGCGCAGCGGGTCAGGGCATGCGTGTTCAAGTGGCCCCAGCCGTCACGCGGGCGCGTTGACTGAGCGGTGGGGGCGACGCCGGAGGCAAGCCCCCACCGCGAAAATCGCGAAGCGATCCGCGCCCGCACAAGATCGGTCACTGCCCGAGCCGCCAGGCGAGGGCGGTGGGCCGAGATTGCAATGAACACAGCCGCCAGGCGAGCGGCCGTGGGTTGGGACTTCAATAAACACAGCTGCTAGCCCTGGCGGAGCGCTGGGTGGGCGCCGGCGGCGACCAGGTCGGCGACCGCGGCGCGCGGGTCCTTGCCGATCACCAGGCTCTCGCCCACCAGCACCGCGTCGGCGCCGCTGGAGGCGTAGGCGAGCAGGTCGTGCGGGCCCCGCACGCCCGACTCGGCGACCTTGACGACGTCCTTGGGGATCAGCGGCGCGACGCGGGCGAACACGCCCCGGTCGACCTGGAGGGTGCGCAGGTCGCGGGCGTTCACGCCGATGACCTTGGCGCCCGCCTCGACCGCCCGGGCGGCCTCCTCCTCGGTGTGCGCCTCGACGAGCGGCAGCAACCCGATCGACTCGGCCCGCTCCACCAGCGATACCAGCGCGTCCTGGTCGAGCGCGGCGACGATCAGCAGCGCCATGTCGGCGCCGTGGGCCCGCGCCTCCCAGAGCTGGTAGGAGCTGACGATGAAGTCCTTGCGCAGGACGGCGACGTCGACGTTGGCGCGCACCGCGGCGAGGTCCTGGAGGCTGCCGCCGAAGCGGCGCCGCTCGGTGAGCACGCTGATCACCCGGGCGCCGCCGGCCTCGTAGTCGCGGGCCAACGCGGCCGGGTCGGCGATCGCGGCGAGCGCGCCCTTGGACGGGCTGCTGCGCTTGACCTCGGCGATGACGGACACGCCCTGCCCGCGCAGCGCGGCGAGCGCGTCGCGCGGGGACGGGGCCTGCGCGGCCTTCTCCTTGAGTGCGTCGAGCGGAACCTCACGCTGCCTGTCAGCGAGATCGGCCCGGACGCCCTCGATGATCTCGTCCAGCACGCTCAAGGTGATAGGCCCCCTATTTCCGGTCGTTCCGTGCACCGATCGTAGCCGCCCCTCCGGACGCTCCCGGCACCCGGGAGCCCCCGCCCGAGCCCTCAGGGGGCAAGGGCATGACCGAAGGGGAGGTTCCGGACGATCCAGTACACCGCGAGCACGCCGACGAACCCGTACGCGATCACCGGCTTGAACAGGACGGACCGCATCGGCAGCCCCCGCGACGCCAGGTACGTCCACCTGGCGTACATGTAGGCGAACACCGGCAGCAGCACGAACAGCAGCGGGTTGAAGCCGAACGCCGTGCCCACGTCCCCGTGGGTGAGCGCGTGGACGAGCCGGGTCGCGCCGCACCCCGGGCAGTAGTAGCCGGTCATCGCCAGGAACGGGCAGCCCGGGTAGTGCCCCGGCTGGTTCGGGTCGCGGAACGCGACGACGACCGCCCCGGCGGCGACCGCGCCCGCCACGAGCAGCTGGGGACGCAGGGCCCCCAGCGACACCCGTCCGGGCGGGTGCGGCGGCTGGACGGGCACTCGGGTCACGTCCCCACGATAGACCGCCCCGCCCACCGGACCGCCCTGCCCACCAGTGCCCGCCGGGACCTATCGGTCGAGGACGTAGCCGACGCCGCGGACGGTGCGGATGGGGTTGTCCTCGCCGAGCTTGGCGCGCAGCTGCGCGACGTGGACGTCGACCGTGCGGCTGCCCGCGCCGGCGCCGGGCCCCCAGGCGGCGTCGAGGAGCTGCTCCCGGGTGAAGACGCGCCCCGGGTTGCCCATGAGGAACTCCAGGAGGTCGAACTCGGTGACGGTGAGCGCGACGCGGCGGTCGCCGACGCTGGCCGAGCGGCCCCGGGTGTCGAGCGCGACGGGACCGGCGTGCAGCAGGCCGGGCGGCTCGGGGACGCCGGTGCCGCGCAGCGCGTCGGCGACGGCGCCGACCAGGACGCGGGGCGCGAACGGCCGCTCGACGCGGCGGTCGCCGAGGACGCGGGCGAGCGCGGCGTCCACGGGCCCGGTGACCGCGATGACGGGCGCGGGCGCGGCGGCGTCGGCGACGCGCCGGTACAGGTCGGCGGGCAGGGCGGACACCGACAGGTCGAGGACGACCAGGTCGGGGGCGGCGCGTCCGGCGGTGGCGGGCGCCTCGGCGGGGTCGGGCTCGATCTCGACGTCGTAGCCCTCGCGGGCGAGGTAGCGGCGCTGGAGCTCGGCGACGGCGGGGTCGTGCTCGGCGACGAGGACGACCCCGGCCCCGGGCCCGCCCGGGTCGGCGGTCACGGACGGCCGTTCCGGCGGGCGGTGGGGTCCTCGCCGCGGTCGAGGGACTTCCAGAGTGCGGACGCGTCGGCCCCGGCCTCCCCGCTCGGCTCGCCGTCTCCGGCGGGCGGGGCGGTCTGGGCGGTCGCGCGTGCGGGGGCGCGGCGGCCGGAGGCGCGGTCGTAGCGGGCCGACATCCCGGGCCAGCGAGTGCCCCGGACGAGCGTGAGCAGGCCGCCCACCGCGAGGACGACGCCGCCGGTCACCGACACCATCCACCACAGGTTCACGTCGATCGCCGGATGCGCGTCGAGGCTCACGAGCGTGCTGCGCTCGCCCGCCGCGTCCAGCACGCGCGAGTCGCGCACGGCGGCGGTCGAGGCCCACACGACACCGGCGCCGAACACCGCGGTCAGGGCGCCGATGGCGGCGCGGACGCGACCGGAGGTGGCGAACAGCGCGGCGAGGGCGGCCAGCCCCGCGAGCGCGAGGGCGCCCGGCGTGCCGCCGAGGTCGCGGCCGCTGAGCTGGTGCGCGACGGGGGTGATCGAGTCTCCGGCGTGCACGGTGGCCCAGGGCCGCCCGGCGGCGAGCAGGGCGAGCCCGGCCCCGGCGGCGCACAGCAGCGCCGTCAGGCCGCGTTCACGCCCGGGGGTCATGAGCCGGAGTCAGGGCGCTCCCCGACCACGGCGGGGAGGGGGTCGGCGTCCCAGCAGGTGCGGTCGCCGGTGTGGCAGGCGGCGCCGACCTGGTCGACCTTGACGAGGATCGCGTCGGCGTCGCAGTCCAGCGCGACCGACTTGACCCACTGCTGGTGCCCGGAGCTCTCGCCCTTCACCCAGTACTCCTGGCGGCTGCGCGACCAGTAGGTGCAGCGGCCGGTGGTCAGCGTGCGGTGCAGGGCCTCGTCGTCCATCCAGCCGAGCATGAGCACCTCACCGGTGTCGTACTGCTGGGCGATGGCGGGCAGCAGCCCGGCGGGGTCGCGCTTCAGCCGGTCTGCGATCTTCTGGTCCAGGTTGGACGGTCGAACGGACATGGGCTCCATTGTGCCCGCTGCGGTGGCGCGGCCGGGACCGCCCCCGCCGGAGCCCGGGACAGGAAGCGGAGCCCCGGGACACGAAAGGGCCCGTCCCCCGGAGAGGGGACGAGCCCTGACGTACGACTACGGGCCTTACAGGGGGACGACCTGGTCTGCCTGCGGCCCCCGGTTACCCTGCGTCACCTCGAACTGGACGCGCTGGTTCTCGTCCAGCGTGCGGTAGCCGGAGGACTGGATGGCCGAGTAGTGCACGAAGACGTCGGGACCGCCGCCGTCCACGGCGATGAAACCGAAGCCCTTCTCGGCGTTGAACCACTTCACGGTGCCCTGCTGGGGCATGTCTTTCTCCTTGCGGCAAAACACGGGCCCACACCTCGCGGGCCCGGCGCGGTCGCTGCGGAACGCCCTCGCCCCCGGTACGGTCCCGGAAAAGCCAAAACGCCCGCTGCCATCAGTCCGCGGGCGTCTGGACAAACGATCGAGAACCACGACTGCAACCGACGGGCCCCACCGTATCACCGCTTCCACGTAAAGCGGAGGAGCTACAAGGCTTGCGTTTCTTCTCTCGGCGAACCCTGCCGTTACCTGCCCGTTAAAGACTCCAACCGGTCTCGGTCAGGGTCTTGACAGAGTCCGTGGGCCCGGTGAGGCGGACGCGCGCCGCGTCCCGGCGGCCGACGGCCCACAGGACGAGTTCCCCTACGGGACCATGGACGCGCACGGGGCCCGGCACGCCCCGCCCCGCCGCGCCCCGCGGGCCGCCGCGTCCGCGCCGGTCGCCGCCGGATACCCGCAGGCTGCGCCCGTCCGGCTGCACCAGTGTTACCTCAACGTGAACTTTTCTTAGGACAAAGCGGGCAATTTTAATCCTGCGCCAGAGGAGTTCCTCCAGTTCGCCCGACAGCTCCCTGGGCTCCCAGTCCGGGCCCGCACGCAGGACGTCCTCATGGTGGACAAAGAACTCCACGGCGTTGGCGATTTTGTCCATACCGGGAAGGGCGGCCGGGGAGAACTTCGGCGGACCCTGACGAAACCGTTCCACCAGCACATCGAACGGGACGGTACGCGCCGCGCGCCGCCTGACGCGCTCGGTGTAGAAGGCGAGCGGCTGGAGGAGTATTCCCGGGCCGGCGTCCACCCGCCCCTCGCGGACGACGAGGTGGGCGGCGAGGTCACGGGCGTCCCAGCCGGCGCACCGGGTGGGCGCGTCCGGGCCCGCGGCGGCGAGCGCGGCGGCGAGCCCGCGCCGCTCCTCGCGCACCGGATCGGTCCGCGCGGGGCCGTCCGCCCGGGGCCCTCGGGGGTCCCGCGCGGCGTCGTCGTCGGGCGTGCTCATTGCATGATCGTAAGCCGGGGCGGCCGCGCCGGGAATAAGCGTCCGCGGCGGATGGTAGGCATATCCAGGCCCGCATACCCCCCGAGCGCGGAACTCTGGGGGCATTTCGCCCGGGCGCCGCCGATCGAGGAGTACGCCGTGCCGCCAGCGTCCAGCCGCGCCCGTCCACCCGTCCTGCGCGAGGGAATGCGCGTGCTGTGGGTGGCCGTGCGGGCCGAACCCCGGGCCTTCACGATCTCCGTGCTCGCCAGCGCGCTCTACGCCGCGATGACGGTGACGACCGCGCAGGTGCTGGGCTGGGCGACCGAGGACGTCGTGCTCCCGGCGTTCCGGTCGGGGCACACGACGGCGGGGGCGCTGTCGGGCGCGGCGGTGGCCATCGTCGGCGTCGCGGCGCTGAAGGCGCTGGGCGTGGCGGGCCGCCGGTTCTACGCGGGGCTCGTGCAGTACCGCATGCAGGCGTCCTACCGGCAGGCGGTAACGCGGCAGTACCTGCGGCTGCCGCTGGCGTGGCACCACCGGCACCCGACCGGGCAGCTGCTGTCGAACGCCAACGCCGACGTGGAGGCGACGTGGGCGCCGCTCGCGCCGCTGCCGATGGCGGTCGGCGTCGTGTTCATGCTGCTGATCGCGGCGGTGTCGATCGTCACGACCGACCTCGCGGTCGCGGCGGTCGCGTTCCTGATCTTCCCGGCGATCGCGCTGATCAACGTCGCCTACCAGCGCCGGCTGTCGCCGGTGGCGACCCGGGCGCAGCGGCTGCGCGCCGAGGTGAGCGAGGTGGCGCACGAGAGCTTCGAGGGCGGCCTGGTCGTCAAGACGCTCGGCCGCGAGCAGGACGAGACGGAGCGGTTCCGGGCCGCCGCGGAGGAGCTGCGGGACGCGAACGTCGCCGTCGGCCGGATCCGGGGCCTGTTCGACCCTGTGCTGGAGGCGCTGCCGAACCTCGGGGTGCTCGCCGTCCTGCTGATCGGGTCGGTGCGGCTGGACTCGGGCGCGATGACGGCGGGCGACCTGGTGCACGTCTCCTACCTGTTCACGCTGCTGGCGTGGCCGATCCGGGCGCTCGGCTGGGTGCTGGCGGAGGTGCCGCGCAGCGTCGTCGGCTGGGAGCGGGTGCGCGGCGTCCTGGACGCGGAGGGCTCCCTCCCGTTCGGGGACGCGGCGCTCGGCGAGGACAAGGCGGCGGCGCTGGAGGTCCGCGACGTCCGCTTCGCCTTCGAGGGCGCGGCCGAGAGCGGGGAGGGCGGGCGCGAGGTCCTGCACGACGTGTCGTTCGCCGCCGCCCCCGGCCGGACGGTCGCGGTGGTGGGCCCGACGGGGTCGGGCAAGTCCACGCTGACGTCGCTGCTGGTCCGGCTCGTCGACCCGGCGGACGGCTCGGTGCTGCTGGACGGCGTGGACCTGCGCGACGTGCGGCGGGGCGGCGTCGCCGCGTCGGCCGCGCTCGTCCCGCAGCAGACGTTCCTTTTCGACGACAGCGTGCGGGGGAACGTGACACTCGGGCTGGACGTCCCCGACGAGCGGGTCTGGGAGGCGCTGCGCCTCGCCCAGGCCGACGGGTTCGTCGCGGGCCTGGCGGACGGGCTCGACACGCAGGTCGGCGAGCGGGGCGCGACGCTCTCGGGCGGCCAGCGCCAGCGGCTCGCGCTGGCGCGCGCGCTGGTGCGGCGGCCCCGGCTGCTCGTCCTGGACGACGCGACCTCCAGCGTGGACCCGCGGGTCGAGGCGCGCATCCTGCAAGGCCTGCGGGAGGCGCAGTCGGGCGGGGACGGCTCGGGCGCGACCGTCGTGGTCGTCGCCTACCGCAAGGCGACGATCGCGCTGGCCGACGAGGTGGTCTACCTGGAGCGCGGGCGGGTCACCGCGCGCGGCTGCCACGCCGAACTCCTGGAGACGTCGGAGGGCTACCGCGAGCTGGTCAACGCCTACGAGCGCGCCGAGGCCGAGCAGGCGGCGGAGAAGGCGGAGCGGGAGATCGAGCGGGAGGCCGCCGAGGGCGGCGAGGAGGCCGTGGCATGACGACGCTGAGCGGGACGTCCACGACGGAGGGCGCGCTGAGCACGCTGCGGCGCGGGCTGGCGCTGAGCCCGGAGTTCCGGGCCGGGCTGCCGGTGACGCTGGCGCTCGCGCTGGCCTCGACGGCCGGGCGGGTGGTGGTGCCGATCGCCGTCCAGCAGACGATCGACAAGGGCCTGAACCACGCGGGCGGGCCCGACCTCGGGTTCATCCGCGCGGCGGTGCTGCTGTGCGCGGTCGCGGTGCTGATGACGGCGCTGTGCGCGTACGCGATGAACGTGCGGCTGTACAAGTCGTCCGAGGGCGGGCTGGCCTCGCTGCGGGTGAAGGCGTTCCGGCACGTCCACGACCTGTCGATGCTCACCCAGAGCGGGGAGCGGCGCGGCGCGCTGGTGTCGCGGGTGACGGGCGACGTCGACCAGATCAGCAACTTCATGCAGTCCGGCGGGCTCATGTTCATCGTGTCGATCGGCCAGCTGGTCGTCGCGAGCGTGCTCATGCTCGTCTACTCCTGGCAGCTCGCGCTGCTGGTGTGGGCGGCGTTCGTGCCGCTGGCGTTCGTGCTGCGCCGGTTCCAGCGGATCGTGTCGGCGGCCTACACGCGGGTCCGCGAGCGCATGGGCGACCTGCTCGCGGCCGTCAGCGAGTCGGTCGTGGGCGCGCCGGTCATCCGCGCCTACGCGGCGGAGGAGCGCACCGGGCAGCGCGTGGACGAGACCGTGAACGCCCACCGCCGCATGCAGACCCGCGCCCAGGCCATGGTCGCGCTCACGTTCCCGGTCAGCGAACTGGTCGCGGCCACGGCGACCGCCGCGGTCGTCGTGGCGGGCGTGCTGCTGGGCGTGGACGGGCACCTGACGGCCGGCGAGCTGGTCGCGTTCCTGTTCCTGGTGACGCTGTTCGTCAGTCCGATGCAGACCGCCACCGAAGTGCTCAACGAGGCGCAGAACGCCATCGCCGGGTGGCGGCGGGTGCTCGGCGTGCTGGACACCGTGCCCGACGTCGCCGACCCCGGCGAGGACGGCGAGGCCCTGCCGCGCGGGCCGATCGAGGTGCGGTTCGAGTCCGTCGGGTTCGCCTACCCGGGCGGGCCGCCCGTCCTGCACGAGGTGGACGCGACGATCGCGCCGCGCACCCGCGTCGCGATCGTCGGGCAGACCGGGTCGGGCAAGACCACGTTCGCCAAGCTCCTCACCCGGCTCATGGACCCGACGTCCGGGCGGGTGCTGGTGGACGGCGTCCCCCTGGACCGGGTCCGGTTCTCCTCCCTGCGGGAGCGCGTCGTGATGGTGCCGCAGGACGGCTTCCTGTTCGACGCGTCCCTCGCCGACAACATCCGCTACGGCAGGCCGGACGCGTCCGACGCCGACCTCGCCGCCGCGCTGGCGGAACTGGGCCTCGCCGACTGGCTGGAGGGCCTCCCGGACGGCCTCGCGACCCCGGTCGGGCAGCGCGGCGAGTCGCTGTCGGCGGGCGAGCGCCAGCTCGTGGCGCTGGCCCGCGCCTACATCGCGGGCCCCGACCTGCTCGTGCTGGACGAGGCGACCTCGGCCGTCGACCCGGCGACCGAGGTCCGCATCCAGCGCGCGCTGGACGGCGTCACCCGCGGCCGCACCGCGATCTCGATCGCGCACCGGATGTCGACCGCCGAGGCGGCCGACGAGGTGATCGTGTTCGACGCGGGCCGGATCGTCCAGCGCGGGCCGCACGCCGAGCTGGTGGCCGAGCCGGGGGTCTACGCCGACCTGCACGCGTCCTGGACGGCGCAGCGCGGCATCTGAGACGGTGCAGGGACGGTGCCGGCACCGTACCGGCACCGTCTCGGACGGTGAGGACGGCACGGCCCGGGGTAAAGCACTTGCCCGTTATCTGCTTGAGTGCGCATTCTTCAGGGGTGAGCAACGAGGTGTTGGAATCGGCGGGCACGCTGCACGGACAGTTGCAGCGGGGGTTGGGCAGGGCCGCGCGGCGCGCGGCGGACAGCGCGGGGGCGGGCGAGTTCGTCTACGACTGCATACGCCGCGATCCGCGCTGGGATCCGCAGTGCGAGTCGCGGGGGCTGTACTACGCGCGGCTGATGGTCGATCTCGAACTGCCGTCCGGGCCGGTGGCCGAGCACCTGTTCGATCCGTCCGACCAGACCGATCCGGACGACTGGCGGGTCGAGCTGGCGCTGGACGTGCTGTCCCACCTCGTGCGGTTGAGCAGGCGGGAGGCGGGGCTGCTGCTGCGCCGCTACGCCGAGGAGGGCGCGCACTGGTTCGACGCGCTGGACGTGCTGGTCGAGCTCGGCGACCCGGCGCTGACGATCGGGCTGGACGAGCTGGCCGCCGCGCGCTGCGACGACCGGGCCCTCGACATGCTGGTCCCGGGCGGCTACAACCCGGTGATCGAGACGTGGGCGGCGCGGCAGCCGCGGATCGCGGAGGCGCTGACCCGGCGGCGTGAGGCGGGCCGGGCGCGACGGCCCGCGGGCTCGGGCGCGCGGGGCGGCGAGCGCACCGAGGCCGAGCTGCTGGAGCTGGCGCGGCGGCAGGGCGAGGGCTCGATCGGGGCGATCTTCGAGCTGGGCCGCAGGCGGACGCTCGCGCTGCTCGACCTCGCCGAGGAGCTGCTGCCCGCGAGACCCAGCAGGTTCGGCGGCGCCGTCTGCCGGGCGCTGCGCGAGTACGGGCCCGAGACGCTCCCCCGGGCGCGCGCGTGGGCGGCGCAGCGGACCGGCTGCGAGGACATGGGGCTGCGCATCCTCGCCCGCTACGGCACCCGGCAGGACATCCCCTTCCTGATGGACGAGCTGCGCGGCGCCGTCGGCCGCCGCGAGTGGTGGGACGCCGCCAACCCGATCGAGGGGCTCGGCCGGCTGCGCGCGGGCGAGGCCGTCCCGCTGCTGAAGACCGCCTGGACCGAGTCGACCTACGCCTATCTGCGCCCGCGGATACTGACCGCGCTGACGCGCACCGCCCCGCACACCGCCGAGGCCTACACGGTCGAGGGCCTGTGGGACTGCGAGGAGGGCGTCCGGCGCGAGGCCGTCCGGCTCGCGCCGCTGACCGACGAGACACGCGTCCGCCTGCAACGCCTGCATCTGGACACCGCCGAGGACCACGACATCCGCGCCGCCGCTGCCGCCCGCGCCCTCTGACCCTCCTCCGAACCACAGGCTTCCCGACCACCGGCTGAACCCGCCCGGCCCGGGACGCGTACTTCACCGTCGAAGCGCGTCTCACCCCGGGAGGAACGGCCATGGCCTTCACGCACCACCTCGGCGCGACCAGGCTGCTGTACGGCGCCGCCGTCCTGGCGCTGCCATTGGCAGCGGGATGCGCGGGGCAGAACGGCGGGCACGGCGGGCACGCCGCCGCGGACAGGGCGGGCACCCCGGCGAGCCTCGACCAGCTCGCCGACCGCACCGGCTGCACGCTGACCGGCCACCGCAGAGCCGAGGACCTCCAGCAGGGCAACTGCGCGAACTCGCGCGGACGGTACGTCCTGGTGAGCTTCACCACCGACAAGGGGATGGCCGCCTGGATGGCGGAGGCCAAGCCCTGGGGCGGCTCCTACCTGGTCGGGACGCGCTGGGTGGCGGTGGGCACGCCCGCGACGCTCCAGGCGCTCCAGAAGGACCTCGGGGGCCGCATCACGTCCGGCGACACGCACGGCGGCATGCCGGACATGCCCGGCATGAACCACGGCTGACCGGATGCCGCGGTCAAGGCGTCCCGGCTCCGCTGATCAGGAAGGCGCCCCAGCGCTCCAGCGCGGGCCCGGTGCGCGCGAGGACGCGGCGCGCCGCGAGCCCCCGCGCGAAGGTCCCCGGATGCAGGAGGGGACGGCCCGGACCGTCCACGACGACCCGGACGGCCGCCACCGGACGCCCGCCCGCGCACTCGGCGACCACGCCCGACTCCATGTCGGCCACCCGCGCGCCCTGCGCGGCCCAGACGGCCCGCTCCGCGCCGCCCACGACGTGGTCGGTGGTCACCAGCGGCCCGACCTGCACGCTCAGGCCGTCCTTGATCAGCTCCCCGGCCAGCAGGGACACCGCGTGGCAGCGCACCGGGTCGCCGCCGCCCCGGATCTCGTCGGCCACCAGGACGTCGCCGGGGCGCAGCCGCTCGTCGAGCGCGCCGCCGAACCCCATCGTCACCAGCGCCGCCCACGCCGCCGGGAGCCGGTCGGCGCGCCGGGCGCGGTAGCCGACCACCACGACCGGGGTCGCGGCGAGGCCGCGCCGCACCGCGCGGGCCTCCATCCGCAGCCCCGCGCACACCACCGGGCCGACGAGGGCCGGCGGGTAGACGCCTGTACTGGTCACCGCCCCAGCGAAACACGCCGCCGGACGAAGTTCCAGCTCGCGCGCCGACGAGACGCCCTCACCACCAAGTACTACGAACGGACCCCGCAAGTCCCGTCTCCGGGAGGACGGGCGGGCGGGTGGGCGCGTCCTAGACTCGCCGGCATGACCTCCTCCGTACGCCGGAAGCTGGCCGTCCTGCCCCTGATCCTGCTCCCGCTCGGCGCCCTCGCGGCGTGCGACGGCGAGAACACCAAGACCGACTGCAACACGAACTCCTGCACGGTCACCTTCGACCGGGGCGTGGACGCGAGCGCCTCGATCCTCGGCGTGAAGGCCGAGCTGGTGGACGTCAAGGGCGAGAACGTCACCCTCAAGATCGCCGGACAGCGGGTGACGGTCCCGGTGGGCGACGGGCAGCAGTCCGACGGATTCGACGTCTCGGTCCAGTCCGTCACCGACGACCACGTCGTCGTGAAGATCTCCCACAACGGCTGACGGCTCGAACGGGCGCGCCGCACGCGTAGTATTCGTTCATGCGTTCGATTACGGAAGCGGAGCGGCGTGCCCGGCTGGCCCGGCGGCACCGGCTGGCGGCAGCCGACCGCACCGACGACGTCGCCGCGATCGTGCGGTCCCTGGTGGTGCTGCACGCCACCGACCCCGCGACGGTGTTCCTGTCGGTGGCGGCCCGCAGCGCGCGGGCGGTCCCGGCCGACGTCGAGCGGGCCCTCTACGACGACCGCTCCCTGCTGCGCATGCTCGCGATGCGCCGCACGATGTTCGTGGCGCCGGTCGAGCTGGTCCCGGTCCTCCAGGCGTCCACGGCCGACGCGCTTGCCGACAAGCAGCGCCGGACCTACACGCGGTTCCTCGAGAAGGCCGGCGTCGTCGAGGACGCCGACGCGTTCTTCCGGGACGTGGCCGAGAGCGCCCACCGCGCGCTGCTGGCCCGCGGCGAGGCGACCGGCGCGCAGCTCGGCGTCGACGAACCGCGGCTGCGCACGCAGGTCGACCCGGCGCCGGGCAAGTCCTACTCCAAGCCCACGAGCATCACGACGTGGGTGCTGGTCACGCTCGGCTGCGAGGGGCGGATCGTCCGCGGCCGCCCGAACGGCAGCTGGATCAGCAGCCAGTACCGCTGGTCGCCGGTCGAGGCATGGCTGCCCGGCGGCGTCCCCGCCGTCCCGGCCGACGAGGCCGCCACCGCGCTCGCCGAGCGCTGGCTGCGCGCCTTCGGTCCCGCGCCGCTCGACGACCTGCGCTGGTGGACGGGCTGGAGCGCCACCGCCGTCCGCAAGGCCCTCGCCCCCCTCGACGTCGCCGAGGTCGACCTCGGCGGGACGAGCGGCCTCGTCCTCGCCGACGACCTGGAGCCGGTCCCCCCGGCCGAGCCGTGGGCGGCGCTGCTGCCCGCCCTCGACCCGACCCCGATGGGCTGGAAGGAGCGCGGCTGGTTCCTCGGCGGGCACGGCCCGGCCCTGTTCGACCGCAACGGCAACATCGGCCCGTCGCTGTGGTGGGACGGGCGGATCGTCGGCGGCTGGGCGCAGCGCGCGGACGGCGAGATCGTCCTGCGGTTCCTGGAGGACGCCGGCGCCGACGCGCGGACCGCCGCCGAGCGGGAGGCCGGGCGCATGGCCGCCTGGTACGGCGACGTCCGCGCGATCCCGCGCTTCCGCACACCGCTGGAACGCGAGCTCACCGCCTGAACCGGCGGCCCGACCCGATCAGTACGGGTAGTCGAGGGCCTGGTCGCGGCGGCGCCTGGCGTTGTTGCGGCGGATCGCCACGAACACGAACCCGACGACCGCGAACACCATCAGCGGCAGGCCGACGATCAGGGCCATCCCGAGGTAGAAGTCCTGGGTGTCGTCCGGCGTGACCAGCACCCGGCCGCCGGGGCCGTGGCAGATCAGCAGCCCCTGCCCGCTCACCGGCGCCTCGAACGTGGCGGCGTAGGAGTACCCGGCGTTGTCGTTGGCGCTCCAGGAGTTCTTGCGCGTCAGCCTCAGGTCACTGGACGCGCTGCCCTGCTGGACGGCGCAGGCGTAGGGCGCGGACTGGCCGCCGCGGACATACAGGAAGTAGTTGTGGCCCTCCGTCAGGTCCACGGCCACGCCCTGCCTCGGGTCGCCCGACACCGGCGACATGGAGGCGACGCCGGGATCGTTCACCGCGAGGCCCGCCATGAGGCCGATCGAGAGCACGGCGGCGACGAGGAATGCGACCGGCAGCGCGTACCAGCCCGCGCTCGGCTTGATCGGCGGCGGCGCCCACGCGGGGCCCAGGGGGAGCGGCCCCCCGGGCGGCGGTCCCATCGGTGGATTCGCCCCGGGCCACATCGTCGCACTCCCTCTAGCCGTGTTCTGATCGCCACGATCCCAGACAAACCGGCGGCCCGCCAGCGACTCCCCCGGAGCCGTTCAGCGGACGGGGTGCCCCGCGGCGCCGAGCGCCCCCTTGACCTCGGGGATCGTCAGCTCGCCGAAGTGGAAGACGCTCGCGGCGAGGACCGCGTCGGCGCCCGCGTCGACGGCGGGCGCGAAGTCCGCGAGCGCGCCCGCGCCGCCGCTGGCGATGACCGGCACCGAGACCGCCGCGCGGACCAGCGCCAGCATCTCCAGGTCGAAGCCCTCCTTGGTGCCGTCGGCGTCCATCGAGTTCAGCAGGATCTCCCCGACGCCGAGGTCCTGGCCGCGCCGGGCCCAGCCGACCGCGTCGATGCCGGTGCCCTCGCGCCCGCCGTGGGTGGTGACCTCGAACCCGGACGCGGTGCCCGCCGCGCGCCGCGCGTCCACCGACAGCACCACGCACTGCGACCCGAACCGGAGCGCGGCCTCGCGCAGGAACTCCGGCCGCGCGATCGCGGCGGTGTTCACCGACACCTTGTCGGCGCCCGCGCGCAGCAGCCGGTCGACGTCCTCGACGGTGCGGACGCCGCCGCCGACCGTCAGCGGAATGAACACCTGCTCGGCCGTGCGCCGCACGACCTCGTAGGTGGTGGACCGGTCGCCGCTGGAGGCCGTGATGTCGAGGAACGTCAGCTCGTCGGCGCCCTCGGCGTCGTAGCGGCGGGCCAGCTCGACCGGGTCGCCCGCGTCCCGCAGGTTCTGGAAGTTGACGCCCTTGACCACGCGCCCCGCGTCGACGTCCAGGCACGGGATCACCCGTACGGCCACGCTCACCTGACGGCCTCCAGGGCCTCTTCCAGCGTGAACGCGCCCGCGTACAGGGCCTTGCCGACGATCGCGCCCTCCACGCCGTCCGGGACGAGTCCGGCGATCGCCCGCAGGTCGTCCAGCGACGAGACGCCCCCGGACGCGACGACCGGCTTGTCGGTGCGCGCGCACACCTCGCGCAGCAGGTCGGTGTTGGGGCCGCGCAGGGTGCCGTCCTTGGTGACGTCGGTGACGACGTAGCGGGGGCAGCCGTCCTCCTCCAGGCGGGCGAGGACCTCCCACAGGTCGCCGCCCTCGCGGGTCCAGCCGCGCGCGGCGAGCGTCGTGCCGCGCACGTCCAGGCCCACCGCGATCCGGTCGCCGTGCGAGGCGATGATCTTCCGGCACCAGGCGGGGTCCTCCAGCGCGGCGGTGCCGATGTTGACGCGGGCGCAGCCGGTCGCGAGCGCCGCCTCCAGCGAGGCGTCGTCGCGGATGCCGCCCGACAGCTCGACCTTCACGTCCAGCCGGCCGGTGACCTCGGCGAGCAGGTCGCGGTTGGAGCCGCGGCCGAACGCGGCGTCCAGGTCGACGAGATGGATCCACTCCGCCCCCGCCCGCTGCCACGCCAGCGCGGCGTCGAGCGGCGCGCCGTAGGACGTCTCGGAGCCGGCCTCGCCCTGCACCAGGCGGACCGCCTGGCCGTCGGCGACGTCGACCGCGGGAAGAAGCGTCAAAGTCATGCGGAAACCCTATCGAGGCGGAGTGGATCGATGATCTGTATCCGGGAGGTGCTCAGGCGAGCGTGGACAGCCAGTTGCGCAGGAGCGCGGCGCCCGCGTCGCCCGACTTCTCGGGATGGAACTGGGTGGCGCACAGCGGGCCGTTCTCGACGGCGGCGACGAACCGGTCGCCGTGCTCGGCCCAGGTGACCAGCGGCGGCTCCAGATGCCCGGTCGGGTCGGGCTCCAGCTCCCAGCGGCGCGCGGCGTAGGAGTGCACGAAGTAGAACCGCGTGCCCGGGTCGATCCCCGCGAACAGGGTCGAGCCGGACGGCGCGTCCACCGTGCTCCAGCCCATGTGCGGGACCACCGGGGCCTCCAGCCGGTCCACCGTGCCGGGCCACTCGTCGCAGCCCTCGGTGGTGACGCCGTGCTCGATGCCCTTGGTGAACAGGATCTGCATGCCGACGCAGATGCCGAGGACGGGCCGCCCGCCCGCGAGGCGCCGGCCGATGATCTGCTCCCCGCGCACCGAGCGCAGGCCCGCCATGCACGCGGCGAACGCGCCGACGCCGGGGACGACGAGCCCGTCGGCGGCGAGCGCGGTGTCCCAGTCGGCGGTGACCGTCACCTCCGTCCCGGCCCCGGCGGCGCGGGCGACGGCGCGCTCGGCCGAGCGCAGGTTCCCCGAGCCGTAGTCCAGGACCGCGACCTTCTTCACAGCCACAGCACTCCCCCGGCGACCGCGAGCCCGGCCAGTACCAGCACGACCAGCGCCGCGATCTTCAGCCCCTGCTTGACGAAGCTGTAGACGCCCGCGAGCAGGAAAGCCGCGACCGCGAACACCACGACGTTGCCGTAGGTGAACTCCACCCCGCCGATCTCCACGGCTACAGCGCCCCCTTGGTGGACGGCACGCCGTGCACCTTCGGGTCGAGCGCGACCGCGTCGCGCAGCGCGCGGGCGAGGGCCTTGAACTGCGCCTCGACGATGTGGTGGGCGTTGCGCCCGTAGGGGACGTGGACGTGCAGCGCGACCCGGGCGTGCGAGACGAACGACTCGAGCACGTGCCGGGTCATCGTCGTGTCGTACTCGGGGCCGATCATCGGGGCCATGCCCGCGGGCTCGGAGTGCACGAGGTAGGGGCGGCCCGACACGTCGACGGTGACCTGGGCGAGCGCCTCGTCCAGCGGGATCGACGCGTCGGCGAAGCGGTGGATCCCGGCCTTGTCGCCGAGCGCCTCGGCGAAGGCCTGGCCGAGCGCGATCGCGGTGTCCTCGATCGTGTGGTGGCTGTCGATGTGCAGGTCGCCGGTGGTCTTGACGGTCAGGTCGAACGATCCGTGCTTGCCGAGCTGGGCCAGCATGTGGTCGAAGAACCCCACGCCGGTCGCCACGTCGACCCGTCCGGTGCCGTCCAGGTCGATCTCGACGAGGACGCGGGTCTCGCTGGTGCCGCGTTCGACCCGTCCCTTGCGCGTCACGAACTCTCCTCCAGTGCTTGCGAATCACTCATGGCGGCGCTCAGCGCGCCGCGGAACGCGGCCATCTCCGCCGGGGTCCCGACGCTGACCCGCAGCCATTCCGGGGGGCCCACCTCGCGGATCAGGACGCCGCGTGCCAGCATGCCCTCCCAGACCGCGCGACGGTCGGGGAACGTCCCGAACAGGACGAAGTTGGCGTCGGAGTCGGCGACCCGCAGCCCCTGCCCGCGCAGCCACGCGACGGTCGCGTCGCGCTCGCCGCGCAGCGCCTCGACGCCGCCGAGCAGTTCCTCGCCGTGCGCGAGGGCCGTGCGGGCGACCGCCTGGGTCACCGCCGACAGGTGGTAGGGCAGCCGGACGAGCAGCAGCGCGTCGATCACGGCCGGGTGGGCGGCGAGGTAGCCGAGGCGGGTCCCGGCCATCGCGAACGCCTTCGACATCGTCCGCGTGACGATCAGCCGCGGGTGCTCCTCCAGCAGCGTCAGCGCGGACGGGGTGCCGGCGCGGCGGAACTCCGCGTACGCCTCGTCCACGACGACCATGCCGGGCGCGGCCCTCAGGACGGCCTCGATAGCCTCCAGCGGCAGCGCGGTTCCGGTCGGGTTGTTCGGCGAGGTGAGGAACACGACGTCGGGCCGGTGCTCGCGCACGGCGGCGACCGCGCGGGCCGGGTCGAGGCCGAAGTCCTCGTCACGGGAGGCGTCCACCCAGCGGGTCCCCGACACACCGGTGATGATCGGGTGCATCGAGTAGGACGGCTCGAAGCCGAGCGCGGTACGGCCCGCGCCGCCGAACGCCTGGAGGATCTGCTGGATGATCTCGTTGGAGCCGTTCGCGGCCCACACCCGGCGGCCGGTGAGGCCCGCGCCCGGGGTGTCGGCGTTCAGGAACGCCGCGAGGTCGTCGCGCAGCGCGGTCGCGTCGCGGTCGGGATAGCGGTTGAGGGTCCCGGCGACGTCCATGACGGCCTCGCCGAGCGCCTTCACCAGCCGCTCGGACGGCGGGTAGGGGTTCTCGTTGGTGTTCAGCGCGTACGGCACGTCCAGCTGCGGGGCGCCGTAGGGCTCCCGGCCGCGCAGGTCGTCGCGGATCGGCAGGTCGTCCAGCGAGGTCACGAGGGGACCTCCCAGTCGAACCGGGCCTTCAGCGCGGCGCCGTGGGCGGGCAGGTCCTCGGCCTCGGCGAGCGCGACGACGCGCCCGGTGGCCTCCGCGAGCGCGTCCCGGTCGTACTCGACGACGTGGACGCCGCGCAGGAACGACTGCACCGACAGCCCCGAGGAGTGGCAGGCGCAGCCGCCTGTCGGCAGCACGTGGTTCGACCCGGCGAGGTAGTCGCCGAGCGACACCGGCGCGTACCGTCCGACGAAGACCGCCCCGGCGTTGCGGACGCGCGCGGCGACCGCCGCCGCGTCGGCGGTGTGGATCTCCAGGTGCTCGGCGGCGTAGGCGTCCACGACGCTCAGCCCGGCCTCGACCGAGTCGACCAGGACGATCCCGGACTGCCGCCCGGCGAGCGCCTCGGTGATCCGCTCGGTGTGCCGGGTGCGCGCGACCTGCGCCTTCAGCTCGGTCTCGACCTCGTCCGCGAGCCGCGGCGAGTCGGTGACGAGGACGGCGGCGGCGAGCACGTCGTGCTCGGCCTGGCTGATCAGGTCGGCGGCGACCTCCACCGGGTCGGCGGTGCCGTCGGCGAGGATCGCGATCTCGGTCGGGCCCGCCTCGGCGTCGATGCCGATCACGCCCTTGAGCAGCCGCTTGGCGGCGGCGACATAGACGTTGCCGGGCCCGGTGACGAGGTCGGCGCGGGGGCAGTCGGCGGTGCCGTAGGCGAACATCGCGACCGCCTGCGCGCCGCCGACGGCGTGCACCTCCTCGACCCCGAGCAGCGCGCAGGCCGCGAGGATCGCCGGGTGCGGCAGCCCCCCGAACTCCTTCTGCGGGGGCGAGGCGACCGCGAGCGACCCGACACCCGCCTCCTGGGCGGGCACGACGTTCATGACCACGCTGGACGGGTACACCGCCTGGCCGCCCGGCACGTACAGCCCGACCCGCCCGACCGGGATCCACCGCTCGGTGACCGTGCCGCCCGGCACGACCTGCGTGGTGACCTCGGCGCGGCGCTGCGCGCGGTGCACGGCGCGGGCGCGGCGGATGCTCTCCTCCAGCGCGTCGCGGACGGCCGGGTCGAGCCCGGCGAGGGCCCGGTGGACCTCCTCGACCGGGACGCGGCTGCTCTCCCGGTCGACCCCGTCGAACGCCCTGGTGTGCTCCCGGACCGCCGCCGCGCCGCGATGGCGCACGTCCGCGCAGATGGGCCGCACCTTGTCCAGGGCGGCCTCGACGTCGAGTTCGGCGCGGGGCAGCACGGAGCGCAGGTCGCCCGGAAGGGGACCGCGCAGGTCGATACGGGAAATCACCCGCCCAGTCTACGGAGTGCGCACGGGTCACCGGCGCATCGCCCGTACAGCGTCTCACGTGCCGAGACGCCCCTGAAGATCAGATCCGCAGCGTCCCGTCCAGGACGGTGACGGCGGTGCCGGTGAGGACCACCCGGTCCCCGCGCAGTTCGGTCCGGACGTGGCCGCCGCGCTCGGACGCCTGGTAGCCGGTCAGGGCGGTGCGGCCGAGCCGTCCGGCCCAGAACGGGGCGAGCGTGCAGTGCGCCGACCCGGTCACCGGGTCCTCGCCGTCGCCGGGCAGCACCCGCACGGCGAACACCCGGGAGACGAAGTCGTACTCCCCCTCCGCCGACTCGGCGGCGGCCGTGGCGATCACGGCGCGGACGTCGACGCGGGCGAGCTCGGCGACCTCGACGGCCAGGCTCCGCACCGTCGCCTCGTCGGCGATCTCGACGAGCAGGTCGTTCTGGGCGGTCCGGCCCGTCCACAGCAGCGGGACGCCGAGCCCCGCCGCGAGGCCCTCCGGCGGCTCCACCGGCGCGGCGGGGACGGCGGGGAAGTCCATCGACAGCGACCCGCCGGCGGCGGGGGCGACGGTGAGCACGCCGCTGCCGAGCGTCCGGAACCGGATCGGGCGGCCCGGGTCGACGGTCCCGGTGTCGTAGAGGACGTGGGCGCTCGCCAGCGTCGCGTGCCCGCACAGCGCGACCTCGACGAGCGGCGTGAACCAGCGCAGCTCGTAGTCGGCGTCCGCGTCCGGCAGGGGGCGGACGAACGCGGTCTCCGAGTGCTTCATCTCGGCGGCGACCCGCTGCATCCAGCCCGCGTCGGCGGCGTCCTGGAGCAGGCACACCCCGGCGGGGTTGCCGGCGAACGGGCGCGCGGTGAAGGCGTCCACGACGAGCATGCGCATGATCGTGACGCTACCCGCCACCGCGCGCCGGGCCGCAGGGCCAATCGGCGGAAAGTGGCCCGCCGCTTCAAATTGTGAGAATTCCACAATGGGGCGATCACCGGTCCCGGCGTACGCTGGCGCACGGGGCGCCGTGCCGGAGGCGTCCCGCGAGCGTGGGAGAACCCTGTGACCGAGCGGCTCGCCCTGTTCCCGCTGGGCACCGTCCTGTTCCCGGGGCTGGTGCTGCCGCTGCGCCTGTTCGAGGGGCGCTACCGCCTGCTGATCGCCGACCTGCTGGAGCGGCCCGAGCCGCGCCGGTTCGGCGTCGTCGGCATCGAGCTCGGCCACGAGGTCGGCGACGACGGCGCCCGGCGCCTGGCGGAGGTCGGCTGCGTCGCCGAGGTGCGCGAGGTGGCGCCCCGCCCGGACGGCCGGTACGACATCGTGACCACCGGGACCCGCCGGTTCCGGCTGAAGGGCCTGGACCGGTCCCGCCCCTACCTCCAGGGCGAGGTGGAGTTCCTGCCCGAGGAGCCCGGCAGCGCGCCCGAGGCGGCCGCGCGCCGCGTCCGGCGGCTGTTCCGGCTGTACCGGGAGCGGCTGCGCGCGGTGGGGATCGCGCCCGGCGGCGACCCGGACGGCCCCGAGCTGCCGGACGACCCGGTCCGGCTGTCCTACGTCGTCGCCGCCTCGCTCGTCCTGGACGGGCACGAGAAGCAGCGGCTGCTGGAGGCCGAGGACGCCGCGCACCGGCTCGCGGCCGAACGCGAGCTGCTCTCCCGCGAGAACCGCATCATGGACGCGCTGCCGACGATCCCGGCGGGCCAGTTCCTCGACGGCTCGTTCAACCCCAACTGAGCGGGGCGGGCAGACTGTCCCGCATGAGCGCTGCCAAAGCCAAGGGGGCCAAGGGGACACCGGCCACCCTCGCCGCCGCCAAGGCCGGGATCGAGTTCACGCTGCACGCCTTCGACGCCGACCCGGACGCCGCGTCCTACGGGCAGGCCGCCGCCGACGCCCTCGGCCTGCCGCCCGAACGCGTCTTCAAGACCCTGCTCACCGAAGTGGACGGGCGGCTCACCGTCGGCATCGTGCCGGTTTCGGCCACGCTGGACCTGAAGGCGTTCGCCGCCGCCGCGGGCGGGAAGAAGGCGCGGATGGCCGACCCGGCCGACGCCGAGCGCGCCACCGGGTACGTCGTCGGCGGGATCAGCCCGCTCGGCCAGCGCCGCAGGCTGCCGACCGTGCTGGACGCGTCAGCCTCAGCGTTCGGGACCCTCTACGTCTCCGCCGGACGGCGCGGACTGGAGATCGAGCTCTCCCCCGCCGACCTCGTCCGCCTCACCGGCGCCGTGCTCGCCGCCATCGCCCGCGGGTAGCCGCCGGAACACCAACTCCAGCAGCCCGTAGGCGGCGACCGCGAGCACCGGCCAGAACACCAGCACGCCCTTGGCGCGCAGGTCGGCGACGCCGTCGACGAGAGTGCCGTCGCGGCCGCGGCGGACCGCGTCGTGGTAGCCGTCCAGACCGATCATGTGGCCGGTCCGCCACGCGAGCACCGACGCCGCCACACCGCCCGCGACCAGCCCGAGCAGCAGCGCGACGTCGTCGAACCGGCGGCCCGCCGCGTACGCGGCGGCGCCGCAGCAGAGCCCGGCGACGAGCGCGATCAGCGCGAACCGGACGTCGACGCCGATCGGGCCCTGCCCCTCGGGATCGGCGAGCAGCGGCTCGCCCTGCACGATCACGTACCGCACCGTCGGGACGGTCTTCGCCCACAGCAGCCCGAGGGGCGGCCCGAGCAGCGCCACGACGGCGGTGGTGGCGACCCAGGTCGCCAAGAGCCTCCCGGCCGGTCGCCGCACCTCGTACGCTCCTTGGTGGAAGTGTCGTCTGACAGCGAAAGCCTAGCCTGCCCGCGTCGGCCGGATCGACCGTCACAAGGTGCCCGATTCCCGCCCACAGCCGCCTCGATCACTGGGATAATGTGCCCGACATGTCCGGATTCAGTCCCGCGTTCGAACGCCTCGGCGCCGCCCTGGCGGCCGTCGTCCTGCAACGGCAGGAGACGCTCGCCGAGTTCCTCCCGCGCGAGGACTGGAGCGCCGACCTCACCGCCCGCACCTACGCCAGCGGCGGCGTCACCGTCCGTGTCTCGCTGCTCGGCAGCTACGCCGCCCGCGAGCGCACCTGGCTCTGGGGCTGGGCCAACCCCCAGTTCGGCCCCGACCACCCCGCCGTCGCCCCGACACTGATCATCCGGACCCTCGGCGAGCGCCTCGGCGTCACCGAGTTCACCACCCCCGAGGTCGACCTGTCCTGGTACGAGGGCCCCGCCGGGCACGGGGGCGAACTCGTCGCGATGGCCGCCGGCGGCGTCCTCGGCGGCGCCGGCTACATCGGCGCCGGCTACGACGGCGGCTCCGCCTACCTCCACGTGGACGACCCGCAGGCCCCGCCCGCCGGCTGGGACCCCGTCCCCGTCCCGCGCCTGCTGTCGAACGCCGCGAGCCTGTTCCCGCACGAGCCCCGCCTCACGCTGGCCGGGCTCCTGTCCCACCACCGCGTCCCCTACCGCCAGACGGACGTCCTCACCGAACTCCACCCCCCCGAAGGCGGCACCACCCGGGCCCACTTCGACAACCTCGGCCGCTTCATCCACTGGGAAGCTGTGCCTATGGCAGTGCCCTTGGCGTCAGGCGCATAGAGCGCCTTCCTTCGGCGGACACTGCGGCGATCGCTGGCATCGCTCCGGACTCGCCTGGCGGCTCGCTGTGCTTATTGCAGTGCCCTCGGCGTCAGGCGCTAGAGCGCCCTCCTTCAACGGACACCGCGGCGATCGCTGGCATCGCTCCGGACTCGCCTGGCGGCTCGCTGCGCGATCAGATTCTTGCTTCGCTCGAATCTGCCTTCGGACGCGATCGCGACGTTTCGGTTGTCGCGGGCTGGGCTTACCACTGGTGCGGGCCGGGCAGGTGCGCCTGACCGGCCCGTGAGGACGAGGTCAGCCGAGGCAGGAGGGGCCTAGGAGTTGTTTGAGGTCGCCCATCAGGGCGGGGGACGGGGCCACGCGCAGGCGGTCGTCCAGGCGGACGACCGTGGTGCGCGGGCCGTTCTGTAGGTGCAGGTGCACCTCCGCCGTGCCCGGGTAGGTGATCAGCACCTCCTTGAGGCGCGTGACCGTCGGCGGGATGCAGCGGCTCAGCGGGAGCGTCACCGACAGCGGGCCGGTCGCGTCGGTGATCGTCAGGTCGGGCTGGACGACCTCCATGGCGATGATCTTCGCGACGTCCTCGCGGCGGTCCAGCCGGCCCTTGACGACGAGGATCGCGTCCTCGGCGAGGAGGGTCGAGCAGAGCTGGTAGGACGAGGGGAAGCACATGACCTCGATGGAGCCGCCCAGGTCCTCCAGCTGGAACATGGCCCAGGAGTTGCCCTGCTTGGTGACCTTGCGCTGCAGGCCCGACAGCAGCCCGGCGACGATCACGACCTGGCCGTCGGGGCGCTCGCCCTCGTTCAGGACGGCGATCGTGCAGTCGGCCTCGCGCTCCAGGATGTGCTCGACGCCGAGGAGCGGGTGGTCGGAGACGTACAGGCCGAGCATCTCCCGCTCGAAGGCGAGCAGGGTGGTCTTGTCCCACTCCTCGCTGTCGGGGATCACGACGGCGAAGGCGTCCTCGGCGTCGTCGTCCTCCAGCGCGCCGAACAGGGAGTCCTGGCCGATGGCCTCCTTGCGCTTGATGTCGATGACCGAGTCGATCGCCTGCTCGTGCACCATCAGCAGCGCCTTGCGGCGGTGGCCGAGCTCGTCGAAGGCGCCCGCCTTGATCAGCGACTCCACGACCCGCTTGTTGCAGACGATCGGCGGGACCTTGCTCAGGAAGTCGTTGAAGTCGGCGTAGGCGCCCTTCTCGCGGCGGGCCGCGACGATGCCGTCCACGACGTTCGTGCCGACGTTGCGGACGGCCGACAGCCCGAACCGGATCTCGGTGTCGCCGAGCGGGGTGAAGTCGGCCTCGGAGGTGTTGACGTCCGGCGGCAGGACCTTCAGCCCCATCCGGCGGCACTCCGACAGGTAGAGGGCGCTCTTGTCCTTGTCGTCACCGACGGAGGTCAGCAGGCCCGCCATGTACTCGGCCGGGTAGTTGGCCTTCAGGTAGGCCGTCCAGTAGGAGACCAGCCCGTAGGCGGCCGAGTGCGCCTTGTTGAAGGCGTAGTCGGAGAACGGGACGAGGATGTCCCACAGCGTCTTCACGGCCTCCTTGGAGAAGCCGTTGTCGATCATGCCCTGCTCGAACCCGACGAACTGGGCGTCCAGCTCGGCCTTCTTCTTCTTGCCCATGACGCGGCGGAGCAGGTCCGCCTTGCCGAGCGTGTAGCCCGCCACCTTCTGCGCGATCGCCATGACCTGCTCCTGGTAGACGATCAGGCCGTAGGTCGTGTCGAGGATCTCGCGGAGCGGCTCCTCCAGCTCGGGGTGGATCGGGGTGATCTCCTGCTGGCCGTTCTTGCGGAGCGCGTAGTTGGTGTGGGAGTTCGCGCCCATCGGTCCCGGCCGGTACAGGGCGCCGACGGCGGAGATGTCCTCGAAGTTGTCGGGCTTCATCAGCCGCAGCAGCGAGCGCATCGGGCCGCCGTCGAACTGGAACACGCCGAGCGTGTCGCCGCGCGCGAGCAGGTCGTAGGTCGGCTGGTCGTCCAGCGGCAGCGACAGCAGGTCGACGTCCACGCCCTTGTTCTTCTTGATGCCCTTCAGCGCGTCGTCGATGATCGTCAGGTTGCGCAGGCCGAGGAAGTCCATCTTCAGCAGGCCGAGCGTCTCGCAGGTCGGGTAGTCGAACTGCGTGATGATCGCGCCGTCGGCGTCCCGGCGCATGATCGGGACGTGGTCGGTGATCGTCTCACCGGACATGATGATCCCGGCGGCGTGCACGCCGGTCTGCCGGATCAGCCCCTCCAGACCCTGCGCCAGGTCCATGATCTGCTTGACGTCGGTCTCTTCCTCGTACAGCTTGCGCAGCTCGCCCGCCTCGCCGTGGCGCGGGTGCTTGTCGTCGAAGATGCCGGAGAGCGGGATGTCCTTGCCCATGACGGCGGGCGGGAACGCCTTGGAGATCCGGTCGCCGAGCGCGTAGGGGAAGCCGAGGACGCGGCCCGCGTCCTTGATGGCGGCCTTCGCCTTGATGGTGCCGAACGTGGCGATGAAGGAGACCTTGTCCGCGCCCCACTTCTCGGTGGTGTAGCGGATGACCTCCGCCCGCCGGTCTTCAGGGAAGTCGATGTCGATGTCGGGCATGGACGCGCGCTCGGGGTTCAGGAACCGCTCGAAGATCAGCCCGTGCGGGATCGGGTCGAGGTCGGTGATGCCCATCGCGTAGGCGATCAGCGAGCCCGCCGCGCTGCCGCGTCCCGGGCCGACCAGGATGCCGTTCTCCTTCGCCCACATGATGAAGTCCGCGACGACGAGGAAGTAGGACGGGTAGCCCTTGCCGAGGATGACGCCCATCTCGTACTCGGCCTGCTCCTTGTACCCGTCGGGCAGCCCGTCGGGGAAGCGGCGCTCCAGGCCCTTCCAGACCTCCTTGCGGAACCAGCTCTCCTCCGTCTCGCCCTCGGGGACGGGGAAGCGCGGGCTGAGGTCGCGGTACTCGAACATGCCCGTGGGGTCGACCCGCTCGGCGATCAGCAGCGTGTTCTTGCAGCCCTCGAGCCAGATGTCGGACGAGTCGATCGACCGCATCTCGTCGGCGGTCTTGATGTAGTAGCCGCTGCCGTCGAACCGGAACCGGTCGGGGTCGGCGAGCTGCTTGCCCACCTGCACGCACAGCAGCGCGTCGTGCGCCGTCGACTCCGACTCGTGGGTGTAGTGCGAGTCGTTGGTCACCACCGGCTTGATGTTCAGCTTCTTGCCGATGTCGATCAGGCCCTGCCGGACGCGGCGCTCGATGTCGAGGCCGTGGTCCATCAGCTCCAGGAAGTAGTTGTCCTTGCCGAGGATCTCCTGGAAGGTCGCGGCGGCCTTCAGCGCCTCGTCGAACTGGCCGAGCCGCAGCCGCGTCTGCACCTTCCCCGACGGGCAGCCGGTCGTCGCCATCAGCCCGTCGGCGTGCTCGGCGAGCAGCTCCTCGTCCATACGCGCGTACTTGAAGACGAAGCCCTCGGTGTAGGCGCGGCTGGACAGCTTGAACAGGTTGTGCAGGCCCGTCCGGTTGCGCGCCCACAGCGTCTTGTGGTTGATCAGCCCGCCGCCGGAGACGTCGTCGCGCTTCTGGCTCGGCTCGCCCCAGTGGACCTTCTTCTTGTGGTAGCGGGACTCCGGCGCCATGTACGCCTCGATCCCGATGATCGGCGTCACCCCGGCCGCCGTCGCCTGCTTGTGGAAGTCGTAGGCGCCGTGCATGTTGCCGTGGTCGGTCATGGCGATCGCCGGCATCTTCTGCCGCCCGACCTCCTCGAACATCTGCTTCAACCGGGCCGCTCCGTCGAGCATGGAGTACTCCGTATGGACATGCAGATGAACGAACGACTCCGCCACGCCTGGGCCTCCTGGTGTGCTCGTCGACATGCGAACGCCCACGTACGGATTCGCACGTGTTCGTCGCCATCGGTCCCGGGGGAAGATCGCCACTCCGGGAGGGCCCCCGGAACGACGCGGTGCTGAGAGCCTAACCCCCATCCCGCGCCGCCGGGGACCCGACGCGCCGTCGTCCCTTACGTCCCGTCCGTCCCACTACGCTCGGTGCTCGGCCGCGCGCGTGACGCGCCGTCCCCGGCCCGGCGGGCGGCGTTCTGGTAGGCGCCCGGCGGGACGCCGACCGTCCGCTTGAAGTGGCGGGTCAGGTGGGCCTGGTCGGCGAAGCCCGTGCGGGCCGCCACGTCCGCCGGGCGCAGCCCCTCGTCGAGCAGCGCCCGCGCCGCCCGCACCCTCGCCTGGTTCAGGTACGCGTGCGGCGGCAGCCCCACCCGCTCCCGGAACGCCCTCATCAGGGGGAACGGGCGCGCACCCACCAGCTCGGCCAGCTCGTCCAGGGACGGCGGGTCGAGGAGGCTCGCGTCCAGGATGTCCCGCGCGTCGCGGACGGCCGGGGGCAGCGCGGCGGGCCCGGCCTCCCCCCGCACGTGCCTCGCGTGCCGGGTCAGCAGCCCCGCCAGCGCGATCCGCAGCAGGGACGAGGCGGCCAGCGCGTCCCCCTTCTCGCCGGCCCGGTGGAACGCGCGCAGCCGTCGCGCCGTGGCGGGGTCGTCCAGCACGGCCGGGAACGCTAGCGTACCGCGCGGGGCGCCCAGCTCCCGGGCGATCCCGCTGACCAGCTCCACCGGCGGGTAGATCACCCGGTACGTCCAGCCCTCGGGCACGCCCGCCTGCCCGGTGTGGACGACGCCCGGGTTGACGGCCGCGATCGAGCCCGCACCCGCCCGCTCCGGCCCGCCCGGCAGGTCGAACTCCTCGACGCCCGACTCGATCAGCGCGAACGTGTGCCCGGGGTGCGCGTGCCGGGTGAACCTGTGCGTCACGTACCTGGCCCGCAGCAGATCGACCTCCGGCAGCGCCGGATGCCGGAAGTAGCGCGCGACCTCTCCGCCGACCTCTCCCCCGGTGTCCCCGCTCGGATCAGATCCCCCCATGTCGGTCATGGTAGCCAGTGCCGTCTCAGTTACCGAGACGTCCCGTCCCGGTAACTGGCGTTCACCTGGGCGCGCGCCCTACCATCGGGGCCATGGACCGCCGCCACTTCGCGTTTACGCAGCCGGCTCCGGGCGAGCCGGTCGGCGAGCCGACCTGAGCGACGACCCCGGAGCCGGCCAAGGCAGAGACCCGCACGGGCTCTGCCTTTTCTGTTGGACGCACACGCCTCGCGACCCCCGCGCCCCGCGCGGGCACGACCCATGGACGAGCGCGGCTCCGGTAACGGCTCCCTTCGCGACCGGCCGCCGCAGGAGGGAAGACACATGCAGGACCAGGTGATCGGAGAGGGCGTGTCCCGGACCCCCTCGGGGGAGCTGCGGGTGGCGCTGCCGCCGGTGGCGGAGATCGGCACGCTCGCCGAGGCCCGCACGGCGATCGACGGCCTCGACGCCGCGCTCGCCGTCCTGCTGGAGCGCCGCGCGGCCGTCGCGGCGCTCGTCCAGCGGCTGAAGCCGGTCGGCGGCTTCGCCGGGCGCAGCCCCGAGCGCGAGCGGCAGATCGTCGAGGCGATGGCCGAGCACGCCCCCGTGCTCGGCCCCGAGCGGCTGGCCCGGATCATGAACGCCGTCATCGAGGCCGGACTGGACGCCGCCGCGTCCCGCTGAGGGACGTCCGCCGCAAGAACGTTCAAGATCTGGCACCGGGACCGCCGTTAGCGTCGCCCGCATGACCTCGACGAAACCCCCTGTTCCCACGGCCGCGCAGGAACCGCCGGTGGACGGGCGGCGCGCGGCCGTACGGGACGGCCTCGGGGTGGGCGTCGCCGTCGGCGTGTCCGGGCTGGCGTTCGGCGCCGCCGCGATCACGGCGGGCCTGTCGGTGGCGCAGACCGCCGTGCTGAGCCTGCTGGCGTTCACGGGCGCGTCGCAGTTCGCGCTCGTCGGCGTCGTCGGCGGGGGCGGCGGGCTGGCCGCCGGGACGCTCGGCGCCGTCCTGCTCGGCGGCCGCAACGCCCTGTACGGGCTGCGGCTGGCGAGCGCGCTGGACGTGCGGGGCTGGCGGCGGCTGCTCACCGCGCACGTCGTCATCGACGAGACCACGGCGGTCGCGACCGCGCAGCAGGGCCGGGCCGCGATCCGCGCCGGGTTCTACAGCGCCGCCGTGACCCTGTACGTGACGTGGAACCTGACCACGCTGCTGGGCGCGGCGGGCGCGGCCCGGCTCGGCGACCCCGAGAGGCTCGGCCTGGACGTCATCGGCCCCGCCGTGTTCCTCGCGCTGCTCTGGCCGCGCCTGACGTCCGCCCCCGACGGGGTCCGCGCCCAGCGCTGGGTCGCGGTGGCCGCCATGGCGGTCGCCGTCGCGGCGACGCCGGTGCTGCCGCCCGGGGTGCCGGTGATGCTGGCCGCCGCCACGGCGCTGCCCGCCCTCCTCTCGCGGAAGGCGGCCCGGTGAACGTCTGGATCGCGGTCCTCGCCACCGGGCTCGGCTGCTACGCGCTGAAGCTCGGCGGGCTCGTCACCCCGCAGCGGGTGCTGGACGACCCCCGGGTGCGGCGGTTCACCGACCTGGTCCCGGTCGCGCTGCTGAGCGCGCTCATCGCCGTCCAGGCGCTCGCGGACGGCAGGACGCTGGAGTTCGACGGCGCCCGCATGGCGGGCCTGGGCGCGGCGGTGGTCGCGCTGCTGCTACGGGCGCCGTTCCTGGTCGTGCTCGTGATCGCGGCGGGGGTCGCCGCCGGGCTCCGCCTGCTGTAAGGGGTTTGGTTCGAGGGGTGGTCAGGACTCGTCGGAGACGATCGCGAGGGCGCGGGCCAGGTCGTCCGGGTAGGGGCTGGTGAACTCCACCCACTCGCCGGTGCCGGGGTGCTCGAAGCCGAGCCGCGCGGCGTGCAGCCACTGCCGCGTCACGCCGAGCCGCGCCGCGAGGGCGGGGTCGGCGCCGTAGGCCAGGTCGCCCACGCACGGGTGCCGGATCGCGGACATGTGCACGCGGATCTGGTGGGTGCGGCCCGTCTCCAGGTCGATGTCGAGCAGCGAGGCCGCCCGGAACGCCTCCACGGTGTCGTAGTGGGTCACCGACGGCTTTCCGCCCGCCACCACCGCGAACCGGCCGTCGCCGGAGGGGTGCCGGTCGATCGGCGCGTCCACCGTCCCGCGGAACGGGTCGGGGTGCCCCTGGACGAGCGCCTGGTAGCGCTTGTCGATGCGGCGCTCCTTGAACGCCCGCTTCAGCCGCGAGTAGGCGATCTCGCTCTTCGCCACGACCATCGCGCCCGTGGTGTTGGCGTCGAGCCGGTGCACGATCCCCTGCCGCTCGGACGCGCCGCTGGTGGCGATCGTGTGCCCGGCCCCGAGCAGCCCGCCGAGCACGGTCGGGCCCGTCCACCCGGTGGTGGGGTGCGCGGCGACGCCGATCGGCTTGTCGACCACGACGATGTCGTCGTCCTCGTACAGGACGCCCATGCCGGGGACCGGCTCGGCGACCGGCGCGGGCGGGACGGGCGGCGGCGGCAGCGTCACCTCCAACCACGCCCCGGCGTGCAGCCGCTCGGACTTGGTCGCCACCTCCGCGCCGTCCAGCAGGACGTCGCCCGCGGCGATGATGTCGGCGGCGCCGCCCCGGGACAGCCCGAACAGCCGGGCGAGGGCGGCGTCGATCCGCTCGCCCTCCAGCCCGTCGGGGACGTGGAGGCCGCGCACCTCCCCCATCACGGCTTCTCCCCCGCGTCCTCGGCCTTCTCGGCCTTCTCGGGTTCGGCGGCGGCCTCGGCGGCGGGCTCCTCCTTGCCGGTGAGGCGCGTCCCGTCGATCTGGAGGCCGCGCGCGGCGAGCACGACGGCCAGCACGCCGCCGCACACGATCGCCGAGTCGGCCAGGTTGAAGACCGGGTAGTGCGGCAGCTGGATCCAGTCGACGACGTGGCCCTTCAGCGGCGCCGGGGCGCGGAACAGCCGGTCGATGAGGTTGCCGACCGCGCCGCCGAGCAGCAGCCCGAGGCAGACCGCCCACGGCAGGCTCCGCAGGTTGCGGGCCGTGCGCAGGATCGCCACGACCACCCCGCACGCGATCACGGTGAACACGATCGTGTAGCCGGTGCCGATCGAGAACGCGGCGCCGCTGTTGCGCGTCTCGCGCAGCGTCAGCAGCCCGCCGAGCAGCTCGATCGGCTCCTCGTCCTGCAACGTGGCCACGACGATCATCTTGGACAGGACGTCGGCGGCGAGCGCGGCCAGCGCCACGGCGACCAGCACGCCGACACGGCGCGGCCGAGGAGATCCCGTGGATTCCCCGGCCCCGCCCTCTGGGTTCGTTGAGTCGCTCAGCGACGTTCCTCGCGTTGTTTGCATGTCACACACAGGGTCGCACGCGGGAAGACCTGGAGGCGCGCCTTGCCGATCGGCCTGGCGCACGACTCGCAGGTTCCGTACGTGCCCGCGTCCATCCGCTGGACGGCCCGCTCGATCTGGGTGAGCAGGTCCTGCGAATTGTAGGACAGCGAGAGCTCGTGCTCGCGCTCGTAGGTCTTGGCGCCCGCGTCGGCCTGGTCGTCGCCCGCGCCCTCGCTGGTGTCGCCCTCGGCGATCTGGCTCGCGGACGCGGCGATCTCGGCGCGCAGCGCGGCGATCTGGTCCTCCAGCCCGGCGCGGACCTCGGCGAGCTCGGCGGCGGTCCAGTGCCCCTCGCCCTCGCGGACGGGCAGCCCGGCGGCCTTCGCGGCGGCCTCGCCGTTCCCCGAGCCGTTCCCCGAGCCGCTCGCCTTGCCGTTCGCCTTCCGGGCCTTGCCCGCGGCCTTACCGGTCTGGCCGGTCTTGGCCGCGCCGCGCCGGGCGGCGGGCCCGGGCGGCCGCGCCGCCCTCGTGCCCCGGGTCTTCTTCCCGGCGGGCGTCTCGCCCTTCCCCGCGGCGGCCATCTCGGCCTCCCTCGCGCTGATCGCCTCGACAGGCAGTGCGGGCAGCATAGGTCCCCTTTCCCCGGCACGGCAAACGACCTGGCGTTTGTTACCGACCGCTTATGCCCGGGTGCCGATCGTCGGGAAACCCCGGAGATCGCAGAATCATCGGAAAGGAAGGGCGCGGCGGCGCCCACCGGAAGCCCGCCGGGAGGGGGTGCGGCGATACCGGGAAGAGGAACCGCCGCCGGTACGTTAAAGTCGGGACGAGCAGTGGTGTTGACAGGCCCTGACGGGGACACCTGCCGCCGCACGCAGCCATGAGCGACCCGGGGACGGTGCGAGCCCGGGGGCGAGCCCGGCGGTCTGATCACCCCGGAGCCGCCGGAGGAACCGCCCGCGCGAGGTAACGCCGCGGGCCCAGTAGAACCGGCGGTCGGCACCGCAACGAAGTGGGCCGCGCCGTGCCGGCGGGGTCAAGGAGGGTGGTACCGCGGGGCGCGTCCGGACGATCCGGGCGGGGGCCTCGTCCCTCCGGTCAGCGTTCTCACGTCGATCCGGAGGTCCGCCCAAGTGAGCCGTAGTTTCCGGCCGCTGCCCGCGCAGGTCGATCTGCCCGCCCTGGAGCGGGACCTGCTGCGCCGCTGGCGCGACGGCAAGGTTTTCGAGCGCTCGCTGGAGCGCACCGCGTCCGGCCCGCGCTGGATCTTCTACGAGGGGCCGCCCACCGCCAACGGCATGCCCGGCGTCCACCACGTCGAGGCCCGCGTGTTCAAGGACGTCTTCCCGCGCTTCAAGACCATGAAGGGCTACCACGTCCCCCGCAAGGCGGGCTGGGACTGCCACGGCCTGCCCGTCGAGGTCGCCGTGGAGAAGGAGCTCGGGCTCACCGGCAAGAAGGACATCGAGGAGTACGGCGTCGCGGAGTTCAACGACCGCTGCCGCGAGTCGGTGCTGCGCCACGTGGACGCCTTCGAGGAGATGTCCGAGCGGATGGGCTTCTGGGTCGACACCGCCCAGGCGTACCGGACGATGGACCCCGAGTACGTCGAGGCCGTGTGGTGGTCCCTCAAGGTCGTCTTCGACAAGGGCCTGCTGTTCCGCGACTTCCGGATCACGCCGTACTGCCCGCGCTGCGGGACGGGCCTGTCCGACCACGAGCTGGGCCAGCCCGGCGGGTACGAGACGGTCACGAGCCCGTCGGTGTTCGTGCGGCTCCCGGTGACCTCCGGGCCGCTGGCCGAGCTGGGCGCGTCGCTGCTGGTGTGGACGACGACGCCGTGGACGCTGGTCGCCAACACCGCCGTCTCCGTCCGCGCCGACGTGACCTACGTCGCGGCCCGCCCGGCGGGCTCCGACGAGGTGCTGGTCGTGGCGGAGGCGCTGCTGGAGAAGGTCCTCGGCGCGGACGCGGAGCGGCTCGCCGCCTTCCAGGGCTCCGAGCTGGAGCGCACCCCCTACTCCCGGCCGTTCGACCTGGTCGAGATCCCGGACGCGCACTACGTCGTCCTCGGCGACCACGTCACGGTCGAGGACGGCACCGGGCTCGTCCACACCGCGCCCGCGTTCGGCGAGGACGACATGGCCGTCTGCAAGGCGTACGGGATCCCGATCGTCAACCCCGTCGGCCCGGACGGGCGGTTCCCCCGCGAGCTGCCGATCGCCGGCGGCAGGTTCTTCAAGGACGCCGACGGGCCGCTCACCGACGACCTGCGCGCGCGGGGGCTGCTGTTCCGCGGCGGCCACTTCGAGCACAGCTACCCGCACTGCTGGCGCTGCCACACGCCGCTGCTGTACTACGCGCTCCCCGCCTGGTACATCCGCACCACGCAGATCAAGGACCGGCTGCTGGAGGAGAACGAGAAGACGAACTGGTTCCCCGAGACGGTCAAGACGGGCCGGTACGGGGAGTGGCTGCGCAACAACGTCGACTGGTCGCTGTCGCGGAGCCGCTACTGGGGCACGCCCCTGCCGCTGTGGGTGTGCGGTGAGGACGAGGACCACATCACCTGCGTCGGCTCCCTGGCGGAACTGGGCGAGCTGGCGGGCACGAACCTGTCCGCGCTGGACCCGCACCGCCCCTACGTGGACGACGTCGTCTTCCCCTGCCCCACCTGCGGGGGCGAGGCGCGGCGCGTCCCGGACGTCATCGACGCCTGGTACGACTCCGGCTCGATGCCCTTCGCGCAGTGGGGCGCGCCCCACCGCGACAAGGAGGTCTTCGAGAGCTCCTACCCGGCCCAGTACATCTGCGAGGCGCAGGACCAGACCCGCGGCTGGTTCTACTCCCTCATGGCCGTCGGGACGCTCGTCTTCGACCGCTCGTCCTACGAGGACGTCCTGTGCCTCGGGCTGATCCTCGCCGAGGACGGCCGCAAGATGAGCAAGCACCTCGGCAACGTCCTGCGGCCCATCCCCCTGATGGACCAGCACGGCGCCGACGCGGTCCGCTGGTACATGCTCGCCAGCGGGCTCCCCTGGGCGTCCCGCCGGGTCGGGCACACCGCCCTGGAGGAGATCGTCCGGAAGGTGCTGCTCACGTACTGGCACACCGCGTCGTTCTTCGTCCTGTACGCGAACGCCGCGCAGGCGCAGGGCCGCGCGTGGACGCCGGACCGCCTCGCCGAGGCGCCCGCCCCCGCCGACCGCCCGCTGCTGGACCGCTGGGCGCTGGCCGAGCTGCACCGCACGGTCGGCGAGGTGGACGCGGCGCTGGAGCAGTACGACACCGCCCGCGCGGGACGGCGCCTGGCCGAGTTCGTCGACGACCTGTCCAACTGGTACGTGCGGCGCTCCCGCCGGCGCTTCTGGGAGGGCCCGGAGACGCCGGAGGGCTCCTCGGCGTTCGCCACGCTCTACGAGTGCCTGGAGACCCTCACCCGGCTCATGGCGCCGATGGTGCCGTTCGTGACCGACCACGTCTGGGACGTCATCCGCCCCGAGGACGCCCCCGAGTCGGTGCACCTCACCGACTGGCCGTCCGCGCGCGCGGACCTCCTCGACCCTGAACTGGGCGCGCAGATGGGGCTCGTCCGGCGGCTGGTTGAGCTCGGCCGCTCCGCCCGCGCGGCGAGCAGCGTCCGGACCCGCCAGCCCCTGGGGCGCGCGCTCGTCGGCGCCCCCGGCTGGACGTCGCTGCCCGAGCAGCTGCGCGTCCAGATCGCCGAGGAGCTGAACGTGCTGGCCTTCGAGGAGCTGTCCTCGATCGGCGTCGACCTGGTGGAGTACGAGGTCAAGCCCAACTTCCGGGAGCTCGGCAAGCGGCACGGCAAGGACACCCCGAAGGTCGCGGCGGCGGTGAAGGCCGCCGAGCCCTCGGCCCTCGTCCACGCGCTGCGCGACGGCGGCGCCGCCGAGGTGGAGGCCGCCGACCTCGGCACCGTCCCGCTCACGCCCGACGACGTCATCGTCACCGAGCGGCCGCGCAGCGGATGGGCCGTGGAGAGCGCGGCGGGCGAGACCGTCGCCCTCGACCTCACCGTCACGCCCGAGCTGCGCCGCGCGGGGCTGGCGCGCGAGGCGGTCCGCCTCGTCCAGGAGGCGCGCAAGGCCGCCGGCCTGGAGGTCACCGACCGCATCGAACTGTGGTGGCAGGCCGCGGGCGACGACCTCGCCGAGGCGCTGCGCGCGCACACCGCCGAGGTCACCGCGGAGGTCCTCGCCGTCTCCATGTCCGAGGGCCGCCCGGACGGCCTGAGCGCGGGCCGCGACGACGAGCTGGGCCTCACCTACTGGCTCCGCAAGGCCTGACCCGTCGTGCGCGCCGGGGCCGCCCCCGGCGCGCACGACGGCGGACCCAACATCCGTGTGGGGCTTTTTCGCGACACATCGCGTTTGAGATGATGGCGGCGTGAACCTTCCCGAGCAGCCCTCCGACCCCGACTCCCCCGCGCGGATGCGCGCCTCGGACGCCGACCGCGACCAGGTCGCCGACCGGCTGCGCGAGGCCCTGGCGGAGGGCCGCATCACGCCGGAGGAGCACGCCGAGCGCATCGACGCCGTCTACGCCGCCAAGACCTACGCCGACCTGGAGCCGGTGCTGAGCGACCTGCCGTCCGCCGACGTGCCCCGGGTCGACCTGCGCAAGCCGGCACCGCTCCCGCCTCCCCCGCCGCAGGCCTCCACCCTCGCGGCGGTGTTCTCCGGCGTGGAGCGCAAGGGCCGCTGGCTGGTCGAGGAGCACACCACGGTCGCGTGCGTGTTCGGCGGCGCCGAACTGGACTTCCGCCAGGCCGTGCTGAGCCGCCGCGAGGTGACGGTCCACATCACCTGCCTGTTCGGCGGCGTGAACATCACGGTCCCGCCGGGCGTGCGCGTGATGCCGTCCATGGTCGCGGTCTTCGGCGGCACCGACTGCCCCGACGACGACACCCTGGACCCGGACGCCCCCGTCATCCGCCTGACCGGCCTCCTCGCCTTCGGCGGCGTCTCCGTCGAACGCCGCGAGGCGGGCGACTCGCGCGGCCGCCGCCGACGCCACGAGGAACACCGCCAACGCCACCTGGACCGCCACGAGGACCACCTCCGCCACCGCGACGAACGCCGAGACCGCCTACGCGAACTCCGCGCCGAACGCCACCGCCGCCCTTGACCCCACACACCCGACAACGACCCACGAACCCCGGCGAGGCCAGGAGCCGTCCACCCCGACGGGTTGAGCGACGCCACCCGAGACGTCCGGCGAAATCGCCCGAGCCTGGCCAGGGCGTGCTGGACCTCAACCGTCAGGCGAACGCGCCAGCAGACCCGCGGGACAACAACGCCCCAGACGCGGAGCCCCAGCCCCGCTCCCCAACAACCTCAACCATCACACGAGCGCGTGTTACTCGGCCGATGGCGCGCCCCGCCGCATGAACTTCCCCACCCCGCAGGCGCGCAAGCCCCAGTTCGCAGCGACCTCAACCATCACGCGGACGCATGAGCCCACCGGTAGGGCGGCCAAGCCGACGCGCTACCGCATGATCTCCCCTCCCGCAGGCGCCCAGATGCGCCAGCACCAGCCCCCGCTCCCCGACAACCTCAGCCGTCGCGCGGGCGCGTAGCTGAGCGGTGGGGCGACGCCGGAGGCGAGCCCCACCGGGAAGATCGCGAAGCGATCCGCGCCCGCAAAGGCACGGTCACGTCCCGAGCCGCCAGGCGAGGGACGTGGGCCGGGACTTAAATAAATGCAGCCCGGTCGGGCTGGCAGACGAGGCAGGGGGTGCAGCCTCGGGCCTTGGCCTCGGCGCGGGAGAGGGACTCCAGGTCGTCGGCGTCGTCGCCGATGTCCTCGATGAGGGCGCAGTCGGTGCGGTGGTAGCGCTTGGTGCCGCTGAGGATGCGCACCTGCGGGTCGTCGTCGTCCGACGCGCTCTCGGGCGCGTCGCCGGGCACGTCATCGGTGTCGGCCTCGGCGGCGGGCGGCTCTTCACTGGCCACGGTTTCCGCGGGCTCCGGCTCGTCCGCGGTGTGCTGGTCCTCGGCGTCGCGGGGGCGGGGCGCCGTCGGTTCGGGCGCCTCCTGCTCCGGCTGCTCGGCTTCGGCCTTGTCGTCCGGCTCGGTGACCGTGGGGAGGTCGGTCACCGTGGCCGAGTCGGACTGCTTGCCGTCCGGCTTCGGCTCGATGGACCAGGCGTCCCCTGCCGGGACGGGCTTGGCCGGTTCGGTGCGCGGGATCTCGGCCGTCTGGTCGAGGCCGAGCGGCGGCGGGGCCGGCGCGGCGAAGGGCGAGGGCGCGGGGGACGTCGCGGAGGACGCCGCCGGGGCGGGCTTGGCGAGATCGGTCAGGCCGTTGTCCGCGGGAAGTCCGCCTGCGGGCTTGGTGAGGTCGGGCCTGGTGAGGTCGGACCCGCGAGGCTCCGCCCGGGGCGCGCCCGCCTTGGGCGCGGTGACCGACACCGCGGCGCGCGCCGCCAGTGCGGTGTCGGGCATGCAGGCGGTGCAGGGGCTGAACCCCTCCTCCTTGGCCTCGGCGTAGGTGAGCTCCTCGGTGTCCCGCCCGGCGAGCTGCCGGCAGGTGTCCAGGTGGTAGCGCTTGCGGCCGCGCACGACGAAGACCACCGCGTCCTCGGGGACGTGGACCGGTGGGCCGGGGATCTCCAGCTCGTCGTCGGCCGGGTCCGCCGGGGGTTTGACGGCGGGGGCCGGGGGCTTGGCGGCCGTGGGGGCCGGGGGCGTGGCCGGGACCGCGGTGGCGGCGGGGGGTGCCGGACGCTTGCGCTTGGAGTTCTGCTTCCGGCTCGCGGTGGCCGGGGCCCCCGCTCCGAAGAGCTCCTTGCGCCGCAGGACCACCCCGACGATCAGGCACACCGCGGAGACCGTGCTCACGGCGATCGAGATGTAGATCACCGTAAGCGCGTCCAGGCCGAAGACCTGGGCGCTGTCTCCGTTACCGGCGACGATGCCCGCCACGAGCAGGGCGATCGCCACCACGACGAGGACGCCACTCAGGATGATCACAGGGTCTCTCCCCCTCGTTCCAGCCGCTCGGCTCCGGGCCGCGTGCGCCCGGTGGTCGGCCCGCCGGCACCATTGGACGGCGGCGCTGCCGTCTCGGGCGCGACGATCGGCACGACCCTATCGCCTGCGGCGCCCGCGTCAGCGCCTCTCGTGCGGCGGGTTGTCGCCACCGCCCGAGTGGAACGCGCCGGTCGCCGAGTGCTGGACCTGCTGGTGCTGGGCCGGCTCGGCGGGCGGCGGGAACGGGGTGGCCGTCGTGGCGCCCGCGCCGTTGCGGTTCTCGGTGTGGGGAAGGGCGTTCTGCGGGCCGGTCTGCGGGCCCGCCTGGGGGGCGCCCTGTTGCTGCGGCGGGGCGGGGACCGCGGCGAACGCGCCGGTCTCGGTGCTGCCCGCCTCCAGGTCGCGCAGCTGGCCCTCCAGGTAGACCTTCAGGCGGCTGCGGTACTCGCGCTCGAACGCGCGCAGGTGGTCGACCTCGCGTTCGAGCTCCTCGCGCTGCTGCACGAGCGAGCCCATGACCTGGCGGTGCCGCTCCTGGGCGTCGCGGTCGAGGGCCTCGGCGCGCGAGCGGGCCTCGCTGACGATCTGGTCGGCCTGGCGGCGCGCCTTGCCGAGGATCTCCTCGGCCTCGCGGCGGGCGCGGCCGAGCGTCTCGTCGGCCTCCCGCCGGGCGTCGGCGATCGCCTGGTCGGCGGTCTGCTGCGCCAGCGCGAGCACGCGCGCGGCGGTGTCCATGTTGTCCTCGCCGGTGGAGACGGGCGCCATGCCGAGACCGCCCATCACGGGCTCCGGCTCGGGCTGCGGCTGCGGCTCGGGACGCGGCGGCTCGGGGATCTTCTGCACGTCCGGCTTCGGCTCCACGATGGGAGCGGCCATGGCGGGGACCTTGCCGCGCAGGCACTCGGCGAGCTTGGCCCGCAGCTCCTCGTTCTCCTGGATGAGGCGGTCGAGCTCGGCCTCGACCTCGTCGAGGAAGGCGTCCACCTCCTCCTCGTCGTAACCCGGCCTCAGCCTGGTCGTACTGAACTGCTTGTTCCGCACATCGGCGGGTGTCAGCGGCATGTTCGTCTCCTTGGCGCGCTTGGAGTCTGTCCCCAAAGGACGGTATCCGATCAAAGCCTCTGCACGAGATTGATCATGATCAGGACCACAACGATGAGCAAGGTGAAGCTGAGGTCCAGCGCCACGTTACCCAGACGAAGCGGCGGTATGAAGCGCCTGAGGAGTTTCAGTGGCGGATCGGTGACGGTGTACACCGCCTCGGCGATCACCAGCACCACCCCGGTCGGCTTCCACTGCCGGGCGAACGACTGGAGGACTTCCAGGATCAACCTCCCGATGAGGAAAAGGAGGAAGAAGTACAGCACGTACTGGAGTACGAGTCCAACGATGTTCACGGACACTCTCGCTTGTGGCTGTCAGCTTTGGTTGAAGAACCCACGTTCTGCCATCCGGGCCTTGTCCTCCGCCGTCACCTCCACGTTGGCGGGCGACAGGAGGAACACCTTGTTCGTAACACGCTCGATGCTCCCATGCAGGCCGAACACAAGACCAGCCGCGAAGTCGACCAGACGCTTGGCGTCGCTGTCGACCATCTCGGTCAGGTTCATGATCACCGGAGTGCCCTCCCGGAAGTGCTCCCCGATGGTCCTTGCCTCGTTGTAGGTCCTAGGGTGCAGCGTAGTGATACGCGCGAGGTCGGTGGTACCGGACTCGTAGAGTGCCACGGAGCGTCGCTCGACGGAGGACGCGGCGTGATGGTCGCGATCGCGGTCCGCGGCGTCCTCGGCTCGGGTAAGCTGACCGCCGGATTCGTCCTCGCGGCGACGGCCCTGACCGGTGTCGGTCTCCTCGTCGTAGACCTCGTACTCGTCGTAGTCGTCGTACTTGCCGTACTTGTCGTCGTCGTAGCGATCGTCCTCCACGAGGCCGAGGTAGACCGCCATCTTGCGCATCGCGCTGGCCATACGCCCCTCCTGTGGCCGCGGCGTCCGGCACGTCCGGCCGCCGTTGGACTGATCCGACTGGGCTGTTCCGACTGAGCTGTTCCGAGCGAAATCCGTCGAGCACTACCGTCGAGCAACGTGGCACGCTTTCCGGTGGGTACCACTGGGGGGACATTACCTGACGATTGCCCGTCGGCCGCCGAGCAACGCCGTAGCGACCCGCGGGTGTGTCGCGACGCACCCGATCGGCCACGCCGTCCGGTGCCCCTCCGGCCGGACGCGCGGCCTCCCGCCGGAGCCCCGCCCAAGGGTGGCACCGAGGACGGCCGCGCGTCACGCGCCTTTTTCGCTGAGCCAGACGTAACCGGCGAAACGTCCGGTGCGTCCGTTGCGGCGGTAGGAGAACAGGTCGCGGGTCTCGATGGTGCAGCGCGGGTCGACCTGGACGCCGGTGACGCCCTCGGCCGCGAGCTGCGCGACGATCCCCGCGCGGATGTCGAGCCCCGGCGTGCCCTTGGACGTGGTGGCGTACGCGGCGGGCACGACGGCGGCGACCTCGGCGCGCATCGCCTCGGGCACCTCGTAGCAGCCGCCGCACGCGGCCGGGCCGATCGCGGCGCGGATGCGGGCCGGGTCGGCGCCGCGCCCGCACATCGCCTTCACCAGCGCGGGGACGACGCCGGCGGCGGTCCCGGGGCGGCCGGAGTGCGCGGCCCCGGCGACACCGGCGACCGGGTCGGCGAGCAGGACGGGCGCGCAGTCGGCGACGAGGACGGCGAGGGCGAGCCCGGGGACGGTGGTGAGGACCGCGTCGACGGGGTCGGGCAGCTCGGGGGCGGTCACGTGGACGACGTCGGCGCCGTGCACCTGCCGCATCCAGACGGTGCGGTCGGGGTCGATGCCGAGGGCGGCGGCCGCGCGCCGCCGGTTCTCCCGGACGGCGGCGGCGTCGTCGCCGACCGCGCCGCCGAGGTTGAGGGAGTCGTAGGGGGCCGCGCTCACGCCGCCGGCGCGGGCGGTGAACCCGGCGCCGACGCCGTCGCCCAGGGCGACGGGCGCGATCACTTCAGGAAGTCGGGGACGTCGAGGTCGTCGGGGTCCTCGAACACGACGGGACGGCGGCGCTCGCCGGCGGCGGGGCCGCCCTCGTTCTCGCCCGCGTGGACGCGGGAGGGGGACTCGGGCGCCGGGCGCGGCGGCGTGCGGGCGCCGGGCTCCCCCGCGTCGCGGTCGGCGGGCGGGACGGGCGCGGGGAGCGGCGCCGGGGGCGGCGGCACCGGCGGCTCGGCGCGGGCGGGCTCGTTCCGCGCGCCGCCGGCGACCCGCTCGTCGCCCTGCCCGCCGGGCGGCTGCTGCCGTCCGGCCTGGTCGCCGGCCCGGGGCGGGGACGGGGCGGACGCGTGCGGCGCGGCCGCGGCCTGCGCCACCGACTGCTGCGGCGCGCCGGACTGGGGGGCGCCGGACTGGTGCGGCGCGTGCCCGGAGGGCTGCGGCGCGCCGGTCTCCGAGCGCCCGACCCGGCTCGGGATCGGGTTCTGCGGTGCGGCCGGGGGCGGCGGCGCGGGCCGGGGCGGCGGGGGCAGCCTGCGGGTCTCGGTCTCGGGCGCCGGCTTGTCGGGGCGCCCCTCGTCGAAGCCCGCCGCGATCACCGTGACCCGGACCTCGTCGCCGAGGGCGTCGTCGATGACCGCGCCGAAGATGATGTTGGCGTCGGGCGCGGCGGCGTTGGACACCAGCTGCGCCGCCTCGTTGATCTCGAACAGGCCGAGGTCGGAGCCGCCGGAGATGGACAGCAGCACGCCGTGGGCGCCGTCGATACTGGCCTCCAGCAGCGGGCTGGAGATCGCCATCTCGGCGGCCGCGACCGAGCGGTCGTCGCCGCGCGCCGAGCCGATGCCCATCAGCGCCGACCCGGCGCCGGACATGACGGACTTCACGTCGGCGAAGTCGAGGTTGATCAGGCCCGGGGTGGTGATCAGGTCGGTGATGCCCTGGACACCGGACAGCAGCACCTGGTCGGCCGCCTTGAACGCGTCCAGCACGCTGACCTGCCGGTCGGAGATCGACAGCAGCCGGTCGTTGGGGATCACGATGAGGGTGTCCACCTCGTCGCGCAGCGTCTCGATGCCGGCCTCGGCCTGCATCGCGCGGCGCTTGCCCTCGAAGCTGAACGGGCGGGTGACCACGCCGATCGTCAGCGCGCCGAGCGAGCGCGCGATGTTGGCCACCACGGGCGCGCCGCCGGTGCCGGTGCCGCCGCCCTCCCCTGCGGTGACGAACACCATGTCGGCGCCCTTGAGGACCTCCTCGATCTCCTCCCGGTGGTCCTCGGCGGCCTTGCGGCCGACGTCGGGGTTGGCCCCGGCGCCGAGGCCCCGGGTGAGCTCGCGGCCCACGTCGAGCTTCACATCGGCGTCACTCATCAGCAGCGCCTGGGCGTCCGTGTTGATCGCGATGAACTCGACGCCCTTGAGTCCCTCTTCGATCATCCGGTTGACGGCGTTGACGCCGCCGCCGCCGATGCCGACGACCTTGATGACCGCGAGGTAATTCTGCGGTGCTGCCACGACGAGGGGCCTTTCCGCTCTATCCGACCGCCCTGCCCGGTCTGCCGACCGTGCCGTCGCGGTGTTCCTGACCTGTGTGCACTTCTGGCTGGGCCGGGACGGGACCGGCGCTGCGCCGGGACCGTCACAACCCTCACCCTCAACTTGAGCCTTACAGTTATGTCAACCTGTGGACTGTACGGACAGTAGGGCGGCCAAACCGCCAGGGTCAACTAACCTCCCCCGAAGTCCACCGGCGTGTCGCACTGGGACCGGGTTGCCCTGGTTGGCGCAGGTGCTCCTGCGGAACTTCCGCCGCTCATCGCCCTTCCGCCCTCCTCGTCGACGTTCGCCTCGCTGTTCACACGCGAACCGTGCCGGCCCGTCGGGCCGACCTGTTCCAGCGTGCCCCATCGGACGGCCGGAATCGCCGCGACACACGCACCGGCCCCGGAACCGAGACGCGGTTCACCGCGTCGTGACGACCTCGGGCGAGCTGACGTCGATGGTGCGGGCGGCGCGTCCCGCCGCGGTGCGGCGCAGCGCGTCCAGCAGCCGGACCTTCTCCGCCGCCCGTTCCGCGGGGCCCCACACCACGACCGGGCCGTCCGACAGGTGCAGGACGACGTCGCCGGGCCCCGTGGCCTCCACGTCGGTCAGCCGCGCCCGCAGGCGTCCGGGCAGGTCGGTGAGCACGCGCAGCGCCGCGAGCGTCGCCGGGTCGGACGGGCCGGGCGAGGCGACGCTCAGCGTGGGCAGCCCCGCCGGCCGGGACGCGCCCTCGACGACGGTGACCCCGAACCGGTCGATCTGCTGGTAGGCCCCGCCGCGCCGCAGGACGGCGACCGGGACGCGCTCGCGCACGACGACCCGGACCGTCGCCGGCCAGTGCCGCTCGACCCGCGCCGACTCGACCTCCCGCAGCCCCTCGACCCGCGCCCGCACCGCGCCGGTGTCGAGCCGCACCATCGGCACGCCGAGCCTGATCCCCGCGGCCGCGACGACCCGGTCGGGCTGGAGCAGCCGCGCGCCGCTGACCTCGACGTCCCGCACGACCAGCAGCCGCGAGCCGAGCAGCACCCACGTCACGGCGGCGAGCACGCCGAGCACGAGCAGGGCGGCGAGCGCCGCCTTCCACCGGCTCGGGCGCCGCCGGCCCCGGGGGGCCGGATCCGGCGCGGCGGCAGCGGTCTCCGGCCGCTCGCCGGTCCCGGCCTCGGGCGGGAGGGCAGTCATGCCCCCAGCCTGGCAGCGATCCCGCCGCGGACCGCCCATCGCGGGCGCCCCGGCGTGTTGTCACGTCCGCGCAGGTCACGAGGCCGAGAGGCGCTCCAGGATGGGCGGGCCGAGCTGGGTGACATCGCCGGCGCCCAACGTGATGACCACGTCGCCCGGGCGGGCCAGGTCCGCGACGACCGCGGGCACCTCGTCGCGTACGGGCGCGTACACGGCCCGCGTCCCCTCGGGGACGGCGTCGGCGACGAGCGCGCCGGTCACACCGGGCTCGGGGTCCTCGCGGGCGCCGTACACGTCCAGGACGACCGCGACGTCGGCGAGGCCGAGCGCCGCGCCGAACCCGGTGGCGAAGAAGCGGGTGCGGCTGTACAGGTGCGGCTGGAAGACCGCGACGATCCGGCCGGCCGGCCCGCCCGCGGCGGCCTTCTCGCCGAGGTAGTCGCGGGTCGCCTCCAGGTCGGCGGTCAGCTCGGTCGGGTGGTGGGCGTAGCTGTCGAACACCTCGACGCCGCCCGCCGTCCCCTTGCGCTCCAGCCGGCGCATCGCCCCGCCGAAGCCGGCGAGGCCCGCCCGCACGGCCTCCGCGTCCAGGTCGAGGGCCTGCGCGACGGCGACGGCGGCGGTGGCGTTGAGCGCGTTGTGCCGCCCCGGAACGCCGAGCCGCACCTCGCCGACACCCTCGATGTCGAAGCGGGAGCCGAGGCCGCGCGGGGTGAAGCCGGTGACGCGCAGGTCGGCGCCGGCGGCCTCGCCGTAGGTGCGGACGTCCAGCCCGCGCGCCCGTGCGTGCTCGGCGAGCCCGACCGCGACCGGGTCGTCGGCGCCCGCGACGAGGGTGCCGCCGGGTTCGATACGTTCCACGAACCTGGCGAAGTTCTGCTTGACCATGTCGAAGCCGCCGTAGTTGTCGAGGTGGTCGGCCTCGACGTTGGTGACGACGGCGACGTGCGGGCTGTACATCAGGAACGAGCCGTCGCTCTCGTCGGCCTCGGCGACGAACACGTCCCCGGTGCCCTCGTCGGCGCCGAGCCCGGTGGTGACGAGCTGCCCGCCGATGCAGTAGGACGGGTCGGCGCCCGCGTGCTGCAACGCGACCGTCAGCATGGACGTCGTCGTCGTCTTGCCGTGCGTCCCGGCGATCGCGACGGCCCGGCGCCCGGCCATCAGCGCGGCGAGCGCCGCCGAGCGGTGCAGGACGCGCAGCCCGCGCTCGCGGGCGGCGACCAGTTCGGGGTTGCTCTCGCGGATCGCGGTGGAGACGACCACGGTGTCGGCGTCGCCGACGTGCGCGGCGTCGTGCCCGACGAAGACCCTGGCGCCGAGGTCGCCGAGCTGGCGGAGCAGCGCGGAGTCGCGGGCGTCGCTGCCCGACACCGCGATACCGCGGCGCAGCATGATCCGGGCGATGCCCGACATCCCGGCGCCCCCGATCGCGATGAAGTGGACGCGGCCGAGCTCCCCCGCCGGCACGACCTCGCCGGGACCGATCAGGCTCATCGGGCGGCGCCCGCCGCGCCGACCACGGCGTACACCATCCGCGCGAGCGCGACGTCGGCGTCCCGCCGGCCCATCCGCCCGGCCTGCTCGGACATGTGCGCGACCCGGCCCGGGTCGGCGAGCACGGGCAGCAGGTTGTGCGCGATCCAGTCGGGCGACAGCTCGGCGTTGTCGACCAGCATCCCGCCGCCCGCGGCGACGATCGGCTCGGCGTTGAGCTTCTGCTCACCGTTGCCGATGGGCAGCGGCACGTACACCGCCGGCAGCCCGACCGCCGTCAGCTCCGCGCACGTCATCGCCCCGGCCCGGCACATCGCCATGTCGGCGGCGGCGTAGGCGAGGTCCATCCGGTCGCAGTAGGGGATCGTGACGTACTGGGGGCCGCCGGACGAGGGCTCGGGCTCCTCGGTGTTCTTCGGCCCGACGATGTGCAGGACCTGGATGCCCGCCTGCCGGAAGTAGGGCGCGGCGGCCACCGCGGCCTGGTTGAGCGACCGGGCGCCCTGCGAGCCGCCGAAGATCAGCAGCGTGGGCAGGTCGGGCAGCAGGCCGAAGTAGGACCGGGCCTTGTCGCCCATCGCGAGCCGGTCGAGCGCGGCGATCTCGCGGCGCAGCGGGATCCCGACGAACGTCGCGTTCGGCAGCGTGGAGTCGGAGTGCGAGACGGCGACGTGGTCGGTGAAGCGGGCGCCGAGCTTGTTGGCGAGGCCGGGCTTGGGGTTGGCCTCGTGCACGATGATCGGCACCTTGCGCTTGCGGGCGGCCAGGTAGCCGGGGGTGGCGACGTAGCCGCCGAAGCCGACCAGGACGTCGGCCTGCGCCTGGTCGAGGACGGAGGCGGCCGCGTTGATGGCGCCGCGCAGCCGTCCCGGGACCGACAGCAGCTGCGGGGTCAGCGTGCGCGGCAGCGGCACCGGGGGGATCAGGGCGAGCTCGTAGCCCCGCTGCGGGACGAGCCGGGTCTCCAGGCCCCGCTCGGTCCCGAGGCAGGTGATCCCGACGTTCGGGTCGTTGCGGCGCAGCGCGTCGGCCAGGGCCAGCGCGGGCTCGATGTGTCCGGCGGTGCCGCCGCCGGCCAGGACAACCCTCATGCTCGTTGACAACTCCTCAGCGTGTTCGACTCGGTGTGTTCCACTCGGCGTGTTCCGGCTCAACGTGTTCGACTCGGCGTGCTCGTCTCGGATGCTCGTCTTCTCGGGTGCCGCGCCCCGCGGCGCGCGGGACGGCTTGCGCGGGCACCGGATCCGTCGGCACCCCGGAGGGGTCTCAACGCCGTGCCAGGCCCAGCCAGCTTAGAGCCCTCACGACCGGTCCGGGGCCCCGTGCGGAGAGTGCCTGCCTGGCTCCGGGCTCGCGTTTGGCGAAGGCGAGCAGCATCCCGAGCGCCAGCAGCGTCGGGATGAGCGCCGATCCGCCGTAGGACACGAGCGGCAACGGGATGCCGGTGATCGGCAGGACCCCGATGACCGCGCCGATGTTGACGATGGCCTGCACGACCAGCCAGGCCGTCGCGCCGGCGGCGGCGAGCCGGGTGAAGGGGTCCTTCACCCGGCGGGCGATCCGGAGCCCGGCGTAGGACAGCAGCCCGAACAGGCCGAGGACGACGAGGGTGCCGACGAGCCCGAACTCCTCCGCCACGATCGCGAAGATGAAGTCGGTCTCGGCGTGCGGCAGGTAGTCCCACTTGGCGCGCCCCTCCCCGAGGCCGGTGCCGAAGAAGCCGCCGGAGGCGACCGCGAACAGCCCCTGGGTGCCCTGGTAGTTGCTGGTGAGCTGGTTGCCGGCGGGGTCGAGGAAGCCGGTGAGCCGCTGCATCCGGTACGGCTCGACGACGATGAGGATCGACACCAGCAGGCACACGAGCCCGGCGATGCCGAGGAACAGCCGTCCGGGCGCGCCGACGACCCACAGCAGCGCCAGGAAGATCGTCAGCAGCACGAGCGTCGTGCCGAGGTCGTTGCCGAGCATGACCAGCAGCACCAGCATCCCGGCGCCGGGCAGCAGCGGGACGAGCAGCGGCCGCCACTCGGTGAGCTGGCCGAGCCGCTCCTTGCGGGCCAGCAGGTCGGCGCCCCACAGCACGAGGCCGAGCTTGGCGGGCTCGGACGGCTGGATCTGGATCGGCCCGAAGCTGATCCAGCGGGTCGCGCCGCCCGCGCTGCGGCCGAGCCCGGGGATCAGCACCAGCGCCAGCGCGACGATCGACAGCAGCAGCAGCGGGTAGGCGAGCGCGCGGAACGTCCGGACGGGCAGCCGGGAGGCCAGCCACATGCCGGGCAGCCCGATCGCCATCCAGATCGCCTGCTTCTGGAACAGGGTGTAGGCCGAGCCGGTCTCCTGGAGCTGCTTGACGCTGGAGGCCGACAGCACCATGGTCAGGCCGAGCGCCAGCAGCATCACCGAGCAGCCGAGCACCAGGTAGTAGGAGGTGAGGGGGCGGTCGAGCAGCCCGACGGCGGCGGCGACCTGCTCGCGCGGGCCGGCGCGCCGGCCGTCCTCCTCCTGCGCGGTCGCGGCGGTCATCGCCGCCGCGCGGTCCCGGCGAGCCGCTCGACGGCGGCGATGAAGGCGTCCCCGCGGGCCGGGTAGTTCGCGAACATGTCGAAGGAGGCCCCGACGGGGGCGAGCAGTACGGTGTCGCCGGGACGGGCGAGCCCGGCGGCCTCGGTGACGACGCGGTCCATGGCCCCAGTGTCGGTGTCGGCGACGTCCACGACCGGGACATCCGGGGCGTGTCGCGCGAGCGCCTCCGCGAGCCGGTGCCGGTCGCGGCCCATCAGCACGACGCCGCGCAGCCGCGGCGCGCAGTCGCGGACGAGGTCGTCGACGTCCAGGCCCTTGAGCAGACCGCCCGCGATCCACACGACGGGCTCGTAGGCGGCGAGCGAGGCGGCGGCGGCGTGCGGCTGCGTCGCCTTGGAGTCGTTGACGTAGGCGACGCCGGTGACGTCGGCGACGTGCTGGATGCGGTGCGGGTCGGGCACGAACGCGCGCAGCCCGTCCCGGACGGCCTCGGGCGGCACCCCGAACGCGCGGGCCAGGCCCGCCGCCGCGAGCGCGTTCGCGACGTTGTGCGGCGCGAAGGGCCGGACGTCGGCGAGCGCGGCCAGCTCGGCCGCCTCCCGCTGCGGGTCGGCGGTGAAGGCCCGGTCGACGAGCAGCTCCTCCACGACGCCCAGTTCCCCCGGCCGGGGCACCTGCAACGTGAAGCCCGCACGGCGCTCGGCGCCCGCCGCGAGGGAGGTGGAGACCGGGTCGTCGGCGTTGTGCACCGCGACCGTGCCGGGCGCGAAGATCTTCGCCTTGGCGGCGACGTAGGCGTCCATCGTGCCGTGCCAGTCGAGGTGGTCGGGCGCGATGTTCAGCACGGTCGCCGCGTAGGGGGCGACCGAGCTGGACCAGTGCAGCTGGTAGCTCGACAGCTCGACGGCCAGCACGTCGTGCGGCTGGTCGACGGCCTCGACGATCGGCGTCCCGACGTTGCCAACCGCGAGCGCGTCGTGGCCCCCGGCGGTGAGCATGCACGCGAGCATCCGCACGACCGTGGTCTTGCCGTCGGTGCCGGTGACGGCGAGCCACGGCGCCGCGCCCTCGGCGGGACGCAGCCGCCAGGCCAGCTCGACCTCGCCGATGATCTCCACGCCCGCGGCGGCGGCCGCGGCGGGCAGCGGCGCGTCCGGCCGCCATCCGGGCGAGGTGACGACCAGGTCGGCGCCCGCTGGGAGCGTCTCCCCGTCGCCGAGCCGGACGGCCACGCCGCGCTCGGCCAGCTCGGCCGCGGCGCGGCGGCGCTCGTCGTCGTCGCGGGCCTCCACGGCGGTGACGCGGGCGCCGCGGGCCGCGAGCGCGCGGGCGGCGGCGCGGCCCGACACGCCGAGGCCGGCGACGACGACGTCGAGGCCCTCCCAGGGGCGGGTGGTCATTTCTTCGGCATCCATTCCAGGTAGAACAGGCCGATGCCGATCGCGACGAACAGCGCCGACATCAGCCAGAACCGCACGACGATCGTGGTCTCGGCCCAGCCCGACAGCTCGAAGTGGTGCTGGAGCGGCGCCATCTTGAACACGCGCTTGCCGGTCAGCTTGAACCCGCCGACCTGGATCATCACCGACAGGGTGATCATCACGATCAGCCCGCAGAGGATCGCGAGCAGGAACTGGGTGCGGGTGAGGATCGCGAGGCCGACCAGCACGCCGCCGAGGGCCAGCGAGCCGGTGTCGCCCATGAAGATCTTGGCGGGCGGGGCGTTCCACCACAGGAAGCCGAACACGCCGCCGAGCACGGCCGCCGCGACGACCGCGAGGTCGAGCGGGTCACGGACGCTGTAGCAGTTGGGGGCGAGCGCGAAGTCGCAGCTGTTGCGCAGCTGCCAGTTCCCGATGATCACGTAGGCGGCCAGCACCATGCCCGCCGGGCCCGCCGCGAGGCCGTCCAGCCCGTCGGTCAGGTTCACGCCGTTGGACATGGCCGCGATCAGCAGCAGCGCCCACACCACGAACAGGTACGGGCCGATCGAGGGGCCGAAGTCGCGCAGGAACGACAGGTGGGGGTCGGCGGGGGTGATGTCGTACCCGTTGGGGAAGTTCAGCGACGCGATCGCGAACACCACGCCGACCAGGATGATGCCGATCATCTTGGCGCCGCTGCGCAGGCCGAGGCTGCGCTGCTTGAAGACCTTGATGTAGTCGTCCACGAACCCGACCAGCCCGAGGCCGGTCATCAGGAACAGCACCAGCACACCGGAGATCGTCGGCGCGTTGCCGGTGAACAGGTGCGCGGCGGCGTAGCCGACGAGCGAGCCGACGATGAAGACCGTCCCGCCCATCGTGGGGGTGCCGCGCTTGGTGAGGTGCGCCTCGGGGCCCTCGTCCCGGATCATCTGGCCGTATCCCAGCCGGTTGACGATCCGGATCCACACCGGAGTGCCGACCATCACGAAGACCAGCGCCACCCCCGCGGCGAGGATGATGTTGGTCATCGGGCGGCCTCCCCGGCGCGGCCGGCGAGGATCGCCTCGGCCACCCGTTCCATCCCGGCGACGCGGGAGCCCTTCACCAGCACGACGTCTCGCGGCCTGAGCCGCTCGCTGAGCGCGGTCACGGCCGCGCCGACGTCATCCACCTGTACGCACTCTCCCGTCCATGAGGCCACCTGCCCGGCCCCCTCGGCCATCGCCGCCGCGTTCGGGCCGACGACCACGAGGCCGGCGAACCCGCTGCGCGCGACATGCTGTCCGATCTTGGCATGTTCCGCCGCGGACGCGGCGCCCAGTTCGGCCATCTCGCCGAGCACCGCGAACGCCCGCCGGTCGCGGGCGAGGTGGCGGGTCGTGTCGATCGCGGCGCGGGTCGAGTCGGGGTTGGCGTTGTAGGCGTCGTTGACCACGGTCACGCCGTCGCCGGTGTCGGCGACCTCCATCCGCCAGCGGCTGGCGGGCCCGGCCTCCGACAGCGCCGCGGCGATCTCGTCCGGCGGCAGGCCCGCCGCGCGGGCGGCGGCGGCCGCGGCGAGCGCGTTCGCGACGGCGTGCGCCCCGTACAGGCGCAGCGCGACCGGCGCCGCGCCCTCGGGCGTGACCAGCGTGAACCGGGCGCGGCCCCGCTCGTCGAGGGTCTCGTCGGCGGCGCGGACGGTCGCGCCGGGCGAGCGCCCGAACGTGACGACCTCGGCCCGCGTCCGGGACGCCATCGCGGCCACCAGCGGGTCGTCGGCGTTGAGGACGGCGGTGCCGCCCGCCGGCACGGCCTCGACGATCTCGCCCTTGGCGACGGCGATGTTCTCCCGGCCGCCGAACTCCCCGACGTGCGCGGTGCCGACGTTCAGCACGACGCCGACGCTCGGACGAGCGATCCCGGTGAGGTAGGCGATGTGGCCGATGCCGCGCGCGCCCATCTCCAGCACCAGGTAGCGGGTCTCCGCGCCGGCGCGCAGCACGGTCAGCGGCAGCCCGATCTCGTTGTTGAACGACCCGGGCGGCCACACGGTCGGGCCCGCGCGCGACACGACCTGCGCGATCAGGTCCTTGGTGGAGGTCTTGCCCGCCGAGCCGGTGACGGCGATCACCGTCACGCCGGAGAGGCGGTCCAGGACGCCGCGGGCGAGCCGTCCGAGCGCCTGCTGGACGTCGTCGACCACCACGGTCGGGCCCTCGACCGGACGCTCCGCGAGCACCCCGGCGGCGCCGGCGGCGAGCGCGGCGGGCGCGAACGCGTGCCCGTCCGCGCGCTCGCCCCGGAACGCCGCGAACAGCGCCCCGGGCACGACCTCGCGGGAGTCGATGACCACCGGGCCGCTCACGACCGGATCGCTCGCCACGGCGTCCGGGGGGCCGTGGAGGGCGCCTCCCGTGATCTCCGCGATCGTCGGCAGCGGAAGTGGGATCACGCCTGCGTCCCGTCCCCTCTGGTTCCCTCGGCGCGCCGCCGCAGCGCCTCGCGGACGACCTCGCGGTCGTCGAACGGATGCATCTCGCCCGCCGCGTACTGGCCCTGCTCGTGGCCCTTGCCCGCGACGACCAGCACGTCGCCCCGGCGGGCCCGGCCGATCGCCAACTCGATGGCGGCGGCGCGGTCGGGCTCGACGACGATGTGGGCCCGCTGCGCGGCCGGCACCTTCAGCCCGCCCTCGACCATGGCGGCGAGGATCGCGAGCGGGTCCTCCGACCTCGGGTTGTCGTTGGTGAAGTAGGCCGCGTCGGCGAGCCGCGCGGCGGCCTCGCCCATCAGCGGCCGCTTGCCGCGGTCGCGGTCGCCGCCGCAGCCGAGCACGACCACGAGGTCGCCCTCGGTGACGCGGCGCAACGCGGTGAGGACGGCCTCGACGGCGCCGGGCTTGTGGGAGTAGTCGACGAGCGCGACGAACTCCTGGCCCTCGTCCACCCGCTCCAGCCGGCCGGGGACCCCGGGCAGCGACCCGACCCCCCGCACCGCCGCGGGCAGCCCGATCCCCGCCTCCACCAGCGCGACGATCGCCGCGAGCGCGTTGGCGACGTTGAAGGGCCCCGCGAGCTGGACCGCGGCGTCGGCCTCGATCCCGCCGGGCCCGACGATGCGGAAGACGCTGCCGTCCGCGCCGATTCGCACGTCCTCGGCGCGCCAGTCGGCCGCGGGGTCGCCGGTCGGCGAGAACGTCGTGATCGGGACGGGGGCGGAGTCCACCAGCACCCGGCCGTAGTGGTCGTCGAGGTTGACGACCCCGACCCGCGAGTACTCGGGGGTGAACAGCTTCGCCTTGGCGGCGAAGTAGTCCTCCATCGTGGGGTGGAAGTCGAGGTGGTCCTGGGAGAGGTTGGTGAAGACGGCGACGTCGTAGAAGGCGCCGCCGACGCGTCCCTGCGCGAGGGCGTGGCTGGAGACCTCCATCGCGGCGGCGCCGACGCTCCGCTCCCGCATCGTCGCGAACAGCGCGTGCAGGTCGGTGGCCTCGGGGGTGGTGAGCGCGCTCTGCACCCGGGAGTCGCCGACCCTGATCTCCACGCCGCCGACCAGCCCGGTCTCGATCCCGGCGGCGCGCAGGCCCGACTCCAGCAGGAAGACCGTGGTGGTCTTGCCGCTCGTCCCGGTGACGCCGATCAGCAGCAGGTCGCGGGCGGGCTCCCCGTACACCCACGCGGCGGCGGCGCCGAGGTGGGCGCGGACGTTCGCGACGGCCAGCACGGGCAGGCCCGTCGCGACCGCCTCGTCGTAGCCGTCGGGGTCGGTGAGGATCGCGGTGGCGCCCGCCTCGGCGGCCTGCGCGGAGAACTGGGCGCCGTGCGCGCGCGCCCCGGGCAGCGCGGCGTACAGGTCGCCGGGCAGGACCGCGCGCGAGTCGTGGGTGATGCCCGTCGCGACGACGTCGGCCCAGATGTCGCTCCAGTCGCTCCGCTCGATGCCGAGTAGCGCCGCGAGCCCGGTCAGCGGACGGGCCGGATTGGTGGTTGGGCGCATGGCGTTTCTTTCGTCGCGTACGGAACGGGAATGCGGGGACACCGGACGTGAACTCACGGCGAGGAGGGTACTCGCTGGGCTCAGCCTCCGGCGTAGATCTTGGCGATCGGCGGCCTGCTGCCCGTCGGCGGGATCTTCTGGGTTTGCAGGGCGAAGGTCATCACGTCCTTGAAGACGGGCGCGGCCGCAACGCCACCATAGTGGCTGCCCCGCTTGGGGTCCCGCAGGACCACCTGCACGACGAGCCGCGGGTCGTCGGCGGGCGCGAACCCCGCGAACGAGGCGGTGTACCCGCCGCCCTTGTAGCAGTGGCAGCGCGGGTTCGGGATCTCGGCGGTGCCGGTCTTGCCCGCGACACGGTAGCCGGGGATCTGCGCGCCCGGCGCGGTGCCCTCGTTGGTGGTGACGCCCTCCAGCATGTCGCTGATCTTCCGCGCGGTGTCGGCGCTGATCACCTGCCGCCGCTCGGGCGGGGCGGCGGGGGTGAACTTCTCGCTCTCCCCGGCGGTGCCCTCGAAGGTGCCCTCGACCAGCGTGGGGGCGACACGGACGCCGCCGTTGGCGATGGTCGCGTACACGCTCGCCATCTGGACGGCGTTGACCGAGATCGACTGGCCGAACGCGATCGGGTACCGGTCGGTGCCCGACCACTTGGACGGCGGCTGGAGGATGCCGGGCGTCTCGCCCGGCAGCGGCAGGCCGGTCTTCTGGCCGAACCCGAAGTCGCGCAGCGTCTGGTAGAGCTGCTGCGGGGAGATGCTCTGGCTCGCCAGGATCGTCCCGACGTTGCTGGACTTGGCCAGCACCCCCTCGAACGTGAGCCGCTCGGGCGGGTGCGGGTGCGAGTCCCTGAACGTCGTGTCGTACTTGCGGATCCGGTCGGGGACGTCGAACACCGTCTCGGGCGTGACCCCGCCCTTCTCCAGCGCGGCGGCGGCGGTGACGACCTTGCCGGTGCTGCCGGGCTCGTAGGCGTCCTGCACCAGCGGGCTCCCCCACCGGCCGGGCGCCGAGCGGGCGTAGTCGCCCGGGTCGTAGCCGGGCGCCGAGGCCATCGCGAGCAGCCGCCCGTCGCGCGGGTCCATGACGATGACGGTGCCGCCGCGCGCGCCGGTGGCCTTGACCTGCTTCTCGATCGCCTTCTGCGCCTCGAACTGGAGGTCGCGCATCAGCGTGAGGCGGACGCCCCGGCCGGGCACCGACGGACGCTTCTGGTCCTCGCCCATGGGGATGTGCTGGCCCTCGGGGCTGATCTCCACCCGCTGCCAGCCGGGCCGCCCGGCGAGCACCCCGTTCATCGAGTGCTCCAGCCCGGCGGCGCCCTCGCCCTCACCGTTCACGAACCCTATGACGCTCGCGCCCAGCGAGTTGTTGGGGTATTCGCGGCGATATTCCGGGAGTGTCCCGATACCGAGGAACTTCCAGGACGTGATCAGCCGCGCCTGGTCGGGCCGGACGCCGTGCGCGAGGTACACGAACCGGGAGTTCGGCTTGCTGATCGCCTTCAGCACCGACGCCGGGTTCAGCCCGAGCGTCGGGGCGAGCGCGCTCACGATCGCCTGCCGCCGCTCCGGCTTGATCACGAACGGGTCGGCGAAGATCGCGCGCGCCTCCACCGTCATCGCGAGCGCGTTGCCCTGCGCGTCGGTGATCTCGCCGCGGACGGCGGGCAGGTCGATGCGCTGGAGCCGCTGCCGCATCGCCTTCTCGGTGTAGCGGTCCGACTCGATCGTCTGGAGCTGGACGAGCCTCCCGGCGAACAGCGACAACACGAACGCGACGACCAGCAGGCCGATGTTGAGCCGCTTGAGCGGGTCGCGGCGGCGAAAGGGCGCGCCCACGATCGGACGGCGCGGCGGCGGGCGCCGCCCCGACCCCGAGCCGGTGGCGCGGCGCGGCGGAGCCGTACCGTCGCCGCTCGGACGCGGCCTGGCCTGGCCCGCACCCGCCTTGCTGGCCGGTTTCGCACCCGGTTTGGCGCCCGCTTTCGCGCTCGGCTTCGCGGTCGTGCTCGTGCCGGCGGCGGGCTTCGGCTTGGCGGCCCGCCCCTTCCGCGCCGCGCCGCCCGAGGCCGGTTTGGGCTCCCTGGGCCGCTTGGCCTCCTTGGGGTCCTTCGCGTCCTTGGGGGTCTGGGCGTTCTGGGACGCGGGCTTGGGGGGCTGGGCGGGTTTGGAGGGCTGGGCGGGTTTGGAGGGTTTTGCGCCCTTGCGCGGCGGGGGGACGATGCCGGTGCGGGCGGGACGGCGGGAGGCGCCGCCCTTGCCGCCCGGCCGCCCGGCGCCGCCGTCCGCGCGCCCGCCGGACGGGCGGGGCGGGTTGCCGCCCCGGCGTCCGGGCGGAGGGCCGCCGGTGCCACCTCCCGGCCGCTTGCTCACCGCGTCACCCGCTCCCGGGCGTGGTCACGGGCCGTCACGGCGCGCCCGTCCCGGCCGGGGCGCCGACGGCGCGGGGGTCGCCGGGCACGATCGTACCGGGGATGCCGAGCATGCTCGCCGCGCTCGCCGACGCGGCCGCCGAGTGCGGGACGGGGCGGACGCGCGCGCCGCTGGTGCGGCCGGTGCGGCCGTCGACGAACGCCGCCTCGGTCTGCTTGACCATCCCCATCTTCTCGGCCCGGTTCGCGAGCGACTCGGGCGAGCCCTCGGCCGCGATGTCGGCCTGGTAGGCCTGCCGCTGCTGTTCGAGCAGCTTGTTGCTCTGCTGGAGCCGGGTCAGCGTGAAGGCGTCCTTGGCGAGCACGGTGTTGAGCAGCAGCAGGCTCACCAGCGCGCCGCCGAGCAGCCCGACGATGAGCAGCACGAACGGGGCGCGCGGCGGCGTGTGCGCGGCGGCGCGCCGCCGCGCCGCGCGTCCGGCGCCCTTCTTCCGCGCGCTCGTCGCGGGCGCGGCCTTGGCCGGTGCCGCCTTCGGTGTGCTCTTGGACGGAGCGCCCTTGGACGGCGTGGACTTGGCCGGCGCCTTCGCGGGCGCCGCCTTCGTCTTCGTGGCCGCGGCCTTGGACGGCGTCTTCGACGGCGCCCTGGTGGCCGTGCCGGCGGGCTCGTCCCGCGCCGGGTCCTGGGCGGGCGCGGCCGGAGCCGTGCCCGCGGGACGCCGCTTGCGGGACCGGCGCTCCGGACGCGCCCTGGGCTGCGGCGCGGAACCCGGCGGTTTGCTGGTCGTCGTGGTCATGTCGCCTCCCGGACCCGCTCGGCGGCGCGCAACCGCGCCGATCCGGCCCGTGGGTTGGTCGTGGTCTCCTCGTCGGACGGCTGCTCGGCCCCGCGCGTCAGGAGCCGGAACCGCGGCTCGTGCTCGGGCAGCGGGACGGGCAGGTCCGGCGGGGTGCGGTCGGCCGCCTCGGCGGCGAGGACCTGCTTGGTGACGCGGTCCTCCAGGGAGTGGTAGCTGAGGACGGCGGCGCGCCCCCCGACCGGCAGCACGCCCAGCGCGGCGGGCAGCGCCCGGCGCCAGACGTCCAGCTCGGCGTTCACCTCTATGCGCAGCGCCTGGAAGGTGCGCTTGGCGGGGTTGCCGCCGGTGCGGCGCGTCGCGGCGGGGATGCTGGCGCGCACGAGGTCGGCGAGGCGGCGGGTGGACTCCAGCGGCTCGCGCTCGCGCTCGCGGACGATCGCCGCGGCGATCCGCTGGGCGAAGCGCTCCTCGCCGTACTCGCGCAGGATGCGCGCCAGCTCGGCGGGGGGATAGCCGTTGACCACCTCGGCGGCGGTGGGACCCTGCGTGCGGTCCATGCGCATGTCGAGCGGGGCGTCGTAGGAGTAGGCGAAGCCGCGGTCGGCCTCGTCGAGCTGCGGGGAGGAGACGCCGAGGTCGAACAGGACGGCGTCGGCGGCGGGGACGCCGAGCCGGTGCAGTACCGAGGGGATCTCGTCGTAGACGGCGTGCTCCAGCCGCACCCGGTCGCCGAACGGGGCGAGCCGGCGCGCGGAGCGCTCCAGTGCGGTGGTGTCGCGGTCGAGGCCGACCAGGCGCAGGTTCGGGTGGGCTTCCAGCATCGCCTCGGCGTGGCCGCCCATGCCGAGGGTGGCGTCGACGTACACGGGGTCGCGGCCGGGATCGCGCCGGGCGGCGGCCGCCACGGCCGGTGCGAGGAGTTCCAGGACGCGACCGAGCATGACCGGTACGTGACCGGGCCCGGACGCGTGTTCTCCCACGCCCATCGTTCCACCCCCTGCGGTGCTGCCACCTCGCTCGCGGACTGTGTGGCATCGCCGGCCCGGACCGTCCCGCTCCCCCGGCGGCGGCCTCGCCCGGCCAGGTCCCCATCCGCTGCCCTAGAGGAAGATCACCGCGTTTGTCGCGCGGGGGGTCGCCGTCTGGCACCGGGGAAGCTGCGCCAGCTGGCTCGGAGAGCGGCTGGAGACCTGGCCGAACGTGGGCCAGTGCCGGTCATCGGACCGACGAGTCGTGTCTCAGAGGATCCCTGGCAACACCTCCTCCGAGACGTCGGAGAACGCCTGCTCCTCCTGCTCGAGGTAGGACTCCCAGGCGCGCGCGTCCCAGATCTCCAGACGCGTGTTGGCGCCGATGACCGCGCAGTCGCGGGTGAGGCCCGCGTAGGTGCGCAGCGGCGGCGGGATCGTGACGCGTCCCTGCTTGTCGGGCGTCTCGTCGGACGCACTGGCGAAGAACACGCGGCTGTAGGCGCGAACGGCCCGCTCGGTGACCGGCGCTGCACGCAGAGCCTCGGTGATGCGCTGGAACTCCGCCATGGGGAAGACGTACAGGCAGCGTTCCTGGCCCTTCGTGATCACCAATCCCCCCGACAGCTCCTCGCGGTACTTCGCCGGCAGGAACAGTCGTCCCTTGTCGTCGAGACGCGGCGAATGGGTGCCGAGAAACACCGGCCCCACCTCCCGCGCCGCATGGGGCGCTACTGCTCCCCACGGCGCCCCACTCTACTCCACTCTTCCCCACCGTCAACAAGGAAAACACCTTCCACAGCACGAGTTCGAGAAGAAAACCGCAGGTCAGACCGGGTGGTGCGGAGTGGGGCGCGCGTGGGCCCCCTCCGCGCGCCGTGTCAAGCCTCACTTGACCGCAGGACCGATCAGAACGCGCGCGCCGCGTTCTCGCGCGGTCGGGAGTCGCACGTGAGTCGCCGGACGAGTCGCGGGGAGAGTACGGGGGTGAACGGATCCGAAACGGCGGGGTGGGGGACGGTGGAGGACCTTCGATTCCAAGATCGCCACCCTTGTGGAGCACAATGGGCTCCCGTTTCCCGCGAACATCGCGGACGGCGTTGCGACAACGTACTGTCGTTTGGGCGGGCGCACAGTGAGCGCCGCACCGGCTCGCCGGGAGCCCGGCCCGATCGCGGGGCGGGTCCAGGTCCAGGAGCCCTCGGGCGGACCACGCGGCCGGGACGGCTGAGGAGGGTTTGGTGGCAGTAGGCACGCACGGCGAGTCGTTCATGGAGACCGACCCCCCGGCGCCCCGGCGCCCCTCGCCGAGCGGCGGCGACGGCCGCCCGGGGCCGGGCCGCGGCCTGGACGGGCTCGCGCAGGTCGCCAACAAGATCCGGGACGCGGTCGCGTCGGTGATCGAGGGGAAGCCGGAGGTGGTGCGGCTGGCGCTGACGGTGCTGCTGGCCGAGGGGCACCTGCTGATCGAGGACGTGCCGGGCGTCGGCAAGACGATGCTCGCCAAGGCGCTCGCCCGCTCGGTCGACTGCTCGGTGCGGCGCGTCCAGTTCACCCCCGACCTGCTGCCGAGCGACATCACCGGGGTCAGCGCCTACAACCAGGAGATGCGCGAGTTCGAGTTCAAGCCGGGCCCGGTGTTCGCCAACATCGTGGTCGGCGACGAGATCAACCGCGCGTCCCCGAAGACGCAGTCGGCGCTGCTGGAGTGCATGGAGGAGCGCCAGGTGACGGTCGACGGCACGACCTACGGGCTGGAGCGCCCGTTCATGGTGATCGCCACGCAGAACCCGGTGGAGATGGAGGGCACCTATCCCCTGCCGGAGGCGCAGCGCGACCGGTTCACCGCCCGCATCTCCATGGGCTACCCCGACCCGGCGGCCGAGCTGGAGATGCTCGACGCGCACGGCCAGGCGTCCCCGCTGGACCGGCTGACCCCCGTGGCGCACGCGGGCGACGTCCGCGACCTGATCGAGGTGGTGCGCGGCCTGCACGTCGCGCAGTCGGTCAGGCAGTACGCGATCGAGCTGGTCACCGCGACCCGCGGCCATCCCGAGCTGCGGCTCGGCGCGTCCCCGCGCGCGACCCTGCACCTCGTGCGGGCGGCGCGGGCGTACGCGGCGCTGGACGACCGCGACTACGTCGTCCCCGACGACGTCCAGGACCTCGCCGTGCCGGTGCTCGCGCACCGGCTGCTGCCGACCGCCGAGGCGCAGGTCGAGCGGCGCCGTCCCGAGCAGGTGGTCACCGAGTTGGTGCACCGCCTGCCGGTCCCCGCCCCCAGGAAGTGACGCGGTGAGGCGAGCGCTGGCGGGTCTCACCACCCGGGGGCGGTCCTTCGTGGCGGCCGGCGCGACCGCGATCGTGTGCGCGTTCGTGCTCGGCGAGCGCGACCTGCTGCGCGCCGGCGTCCTCGTGCTGGCGCTGCCGCTGCTGTCGACGGTGGCGGTCTCGCGGACGCGCTACCGGCTGGCGTGCGCGCGGCGGCTGTCGCCGGTGCGGCTGCCGGTGGGCCACGAGGCCCGCGTCGACCTGCGGCTGGAGAACGTGTCGCGGCTGCCGAGCGGGCTGCTGATGGTGGAGGACCAGGTGCCCTACAGCCTCGGCGGCCGGGCCAGGTTCGTGCTGAGCCGGATCGAGCCGCACGGCTCCCGCGAGCTCGGCTACCGGATCCGCTCGGACGTGCGCGGCCGCTACCGGGTGGGGCCGCTGACCGTCCGGCTGGCCGATCCGTTCGGGATGGTGGAGCTGGTGCGCTCGTTCAGCCTGTCGGACCGGCTGACGGTGACGCCCGCGATCGTGCCGCTCCCGGCGGGACGGCTCGCCGGCGCCTGGACGGGCGGCGGCGACAGCGTCGCGCGGGCGGTGTCGGCGGCGGGCGAGGACGACGTCGCCCCGCGCGAGTACCGGCACGGCGACGACCTGCGCCGCGTGCACTGGCGGTCGACGGCGCGGCACGGGGAGCTGATGGTGCGGCGCGAGGAGCAGCACTGGCAGAGCAGCGGGACGCTGTTCCTCGACACCCGCGCCGCCGCGCACTGGGGCGACGGCCCGGCGGGCTCGTTCGAGCAGGCGATCTCGGTCGTCGCGTCGATCGGGGTCCACCTCGGCCGGACGGGGATGGGCCTGCGCTACGTCACCGACAACGGGGAGGTACTGCGCCCGGTCGCCTCGTTCGACGGCGCGTTCGAGGGGCTGCTGCTCGACCGGCTCGCGGTGAGCCAGCGGTCGCGGAACCGGACTCTGACGCTGGGTCTGACCGAGCTGCGCGGCACGCTCGGCAGCGGCCGGGAGGGCGACGGCCTCGTCGTCGCGGTGTTCGGCACGCTCCAGGCCGAGGAGGCGCGGGCGGTGGCGGCGGCGAGGCGCGGCACGGCGACCTGCGTCGCGGTGCTGATCGACGCGGGCGGGCCGACCGAGCGCGGCGGCTCGGGAGGCGTCTCCCCCGCCACGGCCGCCGGGCTGCTGCGGACGGGCGGCTGGCGGGTCGTGACCGTGCGGTCGGCGGCCGAGCTGGCCGGTGCCTGGGCCCGGACGGGCCGCGCCGAGGACTTCGCCGGGGACGCCTCATGAGGCTCCGGATGACGATCATGGCCGGGCTCGCGACGCTGGCCGGGTCGGTCGGGCTGTACCCGCTGTTCGAGAGCACCGGGTGGTTCTGGACCGGGTTCGGCGCGGTCGTGTCGGTCGCGGGCGCGGGGCTGGCGTTCCGGCGGCTGCGGCTGCCCGCGCTCCTCGGCCCGGTGGGCGGCCTGGCCGCGCTGGTGGTCTACCTGACCGTCATGTACGCGCGCGACTACGCGCTCCTGTGGGTCGTCCCGACGCCGGGCTCGGTGGGGCACCTGGCCGACCTGGCGTCCGAGGGCCAGGACGCGGTCGGCCGGTACGCGGCGCCGGTGCCGCTCGTCCCGGGGATCGGGCTGCTGGTCGCGGCGGGCGTCGGCGTCGTCGCGACGCTGGTCGACCTGCTGGCGGTGGGGCTGCGGCGGGCCGCGCCCGCCGGGCTGCCGCTGCTGGCGATGTACAGCGTGCCCGCCGCCGTCCGCGACGACGGCGTCAGCTGGCTCGCGTTCGGCGTGGGCGCGGCCGGGTTCCTGGCCCTGCTGATGGCCGACGCGCGCGAGCACGTCGGCGGCTGGGGGCGGCCGGTCGACTCCCGCCGCCGGCCCGACGAGGTCCCGATGGCCGGGGCGCGGGAGGAGGGCGCGGCGCGGGAGGAGCGCGCGGCCCGTCCGGACGCGGGCTCGCTCGCGGCCAGCGGGCGGCGGATCGGCGTCGGCGCGGTCGCGGTGGCGGTGCTGCTGCCGATGGCGATCCCCGGCGTCCACCCGCGGCTGTTCGACCTGAAGCGCGGCGGCGGCACGCAGACGGTGACGACGCCCGACCCGCTCGTCAGCCTGAAGCGGGAGCTGACCCGGACGAGCGACTCGGTCGTGCTCACCTACCAGAGCGACGACCCCGCCGGGCCCGACTACCTGCGGCTGTACGCCCTCGACCGGTTCGACGGCGACCGCTGGACCTACACGGCGCTGCGGAGCAGCGTCAACGACCGGCTGTCGGCGGGCGAGATCCCGCCGCCGCCCGGCCTGCGGATCGCGCCCCGGCGCGAGGTGACCACGCGGGTGCGGGTCAGGTCCAAGGTGCGGAACATGACGTTCCTGCCGGTGCCCTACGCCCCGACCCGCGTGTCGATCAAGGGCGACTGGCGGGTGCACCCCGCGTCGCTGATGGTCTACTCGCTGCGCGACTCGGCGAGCGGGCGGAGCTACACGGTGCGGAGCGTCCGCGCCCAGCCGACGCCCGGCGACCTGGACGCCGGGTCCGACTACCCCTACCCGCCCGAGGTCGCCGCCCGGTACCTGGGCGTCCCGAGAAACGTCCCGCAGGAGGTCCGGAACCTGGCCCGGAAGGTCACCGACGGCGCCACGAACGCGCACGAGCGGGCCGTCCGGCTCCAGCGCTGGTTCACCCAGACCGGCCAGTACGTGTACGACCTGTCCGAGCCCGCGCCGCAGCACGGCAGCGACCTGGTCGACTTCCTGCTGCACAGCAAGCGCGGCTACTGCGAGCAGTTCGCCGCCGCGATGGCGCTGCTGGCGCGGATCGTCGGCATCCCGTCGCGGGTGGCGATGGGCTACACGCCGGGCACCGAGACGGCCCCGGGCGAGTGGACGGTCCGCTCCCGCGACGCGCACGCCTGGCCGGAGCTGTACTTCGAGGGGTCCGGCTGGGTGCGGTTCGAGCCGACCCCGTCGGGCTCGTCGGGGCAGGGCACGGCCACCACGCCGGTCTACAGCCAGCCCGCGGCGCCGGGCACGGGGCAGCGGCCGGAGAGCACCTCGGGCTCGCCGTCCAACCCGACCCCGCGCGAGGAGGAGTCCGACGACGACGGTCAGCAGCCGCGCCACCGGCAGGACGACGAGGGCCCGCAGAGCGCGCCCGTCGCCCAGGAGGAGGACGAGAAGCAGCCGTGGGCCGTGCCGTGGATAGCGGGCGGGCTGCTGGTGCTGGCCCTGCTGGCGGTGCCGATGGTGCTGCGCGCGCTGACCCGGCGGCGGCGCTGGGCGGTGCTGGCGGTGCGGACGGTGCCCGCCTCGGGCCCGGTCGACGACACGGGCCCCGCGGTGGACGCCCAGGGGCGGGGGCGGGGGCCGCGGCCGTCCGCCGACCCCGCGGGCGCCGCGCACGCGGCCTGGCGGGAGCTGCGCGCCGACGCGCTCGACCACGGCCTGCGCTGGCTGCCGAGCGACTCGCCGCGCGCCGCCGCGCGCCGGCTCGGGGAGCTGGTGGACCTCGACGACGAGGGCGAGCGGGCCCTCGCCCGCATCGCGCGGGCCGAGGAGCTGGCCCGCTACTCGGGCTCGCTGCCGCCGGCCCCGGCGGAGCGGCTGCGCGCCGACGTCCGGACGGTCCGCGAGGCGTTCGCCGCGGCGGTGGGCCGCCGCGCCCGCTGGCGGGCCCGGCTGCTGCCGCCGTCCACGATGGCGGAGGCGCGGGGAACGCTCCGGTCGGCCGGGGGCCGCGCGGCGGAGCTGTCGGATCGGCTGAACGAGCTTCCCCGCCGCCTGCGCCGCCGCTGACGACCCGCGCCGCCCCGGCCCGCCCGGCGGGCATCGATCATGAGATGAAGGTCACACAAGAGGGCCAGGGAAACCTGGCCCTCGAAGGAGATCGTCCTGGCCCTCGTGGCAGGCCAGGACGACGTGGAACTCGGCGACGGCGAAAGCCGCGGGAGGGTCAGTCGCCCTCGGTGCGGCGGCGCCAGCGCTCTTCCATGCGCTCCATGAACCCGGCCTTGGCGGGGCGGCCCTGGCGACCCTGCCGGCCTCGCCTGGCGGGCTCGTTGCCGATGCCCGTCATGCGCTTCCAGCTCGTCAGCGCCCACACGCAGCAGACCACCATGAGCAGGAAGCCGGTCACGCTGATCGCGATCGTGACGGTCCCGGCGTTCATGACCAGGCCCGCCATCAGCGCGCACACGCCGACCACGAAGCCGAGGGCCGCCTTCACGATCCGCCGCTTGTAGTGGACCTGGGGATTCGTCGATCGGACCGCGTGGGCGAATTTCGGATCCTCGGCGTACAACGCCGACTCGATCTGTTCGAGCATGCGCTGCTCGTGCTCAGACAGCGGCACGGCGCCTCCCAACGACAGCCCCGCGGCGGGGTATCCGATGCAGGACGGGAACCTCAACGGTGATATGCCCAGAATACGAGCCCCGACGAGCGGACGAAAGCGAACGGCCAACCGAGGACCCCTTGCCGGACACCTCACCGACCCCTTTCATCGCCTGCCGTCACCGCCGTCACGCGGGCCACGCCCGTCCGCGGGCCGTACCAGCGCGGCGGGACGGACGGCGCCGCGGCCGAACCGGTCCGCCACCCGGTCGATCGCGCGTTCGGCCTCGCGCCAGCCGGTTTCCGGCTCGTCGAGGGCCAACTGCCGGGGGGCCTCGCCGGCGGGACCAAGATTCTCGACCCTGACCCCGACCAGACGGAGTCGTACCCGTTCCAGCCCGGCCCCCTCGTACAGCTCGCAGGCTGTGATGTAGATCACACGCGCGAGATCGGTGGGCTCGCGCAGCGTGCGCGCCCGGGTGATCGTCTTGAAGTCCGCCATCCGCAGTTTGACGCTCACCGTCCGTCCGGCGTTCCCCGACGCGCGCAGCCGCGCGCCCACCCGCTCGGCGAGCCGCAGCAGCTCCCGGCGGATCACCTCGGGGTCCTCGACGTCGGTGTCGAAGGTCTCCTCCGCGCCGATGCTCTTGTCGGGGGTGTGCGGGACGACCTGGCGCGGGTCCCGGCCCCAGGCCAGCTCGTGCAGGTGCGCGCCGGACGCGGCGCCCAGCTCCCGCTGGAGCGTCGCGAGCGGCACCCGCGCGAGCTGCCCGACCGTCCGCAGGCCGAGCCGCGCCAGCGTCTGCTCGGTGCGCTCCCCCACGCCCCACAGCGCCGCGACCGGCAGCGGGTGGAGGAAGTCCTCGACGCCGTCGGCCGGGACGACGAGCAGCCCGTCGGGCTTGCAGCGGGTCGAGGCGAGCTTGGCGACGAACTTGGTGCTCGCGACGCCGACCGAGCAGGTGATGCCCTGCTGGGCGTGGACCTGCTCGCGGATCATCGCGGCGATCCGGGCGGGCCGCCCGAGCCGCCGCACGGCGCCCGCCACGTCCAGGAACGCCTCGTCCAGCGAGAGCGGCTCCACCAGCGGCGTGATCGACCGGAAGATCTCGAACACCGCCGCCGACACCCGCGTGTACTTGTCGTGGCTGACCGGCAGCACCACCGCGGCCGGGCACAGCCGCCGCGCCCGCGACATCGGCATCGCCGAGTGCACGCCGAACTTCCGGGCCTCGTAGGACGCCGCCGACACCACCCCGCGCGGGCCCGCGCCGCCGACGATGACCGGGAGGCCGCGCAGGTCGGAACGCTCCAGCAGCTCGACGCTGACGAAGAACGCGTCCATGTCGACGTGCAGGATCGCGCAGCCGGTGTCGTCGGCGGGAGGCCCCGGCTGCGGCCCGGGCCGGTGCAGCTGCTGCTTGCGACTCACGCGGCCTCCTCGCCTGGCGGCTCGGAGGCTGCCTCGCCTGGCGGCTCGGCCATGCGTGAGTTCCACTGCTGTGTTCTCTGGTTCGCTGCGCTCACGGTGCCGGCTTGTCGGCCACCAGGTGGAGCTGGGTCGCGAGGTCGCGCAGCACCGGGTGAACGGCCGCGACCGACTCCAGCGCCAGCAGCGCCTCGGCCGAGTCGGCGTCGCCGTCCAGCAGCCCGGCGGGCACCAGGTCGGCGAAGATCCGCACGCCGTGCAGCTCGGCGACGCGCAGCCCCGCGCCGCGCACCAGCGCCGACAGCGTCTCCCTGGTGAAGCGGCGGGGCATCCGGTCGCCCTCGCCCCAGCGCCCGGACGTGCTGGTCAGCACCCGGCGGGCGTCGTCGAAGTGCCCGGCGACCGCGCGGTGCAGCGCGGCGGCGACCTGCCCGGCCGTCAGCAGGCTCACCGACCCGCCGGGGCGGACCGTGCCGGTCAGCGCCGCCATCGCCGCGGCGGGGTCGTCGACGAACTCCAGGACGCTGTGGCACAGCACGAGGTCGGCGGCGCCCGCGCCGAGCAGGTCGGGCAGGTCGACCGCGTCGCCCTGGACGGAGCGGACCGACACCCCCGACTCGGCGGCGCGCCGCTCCAGCGCGGCCAGCGCGTCGGGGCTGGCGTCGACCACGGTGACGCGGTGGCCGAGCTCGGCGAGCGGGACCGCGAACCCGCCGGTCCCGCCGCCCACGTCGACGACGTCGCTGGGTCCGTCCTCGGGGGCGATGCGGTCCAGGACGGTGCGCAGCGCGTCCCACAGGACGGTGCTGCGCGCGCGGCCGCCGCCCCGCGGCCGTTTCTGCTGGCGGCCGTCCACGGCCACTCCTCTGACGTCGCTCATCCCGGCCCACCCTAGCCGCCTCGCCTCCTCCGGCGGACGCGCGGCGGCCACAGCGGCACCGGCGGCGACCGCCCGGGGGGCTACAGCGTCAGGGACGGCTTGAGCTGCTGGAGGCGCGACAGCAGCCCGTTGACGAACCGCGGGGACTCGTCGGTGGACAGCTCGGTCGCGAGCCCGACCGCCTCGCTGACGGCGACGCCGTCGGGGACGTCGTCCACCCACAGCAGTTCGTAGGCGCCCATCCGGAGGATGTTGCGGTCGACGACGGGCATCCGCTCCAGCGTCCACCCGGTCGCGTAGGTGGCGATCAGCTCGTCGATCCGCTCGCCGTTCTCCTGCACGCCCTCGATGATGCGGACGGCGTGCGGGTACTCGGCCAGCTCGTCCTGGTTGGGGCGGCCGCGCGCCTCCAGTACGGCGGTCGGCCGCTCCTCGCGCAGCTCGGCGGCGAACAGGATGTCGAGCGCGAGCTTGCGCGCCTTGGTGCGAGCGCTCATCAACCGCGGCCGAGGTACTCGCCGGAGCGGGTGTCGACCTTGACCTTCTCGCCGGTGGAGATGAACAGCGGCACCTGGATCTGCGCGCCGGTCTCCAGCGTCGCGGGCTTGCTGCCGCCGGTCGAGCGGTCGCCCTGGAGGCCGGGCTCGGTCTCGGTGATCTCCAGCACGACGGCCGCGGGCAGCTCGACGTACAACGGGTTCTCCTCGTTGAACGCGATCACCGCGTTCTGCTCGGGGAGCAGGTAGTTCGCGGCGGTGCCGACGGTGGCCACCGGGATGCGCGGCTGGTCGTAGGTCTCGGTGTCCATGAACACGAAGTCCTCGCCCTCGCGGTAGAGGTACTGCATCTCCCGCTTGTCGACGCTCGCCACCTCGACCTTGGTGCCGGCGTTGAAGGTGCGGTCGACGACCTTGCCCGACAGCACGTTCTTGAGCTTGGTGCGGACGAACGCGCCGCCCTTGCCTGGCTTGACGTGCTGGAACTCAAGGACGGTCCAGAGCTGGCCGTCGATGTTCAGCGTCATGCCGTTCTTCAGGTCGTTCGTCGTCGCCACTGCGTCATTCTCCTGGTCGCGGTCCCGCGCGCTCTTACAGAACGAGCAGGTCCCTGGTCGTTGTGGTGAGGAGTTCCGGGCCGTCCGCACGGACGACCAGCGTGTCCTCGACGCGGACGCCGCCCCGGCCCGCGAGGTAGACCCCCGGCTCGGCGGTGATCGGAACCCGATCCACCAGCCTACCGGTCCTGTCGTACCCGAGGAGCGGCGCCTCGTGGATCTCCAGGCCGACGCCGTGGCCGAGCCCGTGGGTGAACGCCTCGCCGTGCCCGGCCGCCTTGATGACGTCGCGGGCGGCGGCGTCGACGGCCTTCGTCTCGGCGCCCGGGACGGCGGCCTCGACCGCCGTGCGCTGCGCCTCGCGGACGAGGTCGTACACCTCGCGCTGCCACGCGGCGGGCTCGCCGATCGCGACGGTGCGGGTCATGTCGGCGTGGTAGCCGCCGTAGCGGGCCCCGAAGTCGAGCGTGAGCAGGTCGCCGCGCTGGAGCTCGCGCCCGCCCGGGTGGTGGTGCGGGATCGCGCCGTTCGGCCCGGACGCCACGATCGACTCGAACGCGGGCCCCTCGGCGCCGAGGTCGACCATCGCGCGCTCCAGCGCGACCGCGACGGCCCGCTCGGTGACGCCCGCGCGGATCTCGGGCAGCACGGCGTCGAACGCGCGGCAGGTGATCGCGCACGCCTCCCGCAGCAGGCCGATCTCGTCCTCGTCCTTGACGCGGCGCAGCTCCTCGACGAGGCGGCCGGGGTGGACGAGCTCGACGTCGGCCCGCGCCGTCAGCTCCCCGTGGCGCTCGACGGTGAGGGCGTGCGCCTCGAAGCCGAGCCGGGCGGCGCCGCTGGTCGCGGCGAGGGCCGCCAGCGCGGCGGCGGCGTTCCGGTCGACGACGACGCGCAGCTCGGGGCAGACCTGCGCGGCCATCCCGGCGTAGCGCCCGTCGGTGGCGAGCACGGCCGGGCCGTCGGCCGGGACGAGCAGCGCCGCGTTCGAGCTGTCGAGGCCGGTCAGGTAGCGGACGTTGACGAGCCGGGTGACCAGCAGCGCGTCCAGGTCCTTCTCACCGGCGCGCTCGGCCAGCCGGCGGCGCCGTTCGATGTGCGTCTCCCCCATGGGGAGGACTCTACGGCCGCGCGTGACCCGCCGGAAGACCGGCATGCGCGACGCGGGCCCTCAGCCGGGGGCCCTCACAGGTCGTCGGCCATCTCCCTGACCTTCTCGATCAGGGCGAGGCGGCTCTTGTGGTCCCCGGCGACGGGCGTGACGTTGAGCGTGGTGACCCCCGACTCCTTCATCGCGGCGAGCCGCTCGCGGACGTGCCCCTCGGGGCCGATGAGCGACATCTTCTCCAGCAGCTCGTAGGGGACCTTGGCGGCGGCCTCGTCCTTCTTGCCGTCCAGGTAGAGGTCCTGGATCTCCTCGGCCTCCTTCTCCCAGCCGTAGCGGCGGCAGAGGTCGTTGTAGAAGTTCTTGCCCTTGGCGCCCATCCCGCCGATGTACAGCGCGGCCATCGGGCGGCCGAACTCCAGGAAGCCCAGGGCGTCCTCGCCGATCGCGAGCGGCGCCTGGCCGACGACGTCCAGCTCGCCGAGCGCGGGGTCGCGCTTGGCCTTGCCCGCGGCGAGCGAGGCGGCCCACACGTCCGCGGCCTTCTCGGGCAGGTAGAAGATCGGCTCCCAGCCGTTGGCGATCTCGGCGGTCAGCTCGACGTTCTTCGGGCCGATCGCGGCGACCAGGACGGGGATGTCCGCCCGCACCGGATGGTTGATGATCTTGAGGGGCTTGCCGAGGCCGGTGCCCTGCCCGGGCGGCAGCGGCATCGTGTAGTGGCGGCCCTCGTGGCGCAGGATCTCGCGGCGCCACACCCGCCGGCAGATCTCGATGATCTCGCGGGTGCGGCCGAGCGGCGCGGTGTAGGGGACGCCGTGGAAGCCCTCGATGACCTGCGGGCCCGAGGCGCCGATGCCGAGCGTGAACCGCCCGTCGGAGACGTAGTCGAGCCCGGCGGCGGTCTGCGCGAGCGCGGTCGGCGTCCGCGAGTAGATGTTCAGGATGCCGGACGCGATCTCCACCCGCTCGGTCTTGGCGGCGATGAAGCCGAGCTGGCTGACGGCGTCGAAGCTGTAGGCCTCGGCGACGTACACGATGTCGAGCCCGGCCTTCTCGAAGTCGGCCAGCTCCTCGACGGTCTCCCGGAAGCCGTCCGAGTACTTCAGCGCCATTCCGATGCGCATGCCGGCGTCCCCTCTCGAACCGAACCTCGTTCAGCCGACGGTAGCGAACCGTTCCCGGTCACGAGAACACCGGGCCCCGCAGGGCCTCCAGCGCCGCCGGGTACATGCCGGAGCGGATCTGTGCCACGACCGCGCCGTCCTTGCCCGCCAGGGAAGCGGCGAGCCCGGTCGCCACCGGGAGCACCTCCGCCTCGGCCGCGACGTGCTGGAGGATGCCCGCGTCCCGGGCCTGCTCGGCGGTGTAGCGGCGGCCGGTGAGCATCGCCTCGTGCGCGGTCGCGACCGGCAGCCGCGCCCGGATCAGCGCACTCATCCCCGGGGTGAAGCTCATTCCGAGATCGACCTCGGGCAGGCAGAAGTAGCCGCGCTCCTCGCGCATCACCGCGAAGTCGTGCGCGAGGACGAGCATCCCGCCGCCCGCGAACGCGTGCCCGTTGACGGCGGCGACCGTCGGCGCCGGGAACGCCAGCAGCCGCGCGTACAGGGCGTGGACGCGGCGCAGGTACTCCTCGAACGCCCCCGGGTTGGCGCCGAGCCACTCCAGGTCGAGGCCGTTGGAGTAGAACTTCCCGGTGCCCGTGGTGACGAGCGCGCGGGGCCCCTCGTCCTTCTCCACGGTGTCGAGCGCTTCCTCGACGGCGGTGAGGAAGCCGGGCCCGAACCGGTTCTCACCGGCGTCGAACCGCAGGACGTACACGTCTCCGTCGCGCTGGAGGTCGATCACGAAATCTCCTTCGATCCGTTCGGATCGAACCTTACTCGTCGGTAACCAGCAACGGAATCCTGGTCGCCGCGACGCGTCGAATATGACGGCCGTCATGGAGAATCGCCAAAGCTTATGATGAGGGTCATAATCGGTGGCATGGGGACCGACAGCCGGGAGCGCATGGTGCGCAGCGCCGCCCACCTGTTCCGCGAGCGCGGCTACAGCGGCACGGGGTTCCGCGACGTCATCGCGCACAGCGGCGCGCCGCGCGGCTCGATCTACCACCACTTCCCCGAGGGCAAGGCGCAGCTCGCCGAGGAGGCCGTCCGCTACGCCGGGGAGTTCCTCAACGCGGGCATCCTCGCGGCCACCGAGGGCGGCGACGCCGCGTCCGCCGTGGACGCCTTCACCGGCTGGTGGCGGCAGGTGCTGATCCGCAGCGAGTTCCGCGCGGGCTGCCCGGTCGTCGCCGTCACCGTCGAGTCCCACGAGGACGCGCCGCAGCTCGCCGCGGCCGCCGCGCGCGTGTTCGACCGCTGGCAGGACACCCTCGCCACCGGCCTCGGCAACGCCGGCGTCCCCGATGACCGCGCGGCCCGGCTCGCGCGGCTGATCGTCGCCTCCGTCGAGGGCGCCACGATCCTCTGCCGCGCCCACCGCGACGTCGCCCCGCTCGACGACATCGTCAAGGAGCTGAAGGCGATGACGCGGGAGGCGGTCGAGTCCGCCTAGTCCGCCGGCCCGCTAGTCCGCGGGCCCGGCCGCCAGCAGCTCGGCGACCGCGTGCAGGGCGAGCACGTAGGACGCCATGCCGAACCCGGCGATCGTGCCGGTGGCGACGCCCGCGACGACCGAGGTGTGCCGGAACTCCTCGCGCGCCGCCGGGTTGGAGATGTGCACCTCGACCAGCGGCGCGGTGCGCTGGGCGAGGGCGTCGCGCAGCCCGTAGGAGTAGTGGGTGAACGCGGCCGGGTTGAGCACGACCGGCAGCCGCCCGTCGGCGGCCTCGTGCACCCAGCCGATCAGCTCCGCCTCGTCGTCGGTCTGCCGGACCTCGACGTCCAGGCCGAGGCGCCCGCCCTCGGCGCGGCACAGCGCGGCGAGGTCGGCGAGCGTGGCGCTGCCGTAGACGTCGGGCTCGCGGAGCCCGAGGCGGCCGAGGTTCGGGCCGTTCAGCACGAGCACGCGGGTCATCGGGCGACCTCCCGGTAGGCGGCGGCGAGCAGCGCCTCGTCCGGCCCCTCCAGACGGCCGGGCTCGGCGACGCCGTCCAGGACGACGAACCGGAGCGTGGCACCGCGCGCCTTCTTGTCGATGCTCATCGTGGCGCGCAGGCCGGGCCAGTCGGCGCCGTAGGAGACCGGCAGCCCCACCGACGTCAGCACGGCGCGGTGCCGCGCGACCACCTCGGCGGGCAGCCGCCCGGCGAGGCGCGACAGCTCGGCCGCGTACACCATGCCGATGGCGACGGCGTGGCCGTGCCGGAACCGGTAGTCCTCGGCCTTCTCGATCGCGTGCGCGAGCGTGTGCCCGTAGTTGAGGATCTCGCGGAGCCCGCTCTCTTTCAGGTCGGACGACACGACGTCGGCCTTCACCTGGACGGCGCGCTCGACCAGCTCGCGGGTGGCGGGCCCGGCGGGCGACGCCGCGGCGGCGGGGTCGGCCTCGACCAGCTCCAGGATCTTCGGGTCGGCGATGAACCCGGCCTTGACCACCTCGGCGAGGCCGCTGATGTAGTCCTCGTGCGGCATCGTGACCAGCGTGGCGAGGTCGCACAGCACGCCGGCGGGCGGGTGGAACGCGCCGACGAGGTTCTTGCCCTCGGGGATGTTGATGCCGGTCTTGCCGCCGACCGCCGCGTCCACCATGCCGAGCAGCGTGGTCGGGACGAGCACCGCCGGCACCCCCCGCAGCCACGACGCGGCGGCGAACCCGGCGAGGTCGGTGGTGGCGCCGCCGCCGACGCCGACGACCACGTCGGTGCGGGTCATGCCGAGCGCGGCGAACGCCGACCACAGCCCGGCGAGGACGCCGGCCTCCTTGGCGGCCTCGCCGTCGGGGACGGGCAGCGCGTGCACCTCGTACCCGGCCCGCTCCAGCGCCCCGCACACCGGACGCGCGATCTCGGGCAGGCCCTCGGCGTGGACGACCGCGACCATCCGGGCCTTCGCGCCGACCATCGCGGGCAGCTCGCCGAGCACGCCCGTCCCGATGACGACGTCGTAGGGGTCGGCGCCGCGGACGCCGATGCGCGTGGTCACGGCAGCGCCCGCACGATCTCCTCGACGATGTCGGCGGGCTCGCGCCCGTCGGTGTCGACGTGGACGGTCCCGAGCCGCTCGTACACCGGCAGCCGCTCCTCCAGCAGCTTGCGCATCTGGCTCCGCGGGTTCAGCACGAGCAGCGGCCGCGCCGAGGCCAGCCCGACCCGCTTGATCGCCTCCGACAGGCCCACCCGCAGGTAGACGACGGTGTGCCCGGCCAGCAGCTCCTGCGTCTCGGGCGCGAGGACGGCGCCGCCGCCGAGCGCGACCACGCCCTCGTGCTCGGCGAGCGCCGCCGCGACGGCCGCGCGCTCCAGCTCGCGGAAGCGCTCCTCGCCGTCGTCGACGAAGATGTCGCCGATCGGCTTGCCCGCCGCGGCCTCGGCGTCGGCGTCGGTGTCGCGCAGCGCCACGCCGAGCCGGGCGGCCAGCTCCGCGCCGACCGTGCTCTTGCCGGAGCCCGGGGCTCCGATGAGGACCGCCCTCGGTCGCGTCATGTCCAACCCGTTCCCAGAAGTCACTTGATCGCCAGTGCGGACAGGTAGGCCCGCGCGTTGCGCGCGGTCTCCTCCGCGGAGTCGCCGCCGAACTTCTCCAGCGCCGCGTCGGCGAGGACGAGCGCCACCATCGCCTCGGCGACCACCCCGGCGGCGGGCACGGCGGTGACGTCGCTGCGCTGGTTGATGGCCTTGGCGGGCTCGCCGGTCTTCACATCGATGGTGTCCAGCCGGCGCGGGACCGTCGAGATCGGCTTCATCGCCGCCCGCACCCGCAGCGGCTCGCCGGTGGTCATGCCGCCCTCGACGCCCCCGGCGCGGTTCGTGCGGCGCCGGATGCCGTCGGAGGTGGCGTCGATCTCGTCGTGCGCCCGCGACCCGGGCCGCCGCGCGGTCGTGAACCCGTCGCCGACCTCCACGCCCTTGATGGCCTGGATGCCCATCAGGATTCCGGCGAGCCGCGAGTCGAGCCGCCGGTCCCAGTGGACGTGGCTGCCGAGGCCGGGCGGCAGCCCGTAGGCGAGCACCTCCACGACGCCGCCGAGCGTGTCGCCCGCCTTCTTCATCTCGTCGATGTGCTTGACCATCGCCTCGGACGCGGCGGGGTCGAAGCAGCGCACGGGGCTCTCGTCCACCCGCTGGAGATCGCCTGGGCCGGGCAGGACGCCCTCGGGCGCCTCGACCTCGCCCAGCGCGATCACGTGGCTCAGCACGTCGACGCCGAGCGTCTGCCGGAGGAACGCCCGGGCGACCGTCCCGAGCGCGACGCGCGCGGCGGTCTCGCGCGCGCTCGCCCGCTCCAGCACCGGGCGCGCGTCGTCGAACCCGTACTTCTGCATCCCGACGAGGTCGGCGTGGCCGGGCCTCGGCTGCGACAGCGGCGCGTTGCGCGCCTGCGCGGCGAGGACGTCGGCGTCCACCGGGTCGGCGGCCATCACCGTCTCCCACTTGGGCCACTCGGTGTTGCCGACCTCGATCGCGACCGGACCGCCCTGCGTCGTCCCGTGCCGGACGCCGCCGAGGATCCGCACCTGGTCCTGCTCGAACTTCATCCGGGCGCCCCGCCCGTGCCCGAGCCGCCGGCGGCGCAGATCCTCGGCGATGTCCGCCGAGGTCACGCGCACGCCGGCCGGGAGGCCCTCCACGATCGCGGTGAGGGCCGGGCCATGGGACTCCCCCGCGGTCAACCAGCGCAGCATGCGTCAGATCCTATTGACTCCCCGCCGCGCTCCGTGACCCCGTCCAGCATCTGAGAGGCCGCAGGCCGCGGAGGGTCACCAGGATTCGTAGCGGACGAGGTCGTCCAGGGGCCGGCGCATGGACCGCAGCCGCGCCGTGTCCGCCGGGCGGACGGCGTCCTCGGCCGGGTACCCGAGGGTGACGACGCCCACGACGGCGACGTCGTCCGGGATGCCGACCAGGGCCCGCAGCTCGTCCTTGCGCGGGACGGTCGCGAAGCCCGTGGCGAGCCCCGCGTCGATGGCGGCGAGCTGGACCAGCATGAGGAACGCCCCGGAATCGACCCACCAGTAAGGGGCGGGCCACTCCATCTCCCTGCCATCCTCAAGCTTGTCGGGCCGGGTGTAGCGGTCGTGGTAGTCGTCCTCGCGGACGCCGATCACCATGTGCACCGGCGCGGCCGAGATCCACGCCGTCTCGTAGCGGAACTCCTCGGCGCACTCCGCGATCCGCGCGCGGGCCGCCGGGCCGGTCACGACCAGGAGCCGGTGGCCCTGGCTGAACCCGGCGCTCGGCGCCCGGTGGACGACGCGGGCGATCCGCTCGACGACCTCCGGCGGGACGGGGTCGGCGCGGTAGCGGCGCACCATGCGCCGGGCGGCGAGCACCTCTCGAAACTCCATCGCCGTCACCCGTGGACCAGGACGGCGGTGAGCGTCCCCGCGAGCAGGAACGGACCGTAGGGGATCTGCGACTTGCGTCCGGCGCGGCGGGTGGCGAGCAGGGCGAGCGACACCGCCAGGGCGATCGCGAGCGTGGCGGTGACGCCGAGGATCCAGGCCCGCCAGCCGAGCCAGCCGAGGTGCATTCCGAGCAGCCCGGCGAGCGTGACGTCGCCGAAGCCGAGCGTCCCCTCGGGCAGCAGGAGCCACTGGACGCCGAAGAACGCGCCGAGCGCGGCCATGCCGAGGATCGCGCGGCCGAACCGTCCGCCGCCGTCGTCGGTGAAGGACGCGGCCGCGCCGAGCAGCGTGACGCCCGCCGCGTAGGACGGCAGCGTGAGCGGTTCGGGCAGCCGCCGCAGCGTGGCGTCGACGATGCCGAGGAGCGTTCCGGCGAGGCCGAGCCACAGGAACGCGGGCAGGTCGGGCCGCAGGCCGATCCGCCAGGTCAGCGCGGCGAGGACGGCGGCGGCCAGCAGCGCGATCGGGACGGGGCGGCGGCGCAGCGGCGCGGCCCACGCGGCGTGCAGCGACCACGCGTCCGCCGGGACCTCGCCGGGAACCCGCACCTCGGAGGGCTGGGTCGCGGCGGGCCGAGCCTCGGCGGGCAGGTCCGCGGGCGCGGCGGGTTCGAGGGCGGGGGTGTCGGGGCCGGTGGGGCCTGGGACGGGGGCGTCGGGAGCGTCCACGACACCGGACCCTACCGGCGGACGACGCTCAACTCGACGCCTCCGACGATCCTGCCGCGCAGCAGCGCGGCGAGCCGGTCGGAGACGCGCTGCACGGTGAGCCGCTCGTCGTGCCCGGGGACGACCGCGAACCGGACGGCGAGTTCGGCGCCGGAGCCCTCGGTGACGCGGACGCCGCTGACCGCCTGGTCGGAGCCGAACGCGGCCTCGACGGCGGCGAGGACGTCGGGGTCCTCGTGCGGCGGCGGGATCGGGCGGCCCTCGGCGAGCAGGTGCAGGCGCAGCCCGTCGACGGCGAACGGGACGGGGCCCGCGACGTCCACGACCAGCGCGTGGGCGCCCTCGTCGAGCGCGGCGCGGCACGCCTGCCGGGCGTGCACGGCGACCGGCCGGGCGTCGGGCCGCCACGCCAGCATGGTCTCGACGCAGGTGAACCCGAGGACGCCGCGCCGGCCGTCCTCGCCGACGAGGGTGGGCAGCGCCATGTCGCTCGACTTCTCGCGGCGCAGCTCGCCGGGGGCGGTCTGCTCCTCCTCGGTGAGGACGGCGACGACGGGGACGAGCAACCGCGCGCCCTGGAGGCGGCGCAGCACCGCGTGCTCGCCGACGCGGCCCGCGGCGTGGCCGGCGAGCGCCTCGCACAGCCGGGGGTCGGCGCCGCCGTCGTCCCCGGGGAACTGGGGTTCGGGAATGCTCAGTCCGGACACGGCAGGAAGGCTATATCCTCCGGCGACCGCCGTGGGCGACAACCCGGATACTCTCGGTCATCCGAGCCGTCCGGGGTCCCCGGGGTCCCCGAGGTCGGCGATGGCGGCGACGGTGCCGCCGCCCGAGGGCCCCTGGTGGACGGCGGCGACCGACACGAACACGGCGGGGTCGCCGGTGACCGACGCGACGACGCCGCCGACGCACGCCTTGATCTGCCGGTGCCAGTGCACGTCGGAGTCGTCGAGCATGATGTTGCGGCGGCCGCGGACCCGCCCGCCCGGGTCGGCCTCGCACTTGACGAACACGTTCACGAGCCGGTCGCCGAGGTCGGCGGCGCGGGGCCGGTCCGGCAACGGCAGGCCGGTGGAGCGGATCGCGTCCCACACGCCGTCGGCGTCGATCGCGTCCCGCATCACCCCGTGCCCGGCGCGGTACCGGCCGCCGATGCCGCGCACGTTGCCGACGACGACGATCTGGGCGCGGTCCAGCTCGACGCCCGACGAGCACGACGCGACCGACGAGTACAGCGACAGGTCGCGGTGGATCTGCTCGGCGGCCGGCGGCTCCACCTCGCCGAGCGCGACCGCGATGCCGAGCGCGGTCGTCGAGTTCGAGATGTCCATCGAGGCCAGCGTGTCCTCGGTGACGACGTCGCGGCCCCGCGCGCGGGCGTCGTTGATCGTGTCGAGGGTGAGCAGCGGCGTCTTGGTCTGGACGTAGTGGACGTCGGCGGGGTCGTCGATGCCCGCGGTCCGCATCGCCGCGCGCACCCCCGCCGCGACGGTCGCGACCATCGCGGGGCGGCCGATGTCCTCGGGCGCGATGACCTCGCTCATCGCGACGCCCACCGACAGGCGCGGCTCGTCCGAGGACGGGACGGACGCGGGGTCGGCGGTGGCGAACACGGTCGCGTGCGGGCTCAGCACCCCGTCGGTGCCGCCCGACCACACCAGCGGGACCCGCGCGACCTCCTCGGCCGTGCGCGTGCCCCGCGCGACCAGCACCTCGCGGAACGCCCGGTCGGCGAGCAGGCGGGTGTAGTCGTTGACGCCGCCGTTGCCCTCGGTCTTGCCGACGACGGCGAGCACGCGGTCGGCCTCCAGCACGCCGCCGTCGATCAGCCGGGCCAGCCCGGAGGCGTCGGTGACGCTCTCGATGGGGATCTTGCGGACCTCGATCGGGTCGGGCACGTCCTCACTCCTGTCCTCCCGGCGCCGGGCTCGCGGCGGCGGGCGGGGCGGCGGTCAGCCGAGGCGCGCCAGGCGCTCGACCGCCTCGTCGATGACCTCGTCCTTCTTGCAGAACGCGAAGCGGAGGAAGTGCGCCCCCGCCTCGGCGTGGTCGTAGAACACCTGCGTGGGGATCGCGACGACGCCCGCCTTCTCGGGCAGCGCGCGGGCCAGCTCCCGGCCGTCGGTGAAGCCGAGCGGCCGGATGTCGGCCTGCACGAAGTAGGTGCCCTGCGGGCGGTAGGGGGTGAACCCGGCGGCCGCGAGCCCGCTGACCAGCCGGTCGCGCTTGCTCTGGAGCGAGGCGCGCAGCTCCGCGACCCACGCCAGCTCGGAGGTCAGCGCGTAGGCGGCGGCCCGCTGCCACGGCGCGGCGGCGGCGTAGGTGAGGAACTGCTTCACGGTCTGGACGGCGCGGACGTACCGGGCGGGCGCGGTCACCCACCCGGTCTTCCAGCCGGTGACCGAGAACGTCTTGCCCGCCGAGGACACCGACACGGTCCGCTCGCGCATGCCGTCGAGGGTGGCGAGCGGGATGTGCTCGGTGTCGTCGAAGGTCAGGTACTCATACACCTCGTCGGTGACGGCGACGAGGTCGTGCTCGCGGACGACGTCCGCGATCGTCTCCAGCTCCTCGCGGGTGAACACGGTGCCGGCGGGGTTGTGCGGCGAGTTCAGCAGCAGCACGCGGGTGCGCGGCCCGACCGCCGCGCGCAGCTCGTCGGGGTCGAAGGTGAACCGGCCCCCGGACGGGCGCAGCAGCACCGGCCTGCGGGCGGCGCCGGACAGCGCGATCACCGCCGCGTAGGAGTCGTAGTAGGGCTCGAACACGACGACCTCGTCGCCCGGCCCGGCGAGCGCGAGCACCGCCGCCGCGATGCCCTCGGTGGCGCCGACCGTGACGAACACCTCCGTCGCCGGGTCGTAGCTCAGCCCGTACCGCTGGAGCCGCTGCGCGGCGACCGCCTCGCGCAGCTCGGGCACCCCGGGGCCGGGCGGGTACTGGACGTCGCCGCCGAGGACGGCCGCGGCCGCCGCCTCGAGCATGGCCGCGGGCCCCGGAGTGTCGGGGAACCCCTGGCCGAGGTTGATGGAGCCGGTCCGGACGGCGAGCGCGGACATCTCCGCGAAGATCGTCTCGCCGAATCCCTGCATGCGCGGTACCAGAGGGTTTCCCACGCGGACAGCCTAACCCGGCCGCCCCGCCCCGACCGGTTCCGCCTGATCAGATCCAGCCCATGTCGCGGGCGGCGCGGACGGCGGCGAGCCGGTTGGGAACGCCCAGCTTGGCCATGGCGGTGGACAGGTAGTTGCGGACGGTGCCCTCCGACAGGTGCAGCAGCGCGGCGATGCGGGCGGTCTCGGTCCCGGCGCCGGTGAGCCGGAGGATCTCGCGCTCGCGGCCCGTCAGCGGGTTGTCGCCGGCGGCCATGGCGCTCGCGGCCAGCTCGGCGTCGAGGTAGCGGCCGCCGCCGTGGACCTTGCGGATCGCGGCGGCCAGCTCCTCGGTGGGCGCGTCCTTGGCGACGAAGCCGCGCACGCCCGCCGCCATCGCGCGGCGCAGGTAGCCGGGCCGCCCGAAACTGGTCAGGATGCAGACCGAGCACCGCGCGCCCCGGTCGCGGAGGGTCTCGGCGACGGTGAGGCCGTTCGCGCCGGGCATGTCGATGTCGAGGACGGCGACGTCCGGGTCGTGCTCGGCGACCGCCGCCGCGACCTCGTCGCCGCGCCCGACCTCGGCGACGACCTCCAGGTCGGGCTCCAGCCCGAGCAGCGCGGCGACGGCGCCCCGGATGAGGTGCTCGTCGTCGGCGAGCAGCACGCGGATCACACCGCCCTCCCGGCGGGCAGCGCGTCCGGAGCGGGCCCCTCTGCGGCCGGGGCGTCCTCCTGGGGCATCGGCACCACGGCGCGCAGGAGGAATTCGGCGCGGCCGCGCGGGCCGGAGGTGATCTCGCCGCCGTGCACGGCCACGCGTTCGGCGAGACCGGCGAGGCCCGAGCCCGTCCGGGGGTCGGCGGCGGCGCGGACGCCGTCGTTGAGCATCTCCAGGACCACCGACCGGTCGTGGCGGACGACCGTGACGCCGCAGCGCCGCGCCTCGCTGTGCTTGATCACGTTGGTGGCGCCCTCGCGGATCACCCAGGCGAGGACGGAGCGGACCTCGGGCGCCAGCCCGTCCGGCAGGTCGCCGACCTCGCAGCGGACGCCCGCGGCCTCCAGCACGGCCCGCACCCCGGCCAGCTCGGCGTCCAGCTCGACGGCGCGGTACCCGTGGACGGCGGCGCGGACCTCGCGCAGCGCGTCCCGGGCGGCGCGCCGGACGTCGGCCATCTCGGCGCCCGCGCGGCCCGGGTCGGCCTCGGCGAGCCGCAGCGCCAGCTCGCTCTTCACCGCGATCAGCGAGAGGCTGTGGCCGAGCAGGTCGTGCAGGTCGCGGGAGAAGCGGAGCCGCTCCTCGGTGACCGCGAGCCGGGCGAGCGCGTCGCGTCCGGCGTAGGCCTGCTGGTGCAGGTCCCACGTGCCGCGCTGGTAGCGGTTGAGGAACGCGACCAGCGCGCAGGTCGCCGTGTAGACCGCGATCAGGATCGGCAGGACGCCGTACCAGGGCATGGCGTGGTGGGGGTAGAGGCGCTCGGCGCCGAGCGTGCCGTACACCCCGCAGGCCGTACCGGTGCCGCCGCACAGCACGGCGATCCGGGCGCGGCTCATCGGCGTCAGCGCCACGGCCGACACCCAGAACACCGGGACCACGCTGAACAGCGGGTTGGCGAGCAGCAGCGCGGACAGCGCCGCCGTCACCGCGCCGCTGACCACGACGGCGCGCCGGGGCGCCCCGCCGTCCAGGCCCGTCCGGACGAGCCAGGTGTAGCAGGCGAAGAGGACGCCGAGGCCCAGCAGCCCGGTCAGCGCGAGGGCCGGGGCGAGCTCGCCCTCCGCGTAGGCACCGGCGAGCGCGACCAGGCCCGGCCCGAGGAAGCCCAGCGAGGCGAGCATGAACGACCGGTAGGTGACCCGCCGGTAGCGCTCCAGCCGGCGGTGGTCCTGCTCGGCCAGCTCCGCCGTGGTGGCGACCGCCATGTCCTGTTTCCTCCCTCGTCCCGCAGGGTACCGACTCAGCCCCGGCGCGGTTCCCAGCGGAACCAGCGGCCCGCCATCGCGCGGCCGAGCCCCGCCCAGACCGCGAGGACGGCGAGCGAGCGCAGGCACGCCGCCCAGCCCTCCAGGTACCCGACGGACGGATGCCCGCCGCCGCCCGTGAAGTCCCGCCCGAAGTAGGCGGTCCTGGCGATCTCCACGACCGGGCTGAGCGGCAGCAGCCGGCACGCCTCCCGGAGCGCGGCGGGCAGGCCGTCCAGAGGGAACATCACCCCGGCGCCCGCCATGCACGCGAACATGATCGGCAGGGTGGTCAGCCCGGCCATCTCGGCGGTCGGGGTGATCGCCGCGACCGGGAAGGCGAGCAGCGCGAACACGGCCGCTCCCCCGGCGAGCCCCGCGAGCAGCAGCAGCGGGTCGGCGGGGAACCGGCCGCCCATCGCGGCCCCGAGCAGCACGAGCAGCGCCAGCGCCTGCGCGGCGTACAGCGCGGTCGCGGTGAGGACGCTGCCGCCGACGATGTCGGCGTCCGACAGGGCGCTGCCGCGCAGCCGCTTGAGCGTGCGGTCCTCGCGGCGCGCGGCGAACACGGTCACGAGGTTCATGAAGACGGCGAACACCAGGAAGAAGCCGAGGTGCCCGGTGCCTTGCAGCAGCGCGCCGTCCATGCCCTCGATCGGCTCGCCGCGCAGCGGGACGAGCAGGCCCGTGAACAGCAGCGGCAGGCCCATGACGGTGAACAGCGACGTGCGGTTGCGCCACAGCAGCGTCAGGTCGAGGCGGGCGACGCGGAGCATCGCGGACGGGCTCGCCCCGTAGGGCGCGGGGAGGTTCATCGGGCCGCTCCTTCGGCGGTGCGGAGGAAGACGTCCTCCAGGGAGGCGCTGCGGGCGTGCAGGCCGTCGAGCCGGACGCGGCGCTCGTCGGCCCAGCGCAGCAGCTCGTACAGGCCCGCCTGGAGCCCGGCGCCGGTCACGGTGTAGGAGACGGAGGTGCGGCCCCCCTCGACCGCGACGTCGGCGGCGGCGCCCCCGAGCGCGGGCAGGTCGGCGACCCGGAGCCGCTCGGGCATGTGGAAGCCGATGCGGTCGCCGTGGCCCGCGACGACCTCGCCGACGGTGCCGGACCGCTCGATCCGGCCCCGGTGCATGATCGCGAGGCGGTCGGCGAGGTGCTCGGCCTCCTCCAGGTAGTGGGTGGTGAGCAGCACGGTCGTGCCGTCCTCGACGAGGTCGCGGACGATCCGCCAGGTCGCGTGCCGGGCCTCGGGGTCCATGCCGGTGGTCGGCTCGTCCAGGAACAGGACGCGGGGGCGGCCGAGCAGCGCGAGCGCGAGGTCGAGGCGGCGCTTCTGGCCGCCCGAGAGCTGCCGGACCCGCACGTCCGCCTGCTCCTCCAGCGCGACGAGCGCGAGCACCTCGCCCAGGTCGCGCGGGCGGGGCGTGAACCCGCGCCAGTGCGCGACCGTCTCGGCGACGGTGAGGTCGCCGAAGAACCCGCCCTCCTGGAGCATGATCCCGATCTGCGGGCGCACCGCGCGGCGCTCCCCGTGCGGGTCGCGGCCGAGGACGCGGACCGTCCCCTCGTGGACGGGCCGGTGCCCCTCGAGCGTTTCGAGCGTGGTGGTCTTCCCGGCGCCGTTGGTGCCGAGCAGCGCGAACAGCTCCCCGGCCGCGACCTCGAAGGAGATCCCGGCGACGGCCTCGTGGTCGCCGTACCGCTGGCGCAGCCGCTCGACCCGGATGGCTGGGTTCGTCTCCATGCGTCCAGCGTGGCGGGGCCGGGAACCGCCGGGTAGAAGCCCGTGTCACCGGTTCGCGCGGCGGTTGTCAGCCGTTCCGCGTGACATCTGTCATCCGCGTTCGGCTACGGCTCGCGCAGGCGGGTCTTGACGACCTTGCCCATCGCGTTGCGCGGCAGCGACCCGACCAGGTGCACCACGCGCGGGCGCTTGTGCACCGACAGCCGCTCGGCGACGAAGTCGATGAGCTGCCGCTCCCCGACGCCGTCGGCGACGACGTAGGCGGTGACCTGCTCGCCGAGGTCGGCGTGCGGCGTGCCGACCACGGCGGCCTCCCGCACGTCCGGGTGCGCGAGCAGCGCGTTCTCGATCTCGCCCGCGCCGATCCGGTAGCCGCCGCTCTTGATGAGGTCGGTGGACGCGCGGCCGACGATGCGGTGCCAGCCGTCCGGGCCGATCGCGGCGATGTCGCCGGTGCGGAACCAGCCGTCGGCCGTGAACGACGCGGCGGTGGCCTCGGCGCGGTTGAGGTAGCCCTGGAACAGCAGCGGCCCCCGGACGTGCAGTTCCCCGGGCGCCTCCCCGTCGCGTGGGACCGGGGTGCCGTCCTCGGCGGCCAGCCGCGTCTCGACACCCGGCAGCGGCGTGCCGACGTGCCCGGGGCGCCGCTCGCCGTCGGCGCGGGCGCTGATCGTGATCAGGGTCTCGGTCATCCCGTACCGCTCGACCGGCTCGTGCCCGGTCAGCGCCGTAAGCCGCTCGAAGACCGGGACGGGCAGCGGCGCGCTCCCCGACACCAGCAGCCGCGCCCCGCGCAGCGCCTCGGCCGAGGACGGGTCGGCGGCCGTCCGCGACCAGACGGTCGGGACGCCGAAGAACAGGCTGCCGCCGTCCTCGCGCGCCGCCGCCGCGTACGCCTCCGGCCGGGGCCGCCCGGTGTGGACCAGCGGCGAGCCCACCCGCAGCGGCCCGAGGAGCCCGAGGACGAGGCCGTGCACGTGGAACAGCGGCAGGCCGTGCACGAGGACGTCGTCCGGCGTCCACGCCCACGCCTCGGCCAGCCCGTCCAGCCCTGCGGCGATTGCACTGCGCGCGACGAGGACGCCCTTGGGCGCGCCGGTCGTCCCGCTCGTGTAGAGGATCAGCGCGGTCGCGTCGGCTGGCGGCTCGGCGGCGGGCAGCGACCCGCCGCGCGGCAGGTCGTCGAGGGGCAGCAGCGGCAACCCGGAGGGCGGCGCGTCCTCGCGCGCGGCCAGCAGCAGGCTCGCGCCCGAGTCGCCGAGGATGTGGGCGCGCTCGTCGGGACCGGAGTCGGGCGGCAGCGGCACCACGGGCACGCCCGCGAGGAGGCCGCCGACGACCGCGACGGCCGTCTCCAGCGACGCGGTGGCGTGCACGGCGACGGCGGCCGCGCCCGCGATCTCCTTCGCCACGGCCGCCGCCCGCTCGAACAGCGCGTCGCGCTCCAGGTCGCGGCCGGCGATCCGCACCGGGCCGCCCGTCCCGCCGAGCAGGTCCATCGCGCCACCTCCGTCAGGGTCCGGCTCCGCCGCTCCCGCGCAGCCACCTGGAAGTATGCCGTCCGTGCCTAGAGCGACACCGCCCTACCCCACACCGCCCAACCCCTCGCACACCTACACCGGGCTCGCCGCGCGCCTGCTCGCGCTGTCGCCGTCGTGCGGCCCGGCGCGGCTGGTGGCGGTCGACGGGCCGAGCGGCGCGGGCAAGTCCACGTTCGCGGGGTTCCTGGCGGCGGTGCTGGTCGGCGCGCCGGTCGTCCGCTCGGACGACTTCCGCGTGCCCTGGGACGCCGACCCGCTCACCTGGTGGCGGCCCCTGGAGGACGCGGTGCTCGCTCCGCTGCGCGAGGGGCGGCCCGCCCGGCTGCGCCGCTACGACTGGCACCGCGACCGGTACGGGCCCGAGGAGGAGATCCCGCCCGCGCCCGTCCTGCTGGTGGAGGGCGTCGGTTCGGCGTGGGCGGGGTCGCCCGCCGCGTTCCGGGTCTGGATCGACGCCCCGCGCGAGCTGCGCCGCGCCCGCGCCGTGGCCCGCGACGGCCCCGAGTACGCGGGCGACTGGGACCTGTGGACGTCCCGCGAGACCGCGTTCTTCGCCGCCGACGGCACGCGGGCGCGCGCCGACCTCCTCGTGGACGGCGCCGCCTTCACCCCGCACCGCTTCCGCCTCTACTCCGGGGACCCATCGCCGTGCGGGCGGAAGTCGAGCGAATCGACCTCGGCGGACGATGCGCCCCCCGACAGCAGCGGGTAGCCGGGCCCCCGGTCGAAGAACGGCGCGGGCCCGCGCTCGGCCCGCAGCCGCTCCCGCAGGACGGCGGTCGCCTCCTCGTCGACCGCCGCGCCCCGCATGACGACGCCGTAGTCGTCGCGGGCGCCCCGCACGGACACCTTCCCGTCCCGGACATCGTCGGCCACCCGCGACGGCGCACGGTTCAGCGGGTCGCCCCAGCCGCCCCCGCCCGTCGTCCGGACGCGGACGACCTGCCCCGCGCGGACGGGATGGTCGTCGACGAGCCCCTCCAGCTCCGCGCCGTCGACGTCCACCCGGAACGGGCGCCCGGCCCGGCCGCCGTTCACGCCCCAGCACGACAGGATCGAGCGGTCGGCGATCGACATGAAGTGCGCGTCGCGGAGCATGCGGATGCGCTTGTCGTAGCCGAGCCCGCCCCGGTGCTCCCCCGGCCCGCCGGAGTCGACCGCGAGGCCGAGGCGCTCGACGAGCAGCGGCCACCGCGCCTCCGCGAACTCGACCGGGATGTTCCGGGAGTCGGGGACGATGTGGACGGTGTCCTCCCCGTCGGCGTAGTACCGCCCGCCCGAGCCGCCGCCGAGCACCTCCCGCATCAGGTAGGGGCCCCGGTCGTCCTCGCCGTGGACGCCGGTGTAGCGGATCGTCTCCTGGTCGGCGGGCATCCGCCCGCCGGTGGCCTTGGCGAGCGCGCCCGCGAGGACGCCGAGCAGCCGCAGGATCACGAACGTGCGGGCGTTGGTCGGCGCGGGGAACACGGGTGTGAGCAGCGTGCCCTTCTCCGGGAACCGCATCTCGATCAGCGGCACCACGCCCTCGTTGACCTCCAACTCGGCGGCCCGCTCGGGAGTGTCGGCGAGGTTGCGCAGGACGGGCGCCAGCCACTTCTTCAGGAACACGCCGTCGGCGTAGTCGCCCGCGTGGTTGATCGGGCCCTTGGCCTGCGGGGACGTCCCGGTGAAGTCGATGACGAGCGGGACGTCGGCCGCCTTGTCGACGGTCAGCGTGACCCGCTGGGCGTGCAGCCGGGGCGGGTCGACGCCGTCGTGCTCGGCGTAGTCCTCCCAGACGAACGTCCCGTCCGGGAGCTTGGCGAGGAGCTCGCGGCGGAACGCGCGGGTCGTCCGGTCGATGATGGCGTCGAAGCACTCCTCCACGTCGGCGCGGCCGTAACGGGCGAACAGCTCGCCGAGGCGGCGCGCGCCCATCAGGCACGCCGAGCACTCGGCGTCCAGGTCCCCGGCGAGCGACGCCGGAGTCCGCGAGTTGCGGGTCATGATGGCGAGCGCCGCCTCGTTGCGGACGCCCCGGTCCCACAGCTTGATCGGCGGCACCATCAGCCCCTCCTCGAAGGCGCTGCGGGCGTGGCTCGGCATCGACCCGGGCACGGCGCCGCCGATGTCGTCGTGGTGGCCGAACGCCTGCACGAACGCGACCACCTCGCCGCCGTGGAACACCGGGACCGTCACGCACAGGTCGGGCAGGTGCCCGATGCCGCCCTCCGAGAGGTACACGTCGTTGTGGAAGTACACGTCGCCCGGACGCATCGTCTCCAGCGGGAAGTCGCGCGCGACGGGCTGGACGAGCGCCGAGTAGGAGCGGCCCGTCAGCTTGCGGAGCCGCCGGTCGTGGACGCCCGCGCGGAAGTCGTGCGCGTCGCGGATCATCGGGGAGCGCGCCGTCCGCGCGATGGCGGTCTCCACCTCGCGCTCGACCGAGGCGAGCGTGCCTTCGACGATCTCCACCAGAATCGGGTTGTTCCGGGGGGTGTGGGGGGTCGTCCCCCCACCGGGGCTCGGGTCGGTCACCGGGTCACCACCAGCGCGCCGAGGCGGTCGAGCGTGGCGCGGAAACCGGGGTGCAGCGGGACGGTCGAGCCGAACTCCTCCACCACCGCCGGGCCGCGCACGACGTCGCCGGGGCAGAGCGCGTCACGCCTGTACACGAGGGTGTCCTCCCAGTCGTCGAAGTAGACCGGCCGGGTGCCGGTGAGCGCGCGGGACGCGTCGCCGTCGCCCGGCGGCCGCTCCCGCACGCGGGGGCGGGCGAGCGGCCCGATCCCCGAGACCCGCAGGTTGACCCACTCGACCGGATGCCGGGGGTCGTCGCGGTGGCAGTAGCCGTACAGGGCCTCGTGGGCGTCGTGGAAGCGCCGCACGGTCTCGGCGCGCGCCGCGTCGCCGGGCGGTCCGTCCGGCACGGCGACCCGCACCTCGAACGCCTGCCCGTGGTAGCGCAGGTCGGCGGAGCGCGCCAGGCGGAGGTCGGCGCCGAACCCCTCGCGGGCGAGCGCGGCGGCGGCCTCGCGCTCCAGGTCGGCGAGCACCTCCGCGAGCAGCGCCGGGGTCAGCTCGTCGTCGCGGACGACCCGGGTGCGGACGTGGTCGTTCCGCACGTCCACGGTCAGCAGCCCGAACGCCGACAGGTTGCCCGGGTTGTCGGGGATCACGGCGGACGGCAGGCCGAGCACGTCCAGCAGGCGGCACGCCAGCAGCGGGCCCGAGCCGCCGAACGCGACCAGCGGGTAGTCGCGGACGTCCAGCCCGCGCTCGACGGTGATCCGGCGGATCGCGTTGGCCTGGTTCCACGCCGAGATCTCCAGGATTCCGGCGGCCGCCCGCTCGGGGTCCAGCCCCAGCTCCTTCGCCAGGAGGGCGAGGCCCGCCCGCGCCGCGTCCACGTCCAGCGGGACGCGCCCGCCGAGCAGCCGGGGCGGGATGCGGCCGAGGACGGCGTGCGCGTCGGTCACCGTCACCTCGGCGCCGCCGCGCCCGTAGCAGAGCGGGCCCGGGTCGGCGCCCGCGCTGCGCGGCCCGACCCGCAGCGCGCCGTCGGGCGACCGCCACGCCACCGACCCGCCGCCCGCCCCGACGGTCACGATGTCGATCATCGGGACGCGGACCGGATGGCGGCCGACCGCGCCCTCGGTGGTGAGCGCGGGCTCGCCGTCCAGCACGACCGCGACGTCGGTGGACGTCCCGCCGCCGTCCAGCGTGACCACCGACCCGCCGACCGCGAACGCCGCGCCGAGCGCGCCCGCCGCCGGGCCCGACAGCACGGTCGTGACCGGCTGCCGCGCGACCTCCTCGGCCGACAGCACCCCGCCGTTGCTCTTCATCACCAGCGGGCGGGACGGCGCGCCCGCCGAGATCCGCGCGAGGTAGCCGCTCATCGCGGGCTTCACGGCGGCGTCCACGAGCGTCGTCACCGCCCGCTCGTACTCGCGGTACTCGCGCAGCACCTCGCACGACAGCGACACCGCCGCGTCCGGGTGCTCGCGCCGCAGCACCTCCCGCATCGCCAGCTCGTGCGACGGGTCGGCGTAGGAGTGCAGGAAGCACACCCCGACCGCCTCGACGCCCGCCGCGCGCAGGGACCGCGCCGCCGCCACCGCGGACGCCTCGTCGAACGGCGCCAGCTCGGCGCCGGTGTGGTCGAGCCGCCCGCCGACGCCCCGCACCAGGTGCGCCGGGACGATCCGCGGCGGCTTCACCCAGAAGTAGCTGTTCCCGTAGCCGTCCGGGACGCTCTGCCGCGCGATCTCCAGTAGCGACTCGAAGCCCTCCGTCGTGACGAACCCGAGGCCCTCGACGCGGTCCTCCAGCAGCCGGTTCGTCGCGACCGTCGTGCCGTGGACCAGCGCCGTCACCTCCGCCGGGGTCGCGTCCGCCAGCCGCAGCGCCTCGGCCGCCGCCGCGAACCCCTCCGCGGGGTCGGCGGGCGTCGAGGGCGTCTTGGTCGTGATGATCTCGCCGGTGTCCTCGTCGAGCGCGACGACGTCGGTGAACGTCCCGCCCGTGTCGATCCCGATCCGCAGCCGCCTCGTCATGACCACGGGTCTACCGAACCTCGCCCACCCGCGAAACCCCCACAACCTGCCAAGACGCCGCCCGCCCCCTCGTGACCCGGAACGCTGCCGCCCTTCAAATGTTAAAAGCGTCTGCTTTAGGACAACCCCAAAGGATTGCGATCAAAGACCCTCCGGGCCAATGCTTGTCCCACCCCGCGCCGACAAACCCCTCGATGGGAAAGCCAAACCGAGAAGGGCAGATTTCCAAATGGCGCACTTAGCCCTACGTAGAACCCTCGGCCCGATCGCCGCGCTGGCGGTCATCGCCGCCGCGATGAGCACCGGCACCGCCTACGCCCAAGACCCCGCCGGAACGTCCAAGCGGCCCGACGGGACGCGGGTCACCACCCCGGAACACGGACCGACGGGGCTGAACAGCGGAAACGAGAACGCCTCGGTCGACGGTGTCGGCCAGTGCGCGCTCGACCAGAAGAAGGACTGCTGGGACTGGATCGCCACCAATGGCACGCCGTGCCCGTCCAGCCATTTCTGCATCTACACCGTTACGCGCGCCGGCGAAGGGGGCAAGATCTTCGCGCTCTATCACTGCCGCGAATTCCACCTCAGAAGGTGGAACGGCGACGGCTACTACTCCAACGCCAACACCGGCGGCGCCCCCGGCTACCTCAAGGGCCAGAGCCACGAGGTCTTGAGAAAGGTCAACCCCGGCGAGGCGAGCCAGTATCCCTTCGCTCCGGTCTACTACGTCCAGGCGTGCTGATCCGCTGCCGCTGATCCGGGGACGTGAGTCGGAGGGCGGGCGGCTAGGCTGGGCGGTTTCCGAACCGACGAGACGCTGGAGCCCGTTCATGGCGCTTGAACGCCCCGAGATCGACTTCCCCGAGGGCCGGCCGCCCGAGCACCTCGACATCACCGACATCACCACGGGCGACGGCGACGAGGCCGTCAAGGGCGCGACCGTGTCGATGCACTACGTCGGCGTCTCCTGGTCCACGGGCGAGGAGTTCGACGCGTCCTGGAACCGCGGCGGCACCTTCGACTTCCAGCTCGGCGCCGGGCGCGTCATCAAGGGCTGGGACATGGGGATCGCCGGGATGAAGGTGGGCGGGCGCCGCAAGCTCGTCATCCCGCCGCACCTCGCCTACGGGGACCGCAGCCCGAGCCCGGCGATCAAGCCGGGCGAGACGCTCATCTTCGTGGTGGACCTGCTGGAAGTGAAGTAACCGGCAGCGAGTCGACCAGCACGGACGGGCCCGGCGGCGGGCACGTCCAACGGCGGGCAATCCGGGGGTGAAATCCGTCCCCGGGTGCCCGCCGTGCCGTTTCCGCGTCCGGGCCGTCCGGTATCAGGGACGCATGATCAAGGCGCGGGGGCTGACGAAGAGGTTCGGCGAGAAGACCGCCGTCGACCAGGCCGGGTTCACCGTCCTGCCGGGACGGGTGACCGGGTTCCTCGGCCCGAACGGCGCCGGGAAATCAACGACGATGCGGATGATCCTCGGGCTGGACCGGCCGACCTCCGGGGACGTCACCGTCAACGGTCGCCGGTACCGCTCGCTCGGCGCGCCGCTGCGCGAGGTCGGCGCGCTGCTGGACGCGAAGGCCGTGCACGGCGGCCGCAGCGCCTACCACCACCTGCTGTGCCTCGCGCAGAGCAACGCGATCCCGCGCGGCCGCGTGGACGAGGTGCTCGGCCTCGTCGGGTTGCAGAGCGTCGCACGCAAGCCGACCAGGGGCTTCTCGCTCGGCATGGGGCAGCGGCTCGGCATCGCCGGCGCGCTGCTCGGGGACCCGGGCGTGCTGATGTTCGACGAGCCGGTCAACGGCCTCGACCCCGAGGGCATCCTCTGGATCCGGACGCTCATGCGGCGGCTCGCGCGGGAGGGCCGCACCGTGTTCGTGTCGAGCCATCTGATGTCGGAGATGGCGCTGACCGCCGACCACCTGGTCGTCATCGGGCGCGGCCGCGTCCTCGCCGACACCGGGGTCCGCGAGTTCATCGACGCCAACGCCTCCAGCCACGTCCTCGTCCGGTCGCCGCAGGCCGCCGAGCTGGCGGGACTGCTCGCCGCGCGCGGCCACCGCGCCGAGCCGGGCCCGGACGGGTCGCTGCGGGTATTCGGCGCGCCCGCCGCGCTGATCGGCGACCTGGCCGCCGACCACGCGCTGCGGCTGCACGAGCTGGCGACCGTCCAGCCGTCGCTGGAGGAGGCGTTCATGCGGCTGACCGGCGAGTCCGTCGAGTACCACGCGGGCGTCCCCGGCGGCGCGCCGCCGCCACCGGGCCCCGCCGCGCCCGCACCGGAAGGCGGGCGCTGATGGCGGCCCTCGCGGAACCCGCGCAGCCCGCGCCGACCGGAGGCGCGCGGGGCGACCGGCGGGTGCGGTTCGGGCACGTCCTGGCCGCCGAGTGGACGAAGATCCGCACCGTGAAGTCCACGTTCTGGACGCTGCTCGCCGGGGCGGTCGTCCTCATCGGCTTCTCCGCGCTGTGGGCGCTCGCGTTCGGCGCGTCCTTCGACGACATGAGCGAGCACGACCGCGCGACGTTCACGCCGATGCTGCCCACGCAGGTCGCGTTCTACTTCGGCATGGTGATCTTCGGGGCGCTGGGCGTGCTGGTCATCACCTCCGAGCACGCGACCGGGATGATCCGGACGGCGCTGACCGCCGTGCCGCGCCGCGCCCACTACCTGGCGGCCAAGACCGCCGTGCTCGGCGCCGTCGTGCTGCTCGTCGGGCTCGCGGTGTCGTTCGCGTGCTTCTTCGTGAGCCAGGCCGTCCTCGCCGCCAACGACCTCGACGGCTCGCTCGGCGACCCCGGCATGCTGCGCTCGGTCGCGGGCGGCGGCCTGTACCTCGCGCTGATCGCGGTGCTGGCGCTCGGCGTCGGGACGCTGCTGCGGCACACCGCCGGGTCGATCGTCGCGATGTTCGTGCTGCTGTTCGTCCTCGGGATCGTCGGCGGGTTCCTGCCCGGCGCCTGGGGCGAGCAGGTCAACAAGGTGCTGCCGTCCAACGCCGGGAACGCGATCCTGTCGCCCGTCCGGCAGTCGGACCAGCTCGCACCCTGGACGGGCCTCGGCCTGTTCGCGCTCTACACGCTCGTCACGCTGGCCGCCGCGCTGGCGCTGTTCGAGCGGCGGGACGCGTGAGCCTCGCCTCCACCGCGTCGACGCGCGGCACGGTCGCGCACGGCACGGTCGCCGCCTGGCGCGGCGGGCTCGCCGCGCTCGCGCTCGCGAGCCTCGCGGCGGCGTTCGCGGCCCGCCGCCCGGCGCTCGGCGCCGTCGGCTTCCTCGGCTACTTCACCCATCTCAGCGCGCTCATCGGCGCCGCCGCGCTGCTGGCGGGCGCCGCCCCGCCGCTGCGCGGCCGCGTCCGGGTCGACTGGCTGCGCGGCGCCGTCGCCCTGTACCTGGCGATCACCGGCGCCGTCTACGCGCTGCTGCTCGGCAACGACGCCCCGACCTGGACGTCGGTCGCGCAGCACCGCGTGCTGCCCGTCGCCGTGCCGCTGGACTGGCTGGTGTTCGCCACCGCGCACCGCCTCCCCGCGCGCCGCACGGCGCTGCTGCTCGGGTGGGCCGGGGTGCACCGCCGCTCAGCGGGAACGGCGGCCGAGAAGGTGGCCGAGCGCGACGCCCGCGAGCGCGACGAGGCCGCCGGTCGCGAACGCGGCGACCATGGGCCAGACCGGGAGCCGTCCGGACGCCGGGGACGCGGCGGCCCGGCCCGCGTGGACCCGGCCGGGGTGGACCCGGCCTGACGTCCCGGCGAGTTCGGGTTCGGGTTCGGCAGCGGCTGCGGGCTCGGTGAGGGCACGTTCCACGGCGGCGAAGAACTCGCCGGCCGTCCGCTTGGCGACGCCGCCGAGCATCCGCTGGCCGACCCCGCCGATCATTCCGCCGACGACCGCGTCCGCGTCGTAGTCGACGCGGGTCGAGCCGCCGCCGTCACCGTTCCCGTCCCCGTCGCGGGACAGCCGGACGCGCACCGTGGCGTCCACCGTTCCGGGCGCGCCCTGCCCCCGCGCGCGGAGCGTGAACGCGCTGGGCGGGTCGGGGTCGGTGAGCTCGACGCGTCCCACATACGTGCCCCGCACGGACGCGACGCCCGCCGAGATCGTCATGCGGTAGCTGCCCGGGGCCGTCTCCTCCAGCGAGTGGCAGCCGGGGATCGTGCGGGCCAGGACCGCCGGGTCCTGGAGCGCGTCCCAGACGCGGGCGGGCGGCGCGGCGACGGTGGCACTGCCTGTGACCTGCATGACCCGACTCTAGGGAATGCCGTCGCCGCGCCGAACGGCAACAGTTGCCGAGCGCGCGCCGGACAGTCGCCGAACACACACCGAATATGCGCCGACCACTAGCCGAGTACACGCCGAGCATCGGCCGGTTCCGAGCGTCCGGCCCCGGGAATGGCCAGAATGTCCGCTAACTCCGCGTCCCGCGCGAACCCCCGGCCCTCCGGCCGCGTCAACCGTTGCGGGACGACGCAGTCCCCCCAACTGAACGGAGAACGCGGCTGATGCGAGGGAAGACGCCCGTCATCGCCATCGCGGTCGCCGCCACGCTCGGCGTGGCGGCCGGCGGATGGCCGGTCCTGCGGGCGCAGGCGGGGCATTCCGGCCCGTCCACGCGGACGGAGTTGAGCGCGGCGCTCGCCGACCAGAAGTGGGAGGCGCCGAAGCCCGGCTCCTGGACGATGCCCAAACCCTCGGCCGACGGGCTGCCACCGGTCATCAGCCACATCGAGACGCAGGACCGCGTCGTCTTCCTCACGATCGACGACGGCTACACCTACGACGCCGAGTTCGTGAACCTCGTCCGCAAGGAGAAGGTTCCGATCATGACGTTCCTGACCTCGACCTACATCAAGGGCGAGGGGCAGTACTTCTGGGCCATGCGCAACGCGGGCTCGCCGATGGAGAACCACACCGTCACCCACCCGAACATGGTGACGCTCTCCCCCGAGGGGCAGAAGAAGCAGATCTGCGACTCCTCGACGGCGATCGCCCAGCAGTACGGCCGGACGCCGCAGATCTTCCGGCCGCCGTTCGGGAGCTTCAACGCGACGACCCGCAAGGTCGCCAAGGAGTGCGGGATCAAGTCGATCCTGCTGTGGTCGGCCGAGTTCTACAACGGCACGACCGGCCCCGGCGTCGGCTTCAACGGCTTCGCGCGCGGCGACGGCGCCGGCAAGGGGTTCAAGCCCGGCGACATCGTCCTCATGCACTACCGCAAGGGGCTCGCGCAGCAGTTCCAGATGATCCTCGGCTGGATCAGGCAGCAGGGGTTCCGGCCCGGCGCCGTCCAGAACTACCTCCCGGCCTCGCTCGGCGGCACCGCGCCCGACACGCCCGCCGGTGGTTGAAACCCGACCTACCCGGACGTATCCCGGTTGCGCCGCTGACGTGCGGCCACCGCGTTATCGTCAACACGCTGGCGGGGTTGGAGGTCCCCCGCTCCCCGAGCAACCCCGCCAGCACTCTCCTCGGGGTTGGAGGTCCCCCACCTGCTGATTCCGGCCGAAGCAACCCCGCCAGCACTCTCCTCGGCATTGGAGGTCCCCCACCTGCTGATTCCGGCCGAAGCAACCCCGCCAGCACTTCTCTCCTTTTGACGCAGCGTGAAGAGGTCGTCCGGTGAGAGCGGCATCGCGTCGATCCGGATGCCCTCCGCGTCCTCGACCGCCGACGCGATCACCGCCGACACCGGGATCACGCCCGCCTCGCCCGCGCCCTTCACGCCGAGCGGGTTCAGCGGCGACGGGGTCTCCAGGTGGTCGGTCTCGATCCGCGGGACCTCCGTCGCGTACGGCATGAGGAAGTCCATGAACGAGGCGTTCAGCAGCTGCCCCGACCCGTCGTAGACCATCCGCTCGTACAGCGCGCCGCCGACGCCCTGCGCGACGCCGCCGTGGATCTGGCCCTCGACCACCATCGGGTTGACGAGCCGCCCGCAGTCGTGGACGACGACGTACCGCAGGATCGCGATCTCGGCGGTGTCCGGGTCGACCTCGACGACGGCGGCGTGCGCGCCCGCCGCGAACGTCGAGCGGACCGGCGAGTAGTAGTCGCGGCCCTCCAGGCCCGGCTCGTCCCCGGGCGCGACGGGCGGCTCGGTCACCGGGCGGCCGGTCGCGAACTGCGTCGCGGCGGCGGTCTCCGCGTCGAACGCGTACCGCAGCGGGTTCGACAACACCGCGACCGTCCGCAGTGGAAGCGACGCCGACGGGTCGCCCTTCACATGGACGACGCCGTCGGTGATCTCCAGGTCGCCGGGGTCGGCCTCCAGCGCCTCGCCCGCGATGCGCAGCGCCTTCGCGCGCACCTTCCGGCAGGCCAGCGCGATCGCGTTGCCGCTCATCACGGCGGCGCGGGAGGCGAACGTGCCGACCGCGTAGCCGAACCGGCGGGTGTCGCCGGTCGTCACCCGCACGTCCGCGAGCGGGACGCCCAGCTCGGCGGCGGCGATCTGGGCGAACACGGTCTCGTGGCTCTGCCCCTGCGAGGTCAGCCCGGTCGAGACGTGCACGCGCCCGGCGGTGTCGATCTCGACGTGGCCGCCCTCGTAGGGGCCGACGCCCGTGCCCTCGACGTAGATCCCGATGCCGACGCCGACGCGGCGGCCCCGGGACGCGGCGGCGGCGCGGTCGGCGTCGAAGCCGTCCCAGCCGACGAGCGCGCGGGCGCGGCGCAGCAGCTCGGGGTAGTCGCCCGAGTCGTAGATCAGCGGACGGCCGTCCTGGAACGTCAGGCCCTGGTCGTAGGGGAGCTCGTCGGGCTGGATGAGGTTGGCGGCGCGGACGTCGGCGCGGTCGAGGCCGAGGTGGCGGGCGATGCGGTCCATCGTCCGCTCCATGCAGAACACGCCCTGCGGGCGGCCCGCGCCCCGGTACGGCGTGACCATGACGGTGTTGGTGTAGAGGCTCGTCACCTCCGCCCGGTACGCGCCGATCTTGTAGGGGCCGAGGAGCTGGGTGGAGGTGATGATCGGGACGATGATCCCGTACGGGGTGTAGGCGCCGTGGTCGTGCCGGATCCGCACGTCCAGGCCGAGGACGCGGCCCGCGCCGTCGAACCCGACCCGCACGTCCTGCACCTGGCCGCGCTCGTGCGCGGCGGAGACGAAGTGCTCGCGGCGGTCCTCGGCCCACTTGACCTCGCGGTCGAGCAGCCGCGCCGCCCACGGCACCAGCACCTCCTCCGGCCACGGGTGGACGATCTTGACGCCGAAGCCGCCGCCGACGTCGGGCGCGACGACCTCGACCTTCCCGTTGGGCAGCCCGAGCCGGGCGGCGATCGCGGCGCGGACGCTCGTGGACGCCTGCGTGGAGGTGTAGACGCGCAGCGAACCGTCGTCGGCGTCCCAGCGCGCGTAGACGCCGCGTCCCTCCAGCGGCGTGGACGCGCTGCGCTCGATCGACAGCCGGAACTCCAGCCGGTGCGGCGCCGCGTCGACGGCCGCCGCCGCGTCGCCGGTCTCCTGCACCAGGACCGCGCCGACGTTGCCCGGCACGTCGTCGTGGACGAGGTGCTCGGCCCGCGAGGCCGCCTCGATCCCGACGACGGCGGGCAGCGGCTCGTACTCGACGCGGACGCGTTCGGCGGCGTCCTCGGCGAGGTAGCGGTCGCGGGCGACGACCATCGCGACGGGCTCGCCGACGTGCCGGACGACGTCGCGCGCCAGGGGGTACGCGGTGCGGCCGTGGGTGAGCGCGGGGTGCGGGATGAGCAGCGGCAGCGGCTCGCCGACCCGGCCCGGCAGGTCCTCCCAGGTGTAGATGGCGACCAGGCCCTCGACGTCGAGCGCGTCCATCACGTCGATGTCGAGGACGCGGGCGTGCGCGTGCGGCGACCGGACGAACGCGGCGGCGAGCGCGTCCCGTCCGAGGTCGTCGAGGAAGCGGCCCCGGCCGGTGAGCAGCCGGGCGTCCTCGCGGCGCTGGACGGGCTCGCCGAACACGCGCGTCCCCATCTAGGCGGTCCCCTCGTCGGTAGTGGCGGCCGCGTCGGCGGCGATCAGCTCGGCGGCGCGGCGCACCGACCGCACGATGTTCTGGTAGCCGGTGCAGCGGCAGAGGTTCCCCGAGATGCCTTCGAGCACCTGGTCCTCGGTGGGGCGCGGCGTCTCCCGCAGCAGCGCCGTGACCGTGCAGAGGAACCCGGGCGTGCAGAACCCGCACTGGAGGCCGTGGCACTCGCGGAAGGCGCGCTGCACGGGCGAGGGCGTCCCGTCGGGGGCGGCGAGGCCCTCGACGGTGGTGACCTCGTGCCCGGCGGCGGTGACGGCGAACATCAGGCACGAGCGCACGGGCTCCCCCTCCAGCAGGACGGTGCAGCACCCGCACACGCCGTGCTCGCAGCCGACGTGGGTGCCGGTGAGCCCGAGGTCGTGGCGGAGCAGGTCCGACAGCAGCCGCCGGGCGGGCGCGCGGGCGGTGCGGTGGACGCCGTTGACGGTGAGCGCGATGTCGTGGAGCTCCTCTAGCATCCGTCCGCCTTTCGAGGAGGGCGCGGGGGGCGCGGGGCGCGCAGCTCGCGCATCGCGCCGGTGGCCGCGGCGCGCAGCACGCGCGCGGTGAGCACGCCGGTCAGGTGCCGCCGGTAGTCGGCGCTCGCGTGGATGTCGGCCTCGGGCTCGACGCGCTCGACGGCGTGCGCGGACGCCACCGTCCAGTCCCCCTCCGGCCCGGCGGCCCCGGTCAGGTCGAGGACGAGCGGGGTCGCGGCGACGCCGAGGTATCCGGCGCGGGCCGAGACGACCCGCAGGTCGCCGTCCAGCGTGACGGTCGCGGCGACGCCCGCGAGCGCGTAGTCGCCGTGGCGGCGGGACGTCTCGGCGAACGCGGCGCCGGTGCGCGGCGGCAGGGCCGGGAAGAACGCCGACACGACGAGGTCGCCGGGCTCCAGCGCGGGTTCCAGCGGGCCGCGGAAGAACGCGTCCGCGCGGACGGTGCGGCGGCCCACCGACGAGGCCGCCGACGAGGCCGCCGACGAGGCCGCCGACGAGGCCGCCGCCGAGGCCACCTCGACGGTGCCGCCGAGCAGCGCCAGCACGGCGGGCAGCTCGGCGGCGGGGTCGGCGTGCGCGAGGCTCCCGACGACCGTCCCCCGGTTGCGGATGACGGGGTGCGCGACGTGCCGCAGCGCCAGGCGCAGCAGCGGCTGGACGGCGGCGGCCTCGTCCGACCGCTCGACCCGGGCGTGCCGGGCGAGGGCGCCCGCGCGCACGCCGTCCTCCTGGACGCGCAGGACGTCGAGCCCGGCGACGCGGTTGACGTCGACCAGCGCGGACGGCGCGGCCAGCCGCATGTTCAGCAGCGGGACGAGGCTCTGCCCGCCGGCGAGCACCTTCGCGGACGGGTCGGCGGCGAGGACGTCCAGCGCCTCGTCCAGCGTGCGGGGGGCGTGGTAGCGGAACGGCGGGGGTTTCACCGGCGGCCCCCTCAGCCCGCGCCGGACGTCGGCGGGCGGACCGGCCCGCCGATCTCGCGTTCGTCGGGCGCGATGACGCCGCCGCCCTTCCCGTCCGGGCGGCGCGCCACCGCGTTCAGCAGGTGGTACCCGACCAGGACGGCGACGGTGCCGAGCGCGATGCCCTGGAGCGGGAAGTCGTCGGTGATGTCGAGCCGCACGTCGCCGATCGCGAGGATGACCGCCGCCGCGACCGGGACGAGGTTGACCGGGTCGCCGAAGTCCACCCGGTTCTCGATCCAGATCTTCGCGCCGAGCAGCCCGATCATCCCGTACAGCACGACGGTGATGCCGCCGAGCACGCCGCCCGGCGTCGCCGCGACGAGCGCGCCGAACTTCGGGCACAGCCCGAACGTGATCGCGACGACCGCCGCGACGTAGTAGGCGGCGGTCGAGTAGATGCGGGTCGCGGCCATCACGCCGATGTTCTCGGCGTAGGTGGTGGTCGGGGAGCCGCCGACGGCGGTGGCGAGCGCGGTCGCGGCGCCGTCGGCGGTGAGCGCGCGGCCGAGCACCGGGTCGAGGTTCTCGCCGGTCATCGCCGAGACGGCCTTGACGTGCCCGGTGTTCTCGGCAATGAGCGCGATGACCGGCGGCAGCGCCAGCAGGATCGCGGAGGTCTTGAAGTCGGGGGCGTGCAGGTCGGGGAACCCGAACCAGTCGGCGGCGTCCACGCCGGAGAAGCCCAGCCGGTCGTGCGGGAACGCCGTCGCGACGCAGTAGGGGCCCTCGGCATGGCAGGCCTTGCCGGACGCGTCCAGCAGGTTCTGCCCGGGCAGCACGGAGGTGATCTTGCCGGACGTCGCGTCGAGGAGCCACGACAGCGCGAACCCGAACACCAGCGCCAGCAGGATCGAGATCCGCGCCCAGAAGCCGCGCAGCAGCACCGTGCACAGCACGGCGAAGCCCAGCGTCCCCAGCGCGACCCACTGGTCCTGCGGCCAGTAGACGGTCGCGACGACCGGCGCCAGGTTGAACCCGATCAGCATGACGACCGCGCCGGTCACCACGGGCGGGAACAGCCGGTGCACGACCTCGCCGCCGAGGACGTGCACGGTCAGCCCGACCGCCGCGAGCGCCAGCCCGGCGACGAGGATCGCGCCGGTCACGGTCGCGCTGTCGCCGCCCGCCGCGCGGATCGCCGCGACCGCGCCGACGAACGAGGCGCTGGTGCCGAGGTAGCTCGGCACCCGTCCGCCCACGACCAGCAGGAACAGGATCGTCGCGACGCCCGACATCATGATCGACAGGTTCGGGTCCAGGCCCATCACGACCGGGAACACGAACGTCGCCCCGAACATCGCCACCACGTGCTGCGCGCCGATCCCGGCGGTGCGGGGCCAGGTCAGCCGCTCGCCGGGCCCGACGACCTCGCCCGGCGGCGGCGTCCGCCCGTCGCCGTGCAGCTTCCAGCCGATCGACATGCGGCCCTCCCCGGCTCGTCGGCCCGCGTTCATGCGGGCAAGGTAGATCTACCCAGGTGAGCGGGCACCGGCGACATCTGCCAAAGCCCGCGTACCGGTTTGGGAGGACCGGTCGCCGGGGTCGCCTTGCGGCGACCCCGGGCTTGTGAGGGCGTGCCGAAAATGGCGCGTGCCGGTGATATGCCGCCGCGCCGCGCGCCACTACACTCAGATACCACGCATGCGCAGCACGTGCAGGGCGAGGGTGAGGTTGAGCCGTAGATGCGCGTCCTCGGTGAACGCCCCGAGCATCCGCTCCAGTTTCCCGATGCGATATCGCAGCGTGTTGTAGTGGAAGTGCAGTCGACGGGCCGTCTCGGCGACGTTGAGGTTGGTCTCCAGCAGCACCTGGAGGGTGCGCCGCAGGTCCACCAGCTCCGGCTCGTCGTCGGCGGCGAGGTCGCCCAGCGTCTCGCGGACGAACGCGTGCAGCTCGTCCGGGTCCGACACCAGGCTCAGCAGCCGGTAGACGCCGAGCTGGTCGAAGTGCGCGCGGGCGCCCGCGCCGTGCAGCTGGCGCCCGACCCGCACCGCCTTGACGGCCTGCTCGTACGCCTCGGGCAGCTGCGCCGGGGACGTCACGGTCCGGCTGATGCCGGTGGAGAACGTCCGCCGCACCGGCAGGTGCTCGGCGAACACCGACGACGCCTCCTTGACCATCGCCTGCACCGGACCGGCCGACAGCTCCGCCGGGTCGTCGCCGTCGGCGCCGATGACGGCCACGACCTCGTGCGCGAAGCTCGCGACCGCGGCGCCCTTGTCGTGCCGCCGGACGGCCATCGTCCACGCGGCGGCCAGCCGCTCCTGGGCGGAGCGTTCCTCGGCGCCGCGGACGCCGCGCGCCCCGCCGTCGGGGTCGGCCCCCGCGGCGGCGCCCGGGGTGGAGCCCGCGGCCGCGCCCGCGGCCCGGCGCCGCGCGTCGCGCGCCGTCCGGCCCTCGGGCTCGGCGCCCGGCGCGCCGGTGCCGCGCGGGCGCCCGTCCAGCTCGGCCACGACCACCATCATCGGGCGGTCCAGGTCCCAGCCGAACCCGTCGCAGTGCGCGACGACCCGGTCGTCCTCGCCGGCGCGGCCCGCGAGGATGTCGCGCAGGAAGTCGGCGCGGTACTTGCTCTCCACCGCCGCGACGGCCTGCTGCTTGGTCACCACGAGCGCGGCCACGGTCGCGGCACGCTCCAGGATGCCGAGATCGGTTCCGCGCAGCGTCCCGCCCGGACTGAAGGCGATGATGCGGCCGTGGTCGAACCCGCCCGCGACGACGGGCACGACCAGGTGGTCGGACGTGCCGTGCGCGCCGGTGATGCCGCAGCCGCCGCGGCCGCACGCGGTGTGCCGGCCCGCGTCGAACGCGCGCATCGCCTGGACGTGCTCCTCGGGGCCGGCTCCGGCCAGCACCCGCTGTTCGCCGTCCAGCACGACGACCGCGACGTCGAGCAGCGTCGCGACCTCGTCCACGACCTCCTGAAGGCCGCCGCCGCACAGCACGATCTGCACGAGCGCGCGGTGCACCTCCTCGGTGCGCGCGAGCACGGCGGCCTGGCGGTTCAGGATGTCGGTCAGTACCTGGTTCAGGATGTCGTCGAAGCCGACGTCGTTGGGGAGCAGGATCAGGGGGAAGCCGCGCCGGTCGGCCTGCGCGATCATTTCCGCGGGGAGCGATTCCAGGTAGCGGCCCAGTTTGATGGCCAGGGCCGCGAGGCCGCGCTCGTCGAGGTCGGCGACCAGGTTGTCGAGCGACTGGGGGGTGTTGCGCAGGGGGTAGCCGGTGGTGAGGAGGAGCTCGTTCGGCTTCACCCACGACAGGATGTCGGGGACCTCCATCACGTTGAGCCGCTGCACGATGCGTTCGAGTCCGGCGCGGCCCGCGATGAGGCGCGCGCCGTTGAGGGTGCTGACGCCGAGGACCTCTCCGACGGACAGGCCGTAGGTCAGCGTTCCGGTGCTCGCGAGCCTGAGGGCCGGTGGGCCCGGGTCCGCAGTGGTGTAACTCATGCCAGGGGTCACCTCGCCTTTTGGTGCGTACATCGCCCATTGCGGCGAGATCGCTACCAGTACCTGATCAACCCTGACAACAAAGACGAACGATGACAACCATCCTTGGCAGCTTTCCCCATACGTCCGTCGCGGGGGCCGGTCTAGCGTCTGCGCAGAGGCCGGGCCGCCCGCTCGGTGGAGGCATCGGCGGAAGGCGTCCGACCCCGGCCTCGGGAGGATCCGTGACTGCCCTGGTACGCGAGCCCATCCCGCTCCGGTCGGGCTCCCGCCCCCAGACCGCGGGCGCCGCCAGCCTGGCGCTGCGCCCGCTGCTGGACGCGCCGCGCCGCGCGGCGCGCGTCCTCGCGGTGTTCCCGTCCGCGGTGTATCTGGAGACACGCGGCGAGCGGGAGCCGCGCGTGGTGGCCGTCGTCGGCTCCGACGCCAACCGGCTGCCGAACGCGATGGTGGTCGGCGCGGCCCGCCGCGACCAGCCGTTCCGCTCGGTCCGCGAGGGCGGCGAGGCGTGGGTCGGCGACGGGCGCGTCGAGGCCGGGCTGCTGAGCGTGCGGGTCCGCCGCTGGTGGGACCCCTCGCCCCAACTCGGCGGGATGCGTCCCGCCGAGCTGGCCCGCGGCGTCCGCGCGCTGGAGACCGCGCTCGCCGCCGCCGGGATGACCGGGGGCGGCCTCGCCGGGCACCCCGACCCGGCGCGGCTCGCCGAGTGCTGCGCGGCGGGCGACCTCGCGGGCGCGGTGGAGGCCGCCGAGCGCATCGTCGGGCTCGGCCCGGGGCTCACGCCGAGCGGCGACGACATCCTGTCCGGGCTGCTGGTGACGCTGCGGCTCGTCGGCGCGGCGGTGACCGGCGGCGGGCCCGCGGTGCGGCTGGCCGACTGGCTCGGCGCCGCCGTCACCGCCGACGCGGGCACCCGGACCACCGCGCTCGCCGCGACCCTGCTGCACTTCGCGGCGGAGGGCGGCGCGGGCGGCGAGGTCGCGGCGGTGCTGCGCGGCGTCGCCGGGCACGAGGCGGCGGCCCCGGCCGTGCGGCGGCTGCTGGCGGTGGGCCACACCTCCGGCGCCGACCTGGCCTGGGGCGTCCTCGCGGGCTGCCGCGCCGCGCTCGCGCTGTGCGCGCCCGCGGTGGCGCGCCAGACGCGCAGGGCCACCGCATGAGGGTTCGCATGCGGCTCGGCATGGTCTCTCGGGAGGGGCGCGGGTGAGCCGGTGGGTCGAGGTGCGGCCGGGCGGCTACCACGATTCGGTGACGCTGATGCGGGTGAGCCGCGCCGTCTCCGAGCGGGACGGCGTGACCGGCGCGATGGCCGCGATGGGCACGCCGCTCAACGTTGAGACGATGAAACGGATGGGCTTCGACGTCCCGGCGGACGCGGGCCCCGGCGACCTGGTGGTCGCGGTCCACGCGCGCGACGCCGCCGCGCTGGAGGCCGCGCGGGCGGCGCTGGACGGGCTGCTCGTCGAGGCGTCCCGCGTCCCCGACCGGGGCGGCCTGCTCGGCGAGGCCCCGGCGGCGCGCACGACCGCGTCGGCGGCGGCCCGCGCGGAGGCGACCGTGGCGCTGCTGTCGGTGCCCGGCCCCGGGGTGTTCCCCGAGGCGATGGACGCGCTCGACGCGGGCCTCAACGTGATGATCTTCAGTGCCGGGGTGCCGGTCGCGCAGGAGATCGCGCTGAAGGAGGCGGCGGCGCGGCGCGGGCTGATCGTGATGGGCCCCGACTGCGGCACCGCGGTCGTCGGCGGCGCGGGCCTCGGGTTCGCCAACGCGGTCCGGCCGGGCCCGGTGGGGATCGTCGCCGCGTCCGGGACGGGCGCGCAGCAGCTCATGTGCCTGCTGGACGCGGCGGGCACCGGCGTCAGCCATGTCCTCGGCGTCGGCGGGCGCGACCTGTCCTCGCAGGTGAGCGGGCGGTCGGCGCTGGCGGCGCTGGCGGCCCTGGACGCCGACCCCGGCACCGAGTTGATCATGCTGGTCTCCAAGCCCCCCGCGCCGCGCGTCGCGGACCTGATCCGGGAGGCGGCGCGGCGGCTCGACACGCCCGTGGTGTTCGCGCTGCCGATGCCCGGCGAGGACGACCTGACCCGCGCGGCCGAGACCGCGCTGCGCGCGCTCGGCCGGCCGGTGCCGCGCTGGCCGCGCTGGCCCGCGCGGCGGCGGCCCGCCGCCGTGGCGGGACGCGAGCTGCGCGGCCTGTTCGCGGGCGGGACGCTGCGCGAGGAGGCCGCCGTGATCGCGCGCGGCGCGCTCGGCTGGGACCTGGAGGCGCGCGGCCACTCCCTCGTCGACTTCGGCGGCGACGCCTTCACGCGGGGGCGCGCCCACCCGATGATCGACCCGTCGCTGCGGCTGGAGGCGCTCGCGCACGCGGCGGCCGACCCGGAGGCGGGCGTCCTGCTGCTGGACGTGGTGCTCGGCTTCGGCGCCGAGCCCGACCCCGCCGCGGCGCTGGCGCCGGTGCTGGCCGCCGCGCTGAGGGACCGTTCCGATCTGGCGGCCGTGGTGTCGCTGTGCGGGACGCCCGCCGACCCGCAGGACCGCGACCGGCAGGCGGCGGCGCTGCGCGAGGCGGGCGCCGACGTGTACGCCTCCAACGCGCAGGCGGCGCGACGCGCCGTCAAGCTCGTGGAGGCGCTGGAGCGCGCGGAAGGGGCACCGGGGTGAGCGGGGCGATGAGCGGGACGGGCGGCGCGGAGCGGCGGCCGCTGGGCGGGCTGCTCACGCGCGAACCGGTGGTCGTCGCCGCCGGCGTGGACGTGCTCGCCGACGCGCTGGCGGACCAGGCCGTCCGGGTCGAGACCGTCGACTGGCGCCCGCCCCCGCCCGGGACGGACGCGGCGCTCGCCGCCGTCCTCGGCTCCCCCGGCCACGCGGAGGCCAACGCCCGCGCGGTCGGCCGGATGGTGACCGCGCGCCCGCACCTGGTGGACGTCCGTCCCGCGCGGGAGGCGCTCGGCCTGGAGCCCGGCGCGTTCCTGCACGCGGGGCCGCCGCTGGAGTGGGAGCGCGCGTCCGGCCCGATGCGCGGCGCGCTGATCGGCGCGATGCTGCTGGAGGGCCTCGCCGAGACGCCGCTCGGCGCCGAGCGGGAGCTGGCGCGCGGCGCCGCGACGTTCGAGCCGTGCCACCACCACGGCGCGGTCGGGCCGATGGCGGGCGTGGTCAGCCCGTCCATGTGGATGCTGGTCGTGGAGGACGCCGAGCACGGCGGCACCTCCTACTGCTCGCTGAACGAGGGCCTCGGGAAGGTGCTGCGGTACGGCGCGTACGGGCCGGAGGTGATCGAGCGGCTCGTCTGGATGGGCGAGGTGCTCGGCCCGGCGCTGCGCGCGGCGGTGCGCCGGCACGGCCCGCTGGACCTGCTGTCGGTCATCGCGCAGGCGCTCCAGATGGGCGACGAGCTGCACAACCGCAACCGCGCGGCGACGTCGCTGCTGCTGCGCGAGCTGGCACCCGACCTCGCCGCCGCGCCGGAGGTGGACCGCGGCCGGGCGGCGGAGGCGCTGCGGTTCGCGGCGGGCAACGACCACTTCTTCCTGAACGCGGGGATGGCGGCGGCGAAGGCGGCGGCGGACGCGGCGCGCGGCGTCCCCGGCTCCAGCATGGTCGTCGCGATGGCCCGCAACGGCACCGACTTCGGCATCCAGGTCTCGGGGACCGGCGACCGCTGGTTCACCGGCCCGGCGGGCGTGCCCGACGGCCTCTACCTGGGCGGCTACGGCCCGGACGACGCCAACCCCGACATCGGCGACTCCGCCATCACCGAGACCGCCGGGATGGGCGGGTTCGCGCTCGCCGCCGCGCCCGCGATCGTCCGGTTCGTCGGCGGCGAGGTGCCCGACGCGGTCGCCGCGACCCGCCGGATGTACGAGATCACGCTCGCCGAGCACCCGGCGCTCCAGATCCCGCTGCTGTCGTTCCGCGGCACCCCCGTGGGCGTGGACGTGACGCGCGTCGTCCGCACCGGGATCCTCCCGGTCATCGACACTGGCATCGCCGGACGCGAGCCCGGTACCGGCCAGGTCGGCGCGGGCCTGGTCGAGCCGCCCGCGAACGTCTTCGAGGACGCGCTGCGCGCCTTGGCGGAAATGGCGTGAGGGGGGTCGGTCACGAGGTAGCGTCCCGCCCATGACCGAGCCGATTACCACAGGGCCGATCACCGGTGAGCAGCACGCGCTCATCGCCGGGCCCTACCAGGCCGTCGTCACCGAGGCGGGCGCCACGCTGCGCGAGCTGACGCACGGGGGCGCGCCCCTCGTGCTGGCCCACGGCGCCGGGGAGAACGCGCCCGCCGCGTCCGGGCAGCTGCTGGCCCCCTGGCCGAACCGGCTCGACCACGGCCGCTACGACCACGGCGGCGCGACCCACCGGCTCGACATCTCCGACCCGGACACCGACTGCGCCATCCACGGGCTGGTGCGCTGGGTGCCGTGGCGCGCGGTGCTGCGGGAGCCCGACCGGGTGCGGCTCGCGCACCGGCTGCTCGGGTCCGCCGGGTACCCGTTCCGCCTCGACCTGGACGTCGAGTACGCGCTGTCGGAGGAGGCGGGGCTCACCGTCCGGCTGACCGCGTCCAACCGGGGGGACGTCACCGCCCCCTACGGGCACGGCGCCCACCCGTACCTGACCGTCGGCGAGCCCGTCGACGCGTGCACGGTCACGCTGCTCGCCGACCGGTACCAGCCCGTCGGGCCCCGCAAGCTCCCGTCCGGACCGCCGCTGGACGTCACCGGCACCGACCGCGACCTGCGCACGGGCCCGCTGCTCGGCGACCGGCAGATCGACAACTGCTTCACCGACCTCGCCCGCGACGGCGACGGGCGCTCGGTCGTGACGCTGGCGGGCGCCGGCCGCGCGGTGGCGCTCTGGTCGGACGAGGCGCACCCGTGGACGCAGATCTACACCGGCGAGGAGGCGCGCGAGCCCCGCGCGGGCCTCGCCGTCGAGCCGATGACGTGCCCGCCGAACGCGTTCGCGTCCGGCGAGGGGGTCATCGAACTGGCGCCGGGCGACGCCTTCACCGGCAGCTGGGGAATCCAGGCCGTGTTTTAAAGTCCCGGCCCAAGGCACTCGCCTGGCGGCTCGTGCCTGGACCGTGCCTTTGCGGGCGCGGATCGCTTCGCGATCTTCCCGGTGGGGCTCGCCTTCGGCGTCGCCCCACCGGTCAGCTACGCGCCCGCGTGACGGCTGAGGCCGCTTTGTGAAACACGCCCTAGGCCAGGCGGGCGGCGACGCGCGAGAGCAGGGCGCCGAGCAGCGCCATCTCCTCCGGGCCGACGGCGTCGGACAGCCGCTCCCACTCCGCGTCGATCGCCGCGGCGAGCGTCGCGTGCGTCTCGCGGCCGCGCGGGGTGAGGAACACCAGCACGCGGCGGCGGTCGCCGTCGTCGACCCGGCGGTGGACGAGGTTGGCCGACACCATCCGGTCGACGAGCTTGGTGAGGGTCGGCGGCGGCAGCATCGCGTGCTCGGCCACCTCCGTCATCGCGTGGCCCCGGCCGTCGGCGAGCAGCCCGAGGACGCGCCACTCGTCCAGCCCGCGCCCGGCCTCCGCGAGCACGGCGGTCAGCCGCGCCGCGACCCGGCGGTCGACGAGCGCGAGGAGCTGGGAAAAGTCCCTTTCGCTGCGTCCTGTTCTTATTGCCTCCATCGAGGGCACAGGGTACCGTTCACAGACGAATTATTCACCTCTCAACCATGCGGACCTGCCGATGGTCTCGACGCCCGGCGACACGGAAACGCTCACGATCGCGCTGGTGATACCGCTCCAGGGGCCCGCGGGGATCTTCGGCCCGTCCTGCGAGCTGTGCGCGCGGCTCGCGGCCGAGGAGATCAACGGGCACCGCGGCGTGCTGGGCCGCGAGGTGCGGTTCACGGTGGTCGACGGCGGCGCCGCCCCCGAGCGGGTGGCGGCGGAGGTCGACGCGCTCGTCTCCACCGGTGCCGTCCAGGCCGTCACCGGGTGGCACATCTCGGCCGTGCGCGAGCTGGTCGCGCCGCGCGTCGCCGGCCGCGTCCCCTATGTCTACACGCCGCTGTACGAAGGCGGGGAGCGCGCCCCGTGGGTGTTCCTGACCGGTGAGACGCCGGGCCGCCAGCTCCGGCCCGCGCTGCGCTGGTTCGCCGACGAGCTGGGCGTGCGCCGCTGGGCGATCGTCGGCGACGACTACGTGTGGCCCCGGCTCACGGCCGGGGCGATCCGCGGCTACCTGGACGGCCTCGGCGGCGAGGTCAGCGCGGAGTTCTTCGTCGGGCTCGGCACGCAGGACTACGGCGGCGTGCTGGCGCGGCTGGCCCGCAGCGGGTCGGACGGGGTGCTGATGCTGCTGGTCGGCGACGACGCGGTCGCGTTCAACCGGGCGTTCGCGCGCTCGGGCCTCGACCGCGACCTGGTCCGCTTCAGCCCCCTGATGGACGAGAACATGCTGCTGGCCACCGGCGCCGACAGCACCCGCGGGCTGTTCGCGGCGGCGGGCTACTTCGAGTCGCTGCCGACCGCCGGGGGCCTGGACTTCGGCGCCCGCTACCACGGCCGGTTCGGCGCGGACGCACCCGTCCTCAACAGCCTGGGCGAGTCCTGCTACGAGGGCGTCCGGCTGTTCAGCGAACTGGCGCGGCGGGCGCAGAGCGTGGACGCGCGCCAAATGCGCGCGGTGTCGGACGGGCTCGGCTACGACGGCCCGCGCGGCTCGGTCGAGATGCGCGACCGGCACCTGCGCCAGCGGGTCTTCCTCGCCGCCGCCGACGGCCTCGACTTCGACGTCATCCACTGCCTCTGAATCCGCCCGGCCGCCTCCACCCACCCGGGGAACACGCCGGCTGACCACCGTTGACCTGGTTCGACCTCCCGATCGGGGGCATCGGTCCGGTGCCGGTTCCACGGCGCTTCCGTCCGCCGAAACCGTCATTGACAGATACTTCCGTACGAAATAGTTTCTGTGGGAAGTAAATCGGCTGGGAGGCCCGCCATGGTCACGTACCGATACCGCTGCTCCGGCTGCGGCCCCTACGACCTCGCGCTGCCGATGGGGCAGGCCGCGCCCGAGCGCCCCTGCGCCGAGTGCGGCGGCGCCGCGCGGCGGGTGTTCACCGCGCCCGCCCTCGGACGCGCCGGAAGCCCGCTGAACCGCGCGAGGGCCGCGCAGGAGGCCTCCGCGCACGAGCCCCGCGTCGTGTCCCGGCCCGCGGAGCCGCGCCGTCCCGCGCCGCCGAGCGACCCCCGCCACGCCAAGCTGCCCCGGCCCTAGCGGGGAGCCGGTCATGGGAAACGTGGGACTGCTGTACGTCGGCGCGGTGCTGTTCGTCAACGCGATGATGCTGCTCGGACACGTCGAGGCGAGGGCGGCCGCCGTCCTCAACCTCTTCGTCGGGGCCCTCCAGGTCGTGCTGCCGACGCTGCTGCTGGTCAAGGCGGGGGACGACCTCGCCGCGATCACGGCGGCGTCGGGGATCTACCTGTTCGGCTTCACCTACCTCTATGTCGGCATCGGCCTGCTCGCCGGGCTCGACACCACCGGCGTCGGCTGGTTCTCGCTGTTCGTGTCGGTGACCGCGCTGGTCTTCTCCGCGATCAACTTCTTCGACGTCAAGGACCACCCGTTCGGGGTCATCTGGCTCTGCTGGTCGTTCCTGTGGTTCCTGTTCTTCGTCGTCCTCGGCCTCAAGCGCGAGGAGTACACCCGCTACACCGGCTGGGTGACGTTCGTCGCCGCCTGGGGGACGGCGGTGCTGCCGGCGTTCCTGCTGCTGACCGACCACTACACGACCGGGCCGAAGCTCGCCGTGCCGTTCGCGATCTGCGCCGTGGTCGCCGTCGTGGGCCTGTGGGTCCTCGCCGGCCCGCGCCGCGCGTCCTCCTCCACTCCCCCGACACCCCCGACGCCCTCCGCCACCTGACCGAGCACGCCCACCACAGAGCCGGCACCGAGACAGCACGGCACAGCACCGAGAAAGACGGAGGCACAGATGCCCGAAGTAGTGTTCAGCGTCGACCAGGCCCGGTCCATGCGCGACCAGGCGCACCCCGGCCACAACCGGTGGCACCACGCGATCCCGGCGGCGGCGACCGTCCGCCCGGGATCGGAGTTCCGGGTGGAGTGCCGGGAGTGGACCGACGGGCAGATCGGCAACAACGACTCCGCCAACGACGTCCGCGACGTCGACCTGTCGCCCTGCCACATGCTGAGCGGCCCGATCGCCGTCGAGGGCGCCGAGCCCGGCGACCTGCTCGTGGTCGACATCCTCGACATCGGGCCGATCCCGCAGGAGACCGGCTCGGTCCCCGGCCAGGGCTGGGGCTACACGGGGATCTTCGCCAAGCAGAACGGCGGCGGCTTCCTCACCGACCAGTACCCGGACGCCTACAAGGCGATCTGGGACTTCCACGGCCAGCAGGCCACGTCCCGGCACATCCCGGGCGTGCGCTTCACCGGGATCACCCACCCCGGCCTGTTCGGCACCGCGCCCTCGCCCGAGCTGCTCGCCCGCTGGAACCGGCGGGAGCAGGCGCTCATCGACACCGACCCGACCCGGGTGCCGCCGTACGCGCTGCCGCCGCTGGAGCAGGGCACGCTCGCCGGGACGCTCACCGGCTCCGACCTGGAGGCCGTGGCGCGCGAGGGCGCGCGGACCGTCCCGCCCCGGGAGAACGGCGGCAACCACGACATCAAGAACTTCAGCCGCGGCGCCCGGGTGTTCTACCCGGTGTTCGTGCCGGGCGGCCTGCTGTCGGGCGGCGACCTGCACTTCAGCCAGGGCGACGGTGAGATCACCTTCTGCGGCGCGATCGAGATGGGCGGCTTCATCGACTTCCACGTCGACATCATCAAGGGCGGCATGGAGAAGTACGGGGTCACCACGAACCCGATCTTCATGCCCGGCAACGTGGAGCCGCGCTACAGCGAGTTCCTGTCGTTCATCGGCATCTCGGTCGACCACGAGAGCGACACGAACCTGTACAACGACGCCACCGTCGCCTACCGCAACGCCTGCCTCAACGCCATCGAGTACCTGAAGACGTTCGGCTACAGCGGCGAGCAGGCGTACCTGCTGCTCGGCGCCGCGCCGATCGAGGGCCGCGTCAGCGGCGTCGTCGACATCCCGAACGCGTGCTGCTCGCTCTACCTGCCCACCGAGATCTTCGACTTCGACATCCGCCCGACCGCCGACGGCCCGCGCCGCGCCGACCGCGGAAGCTGCGCGGTCTCTTCCTGACGCGGTCTCCTCACAACACAACAGGTCCCGCTCGGGGCGGCCCCCACGCGATGTGGCGTGTGGGGGCCGCCCGCCTTTTCAGGCGGGCTTGCGGGCGAGGGCGCCGTACATGTGGACGTGGGCGTCGTCGACGGCCGCCGCCTCCTCGTCCGGGTGCCAGTGGTTGACGAGGACGACGCCCGGGTCGAGCAGTTCCAGGCCGCGGAAGAAGCCTCCGAACCGCTCCTTGTCGCGCGCGACGATCGGGATGCCGTTCGCGTTGTAGGCGGCGACCCCGGCCTCGACCTCCTCGGGCGCGCTGTCGGCCGTGCACGCGGAGACGGCGAGCAGGCTGCCCGGCGCCAGCGGCTCCAGGAGCCGGTCGATGATCCCCTGCACCTCCGCGTCGTCGGGCATGAAGTGGACGATGGCGATCAAACTCACCGCGACCGGACGGCTCAGGTCGAAGGTGTCGCGCAGCTGCGCCGAGCCGAGGATCGCGTCGGCGTCGAGGAAGTCGGCGTCGAGGTAGCTGGTCCGGCCCTCGGGGGTGCTCGTCAGCAGGGCGCGCGCGTGCACGAGGACGATCGGGTCGTTGTCGACGTAGAGGATGCGCGCGTCCGGCGCGACCGACTGCGCGACCTCGTGCAGGTTCGGCGAGGTGGGGAGCCCGGTGCCGATGTCAAGGAACTGGCGAATGCCGTGCTCGGCGGCCAGGTGGTGCGCGAGCCGCGCCATGAAGTTCCGGTTCGCGCGCATGGACTTCGGGAGGTTGGGCCAGTCGGCGACGATGGCGCCCGCGGCGGCCCGGTCGGCGGGGTAATTGTCCTTTCCGCCGAGAATGTAGTCATAAACACGTGCGGAGTGAGGTATGTCCGTCTTTAGGTCGATCTTACTGTCCGTCATGTACAACCCCGAAAGGAAAGTGGGACCTGTTTTCGGGATCATATGCCCTCGTGACCGCTCTTGATCTTCGGGTGGCGACCCCCCGTCCGGCGATCGTCCGGCGATCTCCCGGCGATCGGACGCGAACCCCGCCGGATCGCTTCCGCACCGCTGCGACATGGGGGATCATGGCGGGGTGAACCTCAGCGTCTCCTCGACCGACGACCTGTCCGCGCGCGTCGCCGCTCTGCGCGCCCGCCACGCCGAGCGCCGCCCCGGGCCCGCCGAGGGCCGCCAGCCGGTGCACACGGTCTACGTCCCGGCCGACCGGTTCTCCCGCTCGACGCCCGCCGACTTCGGCGCCGAGGGGCTGCGGCTGCTGAACACCCACACGCCCGGCGCGGGCTCGTTCGGCGCCGCCTTCGGGCTCGACCCGGAGATCGCCGGGCTCGTCCGGGAGCGGGTCGCGGCGAAGCTGTCCGGCGAGCCGGTCGAGGACGTGCGGATCGACTTCGAGGACGGCTACGGCGTGCGCGGCGACGCCGAGGAGGACGCGCACGTCGAGCAGGTCGCCGAGGCCGTCGCCGCCGCGTACCAGGCCAAGAGCCTGCCCCACTACTGGGGCGTGCGGGTGAAGTCCTTCGCCGACGGAGGCCACGACCGCGCGATGCGGACGCTCGACGGGTTCCTCACGACGCTGCGCGACCGGCTCGGGCGCCTGCCCGGCGGGTTCACGATCACCTTCCCCAAGGTCCAGACGGCCGGGCAGGTCGAGCTGTTCGCCGAGTACCTGGAGCGGCTGGAGACCGCGCTCGGCCTCCCGGCGGGCATCCTGCGGTTCGAGATCCAGGTCGAGACCCCCGACGCGCTGCTGGACGAGGACGGACGCGTCGCCCTGCTCCGCTACCCCGACGCCGCGGCGGGCCGGCTCACCGCCGCGCACTTCGGCGTGTTCGACTACACCGCCGCGCTCGGGCTGCCCCCCGAGGAGCAGCGCCTCGACCACCCGGCCTGCGACTTCGCCCGCGACCTCATGCAGGTCGCGTTCGCGGGCAGCGGCGTCCGGCTGTCGGACGGCTCGACCAACGTCATCCCGCGCAACGACGGGCCGGACGAGGTCAACATCGCCTGGTCGGTGCACGCCGCGCACGTCAGGCACTCGCTGCGGCACGGCTTCTACCAGGGCTGGGACCTGCACCCCGCGCACCTGCCGAGCCGGTACGCCGCCGTCTACGGCTTCCACCTGACCGGCGTCGACGACGTCATCGGCCGCGTCCGGGCCTGGCACGACCAGGCGGCGGGGCACGGCGGCGGGGTGCTGGACGAGCCCGCGACCATCACCGCGCTCACCGCCCGGCTGCGCCGCGCCGTCGACTGCGGCGCCCTGGACGAGAGCGCGCTGCCCGCGTCCGAGCTCGCCTGACCTCCTCTCCTTCTTCGGCGGTTGCCGCTGAGCGTTCGCTCAGCTAGCTTTGAGTGAGTACTCACTCAGAGGAGATGGCCATGTCGGCTGAAGAAGAAGTGCGGAAGCTGGGCGAGCGGTGGGCGGACGCCGAGCGCGCCATGGACACCGGGGCCCTGGCCGAGCTGCTCGACGAGGACTTCCGCGCCGTCGGGCCGGTCGGCTACGTCCTCACCAAGGAGCAGTGGATCGGCCGCTACGAGGGCGGGCTGAAGGTCACCGCGTTCACGCTGCGGGCCGTCGGCGTGCGCGTCTTCGGTGACACCGCGATCGCGATCGGCACGCAGGTGCAGGAGGCGACCCACCAGGGGCGTCCGACGGAGGGCAGGTTCCGCGTCACGCAGGTCTACCTGCGGCGGGACGGGACGTGGCGCATCGCGAGCATGCACCTGTCGCCCCAGCAGGCACCCTGACGCACCTCAGACCGAGATGCCGTTGAGGGCGCCGCGGAGCTGCTCCTCCTCGTAGGCGAAGTGCGCGTCGAGCCGGGCCGTGACCCGGTCGAGCTCGGCGCGCACGCGTTCGGGGTCGGCCGCGCCGAGGTCGTCCAGCAGGGCCTGGAGGTTCCGCCGGGCCCGCTCCACCTCGACGTGCTCGCGGCGCAACCGGTCGAGGACGGGCGCGAGGTGCGGCGCCTCCCTCTCCAGCAGCGGGAACCCGCGCGTCTCCTCGTTGTCGTGGTGCTCGCCGAGGGCGCCGCAGACCTCCGTGCAGTGCTCGCGCAGCTGCGCGGCCAGATCCGGAGCCGGTTGCCGGCCGTCCAAGAACGCGAGCACCTCCTCCCGCAGCGCGGCGAGCCGAACCCGCAGGTCGTCGTGGATTCTCACCAGCGCGTCGCCGAGCGACACGGCGCCGCCCGGCCGTGGTCCCGTGGTCGCGTTCGAGGGGCTCTCGGTCATCGGTCTCCTATCCTGGGTACGCCCGGCAGACTTTGCTTTGGAAGCAAAGTCTTTTATAAGACAAAGCTATTTTGGACGGCCAGCGCATGTCAACCGATGAGCACGCGGGACCCGGCGTCGACGACGGCATCCGCACGATGCTGCTGCTGATGCCCCGGCTGGTGTCGGCCGCCAAGCGGATCCGGGTCCCGGACGAGCTGGCCGGCTTCGACCTGGCGCCCCGGCACCTGTCCCTGCTCGCCTACCTGCTGTTCGACGGGCCGATGAGCGTCAACGAGCTGGCCGGGCGGCTGGAGGTCGCGCCCGCCACGGTGAGCCTGATGGTCGGCGACCTGAGCCGGCAGGGCATCCTGCACCGCGCGGAGGACCCCGCCGACCGGCGCCGGACGATCGTGAGCGTCGCCCCCGAGCACCTGCCCGCCGTCAACGGCTGGCTCGGCCAGGGCGCGGGCGCGTGGCGTACCGCGCTGGAGCCGCTGACGGCCGCCGAGCGCCGGATGTTCATCGACACGCTGCTCGCCTACGAGCGCGCGGTCACCGAGGCCCGCTCACGCTGACCCGGGCGCCCGGCGGCCCGCTTTCAGCCGAGGCCCGCGTCGAGGAGGGCGGCGAGGTCCTCGGGGGTGTCGATGTCGTCGGGGGCGGCGACGTCGTCGCACGCCACCGGCGTGACGAGGTCCGGGTGGGCGCGCAGGTAGCCGCGCGCGCCCCGGTCGCCGGTCGCCGCGTCCGCCGCCCCCGCGAAGTGCTCGGCCCGCAGCAGGACGGGGTTGCGCCACGCGCCGCCGTAGGTCGCCACGGCGATCCCCGCGCCCGCCTCGTACGCCCCCACCAGCCGCGCGATCGCCGCCGCGGTGACCAGCGGCTGGTCGACGAGCGCGACGACGGCGGCGGGGCAGCCCGCGGGCAGCGCGGCGAGCCCGGCGCGCAGTGACGAGCCCATGCCCTCCCGCCAGCCCGGGTTCGGGACGACCACCGCGCCGATCACCTCGACCTGCGCCGCGCCGGTCACGACGAGGACCGGGGAGCAGCCGGCGTCCCGCAGCGTCCGCACGCCCCGGTCGACAAGGCGCTCGCCGCGCAGTTCCAGCAGTGCCTTCGGACGGCCGAACCGGCGGCCCTCCCCCGCCGCGAGCAGCAGCCCGGCGGGGGGTTCACCGTTCAAGGCACTGTGCGGAGTCATCCCGCGAGGGTAGCCCGCTCACCCCGCCGCGGCGTGGATCCTGCCGCCGGTGTCGGTGAGCGGCCGCCCCGAGCCGCCCCAGCGGAGCTGGACGAGTTCGGCCGCGATCGACACCGCCGTCTCCTCGGGCGTCCGGGCGCCGAGGTCCAGGCCGATCGGCGAGCGCAGCCGCGCCAGCTCCCGGGGGGTCAGGCCCGCCTCGCGCAGCCGCTCCAGCCGGTCGTCGTGGGTGCGGCGCGACCCCATCGCGCCGACGTATCCGGCGCCGGTGCGCAGCGCCACCTCCAGCAGCGGCACGTCGAACTTCGGGTCGTGGGTGAGGACGCAGATCGCGGTCCGCTCGTCGACCAGGTCGCGGGTCTCCTCCAGGAACTTGTGCGGCCACTTCACCACGACCTCGTCGGCCTCGGGGAACCGCTTCGGCGTCGCGAACACCGGCCGCGCGTCGCACACCGTCACGTGGTAGCCGAGGAACTTGCCGATCCGCGCGACCGCCGCCGCGAAGTCGATCGCGCCGAACACCAGCAGGCGCGGCGGCGGGGCGAAGGAGTGCACGAACACGGTCAGGTCGTCCAGCCGCCGCTCGCCCTCGCGCCCGTAGTGCCGCGGGCCGGTGAGGCCCTGGGCGAGCATGCCGCGCGCGTCGTCGTCGACCGCCGCGTCCAGCCGGGCGGCGTAGGGCTCGCCGGGCGCGAGCGACCCGGACGCGCGGTCCCGCCACAGGACGCGCCGCGCGCCGAGCCGTCCGGGCCCGCCGACGACGGTCGCGACCGCGACCGGCTCGCGCGCCCGGATCGCCTCGGCGACCTCCGCGAACTCCGGGAACGTCGCGGGGCCGACCGGCTCGACCAGCACGTCCAGGATGCCGCCGCAGGTCAGCCCGACCGCGAACGCGTCGTCGTCGCTGACCCCGTAGCGCCGCACGACGGGCTCGCCGCTCGCGATCACGCTCTGGGCCAGCTCGTACACCGCGCCCTCGACGCAGCCGCCGGACACGCTGCCCGCGACCTCCCCGCCCGCCGACACGGCCATCGCCGCCCCCGCCGGACGCGGCGCGCTGCGGAAGGTGTGCACCACCGTCGCCAGCCCGAACGTCTCCCCCGACGCGTACCACCCGGCGATGTCGTCCAGCACGTCACGCAAGGCCTGCCTCCTTATCTCCTGCCCGTCCCCGGCCCGCCCGCGATGAGGCGTGCCAGGTGCTCCAGCGCCGCCAGGCTGTGCCCGGACGTGAAGTCGTCGACGTGCGGCAGCGCCGCCGCCATCCCCGCCGTCAGCGGCTCGTACCCGGGCCGCGCCTTGTGCGGGTTCGCCCACACGACCCGGTGCGCGAGCCGCCGCAGCCGGGCCATCTGGTCGCCGAGCAGGGCGGCGTCGCCGCGCTCCCAGCCGTCGGAGGCGATCACGACGACGGCGCCCCGGGCGAGGCCGCGCTGCCCGAACCGGTCGAGGAACTCCTTCAGCTCCTCGCCGAGGCGGGTGCCGCCGCTCCAGTCCGGGATGGCCGCGGACGCCGCCGCCATCGCCGTGTCGGGGTCGCGGTGCCGCAGTTCGCGGGTGAGCCGGGTGAGCCGGGTTCCGGCGCTGAAGACCTCCACGTCCCGGCCGCCCGAGCGGGCGGCGGCGTGCGCGAACCTCAGCAGCGCGTCGGCGTAGGGGCTCATCGACCCGCTGACGTCCACGATCAGCACGACGCGGCGGGGGCGGGTCCGGTGCGCGCGGTGCCGCAGCAGCGCGGTCTCGCCGCCGCGCCTCAGCGTCTCCCGGATCGTCCGGCCGGGGTCGAGGCGTCCCGCGGGCGCCGGGGCGAACCGGCGCGACCTGCGCGGCTCGGCGCCCGCCTCCAGCAGGGCGATGAGCCGCGCCACCTCGGCGCGCTCGGCCGCGGTCAGCCGCGCCACGTCCCGGTCGCGCAGCACCTCGGCGGCGCTCGCGGCGGACGCCTCGGGCTCGCCCGGCCGCTCCCCCTCCCCGGCGGCGTCCAGGACGGGACGCGCCGCGCGCCGCACCACCACCGGCGGTGGCCGGCGCCCCGGACGGGCCGTCGCGCCAGAGAAGTAGGCGGCGAAACAGCGGTCGTAGCGGGCGAGGTCGTCGGGGTCGGCGCACAGCGTCAGCCGCCCCGCCCAGTACACCTGCGCGGCGTCCAGCACGTCGAGGTGGTCGAGCGCCGCGATCATCGCCTGGACGCGCTCGGGCCCCGCGCCGCCGCCCGCCGCGCGCACCGTCCTGGCGAACCCGACCATCGTCTCGGTGACGTCACGCATCCGCGTCGCCCCCCGCCAGGCTGGGCGCGAGCAGGGCGTCGAGGCCGCCGTCGAGCACGCGCCGCTGGTCCTCGCGGTACTTCAGGACGGCGCCGAGCGTGACCGCCGCCGTCCCCGGGTCGAGGTCGCGGACGCCGAGCGCGAGCAGCGCCCGCGTCCAGTCCAGCGACTCGGCGACGCCGGGCGGTTTGAGCAGGTCGGCGCCGCGCAGCCGCTGCGCGGCGCGGGCGACCCGGCCGGCGAGGCGCCCGGTCGCCTCCGGCAGCCGGCGCCGGATGATCGCGACCTCGCGGTCGAACGACGGGTGCTCCAGCCAGTGGTACAGGCAGCGCCGCTTGAGCGCGTCGTGCACCTCGCGGGTGCGGTTGGAGGTGACGACCACGACCGGCGGGCGCTCGGCCGCGATCGTGCCGAGCTCGGGCACCGTGATCGTGAAGTCGCTCAGCACCTCCAGCAGGAACGCCTCGAACTCGTCGTCGGCGCGGTCGAGCTCGTCCACCAGCAGGACGCTCGGCGTCGTCTCCAGCGCCCGCAGCAGCGGCCTGGCCAGCAGGAACCGCCGGTCGTACAGCTCGCCCTCCAGCCGGGCGACATCGCGCGCCCCGGCGGCCTCGGCGGCGCGCAGGTGCAGGAGCTGGCGGGGGAAGTCCCAGTCGTAGAGCGCCTGCGAGGCGTCCAGCCCCTCGTAGCACTGGAGCCGGATCAGCGGCGCGCCGAGCACCAGCGCGAGCGTCTTGGCCAGCTCGGTCTTGCCGACCCCGGCCTCGCCCTCCAGGAACAGCGGGCGGCCCATCCGCAGCGCGAGGAAGCACGCCGTCGCCAGCCCGTCGTCGCAGAGGTAGGCGTGCCGCTCCAGCAGGCCCGCCAGTTCGGCGGGCGAACCGACCTGGTCGGCGGTCGCCGGCGCGCTCTCCCCCACGATCAACAGGCTACCCAGCGGCACAAGCGGCGCATATGCAGTCGATCTACCCATCTTAATCAGTAGGGATTGTTGACTTTTGTTCCGTCACTCAGCAGCATCATGCCCATGCGATTCGGTGACCGGGAGCCCCTGACCGGCAGCGACGGCCGGGCCCAAGACCTGACCGACGAGGCGACCTACGAGCGTGTCCGATCGATCTCCCGGCGCGGGCTGCTGCGCCTCTCGGCGGGCGCCGGGCTCGGCGCCGCCATCGGCGCCGCCCCCGCGGGCGCCGTGGCCGCGGCGGAGGACCCCGCGACGGGCATCGTCAAGCCGCTCCCGCCCGAGCTGTTCATCCCGCACGGCACCAACGCCGAGATGCGCTGGGAGGCCATGTCCGGCCAGGGCTACCTCACGCCCGTCGACCGGTTCTTCGTCCGCAACCACGTCGCGACGCCCCGGATCGACGCGCGGACGTGGCGGCTCAAGCTGTGGGGCACCGGCCTGCGCGGCGCCCCCACCGAGGACCGCCCGGTCGAGCTGACGTACGAGGACCTGCTCGGACTCCCCTCGCAGACCTACACCGCGTCGATCGAGTGCACCGGCAACGGGCGCGGCTTCTACACCGCGCAACAGGGCCAGCAGGTGTCCGGCACGCCCTGGCGGCTCGGCGCGGTGGGCGTCGCCCGCTGGCGCGGCGCGCGGCTCTCGGACGTCCTGGAGCGCGCGGGTCTCACCCCCGCGGCCGTGGACATCCTGCCCCGCGGGTTGGACGCTGACTATGTGGACAAGGGCGAGAACCTCGGCCGCGTGCGGCGCCCGCTCCCCGTCGCGAAGGCGCTCAAGGACGTCCTGCTGGCCTACGAGATGAACGGCGCGCCGCTGCCGCCCGACCACGGGTTCCCGGTCCGGCTGGTCGTGCCCTCGTGGGTGGGCATCGCCTCCGTGAAGTGGCTCGGCGACATCCAGGTCGCGGACGAGCCGCTGTTCTCCCCCTGGAACACGCGCTACTACCGCCTCTTCGGTCCCGGCTACCCGCCCGAGGGCAGCGCCCCGCTCACCCGCATGAACGTCAAGGCGGCGTTCGAGCTGCCCTGGGAGGCGACGCTGCGCGCCGGGCGCGTCCACGTCCTGCGCGGGCGGTCGTGGTCGGGCAACGGCCGGGTCCGGCGGACGGAGGTCAGCGTCGACGGCGGCCGGACCTGGCGGCGGGCCCGGCTCCACGACGCGCACGCGAGCCCGAGCGGCTGGGTCCGCTGGGAGTTCCCGTGGCGCCCGTCCGCGCCGGGCCGGTACGAGCTGCTGGCACGTGCCACCGACGCGACCGGCGCGTCCCAGCCGCCCATCGCCCCTTTCAACACGTTCGGCTACCTGTTCGGCGCCGTCGTCCGGCACCCGGTCACCCTCGCCTGAAAGGACACCCATGGCACTGTGGAAGCCCGACCCGACGTTCTACGCCTCGCCCCGGGACGCGGTCTCCGCCCCGCCCGAGAAGCTGGCCTACGTCGCCGCGTTCGACCGCGCCGCCGAGAAGCCGGACGCGATCGCGGTGCTGGACGTCGACCCCGGCTCGCCGTCCTACGGCGACGTCGTCGGCTGGACCGAGCTGCCCTACCTCGGCGACGAACTGCACCACTTCGGCTGGAACGCGTGCAGCAGCGCCCTGTGCCCCTACGCGCCGCACCCGCACGTGGAGCGCCGCTACCTGATCGTGCCGGGCCTGCGATCGTCGCGGGTCTACGTCATCGACACCAAGGAGAACCCGACCGCGCCCGAGATCGTCAAGGTCCTGGAGCCGGACGAGCTGGCCAAGCGCGCCGGGTACTCGCGCCCGCACACCGTCCACTGCGGGCCCGAGGGGCTGTACCTCACCGCGCTCGGCGGCGCGAACGGCGAGGACGGCCCCGGCGGTATCGCCCTGCTCGACCACACCTCGTTCGACGTCCTCGGCCGCTGGGAGGTCGACCGGGGCCCGCAGTACTTCGCCTACGACGCGTGGTGGCACATCGCGCACGACGTCCTCGTGACCTCCGAGTGGGGCACCCCGTCCATGATCGAGGACGGGGTCGTCGGCGAACTGCTGCTCGGCCGCAAGTACGGGCACGCGCTGCACTTCTGGGACCTGCGCAAGCGCCGCCACGTCCAGACCGTCGACCTCGGCGACGAGCACCAGATGGCGCTGGAGCTGCGTCCCGCGCACGACCCCACCAAGCAGTACGGGTTCGTCGGCGTCGTCGTCAGCGTCGAGGACCTGTCGGCCTCCGTGTGGGCCTGGCACCGCGACGGCGACGGCTGGGCGGCGAAGAAGGTCATCACGATCCCCGCCGAACCGGCCGACGCCGCCGATCTGCCGCCCGTCATCGCGCCGTTCGGCGCCGTCCCGCCGCTGGTCACCGACATCGACCTGTCCGTGGACGACCGGTGGCTGTACGTCTCGTGCTGGGGCACCGGCGAGCTGAAGCGCTACGACGTCAGCGACCCGTTCAACCCGGTCGAGGCGGGCTCGGTGCGCCTCGGCGGCATCACCGGCCGGGCCGTGCACCCGGCCGCGCCCGACCTGCCCCTGTCGGGCGGCCCGCAGATGGTGGAGGTCAGCCGCGACGGCCGCCGCGTCTACGTCACCAACTCCCTCTACGGCGCGTGGGACGACCAGTTCTACCCCGACGGCGTCGGCGCCTGGATGGCCAAGCTCGACTCCGACCCCGACGACGCCTCCGCGAGCGGCTTCACGCTCGACGAGCGCTTCTTCCCGAACGGCGAGGCGTTCCGCGGCCGCCGTCCCCACCAGACCCGCCTCCAGGGCGGCGACGCGTCCTCCGACTCCTACTGCTATCCGTGACCGACGGCTCGCTCGCCGCCCTCGTCGCGCTCGGCGCCTTCCACGGCCTCAACCCGGCGATGGGCTGGCTGTTCGCGGTGGCCCGCGGCCTCCAGGAGCGCAGCAGGGCCCTCGTCCTGCAATCGCTCCCGGCGATCGCCGCGGGCCACGCCGCCTCGGTCGGCGCCGTCGCCGTCCTCGTCGCGCTGACCCGCTCGGTCCTCGCGACGCAGACGCTCGCGATCGGCGGCGGCGTGCTGCTCGTCGGCTTCGGCCTGTGGCGGCTGCTGTCGCAGCGCCACTTCCGCTGGGTCGGCATGCGGATCTCGCTGTGGCAGCTCGCCGGCTGGTCGTTCCTGATGTCGTCGGTGCACGGCGCGGGCCTGATGCTCCTGCCCGTCCTGACGTCCTCGGGCACGGCCCCCGCGGGCCACGACCACGGCCTGCACGCCTCCGGCAGCGCCCTGTCGACGGGCGTGTTCGTCACCGCCGTCCACACGCTCGCGATGTTCACGGTCGCGGGCATCGTCGCGGTCGCCGTCTACGAGATCCTCGGCCTCGCCGTCCTCCGCCGCGCCTGGTTCAACCTCGACCGCCTCTGGGCCGCCGCCCTCATAGGCGCCGGCACCATAACCCTCCTCACCGCCCTCTGACCCGCCCTTACCGGGCGCGCCGTCCCACAGCCGTAAGGTCGATCTCGATGTCGAACGGCACCGTCACCTTGAGGACGCCGTGATGGATTCCGGTCAGCGCGTAAGCGCGCGTGGCCGGATCGAGTTCGTAAACGTAGGCGGTCGTCTTCCCGTCCTCGTTCTCCACACGCCAGAAGTGCCGGATCCCGGCCGCCGCGTACTTGCGCGGCTTGGTGTCCCGGTCACGGTCGACGGACTCCGGTGACACCGCCTCCACCACCAGCACGACGTCCTCGGGAAGGTAGTAGGTGGACGGCTCGTCCCGCTCGAACGCCTCAGCGGTCACGAGCAGCACGTCCGGCTCCGGAACCTGCCGCTTGGCCAGCCTGACGGTCATCTCACGCTCCGCCCGCAGGTCCGCGGGGCTTTGCCGGTCCAGTTCATGGGCGAGCATCTGGACGACCCGTGTGTGCCACTTCTCCTGCGGGCTCACGAAGACGAGACTCCCGTCGATCAGCTCCGTGTGCCGGGGGGTGTTCATTCGCAGGAAGTCGTCGGCGGTGAAGCCGCCCGGCGGGGGGAACACCCAGTCTGGCAGCGCGTCGGCATCCATGTGACCACTTTCCGCAACGACCTTGACACTCTGAGCGCTCATGGCCTCACTGTCGCACAGCCAAGTGCTCAGTACCACCACAAGTTTAAGGGAGCCGTCAGGTGGGGTTGGGGGCTTCGCCTTGGGTTTGGAGGAGGGTGCGGAGTTCGGCCAACTGGTGGGCGGCGAGGGTCTTCTCGGCGCCGTTGATGCCCATGGCGCCGAAGGACGTGCCGTCGGCGAGGTCGAGGGTGGGCCAGGGTTCGCCCTCGCTCATCGTCACGTCGATGACCTCGGCCCATTCGAGGCGGCGGGTGCGGAAGGGGTTGACGACCGTGAGGCCCGCGGCGTCGGCCGCGACGCGGCAGCGGGCCAGCATGTGCAGGATCCAGCCGACGAACAGGCCGAAGACGACCAGCAGGATCCGGTCGAACAGCTTGAACTGCGGTGCCACGACCACGGCGAGCACGATCATGCCGAGCACGATGGTGCCCGCCGTGGCGTAGGCGACGATCCGGGTGACGCGGGGACGCCACACGGTCGGCAGGGCCGGGACGTCAGTCAACGATCTTCGAGATCGGGATTTCGAGGATGTCGTGGGCGCCGGCGGCCTTCAGCGCCGGGATCAGGGTGTTGACGCCGCGCTTGGCGACCACGGACTCCACGGCGCTGGAGTCGCCGCCCGCGAGGGAGGTGACGGTCGGCGCGGACATCGAGGGCATGATGTCGAGGACGGCGCGCAGGTCGCCCTGCGCCACGTTCAGCTTGAGCAGCACGTTGCCGCGGGCGCGGATCGCGCCCTGGAGCAGCAGCGCCACGTCCTCCATGGCGGCGCGCTTGGCCTCGTCCTCGTAGGCGGCGCGGTTGGCGACGAGCTCGGTGTAGCTGGTCAGCAGCGTGTCGAGGATACGCAGGCCGTTCTTGCGCAGCGACGACCCGGTCTCGGTGAGGTCGACGATCGCGTCCACGATGTCGGGCACCTTCGCCTCGGTCGCCCCGTAGGACGGGACCACCGTCGCCTTCACGCCGTGGCGCTCCAGGAAACGGCGGGTCATCGCGGGGAACTCGGTGGAGATCCGCACGCCCTCCGGCAGGTCGGAGACCTGCCGCCACGGCGCGTCCTCGGGCACCGCCATGATCACCCGGACCGGGTTGGAGGTCGCCTTGGAGTACTGGAGCTCGCCGAGGCTGACCACGTCGGAGTCGGTCTCGGTGATCCAGTCGCGGCCGGTGATGCCGAGGTCGAACAGGCCCTGTTCGAGGTAGGTCGGGATCTCCTGCGGGCGCAGGACCCGCACCCGGTCGATGCGGGGGTCGTCGATGGAGGCGCGGTAGTCGCGGTCCGAGGCGCGCCGGACGGTGAGGTCGGCGGCGTCGAACAGCGCGAGGGTCGCCTTCTCCAGCGACCCCTTGGGCAGGACGAGTGACAGCACGGAAAAGCCTTTCGGATGGATGCGGACGGAGACCGGTCGTCTCAGGAGCCCCGGTCGTCTCAGGAGCCCGGTGGCGCGGGTCGGTCGGGGGCGCTCGGGCCCCCGTGCCCCGCGATCAATGCTCCAGGACGTGCCCGGCGTGACCGTGATGCCGCAGACCCCTCAGGGTCAGTGCCGTGTCGAGTGCGGCCACGGTCGCCTCCCATCCCTTGTCCTCGTGGCTGTCGGGCAGCCCGCTGCGGTCCAGTGCCTGCTCAATGGTGTCACATGTGAGCACCCCGTTGCCCACCGGAGTCGCCTCGTCGAGCGCGACACGGGTCACACCGGAGGTGACGGAGTCGCAGACGTAGTCGAAGTGGGCGGTCTGCCCCCGGACGACGGCGCCGAGGACGACGACGGCGTCGAGGTCGCGGGCGAGCTGCTGGGCGACGACGGGCAGCTCCAGGGCCCCGGCGACGCGGACGACGACGGGCTCGTCCACGCCGCATGCCTTGGCGGCGGCGAGGGCACGTTCCAGGAGCTGGTCGGTGATCTGGGCGTGCCAGCGGGTGCAGGCGACGCCGAGCGTGAGCCCGGCGGCCTCCACGGTGGCGTCCTCGGGGCGTCCGGCGCCGCTCATGTCAGTCCCTCGATCCGGTGTCCGAGACGGTCGCGCTTGACCGTCAGATAGCGCCGGTTGTGGTCGGTGACGACGACCGGCATGGTCTCGCGGCCCCGCACGTCCAGGCCGAAGCCCTCCAGGCCCCTCAGCTTGGCCGGGTTGTTGGTGAGCACCCGGACGGAGCGGACGCCGAGGTCGCGCAGCATGTGGGCCGCGTTGGAGTACTCGCGCGCGTCGGCGGGCAGGCCCAGCTCCAGGTTGGCGTCGACGGTGTCGGAGCCCTTGTCCTGGAGGGCGTAGGCGCGGAGCTTGGCGAGCAGGCCGATGCCGCGTCCCTCGTGGCCGCGCAGGTACAGCACGACGCCGCGCCCCTCGCGCGAGATCCGCTCCATGGCGGCGTCGAGCTGGGGGCCGCAGTCGCAGCGCTCGGAGTGCAGGACGTCGCCGGTGAGGCATTCGGAGTGGGCGCGGACCAGGACGTCCTCGCCGTCCTCGACGTCGCCGAGGACGAGCGCGACGTGCTCGCCGCCGTCCACGGCGCTGGCGAAGCCGACGGCGCGCCACGTCCCGAACCGGTTGGGGACGCGGGTCTCCACGACGCGGGTGACCATGGACTCGGTGCGCCTGCGGTACTCGGCGAGCGCCTCGATGGAGATCAGCTTCAGGCCGTGCTCCTTGGCGAACACCTGGAGTTCCGGCAGCCGCGCCATCGTGCCGTCGTCGTTGACGACCTCGGCGAGGACGCCCGCGGGGGCGAGCCCGGCCATCCGCGCGAGGTCGACGGCGGCCTCGGTGTGGCCGCGGCGGCGCAGGACGCCGCCCTCGCGGTAGCGCAGGGGGAAGATGTGCCCGGGGCGGACCAGCTCGGGGGGCTCGGTCGCCGGGTCGCAGAGGGTGCGGATCGTCCTGGCGCGGTCGGCGGCGGAGATGCCGGTGGTCACGCCGTCGCGGGCGTCCACGCTGATGGTGTAGGCGGTGCGCATGTGCTCGTTGTTCTGCGACGTCATCAGGGGGATCTGGAGCCGGTCCAGGTCCGCGCCCGTCATCGGGACGCAGATCACGCCGCTGGTGTGCCGGATCGTGAACGTCAGCAGCTCCGGCGTCGCCTTCGCGGCGGCGAAGATGATGTCGCCCTCGTTCTCGCGGTCCTCGTCGTCGACCACCACGACGGCACGGCCCGCCGCGATGTCGGCGACCGCCGCCTCGATGGAGTCGAAGATCCCGTCGTCGTTACCGCTCATCATGTGTCCCGTCATAGGGGCCGCTCACGCGGTCACCGCCTTGTTGTGGGGGGCCCGGACGTCCCGGGACTCCCTGAGCCAGTTCCTGAACCCGGCGATCACCATCACGAAGAAGATCCCGTAGACGGCGCCGGAGACGTACAGCCCGGAGTTGAGGGCCAGCGGCACGCCGACGAGGTCGACGAGTACCCAGATGACCCAGAAGTCGACGAGGGCGCGGCTCTGCGCGAACGTCGCGACCGCGCTGCCGACGAAGATGTAGGCGTTCGCCCACGGGGACCAGGCGACCTTCAGCCAGTCCAGGTGGATGAACAGCTCGGCGACGACGACCGTCCCGGCGGCGAGGGCGGTGAGGAGCACGGCGCGTTCGCGGAGCGTCGCCTGCCGGACGACGAGGCCGCGCTCCTGGCGGCGGCCCCGGGTCCACATGGCCCAGCCGAAGAGGGCGAGCACGCAGAAGAGGAGTTGCTTGAGGGCGTTGCCGGGGACGTGCGCGTGCAGGGACGCGGCGAGCAGCAGCAGCGCGCCCGTGAGCTGGACGGGCCACGTCCAGAGCGTCTTGCGCATGGCGAGCCACACGACGGCGAGGGACAGGATGTTGCCGATGAGGTCGGTCCAGAGGATGTGCTCGCCGAACAGGGAGAAGTCCGCGTTGAGCCAGTTCATGTCGGGTCACCGACCGTTCTCTCGCCGAGCGCCCGGTCGCCGATGAGCCGCTCGACGTACTTGGCGACGACGTCGGCTTCGAGGTTCACCGGGTCGCCGGGCTTCTTGTGGCCGAGCGTGGTGAGGGAGAGCGTGGTGGGGATGAGCGCGACGCTGAAGCGGTCGGTCCCGGCCTCGACGACGGTGAGGCTGATGCCGTCCACGGTGATGGAGCCCTTGTCGACCACGTAGCGGCTCAGGTGGGCGGGGAGGGAGATCGTGACGACGTCCCAGCGCTCGCCGGGCTCGCGGGAGAGGATCTCGCCGACGCCGTCCACGTGGCCCTGGACGAGGTGGCCGCCGAGCCGGTCCGACAGCCGGACGGGCCGCTCCAGGTTGACCGGGGAGCCCGCGGCGAGCGCGCCGAGGCCGGACCTGTCGAGCGTCTCCTTCATGGCGTCGGCGGTGAAGGCGTCGCCCTTGACGTCCACGACGGTGAGACAGACGCCGTTGACGGCGATCGACGCGCCGTGCACGGCGTCCCGCGTGACCAGCGGGCCGCGGATGGTGAGGACGGCCGAGTCGCCGTCGTGCTCGATCGCCACGATCTCGCCGAGTTCCTCGACGATGCCGGTGAACATCTCCCGGGCCTCCTAGGTAAGGCTCCGGGGGACGTGCGTGTGGCGAAACAGCGCCCCAATGCAGGGGCGTACGGCGCGCTGCCTCCCATCCGGACTTTCACCGTCGGTCCCGGAGTTCCACCGGGTCAACCGGCCGATGGCTTCGGCCGGGTCGCGGACTGTCACCGCCGGTTCGGAATTGCACCGACCCCGGAGCACGCGTGCACTGCTTGGCAACCAGTGTGCCACGCCGCCCATTCCCGTTCCGATGTGAGGAACGCCACGGCCGCATGTGGTCGAACAAGCGTTCGCTTGTTCTGCGGCATGCGGTCCCGGTCAGGCGATGCGGAGGCCGCCGGGGGCGGAGGTGACCCGGGAGAGGTCCTGGACGGTGTGGTGGGCCGAGGCCAGCGCCTCGGCGGGGTGGCTGGTGGTCACGGCCACGACGGTGGCCCCGGCGGCGCGTCCGGCGGCGACGCCCGCGGGCGCGTCCTCGAAGACGAGGCAGCCGGAGGGGTCCACGCCGAGGCGCTCGGCGGCCAGCAGGTAGCCGGACGGGTCGGGCTTGCCCAGCACGACGTCCTCGGCGGTGACGACGACGTCCGGCAGCGGGACCCCGGCCACGCGGGTGCGGACGGCGAGCTGCTCCCGGTCCATGGAGGTGACCATCGCCCAGGGCAGGCCGTTCATGGACGCGAGGAGGTCGTGGACGCCGGGGAGCGCGGTGATGCCGTCGCTGCGGGCGGCCTCCAGCTCGTCCAGGCGCGCGGTGGCGGCGCGCACCTCCTCCGCCGGGAGGAAGTCGGCGACGCGGTCGCTGGTGCGGCGGCCGTGCGAGCCCTCCAGGTACACGTCGGGGTCGATGCCGTACTCGGCGGCCCACTCGCGGGCGGCGCTCTCGATCAACGGGGTGGAGTCGACGAGCGTGCCGTCCACGTCGAAGAGGACGGCGCGGCAGGAGAGGATCACTCCCCGCCCCCCGCGGCCGCCGCCTGGTTCCGGAGGGCCCGGACGGCCTCGGCGGGGTCGTCGGCGCCGTAGACGGCGCTGCCCGCGACGAACACGTCGGCCCCGGCCTCGGCGCAGCGCTCGATCGTCTCCGCGCTGACGCCGCCGTCGACCTGGAGCCAGACGGGCAGGTCGCGGTCCTTGATGAGGGCGCGGGCGCGGCGGATCTTCGGGAGCACGACGTCCAGGAACTTCTGGCCGCCGAAGCCCGGCTCGACGGTCATGAGCAGCAGCATGTCGATCTCGCCCAGCAGGTCTTCGAGGCCCTCGACGGGCGTCGCGGGGTTGACGCCCAGCCCGGCGCGCGCGCCCGCCGCGCGGATGGCGCGGAGCGTCCGGATCGGGGCCTTGGCGGCCTCGGCGTGGATCGTGACGCTGCCCGCGCCCGCCTCGGCGTACTGGGGCGCCCAGCGGTCGGGGTCCTCGATCATGAGGTGGCAGTCGAGCGGCAGGGCGCTGTGCTTGAGCAGCGCCTCGACGACCGGCAGGCCGAGGGTCAGGTTGGGCACGAAGTGGTTGTCCATGACGTCGACGTGGACCCAGTCGGCCGCGTCGGCGATGAGCGCGACATCGTCGGCGAGACGGGCGAAGTCGGCGGACAGGATGCTGGGTGAGATCTGCGGAGCCATGATGGGATGAGTCTATTGGCGCAGTTCGGCGAGCCCGTCACCCGGCCGCCCCACAGCGGGGGCCGGACGCCGCGCCAGGCCGAGCCGCACGAACGCCTCCGGCGCGCCCGCGGTCGCCCACAGCCCGAGCAGCATCTGGACGGCGAACGCCGGGACGGGATGGACCCCGAGCAGGTACCCGAGCGCGGAGAGGGCCAGCGCGCCCGCGACCCCCACGGGGAGGCGTGCCAGGCGCCGCCAGGGCTCTCCGCCCGCGTCGAACCAGCCCCGGGCGGACATCAGCGAGAGTCCCGCCAGGAGCCCGCAGAGACCGCCGCTGGCGGCGGCCACCTCGTTCATGGTGATCGGACGGGTGCGGCCCCCGGCGGCGACGATGGCGCGCGCCCACGCGTCCGGCCACTGCCAGGCGTGCAGCGAGTGGACGGCCGCCCAGCCCGCGCCCACCCCCGCCAGGGACACCGCCAGGGCGAGGGCCAGCTGCACGGCCAGGGGACGCCGCGTCCACCAGGGGACGAGCAGGGGTTCGAGGCCGAGCGCGGCGACGAGCACGACGAGCCCGACCGCCCAGCCCGCGAGGACCTGGCCCGTCGAGTGCACGCCCAGGTAGACGCGCGAGACGCCGATCAGGACGACGGCGATGACGGCACCGGCCCACAGGAGCCACCGCCGGGTTCGCGTCGCGAAGAAGCCCCACAGGATCACGGCGTTCTGCGAGTGGCCGGACGGCATCCCGAATGAGGTCCTGGACTCCCTCCCGGTGATCCCGGGGTCGGTCCAGTACGGGCGGGGAGCGTGGAACACCAGCTTCAGGACGGTGTTGATCACCGACCCGAACGCCAGGATCACCGTGCCCCGCGCCGCGAGGCGCGGATCGACGCACCAGTACACCGCCGCGAGCAGGGGGATGGTGAACCCGGCGCTGCCGAGGTACGACATCACGTGCATGAAGGCGGTGAGCATGGGGTGCGGTGGAAACCTCCTGGTCAGTCCGTCCCGTCGGGGCCGGGGCGGCGCAGTAGGGCGAGGAACATCGCGTCGGTGCCGTGCCGGTGCGGCCAGAACTGCGCGTACGGGCCGTCGCCCAGGCCGGTGAGTTCCGGCGCGACCCCGGCCAGGACGGACGGCGCGTCCAGCCGTTCGACGTCGGCGCGCTTGCGCAGTACGTCGTCGACGACCACGCGCGTCTCGGCCAGGTGCGGCGAGCAGGTGACGTAGGCGACCACCCCGCCCGGGCGGACGGCGTCCAGCGCCGAGCCCAGCAGCGCGCGCTGGAGCGGGCCCAGCTCGGCGATCGCCTCGGGGCCGCGCCGCCAGCGCGCCTCGGGACGGCGGCGCAGCGCGCCGAGGCCGGTGCAGGGGGCGTCGAGCATGACGCGGTCGAACACGCCCGGACGCCAGGCGGGCGCGGTGCCGTCGGCGACGACGACGCCGGTGCGCGCGTCCACGGCGCGGGCGACCAGCCCGGCGCGGTGGGGCTGGACGTCGGCGGCGAGGAGCCGCGCGCCGCCTCCGGCCGCGACGGCCGACAGCAGGCCCGCCTTGCCGCCGGGGCCCGCGCACAGGTCGGCCCAGCGGGCGTCGGGGCCCGACAGCGGAGCCGCCGCCAACGCCAGCGCGACCAGCTGGCTCGCCTCGTCCTGGACGGCGGCGCGGCCCTCGCGGACGGCGGCGATGCCCGCCGGGTCGCCCTCGGGCAGGAGCGCCGCGTACGGCGAGTAGGAGGTCGGCTCGGCGCCCGCGTCGCGCAGCTCGTCGACGGTGGAGCGCCCAGGGCGGGCGACGAGCGTCACCTGGGGACGGGCGTTGTCGGCGGCCAGCAGCGCGTCGATCTCGGCGCGCTCGGGGCCCAGCGCGTCCCGGAGCGCGGACACGATCCACTTGGGGTGGCTGTGCGCGACCGACAGGCGGGTGGTGACGTCGGCGTCCTCGGGGGCGACGATCGCGAGCCAGGCGTCGAGGTCGCGGGTGGTGACCTTGCGCAGCACGGCGTTGGCGAACTTCGCCTGGCCCGGGCCCGACACCGACCGGGCGAGTTCCACGGCCGTCCCCACGGCGGCGTGCGGCGGGATGCGGGTGGCGAGGATCTGGTGCGTTCCGAGGCGGAGGACGTCAAGGAGGGGCGCGTCGATGCGGCGCAGCTCCCGGTCGCTGCACAGCGCGAGGACCGCGTCGTAGGTGCCGCGTCCGCGCAGCGTCCCGTAGGTCAGTTCGGTGGCGAGGGCGGCGTCCCGGCCGGTGAGGTTCCGGTCGCGGAGCCGCGCGGGCAGCAGCAGGTTGGCGTAGGCGTCCCGGGTCTCGACGGCGCGGATGACGTCGAAGGCGGTGCGGCGGACGAGGTCCTGCGGGCGGCCGGTCTGGCGCGGCCCTCCCGGGCGGCGGTTCCTGCCGTGGTCGGCTCGGCGGTTGCGGGCGGGGGCCATCAGTGCAGCGCGTCCTTGCCGATGAGGTTGACGCCGCGGACCCAGTCGGCGGCGGCCATGCGGCGCTTGCCCTGCGGCTGCACCTCGCCCAGCGCGACCGGATGCGTGGCCGTGCCGACCAGCACCTCCTTCTTGCCCGGACGGATCTCACCGGGGCTCAGCGCGGCGGCGTCCGGCCCGAGCGCGTCGGGCGCGAGGCGGACGGGCCAGAGCTTCACGCGGGTGTCGCGGAAGTTCGTCCACGCGCCAGGGGTGGGCGTGCACGCGCGGACCAGCCGGTCGATGTGCTGGGCCGGGGAGCGCCAGTCGACGTGGGCGTCCTCGGGGTTCAGCTTGGCGGCGGTGGAGACGCCGTCCTCGGGCTGGGGACGCGGCACCAGCACGCCCGCCTCGATGCCGTTCATCGTGTCGAGCAGCAGCGTCGCGCCCGCCACGGCGAGCCGTCCGAGCAGGTCGCCGGTGGTGTCGTCGGGCCGGATCGGCTCGGTGAGCACGCCGTAGACCGGGCCGGTGTCCAGGCCCTCCTCGATCTGGAACGTCGCCGCGCCGGTCATGTCGTCGCCGTGCAGGATCGCGCGCTGCACGGGCGCGGCGCCGCGCCAGGCGGGCAGCAGCGAGAAGTGCAGGTTCACCCAGCCGTGCCGGGGGATGTCCAGCGCCTCGCGCGGCAGCAGCGCACCGTAGGCGACGACCGGGCAGCAGTCGGGGGCGATCTCGCGCAGCCGGGCGAGGAACTCCGGGTCGCGCGCCTTGGCGGGCTTGAGCACCTCGACGCCCGCCTCGGCGGCCCGCTCGCCGACCGGGCTGGCCACCAGGTGACGGCCACGGCCCGCGGGCGCGTCGGGACGGGTCACGACCGCGACGACCTCGTGCGGGGACGCGAGGAGCGCGTTCAGGGCCGGGAGCGCCGTCTCGGGGGTTCCCGCGAAGACCAGCCTCACTCAGATCGCCTTCCCGAACGTGCGGTGCGGGGACTCCTTCACGACCGGCGCCGGGTCGCCGAACCACTCGGCCTCCCGGATCGCTTTCATCGCGGCCTTGCGCTGCTCGGGGTCCATCCGGTCGATGAAGATGATGCCGTCCAGGTGGTCGGTCTCGTGCTGGACGCAGCGCGCCAGCAGGTGCGTGCCCTCCAGCGTGATCGGCTCGCCGTGCATGTTGAAGCCCTTGGCCACGACGCCCACCGACCGGGGGGTGGGGAACGCCAGGCCGGGCAGCGACAGGCAGCCCTCGTCGCCGGTCTCCTGCTCCTCGGTGAGGTCCAGGGTGGGGTTCACCACGTGCCCGAGCCGGTCGTCGACGTAGTAGGTGAACACGCGCAGGCCCACGCCGAGCTGCGGCGCGGCCAGCCCGGCGCCGGGAGCGTCGATCATCGTGTCGGTGAGGTCCTTGACCAGGAGGCGCAGCTCCTTGTCGAAGTCCCGCACCGGCTCCGCGGGCGTGCGCAGGACGGGGTCGCCGAAGAGGCGGATGGGCTTGACGGCCAACGAGGACTCCGTTTCCTGGGGTGGGAGAGCCGTTTCCCGGAGCGGGACGGACAGGAGCGGGACGGACAGGGGACGCGCTACCGCCCCCAGTCTACGGAGGCGGTGGGCGTGACCGCGCTACCCGCCGCCGCTCCCGGGCGCGCTCCCTATCCCGACGAGCGCGCCTTGTAGGCGGCGGTTCGAGCGGCCTTGGCGATGACCTTGTCGGGATGATGGTCGCCGAGGGCCTCCAGGACGCCGGCCACGTCGTCGTGGTGGGTGCGCCACAGCTCGTCGATCATCGCGAGCAGCTCCGGGCCGGGCGGCGCGTCGGCCAGCGCGGCCTCGACGGCGTCGGCGGGCTCGGCGGTCTCCAGCATCCCGGCGACGGTGTCGACGAACACCCACAGGTACTCCTCGCGGGCCAGCTCGCGCCCCGAGGCGTCGCCCGCCGCGTTCAGCCACAGCACCGCGTACGGCGAGACCAGCGGATGCTCGCGCGCGGCCCGGACCACCGGCGCGGCCTCCGGGCCGATCCGGTGCAGGACGGCGGCGGCGAGGTTGCGGGCGCCGGGGCCGCCCGTCCGCATGACGTCGAGGAGGTCGGCGGCGGCGTCCTTGGCGTCGCGGGCGGCGAGCCAGCCGGAGATCTCCTCGTCGGCGGTGTCCGGGCGGTGCCAGGTGAGGCCCTCGACCAGCCCGGCCGCCGACGCGTCCGCCAGCTCCCCGACCAGCGGCGCGGTGAACCCGTCGGCCAGCAGCAGCTCCCGGACGCCCCACACGCCGAGCGGCGTGAGCGCGCGTCCCTCCTCGCCGGCGGGCTCGACGATCCCCCACTCCTGGAGCGCGCCGAGCTCCAGCAGGAACGCGTCGACGACCAGGCTCGACATGGCGTCCTCGTCGGAGAAGTCGTAGCTCTCCCCGACGTGCTCGCGCAGCGCCTCCAGCAGCTCGTGGGGGGTCGTCGGCTCCTCCTGCTCGTACAGGTGGATCAGGACGCCGGTCATCTCGTTCTGGACGAGCTCCATCGCGTCCAGGCCGTCCTCGGGGTCGTGCTCGGGCACCACGACGGCGTCGAACAGCGGCAGCCAGGCGGCGAGCAGCGCCGCGTCGTCGGCCGACCGCAGGCCCTCCAGCGCGGGGCCGGACGCGGCGGCGCCGTCCCCGACGGTGATCACCTCGGCCTCGACGGCGGCCCACCACAGCCGCTCCAGCGCGCCCTCGTCCTCAAGCTGGGCGTACCCGCCCGTCAGCTTCATGCCGAGCACGTCGCGGGCCTCTTCGGCGTCGGCCTCGGTCAGCTGGTCGTGCTCGGTGAGCGCCCGCCCGTCCGCCCACTCCGCGAGCGCGATGACCCGCGCGGTCAGCTCCGACGCGCGGACGGCGGCGGCGAGCTCGGCCTCGGCCGGCAGCCGGACGGGCGGCACGACCAGCTCCTCGGTCTGCCGCAGGTACTCCTCGGTGCGGGCGTAGCGCTCGTCCTCGGGCAGCGCCTCGAACTCCGCCACCCACGCCTCGACGGCGTCCTGGTCGTCCAGCGGGACGCCGTCGGCGCGCATCAGCCCGGCGATGACCTCGGCCGCGACCTGCCGCTCGGCGGTGTCGGCGGCGGCCACGGCCGCGGCGAAGGCGGGGGCGGTCCGCTCGATCTCGGCCGCCAGCTCGGCGGCGCGCGGGGCGGGCACCGCGCGGGTGTCGCGCAGGAACGCCACGAGGCGGCGCAGGGTGTCCAGGACGGCGGGGACCTCGTCCGCGCCCGCGACCACCGACTCGGGGAACACCTCCAGCAGCAGCTCGCGGACCCCCTCGGCGGTCAGCTCCTCGGCCGCGCCGAGCCCCATCTCCTCGCGGACGAGGTCGAGCAGCAGGCGGGCGCCCTGCTCGTCCAGCTCCTCGCCGTGCTCGTCCGCCCACAGCCGCAGTTCGCCCGCGGTCGTCTCCACCCAGTTGTCGGCCACCCGTGAACCCTATTGGTCATCACCGCCGGGCGCGCCCATCTTGGCCTGGGAGCGCGCGGGCGCCCGCCCGCCCCCGTACTCGGCGGTCGGGACGACCATCGGGGTACCGGTCACCGGGTCGGGCACGATCACACAGGACAGCTCGAACACCTCCGCGACCAGCGCCGCGTCGACGATGTCGGCGGGCGCTCCGGCGGCGACGACCCGGCCGGCGCGCATGGCGACGAGGTGGTCGGCGAAGCGGCACGCCTGGTTGATGTCGTGCAGCACGGCGACGATCGTCCGCCCCTCGTCGCGGAGCCGGGCGAGCAGCGCGAGCAGCTGGTACTGGTGGGTGATGTCGAGGAACGTGGTGGGCTCGTCCAGCAGCAGGTAGGGCGTCTCCTGCGCGAGGACCATCGCCACCCAGGCGCGCTGCCGCTGCCCGCCCGACAGGTCCTCGACGCGGCGCCCGGCGAGGTCGGCGACGCCCGCCGCGTCCATCGCGGCGGCGACGGCGCGCTCGTCCTCGGCCGACCAGGTCGACAGCAGCGACTGGTGCGGGTAGCGGCCGCGGGCGACGAGCTGCCGGACGAGGATGTTCTCGGGCGCGACCGCGCCCTGCGGCAGGAACCCGACCTGCCGCGCGATGGCCTTCGGGTGGTAGCCGCGCACGTCCCGCCCGTCGAAGGTCACCTCCCCCTCGGAGGGCGCCAGGAGCCGCGCGAACGAGCGCAGCAGCGTCGACTTGCCGCACGCGTTCGCGCCGACGACGGCGGTGAACGCGCCGTCGGGGACGTCGAGGTCCAGCCGGGTCGAGACGACGCGGTCGCCGTAGCCGAGCGTGACGTCCCGCGCGCTGAGCCGCGCCTTCCCTCCGATGACATCGCCGTTCATGACGCTCGTCCGACCTCTCTGAGGAGCAGCAGGCACAGGTAGCTTCCGCCGAGCACCGTGGTCACGACCCCGACCGGGAGCTGGACGGGGGCGAGCACCGCCTGCGCCGCGAGGTCGGCGGCCAGCAGCAGGAGCGCGCCGGTCAGCGCGGCGGGCAGCGGCGGGGTCCCGGCCGCACCGGTGATCCGGCGGCCGATCTGCGGGGCGACGAGCGCGACGAACACGATCGGCCCGGCGGCGGACGTGACGCTCGCCGTGCAGCCCACCCCCGCCAGCACGGCCAGGAACCGGAACCGGCCGAGTCCGAGCCCGGACGCGGCGGCGGCCTCGTCGCCGAGCGCGGCCTGCCGCTCGCCCTGCGACAGCGCCGCCGTCAGCAGCGCCAGCACGCCGATGACGAGGAACGCCGGACGCAGCGCCGCCCACTCGGCGCCGTTGAGCGTGCCCGCCTGCCACCCGGTCGCGGCGATCGCCACGTCCAGGTCGGCGCGCAGCACGATCCAGGAGTTCGCGGCGGTCAGCATGGCGTGCACGGCGACGCCGACGACCACGAGCCGCAGCCCGCTCAGCCCCGACCGCAGCGACAGCAGGTAGACGGCCGCCGCCGTGCACAGGCCGCCCGCGAGCGCGCCCGCCGCGAGCCCCGGGGCGGTGCCGCCGAACACGGTGATCGCGATGAGCACGCCGGTGTAGGCGCCCGCGTCGAGGCCGATGACGTCCGGGCTGCCGAGGGGGTTGCGGGTCAGGTTCTGGAACAGCGAGCCCGCCAGGCCGAGCGCGGCGCCGAAGACGATCGCGGCGGCGACGCGCGGCAGCCGCCACTCCCGGACGACGAGCGCCGATCCGCCGCGTCCGAACAGGCCCTGGACGACCTCGCCCGGCGGGTCCCACGCGTCGCCCCGGCACAGCGCGGCCAGCGCGAGGACCGCGATCGCCGCCGCGAGCCCGAGCGAGACCACCGCCGCGCGGCGCTCCACCAGCGCCGACACCGGACCCATCCGCACGACGATCACAGGGCCACCGCCCCGTGCCGCCGGACGACCCAGATCAGCGCCGGGCCACCGAGGAAGGCGGTCACGATCGCGACCGGCACCTCGCCGGTCGGCAGCAGCAGCCGCGCGCCGATGTCGGCGGCGACGAGCAGCACCGAGCCGAGCACGGCCGTGTAGGCCACGAGCCAGGGCAGCGACCCCGCCGCGAACCGCCGGGCCAGGTGCGGGACGATCAGCCCGACGAACATGATCGGCCCGACCACGGCGGTCGCGGCGCCGGTCAGCAGCGTGACGAGGACGAGCACGGCGACCCCCGTCCGCCGGACCCGGGCCCCGAGCGCGTGCGCGACGCCGTCCCCCAGCATCAGGCCGCCGAGCGGGCGGGTCACCAGCGCCGTCCCGGCGAGCGCGACGAGGATCGTGCCGATTGGGAGGGCCAGCGGCGTCCGCTCGCGTCCGGCCAGCGACCCGACCGACCAGTAGCGGTACTCGTCGAGCGCGTCGGGGTACACCAGCCGCAACCCGAGGGTCAGCCCCGCCAGCACGGCGGTCAGCGCGACCCCGGCGAGCAGGAGCCGCAGCGGGAGCGAGCGCCCGACGGCGTACACGACGGTCGCGGCGAGCGCCGATCCCGCGACCGCGAGCCCCATCTGCGCGGGCTGCGACCCGCTCAGCCCGGCCACGGTCCCGAGCGTGATCGCGAACGCGGCGCCCGCGGTGACGCCGAGCACGCCCGGCTCGGCGAGCGGGTTGCGGGTGAGCGTCTGGATCAGCGTCCCGGCGGTGGCGAGCGCGGCGCCCGCGCACAGGGCCAGCACCGTCCGCGGCACCCGGACGTCGCGGACGACCGACCGGGCGCCGGACGCGTCGTGCCCGGTCAGTGCCGCCCACACGGCCCCCGGCGGGAAGGTCCGCGCCCCCACGCACAGGCTGGCGCCCACGAGCACGGCCAGCAGGACGACGGCGACCGCCAGCACCGCGAACCGCCGTCCCCGGTCAGTCGTCAAGATCGACTACTCCGCGCTTCCAGTAGCCGGTGAACAGCGCGTCCATCCGCCCGCGGCTCCAGGCCCGCAGCGGTTTGATCGCGTCGGCCTCGCCCGCCGCGAACAGGAACGTCCGCCCGTCCGGGAGGGGCAGGTCGCGGACCGCGTCGGCGAGCGCGGAACCCCCGTCCCCGCGCGCCAGCCACGTGACGCCGACCCCGTACCGCCGGGCGAGCGGGTAGGCGTGGTCGGCTGCGGCCCCGGTCTCGACGACCGCGCGCGCCGAGACGCCCGCCGGGGCCTCCTCCAGCCAGCGCGCGAACGCGGGCAGCGCGGTCGCGTCCACCGCGAACAGGTAATGGTCGTAGGTCTGGGCGAACGCCTTGGCACCGGGCGGCCCGGCGATCGTGACCCGCTCCCCCACCGGGACGTCCTCCGCCCAGGCGGAGGCGAGCCCGCCGGGGTGCAGCACGAAGTCCAGGTCCAGCTCCCGCGCCCGCGCGTCGTAGCGCCGCACCGTGTACTTGCGGGTGGGCGGCAGCGGGCGGGGCCAGTGGAGCTCCTGGTTCTCACCGGGGACGGGAGCGCGCAGCACGCCGTCCGCGTCCGGGAAGACGATCTTCACGTGGTCGTCGGCCTGGTAGGTGTGGAAGCCGTCGAGCCCGGGTCCGCCGAGCGTGAGGCGCAGCATGTTCGGCGTGAGCCGCTCGCGGCGCGCGACCGTCGCCTCCCTGACCCCGATCGGGTAGCCGACGCGCGCGACGCCCGTCCCGGCGCGGTGGTGCTCGGCGACCCGCCCGCGCGGGTCGCTGCGGTCGGCCCTCACGGCTTCGACAGCGGCGCGAGCGCCTGGTCGAGGGCGTCGAGGGTCTTGGTCGCGGACGGGTAGGTCGCCGCCTGCGTGTAGCGGAGCCCGATGGCCCGGCCCTTCTTCACCGCGGGCAGGTCCTTCCACATCCGCGAGTCGAGCACGTACTTGACGGACTGCCCGACCGTCCCGTCCGGCTCCAGCGTGTAGGTGATCACGTCGGCCGCGCCGAGGCTCGTGGACACCTCCTCGATCGAGGGGTACTCCGAGACGCCCGCGCCGCCGCCCTTCTTCTCCCTGACCTCGCCGTAGTACCTGACGCCGACGTCCCCGGCGATGTTGGTGCCCCAGGACCCGGCGTACTCGCGCATGAACGTCCCGGCCGCGACCTTGCCGTACCCGCCGACGTGGCCGAACTTCAGCTTCGCCAGCGTGCCCCGGTACTTGGCCGCGACCTCCCCGGCCCGCTTCTCGTAGGCCGCCTTCGCCTTGGTGTAGCCGCCGAGGCTGCCCGCCGCGTCGGCCTGGCGCCGCGACAGGTCCCGCCAGTCCGACGGCGAGGACGGCCCGAGCACGACGACGGGCGCGATCGACTCCAGCCGCTTCATGTTCAGGTCGCCGAGGACGGGCTTCGGCACGCCGATGACGATGAGGTCGGGCTTGGCCTTGGCGACGGCCTCGTAGTTGGTCTCGGCCGCCATCTCGCCCGCGACCTTGGTGAGCCTGTCGTAGGACGCGCGGTCCGCCGGGCTCATCATGGGGATGCCGCGCTTCCAGCTGGAGATGCCCACCAGCGGCGCGCCCAGTTCGATGAGCACCGGCACCGCGTAGCCGGTCGCGACGACCCTCTTGGGCTTGGCCGGAATCTCGACCTTGCCGTTCTCGGCGTCGAAGACCCGCGTCGCGGACGAGCCGGACGCGCCGGACGCCTCGTCCGACCCTCCGGACCCGCACGCGGACGCCAGGACGAGCGCGGCCGCGGCGGCCGCCGCGAGTCTCCAGGGCTGGGCAACAGGCATGGTCGTCTTTCCTCGTCTTGCGTGGTGAGAGCACTGAACAGGGCTACTAAGGTAAGCCTTACTTAACCAACGCGATATCGCTGGGAGGACACCCTGTGTCGCTGACGCGCCATGGCACCGCCGACCCGCTTCATCGCGGGGGGACGACCCCCCGCACCCCCCGGAACGACCCTGAGAGCTGCGAAGAGTTCGGCTACGGACTCGGCGACCCCGGCGGCATCCTCGTCCTGCGGTACCGCTCGGCGGACGCGCTGGCGTTCGGCGAGGGCCGCCAGGACTTCCTGCACCAGCTCTACTGGTCCCCCGACGGGCCGCTCGCCACGACGCACGGCCCGGCCGTCCGGTTCGTCGGCGCCGGCGAGGCGTTCTGGGCGCGGCGCGCCACGAGCCACGAGGTGCGCGCCGGGGACCGGCAGACCGTCTACCGGATCTGCCTGCGCGAGGTGCCGCCCGCGCTCGGCGACCTGCGCTCGGGGCCCGTCCCGATCGACGCCGAGGCGACCCGGCTCGTCGTGTCGATCGCCCGCCGGGGCTGCGCCGAGGCGACCGCGCTGGAGGCCCGGCGCCGCATCATGGCCGGGATCGGCTCGCCCGTGGTCGGGACCGACACCGCCCCCGGGAAGGGGACCGGGTTCGCGCTCGCCGTCGCCCGCGCCCTCTCCCACGACCCCGCCGACCCCACCGGCCTCGACGAGTGGGCGCGGCGGCTCCGCGTCAGCGTCAAGACCCTGCAACGCGACTTCGTCCGCGAGTTCGGCATGCCCTACACCCGGTGGCGGACGGCGCTCCGCCTGCGCGCCGCGCGGGCCCTCCTCGACTCGCGCCCGGTGAGCACGGTCGCCCACCAGGTCGGCTACGCCAGCGCGTCCGCGTTCATCGCCGCGTTCGCCAAGGAGTACGGGTACACGCCCGGCCGCCGCCCGGCCCGCTAGCTAGATCAGTTCGAGCGGGTCGACCTGGACGCGGACGGTCTCGGTCGCCTTGCGGGCACTGCGCACCCCCTGGGCCTCCTTCAGCGCGCGCGCCAGCGCCTGCCCGGCCGCCCTCGGCACGCGGACCAGCGCGCGCTCCTTCTCCGGGCCGTCCGCCGCCCCCGCCTGCGGGACGGGCACCGGCCCGAGCACCTCCGCGCCGTCGGGGAGCCGCGCGTCGGCCAGCAGCTCCCGGATCGCCGCGGGGGACGCGGTCAGCGACGCCATCCGCGCGGCGGGCGGAAAGCCCACCTCGCGCCGCTCGGCCAGCTCCCGTTCCGCGTACGTCACCGGATCCCACCGGACGAGCGCCTGCACCGGCGGGAGCGACCCCTCGGCCGCCACGATCACCGGCGACCCCGAACGGACGAGCGACGCCGCGTTCATCCAGCGGCGCAGCGTCTCCTCACCGGCGCGCAGGTCGGGACGGCCCAGCAGCACCCAGCCGTCCAGCAGCAGGCCCGCCCGGTACCCGCCCTCGGCGGACGGCTCGGCACCCGGCGTGGACACCACCAGCGCCCGCTCGGGCCCCACCCGGTCGAGGACCGCCTCCCGCCCCGACGTCCGCACCGGTACGCCGGGGAACGCCCTGCCCAGCTCCTCGGCCGTGCGCTTCGCGCCGACCACCACGGCGCGCACCTGGAAGAACCCGCACTCCGGGCAGTGCCAGTCGCCCGCGATCCGCCCGCACCACCGGCAGTAGGGGGCGGCATGGGACGACGACAGCGACAGCGGCCCCTGGCACGCCGCGCACCGCGCCGGGCTCCGGCACCGCCCGCAGGCGATGCCCGGCACGTAGCCGCGCCTGGGCACCTGCACCAGGACCGGCCCCTCCGCGAGCGCGCTCCGCGCCACCTCGAACGCCACGTTCGGCAGCCGCGCGGTGCGGGCGGCGGCGTCCCGGGCGAGCTGCGCGTCCTCCCCCACGTACCGGACGCGGGGCATGGCCTCCCGGATGCGCGCACGGTCGGCGGCCAGCGCGTGCGCCCACCCGCTCTCGACCAGCTGCGTCGCGTCCGTGGTGCGGGTGAAGCCGCCGATCAGCGCGCCCGCGCCCGCCCGGTGGGCGCGCAGCGCGAGCACCTCGCGCGGATGCGGATACGGGGCGTGCGGCTCGGCGTGGACGTCGTCGCCGTCGTCCCACAGGACGACCAGCCCCAGATCGGCGACCGGCGCGAACATCGCCGCGCGGGTGCCGACCACCGCGCGCGCCCGCCCCCGCAGCACCGACAGCCACCTGCGGTACCGCTCGGCCGGGCCCAGCTCCGCCGTCAGCGCGACGTGCCGCCCCTCCCCCAGCTCGGCCGCCAGGGCGGCGTCCACGCGGGCGACGTCGCGCCCGTCGGCGACCACGACCAGCGCGCCGCGCCCGGACGCCAGCGCCGCCGCCACCGCCCGCGCGATGGCGGGGGCCCATCCGTCGCCGGGCAGCGCCGTCCAGACCGCCCGGGGGGCCCGCCCGGCCTCCAGCGCCCCCAGGAACGACGCGCCCGCCGGGTACTCCGCCCACACGCCGATCCCGGCGGGCTCTGCCTTCTCGTCCTCCTCGGCCTCGGCGTCGTCCTCGTCCTCGGGGACCGGCTCGGCCTCCACGCGGGCGTGCCGGGGCGGGACGGCCAGCCGGACCACGTCGGCGAACGTCCCCGCGTAGCGGACGGCCACCTCCCGGGCCAGCGCCGCGATCTCCGGGGTCAGCACGGGCTCGGGCGAGGTGACCCGCTCCAGGTAGGCCAGGCGGCCCTCGTGGTCGCTCTCGGCGACGCGCTCCAGCAGGAAGCCGTCCACGAGCTGCCCGGCGAAGCGCACCCGCACCCGGCACCCGGGGACGGCCTTCCCGGCGAGCTCCACCGGCACCAGGTAGTCGAACGGGCGGTCGAGGTGCGGCAGCGACATGTCGACCGCCACCCGCGCCACCGGAAGATCGTCGGCGGGACGCCGCGCGCCCTTCCTGGCGCCCTTGCGGCCGCCCGCGCCCGCCTTCCCGCCCGCTCCCGAGGCCCGTTTCACCTCGGCCGCCGGGGCCCGGGGAAGGTCGTCCAGGCCCGGAATCAGGTCCGCGCCGCCGCCGTCCTTGGTCACGTCCCCGTCCTACCAGATCAACCCGACAGTCACCGCCGCACGCTAGGGTGAGTGGTCCCTTCGAACGGGGCGGGTGTCGCCGGAGATCGCCCGGCGCCCGCCGGCCCCCTCGCCGTCCGACGAGCTCCGTAGGCGATGTGACAGCAGCGCATACCCCAGAACGGACGGACGCGCCGCCCCGGCAGGGGCCGCCGCGCTCCTCCCCGAGGACCACCGCACGCACCGTGCTCGCCGACTGGCGCCGGTGGGCCAGCCCGCGCCATCCCGTCGTGGCGGCCACCGTCGTCTCCGCCGTGATGCACCTGCTGTGGGCCCTGTACATCGCGACCGAGGGCGGCGACCTCGCCGCGCAGGCCGCCTGGACCGACTTCGCCTGGAAGCACCCCGACACCGCCTACAGCTTCGCCTGGTACGGCGGGATGCACCCCGCGTCCTACAGCGTCCTGTCGCCCTACCTGATGGCCGTGTTCGGCATCCGGACCGTCGCGGTGGTGACCGGCACGCTGTCGGCCACGCTGACCGCCTACCTGCTGCGGCGCTTCCGGGCGCCGGTCGCGCTGCCCGCGAGCCTGTGGGCGGCGTTCGCGCTCGTGTGCAACTCCGCGTCGGGGCGGGTCACCTTCGGGCTCGGCCTGCTGTTCGCGCTCGCCGCGACGATCGTCGCGTTCACCGAGTACGGCACCCCGTCGCTGCGCGCGGCGGGCATGGTCGGGCTCGGCCTGCTGGCCACGCTGTCCAGCCCCGTCGCCGGGCTGTTCCTCATGGTGCTGGCCGCCGCGCTGATCCTCACCGGACGGCGGCGCGCCGGGTTCTGCATGGCCGCCGGGCCGCCGCTGGTCGTCGGCACGACCAGCCTCCTGTTCCCCTTCAGCGGCGTCCAGCCGATCTCGCTCCCCGCGATCGTGCTGCCCGCGATCGCCAGCGTCGTCGCGCTGCTGCTCTGCGCGCCCCGCGAATGGAGGATCGTCCGGGTCGGCGCGGGCGTCTACCTCGCCGGGATCACGCTGACCTGGCTGATCCCCTCGCCGGTCGGCAGCAACGTCGAGCGGCTCTCGCTGCTGTTCGGCGGCATGTTCCTGCTGCCCGCGGTCGCCCGCGCGCACGGCCGGACGCGGATCGCGGTGCTGTCGCTGGCCTTCATCGTCACCGCGTCCTGGCAGGTCGTGAAGCCCGTCGACGACGTGATCCACACCGAGCCCGCGAGTGCCTCCGCGCGGCACGCCCGCGGCCTCATCGACGAGATGAAGGCGCTCGGCGCCGACGACACCCGCATCGAGGTCGTGCCGCTGCGCTCGCACTGGGAGGCGGCCGGGCTGAGCCGCGACTTCATCCTCGCCCGCGGCTGGAACCGGCAGGTCGACGCCGAGCGCCACGCGCTGTTCTACGAGAAGGGCGCGCTCACCGCGACGTCCTACCGCGACTGGCTGCACAAGTGGGCGGTGCACTACGTCGTCCTGCCCACCCAGGAGACCGACTGGTCCGCGCAGGACGAGACCGACCTCGTCGAGGCGGGCCAGCCGTACCTGACGGAGGTGTGGAGCGACGAGCACTGGCGGCTGTTCCGCGTCTCGCGCCCGACGCCGCTGGTGGACGCCCCGGCCACAGTGAAGCGCGTCAACTCCGGCCAGCTGGTCGTCGACGTGCCCGCCGCCGGGTCGACGCTGGTGCGCGTCTCCTGGTCGCCCTGGCTCAGCGTCACCGGCGGGGGCGGCGGGTGCCTGGCCCGCGCGGGCGAGTTCGTCCGGATGGACGTCAAGGCCCCCGGCCGCTACACGATCGCCGCCCGGTACGGCCTGCACCGCGGCAACCACTGCGAGAGCTGACCGGCGCACGATGAAGGGCCCCGGGGTCGTCCCCCGGGGCCCTTTCTCGCGTTCGCTGGTTACAGCCCGGCGGCGCTGGCCAGGTCCTTGGCGCGGTCGGTCGACTCCCAGGAGAAGTCGGGCTCCGGCCGGCCGAAGTGGCCGTAGGCGGCGGTCTGCTGGTAGATCGGGCGGAGCAGGTCCAGGTCGCGGACGATCGCGGCCGGACGCAGGTCGAACACCTCGGGCACGGCGGCCTGGATGCGCGCGGCCGGCACCTTCTCCGTGCCGAAGGTCTCCACGAACACCCCGACCGGGTGCGCCTTGCCGATCGCGTAGGCGACCTGCACCTCGGCGCGGTCGGCGAGGCCCGCGGCGACGATGTTCTTGGCGACCCACCGCATCGCGTACGCGGCGGACCGGTCGACCTTGGACGGGTCCTTGCCGGAGAACGCGCCGCCGCCGTGCCGGGCCATGCCGCCGTAGGTGTCGACGATGATCTTGCGGCCGGTCAGGCCCGCGTCGCCCATCGGCCCGCCGATCTCGAACCGGCCGGTGGGGTTGACCAGCAGCCGGTAGCCGGAGGTGTCGAGGTCGAACGCGGCGAGCACCGGGTCGACGACGTGCTCCTTGACGTCGGGGGTGAGCAGTTCCTTCAGGTCGATGTCGGGGGCGTGCTGCGAGGACACCACGACCGTGTCGAGGCGGACGGCGCGGTCGCCGTCGTACTCGATCGTGACCTGGGTCTTGCCGTCCGGACGCAGGTAGGGGACGTCGCCGCTCTTACGGACGTGCGAGAGCCGCTGCGCGAGCCGGTGCGCGATCGTGATCGGCAGCGGCATCAGCTCGGGGGTCTCGCCGGTGGCGTAGCCGAACATCAGGCCCTGGTCGCCCGCGCCCTGCCGGTCGAGGTCGTCGACGCCCTCGCCCTCGCGGGTCTCGTAGGCGTCGTCCACGCCCTGCGCGATGTCGGGCGACTGCGCGCCGATCGACACCGACACGCCGCAGGAGTGCCCGTCGAAGCCCTTCTTGGAGGAGTCGTAGCCGATCTCAAGGATCTTCTCCCGGATCACGCCGGGAAGGTCGACATAGGTCTCGGTGGTGACCTCACCGGCCACATGCACCTGACCGGTCGTGATCATCGTCTCGACGGCGACCCGGCTGCGCGGGTCGTCCTTGAGCATCGAGTCGAGGATCGCGTCGCTGATCTGGTCCGCGATCTTGTCCGGGTGGCCTTCGGTGACGGACTCGGAGGTGAACAGGCGGCGAGACACGTACGTGAGCTCCTTGCAGCGGCTGCTGACTGACGTCGCAGGACGGATTGTTTGTCGTGTCCGGTGGCGGGACGCCGCCCCTCCACCGGTTCCCCTTGGATGATGAGGGCGAGTCTAGCGGGATCGGGTGGAGGCACCCTCAAGCCGAGGCGCAGGCCCGCTCGGCTCCTCACCACACCCGCACCACGCCCCCCGCCGCGCCCCTCACGTCGCGGCCGGGGGCTTCAGGCGGGCGGCGACGAGGTCCCAGACCACGTCGGCGAGGGCCTCCTTGGCGCCGCGCGGGACCTCGGTCTGCGAGCCGTCGGCGCCGAGCACGACCGCCGCGTTGTCGGGGCGCCCGAACGCGAGGTCCTCGCCGACCTGGTTGACGACGAGCAGGTCACTGCCCTTGCGGGCGAGTTTCGCGCGGCCGTTGGCGAGCACGTCGTCGGTCTCGGCGGCGAACCCGACGATCACCTGCTCGGGGCGCCGCGCCTGGCCTAGTTCGGCCAGGATGTCGGCGTTCTTACGCAACGTGATCGGTTCGGGGCCCGCACCCTCGGTCTTCTTGATCTTCGAACCCCGGTATTCGGCGGGCCGGAAGTCGGCGACGGCGGCCGCCATGACGACGGCGTCGGCGTCCCGCGCCGCGGCGAGGACGGCCTCGCGCAGCTGCGCGGCCGAGCCGACCGGGACGACCCGGGCGCCCGCCGGGTCGGGCAGCGCGACGTTCGCCGCGACCAGCGTCACGCGGGCGCCGCGGGCGACGGCCGTGCGCGCCAGCGCGTACCCCTGGAGCCCGGACGAGCGGTTGCCGATGAAGCGGACCGGGTCGATCGGCTCACGGGTGCCGCCCGCCGACACCACGACGTGCCGCCCGGTGAGGTCGGCGTCCCCGGCCCCCCGCGCGAGGACGCGCCGGGCGACCTCGAACAGCTCGCCCGGGTCGGGCAGCCGGCCGGGGCCGGTGTCCTTCCCGGTGAGGCGCCCGGACGCGGGCTCGACGACGATCGCGCCGCGCGAGCGCAGCGTCTCGACGTTCGCGCGGGTCGCGGGGTGCTCCCACATCTCCGTGTGCATCGCGGGCGCGAACACGACCGGGCAGTGCGCGGTGAGCAGCGTGTTGGTGAGCAGGTCGTCGGCGAGGCCGTGCGCGGCCCTGGCGAGCAGGTCGGCGGTGGCCGGCGCCACGAACACGAGGTCGGCGTCCTGCCCGAGCCGCACGTGCGGCACGGCGGCGACGTCGTCCCACACCTGCGCGGACACGGGATGCCCCGACAACGCGGCCCAGGTGGGTTCGCCGACGAACCGCAGCGCGTCGGCGGTCGGGACGACGCGGACGTCGTGCCCCGACTCGGTGAGCCGCCGGAGCAGCTCGCACACCTTGTACGCGGCGATGCCGGCGCCCACGCCCAACACGACACGCGGCTTACGGGAGGTCACCCCGCCTCCCTTCACGATTCCTCGGCCATCACGTCTTGATCGTGACATCGACCCCTCGGCGCCGCGATCGCGTGCGAAGCCAGGTACGAGCGAAGCGAGGACCTGATCGCGCAGCGAGCCGCCAGGCGAGTTCGGAGCGATGCGGCGATCGCCGCGTCGCCCGTTGAAGGAGGGCCGCCAAGGCCCGACGCCAAGGGCGACGAAATGGACTCAGCCCTCGATGGGCTCGGCGTTCAGGAGTCCCTCACGGGTCTCGCGCAGGGCGATGGAGAGGGGCTTCTCCTGCACCTGCGTCTCGACGAGCGGGCCGACGTACTCCAGGAGGCCCTCGCCCAGCTGGGCGTAGTAGGCGTTGATCTGGCGCGCGCGCTTGGCCGCGATGCTCACGAGGCCGTACTTGGTGTCGACGACCTCCAGGAGCTCGTCGATCGAGGGGTTGGTGATGCCCTCATTGCTGGCTGCCACTCGGTGGCCTTCCCTAGGTTCGGCGTCTAGCGATCAGCCATCAAGGCTAGCAGCTCGGAGCACACGTCCTGGACGGAGGTGTTGACGAGCGTGACGTCGAACTCCTGCTCGGCGGCCAGCTCCACGCGGGCGGCGTCGAGCCGGCGCTCGATCACCTCGGGGGGCTCGGTGCCCCGGCCGGTGAGCCGGCGGACGAGCTCCTCCCAGGACGGGGGGGCGAGGAACACCAGCCGCGACTCCGGCATCGCCTGGCGGACCTGCCGGGCGCCCTGGAGGTCGATCTCCAGGAGCACCGGCTCGCCGCGCGCCAGCCGTTCCTCGACGGGGCCGCGGGGGGTGCCGTAGCGGTTGCCCGCGAACTCCGCCCATTCGAGCAGCTCCCCTTCGGCGACGAGCCGGTCGAAGCCGGCGTCGTCGACGAAGAAGTACTGCACGCCATGGGTCTCACCCGGCCGGGGGGACCGGGTGGTCACCGAGACCGACAGCCACACCCGGGGGTGTGAGCGCCGGATCTCGGCGACGACCGTGCTCTTGCCGACGCCTGACGGCCCGGAGAGGACCGTCAGCCGTCGGAGGAGCGGGCCATGCTGCATGGAGCCGTCCGGCGCAGGAATGGGTGCGCCGGAGCCGGACGGGATGGAGCCGGCCGCGGGGGAGCCCGAGCCGGCCGCGGCGGTCACGCCGCCGCGCCCGACCGTGAGTCGCGTGTCAGCGGTTCGCACTTCCGCCGAACTCACGCTCCAGGGAGGCGCGCTGGTTGGCGCCGAGGCCCCGCACGCGGCGGGACTCGGCGATGCCCAGGCGCTCCATGATCTGCTTCGCACGGACCTTGCCCACGCCGGGAAGTGATTCCAGGAGGGCCGAGACCTTCATCTTTCCGATGACGTCATCGGACTGTCCCTCCTTGAGAACCTCCGCGAGAGAGGTTCCCCCGTGCTTGAGCTTGTTCTTAACCTCGGCCCGCTCCTTGCGCGCCTTGGCAGCCTTCTCCAGGGCTGCGGCGCGCTGTTCGGGGGTTAGGGGCGGAAGAGCCACGCCGGGTCACCTCAGGTTTCCACTCGATGGAGTCGGACGGGTTGGGAAACTAGCGAGTTCACGCCCCATAAGGCAACGTGAAGTGCCGTTTAGCCCGCCACAAATTCACGAAAATCACTCCCCGGAGTGTCCTGAATACCGAGTGTACACAACTTCGCCGGTGCGGGGCCCATCCCCGTGCCTTGCTGGGACTTTCGCATGATCGTGAAAATCCCCCCTTTCTGGCCCCATTTGCGGCACCGAGTACCAGAATGCCATGGCGGTCGGCGGGCGGGCGGGGCGCCTGGACCATGATCCCGGCATCCGCGGCCCCGGTTCCACCGGTCCAGAGCCTGGCGCGCGTGTGACGTCCCCCACACCGGGCGGAGAGGCTAGTGACGCTCGTCACGCCGGGCCGTTCCGCACGTCGGGGCGGCGGCGGGCCTGCCATCCTCGTGACACGTCGCCCGCCAAGATCGTTACAGACCCTGGAGTCGCCGCCTCACCCCGCTCCCCGCTCCTCTCCCGGACGCGCCCGGCCGCCGCTCGCGCGTTCGCTCCCGCGCGCCCTTGTGAGCCCCCGAAGCCACGCGGAAACGATTCCATCGGAACCGGGGTGACAACTCCGAGTAACGGCGCCCGCAAACCCCGTGCCCGGGTGAACGACTTCCACCGTTCGGCGCGTACCGGATTGGGGAAGACCCCGGCGCCTGATTGGCATTGCGGAGAAACGACTAAGAACGATCCAGCACGCCCTAGTGCGCGCCGTAGTACGCCCGGCCCTAAACGTTGCCCGGAAAGCAAAACTCGCCATCCGGACACGCGAAGATCTTTCATGTCCGGCGGGGGCGACAGGGCCCGAGCGAGGGCGCGGAGAGGGCGGCTAGGAGGCTCCGGCGGACGTGCGGCGGAGCGCGGCGGCGATGCCCGCGGCGGCGGCGCCCGGGTCGGGCGCTCCGGTGATGGGACGGCCGATGACCAGCAGGTCCGCGCCCGCGGCGAGGGCCTGCTCGGGGGTCGCGACGCGCGCCTGGTCCTGGACGTCGGCGCCCGCCGGCCGGACGCCGGGCGTGATCAGCGTGACCCCCGCGCCGACCTCGGCGCGGACGGCGGCGGCCTCCTGCGGGGAGCACACGAGCGCCTGCGCGCCCGCCCCTACGGCGAGGGCGGCCAGCCGGCGGACGGCGTCGGGCGCGGGCCCCTCCAGCCCGATCGCGGCCAGGTCGCCCTCCCCCAGCGACGTCAGCACGGTCACCGCCGCGATCGCCGTGTCCGGGGCCGCCTCGACGGCTTCGCGGATCATGGCGGGCCCCCCGGCGGCGTGCACGGTGAGGTACGACGGCCGGAGCCGCGCGACCGCGCGGGCGGCGCCGCGGACGGTCGCCGGGATGTCGTGCAGCTTGAGGTCGAGGAAGACCTGGACGCCGCTCGCGCCCCGGACGCTGGCGACGACGTCCGGCCCGTACCGCAGGTAGAGCTCCAGGCCGACCTTGACGGTGGTGACGTGCGGCGTGACCAGCGTGGCCCAGCGCGCGGCCGTCTCCAGGTCGGGGGCGTCCAGCGCGACGGCGATCGGGGCGGGGGCGATGGGCGGGGTCACAGCGGCTCCTTCTCGGGCTCCTCGGGGCGCACCTGGGGCGGGACGTACCCGGCGGGCTTGTGCGCGAGGCCCACGGCGTCGGCGAGCCGCCCGATGCGGCGGGCCGCGAGCGCCTCGTCCAGCTCGCGCAGGACGCGGGGCCCCGCGGCGGGGTCGTGGAACAGGGCGGTGCCGACGGCGACCGCGCTGGCCCCGGCCAGGATGAACTCCAGCGCGTCCAGGCCGGACGCGACGCCGCCGACGCCGATGATCGGCGTCCGGGGCAGCGCGGCGTGCACCTGGTAGACGCAGCGGACGGCGACGGGCCGGATCGCGGGCCCCGACAGCCCGCCGGACACGCCGGTGAGCGCGGGCCGCAGCGTGCCGGTGTCGATCGCCATGCCCTCCATCGTGTTGATCAGCGTCAGCCCGTCGGCGCCCGCGTCGACGCAGGCGAGCGCGATCGTGACGATGTCGGTGACGTCCGGCGCGAGCTTGGCGAACACCGGCACGCCCGGCCGCGCGTAGGCGCGGACGGCGCGCACGACCGACGCGGCGGCCGTCGGGTGCCAGCCGAACATGCGGCCCCGGTCCTCGACGTTCGGGCAGGCGACGTTGACCTCGATCGCGGCGACGCCGGGGACGTGCCGGAGCCGGCGCGCGACGTCGCCGTACTCCTCGACGCTGCTGCCCGCGACGGACACGACCGTGCGGACCTCCTGCTCGATCAGCCAGGGCAGGTCGCGCTCCAGGAACGTCTCGACGCCGGGGCTCGGCAGGCCCGTGGCGGTGAGCAGGCCGCTCGGGGTCTCGGCGACGCGCGGCGTGGGGCGCCCGGCGCGCGCCTGCGGCATCACCGACGTGGTGACGAACGCGCCGAGGCGGGTCAGGTCGAAGAACTGGGCCAGCTCGCGGCCCGTCCCGCCGCACCCGGAGGCCGTCAGGACGGGATTGGGGAGCTCCAGCGGCCCGAGGGTGGTCAGGAGCCGGTCGCTCACTGGGAGCCCCCCTCGGAGACGCTGAGGACGCGCGGGGCGCCCAGCGCGTCGAACGGGATCGTGCCGAGGTCGCCCCAGCGGACGCGGTCGCCGCGCAGCACGGGCCCGTCGGCGCAGGCGCGCACCATGCGGGTCACGCCGTCGTCGCCGTGGAGGGGCAGCATGCACGTCATGCACACGCCGATGCCGCACGCGCCCGTCTTCTGGAGGAACTCCTCGACCGACACCTGCGAGGGCAGCCCGAAGTCGCCCGCGACCTGCGTGACGGCGCGCAGCAGGCCGGTGGGCCCGCAGCCGTAGACGACGTCGGCGCCGGTCTCCTGGAGGACGCGGGGCAGCACGTCGCGGACGGTGCCCTTCTCCCCCATCGAGCCGTCCTCGGTGGTGATGGTCGCCGAGTCGCCGATGCGCTGCGCCATCCGCGACCCGAACACCGCCTTGGCGGACGGCCCGCCGAGCACGAAGTGGACCTTGCAGCCGCGCCGCAGCAGCGTGTCGGCGAGCGCGAACACCGCCGCGCCGCCCGGCCCGCCCGCGGCGAGCAGGCAGCTGACCGGGTCGCGCGGGAGCCGGAACGGGCGGCCGAGCGGGCCGAGGAGGTCGAGCTGGTCGCGGGAGCGGCGGCCGGCGAGCCAGCCGGTGCCGGGCTCGGTGTCGGCGAAGACCAGCTCGACGGTGCCGCCGTAGTCGGACTTCACCTCGTGCACCCCGAAGCAGCGGCGGACGAGCCGGGCGGAGTACTCGCCGCCGACGGCGACCGCCACGAACTGGCCGGGCCGGAACCGCTCGGCGATCGCCGGGGCCACCAGCGTGACCGCGTGGTAGTCCTGCACCTGGCGGACCGTCAGGACCGTCGCCGACGTCTGCACCGGTGTGTCGGACACACCTCTCCCTCCTCGTCCCTCCTCGGCCGTGCCGTCACCGCGTCCCGGTGCGCCCGTGGGCGCCGCTGAGGCGCTCGGCGTGCTCCTGGAGGGAGCGGACGCCGACCTGGCCCCCGGCGACGGCCTCGATGCCCTGGACGGCCGCCGCGAGCCCCTGGACGGTCGTCACGCAGGGTACGCCCCGCAGCACCGCCGCGGTGCGGATCTCGTAGCCGTCGAGCCGCGGCCCCGACTGCCCGGGGCCGCCGAAGGGCGTGTTGACGATGAGGTCGACCTCGCCGTCCAGGATGCGCCGGACGATGGTGGGCTCGCCGCCCGGGCCCGGTCCCTCGCCGTGCTTGCGCACGATCTTGGCACGCACGCCGTTGCGGCGCAGGACCTCCGCGGTCCCCTCCGTGGCAAGAATCTCAAAGCCCAGGTCAGCGAGCCGCTTCACGGGGAAGACCATGTGCCGTTTGTCGCGGTTGGCGACCGACACGAACGCGCGTCCCTTGGTGGGCAGCGAGCCGTAGGCGGCCTGCTGGGACTTGGCGTAGGCGGTGCCGAACACCTCGTCGATGCCCATGACCTCGCCGGTGGAGCGCATCTCCGGGCCGAGGACGGTGTCGACGCCCTGCCCCTGCGCGTTGCGGAACCGGTCGAAGGGCAGCACGGCCTCCTTCACCGCGATCGGCGCGTCCAGCGGCAGCGAGCCGCCGTCGCCCGCCTCGGGCAGCAGGCCCTCGGCACGGAGCTCGGCGATGGTGGCGCCCATCATCACGCGGGCGGCGGCCTTGGCGAGCGGCACGGCCGTCGCCTTGGAGACGAACGGGACCGTCCGGGAGGCGCGCGGGTTGGCCTCCAGCACGTACAGGACGCCCGCCGACAGCGCGTACTGGACGTTCATCAGCCCCAGCACCCCGACGCCCTTGGCGAGCTCCTCCGTGGACGCGCGGATGCGGCGGATGTCGTCGTGCCCGAGCGTGATGGGCGGGAGCGCGCACGCGGAGTCGCCGGAGTGGATGCCGGCCTCCTCGATGTGCTCCATGACGCCGCCCAGGTACAGCTCGTGGCCGTCGTAGAGGGCGTCCACGTCGATCTCGATCGCCTCGTCCAGGAAGCGGTCGACCAGGACGGGGTGCTCCGGGCTCGCCTCGGTGGCGCGGGCCATGTACGACTCCAGCGTGACGTCGTCGTACACGATCTCCATGCCGCGCCCGCCCAGCACGTACGAGGGGCGCACGAGGACGGGGTAGCCGATCTCGGCGGCGATCTCGCGGGCCTCGGCGTAGGACGAGGCGGTGCCGTGCTTGGGCGCGAGCAGCCCGGCCCGGTGCAGGACGCGCCCGAACGCGCCGCGCTCCTCGGCGAGGTGGATGCTCTCCGGGGAGGTGCCCACGATCGGCACGCCCGCGTCCTTGAGCTTCTGCGCGAGGCCCAGCGGCGTCTGCCCGCCGAGCTGCACGATGACGCCCGCGACCTCGCCCGAGCACTGCTCGGCGTACACGACCTCCAGGACGTCCTCCAGCGTGAGCGGCTCGAAGTAGAGCCGGTCAGAGGTGTCGTAGTCGGTCGAGACGGTCTCGGGGTTGCAGTTGACCATGACGGTCTCGTAGCCCGCCTCGGCGAGCGTGAACGAGGCGTGGACGCAGGAGTAGTCGAACTCCACGCCCTGCCCGATCCGGTTGGGCCCGCTGCCGAGGATGATCACCTTCGGCTTGGCGCCCGGCGGGACCTCGGTCTCCTCGTCGTAGGCCGAGTACAGGTACGGCGTCTGCGCGGCGAACTCGGCGGCGCAGGTGTCGACGGTCAGGTACACCGGGCGGACGCCGAGCGCGTGCCGCAGCTCCCGCACGACCTCCTCCGACAGGTTCCGCAGCTCGCCGATCTGCGCGTCGGAGAACCCGTGCCGCTTGGCGCGCAGCAGCTTCTCCCGGGTGAGCGCGTCGTCGGCGGTGCGGATCTCCGCGGCGGTCTCGTTGATCGCGGCGATCTGGTCGAGGAACCAGGGGTCGATGCCGGTCGCCTCGAACAGGTCCTGGACGCTCGCCCCGGCCCACAGCGCGCGCTGGACGTCGCGCAGCCGCCCGTCGTGCGGCCGGCTCGCGGACTCCACCAGCGCGGCGGCGTCGAGCCCGTCCGGGCCCTCCGCCCAGCTGAACGAGGAGCCCTTCTGCTCCAGCGACCGCAGCGCCTTCTGGAGCGCCTCGGTGAAGCAGCGCCCGATCGCCATGGCCTCGCCCACGGACTTCATGTGCGTGGTGAGCGTGCCGTCCGCGCCGGGGAACTTCTCGAACGCGAACCGGGGCACCTTGACCACGACGTAGTCGAGCGTGGGCTCGAACGAGGCGGGGGTCTCGCGGGTGATGTCGTTCGGGATCTCGTCCAGCGTGTAGCCGATCGCGAGCTTGGCCGCGATCTTGGCGATCGGGAACCCGGTGGCCTTGGACGCCAGCGCCGACGACCGCGACACGCGCGGGTTCATCTCAATGACGATCATCCGGCCGGTGCCGGGATTCACGGCGAACTGGATGTTGCAGCCGCCGGTGTCGACGCCGACCTCGCGGATCACCGCGATCGCGACGTCGCGCATGTTCTGGTACTCGCGGTCGGTCAGCGTCAACGCGGGCGCGACCGTGATCGAGTCGCCGGTGTGCACGCCCATCGGGTCGAGGTTCTCGATCGAGCAGACGATCACCACGTTGTCGTGCCGGTCGCGCATGACCTCCAGCTCGTACTCCTTCCAGCCGAGGATCGACTCCTCCAGGAGGACCTCGCTGGTCGGGGACGCGTCGAGCCCGGCCCCGGCGATGCGGCGCAGCCCCTCCTCGTCGTGGGCGAACCCGGACCCGGCGCCGCCCATCGTGAACGACGGGCGCACCACGACCGGGTAGCCCAGCTCGGCGGCGGCGGCCAGGCACTCGTCCATCGTGTGGCAGATCAGCGACCGGGCGGACTCGGCGTTCAGGCCGCGCTCGCGCGCGACCTTCGCGACGACCTCCTTGAACCGCTCGCGGTTCTCCCCGGCCTGGATCGCGTCCACGTCGGCGCCGATCAGCTCGACCCCGTACCGCTCCAGCACGCCGCTCTCGTACAGCGCGATCGCGGTGTTCAGGGCCGTCTGGCCGCCGAGCGTGGGCAGCAGCGCGTCCGGCCGCTCCTTCGCGATGATCTTCTCGACGACCTCGGGCGTGATCGGCTCGACGTAGGTGGCGTCGGCGAACTCCGGGTCGGTCATGATCGTGGCGGGGTTGCTGTTGACCAGCGTGACCCGCAGGCCCTCGGCCTTCAGCACCCGGCACGCCTGCGTGCCGGAGTAGTCGAACTCGCACGCCTGGCCGATGACGATCGGCCCGGAGCCGATCACCAGGACGGACGACAGGTCTTCGCGGCGCGGCATTACCTCGACCCCTCCATGATCTCGCAGAACCGGTCGAAGAGACCGGAGGCGTCGTGCGGGCCCGCCGCGGCCTCCGGGTGGTACTGGACGCTGAACGCGGGGCGCTCCAGGAGCCGCAGCCCCTCCACGCACCCGTCGTTGAGGTTCACGTGGCTGACCTCGCCGCGCCCGTAGGGGGTGTCGAACGGGCCGTCGGTCGGCGCGTCCACGGCGAACCCGTGGTTGTGCGCTGACACGTCGACCCGGCCGGTAGTCCTGTCCTGGACGGGCTGGTTGATGCCCCGGTGCCCGAACCGCAGCTTGTAGGTGCCGAGGCCGAGCGCGCGCCCGAAGATCTGGTTGCCGAAGCAGATGCCGAAGAACGGCCTGCCCGCGTCCAGGACGCCGCGCAGCGCGTCCACGGCGTAGCCGGCGGCGGCCGGGTCGCCGGGGCCGTTGGAGAAGAACACCCCGTCGGGGTCGAGCGCGAGGATCTCCTCGGCGGTGCTGGAGGCCGGGAGGACGTGCACCTCGCAGCCCCGCTCGGCCATCCGGTGCGGGGTCATCGCCTTGATGCCGAGGTCCACGGCCGCGACCGTGAAGCGCTTCCCGCCCCGGGGCGGGACGACGTAGGGCGCCGAGGTCGAGACGTCGCGGGCGAGGTCGGCGCCGACCATCGGCGGCGCCTGCCGGACGCGCTCCACCAGGGCGTCCTCGCCCGGGGCGAGCGCCTCGCCGCCGCTGAAGATCGCGGCGCGCATGGCGCCCCGGTCGCGCAGGTGCCGGGTCAGCGCGCGGGTGCCGGGGACCGCGATCCCCACCACGCCCTGCTCGCGCAGCGCCGACCCGAGCGAGCCGGTGGCCCGCCAGTTCGAGGCCACGCGCGCGGGCTCGCGCACCACGTACCCGGCGACCTGGATGCGGCCGGACTCCGGGTCCTCGGCGTTCACGCCGGTGTTGCCGATGTGGGGGGCGGTCATCGCGACGATCTGCCGCGCGTAGGACGGGTCGGTGAGGGTCTCCTGGTAACCGGTCATGCCGGTGTTGAAGACCATCTCGCCGAAGGTCTCGCCCTCGGCCCCGTAGGCCGTCCCCCGGAACACCCTGCCGTCTTCCAGAACCAGCAGAGCAGGGGTCATTGGAGCTTCCCTTCCAGGACGGTCGGCGTGCCGCGCAGGAACGTCGCGACGACCCGCCCGGGCAGCGCCAGCCCCGCGAACGGGGTGTTGCGGCTCTTGGAGGTCATCTCCGACGCGTCCACGGCGCGGCGCGGCGACGGGTCGTACAACGTGATGTTGGCGGGCGATCCCGCCTCCAGCGGACGACCCTGTCCGGAGAGGCGGCCGATGCGGGCGGGGCTCGCCGACATCCGCTCGGCGACCCCGGCCCAGTCGAGCAGCCCGGTCTCGACCATGGCCTCCTGGACGACGGGCAGCGCCGTCTCCAGGCCGATCATGCCCATCGCCGCCACGGCCCACTCGGTCTCCTTCGCCTCGACCGGGTGCGGGGCGTGGTCGGTGGCGACGCAGTCGATCGTGCCGTCGGCGAGCGCCGCGCGCAGCGCCGCGACGTCGTCGGCGGTGCGCAGCGGCGGGTTGACCTTGAAGATCGGGTCGTAGGTGCCGGCGCGGGTGTCGTCCAGCAGCAGGTGGTGCGGGGTGACCTCGGCGGTCACCGGGCAGCCCTTGCTCTTGGCCCAGCGGATGATCTCCACCGAGCCGGCCGTGGAGACGTGGCAGACGTGCAGCCGCGACCCGACGTGCTGGGCGAGCAGCACGTCCCGGGCGATGATCGCCTCCTCGGCCACGGCGGGCCAGCCGCGCAGCCCGAGCGCCGCCGACATCTCGCCCTCGTTCATCTGCGCGCCCTCGGTGAGCCGGGGCTCCTGCGCGTGCTGGGCGACGACGCCGCCGAACGCCTTCACGTACTCCAGCGCCCGCCGCATGATCACCGCGTCGGACACGCAGTGCCCGTCGTCGGAGAACACCCGGACCCGCGCCGCCGAGTCGGCCATCGCGCCGAGCTCGGCGAGCTGCTCGCCCGCGATGCCGCGGGTGACGGCCCCGACCGGCTGGACGTCGCAGTACCCGGCCTCGCGGCCGAGCCGCCAGACCTGCTCGACCACGCCCGCCGTGTCGGCGACCGGGTCGGTGTTGGCCATCGCGTGGACGGAGGTGAACCCGCCCATCGCGGCGGCCTTCGTGCCGGACTCGACGGTCTCGGCGTCCTCGCGTCCCGGCTCGCGCAGGTGGGTGTGCAGGTCCACGAGCCCGGGCAGCGCGACCAGGCCGTCGGCGTCGACGACCGCGGCGCCGCCGGCGTCGAGCCCGGAGCCGATCTCGGCGATCTGGCCGTCCCGGACGAGGATGTCGGCGGGCGCGCCGCCCAGGATGCGGGCGCCCCTGATCAGGTGGTTCATTCGGCGACCTCCGTGCCGATGGCGGGCTCGGAGCCCCCGAGCAGCAGGTAGAGCACGGCCATGCGGGCGCTGACGCCGTTGGCGACCTGCTCGACGATCGTGGACCGGACGGAGTCGGCGACCTCGGCGGCGATCTCCACGCCGCGGTTCATCGGCCCCGGATGCATGACGATGGCGTGGTCGGGGAGCGCGGCCATGCGCTCGCCGTCCAGCCCGTACCGCCGGCTGTACTCGCGGACGGTCGGGAAGTAGGCGGCGTTCATCCGCTCCTGCTGGACGCGCAGCATCATGATCACGTCGCTCTTGGGGAGCACCGCGTCCAGGTCGTAGGACACCTGGCACGGCCAGGTGTTGATCGCGACCGGCAGCAGCGTGGGCGGCGCGACCACGGTCACGTCGGCGCCGAGCGTCCCGAGCAGCAGCACGTTGGAGCGTGCCACCCGACTGTGCAGGACGTCGCCGACGATCGTGACCCGGCGGCCCTCCAGGTCGCCGAGCCGCTTGCGCATCGTGAACGCGTCCAGCAGGGCCTGCGTCGGGTGCTCGTGGGTGCCGTCCCCGGCGTTGACCACGCTGCCCTGCACCCAGCCCGCGAGCCGGTGCGGAGCACCGGAGGCGCCGTGCCGGACGACGACGCCGTCGGCGCCCATCGCCTCCAGCGTCAGCGCGGTGTCCTTCAGGCTCTCGCCCTTGGACACGCTCGACCCCTTCGCGGAGAAGTTGATCACATCGGCGGACAGCCGCTTGGCGGCCGCCTCGAAGGAGATCCGGGTGCGGGTGGAGTCCTCGAAGAACAGGTTGACGACCGTCCGGCCGCGCAGCGTCGGCAGCTTCTTGATCGAGCGGCCCGCGACCTTCTCCAGCTCCGCGGCCGTGTCGAGGACGAGCAGCGCGTCATCGCGCGTCAGGTCGGCCGCCGAGATCAGATGGCGCTTCACCGGTCACCCCCCGCCGGACCGAGCAGCACCGCGTCGCGTCCGTCGTTCTCGCCCAGCAGGACCCGCACGGTCTCCCGCATCGACGTGGGCAGGTTCTTGCCGACGTAGTCCGCGCGGATCGGCAGTTGTCGGTGCCCGCGGTCGACCAGCACCGCGAGCTGGACGGCGCGGGGCCGCCCGAGGTCGTTCAGCGCGTCCAGCGCGGCGCGCACCGTCCGGCCCGAGAACAGCACGTCGTCGACGAGGACGACCACGCGGTCGTCGACGCCGTCCTGGGGCACCTCTGTGCGGCCCAGAGCGCGCGCGGGACGCATCCGGAGATCGTCCCGGTACATCGTCACGTCCAGGGACCCCCAGGGCACCGGACGGCCCTCCACGTCCCCGAGGAGGGCGGCCAGCCGTTCGGCCAGCGTCACCCCGCGGGTCTGGATGCCGAGGAGCAGGACGTCGTGCCCGCCCTTGGTGCGTTCGAGGATCTCGTGCGCGATCCGGGTCAGCGCGCGCCGGATGTCCGGTCCCTCCAGAACGGCCTTGGGCCGGGGGTCACCGTCCGCCACGCGCGCCGCCGCCGACTCTTCCGGCCGGGAGGCAGCATTCACCACCGAAACCTCCTTTCCCGCCTCACAGGACGGGTCTTAAAGGACGCCTTGTCCCCCACACCGTAGCAGTCGGCTACCGCGGACCCGCACCGGACCGGTCCACGTCTTGCCTGGTGAGAGGGGTCACACTCGAACAGGCTCGGAACGGTCCGGCGGGCCGGCGCGGCGCCCGCGACGCCGACGCGGCCGGGCTTCCGGGCGATCGGGGGGACCCCCAGCGAGACCTACTGATTCGACCGCTTTTTTCCAATCAGCTTGACCTGAGGCCGTCCCCGTTTTACCGTCACTGTCCGTAACCATCCCCGGAGGTGGATTCCTGGAGCGATCAGCGCTCGGGGTTCCCCGCCTCCGCCCCAGGCGACCCGCCGGGGGCATACGACGACGAAAGTGAGCCTGGGGGGCCGACAATGCCGTCTGAATACGCTAAGGCTCTCGGCGCGCGCCTGCGCGCCATCCGCACACAGCAGGGCCTGTCCCTGCACGGTGTGGAGGAGAAGTCCCGCGGCCGCTGGAAGGCCGTCGTCGTGGGTTCGTACGAGCGGGGCGACCGCGCCGTCACCGTTCAGAAGCTGGCCGAGCTCGCCGATTTCTACGGCGTGCCGGTTTCCGAGTTGCTGCCCGGCGGAGCCGCGCCGAGCCCGCTCGGGCCTACACCCAAGCTCGTGATCGACCTCGAGCGGTTGCAGCAGCTTCCGAAAGACAAGGCCGGTCCTCTCGCCCGTTACGCCGCGACGATCCAGAGCCAGCGGGGCGACTACAACGGAAAGGTTTTGTCCATCCGCCAGGAAGACCTGCGTTCACTCGCGGTCATCTACGACAAGTCCCCGAACGAGCTCACCGAGGAGCTCATCACCTGGGGCGTCCTCGACCCGGAGGCGCGGCGCGCCGTCGAGTCGTTCTAACCCCTAGCACCATCTAACCCCTGGCAGCACCGAGACGGGGGCCCGGCCGACACCGGGCCCCCGTTTCGCGTCCCGGCCCGGAATCCCGTTGAGGCGGGCGGCGCCGTCCGCCTACATTCGGGCCGACGCCAGACGGCGCCGCACGGACGCCGCGCCAGACGGACGCGGCACGGACGCCGCACCGACGCGAAGGAGCACGCATGGCTCGCGCAAGGGCAAGGACCGACGCCCCGCCACGGGAGCCCGCCGCCCCCTGAGCCACCCTTCGCTCCGCCGCGCCGGTCTCCGGCGCGCGGGGGCGCGACTCCCGGAGCGCGGGCGGTCATCGGCATGACCGCCTCGATCTCCCAGGAGCTCTGTTTTGCGTGCCCCCATGTCCGCGCGTCCCGGCGCGGAGTTCGCCAAGCTCTGGACGGCCTCGGCCGTCTCCAACGTCGGCGACGGCGTCACCGTCGTCGCCGGGCCGCTGCTCGCCGCGTCCCTGACCCGCGACCCGGCGCAGGTCGCCCTCGTCGCGTTCGCGCAGGCCCTCCCCTGGCCCCTGTTCTCGCTGGTCAGCGGCGCGGTCGTCGACCGGGTCGACCGGCGGCGGCTGATCTGCGCGGTCGACCTGCTGCGCGGCGCCGTGCTCGCCGGGCTGGCCCTGCTGGTCGCGGCCGGCGCGGCGACCGTCCCGCTGCTGTGCGCGGTGTTCTTCCTGGTCGGGCTCGGTGAGACGGTCGCCGACACCGCCGCCGTCGCCCGGCTCCCCGCGATCGTCCCGCCCGAGCGGCTCGCCGCCGCCAACGCGCGGCTGATGGCCACGTTCACGGTCGGGAACCAGCTCGCCGCCAAGCCGCTCGGCGCCTGGCTGTTCGCGGCTGGCGCGGCGTTCCCGTTCGGCTTCGACGCCGTCACGTTCGTGGTGGCGGCCCTGCTGGTCGCGTCCATGCGGCGGGTGCCCGCAGAGACCCGAGGCCGCCCGCCCGGCGACCGGCGCTCGCTGCGCGCCGACATCGCCGAGGGCGTCCGCTGGCTGTGGTCGCACCGGCTGCTGCGCACGCTCGCGCTGTCGATGGGCGTGGCGAACATCGCGTTCTGCTCCGCGTTCTCGGTGTTCGTCCTGTACGCCGCCGACCGCCTCGGGCTGTCGGAGGTCGGGTACGGGCTCCTGCTCACCACGTTCGGGTTCGGCGGCCTCGCCGGGACCGTCCTCGCCGACCGGCTCCAGCGCCGGTTCGGCGCCACGGCCCTGCTACGCGCAGGGCTGGCGCTGGAGGCCGCGACGCACCTGGTGCTCGCTTCGACACGGCACGCCTGGGTCGCCGCCGCGATCCTCGTGGCGTTCGGCGTCCACACGATGGTGTGGGGGGTGATCGCCACGACCGTCCGGCAGCGGGCTACGCCGGACCGGCTGCTCGGCCGGGTTGGCGGCGTCTACGCGCTGGCCGACTCCAGCGGCGCGGCGCTCGGCCTGCTGACCGGCGGCGTCCTGGCCCGCGCGGGCGGCGTCACCGCGCCCTACTGGATCGCAGGCGCGCTCACGGCCCTGGTCACCGCGGCGGCCTGGCGCCCGCTGAAGGAGGCGTCCCGCCTCTAGGGCACCGCGAGGTCGGGCGTGGCGAAGGCCGGGGCCGTGCTCCAGCGGCGGCCCCGGCCTTCGGGCGCGGCCGTCCCCTGGGGAGGTCGACGGGACGGCCCGGGAGTGGCCCGGGAGGTACTCGGCGGGTTGGCGGGGTTGGCGGGGGGCGGGGTCGGGGTCAGCTCGCCTCGGGGATGGGCAGGGTGGGCTGGCTGGTCACGCCGAGGGTGTCCTCGACGAGGGTGACGAAGACCTCGGCGTCGTGCAGCAGCTCCTCGGCCTCGCGCGGGGTCACGGCGCGCGGCAGGCCCGCCTCGGCGGCGGCGCGCTTGTCGGCGCCGGCGGCGAAGAACGCGGCCCACTCGCGCAGCGCGGGCTCGGCCTCGGGCAGCAGGACCCACACGCTGCGGGGACGCCCCCTGCGGTGCGTCTCCAACGGTTCCTTGGACGCCAGCACGGCTGCGGCGGCGCGCAGCGCGGCCAGGTGGGCGCAGACGTAGCGGACGGCGGGCGAGGTGGCCTCGGCCGCCTCGGCGAGGCCCATGCGGGCAGCGTGCAGCTGGCCGACGGCCGTGTGGGCCGGGCGCGGTGCGGGCATCGGCCGCGAGCGCGGGGCCGGCGGGCCGAACTGGGCGGCGGAGTGGACTCCGCGGGCGGTCGTCGTTCCGGACATGACTGCCTCCTTCCGGGGCTCGGGCCGGCCGGGCGGAGAGCTTCCCCTCACTCCGCCCGGCCGTCCGTCCCGCCCGGGGGCATCGCGCTGCCACCGGGCGGGGACGTCGCCCTGGCGCGGGCCGCGAGTCCCGCACCACGTCGAACATAAGTTCGACGCACTCACAGTAAAGCGCCCCCGGAGCGATTCGTCAACGTGTTCGAACGGGTGGTGCTTCCCACAGGTCAGCGGGTTACACGAAGCGCCTGACCGTCCGTCACCCCGGGCGTCGGACGTGCACGGCCACACCCGTCCCGACCAGGCTCGGGAAGTACTCCGCGACGTGCATGGGCATGCGGACGCAGCCGTGCGAGGCCGGGTACCGGGGCACGTCCAAGGCGCCGTGGAAGGCGATGCCGCCGTTGAAGTAGACGGGGTTGTAGAGCCGCCCGAGCGGTGAGATCTCCCAGCCCTTGGCGCGGCGGCCCGTCCGGAAGTCGCCGGTGCCCGTGATGGCGTAGCGGCAGCGGGCGACGGTGGCGCCGCGGTCCTTGGCGCAGTAGTACTCCCCCGAGCCGGATGACACGTGCGTGATGAGCCGGGGCCTGCCGTCCTTGTAGAGGACGAGGTACTGGCGGCGCAGGTCGACGTCGACGCGGTCGGCCTCGTGGCGCCTCGCCATGGGGCGGGGCTCCTTGGGGTCGTCCAGCGCCCTCCAGAAGGCCGGGCCCAGCGTGCCGGTCGGCTTGAGCCGGTTGACCGCCTGGAACGCCCACACGGCGAGCTGGGTGGACGTCCCGTACTCCCCGTCCGCCTTGCCCGGGTCGTAGTGCAGGCTCGTGAGGCGGCGCTGGAGCTCGCGGACGTCGGCCCCCTCGGCGCCCGGCCTGAGTTTGCGGTCCCCGGCCCTGAGCGGGGGCCTGGTCGGCGACGGCCTGGGCGTGGACCTGGTCTTCGGCTTGTGCGCGGGCTCCCGCTTGGGCTTGGGCTTGGGCTTGTGCCTGGGCCGGTCGTGCGGGGGTTTGCGGCCCTGCGAGGAGCGTCCCGCGTCGGCGGGGGCCGCGTCGCTCGCCGTCTTGCATCCGGCCAGCAGGACGATCGGGATCAGCAATGCCGCGCTTTTCCGCATGCCATGGTCTCCTTCGCCTCACCGCTGACCTTAAAGTGCTTCCCATGCACGCAAACGCCGAACGTGTCGCGAAGGCCCTGGAGGCGCAGGGGGCGGCCGGGAAGATCGTGGAGTTGCCCGACTCGGCCCGGACCGCGCAGGCCGCCGCCGACCAGCTCGGCTGCGAGGTCGGCGCGATCGCCAACAGCCTCGTCTTCGACGCCGACGGGGCGCCGCTGCTGGTGCTGACGAGCGGCGCGCACCGGGTCGACACGGCCCGGGTCGCGGCGCTGGTGGGCGCGGCGGCGGTGCGCAGGGCGACGCCGGAGTTCGTCCGGGAGGCGACGGGCCAGCCCATCGGGGGCGTCGCTCCCCTGGGCCACCCCGAGCCGATCCGTACGCTCGTGGACGTCTGGCTGGACAAGTACGACGAGGTCTGGGCGGCCGGCGGGCACCCGCACACCGTGTTCCCCACCTCGTACGAGGAACTGCTGAGGATCACCGGGGGCACCCCGGCGGAGGTGGGCTGAGATGGGCGACAACGAGGCCACGGAACTGTGGCACAACCCGCGCTGCTCCAAGAGCCGCGCCGCGAAGGCCGCGCTGGACGAGGCGGGCGTCCCCTACACCGAGCGCCGCTACCTCGACGAGCCGCCCACGGCGGCGGAGCTGGACGCGGCGCTGACCAGGATCGGCGCGGAGCCGTGGGACGTCGCGCGGCTGAACGAGCCCGTCGCCAAGGAGCTCGGCCTCGCCGCCCTGGAGCACGACCGGGCGCGCTGGATCGAGGTCATGGTGGCGCACCCGGTGCTGATCCAGCGGCCGATCATCCTGACCGGCGCGGTGGCGGTGGTGGCGCGTGATGACGAATCGGTGCGCCGGGCCCTCGACAGCCGGTGACCCTGATGTGATTCTGGGGACCGAGGTGTGATTCCGCGGAACCGAGCCATGACGATCGGTGACCAACCGGAGGGGCGATGACAGCGCAGATGCGCTCCGGCCCGGCGGCGCGCGACCCGGAGTTCCGGGGGATCGACCCGCCCGCGCTCGACCGGGTGATCCGCCAGCTCCAGGACGCGCAGAACGCGATCCAGGGCTGGCTGAACGGGCACCGCCCGCCGCCCGGGGTGCCGGCGACCGGGTACCGGCAGGCCGACCAGGTCGCGATGTGGGCCGCCGACCAGCTCGGCATGCTGACCCGCCGCTACAACTACGCGATCACGCATCCGGACGGCGGCGGCGTCGACGTCCCGCCCGTCCACGCGCCGAGCCCGAAGCCGAGCCCCGGCGGGAGCCCCGGCCCCGGCGGCGGCGTGAAGCCCGGCAGGCCGGGCGCGCCCGCGCCGCGCACGCCCTCGCCCGGTGCGCCGGGCACGCCCGAGCGGCGCCATCCGGTACGGCCGCCGAGGCACACGGCGCCGCCGACCTCGCGGGGCGCCGGCGACCTCGGCAACTTCCCGACCCGGCAGGCGGCGGCCAAGGCCGCGCGGGCGGACGCGCTGGCGGTGGCCGCCGCCGTCCGCGACGGCGACCCCGTCCCGGACGGCGTCTGGAAGCACCTGCGCGCCAACGCCGACGACCCCGACTACACCGAGGCGCTGTACGAGCGGCTCGGCCCCGCGTCCGCGGCGGCGCTGGTGAAGGCCGCCCACGGCGACCCGGCGCGGTTGAAGGCCCTGCGGGAGTCGCTGGGCACGTCCAGCCACCACCTGACGATGGACGCGAGGTGGCTGCGCGCGTTCCTCGCCGAGGCCGACCGGGAGGGCGTGCGGCCGGTCGCGCTCCAGGTGCTCACCGGCGCCGACCTGAGCCACCGGACGCGCGAGGCGCTCGCCGGGCTGCACCTGAAGGCGGGTGGCTGACCGTGTCCCTCCCCTCGTCCGCCCCGCCGCCGCCCGGGAGCCTGCCCCCGCCGATCGAGGCCGCGGCGGCGGTGAGCCTCCCGCCGACCGAGCGTCCGAACCCCGAGTACGCGCGGCTGTACCAGGCGTACGCGGACGCCTACGGCAGCATCGACCGGCTCAGGAACGCGCTCGACGCGTCCGCCCGCACGTTCAACTCGACGGACGCCTGGCTCGGCCCGGAGGCGCGCCAGTGGGGCGGGCAGCTCGACGCCAACCGGAACGCGCTGCGCAAGGCCGCCGACCGCATCCTCTGGGACATCTACGACCGGCTCAACGCGACCCAGCGCACCATCGCCAAGGTCTGAGGCCCGCCGGGCGCGCGGCGTCCCCGCCACGCCCGTGACCACTGCGGATCATCGTTCCGGCGCGGGTGATCGGGCGGGACGTCTAGTCTCTGTGTGGTGAGGGACGTCCGGTGAGGGATCCGAAGCTGCGCGAGATCGACGAGCGCGCCTTCCTGCGCCGGCTCGGCCCGATGCTGGACGTCTACGCCGCCGCGATGACGCCGCCGCACGAGCAGCTCCCGGGCCGCCACACGATCATGGAGCGGCACGCGGCCTACCCCGGTTTCCGCGCGTTCGTCGCGGAGCGGCGCGGGCCGCTGCCCGGCCTGGCCGGGCCGGTGCTGGGGTTCGCGTACGGGTTCCACGGCGCGCACGGGCAGTGGTGGCACGACGTCGTCCACCAGGCGCTCGCCGCGCGGGAGGGCCCCGAGCACGCCGACGCCTGGATGGACGACCCGCTGGAGGTGGCGGAGCTGCACGTCCACCCGGCGGCGCAGGGCCGGGGCCTCGGGCGGGGGCTGCTGACCGCGTTGTGCGAGGGCCGGCCGGAGCGGACGGTGGTGCTGTCCACGCTGGACCTGCGCTCCGAAACCCCCGCCCGGCGCCTGTATCGGTCGGTGGGAATGGTCGATCTGCTGACGGGGTTCGAGTTCCCCGGCGGCGGGCCGCTCTATGCCGTCATGGGCGGGACGCTGCCCCTGGCGCCGTACCCGTCGGCCTCCAGCAGGCCGTAGACCTCGCGCGTCGCCGTCGACTTGTTGAAGGTGATGAAGTGGATGCCGGGCACGCCCTGGTCGAGCAGGTCGCGGCACAGCTCCGCCGCGTGCTCGATGCCGAGGCGCCGGACGGCCTCCGGGTCGTCGCCGACGGCCTCGAACCGGGCGCGCACGTCCTCGGGGAACGGTGCCCCCGAGAGCTGCTCGGACCGCTCGATCGTGCTGAGCTGGGTGACCGGCATGATGCCCGGGATGATTGGGACGTCGCATCCGGCGGCGTCGACGCGGTCGCGCAGGCGCAGGAAGTCCTCCGCGCGGAAGAACATCTGCGTGATCGCGTAGTCGGCCCCGGCGCGGCACTTGGCGACGAAGTGCCGGGTGTCGCTCTCGATGTCGGGCGAGCGCGGGTGCTTGTAGGGGAACGCGGCGACGCCGACGCTGAAGTCGCCGTAGGAGCGGATCATCCGGACGAGGTCGGCGGCGTACTCGACGCCGTCGGGGTGCTTGATCCACTCGCCCATCGGGTCGCCGGGCGGGTCGCCGCGCACGGCGAGGATGTTGCGCACGCCGACGGCGGCGAACCGGCCGATCAGCTGGCGCAGCTCGGCCTGCGAGTGGTCGACGGCGGTGAAGTGCGCGACGGGGGTGAGCGTGGTGTCGGTCGCGATCCGCTCGACGATGTCGACGGTCTTGTCCCGCGTGCCGCCGCCCGCGCCGTAGGTCACCGAGACGAACGACGGGCGGAGGGGCTCCAGCTCGCGGATCGTCCGCCACAGGTTCCGGGCGCCCTTGTCGGTCTTGGGCGGGAAGAACTCGAAGGAGAAGGACCGGCCCGAGGCCAGCAGTTCTCTGACGGTCGGGGGCCGGTCCGGGCGCAGGCGTCGCATCACCCCAGAGTACAGAAGCGACCTTGAGCGGAGAGCAAGCCGCGGACGGGCCCGGGTGGAGTGATCCCGCCCACCTCGCGCCATCCGGTATGCCCCTTAAATAGCTAGAACTGGGCATTTATCCCGTTATGACGTACGAGTGGCGGCCGTCCCGTGGATACGATCTCGGCATGTCAACGAGCCCCATCCGCAAGGAGGTCGACGGGGCGCTGCTGGCCTTCGTCGACCGGCAGCGTCCGAACCTGCTGGCGATCAGCGACGAGCTGGCACCGCTGATGGCCGCCCTGGACGCGCTGCTCGCGGAGGGCAAGCGGCTGCGCCCGGCCTTCTGCTACTGGGGCTGGCGGGCGGCGGGCGCCGTGGAGGAGGACCTCGGCGGGACGCCCGGCGAGCGGCTGCACGAGGGCATCGTCAACGCGGCGGCGTCCCTGGAGCTGCTCCAGGCGAGCGCGCTGATCCACGACGACGTGATGGACTCCAGCGACACCCGCCGCGGGCAGCCGTCGATGCACCGCAGGTTCGAGGCGCTGCACCGCGCGCAGGGCTGGCCGGGCCCCGCGCGGGCGTTCGGGGAGGGCACCGCGATCCTGCTCGGCGATCTGTGCCTGGCCTGGTCGGGCGAGATGTTCGAGACGTGCGGGCTGGACGAGGAGCGCCGCGGCCGAGGCCGGGCCGTCTACGACCTGATGCGCACCGAGGTCATGTGCGGCCAGTACCTGGACATGCTGGAGGGCACCCGGGGCGAGGCCACCGTCGACACGGCGCTGCGCGTGGTGGAGTTCAAGAGCGCCAAGTACACGATCGAGCGGCCGCTGCACCTCGGCGCCGCGCTCGCCGGGGGACCGCCGGAGGCGACCGCCGCCCTCACCGGCTACGGCGTCCCGCTCGGCATCGCCTTCCAGCTCCGCGACGACGTGCTGGGGGTGTTCGGCGACCCGGCCGAGACCGGCAAGCCCGCAGGCGACGACCTGCGCGAGGGAAAGCGGACCGTCCTGGTCGCGCTGTCCCTCGAACGCGCCACGCCCGCGCAGGCGGCGGCGCTCCAGCGGCGCCTCGGCGACCCCGGCCTCGACCTGCCGGGGGTGGACGAGCTGCGCCAGATCATCACCGACACCGGCGGGCTCGCGGCCTGCGAGGCGATGATCGCCCGCTACACCGGCGACGCCGAGCGCGTGCTGGCCGCCGCGCCGTTCCCGGAGGAGGCGCGCGACGCGCTGAACGCCCTCGCCGTCGCCGCGACCACTCGACGCACCTGACCCACGACGCACCTGACTTCGCCGGACGGGGCCCGAAGATCGGGGTTCCCCTGCCGCGTCCGGTGGTTACGCGGTACAAATGAGGAAATCTTCGTCCGTCCCCGCCGAGTCGGAGTCCGCCGTGCCGCACGACACCTCCCGCGGGAGGACGAACCCCCATCCCCCGCGTCCCGCCGCCCGTACCGGTGGCGGCGCCCCGGCGCGCGCCGGCCAGCCCCGCGCCGGCCAGCCGCACGGCGGGAAGCCCCGCGCCGCGGAGCCGCGTCCGCCGCGCGCGGCCCGGCCCGCGCGGGCGCGGCACTCCGGGTCGGCGCTCTGGGCGAGCGACCCGCACGCCCTCGGCGGCTACACGCTGCTCGGCCGGCTCGGCGAGGGCGGCCAGGGCGTCGTCTACCTGGGCCAGGACGAGGACGGCGCGCTCGTCACCGTCAAGCTGCTACGCGGCGGCGTCGCGGCCGGGCAGCGCGCCCGGAGCCGCTTCGTCAAGGAGGCGGAGGCGGCGCGGCGGGTCGAGGGCCGCCACACCGCCCGCGTGCTGGACGCCGACGTCACCGGCGACCGCCCCTACATCGTCAGCGAGTACGTCGAGGGGCCCTCGCTCCAGCAGGTCGTCGAGGACCGGGGCCCGCTGCCGGAGCCCCGGCTCCAGAAGGTCGCGCTGCGGACCGCGGCGGCGCTCGCCGCGATCCACCGCGCCGAGATCGTGCACCGCGACTTCAAGCCCGGCAACGTCCTGCTCGGCCCGGACGGCGCCAAGGTGATCGACTTCGGGATCGCCCGCACCGCCGACGCGACCCCGGTGACCACGGGCCCGGTCGGCACCCCCGCCTACATGGCGCCCGAGCAGATCGAGGACGAGCCGGTCGGCCCTGCGGCGGACGTGTTCGCCTGGGGAGCCACGCTGGTGTTCGCCGCGACCGGGCGCCCGCCGTTCGGCACCGGGCCGAGCGCCGCCGTGATGCGGCGCGTGACGTCGCGCCCGCCGGACCTCGGCGAGCTGGACGGCCCGCTGCGCGAGCTGGCGGCGCGCTGCCTGGACAAGAACCCGGCCGCGCGCCCGAGCGCGCGGCAGCTCGTCCGCGCGCTGCGGGACGGCCAGGCGCCCGCGCCGAAGCCACGCCCGAAGCGCATCCCCCGCTACCGCTGGCGGATGATGCTCGCGCTCGCGTTCGTGGTCACCGCCGGTTTCGCGCTCGGCGTGCTGTTCTAGCGGGCCGCGCCACGAGGGTCACCAGTGCGGCGGCCGTTCCTCCAGCAGTCGGTCGTCGTCGCTCGCGCCGCCGCGCCACTCGCCCCAGCCGGTGTCGGTGTCGTCGGACGTCTGGTCGGGCAGGACGTCCAGGTCGTCGTCCAGGTGCACGGGCCTGTCGTCGTCGGGTCCAACGCTCATGATCCCATTGTCGGTCATCGCGGCGGCTGCCCCGGCCGCCAGTAGGCGAACGGGACCTGAACGGGCCGAGATCAGAGCGGCGGGAGCCGGTCGGCGAACGCGGCCGCGGCGGCGCCCGGATCGTCCGCGTCGGTGATCGCCCGGACCACCACGACGCGGCGCGCCCCGGCCGCGAGCACCTCGTCGAGGTTGCCGAGGTCGATGCCGCCGATCGCGAACCAGGGGCGGCTCTCGCGCCGCCCGGCGACGTGCTCCAGCAGCTCGGGGCCGGGCGCGGGACGTCCCGGCTTGGTGGGCGTGGGCCACACCGGGCCCGCGCAGAAGTAGTCGACGCCCGCCTGCCCCGCCGCCGCGCCCGCCTGCTCGCCCGAGTGCGTCGAGCGGCCGATCAGGACGTCCTCGCCGAGGATCTCGCGGGCGACCGGCACCGGCAGGTCGTCCTGGCCGAGGTGCAGGACGTCGGCTCCGGCGGCGCGCGCGACGTCGGCCCGGTCGTTCACCGCCATCAGCGCGCCGTGCCGGTCGCAGGCCGCGCGGAAGACCTCCAGGTACTCCAGCTCCTGCCGGGCCTCCAGGCCCTTCTGCCGGAGCTGGACGAGGTCGACGCCGCCCGCGAGCACCGCGTCCAGGAACTCGGGCAGGTCGCCCTGCCGCTGCCGCGCGTCCGTGCAGAGGTAGAGGCGGGCGCGGGCGAGCCGGGCGCGGAGCGCGACGGCCCGCTCGGTGGGCAGGTGGGCGGAGACGGTGCTGGACACGGTGTCGGACGGTTCCTTCCGGATACGGATCGCGGGGCCGCGCGGCAGCCTCATGCCGCGCGCGACCCCGCAATCGTGTCACGTGCTCTCACCGGGCCCTGGTGCCGGCCCGTCCGCCCGGTCGCGCCCTAGAAGGCCAGCGCCTGGGCGCGGCGGCGCACCTCGGTCCCGCGGTTCTCGCTCAGCGCCTCGACGGGCGTGCCGGGCAGCGTGTCGTCGGCGGTGAACAGCCAGCGGACCGTCTCCACCTCGTCGAAGCCCGCGTCCGACAGGAGCGTCAGCGTCCCGGACAGGCCCTTGATGACCTGGCCGTCCTTGAGAAACGCGGCGGGCACCATCGGCTCGCCGTCGCGCCGGATGGACAGGAGCCGGCGCTCGCTGATGAGCTGCTTGATCCGGTTGGTCTTGATGCCGAGTCGCTCGGCGGTCTCCCTGAGGGAGAGCCACTCCCCGGCCAGGGCGTCGGTGCGGGGGTCGAGTGCGCTGTCAACGGTCGCGTGCATCTGCGTCACGCCACCTGGATACCACGCCATCGGAAGCCTCAAACCCGTCCGGCGCCCGTTCGCGCAGGTCAGTGTCCGCTACGCGCGAACAGCACGCTTCACCGGGACGTCCGGATCGGCCAGCGCGGCGGGGTCGACCGGGGTCCCGGCGGCGATCACCCGCCTGGCCTGCACGAGGTCGCGGGGGCGGCCGACGGCGAGGATCGCGTCGAGCCGGTCGCCGCTGAGCCAGGCGACCGCCCACGCCGCGTCCCCCGGGTCCCCCCGGCGGACGAGCCGCTCGGAGGCGCCGTGCACCCCCGCGTACTGGACCATCCGGCCGAACTGCTCGGACCAGAAGTACGGGACGGCGTCGTAGACCGCGTCCCGCCCGAGGAGGGCGGCGGCGGCCACGGCCGGCGCGTTCAGGGCGGCGTCCCAGTGCTCGACGAGCAGCCGCCGCCCGTACCGCGCGGACCACCAGGCGGCGCAGTCCCCGACCGCCACCACGTCGGGACGCGGCTCCCCGTCCGCCCCGGAGGCGCGGAACGAGGCGTCGGTGACGACACCGCGCTCCAGCAGCAGCCCCGAGCCCTCCAGCCAGCCCAGGACGGGCCGGACGCCGACGCCGACGACCACCTCGTCGGCCTCGACCCGCTCGCCGCCCGCCAGGGCCAGGCCGCCGTCCGCGACCTCCGCGACCTTCACGCCGGTGCGCAGCTCGACGCCCGCCTCGGCGTACCAGGGCGCGGTCAGCGCGCCGACCTCGGGCCCGAGCGCGGACGCGAGCGGAGTGTCCGCCGCCTCGACCACGGTGACCGCGCAGCCCTTGGCGGCGGCGGTCGTCGCGACCTCCGCGCCGATCCAGCCCGCGCCGACGATCGCGATCCGGGCGCCGGGGACGAGCGCGGCGCGCAGGCCCAGGGCGTCCTCGACGGTGCGCAGCACGCGCTGGCGCCCGTCCCCCGGCAGCGTGACCGGCGCGGCGCCGGTGGCGATCACGAGGCCGTCGAAGCGCAGCTCGCCCGCCGTGGACGCGACGGTGCCGCCCGCGCCCGGCGCGTCCAGCCGCAGGCCGGTGGCCCGCTCGCCGAGCAGGACCTCGCAGCGCAGCGCGTCCCAGTCGGCGTCGAGCGTGGTGTCGTCGGTGGAGCCCGCGAGGACGTCTTTCGACAACGGCGGCCGGTCGTAGGGCAGGTGGGCCTCGGCCGAGACGAGCGTGATCGCGCCCGTGTGGCCGCCGTCGCGCAGCCCCTGAACCGCCCGCAGCCCCGCCAGCCCGCCACCCACGACGATCACGCTGTCCATGGCCGTCCACCCTAGCCGGGGGCCTCCCGCAGCCCCATGATCGGTATCCGGACAACTGCGCATATCACCCGACGTCGTATGGTGGAGGGCGAGAGCGCGGGAGTCCGGTGCGACCGGGCTGAGAGGGCGGCTGAGCGGGCCGCCGACCGCCACCACCTGATCCGGATCATGCCGGCGAAGGGAGCGCGCATGGAGATCGTCATCATCGGCGCCGGGGTCATCGGCCTCGCCACCGCCTGGCGGGCGGCCGCGGGCGGCGCCGCCGTCACGCTGGTCGACCCGGCGCCCATGAGCGGGGCGTCGTCGGTCGCGGCGGGCATGCTGACCCCGGTCAGCGAACTGACCTACGGCGAGGAGCCGCTGCTGCGGCTCGGGCTCGCCTCCCGCGACCGCTACCCCGCGTTCGTCGCCGAGCTGGAGGAGCGGACCGGGCTCGACGTCGCCCACCGCACCGACGGCATCCTGGAGGTCGCGTTCGACTCGGGCGACCTGAACTACCTGGACGACCTGCGCCGCTTCCAGGAGAGCCTCGGCATCCCGACCGAGGCGCTGACCGGCCGCGAGTGCCGCCGGCACGAGCCGATGCTGGCACCCGGCGTGCGCGGCGGCCTGCTCGCCCCCGAGGACGGCTCGGTCGACCCGCGCCGCCTCACCCCCGCGCTGCTGGCGGCGGCCGAGGCGCTGGGCGCGCGGCTCGTCCGGCGGCGGGCGGCGGGCGTCCTGGTCGAGCGCGACCGGGCGACCGGCGTCCGCCTCGACGACGGGACGGAGCTCCGCGCCGACCGCGTCCTGATCGCAGCCGGCCCCTGGTCCGGCGACCTGGAGGGCGTGCCGGCGGGCGTGGTCCCGCCCGTCCGGCCGGTGAAGGGCCAGGTCATCCGGTTGCGGACGGCGGTGCCGTTCCTGCGGCGCTGCACCCGGGCGCTGGTCCGGGGCTCGTCGGTCTACCTGGTGCCGCGCGCGGACGGCGAGATCGTCGTCGGCGCGACCCAGGAGGAGCTGGGCTTCGACACGCGGGTCACCGCGGGCGGGCTGTGGGAGCTGCTGCGCGACGCCCACGAGCTGCTGCCCGGCATCACCGAACTGGAGTTCGCCGAGGTCTCGGCGGGCCTGCGGCCCGGCTCCCCCGACAACGCGCCGGTGATGGGCGCCTCGGCGCTGCCCGGCCTGTACCTCGGAACGGGCCACTTCCGCAACGGCGTCCTCCTCGCCCCGGTCAGCGCCGACATCCTGGCCGCGACGCTGCTGGACGAGCCCGTCCCCGCCGAGGCAGCCCCCTTCACACCCGACCGCTTCTCCCCCGAGGTGCACTGATGAAGGTCATCGTCAACGGCGAGCCGCGCGAGGTGCCGGAGGGCACCAGCGTCGCGCAGGCCGTCGCTTCCGTCTCCGCGGCCGGGTCCGGTGTGGCCGCCGCGCTCAACGACGAGGTCGTCCGCCGGTCGGCCTGGGAAGACACGCCGCTGCGCGAGTCCGACCGCCTCGAAGTGCTGACCGCCGTCCAGGGAGGCTGAGATGACGATCCGGAACGAGACCGACGCGCTGGAGATCGCGGGCGAGAAGCTGGACTCCCGGCTGATCATGGGCACCGGCGGCGCGCCCAGCATGGCGGTGCTGCGCGAGGCGCTCGTCGCGTCCGGGACGGAGCTGACCACGGTCGCGATGCGACGGGTCGACCCGTCCGCGCGGGGCTCGGTGCTGGACGTGCTGCGCGAGTGCGGCGTCCGGGTGCTGCCGAACACGGCGGGCTGCTTCACGGCGGGCGAGGCCGTGCTGACCGCCAAGCTCGCCCGCGAGGCGCTCGGCACCGACTGGGTCAAGCTGGAGGTGATCGCCGACGAGCGGACGCTGCTGCCCGACCCGATCGAGCTGGTCGAGGCCGCCGAGCAGCTCGTCGACGACGGGTTCACCGTGCTCCCCTACACCAGCGACGACCCGGTGCTCGCGCGGCGGCTGGAGCGGATCGGGTGCGCGGCGGTGATGCCGCTCGGCTCCCCGATCGGCTCGGGGCTCGGCATCCGCAACCCGCACAACATCGCACTGATCGTCGAGCAGGCCGGGGTCCCGGTGATCCTGGACGCGGGGATCGGCACCGCCAGCGACGCCGCGCTCGCCATGGAGCTCGGCTGCGACGCGGTGCTCCTCGCGACCGCCGTGACCCGCGCCCAGTCGCCCGCGCGGATGGCCGCCGCGATGCGGCACGCCGTCGAGGCCGGGCGCCTCGCCCGGCAGGCGGGCCGCATCCCGAGGCGCCACCACGCCCAGGCGTCCTCGCCCTTCGAGGGCCTCGCGCCCTGATGTAGAGATCCTTAAAGATCGTCTATAGCAAGAGTCGCTAGACCTGCACGGTCGGCGCACCGAGACTGGGCCCATCCCCCCGAACCCCTCGTCCGCAACGTTGCGCGACATTTCGGTGTTGATGGAAACATCTCAGACCTAAGGTGCGTGACATGGCAGAAGGGAACGTTCCCGCCCCGGCGGGAATCGACAGGCTGGCCGTGGCGGCGGCGACCGTGACCGTCGTCCTGTGGGCGTCGGCGTTCGTCGCGATCCGCAGCGCCGGGGAGGACTACAGCCCCGGCGCCCTCGCGCTCGGCCGCATGCTCTCCGGGACCCTCGTGCTCGGCGTGATCTGCCTCGTCCGCCGCGAGGGGCTGCCCTCCCGCGGCGCGTGGCCCGGCATCGTCACCGCCGGGGTGCTGTGGTTCGGCGCCTACATGATCGCGCTGAACTGGGGCGAGCGGCTCGTGGACGCGGGCACCGCCGCGCTCGTCGTCAACATCGGGCCGATCCTCATCGCGCTCCTCGGCGGCTGGCTGCTGAAGGAGGGCTTCGCGCCCCGGCTCCTCGCGGGCATGGCGGTCTCGTTCGCGGGCGCCGCCGTCGTCGGGCTGTCGATGTCGGACGAGGGCGGCTCCTCGGTCGGCGGCGTCCTGCTGTGCCTGGCCGCCGCCGTCACCTACGCCGCGGGCGTGGTGACCCAGAAGCCCACGCTCAGGCACGCCACGCCGCTCCAGTTCACGACGTTCTCCTGCGCGATCGGCGCCCTCGCCTGCCTGCCGTTCGCCGGTCAGTTCGCGGGCGAGGCGGCGGACGCCTCCACCGGCGCCACGCTCAACGTGCTCTACCTGGGCGTCTTCCCGACCGCGCTGGCGTTCACGACCTGGGGCTACGCGCTGGCCCGCACGTCGGCGGGGAAGATGGGCGCCACCACCTACGCCGCGCCCGCGCTCGTCGTCCTGATGTCGTGGCTGTTCCTCGGCGAGGTTCCCGGGCTGCTCACGCTCGCGGGCGGCGCCCTGTGCCTGGCCGGCGTCGGCGTGTCCCGCAGCACCCGGTCGCTGCGGCGCCGCACCCCCGTCCCGCAGGCCGAGCCCGAGCCCGAACCCTGCGCCACCACCCCCTGAACTCCGACCGACGGCGCAGATGCGCTCATACTCCGGACTGATGAGATCCGCCCGGGCCGCGCCGTAAACTCGCAGCGATGGACGCGACGGCTACCGATCCCCTCGTGGGGCAGGTTCTCGACGGGCGATACCGCATTGAGTCACGGGTCGCCCGCGGCGGCATGGCCACCGTGTACGTGGCCCGCGACATCCGCCTCGACCGCGTCATCGCGATCAAGGTGATGCACCCCGCGCTCGCCACCGACGAGGACTTCGTCGCCCGCTTCATCGGCGAGGCCAAGTCCGCCGCCGCGCTCTCGCACCCGAACGTCGTCGCCGTCTACGACCAGGTCACCGACGGCGAGCACGTCTTCCTGGTGATGGAGTACGTCCAGGGCCACACGCTCCGCGACGCGCTCACCGCCGCCGGGCGGTTCGGCCCCCGCGCCGCGCTGGAGATCATGCAGCCGGTCCTCGCCGCGCTCGGCGCCGCGCACCGGGCCGGGCTCGTGCACCGCGACGTCAAGCCCGAGAACGTGCTGATCACCGAGGACGGCCGGGTCAAGGTCGCCGACTTCGGCCTCGCCCGGGCCGAGTCCGCGAGCAAGATGACCCGGACCGGCGTGATCATCGGAACCGTCGGCTACCTGGCGCCCGAACAGGTGCAGGCGGGCGAGGTCGACGTCCGCACCGACGTCTACGCCGCCGGGATCATGCTCTACGAGCTGGTCACCGGCCGGCTGCCGCACCAGGCCGACACCGCGTTCGCCGTCGCCTACAAGCACGTCAACGAGACCGTCCCGCCGCCGTCGGAGGCCGTCCCCGGCATCCCCCGCCAGGTCGACGACCTGGTCACCGACGCCACCAGTCACAATCCGGACCGCCGCCCCCGGGACGCGAACCAGTTCCTCGCCGAGGTCGCCGAGGCCTACAACGGCCTCCCCCGCGACTTCGACCAGCGCGCGCAGCCGCAGACCACCACCGTCGAGATGCACGCGCCGTCCCCCCACACGGCCGTCCTGGACGAGCGGGACCTCCCCCGCGAGCGCGGCCGCGCCGACCGCGCGATCGGCGCGATCACCGGCCGCTACGTCCTGATCGCCGTCGGCGTGGTCGTCGCGATGATCCTCGGCTGGGCCGTCTGGTACGAGACGTCCGGCCAGTACGACCACGTCCCCGAGAAGATCGTCGGGATGAAGCTGGCCGACGCCCGCGCCAAGCTGAAGGACGGCGGCCTCGACGTCCGCGTCACGGAGGCCGTCTACGACGACCACGTCCGCAAGGGCGAGGTCGCGAAGACCGACCCGCCCGCCGGCGCCCGCGTCGCCAAGGGCGAGACCGTCACGCTCACCCCGTCCCGCGGCCGCACCCCCCGCGAGGTCCCGGACGTCGAGGGCAAGACGCTCGCGGACGCCAGGAAGGCCCTCGAAGGCAAGGGCTTCACCGTCGGGGAGACCAGCACCAACGGCTCGCAGACCGTCTCCAAGGACCGGGTCATCAGCAGCGACCCGCCCGCGGGCGACCGCCGCTCCCCCGACGAGCCCGTCGACCTCGTGATCAGCAGCGGCATGTCGATGCCGAACCTGGTCGGCATCGCGGGCGACAACGCCGCCAACCAGCTCCGCTCGATGGGCCTGGACGTCAGGATCGACCACCGGAAGGTCGACGGCAAGCCGCCGAGCACGGTGGTCAGCCAGGACCCGCCCATGGGCACCGGCGTCTCCCGCGGCGACCACGTCACGCTCGTCGTCAACGAGGACGACTGCAAGATCGACATCGGCCCGGTCAAGTGGGGCTGCAAGAAGGGCGGCGAGGAGCACATCCCCGTCCCCAACCTGATGGGCCGCAACGTCGACGAGGCCAGGGCGGCCCTGGAGGACTCGGGCTTCAAGGTCAACGTGACCGGGATAGGCGGCGACACCGTCCGCTTCCAGAACCCGAGCTCCGGCGAGGCGCCCCGCGGCTCCACCATCACGCTCCTGCGGGGCCCCTGAGCTACGCTGGACCGCCTATGACCTCACCAAAAAGCCTGATCGGCGCGCACGTCCCGGTGGCGGGCGGCCTCGCCACCGGCGGCCTGAAGTACGCCGCCGAGATCGGCGCCGAGACCATCCAGGTCTTCGTGGCGAACCCGCGCGGCTGGGCGATGCCGGAGGGCAAGCCCACCGAGGACGCGAAGCTGCTGGAGCGCACCGACGTCCCCGTCTACGTCCACACGCCCTACCTGGTCAACGTCGGCTCCCCGAACCCCGAGACCCTGGCCAAGTCGCTCGCGTCCATCCGCCACTCCCTGACCCGCGGCCGCGCGATCGGCGCCCGCGGCGTCGTCGTCCACACCGGCTCCTCCGTCACCCAGACCTACGACGAGGCGATGGCCCAGGTCCGCGAGCACGTCCTCCCCCTCCTGGAGGAGATCCCCGAGGACGGCCCCGACCTGCTCCTGGAGCCGATGGCGGGCCAGAACAACATGCTCTGCGCCAAGGTCGAGCAACTGGGCCCCTTCTTCGAGAAGCTGGAGCACCACCCGAAGCTCGGCGTCTGCTTCGACACCTGCCACGCCTACGCGGCGGGCCACGACCTCGCCGCCCCCGGCGGCGTCAAGGCCACCATCGACGCCCTGGTCGCCACCGTGGGCGAGGGCCGCCTCAAACTCGTCCACGCCAACGACTCCAAGGACCCCTGCGCCTCGGGCCGCGACCGCCACGAGAACATCGGCGCCGGCCACATAGGCGAGTCCCCCTTCGCCGACCTCCTCCGCCACCCCGCCGTGGCCGGAGTCCCCTTCATCATCGAAACCCCGGGCCGAGCCCCAGAACCGCACGCCAAAGACATAACAACCCTGAAAAACCAACGCCCCTAAGCCCAGCGAGCGACGGCGAAGGCACCCCGAGCGCGAGCCGCCAGGCGAGCAAGGGGCAGCAAAGCACCAAGAGCACCCCGCACAAGGTAGTAACCCCAGCCCGCAGCGTAGTAACCCCAGCCCCGCGACAACGGCCACGTTGCGATCGCGTCCGAAGGCAAGTTCGAGCGAAGCAAGAACTTGATCGCGAAGCGAGCCGCCAGGCGAGTTCGGAGCGATGCCAGCGATCGCCGCAGTGCCCGCTGAAGGAGGGCGCCCAGCGCCCGACGCCAAGGGCACTGCAATGAGCACAGCGAGCCGCCAGGCGAGTTCGGAGCGATGCCAGCGATCGCCGTGTTTTTCGCCGAAGGGAGGCGCGCCAGCGCCGACCGCCAAGAAAAATACAAAAGACTCGGACGCCGCGGAACAACCCCCCGACTGTTCCGCGACGCCCGAGCCACAGGTCGCCGGATCCCACCCCCCCGGTACGGGATCCAGCGACTCACGACCCGGCGCTCGACTGGCGTGCGCCGGATCTCCGGGTTTGCTGTTGTGGGAGGTTCTCGGCGGTGGGGTGGTGCCGGCCCGCCGTCCGCCCTCCGTGGCGGCTGTGACTGTTGTGCCACTGAGAACACTAGGGGTCTGGTGCCTCCGATCGGGAGGCGGAAAACGCGGGGCTCGATGAGCGGTATGTAGTCGGAGATGTGCGTAGAGTAGCTGTGCGACGAGCGGGCGGTCCGGCGGGACGAGCGGGCCGGGCGGGGTCGCGGGAACGGTCCACGCACGTCGGGCGGCGGCCGCCGGGCCGGATGGGCGGCGGATCAGCGGTTGGCGATGTCCTCGGGCAGGTGCAGGCGCGCGAGGGCGCGTTCGGCGCGGCCCGGGACGCGGCGCCGGGTCAGCAGCGAGACGGCGACCATGGTCGCGAACGACAGCGGGGCGAGGAGCATGGCGGGGTGGGTGAGCAGGACGGCGGGCCAGCCCGTGAAGGGGCCGGCGGCGATGCGGGCGACGCCGGCGGCGACCGACAGGCCGCCGCCGAGCAGGAGACCGGCGCCCGCGCCGGGAGCGGTGAGGCCGCGCCACCAGATGCCGAGGACGAGCAGGGGGCACAGCGAGCACGCCGACACGCACAGCGCCATCGTCACGAGGTTCGCGGCGCCCTGGGGGCCGATGCCGGGGAGCAGGGCGAGCGGCGCCGCGAGCGTGAGGACGACGCCGGCGCGGAACGCGGTGACGCCCCGGCGGCGGACGCTCTGGGAGAGGGTCCCGGCGATGGCGACGACGATGCCGCACGAGGTGGAGATGAACGCGGCGAACGCGCCGGCGGCGACGAGCCCGGTGAGCAGCGCGCCGGCGGGCCCCGGCAGCATCCGCTGCGGGAGGAGCAGGACGGTCGCGTCGAGGTCGCCGGTGAGCAGCAGGTCGGGCGTGTAGAGGCGGCCGAGCGCCCCGTACAGGACGGGGAACACCGAGAACAGGGCGAGGAGGGCGGGGACGGCGGCGGCGGTGCGGCGGGCGCTGGTGCCGGAGGCGTTGGTGTAGAAGCGCATGAGGATGTGCGGAAGGCCCATCGTCCCGAGGAGGACGCCGAGCATCGCCGAGTAGCCGGTGTAGAAGCCGTGGCCGTGGCCGAACGGCATGGCCCAGGTGTCGCCGTCCTGGACGGTGAGGCGCCCGGCGTGCGGGACGGGCGCCCCGGACGCGAACTCCACGTCGGTGCCGGGGCCGATCGTGTGGGTGCCGGCGGGCAGCCGCAGCCGCTCCCGGTCGCGCGGGACGCCGTCGACGGGTCCGCTGGCGGTGACGACGGTGTCGGCGGGCACGCTGACGGTGAGGCCGTGGCCGACGTGGACGCGGGTGTCGCGGGCGAACGCGGGGACGCCCGCGCTCGCGGGGTCGGCGCCGCCGTCCAGGTGCCAGAGGGCCAGCAGCGCCACGGCGGGGACGGCGACCGCGACGAGCTTCACCCAGAACTGGACGGCCTGCACGGCGGTGATGCTGCGCATCCCGCCGGAGGCCACGACGAGCAGCGCCACCGCGATCACCAGGGCCCACCCCGCCCACACGGGCGCGCCGGTGAGCACGCGGAGCGTGACCCCGGCGCCCTGGAACTGCGGCAGCAGGTAGAACCAGCCGACGAAGCAGACGCACCCGGTGACGATCCGCCGGACGGCGCGGGAGCCGAGCCGCCACTCGGCGAAGTCGGAGATCGTGTAGGCGCCCGACCGGCGCAGCGGCGCGGTGACGAACGCCTGGAGCAGGACGTATCCGGCGGTCGCGCCCATCGGCAGCCACACCATGTCGGCGCCGTAGGCGAGCACCAGCCCGGCCGTGCCGAGGTAGGCGGCGGCGGAGATGTACTCGCCGCCGATGGCGGAGGCGTTCCACCAGGGCGTGACGCCCCGGGAGGCGATGACGAGGTCGGAGGTGGTCCGGACGGCGCGGCGGCCGTACAGGCCGAGGGCGGCGGTCATGCCGACCAGCGCGACGAGCGCGCTGACGGAGGCCGCCGTGGCCGTCACGGTCACCGGCGCCCCGCGCGCGCGCCCGGTGCGGGGCGTTCCGCTTGGCGGGTGAGGGCCCGTTCGGCTCGTTCGGCGCGCCGCAGGTGCAGGAGGGACGCGGCGATCCAGATCGGCTGGATGCCGAAGGCGAGGACGGCCCAGGCGAGGGGGACGCCGTCGGCACGGAGCCGTCCGAGCGCCGGGGCGAAGGTCAGCAGCAGCGGCAGGCCGGTCGTCACGATCATGACGGTCGCGCCGGTAGTGAGGGCCGCACGGAGCTGGACGCGGATCAGCGCCTGCGCCTGCGCGAGCCCGGCGCCCTCGCCGCCGCGGCCCGCCGCCTCACCGCCGGGGGCCGCAGGGTGGAACGAAACAGAACACGGTGGACATGCCGGATCAGGCGGGTCGTTGTCGGACGTCTCCCGTCCGGCCGGTTCGTGACCGCCGGCCGGCGGCCCGGCGACCGGCGCGGACGCCGGCTGCGGCAGGGCCCGGGCGCGGGCGGCGGTCGCGCCGGAGACCACGACGCGGCGGCGGTCAGCCACGGCGGCCACCTCCGGGAGCCTCGGGCTGCTGCCGGGCGGGCTGGTGGAAGCGGCGGATCAGCAGGTCGCGGACCTCGCGGGTGTGCCGGCGGCTCACCGGCAGCAGCTCGTCGCCGATCTGGACGGCCGCGCGCCCGCCGTCGAAATGCAGCTCCGTGATGTGCTCGGAGGCGACGAGCGTGCTGCGGTGGATGCGGATGAACCCGGCCGCCTCCCACCGCTTGGTCAGCGCCGCCAGCGGCATCCGGACGAGGAAGCCGCCGTCGGCGGTGTGCAGCCGGACGTAGTCGCCCTGCGCCTCGACGTGGGTGACCGCGCGGCGCGACACCAGGCGGGTGCGGCCGCCGAGCTCGACGGGGATCATCTCGTCGTCGGCGCGCCCGCCCTCGCCCGGCGGCGCGTCCCGTCCGGCGGCCTCGGCGACCCGGCGGACGGCCTCCGCGAGCCGTTCGGGCCGGACGGGCTTGAGCAGGTAGTCGAGGGCGCCGAGCTCGTAGGCGGTGACGGCGCAGTCGTCGTGCGCGGTCACGAACACCACGCGCGGCGGCGCGGCGAAGCCGGTGAGCAGGCGGGTGAAGTCGAGGCCGTCCAGCCCCGGCATGCGGATGTCGAGGAAGACCGCGTCGAGCCGCTCGCCCGCCACGAGCATCCGGCTCAGGTCGCGCAGCGCGGAGGCGGCCTCGGCCGCCCCGGTGACCTGCCCGATCCGCGGGTCCTTGCGGAGCAGGTAGGTGAGCTCCTCCAGGGCGGGGCGTTCATCGTCGACGGCCAGGACGCGCAGCATAGGGGCGACTTTGCCGCGATTACCGTCTGTCCGCAATCGGTTTCGAAATGTGAGTGGCGTGTCGTGGACGGCCGCTCACTCTGGAAATACTCCTGGCCGGTACTTCGGGACACGCAAATTCACCTTGGTTCCGGCGCCCGGCGCGGTCTCGACGGTCAGCCCGTACTCCTCGCCGTAGACCTGCCGCATCCGCTCGTCCACGTTGGCGAGGCCGATGCCCGCTCCGTCCGCGTTCGGCCTTTCCTGGGGGTCGCCCCCGGATCGTCCGCGGGACGCGGCGCCCCCCGGCCCGGGCGACCGGGACCGGCCAACCGGGGCGGAGAGGATCTCCTGGAGGCGCTCGGGGTCCATGCCGGCGCCGTCGTCCTCGACGCTGATCGCGGCATCGGCGCCGGAGTCGCGCGCGACGATCGAGATGTGGAAGTCGCCCTCCGCGCCCTGCATGCCGTGCCGGATGGCGTTCTCGACCAGGGGTTGCAGGGCCAGGAAGGGCACCGCGACCGGCAGCACCTCGGGCGCGACCTCCACGCTGAACCGCAGCCGGTCGCCGAACCTGGCGCGCTCCAGAAGCAGGTAGCGGTCGATGGAGCGCAGCTCGTCGGCGAGCGTGGTGAAGTCGCGGGGGTTGCGGAAGGAGTAGCGGGCGAAGTCGGCGAAGTCCAGCAGCAGCGACCGCGCGCGGGCGGGGTCGGTGCGGACGAACGAGGCGATCGTGGTCAGGGAGTTGTAGACGAAGTGGGGGGAGATCTGGGCCCGCAGCGCCCGCGTCTCGGCCTCGGCGAGCCGGACCCGGGAGGCGTCCAGTTCGGCGAGTTCCAGCTGGCCGGTGACCCAGCGGGCCGCCTCGCCCACCGCCTTGACCCGGGCGGCGGACGGCCCGGGCCAGTACGCGGCGAGCGCGCCCTCCACCCGTCCCTCGACGGTGAGCGGGGCGATCGCGGCGACGCGCAGCGGGCACCGGGGGTCGGCGCAGGACGGGGGGCCGGGCGTGACCACGCGGGGCCGCCCGGACGCCAGCACCGGCAGGGCCTGCCGGACGGCGTCGGCCGCGTGCCGTCCGGCGCCCGCGCCGTCCCAGGCGAGCAGCCGCCCGTCCGCCCCGCCGGGGTCGCCCGCCTCCTCGCACTCCGGGGGGTGGGCGGAGATCAGCGCGACGGCCTCGGCGCCGAGCAGGGACCGCAGGTGCCCGGCCGACCGGCGGGCCGCCTCCCTGCTCAGCCCGCCGCGCAGCGGCGGCGAGGCCCGCGCGATCGTGTGCAGCGCGGCGAACCTCGCCGCCTCGGCCGCGGCCCCCGGACGGCGCCGCCGCCGGGCCGCGGGCCAGCGGTGCAGCGCGCAGGCGCCGGTGACGGCCACGGCGGCCGACGTGCATGCCATGACACCGACAACGGACGGTAGGTCCATGACGACCCACGGTAATGGCTGTCTCCCCGGCCGGTCTGTCTGTTCCCCATTTACGAAGAACTCGATTGGACCGAAATCCCGGACAACGCACCGATCGGCGCGTGGACCACAAAGGCCGATGGCCAGGGGCCGCCCCTCTGGCCGCCCTATCGCCCGCGAATCGCCGCGTTAACCGGGCGGCGCCTCGCCCTCGTCCTCCTGGTAGGAGTAGCGCTGCTCGCGCCACGGGTCGGCGACGTTGTGATAGCCGCGTTCCTCCCAGAAGCCGCGGCGGTCCCTCACCAGGTACTCGACGCCCCGGACCCACTTCACGCTCTTCCACGCGTACAGGTGCGGGACGACGATGCGGATCGGGAACCCGTGGTCGGGGCTGAGCCGCTCCCCGTCGCGGTGCGTGGCGAACATCGTCCCGTCGGCGAGGAAGTCGGTCATGCGGATGTTGGCGCTGTAGCCGTACTCGGCCCAGACCATGACGTGCGTGACGTCCGGCGCGGGCGGCGCGAGCTCCACGATCACCGTGCCGGGGACGCCCCGCCACTCGTTGTCGGGGATCGTGAACTTGGTGACGCAGTGGAAGTCGCCGACGGCCTCGGCCTTCGGGAGCGCGTCGAACTCGTCCCAGCTCCAGCGGTACTGCCCGCCCGACGCGGTGGCGCCGAACACCCGGAAGTCCCAGCCCTCCGGACGGAACCGGGGCACCGGCCCGTAGTGGAGGACCGGCCAGCCCCGGGGGACGTACTGGCCGGGCGGAAGGTCCCGCGGATCCGGCGCGGGCTCATCGGGTGGGGACGACATGACGCGGCCATCCTGCCATCCGGCGTGAGCTGAGCCATATTCGCCCCCCGCGCGGAGCGGGGGCCGGGGAATCGGCTACGCTGAGCCCGTGCGCAACGTCGTGTATTTCTTTTGGTTCGACCAGCCCGGGCGGCTGGTCTGCCAGACGTTGCGCTGACAGACCACCAGACGAAGAGCCCCGGGCCCCAGCGGCCCGGGGCTCTTCGTCGTTTCAGGGACGCGTCCGGGGGCCGCCGGCCCCCGCGTCACGAGGAGAGGCAGCAACCAATGGTCGTCGTCATGGCCCCCGAGGCCAACGAAGCGGATGTCCGGGCCGTCGTCTCACTGGTCGAGACGGCGGGCGGCGACGCGTTCGTCAGCCGCGGCGTCGAGCGGACCATCGTCGGGCTCGTCGGCGACGTCCAGCAGTTCGGCTCGCTGAACCTGCGCGGGATGCGCGGCGTCAGCGACGTGATCCGCATCTCCGCGCCGCACAAGCTGGTGAGCCGCGAGAACCACCCCGAGCGGACGGTCGTCCGCGTCGGCGGCGTCCCGGTCGGCCCCGGCACGATGACGCTGATCGCCGGGCCGTGCGCGGTGGAGACCCCCGAGCAGACGCTCGGCGCCGCGCAGATGGCGCAGGCGGCGGGCGCGACGCTGCTGCGCGGCGGCGCGTTCAAGCCCCGCACCTCCCCGTACGCGTTCCAGGGCCTCGGCGAGGCGGGCCTGCGCATCCTCGCGGACGTGCGGGAGGAGACCGGCATGCCGATCGTCACCGAGGTCGTCGACGCCCGGGACGTCGACCTCGTCGCCTCCTACGCCGACATGCTCCAGATCGGCACCCGCAACGCGCAGAACTTCGCGCTGCTCCAGGCGGCGGGCGAGGCGGGCCGCCCGGTCATGCTCAAGCGCGGCATGAACGGCACGATCGAGGAGTGGCTGATGGCCGCCGAGTACATCGCGCAGCGCGGCAACCTCGACATCGTGCTCTGCGAGCGGGGCATCCGGACGTTCGAGCGCGCCACCCGCAACACCCTCGACATCTCCGCCGTCCCGGTGGCGCAGCGCATGTCGCACCTGCCGGTGATCGTGGACCCGTCCCACTCGGGCGGCAGCCGGGACCTCGTGCTGCCGCTGACCCGCGCCGCGATCGCGGTCGGCGCCGACGGTGTGATCATCGACGTGCACCCGCACCCGGAGACCGCGCTGTGCGACGGCCCGCAGGCCCTCGTGGACGGCGACCTGCGCGAGCTGGCCAAGGTCGTCCGCGACCTGCCGCCGATGGTCGGCCGCGTCCTCACCGGGACGGCCGACGGCGTCCCCGCCTGAACCCGCGCTCGGGCCGGGCGGGGAGCACGTCACGGGCTGGTAGCCTCGGCGGCATGGCGTACTGGACCTCGAACCTCGGGCCGCCCCGCTCCTGACGGGGCGCGGCGTCACATTCCCTAAGACCTGCCGCGGCCCGGCGCCGACCTGCGCCGGGCCGGCGTTCTCCTGCGCCCCGAATCCGGATCACCCCCTCCCGATTCGAGCCCAGGAGCATCTCCCGTGGCAGTACGCACGTTCAGGCTGAGCACCTCCAAGCAAGGCACGTCCCCGGAACCCGCGTCCCGTCGGCGGCTGCCGGGCGGCGGCGACATCCTCGCCGCCGCGTCCCTGTGGGGGACGACCGGCACCGTCAGGACGTTCGCGGACGGCGCGTCCAGCGTCTCGGTCGGCGCGGTCCGCATCGTCATCGGCGGGGTGGTGCTGGTCGCCCTGGCCGCCCTCACCCGCCCCGCCGGGCTCCGCACGCTGCTCGCCGCCCGCCGCTCGTGGCCGCCGCTCGCGCTCGGCGCGGCGGCGATCGCGGTGTACCAGACGGCGTTCTTCCTGGCGGTCGCCCGCACCGGCGTCGCGGCCGGGACCGTCGTCACGATCGGCAGCGCGCCCGCCTTCGCCGGGCTGATCGGCCTGGCGACCCGGCGGAGCGCGCCGTCGCGGCGCTGGGCGCTGGCGACGGCGGGCGCGGTCGGCGGCTGCGCGGCGCTGGTCGGCGGCGGCCGGGACGCCGGGATCGAGCCGGGCGGGATCGCCCTGGCGCTGCTGGCCGGGCTCGCGTACGCGGTGTACGCGACGGCGGCGTCCACGCTGATCGCCCGCGGCGAGGACGACCGGGCCGTCGCGGGGGCGCTGTTCGGCGCGGCGGGCGTCGTGCTGCTGCCCGTCCTGGCGCTGGAGCCGATCGGCTGGCTGCTCACCGGGCCGGGCGCGCTGACCGCGCTCTACCTGGGCGCGGTCACGACCGGCGGCGGGTACGTGCTGTTCACCCGCGGCCTGCGCACCACCTCCGCGACCACGGCGACGACGCTGACGCTCGCCGAACCGGCCGTGGCGGCGGTGCTCGGGACGGCCGTCCTCGGCGAGCACCTCGGCGCGGTCGCCCTCGGCGGCCTCGCGCTGCTGGCGGCGAGCCTGGTCGTCCTGGTCCTGCCCGCGCGGCGGTAGCGGACCGCTCCGGCGGGCCCGCGCGAGTCCGTGCCGGCCCGTGCGAGCCCGCCGGAGCATCGCGTCCGGGGACGGGAAAGGCGAGACAGACCCCGCAGTAACAAATTGGTCTGAACCACTCGCCAGAACCGATCCCGGCGAGGATGATATCCGGCATGACTACGGGCGATGGGGACGCCGGGGGGCGGCTTTTCCCGGACAATCTGGACGGAATCGATCCGGTCGCCGCGGTGATGCTCGCGGACGCCTGCCGCTCCATCGCCGCCTATCCCGAACTCGTGGTCGTCGGCGCGCTGTTCACCGCCGCCGAGCACGTCCCCGGCGGCTGGCAGATCCTCTGCCCCTGCGACCCGCTCCCCCAGGGCGCCCGCGAGCTGCTCGCCGACCACCTCGACGACCGCGCGGCCCTCACCGAGGGCGTGCCCGCGCGGGAGCTGCGGGAGGCCTCCGGCCTGCTGCGCGACTCCCCCGCCGACGACGTGACGGCCGACGGGCGCCGGTTCCGCATCGTCCGGATCGAGCAGCTCGTCCGCACCGGCCCCGACGGCCCCGAGCCGCCGCGCCCCACCGACCTCGACCCGCACCCGGCCGACCGGCGCGCCGTCCCGGCCCGCCCCTACGACCTGCTGCCCGAGGACCGGGCCGCCTCCGACCTCACCACCGCCGAACTGCTGTGCCAGGTGCTGGACGCGGCGGCCGCGACGGGCAACGAGCCGTCCGGCGCGTTCCTCACCCCGATCGCCCTCGCGCCCGCGTTCACGGTCGCCGAGCGGCTCGGCGGCCGCTGGCGCCCGATCGGGCGGCTGCACGACACCCCGCGCCAGGCCCGCGCCGCGCTCGTGACCTACTTCCGGCACGTGATCCCGGCCGTGGAGCAGCCCACCCCGGCCGCGCTCGCCGAGTACACCGAGGCCGCCGACCTGATGGAGGACGAGCCGCGCCGCAACGGCGTGCAGGCCGCGGGCCGCCGGTTCCGCATCGTCCGCATCGAGCGGATCACGCTCATCGGCCCGGACGGCCCCGAACCGCCCCGCCCGGACGACTTCGACAGCGTCTACTGAGCAGCCCTGGGCCCCTCAGGGGGCCAGGTCACCCCCGCGACAACCTCAACGATCACGCGCTCGCACGAGATCGGTCAGCCTGCGAGCCGCCAGGCGAGCACGCTGGGCCGAGATCGAATCAAGCAGAGCCGTAGACCGGGCGGTGCTCCTGGACGGAGGCGGCGAGCTGGTCGGCCAGTTCGCCCACGTCCAGGCGCTTCTCGATCTGGCGGAGGTCGTCGATCTTCGCCTTGGTCTCGGCGCGGCGGGGCGCGAGCACCGTGCAGCAGTCCTCGTCGGGCAGCTCGGAGATCGTCAGTGTCCGGATGCGGCGGGCCTGGTCCATGATCTCGACCTTGTCCATGCCGACGAGGGGGCGCAGGATCGGCAGCTCGACCGCGTCGTCCAGCGCGGTGATGTTGGTGAGGGTCTGGCTGGACACCTGGCCGAGCGCGTCGCCGGTGATCAGCGCCGCGCCGCGCAGCCGGCGGGCGAGGACCTCGCCGGTGCGCAGCATCAGCCGGCGCTGCGCGATCACCGCGAGCCGGTCGGCGCCCGAGGACTTGATCTGCTGCTGGGCCTTGCCGAACGGGACGACGAACAGCCGCGACCCGCCCTGGAACTTGTCCAGCTCGCGGACCAGCGCGTACGCCTTGTAGATCGACTCGGGGCCGGTGAAGGGCATGCCGGAGAAGTGCAGGTAGTCGACGCGCAGGCCGCGGCGCATCATCCGGTACGCGGCGACGGGCGAGTCGATGCCGCCCGACATCAGCACCAGCGCGCGGCCGCTCATGCCGACCGGCAGGCCGCCCTGGCCGGGGAGCCCGCCGGAGAACACGAACACCTCGTCGCGGTCGACCTCGATCGACAGCGTGTGGTCGGGGTCCTTCAGCCGGACCGGCTGCCCGTACCGGTCGGCGACGAGGCCGCCGACGTGCCGGTCGAGCTCGGTGGAGGTCATCGGGAACCGCTTGTCGCGGCGCCGGGACCGGACGGCGAACGCGCCGATCCGGCCGTCCATCAGCTCCAGGGCGGCGCGCTCGACGCTGGCGAGGTCCTTGCCGACGCGCCAGGCGCGGTGCGCCCAGACGATGCCCATGACGTCGGTGATGCGCTGCGCGAGCCGGTCGACGGTGGCGGGGTCGGCGTCCTTGGTGCGGACGATGAACACGCCGTGCCGCCTGATCACGTCCACCCGGGCGATCGGGCGGCAGGCCATCCGGACGTTGTCGGCGAGGCGCCGCTCGAACAGCTCGCGGTTCTTGCCCTTCAGCACGACCTCGCCCAGCTTCAGCAGCACGCACGGCTCGCCGTCGACCGGCGCCTCCCGGACGGCGGCGGGCGCGGTGTCGAGCGTGGTCATGCGTGATCCTCCTGGCGGGAACCCGAACGGGCCGGGCGGGACGGTGGCGGGGCCCCTCTAGTGTGGCCCACAGTCGGCAACGCCGCGACCGCGTAAACCTGTTCCCCCCAGGAGGGGGACACGTCAGCCGAAGAAGACCTCGGACTCGGAGTAGCGCTCCAGCGGGACGGTCTTCAGCTCCTTGGTCGCGTCCGCCAGTGCCACGCGGACGATGTCCGTGCCCTGGAGCGACACCATCTTCCCGTAGTCGCCGTCGCGGACGGCGTCGATCGCCTGGAGGCCGAACCGGGTCGCGAGGACGCGGTCGAACGCGGTCGGGGTGCCGCCGCGCTGGATGTGCCCGAGCACGGTCGCGCGGGCCTCCTTGCCGGTGCGCTTCTCGATCTCGTCGGCGAGGGCCTGGCCGATGCCGCCGAGCCGGACGTGCCCGAACGCGTCGCGCTCGCCGGTCTGGAGCTCCATCTGCCCGTCGATCGGGTGGGCGCCCTCGGAGACCACGATGATCGGCGCGTAGCGGGTCTTGAACCGGCTCTCGACGTACTCGCAGACCTTGTCGATGTCAAAGGGCCGCTCGGGGATGAGGATGACGTTGGCGCCCGCCGCCATCCCGACGTGCAGCGCGATCCAGCCCGCGTGCCGCCCCATGACCTCGCAGATCAGCGCGCGGTGGTGGCTCTCGGCGGTGGTGTGCAGCCGGTCGACCGCCTCCATGCCGATGTTGACGGCGGTGTCGAAGCCGAAGGTGTAGTCGGTGGCGTTCAGGTCGTTGTCGATCGTCTTCGGGACGCCGACGACGTTGACGCCGTTCGCGTGCAGCTCGCGCGCGACGCCGAGGGTGTCCTCGCCGCCGATGGCGATCAGCGCGTCCACGCCGAGCCCGGCGAGGTTGTCCTTGATCCGCTCGACCCCGCCCTCGACCTTGACGGGGTTCGTCCGCGACGAGCCGAGGATCGTCCCGCCGCGCGGCAGGATGCCCCGGACGGCCTGCACGTCCAGGGCCACGGTGTCGCCCTCCAGCGGGCCGCGCCACCCGGCCCGGAAGCCCACGAACTCATAGCCGTAGACCTGCACGCCCTTGCGCACGACAGCGCGGATCACCGCGTTCAGGCCGGGGCAGTCCCCGCCGCCGGTCAGCACTCCGACGCGCATGCCCTCTCCCTCTCCCGTCACCGGGATCCTCCCTCGATCACGTGGTCAGACTAGCCGTCCGCACACGGCCCCTCGGGGCATTCGCCGGGGCTCCCGGCGCGCCGCCATTGGTCTAGACCATAGCCGGACGGACCCTAGTCCGCCTCCCGATCGAGCCCCTTTTCTATGGCGTATCGGACGAGTTCCACGCGGTTGTGCAACTGGAGCTTTCCCAGGGTGTTCTGCACGTGGTTCTGGACGGTCCGGTGGGACAGGACGAGCCGCTGCGCGATCTGCTTGTACGTCAGCCCCTTGGCGACGAGCCGCAGCACCTCGGTCTCGCGGTCGGTGAGGCGGGGCGCGCCGTCGTCGGCGCGGGCGGGGGCCGCCGCGAGCCTGCGGTACTCGCCGAGGACGAGCCCGGCGAGCCCCGGGGTGAAGACCGCGTCGCCCTCCGCCGTCCGCCGGACCGCGTCCAGGAACTCCTCGCGCGCGGCGGACTTCAGCAGGTAGCCGGTCGCGCCCGCCTTGACCGCCTCCAGGACGTCCTGCTGCTCGCCGCTGGCCGACAGCACCAGCACGCGGACGGGCGGGTCGGCGGCGGCCAGGTGCCGGGTCACCTCGACGCCGCTGATGTCGGGGAGCTGGAGGTCGACGACCGCGACCACCGGGCGCGCCGCGGCGGCGACCCGCACCGCCGTGCGGCCGTCTCCCGCCGTCCCGACCACCTCGTACCCGGCCTCGGCCAGGTCGCGGGCGACCGACTCGCGCCACATCGGATGATCGTCGACGACCATGACCCTGAGGGGAACCTCGCTCACGCCCTCACCCTACGGCTGAATACGCCCCGCAACCCCCGCACCCTATTTTTGTGGGGGGACGACCCCCCACGCCCCCCGGAACGGCTCCTTGACGGTCATCTCAATCTCGGTTCCTTCCCCGGGCTCCGACACGATCGACACCGTCCCGCCGAGGTCGCGGATGCGGCCCCGGATCGACTGCGCGACGCCCAGCCGCCCGTCGGCGGCGGCGAGCGCGAGCCGGTCGGGCGGCATGCCGGGGCCGTCGTCGCGGACGCTGACCGTCACCGCGCCAGCGCCGTCGTCCTCCAGCAGCACCCAGGCGCGGGTCGCCTCGCCGCAGTGCCGGCGGACGTTGTCCAGCGCCGCCGCCACCGCCGCCGCGACCTCGCCCGCCGCGTGCTCGGGCAGCCGCACCTCGGTCGCCGGGGCCGACACGGTCACCGAGGGGGACGCGTGGGCCGCCAGCAGGGGGCGCAGGTCGACGAGCCGCCCCTGCCCGCCGCGCGTCCCGTCGACGGCGGCGTCCACGACCGCCGCGACGGACGGCGCGGTCCCGATCATGGCGCGCAGCGCCGCCTCCTGCTCCCCCGCGAGCCGGCCCAGCTCGGCCGCCTCACCGCCCAGTTCTCCGCCGCGCCGCTGCACCATCGCGAGCACCTGGAGCACCGAGTCGTGGATGCGGCGGGCGAGGCGCTCGCGCTCCCGGGTCGCCGACTCCATCTCCACGGCCCGCGCCAGCCGCGCCTCGGCCTCCAGCGCCAGCCGGACGACGTGCCCGACGACCAGGCCCGCCAGGAACAGCAGCACGATCGCGTTGAAGGTGGTGCGGTTCATCCCGCCGCTCGTCCGCGCGAGGGCGTGCACCAGCAGGTTCGCGGCCGACAGCACGGCCGCCGCGGTGAGCCCGACGCGCCGCCCGCCCGCGACCGCCCACGCCAGCAGCGCCGCCGCGACCCACGACACCGGCAGCGTCGGACGCCCGTCGGCGATGTTCTCCGCCCGCTCCACCCACGCGGTCGCGAGCACGCAGCCGACCGCGACCGCGAGGTCGGCGATCAGCAGCGGCCAGCCGCGGCGGCGCTGGTCGCGGTAGGCGAGCACCGTGTACGCCGTCCACGCGGCCATCACGGCGAGGACGGCCCAGCCGCCCCACGGCCGCGCGTAGCCGTCGTAGTTCATCGCGATCACCACGGCCGCGTAGCCGAGCGCCGCGACCCGGTACACCGCGACCGCGCGCCACAGCGCGACCTCCAGGCCCTGCCCGCCCCCGGTCCCGGTCACCCGTCCCCCTCGCTCCGCCGTGCGGCGGGCCTCAGCCTCCGATGCCGCCGTCGCCCTCGTCCTCCCGGCCCGGCTTCCCGGCCAGCTCGGCCTTCACGTCGGCGGCGTACCGGTCCACGTACTCCTGGCCCGACAGGTCCCGGATCGCGTGCATGATCTCGTCGGTGATCTCCCGCAGCACCTCGTGGTCGTCCTCGCGGCCGTAGTGCCGGGAGAAGTCCAGCGGCTCGCCGAACCGCACCCCCGGCCTGATCCCGAGCCGCGGGAACGGCCGCCCCGGCGGCATCAGCTCGAACGTGTTGATCATCGCCATCGGGATCACCGGCGCCCGGGACTTCAGCGCGAGCCGCGCCACGCCCGTCTTGCCACGGTAGAGGCGGTTGTCGGGTGCCCGGGTCCCCTCGGGGTAGATGCCGAGCAGCTTGCCCTCCGACAGGATGCGCAGGCCCGTCCGCAGCGCCGCCTCGGCCGACGAGCCGCCCGTTCGGTCCACCGGCACGACCCCCACGCCGGTGAAGAACGCCTTGCTGACCAGGCCCTTGATGCCCCGGCCGGTGAAATACTCGCCCTTGCCGATGAAGAAGATCGGGCGCAGCAGCGGCAGCGGCCCGAAGAAATGGTCGGCGAACGAGAGGTGGTTGCTGACCAGCAGCGCGGGCCCCCGCTTCGGGACGTTCCGCATCCCCCGGTTCCGCGGCCACCACCCGGCGTACATGATGGGTGTGAGAACGATCCTCAGCAGGATCCAGAACCAGAGCATGCCGACACCTTCCTCCGACCGCGCGAGCCCGCGGGCGCAAGTCCAAGTCCCCGAGGGGAGATGATGGGACATCCTCGCATCCCGCCCGGTCGGCGCCCACACGCCGAACGGCGCCGGGAACGGCACCGGGAACGCGGTGCGGCCGTCCGCGCGGGCGCGGACGGCCCGCGCATGAACGTAGGCTCGGTACGAAATCTCAATCGGGTGTGCCCCGGGGGCTTGTCCCGGGCGGCGCAGCGAATACCGTGGGACTCACGTTTCGGGGTGTCCGTGGGTGCCACCGCGTACCGCCGGGCACATGACCATCGGGGAGCGGAGGCCGTCATGCCGGTGCAGTCGAAGGAGCCGGCTCCGTGAACCGCCGTGGCAACGGGCTGAAGGCGGACACCTACGCCCCGCTGGTCGACCTCGCCCCCCACCTCGCCGACGCCATGCTCGCCGCGCTCGGGGAGGCGGGCGTCGCCGCCTACGCGGCCTCGCCGTCCGGGCTCGCCGACCTGCCCGACCTCGCGGGCGAGCCCGCCGCCGGCGACGTCCTCGACCGGCTCTACGTCGACGTCGAGATGAAGCCCGCCGCCGAGGGCATCCTGCGCGCCCACCTCGCCCGCCTGCGCGACGCCTCCGTGCGCGGCTCCGAACCCGAGACCGACCTCGCCGACCGCGACGCCGAGACCCCCGCGCCCGCGTCCCCGCCCGAGGGCGACACCGCCGAACGCGACGAGGACGCGATCTGGGCCGAGATCGTCGCCGGTTTCGACACCGCCCCCGAGGGCGACGAGAACCCCTGGCCCGACCAGGAGAACATCGACGAGCCGTCCGCGCCCCCAGCCGAGGGCGACGACCGCTCCGGCCGCCTCCCGCGCGCCCGCGTGATCGACACCGGCGAACCGCCCGAGTTCCCCCCGGACGACGACGAGGAGGGCCACTACGTCCCCCCGCCGCCGCCCCCGCTGCCGACCGCCGACCCCCTCACGAAGGGCGCCTGGATCGCGCTCATCGGCGGCCCCGTCTACCTGCTGATCACCGTCATCCTCGACTGGGAGGTGCCCGGCTGGGCCGCCTTCCTCGCCGTCGCCGCCTTCATCGGCGGCTTCGTCACCCTCGTCCTGCGCATGGGCGACGAACCCCGCGACCCCGACGACGGCGCTGTTGTTTAGTTAAGCCCCGGCCCACGCCCCTCGCCTAGCGGCTCGGGACGTGACCGTGACTTTGCGGGCGCGGAATCGCTTCGCGATCTTCCCGGCGGGGCCTCGCCTCCGGCGTCGGCCCCACCGGTCAGCTAACGCGCCCGCGTGATCACTGAGGTCGCGGTCAGGCGGTCCGAGCCTCAGGCGGGCAGGCGGAGGTCGGCGCGGAGGGGGCGGTGGTCGGTGGCCCGCTCGTGGTCGCCGTCCGGGTCCGGTGGGACGCCGCACGCGACGATCTCCACCGGCGGGTCGGCGAAGACCGCGTCGATGCGCCGCCGGGGGTCGCGGGCCGAGAAGGTCAGCTCGGCGCCGTCCGGGGCGACGGCGAAGGCGTCCTGGAAGGTCTCGGTGAACAGCGTCCAGGACGCGCCGCCCGGCTCCTCGTTGATGTCGCCCGCCAGCACGACGGGCGCGCCGTAGCGGTCGCGGGCCCGCTCCAGGTAGCCGAGGACCTCCCGGGTGTGCCGCAGGCGCGGGGCGTCCATCAGGTCGAGGTGGGTGGACGCGGCGACGAGCCGCACCCCGCCGACCTCCAGGACGGCGATCGCGAGCCCCCGGCGGTGCAGCCCCGGGACGGCGCTGAGCAGGTGGAACTCGCGCCGCACCCGCCGGACGCCCGGCGCCGACAGCACGGCCAGGCCGCACGCGCGGCGCCCGGCGGCGATGTCCATCCGGCAGGCGCGGGCCAGCCGGCGGCGCTTGACCCGCCAGTCCCAGAAGCGCGGGACCTCCTGGAGCAGCAGGACGTCCGGGCCGATGCCGCGGACGACCCGCGCCACGGCGGCCGGGTCGTCGCGCAGCGACCGGATGTTGTAGCTCAGGACCCGGACACTCCCGGCACGGGTGCCCTCGGCGCGGGCGCCTGTCACACGACCGCGTCCTCGCGGGTGCGGGCGCGGGCCAGGTCGGCGGCGCCGACGATCCCGGCGGCCGAGCCGAGTTCGGCGATGCGGATGTCGGACACGGGGCGGTGGCCCCGTCCCGTCAGAGCGTTCCCGTAGGCGGCGCGGATCGGGTCGAGGAGCAGGTCGCCGGCGTCGGAGAGGCCGCCGCCGATGATGAACGCGCCCGGGTCGAGGATGGCGCTGAGGTCGGCGAGGCCCTGGCCCGCCCAGTGCGCGACGGTGCGGAAGCACTCCAGCGCCGCCTTGTCGCCCTCGCGGGCGGCCTGGGTGACCTCGGGGCCGCTGATCCCCTCGGGCCTGCCGTCGCCGAGCTCCAGCAGCCGCCCCGCCATCGCGGGCGCGACCCGGGCGAGGTCGCGGGCCTCGTGGACGAGGGCGTTCCCGCTGGCGTACTGCTCCCAGCAGCCCCGGTTGCCGCAGCCGCAGCGCCGCCCGTCCGGGACGACGCGGAAGTGGCCCATCTCGGCGCCGATGCCGAACTGCCCCCGGTACAGCTCGCCGTTGATGATGATGCCGCCGCCGATACCGGTGCCGAGCGCCACGAGCACGATGAAGTTCTCGCCGCGTCCGGCGCCGAACTTGGCCTCGCCCCACGCGGTGGCGTTGCCGTCGTTCTCGACCACGACCGGGAGCCCGACCAGCTTCTCGACCTTCTCCTTGATCGGCTCGTCGCGCCAGGCCAGGTTGGGGGCGAACAGGACGGTGGAGCGCGTCTCGTCGACGAAGCCGGCGGTGCCGAGCCCGACCGCCGAGACCTCCTCGAACTTGCCCTTCAGCAGGTCGACGACCTCGGCGATGGCGTCGGCGGTCTCCTTGGGGTTCGTCGAGGGGGTCGGCCTGCGGACCTTCTCCAGGATCGTCCCCCGGTCGTCGACGACCCCGGCGGCCACTTTCGTACCGCCCACATCCACGCCGATGGTCAGGGCCATGTAACGCTTCCTCCTCCTCACGCGTCCCGGCAGGGGCGCGTACCGCTGTGGCGGGTGTCGGTGGGATCGCCGGCGGTGGCCGACGACCACGCGTCCCCCCGCTGCGGGCGGCCGCTCCCCTCGGGACGCGACGGGCCCGACCGATCGGACGTACCCGCCCAGAAGCCCCCTGACGCCTCCGCGTCCCGGTCGCGGCGGCCCTCCCCGGCCGCCTTGCCGAGAGCCTCGTCCACCGCCTCCTCGATGGCGGCCGCGACCTCCAGCGCCGCCGCCAGCAGGAGCCGTCCGGCCTCGCGCAGGTGACGGTCCACGCCACGCGGCTCGTCCTCGGCGGTCGCCCGGCTCCACACGTCACCCGACTGATCGGTCATGAGCACATTTTCCATCCGTTGTCGGCGAGAAACGGTATCGCCCCCGCGACAGGGAACGAACCGCTCAGCCCTCAACGTGTCGCTTGAGGCCCTTCAAAGCGGAGTCGGTGATCCGTTTCTGGGCCTTGCGCTTCACCATCCCGATCATGGGCACGCGCACGTCCACGGCCAGCTCGTAGGTCACCTCCGTGCCGCCGCCCGCCTCGGCGAGGGTGTAGGAGCCGTGCAGGCCGGTGACCACGTTGCCCTTCTCCACGAGGTCCCAGGTGACGCGGTCGTCGCCGGACCAGGTGTAGGCCAGCCCGACGGTGTCGCTGAACGGGCCACCGTCGAAGGTGAGCCGCGCCCGCGCCGCCCGGCCGTCCGCGCCCGTCTCCTGGACGGTGAACTCCCGGATGCCGCTCGCCCACCGCGGATAGCTCGGGAGATCGGCGATCACCGCCATGATCTCGGCCTTCGCCGCCTTCACGGTGATCGACGAACTGGTGCGGTCGGCCATGCGCGCTTCCCTCCGAACGGTGCCCTCCAGAGAAGTATCTTTCACACCGTCAGCACGTACGGCACCCCACTGGCCCTGAAGTGCCCCACGTTCACGCATTCGGTGCGCCCGAGGCGGACGCGGCGCGCGAGCGGCTGGTGGACGTGCCCGAAGAGCACGTACTTCGGTTGCGTGCGGTGGATCGCCTCCAGGACCGCCTCGCTGCCCCGCTCGAACCGGCGCGCGACCGTGTCGTAGAGCAGCTCGGGGACGGCGGGCGGGATGTGGCAGCACAGCACGTCCACGGCCCCGACGGCCTCGACCTTGGCGGCGTAGGCCTCCTCGTCCAGCTCGTAGGGGGTGCGGTACTCGGTGCGCAGCCCGCCGCCGACGAACCCGAACCGCAGCCCGCCGAGCTCGGCGGCCTCCCCGTCCAGGACGCGGTGCCCGTCCCGCAGGTGCGGCGCCCACAGGCGGGGGATGTCGACGTTCCCGTAGGTGAGGTAGGCGGGGGCGGGCATCGCCGCGAACAGCTCGGCGTACTGGCGGTCCACGGCGCGCTCGATGTGCGGCCACGCCTCGCCGTCGAGCCCGGCCCACAGCGTCCGGGAGAACTCCCGCGCCTCGTCGAAGCGGCGCTGGTCGCGCAGGGCGATGAAGCGGCTCGCGGCCTCCGGGCCGAACAGGTCGGCGAAGATGCCCCGCGCGTGGTCGGAGTAGTCGACGAACAGGATCAGGTCGCCCAGGCAGAGGAGGGCGTCGGCGCCGTCGGCCGCGCTCCTCAGCGCGTCCGCGCGGCCGTGGACGTCGCTCACCACGTGGATCCTCATGAACCGACTCTAAACGGCAGAGAGACGTCCAGAACGCCGCTCGCGTGCTGCTCAGCCACCGCCCGCGCGGCTCGGCCCCACCCGCGCCACCCGCTGCCCGTGCCGGTCAGGCGCCGTCGGCGGCGGCGGCGACCAGCGAGCGCCACTCGGCGACGAGCGCGGCGTCGACCGTGGCGTCCCAGGCGCCGTCGGGACGGACGGCGCCGCCCACGTGGAACGCGGTGATCCCGGCGGCGGCGAGCACCGCGACGTGCCTGCGCCGCAGCCCGCCCCCGGCGAGGATCATGCTCGCGGAGTCGCCGTCCTGCTGGGCGCGCCGGGCGAGGACGTCCACGCCCGCGTCCACGCCGCGCGCGGAGCCCGCGGTGAGCACGGTGTCGAGCCCGCCGCCGAGGCCCCGGACGACCTCCCACGCCCGCGCGGGGTCGGCGGCGTTGTCGAGGGCGCGGTGGAACGTCCACGGCAGCGGGGCGGTGACGGCGACGAGCTTGTCGACGGCGGCGGTGTCCACCTCGCCGAGCGGGTCGAGGAAGCCGAGCACGAAGCCGTCCACGCCCGACCCGGCGAGGCGCGCGGCGGCGTCCCGGAGCCGGTCGAGCTCGGCGCCGGTGGTGCGGAACCCGGCGTTGGCGCGCAGCATCACCCGCATCGGCAGGGACGTCGCCCGGCGCATCGCCTCGACGACGTCGGGATCGGGGGTGAGGCCGCCCGCGGCCATGTCGGCGGCGACCTCGATCCGGTCGGCGCCACCCTCCTCGGCGGCCCGCGCGTCGTCGGCGGTCAGCGCGATCACCTCAAGCAGCGACATGGCGATCCCCCGAGTCCCAGGTGTCCGGCGCCACCCAGGGTAGGCCACGGCGCGGCGCCCGCCACGGCCACCGGGCGGTCTTTGCCGTGCCGTTAGAACCCGCCCCCGGCGGGCGGTGCGAAAGCGCCCGCGATGCCGAGCACGCCCTGGTTGGCGGCGTTTTGCTGGCGGCCTGTTTCTTACTCGTGGGTATCATCGGCTGCGGAGGAGCCGGAGACGACTCCCCCGCCGTCCCCGGTGCCCGACAGACGACCGACAACAGGAGTGGGCCGTGCGCGAGTTCAGCGTCCCCGCGATGGTGGAGGTCCCCGACTCCACCAATCTGACCGACGCGCCCTTCACCCGGGCCGCGCGGGAACCCGGCGTGATCGTCCTGCGCCGACGCGGTGACGGCGGGGCCTGGAGCTCGGTCACCGCGGCCGAGTTCGCGGACGAGGTCACGGAGGTGGCCCGGGGGCTGGTCGCGGCCGGGATCGAGCCCGGCGACCGGGTCGGGCTGCTGTCGCGGACCCGCTACGAGTGGACGCTGCTGGACTACGCGATCTGGGCGGCGGGCGCGGTCTCGGTGCCGGTCTACGAGACGTCCTCGGCCGAGCAGATCGAGTGGATCGCCGGCGACTCCGGCCTCAAGGCCGTGTTCGCCGAGACCGACGCGCACGTCAGCACGATCGAGGAGGTCCGGGGCTCGCTCCCGGACCTCGCGCACGTCTGGGGCATCGACGCGGGCGGCGTCGCCGAGGTCGTCCGCCTCGGCAAGGACGTCGCGCGGGAGGTGGTCGAGGAGCGCCGCGCGTCCCGCGACGCCGCCGACACCGCGACGCTGATCTACACCTCGGGCACCACCGGACGTCCCAAGGGCTGCGAGATCACCCACGGGAACCTGGTGCGGACCGCCCGCAACACCGTCCAGGGCGCGATCTCCGAGATCACCATCGACGGCAGCACGACGCTGCTGTTCCTGCCGCTCGCGCACGTGTTCGCGCGGGTGATCGAGGTGGCGTGCGTCGACGCCGGGGTCGTGTTCGGGCACAGCGACGTCCCGAACCTGCTGCCCGACCTCGCGACGTTCCGCCCGACGTTCCTGCTGGCCGTCCCCCGCGTGTTCGAGAAGGTCTACAACGGCGCCGAGCAGAAGGCGGCGGCCGCGGGCAGGGGCAAGGTCTTCAAGGCGGCGGCCGAGACGGCGGTCGCCTACAGCCGGGCGCTGGACGCCGGCCGTCCCGGGCTCGGGCTCGCGGTCAAGCACAAGGTCTTCGACGTGCTGGTCTACAAGAAGCTGCGCGCGGCGATCGGCGGACGGGTCGAGTACGCGGTCTCGGGCGGCGCCGCGCTGGGCGAGCGGCTCGGCCACTTCTTCCGCGGCGTCGGCATCACGATCCTGGAGGGCTACGGGCTCACCGAGACGACCGCGCCGGTCAGCGTCAACCGGCCGACCAAGATCAAGATTGGCACCGTGGGCCCGCCGATCCCGGGCGTGGACGTGCGGCTCGCCGAGGACGGGGAGGTCCTCGTCCGCGGCGTCAACATCCTGCGCGGCTACTGGAACAACGAGGCCGCCACCAAGGAGGCCCTGGACGACGGCTGGTTCCACACCGGCGACCTCGGCTCGCTGGACGCCGAGGGCTTCCTCAGCATCACCGGCCGCAAGAAGGAGATCCTGGTCACCGCGGCGGGCAAGAACGTGGCGCCCGCGCCGCTGGAAGACCGGATCCGCGCCCACCCGCTGGTCAGCCAGTGCCTGGTCGTCGGCGACGGCCGCAAGTTCGTCGGCGCGCTGATCACGCTGGACGACGAGGCGCTGGGCCCGTGGAAGGAGCGGCACGGCAAACCCGCCGGCACGCCGGTGGACGAGCTGCGCCACGACCCCGACCTCGTCGCCGAGATCGACGCCGCCGTCGCCGCCGCGAACCGGGCGGTCAGCCACGCCGAGGCCGTGAAGAAGTACGCCGTCCTCGGCGTGGACTTCACCGAGGAGGCCGGGCACATGACGCCGAGCCTCAAGGTCAAGCGGAACGTGGTGCTGCGCGACTTCGCCGCCGAGATCGACGCGCTCTACGACTCCTGAGCCCCGGCTCCTGAACCCCGCTCAGCCGAGCGCGGCGACGGCGGCGTCGATGGGCGTGTCGCCGCCCAGCAGGTCAAGGGTGTGGCGGCGGGCCGCGGGCGCGTCCAGCAGCGCGACGACGACCGCCGCGACGTCGTCGCGGGTGACCTCCCCGCGCCCGATCGGCGGCTCGGCGAGGAGGACCCGGCCCGTGCCGGGGTCGTCGGTGAGGCGCCCCGGGCGCAGGATGAGCCAGTCGAGGGCGCCGCGCGCGCGGAGGTCGTCCTCGGCCTCGCCCTTCGCCTTGATGTAGGCGGCCCAGACGTCGTCGCGCCCGGGGGCGGGCGGCTCCCCGGCGCCCATCGCGGAGATCTGGACGAAGTCGCGGACGCCGGCGCGCTCCGCCGCGTCCGCCAGCAGCACCGCGGCGCCCCGGTCGACGGTGTCCTTGCGGGCGGCGCCGCTGCCCGGCCCCGCCCCGGCGGCGAACACGACCGCGTCCGCGCCGGTCACCACGTCGGCGACCTCCTCGACGGACGCCGACTCCAGGTCGCACAGGACCGGGCCGGCGCCCGCCGCCCGCACGTCCTCCTCGTGCTCCCGGTTGCGGATCATGCTGAGCACCGTGTCCCCCCGCGCGGCCAGCAGCCGCGACAGCCGCAGCGCGATCTGCCCGTGCCCACCCGCGATCACTACGTTCATGCCGCGATCCTACGGCCGGACGCGTCCGGGATCGGGGACGTGCGGGGTGGGCAGCGGCGGTGGGGTCAGCAGCGGCGGCCGGAGTTCACGCAGCCGACCGCGCGCCGCATCAGCTCCGGCGACATCACGTTGATGAAGTCGCCGTGGTCGGTCACGGGGTCGTGGCCCTGCTCGGGGAACGTGTCGAGCGCGAACGCCAGCGCGCGCGCCGGGACGCTGTAGGTCAGCGTCATCCGCAGCTGCGGGACGGCCCGGCGCCCCGGCGGGCACGCGCCCGTCCGCTGGTCGGGGAACACGACGTGGTCCCGGTGGTTCGCGCTGTCGGAGTTGCGGCCGTCCCAGCAGCTCGGGAAGTTCAGGACGCGCATGACGCGGCTGCCGCGCGGGCACAGCGGGTACTTGTCGGTGAACGCGCGATCCTGGAAGCCGGTGCACGTCCACTGGGAGCGGGCGTTGCCGGTGCCGTTGGTCCCGGCCTTGGCGTCGCCGGTGACGATCCGCATGAACTCCGGCATCGCGGTCACCCTGCTCCGCGCGTTGCCCGTGAACCGGAGCTGGACGGACGAGGGCGTGACGACGGAGCCGACGTTGCCGTCCTGGCGGCTCTGGCCCGCCGCGTCCGACCCGTCCTTCCCGGCGCGGAGCCGCACGACCGGCCAGTAGTAGGTCGACTTGTCGCCGTTCGTGCAGGTCGTCCCGGCGGCGGCGAGGCTCTGGTCGGTGGAGAACCCGTCGGTCGACTCGTTGCCGACGTAGTCGTGGATGTGGTGCGCGCCGTTCTGGACGCCGGGCGCCACGATCACGTTGTCGGGGTTGCTGTGCCGCTGCCCCTCGTTCCGCCCGCAGTTCGAGGTGAAGGTGCCGCGCGACCCGCCCCGGCCCTGCCCCGGCTGCCGCACGCGCGGGGCCCGGCGGATGTCGGCGAACTGGTTCCGGTTCGGCCCCTGCTTGATCCCCTGCCCGCCCTGGTTCCGCTCCTGCGGCGGCGCGGCGGTCGGCTCGTCCGGCGGGGGCGCGGACGGATCGGCGGGCGGCTCCGTGGAGGGCTCGGCGGACGGGCCGCCGGGTGGCTCCGCGGTCGGGTCGGCGGACGGGCCGGTGGACGGATCAGCGGTCGGATCGGCGGTCGGCGGGTCGGAGGACGGCGGATCGGACGGTTCGGCGGCGAGCACCGCGCGGCCCCCGATCGGCGCGGCCCCGGCCGGGGGCGTCCCGGCCGCCGTCGCGACGAGCGCGAACGCCGGGACGATCGCGGCGAGCGCCTTCTTCCTTCTTCCCATGGAAAGACTCCCTTGGTGCGAACGAGAACGCCATTCAATGCAGGGCCGACTTGGTCACCAGGCCCGTGCTCTCCAGCAGCGACATATGGGTGTTGACGAACTTCAGCGCCCGTTCCGCGAAAGCGCGGATCTCGGTGTTCTCGCTTTGCGCGCGGACCGTGGCGATGACGCTGAAGACCTGCCCGTGCGCGGCGCGCAGCCGCAGCACGAAGGTCCGGTCGTAATCCGCCCCGATCTTGGTCGACAGCTCGCGGAGGTAGCCGCGCTGGGTGCCGTTCGGCTGGTTCGGCAGGATCACGTCGAGCCGCTGCGCGGTGGCGCGGGTGTCGGCGTCCAGCCGCATGTGCTGCTCCATGATCATCCCGGCGACCTCCCGGACCCGGGGGCTGGAGGCGCGCTGCTGGGCCTGCTGGCCTGCGGGCATCTCCCACAGCCCGGCCTGCCGGACCTTGACGAGCAGCGTCCGGTCCAGCGCGCTGAGCCGGCCCCAGCGGGTCTCCGCCGTGCCGCCGCGGGACGCGCCGTCGGCGGGCGCGCCACCGTAGGCCGGGCGCAGGACCACCGCGGCGGCGCCCGCGACGGCCGCCGTCACCGCGAGGATCAGCAGCGCACGGCCGAGGCGGTGCCGGCGGCGCCGGCGCACCCGCGCGAAACCGTAGCGTTTCCTCAAAACGGCTTCGTCCTCCTTTCAGAAATGTCGCCGGACGGACCCGGCGCGGGTCGCCAGGAGGTACGCACCACGCCGGGAACGAGGTTCACCGATTCGCAGCAGAAAATCGTGAAAGATTGGCCGGTCATGGACGCCTCGCCGGGCGGCCCGCGTTTCCCGCGATTCCGCCGGTGACGCGCAGCGCGAGCGCGGGGCACATCGCGACCGCCTTCTGCACGTCGCGTTCCATCCAGGCCGGGATGTCGCTGCCGAGCACGACGGGGAAGCCGTACCGGTCGAGCTGGATCAGCTCCGGGACGAGGTAAGCGCACAGCCCGTGCCCGTCGCAGCGGCTCCAGTCGATCGCGAGGCGGCCCTCGTCGCCGGTCGGGACGGGCAGCGGCAGCACCCCGTAGGTCGGCTGCCCGCACGTCCCGTCGTGCCGGTGGATGTCGATGTCGCCCGCGAACGCCTCGATCGCCGACAGGACGAACTTCGCGGTGCCGTCGGGGTGGGTGCAGGCGCCCCGGCCCCGCCCGACGCCCGCCGCGCGCCGCACGTCCTCGACCGTCCCGGACCCGTCGGCGAGCGCGGTCAGCGACCGGACGACGTCCGGCAGCCCGAGCCGGCACGGCCCGCACTGCCCGGCGGACTGCGCGGCGAGGTAGGACGCGATGCGCGCGACCTCGCCGAGCGGGCACGTCCCGCGCGCGAGCGGCAGGATGATCCCGGCGCCGACCGTGCCGCCCACCCGCCGCATCCCGGCGCGCGACAGGACGGCCCGCGCGACCGCGGCCGGGTCGAGCCACATGCCGTGGTAGCCGCCGACGAGCACGCCCGGGGACGGCGCGACCTCGCAGTGCTCCAGGACGGCGCGCAGCGGCGTGCCGAGCGGCGCCTCGACGACCCGGGTGCCGCCGACGGTGAGCAGCGTGGTCCCCGGCTCGTCCTCGGTGCCCGCCGACGCGTACAGGTCGGGGCCGAGCGAGACCAGCACGGCGAGCTGTGCGAACGTCTCGGTGTTGGAGAGCAGCGTCGGGCAGCCGTCCACCCCGGACTCGGCGGCGCGGACCTTCACCCCCGGCGGGATCGGCGTCTCCCCGTTGATCGCGCGGACGACCGCGCCGCTCTCCCCCGAGATGAACCGCTCGGTGAGCCGGACGACCCGCGCGGGCATCCGCCGCTCGGCGATCGCGGCGCGGACCGACCGGGCGGCCTCGCCGTCCTCGACGGCCACGACGATCCGCCGGGTGCCGAGCGCGGCCGCGGCGATCTGCGCGCCGTCCAGGACGAGGTGCGGCGCGCGGCCGAGCAGCACCCGGTCCTTGGCGCTGCCCGGCTCGCCCTCGGCGCCGTTCACCACGACCACGACGTCCTCGCTGGGGCCGCGCTCGCCGCGCCGCTCCCCCGGCAGCGTCGGGACGTCATCGAGGCCCGGGTGGCGCACGCGGGCGGCGACGGCCGTGAGCTTGCGGGCGAACGGGAAGCCCGCGCCGCCCCGGCCGCGCAGGTCGACCTGCTCGGCCATCTCGACGAGGTCGGCGAGCCCGGGGGCGCGCAGCCGGCCGTGGACCGCGAGGTGCCGGGCGAGGTCCAGCCGGTCGAACCGGTCGAAGCCGAGCGTCAGCCGGGGCCCGCCGAGATGGGAGACCGCGACCGGCGGCGTCATCGGATGACCTCGGTGTCACGGCCGCGCCCGTCCGGCGGCACGCGCATCCCGCGCGGGTCGGCGACGGTCGCGCGCGAGCCCGAAGCCGCGCGGGATCCGGGCGCCGCGCGCGAGCCCGGGGCCGCGCGGCGCTCGCCGGCGTCCTCGCCCGCGCGCCGCACCTCCCGCGGCTTCACCACGACGATCATGCGGGTGAGCAGCGCGAGCGCGACGCCCGCGACGCTCAGGACGTAGCTGAGCACGACCCAGTTCGCGGCGACCCGTCCGGCGGTGAGGCCGTGCACGATCGCGAGGGGCCAGGAGACGTAGGAGACGGCGTGCATCGTCCGCCACACCCATGGACGGCCGCGGAAGGCGAACCGCGCCCGCATCATGCCGGTGACCACGACGAGCAGCATCAGCTCGAACGCGAGCGTGCCGAGGCCGACGGGCCCGAGGCCGGGCACCGCGATCTGCGCCGGGGACGCGAGGCCCCCGAGCACCTTCACGGCGATGTGCGCGACCACCATCGCCACCGCGAGCACGGCGGACGCGCGGTGCACGCCCTGCGCCAGCACGCGGTGCCGGATGCCGAGGATCAGCCGCTCGGTGGCCAGCAGCCCGCTCATCACGGCCGTGGTCATCGCGAGCAGGGTGAAGACCCCCGCGTAGTAGGAGAGGAAGTACTGCACGTTCGCCGCGACGGCGGCGCCCGGCGGGGTCGCCGCGCCGACCAGGACCGCCACGGCGCCGACGAGCACCGCGCGCAGGGCCCAGGAGGGGACCACGGGATCTTCGCTGTTGCGTGTTCGCACCGCTCGGACTCCTCTTCTCAAGACGCGGACGGCGACGGCGCGCCGCCCGGTTCCGCACGACCCGGCTTGCCGTCGCCCGGCGGGGTGCCGGGGAGCGGCGACGGCGGCGGGTCGTCCGCCGCCGGGACCGGGCCGAGATTGGCCAGCAGCCCGCCCGGTAGGACCTGGAGGTCGCCGCGTTCGGCGAAGCCGAGGAGGGGCTCGGCCCGCTCCCGGAACGTCCAGCCGCCGATCCGCGCGCCGTCCAGCGGGACGGTCCCGGCGCCGCGCCGCAGATCGAACCCGACCTCGGGACGCGGCGCGGCCGCGCCGCCGCAGGGCAGGTCGGAGCCGGTCCGCCCGATCGGCTCGCCACGCCCGACGACGCTGCCGTCGCGCAGCCGCGGCACCGACCGCACCCGGTAGTAGGTGGTGGCGAGGCCGCTGCCGTGGACCACCATGACCAGCGCGCGGCCCGCCGCGTCGCCGCAGAACCGGTAGAGCCGTCCGGCGCCGGACGCGAGGACGCGCCCGTCCCCGCCCGAGAACGCCAGCGAGCCCAGGGGGCGCGCGGTCGCGCCGCCGGGCGGCTCCCCGGCGGACATCGCCCAGACCGCGCCGCTCTTCCACGGCAGCATCAGCCGGTCGCCGGTGCGGCTGCCGTTGACCAGCGCGTTCGCCCGCTCGGCGGTGAGCCCGGCGTACCGGCGCAGCGCGCCCGCCTCGTCCGCCGACATGAGCGTCGCGGGCATCGCCGCCAGCAGGCCGGGGAACGCCGCGCCGCCCGACAGCCCGACCTCCCACCGGCCGCGCCGCCACCGCGCCGCGAAGAACGCGATCTCGGGGGTGGCGGCGCTGGCGGCTGGTACGGGGATCGCGGTGGTGCCGAACGCCCATGTCCCGTCGGCGCTGGTGCGGGCCGTGTCCACGACGGGCGGGCGGGACGGCGCGGCACCGTAGGCGCGGCGGGCGATCTCGCCGCGCTGCTCCAGCGTCAGCGCCCGCACGCGCGCGGTGAGCGCCTCCGGATCGGGCGCGGCGGGCGTGCCCGGACCACCGGACGGCCCGGGAGCGCGCCGCGGCACCTGACGCTTGTCCGGTTTGGCGCGTTCCTTACGGCCTCGTACCGGACTGTCGTCCCCCACCGTGCCGGACGCGCCGACGGTGCCGCCGTCCAGCAGCGCCCGCTCGGCGACGCCGAGCAGCGACAGCCCGACGACGCAGGACAGCACGATCGCGCCGATGCTCAGCCGGTCGGGCGCCCCCCGCCGTCCCCCGCGCGGCCGCGCCCGGGGCCCCGGAGCACGCCGCCCCCGGTGCCCACCCGAACGCCGCCGCTCCCGATCGCGCGGGGGTTCGGCAGGACGCCGGGGCTCGGCTCTGCGCCGGGGTTCGGTGGGGCGCCGCCGCTCGGCCTTGCGGGCCGGGTCGGACCAGCCGGGTTGCTGGGCCCACCAGGAGCCCTCGGGCCAGCGCGGTTCCTCGTCCGGACGCCTCGGGTTCGATGGGGGGCTCGCCGAGGGGCGCGCGGACGTCCGCGCGCGAGATGAAGCATGCGCGTGCCGTGACGCATGCCGGGTGTCGCGTCGCACCATGCCCTCTCCTGTGGAGGAGGGGAGGGCTCGGCGAACGCCGACCGGTTCCCTGCCGCGCGTGGCGGCCGTTCCGCTGAGACGTCGAGGTCGCGGCGCGGGAGCCCGCTCCGCTCCCACCGCTGCCTCGTGGGCCCTCGCGGGCCCAGTCGATCACCCGGGAGCATACGCCCACGGCGGCCCGGATGGACGGTGATGCCAAAAACGTTTCACCCCGCGGTTTCGGCTCGCCCGGATCAGGCCAGGCCGCGGAGGAACGCGGCGGCCAGCGGCGCGGCGATCTCGGGGCCCGATCCGCCGTCCGGGACGAGGACGGAGAACGCCAGGTCACCGCGGAAGCCGATGAACCAGGCGTGGGTGCCGCCGTCGTACTCGGCGGTGCCGGTCTTGCCGGACGTCCCGTCCGGCAGCCCGGCGCGGGCGGCGGTGCCGCCGGTGACGACCGCGCGCATCATGGTCCGCAGCTCGGCGGCGCCCGGGACCTCGTGGGCGTCCGGCACGCGTCCCCCGCCCTCGCGGATCAGCTTCGGCGACAGCAGGCGCGGCGCGCGCCAGGTGCCGTCCGCCACCGCGGCCGCGACCGACGCCATCAGCAGCGGGCTCGCCAGCACCTGGCCCTGCCCGATCCCCGCCTCCGCCAGCGCCGCGCCGCTCCCGATCGCGGGGAAGGGGCAGGGCGCGGCGGACAGGCCCGGCGCGAGCCGCGTGCCGAACCCGAACGCCTCGGCGGCCGCCGCGAGCTTCTTCGCGCCCGCCTTCTCCACGGCCAGACGCGCGAACGTGGTGTTGCACGACGCCGCGAACGCCTCGCGCAGCGTCGTCGTTCCGAGCGCGTGGTTCTGGTCGTTGTGGATGGTGCGCTGCGCGGTGACGGTGACCGCCGGGCAGTCGGCCGCCGATCCGGCGTTCATGCCGTCCGCGAGGAGGGCCGCCGACGTCACGACCTTGAACGTCGAGCCCGGCGGGTACGTCCCGACGAACGCGCCGAGCCCGCCGAGCGTGTCGGCCACCGCGACGATCTCCCCGGTGGACGGGCGGATCGCGACCACCGACGCCTCCCGCTCCCCGACCGCCTTCTCCGCCGCGTCCTGGACGCGGCGGTCCAGCGTCGTGCGGATCGCCCGGCCCGCCTTCATCCCGAGCACCTTGACCCGCTGGACGGGCCCGGCGCCGTCACGCAGTTCGATGACCCAGCCGGAGCCGGTCTCGCCCTCCATCCGCTCGTTGAGCGCGCTCAGGTAGGGCTCGAGCGGCCCGTCCTGCGGGAACCGCTTCCCGTCGCGCGCGACCAGGGTGACGGTGGGCACCGTCACCTCCCGCAGCGACCACGAGCCCCTCCCCTTGAGCCCGGGATACAGGGTCGAGGGCGTCCACAGGACACGCCACCGCCCGGCCACCTTCCCGAGCCTCAACTCCGACCCGAACGTCCAGTCGCCGCGTCCCGCGACGGCGCGGGTGACGGTGAAACCGGCGCGCGCCGTGTCGGGCCCCGACCGCACCACCGGACGCGGCGCCAGTACGACCGAGCTCACCCGCAGCCCGTCCGACAGCGCGTGGTGCTGGTCCGCGAAGTCGGGCGGCGGGTCGGCGACCAGCTTGCCCATCCGGGTAAGGGACCCGCGCGACCAGGCGGCGAAGTAGTCGCGGGCCACCTCCTCGGGCGTCCCCTCGTCCTTCCCCGGCCACAGCCACGCCGTCGCGGCCCCCGCCGCGAGCACCGCCGCCACCAGCACCGCCAATACGGTCACGCCCCGTGATCGCACGCGAGATCTCTCCACTCTCCCCCCGAGCGGAGCACGATCATCTCAGCCCCGGCCGCGCCGCGCATGCGACCCAAGTCTGATCTTCGACGCGCGAGGACGCGGCGACCCAGCGTGCCCGGACCCGCCGGCTCAGCGCGTCCAGGGCAGCCGGACGGCCTCCAGCTCCGGGTCGGCGAGCACGGCCTCGACCAGCTCCGTCGGCCCGACGACCTTGGTGCCCCACAGGTCCCAGTCGCAGTAGACGACCCACGACCGGTCGGCCGACCAGAAGTCGGACGGGCAGCTCGCCATCGCCGGATGGTCGTACAGCCGCGCCGCGTCGCCGAGCCGCCCCGCGAGCACGGTCTCGTTGTCCCAGTCGGCCGTGACCAGCGGGCAGTAGTAGGCGAGGCAGCGCGTGTCGGCGCCGGCGGGGCTGTGCCGCAGCAGCACGGCGACGAGCCGGTGCCAGCTCTCCCGGTCCAGGCAGCCCTCGGCGGGCGGCTGGATCGCCGCCGACCAGCTCCCGGTGGGGTGGCCCTGGCGCAGGCAGCGGTTGCCCGGCAGCTCCCCCTCCGGGACGACCGGCTCCCCGAACCCGCGCGCCAGCTCCCGCCAGCGCAGCCGCCGCCACCCCGCGCCCGGGTCGCCGCTGCGGCCGAGCTCGGTGCCGGTGACGATCGCGCCCTCCAGCAGGTCGCCCACGTCGCCCGGGACCTCGGCGGCGGGATCGGCCGACTCGACGAGCCCCGCCGCCGTCACCGTCTGGTGGACGTCGTCGTGGGTCGTGGTGACGAGGCCCTCCTCCCACGCGTACATCGCGTGCAGGAGCCACGCCGAGTCGGGGCTTCGCGGGGGCTCGAAGCCCGAATAGCAGTGGTCGGGATCGAGCTCGTGCAGCCAGCGCGCGGCCTCCCCCGGAGCCCGGGCCCAAGCGTCCTCGATGTCCGCGTTCTCCATATCCCGCATCCTCGCACCCTCATGACGCGCCGCGAAACGTGCCATGACCTAGGGATTCCCGTTCCTGACCATGGAGCCACACCTCAGTGGCCGAGCAGAGCCCCCAGCCGTGCCGCCTGGAGCTCCCAGCGCCACTCCCGTTCCACCCACGCGCGGCCCCGCTCCCCCATCGCGCGGGCCCGCGCGGGATCGGCGAGGAGGGCGGCGACCGCGTCGGCGACGCGGGCGACGGACCGGCCCGGCACGACCACGCCGGTCTCACCGTCGAGGACGGCGTCGGGCGCGCCGCCGGAGTCGCCCGCGACCACCGGCAGCCCGGTCGCGGACGCCTCCAGGTAGACGATGCCGAGGCCCTCCACGTCCAGGCCGCGGCGGCGGGTGCGGCACGGCATCGCGAACACATCGCCCGCGTCGTGGTGCGCCGGAAGCTCCTCCCACGGGACGTTCCCGGCGAACACCACCGAGCCGGTCACGCCGACGGCCGCCGCCAGTCGCTCCAGCTCGGCGCGGTAGGGGCCGCCGCCGACGAGCAGCAGCGCCGCGTCCGGGACCCGCTTCAGGACGCGCGGCCATGCGTGGATCAGCGCGTCCTGCCCCTTGCGCGGCACGAGGCGCGACACGCACACCGCCACCGGACGGTCGGACAGGCCGTGCCGCGCGCGGATCTCCGCGCCTCCCGCGCCGCGCCGGAACAGCTGCTCGTCGACGCCGGGGGCGAGCCGCGCCATGCGGTCCGCCGCGTCCGGCGACAGCGCCCGCGCCATCCGCGACCGCGTGTACTCGCCCAGGTAGGTCAGCACGTCCACGCCGTCGGCGATGCGGCGCAGGACGGCGTCCGCGACCGGCAGCGACGCCCAGCCCGCCTCGTGCCCGTGCGTGATCCCGACGAGCCGCCGCGCGCCGCTCCGTCGCAGCGCGGGCGCCAGCAGCCCGAGCGGCGCCGCCGCGCCGAAGACGACCGAGTCGCAGCCCTCCGCGTGCAGCACGTCCCGCGCGCGGCGCAGCACGCCCGGAACCGGCAGCATCAGCGACCCCGGGTGCCGGACGACCGGGAACGGCTGCCGCGCGTCGAACTCCGCCGCGCCCTCCCACGCGGGCGCGTACACGACGACCGAGCCGGGCGGGCGGCGCGCCGCGAGGCCGTGCACGAACGCCTGGATGCCGCCCGGACGCGGCGGGAAGTCGTTGGTGACGAACAGCGTCCTGGTCATCGTCCGAAACCTGGGGGAATGCGGAGGGGCCCGCCACCGCATGTGCGGTGACGGGCCCCTTCCAGCGACATCGCGGCGCCGGTCAGCGGCTGAGCGGCTTGGACTCCCTGCCGCCCTCGACCTCGCCGTGCTCGCCTTCGTGCTCGCCGTGCCCGCCCTCGTGCTCCTCGACGGGGATGTCGTCGAAGGTCCAGGCGCGGTTGAGACGCGAGCGCAGGTGCCCGAGCGGGCCCTTGGAGCCCGGCGCCGGAATCCCGCGGGCGTCCTTGGCGGGCGCCTCGGGACGGGTGTTCTCCTTGGACAGGATCGTCACCCGCTTCTCCTCGCGCGCCGGCTCGTGCCGCTCGGAGTACCGGCCGTCCGGCGACATCATGATGATGCCGGACTCCTCGCCGTGCCCGATGATGTTCGCGTCCTTGCGCTGGAGGCCCAGGCAGATCCGCTTGGTGATGATGAACGCCAGGAACGGCCCGACGAAGACCGCGACCCGAAAGAACCACGTCGTGGCGAACAGCGACACATGGAACTTGTCGGCCAGGACGTCGTTGCCGCCCGCGAGCCACAGCAGCCCGTAGAACGCCACCGCGGCCATGCCCGTCGCCGTGCGGACCGGGGCGTTGCGCGGACGCGTGTTGACGTTGTGGTGCCGCTTGTCGCCGGTCACCCACGCCTCGACGAACGGCCAGGCCGCCGCGCCGGTGAAGATGATGCCGAGCGGCACCGTCGCCGGGATCAGCACGTTGAAGCTGACCGTGTGGCCCCAGGCCGAGATCTCCCAGTTCGGCATGATGCGCAGCGCGCCTTCCAGCACGCCCATGTACCAGTCGGGCTGGGAGCCCGCCGAGATCGCGCCCGGGTCATAGGGGCCGAACAGCCAGATCGGGTTGATCTGGACGAAGGCCCCCATCAGGGCGAGCACCCCGAAGGTGAACAGGAAGTAGGCGCCCGTCTTGGCCATGAAGACCGGGTAGAACGGGTAGCCGTACACCTGCTCCTCGGACTGGTTCTTGACCGGCATGGCGGTGTGCTTCTGGTGCCACATGATCATCATGTGCGCGGTGACCATGCCGAGGATCAGGCCCGGGATCAGCAGCACGTGGATCGTGAACAGCCGGGGCACGATGTCCTGGCCGGGGAACTCGCCGCCGAACAGGAACATGTACAGGTAGGTGCCGACCAGCGGGATCGACTCCGCGACGCCCTGGGTGATCCGCAGTCCGGTGCCCGACAGCAGGTCGTCGGGCAGCGAGTAGCCGAACAGGCCCTCCAGCATGCCGAGCGTGAACATGCCGATGCCGATCAGCCAGTTCAGCTCGCGCGGCTTGCGGTAGGCGCCGGTGAAGAACACCCGCAGCATGTGCGCCAGGATCGAGGCCATGAACAGGACCGCGGCCCAGTGGTGGATCTGCCGCATCAGCAGGCCGCCGCGCACGTCGAAGCTGATCTCCAGCGTCGAGGCGTAGGCCTGCGACATCTTGACGCCGTTCAGCTTCGTGTACGAGCCGTTGTACACGACCTCCTGCATGCTCGGCTGGAACCAGAGCGTCAGGAACGTCCCGGTCAGCAGCAGGATGATGAAGGAGTACAGGGCGATCTCGCCCAGCATGAACGACCAGTGGTCGGGAAACACCTTCTTCAGGTTCCGCTTGAAGAAGGTGGTGGAGCCGAGCCGGTCGTCCAGCCAGTTCAGCGAGGCGTCGACCGGTTGCGGAGCTGTCGTCTGGCTCATCCGCGCTCCCAGAAGCTCGGGCCGATCGGCTCGTGGTAGTCGCTGGTGGCGACGATGTAGCCGTCCTCGACCGACAGCGGAAGCTGGGGCAGCGGACGGGCCGCCGGGCCGAACACGACCTTCGCGGCGTTGGTGGCGTCGAAGGTCGACTGGTGGCACGGGCACAGGATGTGGTGCGTGGTCTGCTCGTACAGCGCGGCCGGGCAGCCGACGTGCGTGCAGATCTTGGAGTACGCCACGATCCCGTTGACGTGCCAGTTCTCCCGGCCCTTGGCGGGCTTGAACTGGTCCTCGGGGATGTTGATGAGGATCGTCACGGCCTTGGCGGTCTCGGTGAGCACCCGGTCCTCGGGGACGTGCTCCTCGATCCCCTCCGGCAGGACGGTGATCATCGAGCCGGGCGAGGAGAAGTCGCTGACCCGCAGCGGCTTGTTGGTGCCGTCCACGACCAGCCGGACGCCCTTCTTGCCCTGCTTGTGCGCCTCCTCGACGGCCTTGGCCCAGAACGTGCTGCGGAGCTTCTTCTCCGGCAGCGGGCCGAGGTCGCGCAGCAGCACCAGCGGGGCCAGCCCGAGCGGCGCCGAGGCCAGCAGCAGCGTGCGGCGCAGCAGCGGCCGCCGCGTGATGCCGCTGTCGGCCGCGCCCTCCATGAAGTCCTCGTTGAAGGCGGCGCGGGTCTGCTCGTCGGCGGCGGGCAGGTGCCGCTCCTGGACGATCGGCTTGCTGGTCATCAGCCGCCGCACCCAGATCGTGACGCCGATCGCGAGGGCGAGGAACGACAGCGCCATCAGGCCGCCGAGCCAGAAGTTGGACTCGCGGGCCCGGTCGACGCCGTGCATGCCGCCGTCGCGGCCGCTCCAGCCGATGTAGTAGGCGATGAAGCCCACGCTGGCGGCGAAGGCGACCAGGAAGAACGTCGCGACGACGCGTTCGGCCCGCTTGGCCGACGCCTCGTCGAGCTGCTCTCCCGCGCCCGCCGGGGCCGAGATGTCGCCCTCGGCGAGCAGTTCCCTGTCCCTGGCCGGGGACGGCGTGCGGATCACCCGCTCGCGCGGGGCCTCCTCAGGCCGGGCGCCCTCGCGCGGCTCGTCCGAGCCCGCGGCGCCGCCGGTGTCCTTGTTGTCGTCGCTCATGACTTCTTCAGCTTCTTCGGCTTCTTCGCGGTGATCCACATGGCTGCCAGCACCAGCAGGCCGATCCCGATCAGCCAGCCGGCCAGGCCCTCCGACACCGGGCCGATGCGGCCGAGGCCGTTACCGCCCGGGTTCGGCTCCTCGCGCGTCTGGACGAGGTAGGCGATGATCGCCTGCTTGTCCTTGGGCGTGAGCGTGGTGTCGTTGAACACCGGCATCGCCTGCGGGCCCGTCAGCATGGCCTCGTAGATCTGGGTGGGCGTGACGTCGCTGTTGTTCAGCGGCGGCGCGTACTTGCCGCCGGTCAGCGCGCCGCCCTGGCCGGTGAAGTTGTGGCACTGGGCGCAGTTGGTGCGGAACAGCTTGCCGCCGAGGGCGACGTTGCCGGTCTTCGGGTCGACCGCCGAGGCCGGGGGGACGTCCGGCCCGTTGCCGAGCGAGGCGATGTAGGCGCGCAGGTCGGCCAGGTTCTTCTCGGCCTCGGCCTTCTGCTTCTCGGCCTCCTCCCGCTTCTCCTTCTCCTCGTAGTCGGTCTTGATCGAGGTGTCGAAGGCGGGGATCGGCCTCTTGCGCGGCATCTGCGCGCCCGGGTTCATCGCGGGCATGCGGCCCGTGCTGACCTGGAAGTCGACGGACGCGGCGCCGACGCCGATGAGGCTCGGGGCGATCGGCTTGCCCTTGGCGTCCTTGGTGCCCTCGGCGTTCAGGCCGTGGCAGCTGGCGCAGTTCTTGTTGAACAGCTGCTTGCCGTTGCCCAGGTCCTGCGCGGCCGCGGCGGTGCCCTCCGCCTCGGCGCGGCCGGTCTGCGGCGAGAAGCCGGCGTAGATGGCGCCGATCGCCGCCAGGGCCGCCAGCACGACGGCGTAGCCCGCCCAGGGGCGCCGTCGCCATGCGGTGATCCTTCTCACGGAAATCCCCGTTCGGGTCATGTCGTCTGGTGGTTCGAGCAGGTCGTCGAGCAGGTCACGGCGTCACGTCAGTCGAGCAGGTAGATGGTGGCGAACAGGCCGATCCACACCACGTCGACGAAGTGCCAGTAGTAGGACACGACGATCGCGCTCGTGGCCTGCTCGTGCGTCCAGCGCTTGGCGGCGTAGGTCCGTCCGAGGACGAACAGGAACGCGACGAGCCCGCCGGTGACGTGCAGGCCGTGGAAGCCGGTGGTCAGGTAGAAGACCGAGCCGTAGGCCGACGAGGACAGCGTGAGGCCGTCCTTCGTGACCAGGCTGTAGTACTCGTACGCCTGCCCGGCGACGAAGTAGGCGCCCATGAGGAACGACAGCACGTACCACTCGCGCAGCCCCCACCGCCGGAAGTTCAGCAGGCCGCCGTCCCGGCCGACCTTGCCCGCCTCCGCCTTGAACACGCCCATCTGGCACGTCACCGAGGACAGCACCAGGACGGTGGTGTTGACCGCCGACAGCGGCAGGTTCAGCGGGGCGCCGGGCCACGCGCCGTGCCCGGACTGGCCGATCGTCACGGAGCGGATCGTGAAGAACATCGCGAACAGCGCCGCGAAGAACATCAGCTCGGACGACAGCCAGACGATCGTCCCCACGCTGACCAGATTGGGACGATTTGCCCGTGCGTGAGGTGTTGTCTCTATCGCGGATGCTGTCACGGGCAGCATTATTGCGCCCCTATCCAGTGAGTGACGCATGACCCCCCTTCTAGAGTTCCCCGAGCGTGTCACGGCGCGCCGTACCGGAGGACCTCTCCGGTGGCTCTCCCCTGGCGGCACCGGGCCTGATCTCGTACGCAGAGGTCGTTCCGGAGGGCGTGGGGGGTCGTCCCCCCACAGGTAGGCTTGCGCGAGGCGGTACCCTTCGGTGCCATGAGCACCGCCCCGGAGAGCACGGAGAGCCCGATGAAGGTTCTCGTCTACAGCGACGACGCGAACACCCGCGCCCAGATCCGGATGGCGGTCGGCCGCCGCCCCGCCGCCGACGTCCCCCGGGTCGAGTTCGTGGAGATCGCGACCCAGCCCGCCGTGGTGGCGCGGCTCGACGAGGGCGACATCGACGTGCTGGTCGTGGACGGCGAGGCGCAGCCCGCCGGAGGCCTCGGCGTGTGCCGGCAGGCCAAGGACGAGGTCTACGACTGCCCGCCGGTCCTGGCGATCATCGCGCGCCGCGACGACGGCTGGCTCGCGACCTGGTCGCGCGCCGACGCCGTGGTCAGCCTCCCGCTGGACCCGATGGCCCTCGCCACCGCGCTCGCCGGGCTGATGCGGCAGCGCGCCGAGAGCCGCCTCCCCGCCCTGTAGGCGGAGCCTGGCGAGCACAGGCCGGGCCCGCAGGCCTGTTCAGGTCGGGTGGGCCAGAACAGATTGAGCCCGGGGCGCATCACCCCCGGACGAACTTCCCCGGAGCGACATGGACGCCCGCACGACGTGGCCCGCACTGCTGAACGCCCTCCTCGACGGCGACTCGCTGACCAGCGAGGAGACCGCCTGGGCCATGAACCGCATCATGGCCGGGGAGGCCACGGACGTGCAGATCGCGGGCTTCGCGGTCGCGATGCGGGCCAAGGGCGAGACGGTCGCCGAGGTGTCCGGGCTCGCCGACGGCATGATGGACAACGCCACCCCGATCACCGTGGCCGGCCGCTTCGCCGACCTGGTCGGGACGGGCGGCGACCGCGCCCACACCGTCAACATCTCCACGATGGCGGCCGTGGTGGGCGCCGCGTCCGGGGTGAAGGTCGTCAAGCACGGCAACCGGGCCGCCTCCTCCTCGTGCGGCGCCGCCGACCTGCTGGAGCACCTCGGCGTCGCGATCGACCTGCGGCCGGAGGCGACCGCGCGGGTCGCGGAGGAGACCGGCATCACGTTCTGCTTCGCGCCGATGTTCCACCCCGCGCTGCGGTACGCGTCCAAGGCGCGCGGCGAGCTCGGCACGCCGACGGTGTTCAACTTCCTCGGCCCGCTGACGAACCCGGCGCGTCCCCCCGCGCAGGCGGTGGGGGTGTTCCATCCCCGCATGGCGGGGGTCGTCGCGGGCGTGTTCGCCTCGCGGGGCTGCTCGTCGCTGGTGTTCCGGGGCGACGACGGGCTGGACGAGCTGACGACGACCGGCACGTCCGCGGTGTGGGTGGTCCGCGACGGGGCGGCGGTGGAGACGACGTTCGACCCGGCCGACCTTGGGATCGCGCCCGCCAAGCCGGAGGACCTGCGCGGCGCCGACGCCGCGTTCAACGGCCGGGTGGCGCGCGAGGTGTTCGCGGGGGCGCCCGGCGCCGTCCGCGACATGGTGCTGCTGAACGCCGCCGCGCTGATCACCGCGTTCGAGGGCGCGCCGCCCGCGGACGCGCTCACCGCGACGCTGGGCGCCGCCTACGAGCGGGCTGCGGCGGCGATCGACTCCGGCGCGGCGAGCGCCCTGCTGGACCGCTGGATCGAGGTCTCCCAGGGCCTGCGCGCCTGACGCGGGCCCCTCACACGGGCGAGCGGGCGCCGGACGAGAGCCGCTGCGCGAGCCAGATCGGCACCACCGACAGCACGATCATGGCGGCGGCCAGCACGTTGACGACCGGCGCCTGGTTCGGCCGGAACAGGTTGCCGAAGATCCAGATCGGCAGCGTCTGCGCGCCGGGCCCGGCGGTGAACGTGGTCACGATGATCTCGTCGAAGGACAGCGCGAACGACAGCAGCCCCCCGGCGAGCATCGCCGAGCGCAGCGCCGGGAACGTGACGTACCGGAGCGTCTGGAAGGTGTCGGCGCCGAGGTCGGCGGACGCCTCCTCCAGGCTCGTCCCGGTGCGGCGCAGCCGGGCGAGGACGTTGTTGTAGATCGTGACCACGCAGAACGTCGCGTGCCCGGCGATGACGGTGAACAGGCCGAGCCCGACGCCGAGCGGCTTCAGCACGACCTGGAAGGCGTTGCTGAGCGCGATGCCGGTGACGATGCCGGGCAGCGCGATCGGCAGCACGACGGCCAGCGACACGGCCTCGCGTCCGAAGAAGCGGTGCCGGGCCACCGCGAACGCGGCGGCGGTGCCGAGGACGAGCGCGATCGCCGTCGCGCCGAGCCCGGCCTTGACGCTGGTGAGGACGGCGCGCCGGGCGCCCGGGTCGTCCATCGCGTGCGTCCACCAGCGTCCGGTGAACGACGTCGGCGGCCATCCGAACGCCCGGTCGGCGTTGACGGAGTTGACCAGCACGACCAGCAGCGGGACGTAGATCACCGCCAGGCCGAGGACCAGCACGGCGCGCAGCGCGGCGCGGGCCGCGGGCGAGAGGGTCATCACAGCTCCCTGAGCGCGCCGGTGCGGCGGGCGGCGGCGAGGTAGGCCAGCATCACCAGGACGGGGACCGTGGCGACGGCGGCGGCGAACGGCAGGTTGTTGGCGGCGCCGACGTTGTCGTAGACGACGTTGCCGAGCAGCTGCGTCCGGCCGCCGACGATCTTCACGGTGATGTAGTCGCCGAGCGAGAGCGAGAACGTGAAGACCGACCCTGCGACCAGCGAGGGGAAGACCATCGGCAGCACGACGGCGCGGAGCGTGCGCAGCGGCCGCGCGCCGAGGTCGCCGGAGGCGTCCAGCAGCGAGTCGGGCAGCCGCTCCAGTCCGGTGTAGACGGGCAGGATCATGTACGGCAGCCACAGGTAGGCGAGCACGAGGACGGTCGCGGTGAGCCCGTAGCCGGGGCCCGACAGCCCGAACGGGCCGAGCGCCTCGTCGGCGAGGCCCCCGTTCGCCAGCATGACCCGCCACGCGTACGCCTTGACGAGGTAGGGCGCCCACAGCGGCGCGAGGACCGCGACCACCAGGTACGGGCGCCACCGCGGCTTCGCGACCTTGGCCATGGCGAACGCCATCGGCAGCCCGATCGCCATGTCGATCGCGGTCACGGCGGCGGCGACGCCGACGCTGCGCAGCGCGATCGTCCGGTAGACGGGCTCGTCCCAGAGCGTCCGGAAGTTGTCGAGCGTGTACTGGTGGACGACCTCGCCGGTGAAGGTGTCGGTCGTCCAGAACGCGGTCAGGAAGATCGCGGCGAGCGCGCCGAGGTAGCCGGGCACCAGCCAGGCGAGCGGGGCCGACAGCAGCAGCGTCAGGCGCAGCCGGGGACGGCGGTGCAGCACGGCCGCCGCCCGGCGCCGGAGTCCCGGCGCCGGACGGGCCGTCGGGGCGACCGCGGTCAGCCCTTGATCGTCGTCCACGCCTGGGTCCACTTGGCGTAGTCCACGCACTTGACGTCCTTGCGGCCGTCGAGGCACTGCGCGATCGGCGTCGTCCAGAAGCGCACCTTGGAGAAGTAGGTCTCGTCGGTGGCGTGGAAGGTGTCGCAGAACTTCTTGTCCGCGGTCAGCCCGCACGCCCTGGCGTTGGCCGGAGCCTCACCGAACCACTCGGCGACCTGGGCGTTCGCCTTCGGCGAGACGATCCAGTCCATCCACTTGTAGGCGCAGTTCGGGTGCTTGGCCTTGGCACCGACCATCCACGTGTCCGACCAGCCGGTCGAGCCCTCCTTGGGCAGCGCCACCTCCACCGGCGCCTTCTCGGCCTTGGCGAGGTTGGCGATGACCTGCCAGGTCGTCCCGAGCACCGAGTCGCCGCTCTTGAACGCCTGGACCTCCTTGGTGTAGTCCGACCAGTACTCGCCGATCAGGCCGCGCTGCGTCTTCAGCAGCGCGACGGCCGCGTCGAACTGCTTCTGGTCGAGCGCGTACGGGTCCTTGATCCCGAGTTCGGGACGGGACGACATCAGGTACAGCGCCGCGTCCGCGATGTAGATCGGCGAGTCGTAGCCGGTGACCTTGCCCTTGTAGGGCGAGTTCGCGTCGAACACCGCGCCCCAGGACGCGGGCGCGGGCTTCACCTTGTCCGACCGCCACATCAGCAGGTTCGCGCCGCGCCCGTGGGGGATGCCGTAGGCGACGCCGTTCACCGAGTTCCACGGCTTGAGCTTCAGGCCGGGGAACACGTCGGCGTAGTTCGGCACGAGCGCGGTGTTGACGGGCGCGACCGTGCCGGAGGCGATGAGCCGCAGCGAGGCGTCGCCGGACGCGGACACCGCGTCGTACTCGCCCGTCCGCATCAGCGTGACCATCTCGTCGGACGTCCCGGCGATCTTGGTGTTGACCTTGCAGCCGGTCTGCTTCTCGAACGGGTGGACCCAGTCGACCTTCTTGTCGTTGGAGCCGTCCTCGGCGTACCCGGCCCAGGCGACCAGGTCGACCCGGCCCTCGCCCGCGCCGAGCGACTGCCGCGCCGCGATCTTCGGGACCGTGAACCCGCCCTGCCCGGCACCGGTCGCCTTGCCTGCCGAATCGCCGTCGCCGCAGGCGCCGGTCAGTCCGATCGCCAGCGCTGCCGTGGCGGCGAGCGCCACGCGCGTGGACCACATGGGAACTCCTTATTTCGGGGGTGAGGAAGGAGATGTGCGTGCGGTTCAGGAGACGGACGCCGACTCGGCCGCGTCGTCCGTCACCCGGAATTCGTGCGCGGAGTGCCAGCCGACGCGGACGCGCTCGCCCGGCCGGTGCGGCGCGTCCGCTGCGGCCGCGAGGTTCTGCCGGAGCGCGACGACCCGCTCGCCCGAGTCCAGGTCGACGACGACCCGGGTGAGCGCGCCCGCGTAGACGACGTCCGCGACCGTGCCGAACGCGTGCCGGTCCCCCTGGCCCGGCTCGCGTGCCGTGTCAGCCCCGTGGACGTGGAGCTTCTCCGGGCGGACGCGGACGTCCCCGACGCGGTTGGAGGTGCCGACGAAGCCCGCCACGAACGCCGTCGCCGGACGCTCGTACACCTGCGCGGGCGTGCCGACCTGCTCGATCCGGCCGCGGTCCAGGACCGCGACCCGGTCGCTGAGCGTCAGCGCCTCCTCCTGGTCGTGGGTGACGAACACGAACGTGATCCCGGCGCGGCGCTGGATGGCCTTCAGCTCGGCCTGCATCTCCTCGCGCAACCGCAGGTCGAGCGCGCCGAGCGGCTCGTCCAGCAGCAGCACGCGGGGCTCGTTGACCAGCGCGCGGGCCAGCGCGACCCGCTGCCGCTGGCCGCCCGACAGCTCCGCCGGGCGCCGCGCCTCCAGGCCCTCCAGCCGGACGCCGCGCAGCGCCTCCCGGGCCCGCGCGCGCCGCTCGGCGCGCGGAACCCGCCGCACCTTCAGCCCGTACTCGACGTTGCGGAGCACGTCCAGGTGCGGGAACAGCGCGTAGTCCTGGAAGACGGTGTTGACGTCGCGCTCGAACGGCGGGAGCGACGTGACGTCCCGCCCGGCCAGTTCGACCGTTCCGGCGGTGGGCCGCTCGAACCCCGCGATCAGCCGGAGCACGGTGGTCTTGCCCGACCCGGACGGGCCGAGCATCGAGAAGAACTCGCCGTCCCCGATGTCGAGGTCGACGCCCGCGACCGCCTCGACCGCGCCGAAGGCCTTGCGGAGGCCGCGGATCCGCACCGCTGAAACCGACATGGGAGCAAAACATATGGATTCATAAGTTTTAGTTCAAGTGCGGATCCGGTATCACTGAGTCGACGCCGGCGGGAGGGGGCCCGATGGACAGCGCGCGTCTCGTCGTGTTCGCCCCGGTCGACAACACCGCGCGGGTGCACGCGGTGGTCCGCCGGCTGGGCGACGCGATCGCGCTCGGGCTGCTCGCCGACGGGGAGCAGCTGCCCAGCGAGACCGACCTCGCCGGGCACCTCGGCGTGTCGACGGTCACCCTACGCGAGGCGCTGATGGCCTTGCGTCAGCAGGGCCTCATCGAGACCCGGCGGGGACGCGGCGGCGGGAGCTTCGTCCGCGCCCCGGTCCGCCCGTTCGACCTGGCCGGGCGGCTGCGACCGCTCGCCGCCGAGGAGCTGCGCGACCTCGGCGACCACTACGCGGCCATCGCGGGCGCCGCCGCGCGGCTGGCGGCGCTGCGCTCGCTGCCCGGCGACGTCGACCGGCTGCGGCGCTCGCTCGCCGAGATGGACGAGGCGGGCCCGGGCCCCCGGCTGTGCCGCCTGGACGGGCGGTTCCACCTGGAGGTCGCCGCCGCGTCCCAGTCGGTCCGGCTCACCCGGGAGGAGGTGCGGCTCCAGGCCGACATCGGGCCGCTGATCCTCGCCGCGCACGCGCGTCCCGAGGCCGCCGCCCGGATTCGCGCCGAGCACGCGGCGCTCGTCGAGGCCATCGCCCGGGGCGAGGACGGGCGGGCCCGCGATGTCGCTGAAAGTCACGTCGCGAATGCGGTAGAACATCTGATTGAACGACGGCTCGCCCTCTGACTCCCGAGGTGTCCCATGCGCTCCGAGCTACCGGCGGCCCGCGCCACCGCGTGCCCGGCCGCCGACTCGGCCGTCGACCCGGCCGTCAGCGCGGCCGTCGCGCGCGTCCACGCGACCCTCGACGACGTGTTCGCGACCGTCGGCCTGGTGCGGGACGCGTCGTCGCGGCGCCTCGCCGAGGTCGCCGCCGCCGGGCGCGCCCCCGTCCGCGCCGACCTCGCCCCGCTGCGCCCGCTGCTGCTCCCCCACCTCGGCGACCTGGTCTGCGGGCTGGGCTTCATCGCCGCTCCCGGCCTGCTCGCCGACGCCCCCTGGTACCTGGAGTGGTGGCAGAGCGGGCCGTCCGGCGCACCGTCCCAGCTGCTGCCCGACCTCGACCCCGACAGCAGCGCCCTGTACGACTACACCGGCTGGGAGTGGTTCACCGGCCCGCGCGGCGGCGCCGAGCGGACCGTCTGCGGCCCCTACGTCGACTACCTGTGCAGCGACGAGTACGTGCTGACGCTGTCGGCGCCGGTCCGGGTGGGCGGCGCGTTCGCCGGGGTCGCCGCCGCCGACGTGTTCGCCCGCACCTTCGAGAACGAGATCGTCCCGGCGCTCCGCGAGATCCCCGCGCCCGCGTTCGTCGTCAACGCGCCGGGCCGCGTGATGGCGTCCAACACGGTGAGCTGGCCGCCCGGCGCCGTCTACCGGGGCGCGCGGGGCTTCGCCGCCCGCCCCTGCGGGAACACGGTGTCGCTGCTGGTGGGCGCGCGCTAGTCGGCGTCGGGCAGGCCGAGCGCGAACGCCTGCTCAAGGTCGTGCTGGGAGTAGGTGCGGAACGCGATGTGCGTCTCGGTGTCGAGGATGCCGGGCACCTTGTTGAGCCGCCCCGGGATCACGTCGTTCAGCTCGTCGTGCTCCCGGACGCGGACCATCGCCATGAGGTCGTGCCCACCGGTGACGGAGTAGACCTCGCTGACGCCGTCCAGCGCCGCGATCGTCTCGGCGACCTCGTGGATGCGCGCGACGTCGGCCTTGACGAACACGATGGCGGTGACCACCGGCACCCTCCTGCCCCTTCGCCCTGCACGTGCGGATGGCCCAACCCTATCGGGCGGCCGATCAGCCCCGGCTCAGGGCCACCGGGCGGCGCGCGGGGCCCGCGCGGCGGGCCAGCAGGGCGAACACCACCCCGGCGGCGAAGCCGTAGATGTGCGCGGTGTAGGCGACGTTGCTCTCCTCGTCGCCGAGCGACAGCCATTGCAGGACGAACCAGTACCCGAGCACCACCCACACCGGCAGCCGCACGATGATCACCGGTGGGACGTAGCTGACGATGCGGCCGCGCGGGTTCAGGATCACGTAGGCGCCCATCACGCCCGCGATCGCGCCGGACGCGCCGATCAGCGGGACCGTCGACCCGGCCGAGGTGTAGGCGAAGCCGTAGACGGCGACGAGCCCGAACAGCAGGTAGGCGACGAGGTAGCGCAGCCGTCCGAGCCGGTCCTCGACGCCCATCCCGACGACGAACAGCGCCACCAGGTTGCCCAGCAGGTGCAGGGCGCCCGAGTGCAGGAACATCGAGGAGAACGCGGACGTCCAGGGGCGCTTGGTGAAGCCGGCGGGCCCGCACTCCTCGACGGCGTCGGCCGGCAGCGGCTGCTGGACGCCGGTGGTCAGCTCCTTCGGGACGGCGCCGTACTCGTAGCTGAAGCGCACCGCCTCGCACTCGCGGGCGCGGTCCTCGCCGTACCAGGTGGCGAAGTTCGACATCGGGGTCAGCAGGAACACCACGACGTTGGCCGCGACCAGCAGGTAGGTCACCCAGGGGACGCGCCGCGCGGGCTGGCTGTCGTAGAGGGGCAGGGCCATGCGGTGCTCGACGTCCTCTCCGTCACCCGGCGCCCACCACCGGGACCTCGCCGGTCACTTTAGCCGTCGTCACCTCAACGCCCGTCACCTCCGCGGGCGTCATCTCAGCGGGCGGCTCCGCCCGGCCGACTCCGGGTCGTGGGCGGCGTAGGCGTTGTCGATCCAGCCGCGCAGGCCCTCGGCGCCGTGCGCGGGGCACGTCCACTCGCCGTCCACCTCGACGAGGCGGACGCCGGGCAGGTCGAGCCAGCGCAGCACGCACTCCATCTCCTCGGCGGTGGCGCCGCCGCCTGCCCCGCCACCGGGCGCGGTGCCGAGCGGGACGCCGCCGGGCGCGCCGCCCACCGGCGGGAACACGGTCTCGGCGGTGGCGGTGAGGGCGTGCACGTAGGGCCAGGGGTCGGCGCGCGGTGGGACCGTTCCGGCCGCGGCGAGCCGCCCGTACCGGACGACCGCCAGCTCCCAGCCGTCGTCGAAGGCGGGGCGCGCCGCCACGAGCTGCCGCAGCCGCGCGAACGCGGTGAGCCGCTGCCCGCGCGCGGCGGCGCGGACGAACGCGGCCAGCCGGTCGCGCTGGGCGGCGGCCTCCTCGTAGCGCAGCTCGCGCGAGAGCCGGTCGATGCGGGCCCGCGCGGCGGTCACCACCGGACGCGCGTCCCCCTCCATGATCGTCTGCGCGGCGGCGACGTGGGCGGTGTAGGCGTCGAGGGCCTCGCTGCCGTCGCAGGGGGCGCCGCAGTGGCCCATCTCGGCGAGCGCGCAGGCGTGCAGCCGGCCGCTCTCGACCAGCCGGAGCGTGATCCGCTGCGTGCACTGCCGCAGCGGGACGGCCTCGTGCAGCGCGGCGCGCGCCTCCTCGGCCTGCCGCCGCGAGGAGATGGGGCCGAGGTAGCGGGCGCCGTCGTCGCGGATCTCGCGGACGATCGACAGCCGCGGGAACGGCTCGGCGGTGAGCTTCAGCCACAGCGCCCGCTCGGGGAACTTCGAGCGGCGGTTGTAGCGGGGCTTGCGCTCGGCGATCAGCCGCAGCTCGCGGACCTCGGCCTCCAGGCCGGTCGCGCACACGATCGTCCGGACCCGCTCGGCGAGCCCCACCATCTCCCGGACGCGGCGCCGCGTCTCCGACCCGGTGAAGTAGCTGCGCACCCGCGACCGCAGGTCGCCGCTCTTGCCGACGTACAGCGCCTCGCCCGCGTCGTCCTCGAACAGGTACACGCCGGGCGCGGACGGGACGTCGTCGGCGAGGTGGCGCTTGCGGCGCTGCTCGGGCGTGGGCGCCTTGGCGAAGCCGCGCATCTCCTCCAGTGACGTCACGCCGAACGAGCCGAGCCGCTCGATGAGCCCGTGCAGCACCTCCACGGTGGCGCGGGCGTCGGCGAGGGCGCGGTGCGTCGGCTCGGTGCTCGTGCGGAAGAACCGGGCGAGCGTGCCGAGCTTGCAGTTGGGCACCTCGTCCTTGGACAGGACGCGGCGCGCCAGGTCGACGGTGTCGACGACGGTGAACTTCGGCCAGGCGTAGCCGTGCTCGGCGCACGCCGCCTTGAGGAACCCGATGTCGAACGGCGCGTTGTGCGCGACGAGCACGCAGCCGCGCGCGAACTCCAGGAACGCGGGGAGCACCGACTCGATCCGGGGGGCGGCGGTCACCATGGCGGTGGTGATGCCGGTCAGCGCCGTGATGAACGGCGGGACAGGTCCGCCCGGGTCGACCAGCGTGCCGAGCTCCCCGAGCTCCTCCCCGCCGCGCACCTTCACCGCGCCGATCTCGGTGATCGCCGAGTCGGCCGCCGAGCCGCCGGTCGTCTCCAGGTCGACCACCACGAAGGTGACGCCGGACAGGGGCGTACCGAGGTCGTCCAGGGTGCCCTGGACGTGCGCAGCCGTCATGCCCGGGACCGTAGAGGACGCCACCGACAGAAGTCCGTGCCGCTAGGGTTGGTCCCGCGCCGGCACGTCCCGCCGGGTGGGGGCCACGGGGGACGGCTCGGGGGTTCGGCGCGTCCGGCCCGATCCCGCATGCGGAGCGGGCCCGTCCCTGCATTCCCGCTGGTTAGGGTGTGTGGCGCTCGGGAAGACTCGGCCCACCGGCGGCAAGCCCGGAAGGAGCGGGACCATCAACAGCCCCGAAGCGAGCCCAGGCGCCCCCGAGCAGCTGGGCGGGCCCCTGCCGGAGGCCGTCCGGCAGGGCGTGGTGGAGGCGGCCGCCGAGCTGATCGGCGCGCTGCCGATCGACGAGGTGCCGATGCCGCTGCGCCGGTTCGCGCGGTTCGAGCGGCGCAAGCGCGCCAAGCTCGCCGGTCAGCACATCGCCGCGCTGCTGGAGAAGGACGACGCGTTCCGGCGGCGGGTCGCCGGGCCGCCGCGCGAGGCGCAGCCGGAGCTGGTGGAGGCGGTGGAGGGCGGGGTCGTGCCGCCCGCCGCCGATCCCGTCCGCGTCGCGGTGCTGGCCTACCTGCTGCGCCCCGCCGGATGGACGGGCCTGGTCGAGGCGGCGCGCGCGGAGCTGGAGCGCTCGGTGTCGGCGTCGGAGGAGGAGGCCGCCGAGCGGCGCTTCGCCGCGCTGCGCGAGGAGCTGGCCGCCGCCCGCGCGGCGCGCGCCGGGGAGGTCGAGAAGCTGCGCACCGACCTGCGCGCCGCCAAGGCCGAGATCGCCGAGCTGCGCCGCAAGCTGCACGAGGCGCGGACGCGGGCGCGCGACACGCAGGCGAGCGCGGAGCTGCTCGCGGCGGGCGCGGAGCGCGAGCTGGCCGCCGCGCGCGAGTCGACCGCCGCCGCCGACAAGGAGCTGCGCAAGCTGCGCGCCCGCGCCGCGCAGGCCGAGGCGGCGGCGGAGGCCGCCAAGCGGGCCGCGCGCGAGGGCCGCAACGTCGACGACGTCCGGCTGCGGATGCTGCTGGACACGCTGGTGGACGCGGCGCGCGGCGTGCGGACCGAGCTGGCGCTGCCGTCCACGATCGGGCGCCCGGCCGACGTCGTCGGCGGGCAGGAGCCCGAGCGGACGGGGCACCGGGCGCTGCCGGGCCGCGTGCTGTCCGACAGCGACCCGCAGCTCCTCGACCAGCTGCTGACGCTGCCGCAGGTCCACCTCGTCGTGGACGGCTACAACGTCACCAAGACCGGCTACGGCGAGCTGCCGCTGTCGGACCAGCGCAACCGCCTCGTGTCGGGCCTCGGCGGCCTGGCCGCGCAGACCCGCGCGGAGGTGACGTGCGTGTTCGACGGCGCGGACCTGGACGCGCCGGTGCCGGTCGGGGCGCCGCGCGGGGTGCGGGTGCTGTTCAGCAACCCGGGGCAGACCGCCGACGAGCTGATCGGCGACCTGGTGCGGGCCGAACCGCCGGGCCGGGCCGTCGTGGTGGTCTCGGCCGACCGCGAGGTCGCGGACGCGGCACGCCGCGCCGGTGCACGCCCCGCGCCGTCCACCCTGCTCCTGCGCCGCCTCGGCCGCTCATGACCCGGCACAGTTGCCTCGTGACCTGCGCGGACGTCCACTCCGACTGTCGGTGATCTTGCTATCACGGAAAGTGGACGTACGCGGGAGAAGTCAATCAAGATGTGATGTTTCGGTTGTGACGGTTGTTGTGCCTCGCTAGTGTCGTCGGCTGACGTCGTGGAGCGAGAGGGGCGAATTCGACCGTGGCCAGTGATTTCATCGGGGCCTCAGCGCAATCGCGTGACCGGCGGAGATATCTCGCGCCCGGTGGCGCGGCCCGCCGCGTGGTGGCAGTGGCCTGCCTCGCGGCGACGGCGACCTTCGCCTTCCCCCCGGTGGTGGCGCACGCGGCGCCCAAGCCGAAGGCGGCGGACGTGCGCAAGAAGCTCACCAAGCTCAACGAGCAGGTTGACCAGAACGTCGAGAAGTACAACAAGGTCAACGAGCAGCTCAAGATCGCCAAGAAGAAGCTCGACGCCGCGAAGAAGTCGAGCAAGGGCGAGGAGACCGCGTTCGAGCAGCAGCGGTCCAGGATCGCGCAGATGGCGGCCACCGCGTACAAGAACGGCGACACCTCCGACGTGTCCGGGTTCGTCAGCAGCGACGACCCGCAGGCGATCCTCGACCAGGCCGCCGTCTTCACGCACCTGTCGCAGGAGCGCAGCTCGCAGCTCACCCAGTTCCTCGCCGCGACCCAGCGGCTGCGCCGGGAGCGGGCGACGGCCCAGGCCGCCTACGACGACGTCGCGGGCAAGGCCAAGGAGCTGAAGGACAAGAAGAAGGAGCTCGACAAGCAGGTCCAGGAGCAGAAGAAGCTGCTGGCCAAGCTGGGCGAGAAGACCCCGAGCAAGACCGGCGGCAGCGGCGGCACCGGCGGGACCTACAACGGCCCGGCCAGCGGCTCGGCGCGCACCGCCCTGAACTACGCCTACGCCCAGCTCGGCAAGCCGTACGTCTACGGCGCGGCGGGCCCGGACTCCTTCGACTGCTCCGGGCTGACGATGCGCGCCTGGGGCGCGGCGGGCGTCAGCATCACCCGCACGACGAACTCGCAGTACGCGGCGACCAAGCGGGTCGACAAGAGCGACCTCCAGCCGGGCGACCTGGTGTTCTTCAGCGGCCTCGGGCACGTCGGCATGTACGTGGGCGGCGGCAAGATGATCCACGCCCCGCACACCGGCGACGTCGTCAGGATCGCCGACATCTCCTCGGGCTACTACGTGTCGAACTACTACGGCGCGGGACGGCCCTGAGCGACGCCCCCGGCAGACCTCATCGGCAGCGGACCAGGCTTTGACCTGGTCCGTTGTTGATTTTGGGGGGGTTTGCCTTCTGATGGGGCTTTGGTACCTTTGCATCACCCGGGCGCCCGCCAGGCGCCCGAGCCCCGCGACGCCCACCAGGCGCCGCGGCCCCGCGCGGCACCGTCCAGGCGCCGCGTCCCGGCGGCACGCTCCACGTGCCGTCCCCCCGCAAGGCCGGACCCGGCCGATCGTGCGCACGCCGACGCGTGCATGGCGCTGAGCGCGCGTCACGACGCGACCCAGGGTTCCGGTGAGGCAACGCCGAGTCCGCCCGCGTGCGGAGCCGGGGACCCATATCGACCGGCGTCCGGAAGTCCGCTTCCGGACGGGCATACCGGTCCCCCGGGGTGAATCGGCGCGTCCCTCCCGTCAGGTGAGAGCCGCCGTAGGGCCACTTCCACGCCCGAACCCGTCAGCTAACCCGGTAGGCGTCTTGGAAGAAGGAGTGATGCTTTCCCCCCGACACGAGCCACGGCCCGCATGCGAGCGGGCCCCACGGGCGTGGCCGCTGCCAAGGGCGCGGCCGCGCCCGTCCTTTTCCATGACGCCCTCCCCGGCGCGCATGGCCTCCTGCATAGGATCACGCGCATGACCGACGGCCCCGGCCCGGAGGAACACGACGCGGCACCAGACGCCGCGCGGAGCGTCCCGCAGGACGGCTCCCTGCCCCGGCGCAGGCTCCTCGGCCTGGGCGCGGGCGGCGCCGCGCTGCTCCTCGCCGGCACCGCCGGTCTCGTCCGGACGCGCTCCGGCGACGCCGGCGCCACCTCAACGAAGGCCACCAGGGCGGCGGGCTCCTTCCACCCGGACGCGGCCGGGGACATCCTCGCCAACCGTGCGCGCGCGGTCTCCCGCGGCGACCGGGCCGCGTTCCTGGCCACGGTCGGCTCCGCGCCCGCCGCGTTCCAGAAGGCGCAGGCGGGCCTCTACGACAACCTCCGCCGCCTCCCGCTGGACGGCTGGCGCGAACGCGTCGTCGACACCCAGCACACCGACGCCGAGTCCGGGGTCACGGTCGTCCGCACGCAGGTGCGCTACAAACTGAGGGGCTTCGACCGGCGCGAGGTCGCCCGCACCCGCTACCTGGCCCTCGCCCCCCGCACCGGCGGCTGGACGATCGTCGGCGACGGCGCCTCCCACGGCCTCACCGACGACGCCGAGATCTGGGACGGCGGGCCGCTGACCGTGGTGCACGGCCGGGCGTGCCTGGTCGTCGGCGACGCGTCCGGGCTGGACCGGGTCGCGCGGAGCCTGGACGCGGCCGTGCCCGTCGTCACCCGCGTCGTCGGCCGGGGCTGGGCGCAGCGGGCCGTCGCGCTCGTCCCCGCCGACACGCGGCTGGCCGGCGCCCTCGCCGGGCAGGGCCAGGACCTGGGCGCGATCGCGGCGCTCGCCACCGTCGCCCCACCGGCCGGGGAGGGCCCGGGCGAGGACCGCGTCATCATCTCCCCCGGCACCTTCGGACGGCTCAACGACCTCGGCCGGGACGTCGTCCTCGCCCACGAGCTCACCCACGTCGCGACCGGCGGCGCCCGCGACCGCACGACGCCGCTGTGGCTGATCGAGGGGTTCGCCGACTACGTCGGATACTCAGGGGCGCGGGTCACGGTCCGCTCGGCGGCCGGTGAGCTGGGCCGCGAGGTGGCCGCCGGGCGCGTCCCGGCCGCGCTGCCGGACGCCGCCGCCTTCACCGGCGCCTCCCCCCGGCTCTCGCAGTCCTACCAGGAGGCCTGGCTCGCCTGCCGGATGATCGCGGACCGGTACGGTGAGGCGACGCTCGTGCGGCTGTACCGGGCCGCGGGCCGCGTCCCCGAGGCGACCGCGCTGCGGGACGCGCTCGGCCTCACCCGGGACCGCTTCACCGCCCTGTGGCGCGACTACCTCAAGAAGGAGCTCCGTTGAGCCGACGTCCCCGGACCGCGGCCGCGGTCGCCGCCGCCGCGCTGTTCGCCGCAGTCGGCGCCGTCCTGGCGTTGACCACGCCGTGGAACCCGCTCCCCGGGCACGTGCCGGGCGGCCGCGTGGAGGCCGACCCGTCCGCGGACTTCTCCGCCGCCGAGATCGCCCGCTCCCGCGCGTTCGACTCCGCCCTCAACCCGCCCGCCTACGCGGGCCTCCTCGTCGGCCTCGTGCTCGTCCTCGCGCTCGGCCTCACCCCGGCCGGGTCGCGCCTCATCGGGTGGACGACGGCGCGCGTCCGCTGGTGGCCGCTGCGCGTCATGGTCGCCGCCGTCGCGCTGACGACGCTGCTACGGGTCGCGGGGCTGCCGTTCGACGTGTGGGGCGAGTCCGTCCTGCGCCGGTACGGGCTGTCCACGCAGTCCTGGCCGCAGTGGCTGTTCGACCAGCTCAAGTCGCTCGCGGTCGGCTGGGTGATCTACACGGTCGCGCTGCTGCTGCTCTACGCGGTGATGCGCCGCTTCCCCCGCTACTGGTGGACGGGCGCGGCGGCGGGCGGGTTCGTCCTCGTCGTCGCCGTGTCGTTCCTCTACCCCATCGCCGTCGAACCGGTCTTCAACAAGTTCCACTCGCTGCCGCAGGGCCGGTTGCGGACCGACCTGCTCGCCATGGCCGACCGCGACGGCGTCCCGGTCGAGGACGTCCTCGTCGCCGACGCCTCCCGCCGGACGACGTCCCTGAACGCCTACGTGTCGGGGTTCGGCTCCACCCGCCGCATCGTCCTGTACGACACGCTGCTGCGCTCGCCGCGCCCCCGGATCGAGTCGATCGTCGGCCACGAACTGGGCCACGCCAAGCGCAACGACGTCCTGTGGGGGACGCTCGTGGGCGCGATGGCCGTCGCCGGGGCCATCTGCCTGCTGTACCTCCTGCTGACCTCACCGCGCCTGCTGCGCCGCGCCGGAGTGCCCCCGGCAGAGGACCCGGACGGGGACCCGCCAGAGGACGCCGAGGCCCGGACGGCCGTGAACCCGCGCTCGCTGGCCCTCGTCCTCGCCCTCGTCGCGGTCGGGACGCAGGTCGGCACGCCCGTCCAGAACCTCGTGAGCCGCCGCATCGAGGCCCGCGCGGACGCGCACGCCCTCGACCTCACCCGCGACCCGTCGACGTTCGTCTCGATGCAGCACGAACTGGCCGTCCGCAACATCTCCGACCTGAGCCCCAACGCCCTCGAATACCTCCTGTGGCTGACCCACCCGTCCTCCCCCGACAGAATCGCCATGGCCCGCAACTGGGAACGCATGCACGGCGGCTGAGGACCGACCGGCCGGTCAGTTGCCCTTCGCGCCGGGTTCGGCGCCGGGGTTCGCGGGCGGGGCGTCGCCGGGCTGGGCCGACAGGGTGGCCGTGTCCGCGCGCGGCGCGGTCGTGACCGAGCGCCCGAGCGCGCTGCCCTTCACCCACTTGCTCCAGTCGAGCTGCCAGTAGCCCCAGCCGTTGTCGGGCTCCAGCTCCCGGCTCGTCCCCGTCACCGTCACCGGGTCGCCCCGGTAGGCGTGGCGGTAGAACCACGCGGCGTTGGACGGGCTGATGTTGATGCACCCGTGGCTCACGTTGTCGTGCCCCTGACTGCCCACCGACCAGGGCGCGCTGTGGACGTACTCGCCGCTGCCGGAGATCTGCACGGCCTTGTAGACGGTCAGGCTGTAGTAGCCGGCGCAGCCGGGCCCGCAGCCCTCCCACTCCGACGTCATGACCGTGGGGTCCTTCTTGGCCATCGCCAGGTGGACGCCGTTGGTGGTGGTGTACTTGCGGGCTCCGCCCCGTCCCATGCTGGTCGGGATCGTCCTCACCTTCCGGCCGTTGAACTTCACCACCATCTTGTGGTTGTCCTCGCCGACCGTGGAGACGTGCTCGTCCCCGACCCTGAAGTCGACGCCGTAGTTCTTCACACCGTAGACGTCCCTGCCGGTGCGGACGCCGGACAGGTGGGCGCGGAAGCTCACCCTCGTGTGCGCGGGCCAGTACTGCCTCGGACGGAACACCGCCTCGGGCCCCTCGTCGCCTTCGAACCAGTGCCAGGCGCCCTCGACGGGCCGGTCGGAGCGCACCTCCAGCGCCCGCTCCACCGCCGCCCGGTCGGTCACCTTCTTGTCGAACTTCAGGACGATCGGCATGCCGATCCCGACCGTCTCCCTGTCGGACGGCGCGTCCAGGCCCATCGCGCTCGTCGCCTTCACCTGGGCGGTCGCGAAGCGGCTGCTGACCGTCCGGCTGCGGCCGTCCTTCCCGACGGCCGTCGCGTGCACCGTGTACGAACGGCCCGGGTCCAGCGTCCAGCGCGACCGCCACTGGCTCCGGTCCGCGCTGAGTACGCCCTCCACCGCCGATCCGCCGCCCGCCACCGTCACGTTCTCGATCGTGCCGCCCTGCGAGCGGACGGCGATCTGCCCGTCCGGACGCAGCACGGCGCCGCCGCCCGGCGCCACCGCGACACCGAGCTCCTCATCCTGGGCCCCGCCTCCCGAGCACCCCGCCGCACTGCCCGCCGCGACGGCGGCGCAGGTGAGCAGCGCGGCGGTACGCCTTCCTCGGTCCCTCGGTCCTGAGCCACCCACGCGCACGGTAACCCCCCGGTCGTCCCCGCTGGGCGAGAATCGTCTGCCCAGCCCCCGAAGCCGGAACGACGCCCAGATGAAAAGGCCGGTACCCACAAAAATGTGGGTACCGGCCCCTCTTGGGCTTCTTTTACCGCTCAGTGGGCGAAATGACCCCGGTAGTACTCGAAGACCAGACCGATCGTCGTCATGATGACCGCGGCCCCGCCGAGGATCACCATCCACCAGCCGAACACCACGCCGAGGGCCACGCACGCGGCCGACAGCCCCAGGAACAGCGGCCACCAGCTGTGCGGGCTGAAGAAGCCCAGCTCGCCCGCGGCGTCGGCGATGTCGCCCTCCGGGTCGTCCTCGTACAACGGGCCGTTGTTGGCCCGTTCGAGGCGCCGGACGGTGAAGTGGATGTAGAACCCGATGAGCCCGGCGAGGCCGATGGCGAGGGCGAGCGCCGTGGTGCCCGTCCAGTCACCCGACCACAGCCAGTACACGATGTCGGTGGCGAGGAAGAAGACCGCGCACCCGTAGAACATGAACGCCTGGACGCGCATCGGCTACTCCCCCTTCGCCCCGGACAGCTCGCCCTTGGCACCCACGTGCGGGTGGTGCAGGTCGAACGCCGGGCGCTCCGAGCGGATCTTCGGGATCGAGTTGAAGTTGTGCCGCGGCGGCGGGCACGAGGTCGCCCACTCCAGCGACGAGCCGTAGCCCCACGGGTCGTCCACGTTCACCGGCTTGCCCTTCTTGGCGGTGATGTAGACGTTGTAGAAGAACGGCAGCATCGACAGGCCGAGGATGAACGAGAAGACCGTCGAGACCTGGTTGAGGCCCTCGAACTCGCTCGCGTAGTCGGCGTAGCGGCGCGGCATGCCCTCGGCGCCCAGCCAGTGCTGGATGAGGAACGTGCCGTGGAAGCCGATGAACAGCATCCAGAAGTGGACTTTGCCGAGCGTGTCGTTCAGCATCTTGCCGGTCCACTTCGGCCACCAGAAGTAGAAGCCCGCGAACATCGCGAACACCACCGTGCCGAACACCACGTAGTGGAAGTGCGCCACGACGAAGTAGGAGTCCGACAGCTGGAAGTCCATCGGCGGGGACGCGAGGATGACGCCGGTCAGGCCGCCGAACAGGAACGTCACGAGGAAGCCCAGCGACCACAGCATCGGCGACTCGAACGTCAGCTGCCCTCGCCAGATCGTCCCCACCCAGTTGAAGAACTTCACCCCCGTGGGCACGGCGATGAGGAACGTCATGAACGAGAAGAACGGCAGCAGCACCTGGCCGGTCACGAACATGTGGTGCGCCCACACGGTGACCGACAGGCCCGCGATGCTGATCGTCGCGAACACCAGGCCGATGTAGCCGAACACGGGCTTGCGGCTGAACACCGGGAGGATCTCGGTCACGATGCCGAAGAAGGGCAACGCGATGATGTAGACCTCCGGATGCCCGAAGAACCAGAACAGGTGCTGCCACAGCAGCGCGCCGCCGTGCGCGGAGTCGAACACGTGCGCGCCGAGCTTGCGGTCGGCCTCCAGCGCCAGCAGCGCCGCGGCGAGCACCGGGAACGCCAGCAGGACGAGGATGGAGGTCAGCAGGATGTTCCAGGTGAAGATCGGCATCCGGAACATCGTCATGCCGGGGGCGCGCATGCACAGGATCGTGGTGATGAAGTTGACCGCGCCCATGATGGTGCCGAAGCCCGACATCGCGAGGCCCATGACCCACATGTCGCCGCCGACGCCCGGCGAGCGCACCGCGTCCGACAGCGGGGCGTAGGCGAACCAGCCGAAGCTGGCCGCGCCGCCCGGCGTCAGGAAGCCCGCGATGACGATGATGCTGCCGAACAGGAACAGCCAGTACGCCAGCATGTTCATCCGCGGGAACGCCACGTCGGGCGCGCCGATCTGGAGCGGCATGATGACGTTGGCGAACCCCGCGAACAGCGGCGTCGCGAACATCAGCAGCATGATCGTGCCGTGCATGGTGAACAGCTGGTTGAACTGCTCGTTGCTGAAGATCTGGAGCTCGGGCTTGAACAGCTCGGCCCGCATCATCAGCGCGAGCACGCCGCCGATGAGGAACATCACGAACGACGTGATCAGGTACAGGTAGCCGATCACCTTGTGGTCGGTGGACGACATCCACGAGGCGAGGATGCGCCCCTTGCTCGTCCGCGACGCGGCGACCGGCGTACTCGGTGCGTGACTGATCGTGGTCACTTGGCACCCCCCACGGCCTTGGCCTTGGACTCGGCGATGAACGCGGCGTACTGCTCGGGCGTCACGACCCGGAGCTGGAACAGCATCCTGCTGTGGTCGACGCCGCACAGCTCCGCGCAGCGGCCCTCATAGGTGCCGAGCTTGTTCGCGGTGAACTCGAACTCGTTGGTGTAGCCCGGCATGACGTCCTTCTTGTACAGGAGCGCCGGGACCCAGAACGAGTGGATGACGTCGTTGGAGTGCAACCTGATCCGGACCGTCTTGCCGGACGGGACCGTCATTACCGGCTTGGCGCCGCCGCTGGCGTTCGGCGCGACCGGCTGCCCGACGACGGAGGCGACGGTCTTCTCCTGGCCGCCGGTCTTCTCCTTGTAGTCGAACTGCCAGCTCCACTGGAAGCCGGTGACGTCGATGGTGACCGCGGGATTGTCCGTGGTCTTCTCGACGTAGTTCTCGTCCCGGACGGTGAAGAAGAACAGGACCGCGATGATGACGAACGGGACCGCCGTGTAAAGGATCTCGATCGGCATGTTGTAGCGCACCTGCGGCGGCAGGTCGTCGGAGCGCTTGCGGTGGAACAGCACCGCCCAGATGATCAGGCCCCACACGACGGCACCGACGGCGAACGCGGCGATCCAGGACCCCTGCCAGAGCTTCAGCATGCGCTCGGCCTGGGGCCCGATCGGCTCGGGCATGCCTAGGCGGGACGCCTCGCCGCTACAGGCGGTGGCGGTCAGCGCCAGCAGGCCCAGCGCGCCGGCGCTTCTCAATGCGCGGCGACCGCGCACAGGCGTACGCCGCTCCCTAGAGCGGGTCGGACTCACGGAATGCCTTCCCCACGGATGAATGCCCGGTCGTCCGGGCGGATGAGATCAGGAGTTACACATGTGGTGGACACCCTAGCGCGAGGGTCGCGCGAACCCCCGATCGGGTGCCCGGTTAGTGTTCTGGCGTGGCCGACTCCAGCGCGCCGGGCGCCTATCTCGACGCCGCTTCCACCGAACCGCCGCATCCCGCGGCGCGGGCGGCGCTGCTGGAGGCGCTGGACGCGGGCTGGGCCGATCCCGCCAGGCTCTACGGGACGGCCCGGAGCACCCGCGTGCTGATGGACCGGGCGCGCGCGCGTGTCGCCGGTGTCCTGCGTGCCCGTCCGGACGAGGTGTCGTTCACGTCCTCGGGCACCCAGGCGGTGCACCTGGCGGTCCTCGGGGGGCTCCAGGCGCGCCGGCGGGCCGGGCGCCACCTGGTGGTCGGCGCCGTCGAGCACTCCAGTGTGCTGCACGCCGCGGAACTGCACGAGCGGGGCGGCGACGAGGTCACGATCGTCGGCGTCGACCGGACCGGCCGGGTCGACCCGGCCGCGTTCGGCGCCGCGCTCAGGCCCGACACCGCACTGGCGTGCCTCCAGTCGGCCAACCACGAGGTCGGGACACTCCAGCCCGTCGCGGAGGTCGCCGAGGCGTGCCGCGCGGCGGGCGTGCCGCTGTTCGTCGACGCCGCGCAGTCCCTCGGACGCGCGGACGTACCGGGCGGCTGGTCGTTCCTCGCCGGAAGTGCCCACAAATGGGGCGGACCCGCCGGAGTCGGCGTGCTCGTCATCCGCAAGGGCACCCGCTGGCGCTCCCCGCTCCCCGCCGACGAGCGCGAGGGACGCCGCGTCCCCGGGTTCGAGAACGTCCCCGCCGTCGTCGCGGCGGCCGCCGCCCTGGAGGCGTTCCAGGCCGACATGGCGGACGACGCGCCGCGCCTCTCCGCGCTCGTCGACCTGATCCGCGATCGCGTCCCGAGGGAGATCCCGGACGTCCAGGTGGTCGGCGACCCCGTCCGGCGGCTCCCCCACCTCGTCACCTTTTCCTGCCTGTATGTCGAGGGTGAGGCACTTCTCACCGAATTGGACAGGATGGGTTTCGCGGTTTCCTCTGGAAGCTCGTGCACGGCGGATACGCTGCGACCAAGTCATGTCCTGGAGGCGATGGGAGTGATCACCCATGGAAACGTACGGGTATCGCTGCCGCGTGGCACCGGTGCGGCGGACGTCGACCGGTTCCTCGCCGTCCTCCCCGGCGCCGTCTCCCGGCTGCGCCGGTCGGCGATGAACACCCCAGAGACAGGGAGGCGGTCGCGCCCATGAGGTTCCGAGGCCGCGCCAAGAGCACCGCGCCCGCGAGCGCCACCCCCGCGCCGTCCCCCGCCGAGCCCGCGGGCCCGCCCCCGGTGCTGGTCATCGACGCGCTCGGCCGCAAGTGCCCGATCCCGATCATCATGCTCGCCGAGCGGATCCGCGAGGTCCCCGTCGGCGAGATCGTCGCCGTCCTCGCCGACGACGCCGCCGCCTGCACCGACATTCCCGCCTGGTGCCGCATGAAGTCCCAGGACTTCGTCCGCGAAGAGACCCTCCCCCAAGGCGGCTGGGGCTTCCACATCAAAAGAACGTACTAATTGCCTCGCCTACGCTCGGCGGCTCGGGGCGCTTTTTCGCGCCCTCTTCCCTCGTCGCTCCGGTCGCTGGCGCTCCCTGCGCTCCTCAGTCCAGAGTGCGCGGCGCCCCTCGCGGTCTCTTGCGTGCCTGGATTGAGGGGTCCACGTACCTGAGTTGCGAATGGCCGCGTCCCCGGCGTCGGGGCGCGGCCATTCGTGTCGTTCGTCCTACGCGGTGGTGAGGTGGGGGGCGACCTCGTCGGCGGCCGGCCGGCCGTAGGTGGCGGCGAAGCGGTCGAGGAAGGACTGGCGGGAGAGGGTGTACTCCTGCGGGCCCGCGGCCTCCAGCGCGTGCGCGGCGATGGCGTTGCCGACCTGGGCGGCGCGCTCCAGGGGGAGGTTCCAGGCGGTGGCCGACAGGAAGCCCGCGCGGAAGGCGTCGCCGACGCCGGTCGGGTCGACGACGGAGTCGACGTGGACTGGCGGGACGTGCACGCCCTCCTCGCCCTGGCGGTCGATGACGACGCCCTTGGCGCCGAGCGTGGTGACGCGGACGCCGACGCGGGAGAGGATCTCCTCGCTCGTCCAGCCGGTCTTCTCCTCGCTGAGGGCCTTCTCGTACTCGTTGGTGAACAGGTAGGCGGCGCCGTCGATGAGGCGGCGGACGTCGGCGCCGTCCATCCGGGCGAGCTGCTGGGACGGGTCGGCCGCGAACGGGATCTCGCGGGTGCGGCACTCGTCGGTGTGGCGGAGCATCGCCTCGGGGTCGTTGGGGCTGACCACGACGAGGTCGAGGCCGCCGACGCGCTCGGCGACGGGGCGCAGCTCGATGGAGCGGGCCTCGCTCATCGCCCCGGCGTAGAAGGTGGCGATCTGGTTCTGGTCCTGGTCGGTGGTGCACAGGAACCGGGCGGTGTGGTGGATCTCGGACACGTGTACGGACGCGGTGTCCACGCCGTGCCGTTCGAGCCAGGACCGGTAGTCGGCGAAGTCGGCGCCGACGGAGCCGACGAGGATCGACTCCTTGCCGAGGCTCCCCATCCCGAAGCAGATGTTGGCGGCGATGCCGCCCCGGCGGATGTCCAGCTCGTCCACCAGGAACGACAGCGACACCTGGTCGAGCTGGTCCGGGAGGAGCTGGTCGGTGAACCGTCCGGGGAAGGTCATGAGATGGTCGGTCGCAATGGAGCCTGTCACGGCGATGCGCACGGCGTCGCTCTCCTCGTCGTGGTCGTCCGGCTTGTCACCGGCTGTTTCAACCCGGAAAGACTACTTCCATCGGAGCATACGAAGCGGCGCTCGCACACCCGTCGAGGATGCCTATACCGGCCTGCCGGACGCCAAAGGGCGGCCCGGAATCACACCGGACCGCCCTTGGGGCTCGTCGACGCGGACTAGTTGAAGCTGTCGCCGCAGGCGCAGGAGCCGGACGCGTTCGGGTTGTCGATCGTGAAGCCCTGCTTCTCGATCGAGTCCACGAAGTCGATGGTGGCGCCGGTGAGGTAGGGGGCGCTCATCCGGTCGACGCGGACCGACAGGCCGCCGAAGTCCTGGATCTGGTCGCCGTCCATCTCCCGCTCGTCGAAGAAGAGCTGGTAGATCAGGCCGGAGCAGCCGCCCGGCTGCACCGCGACACGCAGGGCGAGATCGTCGCGGCCCTCCTGCTCCAGAAGGCCGCGGGCCTTCACGGCGGCGGCGTCGGTGAGGATGACGCCCTGCTGCGTGGTCTCCTGCGTGGTCTCGCCTGAAACCGTCATGTGTTCAGCTCCCGGGTTCTCGCTGCGCCGCTCATGCGGCGAACCGTCGCTTGTCTCCGAGGACGTCGTTCGACCTCTTCCCGTAGGACAACGTACCTCGCCGCAGGCCCATTCCGCTTATCGGCGGGGTTTAACACCGGGGAGGGGTGCGGTCTACGTCACACCGCCGGACTTGCCCGGATATGCAATCATTAGTCGTCAGAGCGACGATAAGTCCGTCGCAGGAGGGAGTCTCCCGTGACCACCCCAGTGCGCGATCTTCCGCTGCTGCTGCTCGGCGAGGGTGCCGACCCGGGCAGCGAGCGCGGCGTGGACTGTCCCGGCGAGCTGCCGCCCGCGTCCGACCCCCGGCTGGTCGAGCGGGCCGCCGCCGCGAAGGCGGCGCTCGGCGACCGGGTCTTCGTCCTCGGCCACCACTACCAGCGCGACGAGGTCATCCAGTTCGCGGACGTCACCGGCGACTCGTTCAAGCTCGCCCAGCAGGCGGCGGCGCGTCCCGAGGCGCCGTACGTGGTGTTCTGCGGCGTGCACTTCATGGCGGAGTCGGCCGACATCCTGACCGCCGCCCACCAGCGCGTGATCCTCCCCGACCTCGGCGCGGGCTGCTCGATGGCCGACATGGCCACGTTCGACCAGGTCGAGGAGTGCTGGGACGTCCTGGAGGACGCCGGGATCGCCGACGACGTGGTCCCGGTGACCTACATGAACTCCTCGGCCGACATCAAGGGGTTCGTCGGACGGCACGGCGGCGTCGTGTGCACCTCGTCCAATGCGAAGCGGGCCCTGGAGTGGGCCTACTCCAAGGGCAAGAAGGTGCTGTTCCTGCCCGACCAGCACCTCGGCCGCAACACCGCCGTCCTGGAGATGGGCTTCTCGCTGGAAGACTGCGTCGTCTACAGCCCGCACCGCCGCGAGGGCGGTCTTACGCAGGAGCAGCTGCGGGACGCGAAGATGATCCTGTGGCGCGGCCACTGCTCGGTGCACGGCCGGTTCAGCAAGGAGTCGGTGGACGACGTGCGCGCCCGCGTCCCCGGCGTGAACGTGCTCGTCCACCCCGAGTGCCGGCACGAGGTCGTCACGGCCGCCGACCAGATCGGCTCGACCGAGTACATCATCAAGGCGATCGAGGCGGCCGAGCCCGGCTCGTCGTGGGCGGTGGGGACGGAGCTGAACCTCGTCCGGCGGCTGGCGAACGCCCACCCCGACAAGAACGTGATGTTCCTCGACAAGACCGTCTGCTACTGCTCGACGATGAACCGGATCGACCTGCCGCACCTGGTCATGTCGCTGGAGACGCTGGCGCGCGGCGAGGTCGAGAACGTCATCACCGTGGACGAGGAGACCGCGCACTACGCCCGCGCCGCCCTCGACCAGATGCTCGCCCTGCCGTAGCGGGGGCCGTGCCGGCCTCAGAGGCCGGGGGCGCCCCAGACGGGGAACCACCGGCCGAGGTCGTCCTCGAAGGGGAGGTCGGCGCCGACCGCGCCGCGGACCTGGAGTTCGAGCGCGTTGTCGCGCTTGTCGCCGGGCAGCGGCGCGAACGGGTAGAACGTGCCGCGCTTGTAGAGGTAGACGAGCGCGAGCCGCTGCCCCTCGGGGCCGGTGAACCCGGCGAGCGAGCACAGCAGGTGCGGGCCGAAGCCGCCGCCCTCCAGCGTCGCGTTGACCGCGTGCAGGTCGGTGACCAGGGCGGGGAGTTCCTCCGGCGGATGCTCGGCGAGCAGCCACGTGTACCCGTAGGAGTCGGTGCTGATCTCGACCTTGGGGCCCTCGTCGGCGTCGAGCAGTTCCTGGACGTCCTGCTGGAGCCGCGCGAACGCGCCGCCCTCGGCCGCGCGGAAGCACACCGAGCCGAGCCCGGTCGGCTTGAACCCGGCGGCGGCCTCCAGCGTGATCGCGGCGGTGGACAGCCCGAACAGCCGGTCGAGGTCGGGCTTGACCGGCTTGGACCGGCCGAGCAGCGTGTCCAGGAATCCCATCAGGCTCCCCTGCTGAGCTGGTCGGAGATCGACGACAGCTGCGCGAGGCGGCGGTCGAGCGTCGGGTGGGTGGAGAACAGCGAGGAGACGCTGAAGCCCTTGCCGAACGCCGGGGTGAAGAAGAACGCGTTGAACGCCTGCGCGGAGCGCAGGTCGTTGGTCGGGATGCGGGCGATCTCGCCGGTGACCTTCGTCAGCGCGCTCGCGAGCGCGGACGGTCGGCCGGTGAGCAGCGCGGCGGCCCGGTCGGCCGACAGCTCGCGGTAGCGCGACAGCGCCCGGGTGAGCAGGAAGCTGACCGCGTACGCGACCGCGCTGACCGCGATCACGGCGAGCAGGATCAGGCCGGTGTTCTGGTCGCCGTCGCGGCGGTTGAAGCCGCCCCACAGGCCCCACTCCAGCCCGAACCGGGTGATGAGGCCCGCGCAGATGCCGAGGAACGAGGCGATCGTCATGACCGCGACGTCCTTGTGGGCGATGTGCGCCATCTCGTGCGCGAGGACGCCCTCCAGCTCGACGGGGTCGAGGCGGCGCATCAGGCCGGTCGTGACGCACACGACGGCCTTCTTCTGGTTGCGGCCGGTGGCGAACGCGTTCGGGACGTCGGTGTCGGTGATCGCGACGCGCGGCTTCGGCGCGTCCGACATCGCGCAGATCCGGTCGATGACGCCGTGCAGTTCGGGCGCCTCCTCCGGGGAGACCTCCCGCCCGTGCATGGCGAACATCGTCAGCTTGCCGGAGAAGAAGTACTGGGCGAGGAGGAAGACCAGGGCGACGCCCAGCGCGATCACGCCGATGCTCGGCGAGATCACGAAGAACGCCGAGACGAAGACGACGTAGACCAGCCCCAGCAGGAACATGGTCACGAGCATGCGCGACGTGAGCCCCCGGTCGGAGGCGTACCGCGTCCGGGCCATTTCTGTTCTCCCCCAGTTCTCCCGATTCACCTGTAGCAACGTCCGAGAGCCGGGTTTCGTGCCAGGTCAGTCCGGAATGAGCCCCTCGTCACCCAGCATCGACCGCACCTCGTCGATGTGCGCGTCCGCCGGGGGCAGGATCAGCTCCGAGGGCGCGAGGCTGTCGGCCGGCAGCGGCCTGCCCACCTTGCGGACGCATCCCAGCAGGGCGTGCAGCGCGGCGCGGAACGCCGTCTCGTCGTCGGCCTCGATCGCCTTCTCCAGCTCGGCGTCGAGGGTGTTGAGCGCCGAGAGGTCGTCGGCCGCCACGTCCAGCTGGCCCTCGCCCATCAGGCGGACGATCACTGGGCACCCCCGGGCTTCTGCGGCCACGGGGCCTGCTGCGGGGTGTCCTGCGGCTGCTGCTGCGCCTGCGCGGCCGAGGAGCCCTGGTTCAGCTCCTTGGGCGCGGGACCCTGGCCGAGCTCGGCCTTGAGACGTTCCAGTTCGAGGTCGACGCCGGGCCCGGAGCCCATCCGGTCGAGCTCGGCCTGGATGTCGTCCTTGGGACCGGAGAAGTCCTCCAGGGCGCCGGAGGCGAGGAGTTCGTCGATGGCGCCCGCGCGGGCCTTCATCGTCTCGGTCTTCTCCTCGGCGCGCTGGATCGCCAGACCCACGTCGCCCATCTCCTCGGAGATGCCGGAGAACGCCTCGTTGATCTTCGTCTGCGCCTCGGCGGCCGTGTAGGTCGCCTTGATCGTCTCCTTGCGGGTGCGGAAGGAGTCGACCTTGGCCTGGAGCCGCTGGGAGGCGAGCGTGAGCTTCTCCTCCTCGCCCTGCAACTGCTGGTACTGGGCGCGCAGGTCGCCGAGCTGGCTGTCGAGCCCGGCGCGGCGGGTGAGGGCCTCGCGGGCGAGGTCCTCGCGGCCCACCTGGAGGGCCTTCTTGCCCTGGTCGGTCAGCTTGTTCTGCTGGCCTTCCAGCTGGTTGATCTGCAGCTCGAGACGCTTGCGCGAGGTGGCGACGTCGGCGACACCCCGACGGACCTTCTGCAGCATCTCAAGCTGGCGCTGGTAGGAGTAGTCGAGCGTCTCGCGAGGATCCTCCATGCGGTCCAGGGCCTTGTTCGCCTTGGACTTGAAGATCATCGACATTCGCTTCATCACGCTCATCGCGCGGCGCCGGTCCCTTCGTGCTGTCGCCTCAGTCGCAAACTGGGCTCAATGACCACTGCTGGGGTTCTTATCACCCTACGCGTTAACGTCCCAGCCTTGCGAGATGTTGCCGTCAGAGCGTCGCAGTCCCCCCATGATCGCATGGCTGGTCTTCCCCGGTTCGCGGACTCGATGCTCACCAATCTCGGACGCGCGTCACTCGGTGTCCAGTTCCCCCGGGGCGGGGCTTTCGCGTCTGGCGTCCCTGCGGATGGGGGCCGGTAGGCTGATCCCCGTGTTCAAGCGTCGTAGCCCGGAAGCTCCGGAGAGCCCTCCGCAGGTCGTGAAGCCCGGAGGCAAGGGCCGTCCCACGCCCAAGCGCAGCGAGGCCGAGAAGCGCCGCCGCCAGCCGATCACCGCGCCGTCCACGCGCAAGGAGGCCTACAAGCGGGCCAGGGAGCGGCAGGCCGGCGAGCGGGTCAAGGCCAAGCAGGGGATGGTCAAGGGCGATGACAAGTACCTGCTCAAGCGCGACAAGGGCCCGGTGCGCAAGCTCGCCCGCAACTACGTGGACGCGCGCCGCACGTTCGGCTCGTACCTGATGTACGCGTTGTTCGCGGTCGTGATCCTCAGTCTGATGCCGATCCCCGCCGCGCGGCTGATGGGGTTGTTCGCGCCGCCGGTGGTGCTGCTGGTCGTCCTGGCGGAGGGCGTGTTCCTCAGCCGCGGGGTGAAGAAGCTGGCCTCGGAGCGGTATCCGGACGACGACCAGCGCGGCGTCGGCCTCTACGCGGCGATGCGCGCCATGCAGATCCGCAGGCTGCGGATGCCCGCGCCGGCGGTGAAGCTCGGCGAGAAGGACAAGGTCTGAGCGGGGCCGGCGGGGTCTGACCTCGGTGCCCGTTTCACCGTCCGGATAGGGTTTCGGACATGGAGTTCCGATACCTCGGCCGGAGCGGTCTCAAGATCAGCGAGATCGCGTACGGCAACTGGCTCACCCACGGCTCCCAGGTCGAGGAGGACGCCGCGCGCGCCTGCGTGCGCGCCGCCCTCGACGAGGGGATCACGACCTTCGACACCGCGGACGTCTACGCCGGGACGCGCGCCGAGGAGGTCCTCGGCCGCGCGCTCAAGGGCCAGCGCCGCGAGGGGCTGGAGATCTTCACGAAGGTCTTCTGGCCGACCGGGCCGGGCCCGAACGACCGCGGGCTGTCCCGCAAGCACATCATGGAGGGCATCGACGGCTCCCTGCGCCGCCTCGGCACCGACTACGTCGACCTCTACCAGGCGCACCGGTTCGACCACGAGACGCCGCTGGAGGAGACCCTCCGCGCGTTCGACGACCTCGTCCGGCGCGGGAAGGTCCTCTACGTCGGCGTGTCGGAGTGGCGCGCCGAGGAGATCGAGCGGGCCCTGAAGATCGCCGACGAGATGGGCTTCGACCGCCTGGTGTCCAACCAGCCGCAGTACTCGATGCTGTGGCGGGTCATCGAGGAGGAGGTCGTCCCGCTGTCCGAGCGCGAGGGCCTCGGCCAGATCGTGTGGTCCCCGATCGCGCAGGGCGTGCTGACCGGCAAGTACCGTCCGGGGCAGCCGCTTCCGGAGGGGTCGCGCGCCACCGACGACAAGGGCGGCGCCAACATGATCAGCCGCTTCCTCGACGACGAGCTGCTGACGCGCGTGCAGAACCTGCGTCCGATCGCGGACGAGCTCGGCCTGTCGATGGCGCAGCTCGCGATCGCGTGGACGTTGCAGAACCCGAACGTGTCGGCGGCGATCGTCGGGGCGTCGCGTCCGGAGCAGGTGGCCGACAACGTGAAGGCGGCCGGCGTCAAGCTGGAGGCCGACGTGCTGAAGCGGATCGACGACGTGCTCGGGGACTCGGTGGTCCGCGACGCGTCGAAGACCGTCAGCCCGCCCACCCGCCCCTGAGCGAGGGGCCGCGGGGACCGGTGCCCCGCGGCCCTCGCCCGGCGCTCACTCCGGGTCGAGCAGGCTCATCCCGTAGACGACGTCGTCGCCGTCCAGCAGCGTGACCTTGTCGACCTCCTCGGCGCGGAGGCCGCGCCAGTTCTCGCCCAGCCAGCTCTCCGCGTCCGCCTGGGTGGAGAACGTCTCCTCCGATACCCCGGCCGGGCGGCCGTCGGCCTTTTCCAAACGCCAGTTCCACGCCATGGCGACCTCCCTCGTCGGCCCGAAGACTAGTCGCCCCGGCGTGTCGTGTCCGGCCGGACGCGACCTCACCCGAACACTCGGCGCGCCCTGCCTAGCTCGACGGCCTCACCGGCGCAGGGCGTAGGCGCGGACGGTGCTCTGCTCGACCGTGTTCCCCTCCGCGTCGACGGCGGTGGCGGAGAGGGAGACGTACTCGGCGTCCGCGGGGTGCTGGAGGTCGATGGTCCAGCCGTCCCCGGCCGCGTGGACGGTGGTGTCGCGCCACGTCCTGCCGTCGTCGTAGGAGACGCGGACGCGGAGCTCCTTCACCTTGCGCGCCCCCACGCCGGGCGGGGTCTGGATCTTGGCGCCGATGCGGTGGGGAGCACCCGCGGGGGCGCGGCTGTAGCCGTCGAGCCGCGCGTCGTAGCGCACGGTCATGAGCGGCGGTACGGCGGTCGTTTCGGTGTGCGCCGAGGTGAAGGTCCAGGCCGCGTCGGTGCGGGTGCCCAGCGGCGACCAGGGGACGCTCCGCTCGGCGGTGGTCTCCAGCCGGTAGCGACCGCCTTCCTTGGGAAGCGTGAAGCTGCCGAAACCGGCGTCCTGGCTCGTGCCGATCTCCCGCCCGTCCTGCTTCAGGGTCGTCCGGCCGGTGATGTGCCCGTCCTCATCGGGTCCGTCCAGTGGCCCGACGTGGGTGGGGACGCCGTCGGAGAACAGGGACATGTTGACGTCCAGCGTGTCCTGGCGGCGGACGGCGGCGGGTGTGAGGTCGCCGAGGTTCCAGTACGCCAGGGCGGGGGTGAGCGGGGCGGTGTGCCAGCGCCGGGTGTAGTCGCCGGCGCGGGGGTAGCGTTCCCAGCTGTCGGTCCCCTCCGCCGTCTCGAACGTGCAGTCGTCGCCGTCCATCCCCAGCGTGTCGGTCCACCGGACGCCCGGAGTGGTGTGGACGGTGTGCGTCCCCGGTGCCGTGCCCGCCACCAGGCCGTGCGAGACGATGATCGGCAGGTCGGGCAGGTCGGGCCCCGTCCAGGTCGAGACGCAGGTGGCGCGGCCGGGGGCGGGGTAGCTCGTGCGGACGGTGGCCAGGCCTGCGTCGTGGACCCGGAACACCGGCGCGTCGGGGATGCGTCCCTTCGAGGTGGTGACCACGGAGTACTGGTACGGGCCGTCGCCCGTGCCGTCGGGCGTCCAGGTGGTGAAGAGGTGGAGCGACACACCGGCCGCCGGTGAGATGAACACCCCGTTCTCCAGCGAGAGGCGGTAGGCGTGCCGCTCTCCCCTGGTCGTCATCGGGACCATCGCGTCGCCCAGGAACATCTTCGGGCCCGGGTGGTCCAGGCTGACCTCGATCTTCCTGGTGGTGCGGGCGTCCAGCAGGACGGTCGTGTCACCGGTGACGGTCACCGACGGGAGGATCACCAGGGCGGCGGCGTTGGGGAGGCCGGGCTCCCGGGTGCGGATCCAGGTGCCCACCCGGTACGTGCCCGGCGGCACCTCGACCTGGCCCGATCCCCCGCTGAACGTGCCGTGCACCTGGGCGCCGGTCGCGGGGTCGAAGACGCCGAAGGCCTCGGCGTCGGCGTCGGCGGGCTTCTGGCCGGAGCGGTCGAGGACCGACACCGTCAGCCGGTGGGTCGGGCCCGCCGCCCTGCGCCGCCCGGGGACAGGGGACGGCGACGCGGCCTTCGGTTCGATCGTCCGAGGTCCGTGCCGGACCGCCGTCTCCTCCATCGTGGCTCCGATGGCCTGATGGGGTGTGCGGCCGGCGACGGGCGTGAACCGCGCGGCGGCGTGCGACGGGGGCGCGACGCCGGACGCGACGACGACCGCGAGGGCGCTTCCGAACAGGATCGGCAGGCCGCGGGTGAACTTGTCCATCTGGGCTCCCTGGGTGTCGATCATTGTCACCGGGTCCATGTCCGCGGCCGCGGTCCGGGTTCCCGGGGGCGTGCGGAACCCTGGTCCCGCCCGCGGACACAGAGGGGGCATGAGATACGTGCCAACCGACCCGGACCCGACCGACGCCGAGCTGTGGCGGCGGGCCGTCGAGGGCGAGGCCGAGGGCTTCGGGGTGCTGTTCGACCGGCACTCCCGCGCCGTCTACAACCACTGCTTCCGCCGCGTCGGCGACTGGTCGGCCGCGGAGGAGCTGACCTCGGTCGTGTTCCTTGAGGCGTGGCGCCGCCGCGCCGAGGTGCGGCTGGACGGCGACTCGGCCCTGCCCTGGCTGCTCGGCGTGGCCGCCAACGTCGCGCGCAACCGCAACCGCGCGCGACGCCGGCACCGTGACGCGCTGGCCCGCGTCCCCGATCGTCCGGACGCGTCCGACCACGCCGACGACGTGGCGGAGCGGCTCGACGCCGAACGGGCGATGGCGCGGCTCCTGCGCCTGGTGAGGCGGCTCTCGCCGGACGACCAGGACGTCCTCGCCCTGTGCGCGGCGGACGGGCTCAGCTACGCGCAGGCGGCCGTCGCCCTGGGGGTGCCGGTGGGGACCGTGCGGTCGCGCCTGTCCAGAGCGAAGGCGCGGCTGCGGGAGCTGGCCGCGAAGGAACCCCACGCGCAGGGTGAACGCCTCTCGGCGCTCCAATCGACTCAGGAGGAACTGTGAACGAGTACTCGCCGCCCCGCGAGCGCGACATCGATCCCGCGGCCGTCGCGGTGCGGAGGCGGCACCTCGTCGAGGAGATCTCGCGGCCCGCCGGACGGCGCCGGATCGCCCGGCGCGGCCGCTGGATCGCGGGCACAGCCGCCGCGCTCGTCGTGGCGGGCGGCGGCGTCGCCGTCGCCGGGAGCCTGCTGGGCGACGGCGTGGAGCAGACTCTGGCCACCGGTTGCTACGCGCGCGCGGACCTGCAAGCCGACACGACCGCGATCGGGACCAGCACCCTCGATCCGATCGGCGAGTGCGCCGGGCTGTGGCGGGAGGGGGCGGTGGGCGAGGGCACGCGCACGGCGCCACCGCTCGTGGCCTGCGGCATGGGCAAGGCGGTCGGCGTCTTCCCCGGTGACTCCGGCGTGTGCCGGAGGCTCGGGCTGCGTCCGTGGCGTCCGCTCGCCGGGGCCGAGAAGGCCCGGGCCCAGGCGCTCGGCAGGCTCCAGAAGGAGCTCGTGGCCCGGTTCGGCGCCCGCTGCGTCTCCGAGCGGGCGTCGGTCACGTTCACCGAGGGGCGGCTCGCCGCCAACGGGCTGACGGGATGGCACGTGGTGACCGCCGAGTTCGGCCGCGTGCACGGGCGGGACGCGCGCTGCGCCGCCCTCGGCGGCATCGACCCGGGAACCCGGACCGTCACCGTGACAGGGGTGCCCGCCGAGTGAAGCCGGACCGGCCGGCGGCCTGCTTCCCCAGGCCACCGTAGTATTCGCGGCGTCATGGACATTGAGCTTCTCGACTTCGCGGGTCCCGGCGGCTGGCCCGCGGCCGGGTGCGGGTGCGCGTCCTGCAACCGGTTGCGCACCGCCGGGGTCTCGCACGGGCCGACGCGGGCCCTCATTGACGGCGTTCCGCTGGAGGACTGCGCTCGCGTCTCCGTGGTCGGGGGCCATGACGTCACCGGGCCGGACGGTGGACGGGCATTGGTGTCGTCCGGGCCCGGAGCCAAGCCTGAGCCGGGCGCGGGAGTGGCGTACGACGCCGTCCTGCTGGACCTGGTGGGGTCTCCCGAGCATCTGGGACGGCTGCGGAGGGCGGAAGCCGTCACGTCCGGGACCGAGGTGCTGGCCGTCCATGTCGACCACCGGATTCGTTCGGTGGACGAGTTGGAGCGGCGGATGGCGTTCTGGCGGCGTCCGGCGGGCGGGCCCCACCGGACGCTGCTGCTGGGCGGCGCGCGGTCGGGGAAGTCGGCCGAGGCGGAGCTGCGGCTGGCCGCGTGCCCGGACGTGACCTACGTGGCGACCGGCGTGGTCCGCGCGGACGACCCGGAGTGGACGGCGCGCATCGAGGCGCACCGGCTGCGGCGTCCGGCATGGTGGCGGACGGTCGAGACGTCCGACCTCGGCGGTGTCCTCGGGGAGGCCGAGGGGGCGGTGCTCGTGGACGGCATCGGCTCCTGGCTGGCGGCCGTGTTCGACGAGGAAGCGGCGTGGGACGAACCGGACCGCGTCCAGCCGCGCGTCGACGGGCTCGTCGACGCCTGGCGGAGCACGAGGGCCCGTGTCGTGGCGGTGAGCGACGAGGTCGGCCTGTCGGTGGTGCCCGCGACGCGGTCGGGACGGGCGTTCCGCGACGCCCTCGGCCGGCTCAACCAGCGGCTCGCCGCCGAGTCCGAGGAGGCCGCGCTGGTGGTGGCGGGCCGCGTCGCGGAGCTGCCGTGATCGCGGGGCTGCGGCTGGCCGTCACGCTCCTGACCGTCGTGCCGCTGCCGATGCGGAACGTCGACCGGGCCACGGCGAGGGCGGCGATGCTGACCGCGCCCGCCGTGGGGCTGGTCACCGGCGGCGGCGCGGCGCTGGTGCTGGTCGCGGGCGACGCGGCGGGACTGTCGCCGCTGCTGCGCGCGGCGCTCGCGGTGGCGGCGACGGCCGTGCTCACGCGGGCCCTGCACCTCGACGGGCTCGCCGACCTGGCCGACGGGCTCGGCAGCGGCCGTCCCGCCGCCGAGGCCCTGGCGATCATGAAGCGGTCCGACATCGGGCCGTTCGGGGTCGTCACGCTGATGCTGGCGCTGCTCGTCCAGGTGGCGGCGCTCGCGTCCGCGCCGCATGCCGCCGTGGCCGTGGTCGTCGGCGCCGTGGCCGGGCGTGCGGCGCTGCCGTGGGCATGCCGGGACGCCGTTCCGGCGGCGCGGCCGGGCGGGCTGGGCTCGCTGGTCGCGGGCACGGTCTCGACGCGGAACGCGCTGCTGGTGACGGCCGTCGTCGTGCTGGGCGCGGGCGCCGCCGGGGCGGCCGCGAACGGGCTCGGCGGCGCCCTGCACACCGCCGCCGCCGTCCTGGTGGGGCTGGCGGCGGCGATGCTGCTGCTGCGGCACGCCGTCCGGCGGCTGGGCGGGGTCACCGGCGACGTCCTCGGCGCGCTGGTCGAGATCGCCGGGACCGCCGCCCTGGTCACGCTCGCACGGTGACGGCCCGGCGGGCGTAGGCGCGGACGTCGGCGTCCGGGTCGGTCTGGGCGCGGTCCAGCGCGGCGGCCACCTCCGGCGTGGCGGGGACGGCGGACAGCGCGATCACGGCGGCCTTGCGGACGTCGAGGTGCGGGTCGTCCAGCGCCTTGATCAGCGGCCCCGACGCCACCTCGGGGTCGGCGGCGGCCAGGCCGCGCGCGGCGCCCGTCCTGACCTGCCAGGCGGGGTCTCGCAGCGCGTCCACGGCGGCGGCGGCGAGCGGCGGCGGGCAGCCGATCCCGGCGAGCGCCTCCAATGCGGCCGCCCTGACCAGGTCGTCGCGGTCGCCGAGCAGCGCGCCCAGGGCGGCCGCCGAGGAGGCGGCGCCGATCGTGCCGAGGCCGTGCGCGACCGCGACCCGCACCTCGCGGGACGCGTCGCCGGAGGCCGCCGCCACCCGGTCGGCGGCGTCGTGGGCGACCAGGCCCCGCACGGCCTGGAGGCGGACGCGGTGGTCGGGGTCGCCGAGCGCGCCGCCGTACACCGCCGGGGAGCCGAGCCGCAGCGCCCGCAGCACGTCCAGGACGGCCGCGCGGACCTGCGCGTCGTCGCTGCCGAGCGCGCCGGACAGCGCGTCCCGCACCTCGGGGGTCGCGGGCAGCACCTCGACCAGCTCGCGCAGCGCGGTCGCGGCGGCGTGCCGGACGGACCCGTGCCCGTCCCCGAGCGCGGAGGCGAGGGCGCCGGCGACGCCGTCCGGGGCGACCTCGGTGAGGGTGGCGACGGCGGCGCGGCGGACCTTCGGGTCCGGGTCGTCCAGGTAGGGGGTGATCTCCTCGACGGGCGGCTCGGTCTCGGCGAGCCGCTGGAGCTCCAGCAGGTGCGGGGACCGCCCGATGGCCGTCGCCTGCCGCGTCGTGGCCGTGCCCGGGACCGAAGTGTGCGCGGTCGAGCGCGGCGCCTCCGGGGTCAGGACGACGACGGGCGTGCCCTCGGGGGGGACCGTGAACTCCTCCACCGGCACCAGGTAGGGCGCGACCGGGCGCTTGAGGAACTCCATCGTCCCGTCGTCGCGGCGGCGCAGGTCGAGGTGGTACATCCAGGACGCGTCGTCGCGCTCGGGCAGGTCGGCGCGGTCGTGGTAGAGGCCCCAGCGGCTCTCGGTGCGGGCCAGCGACGAGCGCGCCGCCATCTCCGCGCAGTCCCGGATGAACGTGACCTCGGCGCAGCGCATCAGCTCGTGCGGCGTCGTCGCGCCCATCTCGGCGATCTCGCCCTCCATCCGGGCGAAGGTCTCGACCGCGATGTCGAGCTTGGCCTGCGTCTTCGGCGGCGCGACGTAGTCGTTGACGAACCGGCGGAGCTTGTACTCGACCTGCGGCTGCGGCGGGCCGTCCGGGTGGCGCAGCGGGCGGTAGATCAGCTCGTGCGCCGCCGCGATCTGGTCCTCCGGCAGCGCGGCCAACCCTTCGCCGTAGGTGGAGTACGCGGAGGCGTGCGCGCCCGCCAGGTCCCCGAACACGAACGCGCCGATCATGTAGTTGTGCGGGACGCAGGCCAGGTCGCCCGCCGCGTACAGGCCGGGGACGGTGGTGCGGGCGTTCTCGTCCACCCGGACGCCCGACGCCGAGTGGCCGCCGCACAGCCCGATCTCGGAGATGTGCATCTCCACGTCGTGCGTGCGGTAGTCGTGGCCGCGCCCGGAGTGGAACGTGCCGCGCGTCGGCCGCTCGGTGGTGTGCAGGATGCTTTCGAGCGCCGTCAGCGTCTCGTCCGGCAGGTGGGTGAGCTTGAGGTAGATGGGCCCGCGCGCGGAGTCGATCTCGCGCTTGACCTCCGCCATCATCTGCCCGGACCAGTAGTCGCAGTCGACGAACCGGGTGCCCTCGGCGTTCACCTGGTAGCCGCCGAACGGGTTGGCGACGTAGGCGCAGGCGGGCCCGTTGTAGTCCTTGATGAGCGGGTTGATCTGGAAGCACTCGATGCCGCTCAGCTCGGCGCCCGCGTGGTAGGCCATCGCGTAGCCGTCCCCGGCGTTGGTGGGGTTCTCGTACGTCCCGTAGAGGTAGCCGGACGCGGGCAGCCCGAGCCGCCCGGCCGCGCCGGTCGCGAGGATGACGGCGTTCGCCGAGACCGTGACGAACTCGCCGGTGCGGGTGTCGAAGCCCACCGCCCCGACCGCCCGCCCGCCGGAGGTGAGGACGCGCACCGGCATGACGCGGTTCTCGATCTGGACCTTCTCCCGGATCGAGCGCTGCCGCAGCACCCGGTACAGCACCTTCTTGACGTCCTTGCCCTCCGGCATCGGCAACACATACGACCCGGACCGGTGGACGCGCCGCACCGCGTACTCGCCGTGCTCGTCCTTCTCGAACTTCACGCCGTAGCGCTCCAGGCGCTTGACCATCGCGAACCCGCGCGTCGCCGTCTGGTGGACGGTCCGCTGGTCGACGATGCCGTCGTTGGCGCGGGTGATCTCGGCGACGTAGTCCTCGGGGGTGGCCTTGCCGGGGATGACCGCGTTGTTCACGCCGTCCATGCCCATCGCGAGCGCGCCCGAGTGCCGGACGTGCGCCTTCTCCATCAGCAGCACCGACGATCCGTGCTCGGCCGCGGTGATCGCGGCCATCGTCCCGGCGGTGCCGCCGCCGATGACCAGCACGTCGCAGCTCAGCTCGCGCCGCTCGGCCACGGGGGGAATCTCCATCGGCACGGACGGAGTCTCCATCAGACCGCCTCCCTTTCCTCGACGCGCGTTTCCGGCCGCGCGTCCTGTACGACTTCCGGTGTGGCGCCGAGCGCCGCGAGCAGCACGTCGCGGGACGCGGGGACGGGGAACTCCGCCGTCACGCCGTCCGCGCCGAGCACCACGATCCGGTGCCCGAGCAGCAGCGCCTCGTCCACGTCGTGGGTGACGAACACGACGGTGGCGGGCGCGTCGGCGAGGACGTCCAGCAGCAGCCGCTGCATGCTCGCGCGGGTCTGCGCGTCCAGGGCGCCGAACGGCTCGTCCATGAGGATCGCGCGCGGACCGGCCGCGAGCGTGCGGGCGAGCTGGACGCGCTGGCGCATCCCGCCCGACAGCTCGCGCGGCAGCCGGTCGGCGGCGTCGCCGAGCCCGACCCGGTCCAGCCAGCGCGCCGCCGTCGCGCGGCGCTCCCGGCGTTTGACGCCGCGCAGCGACAGGGCCAGCTCGACGTTGCGGCGCGCCGTGCGCCAGGGCAGCAGCGCGTCGTCCTGGAAGACGAGCGCGCGGTCGGCGGACGTGCCGGTGACGGGCTCCCCGCCCGCGAGGACGCGTCCGGACGCGGCGGGCAGCAGCCCCGCGAACGCCCGCAGCAGCGTCGACTTGCCGCATCCCGACGGCCCGAGCACGACGAGGATCTCCCCCGCCGCCACCGCCAGGTTCAGCCCGGACACGACGGCCCGGCCGCCGTAGCCGAGCGTCACCCCCTCGGCCCGCAGGGACAGCGCCCCGGTCCCGCTCATGAGCGTTCCTCCCTCGGCAGCCACCGGGTCAGCCTGCGGCCCGCGACCTCCACGGCGGCGGAGGTGAGCCAGCCGAGGAGCCCGATGGTGGCCATCCCGACGAGCACGCCGGGGTAGTCGACGATCGTGTACGCCTGCCAGGTGCGGTAGCCGACGCCGAAGTCGCCGGAGATCATCTCGGCGGAGATCACGCAGATCCACGCCACGCCCATCCCGATCGACAGGCCCCCGAACACGCCCGGCAGCACCCCGGGCAGGACGACGCGCGCCAGCACCCGCCAGCGGCCCGCGCCGAGCGTCCGCACCGCGTCCTCCCAGACGACCGGGAGCGCCTTCACCGCGTGCCGGGTGCTGACCAGGACGGGGAAGAACGCGGCGGCGAACGTGATGAAGACGATCCCCTGCTCGTTCGCCGGGAACAGCAGGATCGCGACCGGCACCAGCGCGATCGCCGGGATCGGCCGCGCCACCTCGAACAGCGGCTGGAGCAGGTCGCCCGCCCAGCGCGACCGGGCGGTCGCGACGCCGAGGACGACGCCGAGCACGGCCGCCAGCACGAACCCGGTGAGGATGCGGACGAGGCTCTGCGCGATGTCCTGCCAGAACTGGGCCTCCTCGACCTGGCGTCCGAACTCGCGCAGGACGTCCATCGGGCCGGGGAAGCGGTCGAAGCGCACCCAGAACCGGACGTTCGCGGCGGTGAGCAGCTGCCAGGCCAGCAGCGCTGCCGCGAGCGACGCCGCCCGCACCGGCCACCGCAGGACCCCGGTCATGCGCGCTTCACCGCCTCGTCGTAGGTCACGACCTTGGCGCCCGTGTGCGCGGACACGTACTTCTGCGCGCCCTCCTGCGTCGCGAACGGCTTGAACCGCTTGGCGGCGCCGGCCGACGGATCCTCGACCCAGACGTCCTTGTCGGCGAACCAGCGCGTCCCGGCGGCGGTGTCGGGGATGTAGACGGCGCGGATCTGCTTGCCCTGCCCCTGCAACGCCTTCACGTTCCGCAGCAGGCAGACCGGGTCGGCGACGGGACGCGTCCGGGGCTCACCCTTCACCCACACCTCGCCCGCCGTGGCGGCGTCGCCCACCTTCGCCTTGCACACCTCGTCCGTGCCGGTGATGGCGGCGGGGTTGGCGGTGGAGGCGGCCTTCCCGTCGTAGGACGAGCCGACGACCTTCCTGATGTAGGAGTCGTTGACGAACGGGTCCACCTTGAGCGGCGTCTGGATGACCCCGATCGACTTCAGGAACGGGACGTCCTGGACGAACGCGTCCCGCAGCGGCTTCTTGATCGTCGGGTCGAACGTCGCCACCCCGCCCGCGCCGTTGTAGAGGTAGACGGTCTCCACCGGCAGCCCCGTGGCCGACGCCACCGACTCCGCCGCCTCCACGGGGTGCGTGTGCAGGTAGTTCGTCGCGTCGATCTGCGCCTGGAGGAACGCCCGCAGGATCTTCTCGTTCTCCTGGGCGTACTGCTTGCGGACGACCACGCCGTGGAACGTCGGCACGCCCAGCTGGCCGCCGTCGTAGAGCAGCCTGGCCTCGCCCCGGTTCACCAGCAGCCCCGGCCACGCCACGAACTGCGCGAACGCCGCCGCGTGCCCCGACTGGAGCGCCGACGCGCCGACCGTGGGCTGTTGGTTCTCGACCTTGACGTCCTTGGCCGGGTCGAGCCCGTACCGCCGCGCCGCCTGGACGAACGTCCCGTGCCCGGCGGAGCCGACGCTCGCCGACACCGTCTTGCCCTTCAGGTCGCGCAGCGTCTTCGCGTCGGAGTCGTTCGCGACGACCACGCCGTTCAGCGACCCGCGCAGGTTGTAGCCGGTCACCGACACCCACTCGGTCGCCGCGTCGCCGCCCTGCGCCTGCGACCGCGAGCCGTTGATCAGCAGCGGGTAGTCGCCCATCGAGCCGATGTCGATCTTCCCGGCGAGCATCTGCGCGGTGATCGGCGCGCCCGTGTCGTAGTCGCGCCACACGACGGAGTGCCTGTCTCCGCCGAGCTCCTTGAGGCGCTTCTCGAAGTAGCCCTGCGAGCGCAGCAGCGTGCCCGCGGTGACGGTGTTGATGGTCTTGGACTGGTAGCCCACGACGATCTGGCCCGAGCCTCCCCCGCCCGAGGCGTTCCCCGCCACGGTGCACCCGGCCAGCAACGGAACCACGGCGGCACCGGCCGCCAGCACTCTCTTCATCGGATGAATCCCTCAGCGCAGCAGATAGGGCATGTTCACGGTCACGGCCCCGGTCGGACACCGGTCGGCGCACGGGCCGCAGTACCAGCACTCGTCCACGTGCATGTACGCCTTGCCGGTCTCGGGATGGACGGCGAGCGCGTCCAGGGGGCAGACGTCGATGCACAACGTGCAGCCGTCGATGCAGAGCGCCTCGTCCACGGTCACGGGGACGTCGGCACGGTTCGCCACGAGGGACATGCGTTTCTCCAGGGATCTGCGGGCATGCGGAGGACACCGCGCGGCGCCGCGCGGGTCAGGGTGACGAGGGCAGGGTGACGGGGCCAGGGTGAAGGGGTCAGGGTGAAGGGGTCAGGAGCGGTTCATGGAGCCGCTCATGGTGATGCGGTCGCCGCGGAACCGGATGAACTCCAGGTCGACCGGGCGGCCGTCCGCGAGGTGGGTGAGGCGCTCGACCATGAGCAGGGCGGTGCCGCGCGGGGCGTCGAGGGTCGCGGCGGAGTGCGGATCGGCGTTGACTGCCTCCAGCGTGACCTCGGCCCGGCCGAGCGGCTGCCCGGCGATCCGTTCGAGCAGGACGAAGATGTCGTTGTGCGCCAGGTCCTCGCCGAGCAGCGGCTCGCCGAGGTCGCGGGCGAGGTAGGTCAGGTCGAGCGAGAGCGGCAGCCCGTTCAGCCGCCGGATCCGCTCGACGTAGACGACGGGCTCGCCCTCGGGCAGCCGCAGCCGCGAGGAGATCTCCCGGGACGGCGTGATCAGCCCGGTCGTGCGGACCTCGTTGGTCACCTCCCCGTGCTCGCGCAGCGTCTCGGCCAGCCCGAGCAGCCGCTCCAGCCCGTGCGGGTACTTCTCGGCGACCGCGAGCGTGCCGACGCCCGGACAGCGCTCGACCAGGCCCTCGGCGCGCAGCAGGTCCAGCGCGTCCCGGACGGTGTTGCGGGACGTGCCGAACTCCCGGACGAGATCGGCCTCGGCGGGCAGCGCGCCGCTGCGGAACTCCCCGTACAGCACCTGGCGGCGCAGCACGTCGGCCACCTGCCGCGCCCGGTCGGCGCGCAGCCGCCGGGCGTCCGACAGCGTCAGCGCCTCGGCCGCCGCTCCCCTGGTCACGGAGTCTCTCCTGGTCACGCAGCTAAACCTACTAAATCAATCGGAATAGGTGAATAGAGGTCCGGCTACGCCACCCGGACCCGCCGCCGCACCCCCTGTGACCTGCGGCTCGTCCCGTGACCAGCGGCGTTCCGCCACCCCGCCGCGGCCCTCCTGCCGCCCTTTCGCCTCGCGGACCGGCTCCGGGGCGCGGGCGGAGGGCCGGATGGAGCGGTCCTCCACGGTGCGTTCCGGGAGGGTAAGGCTTGATCCAAAAGGGCGAAACCGGTCACCGGGAGGACTACCATCGTGCTACGTGACGAGCATCAGCCTTGACAGCGCGACCCCGGCCAATCTCGACGTCGACGCGATCGTGATCGGCGTCTCCCCAGCCGAGGCCGGGGCCGTCCCGACCGCCGGCTCCGCGCCCTTCCTCCAGGACCTCGACCAGGCCCTCGGCGGACGGCTCGCGGACGCGCTGCGCGCACTCGGCGCCACCGGCAAGGCCGGCGAGGTCGTCAAGCTCCCGACCCTCGGCGCCGTCCCCGCCCCGGTCGTCCTGGCCGCGGGCCTGGGCGAGAGCCCCACCGACGAAGACCTCCGCCGCGCGGCGGGCGCCGCCCTGCGCGCGCTCGCCGGCTCCGCCCGGGTCGCCGTCGCCCTGCCCGCCGCCTCCGCCGGCGAGGTCGAGAGCGTCGCGCTCGGCGCCCTGCTCGGCACCTACACCTTCGACAGCTTCCGCACCGGCGAGGGGCGCAGGAGCCCGGTCGAGGACGTCCGCCTGGCCGGCCCCGCCGCGGGCCCGGGCGGCGACGGCACCGACGCGGCGGTGGAGCGGGCCCGCGTCCTCGCCGCCTCGGTCAACCTCGTCCGCGACCTCGTCAACACGCCGCCGTCCCACCTGCCGCCCGAGGAGCTGGCCCACGAGGCCGAGCGGGTGGCCGCCGAGACCGGCCTCGCCGTCGAGGTCCTCGACGAGAAGGCCCTGGTGGACGGTGGGTACGGCGGCATCGCGGGCGTCGGGCAGGGCTCGGTCAACCCGCCGCGCCTGGTCCGGCTCGCCTACACCCACCCCGAGGCGTCCAAGACCCTCGCGCTGGTCGGCAAGGGCATCACGTTCGACTCGGGCGGCCTGTCGCTCAAGCCGGCCGACTCCATGGACTGGATGAAGTCCGACATGGGCGGCGCGGGCGCGGTGCTCGGCGCGCTGGCCGCGATCGCCAGGCTCGGGACGAAGGTGAACGTCGTCGGCTACCTGGCGATCGCCGAGAACATGCCGAGCGGCACCGCCCAGCGCCCCTCCGACGTGCTGCGCATCTACGGCGGCAAGACCGTCGAGGTCCTCAACACCGACGCCGAGGGCCGCCTCGTGCTGGCCGACGCGCTCGTCCGCGCCGGTGAGGACGACCCCGACCTGATCGTGGACGTCGCGACGCTGACCGGCGCCCAGCTGGTCGCGCTCGGCACCCGCACCAGCGGGGTCATGGCCAACGACGACGACGTCCGTGAGAAGGTTGTGGCGGCGGCCGGACGCGCCGGGGAGGCGGCCTGGGGCATGCCGCTGCCAGCCGACCTGCGCAAGGGCCTGGACTCCGCCGTCGCCGACATCGCCAACATCAGCGGCGAGCGCTGGGGCGGCATGCTGGTGGCCGGGGTCTTCCTCAAGGAGTTCGTGCCGGACGGCGTCAGGTGGGCCCACCTCGACATCGCCGGCCCGTCCTTCCACAAGGGCGAGCCCTACGGGTACACCCCCAAGGGCGGCACCGGCGCGGCGACGCGGACCCTCGTCCAGATCGCCGAGGACCTCGCCGGAGGCGCTCTGTAGGGGCCGCCCGAACCACCGGCGTGACAAACGAATAGGTTTTTCTCGTGGCGGTGGGGGCCCGGACGCCCGAGCTCCCGCCCCGCCAGAGGCGCCGCGGCCCACGCGGCGTCAGATCGGGAAAGGGAGCGTCCAGTGGCCAACAGCGGCCCCTTCGACATCGTCGTCCTGGGTGCCGGCAGCGGCGGATACGCGTGCGCGCTGCGCGCCGCCGAGCTCGGCAAGTCCGTCGCCCTCGTCGAGCGGGACGAAACGCTCGGCGGCACCTGCCTCAACCGCGGCTGCATCCCCACAAAGGCGCTGCTGCACGCCGCCGAGATCGCCGACCAGTCCCGCGAGGCGGCGAAGTTCGGCGTGAAGGCGACGTTCGAGGGCATCGACGTCGCCGGTGTGAACGCCTACAAGGACAGGGTCGTCTCGACGACCGTCAAGGGCCTCACCGGGCTCATCAAGTCCAAGGGCATCGAGGTCGTGCACGGCACCGGCCGGCTGACCGGCGCCACCACCGTCGAGGTCACCGCGACCGACGGGCAGGTCAGGACGCTGGAGGGCGGCCACATCGTCCTCGGCACCGGGTCGGCCCCGAAGTCGCTGCCGGGCCTGGAGATCGACGGCGAGCGCGTCATCTCCAGCGACCACGCGCTGCGGCTGGAGCACGTCCCCGGCTCCGTCGTCATCCTCGGCGGAGGCGTGATCGGCGTCGAGTTCGCCAGCGTGTGGCGCTCGTTCGGCGCCGAGGTGACGATCGTCGAGGCGCTGCCGCACCTGCTGCCGCTGGAGGAGGAGTCCAGCTCCAAGCGGCTGGAGCGGGCCTTCCGCAAGCGCGGCATCAAGTTCGAGGTCGGCACCCGCTTCGAGAGCGCGAAGACCACCCAGGGCGGCGTGTCGGTCACCCTGGAGGGCGGCAAGAACATCGACGCCGAGATCCTGCTCGTCGCCGTCGGCCGGGGACCGGTCTCCGACGGGATCGGGCTGGCCGAGGCGGGCGTGGAGACCGAGCGCGGGTTCGTGAAGGTCGACGAGCTGTGCCGGACGAGCGTCCCCACGATCTCGGCGGTCGGCGACCTGATCCCGACGCCGCAGCTGGCCCATGTCGGCTTCGCCGAGGGCATCCTCGTCGCCGAGCGGCTCGCCGGGCTCACCCCGCCGCCGATCGACTACGACGGCGTGCCGCGCATCACCTACTCCGACCCCGAGGTCGCGTCGGTGGGCATCACCACCGCCACCGCCCGGGAGCGCGGGCATGAGGTCAAGGAGGTCACCTACGACCTCGCCGGCAACCCCAAGAGCAAGATCCTGGGGACGCAGGGCGAGGTGAAGGTGATCGCCGCCGTGGACGGCCCGGTCCTTGGCCTGCACATGGTCGGCGCACGCGTCGGCGAGCTGATCGCGGAGGGTCAGCTCATCTACAACTGGGAGGCCCTGCCAGGCGAGGTCGCCCAGCTGATCCACCCCCACCCGACCCAGTCCGAGGCGGTCGGCGAGGCGCATCTGGCGCTCGCCGGCAAGCCATTGCACGTGCACGGCTGAACGCCGCGCGTATTTCTCGAAGGAGTCGCTGAGAGCCATGCCGGTCTCCGTCACTATGCCCCAGCTCGGCGAGAGCGTCACCGAGGGCACCGTCACCCGCTGGTTGAAGAAGGAGGGTGAGCGCGTCGAGACCGACGAGCCGCTTCTCGAAGTGTCGACCGACAAGGTCGACACCGAGATCCCTTCGCCCGCATCCGGCGTCCTGACCAGCATCACCGTCGCCGAGGACGAGACGGTGGAGGTCGGAGCCGAGCTCGCGATCATCGGGGACGAGGGCGCCGCGCCGGCCGGCGGCGACGCCCCGGCCGCGCAGGAGGCGCCCGAGCAGGAGGCCCCCGAGCAGGAGGCCCCTGCGCAGCAGGCGCAGGAGGCTCCCGCCCAGGAGGCCCCAGCGCAGCAGGCACCCGCGCCGCAGGCCCCGCCGCCCGCCGCGTGGCCGCCGCCCGCGCAGCAGCAGCCCACGGCCCCGCCCGCCCCGGCTCCGACGGCCCAGGCCCCGGCGGCGCCCGCTCCGGCTCCCGCGTCCCAGCAGCAGCCCGCCGCCCCGGCCGCGCCCGCTCCGGCGGCGCCGTCCGGTGACGGCCCGTACGTGACGCCGCTCGTCCGCAAGCTCGCCACCGAGCACGACGTCGACCTGGGGGCGCTGAAGGGCACCGGCGTCGGCGGCCGGATCCGCAAGCAGGACGTCCTGGAGGCCGCCCGCGCCGCCCAGGCCGCCCGGCAGGCCGCGCCCGCCCCGGCTCCGGCTCCGGCGGCCCCGGCCGCCGCTCCCGCCGCCGCCCAGGCCCCGGCCGGACGCCACGCCGCCCCGGCGGGCGCGCCCGCCGAGCAGCTCGCGCTGCGCGGCCGCACCGAGAAGATGACCCGGATCCGGCAGACGATCGCCCGCCGCATGGTGGAGTCGCTCCAGGTCTCGGCGCAGCTCACCACCGTGGTCGAGGTCGACATCACCAAGATCGCGCGGCTGCGGGAGCGGGCCAAGGCCGACTTCCAGGCCCGCGAGGGCGTGAAGCTGTCGTTCCTGCCGTTCTTCGCGCTCGCGGCGGTCGAGGCGCTCAAGGCGCACCCGAAGGTCAACGCCGTCATCGACAGCGAGACCAACGAGGTCACCTACCACGACGTCGAGAACCTCGGCATGGCCGTGGACGTGCCCGAGCGGGGCCTGATGGTCCCGGTCGTGCACAACGCGGGGCAGCTCAACCTCGGCGGCCTCGCGCAGCGCATCGCCGACCTCGCCGAGCGCACCCGCACCAACAAGGTGAGCCCGGACGAGCTGTCGGGCGGCACGTTCACGCTGACCAACACCGGCAGCCGGGGCGCGCTGTTCGACACCCCGATCCTCAACCAGCCGCAGGTCGGCATGCTCGGCACCGGCGCCGTCGTCAAGCGCCCCGCCGTCATCGACGACCCCGACCTCGGCGAGGTCATCGCGGTCCGCTCGATCGTCTACCTGGCCCTCACCTACGACCACCGCCTGATCGACGGCGCGGACGCCGCCCGCTTCCTCGGCACGATCAAGCACCGCCTGGAGGAGGGCAACTTCGAGGCCGACCTCGGCCTCTGACGCGGCCAAGCCACCGGCTCCGGAGCACCATCGGGACCCCGCCGCCCACCGGGCGGCGGGGTCCCACCCGTATGGGGTGCATCCGCACCCGCTGATCAGGCATGCTAGGCAGCAGTCCACTAAGTATCCGGCCACGGTCACCTGGAGCTGATCACGATGAGTGAGCGCGCGCTTTCTCTCGGAAATCAGGACAACGGCGTTCTGGACCTGCGAAGCTTCGCGGACCAGCTTCTGGAGACCACCAGGGTCGAGTACGTGGACGAGGGAGTTCTGCTGGTCATGACGCCCCCCGGCTTCGAGCACGGCATGATCGTGAGATCGATCGTCCGTGTGATGGCGATCGCCTACCACACCGCCCTGACGTCCGTGGACTGGGTCGTGCGGGCGGGGGACTTCCAGTGGGACCTTCCGGACCAGTCGGGTCGCTTCTACGTCCCCGACGTCGTCGTCACGCTGCCGGAGGCCCGTGACACGGCCGAGCAGCGGGAGGGCATCTCGCTCGTCGTCGAGGTCACCTCCCCCAAGTCGCCCGACACGGTCCTCAACGACCGCCGGACCAAGCCCGTCCAGTACGCCAAGGCCGGGATCCCGCTCTACCTGCTGGTCGACCAGGAGCGGGGAACCTGGACGCTGCACGCGCTCGCCGACGGCTGGGCCCGCTACCAGGTCGCCGCCGAAGGCGCCTACGGCGAGAAGATCCACCTGCCCGAGCCGTTCCACTTCGACCTCACGACCGACGACTGGCCCAAGTACGAGCTGCGCTGACCCGATACGGTCCGTACACGGGACCACAAGGCCGGGCGGGCCCCGGCGGGTCCGGGGAAACCCGGGAGTGGGGGCGAGAGGCGGCGGCGGGCGGTATCGCCCGCCTAGGCTGGATTCCATGAAGGTCACCGTGACGGGCTCGTCGGGGCTGATCGGCGGCGCGCTCGTGCGGTCGCTGCGCGCGGACGGGCATGACGTCCTGCGGCTCGTGCGCCGCGAGCCCATCGCCGCGGACGAGGCGCGCTGGTCCCCCGCCGACGGCTGCGTCGAGCGGGCGGCGGTCGACGGCACCGACGCGGTCGTGCACCTCGCGGGCGCGGGCCTCGGCGACCGCCCCTGGACCAAGACCTACAAGCGGCGCGTCCGCGACAGCCGCGTGGACGGCACCCGGACGCTCGCCCAGGCGATCGCGGCGGCCGGGCGGCGGCCCCCGGTCCTGGTCAGCGGGTCGGCGATCGGGTACTACGGCGACACCGGCGGCCGGGAGGTCGACGAGAAGGCCGCCATGGGACGCGGGTTCCTCGCCGGGGTCGTCCGCGACTGGGAGGCCGCGGCGGAGCCCGCGCGGGAGGTCGGCGTCCGCGTCGTCCACCCGCGGACCGGGGTGGTGCTGGCCCGGTCGGGCGGGCTGCTCGGCCGGACGCTGCCGCTGTTCCGGCTCGGCCTCGGCGGCAGGCTCGGCGACGGCCGCCAGTGGACGAGCTGGATCTCGCTGCACGACCAGGTCGCGGCGCTGCGCTTCCTCATCGACCACGAGCTGGCCGGGCCCGTCAACCTCACGGCGCCGAACCCGGTGACCAACGCCGAGTACACGCGCGCGCTCGGCGCGGCGCTGCGGCGGCCGGTCCGGCTCGGCGTCCCCCGGTTCGCACTGCGGGCCGTGCTCGGCGGGTTCGCCGACGAGGGGCCGCTGATCAGCCAGCGCGTGCTGCCCCGCCGCCTGGAGGAGGCCGGGTTCCGCTTCGAGCACACCGAGGTCGCCGCGGCGCTGCGGGCCGTCCTCTGAGGCCTCGAGCCGGTCGCCGGACGCTTTGGAAGCCGTCCGCGGGGGCTCAAGAAACGTCAAAGTCCGGCCCGGTGTCGATCAGCGGCCCTACGGTGGCGATCAGGTACCCCGGCCCCGAGGAGGGCGCATGAGCACCGACGGACAGCCGCACATCGTCGCGATCGGCGGCGGCACCTTCGTCCCCGACGGCCGCGACGGGCTCGCCCCGAGCCCGCTGCTGCGGTACGCGCTGGACCTGACCGGCCAGGACCGCCCGCGCGTCTGCTTCCTGCGGACGGCGGTCGGCGACGGCGCCGAGTACATCGCCAGGTCCTACGCCGCGTTCTCCTCGATGGACGTCGAGGTCAGCCATCTGGCGCTGTTCCCCATGCCGAACGTCCCCGACATGCGGGCGCACCTGCTCACGCAGGACCTCATCTACGTGTCCGGCGGCAGCGTCGCGAACCTGCTGGCCCTGTGGCGCCTGCACGGCCTGGACGACATGATGCGCGAGGCGTGGACGGAGGGCGTCGTCCTGTCCGGGCAGAGCGCGGGCGCGCTGTGCTGGCACGTCGGCGGCAACACCGACTCCTTCGGCCCGCAGCTGCGTCCCCTGACCGACGGGCTCGGGTTCCTGCCGTACTCGTGCGGCGTGCACTACGACAGCGACCCCCAGCGCCGGCCGCTGCTGCAACAGCTCGTCGGGGAGGGTACGCTCCCGGGCGGGTACGCGGCGGACGAGGGCGTGGGCCTGCACTACGTCGGGACGGAGTTCGTCCAGGCGGTCTCCTACCGCGCGGACGCGGGCGCCTACCGGCTCGAACCCGACGCCCCCGGCACCGCCAAGGAGACCCGCCTGGAACCCCGCCTGCTGGCCGCCCTCTGAGGGAGATCGCGGGAAAGTAAGCTGGCCCGCGTGAGCGATGTAGACGTACGCGAGGCACCCCGACCCCTCCAGGCGGCACCGGGCACGGGAGAGCTGGTGGTCGTCCACGTGGGCTTCGGGACCGCCGCCGTCCCGTACCGGGACGGCTGGGACCTTCAGAAGCGCACCCACGCCCTGCGCGTGGACGACCGCATCCCCGACACCGTCCTGCTGATGGAGCACGAGCCGGTGTTCACGGCGGGCAAGCGCACCGCGGCGGTCGACCGCCCGTTCGGCGACCCGGGCGCGCCCGTCGTCGACGTCGACCGCGGCGGCAAGATCACCTGGCACGGCCCGGGGCAGCTCACCGGCTACCCGATCGTGCGGCTGCCCGACCCCGTGGACGTCGTCGCCTACGTGCGGCTGCTGGAGCGCATGATGATGGACGTCTGCGCCGAACTCGGCCTGGAGACCACCACGGTCGAGGGGCGCAGCGGCCTGTGGGTCCCCGGCGTCCCCGACCGCAAGGTCGGCTCCGTCGGCATCCGGGTCTCGCAGGGCGTCGCGATGCACGGCTTCCAGCTCAACTGCGACAACGACATGGGCTGGTTCGACAAGATCGTCGCATGCGGCATCCGGGACGCGGGCTCCACCAACCTCTCCCGCGAACTCGGCCGCCAGGTCACGGTCGCCGAGATCACGCCGCTGGTCGAACGGCACCTCGCGGCGGGCCTCGGCGCGTCCGAGACCCTCCACCGCACCACCGCCCAGGTAGGGGCCTGACCGCACGCGCCCGGCCGCACGCCCTCGCCGCACGCCCCTGACAGCGGGGGCGTGCGGCTACCGCGTGGACGTCATCACCTTGTAGACGGCCTGGCCCTCGGTGGCCGCCGCGCCGAAGAACGCCGTCAGCGCCTCGTAGGCGGGACGCAGGAAGCGGTCGCGGGCGGAGCCGTCCAGGCCGCGCGCGTCCTGGACCCCGGCCTGGACCATCGCGGCCAGGTCGAAGCGTCCGGCGATCTCGGCGAACGGCGTCGCGGCCAGGTGGTCGGCGGCGGGCTTGACCCGGTCCGGCGCGAGGTAGATCACGTCCATGCCCAGCTCGTCGGCGCCGTCCTCGGTGAGGAGCCGCCCGCCGCACACCGCGTCCGCCTCGGGCTGGCGCCCCTCCCATGGGTCGCCGGTGACGAGGTAGTGCATCGCCTGCCAGGCGCCGCCGAGGTCGAACGACTGCGACGCGGCGCGCCTGCGCCAGTCGGGCGCCCCGAAGATGTGGCGGGCGATCCGGCCGGGATCCTGTTCTCCCTCCAGCACCGGCGGCACCCTGAGGTACGACATTGCCAGACCCACTGCGGCCCTCCAGCCAACGCTGTTGCGTAACGACAGGGAGTCACCCTAGAGAGATCCACTGCCGGTGACGCGGAAAACACGCGAATCGGCAAGCTGAGAGAGGTTCTTGTCACGCGTTCGAGATCACACCGAGACGGGACGGCCGCGGGACGGCCTTGATGTGCCGGTTCCGGTGATCGGGACGTACGCTGAGGGGGTGACGACGGTGACACCTGAGGGACGCAAGCTCCTGCGCGTTGAGGCCCGCAACAGCCAGACCCCCATCGAGCGCAAGCCCGAGTGGATCAAGACGCGGCTGAAGATGGGCCCGCAATACAGGGAACTCATCAACCTGGTGAAGTCCGAAGGCCTGCACACCGTGTGCCAGGAGGCCGGCTGTCCCAACATCTTCGAATGCTGGGAGGACCGCGAGGCCACCTTCCTCATCGGCGGCGACCAGTGCACCCGGCGCTGCGACTTCTGCCAGATCGACACCGGCAAGCCCGCCGCGCTCGACCGCGACGAGCCGCGCCGCGTCGCCGAGTCCGTCGCCTCGATGGGGCTGCGTTACGCCACCGTCACCGGCGTCGCCCGCGACGACCTGGAGGACGGCGGCGCCTGGCTGTACGCCGAGACCGTCCGGCAGATCCACGCGGCCGTCCCCGGCTGCGGCGTCGAGCTGCTGATCCCCGACTTCAACGCCGACGCGGACCAGCTCGCCGAGGTGTTCTCCTCCCGTCCCGAGGTGCTCGCGCACAACGTGGAGACCGTCCCGCGGATCTTCAAGCGGATCCGTCCCGGGTTCCGCTACGAGCGCTCGCTGGAGGTCATCACCAGGGCGCGCGAGGACGGCCTGGTCACCAAGTCCAACCTCATCCTCGGCATGGGCGAGACCCGCGAGGAGGTCTCCGAGGCGCTGCGCGACCTGCACGGCGCGGGCTGCGAGCTGATCACGATCACCCAGTACCTGCGGCCGAGCCCCCGGCACCACCCGGTCGAGCGGTGGGTGAAGCCCGAGGAGTTCGTGGAGCTGTCCGCCGAGGCGGAGGAGATCGGCTTCGCGGGCGTCATGTCCGGCCCGCTGGTGCGCTCCAGCTACCGCGCCGGACGCCTCTACAAGCAGGCGATCGAGGCCCGCGAGGCGTAGGCCCTTCGCGATACGGACAGACGGGGTCCGAACGGGGTTTGCGGCACGACTATCCTTGGTCATATGACGAACAAGCCCACGGACGGGGCCCAGGAGCGTCCGGGCCGCTTCAAGCAGATCCGCATGGTCGCGCAGGTGCTCCGGCAGGCCGACCCGAAGGCGCTCCCGATCGTCTTCGCCTCGGCGCTCGGCACGCTGATCGTGGTCGTGCTGGTCGGGCTGTTCATCAACCAGCTCTGGTTCTTCGTCCCGCTCGCCGTCCTCGCCGCGTTCGCGGTCGGCATGATCGTCTTCGGGCAGCTCGCGCAGCGCGCCCAGTACAAGGTGATCGCCGGGCAGCCGGGCGCCGCCGCCGCGATCCTGAAGAACATGCGCGGCGGCTGGAGCGTCACCGAGGCGGTCAGCGGCAACCGCAACCTCGACATGGTGCACCGCGCGGTGGGACGTCCGGGCGTCGTCCTCGTGTCGGAGGGCCCGCGCAACCGGGTCGGGCCGCTGCTCGGCGCCGAGAAGAAGCGCATCTCCCGCGCGGCGCAGCAGGTGCCGATCTACGACGTGCAGGTCGGCGACGACGAGGGCCAGGTCCCGGTCGACAAGCTCCAGCGGCACCTGATGAAGCTCCCCCGCAACCTCACCAAGGCGCAGGTGGCGGAGCTGAACGACCGCCTCCAGGCGCTGCCCCGCTCGATGCAGATGCCGAAGGGCCCGATCCCCCGGGGCGCGAAGATGCCGAAGGGCCCCAAGCCGAAGATGCGCTGAGGCCCCGGCGCCCGGCCCGTTACAGGTGGACGACGACGGTGTTGGCGGCCCGGTCGTGCAGGCCGCGGTAGTCCCGGTCCCACACCAGGGCGGGGACGACGAGGACCAGCAGGAGCGCGCGGGCCGCCGCCCAGCCGAGCCCCACCGGCCGCCCGTCCGGCCGGGCGATCCGCAGCCCGCACAGCCGCTTGCCGAGCGTCGTGCCAGCGAGGGCGGTCAGCAGCCACGCCTGCACGCCGAAGACGATCAGCGTGCACAGGCTCCGCTGCGAGGGCGACCACTCGAACACCCGCGTGAGCAGGCTCGCGACCAGCATCGACAGGCCCCAGTCGAGGAACAGCGCGACCAGCCGCCGCCCGTACCCCGCGACGGACCCGCTGCCGCTCTCCGGCAGCCCGAACCGCTCCCCCGGCCGTCCAAGGTCGGCCCCCGCGGCGCGCGCGCCGCTGAGCCACGTCTGCGTCCAGCGCGTCCCGGCGCCCCCTGCTCGACCGCCCCGAACCCCGGCGCCCTGGTCCTCACCGCTCATGGCCTTACGCTATCCGGTCCCCCCGGGGGGTTCTGACCGGCCCTGCCCGGGCAGGGAGAGGATTGGCACGACGTGTGATGCTTAACACAGCCGAAACATATGAGACACGGCAGGGAAACGGCACGTACGTAGCCTTCACAGCCCAAGAGCGCCCATAGGAGGTCGGATGTTCAGCAGCGCCGACGAGGTCCTCGGCTTCATCAGGAACGAAGGTGTCCGTTTCGTCGACTGCCGTTTCGTGGATCTGCCCGGGAAGATGCAGCACTTCACCTTCCCGGTCGAGAGCTTCGGGGAGAGCGTGTTCACCGACGGGCTGATGTTCGACGGCTCCTCGGTCCGCGGATTCCAGGAGATCCACGAGTCGGACATGCTGCTGCTGCCCGACCCGTCCACCGCCGTCGTCGACCCGTTCCGCCAGCACAAGACGCTGATCCTGAACTTCTTCGTGCACGACCCGCTGACGGGCGAGCCCTACAGCCGCGACCCCCGCAACGTCGCAAAGAAGGCCGAGGACTACCTGCGCGGCACCGGCATCGCCGACACCTGCTATTTCGGTCCCGAGGCGGAGTTCTACATCTTCGACGACGTCCGCTTCGAGACCCGCCAGAACGCCGGCTACTACTACCTCGACTCGATCGAGGGCGCCTGGAACACCGGCCGCGAGGAACCCGGCGGCAACCTCGGCGCCAAACCCCCGTACAAGGGCGGCTACTTCCCCGTCCCGCCCATGGACCACTACACCGACCTGCGCTCGGAAATGGTTTCCCAGCTCCTCGCGTCCGGCATCCACGTCGAGATGCAGCACCACGAGGTCGGCACCGCGGGCCAGGCCGAGATCGACTTCCGCTTCGACACGCTCCTGAAGACCGCCGACCAGTTGCTCCTCTACAAGTACATCGTCAAGAACGTCGCGCGCGAGGCGGGCAAGTCCGTCACGTTCATGCCGAAGCCGATCTTCGGCGACAACGGCTCCGGGATGCACTGCCACCAGTCCCTCTGGCGGGACGGCGCGCCCCTGTTCTACGACGAGGTCGGCTACGCGGGCCTGTCCGACAGCGCCCGCCACTACATCGGCGGCCTGCTCCGGCACGCGCCATCGCTGCTGGCCTTCACGAACCCGACGGTCAACAGCTACCACCGCCTCGTCCCGGGCTTCGAGGCCCCGGTGAACCTGGTCTACTCCCAGCGCAACCGGTCGGCCTGCATCCGCGTCCCGATCACCGGCTCGAACCCGAAGGCCAAGCGCATCGAGTTCCGCGTCCCCGACCCGTCCTGCAATCCCTACCTGGCCTTCTCCGCCATGCTCATGGCCGGTCTGGACGGCATCAAGAACAAGATCGAGCCCGCGGAGCCCGTCGACAAGGACCTGTACGAACTCCCGCCCGAGGAGGCCCGCGCGATCCCCCAGGTCCCCGGCAGCCTGCCCGAGGTCCTGGAAGCGCTGGAGGCCGACCACGAGTACCTCCTTGAGGGCGGCGTCTTCACGCCCGACCTCATCGAGACCTACATCACCATGAAGCACGAATTCGAGATCGACCCGATCCGCCTGCGCCCGCACCCCCACGAATTCGAGCTCTACTACGACATCTAGGCCCACCGGGGCGCGCTGACCAGGCAGTTCGCCAGCGCGCCCCTGCCTTGTTCCGCCCGAGATCCGGACGTCGAGGTCGACGACCTCGACGTCCGGATCTTCTTTGCGCGCCGCGAACACGGGTCGGGGCAGCCAACCCACATACGCCCTCGAAGGGCAACGTTCCTGATCATAGGACCATTAGTCACTTTTAGTCATACATCCGTCGCTTTAAGCAGACGTGACCGATGACCAATCGGCGGTAACGATGGGTGCCAAGCCCAACACGATGCGCATCCGCAGGTGGCCAGGACGCGCATCGTCCCCATCGCTCGGATTGGAGCTCCATGTCCAAGACCGGCACGTCCCAGCGCTCGACCACCCGTTCCCTGGCCCCCGCGGTCGGCGCGCTGGCCGCCCTCACCCTGCTCACCGCCCCGCCCGCCTCGGCCGCCACCCCGGCCCAGACCTGGGCGTACGACTCGGCGCACGCCACCCTGTTCAACCAGGCCACCAACGGGTGCCTGGCCGCCACCACGCCCGGCGCCGTCACGATCATCCTGGACATGCGGCAGTGCACGAACCCCTCCACGACTGTGCAGCGGTTCCAGGTGCAGCCCCAGGCGATCGTCTCGCAGAACCCCGCGACCCAGGGGTTCTGCCTGACCGGCAGCGGGCCGAACGGGCCCACGGGCCTGATTCCCTGTAACGGCGGAACCGCCCAGCGGTACGCCCTCGACCCCTCGACCCGGACCATCCGCAACCTCACCAGCGGCCTGTGCCTGACCGCCAACGCAGTCGGACAGGCCACCACCATGCGGACCTGCGTCTGACCTGGCCGGGCCCGCCCCGCCCCGACGCGGTACGGGACCGCGTATCCCCACCGGTCCCGTACCGCAACCGGCCCCGGCGAACAATGCACATGCGGATCAGCCCGCCGAGGGGTTCGCCTTTCTCACCTTCCGGCCACCCCATCGCGGGATAGCGTCACCGCATGGAATCGGGTGAGGACCGAGCGGAAGCGACCCGTTGGGAGCGGCTGCTGGAGGAGGTGCCGCGCCACCTGTTCGTCCCGGACATCGCCGTGGTGGGGCCCATCCTGGACGATCCACGATCATGGATCGACAGGACGGCGGACCCGGCGCGCTGGCGCGAGGCCGTCGACAGCGACACCGCGCTCGGGACCCAGCTCGACGACGGCGCGGTCGACCTCGCGGTGAAGACCGGCGCCGACCCCTGCGCACTCCCCACCAGCTCGACCTCGGCGCCGCACCTGGTCGCCGCGATGCTGGACCTCCTCGGCGCCGAGCAGGGCGACCGCGTCCTGGAGATCGGGACCGGCACCGGCTGGACGGCGGCCCTGCTGGCGCGGCGGGTCGGCGAAGGCAACATCGTCAGCGTGGAGATCGACGCGGCCGTCGCGGCGCAGGCGGCGGAGAACCTGCGCTCCGCCGGTGTCGCCGTCCAACTGGTCACCGCGGACGGCACGAAGGGCTGGCCCGCAGGCGCGCCCTACGACCGGGTCCACGTCACGGTCGGCGCCGCCGACATCCCGTATGCGTGGGTGGAGCAGACCCGTCCCGGCGGCGTGATCGTACTGCCCTGGATGCCACGCTGGGAGGGCGCCGGTCACCTGCTCAAGCTCGCCGTGCACGACGGCGCGGCCTCCGGCCGCCTACATGACGACTGCGGGTTCATGCTGCTGCGCGACCAGCGTCCGCGATCCACGCGGATTACCGGGGAGCCGCGCGAGTCGGCCGCCACCATCGATCCGCGAGTGTTCCGCCTCGACGAGCAGGGCCTGGCAGTGGCCGTCGCCGGACTGCTCCCCGGCGTCTCGGGAGGCGGATGCCAGAACGCCGACGGCACGCACCGCGTCGCGGCCCGCGAAGGCGACTCGCACGCACTGGCGATCTACCAGCCTGACAGCGGCCGCACCGAGGTGTCCCAGCGCGGGCCCCGCGACCTGTGGAACGAACTGGAGGACATCGTCCGCCGCTGGGAGGACTGGGGCCGCCCTCAAGCCCACCGCTACGGCGTGACGATCACCAAGGACGGCCTCCGGTTCTGGCTGGACCGAGCCGACCGATCCGCCTCCGTACGACCTAGGCGAGCTTGAGGAGCAGTTCGCTCAGTTCGGCCGGCATGGTGATCATGCAGTCGTGGCCGGTCGGCAGCTCCCAGACCTGCGCGGCAGTGCCGTTGGGCTGGATCGGAGGGACGGGGCGACGGGTGACGCCCGCCGGCATGGCGCCGACATTGTGGATGTGCGTACGCGGGATCGCGTTCGCGGCCGGGTTGTCCAGCCGCACCGGCTGTTGCAGACAGCGCACCGGCTGGTCCGAGAGCATCCCGCGCAGCCAGGCGACGTCTACCGGATCTGTGACGCCGAACAGGCCGAAGGGCGCGGGCTGCTCGGGCATCGGCGGTACGCGCCAGCCGCTCTCGGACTTCTCGGCGAGCTCGATCAGTTGCCGTGTCACGGGCTGGACGTCGACCGCGGTCTCGCCGTCCTGCGGGACCATCGCGTCGAGGTAGACCAGGTGCGCGACGCGTCCGGGAATCCGGTTGGCCGCGGAGGAGATCACCAGCCCCGCGTAGCTGTGGCCGACGAGTACGACGTCGCCGAGTCTCTCCTCGGTGATCAGCCCGACCACGTCGTCGACGTGCGTATCGAGCCCCACCTCCGGACCGAGGAGGTGCGCCTTGTCGCCATAGCCGGTCAGGGACGGCGCGAACACCCGGTGCCCGGCACTCTCCAGCAGCGGCACAACCCGCTCCCAGCACCGTCCGCTGTGCCAAGCACCATGTACCAGCAGAAATGTGGCCATGAGTGAATCAATCTTCCTTCGCAGAAGCGCAGGAGCACGGCCCCGGGCATGCCGCCGGTTCGCGGCTCTGGTGGTTACCATTCGTGCCCCAGTACTGTTTGAGTACCAAAAGCATGCTGGTGCACACGCCGCGCCGCAGGCAATAAGGCACCTTCCGATGCCCCGGTTCTGTGGAGGTAACCATGGACGTGGCACACGGCGATCCGCGACCGGCGGCGCGGCCCGGCCGCAAGCGCCGTAACGTGGTCGAACGCTGCATCGAACGCAGGTCGCATCATCGGCGTGACCGTCCTCGCCCCCCGCGATGCCCCGGCTCGTCCGAAGGCTGAACGCATCCACGTAGGGACGTGCCGCCGCGCCGGGTGAAGGGCCGCCCGCCCGGGTTTCTATGCCGGTTGTCCCCGGGCGGGCGGCGGGCACGGATCTCGGGGGCGAGCGGATCCGTGCCCCTCGTGCGGCCTCGCTCTCGACGATCACAGCGCCGGGCGTCCAACCGCACGTCGGGCGGGCACGACGGTCGCCGCCGCACAGTCACGCGACCGCCGCGCCCACGTCATCGGGACGGCATGGTGAAGGAGCCGATCCCGCGCACCAGCTGCCACACCTGGTCGGTCAGCGCCTCCTCGGTGTCGGCCTCGACCAGCAGGGCACCGAGCTCGGCCCACCGCCCCGGAACCATGGCGAACCAGTGGCCGGTGGCCTTCCCGTGCCAGTGCGCGACACGCTCCAGAATCCGCGGTACCGGCTCCACCCGCGCCGCCTGGACGGGCGGCACCGGCGCGGGCACCACCCTCGCCACACCGCCGGGATTCTCCGACCAGATCACCATCAGGACCCCTCGGCCTGGACGACCGGCACCAGTTCCCAGGACGGCCGCGCGGCGGCCAGCAACCGCGCGGAGACCCCCTTGCGGGCCTTGGCATCGCCCGCGCCCAACGCGGCGAGCGTGTCCTGCCACAACTCCAGGGGCAGCAGCATGGACGCGCGGTCCACGTGCACGCCGCCGAGAAACTCCCCCGCCTCCACCCGCCGCAGCCGCGCCCGCAACCCCTCGGCCGTGTCGGCGTCCACCTCGCTCACCACGGGCCCCCGGCCCGGCCGCTCACCCTCGCGGACACGTTCGGCCGACCGCGTCGCCCACCACCGTCCGGTATCGGTGTGAATGATCGACCAGGCCGAGAATTCCCGACGCAGCGCCGCTTTCTGCGCCTCGCCCTCCTCCGCCCCCAGACGCCGTGCCATCTCCATGACCCGAACCTCACTTCGGTCCTGTTTCCTGTTCCCTCTTCCGCCGTACAGCAGACCGCATCGAGAGGTAGCGTCAAAAGGAGTTGGCTTGGCGCATTCGCAGAGGCCAAGGGCAACAACGGGACAATCCAAGCGAGGCGGGCAAATCATGACGGCCTTCAGCGAGAAGTTGCGAGCCCTGATAGCCGAACGAAAGATCAGCCAGAACAAGCTGGCCCAACTCGTCCCCTGCGACGCGGGGCATCTGTCGAAGGTCGTCAACGGACACAAGGGTGTCTCCGTCGAGCTCGCCCAACGACTAGACGATCTTCTTGAAGCGAGCGGAAAGCTCGTCGAACTTCGGCCCAAGCCCCCGGAACGCCGACAGTCTTCCCAAGATCGGATAGCCGCCGAGTGTATCCTGACACTTGGCATCAATTCCGACGTTGGGGACAGCGTGAGACGCCGCGCAGCGATTCAGCTCCTGACCGTCCTCGGTGCGAACGCAGGCGCCGCCCCGCTGCACCGCATCGCCGACCTGCTCCTCACCTCCGCGCCGCGCGACTTGGACGGATGGCACCTTGCGTGCATCGACCATCTGCACGCTATGCGGAGCCGCCCAGTCGCACAGGTCCGCGAGGATGTGGCGAGAGACCAGATCGCCCTTGGTGGGCAGCTCGACAGTGCGAAAGGTGACGGCCTCACCGAGTTGCAGCGCGTCGAGGCCGTCCTGGCGTTGCTTCAGGCGCATTTGTCGGCCCAACTGGCTGAGCATGGAGAGGCCGTCCGGTGGTACCGGACGGCATGTCTCGCCGCCGACAGTTCCGGCGACCTCGACCTACGGCTGATGATTCGAGCCAGAGAAGCAGGGGCGGGTCTGTATGGTCAGCGCGACCCGGGGACAGTGCTGAAGCTTATTCGGCAGGCCGAACGCATCGCAGGGGACGCCCCCTCCTTCTGGCGGGCCGATCTCGCTGGTGCCCGCGCCAAGGCCCTCAGCCTCCTCGGTCAACACGAACAGGCGCTGGAAGCACTCAACTTCAGCGTCGAGTACGGCGGTCCCGACAAACCCACCAGTATCCTCCCCACCATGTGGGTCAGCGACCAACCCCTGTTCACCCAAAGCTGGGTCTATGCGGGTGCGGGCAATGAGGCGAAGGCCGACCAGGCCCGCGATCTGCTCCTCGCCCACCCTGCCAACCTAAGCGGCGTCACCCCGTACGCGGCCAACGTCCGGCTCCACGAGGCAAGGTGCACGATCACGAAAGGCGGAATTGACCAAGGCGTGACGCAGGCCGCACAAGTCCTCGATGCCATGCCCGCCGAGCACATGACCCAGTTCACCACCGCGACCGGAACGTTCGTCCTCAACGCCGTTCCACCCGAACAACGACAACGCCCCGCCGTCCTCGAATTCCGCGAGGTGCTGGCCAGTACCGCCCCCAAACCCAGCCGCCCCGGATGACTGGCGAGATCACCCAGCAACAGGCCCCCGCCATCACCCGGTTCGTGGACATTCAGGCGCTCCCGCCGGACGACGAGCCGTCCGCATGCTTTATCTTCGGCACCAACCAGATCCCGCCAGTGGACATCGTCGCCGATCGCTACCGCCGGGGGCTCGCTCCGCTGATCATCGTGACCGGGGGCGTCAATCGACACAACGGGATCATCGAGGGGCAGGTCTTCCGAAGAGTGCTCACCGAGCGCGGCGTCCCGGACGAGATCATTCGAGTCGAAGATCAGTCGTCCAACACCTGGCAGAACGTGGAGTTGGCACTCCCGTTCCTGCACGAAGCGATCTCGGACGGCCTGACCATCCCACAGGTGGGCCCCTTTCACTCGATCACCTGGGACCCCCTCTACTCTGGCAAGCCGGTCACGCGGCAGGATTGGCCGAACATCCCAGAGGGAAAGCGCCGTGTGATCCGCGAATGGGAGGAGGTCCCCCGTCGCGTCGCCGATAGAAGCCTCGCCGACGTAAAGCGCATCGACGGCGCCTGGCATTGATGCCGCAAAGGTGACACGGAACAGGCCGACCGTCCGCACGTAGGTATCGTCAAACGCGCCGCTGTCGGAGCTAGCGTGAGAACCTGGCATCAGGTCCGACGTTGGGAACAACGACGTGAAACGCCGCGCAGCCCTCCGCCTTCTAAGCACCCTCGGCGTGACCGCAGGCGCCACCCCGCTACGTCGGATTGCCTACCCGACTCTCGCCGCGCCCCGAGACCTAGGCGACTGGCACCTTGCGTGTGTCGATCATCTACATGCGGCACGGACCGGTCCCGCCTCAAAGGCTCGCGAAGACCTGACCACCGACCTCTTCGTTCTGGCACAGCAGCTCACCACCGCCAAAGACGGCGAATTCACCGAGCTACAGCGGGTCGAGGCCGCCTTGACGATGCTCCAGTCGAACCTCTCCGAGCGACTTGGTGACCATGCGGCCACCATCCACTGGTACCGGACGGCGCGTGCCGCCGCCGACAGGTCCGGCGATCTCGACCTGCGGCTACTGATCCGATCCGAGGAAGCCGCAGGAGGACTCTACGGTCAACGCGATGTGGGGACGGTGCTGTCCCTCGTCCGGAAGGCCGAGCACCTCGCAGGGGACGCCCCCTCATTCTGGAAGGCCCACCTTGCCGGTACTCGCGCCAAGGCTCTCAGCCTCCTCGGCCAACATGACCAAGCGCTTGAAGCGCTGAGGGTCAACGTCGAATACGGCGGGCCTGATACGCCCCCCATCATTCCCACCTTGTGGACCGGCGACCAACCTCTGTTCGCCCAGAGCTGGGTGTACGCGGGCGCGGGCGACGAGAACCACGGAGATCAAGCGCGCGAAGCGCTCCTGTCACTCCCCCGACATCGCGATCGTGACACCCCGTACGCAGCCAACGTCCGACTTCACGAGGCCATGTGCACGATCAGGAAAGGCGGCGTCGATCAGGGGGTGGCGCAGGCCGCGCACGTCCTCGATGCCGTACCCGCCGACCGCATGACCCAGTTCACCACGGCCACCGGGACGTTCGTCCTCAACACCGTTCCACCTGAGCAGCGGCGACGTCCCGCCGTCCTCGAATTCCGTGAGGTGCTGGCCAGGACCGCCCCCGCGCCCGCGCTTCCTGTCAGCGTCTAGGGGGCGGCGCGTCGGCCGGGCGTCCCGGGAGGGGACGCCCGGCCGACGGCTCACTTCCAGGGCCAGTCGGCGTTGTGGCCCGCTTCCAGGAGCGGGATCATCCGGAACGTGTGGTCGGTCATGCCGCCCAGCTCATGACGCAGGCCGGTGCCGGACGGGATCGCGCCGTGCCTGTATCCCGCCAGGTTGAAGCCGTACATCGGGACGTGGGCGGGCGCCGCGTCCGTGACGTTGCCGCCCCAGCTGTTGAACGTCTGCATGTCCGACAGGATGATGACGCGGTCGTGGCCGCGGTAGGTCGCCCGGACGGAGTCGGCGATGCGGGTGCCGTGGCCGACCTCGCCGATCCGCTTCACGAAGCGCTCCACCTCGCGCAGGACGGACGCCCCGCGCGGCACGTCGTGGCGGAACACCCCGTCCGCGAACCCGTGCAGGTCGACGGCGTTGCCGCGCGCGGCGAGCGTGACGCCGAACAGGGCCGCCATCTGCGCGTACGTCATCTTCGACCGCGCCGAGACGCCCAGCGACGACATCGACGCGGAGGTGTCCACGAGGACGAGCGTCCGGCCGGGGAACTCCGGCACGTTCGCGGTGGCGGCGGTGAGCGCCTTGTCCAGGGCGTGGCCCCAGCGCTGCGACGGCGCCGCCAGGTGCGCGGAGAAGAACCGGAACGGGAACTGGCGCGACCGCGCGACCTCGGCCGGGTCGGCGAGCCGTGCCGCGACCTGGTCGGCGACCTCGTCGGGAACTCCCGCCTCGTCGAAGTTGCGCAGGTTGCGGAGCAGCGCCATGTAGCCCATGGACGGGATGACCGCGCTCCAGGCGGCCGCGTCCATCGGACCCTGGAGCCAGCCCGCGAGCCGCTCCCACGTGAACCCCGCGCCCGCCAGGCCGCCCGGCGCGGTGATCAGCGACGGGTCGAGCACGCGCGCGCGGCGGCTCTCGACGGGCAGGGCCGCGAGGGCCTGCGACGAGGTGAGGACGCGCAGCCGCTCCGGGATCGGCTCGGCGCGGTCGTGGCGCCGGTCGAGGGCGTGCTTGAACAGGTCGCCCTGCCACGGCTTGTCGGCGGCCGGGGCCGGGTGGACGAGGTCGATGACGTCGCCGAAGCGGAAACCGCGCGTGTCGGTGTCGTACTTCAGCAGCGACCGCTCGCTGTAGAGCCGCTGGACGGCGTCGGCGACCCCGCGCTTGACCGGCTTCGGGATCGCGCGCCCGTACGTGGACGTCCAGTACGCGAGGGCCTCCCCCGGCTCGTCGGCGCGCTGGAGGACGCTCGCCACCAGTTGCCTGTTGCCACCGTGCAGCCCGACGGTGAGCCGCGCCCACACGGCCTCCAGCGCCCCGACCACGGGGGCCGAGCGCAGGTTCGCCTCGCCGCGCAGCCAGCGGAGGAACGCGGCCGTCCACTCGATGTCGTCGATGGCGACGCGGTGGACGAGGTCGCGGAAGCGGGCGTCGCGGTCGGTGGCCTTCTCGTAGAAGGTGTCCTCACCGGCCATGTTGGAGACCGCCAGGAGGAACAGCTCGCCCTTGGCGTCGCGCGAGTAGCCGGGCGCACCCTCGTGGGTACGGCCGGACGGCTTCGTCTCGGACTTGATGAAACCGGAGACGGCCGCGCGGACCTTGCCGTGGTTGAACTTCGCCATGGGGGGCTCCTTCCATGAGCGGCGGGAGCACGTTCGCGGGGGTGCCCGAGGACAGAATCGGCTACGGTCCGCAGCCCATTGCTCTACTCATCTGAGCTACACCGCCTTTGGCGGTGGCGGGACTTGAACCCGCGACCCATGGATTAGAATGTGAAGTATCCGTTGCCTTCGCACCGGGCACCCCGCGAATATGGTGCTCCCCCCGAGATCGATGCGGTGTACGGGATCGCCCCGCCGAAGTGGGACGTCAGGCCCGTGAGGGGGCCTGCAAGGAGTCGAACCTCGAAGTATCCGTGCACCTGCGCACCGGGAGGTGCGTTTTCAGTTGTGGAGGCGCCCGAGTTCAGGGTCGGCGAAGGTACGTAGCGTTCTACCAATTGAACTACGCGAGCCGGACTCGCGGCGGGACTCGAACCCGCAACCTCTCGATCCCTAGTCGAAGTATCCCTCGCCTGCGCACCGGGCGCCTCTTCAGTTGTGACGTCCTTCCGAGAACACGTGCCGCCCCAGGCGTCTTGTCTTAGTCGAGAAGTATCCTGTCGCCTCGCACCGGAAGGGCGATGTCCTTAGAACACCATTGCCCGATGCTCATGCACAACCGAATTAAATGGCGTTCGGCACGGAGCGGCGGTGCGGGGGCGGCATCATGTGTCCGGAGAGTGAGGGAGTGTGGCGGGATGGCAGGGGAGGCCCGGCGGACGCGGAGCGTCCCACCCAAGGAGTCGCTGCGCGACGGGCGCGCCCTGCTCGACGCCGCGCGCGGGCTGCTGGAGGAGCACCGGCGGGCGGTCGCGGAGGTGCACGCGGCGCTCGAACCGCTGCGGCGGGACGGCGCGCGCCGCCACCTGGCGTCGATGCCCGTCGCCCGCATCGGGGACCTGACCCACGGGCGCCTCCGGCTCGGCCCGCTGGAACGCGCCGGGCTGAAGACCGTGCTGGACGTCCTCGACACCACCCCCTACCGGCTCCAGCTCCTCCCCGGCATCGGACCGCAGACCGCGAACCAGCTCCACGCCGCCGCCGGGCAGCTCGCGGACGCGGCGGCCGGCGCGACCGGTGTCCGCATCGACGTGGAGGAGCGCGACGACCGGACGACCGCCCTGGTCGTCGCCCTGCACCGCGTGGTGGCCGCCGGGCCCGACCTGCCGCGCGCCCGGGCCGCGGCGGCCCGGCTGGAGGAGGAGCTGAGGCCGCTCGTCCGGGACGCGCGGCCCGAGGCGTCGTGGTGGCGGAAGGCGTTGAGCGGTGCGCCCGAGCGGGAGCGGGCGCGGGAGGCGCTCGGCGAACTCCAGCGGGTCCTGGACGCCCGGGACACCGGCCTGCTCATCGCCCAGGCGTCGGTCGACCTGCTGCGCCCGGCGGTCTCGGCCGACGAGGCGTGGATCGACTTCGAGCTGCGCGCGTCCGACTACCAGACGCTGCTGGCGGAGCTGGCCGCGCTGAACCCGGAGCCGGACGCGGCGGAGGGGTTCCTGCCCCGCGACCTCGCGGCCGTGGTCAAGGACCAGCCGCTCGACGACGCGCACCGGCGGGTGTCGCTGCGCGGGTACCAGGCGTTCGGGGCGAGGTTCGCGCTCGTCCAGCGAAAGGTGATCATCGGGGACGAGATGGGGCTCGGCAAGACGATCCAGGCCATCGCCGCGATCGCGCACCTGCGGTCGGAGGGCGCCACGCACTTCCTGGTGGCGTGCCCGGCGAGCGTGCTGGTCAACTGGGTGCGGGAGATCGAGGCGCGCTGCGCGCTGGCGGCGCGTCCGGTGCACGGGCGGGGGCGGGCGGCGGCGCTGGCGGACTGGACCCGCTCGGGCGGCATCGCGGTCACGACGCTGGACTCGCTGCACGCGCTCGACGTCCCGGAGGACCTGCCGCTCGGCATGTTCGTCGTGGACGAGGCGCACTACGCCAAGAACCACGAGACGCGGCGCGCGAAGGCCGTCGCCGCGTGGTGCGCGCGGACGGACCGGGTCCTGTTCCTCACCGGCACGCCGATGGAGAACCGCGTCGAGGAGTTCCGGAGCCTGGTGGCGCACCTGCGGCCCGAACTGGCCAAGAAGATCGCGCCGACGCACGCGGCGGTCGGCGCGGCGGAGTTCCGCAAGGAGGTCGCGCCCGTGTACCTGCGCCGCAACCAGCGCGACGTGCTGCTGGAACTGCCCGAGGTCGTGCACGTGGACGAGTGGGAGGAGTTCAGCCCGGCGGACGAGGCGGCCTACCGGAGCGCGGTCGCCGAGGGCAACTTCATGGCGATGCGGCGCGCGGCCTACGCCGTCCCGGAGGAGTCGGCGAAGCTCGCGCGGCTGAAGGAGCTGGTGGACGAGGCCGCCGCGAACGAGCTGAAGGTGGTGGTGTTCTCCTGTTTCCGGGACGTGCTCGCCGCCGTCCGGGACGCGGTCGGCGACGACGCGCGCGGCCCGATCGACGGCGCGGCCCCGGCGGAGCGGCGGCAGGCGCTGGTGGACGCGTTCACCGCCGAGCCCGGCCACGCGGTGCTGCTCGCGCAGATCCAGGCGGGCGGGGTCGGCCTCAACCTCCAGGCCGCGTCCATGGTGATCATCTGTGAGCCGCAGGTGAAGCCGACGACCGAGACGCAGGCGGTGGCCCGCGCGCACCGGATGGGCCAGGTCCGCACCGTCCAGGTGCACCGGCTGCTCACGCCGCGCGGCGTGGACCAGCGGATGCTGGAGATCCTGCGGGGCAAGGCGCGGCTGTTCGACGAGTACGCGCGGCGCAGCCACCTCGCCGAGCGGGCCCCGGACGCGGTCGACGTCTCCGAGCCGTCCCTCGCCCGGCGGATCGTCGAGGAGGAGCAGGAGCGCCTCGCCGCGTCCTGAGCGGGAAGAACCGGCAGGGCGGCCGTGTTGCGGTGGGCGAACAACGAGAAGAGGGGTCGTCATGGCCGAGGTCAGGGTGGAGCGCACCGAGGACGGGTTCCGGGCCGTCAACGACCGGGGCGCGAGCGTCGCGATCGGGGACGGCGACACGGCCGGGGTCTTCACGCCGGTGGAGCTGCTGCTGGCGGCGCTCGGCGGCTGCGAGCTGGTCACCGTGGAGCCGCTGACGGCCCAGCGGGGGCACCGGATGGCGCGGCTGGCCGCGACCGTCCAGGCCGACAAGATCGCCACCAGCGCGCTCGGCACGATCACGGTCACCTACGACGTGGAGCTGCCCGAGGGCGACGAGAAGGCGGCGGAGGTGCTGAAGGCCGTGGCCGAGCGCGTCCACGAGAAGTACTGCACGGTCGGGAACGCGCTCAGAGAGCCGATGAAGGTGGACCAGGTCGTCCCGTGAGGTCCTTGGGGCCGGCGGGGCCTGCCGGGTATTTGATCGGCGGGCACACCGTCCCGGCCGGGGGAACGGTGCCCTGGAGGAGGTAGGCGTCCACGGTCCGGCGGACGCAGGGGTCGCCGGTGTCGTAGGCGCCGTGGCCCTCCCCCCTGAGGGTGAGGAGCGTCGCGCGCCCGCCGAGGGCCTTGGTCAGGGCGGGCGCCCACGCGTAGGGGGTGGCGGGGTCGCCGGTGTTGCCGACGACGAGGATCGGGGCGGCGGACGGCGCGGACACCTCGCGCGCCGCCTCGTCCCCCGCGACCGGCCAGCCGGCGCATTGCAGCAGGCCCCACGCGAGCGCCGCCCCGAACACCGGGGACGCGGCGCGGAAGCCCGGCAGCAGCCGCCGGACGTCGGCCGGGGTGTAGCGGGCGGTGGTGTCCGCGCAGGCGATCGCGGTGTTGGCGGCGGACAGGTTGGTGTAGGAGCCGTCGGCCCGGCGGCCGTTCCCGGCGTCGGCGAGGGCGCGCAGGAGGGTGCCGTCACGGCGGGTGGCGGCGTCGACGAGGCCCTGGGCGAGGATCGGCCACGCCTGCCGGGAGTAGAGCGCGGTGGTGACGCCGCTGGTCGCGAGCCTTTCGGTCAGCTTCCGGCCGCCGCGCGCGGGCAGCGGCGTCCGGTCGAGCCCGGTCAGGAGCCGCTGGACGGACGCCGCGACGCCCGGCCCGTCGCCGCCGAGCGGGCAGGCGCGCCTGCCGAGCGCGGCGCAGGCCGTCCCGAAGGCGCCGAGCGCCCGCTGGAACGCGGCGGCCTGCGCGAGCGCCTGGCCCGCGGGGTCGACCGCGGTGTCCACGGCCCCGTCGAGGACGGCGCGGCCGACGCTGTCCGGGTGCCGGTGGGCGTAGCTGCCGCCGAGCCAGGTGCCGTAGGAGATGCCGAAGTAGTGGAGCCGGGAGTCGCCGAGCGCGGCGCGGACCAGGTCCATGTCGCGGGCGGCGCTGACCGTCCCGACATGCGGGAGGAGCGCGCGCGACCGGGCCTCGCACCCCTTGTTGTAGGACGCCTCGTCGGCGGCGAACGCCGCTTCCTCGGCGGGGGTGTCGGGGGTGCCCTCCGCGGCGGTCAGGACGTCCATGCGGCGGTCGTCGACGCAGGTCACGGGGGCGCTGCGGCCGACCCCGCGCGGGTCGAAGCCGACCAGGTCGTAGCGGGCGTTCAGGCGCGCGTAGTCGCCCGCCGCCTGCGCGAGGGTGTCGACGCCCTCGCCGCCGGGGCCGCCGAAGTTGAACAGCAGCGACCCGATGCGGTGGGCGGCGTCGGTGGCCGGGACGCGGATCAGCGCGATCCCGATCGTCTCCCCGGACGGTTCGTCATGGTCCAGCGGAACCTGGAGCGTGGTGCAGCGGAACCCGCCGGGGGGCTGCTTCACCCCGGGCTCCGGCCCGGGCAGGCCCGTGCAGCGCTTCCACACGAGCCGCTCGGGCGGCTTCCGGCCGATCCACCGCGCCGCCCGTTCGGACGGCGAGGCGGCGCCCGGGACCAGACCGAAAGCGGTCAGGATCGCGGCGAATACCACCACTTTGCCGGGTATCGAGGTGATACTGGCCATTCGTCCCCCTGTTCGGTTCACGGGGGGCTGCCTGGACGTACCCGGTGCCTCCTATGCTGATACCTGATCAACTTCATAGGCTCCGCGCGGGGAGCCGTCCCAGGGGTGAGGTTCCCCTGAGACCCCTCCCCCGAAAGTCCGGATACCGCATCAGGGTCGTACTACTCAAGTCTGAGACGAAGACCATTCGGCGCGGTGATCTCAATCGGGGGGCCGCGAGGCAAAGATAGGTAGCATGGCCCAGACCGCCCCCCCAGCAGCCCACCGAGGCCAGGCCCGAACGGCCCGGCGAGGTGAGCCGCGTCAGCCCGCCGAGTCGGCGCGTCGCCGGGTGCTCAAGGCACCGCCGGTGTGGCGCGAGCTCCTGCTGATCGTGCTCTTCTACTCCGGTTACACGCTGACGCGCATCGTCCTCGTGCAGGACGGCACCGGCCCGGCGTTCGAGCACGCCAGGCAGATCCTCCACTTCGAGCGGTTCCTGGGCATCGACGTGGAGCTGGGCCTGAACCAGACGCTGCTGGGCGTGCCCTGGCTGGCGCGCACCGCCAACCTCTTCTACGCCACGATGCACTTCATCGTGACGGCCGGAATCGTGGTGTGGCTGTACCGGTACCGCCCGCAGGAGTACCGCTGGCTCCGGACGTCGATCATGGTGGCCACCGGCCTGGCGCTGATCGGCTTCTGGCTCTACCCGCTCGCGCCGCCGCGCTTCCTCGGCAGCGAGGGGTTCGTCGACCCGGTGACCGCGCTGCACTCGGTCGGCCTGTACGCCAGCGACGCCTCGGGCAGCCTCACCAACCAGTACGCCGCGATGCCGTCCATGCACGCGGGATGGGCGCTGTGGTGCGGGTTCATCCTGGTCAAGATGGCCACCCAGCGCTGGGCCAAGCTCGTCGGGGTGCTCTACCCCGCCACGACCGTGTTCGTGATCCTGTCCACCGCGAACCACTACCTGCTGGACGCGATCGTCGGCATCGCGATCATCGTGGGCGCGCTCGGCCTGTCCTGGATGCTCTACATGCGCTGCCCGCAGCGGCTGCTGGACGCCCGGCACGCGTTCTCCGCGCGGCTGGGCCGCCCCTGGGACCGCGGCACCGCCCGGTCCGTCGCGACCAAGGTGGCCTCGGCGTTCGGCGCGACCGCCGCCGTGGCGGCCACGCACGGCACGGCACGGGTCACGGGAGGGTCCGCGACGGGCTCCCCGGCGCGCGGCACGGCGCGGGCCACCGCCAGCGCCGCCGCGACCAGCGCCGCCAAGACCGCCGCGCGGACCGCCGCCCGGGTCGCCGAGTCCGGCCGGAGCCGCGCGGACTCGGCCACGGCCGGGGGTGCGTCCGGCTCCGCCATTTGACACGATAGGAAGGGTGGCCAGGTCAGGGCACCTTTCCGGGTCCGGCCGCGGCGCCGGGGGCGACGCGGCCGCGGGACGGCTCACGGCCGCGTTCAAGATCCGCGTCCGGCCCCGGCTGTGGTCGGAGCTGCTGCTGCTGGTGGCGTGCTACGGCGCGTACCAGCTCGTGCGGAACCTCGTCCCGGTCGATCCTGCGACGGCGGCGCACCGGGCCCGCGAGGTCCTTGACCTGGAGTACTCGCTCCACCTGGACGTCGAGTACGACGTGAACCGGGTATTCGCGGCGCACGGGTGGCTCGCCACCGCCGCCAACTACTTCTACGCGACGATGCACTTCGCCGCGACGGTCGCCGTCATGGTGTGGCTGTACGTCCGCAGACCCGCCCAGTACGCCGTGTACCGGACGCTGCTGTTCGCCACGACGCTGCTCGGCCTGGTCGGGTTCTGGCTGTTCCCGCTGGCCCCGCCCCGGATGCTACCCGGCTTCACCGACACCGTCGCCGCCTTCGGGACGTGGGGGTTCTACGGCTCCGGGCCCACCGCGTCGGTGACCAACCAGTTCGCGGCGATGCCGTCCATGCACACCGCCTGGTCGCTGTGGTGCGCGGCGGCGGTGATCGGCGCCGTCCGGCGGCCCTGGGCGTGGCCTGCCCTGCTCTATCCCGCGCTGACGATCGTGGTGATCGTTGGGACGGCCAACCATTTCCTGCTGGACGCGGTGGGCGGCATCGGCGCGCTCGCGGCGGGGGTGCTGCTCGCGATCCCGGCCCGGGGCCTCGCCTGGCGCCTCGTCCCCGCCCGGGTGGACGCGAACGCCGCCCCGCTCCGCGATCGCCCCATGGGAGGCTCACCGCCCCCAGGCTGGTGAGACGCGCACGATTACTCGTCGGCGCCGTAGAACACGCGTTCGACCACGGTGCGGGCGCGGCGGGTGCGGCGGCGGTAGTCCTCCAGCAGGTCGCCGGGCCCCGGATAGCCGAGGACGCGGGCGACGGCGGTGCGCTCGCGGTGGTGCTCGCTCGGCAGCAGGTCCGACGCCCGGCCCCTGACCAGCATGAGCGAGCCGCGGATGCGGGTGGCCAGGCACCACGCCTCGGCGAGAACGGACGCGTCGTCCGCGTCCAGCGCGCCCGCGCCGACCGCCGCGTCCAGCGCGGCGAGGGTCCGGGTGGTGCGCAGCGCGGGGACGGCGTGGGCGTGCCGGAGCTGGAGGAGCTGCGCGACCCACTCGACGTCGGCGAGGCCGCCGGGGCCGAGCTTGGTGTGCAGGGCGCGGTCGACGCCGCGCGGCAGCCGCTCGGACTCCATCCGCGCCTTGAGCCGCCGGATCTGCCGGACCGCCGCCTCGTCCACCCCGCCCTCGGGGAAGCGGATCGGGTCGATCAGCTCGCGGAAGCCCTCGCGCAGCCCCGGGTCGCCGATCAGGGGGTCGGCGCGCAGCAGCGCCTGCGCCTCCCACGGCTGCGACCAGCGGGCGTAGTAGGCGGCGTAGGAGGCGAGCGTCCGCACGAGCGGCCCCTGGCGGCCCTCGGGACGCAGGTTCGGGTCGATGTCCAGCGGCGGGTCGGGGGCGGGCAGCGACAGCAGCCGCCGCAGCTCCTCGGCGACGCCGTGCGCGGCGCGGCCCGCGGCCCGCTCGTCCGCGCCGGGGAGCGGGTCGTGGACGAACATCACGTCGGCGTCGCTGCCGTAGCCGAGCTCGTGGCCGCCGAACCGGCCCATCGCGACGACCGCGAACCGCGTCGGCAGCGCCTCCCCCGACGCCCGCTCGACCTTGCTGACGGCGGCGCGCAGCGCGGCCTCGATCGTCACGGCGGCGATGTCGGTGAGCGCCAGCCCGACCGCCTCGACCTCGGCCAGCCCGAGCAGGTCGGCGACCGCGACCCGGAACAGCTCGCGGCGGCGCAGCCCGCGCACGACCGCGACGGCGTCCTCGGCGGCCGACGCGGACGGGGCGCCCGCGTCCGGCTTGGTGCGGCGGCGGACGGCCGCGAGCGCCTCGGCCCGCAGCGCGGCCAGCGGACGCGCCGCGAGGTCGGCGGCGCTGCCGAGCGTCGCGACCGCCTCGGGCGCGCGCAGCAGCAGGTCGGTGGCGTAGCGGCTGGAGCCGAGCAGCCAGGCCATCCGCTCGGCGACGACGACCTCGTCGCGCAGCAGCCGCAGGTACCAGGGGGTGGTGCCGAGCGCGTCGCTGACCTTGCGGAACCCGAGCAGGCCCGCGTCGGGGTCGGGGGCGTCGGCGAACCAGCCGAGCATGACCGGCAGCAGCGTCCGCTGGATCGCCGCGCGCCGCGACAGCCCTGCGGTGAGCGCCTCGATGTGCCGTAGCGCGCCCGCCGGGTCGGCGTAGCCGAGCGCCTCCAGCCGGGCGCGCGCCGCCTCGGGCGTGAGCCGGGCCTCCTCCCCCGGCAGCCGCGCGACCGCGGGCAGCAGCGGGCGGTAGAACAGCTTCTCGTGGATCCGGCGGACCTCGCGGGCGTGCCGCCGCCACCGCGCCGTGAACTCCCGGACCGGGTCGGGACGCAGGCCGAGCGCCCGGCCGAGGCGCCGCAGCCCGGCCTCGTCGTCGGGGACGAGGTGGGTGCGGCGCAGCCGGTGCAGCTGTACGAGGTGCTCCACGCGCCGCAGGAACCGGTACGCGGTCGCGAGGGACGCGGCGTCGTCGCGTCCGACATAGCCGCCGCGGGACAGCTCCGACAGCGCGTCCAGGGTGGTGGGGCTGCGCAGGGTCTCGTCGGAGCGGCCGTGGACGAGCTGGAGGAGCTGCACCGCGAACTCCACGTCGCGCAGGCCGCCCGGGCCGAGCTTGAGCTGCCGCTCGGCCTCGCCGGTGCGCCGGTCCAGGTCGGCCTCCACGCGGCGCCGCATCGCCTGGACGTCGGCGACGAAGCTCTCGCCCTCGGCGGCCCGCCACACGATCGGGGTGATCGCCTCCATGTAGCGGGCGCCGAGGCCGGGGTCCCCCGCGACCGGGCGCGCCTTCAGCAGCGCCTGAAACTCCCAGGTCTTGGCCCAGCGCTCGTAGTAGGCCCGATGGCTGGCGAGGGTCCGCACGAGCGGCCCGGCCTTCCCCTCGGGGCGCAGCGCCGCGTCCACCTCCCAGAGCGAGCCCTCCGGCGTGCTCGCGGAGCAGGCCCGCATCGTGGCCGAGGCCAGCCGGGTCGCGACGCGCAGCGCGGCGCCCTCGTCGTGCCCCTCCCGGGCCTCCGCCACGAAGATCACATCGACGTCGGAGACGTAGTTCAGCTCCCGGCCACCGCACTTGCCCATCCCGATCACCGCGAGGCGGCAGGCGTCGTGCCCGGGGACCCCGGCGCGGGCGATCGCGAGCCCGGCCTCCAGCGCGGCGGCGGCGAGGTCGGCGAGCGCGGCGGCGACGTCCGCGACGTCCATTCCGCCGCACAGGTCGCGTCCGGCGAGCGCGAGCAGCCGCCGCCGGTAGGCGATCCGCAGCGCGGCGAGGACGTCGCGGCCCTCCGCGACCGGGTCGGCGGCCGACGGGTCGGCGCCCACGGCCTCCAGCAGCCCGGCGCGCGGGTCGTCCTCGGACAGCGAGCCGTCGTCGCGCAGGACGCGCCAGTCGCCGGGGTGCCGGACGAGATGGTCGGCGAGCGCCGCGCTCACCCCGAGCACCCTGGTCAGCCGCTCCCGCGTGCCGGGCTCGGCGTCGAGCGCCGCCGCGATCTCAGGCGCCGCGTCCAGGAGCCGGAGCAGGCCGTCCAGCGCGAGGTCGGGGTCGGCGGTGGCGCCGAGCGCCTCCAGCAGCCCGTCGCCGAGCGGGGCGGCCCCGGCGGCCTCGGCCTCCGCGATGAGCCGCCCGGCCCGGCGCGCGTCGGTGAACCCGAGCCGTGCCAGCCGTCCCACCAGCGAGGGACGGCGATCGCTCCACGGGTCGCCCACGGCGCGGCCGATGCCCGGCCGCTACAGGACGGCCATGAGCCGCTTGCGCTCGAACACCGTCACCTCGCGCCGGTACTCCTCCCATTCCTGCCGCTTGTTGCGCAGGAAGAAGTCGAAGACGTGCTCGCCGAGGACGTCGGCGACCAGCTCGCTCCGCTCCATCGCGTGGATCGCCTCGTCGAGGTTCTGCGGCAGCGGCTCGATGCCGAGCGCCCGCCGCTCGGCGGGGGTCAGCGCCCACACGTCGTCCTCGGCGCCCGGCGGCAGCTCGTAGCCCTCCTCGATGCCGCGCAGCCCGGCGCCGAGGATCGCCGCGAACGCCAGGTAGGGGTTGGCGGCGGTGTCCAGCGAGCGGAACTCGATGCGGGTCGAGTGGCCCTTGTGCGGCTTGTACATCGGCACCCGGACGAGCGCGGACCGGTTGTTGTGCCCCCAGCAGATGTAGGACGGCGCCTCTCCCCCGGCGCCCGCCGCCGAGCCGACGCCGCCCCACAGCCGCTTGTAGGAGTTCACCCACTGGTTGCACACGGCGGTGATCTCCGCGGAGTGCCGCAGCAGCCCCGCGATGAACGCGCGCCCGACCTTGGAGAGCTTGTACTCGGCGCCCGGCTCGTAGAAGGCGTTGCGGTCGCCCTCGAACAGCGACATGTGGGTGTGCATGCCCGAGCCGGGGTGCTCGGTGAAGGGCTTCGGCATGAACGAGGCGAACACGCCCTGCTCCAGCGCGACCTCCTTCATCACCAGCCGGAACGTCATGATGTTGTCGGCGGTGGTGAGCGCGTCGGCGTAGCGCAGGTCGATCTCCTGCTGGCCGGGGGCGCCCTCGTGGTGGCTGAACTCCACCGAGATCCCCATGGCCTCCAGCATCGTGATCGCGTTGCGCCGGAAGTCGTGCGCGGCGCTGTGCGGGGTGTGGTCGAAGTAGCCGCCCGCGTCCGCCGGCTCGGGCTCGCGGCCGTCCTCGGGACGGTCGTTGAGCAGGAAGAACTCGATCTCGGGATGGGTGTAGAAGGTGAACCCGAGGTCGGCGGCGCGGGCGAGCGCGCGTTTGAGGACGTAGCGGGGGTCGGCGAAGCTCGGCGTGCCGTCCGGCATGAGGATGTCGCAGAACATCCGGCCGACGCCCGGCGACTCCGAGCGCCACGGCAGCACCTGGAACGTGGACGGGTCGGGCTTGGCGATCATGTCGGCCTCGTAGACGCGGGCGAAGCCCTCGATCGCCGAGCCGTCGAAGCCGATCCCCTCGCCGAAGGCGCCCTCCAGTTCGGCGGGGGCGACCGCCACCGACTTCAGGAACCCGAGCACGTCGGTGAACCACAGCCGGATGAAGCGGATGTCGCGCTCCTCCAGCGTGCGGAGCACGAACTCCTGCTGTCGCTCCAAAGCCTTCTCCCTCGATGCGGCCTGCCGGATCCGCCGACAGGACGTGCCAGCTCGGCGTGCCCGCGGTGCGATGGCACGCGCCGACCCCCGGCTACCTCGCAGTATGCCCGTCCGCTGTTACCGCGACGTTACGCGTCGGTCGTCCTGTCCGGAACATATCCGACGCTTCACCCCTCACCCCCCTTTACGCGCGCGGCGGCCGGATCGAGGACGCGGGACAGGAACTCCCGCGTCCGCTCGTGGTCCGGATCGGTGATCATCTGGGCCGCCGCGCCCTGCTCGACGACGACGCCGCCGTCCATGAACGCGACCCGGTCGGCGACCTCGCGGGCGAAGCTCATCTCGTGGGTGACGACGAGCATGGTCATCCCCTCCTCGGCAAGCCCGCGCATGACGCCGAGGACGTCGCCGACCAGCTCCGGGTCCAGCGCGGACGTCGGCTCGTCGAACAGCATCACCTCGGGGCCCATCGCGAGCGCGCGGGCGATCGCGACCCGCTGCTGCTGCCCGCCCGACAGCTGCGCCGGATAGGAGTCGACCTTGTCGGCGAGCCCGACCCGCTCCAGGTTCTCCCGCGCGATCCGCTCGGCCTCCCGCCCGCCGCGCCGCAGCACCTTGCGCTGCGCGACCGTCACGTTCCCGAGCGCGGTGAGGTGCGGGAACAGGTTGAACGACTGGAACACCATGCCGATCCGGCGGCGGACGGCGTCGATGTCGACGTCCGGGTCGGTGACCTCCGCGCCCGCGACCCGGATCGTTCCCGCGGACGGCTCCTCCAGCAGGTTCACGCAGCGCAGCAGCGTCGACTTGCCCGAGCCGGACGGCCCGATCACGCACACCACCTCGCCCGCGTCCACGCGGAAGTCGATGCCGCGCAGCACTTCGTTGGCCCCGAACGACTTGCGCAGCCCGCGGATCTCGATGGCGCCCGCGTCCGTGTCGGGGCCTGTGGCGGGACGGGTCATCGCTGCCCCCTGCGTTGGCGCGCCTCCAGCCGTCGGGCCAGCAGGCTCAGCGGAATGGTGATGATCAGGTAGCAGATCCCGGCCACGATGATCGGGGTCGTGTTGCCCTCCTGCCCGGCGAGGTCGCGGCCGAACTTGGTGAGCTCGCGCTGCTCCAGGGTGATGCCGAGGAACAGCACGAGCGAGGAGTCCTTGCACAGCAGCACGACCTGGTTGGTCAGCGGGGGGATCACGATCCGGAACGCCTGCGGGAGGATGATCGTCCGCATCGCCCGCCCCTGCGACATGCCGAGCGACCGCGCCGCCTCCAACTGCCCCCTCGGCACGGCCTGGATGCCCGCGCGGATCGTCTCGGCGATGTAGGCGGTGGCGGCCAGGCCGAGCGCGAGGCCCGCCTGCCCGACCGCGCCGCCGGGGATCGTCGCGCCGGGGAAGGCCAGCGGCACGCCGACCGCCACGAAGATGAAGATCAGCAGCAGCGGCAGGCCGCGGAAGACCTCGATGTAGGCGGTGGCGAGCCAGCGGTAGGGCGGCGCGCTCGACAGCCGCATCAGCGCGACGACGAGCCCGCCCGCGAGGCCGAGGCCGAACCCGACCGCCGTGTAGACGGCCGTGTTGCGCAGCCCGACCGTGATGATGTCGGGGAACAGCTGCTTGGCGACGCCCCAGTTCGCGAAGTTCAGCCGCAGCGTCGGCCAGTCGGCCAGCAGCGCGACCACCGCGACGACGGCGACGAACAGCGTGTACTGCGCGCCCAAGGACAGCCGCCGGCGGCGGCGCCGCGACATGCCCGCGAACAGGCCGCCGGACGGGGGCGCGTCCACCGGTTCGACCGTCACGGGCGGTCTCCCGCCGGGGGCATCGCGCCGATCCACTTCTCGTAGATCCGCTTGTAGGTACCGTCGGCCCGCGCCTGCGCGAGCACCTGGTTCGTCAGCTCGACGAGCTTGGGATTGTGGCCCTTGCGGATCCAGAACCCGTACTGCTCGCCGGTGTTGAGGTTGGCGACGATCTCGAAGCCCGCGTTCGCCGGGTCCTTGAGCCAGCCCCTGACGACCGGATCGTCCTGGACGATGACCTTGACCTGGCCGGTGCGCAGCCCGTCCAGCTCCGCGCCGGAGTTGTCGAAGGAGACCGGGTCGAAGCCCTTGTCCTTGACGTAGTCCTCGCCGGTCGTCCCGGCCTGCGCGCCGAGCTTGAGGTCCTTGGCCTTGACGCCGTCCAGGGAGGTGACGCCGCTGCCCTTCTTCGCCATCAGCGACTGCGTGGCGTCGAAGTAGGGCTTGGAGACGTCCATGAACCTGACCCGGTCGGGCTTGATCGTCATGCCGCCCATGACGATGTCGCACTTCCCGGCGTTCAGCGCGGCGCCGGTCTGCATGGTCTCGAACTGCGTGTCGACGATCTTCTGCGTCACGCCCAGCCGCTTGGCGACGAGGTCGACCAGGTCGACGTCGAGGCCCACGACCTTCCCTCCCCGCTCCACCTGGAACGGCGGATACGGCAGGTGGGTGCAGGAGGTGAGCGTGCCCTTCTTGACCAGCTTGACCCCCTGGACGGTGGCGCCCTTGTCACCGCCCCCGCAGGACGTCGCGGTCAGCGCCAGGGCGGCCGCCCCGGTTCCCAGCACCCAACGTGCGGTCCGTCTGGACACATGTCCTCCTGTGTCGGCCTGTTGTCGCCGGTCGCGCGGTCACCGGGGAACGCCACGGCCCGCCGCGCGATCGGCGGTCTCGTCCGTGACCGTCCCCTCAATCCCGTTTCCCCAAAAATTGACGTGGCGATCATGCTGGTGACCGGTGCCGGTCATTAGCGTGGGCCGGGTCGTGGACATCTCACTTCTTCTCTCGACGTCCGACCGGGTGGCCCCGCTGGCCGCCCCGTCGGCCATGCACCCGGAGTCGTGGCAGCTGTGCGCGCAGGTCGAGTCCTGGGCGCGCGGCCGGGGCCTGGTGCTCGGCGACCCCGACACCTCGCCGCTCGGCCGGGCCCGGTGCGAGCGGCTCGCGGCGCGCGTCTTCCCGGCCGCCGACCTCGCCGCCGTGGACCTGTTCGCCCGCTGGCTGACCTGGGCCCTCGCGCTGGACGACACGCTCGACCACCCGCCGCTCGCCGACAGCGGCAGCGCCGTCCACGCCCTCTATGACGATCTGCTGCGCGCGATGCGGCGCGGCCACGCCCGGCCCGGCGCCCGTCCGCTGGAGGCCGCGCTGGTGGAGCTGTGGGACGCCACGTCCCGCTCCATGAGCCGCGACTGGCGCCGCCGGTTCATGCTGCAACTGGAGGCGCACCGGGACGGCTGCGCCGAGGAGGCCGTCAACCGCCGCATCGGGCACGTCCCGACGCCCGCCGCGTACACGGCGCTGCGGCGGCGGGCGTGCCCGCCGTTCCTGTACGACCTGATCGAACCGGTGCTCGGCGTGGAGCTGGCGCCGCGGCTGCTGCGCACGCCCGGCTGGAAGACGCTCTCGCACAGCGTCGCCGACGTCGTCGCGTGGACGAACGACCTCGCCTCGCACGACCTGGAGTCGGCGCGCGGCGACGTCCACAACTATCCGGCCGTGCTCGCCGCCGCGCACGGCCTGGACGCGGCGAGCGCGGGCGACCTGGTCGTCGAGCGCGTCGCCGAGCGGGTCGACGACGCGTGGAAGGCGGCGCGCGGGCTGCCCGACATGCTCGACCGGCTGCACCTGACCGCCGCGCAGCGCGCCGCCGCCGCGCAGGTCGTCAAGGTGCTGCTGGACACGCCCCGCGCGCACCTGGACTGGCTCGCCGAGTCGGGCCGCTACGAGTCCGGGGGCTCGGTGACGTCGCTGCGCCTGGACGCCCTGGCCTCGCTGCGCTGACGGCTCCGGGCGGTCAGCGCGTCGCCCTCGGGGGTGCGGACGTACAGGACGCTGCGCCCGATCCGATGCCCCGACACCAGGCCGCAGGCGCGCAGCACGCCGAGGTGCTGGCTGACCGCGCCCGCCGTGACGTCCATCCGCGCGGCCAGCTCCGTCGTGGACGCGGGGGTGGCGAGCGCGGTGAGCAGCTCGGCGCGGCGGCGGCCGACCAGCGCGGCGAGCGCGTCCGGCACGCGGGACCCCGCGCCGCGCCCGCCCGACTCCCACAGCGTCGCGACGCCGGTCGGCGGGTAGCTGAGCATCGCCTGGTAGGGCGGCAGCATCACCGACACGCTCGGCCACACGAACACGCTCGGGACGAGCAGCAGCCCGCTCCCGGCCAGCTCGCCGTGGTGGTGCCAGCGCCGGTCGATGAACAGCCGCCCGGCACGCCAGGCGACCGCCTCGTGGAGGTCGGCGAACACGCCCTCGGCGCCCCGCGCGGCCAGGGCGCGGGTGCGGCGCAGGACGTCGCCCTCCAGCAGGTCGCGGACGCGCGGCCAGAACGGCTCCACGGCGGCGGCCCAGTAGCGTTCGAGGGAGTCGGCGATGTCCGCCAGGGTGCGCTCCGGGTCGTCGGCGAGCGCCAGCCGCTCCGGCCCGGCGCTGCCGCCGCGCTCCGTCCAGCGCAGCTCGTCGGCGACCACCTCCGGAGGCGTCGCGCGGACGAGGTCCAGCTCGGCCCGCAGGTCGGGCAGCGGTGTCATCGGCGGCGGGGTGAGGAAGTCGGGGATGTAGCCCCAGGGCTTGACGAGCACGTGCAGCAGACCCAGGTCGAGGCCGTGCAGGCGGGGACGGACGGCGTGCACCCACGGCAGGTGCAGCGCGTGCCCCGACGGGTCGCCGAGGACCCTCAGGCTGCGCACCATCTCCCACAGCGGGGAGAACGCGAACCGGACGCGCGCGACGTCGTCCGGGGCGAACACCAGCTCGATCATTTAGCCCAGGCTAAATGACTGTCGCCGCCGGGGCGTGGACCGCACCATCGGTGAGTGGCCACCCTGGAAGACGCTCCTGTCGGCACGCCCCCGCCCCCACCGTCCGGGCGGCTCGCCGCGTTCCTGCGCCCGCGCGTCGGCGGGCTCCCGCGCACGTTCTGGTTCCTGTGGGCGGGGTCGCTGCTCAACCGCCTCGGGACGATGGTCGAGCCGTTCATGGGGCTCTACCTGACGACGGTGCGGGGGCTGTCGCTCGCCGAGGCCGGCGCGGTCATGGCCGTGATCGGCGCGGGCTCGTTCGCCGGGCAGCTCGCGGGCGGCGCGCTCGCCGACCGGCTCGGCCGCCGGGCCACGCTGACGTTCGCGACCGTCGGCACCGGCGTCGCCATGCTCGCGCTCGGCTACGCGCAGAGCCTCCCCCTGATCGTCGCGGCCGCGCTGGTGTTCGGCCTGCTGCTGGACATGTACCGGCCCGCGTCGCAGGCGATGGTGGCCGACCTCATCTCCCCGGCCGACCGTCCGCGCGCGTTCGGGCTGCTGTTCTGGGCGGTCAACCTCGGCTGGGCGTTCGCGATGGTGCTCGGCGGGACGCTCGCGCAGCAGGGCTTCCTGTGGCTGTTCTGGATCGACGCGCTGACCTGCGCGGCGTTCGGGCTCCTGGTCTGGCGGGCCGTCCCGGAGACACGCCGGCCCGCGGCCGCCGACACGCCGCCCGGCGGGTTCGGACGGGTGCTGCGCGACCGGGTCATGGTCGGCTACGTACTGATCGCGCTGGTCTACACGTTCGTGCTGATGCAGAGCCTGACGACGATGCCGCTCGCGATGAAGGAGGAGGGCCTCGGCCCGCGCGACTACGGCGTGGCGTTCGCCGCCAACGGCATCCTGATCATCATCGTGCAGCCGCTGGTCAGCGCGTGGCTGGCGCGGCGCGACCACAGCCTCGTGATGGTCGCGGGGTTCTGCCTGGTCGGCGTCGGCTTCGGCGCGATGGCGTTCGCCTCGACGCTCGCCGAGTACATCGCCTCGATCCTGGTGTGGACGCTCGGGGAGATCATCGCGGCGTCGGTGCTCCAGGCCGTCGTCGCCGACCTCGCCCCGCCCCACCTGCGGGGGCGCTACAGCGGCCTGTACGGGATGGCGTGGTCGGCCGGGTTCCTGCTGGCGCCGCTCGGCGGCACCCAGCTCCTGGACGCCGGGGGCGGCCCCGCGCTGTGGCTGACCTGCCTGGCGCTCGGCCTCACGGCGGCCGTGGCGCAGCTCGCGCTCGCCCCCGCGATCCGGCGCCGCCAGGCCCTCCTCTTTTCGTCAGAGTGACGAAACCGGGTCGGACGAATTAGGCTGTGGTCGTGGCACAGCTCAGGATCGCGCTCGCGCAGGTGAACCCGACCGTCGGCGACCTCGGCGGCAACGCCGACCTGATCGTGGAGTGGGCCCGGCGCGCCGCCGACGCCGGCGCGCACCTGGTCGCCTTCCCCGAAATGATGCTGACCGGCTACCCGGTGGAGGACCTCGCCCTGCGCAAGTCCTTCGTCGAGGCGTCCCAGCGGGCGCTGGCCGATGTCGCCCGCCGCCTCGACGCGGCGGGCCTCGGCGACCTCCCGGTCGTCACCGGCTACCTCGACCGCCAGGTGGTCGGGCTCGCCCGCACGCCCGACCGGCCCGACCGGCCCGGACGGCCCGCCGGGTCGCCGCTCAACGCCGCCGCGTGGCTGCACGGCGGCGAGGTGCTCGTCCGGTCCGCCAAGCACCACCTGCCGAACTACGGCGTGTTCGACGAGTACCGGCTCTTCGTGCGCGGCGACCGGCTGCCCGTCGTCCGGCTGCACGGCGTGGACGTCGCCACCGTCATCTGCGAGGACCTCTGGCAGGACGGCGGCCCCGTCGGCGTCACCGCCACGGCGGGCGCCGGGCTGCTGCTCGCCATCAACGCCTCCCCCTACGAGCGTGACAAGGACGACGTCCGCCTCGACCTGTGCGCCGAACGCGCGCGCGAGGCGGGCTGCGCGCTCGCCTACGTCAACATGGTCGGCGGGCAGGACGAGCTGGTCTTCGACGGCGACTCCGTCGTCGTCGGCGCCGACGGAACGCTCCTCGCCCGCGGCCCGCAGTTCGCCGAGCACCTGCTGGTCGCCGACCTCGCGCTGCCCGCGGCCGACCCGTCCGTCCGGCCGGGGCGCACCCCCGTCGACGCGGGCGACGGCACCACGATCACGATCGACCGGCGCACGCTCTCCGACGCGCCGCTGCCCGCCTACCCCGTCGAGCCGCAGACCGTCGCCGAGCCCCTGGACGACCTCGCCGAGGTGTACGCGGCGCTCGTCATCGGCACCCGCGACTACGTCCGCAAGAACGGGTTCCGCTCGGTGCTGCTCGGCCTGTCCGGCGGCATCGACTCCGCGCTCGTCGCGACCATCGCCGCGGACGCGATCGGCCCGGAGGGCGTGCACGCCGTCCTGTTGCCGAGCCGCTACTCCTCCGAGGGCTCGGTCACCGACGCGGAGGAGCTCGTCAAACGGCAGGGGATCAACTCGCGGATCGTCCCGATCGGCGCCATGGTCGAGGCGTTCGAGGCCGAACTCGACCTGCACGGTCTCGCCGCCGAGAACCTCCAGGCCCGCATCCGCGCGAACGTCTGGATGGGGCTGTCGAACGAGCACGGCCACCTCGTGCTGACCGGCGGCAACAAGAGCGAGCTGGCCACCGGCTACTCCACCCTCTACGGCGACTCCGCGGGCGGCTTCGGCCCCATCAAGGACCTCACCAAGACGATGGTGTGGGCCCTCGCCCGCTGGCGCGACACCGTCCCGGACGGCGGCGGCCTGCCGTTCCTGCACCCGTTCGGGGAGGAGCCGATCCCCGAGGCGATCATCGTCAAGGAGCCGTCCGCGGAGCTGCGGCCCGACCAGCGCGACCGCGACTCGCTGCCCGACTACGCCGTCCTCGACCCGCTCATCGTCGACTACGTCGAACGCGACCTCGGCCGCGACGCGCTCGTCGCCGCGGGCCACGATCCCGCCCTGGTCGAGCGCGTGATCCGGCTCGTCGACCTCGCCGAGTACAAGCGCCGCCAGTACCCGCCGGGCCCGAAGATCACCCCCAAGAACTTCGGCCGCGACCGGCGGCTGCCCATCACCAACCGCTGGCGCGAACCCTCCGCCGGCTGAGAGGCCGCGCGTGGCCGACCAACGTGACGCCGAGCTGTCGGCGGACGACCTGCTCAAGCACGACGTGCACGGTGACCCGCTGCTGCGCAGGATCGGGCGGGGCGCGGTGCGGCCGTTCCGCACGTCCCCGGACGTCCAGGCGCTTGAGGAACACGGCCGGTGGGTCCAGCACCCGGTCACGACCGGGCGGCGGATCGCCGTCACCGGCATCCGCGGCGGCTCCGGCAAGAGCACGGTCTCCGCGCTGATCTCCGCGGTCTTCGCCCGCTACCGGCAGGACCGCGTCCTCGCGCTGGACCTCGACCCGGAACTCGGCTCGCTCCCCCTCCGGCTCGGCGTCCCCGCCGGACGCCCGCTCGCCGACCTGGCCCGCGCGAACCTCCGCGCCGCAGCGTTCGCCGAGGTCGAGCCCTACCTGACGCGCCTCGGCGAGCACTTCTGGGCCCTGCCCGGCTCCCAGGGCGCGGTCGCCGGCGCCGGGCTGGACGCCGCCGTCTACCAGGCGGCCGGCCTGCCCCTCAGCCGCTTCTTCGGCGTGACGGTGGCCGACTGCGGCGTCGGCGTCCACACGCCGCTGCACCACGCCGTCCTGGCCGGCGCGCACGCGCAGGTCATGGTCACCCCGGCCACCCCCGAGGGCGCGGCGAGCGCGGGCCGGGCACTGGACTACCTGTCGGCGGGCCCGCTGGCCGGGGTCGTCCCCCGGACGCTGGTGGTGTTCACCGTCCACCACCCGCAGGGCCGCACGATCGACGTGGCGAAGGCCCGCGAGATCCTCCACGACGTGGGCGCGGACGCGATCTACCTGAACCACGACCGCCACCTGGCGACGGGCACCCGAATGGACCCCACCCGCCTCGCCTACACCACCCGCGTCACCGCGATAGCGATCGCCGCGGCGGCCCTACGACGCGCACTTTCCGGATGATTTCCACAACGGACTTAAGTCCCGTCCAATCCGGGTCAAATAGGCGTTCTGTCACAGGGCACCCCCAGGTGACGGCCTAACGCCGGTCGGAGGCGCCCTGTGGTTCGACCTCGACGGGCGTGACACGGCGGGCGGGGAGAGGTTCGCCCAGGTCATGTGGCCTGGGTGATGTCCGCACGTCCGCGCCCGGCGCCTCGCCTCGTCCTTCCCGTCGAGGTTATTCGCGGTGGTGGCTTTCGCCGGGCCAGGAGGAGACCTGGTCGGCGGGGTCGGGGTCCACGCCGGGGACGATCTGCTCGCACCAGACGACCTTGCCGGACGCGGTGCGGCGGGTGCCCCAGCGGTGCGCCAACTGGCTGACGACGAGGAGGCCGCGGCCGTTCTCGTCGTCGTCCTCGGCGCGGCGGAGGCGGGGGAGGGCGGCAGAACGGTCCAGAACCTCGCAGACGAGGGTGCGTTCCAGGAGCAGGCGAAGTTCGATGGGGCCGTGCGCGTAGCGCATGGCGTTGGTGATGAGCTCGGACGCCAGGAGCTGGGTGGTGTAGTCGAGGTCCTCCAGGCCCCACTCCTCCAGGCGGGTGCGGACGTGCCCCCGCGCGCGGCGGACGGCGGCCGGGTCGGCGGGCAGGGACCAGGACGCGCAGCGGTCCTCGGGGAGGCGGCGGAGCCGGGCGATCAGGACGGCGATGTCGTCGCGGTGCTGGTCGGCGTAGACGCCGTCGAGGGTGGCCTTGGCGAGGTCCTCCATGGGACGCTCCACCGAGCCCGGGCCGAAGATGCCGCGCAGCCGGGCGAGGCCGTCGTCGATGTCGCGGCCGCGGTTCTCGACGAGGCCGTCGGTGTAGATGACGAAGAGGCTGCCGTCCTCGACGGGGAACTCGCGGCTCTCGATGGCCTGGCCGCCCGCGACGCCGAGCGGCGGGGCGGGCGGGACCTGGAGGTACTCGTTGTCGCCGGCCGGGCCGGCGAGCAGCGGCGGCAGGTGTCCGGCGGAGGCGATCTCGATCGTTCCGCTGGTGGCGTCGTAGACGGCGTACACGCAGGTGGCGAAGTGGGGTTCCTGCTCGCCCAGCTCGATCATCAGCTCGTGCATGACGTGCAGGGCGTCGGCGGGCGGGAGCTCCAGGTTCGCGAGCGTGTGCAACGCGGTGCGGAGCCGTCCCATCGTGACGGCGGCTCGGACGCCGTGCCCGGCTACGTCGCCGACGATCAGCGCGACGCGAGCGCCGGGCAGCGCGATCGACTCGTACCAGTCGCCGCCGACCTCGACGAGCTTGCTGCCGGGCAGGTAGCGGTGCCGGACCTCGACCGAGGACGGCGCCGACAGCCGGTTCGGCAGCAGGCTCCGCTGGAGCGCCAGCGCCGTGGCGCGCTCGCGGCTGAACAGCCGCGCGTTGTCGATGACGATCGCGGCGCGGGCGGCGAACTCCATGCCGATCTCGACGTCGTAGGCGTCGAACTTGCGGAAGCCCGGGACGCGGGTGCAGGCGATGAAGCCGAGCAGGGTGTCGCGCGCGATCATCGGCAGCAGCACCATCGACACGCCCTTGAGCAGGTCGCCCGCGGGGCCGCGGCGCCACTTGGTGCCGATGGAGCCCGCGGCGTCCTCGTCGATGTGCGGCAGGTGGACGGGGCGGGCGGTGTCCATCACCTCGCGGTAGGGGGTGCCCTCGGGGAACACCAGCACCTCGCCGACGGGGAACGCCGACGTCCATGCCGGGTTGCCGTCGTCGGAGGTGACCGCGATGCGGCGCAGCACCGCCGAGCCGGACTCGCTGTGCACCTCGTCGGCGGCGACGAGGCTCTCCAGCACCAGGACGGACGCGGCGGTGCAGTAGTGCGGGACGACGGCGTCGACGAGGCCGCGCGCGGACTGGTCGAGGTCGAGCGAGGCGCCGAACCGGGTGACCTGGTCGTCCATCAGCGCGCGGCGCATGAGGGCCGGGTCCTGGTAGCGCTCGCTGGGCGGCAGCGCCACCCGGACGAACAGCAGCCCGGCGGCGGCGCCCGACTCGTCGCCGACCATCGGCTGCGCGGTGACGACCGCGTCGGTGACGGTGCCGTCGCCGCGCAGCACCGGCAGGACGGCGGTGCGGTCCTGGCCCGCGGCGATCGCCTCCAGCAGGGTCTCCAGTTCGGCCTTGCCCTCGTCGCCGACCAGGTCGGCGGCGGGACGGCCGATCAGGTCCCCGGTGGTGCGGCCGATGACGGCCCCCACGTTCGGCCCGCACTGCACGACCCGCCTGGCCCCGTCGATACCGAGGACCAGGGTCCGGGACGCGGAATCGGCGGCGGGGGCATCGCCTCGCGGCGCCATGACGGATCTCACCTGACGCGCTCCAGAAAGCCGTTCGTCTTAGCACTACCCAGCGACAGTATGGGGCATGACTTGGGATCAGGGGGAGAAGATCACGGTTACCGTTGGAAAACTGATTCAGGTTTCAACTCCGCGGGGCGCCGATCCCGCGGACCAAGGTGTCGACGACGGTCTCGGCGTACCCCTCGGGCAGCGCCTCCCCCGGCACCCGCGTCGACAGCGACCCCACCAGCATCGTGACCCCCACCTCCAGGTCGAGGTCGGCGCGCAGCTCGCCGCGCCGCACGCCCCGGGCGAGCACCGAGCGGATGACGTCGCGGCGCGGTTCGATGACGTCCTGCCGGTAGCGGGCGTACAGCTCGGGGTGCTTCTCCGCGCTGCCGACCACGTTCCAGAAGCACTTGGCGTACTTCCGCTTGCGTTCGGCGCCCATCGCGAGCGCGAGCTCCAGCAGGTCCTCGCGGACGGACCCGCCCGACGGCTCGGGCAGCGGCGCCTTCACGGACGCGAGCGCGTCCACGATCAGCGCCTCCTTGTTGGGCCAGCGCCGGTAGATCGTGGCCTTGCCGACGCCGGCGCGGGAGGCGACCGCCTCGATCGTCACGCCCGCGACCCCCGACTCGGCGGCGAGCAGGTCGAGCGTCGCCTCGACGATGGCCCGTTCGGCGCGTTCGCTGCGCGGCCGTCCCGCCCGCCGCTCGGTCGTGGTCTCAGTCATCGGTGCTCACGCTCTCACACTCCGGCCGTCTCCTGCTCGGACGTCTGCCGGCTCGTCTCGGCGGACGGCGCGGCCTGGCGTCCGGGCATCCACTTGAGGACGACCAGCGCGCCGAGGAACGCGATGACGGCGGCGACGGCCGACGCGGTGTGCATGGCGTGGACGAACGCGGCGTCGGCGTGGTCGACGAGCGCCTGCCCGCCGACGCCGTGGGCGCCCGCGATGGACTCCCCGGCCGCGTCCCGCGCGCCCGCCGGCAGCGCGGCGAGGTCGTCGCCGAGATCGCTCCGGTAGACCGACGCGACGACGGAGCCGAGCACGGCCACGCCCATCGCGACCGCGACCTGCCGGGCGACGTTGTTGATGGCCGACCCGGCGCCCGCCTTCTCGCGCGGCAGCGCCGACATGACCGACTCGGTCGCGGGCGGCATCACGTTGGCCATCCCGGCGCCCTGGAAGAAGAACACGGCGGCGAGGATCCACAGCGGCGTCCCGGTGCCGACGAAGTGGTAGCCGACCAGCGCGCCCGCGACCAGCAGCAGCCCGGACGTGCAGACCGCCTTCGCGCCGAACCGGCGCACCATCGCGGCGCTGCGGGTGGAGAACAGCAGCTGCGCCACGGCGAACGGCAGCACCATCGCGCCGGACTCCAGCGGCGACAGCCCGCGCACCGACTGCATGTAGAAGTTGGCGAAGAAGAACACGCCCGCGGCGGCGAAGAAGCACAGGGCGATGGACGCGACGGCCGCCGACATCCGCGGGTCCTTGAACAGCGCCACGTCGAAGGCGGGCGAGGGCGTGCGGGCCTCGTGCCAGACGAACAGCGCGAGCACGGCCGCCCCGGCGAGGATCGGGCCGAGCACGGCGGGCTCCAGCCAGGCGCCCTTCTCGCCGCCCTGGATGATCCCGTACGACAGGACGACGAGGCCGATCACCGAGAGCACGACGCCCAGCGGGTCGAGCCGTCCGGGGCTCGGGTTGCGCGACTCGGGCACGAGCACCGCCATCAGCACGACGCCGGCGATGATGACGGGGACGTTGATCAGGAAGACCGAGCCCCACCAGAAGTGGGCGAGCAGCAGGCCGCCGGTGAGCGGGCCGATCGCCACGCCCATCCCGACCGCGCCGGCCCAGATGCCGATCGCGCGGGGCCGCTCGTGCGGCTCGAACACGTTGGTGATGATCGACAGCGTCTGCGGCATCACCGCGGCGCCGCCGAGGCCCATCAGGGCGCGGGCGTAGATCAGCTGGTCGGGCGACTGGGCGTAGGCTGAGGCCAGCGAGGCGATGGCGAACACCGCCATGCCGCCGATCAGCACCTTCTTGCGGCCGAGCCGGTCGCCGAGCACCCCGAAGGTGAACAGCAGCCCGGCGAAGACCAGGGTGTAGGAGTTGATCGACCACTCGAGCTGGCTCTGGGTGGCCCCGAGGCCCTTGTCAGGGTCGGCGATGGTCTTGAGCGCCACGTTCAGAATGGTGTTGTCGAGCACCACCACCAGCAGGCTCACGGTCAGCACGCCGAGGATGGCCCAGCGGCGCCGTTGGATGGTCTCCGAGTCCAAAGCAGTCCTCATCGATACGTCTGTGTCCGGTCATGGGCGCGAGCACGCCCACACCGATACGGAACCGTATCGTTTCGCAATTGATTCCCGGAGGACGCGGGAATGTCGCGGGGTTTCCGAATCGTTTCGAAGGTGGCACGATCGGACCCGTCCGGGTACGCCACCGTGGCGCCTCGAGACCGGAGGTACACCATGTCTTCAGCCATGCCCGCAACCCCCGCGAACCCGACCGCACTGTACGGCGGTACGAGTGGACGCCGGGTCACCGTACGGGACATCGCGGCCGCCAAGCAGCGGCACGAGAAGTGGCCCATGCTCACCGCCTACGACGCCCTCACCGCGCGGATCTTCGACGAGGCGGGCATCCCCGTGCTGCTCGTCGGCGACTCCGCCGCCATGGTCGTCTACGGCCACGACTCGACGATCCCCGTCACCGTGGACGACCTGATCCCGCTCGCCGCCGCCGTCGTGCGCGGCTCCAAGCGGGCGCTGGTCGTCGCGGACCTCCCGTTCGGCTCCTACCAGACCGGCGTCGCGGACGCGCTGACCGCCGCCACCCGGTTCCTCAAGGAGACCGGCGTGCACGCCGTCAAGCTGGAGGGCGGCCGCCGCATCCTGCCGCAGGTCGAGTCGATGGTCTCGGCCGGAATCCCGGTCATGGGCCACCTCGGCCTCACCCCGCAGTCGGTGAACGCCTTCGGCGGGTACCGCGTCCAGGGGCGCGGCCAGTCCGGCGAGGAGCTGATGGCCGACGCCAAGGACCTGGAGGCGGCCGGGGCGTTCGCGGTCGTGCTCGAATGCGTCCCCGAGGACCTCGCCGCCCGCGTCACCGCGTCGCTGTCGGTCCCGACGATCGGCATCGGCGGCGGCAGCCAGACCGACGCGCAGGTCCTCGTCTGGCAGGACATGGCGGGCCTCACCGCCCACACCGCGAAGTTCGTCAAGCGCTTCGCCGAGGTGGGGACGCTCCTCGGCGACGCCGCCCGCGCCTACGCCGACGAGGTCGTGAGCGGCGTCTACCCCGCGCCGGAGCACTCGTACCAGTAGCGGTCGGTTCGCCAGCGGGGGGCGGTCAGCGGTCGGGGTTGGCCCGGGTCAGCTCCGACGGCCGGCCGCCCTCGTGGGCCTGCCCGCCCTCGTGGGTCTGGCCGTCGCGCGGGGGCGGGACGCGGCCCGCCTCGTCGCGCTCGTCGGCGGTGATCTCGGCGCGGAGCGTGTCCACCGCCGCGCGCAGGACGTCCGGCCCCGCGACGTTCATCAGCAGCAGCCCGAGGTTGAGGGCCATCTGCCCATCGGTCATCTCACTGCCCGCGAGGGCGTCCACGGCGGTGCGCAGGTCGGCCTGGTCCTCGGCGGACACGTTCTGGAGCAGGCCGAGGCAGTACGTCGGGAGCGCGAGCTTCGACTTGCGGAACGACACCCCCCGCATGATCTCGCCCGCCTCCTGCGCGCGGGTCTTGGCCTGCATCCGGTCGACGCCCCGGTCGGCGGCGGCCAGCAGCGAGGTCAGCAGCGTGCTCGGGCCGACCGCGACGTCCTCGTCGCCGACCCGGACCGTGAAGACCGCGCTGCGGAACACCATCATCGAGCCGAGGCTCGCGACCAGCACCTGCGTCGCGGCGACGACGTGCGGCGACTGGACGCCGAACCGCCAGTCGAAGGTGTGCAGGAGGAGCAGGGACCCGGCGCCCGCTCCCCCGTTGATCAGCACGTACGCCCAGGTGCTCGGCACCCGGACGAGCGTGGTGGGGCGGTCGCGGTACCGGCTGACCAGTTCGGCGACGCCGACCAGGCAGCTCAGCGACACCGCGACGACGTACCCGATCATCCCTCGGTCAGCCTGACGACCTCGTCGATCTCGCGTTCGACCGCGACGAGCCCGCGCTCGCGCAGCGTGTCGACGGCGTCCGCGACCTCCAGCAGCCCGAGCCGGGTGGCGTGGTGGATCTGCTCCAGCGACAGCGGCGCGTTCGCCGCCCTGAGCTGGCCCAGCACGCGGCGGCACGCGTCCTCCTGGACGGGCTCGGCGGCGGAGCCGCGGATGTGGCCGGGCTCTCCCACCGGCCTGCGCTCTCCGGCGGGCGCCGCGCCGGGCGGCGACACCCCCGCCGCCCGCCCCGGAGGGGCGAGAAAGGCGCTCCACGGGTCGGCCGACCGGTTCTGCCTCATCTCCACCTGCCCTGTCGAACACCGATCATAGACGGCGCCGGAGCCGCCGCGGCGGCGTCGCCGGCTCGTGCTCGCTCCGGGCACCAGCATCTTGGACGCGCGCCCGGCGGCCGCCGCTCCCGCCAGTCTCCCCTTCTGCTGTGCTCTTCGCCACGTGGCGCGCGGTCACGGTACCGTGCCGGTCACCCGTCGTCCGGTCACACGTCGGTGACGCGAAGCCCCGCGTGCGCCTTGTAGCGGCGGTTGATGGAGATGAGGTTCGCGGTGAACGCCTCGACCTGGTGGGCGTTGTGCAGGCGACCGCCGTAGACGCCGCGCATGCCGGGGATGCGTCCCGCGAGCGCCTGGACGAGGTCGGTCGCCTCCCGGTCGTCGCCGAGGACGAGGACGTCCAGCGCCATCTCCCCTACCTCGGGGTCGAGCAGCAGCTTGGCCGACACGTGGTGGAACGCGGCGACGACGCGGCTGTCGGGCAGCACGGCCGCGGCCTGCTGCGCGGCGCTGCCCTCCTCGACCCGCAGCGCGAACGCGCCCTTGCCCTTCTCGAAGCCGAGCGGGTTCACGCAGTCCACGACGATCTTCCCGGCCAGCTCGGCGCGCAGCGACTCCAGCGTGGCGCGGTGGCCGTCCCAGGGCACCGCGACGATCACGACGTCGGCCTCCCCGGCGGCGACGGGGTTCTCCGCCCCCGAGACCGGCAGGTCGGCGCCGAGGTCGGCGGCGGCCTGCCGGGCGCGGTCGGCCTTGCGCGACCCGATGACCACCCGGTGGCCGGCGAGCGCGAACCGGCGCGCGAGCCCCTTGCCCTGGTCGCCGGTGCCTCCGAGGATGCCGATCGTCAGGCCGCTCGCGTCCGGAAGGTCGTGGGGGCCGCTCTGCTGCTCAGTCATGCCGCCGAGTCTGCCAGGCGGCCTCCGGGCCGGCGGGCGCGGGCCCGCCGCAGGCGCGGGCCTTGCGGAAACGGCCTGTGGGCAGGCGCCCGGTGCGGCACCATGGTCCCGTGGACGCCGAGCAGGTCACGATGTTGCGCGAGGTGCTGTCGAGCACGGGCTGGCTGGAGCGGACGCGGGAGTTCGGGCGGGCGCTGCGGGTCACGTCCCGGACGCCGGGCGGGCTGCTGCTGGTCGGCACCCCCGGCGACGACCCCTGGCACATGGCGGCGCACCTGGACGACGAGAGCCGGTTCGGCGACGCGCCCGGGCTCGCGCCCACGCTGGTGCGCTGGTCGCCGCCGCGCGACGCGCCCGCGCACCTGCGGATCGGGCTGGAGCGGCTGGAGGCGGCCGAGCGCGGCGAGACGCTGCTCGTCGTCGCCGAGGAGGACGCCCCCGTCCCGCTGCTGGAGCGGGTCGACGACGCCCGCCGCGTCGGCGCGCGGGTGCTCGCGCTGGAGGGCGGCGACCGCGAGCTGCGCGGCCTCGCGCACGAGGCGCTGACCGTCCCGCCCGCGGAGGCGCTGCTGTCCTTCGACGGCGCGCAGCACCTGGTCAGCGCCGCCGCGGGCGAGGAGGCCGGGCACGCGGGACGCGGCGCCCCGCACCCGCGCGGCCTGCGCGGACGCCTCGCCCGGCTCCTCGACGCCGTCAGCGGACCCGTCGTCGACTGACCCGCACGCACCGATCCACCCGCACCCACCACCCCGCCCGTACCGGTCCCCCGAGGTTTCAGTCCTCGTTCTGCGCGCGCCACTCCTCGTTGCGCTCGCGGGCCCGCTCCAGCGCGTGCGACGCCGCGTCCTGCGAGGCGTAGGGGCCCATCCGGTCCTTGTTCGGGCAGCCGGGTCCGTGCTCGGGCTTCATGTGCTTGAGGCAGAACCACCAGTCACCATCGTCACCGGCCATCGGCGCTCCTTTCGATCTGGCGTCGGCACGTGATTGTGCCCCGGACGCGCTGACTACACTCCATGACTATGACGACCCAACTACTCCGGCCCGGCACCGTCTCGCCGATGCGGAAGGTTCCCGCGCACATCCCGCGCCCGGAGTACGTCGGGAAGAAGAAGCCGAAGACCGGCGAGCCCGACGTGAAGACACCGGAGATCATCGAGCGGATGCGGGTGGCGGGCAAGGTCGCCGCGCAGGCGCTCGAAGAGGTGGGCAAGCACGTCCGGCCCGGCATCACCACCGACGAGCTGGACGTCATCGGGCACGAGTTCATGCTCGACCACGGCGCCTACCCGTCCACGCTCGGGTATCGGGGCTTCCCGAAGTCGCTGTGCACGTCGCTGAACGAGGTGATCTGCCACGGCATCCCCGACGACACGGTGCTGCGCGACGGCGACATCATCAACATCGACATCACCGCGTTCGTGGACGGCGTGCACGGCGACACCGACGCGACGTTCCTGTGCGGCGACGTCGACGAGGAGTCGCGGCTGCTGGTCGAGCGCACCCGGGAGGCGACCATGCGGGGCATCCGCGCGGTCCGTCCGGGCCGGGCGCTGAACGTGATCGGGCGGGTCATCGAGTCCTACGCCAAGCGGTTCGGGTACGGGGTCGTCCGCGACTTCACCGGGCACGGGATCGGCACGACGTTCCACTCGGGGCTCGCCGTCCCGCACTACGACGACCCGGGCGCGACGACGATCATCGAGCCGGGCATGACGTTCACGATCGAGCCGATGCTGACCCTCGGCACCTACGAGTACGACATCTGGGCCGACGGCTGGACGGTCGTCACCAAGGACCGCAGGCGCACCGCGCAGTTCGAGCACACGATCCTGGTGACCGAGGACGGACACGAGATCCTCACCCTGCCGTGACGGCCTGATGATCTAGAGTCCGAACCACCGCACCTCCGGTCCGGGAGGCACCGCCTGATGAACGCCCCAGCGCCGTACGAGCCGAGGGTCCCGACCGACGACATGCCGCCCGGGCGCGCCGCGGTGAGCGTGACGTGGGCGGCGCTGCCGTTCCTGACGCTCGGCTACGCGACGGCGTTCACGTTCGCGGCGGCGGCCCTGTGGCGGCGGACCGCGCACCTGATGGTCGCGTCCGCCGTCTACATCGTCCTGTTCGGGCTGATGCTGTTCCTGGTGCCGGAGATGAAGGAGCAGGACGGCGCGCAGCGCGCGGTCGGGCTGCTGATGTTCCTGCTCGCGGTCGTGGGCTGCGGGCACGCGTTCCTGATCCGCCGCCGCGTGTTCGACCCGGACGGGCTGGCGGGCATGGGCAACGAGGCGGTTGTGGAGCGGGTCCGCCGCCAGCGGCTGCTGCGTGAGAAGGCCCGCCGGCTGGCCGCGTCCGACCCGGGGCTCGCGAAGGAGCTGCGCATCGGCCGCCCCGACCTGCCGCACCAGTACCAGGACGGCGGGCTCGTCGACGTCAACCACGCGCCCGTGCGGGCGCTGACGCTGCTGCCCGGCATCACCACGGAGCTGGCGGAGCGGATCGTGCGGGTGCGCGGCGAGACGGGCGGGTTCCTCTCCGCCGAGGAGCTGTCCGCGGTGGCGGGGCTGCCGCCCGACCTGACCGCCGACGTCGCCGACTACGCCGTCTTCATCCGCTGATTCCCCGCGCGGGGACGGGTACGTAGCGGGACGTGACCCCGAAGAAGCCGCAGAAGCCGAGAAAGAAGCAGAAGGACGACCAGCTCGCCGAGTACCGGGGCAAACGCGACCCGGCCCGGACGCCCGAACCCGTCCCCGACGAGCGGGTGCTGCCGCACGGCGACGACGACACGTTCGTCGTGCAGGAGCACCACGCCCGCAGCCTGCACTGGGACCTGCGGTTCGAGCGCGACGGGGTGCTGGTGTCGTGGGCGGTCCCGAAGGGCCTGCCGTGGTCGCCCAAGACCAACCACCTCGCCGTCCACACCGAGGACCATCCGCTGGAGTACGCCACGTTCGAGGGCGACATCCCGCAGGGCGAGTACGGCGGCGGCGAGGTCGCCATCTGGGACCGCGGGACCTACGAGACCGAGAAGTGGTCCGAGCGCGAGGTGAAGGTGGTCATCCACGGCTCGCGCGTGTCCGGCCGGTACGTGCTGTTCCGGACGCGGGGGAAGAACTGGATGATCCACCGGATGGACCCGCCCGCCGACCCGGACGCCGAGCCGCTGCCCGAGCGGCTGCGCCCGATGCGTCCGGCGCGGCGGGCCCGGCTCCCCCGCGACCCGGAGGCGTGGGGGTTCGAGTTCGCCTGGGGCGGCCGGCGGCTGCTCGCCTACGTCGAGGGCGGCCGGACGCGGTTCACCGACGGCCGGGGCCGCGCGGTGGACGGCCCCGGCCGCCTCGGCTCCCGGCTCGGCGCCGCGCTCGGCGCCCGTCCCGCGCTGCTGGACGGGGAGCTGGCCGTACTGGAGGGCCGCGAGACCTACATGGTCTTCGACGTGCCGCACCTGGACGGCCGTCCGCTGCTGGACGTCCCCTATGCGGAGCGCCGGGAGACGCTCGACGGGCTGGAGCTGGCGGGCCCGCTCTGGCGGACCGCGCCCTGGTATCCGGCCGAGGGCGACGCCGTCCGGGACGCCGCCCGCGAACAGGGCCTCCCGGGGATCGTCGCCAAGCGCCTGGACTCCCCCTACCGGCCGGGCGAGGAGTCGGACGACTGGCGGCTGTATTCATGAAGTCCCGGCCCACGTCCCTCGCCTGGCGGCTCGGGACGTGACCGCGCCTTGGCGGGCGCGGATCGCTTCGCGATCTTCCCGGTGGGGCCTCGCCTCCGGCTTCGGCCCCACCGCTCAGCTAACGCGCCCGCGTGACGGCCGGGGTCGCCATGCGATGCGCCCTGAGCCTCGGGACTCAGTAGGCGACGGTGATGCGGCGCCCGACGGCCTCGTTCTTCTCCAGCTCGTCCACCAGCGCGATCGCGTAGTCCTCGGCGCTGATGGCGCTGTTGCCGTCGGCGTCGGAGAGCAGCTGGTCGCCGCCGAGGCGGAACGTGCCGGTGCGCTCGCCCGGCTGGATCAGCGCGGCGGGCGAGATGTAGGTCCAGTCCAGGCCGCCGGCCTCGGCCCTGACCACGTCGAGCAGCACGCCCTGCGCGAGCGCCTCGGCCTTGTAGGCGTCGGGGAACCCGGGGGTGTCCACGAGCCGGACGCCGGGCGCCGCCTCCAGGCTGCCCGCGCCGCCCACGACGACCAGGCGGCGCACGCCCGCCGCGCGGAGCCCGGCGATGACGCCGCGTCCCGCCGCGAGCAGCGGCCCCTCCACCTCCGACCCGTCGCGGGGCGGCGCGACCGCGAGCACGACGGCGTCGTGGCCCTTCGCGAGCGCGGCCACGGCGGCGGAGTCGCTCGCCTCGGCCTTCGCGGTGCCCTCCGCCCCGCTCCGGGTGACGCCGGTGACCTCGTGGCCCCGGGCGCGCGCCTCGGCGGCGATCCGCGAGCCGACCATCCCGGTCGCGCCGATCAGCAGAATCCTCATCCAGACCTCCCTCGAACGTCGTACCCGGCCGAAGGTATCCATCGGATACCGCTTACTTCAAAGTTCCGCGCTTACCTCGAAGTTCCGTTGGTACCCTTCGGAAACCATGAGAGGTGACCCCTTTGACCCGAACTGCCCTACCCGGCTGATCCTCGACCGCATCGGCGACAAGTGGTCGGTGCTCGTCGTCCTCACGCTGTCGGACGGTCCGCGCCGCTTCTCCCGGCTGCGCGACACGATCGGCGGCGTCACGCCCAAGGTCCTCACCCAGACGCTGCGCGCGATGGAGCGCGACGGCCTGCTCACCCGGCAGGTCTTCGCCGAGGTCCCGCCGCGCGTGGAGTACGCCCTCACCCCGCTCGGCCACTCGCTGCGGCGGCCGATCGAGGCGATCACCGAGTGGGCGCAGGAGAACGTCGAGGCCGTCATCGCCGCCCGGGAGCGCGCCCTCCACGCCGACGCGTCCCCGGCCCCCGCCGCTCCCCACCCCGTCCGCTGACGCCCCTTCGCTGACGCCCCCTTAGCCGACCCCACGGGGAACCCCCGGACACCGCTCGGCATCAAACGGACGTGGTGGCCGGTTCCGGCGCGCCGCCGCTGAAAACGATCAGTAGCGGGCTAGAGTCCGGCCGTACGGGCGGAACGGGTGGGAAGGCGGGGGTTCGGGGCATGATGGGGAAGACGCACGCGCTGAGCGGCGCGCTCGCGTGGCTGGGCGCGGTACCCCTGATCGCGCAGGAGCGGCTGATCGGCGACTACGCGGTCACCCTGTCGGCGGAGCAGGTCGCGGCGGGCGCTGTGGTGTGCGCGGGCGCGGCGATCCTGCCCGACATCGACCACCACAACGGGCGCATCGCGAACACGTTCGGCCCCATCACCCACGGAATGTGCAAGTGGATCGGGAAGCTCTCCGGCGGGCACCGGCAGGCGACCCACTCGATCCTGTTCGCGGTCGGCATCGGCTGGGCGATGGACGCGCTCGCCACGCACTACGTCTACGCGTGGTGGGCCTGCCTGTTCATGATCGTCGGGCTGGGGCTGCGGGGCGTCGGGCTCGACTTCGAGGGCAAGGAGCCGCAGTCCGCGCTGGCCGACTGCGCGCTCGCCGCGATCGCCGTCTGGCTCATGCACGACCTCGACATGAGCTTCGTCGGCTTCGCGGTCACACTGGGCTGCCTCGCCCACGTCGCCGGGGACTGCCTGACCCCGCGCGGCTGCCCGGTGTTCTGGCCGCTGCGATGGCGGGTCGACATCCCGCTCGTCCCGCGCACCGACGGCAAGGTGGAGCGGTGGGTGGTCACGCCCGCGCTCACGCTCGGGATCGCGATCCTCGCGGTGCGGTCGGTGCTCGGCGACGTCACCACCGAATGGCTGACGAAGGGCTGACGACCCGCTCCGGGGGCGCGTTCAGTTCAGCAGTTCGCTGAACTCCTCGCAGCTGTAGGTCCCCCACCCCTGCGCGTCGGGGTTGGGTCCGTTCCAGAGCCGGACGCGGTCGATGCCGGCGATGGCCTGCGCGGTGCAGGCGATCTGGCCGAGCGCCGCGTACGACCAGCGCCAGCGCTCCCGCTCGTCCGAGGGCACCTGGTCGATGATCAGCGTCGAGGGGTCGCCCACCACCCGGGCGGTGAGGGCGTGGGTGACCTCGGTGTGCAGCCCCGCGCGCGACTCCGTGGCGGTGGGCTCCACCGAGAGCTGGCCGATGGACAGGTAGGGGTGCCCGGGCAGCCCGGGGCGGACGACCGCCTTCAGCCGCCCGCCCTGCACCAGGTAGACGGTGATCGCGGGCGCCTGGCTGCCGGCCGCGACCGGGGGGTCGCCCGCGCTGAGGATGCCGGTCGGCCGCACCCCGCAACCCGAGACGAGCACGCCCGCGAGCGGCGCGGCGGCGAGGGCGGCGGCGAGCACGGCGGCATTGCGGCGTCTCACCCGTCCTCCCGGTCCGGAATCCACAGCGTGAACACCGCCCCCTGCGGGATGAGCTGGTCCACCGTCGGAACCGTCCTGTTCGCGGCCTCCAGCACGCCGCCGTGCAGCATGGCGTTCTCCTTCGCGATCGACAGCCCGAGCCCGCTGCCCTCGCTGCGCGTCCGGGCGGCCTCGGCCTTGACGAACCGGTCGAAGACCACGGCGACGAGGTCGCCGGGCAGGCCGGGGCCGTGGTCCTCGACGACCAGCGACAGCCCCGGCAGGCCCGCCCGCTCGGCGCGGCCGAAGCGCAGCGTCACCGGCGGGCGACCGTGCCGCAGGGCGTTGCCGACGAGGTTGGCGACGATGACGTCGAACCGGCGGGGGTCCAGGCGGGCGACCAGGTCGGCGGGGCCGGTCACCGCGACCTCGCCGGTCCAGCCGCGCGCGTGCAGGGTCGCGGCGACGGCGTCCGCCACGTTCACCTCGTCCAGGACGAGCGCGGCGGCGCCCGCGTCGAACCTGCTGATCTCGATCAGGTGCTCGACGAGCGTGCCGAGGCGGCGGGTCTCGCGGGCGACGAGCCCGGCCGCGCTGTCCTCGCCCTCGGCGTCGGCCGCGAGCACGTCGGTCGCCGCGACCATCGAGGTCAACGGGGTGCGCAGCTCGTGCGAGACGTCGGCGACGAACCGGCGGGACGCGCGCTCCATCGCGCGCAGCTCCGTCACCGTCCGCTCCAGTGCCTCGGCGGTGCGGTTGAACGTGCGGGCGAGGTCGGCCAGCTCGTCGCGGCCCCGCACCGCCACCCGGGTCTCCAGCTCGCCCTCGCCGAGCGCGCGGGCCGCCGCGCCGAGCCGCCGCACCGGTTGCAGCACGCCGCGGGTCGCCAGCACCGCGAGGGCGAGCGCGAGCACCAGCGCCAGCGCGTTCTCGATCATCAGGACGCGGGTCAGCACCGCGAGGTCCTTCTCCTCCTGGCGCAGGCTGGCGGTGACGTAGACGGTCGGGGGCGTCGTCCGCGCGACCCACCCCTCGCCCGTCCGGTAGCCGGTGACGTGCGCGCCGACCAGCAGGTAGGGCGTGCCGTTCCGGACGACGCGCTGGAACACGAGCTGGTTCTGGGTGCGCTGCGCGAACTCCGCGCTGACCGGCACGTCCAGGAGGCCCGAGGCCGGGACGACGGGGCGGCCGTCCGCGTTCGCGGGCACGGCCACCGCCTTGCGCCCGGGCGGCGCGGAGAGGGCGTCCACGAGCTGGGCGCCGAGGAACCCGGCGACGTCGGGCGGCAGCTCGGGCGGCACCTGCCGGGTGAGCGTCTGCCGGACGTCGGTGAGCACCGCGTCCTGGGCGCGCTGGAGCGTCGCGCGGCGCAGCAGCACGTAGGCGACGCCGGAGGCGAACATCGAGGCGAGGAGCGCGACCGCGGTGAACGCCGCCGCGAGCCGCACCCGCAGGCCGGTGAACCAGCGGGTGCGGACCGACTCGCCGCGCCGCCGCGCCCGGCGCCGCAGGCCCGCGATCACGAGGCCGCGAACCGGTAGCCGAAGCCGCGGACGGTCTCGATCAGCCGCGGCTCGGCCGGCTCGTCCTCGATCTTGGCGCGGACGCGCTGGACGCAGGCGTCGACCAGCCGCGAGTCGCCCGGGTACTCGTGCTCCCACACCGCCGCCAGCAGGTGCTGGCGGGTCAGCGCCTGGCCGGGCCGCCGGGACAGCTCCAGCAGCAGCCGCAGCTCGGTCGGGGTGAGCCGGATGTCGGCACCCGCCTTGGTCACCTTCAGCGACGCCCGGTCGATGACGAGGTCGCCGTGGCTGGAGCGGTCGAGCGAGGTCTGGTCCGCCCGGCGCAGCACGGCGCGGATGCGCGCGTCCAGCACCCGCGGCTCGACGGGCTTGACCACGTAGTCGTCGGCGCCCGCCTCCAGCCCGAGCACCACGTCGAGGTCGTCGCCGCGCGCGGTCAGCAGAATGACCGGGAGCCCCCCGCCGCCGCCCAGGTCGTCGCGGCGGATGCGGCGGCACACCTCGATCCCGTCGACGCCGGGCAGCATCACGTCCAGGATCGCGATCTCGGGCGGGCGGGCCCGCAGCGCGTCCAGCCCGTCCTCACCGGTGGCGCGGGACGTCACGCTGTGCCCGAGCCGGGAGAGCGCAAGCTCCAGCGCGATGCGGGCGGAGGGATCGTCCTCGACGAAGAGAATGTTCGCCATCCGGACATTATTGGACACCTGCCCTCCTCCCCCGGCCATGTCACAAGATCCGGACATTTCCAGGACAAGATCATGACAGCCGGCCGGGACCGTGGTGCACATGACGCTCGCCAAGGTCCCGCCCCGGCGGGTCGTCCCCCACTCGCCCCCGCGGCCGGCGCCGCGCAGGCCGGCTGCCCTACCGTGGCTGCTGGTCGCGGGGGTCTTCGCCCAGGTGTGCGTGCGGCTGTGGTTCGCCCGCGCGCGGACCGGGCCGGTCGCCAACCCCGACGAGACCGGCTACCTCCTCATCGCGCGGTGGCTGGCCGGCGGGCACGGCGCCGACTACTCCGGCCATACCTTCTACCAGGGCGGATACCCGCTGCTGCTCGTCCCGGCGAACTGGCTGAGCAACGACCTGATGACGGTCTACACGCTCGCGATGGCGACGAACGCGCTGGTCGGCGCGGCGCTGTTCCCGCTCGGGTACCTGACGCTGCGGCGGCTCGGGCTGGCGCGCCGCCCGGCGCTGCCGCTGGCGTGGGCGGCGGCGCTGCTCCCCGAGACCACGTTCTTCGGCGCGTTCGCGCTGACCGACGCGATCCTGCCGACGCTGGTCCTCGCGTGGCTGCTGGCGCTCGACCGCTTCGTCCGGGACGGGCGGATCGGCTCGGCCGTCCTCGCGAGCGCCGCCGCGTCCTACCTGGCCTCGGTCCACATGCGCGGGACGATGCTGCTGGCCGTGCACGGCGCGGTGCTGGCCCTGCTCGTCCTCGCGATCGCCCTCGTGCGCCTCCGGCGCGTGGCCGCCGCCGTGGGACGGGAGCGCACGGCGGCGATCACCCGCCGGTGGCGCGGCGCGGCCGCCGGGGTCGCGGTCGCCGCCGCCGGGTACGCGGCGGGAGCGGCGCTGAACGCGCGCGTCAAGGCCGAGATGTATCCGGACGGCTCCAAGGACCACCTGGGGATCATGACGTCCCGGCTCGCGTCGGCGGCCGGGCAGCAATGGGCGCTGTCGGGATCGGCCGGGCAGGTCTGGTACATGATCGTCGCGACCTGGGGGCTCGCGGGGGTCGGGCTCGCCGCCGTCATCGCGACCGCGGCGCGCCGCCGGGTCGCGGCCGCCGACCGGATCATGGCCGTCGTGCTGCTCGTCGCCACCTGCGGGGTCGCCTACTCCTCCTCCGCCGCGCTGCCCGACGAGCACCGCGTCGGCAACTACGCCTACGGGCGCTACCTGTCGTGCATCGTGCTCGTGTACGCGCTGGCCGGGGCGGTGGCGCTGCTGCGGTCCGGGACGCGGCGCGCCGCCCAGCTCACGGCGGCGGGGGCGCTGCTGCTCTCCGGCTCGGCCGCGTGGGTCACCGCCTACGCGGGCGACCGGCTGGAGACCTTCGGCTTCATCGCGTTCGACTTCCCCGAGCCCATGTTCCTGACCGGCGACCGCACCGCGCTCCACCTGCCGGAGGTCACGCTCACGGCGGCGGGGCTGCTGTGCTGCGTGCTGCTGCTGACCCGGCCGCGCGTCCCCCGGATCGCCACGCTCCTGCTGGCGGCCGGCCTGGTCGGGATCAACTTCGCCGCGATGACGTTCGCGATGGGGCCGGGGCAGGAGCGCGCGCGTCCCGCGTCGCTGCTTGCCGGCGTCCCGCAGGCGGGCGGCGTCGTCCTGGACCGGTCGCTCTACTGGGCCCTCACCGACAAGTTCCAGTACCCGGCGACCTGGACGCGCGCCGAACGCCGCTCCGACCAGCGCGACCGGCCGCCCGCGCCCGGCGTGTGCACGGTCGTGCTGGCGCTGCCGAAGGGGACGGCCCCCGAGGCGTCCTGGCCCGCGCACCCGCCGACCTGGCGCGTCCGCGCGGGACGCGCCTGGTCGTACGGGTACGCGCTCTGGTACGACCCGGCGTGCCCGGTCGGCAATGGGCCTCGCGCGGGTCAGTAGCGGGTGACGAGCGCGATGCGGTCGTGGTCGACCAGGAAGCCGTCGGAGACGAACGTCACCTCGCCGCCGTACTCCAGCGCCGTCTCGATGACGTTGTCGACGGCGTCGTCCACCACGTCCGCGCCCCGCAGCACGCCCGGCATGCCCTCGACCGGGACGAGCTGGTCCTCGGTCTGGACGGCGGGCGCGTAGTAGCCGCGCTCCACGACCAGGTGCTCGCCGCGCCCCTCCTCGACCAGCCGCGCGACCTCGCACAGCCCGCCGGCGTAGCGCTGGGCGCTGCGGGCGCCCTCCAGCTCCGTGAGCACGGCGACCTCGCGGCGGTCCTCGTAGGCGGCCAGCGCCGGACGGGCCGCCGCGGCCAGCGCGCTCGGCGAGGCGCCCTCGTGGCTGCCGTCGACGCGTCCGGCCACCCGGACGTGCGGGCCCGCGACCTCGTCGAAGAAGGCCTGGTGCCGGGTGACGCCGGCGACGACCAGCGGACGGCGGTCCCGGGCGAGGACGCGGTCGAGGCCGGCCACGACGTCGCGCATCATCCGGCGGTGGCGCTCGTCACCGTTCTGCGCGCCGCGCGGGGACTGGCGGCCCGAGCCCTCCTCGTCCAGCCGGTCGAGCCCGACGGGGAACCCGTCGCGGGTGTGCTCGGTCAGCTCGCCGCCCTCGCCGCCGTCGCCGTCCCAGAGCCGGGACGCCTGGTCCGACAGCGACAGCAGCCAGTAGCGGAGCGTGCGGGTGTGGTCGGCGACGAGGTCGCGGGTGGCGAAGCCGGAGTCGACGATGACCCGCTCGTCCACCGGTTGGCGGACCGTGAACGCGTGGTGCTCGCCGCCGGGCGCGGCGAACAGCACCAGCCCGTCGGCGGGGTGGCGCGGGTCGAGGTCGTCCGCCGCCCGTTCCAGGCCGCGCAGGACGTGGTCGGCGACGTCGGGCGTGACGCGGACGTCGGCGTCCAGGCGGCGGCGCACCTCGGCGAGGAGGTTGCGGAGCCGGATCGGGTCCTGGCGGTTGTCCGGGGCGGCGCGGTGGGTCGGCATCAGCACCGAGACGGCCGGGTAGGCCCTCGGTTTGCGCAGGTCGGCAAGGGTGGCAGCGTCCATGATCCCCCGATCGATAGCGTGCTCACTGCTGTCTCTTTTCTACCCACACCCTCGTAAACGACGAGTAAGAGTCTCTTGAGGATCGTGCCCTGCCCGGCGCGGCGCGACCCGGCGCAGGACGCTCAGGGGCGCAGGCCGTCCAGCGTCACCCTCGTGAGGGCGTCGTCGGCACGCGCCCCGGGTCGGCAGACCACGATGCTGAGCAGCTCGACGACCTCGCGGGGGGTGATGTCGCGGCGGATCGTCCCCTCGTCCTGCGCCTGGCGGGCGAGCGCTTCGAGGAGGCCGTTGACCTCGTCCTGCAACGCCAGCCTCTCCTCCGGCGCCTCGTTCTCCTCGGCGAGCGCCTTGATGAGCGCGAGCGGCTGGCCCGCGCAGTAGCCGACGTAGCGGGTGATCACTTCGTGACGCGGGACGTCCTGCTCGGACAGGTCCCGCAACCCGGTGCGCAGGCAGTGCAGCGACCGCACGGCGATCTCCTCGACCAGCGCGCGCCGGTCGGGGAAGTGCCGGTAGAGCGTGCCCACGCCGAGGCCGGCGGCCCGCGCGATCTCCTCCATGGACGCGGTGGGCCCGCACCCGGCGAACCGGTCGAGCGCGGCGTCGATGATCAGCTCGCGGTTGCGCCGCGCGTCGGCTCGCACCGTCCCCTCCCCTCGCCCCCTGCCGGGGGCCGCGAACACGGAATCCGGAATTCAGTTTATCCTGGCGGAACCTGAAGCTCCGATTCATGTTGGAGGACGCCATGCGCATCGGACTGTTCGCCCCCTCCGGAGGCGCGCCGCTGGAGACGCTCGTCGGACGGGCGCGCGCCGCCGCCGACGCCGGTCTCGACAGCCTGTTCTACGGCCACGTCAACGGCTGGGACGCGCTGATGACCGCCGCGCTCGCCGGACGCGAGGCGCCCGGGATCGAGGTCGGCACCGCCGTCGTCCCGACCTATCCCCGGCACCCGCTCGCGCTCGCTAGCCAGGCGCTGACCGCGCAGGCGATGAGCGGCGGCCGGTTCACGCTCGGCGTCGGGCCGAGCCACCGGACGGTCATCGAGGACGTGCACGGCCTCCCCTACGGGCGCCCCGCGCGGCACCTCCGCGAGTACCTCACGGTGCTGCGGCCGCTGCTGCGCGGCGAGGACGTCCGCCACGAGGGCGAGTCGCTGAAGGTCGCCGCCCAAGTGGACGCGCCGGGCGCCGAACCCCCACAGGTGATCGTCTCCGCGCTGGGCCCGCTGATGCTGAAGGTCGCCGGGGAGCTGGCCGACGGCGTCACCACCGCCTGGACGGGCGCGGACGCGATCGCCGACCACATCGTCCCGTCGGTCGCGGCGGCGGCCGAGGCGGCGGGACGTCCGGCGCCGCGCGTCCTCGCGGGCGTCGTCGTCGCCCTCACGAGCGACCCGGACGGCGTGCGCGCCGCCATCGCCGACCGGTACGGCTTCGCCTCGGACTTCCCCGGCTACCGCGCCGTCCTCGACCGGCAGGGCCTGTCGGGCGTCCACGAGACGGTCGTCGCGGGCGACGAGCGGGCCGTCGGGCGGGAGCTGCGCCGGTTCGCCGACGCGGGCGCGACCGACCTGCTGATCAGCCCGTTCGGCGACGACGCCGCCTGGGAGCACGTGACCGCCTTCGCCGCGACCCTCCGCCAGGGGTCCCCGGGGGCGACGGTCAGCCGGGGGTGATGAAGCCCGTCTCGTAGGCGAGGATGACGGCCTGCGTGCGGTCGCGGGCTTGGAGCTTGCCGAGGACGTTGCCGACGTGCGTCTTCACCGTCTGCGGGCTGACGAACAGCTCCTGGGCGATCTCGGCGTTGGAGTGGCCCTTGGCCACCAGCCGCAGCACGTCCGCCTCCCGCTCGGTGAGCCGCCCGTGCCAGGGCGCGGCGCCCGCCGCGTCCCCGGCGGGGCCGTGCGAGGCGGCCAGCGCGCGGATCGCGGCCGGGAAGAGCAGGGTGTCGCCGTGCGCGACCATCCGGACGGCCTGGAGGATCTCCTCCGGGCGCGTCCGCTTGAGCAGGAAGCCGTTCGCGCCCGCCTTCAGCGCGTCGTAGACGTACTCGTCGTTCTCGAACGTGGTGACGACGATGATCCGGGGCGGCTCGGGGACGGTGTCGAGGATGCGCCGGGTGGCCTGGATGCCGTCCAGCCGCGGCATCCGCACGTCCATCAGAATGACGTCGGGACGCAGCCGCGACACCGCCCCCGGCACCTCGGCGCCGTCGGCGGCCTCGCCGACCACGGTCAGGTCGTCCTCGGCGTTGATGATCGCCGCGAGGCCCGCCCGGATCAGCCGTTCGTCGTCGACCAGCAGCACCTTGATCGTCATGATCCGGACCTTAGCGGCAGCGACACGTGGATCCGCCACCCGCCCTCGTCCGGGCCGGCGGTCATCTCGCCCCGCAGCACGGTCACGCGCTCGCGGATACCGTTCAGGCCGCGCCCGCCGCCGTGGCGGGAGCCCGCGCCGCCCGGCGCGCCCAGCGGGTTGCTCATCTCCATCTCCAGCCGGTCCCCCGCCACGCCGAGGCGGAGCCGCACCGGGACCTTCCCGGCGTGCCGCAACGCGTTCGTCAACCCCTCCTGGACGATCCGGTACGCTTCCCGGGACACGGCGGCGGGCACCTGCCCGACCTCCGCGCCCACCTCCGAGTCGAGCTTCACCCCGGCGATCCGCGTCTGCTCCAGCAGCCGTCCGAGGTCGGCGAGCGTCGGCTGCGGCGCCGTGCGCGACGCGTCCTCGCGCAGCAGCCCGAGGACGTGGTCGAGGTCCTCCAGCGCGGCCCGCGCCGACTCCTCGATCGCGCCGAGCGCCTCCCGCGCGAACGCCGGATCGCTGTCGAGGACGCGTCCGGCGGCGCCCGCCTGGAGCGTCACGACGCTGAGCGCGTGCCCGACCGAGTCGTGCAGCTCGCGGGCCAGCCGGTTGCGCTCGGCGAGCTTGACCGCCCGCGCCTGCACGGCGGCGAGCTGCTCGGCGGCCGACGGGCCGAGGAAGCGCGGCGCGAGCCGGGACAGCAGCGCGCCCGCCCCCACGATCACCGCGAGCAGCACGGCCAGCGCCGCGAGGCCCGCGAACGGCGTCGGCCACTGGGGCCAGTAGTCCCGCCAGCCCCACGCCTCGATGAACCTCGTGTCCCAGCCGACGGCCGGCGCGAGGAGCAGGATGACCGCGAACGGCGGCACGGCCAGGCTCAGGCCGCTGACCACCACGCCCGCGAACAGGTGCAGCGTGAACCACGCGCCCGCGCGGGCGCGGCTCTCCCACGTCCGCGCCGACCCGGGGACGAGCGACGCGGCGGGCCCGGCGAGCAGCTCCTTGGCCAGCGAGCCCTCCAGCAGCCGCACGGTCGGGACGAGCCCGGTCACGAACGTCGCCGCGCCCGGGAACACCAGCAGCATCAGCACGCTCTTGACGAGGCTGCCCATCGGCAGCGCGGGGATGAGGCTGAGCGCGAGGAACCAGTACGGCATGAGCAGCGCGCCGCCCACGACCAGGTGCGACCACCGCCGCCAGGTCGTCCGGCGGGCGAGCGGGCGGAGTACGAGCGTCACGCCCCCGATTTTCGCAGATCACAGCCCCGCGCCCCTCCCCCGCGAGAGGGAGGGGCGGGACGCTCAGGCGGGGGCCTTGCCGCCGTCCTCGTCCGGGGCGTGCCCCTCCCCCTCGACCGCCTCCGCGAGCTCGGGTTCGGGCGCCGACTCGTCCTCGGAGCCCTTGGCGCGGCGGTCGCGCTCGGCGAGCTTGGCGAGGCGGGCGTTGTAGGCGGCCAGCTCGTCGTCGCGGGGGTCGCCGCCGGCCGCCTCGGCGCGGTCGGCCCTGCGGTCCAGCCGCCGGGCCTGCCGCTGGTCGTCGAAGTACCACTGGAACGCCAGGAAGATCAGGACGATGAACGTCGGGATCTCCCCGAAGCCCCACGCGATCGCGCCGCCGTTGTGCTGGTCGTTCAGAACGGTGCCGCCCCACGGCGGGTCGACGGCCTGGTACCAGCCGCGCGCGAGCGGCTGGCTGAGGTTCATCAGCGCGATACCGAAGAACGCGTGGAACGGCATCGTGACGAACAGCAGCAGCAGCCGTCCCGGGTAGGGCAGCTTCCTCGGCGCCGGGTCGACGCCGAGCAGCACCCAGAAGAACAGCGACCCGGCCAGCAGGAAGTGCAGCGTCATGGCGATGTGCCCGAGATGGTTGCGCATCGCGGACTCGAACAGCGACGTGAAGTACAGGACGAACGTCCCCGCCACGAAGATCACGGTGGCGACCCCCGGGTGCGCGACGATCGCGGTGAACCGGCTGTGCAGCGCCGCCGTCAGCCACTCGCGCGGCCCCCGGTCGCCGCGGATCGCGGCGGGCTTCAGCGCGCGCAGCGCGAGCGTCACCGGGGCGCCGACGACCAGGAAGATCGGCGTCAGCATGTTCAGCACCATGTGCTGCACCATGTGGACGCTGAACAGGATCTGCGAGTACTTCGCGACGCCCGTCTCGGTCACGAGCAGGATCGTGAGCAGCCCGACGAACCAGGAGACGGTGCGTCCCATCGGCCAGGAGTCGCCGCGCCGCCGCAGCCGGACGACACCGGCGAGGTAGACCCCGCCGAGCACGACGACCAGCGCGGCGAAGGTGAAGTCGAACTGGCCGAGTTGCGCGAGCCGTCCGGCGGTGAGCTCGGGCGGCATGTCGAAGCCGACCAGCGCCTTGATCGGCGTCTCCTCGCCGGACGGCGGGGGCGGCGCGGTGCGCGCCAGCGCGACCGCGAGGCCCACGGTCGCGGCCATCACCACGACCTCGGCGCCCGCCAGCCGCGTGAACGCCCACGGCCTGCGCTCGGTGAGGGCGGGCAGCGTCCGGGTCCGGTGCCACCAGCCGACGTAGCCGAGCACGGCGAACGCGACGATCTTGCCGAGCGCGAGCCGTCCGTAGTCGGTGTCGACCAGCTCCGCCGGATCGGGCAGCCGGGAGATCACGTTCACGAAGCCGCTGACGCCGACGGTGACGTAGCACCACAGCGCCATGCGGCTGAACCGCTCGGCCATCACCGGCAACCTGTCGCGGCCGAGCAGCGCGTGCGCGGCGACCACGGCCAGGCCGCCGACCCAGGGCGCGATCGCCGCGACGTGCATCGCGACGCCGGTCACGGCCACCGAGTGGTTCGCGGCGGACGCGGAGTGCCCGGTCAGCGGCGGCGGCAGCAGCGCCACGCCCGCCAGCGCCAGCAGCCCGAACGTCGCGGCCGGGGTGGTGGTCGTGCGGGCCAGCAGCGCCACGACGACCGCGAGCAGCACCACGAGCATCAGGGCGGTGCCCTGCGGCAGCGACCCGACGTAGCTGCTCAGCTCACTGCCGGTCACGACCTCGCCGACCGGCTGGCCGAGCACGTCCGCGACCGTGAACACCAGGTTGGCCGCCGCGGCGGCGGCCCAGGCGGCGGCGGTCCAGGACGCGGCGCGCAGGTAGCCGATCGCGTCCGCCGACAGCGTGCCGGTGCTCTGCCGGGCGCCCGCGTCCTGCCGTCCGCCCCGCGCGGTCTCCAGCGGGAGCAGCACGGCGGCGGCCAGCAGCGTGCCGATCGTCAGCGTGGCCGCGAGGTCCATCACCATCCGGGAGCCGGGCAGCCCCCAGCGGGTGACGACGCCCGCGTCCCCGAGGCCGGGGATGACCTTCTCGGTGACCGAGCCGCCGAGGACGAGCCCCGCGACCAGCACCACGACGGCCGCGACCGACGCGACGGCGGCGGCCCGGGCGACGGCCGGCACACTGCCTCCGCCGCCCGCGGCCTTGCCCGTCGCGTCCCCGCGCACCGCGCCCTTACTCACCGCTGTCCCTGTTCACCACTGCCCCTACTCACCGCTGTCGGCCGCCGGGTGCTTGCGCCTGGCCCGGACGACGATGAACACGCCGATCAGGACGCCGACCAGCACGCCGCCGCCGATCAGCCCCCACATGACCATGCCGTTGCCGTCGTCCTCGTCGGCCTTGGCCTGCTCCAGGTCGATCTTGAGGGGCTGCTCGTTGGTCGTGGCGGCGGGGCCCGTCTGCTCCTGGGCGCCGACCCCTCCCGCGCTCGGGGACGCCTCGGGCTTGTCGCCCGTCGCGCCGCCGTTCTCGGTGCCCGCGCCGCCGCCCGCGCCGTTCGCGGTCGCGGTGAACTTCAGGTCCTCGCCCTCGATCGGGTGGCCGTCCTCGCCGACCACCCGGTAGGCGACCGTGTAGGACCCGGCGGGCAGCGCGCCCGTCAGCTTCTGCGTGACGGTCGTCCCGGACCGCTCGGCCTCGCCCGCCTGGAACGTCTTGTTCGCCTTGTCCCGGACGATCACCTTGGCGAGGCTGATCTTGTCGCTGAACACGAGCTTGACCTCGGTGACCGGGCCCGCCGACGCGCCCTTGCCGGGCGTGCTGCTGACGAGCTTGGTGTGGGCGAGCGCGGGGCTCGCGGTGACGGCCCCGAGGGCGAGGGCGAGGGTGGCGACGAGGCCGAGCCGGCGCAGCGGACGGCGGGGCGTGTGGATCTTCATTGGGGCCGGGTTCTCCAGTGGGGAAAGGGGTGGACCCACAGCCTACTGACGCCCCGGCGTTACCAGACCCTGACCCGGCAGCACATATGAAGCAGATACGCCGCCTGGAACGTCCGCAATTGTGGTACCGGGGGCAACATCCGTGGTCAGCAGTCGCATCCGCAGCAGTCGCAGTCCCCGCAGCAGTCGCAGTCACAGCAGTCACAGCAGTCGCAGTCGCACCCGTCGCAGTGGCGCGTGCACCAGCAGCGGTCGCCGCAGCTCTTCGCGTGGTGCTCGCTCCACTCCGGCTGGAACACCCCGCACGTGATGCAGACGGCCGCGCCGGTGAAGCACGGGACCGGCCAGCCTGGACGCCGGTCCGGGGGCCGGTGGCCGTACCCTCCGCCGCCGCCCCAGCCGCCGCCTCCGCCCCAGCCGTCCCCGCCGCCGCTGCCGTCGCCACGCTGCGGCGGCGGGTACTGGCCGGGCGAGTACCCCGGAGGCGGTGGGTACTGCCCGTGCGGACCGTGCGGCTGCTGCCCGTACGGCGCCTGCCCGGGGCCCGGCGGGTAGGCGGCGAACACCCGGTCGACCGTGCGGCGCACCTCGCGGACCAGCAGCGCGCGGACGAGGCGCGGGTTCTCCATCTCCACCTCGGCCAGCGCGAGCCGCAGCCCGTGCAGCGCGTCCTCGGCGTGCCGGCGGGCCTGCGCGGGGGTGGTGCCGGTGGCCAGGAGCGGGTTGTAGGCGCCGGACGCCCGGTCGGCGGCGACGTCCTCGACCGCGTCGACCAGGTGCGCGACGCGGCCGAAGAACCGGCCCGCCTCGGCGAGCGGCTCGGCGTTGCGCTCCCGTCCGGCGAGGACGGCGGTGTGCGCGAACACGGCCGCGACGGCGGTCTCGGTGGGCTCGGTCAGCTCCAGCAGCCCGAGCCCGGGCGCCGCCTCCAGCAGCGGCTGCCGCGCCACCGCGTCCCGCAGCACGGACGGGTCGAAGCCGACCGCGGCGCCGGTGCGGGCGCCCGCCGCGTCCCAGCGTCCGGCCACCCGGCCCGCGGCGGACGCGACGAGGCGGCGCGCGTAGGGGCCGTCGCCGTCGGCCACGTGGTCGCGCGTCTTGCCCGCCGCGAGCAGCAGGGACGCGGCGGCGGCCAGCTGCGCGCCCTGCGCCTTCGCCGTCACGACCTCGGCCGTCTTCATCCCGCGCAGCGCGCAGGGTCCGGCCTTGCGGCGCGGGGACAGCTCCGGTGCCTGCGCCTCGGCGAGCACCGACACCAGCAGCCCGTCATAGTTGGTGACGAGCCGCGCGGCGTGGCCGTGCTCGGCCCGCAGCGTCAGGCACAGCCCGCACAGGTGGGCCAGCCAGTCCTTGAAGAGCGACCCGCACAGGACGTGCCTGCACGGGCGTACGACACCGAACATTCCCGGAGAACTCCCCACCTGAGGCGACTCGCTGCATTATCGCCTCCGTGATCACGAATGCGATCACAGCCGCGATCACTTCCGGCGGACCGGTCCCGGGCTAGACGCCCACGCAGGTCAGCGCGCGGCGGTAGGCGGCCATCTGCGGCTCGTCCGCCGGGCCCGTCTCCGCCAGCACCTCGGCCAGGTCGAACCACGCCTGCGCGGCCTCCCGGGAGGATTCCATCTCCTCCAGGCAGGTCGCGGCGCGGGTGAGCACCTCGGCGGCGCGCTCGCGGCGGCCGAGCCGCACGCACGCCTCGCCGAGCACGGTCAGCGCCCCGGCGGTCGCGCGGCGCGGCGCGTCCCCGAGCAGGTCGATGGCCTCCTCGGCGAGCCGCACCGACTCGGCGGGACGGCCGAGCACGATCTCGGCGCGGGCCAGCTCGGTCAGGCACCAGGCGACGTCGATCTCCCCGGCCGAGCTCGCGGTGATCTCGCCGCGCACCCGGCTCAGCATCTCGCGGGCGCGGGCGGCCTGGTCGGGCCGGGCGCGCAGCAGCAGCCCGGCGTGGATGACGCGGAGCCGGTTGAGGTTGCGCGGGTCCTCGCCCTCCCCGGCGAGCATCAGCGCCCGCTCGGCGAGCGCGACGCCGTCCTCGTACTCGCCGCGGATCTCCGCGACGTAGGCGGCCTCCCAGTAGGCGACCATGCGGGCGCGGGGCGTGCCGATCCGCTCGGCGCGCTCGACGAGCTGCGCGGCCAGGTGCCGGGCGCGGACGAGGTCGCCGCGCTCGATGAACGCCGACAGCAGCGCCGCGCCGAGGTGGACGGCGGCGTCGGTGGAGTCGGCGCCGGTGGAGATCAGGTGCCGCAACGCGCCCTCGGCGGCCTGCACGCCCGCGCTGATGTCGCCGCGCTCGCGCAGGCAGCGGCTGAGCGCGACATGGACCTTCGCCCAGTGGTCGAGGTCGGCCTCGGCGGAGGCCTCCTCGGTCAGCTCCAGCAGTCCGGTGATCGCCTCCTCAAGATCGCCGGACGCCTCCAGCGCCAGCGCGTAGCCCCACCGCGCCTGGTGCAGCATCTCCGGCAGCGCGACCGCGTCCGAGTTGGCGAGCACCTCGGCGAACCGGGCCCGCGCCTCGGCGGCGGCGCCGTTCTGCAACGCGATCTCGGCGTAGTCGAGCGTGACGCGCAGCTCGTCCACCACGTCCTCGCTGACGCCGGAGACCAGGTAGGTCGCCGAGCAGTTCAGCTTCGCGGCGAGCAGCTCGACCACGCTCGGGGCGGGCACCCGCTTGTCGCTCTCGATCAGCGAGATGTAGCTGTCGGACAGCTCGGGGAAGGCGAGCTGCGCCTGGCTCACGCCCTGCCGGATCCGCAGGGCGCGGATGCGCTGCCCCAGTGTCTCCCGGTCCATCGTTTGACCACCGCCTACAAGGTGCTCGCCGACCGCGGGGCGCGCGGGGCGAGGAAGAAGTCGACTCGATCCTCTAGTGTGCCGAGGTCACGGCCCGTGAGGTCCGCTATTCGCCGGATACGGTATCGAAGCGTGTTCACTCGGACGCGCCGCCGTGCCGCGCCGCCGTGTCGCGCCGCGTCGCCGGGGGCCGCCGCGTCCGACGATTCTGGCATCCGCACCTTGGCAGGCTATAGCGGACGCAGCCCTTCACGCAGCGCGCGACCGAATTCACCGCCGCGCGCCACCTCGCTCCACCGTTCCGGGTGACCTGCGGCTAACCTGACCTCGCCGTTCTCCCGAGACCCCGTGCCGAACCGGAGCGCCAGCATGTCCCTGTCCAAGAACGCCCAGGCCGACCCGTCCCCGCCCGGGCCGCTGGACCGGTGGTTCGACCTCACCGGACGGGGCACGAGCGTCGCCCGGGAGCTGCGCGGCGGGGTCACGACGTTCTTCGCGATGGCCTACATCGTCCTGCTCAACCCGATCATCCTCGGCAAGGCGCGCGACGTCACCGGGGCGGCGCTGTCGATCCCGCAGCTCACCACCATGACCGCGCTGTCGGCGGCGATCACTACGGTGATCATGGGGCTGGTCGGCAACGCGCCGCTCGCGCTGGCCGCGGGCCTCGGCGTCAACGCGGTCGTGGCGTTCCAGGCGGCGCCGGTGATGACCTGGCCGCAGGCGATGGGCCTGGTGGTGATCGAGGGCGCGATCATCGTGGTACTGGCGCTGACCGGCGTCCGCGAGCGGATCATGAACTCGATCCCGCTGGCGCTCAAGCACGCGATCGCGGTCGGCATCGGCGCGTTCCTCGCGCTGGTCGGCCTCGTCGACGCGGGGTTCGTCACCTCCAGCGCCGCGAGCCCGCCGCTGTCGCTCGGCACCGGCGGCCACCTGGAGACCTGGCCGACGCTGGTGTTCGCGGGCACGCTGCTGCTGATGATCGGCCTGTACGCGCGGCGGATGCCGGGCGCGATCCTGCTCAGCATCATCGCCGGGACGGTCGCGGCCGTCGTCATCGAGGCGAACGCCTCGATCCCCAAGGGCGGCTGGGGCGTGGTCACCCCCGACATGCCCGACAAGCTGTTCGCCGCGCCCGACTTCGGGCTGTTCGGCGAGGTCGACCTGTTCGGCGGGTTCGGCCGCGCCGGGGTCATCACCGCGCTGGTCGTGCTGTTCACCCTCGTCCTGTCCGGGTTCTTCGACGCGATGGGCACGATCCTCGGGATCAGCGACGAGGCGGGGCTGGTCGGCGAGCACGGCGAGGTGCCGAGGCTCGGCCGCATCCTGTCGGTGGACGGGCTGTCCGCCGCGTTCGGCGGCCTCACCAGCTCCTCGGCGAACACGGTGTTCGTCGAGTCGGCCGCCGGTGTCGGCGAGGGCGCCCGCACCGGCCTCGCCAACCTCGCCACCGGCGCGCTGTTCGCGGCGACGCTGCTGCTGACCCCGCTGGCCGCGGTCGTCCCCGCGCAGGCCGCCGCGCCCGCGCTGGTCGTCGTCGGCGCGCTGATGATGACCCAGGTCGCCAAGGTCGACTGGAGCGATCTGGAGATCACCATCCCGGCGTTTCTGACGATCGTGCTGATGCCGTTCACCTACTCGATCACGATCGGGATCGGCGGCGGGATGGTCGGCTACGCGGCCATCAAGCTCGCGGTCGGCAAGTGGCGCGAGGTGTCGGTGTGGCTCTGGCCGGTGGTGGCCTTGTTCCTCGTCTTCTTCGCGATTCACCCCATTGAGGAGTGGCTGAACGTCAAGTAATCCCTTCCAGGGCCGTTCTCTCCGCCGGTTTCGATGTCCCGGAGCCCGTTCCGGGTGTCAAATAGTGCCGTCATGGCGTAAGCAGAAGGTAGAGGCTTACCTCCCGGCGTGAAAGGCATGGCTGTGGCGTCCGCGGACTCTCCCCCCCATCCGTCCCCGCGCGGCCACGTCCTGCTGGCCCCGGGCCGGTTCCGCGGGGCGCTGAGCGCCGCCGAGGTCGCCGGGCACCTCGCCGCCGGGCTGCGCCGCGTCCGGCCGGACGTCCCGGTGGTCGAACTGCCCGTCGCCGACGGCGGCGACGGCACGGTCGACGCCGCGGTCGCGGCCGGGTGGCGGCGGGTCGAGGTCGAGGTGTGCGGGCCCACCGGGCGCCCCCTCACCGCGCGGCTGGCGCTGCGCGGGCGGAGCGCGGTGGTGGAGCTGGCCGAGGCGTCCGGGCTGCGGCGCCTCCCGGACGGCAGGCCCCGCCCGCTCGTCGCCACCAGCGTCGGAACGGGCCAGCTCCTCGGCCACGCGGTGCGGCTCGGCGCCCGCCGGATCGTGCTCGGGCTCGGCGGCGGCGCCTGCACCGACGGCGGCGCGGGCCTCGTCCAGGGGCTCGGCGGGCGGCTGCTGGACGCGCTCGGCAAGGACCTGCCGCCCGGCGGCGCCGCGCTGCGCTCGCTGCACGCGCTCGACCTGCGCGGCCTGCCCGACCTGTCGTCGGTCGAGGTGGTCGTCGCGGGCGAGGCGGCCGGGCCGCTGCTCGGCCGCGGCGGCGCGGCGGCGGTCGGCGGGCCGCGCCGGGGCGCCAGCCGCGACGAGGTCGCGCTGCTGGACGCGGGGCTGCGCCGCTGGGCCGACCTCGCCGAGGCCGCGTCCCGGCGGGCCACCCGCGACCTGCCGGGCGCGGGCGCGAGCGGCGGCGTCGGGTTCGCCGCGCTCGCCTTCCTCGGCGCGCGGATCGAGCCCGGCGCGTCCCTGATGCTCGACCTGCTCGGCTTCGCCGAGAAGGCGCGCGGCGCGCACCTGGTCGTCACCGGTGAGGGCTCGCTGGACAGCCGCTCGCTGCGCGGCACCCCGCCGATGGGCGTCGCGCGGGCGGCGGCGCGGGCGGGCGCCCCGGTCGTCGCGGTCGCCGGGCAGCGCGCCCTCACCGGCGAGCGGCTCCGCAGGGCCCGCATCCAGGCGGTCTACGCGCTGGCCGACATCGAGCCCGACGAGGAGCGCCGCGTCCGGCGGTCGGGGGCGCTGCTGGAACAGCTCACGGTCGCGATCGCCGACGAGTGGCTGCCCCCGTCGGCCTCATAAGGGGATCGCTCCAACCCGGGCCCGGCCCAGGTCACGGAAGACCCGCGTGTTGCTTTACACAGTGTTATCGATTTCGCCGATGCCTTTGCACCCTGCTCATGGCGGGGCGCGCTCGCGGGCCCCCACGCTGGAGGCGTAGCCCCTGCCAGCAAGTCCTGGTCAGCGTTGACGGAGGAGCAGCCGTGAAGATCGGCGTCCCGCAAGAGATAAAGAACCACGAGTACCGGGTGGCCATCACCCCGGCGGGCGTGCACGAGCTCACCCGGCACGGCCACGAGGTGTTCGTCGAGCGCGGTGCCGGCATCGGCTCGGCGATCCCCGACGAGGACTTCACCGCCGCCGGCGCCAAGATCCTCGACGGCCCCGACGAGGTGTGGGCCGAGGGCGACCTGATCCTGAAGGTCAAGGAGCCGATCGCGGCGGAGTACCACCGGATGCGCTCGGGCCAGACCCTGTTCACCTACTTGCACCTCGCGGCGTCCCGCGAGTGCACCGACGCGCTGCTGGCGTCCGGGGTGACGGCGATCGCCTACGAGACCGTCCAGCTGCCCGACCGCTCGCTGCCGCTGCTCGCGCCGATGTCGGAGGTCGCCGGACGGCTCGCCCCGCAGGTCGGCGCCTACAACCTGATGGCCTTCAACGGCGGGCGCGGCGTGCTGCCCGGCGGGGTGCCCGGGGTGGCGCCCGCGAAGGTCGTGGTGATCGGCGGCGGCGTGTCCGGGCTGAACGCGGCGCAGATCGCGGTCGGCATGGGCGCCGACGTGACGATCCTGGACGTCAACGTCGACCGGCTCCGCCACATCGACGCGATCTACCAGGGCCGGCTGCGGACGCTGGTGTCGAACTCGCTGACGATCGAGCAGCAGGTGCGCGCCGCCGACCTCGTCATCGGCGCCGTGCTGATCCCCGGCGCCAAGGCGCCGACGCTCGTGTCCAACGACCTCGTCGCCGGGATGAAGTCGGGCTCGGTGCTCGTCGACATCGCCATCGACCAGGGCGGCTGCTTCGAGGACTCCCGTCCCACCACGCACGCCGACCCCACCTACCGCGTGCACGACTCGATCTTCTACTGCGTCGCGAACATGCCGGGCTCGGTGCCGAACACCTCCACCTACGCCCTCACGAACGTGACGCTGCCCTACGCGGTCGCGATCGCCGACCAGGGCTGGCGCGAGGCCCTGCGCGGCAACGTGGCGCTGGCCCTCGGCCTCAACACCCACGCGGGCGAGCTCGTCTACGACCACGTCGCCGAGGCCCACGGGCTCCCCCACACCCCGCTCGCCTCGATCCTCGCCTGACCCCGCCCGCCCCCATGGGCCCTACAGTGGGGCCCATGGGGGAACTGATCATCGTGCGGCACGGCGAGACCGAGTGGAGCCGCGCGGGACGCCACACCGGACGCACCGACCTTCCGCTGACCGAGCACGGCGAGCGGCAGGCACGCGCGCTCGCCGGGCCGCTTGCGGACCGGCGGATCGTCCGCACCGTGTGCAGCCCGGCCGAACGCGCGCGGCGCACCGCCGAACTGGCCGGTCTCGCGGTGGACGACGTGGACCCCGACCTGTGGGAATGGGACTACGGCGGCTACGAGGGCATCACGACGGCGGAGATCCGCGCGGACCGCCCCGGCTGGTACCTGTGGGACGACGGCGTGATCCCGGGCGACGCGGAGCATCCCGGGGAGAGCGCCGAGGACGTCGGCGCCCGAGCCGACGCCGTGCTGGCCCGCGTACGGCCGCTTCTGGACGACGGCGACGTCGCGGTGGTCGCGCACGGGCACGTGCTGCGCGTCCTCACCGCCCGCCACCTGGGCCTGGAACCCGCGCTCGGACGGCTGTTCGCGCTGGGCACCGGCACCCTCTCGACGCTCGGCGCCGAGCACGGGCGCCCGGTGGTCACGTCCTGGAACACCCCGGCGCGCTGACCGCCCCGCCCGCCCTCACGACGGCGAACGCGGAGCACACCTCGCCCAGCGGATAGGATACCCCTAGGGGGATCATCCCCGAGGGGTACCCCCGGGAGCCGCCCCGAGATCGATTGCGAGGACGGACATGGCGACCAGCGAGACCCCCACCCGCGGGTACACCGCGACCAAGGACCAGTTGCAGACCCGGCTCCGCCGGATCGAGGGCCAGGTGCGCGGCATCGACCGGATGGTCGAGGAGGACCGCTACTGCATCGACGTGCTCACCCAGATCAGCGCCGTCCAGGCCGCGCTGGACAAGGTGGCCCTCGGCCTCCTGGACGGGCATGTCCGGCACTGCGTCGCCGAAGGCGCCGAAGAGGGCAAGGGCGAGGCCATGTCGACCGAACTGATGGCCGCCGTCGGCCGCCTCATGCGCCGAGGCTGAATTTATTGCAATCCCGGCCCAAGAGGCTCGCCTGGCGGCTCGCCCCTTGACCGTGCTTGTGCGAGCGCGGATCGCTTCGCGATCTTCGCGGTGGGGGCTCGCCTCCGGCTTCGCCCCCACCGCTCAGCCAGCGCGCTCGCGTGACGGCTGAGGTTGCTGGGGAGCGAGGCTAAGACTCGCGCGTCCGAGGCGCTTGTGGAACCGGGCAGATTATCTGGCAAGGGGACGGGTCTGCGGCCTGAGCGGCGGGGGTCTGCGGGGTCTCGGGCTCTTCGGGGGTGCGGGCGGCTTCCGGACGGGGCTTGTCGGTGCCCGGGTCCGGGTCGTCCAGGGCGGCGACCTCCATCATCTCGATCATCGTTAGCCAGCCCTGCATGAAGTGGCGGCGTTCGACCGGGCCGAGGGCCTCCAGCGTCATCCGCAATGGGCGCAGGCGCCGCCAGGCGAAGCGCTCGACGCGCTCGCGGTGGTCCTCGTGCAGGGTGACGATCATGCGGCGGCGGTCGCGCGGGTCCGGGCTGCGCTCCACGAAGCCGCCGCGCTGGAGCTCGCCGACGAGCTGGCTGACGGTCGCGGGGCTGAGCGCCATGTGCCGGGCGAGCACGCCGACGGGGACCGGGCCGTTCAGGACGAGCGTGAACAGCACCGGCACGTGCCGGGGGCCGAGCCCGGCCTCCTCGCAGAGCCTCAGCAGCTCCTGGGCCTCGGCGTGGCGGCCCGAGGACTTCATCGTCCGCACCATCCGGCCCATGAGCTGGATCACCGTCTCCAGGTCGGCGTCGACCGAGGTTTCGGAGCTGCCAGAATCGTCGGCCATGTCTTGAAGTTCAACATATTTCGTGGTGCACTGCCAACACGTTGAAGTTCAAGACGTTTCAGTCGAACCGCGCACTCCCGTGGACGAGGGGACCCCCACCATGCCCGAGAGCCCTCCCGCCAAGCTCGCGCCGCCCGGCGCGGGCGCCACCGACGCCCCGTCCGAGAAACTGGACCGGCAGGTGATCGTCCTCGGCCTCGTCATCGTGGCGGGCACGGTGATGGCGATCCTGGACACCACGATCGTCAACGTGGCGCTCCAGACGCTGGGCCACGACTTCGACGCCGGGCTGTCCACCATCCAGTGGGTGATCACCGGGTACATGCTCGCGCTCGGCACCGTCATCCCGCTCACCGGCTGGGCGATCGACCGCTTCGGCGGGCGACGCGTGTGGATGTCGTCGATCGTGCTGTTCGTCCTCGGGTCGGCATTGTCGGGCGCGGCCTGGAACATCGAGTCGCTGATCGCGTTCCGGGTGGTGCAGGGGCTCGGCGGCGGCATGCTGATGCCGACCGGGATGGCGATCCTGACGATGGCGGCCGGGCCGCGCCGGCTCGGCCGGATCATGAGCATCGTCGGCGTGCCGATGCTGCTCGGGCCGGTGCTCGGACCGGTGCTCGGCGGCTGGCTCGTCGAGGACGTCGACTGGCGCTGGATCTTCTTCGTGAACCTGCCGGTGGGCGCGATCGCGCTGGCGCTGGCCTGGTGGAAGGTGCCGCACGAGCACGGCGGGGAGGTCCCGCGCGCCTCCGCCGCGCTGGACCTGCGCGGGCTGTTCCTGCTGCCGCCCGGCTTCGTCCTGGTGATCTACGGGTTGTCGACGGCGAGCAGCAACGGGGGGTTCGGCGACCCGGCGACGATCGGCTGGCTGGTCGGCGGGGTGGCGCTGCTGGCGCTGTTCGTGCCGCACAGCCTGAGCCGCAGGGAGAAGTCCCTGATCGACGTCCGGCTCTTCGCCGACCGGACGTTCGCCACCGCCTCGCTCGCGATCTTCCTGATCGGCATCGCCCTGCTCGGGTCGATGCTGCTGATCCCGCTCTACTACCAGACGGCGCGCGGCGAGGGCGCGCTCTCCGCCGGGCTGCTGCTGGTCCCGCAGGGCCTCGGCGCCGCGGCCGCGATGCCGTTCGCGGGCGTGATCACCGACAAGTTCGGCGCCGGACGGCTCGTCCCGGGCGGGATCGTGCTGCTGTGCGCCGGGACCGTCCCGTTCGCGCTGGTGGACGCCGACACCCCCTACTGGCTGCTCGGGTCCGCGCTGTTCGTGCGCGGTCTCGGGCTCGGCTCCACGATGATGCCGACGATGTCGGCCGCGCTGGTCACGCTGAGCCGGTCGGCGATGGCGCGCGCGTCCAGCTCGCTCCAGATCCTCGTCCAGCTCGGCGGCTCGGTCGGGACGGCGCTGCTGGCGGTGCTCCTGTCCCGCGAGATCAACGACCGGATCCCGCAGGCGGGCGGCGGTGGCGGTCGCGGCGGCGGGATGGGCGAGATCCCCGACCGCGTCCGCGAGCAGGTCGCGCCGCAGCTGGCGGACGCGTTCGGCAGCACCTTCTGGGTCGCGCTCGCGCTGACGGCCGCGATGGTCGTCCCGGCGCTGCTGCTCCCCCGGCGGGGCGCCCACACCGAGGACGCGCCGCCCCCGGTCGGCTAGCCGGCCGGGCCGGGGGCCTAGGCGTCCGCCAGGTCGGCGTCCTCGTCGATGTCGTTGTCCTCGTCGGGGTCCGGTTCGGTCTGCTCGGCCACCCAGGCGAGGTAGTCCATGCTGCCCGCGACGACGGGCGTCGCGATGATCTCCGGGGTGTCGTAGGAGTGCCCGTCGGTGATCAGGGACGCCAGCTCGTCGAAGTGGTCGGCGGTGGTCTTGAAGACCACCATCCACTCCTCGGCCGACTCGATCTCGCCCTCCCACCAGTAGGTGCTGGCGATCGGGCCGACGAGCTGGGCGCATGCCGCGAGCCGCTCGGCGACGGCGGACTTGGCCAGCTCGGCCGCCTCGGGACGGGAGTCGGTCGTGGTCGTCACCTGGACGTAAGACTGCGCCATGGCCCCACTCCTTCCCGTTCGCCGCCCGGACACGCCTTGACCGGCCACGACCTAGCGCGCCGGGGTGAGGACCATCGCGCTACCGCCACCGCGCCTGACCGGCTCGGCGACCGCCTGGACCAGGCCCGGACGCAGGAACTCCAGCGCGGTCGCGGCGCCGATCACGTCGCGCGGCGGGCCGGGGAAGGCCTCGACGCGGTGCCCCCGCGCGGCGAGTGCCCGGCCGTAGGCGGAGATGAACGCGGGCTCGGCGAACACCTGCGGGGTGTTGCGCTGGGTCGCGCGCGGCGCGGCGAGGGCGTGCGGGAGGTCCATGCCGAGGTCGATCCGGTTGACCAGGATCTGCAACACGGTCGTGATGATCGTCGACCCGCCGGGGGTGCCGACCGCGAGCCTCGGCCGCCCGTCCTTCAGCGCGATCGTCGGGGCCATGCTGCTGCGCGGCCTCTTGTGCCCGCCGGGCAGGTTCGGGTCGGGCGGCGAGCCGGGCGTGGGCGGCTGGAGGCTGAAGTCGGTCAGCTCGTTGTTGAGCAGGAACCCGCGTCCGGGGACGGTGATGCCGCTGCCGCCGAACTGTTCGAGCGTGACGTTGTAGGCGACGACGTTCCCCCATTTGTCGGCGACGACCAGGTGCGTGGTCTGCGGGCCCTCGTAGGCGAGCGCGCGGGTCTGGGTGCCGGGCGGGACGCACGCGTCGTAGCGTCCGTCGGGGGTCCCGGGCGCGACGGGCGCGGGCGCGGCCCGGTCGGGCTTGATGAGGCAGGCGCGCTCGCGCGCGAACCCGGACGAGAGCAGCTCGTCGAGCGGCACGTCCACCTGGGAGGGGTCGCCGACGTAGCGGCCCCGGTCGGCGTAGGCGAGCTTGGACGCCTCCAGGTAGTAGTGCAGCGCGGTCGCGGGGTCCTTCGCGTCCAGCCGGAAGTTGCCGAGGATGTTGAGCGCCTCGCCCACGGTGGACCCGCCGGACGAGGACGGCGGCTCCCCGTAGACGTCCAGCCCCCGGTAGGCGACGTGGGTGGGCTCCCTGCGCTGCGCGCGGTAGGCCCGCAGGTCGCCCGGCCTCATCAGGCCGGAACGGACCTTGCGCTTCGCGGCGGGGTCGACCGGCGGCCTGGCGGCCGTCCGCGCGACCTCGTCGCCGAGCCCGCCCCCGTACATCCAGCGCGGGCCGCGCCGGCCCAACTCCCGGTAGGTGCGCGCGAGGTCGGGGTTGCGGAACACCGAGCCGACCTCGGGGGGCTTCCCGCCCGGCAGGAACAGCTCGCGGGTCGGGACGATGTCGCGGAACCGCGCCTCGTTCTCGGCGGTCTGGTCGTGGAACTCCTGGTCGACGACGAAGCCGCGCTCGGCCGTCCGGATCGCGGGCTTGAGCAGCGTGCGCAGGTCGCGGGTGCCGAAGCGGCGGAGCGCGAGGTCCCACTGGGCGAGCGTGCCGGGGACGCCGACGCTGAGCCCGCTGGTGACGGCCTCGTCGAACGGGATCGCCTTTCCGGTGGCGGGATCGACGAAGGAGTCGGGGCGCATCGTCCTCGGCGCGATCTCGCGGCCGTCGAAGGCGTGCACGCGCCGCGTCCTCGCGTCGTAGTAGGTGAGGTACCCCCCGCCGCCGATCGCGGCGACGTAGGGCTCGGTGACGCCGAGGGTCGCGGACGCGGCGATCGCGGCGTCCATCGCGTTGCCGCCCTGGCGGAGCACCTCGATCGCCGCGGCGCTGGCGTCCGGGTCGACGGTGGAGACGGCGCCGCCGTAGCCGGTGGCGACGGGCTGCTTGGCGGGCGGGGTCCGCGGGGCGGGTGCCGGGGCCGCACCGGCGGTGGCGGGGACCGCCAGGGACGCGGCCACGGCGAGCGCCGCCACGGCGGCCGTGCGGCGGGGGGCGTTGCGACGGGGGGCATTCGAGGACGACGGGTAGCGGAACACCGAACCTCCTGGGGAACGCGGCGCCCCTACGGTGCCACCGATCCCGGTAGCGCGCCAGCGTCCGCACCGTCCGGCCCCGGACGCGATTCCGCGCGTCGCGCGGCGCTTCCGCGGGCACTTACCTCCGCCTTCGAGTACCGGGCATGGCGACACCTGCATTCTGGAATCACCGGTTGATAAAGATCAGCGTCAGGAACGAATCCGATTCGGTGTTCGCCCAGCGTGAGCGGCCGATTCCAGCTCGCCACCGCACCGCGCTTCGGCGGTGCCGGACGACATCAAGACGACATCAATCCACCAGAAATCATTGCGATTATGCTCATACCTGGTGAATTCTTAGGGACTTCGACCTGCCGACTTCTCGCGAACAGCGGCGCGGGTTCAGGCCAGGGGGGACACCTATGACCTGGGACATCCGCATGCGCAACAACATGTTCCGGCGACTGCCGGTCGAGCAGGCCACCGGCCGGCTCTACGGTGGCCGGCACCGCCTCCGCGTGGTCTACCGGACGCGCGACCTCATCGTGCTCGGTCTCGGCGTGATGATCGGTTCCGGCATATTCAAGATCGCCGGAGAGCAGGCCACCGCGACCGCGGGGCCCGGGGTGCTCATCTCCTTCCTCATCGCGGGCGGCGTCTGCCTGCTGACCGCGCTCGCCTACGCCGAGCTGTCGTCGATCATCCCGGTCGCGGGCAGCGCCTACTCCTTCAGCTACGTCGCGTTCGGGGAGGTGTGGGCCTGGGTCGTCGGCTGGTCGCTGGTGATGGAGCTGCTGCTGGCCGCCTCGGTGCTCGCGCGGGTCTGGTCGCTGTACGCGACGCAGGCGCTGCACGACTTCGGGGTGGCCGTCCCCTCCTGGCTCGGCGACCTGATCGGGCAGCAGAAGGGGCCCGACCTGTTCGCGTTCGGCATCCTCCTGCTGCTCATCATCATGCTCGCGACCGGCAGCCGCATGAGCCTGCGCACGCTCTGGTTCATGGTCATGGCCAAGGTCATCGTCATCGGACTGGTCATCGCGACCGGGCTGAAGTTCTTCCACCCGGGCAACCTCACGCCGTTCACGCCGCCCTCCAAGCCCGCGCCGAACGGCGACCAGACCGTGCTGGACGCGGTGCTCGGCGCGTTCGGCAGCGGCACGCCGCACGTGTTCGGCGTCTGGGGCGTGTTCGCCGCCGCGCCCGCCATCGCGTTCGCCTACATCGGCTTCGACCTGATCGCGACCGCGTCCGAGGAGACCGACGACGCGCCGCGCAAGGTGCCGCGCGGCATCCTCATCACCCTGGTCACCGCCGTCGTGCTGTACTCGGCGGTCGCGGTCGCGATGGTCGGCATGGTCGGCATGGACGGGTTCGCCAAGCTGAACTCCAACAAGCTGCTGCTCGCCGCCGCGTTCGACTCGGTCGGCGCGGGCGCGATGGGCAAGATCGTCGACATCGGCGCGATGCTCGGGCTGACCACCGTCATGCTGGTGCTGCTGATCAGCCTGACCCGGGTCGTGTTCTCGATGTCGCGGGACGGGCTGCTGCCGCGCCCGCTCGCCGGGATGAGCCGCTACAAGGTGCCCTCGCGCGCGACGCTGCTGTCGGGCGCGGCCGCGCTGGTGACCTCGCAGACCATCGACGTGCTCACGCTGGAGCAGCTCGTCGTGCTCGGGACGCTGTTCGCGTTCCTGTTCGTCGCCGCCGCCGTGCTGGCGCTCCGCCGCGACCAGCCCGACCTGCACCGCCCGTTCCGGGTCCCGGCGGCGCCGGTCACCGCCGTCGTGACGATCGTCGCGGTCGGCTGGCTGATGCTGAACATCAAGGTCCAGACGTGGGGCTACTTCACGATCTGGATGGTCGCGGGCCTGCTGCTGTACCTGGCCTACGGGCGCCGCAAGAGCCAGATGAAGCTGCTGCTGGAGGAGCCGCTGCCCGAGCGTCCGGTCGCCGCGCCGATGGCGGCCGCCCCGCCGCCCGGCGCCGCCTTCCCCGGCGCGCGCGCCTCCGCGCCGGGGGCCGCCGCGCCGCACGCCGCGCCCACCCCGCATGGGACGGCCCCGCAGGGCGTCCAGCAGACCGGCGGCTACCTCAACCTCGGCCAGTCGACCGGGCAGCACCCGACGGGCGTGTACTCCTCCGGCGAGCACGGCCCGGGATCGTACGGGTCCGGGGCGTACGACGCGGGCACGTACGGGTCCGGGGCGTTCGGGACGGGGGGATACGGCTCGGGCGAGTACGGGCAGGGCCAGCCGGGGTCGGGACAGCACGGATCGGGCCAGCCGGGGCAGGGCCGACACGGGTCGGGTCAGCACGGGTCGGGCCCGTCCGCGTCCAGCCCGTCCGACTCCTACGGGTCCATTCCGTACGGGTCCAGCGGGTACGAGTCGGTGCCGCGGCCGGCCGATCCGCGGCAGAGCACGCCGCCGCAGCCGGAGAACCCGTACGCCTCGGGGAACTTCCCGAGCGGCCAGCACTCGCGCAACCCCTACACCTCCGACCGGCAGCGGAACGGCGGCTGGTACGACGACGAGGAAGAGGAACCACCGAGCACCGGCGGACGCCACCGCCGCTGAGCAGCCCCCGCCGGCACCCCCAGGCACCGCACGACCCGAGAGCGCCGTCTCCCCTCCCCGGGAGGCGGCGCTCTCGCCTTTCCGAAAGGGCTGGACACCCGGCCGCCCGCCGGGCTATGTTCTTCTCATATCGAGATGAACTCAACTTGAGACTTACTCAGTACGAGTCCGACGACAGGGAGCAGGCGGATGACCCCGGATCCGGGACGCGACGAGAGCGAGTTCCTGGCGAACTACGATCCGCGCGACTACGACCCGGTCTCGGTGACCGTGGACGTGGTGTCCCTGACGATCCGCGACGGCGCCCTGCACGTGCTGCTGGTGCGGCGCGGCGCCGCGCCCTTCGCGGGGATGTGGGCGCTGCCCGGCGGGTTCGTCCAGGCGGGCGGGCCGCTGCAAGGCACCGAGGCCGAGGACCTGTCGGAGGCGGCGGTCCGCGAGCTGGCCGAGGAGACCGGGCTCAGCGCCAAGGGCGGGGAGCTCGGCCGCGTCCACCTGGAGCAGCTCGGCACCTACGGCGCGCCGGGACGCGACCCGCGCATGCGCGTCATCTCCGTCGCCTACCTGGCGTTCGCGCCGGAGCTGCCCGACCCGCAGGCGGGCGGCGACGCGGCCGACGCCGCGTGGGTCGCGGTCGGCGCGCTCGGCCTGACCGAGGCGGGCGACCAGCGCCCCGGCACCACCCGGCGGCTGGCGTTCGACCACGCGCGCATCCTGTCGGACGGGCTGGAGCGGGCCCGCGCCAAGCTGGAGTACGCGCCGCTCGCGACGGCCTTCTGCGCGCCCGAGTTCACGATCCCCGAGCTGCGCGCCGTCTACGAGGCCGTGTGGGGCGAGGAGCTGCACGCCGGCAACTTCCACCGGAAGGTCCTGTCGGTGCCCGGGTTCGTGGAGAGCACGGGCGCGACGTCCGACAAGGGCGGGCGGCGCGGCGGGCCCCGGCCCCGGCTCTACCGGGCGGGCGACGCCCGGCTGCTGCACCCGGCGCTGCTGCGCCCGAGCCGCGAGGAGGAGATCCGATGACACCGCGCGTCCGCGAGCTGGACGAGGCGCTCACCCGGCTCGACCGGGCCCGCGTCCCGGCGGACCTGTTCGGCGCCGACGCCGCCGAGGCCGCGCGCCGCTACCGGCGGCTGGCGCGGCTCGTCCACCCGGACGCGACGCAGGGGCGCACGCGCGAGGCGTTCGTCCGGCTGACCGCGCTGTGGCGGGCCTACACCGGCGCCGACCCGTCCGTGATCACCACCCGGCGGCACTCCTACCGGCTCACCGGCGACCCGATCGGCGGCGACCTCGCACAGCTGTACGCGGCGGAGCCGGAGGGCGCGCGGGTACTGCTGAAGATGCCGCGCGACCCGCGCGACGGCGACCTCCTCGAACGCGAGGCGGTGGCGCTGCGGCAGCTCCCCAAGGACGGCGACGGGCGGTTCCTGCCGTACGTCCCGCGCCTGGTCGAGTCGTTCCGCCACCGGGACGAGGCGTCCGGCGCGCAGCGCCCGGTCAACGCGCTCGCCGCGCTGGAGGGCTTCCGCACGCTCGCCGAGGTCCGGCGGGCGTTCCCCGGCGGCCTCGACCCGCGCGACGCGGCCTGGATGTGGCGGCGGCTGCTCGTCGGGCTCGGGTTCGCGCACCGCGCGGGCGTGCTGCACGGCGCGGTGCTCCCCGAGCACGTCATGATCCACCCGGCCGAGCACGGGCTGGTCCTCGTCGACTGGTGCTACTCGGTGCCCGGCTGCTACGCGGGCACCGACCCGTCGGGACGCGTCCCGGCGATGGTCGACCGGTACGCCGACTGGTATCCGCCGGAGGTTCCGGGCCGCGAGACCGCGTCGCCCGCCACCGACATCTTCATGGCCACCCGATGCATGACCGAGCTGATGGGCGACCGGGCGCCGAAGGCGATGCGCGCGTTCGCGCGGGGCTGCCTGCTGCCCGCGCAGCGGCGCCGCCCGTCCGACGCCTGGCGGCTGCTGGAGGAGCTGGACGAGCTGCTCGAACGGCTCTACGGCCCCCGCCGCTTCCGCCCCTTCCACCTGCCGAACGAAACTGAAGGAGACGACCATGGGAAGCGGTAACTGGTCCACCGACGTCTACGCCGCGCGCCGCAGCTACCAGGCGGCGACCGGCACGAGCGCGTTCGCCTACAGCGACGGCGGCGCGACCACCGTCCACCCCGACCTCGACCCGCGCGGCGTGACCGTCCGGGAGAGCCGGGACTCCGAGGGCCACCCCGAGTCGCTGGCGATCGCGGTGCTGTTCGACGTGACGGGCTCGATGGGCGGCGTGCCGCGCACGCTCCAGACCAAGCTGCCCGACCTGCTCGGGCTGCTGCTGCGCAAGGGGTACGTCGAGCACCCGCACATCCTGTTCGGCGCGGTCGGCGACGCGACCTGCGACCGGGCGCCGCTCCAGGTCGGCCAGTTCGAGGCCGACAACCGGATGGACGACGACCTCGGCAAGATCCTGCTGGAGGGCGGGGGCGGCGGGCAGATGCGCGAGTCCTACGAGCTCGCGATGTACTTCATGGCCCGGCACACCGCGATCGACTGCTACGAGAAGCGGGGGAAGCGCGGCTACCTGTTCATGATCGGCGACGAGCTGGGCTACCCGAAGGTGCGGCGGAGCGAGATCGCGAAGATCATCGGGGACGAGGCCGAGGCGGACGTCCCGATCGCCGACATGGTCCGCGAGCTCCAGCGGATGTACGAGGTGTACTTCATCATCCCCGAAGGCGGCTACCACTCCGGCAAGCGCGAGCTGAAGGACTTCTGGCAGGAACTCCTCGGCCAGCACGTCCTCTACCTGGACGACCCGGGCGCGGTCTGCGAGACGATCGCGCTGACGATCGGGCTCGGCGAGGACGCGATCGACCTCGACGAGGGCCTGGAGCACCTGGCGGAGGCGGGGTCGGACGCGGGGGCGTCGGTCTCGCGCGCGCTGGCCCGGCTGGACGCCTCGCGCGCGCCGGTCGCGGTGTCGGCCACGCCGCCGGGGCTGGACGCGTCCGGGCCGTCCGCGACGACGCGGCTCTAGGAGTCACGGGCATGGGCCACGTCATCGTCGTGGACCTCGGCTTCGGGGACGCGGGCAAGGGCACGGTCGTCGACCACCTGTGCGCCGCGTCCCCGGCGCCGCCGACGGTCGTGCGGTTCAACGGGGGCGCGCAGGCGGCGCACAACGTCGTCTTGGCGGACGCGCGGCACCACACGTTCGCGCAGTTCGGGTCGGGCACGTTCACGCCGGGCGTCCGGACGCACCTGTCGCGGTTCATGCTCGTGGACCCGCTGGCGCTCGCCGCCGAGGCCGAGCATCTGCGCGAACTCGGGGTGGACGACGCGCTCGCCCGGCTGACCGTCGACCGCGACGCGCTGCTGACCACGCCCTACCACCGCGCCGCCAACCGGGCACGGGAGGCGGCGCGCGGCGCGGCCCGGCACGGGTCGTGCGGGATGGGCGTCGGTGAGACGGCGTCCTACGCGCTCGACCACGACGACGCGCCCCGCGCGGGCGACTGCCTGTCCCCCGTCCGGCTGCGGCGCCGCCTCGCCGCGCTCCGCGACTGGTACCACGACGCGTTCCCGGCGGGATCGGGCGAGGACGTCCCGGACGTGGAGGCGTGCGCGGACGCGTTCGCCGCGTTCGCCGAGCACGTCCGGATCGTCGGCGGCGAGCACCTGCGCGGCGTCCTGCGGGAGGGCGACGCGGTGTTCGAGGGCGCGCAGGGCGTCCTGCTGGACGAGTGGCACGGCTTCCACCCGTACACGACGTGGTCGACGACGACGTTCGCGAACGCCGAGGCCCTCCTCGGCGAGGCCGACGCGACCGCGACCCGGCTCGGCGTGCTGCGCGCGTACGCGACACGCCACGGCCCGGGGCCGTTCGTCACCGAGGACGCGGCGCTCACCGGCGCGCTGCCCGACCCGCACAACGGGACGGGCCGCTGGCAGGGGGCGTTCCGCGTCGGGCACCTCGACGCCGTCGCGCTCCGGTACGCGCTGGAGGCGTGCGGCGGCGTCGACGGCCTGGCGGTCACGCATCTGGACGTCGCAGGGGCACGTCCCGACCTGCGCGTCTGCCGGGCCTACGCGATGGACGGCGAACAGGTCGCACGGCTCCCGGCGGGCACGGGGGACCTGGACCGCCAGGCGGCGCTGACCCGGCGCCTGTTCGCCGCCCGTCCCGTCTACGCGCCGCTCGGCCGCGCGGAGGAGACGATCGAGGACGCGCTCGGGGCGCCGGTCGTCCTCCGCTCGTACGGGCCGACGTCCGCCGGCAAGCGCGCGGCGGCACCGCTCGGGGCCGCCCATTGACCCGCCGCCGGGGAACGTCCATGATCGGGCGCTGTACGTCCCGCATCCCCCGGAGGTGGACGTTGCTCCCGCGCACCCTGACCGCCGTCCTGACCGCCGCCGTGACGCTCGCGGCCCTGATCACGCCGCCTGCCAGGGCCGCCGCCCCGCGCGCGGACGACGGCTGCGACCCGATCGACCCGGCCGCCTGCCTGCTCCCGTTCCCGAACAACTGGTACACGGTGCGGGATCCGGACACGCCCACCGGCCGCCGTGTCCACATGCGGACGACGCTCCGCAACGCGTCCGGCGTGCCCGTCGCGCCCGACGAGTGGAACCGCGCGGACGGGTTCTCCCCCGGCTCGATGCTGCTCAGCCGCGTCCCGGGCGTCGACCTGGCGCGCAGCGGCGCGGCGCCGGTCACCGACATCGGCGCGTCGCTGCGCCCGGACGCGCCGATCGTCGTCCTCGACACCGAGACCGGGGAGCGCTGGCCCTACTGGGCAGAGCTGGACGCGAACGCGCCCGACGCCCGCAAGGCGCTGATCGTCCGCCCGGCGCGCAACTTCCAGGAGGGGCACCGCTACGTCGTCGCGCTGCGGAACCTGCGCGACGCGTCCGGCAGCCTGATCGAACCGGGCGCGGCGTTCAGGCGGATTCTCGGCCCGACGCTGCCCGCGTCCGACCCGCTGAGCGGGCGGCAGCGGGCCGAGCGGCGCGTCCTCGACGACCTCGCCGCGAACGGCGTGGAGCGCGACGGCCTCTACCTGGCCTGGGACTTCACCGTCGCGAGCCGGGAGGGCCTGACCGGGTCGATGCTGCACATCCGCGACGAGACCCTGCGCGGCCTCGACGGCCGGTCCCCCAAATTCCAGGTGACGAGCGTGACCGACAACGTGAACGGGCTGATCGGCCGCGAGGTGAAGGGCGTCGTGTGGACGCCCAGCTACCTCGACAAGCCCGGCGGCCCGCCCGGATCGGCCTTCCACCGCGGGCCCGACGGGCTCCCGGCCCGGCTGCCGGGCAACGACCAGGCCGTCCCGTTCCAGTGCGAGATCCCGAAATCGGCGTTCCGCGAACCCGCCCGTCCCGCCCTCTACGGGCACGGGCTGCTCGGCAGCGAGCGGGAGGCGGGCGCGGTCGACGTCGAGCAGATGGCGGCCGAGCACGGCTTCGTGTTCTGCGCGACGAAGTGGATCGGCATGGCCGACGAGGACATCCCGAACGACCTCGCGGCGCTCGCCGACCTCACCCACTTCCGGACGGTCGCCGACCGCCTCCAGCAGGGCCTGCTGGGCTTCGTCGTCCTCGGCCGCGCGATGACCCGCGGCTTCGCGTCCGACAAGGCGTTCCAGAACGACTCGGGCGAATCCCTCATCGACACAGGGGCGCCGCTGGCCTACGACGGCAACAGCCAGGGCGGGATCATGGGCGGGGCGCTGACCGCCGTGTCCCCCGACATCCGGCGCGCCGCCCTCGGCGTCCCGGCGATGAACTACAGCACCCTGCTCAACCGCAGCGTCGACTTCGGCGCGTTCGGCAAGGCGCTCGACGCGTCCTACCCCGACAAGCTCGACCAGCAGATCGGGCTGGGGCTGCTCCAGATGCTGTGGGACCGGGGCGAGGCCGACGGCTACGCCCTGCACCTCACCGGACGGCCGCTGCCGGGGACGCCCCCGCACCGTGTGCTCATGCACACCGCGTTCGGCGACCACCAGGTCGCCACCGTCGCCGCCGAGGTCGAGGCCCGGACGATCGGCGCCCGCGTGCACGCCCCGTTCCTCACGCCCGGCCGCAGCCCCGACCGCGTCCCGTTCTGGGGCATCCGCCGGTTCGGCTCGTCCTACGAGGGGTCCGCGATCGTCGTGTGGGACAGCGGCTCCCCCGCCCCGCCGCCGACGAACACGCCGCCCTCCCAGGGCCGCGACCCCCACTCCGACCCCCGCCACAGCGCCGACGCCCGCCGCCAGAAGGCGATCTTCCTGACCACCGGCCGGGTCGTGGACGTGTGCGGAGGAGGCCCCTGCATGATCACGCCGTGACCCGCCGGCTGAGATGATCGGTCCATGTTGCAGATCTGCCCCAACGGGACGCGGAGCGGAAGCGACCACCCGGCCGTGCCGGTCGCCCCGGCGGCGGTGGGCGCGGCCGTCCGCGCCGCCGCCGACGTCGGCGCGCGGGACGCGCACGTCCACTGCAAGGACGCCGCGGGCGCCGACACCCTCGACCCCGCGCACGTCGCGGCGACCCTCACCGCCGTCCGCGCGGCCGCGCCCGGGATCGCCGTCGGCGTCACCACCGGCGCCTGGACCGCACCCGACCCCGCCGACCGCGCCGCGCTCGTCCGCTCCTGGACGGTGCTGCCCGACCACGCCTCAGTGAACTTCCACGAGCCGGGCGCCGAACTCGTCGCCGAGACCCTCCTCGACCTGGGCGTCGGCATCGAGGCCGGAATCTTCTCCGGCACCGAGGCGGCCGCACGGTTCCTCGCCTGGCCGCACGCGGACCGGGTGCTGCGCGTCCTCGCCGAGGTCACCGACACCGACCCGGAGACCGCGCAGGAGACCGCCAAGGACCTCCTGCACGCCCTGCGCGCCGGACACGACCGCCCGATCCTGCTGCACGGCGAGGACGGCGGCGCCTGGCCCGTCCTGCGCCTGGCCGCCCGCCGCGGCCTGGACACCCGCATCGGCCTGGAGGACACCCTCACCCTCCCCGACGGCTCCCCCGCCCCCGACAACACGACCCTCGTCCAAACAGCCCGCACCCTGATAGCCGCGATCTGAACAGGGCAGGGGGCGCCGGTCAGGAGTCGGACAGGTAGCGCTCGACCGAGGCGACCTTGCCGTCGAGCGCGCCCGTCACCCCGGGACGCACGTCGGCCTTCACCACCAGGCTCACCCGGGGCGCCCGTGCGGCGACGGCGTCGGTGGCCGCCTTCACCACGGCCATCACCTCGTCCCACTCCCCCTCGATCGTGGTGAACATCGCGTCGGTCCGGTTGGGCAGGCCGCTGGCCCGCACCACCCGCACCGCCTCCGCGACGAGTTCCCCGACGTCTTCACCGGTGCCGAGCGGGGTCACCGAGAACGCGACGAGCACAACGCACCTCCTGGCCTGCGACTACACGACCTGCCGTACCACGATCTCATTCAGCCGCCGCTCGACGATCACCCCCACCGGCCAGTCGCGCACCAGGCAGCGCAGCAGCGCCGCCTCGTGCTCGGCGAGCGAGGGATCGCACCCCTGCTGCTCCAGGCTCGACCGGATCGCCTCGACGTAGTCGTCGCCGGTGAACCCGGGGATCTCCCTGACCATCGCGGTCGTGGTGGCGCGGTGGGAGTTCAGCCCGGCGAACGAGCGGCCGCAGCCGCAGCCGCCGTCGGGGTCGTCCCGGTCGCGGGCGCAGACGACCCCGATGTGCACCAGTTCTCCCTCGACGCACCAGTCGAAGTCGTTGTCGCGGTACCCCTGGCCGGTGTCGGTGGCGGTGAGCAGTTTCAAGGCCATGCCTCCTCGGCAACCCCGTCGGCGCGTCCGTGGACCCGGCCACGGTACGCCGGACCTCCGACATTCGGCCCGTGCGCCCGTCTTTCCCGTGACGTAACGTCGCGAATATGAGCGAAGCCAGCGACGTCCTCGTCCAGCGCGACGGCGCGTTCACCACGGTCACGATGAACCGCCCCCGCCGCCGCAACGCCCTCTCCCGCGCGTTCCTGCTCCAGCTCACCGCCGCGTTCGAGGAGGTGGCGGCCACCGACGCGCGCGGGATCGTGCTCGCCGCGAACGGGCCGGTGTTCTCCGCCGGGCACGACTTCGCGGACATGGCGGGCGCGTCCCACGCCGACGTCCGCGCCCTGCTGCGGACGTGCACGGACCTGATGCGGACGATCCAGTCCGTCCCGCAGGTCGTGGTCGCCCGCGTGCACGGGCTGGCGACCGCCGCGGGCTGCCAGCTCGCCGCGAGCTGCGACCTCGCGGTCGCGGCGCAGAGCGCGGGGTTCGCTGCGCCCGGGGGCAAGGGCGGCTGGTTCTGCCACACGCCGCTGGTCGCGATCTCCCACAACATCGGCCGCAAGCGCGCCGCCGAGATGGCGCTGACCGGCGAGGTCGTGGACGCCGCGACCGCCGCCGAGTGGGGCCTGGTCAACTACACGGTCCCCGACGCCGAGCTGGACAAGGCCGTCCTGGACCTGCTCCAGCGCGCCACGCAGGGCAGCCCGCGCAGCAAGGCCCTCGGCAAGCAGGCCATGTACGCGCAGTTCGACCGTCCGGAGGACGACGCCTACACCTACGCGATCGAGGTCATGGCGGCGTCGAGCCAGACGCCCGAGGCGCAGGAGGGCATGCGCGCGTTCCTGGACAAGCGCCACCCGGACTGGCCCGCATAGCGAAACGGCCAGCGGTGTTCATTGCAATCTCGGCCCAGCGTGCTCGCCTGGCGGCTCGCACGCTGACCGATCTTGTGCGGGCGCGGAATCGCTTCGCGATCTTCGCGGTGGGGCCTCGCCTCCGGCGTCGGCCCCACCGCTCAGCTACGCGCCCGCGTGTGCGCTGAGGTCGCTGCGCGAACGCGCTAGCGGGTGCGGCGCGGGACGGTGCAGCCGGCCCTGGTCAGGTCCAGGACGCTGCCGGGCGCGATGCACGACGCGAGGATGTAGGTCTGCTGCGCGTAACCGATGTGGGCGCGCACGGTCACCTTGCCGCCCTCGTCGACCTCGCACGGGTTGTTGAGCGTGCAGCGGCCGCCGTTCTCGTTGATGGTGTTGTTGGCGCCGACGACCTTGCCGGTCGCGGCGTCGATGACCGGGGAGCCGGACGTCCCGCCGATGACGTTGCACTCGGAGGTGTAGCGGAGCGAGTCCTTCCAGGTCCAGTCGGCTTCACGGACCCGGTAGGCGAACCCGTCCAGGCGGCAGGAGTAGATCCGCTTCCAGTACCCGGACACGACGCGCAGGCTCGCGCCCGTGGTCGGGTGGTCGAGCGACAGCTGCAACGCCGGGGTGTTGTTGTAGCGCTGCTTGATGTCGGCGTAGGTGCTGCTGAGCTTGTACAGCGCCACGTCGGTGTCGGTCATCGTCGCGTACAGCAGCGTCGTCGCGCGCAGGGTGCCGAGCGACCGGCTGCCGCTCGGGTCGAGCAGGCTGAACGTCCTGCTGGACGACCGGTTGGTGATGACCTGCCCGGCGCCGGGCTCGCCGCCCTCGTAGCAGTGGCCGTTGGTCAGCACCAGCGCGGGGTCGGTGTCGGCGGCGGTCGGCGTCCGCACCAGCGAGCCCGAGCAGTTGTTGAGCGCGACGATGCCGGTGAAGTCGATGGCCTTGAGCTGGGCGGGAGCCGGGGCGGGAGCGGTGGCCGGGGCGGCGGACGCGACGGAACCGGTGACCGAAGCGCCACCGAACACCGCGGCGGCGATCACGCCGAGAAGGCGTCTGGACATGGCGGGGGGTCCTCTCGATGGGGTGTACGAGCGGGCAGGCCGACGAGGGCGTGCGCCGCGGCCGGATCACGGCGCGGGCTTCGCCCACGTCGGCGCGATGGTAGCCGCGAACCCGCGAGCCGAGAAGCCTCACTTCCACCGACCTGCGAAAACGCCGCGGATCAGGCACGCATTGCCTAACCGTCCCGCCTGCCCTCCGCCACCGTCACGCGTCTGTAGCTAGGCGGCCCGGGGGGGCGAAGGGGCGAAGCCCCAAAAAGCGCGCGCAGCGCGCGCAGGGGGGCGTGGGGGGCGGAGCCCCCCACATCGGGGGTCTGGGGGTCGCCCCCCAGAAGATACTGCGGCTCGGCGAAGCCGCCCGCGAAGCGTGCGGCAAGCACAGCTCCCCCACTCGTAGGGCGGGCGGGACTCGAACCCGCGACCGGAAGATTATGAGTCTTCTGCTCTGACCAGCTGAGCTACCGCCCCTGGGGCGTGCCCGCGGGTGCCGTTTCGGGCCGGGGGCGTGCCGCGTGCCATCCTAGCGGCGGGGTCTCGGCCGGGGCCACCGAGTAAGTCGTTCTGCCTTCCGGAGGGGGCCGGAATCACTCCAGAGGACGAGGCGAATCAGACCTCCTACGGAGTGACGGGTGAGACGGCGCGTCGATAGTGTCCGGCGTATGCCCAGACGCATCCTCGTCCTCGTCCATGCCCTGCTCGCGATGGTGGTGGTCACCGCCTGTGACGGCGGTGGCGGGAAGGGCGGGTCGGAGAAGGCCGACTTCGACGCGGCGGGGACGCTGCGGCAGGCGTCCTCGACGATGGCGGGGACGCGGAGCGTCGCGCTGCGGATGGACTCGGAGGGCAAGCCGCCGGTCTCGGTGAAGGGCGGCGACATGAAGCTGCTGCGGAACGGGGACGGGCAGGGGACGCTGAAGGTGTCCAGGTCCGGGATGGACGTGGAGATGAAGGTCGTCGCGTCCGGGAACACGGTGTACATCGGCGGGGCGACGGGCGGCTGGCAGAAGGTGCCGAAGGTGCTGGCGGCGACGCAGTACGACACGTCGGCGGTGCTGGATCCGGAGCGGGGCATCGCGAAGCTGCTGGGCTCGTTGCAGGACCCGAAGGCGGAGGCCGTCGAGAAGGTGGACGGCAAGGAGGCGTACCGGATCGCGGCGCGGCTGCCGAAGGACCGGGTGGCGGGGCTGCTGCCGGGGGTCGACACCGACATCGACGGGCAGGTGTGGGTCCGCAAGTCCGACCACCGGCTCGTGAAGGTGCGGGGGGTGTTTCCCGGCGGCAAGGACAAGGTGACGATCACGTTCACGGAGTTCGACGCCGCCTACACGATCACCCCGCCGAAGTGAGCGCACGGTGCTGAGGGCGCGGCGCCGGGTCGCGGTCGGGGCCGGGGGCGCGGTCGTCCTGCTGGCGGCGCTGGACGCCTATGTCGTCACGACGATCCTGGTACCGGTGATCAAGGACCTGGACATTCCGGTGAACCGGCTGGAGCGGCTGACGCCCGTCCTGACCGGGTTCCTGCTGGGGTACGTGGCGGCGATGCCGCTGCTCGGGCAGGTGTCGGACCGATTCGGGCGGCGCGCGGTGCTCCAGGCGTGCCTGCTGTTCTTCGGCGTGGGGTCGGTCGTGACGGCGCTGGCGCAGGGCGTCCCGGTGCTGACGGCGGGACGGGTCGTCCAGGGCGTGGCGGGTGGCGCGCTGCTGCCGGTGACGATGGCGCTGGCCGGTGACCTGTGGGACGGGCGGCAGCGTCCGGTGGTGCTGGGCGCGGTGGGCGCGGCGCAGGAGCTCGGCAGCGTGCTCGGCCCGCTCTACGGGGCGGGGATCGCGGCGGCGCTGGACTGGCGGGCGATCTTCTGGATCAACGTGCCGCTGGTGGCGGCGGCGATGGCGGCGGTGCAGTACGCGGTGCCAGGCGGGCGGCCGAGGGGGCCGCGTCCCGGGGTGGACGTGGTCGGCGGTCTGCTGCTGGCGACGGGGTTGAGCCTGCTGGTCGCGGGCGCCTACAACCCCGAGCCCGCGGAGTCGGCACTGCCGTCGTGGGGTCCGCCGCTGCTCGGCGGGGGCGTGCTGGTGCTGGTGGTGTTCGCGGTGTGGGAGGCGCGGTCCCGGACGCGGCTGCTGGACCTGAGCGGCGCGCGGCGCGGGCCGCTGCTGGCGACGCTCGGCGTGAGCCTGCTGTCGGGCGCGGCGCTGATGGTCACGCTGGTGGACGTGGTGCTGGTGGCCAAGACGCTGCTGGACAAGGACTCGGTGGACGGCGCGCTGGTGCTGACGCGGTTCCTGGTGGCGCTGCCCGTCGCGGCGCTCGCGGGGGGCCTGGCCGCCCGGCGGTTCGGGGAGCGGTGGCCGATGGCGGCGGGCATGGCGGTCGCGGCGGCCGGCTACCTACTGATCGCGGGCTGGCCCGCGAACCCGGCGGACGCCTCCTACGGCCCGCTGCCCCGCATGGACGTCGATCTCGTCGTTACGGGGCTCGGGCTCGGCCTGGTGATCGCGCCGGTGTCCTCGGCGGTGCTCGGGTTCGTCCCGGCGGCGCGGCACGGCGTCGCGTCGGCGGCGGTGGTCGTCGCGCGGATGATGGGGATGCTGCTCGGGATATCGGCGCTGTCGGCGTGGGGTTTCTACCGCTTCCACGCGCTGACGGCGGACCTGCGGACGCCGCTCCCGTTCGGGATTTCGGACGCGGAGTTCGAGCGCCAACTGAAGATCTACGATGTGGCGCTGCGCGCGGCGCTGCGCACCGAATACCGGGAGATCTTCCTGATCACGGCGGGGCTGTGCGCGCTGGGGGCGGTGCTGGCGCTGGCGGTCGGTCCCCGGCGGGACGGCGCCGAACCGGCCGCGGAGACCCGGGAAAGCCTGCTTCCGGCGGGCTGAGCGGCCCGGACCGGACCCCGAGTCGTTCGGAGGCGGCAGCGGCCGCCTCATGCACGGCTGACCGAATGCGGCCAGCCGTTCACGTCCCATCATTCACAAGAGGCGCGCCCTCCCCGTCCTTTCCACCGGAGCCGGTTAGCGTGTCGTGCCACCCGGAACCCCGCGGCGGCGAGGTTTCGGTCACCGGGCCCGCATACCGGCCGGTAAATGGGAAAGGTTTTGGCCATCGGCTATGTGCCGAGGGACGAGCTCGGGAATATCCTGGGAAAAGAAGGCTAAAGGCCTCTTGCCGGGAGGGCACTCCCCGGGGAGGTGACACGGATGCGCAGGTTCGGCGTCGGCCGTGGAGGCGGACCGCTCACACGGCTGCGGCGGCGGCTCGGCCTGGAGCACAACGAGCTGCGCCGCCGGGTCGACCGTGTCCAGCGCACGGTCGCGCTCGTCCTGCTGGTGCTGCTGCTCGGCACCGCGCCACCGCTCGCCGCCTGGACGGGTGCCTGGTCCTACGACTCGGGCGTCCGCGCCGAACGCGCCGAGCGCGCGACCCGCCACCAGGTGGTCGCGACCGTCACCGCGACCGGCGGTGTCGGCTCCGCCGGTGACCGCTACGTCCACGAGACCGTCCAGGCGACGTGGCCCGGCGCCGACGGCAAGCCCCGCGCGGGGACGCTCCCGAGCTGGAAGAACGCCAAGGTCGGCGCGCACCGGACGATCTGGGTCGACCGCGCGGCCGAGCCGTCGGTCCGGCCCCGCCCGCACAGCCGCACGGTGACCGACGCCGTCTACGCCGCCGCCGCGACCGTCCTCGGCCTGTCGATGCCGCTGCTGCTGGCGTACGCGCTGGTCCGGCGGCGCTGCGACCGGTACCGCGACGAGCTGTGGGAAGCGGACTGGGCCCGCATGGACGCCGACGCGGGCCACAACCCCCGCTCCTGACGCCCCCCGTCACACGCTCGCGTCACTCCTCGGCGACGAGCCGCGCCGCGATCCGGTCGAGGGCGGCGAGGTCCTCCGGCGGGAGGTCGCGCAGTTCGGCCGGCGGGGTGCCGAGGATGCGCTCGGCCTCGGCGGCGAGCACGCGGCCCGCCTCGGTGATGCTCACGATCTTCGAGCGGCGGTCGGCGTGGTTGGGGGTGCGCTCGACGAGGCCGCGCTCGACCAGGTCGTCCACCAGCAGGGTCGTGTAGGGGCGGTCGGTGAGCAGCACGTCGGCGAGTTCCCTGAGCGTCAGCGGCCCGGCGGCGAGGCGGCGCAGCGCCTTGGTGCGGGTGAAGCTCATCCCGAGCGCGGCGACGACCTCCCGCCGCCGGTCGCCGCGCTCGTGCAGCAGGATCCGGAGGTTGCGCCAGGCGCGGGCAGCGAGGTCGGGCTCGCCCGCCGGGGCCTCGGCCGCCGGGTCCTCAGTCACCGGGTACTCGGTCATCGGGTACTCGCTCCGCTCACGGGACGCAGCTCGGGCTCGTGGTCGAACAGGTCGCGGACCCGGGCGGCCGAGCGCGCGGCCCGCCGTCCGGTGGTGACCGTGCCGAGCACGAGCACGGCGGCGGCGCACCCGGCGAGCACCCAGTATGCCGGGCGCGCGGCGGCGACGAAGCCGGACGCGGTGTCCGCCCCCGGCCCGCTTTCGGTCCCCGCGGCGAGGACGGCGCCGATCACCGCGACGCCGAGCGCCTGCCCGACCTGGCGGCTGGTGGAGGCGACGGCCGCCGCGACGCCCGCCTGCGTCCGCGGCATCCCGGACACGGCGGTGTTGGTGATCGGCGCGTTCGCCATCCCGAACCCGATGCCGAACAGCACGTACGCGGCGAACAGCGTCGTGTCGCGGGTCTCGGCGTCCAGCATCGCGAACATCAGCGCGCTCGCGAGCATCGCGGCCCCGGCGATCTGGAGCGAGGGCCGGGGGCCGCGGGCGCCGACGAGCCGTCCCGACAGCGGGCCGCAGACGGCGGTCATGACCGCCATCGGCAGCAGGTACAGCCCCGCGTGCAGCGCGGACAGGCCCCGCGCGTTCTGGAGGTAGAGCGCGTTCACGAACAGGAACCCGGCGAGCGCGGCGAACTGGGAGACGGCGATGACGGTGGCGCCGGAGAACGGCACGCTGCGGAAGAACCGCAGGTCGATGATCGGCTCGGCGGCGCGCCGGGCGTGCAGCACGAACCCGGCGAGCGCGAGGACGGCCACGAGCGCGCCCCCCGCGACGGCGGGCGAGAGCGCGCCCTGGCCCGGCGCCTCGATGATGGCGTACGACAACGTCCCGAGCAGCACGATCATCAGGCCCTGGCCGACCGGGTCGAGGCGGCGCGGACGCGGCGCCCGCGACTCGGGGACGAACAGCGCCGTCAGCACGAGCGCCGCCGCCCCGATCGGCAGGTTCAGCCAGAAGATCGCCCGCCAGCCGACCGAGTCGACCAGGACGCCGCCGACGATCGGGCCCATCGCCATGCTCAGCCCGACGACGCCGCCCCACACGCCGATGGCGCGGGCGCGCTCGCGCGGCTCGGTGAACACGTTCGTGATGATCGACATGGCGACCGGGTTGAGCATCGAGCCGCCGACCGCCTGGACGACGCGCGCCGCGACGAGCCAGCCGAGCGAGGGCGCGAGGCTGCACAGCACGGACCCGAGGACGAACAGCGCGAGCCCGGTCTGGAAGACGCGGCGGCGGCCGATCCGGTCCGCGGTGGCGCCCGCGAGGATCAGCAGCGAGGCCAGCACGATCAGATAGGCGTCGATCGTCCACTGGAGCCCGGACACCGACGCGCCGAAGTCGCGCTGGAGCGCGGGGAGCGCGACGTTCAGGATCGTGTTGTCCAGGCTGACGATCAGCAGGCTCAGGCAGCAGATGGCCAGCACCAGCATCCGCCGCCGGGGGGAGAGGTCGGGCACGGGTTACCTCCAATGGTTGTAGCTCTAAAACCATTGGAGTCGTACAACTATTCCTTGGCGGGAGCGGGGACGGCCGCGGGCCGCCGTGCCGCCGGGACGACGAGCGGCGTCCCGGTCTCGGGGCACTCGATCACCCGGCACGGCAGCCGGAACACCTCCTCGACCAGGTCGGCGGTCACCACGGCGGACGGGTCGCCCTCCGCGACGACGCGGCCGTCGCGCATCGCGAGAAGGTGGGTGGCGTAGCGGGCGGCGTGGTTCAGGTCGTGCAGGACGGCGACGATCGTCCGGCCCTCCTCGTGGAGCCGCGCGCACAGGTCGAGGACCTCGATCTGGTGCGCGATGTCCAGGTAGGTCGTCGGCTCGTCGAGCAGCAGCAGCGGGGTCTGCTGGGCGAGGGTCATCGCGATCCAGACGCGCTGGCGCTGGCCGCCCGACAGCTCGTCCACCGCCCGGTCGGCGAGCCCGTCCACGCCGGTGGCCGCCATCGACTCGGCGACGACCCGCTCGTCCTCGCGCGACCACTGCCGCAGCAGGCCCTGGTGCGGGTACCGGCCGCGCGCGACCAGGTCGGCGACCGTGATGCCCTCCGGCGCGATGGAGGACTGCGGCAGCAGCCCGAGCGTCCGCGCGAGCTTCTTGGCGGGCCAGCCCGCGATCGGTCGGCCGTCCAGCACGACCGATCCGGCCGACGGCTTGAGGATGCGGGCCAGCGCCCGCAGCAGCGTCGACTTCCCGCACGCGTTCGGCCCGACGATCACGGTGAACGAGCCGTCGGGGATCGCGACGTCCAGGCCTTCGGCGACGGTCCGCCGGTCGTAGGCGAGCGTCAGCCCGGTCCCGGTCAGGCGCGCGCCGGTCGGTGCGGTGGCGGTAGGTGCGCCGGTCGCGGGTGCGTCCACAAGTGTCATCAGATCCGTCCCGTCTTGCGTTCGGTCACGAGGAGCCAGACCAGGTACCCGCCGCCGAGCAGGCCGGTCACCACGCCGACCGGGAGCTGGCGCTCCGCGAAGGCGTGCTGCGCGACCCAGTCGGCGGCCACCAGCAGCGCCGCGCCCATGCACAGCGCGGGCAGCAGGTTGGGTCCCGTCGTACGGGTGAGGCGCCGGGCGAGCTGCGGCGCGGTGAGCGCGACGAACGACACCGGACCGGCCGCCGCCGCGGCGAGCGAGGTGAGCAGCACGGCCGCCACCAGCAGGAGCAGCCGGACCCGCTCGATCGGGACGCCGAGGCCGTGCGCCGCGTCGTCGCCCATCTCCAGCATCCGCAGCGCGCGCCCGCATCCGGCGAGGACCAGCGGTCCGAGGACGGCGAGCGCGAGGAGCAGCGGCGCGGAGTCCGCCCAGTCGCGCCCGTCCAGGCTGCCGGTCAGCCACAGTACGGCGCGGGCGGCGTCGGTGATGTTCGCCTGGGTGAGCAGGTAGCCGTTGACGCCGGTGAGGATCGCGGCGACGCCGATGCCGACGAGGATGAGCCGCTGGCCGTGCGCGGCGCCGCGTCCGGCGACCGCGTACACGAGCAGGCCGGTCGCGAGCCCGCCCCCGGCCGCGCCGGACGCGACCGCGACGCTGCCGCCGCCCGTCAGCACGATGACCGCGAGCACGCCGGACGCGGCGCCCTGGGTGAAGCCGAGGATGTCGGGGCTGCCGAGCGGGTTGCGGACGAGCGACTGGAAGATCGCCCCGGCCAGCCCGAGCGCGGCGCCGACCGCGAGCGCCGTGCCGACCCGGGGCAGCCGGATCTCGTTGACGATCAGCGAGTCGGCGGGCGATCCGTGCCCGGCGAGCGTCGCCACGACGTCCGCCGGGCTCATCGGGAAGTCGCCGCTGCCGATCAGCAGGACGCCGAGACCGAGCGCGGCCAGCAGGCAGGCCCCGGACACGGCGAACGCGCGCGGCCGGAACCGGAACGACATCCCGCCGGGCGTCCGGACGGTCGCGAACCGCTGCGCCCGGCTCACGCCGCCGCCTCGCCGCGCGGCCGCCGGACGAGGCGCGGCCGCCGCACGAAGTACAGGAACACCGGCCCGCCGAGCACGACCATGACGATCCCCACCTGGAGTTCGGACGGCCGGACGAGGACGCGCCCGAGCACGTCCGCGCCCAGCATCAGCGCGGGCGACAGCACCGCGCAGTACGGCAGCAGCCAGCGCAGGTCGGGCCCGGTCAGCGCGCGGACGAGGTGCGGCACCATCAGCCCGACGAAGATGATCGGCCCGCACGCCGCCGTCGCCGCCCCGCACAGCAGCGTGACCGCGACGATGGCGGCGATCCGCGCGCGGGCCGGGTGGGCGCCGAGCGCGCGCGCCGCGTCCTCGCCCATCGCCATCGCGTTCAGCGGGCGCGCGAGCAGCAGCGCCAGCGCGAGGCCCACGAGCACGAACGGCGCGACGCGCACGACCGTGGACGTCTGCGCGGCGGCGAGGGAGCCGACCGTCCAGAACCGCATCCGGTCGAGGGACGCGGTGTCGAGGAGCTGGACCGCGCTGACGTAGGAGTACAGCGCCGCGTTCAGCGCGGACCCGGCCAGCGCGAGCCGCGCGGGGGTCGCGCCGCGTCCGCCGCCGACTGTGTAGAGCAGCACGGCGACCACCCCGGCACCCGCGAACGCGAACCACACGAACCCCGCGAACGAGGAGATCCCGAGGAAGGAGATCGCGGAGACGACGGCGGCGGACGCGCCCGCGTTGACGCCGAGCAGCCCCGGGTCGGCGAGCGGGTTGCGGGTGGCCGCCTGCATGACCGCGCCCGCGAGGCCGAGCGCGATCCCGGCGAGGAGCCCGAGCAGCGTCCGGGGCAGGCGCATCTCGTGGACGACGGTGTAGCTCGCCGCGTCCTCGTGGAATAGACCGTTCCACGCCGCACCGACCGACAGCGGCCGGGCGCCGACCGCGAGGCTCAGCACGAGGACGGCGAGCAGGAGCGCCAGCGCGCCGAGCAGCCCGGCGGCGCGCACGCCGGGACTCGCCCGCACGGCGGCCCGTGGGCGCGCGGCACCGGCCACGGCCTGCGGCGACTTCATCAAGGACACGAGCGAGGCTCCGGGGGACGGGCCGGCGAGGCGGTTCCGCCCCCACCGTCGATCATCAGCTTAGGTTAGGTTAACCTAAGCGCCCATCGGGTCGGATTCCAACCCACACCGGCCACATACACCCCCCCACCACACCGATCCGCGCACTGTCGCACGACCGCAGGAGAAGCAACCGGAATGTCGAACATCGGGGCCCGTCACCTCACCCGCCGAGGCCTGCTGGGCGCGGGCGGCGCCGTCGCACTCGCCGCCCTCACCGGCGCCTGCGGCGGCGACGACGGCGGGGACGCCGCCGCCTCGCCCGGCGGCGGCGCCTGGTCGTTCACCGACGACCGCGGCACGAAGGTCGAGTTGAAGGCCCGTCCGAAACGCGTCGTCGGCTACGTCGGCACGGCCGCCGCGCTCTACGACTTCGGCGTCGACGAGCAGCTCGTCGGCGTGTTCGGCCCGACGAAGCTGAAAGACGGCAAGCCCGACCCGCAGGCCGGGAACCTCCCCGTCGACCGGCTCACCGTCATCGGCAACGCCTACGGCGAGTTCAACATCGAGAAGTACGCGGCGCTGCGCCCCGACCTGCTCGTCGACAACATGTTCGTCAAGGACGAGCTGTTCTACGTCCCCGTGGAGAGCAAGGAGAAGATCTACGCGCTGGCGAAGAGCGTCGCGCTCTCCACCGGCGCCGTCCCCCTGCCGAAGCCCATCGAGCGGACCGCCGCCCTCGCCGCCGCGCTCGGCGCCGACCTGAAGGCGCCCAAGGTCACGGCGGCGAAGGCCCGCTTCGACAAGGCCGTCGAGGCGCTGCGCGCCGCCGCCAAGGGCAACCCGGGGCTGAAGGTGCTGGCCGCGTCCGCGAGCCCGGACCTGTTCTACGCCTCCAGCCCGGACAAGAACACCGACCTGATCTTCTTCAAGCAGCTCGGCCTCGACCTGATCGTGCCGACCAAGCTCGGCACCAACGGCTACTTCGAGAACCTGAGCTGGGAGAACGCCGACCGCTACCGGGCCGACGTGATCATGCTCGACAGCCGCACGCAGGCGCTCCAGCCGAAGGACCTCGGCTCCAAGCCGTCCTGGGGCGACCTGCCCGCGGTGAAGGCAGGGCAGGTCATCCCGTGGCAGCCCGAGCCCCGCTTCTCCTACGAGGGCTGCGCGCCGATCCTCGAGGCGCTCGCGACGTCCATCAAGTCCGCCAAGAAGACCGGTTGAGGAGAGACCAGATGACGGCTCCGGCCGACCCGTACGGATTCTTCGAACTGCACGTCCTGCGGCGCACGCCGCTCGGACCGTCGATGGTGCGCGTCACCTTCGGCGGGAAGTGCCTGGACGCCCCGGCGAGCGGCACCGACGCCTTCGTCTCCGCCGGGCGCGACCAGCGGTTCAAGCTGTTCCTCCCCCACCCGCACCAGGACGCGCCGGTGATGCCCGCCGACTGGTCGCCCGACACCTGGTTCGCCGACTGGCGCGCGATGGACCCGGCCGAGCGCGGCATCATGCGCTCCTACACCGTCCGCGACCGGCGTCCCGGCGAGCTGGACGTGGACTTCGTCCTGCACCTGGACGGCGCGTCCGGGCCGGCGGCGCGGTGGGCGGCGGCGGCGCGTCCGGGCGACCGGGTCGTCGTGCTCGGGCCCACCGGCCCGGACAACGGCGGCTACGACTTCCGCCCGCCGCCCGGCGCGCCCGTGCTCATCGCGGGCGACCTGACCGCGCTGCCCGCCGTCGCGGGCAACCTCGCCTGGCTGCCCGCTGGGACCCCCGCGCGGGTGTGGGTCGAGGCCCCGGCCGCCGGCGACCGCCAGGACCTGCCGACCGAGGCCGCCGCCGAGGTCGCGTGGGTCTCCCCCGGCGGGCTGCTGGACGCCGTCCGCGGCGCGACCGTCCCGGACGGGGCGTACGCATGGATCGCGGGCGAGTCCGCCACCGTCAAGGCGCTGCGGCGGCACCTGGTGGGCGAGCGCGGCATGGACCGCCGCTCGGTCACCTTCACCGGCTACTGGCGGCGCGGCGCGACCGAGGAGGACCTGCTCGCCGAGGTCGTCGCGGGCGGCAGCCCCGCCACCGAGGAGTGAGGCGGACCCTCACGACTCGCCCGGGGGAGGACGCGGCGCGTCTCCCCCGGGCGTTGCCTTGGCCGGGTCCGGGGCGTCCTGGTGTCCCGGCCACCAGGCGAGGTGGCCGAGCAGCACCGTCACCGCCGGGACGAGGAACATCGACATCACGAACGCCGCGAGGATCACGCCGAGCGCCACCGTCGTCCCCATCTCCTGCATCGCGTCGGCCTCGGCGAGCAGGAACGTCGCGAAGCTGCCCGCGAGGATGAGCCCGGCGGAGGCGACGGTCGGGGCGGCCTGCTCGAACGCGTGCGCGACGCCCCGCCGGGGCTGGTGCCCTTCCCGCGCCTCCTCGCGCAGCCGCGCGATGACGAGGATGTTGTAGTCGGTGCCGAGCGCGGTCACGAACAGGTACACGATCAGCGGCAGGAAGAAGATCACGCCCGTGTGGCCCTCGCCCCACTGGAACAGCGCCACGCTCGCGCCGACCGTCCCGAGGAAGCTCAGCACCACCGCGATCATCAGGTAGATCGGCGCGACGACGCTGCGCAGCAGCAGCCCGAGGATGATCGCGATCAGCAGCCCGGCGATCGGGAACACGACCGTGTAGTCGCGGTTCATCGCCTTCTGGAGATCGACCATGACGGCGGTCTGCCCGCCCACGACCACCTCCGTGCCCGGCGGCGCCGCCGCGTGCGCGGTGTCGCGGACGGGCCCGGCGACGGTGTCCATCGCCTCCTTCGACAGCGGGTCGGTGTCGAGCTGCGCCTCGATCAGTGCGGTGCGCCCGTCGGCGCCCGGCATCGGCGGGGCGACCGCCGCGACGACGCTCGCCGTCCGCAACCGCGCCGCGACCCGCTCCGGCACTCCCGGCGCGAGCGGCCCGGCGCCGTGCACGAACACCTGCGTGGCGTCCTCGGCCCCGGCGGGGAAGCCCTTCTCCAGGTCGTCCAGGCCCTTGGCGGCCTCCGTCCCGGGCGGCGCGGACGCCATGTTGAAGTTCGCGCTGAACCCGAGCGCGCACACCGACAGCGCCACCAGGACGGCGCCCGACACCAGCGCCACCGGCCACGGGCTCCGCCCGATGACGGACCCGAGCCGCGCCGCCTTGCGGTGCGGCGGCTCCACCCGCCACGACTTGCTCGGCCAGAACACCTTCGGGCCGAGCAGCGAGACCACGGCCGGGATGAGCGTCAGCGCCGCGACCAGCGTCGTCGCGACCGCGATGCCCATCGCCGGGCCCATCGTCCTCAGCATCCCGAGCGAGGCCAGGATCAGTGCGCTGAACGCCACGATCACCGCGCAGGCCGCGGACGCGATCACCTCGCCGACCCGCTCGACCGCCGCGACCATCGCGGTCCGCCCGTCCTCGCCGGTCCGCAGCCGCTCCCGGTAGCGGAACAGCAGGAACAGGATGTAGTCGGTCCCCACGCCGAACAGGACGATCGGCATCAGCGACTGCGTCAACGTGTCGCCCTTGAGGTCGAACACCTTGTTCACGGTGCCGATCAGCGCCAGCGCCACCGTCATCACCAGCCCCACCGTGACCAGCGGCAGGAACGCCGCGACCACGCTGCGGAACGTGAAGATCAGCAGCACGAAGATCACCACGACCGTGGCGCCGAGCGTGATCGCGTCGCTGCGCTCGTAGGACTCCTGCGCGTCGGCGCTGATCGCCGCGTTCCCGGTGACGCGGGCGGTCAGGCCGGTGCCGCGCGTCCCGTCCGACAACCGGTCGCGCATCCGGTCGATGGCCCGCCGGACGTCGGGGTCGTCGGGGTTCTCCGAGACGAACCGCACATTGATCATCTCGACCTGGCGGTTGCGCGCCAGCGCCCCCACCTGCACCCGCTGGACGCCGCGGAGCCGCTCGTCCTCCAGCATCCGGCTCAGCCGCGCCGTGACCATCCGGTCGGCCTCGGTCAGCGGGCCGCCGTCCGCGCGCGTCACGGCGATGATCGCGGCCTGCCCGCGGGTCTGCGGGAACGCGTCCCGGGTGAGGTCGAGCGCCCGCACCGACTCGTAGGAGCCGGGCAGGAAGTCCGTCTGCTCGGTGCTGGCCTTGAACCTCGGCGCGAACCCGGCCAGCAGCACCGCCGCGACGACCCATGCGGCGATGACCCACCAGCGACGCCGCACCACGAACCGTGCCAGCCCACCGAACATCGAGGCCCCCCGAAGATCACTCCATCCCCGGACGACCTCCTACCCACCGCAACGAACCAGACACACCGGGCGACCGTCCCGCATCCCGGGCGGGGCGCAAGTGGTTCGAACGAATTCCACTCGCATCGATCCAGTTTTCATTGGAGCGATCCATTGTGGATACGCTGTCGAAATTTCAGTTCTTGTCCACCGATTGAACTGCGGTTATGGTCCCAATAATTAGTATACTTTCCTAATAGAAAGGACCAGGTCCACCGTGGCCACCAGCCGCTCCCCCCTCCGGACGCTGCTCTCCGGATGTACAGCGCTCCTCCTGATGCTCGGCCTCTCCCTGGCCGTCACCACAACCCCCGCCCATGCCGATGGCCCCACCGCCGCCTGCCGCACCGTCCAGGAATGGGGCGGCGGAGCCCAGTACTCGTGCACCGTCACCAACGGCGGCAGCTCCTCCATGTCGAACTGGAAACTTGAGTTCGATCTTGGGACCAACGTGCAGATGGGTTCGTACTGGGACGCCGTGGTCACCAGTACGGGCGGCCATCACGCCTTCACCGGCCGCGACTACAACTCCACGATCGCCGCCGGAGGCTCGGCGACCTTCGGGTTCCTGGTGTCCTACACCGGCACGCTCGCCGGGCCGCAGAACTGCCGGCTCGACGGCCGGCCTTGTGAGGGCGCGCCAACGGACGCCGCCCCGAGCGTCCCGGCCAACCTGCGCACCACCGAGGTCACCGCGGACTCGGTCTCGCTCGCCTGGGACGCCTCGACCGACGACCACGGCATCAAGAACTACGACGTGCTGAACGGCACGACCGTGACCGCCACCGTCACCGGCACCAGCACGAAGATCACCGGCCTCACCGCGGGCACCCGCTACTCCTTCAGCATCCGCGCCCGCGACACCGCCGACCAGCTCTCCGCCGCGAGCGACGCGATCACCGTCACCACCACCGGCACGGGCGAGGACAAGCCGCCGTCCAAGCCGGCCGACCTGAAGGTCACCAAGACGACCGGCGACTCGGTCTCCCTCGCCTGGACCGCCGCCACCGACGACCACGGCGTGACCGGGTACGACGTCCTCCAGAACGGCTCGGTCGTCCAGTCGGTGAACGGCACGACCGCCACCGTCTCCGGCCTGACCACGGGCAGCTACAAGTTCGCCGTCCGCGCCAAGGACTCCGCCGGCCAGACGTCCGACCTCAGCAACGAGGTCACCGCCACCGTCGGCCCCGGCACCGGAGGCTGCCGCCCCGACGGCCTCTACCAGACGCCGGGCGTCACCCCGAACTACTGCGACGCCTACGACAACGACGGCCGGGAGAAGATGGGCGCCGGCCACCAGCGCCGCTCCATCGGCTACTTCACCGGCTGGCGCGACGGCAAGAACAACACCCCCCGCTACCTCGCCAGCGACATCCCGTGGGACAAGATCACCCACATCAACTACGCGTTCGCGCACATCGACGGCCAGAACAAGGTCTCGGTCGGCGGCAGCAACGCCGGCAACCCCGCCATCGGTGAGGAGTGGCCCGGCGTCAAGGGCGCGGAGATGGACCCCGCCTACTCCTACAAGGGCCACTTCAACCTGCTCAACAAGTTCAAGAAGCAGCACCCGAACGTCAAGACGCTCGTCTCGATCGGCGGCTGGGCGGAGACCGGCGGCTACATCGACGACAGCGGCAAGCGCGTCGCGTCCGGCGGCTTCTACACGATGACCGACAGCCAGGCGAAGATCAACACCTTCGCCGACTCGGTCGTCTCGTTCGTCCGCCAGTACGGCTTCAACGGCGCGGACATCGACTACGAGTACGCGACCTCGATGAAGTACGCCGGGCACCCCGACGACTTCACCTTCTCCAACGCGCGGCGCGACAAGCTGATGGCCGGCTACGTCGCCCTCATGAAGACGCTGCGCGAGAAGCTGGACGCGGCGAGCGCCGCCGACGGCAAGTACTACATGCTGACCGCCGCCGTCTCGGCCTCCGGCTGGATCCTGCGCGGCCACGACACCTACCAGGTCACCCCGTACCTGGACTACGCCAACATCATGACCTACGACCTGCACGGGTCGTGGAACCACTTCGTCGGCCCGAACGCCGCCCTCTACGACGACGGCAAGGACAACGAGCAGGTCGACGGCGGCGTCTACACCGCCTACGGGATGGGCTACCTGAACACCGACTGGGCCTACCACTACTTCCACGGCGCGATGCAGGCCGGACGCATCAACATCGGCCTGCCCTTCTACACCCGCGGCTGGCGCGACGTCACCGGCGGGACGAACGGGCTGTGGGGCAAGGCCGCGCTCCCCAACCAGAAGGAGTGCCCGCCCGGCACCGGCGGCAACGTCGGCTCCACCACCCCCTGCGGCAACGGCGCCATCGGCCTCGACAACCTCTGGCACGACCTGGACGACAAGGGCAAGGAGCAGGCCTCTGGCAGCAACCCGATGTGGCACGCCAAGAACCTGGAGAAGGGCATCCAGGGCAGCTACATCGGCGCCTACGGCCTCGACCCCGCCACCGACCCCGACGACCGCCTCACCGGCACCTACACCCGCCAGTACGACAGCACCATGCGGTCGCCGTGGCTGTGGAACAGCACCAAGAAGGTCTTCCTGTCCACCGAGGACGACCAGTCGGTGGCCGCCAAGGCCCAGTACGTGATCGACAAGGGCATCGGCGGCGTCATGTTCTGGGAGCTCGCCGGCGACTACGCCTGGGACCCGTCCCGCAACGACGGCAAGGGCGAGTACTTCATCGGCAACACCCTCACCACCCTGATCGACGACAAGCTCAAGACCGCGGGCCCGTACCAGAACCTCAAGTCCGACCACGCGATGCCCACCGACCTCCTCAACGTGAAGGTCGACCTGGTCAACTTCCCCGTCGGGGACGCCAACTACCCCATCACCCCGAAGTTCCAGATCACCAACAACTCGGGCCAGACCATCCCGGGCGGCGCCGTCCTGAAGTTCGACTACGGCACCTCGGCCCCCTCCTCGATGACGCAGCAGTCCGGCTGGACGCTCTCCGTCCAGGCGGGCCACACCGGCAACAACACCGGCGGCCTGAAGGGCGACTTCCACCGGGCCACGATGACCATCCCCAGCTACACGAGCATCCCGAACGGCAGTAGCGCCACGGTGGCCCTCAGCTACCAGCTGCCGATCGCCACCCCGTCCAACTTCGTCCTGACCTTCGGCGGCAAGTCCTACGCCCTGTCCCAGGACAACCCGAGAACCGCCTCAGTAGGCGGCCTGCACCGCTAACCCACTCCGCTCCAACGCAGGGCGCATGCCATCCGGCGTGCGCCCTGCCCCATTCAATACGGGAAAGATGCGCCCCTCTGACGGCAGCTGTACTTTGGAGCGCGGCAAAACCATCCCGCCCCAGGAGACGCTTCGACAGTGAACGCGACGCCCTCCAAGACCTTCAAGGCGACCGCCACCCGCCCCCTGCCGGGCACCCTGATCACCGCCGGCATCTGCGCCGCGTCCCTGCTGACCGCGGTAGCCGTCCTCCTGGCCCAAGGCCCCCCACCCATCCTCCTGGCGGGCCTGGCACTCTTCGCCTTCTCCCTCTGGCCGGCCATCTCCCTCCTAAAGCAAGTCCTGGCCTTCCCAAAACTCCAGGTCGATCAAACCGGCATGACGGTATCCGCCCAGAGCCACGAGTGGCGCATCCTCTGGCAACACGTCACGCAGGTGGCCGTAGTCCCGATGGACGGCCTCTCAAACCACGGATGGCTGGTCGTCTGGCCGAAAGAGGGAAGCGCGAAGCCACCCCCACGCCGCCACTTCCCCGAATGGCACCCCGACCTGGCAGCAATAAAATTCTGCGACCTGGACCTCCTAGGAGCCTCCCGCCCCGAGGCGCTAGAAACAATCAAAAACGCGGCCGGCCCCCTCTGGACGGAAACGCCCCCACCCACCCCGTGACACAGGACCTGGACGGCGCCTAAGCCCGACAGAGAAGAAAGAGCCCAGCCCACAGACGCGCCAGATAACCACCGAACCGCAACCGATCAGGGGGTGGGGCGGAGCGCCCACATAGGGGGGCGGGGGGCGCCCCCTGGGAGAACACGGAGGCTCCGGCGAAGCCGAGCAAAGCTCGGCAAGCACGCAAGCCCGCCTCGGCTCCCGCGATTAAACTCGAACCAACTCAGCCCGGCCCCAGCGTGCCGGGCGTGCGGTCTGTCTCCCGGTCCCGGCCCGCTGCATCGCCCGTCCTGGACTAATCAGGGCTTCTATGAGTCCGAAAGCGTTTCCAGCCACGCCTTAACTTGTTCGGAGCTTTCGAGCTCTGAACGGTGAACTGCTGGGCGCTGTTCGGCCAGGCGTCGCCGAATTTGAACGGCCTCGCTGATAACCTCCAACCCCTCCTCCCGCCGCCCCATAGCACCGAACCGGATCGCCAGGTTATTCAGGCTCATGGCCAAGTGAGGAAGAAAAGAATCCGGACGCTGCTCGGCCAGCCGTCGATACACCTGGACGGCTTCGACAATGGCCTCCAACCCCTCCTCCCGCCGCCCCAGATCCCCGAGCTGAATCGCCTGGTTATTCAGGCTGCTGGCCAGGACGGGCAGAAAAGCATCCGGACGCTGCTCGGCCAGCCGTCGCCGAATCTGAACAGCCTCGCCGACAACCTCCAACCCCTCCTCCCGCCGCCCCATAGCACCGAACCGGATCGCCAGGTTATTCAGGCTCATGGCCAAGTCGGGCAGAAAAGAATCCGGACGCTGCTCAACCAGGCGTCGCCGAATCTGCACAGCCTCGATAATGGCCTCCAACCCCTCCTCCTGCCGCCCCAGATCCCCGAGCCGGACCGCCAGGTTGTTCAGGCTCGTGGCCAAGTCGGGCAGGGGGCCCTCCGGGTCTTTGTCAGCCCGGGCGCGATAATGGTCAGTGAGGCGCTGGGCCAGGTGAGCGGCGTACTCGGCCAGGGTGTGGCTTGAGTGAGGAAGCTCATCAGCCAAGGTTGCGAGGCGATCGACAGAGACAACCGGATCGTCGGTGATCTGCCGGAGGGCTTCGAGCAGCGGTGCGGGCTTTTCCACTTGCGGTGCCGCCTGGATGGCCGCCGCCGCCAACTCGTCGGGATGGCCAGTGCACAGCCGCGTCAGGTGCGCATTCAAAACGCGGCTGAGCGCCGGGTGTGCGGCGGCCCTGGCGTACACCGTCAGCATCCGCGTGGCCTGTTGAGGGCTGCACCCCTGAGCCAGCGACTCAGCCAAGCCGGGACGCTTTTGGAGGCGTCGGCCGATGAACCGTTCGGCCAATCGATCCGGTTGCAAGGTGTCCCAGGGACGCGGTGGAGCCGCTGGGTAGAGAGCGGCAATCCACCCGCGGACCCGGTCCTGGACGTCACGGGGCTGGTCGGTCAGGCCCGGCACACGGGACAGTACGTCGTCGGCTTCGTCGTCATCCGCCGCACCGACAAGAACGCTCGCGGCCAGCGCATCAGTCAGGGTCTCCCGTCCCAGCACGCTAGTCAGGCCGCGCGCGTCCGCCACCTTCAGCCAGTAACGCCGCTCATGGAACAGCAGTCGATCCTCCACCCCCTCCTCACCATCTATCCCGGCGTCTGTATCTGGACGGATGGCTTGCTGGTCAGCGGCAGCGTCGAGCAGATCGGCCAAGGCGCGCATCTGCACCGTCAACGCTGACACCTCTCCAGCCATGGCAGGCGCCTGAAGTTGTTGCGCCAGCGCCGCCCAGTCGACCCCGCGGAGTCCCACCGCCCCAGACACCGCAGGGAGCTGCGCGGCGAACGCCGTCACCGCCTGACGGTAAGCCTCGCGCCGCCCCTCCGCAGCGGCGTCCACCACCGGCAGCCGTGTGACCGGCGCCCCCTCCAGCATCCGCTCGGCCACAGGCGAGTCGTCCTGGAGTTGCTGCCACCAGTCATCAGCAGTGCGCGCCAGCAACACCACGCGGACCGCGCTGCCCCCCGAATGCCGAGCCAGCGCCTCGGCCACCGCCACCACCTGCCGGGGCCGCGTCTCGGCATAGTCGACGATCAGCAGCAGCGGCGCCGCCGCATCCGCCAGCCCTCGTACATCGACAGCGTCCCGGTGCAACCACAGCACCGCCCACCCCGCCGCCGACAACTCCGCCGCCAACCGGGCCGCCAACCGCGTCTTGCCCTGCCCGCCCGGACCATGCCCCAGCCACGCCGCCACCCCCGCCCCCGACTGAGCCCACGACCGCAACCACGCCATCAACTCATCGCGGCCACGAAACGGCGCCACCTCCCGCCGCGCCCGCAGCAGCTCCGCCGGCGACCCGCTGAACCCACCCGGCGGCGCCAACTCGCTGGTATCAGCCAGCCCGGCCCACTCCACCGGCTCCAACGCCACCGCAGTACGCCCCGTGTGCTCGGCCAGCACCGCTCGAAAACCTTCATCACCATGCAGCACGTAAGCCGGAACCGCCTCCAACCGCCCATGCCCGAACCCCGCCGGATCAGCCGCTATTACCCCGACCAGCAGATCTTCACCATCTCCGCTGAACAACGCTCCGCCCGACAACCCACCCCACGGCCCGTCACCGGCACCCACCGGAGCCCCCTGCCCCAGACTCACCAGATACCGGTCACCGACGAAGCGATCCCCCGGATTGAACGTCCCGGACGGCTGCAACATCTCCACCGGCCGCCCCACACGCTGCACCACCTCCGGCACACCCGCGGTCACACACCCGATCCCCGTTCGGTGCGTCACCGTCCGCCCCCACCGCACCGCCGCGCCCGCAGGCTCCACCCACTCGTCATCCTCCACAGCCAACAACGCCGCATCATCGCGGCCACCAGGCGTGCCCCGCCACACGACCGCCGTGGTGAACTCGCCCGCACGCCCAGGAAAAAACACCCGCGCCCGGCTACCGACCTCCCCCACAACATGAGCCGAGCTCAGCAGCACACGCCCAGCCAGCACATACCCCGACCCAGGACCGCCCGGCCCCGCCACCCCCACCACACGCCGCAGATCCACTGACCCATCCCCGGTCGCAGTTCAGACGGACAACCCTCACCCGGCGGCGGGCTACCGGCCGATATGACCCTGTACCGGCCCCGCCCCGGCCGGGGGCTCCCGCCGACCCGCGATCAACAGGTCGCCACCATCAGCCCGCTTCGGCGACAGGGACACCTTCACTCGATGCGTCCGCCCCCGTGCCACCCCCGCCTCAACATCACCCGTCACCACCCACGCCTTGAACCCACCCTTGACCTTGGCATCCGCCCGCAACTCCACCGCGAACTCCAGCTCAATCGGCCCTACCGCAAACAGCAGATCCTCGCCCGCGCCCCGCGCCGCGGCCTCCAGCAACTCATCCCGCACCGTCGCGACCGCATCCGCCAATTCGATGTCCATGACCACCCCCATCGCCGAGCCACAGCCCAGCCCCATCAGCCGGTACCAGATAGCCACACAGCGTAAGGAACCCCGACTCCATTCGAAGCACTAAAGCCGGAACCGGTCACACCCACCACCAGACCAGCGAGCACGAACCAGGGGCTACGCCGCCCCCTGCACCCCTGCAAGCCGGGACACTCGTTCACGCGAAACGGCCTGCCACGGGCTGCGCACCGTTCGCATGGACAAGTGCCCTGGAGCAGGCACCGGACTAGCCACGGGCGCACGCTGGCAGCCGGTCAGGCTTGGGCGATGCTTCGCCCATACGGGGGTTGTTGCTATAGCTAAAAGCAGACGGTCGCCCTACCGGTGGTTGAAAGCTGCGGAACTGGGTTGGTTCGCAGAGCTTGTTTCGTACCGACGCGTGGATGTGGCTTTAGATCATGAAACGGTCGTTGCTGTCTACTTGCAGAGCCTTACAGAGCGAAAGTTCCGTCGTGCGCACGCACGTAAGGGCCGTCGTCACGGAGGGCGTCGGCCCCTCGGATGGCTCGGGCCTCTGTCATTGCTTCGCTTGCCTTGGGCGTCAGCTCGCCCTCGGCCAGGTCCGGGCGTGCCGCCACCACGGGTGGCGGGCTAATGCCTTGGCCTGCTTGAGTTCCGTTTTCGGTGCTAGGTCGGCCTTGCGCATCCTTTCCGCGAAGCTGCCGCCGGAGCCGTTGCTTCTGGTCGGGATGGGGCGCACCCGCTTCACCCAGCCCGTATTTCCGAGTCGACTCGGGAGGGCAGCTTCGGGGCCGTGGGTTTCCCGAGTGATCGCTTCGCGGAGGTCCACCCCGGGCTCCCGGCGGACGAGTGGATGCCTCGGGAGTTGCGGCACAGGTTCGTGTCTCTGCTGACGGACAACGTGATGCCGCTGGACAAGATCGCGCTGTTGGTCGGGCACAGCGGGACGCAGGTCACGGAGAAGGTGTACCGGCAGCAGATCCGGCCCGTGATCCAGGGCGGCGCTCAGGCCATGGACCTGATCTTTCCGGAGCCCGGCTAGACCGGCGAGATACTCACTTTGATACTCGCTACAGCAGTCAGGCACGGTTCCGACGTCGGAACCGTGCCTGACCTGGAGCTTTAGGGGTGTTGATCTGCTCCCGCGATTGGACTCGAACCAATAACCTGCCGGTTAACAGCCGGCTGCTCTGCCGATTGAGCTACGCGGGATCGGGGTGCCGGTGCGGGGCGAGGCCCCGGCGGCGGGTCTAGGTTAGCGCATGTCCGGGGCTGTTCGCGCACGGGTTTTCGGGCGGGCGGATGGAGGGGCCGATCGTGGGTAGGGGTCGGGGCACGTTACCCGCAGGAACCTGGGAGTTGACATGAAGTACACGTTCATCGCGGGCGCGGCGGTCGGCTACGTCCTCGGGACGCGGGCCGGGCGCGAGCGGTACGAGCAGCTCAAGCAGTGGTCGCGGCAGGTGTCGGAGAACCCGAACGTGCAGGACGTGACGGAGCGGCTGCGGACGAAGGGCGAGGAGGTCGCCGGGGTCGCGAGGGGGAAGGCCGAGAGCATCGCCGCGTCGACCAAGGAGCGCGTGCCGCAGCGGCACGGGGCCGAGGAGTCTTCGGTCCAGCCGGGTTAGAGGCCCGTCTGGCGGCGCAGGTCCTCCAGGAGCTGCTCGGCCTGGGCGCGCAGGCCCGAGTCGTCCGGGTCCAGGCCCGCCTCGAAGACGAAGGACCAGCGGACGTCGCCGCCGGTCGCGGGGCGGCGCCCGGCGATGCGGACCTTGCCGCCGCCGGGGAGCCGCGCCTGGTGGCTGACGGCGACGGTCGCTGTGACGCGTTCGCGGACGGTCTCGGGGACCGAGCCCGGGTCGGTCAGGCGGACGTGGTGCTCGGCGCCGCCGGAGGTCTCCTGGACGTGGAGCCAGCCGTCCTTCCAGGAGGCGTGGTCGACGCGTTCCCACGGGACGCGGGTGAAGCCGCCCTCGGGGGTCGGCAGGTGCAGGGCCGTGGTGGTGGCCGTGACGTGGGAGCCGCCGCGGGTGGGGGCGGAGGCGAGGACGCGTTCGCCGCGTTCCAGGGTGACGCCGGCGGGCACCCGGCCTCGGAGTAGGCGCATGTCCCAACCGTAGGCGATCAGACTGCCTGGGGTGCGTGTCGGGCGCCGAGCAGGTCCAGGACGAGGGCGGCCGACCAGGAGTGGTCGTGGGAGCCGCGTCCGGTGCCGTCGAAGGGGTCGAAGAACTCGCGGAAGCCGGACTGGCGGACGAGGCGCATCGTCGAGCCGTACAGCAGGTCGGCGATCACCGGGAGGCCGTGGCCGAGCGCGCCGTACCACAGGAGCCAGTTCGTGCTCACCCAAGTGGGGCCGCGCCAGTAGCAGCCGCGGTCGAAGGCCGGGGCCTGGATGTCGCAGGTGGGGACGGGGTATCCGGCGGCGCCGGCGAAGCGGGCCGACAGGAGAAGGTCGACGAGGCTGCGGACGATCGGGGACGGCAGCCCCGGGTCCAGCAGCGGGCCGAATGAACCGGCGGTGATGACGGGCAGCAGGCGGCCGTCGCGCAGGTCGCGGGCGCGGAAGCAGCCGGTCTCGGGATCCCAGAGCCGGTCGAGGAGGGCGTCGTGGATGCGCCCCGCGTGGTCGCGGTGGGGGGCCGGGTCGGCGCCGACGAGCGTCGCGAGTTCGGCGAGGGCGTGGGTCGAGGCGAGGTAGGCGGCGTTGACGAGGGGGTCCTCGACGGCGAACGGGTGGGCCTCGCGGAGGTAGTCGGGGTGGTACCGGGCGTCGCGCATGAGCGTGACGAGGCGGACGTAGCGGTCGTGGTCCTCGCCGGTCGGGTGGGCGCGCGGCACGCGGGCGGGCGCGTAGGCGGTGGGCGGCAACTGGAGCGCGGCGAGGGGGCGGTCCCAGGCGGGGCTGTTCTCCTGGCCCGATTCCCAGGGGTGGCATATCGCGATGAGGCCGCTGGAGGCGAGGTCGCGGTCGCGGGCGAGGTAGCGGTGCTGGGCGGCGAGCTTCGGATAGAGGCGGGCGACGAAGGCGCGGTCGCCGGTGCACTCGTGCAGGCGGAGCGCGGCGAGGGCGTGCAGCGGGGGCGGGGTGAGGCCGGAGGTGTGGACGCCTCGGGGCGCGCCCGGCTGGTCCTCGCTGCGCCACAGGTCGGGGCCGGGGAAGAACGCGCGGCGGGCGAGGGTGGTGTTGAAGACGAGGTGCGGGAGCATCCCGTCCGCCCACTGGCCGCGGAACAGCGACAGCAGCTCGGCCTCGGCGCGGCGCGGGCGGTGCCGGGCCAGGCCCATGCTCACGAAGGCGGAGTCGAAGCTCCACTGGTGCGGGTAGAGGCCGGGGGAGGCGGCGGTGGCGGCACCGGTCCAGTTGGCGTCCAGCACGCGGGCCGCGGCCTGCCACAGCGCGGTCTCGTCGCCGGTGAGTCGGGGGCTCATGCGCTCAGGGTGACCTCCCCGCTCGGGTCCTCACCGTGATTGTGACCGGGGAAGCGGTCCGCGACGAGCCCCTGGCGCCGGTCGATCGCGAAACTCGGGGATTTTGTCTGGTTTATTGTGATTATTCCGACGCGACGAGGTCGAGGAGCCGGGCGGTGATCTCCTCGCCCGCGCGGATTCCGCGGGACGCGGTGACGGTGGCGGTCGGCGACGTCCAGCCGGTGTCGTGCAGTTCGCCGTGCGCGGGACGGATCGACGCGGCGGCGGCGTCGAGGAGTTCGGCGTCCAGCAGCGAGTCCCCGGCGGCGAGCATGCGGGACGCGCCGGTGCGGCGGGCGACCTCGGCGGCGGCGGCCGACTTGGTCAGCGACGCGGGCAGGCAGTAGACCTTGCGCCCTTGCAGGGACGTGCGCCAGCCGCGTTCGGCGCACCAGCCGGCGAGGTCGTCGACCCAGCCGGCGGGGAGGGCGGCGCGGTCCACGACCGTGTAGGCGAACAGGTCCGACGCGGTGCGGCGCTTCAGGACGAAGTCGCCGCCCATGCCGATCAGGTGCTCCTGGACCTCGGCGAGCGGCGCGCACCCGGCGGCGACCCGGGAGCGGACGGCGGTCGACCAGGACGGGTCGTCCTCGCCGTCCACGAGCAGGTGCCCGCCGTTCGCGCAGATCGCGTAGGCGGGCGGCTTCTCCAGCAGGTGGACGCGGCGGTACTGCTCGGGCGTCCGCGTCGTCGTGGGGACGAACGTCGCGGCCCTCGCGAGCGCCTCCAGGGTCTGCGCGGCGGTCTCGGTGACGTAGGAGAGGGGGGCGCCCTGGTAGAACTCGACGCAGAGCAGGCGCGGCATGGCCTCGTCGGGGCCCTCCAGCGCGAACGCGGCGGCGGAGTAGATGAGCGTGCGGTCGAGGTCCGAGCACACCAGGACGGTCACTGCACGGCTCCCTTGCCGAACTTCGGGTGGATCAGGCCCACGCACGCATACGGGATGTCGTCCGTTTCCAGGACGGGCACACCGCGCTCCTCCGCGAGGACGCGGATATGCGTCAGATCGGCCTCCGCGTCAGGGCGGGCGAGCACCTTCCACGGGACGCGGCGGAGCAGCACCCGTGTCGTCTCCCCCACTCCCGGCTTGATGAGGTTGAGGTCGTCCACGCCGTGGAGGGCACCGACCCTGCGGACCGCGTCCCAGCCCGACCAGTCGGGGGCCCGGTCGGATGCGCGCAGGTCCGGGAAGTCCTTCGCGACCCGTTCGGCGACGTCCGCGAAGCGCGCGCACACGGTGTCGAGGAAATGGGCGGAGACGTCGTCGGCGGCGAGGTCCGCGTAGAACTTCGCCCCGTGGAAGTCGCCGGGGCCGATCAGTTCGTCGTTCAGGACGGTCCGGCTGACGAGTCCGGACACGGTGGAGTTCAGGCAAGCCGACGGGATCAGGAAATCGTCCCTGGTTCCGTAGAGGGGCGTGCAGCGTCCCGGGTCGGCCAGGACGGCGAGGTCCGCCGAGAACCGGGCGGCGACGTCCCCGCAGGGCGCGTCCGCTGACAGGGCGGCGGTGAGCTGGCGGGAGATGGCGCCCTTGCCCGTCCAGCCGTCCACGAACATGACCGTGGACGGGTCGTGGTGCTCGGCGAGGTACCGCAGCGCGACGGTGTCGATCCCCCGCCCCCGGACGATGCTGACGGCGTAGTGCGGCAGGTCGAGGCCGTGCGCGAACCGGGCCCAGCGGCGGACGAGGATGCCGACCGGCGTCCCGGCGCGCGCCAGCGACGCGAGGACGGCGTCCGGGCCGCGCTCGGCGAGGATGGTCTCGCCGATCAGTCCCGTCGCGTAGGCGAGCCGCTCCGCCGACTCCTCCAGGGCCCGCTGGAACAGCCGCCGGTACGCCTGGCCCGGCTGGTACTCGACCGGCAGCGACTCGGCGTAGTGCGCCCGGCCCGCCTGGATCGCCGCCTCGCGCTCCTCGGTGGGCGCCTCCAGGCGCGCGTGGGACAGGTCCTTGAGCAGCCACGCGACGTCCTCCGCCGGGTAGCTGCCGAACTGCGGGCCGTAGAGCGGCGCGGGCAGGTTCACGGCGTGCTCCTGTGGGAGGGGACGGTCACCAGCAGCACGGGGGCGAGCGCGCGCAGCTTCTCCAGGAGACCCGTGGCGAGTTCGTTGGTGTCGCCGACGTCGTCGACGACGAACACGATCGTGCCGAAGGACGCGTCGACGTTGTAGGCGTAGCGCTCCCGCGCGCCGCCGGCCGGGCCGTCGTGCGCGGGGAAGGCGAGCCGCGTCCTGATCGCGTATCCCGGATCGTCCACGGCCAGGACGGGCGAACGGCTCGTCGTCGAGTACCGGACGTCCACGTCGGGAAGCGCGTCGGCGAGCGCCTCCGCCAGGCGCAGGGGCGCGTACATCAGTTCCTCGAACCCGAGCACGAGCACGCGCGAGGCGCCGCCGAGATGCCCCACGAGGGCGTCGCCCATGCGCGGCAGTTCTTTCTCCAGCAGTGTGCGGTGGGCGGGCAGGAATCCGTGCCGTCCGCCGTCCGGCAGCCCGTGCGGCCACTGCACGGGGACGCGGGTGACGTCGAAGCGCGCTGGAGCGGCCTCCGGCAAGGCCCGGGTGGACAGATCGGCCACGAGCGCCTGCCCCGCCTCCAGAATCCCCTCCGGCAGCTCCACACGGCCGTGGGCAAGCGCCACGGCGTCTATGCGCGCGCCCAGGCGGTCGGCCAGCGCCCGCATACGGGCGCGGTCGTCCTCGCCCCGCAGATCGACCAGCGCGGCCAGCACGTAATGGCGGCGCGGGCGGACGGCGTGCAGCGCCTCGATCGTGTTGAGGACGGTCCGCCCCGTGGACAGCTCGTCGTCCACCAGCACGACGGGCACGTCCCGGTCCAGCGCGGACGGGTCGCCCGGCAGCAGCAGGTGGCTCGTGGCGTGGCTGTGCTCCTCCTCGAACCCGCCGTAGGTGGAGAACCCCTCGACGGGACGGCGCGTGGAGTGCAGGTAGTAGGCACCGCCGAGGGCGTCCGCCACGGAATGCCCTAGCGCCGTCGCCGTTTCCGCATAGCCGAGCACTACGGCGTCGACGGGTTCGGCGGGCGTCCGCAGGGAGTCGCGTAGCCGGGCGGCCGCGCCGTCCACACCGTGGAGCGCGTCGGCGAGGAACGTCCCGCCACGGGCGCCCTCCGGACGCAGGCGCGCGCGCACGAGATCGCCCAGCAGCAGCCCCGACCCGTAGACGAGGCGCGGGTCGGTCGGGACGTGCTTGCCCAGCACGGCCGACACCAGCAGATGCGCGCGGCGCGGATTCCGCCGCACGGCGAGCCCCACGAGATCGGCCAGCCCGGCACCCGCCGAGGCCCCGCCGTCGGCCAGCCGTACGCCGAGGCGGGCCGCGACCCACTCCCCCGGCCAGGTCACCGGCTGCCCGCCGCGTCCAGCAGCTCGACGAACGTGACGTCCTCCGCCGCGACCCCGAAGACCCGGGCGCGCAGCATCAGCCGCTCCGCCCACGCGCGGTGCGGCTTCGCCTCGTTCATCTTGTTCGCGTACGCGCTCGCCATGACGCCCCCTCCGGCGACGCCCAGGATGTCGGCGGCGTCGCAGTACTCCTCGTGCGTCACGACCGACAGCGCGTGCACGGCCGCCACATGGCTCGGATGGATCACGGTCTTGCCGGTGAGGCCGTTCGCCTTGTCCAGGTGCACCTCGCGGATCAGCCCGTCCAGGTCGGAGGTGATCAGCCGCTGCCGCAGCGGCGCGGCGTGCTGCCGGTCGAACGGCGACTGCCGCAGCTGCGGCTTGAACATCCGCTCGCCCGCCGAGAAGTACTCCCACACCGGGCCCGTCACCACGAACCCGCTGCCGTCCACCCGGCCGAGGATGTTGACGACGTCGCAGATCACGCTCGCGACCGGGCGGATGTCGTAGATCGTCAGGTCCGGCGGGCGGCGCAGCCCGTAGGCCGCCGACATGTCGGTCGCGCCGAGCCGGACCGCGAGGATGCGCTCCCGGTGCTTGGCGAGCAGCCGCGCCACGTCGTTCAGCAGCTCGGTCCGCGTCTCGCTGTACACCGCCTCCGGGCTCTCGATCACCGGCATCGCCAGCAGCCGCAGCCCGGTCCGGGCGGAGGTCTCCTCCAGTGCCTCCAGGAACGCTCCACCCGTCACGCCCGTGAACTTCGGCAGCACGAACCCGGTGACCAGCGCCGCGGCGTCCCCGAGCCGGGCGACCAGGTCGCCGATCTGGCCGGGCTCGCGGACCCGGATGAACAGCAGCGGCAGGTCGGTGCCCCGGCGCCGCAGCTCCCGCAGCTGCGCGACCGCGTTGGCCTCGGCGGCCGGGACCTCGTCGTCGGCGACGGCGTCCTCCAGGCACACGACCATGCTCATCACGCCGCGCCGCGCGGCCTTCTCGATGTCGTCGGCGAGGACGGGACGCGTGGCGGGGCTGTAGAGCGTCGCGCCCAGCGCCACCGCGAGCACCTCCGGCTCGTCGTGCCGGTCGAAGCACCGCGGATGCCGGTAGAAGAGGTGCTTGCGATGCGCGGTGTCAACGTGATCGAAATGCCGCATTCACAAAGTTCCCCTCAGGATCGGGCCGCTGCGCGCGGATCGTCGGCCGCCTCTCGGACTCTCCCCCGGAATCCTTCAAGGGTAGACGCTGAGGGCAAGAATTCGCCGGTGAAGGAGGATGTGAGAAAGCGTGACATGTCCCCGGCGGGACGGCGGGACGCGCCCGCCGTCACACCCCGTCACGTACCCCCGTCCGACCCCCGAGCCCCCCTGCTCCCAGCGCTCAGACCGGCGAAGCGGCCAGTGTCACAGGTGCGGTGTCACAGGTGCGGCGTCACGTCCGGGAGCAGGTGCTGGAAGGTGCGGCCGTTGGCGGTCGCGCCGATCGCCGTCATCGACCAGCCCGCCCCGTCCCGCGACACCTTCGCCATGATCTGCGCGCTGTGCTGGCCCGCGCCGCTCAGGTCGTAGCGGGCGATCTCCTGCCCGGTGCTCTCGTCCACCAGCCGGCAGAACGCGTTCTCGATCTGCGAGAAGTCCTGGCCGGTGAAGGAGTTCACCGTGAACACCAGTTGGACGACGTTGGCGGGGACGCCCTGGAGGTCGACGTTGATGACCTCGTCGTCGCCCTCGCCCGCGCCGGTCAGGTTGTCGCCGGTGTGCAGGACCGAGCCGTCCTTGCTGCGGAGCTGGCGGAACCACACCTGGTCGGCGAGGTTGCCGCTGCCGTCGAACAGCAGGCAGGACGCGTCCAGGTCGATGGACTGGGCCTTGGACTTGCCGAACCGGCCCTTCTTGGCGACCGCGTCCCAGCCGAGGCCCATCCGGACCCGGGTGAGCGTGCCTCCGCCGGGCTTGTCCAGCGAGACCTTCTGCCCCTTCTGCAACGAGATCGACATCGTCGGCTCCTTCGGTGATGTTTACCTGGGGGATGTACGCGGGGTGAAGAACTACTAAGAAGGCCCGGCCGATCAGACCTTGCCCGCGTGGAGCCGTTCGTCGTCCCCGGCCTCGGCGGCCGGGCCCTCGCCCGCGCCCCGGTTGCGGACAACCGACGACACGAACGCGGCGATGATCAGGCCCGCGCCCAGCCCACCGGTGATCCACTCGGGGACGTGATGGCCGATGCTGACCAGCATGCAGACGGCCAGCGCGCCGATCGCCCAGTGCGCGCCGTGCTCCAGGTAGATGTACTCGTGCAGGGTGCCCTTGCGGACGAGGAAGACCGTCAGCGACCGGATGTACATCGCGCCGATGCCGAGGCCCAGGGCGATGATGATCGGGTCGGTGCTGATCGCGAACGCGCCGATGACGCCGTCGAAGCTGAACGAGGCGTCCAGCACCTCCAGGTAGAGGAACAGGAAGAACCCCGCCTTGCCGGTGGCGAGCGCCAGCGAACTCGGTCCGGACCGCCCGGACGAGGCCTGCTCGGCGCCGTCCTCCTCGCCGTCCTCGTCCTCGTCGTCCTCCTCGCTCGCCTCGGAGAACAGCTCGCCCAGCCCGTTGACCAGGATGTAGGTCACCATGCCGAGCACACCCGCGATCATGACGCTGCCCGGGTCGTCGGCCGACAGCCACGCCACGAACGCCAGCGAGCCGCCCGCGACGACCACCGCGAGCTGGTCCAGCTTGCCGATGCGGGCGAGCGGCTTCTCCAGCCACGGCAGCCACTTGTCGGCGCGCTCCTCGAACACGAAGTCGAGGAACAGCATCATCAGGAACATGCCGCCGAACGCCGCGATCATCGGGTAGGCGTCGTTCATCAACTCGTGGTAGCGGTGCGAGTCGTTGAGCGCCAGGTCGAAGGCGTCGATCGGGTTCAGTTTGGCGGTGACCCCCACGATGACCAGCGGGAACACCAGCCGCATACCGAACACGGCGATGGCGATGCCGACGGTCAGAAAGATCTTCTGCCAGAACTCGCTCATCCGGTCGAGGACCTTGGCGTTGACCACGGCGTTGTCGAACGACAGGGAGATCTCCAGGACGGCCAGCACGGCCACCAGGGCGAGCCCGGTAGCGCCGTCGTACAGCAGGGCGATCAGCAGGCCCACGACCGTGACGGCGAAGGACCACCCGAAGGTGCGAAGAATCATGCGCGTATTTCTGCTAGGGAGGACGACCCGCGACGGGCCGGCCGGCGTGCGGGGAAGGCCGGCCCTCAGCCGACGTTGACGCCGAAGTCCATTGCGATACCGGCGAGACCCGAGGCATACCCCTGGCCGACGGCTCTGAACTTCCATTCACCACTGTGGCGGTACAGCTCGCCGAACACCATGGCCGTCTCGGTGGAGGCGTCCTCGGTGAGGTCGAAGCGGGCGAGCTCGTTGCCGTCGGCGCGGTTGACGATGCGGATGAAGGCGTTGCGGACCTGGCCGAAGTTCTGCTGGCGGTTGTCGGCGTCGTAGATCGACACCGGGAACACGATCCGCTCGCACTCAGCCGGGACACCGGTGAGGTCGACGTTGATCGACTCGTCGTCGCCCTCCCCCTCACCGGTCAGGTTGTCGCCGGTGTGCTCGACCGATCCGTCCGGGCTCTTCAGGTTGTTGAAGAACACGAAGTGCTGGTCGGACATGACCTTGCCGGACGCGGCGAGCATCAGCGCCGACGCGTCGAGGTCGAAGTCGGCGCCGGTGGTGGCGCGCACGTCCCAGCCGAGGCCGACGGACACGGCGCTGAGGTTCGGGGCGGCCTTCGTCAGCGAGACGTTGCCGCCCTTGGCGAGTGAGACTCCCATGTTCGGGCCACTCCCTTCCCGTGGTGGGGTCCGGTGCGAACGATCTGGTCGGTCGGTACTGAGGGGTTCGGAAATCGGTGCCGCCCGGCGCGGGCGCGGGCCCGCGCCGGACGCGGGGGTCAGAGGTTGACGCCGAAGTCGGTGGCGATCCCGGCGAGGCCCGAGGCGTAGCCCTGGCCGACGGCGCGGAACTTCCACTCCGCGCCCGACCGGTACAGCTCGCCGAACACCATCGCGGTCTCCATCGAGGCGTCCTCGGAGAGGTCGTAGCGCGCCATCTCCGACCCGTCGCCCTGGTTCAGGACGCGGATGTAGGCGTTGCGGACCTGCCCGAAGTTCTGGCTCCGGGTCTCGGCGTCGTAGATCGACACCGCGAACGCGACCCGCTCGGCCGTGGCCGGCAGCGCGGTGAAGTTCACCTTGATCTGCTCGTCATCGCCCTCGCCCGCGCCGGTGGTGTTGTCGCCGGTGTGCTCGACGCCGCCGTCCGGGGTGCGCAGGTTGTTGAAGAACACGAAGTGCTGGTCGGTGAGGATCTTCCCGGCGGCGTCCAGGACCAGCGCGGAGGCGTCCAGGTCGAAGTCGGAGCCGGTCGTGGTCCGCAGATCCCAGCCGAGGCCGACGGTCACCGCGCTCAGCCCCGGTGCCTGCTTGGTGAGCGAGACATTGCCGCCCTTGCTGAGACTGACGCCCACAGTGTTCCTCCAAGATCGCATGTCGTATCGGACGCCCCGGGGCGTCACGTTATATCGACGTAGCAGTGATGCTATCCGTTCCCCACGTTGCGAAGGCATTACCTCGGGGAGGGTCGTCACAGGTCCGGGGCCGGGGTACGCGAAAGCGTCCTGGCTGCGCCAGACTGGGCACGGGACGAAGGAGGGGGCGCTCTTGCGGGGATCGGGCGACCAGCGGCGGCGCGGCAGGGGCGCGCAGGCGGCGAGCGCCGCGATCGAGGCGCGCGAGGCGGCCGCGGCCGCCTTCTACGACATGGATCAGGCCCAGAAGTACCTCGACGGCCGCGTCACCGTCTTCGAGGACCTCGACGCGTCCGCGGCGGCCCCCGCGCGGCGGGAGTTCACCGGGCTCGCCGAGTCCGCCGACGCCGCCTCGGTCGCCTACATCTCCGTCCTGGACGCCCACGACCTCGACGACCAGGAGCGGACGCCCGCCGAGTACGACGCCGCCCGGCGCGCGTTCGTCGCCGCCACCGAGCGGTTGCAGCAGGTCGCGCGCGACCTGAACGGGTTCGCCGAGCGGCTCGCCCCGGGCATGGCGCGGCTGGAGGCCGCGCTCGACGAGCTCCCGCCCCGGCTCACCGCCGCCCGCGACGCCGTCGCCGCCGCCGACGCCGCCGTGGCCGCAGCCCGCGAGGCCGGGATGGACGCCTCCGACCCCGAGGCCGAGCTGGCCCGCGCGAAGGCGGCCCTCGCCCAGCTGAGCGCGCAGGGGCTCGGCGGTCTCGGCCTGGACGGCGCGCTCCGCAAGGCCGACGAGGCGCGCGCCGTCGCCGAGGCCGCCCGTGAGGCCGCCGCGGAGCTGCCGCAGATGGCCGGGAAGGTCCGCAACTCGCTCGCGTCCGCCCGGACCAGGGTGGACGTCGTCGCGGGCCGTATGGAGCCCGTCAGGCGGGCGATGAAGACGCTGCTGCGCGGCTACTCGCAGGCGTGCTGGCAGGATCTGCGCGGCGCGCCCGAGGCCATCGAGGCCGGGGTGACGCGGGCCCGCGAGCGGCTGAACGAGGCGTCCGCGCACGTCTCCCGCGCCGAGTGGAAGCAGGCGCAGCAGGCGCTCACCGCCGCGCGCACGGAGCTGAACGCCGCCGACCGCCGCGCCGGCCAGGTCACCGGGCGCGTCACCGAGTTGGAGGCCGTCGCCGCCGACCCGACCGGGCCCGTGGAGTCCGTGCGGTTCGCCGTCCGCGACGCGCAACGGCTCGCCATGGCCCAACCCGGCGGCGCCGCGCCCCAGCACGCCCGCGCCCTCGACGCGCTCGTCGAACGGCTGGAGAAGGCCCCCGGCACGCTCACCGGCGCGCACCCCGACTACTGGGCCTACCTGCGGGAACTGGACGCGATCAAGACCGCCGCCGGCGACGTCGTGACCCGCATCCGCGCCGAACGGGCAAACCCTTAGGCGCTAGGTGAGCCTTCTGGGCGCTACTTGAACAGGGTGTCGCCCCAGTAGCCACCCTCCCGGACGCCGGGCGGGCACGCGAAGACGCCGGACCCCACGTGCTGGATGTACTCGTTCATGGCGTCCCCGGCCAGCGACTGCTGGACGCGGATGAACCCCGTCCGCGGGTCGCGCTGGAAGGCGATGAAGAACAGGCCCGCCTCCAGCCGTCCCAGGCCGTCGGAGCCGTCGGTGAAGGAGTAGCCGCGGCGCAGGATGCGCGTCCCGCCGTTGGAGTCGGGGTGGGCGAGGCGGACGTGCGCGTCGGGCTTCATCCGCGCCAGGACGATCGCGTCGCGCTCCTTCCGCGCGCCCGCCGGGGCGCCCTCGCCCTTGCTGCGGCCGAAGATGTCCTCCTGCTCGCGCAGGGACGTGCGGTCCCACGTCTCGATGTGCATGCGGATGCGCCGCGCGACCAGGTAGGAGCCGCCCGCCATCCAGTCGGAGCCGTCGCCGCCGGACGCCCAGACGTGCTTGCCGAGCAGCGCGTCGTCCGTCCCGGCGATGTTCTCGGTGCCGTCCTTGAAGCCGAACAGGTTGCGCGGGGTCTGCGCGTCCGGCGTCGTCGAGGACGTCTTGCCGAACCCGAGCTGCGACCAGCGGACCGCGACGACCCCGAACCCGATGCGCGCCAGGTTCCGGATCGCGTGCACAGCGACCTGCGGGTCGTCCGCGCACGCCTGCACGGCGATGTCGCCGCCGCTGCGCTGCGGGTCGAGGTTGTCGCCGGGGAAGTGCGGCAGGTCGACGAGCGCGGGCGGGCGCCGCGCGCCGATGCCGAACCGGTCCTTGCCGTCCTTGGCGAACAGCGAGGGGCCGAAGCCGATCGTCAGCGTGAGCCGGGACGGCGGCAGCCCCTCGGCCTCGCCGGTGTCGTCGGGCGGCGCCACCGCGGGACCGCCGGTCGCGCCCTGCCCGACCGGGCGGCCCGCCGTCATCGCCGCGGCGGCGGCCGTCCAGTCCTTCAGCATCTGGACGAGCTTGGCGCGGTCGCCGGTGGTGACGTCGAACGCCGCGAAGTGCAGCCGGTCCTGGACGGGGGTCGCGATGCCCGCCTGGTGGGCGCCGTGGAAGGGGATCGCGCCGCCGGCCGCCGGGGCGTCGTCCTCCTCGGCGACCGCGACCCGGTCGAGCCCGGCCCCGGCGGCGGCGCCGACGAGCAGGCTCGCGCCGCCGAACCCGAGCATCTTCCGCCGCGACATCCCCGACGTGGTCGGCGTCGCCGGGGTCGGGCGCGCCGTCGCCTCCTGCTCCTCGGGACCGGCGCCGGTCATTTCGCCACCGCCCCCGCGAGCTTCGACAGGGGCTCGCCGAGCGCGTTCACGGCGTCGGCGAGCTTCTTGCGGTCGTCCTTGCCGACCTTGTCGTAGGAGACGTAGCCGTCGCCCTTCTCGTGCTTCTTCAGCAGCGCGCCGACCGCGCCGAAGTTGTCGTCGAGGGTCTTGGCGAGCGCCGCGTCCTTCTCCTGGACGACCGGCTTGAGCAGCTCGTACACCTTCTGCGCGCCGTCCACGTTGGCCTTGAAGTCGACGAGGTCGGTGTGGCTGAAGATCTCCTCCTCCCCGGTGACCTTGCCGGTCGCGACCTCGTCCAGCAGCTCCTTGGCGCCGGCGGCCATGTCGTTGACCGGGTCGAGGGTCAGGCCGGGCAGCCGCCCCTTCAGGACGGCGAGGTCGGCCAGCAACCGGTCGCCGTACCGCTCCTTGCCCTTGACCGACCCGTCCTTCCAGAGCGCCTTCTCCAGCAGGTGCCAGCCGGACCAGTCCTTCTTCTCCGCCGGGCTGAGGTCGGCCTCGCGCGCGTCGACCTTCGGGTCGATGTCGCCGAACTTCTCCGCGACGGGCTCGATCGTCTCCCAGCCGACGCGGGACGGCGCGTACAGCTCCTTGGCCTTCGCCACGTCGTTCTTCTTCACCGCGTCCACGAACAGCTTCGTCTTGGCGATCGTGTCGTCGACGTTGGTGATGACGTAGGCCTTGTAGTCGGCGGCGGCCTTGGTGAGCCGCTGGTCGCCGGTCCCGTTGGCCTGGCCGCTGACCGTGATGTCCTGCGAGGGGCCCTTGCCGGTCTGCCCCGCGCTGCACAGCAGCTTGTACGCGCCCGCGGGCAGGCTCACGACGAAGTCGACCTTGGTGCCGGGGCCGATGTTCTCCCGCTCGGCGAGGATCTTGCCGTCCGGCTTGAGCACCTCGAACTCGTTGACCTTCGACCCCTTGTTGGAGACCTTGAAGGTCGTCTTGCCCGCCGGGAGGTCCTTCTTCGCCACCTCGCAGGAGTCGTCGGTGGCGGTGACGGCGATCGAGTCGGCCGCGTCGGCCTTGTCGTCGTCACCGCCGCACGCCGACAGGAGGGACATCGACACGGCGGCGACACCGGCGACGGCGAGCAGCGGGACAGGACGCATGGGGGGCTCCAGGGCGGGCAAATTGGTTAGGCTCGCCTAAATTAGCCAAAGCTAACCTGAGTACGTCAAGTCGCCCCCGCGACAGTGAGTCATCCCACGGCAAAAGTGCCCAAAGTGGGGCGGTGAGCTGGGACGCGAGGGTCAGCGGGGACGGTCGTGCAGGCCCATCGTCAGGTTGCGCGCTGCCATCGGCGGGCCGCCCTGCTGATGCCCCTGCTGGTGCCCCTGCGGGTGGCCCTGGTACGGGGGCTGCTGCTGCGGCATCTGCTGCATATGGTCGCGGCCCTGCGCGGCGGGCTCGGCCCAGACGGCCGTCCCGTAGGCGCACACCTCGTACCCGCCGCCGACCGCGGCAGTGTCGAAGCGCATGCCGACGACCGTGTTCGCGCCCTTGCGGCGCGCCTCCTCGCCGAGCCGGTCGACCGCCTCGCGGCGCGCCGCGGCCAGCCCGGCCGACGGCTGCTCGCCCGTCACCCGGAACGTCGCGCTGCTGGGCTGCCCGTGCTGTCCGTGCTGCCCGGGCCTGCCCTGATCGGCCTGGACGGCCGTCCCGAGGACCTCGCCGAGCACGCTCCGGATCTCGTATCCGGCCACGCCGTCAGTCGTCACGATCAGCATGCGACCACGGTAATCCACGCGGCGGACAGTTGGGGCCGTTACACCCGGCCGTTGCCTCGGACGTCGCCTCGGCCCGGCGCCCCCGACCGCCACGCACGCCGCCGGAATCCGGCGGTCCGCCCGCCGGGCGCGGCCCTCCCGGCGGGCGGCCGGAAGGACCACCGCACGAACCGGAGCCCGGGCCGGGGATCAATCCAGGTACTCGCGGAGCATCTGCGCGCGTGAGGGGTGCCGCAGTTTCGCCAGCGTCTTCGACTCGATCTGGCGGATCCGCTCGCGCGTCACACCGAACTCCCTGCCGACCTCCTCCAGCGTGCGCGGGTGCCCGTCGGTCAGGCCGAAGCGCAACTGGATGATGCGCTGCTCCCGTTCCGACAGCGTGCCGAGGATGTCCTCGAGCTGGTCCTGGAGCAGGATGAACGCCGCCGCCTCGATCGGCACGACGGCGTCCGCGTCCTCGATGAAGTCGCCGAGGTCGGAGTCCTCCTCGCCGATCGGCGACTGGAGCGACACCGGCTCCTGCGCGATCCGCTGGATCTCCACGACCCGGACGGGCGACAGCCCCATCTCCAGGCCGATCTCCTCCGGGGTCGGCTCGCGGCCGAGGTCCTGGTGGAGCTGGCGCTGCACGCGGACCAGCTTGTTGATCGTCTCCACCATGTGCACGGGGATGCGGATGGTCCGCGCCTGGTCGGCGATCGCCCGGGTGATCGCCTGCCGGATCCACCAGGTGGCGTAGGTGGAGAACTTGAACCCCTTCGTGTAGTCGAACTTCTCGACCGCACGGATCAGCCCGAGATTTCCCTCCTGGATGAGGTCGAGGAAGAGCATTCCCCGTCCCACATAGCGTTTCGCGATCGAGACCACCAGCCGCAGGTTCGCCTCGATCAGGCGTTGCTTCGCCCGCACACCTTCGCGGGCGAGCAGTTCGAGGTCGATGCGCTCGCCCCGGGAGACGATCGCGACCTGCGCCATCTTCTCCTCGGCGAACAGCCCCGCCTCGATCGATTTCGCGAGTTCTACTTCATCTTCTGCCGTGAGAAGCGGTACGCGACCGATCTCTCTCAGGTAGATCCGAACCAGGTCGCTCGTCGGCGCCCGCTTGCCGAGGTCTCCCTCATCCGCTCGCGCGACGTCCTCGGTCTCCTGCTGAGACTCAAGGACCTCCACCCCCTGCTCTGCGAGCATCCGGACGACCCTTTCCAGGGAGTCGTCCGGCAAGTCCGAGCGATCGAGCGCGGCAGCGACGTCGTCGACGGTCACACCGCCGCGCTCTCTGCCGCGTGCGACGAGGTCCGCCACCTGATCAACCGATGGCGCCTCGCTAGGCAGCACCGAAGGGCCCACGCAGACAGTTTGCGACAAATGCGGGCTAGATCACAGGACCTATTTTGCGGACATTTGACTTACTGTGCCCCAAGGCCCCGCTCCCGCATCACCCGTCGCTGCTGCTCACGCGCGACAAGATCGCCGAAAAGCCGGGCGTACTCCTCGGGTGCCTCGTCCGGATTCAGCCGCTGGAGTTTAGACTTCACGTCCGCGATCATTCGGGTGAGCTGGCGCTCCTGAATTCGGGCCAGCAGTTCAACGGCATAACGGTCGTCCGATTCATGGGCGGAGCGCACCGGCTCCACGCCCAGCATCGTTATCAGGTCCTTGACCTGGGTGCTCGGGGCCTGCTCCAGCAGCAGCGCGACCCACTCGGCGATCGCGCCCGCCGCGGTCACGCCGCCCGCCGCCGCGATCACCGTGCGCACCGCGGCGTGCGGCGGCGCGAGGAACGCCTCCGCCGGGACCTCGTCGAATCCAGGCCCGAGCGCCGCGGGACGCTGCACGGCGAGCTTCAGCAACTCCCGCTCCCGCTGCACCTCGGGGTCGTTCGGGTCGTAGCCGGGACGGCCCGCCGCCGCGCCGTTCTCCTCGCCCTCGGGCCCGTTCGCGCCGCGTCCGTTTCCGGCCCGACCGGCCGCGCCGTGACCGTTCGCCGCCTGCCCATTCCCGGGATGGCCGTTTCCGGCCCGCGCGCCGCCCGAGCGCTCGTTGCCGAAGCGGGGGTCGCCGGGCCGTCCGTTCGCGCCGCGGCCCCGCCCCTGGCCTTTGCCCTGCCGGCGTGCGGCCAGCTCGCGGACGCGGCCCAGCACGAACTGCTCGTCCATGATCCCGAGCCAGCGGTCGAGGCTGACCGCGTACATCTGGCGGAGGGCGCGGTCCTTGATGGAGGCGACGACGGGCGCGGCGGCGTCCAGCGCGCCGAGCCGTCCCTCGGCGGTGTCGAGGTCGTGCTGCTCGATCGCGCTGCGCACGGCGAACTCATACAGCGGCAGCCGGGAGGCGACCAGGTCGCGCACCGCCGCGTCGCCGTGCCTGATCCGCAGGTCGCAGGGGTCGAGCCCGTCCGGCTGGACGGCGACGAAGGTCTGCGTGACGAACTTCTGCTCGTCGTCGAACGCGCGCAGCGCCGCCTTCTGCCCGGCCGAGTCGCCGTCGAAGGTGAAGATCACCTCGCCGCGGAACTCGTCCTGGTCCATCAGCAGCCGACGCAGGATCTTGATGTGGTCGTCGCCGAACGCCGTCCCGGACGTGGCGATCGCGGTTTGGACGCCGGCCAGGTGGCAGGCCATCACGTCGGTGTAGCCCTCGACCACCACGGCCTGCCGCCGCCGGGCGATCTCCTTCTTGGCGAGGTCGGCCCCGTACAGCACCGAGCCCTTGTGGAACAGCGGCGACTCGGGCGTGTTCAGGTACTTGGGGCCGTCATCGTCGTCGTACAGGCGGCGCGCGCCGAAGCCGATGACGTCGCCGCTCAGGTCGCGGATCGGCCACATCAGCCGGCCGCGGAAGCGGTCCATCGGGCCGCGCCTGCCCTCCTTGGCGAGCCCGCCCGCGATCACGTCGCGGTCGGCGAACCCCCGCGCGCGCAGGTGCCGGACGAGGCCCTCCCACTCGCGCGGCGCGAACCCGACGCCGAAGTGGGCCGCGTCGGCGGGCTCGAACCCGCGCTCGGACAGGAACTTGCGGCCGATCGCGCCCTCGGGCGAGGACAGGTGCTCCACGTAGTACTCGGCGGCGGCCTTGTGTGCCTCCAGCAGCCGGGCGCGCTGCCCGCCGTCCTGCCGGGGGCCGCGCCCGCCGCCGTCCTCGTAGCGGAGCTGGATGCCGGCCTGGGCCGCGAGCCGCTCGACGGCCTCCGAGAACGTCAGGTGCTCGATCTCCTGGACGAACTTGATGACGTCGCCGCCGGCCTCGCAGCCGAAGCAGAAGTACAGCCCGCGCGAGGGCGTCACGTTGAACGAGGGCGACTTCTCGTCGTGGAAGGGGCACAGGCCCTTGAGGTTGCCGCCGCCCGCGCTGCGCAGCTGGAGATACTCGCCGATCACGGCGTCGATGGACGACCGCTCCCGAACGAGCGCGATGTCCTCATTGCGAATCCGGCCTGCCACGACGAAGGAGTCTACGGCGGCCCCACGACATCCGGCGCACCGCATCGCGACCGGTACCCGCCCCCGCCCCGGATACTGGAGAGTATGAGGAGATCGCTGGTGTGGGTGAAGCCGGAGGGCGCGGAGCTCGCGGAGGCCGAGCTGGGCCAGGGTCGGATGGCCGCGACCGGGACGGCCGTCGGCGGGGACCCGCTCCCCTACCGGCTGGAGTACGAGCTGACGACGGGGGACCGGTACGTGACGGCGCGGCTGGCCGTCCGGGCGCGGGGCGTGGACGCCCGCACCGGCCCGTGGCGGAGGTGGCTGGAACTGGTCAACCGGCCCGAGGGCGAATGGAAGGTGACCGCCCGCGCCGAGGGGCACGTGCCGATGCCCCCGCCGGGCGGGGACGCGACCGTGCTGCGCGGCGCCCTCGACTGCGACCTCGGCCTGTCGCCGCTCACCAACACGATGCCGGTGCTGCGCGACGGCCTCCTGGACGGCGCGGCGGCCCCCGGCGCCTCGATCGAGTACCTGATGGCGTGGGTGTCGGTCCCCGACCTGGTCGTGACGCCGTCCCGGCAGAGGTACACCTTCCTCCGCCGGGACGGCGACCGCGCCATCGTCCGCTTCGCGAGCCCGGGTTTCACCCAGGAGATCGTCTTCGACCGGGACGGCCTGGTCGTCGACTACCCCTCGATCGCCCGGGCGGTCCGCCTCTGACCCCGGCCGGCGGCCGCTAGCGGACCCGGAAGCGGTCGAACAGCCGGTACATGAACTCCGTGCCCTGCTGGAGCGCGGCGACGGAGATCCGCTCGTCGTTGCCGTGCATGGTGACGAGCTGGTCGTTGTCGAGGACGTAGGGGTAGACGCCGTAGCCGGGCACGCCCCGCGACGTCCACGGCCCGAGGCTCGTCCCCGCCTCGAAGAGCGCGGGCGCGAACACCGCGCCCGGGTAGGTCTTCGCGGCGGCGGCGCTGATCGCGGTGTAGAGCGGGGACTCGATGCTGGACGGCGCCTTCGCGGACGTCGCGTCCAGCCGCTTGAGCGCGTCCTCCTCGGACTCGCCGGCGTTCCCGGCGAGCTTCACGGTCACGTCCCGGCCCGCGAGCCGCCGCCGGAACTCGGCCAGGAACTCGCGCGGACGCTGCCCGCCCGGCACGCCCCGGCAGTTGATCCGCAGCGACGCGGTGGAGGGGATGACGTTCTCCTTGTAGCCCGCGTCCTCGATGACGAACGCGTGCGTGGTGCGGAGCAGCGCACTGTGCAGCCACGGGTAGGAGCTGCGCTTGACGACCAGCGCCGCCGCCCGCTCCCTGGCCTGCTGCGAGCGCGCGGAGAGCAGGAGCCGCAGCGCCCGCTGGAGCGGCACGTCGTGGGTGGCCCGGGCGAGCGCGGTGAAGTACTCGCGGGTGACGGGCGTCAGCGCGACCGGCGCCTGCCACGCGTCGAGGGCGGCGACCGCGCGCGAGAGCTTGGCGATGGCCGAGTCCGGGTTGGGCTTGGAGGAGTGGGTGGCGGTGCCGTTCGCGGTGAGGTCGAGGTTGAAGTAGACCTTGTCCTGGCGGGTGACGGTGATGAGCATGGGGGTCCTGCGGTCCTTCTGGGCGAGGAACCAGCCGCCCTCCGTGAGGACCATGCCCGCGTTGATCTTGTCCCAGTGGTTCTGGGCGAGCCAACCGGAGCCGTAGGGCCCGGACTCCTCGTCGCAGTCGGTGAGGACGATGATGTCCCGGTCGAACCGCCCGCCCTCCTTGAGGTGCCGCAGGAGCGCGGTGACGAACGCGGCGTTGGCGCCCTTCATGTCGAGCGACCCGCGCCCGTAGATCTCGCCGTTCCTCACCACCCCCGCGAACGGGTCCACGGACCACTTGTCACGTTCCACCGGCACCACGTCGGAGTGGCCGAGCAGCAGCAGGGGGGCCGCCGCGGTCGTGCCCTTGATCCGTGCGATGAGGTGGACGTTGTCCTTCTTCGGCGTCGGGACGATCTCGGCGGAGACCCCCGCCGACTCCCAGACGGACTTCAGCATCTCCGCGTGCGGACGGGTCACGCCGCCCTCGCCGAAGTTCTGCGTGTCGAACGCCAGCATCCGCTTGAGCAGCGCGAGCGGGTCGAGGTCGGCCGGGGCGATCCCGGCCGGGGCCGCGCGGCCGCCGGGCGAGGCGGCGGCGGCCGTGCCGCCCGCGAGCGCGCCGCCCGCGAGCAGGACGGCCCCCGCCCCGGTGTGGTGCAGGAAGGCGCGGCGGGAGAACCGCGGGGGCGGGCTGGTCGAGGGGTCGTCGTTCGGGGTGGGGCGGGAGTCGGCCGGTGGGGAGACGGACATGAGAGCTCCTCCTGAACCCTGGACGGGATGGCCCTGGACGGGCCGGGCGGGAACCCGGCGCCCGCGCCGAGCCGATGGGAGCCCCGCGGGTCGCCGTCCCCGCCCTGCCAAGCAGCGTCGCACGAACGGGAGATGATCTCCAGGTGGACCCGCGCGGGCGGGAGGGGCCTTGACTTCGGCAAAGGCCGCCAGATTCGGCCCTGGCCGAACCCGGCCTGGTTAACCGCGAGTAACTCCGGGTGGGCTATGGACAAACGCTGCGTCGCACGATGGGATGACGCACCCGAGAACGACCCACCCCCAGGCGGCGCCCATGACCGATGTTGTGCTCGACGGCGTCGAGAAGGTGTACCCCAGCGGCCATACCGCCGTGCGGAACATCCGGCTCCGCATCAACGACGGCGAGCTCTTCGTCCTGCTCGGACCGTCCGGCTGCGGCAAGTCCACGATCCTGCGCATGATCGCCGGGCTGGAGGAGATCACCTCCGGAATCCTGTGGTTGAACGGGGCCGTCGCCAACGAGCTGCAACCACGCGATCGGAACGTTGCAATGGTGTTCCAGGAGGGCGCGCTCTACCCGCACCGCACCGTCCGCGGCAACATGATGTTCCCGCTGGAGGTGTCGGGCGACGACCGCGCGCAGGCGACCGCGAAGGTCGTCGAGCTGGCCCGCGCGCTCGGCCTCAACACCATGATCGACCGGCTGCCGGGCACGCTGTCGGGCGGGCAGCGCCAGCGCGCCGCGATCGGGCGGGCGCTGATCCGCGAGCCGTCGCTGTTCCTGATGGACGAGCCGCTGTCCAGCCTGGACGCGGGCCTGCGCACGGAGCTGCGCGTCGAGATCGCCGCGTTGGTACGCTCCAGCGGCACCACCACCGTCTACGTCACGCACGACCAGGTCGAGGCCATGACGATGGCCGACCGGATGGCGGTGCTGCGCGACGGCGTCCTGGAGGACGTCGGCACCCCCGAGCAGGTCTACGCCGACCCCGCGACGGCGTTCGTCGCCGCGTTCCTCAGCAACCCGCCGATGAACATGTTCCAGGCGACGCTGTGGGCCGTCGAGGGCGAGGGCCTGCTGCTCGACCTCGGCCCGCAGCGCCTCAACCTCCCCTGGGACGACCCGCGCGCCGCGTCGCTGATCAGCCACCACGGCCAGGCGGTGATCGTCGGAATCCGGCCCGACACGCTGGTCCCGATCGAGCCGGGCGCCCCGGCGCGTCCCGGCACCGTCCTGTCCGGGCAGGTGCGGGCCCTGGAGTTCCACGGGCACGAGTGGCTCGCCTACGCCGAGGCGGGCATCCCCACCGTCGACGCGAGCGAGGTCGGACGGGTCGCGCCGCCCGCCCCGCCCGAGCCCGAGCCCGCCCGCCTCGTCGACCGCCTCCGCGCCCTGCTGGGCGGACGCGACGACAGCGGCGGCGAGCCCGAGCCCGAGGAGCACGCCGGCCACCACCGCCGCTCCGACCTGATCTTCCGCGTCGGCCCCGGCGGCCGCCCGAACCGCGGCGACCGCGTCGCCCTCACCGTCGACCTGGACCGGATCCTGCTGTTCGGCGCCGACGGCCGACGCGTCACGCCCGTCCCGCGATGACCTCGCGGAGCCGCGCGAACCCCGCGTCGATCTCCGGCGGCGTCACCGAGCCGTAGCCGAACACCAGCCCCGGCCTGCCCGCTCCCGTGACGGCGAACTCCGACAGCGCGAACAGCCCGATCCCCTCGGCGAGCGCGCGCCGGGCGAGCGCGACGTCATCGGTGCCCTCTGGAAGTGTGGCGCTCAGATGCAGCCCCGCGACCGACGGAACGACCGCGAGCCCGCTGCCCGCCGCGTCACCGATCAACCCGGCGATCCGCTCGTGCCGCGCCTGGTACTCGCGCCGCGACCGGCGGATATGGCGCGCCAGCAGCCCCTCGTCGATGAACCGGGCCAGCGCCGCCTGCGTCGGCATGTCCGAGTGCCAGGACGAGACGTACCGCGCCATGCGGAACGCGCGGTGCAGCGCGGGCGGCGCCACCAGGAACCCCAGCCGCAGCACCGGCCGCATGATCTTGGAGAACGTGCCCAGGTAGAGGACCCGGCCGTCCTCGTCGAGGCTCTGCAACGGCTCGATCGGACGGCCGCCGTACCGGTACTCGGTGTCGTAGTCGTCCTCCACGACGACCACGTCCCGTCGCCGCGCCCAGTCCAGCAGCGCCCGCCGCCTCGGCAGCGACATCGGCATGCCCAGCGGGAACTGGTGGGACGGCGTGACGTAGACGGCCCGCGCGTCCTCCGGAAGCGCGTCGACCCGCAGCCCCTCCGTGTCCACCGGGACGCCCCGCACCCGCATCCCCGCCGCCGTCAGCACCAGCCGCGCGGGCGGATACCCGGGGTCCTCGACGGCCACGACGTCCCCCGGCTCCAGCAGCACCCGCACGATCAGGTCCAGGGCCTGCTGGATCCCCGACGTGACGACCACGTCGTCGGCCCCGGCCCGCACCGACCGCGAGACGCCCACGTGCCGGGCGATCGCCCGCCGCAGCTCGGGCAGCCCCGCCGGGTCCCCCGCCGCGGCCGGATCGTCCAGCGCCGAGGGCCGCAGCCGCCCCGCCATGATCCGCCGCCACGACTCGTAGGGGAACAGCCGCACGTCGGGCACCCCGACGCGGAAGTCCCACCGCACGCCCGGCATCCACCTGGGCCACACCGTGATCTCGTCCCAGACCGCCCGCGCCCGCAATGGCGAGGCCTCCGGCGCCCCCCGCGACACCGGCCCCGCCTCCTTGACGAACGTCCCCGCGCCCACCCGGCCGTCGAGGAACCCCTCCGCCGTCAGCCGGTCGTAGGCGACCGCGACCGTGTTGCGGGAGATCTCCAGCCGCCGCGCCAGCTCCCGCGTCGGCGGCAGCGCCTCGCCCGGGCGCAGCCGTCCGTCCAGGATCGCCGCGCGGAGCTGCCGGTAGATCTGCCCGGCGAGGTCCCTGCGGCCCTCCAGGCTCACATGCAGATCCACGGTCCCGACCCTAAATCGGCTCAACCATTTCCTGCAATTTTGGCCCTGTACTTGGGCCTCTCCGAGTTCCTAGCGTTGCCTTCATGCTGTCCGAACTGCTGAACACCGACTTCCGCCCTCTCGACCGGAAGGCGTTCGACCTCTACCTCGCGGCCGTCGAGCAGGTGCGCCCCGCGCAGCTCACGCTGCCGACCCCCTGCGCCGACTGGACCCTGCACGGCCTCCTCCGCCACCAGGTGAGCCAGGACGAGGGCTTCGCCGCCGCGGCACGCGGCGACGGCGCCCGCCTCGCCCACTGGCGCAACGGAGACCTCGGCACCGACCACGTCGCCGCCGCGAAGGCGTCCGCCGGGCTCGTCACCACCGCCTTCGCCGAGGCGTCCCTGGACCAGGAGTTCCTCCTCCCCGAGGTCCGCGACGGCGGCGGCTTCCCCGCCGCCCTGGCGATCAGCTTCCACTTCGTCGACCTGGTCGTCCACGCCTGGGACGTCGCGACCGCGATCGGCGCCCCCTGGGAGCCGTCCGAGGAGCTCCTCACCGCGTCCCTCAAGGTCGCCGCCATCGTCCCCGCCGACGGCCGCGGCCCCGGCGCCAGCTTCGACACGGCCGTCGCGTCCTCCCCCGGCGACACCCCCGGCAGGCGCCTGCTCGCCCTCCTCGGCCGCACCCCGTGAGGATCTGGAGGACGCACTGGACCCGTGGCCCCGCCGCCGCCGAGGACACCGTCCTGGTCAGCGTCACCGACTTCACCGGCCGGGCCCGCGACCTCCCGTCGATCTACCGGGCCGGGACGGAGCTCCGCAGCGCCTGGCCCGAGATGGAGGGCGCCATCGGCCTCTGGCTCTGGGCGGTCCCCCTCCAGCGCCGCACCGGCTCCGTCTCGGTCTGGCGCACCGAGGCCGACCTCCTCCGCTTCGTCGGCTGGAAACCGCACGTAGCGATCATGCGGCGCTTCCGCGACCGGGGCCACCTCGCGTCCCACACCTGGGAGACCGGCGACTTCACCCCGCCCACGACCTGGACGCGCGCGGAAGAACTCCTGACCGGCACTGACCGGCAAGATCCGACCACCGCTGACCGCGACGCACGGGGACCGTAGCGGCTGAAAAGGGCGGGTGGAGTCAGGCGGTCGCTTGGAGGGACTCGGCCGGAGCGGTCTCGCAGAGCGCCCCCTGATAGAAGCCGATCTTGAACTGGATCTGCTCCTGCTGCTCCCGCAGCCTGGCGATCTGCTCCTCCACCCGCCGATCGTGGTCCTGTAGCAGCGCAAGCCGCTCCTGGACGGTCACCTCACCGCCCCGGGCGAGCTCGGAGTAGCGCAGCATCTCCGCGATCGGCATCCCGGTCCCGCGCAGGCACCGCAGCATCTTCAGCCACAGCAGGTCGTCGTCGCTGAACACCCGCCGCCCGGCCGAGTTGCGCGCGATGCCCGCCAGCAACCCGATCTTCTCGTAGTAGCGCAACGTGTCGATGCTGAACCCGCTCTGCTCGGCGGCCTCTGCCGGGGAGTAACTCACCCCAGCAGGATCGCACCTGGAGCGCACTCCAGGTCAATACACGATGTAGACCGGCCACCCACGAGGCTCAGCCCGTCGAGTAGATGTAACAGGACGAGGCGCTCCCACCAAGAAGAGCAAACAGCACACAGTGGGAGGCCATGGGATGGGAGATGGGAAACCGGCCTTGAGCCCGGTGGACGTCGCCGCGATCGGTCGCGACCCGGCGGCGCTGGAGGTGTTCTATCGGCGGCACGTCGCGGACGTGACCCGCTTCGTGGCCCGCCGGATCTCCGATCCTCACACGATCGACGATCTGACCACCGAGGCATTCCTGGCCGCGATCGATTCCGCCGAGCGATATCAGGACGGCAGAGGAACTCCACGAGCGTGGTTGCTGGGCATCGCCCGGAACGTCGTGGCCGCCGAATGGCGGCGCCACGCCGGTGAACTCGACAAGGCCCAACGAGCGGGAGGGCACCGCCACCTGGACGGCGACGACATCGCCCGGCTGGAGGAGCAGATCGACGCCCAGCGAGCGGCACGGGGCCTGTACGCGACGCTTACCGTCCTGCCCGAACGGCTGCGCAGTGTCATCGAACTCGTCGACCTGGACGGCCTGCCCCTGGCCGAGGCGGCCGCCGCGCTGGGCATCCGCGACGGCACCGCCCGAGTCCGGCTGCACCGGGCCCGTAAACGGCTGAAGGCAGCCTTCCCGAACCATGCGACACCCGCCCGGCCACCCGCCAGTGCGACGTCCCCCTTGGCGAAAGGAGCCTCCTCATGAGCGGCCTCTCCACCGACGAAGCCCCGCTCGCGGGCTACCAGGAACGGCGGCTGATCGAACTGAAAGCGGCGGTCGCCGCCAAGGCGGAGCAGGGCGCGTCGGCGTTCCAGCCGCAGCGCCGCCGTGTGCGACGGTCGGCGTGGGGCCTGGCGGGGGCGGCTGGCACGGCGCTCGCGGTCACCGGTGGCCTGCTGGCCTGGCCGGGCAGCGCCCAGCCCGCCTACGCGGTCACCCGGGACCCGTCCGGCCTGGTGACGGTCAAGGTCACGCAGAAGATCCTGGACTCGCGCGATGCCGACGCGCTCTCCCGAGAACTGCGCTCACAGGGCGTACCGGCAACCGTGTACTCCATCCCGGAGGGAAGGGTCTGCCCGCAGCCCTATGCCAAGCAGGATGACCTACCACCGAACGTGTACAGCATGCCGGACGGCCTCTACACCGTGCCGAGCGATCTCCCGCAGCCGGACCACGGCTGGAAGATGACGATCAACCCGAACCATTTCCGCCCCGGCCAGTTCATGATCTGGACGATGACCACCTCCGGCGTCTTCGACCAGAGCGGCCACCGCGCCGGATCCGCGACCTCGATCGGCACCTACCTGGTCAGCGGACGAGCCATTCCGTGCCAATACCTCCCGGCACCGAAGTCACCAGACCACAAGGCAGTCGAACGGAAGAGCGGCCCCCTGACCGCCTTCCCCGACACCGGCGGCTACATCACCTTCGCGAACTCGCAGTAACAAGCCTTACGCGGACGAAACCCGCCCCTCACGGCCCCTCGGGCTGTACGAGGTGGCGGGTGACTCCGTCCGGAGGAAGGATGCGGTAGGTGTAGTTCCCCGCCGGGCCCTTTTCGATCTGGACCTGTTCGGCATTCGTGTGCTTGAAACGGTTGTGCCAGCCGCAGCACAGGGCCAGCTGATCGATGTCGGTAGGACCGCGCCCCAGGGCCCACCCCTTGACATGATCGACCTCGCACAGACTTCCAGGGACCTCGCATCCCCGCACCGCGCACGTGGGATACAAGGTCTCCAGGACACGGCGCTGCCCGGCATTGGCGAACCGCACCCGATGCCCCAGGTAGAGCGGTACGTTCCCGCCCGCCAGCAGTAACGGTGACACCCCGGCGTTGAGGGCGATCCTGCGGGCCTGTTCGGCGGGGATCGGCGTGCCGTCGGTCAGGCGGGCGGGGGCATCGGCGCCGGTCAGGGTGTCCAGGTCGCAGATCACGGTCACCTTCGTGGCGGTGTGCCCGCCCGCCAGCACCCCGGTCAACGCCGCCGCCGTCCGCTCCGACAGATCACGCCGGTCATCAACCCCGGCGGGCTTGGCCAAGGAGGCCAGCGCCCCGTCGAACACCGCCGAATCCTCGGCGTTGAGCCACCCCTTCAGGTAGCGGCCCCCGTCCAGCGAACGCGTAGAGGTCAACCACGACCGGGCGTATCCGCGCCGCACATCGCCGTCGGGCCGCTCGGTGCCATCGCGTTCGGCGATCACCTCACCGATCCGCCTGCCGAACGCCGCCACCTTCCCTGCCGAGAATCCCTGATCCACCATGCCGAGCAAAAGGTCTTCAGCGATAACGCAATCATCGTCGTCCAACCGGGTGACCGCACCGGCGATAGTGGAGGCGTATCCGTGCGACAACTCCCCCGCCGCCCACAATTTGGCGACCCGGGGCAACCGATGGCGCTGCCGCGCCACCGTAAGGCGCTCGTTGGCGCGCTGGTCGCGCAACCCCAACTCCGACCGCAGCCACGCCCGAGTAGACGGCGCCCCCCACCGCCGCACCTCGCCGGCGGCGTCGAATACACCGACCAACCCGGCCAGACAGCTCTCCTGCTGGTCAATGGCACCGGCCAGAGTACGAGTCAGTTCCAGGCACACGGCCGAAGACTCCGGAGGCGTCCGATGGGCCAACTCGGCCGCGACCGCCGCTGCGACGCCCACCAAATCCTCGGTGGACGCCTCATCGAGATCGATCATCATCGAACGCATACACAAATAATATCGAATAGTCGACCCCGAGACCACCGATATCAGGCCTCATTTACAGATAATTTAGGAGACCAATTCAAGATCCACTTCATGAAAAGCAAATGCGCACGAATTGCCGGAATTGGGCGGTGGTGGCGGCGCGTCGGGCAGGGGGCAGGCGGAGCCTGCCCGACGAAAGCTGCACCCAGGGGCCGCAGAGGCTCCAAAGTCAAGGGTGGGACGAAGTCCCATCGCGAAGCGACGCGAAGCGCCCTTGACTTTGGAGGGGCGGCCCCGTACGCAGCGCCGCCACCACCGCACGGCTACGAATCACGAATGGAGTTTGAAGATTGAAGACTGGAGAAAAGCATCAATCCCGAGGAGTAGGTTCGAGCCGCAGCGGAACGCCGAACAGGTTGAGGGCGTTGATCAGCGACACCAGCCCGACGAGATCACCCCGCTCACGCGCGTCCGGGTAGTGCTTGCACAGCTCCTCCCAGAGTTCGTCGCTGACCGGCTCCCGCAGGGTGACGGCCTCGGTGTAGGCGAGAGCGGCGCGCTCCGCCTCGGTGTACAGGTACGACTTACGCCAGATGGTGAGGTGGTGCATGCGCTCCTCCGGCTCACCCTTCGCGCGGGCGTCCCGGATGTGGGCGTCGACGCAGTAGGCGCAGCCGTTCAACTGGGACGCGCGGATCTTGATGAGCTCCTGCACCTTGCCGTCCAGCGGCCCCTGCCGGATCAGGCGGCCGATGTTCATGAACCCGCTGTAGACCTCGGGCGTGGCCTCCTGCATGAGCATGCGTGGCATGATCGCTCCCTAGTCGATGTCCTTGTCACCAGGGAGACGCCGCAGACCAAGCACGTGTGACAGCGGAAACGAGCCCAGAGGAACGACTACGAACGAACGTGGAGCGAAGGGAGCTTGTCGGGGTTGATCACACGGCGGTAGGCCGTGATGCGCCCATTCTCGATCTCCACGGTGTCAATGGCACGCACCCGAACACCACCAGACCCACCAGACCCACCAGACCCACCAGAACCGCCAAGTCCACGAGGACCGAGCACAAGCAACGCCGGTTCGCCGTTGACCTCCGCCGGAGTGAAGCGCACCGACTTCTGCGCCCCCACCCGCAGCAGAATGTGGGCGACCCGCGCCGCACCCCTGATGATCTTGCGGGCGGCGAAGACCTTGCCGCCGCCGTCCGTCGTGTAGGTCGCGTCCGGGTCGAGGAGCTCCATCAGCGCCGTCGCGTCGCCCTTCTCATACGCGGCGCGGAACGCGGTGAGCACCCGCTCGCGCTCGGCCCGGGACGGCACCCGGGCGGGCCGCGCCGCCGTGACCTTGCGTCCGGCGCGGGACGCGAGCTGGCGGCACGCGGCGGGCGACTTCCCCAGCACCTCGGCGATCTGCTCGTAGGGCACGTCGAACGCCCGGCGCAGCACGAAGGCGACCCGCTCGGGCGGCGACAGCTCCTCCAGGACCAGCATCATCGCGGTACCGACGGTGTCGTCCACGAGAACCTTGTCGGCGACATCGGGGCCGGTCAGCAGCGGTTCGGGCAGCCACGGCCCGACGTAGTCGACGCGGCGCGCGCGGGCGGTGCCGAGCACGTCGTAGGCACGCCGCGCGGAGACGGTGACGAGCCAGGCGCGCAGGTCCCGGATGCCGTCCAGCGACTCCTGGGCGGCGGCGCGCAGCCAGACGTCCTGGACGATGTCCTCGGCGTCGGCGACGCTGCCGGTGATGCGGTAGGCGACACCGAACACGGCGGGACGGTGCTGGGCCCACTCGTCGTCGAGCCGGCTCGGACGGTCCTGGAGGTTCGTGCTCATGATGTGTACGACCGGGCCACGGCGCGAAGCATTCCCGACCGGCGAAGCATTCCCGACCGGCTCAGGCGGCCGCGGGCGTAAAGACCCATTTCCGGTACGACCAGTAGCGGAAGGCGGCGCCGAGCCCGACGCCCGCCAGGAGGCCGAGGTTGTAGGACAGACCGCCGTGGAGGCCGAGGGTGTAGTAGGTGAAGCCGGTGCAGAGGATCTGGATCAGCAGCCCGACGCCGTTGAGCGCGAAGAAGACGACGACCTCGCGGCCGGAGCCGTCGCTGTCGCGGTGGCGGAACGTCCAGAAGCGGTTGGCGAGGTACGAGGTGATCGTGGACACCACGGTAGGCACGACCACGCTCGTGACGGGGCTGCCGCCGAGCCAGGCGCGCATCAGGTTCGCGCCGAAGATCGTGATGAGGGTACCGACGCCTCCCACGAAGCCGAAGCTCAGCAGCTCGCGAAAGAACGTGCGGTAGGCCTGGGCGGACGCGACCGTTTTGACCGGTCTTGACCGCTGCATGGTGCTCACTCGCCCAGACCTTACCCGAGCTGGACATACGCCAATGTCACAACCCGGGCAAAAGGTCAGCGCCCGGCGGTGGCGGCGGCCGGGGCCAGCAGGAATATCAGGCCGACGAGCGCGACCGGCACGGCCAGCGCCCAGCCGAGCCCGACGCCCTGCGCGACGAAGCCGATGACGGGCGGGCCGCCGAGCAGCCCGCCGTAGCCGACGGCGGTGACGCGGGAGATGCCGGTCGCCGCGGGGACTCCGGGAATGTTTCCGGCGGCGCTGAAGGTGACGGGCGCGACGACGGCGACACCGAGCCCGAACAGCGTGAACCCGGCCACGGCGGCGACCGGGTCGCGGGCGACGAGCCCGAACGCGAGGCCGCCGGCGGCGATCAAGGACCCGGCGCGCATCACCCGGACGGGACCGAACCGCGCGACGACCCTGTCCCCGGTGAGCCGTCCGACGGTCATCGCGACAGCGCAGCCGGCGAAGCCGAGCCCGGCGGCGCCAGGCCCGGTGCCGAGGCTCTCCCGCAGGTAGATCGCACTCCAGTCGGCCATGGCTCCCTCGCCGACGAAGGAGCAGAGCCCGATGATCCCGAGCGTGACGAGCAGCCACCGCCCACCCGAACCAGAGGAATCACCACCCGAAGCGGTCGGCGGTGCCTCGGGCACAACATCAGCGGAACGATCCAACAGATCTCGGCAGCCGACCACCAGCACCAAGCTCAGGACGACCGTCGCCGTGGCGAGATGCGCCGCCACCGGGACGTGGGCATGCGCCGCGCCGGAGCCCACCAGAGCGGTCAGGAGGGACCCGATGCTGTACCAGCCGTGCATGCTGGACATCAGAGGCCGCCCGTAGTCGCGTTCGACGGCGACGCCCTGGGCGTTCATGGCCACGTCCATCACCCCGAGCGCGGCCCCGAACAGCACCAGGGAGCAGATCAGCGCGCCGAGGTTCCAGGCGAGCCCGAGCGGAATGAGGGACAGGGCGCCCGTGAACCCGCCCAGCAGCGTCGTCGCGCGGCTGCCCAGGCGGGCGACGATCGCCCCGGTGAACCGGACGCCGATCGCGACCCCGACGGGAGCACCGAGCAGCGCGACGCCCATCGCGCCGTCGCCCAGCCCGAGCTCCTCCTTGATCTGGGGAATCCGGGGTACCCAGGTGACTCCGATCATCCCGTGGACGGTGAACGCCACCGTCACCGCGACCCTCGCCCGGACGGGCAGCGCGATCTTCTCCGTCACCACCCGGACGACCCTACGTCCCCCCAAACCCCCACGGAACCGGTCAACCAGAAAAAGATCATCGCCTCGAACGCAGGCCCTCCAAAGGCCAAGCCCCACAAGCCCGAGCCTCACGGAAAGCCCAACACACGCAAGCCCAACCCCCTGAAGGCCGAGCCGAACCACAAGCCCAAGCCGCCCCGAAGGCCGACCACGAGCAGGCCGAATCTCACAAGAAGGCCAAGCCCCGCAGAAATCCCACCCACACCACAAGGCCGACCTCAAGCCGACCCCGCCAAAGGTGCGGAGAACTACGAGGCCAGGTCGGCGAGAGGCGTTCCGGGGTCGATCAAGCGGGCCTTGTCGACGGGCTGGCCGGACCGGATCAAGTCCTGGATGTCCCCCGTGACGTCCCACACGTTGACGTTCATACCCCCCACCACGCGTCCGCCCGACAGCCAGAACGCGATGAACTCACGCCCCTCCACGTCCCCCCGGTAGACGATCTCGTCGTACTCGCCGGGCGAGGCGACCCCCGACATCTCCATGCCGAGGTCGTACTGGTCGGAGAAGAAATAGGGCACCCGGTCGTAGCTGACGTCCCGCCCGAGCATGGCGCGCGCCGCGGCGGCGCCCCCGTTCAGCGCGTTCGCCCAGTGCTCCACCCGGATCCGGCGGCCGAGCAGCGGGTTGTAGGCGTTGGCGACGTCCCCGGCGGCATAGATGTCAGGATCGGACGTGCGGAGCGAGGCGTCGACGAGCACGCCGTCCGACACCTCCAGGCCCGCCTCCTCGGCGAGCCGGGTGTTGGGCCGGACGCCGATGCCGACGATCACCACGTCCGCCGGTACCTCGGCGCCGCCGGAGGTGACGACCGCCGACACCTGCCCGGCGCCCCAGAACCCGGCGACGCCCTGGTCGAGCCGCAGGTCGACGCCGTGCTCGCGGTGCAGCGCGGCGAAGATCCCGCCGATCTCGGGGCCGACGGAGGCGTGCAGCGGCGCGGGCTCGGGCTCGATCACCGTCACGTCGTTGCCGTAGGTGCGCGCCGCGGCGGCGGTCTCCAGCCCGATCCAGCCGGCCCCGGCGACGACGACGCGGCGGCCGCCGTGCGCGAGCGCCTGCTTGAGGGCGGCCGAGTCGGCCATGGTCCGCAGGTAGTGGATGCCCTGGAGCCTGGCCCCCGGGACCTCCAGACGGCGGGGGGTCGCGCCGGTCGCCAGCAGCAGCTTGTCGTAGGGAACCGGCTCCTTGGTCGACAGCCGCACCTCGTGCGCGGCCGGGTCGATCGAGGCGACCGTGACGCCGAGCCGCAGCTCCACGTCGTGCTTGTCGTACCAGTCGGCCTCGTGGACGTGCGCCTTGTCGCGCGGTTCCTGGTCGAGGAGGAAGCCCTTGGACAGCGGGGGCCGCTCGTAGGGCCGCTCGATCTCCTCGCCGAGCAGCAGCACCCGTCCGGCGAAGCCCTCCTCGCGGAGCGTCTCCGCCGCCTTGGCCCCTGCCAGGCTGGCGCCTGCGATGACGAACGTCCCCTCGGGCATGGCGACCTCCTTTAGGTGACCCCTTCTCATCCGTACTGCCCTACTGCGTCATCCCTACAGCGGCCTCTGTGCTGAGACAAGAGTCATCGTCCGCGGCTGAAACGCCGCGCCGGAGCGTCCGCCCCGACGCCTTCCACGCTAGCTCAGCGGGCGCCGCCGCCGAGCATGGCGTGCCGTGCGACCGCCGACAGGTCGGTCAACGAGGCGATCTGGTCGATGACGGCGCGCAGCCGCGCGGCGTCGTCGGCCGCGGCGGTGTAGGCCTCGCGGAACCCGGGGTCGAGGGTCTCCGGCGCCCCGGCGATCATCATCTCGGCGAGCTCGGTGACCAGCGTCCGCTGCCGGGCCCTGACCTCCTCGTGGCTGATCCACACATAGTGCGCCGTGATCCCCTTGAGCAGGGCGTTCTCCAGCCGCTGCGCGCGCGGGACGATCAGCTGCGCCGCGTACCGGGTGAGCGGGCGGGTGCCGTAGGCCTCCCGGGTCGCGGTCTCGGCGGCGAGGCAGAACCGCCCGATGAGCGTGCTGGCGAGGTTCTTGAGGGCGGCGAGGCTGCGCGGCGTGCCGTCATAGCGGTCGGGCCAGTACGGCTCGGCGAGCAGCGTCGCGAACCGCTCCTCCAACTCGGCGAGGTCGGCGTCGGCGCAGTAGAGCTTGGTGGCGGTGGCGGCGACCAGGCGGCGCTCGGCGGGGTCGGCCAGCCGGGCGAAGTCGATGTGCCCGGCGACCAGCGCGTCCTCCAGGTCGTGGACGGAGTAGGCGACGTCGTCGCTCCAGTCCATGACCTGCGCCTCGAAGCACGGGCGCCCCTCGGGCGCGTCCTCCCGGACCCAGGCGGCGACGTCCCGGTCGTCGTCGTACACGCCGAACTTGCCGTTGACGGCCTCGTCCTGCGCCCAGGGGTACTTCATCGCCGCGTCCAGGGCGGCGCGGGTGAGGTTGAGGCCGACGCTGCGGCCGTGCAGGGGCGGGCCGTCCGGCGCGAACGACTTGGGCTCCAGCCGGGTCAGGACGCGCAGGCTCTGCGCGTTGCCCTCGAACCCGCCGCAGTCGCGGGCGACGATGTCGAGCGCGAACTCGCCGTTGTGCCCGAACGGCGGGTGCCCGATGTCGTGGGACAGGCACGCCGCCTCGACGAGGTCGGGGTCGCAGCCGAGGGACTTGCCGAGCTCCCGTCCCACCTGCGCGCACTCCAGCGAGTGGGTGAGCCGGGTGCGCAGGGACTGCACGTTGTCGGCTCCGGCGTCGGCGCCGGGCGAGGCGACCTGCGTCTTGGCCGCGAGCCTGCGCAGGGCGGCGCTGTGCAGGACGCGGGCGCGGTCGCGTTCGAACGCGGTCCGGTCGCGGCGCTTGGCGGGCTCGGACGCCCACCGCAGCCGGTCGTGCACCGAGTAGCCGCGGCCGCGCTCAGCTTGGTCGGTCATGCTCGTCCAGTACCCGCTCGCTCAGTCATGTGCCTTCAGGATAGAACCGGCCCGTAACAGTGAGATGACCACCGAGAAAGAGGCCGGGGTCAAGGATTCGGCGTCCCGGAGGGCGAGGCGGGCGCCGTCGGATCGCCATGGATGATCTTGATGGTCTCGCTGGGCGTCTTCACGCTCTTGCCCAGCAGGACGTAGGACAGGTAGCCGCCCGTCTCCCGCACGATGTACTGGAGCTGGGTGTCGCGGGTCTGGACGCTCGGCCCGCTGCGGGTCGGCGACGCGGCCGCGTCGATGCCGTTGTCCTCGGCCATCCGCTTGGAGCGCAGGCCGTGCCAGGGGTCGGTGACGATCACGCCGGACGACCAGTGCAGCCGCTCGAACTCCTTGCCGACGGCCTTGAAGCTCTCCAGCGTGTCGCGGCCGACCGGCACCGCGACGACCTTGGACGCCGGGACGCCGCCCCTGCGGATCAGCCATCTGCGGCCGGACTCGGCCTCGGTGAAGTTGTCGCCGGGCGCCTTGCCGCCCACGGTGACGATCGCGGGCGCGACCCCGGCGCGGTAGAGGTCGAGGGCGTGCTGGAGCCGCCACTGCAACGTCGGGGACGGGACTCCGTTGTACTGCGCGGCGCCGAGCACGATGATCGCGTCGGAGCGGGGCCGCTCGTCCTGGCGGGCCTGGTACCAGACCCGCGCGGCGACGGTCAGCGGCGTGAGCACGGCGATCGCGACGATTCCGGCGATGACCGCCAGCGGGACCGTGACCCAGAGCGGACGTCTCCGCCGCCCGGCGGGCGCGCCGCCGTCCCCGGAGTCGTCGCCCCCGGAGTTCTCGTCGGTCTCGCCGCGCGGGCGTTCGTCGTCACCGTCCGGCCCCAGGCCCGGCAACCCCATTTCCACCGTCATCGCATCGGCCACGTTAGTGAGATGGTCCGCCGCGCGTGCGAAGTTCACAAGTCCGGCGTGTCGTCCCCGCCACATTCTGTTCCCCACCCCGGTAACGAGCAGGGACGACACCGCCCAGCTGGCTAACGGCTGTCACTACCCCCGGAGGCTCCGTTCGAGGCGACGTCCGCCTCGATCGCGGCGCGTCCCGCCTCCAGCCTGGCGATCGGGATGCGGAACGGCGAGCAGGACACGTAGTCCAGGCCGACCTCGTGGCAGAAGTGGACGGAGTCGGGGTCGCCGCCGTGCTCGCCGCAGATGCCGAGCTTGATCCCCGGCCGTGCCTTGCGGCCCTCCTCGGCGGCGATGCGGACGAGCCGCCCGACGCCGTCGCGGTCGAGGGTCTCGAACGGCGAGACGCCGAAGATGCCGAGCTCCAGGTACCGCGAGAAGAACGCGGCCTCGACGTCGTCGCGGGAGAAGCCCCACGTCGTCTGGGTGAGGTCGTTGGTGCCGAAGGAGAAGAACTCGGCGGCCTCGGCGATCTGCCCGGCGGTCAGCGCGGCCCGCGGCAGCTCGATCATGGTGCCGATCAGCGCCGGGACGTCGACCCCGGTGGCGTCGCGCACCTCGTCCAGGATGCCGCGGGCCTCCTCGCGGACGGCCTCCAGCTCCTGCACGGCGCCCACGAGCGGGATCATGATCTCCGGACGGGGGTCGCCGCCCGCGCGCCGCCGCGACGCCGCGGCCTCGGCTATCGCTCGAACCTGCATCGAGAACAACCCGGGAATCACCAAACCGAGGCGCACACCCCGCAGTCCCAACATAGGGTTCTGTTCGTGCAGTCGGTTGACTGCCTCGAGCAGTCTCCGGTCCTGCGGGTCCGCGCCGTCTCCGGCGAGGGCCACCTTGACCGACAGCTCGGTGATGTCGGGGAGGAACTCGTGCAGCGGCGGGTCGATGAGCCGGATCGTGACCGGCAGCCCGTCCATGGCCTCGAAGATGCCCTCGAAGTCCTGGCGCTGGAGTGGTTCGAGGGCGTCCAGCGCCGCCTGGCGCCCGGCGTCGTCCTCGGCGAGGATCAGCTTCTCGACGAGCTGCCGGCGGTCGCCGAGGAACATGTGCTCGGTGCGGCAGAGCCCGATCCCGGCGGCGCCGAAGCGGCGGGCGCGAGCGGCGTCCTCGGGGGTGTCGGCGTTCGCGCGGACCTTCAGCGCGGCGCGCGCGTCGGCGTGCGCCATGATCCGGTCGACGGCCCGGACCAGCTCGTCGCCGCTCGCATCGGTCAGCTCGCCCTCGAAGTAGCGGACGACGGGCGAGTCCTCCACCGGCACCTCGCCGAGGTAGACCTCGCCGGACGAGCCGTCGATGGAGATCACCTCGCCCTCGCCCACGGTGACGCCGCCGGGCGCGGTGAAGCGCCCCGCCTTGACGTCCACGTCGAGCTCCTCGGCGCCGCAGACGCAGGTCTTGCCCATGCCGCGCGCGACGACGGCGGCGTGCGAGGTCTTGCCGCCCCGGGACGTCAGCACGCCCCTGGCCGCGACCATCCCGGCGAGGTCGTCGGGGTTGGTCTCGCGGCGGACGAGGATGACGTCCTCGCCGCGGCCGGCCAGCTCCACGGCACGCTCGGAGGTGAACACGACCTTGCCGACGGCGGCGCCCGGCGAGGCGTTCATCCCGGTCGTCAACCGTGTGACGTCGCCGCCCCCGCCGCCGGTGGCGAAGCGCGGGAACATGAGCTGGGCGAGCTGGCCGCCGGTGACGCGGCGGGCGGCCTCGTCCACGTCGATGAGGCCCTGGTCGAGGAGCTGGCAGGCGATGCGGAACGCCGCGGCGGCGGTGCGCTTGCCGACCCGGGTCTGGAGCATCCACAGCTTGCCGCGCTCGATCGTGAACTCGATGTCGCACATGTCGCGGTAGTGGTTCTCCAGCGTCTCCATGATCTCAAGGAGGCGGTCGTAGGAGCCCTTGTCGATGCGCTCCAGCTCGGTCAGCGCAACCGTGTTGCGGATGCCGGCGACGACGTCCTCGCCCTGCGCGTTCTGGAGGTAGTCGCCGTAGATCCCCTGCTGCCCGGTGGCGGGGTCGCGGGTGAAGGCGACGCCCGTCCCGGAGTCGGCGCCGAGGTTGCCGAAGACCATCGAGCAGATGTTCACGGCGGTGCCGAGGTCGACGGGGATGCGCTCCTGGCGGCGGTACAGGATCGCGCGGGGGGCGTTCCAGGAGTCGAACACGGCCCGGACGGCGAGGTCCATCTGCTCGCGCGGGTCGGAGGGGAACTCCCGTCCCGCCCGGTCGCGCACGATGGCCTTGAAGCGCCCGACGAGGTCGCGGTAGTCCTCGGCGAGCAGGTCGGCGTCGTCCTTGGTGCCGCGGGCGTCCTTGACGTCCTCGACGGCGTCCTCGAACTCGTCGCCGTCGATCCCGAGGACGGTCCTGCCGAACATCTGGATCAGCCGCCGGTAGGAGTCCCACGCGAACCGCTCGTCGCCCGACTGGGCGGCGAGGCCCCGCACCGACTCGTCGTTCAACCCGACGTTGAGGACGGTCTCCATCATCCCCGGCATGCTGAACTTGGCCCCCGACCGGACGCTGACCAGCAGCGGGTCGTCGGGGTGGCCGAGCCGCTTGCCCATCGCCTCCTCCAGCGCGGCGAGGTGGCGGTCCACCTCGCCGGCCAGTCCCTCGGGCGGCGACCCGTGCGCGAGGTAGTGCCGGCACGCCTCCGCGGTGATCGTGAATCCGGGAGGGACCGGCAGGCCGAGGTTGGTCATCTCGGCCAGGTTGGCGCCCTTGCCTCCCAGCAGATCCTTGAGGTCCTTGTTTCCCTCAGTGAAGTCGTACACGAACTTCGCCACGGGGAGCTCCTTCTCGCTCCGGTTCCACCCAGCGGCAGTTCCGAACCCGGCTCCCCCGGGGACGGCCGCCGTCGCGACTCCCCAGGCGACGGTGTCTGCGCAGGCGACGGCGTTTCCCCAGGCGGCGGAGGGTCCGCTGCCCTGTTTGCCCGGACTGTACCCGCGATGTCGGGTCTTCCTCGGCGCCCCGTCCTCGGCAGAACGTATGCCCAGGTCAGAGGCTGGATAGTGGTCTAATCCAGTCCGCTTCGACGGGCGCCGCGCCGGGCCGGGGGAACGGCGGGCGGACGGCAGGGCGAGCGCGGGGGACACTCCGCCCGCCGTGGCGTACGCATCGCGGGAGAGAGGGAATGATGGATCAGGGAGGTGAGGTCGTGAGGCCGAAGGTCGCGGGTGGCCGGGCGGGAGATCCGTTCGCCCCCATCGCCGATTTCGGGTTCCTGTCCGACTGCGAGACGACAGCGCTGGTCGCCCCGAGCGGCAACATCGAGTGGATGTGCCTGCCGCGGATGGACTCGCCCAGCGTGTTCGGCTCCATCCTGGACCGGGACGCCGGGTACTTCCGGGTCGGCCCGGCGGGCGTGGAGGTGCCCGCCGCGCAACGCTACATACCGGGCACGATGGTGATGGAGACCACATGGTGGGTGCACGGGGGCTGGCTGGTGGTGACCGACGCCCTGCTCATGGGGCCCTGGCACCACGAGACGGAACGCTCCCACACCCACCGCAGGGCGCCCACCGACTATGACGCCGACCACGTCCTGCTGCGGATGGTGCGGTGCGTCAACGGGCAGGTGCAGGTCAGGCTCGACTGCATGCCGGTCTTCGACTACGGGCAGACGCCCGCCCGCTGGGAGCACACCGGCTCCGGGTACCACGAGGCGGTCGCGCGCGGGAACGGGATCGGGCTGCGGCTCACCACCGACATGAACGTCGGCTTCGAGGGGTCGCTCGCCACGTCCAGGACGCTGCTCAAGCAGGGCGAGGCGCGGTTCGTCGCGCTGTCGTGGAGCGAGCACGAGGCGCCCGCCAGCTACGCGGCCGCGCAGGAGCGGCTCGTCTGGACCGTCCACCACTGGCAGCACTGGCTGGACCGGGGGCGCTTCCCCGACCATCCGTGGCGCAGCCACCTCCAGCGCAGTGCGCTGACGCTGAAGGGGCTGACGTTCGCGCCGTCGGGTGCGGTGGCGGCCGCGGCGACGACGTCGCTGCCCGAGACGCCGGGCGGGGACCGGAACTGGGACTACCGCTACACCTGGATCCGCGACTCCACGATGGCGCTGTGGGCGTTCTACACGCTCGGCTACGACTGGGAGGCCAACGACTTCTTCTACTTCATCACCGACGTCGCCGAGGCGGCCGAGGGCAAGCTCCAGATCATGTACGGGCTGGACGGGCGCGAGGAGCTGCCCGAGTCGACGCTGGAGCACCTGTCCGGCTACGACAACGCCCGTCCGGTGCGCATCGGCAACGAGGCGTACATGCAGGCGCAGCACGACGTGTGGGGCGCGATCATCGGCTCCATCTACCTGTTCGTGCGCAAGCGCGACCGGCTCGACGACCGGCTCTGGAAGATCGTCGTCAAGCAGGTCGAGGACGCGCTCGCCAACTGGAAGATCCCGGACTGTGGCATGTGGGAGGTGCGCGGGGAGCCGCAGCACTTCACCTCGTCCAAGATCTTCTGCTGGGTGGCGGCCGACCGCGGCGCACGGCTCGCGCGGGTGCGCGGCGACCAGGACCGGGCGGTCCGCTGGCAGGACGCGGCCGACGAGATCCACGCCGACGTGCTCGCCAACGCGCTCGACGAGCGGGGCGTGTTCACCGCGCACTACGGGGCGACGACGCTGGACGCGTCGGCGCTGCTGATCCCGCTGCTGGGGTTCCTGCCCGCCGACGACAAGCGGGTGCGCGAGACCGTCCTCGCGATCGCCGACGAGCTGTCGGAGGACGACCTCGTCCTGCGGTACCGGGCGACCGAGACCGACGACGGTTTCGAGTCGGAGGAGGGCACCTTCACGATCTGCTCGTTCTGGCTGGTCAGCACACTGGTGATGATCGGTGAGCTGGAGCGGGCGCGGGCGCTGTGCGAGAAGCTGCTGTCGTATGCGAGCCCGTTGCAGCTCTACGCCGAGGAGATCGACCCGCACACCGGGCGGCACCTCGGCAACTTCCCGCAGGCGTTCACGCACCTGGCGCTGATCAACGCGGTGATGCAGGTCATCATGGCGGAGACCGACGAGCACCAGTCGCCGCTCGCCTGAGCGGAAACCGAAGAGCAGTCGCCGCCGCTCGCCTGAGCGGGGGCCGATCCGTGGCCGGGTGCGTCCCCCGGCCACGGGGACCTTGTCCGGTACGGCGTCAGCCCGCGGTGACGCGGTTCAGGGGCGCGGGCTCGATCGTGCCCTTGGCCTTGAGGTAGGCGATGAACGCCTCGTGGTCGGGCAGGTCGTTGCGGTAGGCGTCGCCGAATCCGGTGAACGCGGTGTAGCCGTCGGCGCCGATCAGCGTGTAGGCGAGCGCGGCCAGCCGGTACCGCCGCGCCGGGTCGAGCGGGCGGCCGCCGATGCTGACGTCCGCGGGGTCGACGCGGTCGCCCTCCGGACGGGACGCGTCGTACCGGTACCGGACGTTCCCGGACACCGCGAACGGCGCGAACTTCCCGCCCTGCCACTGCTGCTCCAGGGCCTGGTGGATCTGCTCGCCGGTCACCGAGACGGTCAGGACCGGGTTGCCGTACCCGTAGGCGTTCCAGGCCTCACCGAAGGTCACGCGGCCGTCCTCGTCCCCGGCGCCGGTGCCCTTCGCGTAGGGCAGGTCGCGGGTGACGGCGTTGGAGCCCTTGAGCGGCTTGGTCGCGACGAGGGCGAGGTCGGCGCGGCCCTTCCGGGACTGCCCGGCCGTCCAGTACTGGACGTCGGCCGCGAGGTCGCCCATGGTGCTCTCGCCCTGGGCGTTCTGCGTCCGGGTGAAGTCGCCCTTCTGCCGGGCGACGGGCTCGGCGAACCGCTGGTCGCCGCGCGCCTTCCAGTAGTCGGCGATCCGCTTGACCTCCGGGTCGGCGGGGACGTCGCGGGTCACCGGGTGGTTGACGGCCCTGGTCTCGCCCCGCAGCACCTCGCCGCTCCGGTCGAGCCGCAGGTCGATCTCGCTGATCAGGCGGCCGTGGTTGAGGCCCTCGATCACCGGACGCGGCGCGCCCGCCGGGTCGGGGATCACGCAGTTGAACCCGGCGTGCCAGTGCCCGGTGAAGATCGCGTCGATGTCGGGGGACGCCTGCTTCGCGAAGTCGATGACCGGGCCCCAGGGCGCCTTGCAGCCGTTGAAGCCCGCGCCGTCCGCCGAGCCGCCGTCGTGGACGTTCGCGACGATCGCCCGCACCCCCTGCCGCTTCAGCTCGGCCGCGTACCGGTTCGCGGTCTCCAGCAGCGGGAGGGCGCGCAGCTCGGGCTGGTAGGAGGTGGAGCCGACGGGCGTGTCCGGGACGGTCAGGTTGATGAACCCGACCGGCATCTTGCGGCCGCGGTCGCCGCTCACCCACTGGATGTTGTAGGGCGGGAGGATCGGCCTGCCCGACCTCGCGCTGACGATGTTCCCGCTGAGGAAGGGGAACCGCGCGCCGCGGAACCGCCTGCCGGTGGAGTCGGTGAAGCAGCTGTCCACGTTCACCTCGCCGAAGCAGCGGCCGCGCTCCATGTGGTCCTTGAGGAACCCGGCGGACACGTCCAGCTCGTGGTTGCCGGTCGCCGAGAACTGGACGCCGAGCTTGTTGAGGACCTCGACGGTCGGCTCGTCGCGGAACGCGTCGACCTCGAACGGCCAGCCGCTGAAGTTGTCCCCGACCGAGAACAGGATCGAGTTGCGCTGGCCCTCGCGCAGCCGCTTGAGGTGCGCGGCGTTGTACGCGGCGCCGCCCACCTTGATCTTCGTGCCGTCCGGGAGCTGCACCTCGCCGTTCGCGGCGTCGTTGTAGGGCTGGAGGTAGCCGTGGAAGTCGGTGATGGAGAGGAGCTGGACGTCGACGGGCGCTGCCTGCCCTGCGTGCGCTGCCGGGACCGCCGTGCCGGCTGCGAGCGCGACCAGGGCCGGTACACCCAACCATCGGGACAAACGAGACACAAGTAAACCTTCCGCAGCAATGGGACGAACCTGGAGAAGATCACCAGGGCCGGGTGTCCGACGGAAGGAGCGGAGATCATCAGCGGGTGAACGGCGCCCGGCGGCGCGTCACCTGTCACGTTCCATGATCACAACTTGACTACGGACTTTGCGGAGAATGCCGCTTTTGTCGGACGCCCTGGTTACCGTCCCGGACGTGATCATGCCACCGAACGACGACCCGCCTCCCGAGGAAACGCGATCCCACCCCGCTCCGGCTCCGACTCCGGCCTGGGCCCCGGTGACACCGCCCCCGCCGCCCGGCGCGCCCGCACCGCCCCCGATGCCGGGAGCGGCGCAGTGGCCCGCGGCGGAGGGGCAGCCGTACGGGGCGTTGTTCGCGCCCCCGCGCCGTCCGACGGACAGGCTGGCGATCGCCGCGCTGGTCACCGGCCTCCTCGGGATGGTCGTGCTCACGATCGGATTCGCGATCGCCGTGTTCGTGCGGACGGGCCGCACCGGCGCGCAGGGCAGGGGGCTCGCCGTCGGCGGCCTCGCCGCCGCGCTGACCTGGGTGGTGGTCGTCTCGATCGGCGCTGCCCTGCTGCTGGCCGTGCGGGACCCGAGGGACGGGACCGCCGCCGGGGACGCACCGACCGTCCTCGTGTATCCCAAGGTCGGCGAGTGCTTCGACCTCCCGCGCGGACGGCTGGACACCGAGACCGAACTCGTCCCGTGCGACCGTCCGCACGAGGCGGAGGTCGTCGCCGCCTACAACCTGCCGGAGAGCGCGTGGCCCGGTCAGGACGAGGCGAGCATCGCCGGCCGCAAGGGCTGCGACCAGCGGTTGAAGGAGCGCTTCCACACCATCATGCCGGTCGAGGGCGGCGAGATCGTGGCGCTCCCGCCGCAGAAGGCCACCTGGCCGCGCGACCGCGAAGTACGGTGTGCGGTCGCCGGGCCGGAGACGACCCGGCTCACCGGGCCGGTGAGCGCCCTCGGATACGAGTTGCGCAGGTGGAACGAACTCCAGGCGGGGGCCTGCTTCGACCTGCCGAAGAAGAAGGACGCCCCCAGCGTCCGCCTCATCGACTGCATGAAGCGGCACGACGCGCAGCTCACGCACCGGTACTCGCTGCCGCGCGGCCCGTTCCCGGGCGACAGGGCCGTCGAGAAGAAGGCCGGGGCGGGGTGCCAGCGCAGAATGGCGAGCCTCTTCAGGAAGCACCGGCCGCGGGTACCGGTCAACGGCTGGTTCGGGCACACGTCCAAGGCGGGCTGGGAGTCGGGCGACCGCTCGGTCGTCTGCTACGTGACCGCCCCCAAGGGCAGCGGCAGCCGGCTCAGCGAGCCGGTCGTCCCCCAGCCGACCCGGGCCTGAACCGAAGTGACGCTTCAGTGACTTTAAGCAATGATCACGACTTGGAGTCAACTCTTGTCAATCAGATGTGCGCCCGGCGGCGCTCGCTAGGGTCCCTCCGTGAGCACGCCACCGAGTACTGACGACTTTTCGGAGAGGCCCGAACCGGCACCGGATCGGGCGCTCCCGGGGGAGCCCTCGCCCCCGTCCTCAGGTCCGGCCGGGCCGACCCCTCCCCCTCCCCCTGGCCCGGCCGGACCTCCTCCTCTCCCGCCGGCCGGGTCGGCCTCCGACCCGTGGGCCGACCCCTGGGGCGACGAGCGCAGGGAGCCGTTCGCGATCGTCTCCCTCGTCACCGGGCTCTGCGGGCTGGCGCTGTTCGGGATCGGGTTCGGCATCGTCGCCCTGGTCCGGATCGCGCGGCGCGGCGGGAAGGGCAAGGGGCTCGCGATCGGCGGCATCGCCGCGTCCCTCACCTGGGGCGTGGCCGTGGCGGTGGTGGCGGTCATGGTGGTCTCCTCGCTGGTCTCGGCGGACCGGGACGAGGCGGGCCACATCCGCGGGAGCAGCAAGGTCTTCATCGCGACGCTGCGGGTCGGGGACTGCTTCACCGGGTTCAACCGGAACACCAGCGACCGCCTCGTCACAGCGCTGCCCTGCTCCCGCCCGCACGACGGCGAGATCATGGCGAAGACGCGGCTCGCCGACGGCCCCTATCCGGGCGACGGGGAGGTGATCGTCCAGGCGACCGCGGCGTGCGTGCGCGAGCTCAGGTCGCTGGCCAAGAGCCGGTTCGCCAACGACCTGCACATCTACTCCATCCAGCCGGACAGCTTCGGGTGGGACAGGGGCGACCGGGGCGTGACGTGCGCCGTCCGCTACACGGGCCCGGGGAGGCTCACGGCCCCGATCGCGGCGTCGGTGGACCCGAAGGCGAAGACCCTCGGCGAGTTCGCGGTCGGCGACTGCTTCGGGAAGCGGGCGGACGGCACCGGGAGCCTGCCGGGCCGGCCCTGCTCGGGTCCGCACTGGACCGTCGTGTACTGGGTGCAGAACCTGCCGGCCGGGGCCTACCCCGGGCAGGACGCGATCGAGAACCGGGCCGACAAGCTCTGCAACCGGCGTTCGGCCCGGGCGTTCACCCCCGGCCGCGAGCCCGAGCAGATCGCGTGGCTCTACCCTCGCCAGGTCGAGTGGACGGCGGGCGTCCGCCAGATCGCCTGCCTCGGCGAGAGCCTGCGGGCGCCACTGAAGGGCTCCGGCCTCCGGAGGTGACGGCCTACACGACGGCACCGGAGTCGCCCGGGGCGCGCCGGTTCCGTTTGGTGGGCGCCGCCGCCGCGCGAGGGCGAGGCGGCGGCGCCGACGAGAACCGCTCGAAGACGACCGCCAGCGGCGTCGCGGTGAAGACGCTGGAGTAGGTTCCGACGCCGATGCCGACGAGCAGCGCGATCGCGAAGTCGGTGAGGGAGTCGCCGCCGAGCACCGCGAGCGCCGCCAGGATGAACACGGCGCCCATGCCGGTGTTGACGGTGCGTGGGACGGTCTGGAGCGCGCCCAGGTTCGCGACCCGCGCGAACGGCGCCTCCGGCCGCGCGCCCCACAGCTCCCGGACGCGGTCGAACACCACGACCGAGTCGTTCACCGAGTAGCCGATGACCGTGAGCAGCGCGGCGAGGAACACCCCGTCGATCGGCTTGCCCAGCCAGGCGAACACGCCCGTGACCACGAGCACGTCGTGCAGCATCGCAAGAACGGCGCCCGCGCCGAAGCTCCAGCGGAACCTGATCGTCAGGTAGGCGAGCTGGACGGCGAGCGCGACCCCGAGCGCGATCATCGCCTTGACCCGCAGCTCACCGCCGAGGCTCGGCCCGATCAGCTCGTCGCGCTGCTTGGTGACGGTGCCGCCCCGCTCGGCGAGCGCGTCCCGGACGCGCTTCTCCTGGGCGTTGTCGAGGCCCGACGTCCGGACGGAGATGTCGTCGTCGCCGGAGGTCTGCACGACCGCGCGCGGGAACCCGGCGGAGGCGACGGCGGAGCGCGCGGCGTCGATGTCCACGGGGCGGGACGTGGAGTACTCGACGAGCCGCCCGCCGGTGAACTCCACGCCCCAGTTCAGGCCGCGCGAGAAGATCCCGGTCACGGCGAGGACGACGGCGAGCGCGGACACGCCGAGCCAGAGCCGGCGCCGCCGCATCAGGTCGGGTTGGCGGTCCTCCAGCCAGCGGCGGAGTCGTCCGGCGCCGCCGAGACCGCCCGCCCTCGACCGGGCGAGCCGGGGCATGCGGGCGAGCGCGGCATCGGTGAGGACGCGGCTGAGCAGCATCGCCGACACCAGCGAGCCGAGGACGCCGATCGTCAGCGTGACGCCGAAGCCCTTCACCGGCCCGGACGCCAGGAAGAACAGCAGCCCTCCGGCCAGCAGCGTCGTGACGGCGGAGTCGGCGATCGCCGACCACGCCCGGTCGAAGCCGATGGCGAGCGCGGCGCGGGGCGTCCGCTTGGGCACGGCGGCGCGCTCCTCCCTGGCCCGCTCGAACGCCAGCACGTTCGCGTCGATCGCCATGCCAACGGCCAGCACGAACCCGGCGAGCCCGGGCAGCGTCAACGTGGCGCCGACCGCGACGAGCGCGGCGTAGGAGATGAGCGCGTACCCGGCGAGCGCGACGGTCGCCAGCAGCCCGACGAGCCGGTAGACGGCAACGATGAACAGCCCGGTCAGCAGCACGCCGATCACGGCGGCCCGCGCGCTCGCGTCGATCGCGGCCTCGCCGAGCGTGGGGCCGACCACCCGCTGCTCGATGATCGTCACGGGCACGGGCAGCGCGCCGCCCTCCACCAGCGCCGCGAGGTCGTTGGCCTCCTTCGCGCCGAAGTTCCCGGTGATCTGCGTGGACCCGCCGGTGATCCCGACGCCGCAGGCCACGCTCTCGTTGACCTGCGGGGAGGAGATCACCCGGCCGTCCAGGACGATCGCGACGCGCCGCTCGTCCCCCTGGGCGCAGGCCGCGTTGGCGGTCAGCCGCTCCCAGATCCTGCCGCCATCGCCGCGGAAGCCGATGTCGACGGCCCAGCCGCCGAGCCCCTGCGGGTCGAGGCTCGCGGACGCGGAGCCGATGCCGTCGCCGGTGAGCGCGGCGGGCCCGATCGTGATCGGACGTCCGCTCTCGTCCTGGATCGTCCGCTCCCCCTGCTTGGGCGGCGCCGCGCTGACGGGATGGGCGGTGAGCTGCGCGGTCTTGCCGAACACCGACGCGGCGTGCGAGGGGTCCTGGACGTCGGGCAGCTCGACGATCAGCCGCCGGTCGCCGGACCGGGTGATCGAGGACTCGGCGACGCCCAGCGCGTCGATCCGGCGGTGCAGGACCTCCCGGGCGCGGTCGGTGGACTCCCGGTCGGCCTTGGCGGCCGGGGAGTCCCGCGTCTCCAGGACGATCTGGGTGCCGCCGCGCAGGTCGAGGCCGAGCTTGGCGGGTCTGGTCAGGGTCAGGAACAGCGACGAGGCGAGCACGGCGAACGCCAGTACCGCCCGCACCACGTTGGCGCGAGACAAGGGAGGACCTCCACACGGAGCTTCGGCGCCGCCGCCCGATGGGCGTGCGGCACCGCGGACAGGAACGTCTAGATCCCTGTGGAGGTGGGCGGGGAACGGCCGCGCGGCGCGTCCCCGAAGGCGGCGGCGAGGCGGGACGGCGCCCGCGCCGGACGGTCGAGCCAGGCGGGCGGTGGCCCGACCTGGAGTTCGGGTGCGGGAAGCGCCGCGTGCCAGCCGTGCGAGGGCGCGGCGGTGGTGTGCCGTGCGGCGACCGCGGCGGCGGCCTTGGCGCGCCCGTCCCGGTGGCGTTCGGCGGTGCGGCCGCGAGCGGGGGCGTGGGCGGCGACGGCCGAGGCGATGCTGGTAACGGAGCTGCCCGCGGCAGGGGCGGGCGTGGCGGGTGCTCCGGCCGGGGCGGCCACGAAACCGACCAGGCCGAGCGCGATGACGACCAGCCGCGCGAGCCTCCCGTACCGTGCCGGTGGGACGCGCGGGACGAGTGGGACGGTGGGGACGCGGGGGTCGCGCGTGTCGGCCACCCGTAGCCCTCCCGTCGGTGATCGTGCGGTTCCCGGACGCGGCGCCCGTCCCGTCCAACCTAGCCCAGGAACACGCGTGGTCCCCGCCCCGGAAACCGCGCGGGCCGCCCCCCTGAGAAGGGAGGCGGCCCGTCCAGGCGGACGATCAGCAGCCGACGAGCTGCGCGGCCAGGAACGACTCGACCTGGCTGAGCGCGATGCGCTCCTGGCTCATCGAGTCGCGTTCACGGACGGTGACGGCCTCGTCGTCGAGGGTGTCGAAGTCGACGGTGACGCAGAACGGCGTGCCGATCTCGTCCTGGCGGCGGTAGCGGCGGCCGATGGCGCCCGCGTCGTCGAAGTCGACGTTCCAGTTGCGGCGCAGCTGCGCGGCGAGGTCGCGGGCCTTCGGCGACAGGTCGGCGTTGCGCGACAGCGGCAGCACCGCGACCTTGACCGGGGCGAGCCGCCGGTCGAGCCGCATGACGACGCGCTTCTCCAGCTTGCCCTTGGCGTTGGGCGCCTCGTCCTCGGCGTAGGCGTCCATCATGAACGTGAGCGTGCAGCGGTCGACGCCGGCCGCGGGCTCGATCACGTACGGGGTGAAGCGGTCCCCGGACTCCTGGTCGAAGAACGACAGGTCGGCGCCGGACGCCTTGGCGTGCGTCGACAGGTCGAAGTCGGTGCGGTTGGCGACGCCCTCCAGCTCGCCCCACTCGGTGCCGACGAAGTCGAAGCGGTACTCGACGTCGACGGTGCGCTTGGAGTAGTGCGACAGCTTGTCGGCCGGGTGCTCGTACAGCCGCAGGTTCTCCTTGCGGACGCCGAGGTCGACGTACCACTGGAAGCGCTCGTCGATCCAGTACTGGTGCCATTCCTCGTCGCTGCCGGGCTTGACGAAGAACTCCATCTCCATCTGCTCGAACTCGCGGGTGCGGAAGATGAAGTTGCCGGGCGTGACCTCGTTGCGGAACGACTTGCCGATCTGCCCGATGCCGAACGGCACCTTGCGGCGCGCCGACTGCTGGACGTTCAGGTAGTTGATGAAGATGCCCTGCGCCGTCTCCGGACGCAGGTAGGCCAGGCCGGACTCGTCCTCGACGACGCCGAGGTAGGTCTTGAGCAGGCCGTTGAACATCTTCGGCTCGGTGAAGGAGCCCTTCACGCCGCAGTTGGCGCAGGTGATGTCGGCCAGGCCCCCCGCGGGCGGGCGGCCGTGCTTGGCCTCGTAGGCCTCTTCGAGGTGGTCGACGCGGAAGCGCTTGTGGCACGACTGGCACTCGGTGAGCGGGTCGACGAACGCCTGGACGTGCCCGCTGGCCTCCCACACCTCGCGCGCCAGGATGACGCACGAGTCGAGGCCGACGACGTCGTCGCGGCCCTGCACCATGGACTTCCACCACTGGCGCTTGACGTTGTTCTTCAGCTCGACGCCGAGGGGGCCGTAGTCCCAGGAGGCGCGGAGCCCGCCGTAGATCTCACTCGACGGGTAGACCAGGCCCCGCCGCTTGGCGAGGTTGACGATCGTGTCCAGCACATCTGAGCGGCGTGCCATGAGAGGTTCTCCATCCGGCTGGCGGTCGGCGGGACAGTGCGTGCGTCCCCTGGTGCCCCGCCGGGCGGCGGGCGGGTGGCGCGTGTGATCCCCGATGAACGCACCGCGGCGGTCGGCCGCGATGCCGCCGTGAGGCCCGGACGTGGCCCGGCGCCTCCGGGCAACGCCCAGCTTAGGGCACGGGGGCGGGTCGGGGCGTCAGTAGACGCTCCCGTCGACGATGTTGCTGTCGATGTTGAGCGTCACGCCGCCGTGCCGCTCCCGATGGCCGCCCCGGTACTGCTTGATCCTCCGGTGCGGCGTCCACCAGTGGTCGGGCAGGTACGGATCGCCGTACAGGCGGGCCCTGCCGTCCCAGTTGGCGAACCAGACGCAGCCGGGCCGGTGGATCCCGGTGGCCCGTCCGACGTCGCGGATGCCCGAGGCGGCGCTGCTGTACAGGCACGGCTTGTAGTTCTCGCCCTTCAGCTGCTTCACCCACCCGTTGACGAAGCGCAGGACGGCCTTCCGGCACGAGGCGTTCCCCCGGTAGGCCTCCATGTCGAAGTAGATCGGCCTGTGCGCCGGGATGCCGAGCGCCCTGGCCCGGCGCGCGGCGTCCACGGCCGCCTTCCTGCCCTTGGACGCGGCGTTCCCGGGGGTGAACCGCTGCGGACGGGTCCCGCAGGGCGCCTGGAGCCCGACGTAGGTGGGCGTGATCCGGTAGCCCATCCCCCGCACCTGCCGCACCCAGTTCCGCGTGAGGTTGGGCTGGGCGCATCCCCGGGCCGCGCCGCCGATGTAGATGTTGGTGATCTTGAAGGAGGGCCGCCACGCCCGCATCGAGGCGAGCGAGGGGGCCGTGCACGTGTCGAACCCCTTGCCCGCCGCCCACGCGGACTCCGCCTTCGTCTCGGCGCCGTCGTCGCCGTTCTCGCCGTTCTCGCCGTCCGGGCCGGATGGGCCGATCAGGGGCGGCAGCGTGAAGGACGGGTCGTCCTCGGGGTCGGTGGGCGGGTCCGGGTCCGCCGGGCGGTGGCCGCGGGGCGGCGCGGCGGGGCCTCCCTGGTCCAGGCGGGTGCCGCGCAGCAGCCACTGGAGCAGGCCCGGGTCGGTCCCGTACACGCCCGTGATCGCGACACCGGCCTCGGGCAGCGCGAGGCGCGTCTCCTGGCCTGTGCTCGGCCGGACCGTGAACGAGGCGAGCCGGTTCCCCCGGACCACCGTCCTGGACGAGGCGTCCGGTCCCATGCCCGCCCCGGGCCGCCCGTCGAGCGGCTGCACGTGGACGACCTCGGTGCGGCCGACCACGCGGGCCGGGCAGTCGGGCTGCGGACCGGGGCGTCCGAGGTAGACGGCGTGCCGGTCGTAGCGGACGCAGCGGGACGGGTCGCGGTCGAGCCGGTGCACCGTCCAGCCCGCCGGTACGGGCACGCGCACCCCGTGGTACCGGACGATCCGCGCCTCGCCGGTGTCGTCCTCGCCCGCGCCGGCCAGCGCCATCCCCGGCGGCCGCTCGGCGGCGGGCCACAGGCAGGCGAGCAGGGGCGCGACGACCGCCACCCCGAGGATCCCACTGATCTGGACGGCATGGCGCATCACATCTCCCCCGAACCCCGACGCGCGCCCCGCCCGGCGGCCCTGTCCCCCGCGCGGCGGGCGGCATGATCGTGTGCGGCAAAGATGACCATGGACGGACGGGGTGAAACCGGGCCCGGCCGCTTCTTGCCCGGCGGTTGCCCTTTTCTGAACCGGCCCGACCTCGGCCGACGCCGGGGGCGGCTCAGGCGGAGCTGACGACCTCGTACGCGCCGGGCTCGTCCACCGCCATGGCGGCGAGCGGGATGAACTCCAGCCGCACCTCGTAGGCGCCGAGCGCGCGGCGGTAGTAGCCCGCGCCGTCCCACTCGGTGACCAGCGCCCACAGGCCCGGCTCGTCGACGGTCCTCGCGAGCCGTCCCGAGCGGAAGCCCGGGCTCGCCGACAGCGTCCGCAGCAGCGCGGTCATGCGGGCGGCGAAGTCGCCCGCGTCCTCACCTGGCACGCGGTACCGGGTTATCGCGATCATCGCCCCATCCTCGCAGTACCTTGGCCCCGTGAGCACACGAGGCGGGTGGCCGGAGACCCCGGCGACGGGCATGCGGGCGGCGGTCGAGCGGTGGAGCGCGGCTCCGGTGGTGTTCCTGCACCGGATGCCGAGGGGGCTGCTGCTGGCGGCGGTGTTCGTCCTGCTGGTGGTCGGCATGGTCGGGACGGGCTGGGTCGCCGCCGCCGGGCTGCTGGTCCTCGCAGTGACGCTGGGCTGGTTCGCCTACCTCAACTGGCCGGGGCTCGACGCGCAGGGACGGGTGTTGCGGGTGGTGGCCCTGACCGTCCTGACGGGATTCGCCCTGGCCAGGGCCTTTGGACGGTTTTGACAATCATTTTCATCTTCATCCATAATCGTTCCGTGCTGACCCCTTGGACCACCGCTCCGCCGTCCGAAACCAAAGCCGCCTCCAGTACGCCCCCCGCCTCCATCACCCGCACGGCCGCCGTCGCCGTCGCCGGGATCACCGCGCTCGCCGGGCTGACAGGCTGCGGCGGCGCCGGCGCGGACGGGCCGTCCGGCCGCACGGACGTCGTCGCCTCGTTCTACCCGGTCGCGTGGCTGGCGAAGGAGGTCGGCGGGCCCGACGTCGCCGTCCAGACGCTGACGAAGCCGGGCGCCGAGCCGCACGACCTGGAGCTGACCGCCAAGCAGGTCGCCCGGATCGATAAGGCGCGCCTCGCCGTCTACGTGAAGGGCGTCCAGCCCGCCGTGGACGACGCCGTCGCCAAGCACGCCAAGGACTCCTCGCTGGACGCCGCGAGCCTCGTCAGGACGCTGCCCCCGCCCGCCGAGGGCGAGGAGGAGCACGAGGACGGCCACGAGCACGAGGAAGGCCACGGGAAGGCCCACTACGACCCGCACGTCTGGCTCGACCCCAGCCGCATGGCCACCGTCGCCACCGCGCTCGGGGGCAAGCTGGCCGCCGCCGACCCCGAGCACGCCACCGCCTACAAGGAACGTGCCAACACCGTCGCCGCCAAGCTCACCGGGCTCGACCAGCACTACCGCGACGGGCTGAAGACCTGCGGGCGCCGGTCGATCGTCACCGCGCACGCCGCGTTCGGCTACCTCGCCGAGCGGTACGGCCTCCGGCAGGTGCCGATCGCGGGCGTGGACCCGACCAGCGAGCCGTCGCCCAAGCGGATCGCCGAGCTGACGGGCCAGATCAAGGCGGCGGGCGCGACGACCGTGTTCACCGAGACGCTGGTCAGCCCCAAGGTCGGGGAGGCGCTCGCGCGCGAGGCGGGGGTGCGGACGGCGGTCCTCGACCCCGTGGAGGGCGTCGCGAGCGGCTCGTCCGACGACTACCTGACGATCATGGCGAGGAACCTGGCGACGCTGCGATCCGCGCTGGGGTGCTCATGAGTACGCCGCCCTTCGAGATGACGGCCGGGCTCGTCCGGCGCGACGGCCGCGCGGTGCTCGACGGCGTCGACCTGCGGGTGGCCGCCGGCGACGTGCTCGCGATCATGGGACCGAACGGGGCGGGCAAGTCCACCCTGGTCAAAGCGCTGCTCGGGCTCGTCCCGCTGGCGGGCGGGCGCACCGAGATCTACGGGGTGCCGCCCGGCCGGTTCCGCGACTGGCGGCGCGTCGGGTACGTGCCGCAGCGGCTGCCGATGGGCGGCGGCGTGCCCTCGACGGTCCGGGAGGTCGTCGCGTCCGGACGCGTCGCGCGGCAGTCGCGCTGGCGGCCCGCCTCGGCGGCCGACCGCGCCGCCGTCGACCGCGCGCTGGAGGCCACCGGCCTCACCGCGCTCGCCCGCGAGTCGGCGCACCTGCTCTCGGGCGGGCAGCAGCAGCGGGTACTGATCGCCCGCGCGCTCGCCGGGGAGCCCGAGGTGTTCGTACTGGACGAGCCGACCGCCGGGGTGGACGCGGGCCACCAGGCCGCGCTCGCCGCGACCCTGGGCGACCTGGCCGGGGCCGGACGCACCGTCGTGCTCGTCGCGCACGAGCTCGGCCCCATGGAACCGGTCGTCACGAGGACGGTCGAGCTGGAGCACGGGCGCCTCGTCCACGACACGGCCGCGCCCTCGGACATGAGGGAGAGCGCGTGATGGACATGCTCCAGTACGACTTCATGCGCGTCGCGCTCGTGATGGCGGTGCTGATCGGGCTGACCGCGCCCGCCGTCGGCACGTTCATCGTGCAGCGCAGGCTGTCGCTGCTCGGCGACGGCGTCGGGCACATCGCCCTGACCGGCATCGGGCTCGGGCTGCTCACCGGCACCTCGCCGGTGCTCGGCGCGCTGGTGGTGTCGGTGCTCGGCGCGGTGGCGATCGAGGTGCTGCGCGCCCGCAGCCGCAGCGGCGCCGACGTCGCGCTCGCGCTGCTGTTCTACGGCGGGCTCGCGGGCGGCGTGCTGCTCACCGACGCCCAGGGCGGCGGCGGGGCGAGCCTCCAGTCCTACCTGTTCGGCTCGATCAGCAGCGTCACCGTGGACGACCTGTACGTGGTGGCCGCGCTCGCCGTCGTCGTGCTCGGGATCGTGACGCTGTTCGGCCGCGAGCTGTTCCTGCTGTGCCAGGACGAGGAGGTGGCGCGGGCGTCCGGGCTGCCCGTCCGGTTCCTGAGCGCGCTGGTCGCGGTCACGGCGGCGGTCACCGTCGTCATAGCGATGCGGGCGATCGGGCTGCTGCTCGTCAGCGCCCTGATGGTCGTCCCGGTCGCGGCCGCGCAGCAGCTCACCCGCGGTTTCCGTGGCACGATGCTGCTGGCGATGGCGGCCGGTGTACTGTCGGCCGTAGCGGGGCTGGCCGGCTCCTTCGAGTACGATCTTCCCCCGGGACCCTCGATCGTGCTGCTGGCGCTCGCCCTGTTCGTCGCGGCAGTCCTCGGGGGGACGCTGGTGCGACGCGCACGCGCTCGGGCCGCGGCCGGGAGGAGGATTCCCGCCGTCCGGCCCGGGGTGGACGCCGAGGCGGAGGTGCTTGGGGGATGACGACGGCCCGCCGGGACGCGGTGCGGGAGATGCTGGCAGGCTGCGAGGGATTCCGCAGCGCGCAGGACATCTACGCGGACCTGCGCGCGGACGGTTCCAAGATCGGCCTGACCACGGTCTACCGGGCGCTCCAGGCGCTCAGCGATTCCGGCGAGGTCGACGTGCTGCGCACCGACGAGGGCGAGGCGGTCTACCGCGCCTGCCGCACCGAACAGCACCACCACCATCTCGTCTGCCGCGGCTGCGGGCGCACGGTCGAGGTCGAGGGCCCGGCCGTGGAGCGCTGGGCCGACGCGATCGGCGCCGAGCACGGGTTCGTCGACATCACCCACACCGTCGAGGTCTTCGGCACCTGCGCCGACTGCGCCAACCGCGCGTCCCGCTGACCGCTCGCCCAGGTTCGGGAACTTCGCACGCGGGCGGTGATCGGGCCGCACCCGCCATGGTGAAGAATCGGGGTCATGGCTACCACTCGTACCGCTAACGCACACTGGGAAGGCCCGCTCCTCCAGGGCCAGGGCACGGTTTCGCTGGACTCGTCCGGGGTCGGCACGTTCGAGGTCACCTGGCCGTCGCGCGCCGAGCAGCCGGACGGGCGCACCAGCCCCGAGGAGCTCATCGCCGCCGCCCACTCGACCTGCTACTCGATGGCGCTCTCGCACACCCTCGCCGGGGCGGGCACGCCGCCGGAGAAGGTCGACACCAGGGCCGACGTCACCCTCCAGCCGGGCGAGGGGATCACCGGCGTCCACCTGACCGTCCGGGCGAGCGTGCCCGGCGTGTCGGCCGCCGACTTCGAGAAGGCGGCCCAGGCCGCCAAGGAGGGCTGCCCGGTCAGCCAGGCCCTGAAGGGCACCACGATCACGCTGGACGCCGCCCTCGCGTGACCCGCGCCGTCTGAGCCTCCGCCTGCCGGGGTCGTGCGCGGCCCCGGCAGGGGACCTCGACGGGGGTCAGGTGGCCGCCGCGGGCGCCACCGGGTTCGGGAGGGCGCCGCCGTAGCGGCGGTCGCGGGAGGCGTACAGCTCGCAGGCGTGCCAGAGGTGGCGGCGGTCGAAGTCGGGCCACAGCGTGTCGAGGAACACCATCTCCGCGTAGGCCGACTGCCAGAGCAGGAAGTTCGACGTGCGCTGCTCCCCCGACGAGCGCAGGAACAGGTCGACGTCCGGGATGCCGGGCTCGTCGAGGTAGCGCGCGAACACCTTCTCGTTGATCTTGTCGGGGTTCAGCCGCCCGTCCCGGACGTCGCGGGCGATCGCGGCCGCCGCGTCCGCGATCTCGGCGCGGCCCCCGTAGTTCACGCAGAACTGGAGGGTGAGGACGTCGTTGCCGCGCGTCATCTCCTCGGCGGTCTCCAGCTCCTTGATCACGCTGCGCCACAGCTTCGGCCGGCGCCCCGCCCACCGCACCCGGACGCCCATCGAGTCGAGCTGGTCGCGGCGGCGGCGGATCACGTCCCGGTTGAAGCCCATGAGGAAGCGCACCTCGTCGGGCGAGCGCTTCCAGTTCTCGGTCGAGAACGCGTACGCCGACAGGTAGGGCACGCCCAGCTCGATCGCGCCCATGATCACGTCGAAGAGCGAGTCCTCGCCGCGTTTGTGCCCCTCGGTGCGCGGCAGCCCGCGCTCCTTGGCCCAGCGGCCGTTGCCGTCCATGACGATGGCGACGTGCCGGGGCACCAGGTCCGCGGGGATCGGGGGCGGCGTGGCGCCGTCCCTGTGCGGTTCCGGAGGCGAGACGGGCCTGCTCAAACTCTCTCCCTGTAGGTGTCGTCGTTGGTGTCGTCGCCGCCGCGTCCGCCGGTGTCGGTGCCGCGTTCCACGTGGCGCAGGGAACGGATTCCGTGCTCCAGATGCCACTGGAGGTAGGCGGCGACGAGGCCGCTGCACTCGGCGCGGTGGCGCGGGTCGCTGCCGTCGGCGTACTCCCACTCGCCGCGCAGCAGCGCCAGCATCAGCGCGAACGTCGGCGGCGCCGGGGTCGCGGCGCCGGGCTGGCGGCAGTTCGCGCAGACCGCGCCGCCCGCGGCGATCGCGAACCCGCGCAGCCCGCCGCGGGTGCCGCAGCGGCAGCACTCGTCCAGCGCCGGGGCCCAGCCCGCGACCGACAGCGATCGCAGCAGGTAGGCGTCCAGGACGAGGCGCGGATCGTGGCTGCGCTCCACCAGCGTGCGCAGGCCCCCGACCAGCAGCAGGAACTGCCGCAGCGCGGGCTCGCCCTCGTCGCCGGCGAGCCGCTCGGCGGTCTCCAGCATCGCCGTGCCCGCCGTGTAGCGGGGGTAGTCGGCGACCAGGCCCTCCCCGTACGGCCGGAGCGTCTCGGCCTGGGTGATCAGGTCGAGCGAGCGCCGCTCGTACAGTTGCAGGTCCACGTGGGTGAACGGCTCCAGCCGCGCCCCGAACCTGGACTTGGTCTTGCGGACGCCCTTCGCCGCGGCGCGGATCCGGCCGGTGCGCCGGGTCAGCACCGTCACGATGCGGTCGGCCTCGCCCAGCTTCTGGGTGCGCAGGACGATGCCTTCGTCGCGGTAGAGGGTCACCCGTTCATTCTGGCGCACGTCCCGGCCCCCGCCGCTGCCAGGCCGGTCATCTCCCCAGGATCTTCACAAGTCCCCCAGTCGATCTCCCTTGGTTCTGTTGCCATTACGTTACGTGACCGGATTTGGCCGCCACCGTCCCCTGTGAAAACGTGGTCTGGATCACGTTGCAATGGCAGCGTTGTGGCATGAGATGCCACATCGTGCCGCCGCACATGCTGGAACGCATCGCTACCGACGCAGGTGACCCGGCACTGCGCGCCCGCGCCCGCCGGACCCTGGCCATCACCTCGCTCTACTCCTCCGAACGCCGGACGCTCGCACCCACCGCGCCGGAGCCCAACGAGGACTTCGTCCCCAACCGCACGATCCACGACGCGCAGCACCGCGAGCAGCTTCCCGGCCGGACCGTCCGCACCGAGGGCGCGCCCGCGACCGGGGACAAGGTCGTCGACCAGTCCTACGACTGGCTCGGCGTGACGTTCGACTTCTTCGAGGCCGCCTACCGCCGCAACTCCATCGACGGCGCCGGGCTGCCGCTGATCTCCACCGTCCACTACGGCACCAACTACGACAACGCGTTCTGGAACGGCGAGCAGATGGTCTACGGGGACGGCGACGGCACGCTGTTCACCGAGTTCACCGGCCCGCTCGACGTCACCGGCCACGAGCTCACCCACGGCGTCACCCAGTACACCGCCGGCCTGGAGTACTACGGCCAGTCCGGCGCGCTCAACGAGTCGGTGTCGGACGTGTTCGGGTCCCTGATCAAGCAGTGGCACCTGAACCAGACCGCCGACCAGGCCGACTGGCTGATCGGCGCGGGCCTGCTCGCCAAGGGGGTGCACGGGGTCGCGCTCCGCTCGATGAAGGCGCCCGGGACCGCCTACGACGATCCGCGGCTCGGCAAGGACCCCCAGCCTGCCCACATGGACCACTACGTCCAGACCAACCGCGACAACGGCGGCGTCCACATCAACTCCGGCATCCCGAACCACGCCTTCTACCTCGCCGCGACCTCCATCGGCGGCCACGCCTGGGAAAAGGCCGGACGGGTCTGGTACGACACGCTCACCGGCGGCAAACTGAAGTCCGACAGCGACTTCAAGGATTTCGCCGCCGCCACCATCGCGACCGCGACCGCCCTGTACGGCGCGGACGGCGGCGAGACCCGGTCGGTACGCGAGGCGTGGGACGGGGTAGGCGTCTCACCGTGAGTGAGCCGGAACGGAAAACGCAGTGAAGGTGACAGTCGTCCGCAGCGGGGGCTTCGCCGGCATCGAGCAGCGGGCCGAGTCCGACAGTGTCCGCGATCCCCTGCTGGCCAGGCTCGTCGACCGTGTCGATCTCGAACGGGTCCCGCCGCCCGGCCGGATCCCCGACCAGTTCCTCTACGAGATCGACATCGACGGTGACCACGCCACCGTGGGCGAGGCCCAGCTGCACGGCCCGCTCCGCGAGCTGGTCCACCACGTCCTGGGTCACGCCCGCTGACCGGCGCCCACCGGCCGGCGCTCGATGGACCGGGCGCTCGATGGGCTGTGCGCTCGGACGACCGGGCGCCCGATGGACTGTGCGGTCGATGGGCTGTGCGCTCGATGGACTGTGCGCTCGGAAGACGGGGCGCTCGAACGTTGGGGGGCGCTCGAACGTTGGGGGGCGCTCGAACGTTGGGGGGCGCTGGGAAGACCGGGGCGGCCCGTCCCCGCCGGGACGGGCCGCCTCATCAGCATGCCCGGCGTCAGGCGCGGTCCGCCCGGTTGACCGCCGACAGCATCGCCTTCAGCGACGCGGTGACGATGTTGCCGTCGATGCCGACGCCCCACACCGACGTGCCGTTCACGTCGCACTCCACGTAGGCGGCGGCGCGGGCGTCGCCGCCGGCGCCCATGGCGTGCTCGGCGTAGTCCAGCACGCGGACGCCGATCCCGACTGACGCGAGGGCGTCCTCGAACGCCGAGACCGGTCCGTTGCCGACGCCCTCGATCTCGCGGATCTCACCCTCCAGGCGGATGTCGCAGCTCAGCGCGTCCTTCTCGGCCACCCGGGAGTTCGCGCGGTGGGCGAGCAGGCCGACGCGGGGGCCGTTGTGCAGGAACTCGGCCTGGAAGATCTCCCACATGCGCTCGGCGGTGACCTCGCCGCCCTCGCTGTCGGTGTGCTGCTGCACGATTCGGGAGAACTCGATCTGGAGGCGGCGCGGCAGCTCCAGCGAGTGCTCGGTCTTCATGATGTAGGCGACGCCGCCCTTGCCCGACTGGCTGTTGACGCGGATCACGGCCTCGTAGGTGCGGCCGACGTCGTGCGGGTCGATCGGCAGGTACGGGATCTCCCAGCGGTACTGGTCGACCGGGGTCCCGGCGGCCGCCGCGTCCCGCCTGAGGTGGTCGAAGCCCTTGTTGATGGCGTCCTGGTGGGAGCCGGAGAACGCGGTGTAGACCAGGTCGCCGCCGTAGGGGTGCCGCTCGTGGACGGGCAGCTGGTTGCAGTACTCGACCGTCCGGCGGATCTCGTCGATGTCGGAGAAGTCGATCTGCGGGTTCACGCCCTGGGTGAACAGGTTCAGGCCCAGCGTGACCAGGCAGACGTTGCCGGTGCGCTCGCCGTTGCCGAACAGGCAGCCCTCGATGCGGTCGGCGCCCGCCAGGTAGCCGAGCTCGGCGGCGGCGACGGCCGTGCCGCGGTCGTTGTGGGGGTGCAGCGACAGGATGACGGAGTCGCGGTAGGCGAGGTTCCGGTTCATCCACTCGATCTGGTCGGCGTAGACGTTCGGGGTGGCCATCTCGACGGTCGCGGGCAGGTTCACGATGACCTTGCGGTCGGGCGTCGGCCGCCACACGTCGTTGACCGCGTTGCAGACCTCGACGGCGTAGTCCAGCTCGGTACCGGTGAACGACTCCGGCGAGTACTGGAAGTGGATCTCGGTGTCGCCCATGTCCTCGGCGAGCTTGGCGCACAGCTTGGCGCCCTCGACGGCGATCGCGGTGATGCCGTCGCGGTCCTGCCCGAACACGACGCGGCGCTGGAGCGTGCTCGTCGAGTTGTACAGGTGGACGATCGCCCGGCGGGCGCCGCGCAGGGACTCGAAGGTCCGCTCGATCAGCTCGGGCCGGGCCTGCGTCAGGACCTGGACCACCACGTCCTCGGGGACGCGGTCCTCCTCGATGATCTGCCGGATGAAGTCGTAGTCGGTCTGGCTGGCGGCGGGGAAGCCGACCTCGATCTCCTTGTAGCCCATCCGTACCAGCAGCTCGAACATCCTGAGCTTGCGGTCGGCGTCCATCGGGTCGATCAGCGCCTGGTTGCCGTCGCGCAGGTCGACCGCGCACCAGCGCGGCGCCTCGGTGACGACCCGGTCGGGCCAGGTGCGGTCGGTGAGCCGGACGGGCTCGAACGGGCGGTAGCGGTGGAAGGGCATGCCCGAGGGCTGTTGCTGCGGGTACATCCGTGGTGGTCTCTCTGCTCGGATCCTGCGGCCGACGTCCGACACGTCAAAGCTCCGCAGCGAGGGAGCCGACCTCGTCACAGGCCCCCGCTGCGGCCGCTAAGGAGGAGCAGCACACGCGACACGCTGCAAAGTTAACAGATCGCATCCGGCTTACGGAAATGACGTCCCGGATGCTGAGACAACACGGTCTCGCGGGCGTTCATTCCGGGACGAGCACGGACATGCAGGTCACACAGCCTTCAAGCGCCTCGAACTCGCTGATGTCGACGGTCGTGACGCGCAGGCCGTCGGCGGCGAGCTGGGCGGCGGTGCGCGGCGCCGCCGCCGAGACCAGGACGTGCCCGGGGCCGAGCACGACGACCTGCGCGCCCGCGGGCTCGCCGGCGACCCGCATGCACGGCAGGACGGAGGTGTCCACGAGTTCGGGCACGCCGATGATCGTCCCGTCGGGCAGTGCGGTGATCGCCGACTTCAGGTGCACGCAGCCGCGCGTGTCGACGGGGACGACCCTCCGCCCGCCCAGCAGGTGGGCGAGCTGGCAGATGCCCTCCTCGTTCGTGCGGGCGCCGCGTCCGACATAGACGGTGTCGCCGGCGTGCAGCACGTCGCCGCCGTCCAGGGTGCCGGGCTCCTTGATCCGCTCGATCCGCAGGCCGAGCTCGCGGACGGCCTCCTCGGCGCCGGGGACCTCGCCCCTGCGGCGCGTCTCGCCGGACCGGCCGAGGACCGCGAGGTCGCCGCAGACGACCACGGCGTCCTCGACGAACACGGCGTCGGGGTGGGCGTCGGCGGGCGCGACCGGGCGGACCCGCCAGCCCGCCTCGCGCAGCGCCGCGACGTAGGCCGCGTGCTGGCGGGCGGCGAGCGCGGTGTCCACCGCGCGGCGCTCCCGGTGGACGACGATCCCGTCGGCGAGGCGCGGGCCGGGATCGCGGACGAGCGCCGTGCCGGCGCGCCCGGCCGCGCCGCCCGCCGTCACCGTGCCGCCCCCTCCGTCATCACGATCACGCCGAGAGCGTACGCCCGGGACATGCCGAGCAGTTCGGCGATCCGGTGCAGGACCTGCCGCTCCCCGTCGCCGAGCGGCCCGTCGGCCAGCCCGATCCGGACGACCTGCGCGAGGAACCACTCCTTGGCCTCGACGGCGAGCTGCGCGCCCGCCCGCGCGACGTCGCGCTCCAGCAGCTCGGCCCGCAGTTCGAGGTCGGCGTCGATGTCGGCGTCGTCGTAGCCGGGCTCGCCGTAGCCGAGGACGGTCGCGGCGGCGCGGGCGCGGGCCGTCCCGTCGGACGGGTCGCCCGCGCGCAGCACCAGCGTCGCGGCGGCCCGCATGCCCGCGGGCAGCGCCGCCGCCATCTGCTGCGCGGTGGGGGTCCGCAGCGCCGACACCGGGAAGCGGCGGCGGCAGGTGCGGCACTCGGCGGCCTGGCCGAGCCGCCACAGCGGCACCAGCGGGACGAAGAACACGGTGAGCCAGCGGCGTCCGGAGCGCCTCCGGTAGGCACGGTCGCCGCCGCAGTGCGGGCAGTGGAAGGTGCCGTCACTGACCGTACGGAACACCGCCGTCAGTCCGAAAACGAGCAACACCGGGGCTCTCCTCCCATATCGGACGCTTTCCAAACTACCGACCTGGGAGCCGCGTCGTGGCCGTCCCGGGCAACGCGGGCGCGCCCCTTACGCTGGGTCCATGACCGGTGACCTGGGTTCCGACGCGGACGACACGCGCGCACGCCCGTCCGGGCGCTCCACCGCGCGGCCGTCGTTCCTGCCGCCCGACGACGGCTCCCCGGCGCCCGCGGGCCCCGCCGAGGGAACGATTCCGCCGCCGGACCCCGTTCCGTCCCGGCGGTACGGCGCCCTCTGGGACCTCGCCATGATCGCCGCCGCGGCCACGCTGCTGGTGGCGGCGTTCCTGCCGTGGGCGCGGGCGGAGGTGGTCGTCGACCTGTTCGGCCGCTCGCTCTCGCGCGACGTCGGCAGCGTGGCGGGCATCGACGCCGACGACCTGGTCGTCGCGGTCCCGGCGCTGGCCGTGGTCGCGATCGTGCTGGCCTGCTGGGACCTGCTCGGCCGGGACCCCCGGATCGGCGGGCTCGCCGCCGTCCCCGCCGTCCTGGCCCTGCTGACCTGCGGCGTCTTCGTCCTGCGCCTGGGCGGCGTGCGCGACGACCTGCCCGGCGGGGTGCCGGGCGGCGGGCTGGACGTCGGCTACCAGATCTCCGTCCGCTACGGCTGGTACCTGGCGGTCGCGGCGTCCCTGCTGCTGATCGGGTGCAGCCTGGCCCGTCCGATCAGCGACCGCGTGCTGGCCCCGCGCGCCGAGCCCGCGCACGGCGACCAGCCCTACGCGTGGTCCCAGGGCGAATACGGGCAGCACCGCGAGTACGGCGAGTACGCCGTCTGGCCCCAGCCGCAGGAACAGCCCCAGGAACAGCCTCGGAGCGAGGACGAGCCGCCGCCGGAGGACCGGCCGGAGAGGTCCTGGCCAAAGCCCGACTGATCAACTCAGTCGTAGAAGCCCGTCAGTCGTAGAAGCCGAGGCGCCGGAGCTGCTTGGGGTCGCGCTGCCAGTCCTTGAGGACGCTGACGCGCAGGTCGAGGAACACCTTCGTGCCGAGGAGCGCCTCGATCTGGCGGCGGGCGGCGGCGCCGACCTCGCGGAGCCGGGCGCCCTTGTGGCCGATGATGATCCCCTTCTGGCTGGACCGCTCGACGAACAGGTGCGCGTAGATGTCGACGAGGTCGTCGCGCTTGCCGCGGTTCTCGCGGGGCGCCATCTCGTCCACGACCACGGCGATCGAGTGCGGCAGCTCGTCGCGGACGCCCTCCAGCGCGGCCTCGCGGATCAGCTCGGCGACCAGGACCTGCTCGGGCTCGTCGGTCAGGTCGCCCTCGGGGTAGAGGGGCGGGCCCTCGGGCAGGTGGGAGATCAGCAGGTCGCCGGCGAGCTCGACCTGGAAGCCGTTCTCGGCCGAGCAGGGCACGATGTCGGCGAACTCGCCGAGCCCCCCGACGGCCAGGAGCTGCTCGGCGACGCGCTCGGGCGGTGTCAGGTCGGTCTTGGTCACGATCGCGACGACCGGCGTCTTCTTGACGGCGGCCAGCTCGCGCGCGATGTACTTGTCGCCAGGGCCGACGGGCTGGTCGGCGGGCACGCAGAACCCGATCACGTCCACCTCGGTCAGCGTGGAGCGGACGAGGCTGTCGAGCCGCTCGCCGAGCAGCGTGCGGGGCTTGTGCAGCCCGGGGGTGTCGACGACGACGAGCTGCGCGCCGGGCCGGTGCACGATGCCCCGGATCGCGCGCCGGGTGGTCTGCGGACGGCTGCTGGTGATCGCGACCTTGGTGCCGACCAGCGCGTTCATCAGCGTGGACTTGCCCACGTTCGGGCGCCCGACGAAGCAGGCGAACCCGGCGCGGTGCTCGCCCGCCAGCGGTCGGTCGGTCATGTCTCCCAGCGTTGTCACACCCCCGATTGTCCCCTAACCGCCGACCCGCCTCGTCCACGGCATGTTCCCGGCGATCGCGCGAGTGCGTGACCTGAGCGGTGGGGCGACGCCGGAGGCGAGCCCCACCGGGAAGATCGCGAAGCGATGCCGCACTCGCCAAGGCACGGTCACGACCCGAGCCGCCAGGCGAGGGTCGTGGGCCGGGGCTTTACACAACACAGCCGGGCGTCGTCGGCCTTCTCGACCCAGTGGTCGGCGCCCAGACGGCGCGCCACTTCGGCGGCCTCGCGGTAGTGGGCGGCGGCGACGTGCGCGGGGCGTTCCAGGAAAAGCGCCAGGTCGCCGAGGACGTGCGCGACCGGCCCGATGGTGGCGACGGCGGTCGCGCCGCCGGTGACGTGCTGCTCGTAGGGCAGGAGCGCCGCGTAGCATGCCTCGGCCAGGTCGCGGTCGTCGAGGGCGATCGCGCGGTGCGCCCGGATGGCCATCGCGAGGTCGAAGAAGTAGTCGAGCCGGACGGGCCCCGTCCCGGCCACCGCGGCCCGGGCCTCGGCGGCGCGTCCGGCGGCGGCCATCGCGAGCGCGTGGACGTCGGCGATGGGCTCGATGCCCGGCCACTGGCGGTGCAGCCAGGCCGCCTCGTCCGCCATCTCCCCGGCCCGGCCCTGGGCGAGCCGCACGCAGAACGCTGCGAGGAACAGCATGCCGCGCTCGCTGAACCAGATGCTGGCCCGGCCGATCGCGCCGCCGACCTCCTCGTAGGCGCGCTCGGCGACGTCCGGGCGGGCGGTGAACGCCTGCCGGAGGCTCCGGTACCAGGCGGCGATCTGCGCGAGCAGCGGCAGCCCGTACTGGTCGGCGAGCCTGGCGCCCTCGGCGAGGTGCCGGCTCGCGGCGGGCAGGTCCAGCGCGGCGATCGCGACCTGCTGGAGTTGCAGGTGCGCGAGGACGAGGTAGGTGGCGAGGTCGTGCTCGCGCGCGAGCGAGAGCAGCTCGGTCGCGATCGCGCTGCGCCGGGCGAGGCCGTCCGCCGTGCGGTAGGAGTTCATGTAGCGGCCGTTGAGCGCGACGGCGATCAGCTCGGGCTCGCCGAGGTCCCGGGCGAGCGCGACGGCCTCCTCGGACGCGGTGACGCCCACGTCGTGCTGCTGCCCCTCCATCTCCATCGCCAGCGTCGTGAGCAACCGGACGCGCAGCTCCGGTTCGCTCTCGGGCAGCCGGTCGAGGGCCTCGCCGGTGGCGTCGACGACGGCCTGGTCGAGCGTCCCGTACTCGCGGGCGGTCCACAGCGTGGGGCCGTCGAACGCGACGATGATCCGAGCCAGCAGCCGGACGTCGCCGAACGCGCGGGCGTCGGCGATCGCGTCCTGGCGGCGGCGCCGGGCGGCGACGACGTCCCCGGCGAGCGCGGACGCGCGGATCGCGGCGACCTCGACCTCCAACCGGTCGCGGACGGCCTCGGGGCCCCGCGCGCGCAGCGTCTCGACGGCGCGGACCCACAGGTCGGCGGCGGCAGCGTGCGCGAAGCGGGCCTCGGCGGCCTCGGCGGCGAGCCGCGCGTACCGGACCGCCTTGTCAGGGTCGGCGCCGGACTCCAGGTAGTGGTGGGCGATCGCGGCGACCTCGTCGGGGCTGTGCCGCTCCAGCGCGGCGGCGACCCGGCCGTGGCCGCGGACGCGGCGGGCCCGCGAGATCCCGGTGTAGAGGGTGTCGCGGACGAGGGCGTGCGCGAACCGCATCCTTCCGGGCGCGGGCTCGGTGACCAGCCCGGACGCCAGCCCCGCCTCGACGGCGTCGAGCACGGTGTCCTCGTCGCCCGCGAGGTCGGTGAGGACGCCGAGGGAGGCGTCCCGGCCGACGACGGCGGCGTCCCGCAGGACGGCCTGCGCGGGCTCGGGCAGCCGCGCGATCCGGCGGCGCAGCACGTCCCCGACCCCGGCGGGGACGCGGCGGGTCGCGGCGGACACGCCCTCGGCCTCCAGCAGCCGGGCGGTCTCGCGGGTGAAGAACGGGTTCCCGGCGGTCCGCTCGGCGATCGCCGACAGCTCGGCGTCGCCGAGGCGGGCGTCGCAGGTGTCGCGGACGAGCGCGGCGACCTCGGGCACCGACAGCCCGCCGAGGTCGATCCGCTCCGGCTCGTGCCGGGCGAGCAGGGCGAGGGCGGCGGCGAGCCGCTCGGGCACCTCGGTCTGCCGGAACGTCGTCACCAGCAGGACGGGACGGTCCCGGAGCCGTTCGGCGAGCCGCGTCAGCAGCGCGAGCGTCTCCTCGTCGGCCCAGTGGAGGTCGTCCAGGACGAGCAGCAGCGGCGCCCGCCCCGCGACCTCGTCGAGGTAGTCGCCGACGGCCAGGTGGAGCCGGAACCGCCCGGTGCCCGCGTCGGCTCCCGGGGCCGCCGCGGGCCCGGCCGCCGCGTCGTCCAGGAGGGGGCCGAGGCGGGCGGCGAGGGCGGGTTCGGGCGGGACGGCGGCGGTCAGCTCGTGCAGCAGCTCGGCCCAGGGCCAGGCGGCCGGGGCGCCGCCGGTCTCGGGGGCGCGGCCCCAGGCGCGGGTCCAGCCGCGGTCGCCGAGCGTCCGCGCGAACCGTTCCACGAGGGCGGTCTTGCCCATGCCCGCGTCGCCGCCGACGATCACGATGCCGCGCCGTCCCGCGGCGGCGGCGCGCGCGGCCTCGTCGAGCCGTGCCAGCTCCGGCTCACGTCCGACGAACGCGGTCCCCCGGATCACCGGCGGCGCGCCCTCCTCGGGCTCGGCCGCGATCCGCAGTACCGGGCGCGGCGCGTCCGCCGCCGTGTCCAGGGACGGGGCCTGCGCCAAGATGTCGGACTCCAGGCGGCGCAGGGCCGGGCCTGGATCGACGCCCAGCTCCTCGGTGAGGGTCGCGCGGGCGCGGCGGAGCGCGGCGAGGGCGTCGCCCTGGCGTCCGGCGCGGTAGAGGGCGAGCGCGAGCAGCCGCCACGCCTCCTCACGCAGCGGGTTGCCGGCGGTGTGGGTCTCCAGGTCGGGGACGGCCTCGGGCGCCGCGCCGAGCCGCAGCATCGCCTCGGCCCGCCGCTCGACCGCGAGGCGGCGCCGCTCCTCCAGCCGGGCGGCCTCGGCGGCGGCCCAGGGCAGCCCGGCGAACTCGGCGTAGGCGGGGCCGCGCCAGCGCGCGAGCGCGCCCTGCGCCCGATCCCGCGCCCGCGCGGGATCACCCTCCGCCAGCAGCCCCCCGGCCTCGTCGATCAGCGCGTCGAACGACCAGGCGTCGACGCCGCCGTCCGGCAGCCGCAGCGCGTACCCGGGCGGCTCGGTGACGAGGACGCGCGCCGGGGTGCGGGGCGGGCGGCCCGGCTCCAGCGCCCTCCGCAGGTGCGAGACGAACGACTGGAGCCCGGCGGCGGCGCGCGGCGGGGCGGCCCGGCCCCACAGGTCCTCGACGAGCCGTTCGGCCGGGACCATCCGGCCGTGCGCGACGACCAGGCGCGCGAGCACCGAGCGCTGGCGGGGGCCGCCGAGATCGACGGGCGCGCCGTCCACCGCCGCACCGAAGGCTCCGAGCACGCGTACAGCAGTCGTCATGTCCCGGTCAGCCTAAACCGGGACATGACGACCGGCCGTCCGGGCCCCCGCTAGGTCGCGATCACCGGGCGGTCACGCGGGCTGGGGTTCGCGCTCGGCGTCTCCGGCGGGGGCGGCGCCGTGCAGGTCGATGTTCGGCAGCACGCGGGCCAGCGGCTTCGGCAGCCACCAGTTCGCCCGTCCGAGCAGCGCCATCGTCGCGGGCACCAGCACCAGCCGGACGATCGTCGCGTCCAGCGCCACCGCCGCCGCCAGCCCGACGCCCATCTGCTTGATGACCACGCCCGGGTCCATCGCGAAGCCGAGGAACACCGCGACCATGATCAGCGCCGCGCTGGTGATCACCCGGCCGGTCGCGGCGAGCCCGGTGGACACCGAGCCGCGCGCGTCGCCGCTGCGCAGCCACTCCTCGCGGACCCGCGAGAGCAGGAACACCTCGTAGTCCATCGAGACGCCGAACAGCACGGCGAACATCAGCAACAGGATGAAGCTGGACACCGGGACGCTGTGCGGCAGACCGAGCAGCTCGGCGCCCCACCCCCACTGGAACACGGCGGTCAGCACCCCGTACGCGGCGCCGATCGACAGCAGGTTCATCGCGGCGGCCTTGAGCGGCGCCAGCACCGACCTGAAGACGATCATCAACATGATGAACGAGGTCGCGACGACGACGCCGATCACCGGCCACAGCCGCTCCGCCAGCACCCGGGACAGGTCCACATACGTCGCGGTCAACCCGGTGACCTCCGTGCCCGGCGGCAGGACGTCGGCGCGGATGTGGTCGACGAGCCCGGTCACCGCCTCGTCCTGCGGGCCGTACCTCGGCGTCACGATGATCACCGCGGCGCTGCGGTCGGGCGACAGCTGCGCGGGCGCGACCGAGACCACGCCGTCGACGCGGGCCAGCTTCTGGCCGAGGCCGGGCAGCGCCGAGGCGTCCATCTTCTTGAGGTCAGCGGCGACGAGGAACGTGCCGTTGGCGCCCGGCCCGTAGGCCTCGGCGACCAGGTCGTAGGACTGCCGGACGGTGTTGGACGTCGGCTCGCTGCTCGCGTCGCTCGGCCAGGTGCGCATGCCGAGCATCGGCGCCGCGAGCGCGAGCATCAGCACCAGCGCGGCGACCAGCCACGGCCACGGGTGCCGTCCGACGTGCTCGGCCCACCTGCGCACCCGGGGCGACTCCGCCGAGATCACCGCGCCGACGGCCCGGTCGCGGCGGCGCAGCACCCGCCGTCCAGCGAGGCCGAGGACCGCGGGCAGCAGCGTGACCGCGCTCAGCACGGTCGCCGCCACGACCAGCCCGGTCGCGAAGCCCATCGTCATGAACACCGGAATCCGCGACAGCACCAGCCCGCACAGCGCCAGCAGCACCGTGAACCCCGCGAAGATCACCGACATGCCCGCGGTGGCGATGGCGCGGCCCACCGACTCGGGGACGTCCAGCCCCTCCGCGAGGCCCTCCCGGTGCCGGGTGAGGATGAACAGCGCGTAGTCGATCCCGACGCCGAGCCCGACCATGATCGCCAGCGTCGGCGCGGTGGTCGCCACGTTGGTGAACGTCGCGAGCAGCGTGATCGCCGACACCCCGACGCCGAGCCCCGCCAGCGCGACGGCCAGCGGCAGCCCCGCCGCCACGACCGACCCGAACGCCAGCAGCAGGATCACCAGCGCCGCGACGATGCCGACCGCCTCGGCGACACCGCCGGGCGCCGTCACGTTCTCGGGCACCTGCCCGCCGAACTCGACCTGGTACCCGGCCTTGTCGAGGCCGTCCGTGGCGTCCCGCAGCAGTTCGAGCGTCGGCTTGGGCTTGAGGTCGGTCACCGGCACCGAGTACCGGACGGTCATCAACGCGGTCGCGCCGTCCTTGGACGGCTGCGGCGGATCCACGGCGGCGACGTGCGGCAGCTTGCGCAGCTCCGCGCCCGCCCGGCCGAGCGCCGCCTGGTCCACCGTGCCCGACTTCGCGTGTACGACGACCCGCGCGTCCGCGCCCGACAACGCGGGGAACCGGTCCTCCAGCAGGTCCCGGGCCTGCTGCGACCCGGACCCCGCCAGCGTGTAGTCATCGTGCAGCGCGCCGCCCGCGACCCCGGCGATCCCGGCCATCGCCCCGATGAGCACCAGCCACACGACGACGAACCGCCACGGCCGCAACGCGGCGGCCCTCCCGAGGCGGTAGAGCAGACGGGACATCACAACTCCCCCAGACAATCTCCATTGACCTGAGAAGAGTCGCTCCGCCCCCTTGCCGCCCACTTGGCACCGACTTGGGATCGTGGACAGCGCGCACTTGCGGGAAGTTGAGCGGGCACTTCCGGGAAGTTCTCGGAAGGTGTGGGAAAGTTTGAACAACTCGCCCCGTACGCTTGGGGGCGTGAGCGAGCTGAACGCCGAGGACGCGAAGATCATCACCCTGGCGCGGTCGTCCAGGGCCCGCAACGGAGCCGCCGAGGGCGCCGCCGTCCGGGACGAGACCGGCCGCACCTACGCCGCGACCGGCGTCGACCTGCCGTCGCTGAAGCTGTCGGCCCTCCAGGTCGCCGTCGCGATGGCGGTGTCGAGCGGCGCCGCGAACCTGGAGGCCGCCGCCCTGGTCACCACCGCAGACGCGCCCGCCGATGCCGACGTCACCACCGTCCGCGACCTCGGCCCCAAGGCGACCGTCCTGCTGGCCGCCCCCGACGGCACCCTCCGCACCACCCTGCAAGCCTGACCGGCCTCGGGGACACGCCGACAGCGCCATCACAGCACCACGCGACGACCCCAGCGTTGCGATCGCGTCCGAAGGCAGATTCGAGCGAAGCGAGAATCTGATCGCGCAGCGAGCCGCCAGGCGAGTTCGAAGCGATGCCAGCGATCGCCGCAGGGCCCGTTGAAGGAAGGCGCTCTAGCGCCTGACGCCGAGGGTGCTGCTGATAAGCACAGCGCTCCTAGCGCCTGACGCCAAGGGTTCTGCTGACCAACACAGTCCCTACTCGGTTGCGGCGGCCCGCGATGGTCTCGGCCTTCAGGGAGAGGGCGGCGCCGTTGCCGGTGGAGCCGACCTCGGCGGTGGAGCCCTCGATGGGGACGCGGCCGAGCGCGTGGGCGAGCAGGCCGCCGACGGTGTCGACCTCCTCGGCGTCGATCTCGGTGTCGAACAGCTCGGCGAGGTCCTCGACGGGCAGCCGGGCGGTGACGCGGGCGACGTCGCTCGACAGCCAGGTCACCGGTGGGGTCTCGCGGTCGTACTCGTCGGTGATCTCGCCGACGATCTCCTCCAGGATGTCCTCGATCGTGACGAGCCCGGCGGTGCCGCCGTACTCGTCGATCACGATGGCGAGGTGGATCTGGCGGGCCTGCATCTCGCGGAGCAGCTCGTCGATCGGCTTGCTGTCGGGGACGTAGGTCGCCTCCCGCATGACCGAGTCGACGGTCTCGACGGCCTCGCCCTCGCGGTGCTCCTGGCCGCGGCGGACGATGTCCTTGAGGTAGGCGATGCCGACGACGTCGTCCTCGTTCTCGCCGACGACGGGGATGCGGGAGAAGCCGCTGCGCAGCGCCAGCGACATCGCCTGGCGCAGCGTCTTGCCGCGCTCCACGAACACGATGTCGGTGCGCGGCACCATCACCTCGCGGACGAGGGTGTCGCCCAGCTCGAACACCGAGTGGATCATCTCGCGCTCGTCCGGCTCGATGAGGCTGCGCTGCTCGGCGAGGTCGACGAGGTCGCGCAGCTCCGCCTCGGACGCGAACGGGCCCTCGCGGAAGCCCTTGCCGGGCGTCAGCGCGTTGCCGAGCAGGATCAGCAGCCGGGGCAGCGGGCCGAACACCCGCGTGACCGGGTGGATGACGGCGGCGCCGGCGAGGGCGATCCGGTCGGCGTGCTGGATGCCGAGCGTGCGGGGGCCGACGCCGACCACGACGTAGCTGACCACGATCATGATCGCGGCGGCGACGACGTAGGCGCGCCACGTCTCGTCGAGCCAGGTGACGCACAGGTCGGCGACGATCACGGTGGCGACCAGCTCGCAGCCGATGCGCAGCAGCAGCACCATGTTGACGTAGCGGGCCGGGTCGGCGACGACCTCGGCGAGACGGCGGGAGCCGCGCCGGCCCTCACGGACGCTCTCCTCGACGGTGACGCGCGACACCCGGGCGAGCGCGGTCTCCATGCCGGCCAGCAGGCCCGCGGCGAAGACCAGGACCACCGCGAGGGCGGACAGCCATCCCTGCGTCGTGCTCATGATCCGGCCGCGGCGGTCATGACCGGCCGCGTTTCTCCTGCCAGGACGTGAGCAGCTCCGCCTGGAGGCCGAACATCTCCCGGTGCTCCTCCGGCTCGGCGTGGTCGTAGCCGAGCAGGTGCAGGATGCCGTGCGCGCACAGCAGCTCCAGCTCGGCCGCCGTGCCGTGGCCGGCCTCGCGGCCCTGCCGCTCGGCGACCGCCGGGCACAGCACGACGTCGCCGAGCAGGCCGGGGTCGGCCTCGCCGTCCTCGTCGGCGCCGCCCGACAGGTGGCCGGGGCGCAGCTCGTCCATCGGGAACGACAGCACGTCGGTGGGGCCGGGCTCGTCCATCCACTTCACGTGCAGCTCGGTCATCGCCGCCTCGTCGACCAGCAGCACCGACAGCTCGGCGAGCGGATGCACGCGCAGCGAGTCCAGGACGTGGCGGGCCAGGTCGGCGATGTCCTTCTCGGCGACCTCGACGCCGGACTCGTTCACCACGTCGATCGTCACTACCGCCCCCGCTTGCGCGCCCCGCCGCGACCCGCCGCGGGCTGCTTGAACTGCGGCACGCGCGACTCGTCGTAGCGGTTGTAGGCGTCGACGATGTCGGTGACCAGCTTGTGCCGGACGACGTCGCGGCTGTCGAGCCGGGAGAAGTGGATGTCCTCGACGCCGCCGAGGATGTCCTGGACGACGCGGAGCCCGCTCAGCTGCCCGTTCGGCAGGTCGACCTGGGTGACGTCGCCGGTCACCACGACCTTGGAGCCGAACCCGAGCCGGGTGAGGAACATCTTCATCTGCTCGGGCGAGGTGTTCTGCGCCTCGTCCAGGATGATGAAGGAGTCGTTCAGCGTGCGCCCGCGCATGTACGCCAGCGGCGCGACCTCGATCGTGCCGGCGGCCATCAGGCGGGGGATCGAGTCGGGGTCGACCATGTCGTGCAGCGCGTCGTACAGCGGCCGCAGGTAGGGGTCGATCTTCTCGTAGAGCGTTCCCGGCAGGAAGCCGAGCCGCTCGCCCGCCTCGACCGCCGGACGGGTGAGGATGATGCGGTTGACCTGCTTGTCCTGGAGGGCGCGGACGGCCTTGGCCATGGCCAGGTAGGTCTTGCCGGTGCCCGCCGGGCCGATGCCGAACACGATCGTGTGCTTGTCGATCGCGTCGACGTAGCGGCGCTGGTTCAGCGTCTTCGGGCGGATCGTGCGGCCCCGGCTGGACAGCACGTCCAGCGTGAGGACCTCGGCCGGGCGCTCGCCGCCCTCGCCGCGCAGCATCGCGATGCTCCGCTCGATGGCGTCGGGGGTGAGCTGCGTACCGCCCTTCAGCAGGTCGAACATCTCCGTGAACAGCCGGGAGACGAGGTCGGTCTCGTCCTCGGGGCCGGTCACGGTGATCTCGTTGCCGCGGACGTGGATGTCGAGGTCGCTGCCGAACGCCCGCTCCATCGCGTGGAGCAGCTCGTCCCGGGAGCCCAGCAGGCTCACCATCGAATGGTCGTCCGGCACCACGATCTTGATCTGGGTGCGCGAGCCTGCACGGTCGTCGCGCCTCGCGTGAGTTGATTCGACCATCAGCCGGGCCTTACGGCCTCTCGGACCTGCTTTCTGTCTGCTCCGGTGTCCAGCGTGTGTCGCATCCATGGTACTGGCCGCCCATGACGGAACGCCGCCCCATTTACGGGCCGCCGGAGCCCCGCGCGGCGCTCAGCCGGGCGGCCAGTTCAGGCCACGCCCGCCGAGCACGTGCGCGTGCACATGGAAGACGGTCTGCCCGGCCTGCGACCCGGTGTTGAACACCAGGCGGTAGCCGGTGCCGTCGACGCCCTCGTCCCGCGCCACCTGGTGCGCCTCGCCGACCACCTCGGCGAGCAGCGCCGGATCGGCGGCGGCCAGCTCGGCGACCGTCGGATGGTGGTCCCTCGGGATGACCAGCACGTGGGTCGGCGCCTGCGGGTTGATGTCGCGGAACGCGACCACCCGCTCGCCCTCGCGGACGATGGTCGCGGGCACCTCACCCGAAACGATCTTGCAGAAAAGGCAGTCGGACATCGCTCTCCTCCCCCTCGCTCTGGCCCCTGCGGTCTGTCTCGCACGGTCGATCCCATGCACCAGGCCGCCCGGAATCCTATCGAGGCGGGAAGGGCCCGTCGCACCACGTCGCCTCGTTGATCGCTTTATGGCCACGAGATCGCCACGAATGGGGGACCCGCTGATCGTTTCTCCGTCCGGCGCCCGCATTTCGAGCGGCCGCTTCGTTAGGGTGGTCAATTCAAGGCGTACCCCCCGGTCCGCAGCCTTCGGCGCGCCTCACCCCGACTGCCGCGCCCGTTCGACGGCGATCGCGTGGGGGCCCGTCCGAAAGGACGGCCGGGGGACGGCAAAGGCGGCGGATAGGTGACCGAGGCAGACCAAGAGATGCCCTTTCGTAAACCCGGTGACGAGGGTGCGCGTCCCACTGACGTGACCGAGACCCTCGTGGCCAGGGGCACGGCGGCCGTGGCCGTCGCCTGGGACGCCGACCAGGCGGTGACCGCGCTGTACAGCGCCAACTACCGCTCCCTCGTCCGGCTCGCCGCCATGCTCGTCCGCGACGCGGGGACGGCCGAGGAGGTCGTCCAGGACGCGTTCGTCGCGATGCACGGCGGCTGGCGGCGGCTGCGCGACCCCGACAAGGCCCTGTCGTACCTGCGGCAGTCGGTGGTCAACCGGTCGCGATCGGTGCTGCGGCACCGCGCCGTCGTGGAGAAGTACGCCCCGAAGGGGCTGCCCGACGCGCCGAGCGCAGAGGCCGGGGCCATCGGCGAACTCGAACGCTCCGCCGTGATCGACGCGCTGTCTGGGCTGCCCGCCCGCCAGCGCGAGGCGCTCGTCCTGCGCTACTACGCCGATCTGTCCGAAGCGGAGATCGCCCATGCGATGGGGATCTCCCGCGGCGCCGTGAAGAGCCATACGGCGCGCGGAATGACCGCGCTACGCAACGTCCTGGAGCAGTTCTCATGACACCCGACCCCCACGACGAGCACGGCGAGATCCTCCGCCGCGCCCTGCACGCGGAGGCGGACGCGGTCAGTCCCGTCGGGGACGGCCTGGAACGCATCCGGGCCCGGATCGCGGACGGCGGTGGTCGCCGCCGGTTCGGCCTCGAACGGTTCGGCGGGGCGTGGCTCGGGCCGAACCGGTTCGCGGTGAACTGGACGCGCCCCGTCCTCGCCGTCGCCGCGGCCGTCGCGGTCGCCGGGATCGGCATGACGGCCCCCCAGACGATCGACCTGATCCAGCACTCGGTGGGCAGTAACGGGCCGTCCGCCGGGAGCGGCGCCGACACCGACGGCGACCGCACCGACGCCCAGGGGCATCCGCTCCCGCCCGGCTCCTCCACACCGGACGGGCCGAGCGTGTCCGGCACTCCGTCACCGTCCGGGTCGCCCACCACCACGGGCTCGCCCGGCATATCGGCCTGCGTCATCTCGCCGCCGCTCACGCCCGCGCCGAGCCCCTCGCCGTCGAAGAAGAAGAGCGCCGACGCCGGGGGTAAGCAGCCGGGGGCGAAGCCGTGCCCCGGCGGCGGCCCGCCCGCCACCTCGGCGCCGCCCACGCCGGTGCCGCCGACCACGACCCAGCCGACCGACCCGCCGCCGACCGACAAGCCGACGCCGCCCACGTCGAGCGAGCCGTCCACGACCTCCGAGCAGGCCCCCGGCGCCACCACGCCCTGACCGGGCCCCGAAGTCTCCCGCCCGCACGCTCCCGAACCGAAAGCTCCCCGCTCCCCCTCCAGACCAGAAGCCCCCGGGCTGGCAGCGGCCTGCCGCGCTACAAGCGGCCTGCCGCCGTTACCAGCGGCCTGTCGCGGCCAGCAGCACCGCCGCCGCGGCGACGCCCGCCGTCGAGGTGCGCAGCACCGTCGGGCCGAGCCGGGTGGGACGCCCGCCCGCCGCGCCCAGCTCCGCCAGCTCCTCGCCGGTGATGCCGCCCTCGGGGCCGACCACGAGGACGATCTCGCCGTCCGCGGGCGGCTCGACGGCGCTGAGCGGCGCGTCGGCCTCCTCGTGCAGCACGAGCGCCAGCGCCGCCGCCGCGAGCCGCCGCGCGACCTCCTCGGTCGAGGCGAGGTCGGCGACGTCGGGGAACCGGGGGCGGCGGGCCTGCTTGCCCGCCTCGCGGGCGGTGCCGCGCCAGCGGGCGAGGGCCTTCTCGCGGCGGTCCGGCCGCCACCGGGTGACGCAGCGCGCCGCCGACCACGGGACGATCTCGTCCACGCCGGCCTCGGTCATCGTCTCCACCGCCAGCTCGCCCCGGTCGCCCTTCGGCAGCGCCTGGACGACGACGAGGCGGGGCGCGGGCGGCGGCTCGCGGTGCCGCGCCACGACGTCCAGCGTGAGCGACGCGCGGTCGGCGGCGGCCACGACGCACTCGGCCAGCAGGCCCGCGCCGTCGGTCAGGTCGACGCGCTCACCGGGCCGCAGCCGCCGCACGGTGGCGGCGTGCCGGCCCTCGGGCCCGTCCAGCAGCACCCGGTCGCCCTCCAGCGCCGCGGCCGCGGCGAGGAACACCGGCGGACTCATCGCGCTCCCCCCGAATCGCCGTGGCGGCCGTCGTGATAGGCCGCCACGGCCGCGCTTCAATGCTGGTTGAACACGTCCCGGATGCGGGAGAACATGCCGCGCTGCCCCGGGGCGAACTTGCCGGGCGGGCGCTCCTCGCCGCGGAGCTTGGCGAGCCGCCGCAGCAGCTCCTCCTGCTCCTCGTCGAGCCGACCGGGCGTCTCCACGTTCACGTGGATCATGAGGTCGCCGCGGCCGCTCTCGTTCAGGTGCCGGACGCCGCGCCCGTACAGGGTGATGACCTGCCCGGACTGCGTGCCCGGCTTGATGTCGACGCCCTCGGCGGCGTCCAGCGTCTCGACCGTGACGCTGGTGCCGAGCGCGGCGGCCGTCATCGGGATCTCGACCGTGCAGTGCAGGTCGTCGCCCTCCCGCTCGAAGATCGGGTGCGGCTTCTCCACGATCTCCAGGAACAGGTCGCCGGGCGGGCCGCCGCCGGGGCCGACCTCGCCCTCCCCCGCGAGCTGGATGTGGATGCCGTTCTCGACGCCCGCCGGGATCTTCACCTTGACGGTGCGGCGGGTGCGGACCCGCCCGTCGCCCGAGCACTCGGCGCACGGGTTGCGGATCACCGAGCCGAAGCCGCCGCACGCCGGGCAGGGGCGGGCCGTCATGACCTGGCCGAGGAACGAGCGCTGCACCTGCTGCACCTCGCCCCGGCCGTGGCACGTCTCGCACGTCTCGGGGTGGGTGCCCGGCGCGCAGCCGGAGCCCTCGCAGGACGTGCAGGCGACCGCGGTGTCGATCGACAGCTCGCGGGTCGTGCCGAACGCCGTCTCCGCCAGGTCGAGCTCGACGCGCAGCGTGGCGTTGCGGCCGCGCCTGGCCCTCGTCCGGGGGCCGCGCGAGGCGGCGGTGCCGAAGAAGGCGTCCATGATGTCGCTGAAGGGGAACCCGGCACCGCCGAAGCCGCCCGGGCCCGCGCCCGCGCCGGACGCGAACGGGTCGGCGCCGAGGTCGTACATCTCACGCTTCTTGGGGTCGGAGAGGACCTCGTACGCCTGCGTGATCTCCTTGAACTTCTCCTGGGTCTCCGGGTCCGGGTTGACGTCCGGGTGGAGCTCGCGCGCGAGGCGGCGGTAGGCCTTCTTGACCTCGTCGGCGCTGGCGTCGCGGCGGACGCCCAGGGTCGCGTAGTAGTCGTTGGCCACTTACGACCCCGCCAGGATCTGACCCACGTAGCGTGCCACTGCCCGTACCGCTCCCATCGTGCCGGGGTAATCCATGCGTGTCGGCCCGAGCACTCCCAGCCGGGCCAGCGTGAGGTCGCCCACGCCGTAGTCGGCGGCGACGACCGAGGTCGATCGGAGCCCCTCGTCGGGGTTCTCGGTGCCGATCCGCACCGTAAGGGTAGAGGAGTCGCCGGTCTCGCCGAGCAGCCTCATGAGGACGACCTGCTCCTCCAGCGCGACCAGCACGTCCCGCAGGCTCTGTGAGAAGTCCACGGCGGCGAGGTTGGCCGCGCCCGCGAAGACGATCTTCTCCTCGTGCTTGTCGACGAGCGTCTCCAGCAGCACCGACAGCACCGAGGCCGCGAGGGGGCGGTCGGCGGCGCCCACCTTGTCGGGGAGGTCCGCGATCGCGGTGGGCACGTCGCCGAGCCCGAGACCGTCCAGGCACGTGTTGAGCAACGCCCGCAGGTGCCCGATCGATTCCTCGGAGACCGGGCCGTGGGTCTCGATGACCCGCTGCTCCACCCGTCCCGTGTTGGTGATCAGGACGAGCAGCAGCCGCCCCTCGGCGACCGGGACCAGCTCCACGTGCCGCACCGACGAGCGGGTCAGCGACGGGTACTGCACGACCGCGACCTGCCGGGTGAGCTGCGCGAGGAGCCGCACCGTCCGGCCGACGACGTCGTCGAGGTCGTAGGCGCCCGACAGGAACGTCTCGATCGCGCGGCGCTCGGCGACCGACAGCGGTTTGATCGTCGAGAGCCGGTCGACGAACAGCCGGTAGCCCTTGTCGGTGGGGACGCGGCCCGCGCTCGTGTGCGGCTGGGCGATGTACCCCTGTTCCTCCAGCACGGCCATGTCGTTGCGGATGGTGGCCGAGGACACGCCGAGGTTGTGCCGGTCCACCAGGGCTTTGGAGCCCACCGGCTCGTTCGTGGAGACGTAGTCCTCGACTATCGCGCGCAGGACCGCGAGTTTCCGCTCGTCCAGCACGTGGTCACCTCCTTCATCCCCTGCCACGGGCCCCCATCGTCTCTCGTCACCGGCCGACGCCGCTGGCACTCCAGACTTCCGAGTGCCAATTGTACGGCCCGGAGGCGCCGGACTGGAGAGCCCGCGGCCCTCGCGTCCTGCCGCACTCCCCCGCACCTCCTCCCACCGCGTCCTTCCGGCGGACCTGGAGACGCGCGGCGGCGCGCTTCCGGACGGCTGCGCGATCTTATCCTTCCGGTTAATGTGCGGAACCGTGCGGAGTAAGAACTACGGAAACGACGTCCTGTCCGGCGACTGGCGGCGGCCCCGCAAAGGGCAGATACCCGAGATACCGGCCGAACCCGGCCTCGTGGCCGAGGACCCCGACAGCGGCTTCTGCGGCGCGGTCGTCGGCTGCGACAAGTTCGGCGTCACGCTGGAGGACCGGTTCGGCAAGCGACGGGTGTTCCCTTTGACCAAGTCGGGGTTCCTCATCGACGGGAAGCCGGTGACGCTCGTCCGCCCCGCCGGCCCGGCGGCGGAGGTCTCGGGGCCCGCCCGGTCGGCGTCCGGGTCGATCGCGGTGCGCGGGGCGCGGGCCAAGGTGGCCAAGGAGAGCCGCATCTACGTGGAGGGTGTCCACGACGCGGAGCTGGTGGAGAAGATCTGGGGGCATGACCTGCGCGTCGAGGGCGTCGTCGTGGAGTACCTGGAGGGCGTGGACGACCTGCCCGCGATCGTCGAGGAGTTCGCCCCGGGCGAGGGACGGCGGCTCGGCGTCCTCGTGGACCACCTCGTCGAGGGGTCCAAGGAGAGCCGGATCGCCGCGCGGGTCACCTCCCCGCACGTCCTCGTCACCGGGCACCCGTTCATCGACGTCTGGGAAGCCGTCAAGCCCGACGCTGTGGGCATTTCCGCCTGGCCACGCGTCCCGCGCGGCGTACCCTGGAAGGAAGGGGTTCTCGCCGAGCTCGGCTGGGGGGACGACGTGGGTGCGGGCTGGAAGCGGATACTCCGCTCGGTCGACTCCTACACCGACCTCGAACCGGCTCTGCTCGGCCGCGTAGAGGAACTCATCGACTTCGTGACCGCCTTCTGACCTCGGCCCGTCCGCCGGGCGGTGCCGCTAAGGAGCACCGCGATGACGCACGGGCAACCAGAGCAGCCGGGCGGCCAGGGGAACCAGCCTCCGCCAGGTCCGCCGGGCTGGGACACGCAACCCGGCGCGGGTCAGCCGGGCTACGGCCAGCCCGGGTACGGCCAGCCGGGGTCCGGCCAACCCGGCTACGGTCAGCAGGGCTACGGCCAGCCCGACTACGGTGCGCCGAGCCAGGGATACGGGCAGCAGCCCGGCTACGGCCAGCAACCGGGCTACGGGCAGCAGTCGGGCTACGGCTACGGCGGGCAGGTCCAGCCGTACGGGCCTCCCGGGGCGCCCGGCGCGACGACCTCCGACGAGCGGACGTGGGCGCTGATGGCCCACATCGGACAGTTCCTGGTGGGCTTCATCGCCCCGCTGCTGGTCTACCTCCTCAAGAAGGACACCTCGCCGTTCCTGCGGCACCACGGCGCGCAGGGCCTCAACTTCGCCATCACCCAGTTGGCCTACTTCGTGATCAACCTGGTGCTGATGGTCGTGCTGATCGGGTTCCTCACCTTCACCGCGCAGGTCATCGCGGAGATCGTCTTCCTGATCCTGGCGGGCGTCGCGGGCAACCGGGGCGAGTGGTACCGCTACCCGTCCTTCATGGCCTGGCCGATGATCAAATGAGGCGGCGGCACGGGCCGGGCGCGGATCAGGTCAGGTCGCGGACGACCGCGTCGGCGAGCAGGCGGCCGCGCAGGGTCAGGACGGCCCGGCCCTCCTCGTAGGGGCCGGGTTCGAGCAGGCCGTCCGCGATCGCGCGGCGGACGGCCCGCTCGTCCAGCAGGTCCGCCGGGCAGCCCGCGGCGAGCCGCAGCTCCAGCATGATCCGCTCGATGCGGCGGTCCTCGGCGTCCAGCACCTCGCGCGCGTGCGCCGGGGTCGTCCCCTCGGCGAGGCGGGCGGCGTGGGCGGCGGGGTGCTTGACGTTCCACCAGCGCGTCCCGCCGACGTGGCTGTGCGCGCCGGGGCCGACGCCCCACCAGTCCGCGCCCGTCCAGTAGAGGAGGTTGTGGCGGCACGCCGCGTCCGGGCCCGTGGCCCAGTTGGAGATCTCGTACCAGCGCAACCCGTGCGCGCCGAGCAGCTCGTCGGCGATGAGGTAGCGGTCGGCCATGGCGTCGTCGTCGGGCGGGGTCAGCTCGCCGCGCCGCACCTGGGCCGCCAGGCGCGTGCCGTCCTCGACGATCAGCGCGTACGCCGAGACGTGGTCGGGCTCGGCCTCCAGCGCCGCCTCCAGGGACGCGCGCCAGTCGTCGTCGGTCTCCCCCGGTGTCCCGTAGATGAGATCGAGGTTGATGTGCTCGAACCCGGCTTTGCGCGTCCAGTCGACGACCTCGGGGACGCGTCCGGGGGTGTGGGTCCGCTCCAGCACGGCCAGGACGTGCTCGCGCGCGCTCTGCATGCCGTACGAGACGCGCGTGAACCCGGCCTCGCGCAGCTTCGCCACGTACGCCTCGTCCACCGACTCGGGGTTCGCCTCGGTGGTGACCTCCGCGCCGGGCGCGAGGCCGAACTCGGCGTCGACGGCGGCCAGGACGCGGCCCAGGTCGTCCGGCGGGAGGAGGGTGGGCGTACCGCCGCCCACGAACACGGTCTCGACCGGGAGGTCGGCGTCGCCGAGCACCCGCCGCGCCATCCGGACCTCGGCGATCGCGGTGTCGGCGTAGCTGTCGCGGCTCGCGCCGGGCCCGAGCTCCGTCGCCGTGTAGGTGTTGAAGTCGCAGTAACCGCACCGGGTCACGCAGAACGGGACGTGGACGTAGAAGGCGAACGGCCGCGTCCCTAGGCCCTCCAGGGCGCTGGCGGGCAGCGCGCCGTCGGCGGGTACGGGGTCACCATCGGGCAGGGTCGCGGGCACCCCTCAAGTCTGCCCCCACCCGGGCGATGCCCGGGTCAGGCGTCGTCGAGCTTCGCGCGGAGCCAGCCGGGGATGTTCTCCTCCGCGCGCGGGAAGCGGTCGAGGTCGAGCGCGTAGGCGGACGGCGTGAGCGGCGGCGTGAAGTCGGGCTCGCCGTCGTAGTCGAACTCCGCGCTGAACCGGCCGGACCGCTCCACCTCCAGGCGCGCGGTGAACCAGGCGCCCTTGCCGCGCCGGTACATGACGCGGCGCAACTCGTCCATCCGCCCCACGGCCTGGCCGGGCGGCATCGCCGTGCGGCGCGCGCCGCCCTCGTCCTCGACCTCGAAGGAGGCGCTGTCGATCCCGACGGTCGCGCGGAACTCGAACCCGAGCCGCCGCCAGCCCTCCGGCGCGGCCGACCGCAGCGCGCGGACGGCGCCGTTCACCACCTCCCGCTCGGCCGGGGAGCGCAGGACCTGCTCGGAGTGGGTCACGCGTGAACCTCCGGAGGTCGATCGGGTCTGATCGGGACGGCTGGGCGGATCGGGCAGGCGGGCCGCGGACGGGGCGGGCACGTCCCCCGTCACGACCGCTGACCCCCGACCGTACCGACATCTCCGGCCAGGCTGAACCGCGACCGCCGTGTCGCGGCGAAACCGGCACGCCGGGACGGGTCGCACGCGGGACGATCTTGGTCGAGCCGGGCGCGGGATCCCCGGGTTCGCCGGGGCGCGCCGGGACAGGCCCGAATGGAGCGTGCTGTGCCGCTTGGCCGGATAGGGTCGTCCGAATGCGGAATGAGGAGGCGGACGGGGGGCGGGTGCCCGCGCGTGTCCTGCTGCGCGGCGAGCCGGACGGCTGGCACTGCGTGGTCGTGACCGGCTCGGGCGCCGAGCGGCGCTGGAACCTCTCCGGGGCCGGGACGGGGTGGCAGACGCGCGAGGGCGGGTTCGGCCCCGAGCCGCCGTGGTGGCGCCGCCGCCTGTGCGAGACCGCCGACGCGCTCCGCGAGGCCGTCGCCGAACGGCTGACCGACACGACGTTCCGCGAGCTGGGCGCGGAGGCCGCGATCACCTGGTTCGCGCTGGAGGAGCCCGTCGAGTGGGAGGGCCTGGTCACGCTGCACGAGCCCGACCCCGCGCGGTTCCCCGGCCGCGTCCCGCCGTTCGTGATCACGCTCGATCCCGGCCGCGGCGCCCTGCTGCCGGACGCCGACCTGCTGTTCTCCACCCTCGCCCCGGACGCCTGGGCCACGCTGACCGCGCTCGCCGAGCGGTGCGGCGCGCCACCGCCCGAGTCCTCGTTCCTGTGCGGCTGGGCCGGGCACCGCAGCGTCCGGGTCGGCCGCGGGCGGCTCGCGCTGTCCAGCGAGCGCGGCGAGGACGGCACCGAGCGGCTCGCCGAGATCTTCGGAACCCGCCGCCCCGGCTGGAGCGGCAACCCCGAGCTGCGGCTGCGGCTGGACGGCATCGACCTGCTCGACGAGCCCGCGACCGACGTCGTCACGCTGCTCTCCGGCCTCGGCCACGAGATCGTCCGGCGCGGCCGGACGGTACGGCTGCCCGCGATCGGCCTGACCCTCTACGAACCCGAACGCGACCCCGTCCCCGGATCGCCGGCGGCTCACGCGGCGGCGGACGGCACGGAGCGCTTCGCGGGCGTGGCACTCCGCCTCCCCAGCGCCCTGGCCGCCGTCCGCACCCTCGCCTGAGCCTTCGAGCGCCCGCTCTTGGCTTCCATCCTCGGACCGCGGACCTGACCTCTGCCTGAACGGCCGTCTTTGCCTGGGCGACGTCCGTCCTTACCTGAGGGCCACACTTTTGTTTGGCGGCTCTCCCCCCGTCCGACGTCCGTGTCCTTGCTCGACGGCCACGGTTCCGACATGCGCGAGGGACTGGGCCGTCACCCGGACGCAACCCCGCCGTCCTAGCTTCGCCGATCATGAGAAGCCGCGCGCGTCACGCCGCACTCGAACCGACCGGCCGCGCCCTGATCGGCACGGCCCTGACCGCCGCCGCCCTGCTGGCCGTCCCGCTCACGGCCGCCCCCGCCCACGCCGCACCGGCGCCGGGCACCCTCACACTGCACCGGGGCGGCCCCGCCCGGTCGCTGCACTACACCGCCCGCCGCGACGGGGAGGCCGTGATCGGCTTCACCGCCGCCGCTCCCGGCGTGTCCTGGGCCCGCAAGGGCGCCGAGGCGGCCGTGGTGTCCGTCGCGGTGGACGGCCGGCACGTGACCGACCTCGTCGTCCCCTCGTCCGACCCGACGCCGCGCAGCCTCGGCCTCGGCCACCTGCGGCGCGGCGGGCACCGGGTGACGCTGCGGTTCGCCCGCGGCAGCGCCCCCGCCGCGCGCCGCGTGACGCTCGCGCACACCCGCGTCCGGACGCCGTCCGCCGACCAGACCGTGCTGCGGCACGCGCCCGTCGTCATCGGACGGACGATCGGCCAGCTCAACGACCCCTACCAGAACGCCACCACCGACACCCCGTTGATCGCCTGGCACGAGACCAGGCCCGCGACCACGCCGGGGCACCGGATCATCGAGTACTCGGTCGTGTGGAGCAACGAGGACGGCGGCACCGACACGCCCGCGCTCATGGCCCGCTGGGGACGCACGACCGACATCGAGTGGATCTACCGGGTCGAGGTCGACGCGTCCGGCCGGCGCGTGGACGGCACCGGCGTCTACCAGGCGCCCGAGCACGCCACGCTGAAGTTCACCGGCCGCTACGAGGACGACCACCCGCTGCTCCAGACGTGCACCTTGAACAACAACATGTGCGACGTGATCACCAAGGACGCGCCGCTGCGCTTCCTCCCGGACGTGACCGCGACCCGTCCGGACGGGCGCACCCGGGAGGTCGTGATGGACCGCGAGCCGTGGACGTACCGCGTCATGGCGCAGGAGATGATCCGCGAGGGCAAGATCGAGAAGCCGTCCGACCCGTCCACGCCTGCGGTCGGGGACCAGCGCACCTACCTGTTCGTCGAGTTCGCCAAGACGACCGGGAAGCCGACGGGGACCGGCTCCGCCCCGGGTGTGGCGCTCGGGGTGCGGCTGAAGTCCGACCCGTCCAGGCTCTACCGGTCCGACCACGACCAGCCGACCTGGTCGATCGAGCGGGACGGCGCCGCCGCCACGACCGTCGAGCTGCCGGAGGGGACGACGGTCGCCGACATCGCGAGCGTCGAGGCGATCCGCCGCCCGGTCGGGATCGGCGACAACGGCGCGCCCGCGACCGTCACCGCCGTCAACCGCGGCTTCTTCCTGGACGGTTCGTACCTGCCCCGCCCGTCCGGCATCACCTGGACGGGGTCGATCACGGTGACGCGGGACCAGCCGTCCGCCGTCCTGTGGAGGCCGTGACCCAAGACCTCAACTGTCACGCGGGCCCGTAGCCGACCGGGAAGAGCGCGAGGCGATCCCGCGCCCGCCAAGGCACGGTCACGTCCCAAGCCGCCAGGCGAGGAACGTGACCGTGCCTTCACAAACCCAGCCACAAGGCGAGGGCCCCGGGCCGTGCCTTCACAATGGCAACCGCCAGGCGAAGGACGCGGTCCGAGCCTCCATGCACACAACCGCCAGGCGACGATCCCGGGCCGAAACCTTCACGCACATAGCCCCAGGCGAGGAACGCGGGCCGGGGCTCCCATGCATACAACCCTCAGGCGTGGGGACGCGGGCCGGGCCTTCACGCACACAGCCGCCAGGCGAGGAACGCGGGCTGGGGCTCCATGCACACAACCGCCAGGCGAGCTCGCTGGGCCGAACTTGAAACAAACACAGCGGAACCGGTGCGAACTTCGTGCGCGTCCAAGGAGTCGTACACTTCGCCAATAGTTGCCAACAGCTTCGCTCAGCGAAATCGGAGGACACCCGCCATGGCCTACGGGCCTCCCCCGTCGCCCGGCCAGGGTCAGCAGCCCGGATGGCAGCAGCAGCCGCAGCAGGACTCGCCGTGGCAGCAGCCGCAGCAGTCGCAGTCGCCGTGGCAGCAGCCACCGCAGCAGCAAGGGTCCCAGTGGCAGCAGCAGCCCGGCTCCCAATGGCAGCAGCCCGCGCAAGGATCATCCCCCTGGCAGCAACCACAGCAGCCGGGCACGGCATGGCAGCAGCCGGGGCAGGGGCAGGGCGGCACGTCGCCGTTCCCCGGGCACGAGGGTCCCGTTAGCGACGACGACAAGACGTGGTCGCTCATGGCCTACCTGGGCCAGTTCCTCGTCGGCGCGATCGCGCCGGCGATCGTCTACTTCGGCAAGGCGGGCTCGCCGTACGTGCGCCGGCACGCCGCGCAGGGCCTCAACATGGGGCTCGCGGCGATCGCCGTGTGGTTCGTCGGCGGGCTGCTCTCGCTGGCGGTCCAGGTGCTGATCTGGGCACCGCTGCTGTTCACCGCCGCCGTGATCTTCTTCCTCGTCTACGCGGCGCGGGCGGCGAACCGGGGCGAGTTCCGCAAGGTCCCGTCCGTGGTGGCCTGGCCCATCCTCAAGTAGCCGCCTCCGTCGCCTCGGCGGGCCGACCGGCGTCCGACTCGGGCGCCGGGAGGACGGTCATCGTTCCCGGCTCCCCCGGCGCCTGGTCGAGCCTGACCACCCGGCCCGGGTAGACGGCCTGGGCGGCGCGCACGTCCCGCTCGTCCCAGACGCCGTAGAAGACCGGGCAGCCGTCCCACAGCTCGACCTTCTCCGCGCCGGTCGGCCAGCGGCGGCCGAAGGCGTCGAGGAGGATCGGCTCCCCGGCGGGCGGCAGGTCGGGGCCGTTCTCCTGGGCGAGGACGTCGGGCATGGCGGCTCTCCTTCTCGGGGTGACGCGGCGCGGCGGCCGGAAGATCTCCTGCGGCGCGAGGTCGATGACGAACGGCCGGGTCAGCCGCAGCGAGCCGCCCCACGGCACCCGCTCGGCCGTGTACCGCCCGTCGGCGGACAGCGCGTGGACGACCAGCTCCGGCTCGGCGTCACCGGCGTCCACCACCCAGTACGCCTGGACCCCGGCCCGCGCGTACAGGTCCCGCTTGGCGCCGAGGTCGGCGGCGCGCGAGACCGGCGATGCGACCTCGACCGCCAGGACCGGCGCGCCCACGATGTAGGGGAGGTCGCCCTCGATCTGCTCCTTGCGGAACACCATGAGGTCGGGACGCAGGCGGGTGCCGTCGCCGAGGCGCGCCCCGAACCGGGTCAGGCACTCCTGGCCCGGTTCCTGCGCCAGCCCGAGGGGCACCACGAGGTCCGACACGAGGAACTGGTGCAGCATCGCATTGCTCACGACACCCAGTGTCCATGCGTACGCGCTACGTCACCACCGGTTCGGTGGGATTCGGGGCTACTTCCTGCCCTTGTCCGTGGACTCCCCGCCGCCGGTGGACAGCGCGGCGACGAAGGCCTCCTGCGGGACGTCCACCCGGCCGATGGTCTTCATCCGCTTCTTGCCCTCCTTCTGCTTCTCCAGCAGCTTGCGCTTGCGGGAGATGTCGCCGCCGTAGCACTTGGCGAGGACGTCCTTGCGGATGGCGCGGATGTTCTCCCGCGCGATGATGCGCGCGCCGATCGCCGCCTGGATCGGCACCTCGTACTGCTGGCGCGGGATCAGCTCCTTGAGCTTCGCGGTCATCATCAGCCCGTACTCGCGCGACTTGTCGCGGTGGACGATCTGGCTGAAGGCGTCGACCGACTCGCCCTGGAGCAGGATGTCGACCTTCACGAGGTCGGACTCCTGCTCGCCGCTCGGCTCGTAGTCGAGCGAGGCGTACCCGCGCGTCCGCGACTTGAGCTGGTCGAAGAAGTCGAAGATGATCTCCGCGAGGGGCAGCGTGTAGCGGATCTCGACGCGGTCCTCCGACAGGTAGTCCATGCCGAGCAGCGTCCCGCGCCGGCCCTGGCACAACTCCATGATCGCGCCGATGTGCTCGGCCGGGGACAGCAGCGTCGCCTTGACGATCGGCTCGTACACGTCGCCGATCTTGCCCTCGGGGAACTCGCTGGGGTTGGTGACGACGTGCTCCGACCCGTCCTCCATGACGACGCGGTACACCACGTTCGGCGCGGTCGAGATCAGCGACAGGTCGAACTCGCGCTCAAGCCGCTCCCGGACGATCTCCATGTGCAGCAGCCCGAGGAATCCGCAGCGGAACCCGAACCCGAGCGCCGCCGAGGTCTCCGGCTCGTAGATCAGCGCGGCGTCGTTCAGCCGCAGCTTGTCGAGCGCGTCGCGCAGCTCCGGGTACTGGTCGCCGTCCACCGGGTACAGGCCGGAGAACACCATGGGCTTCGGGTCCTGGTAGCCGCCGAGCGCCTGGGGCGCGACCCGGCTCGCGCCGGTGACGGTGTCGCCCACCCGGGCCTGCCGGACGTCCTTCACCCCTGTGATCAGGTAGCCGACTTCGCCGACCCCGAGCCCCTGGACGGGCTTGGGCTCCGGGGAGATCACGCCGACCTCCAGCGTCTCGTGCGCGGCGCCCGTCGACATCATCAGGCTCTTCTCGCGCCGCGACAGCCGCCCGTCGATGATCCGGACGTAGGTGACCACGCCCCGGTAGGTGTCGTACACCGAGTCGAAGATCAGCGCCCGCGCCGGCCCGTCGGGGTCGCCGACCGGAGCCGGCACCTCCTGGACGATCTTGTCGAGCAGCTCCCGGACGCCCTCGCCGGTCTTCCCCGACACCCGCAGCACGTCGGACGGGTCGCAGCCGATGATCCCGGCCAGTTCCTCGGCGTACTTGTCCGGCTGCGCCGCGGGCAGGTCGATCTTGTTCAGCACCGGGATCAGGTGCAGGTCGGCCTCGAGCGCCAGGTACAGGTTCGCCAGCGTCTGCGCCTCGATGCCCTGCGCCGCGTCCACCAGCAGCACCGCGCCCTCGCACGCCGCCAGCGACCGCGACACCTCGTAGGAGAAGTCGACGTGCCCGGGCGTGTCGATCAGGTTGAGGACGTGCCCGACGCCGCCCGCCTCCCAGGGCAGCCGCACCGCCTGGCTCTTGATCGTGATTCCGCGCTCGCGCTCGATGTCCATGCGGTCGAGGTACTGCGCGCGCATCTGGCGCTCCTCGACCACCCCCGTCAACTGGAGCATCCGGTCGGCGAGCGTCGACTTGCCATGGTCGATGTGCGCGATGATGCAGAAGTTGCGGATGATCGCGGGATCGGTCGTGTCAGGCGCTGGCACCGGGGTCCGTTTCGAAACTCACAGGTGGACATGGATCTGTAACCTCCATGGTCCCATGCCGGACGCGATGCTCCGTGCACGTCCCGGTTTGGGGAGCCGCCCGACGCTTGGTAGGCTGTGCGACTGCGTGTGGCGTAGCGTCGTGCCCCGGGGCACCGTCCGCCCCCGTCAGACATTCGTCGGAGCCCGCCATCGCGCGCGGGCCAGGATCGCAACCAAGCTGAGGCACTACGACGTGGCTAACATCAAGTCCCAGATCAAGCGCAACAAGCAGAACGAGAAGGCTCGCCTGCGCAACAAGGCCGTCAAGTCCGAGCTGAAGACGGCGATCCGCAAGTTCCGCGAGGCCGCCGAGGCCGGCGACGTCGACCAGGCCACCGCCGCGCAGCGGCACGCGGCCCGCAAGCTCGACAAGGCCGCCAGCAAGGGCGTCATCCACAAGAACCAGGCCGCCAACCGCAAGTCGGCGATCGCCCGCCAGGCCGCCGCCCTCCAGGCGAAGTAAGGCCGCACGTCCCGGGGCCGGCCGCGCGCCGGCCCCGACGCACGTCATGGACGAACGACGGCTGGTGAGGATCTCCAAGTACCTCGCCAAACACCTCAGACACGACCCCGAGCGGATCGGCCTTACCCTCGACCCCGCGGGCTGGGCCGACGTCCCCGCCCTCCTCGCGGCCGCCGCACACCACGGCTTCCCCTTCACCCGCGCCGAACTGGAACACGTCGTGGCCGCCAACGACAAACGGCGCTACGCCCTCGACGGCGACCGGATCCGCGCCGTCCAGGGCCACTCGATCGACGTGGACCTGGCCCACCCCGAGGCCACTCCCCCAGAGTTCCTGTACCACGGCACCGTGGCCCGCTTCCTCCCGGCGATCCGCCGCGAGGGCCTACGACCCATGAACCGCCATGCCGTCCACCTCTCCCCCGACCGCGAAACGGCCCACGCCGTAGGCTCCCGCCGCGGCAACCCGGTCATCCTGACCATCCAGTCCGCCCGCATGTCCGCCGCCGGCCACACCTTCCACCTGAGCCCGAACGGCGTATGGCTGACCCCCCACGTCCCCCCGGAATACCTGACCTAACCCCACCCCCACACACCCAAAGCTGAGGCGCAAGGGCGTAAGGCCCAAGCCACAAGGCCCGGGACGCGAAGCCCGAAACGCAAGATCCGAGCCCCGAGCCAGAGCCCGAACCCGAGACGCGGACCGCGAGCCACGAAGCCGAGACGAGCCGCGAAGCGCGAGCCCGAGGCTCGAGACGCGAGGGCCGCGCAGCCGGTTCACCTAGGCCCCGAGCCTAAGACGCGAGATCGAAGGCCCAAGACCCGAGCCCAAGACGCGGGCCGCCGCGCATGGGCTGCGGGGCGCGGGACCAAGCCCAGAGGGCGGGCCCGAGACGAGGCGCGAAGCCCGAGCCCGAGACGCGGTGCACAAGCCCGTAATGCGGACGCGAGGCACGAGCCGAGACGCGGGGCCCGAGGCCCGAGGCCCGGGCAGGCGAGACACAAAATGCGAAGCCCAAGGTCTCCGGGACGCAATGTCCGAGCCCTAGAGCCGAAATCCGAGACCCCGGGCCCGAGGCGCGAGGCGGGAACGCGAAACCCGGGACGCGAGACGCGGGGCACGAGGCCCGAGACGCGAGACGCGAAGCCCGAGACGCGAAGCCCGAGCCCGAGACGCGGGGCGCAGGGCGCAGGGCACAGGGCACGGGCTCAAGCCCGGCGCGCGGGGCGCGGACCCGGGGCCCGCAGGGCGCGGGCCCGAGCCCGGGCGCGGAACGCGAGCCCGATACGTGAAGCACGAGCCCGTAACACGGACGCCAGGCCCGAGGCCCTGGCAAGCGAGGCACAGAACGCGAAGCCCAAGGTCCGGAACTCGGAACCAGAGCCCGAGACGCGAGACCACGGGCCAGAGCCCAAGGCGCGAGGCGGGGGAGGCGAGACGGTGAACCCCAGACCCGAGCCCGGGACGCGACGACCAGCGGGCATGGCCAGGGCAAGCGACCAATGCTCAGGCGCGAGGCGCGAGGCCCGGGATGCGAAATCCGAGGCCCCGGGCCCGAGCCCGAGCCCGAGGCGCGGGCCGCAGGCCGCGAGGCGCGGGCCCGAGACGAGGCGGGAAGCACGAGCCCGAGACGTGGACGCGAGGCCGGGCGGGCGGACGGGCGAGGTACAAAACGCGAACCCAAGGGCCGGGACGCGAAGCCCAGGCCCCGCACGCGAGATCCGAGACCCCGGCCCGAGCCCGAGGCGCGAGGCGGAGGACGCACAGCCCGGGCCGCGAGGCGAGAAGTCCGAGACCCGAGCCGAGACACGAGTCCGGGGCCGCAAGACCCAGGGCGCGAGACACGGGCGCGAGACACGGGCGCGAGACACGGGCGCGAGACTTGAACTGGGGGCGCGAGAGCCGTAGCCCGAGGCGCGAGGGCGGGGCTAGGCAGTGATTCAAAATCCCGACGCCCCTCTCGCCTGGCGGCTTGGGGTGTGACCGTGCCTTGGCGGGCGGGGCATCGCTTCGCAATCCCCGCGGGGGCTCGTCTCCGGAGGATCACCTCCCCCTTCGCCCTACCGGTCAACTGCGCGCCCGCGTGACCGCTGAGGCTGCTTCGAAATACGCCCTAGCCGCGGGCGGCGACGATGTCGGCGACCGTCTTCTCCAGGGCGTAGGCGGGATCGGCGGCGCCGCCCTTGACCTGGGCGTCGGCCTCGGCGACCGCGGCCAGTGCGCGGGCGACCCCGTCGGCTGACCAGGCGCGCAGTTGCTTCTGCACACGGTCGATCTTCCACGGCGGCATGCCCAGGTCCTTGGCGAGCGCCGCACCGCGAGCGCCGCGAGGGGCGCCACCGACCTTGGCCAAGCCGCGGACGCCCTGGGCGAGCGCGCTGACGATCAGCACCGGTGCCACACCGGTGGCGAGCGCCCACCGGAGTTGCTCCAGGGCATCGGCGAGGCGGCCTTCGATCGCTTTGTCCGCCACTGTGAATCCGCTGACCTCGGCACGGCCCCGGTAGTACTGGGCGACCGCCGCGTCATCGACCTTCCCACCGGTGTCGGCGACCAGCTGGCTACACGCGGCGGCGAGCTCCCGCAGATCGTTCCCGACGGCGTCCAGCAGGGCGCGTGCGCCGTCCGGTGAGACCTTTCCGCCCGCCCTGCGGATCTCCGCGCGTACGAAGTCGACGCGCTCCCCCATCTTGCTGATTTTGGGGCACGAGATTTTGTGTGCCTTGAGCTTCGTCAGCCCGTCCACAAGCGCCTTGCCCTTGGCACCTCCGTGGTGGACGGCGACGAGAACAACATCGTCGGCCGGTGTTTTCGCGTAGTTGAGCACCTCCGCCGTGAGGTCCTTCCCGAGGTCCTGCGCCGACCTCAGCACGAGAACCTTCCCGCCGCCGAAGAGCGAGGGCGAGGTCATCTCCGCGAGCCGCCCAGGCTCCAGCCCGCCCGGACCCAGGTCGGTCACCTCGGCCTCGGGATCCCCTGCCCGCACGGACGCGACGATGTCGCCGACCGCCCGGTCCACCAGCAGTTCCTCGTCGCCCACGATCAGGATGATGGCCTCAACAGACACCCCAGCAGCATGCCACGCCCGCCCTCCCTCCCGCGCCACCCAGCCCAAGTCGACCACGACGCCTTCGGTCACCGACCTCGGCTTCCCACGCCGAGAACCCGATGCCCAGCCCGACCGACCTGCCCGACCGATCTGCCTGAGTCCTGCGGTCGGATCCCCGTCAGGCCCGGCGGTCGGGACCCCGCCCAAGTCCAGGCGTTCAGATCCTCGTCCAGACCCTGCACTCAGGTCTCCGCCCCTGCATTCAGGTCCCCGTCCTCGATGGGAGGGGCATGGCGCGGGGCAATGTCGGTCGGACACTGGGTCCCGCGGGCGTGGCGGCGGCCTTGCTCGGAAGCCGGCGGCCCGCGTCGGAGGCAACGCTTACTCGGACGCCCATTCCCGGGCCGCGCCGACGGATTCGCTCGGAAGCCAGCGGCTCAGATCGGAAGCAACGTTGCTCGGGGGTCTAATCCCCGGGGTCCCGGCAGCGGCCTTGTTCGGAAGCCAGCGGCTCGGGTCGGAGGCAATGTTTGCTCGGGCGTCTAAGCCCCAGGGTGCGCCGACGGCCTTGCTCAGAAGTTGGCGGTCCGGATCGTCGGGCTGGGGGCAGGGGCTCGTTCACCGACCTGGACGAGGTATGGCGGGTCCGGCCCTGGGGCCGTTCTGGGCAGGCGTGCCAGTCTGCGATCGCTCACCGGCCGACGCGGTTGGTGGGCAACGTGGAGCGGCGGAGGGTTCACGACTGGCTCGTTCTACGCTGCGGTACCTTCCAGCCGGTCCGGTTGGCGTTGCGTTTGCCCTGGCCTGGCAGGGCGGACGAATTGTCGGACGAGGCGGCAGGATGATGACGTTCGTTGATCGGTGGCATCGGACGGGGTGCATGCGGTTTCCTCCATTTCAGTGGCGAGGGACGGCCGCTATGCCACTGGCTGTGCGGATCATGGCGACGTCGCCCTCCTTGTCGGTGCGGTGTACCTGGGTGTGGAGGCGTTTCAGCAGGTCGAGGGTGAAGGCGGACGGGTGGCCGTAGTCGTTGCGGGCGCCGACCGAGATGAGGGAGATCGAGGCGTGGGCGGCGGCCAGGAAGTCTGGAAGTTGGCTCCGGGAACCGTGGTGCGGGACTTTCAGCACCTGCACGCGCGGGACGTCCTCCAGCAGGGCTCCCTGGGCCTCGATCTCGACGTCGCCTGCCAGCAGGGCGCTGAAGCCGGGTCTTCGCGCGACCAGGACGACGCTGGTGTTGTTGATGGTCGTGCCGTCGTCGCCGGGTGTGAGGGCGGGGGCGGTGGTCCGGGGGCCGAGGACGGCGAGCGTGAGAGCGCCGACCGTCCATTGCTGACCAGCGAGGGCGGAGCGAGGAGCAAGGCCGGACATGAGGCGCGCCTCGCGGCCGGAAGTGCGTGGGGTCGTGAGGATCTCGTGGACGGTGCGGCCGTGACGGACACCGGACGTGCCGTTGATGTGGTCGGCATGCGGGTGCGTCAGCACGAGTAGCGGGACGTCCCGGACGCCCAGTCGTCGCAGGCAGGCGTCGACCGGAGCGGGCTCCGGGCCGGTGTCCACGACGACGGCCTGTCCCGGACCGGCGGCCAGGGCCAGGGCGTCGCCTTGGCCGACGTCGCAGGCGACCATCTGCCATCCGGGCGGGGGCCAGCCGGGGGCCAGGAGGCGCAGGGCGATAACGGCGGTCAGCACGCCGACCATGGCTGCGGCCGCGATCAGGCGTAGTCGTGGGCTGCGCAGGACCAGGACGGCGACGCCGCCGGCGAGCAGGACGGTGACGGCGCCGAATCCGCCGGGCGACCAGGGGATCGTGGCGTACGGGAGATGAGCGGCCGTTCTGGCGATCCAGGTGATCCAGCCGACCGCGAATCCGGCGGGCCACGCCAGGACGCGGGCGACTGGCATTGAGACGAGCGCGGTGACGGCGGTGAGGGCGCCGAGGAGGGTGGCCGGGGCCACGGCGGGCGCGGCGAGCAGGTTCGCGAACACCGAGACGACGCCCAGTTCTCCGGAGAGCATCACCAGCACCGGGGCCACCGCCACCTCCGCGGCGGCCGTGACGGCGAGCGCGTCCGCGAGGGGGCCGGGCAGTCGGCGGGCGAGCCGTTCTCGCCAGGACGGGGCCAGGACGAGCAGGCCGGCGGTCGCCAGGACCGAGAGCGCGAACCCGTACGACCGCGCCAGGACGGGGTCGATCAGGATCAGCAGCAGGACGGCCGCGCCGAGGGCGGGCAGGCCGTGACGCTGGCGGCCCGTGAGCAGCGCGAGCAGGCCGATCAATCCCATGACGGTCGCGCGCAGCACGCTCGGCTCCGGCCGTGCGATCACGACGAACGCGAACACCGCGAGCGCCGCGAGGGGCGGGGCGCGCCGCCGTCCCACTCCCGTGAGGCGACAGAGGCCGAGCACGGCGCCGATGACGATCGCCAGGTTCGCGCCGGACACCACCAGCAGATGTGTGAGACCGGCGGTCCTGAACTCCTCGGCGAGCCCAGGGGCCAGCCGGGAGGTGTCGCCGACGACCATGCCAGGGAGCACGCCGCGCTGGTCGGCGGGGAGGTGCTCGACCGCCGCGCGGAGCCGGGCGCGGACGTGTTCGGCGGCGCGCTGAAGGGCGGACGGCCTCCCGAGGATGGTGGGCGGACCTCTGACGATCACGACCGCAGCGAGCAACTCGGCCCTGCGCGGCGTCCGGAATCCGCCGTGGAGGCGAACACGCTGACTGGGGACGAGGTGCAGCCAGCCGGGATCAGCTGCGATCAGCAGCACCGGAACCCGCACCTTCGCGCGCGTCACCGCCTCCACGCGCGCCCGCAGAATGATCAGGGGTCTGCTCTCGCCCGGCTTGGACTGGGGGTCGCCCGTGATGACGGCCTCGGCCGTCGCCGAACGCCCGGACCGGGCCAGGTCGCGAACCGGCCCCGTCCCAACGGCGCTCGACCGCAGCGCCACCCCGGCCGCGGACGCCGCCGCGCACATGAGGATCACCCCCGCCAGCAACCGACGTCCTCCCAACTCTCGCCACGCGGGCAGCAACGCCGAGAGCCGGTCGAACAAGCGCAGATGCCGACGGATCGTCCCGTCGGCGCGGCGGGCCGGGCGCTGCTCGTTTTCTGCTGTGTTGCTTGGACCTTTTGGGCGGTGGGAGGTGTTGGGGGGAGGTGGATAGTTGGGGGGTTGTGGGGCGGGCGGCTCGTTGTTGAGGTGGGGTGGGGTGTGCTCTGTGTGGGGTGGTTGTGCGGGGCTTGCAGGTGGGGTGTTGGTGGGGGCTGGTGTGGGGCGGGTGGGGAGCTTGGGGGGTTGGTGGGTGGGGGCGGCGGGTGGGGGGTCGGGGGTGGTTAGGAGGTAGGTGGCTGTGAGAGTTGCTAGGGCTGCCAGGGTGTAGGTGAGCGTCGGGGGGAGGCCGATGGTGAGGGCGGCTGTGAGCCAGGTGGCCAGGGCCGGGGCGAGCAGGCGGAGGTCGGCGGGCCTCATACGCGGACCATCGCTTTGAGATCGGCGAAGCGGCGGGCGCCGATGCCGTTGACCTCCTGGAGCTGGTCGACCGAGCGGAAGCCGCCCTGCCGCGTCCTGTAGTCGATGATGCGCTGGGCCAGGACGGGGCCGACGCCGGGTAGCTGGTCGAGTTGTTCGACGGTCGCCGTGTTGAGGTCGAGGGGCGTGCTGCCCGGTGCCCCGGGCGAGGCCGATGGGGACGGGGCGACGGCGCCGGGGGCGGGCGAAGGTGTGCGGACGCCGACCGGGATCTGCTCGCCGTCGACGACCTTGCGGGCGAGGTTGAGCGAACCCGTTCCCACGCCCGGCCGGACGCCGCCCGCGGCCCTGATCGCCTCGGCGACGCGGGAGCCGGACGGCAGCGTGATCACGCCGGGGTGCCGGACCTTGCCGAGGACGTGGACGGCGACCGTGGAGGCCGCCGTCCCGGTCGTCGAGGCGGCCGGGGACGGGTCGTTCGACAGGGAGGCCGTCGCCGGCGAGGAGGCGGGGGCGGCCTGCGGGCGCGGGCGGGCCAGCAGCAGGTAGCCGGCGGCCACCAGGGCGGCGACCACCGCGACGGCGACGAGGACGCGGACGTGGGAGCGCTCGGGGCTCGCGCGTAAGCGGGCGGCGGGCGGTTCCTCCGGTGGATCGGCGGCGATCTTCAAGCGCTCGCGCGGGGACGGCCGACGATCTTGATCGCTGTCTCTCATGCGTCCGACGCTAGGCGCGGCGTCGCGGCACCGGAAGGTGGTCGGTACATTGTGGATAACTCTCCGCGACCACCGCACGGAAAGCCCGAATCGTCCTGGTCAGGGACTGCCGCGTTCAGCTACGGCACGCGTTCATGGACGCGGCGGCAGGGTGGACTCAGGGCTGGACGGGCGTGCCGCCTCGCCAGACGCGGAGGGCCCGGAGGCCGAAGGCCCAGGCGAACGCGCCCTCGTGGTCGGCGTCCCACAGGACGATGTCGGCGAGCATGCCCGGGGCCAGGGAGCCGCGGTCGCCGACGCGGAGGGCGGCGGCTCCGCCGAGGGTGGCGGCGCGGAGGGCCTCGGTGACGCTGAGGCCGAACATGGCGACGGACAGGCCGATGACGAGCGGCATGGACGTGATGCCGCACTGGCCCGGGTTGTGGTCGGTGCCGAGGGCGACGGTGACGCCGCGGTCGATCATCTGCCGGACGGGTGCCGGGGCGCGGCTGCTGTTGAGGGCGCTGCCGGGGCAGACGGTGGCGGTGACGCCGGCGTGGGCGAGGGCCTTGATGTCGTCGTCGTTGGCCTGGGTGAGCAGGTCGGCGGAGGCGCAGCCGACCTCGGCGGCGACCTGTGCGGCGCCGACGCGCTCGTTGGCGCAGGCGTGCATGCGGGCCTTGAGGCCGGCGCGCTTGCCGGTGAGCAGCAGGGCGCGGGCCTCCTCGGCGGTGAAGTGGCCCTCGTCGCAGTAGACGTCGATGCTGTCGGCGCCCGCGACGGCGGCGTCGCCCGCCCAGAGGCGGACGGCCTCGATGTAGTCGCGGCGGCGGCCGAAGAACTCGGGCGGCAGGATGTGCGCGGCGAGGAAGGTCGCGTGGATGCGCGGCATGGACGGTTCGCCCTCGAGCGAGCGCAGCATCCGGATATCGGCGAGTTCGCCGTCGCGGGTGAGGTGGTAGCCGGTCTTGGCCTCGACGGTGGTGGTCCCGGCGAGGATCCACTGGCGGAGGCGTTCGCGGACGCCGTTGCACAGCGTCCAGGGGTCGGTGCCCCGGGTCACGGTGACGGTGGAGTTGACGCCGCCGCCCGCGGCCGCGATGGCGGAGTGAGACGAGCCGCTGGTGCGCATGGCGAGTTCGGCCCAGCGGTTGCCCGCGTACACCGGGTGCGAGTGCGCGTCGATGAGGCCGGGGGTGACCAGCCCGCCGCCGAGGTTCTCCACGTGGTCGACGTCGACGATGTCGTCGATGATGCCGGGGACGCTCTGCGGCAGGTCGGACGCGGCGCCGGCCCAGACGATCCGGTCGTCGTGGATGAGCACGGCGGCGTTGCTACAGACGTCGGTCCCCGTCCAGAGCCTGCCGATGTTCGTCAACAGCCGTACCGTCATCGGGTCACCGACCTGGGTGGAGCGAGGCGCCGTGGGGCGCTGGGACGGACGCCGTGGAGGGGCGTCCCGTGTCGCCGTGGGGGCCCGCAGCGGACGGGCTCCGGAAGTGGCCCTGGGTGGGGCGTGGTGCGCCGCCTGCTCTCGTGCCGGTGCGGGGACGTGCCATGGACTGGGCCACCTGCTCTCGATCCGAAACGCCGACTGGATGCCGGCGAATCACCGCTGGAGGGTCGGGTGGTCGTGCGACCACCACTGGCAACGAGACCGGAGATATCGGTTTCGTCACGGTAGTGCACTGAAGGCCCGTCCGACAACCTCTGGTCGTACCGCATCGACAGCCATCACCCCAGCCCCTTAGCTCTACGACCGTACGGAATCCAACGGCACCGTCAAGCCAAATGGAGAAGCTGTCACCGTTCGGCGACCAGGACGAGGCATCGACCCGCTTTCGGACGCGTCCGAAAGCGGGTTACGGTCCTTTGGTCTGACCTGGGACGACTGTCAGACGGTCGGGGCCAGAACCTCGTAGGGGGACAGTTCCCCGGCGAGGTCGCCCGGCACCCGGGCATGCAGCATAGTGCCCTCGGCGACATGTTCCTGCTTCAACACCTCGCCGCGCTCGTGCACCTGCGCGACCAGCGCGCCGCGGTCGTAGGGCACCAGCGCGTGGAGCTCGCTCTCCAGGCCGGGCAGGGCCGCCTCGACCGCCTCGCGCAGCTCCTCGATGCCGAAGCCGGTGCGGGCGGAGACGACGACGCTGCGCGGCTCGCGGCGCTGGAGGCGGGCGAGGGCCAGTTCGTCGGCGGCGTCGGCCTTGTTGATGACGACCAGCTCGGGGATCTCTGCGGCGCCGATCTCGCGCAGCACCTCGCGGACGGCGTCGAGCTGCGCCTCGGGGTCGGGGTCGGAGCCGTCCACGACGTGCAGGACGAGCCCGGCGTCGGCGACCTCCTCCAGCGTCGAGCGGAACGCCTCGACGAGCTGGTGCGGCAGGTGCCGGACGAACCCGACCGTGTCGGCGAGCGTGTAGGCGCGGCCGCCGGGCGTCTCGGCGCGCCGGACCGTGGGGTCGAGGGTGGCGAACAGGGCGTTCTCCACCAGCACCCCGGCGCCGGTGAGCCGGTTGAGCAGGGACGACTTGCCGGCGTTGGTGTAGCCGGCGATGGCGACGGCGGGCACCGCGTTGCGGCGCCGCTCACCGCGCTTGGTGTCGCGGGCCTTGGACATCTCGGCGATCTGGCGGCGCAGCTTGGCCATCCGGGTGCGGATCCGGCGCCGGTCCAGCTCGATCTTGGTCTCGCCGGGGCCGCGGCCGCCGATGCCGACGCCGCCCGCGGCGCGCCCGCCGACCTGCCGGGACAGGTTCCCGCCCCAGCCGCGCAGGCGCGGCAGGAGGTAGTCGAGCTGGGCGAGCTCCACCTGGGCCTTGCCCTCGCGGCTCTTGGCGTGCTGGGCGAAGATGTCGAGGATCAGCGCGGTCCGGTCGATGACCTTGACCTGGACGGTCTCCTCCAGGTGCCGGAGCTGGCTCGGCGCCAGCTCGCCGTCGCAGATGACGGTGTCGGCGCCGGTGGAGATGACGATGTCGCGCAGTTCGGCCGCCTTGCCGGAGCCGATGTAGGTCGCGGGGTCGGGACGGGACCGGCGCTGGACGAGGCCCTCCAGCACCTCCGAGCCCGCCGTCTCGGCGAGGAGCGCGAGCTCGCGCAGGGAGTTCTCGGCCGTCTCGGCCGTGCCCTCCGTCCACACGCCCACGAGGACGACCCGCTCCAGCCGCAGCGCGCGGTACTCGACCTCGGTGACGTCGGTCAGTTCGGTCGACAGCCCGGCGACGCGGCGCAGGGCCTTCCGGTCTTCGAGGTCGAGTTCGCCCGTCATGGGCTCGAAGTCGGTCTCGGCCGGTTTCTGGTTCACAGAGAAAGGTTGAGTCATATGTCCTCGGTTGAACGCCGCGGCGCGGCTTTATCTTCCCCGCGATCGTCTCACGGCCCACAGGGGCGGTCACGCGAATATCACCCCTGGGTTGGCGCGTGCGCGCGGGCAGGGCGGTGGCGCTTCCGGGTACTGCGGCGGGGGTAGCGGTTGGCACGTGTGCGCGCGGGCAGGGCATGCGGGCGGGACGAGGCGTGCCAGTGCGTACCAGGGCGCGCCAGCAGACCCCCGCTTGGACCGGCCCCTGGTCGAACACGTAACATCTTCACGAGGCAGAAACAGAATTTCGCTGTACGAAAGGCGCGCTGATGGCTGCACTGGAAGGAATCGAGGTGACCGGGCCGCTCGGGGACCGGTACGAGGAGATCCTGACGCCCGAGGCGCTCGGCCTGCTCGCCGCCCTGCAACGCGAGTTCGGCGCGCGGCGCCGGGAGCTGCTCCTGGCCCGGGCCGAGCGGCAGCGCAGGCTGTCCGAGGGCGGGACGTTGGACTTCCTGCCCGAGACCGCGTCCGTCCGGGAGGACGCCGCGTGGCGTGTCGCCGAGCCCGCGCCGGGCCTCGTGGACCGCCGCGTCGAGATCACCGGCCCGACCGACCGGAAGATGACCATCAACGCGCTCAACTCGGGCGCGAAGGTGTGGCTGGCCGACTTCGAGGACGCCAACACGCCGCTCTGGAACAACATGGTCGAGGGCCAGCTCAACCTCCGGGACGCCCTGGACCGCACGCTCGACTTCACCGACGCGCGGACCGGCAAGTCCTACGCGCTCAAGGATGACGCGGAGCTCGCGACCATCGTCGTGCGGCCGCGCGGATGGCACATGGAGGAGAAGCACGTCCTGGTGGACGGCGAGCCCATGTCGGGGTCGCTTTTCGACTTCGGCCTGTACTTCTTCCACAGCGCGCGGAGGCAGCTCGCCACGGGGAAGGGCCCCTACTTCTACCTGCCGAAGATGGAGAGCCATCTGGAGGCGCGCCTCTGGAACGACGTGTTCAACCTCGCGCAGGACACGCTGGAGATCCCGCGCGGGACGATCCGCGCGACGGTGCTGATCGAGACGATCCCGGCCGCGTTCGAGATGGAGGAGATCCTCTACGAGCTGCGCGACCACTCGGCCGGCCTGAACGCGGGCCGCTGGGACTACCTGTTCTCCGTCATCAAGAAGTTCCGGGACCGGGGCGCGGAGTTCGTGCTGCCGGAGCGGAACGCGATCACGATGACGGCGCCGTTCATGCGCGCCTACACCGAACTGCTCGTCCGGACGTGCCACAAGCGCGGCGCGCATGCGATCGGCGGCATGGCGGCGTTCATCCCGTCCCGGCGGGACGAGGAGGTCAACAAGGTCGCGCTGGAGAAGGTGCGGGCGGACAAGACCCGCGAGTCCGGCGACGGCTTCGACGGGTCGTGGGTCGCCCACCCCGACCTCGTGCCGGTGTGCCGGGAGGTGTTCGACGGCGTGCTCGGCGACCGGCCGAACCAGCGCGACCGGCTCCGCGAGGACGTGCGGGTCTCCGCGTCCGATCTGCTGAACGTCGCGGCGACCCCCGGCGACATCACCGAGGCGGGCCTGCGCAACAACATCGACGTGGCGCTGCGGTATCTCGCGACGTGGCTGGACGGCGCGGGCGCGGTCGCCATCCACAACCTGATGGAGGACGCGGCGACGGCGGAGATCTCCCGCTCGCAGGTGTGGCAGTGGATCTACAACGGGATCTCGCTGAAGGACGGCCCGAAGGTCACCAAGGAGCTGGTGGAGCGCATCCTGGATGAGGAACTGGCCGGAATCCGCGCCGAACTCGGCGACGCGTTCAAGGAGCCGCGCTACAACCAGGCCGTGGCGCTGTTCAAGCAAGTGACCCTGGCGGACGAGTACGCGGAGTTTCTCACCACCCCCGCCTACGAGCGCATGGACTGACCCTGGAGAGATGGACTGACCCTGAAGGGGTGGCTCTTACGGGGAGTCACCTCCGTGGGGTCTTCCTGTAGGTGAGATGGACCTTGCGGGCGTTCCAGGCTCGGGAGGAAGGTGAAAGCGATGGAAACGGAACTCCAGGCGCTCGCCCTGCGCCTCGACGCGCTGCTCGGTCCGGGCCAGGTCATCACCGACCCGGTGCGGTTGCGGACGTACGAGTGCGACGGGTTGACCAACCATCGCGCGTCCCCCGGGATCGTGGTCCTTCCCGACACGGCCGAGCAGACCGCCGCGATCGTGCGGGAGTGCGCGTCCTGCGGCGTTCCGTACGTGGCGCGCGGTTCGGGGACGGGTCTGTCCGGGGGCGCCCTACCGCGCGCGGACGGCGTCCTCATCGTCACCTCCCGGATGCGCAGGATTCTGGAGGTCGACGTCGCGAACCAGCGCGCGGTGGTGGAGCCGGGCGTCATCAACCTGGACGTCACCCGCGCGGCCCGTCCGCAGGGGTACTACTTCGCGCCGGACCCGTCGAGCCAGCAGATCTGCTCGGTCGGCGGGAACGTCGCGGAGAACTCGGGCGGCGCGCATTGCCTGAAGTACGGTTTCACCGCGCATCACGTGCTCGCCTGCGAGGTCGTCACCCCCGACGGGGAGCTGGTGGAGCTTTCCGTGGACGACCCCGGGTACGACCTGCTGGGCGTGTTCGTCGGGGCAGAGGGCACGCTCGGCATCACCACCAAGATCACGGTGCGGTTGACGCGGGTGCCCGAGACCGTCGAGACGCTGCTGGCCGCGTTCGACACGATCGAGGCGGGCGGCGCGGCGGTGTCGGCGATCATCGCGGCGGGGGTGCTGCCGGCGGCGATCGAGATGATGGACGCGCTGTCGATCGAGGCGGCCGAGGCGGCGGTGCGCTGCGAGTACCCGCCCGGCGCGGGCGCGGTGCTGATCGTGGAGCTGGACGGCCCCGGGCCCGAGGTCGCGGCCCAGTTCGCCGAGGTGGAGCGGCTGTGCCGGGACGCGGGAGCGTTCGAGGTCCGGATCGCGGCGGGCGAGGCCGAGCGGGCGCTGATCTGGAAGGGCCGCAAGTCGGCGTTCGCGGCGGTGGGGCGGATCAGCCCGGCCTACATCGTCCAGGACGGCGTGATCCCCCGCACGGCGCTGCCCCGGGTGCTCGCCCGGATCGACGCGCTGTCGGCGGAGTCCGGCGTCCGGGTGGCGAACGTCTTCCACGCGGGGGACGGCAACCTGCACCCGCTGGTGCTGTTCGACGACGCCGAACCCGGCGCGGAGGCGCGCGCGGAGGAGGTGTCCGGCGCGATCCTCGATCTGTGCATCGAGCACGGCGGTTCCATTACGGGCGAGCACGGTGTCGGCGTGGACAAGTCCCGGTACATGCCGCGCATGTTCACCGACACCGATCTGGACACCATGCAGATGGTCCGCTGCGGTTTCGACCCTGCGGGGCTGTGCAACCCGGGCAAGGTGTTCCCCACGCCGCGCATGTGCGGAGAGGTTCCCGGTGTGCGCAAGGGCCCGCACCCCTACGAGGGAAAGGCGGACATCTTCTGATGCGGCCTCTGGACGCGTTGGCGAAGGTTTGTGGTGACGTCCGTCCGGGCGACCCTGCGGAGGGGGTGCTCGGTGTGGAGCCCGCGTTCGTCGCGGCGCCCAAGGACGTCACCGAGGCGGCCGACGTCATGCGGGTCGCAGCGGAAACGGGGCTCGCCGTCGTGCCGCGTGGCGCGGAGACCCGCCTGGACTGGGGAACGCCCCCCGAACGCTGCGATCTGCTCGTGGACACCCACCGGTTGGACGCGGTGGTGGAGCACGCGGACGGTGACCTGGTCGTGAAGGCGCAGGCGGGGCTGCCCGTGGACCGGCTCGGCGAGGTGCTGGCGGACAAGGGCCAACGCCTGGCGCTGGACGTGCCGCTCCCCGGTTCGACGGTCGGCGGCACGATCGCCACTGGCGCGGCCGGGCCGCTCCGGTTCCTGTACGGGACGCCACGGGATCTGGTCATCGGGCTCACGATCGTCCGGGCGGACGGTCAGGTCGCGCGTTCCGGCGGCAAGGTCGTCAAGAACGTCGCGGGGTACGACCTGGGCAGGCTGTTCTGCGGCTCCTACGGGACGCTGGGTCTGATCGTGGATGCGACGTTCCGTCTGCATCCCGTTCCGGCCGCGCGCGCCTGGGTGTCGTGTCCCGTGGACAATGCGGGAGAAGCGTATGAGGCCGTCCAGAGCGTCCTGCACTCCCCCGTGGCACCGGCCGCGGTCGAGTACACCGGCCCTGGGACGGTCACCGTTCTCCTGGAAGGCGTCCCGGACGGTGTCGCCGCACGTACCGGGCAGACCGTCGCCCTCCTCGGCGACAGGGCCCAGGTGTCGGAGACCGCTCCACAGGGGTGGGGCCTGTATCCAGAGGGGACCACGCTCATCGACGTCGCCGCCCCGCCCACGGCGCTCCCCCACCTGCTCACCGCCGTGGACAGGCCGACCGTGACGTGGAGCGGCAGAGGACACGGCCATGTCGGACTTCCCGGTGACATGACGCCGGGTGAGGTGGCCGATCTGCTGCGCGCCCTCCGCGCGGCCCTGGCCCCCCACAAGGGCACCGTAGTCGTCCGGTACGCGCCGCTGGAGGTGCGCGGAGACATCGACTTCTGGGGCCCGCTCCCGGCCCTCGCGCTCATGCGGCGCGTCAAGGACCAGTTCGATCCCGATCGCCGGCTGTCCCCCGGCCGGTTCGTGGGAGGTATCTGATGAGTGCCGACAACGACCTCCCGAAGCTGCTCGACGACTGCGTGCACTGCGGTTTCTGCCTGCCGACGTGCCCGACGTATGTGCTGTGGGGCGAGGAGATGGACTCCCCCAGGGGCCGCATCCACCTCATGGCGCAGCACGCGGAGGGCACGCCCCTCAGCGGGCCGATGGTCGAGCACTTCGACCAGTGCCTGGGGTGCATGGCGTGCGTGACGGCCTGCCCGTCCGGCGTCCAGTACGACCGGCTGATCGAGATGACCCGCGCGGAGGTGGAACGCGAGCATCCGCGTCCGTTGCAGGAGCGGGTCGTACGCGAGGCGATCTTCCGGCTGTTCCCCTACCGGCGGCGGCTCCGCGCGCTGCGCGGGCCGCTGCGCGCCTACCAGCGGACCGGGCTGGACCGCCTCGTCCGCCGCACGGGGCTCCTGGAGCGCCTCTCACCGTCGCTGGCGGCGATGGAGCGGCTCGCCCCGCCCCTCGGCAAGGCCCCCCGGCTCCCGGAGCGTGTCCGGGCGCGTGGGAGCCGCCGCGCCACGGTCGGGATGCTGACCGGCTGCGTGCAGAGCGAGTTCTTCCCGGGCGTCAACACGGCCACGGCGCGCGTCCTGGCGCTGGAGGGCTGCGACGTGGTGATCCCCCGGGCGCAGGGCTGCTGCGGCGCGCTGTCGCTGCACGCGGGCCGCGAGGACGAGGCGCGCGCGTTCGCCCGCCGGACGGTCGCGACGTTCGAGCACGTCGACGTCATCGTCGTGAACGCGGCGGGGTGCGGCTCGGCGATGAAGGAGTACGAGGCGCTGCTCGCGGACGACCCGGCCTGGGCGCGGCGCGCGGCGGCCCTCGCGGGGAAGACCCGGGACCTGGCGGAGTTCCTCGTCGATCTCGGCCCGCGCGCCGAGCGCCGCCCGCTGCCGGTCACCGTCGCCTACCACGACGCCTGCCACCTCGCGCATGCGCAGGGCATCCGCAGCCAGCCCCGCGCCCTTCTGGCGGGCGTTCCGGAACTGACCGTCCGGGAGATCGCCGACCCCGAGATCTGCTGCGGTTCGGCCGGAACCTACAACCTGCTGCAACCGGAGGCCGCCGCCGAGCTGGGCGAGCGCAAGGCGTTGAACGTGGCGGCGACCGGAGCCGAACTACTGGTGGCGGCCAACCCCGGCTGCTCCATGCAGATCGCGACCGCGCTGCGGCGCCGTGGTACCGAGCTCGCGGTCGCGCACACCGCGCAGGTGCTCGACGCGTCGTTGCGCGGGCTCGGCCGCGAAGCCCTCGTGAAGAACGGTTCGTAGGGGGTCAACCGGTCGGTCCAGCCGGATTCCGGCCGGTGGGCGCCCTCCGGCCGTCGATCCGGTCGTCAGGTAGGGTTACTGGCTCCGGTGTGAGGTCGTATTTCCGGACGGACGGAAAACGCCGACCAAGCTTGCCGGAAACGCTGGCCGAGCCCCGCCGAAACGGCCCGAGGAACACGGAACGACCATGCACGACAACCAGCGGCCCCAGGACGGACGGCAGCGATCCGGCCCGTACCCGTACGACCGGCCACCTCACGGGCGACAGCCGCGTCGCCCCAGCTCGCACCGGCGTCGCAAGCGCGCGAGCGCCGGGCGGCTCGGCCTCGCCGGGGCCGTCGCGGGAGCCGTGGGCATCGCCGCCATCGCCGCGGGGATCGTCCTTCTCCGGCCGGACTCGGGCTCTGGCGGCCCGGCCACCGAACCGTCACTCGCCAGTGAGGGCGGTGTGGGCGTCCAGATCGCCTCGGTGCCCGCGCCCAAGGCCGGTGCCCCGCTGAACGTCACCACTCCGGAGGGGTACGGCTACAGTCTCGCCGCCATCAGGGCGGGGACGGACCGGCAGCCGCTGGGCGCCACCCAGGCCCCGCCCTCCGGGACGACCTACGCCTACGCCGACTACGTCCTCACCAACACCCAGCGGCGCCCCGTCCTGCTGGACTTTCCCGCAGACCTGTTCATGCCGAAGGACCGGGTTCCCGCGTCCGCGCAGGAACGGTGCATGCCGCAGGCGGGGATTCCGGACGACATGTGCACGCTCCCCAACCACAGCAAGGTCACCGGGCGTATCGACGGCGCCGGGCCGCCGGTCGAGGACGGGGGCGACACGATGATCCCGGCGGGCGCCTCCTACATCGTGCGGATCGCCTCCGACCTCCCCGTCGAGGACGGCGCGTCCTCGGGCGACCTCCGGCTCTACGTGTGGAACGCCCGCTTCACGAGCGACCGCAAGGGCATCGGGCTCGCCTTCCCCTGACCGTCCCACCCCCTGTTATCTGCCAGTGAATCCGATGTCCTCGTAGGCGGGTTCGGCGAATCCACCGGCGCCCAGATTGGCGAGGTCGGCGCGCGCGGCGACGATCTGCGGGCGCTGGTAGAGCGGCAGGACGTACGCCTCGCGCCAGATCAGCCGATCGGCCGCGTTCACCAGGGCGGGCGCCTTCGCCGGGTCGACCTCGGCCGTCGCGCGGTCCAGGGCGGCGTCGATGGCCGCCGTCCCCGCGCGCGAGTAGTTCTGCTGGATGCGGTCGTCACGCGGGCGCGCGAACACCGATTTCATGGGCGACACGGGAAAGGACGTCCCGAGCCAGGAGAACGGCACGATGTCGAAGGCCCCCGGCGTCACGTACCGGTCGAAGATGTCGTCGTCGGGGACGATCCGGATGTCCACCCGGACGCCCACGCGTTCGAGCAGCGCGCGCGTCAGTTCCCCTTCCTGCTTCCCGCCCGGCACCCCGGACGGGACCACGAAACGCAGTGCCAACAACCGGCCTCCCTTGGCGCGGTACTTGCCGTGGGACCTCCAGCCCGCCTGGTCGAGAAGCCGCCCGGCGCGCGCGGGGTCGTAGCCGCCGAGTTCACCGGAGTTGTCCTGGTAGCCGTCCTGGGTGTTGACGTAGAAATGGTTTCCGAGCGTCTGGAGCGGGACGCCCAGCCCGGACAGGTCGGAGCGGGCGATGGCGCGCCGGTCGATGCCCAGCATCACCGCCCGGCGCACATTCGGATCGGAGAGGATCGGCCCGGCGGCGTTGAAGGTGAAATGCCTCCAGTCGGGGCCGCCCGCGCGGCGCACGGCGGCGCCCGGAACCTGCTCGGCCCGGCGCAGGGCGCCCGCGTCCAGCCCGACGTCCATCAGGTCGATCTCGTCGTTGGCGAACGCGCCCGGCATCGCGCTCCCGTCGATGGTGCGGTAGACGATCCGGTCGAGTTTCGCGGGCGCGCCCCACCAGGAAGGGTCGCGCACCATGGTGACGGTCTTGGCGGTCTGGTCGATTCCCTGGAGCTTGAAGGGGCCCGCCGTGACGGGCAGCCGGTCGAGCCACCCGGTGTTGAACGCGGCGGGGCTGGAATAGGCGGCCGCCGGATAGAGCGGACTGAACAGGCTCCGCCAGTCCGCGTACTTTCCGTCGAAGGTGACGATGACGACGTTGCTCTGCGGGCCGCGCTGGATGCGGCTGATCTGCCTGTAGCCGGTGACGGTCGACATCTGGAAACGCGGGTCCCGCCCGGAGAGCGCGTGCGCCTGTGCGACGAAATCGCCGTAGCCGATGGGAGCGCCGTCCGACCATTTCGCTTTGGGGTTGAGCACGTAGGTGACGGTCTGGCCGTGCTCGGTGCGTTCCAGCGTCGCCGATTGCAGATACGCCGGGACGGGACGCGGCACGGCCCTCTCGTCGGCGCGCATGAGATAGGGCAGCGCGCCCTGAATGACGTGCTCGACGACACCCCGCGTCCCGTTGACGTGATGGAAGTTCCATTGGGACGGGAATTCGGGCAGGGGCCAGCGCAACGTCCCGCCGTTCCGGACGCGGTCGCGCGGCATGGGGTTCACGTCGGACGCGGGGAGCCGCCCGGACGCCGCCCTCGCGCCCTCGCCCGCCGTCCCGCATCCACCGGCCAGCAGGGACGCGGCCAGCAGAAGCACCGCGGCGGCAAGCGCGGGCGTCCGTCCGGGGGCCCTCATCGCTCGACCCTCGCGCCGACGAGCGGATGATGGCACGCCACCTCACGGTCGGCGTCGTGGCCCACCGCGCGGGGGCCGGGGTCGTGTTCGTCGCACTGGCGGCTCTCCACCGCCGTGAGCGCCGCATAGCGGGGGCAGCGCGAACGGAACCGGCAGCCTGGAGGCGGGTCGATCGGATCCGGCGCCTCCCCTTGCAGCGGGACGCGTCGGCGGCGCCGCTCCAGGAAGGGGTCGGGTAGCGGTACGGCGTCCAGGAGCGCGCGCGTATACGGATGCGCGGGCGCCCCGTACACCTCGTCGACGGAACCGATCTCCACGATGCGTCCCAGATGCATGACGGCGACCCGGTCGGCGATGCGCCGGACCACTGCAAGGTCGTGGGCGACGAACAAATAGGCGAGGCCGAGCCGGGCGCGGAGTTCTTCCAGCAGGTCCATCACCCCGGCCTGGACGGAGACGTCCAGGGAGGCGACGGGCTCGTCCAGCAGGAGCAGGCGCGGTTCCAGGGCGAGCGCCCGCGCGATGCCCACGCGCTGCCGCTGCCCGCCCGACAGCCCGTGCGGGTAGCGGCTCGCGTGGGCGGGCTCCAAGCCCACGAGGTCCAGCAGTTCCTCCACGCGGCCCCCGACCGGAAGGCCGTGCGTGATCAGGGGCTCGGCCAGGATCTCGGCGACGCGCATGCGCGGATCCAACGATGTGAACGGGTCCTGGAAGACGACCTGGACGTCGCGGCGCAGCGCCTTGCGCCGCGCGGCGGACAGCGCGGCCGTGTCCTCGCCGAGGATCGCGACGCGCCCCCGCTGCGGCCGGTCCAGCCGCAGGATCTCCATCAGCGCCGTGGTCTTGCCGCACCCCGACTCGCCGACGAGGGCGAGCGTCTCGCCCTCCCGGACGTCGAACCCGACACCGTCGACGGCGTGCACGCTGCCCGCTCGGCGCCGCAGCAGCGCGCCCCGGTACACAGGGTGGTGCCGGACGAGATCGGCCACCTCAAGGACGATGGGGCGCTCCCGTCGGGGTCTGCGCGCCGGCGGCGGGACCGGGACGTCCAGCACCGGGAACACCGCCGCCGGGTCGGCGGTCGCGGAGGTGTTCGCGCACGCGGCGACGTGCCCACCCGGCCCGACCAGGATCGGCTCGGGCTCGGCGGCGGCGCACCCGTCGACCGCGACCGGGCAGCGCGGCAGGAACGGGCACCGGGCGGGCGGCGGCGACGGTTCGGACGGGAGCGCCGCTCCGGACGGCTGCCCCTCGATGGGCGCCGACCCCTCGATGGGCGCCCGGCGGCCCCGTGCCGCACCCTCCCCCGCCGGGCCGTCCACGCGCGGGAGCGACTGGAGCAGCCCGATCGTGTACGGCATGCGCGGGCGCCGGTAGATCTCGTCCACCGGGCCCGACTCCACGGCGCGTCCCGCGTACATCACCATGACGCGGTCGGCGAACCCGGCGACGACGGCGAGGTCGTGGGTGATCAGGACGATCGCGGCGCCGGTGGCCTCCTTCGCGACCCGCAGCACGTCCAGGACCTGCGCCTGGATAGTGACGTCGAGCGCGGTGGTCGGCTCGTCCGCCACGATCGCGACGGGGTCGTTGGCGATCGCCATCGCGATCATCACCCGCTGCCGCATGCCGCCGGAGAACTCGTGCGGGTACGCGCGCGCCCGCCGTGCCGCGCCGGGGATGCCGACCAGGTCGAGCAGCTCGGCGGCCCGCGCGCGCGCCGCCGAACGCGTCGCGCCCGAGTGGATGCGGATGGTTTCCGCGATCTGGTCGCCCACCGGATACACGGGGGTGAGCGCCGACAGCGGGTCCTGGAACACCATGGCCAGATCCCTGCCGCGCACCTTGGACAGCTCCCGGTCCGACCGCCCCAGCAGCTCCACGCCGCGCAACCGCACCGATCCGGACGTCCGCGCCCCCTCCGGAAGCAGGCCCATCATGGCGAGGGCCAGCACCGTCTTGCCGGAACCCGACTCCCCGACGATTCCCAGTACTTCCCCCTGCCCGACGCTGAGGCCGACCCCGCGCAGGGCCTGGACGTCCGGCGCGAACCCCACCCGGAGATCGGTCACCTCTAGGACGTTCACCGCCCGCCTCCCCCGGACGGCGACAACGGGTCGAGGGCGTCGCGCAGGCCGTCCCCCAGCAGGTTCACCGCGAGGACGATCAAGACGAGCAGCCCGGCCGCGCACCCGAACGGCCACGGGTACGTGGTCGCGGCGCCGCGTCCGTCGGCGATGAGGGTGCCGAGCGAGACGTCCGGCGCCCGGACGCCGATTCCGAGGAACGACAGCGCGCTCTCGGCGATGATCGCGACGCTGACGTTCACGCTCGCGTCCACGACCAGCAGCGACGCGAGCTGCGGCACGATGTGCCGGACGATCACCCGCGGCGTGCCCGCGCCGAGGAACCGGGCCGCGAGCACCGACTCCCGCTCCCGCACCGACAGCGTCATCGCGCGCACCGCCCGCGCGGTGACCATCCAGAGGAACGCGGCCAGCAACGGCACCAGCAGGAGCCAGTGCCCGCCCAGGCGCGGCGACAGCACCGCCAGGACGAGGAGGGAGGGCAGCACCAGCAGCAGGTCGACGCCCCACATCAGGACGCGGTCGGTCCAGCCGCCGACGAACCCCGCGACGGTCCCGAACAGCGCGGCGAGCCCGGTCGAGATCACGGCGACGGAGACCCCGATGAGCAGGGACTTCTGCGCGCCGTGCAGGGTGAGCGCGAACACGTCGCGTCCGCTGGGCGTCGTCCCGAACCAGTGCCGGGCGGAGGGCCCCTGCCGGAACGCGGTGAAGTCCGTCTCGTCCCAGCCCCAGGGCGACACCAGCGGGCCGGTGAAGGACAGCAGGAGCAACAGGAGCAACAGGACGCATCCGCAGAGGGCGCGCCGGTTCCCCGCCAGGCACCGCGCCAGGCGGCCCGCGCGATCCGGCGTCACGCGACGGCTCCCGTCCGGACGCGGGGGTCGAGGATGCCGTACATGACGTCCGAGGCGAGCCCGGCCAGCAGCACCGCCACGGCGGCCACGCAGTTGACGGCCGCGACCGCGTTGACGTCGCCCCGGCTCACCGAGTCGATCAGCCACTCCCCCACCCCGTGCCAGCCGAAGAGCTTTTCGGTGAACATGCCGCCGAGCACCAGGAGGCTGGAGGTGTAGGCGAAGTAGGTGGTCATGGGGATCAGCGCCGTGCGGAGACCGTGCCGTAGGAGGGCGTCCCTCCGGCGCAGCCCCTTCGCCCTGGCGGTGCGGACGAAATCGGCCTGGAGGACGTCTAGCATCATGCTCCGCTGGTAGCGGCTGTAGAGGGCGAACTGGGCGAGGGCGATGGTGGCGGTGGGCAGCAGCAGGTGACGGACGCGGTCGCCCAGGCCGCCCAGGGCTCCGAAGGGCCCGTCCGAGGCGCCGGGCGTGGTCTCCCCGACCCACTCGAAGACGCGCAGGCCCGTCGCCTCGTTCGTCCTGCTCGCGACGATTTGCAGGAGGACCGCGAGCACGAACACGGGGACGGCCAGGACGAGGTAGGAGAGGAACGTGATGAACAGGTCCGCCGTCCGCCCGCGCCGCACCGCCGCGTAGGCGCCCGCCAGGACGCCCAGGGCACTGCCCAGCACCGCCCCCAGCACGAGCAGCCTGAGGCTGACGCCGAGGCGGCGCCACAGTTCGGCGTTGACGGGCTCGCCCTGCCACGTCCGGCCGAAGTCGCCCCGCGCCAGGCCCGCGACCCAGGTTCCGTAGCGCTCGGCCAAGGGCGTCCGGTCGTTGAGGTTGAACCGGGTGAGCTGCGCGTCGACGACGGCCTCGGGCGGACGGGGCGCGCGGCCCTCGTAGTTGGCGCGCGGCGTGAGCGCGGCGGCGGCGAGCAGGTACGCGAGGCTCGCGGCGAGAACGACCAGCACGGCGTAGTTCGCCAGCCGGCGTAGCAGGAACGCCGCCATGTCACCCCTCCCGGCGCGTGCAGCAGTCACAGAATGCTACTGATCACTCACGCGCCGCGCGGAGAAACGCCGGGGCACTCCCATTCCGGGTACGACTTGGCCGCCACTGAATCGTGGCGGCCCGGTCCATAAGTCAGACCGAGCCGCACAGATCCAAGGGAATGAATCAGGCCAAAACGGGCGTCCGCTCAGGTACGGGATGTTCCTCGTTGCGGCGCCGGAGCGCGCCGACCGCCAGCAGCGCCAGCCCGGCGGCCGCCCACGCCGCCAGAACGGCCAGCGCGCGGGCCGACCCCGCGCCGTCGAAGAACGAGGTGGACCTGAGCAGCGTCACCGCGGCACCGGGCGGAAGGAACTGGCCGACCTCGCCCCACGGCTGCGGCAGCAGCTCCGGCGCCGACGTCGCGGCCGACAGCGGGTTGCCGAAGAACATCAGGAGCAGCCCGCCGACGCCGATGCCCGCGCGTCCGAAGACGGCGGCCAGCCCGGCGACGGTGCCCGCCACGGCGAGGATGGCCAGTGCCAGCACCCCGGCGAGCGTCAAATAGGAGCCGGGCAGCAGCGACAGCCAGCTCTGCGCGACGGCGGCGACGCCGAACCCGCCGAGCACCGCGAAGAGCACCAGCCCGGCGGCCCGCCACGCCACCGCCCGGATCGCGAACGTGAGCAGCACGGCCGCGGCCAGACCGGAGATGATCAGCGGCAGCGCGAGGGCGCCGAACCCGGCGCCGCGCGGATCGTCGGGGTCCGCCGCGACCACGTCCTGAACAACCCGCTCCTGCGCGGGCGCGCCTCGCGCGGGCGCCAGCTTCTCGGAAAGGGCGCCAAGTTGCTGCGCGACCATCGGCGACGCCGCCGACGCGGTGAGGACGCGGGGGCCGGACGGCGTCGTGACGATGGCGCCGTACGCCTCGCGGTCGGCGAGCGCGGCGCGCGCTGCGGCCTCATCCCGGCGCGTCTCGACGGCGAACGCGCCGGGCCGCTCCTGCTCCAGGCGCTCGGCGACGGCGGACGCCTGCGGGCCGGTCACGACGATCGGCACATCGCGCGGCCCCAGGCGGGCCGACGGCCAGGCGAACGCGGTGATCATGAGCAGTTGCAGCAGGGCTGCGCCCACGGCCACGCCGAGGACGCGCACGGGGAGCGACGAACGCATGGTCCCCTCCAATAAATCGGATGTCCGTTCTCTTTTATCGCGCCCAGCGTCGCACCGGCGTTCCGGCCTTGTCAAGAACGGACGTTCGTTTTATATTGCTGCCATGCCGCGAGTCAGCGAAGAGCATCTGGAGCGGCGCAGGCAGCAGATCCTCGACGCGGCCCGCGCCTGTTTCATCCGCAAGGGCATCCACGAGACGTCCATGCAGGACGTCTTCGCCGAGTCGGGCCTGTCGGCCGGGGCCGTCTACCGCTACTTCAAGAGCAAGAGCGACATCATCGAGGCCGTCGCGTCCACCGTGGTCGGCGACCTGCTCACGTTCTTCGCCGACCTCGCCCGCCGCGACCCGCTGCTCCCCCTGGACGTCATGGTGGAGGAACTCGCCACCAAGGTCGTCTCGCTCTCCGGAGAGAACGGCCCGCTACGCCTCGCCCCCCAGGCGTGGGGCCTGGCCATGCATGACGAACAGCTCGGCCGCTACATCCGGGAGACGATCGTGATGATGCGGGAGACCTGGATGTTCTACGCGGGCCGCCTCGTGGACGCCGGACTCCTCCCCAAGGACACCGACGTGGCCGCCGTCGCGCAGACGCTCTTCGGTCTCATGCCGGGGTTCGTCCTGCAACGGCTCGTCATGGGGGACATCTCTCCGGAAGTACTGCGAAGCGGCATCAAGTCGCTCTCCCGCGACAGCACCCTGACCCTCCTCGCCTAGCCGTGCGACACAGCGACCCCACCCATTGCGCGGGCGCGTAGTTGACCAATGGGGTCGACGCCGGAGGCGAGGCCCCACCGGGAAGATCGCGAAGCGATTCCGCGCCCGCCAAGGGGGCGAGCCGCCGGACGAGCGCACTGGGCTGAGATTGAAATAAGTACCGTTGTGCTCGGCACGGCGTACATGGGCGTCATACGGCTGAAGTGCGTCCGTTCGCCGTAGGGGTGTGCCCATGACCGTCGCCGTGTCCGTAGTGACGCGGGTCTCACCGTGCCCGGCCGGCGCCGGCGGTGCTCCGAACCCGCCCCTGTATGAGCTCGGGAGGCGCCGCCCGCGTCGCTCGGCCGGGCACCGGACGGACCGGCTGTTCGCGACGTCGGGCGGTTTCGCACCCATCGTCCCTGACCTGCGCGTTCGGTGTCCTTATCCGGTTTCCGCAGTTACCATCGCGACACGCGCGCGCGTGCCGCGACGAAGACAGTGTCGGCAGCGCGGGGTCCCGGTGTCCTGAGGCGGACGCCCCTATGACCCCAGGACAGGAAGCAGGACGTTTTAACATTTCATTACTTTTGTTTCGGGAGCGGCGATGCAGACGGTGGAACACGACCGCGGGGCGGGACGCGCGGCGTTCCTGCTCGCCCTGGCGGCGGTCCTGCTCGTCACCGCGTCGCTGATGCTCGGCACGTGGCTTCCCGCCGACCGGCGCCTCGTCTGGTGGCATCCCGAGATCGTGATCGGACTCTTCTGGACGCCCGCGGCCGCGACCCTGCTGCGGCACCGCCCCGGGCTGAGGGTCGGCTGGCTCATGCTGGGGTCCGGGGTCAGCGCGTCGGTGTACATCCTCGTGCTCAACCTCGGCCCGTGGCTGGACCTGCACGGCTGGGCGGGCGCCGGCTTCGTCAAGTGGCTCGGGACGTGGCTGTGGGCGATCGACACGTTCGCGCTCACGCTCGTGCTGCCGCTGATCTTCCCGGACGGCCGGCTGGTGTCGCGCTGGTTCCGGCCGATCCTGGTGATGGCCTGCCTGGTCCCCGTCGTCGTCTGCGCGCACCTCACCGTCGACCCCGGGGCGCGGCGCTTCCACAACGGCGTCTCGGTCTACCCGTTCCAGGAGATCCCGGTCCCGATCAGCGCGTTCATCATCACGACGCTGGTGGGCGGGCTGGTGTCGGTGGTCGCGCGGTTCGTCCGGTCGCCACCGGACGTGCGGCGGCAGATCGCCTGGGTCGTCTACCCCGGCGTGCTCGCCGAGGCGATCATCTACGTGGGCGAGAACAGCCCGATCGGCGACCCGCTCCGCAACATCACGATCGCCGCCGTCCCGATCTGCATCGCGATCGCGATCACCCGCTACCGGCTGTACGACATCGACCTGGTGGTCAGCCGGACGCTGGTCTACGCCGGTCTCGTCGTGGTGATCACCGGCGTGTACTTCGCGCTGGTGGGGACCGCGAGCCTGCTGGCGCACGGCCGGGGCACGCTCGCGGGGCTGGTCGGCGCGATCGCGGCGGGGGCGGTGTTCGAGCCCGTCCGGCGGCGGCTCCAGCGCACGGTGGACAGCCTGATCCACGGCGAGCGCGACCCGTACCGGATCGCCGACCGGCTGAACCGGCGGCTCCAGACCGCCGCCGACCCGGGCGCGGCGCTCGCGGTCGCCGCCGAGGTCGCCCGCTCGGCCCTGCACGCCACCGGCGTCATGATCGAGGTGCTGGACCGCGACGGCCGCACGATCTCCGCCGAGGACGGCGAACTCGGCGACCGCCCCCAGCTCATCCCCCTGGTGTGGCACGGCGAGCCGGTCGGGCGGCTGCTGTTCGGCGTCCTGCGGCCCCCCGACGCGCGGCTGTCGGGCATCCTCGCGCGCAACCTGGCCGAGCTGGCGAACGCGGCGCGGCTGGCGGCCGACGTGCAGCGCTCCCGGGAGCGCATCCTGCGCACGCGCGAGGAGGAGCGCCGCCGGCTGCGCCGCGACCTGCACGACGGGCTCGGGCCCACGCTGGCCAGCCTCGCCATGACCGTGGACGCGGCGCGGATCACGATGCGTTCCGACCCCGAGGCGGCCGACGCGCTGCTGGAGAACCTGCGCGCGACGATGGGACGCACGATCGGCGACATCCGCGACCTCGTGTACGGGCTCCGTCCCCCGGCTCTGGACGACCTGGGCCTGGCGGGGGCCATCCAGGCCTTGGGCGGTGTCGTCGCGACCGGGGACGGCCCCAAGGTGGAGGTCCACGTCGAGGGGGAACTGGACCGGCTTCCCGCCGCCGCGGAGGTCGCGGCCTACCGGATCGTGCAGGAGGCCCTCACCAACGTGCACCGGCATGCGAAGGCCGACTGCGCCGAGGTTCGCCTGTATCTGAACGGCGACCTGCACGTGAGCGTGGACGACGACGGGGTGGGGTTGCCGCCACGCGTGCGTTCAGGCGTGGGGATGTCGTCCATGCGTGAACGTGCGGCCGAACTCGGAGGGTCGTGCACGGTCGGGCCCGGGCCCAAGGGCGGAACCATCGTCCGCGCCCGGCTGCCTGTGAACGGGGCCCATTCCTAGGCACTCTCGTTCCTGGCCACTCACCGGAATCCGCCGGGAGGGCCGCGATCCGGCTTCACCGGACCGCCACCCGGTGGGAGGGCCGGTGACCGCCCCCCGCCAAGAAGGTCGCCACCGGCCCTCGGGCTCCGTACGGCGTCGGGGCTCCCATCCCGGTCCGTACGGGCCATTCACCAGAGGGTGTGCATGAAGAACATTATGCCGCATGGGTCCCGGTGCGGAGGGACCGTTGTCCTGTTCGATCCGGGACCTTCATTGACTAGTAAAATCCGCTGGTCGGGCTGGGTTTGTCAGGGGTCGGTCAGGGAGGTGTCAAAGCCACCCCGGCCGGGTCTCGCCCTCGGCGACGATTACGGCCGGTCCGCTCAGGACCGCCGTCCCGTGACCCAGGGTTACGGTCACCCGCCCGCCCGGTACGTCCACGGTCCAATCCCCCTGCGGCAGCGCGAAATTTTCCGTGGACGCGGCGTCCGGTGGGGTCGCGGCGGCGAGGGCCACCGCCACGGTCCCTGTTCCGCAGGAACGCGTCTCTCCGGAGCCTCGCTCGTATACGCGCATCTCCACGTGCCGTTCCCCGACCCTGCGGAAGAACTCGACGTTCACGCCCTCCGGGAAGGCGCCCGGGTCGAAACCGGGGGCGCGTGACAGGTCGAGTCCCGTGATCGGGCCGTCCACGGCGCACACCAGATGCGGGTTCCCCACGGAGACGCGCTTCCCCTGGAAGACCTCACCCTCGACGGACGCCTCGCTCCACCCGAGCAACCTGGGCTGACCCATGTCCACGGACACGTCGCCGGATGCCCCCAGCGTGACGCGTCGCAGCCCTCCGCGCGTGGCGAGGTTCCACTCACCGGGCGGGGCGAGCCCCGCGTCCACGAGGTAGCGGGCGAAGACGCGCGCGCCGTTGCCGCACATTTCGGCGATGCCGCCGTCGGCATTGCGGTAGTCCATGAACCACTCGGCGTCCCCGACGAGGTCCTCGGGCAGATCGGTGGCCTTCGTCCGGACGACGCGGAGGACGCCGTCGGCGCCGATCCCGGCGCGCCGGTCGCACAGCCGCACGACGGCCTCGGCGGTGAGGTCGAGGGCGCCGTCCAGGTCGGGCAGGATCACGAAGTCGTTCTCGGTGCCGTGCCCCTTTACGAACCGCATCCCTCGATCGTATTACGCCGCCCGTAATCCCCGCGCCGCGCTACGTCACCGACCTCACCGGACGAGGCGGAGGGCGCGCTCCAAGAGGTCGGGGGCGTCATAGGGCAGCCAGTGGACGCGCGGGTCCCGGCGGAACCACGATTCCTGGCGTCGGGCGAAGCGCCGCGTCGTCCGGACGGTCTCGGCCTTGGCCTCCTCCTCCGTGCACTCCCCTGCCAGGAACTGGAGCACTTGGGCGTACCCGAGCGCGCGGCCTGCGGTCAGGCCGTCCCGAAGGCCTTGCCGCTCCAGGCCGCGGACCTCATCGACGAGACCCGCGTCCCACATGCGCTCCACCCGGAGCGCGATCCGCTCGTCCAGCTCGTCGCGCGGCACTGCCAGCCCTATCTGCGTCACCGAGTCGTAGCGGTACCGGTGTTCGGGCAAGGTCGCGCTGAACGGACGTCCGGAAATCTCGATGACTTCCAGGGCGCGGACGATGCGTCGCCCGTTGCTGGGCAGGATCGCCTCTGCCGCCGCAGGGTCGGACTGGCGCAGCCGCTCGTGCAGGACGCCCGCGCCCACCTCGGCCAGTTCGCCCTCCAAGCGCGCGCGCACGCGAGGGTCCGTCCCGGGGAACTCCAGGTGGTCGAGGGCGGCGCGCACGTACAGCCCCGAGCCGCCGACGAGCACGGGCAGCTTGCCGCCTGCGCGCAGCCGTGCGATGACGTCCTCGGAGAGCCGCTGGTATTCGGCGACGCTCGCGGTCACCGTCACGTCCCAGACGTCCAGGAGGTGGTGGGGGACGCCGCGCATCTCGTCCGGGGTCAGCTTGGCGGTGCCGATGTCCATGCCGCGGTACAGCTGCATCGAGTCGGCGTTGACCGCCTCGCCGCCGAGGGCGAGGGCCAGGCCCACGGCGAGGTCGGACTTGCCGGCGGCGGTCGCCCCGACGACCGCGATCACATCTGGAGTGGTCACAGGCTTGATTGTGGCAACAGAACGGGTATAGGCGGGTTGTACGGGTGCCGCGCGCCACCGCGTGGCGCCGCCGAGACGAGGGAATCCGGGGGTTCGCGAATGTCCATCGTCGACAAGGTCAAGCAGATGCTCGGCCAGCACTCCGACCAGGCGAAGAAGGCCGTCGACAAGGGCGGGGACATGATCGACCGGAAGACCGGCGGCAAGTACTCCGACAAGATCGACAAGGGTCAGGAGAGGGCCGGGGACTACATCGACCGCGGCCAGGAGGGCGGCCAGTCCGGCGGCACGCCGGGCGGTGGCACGCCGGGCGGCGGGCCCGCCTAGACGACCGCCCGGCGGCCGTCAGGCGGCCGGCCAGCCGGTGCTCGACCAGCTCGCGACGAGGTAGCCCACGCCATAGGGAGCCTCGTCCGCGAGCAGGTCCCCCGCCATATGCCCGGTTCCCGGAGCGCCGGACGCCCCGGGGCCCGGCCCGGCACCCGCCGCGCCGGCGAGCACCTGCCACGCCGCGCGCCCGGCCGCCTGGAGCTCGCGGGACAGCCCGGCGTCCAGCGCGGCCAGCGCCTCGGCGTCGGCCTTCGCGAGCGCGCTCGCGACGGATCCGTCGTAGGACGCGGCCCGCTCGTCCAGGTATCCGGGCGCCTTCTCCGAACGGCACGCCGACGCGTCGCCCATTACCAGGAGCGCCACCCGCTCGGCCGACTCCGCGAGCCGGCGTCCGAGGGCCAGGCACTCCTCGGGCGGCGTGTCGAACCCGACCGCCTGATAGCGGGCTCCGTCGCCCGCGCCCTCCCGTTCCAGGAGCCAGTGCCCGATCGTGAGCGACAGCGGCAGCGGCTCCGTGGCGGCCTCTGCGGGCCCGGCGGGGCTCGTCCAGTCCAGACCATAGGGACGGAGCGTCGCGAGCGCGTACGGACCGTAGGCGCGCGTCTCGGCCGCCCCGCCGACCACCACGAGGGCGTCGACCTCGGGCGCGCGCAGCCGCGGCGGTCTGACCGTCACGTCGGCGTACCCGGCACCGAGGCGCCGGACGGCCTCGCCGCACGCGGCGCGCACCCCGTCCAGCTCCCCCGCCGCCTCCCCCGCCAGGGCGGGCACGAGGACGGGCGGGTGCGGGCACACCGCAGCCGAGACAAGCACGCTGCCTCCTCCAGACCGATCCCGGCCTCTTCGAACCCGGCCCTCGCCTAGCCGGGCACGACCGACGCTGGGACGGAATCCAGCCGACCGTGCCTCATGTCAGTGGGTGGAGCACCCCGGCGCGGCCGGAACCGGCGACGCCGGACGCCCGACCGAGGGCATTCCCAGCGAGACGCCTTTCTGGCCGTCGTCCGCCTTGCCCTGGCGCGCCTCCCACGCGTCGCCCGCGCGCGTCCGGCGGACGCCCCGCACGGGGTTGTCCGCGACCAGGTGGTGCGGCGCCGCGTAGGTGACCTCGACGGTGACCATGTCCCCCGGCCGCACCGGCTCCTCCGGCGCCCGGAAGTGCACGAGCCGGTTGTCGGCCGCGCGTCCCGAGAGGCGGCGGGTCGCGTCGTCCTTGCGGCCCTCCCCCTCGGCCACGAGGACCCTCAGCGTGCGGCCGGACTGCTTCTTGTTCTCCGCCCAGGAGATCTCCTCCTGGAGGGCGACCAGCCGCTCGTACCGCTCCTGGACGACCTCCTTGGGCAGCTGCCCGTCCATCGTCGCCGCAGGGGTTCCAGGACGCTTGGAGTACTGGAAGGTGAACGCGGAGGAGAAACGGGCCTCGCGCACGACGTGCAGGGTCTGCTCGAAGTCCGCCTCGGTCTCGCCGGGGAAGCCCACGATGATGTCGGTGGTGATCGCCGCGTCCGGGATCGCCGCCCGCACCTTGTCGATGATGCCGAGGTAGCGCTCCTGCCGGTAGGAGCGGCGCATGGCCCGCAGCACCGCGTCCGAGCCGGACTGCAACGGCATGTGCAGCGACGGCATCACGTTCGGCGTCTCGGCCATGGCGGCGATGACGTCGTCGGTGAAGTCCTTGGGGTGCGGTGAGGTGAACCGGACGCGTTCCAGCCCCTCGACGTCGCCGCACGCGCGCAGCAGCCCGGCGAACGCGGACTGCCCGTCGGCCGTCATCGCCTGGACGTCGCCGGGCGCTGCGGCGAGAGCGCCGAAGCCCGAGCCGTACGCGTTGACGTTCTGCCCCAGCAGCGTGATCTCCAGGACGCCCTCGGCCACCAGGGCCTCCACCTCGGCGAGGATCTCCCCGGGGCGGCGGTCCTTCTCCTTGCCGCGCAGTGACGGGACGATGCAGAAAGTGCAGGTGTTGTTGCAGCCCACCGATATGGACACCCACGCCGCGTAGGGCGACTCGCGCCGGGTGGGCAGCGTCGAGGGGAAGGTCACCAGCGACTCTTCGATCTCGACCTGCGCCTCGCTGTTCACCCGCGAGCGCTCCAGCAGCGTGGGCAGCGAGCCGATGTTGTGGGTGCCGAACACGACGTCCACCCATGGCGCGCGCTTGACGATGGTGTCGCGGTCCTTCTGCGCGAGGCACCCGCCGACGGCGATCTGCATGCCCGGACGACCGTCCTTGACCGGCCGCAGATGCCCGAGGTTGCCGTAGAGGCGGTTGTCGGCGTTCTCCCGGACGGCGCAGGTGTTGAACACCACCACGTCGGGTTCGGCGTCGCCCGCGCGGACGTACCCGGCCGACTCCAGGAGGCCGGACAGACGCTCGGAGTCGTGGACGTTCATCTGGCACCCGTAGGTACGGATCTCGTACGTGCGGGGGCCCATCTCGATAGGCGCACTCATGACAGTCACCAAGGGTACGCGTCGGGCACGCCCCGCCGGACACGCACGCGGGTCGCGAGTGCATGCCGTCCGCATGCCGCCCGGGCCCCGCCACGACGTCCGCGCCGCGCGTCCCGAACCCAAGATCACCAGCAGGTTACCGGCGGGTCACGAAACGGCCGACGCGCCGCGCCCAAGGCCCCTCCGGCCAGCGCCCGAAGGCGCTCCGAACCCCTCGCCTACATGGGTTTTCGTGATCGTATCGGTACCGCTCGGAAGCTCGCCGTCCGGCGCGGATGACGTAAAGTCCGAGCGCATGACAGGCAGCGAAGGCGCGCCCGACCCCACCGCGGGAGACGGGCCGGATGACCTCGTCCCGGAGCGATCCGCCGCGGACTCCGGGCCCCTCGTCGTGGTCGAGCACGTCGACAAGCACTTCGGCGAGCTGCACGTCCTCAAGGACATCAACCTCACCGTGAACCGCGGCGAGGTCGTGGTCGTCATCGGCCCGTCCGGTGGCGGCAAGTCGACCCTCTGCCGGTCGATCAACCGGTTGGAGCCCATCGACGGCGGCGTCATCCGCGTGGACGGCAAGGAGCTGCCCCAGGAGGGCAAGGAGCTGGCGAGGCTCCGCGCGGACGTCGGCATGGTGTTCCAGTCGTTCAACCTGTTCGCCCACAAGACGATCCTGGAGAACGTCACGCTCGGGCCCATCAAGGTCCGCAAGCAGGGCAGGCAGGAGGCGGAGAAGCACGCGATGGAGCTGCTGGACCGGGTCGGCATCGCCAACCAGGCCCAGAAGTATCCCGCGCAGCTCTCCGGCGGCCAGCAGCAGCGCGCCGCCATCGCGCGCTCCCTCGCCATGAAGCCCAAGGTGATGCTGTTCGACGAGCCCACCTCGGCACTCGACCCCGAGATGGTCAACGAGGTCCTGGACGTGATGACCGGGCTGGCCCGGGACGGCATGACGATGATCGTGGTCACCCACGAGATGGGCTTCGCGCGGCGGGCCGCGCAGAAGGTCGTGTTCATGGCGGACGGTCAGATCGTGGAGGAGAACACGCCCGACGAGTTCTTCACCAACGCGCGCACCGAGCGCGCGAAGGACTTCCTTTCCAAGATCCTCACGCACTGAGCCGCGGGGCTCCGGCACGAAAGCAGAGGTGGACGAGCAGTGCGAGCACGTCGTATCGGCGCCCTGATCGGCGCGGGGCTGGCGCTGTCACTGGCGCTTGGCGCCTGTGGCAGTGACAAGGAGAAGACCGAGGCCAAGTCGGTCGCGCAGAAGGCGAAGGACGACAAGAAGCTGACCATCGGCATCAAGTTCGACCAGCCCGCGCTGGGCCTGAAGAAGCCGGACGGCTCCTACGACGGCTTCGACGTGGACGTCGCCAAGTACGTGGCGCAAAGGCTGGGGGTGCCGGAGAGCGGCATCACGTTCAAGGAGACGACGTCCGCCAACCGCGAGTCGTTCCTGGGAGGCGGCCAGGTCGACCTGGTCTTCGCGACCTACTCCATCACCCAGGCGCGCAAGGCCCAGGTCACCTTCGGCGGCCCCTACTACGTCGCGCACCAGGACACGATGGTCCGCGCGAACGACAACGCCATCAAGAAGCCGCAGGACCTCAAGGGCAAGAAGCTCTGCAAGGCGTCCGGGTCGAACTCCTTCCGCCGCATCACCGAGGGCCCGCCGGACGGGAAGCTCGCCATCAAGGGCGTCAACCTCGTCGAGGCGTCCAGCTACTCCGACTGCGCGGCCAAGCTCAAGAACGGCGCGGTCGACGCGGTCAGCACCGACGACCTGATCCTGGCCGGCTTCGCCAACCAGCAGAAGGGCGCGTTCAAGGTCATCAACGCGCCGTTCACCGACGAGAAGTACGGCGTCGGCATCAGGAGGGGCGACAAGGAGACCTGCGAGGCGGTCAACAACGCCATCACGCAGATGTACTCCGACGGCACCGCCAAGACCCTCCTTGAGAAGCACTTCGCCGGAACGGGGCTGAAGTTCGCCACGGCCGCCCCGCAGCCGGAAGGGTGCGCCTGATCCGAGGCTGAGCCCGTCGTGCGCGCGCGTCCAGGGGACGCCCTCTGACCGTCCCCTGGACGCGCGCGCGTGACCCGACCCGCTGGAACGCCATGGAACAGCTAAGCCATGTTTGACTTCGGCCCCTTCTTCGACAACTTCGACCAGCTCCTCGACGGCTTCTGGGCGACGGTCCGCCTGGCAGCGCTCGCCGCGGTGTTCTCGATGATCCTCGGCACGTTCCTGGTGAGCTGCCGCGTCTCGCCCATCCCCGTGCTGCGCGCGTTCGGGACCGGCTACGTCAACATCCTGCGCAACACCCCGCTCACGCTCGTGCTCCTGATGTGCAGCCTCGGTCTCAACGACGAGCTGGCGCTCAAGTTCTCCGGGGACAACAGCACCTATTACTGGTGGTCGGTCCTCGGGCTCTCCGGGTACACGGCGGCGTTCGTCTGCGAGGCGCTGCGCTCGGGCATCAACACGGTCCCCCTGGGGCAGGCCGAGGCCGCGCGGTCGCTCGGGCTGGGCTTCACCCAGTCGCTGCGCATCGTCATCCTGCCGCAGGCGTTCCGCGCGGTCATCGCGCCGCTCGGCAGCGTCCTCGTCGCCATGATCAAAAACACGACGGTGGCGTCGGCGGCGAGCTACGCCGAGACCGCCTCGGTCATGAAGGACCTCCTCGACCAGCCCAGCTTCACCAGCGGGGCGATCCCGCTGTTCCTCGGCGTGGCCGTGGCCTTCATGATCCTCACGCTGCCGACCGGAATCTTCTTCGGGTGGCTGCACAAGCGGATGGCGGTGGCCCGATGACCAAGGAAGCGACCGTCCTCTTCGACGCGCCCGGCCCGCGGGCGCGCGCGCGGCACAACATCCTGACCGTCGTCGCGGCGGTGGTGTTCCTCGCCATCCTGGGCGCGCTGATCTGGCGCTTCAACGAGAAGGACCAGTTCGCCGGCAAGCTCTGGAGCCCCTTCCTGAAGTGGCCGGTGTGGGACAACCTGATCCTGCCGGGCCTGTGGAACACGCTGAAGGCGGCGGCCCTCGGCACCGTGCTGGCGCTGCTGTTCGGCGTGGTGTTCGGCCTGGCCCGGCTGTCGGACCACTGGTGGGTGCGGGTCCCGGCCGGGATCGTCGTCGAGTTCTTCCGGGCGATCCCGCTGCTGATCCTGATCTTCCTGGCGTTCTTCATCCCGAACAAGGTCAGCCCGTCCGTCGCGGACTCGGCGTTCGGCACCTTCCAGCGCGTGCTCGTCGACAACTTCTTCTCGATCTTCGGCGTGGAGATCAACGCCGGGGTCATCACCGTGCCCGCGTTCGCGGCGGTCGTCTTCGGCCTCGTGATGTACAACGGGTCGGTGCTGGCCGAGGTGGTGCGCGCCGGGGTCCAGTCGATCCCGAAGGGCCAGTCGGAGGCCGCCTACTCCATCGGCCTGCGCAAGAACGGCGTCATGCGGCTCGTCCTGCTGCCGCAGGCCGTCACGGTGATGATGCCGGCGATCGTGAGCCAGATCGTCGTCCTGCTCAAGGACAGCGCGCTCGGGTTCATCATCGCCTACCCCGAACTCCTCAACGCGGGGTTCCGGCAGGTGCCCGCCAACTACGACAACAACAAGCTCCAGGCGGGCCTCGTCGTCGCGGTCATCTACATCGCGATCAACATGTCCATGAGCCGGTTGGCGACGTGGGTGGAGGGGCGCAGCCGCCGCAGCCGCAAGACCGAGGCCAAGACGATGGGCGGCGGGCTCGGCGCGCCCCCCGTCCCCGGCATGGCCACCGCGGGCGAGATGGGCTCCGTCTAATTCGGGACGGGCTGCCCGTGATCCATCGCGTGAGCCCTCAGCTCGCAGTGGGGAGCCTTTCAGGGGCGTCGACCGGGTCTCGTCCGGTCGGCGCCCCCGCCGCTTCCTCGCGCTGCTCCGCCGCGCCCGAGAGCACCTCGCAGGCACCGCCGCGTGTGACGCCGAGGGCGCCTGTTACCGGTGGGTCGGCTGGTGACCGGCGTGTATCTTTCCGAAGTCAAACCGCCCGTCATGGCCCCAAGCGTTCCCCGTATGCGGGACGATTCCTGGTATGACCGCTCGTGCGACCCTCCCCTACGGCTCCTGGCCCTCCCCCATCTCCGCAGCCGACGTCGCCCGCGCGCGGCGGCGCCTCAGCTTTCCCACCGTCGCCGGCGATGACGTGTGGTGGCAGGAGACCCGACCGGAGGAGGGCGGGCGGACCACCATCGTCCACCTCCGGGGCGGTCACCGGACGGACCTGCTCCAGGCCCCCTGGGACGCGCGCACGCGGGTGCACGAGTACGGCGGGCGGTCATACCTGCCGGTCCGCACCGAGCAGGGCTGGTCGCTGGTGTTCTCCAACTACGAGGACCAACGGCTTCACCGGCTCGACGAGGGCGACCCCAAGCCGTACCCCCTGACGCCCGAGCCCGCCGTCCAGGCGGGGCTGCGCTACGCCGACCTCGTCCTCTCCCCGGACGGCACGGAGGTCTGGTGCGTCTGCGAGGGGCACATCGCCGCGCCGCCGGAGGGCGAGGAGGGCGTCGCGGGGATCAGGCGTGCGATCGTCGCCATTCCGTTGGACGGCAGTGCATCGGAGAACGCGGGCGCGATCCGCGAGCTGGTGACCGGGGCGCACTTCTACGCGAGCCCGCGTCCCTCTCCCGGCGGGGGCCATCTGGCGTGGGTGCAGTGGAACCACCCGAGGATGCCCTGGGACGGCACGGAGCTGCGCGTGGCCGCGCTGGAGAACGGCAAGACGGTCGCGCCCCGCACGGTCAAGGGCGGCCTCACCGAATCCGTCGTGGCGCCCCTGTGGCGTGACGACGAGTCCCTGTACGTCATCTCCGACTGGCCCGGCTGGTGGAACATCTACCAGGTCGGCCTGCACGGTGAGTCCCCGCAGGCGCTGTACCCCGCAGAGGAGGAGTTCACAAGCCCCCTCTGGACACTGGGCGGCATGCCGTACGCGCTGCTGGGCGACGGCCGTCTCGCCGTCCTGCACGGCGAGGGCGACATGCGGCTCGGCATCTACGACCCGGAGACGCTGGACCTCATCGACCTGGAGGTCCCCTACGAGCACTGGCAGTCCCAGCTCTCCGCGGACGGCACCACCATCGTCGGGATCGGCGGCGGGCCGGACGTCCCGCCGTCCGTCGTGCGGATCGACACCACGACCGGACGCGTGGAGGGGCTCCGCCGCGAACTTCCGGAGCTGCCGGACGTCGCCTACCTGTCCAAGCCGCGCGCCGAACGGCTGGAGGGCCCGTTCGGACGTCCCGTGCATGCGTACGTCTTCCCGCCGACCAACCCCGAGGCCACGGCTCCGGAAGGCGAGCTGCCACCGTATGTGGTCTTCGTGCACGGCGGCCCCACCGGACGCGCCTCCACGGTGCTCGACCTGGAACGGGCGTACTTCACCAGCCGCGGCATAGGCGTCATCGACGTCAACTACGGCGGCTCCGCCGGATACGGCCGCGCCTACCGCGAACGGCTGCGCCGCCAGTGGGGCGTGGTGGACGTGGAGGACGCCGTGGCCGCCGCCCAGGCGCTCGTCGACGGCGGCATCGCCGACCCCGCCCGGCTGGCGATCCGCGGCGGCTCCGCGGGCGGCTGGACGACGCTCGCGGCGATCACCCAGACCGACGTGTTCAAGGCCGCCACGTCCTACTACGGGATCAGCGAGCTCCAGAGCTTCGTCGGCACCACCCACGACTTCGAGTCGCAGTATCTGTTCGGTCTGATCGGCCCGCTGCCCGGCTTCGAGCGCGCCTACGAGGAGCGCTCGCCGCTGAACAACGCCGACCGCACGGCCTGCCCCGTCCTGCTCCTCCAGGGCCTCAACGACCCCGTGGTCCCCCCGGACCAGTCGGAGCGCTTCGCGGTGGCCCTGGCCGCCAAGAAGATGCCGTACGCCTACCTGACGTTCGAGGGCGAGGCCCACGGCTTCCGCAAGGCCGAGACCGTCATCGCCTGCCTGGAGGCCGAACTGGCCTTCTACGGCCAGACCCTCGGCTTCGAACCCCGCGGCGTCGACCCGATCGACCTCACCGTCGGCTGACCCCCGCCCGCCGGTCGGCCGGAACCGTCCCCGTCCCACTAGCCGACCGGCGCGCGCCACCGAGGGAGGCCATCTCGGCTGCCGACCGATACCTGCCGTCCCAGCGGCGTAGGCACCCATGTCGCATGTGGTCGATGACCAGCCTCGCGCGTCGACGGCGGGGTTGAGGAACGGCGCCCGCGCACCGGGCGATGTGCACTGGACAGCGGTGGCGGGAACGGCGGGCCGGGACGCGGCTGCGCGGCCTCGGGCCGATGCGGGCACCCATCGTGCGATTCTGCCGACGGTCGAGGCGTTCCTGCTGCTGCCGACCGCGCGTGTTGGCGTGCGGGTGAGAGGGCGACGCGCTGAGTCGGCGCGGGGGAACGTCCTGGGCACAGCCAGGAGGCCCCGAGCATCCCGCCGTCCCGGTGACGGCCGTCCGGGCAGGCGGACGGCTTATTCGGCCGCCGATGGCACCGATTCCGACGACGCATAGGCCCGCGGACGTTTGTGTGAGCGTAGGTCGTGTTCAGCGGGCGAACTCGATGGCGCGCGACTCGCGGACGACGGTCACGCGGATCTGCCCCGGATAGGTCAGCTCGTCCTCGACCTGCTTGGCGATGTCGCGGGCGATGACCTGCGCCTGGATGTCGTCCACCGAGTCGGGCTTGACCATCACCCGGATCTCCCGGCCCGCCTGCATGGCGAAGACCTTCTCCACGCCCTCGTGCTTCTCCCGGGCGATCTCCTCCAGGCGTTCAAGCCGCTTGACGTAGGCCTCCAGGGACTCCCTGCGCGCGCCCGGGCGGCTGCCGCTGATGGCGTCCGCGGCCTGGGTGAGGACGGCCTCCACCGTCCGGACCTCGACCTCGTTGTGGTGCGCCTCGATGGCGTGCACCACGTCCTCCTCCTCGCCGTAGCGGCGCGCGATCTCGGCGCCGATCAGCGCGTGGCTGCCCTCCACCTCGTGGGTGAGCGCCTTGCCGATGTCGTGCAGCAGCGTGCACCGCTTGGCCGTCTCCACCGGCAGCCGCAACTCGCTCGCCATGATCCCGGCGATGTGCGCGGACTCGATGAGGTGCTTCAGGACGTTCTGCCCGTAGGACGTCCGGTACCGGAGCTGGCCCAGGAGCGCGATGAGCTCGGGATGCATGTCGGCGATGCCGACCTCCACCAGCGCGTCCTCGCCCGCGCGCACGCAGAGCTGCTCCACGTCGCTCTTGCTGCGCTCGTAGATCTCCTCGATGCGCTGCGGGTGGATCCGGCCGTCCAGGACGAGTTTCTCCAGGGTGAGCCGTCCGACCTCCCTGCGCACGGGGTCGAAGCAGCTCAGCAGTACCGCCTCGGGGGTGTCGTCGATGATGAGGTTCACGCCCGTGGTCGTCTCGAACGCGCGGATGTTGCGGCCCTCGCGTCCGATGATGCGGCCCTTCATCTCGTCGCTCGGCAGGTGCAGCACCGACACGACCGACTCGGCCGTCTGCTCGCTCGCGACCCGCTGGATCGCCAACGTCACGATCTTGCGGGCGCGCTTGTCGCCCTCCGCCCGCGCCGAGTTCTCGATCTCCCGGGTGATCGGGATGGCCTCGCGCTTGGCCTGGTTCTCGATCACGCTGACCAGCTCCGCCTTGGCCTGCTCGGCGGTGAGCCCCGCCGCCTGCTCCAGGATCTGGCGCCGCTCGTCCTCGACCTTGCCGAGTTCCTCCTTGCGGGCCTGGAGGGCCCGTTTGGTCTCCGTGAGCCGTCCGGACCATTCCTCCAGCCTGCGGACCTCGCCGTCCAACCGCTGTTCCCGCTCGGCGAGACGCGCCTCCCGGCGCTCCAGGTCCTCCCTGAGGACGCGCAGATCCTCCCGGAAGGAACGCGCCTCCTCCTCAAGCTCCTCGCGTTCCCCGCGCGCCGTGACGACGATCTGGCGCGCCTGCTCCTCGGCCTTCCGCAGGACCTCCTGCGCGTCGAGCTTGGCCTTCGACCGGACCTCGTCCGCCTCGGTCTGCGCGCGTGCCATCTCCGCCGCGGCCCGTCCCGGCATGCCCGGGCGCCGCAGGACGACGATGACGAGAGCGGCCAGGGTCACCAGCAGCGCTGCACCCAGCAGGACGCTCTCCATGAGGCAGATCCTTCCTCGCCGTGGGCCCGCTGTCAGGACCCTGCCTTGCGAGGACTTACTCACGCCCTTTCGGGTGTGCGACATCGCCGGACCACGCCGCACGCGTGCCCGATGATTCGGCCGAATCCGGCCAACGAACCTGCCCTTTATGCCTCTCAGCTGCCCGAACGTGCTCGGCCGTATAGCAATCCGCGAGACGCGGAGTAACTCCTCACTGCCGTAACGGTAAGCGGCATGGAGGTAATGAGCAAGCAAACCCGGGGCATTCCGGACTAACCGAACGCCCGCGTGACGACTTCCTTACCGCGCTTTCTGACCAGCACACCCCCGCCGACCTGCCTTGTCGACTCCACCCAAGTCAGCGCGAGCTCACCGCGAGTCAGCCCGCCCGTCATTCCCCGGCGTGTCGCCCCTTGTTCACCCGGTCACTCCAGGGGCGCCTCCGGAAAGTCCTCAAGGTCGGCGCCCTCCTCCGCCAGCGCCTCCTTGACCACCCGGTAGCAGAGCCCCGGCGGGTACCCCTTGCGCGCCAGCATGCCGACCAGCCGCCGCGTACGTTTGGCCGGGTCAACGCCCCGCGTGCTACGGAGCTTGCGCTCGACCAGGGCACGCGCGGTGCGCTCCTCCTGCTCCGGGTCCAGCGTCTCGACGGCATCGTTGACGGTCTCGTTGTCGACCCCGCGCCGCCGCAGCTCCGCCGCGAGCGCGCGCTTGGCAAGACCCCGTCCCGCATGGCGCGACCGCACCCACGCCTGCGCGAACGCCTCGTCGTCGATCAACCCGACATCGGTGAAGCGCGACAGAACGGACTCCGCCACATCATCGGGAAACCCCTTCCGCCGCAACGCGTCCGCGAGCTGGGCCCGAGTACGAGGCGCCCCCGCCAGCATCCGCAAACAAACCTCCCGCGCGGCCCCCTCCCCGAGCCGCCCCCCCTCACCCCCACCCTTCCCCGCACCCCCACCAACCGCCGCCGCACCCCTCCCCCGGACCTTCGCCGCCCCGCTACCACCGGCCTTCGCCGCATCACCATCTCCGACGGCCGCCGCACCACCCCCGCCAGACGCCCCCGCCGCGCCGCTCTCACCCGCCCCTCCCACCGCGCCACCCCACGCAGCAGACGCCCCCTTCTCCCCCAAGACCCCAGGCCGCTTACCACCCCGCCGCCCCGCCCTTCCCCCACCAGCCCCATCCCGAGCACCGACAGCCTCTCCCGCCCCGCCCGCCTCTCGCGCACCCGCCGCCTCTCGGGCCTCCGCCGCCTCTCGCACACGAGAACCGGACGCCTCTGACCCTGCCGCCGTTTCTCGCGCACCGGGTACCTCTGACGCACCGAGCACTTCTCGTGCACCCGGTGCCTCTGCCGCATCCGCCGCCTCTCCCGCACGCGCACCGAGCAGCTCTCGCGCATCCGCCGTCGCTGGCGCACGAGGCGCACTTAGCCCGACCTCCGCGTGCGGCGTCCTGGTGTCGGCCGTTCCGCCATCGCCTGCTCCGGCGTCTGTCGCCCAGACGTCGGCCGTTCCTGTGTCGCCCCCCTCCACGCCACCAGCCTCGCTCGCCTCGAAATCCCACGTCCTGGTATCGGTGCTGCTGCCCCGGGCGTCGGCGGGCCCTGCGCTAGCTGCTTCGGCACCTGTGGGCCCGGTCGTGCGCGCCTCGGGGGTGGACTCCTCGGCGCCGATTCCCTGGGGCGTTCTTGGTTGCCCGGCTCGGAGTTGGGCGGGGGCGGAGCGGCCGTCCTGGGGTTCGGCGGCAGGTTGCGGGGGCGCGGTGGTGGCCGCTTTGGGCGGGGGTGGCTCTGGTGGGCGGTCGGCGGTGGGGGCCTCGGGGGACGTCTGCGGGTCGGGGGGGTCCGGGTCCGTGGTCCAGGGGTTGGTGGGGAGGGGCTCCCAGGGGAGGCTCACGTCCCCGCCCCTCCGGGGACGCCTCGACGCGATGGAGGGCGGGTGCCCCGGCCGCCGAGCCGGGTGGGCTCGACGTCCGGGCCGACGGGAGCGGCGGCGCCATCGGGGAAGGTCCGTGCGCCTGGCAGGCACCGGGTAAGGCGCCGCCGCCCTGCATACGAGATCATCGCTCACTCCTCGTCAAGAGTCACCCATATCGGAGGATTGACCGTTAGGAATCACCCGATTTAGCGGCCTTGGCGGCCCTCTTGCCAGTGAGCGGGGGCTTGGCCGCGGGGGTGAAGTCGGGGGCGGGCGGGGTGGACGGCTCGGCGCCGGGGGCCGCGGCGGGCTCGGCCTCCTTGTCGACCTTCGGGCCGATGCCCAGCTTCTCCTTGATCTTCTTCTCGATGCCGTCCGCCATGTCGGGGTTGGCCTTGAGGAAGTTGCGGGCGTTCTCCTTGCCCTGGCCGAGCTGGTCGCCGTCGCAGGTGTACCAGGCGCCGGACTTGCGGACGAAGCCGTGCTCGACGCCGAGGTCGATCAGCCCGCCCTCGCGGCTGATGCCGTACCCGTAGAGGAGGTCGAAGTCGGCGACGCGGAAGGGGGGCGCCATCTTGTTCTTGACGACCTTGACGCGGACGCGGTTGCCGACGGCCTCGGTGCCGTCCTTGAGCGTCTCGATCCGGCGGACGTCCAGCCGGACGGACGCGTAGAACTTCAGCGCGCGGCCGCCGGTGGTGGTCTCCGGGGAGCCGAACATGACGCCGACCTTCTCGCGGAGCTGGTTGATGAAGATGGCGGTGGTCTTGGTCTGGTTGATCGCGCCGGTGAGCTTGCGGAGCGCCTGCGACATCAGGCGCGCCTGGAGGCCGACGTGGCTGTCGCCCATCTCACCCTCGATCTCGGCGCGGGGAACGAGCGCGGCGACGGAGTCGATGACGACGATGTCGATCGCGCCGGAGCGGATCAGCATGTCGGTGATCTCCAGGGCCTGCTCGCCGGTGTCGGGCTGGGAGACCAGCAGCGCGTCGATGTCGACGCCGAGCTTGCCGGCGTACTCGGGGTCGAGGGCGTGCTCGGCGTCGACGAACGCGGCGATGCCGCCCATTTTCTGGACGCTGGCCACCGCGTGCAACGCGACGGTGGTCTTGCCGGAGCCCTCGGGGCCGTACACCTCGACGACGCGGCCGCGCGGCAGGCCGCCGATGCCGAGTGCGATGTCGAGGGCGATCGCGCCGGTGGGGATCACCTCGACCGGCGCCCGCGCCTCCTCGCCCATCCGCATGACCGAGCCCTTGCCGAACTGCCGCTCGATCTGGGCGAGGGCGGTCTCGAGAGCCTTCTCCCGGTCGTTCGCTGCCATGAGATGTCCTTCTCGTCGTGAATGTCGGCTCTCGGCCGCTGCCTTGCGATGTCGAGGGCGACGTTACGGCGGGCCACCGACACTTTCGAGTCCCGGGCGCGGTTGTGGATGACGCCGCGGACGGGAGATCAGCGTACCGAACATAAGTTCGATCATCGTCGCGTCTCCCGATTTGGGCAGGAATCTCCGTGCGTACGGTGGTCTGGACCCCGTACGCTGGCGCCGTCCACGGAGGGTTCCATCATGACGCTGACCGTCCTCTTCTGCGGCGACCCGCTCCATCCACGGCGCGTTGACCCGCACTTCTCCCGCGAGGCGGCGGCGGTGCGGGACCACTACGGCGAGATCGCCCTGCTCGACCACGAGGCGCTGCGCCGTGGGGACGTGGAGGACGCCGTGCGGGCGGTGCCGTCGGACCTGGGCGCGATCTGGTATCGCGGCTGGATGCTCACGGGCGACGAGTACGCCGCGGTGGCCGCGGTCATGAAACAGCGTGGGACGGTGCTGCTGACCCATCCGGACGACTACAGGCGCGCGCACGAACTGCCGGGCTGGCACGACACGTTCGCGGGTCTGACCCCGCACAGCGTGTGGCGTCCCCTGGTACCGGGCCAGGACCCGGGTGACCTGAACGAGCTGGGAGAACTCGTCCGCCCGCTCAACGGCGGCCCCGGGGTGGTCAAGGACTACGTGAAGTCGCGCAAGCACGAGTGGGAAGAGGCGTGCTTCGTGCCGGACGTGAAGAACCTCGCCCAGTTGCACGACATCGCCGCCAAGATGGTCGCCTTGCAGGACGACCATCTCGCGGGCGGCCTCGTGGTGCGGGAGTACGAGCCCTACGACGGCGAGGGCGAGGCACGGGTGTGGTGGGTAGACGGGGAGCCCGCGCTCATCGGGCCGCATCCCGACAGCCCCGACGTGGAGCCCGACCCCGCGCTGGACGCCGTCGCGCCCGCCGTCCGGGCCCTCGGCTGCCGGTTCATCACCACCGACCTCGCGCGCCGCACGGACGGCGAGTGGCGGGTGGTGGAGGTCGGCGACGGGCAGGTCAGCGATCTGCCCTCGACCGTGGACGCGATGGACCTCTACGCGCACCTGCCCGTACCGGACTGACGCCCGTAGCGACTGATGCCGGGCGGACTCTCGTCGGAACCGGCTGTGTCCACGATGTAACGGAACCGGAATACGGGTCACTTCCGTCCCATGTGTACCGCCCCTAGGCTGTGGCCGCGCATGTCGGATTCCTTCTGCCCGGGGACGTCCGACCGTGCCGTCCGGAACCTTCTGGATGCTCGACCCCCGATCCGAAGGACGTGTTCCTCTTGCCCCCACAGGAGCCCACCCGCCGGCTCAGTTCCCGTGCCGTGAAGGTCGGGATGCTGGGCGCGCTGTCGCTGGCCCTGGTCGCCTGCGGTTCCAAGTCGACCACCGCGTACTGCGTGGACCGGAACGCCCCGGCGGTCGGGAAGACCAAGGGCGGCTACAAGGTGGTCTCGGACGTCTACTGCAACACCGGCGACATCGAGAAGGGATACGACTCGTCGTACAACCGGTACTTCTGGTACTACGGCGGCAGCCGTGACTCCAGCGGGTACGTGTCGGGGGGCACCTCCTTCCGGTCCAGCAAGGGCAAAATCAAGTCGAGCAGCGGGCGGACCCTGAGCCGGGGCGGGTTCGGCGGCAGCGGCCGGAGCGGGAGCTGACCGGTGCGCCGTACACGTTCGACGCCCCGGGACGGCTGGGCCGAGAAGGTCGAGTCGCAGGGGCTGGCCTTCCACAAGACCGCGCACCCGGAACATCTGCCGAGGCCCTACTGGGACGAGTCCGTCCACTACGTCTTCGACATGGACGAGGTGCTCGCGCTCGAAGAGGTCGTCGAGGAACTGCACCGGATGTGCCTGCACGTGGTGGAGCACGTCGTCACCACCGGGCGGTACCACGTCCTCGGCATACCGGAGTGGGTCGCGCCGCTGATCGAGGAGTCGTGGCGGCGCGGGGACCCGCACCTGTACGGCCGGTTCGACCTGCGCTACGACGGCGTCGGCCCGGCGAAGCTCCTGGAGTACAACGCGGACACGCCGACCGCCCTGGTGGAGAGCTCGATCGTCCAGTGGTACTGGCTCCAGGACGTCTATCCCGGCGACGACCAGTGGAACTCCCTGCACGAGCGCCTGGTGGCCCGCTGGAAGGAGATCCTCCCCAAGGTGGCCGACGGGCCCGTGCACTTCGCGTGGACGAACGGCGACGAGACCGGTGAGGAGGTCATGACGATCGCCTACATGCAGGAGACCGCCGAGGAGGCGGGCCTGCCCGGCATGGCGATCGCCATGGAGGACATCGGCTGGGACTCCGCCCGCGAACGGTTCGTCGACATGGACGAGAGGGAGATCCGGACCCTCTGCAAGCTCTACCCCTGGGAGTGGATCGTCTCCGAGCCGTTCGGACGCAACATCCCCGGCACGCCCACGGCGTGGATCGAGCCGATCTGGAAGATGGTGCTGTCGAACAAGGCGCTGCTCGTCCTGCTCTGGGAGTTGTTCCCCGGGCACCCCAACCTGCTCCCCACCTACCTGAACACGCCCGGGAGCCTCACCTCGTACGTGCAGAAGCCCCTGCTGGGCCGGGAGGGCGCGAGCATGCGCATCGTCACCCCGGACGGCGGCGAGCAGCGCACCCAGGGCGACTACGGCGCGGAGGGGTTCGTCTTCCAGGAGTTCTGCGCGCTTCCCGACTTCGACGGCGAGCACCCGGTGATCGGCGCGTGGGTCGTCGAGGACGAGTCGGCGGGGATCGGCATCCGTGAGACCGCCGGGCTCATCACCGACGACACGTCCTCGTTCGTCCCGCACCGCATTCCCCTGTAGGCCCACGGTCCCGCGCGCGGAGCTCCGCCGTAGGCCCCGATCCCCACCTTCTAAGGAGAACCATGACCACCTTGGCGGCGAACGACGACAGCCTCGGCCAGATCCTGCTGGACGGGACCGGGGCGCTGCTCGCCTACGCCGGGGTCGGCCTGGTGCTGTTCATCGTCGGCTTCTACATGACCGACCTCGCCACGCCCGGCCGCCTTATCACGGTGATCCGCGAGCACCGCAACCCCAACGCGACGCTGCTCGCCTGCGCGGCGACGGTCGGCGTCGGCCTGATCGTCGGGGTGTCGATCTACGCGTCCGGCGGCGACCTCGCGGAGGGCCTGACCAGGACGCTGGTGTTCGGCGGGGTCGGCATCATCGCGCAGACGGTCGCCACGGTGATCTTCGACCGGCTGGTGGGGATCAGCATCCGTAGGCTGGCCGACGACGCCGAGGACCGGCTGGAGCCCGCCGCGATCCTGCTGGCGGTGGCCAACCTGATGATCGGCTTTGTCACCGCGGTCGCGGTCTACTGAGGACCGCCGACCCGCGGGGCGGACGCCGGTGTCAGTGGAGCGTGGACGGGACGTCGAAGGTGTCCACCACGGCCTGCCAGACCTTCTTGGCGGGCTCCCCGTCCGCGAGGGCCTGCTCGATGGTGCGGCCGCCGAGCCCCGCGATGACGTAGTCCTTGGCCACGCTCTCGGCGTAGCGCTCGCCGAACTGCTGGTTCATCCGATCCCAGAAAACTGTGAGCCGCACCCGCCCACGCTATCCGAGGCCGGCGGACGCGACGTCCGTCCGGCAGCCGGTCAAGCGCTTGCTTCGATGTGACGCACGCCACGGCGGCGCGTTCTGTCGGACCCGCGAGGCAGGATGGTCGGCATGAGGGGTGACGTGCTCGAACGCTTCTCCCCGGCGACCCGGTCGTGGTTCGCCGGGGCGTTCGCCGCGCCGACCGCCGCCCAGGCCGGGGCGTGGGAGTCGATCGCGAGCGGCGACAACACGCTGGTCGTCGCGCCGACCGGCTCCGGCAAGACCCTCGCCGCGTTCCTGTGGTCGCTCGACCGCCTCACGGCGGCCGAGGCCGCCGGCGCGAACCTGAGCGAGGCCGCGGCGGCGCCCGATCCGCTGAAGCGCTGCCGCGTCCTGTACGTCTCGCCGCTCAAGGCCCTCGCCGTGGACGTCGAGCGCAACCTGCGCGCCCCGCTGACCGGCATCCGGCAGGCCGCGCGGCGCCTCGGCCTGCCCGAGCCGGACGTGCGGGTCGGCATGCGGTCGGGCGACACCCCGGCCGACGAGCGCCGCAGGCTGGCGGTCAAACCGCCTGACATCCTCATCACCACCCCCGAGTCGCTGTTCCTGATCCTCACCTCGCGGGCGCGCGAGTCGCTGCGCGGGGTGGAGACGGTGATCGTGGACGAGGTGCACGCCGTGGCGGGCACCAAGCGCGGCGCGCATCTGGCGCTCTCCCTCGAACGGCTCGACGCGCTCCTGGAACGTCCCGCGCAGCGCGTCGGGCTGTCGGCGACGGTGCGTCCGACCGACGAGGTGGCGGCGTTCCTCGGCGGCGCGCGGCCCGCGTCGGTCGTCCAGCCCCCGTCCGACAAGGTCTTCGACCTCGACATCGTCGTCCCCGTCGAGGACATGGGCGAGATGGGGCAGTTCGTCGACGACGCGGGGACGGCCGACCCGCGCCAGCGCAGCATCTGGCCGCACGTGGAGCATCGGCTGCTCGACCTGATCGAGTCGCACCGCTCGACGCTGGTGTTCGCCAACTCGCGGCGGCTGGCCGAGCGCCTGTGCGGGCGGCTCAACGAACTGGCCTACGAGCGCGCGACCGGCGAGCTCCTTCCGGAGGACCACTCCCCCGCCGCGACGATGGCGCAGGCGGGCGCGTCCAGGGGAAGGCCCGCGGACGCGCCCGTGGAGATCGCCCGCGCGCACCACGGCTCGGTGTCGAAGGAGGAGCGGGCCGTCATCGAGAACGCGCTGAAGGAGGGCCGCCTTCCGGCCGTGGTGGCGACGTCCAGCCTGGAGCTGGGCATCGACATGGGCGCGGTCGACCTGGTCGTCCAGGTGGAGTCGCCGCCGTCGGTGGCGAGCGGCCTCCAGCGGGTGGGACGCGCGGGCCACCAGGTGGGGGCGGTGTCCAAGGGCGTCATCTTCCCCAAGTACCGGGGCGACCTCGTGCAGACGACGGTGGTGTCGGAGCGGATGCGCACCGGCGGCATCGAGGAGCTGCGCTACCCGCGCAACCCGCTGGACGTCCTGGCCCAGCAGATCGTCGCGATGGTCTCCATGGACGAGTGGACCGTCGACGACCTGGACACCCTCGTCAAACGCGCCGCCCCCTACGCCACGCTGCCCCGCTCGGCGCTGGAGGCGACCCTGGACATGCTCGCCGGGCGCTACCCGAGCGACGAGTTCGGCGAGCTGCGCCCCCGCCTCGTCTGGGACCGCGTCACCGGCGTCCTGCGCGACCGCCCGGGCGCGCAGCGCCTCGCGGTGACCAGCGGCGGCACCATTCCCGACCGCGGCCTGTTCGGCGTGTTCCTCGTCGGCGAGAAGTCCTCCCGGGTTGGCGAACTCGATGAGGAGATGGTCTACGAGTCGCGCGTGGGCGACGTGTTCGTGCTCGGCGCGAGCTCCTGGCGGATCGAGGACATCACGCCCGACCAGGTTCTGGTGTCACCTGCGCCCGGCCAGCCGGGCAAGCTGCCGTTCTGGCACGGCGACCAGCTCGGCCGTCCCGCCGAACTGGGCCGTGCCCTGGGCGAGTTCACCCGCGAGCTGGCCGGGCTCGCGCCGGAGGCCGCGCGCGAACGCGTCGCCGCCGCCGGGCTGGACGCCTGGGCCGCCGGGAACCTCGTCTCCTACCTGGGCGAGCAGCGCGAGGCCACCGGGCACGTCCCCGACGACCGGACGATGGTCGTCGAGCGGTTCCGCGACGAGCTCGGCGACTGGCGGATGATCGTCCACTCGCCGCTGGGCGCGCGCGTGCACGCCCCCTGGGCGCTCGCCATCGCGGGCCGCCTGCGGGAACGGTACGGCGACGCGCAGGCCATGCACGCCGACGACGGCATCGTGATCCGCATCCCCGACACCGACGAGCCGCCCGGGCTCGACACCGCCGTCTTCGACCCCGACGACATCGAGCGCGTCGTCGTGGACGAGCTGGGCGGGTCGGCGCTGTTCGCGGCCCGGTTCCGGGAGTGCGCGGCGCGGTCGCTGCTGCTGCCCCGGCGCCGTCCCGACAAGCGCATGCCGCTGTGGCAGCAGCGCCAGCGCGCCGCGCAACTGCTGGCGGTGGCGAGCAAGTACCCGTCGTTCCCGATCGTCCTGGAGACGATGCGCGAGTGCCTGCAAGACGTGTTCGACGTCCCGGGCCTGGTGCGGTTGATGCGCGACATGTCGGGACGCAAGGTCCGCCTGGTGGAGGTGGAGACGCCCGAACCGTCCCCCTACGCGCGTTCGCTGCTGTTCGACTACATCGGCGCGTTCATGTACGAGGGCGACTCCCCGCTCGCCGAACGCCGCGCCCAGGCGCTCACGCTCGACTCGGCGCTGCTGGCCGAGCTGCTCGGCCAGGCGGACCTGCGCGAACTCCTCGACCCCGAGGCCGTCACCGACACCGAGCGCGAGCTGCAACGCCTCGCGCCCGACCGCCGCGCCCGCGACGTGGAGGGCGTCGCCGACCTGCTGCGCGCCCTCGGCCCCCTCACGACCGCCGAGGTCGCCGAGCGCGTCACCTCCGGCTCGGAGGCCGGGCGGTGGCTGGTGGAGCTGGAGGTGACGCGGCGGGCGATCCGCGTCCGGGTGGGCGGCCGCGAACGGTGGGCCGCGATCGAGGACGCGGCGCGCCTGCGGGACGCGCTCGGCGCGCCGCTGCCCGTCGGCATCCCCGAGGCGTTCCTCGAACCCGTCGGCGACCCGCTCGGCGACCTGGTCTCCCGCTACGCGCGCACGCACGGGCCGTTCCGTCCGTCCGGCCCGGCGGAGCTGTTCGGGCTGGGCACGGCCGTGGTGGTCGAGACGCTGCGGCGGCTGGCCGGTGCCGGACGCGTCGTCGAGGGCGAGTTCCTGCCCGTCGAGTCGGTGTCGGGCCCGCTGACCAGCGAGTGGTGCGACACCGGCGTGCTGCGGACGCTGCGGCGCCGCTCCCTGGCCCGGCTGCGCGCCGAGGTCGAGCCGTCCCCGCCGGAGTCGCTCGGCCGCTTCCTGCCCGCCTGGCACGGCATCACGGGCGGCACGCGACTGCGCGGCATCGACGCGCTCGTCCAGGCGATCGAGCAGCTCCAGGGCGCGGCGGTGCCCGCGTCCGCGCTGGAGTCGCTGGTGCTGCCGTCCCGGGTGCCCGGCTACACGCCCGCCATGCTGGACGAGCTGACGTCCGCGGGCGAGGTGGTCTGGGCGGGGCAGGGCGCGCTCCCGGGCGGGGACGGATGGGTCGCGCTGTACCTGGCCGACACCGCGCCGCTGCTGATGCCGGAGCCGACGGAGATCACCCTCACGCCCGTGCACGATGCCGTCCTGGACGCGCTGGGCGACGGCGGAGCCCTGTTCTTCCGCATGCTCTCCGACCGGGTGAACCGGCCCCGCGCCACCGAGCAGACCGGCGCCGGCGAGCGGATCGGCGACGCCGACCTCGTCGCCGCCGTGTGGGACCTGGTCTGGGCGGGTCACCTCACCAACGACACCCTGGCCCCGCTCCGCTCGGCGCTCGGTTCGGGACGTCCGACGCACCGGTCCAGGACGACGCGGCGCGGACGTCCCGTCATGCCGTCCCGGACGGGCCCGCCCACGGTCGCCGGACGCTGGTGGCCGCTCCCCCAGCGCGAGACCAACGCGACCCCGCGCTCGCACGCCCGGGCCGAGGCGCTGCTGGAGCGGTACGGCATCGTGATCCGGGGCGCCGTGGCCGCCGAGCACACCCCCGGCGGGTTCGCCGCCGTCTACCCCGTCCTGCGCGCGTTCGAAGAGAGCGGACGATGCCGCAGGGGGTACTTCGTCGAGGGCCTGGGCGCCGCCCAGTTCGCGCTCCCGGGAGCCGTCGACCGGCTGCGGGCCTTCCGCTCGTCCGCCGTCACCCAGAACGACCTCGCCTCCCAATGGGAGACGCCGCGGGAGCCGCCGCGCCAGCGGGCCCTCGTGCTCGCCGCCGCCGACCCCGCCAACCCCTACGGCGCGGCCCTGCCCTGGCCCGCCCGCGCCGACGAGGTCGCCAGCGGCCACAAGCCCGGACGCAAGGCGGGCGCGCTCGTCGTCCTCGTGGAGGGCCACCTCGTCCTGTACGTCGAACGCGGCGGCCGGACCCTGCTGACCTGGGACGACGACCCCACCGTCCTACAACCCGCGGTCGACGCGCTGGCGCTGGCCGTCCGCGAGGGCGCCCTGGGCAAACTGACCGTGGAACGCGCCGACGGCGAGTCGATCGCCACCTCCCCGCTGGCCGCCGCCCTGGAATCCGCGGGCTTCCACCCGACCCCCCGCGGCCTCCGCCTCCGTTCCTGACCTGCCTAGGCGGTTCGCCCTCGGGCCGCCCCCGCACAAGCGCCGCCGTTCCTGGCCCCCGACCCGGCTCAGCGCGCCCGCTGCCGCTCGCCGAGCGAGATCAGCGACCCATCTGGACGCCGCCTCGACAACCGCCCCACGTCCCGCCCCAACGACCGACGCCCCGGACAACCGACCCACCCGACGACCAACCCGCATGACAACTGGCCCGCCGCAGACGAGGGACCCGCGAGACGACCGACCCGCGCGACGACCAACCCGCGCGACACCGACTCCGCGCGACGGCCGAGCCGCACGAGGGCTGGCCCGCCGCAGACGACCAACCCGCGCGACACCGACCCCACGCGACAGCCGAGCCGCACGAGGGCTGGCCCGCCGCAGACGACCAACCCGCGCGACAGCCGAACCGCGCGGCACCCCCCCCCCGCGCAGATAACCGAACCGCGCGACAGCCAAGCGCGCGCCAGCCGAGCCGGGTGGGGGCGAGCCGTATGACGGCTTGCCCCCACCCGGCGACAACCAACTCGTGGCACGACCAACCCGCATGACGACTGACTCGCGCAGACGACCAACCCGCGCGACAGCCGACCCCGCGTGACACCCGCCCCCGCGTCACACCCGCCCCCACACGACAGCCGAGCCGCGCGACGGCCGAGTCGGGTGGGGGGTGAGCCGGGTGGGGGCGCCGAGGCGGCGGCGAAGGGGGGCCGGGGGGCGGCGGGTGGGTCAGCGGCGGCGTTTGAACATAGCGACCAGGCCGCGGAAGGCGCGTTCGTCCAGGGAGCCGAAGGGGTTGTCGTGGACGAGGTAGGTCCAGGTCGCGGACGGGCGTTTGAGGTCGGCGGCGTCCAGGTCGATGCCGTCCTCGGACGCGGTGAGCGCCTCGAACACCGCCACCGCGCGCCGTTTCGTCTCGGGGAGGAGGCGTTTGCCCGCCGGGACGGCCTCGTTGTGGAACTCGACCAGCGGGTCGAGGCCGCGGCCCAGCGAGCGCAGGTGGATGCCCTCGCGCAGGTCGGCGAGGATCGCCAGGTGCTCGGACCAGCAGCGGTCCAGCTGGTACAGGACGATCTGGCGCGCGGCGTCCGCGACCGCCGGGGCGCCCGCGATCCCGGTGAGTTCGGCGTGGCGATCCGGGCATTCGGCGGCGAGCATCCGGTCGGCGTGGTCGCCGCGCAGGACGCTCTCGCGTTCGGCGAGGAGCTCACGGCGCTGGAGCCCGATCAGGTGGTTGTAGCGCCAGGTGTTGCGGTGGATCTCCAGGTCGACGCCCTCGGCGACGCGCTGGGCGTGCCCGACGACCCAGTGGGCGCCCTTGTCGTCGATGCGCCCGTCGGCGCCGGTGGACGCGCGGACGTTCTCGTCGGGCGCGTAGCGGGTCACGAGGTCGTCCTGGAGGCTGGTGAAGAACACCGAGCCGCCGGGGTCGCCCTGGCGCCCGGCGCGGCCTCTGAGCTGGTCGTCCAGGCGGCTGCTGTGGTAGCGGCCGGTCCCGATCACGAGGAGGCCGCCCGCGGCGGCGACGCGGTCGTGGTCGGAGCCGTCGGCGCTCGCGGGCGCGGTGCCGGGAGCGGCGTCGGGCGGGCTGCCGCCGAGGCGGATGTCGGTGCCGCGGCCCGCCATCTGCGTGGAGACGGTGATCGCGCCGTGCCCGCCGGCCTCGGCGATGATCGCGGCCTCCTCCGCGTCGTTCTTGGCGTTGAGGACGACGGGATCGAGGCCGGCGCGGGTAAGGCGGCGCGCGAGGCGCTCGGACTCGGCGACGTCGCCGGTCCCGACCAGAACCGGCCGTCCGGACGCGTGCGCCTCGGAGATCGCCTCGACGATCGCGACCTCCTTGTCGGCGGAGGTCGCGTAGAGGCGGTCGGGCTCGTCGTCGCGGACGCACGGACGGTTCGGCGGGACGACCGCGATCCGCAGCGAGTAGAACTCGGTGAGCTGCCCGGCGACCGCCATCGCGGTACCGGTCATGCCGCAGCGGACCGGGTACCGCCCCACCAGCTCCTGGACGGTGATCGAGTCGAGGATCTCCCCGCTCGGGGACGCCTCCAGCTCCTCCTTCGCCTCCACCGCCGCCTGCAAGCCGTCCGGCCAGCGTTGCAGCAGTGCCACCCGGCCCCGCGACTCGCTGATCAGCTTCACCGCGCCGTCCCGGACGATGTAGTCGACGTCGCGGTGCAGGAGGACCTCCGCATGCAGGGCGACGTTCACGGCCGTGAGGACGGCGAGGTGCTCGGCGGCGTAGAGGTCGACGCCGAGGGCGCGCTCCACCTCGCGGGTGCCCGCCGGGGTGAGCTGGACGTTGCGGGCCTCCTCGTCGGTGGCGTAGTGCAGGCCGGGCCGCAGCCGCCGGACGAGGTCGGCGTAGCGGGGGTCGGCCGCGTCCAGCTCGGAGGCCCCGGCGAGGACGAGCGGCACCATCGCCTCGTCCACGAGAACCGAGTCCGCCTCGTCGACCAGCGCGACGGAGGGCTCGGTCAGCACGAGGTCGGCCGGGTCGGTGACCAGGCGGTCGCGGAGCAGGTCGAAGCCGATCTCACTGACCGGCGCGTAGGTGACGTCGGCCCGGTACGCCTCGCGGCGCTCCGCCGGGGTGGACGACTGGCCGACCCAGGCCACTGACACGCCGAGCGACCGGTAGAGCGGTCCCATCCACTCGGCGTCGCGCCGCGCGAGGTAGTCGTTGACCGACATCACGTGCACCCGGCGGCCTCGCAGCGCGTAACCGGCGGCGGCCAGCGCGCCCGCGAGGGTCTTGCCCTCGCCGGTCGCCATCTCCGCGACGTGCCCGGACAGCAGCGCGAGCGTCCCCACGAGCTGGACGTCGAACGGCCGCTCGCCGAGCGCGCGGCGCGCGGCCTCGCGTCCCACCGCGCACAGTTCCGCCAGGTCATCGGCCTCCAGCGGGCCGTCCGCCGCGCGCAGGGCGGTGGCGGCGGCGGTCAGGGACGCCTCGTCCAGCTCCCGGACGCGGGGCTCGCGCGCGCCCGCCTCGTCCACGATCGCGCGGAACGGCGCCAGATCGACGCTCCCCGGCTTCTGGACGAGGCGCCGCAGCCGATCACGCAGCGCCATGGCATCCCCTCGGTCTCGTCGGTCACGGTCCCCAACGGGCGGGCGGGGACCCACGGTTCCCATGATCGCAGCGAGGCGGTCGGGAGCACACGGCGCAGGCCCCGACCAGAGGTCTCCCCACGAGGTCTGACCTTGGATTCATCCCCAAGACGGATACCCCTGGAGCCTTGGGTTTGAGAGGATGAGGGCATACGGGGTTGCGGTGGCCAAGGGGAAAGTGCCGCCGCGGAACGGGGTTTCGGCATGACACCTACGGCACGGTGGGCCGCCGCTCAGCGGCGCAAGCGCCAGATCATCAGCCAGACGGTCATCGACCGCGCGTTGAACGACCCGCGGCGCCATGACCACGACACCGCGGACGCTCCTTCGGAGAAGTAGCGCCCGTCACGGTACGCGACCTGCGCGTCGCGGCACAACACACGTCTCGACGCACGTCTCGACCTGACGCCGACCGGCTCGAACCAACTCTCGGCGTTACACCGCGTCCCGATCCAATGCACGTCCCGATAGATGAGTCTCACGTTCACGTGAGCTCCATGCACGAAGTGAGGGCCCCCGCCACCGGCGGGGGCCCTCACCACTTCAACCCACCCGTCCCAATCCGGCCACCCGGCCCACCTGGCCGGCTCGGCCTGCTTGGCCCCTGGCCATCCCGGCTCGCCCCTATCGGCCCGGTCACCCTCGCCCCGGCTGCCTCAATCCGACCAACCCGGCCATCCCCCTGCTTGGCACCGGACCACCTCCGCTCGCCTCTATCGGCCCGGCCACCTCGCCCTGGCTGTCTTAATCCGGCCAGCCCGGCCATCCCGACCTGCCTGGCCCCTGGCCATCCCCGCTCGCCCCTATCGGCCCGGTCACCTCGCCCTGGCTGTCTCAATCCGACCAGCCCGGCCACCCCAACCATCCCGACCTGCTTGGTCCCTGGCCATCCCCGCTCGCCCCTATCGGCCCGGCCACTTCGCCCCGGCGTCTCAATCCGGCCACCCCGGCCTGCTTGAGCCCCGGACCATCCCCGCTCGCCTCTATCGGCCCGGTCACCCCGGCACGGCTTTCTCAATCCGGCCAGCCCGGCCATTTCGGTCCGCTTGGCCCCAGTTCATCCCGGCTCGCCTCTATCGGCCCGGCCGCCTCGGCCCGGCTGTCTCAATCTGGCCAGCCCGGCCTGGCTTCGAGTGTCTGGGGCAGCCGTTCGGGTCGGGTGGTTGGGTCGGCGGCCGACCGGGGCGGGGGTGCTGGGGAGCGGGGTCAGCTCTTTTCGGCGGAGAAGACCTCGTCGCGGGCCTGGTCCAGGGCCGCGTGCAGGGCGCCGCGCAGGACCGGGTTGCCCTCCACCTCCGTTACCACCACCGACGGACGGGTCGGGCTGATGCGGCCCACGGCCCGCTCGATCCGGGTCGCCAGCGGCAGGCCGCCGGCGCGGCCGAGATGGCCGGAAAGGACGACCAGGCCCGGGTCCAGGACGATGTTGACCGAGGTCACGCCGTAGGAGATGCGGTTGGCCAGCTCGTCCAGGAACACGCCGCCGCGCGTCTCGTCTGCCGCCGCCGCGCGGACGCAGTCGACCGCCGTGGGCTCGCCGATGCCGTGCGCATGGGCGAGGGCGCGGACGGCGTCCGCGCCCACGAGGGAGCCGTAACCGCCCGCGAGCGTCGGGATGCCCCACGTGGTCGACTCGGTGACGCCCTCGCCCTCGTCCTCCTGGCCGCGTCTGGCCGCGCCGAGCGGCAGCGGCGCCCCCGGGACGGGCAGGTAGCCGATCTCGCCCGCGCCGCCCGAGCGGCCGCGGTGCAGGCGTCCGCCCAGCATGACCGAGAGGCCGATGCCGCGGTCGAACCACATCAGCGCGAAGTCGTCGGCGAAGCGGGCGGCGCCGTAGGCCCGTTCGGCGATGGCGGCGAGGTTGACGTCGTTCTCGATCGTCACCGGGCGGCGCAGGTCGGTGCGCAGGGCCTCCAGGACGCCCTCGTGCCAGGCCGGAAGGTCGAAGGAGAACTGGACGTCGCCGGAGCGCGGGTCCACGACGCCGGGGGTGCCGATCACGAAGGCGCTCAGCCGCGACAGCGCCACCCGGGCCGAGCGGCAGGCCTTGACGACGGCGCTGTGCACGGTCTTCACGGGTTCGTCGGCGCCGTTCGGATCGACGGTAACCTGGGCGACGATGCAGCCGGTCACGTCGGCGACGCCCGCGGTGACGCCGTCCGGCCCCACCTCCAGGCCCGCGACATAGGCCGACGACGGCACAACGGCGTACAGGGCGGCGTTCGGGCCGCGGCCCCCGGCCTGCTCGCCGACGACCTCGACGAGCCCCCGATCCTCGAGTCTGGACAGCAACTGGGAGGCGGTGACCTTGGACAGCCCGGTGTGCTCGCCGATCTGGGCACGGGTCAGCGGTCCCTGCTCGACGAGCAGGTCCAGTGCCGCGCGGTCGTTCAACTCACGCAGCAGCCGCGGTGTTCCCGGGCGTCTGGCCATCCTGGCACCCCTCGATGTCTCAATCCGCTAACGAGCGGTTTTGTTTAGGAAAGTTTCTTGTTAGTTTACGCCCAAGCGCCAACCGGTTCCGTACCCCGGGCGGGGGGCGCGCGCAGAGCGCCGACTGGCGAGCAGGGCGCCCGCGCGCGATGCGACGTCGAGCGGGGCATGGCTGGACCCTAAAGGGTCGGGCCGTGTTCCACTCGCACCGCAGGCCACCAAGGCCGCGCGAGGCGATGCCGGAAAGGATTCCCAGTGAAGTACATCAAGGTTGCGGCCACGGTGGCCGCGATCGCCCTGGCCGCCGCGGCCTGCGGCGGGGACGACAAGGATGACAAGTCCGGATCGGGTGGCAAGGACCCGGCGCAGCTGAAGGTCTGGATGATGGGCGAGGGCACGCCCGAACAGACCAAGTTCCTCGACACCGTCGAGACCGAGTTCAAGCAGAAGCACCCGGGCACCGACGTCCAGATCAAGTACGTGCCGTGGCCGCAGGTCGCCACCACCTTCCAGAAGGCCGCGGCGGGCGGCGAGGGTCCGGACGTCACCGAGCTCGGCAACACCGACGTCCAGTCTCACATCGAGCAGGGCAGCCTCGCCGACATCAGCGACAAGTACTCCGGCTGGGCCGACGGCAAGACCCTCAACAAGACCGCGCTCGGCAACGACCAGTCGGGCGGCAAGACCTACGCGGTGCCGTGGTACGGCGGCGTCCGCGCCATCTGGTACCGGACGGACTGGTTCAAGGAGCTGAACATCCAGCCGCCGAAGAACTGGACCGAGCTGAGCGCGGCGGCCAAGAAGCTCCAGGACGCCAAGAAGGTGCCCGGCATCGGCGTGCCCAGCGACCAGACCAACGCGCTCGTCAGCTTCATCTGGGGCAACGGCGGCGAGGTCGCCACCAAGGACGGCGGCAAGTGGGCGGGCAAGCTCGACCAGCCGCAGGCCGTCGAGGCGGTGAACTACTACACCGGTCTCGTGACCAAGGAGAAGGTCGCCCCCGAGAAGTACATCGGCAAGAACGAGCTCGAGGGCCCGCAGCGCGACTTCGCGCTCGGCAAGCTCGGCATGTACATCGACGGCAGCTGGTCCCTGAAGGAGATGAAGAAGATCTCCTCCAAGGACGCCGACAAGTGGGCCGTGTTCCCGATCCCGAGCAAGGCCGGCGGCAACGCCCCGGTCATGGCGGGCGGCTCCGACCTCGCGGTCTGGAAGGACAGCAAGTCCAAGGACGCGGCGTTCGACTACATCACGGTCCTGAACAACGCCAAGAACGCGGCGGCGTGGGCCGACTACAGCGGCTTCTCGTCCATGCGCTCGGACGTGAAGTTCTCCGACCCGAAGCTCGCGGTCTTCACCGAGATCGCCGGCAACACCAAGTTCACCCCGATCAGCTCCGGCTGGGGCGAGTTCGAGCAGGCCAAGAAGGTGCTGCCGAACGCGATGAAGGCGATCATGCAGGGTAAGTCCGCGGACGCCGAGTTGAAGAAGGCCAACGAGCAGGCGAACGCCCTGCTCAACCAGTAGGACCGGCACGCCCCGGCCGCCCGCGCGATCGACGCCGGGCGGCCGGGGCCCGGCAACGCCACCCGCCCGTCCCCGCTGATCGGAACCGCGCATGCTCGACACCGCTCCCGCGGTAAAGAGGACGCCCGGCCGGAGATCCCCCGGCCGGGCGCGCTCCCTACGCAGGCCCCGTTTCGGGCCCTATCTGCTGATCGCGCCCACCGTGATCGTGATCGCACTCCTGATGTTCTGGCCCATGGTCCAGATCGGGATCATGTCCTTCCAGAAGGTCGGCAACCGCCAGCTGCGCGGCGAGCCGGCCGAGTCGGTGGGCACCGAGAACTTCCGCACGATCTTCGACGACCCGTTCTTCTGGCAGACCCTCCGGCACACCGTGCTGTTCGCCGTCGTCGCGGTGAGCCTCACGATGGTCGTCGGGACGCTGATCGGGCTGCTGCTCCACAAGCTCGGCAACAAGATGTCGAACTTCGTCGCCGGCGGCGTGATGGTCGCCTGGGCGACCCCGCCGGTCACCGCGGCCATCATCTTCACGTGGCTGTTCGGCACCACCGGCGGCGTCGTCAACTGGACCCTCGACCTGCTGCCCGACTTCCTCGTCGGTGGCGGCTGGCTCGACTACAACTGGTTCGCCAAGCCCCTGTCGACCTACACGGTGCTGACCGTGTGCGTGGTGTGGCAGGCGTGCCCGTTCGTCGCCGTCTCCGTCCTCGCCGGCCTGAAGAGCGTGCCGAGCGAGCTGTACGAGGCCGCGCGGGTGGACGGGTCGGGCCCCTGGCGGACGTTCTGGAGCATCACCTACCCGATGCTCAAGCCGATCTTCCTCGTGCTGCTGGTCATGTCGATCATCTGGGACTTCAAGGTGTTCACCCAGTTGTTCGTGATGTCCGGGATGGCGAACCGCGACGCGTTCAACCTGTCGCTGTACGCCTACAGCGAGGCGTTCGGCTCGCTCAATCCGAAGCTCGGCATGGGCTCGGCAATCGCGCTCGTGCTGACGATGATCCTGCTCGTCGTCACGGCCCTGTACGTCCGGGTCATGGTGCGGCAGGGGGAGACCAGATGAAGCGCTCCCTGCTCCGGCGGGCCGCCCTGAACGGGACCGGCCTGCTCGTCTTCGTTTTCGCGGTGTTCCCCGTCTTCTGGATGGTCTCCACCGCGTTCAAGCCCAACACCGAGATCTTCAGCACGACGCCGAAGCCGTTCCCGTCGCACCCGACGCTGGACCACTTCGACCTCGTGCTGAACGGCGGCATCGCGGAGGTCTCCTTCTGGGAGTACTTCCGCAACAGCGCCGTGCTCGCCCTCGTCACCGTCGTGGTGTCGAGCCTGTTCGCCCTGCTGGCCGCGACCGCCGTCGCCCGGTTCCGCTTCCGGTTCCGGACGACGTTCCTCGTCATGCTGCTGGTGGTCCAGATGGTTCCGCTGGAGGCCCTGGTCATCCCGCTGTTCCTGGACCTCAAGAAGGCCGACATGCTCAACACGCTGCCGGGCCTCGCGGTCGTCTACATCGGGTTCGCCGTCCCGTTCGCGATCTGGATGCTGCGCGGCTTCGTCGCCGCGGTGCCGCGCGAACTGGAGGAGGCGGCCGCGATCGACGGTGCCGGCCCGGTCCGGACGTTCTTCAAGGTCATGCTCCCGCTCGTCGCGCCCGGACTGGTCGCGACCAGCATCTTCTCCTTCATCACGGCCTGGAACGAGTTCATCTTCGCCTACACCTTCCTGGAAGACCAGGACAAGTACACCCTGCCGATCATGCTGCAGTTCTTCTTCGGCCGCAGCGGCAACGCCTGGGGGCCCATCATGGCAGCGTCCACGCTGCTCACCATTCCCGTTATCGCGTTCTTCCTCGTCGTCCAGCGCCGCATGGTCTCCGGCCTCACCGCAGGGGCGGTGAAGGGATGAACACCGACGACCTCGCCCGGCTCGCCCGGGGCACGCTGCTCCCCTCCTTCCCCGGCCCGACCGCGCCCCGCTGGGTGCTGGACGAGCTGGAGGCCGGCCTCGGCGGCGTGACGCTGTTCGCGCTGACCGGCAACGTCCCGAGCCCGGAGTCCCTCGCCGCCCTGACCATGCAGATGCGCAAGGCCGGCGACCCGTTCGTGACCATCGACGAGGAGGGCGGGGACGTCACCCGGCTCGGCGGGCACGCCACCGGCAGCCCGTACCCGGGCAACGCCGCCCTCGGCGCGGTGGACGACCCGGAGCTGACCCGGCGCGTCTACCGCTCGCTCGGCGCCGAGCTGGCCGAGGTGGGGGTCAACCTCAACTTCGCGCCCTCGGTGGACGTCAACACCGCCGACGACAACCCCGTGATCGGCACCCGCTCGTTCGGGCCCGACCCCGAGCTCGTCGCCCGGCACGCCGCCGCGGCCGTGACGGGCACGCAGGAGGCGGGCGTGGCGGCGTGCGCGAAGCACTTCCCCGGCCACGGCGCCACCGTGGAGGACAGCCACCTGTCCGTCCCGCTCGTCGACGCCGACCTGGAGCTGCTGGACCGCCGCGAGCTGGTCCCGTTCCGCGCGGCGATCGAGGCCGGCACCCGCGCGGTGATGACCGGGCACCTCAACCTGCCCGCCATCACCCGCGGCGTGCCGGCGACCCTGTCCGGCGCCGCGATCACCGGCCTGCTGCGCGAGCGGCTCGGCTACCAGGGGGTGATCGTCACCGACGCGCTCGACATGGAGGGCGCGAGCGGTGAGATCGGCATCCCCGAGGCGTCGGTCCGGGCGCTGATCGCGGGCGCCGACCTGCTGTGCCTCGGCCCGAACGAGCACGCCGAGACCCTCACCGCCACGCTTGAGGCGATCGTCGCGGCGGTGCGGGAGGGCCGGCTGACCGAGGAGCGGCTCGCGGCCTCGGCGGGCCGCACGGGCCGGCTGAAGCAGTGGCTGGCCGGGCACAGCCCCGCCGTGGTCGACCGCGCCGCCGGCCTGGAGGCCGCCCGCCGCGCCATCCGCGTGTCGGGCTCGCTGCCGGGCTGGAGCGCCGCGCCGCTCGTGGTCGAGCTGGAGGCGACCGGGAACATCGCGGTCGGCCCGACCCCGTGGGGGCTCAATCCGTGGGCGCCCGACGCCGTTCAGGCCGACGGGGCGGAAGGGGAGGCAGACCGTGTCCTGGAACGTGCCACGGGCCGCGGACTGGTCGTCGTGCTGCGCGACGCGCACCGGCACGCGGGCCAGCGCGCGCTCACGAACGCGCTCCTGACGGCGCGTCCGGACACGGTCGTCGTGGAGATGGGCCTGCCCGTGTGGCGGCCCGGATCCGCGGTGTACCTCGCCACCTACGGCGCCGCCGCGGCCAACGCCCAGGCGGCCGCCGAACTGCTGGGCCTGACGACCGCGGCGTGACGATCCCGTGACACCGCGTGACGATGGTATGACGGACGTGTGAGCCGCGCGGCAGCCGCGCATGCGAACCCGCGGCGGCCGCGCGGGTCGCGCGAGCGTCGCGTGACCGCCGTGGCGTGCCCGCCGGACGAGAGCCCGGTTCCGGTGGGCGCGTCATGGCCCTCTCCCGAGGTGACGGCGGGTGGGGTAAGACGAACCAGTCCGATCGGCAAGGGATACTAAGAGCATGCGATTGTCCGCCCGGGTCGACTACGCGCTGCGTGCAGCCGCCGAGTTGGCGATCGCCGGAAGCCATCCGGTGACCGCCGTCCAACTCGCGGAGGCCCAGCAGATTCCGCCCAAATTCCTTGAGAACATCCTCGGCCAGCTGCGCCGGTCCGGCCTCGTCCGGAGCCAGCGCGGCCCTGAGGGCGGCTACTGGCTGGCGAAGCCGGCCGAACAGATCTCGCTCGCCGACATCATCCGCGCGATCGACGGGCCACTGCTCGGCGTGCGGGGCGAGCGTCCCGAACACGTCGGCTACGAAGGGCCCGCGCGCTCGCTCCAGGACGTGTGGATCGCCCTGCGCGCCAGCGAGCGCTCCATCCTCGAATCGGTCTCGCTCGGGCACATCGCCGCGGGCGAGCTGCCTCCACCCGTCCGCAAGCTCACCGAGGACCCCTCGGCCTGGGAGAGCCCGTCCTTCATCTGACCCCGCGACACCCGAAGTCCACCCCGTGACCCCCCGACGACCCATGACCCTCTGACGACCACCGAGGTCCCATGCCGGAAGGCGACGTCGTCTGGCTGGCCGCCCGGCGCCTGCACGAGGCGCTCGCCGGGCGGCCTCTTACGCTCTCGGACTTCCGCGTCCCCCGGTTCGCCACCGCCGACCTGCGCGGGCGCGAGGTCCACGAGGCCCGCTCGCGCGGCAAGCACATCCTGATCCGTGTCGAGGGCGGGCTGACCGTCCACACGCACCTGCTGATGGAGGGCCGCTGGCGGATCCGCCGGCCGGGGCCCCGCCCCCGCGACCACCGGATCCGGCTCGTCCTCGCGAACGCCGAGTGGCAGGCGCTCGGCTACTCCCTCGGCCTGGTGGAGCTGCTGCGCACCGCCGCGGAGGACAGGGTGCTCGGGCATCTCGGCCCCGACCTGCTCGGGCCCGACTGGGGCGCCGAGGCCGCGGCGGAGGCGGTGCGGCGGCTCGGCGAGCGGCCCGACCGGGCGATCGGCGAGGCGCTGCTCGACCAGTCCGTCCTCGCGGGGATCGGCAACATCTACAAGGCCGAGACGCTGTTCCTCTGCGGCGTCAACCCCTGGACGCCGGTCGCCGCCGTCCCCGACCTGCCCGCGGTGGTCGACCTCGCGCACCATCTGCTGGACGCGAACAAGGAGCAGCCCGGCCGCATGACGACCGGCAACCGGCGGCGCGGCTGGGAGTACTGGGTGTACCGGCGGGCGGGCCGCCCCTGCCACGAGTGCCGCACGCCCGTCCAGCGCGCCGTCCAGAAATCCGACGTCGGCGACCGGGCGACGTACTGGTGCCCGCGCTGCCAGCCCGCCCCTTCGAACGGGTGAGTAAGCCCGACGGGTAGGTCAGGCCGCGCGGCGGCCCGCGGCCCGCTCGGCGCGGCGGGCTATCGTGCCGAGGATCTCCAGGCGGACGAATCCGGCGCCGCCCGCGCGGATCAGCGTCCAGTACGGGGCGAACGCGCGCCGCGCGAACGCGTCGGTGCCGCGCACGCGAGTTTCGAAGGACAGCACGGAGCCCGCGCCGTCGGGGTCCACGCGCAGCGACAGCGCGACCTTCGCCCAGCCGGGCGCCGTGAACGCGGTGAACTGCGCGGCGTCGCCGGGCTCGACGGGCGCCAGCTCGGGCTGGACCCGCCAGAATTTCGCGATCTTGCCCTTGACCAGTTCGGTGCCCTCGTCGACGAGCAGCGTCGGGGTCGGGAACGACTCCAGGAGCGGGCCCTTGAGCCGGGTGCGGCCCGCCGACCTCAGCCTCATGAGGTTCCGCGAGACGGGCAGCTCCTCGGCGGAGAGCGTCAGCATCGTGTCCCAGACCGTCGCGGGGTCGGCGTCGACGCGCCGGGTGTAGCGGGACCGGAAGTCGGGGGCGGGCATGACCTCGTCGAGCGCGGTCTTCCCTGCTCGTTCGATGTTCACAGGTGTCACTCCTTGGCGCCCAGCGCGGCGACCAGCGCCCCGGCCAGGCGGTCGGTGAGGTCGGACGGCATCGCTCCGCCGCCGAGGAACAGGTAGGCGAAGACGGGCCCGAGCACCAGCGTGTGCGCGAAGGCCACGTCGTCGGCCGTGGGCGAGGTGATCTCGCCGCGCCCGGCGGCGCGGTCGAGGATCTCGCCGAGGACGGCCCGCTCGCGGTCGACGAACCCGGCCGCGAACCGTTCGGACAGCCCCGGGTCGGCGGCGAGGTCGGCGACCAGGCCCGGCATGACGAGGCGGGCGTGCGGCGCGGACAGCAGCCGGGCGACGTGCCCGACGAGCGCGGCGAGGTCGCCGCGCAGCGTGCCGGTGTCGGCGGGCGGGACGGGCTCCTCGCCGTGCACGACGACGGCGAAGACCATCTCCGCCTTGGAGCGCCAGCGGCGGTAGATGCCCGCCTTGCCGACCCCGGCGCGCGCCGCGACCCTGTCGATGCTGAGGCCCTGGTAACCGTGCTCGACGAGCAGCTCGCGGACCGCCGCGGCGACGGCCTCGTCGATGTGCCCCGAACGCGGGCGGCCTCGGTTCATGGTCCGACCATAAACGAAACGGAACGATCCGTAAATATGAAAGGTCGGCGCCCGTCCGGACTCCCCCCTTTCCGGACGGGTCGCCGCCTGTGCCGGGTCGCCGGATCCTGCGCCCGCACCTCGATCGTGCGCGAGCGGCTCACCCAAGTCAATTCTCGGGTTTTCTTATTGATCTCTTAGGGATAGCTTTGGTCCATGACCCTGGACGATCTGCGGGTGTTCGTCGCGGTGTGCGAGGCGGGCAACCTGAGCGCGGTCGCGCGCGACCTGGCGTGCAGCCAGCCCGCCGTGAGCCAGCACGTGCGGCGGCTGGAGCGGGAGACCGGGCTCGTGCTGCTGGAGCGGCTGCCGCGCGGCGTCCAGCCGACCGGCGCGGGCCGCGTCCTGCTGCGCGCCGCCGCCGACGGCATCGCCGGGCTGGACGCGGCGCTCCGGCGCCTGGACGACCTGCGGCGCGGCGTGGGCGGCACCGTCCGGATCGCGACCGGCGCCACCACGGTCCGGCACTTCATGGCCGCGGGCGTCGCCGCGTTCCGGGCGCGCCATCCCGAGGCCGCGCTCCAGTTCGAGACCGCCGGGTCGAGCCGCCGCTGCCTGGAGGCGGTGCGGTCGCACAAGGCGGATCTGGCCTGGGTCACGATCGGCCCGCCGCTGGAGGGCGTCGAGCAGCGCACGTCGCGCGAGCTGCCCTGGATCCTCGCCGTCCACGTGGACGATCCGCTGGCCGCGCGGGACTCGATCGCCCTGGAGGACCTCGCGGGAATCCGGCATATCGAGCTGCCCGCGCACTCCACGTCCCGCGTCCATCTGGAGACGCATCTCGAACGGCACGGGGTGCGGCTCGCCTCGACCACCAGCGTCGCCGACTGGGACACCGCGCTCCTGCTGGCCGAACTCGGGCTCGGCCACGCGATCCTGCCCGCGCTGCCGGGGTGGGGCGAGGGGAAGGGCGACGTCCGCCTCGTCCCCGTGCCGGGGCTGCCGCCGCTCACCGCCGGGTGGGCCGCGCGGCGCTTCGACGCGCTGAGCCCGCTCGCGCTGGAGTTCGCCGACACGGTGGTCGGCCATCTCGCGGCCGCCTGACCTCCCGCTGAGCGCCGCTCAGGGGGTCTCGCGGAGGACGAAGGTGACGAACCCGAGTGTCCCGCGATAGCCGTGGAGCCAGGCGCGGCGATGCTCGTCGGCGGCGGTGAGGGCGTCGGCGCGGTCCTCCGGGTGGTCGATGCCCCACTGGGCGAGCGCGCCCGTCCAGGACCACTCGTAGTCGTCCCATTCGTGCCGGGTGCTGACGTGCGCGTAGACGATCGTCCAGCCGGCGGCGGCGATCCGGTCGGCGGTGGCGGGAAGGTCGGCGTACTCGTCGGCGGTGAACCCCGCGTCGAGCGTGGCCCGCCCGGGTTCGCGCTCCCAGAACCCGTCGCCTGCGAGGACGGCGCCGCCGGGCGCCAGATGGCCGCGAGCGGCGGCCAGCGTGGGCATCAGCCCGCCGAACGCGTGCGCGGCGCCGACCGACAGCACCAGGTCGTAGGGCTCGGACGAGGTGAACGCGCGGGCGTCCCCCACGTGGAACGCGACACGGTCGCCGAGCCCGGCCTCGGCGGCCCGCGCCCGTCCGGTGGCGATGGCGCCCTCGTCCAGGTCGACGCCGTCGGCGCGGAGGCGGGGACGCCCGTCCAGGGCCCGCAGCAGCCAGGCGCCGGTGTTGCAGCCGAGGTCGAGGACGCGTCCGCGCTCCGGCGCCGCGTGGTCGAGCAGACGGCGGACCGACGCCTCCTCCAGCGGGCCCGCGATCGGATGGCGGGCATGGGCGGCGGCGCTGATCTGCTCCCGGTTCATGATCGGCATCCTGGCGGGTGCGGGACGGGATCGGCCAGCGGTTATCGGGCCGCCCACCGGTCCCGGACATGGGACGCGAGAAGACCCCAGTGCGGGACTGGGGCCTTCTCGCGGGTCGACGCACCGGCCTCCCATGGGGGCGGCCGACGGGTCAGGTCTGCGCCTGGAACATCCAGTGCTGCTTCTCCAGCTGCGTGGTGATGCTGATGAGCAGGTCCTGCGTGATCGGGTCCGGCTCGTCGGTCTCGGCGACCCGGTCGCGGAACCGCGCGATGATCTGCCCCAGCGTGTCGGTGACCGCGGCGACGACCTTGTCGTCGGCGAGGTAGCCGGCCTCCAGCTGCGGCAGCGCGGTCCGGTCGGCGACCGTGCGGGCACGGCCGTCGGGGTTCACGCCGATCGCGATCGCACGCTCGGCGACGTCGTCCTGGCCCTGCCGGGCAAGATCGACGATCTCGTCGAGGTGCTCGTGGACGACCTTGAAGTTGCGGCCGGTCAGGTTCCAGTGGGCCTGCTTGGCGACGAGGGCGAGGTCGATCAGGTCGACCAGGGCGCCCTGCAGCGCGTTGCCGGTGATCTTCCGGGCGTCCTCGCCGAGCGGGCTCTTGACCTCCGCCATGGTGGGCTCCTTCCGCGTCGTTACGGTTCTCCGCTACAACGGAGTTAGATCCCCTCATATGCCGTGCTCATACGTGAGGCCGCGCACACCCACGGGCCGGTTTGGTGCATGAGGGCTCTGGTGCAGGAGCGCCCGCCCGGGCCGGTCGTCGCCTCGACTGAGGTCGGCTCCGGCGTGGGTCGTTGCGGGCGTGGACGAGACGGCACTGAACGGCGTGGTCGAGCCGGGCAGGCCGTCCGGGCTCGGACGGGGGCTCGTGGGGAGGAGCACCGCGTCCGGGCATGGGCGCGCCCGATGGGGCGTGGGCGCGCGTGGGGACGGGTCAGGCCGCGACCATGTCGGCGCGGAGTTCCCCTGTGATCTCTTCCGGAGTCTCCGGAATGCTCTCGGTCGTGATGCGCTCGTGTTCGGGCGCACCCGCCATGACGGGCTCGTGCTGCAGCTCGGCGAGGGCCAGTTGATCCGCCACTTCCCTGAGCACGTGCGACAGCGGCACACCTAGGGCCTTGCAGATAGAAGAAAGCAACTCCGAAGAGGCTTCCTTCTGCCCCCGCTCCACCTCGGAGAGGTAGCCGAGGGAAACCCGCGCCGCCGCGGACACCTCACGGAGGGTGCGTCCCTGGCGCAGCCGCAGCTGCCGCAGTACGTCACCGAGCAGCTGGCGAAGCAGGACCATCGTCTCGCTCCCTCCCTCAGTTCGGACCATCTGCCGGTTCCACCGTACCCGCCCTGACGGTGACCGTGGCAGACCGTTGATTTCGTGTTCGCTCGCAACGTAACGCTGTAATCAGCCCCACTCTTCCCGATCTCGTCGAGACTCCTCGCTCCACTCGCCCGCGTCAAGTCCGAGCAGAGTGCGTCTGAGCAGCTCAAGCGCATGGACGACGGTCATTCTCTGGATCACCGCGCGGATCTCGGGGCCGGTGCCCGGCACCGGGAGTTTCGGTCTGACCACAGTGTGCGTTCCCTCAGGACCGGCCAAACCGATGTAGACCGTTCCCACCGGACGGCCGTCCTGCGGCTCGGGACCCGCCACGCCGGTCACGGAGAGTCCGTAGGTCGTGCCGAGCCGGTCGCGGACGCCCGTCGCCATCGCGGCGGCGACGTCGGGGTGGACGGCGCCGTGCTCGGCCAGCAGATCCTCCGGGACGCCGAGCAGCCGCGCCTTCGTCTCGGTCGCGTAGGTGACCATCCCGCCCGCGTAGGTCTCGGACGAGCCGGGCGCCGCGGTCAGCTCGGCGCTGATGAGGCCGCCGGTCAGCGACTCCGCCGCCGCGATCGTCGCCGACCGCTCGACGAGCAGCCGGTGCACGACGCGGGCGAGCGTCTCGTCCTCCACCCCGTACACGACGTCGCCGAGCAGCTCGCGGACGCGCGCCTCGGCGGCGGCGAGCCGCCCCGGCGCGTCCGGCCCGGCGGCGGTGACGCGGATCTTCACCTCGGCGGGGTCGGGCAGGTAGGCGAGCTTGACGCCGTCCATCGCTTCGACCTCGGCGAGCCGCGTCGCGATGACCGACTCCCACACCCGCGCGGTGCGCAGGGTGCGGCGCGCGGCGCCGGGCAGCCCGGCGGTCGCGGCGAGCTCGGGCAGCACGACCTCGTCCATGATGGTGCGCATCTCGAACGGGACGCCCGGCAGGGCGTAGGCGACCCCGCCCGGCAGCTCGACGCGCAGGCCCGGCGCCGTCCCGGCGGAGTTGGCCAGCAGGCCAGCGCCCTCGGGTACCTCAGCCATGCGGAACGCCATCGGCTGGAGAACGCGCCCCGACGCCTCGGCGCGCTCGTGCAGCCGCCGCTCCAGCGCCGGGTCGCGGACGAGCGCGACCCCGGCCGCCTTGGCGAGCGCGTCGCGGGTGACGTCGTCGTAGGTGGGGCCGAGGCCGCCGGTGGTGATGACCGCGTCGGCGCGTCCGAGCGCGGAGGTGACGGCCTCCACGATGACGTCCAGCTCGTCGCCGACGACCACGCTGCGCGTCACCTCGACGCCGTGGTCGGCGAGCCGCCGTCCGAGCCACGCCGCGTTCCCGTTGACCGTGTCGCCGAGGAGCAGCTCGTCCCCGACCGTGAGCAGTTCGACCCGCATCACGCCCCCCAATCCTCACCCGACCGCGTTCCAGCCACCCGAATCTACAGCGGTTCCCCGACAGCCCGCCGGGCGCGGGCGGGCCGCTGACGCGGGCGGAGGCGCGGCCGGATCAGGACGCCCCATTCCGCTCTGCGGAAAATCGGAACGTGCCCAAGCCGCCACACCCACATTTCTCTTTTCGTGGCGCTGGAAATCGGGGGGCCGCGCATTGCATGCTGTATCACAGTCACATCACTCACGGCGCGCGGACGGGAACGGGCCCAAGGCACGCTTCGGCGGCATCCGCCCGGCAAGATCATGGGCGTGGTGTCCGACTTGTCGGGCTCTGATCGTCACGTTGTGAGTCAGAACTCATTTGACGGTGCACAAAGCATTCCCTTTTACGGGGATAATTGCCTGGGGCCCGAAGACCGGGCTGCGGGGCCACGACCGGGGTGGGCGCGGCCTCGCAGCCCACCTCCCGTGCTGCCCGGTGGGCGGTCAGGCCTTGGCCAGCCTGCGCAGGACCGCGCCGCAGCGCCGCGCGTAGGCGCGCTGGAACACCGGCATGAACGGCCCCGCCAGCCGCGCCGTCCGTCCCGCCGGGCGGCTGAACGCGGTGACCGTCAGCCACACCTCGCCCGAGTCGTCCTGGTGCACGACGAACGACTCCTCCCCCGCCACCGGATGGCCCGGGAGCGTCCCGTACGCCCATCCGGCCCGGCGCTCCTCCTCCCGCGTCCACACGACGCGGCACGGCGCCCTCAGCCGCAGCGGGCCGACTCCGAGCCCCACCTCGACGGTCACACCCGGTGCCACTCGCCGCGCCGACGCCGTCACCCGCGCGGGCAGTGCCCAGTGCATCCAGAACTCCATCAGCGCGTCGGTCGCGTCGCGCATCACCGCCGGGCCCACGCCGACGAGCGTGCGCACGCGCATGTGGCGGTAGCCGTCCGGCTGGTCCGCGTTCCAGGTCGCGCCGACCTCGGCGTAGGTGAAGCCCCGGGTGAGGTCCTGTGCGGTCATCGTCGTTCCTCCCGGCGCCAGGATGCCGCAGGACGCCCTACCTGACGAATCCGTGTCAGATACCCCCCGGATCGCTGGCCCGCCGCCGCGCGGCGCCGTACCGTCCGAGCCATGATCGCCGTTGTCGCCGGGCTGACCGTGTTCCCGATCAAGAGCGCGGGCGGGGTCGCGCTCGCCGAGGCCGAGCTGACCCCCATGGGGCTGCGGCACGACCGCGCGTTCATGCTCGTCCGGCCGGACGGGCGGCACCTGTCGCAGCGGGAGGTGCCCGAGCTGGCGCTGCTGCGCCCCGGCTTCGACGGCGCGAAGTTGACCGTCGAGTCGCCGCTCGCGGACGCGCCGCTGGTCTGGGAGGCGGTGGACGGCCCGGCCCGCGACGTGACCGTGCACGGTCGCCCCTGCCAGGGCGTCGACCAGGGCGACGAACCCGCCAGGTGGTTCGGCGCGGCGCTCGGGCTGGACTGCCGCCTCGTCCGCTTCACCGGGACACGGCGGACCCTCCCGGGCGACGGGACCCTGACGTTCGCCGACGGCTACCCCGTGTCGGTGCTGTCCCGCGAGTCGCTCGACGACCTGAACCGCCGGGTGGACGCCGCGCTCCCGATGGAGCGGTTCCGGCCCAACATCGTCCTGGAGGGCCTCGGTCCGTACGGCGAGGACGCCGTCACCTCCCTGCGCGGCTCCGCGCCGGGCGCCGTGGCACTCGACCTCGTCAGGCCGTGCGGCCGCTGCGTCATCGTCAACATCGACCAGGAGACGGCCCGCCGCGCGCCCGCCCCGCTCCGCGCCCTCGGCCGCTACCGCGTCGAGCGCTTCGGCGACGGACGCGAGATCATGTTCGGACGGCTCGGCGTGCCCCGCGTCCCGGGCAGGCTGAGGATCGGCGACGCCCTCACCGCCACCGCCGCCTGACCGCTTCAGGACGCGGCTTCAGGACGCGGCGTCCCCGCTCCGCCGCAGCCGCCACGCCTGGACGACGTAGTCCACGCCGGTGACGACCGTGACGACGAGCGCCGCGCCCATCGTCGCCCAGCGGAGCGGATCGAGCGGCCCCGGCAGGATGTAGAAGCCGATCGCGAAGACCTGGAGCGTCGTCTTCAGCTTGCCGCCCTTGCTCGCCGGGATCACTCCGCGCCGGATCACGACGAACCGCAGCACCGTGACCCCGATCTCGCGGACCATGATGGCGACCGTCACCCACCACCACAGCTCCCCCATCACCGACAGGCTGACCAGCGCGGCGCCGGTGAGCGCCTTGTCGGCGATCGGGTCGGCGATCTTGCCGAAGTCGGTGACCAGGCCGCGGGCGCGGGCGAGGTCGCCGTCGATCTTGTCGGTGATGGACGCGGCGGCGAACACCGCGAACGAGGCGAGCCGCCAGCCGGTGCCGTCCAGGAACAGCGCCCAGACGAACAGCGGGACCAGCGCGATCCGGACGAGGGTCAGCGCGTTGGCGATGTTGTAGACGCTCGCGCGCGGCGGGTCGGGGGACCCCGCGACCGGGCCGGGGGCGCCCGCGGTCACGACACGTCCGCCGCCGCGCCCCGCGCCACGTCCGCCCCGGCGCCGTGCACAGCGCCGGCCACAGCGCCGGCCAGCGCGTCGGCGACCAGGTCGACGCCGTCGCTGCCCGTCACGCGGGCCGGGACGATCGCGCCCACCGAGAGGCCCTCGCCGCGGACGAGGACCGTCCCGTCCACCTCGGGCGCCTGGTGCGCGGCGCGCCCCTCGAACGCGCCGTCGCCCGCGTCCTCCTCCAGCAGCACCTCGACGAGCGTGCCGACGCGGTCCTCGGCGCGCTGCGCGGTCAGCTCCTCGGCGAGCGCGGTCAGCTCCTCGACCCGGCGGGCGACCTCGTCCGGGTCGATCTTGCCGGGCAGGTTCGCGGCCTCGGTGCCGTCCTCGTCGGAGTAGCCGAAGACGCCGACCGCGTCCAGCCGCGCGGCGGTCAGGAACGCCGCCAGCTCCTCGACGTCGTCCTCGGTCTCGCCGGGGAACCCCACGATGAAGTTGGACCGCACGCCCGCCTCGGGCGCCTGCGCGCGGATCTGGGCGAGCAGGTCGAGGAACCGCTCGCGGTCGCCGAAGCGCCGCATCGAGCGCAGCACCGGGCCGCTCGCGTGCTGGAACGACAGGTCGAAGTAGGGCGCGACGCCGGGCGTGCCGCAGATCGCCTCGATGAGCCCGGGGCGGGTCTCGGCGGGCTGGAGGTAGCTGACGCGGACGCGGTCGACGCCGTCAACGGCGGCGAGGTCCGGCAGGAGGCGCTCCAGCGCCCGCAGGTCGCCGAGGTCCTTCCCGTACGACGTGGAGTTCTCGCTGACGAGCACGAGCTCCCGGGCGCCGTGCGCGGCCAGCCAGCGCGCCTCCTCCAGCACCTCCGCCGGGGGCCGCGACACGTAGGCGCCGCGGAAGGCGGGGATCGCGCAGAAAGTGCAGCGCCGGTCGCAGCCGGACGCCAGCTTCAGCGGCGCCACCGGTCCGCCGCCGAGCCGCCGCCGCAGCACCCGGGGGCCGGACGCGGGGGCGACGCCGTCGGGCAGCGCGTCGTCGGCGTGGGCCCCGCCGTGGCCCGGGATCGCCACGTCCGTGCTGGACGCGGTGCGCTCGACCGGGCTGATCGGCAGCAGCGTGCGGCGGTCGCGCGGGGTGTGGGCCTGGTGGGCGCGCCCGGCGACGACGTCCTCCAGCCGCTCGCCGATCGAGGTGTAGTCGTCGAAGCCGATCACCGCGTGCGCCTCGGGCAGCGCCTCGGCCAGCTCCTTGCCGTACCGCTCGGCCATGCAGCCCGCCGCGACGACCTTCGCGCCCGAGTCGTGCGCGGCGAGCAGCGTGTCGATGGAGTCCTTCTTCGCCGCCTCGATGAAGCCGCAGGTGTTGACCACGACCACGTCGGCGTCGCCGCTGCCCTCGGCGAGGTCCCAGCCCGCGTCCTCGATCCGTGCCGCCAGCTCCTCGGAGTCGACCTCGTTGCGGGCGCAGCCGAGCGTGATGAGTGAGACCTTACGCCGTGTGGACATGCCCCTAAGGTAATGGGCGCGGAGGCCCGAACCGACAGCAGGCCGACCAGCGGCCGGACCGGCGGGACGAGCGGCGGCCCGTCAGGCCGCCTTCGGGTCGTCGCGCCCGAAGCTGAGCTGCTGCACGCCCCTGCCCTTGCCGGGGGAGCCGATGTCCTTGCCGTTGACGGTCATCCGGATACCGCCGCCGACGCCGATCACCACACTGATCTTCTTCTTGGCCGTCCAGCGCTTGTGGTCGCCCTTGCGGAGCATGCCGCTGAACAGCGGCGCGCCCTTGTCGCCGCGCACGCTGACCCACGTGGTGCGCCTGACCTGGACGGCCAGCTCGACGTGCTTGCGCGGCGCCGCCACGACCGGGTCGCTGCGCTTGGGCGGCGCCGTGCTCGGCCGGGGCGCGGCCGGCGCGGCGGGGGTGCCCGCGACCTGCTGGGCGGTGCGCCGCTCGCTCCCGCCGCCGTTCCCGACGACCTGGACGATCCCGTAGATCACCACGAGCGCCAGCGCGAGCGCCATCGCGGCGCTCCAGTTCGGGGAGCGGCGCTCGCGGAACGCGACCGGCTGCTCGGGCTCGAACGCCGACACGGCGGACACGGGCTGCGGGGCGCCGCCGTGCGTCGCGTCGAACTCGGCGACGAGCGGTTCCGGATCGATGCCGATCACGCGGGAGACGCTGCGGATGTGGCCGCGGGCGTAGAAGTTGCCGCCGCAGGTGGAGAAGTCGTCCGATTCCATGCCGCGGATGACGGTCTCGCGTATCCGCGTCTGGAGACTGACCTGGGTCACCGAGAGACCGGCCTGCTGACGCTCCGTCGCCAAGGTCTCACCGATGCTCACGCCGAGCCTCCTTTGAGCGCCCCATGGCCTACCACACGATCCGGTGACATCAGTCTAGGAACCGCAATGCCCGCTGAGCGACAGCCAACACGTTCGAAACTGGGCAAGATTTCGCATCATTCCGCCATCGCCCCGCCCGCCACCCTTCCCACGAGAGGGAACCGTCCGCACTCCGCGACGCGGCCTTCCGGAAACGTTCCGCCGAACAGCGGATGCGGTCGGTCGATGGTCGGTCTACCGCAGGTCAGTCGCCGCGCAGTTCCGCTCAGCCGCCGCGCGGTTCCGGTCAGCCGCCGCGCAGTTCCGCCAGGACGCCGGGAAGGTCGTCGGGCTTGGCGAGGACGTCGCGCGCCTTGGAGCCCTCGCTCGGCCCGACGATGTCGCGGCTCTCCATCAGGTCCATGAGCCGCCCGGCCTTGGCGAAGCCGACGCGCAGCTTGCGCTGGAGCATCGACGTGGAGCCGAACTGGGTGGACACGACCAGCTCGATCGCCTGGACGAGCAGGTCCATGTCGTCGCCGATCTCCTCGTCGATCTCCTTCTTCGGCGCGCTGGACTCGGCGACGTCCTCCCGGTACTTCGCCTCCATCTGCCCCTTGCAGTGGTCGACGATCCCGTGGATCTCCTTCTCGGCCACGTAGGCGTTCTGGATGCGCATGGGCTTGCTCGCGCCCATCGGCAGGAACAGCGCGTCGCCCTGCCCGACGAGCTTCTCCGCGCCCGGCTGGTCGAGGATGACGCGGCTGTCGGACAGCGAGGACGTCGCGAACGCCAGCCGGGACGGGACGTTGGCCTTGATGAGCCCGGTGACGACGTCCACCGACGGGCGCTGCGTCGCGAGCACGAGGTGGATGCCGGCGGCGCGGGCGAGCTGGGTGATGCGGACGACGGAGTCCTCGACGTCGCGCGGCGCGACCATCATCAGGTCGGCCAGCTCGTCGACGATGACCAGCATGTACGGGTAGGGCGTGTAGACGCGCTCGCTGCCGGGCGGCGCGGTGAGCTTGCCCGCCTTCACCGCCTTGTTGAAGTCGTCGATGTGCCGGAACCCGGACGCGGCGAGGTCGTCGTAGCGGCGGTCCATCTCGCCGACGACCCAGTCGAGCGCCTCGGCGGCCTTCTTCGGGTTGGTGATGATCGGGGTGATCAGGTGCGGGATGCCCTGGTACATCGTCAGCTCGACGCGCTTGGGGTCGACCAGGATCATCCGGACCTCGTCGGGCGTGGCCCGCATCAGGATCGAGGTGATGAGCCCGTTGATGCAGGTCGACTTGCCCGCGCCGGTGGCGCCCGCGATGAGGATGTGCGGCATCTTGGCGAGGTTGGCGACGACCGTGCGGCCCTCGACGTCCTTGCCGAGGCCGACGATCATCGGGTGGTGCTCGTTGGTCGCGGCGGGCGAGCGCAGCACGTCACCGAGGCTGACAATGTCCTTGTCGACGTTGGGGATCTCCACGCCGATCGCCGACTTGCCGGGGATCGGGGAGATGATGCGCACGTCGGCGCTCTTCACCGCGTAGGCGATGTTCTTGGTGAGCGCGGTGACCTTCTCGACCTTGACCGCCGGGCCCAGCTCGATCTCGTACCGGGTGATCGTCGGGCCCCGGGTGAACCCGGTGACCTGCGCGTCGATGTCGAACTGGTCGAGCACGCCCGACAGCGCGTTCACGACGGTGTCGTTGGCCTTGGTGCGCGGCTTGGCGACGCTGCCGGGCCGCAGCGCCGACGGGTCGGGCAGCACGTAGATCTCGCCGGACGAGGACAGCGGGAGCTGCTCGGAGCTGCGCGGCGCCGGCGTCGGGTCGGGCACGGCATGGGAGTCCGGCACGTCGGACGCGTCGGGCAGGTCGGCGAGCTCGTCCGGGAGCGGCTCGTCGTCGGACGGCGGGGCGGGCGGCGGGCCGTCGGCGCCGAACGGGTCGGGCTCGAACAGGTCGTCGACGAGGTCGCGCTCGGAGCGGTTCGCGCGGCCGGGGCGGTCGGCGCGGTCGGCCTTGCGCGGCGCGTCCTCCAGCAGGGGCGTGTCGTAGGGCTTGGAGTGCTCGCCGACCTCCAGCTCGCCGTCCTCCGGGGCGGGGTCGTCGTCCTTCTTGCTCTTGCGGCGGCGCTTCTTCGGGGCGTCCTCGCCGGGCGCCTCGCCCTCGGCGTCGCGTCCGGGACGGCCCTGGAGCGTCGCGACCGCCCACAGGTCGCCGAACCGCTCGGGGACCTTGTTGATGGGCGTCGCGGTGACGACGAGCAGGCCGAAGAAGGACAGGAGCAGCAGCAGCGGGACGGCCACCCAGCCGCTCAGCCCGGCCTCCAGCGGCGCCGAGACCACCCAGCCGATGACGCCGCCCGCGCCGCGCACGCCCGGCATGTCCTTGGAGGGGGACGGCACGCCCGCCGCGATGTGCAGCACGCCGAGGACGCCGACGGCGAGCGCGGTGCAGCCGATGACGACGCGGCCGGTGTCCTCGTGCTGGTCGGGGTGCCGGAGCGTCTGCCAGGCCAGCAGCAGGAGCAGGACCGGCAGCACGACCGCCATCAGCCCGAGCCCGCCGCGCACGACCTTCTCCAGCGCGATCGTGACGACGCCGTCGGGCCGGAACCAGGTGACCGAGGCCAGCACGATCGACGAGCCGAGCAGCGCGAGCCCGAGCCCGTCGCGGCGGTGCTCGGGGTCGAGGCCGCGGGCGCTGTTGCCGTAGGCGCGGAACAGCGACCCGACCGTGACCGCCGCGAGCTGGTAGAGCTTGAACACGAGCTGGGCGAAACCTGAGATCACCTGGACGATCGGATGGGGCTGCGGAGCCGCAGGCCGCCGCCCGCCGGAGCCGCGCCCCCCGCCCTTCGCCCCGCCTCGGGCGCCGCCCTTGGACCCGCCGCCGGACGGGCGTTTGCGGGGGGTGGAGCTCGCGGGCTTACGAGCAGCGCTGCCCCCGGCACGCGAGGTGCTCTTCGCTCCGGACGCACGTGTGGCCATGATGATGAGAGTAACCAAGGAGCCTCACGGTTCCCGGGATGAAGCGCACGGCGTGTTGCACCACCCGTGACAGGGGGTGTCCCACCGGCGCCGCCTCGAACGCGCGAGGCCGCACATATCGGAACGTTCCGATATGTGCGGCCTCTTGGGACCGTTCCGCCGGGTCGCCGCCCGGAACGGTCCTAGACCTCGACCACCACAGGGATGATCATGGGACGGCGGCGGTAGGTGTCGCTCACCCACTTGCCGACCGTGCGCCGGACGATCTGGCTGATCTGGTGCAGGTCGTTGACGCCGTCGCCCGCCAGGTCCCGCAGCACCTGGTCGATGCGCTCCAGGACCTCGTCGAAGTCCTCGTTGACGATGCCGGCGCCGCGGGCGTGGATCTCCGGGCCCGCGACGACCTTGCCGGAGGTCGAGTCGATGCCGATGACGATCGAGACGAAGCCCTCCTCGCCGAGGATGCGCCGGTCCTTCAGCGAGGTCTCGGTGACCTCGCCGACCGAGAGGCCGTCGACGTAGACGTACCCGGCGGGGACGGCGCCGACGATGCTCGCCTTCCCCTCGACGAGGTCGACGACGACGCCGTCCTCGGCGATGACGATGTTCTCGTCGGGGACGCCGGTCAGCGCGGCGAGCTTGGCGTGCGCCCGCAGGTGCCGCCACTCGCCGTGGATCGGCATGAAGTTGCCCGGCTTGGTCATGTTGAGCACGTACAGCAGCTCGCCCGCCGACGCGTGCCCGGACACGTGCACCAGCGCGTTGCCCTTGTGCACGACCCGCGCGCCCCACCGGGTCAGGCCGTTGATGACCCGGTTGACCGCGTTCTCGTTGCCCGGGATCAGCGAGGACGCCAGCATGACCGTGTCGCGGTCGGTGATGCGGATCTGCTGGTGGTCGCGGTTGGCCATCCGCGACAGCGCCGACATCGGCTCGCCCTGCGAGCCGGTGCACACGAGGACGAGGCGGTCGGCGGGGACGTCCTCCAGCTCCTTCGGCTCGACCATGATGCCCTCGGGCACGCTCAGGTAGCCGAGCTCGCGCGCGACGCCCATGTTGCGGACCATCGAGCGGCCGATGAAGCACACCTTGCGGCCGTTGGCCACGGCGGCGTCCAGCACCTGCTGGACGCGGTGGATGTGCGAGGCGAAGCAGGCGACGATCAGCCGCTCCTGCGCGGTGCGGAACACCTCGTCGACGACCGGGCCGATGTTGCGCTCGCTCGGCACGAAGCCGGACACCTCGGCGTTGGTGGAGTCCGACAGGAGGAGGTCGATGCCCTCGCCGCCGAGCCGGGCGAACCCGGGCAGGTCGGTGAGCCGGCCGTCCAGCGGGAGCTGGTCCATCTTGAAGTCGCCGGTGTGCAGCACGAGCCCGGCGCCGGTGCGGACCGCGAGGGCGAGCGCGTCGGGGATCGAGTGGTTGACGGCGAGGAACTCGCAGTCGAACGGGCCGAAGGAGCTCCGGTCACCCTCGCCGACCACCCGCGTGACGGGTTTGATGCGGTGCTCGGTGAGCTTGGCCTCCAGCAGCGCCAGCGTCAGCCTCGACCCGACGAGCGGGATGTCGGGCCGCTCGCGCAGCAGGTAGGGGACGGCGCCGATGTGGTCCTCGTGGCCGTGCGTGAGCACGAGGGCCTCGATGTCGTCGAGCCGGTCCCTGATGTAGTCGAAATCGGGCAGGATGAGGTCGATCCCGGGCTGCTCGGTCTCTGGGAAGAGCACACCGCAGTCGACGACGAGCAGGCGTCCGCCGTACTCGTACACGGTCATGTTGCGGCCGATCTCCCCGAGGCCGCCGAGCGCGACGATGCGCAGGCCGTCCGCGGGCGGTTCGGGCGGGTCGGAGAGCTCCGGGTGAGGATGGCTCACCGGGCGACCTCCGGGACTGTCTCGGGCACTTTTACTCCCCCTATCGTCAGGTCCTCACGCAGGCGTGCCGCGAACTCCGGCGTGGCCTCCACCAGCGGCGCGCGGAGCGGGCCGCCTCCCGGGAGGCCGAGCAGGTTCAGCGCTGCCTTGACGGCGATGGCGCCCTGCGTGCGTGTCATGATCGCGGCGACCACGGGCAGCAGCCGGCGGTGGATGTCCAGCGCCCGACCGTGCTCACCGGCGCGGTATGCGTCGATCATCTCATGGAGCTCGGTGCCGACGACATGCCCGACCACGCTGACGAAGCCCGCCGCGCCGACCGACAGCCAGGGCAGGTTGAGCACGTCGTCGCCGGAGTACCAGACGAGGTCGGTCTCGGCCATCACCCGGGACGCGCCGAACAGGTCGCCCTTGGCGTCCTTGACGGCGAGGATCCGGGGGTGCTCGGCGAGCCGCAGCAGCGTCTCGTTGTGGATCGGCACTCCGGTGCGGCCGGGGATGTCGTAGAGCATCGCGGGGAGTCCGGTGGCGTCGGCGACCGCGGTGAAGTGGCGGACGAGCCCCTCCTGCGGCGGCTTGTTGTAGTACGGCGTGACCACCAGCAGGCCGTGCGCGCCGGCGGCCTCGGCCTGCCGCGCGAGTTTCAGGGTGTGCTCGGTGTGGTTCGTGCCGGCACCGGCGACGATCACCGCGCGGTCGCCGACCGCCTCGATGACCGCGCGCAGCAGAGCGTCCTTCTCCTCGTCGCTCGTCGTGGGCGACTCGCCCGTCGTCCCGCTGACGACGAGACCGTCATGGCGCCGCTCGTCGACCAGATGGGTCGCGAGGCGCGCGGCGCCGTCGTAGTCGACGCCGCCGTCGGGCAGGAACGGAGTGACCATCGCGGTCAGCATCCGCCCGAACGGCGCGTCGGTCGTTGTGCTGGGTGCCATGCATCGAACGGTACCGTTCCGGCCGGTCGGCGTGGACCCGCAGGTCCCTCCTAGTCAGGGAATATCCCGCTCTACCGCCCCGGGCGGCCGCCCGGCCGCCGGAACGGGGCGGCGGGCCCTGACGAAACCGGGCCCGGAGGCCGGCGCCCGGCCGTGCTTTGGAGGATCCGCCGCCACACGCTCGGGGGTACGCGTGGCGGCGGCTCCATCACCACATCGTTGCACGCAAACGGGACGTTACGGGGTCGGTCCGGCCACTTCCCGGACTCGGTTGGATAACATGACCCTGCTCGCCGTGGCGTTGCCCGCGGCGTACCGATCGGGTGCCCGGCGGGTGGTTCAGCGCACCGCCCCGGCGGTGGCCGTCCCCGGGGGCCATTCCGCGCGATACCGCGCCCATTCGGCGTCGTCGGTCGTCCAGTCCGCGTAGACGCCCACGCCGTAGGGCCTTTTCGGTGGCCGCTTCAGGTCGTCGATGCCGCGCCGGATTCCGCGCAGCGCCACCGTGAGGTCCTCCGCCCACGGGACCAGCGGCCGGTACGTCGGGACGCCCATGAACACCGTCGTGCGGTCGCCGATCAGCTCCAGCGTCCACCGGGTGTGCCGGGCGAAGTGCCATCCGGCCAGCGCCCTGGTCGGCAGCGACACGTCGTAGGTCATGATCGCGACCTGGTCCGCCCGGTCGGCGATCTTGAGGAGGAACTCCCGGGTCGGACGCGGCGGATAGTGCATCGGCCCGTGCCGCGGCAGCAGCGCCTTGTAGACGGGCTGGAGCGCGTCGAACAGCGCCGCCTGCTCCAGCGCGACCGACAGCAGCCGCCCCCGGGACCGGGTCAGCTCGCGCGTCGCGTCCATCAGCGCGAGGAACGCGGTGTCGTCGGGGTAGATCGGCTCGAAGTCGTAGTGGATGCCGTCGAACCCGGCGTCGAGGATCGCCGCGTCGCTGGCCAGCACCCGGCTCCGGACGGCCGGGTCGTCGAGGTCGGTGATCCCGTGGCCCTCGACCGTCCGGATCTGGCCCAGGTACGCCTGCGCGCGGACGCCGGGCGCGTACTCGCGCACGGCGCCGAGAAGCTGCTTCGCGTAGCGGTACCGGGCCGGGGGCACCGTCCCGTCCGCCTCGAAGGGGCCCGCGTGGAAGTACACGTCGGTGATCCGGTTGCGCCTGAGCAGGTCCGCGAACGCGCGGTACTCGGCGTCGGTGTGCGCCTCCCCGACCCACTGGTGCCGCGCCCACAGCGCGTTCACCTCCGTGCCGCGCGCGTGTGGCTCCTGCTGCCACCACACCCAGGCGCCGCTGAGGGTGATCGCGGCCAGGCCCAGCACGTAGGCCGCCGCCCAGCCCGTCCAGCGCAGGAGGCGCAGCGGAAGCCGGCGCCGAGACGTTCGCCCCATTCGCCGCATCCAGCAATGATCGCGGATCAGCCGGACGGTTCGGACGGTTCGGGCGCGGACGGCATGCCACGGCCACGGGACGATCATGTTTCGGTCGGGATCGCGCGTCGCGCGCGCGATTCGTTGACACCGGCGGAACAATGTGGTGACCAGGCGGTTCATCGGAACCGGGCCCGGCCGGGTCCGGGTTCCGCCGCTGGTCCACCGTTGTGCCGCGGGAGCCGCCCGGTCCGAACCCCGTTTACCGGGATGGAGGTCGAGCGTCATGCGAGGACGACCGAACCGGACCGAACCCAAACCCCTGCTCAGCACGCGCGCCCTGGTGATCATCCTCGCCGCGGTCGGTGCCGCCGCCCTGTGCGCCGCCGCGCCCAGGTTCGCCGTCCCGATCGGCGTGGGCGTCGGCGTCGTCACGCTGCTGATCCAGATCGTCCGGGACTGACCGGACCCGGACAGCCGGCCCGGCCGGCGCGTCCCGGCGGACGCGGGTCCGCTGGGTCAGCGCCACGCACACGAGGACGCCGAGGGCGGCGAGGGCGGTGGCGGCGTCGATCGACTCGTCCAGCAGGAGGGCCGACCACACCAGGGTCAGGACGGGCTGGGCCAGCTGAACCTGGCTGGCGCGGGCGATCCCGGCCCGCGCCAGGCCCTCGTACCAGGCGAAGAAGCCGAGGTAGGCGGAGAACGCGGTCACGTAGCCGAAGCCGAGAACGGCGCGTCCGGTCCAGTGGGGGTCGGTGGTGGCCAGCAGCCAGGCGGTCACCGGGACGGTGATCGGCGCGGCCAGGATCAGCGCCCAGGAGATCACGCGCCAGCCGGGCATGGCGCGGGTGAGCCGCGCGCCCTCGGCGTATCCGGCGGCGGCCGCCAGCAGCGCGGCGAACAGCAGCAGGTCGCCGACCGTGAGGCGGCCCGCGCCGCGCACGAGCGCGAACCCGGTGACGCAGGCGGCGCCCGCCGCGCTCGCCAGCCAGAAGGCGCGCGAGGGCCGCTCCCCCGCGCGCAGCACGGCGAGCACGGCGGTCGCGGCGGGCAGCAGCCCGATCACGACGGCCGAGTGGGCGGAGGAGGCGCCCCGGTCGAGCGCGAGCGTGGTCAGCACCGGGAACCCGAAGATCACTCCGGCGCAGACGACCGTGAGGCCGGGCAGCTGGTCGCGCCGGGGGCGGGGGGCGCGCACCGCCAGTAGCGCGACCGCCGCGAGCCCGGCCGCCGCGGCGGACCGGCCGACGCCGATCACGTAGGGGTCGAGCCCCTCCAGCCCGAACTCGGTGCCGGGGAAGGTGAACGAGTAGATGAGGACGCCGATCGAGGCGAGCCACAGCCCGCCCGCCGCTACCGACCGGGGGGCGGTAGCGCTATCGTGATTCTTCATGCAACACGATAGCAGTGTGATCTCCCTGGCCGATCGGCTGCGCGCGGAGGTGCGCGGGCTGGGCCCCGGGGAGCGGCTGCCGTCGAGCCGGTCGCTGGTCGAGCGGCACCGGGTCAGCCCGGTCACGGTGTCGCGGGCGCTGGGGCTGCTCGCGGCCGAGGGGCTGGTCGTCACCCGTCCGGGGAGCGGCACGTTCGCCGCCGACCGCCCGGCGCCCGCCGAGCCGTCCGACCCGGGCTGGCAGGCGGTGACGCTCGGCGACCGCGCGGTCGACGCGTCCGGGGTGTCGTGGCTGCTCACGCCCGCGCCGGAGGGCGCGGCCGCGCTCAGCGGCGGGTACCTGCACCCGACGCTCCAGCCCGTCCGCGCGCTCGCGACGGCGGCGGCGCGGGCGGCCCGGCGGCCGGACGCCTGGGAGATGCCCGCGCTCGGCGGCGTGCCCGAGCTGCGCGCCTGGTTCGCCCGGACGGTCGGCGGCGGAGTCGCGCCGTCCGACGTCGTGATCACCAGCGGCGGGCAGCAGTCGCTGACGACCGTGCTGCGGGCGCTGCTGCCTCCCGGCTCGCCGGTGCTGGTCGAGTCGCCGACCTACCTGGGCGTCCTCGCGGTGGCGCGGGCGAGCGGGCTGCACCCGGTGCCCGTCCCGGTGGACGCGGGCGGCGTGCGCCCCGACCTGCTCGCGGAGGCGTTCGCGATGAGCGGCGCACGGGCGCTGTACTGCCAGCCCGCCTTCCACAACCCGACCGGCACGGTGCTGTCGGCCGAGCGGCGCGAGCGGGTGCTCGCGGTGGCGCGGGCGGCGGGCGCGTTCGTGGTCGAGGACGACTTCGCGCGGCACCTCGGCATCGACGCGCCCCCGCCGCCGCTGATCGCGCAGGACGGCGAGGGCCGCGTCGTGCACATCGCCTCGCTCACCAAGGCCACCGCGCCGAGCCTGCGGGTCGCCGCCGTGATCGCGCGCGGCCCGGTCGCCGAGCGGATCCGCGCGACGCAGCTCGTCGAGGAGTTCTTCCCCGCGCGGCCGTTGCAGGAGACCCTGCTCGAACTGGTCAGCTCCCCCGGCTGGCCCCGGCACCTGCGCATGGTCCGGACCGCGCTGCGGTCGCGGCGCGACGCCGTCCTCACCGCGTTCGCCCGCCACCTGCCGGAGGTGCGGCCGAGCCGTCCGGCGGGCGGCTTCCACCTGTGGGTGCGCCTCCCCGACGGGGTGGACGACGTGGAGCTGGCCGAGGCGGCGCTCCGCGCGGGCGTGCTGGTCAGCGCCGGACGCCCGTTCTTCCCCGCCGAGGCCCCCGCCCCGTATCTGCGGATCAGCTACGGGACGGCGGCCTCGGAGGCGGAGCTGGCCGAGGGGGTCCGCCGGCTGGCGACCGTCCTGCCGCGCTGACTTAGCGGGCGGAGCCTCAGCGGGCCGTACAGAAGCAGAACTCGTTGCCCTCGGGGTCGCGCCACACCTGGTAGGGCGTCGCGGAGTCGCCCATCGGCTCGGACGCGGGGGTCGCGCCCAGCGCGGCGGCGCGCTCGCCCGCGACGCGGATGTCGGGGACGTCGAGGTCCAGGTGCACCCGGTTCTTGGTCGTCTTGTGCTCGGGGACGAGCTGGAACGCCAGCTTCGGCCCGCCGTCCCCGAGCGGTTCGAGGTCGATCCAGTCCACGTCGCGGTGCGTGGTCTTCATGCCGAGCAGCGCGCCCCAGAACGCGGCCATGGCGTCCAGGTCGGCGCAGTCGATGGCGACCGCGCCCACCTTGGGGGTCACGGGCGTCATCGGTCCGCTCCCGCCGGACGGTCGGTGCGGCGGTTCCGGCGGCGTCCGACCAGGTCGTGGAGGCGCCGCGTCCTGCGCCGGGCGTGCTCCAGCGCCTCGGCCCGGGCGGTGAGGCGCGCCTCGACGAGGTCGGCGTGCAGGCGGGCGTACTGCCGCCGCGCCCACGCGTGCCGCGTCGCCAGATCCGCCAGGTAGGGCAGGGCGTTCATCGGGTCCCCCTTCGTTGACACCGGCTAAACCGTAACGCTGGTGTTGCCCAGCCTGCAACCACCAAAACACGAATACCGGTGTTATGGGTTGGGTAGGGTGCTCGGTGACAGGCAGGAGGGGTGATGGCCGACGCTGGTCCCGGTGAGGACGCCGCGCTGCTGCTGCGGGACTTCGTCAACACGCTCGACGTCGACTCCGGCACCGAGGCGCTCGCCGCGCCCGCCGACCTCGTGCGCTGGCTGTCCGAGCGCGGGCTCGTCCCGTCCGGCACGGCGGCCGGGGACGCCGACCTCGCCACGGCGATCGCACTGCGCGAGGGGCTGCGCGCCGCGATGTACGCCCACAAGGGCCCGTCGAACGTCGAGGTCCGGGATCTCGACGACGTCCTCGCCGGGCTCCCGCTGCGGGTCGTCCTCGGCGGGCCCCGCCCGGCGCTCGTGCCGGTCGGCGACGCCGGGACGGCCGCCGCCGGTCTCGCCCGCGTCGCCTCCGCGATCATGGACGCGGCCGCCGCCGGGACATGGACCCGGCTCAAGGTCTGCGAGGAGGGCACCTGCCGCTGGGCGTTCCTCGACACCTCCAAGAACCGCTCCCGCGCCTGGTGCTCGATGCGGACCTGCGGGAACCGCACCAAGACCCGCGCCTACCGCGCCCGGCGCCGGCCGCCCACCGGCGCGGCCCCCGCGCGCTGAGCCCTATCCTCGGCACGTGCTGGAGATCCGGTTCGCGAGCGCGCAGGACGCCGAGGCGGTCGAGGCGGCGCGCGCCGCCTCGTGGCGCGCGGGCTATGCGGGCCTGCTCCCCCAGGCGGTCATCGACGATCTCACCGGCCCCGACGAGGTCGAGCGGCGGCGCCGGTGGCCGGAGGCGAACCCGCACGGCCGGATGCTGCTCGCCGAGATCGACGGCGTCCCGGCGGGGATGGCGGCCTACGGGCCGGAGCGGCAGCCGCGCGGCCCGGTCGACCCGTCCCTCGTCGAGGTCTACTCGCTGTACGTCGCGCCGGAGTTCTGGTCGGCCGGTGTGGGCCGCGCCCTGCTGGAGCGGGTGGTGGAGGAGAGCCGCGCGGCCGGGTACGGGCGGCTCGTCCTGTGGGTCCTCGACACCAACACGCGGGCCCGGCGCTTCTACGCGCGCGCCGGCCTGGCGGAGACGGCGCGGGAGCGGGCGGAGCTGCGCGGGCACGTCGTCACCCACCTCCGATGCGAGCGCGACCTCTAGCGTCCCCCTAGGGTGAGCGCTGACCCCGTAGCAGGGTGATCCTGAAGCAGGTGGTCCCGGACGAGAGGACACATGACGCCATGGCCGATGTGGGCGTGCGGCCCGCCCGGCGCGCGGACGCCGCCGCCGTCGCCGACATCCAGGTCCGCGCCTGGCGGCAGGGCTACCGGGACCTGCTCCCGCCGGACGTCCTCGCCCGGGTGACCGGCCCCGAAGCGCTGGCGGCCTGGCGGGAGCGGTGGACGGACGCGGCGGTGGCTCCGCCGTCCCCGCGGCACCGGCTGCTGGTCGCGGTGGCGAACGACCTGGTCGTCGGGTTCGCCGCGCACGCCCCCGCCGAGGACGGCGACCTCGACCCGGCGGCGGACGCCGAGCTGGTCGCGCTGCTGGTCGACCCCGTGCACGGCCGCGCCGGGCACGGCAGCAGGCTCCTGGCCGCGTCCGTGGACCTGCTCCGCGAGGACGGCTTCCGCACGCTGACCACCTGGGCGTTCGAGGACGACACGGTGACGCGGGAGTTCCTCGGCTCGGCGGGCTGGGCGCCCGATGGGACGGCCCGGACGCTCGACATGGGCGAGCCCGTCCGGCAGATCCGCCTGCACACCGGCATCGGCGACGACCGGTAGGCCGGGAACACGTTCGGCAGGGGTCGGTGAAGGGCACAGGGGGTCCGGCCATATCTTTGAAGTCGTGCCCGAGTCCACCTCTCTGAGCCCGCCGCCGCATGTCTCGGCGGAGCCGCCGCGCGCCGGCCGCCGCCGCTGGCTCGGCATGGTCGTGATCAGCCTCGGCGTCTCGCTGATCGTGGTGGACGCCACGATCGTCGGCGTCCTGCTCCCCCGGATCGTCACCGGGCTCGACCTCACGACCACGGGCGCGGAGTGGGTGACCTCGGTCTACTCGCTGGTGTTCGCCGCGCTGCTGATCCCGTTCGGGCGGGCGGGCGACCTGTTCGGGCGCCGCCGGATGTTCGTCCTCGGCGTCGTGGTCTTCGCCGCCGCGAGCCTGGGCGCGGCGCTCGCGGGCGGCGCCGGGACCCTGATCGGGGCGCGGGCGCTGCAAGGGGTCGGCGCGTCCATGATCCTGCCCGCGACGCTGTCCACGGTGAACGCGATGTTCACCGGCCGCGACCGCGCGGTCGCGTTCGGCATCTGGGGATCGCTGATCAGCGGCATGGCCGCGCTCGGCCCGCTGGTCGGCGGCGCGGTCGCCACCGGCGGCGGCTGGCGCTGGGCGTTCGGGATCAACCTCCCGCTCGGCGCCCTGCTCGTCGTCGGGGCTCTCGCTCTGATGCCCGAGACTCGTGCGGAACCATCTGTTCCGGGTGGCGTGGGGGGTCGTCCTCCCACAGGGGAACGGTCCGGCAGCGCGCGGCGGGAGATCGACTGGCTCGGCGGGCTGCTGTCGGCGCTCGGGCTCGGCGCGCTGGTGTTCGGGCTGATCGAGGGCCAGACCTACGGCTGGTGGACGGCGACACGTCCGATGCGGATCGGCGGGTTCGAATGGCCGGACACGGGCCTGTCGCCGGTCCCGGTCGTCATCGGCCTCGGCGTCGTGCTGGTCGCGGTGCTGGTCGTCGTCGAGCGGGCGCGGGCGGCCGCCGGACGCGCGGTCATGCTCGACCTCGCGCTGTTCCGGATCGCGAACTTCCGGCACGGCAACCTGACCTCGTCGCTGATCAGCGTGGGCGAGCTGGGGCTGCTGTTCATCCTGCCGCTGTTCCTGCTCGGCGTGCACGGGACGTCCCCGCTCCAGATCAGCGTGGCGATCCTGCCGCTGGCGATCGGCGCGTTCCTGTCCGGCGGGTACGCGGGGCGGTTCGCGAACAAGCGCGGCGCGCACCGGGTCGTGCAGATCGGCATGGTGCTGGAGGTCGCGGCGGTCACCGCGCTCGGCCTCACCGTGTCGGCGTCCACGACCGGCTTCGGGCTCGCGCCGTGGATGCTGCTCTACGGGTTCGGCCTCGGCCTGACCTCGGCGCAGCTCACCAACGTCTCGCTGGCGGACGTGCCGCCCGCGCTGGCCGGGCAGGCGTCCGGCACCCAGTCCACGGCCCGCCAGGTCGGCGCGGCGCTCGGCATCGCCCTGGTCGGGACGGTGTTCGCGACCGGCCTCGGGCACGCGATGAGCGACCGGCTCGCCGGGTCCGGGCTGCCGCCCGAGCGCCAGGCCGCCATCACCCACGAGTTGCGCGACAGCGCCGGGACGTACGGGCGCGACCTGCACGACACCCCCGGGATGGCCGCCGAGGCGCACGCAGCCGACGCCAGCCTCGCGGTCGCGACCAGGCACGGCGCGCTCACCACCGCCGCGATCCTGGCGCTCGGCCTCGCGATGTCGCTGCGGCTGCGTCCGAGCAGGGACCATGATCATGGACAATCGAAGGACTAGTCCCCTGTCGTCGCACGAGAACCCGGCATAACTTTGGCAACGCTCTCCCAGTGGGTCGCCGGCGCCCGGCCTCGCACCCTGCCCACGTCACTCGTCCCCGTCGTCGTCGGCACCGGCGTCGCGGTCGGCGAGGACCACGCCGTCTGGTGGCGCGCCCTGCTGGCCGCCGTCGTCGCCCTCGTCCTCCAGATCGGCGTGAACTACTCCAACGACTACTGCGACGGGATCCGCGGCACCGACGAGAAGCGCGTCGGCCCGCTGCGGCTCGTCGGCTCCAAGGTCGCCCCGCCCAAGCAGGTGCTGGCCGCCGCGATCGGCGCGTTCGCCGTCGCGGGCGTGGCGGGCCTCGTCCTCGCCGCCGTGACGACGTGGTGGCTGGTGCTGATCGGCGCGTTCGCGATCCTCGCGGCCTGGTACTACACCGGCGGCAAGACCCCCTACGGCTACCGCGCGCTCGGCGAGATCTCGGTGTTCGTGTTCTTCGGCCTGGTCGCCGTCGTCGGGACGGCCTACGTCCAGGTGGAGGGGCTGCCGTGGGAGGCGTGGGTCGCGGCGGTGCCGATCGGGCTGCTGGCGTGCGGGCTGCTCGTCGCCAACAACCTGCGCGACATCCCCACCGACCGCGTCTCGGGCAAGCGCACCCTCGCCGTCGTCGTCGGCGACCGCTGGACGCGGATCATGTACGCGGCCTGCACGGCGCTGCCGTTCATGATCGTCCTGGGGCTGGCCGCGCCGCACCCGTGGGTGCTGATCGCGCTGCTGGCGGCGCCGCTGTCGGTGCCGCCCACGCAGAAGGTGCTTAACGGCGCGGTCGGCCCCGCCCTGATCCCGGTGCTGGGCGAGACCGGCCGGTTGCAGATCGCCTACGGGGTACTGCTGGCGGTCGGCCTAGCCCTCTGACCGTCCCGCTCGACGAGCAGGACGGCGCCGGTGAGGCCCATGACGAGCCCGGCGATCACCCCGCCGAGCGCCGTCATGCTCTCCGCCGCCGTGAACCCGGATTCGAGGAACCCGGGCCGCCCGACCATCACCAGCAGCCTGTACAGGGAGTTGGCGAACGCCGCGCCCGTCCCGACCCACGCGACGGCGAGCGCCCACACGAACCTGTGAGGGCGTCCGGCCCGCAGAACGATCAGGAGCAGCGCGACCGCCCCGGCGGCCGCCAGCAGCCCGGACACGCCGCTGACGGTCTGCCGTAGGGCGGCCCGGTCATGGATCTCGTCGGCGGTGAGCCCGGCCGTCCCGCCGAAGGCCCAGAAGAGGTGGACGAGCGCGACGGCGGCGGCCAGGCCCGACGCCCCGTACGCGAGGAGCTTCTGGAGCGCGTGGGTCGCGCCCCGGGGAACGTCCCTGGTCCGGACGGTGAAGACCTCAGGCCACCGTGTCCGCGCATAGAGGACGAACGCCGTCAGCAGCCCGAGGCCCTGCACGGTGAACCCCGAGTAGACGACGGCGTAGACCCAGCCCTGGAAGCCGTTGCCGGTCCCGGTCAGGGACTCGTCCGAGGTGAGCGCCTGCAACGCCGACCCCAGCGGGACCGCCACGACGATCGGCGCGAGAAGCCCGGCGGCGATCCAGATCGGCGCCAGCACGAGCCCCGCCGGAATCCGCTGGCCCCACCGGAACGTGAACGCCAGCGCCACGAGCACCGCGACCGCGTCCATGCTCATGGTGACCGCGTTGCCGACGTAGAGCGCGGAGTCCTTCGCCGCGTCGACGTCGTTCCAGCCGACCGTGCTGCCGGACAGCCAGGCGATCTTGATGGTGAGGTAGGGGACGCAGGCGGCCACGGTCGCGGCACAGACCGCCAGGCGGACGCGTCCGGGCCCCACCCCCGGACGCCGGGCGGCGCCGCGTCCGTGCAGCAGATGAACTGAACCGGTCATGCCCGCCATGCTCGTCCGCCGCCCCGCGCCCACACCTCCCGCCTTCGGGGGAACCCTCCTGCTCAACCTCCCCCACGCGGGCGAACCCGGGCACTCCCTCACCCAGCGTCCACGCCGGACACCGGCTGGGGGCCCGTGACCGGCTTCCGGTCGGAGCAGGTGCTCGTGCCGCCGCTGAGGCCTTGGGGCACGCCCTAGGCAGGGTTCGTCAACGCCCCGGCGTCCTGCCCCCGCCTGACGGCTCGGGACGTGACCGTGCCTCTGGCGGCGCGGCTGTGTTCGCCGCGATCTCGGCGCAGTGCTCGCCCGGCGGCTCGCCTGGTGCCCGATCTTGTGCGGTCTTCCCGGTGGGGCGCCGCCTCCGGCGTCGGCCCCACCGGTCGGCTACGCCCCGCGTGACGGCTGAGGGCCGCTTCGGGGGTGCGTGGGCTAGGCGAGGGTCCAGTCGATCTCGGTTTGGCCCGCGTCCACCAGGGCCTTGTTCACGGCGCTGAAGGGGCGGGTGCCGAAGAACTTCTTGGCGCTGAGCGGACTCGGGTGCGCCGACTCGATCACGGTGTGCTGGGGGCCGGTGATGAAGCGGGCCTTCTTGCGCGCGTAGGCGCCCCAGAGCACGAAGACGACGCGGTCGGTCTTGTCGTTGAGGGCGCGGATCGCGGCGTCGGTGAAGTCCTCCCAGCCCTTGCCCGCGTGCGCCCCGGCCTCGCCCGCGCGGACGGTCAGCACCGCGTTGAGCAACAGGACGCCCTGGTCGGCCCAGGGTGTGAGGTCGCCGGACTTGGCGGGCGGGATCTCCAGGTCGGCGGCGAGCTCCTTGTAGATGTTGCGCAGGGACGGGGGCAGCCGCACGCCCTCGCGGACGCTGAAGCTGAGCCCGTGCGCCTGGCCGGGCCCGTGGTAGGGGTCCTGGCCGAGGATCAGGACGCGGGCGTTCTCGTAGGAGCAGTGCCGGAACGCGTTGAACAGGTCGGCGCGCGGGGGGTAGACGGTCTGCTCGGCGTACTCGGCTGCCACGTACGCCTCCAGGGCGGCGGTGGCGATCGGGTCGAGCAGCGGGTCGAGCCGCTCCCGCCAGTCGCCGGGCAGCGATTCCATCAGGTCGAGCGACATCGTCGGGCCTCCGGGAAGGTGATCTTCAGCTACCGGAAACACTAGTGCGGGGCACTGACACGCCAGGGCGGAATCACGGGAGCGAATGCCCCGGGACCCTAAGATCAGGACATATGCCCGACTCCCCCGGCTGGCGCCGCCACCGAGCATCCTCCCTGGTCGCCGTACTTCTCCTGCTCGGCGTCACGGCAGGGTGCGGCGGTTCGTCGGGCCCGGTGACGCTCACCGTCCTCGGCGCCTCGTCGCTGACCGAGGCGTTCGGGGAGATGGGGGTCGCGTATTCGCAGGCCAATCCTGGCGTGAAGGTAAGGCTGGAGTTCGGCGGCTCGCAGGAGATGGCGGACCGGCTGTCCGACCACGACCCCGGCGACGTCCTCGTGACGGCGGACGAGGCGAGCATGAAGAAGGCCGACCGCTACCTGACCGGCCCCCGCCCGATCGTCGCGCACAACTCGATGACGATCGCGGTCATGCCCGGCAACCCGCGCGGCATCCGCGACCTGCGGGACCTCGCGCGGCCGGGGCTGCGCGTGGTGGCCGGCGCCGAGACCGTCCCGGTCGGACGGTACGCCCGGCAGGCCCTGACGCGCGCGGGCGTGACGGTCCGGTGGAGCTCGGAGGAGATCAGCGCCCGCGCCGTGCTGGACCGGATCCGCTCCGGGGACGCCGACGCCGGCCTGGTCTACATCACCGACCTGGAGTCGGCGGGAGCGGCGGCGAGCAGCGTCCCGATCCCGGCGGCCCTGAACGTCACGGCGGCCTATCCGGCGGCGGCCGTCAAGGGCGGCCCCCACCTGGACGAGGCGAACGCGTTCGTGTCGTGGCTGAGCACGCCCGAGGCGCAGAAGCTGCTGAACAAGTACGGCTTCGCCAGCCCCGGCCCGGCCCGCTGACATCCGCGTCAGGACGCTTCGGCGCGGGCCTTGAGGGCGGCGTTCATCGCGGCGAACTCGTCCTCCATCTTGAGCTGGCCCCCCGCGACGGGGACGAGCGCGCCACTGAACCGCTCGCCCTGGGTGAGGCGGACGCGTCCCTGCCCGGCGGGCTCGATCCGGAAGTAGTGCTCGCCGTCCACGATCCCGGGGAGCCACAGGCGCCCGATCCAGCGCAGCTCGCGGCCCGGCTCGGCGGCGAGGACCTTCGGCTCGAACGTCATGGAGCTGCCGTCGGAGCCGCGCAGGACGTTGCGGAGCCGCGCGCCCTTCCTCGGCTCGCCCTCGGCCTTGACGATGAACGGGTTCCACTGCGGGAAGCTGCCGAAGTCGGTGAGGATGCCGTAGACCTTGTCGGCGGGCGCGGCGATCTCGACCGTGCTGCTGACCTCGTGCGGCGCCAGCTCGCCCCAGGCGAGCAGACCGCCGGCGGCGAGGACGGGGGCGGTGAGGGCGGTGACGACGACGCGGCGGATCATGGCGAGCCTCCTTGGCTAACAGCTTTTCGTTTCTGGCTAAGCTTGTTAGCCAACAGGCTAGCTAAGAGGATTAGCTTTGGCAAGAGGGAACGTCCTGGCGCCGTACACCGTTTACTCCCCGGAGCCCGCAACCGGGCTTGCGCGCAACCGCGACCTGCGGGCACGCGCCCGGGAAGATCGTGTTCACCGGCCCCGGCCTGGTGACGTGTACGGGGGGAAGGTCAGTCGTGCCGTCCAAGCGACCCGCGCCGCAGCCGAGCGAGGCGGCGCGCCGAGGAGGCCCCGGCGAACCCGACAGGCGCCAGTCGGTCCCGCCCCGCAACGACCCCGAGCAGCCCTGGCGGGCCGAAGGGGTCCCGGAGCGGCGGTCCGGAAAGCGCGTGCGCGGCCTCGGCGGCGGCGGCTGGAAACCCGGCCGCAACACCTACCTGTTCTGGCTGCTCCTGGCGGTCGTGTTCGGGCTGAGCTACGCCTCGATGCACATCACCGGCAAGCAGGAGCGGGTGTCGGTCCCCTACACCGCGTTCACGCAGCAGGTGTCGGCGGGCAACGTCAAGGACGTCTACACCAAGGGCTACCAGATCCAGGGCAAGCTGAAGAACGCCCAGCAGGTCCCCGGCCAGGCCAGCACGAAGAAGACCTACACCTCGTTCGAGACGCTGCGCCCCGCGTTCGCCGACGACAAGATCTACACGGAGATGGTGCAGAAGGGCGTCCAGGTCGAGGCCAAGCCCGTCAACGAGGACCGGGGACTGCTCGCCAACCTCCTGCTGTCGCTGCTGCCGACGCTGCTGTTCGTCGGGCTGTGGATCGGCGTGATGGTCTGGCTCCAGCGCCGGATGTCCGGCGGCGGCGGTGGCGGGATCATGGGCGGCTTCGGCCGCTCCCCCAAGCCCGTCCAGCCGGACGAGAAGCGCGCCACGTTCGCCGACGTCGCCGGGATCGACGAGGTCGAGGCGGAGCTGAGCGAGATCGTCGACTTCCTCAAGGACCCCGGCAAGTACCGGAAGATGGGCGCCCGCGTCCCGCGCGGCGTGCTGCTCACCGGCTCGCCCGGCACCGGCAAGACCCTCCTGGCCCGCGCCGTCGCGGGCGAGGCCGACGTGCCGTTCTACTCCGCCGCCGCGTCGGAGTTCATCGAAATGGTCGTCGGCGTCGGCGCGGCCCGCGTCCGCGAGCTGTTCACCGAGGCGCGCAAGACCGCCCCGTCCATCATCTTCATCGACGAGATCGACACGATCGGACGGGCCCGGGGCAGCGGCGCCAGCATGGGCGGCCACGACGAGCGCGAGCAGACCCTCAACCAGATCCTCACGGAGATGGACGGGTTCTCCGGCTCCGAGGGCGTCGTCGTGATCGCCGCGACCAACCGTCCCGACATCCTGGACCCGGCGCTGATGCGCCCCGGCCGGTTCGACCGCCAAGTCGCCGTCGCCCCGCCCGACCTGGACGGACGCGTCGCGATCCTGCGCGTCCACACCCGCGAGGTGCCGCTCGCCGGGGACGCCGACATCACCTCGGTCGCCAAGATGACGCCGGGCATGACGGGCGCCGAGCTCGCCAACCTCGTCAACGAGGCCGCGCTGCTCGCCGTCAAGCGCGCGAAGGGCGCGGTCGACATGGCCGACTTCCAGTCCGCGCTGGAGAAGGTGCAGCTCGGCACCCGCCGCTCGCTGGTCATGCCGTTCGAGGAGCGGCGCCGCACGTCCTACCACGAGTCCGGGCACGGCCTGCTCGGCATGCTCCAGCCGGGCGCCGACCCGGTCCGCAAGATCACGATCGTGCCGCACGGCCGCGCGCTCGGCGTCACCGTCTCGACGCCCGAGAGCGACCGGTACGCCTACGACGAGCGCTACCTGCGCGGCCGCATCATCGGCGCGCTCGGCGGGATGGCCGCCGAGGAGCTGGTGTTCGGCGTGATCACCACCGGCTCGGAGAGCGACCTGGAGCAGGTCACCAAGATCGCTCGCGGCATGGTCGGCCGCTGGGGCATGTCCCCGAAGGTCGGCCCGCTGTCGATCCTGCCCGCCGACGGCATGGACCCGATGGGCCAGTACGCCGCCCAGGGCACGCTCGACGCGGTCGACCTGGAGGCCCGCCGCATCGTGGACGAGTGCTACGCCGAGGCCCTGGAGACCCTCCGCGCGAACCGCGACAAGCTGGACTCCCTCGCCCGCGTCCTCCTCGAACACGAGACGCTGGACGAGGAGGCCGCCTACGCGGCGGCGGGGATCGAGCGCGTCGTCGTCCCGGTGGAGACCACGAAGTTCCCGTCCCCGACGCAGCGGCGCTAGCCGGGGTCAGTCGGCGCGGGGCACGCCGGTCGGATTGGGGTAGGGGACCTCCCCCGCGTCCGCCACGGCCCGCGCGAACGGCACGAGCGCGCGGTAAAGCCCTTCCGGGTCGTCCAGCACCCGGAAGGGCACCGCCGCGAGCGCGTCGGTACGCCGCTCGACCTCCGCCTTGAGGGCCCGGCCCGCCTCGGTCGCCGTGCCGTCCTCCAGGAGCCCCCGCGCGGCGAGGGCGTCGGACGCCTCCCGCCAGTCGTCCTCCGACCAGCCGCGCTTGTCGGAGACCATCTCCTTCGGGACGGCTCCGAGCCCGCTGGCCAGCACGTTCGCCTCCAGCCCGCCGAGCCCCCCGGCGGTCAGCGCCGCCACATGCCCGTCGCCCCGGTGCTCCCGCAGCGACGTGGCGAGCTGCCACAGCGCCTCCACGGGATCGTCCGGCAGGTCCAGATCGCGGTTGGCGGCGAACAACGGCCGCCCGGCCCCGTCCGCCGCTTCGACGACCTTCGCGAGCCCCGGCACGACCTCGGGCGCCGCGTCCGCGATCCCCGGCGCCACCCGCCGCAGGTTCGCCGCCGCCGCCTCGCTCCGCGCCCGCAGGATGGCCTCCGGCGCCGCGAACGCCCACGCGTCCGGAACGGCCCGCCGCACCCGCGCCGGAGGGAACCCGAAGAACGTCGCCTCGACCACCCCCGCCGCCACCGCGCCGAGCGGCGCGGCCCGTCCGCCGAAATACCCCATCCAGAAGCCCCGGAGCCCGACCTCCTCGAAGGCCCCGATGCTCTCCGGCGAGAAGTACGTCACCACGTGCAGCGGCTCCAGAACGGTCCACATCCGCCGCGCGACCGAATCGTCCACAAGCGCTCCCTCCCACACCGCCGAAGCTAAGCCCCCACCATCGCCCGCACAACCAATCGCTTCGTTTTCCAAGGCCTGTCACGATCCTCACCCATAAGATGACGCAACGTGACCATCCCCGTGCGAATCCACTGGCACCACGAACTCCCCGACACGCCCTACAACCTCTGGAAGCGCCGCGAGCTCGCGGACCTCGTGCGCCTTGGCCGGCAGGGAACCAGAGCCGAGATCATCGGCGGCCGAATCATCGTCCCGCCGTGGATGGACCTGGCACACGGCCTCATCGTCAGCGACGTCGCCGACGCGTTCACGGTCGACGGCATGAAGGACCCGTCCGGCGCCTGGCAGTCGGTCAGGGGCCAGGACCTCGATCTCGATGTGATCCAGGACGGCTACACCCCGGACCTCTGCCTCCTGAACCCGGAGAATGGCCTCAAGGCCAGGAAGGCGCAGCTCAAACACCTGTCCCCGCACCATGTCGAGCTCGTCCTGGAGGTCACCTCGCCCGAGAACGCCGACCAGGACCGGATTCCGAGCCCCCCAGATGCCGACGCGACCAAATGGAACGGATACGCGCGCGTCGGCATCCCCCATTACCTGCTGGTCGATCGAGACCCCGGCGTGGCGCGGACGACCCTGTTCTCCGGGCCGGACCGTGCCGCCGGTGAGTACCGCGAATCCTTGAGCTGGGCGTTCGGGGAGGTCGTCAGGCTGCCTGAGCCGTTCGGGCTGGAGATTTCCACCGACGAGTGGGAGCCCTGGATCTAGTCGGGCCTCGTCACATTCTCGGGGTCGGACGCGTCATTGGTGTGACGTGGCCGATCGGAGGATGGGGAGCATGGACGAGCGGGAGTTCCTGGCGGAGCGGTTCGAGGACCATCGGGGGCATCTGAAGGCCGTCGCCTACCGGATGCTCGGGTCGCTCGCCGAGGCCGACGACGCCGTGCAGGAGGCGTGGCTGCGGCTCAGCCGGACCGACGCCGCCGCCGTGCAGAACCTCGGCGGGTGGCTCACGACCGTGGTCGGGCGGGTGTGCATGGACATGCTGCGGTCCCGGACGTCCCGGCGGGAGACGCCGCTGGACGAGCGGCTGCCGGACCCGGTGGTCAGCCCGGTCGACGGGGTCGATCCGGAGCAGCGGGCGGTGCTGGCCGACTCGGTCGGGCTGGCGTTGCTGGTCGTGCTCCAGTCGCTCACGCCGGCGGAGCGGCTGGCGTTCGTCCTGCACGACCTGTTCGCGGTGCCGTTCGAGGAGATCGCGCCGATCGTGGGGCGCTCGCCCGCCGCGTCCCGGCAGCTGGCCAGCAGGGCGCGGCGGCGGGTGCGCGGGGAGGTGCCCGTGCCCGAGCGGGACCTGGCGCGGCAGCGCGAGGTCGTGGCGGCGTTCCGGGCGGCGGCGGCAGGCGGGGACTTCGAGGCGCTCGTCGCCGTCCTCGACCCGGACGTGGTGCTGCGGTCCGACCAGGGCGCGGTGGCCGGGGGCGGCTGGCGGGAGGTGCGCGGCGCGCGGAACGTGGCGAAGCAGGCGCTCACGTTCCCGCACGAGCCGTACGAGGTGGTGCCCGCGCTGGTCAACGGCACGGCCGCGATCGTCGGCGTGCTGCGCGGTCGGCCCGCCTCGTTGCTCGCCTTCACGGTCGCGGACGGGCGGATCGTCGCGATCGACATCCTCGCCGACCCCGAGCGGCTCGCCGACCTCGACCTCCCGACTCACGGCTGACGCGCGAACCCCCGGGAGGGGCGCCGCGTCTCAGGTGGGAGGGAGGAATCGTTGCGTGTGAGGCTGCGCCTGTTCCAGGCGGCGGGGTACCGGGTCGTCCAGCCGTGGCGGCCGCTGCGGCACACCGCCCTGTCCGACCCGGAGGGGTACGGATGGCTCGTCGGCGACCGTGAGGGGCTGGCGCGGCTGGCCGGGCTGTTCGCGTTCGCGGCGTACTCGCGGCACACGCTCGTCCACGTGCCGCTGCGGGACGGGGCGCCGATCGACGGGGACGAATGCTTCCTGGAGTCGTGCGGCGGCCGCGTCGACCTGCTGCTGGCGCACCATTCGCTGGGGTTCCCCGCGTCTCGCTGGCCCGGCGTCCGGCGGAGGCTCGCGGGCGGGACGCCCATGTCGGTGCGGCCGGATCTGGAGCGCGCCGTGCGGGACGCGGCGGCTTGGGAGGGGCGGGTCGAGCGGCAGGGCTTCCGCGACTGGCTCCGGCCCGTCACGCATGCGCGGACGCTCTGCCTCACCGGCAGCCGGGACGTCTTCGCCTGCGCCTCCACCGAGTTCGCCTACGCGCTGGAGCGGGGGCCGAAGCAGAAGCGCGTCAGCCGCGGCGACGCGGCCCGGGTCGCGTCGCTGACCGGCCTGTTCGAGCCCGAGATCGCGCGCCGCCGAAGGGAGCTCGACATCTCCTACAAGCAGCATCCGTCGGCGCTGCGCACCCGCTGATCAGCCGAGATCGGTGGGCAGCGTCGCGGACTTCAACGCGTCCAGGACGGCGCGCGGCGGCGCGGCGTGCACGGTCGGGAGGACGGGCGCGTCCGGGTAGGCCAGGCGGTCGTCGGACGCGGAGAACTCCAGGTCGGTGCCGCGCGGGTCGAGGTGGACCCAGCGGTCGTCGACCAGCGCGGCGGTGAGGCCGTGCAGGACGCCGTCCAGCCGCTGGTAGCACAGCCCCGCCTGGACGCCGCCCGCGCGCAGGAGCGCGACATAGGCGTGCGCCTTGGCGAAGCAGAGCCCGGTCCGCCGGTCGAGCGCGTCGGAGGCGCGCCAGGCGGTCGCCTCCAGCGAGTGGGTGATCTCGTCGCGGACGTGGTCGAACGCCGCGCGGGCGTAGGCGAGGTCGTCGCCGGTGCGCAGCCGCGCGGCGATCGTCTGGACGAGCGGGTGCTCGATGTCGATCGCCTCCGACGCGCCGAGGTACTCCCACGGCTCGGCGTCGAAGTCCATCACAGGCCGAGCAGCGACTCGATGCCGATCGTGAGGCGGTCGGGCAGCCCGGCGACCTCGCGGACGGCCAGCACCACGCCCGGCATGAACGACTCGCGGTTCATCGAGTCGTGCCGGAGCGTGAACAGCTCGCCGTGCCCGCCGAGGATCACTTCCTGGTGGGCGACCGCGCCCGACATCCGCACGGCGTGGACGCGCACCCCGTCGACGTCCGCGCCGCGCGCGCCGTCCAGCGCCGTGGACGTGGCGTCGGGGAAGGGCGCGGCACCGGCGTCCGCGCGGGCGGCGGCGATCAGCTCGGCGGTGCGGCGGGCGGTGCCGGACGGGGCGTCCGCCTTGTTCGGGTGGTGGGTCTCGACGACCTCGACCGACTCGAAGAACGGCGCGGCCTTGCGCGCGAACTGCATCATCAGCACCGCGCCGATGCCGAAGTTCGGCGCGATGAGGACGTTGCCCGTCCCGTCCTCCAGCCAGGAGCGGACGGTGTCGAGCCGCGCCGCGTCGAACCCGGTGGTGCCGACGACGGCGTGGATGCCGTGCTTGACGCACCACTGGAGGTTGTCCATGACGACCCCGGGGTGGGTGAAGTCGACAACGACCTCGGCGGCGGTCAGCGCGTCCAGCTCGTCGCCCTGGTCGACGGCGGCGGCGAGCTCCATGCCGTCCGCGCCCTCCACGGCCCGGCACACCTCGGCGCCCATCCGGCCCCGCGCGCCCAGCACCCCGACCTTGATCACGTGTTCCTCCCCGTCTCGGCGTCCGCCCGAGCCTACCGCCGGGCACCGCGCCCGGCGCCGCCGCCCGGTGCCGCCGGGCGGCGGACCTAGTACCGGTCGTCGCGCCGGTCCTCGTCGCGGTCGAAGACGTCGTCGGCGACGAACACGTTGAGCACCCAGCTCACGACGCCGATGATGATCGCGCCCCAGAACGCGGGCCAGAACCAGTCCACGTGGAAGGGCAGGTCCAGCTTCCCGGCGATCCAGCTCGTCAGCATGAGCAGCGCGGCGTTCACCACCAGCGCGAACAGTCCGAGCGTGAGGATGTAGAACGCGCACCCGAGAACCTTGATGACCGGTTTGAGGACCGCGTTGACGACGCCGAAGATGGCCGCGACCGCCAGCAGCGTGAGCGCCCGCCGGGTCCCGCTGCCCGCGGTCAACTCGATGCCGTCCAGCAGCGCCTGCGCCACCCACAGCGCGACGGCCGAGATCACGAGCCTGATAAGGATCTTCACGCCGGGGCGATACCCGATCAGGGACGGGGTCTAACGGCCTCCAGATCGAGCGCCGCCGCCGCACGCTCCACGGCCTCCCGCTGGTGGGGGGCGAGTTCCTGGCCGGGGATACCGAGCAGGCCGTCCAGGAAGGGGTCGGTGACGGGGGTGCGCACACCGGCGAGGGTCTCCACGACGGCGAGGCCGCAGAACGGGACGTACTCGGGTGAATAGCCGCCCTCGTGGGCGACGACGACCGGCGCGCCGTAGGACAGCACGTGCGAGGTCAGGCGCCGGTACGCGTCCGAGTGCAGGCACATCCGGGCGAGCGGGTCGTAGGCGCCCGCGTCGAACCCCGAGGCCACGAACACGAGCTCGGGCTCGAACGCGCGGACGGCGGGCCCCACCACCCGCTCGAACGCCTCCTCGTAGGCGCCCGCGCCCGACCCGGCGGGCAGCGGGACGTTGACCGTGAACCCCTCTCCCGCCCCAGTCCCGCGGTCGGTGACCTTGCCGGAGTCGGCCGGGAAGAGCCCGTCTTGGTGCAGCGAGACCGCCAGCACCCCGGGATCCGACTCGAAGATCGTCTGGGTGCCGTTGCCGTGGTGGACGTCCCAGTCGACGACCGCGATCCGGCGCAGCCCCCGCGCCCTGGCGTGCTCGGCGGCGACCGCGATGTTGCCGAACATGCAGAACCCGATGCCCTGGTCCGGCACGGCGTGGTGGCCCGGCGGCCGGACGAGCGCGTAGGCGTTGGCGACCGTCCCGTCCAGGACGGCGTCGACCGCCGCGATCACGCCGCCGGCGGCGAGGCGGGCGATCTCGTAGGAGCCGGGCCCGAACGCCGACTCGCCGTCGCCCGCGTCCCCGCCGCCCGACTCCGACAGCTTCCGCATCCGCGTCACGTGCGCCTCGGTGTGGACGCGCAGCAGCTCGGCCTCGGTGGCCGGACGCGGCGCCACCCGCACCAGCCGGTCCAGCAGCCCGCTCACCTCGACCAGGTTGCGGAACCGGCGCTTCGCCTCCGGGGTGTCGGGATGCCGCAGCGGCTCCAGGAAACCGCCGCCGGGCACGCCGAGCGGCCCCGTCCCGGTGTCGTACCAGAAGTAGCGCTCGTGGCAGATCCAGCCGGTGCTCAAGTAAGGGCTCCTGGGGGGCGGAAAGGCTCAGGCGGCGAAGTCGCGGTCGCCGACCGGGCCGATCACCGTGAGCGCCTGCGGGGCGTCCAGCACCTCGCGCGCGACCGCGCGGACGTCGTCGAGCGTGACGGCCTCGATCCGGGCGAGGACCTCGTCGACCGGCAGCAGCGACTCATACACCAGCTCGCTCTTGCCGATGCGGCTCATCCGGGACCCGGTGTCCTCCAGGCCGAGCACCATCGCGCCGCGCAGCTGGCCCTTCCCGCGCTCCAGCTCCTCGGCGGTGAGGCCCGCCCCGCCCGCCAGGGCGACCTTGGCGACCTCGTCCCGGCAGATCGACAGCACCTCTTCGACCTTGCCGGGCTGGCACCCCGCGTAGACGCCGAAGACGCCCGAGTCGGCGTACTGCGCGGTGTAGCTGTACACCGAGTACGCGAGGCCGCGCTTCTCCCGCACCTCCTGGAACAGCCGCGACGACATGCCGCCGCCGAGCGCCGCGTTCAGCACGCCGAGCGCGAACCGGCGGTCATCGGTGCGCGAGACCCCCGCGCCGCCGAGCACGATATGCGCCTGCTCGGTGTCCTTGTCGATCACTCGGGTGGACGGGGCGACCGGCACCCGCGCGCCGTCCAGCCGGGGCGCGGCGGGCGCGGCGTCGCCGGTCAGGTGCTCGGCGAACGCGCGCGAGACCAGCCCGACGACCTCGTCGTGGTCGATGTTGCCCGCCACGGACACGACCAGGTTGGGCGGGACGTAGTGCTCGCGGTAGTAGTCGTGGATCCGGTCCCGCGACAGCGCGTTGATGGAGTCGACGGTGCCGAGGATGGGGCGGCCGAGCGGCGTGTCCCCGTACAGCGCGGTCGCGAACTCGTCGTGGATGAGGTCGCCGGGGTCGTCGTCGCGCATGTGGATCTCTTCGAGGATCACCCCGCGCTCGGCCTCGACGTCCTCGGGACGGTTGACCGACGCCGCCACCATGTCGGACACGACGTCCACGGCGAGCGGCAGGTCGGAGTCGAGCACCCGCGCGTAGTAGCAGGTGTACTCCTTGGCGGTGAACGCGTTGAGGTCGCCGCCGACCGCGTCGATCGCGGCGGAGATCTCCAGCGCAGACCGGGTGCGCGTGCCCTTGAACAGCACGTGCTCCAGGTAGTGGCTGGCGCCCGCGTCCGCGACCGCCTCGTCGCGGGACCCGACGCCCGACCAGATGCCGAACGCGGCGGACCGCACGGTCGGCATCGACTCGGTGATCACGCGGAGCCCGCCGGGCAGGACGGTGCGGCGGACCGCGCCGGCGCCCTCGGTGTGGATCGTGGTGGTGGTGCCGGGCTCCTGCGCCCTCGCCGGCAGCGTCACGTGTCGCTCACATTCCGTCGATGGGAAACGGCCGACCGGCCCGCCCTCGATGGGCGAGCCGGCCGGTCATCGGTGTATCCGTCAGGAGTTGCGCTGGCCGGCGTCGTCACCGCCGCGGCGGGTGCGGCGGCGGCGCGGGGCCCCGCGGCGCTCGCCGTCCTCGCGGCGCTCCCGGCGCTCGTCGCCGTCCTCGCCGTCACCGGCGGCGTCGCCCGCGGCGGCGTCCGCCGGGCCCTCGCCCGCCTCGTCGGCGGCCGCGGACTCGCGGTCGACGACCTCGACCGGCACCAGCGACAGCTTGCCGCGCTGGTCGATCTCGGTGACCTCGACCTGGATCTTCTCGCCGACGCCGATGACGTCCTCGACGTTCTCGATCCGGGCGCCGCCGTGCAGCTTGCGGATCTGCGAGACGTGCAGCAGGCCGTCCTTGCCGGGCAGCAGCGACACGAACGCGCCGAACGTCGTGGTCTTGACGACGGTACCGAGGAACCGCTCGCCGACCTCCGGCATGTGCGGGTTGGCGATCGCGTTGATCGCCTGCCGCGCGGCCTCGGCGGAGGGCCCGTCGGTGGCGCCGACGTAGATCGTGCCGTCGTCCTCGATCGTGATGTCGGCGCCGGTGTCGTCCTGGATCGAGTTGATCATCTTGCCCTTGGGGCCGATGACCTCGCCGATCTTGTCGACCGGGACCTTGATCGTGATGATCCGCGGCGCGTTCGGGCTCATCTCGGCGGGCGCCTCGATGGCCTCCTGCATGACGTCCAGGATCGCCAGCCGCGCGCCCTTGGCCTGCTTGAGCGCGGCGGCCAGCACCGAGGCGGGGATGCCGTCGAGCTTGGTGTCCAGCTGCAACGCGGTGATCACGTCACGGGTGCCGGCGACCTTGAAGTCCATGTCGCCGAACGCGTCCTCGGCGCCGAGGATGTCGGTCAGCGTGACGTACTCGCCGCCCTCGTGGATCAGGCCCATCGCGATGCCCGCGACCATCTGCTTGAGCGGGACGCCCGCGTCCAGCAGCGACATCGTGGACGCGCAGACCGAGCCCATCGACGTGGAACCGTTGGAGCTGATCGCCTCCGACACCTGCCGGATCGCGTACGGGAACTCCTCGCGGGTCGGCAGCACCGGGATCAGCGCGCGCTCGGCGAGCGCTCCGTGCCCGATCTCGCGCCGCTTCGGCGAGCCCACCCGGCCGGTCTCACCGGTGGAGTAGGGCGGGAAGTTGTAGTTGTGCATGTAGCGCTTGGTGCGCTCGGGGTTCAGCGTGTCGATCATCTGCTCCATGCGGAGCATGTTCAACGTGGTGACGCCCAGGATCTGCGTCTCGCCGCGCTCGAACACCGCCGACCCGTGCACCCGCGGGATCACGTGCGCCTCGGCGGTGAGCTGGCGGATGTCCTTCAGCCCGCGGCCGTCGATGCGCAGCCCGTCGCTGATGACCCGCTCGCGGACGAGCTTCTTGGTCACCGCGCGGAAGGCGGCGGAGATCTCCTTCTCGCGGCCCTCGAAGTCCTCGCCGAGCTTCTCGGCGGCGCCGGCCTTGATCTCGTCCAGCCGGGACTCGCGCTCCTGCTTGGCCGCGATGGTGAGCGCCTGCGCGAGGTCGTCGCTGACGGCGGCGGTGACGGCGGCGAGCACGTCGTCCTGGTAGTCCAGGAAGATCGGGTACTCGGCGGTCTCCTTGGCGGCGACGGCGGCGAGGTCGCTCTGCGCCTTGCACAGGACCTTGATGAACGGCTTGGCCGCTTCCAGGCCCTGCGCGACGGTCTCCTCGGTCGGCGCGGTCGCGCCCTCGCCGACGAGCTTCAGCGTGTCGCGGGTGGACTCGGCCTCGACCATCATGATCGCGACGTCGCCGTCCTCCAGCGTGCGGCCCGCCACGACCATGTCGAAGGTCGCGCGCTCCAGCTCGGGGTGGGTCGGGAAGCCGACCCACTGGCCGTCGATCAGCGCGACGCGGACGCCGCCGATCGGGCCGGAGAAGGGCAGCCCGGCGAGCTGCGTGGACATCGAGGCGGCGTTGATCGCCACGACGTCGTACAGGTGGTCGGGGTGCAGCGCCATGATCGTCTCGACGACCTGGATCTCGTTGCGCAGGCCCTTGGTGAACGAGGGGCGCAGCGGCCGGTCGATCAGGCGGCAGGTGAGGATCGCGTCCTCGGACGGGCGGCCCTCCCGGCGGAAGAACGAGCCGGGGATGCGCCCGGCCGCGTACATCCGCTCCTCGACGTCCACGGTCAGCGGGAAGAAGTCCAGGTTGTCCTTGGGCTTCTTGGACGCGGTGGTCGCCGACAGCACCATCGTCTCGTCGTCGAGGTAGGCGACGGCCGAGCCGGCCGCCTGGCGGGCCAGCCGGCCCGTCTCGAAGCGGATGGTCCGGGTGCCGAACGTGCCGTTGTCGATCACGGCCTCGGTGCTCTGCGCGCCATCGATGCGCACGGCTTCTGTCACGGGAAACCTCCTCAAGGTTCCTTCGTCGGTCCCCGCGGCCGTCTCCCGTGGCTTTCACGCTGCCGGTCTTCGATCGAAGCATCCGGATCGCATGCCCGCCGGCGCGGCGGACGGATCCGGAAGCCACTACCGAGGACCGGCCCGCACCAGCGGTGTCCGCGAGGCTTGTCTCCAGTTGGCGGCCCACCCCGCCATCGGGGCCGGGTGGCCGGTGCGCCGGGGGCCGGCCCGCACGGCCGGGCCTCCGGCGTGGCCGGACGGGGACGCCCTGCGCGGATTCGCGCCGGCGCGGCCGTCCGGACCAATACAAGAGAGGGAGTGGCCGCGGCCACTCCCTCGGTGTGCTATCGGCGCAGACCGAGTCGCTCGATCAGCTTCCGGTAGCGGTTGATGTCCTTGTTGCTCAGGTACTTCAGGAGCCGGCGACGCTGGCCGACCAGCAGCAGCAGCCCACGGCGGCTGTGGTGGTCGTGCTTGTGCTCCTTGAGGTGCTCGGTGAGATCGTTGATCCGCCGGGTCAGCAGCGCGACCTGGACCTCCGGGGAACCGGTGTCACCCTCAGTGGTCGCGTACTCGGCGATGATCTGCTTCTTCGTGGCGGTGTCGAGCGACACGTGGCTCCTTCAGTGAGGTCGTCACCCGCAGATCCCGGGCCCGGTGGGCGCTCGGGTCCGCATGGTGCGTGTTAAGAGAGTGGTGAGCCGCATGAGGGTGCAGCCAACCGCGCCGGGGCCCTTCCCGGCGACTATTCACCGTACCACGCCTGAAAGCCACCCCGTCACGATGCGGAAACGGCATGATCACGCAGGGTGCGCCCCGTTTCGCCTGCATATCGAGGGTGATGACCGGGCGTGTTACGCGTCCGGCGCGGCGGTGATCTCGCGGGCGCGGTCGACGTCGCGGTGCATCTCCTCGATCAGCGCCTCGATCGAGTCGAACTTGAGCGTGTCGCGGATGCGGGCGGTGAAGTCGGCGGCCATGTGCTCGCCGTACAGGTCGAGGTCGTCGCGGTCCAGCGCGTAGGCCTCGACGGTCCGCTCCACGCCGTCGAACGTCGGGTTGGTGCCGATGGAGATCGCGGCGGGCCAGCGGAAGCCCGGGTAGCGCTCGGAGTCGCAGACCAGCCAGCCCGCGTACACGCCGTCCGCCGGGATCGCGGTGTGCGGCACCGTCTCCAGGTTCGCGGTCGGGAAGCCGAGCGCCCGGCCGCGCTGGTGGCCGCGCACCACGACGCCCTCGACGCGGTGCGGGCGGCCGAGCGCCCGCGCCGCCGCCTCGACGTCGCCCGCGTCCAGCCGGTCGCGGATGTAGGACGAGGAGATCGTGTCGCCGTTGGCCACCAGCGGCATGCCCTCGGCGGTGAAGTCGTACTTCTCGCCCAGCTCGGTCAGCAGCGCGACGTCGCCCCGGGCGCGGTGCCCGAACCGGAAGTCCTCGCCGACGATCACGTGCGCGGCGTGCAGCCGGTCGACGAGCACGGACTGGACGAACTCGTCCGGCGGCACCTTGGACAGCTCCAGCGTGAACGGCACGACGACGACCGCGTCGGTGCCGAGGCCCTCCAGCAGCTCGATCCGGCGCGTGGTGGAGGCCAGCAGCGGCGGGTGCGTGCCGGGGCGGACGACCTCGTCCGGATGCGGGTCGAAGGTGATCACCACGGACCGCAGCCCGCGTCGGCGGGCCTCCTCGGCGGCGGCGCCCACGATGCGCTGGTGGCCGCGGTGCACTCCGTCGAACACTCCGATGGTGACCACCGAACGGCCCCAGTCGGCGGGAACCTCGTCGAGGCCATACCAGCGCCGCACCATGCTCTCCCTGCGTAGGACGTGAGTGCCCGGTCTATCCCCTGCCGTCTAAGGGTGCCATGCGCGGTCGGGTGGAGTCGCACCCAGGGTGCCCCCGCCCGCGCAGGCGGGGCGTCGGCCCCGCGCCGCCGCGTCAGGCCGACTGGTAGACGACCAGGGAGACCGCGATGTATTGCAGGACGTACGCGGCGAGCGTGCACGCGTGGAAGACCTCGTGGAAGCCGAACCAGCTCGGCGACGGGTTGGGGCGGCGCAACCCGTACACGACGCCGCCGACGCTGTAGCAGACGCCTCCGAGCGCGACCACCACGCAGGCGGCCACCCCCGCGCCGGACAGGAACTGCGGCATGAAGAACACCGCGACCCACCCCAGGACGATGTACAGGGTGACGTAGAGCGCGCGCGGGGCGCCGATCCAGGTCGTCCGGAAGACGACACCGGCGATCGCGCCCGTCCACACGATGGCGAGGACGCAGACGCGGACGGCGCCGTCCAGCGCGAGCACCGCGAACGGCGTGTAGGTCCCAGCGATGATCAGGTAGATGTTGGCGTGGTCGAACCGGCGCAGCACCTCGACCAGCCGGTGCGAGCGCTGCCGGTGGTAGGTGCCCGAGATCCCGAACAGCATCCCGGAGGTCGCCACGTACAGCGCGGACGCGAGCCGCGCCTGCGTGGTGGGGCCGAGCGCGACGAGCACCAGCCCCGCGACCAGCACCGCCGGGAACGCGCCGAGATGCAGCCAGCCGCGCAGCCGGGGCCGGGTGGGGGACGGCACCTCGGGCCGTTCGGACCCGGTGGTCTCGGAGAAGGGGGTCTCGGTCCCGGTGGTCATGGGGTCGCTCCTCGCCAACGAACGTCGCCAACGAACCTACGGTCACGTAGGTTACGCGACAGTAGGATCACGCGCACGGTGTTCCGGGGGTGATGCTCCCCACGGAGACCGCCATGGGACCATGGGACCACTCATGCTCGTCCAGCCCCGTTTCCGTCTTGCCCGCGCGGTGGTCTTCGCCACGGTCTGCCTGACCCTGACCACCGCCGGCCACGCGTACGCGGCGGGCGCCTGCGCGCCGCCGCCCTTCGCGGTGGCCGCCGGGTTCGCGCTGGTGACCGGGTTGGCGCTGCTGCTGTGCGGGGCCGAGCGATCGTTCTGGACGATCGGCGGCGTCCTCGCGGGCGCCCAGTTCGCCCTGCACGCGCTCTTCGCGGGCGCGTCCACCGGCGTCGTGCATCCCGCCGGGGACGCGCACGCCCTTCCGGCGGCGCAGGGCGGAGGCGGGATGACGCTCGCCCACGTCGGCGCGGCCCTGGCGACCGCCTGGTGGCTGCGGCGCGGCGAGGCCGCGATGTGGTCGCTGGCGCGGCGGGTCTCCGCGGCGGCGGGACGGCCGTGGCGGCCGATCGTCGCCGTCTCCCCCGCCGGGTTCCCGACCCCGCCGCCGTGCCGGACGCGGCGCCCGGCACGGCCGGCGTCGGACGCGCCGCTCCGCCGCGTGCTCGTCCGCGGCCCTCCCGCGCGCTGAACTCCCCAGGCCTTCACCCGTCGCGGCTCACGCGACGGGATTCCTTCTCACGTGGAGAGTTCCGCATGCGCGTTTCCGCACGCCCTGGGCTGGGCACCGGCCTGGCCGGTATCGGCCTGGCGGGCGTCCTGCTGGGCGCCGCCGCCTGCGGCGGGGACCCGGCCCCCGCCACCTTCGTCGACAGCACGCCGTCCTCGCCCTACAAGGCCACGATGCTGCCCGCCTCGTACACGCTGCCCGACGTCACGATGACGGACGTGGACGGCCGCCCCTACGACCTGCCGAAGCGGACGCGGGGCAAGGTGACCCTGCTGTTCTTCGGCTTCGCCAACTGCCCCGACGTCTGCCCGACCACGATGGCGGACGCGGCGGGCGCCCTGCGCCTGCTCAGCCCCGCCGAGCGGGCCCGGATCAAGGTCGTGTTCATCACCGCCGACCCGGCCCGCGACTCCCCGGCGGCGCTCAAGGACTTCCTCGGCCGCTTCGACCCCTCGTTCGTCGGCCTCACCGGCCCGTGGAGGACGATCGAGCGCGCGGCCGGGGTCGCGAAGGTCCCGGTCAGCCCGGCGCCGAAGAACCCCAAGGGGAACTACCAGGTGCAGCACGGCAGCAACGTCATGACCTACGGGCCGGACGGGTCCGGGCGGCTCCTGTTCCCCTACCAGTTCGGCAGCGCCGACATGGCCAAGGACCTCAGGACGCTTCTCTCCAAGGAGAAAGCCGCTTAGGGGACGAAGGTCGCTTAGGGAACGAAGACGGCGAGGGGCTTCGCCCGGCCGTCCTTCTCCTCGACCAGGGCCAGCAGGGTCCCGTCGGGCGCGAACACGCCGACGGGGCCCGGCCCGAGCCCGGCCGCCTTCAGCCGCCCGCCGTGCGCGACCGAGCGGGCGTCCTCGGCCGAGACGTCGCGGCGCGGGAACGCGGACGCGACCGCGTCGCCGATCGGCAGGATCTCCAGCGTCTCGGCGAGCCGCTCCAGCGTCCGCGCCATGCCGAGGTCGTAGGGCCCGACGCGGGTGCGGCGCAGCGCGGTCAGGTGCCCGCCGCAGCCGAGGGACGCGCCGAGGTCGCGGGCCAGCGCGCGGATGTAGGTGCCGGACGAGCAGCCGATCGAGGCGTCCACGTCGATCACGTCCCCGTGCCGCCGGACATCGGTCACCGCGAAGTCGTGCACGGTCACCGGGCGGGCCTTGAGCGCGACCTCCTCGCCCTTGCGGGCCATCTTGTAGGCCCGCTCGCCGTTCACCTTGATCGCGCTCACCTGCGGCGGGACCTGCTCGATCGGGCCGGTCAGCGCGGCGATCCCGGCGCGCAGCGCCTCGTCGGTCACGGCCGCGGCCGACGCGGACGCGGTGATCTCGCCCTCGGCGTCGTCGGTGTTCGTCGACTCGCCCAGCCGGATCGTCGCGTCGTAGCCCTTGGCGGTCAGCGCCAGGTGGCCGAGCAGGCGGGTGGCCTTGCCGACGCCGACCACGAGGACGCCCGTCGCCATCGGGTCCAGCGTGCCGGCGTGCCCGACCCGCCGCGTCCCGGCGATCCGCCGCATCCGGCCGACGACGTCGTGCGACGTCCAGCCCTGGGGCTTGTCCACGATGACGAGCCCCGATTCACCCGGTTCCACATACGCTCCGCAGCAGTCGGTCGGTCAGTCGGCGTCGCCCGGCAGGCGCAGCGCGGCGCGCAGCCGGTCGATGATCCAGGCGGGCTCCCCGCCCATGGTGAACGCGGCGGCCGTGCGGTGCCCGCCGCCGCCGAGCTCGACGCAGGCGCGCCCGACGTCCACCGCGCCCTTGGCCCGGGTGGAGACGTACCACTCGCCCTTGTCGGTCTCCTTCAGCACGACCGCGACCTCGGCCTCGTCGGTGCGCCTGAGCTGGTCGATGACGCCTTCGAGCTGGTCGTAGGGGACGTCGCGGGAGTCGCGGTCGGCGCGCGCGATCGTCGTCCAGACCAGGCCGCGGCCGCCCGCCGCGTCCCGCTCCAGCCGGGCCCGCGCGAGCGCGCCCGCCAGCACCTGGAGGTAGCCGAACGGCGCCCGGTCCCACAGCTCGCGGCTGACCGCCTCGGGGCGGACCCCGGCGGTCAGCAGCCGTCCCGCGAGGTCGTGCACCTCGGGGGTCGTGCAGGGGTACTTGAACGAGCCGGTGTCGCTGGCGAGCCCCGCGTACAGGCCCTCGGCGATGGCGCCGTCGAGCGGGACGCCGAGCCGCCGGATCAGCTCCTCCACGAGAACGGCGGTGGCGGCGGCGTCCGGATCGACCAGCCGCACCCCGCCGAACCCGGTGTTGGACGCGTGGTGGTCGACGACGATCAGCGCGCCGGCCCGGCCGGCGCGGGCGGCGAGCGAGCCCAGCCGGGACTGGCCCGCCGCGTCCAGCGAGATCATCAGCGCGGGCTCCTCGGGCATCCGGTCGGGCTCGACCAGCAGCTCCTGGCCCGGCAGGAACCGCAGGATCGCCGGGACCCGGAACGGCTCCCCGAACGAGGCCAGGCAGCGCTTGCCGAGCGCGCGCAGCGCCTGCCCGAGCGCCAGCATCGAGCCGAGCGCGTCGCCGTCCGGCGCGACATGGCAGGCCAGGCACACCTCGTCGGCCGCGCGGATCAGCTCGACCGCCCGCTCCCACTCCATTCCCTGGTCCGTGCCCTGCTCGGGGCCCGGCGACGCGGGGGTGGGCGGCGGCATGGCCGCCGGGTTCGGGTTCGTGGCGGTCGAGTCGGTTGAGGCGGGGTTCTCGGCGGGATCGGCGGTGCCTGGGTTCAGCGCGGAAGGCGCCGCCGGCGCCGTGGTGGCGCGGGGGGCGCGCGGGACGATGTCGTGCCCGCCCGCGGAGTGTCCGCCCGCGTCGCGCCCGCCCGCGTCGCGCCGCGAGCAGCGCCGCGTCCATCCCGTGCCCGGCGTCTCCGCGCGCCCCTCGGGGCCGCTCACGATGACGGGGGCCCGGTTCGTCCGTCCCCGCCGCCCCGGGACCCGGCCGCGCCGAGGCCGTCCGAGCGGGCGGTGCCGCCGGTGTCCGGCTCGTCGTCCTCGGCCTCGGCGGCGTCCTCGTCCGGCTCGCGGTAGGGGTTGGCGTCGCCGGCGTGGGACGCGCCCTGCGCGGCCCGCGCGACCTCGGCGTCCCGGGCGCGGGCCTGGGCGAGCAGGTCGTCGATGTGGGCGGCGTTCTCCATCAGGGAGTCCATGACGAAGGTGATGCTGGGCGTGTGCCGGACCCCGGTCTTGCGTCCGACCTCCGTCCTGATCACGCCCTTCGCGCTCTCCAGCGCGGCGGCCGTCTCGGCGCGCTCGCCGTCCGACCCGTACACCGTGTAGTAGACGGTGGCGTCGCGCAGGTCGTTGGTGATGCGGGTGTCCGTCACGGTGACGAACCCGAGCCGCGGATCCTTGATCCGGCGCTCCAGCATCTCCGCCACGATCTGCTGGATGCGGTCGGCGAGCTTGCGCGCGCGAGCTGCGTCCACCATGATCGCACTCCCTTTCTCGGTTCCCGCGACGATGCGTCGCGGACTCAAGGTCACGGTGCGCGGGGACGGTCCCCCGCGCACCCGCGGTTCCGGCCGGTGCACCGTTCCGGGACGGCTCCCGGGACGGCGCCGGCCCGGGACCCCGGCGGCGCCGGTCAGCCGTCGTCGTCGTTGAAGAGCCGCTGCCTGGCCGACAGCAGCTCGATCTCGGGCCGGCCCGCCACCAGCCGTTCGCACTGGTCGAGTACCTGGGTGCAGTTGGCCGCGGTGGCCGACACCACCGCCACCCCTATCTCCGCCCTGCGGTGCAGGTCGTTGTCGCCGGTCTCGGCGACGGCCACCGCCGGGAAGTGCTTGTGCACCTCGGCGATGATCGGCCGCAGCACGGACCGCTTCTGCTTCAGCGAGCGGACGTCGCCGAGCAGCAGGTCGAGTGTCAGAGCACCCACGTACACCTGGTCGATCACCTCGGAATCGCATAGGTGGAACGACGGTGATACACCGCCGTGTTCCCGGGACGAGCCGCCATCACGCGGACGAACCGGGACATGACAGACGCCAGGCTAGAAGATCCGCCTGGCGCCGTGTCACCGATCAGTCGATCATTTGTCTCACCGGGCGGGCCCGGCGGCGCGTCCCGCCCCGTGGGGCGGGACGCGCCGGGGCCGAGCCGCCGCGTCAGTCGCGGGGCTTCTCCCGCATCTCGTAGCACTCGACGACGTCGCCGAGCTTGATGTCGTTGTAGCCGACACCGATACCGCACTCGAAGCCCTCGCGGACCTCGGTCGCGTCGTCCTTGAAGCGGCGCAGCGACGACACCGTGAGGTTGTCGGACACCACGACCCCGTCGCGGACGAGCCGGGCCTTGGCGTTGCGCTGGATGATCCCCGAGGTGACCATCGAGCCGGCGACGTTGCCGATCCGCGGCACCTTGAAGATCTCCCGGACCTCGGCGGTGCCCAGCTGGGCCTCCTCGAACTCCGGCTTGAGCATGCCCTTGAGGGCCGCCTCGATCTCGTCGATCGCCTGGTAGATGATCGAGTAGTAGCGGATGTCGACGCCCTCGCGGTCGGCGATCTCCTGCGCGTTGCGCTCCGGCCGCACGTTGAAGCCGATGATCACCGCGCCGTCCGAGGCCATCGCGAGGTTGACGTCGTTCTGCGTGATCGCGCCGACGCCGCGGCGGATGATCCGCAGGTTGACCTCGTCGCCCACGTCGATCTTGAGGAGCGAGTCCTCCAGCGCCTCGACCGAACCGGACACGTCGCCCTTGAGGATGAGCAGCAACTCGTCGCGCTCGCCGCGCTCCAGGTCCTTGAACAGCTCTTCCAGGGAGCTGCTCTTGCGGCTCTTGAGCAGTTCGGCGTTGCGCTTGCGCGCCACCCGCTTGTCGGCGATCTGCCGGGCGACCCGGTCGTCGTCGACGACCAGGAAGTTGTCGCCCGCGCCGGGCACGGCCGCGAGGCCGAGCACCAGCACCGGACGCGACGGGCCCGCCTCCTCGACGCTGTTGCCGTTCTCGTCGAGCATCGCCCGGACGCGGCCGTGCGCCACGCCGCAGACGATCGAGTCGCCGACCCGCAGCGTGCCGCGCTGCACCAGCACGGTCGCCACGGCGCCCCGGCCCTTGTCGAGGTTGGCCTCGATGGCCGACCCCTGCGCGGGCATGTCGGGGTTGGCGCGCAGGTCGAGCTCGGCGTCGGCGGTCAGCACGATCGCCTCCAGCAGGCCCTCGATGTTGAGGCCCTCGCGGGCCGACACGTCGACGAACTGCGTCTGGCCACCGAACTCCTCGGCGACCAGGCCGTACTCGGTGAGCTGCGCCCGCACCCGGTTCGGGTCGGCGCCCTCGAGGTCGACCTTGTTGACCGCGACCACGATCGGGACCCCCGCCGCGGTGGCGTGGTCGATCGCCTCGGTCGTCTGCGGCTTCACGCCGTCGTCGGCCGCGACCACCAGCACCACCAGGTCGGTGGTGTCGGCACCGCGGGCACGCATGGCGCTGAACGCCTCGTGACCCGGGGTGTCGATGAAGGTGATCTTGCGGTCCTCGCCGTCGACCTCGGTCTCGACCTGGTAGGCGCCGATGTGCTGGGTGATGCCGCCGGCCTCGCCCGCGACCACGTTGGCCTTGCGGATCGCGTCGAGCAGCTTGGTCTTGCCGTGGTCGACGTGACCCATGACGGTGACCACCGGCGGGCGGGTCTGGAGGTGCTCCTCGCCGCCCTCGTCCTCGCCGTACTCGATGTCGAAGGACTCGAGCAGCTCGCGGTCCTCGTCCTCGGGGCTGACGACCTGGATGTCGAAGTCCAGCTCGAGCCCGAGGGCCTGGAGGTCGTCGGGGTCGACCGACTGCGTCGCGGTGACCATCTTGCCGAGGTGCATCATGATCGCGACGAGCGACGCCGGGTTGGCGCCGATCTTCTCGGCGAAGTCGGTCAGCGAGGCGCCCTGCGGCAACCGGATGGTCCTGCCGTTGCCGCGCGGGGCCTGCACACCGCCGACGGCGGGTGCCTGCATGTTCTCGAACTCTTGACGGCGCGCCCGCTTCGACTTGCGTCCGCGCGCGGGCCGCCCGCCGGGACGTCCGAAGGCGCCCTGCGTGCCGCCGCGACCGCGACCGCCGCCACCGGGACGGGGACCGAAGCCGCCGCCGCCGGGACGTCCGCCGCCACCGGCGCGGGGCGCGCCGAAGCCGCCGCCGCCACCGGGACGACCGCCGCCACCTGGGCCGCGACCGCCGCCACCGGGACCGCGACCGCCGCCACCCGGGCCTCGGCCGCCGCCACCGCCCCCACCGGGACCGCTGCGCCCGGGGGCGCCCTGCGGCCGCGAGGACGGCATGTTCATCGGGCTCGGACGCGGGCCGCCCGGCCGGGGCGGCATGCCGCCCGGGCTCGGACGCGGACCACCGGCGCCGGGAGGGCCGCCGGGACGGCCGCCGCCGGCGGGACGCGGCCCGCCCGGACGGTCGCCGCCGCGCGGGCGGTCATCGCGCTCGGGACGGTCGCCGCCGGGCCTCGGGCCGGGACGGGGACCGGGCTTGGGCGCCTGGCCCATGCCGGTGTTGGTCGAGCTGAACGGGTTGTTGCCCGGACGCGGACGTCCGCCGCCGGCACCGCCGCCACTCTGGCGCGGGCCGGGACGCGGGCCCGGCTTCGGCGCGCGGGGACCCGGCTTGGGGCCGGCACCCGGACCGGCGCCGGGACCGGCACCAGGACCGCGGCCGCCGCCGGCGGGCCCGGCGGGGCCGGACGCGGGCGGAGCGGACGGGGTGCTCGGAGCACTCGGCGCGCTCGGCGCCTGGGCCGCGGGCGCGTTCACCGGCGTGCTCGGCGCCGGCGGGACGGGCGGGCGGGGGCCCGGCTTCGGACCCGCGGGACCGCCCGCGGGGCCGCCGGGGCCCGGACGGGGCGGCCCGGCCGGACGCGGCGCCGCGGGCCGGGGGGCCTGCGGGCGGGCGCCCTGACCGTCGGACGCGCCACCGGATGCGCCGCCCGGGGAACTTCCGGGCGGGCCGGGGCGCGGCCCGGACGGGCGGGGCCCCTGGGGCCGCTTCGGCCCGACACGCTTGTCCCCCTGCTTGGAGGACGAAGAACTGGAAAAGGCTTCGGTTAGCCTGCGAACGACCGGCGCCTCGATCGTGGAGGACGCCGACCGTACGAACTCGCCCATCTCCTGGAGCTTGGCCATGACGACCTTGCTCTCTACACCGAACTCCTTGGCGAGTTCGTATACCCGGACCTTGGCCACTGCACTCCCTACTCGGTCCGGGGGTGCGGCCTCCGGACCGTAGCTAACTTGCCGTACTCATCGCGGCGTGCTCATCGAGCGCTCATAGCAATCTCGACCTGCTTCCGACTAGACGTCGCTTACCATTCGGCCATCCTGCTGCTGCACCGCCCGCTCCGCAAGCCGCGCCCGCAGCGCGCTGTCATCGAGCGGCCCCGGCAGGCGGAACGCCCGCGGGAACGCCCGACGTCGCTCTGCGAGCTCGAGACACGCCAGGTCGGGGTGCATATGAGCGCCCCGGCCCGGGAGCCGCCCTCGGGGATCGGGGACGATGACGCCCCCCACCACCACCAGGCGCAGCAAGTCGGACTTGACCGTGCGAACCCGGCAGCCCACGCACATGCGTCGCGGAGCCACCCGGCCACGTCTCATGAGTCTACCGCGCCGAGGCGTCGGCGGGACCTGTCGCATGCTCCCCCGGCGCAGAAGATCCCGATTCGCCCGAATCACCCGAGGCGGGCCGCGTGCCCTCCGAACCCGACTCGCCGGACGACTCGCGCCCGCCGCCGGCTGCGCCACCAGGCGCCCCGCCGGTGCTGTCGGCCGGAGCCTCCCCGGCACCGGACGCGGCCTCCGCCGGTTCGGTGTCGGAGCGGATGTCGATCCGCCAGCCGGTCAGCCGCGCGGCGAGCCGGGCGTTCTGCCCCTCCTTGCCGATGGCGAGGGAGAGCTGGTAGTCGGGCACGATCACCCGGGCGACGCGTCCCTCGGCGTCGATGACCTCGACGGCCGAAACGCGCGCCGGCGAGAGGGCATTCCCGACGAACTCCGGCGGCTCGTCCGAGAAGTCCACGATGTCGATCTTCTCGCCGTGCAGCTCCGCCATCACGTTGCGGACGCGGCTGCCGAGCGGCCCGATGCAGGCTCCCTTGGCGTTCACGCCCGCCTTCCGCGACCGGACCGCGATCTTGGTGCGGTGGCCGGCCTCCCGGGCGATCGCCGCGATCTCCACCGTGCCGTCGGCGATCTCGGGGACCTCCAGCGCGAACAGCTTGCGCACGAGGTTCGGGTGGGTGCGCGACAGCTGCACCGACGGGCCCCGGTGGCCCTTGCGGACCTGCACCACGTAGGCGCGCAGCCGCTCGCCGTGCTCGTACCGCTCGCCGGGCACCTGCTCCTGGGGCGGCAGGACGGCCTCGATCTTGCCAAGGTCGACCAGCACATTCCGCGGGTCCTTGCCCTGCTGGATGATGCCGCTGACGATGTCGCCCTCGCGGCCCGCGTACTCGCCGAAGGTCAGCTCGTCCTCGGCGTCGCGGAGCCGTTGCAGGATGACCTGCTTGGCGGTGGTCGCCGCGATGCGCCCGAACCCGGTCGGGGTGTCGTCGTACTCGCGGACGGCGGCGCCCTCCGCGTCGGTCTCGGTCGCCCAGACCGTCACGTGCCCGCTCTGCCGGTCCAGCTCGACGCGGGCCTTCGGCGCCGCGCCCTCCGTCCGGTGGTAGGCGATCAGCAGCGCGTCTTCGATGGCCTTGACGGCCACGTCGAGCGAGATGTCCTTCTCGCTCTCCAGGCCCCGCAGGGCGGTCATGTCGATGTCCACGAGGTGTCCCCCCTCTAGTCCGGCTCAGCCGGAGAACGCGTTTTCTCGGCCGCGCCGGCGCCGTCCCCCCGGGCACCGCCCGCCGGAGCCTTGAACTCCACCTGCACCCTGCCGCGTCCCAGCTCGCCGAAACCCAGCCGGCGCCGTCCCGCCTGCGGTTCGGCGCCCTCGGCCCCGGCGCCCTTCGGCCCGGAGCCCTTCGACGCGGCGGGCTTTCCGCCCTTGCCGCCCTTCCCGCCCTTGCCGCGGCGCGGCGGCGTGACGTCGATCTCGACGGCCTCCTCGTCGGCGGCGACGACCCGGCCCTCGATCTCGCCGCCGGCGGCGAGCGGGACGACCACGAGCCGTCCCACGGCGCGGCGCCAGTGGCGCGGCTCGGTGAGGGGACGGTCGACGCCGGGCGAGGTCACCTCCAGCACGTACGGCGAGGTGCCCATCACCTCGGAGGCGTCCAGCAGCGCGGAGGCGGACTCGCTGATCCGGGCGATGTCGTCGAGCGCGACGCCGTCGTCGCCGTCCACGACGACCTTGACCAGGCGGCGCCGGCCCGCGGGCCGGACGTCGACCTCCTCCAGGTCGAAGCCCGCCTCGGCCACGGCGGGCGCGAGCAGCCCGGTCAGCTCGGCGACGGCCGCCTCGCGGGTCGGCCGCGCCGGCGACTCGCCGCGGCCCCCCTGAGCGCGGCCACCGCGGGACTCGACGCTCATGGGACCCTCCTCCTGTTGTGCTCCGCTGCGAAATCCGCCCGCCTCCGGGGCGGGCGCGGGCCGCGCTGAAACCACCGCGCGGCCGTTGGCCCCCCAAGACTATCGACAGCCGGGCACCGCGACGGTCCTCCGGACAGCTCACCGGCGCGCCGGATATGGAATGCTTGAGCTGGCCTGATGGACGCGTCCGGGCCGGGACCGCCGCGGGCCGCCACCACCACGTCACCGGGTGAGGAGACGCCCTTGCCAGCGGTCGTTCCGCGGCTGCGCCCGCTCGTGCGCCCGCCCGCGCCCTGCTCGACGCCCAGTTCGACGCCCTGCCCGGCACCCGGCTCGACGCCCGGAGCCGCCGTCTCCCGGCGGGCCGTGTTCGGCGGCGCGGCGGCGCTGGCGCTGCCCTGGCTGGCCGGGTGCTCCGCCGAGGCGTCCCCGCGCCGGGACGTCGCGACGCTCGCCGGCGCGATCGCCTCCGAACAGGATCTCGTCGCCTCCTACGAGGCCGCGCGGGCGGCGGACGCCTCGCTGGCCCGCCGGATCGACCCCGTCCTCGCGCATCATCGCGAGCACCTGGCGGTGCTGAGACGGCACTACGTGCCGGGGTCGGGGAAGCGGGCGCACGAGGGCGGCGCCATCCCGTCCCCCAAGGCGATCCCGTTGCCGCCCGGAGGCGAGCGCATCATCGCCGCGCTGCGGAAGGCGGAGGAGCGGGCCGCGCTGGCGCGCAGGGAGGACGCGGGCCGGTGCCGTCCGGGGCTGGCGCAGCTCATGGCGAGCATCGGCGCGTGCGAGTCCGGCCACGCCGCGGCGGTCCGGCCCCCGGCGCCGCGCGACGCTCCGAGGTCGGACGCCAGGGCGCTCCAGACGGCGCTCGCGGCCGAGCACGCGGCTGTGTACGGGTACGGGATGCTCGGCGCGCGGCTGCGCGGCGGCCTCCAGCAGGCGGCCAAGGACGCGTGGAACGCGCACCGCGCGCAACGCGACCGGCTGAGCGCGATCCTGTCGGTCCCGCCGGTCGCGGCGGCGCCCGCCTACCGGCTGCCGGTGCGGGTCGCCTCCGCCCGGAGCGCGGCGCAGCTCGCGGCGGCACTGGAGGACGGCCTGGTCCCCGCCTACGTGGGGCTCGCCGGCGCCTCGTCCCCTGACCTGCGCTATCTCGCCGCCGACAGCGCCCAGGTCGCGACGGCCCGCTCGGCGCGCTGGCGGTCGGCCGTGGGCGACCCCGCCCCGCGGGCGGCGTTCCCCGGGCTGCCGTCGGAGGCGCTGTCACCGCGTCCGAAACCGGGTGAGTGATCTCCCGCACTCCGGGAACGAAAGGGCTCCGACCATGCGTTGATCCTTTTTGTACTGGATCACTCGGGGGAGGAGCCCAGACCCGCCATGAGCACGCACGGGAGCGACACCGGTGGGCGCAGCGCGCTGGAGGAGCTCCGCGCCGCCTACCACGACCAGTTGACGCAGCTCGCGGCCGAGCGCGACGAGGCGCGGCGGCAGGCGCGCCGCGCCCGGAACGAGGCGGCGGTGGCGCGCGCGGACCTCGCCAGCCTCACCAGCCGCGTCCAGGAACTGCTGGCCGCCGCCGCGCGGCACCTGCCCGACCTTCCGGCCCTGGAGGCCCTGGCCGCGCAGCCACGCGCCCTGGAAGCGGCAGAAGTGAAGGCGGCGGAGGTGAAGGCGGCGCCCGAGCCCGTCGCGCTTCCTGCGGCCCAGGAGCCCAAGCACAAGAGCGCTGACAGGCGCAACGCCCGGGGTGGCAAGAGGCGACCCGTCCGGGCGGGCTGACCGAGAAGGAACGGCCCGCCAATGGGCCGCCTGGAGGCCGCCGGGGATGCTTCCCCGGCGGCCTCCCCAGACCTCCGTCACTGCTAATGTCCGACGGATGACCGCGTACGGCCTCCTCGTCTCCCCATCGCACAACAGGGTCTACGCGCAGGCGGCCGCCGACCTGGTGAAGGCCGAGCTGTCGGTCTTCAGCGAACGGGCCCTCGGCGGCCGGATCACCGACATCGCGGAATCGTCCATCGGCGGCGTCCCCTACGTCACGTTCTCCGCGGACGGCCTGACCGAGCCCGACATCCGCCTGCTCTCGAACCTGTCATCCCTGTACGCGCTGTTCCAGATCGAGGACGGCGGTCTCCTGCGCCCGGTGACGATCGAGCCCCTCGACCTGTTCGGCAGCGACCTGCTCACCATCCAGAAGTACTCGGGCAAGACCAACGAGAACTTCACGAAGCTGCTGCTGAACGTGACCGCGATGGCGACCGACTCCCCCATGGACCTCGTCACCGGGCGTCCCCGCGTCCTGGACCCCATGTGCGGCCGGGGGACGACGCTCAACCAGGCCGTGATGTACGGGCTGGACGCGGCCGGGATCGACATCGACGGCAAGGACTTCGAGGCCTACGCCGCGTTCATCCGGACGTGGCTGAAGAACAACCGCGTCAAGCACCAGGCGGAGATCACCAACATCCGCCGCGAGAAGGCCGTCCTCGGGCGCCGCCTGCACGTGACGCTCGGCGCGTCCAAGGAGCGCTACAAGAGCGGCGAGACGATCGAGATCACCGTCGTCAACGCCGACTCGGTCGGGGCCGGGAAGTTCTTCCGCCCCGGCACGTTCGACCTGATCGTGACCGACGCCCCGTACGGCGTGCAGCACGGCAGCCGCCCGAAGGGCAACCGTCCCGGACGCGGCGCCGGCAAGCCCGTGCTGTCGCGGAGCCCGGTCGAGCTGCTGTCGGCGGCCGTCCCGGAATGGGCGCGGCTGCTGCGCCCCGGCGGCGCGATCGGCATCTCCTGGAACACCTTCGTCGGGCGCCGGGACGAGCTGGCCGGCATCCTGGCCTCCAACGGCCTCACCGTCCAGGACTCGGGCGGCTACCTGGGCTTCCGCCACCGCGTCGACCAGGCCATCACCCGCGACCTGATCGTCGCCCGCAGGAGTTAGGCGGCGGCCCAGCGTTCGACATGGGGCAGTAGTTCCTCCAGGTCGTGGATGAGCGCGTCGGGCGGGGTGAGGCCGGGACGGCTGAAGGCGTGCGTGGTCTGGTGCCAGATCTGGACGGCGCGGAGCCCGGCAGCCTTGGCGCCGTGGATGTCGTCGTAGGGCCGGTCGCCGACGAAGACGCAGGACGCGGGGTCGGTGGCGCCGACGGCGTCCATGGCGGCGCGGAACGCCTCGGCGTGGGGCTTGGTCCAGGGGATCTCACAGGAGTAGACGGCGCCGTCGAGGTGGCGGAGGACGTCGTCGCGGGCGAAGACGCGCTCGTGCCAGTCGCGGGACCACATCGTGTTGGACAGCACGCCGATCTTGATGCCGCGCTCGCGGAGCGCGTCGAACAGGCCGGGGACGGCGGGGTCGGTGTGGGTGTGGGGCGTCCACGCCTCGAAGTGGGAGAGCAGGAGGGCGTCGGAGCAGCCGACCCCGGCGAGCTCGAAGACCTCGGCGAGCGTGGCGCTGCGGTGCTCCTCGGTGCCGCGCCGCCACAGCTCCTTCTCGGCCTCGACCAGCGCGACGGCGGCGCGCTCGACCTCGTCCGGCGGCAGGTGCGCCGAGCAGATCGCGCGCCACATCTCGGTCACCTCGATGTCGTGCCAGGGGGTCAGCGTGCCGCCCCAGTCGAAGATCACAGCCTGTACGCCCATGCCCCGGATGGTAACCGCATGGCGAACCACCGCGAATAGCGTGAACCGCAGCGGGGATACCGCCCCGGCAAGCGGAAAGTCGAGCCGAGTCCGGAGGAGCCGATGAGCATGCGCGATCCCGGCGCGGACCGTGACCCCCGTGAGAATCCCCGCACGGGCGCGGACGGCCTGGACGACATGGGAGACGACGAGCAGGCCGAGGAGATCGCCCTGACCGAGCAGTACGTGGAGGACCCGCCCGACGACCTCGTGATCGAGGAACCGGAGGAGAGCGAGGACGGGGTCGGCGTCACCGACTACGAGCGGCAGATGACCCGGGAGGGGGAGGACGAGCCCTGGCCCGACCCGGACGGACCCGCCGAGTCTGATGCCGTGAACCCCACCAGGAGGCCCTAGCCGTGCCGGGGGAAGACTCCGGTTACGGGGGTGGCGAGAGTCACTTTGCGGTTCCGTTACCCGGTCAGGGGGAATGTCGTAGGTACGCCGTAGGTTGCGCGTAGTGGGCGAACTTGCGAGGTGACCGGGGCATGTACGAGGCAGCCGCGGCACCGGCCGGCCCCCCGGTCGGCGTCGTACCCCTCCCCGTGGACGGGGACGCTCCTCGTATTGACACGGGCGCAACGGTCGCCGCCGAGGAGGAAATGCCTCTTCCCGGCGCGCCCGCCAAGCCGAAGGACGACCGTTCCTGGTGGCGGCGCAGGGCGGGCCTCCTGCTCCAGTGGGCGGTGCTGGCCGCCGCCCTCGCGATGCTCCCCTTCGTCCACGACCAGCTTCCCGACCTCGGTGCGATGTGGTCGGCCGCGACCAGTGCCGAACCGGGCTGGCTCGCCGTGGTCGTGCTCGCCGAGGCGGGCTCGATGGGGGCGTTCGCGCGGCTCCAGCGGCGCCTGCTGCGCATCGGCGGGCTGAAGATGACACTGCGCCGCGCGTTCGCGATCACCTACGCGGGCAACGCGCTGTCGACGACGCTCCCGGCGGGCCCGGCGGTGAGCGTCGTCTACACGTTCCGGCAGTTCCGCCGGGGCGGCGCGTCCGCGAAGCTGGCCACCGCCGTGATCCTGGCGGGCGGGGTGATCACCACGACCGCCTACACGGTGATCGGGCTGGTCGCGCTGATGGCCGACCCGCACGCCCGGGCGCTCGCGGTGACGACGCTGGGCGTCCCGGCGGCGCTGCTCCTGCTGCTGGTGCCCGCGCTGCGCTGGCGGCCGCTGCGCGCTGTCGTGACGGCGCCGGTGCGGCGCGCCTACCGCGCCGCGCTCGCCCACCCCCGCGTCGCCCCGCACGCCGAGCAGCTCGCGGGCGCGCGCGACGTGCTGCGCCCGACGGCGCGCGACTGGGCGGCGCTGACCGTCCTCGCCACGCTCAACTGGGTCTGCGACATCCTCGCGCTGCTGGCGGCGGCGCGCGCGGTCGGCGTCGACGTCGACCCGCACGGCGTCACGCTCGCCTACTTCGCGGCGCAGGCGGCGGGCAGCGCCCTGCCCCTGCTGCCCGGCGGGCTCGGCGCGATCGAGAGCAGCATGGCCGCCTCGCTGGTCGCGTTCGGCGCGACGCTGACGCCCGCCGCCGCGGCCGTCGGCCTGTACCGCCTCGTCTCGTACTGGGCGGTCGTCGGGATCGGCTGGATCGCGTGGGTCGCGCTGCACGAGGGCCCGCGGCTGTCGGCCCGCTCCCGGCTCCGCCTCGCGCGGACGGGCCGCCTTCTGATGGACGGGCTGTCCGCGACCGCGCTCATCCACCCCTACACCAACATCCACCTCCCGGCCCACGCCCGCGACGCCGCCCGGCCCCGCCCGCCCGTGCCGCCGCCCGGCCCCGTCCGCGCCTGAGGTTCCGCCGGAAGACCGACGGCTGACCAGGACCATCGACGGAGATGCGCCCTGCGGGGAATCAGCGTCCCAAAATTCGGGCTTTAGTGGGCGATGTGCCGCGCACGGCACGCGCACGCCCGACGGCGCGTTCCGCGCGGTCCCCCCGTCCGGGCGGCGCCCGGCCAAGAGAAGGGATCGGGTCACATGGGCCACGGAGCCGGCGCGTCCGCGTCCACGCTCGCGGGTGACGCGGCCGCGGGACCCCCCGGCGAGGAGCCGCCGGGCGAAGCCGCCGGCGTGGACAGCGCCCGGTTCCGCTCGGTGCTCGGCAGGTTCGCGACCGGCGTGGTCGCGATCACCGCGTTCGAGGAGGGCTCCGACCGCCCGGCGGGCCTGGCGGCGAACTCCTTCACCTCCGTGTCCCTCGATCCCCCGCTCGTCGCGTTCTGCGTCGCGCACACCAGCACGACCTGGCCGCGCCTGCGCGGCGCCGGACGGCTGTGCGTGAACATCCTGAGCGAGCCCCAACTGAAGGTCTGCGAGCGGCTGGCGCTCCGGGGCGGCGACAAGTTCGCCGACATCGGCTGGACGCGGACGCCGAACGGCGGCCCCCTCATCGAGGGCGCGCTCGCCTGGATCGAGTGCTCGGTCGAGCAGGAGCACGTCGCCGGCGACCACGTCATCGTCGTCGCCCGCGTCCACGCCCTGGACCACCACCACGACGCCGACCCGCTGCTGTTCTACAAGGGCACCTACGGCACATTCACCTAGCCCCCCGCCCAGCCACCCAGGGTGCGCCGCACAACGACCTCAGCCGCCACGCGAGCGCGCTAGCTGAGCGGTGGGGGCGAAGCCGGAGGCGAGCCCCCACCGCGAAGATCGCGAAGCGATCCGCGCTCGCACAAGCACGGTCGAGGGGGCGAGCCGCCAGGCGAGACCCGTCGGGCCGGGGTTGCAATAAACACACCGTCAGTGAACGCGGCTGTCCTCGGGGGCTCGTAGCCGGGCGAGGACCTGAATGGGGTCGGCGAGGACGTCGGCGAAGGCGAACTCGGCGGCGCCGACGAGCGTCGTGTCGTCGCCGAGCGCGGCGGTGCGGAGGCGGACCTTCTCGCGGGGCGCGGCGAGCGCGCCGGTCGCGAGCACGCTGCGGATCTGGGCGGCGGCGCCGAGGTAGATGTCGCGGAGCGTCCCGCCGAACACGACGAGGCCCGGGTTGAGGACGTTGACGAGGTTCGCGACGCCGAACCCGAGCCAGGTGCCGACGCGGTGCAGCGCCTCGCGGGCGACGATGTCGCCGCGGTCGGCGGCGTCCACGACGGCGCGGACGGCGTCGCGGCCGCTCTGCCCGGGCGCCTCCTCGCGGTCGGCGTGGGCGAGCAGCGTCCGCTCCCCCACCTCGGCCTCCAGGCAGCCGCGCGACCCGCAGGCGCAGGGCCGCCCGCCGGGGTTGACGACCATGTGGCCGATCTCGCCGCCGTAGCCCTCGTCGCCGCTGAGCAGCCGCCCGTGCGCGATGATGCCGCCGCCGACGCCGACGTCGCCGTGCAGGTAGATGAGGTTGTCGCAGCCGACGCCCGCGCCGCGCCCGTGCTCGGCGAGCGCGCCGAGGTTGGCGTCGTTGCAGACCGAGACGGGCAGGCCGAGGCCGAGGCGGCGCGACAGCGCGTCACCGAGCGGGAAGTCGCCGATGTCGAGGTTGGGGCCGAACCGGATGGCGTCGTCCGCGCGGCGGACGGTGCCGGGGAAGCCGAGGGCGGCGCCGACGCACACCGCGTCCCGCTCGCTCTTGCGGACGAGCGAGCGGGCGCCCGCCGCGAGCGTCCCGACGATCTCGGCGGGGTCGGAGCCGCGGGTGCGCGCCGCCTCGCGGCGGTCCAGCACCACGCCGCCGAGCCCGACCCGCGCGATCACGAGCCGGTCGACGCCGACCTCGAACGCGAGCACGTACACGCGGGTCGACTCCGGCCGGACGACCAGCGACGGGCGGCCCGCGCGGCGACCGGGGCCCCGGGGCAGCTCCTCGCGGACGAGCCCGGCGGCGGTCAGGTCGGCGGTCAGCGCCATGATCGTGCTGCGGTTGAGCCCGAGGGACTCGGCGAGCGTCGCGCGGGAGGCGGGGCCGCGCAGGTGGACGAAGCGCAGCAGCGTCCCGAGGTTGTGCCGCCGGACGTCCTCCTGCGACGGGCCCGCCCGCATCATCGGCGCAGCCCGAGATCGCCGCTGACGCCCGAGGTGACCAGCTCGACGACCTGCCGGTGGGTGACGTCGGCGGTCCGCACCCGCGCCACCATCCGGCCGAGGTACAGCACGGCGATGCGGTCCGACACGGCGAAGACGTCGTTCATGTTGTGCGAGATGAGCACGACCGCGAGGCCTCGGTCGGCGAGCCGCCGGACGATCTCCAGCACCTGCTGGGTCTGCGCGACGCCGAGCGCGGCGGACGGCTCGTCCAGCACGACGACGCGGCTGTCCCACAGGACCGCGCGGGCGATCGCGACGGTCTGCCGCTGCCCGCCCGACAGCGTCGAGACGCTGCGCCGCACCGACCCCATCGTACGGACCGACAGGCCCGACAGCGTCGTGCGGGCCATCTCCTCCATCGCGTCCTCGTCGAGGGCGAGGCCGCGGCGGCGCTCGCGGCCGAGGAAGAGGTTCTCCACGATGTCGAGGTTCTCGCAGAGCGCGAGGTCCTGGTGGACGACCTCGATGCCGAGCGCGGCGGCGTCGCGGGGGCTGCCGACCCGGACGGGCGCGCCCTCGAAGCGGTACTCCCCCGCGTCGGGCGTGTGGATGCCGCCGATGCACTTGACGAGGGTCGTCTTGCCCGCGCCGTTGTCGCCGACGAGCGCGGTCACCTCACCCGCGCGGGCGGTGAACGCCACGTCGCGCAGGACCTTGACGGAGCCGAAGCTCTTGTCGATGCCGCGCAGGTCGAGGACGGGCGTGTCGAGGACGGGCGTCACTGACATGCCGAGAGGCTCCCACCGTGCCACACCGCCGTCCCGCGCCGAACGGTCCTGGATCGCGAGCGTATCAGCAGCGCTCGGCGCCCAGGAAGCGCACTCGGCCCGCTCCCGTTCCGGGTCGCCCGCCGTCATCGGCCCACGTTCGACCGGCGGCGCCTGGCCAGCGCGTCGATGCCCGCCGCGAGCAGCAGCACGACCCCGGTGATGAGGTACTGGAGGTAGGCCTTGGTGCCGAGCAGCCCGAGCCCGTTCTCGATGATGGCGATGACGAGGCCGCCGAACACCGCGTCGCGCGCCTTGCCGCGCCCGCCGAACAGGCTCGTCCCGCCGATGACGGCCGCGCCGACCGCGTACAGCAGCGTGTTGCCGCCGCCCGCGTCGGTGGCGACCGAGTTCAGCCGGGACGCGGCGACGATGCCGCTGACCGCCGCCATCCCCGAGGCGATCATGAAGACGGAGATCCGGATGCGGGTGACGTTGATCCCGGCGCGGCGGGCCGCCTCGGCGTTGCCGCCGACGGCGTAGACGTGCCTGCCGTAGGACGTGCGGCCGAGCACGAACGTGCAGGCGACGAGCAGCACGCCGACCAGCGGCACGCCCCACGGGATGCCGCCGAGCGTGATGAGCGGGCTGGGCGCGCGGTCCAGGCTGAGGAAGTAGGTGCCGAGCAGCAGCGCCGCCGCGACGAGCGCGGACCGCGCGAGCACCAGCTCCAGCGGCTGGGCGTGCAGGCCGCGGGCGTGCTGGCGGCGCCAGCGCAGCAGCTGGGTCGCGATGTAGCCGGCGACGCACACGGCGGTGAGCGTCCAGCCGAGCCAGATCGGCATGTTCTTGTTGGCGAGCGCGAACACGACCTTGTCGCGGACGGGCACGGTCCCGCCGTCGCCGATCATCCGCAGCGTGATCCCCTGGAGGCCGAGGAACAGCGCGAGCGTGACGACGAACGAGGGGATCCGCACCACGGCGACCAGCCAGCCGATCAGGGTGCCGATGACGATGCCGATCGCCACGGCCGACAGCACCGCGACGTACCAGGGCTGCCCGGAGTCGGCCATGAGCTTGGCCATCACGGCGGCGCAGACGCCGCTCGCGACGCCCGCCGACAGGTCGATCTCGCCGAGCAGCAGCACGAACACGAGGCCCATCGCGAGGATCGTGATGGGCAGCGCCTGCGTCGAGAGGTTCGCGATGTTGCCCTTGCTGAGGAACGTGTCCGGTTTGAGGGCGGTGAACAGCACGACGAGCGAGACGAGGCCGAGGATCGCCGGGAGCGCGCCGAGCTCGCCCGCGCGGATCCGGTCCCGGTAGTCCAGCAGCGCCGACCGCAGGTCGTGGTGACGGCTGTCGGCGGCGAAGTCCGCATCGGCCAGCTGCACGGCGGCCTCCTTGCCTTCGGGGATTTCGGTGGACACCTCGCGTCCCCCTTCAGATGTTCTCGGCGGCGGTCGTCGGCGCGACGCCGAGACCGCCGGAACGGCCGGCGGTGATGAGCTCCACGACCTGCCCGGGGGTGACCTCGGAGCGCGCGACGTCCGCCGCGACGCGGCCGAGGTACAGGGCGGTGATCCGGTCGGCGACCTCGAACACGTCGTTCATGTTGTGCGAGATGAGCACGACCGCGTGGCCGGTGTCGGCGAGCCGCCGGACGAGGTCCAGCACCTGCCGCGTCTGCGCGACGCCGAGCGCGGCGGTCGGCTCGTCCAGGATGACGACCTTGGACTCCCACAGCGCGGCCTTGGCGATCGCGACGGTCTGCCGCTGCCCGCCCGACAGGCTCGCGACCCGCTGGCGCACCGACCTGACGGTGCGGACCGACAGCCGGGCGAGCGTCCGCCGGGCCGCCTCCTCCATGGACGCCTCGTCCAGCACGATCCCCCGGCGCCGCTCGCGGCCGAGGAACATGTTCTGGACGATGTCGAGGTTGTCGGCGAGCGCGAGGTCCTGGTAGACGACCTCGATGCCGAGCGCGGCGGCGTCGCGCGGGCCCGCGACCCGCACCGGGCGGCCCTCGAACTCGACGCGTCCGGAGTCGACGGGGTGGATGCCGGCGACGCATTTGATCAGTGTGGACTTGCCCGCGCCGTTGTCGCCGACGAGGGCCATGACCTCGCCGAGCCGCACGGTGAAGTCCACGTCGTGCAGGACGTGGACGGCGCCGAAGCTCTTGTTGAGCCCGGTCAGGCGGAGGACGGGGTCACCGTTTTCTGCCACGAGTCTCCTTCCAGGGGGCATGGCCGCGGTGTCGTGCCCGTGGCGGGCCCCCAGGGGCGGCCGGATGTGTGGGAGCCGGTCCGTCCCCGGCGGGGAGGGGCCCGCCACGGTGTCTTCGAGGGGTGGTCTACTGGATGCCCGCGTCCTTGCACTTGGCGGCGTAGGCGCCCTTGCACAGGTCGGACTTCTTCACGAACCCGTCGGCGACGACGCGCTTGATGCCGTCCTTGAAGACGCCGATCGGGGTGAGCAGCACCGAGGGCACGTCCCGCTTGCCCTCGGGGTCGTTGGTGGTGCCGTTGGTCTGCCCCTTGCCGCCGTTGAGCAGCGCGACGGCGAGCCTGGCGGCGGCGTCCGCCTCCTGCTTCACGGGCTTGTAGACCGTCATGCACTGCGTGCCGTCCAGGATGTTCTGGAGGCCCTGCGGGGTGGCGTCCTGGCCGGTGACGGCGACCTTCCCGCCCTCGCCGTTCTTGTTGACGATCGAGACGACCGCGTTGGCGAGGTTGTCGTTGGCGGCGACGACGCCGTCGATCCGGCCCTTCTGCTCGGTCCACATCTGCTCGAAGATGGTCGCGGCCTTCTCGGGCTTCCAGTCGGGGACGGCCTGCTCGGCGGCCTTCCGGTAGGTGGGGACCTTGTCGAGGACGGCGTGCGCGCCGCGCGCGAACAGCGTCGCGTTGTTGTCGGTCGGTGCGCCGTTCAGGTAGGCGATGTTCGCGGCCTTGTCCCCGAGGCACTTGCGCAGGCCGTTGCCGAGCTCCTCGCCGACCTTCACGTTGTCGAAGGAGACGTAGTAGTCCGAGACGCCGCCGAGCGCGAGCCGGTCGTAGTCGATGGTCTTGACGCCCTGCGCCCGCGCCTTGCGCTGGACGGCGGCGGCGGAGTCGGAGTCGAGGCCGTCCAGGACCAGCACGGTCGCGCCGCTGGTGATCATCTGGTCGGCGATGGTCTGGAAGCGCTGGGCGGACCCCTCGGCGTTCTGGATGTCGTACCGGACGCCCGCCGCCTTGAACGCCTGCGCCAGGTAGGGGCGGTCGAAGCTCTCGTAGCGGGTGGAGGACGTCGTGTCGGGCAGGATCACGCCGACCTTGCCCTTGGCGGAGTCGGAGGCGGCCTGGGAGTCGGAGTCGTCTCCGCACGCGGTGAGGACGAGCGCGGCGACCGCCGACAGGGTGGCGAGGCTGAGGATCCCCTTGCGCATAGCCCGGGTCCTTTCGGGGGGGTGGAGGCCGCGGTGCGCGACCGAGTTCGCCGTGAATGTTGTGCCCCGCAACTTATGTCGGCGATGTCTCTCGCACCAGACCCGGCGGCGCGCGTATTTGTTGTGGGCAGTAACAATCACGTAACGCGAGATCAACCGGGGCGAGCACCCTGGACGGGCTGATCGCCTGGCGAGGAGGGGATGAGCGGGGGGCGCGCCCGCGGTGAGCAGCGGCGCGGGGAATGTTCGGGCGCTCAACATTCGGCCGCCCACATGAGAGCGTGATCATGCAGGGGGGCACCGGAGTGGGCCGGGGCCGTGCTGCATGATCACGTTGTCAGCGGGCGGCGAGGACCAGCGCGACCCGGTCGGCCGCGGCGGCGACGTCGGCGGCGGCCGCGATGCGCTCGGCCCACGACCACCAGTACCACCATCCGTCCGCGCCCTGCTCCGCCAGGATGTTCTCCGTGAGGGCGGACGCGTCCGGATTCATCACGTGCAGGCTGGGCGACTGGCCTCGGGGCAGGGTGAGACGCACCCGGAAGCCCCGTCTCGTCAGCTCGTCGCCGAGCTCTTCCAGATATTCGATCCGCGTCCTCGAAGGCGCGGCGGTTCCCGTATCGTCAGGCGTCATCCTCGTCTTCCTCGTGGACTCCGCGCGGCCCGACGAGCCCTCACCCTTCCGGTTCCGCGGCCCGACCGCAAGCACTTCGGGCTGGTCAGCCCGGGTCTGTGGGACAGTACCGCGAGCACGGCCGGTGCGTCCGGGGTCGCGGCGCCATCATCCGGGATATCTTGCGCCTAACAGGCGAACGGGAGCATGGGGGCGATGATGGCGGTCATGATGGCGGCGAATCCGGAGAAGACCCGGCCGGACCAGCGGCTCCCGGAACCTCCCCCCGCCGCCGCCGCCGACGCCGCTGCGGCCGACGCGAGCGAGACGTTCGTCCCTCCGCCGGTCCCGCCCGCGCCCGACGCGCCCGTCCCACCCGCCGGCGGTCCGGGCACCGCCGAGGGGCAGGGCGGCCGGAGCTGGCACCGCATGCACTACGCGGTCGGCGTGTTCCTCCTCGCCTACGGGGTGACGGGGATCGTGAGCGCCGTGCTGCTGTGGGACGACCGGCGCGAGGAGTTCGAGAAGTACTTCGCCTCCGGCCCCGCCGGGACGCTGCTGATCGTCGTCAAGGCGGTCGAGGTGGCGCTCGTCGTGGTCACCGCCGCCGGGCTCGCGCGCCGCCGCGACATGTGGTTCGTCCCGGCGCTCGCGGGGTGGATGGCGGGGTTCGCGATGTTCGCCGTCCTGGACGTCCTGAAGGGCCGGTGGGGCGGGCTGCTGGAGCACGTCCTGTACCTGGCCGGGTTCGTCGTGCTGCTGTTCCTGTCCTACGGGCTGAGCGCGAAGGCGCAGCTCGCCGCCGCGGCGCGGGCCAGGCGCGAGGCGGGCGAGCAGGTGGCTCCGCCGAGCGGCAGCGGCCTCACCCGCACGCAGGAGTTCGCCCTCTCGGCGATCAACCGCCTCCCCCGCCGCTGACCCGGCGGGCTCACGTGACCGGCGGGCTCACGCCAGCGCGGCGACGAAACGCTCGGCCTCGCTGGCGTCCATGCCCGTCTCGGCCCTGACCAGGGCGACGGCCGACGGCCGGTCCCCGGCCGAGACGAACGCCTTCACGCGTTCCGACAACGGGCTTCGGCCTTCCCCGTCCTTTTGGGGCAGCCGCCCCTCCCGCATGGCGTCGACATAGAGCTTGCCGTCCTGGAGGCTGAATCCGACGGCCCGGATGACGTGAATGGCGGCCGGTCTCGGCTTGCCCTCCGCAACAAGTGCACGCACCTGCGCCTCGACCTCGGCGGGGACGCGTTGGGCCAGCACCTCGACCTTGAGCCCCTCGACATATTCCTTCGCGGCCTCCCGGTCGACGCCGGTGGCCTTGCGGACGAGGCTCGCCGCCCGCATATGTTTCCCGTCGGCGACCAGTTTCAGAGCGTTCTCACGCGTTTCCGGAAGGACGTTGAGGAAAGGCGTCTTTTTCCGAGCCACTGGGTCTCCTAGAGGAGGCGGGCGATCGCGGTCATCGTGCCGGGCGGGACCTCGGTGAAGCCGCCGTCGCGGACGGCGACCGTCGCGTCCCGCACGCAGCGGCTCCACGGGACGTCGTGCGTCAGGTGCACGCGGGCGCCCGCCTCGATCCACGCCTTGACGTCCTTGCGCCTGCCCTGGCGCAGCAGGAGTTGGGCGGCGTGCCCGCACTGCGCGGCGGCCTTCCCGGTCGTCATCGCGACGTCCGGGTTGAGCGTGATCGCCGCGTACGGGGAGCCGGGCGGCGGCTTGGGCTCGGCCTCGGCCAGGTCGAGGCCGGCGACCTGAAGTTTGGCGAGTTCCGGCGGGACCTCCGACACCGGGCCCGGCACGAACGCGCGGACCTGCGCGCCGTCGTGCTCGACCGTGATCCCGGGGAGGGCCTGGACCTCGGGCCAGCGCACGCCGCGCGCCCGCCGTGTCACCTTGCGGATGCGTCGCGACTCCCACGCGTGCACGGCCTCGCGCCATTCGCCGTCGGGTCCGGTGGCGCGCGGGTCGGTCAGCAGCCGGACGACCGCCGTCGCCGCCGCCTCGCAGACGGCGCCGTGACCAGGCGGATCGGTCTTCTCCGCGCGGACCACGAGCTGCATCGCCCAGGGCGGATCGTCGAGAGGGTCGTAGTCGGGACGCACGCCTGGAGTATTCCAAACGCGATCGTGCGCCTTGCGCGCGACTTCCCCGCGGCGGATGTGGGTACTGCAACTCTTACGGTCCGCCGGACGTCAGTCCTGATGCGGGAGCGACGGGCCTCGCCGGTCGGCCAGGGCGGCGCGGCGGAGGAGTCTGGTCGGAGGTCGCCGGTGACCAGTGGCGCGTGGAGCGAGTCCATCCCCGGGATCGGGACGTACTTCGTCGGGATCGACGTCGCCCCGGGCCGCTACCGGTGCGACGACGGCAGGGGCGGCTGGTGGGTCCGCTTCACCGGCCCCGGGGGCGGCGAGCCGGTCGGGTCGTGGCCGCTGCCGGCCGGGCCCACCGAGATCGAGATCGCGCCCACCGACTTCGCGTTCGAGACCCACGTCGGGACGTACTGGCGGCGGATCGCGCCCGGGCGCCCGCCCGAGGACGGCCCCGTCGTGGAGCCCCGCCCGGTCGCCGACCCCACGCTGCGCGCCGAGCTCGACACGATCGTCGCGCGCCGCCGCCCGCTGGTGTGGCTGGCGCCGCTGACCGTCCTCGGGCTCGGGCTGGTCGGGTCGCCGGCGCTCGGCTCGCTGTGGCTGCTCGGCCTCGGCATGCTCGCGGTCCTGGTCGCGCTCGGCACCCCGTCGGTGTCGCTGGACCTGCGGCGCGCGCGGGAGCTGCAACGCCGCCGCGACCGCTACGTCACCCCCGAGGAGCTCGACGGGCCCGGCCGCGCGCTGCTCGTCCGCGTGCAGGCCGCCGTGGACGCCGTCCGCGACTCCGAGGTGAACCGCGAGGGGCTGCTGGACACCGTCGACAACGCCGTCACGCTGCCGCGCCAGGAGTGGGAGATCGCGCGGGTGCTGGCCCGGCAGTCGCGGCTGCGGGTCGACCAGGAGGAGGTCGCCGCGGCCGCGGACCTGCCCGAGGTGGACGCGGCGCTCCGCCCGCTGCGCGACAAGCTGGAGCTGTCGGTCGCGGCCGTCACCCGGCGGGTCGAGGCGCTGGAGCGCTACGCCGACCGGGCCCGCGCGGCCGACGAGGCGCTGCGCGCCCAGCGGCACCTGGAGTCGCTCGCCGCGCGCGCCCACGAGTACGACGAGCTGCTCGCCGACACCGTCCGCGACGATCTGGCGCTGCCCGCGATCGAGCGGCTCACCGACCAGGGCGAGGCGCTCGTCCAGGCGCTGCGCGACCGGCTGGCGCAGGCGGCCGAGGCCGCCGACGAACTCCCGCCCGCGCCCTAGCGCGCGCCGGTGATCACCGGCCCACCGGTGGGTTTAGTGTGATGCACACCGATTTGTCACGAGTTCTGGAAGGTCCCCATGACCGACGACGGCGCCCCCGCCGCCAGCCCGACCATCGACGCCACGCGGCCGCACCAGGCCCGGCTCTGGAACCACTGGCTGGGCGGCAAGGACACCTATCCGATCGACCGCGAGATCGGGGACAAGATCGCGGCGGTGTACCCCGAGATCGCGGACGTGGCGCGCCAGTCGCGGGCCTTCCTGATCCGCGTCGTGCACCACATGACCGCCATGGGCGTCCGGCAGTTCCTCGACATCGGGACGGGCCTGCCCGCCGTCGACAACACCCACGAGGTGGCGCAGCGCGACGCCCCGGACTCCCGGGTCGTGTACGTCGACAACGACCCGCTGGTCGTCACGCACGCCCGCGCGCTGCTCACCAGCACCCCCGGCGGCGCCTGCGCCTACATCCAGGCCGACGTCCGCGAGCCGGAGGCGATCATCGAGCAGGCCGCCGCCGTGCTGGACTTCGACCGGCCGATCGGGCTGCTGCTGCTCGGCATCATCGGCAACGTGGCCGACGAGGACGACCCGCCCGGCATCGTCCGCCGGCTGGTCGACGCGCTGCCGTCCGGGAGCTATGTGTCCATCAACGACGGCACGAACGTGCTGGGCGTCAACGAGTGGACGCCTGCCGAGGCGACCGCCCGGGGCGAGGCGCTGCGGCTGTGCGCCGAGGCGGGGACCGTGCCCTACCACGCGCGCACGCCCGAGTTCATCGAGGCGCTGTTCGAGGGCCTGGAGCTGGAGGAGCCCGGCGTGGTCTCGACCCCGCTGTGGCGGCCGGACTTCCCCGAGATCAGCGACCCGCAGGCGATCGACTCCTTCGGCGGCGTCGCCCGCAAGCCGTAGCACGCGCGGCTAGGGGAAATACCCCCGGAGCCGGGGCGCGAACGCTGGCAGACATTGCCCGTGCTCCGCGTCCCGGCTTTGTGGATCATGAGCCTCTCCCCCCGCGAGAGGTGATCCCATGCGGCCCTTCGCTGCCTCCGCCGCCGCGCTCGCGCTCAGCGCGGCCCTGATCACACCGGCCCACGCCGCCCCCGAGCGGACCGCGCCGGAGCAGATCGTCCGGGTGGACGTGCCGGACGCGCCGTCGGCCCGGCGGCTCGCCGGGCTCGGCCTCGACCTCGCCGAGGCGGCCGGACCGGGGTGGGCGGACGTCGTCCTGCACTCCCCGTCGGACGCGGCGGCGCTGCGCGGGGCGGGCTACACCTGGCGCGTCCGCGTCGCCGACCTCGGCGCCGACCGCGAACGCGACCGCGCCTACGCCGCGCGGACCGCCCGCTCGCCGCTGCCGAGCGGCCGCACGTCCTACCGGACGCTGCGCGACTACGAGTCGGAGATGGCCGCGCTCGCCCGCCGCAACCCCTCGCGGGTGCGCGCGTTCACGCTGCCCGCGCGGACGCTGGAGGGACGCAGGGTCCAGGGGATCGAGATCGGCCACCACGTATCCGCCCGCGACGGGCGCCCGGTGTTCCTCATGGTCGGGCTGCACCACGCGCGCGAGTGGCCGTCCGGCGAGATGGCGATGGAGTTCGGCTACGACCTGCTGCGCCGCGACGGCCGGGACCGCGAGATCACCCGGTTGCTCGACACGGCGCGCGTCGTGCTCGTCCCGGTGGTGAACCCGGACGGCTTCAACCTCTCGCGCGGCGGCGGCACGCTGGAGTACAAGCGGAAGAACTGCCGCGTCGTGCCCGGGAAGGACGCGCCGCCGCCGCTGTGCGCCAAGCCGGGGAACGAGGACCTCGGCGTGGACGTGAACCGCAACTACGGCTTCGGCTGGGGCGGCACGGGGTCGAGCACGAACGGCGCCGACGGGGACTACCACGGCGCGGGCCCCTTCTCCGAGCCCGAGTCCCGCAACATCCGCGACCTGGTCTCGTCCCGGCAGGTCACGACGCTGATCACCAACCACACCTACGGCGGGACGATCCTGCGCCCCTACTTCTCCAAGGCCGAGGGCCTCGCCCCGGACGAGCCCGCCTACAAGGCGCTCAGCGACGCGATGGCCGCGCAGAACGGCTACACGGGGATGCGGTCGGGCGACGACTACGAGACGACGGGCGAGACCAACGACTGGTCGTACTACGCCACGCGCGGCCTCGGCTACACGTTCGAGTTCGGCAAGTCGTTCCATCCGGCGTTCGAGACCCTCGTCGAGGAGTACTACGGGACGGGCCCGACGGCGGGCAAGGGCGCGCGCGGCGCGTTCCTCGTCGCGCTCCGCAACGCCGTCGACCGCGGCGCGCACTCGGTGCTGCAAGGCCGCGCGCCCGGCGGCGCCACGCTGAGCATCACCAAGAGCTTCACGCTGTGGACCTCGCCGGTCGGGAGCAGCAAGCCGCAGGCGGTGCCGACGCGCCTGACGTCCTCGATGCAGGTGCCCTGGAACGGCCGCTTCGTCTGGGACGTGAACCCGTCGGTGCGTCCGGAGTCGCCCTTCACCCCGACCGGGCAGAAGCCCGTGACCGGCCTGCTCAAGGAGAAGTGGACGCTGACCTGCACGGCGCACGGCCACTCCTCGACGGTCAGGGTGCTGGTCGACCGGGGGAGGCAGGCGTATCTGGACCTCGGCCGCTGCCGCTGACACCGCCAGCGCTGACACCGCAGAAAAGCGCGTCCAGGTGATAGTGCAGGACGTCCATCGCCGACTCGGGGGTCCGCCGACCGACCAGGACGCTCGTCCCCAGCCCGTGGACGAGCGCGAGCAGCCGTGCCGCCTCGGTCGCGGTGTCGGCGGACGGCGGCACCGAGCCGTCGGCGACCGCGCCGTCCAGGGCCTGCGCGAGCTGCCGCTCCAGCCGTTCGGGCCCGTCCACGAACGGCTGGTCGGCGAGCGAGGGGTCGGTCATCGACAGCACGGCGTAGGACGTCCACACCTGGTGGAAGGCGCGGCTCTCGGGGTCGGTCGGCAGCGCCTCGGCCAGCAGCGCCTCGACGAACGCGCGCGGTGAGGGGGCGGGCAGCGCGGCCAGCCGCGCCGCCCAGCGCTCGCGGCTCAGCCGTTCGAGCCGCTCCAGCGCCGCGTTCATGAGCTGCGCCTTGCTCTCGAAGTAGTACTGGACGAGCCGCAACGAGACCCCGGCCTCGGCCGCCACCGACCGCATGGTGACGGCGTGCAGCCCGTCCCGTCCGGCCACCCTGACCAGCCCGTCGGTGATCTGCGCGCGGCGCGCGTCGTGATCCGCGGTTCTCGGCACCCCCCGATCCTCTCGCACGGCCCCACCGGTCGTAACATAATGATACGTCTGTATCAGAACGGAGGGGCCATGACCCGGCGGGATCTGGCGGTGCTCGTCCTCGCGTGCGCGGCGCAGTTCATGGTCGTCCTGGACGTGTCGGTGGTGAACGTCGCGCTGCCCTCCCTCCAGGCCGACCTCGGCTTCGACCCGGTAGACCTGCACTGGGCCGTCAACGCCTACGCGCTGCCGTTCGCGGGGTTCCTGCTGCTCGGCGGCCGCCTCGCCGACCTGTACGGGCTGCGCCGCGCGTTCGTCCTCGGGCTCGCGCTGTTCACGCTCGCCGGGCTGGCCGGGGGGCTGGCGGGCGGCCAGGGCACGCTGATCGCCGCGCGGGCCGTCCAGGGGCTCGGCGCGGCGGTGCTCGCCCCGGCGACGCTGACCGTCCTCTCCACCACGGTCGGCGAGGACGCGCGCCCCCGCGCCCTCGCCGCGTGGACGGCGGCGGGCCTCGCGGGCGGGACGTCCGGGAACCTCGTCGGAGGCGTCCTCACCGACGCGTTCTCGTGGCGCTGGGTGCTGCTGGTGAACGTCCCGGTCGGCGTGCTGCTGGTGGTCCCCGCGCTGCGCCTGCTCCCGGCCGGGCGCCGGAACCGCCGTCTCGACGCCCGGGGGGCCGTCCTCGCCACGGCGGGCATCGCCTCGCTCACCTACGGCCTCGCGCACGCGGGGGCGCCGTCGGGCGGGTTCGTGATCGTCGCGGGGGCCGTGCTGGTCGCCTGCTTCGTGGCGCTCCAGACGCGGGAGCGGTCGCCGCTGCTGCCCGTCCGCCTGCTGCGCATCCGCGAGGTCGCGGTGGGGAACGCCGCGATGCTGCTCGCCGGGGCCTGCCTCAACCCGATGTGGTACTTCCTGGCGCTGTCGATGCGGGACCTCCTGCACTTCGGCGCCCTGCGAACCGGCCTCGGCTTCCTTCCGCACACGCTGCTGACGATCGTCGTCGGCCTGCACCTGACGCCCCGGCTGATGCGACGCACCGCCAACCGCACGCTGGTCGCCGCCGGGGCGCTGGTCGCCGCGTCCGGCTTCCTCTGGCAGAGCGCGCTCACCGAGGACGGCGGGTACCTGACGGGCATCCTCGGTCCGGCCGTGCTGATCTCTCTCGGCGGCGGCCTGCTCAACACCCCGCTCACCGCCGCCGTCACCTCGGGCGTCCCCGCCGAGGACGCGGGCGCCGCGTCCGGGTTGACGAACACGGCAAAGCAGGTCGGCGGCGCCCTCGGCCTCGCCGTCCTGGTCACGCTGGGCGGCTACGGCGCGGCGTTCCTCGCCATCGCGGGAGTGCTCGTGCTGACCGCCGCCGCGGCCCTCCTGCTGCCCGGCCGCGCACCGGACGCGCTCGCCCCGAACACCGCGGCATAAGCACCGTGGCACAAGCGCCGTGGCATAGGCACGGCGGCGTGAACACGGCGGCATAATGGGCCGCGTGACCACGACGAGCGGTAACCCCGGCGGGCGCCGCCGCCGCGGCACCGGCCCCGCACGCCGGCACGGGAGCGACGCGCCCGCCCCGGTCTCGGAGCGGCGCGAGCACCTGGTCAGGCTGGCGGCCGACCTGTTCGCGGAGAAGGGCTTCCAGGCCACGACGGTGCGCAACATCGCCCAGGAGGCCGGAATCCTGTCGGGGAGCCTGTACCACCACTTCGACTCCAAGGAGTCGATCGTCGACGAGATCCTCACCGGGTACCTCGACGAGGTCATGCCCGCCTACCGGAAGGCGGTCGCCCGGCGCGGGAACCCGCGCGCCACGGTCGAGGGGCTCGTCCGCGCCGCGTTCGCCTCCCTCGAACCGCACCGCGCCGCCGTCACCGTGTTGCAGAACGACTGGAGCTACCTCCAGGGCATGGACCGGTTCGCCTACCTCGCCGAGGCCGAGCGCGAGGCCGAGCGGATGTGGGTCGGCGCCATCGGGGCGGGCCAGGACGAGGGGCTGTTCCGCGACGACATCGACCCGAAGCTGACCTACCGGATGATCCGCGACACCGTCCGGCTCGCCGTCCGCTGGGCTGAGCCCGGCGGACGGCTCGACACCGGGGCGCTCGCCGACCACTACGTCAAGGTCATGTTCGACGGCGTCAACGTCCACTGACCGGTTCGACGTGCACCGCGTCCCCATGCCCGGCACCGCCGGGAAGCAGCCGCGCCAGCGCGCGGGGCATCCACCAGTTCGCCTCGCCGAACAGCTCCATCAGCGACGGGACGAGCACCAGCCGCACGATCGTCGCGTCCACGACGATCGCGACGCCGAGGCCGAGGCCGATCTGCTTGACCGCGACGTCCGCGCCGAGCAGCACCGACAGGAACACCATCACCATGATCGCGGCGGCGGCGGTGATCACGCGGGCGGTGCGGGTGAGGCCCTGCGCGACCGCCTCGCGGGTCGCGACGCCCGTCCGGTGCACCTCGCGGATGCGCGAGACGAGGAACACCTCGTAGTCCATCGACAGCCCGAACAGGATCGGGAACATCATCAGCGGCACCCACGTGGTCACCGGCATGTCCGTCGGGAAGCCGAGCGCGCGGCCCGCCCAGCCCCACTGGACGACGGCCGTCAGCACCCCGTAGGCCGCCGCGATCGACAGCAGGTTCATCAGCGCGGCCTGGAGCGCCACCGTGACCGACCGGACGAGCGCGACCAGCAGCAGCAGCGACAGCCCCACCACGACCGCGATCAGCCACGGCAGCCGCGTGCCGACGCTGTCGGCGAAGTCGATGGACGCGGCGTTCGGTCCGCCGACGTAGGCGCGCACGCCCGTCCCGGCGGTGGCGGCGGGGATGACCTCGTCGCGCAGCTCGTGGACGAGGCGCGGCGTCCTCTCGTCCTGCGCGCCCGTGGTGGGGAACGCCATGACCACCGCGACCTCGCCGTCCCGGCTGACCCGCGGCGGCTGGACGGCGGCGACGCCCGGCGTCTTCCGGACGGCGGCCGCGACGGGCGCCGCGTCCCCGCCCCGCGTGACGATCACCAGCGGCGCGGCGGTGCCCGGACCGAAGCCCTCACCGAGGATCTTGGCGGACGCGTAGCCGCTGGTGTCGTGCGGCTGGGTGCTGGAGTCGGGCAGGCTGAGCCGCATCGACAGCGCGGGCGCGGCGAGCACCAGCAGCACCGCCGCCGCGCACAGCCCGGCGACGACCGGATGCCGCTGGACGGTCCGCGCCCAGCGCTCGGCGAGCGGGCGGCGCGCCCGGCCCAGGCCCGGCACCCGGAACCGGTCGATCGCCCGTCCGGTGAAGCCGAGCAGGGCGGGCAGCAGCGTCACCGCGCCGAGCATCGTCATCAGCACCGCCAGCCCCGCCGCGACCGCGACGCCGTTGAGCAGCTTCTGCTGCATGACGAACAGGCCCATCATCGCGATCACGACCGTGGTCCCGGCGAACAGGACGGCGCGTCCGGCGGTGGTGATCGCGGTGACCGTCGCCTCCTCGGGATCGCTGCCGCCGTGCAGTTCCTCGCGGTAGCGGGTGACGATGAACAGCGCGTAGTCGATGCCGACGCCGAGCCCGATGAGCGCCGCGACGATCGGGCTGAACGACGGCGCCGGCAGCAGGTGCCCGAGCAGCGCGATCAGGCCGAGCCCGGAGCCGATGCCGAGCAGCGCGGTCACGATCGGCAGCCCCATCGCCAGCACCGACCCGAACGCGACGAGCAGGATGACCACGGCGGCGAGCACGCCGATGCCCTCGGCCGGGCCGCCGCCCGGCGTCTCCGCCGCGTCCACCGCGGACCCGCCGAACTCCAGCCGGACGGGGCCGTCGCTGGAGCGCACGTCGTCCAGCAGCTTCGTCACGGCGTCGGTCGGCATGTCGTCGGACGGGACGTCGAGGTTGGCGGTGGCGAACGCCGTCCGGCCGTCCGGGGAGATCTGGCCCGGCTGGCCGTAGGGCGAGGTCACCGACGACACGTGCGGGGTCCGGCCGATCCGCTCGATGGCCTGCTTCACCTTCGCCTGGACGTCCGGTGCGCGCACGCCGCCGTCGGCGCGGACGGCGAGCGTGATGCTGTCGCCGCTGCGCTCGGGGAAATGGTCGTCCAGCAGCCGCTCCGCCTTCGCCGAGCCGGAGCCGCCGCCGGAGAAGTCGTTCAGCGGCTCGGCGGCGAAGCCGAAGCCGGTGAAGAGCACGACGAACGTGCCCACCACCCAGGCGGCCACGGTCAGACGCCGCCTCCGATAGCAGAGCCGGGCGAGCCTGGCCAATCTCATGGGGAACCACCTTCGCGGACATGCCGCTCACAGGAAGAAACGTCTACCCGTCGAGCGTGGCGTCCGGGGCGTTGCGGGACATCAGGCGCGCGGCGTCACCCGATCTGCGGTGTACTTCGGTTGGAGTACGTCCGGCGCGGTATCCCACGGCGTGGGCCCCCTAACCCCCATAGTGTGCTTAGTCACAATTTGACGAGTAGGGGTGACGCTTTGGCCCTTGGGGACGCTGTTACCGGAGACATCTACGGGGGGAGGCGACATGTCGGCTCAACGGGGCGCCGCCGGTCGTGAGGAACCCACGCCGGCGGCATTGCGCGCCGCGACGGCGCGGGGATTGCAGGAGCAGTTCCCTGGGGTGCGGGTCTGGTACGGCGAGGCCACCGGATCGTGGTGGGCCCTGGTCCCGCGGCGGGACGGCCCGCGGCTGCTGGAGGCGGCCTCCGCCCAGGAGCTGCGCGAGGAGATCATGAGCGCCCGGCACCGGGGGTGACCAGCCCGCTCTCGTAGGCCAGCACGACGAGCCCGGCCCGGTCGCGCGCGCCGAGCTTGCCCATGGTCCGGCTGACGTGGGTCTTCGCGGTGAGGGGGCTGACCGCGAGGGCGTCCGCGATCTCCTCGTTGGACAACCCGCGCCCGACCAGCCGGAGCACCTCCCGCTCCCGGCCGGTGAGCACGTCCAGCAGCGCGGCCGCAGCGGGCGCGCCCCCCGCTCCGGGCGGGGCCGGATGCGGCGTCCGCGCCACGAACCCCTCGATGACCGTGCGCGTCACCGCCGGCGCCAGCAGCGACTCACCCGCCGCGACCACCCGCACGGCCCGCAGCAGGTCGGCGGGCTCGATGTCCTTCACCAGGAACCCGGCGGCGCCCACGCGCAGCGCCCGGTAGAGGTTCTCGTCCTCGGCGTAGGTGGTCAGCACGACGACCCGGACGCCATTGAGCGCCGGATCGGCGGCGATCCGGCGGATCGCGGTGACCCCGTCGACGCCGGGCATCCGCAGGTCCATCAGCACGACGTCCGGACGCAGCTCGCGGGCCAGCGCGATCGCCGCGCCGCCGTGCTCGGCCTCCCCCACCACCTCGATCCCCTCGGCGGGACGCAGCAGCATCCGGAAGCCCGCCCGCACCAGCGACTGGTCGTCGGCGAGCACGACGCGGATCACGGCACGCCGCCCGCCACGTCCGCGAGCGGCGCCCGCGCGGCGGGCAGCGACGCCGCCACCCGGAAGCCGCCGGACGTGCCCGGCCCGGCGGTGAACGTGCCGCCGAGCGCGTGAACGCGTTCGCGCATGCCGTTCACGCCGTGCCCTCCCCCGGGCCCAGCCGACGGGCCGTCGCCGTCGTCGACGATCTCCAGTTCGAGCCCGCCTCCGGCGTAGGACATGCGGACGCGGACGCGCACGTCCGTCCCCGCATGCCGCAGGACGTTGGTGAGCGACTCCTGGAGGATCCGGTAGGCGGCGTGGTCGGTCGGCTGGTCGAGATCCGTCACGGCGCCCGTGACCGACAGCTCCACCGGAACGCCCGCCGCGCGGACCGCCTCCAGCAGAACCGGGAGCCGGTCGAGCCCGTGGGCGTCCGCGCCCGCGCCGGTCCGCAGCGCGCCGAGCGTCGCGCGCATCTCCCGGAGCGCCTGCTTGCTGGTCTCCCGGATCGCGGCGAGCGCCGGACGGGCCCCCTCGTCCTCCTCGCCGAGCACGTGCAACGCGCTGCCCGCCTGCACGGTGATCGTCGCCATGCTGTGCGCGACGATGTCGTGCAGCTCGCGGGCGATGCGCACGCGGTCCTCGGCGACCCGCCGGGCGGCCTCCGCCTCGCGCTCCTCGGCGGCCAGCCGCAACCGCTCCCGCGTCTCCGCGGCCAGGGCGCGGCGGCTGCGCAGCACCTCCGCCAGCAGCATCACGGTCACCGCCAGCGCCGTGTGCGTAAGAAAAAGGGCGAGCGCCTCCAGCAGTTGGCTGTGCTTCAGCGAGACGATGGCGAAGCCGCACGTGAAGTACCCGGCGCACACGCCCACCGCCCAGCGCGGACGCCCCGCGTACACCGTCGAGAAGAACGGGACGGCCAGCAGCGCCGTCGGCGGAATCCCCGGATAGCCCAGCGAGTAGTACACGAACAGGCCCGCGCTGCTCAGCAGCAGCGCCGCGACCGGCCGGCGCCGGTGCAGGACGAGCGGCAGCGCCATCAGGACGCAGACCAGGTAGGCGCCCGCGTCGGCCGGGCGCGCGTGCTGCTCGTCCGACTCGTGAATCATGATCGCGGCGACCACCCCGACCGCCGCCGCGACCCCCGCGTCCAGCAGCGGGTCGCGCCAGGTCACCGGACGGAGGATCTTCACGCGTCAACCGTACGACGATCCCGCCCGGCATGGCGCCCGCTCAGGGACGACTCAGGGCCGCATCAGGGACACTTCAGGGATCGCGAAGCGGTCAGCGACCTCAGCCGTCACGCGGGCGCGTAGCCGGGAAGACCGCGAAGCGATTCCGCGCCCGCCAAGGCGCGGCTGTGGGCCGGGACTTCGTGAGTACAGCCGTCCACCGGAGGCGGGGCGCGATCCGCCCCCGGTGGACGTTCGGCCGAAACTAACCCGAAACAGGTTCGGGTTCAAGCGCTTGCTCGGTTCTCGTCCCGGCCGTCCTAGAGCTCGTACTGGATCGCGGCGCGCGACGCGACGATCGGCGTCACGAACCTGTCGACCACCTCCCGGTGCGCGGGATGGTCGCGGTAGGCGAGGTAGTCGTCCCGGTCGGCGAAGTCCGCGACGAGCACGAAGTCGTAGGAGGACGGGTTGATGCCCGCGTCCGCCCCGACGCTGTACTCCCGGATCTGCGGGATGATCCGGGGCAGCTCACCGAGCCTGGCCGCGACCTCCTCCTGCTGCCCGGTCGTCGTCCCCTCGGCCCAGATGAACATCGCCACATGGCGCAATCCGCTCATGGCGGCACGCTATCGCCGTCCGCGCGGCGGCGTCCGGCTCACACCTCGCCGATCTCCGCCGCCGCCGTCGCGCCGAGTTCCCAGCACGCCTCCAGATCGGCCTTGCCCGGCTCGCCGGTGACCACCACCGGCGGCAGGACGGCCCGCCACCGCAGCCCGGTCGTGATCGACTCCAGCGCCCGCAGCGCACCCGTCGCGTCGCTGTTCCCGTGCAGGAACGCGCCGAACGGGCGGCGGATCGTCTCCTCCAGACACGGGTAGTACATCGAATCGAAGAAGTGCTTGATCGCCCCGGAGAGGTAGCCGAGGTTGACGGGCGAGCCGAGGAGGTAGCCGTCCGCCTCCAGGACATCGACGGAAGAGGCCGTCAGCGCCGGGCGGGTCACCACCTCCACGCCGCCGACCTCGTCGGTGGACGCGCCCGAGCGCACCGCCTCGAACATCGCCTGCACCGACGGCGACGGCGTGTGGTGGACGATCAGCAGCCTGCTCATCCCACGAGCCTAATCACGCCGTGGGAATGAGTTCCCCAAGGTCATGGTTGTCGGCTCAGCGGAGGTGCCCACATGCCCGATCCCGCGGACCGGCCGCTCCGGCCGCTCGCGGCGGCCACGGCGTCGGTCGCCGCGCTGGTCGCGGTCCCGGCGACGAGCGCCCCGCGCTGGCTCGACCGGCTGTCGCTGCTGGCGACCGGCCGCCCGCTCGCCCCGGCGCACGCCGCCGTCCTGGCCCTGGTGCTCGCGCTGGTGGCGCGCGGAGTGCTGCTGCGGCGCCGCGCCGCCTGGTACGCGCTGCTGGCGCTGGTGACGACGGGCCTGCTCGCCGTCCTCACCGGTGAGGACGCCGCGTGGCGGCTGCCCCTGCTCGTGGCCGCCGGCGCCGCGCTGTGGACGCTCCGCGACCGGTTCACGGTGCGCCCGCACCCCGAGCGCGTCCGCGCGGCCGTGCGGACCGGCGCGTCGCTGACCCTCGCCGCGACCGCCGCGACCGTGCTGCTCGGCGGCGTGTCGATCAGATCCGCCGGACGGGACGTCGCGACCGGCCTCGGCGCCACCGGCGCGCCCATCGACGGCGCCTCGTGGCTGCCCGGCGTCCTCGGCGTGACGGGCGCGGTCGGGCTGCTCGTCCTGGTCGGCATGCTCCTCGCGCCCGTCCCGGCGCCACCACCCGGCGACGAGTCCGAGCGCGCCCTCGTCGCCGGCCTGGTCGCCCGCTCCGGGTCCGACACGCTCGCGCCGTTCGCGCTGCGCCGCGACAAGGCGTACGTGTTCAGCCCGGACGGCCGCGCCGCCATCGGCTACCGGGTCATGTTCGGCATGGCGGTCGCGGGCGGCGACCCGGTCGGGGACCCGGGCTCCCGGGAGGCCGCCGTCCGCGCGTTCCTCGCGCTGTGCCGCCGGACGGGCTGGCGGCCCGCCGTCCTCGGCGCCGGAACCGCGCTGCTACCCGCCTGGGCGCCGCTCCGCTCCTTCGGCTACGGGGACGAGGTCGTCGTGCGCCCGTCCGAGTTCACGCTGTCCGGCCGGTCGATGCGCAACGTCCGGCAGGCGGTCGCGCGCACCGTCAACGCGGGCGTCACGTCCGAGATCGTCGCCGAGCGCGACCTGTCCCCCGACCTGCGCGCCGCGCTGCTGGACGTCGCGTCCCGCTCCCTGGGCGGCGCGGCCGAGCGCGGCTTCTCCATGAACCTGGACGAACTGCTCACCGGCCACCACCCCGGCGCGCTCGTCGCCATCGCCTACGGCCCCGACGGCACCCCCATCGCCTTCCAGCGATACGTGATCTCCGGCCGGTCCATCAGCCTGGACGCGATGCGCCGCGCCCCCGACGGCCCGAACGGCGTCAACGAGCGGCTGATCGTCGAGACGATCGAGTACGCGTCCGCACACGACCTCTCCCCGGTGTCGCTGAACTTTGCCGCCTTCCGCGCCCTGCTCGACTCCCGAGACCGCAGCGTCCCGGAAAGACTCGGCTACCAGGCACTCCACCTCCTGGACCCGCTGATCGCGGTGGAGTCCCTCTACCTGTTCGACAAGAAGTTCAGGCCCGCCTACGAGCCGCGCAGCATCGTCTTCCGCTCCTGGCTAGACATCGGACGGCTGGCCGCGGCACTGCTCACCCTGGAGTTCGCCCGCAGCCGCCCCACCCCCGTCCCCGAGAGCGCCACCACCGAGCCCGCCCACCACCTAGGCCGCCCCTAACGGAAATGCCCTCGACACCCAGCGCCCAGAAACGGACACGCCCCACCGCCCCACCTGCCACGCCGAGGACTGTTACCCCCGACCGAGCCGACCGATAATCGTCCCAAAAACAACGCATTCAGCACAGGGCCCCAAAAAACGCATTCCTATAACCGCGTTCCCGGTGAGCTGCCGCGCCATGCCAATCGCGCACTCTCAAGGGTTGACCCCCCTCGCGACCCAGGGGCCCCTAAGCCGCGAACGAAAAGGCGGTTCTCCTAGTGGCCGCCCTCGCCCTGGCGGCCAGCGCCCTCCAGGCCCCGCCTCGGCCCCCCGAGCGCGCGACGGCCGCCCAGAACATCCTCATGGTCAGGAAGGACGCAGCCGGCGACAAGCGCATCTGGTGGAACACCTTCAACGGAAGCTCCTGGAGCGGCCCCCAAGCGATTGGGCGCCTTCACCAGCTTCCGCCCCGCCATCGCCATCGCCGTCGCCAGCTGACCCAACCCATGACGGTCCGCCGGAGTCACCGGCGGACCGTCCGATAACGTGCTGGTTCATGGAGGTACGCGACCTGCACCCCTGGCCCGCCACCGCGAGCGAGGCCGAGGCCATCCAGGACGAACTGCGCCCCCTCCTGGTGGACTCCCCAGGTCCCCCCTCCCCCCGCACGATCGCCGGCCTGGACGTCTCCTACACAGACGACGGTCCCCTGGCCGCCGCGGTAGTCGTCCTGGAGACCACAACACTGAACGTCCTAGAGGAATCCGTCGCCACGGGCACCGCCGCATTCCCCTACATCCCCGGCCTCCTGGCATTCCGGGAACTCCCCACCCTCATAGAAGCGCTGCGCGCGCTCGAAATAACCCCCGACCTCCTGGTCTGCGACGGCTACGGCCTGGCCCACCCCCGCCGCTTCGGCCTGGCCTGCCACCTCGGCGTCCTCACCGACCTCCCGACCATCGGCGTCGCGAAAACAAGCTTCATCGGCACCCACACCCCGCCCGCCCCCCAGCGCGGCGCGACAAGCCCCCTGCTCCACCAGGGCGAAGAGGTCGGCCGCGCCCTCCGCACCCAGGACAACGTCAAGCCGGTGTTCGTCTCCGTCGGACACCGCATGAACCTGGACAACGCGTGCCGCAACGTCCTGAAGGTCGCGCGCCACCGCCTGCCCGAGACGACCCGCCGCGCCGACCGCCTCTCCCGCGACGCCCTCTCTGGCGCATGACCATCGCGTCCTGCCAGGATGGAGGCCACCAGTAAGAAAGCGGAGACCGCCGGACGGTGCCCATGGACACCCGGCCCATGCGGGCCGACGCCCGCCGCAACTACGAGCGCCTGGTCGCCACCGCCCGCGTGGCCTTCATGGAACACGGCACCGGCGCCTCCCTCGACGACATCGCCAAGCGCGCCGGAGTCGGCTCCGGCACCCTCTACCGCCACTTCCCCACTCGCGACGACCTCCTCCACGCCGTCCTGCGCGACCGCGTCGACTCCCTCCTGACCCGCGCCGCCGACCTCCTCACGGCCCCCACCCCGGAAACAGCGCTGACCACATGGCTGCGCTTCTACCTCGCGGGCGCCGCGACCCCCCGCGGCACGTCCACCGTGATCATCGACGCCCTCTCCCCCCGCTGGTCCGCGACCGCCCTCGGCTCCTGCGCCGAAGCGATCTGCGAAGCCCTGGGCCGCCTCCTCGACCGCGCCCAGCAAACAGGCGCCGTCCGCCCCGACATCGACCCCCGCGACCTCCTCCGCCTGACCAACGCCATCGGCGTCGCCACCGAACGCACCCCCGACCCACCCGAATACGCCGACCGCATGCTCGCCCTCCTCTTCGAGGGCCTCCGCGCCAAATAAGCCGCTGGCCCGCACGGCCCCCGAGCGGGGTCAACGGGGCCGTGCGGGCCAGAAACCTGTCTCAACAGGAACCTCAGTCGACGTTCACTCTGCTCTCCGCCTGAACACCTCCGCCGTCTTCCGATGTGACGCCCCCAACGCTAAGCCGCCCAACCCCACCCACCCACCCCCTTAACCCTCACTTAGGGAAGGGCTCAGGAGGCCTTATCCACCCTCCGTCCAGGGACGTCCGAGGAAGTCGACCCGGTAGCCGTCCACCTGCGAAAACAAGGAAGGGAGCCCAGGGGAACCGTCCGACCCAGTCGAAGAGAGTCGGATCATCTCGACTCACGTTGGCTCCCAAGACTGGCTCCCCTGGCTCCCTTCCTCCCAGCAGGGAGGAGGCCACCCCATGGCCCTAGAATCACCGAAACCACAATGACCGCCACCACCAACGGCAAGGTCATAGCCACAGCCACCCGCACCAACAACGCCTGGCAAACCACCACATGGCCCACACCCCTAGACCGCAACGCGGCCATCACGGCCCTGTCACTCGCCGAACGGCTCATCACCCACGGCGAGGACGACCCGTGCGTCATCGAGTGGCGGAGGGAGCTGCCCCGTGGTTGACCGCCTCACCCGGCTCACAACAGCGCTCGCCGTCGTCACAGTCGCCAGCGTGGCCGCGATCATCTCGTACCGCCACGCCTACGAACTCGTCCGCTCCCACGGCGAGACAGGCACCAACTGCACGCCTCCTCCCCTTCACCGTGGACGGCCTGATCTGGGCCGCCTCCATGGTCATCCTCGACGCAAGCGGCCGAAAGCAACCAGCACCGGCCCTAGCCAAGTGGAGCCTCGCAGTGGGCATCGTGGCGACAGTAGGCGCCAACGTGGCACACGGCGCGTCCCACGGCGCGATCGGCGGGGTAGTGAGCGCATGGCCAGCACTCGCCCTAGTCGGCTCGTTCGAACTCCTCATGACCCTCACCCGCAACTCGGCATGCTCTGGCCTCGTTCAGGACAAGGACGTATCAACCGGCACATAACCGTAAGTCGCTTGCAACCATAGGACAGCTGGTGCATCCTGAAAGGCTTTGCAGCCAACATCAGAGGGACATAGTCACCCATGCCCACTAACGAACCCAAACTTCTCAAGCTTGCCCTCCAGTACCACAACAAGGAGATTGAAGCCGGACGGAATCCAGAAATCATTGACTCTAGAAATCTAGTGCTCGAAAACCTCCACAGCCTCGCCCCTGAAGAGATTGCGCTCGACCAAGCTCGGATAGCAAAGCGAGTAGCGCAAAGAAAGATACATGACGAAAAAGTGAGGCGTTCGAATATCAAACGCTGGTGGCTGGCCCTACGACATCTAGGTAAACTCGTATCAGCAGCAGACATTCAAAATGACGACCTAACTGAATCAACGTTCCAGAAGGTCGCAACCGAGCGCCTAGTTTTGAATATTCCAGATACCGTAGGTGGGCCCAAGCTAAAATGCCTTCTTCTTCTAAGTCTACACTCGCGAGCCTGCGCAATAGGCGCGGAAATTGAAGCTCTCCTGACTATAGGCAACGCCGAAGCGGCAACGGGGCGCGCCCGCACCTTGTACGAAATCGCCATAATCGCCACTCTAATATCCAATGATGGAATTAAGGGAACGTACGAACTATCCGAGAGATACTACGTGACAGCCCTACTGGAGGAAAAATCCTATCATCGCGCTGCACAGAAGGCCGCACACAACGCCGGCCAGCGTGAGCACTTTAGCGCTAAACATTTGTTGGAAGAAACCGATGGGCAACTACTAGACGCCGCCAACAGGGAGTGGGGGCCAAGGTTTCGAGAGCAGTACGACTGGGCCCGGCCAGCAATTTCAAATCACCAAAAACTACGCAGGATAACCTTTGCCGACCTCGAGCGAGCATGCGACGCGGAGTGGATGCGAATCTCCTATCTCGAGATGAACCACGCGATTCACGCAGGCCCGTCAACCACAATTTATCGCACCAAATTCAGGGGAGCCAAGCTTAATCCAACAGGGCCTACGGTCGAGCCGCGAGAGACCTCGCGCGCAGGTCATATGGCATCATTTCTGTTGCTTCTTATTTGCGACATGATCGGGCACGGAGTGTGCCGCGAGACAGAATGCTGGGACGATGACCTAATTATTGCCTCAATTAGGCAGCATGCCGATGCAGCCATCGTCGCATTCCAGCGACTGCAAGACAATGAGACACCGAATGTACATGATCATCGCTGAAATTAGGCCTTACACCCGGCGGCTTCAGCAATCCCGTCCGCTCCCCACGAGATTACCCCTGACTCTCCTCGAGGAACCACAGGAAATGCTTATAAGACCGTCCGTTTCGAACCGACGCGGTCGCCTTCACAATCCACCCTATCTTCTTGTCACTAGGGCGGGCATCCGAGAACTATGAGAAGGAAATCTTTGAGCGAGCGTGCTGGTGAGAGGGAAGTGTGGGATCCGTTCGGGACGCTTCGGCAGGTTCTGTGGATCGGCGGTGGGCAGTGGGCTGGAAAGTCCACCGTGGCTCGGATACTGGCTGGCCGGTATGGGTTGACCGCCTACCATTACGACTACCACGACGCCCGCGGCCACAACGATCGCCGGATCGCCCGACGGGTCAAGCTCGGCCATTCGCCCAAGGACCCGGACCCCGAGACCACATGGGTGAACACCACCCCGCGGGACATGGCCGCCGACACCATCGCCGGATTTCCCGTTCGTTTCGAGTGGGCCTTGGACGATTTGCGGGCCCTCTCGTCTGGGCGCTCCATCATCGCCGAAGGGTGGGGGCTGCGACCTGAACTGGTCGCACCGATCATCGACTCGCCCCGGCGGATGGTCGTCATGGTGCCCACCGCGGCGTTTCGCGAGCGGCAGGTGCGCGAACTCGCCCGGGCCGGCGGCATCGGGCACGGTCTTAGCGACCCCGCTCGGGCCCAGCGCAACCGGCTTGAGCGGGACCTTCTCGTCGCCGAGGACGCCGTGCGGTCCGCCCGGCGCATCGGCATCCGCGTGATCGAAGTCGACGGCAGCCGCGACGCCGGTGCCGTCGCCGACATCGTCGCCGAGCACTTCTGTCTGCCACTGCCGGAAAACCGGACGCTTTGAGAATGCGATCTCTTCTCCCCTGCTTGTCGCGGTCGTGGTGGTGGGCTCTGGTGGGACGGTGGCGTATGCGTTGCAGTCGCCTGCGGCCGCCCTGGACGGCTAACTCGAACGGCCGAACCGTCGCCTCCGCTCCGATGACTGGGCAGAACTGTCAACTGGTGGGAACCTTCGCGGCCTATTGGTTTCGGGGGAGGTTATTGGCAGAGGGTGCCGTCGGTCAGGTGGGCGGCTGCTCTGGCTGCTCGACGGCCGTCTTCGCTTGCGGTGTTGGCGCCAGAGTTGCGCCAGGTGACGGCGCCGTGGAACCAGGCAATTCTTCGTAGGTGAGTTTCCGTTTGGCGAATCCCAGGACGTAGCCGGGTCTTTGTAGACCAGGCGTCATGGGCTGGCCGGGACAGTGCGACGTATTTCCGAGTTGGGCGGCTTTCCAGAGGCGGCCCGTCGTCGGAAAGTGCTGGAGCGTCAGGACGTCGCCGGTGGTGGAGACCATGCTGCCGTCGGCCGCCGCAGAAGCGCGAGACGTCCACTGTTGGGTCGCCGGGTTTGAGGCGTTCGTAACATGTCGTAGGTGGTTCGGGGACGTTCGCCGAGCTGCTGCCGGGCTCAGGGCGTGGCGCAGGCCGAGCGGGTTGCTGACCCTTTCCTGGCCCCTGCTCCCAGGAACGTCCGGTGACCCGCTCGATGGGCATGCTGGCCGGCACGTAGTTTGATGTTGGGGTAGTGCCAGCGTCCGGGTGGTCGGGTAGGCCGCTGGGGTGCTGGAGCAGGGCGCGGTGCGTGTACCCGTGTGGGCCGTCCATCTGGGCATCCGTGTGTGGGCTAGGGCGGCGTCGGAGCGGAGCCGGCGGGGGCGTGAGGGTGGCTATGCCGTCGGCGCCTCGTCCACCACTTCTATGTCGTCCTGTGTCGCGAGGATGCGCCTCGCTATCTCTTGGGCGTCGGCAGCCAGCACCCGAATCACGGGCGAGGCGCGGCCCCCGTACGGCTGCGCCGGGCGCGTCCCCGCGTGCCACCGGACGTTGGTCGGCGACTCTAAGGGGGAAGCCGCTGACGTGCACCGTGACGCTCGGGGCGACGACGGCGAGGGCCCAAATGCGATGCGGCGCCGCGACGGCGCGCGCGCGTGAGGGCGGTCAGCTCCGTGGACGCAGCGCAGTCAGGTCTCTCATGTGCCCGCATTAGGCAGTCGCGCCCCAGAGGTCGGTGTCGGGGAGGCTGGGTTGGCCTGAATGGCTGGGGCCGCCGGGGCGGCATTCGCCTGGGTTGGGTCTTGGGTGGGCCAAGAAGAGTCTTCGTTACACAGTGAATATTATTCATTACTGTCGGCAAGGAACCGGGCTGTAGGTCGGACAACATGGAGGGGACAGATGGACGTTGGACGAAGGCTCGGCGTGGGTCTGGCGGCGGTCGCCTTGGCGGGGACGGCCCTGACCGTCGGTGCGGACGCGGGGGCGTCGCAGCCGCCGCCGAAGCCGCGGGGCGACGCCCAGGCGCAGAACGAGGGGCAGCAGCAGGCCGAACCGCCGCCGCAAGACGAGGAGGAGGGGCAGGGCCCCGGCGCCATCGAGGTCGGCCAGGAGGGCGACCAGCAGGCGATGGGCCGCCTGCTGGAGCGGGACGAGCAGCGCGTCCGGCTGTGCCGGGGGACGGTGGTGGTGTCCCGTCTCAACGTGCGGTCGGGTCCGGGGACCGGGTACCACAGGGTCGGCGTCCTCACGCGCGGCACGCGGGTCACCACCGACTGGGACACCATCCAGCGCCGGGACGGCTACCTGTGGGTGCGGCTCTACCACAGCACCCACTGGATCGCCGACTACAAGACCGGTGACGGCAACGGCAAGTGGTACGTGCGCTACTCCCACTGCTGACGGGTCTGGACCGTGGCCGGTGCCCCGAGTGGGGGCACCGGCCGTGCCGTCGTTAGGGTCCGGGTATGGAACAGGTACCGTTCACCGGCGGTGAGAAGGAAAGCCTGCGGGTCGCGCTCGACCGGCATCGCGACGCCGTGCTGTGGAAGCTGCAAGGGGTGGACGAGGAGCTCGCCCGGCGGCCGATGACTCCGTCCGGGACGAGCCTGCTGGGGTTGACGAAGCACCTGGCGGCGGTCGAGTACAGCTGGTTCTGCGAGACGTTCGGGCGCGAGACCGAGCCGCTGCCGTTCGACGACGACGATCCGGACGCCGACCTGCGGGTCGAACCGCACGAGACGATGGAGGGGATCATCGCGTTCTACGGGCGGGCGCGGGCCGCGTCCGACCGGGTGATCGAGGAGCTGGACCTCGAGGACACCGGGACGGCCTGGCACGGCGCGACCGTGTCGCTGCGGTGGGTCCTCATCCACCTGGTCGAGGAGACCGCGCGGCACGCCGGGCACGTGGACATCCTGCGCGAGCTCATCGACGGGACCATCGGCGACCACGACCGGGCACCGGTCTAGGACGTGCGGGAGTGGCGGCGGCGGACGAGGCGCCGCGACCGGCGGGCCGGGGGCAGCCACTTCGTCCGGAACCACATCTGCACCTGGGCGCCGCCGAGGACGCTGCGGTGGATGCGCAGGTAGCCGCCGGTCGACTCGGCGGCGCGGCGGGCGATGTCGAGGCCGAGGCCGGTGGAGCCGGCGGCGCTGCTGCCGCGCCGCAGCGCGGCGTCCGGGTCGGCGATGCCGGGGCCGCCGTCGGCGACGAGGATGCCGGTGATGCCCTGGCCCCGGTGGAGGGTGACGACGAACCCGGTGCCCTCGGTCGTGTGCCGGAAGACGTTGCCGAGCAGCGCGTCCACGGCGGCGGCGAGCTCGGTGGCCGGGAGCGGGAGCGGTGCCGGGCCCTCCGAGCCGACCAGCTCGCAGGTGCGGCCCTCGTCCTCGGCGAGCACCGACCAGAACGCGACGCGGTCGCGGAGCACCTTGGCCGCGTCGCAGCTGCCCCGCCCGGTCGGCCGCCGGACGGTCCTGATGATCTGGTCGACCTCGCGTTCGATGCGGACGACGGCCTCGCGGGTCTGGTCGGCGACCGGGCCGTCGCCGAGCGCCTCGGCGTTGAGCCGCAGCGCGGCGAGCGGGGTGCGCAGGCGGTGCGAGAGGTCGGCGGCCATCTCGCGTTCGGCCGACAGCAGCTGGACGACGTGGTCGGCCATCGCGTTGAAGGCGCGGCCCGCCTCGACCAGCTCGGGCGGGCCGTCCGGCTCGATGCGCGCCGACAGCTCGCCGTCGCCGAACGCGGCGGCGGCCTCGGCGAGGCGGCGGGTGGAGCGGATCATGCGGGCGCCGAGCCGGTCGGCGACGACGACGGACCCGGCGACGAGCGCGGCGGCGACGGCGGTCATCACGAACCACGCCTTCCACACGCCGCGCGTCAGGTCCTCGTCGGGCACGAACACCTCGACGACGGCGGTGCGGCCCGCGTCCAGCGACACCGGTTGCAGGAGCGCGTACCCGCCGGACACCCGGACGGTGGACGCGCGGCCCCGCCGGGCGGCCTCGGTGAGCTGCCCGGGCCGGGCGCCGGACCCGCCGCGCGGCCGCGGGACGAGCACGCCGTCGGGCATGTGCGCGGTCATCCGCCGCGCGGCGCCGGCCTGCGTGCTGGCGACGGCACGTTCCAGCGCGGCCGGGTCCTCGGTGACGACGAGGACGGGGCCGAGCGCGCTCGCCTGCCGCTCGGCGGTGGTGAGGGCCCGGTCCCGGGCGATCTCGCGGACGGTGAGCGCGAGCGGGATGAGGAACGCCAGCGCCACCATCGACGTGACCGCGAGCGACACGAGGACGAGCGTCCGCCTCATGGCCGCGGTTCGGCGAGCCGGACGCCCACCCCGCGGACCGTGTGCAGGTACCGGGGCGCGGCGGCGGTCTCGCCGAGCTTGCGGCGCAGCCACGACAGGTGCACGTCGATGGTCTGGTCGTCGCCGTAGGCCTGCCGCCACACCTCGGCGAGCAGCTCGCGCCGCGCGACGACGCGTCCGGGCCGGGCGGCCAGGTAGGCGAGCAGGTCGAACTCGCGGCGGGTCAGCTCCAGTGGCGCGCCGTCCAGCAGCGCCTCGCGCCGGTCGAGGTCGATGTGCAGCCCGCCGACGGTCAGCTCGGCGGACGGCCCGGACCGCGCCGACCTGCGCAGCACGGCGGTGAGCCGGGCGCTCAGGTGCTCGGCGGAGAACGGCTTGATCAGGTAGTCGTCGGCGCCCGCGTTCAGCAGCCGGACGACCTCGGGCTCGTCGTCGCGCGCGGTCGCGATGACGACGGGGACGTCGGAGACGCCGCGCAGCATCTTCAGCACCTCGGCGCCGTCGAGGTCGGGCAGCCCGAGGTCGAGGACGACGACGTCGGGCGGCGCCTGGGTGACCTCGCGCAGCGCGTCCATCGCGGTCCCGGCGCTGCGCACGACGTGGGACCGGGCGCTCAGCTCGCGGATCAGGGCGGCGCGGACGTCCGGGTCGTCCTCGACCACCAGCACACTCGGCATGGCGGAACCGTATGCCACCATGTGCCCATGCGTCGCGCGATGTCGTATGTTGCGCCCTGGGTCGCGGTGACGGCGCTCGCGGTGACGCTCTCCTGGCTGGGGGTGCGCGGCGTCGTCCGCGACACCGTGTCGGAGCGGGCGGCGCGCCCGCCGATCGCCGGCCCGGTCATTCACGAGAGCCCGTCGGTGCCGACGAGCGTCGGGTCGCCGGCCACCCATCCGCCCGCCGCGGCGGGCGAGGACCGGGCGCCGACCCCGCGGCCGGCCCGTCCGCCGAAGCAGAACGGGAACGACGCGCCGCGCCCGCCCGGGGACGTGCGCAGCTACGCGACGCGCGGCGGGACGGCGGCGGTGTCGTTCGGCGGCGGACGGGTGCGGCTCGTGTCGGCGACGCCCAACCCCGGCTACGAGACCCGCGTGACGGAGGCGAACGGCTGGCTGCGCGTCGACTTCCTCACCGACGAGCGCACGTCGTCGGTCGTCGCGTCGTGGCTGGAGCGTCCGGCGACGGTCAAGGTGTACGAGTACTGACCTCCGGGTGTGGCGGCCGAGGGTGCGGCGGGTCGGGCGCGGCTCAAGGTAGATTCCCAGGGGAGATCCCCCAGGAGGAACAGGAACGCCAGTGTCCGAGCAGCAGCCCCCGCCGCCACCCGGTGCCGACGCCCCGCCTCCCCCACCCGGCGCGGATGACCCCGGCGCCGACGCCCCACCTCCGCCGCCCGGCGCTGACGGTCCGCCGCCTCCGCCCTACCAAGGCGCCTACGGATACCCCGGCGGACACCAAGGGCACTACCAGGGGCCGCCGCCCGGCGGGCAGGGGCCGCCGCCTCCCGGCGGACCCTACGACCCGCGCTGGGGTTACGGCCCGCCCGGCGTCCCGTACGGGCCGCCGCCGCACATGCAGAACTCCGACCCGACCTGGGCGATCTTCGCCTACCTCGGGATGCTGCTGGTCGGCTTCCTCGCGCCGCTGATCATCTACTTCGTGAAGATGCGGGAGTCGGCGTTCGTCCGCTTCCACGCCGCGCAGGCGCTGAACTACCAGATCACGCTGCTGATCCACATTCTGGCGGTCGCGGTGATCTGCGTGCCGCCCGCGATCGTCGCGAAGAACCCGGCCTTCCTGATCCCGCTGATCCTGCCCTACCTGGAGGCGGTGATCGCGCAGTGGGTGTTCCTGATCCTGGGCGCGGTGAAGGCGGGCAAGCAGCAGTACTACCGGTTCCCCACGTTCTTCTGCTTCCGCATGATCCGCTGACCCCGGACCCTGCCGGAGGGCGGCCCTAGTCGAAGGCGCAGACCGCCACGGTGGCGTCGTCGTGCGGCTTCCCCCTGGGCCAGCGGACGCCGTGCGGGTCGGTGCGCTCGGTCTCGCGCGTCCGCGCGATCAGGGCGGCAGGGCCCGAGCCCGCCGCGAGCTCGGCCACCGCGTCCCAGCTGATGACCTGGAACCGGTCGGCGAGCCGCGCCGCGCCGTCGGTCAGCAGGAACACGCGCCTCAGCTCCCGGACGGGCACGGTGCCGGTGATCGCCGCGTCCGCCACCGCCGGGTCGGCCGCCGCGAACGGCGCCCCGGCCGTGACGCGGGTGAGGCCGCCCGGGCCGTCCAGCAGCAGGGTCGAGTCGGCCAGCACGAGGTAGTCGACCTGGTCGCCGCGCAGCCGCAGCGCGAGGACGGTCGCCGCCGGGGTCGCCGACACGGTCAGGTCGCAGGTGGCGCGGTGCGACGCCGCGACGTCGGAGATCGCCCCGGCGAGCCGCGCGACCAGCGGCCGGTTCCCCGGACGGTGCGCCCCCTCGGGCGGCCCGACCGGCCGGCCCGCCGGCGGCGCCCCGCCGAGGCCGTCCAGCAGCCGGGCGAGCAGCCGCGTGCCGAGCGACCGCGCGTACCAGGCGGTGCCGTGCGCGCAGCCGAGGTCGGTGCCGAGCGGCAGCCCGCACCCGTCCAGCACGACGACGGCCCCGGCGGCCGCCGCGACGAAGTCCTCGTTCGCGCGCTCGGGGCTGCCCTGGTCCGTCGCCCACTCGACCCTCATCGCGCTCCCGCCCCTCCGGCCGCCGTCCCGTGCGGCATTCTGGCAGCCCGGGCCGGGCCGCGTCCCGCGCTCGACGATCAGACGAGCACGACCCGGTCCTCCACTTGGGCGACCGCGCGAACGGGAGCGCCGTCCGCGCCCGCGAGCGCGAGCGGGAACAGGTACACGGTGACGGCACGGCCGGCGGCCTGCGCGTCCAGCAGCCGGTCGAGCCCGGTCAGGTTCTCGGCGATCACCGCCCCGGCACCGCACAGGACGCGGTGCGCGGCAAGTGAGAAGTCCTCGGAGCCGGGTGGCGGCGTGCGGTCCACGCTCAGCGCGTCGATGCCGACGGTGCGGACGCCGGCGGCGACGATCGCCTCCGCCGTCTCCGGCGCGGGGTAGGGGTGCCCGAGATAGGCGTCGCTCCCCCAGTGCTCCGACCAGCCGGTGGCGATGAGCAGGACGACGCCGGGTGCCAGGCCGTCCGGGAGGGCGGTGGGCGGGATGGGCGTGCGCGGCGGGAGGCCCCGTGCGTCCATGACGAGGGCGGGGCCGGTGAAGCGGGACAGGGGCAGCTCGTCCAGGCGCGGGAGCGCGTCGTCGATGTGGAAGGGCGCGTCGACGTGCGTCCCCGACTGCGACCCCATGTGCACGCGCAGGACGTTCACACCGGAGCCCTCGACCGTCAGCGCCGGGACGGCCTCGACCTCCGGGTCGCCCGGGTAGACCGGCATTCCCGTGGTCAGCGGGACGGACAGGTCGAGCAGTTCAACGCCCATGCGGACGATTATCCCGGGTGCGCGCCGACCCGATAGCGTGAGCCGCGTGTTGCCACATGTGACAGCCATCCGGTACGTGACGCCGCTGCGCGAGGGCGGGTCGCTGCCGGGCGTCGTCGAGGCCGACGACCTCGGCACCTACGTGATGAAGTTCCACGGCGCCGGGCAGGGCCGCAAGGCGCTGATCGCCGAGGTGATCGCGGGCGAGCTCGCCCGCCGGCTCGGCCTGCGGGTTCCCGACCAGGTGGTCATGGACCTCGACCCCGCGATCGGACGGCACGAGCCCGACCCCGACGTCCAGGACCTGCTGAAGGCCAGCCCGGGCTGGAACCTCGGCGTCGACTTCCTGCCGGGCTCGCTCGGGTTCGACCCGCTCGCCTGGAACGCCGACCCCGGGTTCGCCTCGCGGGTGCTGTGGTTCGACGCGTTCATCGGCAACGTCGACCGGAGCTGGCGCAACCCGAACATGCTCGTCTGGCACCGGGACGTGTGGCTGATCGACCACGGCGCCAGCCTGATCTTCCACCACGCGTGGCGGAACGCGACCCGGCTGTTCTCCGGGCCCTACGACATCGACGACCACGTCCTGACCCCGTACGCGACGGAGCTGGAGGCCGCCGAGGCCGACCTCGCCCCGCGGATCACCGAGCCGCTGCTGCGCGAGGTCGCCGGGCTCGTGCCCGACCCCTGGCTGGAGGGCGAGCCCGGGTTCGACAGCGCCGACGCGCTGCGCGACGGCTACGTCGACATCCTGCTCCCGCGCGCCGGGAAGCCGCGCGACTGGCTGCCCGACCTCGACATAGGCGATCGAGCCCGGCGGAGCGCCCCGCGCCGCGGCGCGAACCGTCCCGGCTGGCTGGGCGGTCCGGCATGACGAACATCAGGACGGCCGCCGAGCCGACGGTCTTCGAGTACGCGGCGCTGCGCGTGGTCCCCCGCGTCGAACGCGGCGAGGCGATGAACGTGGGCGTGGTGGTCTACTGCCGCGCCCTGGACTACCTCGCCTGCCGCTCCCACCTGGACGAGCCGCGCCTGCTGGCCCTGGACGCCGCCCTCGACCTCGACGGCGTGCGCTCGGCGCTCCTCGCCGTGGACGCGGTCTGCTGCGGCGGCGAGCGCGCCGGCCAGGCCGCCGCGGAGGCCCCGGGCGCGCGCTTCCGCTGGCTCACGGCCCCCCGCAGCACGATCGTCCAGCCCGGCCCGGTCCACGCGGGCCTCACCGACGACCCGGCCACCGAACTGGACCGCCTCCTGGACCTCCTCGTCCTGCCCCCGAACACCCCCGCGAGGACCGCTCACTGACGGACCACGAACGAACCCAGGCCGTCGTGCGAAGCGGTGGGCAGCGCACGCAAGCCGTGAACCTTGCGCGCGAGACCTGAACCGGGGGCCCGCGACGACCTCAGCCGTCACGCGAGCGCGCTGGCTGAGCGATGGGGCCGACGCCGGAGGCGAGGCCCCACCGCGAAGATCGCGAAGCGATCCGCGCTCGCACAAGCACGGTCGAGGGGGCGAGCCGTCAGGCGAGCCCCCACGGGCCGGGATTGCAATGAATTCAGTCCCATTCCCAGCGGATGCCGTGGAAGCCGGCGGCCATGCCGAACTCGATGAAGTGGACGCTGTGGTAGCTGGACATCCGCAGGTCGGCGGAGTCCTTGAGGGCGGTGTGGCCGTCGGGGCGCCACGTCCGGTAGACGCGGGCGGGGAGCATCGCCGGGTGGAAGCGGACCTCGATGAGGAACTCGTGCTGGGGGGTGCGGAAGCCGCGGCCCTCCTCGGTGACGACGGGGCCGGTCTCGTCGAACCCGAAGCCGTACTCCAGCAGGTAGGTCTCACCGCGGCCGAGGGCGCGGTCGAACAGCAGCTCGGCGGCGATGAGGCCGCTCGCCTCGTCCATCCGGACGCGGCCGAAGCGGCAGCCGCGGGCGGTGCGGGAGGACGGCAGGATGCCCTGCGGGTGGTGGTAGATCGCGATCCACCGGTCGACGCCGCGCTGCTGGGCCTGGAACACCGCGCGGGTGCGCACCTCCAGCAGTTCCCGGCGGCGGCCGATGACGTGCTGGTCGTGCAGGCTGAGGCCGGTGAGCTGGCGCTCGCCGCGGTCGCCGATCTCGTCCAGCAGGTCCTTCACGCCGGGCTCGGGGCACAGCTCCTCGATCGGCAGCCACGGCCCGGCGGAGCGCTCGGCGGTCGGTTTCAGCAGCGTGAGCAGCGAGTGGCGCGGCAGCTCCAGGATCACCTCCAGGCCGCGGACGGCGCGCAGCGAGTCGGCGCGCTCGGGCCGGGTCCGGCCCCGCTGCCAGTAGCTCAGCGTGGACAGGCTCACGGCGATGCCCTGGTCCTCCAGGCGCCGCCTCAGCGACTCCAGACTCAGTCCTCGTGCCTGGATGGCCGCGTGTAGGGCCACGTTGAACGGACCGTACTGGAGTACTTGAAGGAGGTCGTCCTCCGTTACGCTCTGCACAGCTCGGCCTCCGGATCAGCTCCGGCCGGCCCCCGTAACGGCCCTGACACCTTGCATTTGCACATCCAGCGCTCACTGTAAGGCCATCCGGGCGTCAATTCCAACAGGCAAAGTGTCACAACAAAATCCCCCGTCGGCCGCGGTCGGGGGCGACGGAGCGCTGGCTCGCGCCTCGGCGCGCATCGCGCAGAGGCGCCCATCTGGGGTTCTGTTGGTTTCGCGGCAGGCCCGGCGCGCCGGGGGGGCGCGCCGCCGTCGATGCTGTCGGTCCCTCCGTTTCGGCGAGGCTGCGGGCATGGCGGAGCCGGGTGGGGGGGGCTTCGACGCTGAAGCCTGGCGCTTCGTGCCGGGGGGAAGGCGGGGCCGTGGCGAGGCCGGGCTCACGAAGCGCGAACGCGTCGATACTCAGCCAGCGCAAGAGAGATCGTCAACGTTTTCGACGCGTCCGAAAATTCAGTGTGAACGCGGGGCCGTGTCCTCCCGTGCCGTATTCGGCCGAATGCGCACGTCAGCGGTATGCGTTCTGTGCATTCCATGCCCGGTGCCATGCCAGGGTCAGTGCGATGTCACGCTCAGTGCCATTCCCACTCGATCCCGACAATGCCCCGCCGGACGTTGCCGACCGCGAGGTTCGCGCTGCCGGACGTGCCGATCCACAGCTCGCCGAGCCGCCGCCGGGGCGCGTCGGAGGTGTCGGCGGTGAAGCCGTAGCAGCGCGCGGGCAGCCGTCCGCCCTCGAACTGGATGATCGCGACGTAGTCGTGGACGGGATGGGAGAAGCGCCGCTCGTAGCCGTCGGCCGACCAGCCACCGCCGCCGCCGATGCCGACGGTCCCGGCGCCGGCCTGCGCGCCGTCGGCCGGGCCCAGCTCGTACTCGACCACGGCCGTGTCGCCCGCCGCGAGCACCCGGTCGAAGACGAGCTCGAACGCCATCAGCCCGTCCTCGGCGCGGATGCGGCCGGGCCGGCAGTAGCGCACGCCGGTCAGCTCCACGTCGCCGCCCGCGCCGCCGCCGAGCCCGCCGCCCGAGCCGCCACCGGGCTCGCTCCCGGACAACGACGCCCCGGCCGGACCCTGGCCGTCCGGCCCGGAGTCGATCTTGGCGGGGCCGGTCTGGTGGACGCAGACGACGCGGTCGATGTCGTCGCCCGCCGCGCGCAGGACGGTCCGCACCGACAGCGTCCAGGTGCGGCGGACGTCGTCGAGCCGGTAGACGTCGTGGATGCCGAGGCGTTCGAGCCGGTGGTCGCCCGACCGGTCGAGCTGGGCGACGAGGAAGGCGTAGCGGTCGGGGTCGGGCCACAGGTCGCCGGCGGCGCGGCCCCGGTCGCCCGCGCCGGCCGTCCCGGCGGCGAGCCCGCCGCGTCCCGGCCCGCCCCGGACGGGCGGCGCCGTGGGCGTGGGGTCGTCGAGCAGTTCGGTCAGCGTCCCGGCCGGGACCTGGAGGATCTCCTCCAGGGTGGTGACGACCGCGCGCGAGCGGGGCCGGCTGCGGCCGCGCTGCCAGTAGCTCAACGTGGCGACGCTGACCGTCAGGCCACGCTGGCCGAGCCGGTGACGGATGCGCTCCAGCGTCAGCCCGCTCGCCTGGATGGCCTGCCGCAACGCCCCGGCGAACTCCACGGCCGGATGGTACATGTCCCGCGCGCCCGCGTCAGGCTTCCCGGCGTACCTGGCACGCGAAGACAAACCGGGCGCCGGAACGGTCGCATCCCGAAACTATCGGGGGGCGCGCGGCCCGTGGGCGCTCAGAAGAGCACCGACATGAACGATCCGGACTCCGCGAAGCCCACCCGGCGGTAGGTGGCGCGGGCCCGCGTGTTGTAGTCGTTGACGTACAGCGACACGGTCGGCGCGATGGCGCGCAGCGCCTCCCCCACGACGGCGGACATGCCCGCGACCGACAGCCCCCGGCCGCGCAGGTCGGGCGGCACCCACACGCCCTGCACCTGGCACGCGCGGGGGGTGACGGCGCCGACCTCCGCCTTGAACATGACGCGGCCGTCCTCGATCCGCGCGAACGCGCGCCCGTCGCGGATCAGCTCGGCGACGCGGGCGCGGTAGAGCACGCCGCCGTCGCCGACGTTGGGCGAGACCCCGACCTCTTCGGTGAACATCGCCACACAGGCGGGGTAGACGATGTCGAACTCCTCCATCCGGACGCGCCGCACCGCGCGGTCGGGCGGGACGTCCGGCACGGACGAGGTCGCCATCACCGGCTGCACGGCGCGGACGGCGCGCGGCGGGCCCCAGTAGGGCGCCAGGATCTCCCACAGGTCGCCGACCGCGCCGACGGGCCCGACGATGGACGAGCAGCGCCGCCCCTGGGCCTGGGCGCGCTCGGCGAACGCGCGGACCGCTTCCGGCCCGGCGGCGATCGGGATGAGGTTGGCCCCGGAGTAGCACAGCGAGGTCAGGCGCCCGTCGCGCAGGTAGCCCCACATCTGGGCGCCGAGGCGGCGCGGGTCGAGCCCGGCGGCGTGCACGCGCGAGCCGACGAACACGTTGGCCACCGGGTCGGCGTCGAGGATCGCGAGCGCCTCCGACCGGTAGCGGTCGTCCAGCACCCGCACCGGCAGCGAGCCCAGCATGCGCACGGCTACCGGCTCCGAGCCGGGGCCGACCCCCGCGCGGTCGTCAGCACTGTCACCACGTGACAAGCCTATGACGTCCCAGGGACGCGCACCCCAACCGGCTCCCGCGGGCGGCGGCGCCGCCGGGCGTCAGCGGTTCGCCGCGGGCTCCTTGCCGCGCCCCGGGGCCGGGGCGGCGGCGGGCTCGGGCGGCGGGCCCGCCGGGCATTCGGCGTCGGGCCCCGGGCGGTCGGCGGGGACCCTGCCGGTGTCCAGATAGGTGAGGACGATCGTGTCCACGCACCTGTCGCCGGTCAGGGAGACGCCGTGGTTGCCGCCGCCCACCTCCGTCACCAGCCGGGACGTCGGGAACCTGCGGTGGGTCTCCAGCGCGCCCGAGTAGGGGGTGGCGGCGTCCTCGGTCCCCTGGACGAGCAGGATCGGCGGCAGCGCGGAGGTCCCGCGCACCGCGGGCGGCGGCCCGCCCCGCACCGCCCAGAACGCGCATGGCGCGTTGTACCAGGTGTTGCCCCAGGTCTCGAAACGATAGCCCTCCCGATACAGCCGCTCGCTGTCGGCGTGCCAGCGGCGCCAGTCGCGCGGCCACGCCGCGTCCCGGCACTGGACGGCGTTGTAGACTGCGTAGTTGTTCTGGTCGAGCGGGCTGGGCGGCTGCCACGCCTTGCGCAGCGGCGCGGGGTCGTGCCGGACGGCGTAGGCCGACAGCGCGGCGGCGTGCGCGGGCCAGGAGTAGGAGCCGTAGCCGTCGGCGAGGAAGGTGTCGTCGAGTTCGGACGCGCCGACCCTCCCGCCGATCGGCTTCGCCCTGACCTCCGCGCGCACCCGCGCGTAGGCGGCGGCGACCCGCTCGGCCGTGCCGCCGAGCCGGTAGACCTTGTCGTGGCGGGCGATCCAGCCGAAGTAGGCCTTGATCCGCTTCTCGAACGCCACGTTCTGGTCGAGGTTGTTCTCGTACCAGACGCCGCTCGGGCGGACGACGCTGTCGAGCACCATCGGCCCGACCCGCTGGGGGAACATCGTCGCGTAGACCGCGCCGATGTAGCTGCCGTAGGAGTAGCCGAAGAACCCGATCCGGCGCTGGCCGAGCGCCTGCCGGATCGCGTCGATGTCGCGCACGGCGTCGACCGTGCCCATGTGCGGGAGGACGTCGCGGTACTTCCTGGCGCAGTCGTCGGCGTAGGCCTTGGCCCGGAGCGTCCAGGCCCGCTCCTCGCCCTCGTTGGCGGGGATGGGGTCGGCGCGCGGGCGGCCCGGGTCCTGGTAGTGCTCGTCGCACACGAGCGCGGGCCTGCTCGCGCCCACGCCGCGCGGGTCGAACCCGATCCAGTCGTAGGCCGCCGCGATGTTCTTCGGCACTCCGGCCCGCAGCACGGCGGCGAGGTCGCGCCCGTGCGCGCCCGGGCCGCCCCGGTTCAGCAGCATCGCGCCCTTGGACGTGGCGGCGGTGTGGGGCGCGCGGGTGAGCGCGAGCGTGATCTGCGGCCCGTCCGGACGGCCGTGGTCGAGGGGGACCCTGAGCGTCGCGCATTGCAGGCCCTTGAGGTGGCCCTTCTCCAGCGGGTCCCTGGCGGGGCACGACGCCCACGCGAGCCCGGCGGGACGCGGCGCCGGGTCGGGGTCGGCGTGCGTGATCGGACGCGGCGCGGGCCCCGGGCCGCCCGTCCCGGCGTACGCGGCCGGCCTGCCGGGGGCCGGGGCGGTGGCGAGCCCGAGCGTGACTGCTGCGGCGGCCGTCGCGGCGGCGGCCCTCTTGCCAGGGACGTTCAGCACCTTCGCTTTCTACCGGCCGCGCGTCCGGAAACCGGTGACCTCCCGGATCGCGCGATTCCACCGCGAACCGGAGCCTCTCCCAACAAGGCGAGTCTCAACAAGGCGCGGCGCGCTCCCCGCGCGAGGGGAGCGCGCCGCGATCGTCGAACGGCGGTTACGGGCGGCCGACCGGGAGGTCCTTGCCCGCCTTCGCGCGGGCGGACTTCGCCGACAGCGACGTCGGGTCGGGGTCGTTCATCGCGGGGACGGCCTGGCAGTAGGCGTCCGCGCCCCGGTGGCTGCCGGGCAGCCAGCCGGTGTCGAGGTAGGCCGCGACCTTGTCGTCCAGGCACGCGTTGCCGTTGAGCGTGTTGGCGTGGGTCTTGCCGCCGACCTCGAAGACCAGGCGCGAGCGCGGGAACACCTTGTGCATCTCCAGCCCGCCCGCGACGGGCGTCGCGGCGTCCTGCGTGGACTGGACGAGCAGCATGCCGGGCGCGTTCCGTCCGCTCAGCTTGAGCGTCGGGCCGCCCTGGAACGGCCAGAACGCGACCGGGGCGTTGAACCAGACGTTGCTCCAGGTGTTGAACCGGTAGCCCTGCTTGTAGAGGCGCGCGGCGTCGTTGTGCCACTTGCTCCAGTTCCGCGGCCACTTGGCGTCCGCCGCCTGGACGGCGTTGTAGACGGCGAACTCGTTGTCGTCACCGCCCTCGTTGAGCCAGCCGAGCAGCCCGGAGGCGTCCTTGCCGTTGACCCACTGCGACAGCGCCTGCGCGAACGGGATGTAGTAGCCGGTGTTGTACCCGGCGCTGAGCACGATGTCGTCGAGCTCGTCCGGCCCGATCCTCCCGCCGATCGGGGCCTTCTTCGCCTCGGCGCGCGCCTTGTAGTAGCGCGCCTCGACCGCCTTCTCGGTCGTGCCGAGGTGGTAGAGCTTGTCGTACTTGGCGGTCCAGGCCCACCACGCCTTGATGTTGTGCTCGAACGCCCGGTCCTGTTCCAGCTGCGAGTCGTACCAGATCGTCTTCGGGTTGACGTTGCCGTCCAGCACCATGCGGTGGACGCGGCCCGGGAACAGGGTGGCGTAGGTGGCGCCGAAGTACGTCCCGTAGGAGAAGCCGTACCAGCTCACCTTCCGCTGGCCGAGCGCGGCGCGGATCGTGTCGACGTCGCGGGCGGCGTCGGTGGTGCGCATGTGGGGCAGCAGCCAGCCATATCGCTTGGCGCAGTCCTGCGCGTACTTCTTAGACTTCGCGATCCAGGCCCGCTCCTCCTTGGCCGACCCCGGGACGTAGTCGGGGCGGATCGGGTCGGAGTAGTGCGGGTCGCAGCTCAGCGCGGGCTTGCTGGCGCCGACGCCGCGCGGGTCGAAGCCGATGATGTCGTACTTCGCGGCGGTCGCCGCGTGGCCGACGCCGCCGAGCCAGCGGGCGAGCGCGGGCGCGTAGGCGAGGCCGCCGGCACCGGGGCCGCCCGGGTTCACGAACAGGACGCCCTGGTAGTTCTTGGTGTCGGTGTGCTTGAACCGCGACACCGCTATGGAGATCTTGCGGCCGTTCGGCTTGCGGTAGTCCAGCGGCACCGGGACCTGCGCGCACTCGGCCTTGTTCATCGGGTCGTCCGGGCCGGTGACCGCGCACTTGCCCCAGGCGATGCCCGCCGCCGCGACGGGGCTCGCGGGGCTCGCCGGTCCCCGCGCGGCCGCGGACGCGCTCGCGGAGACGAGGGCGCCGCCGCCCGCTGTCACGGCCACCGCGGCCGCGACGATCACGATCCTGTTCACCTAACCCCCTCGGACCGGCGGCTCCGCGGGCCGGCGGTGAGGCCGGGGAGGCACGCCGATGCATAGCCGATGCGTGGATTGCGTGGAAATTGTGGCGGTACGCCGGTTATGCCGGGAGGGGCCATTATGAGTGGATGCCAAATCGTGACAAGACAAGCGGAACTCCGTGACACGGAATCTCGTTTGCGCACGTCCGGTGGCGGAATGTCGCCGAGCGGAGCCGAGCGCGAAACGAAAGGCCCCGGGGATCGCTCCCCGGGGCCTCGCGTGATCGTGTCGTGTCAGCGGACGTCAGGCGTCAGCGGATGACGTCGTTCGCCAGCGTCCCCGCGCCGGTCAGCGTCTTGACCGAGGCGCCGGACGGCGGCTTGGGGTCACCGAGCTGCGGAACGTGGACCGTCGACTTCGAGGGCAGCGAGCCCTTCAGGAAGTAGGCGTCGAAGTAGGCGTCCACCGCCGCGGAGCCGCGGTGCACGATGCAGTGCGTGCGGTCGCCGTCCTGGACGACGAGGTGCGAGCCCTTGAGCCGGCGGTGCAGCTCCAGCGCGCCCTCGTAGGGGGTGGCGGCGTCGTCGGTCGACTGGAACATGAGGATGTTCTTCGGCAGGTCCTTGGTGTGCCCCACGTTGACCGGCTTGCCGGCCTTGGCGGGCCAGAACAGGCACGGCGCGTTGTACCAGGCGTTGCCCCAGGTGAGGAACGGGTGCTTCTTGTTGATCTTCTCGTTGTCGCGCTGCCACTTGCGCCAGCTCAGCGGCCACTGGACGTCGGTGCACTGCACGGCGTCGTAGACGGCGTAGCTGTTGTCGTCGGCGCCGCCGGTGGTCTGCGCGCCGAAGGTGAGCGCGAACGTGGCCACGTCGCCCTTCGTGAGCGCCGAGAGGGCGTTGCCGTAGCCGTGCCACAGCGCCTGGTTGCGGCGGTAGGCGGCGTTCTGGAGGACGTCGGTCAGCTCGTCCGGTCCGACGGCGAGGGTCTGGCCGCTGTCGGGGTCCTTGTAGTAGACGGCCTGCTTCTTCAGCTTGGCGCGCAGCCCGTAGAAGAAGTCGCGGACCTGCTTCTGCTTGGCGCCCAGGTGGTACACGGAGTCGTACTTGGCGAGCCAGCCGAAGTAGTACTCCATGTTCTTGTCGAACGCGACGTCCTGGTTGAGGTTGGCGTCGTACCAGACGTCGGAGGGGCCGACGTTGCCGTCCAGCACCATGCGCCCGACGTTCTTCGGATACACCGTGGCGTAGGTCGAGCCGAGGTAGGTGCCGTAGGAGGCGCCGTAGTAGTCGAGCTTCTTGCTGCCGAGCGCCTTGCGGATCGACTCCACGTCGTTGACCGAGTCGATGGTCTTGATGTGGTCGAGCAGGCCGATCTTGTCGGACTTCCCGCACGCGTCCGCGTAGCCCTTGGCCTTCTTCAGCCACGTGGCGACGGACTTGCCGTCGCCGGTGCCGTAGTCCGGACGGGGCGCGTTGGTGTAGTTCGGGTCGCAGCTGAGCGCCGGGACGCTCATCCCGACGCCGCGCGGGTCGAAGCCGATGACGTTGAACGCCTCGCGCATCGGGGCGGAGTTCTGGGCGAACACGCGGGGCCCGAAGAGCGCGCCGCCGCCGCCGGGACCGCCCGGGTTGACGACGATGTCGCCCTTGGCCGCGCCCTTGCCGGTGTGGGGGGTGCGGGTGAGCTGCACGGTGATCTGCTTGCCGCGGGGCTTGGCGTAGTCGAGCGGGACCTGGAGCTCGGCGCACTGCACGATCTTGGAGACCGGGTACAGCACGTCGTACAGGTCGTGCACCTGCTTGACGAAGTCCGCGGGACAGGCGTGCCACTTCAGCGCGCCGGGCTTGAACGTTCCCGCCGATCCGGCGGACGGGCCCTGGGCCTGTGCGCTTGTGGCGCCGAGCCCGGTGAGACCGAGCCCGGCCACCGCGGCCACGACAACGATCCTCTTCACATATCCCCCTAAACGTGCTGACTCCGGTTGAGTCAGACATACGGGTAAATGAGTGAAGATTGTGGCGTCCTGCGCGAGCGCGCCGACAGAGCCCCCGGCGAGTGGATGCGAAATCGTGACGAGATGCACGGAACTTCGTGATCATAAAGAACGTTCCGGTTCCGGGCGCAAGCACAACGTGAGGAAGGCCCCCGGGTTCTCCACCCGGGGGCCTTCCTTCGAATGAGCGGCGGCGCGCGGTCTTCGGCGGCGCGGCGGCGCGCGGCTCAGGTCACGATGACGTCGGCGCCGGGGCCCGAGACCGAGCCGTCCTCGCCGATCTCGATGCCCATCTCCTCGGCGATGCGCATCGCCTCCTCGATGAGCGTCTCGACGATCTGCGACTCGGGGACGGTCTTCACGACCTCGCCCTTCACGAAGATCTGTCCCTTGCCGTTGCCGGACGCCACGCCGAGGTCGGCCTCGCGGGCCTCGCCCGGGCCGTTCACCACGCACCCCATCACCGCGACGCGCAGCGGCACGGGGAAGTCCTTCAGCCCGGCGGTGACCTGCTCGGCGAGCGTGTAGACGTCGACCTGCGCGCGCCCACAGGACGGGCAGGACACGATCTCCAGGCCGCGCTCGCGCAGCCCCAGCGACTCCAGGATCGCCGCGCCGACCTTGACCTCCTCGACCGGCGGCGCCGACAGCGACACCCGGATCGTGTCGCCGATCCCCTCGGCCAGCAGCGCGCCGAACGCCACCGCCGACTTCACCGTGCCCTGGAAGGCCGGGCCCGCCTCGGTCACGCCGAGGTGCAGCGGGTAGTCGCAGGCGGCGGCGAGCTGCCGGTAGGCCTGGATCATCACGACCGGGTCGTTGTGCTTCACCGAGATCTTGATGTCGCGGAAGCCGTGCTCCTCGAACAGCGAGCACTCCCACAGCGCGGACTCCACCAGCGCCTCGGGCGTGGCCTTGCCGTGCTTCTCCAGCAGCCGCTTGTCGAGCGAGCCCGCGTTCACGCCGATCCGGATCGGCACCCCCGCGTCCGACGCGGCGCGCGCGATCTCGCCGACCTTGTCGTCGAACTTCTTGATGTTGCCCGGGTTGACGCGGACGGCGGCGCAGCCCGCGTCGATCGCGGCGAACACGTACTTGGGCTGGAAGTGGATGTCGGCGATCACCGGGATCGGGGACTTGCGCGCGATCGCGGGCAGCGCCTCCGCGTCGTCCTGCGAGGGGACGGCCACCCGCACGATCTGGCAGCCGGACGCGGTCAGCTCCGCGATCTGCTGGAGCGTGGAGTTCACGTCGGCGGTGAGCGTCGTGGTCATCGACTGCACCGACACCGGCGCGTCCCCGCCCACCGGCACGCTCCCGACCATGATCTTCCGGGATGTGCGGCGCGGCGCGAGCGGGGCTCCCCGTCCGTCCCCCTGCCCGTCGCCCTCGCCGCGGATCGTCGGAATTCCCAGTGAAACGCTCATCCCTCTCCCCTGCCTCGCCTCAGCCCGCCCGGAGACGCCAGACCCCGTACAGCCTAGGTGCCCTGGGCTGATGCGATGACGGCGACCGGTACAAAGGTATGTGACCCTTCAACTACGGATAGTAAACCTCTGGGGTCATTGTGGTAGCCGGAGTGGATTGAGGAGGTCGGCGAGAATCAGCAGCACCCCCAGCCCCACCAGCAGCAGGAGGGCCAGGTAGGTGACGGGCATGAGCTTGGTCATATCGACCGTGCCGGGGTCGGGGCGCCCTCTCGCGCGGGCGACGCGGGCGCGGGCCCGCTCGTAGATCACCACGGCGAGGTGGCCCCCGTCCAGGGGCAGCAGGGGCAGGACGTTCAGCGCCCCGAGGAAGATGTTCACCGAGACGACGAGCGACAGGTAGAGGGTGAGCTTGTCGCGCGCGCTGCTCTCCGAGGAGAAGATCTCGCCGGACACCTCCGTCGCGCCGACCACGCTGCCCACCTGGCCCCCGGGCGTGCTCGCCCGCTCGGACGTGAACAGCTTCGGAAGGGCCGAGGGCAGATCCACCAGCACCGTCCCGATCCCGGCGACCGTCGTCCCGACCCCGCGGGACGCGAACCCCAGAGCCCCCAGCGGGCCCCTGCGGTCGTAGCGCCCGCCGACGACCCGCGCGGACATGCCGACGAACGACCGCCCGCCCACGTCCGCGAGGCGCATCGACAGCGCCAGCGGACGCGGCGTCCCGGGGCGCTCGACCACCACCGGCACGGTCTGGCCCGGCTTCCTGTCGCCGATCGCCTCGCGCAGCTCCGCCCAGTCGGCGACGCGGACGCCGCCGAACGAGACGACGCGGTCCCCGACGCGGAGCCCGACCGTCGCCGCCGGCGAGGGGGGCGCGCCGTGGCCGCAGCCGTCCTGGAGCCGCTCGGGCACGCAGGCGGAGACCTCGTCCACCGTCGTCGTCGCCGTGCCGAGATGCCGCACGCCGACCGTCATCGCCATCACCACGAGCAGCACGAACGCGAACACGAGGTTGACGACGACGCCGGCGCCGATCACGACCGCGCGCCGCCCCGCGGGCTGCCGGTAGAACGCGCGCGCCCGGTCGGCCGCGGAGACCTCCTCCAGCGGCGTGTAGCCGACGATCTTCACGAACCCGCCCAGCGGGATCGCCTTCACCCCGTACTCCGTCTCGCCCCGGCGCGTCGACCACAGCGTCGGCCCGAACCCGACGAAGTACTCCGTGGCCTTCATCCCGAACCGCTTGGCGGTCAGCAGGTGCCCGCCCTCGTGCAGCATCACCGACACCAGCAGCGCGACGACGAAGGCCGAGGCGCCGAGGAGAAAGGCCATCCGAGCCCCCTGGGGGTTCCCGGGGGCGGGCTCCGGGGCGGGCCCCGGGCGAGCCCGGGGCCGTCAGTCCAGTCCGGTCAGTTCCCTGGCCCTGGCACGGGCCCACCCGTCGGCGGCGAGGACGTCGTCCAGTGTCAGTTCCGCAGGCATGCCCGAACCGCGCCCGTCCATACGGTCGTCGCCGTCCTGCCGCCCGCTTCCCCGCACGCTCCCCTCGTGCTCCTCCACCACCCGCGTGATCGTGTCGACGATGCCGAGGAACGGGAGCCGCCCCGCGCGGAACGCCGCCACGCACTCCTCGTTCGCCGCGTTGTAGACGGCCGGAGCCGTGCCGCCCGCCTCACCCGCCCGCCGCGCCAGCGCCACCGCCGGGAACGCCTCGTCGTCGAGCGGGAAGAACTCCCAGGTGTGCGACGCCGTCCAGTCGACGGCGGCCGCCGCGTCCGCGACCCGGTCGGGCCAGTTGATCCCGAGCGCGATCGGCAGCCGCATGTCGGGCGGGCTCGCCTGCGCCAGCGTCGAGCCGTCCGTGAACTCCACCATCGAGTGGATCACCGACTGCGGGTGCACCATGACCTCGATCCGGTCCATCGGGACGTCGAACAGCAGGTGCGCCTCGATGACCTCCAGGCCCTTGTTCACGAGCGTCGCGGAGTTGATCGTGACGACCGGGCCCATGTTCCACGTCGGGTGGTTCAGCGCCTGCTCGACCGTGACGTCCGCCAGCTCCTCGCGCCCCCGCCCCCGGAACGGCCCGCCGCTCGCCGTCAGCACCAGCCGCCGCACCTCGCCCGCGCGGCCGCCCCGCAGGCACTGCGCCAGCGCCGAGTGCTCGGAGTCCACCGGCACGATCTGCCCCGGGCGCGCCCGCCCCCGCACCAGCGGCCCGCCCATGATCAGCGACTCCTTGTTGGCCAGCGCGAGCGTCCGGCCCGCGTCCAGCGCCGCCAGCGTCGACGCCAGGCCCAGCGCGCCCGTCACCCCGTTCAGGACGACGTCGCACGGCCACGCCGCCACCTCCGCCACCGCGTCCGGACCCGCCACGATCTTCGGGATCGCGTAGTCGCCCGCCGCGTACCCGCGCCGCTTCGCCTCCGCGTAGAAGGCCAGCTGCAACTCCTGCGCCGCCGACGCCTTCGCCACCGCGACGATCTCCGGACGGAACTCCAGCGCCTGCTCCGCCAGCAGCCCCACCCGTTCCCCGCCCGCGGCGAGGCCCACCACCCGGAACCGCCCGGGGTTGCGCCGGATCACGTCCAGGGCCTGGGTGCCGATCGAGCCGGTGGAGCCGAGCACGACGATCTCGCGGACGGCGGCGTCAGAGGAAGACATCACCCGCCCATTGTCATCCATCCCCGTCCCCGCGTTCACACTCCGACCACATAGCCCCCCGCGATCACCGCCCGGGCCCCGGCACAAAAGCCTTTGCCGCCCCTTTCACCTGCGCTAACAGGGACAACAACGTCCCGCGCCTATAAAGGGAGCTACGTGAGTCGACTTCCCGCCAGGGGGATGGGGACATGGGCCGGACAGGCGAACCGACGCTGGACCCGACCGCGCTGAGCACCGCACAGCGCGCGGGCGAGGCCTGCGTCGCCTGCCGCAAGAGATGGCCCCGGCCGCGCGTCCGCGTCGGCCGCCTGCCGGACTCGACCGGGGTGTTCGCGTGCGACGACTGCGCACCCTCCCCGCCGGCACCCCGGCCACGGGGCCCACGGGAACCGGCCGCGGCACCGGCGACGAGCGACGACGCCGTCGTCATGGAGATCTCTCCAGGGAGAAGGGTGACCCGGGCCTTCGGGGGGAAGCCCGGGACCACCCCGGGAGCGCGCCCGGCTGGGGGCGGTCGGGCGCGCTCCATTTATTTTTTTGTCCTTGGCGTCGGTCGCTAGCGCTCCCTCCTTCGGCGGACAAAAAGGGCGATCGCTGCATCGCTCCGAACTCGCCTGGCGGCTCGCTTCGCGATCAGTTCCTTCGCAAGCTCGGAACTGCCTTCGGACGCGATCGCAACCTTGCGGTCGGCGCTACCTGAGGTTACGGACGATCCCCTTGCTCGCTGCGGGGGTTGCGGAGCCGGGTTCCCTTGGTGCGCATCGCTTTGCGATCTACTGCTTGGTGGACTCGATCCATTTTCTGGTCCAGTCGGCGTAGTCGGTGCACTCCTTGTTCTTCTGGCGGCCGGAGCAGAGCTTGGTGGGGGTGTGGGCGAAGATGACCTTGTCCAGGTAGCCGCGGTCGCCCACGTGGTAGGCGTTGCAGAAGCCGGGCTTCAGGCGGTCGCCCGCGCAGGCCTGGGGGTTGGCGGGGGCCACGCCGGTCCACTCGGCCACCTGCTGCTGGACGTCGGGGCTCGCCGTCCACTGGAGCCACTGGTACATGCAGTTGGGGTGCTGGACGCGCGCGCCGATCATCCAGGCGTCCATCCAGCCGGTGACGCCCTCGGACGGGACGACGCCCTGGACCGGCTTGGCCGCGCGGGTCAGGACGTCCACCTGGTAGGGCCACGCCTCACCGAGGACGGCCTCGCCCCCGGCGAACGCGCTGACGGCGTCGGCGGGCTGGTCCCAGTACTCCTTCACGTGCGGGTGCTGGCGGGCGAGGAGCTTCGCGGCGGCGTCCAGTTGCTTGGGGGTCAGCGAGTACGGGTCGGAGATCTTCAGCTTGCGGTCCTTGGCCCGCAGGTACAGGGCGGCCTCGGCGATCGTCAGGGGGCTGTCGCGGACGACCAGCTTGCCGGAGTGGAGGCGGGCCTGTTCGGGGTCGAACAGCGCCCCCCAGCTCGACGGCGTCTCCACGGTGCGCGTGTCGTACATGAGCAGGTTGGAGCCCCACACGTAGGGGACGCCGTAGTACTTGCCGTCGTGTTTGAGCAGGGCCCGCAGCCTCGGCTCCAGCTTCTTGTAGCCGTCGACGAGGTTGGTGTTGACCGGGGTGGCCTCGCCGTCGGCGATGAGCTGGCCGGCGACCTCGGGCGGCGCGGCGACGCCGTCGTAGCGGCGGTGCTTGTCGCGCATGCGGGCGGTCATCTCGCGGGGGGTCTTGACGGCCTCCCAGTCGACCTTGCAGCCGGTGCGCTTCTCGAAGGGGGTGACCCAGTTGACGCGGGGATCGCTGTGGCCGGACTCCACGGAGCCGGGGAGGGTGACGAGCGTGAGCGTGCCCTCGCCGGGGCCGAGCGTGGTGGCGACCTGGACGCTGCCGACCGGTTCGTCGTCCGGACTACAGGACAGCAGGGCCGCGGTGGCGAGCACCGCCGTCACCGCGAGTGCCGTGATCGCCTTGGCCCGCCTCGTGGCCCTCATGTCGCTCCCGCATCCGTTCCGCGGACCGTCCCCCTCGTGATCCGGCCCGTCGGCGCAGCGTAGCGTCTCCCGTCCGGTGGGGTGGCCCTGGAGCGTGCATTCGCGGTCGGCGACGTCAACGGTGGCCGGTTCGCGATTTCGGTCGCGTCCTTTTTTGGGTGTCGGGCATTTACAAGGGATCTCGACTGGGGTGTTTGTGTTTTGCCGCTTCTTTTCGGGCTGCGGTTAACACGAGAAACGCCACGGCCCCGGGGGGCAGATGGGTGCTGGCGACCGCGCCACACACGGAGGTTGCTGGAGAGGGATGTGGCGCGTCTACTGCCCTGCCCGGGGCCCTGGCGGCTCCGGCGGGCGTGGCGAGGTTGGGGAACAGCGGATCACTTCGCGGTGCTGCCTGGCCACGCGATCACCGGAACCCGGCCGGACGGCGACGGTGTGACGCCCTCGAGACGGAGGAGATTCGAGGGACGACGCGCGTCCTGCCGGGGGTCGCGGGACGGCCATGGGCCGTCGTCTGCGGGTCTGTCCTGGACCACCTCGATCCATGCGATGAGCCGCTGCGGGGTCTCGGCCTCAAGGAACTCGCCCGAGCCCGCGCCGCGCGGGGGAAGTGCCCACCAGCGGCGGGTGAAGGGACCGAACCAGATGGTCCAGCCCGGGAAGCGCCGCCCCAGCGCGTCGACCTCTGCGGCATGGTCGTCGGCACTCATAGCGCGCACTCCCTGGCGGACCCTCGGCCGAGGCCCTGACTCGGGGCCCTGACCTTTTAATTCGTCGGAATTAATCGCGTTAGTCAGATTGTGTCGCCGGTCACAGGGCCAGTCAATAGTCGTAGCTATTATTTGCCGGGGGCCGGTGGACGAAAATTGGCGACGGAATCGACCTGTCTCCCGAAAGCCACAAACGCCGGACCTGGCGGTTCTCACGGTGGGCCCACCGCGGCTCACGGCCCGCAACCCGGCGTTCACCGGGCGGTCACGGGGTGCGCCTACCCTGTCCCATCTGCTGATCGTTTGTATCGAGGAACCATCGAGGCGGAGCGGGCGTGCCCCCACGGCTTATCGCGGCCTTTACTGCAATCTGGGCGTTTCGTCCGTATCTCCGCCATGGACCGTTCGCGGCGGCGCTGATCGGAGGCGCCCTCCTGCGCTGGACCGCCGTCCGCGCCTATCCGCAGGGCCTCTGGTTCACCGGCGACTCCTACTTCTACATGGGCTACGCGCTGCGCCCGAAGCCGTCCGGCAGCAAGACGCTCGGGTACTCGTTCCTGCTGCGCCTCATGGAGCCGCTGCACAGCCTGAAGGCCGTCGTCGTCGTGCAGCACCTCATGGGGCTGGCGATCGCGGTGATGATCTACGCGCTGCTCTGCCGCGCCCGGCTGCCCGCCTGGGCGGCGGCGATCGTGTCCCTGCCGGTCCTGTACGACGCGTACCAGATCGAGCTGGAACACCTGCTGATGTCCGAGGCGCTGTTCACGTTCGCCATCATGGCGGGCCTGACGCTGCTGCTGTGGCGCCCGCCCGTCTGGTGGACGGCGCTGCCCGCCGGGGTGCTGCTCGGGTACGCGGTGCTGGTCCGGTCGGCGGGCGCCCCGCTGATCCCGGTGATCCTGCTCGTCCTGCTGCTGCGGCCGCGCGGGCGCCCGCCGAGGCTGCTGCCCCGGCTGCTCCCCCGCGCCCGGCCCGACCTGCGTCCGGCTCTGGCGTTCGGCGTGGCGGCGGCCGTGCCGCTCGTCGCGTACGCGATGTGGTTCCACGCCGAGCGCGGCACGTACGGGCTGACCACGGCCGACGGCATCTACCTGTGGGGGCGGACGGCGCAGTTCGCCGACTGCGCGAAGATCGACCCGCCCGCGGACGAGCAGGGCCTGTGCCTGGACGCCGCGACCAAGGCGGAGAAGGACCCGCCGGGCCACCTCATCTGGCGCAACGACATCCCGCCGCGCGAGCGGTTCCGCAGCGTCATCACCCCCGAGGCCAACAAGACGCTGCGGAGCTTCGCCATCCGCGCGATCCTCGCCCAGCCCGGCGACTACCTGCACGTGGTCGGGCACGGCGTCCACATGGCGTTCTCACATGACCGGGCGCCGGTCCCGACCCCCGGGACCGAGGGCCTCTACCACTTCCCCGACCGGCCGCAGCTCTTCACCCCCGGGCGGAGCTTCGGCGGCGGGGGCACGGCCCTGACCGACGCGATGCGCTACGGCCGCACCGACCGGCCGAGCCAGGTCGTCCAGCCGCAGGCCGACCGGTTGATCGACTACCAGGAGAAGGTCTTCCTGCCGGGGCCCGCGCTCGGCGTCCTGTTCGCGCTGGGCGCCGTCGGCCTGGCCGCCGCGCGGTGGCGGCGCCGGGAGGTGCTGCTGGCGTGGGGGACGGCCGCGACGCTGCTGCTGTTCCCGATCGCCAGCGCCGACTTCGACTACCGGTACGTGGTGCCGCCGATGCCGTTCGCCTGCCTGGCGGTCGGCCTCGCCCTGTCGGCCTTCCGCGCCCGCAGGCCCGAGCCGGTGCCCGCCGGCGCTGAGCCGGTCGAGCCCGGGCCCGGGCCTGAGGGGGTCGAGTCCGCGGAGACCGAGCCCCCGGAGGGCGAATCCTCGGAGGACGGGTCTTCGGAGACCGAGCGGGGCGTCAGCCGTTGGTGGGAAAACCGAGGTTCACGCCACCGTGACTCGGGTCGAGCCAGCGCGCCGTGACGGCCTTCGTCCGCGTGTAGAAGTGGACGCCCTCCATGCCGTGCGCGTGGCTGTCACCGAACAGTGAGTCCTTCCAGCCGCCGAAGGAGTAGTAGGCCATCGGCACCGGGATCGGGACGTTGATCCCGACCATCCCGACCTCCACCTCGTTCTGGAAGCGGCGCGCCGCCCCGCCGTCGTTGGTGAAGATCGCGGTGCCGTTGCCGTAGGGGTTGGCGGAGATGAGCTCCATGGCCTCCTCGTAGGACCCGACCCGCACGACCGACAGCACCGGCCCGAAGATCTCGTCCTTGTAGGCGTCCATGTCAGCGGTGACGTGGTCGAGGACGGACGGCCCGAGCCAGAAGCCCTCGCCGCCCCCGCCGCGCACCGGCGTCCCGCGCCCGTCGATCGCCAGCGTCGCGCCCTGGGCGACGCCGCTGTCGAGGTAGGAGGCGACCTTGTCCCGGTGCTGCGCGGTGACCAGCGGGCCCATGTCGGACTCGGGGTCGTCGCCCGGGCCGATGCTCAGCTTCGCGACGCGCTCGCGGACCTTGGCCAGCAGCTCGTCCGCGACGGGCTCGACGGCGACGACCACGGAGATCGCCATGCAGCGCTCGCCCGCCGAGCCGAAGCCCGCCGACACGGCCGCGTCGGCGGCCAGGTCGAGGTCGGCGTCCGGCAGCACGACCATGTGGTTCTTGGCGCCGCCGAGCGCCTGCACGCGCTTGCCGTTGCGCGCCGCCGTCTCGTAGATGTAGCGGGCGATCGGGGTGGAGCCGACAAAGCTGACGGCCCGCACGTCCGGATGGTCGAGCAGCCCGTCCACGGCGGTCTTGTCACCGTGCACGACGTTGAACACGCCCTCGGGCAGGCCCGCCTCGGCCCACAGCTCGGCGATCCGCACCGACGCCGACGGGTCCTTCTCCGAGGGCTTCAGCACGAACGTGTTGCCGCAGGCGATCGCCACCGGGAACATCCACATCGGCACCATCGCCGGGAAGTTGAACGGCGTGATCCCGGCGACGACGCCGAGCGGCTGGAGGATCGAGTAGGCGTCCACGCGCGTGGACACGTTCTCGGAGAAACCGCCCTTGAGCAGATGCGGGATGCCGCAGGCGAACTCCACGACCTCCAGGCCGCGCGCCACCTCGCCCGCCGCGTCCGAGACGACCTTGCCGTGCTCGGAGGAGATGAGCCGGGCGATCTCGTCGCGGTGCTCGGTCAGCAGCTCGCGGAAGCGGAACAGCACGCGGGTCCGCTTGGTGAGCGACGCGTCGCGCCAGGCGGGGAACGCCGCCTTGGCGGCCGCGACGGCCGCGTCCACCTCGGCGCCGGAGGCGAAGTCGACCGTCCCGGCGACGCGTCCGGTGGAGGGCTCGTAGATGTCGCCACTGCGCTCGGCCACGCCGTCGAAGGGCTTGCCGCCGATCCAGTGGGTGATGTGCTTGCTGTCGGTCCTGCCGGTCTGCGTCACGATGTCGCGGCCTCGTTCACGGTCTCTAGGGATGCGATCAGGATGCCGAGGCCCTCGTCGGCCTCGTCGTCGGTCAGCGTCAGCGGCGGCGCCATGCGCACCACGTTGCCGTACAGGCCGCCCTTGCCGACCAGCAGGCCGCGCTCGCGGGCGGCCTCCATCAGCGCGGCGGCCAGCGGCGGGCTCGGCTCCCCCGTCGCCGGGTCGGCCAGCTCGACCGCGAACATCAGGCCCTTGCCGCGCACCTGCCTGACCACCGGGAAGCGGCCGGCGGCACGTTCCAGCCCGCCGATGATCGTGGCGCCCTGGCGGGCGGCGTTAGCCTGGAGGTCGTGGTCGAGGACGTAGTCGAGGGTGGCGTTCGCGGCGGCCATCGAGACCGGGTTGCCGCCGAAGGTGGACAGGCCGACCGCGTGCAGGGCGTCCATCAGCTCGCCCCGCGCGACGACGCCGCCCACCGCGTACCCGTTGCCGAGGCCCTTGGCGAAGGTCATCATGTCCGGCGTCATGCCGTGGTTGTCGATGCCCCAGAAGCCCTGGCCCGTCCGTCCCCAGCCGGTCTGGACCTCGTCGGAGATGAACAGGATGCCGTGCTCGTCCAGCACCCGCTTGTAGGCGGCGAACAGCCCGTCCGGCGCCATCGTGAACCCGCCGACGCCCTGGACCGGCTCGGCGATCAGCGCCGCGACGTCCCCGCCGGTCGCGGTGGCGAGCACGTGCCGCAGGTCCTGGACGCACGCGTCGATGTAGGCCTCGTCGGTCATGCCGGCGAACTGCGGCAGGCTCCGGTCGGCGCCGTGCAGGAAGTGGACGTTCAGCGGCGAGTAGGAGATGTTCGTCCAGGCCCGGTTGCCCGTCACCCCGACCGCGCCGAACGAGCGCCCGTGGTAGCTCTGCCGCATCGCGAGGACCTGGTCGCTGCGCCGCGCGTAGGTCGCGAGCAGCAGCGCGGTCTCGTTCGCCTCGGTCCCGGAGTTGGTGAAGAACACCTTCGCGTCCGGGATGCCCGACAGCCGGGCGATCTTCTCGGCCAGCTCGACCTGCCCGCGCAGCAGGTAGGCGGTCGAGGTGTGCACGACGCCGGTCGCGATCTGCCGCTCCACCGCCTCGCGCACCTCGGGCACGTCGTACCCGATCATGTTGGTGAGGATGCCCGTGAAGAAGTCCAGGTAGCCGCGCCCGTCGGCGTCGGTCACCCGGTTCCCCTTGCCAGCGACGATCTCGATGGGCGCCGCGTAGTTGAGCGCCAACCAGGACGGCATGACCGCCCTGTGGCGCCGAAGCAGTTCCGCGTGTCCTGACGTGACGTTTTCCGACATGCTCCCAGTCTGGTCGGCCGGACCCCGCCGCGACACCCGCAGAGTGTCAGGACACGACCCCAAGGTTTGACGTTCTGCCGGAGGCCCCCGCGCGAAACCGCCGGTGGGGCGGGGCTGGCGGATATCATCGCGGCTGATGCTTCCCACGCTCGACGACGTCCTCCAGCTCGACGCGGTCCGCCGCGGCAAGCCGCGCGTCGTCGCGTGCGCCGACCGCACCGGCAACAAGGTCCGCTGGGTGCACGTGGCCGAGGTCACCGACATCGCGCACCTGCTGCACGGCGGTGAGCTGGTGCTCACCACCGGGATCGCCCTGCCGGACGAGCCGGACCGGCTGCGCGCCTACATCGGCGACCTGTCCGAGGTCGGCGCCAGCGGCCTCATGATCGAGCTGGGCCGCCGCTACGCCAGCGTGCTCCCGCCCGCGCTGGTCGCCGCCGCCGAGGAGCACGGCCTCCCGGTGATCGTGCTGGCCCACGAGCCCGCGTTCGTGGACATCACCGAGTCCGTGCACGCCCGCATCCTGCAAGACCAGTTCGCCGAGCTGCGCGCGTCGGAGCAGCTCCACGAGATCTTCACCCAGCTCTCGGTCGAGGGCGCCTCCACCGAGGAGGTCGTCCGGCAGACCGCCGCGCTCGCCGGGCACCCGGTCGTGCTGGAGAACCTGTCCCACCAGGTGCTGGCCGCCGACGCCGACGGCGGCGACCCGGCCGACCTGCTGTCGGCGTGGGAGACGCGGTCGCGCGCCGTCCGGGTCGGGCAGCGCACGGGGTTCGACGAGACCTCCGGCTGGCTCGCGACCATGGTCGGCGCCCGCGGCGAGGACTGGGGACGGCTGATCATCGTGCTCGGCGCCCCGCCGTCCGCCCGCGAGACCGTGCTGGTCGAGCGGGCCGCCACGACCCTCGCGCTCGGCCGCCTGCTGGACCGGCACGCCGAGGGCGTCGAACGCCAGGCGCACGGGACGATCATCGCCCGGATCCTCGCGCACGCCTACTCCGACCCGCTGGAGGCCGCCGCCCGCGCCCGCGCGCTCGGCGTCCCGCTCGCCGGCCGCCGGCTGCTCGGCGTCGTGCTGCGGCACCGGGGCCCTGGCACCTCGGCCCCGCCCGTCGCCGAGCTGGCCCAGCTGGCCGAGACGGCCGCCGCCGCCTGCAAGGACGCCCGCCTCGCCGCCCTCGTCGGCGTGCTGGACGAGGGCGGCCCGCACGCCCGCGTCGGCGTCCTCGCGTCCCTGCCCGCCCGCGCCGACGTCGAGACGGCCCTCTCCGAGGTCGCAACCCGCATCCGCAAGCAGTCCGGCGGCGACACCGTCATGGCGGCGGGCTCGGTCGTCGACTCGATCCGCGACGTCCGCCGCTCGTTCATGGAGGCCGAACAGGTCGCCGACGTCGCGTCCCGGGGCTCGGGCGGCCGCCTCTTCTACCGCCTGCCCGACCTGCGCCTGCGCGGCCTCCTGCACCTGCTGCGCGACGACGCCCGCGTCCAGACCTTCGTCGAACGCGAACTCGGGCCGCTGCTGACCTACGACGCCCAGCGCGGCAGCGACCTCACCCGCATCCTGGAGCTCTACCTCGACTCCGGCCGCAACAAGGCCGTCGCCGCCGGACTCGCACACCTGTCCCGCCCGGCCTTCTACGAACGTTTGCACCGCATCGAACGCGTCCTGGACGCCGACCTGGACGACGTGGAGTCCTGCGTCTCCCTCCACGTGGCCCTCCTGGCGCTCAGCTCCGTCCGCTGGGAACGCCCCTGAGGCCGATCTCCGCCAAGCCCAGGGCCTGACAGAGATCGGCCAGATCCGACCGGGTAAAGACACCCCCCATGGGTTCCGGTGGCCCTTACGCTTCGACCATGACGGACGCGGCGCTGCACGTTCACCGCTACGGCGACCCCTCTGGAGCACCGGTGGTCGCCCTGCACGGGACCACCGGGCACGGGGCGCGGTGGCGGCGCACGGCCGAGACCTTCCTCGCCGACCGGTTCGTCCTGGCCCCCGACCTGCGCGGGCACGGGCGGTCGCCGCACGAGCCGCCCTGGACGGTCGAGCGGCACGTCGCGGACGTCCTCGCGGTCATGGACGCCGAGGGCGTCGACCGCGCCGACCTCGTCGGGCACTCCTACGGCGGGATGATCGCCGTGCACCTCGCGCGGACGGCGCCGAGCCGGGTCGGCGGGCTCGTCCTGCTGGACCCTGCGATCGGCCTCGACCCCGCCGAGGCATGGGACGAGGCGCGCGCGTACCTCGGCGAACGCTGGTTCGCCGACGCGGCGGAGGCGCGGGAGTCGCTGGCGGCGCGCTGGCCCGAGGCACCTGAGGCGATGCTCGACGACGAGGTGTCCGCGCACCTGGAGCACGCCGAGGACGGCCGGACGCGCTGGCGCTACGAGCCCGCCGCGATCGTGACCGCGCACTCGGAGATGGCCAGGCCGCACCTGCCGCCGCCCCCGGACGTCCCCACCCACCTGGTGATCGCGACCGGCGCCGACCTGGTGCGGCCCGAGTTCGTGGTCGACTGCCGCACCGCGCTCGGCCCCCGGCTGACGCTCTCGCAGATCGAGTCGGGCCACATGCTCTACATCGACGCCTTCCAGGAAACCGGAAAGCTGCTCGACAGCTGGTTGTGTTGATCGACCCCGGCCTACGCCCGGCGCACGCTCCCTGAAGGGTCCGTGCGCCGGGAAGGCCGGCCGTCCGCGCAGTGGGCCAAGGGCGCGCGTGTGACGACGACCTCAAGGATCACGCGAGTGCGTAGCTGACCGGTGGGGCGATGCCGGAGGCGAGCCCCACCGGGAAGATCGCGAAGCGATTGCGCACTCGCACAAGATCGGTCAGCGTGCGAGCCGCCAGGCGAGCACGCTGACCGAGACTGCGATATCACGCGGCGAGGGCCGTCCGGCGCTGGAAGGGGAGGTAGCGGTCGGCGCGGCGGGGGCGGGCGCGCAGGCCGGTGGCCTCGACGGCGAGGACGCGGTCGAAGCGGAACGCGCGGACGCCGCGCCGCATCCGGCACCAGCCGACGAGGTACCAGTGGTCGCGGTGGACCAGGCACGTGACGGGCTCGACTTCGCGGATCGTGACGTTGGCGCCCGCGTCGCCGTAGCAGAGCCGGACGACGCGGTGCTCGGTGATGGCCGCGGCGACGACGCGCGCGCGGTCGGCGGTGGAGGCGTCGAGGGGTTCGGTGAGGGTGGCCAGGGTGGCGGTGACCACGTCGTCGTGGGCGCCGTCGCCGACGAGGGCGCGCAGGGCGCGGCGCGCGGTGGCGGCCTGGGGGCCGGTGCCCAGGTGCGCGAGGGACAGCGCGAGGGCGGCGATCTCGGCGGTGGACAGCGTGGTCTCGGGGTGCGTCGCAACGTTCGCCATGGTTCGATCATACGTTCGAACACTGACATTTCGCGGGCCCCGAATGCGTCACATGACACACAGCGGGACGCCTGGAGGTGCGTCCTGGGGCGTGGCCTTGAGATGGTGCGTGCGCATGGGGAAAACTGATCCCCGAAAGTGGCTCCTGCCGGGGGAATCGGGGAAGGACTTGGGTCGAACGTGGGTCCGCCTTGAATGAGACGACTCCGCCGATGAACCGGGACGAGGTCGACCGGGCGCTCGAACATCTGCGGGACGAGAAGCAGCGCATCGGCACCGCCCTGCTCGAACTGGAGGGCCACCAGGGCTACCAGTTGCTGAAGGGCGCGGCGGTGGACGGTGCGACGCGGCGCGTCCAGGCCACCGTGCAGTCCCGCATGTCCGCGATGTGGGCCCTGTTCGACCTGTACGGGCGGGCGCTCGGCGCGGCCGAGGAACTGCGGACGCGGCACTCCCGCCCGGGGCAGACCGACCTCGCGCGCCTGACGTGGCTGCTCTCGGGCCCCTCGGTGGAGCTGCCGGTGGAGGAGGTCCCGCTGGAGCGGCGGACGCTGCTGGCCGACCCGTCCGGGGAGAAGCTGACCCTGGAGGCGGTCGTCGCGCGCATGACGCCGCTGTACGAGGAGACCGCGCGGGCGGTCGCCGCGCTGGACACGGTCTGGTCTGCGCTGCTGTCCCGGCTCGCCGAGGTGGAGGCCGAGCGGCGCGCGGCGGTGTCGCTGCGGGACGCGCTCGGCGCGCCCGACCCCGAGCTCGACCGGCTGGCCGCCGAGCTGGCGGCGGCCGGCACGACGGTCCGCTCCGACCCGATGGCGATGGCGCGGGACGGGCAGCCCGACACCGCGCGCCTGGACGACCTGCACACCGCGCTCGGCGACGCGCGGCGCAGGCTGGAGGAGGCCGAGCGGCTGCGCTCCGGGTTCGACGAGCGGCTGCGCGCCGTCGGCGGACTCCTCGACGAGGTGCGGGCCGCGGAGGCGGCGGCCGCCGCCCACCGCGACGAGGTCCTCGAAAAGATCGCCTCGCCCGTGCTCCCCGATCTGCCCGCCGCCTCGGCCGGGCTGGACCGGCGGCTCGCCACGCTCGGCCGCGGCGGCGACTGGAGCGATCTCGCGGGCCGGGTCGCCGATCTGGAGCGGGCGGCGCGCGCGGCGCTGGCGGAGGCGCGCGAGACCGCCGGCGTGATCCGCGGGCTGCTCGACCGGCGCGAGGAGCTGCGCGGACGGCTGGAGGGGTACCGCGTGAAGGCTGCGAGGCTGGGCCTCGCGGAGGACGCCGAGCTCGCGGAACTGTACGAGCATGCCCGGGGGCTGCTCTGGTCCTCCCCCTGTGACCTGCGAAAGGCCACCGTGACCCTGTCCGACTACCAACAGGCCATCACCACACGGACGAAAGGAGCGGAACGATGAGTCGGTGCACCGCGACGCCGGGCTGCGACGGAACCATCGACGGCGGCTTCTGCGTCAAATGCGGCATGTCAGCCGCATCGGCCCCCGCGGCCTCGTCCGCGCCGATTGTCTGTTCTGTTCCAGGTTGTGGCGGCACGATCGTCGACGGCTACTGCGAGAGATGCGGCTCCCCACCGGCGGCCGTGCCCGCGGCCAGACCGGCCCCGGCGTCGAGCGGGCCCGTGTCGGACAAGTGCGGCCGGCCCGGCTGCGCCGGGACGATCGTGGACGGCTACTGCGACACCTGCGGCTCCCCGCCCTCGCAGACGTCCGGGTCCTCGGGCGGTACCTCGGGTGGCACGTCCAGCGGCACGTCCGGGTACACCTCGGGCAGCACGTCGACCGGCGGCACCTACCGGACGGGCAGCACCCGCACCGGGTCCTCGCGGTCGTCCAGGGGACGCGGCCGGCTCGGCGAGGGGCTCGTCGAGGTGCCGCCCGTCCCCTACCGCGACCCGTCCAGCGCCGTGATGAGCGACCCGCAGGTCGCCGAGAACAAGCGTTTCTGTAGCAACTGCGGCGAGCCCGTCGGGCGCAGCCGGGGCGACCGGCCGGGCCGCACCGAGGGCTTCTGCGCCAAGTGCCGCGCCGCGTTCTCCTTCAAGCCGAAGCTCTCCCCCGGCGACCTCGTCCACGGCCAGTACGACGTGCTGGGCTGCCTCGCGCACGGCGGCCTCGGCTGGATCTACCTCGCCAAGGACCGGAACGTCAGCGACCGGTGGGTGGTGCTCAAGGGCCTGCTGGACAGCGGCGACGCCGACGCGATCGAGGCCGCGGCCGCCGAGCGCGCCTTCCTCGCCGAGGTCAAGCACCCGAACATCGTCCAGATCTACAACTTCGTCCAGCACGCGGGCGACGGCTACATCGTCATGGAGTACATCGGCGGGCAGTCGCTCAAGGACATCCTGCTGCACCGGCGCCGCGAGCTCGGCGAGCAGTGCCTGCCGGTCACGCAGGCGATCGCGTACGCGCTGGAGGTGCTGCGCGCGTTCGACTACCTGCACACGCAGGGCCTGGTCTACTGCGACTTCAAGCCCGACAACGTGATCCAGTCCGAGGAGCAGCTGCGGCTGATCGACCTCGGCGGCGTCCGCCGGCTGACCCGGCAGGACGGCGCCATCTACGGGACGATCGGCTACCAGGCCCCCGAGATCGCCGACGACGGCCCCTCGATCACCTCCGACCTGTACACGGTCGGCCGGGCGCTGGCCGTGCTGAGCTTCCCGTTCAAGGGCTACACCCGCAAGTACGTCGACAGCCTGCCGCCGCGCTCCGAGGTGGAGCTGCTGCACCGGTATGAGTCCTACGACCGGTTCCTGCGCCGCGCGACGCACCGCAGGCCGGCGGAGCGGTTCCAGGACGCGGCCGAGATGGCCGAGCAGCTCACCGGCGTGCTGCGGGAGATCCTCGCCACCGAGGACGGCGAGCCGCGGCCCGAGCCGTCCGGGCTGTTCGGGCCCGAGCGGTTCGCGGCGGGCGACACGCTCGTCAAGGGCGGGCACGGCACCCCGGGCGACCCGAGCGAGCCGGACGTCCCGGAGGGGCCGGAACCGGCGCTGCCGCCCGTCCCGCCGCGGGAGGCCGCCGTCGCGCTGCCGGCGCCGCTGGTGGTCAGGACGGACCCCATGGCCGGGTTCCTGCGGGGGCTGACCGCGCTGGAGCCCGCGCAGCTCGCCGCCGCCGTCGCGGGCGCGCCCGAGCACACGCCCGAGGTGCGGTTCGCGCTCGCCCGCGCCAAGATCGAGATGGAGCTGTTCGACGAGGCCGAGGAGCTGCTGGCGGAGCTCGACCAGGAGCTGCCCGGCGACTGGCGGGTCGAGTGGTACCGCGCCGTCGCCATCCTCGCGCAGGGCCGGCTCGCCGAGGCCGAGCCGCGCTTCGACCGGCTGTACGGGCTGCTGCCCGGGGAGGCCGCGCCGAAGCTCGCGCTCGCCTACTGTCGCGAGCGGAGCGCGCCCGCCGACGCCGTCCGGCTGTACGAGCTGGTGTGGCGCACCGACCAGAGCTACATCAACGCGGCGTTCGGCCTGGCGCGCGTGCACCTGGCCGCGGGCGACCGGCAGGGCGCGATCGCCGCGCTCGAATCCGTCCCCAAGATCTCGATCCGGTACGTGCCGGCGCAGGTCGCGGCGATCGCGACCACGGTGCGCGGCCGGCAGCCGCACGAGCTGACGGCCGCCGAGCTGGTCGAGGCGGGCGACCGGCTCGGCCGCCTCGGCCTGGACGGGGAGCACGCCGACCGGCTCGCCGCCGAGGTGCTGGAGGCCGCGCTCGACTGGCTGGTCGTCGGGCCCGGACCCGGCACGGGGGCGCAGGGCGGGGCGCTGCTCGGCGAGAACCTCGCCGAGGCGCCGCTGCGGGCGACGCTGGAGAGCACCTACCGGCGGCTGGCCCGGCTGTCCCACAAACGCGAGGAGAGCCGTGTGCTGATCGACGCCGCCAACGCCGTACGCCCGAGGACGCTGCTGTGACCGATGACCAGGCGAGTACCAAGTCGGCCGAGCTGGCGTGCCCGAGCTGCGGTGAGATCGTCTACGCCGGGGAGAAGTTCTGCGAGGAGTGCGGGCACCGGCTGGACGACACCGAGCCGGACGGCACGTCCGGCCTCGCCCTGCCCGCGCCGAGCCCCGCCGCCCGCGCGGGCGCCACGATCAAGCAGAGCTCCACGTCGTCGCGCGGCCGCCGCGCGGCGGCCGCCGCGCACTGCGTGCAGTGCGGCGGGACGGCGATCGCCGAGGACGGCTACTGCGAGCACTGCGGAGTCCGCCAGCCTGTCGACCGCGACCACGTCGAGATCGAGCTCCCCGCGCGGGACGCGGCGCCGCCCGCGAACGCGACCGCGAACGGGACCGCGGCCGGGGCGCGGCGGCTCGTCGCGGCCGGCGCGAGCGACCGCGGCCTGCGCTATCCCCGCAACGAGGACGCCATCGCCCTGCTCACCCACTCCGCCGGGATCGCGGCCGTGGTGTCGGACGGCGTCGGCTCCTCGCTGCGTCCCGAGGACGCCTCCCGCGCGGCCGCCGACACCGGCGCCGCCGAGCTGGCCGCGCGGCTGGACTCCGGCGAGGACCCGGCCGAGGCCACCCGCGCCGCCGCGCTGAAGGCGGCCGAGGCGGTCGCGGCGCTGGCCGAGTCCCCGTCCGAGGCGCCGTCATGCACGTACGTGTCGGCGGTGACACGGGACGGCGTGCTCACGGTCGGCTGGGTCGGCGACAGCCGCGCCTACTGGCTGGCCGCGCGGGAGCCCGCGCCGCCCGGGGGCAACGGCGACGACGGGCCCGACACCGCCGAGTTCGCCATGGCCGACCTCGACACCGGCGACACCCAGCCCGAGGGGACCGGCCCGGTCGAGATCGTGGACCTGGACGGCTCCCGGCAGCTCACCGACGACGACTCGTGGGCCGCGATCATGGTCGCGCAGGGCGCGCTGACCGAGGCCGAGGCGGAGGCGCACCCGAACGCGCACGTCATCACCGCCTGGCTGGGCGCCGACGCCGAGGAGGTCAGGCCGCACGTGCGCGCGTTCCGGCCGTCCGGGCCGGGCACGCTGCTGGTGTGCAGCGACGGCCTGTGGAACTACTTCCCGCAGGCGGCGGATCTCGCGGGGCTGCTCTCGAACGCCGGCGGCCCCGCCCCCGGCGACGGGGCCACCTCCGCCGGCCCGGCCGCCGATCCCACCGCCGATCCGCTGCGCGCGGCCCGGACGCTGGTGCGCCACGCCCTCGACGCGGGCGGCCGCGACAACATCACGGTCGCCGTGATCCCCGTCCTGCCCGCCCTTCCGACACAGAGCACGGAGCAGCACCGATGAGCCAGCACCCCAACTTCAGCATCAGGATCGACCAGAACAAGTTCCTGCCCGAGGGCGGCCGTGAGGTGCACGCGATCGTGTCGGTGGAGGCGACCGCCGCCGACGGGGCGGCCACCGCCGCGCCCACCGTCACCGACGCGTCCGAGGTCATCATCATCGACACCTCGGGGTCGATGTCCTACCCCGACACGAAGCTGCGCGCGGCGATCGCGGCGGCGCAGACCGCGATCGACACGTTGCGCGACGGCGTGCGGTTCGCGGTCGTGTCGGGGTCGAACTCGGCCGCGATGGTGTATCCGCAGCAGCCGGGCCTGGTCCCGGCCAATGAGGAGAGCAGGCGTCTGGCCAAGCACGCGCTGAGCCGGTTGAAGGCCTCCGGCGGTACCGCGATCGGGTCGTGGCTGCGGTTGGCCGACCAGCTGTTCGACGACCGGCAGGGCGCGATCCGGCACGCGATCCTGCTGACCGACGGCAAGAACCAGCACGAGACGGCCGAGGAGCTGGACTCGGTCCTGTTCCGCTGCGCGGGACGGTTCGTGTGCGACTGCCGCGGCGTCGGCACCGACTGGGAGGTCGCCGAGCTGCGCAAAATCTCCTCGGCGCTGCTGGGCAGTGTGGACATCGTCGCCGACCCCGCCGGGCTGGTCGCCGACTTCGAGGCGATGACGCGGGCGGCGATGGGCAAGTCCGTGGCCGACGTGGTGCTGCGGGTGCAGACCCCGCAGACCGCCAAGCTGCGGTTCGTCAAGCAGGTCATGCCCTCGGTGGAGGATCTCACCGGACGCCGCGTCGACAGCGGCCCGCAGGCGGGCGACTACCCGCTCGGCGCGTGGGGCGCGGAGAGCCGCGACTACCACCTGTGCGTGGAGGTCCCGCCCGGCGACGTCGGCCGGGAGCTGCGCGCCGCGTGGGTGAAGCTGGTGGTGCCGGACGCCTCCGGCGGAGAGTCGGCGCCGCTGGCGACCGGCAACGTGCTCGCGCAGTGGACCGACGACGAGGCGCAGTCCACCCGGATCAACGCGCGGGTCGCGCACTACACGGGCCAGGCGGAACTCGCCGCCGTCATCCAGGAGGGGTTGCAGGCCCGCAAGGACGGCGACCTGGACACCGCCACCGCGCGGCTCGGCCGCGCGGTCGTGCTGGCCGACGAGGCGGGCAACGACGCGATCACATCGATGCTCCGCAAGGTCGTGGACGTGATCGACCCCGCCACCGGGACCGTCCGGCTCAAGCGCGAGATCGACAAGGCCGACGAGATGGAACTCGACACCCGCTCCTCCAAGACCGTGAGAACACGGCACAACGAGGTCCACACGCGGCGGGACGAGACCGTGCACGTCCGGCGGGGCGAGGGCTGAGCATGGCGATCTGCCCCAACGGCCACTCCTCCCGGTCGGACGACTACTGCGACCTGTGCGGCGAGCGCATCGGCGCGGCGCCCGCCCCGTCCGTCCCGTCCGGCGGGGGCGGGGGTGTGGGCGTCCCGACCCAGGCGATGCCCCAGCCCGGCGGCACGCCGTGCCCCGACTGCGGGACGCCCGCGAGCGACCGGTTCTGCGAGGCGTGCGGCTACGACTTCGCCACAGGCGGCGGGAGGCCGACCCCTGCGCAACCGGCTCCGGCCGCAGCACCGACGCCGCCGCCCGCCCCGGCGCCGAGCCCGGCCTCGACACCGCCCTCGACGCCGGTTCCGTCTCCGGCTCCGGTTTCGAACCCCGCTTCGGCTCCGAATCCGGTTCTGGCCCCGGTGCCGGACGGGACGGTGACGTGGACGGCCGTGGTGATCGCCGACCGCGAGTACTACAACGCGGTCATCGCCGAGGAGGGCCCCGACTCGGCGTCCCTCTCGTTCCCGCCCTACGCCCCGGAGCGGCGCATCCCGCTCGCCAAGCCGGAGATCCGCATCGGGCGGCGCAGCGCGTCCCGCCCCGAGCCGCCCGAGATCGACATGCGCGAGCCCCCGGAGGACCCGGGCGTCTCGCACACCCACGCCGTCCTGCTCGCCAAGCCGGACGGCACCTGGACGCTGGTGGACCCCGGTTCCATGAACCGGACCTTCCTGAACGGGTCCACCGCCCCGATCCCGTTCAACGTCGAGGTCCCGCTCTCCGAGGGCGACCGCATCCACATCGGCGCCTGGACCACCATCACGCTCACACGAGGCGAGGCGACATGACCGCCGTTCAGCAGCCGCCCTCGACGGGGACGCAGCCCACCGCGGCCGGCGCGCCCCCCGCCCGGCGCGGGCCGTCCTCGATCCGGCCGCGGCGCACCCCGCCGCCGGCGCGGACGGGTCTCGCGCGGGCGCTGCCGCGCACCGTCGTCGCGCGCGTCCGGACGCTGACCGCGCTGGTGATCGTGCTGCTGCTCGGTCTCCTCGGCGCGGCGTGGTGGGCGGTCGCGGGCGCGCGCGAGGGCGTCCGGGTGATCGGGTACGACGCGGGTCCGCAGGTCGTCGCGACCGGCGACCTGTACTTCCAGCTCACCGAGATGGACGCGCAGCTCGCCGACGCGCTGCTCATCGGCAACGCCCCCGGCGGCGGCCGGGACCGGGCCCTCGCCGCCTACGACCACAGCCGCGCGGAGGCCGGGAAGGCGCTGCTCCAGGCCGCCAAGCTCGCCGACGAGGACACCGAGGACAACACCGCGCGCGAGCTCCTGTACGCGCTCGGCCGGTACGAGCGGCTCGCCACGCAGGCCCTCGAACTCGACCAGCGGGCCGGGCACACCTCCGGGGCGCCGCCGGAGAACGTCGTCCGGCAGTACCGCGCCGCGACCGACCTGATGAAGCTGGACCTGCTGCCCAAGGCCTACAACCTGACGCTCGACAACGGCACCCTCGTCCGGCACACCTACGAGGACCGGCGGTCGGACGTCCTGAACGGGCGCGCGCTCATCCTCGTCACGGGCGTGCTGCTGCTGATCACGCTGGTCGGCCTCCAGGTGTTCATGGCGGTGCGGTTCCGGCGGCTGCTGAACCCGGCGCTGGCCCTCGCGACGCTCCTCACGCTCGTCCTGGTCGGGGCGAGCGCGACGATGCTGTCCGGGCAGGCGAACCATCTGCGGGACGCCAAGGCCGACGGTTTCGACTCGATCCTGGCGCTGTCGCGCGCCCGCGCCATCAGCAACAGCGCGAACGCCGACGAGACGCGCTACCTCATCGACCCCACCCGGGCGGACGCCTACGAGCAGGTGTTCCTGAGCAAGTCCCAGACCGTCCTGTACCTGAAGGCCGGGAACCTGAACGAGTACAACAAGGCGGTGCAGAAGGGCCTGAACTTCGAGCCGGGAAAGGTCCCGTTCCTCGGGTTCTTCGGCACGGAGGCGTCGCGTTCCACCGACGACAGGCAGCGCGGCGCGCTCGTCAAGGTGCTGGAGGAGTACCGCCGGTTCCAGGCGAACGACCGGCGGATGCGGGACCTCGTGAACGCCGGGCAGCGCGCCCAGGCGGTCGCGGCGCACGACGGCGCCGCCGGGGACTACGTCCGCTACGACAAGTCCCTCCAGTCGCTGATCGAGGCGCACCGGGCCGCGTTCCGCTCCGCGGTCGCGGACGGAAAGGGCGGGACGAAGGGCTGGTACGGCGTCCTGCCGGTGGCCGGCGTGATCATCATCGCGCTCACGCTGATCGGTGTGCGTCCCCGGCTGGCGGAGTACCGATGGTCTAGGTGAGGGGGCGCCGTGGGCGCAGCACGGTCAGCACAGGCAGCACGGTCAGCACAGACGGCACGGCCGGCACGGTCGGCAAGGCGGCGGGGCAGGCGGGTACGCGGCGGCGCGGGGGCGGCGCTCGCGGCCGGGACTCTCCTCGCGGCGGGCGGCTGCGGGGTCGCCGACGCGGGCGAGAACTCCGTCGCGACGAAGCACAGCCTCGTCATCGGGGTCAACGCGGACCAGCCCGGCATCGGCCAGCGCGTCGGCGACACCTACCAGGGGTTCGACATCGACGTCGCGAAGGAGGTCGCCCGCCGGCTCGGCGTAGGGCCGGAGGACATCACCTTCAAGCAGGTCGGCTACGCGACCCGCGACTCGATGATCAAGTCGGGCGAGGTCGACCTCGTCGTGGCGAGCTACTCCATCACGCCCGAGCGCAAGAACCGGGTGGCGTTCGCGGGCCCGTACTACGTCGCGCACCAGGACATCCTCGTCCCCGCGTCGGACAACACCGTCAAGACCGTGCACGACCTGAAGGGCAAGCACCTGTGCAGGGTCCCGGGGTCGATCTCGTATCCGCGCGTGCACGACGAGAAGGGCGTCGCCACCGAGCCGGTCGTGGCCAACGGCTACGCGGCCTGCGTGGACGGGCTGATGGCCGGACGGATGGACGCGGTGTCCACCGACGACCTGATCCTCGGGGGGCTCGCGGCGCAGGTGGCGAAGAGCGGGGTCCGCCCGCCGAAGTTCGTCAGCCAGCCGTTCTCGGACGAGCCGTACGGCATCGGCATCCGCCGCGGCGACCTCGACGGCTGCGAGGCCGTCAACAAGGCGATCACGGAGATGTACCAGGGCCCCACGATGCGCTCCCTGCTCTCGAAGTGGTTCGGCGGCACCACCCTCCAGGTGACCACGACCGTCCCGCAGTTCGAGGGATGTGACTGACCGCGACCACGCGGGCGCGCACGCGTGATGTCGACGCCGTTCGCGGGGGTTCAGGACGCGGTTGAGACCAAAGGCCACTGAGATCAGTCGGTTACGTAAGTTCCGGTCGGCGCACATGATCGTAAGTTATGGTCGCGAACAAACCCCGATCCGGTGATTTACGGCCGCCTGAGGAGTGCCATGACGACGGTCATCCTGGTGGTGATGTGCGTCGTGGTGGGGGCGCTGGAGCTCTACGCCGGAAAGCAGAGTAAGGACCAGGCGAACGCGTTCACGCGCCGGATCGAGCAGCTCAACGAACAGGTCACCAAGCAGAACAACGTCCTGGTGACGGTCGGTGAGCAGCTCACGGCCGAGCTGTCGCGGGTCAAGCAGGACGTGCTGCCCGCGCTCGACGACCGGCTCCGGCACAGCAGCGGGCAGGTCGACGAGCTCGCCGCGCGCGTCCACGAGGCCGACGACCACCTGCGGACGCAGGCCGCGCGGCTCCAGGACCTCGAACAGCAGCGGGTCACGCTCGCCGCGCTGCGCCGCAAGCTGGCCGAGGTCGAGGCGTCGGTGCGGGCCGTGACCGGGGCGGGCGCCGAGGCCGTCGAGGGCAAGGTCGACGCCGCGCTGGACCGGCTCGCCGAGCTGGAGCGCGGCGGCGCGGAGATCCTGGTGCTCCAGCGCACGCTCACGCGCACGCTGGAGGCCGTCGAGGACGTCGTCGCCGAGCTGCTCCGCTTCACCGAGGGCAGGCTGGACGACACCGTCGCCGCCGCGCTGACCGGCCGCCCCTACGCGCCCGCCGCCGCGCTCACGCAGTCCCCCGCCGCCGACGCGGGCGTCACCGCCACGGGACGGCTGTGGACGCGCGACGAGCAGCTCCAGGACATCCTCACCGACCTGTACGAGCGGTGCGTCCGCGCGAACCGGCTCGACGTCCGGTTCCGCACGGTGGAGGGCACCGAGGGCCCCGCGACGGGCTCCGCCGAGCGGTACCGCTACTTCCTCGGCGGGCAGGACGCCGAGGACCTCGCCGGGGCGTTCAGCGCCCTGCTCATCTCGACCGGCGCCGACCTCCCCCGCAACGGCCCGGCATCCGGCGCCGGACGCCGCGGCCTCGCCCGCGTCGAGCCCGGCCTGCCCTCCGGCGTCACGCCGAGCCGTCCACCCGAGGACGAGGCGGCCCTCAAGGCGCTCCTGCGCGCCCTGTTCGAGAGCGCCGGGGCGGTGGCCCAGATCGGCCCGCTGATGGCCGTCCGGACCCGTGACGAGCTCCTGTGCGCCGTCCTGACCGCCCCGCAGTCGCTGGAACTGGAGAGCGACGAGGTCTTCTGGGACCCGGCCACCGCGACCGTCCGCCTGCGCGGCCTGCCGTCCCACCAACTCTGGGACCTGACAGCATGGGCCGCAACCTCCTGAAGCCCCGCACCGTGACGGGCCGGGCGTTGAGGAGCCGCGCCCTCACGGGCGGGGCCGGGCTAGGCCGGGCCGTGGCGGGCCGGGCGCTGGCCTTTCGCGGCTCAGCCTTACGCGAGGGCGGTGCCGTAGGCGCGGACGGTGCGCTCCGCAGGGTCGCCCAGGCGCACGTACACCGGGCACCGGACGGCGCGCGTCGACGGTTCCACCTCCGCGCACAGCCCGACCCCGGCCGCGCGGTCCAGGAACACCACGTTCTCCACGGCGCGGGCGCCGCGCACCGCGTACGGCACCGAGTCGGCGTCGCCGGTGTCGAGCAGCTCCTCGAACGTCAGCCTGCGCGCGAACCGCACCAGCGCCGCCGCGTCCACGACCCGCGTGCCGATCGCCGCGCTGGGGCCCGCAACGACGAGGCCGAAGCTCGGGTTCTCGCGTCCGCGGACGTAGATCTCGCGGTCGGGCTCCAGGCCCCGGCGCCGCTCGGGCAGGTGCAGGCCGAACCCGGCCTCGCCGTCCAGGAACGCGGGCGGCCCGAACCACACGGGGGCGGTCCGGCGCCCGCCGGCCGGAACCTCGTGGGCGCCCGCGGGCGTCTCCCAGCCGGGCAGGTACACACCGAGCCCGCGCAGCAGCAGCCGCCAGATGGGCCGCCCGGTCACGCCGGGCGCGAACGCGCCCCGCGAGCCCCCGGCGTCCCGTGGCCCGCCGTCCGGCCCGTCCGTCCGCCCGCCAACCGGCTCCCGCACGCCGTCCATGCCGAACATCATCAGCCGACGATCCGGCGCGCACAAGGCCGGACCACCGGGTCACCCGGGAGCCCCGCGGCCTTACCGCGCGGCCTCTGCATCGGCGGCGCCCGGTCGGCTACGGTTGGACCCACCAGATCATGACGAGGACGCCACCGTGAATTTGCAGGACATGATGGTGCGCCGCGACACCTCGTCGCGGACGGTCGACAAGTATCTGATGTCCTACGAGGGCCGGGTCATCGCCGTGCGGCGCCACCCCGCCGTGCTGCTGTTCCCCGTGGCGCTCGTGGTCGGCGGGCTCATCGCGTGCGGCGCCGCCTACGCGGTCTCGGGCGTCCTGTGGCTCTGGTTCCTGTGGCTGCTCGCGATCGGCTTCCTGGTCTGGAAGCTCATCGCCTGGTCGATCGAGTTCTTCCTGGTCACCGAGCACCGCGTGATGCTGGTCAGCGGCATCCTCAACCGCAACGTCGCGATGATGCCGCTGGCGAAGGTCACCGACATCGCCCTGGAGCGCTCCGTCGCCGGACGCATGCTCGGGTACGGCGAGTTCGTGATGGAGTCGGCGGGCCAGAAGCAGGCGCTGCGCAACGTGGGCTTCATGCCGTATCCGGAGCAGCTCTACCTGGAGGTGTCGTCGGTCATCTTCGGCACGATCGACGAATCCCCCGACTGACGCCGCGCCGGTGCACCGTCGCGCCGGTGCACTGTCGCGCCGGCACTTCGCCGTGCCACGATCAGGGCGACCAGCGCGCCGGACGCGAAGATGAGCGTGCCCATCACGTTGACCTGCGGCGGCGTCCCGGTCCGTGTCGAGCCGTAGATCCACAGCGGGAAAGTGACCGTGGTCCCGCCGGTGAAGCCGGTGATCACGAAGTCGTCGACCGACAGCACGAACGCCAGCAGCGCGCCCGCGAGCACACCCGGCCTGACCATGGGGAACGTGACGAGGCGGAACCGCGTCCACGGCCCGGCGCCGAGGTCCCGCGCGGCCTCCTCGACCGCCGGGTCCAGGCGGGCGACGCGGGCGCGGACGGTCACCGCCACGAACGCGATCGAGAACATCACGTGCGCGGCGAGGATCGTCAGGTAGCCGCGGGGCACGTCGAACGTGACGAACATGGACAGCAGCGACGCGCCCATCACGAGCTCCGGGCACGAGATCGTCATGAGCAGCACCAGGTTCGCCGCGCCGCCGCCGCGGAACCGGTGGCGGCCGAGCGCGAGGCCCGCGAGCGTCCCGACGACCGTGCTGAGCAGCGTGCTCAGCAGCGCGATCGTCAGCGAGTTCAGGACGGCGGTGGTGAGGTCGTCCTTGTCGAGCAGGTGCGCGTACCACCGGAGCGTGAAGCCCTCCCAGCGGAAGTTCTGCTTGCCGTGGGTGTCGTTGAACCCGAACAGGATCATGATCGCGATGGGCAGCAGCAGCCAGGCGATCAGCAGCAGCGTGTAGACGTGCAGGCCGGAGACGGCCTTGCCCGGGCGGGTCGTCATCGTCCGGCCGCCACGTCCAGCACGCTCTGGGCTCCTCGGGCGCCGAGGACGCGCGCGTACGCGAAGACGCCGAGCAGCAGCATCGCCATCAGCGCGAACGACAGCGCGGACGCGGCCGGGTAGGCGCCGTTGTCGAAGTACTCCGCCTGGACCACGTTGCCGATCATGGTGTCGCGGGGCCCGCCGAGCACTTCGGCGTTGACGTAGTCCGCCGACGCGGGCGCGAACGTCATGATCACCCCGGCGAGGACGCCGGGGAGCGACAGCGGCAGGACCACCCGGCCGAACGCCTGCGCCCGGCTCGCGTACAGGTCGCGGGCGGCCTCCACAAGGCGCGGGTCGATCCGCTCCAGGGCGACATAGATGGGCAGCACCATGAAGGGGAGAAGGTTGTAGGTCAGCCCCGACACGACCGCGAAACCCGTATCCAGGACGTGGAAACCTTGCGGGAGAACCCCGTGGTCGCGCAGCGGCCCGAGCACCGGGCCGTTGTCGGTCAGGACGAGCTTCCACGAGACCGTCCGGAGCACGTACGAGACGAAGTACGGCAGCAGCAGAAGGAACAGGTACGTCGACTTGTTGCGGCCGCCACGGAACGCGATCCAGTACGCCGCCGGATAGGACAGCGCCACGCAGGCCGCAGTCGCCAGCAGGCCGTACCAGAGCGATCGCAGGAAGGTGTTTCTGTAGGTGTCCAGGGCGTAGGTGTAGTTCTGCCAGTGGAACGTCTGCCGGAATCCGTCCACGAGGTTGCCGGTCTGCAACGACAGCGACACCATCAACACCATCGGGACCACGAAGAACGCCGCCAGCCACAGCCCGCCCGGCAGAATCATCAGATAGGGCGTGACCCGCCCGAGCACGCCCCTCACCGAACCCCGCACGTCCCTCACGAGCTTTTGCGCATCCCTCACGAGCCCTTGGCGATGGGCTCGAAGGTCCGCTGGTAGCGCGTCTCCTCCGCCTGCGTGAGCCGCCGGTAGTGCCGCAACCGCGCGAGGTCGGCCTGGGACGGGAACACCAGCGGGCTCGTGCTCAGCCTGGTCAGGTCCTTCTTCTTAGCGCCGGTCGCCTTCGCCGCGTCCGCCGCGACGATCTCCCGCACGGCCGGGACGGGCGTGATGTAGTTGACGAACTCGGTCAGCGGCGCGTTGTTCGCCGGGACGTACAGCCAGTCGATCAGGGTGAGCGCGTCGACCGGGTTCTCGGCGGTCTTCGGGATGCACAGGTTGTCCGTCCAGAGGGTGCCGCCCTCCTCCGGCACGACGAACTTCACGTCCGGGCTGGTGAGGCTGTACACGTCGCCGGACCACGCCATCGTCAGCCACACGTCGCCCTTGCTGACCGCGTCGACGTAGTCCTGCGTGTAGTACTTGCGGACGATCCCCTTGTCACGCTGCTCACGAAGTTTGGCGGCGGCCCGGTCCCAGTCGGCGGGGGTGGAGCGCTCCGGATCGACGCCGAGCAGGAACATCCCGAAATTGCCGAGTTCCTGGGAGTCGCCCAGCATGCCGACCCTGCCCTTGTACTTCGGGTCGAAGAGCTGGGCGATGCTGGTGATCTCGTCCTTGACGTACCGGGTGTTGTAGGCGATGCCGGTGATGCCCGACTGGTACGGCACCGTGAACGCGTTGCCCGGGTCGTAGGACGGGTTCCGGTAGCCCGGCCCCGCGTTCGCCGTGAAGTTCCGCAGGCGGGACCGATCCAACGGAGCCAGATAGCCGAGCTGGCGGCACTTCTCCAGCTGGATCCCGTTCGTCATCACCATCAGGTCGAACCCGATCGACTGCCCGGCGGCCAGCGGCGCCTGGATCTTGCCGAACCACGGACCGGTCTCCTGGATGACCTCCCGGTAGGTCACGCCGATGCCGGTGGCCTTCTCGAACGCCTTGATCGTCTCGCGGTCGTCCTGCATGTAGCCCGGCCAGTTCGCCCAGCGCAGCCTGCCGTTGCGGGACTTGCCCGCCCAGTACTCCTGGACGTCGGTCCGGCCGATCGCCGCCTTGCCGCCCTGCCCGTCCACGCCGCAGCCCGCCAGCGCGAGCCCGGCCCCCATCAGCTGAAGCGCGCGGCGCCGCGAGACGGTGCCGCCCGTCCGCTCGACCGCCGCGCGCGGGCGTGTGAGCCCACGGGCGAGCTCGGGATGGATGTGGCTCACTGGGGTGCTCCTAGGGCGTACGAGTGGCGCGGGTCCCACGACAGCCACACGGAGTCCCCGCGGGCGGCGACGTCCTCACCGGACGTGACGTTCTGTGAGAACACGACGACGTCCTCCCCGGCGGCAGTGGCGACGGTGTAGTTGGTGGACGTCCCGAGATACACCACCTCGGTCACGGTGCCGCGAATGCGGCACAGGCCGTCCACCGGCCGGTCCCGTCCGATGCCGATCTTCTCCGGCCTGACGGTCAGCTCCAGGCGCTCGCCGACCACGACACCGCGTACCGGTACCTCGATCCACCCGTCCGGCCCGTGGGAGATCACCACCGCCTCGGGCCCCGCCTCGGTGACCTCGCCGCCCAGCAGGTTGGACGTCCCGATGAACCCCGCCACGAACCGCGTCGCCGGACGCTCGTAGACCTCCCTCGGCGTCCCGAGCTGCTCGACGCGCCCCTCGTTCATGACGGCGATCCGGTCCGACATGGCGAGGGCCTCGCCCTGGTCGTGCGTCACGTACACGAACGTGATGCCGACCTCCCGCTGGATGCGTTTCAGCTCCACCTGCATGGCCTGACGCAATTTCAGGTCGAGTGCGGCCAGCGGCTCGTCCAGCAGCAGGGCGCGCGGGCGGTTGACCAGCGCGCGCGCCAACGCGACCCGCTGCTGCTGCCCACCGGACAGTTCCCCCGGACGGCGGCGCTCCCGTCCAGCGAGATCGACCAGTTCCAGCATTACGCCCACCCGCGCCTTGACCTCGCCTTTGGGGACGCCACGGCGCCGCAGGCCGAACGCCACATTGTCGAAGACGTTCATATGCGGAAACAGCGCATAGGACTGGAACACTGTGTTGACGTCACGCTTGTTGGCCGGGACCCCGGTGACGCTGGCGCCGTGCAGATAGACCTCGCCCTCCGTCGGCTCCTCGAATCCCCCGACCAACCGCAACGTCGTCGTCTTGCCGCAGCCGGAAGGACCCAGAAGCGAGAAGAACTCCCCACGCGCTATCGCCAGATCGAGCCCGCGAACCGCGTCGACCGACTCGCCCCGGGCGTGATACGTCTTCTCCACCCCGACGAGCTCGATGGCGGGACCCGCGCCGTCCGCCGGGGCATCGCGCACCGAGGCATCGGACCGGGTCCAGGTCATGGGGAGTTCCTTCTCGCGGACGGGCGGACGGTCAGCCGCCGATGTAGTGCATCACGTGCTTGACGCGCGTGTAGTCCTCGATCCCGTACATCGACAGGTCCTTGCCGTAACCGGAGTGCTTGAAGCCGCCGTGCGGCATCTCCGACACGAGCGGGATATGGGTGTTGACCCACACCGCGCCGAAGTCGAGCGCCCTGGTCATGCGCATGGCCCGCCCGTGGTCACGCGTCCACACGCTGGCGGCCAGACCGTATCGCACGCCGTTCGCCCACTCCACGGCCTGCCCCTCGGCGGCGAACCGCTGGACGGTGATGACGGGGCCGAACACCTCCTCCTGCACCAGCTCGTCGTCCTGCCGGAGCCCGGCGACGACGGTCGGCGCGAAGAAGTACCCGCGCTCCCCGATCCGCGTGCCCCCCGTCAGGACCTCCGCGTGGCCGGGCGCCCGATCCAGGAACCCCTGGACGCGCTCAAGCTGCCCCGCGCTGTTCACGGGACCGTAGTACGCGCCCGTGGCGCTCGGCGGCCCCACCGCCGTCCCCTTCGCGGCCTCGGTGAGCGCCTCGGCGAAGGCGTCGTGCACCCCGTCCGCGACGAGCACCCGCGTGGCCGCCGTGCAGTCCTGCCCCGCGTTGAAGTACCCGGCCTCGGCGATGCCCGTCGCTGCGGCCTCGACGTCCGCGTCGTCGAAGACGACGACCGGCGCCTTGCCGCCGAGCTCCAGGTGCACCCGCTTGAGGTCCTTCGCCGCCGCGGCCGCGACCTCCATCCCCGCGCGCACGCTCCCGGTGATCGACACCATCCGCGGCGTCGGATGGTCGACGAGCGCGCGCCCGGTGTCCCGGTCGCCGCACACCACGTTGAACACGCCCGGCGGCAGGAACTCCGCCGCGATCTCGGCGAGCATCAGCGTGCTCACGGGTGTGGTCTCCGACGGCTTCAGCACGACCGTGTTCCCCGACGCCAGCGCCGGACCGATCTTCCAGGCGGCCATCATCATGGGGTAGTTCCAGGGCGTCACCTGCGCGCACACCCCGATCGGCTCCCGCCGGATGGAGGACGTGTGATCGGCCATGTACTCGGCACTGGCCCGCCCCTCCAGCACCCGGGACGCGCCCGCGAAGAACCGGAGGTTGTCCACCATCGGCGGTACCTCCTCGTCCCTGGTCAGCTGCAACGGTTTGCCGGTGTCACGGCTCTCCGCCTGGACGAGGTCCTCGGCCCGCGCCTCGACCGCGTCCGCGAACCGCAGCATCGCGAGGCTCCGCTCCCCCGGCGTCGCGTCCCGCCACGCGGGGAACGCCCCCTCGGCGGCCCGGAACGCGGCGTCGACGTCCTCGGCGCCCGACAGCGGCGCCCGCGTGTACGTCTCGCCGGTGCTCGGATCGACGACCTCCAGGGTTCGCCCGTCCTTCGCGTCCACGTACTCGCCGCCGATAAAGTTGCGCAGCCTGCCGCCGCTCATCCAATCCCTCCCGGGGACCCTCGCCTGATGCGTTCGTGTCGGCCCGACCCTTACAGAGGATCCCGCCCAATTCAAGTGATTCGCTCGTCATGATCCAATTCGGCGACTGATTCCCTTGAAACAAATATCGCGCACCCCCGACTCCGCAAATAGGAGATCACGATGACGGCTCGCCCGCCCACCCGCCCAGGCACCCCCGCCGTCCCGCTCGACGCGACCGCCAAGCACATCATCGAGCAACTCCAGCAGGACGGGCGGCGCTCCTACGCGGCGATCGGCAAGGCGGTCGGACTCTCCGAGGCGGCCGTCCGCCAGCGCGTCCAGAAGCTCCTGGACGCGGGCGTCATGCAGATCGTCGGCGTCACCGACCCCCTCATGCTCGGCTTCTCCCGCCGCCTCATGGTCGGCGTCAGATGCGAAGGCGACCTGGAGCGGATCGCCGACGAACTCGCCGCCGTCGAGGAGATCGACCACGTCGTCATCACCGCCGGGTCCCTCGACATCCTCGTCGAACTCGTCTGCGAGGACGACGACCGCGTCCTGGAACTCCTCGGCCGCATCCGCGCCGTCCCCGGCGTCGTGTCGACCGAGAGTTTCGTCTATCTCCGGCTGCGCAAACAGTCCTACACCTGGGGAACCCGCTGACCCCGGCCGCGCCCCGATAATCGTCCTTACAGAGGATGCCGCGGCCGCTCCTCCCGACGTACTTTGAGATGCCGCACGGAAGGAGACCGGCCATGTCTGAGTCGGTTCACCAGGACCTTCCCGCCATCGATCACATCGGTTTCCAGACGTCCGCGGAACAGACTCTCGTCATCCGCAAGGCGGCCGAACTGATCGGCTGGACGGTCCCCGAGTACGTGTTGTCCGCGGCACTGGACCGCGCGGAACGCGACCTCTACGAACACGCAGCAGCCCTAGCGGGCACCACACCGCCCCCACCCGATCCCGGAACAGCAGAACCCTACGTGGCCGTCGTCGCGGCCCTGGGTTGACCCCCACAGGCAAGGCCCGCCCCAACCGGGCCTTGCCACCCCCACTCACACACCCAGCCCAACTACATACGCACGCCCGAATTCCCAAACACGAACTCCCACCACAGCCCCACAACCCGCCATTCCCGCCACTCCACCCCCAGACCACCAACCCCCCAGCCACCACGCCCCCGCAGTGCCCTCGCCCCTCCCCTCCTCAACCACAAGTCACTCCACCCCCCACCACCGCCCCCCGCCCCGCCCCGCCCCGCCCCGCGAGACAACTTCGCAACCGGTCCATCCCCCAATAGCCCCACCCGCGCACGGCCCACCCGCGCACAACCCACCCGCACGAGGACCACCCGCACGAGGACCACCCGCGCACAGCCCCACCCGCACGAGGATCACCCGCGCACGCCCCCACGTGCCCCACCACGCACAATCCGCCCGCCACAAGGCCCGCGCGCACACCGCCCACCCGCACCCAGGCCCCGCATCCACGAAGCCGCCAGCCCCACGCCGCCAGCCCACGCCTCCGGCCCCACACCCGGCCTCGCCTTACTCCCAAGCGCGCCAATCACAAGCCGCGCCACTCCACCAGGAGAACGATCGCGGGCAGGCCCGGCGAGCCCAAGCGCGCCGATCACAAGCCGCGCCACCCACACGTTCCTCGCTCCGCCCAAGAACGTCTCCACATGGACCGCGCCCCACAGACGGCCTAACACCCAAGCCGCCCCACACAGGCCACGTCACACACAGACCGCGTCACACGCAGGCCAGGCTCACACAGGCCAGGCTCACACAGGAGCCGAGCGCCCGCAGATCACTCGCCCCGCACACGACCCGCTCCACACGCTCGCCCACTCACTGAACGATTCACCCCACTCCCCAGGCGCCCCACTCACCACGGGCTGGCCGGAACTCACAAGCTCGCGGCGAGGCGGGTCGCGTAGTCGGCGGCTTCGGCGTCCGACTCGTACTTCTGCCGCGGCCAGAAGAATCCGCGCAACCCGTCCTTCTTGTTCCGTGGGACGACGTGGACGTGTAGGTGCGGGACGCTCTGGCTGACGCGATTGTTCATGGCCACGAACGAACCCGCCGCGCCGAGCACCGATTCCATTGCCCCCGCCAGCCGCTGCGCGTGCCCGAAGAACTCCCCGAGGAACTCAGGCGGCAGATCTCCCAGCGTCTCGTAGTGCGTCCGTGGGACCAGCAGCGTGTGCCCCTTGAACAACGGCCGCGTATCGAGGAACGCCATCGCGTCCGGAACGTCCAGCACGACATGCGCCGGTCGTTCCCCCTTCACGATCTCGCAGAAGACGCACCCCGCACTCGCCACCAAGACGACCCCCATCCATCACGGCCCCTCAACCAGCACCCAAGAAAACCACATCCCCACAAGGCCGCCGCAACGCCGCAACCGCAGCGCCGCCCCACAGGGAGGACGCCACCCGATCGGGCTGCTCCACCCACCGACTCGGGGCTAACGCCACGCTTACAGGCGGGTCACTACGGTCCGTGGACTATGCGGCTAGAGAGTGTCGCCTTTCGCTATCACCGCAGGGGCCCTTGGGTACTCAAGGACGTCACCCTCGCGCTCCCCGCAGGCAGCGTCACGGAGGTGACCGGACGCAACGGAGCGGGCAAGTCCACCTTGCTCCGACTGATCGCCGGGCTGCGCCGCCCTCACAAGGGAGCCGTCCATGATCGGCCGAGCCGTGTGGGCTACGCACCCGAACGTTTCCCGGTGGACCAACCGTTCGTAGTCCGCTCCTACCTGCATCACATGTCGGCCATACGTGGAGTCCCTCCCTCCTCCTTGAACACATGGACGGAACGTCTCGGCCTGGAACACCTCCTCGACGTGCGCCTGCCGGAGCTGTCCAAGGGCAGCGCACAGAAGGTCGGACTCGTCCAGGCGCTCATGGACGATCCCGGCCTCCTGATCCTGGACGAGCCCTTCGCGGGCCTTGACGCCGCCACGCGCGACTCGCTCCCGTCCCTGATCGCCGAACTGGCAGCCGGAGGCACCACAGTGGTGATCAGCGATCACCAGCGCACCATCGAGAAGCTCCCCAATCTAGGCCGCATACGCGTAGCCAACTCCGAAGTGGTCCACCTCCCCTCCACTCCCCCGACCTCCACCCAAGCTCCCCCAGCCTCCCCTCCAACGGCTCTAAAGACGCCGTCCCATCCCGCCAAGTCCGCGAGCGTCTCCGCCGCACCAAGTGCCCCAAGCCCGAACAAAGCCGCACACCCGCTAGAGGCAGAGCCCGACAAGACCACCCCCGCCGCCGAACCCCCCAGCCCCGCCACGGCCGAACCCCCATCCAGTCCCCCGTCGCACGCGGCTGAGCCCACCAACAAAGCCGACCCCGCACACCACGCCGAACCCGCGACCGAGTCAGCCGAATCAGCCGAGTCCGACCACACCACCCGCCCCTCCACCCCCACAAGGGACACCGAGACCGAAACCCGCACCCCCACAACAACCGCAGAGACCACCAAGCACGCCGAGCCCACCAGCGTTGTGCAGGCCCCCGAGCACCTAGAGCGCCCAATGGCCACCGAACCCACAAACGCCGGACACACCCATCAGCACCCCACTCCCACAACGGCCGCAGAAGTCACCGACATCCCCGAAATCCCTGACGCGCAAGTCACCGAACGTCCCGAACACACAACGGCCATCAGCCCCACGGAGGGCCCGCAGGGCAGCCAGCACTCCGATCCCACGGCAGCCATCGGGACGACCACCGGGCTCCGCCACCTCACAGGGCCTATGGAAACCACCGAGCACCCCAAGCCCGTATCGGCCGCAGAGCGCCCCGAGATTCACGAGCAGATACAGGCCTCCGAGGGCACAGGTCCACCCGCGGGCACACGGACCGCGGACGACCGGACGAACGGCGGCGCGGCGTGGACGGTACTGACGGTCATCGTCAGGCAGGACGAAGCCGAGGCCGTGGAGAACAGACTCCGCGCCGAGGGACACGACGTGCGGAGGGCCGAGACGTGATCGCACTCGCCCGATTCCAAGTCGCGGGTTATGTGCGCTCGCTGCGCGTCCTGCACCCCCTGATCGTGATTGCGCTGGTCGTGTGTCTCGTCCTCCTCAATGGTCCGAGTGGACCGGACGCCGACAAACTCGGCGTCGCGACCTTCGGGGACGTGGCGGCCTTCATGTTCCCGGTCTGGGCATGGGCGGCCCGCGCCCTGCTCGACACTCAGCCCGACGAGCAGCAGGCCCTGTCGGCAACCGCCGTCGGACGCACGTCCGCCACGATGTGGGCCGGGATACTCGCCGCCTACGGGGTGAACCTCTGCCTGGGTGTCGTCGCATTGCTTGTGCCCCTCTTCCAAGCGATCGCGGTGGGCTCGCCGGGCCAGGCGGTCCTGACGGGCCTTGCGCTGTCTCCGCTGGTGGCCGCGCCCGCCACCCTCCTGGGCGCATGGACGAGCCGGGCGGTGATACCTGCTCCCGGCGCCTCCCTCCTGGCGTTGCTCGGCGGAGCGGCGGGCCTGGTCCTGCTCGGTCTCGGCCGCCTCTCGTGGCTCTCGATACCCATGATCGATTGGCTACGCATAGCCCACGACAGCCCCAGGGAACTTGTCTCCGGCTTCCCAGCGATCGCCCTCCACCTGACCATCTGGACAACCGTGGTCGGCACCCTCTACATGACCACCCCCCGCCTCCGCCACTGACCCCCCACCCAAGCCAACCGCCCCCAAGCCCCCCACAAAGCACCGGCACAACAACGGCAGCAGCGCGGCAGCGGCAGCGGCAGCGGCAGCGGCAGCGGCAGGATCACGCTGACAGCACCCAATCGATCCACGGGCCCCCTCTCACGAGACCGCACGACGAGACCGGCGCCCCTCGCGCCATCTGAACAGCCGGAGCCAGCGCCCCTCTCTGGTCACCCCCGCTTCCGCCATTGACCGACGCCACCCCGCCCCAGGCGGCAGCGGCAAGATCACGCTGACGGCACTAATCAATCCGCGGGACCACACGGGACCACACTCACGAGAACGCCTGACCGGCGCCCTCAAGCCACCTGGACAGCCATGGTCGGCGCCCCTCACGCAGTCCCCTCGCTTCCGCCGGCAACCTGCCCCCACCTCTAGCACCTAGACCAGGCGGCAGCGACGAGGCCGCGCCGGCAGCATCGGATGGGCAGGACCGCGCTCACAGGACTGCGTGACGGTACCGGCGCCCCAGCACGCCACCTGGACAGCCGTAGTCGGTGTCCTCTACATGGTCACCCTTTCGCTTCTCCCTTGACCGACCCCGCCCTGTGGTAGCTGAACCAGGCGACGGCGACAAAACGCGCTGGCATCACGGATCGACGAAACCACATCACGAGACCGTGGGACGGAACCGGCGTCACGGGACTAGCTCACGAGACCGAGTCCACAGGCCGTTCCCGCAAAGCGGGCCAGCCCTTGGTCTCTTACCTGGTCAGGAATCGTCGGCGGTGTCCAGACCGGGGCACAAAACTGGGGGCCACTACCCATGGCGCCGTCGGGACAGGACCGGGGGGACATGGCTCAGGCGGCGAGATCGGGCGAACGGCATCGGGAGACGGCTCTCGGCTCGGGGGCGGCATTCAGGGGGCACCGACGGCGCGCCGTGACGGGGTCAAAGGGGGGCAAGGCGGCAAGGCGGCAGGGCGGCAGGGCGGCAAGCCACGGCATCCGGAGGTGGATCTCGAGGCGGCGCCTTGGGGACGGCACCTCGGGGGACGAGGGCTAGACGACAGGCTCGTGGTGACCGGCCAGGGGTGACAAGCCAGGGTGACAGCGCCGGGTGGGCGGCGCCGGGCCCCGGCGCGGAGCCGAGGGCGCCGAGTCGAGGGTGTCGAGAGGCGGGGCTCGGGTGGGGAGCTTGTGATGGCTGGGCGCGGGGGGTGGGGTGGTCAGGTGGCTTGGACGGTTAGCCATGTCTGCTCCAAGGGCTCGTTCTGGCGGCCGCAGAAGTACACGCGGCCGGGATCGCCCCAGTGCCAGCCGAGGCGTTGGTCGGAGTCGAGTTGCAGCAGCAGGCGCCATTCGGCCACGGCGGACTCCTCCTCTGGTGAGAGTTCGATGGGCTTGAAGGAGTCCAGGTCGCGGCCCGACGAGGCGTACATGCAGTCGGGGCCGACCGGGCGCTGGACGAGGGCGGGCCAGCCGCCCAGCTGGTGGACGGGTGTCTCGTTCGGCCACGCATGCTGTGTCCAGGCGGCGTGCAGCTGCTCGTAGACGGCCACGACACCGCTGTAGATCTGCTCCAGACTCCGCACGACGGGCTCCTGCGGCGAGGGGAGGGACAGATACGGCGTGGCGCCCAGCCGGCAGCGGGGATAGGGGAACGCTCCGGGTGGTGCGGTGACTTCCCGCAGGCGTCCTGTGAAGATCCGCCAGCCGTCGCGCTGGCCTGCGGCGTCACCCCAGGGACGCGGCGCCTCGCTCGCGTAGTAGAACGCGGCCGTACCGGTCGTCGGCAGCCCGGGGATCTCGCCGAGGACGGCTAAGTCGGCGAAGTCGATCGCGCCGAGGAAGTCGAGGGGGCGGCCGTTCCACTCGGGCCAGCGCTCGCCGGCCGGGAGCAGCGGGACGCCGCCGAGCTGGACGCCGACCGCGCTCTCGGCGCCCAGCCGCAGCGCGGGACGGGTCAGGGGCAGCAGCGCGGCGATGACCTCAGCCTCGAAGAAGAGGCCGAACAGCGAGCGCAGCCGCCGCAGTTGCACATCGAGTTGATCCATGTACAAAGCGTCGCGTCCCCCGACACCCCCGCGCCAGCCCTTCGTACAACTGTGGATAACTCAGCGGCGCTCAAGGGCGCCCGCGAGCTGGACGAGGAACCGGTCGACCTCCTGCTCGTCGTAACCCGACCCGAGCCGGACGACGCGGAACGCGCTTTCCCGCACGTCACGGGCCGTCACCGGCGGGGCGGTCCCGCGCAGGCCGGCGATGACACGGTCCAAAAACGCGTCCACGTCACGGACGTCATAGCCCGTGCGCAGCCCCGCGCCCGCGAACCGCGCGTTCTGGATCCAGTTGATCAACCAGCCCGGGTGCACCCGGGGCCGCCCGGCCCGCTCGTCGTAGGGGGCGGTGCTCTGGAGCTCTCTGATGCACTCGCGTACCAGTTCGTCCACCGCGCGTTGCTCGTAGCCGCGCAGGACGACGTCGAACCGGATCGCGCGCACCTCGTCCACCGACACCGGCGGGCCGCCGCTCAGCGCCCGTGAGATCCGGCCCAGCAGGCCGTCCACCTGCCCCCGGTCATAGCCCCGCAGCGCCACCGGCAGCCGCGTACCCGCCCTCCCCGCCACCGTGCTCCCCCCACGCGCGGGGCGCGACGAACACGCCCGCGGCGCGCTAGTCCCTGGTCGCCGCGGCCAGTTGTCCGCAGGCCCCGTCGATCTCCCTGCCCCGAGTGTCGCGCACCGTGACCGGAACCCCGTGGGCCTCCAGCCGCCGGACGAACTCGCGCTCGTCCTCGGGCCGGGAGGCGGTCCACTTGGAACCCGGCGTCGGGTTCAACGGGATCAGATTGACGTGTACGAGGTGCCCGCGCAAGAGCTTGCCGAGAAGATCGGCCCTCCAGGCCTGGTCGTTGACGTCCTTGATCAGGGCGTACTCGATCGAGACGCGGCGCCCGCTGCGGTCCGCGTACGCCCAGGCGGCGTCCAGCACCTCGGCGACCTTCCACCGGTTGTTGACCGGTACGAGGTCGTCGCGGAGCTCGTCGTCGGGCGCGTGCAGCGAGACGGCCAGCCGGACGGACATGTCCTCGGCGGCGAGCTTCTCGATCGCCGGGACGAGCCCCACGGTGGAGACCGTCACCGAGCGTTGGGATATCCCCAGCCCTGCGGGGGCCGGGTCCGTGATGCGGCGTACGGCGCCGATGACGGCCTTGTAGTTGGCCAGGGGCTCGCCCATGCCCATGAAGACGATGTTGGAGACGCGTCCGGGCCCGCCTGGAATCCGGCCGCGCGCCAGTGCGCGCGCTCCCGCCGCGACCTGCTCGACGATCTCGGCCGTGGAGAGGTTGCGGGTGAGCCCGGCCTGTCCCGTCGCGCAGAAGGGGCAGTTCATGCCGCATCCCGCCTGGGACGAGACGCACATCGTGGCTCGGTCGGGGTAGCGCATCAGCACCGACTCGAACAGGACGCCGTCGAACGCCTTCCAGACGGTCTTCAACGTCCTGCCGTCGTCGCAGTCCATCTCGCGGACGGGGCTGAGGAGCGTGGGCAGCAGCTCCGACACGAGGCGCTCGCGGACGGCGGCGGGCAGGTCGGTCATCTTCGCCGGATCGTCGGTCAACCGGGCGAAGTAGTGCCGCGACAGCTGGTCGGCGCGGAACGGCTTCTCCCCGAGCGCGGCCACCGCCTCGCGCCGTTCGACGGAGGTGAGGTCGGCGAGGTGCCGTGGCGGCTTGCCCCGGCGCGGTGCGGCGAAGACGAGCTTCGCCGGGGTCTTGGTGGCATCAGGGGTGGCAGACATGGTCTTACCAGTGTCGCAAACCCCGGCCGATGCCTCGTCCGCCCGACGCGGGCTCGGATTCCCACCCGGAACGCAAGCGAGACGCGACTTCCCTGCACATGACCTTGTTCGCGACTAAGGTCTCGATCATGTCGGTATCGCGCAGGGGCGCCGTGTCCCCCGGAAGCCCTGCCTCCACGGTGGTCCACGCGGAGGCGAGCCCCTACGGCAGTCGCCGGCTCATCATAGAGACCGACGGGGACGTCACGGCCGCCTACCTGAAGGACGCGAGGGACTCGGTCGTCGGGGCGGTCTGGGTGGCGAACCACAGGCAGGCCCCGGCGGAGCTCGACCGTTCCCGGCTGAACTCGGGCAGTGCGCCTCTCCTGCCGATGTCCCACGTCAGCCACCCGCAGGGACGCGAAGCTCTGAATGCCGCAGCCCTGGAGGTGGTGTGGTTCGAGGAGGGCGACGGGGTCGCCGTCCTGGAGGCGGGCGACCCGCTTTTCGTCATTCCGGGTTGGTCCGACATGGGACGCGGCATCCCCGGCTACGGCAGGGACGCCACGGCGCAGAGCCCCTTCGTCTTCCCGCTGGAGGAGGAGATCGAGGACTTCGGGCCGAGAATCGACCGTGCGCGCGCCCACTGGGAAACGTGCCGCGCGGAGGGCTCCTGGGCGGAATTCCAGCAGTCCGTGCTCGGCCACCTGCTGCAACGGCTCGGGCCAGGCGGCCACTACTGGCACGACGTGGGACGGCAGCTGGCGGGCGGACGGCCGAGCGTGGCCCCTACCGTAGGCGTATCGGAGCGTCCCCCAAGGGGCGGCCGTGAATACACGGTGCTGAGCACTGTGGGGATGAGCCGCCAGCGCATGCCCACGGTCGAACTGTACGAGGACGACGTCGCGCCGTACGCAAGGATCGAACTCGCGGTGGCGAGCACCCTGCCCAGCCAACGCGCGGGCAGCATCTTCCCCTGGCTGGCGCAGTACCCGTGGCGGTCGGTGACGTGGTTCGCCCCTGGGGACGTCGTGAAGTGGTACCACGAGGCCCGTACGTTTCCCCTCGGCAACGGCGAGAGCGCATGGGAAGGCGTCCTGTTGCTGGAGGATCCGACACGGCTCGCGGGTCCGCCCGCACCCGCCCTGACCGGGTTGACGATTCACGGCGATCCGGTGCGGTGGCTGTGGCTCGTCCCCATCACCGGTGAGGAACACCGCTTCGCCAAGAGCGACGGGTCGGACGCCCTCGTACGCCGTCTGGCGCACCAGGGCCGTTCCTGGGTGGTCTCCTAGCCCGCCTCCTGGGACGTCTTCCAGCCCGCAGGCGGAGGGCGATCAGGTCGGGTGGAACAGCTCCAGGAGCAGCCACACGACCGGGGCCGTCGCGACGAGCGAGTCGAGGCGGTCCATCACGCCGCCGTGGCCGGGCAGCAGCGTTCCCATGTCCTTGATGCCGAGATCGCGCTTCATCATCGACTCGATGAGGTCACCGACGGTCGCGGTGACGACGGCGGCGAGGCCGATCAGGACGCCCTGCCAGACCCGGCCGTCCTCCAGCAGCCACCACACCAGCCACCCGCCCACGAACATGCAGGTCAGGGCTGAGCCGGTGAAGCCCTCCCAGGTCTTCTTCGGGCTGATCGCCGGTGCCATCTTGTGCTTGCCGAGAAACGACCCGGCGAAGTAGCCGCCGATGTCGCTGGCCACGGTGGTCGCGATGAAGATGACGATGCGGTGGTCGCCGTCGTCCGGACGCATGGTGAGCGCGACGAGGCCGCCGACCAGCACCAGGTAGCCCGCGACGAACAGGCCCGCGGTGACGTCCCGGACGTATCCGTCGGCGCCCTCGGTCATCCGGGTCATCAGGACGGCGAGCACGGTCAGCGACACGGACGCGATGACGGCCGTCGGACCCCACACGTACGCCGCCACGGGTGTGGCGACCATGCCGGTGGCGAGCGGGATGAACGGCACCTGGATGTCGCGGCTCTTGAACGCTTCGGTCAGCTCGCGCATGCCGAGGAACAGGAAGACGACCATCACGCCAAGGAAGATTTCCTTGACCGTGTAGAGAGACAGAAGTACCAGGGCGCCCAGAGCGCTGCCCACTCCGATGGCGAGCGGGAGGTTCCGGCCGGTTCTGCCATGGCGCTTCTCTTCCGCGCCTCCGGTGTCGGACGTCTCGTCCGCACGCGACGCCCCGCCGGTCTCCTCGGCTGCGGACGAGCCCGACGTCTCGTCCAGCGAAGTCGGTAGCTCGGGCGCCTCGCCCGGGGACGTGACGTGCGTCCGCCCGGACGGTGAGCCGGACGGGCCGGTCACCGGCTCATCCGGGGAGCCCGCGGGCTCCCCGGCGTCGTCGAGTCTCATCAAACCTCGAGCAGTTCGGCCTTCTTGTGCTCGAGCAGCTCGTCGATCTGCGCCACGTACCGGTGCGTGGTGTCGTCGAGCTCTTTCTCGGCACGGCGGACCTCGTCCTCGCCTGCCTCGCCGTCCTTGACGAGCTTGTCGAGGGTGTCCTTGGCGCGCCTGCGGATGTTGCGGATGGAGATCTTGCTGTCCTCGGCCTTGCCGCCGGCGACCTTGATGAACTCCCTGCGGCGCTCCTCCGACAGCTCGGGGAAGACGACCCGGATGACGTTGCCGTCGTTGGTGGGGTTCACGCCGAGGTCGCTGTCGCGGATCGCCTTCTCCACCGCCTGCGCGGACGACTTGTCGAAGACCTGGACGATGACCATCCGCGGTTCCGGCAGCGTGAACGAGGCGAGCTGGTTGATCGGCGTCGGCGTGCCGTAGTACTCCGCCGTGATCTTGTTGAACATGGCGGGGGTGACCCGGCCGGTGCGGATGGCCTGGAAGTCCTCCTTGGCGACCGCGACCGCCTTCTCCATCTTCTCCTCGGCTTCGAGGAGGGTCTCGTCGATCACTGTGACTCCCATGTCATCTGGTCGGCCCTGGTCGGTGCGGTTGCGCACCGGATGTCCGGCTGTGGTCAGCCCTGCGCCGGGCTGACCAGCGTGCCGATCTTCTCACCCCGGACGGCCCGGACGATGTTGCCCTGCCCCATGAGGTCGAAGACCACGATGGGGAGGACGTTGTCCATGCAGAGGCTGATGGCCGTGGCGTCCATGACCTTCAGTCCCCGCTGTAGGACTTCACCGTAATCCAAACGGTCGAACTTGACCGCGTCTGGATTCTTTCGGGGATCGGCATCGTAGACCCCGTCCACCTGAGTGGCCTTCAGGACGGCCTCCGCGCCGATCTCCAGCGCGCGCTGCGCGGCGGTCGTGTCGGTGGAGAAGAACGGCTGGCCCAGGCCCGCGCCGAAGATGACCACACGGCCCTTCTCCAGGTGCCGGATGGCGCGCCGCGGGATGTACGGTTCGGCCACCTGGCTCATGGTGATGGCCGTCTGGACGCGGGTGTCCATGCCGAGCTTCTCCAGGAAGTCCTGGAGGGCGAGGCAGTTGATGACGGTGCCGATCATCCCCATGTAGTCGCCCCGGCCGCGGTCCATGCCGCGGGCGGCGAGCTGGGCGCCGCGGAACATGTTCCCTCCGCCGCACACCACCGCCACCTGCACGCCGTCCCGGACGGCCTCGGAGATGGCCTCGGCCACGTGCTGCACGACCTCGGGGTCGATGCCGAGGGGCTCGCGTCCGGCGAACGCCTCGCCCGACAGCTTCAGCAGGACGCGCTTCCAGCCCTCGCGCGGCGCGTGCTGGTCGTGCGGATCGTGCTGGCCGCGCGGGTGGGACGACGAGGCCGCCGTCGCGCTAGTGGTCGTCTTCTCCGGCACGTCGGCGGCCTCCTCGTTGCGTCGCGAATTCTCGGGTCCCTGCCTCCAGGGTGCCCCTACGCCTGCCCGACCTTGAAGCGGGCGAAGCGGACGACCTTCACCCCGGCCTCGTCCAGGACCTTGGCGATCGTCTTCTTGTTGTCCTTGACGAAGGCCTGCTCCACCAGCACGAAGTCGCGGAAGTAGGCGTTCACCCGGCCCTCGACGATCTTGGGGATGGCCTGCTCGGGCTTGCCCTCGTCGCGGGTGAGCTGCTCGGCGAGCGCCCGCTCCTTCTCGACCGCCTCGGCGGGGATCTCCTCGCGGGTGAGGTACTTGGGCGCCATCGCCGCGATCTGCTGGGCGACGTCCTTGGCGACCGCGGGGTTCTCCGTGTCCAGCTCGACCAGCACGCCGGTGGTCGGCGGCAGGGACGGGTCGGACTTGTGCAGGTAGCTGGCCACGTAGGCGCCCTGGAAGTGGGCGAAGCGGCGCAGCTCCAGCTTCTCGCCGATCTTGGCGCTGTTCTCCTCGATCAGGGCCTGGACGGTCTTGCCGGGCTCGATCTCGGCGGCCAGCAGCGCGGCGGCGTCCGCGACGCCGCTGCCCGCGGCGAACGTGACGATCCGCTGGGCCAACTCGATGAACTGGGCGTTCTTGGCGACGAAGTCCGTCTCGCAGTTGATCTCCAGCAGCGCGCCGTCGCCGGAACCCTCAAAGTGCTCCGCGACCAGGCCGTTCGCGGTGGTGCGCTCGGCGCGCTTGCCCACGTCCTTGGCGCCCTTGAGGCGCAGCAGCTCGGTGGCCTTCTCGAAGTCGCCGTCCGCCTCGGTCAGGGCGTTCTTTACGGCCATCATGCCGGAGCCGGTCAGCTCGCGAAGCCGCTTGACGTCAGCGGCGGTGAAGTTAGCCATCGCTCTCTTCGCTTCTCTCGTCGGTGGTCGTAGGACCCGCGACGGTCCCGGCGGCCCCCGCACGGGGCCGCCGGGACCGGGGGATCAAGCCTGCTCGGACTCGGCCTTCGCCTCGGCGGGGGCGTCGGCGCCCGCCGTCGCGGCGGCGGGCTGCTCGGCCTGCTCGGCCTGCTCAGGCTGCTCCGACTGCTCGGCCTGGTCGGCGGCATCGTCGGCCGACTTGGCCTCGGCTTCGGCCTCGGTGCTCTCGGGGGCGGACGCCTGCGCGTCGCCCGCGTCCGGCGCGTCGCCGGCAGGAGCCTCGGCGGGGGCCGCGGCGCCACCGTCCTGCTTGCCCTCCAGCAGGTCGCGCTCCCACTCGGCCAGCGGCTCGGCGGCACCGGAGGCGGCGCCCTCGGCGGGCTTCTCGTCCCCGCCCGAGGCGGCGCCGGCGCGGGCGATCAGCCCGTCGGCGACGGAGTCGGCGACCACGCGCGTGAGCAGGCTGACGCTGCGGATGGCGTCGTCGTTGCCCGGGACGGGGTAGTCGACCTCGTCCGGGTCGCAGTTGGTGTCGAGGATCGCGACGACCGGGATGCCCAGCTTCTTGGCCTCGTTGACCGCGATGTGCTCCTTCTTGGTGTCCACGATCCAGATGGCGCTCGGGACCTTCGCCATGTCGCGGATACCGCCGAGGGTGCGCTCCAGCTTGTCCTTCTCACGACGCAGGCCGAGCAGCTCCTTCTTGGTCATGCCGGAGCCGGCCACGTCGTCGTAGTTGATCTCCTCCAGCTCCTTGAGCCGGGTGAGCCGCTTGTGGACGGTGGAGAAGTTCGTGAGCATGCCGCCCAGCCAGCGCTGGTTCACGTAGGGCATGCCGACCCGGGTCGCCTGCTCGGCGATGGACTCCTGGGCCTGCTTCTTGGTGCCGACGAACAGGATCGTGCCGCCGTGCGCGACCGTGGCCTTCACGAACTCGAAGGCGCGGTCGATGTAGGACAGCGACTGCTGCAGGTCGATGATGTAGATGCCGTTGCGCTCGGTGAGGATGAAGCGCTTCATCTTCGGGTTCCACCGGCGGGTCTGGTGACCGAAGTGGACGCCGCTCTCAAGGAGCTGCCGCATGGTGACGACGGGTGCCATTGCCCGTGTTCTCCTTCTCTGGCCCTGGTGGGCCGCATTTGGTTGTCTGCCTGCGCCCGGGCACCGCCCCACCGTCGCCCATGAGCGACGGACCGAGGGACAGCGCCCCACCATGTCTGCGGTGGCATGCGGACGCGTGAAATCAGCCGCCGGGGTACCCCAGGCGGCTGTGACCCGGAGCCGTTCCCGAGTCCGACCCTTCCGCTCACCGGGAGCGGCTTCTCGCCTCACCACCCGTGGTGGTGGATCGGCGACGGCCTGGCCTGGCCGGTGTCCTTCCGGGCACGCTCACAGATTATCAGGGCGCGGACGCCTCCGGGAATCAACGGTCCGGCCAGTTATCCACAGTTCGCGCTTCCCCTCGACGGGCGGGGCCGGCGGCGGGCAGGCTCCGGGACATGACCCTGCTCACCCTGCTCCTCACCTGCGCGATCGTCGCAGGTTCGCCCCTTTCGGGCCCTTTTGAGCCTTCGAGGATGGACCGTGTGAGGACGGCGGCGCCGTCCGAGACGTCCACGAACCTCAACGCGCCGCCCCAGAAACCGAACGCGGTTAACGCGGCCGCGGGACGTCTGGCCCCGACAACACGAACACCAGCTCTCCCTTTAGCACCACCACTCGCTCAGCTCTCGCACGCACCGGCGCCTTCCAACCTGCCGTCTCCTACGCGAGCCGCGTCCCTGCTCGCTCTGGTACCCCCGGCATCCAAACTCTCTGCGCTCACAAGGCTCGCACCGGCATCATCCGCACCGGCTCCGCCCGTAACAGCGCCACCCGCGCTGGAGTCGCCCGCACCGGAGTCACCCGCGCTGGGGGCATCCGCGCCCATGCAGCTCGCTCCGGGGCCTGGCGCGAGCACATGGCGCTGGCCCTTGGGGCCGCCTGCTCCGCGCGTCCTGCGGTCCTTCTCTCCGCCTCCGGCCCCGTGGGCGGCTGGGCATCGCGGCGTGGATCTCGCCGCGAGCCCGGGCCAGCAGGTCCACGCGGCTGGTGCGGGCCGGGTCTCCTATGCCGGACGGCTCGCGGGCCAAGGCGTGGTCGCGATCACCCACGGCCCGCTGCGCACGACGTACCTTCCCGTCCGTCCCGAGGTCCAGGTCGGCCATCAGGTGCCCCTCGGCGCCCCTATCGGCGTACTGGAGAAGGGCCCGTTCCATTGCCCCGTCGCCTGCCTGCACTGGGGATTGCTCCGAGGACACCTCTACCTGGATCCGCTCAGCCTCGTCATCCGTCGTGTCCGCCTGCTCCCCTACTGGTCACCGCCGGTCAAGGCTTCTACGGCTTCACCGCAGCCCGAACCCTCTCGCGCGCCCCCTCAGGAACCCAGACTGGGCCTTCGTGACGCGACGACGGCAACGGGTGGCGCTCTCACGGGGATCGTTCTCACCTTCAGCGTCGCGTTCGCATGGCGTAGAACCCGGCCCCGTCCTGCACACCGCCGCCCGCATCGTCCACCTCCCGGGGTCATAGACCTGGCCCGAGAACGCCGCCTACGCCGAACCCCGTAGCTGGACGAGTCCTCCACACCCTGCCATTTTAGCCGCAATCGCTGCTGCGACCCGCAGCCCTCCCCCGCCAAGGGCGCGCCTGATTCCTGACCAGAAACCGCAGCCATGCATCAGTGCTGGCCTGCCGCCGCGCGTACTCACCCAGTCGGCAGGCCAGCACGCATGGAACCGCCCCATCGAGCAACAGCAATCACCGCTCCGCGAGAGGGGCGGATCTGCGCACAGCGCCTGAGCGGCAAATGCCGCGTAGCAATCGGGCAGGGAACCGGCGTCCCGCCCCTCAAGGTTCTTTCTGTCCGCGGGGATGCGCCTGGCGATGGACCTGCTTGAGCCGCTCAGCCGATACGTGTGTGTAGAGCTGAGTGGTCTGCAAGGACGCGTGGCCGAGGATCTCCTGGACGCTGCGCAGGTCCGCGCCGCCCTCCAGCAGATGGGTGGCCGCGCTGTGCCGCAGGCCGTGCGGGCTCAGATCAGGCACCTCACCGACCTCGGCGATCCGAGCGTGGACGACCCTGCGGGCGGTCGTCGGGTGAAGGCGTCGCCCGCGAATACCCAAGAACAGGGCCGGCCCGCTGTGCTCGTTGGCCAGCCGAGGCCGTCCCGCGCGCACCCAGTCCTGGACGGCCCGGGTTGCGGGCTCCCCTATCGGAACGGTGCGCTCACGCCCGCCCTTCCCCAGGACGCGGAGGGTGCGGCGCTCGGTGTCCAAGTCGTCGATGTCCAGCCCACAGAGTTCGCTGACCCGCACGCCCGTGCCGTAAAGGGTCTCAAGCACGGCCAGATCCCGAAGGCCGACAGGCCCCTGAACGTCCATCTCGTCCAAGAGCCGGGACGCGTGGTCCTGGGTGAGGACGCCAGGCAGGTCTCGCGCGCGCTTCGGCGTGCCGAGGAGCAGCCCCGGATCATTCTCCAAGAGCCCGCGCCGATGCAGGTGCCGGGTGAACGTCCGCACGGCGGCGGTACGGCGTGCGAGCGTCGCGCGGGAGCGTCCGAGGGCGTGCTGGCGGGCGAGCCACGCACGTAGCAGTGAGACGTCCAACCCCGCAGGTTCCGTCACCCCGACACTGACCGCGTACCCGCAGAGGTCGTTCAGATCGCCGAGGTATGCGCGCAGCGTGTGCGGCGACACGTCCCGTTCGGCGCGCAGGTGACGGCCGAACTCCAGGACGGCCTCCTCCAAGGGGTTGCTCACAGCCGCCACGCTGCGGCAACCGGGCGGCCGAAGCAAGCACCAACGCCGGTTTGAGGTGATCCGCCGCGATTGATCGCCGGCTCTATCCACAGAACGTCGTTCTACTTCCGGACGGTCCGCGGCTCCGGCACCGTCGAAGACCGGAGGTGAGGTCATGACAACCCACATCAGCCTCGGTCGACGCGGTGAGGACGCGGCGGCCGACTACCTGACCAAACTCGGCTGGACGATCCTCGACCGCAACTGGCGCTGCGGCCAGGGCGAGCTCGACATCGTCGCCTACGACGGCGTCCGGCACGTCGTCTTCGAGGTGAAGACGCGCAGCTCCGCGCGGTACGGCGATCCGCTGGAGGCGATCACCCCGGCCAAGGCGGCCCGGTTAAGGCTGCTCGCCTGGCAGTGGGCCACGAGCCACGGCGTCGGCCGCACCCTCATGCGGGTGGACGTACTGGGCCTGGTCGCCGAAGGCGACGGCTTCTCGGTCGACCACCTGAAGGAGGTGTGCTGATGACGCTCGCCAAAACGCGCTCGGTGTCCCTGGTGGGCATGGAAGGCTCGGTCGTGGACGTCGAGGCCGCCATCACCAGCGGGGTCCCCGGTCTGCACCTGGTCGGACTGCCCGACACCGCGCTCAGCGAGGCCCGCGACCGGGTCCGCGCCGCGATCTTCAATTCCGGGGAGGACTGGCCCAACAGACACGTCACGGTCTCCCTGTGTCCCGCCGACAAGCCCAAGAAGGGCTCGACCTTCGATGTCGCGATCGCGGTAGCCCTACTCGCCGCCGCGGAGGCCATCCCCGCCGAGTCCTGTGCGGGCCTGGTGCTGATCGGCGAGCTCGGCCTGGACGGCCGACTGCGTCCGATCTCCGGTGTCCTGCCCGCCGTCCTGGCGGCCGCCAACGCCGGCTGCCGCACGGTGGTCGTGCCGCGCGCGAACGCCGCGGAGGCCGAACTCGTCCCGGGCATGGAGGTGGTCGCCGCCGGCACCCTGCACGGCCTCCTGTGCATCCTGCGCGACGAACCGCCGCCCATCGAGGACGAGGAGCCCGCCTTGTTCTCCGCCCCCTCCGACGGCCTCGCACTGCGCCGCCCCGGCGCCCGCCCCGACATGGACCTCGCCGACGTCCGAGGCCAAGCCGAGGCGCGCCGGGCACTGGAGATCAGCGCGGCCGGCGGGCACCACCTGTACTTCTCCGGACCGCCCGGATGCGGCAAGACGATGCTGGCCGAACGTCTGCCGACGCTGATGCCGCCGCTGGAGCCCGACACCGCACTGGAGGTCACGGCGATCCACTCCGTCGCGGGAACCCTCCCACCCGGGCAACCCCTGATCCTCCAACCACCCTTCTACGCCCCGCACCACACCGCCACCCGCGCCTCCATGGTCGGCGGCGGCTCCGGTCGCACCTTCCAACCGGGAGCCGTCTCACTGGCCCACCGAGGCATCCTCTTCCTGGACGAAGCACCCGAGTTCCAGAACGGAACGCTCGATGCGCTACGCCAGCCCCTTGAAGCGGGCGAGGTGAGGATCTCGCGAGCGGAGGGCACATCCACCTTCCCCGCGCGGTTCACGCTCGTCCTCGCCGCGAACCCCTGCCCCTGCGCCGCCGCCAAACAGATCGACTGCTCCTGCGCCCCGGGCGTCCGCCGCAAATACACCTCGCAGATCTCCGGCCCGCTCATGGACCGGATCGACCTCAAACTCGAACTGTCCCCGGCCAGCCGAGCCGAACTCCGGTACGACCTGGAGTTCGCGGAGTCCAGCAAGGTCGTCGCGGAACGCGTACTGCTCGCCAAGGAGAGGACCACCAAACGCCTCGTCGACACCCCCTGGCGCTCCAACTCCGAGATCCCCGGGCCGGAACTGCGCCGCCGCTTCACCCCTCGTCCCGAGGCGATGTACGCGGCCGACGACGCCCTCCAGCGCGGCACCCTCAGCGCCCGGGGCCTCGACCGGATTCTCCGGGTCGCCTGGACGATCGCCGACCTGTCCGGCCACGACGAACCCGACGCGGACGACATCGGCGGCGCCCTGGCCCTGTGGTCCCGCCCATGAACGCCGAACGAAACGCCCGCGCGGCCCTCACCGCGATCGCGGAACCAGGCGACGCGTTCCTCAACCGGATCCTCGACCACTCCGGCGCGGAGAAGGCCCTCGACGTCATCCGCACCACCCGGCTTCCCGACGACCTGACCGTCACCGCGAAGGAATTCCAGCGCCTCGACCAGTGGCGCGTCCGCCTGGCGACCATCGACCCCGACCAGGACCTCGCCGTCTGCGACCGCTTCGGAGGCCGCCTCATCTGCCCGGGAGACCCCGAATGGCCCACCACACTGGACGACCTCGCCGACAACCGCCCCTACGCCCTGTGGCTTCGCGGCCCCGAGAACCTCCGCTACGCATGCCTGCGTTCGGTCGCCATCGTCGGGTCCCGCGCCGCGTCCCCCTACGGCCTGCGCGTCGCCGCCGACCTGGCGTCCGACCTGGCCGACCAGGGCTGGACGGTGATCTCCGGCGGCGCCCTCGGCATCGACGCCGCCGCCCACCGCGGCGCCCTGGCCGCCGACGGCCCCACCATCGCGATCTTCGCCAACGGCGTCGACGTCCCCTACCCGGCCTCCAACGAGGGCCTGTTCGCCGAGATGGCCAAACGCTCGCTCCTGGTGAGCGAATCGCCGCCGGGCGCGCCCCCGAACCGGTTGCGCTTCCTCATCCGCAACCGTGTGATCGCCGCCCTCTCCCGAGGCAGCCTCATCGTCGAGGCCGAGGCCCGCAGCGGCGCCCTGAACACCGCCACCTGGGCACGCAAACTCGGCCGCGTCGTCATGGCCGTCCCGGGCCCGATCACCTCACGAGCGTCGGTCGGCGCCCACAAACTCCTACGCGAGGAGGGCACGATCCTGGTCACCAGACCCGAAGAGGTCATCGAGGCCGTCGGCCTCATCGGCACCGACCTCGCCCCACCACCGCACACACCCGTCCTGCCCCGCGACCGTCTGGAACCGCTCACCCGCTCGGTCCTGGAGGCCATGCCCACCCGCGGCTCCACCGGTCCCTCCCAACTGGCCGCGAAGGTCGGCGTCGGCCCCCACATCGTCAACGCCAAGCTGGGCCTCCTGGCCGCCTCCGGCTTCGTGGAACGCGCCCCGGTCGGCTGGCGCCTGACGAAACAGGCGAGATCACCCAAGTAGCTCTCCAACCCAACCGGAGGACCCCATGCCACAACCCCAGAACACCCCACTCGCGTCCAGCCCGCCGTCACCCCGACAGCCCGGCGGTCACTTGGACACCCATGGCGCACAGGGCGACCACCAACTCCGCCCTACGCCAGTACACCCAACCCCAGACTTCCGCACGCACAACATCACGGCCTCGGCAACACACCGGCGGATGGAGGCATGCACTCACCGCAGCAACGAGCCCCCTAGCGCGACGAGCGGCGGCGTCCCACACCGTCATGGCCGCCCACCTGACAAGGCACCCGGATCTACCGAACCTCTAGGGGATGAGGCCGAGTCACCTGGCCCCGAGATTCCAAGCCCGGGCGTTCACGCCCCCGGGGCTCCAGCCCCCCGGGCGTTCACGCCGCCGGAGCTCCAGCCCCCCGGGCTTCCAAGCCCCCGAGTCTTCAGCCTGCGCACACTTGAGGGTGAGCTTCACGCCCTCAAGCCGGCAAGCTCCAACTCTCCAGGCCGCCAAGTTTTCAGCCCGCGCACTTCGACGGCAAGTCCCCCGGTTGAAGGCATCCCGCATGCCAAGGTTGAGGACCCGGCTACCCCGAGCTTTCAAGCCCTCGGGCCCTCAGCCCCGAGTCTCCAGGCCCCCGGGCTTTCAAGCCCCCGAGTCTCAGGCCGCGCACTGAGGGCGAGCTTCGCGCCTCCAGGCCTCCGAGCTTTCAGGCCTCCGAGCTTTCAGGCCGCACACTTCGACGGCGAGATTTCACCCCGGTTGCAGGAACCTACATGCCGGAGGTTGAGGGCCGGGACCCGGCCGCTCCGGGCTTCCAGGGCTTCTGAGCTTCCAGGGATGCGAGCTTCTAGGCCACCGAGTGCTGCGGGCAGCCGAGTGGGCAGTATCGCGGCCACTAGCCAGCGAGGTCCGCCCGCAGCGGGACCGGGGCCAGCCGACTCTTTACGGCTACAGCGAAAGATCAAGTGCGAGGGAGGTGCACCGACTACTGATCCGAGGGGAGCTCGAAGTCGCTCTTGGCCAGTTCTTCGACGTTGACGTCCTTGAACGTGACAACACGTACGTTCTTGACGAAGCGGGCGGGGCGGTACATGTCCCAGACCCAGGCGTCCTGCATCGTGACCTCGAAGAAAATCTCACCGTTGTCGGCGCTGCGGACCTGAAGGTCGACCGAGTTGGTCAGGTAGAACCTTCGCTCGGTCTCGACGACGTAGGTGAAAAGCCCGACGACGTCCCGGTACTCCCGATAGAGCTGTAGCTCCATCTCGGTCTCGTACTTCTCGAGATCCTCGGCGCTCACGCTCGTGCCCCTTCCGTACGGCCTTCGTCAGGGACCTCCCCGTCGGTCTCCTCTCTCAAGGCCACCGCTCCATTGTTACGCAAGGCACGCACATTGACGTAGGAGAAGCGATGTTCAGGACACGGTCCGTGTTCGGCCAGCGCCGAACCGTGCGCCCGAGTCACATAACCCTTGTGGACGTCGAAGCCGTACTCGGGGTAGCGATCGTGGAGATCGACCATGATGCGGTCTCGGGTGACCTTCGCGACGATCGAGGCGGCGGCCACACAAGCCGCCACCTGGTCTCCCTTGATCATTGCGAGGCTGGGGACCTCCAGGCCGGGCACCGGAAAACCGTCACTCAGCACGTAGGCCGGGCGCTTGTCGAGCGCGGCCAGGGCCCGCCGCATCCCTGCGATGTTGCAGCGGTGGAGACCGATCCGGTCGATGTCGTAGCAGGGGATCACAACGGCACTCCACGCGAACGCGCGTTTGGTGATCTCCGCGTACAACTCCTCACGCCGAGCCGGGGTCAGGAGCTTGGAGTCACTGAGCCCCTCGATCTTGCCGCGTCCCCCTTGCAAGATCACCGCACCGACGACCATGGGACCGGCGCACGCGCCCCGCCCCGCCTCGTCCACCCCTGCCACGGGACTGAATCCGGCATGCTGCAAGGCGCGCTCGTAACCATGCAGACCGGCGTCACGGCGCGGCGTGAAGCGAAGCGGGCGTCCTTTCATGCTCCGCAGCGTACGTCGCCGGAAGCCCAAGCTGCTCCCGATTCCCGCCTTCTCCGACATGTCAACGATCACGCTCAGACCGCCACGAACCCTCTCCCGCACCCCCGCCGCTGAACCTGTCGGCCGACGAGTCGAGAGGCACACATTCGTAGCCCGACGTCCAGCCCTCAGGACCGGCAGCAACCCGTCTGCCGTGCCCGCAGCAACATCAGCCCACATAACTCCTGGAAGGAGGTTCGCTCGCACAGCCAGAGGGGCACTGACGCCCCGCTGTGAGGCCCGCCGTGAGGCCCGCCGTGAGGCCCCGGCACGCCTGTATGTCGGTGGGATGGCGGAGGGAGGGGCGGTTCTGCTGGTGATGAGGGGGCTGGTTTGGGGGGGCGGATGTGATTGGCCGTGGACGTGGGGGCGGTTGGGAGGGGTTGTTTGGGGGCCGTCGGGGCACGGGGCCGTGGCTTGGTGGGGGCTGGCGGTTGGGGCGGCGGGGTTTGGCGGGTGGGTGTGGGTGGGCGGGGTTCGGGCCCGGGGTTGGGAGGGTGGGTTAGGGCCCGGTTGGGGGTGAGGGTGTTGCTTGGGCTGCGCGTGGAGGGGAGGGGGTTATTTGAGGCGGCGGCGGCGTAGCAGGTAGGTGACCGGGAAGGCGCCTACTATGCCCAGGGCCAAGGGGGTGGCGGGGAGGGCCATGGCGCTGGCCTTGAAGCCCGCCTGCTTGAACGTGCCGGGTATCGGGAGCGTGTCCAGGCGGTTCAGGGGCCAGACGATGACGAAGGCGCGGCCGATGACGCGGTCGGTGGGAATGGTGCCGCCGCCGGGGTCGCCGCGGTGGGAGCGGGAGTCGTAGGACAGTTCGCGGTGGTCGCCCATGACCCAGAGCTGGCCCTCCTTGACGGTGACGTCGAAGGGATCGTTGGACGGCTTGTTCTGCTCGTGGGTGATCGGGTCGGTGTACAGGTAGGACTTCTCGTCCAGCGGGACGTCGTTGACGGTGACCCGGCCCTGGGCGTCGCAGCATTTGATGTGGTCGCCGGGGATGCCGATGACCCGCTTGATGTAGTCCTTCTCGTTCGGGGCGACACCGAAGGCGCTGCCGACGGCGTGCAGGGCCTTGGAGACGGGGTTGCCGGGCTCCTTGACCTGGGTCTCGGGGTCCCAGGAGTCGAGGCCGTTGAAGACGACCACGTCGCCGCGCGCGATGTCGCGGGTGTGGTAGACGATCTTGTTGACGAGGACGCGATCGCCGACCTGGAGGGTGTTCTGCATGGAGCCGGACGGGATGTAGAAGGCCTGCACGGCGAACGCCTTGATGACCAGTGCCAGGACGACGGCGACCACGATGAGGACCGGGAGTTCCTTCCAGAACGAGCCCGGCTTCTTCTTTTTGGTGCCCTTGTCCTCTTCGGGGGACTCGTCGTCCTCGGCCGTCTCCTCGGCCTCCTCGGCGGAGGTCACGGTCTGCTCATCTTCGGGCACCGCGCCCTCGGCTTCGGATCGCACGTCTCTCCGATCGTCCTCGTCAGTCATCAGAGCGAAAGCCTAGCGGCGCCGGGGCCCGGGAGCCCCACCCCTTGGCGTGTCGCCGGGACAGTGCCGTTCATCTTCGTCCGAAACGGGCAACGCCCCGGTGACCGCTCGCGGTTCCCGGGGCGTTGAGGCGGCCATGGCTCAGAAGTCGCGCTTCTCCTTGATGCGGGCGGCCTTCCCGCGAAGGTTGCGCAGGTAGTACAGCTTGGCGCGGCGGACGTCGCCGCGGGTGACGACCTCGATCTTGTCGATCGAGGGGCTGTTGAGCGGGAAGGTCCGCTCGACGCCGACGCTGTAGCTGACCTTGCGGACGGTGAAGGTCTCGCGGGCGCCGCCGCCCTGCCGCCGGATCACCACGCCCTGGAAGACCTGGATACGGCTCCGGTTGCCTTCAGTGACGCGGACGTGCACCTTCAGCGTGTCGCCCGGACGGAAGTCCGGGACGTCGGCGCGCATCGCGGCCTTCTCGATCTCCTGGATCAGCGTGTGCATCGCAGCGGTTCCTCATGGTCGAACGCGGGCGCCGAGAGGCCCCGATGGGTCTTTCGTGGGGGCGTCGCGCCGCGGGAAGCGGTCTTCGGGTGCCCGTGCGCTCTCATGGGCACGGACGCTCTAGTCTGCCACACCATCGGCGTCAACCGGAAAACCGGCCTCGCGCAGGACGTCCCGATCACGATCGTCGAGCGCCCGGGGGTCCAGGCGTGAGAGGAGCTCGGGCCGGTTCTGCGCGGTGCGGCGCAGGGCCTCGTCGCGGCGCCACCGGGCGATCGCGCCATGATGTCCCGACAGCAGGACGTCTGGGACGGGGCGGTCTCGCCAGATCGGCGGTTTCGTGTAGACGGGGCCTTCCAGGAGCGACTCCATGGCGCCGGGGGCGAAGGAGTCGTCGGTGACGGAGTCGGCGTTGCCGAGGACGCCCGGCAGGAGCCTCCCGATGGCCTCGACCATGACCAGGACGGCGACCTCTCCCCCCGCCAGGACGAAGTCGCCGAGGCTGACCTCGTCCACGGTCATGCGGGTGCGGGTCTCCTCGACGACGCGGGAGTCGATGCCCTCGTACCGCCCGCAGGCGAAGAGCAGCCAGGGTTCGGCGGCGTACTCGACCGCCAGGGCTTGGGTGAAGGGGCGTCCGCTGGGCGTGGGGACGATCATCCGGGGCGCCGGGCCGGGTGGCGCGATGGAGTCAATTGCCTCACCCCAAGGTTCCGGCTTCATGACCATCCCGGGCCCCCCGCCGTACGGGGTGTCGTCGACGGTGCGGTGCCGGTCGTGGGTCCAGTCGCGCAGGTCGTGGACGTGGACGTCCAGGAGCCCGTTCCGCCGGGCCTTGCCGAGGAGCGAGACGTCCAGGGGCGCGAAGTACTCGGGGAAGATCGTGAGGATGTCGAGTTTCATGATTCGTCGAGCAGGCCGGGGGGCGGGTTGATGACGAGCCGCCCGCCCGCGACGTCCACCTCCGGGACGAGCGCGGACACGAACGGGACCAGCTTCTCGCCTGCGGCGCCACGCACGACCAGGAGGTCCTGGCCGTGGTGGAGGACCTCGGCGACCTGGCCGATTCCGGTCCCGTCGACGGTGACGACGGCGAGCCCGATCAGTTCCTGGTCGTGGAAGTCGTCGGGGTCGGAGGACGGCGCGATGTCGTCCTGCTCGACGACGAGCCAGGTGCCGCGCAGGTCTTCGGCGCGGTCGCGGTCGTCGACTCCGGCGAAGCGCAGGAGCAGCCGTCCCGAGTGCCAGCGGGCGCGCTCGATGGTGAGGGGCCCGGCGTCGGCGGGGTCGGTGGCGATCTCCGTGCCCGCCGCGAACCGGGTGTCGGGCTCGTCGGTGCGGACATCGATGGTGAGCTCGCCACGGACGCCGTGCGGGCGTCCGATCCGTCCCACCACGATCTTCTCGTTCATCCGGACCGCTCCATCCTTTCCCGCCGCACGCTGCGCCCCCTACACACCCCGCCAGCACCGACGGGGGTCGTGTGGATCGGCGGGCGCGCACCGTCCACGCGAGTGGGGTGAGAGCCCGTCGCGCCCGGGCATGGGGTATGCGCCGAGATAGGGCGGGCGGCAGCGGCCGACCGGCGGATTCGCGTTACGGCAGGCGAGGTCAAGCGGGGGCACGCAGGCCACAGCGTCCGCAAGGCGCGGTAGGACGGCGGGCGCCCTGCGATAACGCCTCGCCGGAGGGCCTGCCGAGGTGAGACGTGTTCGAGGGCGATCCCTGGCATGGCGGGACGTCCTTCGGTGCGTGACGCGATCATCCGTATCCCGGCGCGAGAGGTGAGCGCCCGCCGCGGAGCACGCAGTTGGACAGGGCGCATGGGGGCGTCAGGCCGAAGGGTCGCCGTGGTGTGTTCACCGGTGCGTGCGGACGAGGCGACGGCACACGGCAGGGAGTGCGTCGCAGTGACACGAGGCGAGTGAGGACGCGTGGCGGCGTCCGAACGCAGAGTGCGAGGCGAGCGCTGCCCTGCGGTGGCACGCAGCGGGAACGGGCGTCCAGGGAAATGCGGCGTAATGCTCCGCCTCTCTGGGCGAGTGCTCCGCATCCCTGGGATAGGGGCGGGTCCGAAGCGTGCGAGGTGCTGTTGTGGCAGCCAAGGGAGGGCGTGGGACGTGCACGCACAACCGGCAGCGTGCGGGCCAATGCTCCGCAGCTCGGAGTTGGGAGCGAGGAGCCGATGCGCGGCGCGTGGGTGTAGCGCCACAGCAAGGGCGCTAGGCGCATGGGCGGGCCGAGGGGGTTGCGCCGTGATACTCCGCGTTTCGGCGTCAGTGGGAGCCTGATGGGGGGTATACGACTGTGGCTTCGAGGCAAGGGCGCAGGTCAGGGAGGTGGGCCCGGCGGCGTATATCCCGGTGCTTCGTGGTTCGCCAGCAGGGGCGAGGGACTTCTGCACGGCCTGTGGCATGGGGAGCCGGGCGCGGGACGCCGCGGCCTGTGCAGGGGCGATCGCGGCGGCCTGTGCAGGGGCGATCAGGGAGCGGTCCCGATGCGGGACGACGTAGGCCGGCGGCGTGGTCCCGGCCAGGGCTCGGGGCACAGGAAAGCGTCGAGCGGCAGGTGAAGGGGGGCTCTGCGGCTCGGTGGCAGGGGCTGACAGCCCACGCGCGGTGCATGGTGGCACGGGAAAGGCGGGGGTGGGCGTGCTTGGGTCAGAAGGGTCCCCGGAGGTGGGGAAACGGGTGCCGAGCAGCCCCCGGCATGCGTGATGCCAGGGGCCCACTCAGCGGACCTCGTTGACGTCGAGCAGGTCCACGCGCACGTAGCGGCCTCCGGAGAGGGCGCTGATCACCGTGCGGAGGGCCTTGGCGGTACGACCGCTTCGGCCGATGACCTTGCCGAGGTCCTCGGGGTGCACGCGCACCTCCAGGACCCGGCCGCCCCTGATCCGGCGGGCGCGGACCCGGACGTCGTCCGGGTTCTCCACGATCCCGCGGACCAGGTGCTCGAGCGCTTCTTCGAGCACGTCAGCCCTCGCTCTTGACTTCGGTTGTCTCGGTGGCCTTGGCCTCGGACTTCTTCGGCTCGGCCTTCTTCTTGGCCCGGGTGGCGGGGCCCGCGGGCTCGTCGTCGCCGAGCGACTCCTTGACCGCGGCCTCGAAGACGGCCTTCTTGTCGGCCTTGGGCTCGGCGACGCGCAGGGTGCCCTCGGCGCCCGGCTCGCCCTTGAACTTCTGCCAGTCACCGGTGATCTTCAGCAGGTTCAGGACGGGCTCGGTCGGCTGCGCGCCGACGCCGAGCCAGTACTGCGCGCGCTCAGAGTCGATCTTGATGAGCGACGGCTCCTGCTTGGGCTGGTAGAGCCCGATCTCCTCGATGGCACGGCCGTCGCGCTTGGTGCGCGCGTCGGCCACGACGATCCGGTACTGCGGGTTCCGGATCTTCCCCAGACGCTTGAGCTTGATCTTGACTGCCACGGGTGTGGTGTACTCCAGACTTCATGACGAGGTGAGCGGCCCGTACCAGGTGGGGAACACCGGCTCACGGCCGCCCGATGGACTCCGGACGCGCAGGACGAGAGAGGGCGCCTGGCGATTCCGGGGTTTCCAGCCAGCCATTCTGCCAGACGAACGGCGTGAACGCGCAATCGTGGCGTGACACGCGGCGTTTCCTCTGCGCGCACGGCCGGTCGCCTGCCGTGGCGGGCTACTTCTTCTTGCGGCCCTGGAGCTTGCCCAGGTCGGGCATCTGGAAGCCGGGCGGCAGCTGACCGCCGAGGCCGGGGGGCAGGGCGCCCGGGCCACCGCCAGGGCCGCCGCCCAGGCCGGGCGGGAGTCCCTTCGGCGCGGCGTCGGCGGCGGGCTGCTCCTCGGTCTGCCGTCCGGCGGCGCGCTTGCGGGGGTCGCCGCTGCGCTGCTTGCCCTTCTTCTTCTTGGGGGCCTTGGCCGCCTTGCGCCGCCCGCCGCCGGGCATGCCGGGGATGCCCATGCCCCCGGCCATCTGGCGCATCATCTTCTGCGCGTCGAAGAACCGGGTGACCAGGCTGCTCACCTCGCCGACGCTGACGCCGGAGCCGCGGGCGATGCGGGCCCGCCGAGAGCCGTTGATGATCTTGGGCTGGGAGCGCTCCTGCGGGGTCATCGAGCGGATGATCGCGGCGACCCGGTCGAGGTCCTTGTCGTCGATCTGGCTGATCTGGTCCCGGACCTGGCCCATGCCGGGCATCATCCCGAGCAGGTTGCCGATGGGCCCGAGCTTGCGGATCATCATCATCTGCTCGAGGAAGTCCTCCAGGGTGAAGTCCTCACCCGAGGCGAACTTGCTCGTCATCTTCTCGGCCTGCTCGGCGTCGAACGCCTGCTCGGCCTGCTCGATCAGGGTGAGGATGTCGCCCATGTCGAGGATGCGGCCCGCCATGCGGTCCGGGTGGAAGACGCTGAAGTCCTCCAGTTTCTCGCCGGTCGAGGCGAACATGATCGGACGGCCGGTGACGTGCCGCACCGAGAGCGCCGCGCCGCCGCGGGCGTCGCCGTCGAGCTTGGTGAGGACGACCCCGTCGAAGCCGACGCCGTCCATGAACGCCTGGGCGGTGTTGACCGCGTCCTGACCGACCATGGCGTCGACGACAAACAGCACGTCGTCGGGACTGACGGCGTCGCGGATGTCGATCGCCTGCTGCATCATCTCCGTGTCGATGCCGAGGCGGCCCGCGGTGTCGATGACGACGACGTCGTGCTGGGCGTGCCTGGCCTGCTCGATGGAGCGGCGCGCGACGTCCACCGGGTCGCCGACGCCGCTGCCGGGCTCGGGCGCGAACACCGGCACCCCGGCGCGCTCGCCGACCACCTGCAACTGCTGGACGGCGTTCGGACGCTGGAGGTCGGCCGCCACGAGCATCGGCGCGTGGCCCTCGGCCTTCAGCCACCGGGCCAGCTTGCCCGCCAGCGTCGTCTTGCCGGCGCCCTGGAGGCCCGCGAGCATGATCACGGTGGGCGGGTTCTTGGCGAAGCGGATCCGGCGGGTCTCGCCGCCGAGGATGTTGATCAGCTCGTCATTGACGATCTTGACGACCTGCTGGGCGGGGTTCAGGGCCTGCGAGACCTCCTCGCCCCGCGCCCGCTCCTTGACCCGCGCGATGAAGTCCTTGACCACGGGCAGCGCGACGTCGGCCTCAAGCAGCGCGACGCGGATCTCGCGGGCCGTCGCGTTGATGTCGGCCTCGGAGAGCCGGCCCTTGCTGCGCAGCGACGAGAAGACCGTCGTCAACCGGTCGGAGAGCGTCTCGAACACGTGTCTGGACCGTCCTTGGAAAGCTTCTGGGATCGCCTATCAGCGTATCGGGTACCTGGGCGCCTCCCGCCCCGTCGCGGCTTCCGTCTTTGACGCCGCGTTCAGTGGAGCGCTTCGAGGACGCGCGCGCGGACCGACGACAGTTCCGCGGGGTCGGTGAGCGGGCGGCCCGCCGCGTCCACGACATAGAAGACGTCGACGGCCTCGGCGCCGTGGGTGTCGACGCGTGCGGCGCGGACGTCCAGCCCGCAGGCGCCGAGGGCCCGGCCGATCCGCCACAGCAGCCCAGGGCGGTCGTGGGCACGGACCTCGACGACCGTGGCGGTCGCGGACGCGTCGTCCAGCACCCGCACTCTGGGCGGCGCGACGGCCACGCCCGGCCGGACGCGCACCGCGCGCTCGCGCCGTTCGAGCCGCGCCGCCACGTCCAACCGGTCGGCGAGCATCCGGCGCAGGTCCGCCTCCAACGTGGCGGGGTCCGGCGGCCTTCCGTATTCGGGGACGGCCGTGAAGTCCAGGACAGCGGTCCCGCCGCCCCCCGCGGTCGCGGCGTATCCAGCGCTCCCGAACACCCCGGGGCCCCCGGCGGCCTCGGTGGTTTCGGAGGCTACGCGGGCTGTGCGGACGGCCAGGCGGTGCAGGGCGAGGATTCCGGAGGCGCGCCAGAGCAGGCCGGGACGGTCAGAAGCGGCGATCGTCACGCGGGAACCGACGACCCGTACGGCCGCGCCGTCGTGCCGGGCGAGCGCAAGGTGCTCGCGGGCGGGCGCGGGCGGCGTCCCGCCGGACAGCGCGGCCCTGACCCGGCGGGCCAGGTCGGCGACGAGCCCGGCCTTCCAGGTTCCCCAGGCGGCGGGTCCGGTGGCGTTCCCGTCGGCGATCGCGAGGGCGGCCAGGATGTCGAGGACGTCGCGCTCGCGGCCCGGCACGGCGGACACGGCGTCCACCACGGTCCGCACGGTGACCGGGTCGTCGATGTCGCGGCGCGTCGCGGTCTCGGGGAGGAGCAGGTGCCGCCGGACGACCGTCTCCAGGACGGCGACGTCGTCCCCGGAGAAGCCCATCCGCGAAGCGATGTCCCGGGCGAGGACGGCACCGGCGACCGAGTGGTCACCGGGGCGGCCCTTGCCGATGTCGTGCAGCAGCGCGCCGACGAGCAGCAGGTCGGGACGGGCGACCTCGCGGGTGAGGGCGGCGGCCCCGGCGGCGGTCTCCACCAGGTGCCGGTCCACGGTGAAGCGGTGGACGGGGTCGCGCTGCGGCCGGTTCCGGACCCGCTCCCACTCCGGCAGCAGCCGGACGACCAGCCCCGCCTGGTCGAGCGCCTCCCACACCGCGATCGCCGCGGGCCCGGCGCCCAGCAGCGACACCAACGCGTCCCGGGCCTCGGGCGGCCACGGCCCCGGCGGCAGGACGGCCCGGTCCGCCAGCCGCGCCACGGTGGCGGGCGCGAGCGGCAGCCCGGCCTGCGCGGCCGCGGCGGCCACCCGCAGGATCAGGGCGGGGTCCCCGAGGTCGGCGCCGCGCGCGAGGACCACCTCTCCCCCGTGCTCGACCGCCCCGTCCCCGACCGGCCGCCGGACGACGCCCCGCCCGGCGCCCTCCGGTGGGACGCTGCGGCGGGGCACGTGCCGCCACAGGTGGTCGGCGGCGTAGGCGATGGTGCGTGCGGCCTCGGCGGTGGCGCGGAGGAGGGCGTCGGCGTCCGGCATGCCGAGGGCGTGGGCGACGGCGTCCTGTTCCTGGAAGACGAGGCGGTCGGTGGAGCGGCCGGTGACCTCGTGCAGGACGTGACGGACGTCCAGCAGCAGGTCGTAGGCATTCTTCACCCCCGCGTCGGACGGCGGGGCGGACCATGACGCGGCCGCCGCCCACATGGCGTGGACGTCGCGCAGCCCGCCACGTGCCTCCTTCAGGTCGGGCTCCAGGAGGAACGCCAGCTCGCCATGCGTCTTCCACCGCTCGCGGCACAGGACGGAAAGTTCCGGCAGCCGAACCGGAGCATGGGCGCGCCAGTCGGCGAGGACGGCGGCGCGCAGCTCGCTCGTCAGGCCGGGATCGCCCGCGAGATGGCGCGCGGAGATCAATCCGAGCGCCGCCTTCAGGTCGGCGCGGGCGACGGAACGGGCCTCGGCCGGGGTGCGGACGGAGTGGTCCAGGCGGAGGCCGGAGTCCCAGACGGGATACCAGACGCGGTCGGCGACCTCGGCGATGTCCGGCCGTCCGTGGTGGAGGAGGACGAGGTCCAGGTCCCCGCCGGGCGTCAGCTCGCGGCGGGCGTGGCTGCCCACCGCGACCAGCGCGACGCCGGAGGACGCCCCCTCCAGGAGGGGCGCGAGCCACGCGTCCAGGGCGGCGGCGCGGGTCTCCCGCGCCGCCGCCAGCGCGCTCGCGGGCATCAGAGCGCGTCCGGGCCGGTCTCGCCGGTGCGGACGCGGACGGCGGTGTCGACCGGGACGGCCCAGACCTTGCCGTCGCCGATCTTCCCGGTGCGGGCCGCCTTGACGATCACGTCGATGATGTCGTCGGCGTCGGCGGCGTCCACGAGCACCTCGACGCGCAGCTTGGGGACGAGGTCCACCTTGTACTCGGCGCCGCGGTAGACCTCGGTGTGGCCCTTCTGGCGGCCGTACCCGCTGGCCTCGCTGACCGTCATGCCCTCGACCCCGAAGGCCTCCAGGGCGGCCCTGACCTCGTCCAGCTTGAACGGCTTGATGACGGCGGTGATCAGCTTCACGCGTCGGCCTCCACCTTCTTCTCGTCGGTCCGCCGGGCGGGCTTCTCGGCCCGCTGGGCACCGGCGCCGAGGAGCGGGGCGCGGGTCGCGCCGCCGCCCGCGGGCGCCAGGTCGTAGGCCGTCTCCGCGTGGGTCGTGATGTCGACGCCGGTCGCCTCGTCCTCCTCGGCGAGCCGGAACCCGATCGTCTTGTCGATGGCCTTGCCGAGGAGCCAGGCCATGCCGAACGAGTACACCCCGACGACGGCGGGCCCGAGCGCCTGGAGGCCGAGCTGGTGGAGGCCGCCCCCGTAGAGCAGGCCCTTGTGCTGGCCGGGCAGCGCCGGGTAGGCGGCGAGCAGGCCGAGCGACAGCGCGCCGATCGCGCCGCCGACGAGGTGGACGCCGACGACGTCGAGCGAGTCGTCGAAGCCGAGCCGGTACTTCAGCCCGACGGCGTAGGCGCAGGCGACCCCGGCGACCGCGCCCAGCACGACGGACGCCCACGGGTCGACGAACCCGGCGGCCGGGGTGACCGCGACGAGCCCGGCGACCGCGCCGGACGCGACGCCCAGCGTGGTCGCGTGGCCGTCGCGGAACCGCTCCACCAGCAGCCAGGCGCCCGCGGCGACGGCGGCGGCGACCTGGGTGTTCATGAACGCGAGGCCGGTCGTGCCGTCCACGGCCAGCTCGGATCCGGCGTTGAAGCCGAACCAGCCGAACCACAGCAGGCCCACCCCGAGCAGGACGAACGGGAGGTTGTGCGGGCGCATCGGCTCCTTCGGCCAGCCGCGCCGCCGTCCGAGGACGAGCGCCAGCGCGAGCCCGGCGGCACCCGCGTTGACGTGCACGACCGTGCCGCCCGCGAAGTCCTCGATGCCGAGGTCGTTGAGCCAGCCGGTCCCCCACACCCAGTGCGCGACCGGGAAGTAGACGAGCGTCGCCCAGGCGACGGTGAAGACCGTCCAGGCGCCGAACCTGGCGCGGTCGGCGACGGCGCCGCTGATGAGCGCGACCGTGATGATGGCGAAGGTCAGCTGGAACGCCGAGAACACCATCGTCGGGACGTTGTCGCTCTGGTCCGGCAGGAGCCCTTCGGAGACCTGCGTCGCGACGCCCTTCAGCCCGACCGCGCCGAATCCCCCGGCGAATCCGTCGACGAAGGAACCGTCGGTGAACGCGATCGAGTACCCGTAGAGGACCCAGAGGACGGTCACGGTGACGATGCTCCCGAAGGACATCATCATCATGTTGAGGACGCTCTTGGCCCGCGTCATGCCCCCGTAGAAGAAGGCGAGGCCGGGCGTCATGAGCAGCACCATCGCCGTGGCCGTGAGCAGCCAGGCGGTCGCGCCTGTGTCGATCTTCATCGCGGGTGGTGCCCTCCTCGGCCGGAAATCCGTGAATGCCCAGCAGATTCCCGCGCGGCCGTTTCACCCGGACGGCTCCCGTGTTTCGTATTTGTGAAACAGCACCCCGCGATGTTTCGACGGTGTTTCGAGGCGATCACCTCCGGTGACCACCCCCGGTGAACCCCGCACATGCGAGCGCCCCGCGACCGGCGAGCGGTCACGGGGCGCGGCCTAGAAGGTCAGTCGCCGAGGATCGCGTCCACGAACGCCTCGGGCTCGAACGGGGCCAGGTCGTCGGGGCCCTCGCCCAGGCCGACCAGCTTCACCGGGACGCCCAGCTCCCGCTGCACCTGGACGACGATGCCGCCCTTGGCGGTGCCGTCCAGCTTGGTCAGCACGACGCCGGTGATGTTGACGACCTCGGCGAACACGCGGGCCTGCTGCATGCCGTTCTGCCCCGTGGTCGCGTCGAGGACGAGCAGCACCTCGTCGACCTCGGCCTGCTTCTCCACGACGCGCTTGACCTTGCCCAGCTCGTCCATCAGGCCGGTCTTGGTGTGCAGCCGCCCGGCGGTGTCGACGATGACCGTGTCGACCTTGCTCTCGATCCCCTGCCGGACGGCGTCGAAGGCGACGCTGGCGGGGTCGGTGCCCTCGTCCTTGCGGACGACCTGCGCGCCCACCCGCGAGCCCCAGGTCTCCAGCTGCTCGGCGGCGGCGGCGCGGAAGGTGTCGGCGGCGCCGAGCAGGACGGTGCGCCCGTCGCCGACCAGGACCCGCGCGAGCTTGCCGCAGGTGGTGGTCTTGCCGGTGCCGTTGACGCCGACGACCATGACGACGGCCGGGCGGTTGCCGTGCGGCTCGGTGGCCAGCGAGCGGTCGAGGTCGGCGCCGATCTGCTTGACCAGTTCGTCCTTGAGGAGCGCGCGGACCTCGGCGGGGTCGCGGGTGCCGAGCACCTGCACGCGGGTGCGCAGATCGTCGGTGACCTGGCGGGCGACGGCGGCGCCCATGTCCGCGGTGATCAGCGTGTCCTCCAGCTCCTCCCACGCGTCGTCGTCGAGCGTCTCGCGCGACAGGAGGCCGAGGAGGGTCTTGCCGAAGGCGTTCTGCGAGCGGGCGAGCCGCGCCCGCAGCCGGACGAGGCGTCCGGCGCCCGGCGGCGGCTGCTCGATCTCGACGGCCGGCGGCGCGGCCTCGGTGGGCGGCGCGCGTTCGATGGTCGGCGCGGTGGCCTCCGCCTCGTCGACGGCGGTCGCACCCCCGCCGCCGCCGCGCGTGGGCCCCGGCTCGACCGGCGGCCGCTGCGCCCGGCGGCCCGGCCGCAGGAACACGGCGCCGCCGACGACCAGGGCGACGGCGACCAGCCCCGCGATGACGATCAAGTACTCCATAGCGCCCCCTGTCTACTCGCAGCGCCCTCGGCGCCGGGCGGTTGAGCGCCCTCCTGTGGCGGGCGCTGCGGCGATCACCGGCGTCGCACGCGATCGCGACACTATCGCGACGCCCCGGGTCCTCGTCCCGCGAGGCAACGGCGCGCCCGTACCCGCCCCCTCCCAGGGACGTTGCGGTTCAGGAATGGGGCGGGGGGTGGGGGATGGACGAGCGTTCGGAGCTCTCCCATTCGTCCACGTTCCGCAGGAGGGCCTCCAGGTAGGAGCGGAGGTGGGTGCGGTAGACGTCGCTGTAGGTGCGCAGGTAGGCGATCTCCTGTTCCATGCGGCGGCGTTCCTCGTCCGGGAGCCGGGACGGCGCGGGGGCGCCCGCGCCCGCGAGGACGGGGGTGCCGGGCGCGTCGGACGGGACGGGGGCGGGCGGGTTCGAGCGGACCGCCGCGGCGGCGACCTCGGCGGCCCGGCGGTGGGCGTCCTCCAGGAGGTGCTCGGCGCGCCCCTTGGCGTCGGACAGGATCGCCTCGCGATGCAGCCGGGCCTCGTGCGCCAGCTCGCGGGTGTAGCGCTCGGCGTCGGCGACGTAGAGGTCGGCGGTCTGCTGCGCCTGCGACAGGATGCGGACGGCCTGGAAGTGCGCGTCCTCGGGCGCCATCACCCCGGGCCCGCCCTTGGCGAGCTGGGCGCGCAACCGGTCCACCTCGTCCGCGAGCGAGGACTTGTCGTTGAGGATCTGGACGAGTTCCCGCTCCACGTATTGCAGGAAGGCGCGGACCTCGTCCTCGTCGTAGCCGCGGCGGCCGAGGGCGGCCCGCGCGAACACCACCGCCTGGAGCTCGCCCGGCGTCAGCCGGGAGCCGTCGGGCACGACGGGAAGGTTCGGGGAGTTCATCGTGCTCACCTCTGGGCGTCTGCGTAGGTTTCCAGCCGGACGCGCGCGCGGTCGACGCCGAGCCGCGTGAGGCGCTCGACGGTCCGCCCCACCATCTCGGGCGAGCCGCACACGTAGGCGTCGTGGGCGTCCCAGGGGCCGCGCCGGGCCACGACGTCGGGGAGGTTCCCGTACTCCACGTCGCCGTCCCCGGACTGGAGCAGCGCGGAGAAGCCGTGCCCGGCGGACTCGTCCGACACCGCGGGCACGACCGTGAGCCAGGGATGCTCGTTGGCGAGCTTGGTCAGGTCCTCCAGGTCGTAGAGGCCGTCGCGGTCGCGGGCGCCGAAGAACAGGTGCACGCGCGGCGGGACGGGGCGCCGCGCGAGCTGTTCGAGGATCGCCTTGAGCGGTGCCAGCCCGGTGCTGCCCGCGATGAGCAGGACGTCCCGCGGGGACGACTCGTCCAGCGTGAGGGTGCCGATGGGGGCGCCCATCCGGATCCGGTCGCCGGTCTGGACGGAGCGGACCAGGACGGTGCTGACCGGCCCGCCGTCCACCAGCCGGACGTGGAAGTCCACGGTGTTGTCGGGGCGCGGCGCGTTCGCCATCGAGTAGTAGCGCCAGTGCCGCAGCCGCGCGGGGACCTCCACGGCGACCGACTGGCCGGGCACGTAGGGCAGCGGCCGGTCCGGCTGGACGCGCAGGACGGCGATGTCGAAGCGCCGCCGCTCGACGCCGACGACCAGCCCGTTCCACCAGGCGGGGCTGTTCAGCGCGTCCTCGTCGGCGGCCTCCAGCATGACCTTGGCGATCAGGCCGTAGGCGGCGGTCCAGTCCGCTGCCAGCTCCTCGCTCCAGTCCGCCCCGGAGAACTGCCGGAGGGTGGCGACGAGGCTGGCGCCGACCTGCGGGTAGTGCTCGGCGACGATCCCGAACCGGCGGTGGTCGCGGCCGAGCTGCTGCACGAACGGCAGCAGGTTCGGCAGGTCGTCCACCTGGGAGACGATGTGCCCGAGGGCGCGCAGCAGCTTGTCGCGCTGGCCGCTCATGCCGACGGGGAACATGTCGCGCAGGTGCGGGTTGCGGACGAACAGGTCGGCGTAGAAGAACAGGGCGACGGCGTCGCCCTGCTCGGCGACGCGGGCGAAGCTCGCCTTGAGGCGCTGGGGGTCCACGGGCGCTCAGGCGACGGGCTCGGTCGCGGCCTCGGACATGACCTGGGCGACCACGCCGTAGGCGGCCTGCCAGTCGCGCTCCAGGTCCTCGTCCCAGTCGGGTCCGCTGAAGAACGCCAGCGTGGCGATCAGGCTCGCGCCGACCTGCGGATAGTGCTCATGCTGGACGCCGAAGCCCCGGTGCCGCCGCCCGAGCTCCGAAAGGAACGGGACGAGGCCCTGCGGGTCGTCGACCATCGACACGATATGCGACAGCGCGCTCAGCAGTTTCTCGTGCTGCTTTGTCATCGCGGCCGGGAACAACGGTCTGAGCTGCGGTTCCCGGCCGAACAGATCTGCGTAGAAGTATTCGGCGACGTCAATTCCGTTGGCACCGACCTGCTCGAAGTTCTGCTTCAGTCGTTGCGGATCCATAGCACACCTCTCACGTGGTTCTGCGCGCCGGGCGGGGTCGCCGGCACGGAAGGAGAGCCTGAGAACCACGGTGCACATGCGTAGTGGATCGCATGATCACGCACAAGCCCGCGACCGTCGCCGAGTAATCACGTTGAGTGCATCCGAATCAGGGCGGCCTGCGACGTTGCCGGGATGCCGGAATCGACATTTCCCGGCCGCTGTTTCGCCGCTTCGACGCCGGAACGGTCCCGGCGGACGGGCACCGGAACGGTCCTTGTGCGCGGGCCCCGGAACCCCGGCGCGAGAGGGCCACCGGGGCCGCCCCGACCGGGGGCCGGCCCGGTGCCTGCCCCCGGCCGGAGGCACCGGGCCGGGCCCGGCCGCGCCGTCGGCGGGTGCCCGGAAAGCGTGGCGACCCGCCGTCCCCTCGGCCCGGACGACCGGTGTTCCCGTGCGCCGGTGATCCCCGTCCCCCCAGCGGCGCGCGCCGGCACGGCGAACCGTCCCGCGATCCGTCTACTCATTCGCGAGTTTCCCCTGGAAGGACGCGTTTTCCGTCCGCCCTCGGTTCCGAACGCTACAGATCCGCAATTGGCTCCCGTAGGGCCCTAGGACCCCATCCGGGCGAATGGGGGACCCTACCGGCGGAATGCCGTTCGGACGGGTCGCCGCGCCCACTCCGATAGGGTGCGCGACGTCCTCCGTCCGGACGCGGCCCGGCGCCTTTTCGGCCCTGGTCAACCACCCCGAAGGACGTTAATCTTCGCAAGGCCGCCTGATCATGCCGTGTCGAATCGTGTACGCGGCGTTGGTCGGGTCTCGAAGCGCGTGCGGAAACCCCGCCTGAGGAAGGCTAGCCATGGCACATCCATCTCTGGTCCGCTCCATCCGCGTCGCGCCCCCGGTGACACTGCTGGTGGTGGCACTGCTCGCGGCGGCCTGCGGCGGTGACGACTCCGACAAGGCCGAGAAGGTGTACACGCCCCCGCCCACGCCGAAGGCCACGCCCACGGCGGCGGCGCCCGACCCGGCCTCGGGCGAGGGCATCGAGGGGGCGCGGGCCGCGTTGCAGGCGTTCCTGCGCGGGCAGGCGGCGGGCGACGAGGCCGTCTGCCGCTACGTCGCGCCGGACAGCCCGTTCTTCAAGGGCCCACCGATCGGCGGCGACTGCGCGATCGGGGTCAAGAACATGCCGCACGTGCTGCGGCCGCAGGAGCGCCAGGCGCTGCGGACCGTCGTCGTGACCGGCGGACGGCTCAAGGGCGAGGAGGCCGTCATCCCGTTCTCCGCGCTGCACTGGACGGCCGGCAGCATGACCGAGAAGACGCTCCAGGCGAGGTTCACCCTGCGGCGCGACGAGGAGAACTGGCAGATCTTCCGCTGACGGGACGCCGTGCCTGGGGGCCCACGGCCCCGGGCCTCGGGGACCGATGCGGCCGCCCCCTCGGGGAGGGTCCGAGGGGGCGGTGCTCTCATCCGAGGGGGGTGCTCACTTCCGATGGGGGTGCTCACTTCCTGCCGAGCGAATACATGCGGATCCAGTCGACCTCAAGGGTGGCGGGAGAGGTCCTGTCGACTCCGTGCGCGGTCCGTTTCCGCAGGCTCGGGAACCAGTCGAGCTGAATGGCCTGGCCCATCTTCCCGGGCGGCAGCGCCTTGCGGTTCCCGGTCCTGAACCACGGGCGGCCGTCGATGTAGGCGGTCATGGACGTCGCCGTCCACTCGACGGCGAACGCGTGCCATTTCCGCAGGTCCGTCTTGACCCGCGCGTCCAGGCGGCTGGCGTGCTTCTCCGGCCCGTAGTGGAGAAAGAAGTTGGTGCCCTGGCGCAGGCCGTTGTCGCCGTAGGTCTCCATGTAGTCGATCTCGCCGCCGCCGCCCTGCGGGTCGGTGCCCCCGCCGCCGCCGACCGGCCAGAGCAGCAGGTTGGCGTTGTAGCAGGCGCAGGCGCGGTTCATCCGGACGCGCGCCTCCCAGCGCCCCCGCTTCTGCGCCCCCCGCAGCCAGGCGACGCCGCCGGTGTCGCCGTTCTTCTTCCCGGTGATCCGCAGCGTGCCGTTCCGCACGGTCACCGCGCTCCGCACGCGCCTGCCGAGCCCGCCGTTCCCCTTGCCCTCGTAGACCTCCCAGGCGCGCGGGTCGAGCCGGCGGAAGTCGTCGGACGCGACGGGACGCCCCCACCCGTAGCGCCGCGCGGCGGTGGCCGGCCCGCCGGTCGCGGCGTCCCCGTGCTGCGCTGAGTCCCCGTGCTTCGCGGCGTCCCAGGCGTCCTCGCGGGACCGGGCGTCCGGCTTCGCGACCGTGACGGCCGGGGCCGCGTGCTCCAGCGCCCCGGCGGGCACCGCCGATCGCGCGGGGTCGGCCGTCCCGCCCTGGAGGGCCGCCGCCGCGGACACCGCGGCCGCCATTATCCCGCCGGTGAGCAGCGCCATTCTGTTCTGGTTCAAAAAATGCATGGGGGCCTCCAGAAGAGGGAGATTCACGGCGGCCCGGAGGAAAAAGGACCGGCCTTGCCTCAGTTCCTTCGACCGGAACGCTACGGAGCGGGAACAGGCGGCCGTAGGGCCCTAGGGCCCTACTCGGGGCCGCTCGGGGCCCCAAATGCGGAGGCGCGGATCAGCCCTGCGGAGGCATTCCGAGCCAGGTGACGATGGCCGTCGCCCGGTTCGGCGCCCCGAGCTTCGCGTAAATGCGATTGATATAGTTCTTGACGGTCTTCTCGGTGAGAAATAGCTTGGCCGCGATGTCCTGATTCGCATGACCGCGCACGATGAGGTCCATGACCTGGACCTCGCGGGCCGAAAGGCCGAACCGCGCGCGCCGCTCCGCCGGATCGGCGGCGGGCGCGGCGGCCCGGTCCGTCCGCGCGGCGTCGATGAGCGCGGCGCTGGCCGCGTGCGAGAGGGGGTGGGCCCGGTGCCGCACCGTGTCCCGGATCGCCTCGGCGAGCTCGTCCACCGTGAACGTGTTGTGCACGAGGTAGCCGACCGCGCCGTTGCGGACGGCCGACAGCACCACGTCGGGCTCCTCCACCTGCGTCAGCATGATCACGCGGCTGACGCGGCTCAGCGCGGCGGCGGCGCTGACCCCGTCGGTGCGCGGCATCCGCACGTCCAGCAGGACGACGTCGGGCATCAGCTGCCAGGCCAGCTCCTGCGCCCGCTGCCCGTCCCCGGCCTCGCCGACGACCTCGATGTCGTCGGTCGCCTCCAGCGCGGAGGTGAGCCCGGCCCTGATGAAGGCGTTGTCGTCCACGATCAGGACGCGGTAGCGCCCGGGCGAGCCCTCGTCCATCACTACCTCCCCAACGCGGCCCGCACGGGTTCGGGCCCGCCGCCCGCCGCCGGCATCCGCACCATGATCACGGTCCCGGCGCCCGGCGTCGAGACCACCTCCAGCCGTCCGCCCGCGCGGCGGGCCCGCTCGTGCATGCCGACGAGGCCGTAGTGGCCGTCACGGGCGAGCGCGTCCAGCCAGCCGTCGCCGCCGGGCCGGACCGGCAGGCCGCGGCCGTCGTCGCTAACGCGCACCTCCAGGCCGTCCTCGGCGCCGTCCGCGCCGCCGTCCCGGACGGAGGCCACCGTCAGCTCGACGCGGGACGCGTGCGCGTGCCGGCGGACGTTCTCCAGCGCCTCCCGCACGATCGTGACCAGCTCTTGCCGCGTCCGGAGCGGGAGGTCGGCGCCCGGCTCGGCCTCCACCCGCACCGGGATACCGGCGACGCTCTCCCACTCGGTCGCGAGCTCGGCCACCGCCTCGCCGAGCGGCCGCTGGACGGCGTCGTCGCGCAGCTCGGCGATGAGCGAGCGCGCCTCGCGGGTCGCGACCTGCGCGGCGGTGGCGATGCGCCGCGCCTCGGTCTCGGCGCGCTCGGGCGACCTGCGCACCCAGGCGGGCAGGCCGGTGGCCGACAGCGCGATCCCGGCGAGCGTCGCGGTCAGCGAGTCGTGCATCTCCCTGGCCAGCCTGGAGCGTTCCTCGGCGGCCATCGCCTGCGCCTCCATCCGCCAGCGGGCCTCCTCGGCGGCGGCGTGCTCGTCGAACAGCCGCCGCAGCACCGTGCCGACCAGCGCACCGCTCACGTAGAAGGCGGGCAGCGCGACGAGCAGCGGGAGCGCGGCGGCGGTCTCGTCCGTCCGGCTCTGGTAGAGCGCCGTGTAGTAGAGGGCGGTCTGCTGGAGGCACAGCAGGGCGGTGACCTGCCACCGGTACAGCAGCCCCGCGAGACCGGCGGCGACCACCGTGAGCAGGAAGTACGGGCCGAAGATCCCGCCGACCCGCAGCACCGCGTAGCCGATGAGCACGTCGAAGGCCAGCAGCGCGGGCTGCTCGAACAGCCGCAGCACGACCCGCTCCCAGCCCGCGAGCACCACGCCCGACAGCAGCGCCGCCACCGCCAGCACGCACAGCGCCCACGGGTCGCCCCGCACCTTGTCGTCGGCGAGGACGGTCGCGCCGACGATGAGCACGCGCATCTGCATCAGGAGCACGAACGTGGTGCCGATGCGGGTCTCGACGGAACGCCTCAGGGCCCGCGGGGACGGGTCGCCGGAGCGCGACATCGGGAGGGCCCTCCATCGGACGGACGTGTGACGAGCGTGAGACGGGCGCGAGACCGGCGCCGGGGTTCAGGGCGCCATGAATCACGTCAAGACCAATGAATCAATCCAAGAGACCGCATAGCGAACATTAGCCACTTCGGCCGAGGAGATCGCTACGATGCCCACGAAATCACGCGTCCCCGCCCGCGGAAGGACACCAGTGCCGGTTACCAGGGTGGCCCCCCAGCCGGACAACGCCGGCGGGCCAGTGGAGTTCGTCGCCCTGCTGCGCCGCCTCCAGGAATGGTCCGGCCTGCGCGTTTCCGAGATCGAGGAACGGGTCTGGGCCGCCGGGGTGCTGATCCCCGGCGGGCTGGCCGGTCTGCTCGGGGGCGACGTCCTGCCGTCCCGCGAGATCGTGCTGGCGTTCGTGACCGCATGCGGTCTCGTCCCGGAGGACCGTGAGCGGTGGGTTCGGGCGCATGCGCGCGTCAGCCCCGCGCCCGCGCAGGGCGCGAACCCCGCCACCATCCCCATTCCGATGCGGGGCGTCGATGTGCGGCCGCCCATCGACGAGGGAGACCGGCGCCTCGTCGGCAGGCCCGCGCCGCCCAGGAGGCCGCAGCCCGACGACACCCAGCCCACCGGTGCACGGCACGGCCGCCGCGAGGCGCCCGCGAAGGCGGAGCAGGGGGCGCGGCACCGCAAGACGTCCGGACGCGGCGCCGGGCCGGGCCGCGGCGGCGGGTCGAAGCGGTCGCTGTCGCTGCTGGTCGCGGCGCCCGCGTTCATCACGATCGCGCTGGTGGGGTCGACGCTGCTCGGCGCGTTCGGCGGGGAGTCGCGGCACGAGCGGTCCGGGGAGGCGTCGAGCGCGACGTCCCGGATCCCGCCGCCGCGTCCCGGCTGGTACACGATCATGCCGGTGACCGGCGGCGCGCCCGACGGCCAGTGCCTGTCGATCCTGCCCGACGACCATCTGGAGCCGCGGCTCGCGCGGGACCGGTGCGCCCCCGACGACCGCTACCAGCGCATCGAGGTCGCCGAGGTCACGGGCGGCGCGCCGCTCCTCCGGCTCAGGGCGTGGACGACGCAGGGCCATCTGCGCTGCGTCACGCTCGACACCGTCGACGAGCGGGCCGCGCTGCACATGAAGCCGTGCGGCGACGACCGGCTCCAGCGGTTCCGGCTCGACCCGGCGAAGCGGCAGGCGAAGGCCGGGCAGCTCTACCGGCTCGTGCCGGAGGCGACCCGCGCGAACGGCATGTGCGTGGGCATCGACCTCGGCGCCACCGGCGGCGCGCACGCGATCCAGAGCGCCTGCGGCCGGACGGACGGCGACGGCTTCCTGTTCACGCCGGCCGCCGCGCCCGCCTCGGCGGACTGACCCCGGCGGCGTTCAGGCGAGCCGGTGTTCAGGCGAGCTCGTGCTCGCGGAGGCGCTGGCTGACGACCTGGGTGACGCCGTCGCCGCGCATGCTGACGCCGTAGAGCGCGTCGGCGCCCTCCATGGTGCGCTTCTGGTGGGTGATGACGATGAGCTGCGACGACTCGCGCAGCTCCTCGAACACGGTGATCAGCCGCTGGGTGTTGGTGTCGTCGAGCGCGGCCTCGACCTCGTCCAGCACGTAGAAGGGGGACGGCCGCGCCTTGAACACCGCGACGAGGAAGGCGATCGCCACGAGCGAGCGCTCCCCGCCCGACAGCAGCGACAGCCGCTTGACCTTCTTGCCGGGCGGGCGGGCGGCGACCTCCACGCCGGTCGCGAGCATGTCGCCGGGCTCGGTCAGCGACAGGCTGCCCTCCCCGCCGGGGAACAGCCGCGCGAAGATCCGCTCGAACTCGCGGGCGGTGTCGTCGTAGGCGGCGGCGAACACCTGCTGGACCCGGTCGTCCACCTCCTTGACGAGGCCGAGCAGCTCCCGCTGGGTCTTCTTCAGGTCCTCCAGCTGCGAGGTGAGGAACGCGTGCCGCTCCTCCAGCGCGGCGAACTCCTCCAGCGCGAGCGGGTTGACCTTGCCGAGCTGGTTGAGCTGCCGCTCGGCGACCTTGGCGCGCTTCTCCTGGACCGCCCGCTCGTAGGGCACCGGCTGCGCGTCCTCCCCCTGCTCCGGGTCGGGCGGGACGGGCTGGTCGGGCCCGTACTCGTTGACCAGCGAGTCGACCTCCAGGCCGAACTCCTCCAGCGCGCGCTGTTCGAGCTGCTCCAGGCGCAGCCGCTGCTCGGCGCGGGCGACCTCGTTGCCGTGCACGACGTTCACCAGCCGCTCCAGCGTGCCCGACAGCTCGCGGACCTGGCCGCGCACGACCTTCAGCTCGGCCTCGCGCGCGGCGCGGGCCTGCTCGGCGGCCTCCCGGCGCCGGACGGCGGCGGCCAGCGACAGCTCGACGCGATCCAGCGCCGTCCGCGCGCCCTTCAGCACGGCCTCGGCGACCCGCGCCTGCCGCTCGCGGCGGGCCCGGCGCTGCGCGGCGCGGGCACGTTCCTCGCGCTCGCGGCGGGCACCGCGTTCGAGGGCGTCGGCGCGCCCGGCGATGGCCTGGACGCGCTCCTCGGCCGTGCGGACGGTGAGCCGCGCCTCCATCTCGGCCGCCCGCAGCTCCTGGCAGCGCGCGTTCAGCTCGTCGCGGGCCTGCGTGTCCTCGCCGACCTCGTCGGCGACCTCGGCGGCCTCCTCGGACTCGGCGAGCCGCAGCGCCAGCTCGTCGGCGGCCCGGACGTCCTGCTCCAGGGAGTCGTTCGCCGCGTCCAGCGCCTTGGTCAGCCGCTCGGCCTCGCCCCGCGCCGCGCGGACGTCGGCCTCCAGCCGCGCGGCGCGCTTGGCCTCCTGCGCGGCCTGCGCGTCGAACTCCCGCACCCGCGCGCGGACGCGGTCGAGGTCGGCCTGGGCCTGGTTCACGCCGTTCTGGGCCTGGTTGGCGGCGGCCTGCGCGGCGTCCAGCGCGGCCTGCGCCGCCTGCTCGGACTCCATCGCGGCCGCGAGGCCCTCGGCGGCGGCGACGGCGGCGGTCTCGGCGGCGGCGAGGTCCTCGGTGGCCTCGTCGAGGGTGGCGCGCATCCGCAGCAGGCTCTGCCCGCCGCCCGCGTCGCCGCCCCGCGCCCAGTGCGCGCCGACCAGCTCCCCGTCGCGCGTGACGGCCCGCAGCGACGGCTCGCGCCGGACGAGCGCCACGGCCGCCGGGACGTCATCGACCACGGCGACGTCGCGCAGCAGATACGCGAGTGCGGGGCGGACGGCCTCCGGGACGCCCACCGCGTCGGCCGCGTAGTCGACCCCCGGGACGCGGGCCGCGTCGTGCGCGGGTCCGCCTCCGACGACCAGCCCGGCGCGTCCGGCCTCGCGGGCGCGCAGCAGCGCCAGCGCGGCCTCGGCGGTGTCCAGCGAGCCGACCGCGATGGCCTCGGCGGCGTCGCCGAGCGCGGCGGCGACCGCCGTCTCGTATCCCGGCCGGATGCTCAGCAGCGACGCGACCGTGCCGAGCACCCCGTCGAGCGACCCGTCGGCGCCCGCCGCGAGCAGCGCCTCGCCGCCGTCGGCGGCGCTCGCCAGCGTCAGGTTCAGCGCCTCGATCCGCGCCTGGAGCGCGGTGACCTTCTTCTGCGCGCCCTGGTCGGCCGAGCGCGCCGCGCCGACCGCCGACCGCGCGTCCTTCAGGGCGCCGCGCGGGCCGTCGACGGCGGCGCGGGCCTCCTCGGCGGCGTCCTTGGCGGCGGCCAGCGCCTCCTGCGCCCGCTCGTGCTCGGCGGCGAGCGCCGGGTCCTCGACGACCTCGGCCTCGAACGCCTCGAACTCGCTCCGCGCGGCCTCGGCGCGCTGCCCGGCCTCCTCGCGCGCGTCGGCGAGCCGCCCGATCTCCGAGCGGCCCGCCTGCGCCTTGCTGCGCAGCGCCTCGACCCGGCCGCGCAGCCGGGCCAGCTCCTCGCGGCGGTCGGCGGCGGCGCGCGCGGCGGCCTGGAGCCTGCGCTCCTCCCCCGCGAACGCGTCCTCGGCGCCCGACCGCTCCTCGACGGCCCGCGACAGCCCGTCCTGCGCCTCCTCCAGGGCGGCGCGGAGCATCTCCTCCTGCTCGCGGATCTCGGCGGCCTCGCGCTCCATGTCCTCGGGGTCGCGGCCGCGCCGGTCGTCCTCGCGCGCCTCGGCGGCGTTGCGGTGCCGCTCGGCGGCGAGGTCGGCGACGCCGCGCAGCCGCTCCTTCAGCGCCGAGAGCTGGAACCAGGTGTCCTGGACGCGCGCGAGCTTCGGCGCCTCCTCGGCCTCCTCGGCCTCCAGCACCGCCTCGCGCCGCTGCGCCTCGCCGAGCGCCCGCTCGGTCTCGGTGCGCCGCGTGCGGACGGCCGCCTCGTCGGCGGCCTCCTGCTCCAGCCGGGTCCGTAGCGTGACGAGGTCGTCGGCGAGCAGCCGCAACCGGGCGTCGCGCAGGTCGGCCTGGATGACGGCGGCGCGGCGGGCGATCTCGGCCTGCTTGCCGAGCGGCTTGAGCTGGCGGCGCAGCTCACCGGTGAGGTCCTGGACGCGGGTCAGGTTGCCCTGCATCGCGTCCAGCTTGCGGAGCGCCTTCTCCTTGCGCTTGCGGTGCTTGAGGACGCCCGCGGCCTCCTCGATCACCGCGCGGCGCCCCTCGGGCCCCGAGTGCAGGACGCGGTCGAGCTGCCCCTGCCCGATGATGACGTGCATCTCGCGGCCGATGCCCGAGTCCGACAGGAGCTCCTGGATGTCCAGCAGCCGGCAGGAGTCGCCGTTGATCGCGTACTCGCTCGACCCGGACCGGAACATCAACCGGCTGATCGTGACCTCGGAGTAGTCGATGGGCAGCGCGCCGTCGGAGTTGTCGATCGTCAGCACGACCTCGGCGCGGCCGAGCGGCGCCCGGCTGGCGGTGCCGGCGAAGATGACGTCCTCCATCTTGCCGCCGCGCAGCGACTTCGCGCCCTGCTCCCCCATCACCCACGCCAGCGCGTCGACCACGTTGGACTTGCCCGACCCGTTGGGCCCGACGACGGCGGTGATGCCCGGCTCGAACCGGAGCGTGGTGGAGGACGCGAAGGACTTGAACCCGCGAAGCGTCAGGTTCTTCAGGTACAAGCGCGTCCTCCCTCCTCACGGCGCCCCGGTCGACGGGCAATGTTCCGTTATACCTCGGTCTCCGGGGAGAGCGGGTACAGGACGCGCGGCCGAGGGCAGGATTCGGGGCACGGAGGGTCGCGGGCCCCGGTAGGCCCCAAATACCGACAATTGTCCCAAGGATCTCAGAATCGGACAGGCCGAAATCACACCGAGGTTTGACCGGAGCCTGAAGGTTCGCGCCGCCCGGGAACGGCGACGGGCCGCGACCGAGCCGCGGCAAAGAGCGCGGCTCCGGATTTCCGGGGTCACGTTGTGTGTCCGAGGACGAGAGGGTCCGCCGCCGCGCGACCGCGGCGACGGCAAACAGAAGGGACGCCTTGTCAGGGCGTCCCTGTCCACTTTCGAGAGAAGGCGCCGATCAGGTCAGCGCCGGTTCACGGTCCTTCACCGCAAGCGACATCACGTCGTCGTCCGTCGCCGTCGCCAGCGCGTCGTTCTCCGCCTGGAGCCGTACGAGTTCGGCCTCCAGGTCACGTACGCGCCGTTGAAGACGCCGCATCTCCGCGACCATCCGGGGGTCGGGACCGCCGACGTGGCCGAGTAGAGCCTTCGCCATGACTAAGGGTCCTCCACGCTGAGTAACCAGCAGGGATCGCGCACAAGAAGCAACCGAAGCCGGTGCGCGTATCATCTAGAGTCGCACCGGCCGCGGTCCTGGTCAAGACGCACATCACAGGCCGGTAACAACCTGTCTCCACTAGTTTAGCAGGTACAAACCGGAAATCCCTACCCGATCACCGTTCCTGGAATCCGGCGAGGCCGCCGCGGGCCGCACCCCAGCGCTCGGTCACCCCGCTCACCCGCCCCGGACGGACCGGATGATCCTCCTGCGCGGCGGCCACGGGCGCCGCGTCGGCGGCCACCTCGACGCTCAGGTCGGCCGTGAGCAGGTCCAGGAGCCGCTGGCACGCCTGCCTCGGACCCTCGGCCACGACCTCCACCCGCCCGTCCCGCAGGTTCGTCGCGCTGCCGGCCAGGCCCAGTTCGAGCGCCCGCGCCCGCACCCACCAGCGGAACCCCACGCCCTGCACGCGGCCCCGCACCCAGGCCGTCAGCCGCACGTCCTCGGCGTCGTCGTGTCGCTCGTCCATCGCTCCCCCGGTTGCTGTTCCGCTGCGGTCCCCCGCGTCCCCTCGCGTTAGTACCTTGCCCGGCGGGGACGGGGCTGGCACGTCGGGCAGCTGTAGGACGAGCGGTTCATGAACACGTCCCGGCGGATGGGGGTGCCGCAGCGGCGGCACGGCTCGTCCCGGCGGCCGTAGGCGTCCAGCGACCGCTCGAAGTAGCCGCTGTCGCCGTTCACGTCGACGTAGTGGCTGTCGAACGAGGTGCCGCCGACGGCCAGGGCGGCGCCCATAACCTCCCTGGCGCCCTCCAGGACGCGCGCGGCCTCCGCCCGGGTCAGCGTCTCGGTCGGCCGCGCCCAGTGCAGCCTCGCGCGCCACAGCGCCTCGTCGGCGTAGATGTTGCCGACCCCGCTGATCAGCGACTGGTCGAGCAGCGCCCGCTTGATCCCGGTGCGGCGGCGGCGCAGCGCGCGGTAGAACGCCTCCGGGTCGAAGGCGTCCTCCAGCGGGTCGGCGGCGATGTGCGCGACCGGCTCCGGGACGAGCGCGGGGACCGTGCCATCACCCGTGCCATCGCTATTGCCGTCGCGCTCCTTGAACGCGTCCGGCACGAGGTCGCAGACCATCAGGTGCCCGAACGTCCGCTGGTCGACGAACCGCAGGTCGCGGCCGCCGTCAGTGAACTCCACTCGGACCCGCAGGTGCTTCTCCCGCGCGCGCTCCGGGTCGCCGATGAGCAGCTGCCCGCTCATGCCGAGGTGCGCCAGCAGCGCCTCGCCCGGCTCCTCCCGCGACGAGGCGTCCTGGAGGGGCAGCCACATGTACTTGCCCCGGCGGCGCGGCGTGAGCATCGTGCGGCCGGCGAGGCGTCCGGCGAAGTCGGCCGGGCCCGCCGCGTGCCGGCGCACCGCCCTCGGGTGCAGCACCTCGGCGGACGCGACGGTCCGCCCGGTCGTCCAGCGCTCCAGCCCGCGCCGGACGACCTCGACCTCGGGAAGCTCAGGCACCGGCGAGCCCGGCGGAACGCGAGTTCCCGGACGGCGCATCCCCCGCCGGAGCGGCGGACGCCGCGGCCGGCGGCGTGGCGGCCTGAGCGGACTGGGCGGACTGGGCGGGCTGCTGCTGCCGCGCCTCCGGGTCCCGCTGGACGACGATCTCGCGGATCGCGTTCCAGGCGGCCTCGGCGGCGTGCTGCTCGGCCTCCTTCTTGCTGCGGCCCTCGCCCGCCCCGTAGGTCGTCCCGCCGACCCGGACGGACGCGCGGAACGTCTTCTGGTGGTCGGGCCCGCTCTCGGCGACGTGGTACTCGGGGACGCCGAGCTCCTCGACGGCCGTCAGCTCCTGGAGCGAGGTCTTCCAGTCCAGTCCGGCGCCGAGCCCCGCCGACCGGTCGATCAGCGCGTCGAACAGCCGGTGCACCAGCGCGGACGCCTCGTCCAGGCCGCGGTCGAGGTAGACCGCGCCGATCAGCGCCTCCAGCGTGTCGGCGAGGATCGAGGCCTTGTCCCGGCCGCCGGTGCCCTCCTCGCCCCGGCCGAGCCGGATGTGCGCGCCGACGCCGAGCGCGCGGGCGACGCCCGCGAGCGCGCGCATGTTCACCACGGCGGCGCGCAGCTTGGCGAGCTGCCCCTCAGGCAGGTCGGGATGCCCCCGGAACAGGGTGTCGGTGACGACGAGCCCGAGCACCGAGTCGCCGAGGAACTCCAGGCGCTCGTTGGTCGGCAGGCCGCCGTTCTCGTAGGCGTACGAACGGTGCGTCAGCGCGCGTTCGAGTAGGTCGCCGGTGACCTCGACACCGAGCGCGCGGCTCAGTTCCGCGCGGTCCGGTGTGGGGTCGCTCTTCTTGCCGCTCACAGGCCCTCCTCGCAGGCCGTGGCGCCGCGCTCGGGCGCGGTCGCCGTTGTGGCGCGTGCGGCCGGTTCGGCCGCTGCGGCGAGGACGGACGGGCACGGGAACGGGCCGGAGACCGGCGGCCCCGTCACGGGGACCACCGGGCTCGGGCCGCGACGTCCGGGGTTGTTCCCCGGGACGCCGGCTCCGCGAAGACGAGGTGCGCGCCGGTCGGTTGATCCCGGCGTGCACCACGGCTCCGGGCGCAGGTCGCCGCGCCGGTCACCACGCCGACGTCACGCGCCGGGTGGTCGGGTGCCCGCGCACCTCAAGGGGCGGGCCGCGCGTTCACGCGGATCCGCCCCCGGGATGCGAAAAGCTCAGGCCGACGGAGCGATGACCTGCCGCCGGTCGTAGGTGCCGCACGACGCGCACGCGGTGTGCGGCAGCTTCTTGTCGCGGCACGTCGGGCAGTCGACCAGGGTCGGCGCGGTGGCCTTCCACTGGGAACGACGGTGCCGCGTGTTGCTGCGCGACTTCTTGCGCTTCGGGACGGCCACGTCAGCCCTCCTGCTTTCCTTCTCGTCGGTCGGTTGAACCGCGGGACCCGGCGTCGCCGCGTCCCCCTTCCGGGGGCGCCGGCGCCACGCCGCCGGCCAGGCCCTGCAACGCCGCCCACCGGGGGTCGGCGGTGTCGTGGTGGTGATCCGGTCCGGCGTCCGCGAGCCGGACGCCGCAGTCGGGGCACAGGCCGGGACAGTCGTCCCGGCACAGTGGCGACAGCGGCAGCGTGAGCAGAACCGCGTCCCGGAGCACCGGTTCGAGGTCGATCAGATCGTCCTCGAGGTGGAGCTCGTCGTCGTCGGCGTGCCCGCCGGAGCGGGTGTCAGGATAGACGAAGAGCTCCTGGAAGCGCGCCTCGAACGTCGAGGCGATCGGGTCGAGGCAGCGGGCGCACTCCCCCTCCAGGGGGACCGTCGCCGTGCCGGTGACCAGCACCCCCTCCAGCACCGCTTCGAACCGCAGGTCCAGTTCGATCGCGGCGCCCTCGGGGACGCCCACCATCTCGACGCCGAAGTCCTCCGGTGCCGGCACGGACAGGCTCTTGTCCTTCGACGACCCGGGTTGCCTGCTGAGAGCTCGGGTGTCGAGCACGAGCGGGGCCTTGGGATCGAGGCGAGACAGCGGAATCCTGCTTTCGTGAGGCACGGCGGACGGCGGCCGCCGGGATGGCCGATATCCCAGAGTACCGAACACGGGCCGTTGGCCCAACTCGCGCCCCACTGACCAGTCGCGTTCCGGGGTGCGGGGGTCAGGCCGGGTCGCGCAGGCGGGCCACCAGCCGGTCGTGGACGAGGTCGGGGACCAGCCCGGAGATGTCGCCGCCGAACCGGACGACCTCCTTCATCAGGCTCGACGACAGGAACGCGTACTCGGGGTTGGTCGCCATGAACAGCGTCTCGACCCCGGCGATCCGGTGGTTCATCTGCGCCATCTGGAGCTCGTACTCGTAGTCGCTGACGGCCCGCAGCCCCCGGACGATCACGGGGATGTCCTGCTCGCGGCAGTAGTCCACGGTGAGGCCGTAGAAGGTGTCCACCTTGACGTTGCCGTACTCCGCGGTCACCTGCGCGATCATGTCGGCCCGCTCCTCGACCGTGAACAGGCTCTTCTTGCTCTTGTTGATCAGCACGGCGACGACCACCTCGTCGTAGAGGCGGGAGGCCCGGCTGATGATGTCGAGGTGCCCATTGGTGACGGGGTCGAACGATCCCGGACAGACGACACGGCGCACTAGGTGAACCCCTTCGGTCCCGGTTTCTGACCTGCGGCGCGAACGTACCAAACCGGTCGGGTGCGCCCCACACCCGACCCTACGCCGGGCCCTGCGCCGGGGTCCGGCGCCGGAGCGCCCCGCCGGGCTCAGTCTCCCAGCGCGTCGAGGATCTTGGCGGCGATCGGGCCGGACTCGATGCCGTAGCCGTCCGCCTCGGTCATCACCGCGACCGCGTACCTGGCGTCCGGGCGCGGGCCGAAGCCGATGAACCAGCGGTCGTTGTAGGGGGCGCCCTCGACGTCGGCGGTACCGGTCTTGCCGCCGGTGACGGACGAGCCGCCCAGCTTCTTGCCGGTGCCCTTCCGCACGACCGCCTTCATCATCTCCTGGGCCTGAGCGGCCTGGTCGGAGGTCAGCGCGGTGGTCAGCTTCTTCGGGGCGGCGCGGCCGATCTCCTGCCCGTCGGCCGCCTTCTCCTTGTCGATCAGGTAGGGCCGCATGACCTTCCCGCCGTTGGCGACGCCGGCGGCGACCATGGCCATCTGGAGCGGGGTCGCGACCGTGCTGCCCTGCCCGATCGAGCCGAGCGCGCTGAGGGAGGGCTGGTCGGTCTTCGGGAACGAGCTGGCGGCGCTCCGCATCCCCGGCTCGATCTCGACGCCCTTGCCAAAGCCGAAGGCGGCGGCGCGCTCGTGGACGGCGTCGTTGCCCGGCTCCTGCGCGCCCATGTAGGCGAACGTGGTGTTGCACGACTGGGCGTAGGCGTCGATCAGCGGGATCGCGGACAGGTCGCAGTCGCCGCCGATGTCGCCGGCGTCGTTGTTGATCGCCTGCCCGGCGCCCGGCGGGCGGTAGGAGCGCCCGGCCCGCACCCGCGTCCCGGCGTCCACGCCGTTCGCCAGCGCGGACGCGGCGACCACGGTCTTGAACGTGGACCCGGGCGGGAACAGCTCGCTCGTCGCCTTGTTCAGCAGCGGCTTGAGCGGCTGGCGGTTGAGCCGCTCGAAGGCCCTCCCCGCCTGCTTCCCGTCCAGGACGGAGACGTCGTTGGCGTCGTAGGAGGGGGTGGAGGCCATCACGAGGATCGCGCCGGTCTTGGCGTCCAGCGCGACGGCTGCGGCGCGGCGGGCGCCCGAGTCCTGGAGCGCCGCGTAGGCGGCCTGCTGGGCCTTCACGTCGACCGTGGCCTCCACCGTGCCGCCGGGCACGTGCTTGCCGAGCAGCTTGTCGACGAAGCTGGTGGTGGCGAGGCGGTCGTCGGTGCCGTCCAGGACGTGGTTCGCGGCGTTCTCCAGGCCGGTCTGGGAGAACGGCGAGAAGTACCCGGTGATCGGCGCGAACACCTCGCTCTGCTTGTAGCGCCGCTGGTACTTCTTGTCGTCGCCCTCGACGGTCTCCGACCAGGCGAGGCGCTGGCCGTCGGCGACGATCGGGCCGCGCTCGATCTTGTTGCGGTCCTCGAACTGGCGCGCGTTGAGCGAGTCGTCCCGCAGGTCCTGGGCCTGGAAGCCCTGCACGTAGGTGATGTTGGCCAGCAACGCGATGATCATGAGGATCGAGATGATCCAGGTGCGCCCCACGGCGCGGTCGACGCCCGGCCTCATGCGCGACTCCTACCCGCCCGCGGCGCGGTGACCCGTCGCGCGCCCGTACCAGAAGACGGCCTCCCCGTAGCGCCGGTCGCGTTCGGGGGTGTAGCCGTCGGGCCACCGCAGCGCGGGGCCCCGGGCGGCGCGCTCGACGGCGACGAGCGCGTCCGGGGTCGTCCAGCCGTGGTCGCGCAGGTTCTCCAGCAGGAGGGTGACCTCCGCGTCCGGCAGCGCGTACGGCGGGTCGGCGAAGACCAGGTCGTAGGGACGGTCCGGCGGGCGGCGGACGAGGCGCTCCACCTTGTCGCCGCACGGCACCGCGCCGGGCAGCCCGAGCGCCCCGGCGTTCTGCCGGACGACCTTCAGCGCACGCGGATGCGACTCGACCAGTAGGGCGTGCGCCGCCCCGCGCGACAGCGCCTCAAGCCCGACGGCGCCCGACCCGGCGTAGAGGTCGGCGACGCGCAGCCCGTCCAGCGGGCCCAGCAGGGCGAGGACGGTGGAGAACAGCCCCTCCCGCGCGCGGTCGCTGGTCGGTCTCGTGTCCCGGCCCGCCGGGACGGCCAGCCGCCGCCCGCCCGCGCTGCCCGCGATGACCCTCGTCATGCCTCAAGTATCCCCGGCGGCACCGGCGCGGCGGCACCATGATCGTTCAGCCACGGCCCCATACAACCAGGCACTCCGGAGAAACATCGACAAATCAGGTCGGCCCATGTCGTGAACCCAGCCCAAATGCTGCCATCGCTGTTTACCTCGACTACCAGTCGTGTCAACGTGCTCGCAGGTTGTGCAACCAATACCCTCAGGAGCCCCTCGTGCCCCAAGGCAGGAGACTGGCGGTGACGGCCGGCGCGACGGTTCTCGGCATCGCCGCGATGAGCGGCGTCTCACACGCCGAGACGTCCCGGCCGGATGCCGAGCGCGCCGCCGACCGGCCGCTGCCGGCCGTCCACTCGCTGCTCGCGCCCAAGAGCCCCGCCAAGGCGAAGCCCGCCAAGCCCGCTCAGACGACGTCCGTGCGCATCACCAACGCGAAGGCGAAGGCGACCGCGCCGAAGAAGGCGTCGAAGAAGGTGACGCCCGTCAAGCGGGCGGCCGCGAGACCGAAGGCCGCCGAGCCCGCTCCCCTGCTCGGCCTCCGCCTCGGCCTGCGGCTGGGTCCCGACCAGCGGACCGGGACCACCGGCCTGGGCCTCGACGTCGGCGCGGGCCTCGACACCCCGGGCGGTGGCCTCGGGGTGCGGCTCCACGCGGACGCTGCGCTCTCCGTCCCGTCCGGGAGCGGCGGGGCGCGGACGCTGGCGGCGGACAGGCCGCTGCTCTCGGCCAACGTCGGGGCGGGCGTCCGCGTGCAACCCGCGGGCGGTGCGCCGCTGGCGGTGAACCTCGCGGTCGGCGCGTGCGTCGGGTCGGGCTGCGCGCAGGCCCCGACGCCGCCCACTCCCCCGACGCCTCCGACGCCGCCGACCCCGCCGACGCCGCCGGGCCCGACTCCTCCGGGGCCGACGCCGCCCGGGCCGTCCCCTGAGCCGCCGGCGCTGCCGCCCTCCTCGCCGCTGCTGCCGGAGCTGCCGGCACCGGGGGTGGGCACCGCGCCGGCCGCCGCCGGGACGATCGCCCGGCCCGGCGGCCTGCCGTTCACCGGCACCGACGCGCTCCCGCTCGCCGCGCTCGGCCTCGCGGCCGTGCTCGCCGGCGGCGCGGCGGTCGCCGCGACCCGCAGGCGGCAGGTCCGCGAGCCCTGACCGGCGCCGCACGTTCGCAGATGGGGCGTCCCCGAGGCGGGGGCGCCCCATCTCCCTTCTCACGGCCGCCGCGAGCTCACAGCAGCTGCGCGGCCACGACCTTCCAGGCGGAGCCGTCGCGCCGCAGGATGAGGCGGCGGAAGCTCACCCTCGCCTTGTCGTCGCAGGTGCCCCGCGCGCACTCGCCGACGGTGACCAGCACGACGGCCTGGTCGGGGGACGGTCCGGCGCGCAGCCCCTCCTCCACCGGCGTCACCGGCGCGAGCGACGGGTCGCGCGCCACGGCGTCCAGCGCGCCGCGCGCCGGGCCGTCCGGCCACGCGGTGCCCGCCGTGTCGGCCCGCGCCGAGCCCGCCTTCAGCGTGTAGAGCGAGTCGAGGAGCCAGCCGCCGCCCTGCCGGACCATCGTCGCGCGCATCGGGTTCTGGAGCTCGCCGGGCTGCGCGTCCCGTGCCTGGACGGTACGCCGCACATACGACAGGACGGTGACGCGGTCGCCCCCGGCGGCCACGACCGCCGAGTCCACGACGGTCGCGGCGACCGAGCCCTGCTTGGCGCGGAGCTGGTCCAGGTAGTCGCGGGTGGCGAGCTGCCGGTCGTAGTCGGCGCCGAACCGGGGCGTCGACAGCCGGTGCGCCGCCGCGACGTTCCGCTCGATCGCGGCGTGGTCGAAGCTGAGCACCGTCCTGATCGCGGTGGTGGCGGGCGCGACGGCTGCGGCGGCCGAGGCGGGCGGGGCCACCGGGCGCTCCCGCGGCGGGCGCGGCTCGCCGGACGAGCCGCCCGCCATCAACCCCCAGGCCGTCCCCGCCCCGGCCAGTAGCAGCAGCGGCACCGCGATCGCGGCGATCCGCCATCGCAACCGGCGCGGTCCCGGCTGGACGGTCACCTCCCCTGCCTGCGCCCCGCCGCTCATCGGCCCGACGGTGGGCGCGGTCTGCGGCGTGCGCGGATCGGCGGACGCGCCCACGGGGCCCGCGAACGCGGGGGCGGCGAGGTGCGCGCCGGTGCTCAGCGCCCCCTCGTCCTCGGGAGCGAACGGCGCCTGGCGTCCGAGCAGGTCCAGGAGCACCTGCTGCGCCTGCGGACGGCGCGCCGGGTCCTTCTCCAGGGACGCCGCGACCACGCCGCGCAGCGACTCCGGCAGCGCGGACATGTCGGGCTCGTAGTGCAGCACGCGGTGGAAGACCGCGGAGATCGTGTCGTTGCCGAACGGGTGCCGCCCGGTCGCGGCGAACAGCAGCGTCGCGCCCCAGGCGAACAGGTCGACGCCGGTGCCGAGCTCGCCGTCGGTGACCTGCTCGGGCGCCATGTAGGACGGGGTGCCGACCACGCCGCTGCCCCGCGTCGCGGCCGGGCCGAGCACCCGCGCGATGCCGAAGTCGATGACGCGCGGGCCGTCCGGGCCCATCAGCACGTTGGACGGCTTGAAGTCGCGGTGCAGGATCCCGGCGCGGTGGATCGCGGCCAACGCGGTGATCGTGCCGATCGCCAGCCGGTCGAGGTCGGTGCCGGTGCGCGGGCCCCGCTCGCCGACCAGGCCGGTGAGGGACGGCCCGGGGACGTACTCACTGACGACGTAGGGGGTGTCGCCGGAGAAGTCGGCGTCGACGACCTGCGCGGTGCAGAACCCGGCGACGCGTCCGATGACCTTCATCTCGCGCTCGAACCGGGCCCGCCACTCGGGGTTCCGGCTGAACTGGGCGCGCAGCAGCTTGACCGCCGCCTGCCCGCCGTCGTCGCGGCGGCCGAGGTACACGACGCTCTGGCCGCCCTCGCCGAGCCGTCCGACCAGCTCGTACCGGCCGAGCCGCGCCGGGTCGGTCGGCAGCAGGGGGCCAACGGCCGTCATCGGGCACACCTCCGTCGCGTGCGGACCCGCCACGGGACCCATACCCGCGCGAGCACCCGGGCGGTCACCGCCCGGTACTCGTTAGACGTCCGTGATCGACCGAGTGTTCTCCGTTGCCGAGTTATGTGGACTTTTCCGAGTTCTTATCCCCTATTACCATTTTGGCCGAAATTGCTGCCTCTGGCCGAAACCGCGCCGCGGGCCGCCGATGCCCCAGCCCAAACCACCGGCGACCCGCACCCAGCGCGGTACCCGAACCAGCGAGGTACCAGAGGAAAGGTCGGTCAGGCGAGCGCCCAGCGGACCTGGGTGCGCACACCCGGGTCCGGGTCGGTCAGCGCCTCGGTGAGCGCGGTGACGACCTCGGGATGGTCACCGGCCCACTGCTCCAGGGCCTGGACGGCGGCGCGCCGCACGTCCACCGTCCGGTCGCGCAGGGCCCGGACGAGCGGCTCGACGGCCACCTCGGGCTCCGCCGCGCCGAGCGCCAGCACGGCGCGGCGGCGGACCTGCCAGCCCGGGTGCGTGGTCGAGTTGATCACCCGTCCCACGAGCTGGGAGGGCACCTTCAGCTCGGCGGCGGTGTCGAGGGCGGCCATCCGGACGACGGGGTCGTGGTCGGTGAGCAGGGTCACCAGCGCGTCGAGGCTCGCCGGGCGGGGCAGTCGCGCCAGCCCCTCGGCGACCGCGACCCGCACCTCCCGGGACGGGTCGTCGGCGGCGGCCGCGACCTCGGTCACCGCGCGCAGCGCGACGAGGCCGAGCACGGCCTGGATCCTGATCTGCGCCTCGTCCTCCTGGAGGCCCTGCGCGTACAGCTCGGCGGCGCCCCGGACGAGGATCTCCAGCAGGTCGGCGGCCGTCTCGCGGACGAACGCGTCCCGGCCGCGCGCGGCGGCCAGCTGGAGCGCGGCGACGCCGTCGTCGCCGAGGAACAGCTCCGGCAGCCCGCGCAGCGCGTCGGCGGCGACGCGGCGGACGTCCTCGTGCTCGTCGGCGAGGGCCCAGGCGAGCGTGTCGCCGGTGCCGTACGGGGCGGCGCCCCTGCGCGCCTCGCCGGTGAGGACCTTGAGCGCGGCGGCGCGCACCTGGGGCTCGGAGTCGCGGAGGTACAGCTCCACGTCGTTCAGTGCGGGACTCTTGATGCGGTGGAGTTCGAGGACGCGGGCGGTGGGCCCGGGCCCCTGCGTGATCGTCATGTGCGGCCTCCTGTGCGCCGTCGGATCCTGAGGGAAGGTCGGGATCAGCGACGGGAACACAGGGCGCTCGCCTGGCGCCGGAGATCGACGTGGCGGCGGTGCGTCAGGGCCTCACTCGGCTTCACGGGACCAATCCTCACCCTGGTCGCGACATAAGTCAACTTAATCAATCGGAAATATCGGAAGCTTTCGATCGCGCCATCATCTCGTGCCGGGTCAGCCCTTCTCCAGGAAGCCGGCGCGGTCCTCGTCGAGCAGCGTGTCCAGGACGGCGGCGAGACCCGGGTGTTCCTTCAGCTCGGGGTCGGCCTCGACCAGCGCGGTCGCCTCCTCGCGGGCGTCGCGGATGACGTCCTCGTCCTTCTGGAGCGTGAGCAGCCGCAGGCTGGACGCGCGCCCCGCCTGCGCCGCGCCGAGCACGTCGCCCTCGCGGCGCTGCTCCAGGTCGAGCCGCGACAGCCGGAACCCGTCGGTCGTGGAGGCCACCGCGTCCAGGCGCTCCCTGGCCTTGCTGCCCGGCTCGGCGTCGGTCACCAGCAGGCACAGTCCGTGCAGCGAGCCGCGGCCGACCCGGCCGCGCAGCTGGTGGAGCTGGGAGACGCCGAACCGGTCCGCGTCCATGATCACCATGACCGTGGCGTTCGGCACGTCCACGCCGACCTCGATGACCGTGGTAGCGAGCAGGACGTCGAGGTCGCCGTCGGTGAAGCGGCGCATGACCGCGTCCTTCTCGTCGGGGTGCAGCTTGCCGTGCAGGACGCCGATGCGCAGCCCCGCGAGCAGCTCCTCCAGCCTCGGCAGCAGCTCCATGATCCCGAGCGGGGAGCGGCGGTCCGGCTCCTGCTCGACGGGCTGGCCGTCGCCCTCGTCGCCCTCCTGCTCCCCGATGCGCGGGCAGACGATGTAGATCTGCCGCCCCTGGGCGGCCTCCTCCCGGATGCGCTCCCAGGTCCGGGCGAGGAACGCCGGGCGCTCGGGCGGCACCACATGCGTCTTGATCTCCGACCGTCCCGCCGGGAGCTGGCCCAGCACGGAGGTCTCCAGGTCGCCGAAGACCGTCATCGCGACCGTCCGCGGGATCGGCGTGGCCGTCATGACCAGGACGTGCGGGCGACCGCCGCCGGTCTTCTCGCGCAGCGCGTCCCGCTGCTCGACGCCGAACCGGTGCTGCTCGTCCACGACGACGAGGCCGAGGTCGGCGAACTGGACGCTCTCCTGGAGCAGCGCGTGCGTCCCGACGACGATCCCCGCGCCGCCGGACGCCGCGTCCAGCAGGGCGGCCTTGCGCGTCTTCGCCCCCTGGGACCCGGTCAGCAGCGCGACCCGCGTCGCGTGCTCGGCGCCGCCGATCTGCCCCGCCTGCCCGAGGTCGCCGAGCATCGCCGTGATCGACCGGTAGTGCTGCTGCGCGAGGACCTCGGTGGGCGCCAGCAGCGCGGCCTGGCCGCCGCCGTCCACGACCTGCAACATCGCCCGCAACGCGACCACGGTGTTGTGGGTGGGCGTCCAGCCGTCGGTCACGTAGAGGCGGCCGGGGTGGGCGACCGATATGCACTGGACGTGTTCGCGCCCCACATATTCGATGGCCTCGATGCGTTTCCGCTCGGCCTTTTCCAACGCGACGGCGGTCGTCCAATATCCCGCCTTCGACGCGGGACGGCATCGCGCGAAACCGCCGAGCGACCGCGCCAACCACGCCACGTCCTCCGCCAACTGCTCGGACGCGGAGACGAAACCGCCCGCCGTGGAACCCGCGTCCAGCAGCCCACGCAGAAGCGCGCGGCGCTCCTTCACCGGAGCCACCAGATAACCCGGGGGCACACCCTCCCGCCCCGCCTCGCCGAGCCGAACTCCCAGCTCATAGGGATCGTCAGGGCGGTCCTGCAAAGAATCCAACTCCGGTGCCTCGATACGAGGCACATACCACTCGCCCTTTGCCAGAAGGTCACAGCGCAGCTCACGGGTCGCCACCACCCGCGAATCACCATCGCCCTCGACCGCCCAGAGATGTTCGTCGTCGCATTCCACCGAAGTGCCGTCGGAGAACACGAGCCGGTACACATCACGCTCCCCTTGGGGAAAGACACCCGTGACGACCGTGACCTCGCCCCCGGGCGTGATCACCTCGTCTCCCCTGGAGATGTCCCCCATTCTCCGGAACCCGCGCGGTGTCAGGACCTCCGCGTCCAGAGGCTGGGCCTTGCCCGCGCCGACATCGCCTTGCAAGAGCCGGTGCATGGGGTGTTCCAGCGCGAGGTCGGCCGCGATCTCGTCGCCCACCTCGCGCTGCCCCTTGGTCAGCTCGAACGGCAGCCGCGCGTCGAACTCGGCGAGCACCCCGCCGAACGACGGCGGACGCGGCGTCGCGGGAAGCGCCGCCGCCGCCAGCCTCCGCTGGGCCAGCGCGGTCTGGACGACGAACGCCTCGTCCCACTTCAGCCGGGCCTTCGCGCGGCCCAGCTCGTCCCAGGACTTCGGGCGGTGGATGCCCTCGTAGGCCTCGCGCAGCCCGATCAGGTGGCGGCGGCGCAGCAGCGCCTCGGGCATCGGGTCGGCGGGCAGGTCGAGCTGGTCCAGCACCATGCCGACCGACGTGCCGATGGTCTCGATCGCCAGCCCCTTGGTGGACGGGTAGATCGGGATGATCTCGTCCGCCCACTCCTGCGCGGCCTGCTCGGCGCTCTTCTCCGCGACGACCTTGTACTGCGGATGGTTGAGCTGCCGCTGCACGTTCCCGCTGCGCGGCACATACGTGCTGATCTTCCCGGCGAACAGGCCACGGGTGCCGGGTGCCAGCTCCTTCTCGGGACGGTAGGAGCCCTTGCGGCCGAAGAAGCTCAGCTTGAGCTGCCCGGTGCCGTCGGTGACGGTGATCTCCAGGACGTAGCCGGGGTTGCGGGTGAGCGTGCGCCCCTGCACCTTCACGACCTCGGCCATCACCGTGACGTGCTCGCCGTCGGCCAGGCCGCTCAGCGGGGTCAGCTCGCCCCGGTGGGCGTAGCGGCGGGGATAGTGGTGCAGGAGGTCGCCGACCGTCGCCAGATCAAGGCCCTTCTCCAGCACCTTGGCCGTCTTGTCGCCGAGAACCTTGCGCAACGGCTCGTCGAGATTCGCCACGCACTCTTTTCTAGCCCATGGCACGGACGGGAATCTCGCGGCCGGACGAGCAAGACCGGAGGCACGGACCGATTCGCCTACGTGGTGGACGGTCGGCTACTCTGATTCGTGCGCCTCGTCCCGGGGCGCTATCAGTGAGCGCCCATGACGCCCCGGCCCGCTCGGGCGGCGGCGCTCCGGTTCAGAGCATCGATACCCACTTGGAGTTTCCCGTGGCTTCCGTCTGCGACGTCTGCGGCAAGGGACCCGGTTTCGGCATGCGCGTCTCCCACTCGCACCGCCGCACCCCGCGCCGCTGGAACCCCAACATCCAGCGCGTGCGCGCCGTCGTGAACGGCAGCACCAAGCGGATCAACGCCTGCACGTCCTGCATCAAGGCCGGCAAGATCGTCAAGCCCACCGTCTGACGCGGGACCCCCGTCGGCTCATCGGACCACCCCGATGGGCCGACTTTTGCATGCCCGGACAAGTCCGGTTACCGCAACTCCCAGGCGTGGTGGACGGGGCCGATGCCTGCGCCGAGGGGGAAGCCGGCGGCGATCGCGCCGGTGACGTAGGCCTTGGCCTTGCCGACGGCCGTGGGGACGTCGTCGCCCTTGGCGAGGTGGGAGGCGATCGCGGACGCCAGCGTGCAGCCGGTGCCGTGGGTGTGCCGGTTGTCGTGGCGGGGCGCGGTGAAGCGGTGCTCGTGCTCGCCGTCGAACAGCAGGTCGGCGGGGTCGCCGGGGAGGTGGCCGCCCTTGATGAGGACCCACTCGGGGCCGAGCGCCTTGACCGCCTCGGCGGCCTCGCGCAGGCCCGACTCGTCCACGACCTTGACGCCGGTGAGCTGCTCGACCTCGTACAGGTTCGGGGTGACGACGGTCGCGGCGGGCAGCAGGACGGAGCGGACGGCGGCGACCGCGTCCGGGGCGAGCAGGGAGTCGCCGTGCTTGGAGACGCCGACCGGGTCGACCACGGACGGGGCGTCGCAGCCCTCCAGCGCCTCGGCGACGATCTCCACCAGGGCGGACGAGGCGAGCATGCCGGTCTTGAGCGCGTGGACGCCGATGTCGGACAGCACGGAGTCCAGCTGCGCGCGGACCGCCTCGGGCGGAAGCTCCCAGTAGCCCTGGACGCCGAGCGAGTTCTGCGCGGTGACGGCCGCGACCACGCTCATCCCGTGGACGCCGAGCGCGAGCATCGTCTTCAGGTCGGCCTGGATTCCGGCGCCGCCGCCCGAGTCCGAGCCCGCGATCGTGAGGACGAGCGGCGGGGCCTGCGGGTGCGACGGCGGCGGGTTCTGCTGCATGCCGTCCAGCTTATGGCGGATAGTACCTAGACGAGCGTGCAGGCCAGCCGGTTGAGCACGCAGTAGGCGGGCTTCCTGGGCGTACCGGTCGCGGTGAACACGATCCGGACGGACTGGCCGGGCGCGATCGCGCCGTGGCCGCGCACGAAGGGGTACACGCCCGTCCGCACGACGGTCGCGCCGCTCAGCGCGCGCACGGACACGTTCGAGATCTTGAAGGCCAGCGCCCAGTGCGGGACGGCCGCCTCGCCCTTGTTGGTGATGGTGGCGGTGGCCTTGAAGGCGCGCGCCGTCCGGGACTGGACGCGGAACGCGACGACGACGCCGTCGGGGCGGCCAGCGCCCCGGCTGGCGCGCTGACCGGGGCCGCGCTGGGAGACCGGGCTGTCGCGGGGGCCGTGGGCCGACTCCTTGGGGGCGCCGCCGGCGAAGTTCAGGGAGATCTGCTGGGTGCTGAGCGCGTAGGCGACGACGCCGACCGCGACCACGAGCGCGACGATCGGCAGGAGCGGGACGGGCATGACCGCCAGCATCCGGGCGGCGCGCCCCTTGACGGGCGGGTCGGCGTCCTCGGGGGCGGCGCTCTCACCGACCTGCTCGTAGGACTTCACCAACACCTGGTCGTCGGCCGGACCGGAGAAGGCTTCGTAGGACGGGCCCGGGGGGGCACCGAAGAACGGCCCCGCGGGCGCTCGCGCGTCCGGTACGGGCTCGTCGTCCGGTTGGTCGAGCTTGGTGTGTCGTCCCATCCCATTCCTCTTCGATCACAGGATGTATACCAAAGCAGTACCGAACATGCCTACCAGATGCGGGAACGTGCACCGGCCGACACCGGCGGTTTCACATGGGTTTACCGGCGGAAATGGTCCCATCCTCCGGGGCCCGGTTCGCGGCCGTCGACCAGCACTCCCGTCCCCTCGGCGACGGTGCCCACCGCACTCCAGGATGGGGGCAGGACGGCGTCCGCGGGGAAGGTTCCGGCGAACGCGTGGTCCTCGCCGCCGGTGAGGACGTGGCGCGTCCCGTCCGGGCCGAGCACGTCCGGGACGGGCAGCGCCGCCAAGTCGATCTCGATCCGCACCCCGCTCGCGGCGGCGATGTGCCCGAGGTCCTGGACGAGGCCGTCGCTGACGTCGAGCAGCGCGGTCGCGCCGAGGGACCGCGCCTGCGCGCCCGCGCCGTAGGGGGGCGCCGGACGGCGGTGGGCGGCGATCAGCTCTTCGGGGCCGTCCCGTCCGGCGGTCAGCAGCGCGAGCCCGGCGGCGGACCAGCCGAGCCTCCCCCGCACCGCGACGACGTCGCCGGGGCGCGCGCCGGACCGGGTGAGCGGGGGCGCGCCGCGCAGGTCGCCGAGCGCGGTGACCGCGAGTGTGATCTCGCTCGCGCCGACGACGTCGCCGCCCGCGACCGAGGCTCCCGCGACGCCGCACTCGTCGGCGAGCCCGTCGTAGAGGCGCTCCGCCCAGCCCGCGCCGGTGTCGAGGGGGACGGCGAGCCCGACGAGCAGCGCCGTCGGGCGCGCGCCCATCGCGACGACGTCCGCGAGGTTCTGCGCGGCGGCCTTGCGCCCGATGTCGTAGGGGCCCGACCAGTCGCGGCGGAAGTGCCGCCCCTCGACCAGCAGGTCGGTGGTCGCGACGACGCGTCCGTCGGGCGCCGCCACCACCGCCGCGTCGTCGCCGGGGCCGAGCAGCACCTCCGGTCCCCGCGGCAGCCGCCGCGTCAACCGGCCGATCAGCTCGAACTCGCCCAGCTCCCCGATGGTGCCCATCCGCCCCGATTCCCCGTGCCGTCCCACGCGTGCGCGCTTCCGGCCGTCCTGTTCCGTGCTGTTCCGTCCTGTTCGCGGCCCTCGCCGACGGTCCCGGAACTGTCCGGTACCCCGGGCGCCCGCGGTGGCGGCTAACACGATACGGTGACCGTTCGACGGCTAATTCTCCGCCCGGGGAGGACGTGATGGTGCAGGCCTACATCCTCATCCAGACCGAAGTGGGCAAGGCGGCCGAAGTCGCCGGTGAGATCTCCGGCGTCACCGGTGTCACCCTGGCGGAGGACGTCACGGGCCCTTACGACGTGATCGTCCGAGCGGAGGCGCGGAATGTGGACGAGCTGGGCAAGCTCGTCGTGGCGCAGATCCAGTCGGTCGAGGGGATCACCCGCACCCTCACCTGTCCGATCGTCCATATCTAGGCTCGCGCGCCCGGCGGCGCTGCTGGCCGGGGTCGCGCTGCTGGCGGCGGCCTGCGGGGACGGCGCGGTCGAGGTCCCCGTCCCGAAGCCGGACGCGGCGACCGCCCGGCTGTGCCAGGGGCTCCGGCTCCCCGAGAAGGTCCACGGACTGTCCCGCCGCGACGCCTCCCCCGACTCGCCGCTGACGGCCGCGTGGGGCTCGCCCGCGATCGCGCTGCGCTGCGGCGTGGGCAGGCCCGCCGCGCTGCACCCGGAGTCGCAGCTCGTCGACATCAACGGCATCTCCTGGTTCGGGCAGCCCGCCGGCCGTCCCGTGACGTTCACCGCCGTCGCGCGGCAGGCGTACGTGGAGGTGACGGTCCCGGCGAAGTACAACCCGGCCGGGGACGTGCTGATCGAGCTGGGCGGCGCGATCACCGCGACGATCCCGACCAAGCCCGAGGGCCAGATCTAGCCGGTGGGGCGGGCGGGATTCGAACCCGCTCAGCGAAGCACCTGGTTTACAGCCAGGCCCGACTCTCCCGCGTCGGCGCCGCCCCGCGCGCGGGTCCTCGCCGGGACCCGCGTCGTACCCCTGGCAGGACCAGTGTTAGTCCTGGCCAACCAGATGCATCGCACAGCACCTCATGCTGTCGTCTCTGCCGTTGGACTACAGGGGCATGCGTGCGGCTCCCGGGATTCGAACCCGGAGCGTCCACTTCCTGAGAGTGGTCCCTCTGCCGGTTGGGGTAGAGCCGCAAGTCGCTCGATGGGCGTCACTCGCGGCGGCTCGACCGGTCTAGGAAAGGGGATACCGGCCGGGGCGGGCGTGCGACGCCTCGGGAAGTCGCAGTCGATAGCGGAGACGTTCCGTGGCCATGGCCGGTCCTCCTCTCGGGGTCTCGCGGGCCCGTCCTCGACGGGCCGACGTCGTTCACGATGCCAGGACGGCGGCGCCCCGGGCAATCCATTTACCGCGGGCTCAGGGGGTGGTCTCGTCCGGCAGCGACATCCCGAAGGCGACCAGCGCCCAGAACGCGACCATGATCCAGCCGAGCGCGATCCCGGTGACCGCCATGCCCGCGCCGCGCTCGCCCGTCCGCCGCATCTTCACCCAGGCGACATGCCCCGCGATGATCGCCGGGATCGACGGCAGCCCGCACGTGATCAGCCCGACCAGCCCGAACGACAGCGAGTAGATCGCCGCGTGGCTGTAGGGCGGCCTGGCGTGCGGGTTCTTGATCAGCGGGGGCGCCGCCGGGTGCGACGGCTGGGTCGCGGGCGCGTACCCGCCGTACCCGGTGCCCTGCGGGTACGCGGTGGCGCGGGCCGCGACGGCGTTGGCGTACTGGTTCCACGTCTCGGCCTCGGCGGTGCGTCCCTGCTGGCTGAGCAGGATGGCCAGGTTCCGCATCGCGGCCGGGTCGCCCGCCTGCGCGGCCTGCCGGTACTGCCGCTCGACGAGCGCCTGGGCCTCACCCTCGGCCAGCGCGGGCGCCGCGGGTGGAGGAGGCGTGGCCGCCGAGGCCGGGGACGGGGTGAGCGAGGGGGCTCGCGTGTGCTGCGGGGCCTGCGTGTGCTGCGTGTGCCGCGGCGCCTGCGTATGTTGCGGGGGCGGCGTCCTCGGGGTCTGGCGGGGCGCGCCGCTGGAGATGAGCCGGTCCAGGAGTTCCTGGGCGGACGGACGGCCCGCCGCGTCCTTCGCGAGCGCGCCGCGCACCGCCTCCAGCAGCGTGCCGCTCAGCCCGCCGAGGTCCGGCTCGCCGCTGACGATGCGGTGGATGATCGCGGGGATCGAGTCGCCGCCGAAGCACGGGCCGCCGCGCGCGGCGAACGCGACCGTGGCGCCCCAGGCGAACACGTCCGAGGCCGGGGTCGCGCCCAGGCCGTTCAGCTGCTCGGGCGCCATGAACGCGGGGGTGCCGACGATGCCGCCGGTCACGGTGAGGCGCGTCCCGTCCATCGAGCGGGCGATGCCGAAGTCGATCACGCGCGGGCCGAACGTGGACAGCAGCACGTTGGACGGCTTCAGGTCGCGGTGCACGACGCCCGCGTCGTGGATCGCGGTCAGCGCGGTCGCGATGCCGACCGCGACCGCCTCCAGGTCGGCGCCGCGCAGCGGGCCGTCCTTGGCGACGGCGGCGTCCAGGCTCGGGCCGTTGACGAACTCGGTCACCAGGTAGGGCGGCTCCGCGCCCGGGTCGGCGTCCAGGACGGGCGCGGTGCAGAAGGGGCGGACGCGCTGCGCCGCCGCCACCTCGGCCTCGAACCGGGCCCGGTACTGCCGGTCCGCCGCGTACTCCCGCCTGATCACCTTGATCGCGACCTTGCGGCCGTCGTCGTCCAGGCCGACGTAGACCGTGCCCATGCCGCCCTCGCCGAGCCGGTCCACCACCCGGTAGGGGCCGATCCGGCCCGGCAGTTCGGTCGGCAAGGCAGGTGCTCCTCTGGACGTGGGGTCAGCACTCCAAGATTGGCATATCCGGAGCATCGGCCAATACGTAAGACACCTCGCAGGACCCCAGAGTCAGGGTGTTTTTCGCGAATCGGGAACCGCAGGCATTTCGCGGGCGTCCAACGTCAATGCGTGCCCGCATCTACGCTCCCCTCGCATCGGCCGTGACCCTCCCCCTGCTGCTCGCCGGTTGTTCAGGGTCGTCCGCCCCCGACGACAAGGCGGTGGCGGCGCCGCCGGTGCGGCTGGTCGCCTACGACGGCTGCGACGCGCTCCTGGACGGGCTGCGCCGCGCGACGGCCGAACGGGTCGGCCCGTTCGGGCTCGGCGTTCCGGAGCCGTACGGTCCTCTCGCCAGGGCCGACGGCGAGACGGCGATCCCCAAGGGCGCGGTCCCCGGGCCGTCGCCCGCCGACGCCGGACGGAGCGCGACCGCCCCCCAGCACTCCGGGACCAATAGCCACGAGGCGGGCGCCGACGAACCCGACCTCGTCAAGACCGACGGCCGCCGCATCGTCGCGCTCGCCCGCGGCCGCCTCCAGGTCATCGACCCCGCGACGCGCAGGGTCGCGCACACGCTGGCGCTGCCGGGCGGCGACGGGTACCAGGCCGCGAGCACGAACGCGCGGCTGCTGCTGAGCGGCGACCGCGCGCTGGTCCTCACGCCCCGCCTCCCGATGGTCATGTACGACGGGATACGGCCGCGCGGCGGGGTGGAGGACGCCCCCCGCCCCGGGCCGCCGCGTCCGCAGACGATCCTGACGCTGGTCGATCTCTCCGGCGCGCCGAAGGTGATCGGCTCGATGACGTCCGACACCGTCTACGTGGACGCGCGCATGACCGGTTCCGTCGCGCGCGTCGTGGTGCGCTCGACGCCCCGGATCGACTTCCCGGCGCCGTCCCGCGACCCCCGCTCACAGCAGGACGCGGAGCGGAAGGCGACCGAGCGGAACCGGGAGATCGTCCGGAAGGCGCCGCTGGACGCGTGGCTGCCCGCCTTCACGGTGGGCGAGGGCTCCGCCGCGAAGACCTACCGGGCGCCGTGCGAGCAGGTCAGCCGGCCGGCCGCCTACACGGGCACGTCGATGCTCAGCGTCCTGACCCTCGACCTGTCGCGCGGGCTCGGCGACCCGTCGCCGGTCGGGATCGCGGCGGACGGCGAGACCGTCTACGGCAACGGGTCGAGCCTGTACGTGACCGGCACTCCCCCGAGCCTCGTGGGCCTTCCGCGCAAGGGGATCGGGCCGCAGCCGCAGCACACCGACATCCACATGTTCGACGTCCGCGGTCCGGGACGCCCGCGCTACGCGGCATCCGGCTCGGTGCCCGGCACGCTGCTGAACCAGTACGCGCTGTCGGAGCACGGCGGCAACCTGCGCGTGGCGACGACGACCACGGAACCGCCGAAACCCGGCACGCAGCCCCCTGACCCGCAGTCCCCCGCCACTCAGGCCCCCGCCACGCAGGCTCCTTCCACGCAGAGCACGCTGTACGTCCTCGGACGCAACGGCCCCCGCCTCGACCAGGTCGGACGCGTCGACGGGCTCGGCAAGGGCGAGCGGATCTACTCCGTCCGCTTCATCGGCGCCACCGCCTACGTGGTGACGTTCCGGCAGGTCGACCCGCTGTACGTACTCGACCTGAAGGACCCGCGCCGCCCCCGCGTCACGGGCGAACTCAAGATCAACGGCTACTCGGCGTACCTGCACCCGACGGCCGACGGCAAGATCCTCGGCATCGGCCGGGACGCCGACGCCGCCGGCCGCACCACGGGCCTGCTGGCCTCGCTGTTCGACGTCGGCGGCACGCCGCGCCGGGTCGCCTCCTACCGGCTGCCGGGCGCCGCGTCCGCGAGCGACTTCGAACCGCACGCGTTCCTGTACTGGCCCTCGACCGGGCTGACCGTCGTCCCGGTGTCGCGTCCCGAGGCCGGGACGAGCGAGGCGCTCGCGCTGAAGGTCACCGGGTCGGGCATCAGCAAGGTCGGCACCGTCCGGCACGGGGACGGGAGCGGCGCGGACTCCGTCCAGCGCTCGCTGGTCGTCGGCGACACGCTGTGGACGTTCTCGGACGCGGGTGCCCGTGCCACCGACGCCGCCACCCTCGCCGACCGCGCCTGGCTCCCCTTCGCCCAGCGCTGAGCCCCGGGACTCAGCGCAGGCCGGTCGGGCGGTGCAGGGCGGTCTGGATGAGGCGGTCGACCATGGCCGGGTAGTCCAGGCCGGTGGCCGCCCACATCTTCGGGAACGCCGACGTCGGCGTGCACCCCGGCATCGTGTTGATCTCGTTGATGATCCAGCGGCCGTCGGGGGTGTGGAAGAAGTCGACCCGGGCGAGGCCCTCGCAGTCGAGCGCCTCGAACGCCTGGACGGCGAGCCGCCGCACCTCCTCGATCGCGGCGGGCGGCAGGTCGGGCGGGATCGTCATCGTGGTCGCGCTGTCGAGGTACTTGGTCTCGAAGTCGTAGAAGTCGTGGTCGCCGGCCATCGTGACCTCGGCGGGCAGGCTGGCGTCGGGCGGTCCGTCGTCCAGGCCCTGGAGGACGCCGCACTCGATCTCGCGGCCCTCGATCGCCGCCTCGACGATCACCTTCGGGTCGTGCTCGCGGGCCGCCTCGACCGCGGCCTCCAGCGCGTCCTCGGCGGTGACGCGGGTGATGCCCATGCTCGACCCGGCGCGCGCGGGCTTGACGAACACCGGGCGGCCGGCGGCCAGGCCGAGCTCCTTCACCTCGTCGACCACGCGCTTGCGCTCGCGCCGCCACTCCCGGTCGCCGATCAGCACGTACGGGCCGATCGGCAGGCCGCGCGCCTGCCAGACGAGCTTCATGTAGCCCTTGTCCATGCCGACGGCGCTGGCGAGCACGCCCGCGCCGACGTAGCGGACGCCGACCATGTCGAGCATGCCCTGGATCGTCCCGTCCTCGCCGTAGGGGCCGTGCAGCAGCGGCAGGACGACGTCGACGTCGCTCAGCGCGCCCGGCACCTGCCCCGGCTCCACGACCATCAGGCCGCCCGCGGCGGGGTCGAACGGCAGCGCGAGCGCCCGGCCGTCGCCGGTCACCTCCGGGAGCCGCCCGTCCTCGATCGAGAGCCGGATGTCGGCGGGCGGGAGCACCCAGCGGCCGTCGCGGGCGATGCCGATCGGCAGCACGTCGTAGCGGTCCCGGTCGATGGCGGCCATGACCGCGCCCGCGGTGACGCAGGAGATCGCGTGCTCGGAGCTGCGCCCGCCGAACACCACCGCGACGCGCGTCTTACGAGAAACCTGGGACATGAGGCCAGACCCTACCGGGGATCACCGGGGGCGGCCACGAACGCGGCGGCCGCCGAGCGGCGCCCCGGGCGCCCCCGCTCGGACCCCATCCTCAGACCCCGTAGCGTTCCGGTTTGGGGGACCGCGAGATCAGCGAGATCGCCGCCTCCCGGATCGGCATGCCGTGGTACAGGACGGCGGTCACCGCCTCGGTGATCGGCATCTCCACGTTGTGCTTGCGCGCCAGCTCCAGCACGGCCTCCGACGACCGGACCCCCTCGGCGGTCTGCTTGGTGACCGCGGTCACCTGGTCCAGCGTCATCCCGCGGCCGAGGTTCTCGCCGAACGTCCGGTTGCGCGCCAGCGGCGACACGCAGGACGCGACGAGGTCGCCCATCCCGGCGAGCCCGGCGAAGGTGTGCTCGTCGGCGCCAAGCGCCGCGCCCAGCCGGGCGATCTCGGCGAGCCCGCGGGTCATCAGCAGCGCCTGGGTGTTGGCGCCGAACCCGAGCCCGACCGACATCCCGACGCACAGCGCGACGATGTTCTTCACCGCGCCGCCGAGCTCGACGCCGATCACGTCGGTGGAGGTGTAGACGCGGAAGTAGGGGGTCATGGTGGCGGCCTGGAGGCCGCGCGCGGCGTCCTCGTCCAGGCACGCGGCGACCGCCGCGCTCGGCTCGCCGGTGACGATCTCGCGCGCCAGGTTCGGGCCGCTGAACACCGCGACCCGCTCCTGCGGGACGTCGGCGACCTCGCGGATCACCTCCGACATCCGCCGGGTGGTGCCGAGCTCGACGCCCTTCATCAGACTGACCAGGATGGCGCCGGGGGGCAGCAGCGGCACCCAGGGGGCGAGCGTCCGGCGGAGCGTCTGCGCCGGGACGGCCAGCGCCACGAAGTCGGCGCCCGCCAGCGCCTCGGCGGGGTCGGTGGTCGCGCGGACGGCCTCGGGGAGCGCGATCCCGGGGAGGTAGTCGGGGTTCTCGTGCCGCTCGTTGATCGCCTCGACGATCTCCGGACGGCGGCCCCAGACGGTCACCTCGCCGCCCGCGTCGTGCAGCATCTTCGCGAACGTGGTGCCCCACGACCCGGAGCCCATCACTGCGGTGCGGAAGGTCACGAGCCGTCCGCCTTCGTGTCGGCGGGACGGGGGGCGGCGTCGGCGGGACGCGGCCCGGGCACCGCGCCCTCGGCACTCTCGGCAGCCGTGGCGGCCGCGCGGCGCTCCTCCAGCACCCTGTGGTGGTCGTAGCGCTCCACCGGGGGCTCCTCGCCGCGCAGCTCGCCGAGCAGGGCGGTGATCGCCTCCATGATCTCGTCGGTGGCGGCGCGCAGCGTGTCCTTGTCGAGCGGCAGGCCCGCGTAGCGCGACAGGTCGACCGGCGGCCCGGCGACCACCCGCATCGTCTTGCGGGGGAACGGGTGGAAGCCCTTGCGCAGGCTCCCGGCGAGGCCACGCTGCTCGGCCTTCTTGTACGGCAGCAGCTCGTGCGCGCCCCAGTTCGCCACCGGGACGACCTTCGCGCCGGTCTTGAGCGCCATCCGCGCCACACCGGTCTGACCGGTCATCGGCCACAGCTCGGGGTCGCGGGTGCAGCTCCCCTCCGGGTAGAACATCAGGCACTCACCGTCCACCAGCGCCTTCTCGACGTCCCTGAGGGCGCGTGCGGGGTCGGCGCTGTCGCGGTAGACGGGGATCTGCCCCGTCCCGCGCAGCACGTTCCGGATGAGCGGCACGTCGAACAGCGTGGACTTCGCGAGGTAGACGGGGTAGCGGCCCGCCTCGTAGACGAAGTGGGCGAGGGCGAGCGGGTCGGACTCGGAGATGTGGTTGGCGGCGATGATCAGGCCGCCCGTCCTGGGCACGTTGCCCCGGCCGCGCCAGTCGCGCCTCAGCGCCCCGAACAGCAGCGGGCGCAGGATGACGATCGTGAGCTTCCGCCAGACCGGCGAATAGCCGTGGCCCATGCCCCGTCCCTCCTCGTTCCGTCCCCCGCGTGAACGCGGGGTGTCCACAAGTGTCGCGGCTCCGTGCGCATAGTGTCGAGTTGCCATGTCTACAGCAGCGCGCACCGCGCCCCCTCTCCAGTGGTCGCTCGTCGTACCGGTCAAGGTGCTGGCACGGGCCAAGACCCGCATGTCCGCGGCGGCGGGACGGCACCGCCAGGACCTCGCGCTCGCGGTGGCGGCCGACACGGTCGCCGCCGCGCTGCGCTGCCCGCGCGTCCGCGATGTGATAGTGGTCACCGACGATCCCCTTCCGGCCGCCGAACTAACCTCGCTCGGCGCCCGCGTGGTCCCGGACGAGCCGGACGCCGGTCTGAACCCCGCCCTGGTTCACGGGGCAGGCCGGGGGCGCGAGCTGTCCGCCGATACCGGCACGGGCGCGCTCTCCGCCGATCTGCCCGCATTGCGCCCGGACGAACTCCTCCGCGTCCTCGACGCCGCCGCGCTCGCCCCCGAGGCGTTCGTCCCCGACGCCGCCGGGATCGGCACGACGCTCTACACGGCCCGTCCGGGAGTCCCGTTCTCCCCAGCGTTCGGGCGCGACTCCCGTGCCGCGCACCGGGCGCGCGGGGCCCGGGAGCTCCTCCTCCCCGATATCGACAGTATCCGCCGGGACGTCGACACTCCCGCCGATCTCCAGGTCGCGCTGGACCTCGGCGTCGGCCCCCGCACGGCGGCGGTCGCCGCCCGGCTCAGGACGGCGGCGCCGGGCTGAGCTCCGGCCGGGGGCGCGCGGGCCCGCCGGGGATAGGGTTCGGGGCATGCAGGGGACGGTGAAGGCGTTCGACGCGGAGACCCGGACGGGGAGCGTGCTCCTCGACGACGGGACGGAGCTGCCCTTCGACGCCGGGGCGTTCGCGGCGGGCGGGCTGCGCCTGCTGCGCTTCGGCCAGCGCGTCAACCTGGCCGTGGACGGCGACCGGCGGATCACGGTGGTGACCCTGTCCACCTTCCCGCTACCCGCGACGTAGCGGCCGGGGGTTTTACAACGACGCGGCATCAGGCCGGGCCGCAATCGAATGGCATGCAAACGCCGGCGCCCGGGGCCGTGTCCGAATTATTGGCACGGTCCCGGGCGCCGGCGCGGTGAGGCTACTTCTTCCCGGCCACCAGGTTCTTGAAGTCCTGCCCGGCCTTGAACTTCGGCACGGACGTCGCAGGAACCTGGATGGTCTTGCCCGTTGCGGGGTTGCGGGCCGTGCGGGCAGGCCGGTCGGCCTTCTCGAACGAACCGAACCCGGTGATCGCGACCTTGTCGCCCTTGGCGACGGCGGTCTGGATGGCGTCCAGGATCGCGTCGACGGCCTCGGCTGCGGCCTTCTTGCTGCCCAGCCGGTCAGAGATGGCGTCGACCAGCTCACGCTTGTTCATGGGTTACTCCTCTAGTTCCCCCCTTGCCCGAACGAAACTAAGGGACCTCCAGCATGGACACAATCACCTGCACGCAAGAGTTGCCGTGTCGCTGGCGTTTTGTCGGCCTCGCCCCCGTCTCGCCGGGTGACCGGACCGGATCCGGCCACTGCGCACGCTAACGGACGTCGGGGGCCTCTTGGAAATCGGCGAGGAACGCCTCCAGCCTGCGGTCGGCCAGCTCGGCGTCCCTTTTGGCCAGATCGGTGATCGCCAGCAGGTGGCGGATGAGCCGCTGCCGCGTCTCCTTCGGCAGCGGCGCGACGGCCCGGTGGGCGTCGCGCAACTGCCGCGCGAGGCGGGTCAGATCCGGGTCGTCCCATTCCGGCCCGGCCCATGGGACCGTGCTCAATCTCATGCCCCCAACGGTTCGCGAACGGGCTTCCTACAAGGATTGTCGCTGCCGCGGGACCGTTCCCTCGCATCCGGGGTCGCCGTGGGGGGTTTCGGGTACGCCGAAGCCCGGCCCGCCGCCCGGGACGGCGGGCCGGGCCAGGGGGTGCGGCGGGTCAGACGGTGACGGGCAGCCAGGGGGCGCGGCGGCCCTCGAACTCGGTGATCGCGTCGCCGTGCCGGAGGGTCAGGCCGATGTCGTCCAGGCCCTCCAGGAGGCGCCAGCGGGTGTAGTCGTCGATCTCGAACGCGGCGGTCTCGCCGGCGTAGCGGACCTCGCGCTTCTCCAGGTCGACGGTGATCTCCAGCGTCGGGTCCTGCTCGACCCTGGCCTGGATGTCCTCGACCTGCTCGCTGCTCAGGACGACCGGCAGCAGCCCCATCTTCGTGGAGTTGTTGCGGAAGATGTCGCCGAAGCGCGGCGCGATCACGACGCGGAACCCGTACTGCTGCAACGCCCAGACGGCGTGCTCGCGGGACGAGCCGGTGCCGAAGTCGGGCCCGGCGACCAGAATCCCCGCGCCCTCGTACTGCGGCTGGTTCAGGACGAACTCCGGGTCCTCGCGCCAGGCGGAGAACAGGCCCTTGTCGAACCCGGTGCGGCTGACCTGCTTGAGCCACACCGCCGGGATGATCTGGTCGGTGTCGACGTTGCTGCGGCGCAGCGGCACCGCGCGGCCGGTGTGGGTGGTGAACGCTTCCATGTTCTTTCCTTAGAGGTCGGCGGGAGCGGCCAGGCGGCCGGTGACGGCGGTCGCGGCGGCGACGGCGGGCGACACCAGGTGGGTGCGGCCGCCGGGTCCCTGCCGTCCCTCGAAGTTGCGGTTGGACGTGGAGGCGCTGCGCTCGCCCGGGGTGAGCTTGTCGGGGTTCATCGCGAGGCACATCGAGCAGCCCGCCTCGCGCCACTGCGCGCCCGCCGCCGAGATCACCTCGTCCAGGCCCTCGTCCTCGGCCTGCTTCTTGACCTTCATGGACCCGGGCACGACCAGCATGCGGACGCCGTCGGCGACCCTGCGGCCCCGCAGCACGCCCGCGACGGCCCGCAGGTCCTCGATGCGGCCGTTGGTGCAGGAGCCGACGAAGACGGTGTCGACCGCGATCTCGCGCAGCGGCGTCCCGGCGGTCAGGCCCATGTACTCCAGGGCCCGCTCGGCGGCCTGGCGCTCGGCGGGGTCGTCGTAGGACGCGGGGTCCGGCACGGAGTCGCCGAGCGGCAGGCCCTGCCCCGGGTTGGTGCCCCAGGTCACGAACGGCGTCAGCGCGGACGCGTCGATCACGACCTCCCTGTCGAAGACCGCGTCGTCGTCGGTGCGCAGCGACGTCCAGTACTCGACGGCCCGCTCCCAGTCCTCGCCCTGCGGCGCGTGCGGGCGGCCCTTCAGGTAGTCGAACGTGGTCTCATCGGGGGCGATCATGCCGGCGCGGGCGCCCGCCTCGATGGACATGTTGCAGACCGTCATGCGGCCCTCCATCGACAGCGAGCGGATCGCCTCGCCCCGGTACTCGATCACGTGGCCCTGGCCGCCGCCGGTGCCGATCCGGGCGATGATCGCCAGGATGAGGTCCTTGGCGGTGACGCCCGCGGGCAGCGCGCCGTCCACGGTCACGGCCATCGTCTTGGGCTTGACCTGCGGGAGCGTCTGCGTGGCCAGGACGTGCTCGACCTCGCTGGTGCCGATCCCGAAGGCGAGCGCGCCGAACGCGCCGTGCGTGGAGGTGTGCGAGTCGCCGCAGACGACCGTGGTGCCCGGCTGGGTCAGGCCGAGCTGCGGGCCGATGACGTGCACGATGCCCTGCCCGGCGTCGCCCATCGGGTGCAGCCGGATCCCGAAGTCGGAGCAGTTCTTGCGCAGCGTCTCGACCTGGGTGCGCGACACGGGGTCGGCGATCGGCCGGAGCAGGTCGGTCGTCGGGACGTTGTGGTCCTCGGTCGCGATCGTCAGGTCGGGGCGGCGGACCTGGCGCCCGGCCATCCGCAGCCCGTCGAACGCCTGCGGGCTGGTGACCTCGTGGACGAGGTGCAGGTCGATGTAGAGGAGATCCGGCTCACCCTCGGCGCGCCGTACGACGTGCGCGTCGTACACCTTCTCGGCCAACGTACGGCCCATCACTCCCACCTCACCTGTCATGATCGGCGGCGCGCGCCCGCGCGCCGCTGGACTCCGGTCACCCGACTTGCATCTCAAATTACGAGACGGCAATATCAAGTCATGGACAACTCTAGCGGAGTCGGCGTACTCGACAAAGCGGTTCTCGTGCTGAACGCGCTGGAGGCGGGCCCGGCCTCGCTCGCCCAGCTCGTCCAGACGACCGGGCTGGCCCGCCCGACCGCCCACCGGCTGGCCGTCGCGCTGGAGCACCACCGCCTCGTCCACCGCGACACCCAGGGCCGGTTCATCCTCGGGCCGCGGCTCGCCGAACTCGCCGTCGCCGCCGGGGAGGACCGCCTCCTCGCGATCGCGCAGCCGATCCTCGCCCAGCTGCGCGACCTGACCGGCGAGAGCGCCTCGCTGTTCCGCCGCCAGGGCGACGTTCGGGTCTGCGTCGCCGCCGCCGAGCGCACCAGCGGCCTGCGCGACACGATCCCGGTCGGCGCCGCGCTGCCGATGACCGCCGGGTCGGCCGCGCAGATCCTGCTGGCCTGGGAGGAGCCCGACCGGCTGCACCGGGGGCTGCGCGGCGCGAAGTTCGAGGCGACGACGCTTGCCTCGGTCCGCCGCCGGGGCTGGGCGCAGAGCGTCGGGGAGCGCGAGCAGGGCGTCGGGTCGGTGTCGGCCCCGATCCGCGGCGCCGCCGGACGGGTGATCGCCGCGGTCTCGGTGTCGGGCCCCCTGGAGCGGCTCAGCCGCTCCCCCGGACGGCTGCACGCGGGACCGGTCGTGGCCGCCGCCGAGAAGATCTCCGAGGGGATGCGGCGCACCGCCGCCTGACCGGACCCTGTCATCCCGCGGGGGCCGGGGCGAGCTTTGGCTGCGGGCTTTGGATAGTGACAGTATCCAATGGGTCACCCTGGATAACGTTAACCTCCAGTCAAGGGGGTGAGCGGTGCAGATCTCCGAGCTCAGCGATCGCAGCGGGCTGACCGTCCAGACGATCAAGTTCTATATCCGGGAGGGCCTGCTCCCGAAGGGATCGTCGGTGAGCGCGACCCGCTCGGAGTACGGCCGACCGCATCTGGAGCGGCTGCGGCTGATCAGCGCGTTGCGCGAGGTCGGCGACCTGCCGGTCGCGGCGATCCAGCAGATCATCGCCGCGATCGACGACGAGCGCGTCAGCCTGCACGAGCTGTTCGGCACCACGCAGTACGCGATCGGCCCGCACGTGGCCGCCCCCGGCGACCCGCACTGGCGCGCCGCCCGCGAGGACGTCGACGCCCTCGTCCGCGAGCTCGGCTGGACGGTCGGCGCCGGCGCCCCCGCCCGCGACCTGCTCGCGCACACCTTCGTCGCGCTGCGCCGGCTCGGCTTCCCGATCACGCTGACCGACCTGCGGCCGTATGTGAAGGCCGCGACCGAGGTCGCCGACCACGAGATCGGACGGGTCGCCGACGACACCTCCCGCGCCCGCACCGTCCACTCCCTGCTGGTCTCCACCGTCCTGTACGAGCAGGTCCTCACGGCGCTGCACCGGCTGGCCCAGGAGGACGCCTCGTTCCGCCGTTTCGGCGCCTCCTGACCGGGTTTCGGTCACCTGGTCGCGCCGGTTTCCGTTCGCCCTGACCAGGTAGTTGTCGTTAATTCCGGCATAATGGGTCGGTATTACGATTCATTACGAATCGCCTAATATGTAAGGTCGTGGACGGCGTTCGCCGCGCACGCCGCCGAGCATTGCAGAGTGACCCGTTGATGACCGCACCCACGAACTCCTCCGGCGACCGGTGGACCGACCGCCTTCTCGCGGAGGGCAGCGACCCCGACCCGCGCTTCTCGCTGGCCAACGAGCGCACGTTCCTCGCCTGGATCCGTACCGCGCTGGCCATGATCGCGGGCGGTGTCGGGGTCGCGCTCAGCGGCGACCTGATGGAGACCCCGCTGCGCGTCGGCCTCGCGATCGGCCTGTCGGCGAGCGGCGCGCTGGTGGCGGCGCTGGCGTTCCGGCGCTGGCTGCTCACCGAGCGCGCCCTGCGCCGCGCCGAGACGCTCCCGCCCCCGGCGCTCGCGCCGCTCCTGTCCTACGGCCTGGCGATCGCGGCGCTCGCCCTGGTGGCGGCGCTGCTGGCGACGAGATGACCTGCCGGGACCGGGGCGCGCAGCCCGAGCGGACGGCGCTCGCCTGGTCCCGGACGGCGCTCGCCCTCATCGGCGCGGGCCTGCTGTGCGTCCGGCTCGCGCCCACCTCGCCCGGCGCGGGGGCGGCGGCGCTGGTCGTCTGCGGCGGGGTCGTGCTGCTGCTGCGGCGCGCCCAGGCGGGCCTGCGGACGCGGCGCCACCGCGTCCCGGCGGGCGGCCGGGTGGCCGACCCCATGTCCGTGCTGGTCACGACCGCGCTCACGATGCTGCTGGGTGTGGTCGGAGCGCTGTTCACCCTGCACACCTGACCCATGCGCGGCGCGCATGGCCGATGTGCGAGATCTTCGCTGGTGGCATGGCACGGCGCCGCCTAGCGTTCCGGCCATGCGAATCACCCATGACGACCCGGCGACCGTTCCGGCCCCGCCGGGCGCCTACACCCATGCGATCCACGTCACGTCCGGCCCGATGCTGTACGTCTCGGGGCAGATCGCCCTCGGCGAGGACGGCGAGGTCGTCGCGCCCGGCGACATGACCCGCCAGTCCGAGGTCGTGCTCTCGCTGCTGGAACGGATCCTCGACGCGCACGGCGCCGGCTTCGAGGACGTCGTGAACATCCGGACGTTCATGACCGACCTCGGCCGGCTCGCCGAATACGCCGCCGTCCGGCGGCGCTACATCACCGGCAGGCCGCCGACCAGCACGACCGTGGAGGTCCCCCGGCTGTTCCGCCCCGGCGCGCTGCTGGAGGTCGAGGCCGTCGCCGCCCTCCCGGCCTGATCACGCGCGGAGCGCGCCTGATCACGCGCCGAGCGCGGCGGCGGTCTCCGCCAGGTCGGTGCGGAAGGCGGCCACCGGCGGGGACCGCCGCGCGTGCCGGGCGGTGGCCGCGTAGACGGTGCGGCGGGGCGGGTCGGGCGCGACCGGGCGCAGCACGAGGCCCTCGCGCGCCGCCGCGTCCGCCGCCAGCGCCGGGACGAGCGTGACCCCGAAGCCCTCCGCGACCAGGCCCAGCTTGGAGATCCACTCGGCGACCCGCAGCGGCGTCGCGGGCACGAAGCCGGCGGCCTCGCAACGGGCGCGCAGCGCGGCGACGGCCTCGGGGTCGTCGGCGACGATCCACGGCTCGTCCGCCAGGCCGGCGAGGGGGACGCGGCGCCGCGCGGCGAGGCGGTGCCCGCTCGGCAGCGCGACCAGCAGCGCGTCCTCGCGCAGCGGGACGAGGTCGGCGGCGGCGATCGAGGGGACCTTGTGGGTGCTGACGACGGCGATGTCGAGGTCCCCCGCGTCCAGCTTCGGCAGGAGGCGTTCGGTGGTGCCCTCGCGCAGGACGACCTCGACGCCGGGGTGGCGGGCCCGGAAGCGGGCGAGCGCGCGCGGGACCAGCGCCACGTTGGCCGTCGGGAACGCGCCCACCCGCAGGGTCCCGGCGTCGAGGCGGCGCAGGCCCTCCAGCGCGCGGGCGGTGCCGGCGAGCCGCTCCAGCAGGCCGCGCGCGTGCGGCAGCAGGTACTCCCCCGCCGGGGTCGGCCGGACGCCGCGGGCGCCGCGCGCGAACAGCTCCACCCCGCAGACGTCCTCCAGCGTCGCGATCTGCCGCGAGACCGCCGACTGCGTGTAGCCGCCGGCGGCCGCCGCCGCGGTGAACGACCCGAGGTCGGCGACGGCGACGAACGTCCGGAGCAGGACCGGGTCGAGGGCTTCGGCGCGCACGGTAGGGAGGATAGGGCGGGGCGGGCGGCGTGCGGCGGGCGGGGCGGCGTAGGCTCCAGGCGTGTCCGAGGCTCCTTCTTCCGTGCCGCCGTTCGTCAGCCTGACCACCGACTTCGGCGCCTCCTACACCGCCATCTGCGCGGGGGTCGTCCACACGATCGCGCCCGGGGCCACCGTGCTCGTGCTGTCGGACGAGGTGACTCCGTACGCGGTCGCCGAGGGCGCGATGCTGCTGGTCCAGGGGCTGCCCTACCTCCCGGTCGGCGTGCACGTGGGCGTCGTCGACCCGGGCGTCGGCACCCCGAGGCGCCCGCTGGCCGTCGAGACCGGACGCGGCGACGTGCTCGTCGGCCCGGACAACGGCCTGCTCGTCCCGGCGGCGGAGGAACTGGGCGGCGTGGTCAGGGCGCACGTCCTGGAGAACCGGGCCTACCGGCTGCCGCGCGTCTCGTCCACCTTCCACGGGCGCGACATCTTCTCCCCCGCCGCCGCGCACCTGGCGCGCGGCGCCGACATCGCCGCGTTCGGGCCGCAGGTCACGCCGCTGCCGCTCGACGTCGCGCCGCCGCGCGGCGAGGGCGGCGTGCTGACCGCCGCGTACCTCTACACCGACCGGTTCGGCAGCGTGATCGTCAACGCCGGGCCGGACGACCTCGCTGCGGCCCTCGGCCCGGTGGCCCACGGCGCCGCGCTGGAGGTGTCCTGGCCCGGACGCGCCGCGCGGGTCACCTTCGCCGAGACGTTCGGGAGCGTTCCCGTCGGCGAGCCGCTGCTGCTGACGGACTCCTCGGGGCGGCTCGCCTTCGCGGTCAACCAGGGGTCCGCCGTGGAGCGGTTCGGCTTCCGGGGCGAGGCCGTCACCGTACGGCTGACGGACACCGTGCGGCTGGCAGACTGACCGGCATGGAACTCGACGTCGTCGCCTGGGTGCAGGTCTCCGGCGGGCGGCTGCTCGCCGTCCGCTCCCGGGGCCGCGATCTGCTCTACCTGCCCGGCGGCAAGCGGGAGCCCGGCGAGAGCGACTGGTCCGCGCTGTCGCGCGAGGTCCGCGAGGAGCTCGACCTGGAGCTGGACGCGCCGTCCTTCCGCGAGCTGGGCGTGATCCGCGCGCCCGCGCACGACCAGCCCGACTTCGCGCGGGTCCGGATGGCGTGCTTCACCGCGTCCTACAGCGGCGCGATGGCTGCGGCGGGCGAGGTCGACGAGTACCGCTATGTCGGACGCGGCGAACGGCACCTGCTCGCGCCCGCCGCACAGGCGGCCCTCGACCTCGCGGACGAGCGCGGCCTCCTCTCCTGACGCGCGTTCTGGGCGTTGATCGACCTTCGGGCGGCGCCCCGGCGACTTTGGTCACGGCGGCGTGGTCCCCTGGCCGCTGCCCGGACGGGCCGTCCCGAGCGAGGCTCGTCGTCTGGGCGGCCCGACCAGTGAGGAGCCAGCGCATGCCACAACTACCGGTCAGCCGGCGGACCGTGCTCGTGGGGGCGGCCACCGCGGCCGTCGCGATCACGGGCGCCGCGCCGCCCGCGCGCGCCGCGTCCGGGGGCGGGCGACGCGCCCTGGAGCAGCACGGCGTCAACTACGACACCGAGCGCGAGGTGTGGAACCCCGCGTACGTGCGGCGCGAGGTCCGCGCGATCGCCCGCGACCTGCACTGCAACGCGATCATCGTCCTCGGCTCGGACGCCGCCCGCCTGATGCTCGTCGCGCGCCACGCCGCCGAGGAGGGCCTGTACGTCTGGCTGGAGCCCCGCCAGTTCGACCGGGACGCGCGGACGACGCTGGCGTTCCTCACCTCGGTCTCCCGCGCCGCCGAGGCCCTGCGCCGCACGTATCCGGACATCGGGATCTCGGTGGGCTGCGAACTGACGATCTTCATGTCGGGGCTCGTCCCCGGCGACGACTACAAGGAGCGGGCCGCGAACCTCGGCACCCCGGCGGGGAAGGGCTACAACGAGCGGCTCAACGCGTTCCTCGCGCGGGCGTTGAAAACCGTCCGGCCGCTGTTCGGCGGGCGCCTCACCTACAGCTCGGGCATGTGGGAGCAGGTCGCCTGGGGCGGCTTCGACGTGGTCGGCGTCGACCTGTACCGGGACGCGACGAACGAGGCGACCTACGTCCAGGACGTGCGGGCGCTGCACCGGTTCGGCAAGCCGGTCGTGATCACCGAGTTCGGCTGCTGCGCGTACCGGGGCGCCGACAGGCGCGGCGGCGACGGCTTCGACATCATCGACTGGGACCACAAGCCGCCGATCATCCCGCCGGGCTACGTCCGGGACGAGCGGGTGCAGTCCCGCTACATCTCCGAGCTGCTCGACGTCTACGAGGCCGAGGGCGTGTACGGCGCGTTCGTCTACAACTTCATCGAGTCGGACTCCCCGCACATGCCCGAACCCTGCCTCGACCTCGACATGGCGGGCTTCGCGCTGGTCTCGGTGCTGCCGCTGGACTCGCCGCGCAACTACCCGGCCACGGGCGACTGGGAGCCGAGAGCGGCGTTCCACACCGTGGCCCGCCGCTACGCCGCGATGTTCAAGAAGTCCCGGCCCACGTCCCTCGCCTGGCGGCTCGGGACGTGACCGTGCCTTTGCGGGCGCGGATCGCTTCGCGATCTTCCCGGTGGGGGCCTCGCCTCCGGCGTCGGCCCCCACCGCTCAGCTACGCGCCCGCGTGACGGCTGAGGTCGCTGAAGGGGCGCTCCAGGCCCAGGGATCGGAGGCGGCGGCGCTAGGCGTTGCGGCGTTGCCGGTCGGCGGCGGCCGCGCTGAGGATCATCTCGTCGACGACCCAGCGGGCCTCCGCGGACAGGTCGACCAGCGCGCGCAGCACCTCGGGCCGGATGACCCCCTGCTCGACGTCGCGGCGCAGGGCCTGGAGCGTGAGGTCCTCGTCGATCGAGCGCGCCTCGCCCGGGAATCCGAAGTAGCCGATCGGCACGCCGAAGAACGTCGCGAGCGCGGTGAGGGTCTTGAGCTGGGGGTTCTCCTGCCGTCCGGTGCGCAGCTTCCACACGGTGGTGGACGAGATGTCCTCGCCGGTGGCGCGCGCGATCGCCGCGGCCGCCTCGACGTTGTTGCGGGGCGGCGCGGCGTCCGCGGGCCACAGGTTGCGGATCAGCCACTCGACCTTCTCCGCCAGCGTCGCCCCCGGCGAGATCTCCTGCACGGTGCTCACCTGGTCCCCTTCGCTCCTCGACTGCCGAAGAACTTTAGTTGACCGTCAACGTGTCCGTCAGCCAAGGACACGGGACAGTTCTCGCCCCCCGGAGTGAGGTCCTTCCTCCCCCTCAGGTTCCGTCCGCCGCGCCGCGCTCACCCCGTCCGGTGAACCTTGCCAAGAAGCGTTGCAAAGACCCTTGGCAACTCGTAGCGTCCTCGCCATGAAGGACGAGGGCACGGCGGGCGGGCCCGAGGCAAGCCGGCCCATCGCCGAGGAGATCACCGACCCGCGCCAGGTGCGGCTCCTCGCGCACCCGCTGCGGCAGCGCATCGCGGAGGTCATGCGGCGCGGGCCCGTCTCGTCCACCACGCTCGCCCGCGCGCTCGGCCAGAGCACCGGCGCGACGAGCTACCACCTGCGCCAGCTCGCCAAGCACGGCTTCGTCGAGGAGGTCCCCGAGCTCGGCCGCGGCCGGGAGCGCTGGTGGCGGGTCAAGCCGGCCGACCGGCGGCTGCCCCGCTACAGCGAGCAGACGCCGCCGATGCGCGCGGCGGTCGAGGAGCTCACCCGCCTGGAGTTCGCGAACGAGCTGGAGCAGCTCGAACGGTTCCAGCGGGCCCGCGAGGACCTCGGCCCGTGGGCGGACGCGCTGCTGTTCTCCTTCTCGACCCTCACGCTGCCGCTGGAGCGGGTCCGGCCGTTCTTCGAGGACTACATCGCCCTGCTCTACCGCTACAAGGCCGACGACGGCGACCCGCCGCCGGACGCGCGCACGCTCGTCGTCAGGCTCCTGGCGTTCCCCGAGATCACCGAGGAGGAGGACGGCACCTGACCCCAGGAGGCCCGGGAACGGGCCGAAGGGGCCGGGCCGGCGAGTTGCAGCTCACCGGCCCGGCCGGGCGGAAGCCCCGCATCACCACGCCCAACGGCGTGCTCACCGCGACACGACACCTCCACGGAAAGGAGAGCACCTCGTGCTGCTCTCACGCAAACTCGCCGCGCTGGCCCCAGGCCGCGGCACCAAATGGGCGATCCTCCTGCTCTGGATCGCGATCGTCATCGTCGCCGTCCCCTTCGCCGGGAAGCTCCCGGACGTCGTCGAGGACGGCTCCGCCTCCGAACTGCCGCACGGCGCCCAGTCCACGCGGGTCGAGGAGCTGACGCCGCGCTTCCCGGGCGGCGCGGCGGCGCCCGGCCTGGTCGCCTACGTGCGCGACTCCGGGATCACGCCCGCCGACCGGGCGCGCGCCGAGGCCGACCGGCGCGCGCTCGCGCCGGTCGCCAGCGGGCCGATCGCGCCGGCCGCCGCGTCCCGGGACGGGCGCGCGCTCATGCTGAACGTCCCGCTCGTGGACGACGACGACCTGTCCGAGAACGCCGAGAAGATCCGCGACCGCGTCCAGGAGAACGCGCCGCCCGGCCTCCAGATCCGCCTCACCGGCCCCGCCGGGTCGGCGCTGGACGTCGGCGACGCCTTCGAGAAGATCGACAAGCTGCTGCTGATCATCACGATCGTGCTGGTCACCGCCGTCCTGCTGGTCACCTACCGCAGCCCGGTCCTGTGGCTGCTGCCGCTGATCGGCGCGGCGGTCTCGCTCCAGGTCAGCAACGCCGTCGTCTACCTGCTCGCCGAGCACGCGGACCTGTACGTCGCGAACGGCATGTCGGCGATCCTCAACGCCCTGGTCTTCGGGGTCACCACCGACTACGCGCTGCTCCTGCTCGCCCGCTACCGCGAGGAGCTGCGCCGGCACGCCGACCCGCACGAGGCGATGCGCGTCGCCCTGCGGCACGCCGCCGCGCCGGTCGTCGCGTCCGCCGCCACCGTGTGCCTCGGGCTGCTGTGCCTGCTCACGGCGACGATGGGGTTCAACTACGCGCTCGGCCCGATCGGCGCCATCGGCGTCCTCGGCGGCCTCGTCGTGGTCATGTCGCTGCTGCCCGCCCTGCTGGTGGTCCTCGGCCGCTGGATCTTCTGGCCCCGCGTCCCCCGGTTCGGCGACACCCCGCCCGCGCGCGGCGGCGTCTGGGACCGGATCGGGCGCCGCGTCGCCGCCCGTCCCCGCCTCGTCTGGCTCGCCGGGACGGCCGTCCTCGCGGCCCTGGCGGCCGGGGCGCTCGGCATCAACACCGGGCTCGACAACGAGCACTTCCTCACGACCACGCCCGGCTCCACCGCCGGCGAGCGCCTGCTGAACGAGCACTTCTCCGGCGACCGGACCCGCCCCCTTCAGGTCATCTCCGAGAAGCCGGTCACGGCCGCGCTCCGCGCCGTCCCGGGGGTCGCGCGCGTCGAGCAGCCGGAGCGCAGCATCGACGGCCGCCTCACCAGGACGGACGTCATCCTCACGGCGGCCCCCGACAGCGAGGCGGCGAAGGACGCGGTCAGGAACATCCGCAGGGCCGTCCCGGGCGCCGACGTCGGCGCGGGCGCCGCGAGAGAACTCGACAAGGCCGACGCGCAGGCCCACGACCGGCGCGTGGTCATCCCGCTCGTGCTCGGCGTCGTGCTGGTGATCCTGATGGTCCTGCTCCGGGCGCTGGTGGCCCCGCTGCTGGTCATCGCCACGGTCGTCGCGTCCTACTTCGCGGCGCTCGGCGCGTCCTGGCTGCTGTTCCGGTACGCGTTCGGCTTCCCCGCGCTGGACACCCAGGTCGCCCTCATGGGCTTCCTGTTCATGGTCGCGCTCGGCGTGGACTACAACCTGTTCCTCGTCTCCCGGGTCCGCGAGGAGGTGGCCCGGTCCGGCCACCGCACCGGGGTCATGCGCGGGCTCGGCCTGACCGGCGGCGTCATCTCCAGCGCCGGGGTCGTGCTCGCCAGCACGTTCGGCGTCCTCGGCGTCATGCCGATCACGATGATGGTGCAGATCGGCGTGCTGGTCGCGCTCGGCGTGCTACTGGACACCTTCCTCGTCCGCTCGATCATCGTCCCCGCGCTCGCGCTGGACGCGGGGCGCCGCTTCTGGTGGCCCGGCCGCCTCGCCCAGTCGGCGGCGCGGCACGTCCGTCCCCCCGAACCGGCACACAACTGACAAAACCGCAGGGGACCCCGGCCGAAAAGCCGGGGTCCCACTGTTCACCAGCGATGTATCACTGTGAGTATCTGGACACATACATTGAGCCACATTCTGGGTTAGCATTCGGTTGCCGCCCTACAACGGCAACCTTCCACCGAGAGGCAAGGAGATGCCCCCACATCGCCCACGCCACCCCCGGGCCTCCCCCGTGCTCGTCGCGTTCGGCCGCCAGCTGCGGCGGCTGCGCGAGGCCCGGGGCGTCAAGCAGGAGACGATCGCCCACGTCGCCCGCGTGAGCGGCCCGCAGGTCAGCAAGATAGAGAACGGCAAGAAGCGCGCCACCCGCTCGTTCGTCGAGCTCGTCGACGAGTACCTGGACGCCAACGGCGCCCTCGTCCACCTGTGGGAGGACCTCAACAAGGACGACCACCCGGTCCCGCTCTGGTTCGACTGGCCCGGGATCGAGGCCGACGCCACCATGCTCGTCTCCTGGGAACCGATGCTCGTCACGGGCCTGGTCCAGACGCCCGCCTACGCGGCGTCGATCCTGCACGGCAACCAGGAGGCCGTCGAGGCCAGGATCGAACGCCAGCGCATCGTCACCGGCGAGGGCCGGCCCGCCCCGCCCGACCTCGTGCTGCTGATCGACGAGCAGGCCCTGCACCGGCGGGTCGGCGACGCCGGGACCATGCGCGAGCAGCTCGACCACCTGGTCGAGGTGAGCACGCTGCCCAACATCACCGTTCAAGTAGTGTTGGCGAGTGGTGAGCACGACGGCAACATGGGCGCCTTCGTGGTCGCGACGATGGACGACCGCAGCGAGGTCGCCTACGTCGAGACGGCCATCCGCTCCATCACCACCGACGACCCGTCGGACCTGGCTGTCCTGGCCCGCACCCTGGTCGCCCTCCGCTCCCGCGCGCTCACCGAGGACATGTCCCGTGACCTGATGAGAAAGGTCGCCCAGGAAAAATGGATCTGAGCAACGCGCGCTGGCGCAGGAGCAGCCACACCGGCTCCAACGGCGGCAACTGCGTCGAACTGGCCGGGCTCGGTGGAGCCGTCGCGGTCCGCGACAGCAAGGACCCCGACGGCCCCGTCCTGCTCGTCGCCCCCGCCGCCCTCCGCGCGGCCGTCGCCCCGCTTCAGGAGCGCGACACCGCGACCGCCTGACGGATCGCACCGACCCCGACCACCAGCCAGGCGACCACGGCGGGCCACAGGAGGGCCTTGCCGAGCGTGCCGAGCCACGGGACGGAGCAGACCGCACCGGCCGTCATCGCGCTCGCGGCCGTCATGCCGAGCGGGAAGACCGTCGACCAGCGGCGCGGATCGTAGCGGGGACGGGGATACAGCACCTCGCACACGACCAGCACCGCGTACCAGGCGAGCGCGACTCCGAGGATCGCGAACGTCAGCCACTCCAGCGGCCGCGGGTCGCCCGCCGCGTTCGTGACCCGCGCGGAGGCGAGCGCCGAGATCGACAGGCTCCCGGCGAGGACCCAGTGGTCGCCGGCCCCCCGGTAGAGCTGGCGGAAGTCGAACCGGCTGAGCACGAACACGTACAGGGCGAGGCCGAGCGCGAGCAGCGTGCCCGCGGGCCAGGTGAGCAGGTGCGCGGGCAGCAGGTCGGCCAGCGTCGCCGCGAGCACGACGACCGACTGCGTCGCGACCGTGACCAGGTACGCCGCCCCCGGCAGCCGCCGCTTGAGCCGCCGCAGGACGCGCGGGAGCAGGAACATCCACAACCCGAACGCGATCACGAGCGGGACCACGGCGGTGACGGCGTGCCCCGACAGCGCGATCCCGTTCCCGAGGACCCCGGTGCCCGCGACGCTGGTGAGGATCGCGGGAACGGACAGCTCCTCGCGGCGCGATCCGTCGGCGAGGAGCCCGCAGAACGTCACCACCAGCACGACCCACAGGGCCGCCGTGATCACCAGGAGCCCGCGCGCGGCCCACATCACCCCGGCCAGCCGCAACGCGATCGACACGATCCCGGTGGCCATCACCTCGGCGCCCCACGGCTGGCGGACGGCTCTGTTCTCCACCGTCCAACTTCTACCGCCTATTCACCGCCACGGCATGCGTATCCGTGCCGATACTCCCCGGAATGACCGTCCAAATCCAAGGCCAAAAGAAAAAACCGCAGATCACCGATGAGGTGTTCCGCGGTCACAGCGAGTTTGGTACCCCCGAGCGGATTCGAACCGCCGTTACCGCCTTGAGAGGGCGGCGTCCTAGGCCACTAGACGACGGGGGCAGGACCAAGACCTTCGCGATCTCCCGCTCGGGCCGGGTCCCACCTTACCGGACTCCGACCCCCACCTCGACCGGTTAACCAAGGTGAGAAGGCGCCCGACAGGTGAATGCACACGCGAACGGAAGGCCTTGCAGAGAAAGATCCAGTGAGTACGCCGCAACCGGCGCGAGGGCGAAGCCCGAGCATCGGGGGTTCCAGGGGGTCGCCCCCCTGGGCAAACACTGCGAGCCCCGGCGAAGTTGGCGAAGCCAACGAGCAGGGGTCCCCGCACGTACCCCCGAGCGGATTCGAACCGCCGTTACCGCCTTGAGAGGGCGGCGTCCTAGGCCACTAGACGACGGGGGCCCGTCCAGGTGAGTGGACGAAGCTGGGGTACCAGGACTCGAACCTAGACTAAGTGAACCAGAATCACTCGTGCTGCCGATTACACCATACCCCAGTGCGGTACGGAGCTCGGGCCGTCTCCGGCCGGTCGCTCGCGCCTCGAAGAGAATACAGGACCCGGGGACCTGGGCCAAAACGATTGCCGGGATCGGATGAACGGCCCGAAATGAGTGTTCAGCGGGTGAAGTCGGGCGGACCGATGTGTTCGAGCCCCCAGTCCACGAGGGGACGCAGCCGCCGCCACGAGTCGCGGACGCGCGTGACGACCTCGGGGTCGCCCACGCACTCGTCGGCGGGCCAGCCCTCGTGCGCGTACAGCGAGCGGTGGCGCAGGAGGTCGAGGCGGGGATGGTCCTCGGGGGTGCCGCGCGGGCGGGTCTTGAGGCGGTCGCCGCCGATCTCCAGGCCCGCGTCGCGCAGGCCGCCGACGATGGCGTGGAGTTCGCGGCCGGGCGTCTCGGAGTCGACGGCGGCCCGGTAGCGGCGGAGCTGGTCGGGGGACGGCGCGTACATGCCCCCGGCGACCATGATGCCGTCGGCGTCGAGCTGGAGGTAGAAGCCCTTGCTGTGGCCGCCCTGGTGGGTCTTGTAGGGGGTCTTGTCCTTGCTGAAGCGGACGTCGCGGTAGGGCCGGAACAGCTTGACGGCGCCGAACTCGTCTTCGAGTTCGGCGCACAGTTCCGCCAGGGGTTCGCGGACGTGCCGTTCGTAGTCCGCCTTGTGGGCCGTCCAGTACGGCTTGCTGTTGTCGGCCTGGAGCCCCTCGTAGAACTCGAACGCCTCGCCGGTGAAGCCGGTGAACCCCATCGGGCCTACTCCCGCTCGACGACGCGGTTGGTGAGCGAGCCGACGTTCTCGATCGTGACGGTCACCTCGTCGCCGATCTCCAGCGGGCCGACCCCGGCGGGGGTGCCGGTGAGGATGACGTCGCCGGGCAGCAGCGTCATGACCTGGCTGACGTAGGCGACGAGGTCGGGGACGGCGTGCAGGAGCTGGGAGGTCCGGGCGTCCTGCCGGACCTCGCCGTTGACGGTGGTGGAGATCGCGAGGTCGGCGGGGTCGACCTCGGTCTCGATCCAGGGGCCGAGGGGGCAGAAGGTGTCGAAGCCCTTGGCCCGCGTCCACTGCCCGTCCTTCTTCTGGAGGTCGCGGGCGGTGACGTCGTTGGCGCAGGTGTAGCCGAGGATGACGTCGGCGGCGCGGGACGCGGGCACCTCGCGGCACATGCGTCCGATGACGAGGGCGAGTTCGCCCTCGTAGTCGACGCGCTCGGACAGCCTGCGCGGGTAGGCGACCGCCTCGCCGGGGCCGATCACGGCGGTGGACGGCTTGGCGAAGAGCACCGGTTCGGCGGGCGCCTCGCCGCCCATCTCGCGCGCGTGGTCGGCGTAGTTCTTGCCGATCGCGATGACCTTGCTGGGCAGGATCGGCGCCAGCAGCCGGACGTCGGCGAGCGGGAGGCGCTGCCCGGTGAAGGTCAGATCTCCGAACGGGTGGGCCGCGATGGCGGCGACGGTGTTCTCCTCCACCACCCCGAAGGACATGCCCTCGTCGGTGGCGAACCTGGCGATACGCATGCCAGGAAGCCTAGCGGCGCGGCCACGGCAAGGACCCCGCCCGGGGGTGACACGGCGGGCCCGTCCCGTAGCCGGACGGTATGACCCCTAGGGGACGGTTCGGGTGACGGCGGCGGTCTCCGCCGCTGGCCGGCGCGGGCACGGCCGTGCCGGGCGGGCGGCACCCGACGCCGCCGCGTCCCGAAGGAATCCGGTCCCCCCGATCCCGATCTCCGGGGGATTCCCAATGGCGCGGCAACCTCCGCTGCTCGTTAGCTCGTGCCATGACCGAAAAGCATCCGGCGCGGCGCGCGCCGCTCGTCCTGACCTCGCTGACGGCGCTCGCCGCGGCAGCGCTCACCATGACCGCCCCGACCGCCGCCCTCGGCGACTCGACCGAACCGGAGCGGGGGCGGGCGCGGGCGCACGGGCAGCGGCCCGGCGGCACGCAGGCCGCGCTGGAGGAGATCGTCCGGCAGGGCACGCCCGGCGTGATCGCCGAGGTCAGGGACGGGAACCGGACGTGGCACGGCGCCGCCGGGGTCGCCGACCTCGGGACGCGGCGTCCGCGCGCGGCGCGGGAGAGGTTCCGCATCGCCAGCATGACCAAGCCGTTCACCGCCACCGTGATCCTCAAGCTGGAGGCCGCCGGGCGGCTCTCGCTCGGTGACAGCGTCGAGCACTGGCTGCCGGGGGTTGTCCGCGGCGAGGGGTACCACCCGGAGCGGATCACCATCCGGCACCTGCTGAACCACACCAGCGGGATCTTCAACTACAACGACGACGAGGCGTTCCGCGCGCGCTACGCCGGGGACGAGTTCGCGAAGAACCGCTACAAGACGATCGCACCGCGCGAATTGGTCGACATCGCGCTCGGCCACCCGCGGCTTTTCCAGCCGGGCGAGCCCGGCCGCTGGGCCTACTCCGACACGAACTACATCCTCGCCGGAATGATCATCGAGAGGGCGAGCGGGCACGGCTACGCCGATGAGGTCGAGCGGCAGATCATCGCGCCGCTGGGCCTGAGCGGCACGGAGGTGCCCGGGACCAGGCCCACGCTCCCCCGCCCGCACGCGACGCACTACTCCACGCTGTTCGAGGACGGCCCGGACGCGAGAATCCGCGACGTCACCGAGCTCAACCCGTCCGTGGCGTGGGCCGCGGGGCAGATCGTCTCGACGACGCACGACGTCAACACGTTCATGACCCGGCTGATGCAGGGTCGGGTGCTCGAACGGGCGCAGCAGCGCGAGCTGCTCGACACGGTGCCCGTCCAGGGCGATGACGGGCACGGCGGACGCGAGGACCGCTACGGTCTCGGAATCCGCCTGTTCAAGCTCGCTCCCGGGTGCTGGGCGTGGGGCCACGGCGGCATGATCCCCGGCTCCGCGTCCCGGACGGCGGTCGGCGGCGACGGCCGGCACGCCCTCACCATGAACCGCAACGGCGACTGGGGCGCGCAGGGGCTGGAGGACGCCGCCGTCCGCGCCGAGTTCTGCTGACGGTCAGAACCCGCAGGCCCGGCCGTTGATCTCGCAGTCCTCCGGGGTCGTCGCGGCGCCGTGCGCGCCGAACCTGACCTCCCAGGCGCCGCCCGGCGGGATCGCGGCGGCGCCGTCGAGGTTCGTGAGCTCGACCTCGGCGCCCCCCCGGACGAGCCGTCCGCCCCAGATGTTGCGGACGTCGGCGCCGGGCACGCTGAACGTGAGCCGCCACGCGGTCATGGGGCGCCCGGTCCGGTTCGTGATGACGAGCCGGCCCTCGTGGTACCCCTCGTCCCGCTGGACGAGCTGGTAGGTGATCCCGTCGCCGCTGACCAGCGGGCCGGCCGGCGAGGCGGGGTCGGCGGGCGCCGTCGGCTCGCTGGGCGCGGCGCCGCCCGGCTGCTGCGCGGGCGGTGACGCGGTCGGCTCGCCGGACGCCGGCGGTGCCGTGGGCTCGCCCCCCGGGCCTCCGCCGGGAGCGGCGCTGCTCGGGACGGTGCCGCTGGGCGCGGTCGCGGCGGGCGTGGTGGACGCGGCGTCCTTCTCGTCCGACCCGCCGGACAGCAGCAGGACGGCGGCGCCCGCCGCGACCAGCACCAGCACGGCGGCGACGAGCCCGAGAATCAGCGGACCGCGCCGGGAGCCCCGCGCGCCGCCCTCGCCGGACGGCGTCGCCACCGGCGCGGGCGGGAGCGCCGACGCCGAGGTGGTCTCCTCCCCCGCCGGCCCTCTCGGCGGAGGCGCGGGAGGCATGGGCGAGGCGGACGGCGGAGACGGAGGCGGCGAGGGAGACGGAGGCGGCGACGGTTGTGCGGCCTGCTCCTCCTCGGCGCCGAACTGCGCCGTCCACGGCGCCTCCTCGGCCATCGGCACCGGTGACGGCGGAGGCGCAGGCACGTCCTCGGGTGCGTCCTCGGGGTCGATGGCCGTCACGAGCGGGTCCGCCGGGGGCGGGTCGTCGGACGGGCCGGGCGGCGTGTCCGAGGCCCAGGCCGGGGCGGAGTCCACGGGCGGGGTCTCGGGCTCGTCGGTGGCGGTCACGTCCGGGCCGGTCACCCCTGGGTCGGACGCGGGCCGGGAATCCTCGGCGGGCGTGCCGCGGACGCGGAACTCGGCGGTGTTCGTGTGATCCGGGGGGACGTACCCGGGCTCCTCGCCGCTCAACTCGTCACCTTCCCGTGTCAGGGATCTCATGGAGTCCGACGACGGGAAGGGCCGATAGGTTCGGATCGGCCCGGCCTGGATCAGCCTGTGGGCGCGGGCTCCAGACCCCGGCGCGCGGCCTGGAGCTGGTGCCGGTTGAGCATGTCGGTGACGAGCTCGATGGCGTCCGGCGTGGTGGGGCCGGGCGCACCGCTGAGCCAGCGGGTGGCCTCGGCGAGCAGGTCCTCGGCGGACTCGGCCGAGCCGCCGGCCTGCCCGGCGCGGCGGGCGTCGGCGAGCCGTCCGAGGACGTCGCCGAGGCGGAGCGCCGCGTCGGCGCGGTCGGACTCGGCGGCGCGCCGGTACCAGTCGGCGGCCGACTCCAGGTCGCCGCAGCGCTCGTACATCTCGCCCAGCCCGAACGCGACGTCCGCCCATGATCCGTCCGTGGGACGCCCAAGGTCCTCGGGGCTCCAGGGTCGGACAGACATGCGATCACTCCGGTGGTTCGACGGCTTGGGGGGACGGCACGCGGGAACGCCACCCGTGCCGTGCAGCGACCATGGTGACGGCCGTGCGCCACATCCGCCACCGGTTTCGCCATGTTCGCTGAAATTTCTACGTTCCGGCCCTGGAATCGGGGGAAAAAGTCAGGCGGCGACGAGGTCCTGGTAGTCGGGATGCCGGTCGATCCACGTCTTGACGAACGGGCAGCGGGGGACGACCGACAGCCCCTTGGCCCGCACGTCGTCCAGCGCGCCCCTGGCCAGTGCACCGCCCACGCCCTTGCCCTCGAAGGCGGGGAGGACCTCGGTGTGGGTGAGGACGAGGCGGCCGGGCTCGGCCTTGTACTCGGCGAACCCGGCCAGCTCCCCGTCCACCCGGATCTCGTAGCGGCCCTGCTCGGCGTTGTCGGTGATCTCGTTGCTCATGCCACCGACAATGCCCACCAGGCGGCGATCATTCCCCGCCGTCCCGTGGCGATCGGGCGAAAGGCCCGGTCAGCCCGCCTCGTAGCCCGCGCGCAGCAGGCAGTAGGTGACGGCCTCCTCCAGCGCCTGCCAGGACGCCGCGATGACGTTCTCCTCGACGCCGACCGTGCCCCACTCGCGCTCGCCGTCGCTGGACTCGACGAGGACGCGGGTGCGCGCGTCGGTGCCGTGCGAGCCCTCCAGGATGCGGACCTTGTAGTCGATCAGCTCCAGCCGCGCCAGTTCGGGATAGAGCCGGCCGAGCGCGACGCGTAGCGCGTTGTCGAGGGCGTTGACGGGGCCGTTGCCCTCGCCGGTGGCGATGATCCGCTCGCCCTTGGCGCGGAGCTTGACGGTGGCCTCGCTGACCATGGAGCCGTCGGGGCGGCGCTCGACGATCGACCGCCACGACTCGACCTCGAAGTACCGCTGCCGGACGCCGGTCAGCTCCTCGCGCAGCAGCAGCTCGAAGGAGGCGTCGGCGGCCTCGAAGGTGTACCCGGTGGACTCCAGCTCCTTGACCTTGCCGACGACGGCCTTGGCCTTCTCGCCGGACAGGTCGTAGCCGAGCTCCCTGCCCTTCAGCTCGACCGACGCGCGCCCGGCCATGCTGGAGACGAGCATCCGCATGTCGTTGCCGACGGCGGCCGGGTCGATGTGCTGGTACAGGTCGGGGTCGACCTTGACGGCGGAGGCGTGCAACCCGGCCTTGTGGGCGAACGCGGACACGCCCACGTAGGGCTGCTGCGAGCCGGGCGCGACGTTGGTGACCTCGGAGACCGCGTGCGCGATCCGGGTCATCTCGGCCAACTGCGCGTCGCTGACCAGCGACATCCCGCGCTTGAGCTGGAGGTTGCCGACGACCGTGAACAGGTTGGCGTTGCCGCTGCGCTCGCCGTAGCCGTTGGCGCAGCCCTGCACGTGCGTCGCCCCGGCGCGGACGGCGGCGAGCGTGTTCGCGACCGCGCAGCCGGAGTCGTCGTGGCAGTGGATGCCGACCCGCACGCCGAGCGAGACGACGTCGTGGACGACCTCGGCCAGCTCGTCCGGGAGCATGCCGCCGTTGGTGTCGCAGAGCGCGACGACGTCCGCGCCGGCCTCGGCGGCGGTGCGGACGGCCTCCAGCGCGTAGGCGCGGTTGGCCCGGTAGCCGTCGAAGAAGTGCTCGGCGTCGAGGAAGACGCGTTGGCCCTCCGCACGCAGGTGGGAGACCGTGTCGCGGATCATCGCGAGGTTCTCCTCCAGGGTGGTGCGGAGGGCCAGCTCGACGTGCCTGTCGTGACTCTTGGCGACCAGGGTCACGACGGACGCGCCGGATTCGCGCAGGGCGGCGACCTGGGGGTCGTCGGCCGCCTGCACACCGGCCCGGCGGGTCGCGCCGAACGCGGTGAGCTGCGCGTGCCTCAGGTCGAGCTCGGTTCGAGCCCGCCCGAAGAACTCGGTGTCTTTCGGGTTGGCACCCGGCCAGCCGCCCTCGATGAAGCCGATGCCCAGGTCGTCGAGGTGCCGTGCGATGGCGAGCTTGTCGGCCACGGAGAGGTTCAGCCCCTCCTGCTGCGAGCCGTCGCGCAGGGTGGTGTCGTAGACGTGGAATGCGTCGCCTTGCATGGTGTGGACCCCCAGGGATCAGCGCCAGAGCACAAAAAAGACCCCTCACGGACGTGAGAGGTCTGCGCGCCGGCGGTGTCCCGTTTAGATGCCGGCGCGCCAGCCGATAATCACGAGGCTGTGGCGCATGATGCGCCCAGTCTGCCACACCGTCCAAGATGGACGCACATCCGTCTCACCTGTCGAGACGAATGTGCGTCCACCAGCGGTTCAGGCGATCTTGTGGACCCAGCCGTAGGGGTCGGGACGGGTGCCGTACTGGATGCCGATCAGCTCCTCGCGCAGCCGCATCGACACCTCCCCCGGCTCGCCGTCGCCGATCCGCCACTCCCGGTCGGCGCCCTTGACGTGCCCGACCGGGCTGATGATCGCGGCGGTGCCGCAGCCGAAGACCTCGGTGATCTCGCCGGACGCGCAGCCCGCCTCCCACTCGTCCACGTTGATCTTGCCCTCCTCGGCCGGGATGCCGAGCCCGGGGGCGAGTCGCAGCATGGAGTCGCGGGTGATCCCGGCGAGGAGCGTGCCGGTGAGCGCGGGCGTGAGCAGCCGGGCGTTCGAGCCGGAGCCGTAGACGAACATGAGGTTCATCGAGCCGACCTCCTCGACCCAGCGGTGCTCCACCGCGTCGAGCCAGACGACCTGGTCGCAGCCGTGCTCGACGGCCTGGGCCTGGCCCGCGAAGGACGCCGCGTAGTTGCCGCCGGTCTTGGCCTCGCCGGTGCCGCCGGGCGCCGCGCGCGTGTAGTCCTGCGACAGCCACACCGAGACCGGCGTGACGCCGCGCGGGTAGTACAGGCCGGACGGGGACGCGATGATCGTGAACAGGTAGTCGCTCGCCGGGCTGTTCACGCCGAGCGTGGGCGTCGTGGCGAACATGTTGGGCCGGATGTAGAGGCTGTGCCCCGAGGTGTCGGGCACCCACGCCTTGTCGGTGCTCACCAGCAGCTCGACCGCCCGCACGAACAGTTCCTCGGGGATCTCCGGCATCGCCATCCGGTGCGCCGACCGGTTCATCCGCGCGGCGTTCATGTACGGGCGGAAGGTGACGATCGAGCCGTCCGGCTGCTTGTAGGCCTTGAGGCCCTCGAACAGCTCCTGCGCGTAGTGGAAGACGTGGCTGGCCGGGTCCATCGGGATCGGCCCGTAGGGTCGAAGGCGCGCGTCGTACCAGCCCCGGTCCGCGGAGTACCGGATGGTGATCATGTGATCGGTGAAGTGCCGGCCGAAGCCCGGGTCGGCCAGGACGCCTGCCCGCTCCGCCGCCGTGGCAGGGCTCTCGGTGAGCGTGATCTCGAAGTCCAGGGTGTCGCTCATCGCGGTTGTCCTCTCGCGGATCGCCGGTGCGGCCCCGTTGCCGCAACGACGTCTCTAATCCTTATTGTCGTACTTCGTCTAGATCTACTCCTTCGCACGCGGCACGCCGAAATCCGGACGCGCCGCGAGGCGCGCCCGGAGTGTCCCTGATCAGCCGGGGAGGCGCGCCCTAGCCAGATACTCGCCCGGCGATGGCGTCGCCGATCTCGGCCGTCGAGCGCGCGCCCGGCGCGCCGCGCCCGGCGAGGTCGGCGGAGACGGCCTCCTCGACGCGGCGGGCCGCCTCGGCCGCGCCGACGTGGTCGAGCAGCATCGCGACGGACAGGATCGTGGCGGTCGGGTCGGCCTTGCCCTGCCCCGCGATGTCGGGCGCGCTGCCGTGCACGGGCTCGAACATCGACGGCGCGGTGCCGGCCGGGTTGACGTTGCCGGACGCGGCGAGCCCGATGCCCCCCGCGATCGCCGCGCCGAGGTCGGTGATGATGTCGCCGAACAGGTTGTCGGTGACGATCACGTCGTAGCGCGCCGGCTGGCTGACGAAGAACATGGTGGCCGCGTCGACATGACAGTAGTCGGTGCTGACCTGCGGGTACTCCTCCGCCACGCGCGCCAGGACGCGCTGGTAGAGATCGCCCGCGAACGTGAGGACGTTGTCCTTGTGGACGAGCGTGAGCCTGCGCCGCGGCCGGGACGCGGCGACCTCGAAGGCGTAGCGGATCACGCGCTCGACCCCGTGGGCGGTGTTGACGCTCTCCTGCGTCGCGACCTCGTGCGCGGTGCCCTTGCGCAGGACGCCGCCGACCCCGGTGTAGGGGCCCTCGGTGCCCTCACGGACGACGACCATGTCGATGTCGTCCGGCGTGACGCCCGCCAGCGGCGTCGCGACGCCCGGGAACAGCTTCACCGGGCGGAGGTTGACGTAGTGGTCGAGCTCGAACCGGGCCCGCAGCAGCAGCCCGCGCTCCAGCGTCCCGCTCGGCACGCTCGGGTCGCCGACGGCGCCGAGCAGGATGACCTCGTGGTCGCGCAGCTCCGCGAGCACGGAGTCGGGCAGCGTCTCGCCCGTCCGGTGCCAGCGCGCGGCGCCGAGGTCGTAGGAGGTCCGCTCGAACTTCAGATCGCTGGACGGGGCGACCGCGTCGAGGACCTTCAGCCCCTCGGCGACCACCTCGGGGCCGATCCCGTCACCGGGGATGACGGCCAGACGAATGCTGCGGGAAGCCATGGCGCGCACTCTACTGCAAACGTCTCAGTGATTGGGCTTCCATCTCACATCTCGGGATGAACGGGGAAGACCCCGATCTCCCGGCGACTTGACGCACCGTGCCACAAAAGGGGACGCTCAGTCCGACAAGTAAAGATTCGAGGCGACGGTGCGCAGGAACCTGGTGCGATTCCAGGACGGTCCCGCCACTGTGACCAGGGAGTCTCCCCCGCTTCACGACCACGGCCGCCCGCGCGGCTGGAAGGTCGGAGGGAGACGGCGATCTGGGAGTCAGGACACTGACCCGTCGTCCTCCCGCTACCGGGGCGAGTGAACCCCGTGAGGAGACCCGACATGGCCCAGCCAGCCGTCCCGTCCGCGAGCCCGGCGCGCCCCGCGCCGCTTCCGCTGCGCGTCCCCGTCCGCGAGATCCTGCCCTGGGCGGTGCTCGCCGCCGTGCTGGGCGTCGTCCTGATCTACTTCGTCGGCGCGGAGCAGGGCGCGACCTCCCTGTTCGGCGGGACGTGGGTGCACGAGTTCACCCACGACGGCCGGCACCTGCTCGGCTTCCCCTGCCACTGAGCCGCCGCGCATGATGAGATCCCTGCTGGTCCGCGGCATGCTCGTCGGAATCGCCGCGGCCGGCGCCGCGCTGCTCATCGCCTGGCTCTACGGCGAGCCTCAGGTCGGCCACGCCATCGCGTTCGAGGAGGCGAAGGCGCACGCCGCGCACGAGGGCCACGAACCCGAGGTCGTGAGCCGGGGCGTCCAGAAGACCGCCGGGCTGATCACGGCGATGGCCGTCTACGGGGTGGCATTGGGCGGGCTGTTCTCGATCGCCTTCGCGTTCGCCTACGGGCGGCTCGGACGGCTCGGCGCGCGCGCCACCGCCGCGCTGGTCGCCCTCGCCGGGTTCGTGGCGGTCGAGCTCGTCCCGTTCCTGAAGTACCCGGCGATGCCGCCGGCGGTCGGCAACCCCGGCACGATCGGCAGCCGGACCGCGCTGTACTTCTGCATGGTCGCGCTCGGCCTGCTCGCCACCACGGCGGCGGTGATCGTGTGCCGCCGGCTGGTGCCCCGGCTCGGCGTCTGGAACGCCGTCACCGCGTCCACGGCCGGGTTCGCCGTGGTGATCGCCGTCGTCTACCGGATCACGCCCGAGCCGGACGCGATCCCCGAGCACTTCCCGGCCACCGTCCTGTGGGACTTCCGGATCGCCTCGCTCGGCGTCCAGCTCGTCCTGTGGGCGACGATCGGGCTGCTGTTCGGCTACCTCACCGAGCGCGCGTTCGCCCGGCATCCGTCCCGCGCCGCGGTCCCCGCGAACGCCTGATCCCGCCGTATGTCGCTGCCCCGTCGCGTCAGCGGCGGGGCAGCAGCGCGCAGTCCCCGCACATCCCGCCGCCGGGCGGCACCCGGTAGAACAGGCAGCAGCTGCGCCGGACGAAGCCGTCCGTCCCGAACTCCCCCGTGCCCGCCAGCGGCTCCCGGGTGAGCAGTTCCCGGACGAGGGCGGTGCGCTCCGGCGTGGACGGCCCGACGTTGAGGCTGCCGGCGAGCGCGGACGCCGCGTTGCCCCACAGCAGGCCGTCGGCGAGGCCGGTGAACGTCAGCATGGTCTCGCGCAGGGGCCTGAGCTGCCCGTCCACGACCAATCGGGTGAGGATGCCGGCGGCCTGGCCGGTGCCGCCGGGCCGCCATCCCGCCGGGCGGGCGAGCCAGAGCGCGACGGGCGCGCCGGGCGCCCACCGCCAGTGCAGCCCGGACAGGTCGGGGACGACGCCGCGCGCCGCCGCCGCGACCGCCGGCGACCACAGTCGCGACGCGAGCCCCTGGAACAGGATCGACGCGGCCACCCGCCGCTCGGTGGTGCCGAGCCGCTCGGCGTACAGGTCGGTCAGCCCGATCAGCCGGTCGCGGTCCCGTTCGGGGAACGGCCGCCAGGTCGGGTCGGCCTCCTCGGCGGGATCGGTGCGGATCTCGAAGAAGGGGCCGAGCCGCGCGACCGCGCGCAACGCGTCCACGACCTCGGCGGGATCGGCCTCGGCCGCGTCGTCGAGGGGCATCCGCCCACACTAACGCGACCAGGGACCGCCCCCGACGGGGGCGGTCCCTGGTCGGCGAAACGCCTATCGGGACGGGTGGCCGCCGTTGTCGCGGCGGTCCAGGGCGGTCTGCAACGCGCGGGCCGCCTCCTCCCGCTCGTCGTCGGCGGGCGCGTTCATCGTGACGTCGTTCATCTCAGGTTCGCTCCGATTCGCTGGTCTGGTGTGCCGCGGTGGCCGCCGGTGAGACCCGTGGATCGCACGGTCCGGCGAGGGATCGGACTCACGGCCAGGCGAAACCTCCGCAGCGGGTGCCGGCCTGCCGATGATCAGGCCCCGCTGCGGCAGCGAAGGATTACCACGAAGCGCCGCATGACTAACGCCACGCTACCCGCGATCGCGGGCTCTGTCCCGACCCGTGGCGAAAAATCCCACGATCTGAGACGGCCGGCGTCCACTGGATCGGCCAAGGAGGGGTCCCCTTGGCCGATCCCGAACGAATCCGGCTAGTTCAGCTCGACGCGGCGGCCCATGTCGGCGCCGACCTCGGCGGAGATCGCGTCGACGAGCTTCGGGGCGATGGCGGAGTCGACGGTGAGGGCGATCAGCGCGCGGCCGCCCTTGGCGTCGCGGCCGACCTGCATGCCGGCGATGTTGACCTGCTCGTCGCCAATCAGCTTGCCGACGGCGCCGACGATGCCGGGGCGGTCGATGTAGGAGAAGAACGCCATGTGCGCGGTCGGGACCAGCTCCATGTTGTAGCCGTTGATCTCGATGATCCGCTCGGCGTGCTTGGGGCCGGTGAGCGTGCCGGACACCGAGACCACGGTGCCGTCGGACATCGTGCCGCGCACCTGCACGACGTTGCGCCAGTCGGGGCTGTCCTCGCTGGTGGTGAGGGTGACCTCGACACCGCGGTCGCGGGCCAGCAGGGGCGCGTTGACGAAGGTCACGGCCTCCTCGATCACGTCCACGAACACGCCCTTGAGGGCGGCCAGCTCCAGCACCTTGACGTCGTGCTCGGCGATCTCGCCGCGGACGACGACGTCCAGCCGGACGGGGACGCCGCCGGCGAGCGCGGTGAAGATCCGGCCGAGCTTCTCGGCGAGCGGGAGGCCGGGCTTGACGTCCTCGGCGACGGCGCCGCCCTGGACGTTCACGGCGTCCGGCACGAACTCGCCCGACAGGGCCAGCTTCACCGACCGGGCGACCTGCGTGCCCGCCTTCTCCTGCGCCTCGTGGGTGCTGGCGCCGAGGTGCGGGGTGACGACGACGGCGTCGTGGTGGAACAGCGGGCTCTCGGTGCACGGCTCGGTGCTGAACACGTCGATGCCGGCGCCGGCGACGCGGCCGTCCTTGAGCGCGAGGTCGAGCGCCTCCTCGTCGACGATCCCGCCCCGGGCGGCGTTGACGATCCGTACGTTGGGCTTGACCTGGTGCAGCTCGCGGTCGCCGATGAGGCCGAGGGTCTCGGGGGTCTTCGGCAGGTGCACGGTGATGAAGTCGCTCTCGGCGAGCAGCTCCTCCAGCGTGACGAGCCGGACGCCGAGCTGCGCCGCGCGGGCGGCCTGCACGTAGGGGTCGAACGCGATCACGTTCATGTCGAAGGCGGCGAGGCGCTGGGCGACGAGCACGCCGATGCGGCCGAGGCCGAGGACGCCGACGGTCTTGCCCTGGAGCTCGACGCCGGTGTACTTGGAGCGCTTCCACTCGCCCTGCTTGAGCGCGGCGTGGCCCTGTGGCACGTTCCGCGCGGTGGCCAGCAGCAGCGCGATCGCGTGCTCGGCGGCGGTGACGATGTTGGAGGTCGGGGCGTTGACGACCATGACGCCGGCCTTGGTGGCGGACTCCACGTCGACGTTGTCGAGGCCGACGCCGGCGCGGGCGACGACCCGCAGCCGCCGGGCGGCCTTGAAGACCTCGGCGGTGACCTTGGTCGCGCTGCGGACGATCAGCGCGTCGACGTCGGCGACGGCGGGCAGCAGGAGCGCCTTGTCGCTGCCGTCGACGTGACGGACCTCGAAATCGGACTCCAGCACGGCGATGCCGGCCGGGGAGAGCTCTTCTGCGACGAGGACGACGGGCTTGCTCAAAGGGAACAGTCCTTCGGAAGTCGGAGGTGCGCCGGATGGGTTGGGATCTGCGCCCGGTGCGTGGATGTGCGGAGTGCAGGTGAAGTCGCGAGTCACCTCGTCGTGCCCTCGCCCCCGCAGGCGAGTCTATCTCCCGCGGGACGCCGCGTCGGCGGCGCCCCGGGCGTCCCACGGGTGATAGCGACGTGACCGGGCGGTACCGATTTGTCCCCGACGCCGCCTCCGGCGCAGGTCCCGGGCGTGGCCCGGCGAATCCGGCGCTCCGTCCCCGAGCGCCGGCGCCCTAGGGGCCCTCAAGGGTTCCCCTAGGGACACCCCAGGTGATCTATGCCGCACTGGGGGCGGGTAACGCCGTCAGCACGGACGCGACGCGCTCGACGTCGGCGACGCGGACGTGCGGGACGTCCACGAACACCCGCAGCGGCCCGGACGGGAGCCCCAGCTCCTCGGCGACCCCGAGCTGCACGGCGCGCAGCGGAATGTAGGTCAGATAGCCCTTGAAGACGTTCTGCGAGCGGAACATCCCGGTCATGATCAGCCGGTAGTCGCGGATGCGGAACGACAGCGCGGTCAGGCACGGCGGGCCCTCGGCGGGCTCGCCGGGCAGCACCAGCGAGATCCACGCGCTCGTCGTCCACGGCCGGGCCCGCAGCAGGTCCACGACCCAGGCGAGTTGGTCGGCGCCGCCCGGGCCGCGCAACGCCGGCCGGTCCACGCCGCGAGTGTCCGGCCGGGTGCGCTCCTGCGCCCGGCGGACGAGTCCCACCCGGTCCCCGTGCTCGCGGAGCAGCGGGTCCTCCCAGGTCAGCGAGGCGACCTCGAAGAGCACCGGCGGGCCCTCGATGATGGGCCCGCAGTCGTCCATGCCGGCCACGCCGGCCGTCCACACGTGCCGCAGCACGCCGATCCACGCCTGCCCGCACGTCTCGAAGCGCCGGACGTCGTGTTCCCGTCCCGCCGCCACGTCACGGCTCCCCGCGGAATTCCGCTCGGCGCTCCGCTTTGCGGAACGGGGAGTCATTCACCTTCGGCAATCCCGCGCCGGGAATGGATTCCGCGCTCTGCCCGGACCGCCGCCCTACCGTGTTCCCGTCCAGCCTGACACCGCTCATGCGCTCCGCCCCAACGCCGTCCCGGCAGCGGTCACACGGGTGTTCGCGCAGACTCCCTGGCTCGGCCGCAGCCGTCGCGACTTTCCTCAAGTATCCGGCAAAGTAGACGAAAAAGGTAGCCGGTTTTGGCAAGCAGATGACCTTCACCGGCATTTTGACCCGTCCGCGGGGCGCGGGTCATTGGACCGGCCCGGCCCCGGCGGCCGGGGTTATCCGTGACCGGCTCCGGTCACCGGGCCCGTCCGGCCGCGGCGGCCGTCCAGTCACAGGGACCGTCCGGTCACCAGGGGTCGGCGCCGGGGCGGTGCAGGACGATGTAGCCGTCCGCGCGGTAGACCTCCCGGTAGCCGCCGGCGAGCAGCGACTCGACCCGGCGGCGCTGCTCGGCCACGGTCCGGAACGGGAACTCCAGCCGCTCCACGTCGGCGATCACCCAGGGCGCCCGGCGCGGCTGCCCGTCCCACAGCAGGACGCGGGCGCGCGGCGACAGCGCGGGCCCGATCGCGTTGGCGGACTCGACGAGCGCGCCGTCCGGAATCCGGGCCGCGGCCGACGCGGCGGCGCGGGCCCGGTCGTTGCGCCGCCACAGCGCCGAGTCGGCCAGGTGGACGAAGGCGAAGAACGGCACGCACACGACGGCCGCCGTCAGCATCGCCGACGCCGGGAGCACGGCGGGCAGCCGCGCGCGCACCCGCGGCCCGGCCCTGCGCCGCAGCCGCGCCGCGCCGTCCACCGACGCCATGACCAGGACCGCGATGATGAACGCGTTGTAGTGGTAGTGCGGCTCCCACCAGTTGCCGAACCGGCTGGCGAGCATCCGCTCGGCGAGCAGCGGCAGCACGGTCAGCGTCAGCGGCGAGGCCAGCGGGAGCAGCAGCAGCGGCAGCACGAGCAGCGCCATCGTGCCGAGCTTGTGCGGGGGCGTGCCGAGGACGGCCAGCACGTCCCACGGGTTGGTGAGCGCGTGGACGGCGGCGTGCGGCAGGTCGGGGCCGAGCGAGCCGTAGGCCCAGTAGTAGTCGTTGTCGCCGCCGAAGACCGCGATGATCAGCCGGGAGCTCACCCAGGTCGCGACCAGGCCGCCCACGATGTAGGCGAGCCCGGCCCGCCGGTCGCCGCGCGGCAGCCACCCGCCGTGCCCGGAGCGCCCGGCTTCGTCGGTGTCGGCGGCGGTGTCGGTGCCGTCGCTCTCCTCCGCCTCGCGCCGCCGTCCCGCCGGGGACTCCGCGCCGTGCCCGGTGTCGTGCCGGGTGAGCAGGAAGAAGCCGAAGCCGACCAGCAGCAGCCCCATGTCCTCCTTGACCAGGAGCAGGCTGAGCGCGGCGGCCGCGGCCCAGCCCCGCCGCCCGGCGTCGTAGCGCTCCACCATGAGCGCCGACAGCACCGGCACGAACGCGACCTCGTGGAAGTCGAACGCGAGGGCCTCGGCGACCGGCCACGACAGCGCGTAGGCGGCGCCCGCGCAGTAGGCGGCGGCCGCGCCGAACCGGCGCTGGGTGTACCGCCAGATCGGGACGATCGCGAGCGCGAACAGCACGGCCTGCGCGACCAGCAGCGTCCCTGGCCCGTCGTGGATCCAGTACAGCGGCGCCAGCAGCGCGAGGACGGGCGAGAAGTGGTCGCCGAGGATCGCGAAGTGCGGCCCGAAGCCGTTGTGCACGCCCTTGACCATCGCGACCGGCAGCTCGAAGCGGCTGTAGGAGCGGATCGCCTGATCGAAGATGACCAGGTCGTAGCTGCTCGCCCGGAACGCGCGCAGGCGCAGCAGCGAGTAGGACGCGTAGACCGCGGCGCACGCCGCGACCAGCGCCCAGAGCGCGGCGCGCCGGCGCCGCAGCCGCGTCCCCCCAGCGCGGCCGGTCGGGGCCTCGTCCACGTGCCCCTCCACCACAACCGCCTCAGCCACGCGCCGGACGCTACCAGCCGCCCGCCCCCCGCGTTGACTCCCGGCGGGTTGTCGCCCGCCGCGACCGGCCGCGACGATCCCCACGAACACCTCCCGACGGCCCGTCGCACGCGGGGCGCCCTCGTCCCCACGATGACCGATGCCCGCCCCGGGAGCCGGCAACCGCGATCGGGGTGTCGGCCCGCCGGGAGCGGGGCGCGCGTGCCGGCGCGGTGCGGTCAGCCCGCCACCCGTTGCGACATCGGGAGGCGGCTGCGGGACAGCAGCCCGGCCGCGGCCATGGCCACCAGCGGGACGACCACGCCGATGAGCAGGAGGACTCCCCAGGGGATGTCGACGATCACCCCGTGGGGGGTGAGGTTCCCCCCGCCCGACGGCTCCTCCGTGAGGGGGCGCGCCACGGCGACGCCCGGGACGAAGCCCGCCGCGAGCCCGAGCCAGCAGCCGAGCGAGGCGACGAACCCCGCCTGGCCCATCATCAGCAGCCGGCGGGTGCGGGGCCGGGCGCCGATCGCGGCGAGCGTGGCGAGGTCGGGCCGGGAGTCGGCGGCCGACAGGCCGGTGGCGATCAGCGAGCCGCCGAGCGCCAGCGCGGCGCCCGCCACCGCGAGCACCAGCATGAGGCCGGTGTCGGAGCGGGTGAAGCCGCGCTCGACGTAGACCCCGCCCTCCCGGCCGCGATCGCTGAAGCCGGCGACGACCTCCCGCAGCCGCCCCTCCTCCGGCTTGCCGATCCGGTGGTCGGCGCGGTCGACGCCGAACCCCTCGACCCGGGCGGGCACGCCGACCTTCGGGGCGAGCGACGGCGGCACCAGCGCGGGGACGTGCGGGTCGGTCGCGACGCCCACGGCGGGCAGCCGCACCTTCCTGACCGTGTGCTTGCGGTCGTCCTTCCGCACCGAGACGGTGACGGTCGTCATGCCGTCGGCGGGCTGCCTGGCGCCGAACAGCACGACCTTGCCCTCGGCGAGCGCGCGGGCGACGGCGGGGTCGTCGTGCCCGAGCAGCAGCCGCGCCTCGCGCGCGCCGCCGACGACGCCGTCGAGGTAGAACATGCGGGGCGAGCGCTTGGCGCTCTTCGAGCTGAACTCCACCGAGGGGCAGTCGGCGGTCTCCCCGCCCGGGCAGATCGAGTTGTCCCCCGGCAGGACCCGCACGTCGAGGACGGGCACGCCGGCGAGCTCCCGCGTGACGGCGCGGCGCACGTCGTCCGTCCTGTCGAGCGGGGGACGGATGAGCGCCGAGCCGGTCGGCATCTGCGCCAGGTACTCGACGCGCTGCTGGCGCAGGTCGCTGGCGTTGGCGATGGCGAGCGCGGTGATCCCGGCCACCGCCGCCATGATCGCGGCGACGACGGGCGCGGACCGGCCGCGGTTGCGCGCGCCGTCCCGGACGGCGAGGCGCAGCGGCACCGGCAGCCGGCCGGCGATCCGCCCGGCGGTGCCCACCAGCCACGGGGCCGCCATGACGAGGCCGACGACGATGCAGACCGCGCCGAACGCGGGGCCGAACTCGCGCAGGGCGCTCGCACCGGCCAGGCACAGCACGACGCCGCCACCGACCACCACTCCGCCCGCGATCGGCCAGCCCCGGCGGGCCGGGGCCCGGTCCCGGCGTCCGGCCAGCGCGGCGACGACGTCCATCCGGGCGGCCTGGCGGGCGGGCACGTACGCGGCGAGGAGGCCGCTGCCCGCGCCGAGCGCCATCGTCAGCGCGATCGGCGTCCACGGGATCTCCAGCGGGCCCATCACCGTGTGCGTCATGGCCCGGGCGGCGGGTTTGGCGACGGCCGCGCCGGCGATCCCGAGCGCCGCCCCGGCCAGGGCGGCGGCGGCCCCGATCACCAGGCCGCTCGCGAGCACGACGGCGCGCAGGTGCCGTGCCCCGCCGCCCGCCACCGCGACCAGCGCGAGCATGCGCCGCTGCCGGCGGATCCCGACGGCGAACGCGGGCCCGGCCAGCAGCACGATCTCCAGGACGATCATCGCGACGACCATGGCGGTGATCGCCACCCACGCGCCGGTCCGGTTGGAGAGCGTGCCGCCCGCGGTGGAGGGGACGGACGGCGGGTGGCGCACCACCTCGCGGGACAGCACGCCGAGGCCGGTCTTGTTGAACTCGCCGACGTCGGCCCAGGTGACCGGGCGGCCGGCGCTGACCAGCCACTCCAGCGACGCCCCCGGCGCACTGCCGGGGAGCGCGCCGGGCAGGCCGAGCGCGACCGCGTCGTCGGGGTGGCGCGGGTCCCGGACGTAGCCGACGACGCGCTTGGTGGCGCCGTCGCGGCCGACCTGCGCGGTGGCCCCGACCGGGAACTCCCGTCCGGCCAGCGAGGGCGCCAGGGCGATCTCGCCCGGCGTGGCGGGGGCCCGGCCCTTGGTGACGTCGTACATCCCCCGGGTCATGGGGTCGCGGACGTCCAACTCGATGAGCTCGGCCTCGCGGTAGCCGCGCGACGTCCGCAGCGCCACGATCCGGCCCCGGCCGAGGGGCTGGACGCGGGCGCCCGGCCCGTACACGTCCTTGACCCGCCGGGTGACCTCCTCGGTGGTCCAGGGGGCGCCCTCGGGCGCGCGCGAATCGACGGGGAAGCCGATCTCGGGCTCCAGCGGGTCCTGTTTGATCGCGGCGTGCCCGGTGCCGCTGAACCGGGCGTCGGCCCGGCCGAGCTCGTAGGGCAGCGCCTCCCGCTGCGACCACTTCATGGTCGGGACCAGCACGGCGACCGCCACGATGACCGCGACGGGCAGCCCGATCATGCAGGTGACAAGGGTGGTGCGCCCCTTGGCGCGCAGCGCGTCCCGCCGCGCCATGCGCAGGACGGGCAGGTAGCCCTTCACTGGGCGTCCTGGAGCAGCGTCTCGGGGCCGGGACGGCCGGGCGTGGCGTCCACGACGCGCCCGTCGCGCAGGAACACGACGCGGTCGGCCCAGGCGGCGTGCCGGGACTCGTGCGTGACCATCAGGCAGGCGGCGCCCGCGTCGCAGCGGGCGCGCAGCATGCGCATGACGTCCTCGCCGGTGTGGCTGTCGAGGGCGCCGGTCGGCTCGTCGGCGAGGACGAGCCGCCGGTCGCCGACCAGCGCGCGGGCGATCGCGACCCGCTGCTGCTGGCCGCCGGACATCTCGTCGGGGTACCGGTCGGCGAGGTCGGCCACGCCGACCTCCTGGAGCGCCTGCCCGGCCTCGCGGCGCGCCCGCCTGGCGCGGACGCCGTCCAGCTCGCGCGGCAGCATCACGTTCTCGGCGGCGGTGAGGCTCGGGATGAGGTTGAGGTCCTGGAACACGTAGCCGACGCTGCGGCGACGCAGCGCCGAGCGCCCGGCCGCGCCCATCGCGCCGAGGTCGGCGCCCTCGACCACGACCTGCCCGGAGGTGGGGGTGTCGAGCCCGCCCGCGAGCGTCAGCAGCGTCGACTTGCCCGACCCGGACGGCCCCATCACGGCGACGAACTCGCCGGCCTCGACGTCCAGGCTGACCTCGGACAGGGCGTGCACGAGGCCCGCGCCCGCGCCGTGGTCGCGGGAGACCGACGTCATCGTCAGCACGCTCATCGGCGGGCCTCCTCGCTGCCGGACGGAGCGTCCTCCAGGCCACCGCCGGCGGCGGGCGGGGCGGCGGGCAGCGCCCGCGCGACGAAGCTCTCGCAGTGGTCGAGCCAGCGCACCTCCGCCTCGGTCTGGAAGATCATGGACTCCAGGACGAGCCGCCACGCAGTGTCCCCCTGGTCGGCGGGCTCGCGGGGCGCCTCGGCCTTCAGGCGGGTGAGGTCCTGGAGGGCGCGCAGCGACGCGGTGCGCTGGGTCTGCACGACCTGCCGGACGTCGACGCCGGGCGTGGTGACGGCCATCGCGAGCTTGATCGCCAGCTCGTCGCGGGGGCGGTCGGCGCGGGCGATCGGGGTGGCGAACCAGCGCAGCACGTCCCGCTCGCCCGCCGGGGTGATCCGGTAGACGAACCGCCCCTCGTCGTCGGCGCCGACCCGGGTGACCATCTCGTCCCGTTCGAGGCGGGACAGCGTCGAGTACACCTGCCCGATGTTGAGCGGCCAGGTGGCCCCGGTGGAGGTCTCGAACTCGGCTCGCAGCTGGTAGCCGTAGCGGGGGCCCCGCGCCAGCAGCGCCAGCAGCCCATGACGGATCGACATACCTACCAAGTATGCATACCGCGTATGTCGCTGGCAATACCGAGTATGCAACCACGAGGACACGCTCCCCCGATTTCACCGCCCGCGATCACGGTGAGCCTTACCGTAACCGGAGCGAACGACCATGGGGGGAGAGCCGTGACCTCGGACAGCACGATGACCTCGGACAGCACGATCAGCGTCCTGCGCGACGTCCTGCGCGTCTACGACCACCGCTACCTGGATCTCGACCGGGTCCAGCGGGACCGGTTGGTCGAGGGCACCCGGCACGTCCTCGGCGAGGAGGGGCTGAGCGACGCCGCGCGCGCCGCGCTGCCCGCGTCCGTGCGGCTTCGCGCGTTCTGCATCCAGCACGGCCTGCGCGAGGAGCTCGAACGCCTCATCCGGGACGAGGCGGAGGGCAGCCCCGCGGGCGCCGTCGTGGTCGGCGGCCGCGTCTACGCGCTCTACCCCTACCTGCGCGGCGTCTCCCGGCAGGACGCCGACATCACCGGCGAGGTCGGCGTCGACCACCGGCTCGACGCCGCGTGCTGGCAGGGCAAGCGGGTGCGCCTGCGCGGCGAGGCGGTCCTGCAACGCGTCGAGACGCACCGGACGGCCGTGGACGTGGTCCTGCGCGAGCGGACCTCCGGCCGGGAGCACGGCTTCCCCGCCGAGCACCGCGAGCCGGGCTCGGGCGGGTTCGAGTCGTTCGTCGACCCCGCCGTCCTCGCCCCTGGACGCTGGGACGTGCACGTGACCGTCACGGCCCTGGGCGTGACCCGGGACGCGCGGTTCGGCTCGGTGCGCGCGCCCCGCTTCAAGCCCGTCCCGCAGCGCAGGGCGATCGAGAACGCCCCCCAGGAAGGCGGCGAGCCGAAGGAGGCCACGCTCTACTTCACCAAGGGCGGCCACCTGGCGCTGCTGGTCACCGCGCGCACGCGCCGCCTCCCCCTGCACACCCGCGTCCTGCGCCGCCTCCTGCGCTGAACGCGAACCGCCCCCGGAGCGCCGTGCGTCTCCGGGGGCGGATCAGAGCGAACTCAAGATCGGAGCGGACTCAGTCGTTCAGCCAGCTCATCATCGGACGGAGCTCTGCGCCGGTCTTCTCGATCGGGTGCTCGGCCAGCTCCTCGCGGTACTTGCGGAACTCGGCCTGGCCGCCCTCGAACTCCCCCACCAGCTCCTTGGCGTACTCGCCGGACTGGATCTCGCCGAGGATCTTCTTCATCGCGGCCTTGGTCTCGGGCGTGACCACCCGCGGCCCGCGGCTGTAGCCGCCGTACTCGGCGTTGTCGGACACCGACCAGTACATCTTCGAGACGCCGCCCTCGTACATGAGGTCGACGATCAGCTTCATCTCGTGGAGCACCTCGAAGTAGGCGACCTCGGGCTGGTAGCCGGCCTCGGTGAGCACCTCGAACCCGGTCTTGATCAGCTCGGAGACGCCGCCGCACAGCACGGTCTGCTCGCCGAACAGGTCGGTCTCGGTCTCCTCGGTGAACGTGGTCTTGATGCCGCCCGCGCGCAGCCCGCCGATGGCCTTGGCGTAGGACAGCGCCAGCGGCCAGGCGTTGCCCGACGGGTCCTTCTCCACCGCGACGATCACCGGGACGCCGCGGCCGGCGACGAACTGGCGGCGGACGAGGTGGCCCGGCCCCTTCGGCGCGACCATCGCCACGTCCACGCCCTCCGGCGGCTGGACGAGGTCGTAGCGGATGCTGAAGCCGTGCCCGAAGAACAGCGCGTCGCCCTCGACCAGGGCGGGCTTGATGTCCTTCTCGAAGATCTCCCGGTGGTGGTGGTCGGGGGCCAGCAGCATGATCAGGTCGGCCTCCTCGGCCGCCTCCGCCGGGGTGACGACCCGCAGGCCCTCGGCCTCGGCCAGCTCCCGGCTCGCCGAGCCCTCGCGGAGCCCGACCCGGACGTCGACGCCGGAGTCGCGCAGCGAGAGCGCGTGCGCGTGCCCCTGGCTGCCGTAGCCGATGACCGCCACGTGCCTGCCCTGGATCACGCTCAGGTCGGCGGCGTCGTCGTAGAACATCTCAGCCACAGTGCTGTTGCCTTTCAGTGTTGTGGATCATGTGAAATCACGCGGTCGAGCACGCGGGCGCGCACGGGGTCACCCGCGAGGTCATGCGCTGCGCGCGGGGTCACGCGCTGCGCTCGATGGCCCGCAGCGAGCGGTCGGTGATGGACCGGGCGCCGCGGCCGATGGCCACCATGCCCGACTGGACCATCTCCTTGATGCCGAACGGCTCCAGCACGCGGATGAAGGCGTCGAGCTTGTCGCGGTTGCCGGTGACCTCGATCGTGACGGCGTCCGGCGCGACGTCCACCACCTTGGCACGGAACAGCTGGACCGTCTCCAGGACCTGGGACCGCGTCTCGGCGTCCGCGCGGACCTTGACCAGCACCAGCTCCCGCTGGACCGACGCCGAGCGGTCCAGCTCGACGATCTTCAGGACGTTGATCAGCTTGTTCAGCTGCTTGGTGACCTGTTCCAGCGGCAGGTCCTCCACGTTCACGACGATCGTCATGCGGGAGATGTCGGGGTGCTCGGTGGTGCCGACCGCGAGCGACTCGATGTTGAAGCCGCGCCGGGAGAACAGCGCCGCGACCCGCGCGAGAATCCCGGGCTTGTTCTCCACCAGCACCGAGAGGGTGTGCAGGCTCATCGGGGTCAGTCTCCGTTCTCCCAGTCGGGGGCCATGTCACGCGCGATCTTGATGTCGTCGTTGGTGGTGCCGGCGGCCACCATCGGCCAGACCATCGCGTCCTGGTGGACGACGAAGTCGATGACGACGGGCGCGTCGTTGATCTCCATGGCCTTGGCGATGACGGAGTCGACGTCCTCGGCCTTGTCGCAGCGCAGCCCCACGCAGCCGTAGGCCTCCGCGAGCTTGACGAAGTCGGGGATGCGCTTGGCGGAGTGCAGGTTGGTGTTGGAGTAGCGCCCGTCGTAGAACAGCGTCTGCCACTGCCGGACCATGCCGAGGTTACCGTTGTTGATCACGGCGATCTTGACCGGGATCCCCTCGATCGCGCAGGTCGCGAGCTCCTGGTTGGTCATCTGGAAGCAGCCGTCGCCGTCGATCGCCCACACCTGCGTGTCGGGCGCGCCGACCTTGGCGCCCATCGCCGCAGGGACCGCGTAGCCCATCGTCCCGGCGCCGCCGGAGTTCAGGAACGCGCCCGGGCGCTCGTACTTGATGAACTGCGCGGCCCACATCTGGTGCTGGCCGACGCCCGCGACGTAGTACGCGTCGGGCCCGGCCAGCTCGCCGATCCGCTCGATGACGTACTGCGGCGACAGCGACCCGTCCGCGGGCGTGTCGTAGCCCAGCGGGTAGGTGTCGCGCCAGGCGTTGAGCTGCCGCCACCAGTCCTCGTAGTCGCCCTTGTGCCCGGCCGCGTGCTCGTTCTGGACGGCGACGATCAGGTCGGCGATGACCTCGCGCGCGTCCCCGACGATCGGGACGTCCGCGTGCCGGTTCTTGGAGATCTCGGCCGGGTCGATGTCGGCGTGCACGACCTTCGCGCCGGGGGCGAAGCCGTCCAGCTTGCCGGTGACCCGGTCGTCGAAGCGGGCGCCGAGGGTGACCAGCAGGTCCGCGCGCTGGAGCGCGCCGACCGCGCCGACCGCGCCGTGCATGCCCGGCATGCCCATGTGCAGCGGGTGGCTGTCGGGCAGCGCGCCCTTGGCCATGAGCGTGGTGACGACGGGCGCGCCGGTCAGCTCGGCGAGCACCCGCAGCTCGGCCGACGCCCCGGCCTTCAGCACGCCGCCGCCGACGTACAGCACCGGCCGCTTCGCCGCGCTGATCAGCCGTGCCGCCTCGCGGACCTGCTTGGAGTGCGGCCGGGTGACGGGACGGTACCCGGGGAGCTGGAGCTGGACGGGCCACTCGAACTCGACCATGGCCTGGAGCGCGTCCTTGGCGATGTCGACCAGCACCGGCCCGGGACGGCCCGTCCCGGCGATGTGGAACGCCTCGGCGACCGTGCGCGCGATCTCGTCGGCCCGCGTCACCAGGAAGTTGTGCTTGGTGATCGGCATCGTGATCCCGGCGATGTCGGCCTCCTGGAAGCCGTCGGTCCCGATGAGGGACGAGGCGACCTGGCCGGTGATCGCCACGATCGGCACCGAGTCCATGTAGGCGTCGGAGATCGCGGTGACGAGGTTCGTCGCGCCGGGCCCGCTGGTGGCCATGCACACCCCGACCCGGCCGGTGACCATCGCGTAGCCCTGGGCCGCGTGGCCGGCGCCCTGCTCGTGCCGGACGAGGATGTGGCGCAGCTTGCCGGAGTCGTAGAGCGGGTCGTAGGCCGGGAGGATCGCGCCGCCCGGAATGCCGAACACGGTGTCGACGCCGACGTTCTCCAGGGCGCGGACCAGCGCCTGGGCTCCCGTCATCTGTTCGGTCGTCATGATCTGCGTTTCCTTGGGGAGAGGAGTGTGGGCTCGCCGGGCAACAAAAAACCCCCGCCGCCGTGAAGCGGTCGAGGGGAGGCGCGCAGGTCGGAAAGCTTGGTCAGCCTGCGCGCCGACCAAGTACTACGAGAATGATGGAAGTCCTCTGCACGGCACTCACTTTCGCCGACTTCGCGGCCCCGGTCAAATCCTTGAACAAAATGTCTCACTCCCTGAGACGAAAACATGGCGCTCGGTGAGATGGACCGCGCCACGTCCTCGCAGGTCAGAGCCGATGTCGGGGCCGGGCGGGCCAGCCGGGCGGGTCAGCCGGGCAGGGGCAGTGGCACCTCGCCGGACCTGCCCTGCGATGAGAGGTTCGTCCGGACGAGCGACTCCACCCGCCCCGCCGCCATCGGCCGCGCCACGAGGAACCCCTGCCCGCGCGGGCAGTCCATCGCGCGCAGCAGTTCGAGCTGCTCGGGACGCTCGATGCCCTCGGCCACCACCGTGATCCCGAGGTCGCGGCCCAGCCGGACGATCGTGCGGGTCAGCAGCGTCAGCGTCTCGTCCGAGCCGAGCCCCGCCACGAACGACGGGTCGATCTTGATGACGTCCACCGGGAGCTGCCCGAGGTAGGCGAGCGAGGCGTAGCCGGTGCCGAAGTCGTCGATCGCCAGCCGGACGCCGAGGTCGCGCAGCTCCGACAGGCGCTCCACGTTCTGGCCCGCGTCCTCGACCAGCACCTCCTCGCGCACCTCCAGCGTGAGCGCGTGCGGCGGCAGGCCGGTCTCGGCGAGCGCCGCCGCGACCGAGGCGACGAACCGGGGCGCGGCGATCTGCCGGGCGGTGAAGTTCACCGACAGGCCCACGTCCCAGGAGTCGCTGCGCCACCGGGCCACCTCCCGGCACGCCTCGCGCAGCACCCAGTCGCCGAGCGGCACCATCAGGCCCGACTCCTCCGCCGGGCCGATGAACTCCTCCGGCGGCACCGACTCGCTCCCCCGCCACCAGCGCAGCAGCGCCTCCACCCCGGTCACCCGGGACGTCGCGAGGTCCACCACCGGCTGGAACTCCACCGCGAACTGCTCCTCGGCGAGCGCCCGCTGGAGGTCGCTGCCGAGCTCCAGCCGCCGGACGACGTCGGCGTGCATGTGCGGCGCGAACACCTCCACGCGCCCGCCGCCGGCCTCCTTCGCCCGCGCCATCGCGAGGTCGCCGTTGCGGATCAGGTCGGCGGCGGTGCGCCGGACCCGGCGCCCGGCCTCGCCGCCGGAGCCGGACGCGGCGCCCCCCGGGTGCTCCTCGTCCCCGGCGAACGCGATGCCGACGCTGGCCGTCAGCACGATCTGCTTGCTGCCCACCTGGTACGGCTCGACCGACAGCACCCGCAGCATCCGCCCGGCCAGCTCGACCGCCGCCCGCGTCTCCCCCTCGTCCGAGGGCAGCTGGACGAGGACCGCGAACTCGTCCCCGCCCCACCGCGCGACGGTGTCGTCGGCCTGGACGGTCGCGCGGAGCCGCCGCGCCGCCTGCGCGAGCACCTGGTCGCCGGCCGCGTGGCCCGCCGAGTCGTTCACGGCGGTGAAGCCGTCCAGGTCGACGAAGACCACCGCGACCCGGCCGCCGCCCCGGGTGCGCGATATGAGCTCCCGCGTCCGCTCCTCCAGGTAGGACCGGTTCGGCAGACCCGTCAGCCCGTCGTGGAACGTCAGGTGCGCGACCTGGCGTTGCAGCGCCGCCTGCTCGCTGAGGTCGCGGGTGGTGACCAGCAGCCGTCCGGGCGCCTCGCCGGTGCCCGCGTACCGGGAGATCGTCGACTCGGTCGGCAGCCACGTCCCGTCCGCCGCCCGGACCCGGCAGGACACCCGCAGCGAATCCGGCTCCTCGCCCGCGAACTCGGTGAACGCCTCCTGGACGCGCGGCAGGTCCTCCGGGTGGATGATCTCGTGCAGCGGGCGTCCGAGCAGCTCGTCGGGGGTGTAGCGGTAGGTGCGCAGCGCGCCCGCGCTGGCGTACTGGACGGTGGCGTCCAGGTCGCAGATGAGGACGGCGTCGTTGATGCTCTCCGAGAGGGCGCGGAAGTGCTCCTCGCCGGTGTCGACCGCGCGGCGCAGCGCGTCGTTCTCGCGCAGCAGCCCGGCCAGCCGCGCGAGCACCACCAGCACCGCCGAGCCCGCGACGACCGCCACCACGGGCTCCAGGCCGTTCTCGCCGGTCAGCGAGTGCCCGGCGACGAACACGCCCGCCACGGCGGCGATCACCGCGGGCGCGAGGCCGGGGCCGACCATCCGGCCGCACTGCTCGGCGGACGGCGCGGCGCCCGGCTCGTCGGGGACGGCGTCCTCGGGGATGTCGTCGGTCTCGGCGGCGGGCGCCTCCGCCGGGGCCGTCCACGGCACCAGCATGAGCAGCAGCAGCCCGGCCAGCCGCAGGATGTCGGCCGGGTCGTCGGCGGGCAGGCCGCCGTCCAGCCGGACGACCGTCGTCACGATGTCGGCGACCGCGAACGCGACGAGCGCCCCGTAGCCCATCCACGCCGGACGCCTCGCCGGGACGCTCGGCCCGCGCGCCGCGCCGAGCGCGAACGGCAGCGCCCCGCACACCAGCACCGTGTCGACCACCGGGTACAGCAGTTCGAGGAAGAACTCCGGCGGCGACTCCTGGGTCTGGTGGTAGAGCGAGGAGAACAGCGTCACCCAGCCGAGCAGGAACAGGCCGCACGCGCAGACGAGAGTGTCGGCGCCGTACCGCAGCCAGGTACGGGCGTCGCGGGGCAGCCGCACCGGCACCACCAGGCCCGTCACCAGCGCGGCCGCGGCCACCAGGTAGAACAGGTCGGGTACCGACAGCGACAGGGCGCTGCGGCTGACGTTGCCCGCCGCCGCGCTGGTCACCGCGCCCGCGAACCAGCAGGTCGCGGCGATGCCGTACCAGCGCCAGGACGTCCGCCAGACCGCGCCGTCGGCCACGCCGACCGCCCGGCCGCCGGAGCCGCGCACGGAGGTCAGCAACGAGACGGCCGCCGCGCCCGCCGCGCCCGCCTCCGCCCAGGCGATGAAGGCCGTGCCGCCCCAGCCCAGCATCGAGCCGGTGGCGTAGAGCACGCCCACGATCGCGGCCAGGGCGATCGGAAGCGCCCGCACGGGCCTGCGCCTGGCGATCTCGCCGCTCATCGCGCCGTGTCCCTTCCTGCCCCGATGGGAGCGTCCGGCCCTCGCGGACGCGCGCACCGCGCCGAGAGGGGACATGAGTCCGGATACCTCACCGGTCGCTCGGGTAACGCCCGGAAGGTCATGGATCGTGCCCCGCGCGGGGTCGGCGCGGAGCGGACGGCCAGCGCGACGCGCGCGCGGGCCGGAGATCAGCGACGTTGCTGCACTGCGGGTTCACCGTGTCGCTCAATGTACGTTCCGTAGGTCACGGAGCGATTGAGGCTGGGCGTCCTCCCGGCGACGAACGACCGGGTTATGGACCTTCTTCGGCCGTCCGAAACGCGATCATCACGTTCGTCCACATCACGTTGAGTGACCATTTTCACTCCGGAAAAGCGTGTGATGTCGGCCTCCCCCGGAACGGCGCGCCGGGCCCGCGAACCGCGCCGCCTCCACGACGGTCGTAGTAGAAACGGGGGGGCGACACCACCGGGAGGCGTTCTCATGCGACGGCACGCGATCACCCTCACGTCCGCGCTGGCCGCGGCCTGCGCCCTGCTCGCGGGCTGCTCCTCGTCCGACGACGACGAACCGGAGAGCAAACCCTCCACACGCCGCCCACCGGCGGCCTCCACCGGCGCGGCACGCGAACTCGTCACGGGCCTCTCGGTGCCGTGGGCCATCGCGTTCCTGCCCGGCGGCGACGCGCTCGTGACCGAGCGTGACTCCGCCCGCCTGCTGCGCGTCACCCCGGCGGGGAAGACGACGGCGGTGGGCAAGGTGCCGGGCGTCCGGCCGTCCGGCGAGGGCGGCCTGCTCGGCGTCGCGGTCTCCCCCGGCTACGCCCGCGACCACCAGATCTTCCTGTACTACACCGCCGCCGACGACAACCGCGTGGTGCGGGCCACCTACGACAGCCGCCTCGACACCCCGCGCCCCATCGTCACCGGCATCCCCAAGGGCGACAACCACAACGGCGGCCGCCTCGCCTTCGGCCCGGACGGCATGCTCTACGTCACCACAGGCGAGAGCGGCGCGCCCGAGAAGTCCCAGGAGCGCAATTCCCTCGGCGGCAAGATCCTCCGCGTCACCCCCGACGGCCGCCCCGCCCCCGGCAATCCCTTCGGCACCCCGGTATGGACGTGGGGCCACCGCAATGTCCAGGGCCTCGCCTGGGACGAGAGGCAGCGACTCTACGCCACCGAATTCGGTCAGATCCGTTTCGACGAAATCAACCGCATTGTGAAAGGTGACAATTACGGGTGGCCCACGGTGGAAGGAATCGGACACCGCAGGGGATTCACCGATCCGCTGGTCACCTGGCCGACGCACCAGGCGTCCCCGTCCGGCCTCGCCTACGCGAACGGCTCCCTGTGGGCCGCCGCGCTCCAGGGCACCCGACTGTGGCAGATCCCCCTCCGCGACGGCGTGCCCGGCCGGCCCGTCCCCCGCTACCAGGACGCCTACGGCCGCCTCCGCGCCGTCGTCCGCGCCCCCGACGGCACCCTCTGGGTCACCACCAGCAACAAGGACGGCCGGGGCAACCCGAAGTCGAACGACGACCGCATCCTCGTCCTCCCCGCCCGCTGATCGGTAGCGGGCGGGGAGGAGACGGTCAGGACGCGCCGAGCTTCTCCAGGATCAGTTCGCGGGCGCGGCCCGCGTCGGCCTGGCCCCGGGTGGCCTTCATGACGGCGCCGACCAGGGCGCCCGCGGCGGCGACCTTGCCCGCGCGGACCTTGTCGGCGACGGCGGCGTTGCCCGCGATCACCTCGTCCACGATCGAGGCCAGCTCGCCCTCGTCGCTGACGACCTTCAGCCCGCGCGCGGCGACGACCTCGTCGGGGGTGCCCTCACCGGCAAGGACGCCCTCGAAGACCTGGCGGGCCAGCTTGTCGTTCAGCTCCCCCGCCGTGATTATCGCCTGGACGCGGGCGACCTGCTCGGGGGTGATCGGCAGGTCGGCCAGCTCGGCGCCCTGCTCGGTCGCGCGGCGCGACAGCTCGTTCATCCACCACTTGCGGGCCGCGCCCGCGTCGGCGCCCGCGGCGATCGTCGCCTCGATGAGGTCGACGGCGCCCGCGTTGACGACGTCCCGCAGCTCCAGGTCCGACAGGCCCCACTCGCCCTGGATGCGGCGGCGGCGCGCGGCGGGGAGCTCGGGCAGCGACGCCCGCAGCTCCTCCACCCACTCGCGCGACGGTGCCATCGGCACCAGGTCGGGCTCGGGGAAGTAGCGGTAGTCCTGCGCCTCCTCCTTGCTGCGCCCGGACGTGGTGCGACCGGTGTCCTCGTGGAAGTGGCGGGTCTCCTGCACGACCCGGCCGCCCCCGGACAGCACGCCCGCCTGCCGCTCGATCTCCGACCGGACGGACCGCTCGACCGAGCGCAGCGAGTTGACGTTCTTGGTCTCGGTGCGCGTGCCCCACTCCGACGCGCCGCGCGGCATCAGCGAGACGTTCACGTCGCAGCGCATGGAGCCCTCCTCCATGCGCACGTCCGAGACGCCGAGCGACCGCACCAGCTCGCGCAGCTCGGTCGCGTACGCGCGGGCCACCAGCGGCGCCTTGTCGCCGGTCGCGGGGATCGGCTTCGTGACGATCTCCACCAGCGGGATTCCGGCGCGGTTGTAGTCGACCAGCGAGAACTCCGCGCCGTGGATGCGCCCGGTCGCCCCGCCCACGTGCAGCGACTTGCCGGTGTCCTCCTCCATGTGGACGCGCTCGATCTCGATCCGGTACGTCTCGCCCTCGACCTCGACGTCCAGGTGCCCGTCCACGCAGAGGGGCTCGTCGTACTGGGAGATCTGGAAGTTCTTCGGCATGTCCGGATAGAAGTAGTTCTTCCGGGCGAACCTGCACCACTCGACGATGTCGCAGTTCAGCGCCAGACCGATCTTGATGATGCCCTCGATCGCGGCGTGGTTGGTCACCGGCAGCGCGCCCGGCAGCCCGAGGCAGACCGGGCACACCTGCGTGTTCGGCTCGGCGCCGAACTCCGTCCGGCACCCGCAGAACATCTTGGACGCGGTGCCCAACTCGATGTGCGTCTCGATGCCGAGGACAGGCTCGTACTTCCCGAGCGCCTCGTCGAAGTCCATCAGCGTGTTCACACTCACAGGTATCCCAGTCCCTTCAACGCCTCTTCGGTCTCGGCCACCCAGGCGGCGTACGCCGGAATCTGGGCCAGCGCGTCGAGGCTGACGTTCTGTCCTATGTAATCGAAGTAGTCGGCGGAGGACCGGCGGCCGCCGCGCGGCCGCACCGCGTCCAGCACGGGCTTCGGGTCCCGCAGTTTCTCCACGTCCCGTGGATGTTTCGGGAGGTGGGAGGGGTCGCTCCCGCTCAGCCCGGCCCAGGCCGCAGGGTCGGCCAGCAGCCACGCCTCGGTCTCCCGCCTGGGCACCAGCGGGATCACAGGGGTCGCGAGACCCCGGCTCTCCAGTAGCGCCTGAACGGTTTTGATCTTGGCGCGTTCGTTGTGATCGTTGTGGACGCAGATCAGGTGGCAGTCCTCGGCCAGGGCGAGCACCGCCTCGCCGACCCGGTCGGCGTCCTTGATCGTCCAGCATTCGCCGACCTCGGTGCGGGCGACGTCCACGACGTGCCGGGCGCCCTTCTCGGTGAGGGCCCTGAGCTGGCGGAACACCACGGCGCCGAGGAAGCGCTCGTCGGCGGTGTTCTCGGCGAGGAGCCCCGGCACCAGCGGACGGCTCACGGGTCGTCCTGCCGCACGGTGCCCAGGTACTTGCGCACCTGCCTGGGCGACACGTACGTGCCCGGCTCCCCCTCGTCCCGGACCGGCTTGGCCACGCTCACGCGGGACACCCGTCCGTTGTCGGGGTCCACGCGCACCGCCGAGTCCATGAACACCAGCGCCCCCGGCCGCGTCCGGTACAGCTCGGACACGACCACCGGCGAATGGCTGGTGACGATGACCTGCCGAAGCGGCCGGTCGAGCGAGTCGGGGTCGTGCAGATCGGTCACCCGCGTCTGAATGCGCCGCAGCAGCTCGGCGAGCAGCCCGGGGTGCAGCCCGTTCTCGATCTCCTCGATCATCAGGACGCCCGCGTGGTCGGGGTCGTGCAGGGCGGCGAGGAGGCCGAGAATACGCAGCGTCCCGTCCGAGAGCAGGCTACTGGGAACGCTCCCCTGCCCTTCGATGACCAGGTCGAACGACCATTCCTGACGCTTCTCGTCCAGTTCGGTCTTGAGGCCCGTCACGTCCGGGAGCAGCGCGACGACATCGACCATGAGGTCGGCGAACGCCTCGGTCCCGCTGATCCGCCCGAGCACGGCGGCGAGGTTGCCGCCGTGGCGCAGCAGCGGACGCTGGTCGGCCCGGCTGGCGATCCCGCGCATCGCCTGCGGGTAGGGGACGTACTCCCGCACGGGCGGGAACGCGCCGGCGATCGCGTCCACGGCCGGGACCCAGGCCTCCGCGGGCGAGTCGTCCGACAACAGCGTCGACAACTCCTTCCAGCGGCGCTCCCTCACCTCGGGCGGGAGGGGGCTCTCCTCACCGAGGAAGCCGTAGTGCCGGTCGTTCGTGGCGAATCTGGGAGTGCCCTCGTCGAGCTCGACAGCCTTCTCCGCCGCTAGGGCGACGAACCCGTCGGGCGTTCGGACGAGCCAGTGGACGACCACGGTAAGCCTGTCCACGGGGTCGCCTTCGCTCACCATGTGGAACTGCTCGTGCGGCCTTCCCCTCCTGCCCTGGAGCAGGCCCTCGCCGTGGAAGAGCTCCTCCTGGTATTCGATCGCGTCGAGGAGGTTGGACTTGCCGCTGGAGTTGGGGCCGATGAGGGCGAGGAACGGCGGCACGTCCAGCTTGAAGTCCAGGAAGGACTTGAAGCCGTCGATCTCGATCCGGGTGATCACCGCGTGCCGCCGTTCCCCCGCCGCCTACAGTTCCGGGGCCTTGGCCAGCAGCGGGCCCGACCAGCGGTCCTCAAGGGCACGCTCGACGGCGGCGGCGACGCGGTAGGAGCGGTCGTCGCCGAGGACCGGGGCCATGACCTGGAGGCCGACCGGCAGGCCGTCGGCGAGGCCGCAGGGCACCGAGATCGCGGCGTTGCCGGTCAGGTTCGCCGGGATCGTGTACAGGTCGGCGAGGTACATCGCCATCGGGTCGTCGACGCGCTCGCCGATCGGGAACGCGGTGGTCGGGGTGGTCGGCGAGACCAGCACGTCCACCTGCTCGAAGGCCGTGTCGAAGTCGCGCTTGACCAGCGTGCGGACCTGCTGCGCCTTGCCGTAGTAGGCGTCGTAGTAGCCCGAGGACAGCGCGTAGGTGCCGAGCATGATGCGCCGCTTGACCTCGGGGCCGAAGCCCTGGGCGCGGGTCAGCGCCATGACCTCCTCGGCGCTGCGGGTGCCGTCGTCGCCGACGCGCAGGCCGTAGCGCATGGCGTCGAAGCGGGCCAGGTTGGACGAGGCCTCCGACGGCGCGATCAGGTAGTACGCCGACAGCGCGTAGGTGAAGTGCGGGCAGGAGACCTCGACGATCTTCGCGCCGAGCGACTCCAGCAGCTCCACGGCCTCCTCGAAGCGGGCCGCGACGCCGGGCTCGGCGCCCTCGCCCGCGAACTGCTTGACGACGCCGACGCGCAGGCCGTTGACGTCGGCGCGGCGGGCGGCCTCGACGACCGGCGGGACCGGCGCGTCCACGGACGTGGAGTCCATCGCGTCGTGGCCGCTGAACACCTCGTGCAGCAGCGCCGCGTCCAGGACGGTGCGGGCGAACGGGCCCGGGGTGTCCAGCGAGGACGCGAACGCGATCACGCCGTAGCGGGACGAGCCGCCGTAGGTGGGCTTCATGCCGACGATGCCGGTGACGGCGGCGGGCTGGCGGATCGAGCCGCCGGTGTCGGTGCCGGTGGACAGCGGCGCCTGGTAGGCGGCGACCGCGGCCGAGCTGCCGCCGGACGAGCCGCCCGGGACGCGGGCCAGGTCCCACGGGTTGTGCGAGGGGCCGAAGGCGCTGTTCTCGGTGGAGGAGCCCATGGCGAACTCGTCCATGTTCGTCTTGCCGAGGATCACCAGGCCCTTGGCGCGCAGCCGGGCCGTGATGGTCGCGTCGTAGGGCGGGCGCCAGCCATCCAGGATCTTCGACCCGGCGGTGGTGGGCATGTCGCGGGTGGTGAACACGTCCTTGTGCGCGATCGGCACTCCCGCCAGCGGGCCAAGATCCTCCCCGGCGGCGCGGCGCTCGTCGACCTCGCGGGCCTGGGCGAGCGTGGTGTCGCGGTCGACGTGCAGGAACGCGCGCACCTTGCCGTCCACGGCCGCGATGCGGTCCAGGTGCGCCTCGGCGACCTCGACGGCCGACGTCTCGCCCGAGGCGATCAGCTCGCCGAGCTCCGCCGCGCTCTTGGTGACCAGGTCCATGCTCAGGCCTCCTCGTCCAGGATCCGCGGGACGCGGAAGCGCTGCTCCTCGGCGGCGGGCGCGGCGGCGAGGGCCTGCTCGGGGGCGAGCGACGGGCGGATCTCGTCGGCGCGGTACACGTTGGTCAGCGGGAGCGCGTGCGAGGAGGGCGGGATGTCCTCCGCGGCGACCTCCTGCACGCGCGCGACCGCGGAGATGATCTGGTCGAGCTGGGCGGCGAGGTGGTCGAGCTCGTCGTCGCCGAGCGCCAGCCGGGAGAGCCGGGCGAGATGCGACACCTCGTCACGGGTGATGGCGGACATGATGGGAAACCGTTCCTGCGATGAAGTGGGTTCACGGCCATCCTATGGGCCGCGTGCCCGCCGCCGCCCGCATCGCGGCGCGTCACTCCGGGCGCGGGTGCTGCCCGTACTGCTGTGGAGGCGGCGCGTACTGCTGCGGGGCCTGCTGCTGGGCGTGCTGCTGCGGATAGGGAAGGCCCTGCGGCGGGACGGCGCCCTGCTGGTACGGGAGCGTCACCGACTTCGGCTCCGGGGGCTTCATGCTCGCCATGGCCGCCGCGCCGAACACCGCGCACGCCAGGATGACGAATCCCCCGAAGATCACTCCGGCGAGGTCGTAGACGCTGAACTGCTCCTCTTCCGACAGCGCGTCCACGGTGATGAAGAAACTGAGCGCTATTCCCATCAGGGAAAGGGCGAAGATTACCCCGCGCGCGGCATTGTTCATGGACAGTGATCTTAGCGGGTGGCTTGCCCGTCGTAAGGGGATTTGTCAGGCCGCTGGTTCGGGCGCGCGTTCCATCCGGCGCCGGAGCCAGTCGGTGGCGGTGGCGGCGTCCATGGGGCGGCCGAAGTGCCAGCCCTGCGCCGCGTCGCAGCCCATCTCGCGGAGCGTCCGGGCGGTCTGCGGGTCCTCCACGCCCTCGGCGACCGAGCGCAGCCCGAGCGTGCGGACGAGGTCGACGATGGAGCGGACGATCACCGCGTCGTCGGAGGAGCCGGTGAGCCGCCGCACGAACGAGGCGTCGATCTTGATCTCCTCGACCGGGAGCCGCTTGAGCCGCACGAGCGAGGAGTAGCCGGTGCCGAAGTCGTCCAGGCTGAGCGGGATGCCCAGCTCCGCGAGGGCGCGGACGGTCTCGGACGCGTACGCCTGCTCGTTCATCAGGATCCGCTCGGTGATCTCCAGTTGGAGCGCGGCGGCGGGCAGGCCGTGCGAGAGCAGGCCCTCCTCGATCGTCTCGGTGAGGCCGGTGTCGAGCAGGTCGCGTCCGGAGGCGTTCACCGCGACCTGGACGGCGAGGTCCTCGCGCCACCACGCGGCGGTCTGCGCGAGCGCCGCCTCCACGACGTAGTGGGTGATCGAGCGCATCAGGTAGGTCTGCTCGGCGATCGACAGGAACGCCTCGGGCTCCAGCAGGCCCTTGTCGGGGTGGCGCCAGCGCAGCAGCGCCTCCATGCCGACGAGCTGCTTGTCCCGCAGAGCGATCTTGGGCTGGTAGAACAGCTCCAGCTCGGAGCGGTCGATGGCGCGGCGCAGGTCGCCGAGAATGCTGAGCCGGTCCGGGGAGTTGCGGTCCTTGCCGGGCGAGTAGACCTCGACGCCGGTGCGGCCTTCCTTGGCGTTGTACATCGCGACGTCGGCGCGCTGGAGGAGCAGCTCGAAGTCCTGCGCGTGGTCGGGGAAGAGCGCGATGCCGACGCTGCCCTCCAGGTCGAACGACATGCCGTCCAGCCGGACGGGCTCGCCGAGCGCGGCGCGCAGCCGGGCGGCGACCTCGCGGGCGGCGGCCTCGTCCCGGACGGTGGGCAGCAGCACCGCGAACTCGTCGCCGCCGAGCCGCGCCACGAGGTCGCCCGGCCGGACGCTGTGGGTGAGCCGGTGCGCGACGAGCTGGAGCAGCCGGTCGCCGGTGGCGTGCCCGAGGGTGTCGTTGACCTCCTTGAACCGGTCGAGGTCGAGCAGGAACAGCCCGGCGCGGCGGTTCTCGGGCTCGGCGGCGGCGTCCCGGCGGGCCCGGGCGCCTGCACGGCCGAACCAGCGGGGCGGGCTCTGGTCGGCGCCGCTCGCCTCGGCGAGCGCCTCCTCGGTGCGGACGGTCAGCAGCTTGCGGTTGGGCAGCCCGGTCAGGACGTCGTGCAGCGCCTGGTGCTCGCGGCGCACCGACACCGACGCGTTCAGGTACACGGCGATGAACGGCAGGACGATCAGCGGGACGAACACCGCGGACCTGTCCATCGCGACGACCATCAGCGGGGCGAGCCCGAGCAGCGCCAGGTGGACGAGGACCTGGTAGCCGAGGTCCCAGCGCAGCGCCTTGAGCAGCGGGACCCGCTCGTGCAGCGCGATCGCGGAGCCGACGAGGGTGTCGTTGCAGCCGAAGTAGACCGCGCCGGCCAGCGCGATCAGGGGCAGGTCGCCGCCGTCGGGCACCCACAGCCGCGTCGGGGTGGCCATGTCGCCCGCCAGCGCCAGCACGAGCTGGGCGGCGGCGAGGCTGAGCGTGTACTGCGCGGCGTTGAAGGCGATGCGGTGCGGGCTGCGGCCGCGGAAGATCCCGGCGGTGACGACGGCGACGACCTGGAGGGTCGCGGCGAGCGGCAGCCCCGCGTACAGCAGCGCGGCGAACGCGAACGTCGTCGAGGTGGTGGCGCCGTTGTTCTCGGTGGACCCCGGCGTGATGATCGGCCGCAGCTCCCCGAACACAATGAAGCAGCCGAGGATCCAGAAGACGGGCTGGCGCGCGAGGGCGTCCAGGTCCGCGCCGGTCAGCCCGGCGAACGCCGTGGCGCAGGCGGCGACGCCGAGCAGGATGACGACGACGAAGTAGATCCACAACGGGGAGCCGCGGCGTGGCGCCGTGTTCCGCGTGTTGTTCGGGTCCTTCATCACATCCTCGGGGGGTTCGGGGGGCCGTCCCCCGGGAGCGGACGCCCCGGACCTCGGGGACGCCCCCGGGCGATTCGTCCGAACATTCAGGTGGGTCGTGATGAGAGGGAGAGTACGGCCTTTGCTCAACTTCGCGAAACCGGTTGCGCACGTTCCGTTATGCTCGGCGCCCCTTCCCTCCCGGCCGACTCGTAGCTGTGCGGTACCGCTGAGTGACGCAACGCTGGTAGCAGGCCCCTTACTCACATCTCGTCACTCCTCGGTAGGCAAAGCCGCGTTTTTGGCCGCATCTGGCCCGTCGGCCAGCAGGACGGCGAACCCTTCGTCCCCCAGGATCGGCACGCCCAGCTTGACGGCTTTGTCGAACTTCGACCCCGGGCTCTCGCCCGCGACCACGAAGTCCGTTTTCTTCGACACCGACGCGGTCACCTTGCCGCCGAGCCGCTGCACCGCCTCCTTCGCCGAGTCGCGGCTGTACCCCTCCAGCGAACCGGTGATCACGACCGTGACGTCCTTGAGCGGCCGCGGGCCGCCCGCGCCCTCGTCCTCCATCCGGACCCCGGCGGCCCGCCACTTCTCGACGATCTCGCGGTGCCAGTCGACCTCGAACCACGCCCTGATCGAGGCCGCGATCGTGGGGCCGACGTCCTCCACGGCCGCCAGCTCCTCCTCGGTCGCGTTCGCGATCGCGTCCATCGACCCGAGCTCGCGGGCGAGGTTCTGGGACGCGGCGGGCCCCACGTGCCGGATCGACAGCGCCACCAGCACCCGCCACAGCGGCTGCTTCTTGGCCTTCTCCAGCTCCTCGAACAGGATCGAGACCGTCTTCTTCGGCTCGCCCTCCTTGTTGGCGAAGAACGACACGACCTTCGGCTCGCCGGTCTTCGGGTCGATCTTGGGCGTGCCGGTCTTCTGGTCCATCACGAGGCTCCGGATCGGCAGGAGCTGATCGACGCTGAGATGGAACAGGTCGCCCTCGTTCCTGACCGGCGGGTCGCTCGGCTCCAGCGGCTGCGTGAGCGCGACCGCCCCGACGTACCCGAGCGCCTCGATGTCGAGGGCGTTGCGGCTCGCCACGAAGAACAGCCGCTCGCGCAGCTGGCCCGGGCAGTACCGCGTGTTCGGGCACCGGATGTCGACGTCGCCCTCCTTCTCGTGCGCCAGCTCCGTGCCGCACTCCGGGCAGTGCGTCGGCATCTCGAACGCGCGCTCGGTGCCGTCGCGCAGCGCGACGACCGGCGCGACGATCTCCGGGATTACGTCGCCCGCCTTGCGCAGCACGACGGTGTCGCCGATCAGCACGCCCTTGCGCGCGACCTCGCTCGCGTTGTGCAGGGTCGCCCGGTCGACCTTGGACTGGGCGACCACGATCGGCTCCATCACGCCGTAGGGGGTGACGCGCCCCGTCCGGCCGACGCCGACCTTGATGTCGAGGAGCTTGGTGTTGACCTCCTCCGGCGGGTACTTCCACGCGATCGCCCAGCGCGGCGCGCGGCTGGTCGACCCGAGCCGCCGCTGGAGCGCGAACTGGTCGACCTTCACGACCACGCCGTCGATCTCGTAGGCCGTGCCGTGCCGGTTCTCGCCGTACCGCTCGATGTAGGCGCGGACGGCGTCGAGCCCGCCGACGACCTCGTACCGGTCGCTGACCGGCAGCCCCCAGCCGCGCATCAGCTCGTACGCGCCGGACTGGCTCTCGGGCTGCTCCCCGCCCCGCCAGGCGCCGAACCCGTGCACGAGCATCCCGAGCGGGCGGCGCGCGGTGACGCGCGGGTCCTTCTGCCGCAGCGACCCGGCCGCGGCGTTGCGCGGGTTGGCGAACGGGTCCTTCCCGGCCTCCACCTGCGCGGCGTTGACCTGCTCGAATCCCTCGACCGGCAGGAAGACCTCGCCGCGCACCTCCAGGACGTCCGGCCAGCCCTCGCCCTCCAGCCGCGTCGGGATGTCGGCGATCGTGCGGATGTTGTGCGTGACGTCCTCGCCGCGGCGCCCGTCGCCGCGGGTCACCCCGCGCACGAGCCGCCCCTGCTCGTAGGTCACCGCGATCGCCAGCCCGTCGATCTTCAGCTCGCACAGATAGCCGGCGACCTCGCCGACCTCCTTGACGACCCGCTCGTCCCAGGCCAGCAGCGCGTCGGCGTTCATCGCGTTGTCGAGGCTCTGCATCGGCTCCAGATGCGCGACCTCGGCGAAGTCGGTCTCGATCGGGGCGCCGACCTTCTGGGTGGGCGAGTCCGGGGTGACCAGCTCCGGGTACCGCTCCTCCAGCTCCTTCAGCTCGCGCATCATCGCGTCGTACTCGGCGTCGGTGAGCGTCGGCTGGTCGAGGACGTAGTACCGGTAGTTGCCCTCGTCGATCTTCTCGCTCAGCTCCAGATGACGCTGCCGTGCCTCGACGGGCACCCCATCGCTCGTGGTCATGCGCCTATTGTGGCCGCCACCACCGACAATGCGACCCGCCGCGCCCCGCTTCAGTCGGCCTCGTGCAGCATCCGGGCCGCCTCGCGGCACCGCTTCAGCGCCGCGCGGACGTGGCGCGGCGACGCGCCCGCCATCCCGCACGCCGGGGTGACCACCACCTGGCGGGCGAGCTGCGCGGGCGGGAAGCCGAGCCTGTTCCACAGCGCCCGCACCGGTTCCGCCGTCGCCTTCAGCGGCGGCAGCGCGGCGTCGGTCGAGGGCACCGCGCCGAGGAACAGGCCGATCCCCGCCTCGATCGCCTCGCCGACCGCGTCGTCGTCCCGCTTGGGCACGAGCGCGAGATCGACCGCGACCGCCTTGGCGCCCGCGCCGCGCAGCAGCCCGAACGGGACGTTCCGCGCGCAGCAGTGCACGACCGGGTACGCGGCGTCGTCCGCGCACGCCGTCTCGATCACCGTGCCCAGCGCGTCCTCGGCGACCGGCGCCTCGATCGCCCGCAGCCGCGAGAAGCCGCTGGCGGTCGGGACCGTCCCGGCGAGCGCTGCGGGCAGACCCGGCTCGTCGATCTGGAGCAGGATCCGCGCGTCCGGCAGCCGGCGCCGGACGTCGGCCACGTGCGCGGCGGCGCCCTCGGCCAGCGACGCGGTCAGGTCGCGGACGGCCCCCGGGTCCTTGAGCGCGCGGTCGCCGTGCCGCAGCTCGATCGTCGCGGCCAGCGTCCACGGCCCGCACACCTGGATCTTGAACGGCCCGTCGTGCCCGGCCGCGACCTCCTCCAGCACGTCCAGGTCGCGGGCGAGGTGGTCGCGCGAGCGGAGCGTGTCGCGGCCCGGCCGGTCGGAGAACCGCCAGCCCGACGGCTCCAGGTGGACGGGCAGCTCGACCAGGAGCCCCGCCGTCCGTCCGGTGATGTCGGCGCCGGGTCCGCGCGCGGGCAGCTCGGGCAGGTGCGGCAGCTCGGGCAGCTCCCCGAGGACGACCCGCAACGCCTCGGCGGGGTCCTCGCCCGGGTAGGACCCGATTCCGGTGGCCGAACCGATCTGCCAGGGGTAATCCGTCACGGGGCAAACCCTATCGGCGCGATCACACGCCGGCGCCGACGGTCGCGGCGATCGTCGCGGAGCCCAGAACGCGGTCGCCCTGGTACAGGACGGCCGCCTGGCCGCTCGCCACGCCGCGCGCGGGACGCTCCAGGGTGATCCGCAGCTCGTCGCCGACAAGCTCGGCCGTGCAGGCGTGCACCTCGCCATGGGCGCGAAGCTGGACGTGGCACGAGAAAGGGCCGTTCCGGGGGGTGTGGGGGGTCGTCCCCCCACAGGAGGCCGAGCCGTCGGGCGCCTCGCTCAGCCACACCGGACGCTCGCCGGTGATCTCGTGGACGTCGAGCGCCTCGCGCGGCCCGACGGTCACGGTGTTGTCCACCGGGGAGATGTCGAGGACGTAGCGGGGGCGCCCGTCCGGCGCCGGGGTGCCGAGCCGCAGGCCCTTGCGCTGCCCGACCGTGTACGCGTACGCGCCGTCGTGCTCGCCGACCCGGTTGCCCGCGGTGTCGAGGACGGCCCCGGGGGACGTGCCGAGCCGCTCGGCGAGGAAGCCCCGGGTGTCGCCGTCGGCGATGAAGCAGATGTCGTGGCTGTCGGGCTTGTCGGCCACCTGGAGGCCGCGCCGCTCCGCCTCCCGGCGGATGTCGGCCTTGGTCGTGTCGCCGAGCGGGAACAGCGCGTGCGCGAGCTGCTCGGGCGTGCAGACGGCCAGCACGTAGGACTGGTCCTTGCCGTGGTCGACACCGCGCCGCAGGACGCCGCCGTCCAGCCGGGCGTAGTGGCCGGTGCAGACGGCGTCGAACCCGAGCGCGAGCGCGCGGTCCAGCAGCGCCGCGAACTTGATCTTCTCGTTGCAGCGCAGGCACGGGTTCGGGGTGCGGCCCGCCGCGTACTCGCTGACGAAGTCCTCGACGACGTCCCGGTGGAAGCGCTCGGCGAGGTCCCACACGTAGAACGGGATGCCGATCACGTCGGCGGCGCGGCGCGCGTCGCGGGAGTCCTCCAGCGTGCAGCAGCCGCGCGCGCCCGTCCGGTAGGACTGCGGATTGCTGGACAGCGCCATGTGGACGCCCGTGACGTCGTGCCCGGCCTCGGCGGCGCGTGCGGCGGCCACGGCGGAGTCGACGCCGCCCGACATGGCGGCGAGTACGCGCAGAGTCATAGTCCTTCGAGCCTACGCGCCGCCGACCCGGCGCCGCGACGCGGTTCCCGCCCGGCCCGGCGGAAGATCGGCGGCCTGACCGGCGACAGGCGCGCGGGTGCGGCGGCTCGCGTAAGGTGACGGGGCGGGCTCCGGAGAGGGGGCCCGCAGCCGCCACGACAAGGAAGAGACGACAGGTGGGAATCTTCCGCCGTCCGCGCGACACGCCCGCCGCCGTACCGCCCGCGATCGCCGAGTTCTGGGACTGGTGGGGCCAGGCGCGTCCGACGATCGAGGCGTCGCTGGCGGCCGGGCCCGAGCAGCCCGAGCCCGGCGTGCCCGGCGAGGGGCTCTCGGCCGACACGATCGAGGAGCTGTCGCGCCGCGTCCGCAAGGTCCATCCCGAGCTCCAGTGGGAGATCGGCGGCTCGGACGACCGCGCGCCCTCGCTGACCGTGACCGGTGGCGGCGACCCGGAGCTGCGCGGCGTGGCCGAGCGCTGGTTCCGGGCCGCGCCGTCCGGGGCGGCGGCCGGCGGCTGGACGTTCCACCCCGCGCGGCAGGCCGACCCCGAGATGCTCTCGCAGGACCTCGTCCTCGGCGACCACGAGTTCGACCTGGAGTACGTGCGGCTCGGCATGCGCGCCGACACCGACCGGGCCCGCGTCCACATCAGCGCCTACCACCCCGACTTCCTGTTCGTGTCGGAGGAGCAGCAGCTCCAGGTGGCCCTGCACGTCCTGGACTGGGCCCTCGGCGAGGACGACGTCGCCCGCTGGATCGGCGAGGTGTCGATCGCGATCGAGACCCCGATCGACTCGCTGCCGCCCTCGATGCTGCCCGCCGTCGTCGAGCAGGTGGCCGAGCCGTTCGCCGAGCCCGCGTGGCTGACCGGCGAGGGCCGGACGCCGCGCGGCCACCCCAAGCGCCTCGGCGCCCGGTTCCCGCTGCACCGGCAGGACTACCCGCTCTGCGACCTGCACGTGGCGATCACCGTCCCGTACGCCAACAGCAACCCCGACCGGCTGCCGGTGGAGCCGTCGGCGGGCGCGCTGCGCGCGTTCGAGAAGAAGCTGACCAAGCTCGGCGACCGGGCGGTGCTGGCCGTGCGGGAGACCGGGGACGGCCTGCGGGTGTTCCACCTGTACGCCGACCCCGACTCCGGCGTGATCGGTGAGCTGGACCAGCTCGCCGCCGCCTGGACGGAGGGCAAGGCCAAGGTGGCCTCGACCAACGACCCCGGCTGGCGCGCGTTCGCCCCCTACCGGCCCTGATCGCGTCCTAGCGGCGGTGCCGGGGGACGGCCTCCACCTTGCGCCAGCGCGCCTCGCAGAAGCAGTAGAGGCCGAAGACGAGGACGCCCGCGGCGACGGCGACCAGTCCCCAGACCCCGGCGGGGGTGTCGGCGAACTCGCGGAGCGTGCCGTCCAGCCCCTGGGCCTTGTCCGGCTCGAAGCTGAGCGCCGCGTAGCCGAGGAAGACCCCGACGCCGCCGCCGACCAGGCCGCGCGCCAGGTTCCCGACCACGCCGAGCGGCTGGACGATCCGCCGCGCCGCCGGGCCCATCCCGGTCAGCTCGTCCAGGAACGAGCGGCGGACGGCGCCCACCACGACGACCGCGCCCCACACCACGAAGCCCGCGCCGATCGCCAGGATCAGCCAGCGGCCGCCCGGCTCCTCCATCACCCGCGCGGTGTACGTCTTGGACTGCTTGTCGCTGGACTCTCCCCCGCCCCCCAGCAGGAACGCGACCGTCGCCACGAACCCGGCGAAGTAGATGACGCCGCGCGCGGCGGAGGCGAGCCGCTTCCTCGGCTTGTCCCCGTCCGGGACGGGACGCCCGTACAGCGCCTCGGCCCCCTGCCAGAGCGTGAGCGCCACGAACCCGGCCGCCATCAGCCACAGCACGACCGGCCCGCCCGGCTTCTCCGCGACGGCCTGGAGCGCGCCCGTGCGGTCCGCCTCCTTGCCGCCGCCGTCACCGAACGCGACCTGGAGCGCCAGCCAGCCGATGAGCAGGTACAGGAGCCCGCGCGCGACGAGCCCGCCCCGGGTCATGTAGTGGAACCCCGGATGGCCCGCGGCCTTCCGTCCGACACGTTCTACTGTTGTCTCGCCCATCGCCGCCCCTCCTTGACGGCGACTCTGTCCCCGCCCACCGGAAGGTAAAACCACGCGTTAGGTCAGGCCCGCCCGGCGGGCGCGCTCCACGACCGGTCCGATGGCGTCGGCGAGGGCCTTGACGTCCGCCTCGGTGGAGGTGTGGCCGAGGGTGAAGCGGAGCGAGCCCCGCGCGCGCTCCGCCCCGGTGTCCATCGCCATGAGGACGTGGCTGGGCTGCGACACCCCGGCCGAGCACGCGGACCCGGTCGAGCACGCGATGCCCTGCGCGTCCAGGAGCATGAGCAGCGCGTCGCCCTCACAGCCGGGGAAGGAGAAGTGGGCGTTGCCGGGGAGGCGGTCGCGCGGGTCGCCGTTCAGAATCGCGTCGGGGACGGCCGCGCGCACGGCCTCGACGAGCCGGTCGCGCAGCTCGGCGACCCGCGCGGCCTCGGCGTCGCGGCGCCGGACGGCGGTCTGGACGGCGGCGGCGAACCCGGCGATGGCCGGGGCGTCGAGCGTCCCGGACCGGACGTCGCGCTCCTGCCCGCCGCCGTGCAGCAGCGGCACCGGGTCGAGGTACAGCGGCTCGCGCGGCTTGGCCAGCAGCAGCGCGCCGACCCCGATCGGGCCGCCGATCTTGTGGCCGGTGAGCGCGAGCGATTGGACGCCGCTCGCCGCGAACCCGACCGGCAGCGCCCCCGCCGCCTGGACGGCGTCGGTGTGGAACGGCACGCCGTGCTCGCGCGCGAGCGCCGCCAGCTCGGCCACCGGCTGGACGGTGCCGACCTCGTTGTTCGCCCACATGACCGTGGCGAGCGCCACGTCCGCGCCGGTGCCGAGGGCCTCGCGCAGCGCCTCGGGGCGGACGCGCCCGAGCCCGTCCACCGGGATCCACTCGACCTCGGCGCCCTCGTGGTCGGCGAGCCAGCGCGCCGCGTCCAGCACGGCGTGGTGCTCGACGGCCCCGACCAGCACGCGGGTGCGGGCCGGGTCGGCGTCGCGGCGGGCCCAGAACACGCCCTTCACGGCGAGGTTGTCGGCCTCGGTGCCGCCCGAGGTGAACACGACCTCGCTCGGGCGCGCGCCGAACGCCTCGGCGATGATCTCGCGGGACTCCTCCACCACCCGGCGGGCCCGGCGGCCCGCCGCGTGCAGCGAGGACGGGTTGCCGAGCGCGCGCAGTTCCGCCGTCATCGCCTCGATGGCCTCCGGCAGCATCGGGGTCGTCGCCGCATGGTCGAGGTAGGTCACCACGACCCCAACAGTAGCCGCGCGCGGGGCCCGGTCCAGCCGCGGCTCGACAGCTGTACCGTCCAGCCGGTACAGTAGGGCGCCATGACGAGGGAAGCTCTGCTCGACGCCGCCGAAACCGTGCTCTTCGAGCACGGTTCGCAGGCGTTGACGCTCGCCGCGGTCGCCGACCGCGCCGGCGTCAGCAAGGGCGGGCTGCTCTACCACTTCGCCACCAAGGACGCGCTCGTCGCGGCGATGGTCGCGCGGACCATCGAGGAGTTCGACGCGCTCATCGCGTCCTACGACGACGGCTCCCCCGGCTCCTACACCCGCGCCTACGTCGAGGCCACGTTCGAGATCCTCACCGGCGAGGCGCGCACCCACCGGCGATGGTCGGCGATCAGCGCCGCCGCCGCCGATCCCGGGCAGGCCGAGCCGATGAACGAGGCCATGCGCCGCTGGCACGGCCGCGACCCCGGCGAGGACCCCGACCCGTGCGCCGCGCAGGTCGTCCGGCTGGCGGTCGAGGGGCTGTGGGAAGTGGTGAGCCACGCCCCCGACCTCTACGACGAGGCCCAGCTCGCCGAGCTGAGGGCCCGCCTGCTGGCCCTGCTGGAGCCGGCACCGGCCCGCGTCTGACGCGACCTTCCGCACCGTCCGGGCCCTCCTGGTTTGGAGCGCTCCACGGTCGCCCCGTGGACCCCATCACGACGTCTCGATCCCCCCAGGGGCCCCCGGCCCCACGCGCCCAGAAAGAGGTGAACAATGCTGTTCCGTGCCCGTACGGGAACGTTTCTCACGTTCGCGCTGGCCGGCCTGCTGACCGGAGTGTGGGTCGCCCGCATGCCCGCCCTGGCGAGCAAGTTCGGGACGAACGAGAGCGAGATCGGCATCGTCGTCCTCGTCTGGGGCGTCGGCGCCATCGTCGCCATGCAGGCGCTGCGCGGCGTGATGGGCCGCGCCGGGAGCCGCGCCACGCTGCGCCTCGCGCTGCCGCTGACCGCGCTGTCCTACGCCGGGGTCGCGCTGGCCCCCACCTACACGGTGCTGCTCGGCGCCGTCGCGCTGTTCGGCATGACGTTCGGGATCACCGATATCGCGATGAACGCGCAGGGCAGCGTCGTCGAGCGGGCGTACCGGCGGTCGATCATGAGCGGGATGCACGCGGGCTGGTGCGTCGGCGCGATGAGCGGCGGGCTGTTCGGCGTCGCCACCGCCGCCGCCGGGCTCGGCTTCACCGCCACCGTCCTCGCCGCCGCGCTGCTCACGCTGCCCGCCGGTCTCGCGCTCGGCCGCACCTACCTGCCCGACCCCGCCGCGCCCGCCGCGTCCGGGACGGGACGCGAGGCGCGCCGCATGCCCGTCGCCGTCTACCTGATCGGCGCCCTCGCGTTCATCGCGTTCATGACCGAGGGCTCGATCGCCGACTGGAGCGGCCTGCTGCTGCACGACGAGCTCGGCGCGACGCAGGCCGTCGCCGCGCTCGGCTACCCGATGTTCGAGCTGGCGATGCTGCTCGGCCGGCTGGTCGGCGACCGCGTCCGGATGCGGCTCGGCACCCGGCGGCTGCTGGTCGGCGCCGGCCTCGGCACCGCGCTCGGCATGACCGTGGTCGTGCTCGCGCCCGTGCCGCAGGTCGCCATCGCCGGGTTCTTCGCGACGGGCCTCGTGGTCTGCGCCGTCGTCCCGACCACGATCTCGCTGGCGGGCACCGCCGACCCCGAGCGCCCGGCGGCGGCGGTCGCGCAGGTCGGCGCGATGGGCTACGGCGGGCTGCTGCTCGGCCCGGTCGTCGTCGGGTTCCTGTCGGACGCGACGTCGCTGCGGGTCGGCGTCGGCGTGGTCGTCGTGCTCGCGCTGCTGATCTCGGCGGGCGCGCGGTTCGTCCCGCTGCGGATGGACGTGGACGTCGCGGCCCACTCCTCCGAGGCGGCGGTGGCGGGAGCCGAGGCCGAGGCCGAGCCCGTGGCCGCCTGACCGCGACCCCGGAGACGCGGACGCCCCGTCCGGAAGAAAGATCCGGACGGGGCGCCGCCGTAGACGCTCACTTGCGCTTCTGGATCTCCTCGGTGAGCTGCGGCGCGACCTGGAACAGGTCGCCCACCACGCCGAAGTCGACGAGGTCGAAGATCGGCGCCTCGGCGTCCTTGTTGATCGCGACGATCGTCTTCGAGGTCTGCATGCCGGCCCGGTGCTGGATCGCGCCGGAGATGCCGACCGCGATGTAGAGCTGCGGCGACACGGTCTTGCCGGTCTGCCCGACCTGGAAGGAGTGCGGGTACCAGCCCGCGTCGGTCGCGGCGCGCGAGGCGCCGACGGCGCCGCCGAGCGAGTCCGCGAGCCCCTCGATGATCGCGAAGTTCTCCGCGCCGCCGACGCCGCGCCCGCCGGACACGACGATCGCGGCCTCGGTCAGGTCGGGGCGCTCGCCCTTCTCCTGGACGACCCGCTCGACGATCTTCGCGCCCTTGTCGGCGTCCGACAGCGCGACCGCGACCCGCTCCTCGGCGGGGGTGGCGGGGGACGCCTCGGGCGCGACGGAGTTCGGCCGGACCGCGATGATCGGCGTGCCCGTCCGCACCCGGGCGTGCGCGATGATCGCGCCACCGAAGATCGAGTGCTCGGCGACCAGGCCGTCGGCGACGTCCACGACGTCGGTGAGCACGCCCGAGCCCGTCTTGACGGCGAGCCGCCCGGCGATCTCCTTGCCCTCGGCGGTCGCCGACACCAGCACCGCGGCGGGCGACTTCTCCTTCACGAGCTGCGCGAGCAGCGTCGCCTTGGGCGCGACGACGTAGGAGGTCAGCTCCTCGTCGTCGGCCACGTACACCTTGCCGGCGCCGTACTCGCCGAGCTTGTCCTTCGCGCCCTCGTAGCCCGCGCCCACCCACACGGCGGCGGCCTCGCCCAGCCGGTTGGCGAGCGTCAGCAGTTCGAGGGCGACCTTCTTGACCTCACCGTCGACATGGTCGACGAGGACGAGGATCTCAGCCATCGGTTCGTGTCCCTTCCCCGGTCAGACGAACTTCTTCGACGCGAGGAAGTCGGCGATCGCGGTGCCGCCGCTGCCCTCGTCGGTGACGATCTGACCCTTCTCGCGCGGCGGCGCCTCGGCGAAGTCCACCACTTCGGTGGCGGCGTTCGCGAGGCCGACCTGCCCGGCGTCGATCCCGGCGTCGCCGGCGCCGAGCGTCTCCACCGGCTTCTTCTTCGCCGCCATGATCCCCTTGAACGAGGGGTAGCGCGGCTCGTTGATCTTCTCGACCACGCTGACCACGGCGGGCAGGGTCGCCTCGACGCGGTCGTGGCCGTAGTCCGTCTGCCGCTGGATCGTGATGGCGGTCCCGTCGATCTCGACCTTGTTGGCGAGCGACAGCTGCGGGACGCCGAGCCGCTCGGCGAGCATCGCCGCGAGCACGCCGGTGCGCGCGTCGGTGGACTCCGAGCCGAGGACGACGAGGTCGAAGCCCGTGTGGCCGAGCGCCTGGCCGATCACGTAGGAGGTCTGGAGCGCGTCGGACCCGGCGAACGCGTCGTCGACCAGGTGGACGGCCTTGTCGGCGCCCATGGCGAGCGACCTGCGGATGGCGTCGGTGGCCTTGTCGGGGCCCAGGCTGAGGACGGTGACCTCGCCGCCGTGGGCCTCCTTGACGCGCAGCGCCTCCTCGATGGCGTACTCGTCGAGCTCGTTGATGACGCCGTCCGCGGCGGCGCGGTCGAGCGTGCTGTCATCGGACTTCAGCTTGCGCGGGCTCTCGGTATCGGGAACCTGCTTCACCAGAACGACGATGTTCATGGCCGGTGACCGACCTCCCTGCACTCGGTTGGCCGCTGGGGTGAGCGGACAGAGGGGCGCCGCCCCTGGCGGGCCGGCGCGGGAAACGCCTTTCTCGCTGCAACAGCCTGCCAAAGACCCGAACGGGCTTCGGATCCGGGTCCCCGGTTCGGCCGTGCCCGACAAATGTTACCCGTGAGTAGCCGGGCGGCAAAATCCCGGCGCGGTGAGCCCGGTGTGAGCCGCCGGTGCGGGTCAGGTCCCGTTGAGGGCGTTCTGGAGCCGGTCGAGCGTGGCCTCCAGCGAGCTCTGCAACCCGTACATCGGCGCGAAGCTCGGGGTCAGCGACATCGCGCCGACCACCGCGAACAGCGCCAGCACGCCGAGCAGCACGCCCGCCGCCGCGATCCCGCCCGGACGCCGCGCCGCGGCCAGCGCCATCCGTTCGAGCTGGCGGCGCGGGCCGGTGACGCCCGGGGCCGTCCACAGCACGGCGGCCCCGGCGCCCGCGCCGAACGCGCACGCCGCGAGCGGATCGACCTCGCCGCCGACCGCCGCTGCCGCCACCAGGCCGAGCGGCACCGCGACCGTGAACACGGCCGCGTACGGGACGGTCAGCAGCGTCCGCCCGAGCGCCCACGCCCAGCCCCGCACGGACGGCGCTGCGCCCAGCCGCAGCAGCGTCACCGCCGCGAGCGAGGCCAGCAGCCCGACGATCGGCATCATCACCGCGACGCCCACGCCGACCACCACGACCATCGCGGCCAGCAGCCGGGCCCAGCCCTGCGCGACGGCCAGCTCGTGCGCCCGCGCCGCGCTCCCCTGATCAGCGGCCGGTGCCTCCGAGAGGGGCGCCTCCGGGACGGGCCGCGCCGGAGCAGGCGGCGCGGGCGGGGGTGCGGGGGACGTCGGGAGGTCCAGCGGCGGAAGGTCCAGCCGCGCCACCGCCTCGGCCAGGTCCGCCGCCGACGGACGGGCGGACGGGTCCGGGTGCGCCGCCGCCCTCACCAGCGGACGCAGCGCCCCGGGCAGCGCCGCGATCAGATCGGCGGGCAGCTCGGCCGACGGCCCGATCGGCAGCTCGCCGGAGGAGGTCACGGCGGTCTCGTCCGGCCGCCCGGTGGCGGCGAAGGCCAGCGTCACGGCCCAGGCGCGCACGTCGGCGGGGACGTCGCCCGGCGTTCCGGCGCGTCCGGTGAGGGCGAAGTCGACGACGACCGGGGCGTCGTCCACGACCAGCACCGTGCCGGGCCCGAGGTCCCCGTGGGTGAGGCCCGCCTGGTGGAGGGCCGCGAGCGCCTTGGCCAGGCCGAGCGCCATCCGGCCGAGCGCGGCGCCGCCCATCGGGCCGTGCACCGCGACGTGCTCGGCGAGCGGCCGGCCCGGGACGAACCGCGAGACGACATAGGGGCGGGTGCCGCCGGGCTCGCCGCCCAGGACGTCCACCACGTAGGGGCTGAGGACCGAGCGCATCCGCGCGATGTCGGGGACGGCGCCGGGAGGCAGCAGCCGGATCGCCACGTCGCGTCCGTCGGGGCCCGCCGCGCGGTGGGCGGTGCCCGCGCCGCCGCCCAGCCGGGACAGCAACCGGTACGGTCCGATGTGCTCCTGGTGGCCTGTCTCACCGCTCATATGGGAGGCCACCCTATCGATCGCCGGCACCCCGGCGCGCCGGATCCGCCGTGCCCGCCGGAGCGGCGGCGATCACATGCCGGGGACGCGGTCGATCACGTCGTGGACGTCGGAGCGCAGGCCCTCCAGGTCGGTGCTCATCCCGTTCAGCGGCGTGGTGTCGGGCTGGTGGCCGAGCGACAGCAGCGCCAGCACGCCGGTGAAGACGCCGAGGATCAGCGCGGCGGCGAGCGCGGCCTCGGTGCGCGGCAGCACCGCGCCCCACACCCGGGCGAGCTGCCGTCGCGGCGCGCCGCTGCCCGGCGCGAGGCACAGCAGGCCGATCACGGCCATCGCCGAGTAGGCGACGGCCCGCGAGGCCGTCATGTCGGACTTGGTGAACATCAGCACGCCCATCAGGATCAGCCCGGCGGCGACGCTGAGCCCCGCGAGCAGCACCGTGACCAGCACGGCGCCCGGCAGGTGCAGCGGCGTCCGGAACGCCGCCGCGACCGCGTCGCCCGAGCGCGGGCCCCGGCGGGTGCGCTTGTCCTCCATGCCCTTGGCGGCCTTGTCGGCCATCCGCAGCACGGCGACGCCCACGAGCGTGACGCCGACCGCCAGCAGCGGGGCGACGTTGGCGAACGCCAGCAGCGCGGCCAGCACGATGAGGCTGAGCAGCCGGTACAGCCCGTAGGGCTTGCGGGCGCCGGAGTCGCGGTCGTCGCGGGTGCGCTCGGACTGCCGCCGCGCCTCCTGGGCGCGCGGATCGTCATAGTGGCCGCCGGGCCCGGCCGGTGGGCCGCCCGGTTCGGAGCCGCGGTGCAGGGAGCCCGGCGGGGGCGGGCCATAGGGCGGCGCGTACCCGCCCTGCGACGGGGTGTTGTACGAGGCGTAGCCGCCCTGCGAGTAGCCCGGCGAGTCGTAGGGGCCGGGCGCGGGCGGCGGGACGGGCGGCGGCGCCGCCGGCGGAAGCTGCCCGACGAAGTCCTTGGGCTGCGCGGGCGCCGGAGCGGGCGCCGGGGTCGGCGGGGGCGTCGGTGTGCGCGTCTGAGCCGGAGCGGGGGTCGGCGGGGGCGTCGGCGTACGCGTCGTGGCCGGGGCCGGGGTGGGGGCGGGCATCGGCGTCGGCGGCGGCGTGTCGGTGCGGGTGGCCGGTGCGGCCGGTTCCCGCGATCTCAGCGGCGCGGGCGCGGGCATGGAGAACTGCCGCGCGTGGTCGGGCTCGCCGAGCGGCGGGTCGGGCCGGTCCAGCGGCTGGGACGCGCCGTCGGGACGGGTGTGGTGCTGGTCGATCCGCGTCTGGTCGGTGAGGGTCTGCTCGAAGTGGATGCGCCGCGTCAGCTGGACGAGGTTGACCGCCGTCGGGCGCTCGGCCGGGTGGCGGGCCATCGCCGAGCGCAGCACCGGGAGCATCGCGGCGGGGACGCCGTCCAGGTCGGGCGTGCCCTGCATGATCTTGTAGAAGATCGACTCGAAGGTCCCGGAACCGAACGGCGGGCGCCCCGTCGCGGCGTAGGCGACGGTGCCGGCCCAGGCGTGCACGTCGGACGGCGGGCCCGCGTCCTCGCCCTCGATGATCTCCGGGGACAGGTAGCCGGGGGTGCCGATCACCATGCCGGTCGCGGTCAGCCGGGTCGCGTCCGCGCCCTGCGCGATGCCGAAGTCGATCACGACGGGCTCGCCGTCGACCAGCATGACGTTGCCGGGCTTCATGTCGCGGTGGACGATCCCGGCGCCGTGGATCGCCGACAGCGCGGAGGCGAGCCCCACGCCGAGCCGCTGGAGCGCCTGCCCCTGGATCGGGCCGGTCTCCTCGACGATCTCCTCGAGGGTGCGGCCCGGGACGTACTGGGTCACGATGTAGGGCTGGTCGGCGGTGACGTCGGCGTCGAGGATCTCGGCGACGTGCCTGCTGTGCACGCGCCGCATCGAGTCGACCTCGCGCGCGAGCCGGCGGCGCGCCGTGGCGTCCCCGGCCACGGCGGGCCGCAGTACCTTGATGGCCACCTTGCGCCCCTCGGCGTCGGCGCCGAGGTAGACGACGCCCATGCCCCCCTCACCCAGGGTCTGGAGCACGCTGTAGCGGCCGATACGGTCCCCGGACGTGACAACCCCCTTCATCGTTTACGAAACCCTACCCTCCGCCCACGAGGCGGACAGGACCCGAGCGCCATGTCAGGCCGCCCGCCCCCGGCCACCTCGTTGCCCACCTCCGCCGCCGTGACCGCCGCCGTGACCGCCGCTGTGATCGCCGCCTGAAACGTCGCCGGGACGCGGCGCGAGCGCCCCCGCGAACCACCTCGGGGCGGGGCGCCGGGACGGGTCGCGCCGCAGCGCGAGCCGCAGCAGGCCCGCGACGGGCTCGGGCACGCCGTCCAGGTCGACCTGCCCCCGCAGGATGCGGAAGCAGACGCCGTGCAGCGAGCCGCGCCCGAACGGGGGCCGCCCGGTCGCGGCGTAGGCGACGGTGGACGCCCAGGAGAACACGTCGGACGCGGGGGTCGCGCGCTCGCCCTCGATCAGCTCGGGCGCCAGGTAGGCGGGCGTGCCCACGACCATGCCGCGCCGGGTGATCTGCTCCATGCCCGACTCGTGCGCGATGCCGAAGTCGATCAGCGTCGGGCGGTCGCCCAGGACGATCACGTTGCCGGGCGCCACGTCGCGGTGCAGGACGCCCGCGTCGTGCACGTCCGCCAGCGCGAGCGCGAGCCGCCGTGCGAACCGGACGAGCCGGTCGCCCTCCAGCGGCCCGTAGTCGGAGATCAGGTCGCCGAGCGGGCAGCCCGGCACGTACTGCATGACCACGTACGGCCGGTCGGCGGTGACCCGGCCGTCCAGCAGTCGCGCGACGTAGTCGCTCCGCACCCGCGCCTGCGCGGACATCTCCCGCGCCAGCCGCGCGATCGCCTCCGGCTCGGCGGCCAGCCCGGGCAGCAGCTCCTTGACCGCGACCTCGCGGCCGGTCGGGTCCATCGCCAGGTAGACGACGCAGGTGCTCCCCCGGCCGATCTCGTCCAGCAACCGATACCCGGCCAGCCGCCGATGCGCTCCCATGTCCCCTTTGACGCCGGAAATCGGGCTCGCGTTCCCCGTGGCCGAGCCCCGTTTGACGTCACGCAGCGCGTTCCCGTTCCCCCGGAACGGTCACGAAAAGATCGCGAACCCCCGGGAGATCAGCCCTCGCGGGCGGCCTGCCGGGCGCGGCGCTCCTCGCGGCGGGTCTCGAACTTGGTCGCGGACGCGTCCAGATGGGCCAGGAACTCGCCCAGCTCCTCGCGCGCCTTCTCCCCGGTGCCGTCCAGGCCGGTGAGGTCGAAGACGCCCAACTTGCGCAGCACCGGCGTCAGGACGTCGTCGTGGTGCAGCCGCAGGTCGTAGATGCCCGCGTTGGCGATGATGACGGACTTGCGCATGAACCCCTCGATGCCCGCGCCCGGCATCTCGAACGCCTTGACGACGTCGGTGATCGCCCGCATCGTCTCGTTCGGCGCCAGCTCCAGCGCGGCGGCGAGCAGGTTCCGGTAGAAGATCATGTGAAGGTTCTCGTCGGCCGCGACGCGCGTCATCATCTGCTCGCAGATCGGGTCGCCCGACGCGCGGCCGGTGTTGCGGTGCGAGACGCGGGTCGCGAGCTCCTGGAACGCCACGTAGGCGGCGCCGTGCAGGAACGAGTCGCCGTGCGTGGGCTCGTACCCGGTCTCCATGTGGTGCATCCTGGCGCGCTCCAGGGCGATCGGGTCGACGGCGCGGGTGACGGTGAGGTAGTCGCGGATCACGATGCCGTGCCGGTTCTCCTCGGCCGTCCACCGGTTGACCCAGGTGCCCCAAGCGCCGTCCCGTCCGAAGACGGTGGCGATCGCGTTGTGGTAGCCGGGGAGGTTGTCCTCGGTGAGCAGGTTGACGATCAGCGACTCGCGCGCTTCGAGGCTCAGCTTGGACTGCTCCAACGACCACGCCTCGCCGTCCAGCGGGCCGTCGAAGTCGCGTCCCTCGCCCCAGGGCACGTACTGGTGGGGGAACCACTCCTTCGCCATCGACATGTGCCGGTCGAGCTCCTTCTCGACCACCTGTTCCAGCTCGATCAGGAGGCCGGTCTGGAACTTGTCTTCGGGGGTGACGGACATACCGTTCCTTCACTGGACGACGGGACTACCAAAGCGCGCCACCGTGCCCGCGGCGCGCCGAACAGGCCGCCGAGCAGGCCTGACACTCAACCTACTCAAGCGTAGGTTCGATGGTCGCCAGCGATGCGGTACCCCGTCAAGGCAGCGGCCTCACAAGCGGGACCGTGCTTCTTTTGTAGATCGGCGCGAAGAGGGCCGTGACCAGCCGCGACCGTCCGTCACCGGCCGCCCGTCACCTGCCGCCCGTCACCGGCCGCGCGCGGCCTGCTGCCACATGCGTCCGGCCGCCGCCCTGAGCAGCGGCCTCGGGACGAGCCGCAGCGCGGGCAGCGCCGCCCTGTACTGCGCGCCCGGGACGCACAGCGCGCGTCCGGCCTCGACGGCGTCCAGGCCCGCCCCGGCCACCGCGTCCCGGCGCAGCCACAGCGGATGGGGCGGCGCCCCGTCCTCGGTGTGGGTGAAGCCGGGGCACAGCGCGGTCACGTGCACGCCGCCGGCCGCGACCTCCGCGTGCAGGCTCTCGGAGAAGGCGATCACGAACGCCTTCGTCGCGCCGTAGGACGCGCCGCCGGGCGACGGCGTGAGCCCCGCCATCGACGCGACGTTGAGCACGCCGCCCCGGCCCCGGCCGACCATGCCGGGCAGCGCCGCGTGGGTGAGCCGCACGAGCGCGGCCACGTTCAACTCGATCCCGGCGAGGTGCTCGTCGAGCGGCAGCCCGGCGAACGCGCCGGACGCGCCGCGTCCCGCGTTGTTCACCAGAAGTTCCACCGGGTCCGCGCGGAGCCGCCGCTCGACCTCGGCGCACTGCGCGCGGTCGGCGAGGTCGGCGGCGACCACCTCCACCGCGACCCGGTACCGCTCGACCAGCTCGCGGGCCAGCTCGTCCAGCGGCCCGGCGCGGCGCGCCACGATCACGAGGTCGGTGCCCCGGGCCGCGAGGAGGCGGGCGAAGCTCTCCCCGATCCCCCCGGACGCGCCGGTCACCAGCGCGGTTCGGTACGCCTGTCGCGTGGCGGCTCGCATGGCGGCCGATGCTAGCCGCGACCCCCCGCCCGCCAGGGCCGCTCCACCAAATCGTGAAGGAGATTCGCGAGGCGCCTACGCGCGCCGCGGTTCCGAAGTGCGCCGCGGTTCGCCGCCCAGGTGCTCGACCGGCGTGATCATCGTGGCCGGGTCCTCGCCGGCCGCCCAGAGGCCGACCAGGAACGCCGCCGTGGCCTCCAGCAGCGCGGCGCGGTCCAGGCCCCCGCCGTCCAGCGGGACGCAGCCGAGGTCGGTCACGAGCGTGCGCGCGACCGCCAGCGCGTCCGGGTCGTCCCCGCACAGCGGGACGCCGAGCGGACGCCCGCCGAAGGACGGCGGCGCCATCCGCCACACGCCGTCGGGGGCCAGGGTGAACGCCTTGACCACGCGCGCCCCGCTCGCGTCGGCGACCCGGCGTGCCACCGAGGGGCCCTCGCCCGTCTTCAGCCGCTCGAACGGCGGCTCCATCGGGTTCACGCAGTCGATCAGCACGCGCCCGGTGAGCGGACCGGCCTCGCGCAGCACGTCCTGGACGCCCTCGTACCAGACGGCGAGCAGCACGACCTCGCCGAACGCCGCCGCCTCGGCGATCCCGCCGCCGGTGGCGCCGCCGCCGATCCGCTCCGCCAGCGCGACCGCCTTCGCGGGCGTCCGCGCGCCGATCCGCACCTCGTGGCCCGCGCGCGCCCACTGGGTGGCGAGCGCGTCCGCCATGTTGCCCGCGCCGAGTACCCCGATACGCATGACGACCTCCCGTTTCGATTACCGTCGGACGGACGCTAGGCGGTCCGTTCCGCACCGCCTGGTGCGTATCGGGAGGGGGAGGATGGTGCCGATGCCCACGCGAACCACAGTGCCTACGCGAACCACTGCGCCCACGCGAACCACAGATCTTCCGACGAGCGAGTTCGGCGCCGACTGCCAGACCCGGCTCGCCCTCGACGTGCTGGCGGGCACGTGGACGGGCGTCGTGCTCTGGACGCTGCGCGACGGCCCGCTGCGTCCCGGCGAGATGCAGGCGCGGATCGGCGGCGTCCGCCACAAGGTCCTCACCGGGACGCTGCGCCGCCTCGAACAGAACGGCCTCGTGACGCGCCGCCGCTACGCCGAGGCGCCGCCGCGCGTCGAGTACGAGCTGACCGGTCCGGGGCGGGGGCTGCTGGAGCCGCTGTCCGCCCTCGGACGCTGGACCGAGCGGCACGCCGACGAGGTCCTGGCCGCGCAGGAGCGCGGGGCCGTGACGGACACGGCGGACACGGCGGAGGCGGCGGAGGCGGCGGAGGCGGTCAGCGGCCGATGAAGGTCGCCTTGCCCGGCCCCTCCTCCATGAAGCTCCGCATGCCGTTCGCCTGGTCCTCGGTCGCGAACAGCGAGGCGAAGTGCTGCCGCTCGATCTCCAGGCCGGTGTCGAGGTCGACCTCCAGGCCCGTGTCGATGGCCCGCTTGGCGGCGGCGAGGGCGACCGCCGGGCCGCCCACGAACGTCGCCGCCCACGCCCGCGCCGCCGCGTAGACCTCGGCGTCGGGGACGACCCGGTCGACCAACCCCATCGCGAGCGCCTCGTCCGCCGCGACGTGCCGTCCGGAGAACACCAGGTCCTTGGCCTTCGCCGGACCGACCAGCCGGGCGAGCCGCTGCGTGCCGCCCGCGCCGGGGATCACGCCGAGCTGGATCTCCGGCTGCCCGACCTTCGCGCCCTCGCCCGCGACCCGGAAGTCGGCGGTCAGCGCCAGCTCCAGGCCGCCGCCGAGCGCGTACCCGGTGATCGCGGCGATGACGGGCTTGGGGATCGCGGCGAGCGCCTTCGCGAAGTCCTGGAGGAGGTGCGAGAGGCCCGCCGACATCTCCGGGAACGACATCGGTGCCATCTCCTTGATGTCCGCGCCCGCCGCGAACACCCGCTCGCCGCCGTACAGGACGACGGCGGCGACGGCCTCGTCCGCCGTGACCTCGCGGGCCGCCTCGATCAGCTCCCGCTGCACGGACGAGTTCAGGGCGTTCATCTTCGGCCGGTCCAGCCTGATCGTCGCGATCCCGTCCTCGACCTCGACCCGTACGAACTCGCCCACGGCGATCCTCCTCGAACTCGGCGGCGAACGCACCGAGCCTAACCAGCGGGCGCCCGAGTGATCCACGTGGGCGACGGTGGCGGAGGCGACGGCGGTGGCGAACGGAAACGTCCGAGGCTGCTGGTAGCTTCGGGGACCATGCTCGTCGCCCACGCCACCTGGCACGGCGGTGCGCTCTGTGTATGGGCTGAACGCACTAGGCCGTTCCGGGGGGAGTGGGGGGTCGTCCCCCCACAAGAGACAGGTCCGCGCGAGGCCGCTCCCGGTGTTCACCCGTTCGCGTCCCGCGATTTCACCGGCACCTCCTACGAGCCGCTCGTGCGCGGCGCCGCCCGCGTCGAGCTGACGATGTCGCTCCCATCCCACGGCGACCACCCGCTGCCGTCCGCCGAACTCGGGCCCGAGCCCGTCGAGGGCGAACCGGAGCTGCGGCCGTGGAAGGTCCCCGCGCTCGTGCTGGAGCCGTTCCCCGCGATGGCGCTGCTCCAGGCCGCCGAGCACAGCGGCGACGTCGTCCCCGGCAGCGACCTGCGGTTCCTGTGCCTGCTCGCGGACGAGGCGGTGCACCTGACCGGGCGCGGCCAGGTGCTGCCCGCGCTGCTGCGCGAGGACGGCGACCTCGTCGCCCGCTGGCGTCCCGTCATCGACGACCCGCCGCGCTTCCGGGAGCTGGCCGCCGCGATGCCCGCCGCGTGCCGCGCGGCCGACGGCGGACGTCCCGCCGCCGAGGTGCTGCGCGAGGCGCTGCACGGCCTGGTCGACACCGCCGTGCGCGGCGTGGTGCCGCATCCGCTGCTGCCGCCGCGCCGGGGCAGGACTCCCGACCGGGTCCCGCTCGCCGAACGCTGGGTGGAGGCGCTGACCGGCCCGTCGCCGGACGTGCCGCGCGAGCCCGGCGACGACTCCGCCGAGCTGATCGCCGAGCTGGACGCGTGGGCGGCCGCCGCGCGCCGTCCATCGGGTCCGCTGCGGGTGTGCTTCCGGCTGGCCGAGCCCGGCGCGGAGGAGTACGAGCCCGAGCTGAGCGAAAAGGACGAGAAGGACGAAGACTCCTGGCGGGTCGAGTTCGCGCTCCAGGGCATCGACGATCCGAGCCTGTACGTGCCCGCCGCGATGGTGTGGGCGGGCGAGGCCGCCTCGGTCTCCGGCGCGGAGGAGACGCTGCTCGACGGCCTCGGCCGCGCGCTGCGGCTGTTCCCCGACCTCGCGCCCGCGCTCGACGACCCCGCGCCCGGCGGGCTCGTCCTCGACACGGCGGGCGCGTTCCGGTTCCTGCGGCGCGCGGCGCCGATGCTGGCCGCCGCCGGGTTCGGCGTCCTGCTTCCGCAGTGGGCGGGCAAGGCGAGGCTCGGCATGCGGTTCACCACCCGCCCGGACGACCCGGAGGCCACGTCCGGCGCCGCCGCGCCCTCGGGTTTCGACCTGAAGGGCATGGTCAAGTTCCGCTGGGACCTCGCGATCGGCGACGAGAGCATCGACGAGGCCGAGTTGGAGGAGCTGGCCCGGCTCAAGACGCCGCTCGTCCGGCTGCGCGGCCAGTGGGTCGAGCTGGACGAGGAGCAGTTGGAGGCCGCGCTCGACTTCCTGCGCCGTCCGCGCCGGGGCCGGATGTCGGCCGCCGAGGCGATCCGCGCGGTCCTGCACGCGGGCGACGCCGCGCTGCCCCTGGTCGAGGTCGACGCGGGCGGCATGCTCGGCGACCTGCTCTCGGGCGAGGCCGACCGGCGGCTCGCGCCGCTCGCGACGCCCGAGGAGCTGGACGCGCAGCTGCGCCCCTACCAGGAGCGCGGGCTGGCGTGGCTCGCGTTCATGGACGGCCTCGGCCTCGGCGCGCTGCTCGCCGACGACATGGGGCTCGGCAAGACGCTCGCGGTGCTGTCGCTGCTCGTCCACGAGCGGGAGGACGGCGCGCGCCCCGATCCGACGCTGGCGATCCTGCCGATGTCGCTGGTGGGGAACTGGCAGCGCGAGGCGGCGCGGTTCACGCCGAAGCTGCGCGTGTACGTCCACCACGGCGCGGGCCGGCCGCGCGGCGCGGAGCTGGCGCGGGCCGTCGCGGGCGCCGACCTCGTCCTGACCACCTACGGGACGGCCGCACGCGACGCCGACGACCTCGCCGCCCTCACCTGGGGACGCGTCGTCTGCGACGAGGCGCAGGCGCTCAAGAACAGCGGCACCCGGCAGGCGCGGGCGGTGCGGAGCATCCCGGCGCGCAGCCGGATCGCGCTGACCGGCACGCCGGTCGAGAACCACCTGACCGAGCTGTGGTCGATCATGGAGTTCGCGAACCCGGGACTGCTCGGCCCGCGCGCCGCGTTCCGGGAGCGGTTCGCGATCCCGATCGAGCGGGACGGCGACGAGCAGGCCGCGCTGGCGCTGAAGCGCGCGACGCAGCCGTTCGTGCTGCGGCGGTTGAAGACCGACCGGTCGATCATCTCCGACCTGCCCGAGAAGCAGGAGATGAAGGTCTACTGCAACCTGACCACCGAGCAGGCGTCGCTGTACCAGGCGACGGTCGACGACATGCTCGCGCGGATCGCCGAGGCCGAGCCGCGCAAGCGGCGCGGGCTCGTGCTGGCGACCATGGCGAGGCTGAAGCAGGTCTGCAACCATCCGGCGCAGCTCCTCAAGGACGGCTCGCGGCTGCCCGGCCGCTCGGGGAAGCTGGAGCGGCTGGAGGAGATCTGCGCCGAGGTCGTCGGCCGGGGCGAGAAGGCGCTGGTGTTCACGCAGTACGCCGAGTTCGGCTCGATGCTCCAGCCCTACCTCGCGGCGCGGCTGGAGCGTCCCGTGCTGTGGCTGCACGGCGGCACGTCCAAGCAGGCGCGCGACGACCTGGTCCGGCACTTCCAGGGCGACCCGGAGCCCGCGGTGTTCCTGCTGTCGCTGAAGGCCGCCGGGACGGGGCTGACGCTGACGGCCGCGAACCACGTCGTCCACCTCGACCGGTGGTGGAACCCCGCCGTCGAGGACCAGGCGACCGACCGGGCGTTCCGCATCGGGCAGACCCGCAACGTGCAGGTCCGCAAGTTCATCTGCGTCGGGACGATGGAGGAGCGGGTCGACGAGATGATCGAGCGCAAGAAGGCCCTCGCCGACACGATCGTCGGCACCGGCGAGGAGTGGCTGACGGAGCTGTCGGTGGCGGAGCTGCGCGACGTCCTGCGGCTCTCGCCCGAGGCGGTGAGCGACTGATGGCCGACGCTCCGATCGGCCTCCGCTGGTGGTCGCGACGCTTCACGACCCTGCTCGACACCGGCGCCGACCCCGAACGCCTCCAGGCCGGACGCGAGCTGGCGCGCACCGGCGAGGTGCTCGGCCTGCGGGTCGGGCCGTACGAGGTGACGGCGAAGGTGCGCGGGCCCGGCGGCGAGCCCTACGACGTGGCGGTCGGCACCGAGGGCATCGACACGCTGGGATGGCGCGCGGCGGAGGCGCGGCTCGCGGGCCACGCGGTGTTCCGGGCGCGGCTGCTCGCGGGCGAGCTGCCGCCGGAGATCGAGTGGCAGTTCGCCGAGCTGGGGCTGGCGCTGTTCCCCGAGACGGCGGCCGACCTGCACCTGATGTGCGGCTGCCCCGGCTGGGGCGACCCGTGCGAGCACGCGGCGGCCGTCCTGTACCTGCTGGCCGAGGCGTTCGACGACGACCCGTTCCTCGTCCTGGAGTGGAACGGCCGCCCCCGCGAGCAGCTGCTGGCGGCGCTGCGGCGGGAGTCGGCGGTGGAGCCCGACCCGTTCGAGATGGACGCGGAGCCGCTCACGGCGGCGGGGTTCTGGACGCCGCCGTCCGGGCTCGCGCGGCTGCGGGAGCGCCGCCGCGCCGTGCCCGTCCCGCCCGGGTTCGTCCTCCGGGTCGCGACGCCGCCGCCGATCAAGATCCGCCGCCGCGACCTCCCGGACGTCCTCGCGCCCGCCTACGAGGCCCTCGCCGCCGAAAGCCTGTCGGAGGATGGCTCCTAGCGCAGATCGCCGTTAGTCATCCCCTCCGGCGCGGGCGGCAGCGCGACCAGGCCCAGCTCGGCGGGCCCCGGCAGCGCCGGATGGCTCGGGACGACCCGGACGCCGTACCCGAACGCGCCGCTGCGCGCCAGCGGCACCTCCCCCGTGTACCGGACCTTTCCGTCTCCGGCGGCCCCGGCCGCCTCCAGTTCGAGGTAGGACGGCTCGACCAGCGTGTCGGTGTCGTCCACCCGGCCGTAGCCGACCTCGACCGCGACGTCGCCGGGGTCGAGCGCGCCGAGGTCGACGACGACGCGCACCGCCATCCGCGCGCCCACCTGCGTGGACTCCTTGCCCCTCGACTCGCCCCTCGACTCGCCGCCCGAGTCGTCACCCGGCTCGACGCTCGACTCGACGTGCTCGACGGCGACGCGCGGCCACGCCTCCCGGATCCGCCGCTTCCACGCCGCCAGCTCGCGCGCCCCGGCGAAGCCGCCGGCGGCCATCGCGCGGGCGGACGCGGCGGCGGGCTCGTAGTAGCCCTCCACGTAGTCGCGGACCATCCGGGACGCCAGCACCTTGGGCCCGAGCGTCGCGATCGTGTGCCGGACCATCTCCAGCCAGCGGCGCGGCAGGCCCGCCGCGTCCCGGTCGTAGAAGGCGGCGGCGACCTGGTCCTCGATCAGCTCGTGCAGCGCGGCGGCCTCCAGCTCGTCGCGGCGCTCGGGGCTCGCTAGGCCGTCGGCGGACGGGATCGCCCAGCCGTTCCGCCCGTCGTACCACTCGTCCCACCAGCCGTCGCGGATCGAGAGGTTCAGGCCGCCGTTCAGCGCCGCCTTCATCCCGGACGTCCCGCACGCCTCCAGGGGCCGCAGCGGGTTGTTCATCCACACGTCGCAGCCCTGGACGAGCAGCCGTCCGAGCGCCATGTCGTAGTCGGGCAGGAACACGATGCGGTGCCGGACCTCCTCGTCCCCGGCGAACCGCACGATGTCCTGGATGAGCCGCTTGCCGCCCTCGTCCGCCGGGTGCGCCTTCCCGGCGATGACGATCTGCACGGGCCGGTCGGGGTCGAGCAGCAGCGCGCGCAGCCGCCGCTCGTCGCGCATCATCAGCGTGAGGCGCTTGTAGGACGGGACGCGCCGCGCGAACCCGATCGTCAGCACGTCCGGGTCGAGCGCGTCGTCGATCCAGGACAGCTCGGCCTCGCTCGCGCCGCGCCCCCGCCACGACTCGCGGAGCCGCCGCCGCGCGTCCGCGACGAGCCGCTCGCGCAGCACCCGCCGCACCCGCCAGATCTCGCGGCCCTCGACCTTCAGCACGCCCTCCCAGCCGCGCGCCGACTCGACCACCGAGGGCACCTCGCGGGCCGCGAGCTCCAGGACCTCCCGGGCCACCCACGTCCCGGCGTGCACACCGTTGGTGACCGACCCGATCGGGACCTCGGCGGTGTCGAACCCGCCCCACAGCCCGCCGAACATCTCGCGGCTGACCTCGCCGTGGAGCGTGCTGACGCCGTTCACCCGCTGCGCGAGCCGCATCCCCATCACCGCCATGTTGAACACGGTGCGGTCGCCGCCGGTGTAGTCCTCGGCGCCGAGCGCGAGGATCCGCTCGACCGGGACGTCCGGCTCCTCGCCCGCGCCGCCGAAGTAGCGGGCGACCAGCTCGCGGGGGAACCGGTCGATGCCCGCCGGGACGGGCGTGTGCGTGGTGAACACCGTCCCGGCGCGGGCCGCCTCCAGCGCCTCGTCGAAGGCCAGCTCCTGCCCGGTCACCAGCTCGCGGATGCGCTCCAGGCCGAGGAACCCGGCGTGGCCCTCGTTGGTGTGGAACACCTCGGGCGCGGCGTGCCCGGTGATCCGGCAGTAGGCGCGGATCGCCCGCACTCCCCCGATGCCGAGCAGCAGCTCCTGGAGCAGCCGGTGCTCGCCGCCGCCCCCGTACAGCCGGTCGGTGACCTCGCGGGCCTCCTGGTCGTTGTCCTCGACGTCGGAGTCGAGCAGCAGCTGCGGGACGCGCCCGACCCGCGCGAGCCAGACCCGCGCGCGCAGCTCGCGGTCCTTCGGCAGGCCGACGCTCACCCGCACCGGCGTCCCGTCGGGCTCGCGCAGCTGCGTCAGCGGCAGCCCGTTCGGGTCGAGCGGCGGGTAGCGCTCCAGCTGCCAGCCGTCCGGCGACAGCGACTGCGTGAAGTAGCCGTGCCGGTAGAGCAACCCGACCGCGATGACGGGGACGCCGAGGTCGCTCGCGGCCTTGAGGTGGTCGCCCGCCAGGATGCCGAGCCCGCCGGAGTACTGCGGCAGCGCGGCGGCGATCCCGTACTCGGGCGAGAAGTAGGCGACGCAGGCGGGCCCGGCGCCGCGCGCCTGGTACCAGCGCGGGGCGGTCAGGTACTCGTGGAGGTCCTCGGCCGTGTCGTGGAGACGGCGCAGGAACCGGCGGTCGGCCGCGAGGCGCGTGAGCCGCTCGGGCGCGACCTCGCCGAGCAGCCGCACCGGGTCGTGGCCCACCGCGTCCCACAGCGCCGGATCGACGTCGCGGAACAGGTCGAGCGTCTCGTGGTGCCACGACCAGCGCAGGTTGAGGACGAGCTCCTCCAGCTGCCTGAGCGGCTCGGGTAGGACGGTACGGACCGTGAAACGTCGAATTGCCTTCACACCGCTCCACGCTAGGTGAGGCCTGCGGCGGACGCGACGGTGGGGACCCGAGGGGAACCGGAGCCTCACCCCGAGGACTCACTCCGAAGCCTCACCCCGGGGCCTGATGGCGGTAAGACCCGGTTCACGCGCGCGGGACGTTTCACGCGTGCCGATCGGGTAGGGGATGGCACATGCGCGGCGAGTCCGGAAACTCCCAGAAACCCGGCATTCCGAGGCTCGGTCGAATACCGATCCTGGACATATCCCCCCTGGTGGAGGGCGGTACATGGCCCGCCAAGGCGGTGGCGGGCGAGACCATCGACGTGAGCGCCACGGTGTTCCGCGAGGGGCACGAGATGCTGGGCGCGGCCGTGGTGCTGCGAACACCCGACGGCGAGGAGCTGCCGGGCGCCCGGATGAGCGAGATCGGCCACGGCCTGGACCGCTGGACGGCGCGGGTGACGCCGACCGAGCCCGGCACGTGGGCGTTCCGCGTCGAGGCGTGGGGCGACCCGGTCGCGCACTGGCGGCACGACGCCGAGATCAAGGTGCCGCGCGGCCAGGACGTCGAGCTGGTGCTGACCGAGGGCGCGCTGCTGTTCGCGCGGGCGGCCGAGGGCCTCCCGAGCAAGGACCGTGCCACGCTGGACCGCCTCGCCCGCCATCTCGCCGACGAGACCGTCCCGGTGCCGGAGCGGATGGAGGCCACCCGCGACCCCGACGTGCTGGAGGCCGTGGAGCGCTATCCGCTGCGCGACCTGCTGACCGTCACCGACTGGTTCCCGCTGGTCGTGCACCGGCAGCGTGCGCTGTTCGGGTCCTGGTACGAGTTCTTCCCGCGTTCGGAGGGCGCGTCGTTCGACCCGATGGGACGGCGCGGCCCGATGTCGGGAACGCTCCGGACCGCGATGAAGCGGCTGCCCGCGATCGCCGAGATGGGGTTCGACGTGGTGTACCTGCCGCCGATCCACCCGACCGGCACCACGAACCGCAAGGGCCCCAACAACACGCTGGACCCCGGGCCGTACGACCCCGGAACCCCCTGGGCGATCGGCTCCCCGGACGGCGGCCACGACGCCGTCCACCCCGACCTCGGCACGCTGGACGACTTCGACGCCTTCGTCGAGTACGCGAACGGCCAGGGCATCGAAGTGGCGCTGGATCTGGCGTTGCAGTGCTCGCCGGACCACCCCTGGGTGAGCGAGCATCCCGAATGGTTCACCGTGCGCGCGGACGGGACCATCGCCTACGCCGAGAACCCGCCCAAGAAGTACCAGGACATCTATCCCCTCAACTTCGACAAGGACTTCGAGGGGCTGGCCGCCGAGGTGCGGCGGATCGTCTTCCACTGGATCGACCACGGCGTCCGCATCTTCCGCGTCGACAACCCGCACACCAAGCCGGTCCTGTTCTGGGAATGGCTCCTGGCCGAGGTGCACGCCACCCACCCCGACGTGCTGTTCCTCGCCGAGGCCTTCACCCGGCCCGCCATGATGCACACGCTCGCCAAGATCGGGTTCCACCAGTCCTACACCTACTTCACCTGGCGGAACTCCTCCGACGAGCTGCGCGAGTACATGACCGAGCTCACCGGGCCCGCCGCCGCGTACATGCGGCCGAACTTCTTCACCAACACCCCCGACATCCTGCACGAGTACCTTCAGCACGGCGGCAGGCCCGCCTTCGTCATCCGCGCCGTTCTCGCCGCCCTGCTCTCACCGACCTGGGGCATCTACTCGGGCTACGAACTGTATGAGAACGTCCCGGTCCGGCCGGGCAGCGAGGAATACCGCGACTCGGAGAAGTACCAGTACCGGCCCCGCGACTGGGACACCGCCGACAGCCTGGCTCCGCTGATCACCCGGCTCAACGCCCTCCGCGCCGCGCATCCGGCGCTCCAGCAGCTTCGCGATCTGCATTTCCACGCCATCGACCAGCCCGAGTTCCTGGCCTTCTCGAAACGGCACGCGGACGACGTCGTCCTGGTCATCGTCAACCTCAATCCGCACCAGGCCCGCGAGGCCACCGTCCATCTGGACCTGCCCGCGCTCGGCCTTCCCGACGACCCCGACCGGCCCTTCACCGTCACCGACCACCTGGACGGCGCCGCCTACACCTGGCGGCGGTCCAACTACGTGCGACTGGATCCACACGTGCAGCCCGCGCACATCCTCACGTTCGGAGAGTGAGAAGAGTTGAGCGGAACCCACGAGCCGCCCCCGCCCACCGAGATTCCCCAGGAGGCCCTGCCGTCCGTCTCCGAACCGGTCGCGGACGCATTCCGTACCGAGACGCCGCGTGATCCGCACTGGTTCAAAACGGCGGTGTTCTACGAAGTGTCGGTCCGCGGGTTCGCCGATTCCAACGGCGACGGCTACGGCGACCTGCGCGGCCTGATCAACAAACTCGACCACCTGCAATGGCTGGGCATCGACTGCCTCTGGCTGCTGCCCATCTACCAGTCACCACTGCGCGACGGCGGCTACGACATCGCCGACTACACCACGATCCTCCCCGACTTCGGCGACCTGGGCGACTTCGTCGACCTCATCGAGGAGGCCCACACCCGCGGCATCCGCGTCATCGCCGACCTGGTCATGAACCACACCTCCGACGCCCACCCCTGGTTCCAGGCCTCCCGCACCGACCCCGACGGGCCCTACGGCGACTTCTACACCTGGAGCGACACCGACACCGGCTACCCCGAAGCCCGCATCATCTTCGTCGACACCGAGACCTCCAACTGGACGTTCGACCCGGTGCGCGGCCAGTACTACTGGCACCGCTTCTTCTCCCACCAACCCGACCTCAACTACGACAACCCCGCCGTCCAGGACGCCATGCTGGAGGTCCTGCGGTTCTGGCTCGACCTCGGGATCGACGGGTTCCGGTTGGACGCCGTCCCCTACCTGTACGCCCGCGAGGGCACCAACTGCGAGAACCTCCCCGAGACCCACGCCTACCTCAAACGCGTCCGCGCCGAGATCGACCGCCTCTACCCGGACCGCGTCCTGCTCGCCGAGGCCAACCAGTGGCCCGCCGACGTCGTCGCCTACTTCGGCGACCCCACCCGCGGCGGCGACGAATGCCACATGGCCTTCCACTTCCCCGTCATGCCCCGCATCTACATGGCCGTGCGCCGCGAACAGCGCTACCCCATTTCCGAGATCATGGCGCAGACCCCCACCATCCCCACCAACTGCCAATGGGGCATCTTCCTGCGCAACCACGACGAACTCACCCTGGAGATGGTCACCGACGAAGAACGCGACTACATGTACACCGAATACGCCAAAGACCCCCGCATGAAAGCCAACATCGGCATCCGCCGACGGCTCGCCCCGCTTCTGGACAACGACCGCAACCAACTCGAACTCTTCACCGCCCTCCTGCTCTCCCTCCCCGGCTCCCCGGTGCTGTACTACGGCGACGAGATCGGCATGGGCGACAACATCTGGCTCGGCGACCGCGACGCCGTCCGCACCCCCATGCAATGGACGCCCGACCGCAACGCCGGGTTCTCCCGCTGCGACCCGGCCCGCCTGTACCTGCCGGTCATCATGGACCCCATCTACGGCTACCAGGCCGTCAACGTCGAGGCCCAGGCCGACAACCCCGGCTCCCTCCTGCACTGGACCCGCACCATGATCGAGATCCGCCAGCGCCATCCCGTCTTCGGCGTCGGCACCTACAACGAACTCTCCGCCTCCAACCCCTCCGTCCTCGCCTTCACCCGCGAGATCGACAACGGGGACGCCAACCAGTGGGGCGGCGCCGACACCGTCCTCTGCGTGAACAACCTCTCGCGTTTTCCGCAGCCGGTGGAACTGGACCTCCGGCGTTTCCACGGCTCCACCCCGATCGAATGCATGGGCGGCGTGCAGTTCCCCGCGATCGGTGAACTCCCCTATCTGCTGACGCTCCCCGGCCACGGCTTCTACTGGTTCGTGCTGCCCCCGTCGCCGGACGACTCCGACGGCCCGGAATTCCCGTACTCCCCGAACGGAAAGGCGGTGTAGCCATGCAGCCGCCCGGCCACTCGGTGGTGCGCCTGCTGGAGGGATGGCTGCCCCGGCAGCGCTGGTTCGGCGGCAAGCACATCCCCATCGACGGCATCACGATCGGCACCGCCACCGAACTCCACCCCGGCGACCCCGCTCTCCACCACCTCGTCCTCGACGTCCGCCAGGACACCACCACCGACCACTACCAGCTCCTCCTCGGCACCCGCCGCGACCTCCCCGACCGGCTGCGGCCCCACGCGATCGGACGGCTGCCCGGCCTCGGCCACATCTACGACGCCGCGCACGACCCGGAGCTGACCCGCCCGCTGCTGGAGCACCTCGCCGGGCGGAGCACGATCGGCCCGCTGCGGTTCCGCGCCGCGCCCAGCGCCGAGATCAGGGCGGACCTGGACGGCGTGCCCGTGTCGGCCGAGCAGAGCAACACGTCCCTCATCTACGGCGGGGCCTACATCTGCAAGCTGTTCCGGCGCCTGTCCCCCGGCGTGAACCCCGACCTGGAGATCAACCTCGCGCTGACGCGCGCGGGCTGCGCGCACGTCCCGGCGGTGCACGGCTGGATCGAGCTGGAGCCGGACCAGGGCATGAGCGCGGACGGCGAGCCGGTCACGCTCGCGCTGCTGTCGGAGTTCCTGCCCACCGCGACGGACGGCTGGAGCCTCGCGCTCACCAGCGTCCGCGACTGGTACGCCACCGCGCCCGACACCGCACCCGACACCGCGCCCGACACCGCACTCGGCGTGACTCCGGACGCCGCCGGGGGCGACTTCGCGGCGGAGGCCGAGCGGCTCGGCGCCGCCACCGCGCAGGTGCACCGCGACCTCGCGGCGGCGTTCGGCGTGACGCCCGCGCCCGCCGGAGAGGTGCGCACGCTGGTCCGGGGGATGATCGAGCAGCTCGACCAGGTCGGCGCCGCCGTCCCCGCCCTGCGCCCGCACGCCCCGGCGATCCGCGCGGCGTTCGAGCAGGCCGAGGCGGAGGCGACCGGGCAGGCGGACGCGCCGCCGCTGCCCTACCAGCGCGTCCACGGCGACTACCACCTCGGTCAGGTGCTGCGCACCGGGACGGGCTGGGTGGTGCTGGACTTCGAGGGCGAACCCGCCCGCACCCCCGGCGAACGCCGCGCGCTCGCCCACCCGCTCCGCGACGTCGCCGGAATGCTGCGCTCCTTCGAGTACGCGGCGCGGTTCCTGCTCATGGGCGAGGACACCGGGCCTCCCGAGGTGGCGGGCGCGCTGGAGCTCCGCGCGCAGGCGTGGGCGGAACGCAACCGGGACGCGTTCTGCGCGGGCTACGTCGCGGGCGGCGGCGCCGACCCGGCCGGGCACGCGGCGCTGCTGCGGGCGTTCGAGCTGGACAAGGCCGTCTACGAAGTCCGCTACGAGGCGCGTAACCGGCCGTCCTGGGTGAGCGTGCCGCTCCGGTCGCTGGCCCGCCTCGCGGGCTGACCGACTCGGAGGCGCATCCGCATCACAGGTCGATGGAGTAGTCGAGGACGACGCGGTCGGCGGGGAGCACGATGTCGCGACACACCTCCATGACCGTGGCGCGCGAGAGCATCCGCCGTGTGATCGCCAGGACCGGGACGCCGCCGGTCAGCCGCAGCGTCTCGGCCTCCTCCGGCGTCGGCATCCGCGAGCGCACCGCCTCCTCCACCCGCGTCGGCGGATGACCCAGATAGGCGAGCTGGGCCAGCGTCCCGCCCGGCCACGGCTCCCGCGCCGGATCGCTGACGGGCGTGTCGCCCACCAGGTCCCACGGCAGGAAGTTCACCGAGATCTGCTGCGGCTCATCGCGGGCGTGGAAGACGAACCGGCGGCGCAGCAGCTCGGTCCCGGTCGGCAGCTCGAACAGCGCGCCCAACTCCGCGTCCGCGCGCACACGGCTGAACTCCTTGTCGAGCCGGTACTCCTCCCACGTGATCCGCTGGTCGCGGGTGAACGCGGTCTCGGGCACCGCCAGCGGCCTGGCGACCGCCCGGTACCGGTCCATGGCGACGCGGCGCGCCGGCGGGACGACCCGCACGACGGTGCCGCCGCCCCGCCGGGTCTCGACGAGGCCCTCCTGGCGCAGCAGCGCGACGGCCTGCCGCACGACGATCTCCGAGACGCCGTGCGACGAGCACAGCTCGACCATGGTCGGCAGCCGCGTTCCTTGCGGAAGGCTGCCGTCCCGGATGCCCTCGCGCAGCGTGTCGGCGATGCGCAGGTAGGCGGGACGGTCCGGCACCGGCGTCACCTCCCCTTCGTTCGACGCGGCGTTCGATCCTGACCGGCCTCCCACTCTCATCCATACCTTCCTGGCGCTATCTCAGGGGGGACGGTCCGCTTACGGACAGCTTGACACCTGTTTAACCGAGTAAGACTTTTGTATACAGAAGAGCCACCTCGGGGAAAGGACGACCTTGATGGGCGACTTCGAGGATCGGAAGGCGGCCATCGAGAGCGACTTCCCCGGCTGGCAGGTGTGGCGCAGCGACGCCGGCCGCTGGTACGCCACCCGCAGCACCGACCTGACGGACGCCCAACTCCAGGCCGGATACGCGATGACCGTGGCCGCCGACGACGCGGCGGGGCTCCGCGAGCTCCTGCTCGACCAGAAGCGCGAGGAGGAGTGAGACCGCGCCGGGCCCGCGGAGGGCAGCCGGGAGCGCGGCGCGCCCCGGTTCGCGGGCCGGATTTGGCCGGTTCGGGACGAACCGGTACGGAAGGTACCTATGGCGTTGAGGTGACACTGGAGTGATGACCGGGGCGGTGGGGTCGATGTCACCGCCGGGTCCGTGAGCGTGGCCGCACGGACGGCACATTCGGCGCGACCCCAAAACAATGAGTCGTGGCGCCCGTGCGGCCGCAATATTCTCCGCTGAGAATCTCATCCACCCGCAAGGGTTCCATCGCCGTCCGCGTGAGACGTGAGCGCAATCTCCTCGAAACGGGTCGCCGTGCCGCGTGAGAGCGGCCGATCTCCGGGCAACACCCCCTACTGAGGAACATCAGCATCAGCGGACGAGGAGGCCATGACGCCATGGCACGGGTGACGCGCGAGGAGATCGAGCGGCTCGTCGGAGGTGACCACCACGATCCGCACGGGGTCCTTGGAGCCCATCCCGGGCGTGACGGCGTCACCGTCCGGGTGCTGCGGCCGCTCGCCGAACACGTCGAGGTGGTGCTGCCGAACGGCGACCGGTACCCGCTGCGCCACGTCCACGAGGGCGTCTTCGCCGGGACGCTGCCGGACGGCGCCTCGCTCGCGGGCGACGACCCCGCCCGCGCGCCGCTCGCGGTCCCCGACTACCGGCTCGCGGTCACCTACGCCGACGGCGTCGAGACGATCCAGGACGACCCGTACCGGCACGTGCCCACGCTCGGCGAACTCGACCTGCACCTGATCGGTGAGGGACGGCACGAGGAGCTGTGGCGGGCGCTCGGCGCGCAGCCGCGCGGCTACGCGTCCGCGTTCGGGCCGGTGGACGGCACCGGGTTCGCGGTGTGGGCGCCGACCGCGCGCGGCGTGCGCGTCGTCGGCGACTTCAACCACTGGGACGGCCGCGCGCACCCGATGCGCTCGCTCGGCTCCACCGGCGTCTGGGAGCTGTTCGTGCCCGGCGTCGGCGACGGCGATCGCTACAAGTTCGAGATCCTCGGCGCGGACGGCGTGTGGCGCGCCAAGGCCGACCCGATGGCCCGGGCCACCGAGCAGCCCCCGGCGACGGCGTCCCGCGTGTTCACCTCGTCCTACGAGTGGCGCGACGCCGAGTGGATGGACGCGCGCAAGGAACGCGACTGGCTGCGCGAGCCGATGAGCGTGTACGAGGTGCACCTGGGCTCGTGGCGGCCCGGCCTCGGCTACCGCGAGCTCGCCGTGGAGCTGACCGAGTACGTGCGCGACATGGGGTTCACGCACGTGGAGCTGCTGCCCATCGCGGAGCACCCGTACGGGCCGTCCTGGGGCTACCAGGTCACGTCCTACTACGCGCCGACCTCGCGGTTCGGCTCACCGGACGACTTCCGGCACCTGGTGGACGAGCTGCACCGCGCGGGCATCGGCGTCATCGTCGACTGGGTGCCCGCCCACTTCCCCAAGGACGAGTGGGCCCTGGCCCGCTTCGACGGCACCGCCCTGTACGAGCACGAGGACCCCGCGCGCGGCGAGCACCCCGACTGGGGCACGCTCGTGTTCAACTACGGCCGCGCCGAGGTCCGCAACTTCCTGGTGGCCAACGCCTCGTACTGGCTGGAGGAGTTCCACGTCGACGGCCTGCGCGTGGACGCCGTCGCGTCCATGCTCTACCTCGACTACTCCCGCAACGAGGGCGAGTGGACGCCGAACATCTACGGCGGCCGCGAGAACCTGGAGGCCATCTCGTTCCTCCAGGAGATGAACGCGACCGTCTACAAGCGCAACCCCGGCGTGGTCACGATCGCCGAGGAGTCGACGGCGTGGCCGGGCGTGTCCCGTCCCACCCACCTCGGCGGGCTCGGGTTCGGGTTCAAGTGGAACATGGGCTGGATGCACGACACGCTCGAATACCTGCGGCACGAGCCGGTGTTCCGGTCCTACCACCACGGCGAGATCACGTTCTCGCTGGTGTACGCGTTCTCGGAGAACTACGTGCTGCCGCTGTCGCACGACGAGGTCGTCCACGGCAAGGGGTCGCTGCTGAGCAAGACGCCGGGCGACACCTGGCAGCGGTTCGCCGGGCTGCGCGCGCTGCTCGCCTACATGTGGTCGCATCCCGGCAAGCAGCTGCTGTTCATGGGCCAGGAGTTCGGCCAGGGCGCCGAGTGGGCCGAGGAGCGCCCGCTGGACTGGTGGCTGCTCGACAACGCCGCCGAGGGCGCCCACCACCTCGGGCTCCAGCGGCTCGTCCGCGAGCTGAACCGCGCCTACCGGGCCGAGCCCGCGCTGTGGACGAGCGACGGCGACCACGAGGGCTTCCGCTGGATCGACGGCAACGACGCGAGCGGCAACACGCTCTCCTACCTGCGCTTCGGGACGTCCCGCACCGACGGCCCGCCGGTGCTCGCCTGCGTCGTCAACTTCTCGGGCGCCCCGCACGAGGGCTACCGGCTCGGCCTGCCCCGCGAGGGCGGCTGGCGCGAGGTCCTCAACACCGACGCCTACGAGTACGGCGGCAGCGGCGTCGGCAACCTCGGCCGCGTCGAGGCGGAGGCGGAGCCGTGGCACGGGCTGCCCGCGTCGGCGGTGCTGCGCGTCCCGCCGCTCGGCGCGATCTGGCTCGCCCCCGAGGACGGCCCGCCCGGCCGTTAGAGTGATCGGATGACCGTCGCGCAGCGTCTCCACATCGTCCCGTCGCAGTTCATGGTGGAGCATCTGCCGAACGCGACGTTCCCCGAGGACGACGAGTGGGTCGCGCTGGTGCGCGCCCCCGAGGGCCTCACCGTGATCCGGGACGCCTCGCCGTACGCGGATGCGGAACGCTGGGTCGGCTTCTACAGCGGGGCCGACCCGCACGGCGTCGACGTCCCCGGCATGCTGGCGGCGCTCGTCGGGCCGCTGGCCGAGGCGGGCGTCCCGGTCTTCGTCGCCTCCACCTACCACGCCGACCTGGTGCTGGTGCCCGAGCACCGCCAGAAGGACGCCGTCGAGGCCCTCACCGGCGCCGGGCACCGCATCGTCTCCTAGCCCACCGCACCGGCGCCTAGCGCAGGCGGTCCAGGAGCCAGCGGGGGCCGACGACGGCGGCACCGGCCGCCGCGCAGCGGGCGCGGAGCTCGCGGTCGGCGGTCACGACGAGGTGGACGACGTCCGGACGCGGGTCCGCGAGCAGCCCCACGATGTGGTCGTCGCCGCTGCCGGGCGCCGCCACGACCCGCACCCCGCCGGGCCCGGACGGCTCGTCCGCGACCCGGCGCGCCGCGCCCTCGACCACCAGCACGACCTCGGGGAACGTCCGGTCGAACGGGACGCCCGGCACGCCCCCGACGCCCCGCGCCAGCACCGCCAGGTCGTCGCGGAGGCGGGCGTTGGCCCCCGCGCGGTCCTTCCACCAGCCGTCCGCGCGGGCGCCGACGACGTTCGCCGCGTCCACGACGAGGACGAGGCCCTTCATCGCGTCCCGCAGCCAGGTCCAGGAGCGTTCGAACGGGGCGAAGAGGTCGCGGTCCTCGACCTCCTCGGCGCGCACCCACTCCGCGCCCTGCGTCTCCCGCGAGGCGGGCCGGACCTCCACCCGCTCCGGCACGGCCGCGATCACCGACGTGAACGCCCAGCCGCCGTGGTCCTCGACGCTGGTGCCCCGCACGACCACGTCGTCCGGGGAGAGCGTGCTCTCCTCGGAGACCTCCCGAAGCGCGCCGGACACGACGTCCTCGCCGCTGTTCAGTGCGCCGCCGAACATCCCCCACGTCCCGCCGCCGAGACCCCACAGCGCGCGATGTTGCAACAGCACCCAGACCTGCCCGCCGGGGTCGCGGTGGTAGGCGAGCAGCCCCGAGGCGCCGAACTTGCCCCAGTGCGTATGGCCCTGCCCGCATCGCGCCCAGCCGTCCCCGTCACCGCCGTCCCCATGCTCCATACGGCCTCCCATACGGCGACGATAGCGGGGGTGCGGACTCCGGCCAGGTCCCCGGTCGCCAGCGCATAGGCTGGTGCCATGGTGGATCCCGGTACGGTCGTCAACGTCATCAAGCAGGCCCGGGAGCGGCGGACGGCACCGCTGATCCTGGAGCTGGACCTCACCGAGGGAATCGTGGAGACCGCGCCCGCGGACCCGATCTCGGCGATCATGTCCATGCGCCGCACGAGCCTGCGCGACGTCCTGGACGGGCTGCGCCGCGCCCGCTCCGACGCCCGGGTCCGCGCGCTCGTCGTGAAGGTGACCGGCGGGGTCGGGCTGGCGCTCGCGCAGGAGCTGCGCGAGGCCGTGCAGGCGTTCCGCGAGGCGGGCAAGCTCACCGTCGCGTGGGCGGAGACGTTCGGCGAGAGCGGGCGCGGCACCGTCCCGTTCTATCTGGCGACCGGCTTCGAGAAGGTGTACCTCCAGCCGACCGGCGAGGTCGGGCTGACCGGCGTGGCGCTGGAGGAGCCGTTCTTCGCGGGCGCGCTGGAGAAGCTCGGCGTCCAGCCGCGGTTCGCCAAGCGGCACGAGTACAAGACGATGGCCAACACGTTCATGGAGCGCGCCTACACGCCCGAGCACGAGGAGTCGTCCCGGCGGCTCGTCGCCTCGATCGGCGAGCAGATCACCGCGGGCGTCGCCGCCGCGCGGAACCTGCCCGAGGAGCGCGTCCGCGAGCTGACCGACCGGGGCCCGCTGCTGGCCGACGAGGCGCTGGAGGAGGGCCTGGTCGACCGGCTCGGCTACCGCGACGAGGTGTACGCCGACCTGCGCGAGGAGTTCGGCGAGTCGGCGCAGCTGCGCTACGTGGCCCGCTACGGCCGCTCACACGGCCTCGCCCGCCGCATCCCCCAGCCCGGCAAGCAGGACGTGGTCGCGCTCATCAACGGGCACGGCCCGATCCGGCTCGGCCGCAGCGGGCGCGGCGGCCCGCTGCCGAACTCCGGGCCCGCGATGGGCTCGGACACCGTCGGCGCCGCGTTCCGCGCCGCCATTAAGGACGACCGGGTCAAGGCGATCGTGTTCCGCGTCAACAGCCCCGGCGGCTCCGCCGTCGCCTCCGACGCGATCTGGCGCGAGGTGACGCTGGCCCGCCGCGCGGGCAAGCCGGTGATCGTGTCGATGGGCGACGTCGCCGCGTCCGGCGGGTACTACGTCGCGATGGGCGCCGACGCGATCGTCGCGCAGCCCGGCACGATCACCGGCTCGATCGGCGTCGTCGTCGGCAAGGCGGTGGTCAACGACCTGCTCGGCCGGGTCGGCGTCGGGATCGGCACGGTCGCCGACGGCGAGCACGCCCGGATCTTCAGCGCGACCAAGGACTTCAGCGACTCGGAGTGGGAGCGGATCAACGCCTCGCTCGACCGGATCTACGACGACTTCACCCGCAAGGTCGCCGAGGGCCGCGACCTGTCCCGCGAGCGCGTCCACGAGCTGGCGCGGGGCCGCGTCTGGACCGGCGCCGACGCCCGCGACCACGGCCTGGTGGACGAGCTCGGCGGCCTCGACCGCGCGCTCGAACTGGCCCGCAAGCGGTCGGGGCTGCCCGCCGACGCGCCCGTCCGCTCCTACCCGCACACCTCGCCGCTGGACCGGCTGCGCCCGCCCGAGTCCAGCGAGGACCGCACCGCCGCGTCCGCGCGGCTGGACGGCTGGGGGTCGCTGGGCGGGCTCGCGGCGCGGCTCGGGCTGCCCGCCGCCGGTCCGCTGACGCTGCCGGGGTCGTGGGAGATCCGCTGAGCGGCGACGGCGCGGACCTGGTCGGGTCGGAGTTCGTCGAGGCCGTCGCGGGGTTCGCGACCGGCGTGGTCGTGCTGACCGTCCGGGACGGCCGCGACGACCTCGGCACGACCGTCACCTCGTTCATGTCGGTGTCGCTGGAGCCGCCGATGGTGGTGGCGGGCGTGGCGTCTTCGTCCTACCTGGCGGAGGTGCTGCGCCGCCGCGACCGCTGGGCCGCGACCGTGCTGGCGGCGGGACAGCGCGCGCTGGCGGGACGGTTCGCCGCCGAGGGCCGTCCGAGCGCGCGGCTGCTGCTGGCCGCCGCCCCGCACCATCGCGGCCCCCGGTCGGACGCGCTGATCCCGGGCGGCGGGCTGGCCGCGCTCGAATGCGAGTCCCGCCAGATCGTCGAGGCGGGCGACCACACGCTGTTCGTCGCCGAGGTCCTCGCCGCCGACTATGTCGCCCGGGATGAACGGCCGCTGATCAGGGTCAACCGCCGCTACGCGACCTGAGCACCTGCCACCTGAACACCGGCCTTCCAGACCGCCGCGACCTGCGGGACGCCGGGCCGGTAGGCCAGATGGATGTGGGACGCGGCGTCCAGCGCGAGCACGTCGGCGCGCGCCCCGACCGCCAGGTGGCCGACGTCGGTGCGGCGCAGCGCGCGGGCGCCGCCCGCCGTCGCCGACCACACAGCCTCGGCCGGGGTCATGCCCATGTCCCGGACGGCCACCGCGATACAGAACGCCATGCTGGAGCTGTAGCACGAGCCCGGGTTGCAGTCGCAGGCGAGCGCGACCGTGGCGCCCGCGTCCAGGAGGCGGCGGGCGTCGGGGTAGGGCTGGCGGGTGGAGAACTCGACTCCCGGCAGCAGCGTCGCGACCGTCCGGGACGAGGCGAGCGCGTCCACGTCGGCGTCGCTGAGGAACGTGCAGTGGTCGGCGGACGCGGCGTCCAACTCCACCGCGAGCCGCACCCCCGGCCCCTCGGTGAGCTGGTTGGCGTGCACGCGCGGCGCGAGCCCCGCCGCGATCCCGGCCTCCAGCACCTCGCGGGCCTGGTCGCCGTCGAACGCGCCGCGCTCGCAGAACACGTCGATCCAGCGGGCGTACGGCGCGCAGGCGGCGAGCATGTCGGTCGCGACGTGGCGCGCGTAGCCGGAGGCGTCGCCGTCGTACTCGACCGGGACGACGTGGGCGCCGAGGAAGGTCACCTCGTCGGCCTGCTCGGCGGCGATGCGCAGCGCGCGCTCCTCCTGCTCGACCGTGAGCCCGTACCCCGACTTGCACTCCACCGTCGTCGTGCCCTGCCGCGCCATCTCGTCCAGCAGGCGGCGCAGGTTCGCGCGCAGGGCGTCGTCGGACGCGCCGCGCGTGCGCTCCACGGTCCTGCGGATGCCGCCGCCCGTGTACTTCTCGCCGCTCATCCGCGCCGCGAACTCCTCGGCCCGCTCCCCGGCGAACACCAGGTGCGCGTGCGAGTCGACGAACCCGGGCAGGACGGCCCGCCCGGCGGCGTCGAACGCCGTGTCGGCGGCCGGGGCATCGGACGCGGGGCCGGTCCACGCGACCACACCCTCCTCGATCACCAGCGCGGCGTCGCGCAGGATGCCCAGGGCCCCCTCGCCCGCGCCGGGCTCGTTGGTGACCAGTTCCCCGATGTTGGTGATGACGGTGCTGGTGGTGGAAGAGGAGGTGCTCACTCGCGACAGGATGTCACGCTCCGATCGGTCGGTTCTCATCCGGTCACCGCCGCGATCGACGCGGCGAGCGCGGCGGGGACGTCGTCGACCAGCAGGTGCCGTCCGTCCTCCACGATCGGGCGGCCGGAGACCACCACGTGCCGGACGTCGGCGGCGGTCGCGGCGAACACGGCCGCCTCGGCGGCGTGCGCGGGCCCGGCGCCGGCCGTCCGGACCGAGTCGAGGTCCACGGTGACGAGGTCGGCGTAGGCGCCCGGCTCCAGCCGTCCCGCCTCGGGCCAGCCGAGCGCGGAGTGCCCGGCGGACGTGGCGGTGGTGATCAGCTCCCCGGCCGTCCAGTGGCCGCGGGCGCGGGTGCGCAGCCGCTCGTCCAGCTCGACGGCACGGGCCTCCTCGAACAGGTCGACGACCGCGTGCTGGTCGGAGCCGAGGCAGATCGGGGACCCGGCGCCCGCGAGGTCGCGGGCCGGGCCGATGCCGTCGGCGAGGTCGCGTTCGGTGGTCGGGCACATGCACACGCCGGTCATCGTGGCGCCGAGCAGGCCGATGTCGTCGTCGGTGAGGTGGGTGGCGTGGACCGCGGTGGTCAGCGCGCCGAGCGCGCCCGCCTCGGCGAGGAGCCGGGTGGGTGTCATGCCGTAGGCGTCCAGGCAGGCGCTGTTCTCGGCGGGCTGCTCCGACAGGTGGACGTGCAGCGGCGCCCGGCGCTCGGCGGCCCACGCCGCCACGGCGCGGAGCTGCTCGCGCGGCACCGCGCGGACGGAGTGGATCGCCGCGCCGACTCGCGCGTGCGGGCGGCCCTCCTTGCCCACCCGGTCGTGCAGGCTGCCGACGCGGCGCGCCCAGTTGCCCGCCGTGCCGTCGCCGAAGCGCAGCTGCGGGCCCTTGAGCGGCTCGCCGATGCCGCCGGCCAGGTAGCAGGTGTCCAGCAGCGTGATCCGGACGCCCGCGTCGGCGGCGGCGGCGATCAGCGCCTCGCCCATCGCGTTGGGCTCGCCGTAGGGGTCGCCGCCCGGCCGGTGGTGCAGGTAGTGGAACTCGCCGACGCAGCTGATCCCCGCGAGGGCCATCTCGGCGAACGCGGCGGTGGCGAGCGCGCGGTAGGACTCGGGGGTCAGCCGGTCGGCGACCTTGTACATCTGGTCGCGCCACGTCCAGAACGTCCCCCGGTCTGCCTGCACGCGCGAGCGCAGCGCGCGGTGGAAGGCGTGGGAGTGGGCGTTCGCCAGGCCGGGCAGCGTGAGCCCCGGCAGGCGGCGGGCGCCCTCCGGCGGCGGGACGTCGCGGGTGACGCCGGTGATCCGCTCCCCGTCGGTCTCGATGAGCACGTCGGAGGCGACGCCGTCGCCGAGCCAGGCGAGCTGGGCATGCCATCGCATATCAGGACCCATACCCGCCCGCCAGGTCGGCCAGTACCGTGGCGAGCGCCTCGACGCCCGCCAGGCAGTCGCCGGTCTCGGCGAACTCGGCGGGCGCGTGCGAGATCCCGGTCGGGTTCCGGACGAACAGCATCGCCGCCGGAATCCGCGCCGACAGGACCCCGGCGTCGTGCCCGGCCCCCGTCGGCAGGACGGGCACGCCGCCGAGCGCCTTCCCCAGCCGGTCGCGCAGCGCGTGCTCGAACTCGACGACCGCGCTGTAGGACTCCTCCGCGAGCCCGACGTCCACCCGGTGCGCGCGGGCGGCGGCGCGGGCGGCCGCGTCGATCTCGGCGACCGTCCGGCGGACGTCGGCGTCGGCGGGGCCGCGCGCGTCCAGCCAGGCGGTGACCGACGAGGGGATCGCGTTCACCCCGCCCGGCTCGACCCTGACCTTGCCGACCGTCGCGACCGTGCCGTGGTGCTCGGCGGCCTCGCGCGCGGCGAGGACCATGCTCGCGAACGGCAGCATCGGGTCGCGTCGGTCGGCGAGCAGCGTCGTCCCGGCGTGGTTGCCCTCGCCGGTGAAGTCGAACCGCCACCGCCCGTGCGGGACGATCGCGCTCGCCACCCCGACGGGCTCGTGCAGCGCGCGGCCCTGCTCGACGTGCAGCTCGACGTAGCAGCCGATGCGGGAGAGCAGGCCCTCGTCCGGGCCGATCGCGTCCGGATCGAGCCCGGCCGAGTGCATGACCTCGGCGAACGTGCGCCCGTCCGCATCGGTGAGCCCGCGGGCCCGCTCCGGGTCGATCGCCCCGGCCAGCAGCCGCGAGCCGAGGCAGGCCACCCCGAACCGGGCGCCCTCCTCCTCGACGAACGCGCCGATCCCGATCGGCCGCGCGAGCCGGACGCCCCGCTCCCGCAGCAGGTCGACGGCCGCGAACGCCGACACGACGCCGAGCGGCCCGTCGAACGCGCCGCCGCCGGGCACCGAGTCGAGGTGGCTCCCGGTCAGCACGGCCTCACGATCCTCCGTGCCGTCCGGGCGCCACCAGGCGATCATGTTGCCGTTGGGGTCGTGCTCGACGGCGAGGTCGCGGCGGCGCGCCTCGTCGAGGAACCAGGCGCGGCACTCCAGTTCCGGCGGCGTCCACGCGAACCGGTGGTAGCCGCCGGTCGCCGCGTCCCGCCCGATGGGCAGCAGGTCCGCCCACATCGACTCGAAGCTCACTGGCCGGGATCCCCTTATCGGTCCAGCATCGGAATGCGGACGCCGCGCTCGGCGGCGACCTCGGCGGCGCGGTCGTAGCCCGCGTCGACGTGCCGCATAACTCCGGTGCCCGGGTCGTTGGTCAGGACGCGCTGGAGCTTCTCGCCGGCCAGCGGCGTCCCGTCGGCGACGCAGACCTGCCCGGCGTGGATCGAGCGGCCGATGCCGACGCCGCCGCCGTGGTGAATCGACACCCACGTCGCGCCAGAGGCGGTGTTGAGCATGGCGTTCAGCAGCGGCCAGTCGGCGATCGCGTCGGAGCCGTCGAGCATGCCCTCGGTCTCGCGGTAGGGGCTCGCGACCGAGCCGCAGTCGAGGTGGTCGCGGCCGAGCACGAGCGGCGCGCTGATCTCACCGCGCGCGACGAGGTCGTTGAACACCTCCCCGGCCCGGTCGCGCTCGCCGTAGCCGAGCCAGCAGATCCGGGACGGCAGCCCCTGGAAGTGGACGCGCTCCCCCGCCATCCTGATCCAGCGGTTCAGCGGCTCGTTGTCGGGGAACAGGTCGAGGATCGCCTGGTCGGTGCGCGCGATGTCCTTCGGGTCGCCCGACAGCGCCGCCCACCGGAACGGGCCCTTGCCCTCGGAGAACAGCGGACGGATGTAGGCGGGCACGAACCCCGGGAAGTCGAACGCCCGCTCGTACCCGTGGAGCTGTGCCTCTCCCCGGATCGAGTTGCCGTAGTCGAACACCTCGGCGCCCGCGTCCTGGAAGCCGACCATCGCCTCGACGTGCGCGGCCATCGACGCGCGCGCCCGGTCGGTGAACGCGGCCGGGTCCTTCTCGCGCTCGGCGGCCATGTCGTCGAACTCGACGCCGCTCGGCAGGTACATCAGCGGGTCGTGCGCGCTGGTCTGGTCGGTGACGATGTCGATCGGCGCGCCCCGCCGCAGCAGCTCGGGGACGATGTCGGCGGCGTTCCCGAGCAGCCCGACCGACAGCGGCCGCCGCGCCGCCTTGGCCTCCTCGGCGAGGCGGAGCGCCTCGTCCAGCGAGTCGGCCCGCACGTCGCAGTACCGGTGCTCGACGCGCCGGTCGATCCGGGACGGGTCGCACTCGATGCAGATCGCGACGCCGCCGTTCATCGTGACGGCGAGCGGCTGCGCGCCGCCCATCCCGCCGAGCCCGGCGGTCAGCGTGATCGTCCCCGCGAGGGTCCCGCCGAACCGCTTCTCGGCGACGGCCGCGAACGTCTCGTAGGTGCCCTGGAGGATGCCCTGCGTCCCGATGTAGATCCAGGACCCGGCGGTCATCTGCCCGAACATCGTCAGGCCGAGCGACTCCAGGCGGCGGAACTCCTCCCAGTTCGCCCACTGCGGCACCAGGTTGGAGTTGGCGATCAGGACGCGCGGCGCCCACTCGTGCGTCCGGAAGATCCCGACCGGCTTGCCCGACTGGACCAGCAGCGTCTCATCGCCCTCCAGGTCGGCGAGGGAGCGGACGATGCCGTCGAAGGACTCCCAGTTGCGGGCCGCCTTCCCCGACCCGCCGTAGACGACGAGCTCCTCGGGGTGCTCGGCCACCTCCGGGTCGAGGTTGTTCTGGATCATGCGGAGCGCGGCCTCCTGCGGCCAGCCCTTCGCGGCGGTCAGCGACGTGCCGCGCGGCGCGCGGACGGTACGGGACATGTGCGGTGCTCCTTCAGGAGAGGGGGCCGGTGACGGCCTCGGCGGCGGCGACGAGCGAGCCGTCCCGGACGAGCCGGGCGGCGGCGGCGATCTCGGGTGCGAGGTAGCGGTCGGGTCCGGGCGGCGGGACGGCCTCGCGCAGCCGGGCCACGACCGCGCCGGTGGCGGGCCCGGGACGGAGCGGGGTGCGCAGGTCGAGGGCCCGCGCGGCGGTGAGGATCTCGATCGCGACGACCTGGGTGAGGCCGTCCACGGCCCTGCGCAGCTTGCGCGCCGCGCTCCAGCCCATCGAGACGTGGTCCTCCTGCATCGCCGAGCTCGGGATCGAGTCGGCGCTCGCCGGGACCGCGAGCCGCTTCAGGTCCGAGACGATCGCGGCCTGCGTGTACTGGGCGATCATGTGGCCGGAGTCCACGCCCGGGTCGTCGGCGAGGAAGGCGGGCAGCCCCTCGGAGCGGGCCCGGTCGAGCATCCGGTCGGTGCGCCGCTCGGACATCGAGGCGACGTCGGCGGCGGGTACGGCGAGAAAGTCCAGCACGTACGCGACGGGCGCGCCGTGGAAGTTGCCGTTGGACTCGACCCGGCCGTCCGGGAGGACGACGGGGTTGTCGACGGCGGAGGCCAGCTCCCGTCCGGCGACCATCTCGGCGTGGGCGAGGGTGTCGCGCGCGGCGCCGTTCACCTGCGGGGCGCAGCGGAGCGAGTACGCGTCCTGGACGCGGGTGCAGTCGGGGCCCCGGTGCGACTCCATGATCTGCGAGTCGGCCAGCAGCGCCCGCAGGTTCGCCGCCGAGGTGGCCTGCCCCGGGTGCGGCCGCAGCTCCTGGAGATCGGCGGCGAACACGCGGTCGGTGCCGAGCAGCGCCTCCACGCTCATGGCCGCCGCGACGTCGGCGGCGGTCAGCAGCCGGTGCAGGTCGCGGATCGCGAGCACGAGCATGCCGAGCATGCCGTCCGTGCCGTTCAGCAGGGCGAGGCCCTCCTTGGCGCCGAGCGTCACCGGCTCGATCCCGGCCTCGGCGAGCGCCTCGGCGGCGGGCCGCAGCTCGCCCTTGGCGTCGCGGACCGAGCCCTCGCCGATCAGCGCGAGCGCCACGTGCGCGAGCGGGGCGAGGTCGCCGGAGCAGCCGAGGCTGCCGTGCTCGAACACCTGCGGGGTGATCCCCGCGTTGAGCAGCGCGCCGAGCGTCCGCGCGGTGACCGGCTGGACGCCCGTCCGGCCGGTGGCGAGCGTCCGCAGCCGCAGCAGCATCAGCGCCCGCACGACCTCCCGCTCGACCTCGGGCCCCGACCCGGCCGCGTGCGAGCGGACGATGTTCAGCTGGAGCCGCGCCCGCAGCTCGGGGGCGATGTGCCGGGTGGCGAGCGCCCCGAAGCCGGTCGAGACGCCGTAGACGGGCGTGGGCCTGGCCGACAGCTCCTCGATGTGCTCCCGCGCCGCCGCGACGAGCGCGAGCGACTCCTCGGTCAGCGCGACCCGCGCGCCGTCCCGCGCCACGGCCTCGACCTGCGCGAAGCTCAGCGCCTCCGGCCCGACCCGGACATCAACGTCCCCCATACCGATTCCCTACCCGGCGGGCCCGCGCCCACCGATCCGTGCCTGGCGGGCCCGTGCCCGCCGCTCCGAACCCGGCGGACGAGTGCCCGCCGATCCCATGGCCACCATTGGAACGCCCCGACCGCCCGCACAGGCAGACCCGGACCGTCCCATCTGTCTCACATACGAGACTATGGGGAGATGAGCCAGGTCCCCGCCGCCCGCCGGGCCCTCGCCGTGCTGCGCCTGCTCGCGGGCGCGCCCGGCCCGCTGCCCGCCTCGGCCATCGCCCGTTCCCTCGGTCTGCCGCGCTCCAGCGCCTACCACCTGCTGACCGCGATGGCCGAGGACGGCTTCGTCGCCTACCTGCCCGAGGAGCGCCGCTGGGGCCTCGGCGTCGGCGCGTTCGAGGTCGGCTCCGCCTACCTGCGGCACGAGCCCCTCGAACGCCTCGCCCGCCCGCTGCTGCGCCGCCTGGTGGACCGGCTCGGCGAGATCGCGCAGCTCGGCGTCCTGCACGGCGCCGAGACCCTCTACCTGCTCAAGGAGCAGCCGCCCCGGCACGCGACGCTGGTCACCGACGTCGGCGTCCGGATGCCCGCGCAGCTCACCGCGAGCGGCCTGTCGCTGCTCGCCCATCTGCCCCCGGCGCAGGTCAGGGCCCTGTTCCCGCACCCGTTCATCGACCGGACGGGACGCGGCCCCGGCACCCTGCGCGAGCTGCGCCAGGTGCTCGCGCGGGACGCCCAGCGCGGCTGGTCGGCCGAGGACGGCCACATCACCGAGGGCTTCGCCAGCATCGCCGCCTGCTCCTTCGACCACACCGGCCACCCCACCGCCGCGATCACGGTCACGTTCCGCCGCGAGGGGCATCCGCCGGAGACGTGGCCCGCGATCGCGGGCGTCGTCCGGGCGACGGCGACGTCCCTCACCACGCGCCTCACCGGCCGTCCCCCCGTCCGTTGACCGCCCCCGACCCCGCGAACAGGAACGGGCCCCGCTCCGGATGCGGAGCGGGGCCCGTGAACGACCCGAACGGGGATCAGGCGAGGCCGGACTTCTTCAGCCAGTCCTTGGCGACCTTCTCCTGGTCCTCCTTGTCGATCGCGACGCGCTTCATCATGTCCAGGAGGTCCTGGGTGGTGAGCTTGGCCGAGACGCCGTTGAGCGCGGCCCTGGCCTCGGCGTTCACGGCGGCCTTGTTCACCAGCGGCGTCACGTTCTGCGCGGTGAAGACGTGCTGGGGGTCCTCCAGGACGACCAGCTTCTTCTGCGGGATCGTGGGGTCGGTGGTGAACAGGTCGGCGGCCTGGACCTTGTCCTCGGTGAGCAGCTTGACCAGCGTGGCCTGAGCGCCCGCGTCGAACGGCTGGAACTTCTTGAACTCCAGGCCGTACTTGGCCTTCAGGCCGACGAGGCCCTGCTGGCGGGTCTTGAACTCCGACGGCCCCGCGATCACCAGCTGCTTCGCGACCGGCTTGAGGTCGGTGATGCTCTTCAGCTTGTACTTCGCGGCGGTCTGCGGGTTGACGGTGACCGAGTCCTTGTCCTCCGCCTTCGCCGAGTCGAGCATCTCCACGCTCGCCGGCAGCTTGGCCTTCAGCGCCGCGTTGACCTCCTCGGTGGTGGTCGCGGTGCTGGACTTGTCGACCGAGGTGGACAGCAGCGCGCCGTTGTACTCGGGCATCACGCTGATGCCGCCCTTGACGACCTGGTCGTAGTAGATCTCGCGGGCGCCGATGTTGAGCTTGCGCTCGACCTTGAGGCCCTTGGCCTCCAGCGCCTGCGCGTAGATCTCGCCGATGAGGCCGCTCTCGGGGAAGTTGGCGCCGCCGACCGTGATCGTGCCCTTCTTCCCGCCCCCGGAAAGCGGGTTCTTGTCGTCGCCGTCGTCCCCGCCACCGCAGGCCGACAGCGCGAGGGCGGCCGCCAGGCCGACGGCGGCGGCGCGGATCATATTCTTCATAGTCGGTTTCCTTCTCCTCTGACCGTTCAGGACGAACGGGCGGTGCCGAGCAGGCCCGGCGAGACGACGAGGCGGCGCAGCGCCGCGAAGACCAGCTGCACGATCACCGCGAGCGCCACGACCAGCACGGTCCCGCCGACGACGAGCTGGTAGTCGTTGCGGGCCAGGCCGTCGATGATGTAGCGGCCGAGCCCGCCGAAGCCGGGGTAGGCGGCGATCGTCGCGGTCGCCACGACCTGGATCGCGGACGTGCGGAGCCCGAGCAGGATCAGCGGCAGCGCCATCGGCACCTCGGCCCGCCACAGCACGCCCCACTCCGACATGCCCATGCCGCGCGCCGCGTCCTTGGCCTCGGGATCGACGCCGCGCAGGCCCTCGAAGGTGTTCACGAGGATCGGCGGGACGGCGAGCGCGACCAGCGCGATCAGCACCGGCGTGATGCTGTACTCGATCACGACGATGAACAGCACCAGGCCGAACGTCGGGATCGCGCGGGCGATGTTGGCGACGCTGACCGCGAGGAAGCCGCCCCGCCCGGTGTGCCCGACCAGCAGCCCGAGCGCCAGCCCGATCAGCGCCGCGAACAGCAGCGACACGCCGCTGTAGTAGAGGTGCTGGACGAGCCGGTGCGGGATGCCGTCTTCACCGTGCCACTGCTCGGACGCGGTCAGCCACGACCACGACAGGTCGATCTGGTTCCACAGGTCGTTCACGACGCCCTCCCGCGCGCCCGGGCCCACGGGGTGAGCAGTCGCTGGACGATCACCAGGATCGCGTCGGTGACCAGGGCCAGCATGACGATCAGCACCGAGGCGGCGATGATCTGGGTCTGGAACTGGAGCTGGTAGCCGCGGATGATGTCGTAGCCGAGCCCGCCCTGCCCGACGAGCTGGCCGACCGCGACGAGGCTGATCGAGGACACCGCCGCGACCCGCACCCCCGCGATCACGATGGGCACCGCGATCGGCAGCTCGACCCGCAGCAGGCGGCGGAGCGTCCCGAAGCCCATCGCGGTCGCCGCCTGCCGGACCGGCTCGGACACCGAGGCGAGGCCGTCCACCACGTTCGGGACGAGCACCGACAGGCTGTAGAGGGTCAGCGGGATCATGACCGTCGCCGGCTCCAGCCCCGTGTACTGGATGAAGACCATGAACAGCGCGAGCGACGGGATCGCGTAGAAGATGTTCGAGGCCGTCAGCACCGGCGGGTAGAGCCAGCCCCAGCGGCGGCACAGCACGCCGAGCGGCAGCGAGATCAGCAGCCCGAACAGCACCGGCAGCAGCGCCAGGCGCAGGTGGATGAGGGCGTGGTCGGTGAGCGTGTCGGTGTGGTCGCCGATCCAGCCCCAGTCGATGTCCATCAGTCGGAGGCACCGTCCTGGGCGGCGGAGGCGGAGCCCTCGCCGGGCGGCGTGTCGACGGGGAGCCCCTTGCCGGGGCGGTGGTGGTGCTCGCCATGGGTGGGGACGGCGAGCAGCTCCGCGCCGCCGGTCACGCCGACGACGGCGCCGCCGCCGTCCACGCCGACCGCGAGCCCGGCCGGGGACAGCACGGCCGCGTCCAGCGCGCCGCGCACCGAGTCGGCGCCGACCTGGAACGTCCCGCCGACCGGCGCCAGCGCCGCGTCCGCGAGCGGGCCGGTGACCTCCTTGCCCCGGACCCAGCCGAGCGGGTGCCGGGCCTCGTCGACCACCAGCACCCAGTCGAGCCCGGCGGTGTCGGCGGGCGCGGCGGTCACCGGGCGGACGAGGTCGTCGCGCAGGCTCAGCTCGGCCGTGTCGGCGAAGGACAGGCTGCGGATGCCGCGGTTCTGGCCGACGAAGCCCGCCACGAAGTCGTCGGCGGGGTGGGCCAGCAGGTCCTCGGGGGCGGCGACCTGGACCAGCTCGCCGCCGGTGCGGAAAACCGCGATCCGGTCGCCGAGCTTGATCGCCTCGTCGATGTCGTGGGTGACGAACACGATGGTCTTGTGCAGCTCGTCCTGGAGGCGGAGGAACTCGTCCTGCAACTCGGCCCGGACGACGGGGTCGACGGCGCTGAACGGCTCGTCCATCAGCATGATCGGCGGGTCGGCGGCCAGCGCGCGGGCGACGCCGACGCGCTGCTGCTGGCCGCCCGAGAGCTGGAACGGGTAGCGCTTGGCCATCCCGGCGTCGAGCCCGACGCGCTCCATCAGCTCGCGGGCCGTGTCGCGGGCCTTCTTCTTGTTCCAGCGCAGCAGGTAGGGGACGGTGGCGATGTTGTCCTCGATCGTGCGGTGCGGGAACAGCCCGGCGTGCTGGATGACGTAGCCGATGCCGCGCCGCAGCTCGGCGGGCCTGCGGTCGCGGACGTCCTGCCCGTCGATGAGCACCCGCCCGCCGGTCGGCTCCACCATCCGGTTGATCGTGCGCAGCGCCGTCGTCTTGCCCCCGCCGGACGTGCCGACGAACACCGTGATCTGCCCGGTGGGGCACTCCAGGCTCACATCGTCCAGCGCGACGGTGCCGTCGGGGTAGCGCTTGGTCACGCCCTCAAAGGTGATCAAACGGTTCACGTCCTCGTCGGGCGCCGCAACGCCGGTCATCGATTTCGGCCTTCTACCCAACCGTAGCCAATGGGTACCGTCGACCCGGTGACCCGGCATGTCCGGAACCACGCTTGTTAAGCGTAACTACCGGAAATCAGGGGAAAGTAGCGTAGCACCAGAGAACACAGCCGAATCGTTATCAACACCCCCGCCCCCACGCCTCCCCGCCAGGCGTGGAACGTCACACAAAAAGGTGACGATCGCCATACCGGGACTTCAATCGGCACTGCCGGTCGAGGCCCGGACTCGCAGGGTCGGTTCGCGGACGACGCGGCGTTTGCGGGGCTTGCCGTCGATGACGTCGACGACCAGCCGGACGGCGGCGTGCACGATGCCCTCGATGTCCCAGTCGACGCTCGTGAGCGGCGGTGTCAGCAGCGCCGACATCGGGTGGTCGTCGTAGCCGCAGACCGCGACGTCGCCCGGGACGTCCAGACCCAGCTCGCGCGTCGCCGCGTACACGCCGTAGGCGATCGAGTCGGCGAAGCAGAAGACCGCCGAGGGGCGGTTCGGGCCGCCGAGCACCCGGACGGCGACCTCGGTGGACTCGGCGAGCGACTGCGGGACGACCACGACGTCCACGCGCAGGCCGAGCCGTTCGGCCTCGGCGTTGACGTGCACGTCGGCGGGGCGGTCGGGGGTGCTGGCGCGGGTCGGGGTGAACACCGTGAGCCGCTGGTGGCCGAGGTCGCGCAGGTGCTCCAGCGCGAGCGTGACGCCGCGCCGGTTGTCGAACACGACCTCCCCCTGCGCCTGCCCGCCGCGCAGCGCGTCGCCGATCGACACCACCGGGATCGTGTCGGCCAGTTCCGGCCAGAGCGCGGCGGCCGGGTCGAGCGGCTGGACGATCAGCCCGTCGACCCGCTGGTCGCGCAGCCGCCGGGCGAGGGCCAGCTCGCGCTCGGGGTCGCCGCCCGCGTCCACGATCAGGGCGTAGCGGTCGCGGGCGAGCAGCGCCCGGCCGATGCCCACCGCGAGCGACTGCTGCCAGTAGTCCTCCAGCGAGCCGCACAGCAGGCCGACCTGGCCCGTCCGGCCGCTGGCCAAGGCCCGGGCGATCGGGTGCGCCTCGTAGCCGAGCGCCTCCGCCGCCGCGCGGACCCGCTCCTGCGTCTCCTCCGAGGTCTGGATACCGCGCAGCGCATAGGACACGGCCGCAGGCGACAACCCCGTCGCCTGCGCGACTTCGCGGATGGTCGCGCGCTTGCGCCTGTCTGGCACGCCTCTAACCCTAGAGGCACGCACCGACAGAAGGCGGGACCCCACCAGTCGAGCGTCCCACTGAATCGGTTCACTGAAACGGTTAACTGATACGGTTCACCTCGCCCGTTGCGCGGAGAATTGCGTTGCAGCCCGCAATTCCCGCGAGTGACGAAACACACGTCGGCGCCCATATCAGCGCCCTATCGATGTGCACAACACGCCCCGACGTCCGCCACTGCCCGAGGCGCCCCGGCACTGGGACACGCGCCCTTACCTGAAGGGCTGAAAACTCCATCCGACAGGAGAGCCGCCCACCCGGCACAGGAAGCACGTCCGCTGACCGACACCTAGGGCCGTGTACCAAAGTGGCCTCAGCCGTCACGCGGGCGCGTAGCTGAGCGGCGGGGCCGAAGCCGGAGGCGAGGCCCCACCGCGAAGATCGCGAAGCGATCCGCGCCCGCAAAGGCACGGTCACTGCCCGAGCCGCCAGGCGAGGGTAGTGGGCCGGGACTTAAATAAACACAGAGGCGGACCCGCCGGAGGCGAGCGGTCGACCGATGCCCGCTCACATCGGTCGACCACCCTCACCACGTTCAGCGCACCCTCGCGCGAAAACGTCACACGTCAGGTGTCGATCCAGGTGCGCGCCCACTCGCGCAGCTCGGCGAACGCCTCGACGGGGTCGGCGCGGTAGGCGTCCCAGGGGTGTTCGGTGACGCGGTCGCCGATCACCTCGAACTGCTTGGCGGCCGAGCGGACCTCGCCCGCCATCACGAACGCGAACGCGAACGCGTTGTGGATCGCGGGCCAGCCCGGCCGCGCCTCGTAGGCGGAGCTGCGGACCGAGTCCCCGGCGGCGGCGACCAGGTCGGCCCGGACGGAGTCGCTCGACATGTAGGAGCCGCGCCGCGCCGTCGGCAGCGACCGCCACCGTCCGATGTGGGCCTCGGCGACGAGGACGCCCAGCGGGCTCCCCACCGGCGCCGCGGCCACGGCCTCGTGCGCGAACGCGAGCGCGTCGTCGTGGGCGTCCTCCGCCTGGAGGAAGGCGAGCATCCGCGTGTGGGCGTGCAGGTGCCCGGGGTGGACGTCGACCGCCTCGTCGAACCGCCGCCGCGCCTCCGCGCGGTCCAGCCTCCCCGCGGTGGCGGCGGCGACCAGCAGGGCCCGGGCGGAGGCGTCCTTCTCGTCCCGGCCGACGACCTCGGCCAGGCACTCCTCGGCCAGCGCGGCGGCGTCGCGGGTGAGCGCGTGCGCGGCGCGGATCGTCAGCGGCAGCGTCGCCTTGGGCTGCGCCCGGCACCACTCGGTGATCCAGTCCTGGACGCCGGGGGCGCCCGCGCAGATCCCGATGTAGAACGACCGGTCGTCGGGGTCGTCGACGCCGGTGAAGAAGCCCCGGACCGCCCTCCAGTCGTGGCGGCGCATGGACTCGCGCAACCGCTGCGCCCCGGGGTCGTCCATACAGGGATCGACCGCCGACGGCGTGACCAACTCCGACCCGTGCCGGCTGAACGACCGCATCTGTCCCATCCTCGCCCCGAGAGCCCGGGACGGCATAGCCCGGGTCACCAGGAACAACGGCGATGATCCGGAAAGTGTTACCGGATTTGCCCCGGCTACCCTCCCCAGCGTCCCGATCCGGCCACGGCCGTGCCGCGAGGCCGGGGCCCGGATCTCGGTGCCGGATCTCAGTGCCGGACGAGTTCCGCGTCGGCCGGACGGGCCGCCGGCACGGGGGCCTCGCCCAGGCCGCCCGGGGCGCCGGGTGGCGCGGCCTCCGCCGCCGGGCGCATCGGCGCGAGCGAGGCGCGCAGCTGGGCCCGCAGCCAGGTCGCGCCGGGCCGCTCGATCAGCCGGTGCAGCGCGTACGCCAGCACCAGCGACGCCGCGAGCACGGCCGCGAGCGCCGCCCACCGGTTCAGGCCGGGGTAGGCCGCGTCCAGCAGCGGCAGCGCGAGCTGCGAGTGGACGAGGTACAGCGGGTAGGTGAGCGCCCCGAACAGGGTCAGGCCGCTCCAGCGGATCCAGTTCAGCTTCCCGGTGGCGACGAGGATCATCACCACGAAGATCGCGGTCACGACCACGCCGACGACCGTGTCATCGGCGTCCTTGAAGGCGGTCCCGGCGCGCCAGGTGCCCCAGTGCAGCGCGAGCAGCCAGGACACCGCCACGTAGCCCCACAGCAGCAGCGTCGGCCCGAACCGGTGGATCATGAAGAGCGCCATGCCCGCGATGAAGTAGGGGCTCCACGTCGGCACCAGCATGATCTGGAGCAGGTCGTTGCCCGCCTCGTCGGCGAAGACCCCGCCGAACATCCACGCCGCCATGAAGATCAGGCACGAGCGGTAGGTGATGCCGACGGCCGCGAGGATCGCGGCGAGGACGTAGAAGTGCATCTCGACCCAGAGCGTCCAGTACACGGCGTCCACGTTCCGGACGCCGAGCCCGCCCTGCAACATCGTCATGTTCGGGACGACCAGCCCGGGCACGCCGTTGCCCTCCCGGAACACCGCGTAGACGACGGCGCCGAGCAGCACGCTCGCCCAGTACGCGGGCATCAGCCTGACCAGCCGCGAGATCCCGAACTCGCCGGGGCCGCGCCCCCACGCGCTCATCAGGATCACGAACCCGCTGACGACGAAGAACAGGTCGACGCCGAGGTAGCCGTACTTGGTGACCCCCGCCAGCTCGGGGAAGACCTCCCGCGCGGGTCGCGGCCAGGCGCCGTCACCGCCGAAGCCGGTGAAGTGGTAGAGCACCACCGCCATGGCCGCCAGGAAGCGGAGCAGATCGAGTTCGCGCAGCCGCGCACGCCGGGTCACCGCGGCACCCTCTCGGTGCCCGGTTGCGAGCGGCGAGCCTGCACGTGAGGACGCGGTTAACGGCGGGTGTAGGAAACGATGCGGTCTCGATCGGCGGATGGCACGGCGAGTCGGCGCGGACCTGCCCGAAGACGGCGCCGGGCTCAGTAAGATGCGGTGCGATTCCCCGGAAATTTGGTGGTCCTCCATGACATCTCGCCGCGCCCGCCGCGGCGCGGCGATCCTCGCGCTGTGCCTCGGCCTGCCGTCGGTGGCGGGCTGCGGGGGCTCGGCGCACCGCTCCGCCGCGGCGGCGGAGCCGTCGACGCGGCCGGCACCGCCCGTGGTGATGTTCCTCGGCGACAGCTACACGGTCGGCGAGCGGGGGGCGCTGCCCGAGACCACGTACGCTCCGGCGACCGCGCGGCTGCTGGGCTGGCAGGTCATCGTCGGCGGCCGCGCGGGCACCGGCTTCGTCGCGCACAGCGCGGTCGGCGACGCCTACCTCAACCTGTTCGAGGGCCAGCTCGGTTGGCGGCCCGCGCCGGACCTGCTCATCGTGTCCGGGGGGCACAACGACTGGCGCTTCCCGCCCGCGCAGGTCGCGGCGGCGGCGCACGCGGTACTGGAGCGTGCCCGCCGGCGCTGGCCGGGCACCCGGATCGTGCTGATGGGCCCGCTGTGGGGCAGCGCGCCGCCGCCGCAGAAGGCGGTCGCCATCCGGGACGCGCTGAAGCCCGTCGCCGCGCGGCTCGGCATCCCGTTCGTCGACCCGATCGCCGAGCAGTGGATCACCGGGAACCGGCGGAACGGCACCGGGAACGCCACGCTCTACATCCGCAAGGACGGCACGCACCCGAACCCGGCGGGCCACCGCTACGTGGCGGCCCGCCTGGCCGACGACATCAAGCGCCTGGGCCTCGCCCACCCGGTCCGCGGTCAGGGCTGAACCGCTTCTCCCGGGAGGCTTCCCGGGGTCAGTCGAGCGTGGGGCGGGCCAGGACGAGGCAGAAGTCGTCCGCCGCGTCCGTCCAGAAGGCGGCGGTCTCCAGGCCGGCCGCGCCGAGCTCGGCCTCCATGCGCTCGCGGCGGAACTTCGAGGAGATCTCGGTGCGGGTCTCCTCCCCCGCCGCGAACGGCACCGTGAGGTCGAGGCCGGAGACGCGGACGTCCTGGTCGCGGGTCGAGCGCAGCCGCATCTCGATCCACTCCTCGGCCTCGTCCCAGCGCGCGACGTGCTCGAACGCCGCCGGGTCGAAGTCGGCGCCGAGCTCGCGGTTGATGACGCGCAGGACGTTGCGGTTGAACTCGGCGGTCACGCCCGCCGCGTCGTCGTAGGCGCGGACGAGGCGTCCGGTGTCCTTGACGAGGTCGGCGCCGAGCAGCAGGAAGTCGCCCTCGCCCATGGTGGCGCGCAGGCCGCCGAGGAAGCCGACGCGGGTCGCGGGCGGCATGTTGCCGATCGTCCCGCCGAGGAAGGCGATCAGCCGCCGCTCGCCGGTGGGCAGCAGGTGCAGGTGCTGCTCGTAGTCGGCGACGACGGCGTGGACGGTGAGGTCGGGGTGGTCGGCGGCGATCCCGGCGGCGGCCTCCTCCAGGAAGTCCCCGCTCACGTCCACCGGGACGTAGGACCGGAGCGTGCCGCTCAGCGCGTCCAGCAGCAGGCGGGTCTTCTCGCCGGAGCCCGCGCCGAGTTCGAGCAGCGTGCGGGCGCCGGTGGCGGCGGCGATGTCGGGCGCGCGGGCGGTGAGGATCTCCCGTTCGCGCCGGGTCGGGTAGTACTCCTCCAGTTTCGTGATCTCCTCGAAGAGCGCGCTGCCGCGCTCGTCGTAGAACCACTTGGACGGGAGCGTCTTGGGGGTTCCGGTGAGCCCCTCCCTGACGTCCTGGCGGAGCGTCTTGGCGAGGTCGTCGGCGGTCAGGAACCGGTCCACGTGGTTCTCCTTTGGCGGGGCCCCGGCCCGGCGCTTGGGTCCGGGCCGGGATCGGCACGGCTAGGGCCTGTCGGATACGGCAGGTCGGAACGGCAGGGTCGGAAACAGAAGGTCGGCGACAGAAGGTCAGAGCGGGTCGACGCGCACGCCGGAGGTGAGCCCGGCGGTGACGAGCGAGCGGTCGGGGACGGCGCGCCAGCCGGGATCGCCGTCCAGCGGCTCGGAGGCGAGCCGGATCTCCTCCTCCCCCTCCCGGACGAACAGCGAGTCGCCCCAGGTCGTGGCGGCGAGGGTCGTGCCGTCCGAGGCCAGCAGGTTGTAGCGGCCGTGGGCGAGCGCGGTGACGGCCTCGACGGCGGCGGCGAGGCCCTCGCCGAGCGCGGCGCCCTCCCGCCACAGCCGCGCCGCCAGCGCGAACAGCGGCGCGGAGTCGATCGGCGCGCGGGCGTCGGGGATGTCCGCGATCTCCCCCGCCAGCTCGCGGAGCTTGCCCTCCACCCCCGCGTAGCCCTCGATCCTGCCGTTGTGGCTGAACAGCCGGCGCCCGGCGCGGAGCGGCTGGGCGCACGACTCGTCCACGGGGAACCCGGCGGTGGCCGACCGGATCGCCGCGACCGCGCACGACGTGCGGACGGCACCGGCGATCTCACGGAACGAGGCGTCCGTCCAGATCGGCTGCGCGCGCCGGAACCGGACGGGCTCGGTGTTCCCCGCGGTGTCCCCCGGGCCGTACCAGCCGATGCCGTACCCGTCGGCGTTGAGCAGGTTGCCCTGCGTCATGCGCGGCGCGTACGCCTGGTGCTCCAGCGAGTGCTCGCCGTCGTAGACGAGCGAGTGCAGGGTCCGGGCCGGCCCCAGGTAACCGAGGTGGCGGCACATCTAGGCGACCTCCCCCGCCGAGCGCGCGCAGCGGAATCCGCAGAAGATCTGCCGCCTGATCGGGTAGTCCCAGTTGCGGAAGGACCCGCGGATGGCGAGCGGGTGCGTCGCCCACGAGCCGCCCCGCAGCACCTTGTACTCGGGCCCGAAGAACACCTCCGAGTACTCCTTGTAGGGGAAGGAGCGGAAGCCGGGGTAGCCGTGGAAGTCCGAGGACGTCCACTCCCACACGTCGCCGATCAGCCTCCGCACCCCGTAGGCGGACGCGCCGGACGCGTAGTCGCCCGTCCGCGACGGCCGCAGCGACCGCTGCCCGAGGTTCGCGCGGCCCTCCTCGTAGACCTCGCCCCACGGGTAGCGGCGCGAGTGCTGGACGGCGGGGTCCCAGCGGGCGGCCTTCTCCCACTCGGCCTCGGTCGGCAGGCGCTTGCCCGCCCACCGCGCGTAGGCGTCCGCCTCGTACCAGCACACGTGCTGCACGGCCTCGTCCGGCGGCACCGGCTCCGTCCGCCCGAACCGGCGCCGCACCCACCGGCCGCCCTCGCGTGCCCAGAAGGCGGGGGCGCGTTTCCCGGACGATTCGCGCCACTCCCACCCGGCCGGTGTCCACCAGCGCGGGTCGTCGTAGCCGCCCGCCTCGATGAACGCCGTGTAGGCGGCGTTGGTGACGGGCTCGACGTCGATGTAGAACGCGGGGACGTCCACCAGGTGCACCGGACGCTCGTTGTCGTAGGCCCACGGGTCGTCCGAGGTGCCCATCTGGAACGGGCCCGCCTCGATGAGCACCTCGTCCGCGCCGGGGGGCCGGCTCGGGACGGGCTCGGGCGGCGGGTCGAGCAGGGCGGGCGCGCCCTTGCGGAGCTGGTGGGTGGCCAGCATCGTCTCGTCGTGCATGTGCTCGTGCTGGACGACCATCCCGTACACGAACCCGCCGGACGTGAGCGGGTTCGCGGGGTCGAACCGGACGGACGACAGCGAGTCGAGCACCTTGGCGCGGACGGTGGCGATGTAGGACCGCGCCTCGTCCGGCGGCAGCAGCGGCAGGGACGGGCGCTCCGCGCGCGGATGCTCGAACGCGTCGTACAGCCCGTCGATCTCCGGGCGCATCGGCTCGATCCCGGCGGCCGCGCGCAGCAGCCACAGCTCCTCGTAGTTGCCGATGTGGGCGAGGTCCCACACGAACGGCGACATCAGCGGGGAGACCTGCGTGGTCAGGTCGGCTTCGGCGAGCGCGTCGGTCGTCAGCCCGAAGCTGCGGTCCCGGGCGGCGCCGAGCTCGCCCGCGATCAGCTCCTTCAACGCCTCCTCGTCGTACTCGGCGGTCGAGCCCGGCGGGCTCATCGGTGCCATGTCTGATCCTCCAGAGACGGTGACAGGGGCGGGGTCTGAGACGGGGACTGAGAGGGGGTCGGGGTCGGGGCCTGGAGCGGCGCGGCGGGCTCGTCGTCGGCCGGGCTGCGTCCGCGCTCGACGTACCGGTCGGCGTACTCCGCCACCAGCGGGACGAGCCCGGACCCGCCGAGCCGGGGCAGCGCGTCCAGCGCCGCGCGGAAGCAGGCCCGCGCGGCATCGGCGAGCGCGGCGTCGGCGAGGGCGCAGCGCGCGGCCTGCTCCCACCGGTCCGCGACCGGTTCGGTCGCGGCCTCGGCGGCACGCGAGGCGGCCGGGTCGTCCAGCAGCGCGGCGGCGACGGCGACCGGCACCGGCCAGTACCGTTCGGGCAGCGCGTCGATCATCCGCAGCTCCAGCCAGCCGCGCGGCCGGACGGGCGGGAACAGCGTGGACAGGTGGTACTCCAGGTCCTCGGCGCACGGCTCGCCCTTGGCCAGCCACTCCCCGAACGACATGCCGGGCGCCGACACCCACTCGTCCTTCTCGGTGTGGACGAGCATCACCCGCGCGTCGAGCGCGTACCGCGTCCACGCCTCGGCGGGGTCGTCGTCCGCGCCGTCCCGCAGGACGGGCAGGGTGCGGCCCGGATCGAGCCGCGTCCAGATGTCCTGCCGGGACGAGCGGAACCCGGTGCGGCGGCCCGCGTGCCGCGGCGAGTTCGCGAACGCGGCGACCAGCACCGGGCCGAGCGCGTGCGCGAGCCGCCAGCGCCGGGCCGCGTCGGCGGGGTCGGCGCCGATGTCCAGGCACACCTGGACGGACGCGGTCGAGCACATCATCGCGAGGCCCACGTCCGCGAACCCGCCGGCGTAGAAGTAGTCGCGCATGCACTGGTAGCGCGGATGGTCGGCCTGGAAGCGCGGGCGCCTGACCGGGTCGACGCCGTGCCCGGCGAGCGTGAGGCCCGCCGGCTCCAGCGCGTCCCGGATGTGCGCGATGTCGCCGGTGAGCGCCGCGTGCAGCGGGGCGAGCCCGGGGAAGGGCGCCGAACTGAGCTCCAACTGGCCGCCGGGCTCGTAGGTCACCCTGCTCCCGCCGCCCGGCGCGCCCGCCGCCGAGACCAGCTCGCGCACCCGGTCGGCGGGGACGTGCGCGGCCGGATCGGCGGCGTCGACGACGAACCACTCGGTCTCGGCGCCGACCGTCCCGGGCGGGCCGGTCTTGAAACAGACCCCGCGAATGTACTGGTAGACGTCGTCCACGGTCAGCCGGGTCACCCGGTCCCCCTCGAAATTCGATAACGGGTTCGAATCCTTCCCTGCTGAACCGCATCAGGAATCAGGTGATTTTCGGGAACTTCCTTAAATCTCCACGAACGTCACTCTCCGGCAACCAGCCGGATACCTTCCGTGCCTTCCGGTGGGTCGTTCGCGTCCCGTTCCGTCCCTGGTTTCTCACCCGTTGGCGGGAGCCGCTAGAGTCCCGATACCCGCCGGTTTGTCCGTGTTGCAGCGTCACCCTCGCGACGGCCGGCACCGGCAGAGCCCCACCGGGAGGTCACATGCGCGGGGACCCGGGTTCCCTCTACGACGCGCACGCCGCCCGCCTCTACGCGTACTGCTGGTCGCTGGTCGGCGACGAGCAGGCGGCGGCAGCGGTCCGCGACACCTTCGTCGCGGCGGTGCACCAGCCGCCGCGCGGCGACACCGTCCTCTGGCTGTACTCGCTGGCGCGCACCACGTGCGCCGGGGTATCCGCCGGACGGGGCGCTCCCGTGTTCAGCTCCCCCGACCCGCTGCTGCGCGCCGCCGCCGGGCTGCGCTCGGACCACCGCGAGGTGCTGCTGCTCTGGGCGGGCGACTGGCTCGAACCGCACGACATCGCGCGCGTGCTCGGCATCGCGCCCGACACGCTCGCGCAGCTGCTGAACGCGGCGCGCACGCGGTTGGAGCGCGCGGTCCTCGACACGCTCATGCGCGGGACGGCGTACCTCGACCTCATCACCGCGTTCGAGAAGGGCAAGCTGCCGCAGCTGCTCGCGGGCCGCGCGCCCGACCGGGCGCCGGCGTGGCTGCGCGACCAGGTCCTCGCCGCGTGCGAGGACGAGGCCGTCCGCACGCTGCCCACCGTCGCCGCGCCCACCCCGCTCGTCGTCATCGGGCCGCGCCGGACGGAGCAGCCTCGGCAGCGCCGGGGCGTCTCCAAGGGCGCGGGCGCCGCCGCGGGCCTCGCGGCTTCGGCGGCGGCCGTCATCGGGCTCCTGACGTCGTGGCCGTCGGCGAAGGGCGGCGACGCGGCGTCGCTGGTGCCGACCTCCAGCAGCGGGCACACCGAGCCCGCGTCCGCCGGGGCCGGCGGCGCTCCGGGTCACTCGCCGGGCGTCACGGGCGCCGAGCGCGGCACGCACGCCCCGGTCACGACCGCCTACGGCGACCCGCCGCGTCCCGTCGGCCCGAACCCCGGCGGCGGCGCCCCCGCGGGCACGCCCGCGGGGCCCGGTACGCCCACTCGTTCGACGCCCGCTCCGAGGGCCTCGGAGGACCCGTCCACGTCGACGCCGTCGAAGCCGGGCACGCCTCCGGCCAAGCCGCCGAAGCCGCCGACCACTCCCCCGGGCGGCGGGTCCTCGGACCCCTCGACCCCGCCGGGCGGCGGCACGGACCCGACCACCCCGCCGCAGACCCCGACCGACCCGCCCGGCGAGGACCCGGGCACGCCCGGCCCGAGCCCCACGTCCAACCCGACGCCGAGCCCCGGCCAGAGCTGAGCCCGGCGGGCTACCGGGTCGGCGTGAAGTACCGGGCGGGCGACACCCCGAACGCGCGGCGGAAGACCGCGACGAACGCGCTCGGCGTCTCGTAGCCGACGCGTCCGGCGACCGTCGCCACCGGGAGGCCCTCGGCGAGCAGCCGCAGCGCCGCGCGCAGCCGCGCCTGCGTCCGCCACCGGCCGAAGCTCATGCCGGTCTCGGCGAGGAAGAGGCGCGCCAGCGTGCGGCCGCTGGCCCCGGCGACGCGTCCCCAGGCGTCGAGCGTCCTGCCGTCGGACGGGTCGTCCAGCAGCGCCTCGGCGACGCCTCTCGCCCGCCCGTCGGAAGGCAGCGGCAGCAACAGGGGTCCGGCATCCACCGGCTCGACGAGGTCGCAGAGCACGGCCTCGGCGCGGCCCCGCGCGTCCCCGGTCGGGCCTGGCCCGGCGAGGTGCACGATCAGCTCGCGCAGCAGCGGCGGGACGCTCACGACCGTGGGCGCGCTCCAGCGCACCGGGCAGGCGTCCGGCCGCAGGTAGGGGCTGCGCATGACCGACGCCCGGTGCGCGGCCGTCGCGTGCGGCACGCCCGCCGGAATCCACAGCGCGCGGACGGGCGGGAGCACCCACAGACCCTCGCCGGTCTCGACGGTCAGCACGCCCTCGGCCGCCCACGCGAGCTGGTGCCAGGGATGCACGTGCGTGCCGAACCGCCACCGCGACGGCATCGCGAAGCTCTCGACCAGCAGCGATCCGTCCGGCGTCCACGGGACGGGCTCCCAGACGGGTGCCCCGGCCCGCTGTCCGGATCGCGACATCATCCGTCCTGCCACCTCGTTCCCGCCACCACGACCCCGACCCTAGCGTCGTCCCATGCCGATGAATCGCTTCCATCAGTGGTGCTGCCGATCCGCCTCCTGGGCGCGGAAGGTGGAGCGCGACCTGCTGCCCTGGGCCCTCGACGGCGTCGACCTCGGGCCGGACGTGCTGGAGATCGGCCCGGGGTACGGGGCGACGACGCGGGTGCTGCGGCGGCGCGCCCCCGGCCTGACCGCGCTGGAGATCGACCCGGTCCTCGCAGGACGGCTGCGCAGGCTCGCCGGGCCCTCGGCCACGATCGTCGACGGCGACGGGACGGCGATGCCGTTCGAGGAGGCCGCGTTCAGCGCGGCGGTCTGCTTCACGATGCTGCACCACGTCCCGTCCCCGCGGGAGCAGGACCGGCTGTTCGCCGAGGCGTGCCGGGTGCTGCGGCCCGGCGGCGTGTTCGCGGGGAGCGACGGCCTGGACGGCCGTGCCTTCCGCCTCATCCACCTCTTCGACACCTGCGTCGTCGTCGACCCGGACACGCTGCCCCGCCGTCTGGAGGCGGCCGGGTTCACCGGCGTGACGATCGAGCGCGGCGAGGGCTCGTTCCGCTTCTCCGCCCGCAAACCCTGAGGTCCCCAGACGACGGACCCCGGGTCCGCCCCTTCCGGAGCGGGCCCGGGGCCCGTGAGTCGTGCGGGGCTCAGGCGACGGCGGCACCCTCGACGGGGGACGCGCCGCGCCGGACGAGCAGCGCCGCGAGGATCGCGACCAGCGCGACGGACCCGGCCACGGTCAGCGACGTCTGGAAGCCGTCCATGAACGCGAGGTGGCTTCCGTCGGTGATGGCCTTGGCCGTCCCGCCCGGGGTCCCCGGCGGGACGGGCGCGACGCCCTGCGAGACGAGGCCCTCCTGCCCGGAGAGCTGCTGCGCGGCGGCGCCGGGCACGCCCGCGCCGGTCAGCCGTTCGACCAGCACGTCCCCGACCTTGGTGGACATCAGCACGCCGAGCACCGACGTGCCGAGCACGCCGCCGACCTGCGACGCGGTCTGCTGGAGCCCGCCCGCGACGCCCGCGAGGTGCGCGGGCGCGTTGCCGACGATCGCCTCGGTGCCCGCGACGATCACCATCCCGAACGCCAGGCCGACGAGCACGAACCACGGCCAGAGCTGGATGTAGGGGGCGTCCACCCCGATCCGCGAGAGGCCGAACATCGCGGCCGCGGTGAACGCCATGCCGAGCGCGAGCGGCAGCCGCGGCCCGAACCGGTTGGTCAGCACACCCGCCACCGGCGAGGCGACGATGAAGATGCCGGTCATCGGCAGCATCCGGACGCCCGCGTCCACCGGGCTCATCCCGTGCACCTGCTGGAGGTACAGGGTGATGAAGAAGATCGTCCCGAACATCCCGAAGAAGCCGAGGATGATCAGCCCGGTCGCGGCCGACAGCGACACCGACTTGAACAGCCCGAGCGGCAGCAGTGGCTTCTCGACGCGCAGCTCGTTCCACACGAACGCGGCGAACAGCACCACCGCCGCGGCGAAGGACACCAGCGGGACGGTGTCGCCGAACCCGTGCTCACCGGCCTTGATCAGGCCCCAGACCAGACCGAACAGCGCGCCGGTCAGCAACGCCACGCCGGTCAGGTCGAACGAGCCCGCGGACTCCTCGTCCTTGGACTCGCGGATCACCCAGAGCCCCATCGCCAGCGCGATCACGCCGAGCGGCGCGTTGAGGAAGAACACCGACTCCCAGTTGACGTTCTCGACCAGCAGCCCGGCGACGATCGGGCCGCCGGCGATCGAGATGCCGACCGTGGAGCCCCAGACGCCGATGGCCGCGTTGAGCTTGTCGGCGGGGAAGGTGTTGCGCAGGATGGCGAGGCTGGCGGGTTGCAGGAGCGCCCCCGCGAACCCCTGCACGACCCGCCAGAAGATCACCATGCCGAGGCCGCCGGACAACCCGATCAGCAGCGAGGAGACGGCGAAGCCGACCACCCCGGCGAGGAAGGTGCGCTTGCGCCCGAACCGGTCGGCGATCTTCCCGGCGGGAATCAACGTCACGGCGAGGGCGAGCAGGTAGGCGTTGGTCACCCACTGGAGGCCCGACAGGCTGGCCCCGAGGTCCTTGGCGATCGCGGGGTTGGCGATGGACACGACGGTCGCGTCCAGCCCGACCATCATCACGCCGAGCGCCACGGCGACGAGCGTGAGCCAGGGATGCCCGTGCCCGGCCCTCGCCCGGCGTCCGGGCGGCGCTGCGGATCGGGGGGCGCCCGGGTGGAGCACCTCGGCGCCCTGTGACTGAGTCATCTTCGGCCTCCATGCGAATATTTACTGGTCATGCGTGGTTTCAGTGATGTTGCGTTAGCCGTGCGACGCAGGCCGCACCCGCGGGCGATGCTGTTCGGGCGATGCGGGCCCGCCCTGGCGGCACCTCGTGCGAGTACTGCGAAGTAAAGTGTCACAGGCCGACACTTGTCGTCAAATGCCCGACGTCGTGGAGCGACATGATTCATGTCACGACAACCGTCAGCTACTGCCGCTTGGCGGAACGTTCGCCGCTGGTTACACTTCGCCCATGACCGCGACCGCCCCCGAGACCCGTCGCGAGGGTCCGGAACCCCAGCCCCCGGGCAGGCGCGAACGCAAGAAGCAGCGCACCCGGGAGGCGCTCGTCAACGCCGCGTTCACGCTCTTCGCCGAGAAGGGTTTCGACGCGACCACCGTCGAGGAGATCGCCGACGCGGTCGACGTCTCGTCCCGGACGTTCTTCCGCTACTTCGCCTCCAAGGAGGACGTCGCCCTCACGTTCCAGGAGGAGCAGACCCGCGCCGTCATGGCGATGCTGGCCGGCCGTCCGGCGGACGAGCCGATCATGACCGCGTTGCGCAACACGGTGGTGGAGGTCGCCCGCGCCTGCGAGCGCGGCGAGCTGGGCTTCGACCCCGAGCGCTTCAACTGCCTGCTGACGATGATGGCCGAGAGCCCCACGCTGATGGCGGGCAGCCTGGAGCACGCGCAGAAGAAGCAGCTGCTGCTGACCCAGATCATCAGCGAGCGGATGCAGGCCGACCCCGAGACCGACCTGCGCCCCCACGTGATCGCCGCCGCCGCCACCTGCGGCTTCCAGGCCTCCGCCGACGTCGCACGCCGGCACCCCGGCGCGTTCGGCTCGCTGTCGGAGATCGTCGACCAGGCGTTCGGGATACTGGAGGGCGACCTCAGCCGCACCCCGGAACCGTCCGCCTGCCTCGGCGACGGTGTTGACTAAGTCCCGGCCCACGCCCCTCGCCTGGCGGCTCGGGACGGGACCGTGCCTTCGCGGGTGCGGAATCGCTTCGCGATCTTCCCGGTGGGGCCTCGCCTCCGGCGTCGCCCCACCGCTCAGCTACACGCCCGCGTGACGGCTGAGGTCGCTGTGCGACACGTCCTAGGCGGTCGCGGTCACCGCGGGAATGTACGCCTCATACCCAGCTGACCCCTCTCGGGGCCGACGTGGAATTTGCCGTCGAGCTCAATGCCACCGTCCCTGACGTGAGTCCATGGCCGCGTCCCGTCCGCGTGCGTTCGGCTCCGCGAGGCCGGACGGGACGAGGTGATCGTAGAGGATCGCGGGCCGGACGTCACCAGGTGGCGGACCAGACCACCCCGTTTCCCGCCGTGGCCCCCGCCGTTCGACGGCAACGCAATCAACAGTGGAAAACCACTTCAATGCGATGAATTGTGGCCCTTTACGGTTCGCCCTACAGTCCGGGAAGGGCGCCCCTTTTCTCTCCCCACCCCCACCATCTGGAGAGTGACATGTCCCGCAAACACCGTGTGCTGGGCATAGCGGTGGCGACCGGACTCGTCGCGGCGCTGGCGACCCCAGCGCACGCGCAGGAACCGGCCTCCCCCGCCTCCCGTCCGCAGGCCGCCGCCGCGCCGCTCGCCCCGGCGCACTCCGGCGACCGTGCCGCCCGCGTCCAGAAGCAGCTCCGGCTCACGCTCGGCAAGAAGTTCGGCGGCGCCTGGGTCGCCGGAGGCTCGAAGGTCGTCGTCGCGACCACCGACGCCTCCGCCGCCAAGGCGATCGAGGCCGCCGGGGCGGAGCCCAAGATCGTGAAGTTCGGCGCGGCCGCGCTGGACTCCGTCCAGACGAGGCTGGACCGGCACGCCGCGTCCGCCGCCAAGTCCGTGACCTCGTGGTACGTCGACAGCCAGAGCAACCGGGTCGTCGTCAACACCTCCTCCCCCGCAGCCGCGCAGAAGTTCGTCGCCGCGAGCGGCGTGGACGCGGGGGCCGTGCGGATCGTCCGCTCCGCCGCCAAGCCCCACCTCGTCTACGACATCGTCGGCGGCGAGCGGTACTGGACGTCCAAGTACGGCTGCTCCGTCGCGTTCGCCGTGACCGGCGGCTTCATCTCCGCGGGCCACTGCGGCGGCGTGGGCGAGACCACCAAGGGCTCCAACCAGGTCGCCCAGGGAACCTTCGGCGGCTCGTCCTTCCCCGGCGACGACTACTCCTGGATCGACACCAACAGCCAGTGGACCCCGACCCCCAAGGTCACCAAGTGGAACGGCTCGTACGAGAGCGTCCTCGGCGCGACCGAGTCCCCCGTCGGCGCGCGCGCCTGCCGCTCCGGCGGCACCACGAACTCGCGGCTGTGGTGCGGCCCGATCCAGGCCCGCAACGTCACCGTCAACTACCAGGAGGGCTCGGTCAGCGGGCTCATCCAGGCCAACATCTGCGCCGACCCGGGTGACTCCGGCGGCGCGCTGATCTCCGAGACCGGCGGCCAGGCGCAGGGCATCACCTCCGGCACCTCGGGCTCCTGCAACAACGGCCAGGACTCCCAGGACACCACCTACTTCCAGCCGGTCAGCGAGGTCCTGCAGATCCTCGCCCGCGACGGGCGCCAGCTCGTCACCGAGGGCGGCGGCCCCGGCCCCGGCAACCCCGGTCCCTGCGACGCCTACCAGACCAAGACCAACGCGTCCGTGACCACCGGCGCCAGCAACTACCAGCCGAGCGGCGACTACACCACCACCGCGTCCGGCACGCACACCGCCTGCCTGGACGGCCCCGACGGCGTCGACTTCGACCTCTACCTCCAGAAGCTGAACGGCGGCACCTGGACCAACGTCGCCGCCTCCACCAGCCCCGACCCCGACGAGCGCATCAGCTACGACGGCGCGCCCGGCACCTACCGGTACCGCGTGCACGCCTACAACGGCTCCGGCGAGTTCACGCTGGGCTTCAACAAGCCCTGATCCCGCCCCTCGATCGTCCCCGGCCGTCCCTCCCCACACTGGACGGCCGGGGACTGCTTTTCATGTGGCGGCACCCCCGTCCCCACTAGCCTTGGACGCGACAGAGCCGGGACGAGGAAGGTGCGCCAGTGACCGAGCAGGAACCGATCCTCAGCGACGGGGTCATCATCGAGTTCGTCGATGGCAAGGACGTACCCGTCCAGCACAAGGACTTCGGTGAGAGGGCCGTCGTCATGCGCGACGCGAAGAACCCCGAGGGGCCGATCCTCTACTTCACCGAGGCCGAGTGGGACGCCTTCATCGCGGGCGTCAAGGACGGCGAGTTCGACGACCTCCTGGAGGAGGAGCCCACCGAGGGCACCTGACCCACCCAAGCCCAACGAAAAGGCGCCCCGGAACTCCCGGGGCGCCTTTCACATCACCGGATGCTCAGCCGATGAGGGCTTCCACTGAGCCAACCGTCAGCGCGCGGACCACCCAACTGTCCAAGGTTTCCTGGTCCTGGCAGGCCATGATCCGCTCGCGCGCCTCGTCCGACACCACCACCCCCCGCGCGGCGAGGATCATGAGTACCGACTTCGCTGCACCGATGGCGATGCCCTCTTCGCGGCCGCGCTCCTGGTTGCGGAGAGCGAAGTCGCTGGTGAACTTGTACTCGGTGACGGAGCGGCTCACTCGAAGAGCGCTTCCACCGACTCGACCGTCAAAGCGCGATTCACCCAGCCCTCCAGCGTGTCCAGGTCCTGGCAGGACATGATCCGCTCGCGCGCCTCGTCCGACACCACCAGCTTCCGCGCGGCGAGGATTACGAGTACCGACTTCGCCTCGCCGAGGGCGATGCCCTCTTCGCGGCCCTCTTCGCGGCCGCGCTCGTGGTTGCGGAGGGCGAAGTCGCTGGTGAACTTGTAGTCGGCTGTGCCTGTGGTCACGAACTCCTCCAAGATCTTTTTGGCGGCCAGGGGGAGCACCTTGTGCACCATGTCAGTGTACAAGTGGCCGTTTTCCTGCTGCGTGTTCTCGATCGTCGCCAGGGCGGCGTAGGTGATCTCCAGGGACTCCTCCGTGGGGGGCGTGACGTTGGCGAGGGCCGCGATGACCGCGAGTTCGGGCATCTGGGCGGCCTGGTCGGTGGACGTGACGAGCGGGCCGGTTCCGGGGCCGAGGACGAGGGGGGCGAGGGTGAAGCCCGGGTGGCCGATGTCGATCGGCTCGCGTGCCCACTGGGCGACCCGGCCGCCGGGGCAGATGACCACGAGGTAGGACGGGCATTCGAGCCTGGCGAAGAGCCCCGTCAGGTAGAGGGGCCAGCTGTGGCGCTTCTTCGGGTCGACGGCGCGCTGGGTCTCGGCGACGACGCCGATCTTGCGTTCGGGAGAGCCCCTCTCGCAGATCTCGACGACGTTGTCGGCGCGGTAGGCGGTGGGGGCGATCTGGGTGAAGTCCTCCGAGGCCGTCCGGACCTCGACATCGTCGGAGATCTCGATGTCGAAGGCCGCACGCATCACCTGGGCGATGATGGCCGGGTTGTCGCGGATGATCTGGATGGGGGACTCATGCTCGGCAGTGGGCATGCACGGAACGTTACTGTGCAACTACTATTCGATAGTGACGCTATTGAATCACGTTCTGTGTGTCTTGCGTCACAGATCGTTGCGAAGTGTTTGCCAGCGGGTGGTGAGGGCGTGGCTGGCGGCCGGGGTCAGGTCGCCGTGGAGGCGGAGGCGGGCGAGGCCGCCGTCGGGGTGGATGTCCACGCGGACGTGGGTCACCTCGGGGGACGTCACGCGGAAGTGGTGGCGGGTGTCGGGCTGCACGCGGGTGCGCGGGAGGACGACGGTGGCGGTGCCGTTCTCGTCCAGGCCGGTGAGGGTGACCTCGGCGGGGGCGTTGAACTTGAGGTGGGTGGTGTCGATCTCGGCGAGCCGGACGACGCCGGGGGCGGCGAGGGCGATGAGGGCCCAGTCGTCGCCGTCGTCGCGGCGGCGGGCGGTCTCCCAGCCGTCGGCCTGGGTGCGGGCGAGGCCGGGGAACAGCATGTTGTCCGGGGAGGAGTAGAAGGCGTCGGAGCACTCGACCACGCGGGCGCCGTTCTCCAGGGCCGCGAGGTCGATGGTGAGGCCGGTGAGGCGGGCCGGGTCGGGGACGACCTCGCCGTGGACGCGCAGCCGGGCGATGCCCCCGTCGGGGAACATCCTCAGCCGGACGTGGGTGGCGAGGCGCCGCGAAGCGACGGGGAAGGCGTGCGCCGTGTCGCCTTCGAGGGGGCTCCTCGGGACGATCTCGGTCCAGTCGGCGGCGGCGAGTTCGGCGGGCGAGGGGTAGCCGTCGACGGCGGCGGCCTCCACGGACGCGTGCGGAGGGTAGTTGCCCTTGAACCAGGCCGTGTCGATGACGACGCCGCGGACGACGCCCGGGAGGCCGAGGCGGACGAGGGCCCAGTCGTGGCCGGGGGCGCGGCGGCGGGCGGTCTCCCAGCCGTCGTACCGCTGGCCCTTGGGGCCGAACGTCGCGGGCGCGAAGGTCGGCGCCCAGGGGTTGATCAGGTTCTCCTTCTCGGCGAAGGACTCGTCGCTGGCGGCGAGGACGGAGCCGCCGAGGGTCCGGACGGCGAGGTCCGGGAGCGCGGTGAAGGTCATCGGGTGTCCGTTCGGGCGAGGGGGCGTCCCGTGGGCGCGGCGCCGACGCGGGTGCCGCGCAGCCAGGTCGCCTGGACGACGCCCGACAGGGTGCGCCCCTCGTAGGGGGTGACGGGGTGGCGGTGGTGCAGGGACGCGGCGTCCACGGTGAAGTCCGCGTCGGGGTCGAAGGCGACGAGGTCGGCGTCGCGGCCGACGGCGATGCGGCCCTTGGGCAGGGACGCGAGGGCGGCGGGCGCCTCGGCCATCCAGCGGACGACCGAGGTCAGCGAGTGGCCTCGCCGCCGGGCCTCCGTCCAGACGGCGGGCAGTCCGAGCTGGAGGGACGAGACGCCTCCCCAAGCGGTGGCGAAGTCGCCGCGTTTCAGTTCGGGGGTGCAGGGCGAGTGGTCGGTGACGACGCAGGAGATGACGCCGGTGTCGAGGCCCTGCCACAGGGCGTCGCGGTTGGCGGTGTCGCGGATGGGCGGGCAACACTTGTAGGAGGTCGCGGACGGCCCCGGCACGTCGTCCGCGCAAAGCGTGAGGTAGTGCGGGCAGGTCTCGGCGGTGACGGGGAGCCCGTCGGCCCGGGCCCGCGCCAGCGGGCCCAGGCAGTCGGCGGCGGACAGGTGCAGGATGTGGGCGCGCGCGCCGGTCTCCGCCGCGAGCGCGATGACCCGTTCGACCGCCCGCCGCTCGGCCGAGGCCGGACGGGACGCGAGGAAGTCGCCGTAGGCGCCACTGGACGGCGCGGTGAGGTCGGCGGGGTCCTCGGCGTGCACGACGACCAGCCCGCCGAACGAGGCGATCTCCTGGAAGGCCTCCCGCATCCGCGCGGCGCTGAGCGGCGGGAACTCGGGCACGCCGGAGTCGGAGGTGAAGCACTTGAACCCGAACACGCCCGCGTCGTGGAGGGCGCGCAGGTAGATCCCGTTGCCGGGGACCGCGCCGCCCCAGAAGCCGACGTCCACGAACAGCGCGCCGTCCGCGGCGGCCCGCTTGAGCGCGAGCGCCGACGGCGTGACCGTGGGCGGCAGCGAGTTCAGCGGCATATCGATGAGCGTGGTGACGCCGCCGGACGCGGCGGCGCGGGTCGCGGTGGCGAAGCCCTCCCATTCGGTGCGGCCCGGTTCGTTGATGTGGACGTGGGTGTCGACCAGCCCCGGCAGCAGCGCCGTGTCGCCGAGCCGGGTCTCGGCCGAGGCGGGCAGCGGCGCGTCGTAGGAGGCGATCGCGGCGACGCGTCCGTCCCGGACGGCGACGGCGGCGGGCCGTTCGCCGTCCGGGAGCACGACCCGCCGGGAGCGGATCACCAGGTCGTGGTTCATGTGACGGTTCGTATGACGTGCTCGGGACGCACCGGGACCCGGGTGAGGGGCCGTCCGGTGGCGTCGCGGATGGCGGCGACGATCGCGGGCGTGGACGACAGCGTGGGCGGCTCCCCCGCGCCGCGCAGCCCGTAGGGGGCCTCGGGGTCGGGGTACTCCAGGATGTCGAGCCGCATCGGCGGCATGTCGAGGATCGTCGGGATGAGGTAGTCGGTGAAGGAGGGGTTGCGGACGAGGCCGTCCGTGACCAGGATCTCCTCCATCACCGCGAGCCCGAGCCCCTGTGCGGTGCCGCCGTGGATCTGGCCCTCCAGCGCCTGCCGGTTGAGGATCTTCCCGACGTCCTGGACGGCGGCCAGTTCGACGACCTTGACGAGCCCGAGGTCGACGTCCACGTCGACGACCGCGCGGTGGACGCACAGGGCGAGCTGGGTGTGGCTGCGGCCCTGCCCGGTGACGGGGTCCATGCGCTCGGTGGCGCGGTGGTGGTACTCGCGGGTCTGCTCGATGACGGTGTCGCCGAGGACGTCCTCGATCGCCGCGAGGACGGCGCCCGTCGCGGAGACGATCTTCCCTCCGGCCACGTGCGCGGCGCCCGGGTGCGAGCGCCGGGCGAGCGCGAGCAGCTCGGCGCGGACCGCCTCGCAGGCCGTCTTCACCGCGCCGCCCGACATGTACGACTGGCGGGACGCGCTGGAGGACCCGGCGTCGCCGACCCCGGTGTCGGCCGGGGCGATCGTGACCCGCTGGACGCCCAGTTCGGTGCGGACGATCTGCGCCTGGATCGTGACGAGCCCCTGCCCGACCTCGGCCGCCGCCGTGTGGACGAGCGCGGTCGCCTCCCCGCCGATGACCTCCAGCCGGACCCGCGCGGTGGCGAGGTCGTCGAAGCCCTCGGAGAAGCAGATGTTCTTGAGCCCGACGCCGTAGCCGACGCCGCGCACGACGCCCTCGCCGCGCGTGGCCTGGGAGACGCCGCCGGGCAGGTTGCGCGGGTCTGAGGCGTCCAGGCCGGGCGGCATCGGCATCGCCTCCAGCCGCGACAGCATCGGCGCGAGCGGCGCGGGCGACTCGATGACCTGGCCGGTCGCGAGCCGCGAGCCCTGCGAGACGGCGTTGCGGCGGCGGATCTCGACCGGGCCGAGGCCGCACGCCTCGCCGAGCCTGTCCATCATCGACTCGTAGGCGAAGCACGCCTGGACGGCGCCGAAGCCCCGCATCGCCCCGCACGGCGGGTTGTTGGTGTAGACGCCGTACGCGTCGATCTTGATGTTGGGGATCTCGTAGGGGCCGACGCCGAGCGAGGCGGCGTTCCCGACGACGTTCAGCGAGGACGAGGTGTAGGCGCCGCCGTCCAGCACGATCTCGACGTCGGCGTACAGCAGCCGCCCGTCGGACGCGGCGCCGTACTCGTACCGCATCAGCGCGGGATGCCGGTGGACGTGCCCGAAGAACGACTCGTACCGGTTGTAGGACATCTTCACGGGCTTGCCGGTGCGCAGCGCCAGCATCGCCGCGTGGATCTGCATCGACAGGTCCTCGCGCCCGCCGAACGCGCCGCCGACGCCCGCGAGCGTCATGTGCACCTTGTCCTCGGGGAGGCCGAGGCAGGGCGCGATCTGCTTGAGGTCGTTGTGGATCCACTGCGTGGAGACGTACAGGTCGACGCCGCCGTCCTCGGCCGGGATCGCGAGGCCCGCCTCCGGCCCGAGGAACGCCTGGTCCTGGATGCCCACCTCGAACTCCGACGAGACGACGACGTCGGCGCGCTCGCGGGCGGCCTCCACGTCCCCGACCCGGACGGGCTGGTACCGGGTGACGCCGCCGCGCTCCTGCACCTTCAGCCGCTCGGGGTCGGCGATGACGGCGCGCGGGTCGGTGATCGGCTCCAGCACCTCGTACCGGACGCCGATCAGCTCCAGCGCGCGCCGCGCGGTCTCGGGGTGGTCGGCGGCGACGAGCGCGACCGGCTCGCCCTGGTGCCGGACCTGCTCGGCGGCGAGGACGGGCTGGTCCTCGACGCCGTCGACGCCGAACGCGGGGCGGCCGGGCACGTCCTCGTGGGTGAGGACGGCGCGGACGCCGGGCAGCGCCAGCGCGGGCCCGATGTCGATCGCGTGGATGAGCGCGCGGGGGTGCGGGCTGCGCAGTGTCGCGCCCCACAGCATCCCGTCGATCCACAGGTCGGACGCGTAGGCGAACTCGCCCGCGACCTTCAGCGTCCCGTCGGGGCGGGGCGCGCTCTCGCCCACGCCGCCGAGGCCGGGGGCCGCCACATGGCCGGGGGTCTTCACCGGGGCCACCATCAGAGGACCTCCTCCGCGAGAGTCATGAGACGCCGGTGGGCGGCGGCTCCGCGCCGCCCGACCTCGTCCTGCGGGACGGACGTGAGCGCGTCGTCGCGGACGACCGTCCGGCCGCCGACCAGCAGCCGCGCCAGCGGCGGCGTCTGCCCGAACGCGAGCGCGACGACGGGGTCGTCGATCGCCGCGTGGAAGCCGTCGACCCGCCACAGCGCGATGTCGGCGAGCTTGCCGGGCTCCAGCGTGCCGAGGTCCGCCTCCCGGCCGAGGCAGCGGGCGCCGCCGAGCGTCGCCATCTCCAGCGCCTGCCGGGCGGTCAGGGCGGTGGGCCCGTACCGGGCGCGCTGCATGTAGATCGCCTGCCGCATCTCCCCGGCGAGCGGGACCATCTCGGCCGACGCCGGGCCGTCCACGCCGAGCCCGACCGGCGCGCCCGCCTCCAGCAGGTGCGCGACGCGGGCGATGCCGGAGCCGAGGCGGGCGTTGGAGCTCGGGCAGTGTGCGGTGCCGGTGCCGGTCTCGGCGAGCCGCTTCACGTCGGAGTCGTGCAGGTGGACGCAGTGCGCGAGCCACACGTCCGGGCCGAGCCAGCCGAGCGAGTCCATGTACTCGACCGGCGTCATGCCGAACCGCTCGGTCGTGTGCTCCTCCTCGTCGCGCGTCTCGGCGAGGTGGGTGTGCAGCCGGACGCCCCGGTCGCGCGCCAGCTCCGCCGACCTGACCAGCAGGTCGCGGGTGACGGAGAACGGGGAGCAGGGCGCGACCGCGACGCGGAGCATGGACCCGGGCGAGGGGTCGTGGTAGCGCTCGATCGCGGCCTCGGTCTCGGCGAGGATCGTGTCGATGTCCTCGACGGCCTCGTCGGGCGGCAGCCCGCCGTCGGACTCGCCCAGGTCCATCGACCCCCGGCACGGGTGGAAGCGGAGGCCGAGTTCGCGCGCGGCCTCGATCTCGGCGGCGAACAGGTCGCCGCGCCCCTTCGGGAACAGGTAGTGGTGGTCGGTGGAGGTGGTGCACCCCGACTTGGCGAGCCAGCCGAGCCCGGCGCTCGCCGCGCCCGCCGCGACCTCCGCGTCCATCTTCGACCACGGCTTGTAGAGGGTGGTCAGCCACTCGAACAGGGTGGAGCCGGTGGCGATGCCCTGGCTCGCCCACTGGTAGAGGTGGTGGTGGGTGTTGACCAGGCCGGGCGTGGCGAGGCAGCCGCGCCCGTCGATCCGCTCGGTCGGAGTGTCGCTCGGCGCCGAAGGGGCGGGGCCCGCGCCGACCGCGGTGATCCGGTCGCCGTCGACGACGATGTGCCCGCTCGGGTGCTCCTCGCCGGAGACGGTCACGACATGGGCGTTCTCGATGACGGTCCTCATGTTCGCGCCGCCTTCCCCCCGGCCGCCCGCTTACGCGCGGCGGCGAGCCGGACCGCGTCGAGGATCTTCTCGTAGCCGGTGCAGCGGCACAGGTTCCCGGCGAGGGCCTCGCGGATCTCGGTGTCGGACGGCTCGGGGTTGCGCTCGACCAGGTCGTGGGACGCGACGATCAGGCCCGGCGTGCAGAACCCGCACTGCACGGCGCCCGCGTCCACGAACGCCTGCTGGACGGGGTCGAGCCGCGCCTCCCCGGAGTCGCCGGGCGGCCCCTCGGCCAGGCCCTCGACGGTGCGGACGTCCCGCCCCTCCGCCTGGCCGACGGCGACCAGGCACGAGCAGACCGGCACGCCGTCCAGGTAGACCGTGCACGAACCGCATTCGCCCTGCTCGCAGGCGTTCTTGGAGCCGGGCAGGCCCATCCGCTCCCGCAGCGCGTAGAGCAGGCTCTCGCCCTCCCACACGTCGTCGACGGTCTCGGGCGAGCCGTTCACGGTGATGTGGACGCGCATCAGGACGCCCTCCTTTCCACGGTTCCGGCGCGGTGGTCGTTCCAGGCCCAGGCGAGCGTGCGGCGCGCCATCACCGCCAGCGCGTGCCTGCGGTATCCGGCGGTGCCCCGGACGTCGTCGATCGGGGACGCCGCGTCCGCGACGAGGTCCCCGAACCGCCGGGACACCGCCTCGGGCAGCGGGCCGCGCCCCTCCCAGTCCAGTTCGGCGGACGCGAACGCCTCGGCGGCCGGCGCGCGGCGCGGCGTCGGGGCGGCCGAGCCGACCCCGGTGCCGACGCGGCGCTCGTCCGGGTGCAGCGCGAGCGCGAACGAGCACACCGCGATCACCATCGCGTTCCGGGTGCCGATCTTCGAGAAGTACTGCGGGCCGGACGCCGGAGCGCTCCAGAACGCGCGGATCAGCTCGTCCGGCTCCAGCGCGTTGCGCTTCACGCCGAGGTAGAACTCCGCCGCCGGGATCATCCGGAGGCCGCGCGCCGCCGACTCGACCTCGATCACCGCGTCCCCGGCGAGCAGCGGCGGATGGGAGTCCCCGGCGGGCGAGGCGGCGCCGAGGTTCCCGCCGACCGAGCCCCGGTTGCGGATCTGCGGGGAGCCGACCGTCCGGGCCGCCTGCGCGAGGCCGGGCAGCCGGTCCCCCAGCTCCTTGATCAGCCGCGCGTACGGGACGGCCGCGCCGACCCGCAGCCGCCCGTCGACGGCATCCCACCCGGTCAGCTCGGCGACGCGGTTCAGATCCAGCAGCGCCTCGGGACGCCGCACGTCGAAGTTGATCTCGACCATGACGTCGGTGCCGCCCTGGATGGGCAGCGCCCCCGGGTGCTCCGCCTTCGCCGCCAGCGCGTCCGCCCAGGTGGCCGGTCGCATGAACTCCATCTCTTCCCCCGTACCCGTCATACCCACGCGGACGGAGCGTCCGGCGCGTCGTCGATCAGCACCGAACCCTCGATCAGCCCGTACGGGCGGTCCGCCGCGAAGAAGACCTCGTTGTCGTTGTCCAGGCCGAACGGCTTCAGGTCGACCAGGAAGTGGTGCTTGTTGGGCATCGCCATCCGCACCTCGCAGATCTCGGGGCGCTCGCCGAGGACGCGGCGCCCCATCTGGTAGAGCGTCTGCTGGAGGGACAGGCTGTGCGTGCCGGCGAACGCGCCGAGCAGCGCCGCGCGGGCCGCGCGGTAGGACTCGCCCCAGGGAGCCCCGAGCGCGCGGTACCGCCACCGCGCGGTCACGGCCGTGGCGAGGATGCGGTCGTCGGTGGGCGCGAGCGTCGTGTACCTGTCCTCGGCGAAGCCGTGGAACTCGCTGCCGGTCGAGTTGAGCACGACCAGGTCGGTCAGCCCCGCCACCACCGACTCGGCGCCGCCCGTCCCGTCGCTGTGGACGAGCGCCGTCCGCACCTCGCCGCCGTCGCGGACGAACGAGTGCGGCCCGGCGATCCGCTCCCAGCCGTACTCGTGGATCTCCACCCGGGCGTGGGCGACGGCCCGCTGGGAGTCCACGAAGTGCCGGGCGAGCAGCAGCGCGAAGTCCTCGATCTCGCCGATGCCGTGCTCGCGGGCGAACGCGAACACCGTGTTCTTCTGCGTGTCGGTCGGCAGGACGGCGGAGTTGTCGCCGCTCAGGTGCACCTCGTCCATGTCGCCGGACAGCGCCACGCTCACGTTCAGGTCCTTGATCCGGTGCGTCCCGCCGTCCCTGCTGACGTGAACGACGCGCGTCTCCGCCTTCCCGTAGCGGTTGGGGCCGAGCACGATGGCCATGGGGGCTAGCTCCCTCGGTAGGTGGAGTAGGCGAACGGGCTCAGCAGGAGCGGGACGTGCAGGTGCCGGCCGGGGTCGGTGACCGTGAACGCGACCGTGACCTCGGGATAGAACTCCGACAGCCCCCCGGTGTCGAAGGTCAGCCGGTGCACCCCCGGGCCGAGGGCGACGCCCCAGTCCCCGATCCGGCCGTCGGCGTCGGTGCGGGCCTCGGCGAGCAGCGTCCAGCCGCTCACCGGGTCCCGCCGGTCGAGCCGGACGGCCAGGCCGGGCGCGGGAAGGCCGCGCGCCGCGTCCAGCACATGCGTCGAAAGGCTCACTCGGTCCTCCCGTTCGTGGTCCCGGCCCGGGCGCCAAAGCCGATCGCGTCGAGGAGCTTCGCCAGCCGGAGATCGACGATCCTGGTCAGCTCGTAGCGGACGGCCGCCTGCTCGGTCCCGGTGTCGTTGCCCAGCCGGGCGCGCAGCGCGGCGAGCATCTCGGCCGCGCTCAGGCCGGTCGCGCAGATCAGGAACACGTGCCCGAAGCGCTCCTCGTAGGCCCGGTTGCCCGCCACCAGGGCCGCGCGAATCTCGTCGTCCGCGGCGTCGGCGCCCGACTGCTCGCCGCGCGACCACCCTGCTTCGCGATCGTCACCTTGGGGGCGGTCGCCGATGCGGGGATGGGCGGCGAGCGCCTCCCTGATCCCGGCCCAGTCCCGCGCGGCGAGCGCGACCGCCGAGGCGGAGCGCAGCGCGGCGAGGCCCGGGTAGGGGCGTCCGGCGGCGACCTCGTCCGCCCAGTGGCGGGACGCGCAGCAGGTCAGCAGCTCGGCGCGGGCGGCCCGGACGGGCAGCGCGTTCAGCACGCCCAGCCCTGTCAGTCCGACCGGTTGTTCGATGGTCACCGGCGCCTCCTCCCGATCCGCCCCTGAAGTACACACAGGGGCCCATATCCGGGTCGAGGCACAGGAGATCCGAACCGTGCCGCCCCGCCGAGGCGGGGTTTCGTAGGATCCTCCAGTTAACTAGGAGATATGAAGCTTCGCGCGCTGCTCGACCTGCCCGGGTCGCGGCTGGAGCTCGTCACCGGGCGGGACGAGCTGGACCGGGCGGTCCGCTGGGTCGTCACCACGGACCTGCTGGAGCCCGGCCGGTACCTCCGCGGCGGGGAGCTGGTGCTGACGGGACTGATGTGGCGGTCGGAGCCCGCCGACTCGGAGACGTTCGTGCGGGCGCTGGCGGCGGCGGGCGCGTCCGCCCTGGCCGGGGGCCTGGCGCGCGGCGCGCTTCCGGACGATCTCGTGGCGGCCTGCCGCGCGCACCGGCTGCCGCTGTTCGCGGTGCCCGAGGACGTGGCGTTCGCGACGATCACCGAGGAGGTCGTCCGGCACCTGTCGGGCGCCCGCGCCGCCGACCTGACCGCCGTGCTCGACCGGCACCGGCGGCTCATCGCGGGCACGGCGGGCATGGCGGGCGCGGCAGGGGCGGCGGGGGCGGGCGGCGTCGGCGCCGTGCTGGAGCTGGTGTCCCGCGACCTCGGCATGCGCTGCTGGGTGCTGACGCCCACGGGACGGGTCGTCGCGGGCCCCGGGCCGGTGCCCGGCGGTGCCGAGCTGGCCCGCGCGTTCCTGACCGCGCGCCGGTTGCCGCGCCCGCACGCGGGCGTGTCGATCTTCCCGGTCGCCGCGCGGGCCGTGCCCCGGGTCGCGGACTGGTTCCTGGCCTGCGAGGGCGACGTGGACGACTGGCCCGCCGAGCGCCGCGCGCTCGCGACCGAGCTGGCCTCGATCGTCGCGCTGGAGCGGGCGCGGCTCGACGACCGGCTCAGCGTCGAGGGCAGGCTCGCGCAGGAGCTGGTGCGGCTGGTCGCCGGGGCGGCGGGCGCGGAGGAGATCGCACCCCGGCTGGAGCTGTCCGGGCTGGACGCGGCCTCCCGGTTCGTCGCGGTCGCCGCGTCCGGGGGCGGCGTGCTGCGGGAGAACGAGCTGCGGGCGGTGCTGGGCGAGGTGCTGGGTGAGGTGCCGCCCGTTCCGCGTCCCGTCCTCGGGCTGCTGGACGAGGAGGCCGTCGCGCTCGTCCAGGTGGAGGGCGCCGGGCACGGCGTCGCGGACGGGATCCAGCGTGCCCTGGACGCGCTGGCCCCCGGTTTCGCGGACGGCGGTGGCCTCGCCGTCGGGGTCAGCGACGTCGTCCCCGCCGGGGAGCTGCGCGGCGCCCTGGAGGAGGCCCGCTACGCGCGGCGGCTGGCGGCCGGGCGCGCCTCCCCGGTGTGCGTGGTGCGGCACGACGAGCTGGCGACGCATGTGCTGCTGCTGGCGAGCGTCCCCGACGACGTCCGGCACATGTTCCGGGTCCGGCTGCTGGACCCGCTGCGCACCTACGACGACGAGCACAAGGCGGATCTCGTCCGGACGCTGGAGACGTTCCTCCAGAACTCCGGGTCGTGGACGCGCTGCGCGCAGCAGCTGCACCTCCACGTGAACTCGGTCCGCTACCGCATCCAGCGGATCGAGGACCTCACCGGGCGTGACCTGTCGCGCCTTGAGGACCGGGTCGACTTCTTCCTGGCGCTGCGCCTGGGCTGATCCACGCCCGGTAGGCGGCGCGCAGGGCGGCCCTGCGGTCGCTGGAGGTCAGCACGTCCACGCTGTCGGCCCACTGCTCGACGGACCCGACACCGGGCGGCAGCGCGGCGACCTCCGGGTCGTGGATCTCGGCGAGCAGGGCCGTCCAGACGGCCTCGTCGACGGTGCGGAACGGCCGGTTCCAGAAGGCGGTCACGACGGCGTCGGGCGCGGGAAGGCCGCGTTCGCGTTGCAGGGCGCCGAGCACCTCGGCGACCTCCGCCAGCGCCGCTTCGCGGTCCTCCCAACGCGGTGCCGAGACCGCCGCCGTGAGCGGGCCGTCCAGGGACGGCGCGACGTCCAGCCGCCGGAACGCGGTGCCGCGCCACTTCGCGTAGGGGGCCCACTGCCGGGAGAGCGCGAACGCCAGGCGGCACAGGTCCTCGGCGACGCGGGCGGAGAGCATCCGCGAGCCGGTCTCGTCGCCGCGCCGCGCGGTCCGTCCGATGATCGGCATCCACTGGGACGCGCGCCGCCACCACGCGGCGAGCACGTACCGCTCGACGTCCGGCGGGTAGCGGCGCAGCGTCGCGCGGGCGGGCGCCAGCGTCGCGGTCGCGTCAGCGAAGACCGGCCCGGCCGTGACCTCCAGCACGGCCTGCCCGGTCAGGCACAGCCAGTCCACGGCGCCCAGCGGGCGGGTCGGATCGACGCCGAGGCGGGACCGGCAGAAGTCCGCGACGGTCGCGACCTCCACGTTGTGGGTGTCGGCCGCGTCCCAGGTCACCGGGAACCGGACGGGATGCCCCCCGTAGCGGGCGGGCAGCCCGCGTTCGAGGAGCCGGTCGATCCCGGGCACCGCGTCCGCGTCGTCGACCAGCAGCGTGAGGCGGCAGCCCCAGTCGTGGTCGCGGCTCACCGCGTCGTCGAGCCCGAGCACGTCCGACCCGGACCCGAGCCGCGCCGCCGCGTACCGCAGCCGCGGCATCGCCCGCGCCAGCAGCGGCCGGACGACGTCGGCGTGAAAGGCCCCGGCGAGCGCCGCCCCGCCCTGTCGATCATCCACGCGCCCACTCCACCAGAGAACGCGCCGCCCGAGCGACCGGTTATCACGGCCTAGCGGAGGCGGACGTGTGCCGGAGGATCGCGGGGACGATCACGTCCCAGGCCCGCCGGGGCAGCTCCTGACCCATCCCCGGGACGGTGACCAGCCGGGCGCCCGGGATCTCGGCGGCGAGGGCGCGGCCGTTGCCGACGGGGAAGAACGGGTCGTCCTCACCGTGGATCACGAGGGTGGGCACGGCGATCCCGCCGAGGCGCTCACGCCAACGGTCGCCGGAGTCGAGCGCGGCGAACGTGCTCGCCATCAGGTTCGCCCGGTACGCGGCTCCCGGATCATCGCCGGAAACGACCGTGCGGTCGAGGACGGCCTCGATCGCGGCGCGGGCCTCCGCCTCGTCGAACCCGCCGCCGCCGACATGGCGCGCGTTCCCGAGCGCGAACGCGGCGACGGACGCGCGGTCGGTCCAGTCGACGGGCGGCGGGTCCATGAAGTGGGCCATCATCTCCGGCGCGTGCTCGGGGAGGTCGGCGTCGGCCGGGCCGGGCGCGGTCGGACGGGTCGAGATCAGCGTGAGCGTGGCGAGGCGGCCGGGGTGGTCGAGCGCGAGGAGCTGCGCGATCCAGCCGCCGACGCCGAAGCCCGCGACGTGGGCGGCCGGGAGGTCGAGCGCGTCCAGCAGGGCGGCCGCGTCGGCGACCAGGTCACGCAGGGTGTAGCCGGGGGCCTCGGGCGTGACGGTCGTGGACCGCCCGGTGTCGCGCAGGTCGTAGCGGACCACGAACCGTTCCGCGCCGTCACCGCCCGGCCCCCGTCCCCGGCCCCCGCTGAGGCGTTCGCACAGCTCGTCGGGCCAGGTGAGCATCGTGTTGCCGACGAGCAGGAGCGGCGGCGCGTCCCGGTCCCCGAACGTTTCGGCGCACAACTCGACGCCGTTGGCCTTGATGAGGGTCTCCATACCGGGTACGACCGTCGCCGCGCCCGGAACTCATCGCAGGCTCAGTCCTCGCCCGCCAGGGGCTTGAGGTCGGCGAGGATGCTCTCCTCGGCCGCGTCCTTGGCGATGCCGAGGTCGCTGAGCAGGCCCGTCCCGTCCTCGAACTCCAGCAGGGCGAGCAGGATGTGCTCGGTCCCGACGTAGTTGTGGCCGAGGCGCAGCGCCTCGCGGAAGGTCAGCTCCAGGACCTTCTTCGCCTCCGTGTCGTAGGGGACCAGGTCGGGGACCTCGTCGGCGCGCGGCGGGAGCACCGCCGTGGCGGCCTCGCGGACCGACTCCAGCGACACGTCCTGCACCTTGATCGCCCTGCCCGCGAGCGCCTCGGGCTCGGTGAGCAGGCCGAGCACGACGTGCGCGACGCCGATCTGGGTGTTGCCCGCCGCTTTGGCCGCGTTCTGCGACGCGACGACGATGTTGCGGGCGCGGGGCGTGTAGCGGGAGAAGCCCTGCGAGACGTCGAGGTCGGGTCCCGACCCCTTCGGGACGAACCGCTTCTGGGCGGCCTGCTTGCTGACGCCCATGCTCTTGCCGATCTCGGTCCAGGACGCGCCGGACCGGCGCGCCTGGTCCACGAAGTGGCCGATGAGGTGGTCGGCGACCTCGCCGAGGTGCTCGGCGGCGAGCACGGCGCTGGTGAGCTGTTCGAGGGCGTCGGGGTGCACCTTCTTGATCGTGTTGATGAGGTGGTCGAGGCTGACCTGACCGGTCGCCGGAGTGGGTTCCGTCATGCGTCAACCATAAGTTGACGATCCTTGATCGTCAACTGACGGTTGACGATCACCAGGACGCGGCCCCCGCGAACGTGGTCGGGTGCGGCCGGTAGCCGAGAACCTCGCGGGCGGCGGTGATGTCGAGGGTCCGCTCGACCGCGAGATGGCCGACGGCGTAGCGGGTGAGGCGCGGCGGCTCGCGGCGCCGGGCCAGCAGGAACGCGCCCTCGACGGCGGCGGCGAGCGGCCCGGCGAGCCGCGCGGGCGCGTAGACCGGCCGCGCCCGGACGCCGCGCTCGCGCAGGATCTCCCGGAGCGCGCCGTCGACCGTGACCGGGAACGCGTCGGTGATGTTGAAGACGCCCGAGGCGACCGGGCCGGTCGCGGCCAGCACGCACGCCCGCGCGAGGTTGCCGACGCAGGTGAGGCTGACGCGCTGGCGGCCCGTCCCCGCGGCGGGCAGCACCGGGCCCCGCACGGCGGCCAGCAGGCGCGGCAGCAGCGCCCGGTCGCCCGGCCCGTAGACGGCGTGCGGGCGCAGCACGATCACGTCCCCGTCTCCTGCACCGCCTCGGGCGAGGACGGCGCGCTCGGCGGCCGCCTTGGAGGCGCCGTAGGCGTTGAGGTAGCGGTCGACCGGCGCCTCGTCCTCGGTGGCCATGACGCTCGGCCGGAACGGGTCGTACACGCTGGCCGTGCTGACGTGCACGAACCGCGCGCCGGGGAAGGCCGCCAGGGCGTTGCGCGTCCCGATCAGGTTCCCGGCGAAGATCTCGGCGGTGGGCCCCCAGTCGGCGACGCTCCCGGCGCAGTGGACGACGGCGTCGACGCGCGGCGCGTCCCGGAGCGGGCCGTGGACGAGGTCCCACGCGCGGTAGGAGGCGCCGCCGAGATGCGCGCTCGGAACGTCCGCACGGCGGCCGAACCCGTGGGTGGTGACGCCCCGCGCCACCAGCTCCCGGCATACCGCGCCGCCCACGAACCCGGACGCGCCCGTGACCGCGACCTTCACCCCGCCACCAGCTCGCGGAGCCGGGCCCGGTCGAGCTTGCGGCCGCGACCCGAGCGGGGCAGCGCGGGCAGGACGACGACGCGGTCGGGCAGGGCGTCGTGGTCGATGACCTCGGGGAGGGCGCGGCGGAGCCGTCCGGGCAGGTCGCCGGGGCCGACGACGGCGAGCACGACCTCCTCGTCGCCCGTCTCCGGGTCGGGGACGCCGACGATCGCGGCGTCCGCCACGTCCGGGAGCGCGGCGATCGACGGTTCGTACAGACCCGGGTAGAGGTTGAACTTGCCGCGGATCAGCATGTCCTTCTTGCGGCCGGTGAGGACCAGCGACCCGCCGTCCAGCCGCGCGAGGTCGCCGGTGGGGAGTTCGGCGAGCGGCTCCGCGCCGAGGTGGCCGCGGCACAGGTTCGGGCCGGACAGCAGCAGTTCGCCGTCGTCCGCGAGCCGCGCGCCGACCCCGGGCAGCGGCGCGCCGAGCAGGTCTCCCCCGGCACCGGACGCGACGTGCGCGAGCTTCTCCTCCGCCGACGCGATCGCGACCGGCAGGATCTCCGTCATCGCGTACACCGACGACACCTCGGCGGACGGCGCCGCCGCGACCGCGCGCCGCAGTATCCCGGCGGGCGCCGGGGCCGCGCCGAGCAGCACGTGCCGCAGCGTGCCCGGCAGTTCGGGCGCCGCGTCCAGGATCTCGGCGAGGTGCGCGGGGACGCAGAACGTGTGCGTCGCGCCGCGCTCGCGCATCAGCCGCGCGAACTCGGCGGGCGCGCAGGGCAGCGGCGGCATCGACCAGCGCGCACCCGAGATCAGCGTGGGCAGCCCGAGCATGAGCTGGTCGGTGTGGACGACGTCGCCGGCCCCGAGCGGCAGCCGCGCCCGGAAGAGGTCGAGCGCCGCCGCGAGCGATCCCTGCGTGTGGACGACCGCGCGCGGGTCCTCCGTCGTCCCCGAGGTGAAGATCACGGCTGCGGGCGCACCCGGATCGCCGTCGTCGCCCGGGTCCGGCGCGTCGCCCCGGACGAGGTCCGCGAACGACAGCGCGCCGCGAGGAACGCCCGGCAACCGCCGCCCGACGTGGACGTGCCGCATCGGCCCCTCGCCCGGGACCCGCAGGTCGCCGAGGTTCGGCAGGAGCAGCCCGCGCCGCCGCGCATACGCCCGCACGGGCCGCAGCCGGCTCCCCGCATACAGCACCGACTCGGCCGCCGACCAGCGCGGACGCGCCAGCCGGAGCCGCGCGGTGAACATCTCGGGCCCGGCGCCCGGGTCGGCGAACACGACCACGCCGCCCGCCGCGACGACCCCGAGCGCGAGGACGAGCGACTCCGGCGACGGCCGCACGGAGAACAGCACGCCGTCCCCCGCCGCGAGCCCGGCCGACCGCAGCCCGTGCCGCACGGCCAGCACCTGCCGCCGCAGTTTCCCGTAGGTCAGTTCCGCTCCGTCGCCCGCGACGAGGGCGACGGCGCCGGGCGTGCGGGCGGCCTGGTCGGTCAACCGTCGGATCAGCGTCACAGCGGGGCTCCTTCGGTCCGGACGGCCAGGCGCCGGTAGGTGGGGATGAGCACGCCGCGCGCCGCCGCGCGCCGGGTGATCCGCAGCGGCGCGGCGGCGAGGAGCGTCCGCGCGACCAGCCGGATCTCGGCCATGGCCAGCGGATACCCGATGCAGAAGTGCGGGCCCGCGCCGAACCACAGCCTTCTCAGCTCAGGGGGATGCGGTCGGTCCAGGTCGAACGCCCCGTACGCCTGGCAGCAGTTGTGGGTGGCGATCAAGATCCGGTCGCCGGGGCGAACCTGCACCCCTCCGATCGCGGCGGGACGGTGCACGCTGCGCAGCATCACCGGCGTCGGCGTCGCCACGCGCATGGCCTCCTCGATCGCGCGGTCCAGCAGGCCGCCGGGGTCGGCGGCGACGCGGCCGAGGGACCCGGAGTCGGCGAGGAGGGCGACCAGGCGGGGGATCAGCGTCGCGACGGTCTCGGTCCCGGTGAGGAAGAACGCGGCGGCGGCGCCGCGCGCCTCGTCCGGGGAGAGGCCGAGGGCCCGCATGCGACCCATCACGGTCGCCTCGTCCCCGGCGGCGTAGGATCGGGCGGCGATGTCGCCGAGCGGATCCAGCACCGCGCGCGCCCGCGCGACCTGGGACGGGGACAGCCGGCGCGTCCGCAGCGACACCGTCGACGCGATCCGCTCGCCGCGCTCGAACAGCTGGTGGACGTCCGCCTCGTCCCGCACGTCCAGGCCGACGACCTCGCCGATCACCGTGCCCGCGACGACCCGGGAGAACGGGACCAGGTCGACGGTCGCGCCGCGCGCCAGCCGGTCGCGCAGCCGGGCCAGCGGCTCGGCCAGCACACGCGCGCACAGTTCCCCGGTGTAGGACGGCGTGAACAGCTCGGCGAGGCGGCGGCGCAGCGCGCGGTGCGCCTCGCCCTCCATGTTCAGCAGGACGGACGGCCCGAGCACCGGCGTCCACAGGTCCCCGGGCGAGCCGGGTCCGTCCTTGCGGAACGTCTCGCCGTCCATCAGGACGGCGCGGGCCGCGGCCGCGTCGTTCACCACCACGCCGACCCCGGGCACGCGCACGACCGGGCCGCGCCGGGCGACGCCGCGCAGCAGCGGATACGCCAGCGGATGCGCCGCCATGTAGAGACGCCGTTCCCAGTTCACCGGATGTCCACGATGGTGGGCCGGTAGCGGTGGTCGGCGTACCAGCCGAGGGTCCTGACCAGGCCGAACGCGCGCAGCCGCCGCACCGACCCGTACACGAGCACGTCCCCGCGCAGCCCGTAGGCGGCGGTCAGGTAGCGGACGCGGTTGACCAGCGCGCGGTCCTCGTGGACGTCCTCGATGCGGGTGCGCGGGAAGCCGCCCGCCCGCTCGTACAGGTCCGCGGTGATCGCGACGTTGCAGCCGGGCATCATCACGTAGGGGCCGAGGAAGCAGGGGTCCTGGTTGCCCGGCCGGAACCGGCCGAACGTCGCGGCGACCCCGATGACGGCGGGCAGCAGCCGCCGCTCCCAGAACCTGAGCGGGAACTCGTCGGTGCGGGGGCGCAGCGGGCCCGACACCATCTCCAGCCCGTCCGCGAACGCGCGCTTCACCGCCGCGACCCATCCGGGGTGCGGCAGGCAGTCGGCGTCGGTGCGGGCGAGGTGCGTCGCCCCGGCCGCGATCGCGTGCCGGAAGCCGGTGTCGGCGGCGGCGCCGGTCCCCTTCTCCGGCTCCGGGACGATCCGGACGTCCAACCCGGGATGCCGCCGCGCGAACTCCCGCACGACGCCGGCCGTCCCGTCGGTGCTGCCGTTGTCGACGACCACGAGCGTGAAGCCGGTGTCGCTCTGCCCGGCGAGGCTCCGCAGCGTCGCGCCGATCGAGCGCTCCTCGTCGTAGGCGGGGACGACGACCCACAATCGCATGGTCATGTCGCCCCTCACAGCTCGGCGAAGACGACGCCGAGGCTGATGCCGCCCGCGAGCCCGACCAGCGCGACCCGGTCGCCGGGGCGGCAGCGGCCCTCCGCCAGCGCGGTCGCGAGCTGGAGCGGCAGGCTCGCCGACGCCGCGTTGCCGTGCTCGGGCAGCGTCACCACCAGGCGGTCTGCGGGGATTCCGAGCGCCGCCCGCGTCGCCTCCAGGTACGGGACGGTGACCTGGTGGACGGCGACCACCGCGAAGTCGTCCCAGCCCAGCCCGGTCTTCTTCAGCGCCGTGTCGAACAGCTCGGCGCCGCCCGCGGCGAACGCGTCCTTCAGGCGCCGCCCGTCCCCGCTGAAGTAGCTGTGCTCGGGGTCGCGGGGATGCATCGAGCCGCCGCCCGGCAGCGTCCCGGCCCGCCACGCGCTGGAGACGGCCGCGAAGTCGCGGTAGAAGATCCCGCCGTCCGGGGCGGCCTCGACCAGCGCCGCCGCGCCGCCGTCCGACAGCGTGTACCCGGCGAACGCGTCCGCGAACTGGGCCCGGTCGCGCACGCTCCAGCGGATGGCGCGCGACGGGCTCTCCCCCGTGCAGACGAGGACGCGCTCGTGCTGCCCGGTGCGGATGAGCGCGTCCGCCACCTGGAGGCCGTTGAGAAAGCTGTTGCACGCGTTCTTCACGTCGAACACCGGGCAGGACGCGCCGAGCTTGGCGGCGACGATGTGCGCGGTCGCGGGCTCGACGAGGTCCTGCGACGCCGAACCGAAGACCAGCAGGTCCACGGCCTGGGCGGGCAGGCCCCGCGCGGCGAGGACGCGGCGCGCCGCCGCCACCGCCAGGTCGGACGCCTGCTCGTCGTCGCGCATGACGTGCCGGACGCCGATCCCGGTCATCCGCTCGACGATCGTCGGACGCGGCCGGTAGGCGTGCCCGGCGGCGGCGCTCTCCGCCGCGACGCGCTCCTCGACCTCGGCGCTGGTGACGGTGCGCGCGGGCAGATGCGCCGCGACGGCGGTGATACGGGCTCTCATGGGAAGGGTTCCTCGCGCTCTCCGTGGACGGCGGCGGGCTCCCCGCGGTCCCCCACGGGTCAGGCGCCGTGTCGTGCCTGGTCGGACTCAGATTCTCGGACCAGGGCCGGTCCCGGACACCGCGACCCTACGGAACATCACCTGGGGGTTGTAACCCGGTTCGCCGTGAGTACTACCACTCATCCGATTACGTGGGGATGCGGATGCCGGGGCGCGGGCGCCGACCGGCACAATCACCGGGTGACCAGCACAAAGATCAGGAACATGGGCGTGCGGAATGCCGGTCGGCACGAGGCGCGGCTGCTGTGGGAGGGCAACCGGGGCCTGTACGCGCTGCTCCAGGCGGCGCGCCACGCCGGGCCCCTCGTCCGCGTGCCCCGGCTCGGCTGGGTGGTGACCGACCCGGTCCTCGCGCGCCGCGTGCTGAACGACCACGGCTCGTTCGCGATGAACGGCGAGGGCGGCGTCGGGCACCTGTGGACGCAGCTCTTCGGCGAGGAGATGGGCCAGTTCTTCGGCGGCGCCCGGCACGCCGAGGTGCGCACCCGCGCCCGCGACCTGTTCACCGAGGACGCCGCCCGCACACTGGTGGAACGCTCCCAAGGCGCGCACCACGCCGCCCTCGCCCGGCGCCTGGCCGCCGGTGCGAGCGTGGACGTCGCCGACACCGCCCGCGTCCTGGCCGGACGGATGGTCGCCGACCTGCTCGGGCTCCCCGCGAACCGTCCGGCCGCCGCCTACCGCGAACTGTTCGCCGCGGGCGAGCGGCTCGCCTCGCTCGCCCTCGGCACCACGTCCTCGACCGACCTCGACCCGGCGACGGTCGGGCGGGCCCGCGCGATCGTCGAGAAGATCACCGCGGCGGTCCCGGACGCCTACGCGGCGGCGGGCCCGGACACGCTCCTCGGCCGCTGCCGCGCGATGGGCCTCGGCCTGCCGCTGAGCCGCGGGCTCGCGACGCTGCTGGTGATCGCGGGCACCGAGACCGGCGCGTCCGGCACCGTCCGGACGGTGGCGCTGCTGCACGACACCGGCCAGCAGCGCGCGCTGCTCGCCGACCCGTCCCTGACCGGCAACGCCGTGCGCGAGGGCCTGCGCGTCGCCGCCCCCGCCCCGGTGATCGGACGGCACGTCGCCCGCGACGCCACCGTCGCCGGGCGGACGCTGCGCGCCGGGGAACGCGTCCTGCTGCTGACCTACCTCGCCACCAACGGCGCCGGGCCGTTCGACGTCCACCGCCCCTACGTGCCCGAGACGCGGCAGCTCTGGTTCGGCGGCGGCCGCCACCTGTGCCTCGGCGCCGCAGTCGCCCGCGAGCAGGTCGCCCGCATGCTGGAGACGCTGCACGCCGCCGGACGCACGTACCGGATCACGTCCCGCCGCGCCGCGCGCCGCGTGCTCGTGCCGTCCTACGCGAGCCTGATCGTCACCCTGGAGCCGCAGGCCACGTGACCCCCCGACCCGCAGGTCAGACGTGGGTGACCTGCTGGCAGGGCTGGGTCGCCTGGATCGGCGCGGACAGGTCGTAGGGGTCCACCGGCTTCCCGGGGGGCGCCGAGCCCGGCGTGCCCGGATAGGTGGGGTGGACGAAGGCGTCGCCGAGGTCGCAGGCCATCGGCGCGGTGGAGCTGTCGGTGCGGTTGATCCACACCCGCGCCCGCCCGCGCTCGCGGTGGACGAAGACCTCCATCGCGCGCCGCACGATGACGCGCGTCGTCGTCGAGGGTGAACCGGGGCGCCGCACCGCGTACACGAACAGGTGATCGGTCCTGACCTTCGCGCCGTCCGCGCCCTGGTCGCGCGCCTTCTCCACCGCCACGGTCCCGTGCACCTTGACCACCTTCGTGACCGGCTCGGCGGTGCCCGCCGCGAAGCTCGTCAGCCACGCGCGGCTGTTCTTCGGCCCCCGGCGGTCGAGGGCGCGCTCGAACTCGCGGCGCTGCCCCGGCTCCAGCAGCCTCGCGAACGCCTCGGGCCTGCGCTCGAACACGACGGCCGGGTCGAGGTTCGCCGCGACGAGCAGTCTGCGGACCTGGACGAGGGCGAGCGCCATGTCGGCCTCGGAGAGCCCGTTCAGCGCCTTGGGGTCGGGCATCTGGAGCCCGGCCTCGCCGTCGGGGTAGTCCACCGCCTTCGACCCCGCGAACGGGTCGGTGGGCGTGCCTCCCGGGCTCGGCGCGGGCAGCGGCAGAAGCGCCGCGCCTTCGGTCGCGCCGCCCGCGTCGCCGGGCCGGTTCCACCACCACAGCGCCGTGGAGATCAGCAGCAGCACCAGCACGCCGCTGATCACCTGGACGACGGCCTTGCGGTGGCTCGGGTCCTGGTACCCCGTGGCGCGCGGGCGCGCGAACATCCTCCACCGGGAGCGCCGGGTGCCCCAGCCGCGCTCCCAGCCTCCGCCGAGCATCCCGGCCCGCCGCTCCTCCCGCCGGGCGCGCCACCGCTCGCGCCTGCCGGGCACGTGGGCGCGCTCACGGGCGGACGGCTCGGTGAACGCCGCACTCCTGACGAAGTCGTCGTCGAACACGGGCTCGTCGTCGAACGCGGGCTCGTCGGCATCTGGGGGCATGTCTCGGACTCTCTCCGGCGCGGGCGAGGTGAGCCCAGGCTAACCGAACCCTCCCCCGCCCGAACCCCCCGCGCGGTCCGTCCCGCCCTCACCTCGGGGATGGTCCGAAGATATTCCTTGACAAGAATATTCTCTGTGGAGAATACTTCGGGGCATGGACACCACCCTCCTCGCCGCGCTGGCCGATCCGGCCCGCTGGCGGCTCGTGAGCCTGCTGGCCGAGCGGCCCCGGCCGGTCGGCGTCCTGGCCCGGCTCGCCGACGCGCGCCAGCCGCAGACGACCAAGCACCTCCAGACCCTGGAGCGCGCCGGCGTGGTCACGTCCCGGCGGGTCGGCCAGCGCCGCCTCTACTCGCTCCGGCCCGGCCCGTTACGAGAACTGGCGGACGCCCTCACCGGGCTCGCCGACACCGCCGACCGGCCCGGCGGCCTCCAGGAGGTCTACGACCGCCACGCGGCCGGGCTCGACGCGGAGCGGCAGGCCGCCGAGAGGCCCGGGTGGGCCGACGGGCGCTCGTTCGGGTTCCGCCGGTCGCTCGCGGGCAGCCCCGAGCAGGTCTGGCGGCACCTGACCGAGCCCGCGCTGCTGGCCCGCTGGTGGACGCCCGACGACCTGCGCGTCTCCGAGCTCGTCTTCCAGGCGCGGCCGGGCGGGCGGATCGTCCTGGAGTACCGCGACATCGAGGACACCGAGGGCTCGGACGCGGTCGCCGGACGCGCCGAGGGCGTCGTCGAGGAGGCGTGCCTCCAGGAGCGGCTCGGCTACCGGATGTCCACGCTGCTGCCGGACGGCGGCCTGGCCTTCACCGCCCACATCGCCTTCGCCCTGAGCCCGGCCGACAGCGGCACCGATACACAACTCGACGCGCACTGGCGGATCACCGACAGCGCCATCGAGTCCGCCGACTTCATCGCCGGCATCGAGATCGGCTTCGGCCAGAGCCTCGACAAGCTCGCCGCCGCCCTCACCGCCGACGACCAGTGACAGACACAGACAGAGACACAGGGAGCTTCCCATGGGACGACTGATCATCAACGTGGCCATGACCGTCAACGGCGCCTTCGAGGAGCCGGCGGCCGAACCGCAGGGCGGCTGGCTGGTCACCGACCCGCACAGCATGCGGGCCGGGCTGGAGATGTGGCAGGCGGCCGACGCCATGGTGCTCGGACGCAGGACCTACGAAGGGCTGGCCGCCGTCTGGCCCACGCTCGTGAACGTCCCCGGCTTCGAGGCGTACGCGGCCCGGATGAACAGCATGCCGAAGTACGTCGCGTCCCGGTCGCTGGCCGGCCCGCTGGAGTGGAACGCGACCCTGCTCGACGGCGACCTCGCCACCGCGATCAGCCGTCTCAAGAGCGAGCACGACGGCAACCTGATCGTCCCCTCCGCCGGCGGGCTCGCCCGCGACCTCATCGCCCAGGACCTCGTCGACGAGTACTGGTTCAACGTCAACCCCTACCTGTGGGCGACCGGTGAGCGCGTCTTCGACGCGATCGGGCCCGTCCGGCTGGACCTCGTCAACACCACGACGTTCCCCTCGGGCGTCGTCCGCCTCTGCTACCAGCCCGCCCCGAAGGAGTAGAAGCGTCCGGTGGTTCGGGCGGCCAGGGTGCACCGCGCCCTGGCCGCCTCCTTTTGAGGGGTTTCGGTGGGTGTGCGGAAAGCGACGGCGAGTGTCGGTGGGGGTGGCTAGGCTCGCGGCGCGGTGATCAGGAGGGGTGAGGGTGGATTTTTCAGACGTTTCGCACGCGGTCGCGCTGGGGGCGAGCGATCCGCAGGAGGCGCGGGCGCGAACGCTGCGGATGGCGGGCCGCCTCGCGGCTGAGGAGATTCCCGCGTTCCTCGACGACGCGGCGCGCCGGTTCGCGGAGGCCGGGCAGGCCGAGCAGGGCACGTTCCTGTTCGGCCGGGCCCGCGAGGTCGAGGAGGCGCACGCCCGGCTGTTCGGGCTCGACATCGACGCGGCCCGGGTGCAGCGGACGCTGGTGGAGCTCGTCCCGCACGGGGTGATCACCGCGACGCTGCTGCACGAGCACCTGCGGCGGCTGGCGCTGCGTCCCGACCCGGCGGTCGCGCACGGGTGGGCGCGCGCGGCGGTGGGCGCGTTCTTCGACGCGGGCGTCGTCCCGTACCCGAACGTGGTCGCCGACCTGCTGCCGGTCGCGCGGGCCGCCGGGGTGGACGAGGCCGAGGAGACCGACCACTTCGCCGAGCGGCTGCTGCGCGGCGGGATGCTCGCCAAGGCGCCGCTGCCGGTGTGGGAGGCGGTCGACGGCGCGCTGAAGCGGCTCGCGGAGGACCCGGAGTTCCTCGACCTGCTGATCGCGGCGCGGCCCGACCTCTACGACGACCCCGAGACCCGGGCCGAGCACCACCGGAAGTGGCTGCTGCTGCTCGGGCTGGTCAGGGCGGGGCGGCGGCTGCCGAAGGAGTGGTTCGTCGAGCTGGGCGCGCAGCCCGCCGCCGAACTGATGCGGGTCGCGGGCGACGCGGGTGACCGCGTGTTCCCGCCGCTCGGCCGCTGGTTCGACCCGGACTCCGACCCCCTCACCGGACGGCCGGAGGCGATCGTCCAGGCGAAGGCGCCGCACTGGACGTCCGGCACCGCCGACTTCACCGCGTTCGCCGCGAAGGTGGAGGACGACCGGACGGCGCGGGCCGAGCTGGCCGCCTACGCCCAGGAGGTGGGCAAGTACGGCAACGTCGACTATCCCGCGATCCTCACGGAGCTGTGGGCGCACCCGCCGATCCGCCGCGTGCTGACCGAACTGGTCGAGGGCTGGAAGGCCGAGTGCGCGACCGGCGACCTGCGCGGGTTGGAGCGGTCGCTGCCGTGGCTGACGCCGCTGGCCGCGACCGCGTCACCGGTCAAGGACGCGCTCGCGGACGTGGAGGTCACCGACCCGGTCGACGCGCTGTGGCGGGCGCTGCGCACCGGCATCCCGGAGGAGCTGCGCTTCCCGAACCTCGGGGAGTCGCCGGTCACCGTCGTCCTGCACGGCGACCACCTGTCGCTCGGCGTCGCGGGCAAGCGCGTCGAGGTGCTCGGCCCCGGCGGCCCGGTGCTCCGCCGCGACGGGGAGTTCCCCGGCGCGACATTCCCCTGGCACGATGGCGAGGAGTTCTGGCTCTCGCGGCTGAACGGACGGCGCCCGGAGACGTACCGGCTGGTGGAGGGCGGCCTGGAGGTCCCGGGCGACCTCGCGGCGGCTGACGCGCGGTGGCCGCGCAGCCCCGCCGCCGCAGCGGTCACGTTTCCGGGTGCGGCCGAGCCGGTGCAGGTCACGCTCGACCGCGGGCTTGTCAGCGTCATCGCCGACGGGCGGCCGACCGTCCGGGTGCGCTTCGACCCGGTGCAGGGCGCGGAGGTCATGCCGCCGCCCGGGTTCTGGCCGCACCTCGCCCCCACCGACCCGGCCGGGTCGGCGGCGCTGCGCCGCCTCGACCGCGACGGCGCGGCGAGGCTGATCGACGCGGCGCTCGTCCACCCGAAGGAGCTGGAGGCGGAACTGCCCCGCGTGCTCCCCGAGGCCACCGACCCCCGGCTGCTGAACGGCGTGACCGAGCTGACGCGGCGCGCCGCCGCCTGCCTGTTCCGGGTGCTGCGCCTGCGCGACGCCCTCGGCCTGGACCACCCGGGCGAGCTGCCCGAGCGCGTCCGCACCCGGCGCGACCTGCGTCCGGGAGGGTCGGTCGGGCAGATCGTGGCGGTCCGGTACCTCGCGGAGGTGCTGGAGGAGGCCGCCGGGACGGGCCCCGCCTACGACACCCCGCACCCGGTCGGGCGCGTCGAGATCCCCGAGAGCGGGCGCGGCGTGTACTTCCCGTTCGGGACGCTCGGCGGCACGGCGCTGCTCGCGGCCATGCCGTGGACGGCCGAGTACGTCCGCGCCAGGCTGCTCGACACGCTCGCCGCCTGGGGGAACACGCCCTGGGGCGACGGGAGCGGACGGTGGCGGCGGCTGTGGTTCGCGGCCCAGACCACCCAGGACCCGGTCGGCCGCGTCTGGCGGACCCCCAACGGCGCGATGATCAACCTGTCGTTCCAGAACCACCCGCACAAGGACTCCGTCGCCATCGAGTACTCGCCGGACGGCACGTTCCGCGACTTCACGTTCCCGGGCTGGCACGACAGGCACCCGCCCAAGCCGCAGGGCTGGGGCGGCGCCGACCGCGTCGCCCGGCTGCTGCGGCTGATCGCCGAGCGCGGGCCCGCGCCCTACGACGTGGCGGCCGTCCGGTCGCTGGCGGAGCGCACGGGGCTGCCCGTGCCCACCGCGGCGTCGGCCGCGTGCGGATACCCGTTCACGGTGGGCCACGACCACGAGCGCTCGCTGCTGCCGCCCGACGTCGTCGCGCTGTTCGAGAACCCGGAGACCGGCGAGCACGCGGGCAAGACCGGCTCCTGGCAGCTCGACGACGCGCTCCGCGAGGTGCTGATGCCCGACGACCCGGAGGATCTGTGGACCACCGGCATCGCCGTCGACAAGGCCGTCGCGTGGTGGAACGGGGGCGGCCGCGACATCGGCCTCTGATCCGGCCCGCCCGCCCCGTCCGATGAGATTCGTCTGAGGGGGCGGGCGGCGGTCAGGCGTTCTTGGCGGGAGCGATCTTGGCCGTCCAGCTCGCGGCCTCGTCCGGCGTGAGCACGTGGTCGAGGGTGATCGTGGGCTTCATCAGCGGGTAGATGCGGCCGGTGTCCCAGGCGCGGGCGTAGGGCGGCGGGTCGAGCACGATCACGCGGTGGCCGTCCAGGACGGGGACGTCGGCGGGGCGGCCCTCGTTCCAGATCCACTCGCCGTGGCCGTCGACGAGGTTGAAGCGGCCCTCGATGCCGCCCACCGGCCGCGGTTGGCCGTCGGTCGCGGCGGCCACCCACTCCGGGTCGGGCGGGGTGCCCTCGATGTGGCCGCCGCCGATCAGGGTCGCGGCGAGCAGCGTGTGGAGCTGGAAGTTGTCGCCGATGCCGCCGATCGTGAGCCGGTAGCCGCTGCCAGTCGGGCGGTGCAGGACGATCAGCGTCTCGTCGTCCAGCACCCGGAGCAGGCCGTTCACCCAGGACGCGGCGGGCAGCAGCCCGGACGCCGCCTCGGCCGCCGCCGCGAGGCGCTCGCGGTTCGGCAGCGAGTCCCGCACCTCGCGGCGTTGCAGCGGGACGAGGAGGCCCTGCGCCCAGGTCGTGGCCGTGAACCACGCCTCGGTGGCGTGCCCGGCCTCGACGGCGGAGAGCGCGAGGGCATCGGGGTCGGCGGCGTTGAGCCGCTCCAGCACCACCGGCACCTGCGTGTCGTCATCGGGGGACGGGAGCTCGGTGCCGCCCGCGCTGTCCCACAGCGCCGGGAAGCGCGCGGCCAGCTCGAAGCACTCGGCGACGCGGGCGGTCAGCGCTTCGAGGGCGGCGCCGGGGTCGGCGCCGAGGTCCATGAGGCCGCCGGCCAGGATCGCGAGGTCCGGTCCCTCGCCCAGCGCGACGTCGGCGAGCACCGGCGCGAGGACGGTCAGCGCCTGCGTCTTCTCGGCGGTGTCCGCCTCCTGCGCACGGAGGATCGCGGCGTCGTGCGCGGAACCGGCCGCCACCCAGTCGTGCCGCCGGGTCGTCTCGATGAAGTCGGCGCAAAGGTCCGGAAGCGTCCGTGAGTTCTCTGCCGTGTTCCCAACCATGTCGCTCAGCATCGGCGAAGCGTAGCGACCGTTTTGGCACATGTTCCGGGATCGGTCACGCACTGCCGAGAACCCGGCACTAATCGACAACCCGGCCCGCGCCGAAGCGCGCCTGGAGGTCCCGGTCGACCTCGGTGAAGTCGCGCGCCTTCGTCTCCGGGACGAACCGTCCGGTGAACAGCAGCCCGGCCACCGAGATCACCGCGAAGATCCAGAAGGTCTCGCCCTCGCCGATGAGCGAGACGACCGGCAGGAAGACCAGGCTGACGGTGAAGTTGGACGCCCAGTTCGTCGCCGTGCACGCGCTGGAGCCCGTCGCGCTCGCCGCGGGCGGGAAGATCTCGCCGATCAGCGTCCAGAACACGGGTCCGACCCCGCCCGCGTACGCCGCGATGTAGAGGACCATGAACAGCAGCGACAGGCCGGACGTCCAGCCCGCCACGAACGCCAGGCCGAGCAGCCCCATCGTGACCGCCATCGCCGCGAACGAGGCGAGCAGCAGGTCGCGGCGCCCGATCCGGTCGATCAGCCGGATCGCGACCAGCGTCATCACGAGGTTGATGGCGCCGATCGCGATCGAGTAGACGATGGCGTTCGAGGCGGTCAGCCCGGACTCCTCGATGATCGTCGGCGCGTAGTAGATGATCGTGTTGATGCCGCCGAACTGCTGCCCGGCGGCCAGCGCGAGCCCGACGACGAGCGCGGGGCGCACCCGCCGCGCCCGCAGCGCGCGCCACCCCGAGGCGTCCCGGTCGGCGGGGTCGGCCCGCTCGCGCTCGCGCCGGAGCCGCTCCTCGCGCCGCCGGATCAGCCGGTCGGCGGTCTGCTCGTCGCTCACCGACGCGACCAGCGCCCGCGCCTCCGCGCGCCGCCCGTGGCCGAGCAGCCACTCCGGCGACTCGGGGATCACCCACAGCGCTGAGGCGACCATGACCAGCGCCGGGACGGCGCCGACGCCGATCATCGCCCGCCACGTCCCGCCGCCGGAGAAGACCAGGTTGACCAGGTAGGCGACGAGGATGCCGATGGTGATCATGAGCTGGTTGAGGGTGAGCAGCCGGCCGCGGATCTCCTTCGGCGAGATCTCCGCCAGGTAGGGCGGGACCGTCGCCGACGCGGCGCCCACCGCGAGGCCGAGCACCAGCCGTCCCGCCACGAGCATGCCGTAGCCCGTCGCCAGGACGGCGATCGCGGTCCCGACCAGGAAGACCACGCCCTCCAGGCAGAAGATCCAGCGGCGGCCGATCCGGTCGGCGATCCGGCCCGATCCGAGCGCGCCCGCCATCGCGCCGAGCACCAGCACGCTCACGACGCTGCCCTGCTCGAACGAGTTCAGGTGGAAGTCGGTCTTGATGAACAGCAGCGCCCCGGAGATCACGCCGGTGTCGAAGCCGAACAGGAAGCCGCCGACCGCGATCAGCGCGGCATGGAACCGGATCCGCCGCAGCCCCTCGGCCGAGACGCCCGCGACCGGCCCCTCCGCGACCGGCGCGCTGGAGTATCCCTGCACGTCAGACCCCCTCCCCGGCATGCCCTCGGCGGCCACGCCGGCCTCACGCCCACAGGTCGACCACGACCTTGATGTCGTCCTCGTGCTTGCGCAGGCCGTCGGCGAAGCCCTCCATCGGGACGCGCCTGGTGACCAGCCGGTCCAGCCAGCCGGGCTCGGCCTTGGCCAGCGCGGCCGCGCCCTGCCGGAAGTTGTCCCGGGAGGCGTTGACGGAGCCGAACAGGACGGTGTTCTCCAGCACCAGCTCCCGGTTGACCGCGTCCGCCGCGACCGGCACGGCGCGGGTGCCCGAGGAGATGCCGGTCAGGCAGACCACCGCGTCCGGCGCGACGATCCCGGTGAGCCGGAACACCAGCGGGCCGTGCCCGGTGCACTCGATCACCGCGTCCGGCGTCACGCCGATGTCGCCGACGTCGCCGGTGTGGAAGGCGGCGCCGAGGTCCTCGACCAGCGCGCGCTTGGCCGGGCTGTCCCGGATGTCGAAGACGTGCGTCTCCAGCCCGCGCTGGACGGCGAGCAGCGCGGCGAAGAGCCCGATCGGCCCGGCGCCGGTCACCAGCGCCACCCGGGGCCGCCACGACGAGCGGGTGAACAGCAGGTCGGTCTGCTCCCACGCCTTGGCGAGCACGGACGCGGGTTCCAGCAGGACGCCGCGGTCGCCGAGCGCGGGGTCGAGCTTGACCGCGTACTCCGCCTCCGTCACCCAGCGCCGCGCGCCGAACCCGTCCAGCTCCTTGATGCCGCGCTCGGTGTAGCGGCCGTTGCGGCAGAAGTCCGGCTCGCCGTTCGCGCACGGCACGCAGGGGACGGGGTCGGGACGCCGCACCAGCCCGACGACCAGGTCGCCCTCGTCGAACCCGCTGCCCGGGGGCGCCGAGAGCACCGTCCCGAGCGACTCGTGCCCGATCACGAGGCGGTCGCGGCCGGGCGGCGGCCAGCCGTAGCCGTCGCCCTCGACGATGTCGCGGTCGGTGCCGCAGATGCCGAGCAGCCGTCCCTCGACCAGCAGCTCGCCGGGCCCCGGGACGGGCTCGGGCCGCTCCTCCACCCGCACCAGGTCCGGCCGGCCGGGCGCCACGGTGATCGCCTTCACCCGGTGTGACTGCCCGCTGCGGCACCGTCGACACACCCGGCCCGCACGCCATGGGACGATCCAGGGCGAATGATTGACATCCCGGCATGTCGGCGGGACGGGGCGTCCGGCGCGCCGCCATTGATGTGCTCTTCGGAACACTTTTGGACGCCGTGCCCAATATTGAACTCAGCGGTAACGACCGGAGGCTAAGGTCTAGTTTCATCGGCGGTGTCCTGGGGATGCCGGTGCCTGTGCGGCCGGGGTCCCGCGACTGACGGGAGTGGTGCGTGGGCGAGGACTGGCGTGGCGGCGACGCGGACGGACCGTTGCGGGTGGCCCTGCTGTCGTACCGGAGCAAGCCGCACTGCGGCGGCCAGGGCGTCTACCTGCGGCACCTGAGCCGCGAGCTGGCCGGTCTCGGGCACGCCGTGGAGATCCTGTCCGGGCAGCCCTATCCCGAGCTCGACCGCGACGACATCACGCTCACCAAGATCCCGAGCCTCGACCTGTACCGCGACGAGGACCCGTTCCGCACCCCCGCGCTCGCCGAGTTCCGCGACTGGGTCGACGTGCTGGAGTTCGCCCACATGCGGACGGGCGGCTTCCCCGAGCCGCTGACGTTCAGCATCCGCGTCCTGCGCGAGCTGCGGCGCCGCCGCCGCGACTTCGACGTCGCGCACGACAACCAGGTCCTCGGCCTCGGCAACCTCGGCATCGCCCGGCTCGGGCTGCCGCTGGTCACCAGCATCCACCACCCGATCAGCGTGGACCGGCGGATCGAGCTGGAGGCGGCCGGCGGCGTCCGGGAGCGGCTCGGCAAGCGCCGCTGGTACGGGTTCGTCGCGATGCAGTCGCAGGTGTCGCGGCGGATCGGCACGGTGCTGACCGTCTCGGAGTCGTCCAAGGTCGACATCGTCAAGGACTTCCGGGTCGACCCGCGCGACATCGAGATCCTGCCGCTCGGCGTCGACACCCGGATCTTCCACCCGCGCGGCCCGCGCGTCCCCGGCCGGATCGTCGCGATGGCCAGCGCGGACGCGCCGATCAAGGGCGTGGACGTGCTGCTGCGCGCGGTCGCCAAGGTCGCCACCGAGCGCGACGTCCACGTGATCGTCGTGAGCCGCCCGCAGAAGGACGGCCCCACCGAGCGGCTCGTCCGCGAACTCGCGCTCGGCGAGCGCGTGCGGTTCGTCCACGGGATCAGCGACGGCGAGCTGGGCGAGCTGATGGCCTCGGCGGAGATCGCGGTCGTCCCGTCCCGGTACGAGGGGTTCTCGCTGCCCGCCGTCGAGCACATGGCGTCCGGGACGCCGCTCGTCGCCAGCCGCGCCGGGGCGCTGCCCGAGGTCGTCGGGGACGCGGGCGTCCTGGTCGAGCCCGGGGACGCCGAGGAGCTGGCCGCCACCCTGCGCCGCCTGCACGACTCCCCCGCAGAACGCGAGCGCGTCGGCGCCTCCGGGTTCGAACGCGTCCAGGAGCGGTTCGCCTGGCCCGCCGTGGCGCAGGCGACCGTCGGGCACTACCGGGCCGCCATCGAGCAGCAGCACTACCGGCGGCTGGCCGCGACGCGCAGGCGCGAGGCGGGCCGCCCGGCGGGCCGCCGGACCACGCGCCGCTGAACCCGGCGGACCGCTCCAGGCCGCCATGCAAGAGGGAAGCCGCTCACGGCGCCCCGTACGGAAGGAGCACGACCCTGCTGACCGTGGATTTCGACCGGTTCCGCGTCGCCCCCGGCGACCGCGTCCTCGATATGGGCTGCGGCGCCGGACGGCACGCGTTCGAGCTGTACCGCAGGGGTGCGCACGTCGTCGCCTTCGACCAGGACGCCGAGGAGCTGGCGAGCGTCGAGGCGATGTTCGGGGCGATGCGCCTCGAAGGCGAGGTGCCCGGCGACGCGTCCGCCGAGACCGTGCGGGGCGACGCGCTCGACCTGCCGTTCCCGGACGACCACTTCGACGGGATCGTCGCGGCCGAGGTACTGGAGCACATACCGGACGACATGCGCGCGATGCGGGAGCTGCTGCGCGTCCTGCGACCCGGCGGGAAGCTCGCGGTGACGGTGCCGAGCTGGCTGCCGGAGCGGGTCTGCTGGGCGCTGTCGGAGGACTACCACACCGCGCCCGGCGGGCACGTGCGGATCTACACGCGCGCCGAGCTGGAGGCCAAGCTGAAGGCGGTCGGCTTCCGGGTCGGCGGGCACCACCACGCGCACGGCCTGCACGCCCCGTACTGGTGGATCAAGTGCGCGGTCGGCGTGGACAACGACGCGAACCCCCTCGCGAAGGCCTACCACAAGGTCCTCGTGTGGGACATCATGAAGCGCCCGCTCGCGACCCGGCTGGCCGAGCGCGCCCTCAACCCTGTGATCGGCAAGAGCGTCGTCGTCTACCTCGCCAAGCCCGCCGCGCCGGGCGGCGCGCCCTCCGCCCCGGCCAGGGAGCCGGCGGATGCCGTCTGACCTCGCCCCCGATCCCCGTGGGACCCCGTCGGTTCCGGGCGTGCTCGGCGCGGACGCTGTCGTCGCGACGGCGCGGAGCATCGCCGCGCAACAGGAGGAGTCCGGAGCGATCCCCTGGTTCTCCCCCATAGAAGGCATCGCCGGACATGTGGACGCCTGGAACCACGTGGAGGCCGCGATGGCGCTCACCGTGGCCGGGCTGCGCGAGGAGTCCCGGCGGGCGTACGAGTGGCTGCGCGGCGTCCAGCGCCCGGACGGGTCGTGGCCCGCGAAGTGGATCCTCGGCGAGGTCACCGAGCCGGGCGGCGAGTCCAACCACGCCGCCTACGTCGCCGTGGGGGTCTGGCACGAGCTGCTGATGACCGGGGACGAGGAGTTCGCGCGGCGCATGTGGCCGGCGGTCCGGCGGGCGGTCGACTTCACACTCGGGCTCCAGACCCGGCGCGGCGAGGTCATCTGGATCCGGGGCGCGGACGGCGCCGCGTCCGACCACGCGCTGCTGGCCGGCTGCTCGTCCATCTACCAGTCGCTGCGCTGCGCGGTCGCGCTCGCCGAGCGGCTCGGCGAGCACCAGCCCGACTGGGAGCTGGCCGCCGACCAGCTCGGCCACGTGGTCGCCGCGCACCCCGAGGCGTTCGCCGACAAGAGCCGCTGGTCGATGGACTGGTACTACCCGGTGCTCGGCGGCCCGGTCCGGGGCGAGGCCGCGGCGCGGCGGCTCGCCGCCGGCTGGGACGCGTTCGTCGTGCCGGGCCTCGGCTGCCGCTGCGTGTCCGACCAGCCGTGGGTGACGGCCGCCGAGAGCTGCGAACTCGTCATGGCGCTGGACGCGGCGGGCGACCGCGAGGGCGCGCTGGAGCTGTTCGCGAGCATCCAGCACCTCCGGCACGAGGACGGCTCCTACTGGACGGGCTGGCAGTACGAGCACCGCCGCCACTTCCCCGGCGACCGCTCGACCTACACGGCGGCGGCCGTCGTCCTCGCCGCGGACGCGCTGGACGGCACGTCCCCCGGCTCCCGCCTGTTCAAGGAGATCGCGGGCCGCCCGCTGGGCCCCTGCGAGGCGTCCGACCCGACCGCCTGCGGCTGCACCCTCCAACCCGTCCCCCGCTGAGCCCGTCCTACAGGGCGAGTGGGGTGCCGGTCCTCTCCAGGACGCGGAGGGAGCCTTCGGCGCGGCGCTCCTCGAAGGCGTTGCCGGCCAGAGCGCGCAGGTAGACGTCGTAGGGCGGGCGGCCGCCGTCGTTCGGGTCGGGGAAGACGTCGTGGATCACCAGGGCGCCGCCGACCGCGACGTGCGGGGCCCAGCCCTCGTAGTCGCCGTGCGCGTGCTCCGCGGCGTGGCCGCCGTCGATGAACAGCAGCGACAGCGGCGTCCGCCAGAGGGAGGCGACCGTCCGGGACTGGCCGACGACCGCGACGACGTGGTCCTCCAGCCCGGCGGCGGCGATCGTCTTGCGGAAGGTGGGGAGGGTGTCCATGCGCCCGGTGCCGGGGTCGACCAGGGACGGGTCGTGGTGCTCCCAGCCCGCCTGGTTCTCCTCCGAGCCGTGGTGGTGGTCGACGGTGACGACGACGGTCCCGGCCAGGCGCGCCGCCGTGCCGAGGTAGACGGCCGACTTGCCGCAGTAGCTGCCGACCTCCAGCATCGGGCCGGTCCCGGCCAGGCGCGTGCCGTAGTGCAGGGCCGTCTCGTACAGGGCGAGGCCCTCGGCGTCCGGCATGAAGCCCTTGGCGGCGCGGGCGGCGCGCAGCAGGGCGGCGGGCATCGGGGCAGGTACAGGGGCAGGCTCAGAGGCAGGCATGGCGGGTGCTTCGACTGGTCGGGTGTCGGTCGTCCCCGGTCGGGTGGACGCCTCGCTGTGGGTCATCGCTCTCCTTCGTGGCGCACCCTATCCGAGGGCGTGTTGGTCAGCGTTGGCAGCGTTCGCCCGGCATGCGATCCTTCTGCGTGTCCGGTCGGGACACCTAGTCGATCATGGAGTGCGGGTGGCGGGCGCAGGTTCGGTGGGACGGTTCACCACGCGCGGGCGGCGCGCGGTGGTCGCGGGGCTCGTGGCGGCGGTCGTCGCGGTCCCGGCTCCGTTCGGCGTCGCCCCGGCGGCGGAGGCGGCCGCGCGTGCCACCGCGCGTGCCGCCTGGGGCGTCCGCATCCATGACATCCAGGGCGCCGCGCATCTGTCACCGTTGAACCACCGTGCGGTGGCGCGGGTGCCCGGAATCGTCACCGCGTCGACCAGCAACGGGTTCTGGATGCAGGACCCCGCGCCCGACAAGGACGACGCGACGTCCGAGGGCGTGTTCGTCTTCACCCGCACCCGCCCGCGCGCCGTGGTCGGTGACAACGTCCAGGTGGACGGGAGGGTCAGCGAGTTCCGTCCGGGCGGCGCGTCGTCCGCCGGGCTGACGCGGACGGAGATCGACGCGACCGGCACCGTCGTCGTCGCGCACGGGGCGCCGCTGCCCGCGCCGACCGTGCTCGGGCCCGGCGGGCGCACGGCGCCCACGAGCCGGATCAAGGACGGGCGGGGGGACGTGGAGCGGCGCGGCGGCTTCGATCCGCGTGCGAACGGGCTCGACTTCTACGAGTCGCTGGAGGGGATGCGGGTCCGGGTCCAGGACGCGGTGGCGGTCGGCCCGTCCCGCGACGGCGAGCTGCCCGTGCTGCCCGCCGCCGGAGCCGGTGCGGGGACGCGGACGGCGCGCGGCGGGATCCTGCAACAGGACGGCGACGCCAATCCCGAGCGGGTCCTGCTCGACGACGCGCTCGCGCCGCTGCCCACGATGAACGTGGGCGACCGGCTGGGCGGCGCGTCCGACGGCGTCCTCGACTACGCCTACGGCGACTTCAAGCTGCTGCTGACGGCGACGCCCCGGCGGGTGGGCGGCGGGCTCGCGCCGGAGACGACGCGTCCGGCGCTGGCGGGCGAGCTGGCCGTCGCGACCGCCGGGCTGGACGGGCTCGACCCGGACTCGCCGCCCGAGCGCTTCCAGGCGCTCGCCGGCGACATCGTGCGGGGGCTGCGGTCCCCCGACCTGATCGCGGTGAGCGGGATCGGCGACAACAGCGGCGAGGCCGACGACGGCACGGTCGCCGCCGACCAGACGGTCGCGGAGCTGATCACGGCGATCAGCGCGGCGGGCGGGCCCGGCTACGACTGGCGTTCGGTGAACCCGCGCGACAACGCCGACGGCGGCGAGCGCGGCACCAACTCCCGGATCGGGTTCCTGTTCCGCACCGACCGGGGGCTCGTGTTCGGCGACCGTCCCGCCCCGGCCGAGCCGATGCAGGACGAGCCGTCCCCCGGACGTCTCGACCCGGCGGTCACCCCGGTCGCGGTCGTGCGGCGCGACGGGACGGCCGGGCTGACGCTCAGCCCCGGGCGGATCGCGCCCGGCGACGCCGCCTGGGCCGACTCGCGCAAGCCGCTCGCGGCGGAGATCACCTGGCGGGGGCGGCGCGTCATCGTCGTCGCCGGGCAGTGGTTCGGCCGGTCCAGCGACGACCAGCCGCTGTTCGGCCGGTTCCAGCCGCCGTCCCGGCCGAGCTCGTGGCGCCGCGACGCGCAGGCGAGGGTGGTCGCGGGGTTCGTGCGGTCCGTCCGGAAGGTGGACGAGAAGGCCGCGGTGATCGTCGCCGGCGACCTCGGCGAGCGGGAGACCGGCGCGCCCGTCCGGCGGCTGGCCCAGGAGGGCGGGCTCACCGACCTGCCGGAGCGGCTCCCGGCGCCCGAGCGCTACACCGCCCTGACCGGCGGGAACGCGCGGACGCTCGACCACATCCTGCTCAGCCCCGAGTTGCGGCGCCGCCGCCACGAGTTCGACGTCGTGCACCGGGCGGCCGAGTTCGCCGACCGGGCGGGCGACCGCGATCCGGCCGTGGTCCGGATCGACCTTTCGGAGAAGCGGCCCGCGTCCCCGCATTAACGGGCTGTCCATTGGGTCGAGATAGGGCTGTCCCTTTTTCCGGTGGTGTTTTCGGGCGTTCGGGTCGGGCACCGGACGGTCGTCCACACCCCCTCGGGGAGGAGACCCACCCCAATGGCATATCGATATCGATCGGGAATCAGCCTTTTCGGACTCCTCTACATCGTCGTGGGCCTGTTCATCGCGTGGGACCACGGCTACATCACCGCCAGCCTGATACGGCGCATCGTCAGTGCGCTCCTGGCGGTCTTCCTTTGGTTCCTTGTGCTGCTCGGAGTGGACCTGAACATCCACACCTGAGCCCCTGGACGGACACGGGCCGTTCCGCCAACTCTCCCCGCCCCGGAACGGCCCGTGTCGACTACCTCGACCACCTCGACTACCCCGACGTCAGACGCACCTCGCGTCCGGGTCATGGACGGTGGTGCCCCGGGGTGATAGACCGCGCGGTAGGCGCGGAGCTACGTTCCGTTCATGGCGAAAAAGGGATGTAGTTGCGGACACAGCAGTGGATGTTCCTGCGCGAAGGGCTGCTCCTGCGGCTGTAACGGCTGATCAGCCCGCGGTCGGCACGGTCGGGACCCAGAAGCGGAGCTTGACCCCGCGCCGGTCCTCCAGGACGCCGCCGTTCTTCTCGATGACGCGGCGCGAGCCCGGGTTGTCCTCGTCACAGGTGATCAGCGCGGGATCGACGCCCAGCCCGGCCGCGACCGGCAGCGCGGCGCGCAGCATGCTCTCCGCGTGCCCCCGGCGGCGCGCGGACGGGCGGACGTCGTAGCCGATGTGGCCGCCCACGTCGAGCAGCCACGGGGTCAGGCGGTGCCGGATCGCGATACCGCCGAGGAACTCGGGGCCCTCCACCCACCAGAGCGTCGTCGCGGGGACGAACCCGTTCGGGCGCGGCGTCTCCTCAAGGGCCAGCGCGCGCAACTCCCCGACGAATTCCGCGAAGACGTCGGGGGCGGCGAGCCGTGCGGCGTACGTCCTGATGTCGCGGCCGAGCCGGGAGAGGTCGGCCGGGGCGCCGCGTCCCTCCGCGCGGAACTCCTCCATCGCGGCGAGGTAGGAGCGGTGGACGGACATCGTCGGCGGGACCAGCTCCGGCATGATCCTCCTCAGCGTGCCGCTCAGGGCATGGCCGCGCGCCACAGCAGCGTGGACGTGCCGCGATGGGCGGCGCGGGTGCCGAGCGCCAGCAGGTCGCCGCCCAGGGACGTCAGGACCGTGAGCCGCGAGTCGCCCGGCCCGTCCAGCCCGGCGGCGGGGACGCGGCGCCAGGCCGCGCCGTCCCGGGACGTCCAGATCCCGGCCGCCCTGCCGAGCGTCCCGGCGACGACCCAGCCCTTCGGCGTCGCCGCGACGGCCGTCGGCACCGTACCGGTGGGCGGTGTCGCGAGCTGCGGAGCGGCCGTCGACAGGGTGAACGTCGAGAGCCGCACGCCGGACAGTGCGGGGGCGGCCGGCTTCGACGGTTCGGCCGGCGTGGGCGTGCCGGTCAGGGGGCGGGGCGTCCAGGTCGCTCCGGCGTCGGTGGACACCAGCGGAGCCGAATTCGGGCCGACCGCGATCAGCGCGTCGCCGCGCGCCGCCACTCTGGTGAGCGGCCCGGGCGCGAGGGCGGCGGGGAGTTCGGCGGTCTTCCAGGTGAGGCCGTCCGGCGAGGTCCAGATGGCAGGTGCCGTGCCACGGCTGCCGACCGCGACGTAGCCGCGTGCCGTCGCGGCGACGTCGGTGGGCCTGCCGTCGATGCCGGTGCGCTTCCAGGACGTGCGGTCGGTAGTGCGCCGGGCCGCGCCGGGGCCGACGGCGACGTACCCGGCGGGTCCCGTCGTGACGGCGGAGGGCCCGGTGCCTGAAGCGCCCTTGGGGAACGGGACCTTCGTCCAGGACGCGCCGTCCGGCGAGACGAACGCGAGCGGACCGGAGGAGGCGCCGGACGCGCGGCCTACGGCCAGCCAACCGCCCGACCCGTACGCGACGTCGGACAGCCAACCGGGGGTCGAGGGAACCGGGGCGCGGGTCCACTGGCGTCCGTCCGGCGAGCTCCAGACGGCCGTGGCGCCGTTCGTGCTGCCGACCGCGACGACCCGTCCGGGGCCTGTGCTCACCGACCTGATCGTGCGCTCGGTGTGGACGGCGCCCGGCACGGACGCGAGGTCCACGCCGGACAGGTAGGCGTCGTCGCCCCGGTGCCCGGCGAGCGCGACCGTGCCGTCCGGGGCGACGGTCAGGCCGCTGACCTCGGTCGCGGGGCCGGCAGCGGGGCCCGCGACCGTACCGGTCGGCTGCCAGGTGCGTCCGTCGGCGCTGCGCAGGACCGTGCGGCCGGCCCTGCCCTTGACGCGGTCCGTGATGAGGACGGCCAGGCCCTCCGCGCTCCCGCCGAAACGCTCGACACCCGTGTACGCGGCGCCGCCGAACGTGCCCGCCGCGCGCCAGCGCCGCCCGTCCGGCGAGGTGAGCAGGACGCCGAACCGCGTCGTCCTGCGGTGCTTCCTCCGGCCGGTCGTGCGGCTGCCCTCCCGGACGGTGGCGAACCCGCCCCGCCACGCCACCAGGCCCTTCGTCGCGCCGTGGGAGCCGTGGCCCTGCGGGACGTCGACGGCCGTCCAGGTCCGGCCGCCGTCCGCCGACCGCCAGACGCCCTCGCCGCGCACCGTCCGCGTGGCCTTGCGGCGGCCCTTCTTGCGGGTGACCTTCTTCTGGTACGTGCCGTGCGTGACCAGTACGTCCCCGGACGCGGCGAGCCGGTCGAGCCCGGTGATCCCGGCGGCCCGGAGCCCGTCGAGGCGCTGCCAGGCGCGGCCGTCCGCCGAGCTCCACACCACGGCCCGGCCGGACGCCGCGCCCGCCGCCACGAACCCGCGCGGGGTGCGCGCGAGCGCGTTGACCTCGTCGGACGGGCGGAACACAGCACCGGTCGGCGGCTGGCGTGTCCAGCTCTTGGCGTCCTTGCCGGTCCAGGTGACGACGGCGCCCCCGGCGTCCCGGCCGAGCGCCACCCAGGTCCCCTGGCCGCCGGACACCAGGCGGGGACGGTCGCCGAGCGGCGGTTCCGACCCGTCCGCCGCGCGGACCCGGGCCGTCCGCCAGGCGCTTCCCGAACCGCCCAGGCCGCTGGAGTACAGGAACTCGGCGCGTTCGCGGCCCTCGGCGCCGGGGCCTTCCGTGCCCGCCGCGACGAGCGTCGCGCCGTCCGAGCCGAGGGCGGCGAGGTTCTGGACGAGCCCGTCCGTGGTGGCCACCGGGTCGGCCGCGAACAGCCGGTCGGCGGACACGGCCGCCGGGACGCGCGGACGGGCCGTCCCGCCCCCGTCCCTGCCGAGGAGCACGATCGCCCCGCCCGCCACCAGCACGAGCCCGGCCGCGATCGCGACGCCCGCCCGCAGCCGCCGCGTCCGCGCGGGGGTGCGGCGCGGTTCTGGCGGGGAGTACACCTTCTGGTCGATCGGCGTCCTGATCGGCTTCCACGCGGAAGGCGCCTCGGGCGGCGTCTCGGCCGGTGCCTCGAACGGCGTCTCGGAGGGGGCCACGGAAGCGGCCGCGGAGGGAGCCGCGGACGGGACGCGCGGCGCGGGGCCGTGGCCCCACGGCAGGTCCGCGGACCGCCACGCCTCGTAGGCGCGCTGCCAGGGCGACAGCGACGCGGGCAGCCCGGCGAGGTCGGCGGCGACGCCGAAGGTCAGGCGCCGCCGGATCCGGCGGGAGTCGATCGGCTCGTTGTCGACGGCCCCGCCGACCGGCCCGGCCTCGACCGGGAGCCGTACGTCGTCCTGCTCGGGGGTCCTCGCCGTCACACGCGCTCCTTCACCGGCCGCGGCCCGGTTCGCCATGGATCGACCCATCAAAATGGATCAACCCATCAAACCGCGCCACATCCGCCCGTGTCCGGACATCGGCGTGAACGGCGGCCGATCCTAGCCGTGGGAGCGTTCTATCACCTCAGGCCCGGCGAAACTTATCTTTCGCCTCGATCTCCCCCTTGTACGCGAAGCCCTGGATATGGAGCACCGGCGCGTCCACCGCCGGTGCGCCGCCGACCTCGCAGGACACGCCCACGCCCGCCGCCTCGACCCGCACGCCCGCCGGGACCACGATCTCGACCGTGGACTTGTAGGCGAGCACGCGGATCGTCGTGACCGGCCCGTCCAGCTCCACCTCGCGCAGGTCGAGCAGCGAGTGCCCCTTGTAGAGCACCGTCGTGAACCGCTCCGGCAGCCGCCACCGGCCGCTGCGCCTGACCGCGCTCTTGTAGGCCATCTGGAACCGCCCGGCCGGGCGTCCGGCCGGTCCGACCGGCGGGACGCCCGTGGACGGCAGGTCGTCGGCCACCCGGCCGAGTTCCGCGTGCGTGCGGGCGGCGAGCGCGAGGTCGATGCGCTCGTCAAGCTCGGTGTCGGTCAGGCGACCCTCGGCGTAGGCGGTGTGCAGCCGCACGAGGGTCCGGTCGCGGTCGCCGTCCGAGGCGCGCAGGGCGGCTCCGGCGTTCGGCTGCTCGGCGCTCATCACATCTCTCCTTCACGGCTTCCCGGCGACGTCGACGCGGCCCGCCTCCGGACGGCGACGGGACTCGCGATGTATCGTAACTCGCCGTCACTCGGTTTTCGAGAGATTCGCCCGAATCCGGCCGACGCGCGATCTTGGTTCCGGACCGCCGGACGTCCGTCCACTAGATTCGAGAGCGGCCCGTATACGGCTCGGAGGACGGGGGGACAAGGTCCATGGGCGCGACGTACGGCCCGTACACGCTCTACGACCTGGACGCGCTGCCCGAGGAGGGCCGCCGCTACGAGCTCGCCGACGGCTGGCTGCACGAGCTGCCGGGCGACGTCTGGCACGACCACGCCGCGCAGCAGCTGCGGAGCGTCCTCAAGGAGGCCGCGCGGCAGGCCGACGCCGACGTCCACGTCGCGGGCGCCCCGCAGGACGTGACGACCCCCGCCGGTGTCCGCAAGCCCGACGTGTTCGCCGTCAGCCGCGACGTCGCGCGCGCCGCCCTGGAGCGCCGCACCCGCACCTACTACGGCCCCGACCTGATCCTCGTCGCCGAGGTCGTCACGCCCCGCACGGTGAACGAGCAGATCGACCGCGTCCGCAAGGTCGAGGAGTACGCCGCCACCGGCATCCCGCACTACTGGATCGTCGACCTGGAGCCCCGCCCCACCGTCACGATGCTGGACCTCGGGGACGGCGGCTACCAGGTCGCCGGCAGGGCCCGCGCCGGGGAGACGCTGACGCTGGAGCGCCCCTTCACGATCTCCTTCGACCCCGCCCGCCTCTCCGAGATGGACTGACCGTGTTCTTCGCGATCTCGGTCAGCGTGCTCGCCTGGCGGCTCGCACGCTGACCGACCTTGTGCGGACGCGGCATCGCTTCGCGATCTTCCCGGCTACGCGCCGCGCGACGGCTGACGCCCCTTCGAGACCCCGCCCTGGTCGCGGGTTCAGCGGGCCAGGTGGCGCAGATAGGCGTCGCGGTCGAGGGGGTTGCCGTCGGTGCGGTGGCGCGCGGGCGGGCGGCCGGTGACCGGCCTGTCGCCGGACGGCCTGGACCACCACGTCCCCTCGCCCCGGGTCAGCGAGGGCAGCGACCGCTCGGCGTCGCGGATCCGGGACGCGGGGATGTCGCCGCGCACCGTCCACCCCCCGTCGGCGGACGGCTCGGGCTCCAGCGCGTCCGCGCCGAGGGCCCCGAGCCGGGCGAGGACGGGGCTCAGCGCGTCCGCCGGGATCTCCGCCTCGAACGCGTGGACCGGCTCGTACACGCGCGTCCCGGCGCCCTCCAGCGCCCGCATCAGCACCAGCGGCGTGAGGCCGCGGAAGTCGGCGGCGGTGCTGACCGGCGCCGCGTAGCCCGACCGGGTCAGCACGACGGCGCAGTCGGTCACCGGCCAGCCGTGCAGGCCCTGGTCGAGGGTCCGGCGGACGGTCTCCTCGATCGCCCGGTCGAGCGCGTGCGGCAGCGCGCCCAACTCGACCTCGCGGCGGAACGTGACGCCCTGCCCCGGCTCGACGCGGAGCCCGACCGTGGCCCAGAAGTCGGGGGTGCGGCGCCGCCAGTTCATGTCCTCCTCGGCCTCGCCGACGCCCACCGGGCGCTCGGCGTAGACGGTGCGGCTCTCCTCGAAGACCGCCTCGACCCCGGCGTCGGCGAGCAGCCGAGCACCGATGATCTCCTTCTGCACCTCCCCGTACAGCAGCACGGACGTCGCGCGGCCCGGCATCGGCCGCGCCCGGATCAGCGGGTCCTCGTCGGCGAGCGCGAGCAGCGCCGCGCGCAGCCGCGCCGACTCCGCGGGCCGCCGCGCCGAGACGACCGTCTCCAGGGTCGGCGGCGGGAACGCGGGCACGGCGCGCTCCGGCTCGCCCACGTGATCGCCGACCCGCACCCGGGGCAGGCCGCGAATCCGGGCGATGCCGCCCGCAGTGAGGCCGCCGCCCGGCTCGGCGGCGCCGATGACGTCGAGGCTCGTGAGCTGGCCGCTGTGCGCGCCGTCCCGCCCCTGGAAGGCGACCCGCTGCCGCGGCCGCAGCTCCCCCGAGAACAGCCGCAGGTAGGCCACCTTCTCCCCGGAGGGCCCGCGCTCGACCGCGAACACCGACCCGCGCGCCTCCCCCCGGCCGTCGGCGGGGGCGGGCGGTAGGAGGGCCGCGATCCCCTCCAGCAGGTCGGCGATGCCCGCGCCGGTCATCGCGGACCCGAAGTACAGCGGCTGGACGATCCCGGCGGCCGTCTGCGCGCGCAGCGCCGCCCGCACCGCGCCGGGCTCGGGGTCGCGCCCGTCCACGAGCGCTTCGAGGAGGCCCTCGTCGGCCTCGGCCAGGATCTCGGGATCGGGCCCGCGCGGCACCGTGCGGGCGGCGGGCGTGCCCACGTCGAGCACGTCGTTCAGCGGGACGGCGCGCCCCGGCAGCCTGTCCCGGATCGCCGCGAGCGTCCCGTCCCGCCGCGCGCCCATCCGGTCGATCTTGTTGACGAGGACGAGGGTCGGCAGCGACAGCTCGCGCAGCGTCCGCATCAGCACGCGGGTCTGCGCCTGCACGCCCTCCACGGCCGACAGCACCAGCACGGCGCCGTCCAGGACGCCGAGGGCGCGCTCGACCTCGGCGATGAAGTCGGCGTGGCCCGGTGTGTCGATCAGGTTGACCCGCAGCGCGCCCAGCCGGAACGACGCGACGGCGGAGCGGATCGTGATGCCGCGGCTGCGCTCCAGCTCGCCGCGGTCGGTCTGGGTGTCGCCGCTGTCGACGCTGCCGAGGCGCGCGATCGCGCCGGTGTCGAACAGCAGCCGCTCGGTCAGGCTGGTCTTGCCCGCGTCAACATGCGCGAGGATGCCGAGATTCAGGGTGGAACGGGTGGAGTCGGTCATGGCCGGTGAAGTCCAGGAAGGCTCTCGTCCTGGCAGGGAACGTGGAGTTCTCGAAGACCTGGCGCATCTCGCCCCCATCACTCGGCCACATGACCCCGCCATCCTGCCAGCGCGACTGTGTTTCCTTCAATCTCGGCCCAGCGTGCTCGCCTGGCGGCTCGCACGCCGACCGATCCTGTGCGGGCGCGGAATCGCTTCGCGATCTTCCCGGTGGGACCTCGCCTCCGGCGTCGGCCCCACCGCTCAGCTACGCGCCCGCGCGACGGCTGAGGTCGCCGGGCAACATGTCCTAGGCTCGGGGGCGTGCTGCTGATCACGACGCTGGAAGCGTGGAAGACCCGGCCCGGGGCCCGGTTCGTGCTGGCGGACGCCGGTGCCGTCTGGGCATCCGAGGACGGGCCTGACGCCCTCGCGATCGCCGACGACGCGTTCGCCTCGGGCCAGGTCGTCGCGGTGACCCTGGACCCCGGGCTGTCCCCGCCGCCCGACGAGATCGACCTGGCGGCCACGGCCGTGAGCGACGTCCGGTACGCGCGGCGCGGGCCCGACGGCCGGCACGTGGCGTTCCTGAGGCGTCCCGCCACCGCCGAGGCGCTGGACCTGCTGCCGCATCCCGAGGGCGGCTGGTACCGGGAGACGTGGCGGACCGAGGCCCGCCTCACCCCGGACGGCTACCCCGGCGAGCGGCACACCGCCACCGGCATCTACTTCCTGCTGCCGCCCGGCGAGGAGTCGATGTGGCACGCCGTCCGCTCAGACGAGGTGTGGCTGTGGCACTCGGGCGGGCCGCTGGCGCTGCTGCTCGGCGGCGACGGCGAGGCGCCCGGCGACGCGCCGGAGACCGTCATGCTCGGTCCGGACCTCGCGGCGGGCGAGATCCCGCAGGCGATCATCCGCGGCGGGGTGTGGCAGGCCGCGCGTCCCGCCGGCGGGCGGGAGGTCCTCGTCAGCTGCGTGGTCTCCCCCGGCTTCGACTTCGCCGACTTCCGTCCCCCGCCGGACCCGGCGGGGGACGGCTCGGCGGCCGGCTAGTAGGTGACCGACTGGCGGCCGCTCATCGTGCGCATGATGTGCTCGACGAGCGTGATCAGCACCTGCTTGGCGTCCTCGCGGTCCCGGACGTCGCAGTCGATCACCGGCACGTCCGCGGGCAGGTCGAGCGCGTCGCGGACCTGGTCGGGCGTGTGCCGTCCCGCGCCGTCGAACCGGTTGACGCCGATGATGAACGGGACGCCGCGCCGCTCGAAGTAGTCGACCGAGGCGAAGCAGTCGGCCAGCCGCCGCGTGTCGACCAGCACGACCGCGCCGAGCGCGCCCTTGGCGAGCTCGTCCCACATGAACCAGAAACGGTCCTGGCCGGGCGTGCCGAACACGAACAGCACGAGGCCGTTCGGCAGCGTGATCCGGCCGAAGTCCATCGCCACGGTCGTGGTCGTCTTGTTCGCGACCGCCGACGTGTCGTCGATTCCGACGCTCTTCTCGGTGAGGGCCTCCTCGGTTTGCAGCGGGCGGATCTCGCTCACCGCGCTCACCAGAGTGGTCTTGCCGACGCCGAAGCCGCCGGCCACAAGGATCTTGACGGTCAGCGCGGACTCGCCGGGTGCGGCGGCCGCGTCAGAGCGCACGGATTCCATCGATCACTTCCTTGAGTACGCGCTCGCTGGGGAACTGCGCCACCGGCGCGGGGGGACGGACCTGGATCAGCGAGTGATCGAGAAGGTCGCCGAGCAGGACGCGGACCACCCCGAGGGGGAGTTCCAGATCCGACGCTATCTCGGCCACCGACAACGGTGTGCGGCAAAGCTCCAAGATCAATTCATGTTCCGGCTCCCGCGCCCACGGGGGCCCGGGCGCCGCGGACGGGTCGTCGGCGGGCTCCGCCGGGACGACGCTGGTGACCAGCGAGACGAGGTCGAACTCGACGCCGTCGTAGTGCGTCCGCCCGCCCGTGAGCGCGTAGGGGCGCACGACGGGACCGGCCGCGTCGTCGAACCACGCCGTCCCCGCCGCGCCGTGCCTGGCGCCATGCCCCGCCGCACCGGGACCCACAGCACCGGGTTCTACGGCACCGGGTTCCACGGCACCGGTCTCGCCGGGTTCCGTCTCGTCGTTCCCGGGCGCGGGCGGCCCGGGAGAGTGTCCGCCGTCCACCTCACACGCCGCCCGGCTCGGACGCGGCGGTGCGCGGGTTCGCCGACAGGTGCTGCCCGACCCGGGTGACCAGCATCGCCATCTCGTAGGCGATGATCCCGAGGTCGGCGTCCCCGGCGGCGAGGACGGCGAGGCACGCGCCCTGCCCGGCGGCGGTGACGAACAGGAACGACGACTCCATCTCGACGATCGTCTGCCGGACCGGCCCGCCGCCGAACGACTCCCCGGCGCTGCGCGCGAGGCTCTGGAAGCTCGCGGCGACCGCCGCCAGATGGTCGGACTCCTCGCGCTCCAGACCGCGCGAGGCGGCGATGCGCAGGCCGTCACTCGACAGCACCACCGCGTTCCGCACCGGCGTGACCCGCTGGACGAGGCTGTCGAGCAGCCAGTTCAGCTCGCCGCCGCCTCCGCCCTGGACCTCCGTGCCGGAGTGCTGGGCATCTGTCATCGGGTGTCGTCCTCCTGGTCGCCTTGGTTCGGCCCGGTCTCGGCGGCCTCGTGCCTGCCGCGCCGCCACCCGTCCTGCATGGCGGACATCATCGAGCGCAGCGCCTCAGGCGAGCGGGCGTCGCCCGCCTCCGGCTCGTCCGGTGCGGCGGCCCCGCCTCCTGATCCTGTGCCCGCCGGCTGCGGCTCCGCGTCCGCCGGTACGGGGGCGGACAGCGGCATCGTCGGTTCGGGCCGCCGGTCCCGCTCGGCGAGATGCTCGTCCACCCGCTGCTTGAGCTGCGGCGCGAGGTGCGACTGCCGCCGCCGCTTGGGCAGCTCGCCCTCCTTGGGAGGCGCCGCGGGCGGCTCGTCCGCCGCAGGCTCAGGCTTGGGACGCGCGGGCGGCACCGGCGCGACGGGCGCGGGACCTGGAGCGGGCGCGGAAGCGGCGGAGCCGGAGTCGGCCACGAGGCGCACGACGCCGCTCTGGTCGGTCCGCGGACGCGCGGACGCCGACAGCGCCGGAGCCGCCTGGGACACGGCCTCGATCGGGCCGGTGGCGCGGCGCCCGACCTCGGGCTGGGCAGCCTCGACGATGAGCGAGCCGGGGAACAGCACGATCGCGGTGGTGCCGCCGTAGGGCGACTGGCGCAGCGTGACCTGGATGTCGTGCCGCTCGGCGAGCCGTCCGACGACGAACAGCCCGAGCTGCGCGCTGTCGGACGGGTCGAACTCCGGCGGCTCGGCCAGCCGCGCGTTCGCGGCGCGCAGCGCCTCGTCGGTCATCCCGAGCCCGCGGTCCTCGACCTCGATCGCGAAGCCGCTCGCGACGGGGTGCCCGCTGACCCGCACCGGCGACTGCGGCGGCGAGAACGTCGTGGCGTTCTCCACGACCTCGGCGAGCAGGTGGATGGCGTCGGCGACCGCGGAGCCGAGCAGCGCGACCCGGGGCAGCGGCTGGACGCGGACGCGCGGGTAGTCCTCGACCTCGGCGACGGCGCCGCGCACCACGTCCACCAGCGGGACGGGACGCCGCCAGCCGCGCCCGGCGGTCTTGCCCGCGAGGATCACCAGGCCCTCGGCGTGCCGCCGCATGCGGGTCGCGAGGTGGTCGAGCCGGAACAGGTCCGACAGCTCGGCCGGGTCCTCGGTGCGCCGCTCCATCGTGTCGAGCAGGCTGAGCTGGCGGTGCAGCAGCGCCTGGTTGCGGCGGGCGAGGTTGACGAAGACCTCGCTGATCCCGCGCCGCGCGGCGACCTCGCCGGCGGCGGCGCGCAGCACGGCCTCGCGGGCGCGGTCGAAGGAGTCGGCGATCTGCCGGATCTCGCTGATCCGGTACTCGACCTCGGGTTGCGGCTCGGCCTCGGCGGCCTTCCCGGCGCGCACCTGCGCGGCGATCAGCGGCAGCCGCTGCCGGGTGAAGTCGACGACGCCGCCCGCGAGCGTCCGGCACTCGCGCAGCAGCCGGCGCGCGACGCGCACCGCGATATAGGTGGACAGCACCACCGCGAGCAGGCCGAGGCCCCCGGCGAGCGCCAGCCGCAGCAGGAGGCCGACCGCGATGCCGTGGGCGTGGTCGATGACGTCGTCCAGCGCCGTGTTCTCGAAGTCGTAGAGGCGGCCGTTGACGGTGTCGGCGACCGACCGCCAGACGGACGCGTCGACCGGCTGCGCCCGCTCCGCGCCGCGCGCGGCGCCCTGCCCGCTCTGTCCGCCCTGTCCGCCCTGCCCGTTCGCGCGGTTTCCGCGCGTCTTCGCCGGGGCCGGTTCGTCGCCGCGGATGACCTGGTCCTCAAGCGTCCGCAGCCGGACGGCCATCGGCGACGTCGCGATCGCCTCGTAGCGGGCGCGGCCGCCGGCCGGGAGGTTCGGCGCCGTGTCGGCGTAGAGCATCCGCTGCGCGCCGACGAGCTGCGCGAACTCCCCGCGCTCGGCGGGCGTGAGGTTCCCGGCCGCGAGCGCGCCGGTGAGCAGCGCGTCCTCACGCGCGAGGAACTCGCGGGCGCGGCCGATCGAGGTCAGCGTCCGCGCGTCGGCGGTGATGGCGCCGTTGCCCGGCGTCGTGGCGTTGTACACGCCGAAGCCCGCGTCGATGAGGTCGGAGTACTCGCGCAGCGCCCGGTCGCGGCCGACGACCCGCTCGTCCACCGCGCGGCGGGTCGCCTCCAGCGAGCCCATCCGCGCGACGAACGCGTCGATCCGCCGGACGATCTCGGGCTGGATCGCCCCGCGCATGCTCCCGTCCCTGCTCCCCCGCCGCACCTCTTCCCGCGCCTCGTCCGTCGCCTGCCGCTGCGTGCGCATCTGGCTCCGGTCGGACGTCCGCGCGCCGCCGAGCTCGGCCAGCGACAGCCGCCGCTCCTTCTGCAACGCGTCGACGAGCCGCTGCGTGGGCAGCACCGACTTGTTCTGGAACTCCCGCGCCTGGAGGAGCTGCCGCGCGTCCCCGTAGGTGATGCTCGTGACGAACACCCACAGCGAGGCGAGCGCGAGTAGCGGCACGAGGACCAGCAGCGTGATCCTCGACCGGATGGAGGAGAAGCGGAGCGCCCTCACGGCGCGCGGCCCCCGCTCACACGGTCGGCGCTCACACGGTCGGCGCACACCTGAACGGCGCTCACGTGGACGGCCTTCGGTGGTGCCGATGAGTGGGACATACTGTGAAACCTCCCGATGCGGGGTGTACGGGGGTCTGCCGGAGCCTACTACGTCAAAGGTTCACGGGGACCGCACGGATGATCGTCAGCCCGCGGGCGCAGGCCCTGCCCCGGACGCCCCGCCCGCCTCCTCCCCACCGGCCTCCCCGGCCGCCTCCCTGCTCGCCTGCCTGGACTCCGCGCAGGCCAGGACGTGTTCCATCAGGGCGATGAGCACCCTCTTCGACGACTCGCGGCGGCGGACGTCGCACAGCACCACCGGGACGCCGGGGTCGAGGTCCAGCGCGTCCGCGACGTCCTCGGGGCGGTGCCGCTCCGCGCCGTCGAAGCAGTTGACCGCGACGACGAACGGCAGCGACCGCCGCTCGAAGTAGTCGACGGCGGGGAAGCACGCGGGCAGCCGCCGGGTGTCGGCGAGCACGACGGCGCCGATCGCGCCGGTCGCCAGCTCGTCCCACATGAACCAGAACCGGTCCTGGCCCGGCGTGCCGAACAGGTAGAGCAGCAGCCGCTCCGACAGCGTGATCCGGCCGAAGTCCATCGCGACGGTCGTGGTCGTCTTGGCGCCGACGCCGGTGGTGTCGTCCACGAGCACGCCGCGCTCGGTCAGCGGCTCCTCGGTGTGCAGCGGCCTGATCTCGCTGACCGAGCCCACCATCGTCGTCTTCCCCACGCCGAACCCGCCGGCGATGAGGATCTTCGTGCTGACCGGCCCTTCGGGTCGCTCGGGCTCCACCGCGACCGTGGAGACCATGGGCACCTCCTTGCGGCGCGCGGGCGCGCCCGGTCAGTAGCGGTCGGCGGTGCCGAACCGCGGGTTGGCCTGAAGGTGCTGGCCGACCCGCTTGACCAGCACCGCCATCTCGTAGGCGACCAGGCCCGCGTCGGCCTCGGCCTCGGCGAGCACGGCGAGGCAGGTGCCGTCGCCCGCGGCGGTCACGAACAGCAGCAGCGCGTCCATCTCGATGATCGTCTGGCGGACGTTGCCGCCCGCGAAGTGCCGCCCGGCGCCCCGCGCGAGGCTCTGCACGCCGGAGGCCAGCGCGGACAGGTGCTCGGCGTCCTCGCGGCCGAGCTCGCTGGACGCGGCGACCGCCAGCCCGTCCCGGGACAGGATCACCGCCTGCCGGACGGTCGTGACGCGGTCGGCGAAGTCGTTGAGCAGCCAGTTGAGCTCACCGGACACGGTGTTGTGCGTCATCGCGTTCCCTCATCCCCGTTCGCCGGACGTCCTCCCCGAGGCCGGATCGCCCCCGAGCCCCCCGAAGCCGGGTGCCCTCCCCTGGCGGTCCCTCGGGCCGGCTCGCGGGGTGCTGCGATCATAAAGGCGCCCCTTGTCGGCACCGCAACCCCTTCGTCACATTCGTGCGAGTTGCCGCTATTGAGCGTTCATGCGGCGAACGCCGTACCACCGGCGAGGAGCCACGCCAGCCCGTGGGGACGCCGTTCGAAGACACTGTTCGAATGAGATAACGGCAAATCCGAACAAGATAGTTCATTTCCCCCTGTGCCGGGGAGCGGAATGCGACATACTCTGCTGCTTCGCTCAACATTCGACGGCGCCGGCGGAACGGCGCCGACAGAACAGCCACGGGCACAGCCGTCCGGCGACGCGGGCGCGACGACACGGGAAGGAGATCGACGATCTATACAGGCAGTGACAGGGGCGGGAACGGCGGTGCGCCGGACGCGCCGCGAAGCAGGTCCGGCCAGGGCGGAAGGCCGACTCCCGGGCCCGGGGGCGTTACGATTCCCGCCGTGAGTCCCGAAAGCCAGGCATCCGAGGCACTCCCGTCGCGACGCCGCCGCACACCGCGCGGCGGGCGACATCGCGGCGACGAGTCCTTCCTGCTGCCCCCCGGATCCCCCACACTCGTCCTCGCCGTCCCCGGCGCCGCCCGGCGGGCCGGTACCGAGATCGCCGCGGAGCTCGCCCGGCTCGTCGAGATCGAGCACACCGGCCAGCCCGCGCACGTCGGTTACGTCGAAGGCGACGAGGCGGGCCTGCCCGCCGTCCTCGCCGGACTGACCCAGGGCGAGCCCGACGAGCCCGCCGCCGTCGTCGTCCCCATGTCCACCGGGCCCGACCCGGCGCTGGAGTCGGCCGTCCGCGCCGCCGTCGCCGCCGCGCCCGTGCCCATGGTCGCGGCCGAGCCGCTCGGCCCGCACCCGCTCATCGCCGAGGCGCTGCACGACCGCCTCGCCGACGCCGGCCTCGCCCGCGCCGACCGGATCAGGATGATGACGATGGTGACCGGCGCGTCCGGCTTCGTCGTCGCCACCCCGGGCGACGCCTACGCCGTCCGGCAGGCCGAGGTCACCAGCGTCCTGCTGGCCTCCCGGCTCGCCGCGCCGGTCTTCACCGCCTCCCTCGGCGACGAGGCCGCCGTCCGGGGCGCCGCCGACCAGCTCCGCGCGTCCGGCGCCGCCTCGGTGGCCCTCGCGCCCCACCTCATCGGCCTCGAACCAGAGTGGGAGTACGTCGCGCCCGCGGCCGCCGCCATCGGCGCCGCCCACTCCGGCCCCCTCGGCGCCCACCCGGCGCTGGCCCGCCTCGCCGCCCTCCGCTACGTCGAGGCGCTGGCGACCGCGCTGGCCGGCTGACTGTGTTCATGAAATCCCGGCCCACCGCCCTCGCCTGGCGGCTCGGGCGGTGACCGTGCCTTGGCGGGCACGGAATCGCTTCGCGATCTTCCCGGTGGGGCCACGTCGAAGCCCGGCCGCGCGGGACGGCGGTGGGAACTGGTCCGCCCCCGTCCCGCCGGTCCGGCCGGTCACGAGGCCCTTCTCAGCCAGAAACCTGCTGGATTAGGGGCGCCATCTGCTCGCCCATGTTCCGGGGCACGGTGATCGGCTCGGCGGCGTTGATCGCGGCCCAGTTGTCGCGGACGTCCTCGGCCGACAGCGTGCCCGCCTGGACGTATCCCGGCCCCTCCGCCACGAAGACCTTCGCGACCCGGCCGCCGCCGACCGTGTAGACCTCGCCGGTCGCCGCGTTGTCCTCGTGGACGAGGTAGGCGACCAGCGGCGCGACCTGGTCGGGGCCGAGCCGGTCCGCGAACTCGGCGGGCAGCAGGTCCTCGGTCATCCGCGTCCAGGCGAGCGGCGCGATCGCGTTGACCCCGATGCCGTACTTGGCGCCCTCCTGCGCGAGCGTCCTGGTGAGCCCGACGAGGCCCATCTTGGCCGCCGCGTAGTTGGCCTGGCCGAAGTTGCCGAACAGGCCCGCCGGGGACGAGGTGTTGACGACGCGGCCGTAGCCCCGCTCGCGCAGGTGCGGCCACGCGGCGCTGGTGACCAGGAACGATCCGCGCAGGTGGACGGCGATGACCGCGTCGAACTCCTCCGGCGTCATGTTCTTGAACGAGCGGTCGCGCAGGATGCCCGCGTTGTTGACGACGATGTCGATCCGGCCGAACGCCTCCAGCGCCGTCTGGACGATCGCCCGCGCGCCCTCGACCGTCGCGACGTCGCCCGCGTCGGCGACGGCCTCGCCGCCGGCCGCGGCGATCTCGTCCACGACCTCCCGCGCGGGCCCGGCGGACGCGCCGACGCCGGACCGGTCGCCGCCGAGGTCGTTGACGACCACCCGGGCGCCGCGCGCGGCGAGCTCCAGCGCGTGCCGCCGGCCGAGGCCGTGCCCCGCCCCCGTCACGACCGCGACCCGGCCGTCGAAGCGCAGTTCCGCCATCCCAGTCTCCTCAGTCGCTGTCTTTGCTCACGGGCTCTCACCACCGCATCGGCCGCACCCCGGACACGGGCCCACCCGGTGGCACCAGCTAACCGAATCCCGCTCGGTCTCGCATCCCGTGCACGTGCGGCGGGTGCGCCCCGCGCACGCTGCGGCTTCCTAGAAAGTTGCGACGATTACCGCATTTCGCCGTCCTTTCCGCGTAGTCTCCACACCCATCGCGGTATCCCGCCGCCGCGACGGAGCACCGGAGGTCACGCCTCGATGAGTTCCGCCGACGCCAGTCCCCGCCCGCTCCGCGTGGTGCAGTGGGCGACCGGAGCACTCGGAGCCCGGGTGCTGCGGGGTGTCCTGGACCATCGCCGCCTGGAGCTGGCCGGGGTCTGGGTGCACAGCCCCGCCAAGGAGGGCGTGGACGCGGGCGTGCTCGCCGGGCGCCCGACCACCGGGATCACCGCGACCCGCGAGCTGACCGACATCCTCGACCTGGACGCCGACTGCGTCGTCTACGCGCCGGGCCCCACCGGCGACCCCTACGCCGACCTCGACACGGTCTGCGCGCTGCTGTCGTCCGGCAAGAACGTCATTTCGATGAACGGGCTCGTCTACCCTGCGGCGCACGGCCCGTTCCTGGTGAACGAGCTGGAGCAGGCGTGCAAGCGCGGCCGCACGTCGCTGCACGGCTGCGGGATCAACCGGGGCTTCATGGCGGACGTCCTGCCGCTGATGCTGTCGCGGATGTCGTGCGGGATCTCGCACGTGTACGCGCGCGAGTGCAACGACCTCGCCCGGCACCCGTCCTGGCCGATGGTCCACCGCATGATCGGGTTCGGGAAGGACGAGGAGACCTACCTGCGCGCGCTCCGGCCCGCCCGGACCGCGATGCGGTCGCTGTACTCCGAGAGCCTGCACCTGATGGCGGCCGGGCTGCACATCGACCTGGACGAGGTCGACGTGGACGTCGACCACCGCGTCGCGGGCGCCGACCTGCGCATCGCGTCCGGGCTGATCCCGCGCGGCACGGTCGCGGCGGCCCGCTGGACGTTCAACGGCATCGCGGCGGGACGTCCCGTCCTGACGATCGAGGCGATCCACAAGGCGGACGCCGCGCGGCTGCCGCTGTGGGGGCCGCCCGGCTACGCGGTGCGTGTGCACGGCATGCCGTCGGTCACGCTGACGACCGGCGACGACTGGATCACCGACCCGCTGTCGGCGGCCGCGTGCCACGCGCTCAACGCGATCCCGGTGGTGTGCGCGGCCCCGCCCGGCATCCGCACCTTCCTGGACTTACCGCACATCGGCGGCCGTATGCGCCTCGACCGCCAAGAGGGCTTCTGACCCACGAAGGACCCGCGAAGGACCCGCGAGGGTCTAGGGGCGGGTCTGCTCCAGCGCCTGCTCCGGCGCGTCCGCCTCCGCCTCGGCCTCCTCGCGGGCCTCCCGGCGGTGCTTGCGGACGCTCCACACCACGATCGCGGCGACGGCGGCGACCGCGAGCCCGATCGCCAGGCCGCGCCCGGCGAGCTTGGCGGCGTGGTCGAACGCCTCGCCCGCGAAGTAGCCGCCGAGCGTGAACGTCAGCACCCAGGTCACGCCGCCGATGAAGTTGAACAGCAGGAACTTCGGATACGGCAGCCGCGAGCTGCCCACCAACGCGGGCATCAGCGCCCGCAGCAGCGCCGTGAAGCGGCCGATGAACACCGCGAACGCGCCCCGGCGGCGGATCAGGTCCTGCGCCTTGGCGACCTTGGCGCTGTGCTTGCTCATCGCCCTGGTCTGGAGCAGCCGCGGCCCGAACTTGCGGCCGATCTCGTAGCCGACCGAGTCGCCCGCGACGGCGGCGACCACCGCGACGACCAGCAGCACCGGCAGCGAGAGCTTGTCCTGGCTGGCGAACACACCGCCCACCACGATCGCGGTCTCGCCGGGGAAGACGAATCCGAAGAACAGGGCCGCCTCGGCGAACACCAGGCCCGCGATGAGCAGGAGCACCAGCCACGGGGGAAGCCCGTCCGCCAGAGCGTTGAAGTTCTCGAGCATGCGTCCCCTGCCACCTGCTGGTCCCAGCCGCCCCGCGACCGGCGCGGCCGGTTCGGCCTAGTTCGACAAAGCTACAGACGGTTATCGTAGCCGTGGGGTTCCCGGGCGCGGATCCCCCGCGGGGACGACTGTCCGGGGCCATGACGTCGACCTGGGGAGGAGCCGCCATGACCGCGCAGGAGGTCGAGGGCGGACGGTTCGTCCGGCAGCGCAACCGCTTCACCGAAATGATCACGGCCGGCGGCGAGAGCGGGTACCGGGCCGAACCCGGCCGCTACCGGCTGTTCGTCTCCTACGCCTGCCCGTGGGCGCACCGGACGCTGATCGTCCGGCGCCTGCTCGGCCTGGAGGACGCCATCGGCGTCGGCGTGGTCGACCCGATCCGCGACGAGCGGGGCTGGCGGTTCCCCGACCACGACCCCGTCACCGGGACGGTGTTCCTGTCCGAGCTGTACCTGGCGTCCGACCCGGGGTTCAAGGGCCGGTACACGGTGCCCTGCGTCTGGGACACCGAGACGGGCCGTCTCGTCACCAACGACTTCCCCAACATCACCACCATGCTGGAGACCGAGTTCACCGCCCTCCACCGCCCCGGCGCGCCCGACCTGTACCCGGTGGAGCTGCGCCCGGAGATCGACGAGCTGAACGACCTCGTCTACCGGACCGTCAACAACGGCGTCTACCGGGCCGGGTTCGCCACCGCGCAGGACGCCTACGAGGAGGCGTTCGACGCGCTGTTCGCCACCCTCGACGTGCTGGAGGAGCGGCTGTCGGGCCGCCGGTACCTGTTCGGGGACGCCGTCACCGAGGCCGACGTCCGCCTCTACCCGACGCTCGCCCGCTTCGACGCCGTCTACTACTCGCACTTCAAGTGCAACCTGCGCCGCGTCGCCGACTACCCGAACCTGTGGGGCTACGCCCGCGACCTGTACTCGATCCCCGCGTTCGGCGAGACGACGGTCTTCGACCACATCAAGCGCCACTACTACGTGACGCACCCCACAATCAACCCGACCCGCATCGTGCCCAAGGGCCCCCTCCTCGACTGGACGGCGCCGCACGGCCGCGAACGGCTCGCGTCCGCCTGACTCCCCTCGGTCAGGCCGCTCCCCGGTCGGGACGAGCGTCCGCCGACGTCGGGGGCGCCACCTGCCGGGAAAGTTCATGACCTGGCGCATCCCGTCGTTATGCTGACGGATCTCCAGAAAGATCCCCACGACAGGAACCGAGAGGCCACCCGACCATGCGCAGCCAGTTCTTCGGCAACATCGACCAGGGCCAGCAGTTGCCCGGCCACTTCGCACTCCAGAACTCCAAGATGCTCCGGGTGCACCTGAACGGCGACGTCCTCGCCCGGCAGGGCTCCATGGTCGCCTTCCAGGGCCAGATGGAGTTCGACTACGAGGGCGCCGGCGGCATCGGCAAGTTCATGAAGAAGGCGCTGACCGGCGAGGGCGTGCCGCTGATGCGCGTCAAGGGCCAGGGCCTGCTGTTCGTCGCCAACGACGCCGACGACATCCACCTGTTCTACCTGGAGAACGAGGGGATCACGGTCAACGGCAAGAACATCCTCGCCTACGACTCCCACCTCCAGTCCGACATCCAGCGCGTCCAGGGCGCGGGCATCGCCGCCGGCGGCCTGTTCAACACCACCCTCCAGGGCACCGGCTGGGTGGCGCTCACCACCCACGGCACGCCCGTCATGCTGGACTGCGGCCGCGCCCCGACCTTCGCCGACGGCCAGTCCGCCGTGGCGTGGAGCACCAGCCTCCAGGTCGGCGTGAACCGCACCTTCAAGGCGGCCGCGCTGATCGGGCGCGGCAGCGGTGAGGCGATGCAGCTCGCCTACCAGGGCCAGGGCTTCGTCCTGATCCAGGCCAGCGAGGGCCCGACCGTCGCGCCGCACACCCACTGAGGCGCGCCCACCGACGCCGGGGGCGCCCCCCATCTCGCACGTCCGTCCGTTCACCGCGCGGCCCCCGGTGAACGGCCACGGGGGTGGGGCTCCCCCCGGGTGGACACCGCGAGGTGCAAGTGCGAGTAGCCTTATTGGGTCTTATAACTCACCTGCGAGCTGCGGAAGAGGGCGATCTCCGCCGTGTCGACAGAGTCGTCGCAAACTAGTGCCGACCCCAAGAACACAGACTTCGGTGCCAACGAGTGGCTGGTCGACGAGCTGTACCAGAAGTACCTCGAGGATCCGAACTCGGTTGACGAGGCCTGGTGGAACTTCTTCGCGGACTACCAGCCGGACACCCGGCCCGCGTCCGCGACCACCCCGGCCACCGATGGGGCGGCCGCCCGGGCCGCCAACGGCACCGCGGCCGCTCCGCCGACACCCAAGCAGCCGGTAGCAGCCCAGCCCGCCTCGCCGACGGCGTCGCCGGCGAAGCCCCAGCCCAAGGCCGGCTCCAAGGCCGACGCCAAGCCGGACGCCAAGGCCGCGCCCAAGATCGCGCCGCCGCCGGTGCCCGCGGGCGCCGAGGAGGTCAGGCTGCGCGGCGTCGCCGCGCGGACGGCCGTCAACATGGAGGCCAGCCTCGGCGTCCCGACCGCGACGAGCGTCCGCGCCGTCCCGGCGAAGCTGCTGATCGACAACCGCATCGTCATCAACAACCACCTCAAGCGCGGGCGCGGGGGCAAGGTCTCCTTCACCCACCTGATCGGGTACGCGATCGTCAAGGCGCTCGCGGCGATGCCGGAGATGAACGCCGCGTTCACCGAGGTCGACGGCAAGCCGGTGCTGATCCGGCCCGAGCACGTCAACTTCGGCCTGGCGATCGACCTCCAGAAGCCCGACGGCCAGCGCCAGCTGGTGGTGCCGAGCGTGAAGGCCGCCGAGACGCTGGACTTCCGCCAGTTCTGGGCCGCCTACGAGGAGATCGTCCGCAAGGCGCGCGGCAACAAGCTGACGCTGGACGACTTCCAGGGCACGACGATCAGCCTGACCAACCCCGGGACGATCGGCACGGTCCACTCCGTCCCGCGGCTGATGCCGGGCCAGGGCACGATCATCGGCGTGGGCGCGATGGAGTACCCGGCCGAGTTCGCCGGCGCGTCCAGCGACACGCTGTCGCGCATGGGGATCAGCAAGGTCATGACGCTGACCTCCACCTACGACCACCGGATCATCCAGGGCGCGCAGTCCGGCGACTTCCTGCGCCGGATCCACCAGCTCCTCCTCGGCGAGGACGGCTTCTACGACGAGATCTTCGAGGCGCTGCGCATCCCGTACGAGCCGGTGCGCTGGGTCAAGGACATCTCCGCCTCCCACGAGGACGACGTCGCCAAGGTCGCCCGCGTCCACGAGCTGATCCACGCCTACCGGGTCCGCGGCCACCTGATGGCCGACACCGACCCGCTGGAGTACAAGCAGCGCCGCCACCCCGACCTCGACATCCTCAAGCACGGCCTCACCCTGTGGGACCTGGAGCGCGAGTTCGCGACCGGCGGGTTCGGCGGCAAGCCGACGATGCAGCTGCGCGACATCCTCGGCGTGCTGCGGATGGCCTACTGCCGCACGGTCGGCATCGAGTACATGCACATCCAGGACCCGGAGGAGCGCGCCTGGATCCAGGAGCGCGTCGAGGTCCCGCACGACAAGCCCTCGCGCGAGGAACAGCTGCACGTCCTGCGGCGGCTGAACAGCGCCGAGGCGTTCGAGACGTTCCTCCAGACCAAGTTCGTCGGGCAGAAGCGGTTCTCGCTGGAGGGCGGCGAGTCCGTCATTCCGCTGCTGGACTCGGTGATCTCCGCGGCGGCGGGCGACAGCCTCGACGAGGTCGTCATCGGCATGGCGCACCGCGGGCGGCTGAACGTCCTGGCCAACATCGTCGGCAAGTCCTATGGGCAGATCTTCGGGGAGTTCGAGGGCAACCTCGACCCGCGCAGCGCCCAGGGCTCGGGCGATGTGAAGTACCACCTCGGCGCGTCCGGCGACTTCGTCGCCGCGGACGGCTCCAAGATCCACACCGAGCTCGTCGCGAACCCGTCCCACCTGGAGACCGTCGACCCGGTGCTGGAGGGCGTCGTCCGCGCCAAGCAGGACCTGCTGGACGTCGGCGAGGCCGGGTTCAGCGTCCTGCCCATCCTGATCCACGGCGACGCCGCGTTCGCCGGCCAGGGCGTGGTCGCCGAGACGCTGAACCTGTCGCAGCTGCGCGGCTACCGCACCGGCGGCACCGTGCACGTGGTGATCAACAACCAGGTCGGCTTCACCACCGCGCCCGAGTACTCGCGCTCCAGCGTCTACTCCACCGACGTCGCCCGGATGATCCAGGCGCCGATCTTCCACGTCAACGGCGACGACCCGGAGGCGTGCGCGCGGGTGGCGCGGCTGGCGTTCGAGTACCGGCAGACGTTCAAGAAGGACGTCGTCATCGACATGGTCTGCTACCGGCGGCGGGGCCACAACGAGACCGACAACCCCTCGTTCACCCAGCCGCTGATGTACGACCTGATCGACGCGAAGCGGTCGGTGCGCAAGCTCTACACCGAGGCGCTGATCGGGCGCGGCGACATCACGGTCGAGGAGGCCGAGCAGGCGCTGCGCGACTACCAGGAGCAGCTGGAGCGGGCCTTCATCGAGACCCGCGAGGCGGTCAAGAAGCCGCTGGAGCCCGGCTCGGTCGTCAAGCCCGACGTCGAGGAGCGCATCCCGATCGACCACGGCCGGGCCGGGTCGGCGATCCCGCAGGAGACCGTCAAGCGGATCATCGAGTCCCAGGTCAGCCTGCCGGAGGGCTTCCACGTCCACCCGCGCCTCCAGCCGATCCTCCAGCGCCGCGCCCAGATGATCGAGGACGACGCGATCGACTGGGCGACCGGCGAGCTGCTCGCGCTGGGCTCGCTGCTGATCGACGGCCACCCGGTGCGGCTCGTCGGCCAGGACTCCCGGCGCGGGACGTTCGGCCAGCGGCACGCGGTGCTGTTCGACCGCAAGACCGGCGAGGAGTACGCGCCGCTCAAGCAGTTCGGGCAGGGCGTGTCGAAGTTCTACGTGCACGACTCGCTGCTCAGCGAGTACGCGGCGATGGGCTTCGAGTACGGCTACTCGATGACCCGTCCCGACGCGCTGGTCCTGTGGGAGGCGCAGTTCGGCGACTTCGCCAACGGCGCCCAGTCGATCATGGACGAGTACATCTCCTCGGGCGAGCAGAAGTGGGGCCAGCACTCCGGCGTCGTGCTGCTGCTGCCGCACGGCTACGAGGGGCAGGGCCCCGACCACTCGTCCGCGCGGATCGAGCGCTACCTCCAGCTGTGCGCGCAGGACAACATGACCGTGGTCTACCCGACCACCCCGGCGAACTACTTCCATCTCCTGCGCTGGCAGGTGCTGTCAGGGCGGAACAAGCCGCTGATCGTGTTCACGCCGAAGTACCTGCTGCGGCTGAAGGCGGCCACCTCGGCGGTCGCGCAGATCACCGGCGGCGCGTTCCAGCCGGTGATCCCCGACGAGAGCCCGGCGGTCGAGCCCGCGGGCGTGCGGCGGGTGCTGCTCACCACCGGCAAGATCTACTACGACGTGGTGAAGGCCAGGGACGCGGCGGGCGCGAACGACACCGCCGTGATCCGGGTCGAGCGGCTGTACCCGCCGCCGGTCGACGAGATCCGCGCCGAGCTGGCGAAGTACCCGGCGCACACCGAGGTCGTGTGGGTGCAGGACGAGCCCGCGAACATGGGCGCCTGGCCGTTCATGGCGCTGAAGCTGCCGCACCACATCGAGGGGCTGCGGCTGTCGCGGGTGTCGCGTCCGGCGTCCTCGTCCCCGGCGGTCGGCTCGGCGAAGCTGCACCAGGCCGAGCAGGAGGCCCTGCTGACCCGGCTGTTCGGCGAGAAGTAGGCACGCGAGCGAAACCGGGGCTCCGGCGCGGCACGCGCGCGCCGGAGCCTTCGCGTATACGGGACCGCGAAATTCTGGAGACAGGCCCTGGAACCTGCCTGAAAGTCAGGGCCCTGGAGAGAGAACACACCATGTACTTCACCGATCGGGGGATCGAGGAGCTCACCGACCGCCGGGGGGCCGAGGAGGTCAGCCTGACCTGGCTCGCCGAGCGGTTCCGCGAGTTCGTCGACCTCAACCCCGAGTTCGAGACGCCGGTGGACCGCCTCGCGACCTGGCTGGCCCGCCTCGACGACGAGGACGAGGATTAGGACGGGACCGGCGACGCCGCCCGCCCGGCGCAAACACGATACATCTTGACTTCCGCGAAACGCGACATATCGTGTCTACCGGCAGGGGCGTCCGACGAAGGGCCACGGCGATGTCACGCTGGACGATCGACGAACCGACCACCCTCGACTTCGACGGGGTGGTGGCGCTGCGCACGACGCTGATCGCCGGGAGCGTGTCGGTGCTCGCCTCCGACGAGCGCCCGTCGGTGATCGTCGGCGAGGTGGCGGGCCCCCCGCTGGTCGTCGGACACGAGGCGGGAATGCTCACGATCACGCACGAGCGGCTCCTGGAGGGCGTGCTGTCCTGGCTGCGCACCCAGCGGTGCCACGCCTCGATCACCGTCACCGTCCCGCGCGACTGCCCGGTGTCGCTCACGCTGGTGTCGGCGGAGGCGCTGATCACGGGCGTGACGGCCCGCACGTCGATCAAGAGCGCCTCCGGCGAGGTGACGCTGGACGGGGTGCGCGGAGCGGTTGACGCCAACACCGTGTCCGGCGCGATCGAGGCACAGGGGCTGGCCGGGACGGTGACGTTCACCTCCGTATCCGGTGACCTGTCGCTCGCGGGCGGGTCGGTCGAGCGGCTCGCCGCCCGCACGGTCAGCGGCCGCATCGCCGCCGACGTGGACCTCGTCGGCGCGAGCCGGGTCGAGGTCACCACGGTCTCCGGCGAGGTCGCGCTGCGCGTCCCGGAGTCCACCGGCGCCGCGGTGTCGCTGACCTCGGCCACCGGGCGCATCGAGACGTCGTTCGCCGGACTCGGCGAACGGGAGCGGGCCGTCATGCGCGGCGTCGCCGGCACCATCGGCGACGGCGCGGGACGGCTCACGGTCAACACGGTGTCGGGACCCGTCACCCTCCTCGGCCGGGAGGATGACGAGCCGGAGATCGCCGAACCCCGAATGGAGAAGTGACGTGAGCCCCGTATTCGGCCACGGTCGCCTGCGGCTGTACCTGCTCAAGCTGCTGGAGGAGAGCCCGCGGCACGGATACGAGGTGATCCGGCTGCTCCAGGACCGCTTCCTCGGGGTGTACTCGCCCTCCCCCGGCACGATCTACCCGCGGCTCGCCCGGCTGGAGTCCGAGGGCCTGGTCACCCACGAGGTGGTCAAGGGCAAGAAGGTGTACTCGCTGACCGACAAGGGCCGCGACGAGCTGGAGCGGCGGATGGACGAGCTGGCCGAGCTGGAGGAGGAGATCACCGCCTCGGCGCAGGAGTTCGCGCGCGGCGTCCAGCAGGACGTCCGGCAGACGGTCCGGTCGCTGCGCGAGGAGCTGACCCAGGCGGCGCGCGACATGCGCGACCAGGGCAAGGCCACGTCCAAGGACGCCTGGAAGGAGTCCACCGAGCGCCAGAAGGACGAGTGGAAGCGGCAGAAGGAGTACTGGCGCGAGCAGAAGCAGGCGTGGAAGGAGGAGTGGCGGCAGAACTGGGAGGACGCCTGGCGGACGGCGACCGGCACCAGCGAGGACGTCGCGCGCCTCAAGCTGGAGCGCCTGCTCCGCAAGTTCGTCGAGGACGTCCGCAAGGGCGCCAAGAAGTCCGGCCTGGACGAGGCCGACCTCGCCGCCTGCCAGCGGCTGCTGGAGGAGACCCGCGAGCGCCTGCGGACCGAGATCTTCCGCGACAGGTGAGGATCGCGGGCCGTGACCGTGGCCATGACCGTGGCCGTGGCCGCCGTGCCGGTGGCCACGGCCCACCCGACGTCAGGTCGTGAAGACGATCTTGCCGAAGAGGTCGCCCTCCGCCATCGCGGCGAAGCCCTCCCGGGCCCGGTCGAGCGGCAGCGTCCGGTCGATCGGCGGGCGGACGCCCGACTTGACCAGGAAGTGCGCCAGCCGCTCCAGCTGCCCCCGGGTCCCCATCGTGGAGCCGACGACCTGGAGCTGGAGGAAGAACACCCGGTTCAGGTCGGCGGGCGGCACCGCGCCGCTGGTGGCGCCCGACACCACGACCCGACCGCCGGGACGCAGCGACTTCAGCGAGTGCGACCAGGTCGCCTGGCCGACGGTCTCGATCACCGCGTCCACGCGCTCGGGCAGCCGCGCGCCGGACTCCAGCGCCGCGTCCGCGCCGAGTTCCAGCGCCCGGGCGCGCTTGGCCTCGCTGCGGCTGGTCGCGTAGACGCGCAGGCCCGCCGCCGACGCCAGCGCGATCGCGGCGCTCGCCACGCCGCCGCCCGCGCCCTGCACCAGCACGGACCCGCCCGGCTCCACCCCCGCCTTGTCGAACAGCATCCGGTAGGCGGTGAGCCACGCCGTGGGCAGGCAGGCCGCCTCCTCGAACGACAGCTCCGGGGGCTTGCGGACGAGGTTGCGGCGCGGCACCGCCACCTTCTCCGCGAGCGTCCCCTGGTACCGCTCCGACAGCAGCGACCGCTTCGGGTCGAGGGTCTCGTCCCCGCCGCCGCGGTCGGGGTCGCCGATCACCGCGTGCACGATGACCTCGTTGCCGTCCTCGTCCACCCCGGACGCGTCGCATCCGAGGATCATCGGGAGCCGGTCGGCGGGCAGCCCGACGCCCCGCAGCGACCAGAGGTCGTGGTGGTTGAGGGCGGCGGCCTTCACCGTGACGGTCGTCCAGCCGTCCGGTACCTCGGGGTCCGGTCGCTCGCCGAGCGTCAGCCCGTTCAGTGGATCGTCTGCGTCGATGCGCGTGGCGGTGACAGCGAACATGCACGGCACACTAACCCGCCGTCCCCGCGCCGGACGGCCCGCCCCCGCCGCAGCGGGAAGAGGACGGGCCGCCGGGCGCGCGTCAGAGGACCCTGGAGAGGAAGTCCTGCGTGCGGCGGTTCCGCGGGTTGGAGATGACCTCCTCCGGCGTGCCCTTCTCCACCACGACACCGCCGTCCAGGAAGACGAGCGTGTCGCCGACCTCCCGCGCGAACCCGATCTCGTGGGTCACGACGATCATGGTCATGCCGTCCAGCGCGAGCTGCTTCATGACCTCCAGGACCTCGCCGACCAGCTCGGGGTCGAGCGCGGAGGTCGGCTCGTCGAACAGCATCAGCTTGGGCTCCATCGCGAGCGCGCGGGCGATCGCGACCCGCTGCTGCTGGCCGCCCGAGAGCTGCGAGGGGTAGCTGTCGGTCTTGTCCGCGAGCCCGACCCGCTCCAGCAGCGCCGCGCCGCGCTCGCGCGCCTCCGCCTTGCTCTTGCGCCGGACGTGGACCGGCGCCTCGCACACGTTCTCCATCGCGGTCATGTGCGGGAAGAGGTTGAAGCGCTGGAACACCATGCCGATCTCGCGGCGCTGCTCGGAGACCTCCCGGTCGCGCAGCTCGTAGAGCCGGTCGCCCTTCTGCCGGTAGCCCATGAGGTGGCCGTTCACCCACAGCCGTCCGGCGTCGATCTTCTCCAGGTGGTTGACGCACCGCAGGAACGTCGACTTGCCCGACCCGGACGGGCCGAGCACGCACATCACCTCGCCGGGCGAGACCTCCAGGTCGATGCCCTTGAGCACCTCCAGCCGCCCGAAGTGCTTGTGCACCGACTCGGCCTTGACCATCAGGCCCTCGGCGCCGTCCGGCACGCTCATGCCCCTCCTCCGCCGCTGCCGAAACCGAGCGCGCGCAGCCCGGCGCGCTTGTGCGCGGGGACCCCGCTGCCGCGGGCGAAGTACCGCTCCAGGTAGTACTGCGCGACCAGCAGGAAGCTGGACAGGAGCAGGTACCACATGCACGCCGCCACCAGCATCGGAAAGACGTTGAACGACTTGTCGCCGACCGACTTGAGCTGGAAGAACAGCTCGTTGTTGACGGGGACGAAGGCCACCAGCGCCGTGTCCTTGAGCATCGCGATCGTCTCGTTGCCGGTCGGCGGCACGATCACCCGCATGGCCTGCGGCAGGACGATCCGCCGCATCGCCAGCATGCGGGACATGCCGAGCGCGCCCGCCGCCTCGTTCTGCCCGGGGTCCACCGACAGCATCCCGGCCCGGACGATCTCGGCCATGTAGGCGCCCTCCGAGAGGGCGAGCGCGAGCAGGCCGGCCATGAACCCGGTCAGGATCGTGTTGGCGTCGACGGTGAACAGCGTGGCGTCCATGTCCACGCCGAGCGCGTCGCCGAGCTGGCCCGCGAAGGGGACGCCGCCGACGTGGTACTTGGCGTACAGGATCCCCATGTTGCCGAACATGACGGCGAGGACCAGCCGGGGCACGGCCCGGAAGAACCAGGTGTAGACCCACGCGACCCCGCTGAGGATGGGGTTGCCCGAGAGCCGCATGACCGCGAGCACGATCCCCAGCACCACGCCGATGATCATCGACAGCACCGTCAGCAGGACGGTGGTCCGCACGCCCTCGACGACGTTCGGGCGGAAGGCGTTGTCGATGATGAACGACCACTGGAACTGCTTGTTCGTGACCAGCATGTGCACGAACATCGCGGCCAGGACGGCGAGCACCGCCACCGCGACCCAGCGGCCGGGATGCCGGACGGGCACGGCCTTGATGGCCTCGGGCCGCGTCCCGTCCGGCTTCACGAGGTCGGGTGTCCCGGGCTGTTCGCCGGGCTTCTTGTCGTCCGACATCCGGTCAGGAGACCTTCGGGTTCACGGCCGGGTCGGTGATCGCGCCCTTGCCGACCTTCCACTTGTCCAGGACGCGCTGGTAGGTGCCGTCGGTGATGATCGCCTTGTAGGCGCCCGCGAGCGCCTCGGCGAACTGCGTCTGGCCCTTCTTCAGCGCGACGCCGTACGGCGCCTGCCCGTAGGGCTCGCCGAGCAGTTCGAGCTGGCCCCTGGACTTCTCGACGGCGTCGACGAAGACGGGGTAGTCGGCGGAGCCCGCGTCGTCCTTGCCGGAGGCGACCGCGGCGGTGGCGGTGCTCTGGTCCTGGAACTGGTCGATCTTGATCTCCGGCTTGCCCGCGGTCTTGCAGTCCTTCGACCGCTTCTGGAGGTCGGGGACCTCGACGGTGCCGGTCTGCACCGCCACCTTCTTCCCGCACGGGTTCTCCAACTGGATGCCCAGCGGGTTGCCCTTCTTCACGACCCACTGGATGGGCGCGTTGAAGTAGCTCACCATCTCCGTGTCCTTGAGCCGCTCCGGGTTGATCGTAAGCGAGGAGATGCCGGCCTCGTACTTCCCGGACTTCACGCCGGTGATCACTCCGGTGAACGGCGTGGTGATCCACTGGGTCTTCAACCCGAGCTTGGCGGCGGCGGCGTCGAACAGGTCGACGTCGAACCCGACCACCTTGTTGTTGTCGAGGAACTCGGCGGGGGCGTAGGTGGTGTCGGAGCCGATCTTGATGACCCCGTCGGCCTTGACCTCGGCCGGCACCATGGCCGCGAGCTTGCTGTCCGGGCCGCCCTTCGGCGTGATCGACGCCGTCGGCTCGGTGGACTCCTTCTTCTCGCCGCACGCCGCGAGCGCGAGGGCGCCCGTCAGCACGAGCGCGGACGCGGCGACGGCGCGGCGGCGCAGAGAACCGGTGGTCACGGGTCCCCCTCCAGTGGTGTTTCCCCCGGATCCGGACGGCCCGGGGGGCAAGAGCACATTTTTGCGTACAACATCCCTGATCTGGATAAAGGCTCCGAAACAATCACGCAACGACGAAGCCTGCCCGTACGTCACCCTCGTCCTGCCCACTCACAGCGGTCGCCCAACTACTTCGGGCAACCGCCCGCGAGCGCCCCCGCGACCACCTCGGCGATCACCCGGACGTCCGGCGCGTGCGCGCCGGGTGACGATCGCCACCGCGCATTCTCCGGAGAAGCTCAAGGGGCATATGACACAATCGGGCAACGGGTGACCCCCGTGCGTCGCGAGATGTCCACCAGGTGATCGGCCACCAGTCCGCCACCACCGCGGCGGCATCGCCCGAAAGCCAACATTCACAGACAGGGGTCGCTGTGGCTGCCGAGGCCATTCCCACTCAGAAACATCACGCACCGAACCATTCCGCGCAGAGCAATCAAGCACAGAACCATCAAGCACGGAAACACGCTCATGACGACGATCCGGCCTTCCCGCTGCACCGCGGCGGGAAGCTGGAGATGCGCTCGACCATACCCGTCCGCAACGCCGACGACCTCTCGCTCGCCTACACGCCGGGCGTCGCGCGGGTCTGCACGGCGATCGCCGACGACCCGGAGCTGGCCTACGACTACACCTGGACCTCCAGGGTCGTCGCGGTCGTCACCGACGGCACCGCGGTGCTCGGGCTCGGCGACATCGGCCCGGCCGCGTCCATGCCGGTGATGGAGGGCAAGTCCCTGCTGTTCAAGGAGTTCGCCGGGCTCGACTCGGTGCCGATCGCGCTGAACACCACCGGCGTCGACGAGATCGTCGGCATCGTGACCGCGATGGCGCCGAGCTTCGGCGGCATCAACCTGGAGGACATCAGCGCCCCCCGGTGCTTCGAGATCGAGGACCGGCTGCGCGCCGCGCTCGACATCCCGGTCTTCCACGACGACCAGCACGGCACCGCGATCGTGGCGCTCGCCGCGCTGACCAACGCGGCCCGGCTCGTCGGCAAGCCGCTGTCGGAGCTGCGCGCGGTCGTGGCCGGGGCGGGCGCGTCCGGAATCGCGGTGTCGCGCATCCTGGTCGAGGCCGGCATCGGCGACCTCGCGCTGTCGGACAGCAAGGGACTGATCTACCAGGGCCGGGACGGGCTGAACCCGGCCAAGGCGAAGATCGCCGAGATCACGAACAAGGCGCGGCTGACCGGCTCCACCGAGGAGGCGCTGCGCGGCGCCGACGTGTTCGTCGGGCTGTCGGGCAGCACCGTCCAGGAGTCGTGCGTCGCGACGATGGCCGAGGACGCGATCGTGTTCGCGCTGTCGAACCCGACCCCCGAGGTGCCGCCGGAGGTCGCGCGGCGGCACGCCAGGGTCGTGGCGACCGGCCGCAGCGACTTCCCGAACCAGATCAACAACGTGCTGGCCTTCCCCGGCATCTTCCGGGGCGCGCTGGACGTGCGGGCGCACTCGATCACCGAGGGCATGAAGCTGGCCGCCGCGAACGCGCTCGCCGGGATCGTCGGCGACGACCTGACGGCCGACTACGTGATCCCCGGCCCGTTCGACGAGCGCGTCGCGCCCGCCGTGGCGGACGCGGTCGCCGCCCAGGCCCGCGCGGAGGGGGTCAACCGGATCTGATCCACAGGACCAATTCCGTTGTCCTTTTCCGGACGGCCCGCGCCTCACCTGGGGCGCGGGCCGTCCGCTCTAAAAGTGACGGTGTAATTCTCACCACGGGGGAATGATTCCTGGGATTCGACGATCAGGTTTGACCCGTCGGGAGCGAATGTGGACCTCGCCTCTTACGCGGACCTGGCGGTCGATCTCGTGAACACGCACCAGCCCCACCGGGACGAGCTGCGTGATCTCGAAGGGCTGCGCGCCCTGCTGCTGCGCCGGCCGTATCTGGGGGGTCGGACGGCGCGCCGCGATCTGGACGCCATGCGCGAACTGCGCGCCGAACTGCGCGCCGTCTTCGTCTCCGCCGCGCGCGGGGACGAACTGGACGCGATCGAGCGTCTCAACACCCTGCTCATCCGCTATCCGGTGCACCCGACGCTGACCCGGCACGACGGCCAGGGCTGGCACCTGCACCTCAACGAGGACGGCTCGGTCCCCGACCGGGTCGCCGCGCGCGCCGCGATGGGCCTCGCCGCCCGGATCGGCTCGCGGGGCATCGGCGCGCTGGGAGTGTGCCGGGTGGAGGGCTGCGAGCGCGTGTACCTCACCGCCGCGACGAGCCGCACGCCGCGCTACTGCTGCGACCTCTGCGGCGGCGGGGCCACCGGCCCGGCGTCCGGTTCCCATCCGGGCGTGCCGCTGATGGCGATCCGCCGTCCGGCGCGCGACGGCGGCCAGTAGCGCGCGACGACGCGTCCGACGAGGAGGTGGTCGGGGACGGCGCCGAAGTCCCAGCTGTCGCTGCGGCCGGGAGCGCGCTGGTTGTCGCTCTCCAGCCACCATCCGGTGTCCGTGCGGTAGGCCGCGCGTTTCACCACGAGCAGGTCGGGACGGCCCGGATGGCGCGCGACGACGACATCGCCCGCAGCGACGCGTCCCGCGGCGCCGTGTGCTGTGGCCCCGTGGCCTGTGGCGCTGTGTCCCGTGGCGCCGTGTTCCGTGACGTGCACGAGGAGCCAGTCGCCGGGCCGCAGCGTCGGCAGCATCGAGTCGCCCTCCACGGCGACCGCGCGCAGCCTCCCGCGCCCCCGGAGCAGCACGTACAGCACCGTCCCCGCCAGCACGAAGAACACGGCGAAACGGCGCGTGAGGATCGGCACGGCTCCCCTTTCCCGTCCGCATACTTCGGCTGTCTCCGGTGATGACGCTACCGGAGGGGTTCCGGGCCGCCAGGAGGCCGGAGTCTTAGGCCGAATTACCGAGCGCCCTGGCCGGACGGGCCCAGGGGCACGAGGGTAATGTCGGTGCCCTGAGCATGATCCGAAACGAGGGAAGGGAATCGCAGGTGTTGCTCAAGCTTCTGCGCCCGAAGACCACGGTCTCCGCGCACTGCGACCTGCCGTGTGGCGTCTACGACCCGGCGCAGGCCAGGATCGAGGCCGAGTCGGTCAAGGCGATCGCCGAGAAGTACGCGTCCAATGAGGACCCGGAGTTCCGCGCCCGCGCGATCCTGATCAAGGAGCAGCGGTCGCAGCTGGTCAAGGAGCACCTGTGGGTGCTGTGGACCGACTACTTCAAGCCGCCGCACTTCGAGAAGTACCCGCAGCTGCACCAGCTGTTCAACGAGGCCACCAAGCTCGCCGGCGCGACCGGCACCAAGGGGAGCATGGACGTCACGGTGGCCGAGGAGCTGCTGGCCAAGATCGCGGAGATCGACAAGATCTTCTGGGAGACCAAGCAGGCGTGACGCGGTTCCGCGTCGGGTCGTGGGGGCCGTCCGGTTTCGGACGGCCCCCACGGCGTATTCGGATGAGACTGACATTTCCCGACATGGCGTGATCTTCTATGGCGCACAGCCAGAGAGAGGACGAACCATGCCCATCAGCCCCGTCCGATCGACGGCGGCGGTCACGCTCGCCCTGGCGTGCCTCGTGGCACCCGCGACCCCCGCCATCGCCGCGTCCCACGGCCACCGGTTCTCCCCCGGCGCGCCCGGCGCGGGCGACCCGTACTTCCCCCTGGAGGGGAACGGCGGATACGACGTCGCCCACTATGACCTGTCGCTCGATTACACCCCCGCCTCCAACGCGCTGGTCGCGACCGCCCGCATCAAGGCCCGCGCGACCCAGGACCTGTCCCGCTTCGACCTCGACCTGAAGCAGCTCACGGTCAAGAGCGTCCAGGTGGACGGCCGGAACGCGCGCTTCACCCGCGAGGGCCAGGAACTCGTGGTCACCCCGCGCGAGGGCCTGCCGAAGGGACGCCGCTTCACCGTCACCGTCGCCTACGCGGGCACGCCGAAATCCGTGACCCGCCCCGACCTCGGTGAATTCGGCTGGATCAGGACCCCGGACGGCGCCTACGTCGTCAGCGAGCCCGACGGCGCGTCCACCTGGTTCCCGAGCAACGACCACCCGTCCGACAAGGCCACCTACACCTACCGCGTGACGGTTCCCAAGGGCACGCAGGTGCTGTCCAACGGGCAGCCCGGCGGCGAGTGGACGCGCGGCGAGAAGTCCACATTCGTGTGGAACGAGCGCTCCCCCATGGCGAGCTACCTGGCGATGCTGGCCATCGGCAAGTTCACCCTCCAGAAGGGCCGCACCCAGCGCGGCATCCCCGTCATCACCGCCGTCGCGCCGAACCGCGCGGGCGAGCTGAAGACGATCCACGAGGGCACGATCAAGGCGATCGACTGGGAGGAGAAGGTCTTCGGCCGCTACCCCTTCGCCTCGACCGGCGGCATCCGCGTCGGCGTGGACGTGGCCTTCTCGCTGGAGACGCAGAGCCGCCCGATCTACGGCTACCAGCCCGACACCCCGACGATCGTCCACGAGCTGGCGCACCAGTGGTTCGGCGACAGCGTCAGCGTGCGGCGCTGGAAGGACATCTGGCTCAACGAGGGCTTCGCGACCTACGCCGAATGGCTGTGGGACGAGCAGCACGGCGGCCCGACCGCGAAGCAGACCTTCGACAACCTCTACGCCAAGACCGATGACTGGCCGTATTACGACGAGCTGTGGCGCGACCGCCAGGCGGGCGACCCGGGCGCGAACGAGCTGTTCACCCTCACCGCGTACTGGCGCGGCGGCCTCACCCTCCAGGCCCTGCGCGACCGCATCGGCGACCGCGCCTTCTTCGCCCTCCTGAAGACGTGGACGAGCGCGCACCGCAACGGCAACGTGACGACCGAGCAGTTCATCGCGCTCGCCGAACGGATCTCCCACAAGCAGCTCGACGGGCTGTTCGACGCCTGGCTCTACACCAAGGACAAGCCGACCAGCTGGTGACCCGCGTGAGGCCCGTCCCCAGGGCGGGCCTCATGTGCTTCGTGTGCCTCAGGCGTGCTTCAGGCGTGCTTCAGGCGCGGGCGACCTTGGTGAGAGCGTCCCCGGTGAGCCGGTACACCTGCCACTCGTCCTGCGGGCGGGCGCCGAGGGACTCGTAGAAGCCGATGGCCGGGGTGTTCCACTTCAGGACAGACCATTCGACCCGCGCGTACCCGTTCTCGTCGGCGACCCGCGCCAGCTCCGTGAGCAGCGCCTTCCCGTACCCGTGCCCCCGGACGCCGGGGTCGACGTAGAGGTCCTCCAGGTAGATCCCGTGGACGCCCTCCCACGTCGAGAAGGTGAGGAACCACATGGCGAACCCGACGACCCGTCCCTCATGCTCGGCGACGTGCGCGAACACGCGCGGCTCGTCCCCGAACAGGCCGGCGCGCAGCTGCTCCTCGGTGACCTTCACCTCGTGCAGGGCCCGCTCGTACTCCGCCAGGTCGCGGATCAGCTGCCGGATCGCGGGGACGTCATCGGCTGTAGCAGTTCGAATCACACGTTCCAGACTATTGGAGCAGGCCAACCGGCCAGGACGGGCCGCCGTCCAGAGCGTCCTGAACGATCGGACACCCCTCCGCCCACGCAAACGTGACATCCCCAACAGACGCCGCCAGCCGCACCACACCAGCCACACACATCACAACCGTCCCCCAACCGAGCCCCCAGGCCCGCGAAGGCGAACCCGCACGCTGACGGCGCCACACGTCGATCTCGCAGCCGCCGAAGGGGGGATCTCGGCGCCGATGCCAAGGGCAAAGCAATGAACACAGCGATTAAACCCGCCAAACACGCGCGCGCGGAGTCTCGCAGTGGGGCCGGAAGGCGGTAGTTTCGGAAGCAGCAGGACCATCCTGCGAGGGAGTGACGTGACCGAGGAAACCGCTGCAATGCCCGCCAGTACACAGTTGTCCGTCCGCGATGTGGTGACGGTGAAGCTGCCCGCCGCGAGTGCCTACCTGTCGGTTCTGAGAACCGCGACGGCGGGGCTCGCGGCCAGGCTCGACTTCACGCTGGACGAGATCGAGGACCTGCGCATCGCGGTCGATGAGGCCTGTGCGATGCTGCTCGCGCAGGCCGTCCCCGGAACCGATCTGACCTGCGAGTTCGAGCTGACCGGCGATGCGGTGCGCATCTCGGTCGCGGTGCTGACGGTGGACGGTCAGGAACCGAGCCGCGACACGTTCGCGTGGACGGTCCTGTCGTCGCTGGCGGGCGAGGTCGACGCCCAGGTCGGCTCCGACGACCGGGTCACCGTGACGCTCCAGAAGCGCCGGGGTGTGGCGGGGGCCCCGTGACGGAGAAGACGACGATCGCGGGCTCCGGCAACGAGCGGTCCGAGAGCGCGGTCCCCGACCGCGCCCGGGCGCGCGCGTTGTTCGAGCGTCTGGCGGAGCTGCCGGAGGGCGACCCGGAGCGGCAGCGGATTCGCGACCAGCTCGTGGAGCTGCACCTTCCGCTGGTGGAGTATCTGGCCCGCCGTTTCCGCAACCGGGGCGAGTGGCTGGACGATCTGATCCAGGTCGCGACGATCGGGTTGATCAAGTCGATCGACCGATTCGATCTCGGGCGCGGGGTGGAGTTCTCGACCTACGCGACGCCGACGATCGTCGGCGAGATCAAGCGGCATTTCCGCGACAAGGGCTGGGCCGTGCGCGTCCCGCGGCGGCTTCAGGAGCTGAAGCTGTCGCTGACGAAGGCGATCAGCGACCTCGCGCAGCGCGAGGGGCGTGCCCCGACGGTCAGCGAACTGGCGGCGCACCTCCAGATGAGCGAGGAGGAGGTGCTGGAGGGGCTGGAGTCGGCGAACGCCTATTCCACGGTGTCCCTCGACGCCCCCGACTCCGGCGACGAGGACGCCCCCGCCGTGGCGGACTCGCTCGGCATGGTGGACGAGTCGCTGGAGGGCGTGGAGTACCGCGAGTCCCTCAAGCCGCTGCTGGAGAAGCTGCCCGCCCGCGAGAAGAAGATCCTGCTGCTGCGCTTCTTCGGCAACATGACGCAGTCGCAGATCGCGGCCGAGCTCGGAATCTCGCAGATGCACGTGTCGCGACTGCTGGCCCGGACGCTCGCCCAGTTGCGCGAGGGCCTGACCGCCGACGAATGACCAGACGGGTGATCGGCGGCCAAAGCACGATAGAGGCCGCCGGAACCTGGTAACCAGCAGCCGGAGCCCGTTAGCGGCCGCCGGAGCTTGCTGATCGGCGGCCGTAAGCGCGGTGGAGACCGCCGGAACCCGGTGATCCGCGCCCTAGCGCGTTAGCGGCTACCGGTACCTGGTAATCAGCGGCCGGAGCGTGGCGAGCGGCTACCGGAGCGCGGGGCGGCGTCCGCGCCGCTCGCGTTCTCTTTGCCGTCCGTGGCCTCCGTGGCGTCCCCGCCGCCCTGGGCTGTGTCGTCTGAGTCGTCCGAGTCTTGTTCGGGGACCTCGACAAGCCAGGCGGTGCTGGGCGGGCTGAGCACCGTGATCAGTGTGAGGACGGCGGCGGCGCCCAGCGGGAGCGCGATCTCGGGGCGCTCGCTCTGCCACAGCGACCACGCGACGGGCAGCGCGAACAGTTGGGTGAGCACCGTGGGGGCGCGGCTCCACTGGTCGGCGCGCAGCAGCCCGCGGGCGCAGCCGAGCATGGCGATGCCGCCGACGAGGGCGAGCACGGTGACCCCGACGGCGCTGACGGGGTCGACGGCGGAGCCGGCCACCGTCTCGATGCCGGTGTACACCCCGAAACCCATGGCGGCGAGGCCCTCCGCGGCCTCCAGGGCGGCGGCTGCCTGCACGGTGAACGGACGCTTCGTCACAACCTGAAACCCTACTCGCCCCCTCCCGGCGGGACGTCCCGGGACCGCCGTGTGGGAGAACGCATCGGAACGGTCGATACGCTGGCGCCGTGCGCGCCATGCTGATCGCCAACCCCAAGGCGACCTCGACCTCCCGGCGGGCCCGCGACCTCCTCGTGCGGGCCTTCTCCGGGGATCTCGACCTCGTCATCGCCGACACCGCCCACCGCGGCCACGCGACCGAGATCGCGCGGCGGGCCGCGCTGGACGGCTACGACGCGGTGATCGCGCTCGGCGGGGACGGAACGGTGAACGAGGCGGTGAACGGGCTGCTGGCGGAGGGCCCCTCCCCCGATCTTCCGGCGCTGGCCGTGCTGCCGATCGGCAGCGCCAACGTGTTCGCCCGCGCGCTGGGCCTGCCGCGCGACCCGATCGGCGCGACCCGGGTCGTCCTGGACGCGTTGCGCGCCGGCCGGTACCGCACCGTCGGGCTCGGAACGGCCAGTCACTCCGGCGGGCCCGAACGCTACTTCACCTTCTGCGGGGGCGTCGGGTTCGACGCGGAGGTCGTCCGGGAGGTGGAGCGGCGGCGCAGCGCGGGAGCGAAGGCCGACCCGTCGCTCTATGTGCGGACCGCCATCCGCCATTTCTTCTCCGGGACGGATCGGCGCCGTCCCGCGCTAACGATGGAAGTGCCGGGGCTCCCAACGAAATCGGGGGTGTTCATGGCCTTCATCTCCAATACCGCGCCGTGGACTTTCATGGGTCCGGTACCGGTGAATCCGAGCCCCAAGGCGAACTTCTCGCGCGGCCTCGACGTGTTCGCGACGCGGACGCTGGACGCGGCGCCCACGCTGTCCGCGCTGGCCCGCATGATGACCCCGCGCACCCGTCCCGTCCAGGGACGTCACGTGGTGGACGTGCACGACGCGGCGGAGATCACACTGCGCGCGGAGCGTCCCGTGGCCTTTCAGCTCGACGGCGACTACCTTGGCGAGCAGGACCTCATCACGTTCCGATCGGTACCGAAGGCCATCCGCATCGTCATATGAGGCCGTCCGGCCCATCTGTTAACGACAAAGCAACTGGGCCGACCCACCGATGTGACACATGCGACACCCATACTTTGAGAATCCTTTCTCAAGGGTCTTGCGTCTGCCCGCGCCCTGCTGACACGCTCAAAGTGCGCCGGCCGACAGGGGCCCAACGTCGTCAGCCACCTGCTCGCACCGCCGCCGAACAACAACCCCTGGATCTGGCCATCATCGCCGCTCCGGGAGTTCGCGACATGTGAACCCGTTCACAAGTGTGGAGTGATTCCACCACCTGACGAAGGAGTGGACCGCATGGACTGGCGCCACCGCGCAGCCTGCCGTGACGTGGACCCCGAGTTGTTCTTCCCGATCGGCAACACCGGGCCCGCGATCCTACAGATCGAAGAGGCCAAGCAGGTGTGCAAGCGCTGCGACGTCACCGACGCCTGCCTGCGCTGGGCCCTGGAGTCCGGCCAGGACTCCGGCGTCTGGGGCGGCATGGGCGAGGACGAACGCCGCGCCCTGAAGCGCCGTATCAACCGGCGGACCCTCAACCCCACCCGCTAGAACCGGTCCCGCGTCAGGGACGCGGGGAGCCCGGGCGATTGTGTTGCTCCACTGGGACGTCCACCACCACCTCCGTGCCACCGCCTTCGCGGGGACGGAAGTCCAGGCGGCCGCCCAGTTCGCCCACGATCAGGGTCCGGACGATCTGTAGGCCCAGGCTGTTGCTGCTCTCCACGTCGAAGTCGGGCGGGAGGCCCTTTCCGTCGTCGGCGACGACCACCACGAGGCGGCGTCCGTCGGCGGGCGGCTCCCTGTGCGGCGCGTGCTCGCCGGGGGTCGGCCACTCGCCCCAGAGGGAGACGTCGTTGGGGTCCGGGACGGGGGTCGGGGCCGGGCCGCCGGAGCCGTAGCGGCGGGCGGCGACCTCCAGGGTTCCGAAGCGGTTCGCCAGGCCGTGCTCCAGCGCGTTCTGGAGGAGTTCGGTCAGCGCCATCGCCAGCGGCGTCGCGACTTCGGCGGGCAGGACGCCGAAGTTCCCGGTGCGCTTCGGGGTGACCTTGGTCTCGGGGGTGGAGACCTCCCCCGCCATCGTGATCACCCGGTCCGCGATGTCGTCGAAGTCGATCAGCTCGTCGGGGGTGTGCGAGAGGGTCTCGTGGACGATCGCGATCGACCCGACCCGGCGGACGGCCTCGTCCAGCGCCGCCCTGCCCTCCGGGATCTGGAGCCGCCGCGCCTGGAGCCGCAGCAGCGCCGCGACCGTCTGGAGGTTGTTCTTCACCCGGTGGTGGATCTCGCGGATCGTGGCGTCCTTGGTCATCAGCTCCCGGTCGCGCCAGCGGAGCTCGGTGACGTCCCGGCAGAGCACGATCGCGCCGATCCGCGTCCCGCCGACGACCAGCGGGATCGTCCGCAGCTGCATGACCGACCCGTGCGCCTCGACCTCGACCTCGCGGGGCGCGCGCCCGCTGAGGGCGACGCTCAGCGCCTCCTCCAGCGGCTCGCCCGTGTCGCACCGGTCGGCGGTGACCTGGCCGAGCGACTCCCCGACGAGGTCGGCGGGGAACCCGAGGCGGCGGTAGGCCGACTGCGCGTTCGGGCTGGCGTAGCTGACCCTGCCCGAGCGGTCCAGCCGCATCAGGCCGTCGCCGACCCGGGGCGAGCGCACGAGGTTCGGCTCCTCGCCCGGCACCGGGAACCGGCCCTCGGAGATCATCTTGGCGAGGTCGCTGGCGCTCTGGAGGTAGGTCAGCTCCAGGCGGCTCGGGGTGCGCGCCGAGCTGAGGTTCGTGCTGCGCTGGATCACCCCGAGGATCTTCGCGCCGCGCCGCACCGGGATCGACTCCTCCCGGACGGGGATGCCGCTCCCCCACTCCGGATCGCCCTCCCGGACGATCCGCCGCTCCCGCCAGGCCACGTCGATCAGCCCGCGGCGTCCCGTCCGGACGACCTTGCCGACGAGGTCCTCGGGGTAGGCGGTCGGGCCGGTCGTCGGGCGCATCTGCGCGATCGCCACCCAGCCGGGGACGGCGGCGCCGGTGTCCAGCGCGACGGGCTGGCGGCGGGACGGGCCGCCCGAACCGGTCTCGGCGGGCAGCACGTCCGCGGACCGGAGCGGCACCCACAGCAGCAGGTCGGCGAACGACAGGTCCGCGAGCAGCTGCCAGTCCGACACCAGCGCGTGCAGCCACTCCACATCGGTCTCGGTGAGGTCGGTGTGGTCGCGCACCAGATCGGTCAAGGTAGGCACCCGACCATCATCGCCCATGGGTTTTTGGACGGGGACGGCGTCCCCCTCCGCTCGGGCGACCTGGAAGGATTTCCGGTATGTCCGCAACGGGAGATCCGCTGGCCAGGCTCCGCGACGCCGCCGCGCGCCGGGCGGAGGCGGGGCTGCGCCGCACGCTGCGTCCCCGCACCCCTGATCACGACGGGCTGGTGGACCTCGCGTCCAACGACTACCTCGGGCTCGCCGGCGACCCGCGGCTGACCGCGGGCGCGGTCGCGGCGGCGCGCGAGTGGGGCACCGGCTCGTCCGGATCGCGCCTGGTCACCGGGACGACCGGGCTGCACGCCGAACTCGACCGGCGGCTCGCCGCGTTCGGCGGCGCCCCCGCCGGCCTGGTGTTCTCCTCGGGCTTCCTCGCCAACCTCGGCGCCGTCACCGCGCTCGCCGGGCCCGGCACGCTGGTGGTGTCCGACCAGGTCAACCACGCCTCGATCGTGGACGCCTGCCGGCTGTCGCGGGCCCGCGTCGTGATCGTCCCGCACCGGGACGTCGCCGCCGCCGAACGCGCCCTCGCCGAACGCGAGGAGGACCACGCGCTCGTCGTCACCGACGCCGTGTTCTCCGTGGACGGCGACCTCGCGCCCCTCGCCGACCTGCACCGGGCCGTCCGCGCGCACGGCGCCCTCCTCGTGGTGGACGAGGCGCACGCGCTCGGCGTCGTCGGCGAGCACGGCCGCGGCGCCGTCCACGCCGCCGGCCTCGCCGCCGAACCGGACGTGGTCCGCACGCTGACGCTGTCGAAGTCCCTGGCATCCCAGGGGGGCGCGGTCCTCGGCGCGCCCGAGGTGATCGACACGCTGGTCGACACCGCCCGCGCGTTCATCTTCGACACCGGCCTGAACCCGCCCGCCGTCGGCGCCGCGCTCGCCGCGCTCGACGTCCTGGAGTCCGAGCCGGACCTGCCCGCCCGCGCCCGCGACCGGGCCCGCGCGCTGGCCGGTCTCGCGGCCGGTTCCGGCCTTGAGACCGCCGACCCGGCCGCCGCCGTCGTCCCGGTCTTTCTCGGCGAGCCGCACGCGGCGCTCCGGGCGGCCGAAACCTGCGCGGCGCACGGCGTCCGCGTAGGCTGCTTCAGGCCTCCCTCGGTCCCCAAGGGGCGTGCCTGCCTGCGGCTCACCGCCCGCGCCACGCTGAGCGAGCCGGACCTCACCCGCCTCGCGGCGGCCCTGGCGGAGATCGCGGGCTCTACCGCCCGTAGTCTTCACGCATAACATCGGGGAAAACCGATGATGAACGTGAGGAGATGCCGTGACGGAGGTCAGGGGTGGGCCCCGGCACGGGGGCGGATTCGAGCATGGATTCGATCGGGCAACGCTGGGGGACATCGCCAAGCACCACGCCAGCCAGGCGCCGCGCATACCGAAGTACTACAAGCTGAAAGAGCTGCTCGTCGAGCTGATCCAGTCGCTGCCGCCAGGCAGCCCACTGCCGCCTGAGCGGGCGCTCGCCGAGAAGTACGAGACGTCCCGGACGACGGTCCGGCAGGCCCTCGCCGAGCTCGTCGTCGAGGGGCGCCTCCAGCGCATCCAGGGCAAGGGCACCTTCGTCGCGAAGCCGAAGGTCTCCCAGGAGCTCCAGCTGGTCAGCTACACCGAGGACATGCGGCACCACGGGCTGCGTCCCGAGACCCGCATACTGGAGGCCGGCTACGTCAGCGCCGACGAGCGCCTCGCCACGCTGCTCCGCATCCGTCCGGGGGGACGGGTGCTGCGCGTCCACCGGCTCCGCCTCGCCGACGGGGAGCCCATGTCCATCGACACCTCCCACCTCCCGGCCCGCCGCTTCCCCGGCCTGCGCCGCGAGCTGTCCCGGCACCACTCCCTCTACGAGACCCTCGCCACCGCCTACGAGGTCCACCTGACCGAGGCCGAGGAGACCATCGAGACCGTCCTCGCCACGCCCCACGACGCGCAGCTCCTCGGCGTGGACGTGGGCCTGCCCATGCTCCTGCTCTCCCGCCACGCCTTCGACACGACCGGGCAGCCCGTCGAGTGGGCCCAGTCCCTCTACCGGGGAGACCGGTACAAGTTCGTCACCCGACTCCGCCGCTGACATGTGACGTTCCGCATACACTCCGAACACACGTTCCCTACGATGACCGGAGCAGACCGTGAGGAAGGAGTCGCCCAAAGTGACGGTAGTCGATCATGTGGGCCCGGTGTCCCTGCCGGACACGGCGTACAACATGTGGGCCCGCGGCGAACTCGACGACTTCGTCCACGCCCCCAAAGGGCATCGCGTCGAGGTCATCGAAGGAGAGATCGTCGTGTCCCCCGCCCCTGTCGTGGCCCACGGCAATATCGTTCACCACATCACACGCGCCATGGAGCGGGCGGCGTTCGCCGACCCGTCCTTCCCCTGGTCCGCCCGGCAGATGACAAACCTGAGCCTGCTGGGCATCGAACAGGGTTACATCCCCGACCTCGTCGTGGCGGAGGAGCACGTGTTCGAGTCCGCCGGTGAGGCGGAGCAGATGCACCTCGTGGCTGACGAGATCGAGATGGTCGTGGAGGTCACGTCCAAGGACGGCGCGGCCTATGACAGGCCTCCGGGCGAGGGGAGGGCCCTGCGCAAGCCGTCCAAATGGTCGGGGTACGCCCGGGTCGAGATCCCCTACTACCTTCTCGTCGACCGCTCCCCCAAAGTCGCCTCCACCAGGCTCTACTCGATCCCCGACGCGGGCACGGGTGCCTACCTGCACAGCGACACGTGGGCTTTCGGTGAGACGATCCACCTTCCCGAGCCCTTCGGCGTCGAGATCGACACCCGCCGCTGGACGGCCTGGAAGGACTGACCACAAGCCCGGCGGGGCACCGCCCGCCGGGCTAATGGTCTTCTAGTGGCCTTCGGGCTGGACGGAGGTGCGGAAGGCGGCGGGGTCGAAGGAGCCGCCGAGGGACGGTGCCAGGCCGCGCTGGGCGGTCACCAGGAACTCGGCCGGGTCCAGGGCCGCCGCGCCGGACGGCAGGACGCCGGCCAGCGGGCGGGCGGCGATCGTCTCCAGGTCGCGGACGTTGCTGCGCATGGCGAGGTCGGGCTCGTCCGGCCAAGCGCCGATGACCACGCCCGCGAGTTGGACGCCGCGGTGCGCCATCGCCTCCAGGGTGAGCGCGGTGTGGTTGAGCGTGCCGAGGTCCGGACGGGTCACGACGACGACGGCGGCGCCGAGCCAGCGGGCGAGGTCGGCGATCGTGGTGCCCTCCTCGTCGTAGCGGACGAGGAGCCCGCCCGCGCCCTCCACCAGCACCAGCCGGTGCCCGCTCGACAGGTCCTGGACGCGCTTGGCCACATCCGGCAACCGGACGGGCGGGACGCCCGCGCGCCGCGCCGCCGCGGCCGGTGACAGCGGATCGGGGAACCGGGCGAACTCGTGCAGGTCGCAGACCCGGGCGAGCCGCGCCACCTCGTCGAGGTCGCCGGGCTCACCCTCCACGACGCCGGTCTGGCCCGGCTTGACGACGGCGACCGGCGCGCCCCGGGCGGCCGCCACGGCGGCCAGCGCGGCGGTGACGACGGTCTTGCCGACCCCCGTACAGGTACCGGAAACCACGATGACGCTCACGAGCCGCACACTAGCGGGCGGGCGCGGCCGAGGTCCCGCGCTGGAATCCACAGTCTTCGGGCCTCGTTTTTGTCACGGGGCTTTCGGCACGGGTCTTCGGCGGGGTTTTCGGCACTGAGATTTCGGCACGTGGAACCCGGGGGCGGCTCCGCTCGTCCAACGCTCATGGCTGGCCCGTACGCACGCTATAGCTGGGTGCTGACGCTCGCCTGCGCGAGCGCGCTCACCGCCTGTGACGGGGACTCCGGCAAGCCCCCGCATTCCCTCGCTTCTCCCAAGCCGCCTTCCGGCTCGTCCCAGAGCACCTCGCCGGCGCCCGCGCCGTCGCCCACGACCGCGTCCCCCGCCGAGAACTCCCCCGCCGAACGGCTCGTGCTCCGCTGGCGCGAGACCGGCGGCTTCGCCGGAAAGGGCGGCCCTGGGACGCTCCCCGACTTCTCGCTGTACTCGACGGGCCGCGCCGTCGCCGCGTCCCAGGGAAAGGCGAGGGAGTACCGCCTGAAACCCGAGGCGCTCCAGCGGCTGCTGGACGAGGCCCGCAAGGCGGGGCTCGGCCGCTCCCACACGAGCGGCCCGAGCCGCGTCATGGACGCCATCGTCCTGGAGTTCACGATGGGGCAGGCCAAGACCAAGATCATCCAACCTGAGGCGCAGTCGGACCCGGCGGTGCGGTTCCGCGAGCGCCTGGACCCGCGGCGCTGGCCCGCGGGCGACCTGGCATCCCCCGGCAGGCCGTACGCGCCGGCGCGGGTCGCGGTCCTCGCGATCGAGAACCCCGGGAGCGGGACGGCCAGGAAGTGGCCGCTGTCCCCGCTCGGCAAGGGCGAGCAGGTGCCGGGCGGCGTCTGCACCCTGGTTCCCGCGGACAAAGTGCCCGCCTCGCGTCCGGACGTCGGCTGGCGCAGCCAGGGCAAGACCTACACGGTCCACGTGCGCCCGCTGCTCCCCGGCGAATCCTCCTGCCGCGACCTCACCTGACACCGCGCAAGGCCCGACGCTGCGCGAGATCCGACACCGCGCACGAGCCGACACCGCGCGCAGGACCCGGTAGCGCGTGCGTGAGCTGATAGGGCGAGTTGTGACCGAAGCTGCCGCCACGTACAATTTCTTGTACGTGGGAGGTGATGAGATGAAGACGATGACGTACTCCGAGTCTCGTGCGAACTACGCCGAGACGCTCAACAAGGTGATCGACGACCGGGAGGAAGTGATCATCACCCGGGCGGGTCGTGATCCGGTGGTCATCGTGGCCCTCGACGACTACGAGTCGTTGAAGGAGACCGCCTACCTGCTCAGGAGCCCGGAGAACGCCCGGAGGCTGCTGGCGTCCATCGACCGGCTGGAGAACGACGGCGGGATCGAGCGGGCCCTCACCGAATGAAGCTCGTGTGGGACGAGGCCGCCTGGAACGACTACGTCTGGTGGCAGACAGAGGACCGCAAGGTCCTCAAACGGATCAACATTTTGATCCGAGACGTCCAGCGCAACGGCAACGAGGGGATCGGCAAGCCCGAGCCGTTGAAGCACGGCTTCCATGGCTACTGGTCCCGCCGGATCACGGACGAACACCGGCTCGTCTACAAGGTCACCGAGGGCGAGGTCCGTATCGCCGCCTGCCGGTACCACTACGGACGTTGACGTGGAGAACGAACCGGAGGCGCCGTCGGCGGCCTCCCAGCGGACAGAGGATGTGCGGGTGGGCGAGCGGGTCACCGTGCGGGCGGCGCGGGCGGAGGAGTACGAGCGGATCGGCGAGCTGACCGTCGAGGTATATGTGGGCAGCGGGCTCATCGCGGCGGAGTCGTCGTATGTGGACAGGCTCCGCGATGCCGCCGGCTGGGCCGCGAAGGCGGAGTTGCTGGTCGCGGAAGTCGACGGGGAGCTGGCCGGGTCGATCGCGTACTGCCCGCCCGGCAGCCCCTACGCCGAACTGGCGGGGCCGGACGAGGGCGAGTTCCGGATCCTCGCCGTCCTGGAGCGGGCGCGCGGGATGGGCGTGGGCGCGGCCCTGGTGCGCGCCTGCGCCGACCGGGCGCGGGCGGCGGGGCTCGTGGGGCTGCGGCTGTCGACGATGTCGAACATGCGCGCCGCGCAACGCATGTACGAGCGGATGGGGTTCGTCCGGACGCCCGAACGCGACTGGGCACCGAAACCGGGCCTCAACCTGCTCACCTACGCCCTGGCGTTCTAACCCGACCGCCTACGCCCTGGCGTTCTGGCCTGCTCCCCTACGTCCTGGCGACCGAACTACGCCCTCGCGTTGTGACCTGCACCCCTGCACCCTGGCGACAGGCCTACGCCCCGGTGCTCTGACCTGTGTCCCCGGCGTGCTGAGTGCTCGCCTGCGTCCTCGCTTCTGGCCCGGGGGCCGAGGGTCACCGGGCGCGCATCCGCGGGACGATGCCGGTGTCGTAGGCGCCGCCGATGAACTCGGGGTGGTCGAGCAGCTCGGCCAGGAACGGCAGGTTCGTCCGGACGCCCTCGATGCGGAACGCGGCCACGGCGGCGCGGGCGCGGCGCAGGGCGTGGTCGCGGTCGTCGCCGTGCACGCACAGCTTCGCGAGCAGCGGGTCGTAGTAGGAGGTGACGGTGTTGCCCTCGGCGTAGCCCGCGTCGATGCGGATGCCGTCGCCGACGGGCTCCTCCCACACCTTGATCTCGCCGCCGCCCGGCTGGAAGTGCAGCGGGTCCTCGGCCTGGACGCGGAACTCGACCGCGTGCCCGCGCGGTGTCGCCGTGGTGAACGAGACGGGCTCGCCCGCCGCGATCCGCAGCTGCTGCTCGACGAGGTCGATGCCGGTCACCAGTTCGGTGACGGGGTGCTCGACCTGGAGGCGGGTGTTCATCTCCAGGAAGTAGAACTGCTGCGCGGCGGGGTCCACGAGGCATTCGACGGTGCCCGCGCCCCGGTAGCCGACAACCTCCCCGGCGCGGACGGCGGCGGCCAGCATCCGCTCGCGCAGCGCGGGCGAAATCCCCGGCGACGGCGTCTCCTCGACGACCTTCTGGTACCGGCGCTGGACGGAGCACTCCCGCTCGCCGAGCGCGAGGACGGTGCCGTCGGCCAGCCCGAGAATCTGCACCTCGACGTGCCGGGCGCCCTCCACGTACCGCTCCAGCAGGACGTCGGCGTCGCCGAACACGCGCGCCGCGTGGCCGCGTGCCGCCTCGTAGGCGTCCCGGAGCGCGGTCTCGTTGTAGGCGGCGGCGAGCCCGATGCCGCCCGCGCCGGCCGCGGGCTTGACCATGACGGGGTAGCCGATCCGCTCGGCCTCCTCCACCGCCGTCGCCGCGTCCGGGACGGGCTCCCACACGCCGGGCGCGACGGGGACGCCCGCCTCCTTCATCAGGTTCCGGGCGTTGATCTTGTCGGCCATCCGGGCGATGACGAGCGGCGGCGGACCGATCCAGCCGAGGTCGCGCTCGGCGACCCGGCGCGCGAACGCGGCGTTCTCGGCCAGGAACCCGTACCCGGGGTGGACGGCCCGCGCGTTGGTCCGGCGAGCGGCCTCCAGCACGGCCTCCGCGTCGAGGTAGCAGCGGGACGGGTCGGCCGGGCCGATGAGGATCGCCTCGTCCGCCTCGGCCACGAACGGGAGCTGCGCGTCGGCCTCGGAGTACACGGCGATGGCCTTGAGCCCCATCGAGCGGACGGTGTGGACGATCCGGCTGGCGATCTCACCGCGGTTCGCCACGAGGACGGACTCGAACACCCGCTGGCCTCCTTCGGCGGGTCGGGGGCAGGCCGATCCGCCGACCCTAGCGTTTGCGGCGCCCCCGCGTCCGGACCGACGCCCGACAAATACCCGACCGTAGTTTTGTGCGCCGCTCGTCCGGACGTCCGAGGGCCTTTTCCGAAATGCTCCCAGCCGTCACGCGCGCGGGCCGCCACCCCGTCCTCGCGGAGGCGAGCGGAGCATCCGCACAAGCCGCCTGCACTTGCACGAGCCCGCACTTGCACAAGCACAGTCGGTATGCACAGCACGGACACTCGGTATACGCAGGCCACCGGTGAGCAGCGTATGCACAGGTGGGCGCCTTGGGCGCGGGTTGAATGGAACGCGGCACAGAATTGGCGCGGCACCGCGAACCGCCACCGCCCGCGCACTACAGGCGTCCGGCAAACACAACCGCCCGCGCAGAGAGACCGCCCGCGAACCGCCACCGCAACCACAACCGCTCCGCGGACTACAGCCGCCCCGCGCACGACAACCACCCTGCGGACGACGCCGTCCTGCCGACTACCGCCCCGCGGACTACCGGCGCGTGCGGACTACCGGCGCGTGCGGACTACCGGCGCATGCGGGCTACAGCCGTGTGCGGGCTACAGCCGTGTGCGGGCTACAGGCGCGTGCGGGCTACAGGCGCGTGCGGGCTACAGCCGCGTGCGGGCTACAGGCGCGTGCGGCGGTCGACGACGCGGCTCAGGGCCTCGACGACGGTCGGGTCGTACTCGGCGGCGGAGTCGATCCGGAGCCGGTCCAGGACGGCGACGCCGCGGTCGCGGTCGGCGGAGTCGCCGACGAGGTCGTCGTAGGCGTTGGCGACCTTGATGATCCGGCCCGCGAGCGGCGGCGGGACGGGGCGCGGCACCGGCGTGCCGGCGTCGTCCCCGGGGGCGGCCTCGTGTCCCGTCCGGTAGGGGTGGGAGGAGAGCTGGACGATGTGGGCGACGCGGTCCAGCACCCCGGTCTGCTTGATCACCTCGGCGCCGAGCTCGGCGATGCGGCGCTGCTCGGCGGGTGAGGCGAGCACGGTGGCGCCGCCGGGGATCGGGTCGCCGAGAGAGAGCTGCCCGATGTCGTGCATGAGCGCCGCGTACTCCAGTTCGAGCAGTTCCTCCTCGGACATGCCGAGCTCGCGGCCCATCGACACCGCGAGCTTCGAGACGCGGTGCGAGTGCCCGGCCTCCACGTACCCGCCGACCTCGGTGACCCGCGACAGCGCGCGGACGGTCTGGAGGTAGGTCGCGCGGATGCCCGCGTACCGGCGGAACGCGAACTGCGTGACGAGGATCGGCACCGTGAAGATCAGCAGCGCGGCCTCGCCCATCGCCGTGGTCGCGACCGCGATGAGCATCGCGGTCGCGCTGGTGGCCGCGCACAGCGCCATCTTCGCGTCGAGCTCGTCGCGCAACGCGATCCCGAACCTGACCCGGACGGCCTCTGCCCGGATCATCGCGGCGATCACCACGTCCGTGCAGCAGGAGAGCACGACGACGACGCCCATGAGCAGCAGCAGGAGCTGCCAGGGCAGGTGGAGGGAGACCAGCGGGCGGAAGCACAGCGCCACGACGGCGACGGTGAACAGCCGCCGCGCCATCGCCTCCGGACGCGGCGAGCGCCCGACCGCGATGTGCGGCAGCGAGCCGACGACCATCCCGGCGGCGGTCACCGCGACGACCTGGAGCGGGGAGTGCGTCGCGGCCTCGACCCCGAGCGGCGCGTGCGGCGGCGCGTGCTCCGGGCCGACGCCGACCAGCATCGCGTAGCCGATCGCGCCCGCGCTGGCGATGGGCGCGACCTCCCGGTTGCCGGGCATCACCATCCGGAACAGCTCGCCGAGCGCGATCAGCACCCCGAAGATGATCGCGATGTCGGGCTGGACGAGCCGGACGGCGGCGACCTGCGTGATCGCCACGATCACGAACAGGCCGGCGGTGGCGATCAGCAGCAGCTGACCGGAGTCGATGGTCTGCCACGCGGCGCGCTCACGGGGCCGCATCTGGGTACCGCTCATGGGGGGCCGGGTCACCGCCGTGCTTCGTCGCCGGCGACCTTGAGCGGGGCGCTCGGGTCGTCGTGGTCCTGCTGGGTGGTCTCGACGATGTCGTCGTCCGGCAGCACGACCGGGTCGGGCGGCTCCCAGCCGTCCCGGTCCAGCGCCCGCAGGAACGCCTCGACCATCGCCGGGTCGAAGTGGTCGCCCATGCCGCGGCGCAGCTCCTGCACGGCCGCCTCGACGCTGCGGGCCGGACGGTAGGAGCGGGTCGAGGTCATGGAGTCGAACGCGTCCGCGACGGAGATGACCCGGGCGAACTCTGGGATCTCGTCGCCGGCCAGGCCCATCGGGTAGCCGCGCCCGTTCATCTTCTCGTGGTGGTGCATGATGCCGGCGAGCGCCTCGTCCAGGAACCCGATCTCGCGGACGATCTCCAGCCCGCGCATCGGGTGCAGCTGGATCGCGGCGAACTCCTCCTCGGTCATCGGGCCGTTCTTCTGGAGCACCTTCGTGGGGACGCCGAGCTTGCCGACGTCGTGCAGCATCCCGGCGTAGCGGATGGCCTCGACCCGGTCGGCGCGCATGCCGATCTCCCGCGCGATCATCACCGAGCCGCGGGAGACGCGCTCGGAGTGGCCGCGGGTGTAGAAGTCCTTGGTCTCGACGGCCTGGCACAGCGCGGCGAGGGTCGCGGCGTGCGCCTGCTGCTGCGCGTGCGCCTGCTCCAGCGCCCAGCGGGCGATGAACAGGGGCAGCAGCACCAGGACGGCGGCGAGCGGGCCGACGCGCGGCCACAGCCCCGCGATCAGCAGCCCGACCATGCCGTAGCCGAGGCAGCCGATGGCGAGCTGCCCGCTCTCGTGCAGCAGCTCGCGCGGCGCCGCCTGCCGGCTCAGCAGCAGCACCCCGGCCATCAGCGACAGGTTGACCAGGACGAACGTGACGAGCGCGCCGAGGAACGGCCCGGTGACGTGCTCGACCCAGCGGGCCTCGCCGCGGCGGAACGGGTGCCCGCCGAGCAGCTCGAACACCGTCCCGGCGATGAAGCCGCTCAGCGCGAACTGCGCGCCGTTGAAGATCCGCTTGACCGGGGCGAAGAAGCGCTGCCCGGTGACCAGGGCACAGAGCCCGAGGAGGGCGGCTCCGGCGGGGCCGAGCAGCACCACCGACGCGAGGCTGGCGGCGAAGCTCAACGAGACCCTCGCGCGCTCGACGTTCAGGCGCGCGGGCGCCGAGTCACAGATCAGGAAGAGCAAGGCCAGCACGGCCAGCTTGGTCCAGTCCAGCCTCGCGAAGGACGACGTCCCGATGAGGCCGGCCGCGAGGGCGGCCACACCGCAGACGTACGCCCAGGCAGCAGGAGGAAGTCCACGCATTGCCGCCCCCTCGGGAGTGACGAATGAGCGGGCCGCCGCCGGGATCGGTCGTGCCTGACGGCACTAGACCCAGGACACGCCCTTGGGCATCATCAGCGACGACGACGCCGTGGCGCTCTGGTACCGGCCGTGGCCGACCGGCGTTGAACGCTTGAGCATGGTTGCTTGCCTCCCCCCGCGGTCATCGGGCGGGCCGACCTCGCGGCCGACCGCCGGGACCGTCCGGTCCCGGTGCTCCCGGGCCAGCACATACCCCGATTTCACGAGCATGCACGTGCTCCCGTCGCTGATTTCGGCTCAAGCCTAACGCGCCCGACCCGACCCACACAGGCATGCGGAGAATCGTGAGCAAAGCGTGAACCAATCGTCACCTCACGTGATCAATTGTCCATCCGGAAAGGTAGAGCTCGTTTGCCCGCGAACGTTTTTGCGCACACCGAATGCACGTGCATCGTCACGGGCAGTCACAATCGCAGTCAGAATCCGCCGGAGAGGTCGGCCGAAAGCGCTCGGGGAAGCACCCGTGAGCGGCCGGAGAGCAGTTGAGGAGCGCCCGGACTCGGCGCAGGACGCGCCGGACGTGCGGCGCGGAGCGCGGGGTGCTCGACCCGGCGCGGCCTGGTGCGGAGCGCGGGTGCGGAGCGCGGGTGCGCGGCGCCGAGGGACGGACGGATGCGGGGTGCGCGGCGGGCTGCGGGGCGGGCTGCGGGGTGCGGGGTGGGGGGCATAGTGCGGGGCGCGGTTAGGCGCGGCCGGCGGCCGATCGTTCGCGTGCCCACGCGACGGTGTCGGCGAGGCCGTCGCGCAGCGCGGTCGCCGGGGTCCAGCCGAGAACCTCGCGGGTGCGGCCCGGGTCCACCGCCATCGCGGGCAGGTCGCCCGGACGCGGCGGCGCGAACGCGGGCTCGTCGGGGGCGCCGACCGCGGCGGCGACGAGCGTGTGCAGGTCCCGGTCGGTGGTCTGCTGGCCCGTTCCGACGTTGAGTCGCTCGCCGCCGCCGAGGTCGCCGGTGGCGCGGGCGAAGGCGTCCACCACGTCCCGGACGTGGATGTAGTCGCGGGTCTGCTTGCCGTCCCCGAACACCTTCGTCGGACGTCCGGCCAGCAGCGCGTCGGTGAAGATCGAGACGACGCCCGCCTCTCCCTCGGGCGTCTGCCGGGGCCCGTAGACGTTCGCGAGCGTCAGCGTGGTCACGTCGAGTCCGTGCAGCACCCGGTACGTCCGCGCGTAGATCTCCCCGGACACTTTGGACGCCGCGTACGGCGACGCCGGGCGCAGCTCGGCGTGAGGCGGGACCGGCAGCGCGTCCGGCACCCCGTACACCGCGCAACTGGAGGTGAACACGACCTTGCGCGCCCCGCCCGCCCGCGCCGCCTCCAGGACGTTCGCGGTGCCGACCACGTTGACCCGGGCGTCGTGCAGCGGGTCCGCGACGCTGGCCCGGACGCTGACCTGCGCCGCCAGATGGCACACGACCTCGGGACGGCGCGCGGCCGCCCGCTCGGGCAGCGCCGGATCGGCCACGTCCATCCGCCACAGCTCCATGCCGGAGTTGGCGTTCGAGCCCGAGGACAGGTCGTCCACGCCGATGACCTCGTGCCCGTCGGCCAGGAGCCGGTCGACGAGATGGGACCCGATGAATCCGGCCGCGCCGGTGACGAGTGCGAGCACCCCAGCACGATACCGATCAGCACCCGACCCGCCGCACGTCCGCGAGGACGCCCCGTCCCACACCTGCCACGCCGCCCTCAGAAGCCCTCAGACGGCCCTGGAGAGGCGCGTTGGCGCCCTTAGCTCAGAGCCAGGTTCGGATGCGCTGAGGAGTCTTCTGGGCACGCTCGGGCGGCCGGGCAGCGGAGTGGACGCGGCTAGAGCGCACGATTGGAGAAGGATGGGCGGGCCAGAACGACCCAAGATGGATGTGCGACCGGAACGTGCATCCCCGATCGAGGCGCGCAAGCGAGACTCAGCCCGGACGAAACGCGGCGCGGCCGGGGATCGGGCGCGTAGTCAGGCAGCGCCGGTCAGGCGGCGCTGATCAGACTGTGCCGATCAAGCGGTGCCGGACGTGCCCGCTTCGGAGGAGGTCTTGATCTCGCCGCAGATCTCCTCGATGCGGCCGAGGACCTTGGCGCGCAGGTCGTCGGGGGCCTGCTCGCAGGCGCACGACTTGTTCACCAGCTTCTTGACGGCCTCCTCCAGCCCGTACTCGCGCAGGCAGGGGCCGCACTCGTCGAGGTGCTCGCGGACCTCGCCGCAGCCACCCTGATCGAGTTCGCCGTCAAGATAGGTGTACACCCGCGCGAGCACCTCGTCGCACGGGGTCTCGTGGTGGTTGCCACAGCTCATGGCTCACTCACCCTCCTCATGCACCGCGAGGGCGGCCGCGGTGTCGAGCGTATCGCTGGGCCCGGCCTGGCGGGCGGCGCGGCGGGCGGCGTTCGGGCTCATGCCGACCCCCCGCTCGTGCGCGTGAGGCCGCGGTCCCGAGCGTAGTCCTCAAGCATGCCGCGGAGCTGCCGGCGTCCCCGGTGCAGCCGCGACATCACGGTGCCGATGGGCGTGCCCATGATCTCGGCGATCTCCTTGTAGGCGAAGCCCTCGACGTCGGCGAGGTAGACCGCTATGCGGAACTCCTCGGGCAACTCCTGCAACGCCCGCTTGACGTCGGAGTCGGGCAGGTGCTCAAGCGCCTCGGCCTCGGCGGACTTCAGTCCGCTTGAGGTGTGCGACTCGGCGCGCGCGAGCTGCCAGTCCTCGATCTCCTCGGTGGCGGCCTGCTGGGGCTGGCGCTGCCTCTTGCGGTAGGAGTTGATGAAGGTGTTGGTCAGGATGCGGTAGAGCCACGCCTTGAGATTGGTGCCTTCCTTGAACTGGTGGAAGGACGCGAACGCCTTCGCGAAGGTCTCCTGTACGAGATCCTCGGCGTCCGCCGGGTTGCGCGTCATGCGCAGCGCGGCCGAATACAGCTGGTCCAAGAACGGGAGCACGTCGCGCTGGAACCGCTCCTGGCGCTGCTCCACGGTCTCCGTGGTGCCCGGTACCTGACCCACCCCCTTGGCTGTGGCGACGCCGGCGGCGTCGTACCCCACAGACGATATCGGTCCACGGGGCCTGCTCACGCGGACGGGGGTCCTCGCGTCGCCGGGCGGCGCCGCGCTCCCGGCTCTCCGCCTTTGCTCGGCAACGGCTGTGGTCATGAGTTGCACCTCCGCTGTACTGGGTTGTGAGACGGTGCAACGCCGGAGGGTGCCCGCCGATTCCCCGACCCGGGGTGAGGCACGGAACAGATTCCGGAAGTTCTCCGCACAGGATGGGATCACCTCACCCCGACCTGTACGGAGGGTGATGCCAGGGCCGGGACGGGGAAAGAAGTGACATACACGGCGAGAACAGGAGCAAACCGTTGCTACCGGTGCCGGCGCGACCTCCCGAGCCCACCATCGCGAGCCTGCGCGACGCCTCCTCCGAGGGGGCGGGGGACTCATTGGCGCGCTACTGGACGTTCTACTGGGCTGTCGCGGACGCCCAGCTCACACGGTGGTTGCCCCGCCGTCCGTCCCGCGTGCTCGATCTTTCGGGCGGCGGCGGACGCAGCGCGGGGCGGGCCGCCGCGGCGGGCCACTCCGTCCTGGAGGTGCGCGACCCCCTCCTGGACCGCCGAACACCCCGGCGAGCTGGCGTCCCGGGTAACGGGCGACACGATCGGGATAATGGACAGTCCGCAACCAGGGGAGCCACGGCCGTCCCGGTGATCGGCGATTCCGGCGCCCTCCGTTTCGTCGGCGACGCCTCGATGGACGCGGTCATCGCCGAGAACCGCGTCCTGTCCCGCCATCTCGCCACCGAAACGACGGTCGCGGAGATCGCGCGGGTGCTGCGTCCGGGCGGCCGCGTCCTGCTGTGCGTGGACTCCCTCACGCTCGGCATGGCGCTGCTGGCCGAGCAGAACTACTGGGCGCACCTGTCGGACGTCCCGTCCGCCGAGGTCGTCCTCGTCCCCTGGCCGGACGGGACGATCACCCGCTGCTTCTGGGCCGACCAGCTCCGCGAGCTGCTCACCGAGGTCGGCCTGGAGGTCGAGTGGATCAGGCCGCGCACCGCCCTGTCGCCCTCGACCGTCGAGCACGTCCTGAGCGCCTCCCCGGACGCGCTCCCCCGCCTGGTCCGCTCGGAGCTGAACGCGCCGCCGCCCGACGACTCCCTCGGAATCCACCTCCTGGCCAGCGCGAGGAGGCGCACCCGGTAGCCCTCACGAGGCGCAGGCGATGCAGCGGGTGGCGTCCGGACGTGCCTCCAGACGCCCCTCGGGTATCGGACGCCCGCACCCGACGCAACGGCCGTAGGTGCCGGACGCGACCCGCTCCAGCGCCGCGACCACCGCCGCGCGGTGGCTCTCCAGCGACTCCAGCGCGGCCTCGACCCGGTCGCTGTCGGTCAGTCCGGTGGCCGCGTCGGCCGGACAGTTCTCGCGGCCCGGATGCTCGCCCCGCAGTATCGCGATCGAGCGGTCGAGGTCGCCGAGCATGGACTCCAGGCGGGAACGGGCGGTGGCGGTGTCCACGGTGCTCCGAACTCCTCCCGGGATTCCCGGGCGGGGGATTCTCGCTTCCGGCCGCCGCCGGCGCGACGGTCAGAACAGGGCGTCGGAATGGTCGCCTGGACTATCCCCGTTCGACGCCGGTTCTATGAGTTGTGGCCCGTTGTTTCTCACGTTGTTGACCGCCTTGGAGACGGGATAGGCGTCCATCGTCCCGGCCATGGCGGGAACCAGCAGGCCACGCACCTCATCGACGTCGTTGAGGTCCGGGTCGAGCCACGCCTCCCAGCGGCTCGGCTCGACGACCATCGGCATCCGGTCGTGGATTCGCCCAAGGTCGTCGGGCGCGTTGGTGGTGATCACCGTGCACGTCCAGATCCACTCGTCCTCGGGGCTTTTCCACAGTTCATAGAGCCCGGCGATCGCCATCACGGCCTCGTCCTTGGGACGGATGAAGAACGGCTGCTTCTGCGGTTTCTTGCTCTTCTTCTCCCCCTGCGCGGGGTCGTCCGGCGCCTGGAGCGTGTACCACTCGAAGTAGCCGTCGGCGGGCAGCAGGCACCGCCGCTTGGCGAACGCGCGCCGGTAGGACGGCTTCTCGTGCGCCGTCTCCACCCGCGCGTTGATCATGCGGGACCCGATCGCGAGATCCTTCGCCCACGAGGGGACGAGGCCCCAGCGCAACGTCCGCAGCGTCCGGACGGCGTCCTCCTCCTCGGGCGCGTCCTTCGGCCGCCGGGTGAGGATCGCGGGCACCTGCTTGGTGGGCGCGACGTTGTAGTCGGGCTCGATCTCCCCGTCCACGGCGTCGAACTGGACCTGGAACTCGTCCAGCAACTCCTGCCGGGCCCGGCTGGTGGCATACCGTCCGCACATGACATGGCCTCCCTGGTTCTCTGCCGGAACACTCGCAGATTAGGCCCTCAACTCCGCGCACCGTCCCCGAAGGAACCGATCGATCCCCTTGGCCGCGTCCTTGATGTCGCCTTCGCAGGGGAACAGGAACCCGCTCCACCCGTACGCCGCCTCGTGGAATCCCCACCGCCCGCCGGGGACGGCCATCACGTTCACCATCGTCACCGCCCCGTGCTCGCCGTAGACGCGCAACAACGGCTGCTGCACCACGATCACCTCCGGACGATACGTCGGCACGCACCGCCATCCGTACACCTCGAGTTCCGGCGCCAACGCGTCCAGATACCCGATCACAAGTTCACGGTGCATTTCCGTCCGCCACTTCAGGTAACAGAAGCGAAGCCTGCGCCGCACCTCGTAACCGGTCAGTGAAACTTGACCCATACGACCTTTCCTCCCTCGTTCAGCGGACGCACTCCCCACGCCCGCACCATCTCGATCACCAGCGCCAACCCGCGCCCCGAGATCGAAGCGAGATTCTCCGAACCGACCTCCGGACGCCCCAGTCCGCCGTCCCACACCTCAATGACCAGGCGCCCATCCCGCTCGTCCCGCAGAACCCGCACCACGATCGGCCCCTCACCATGCAGATAGGAGTTGGTTACCAACTCGCACACCACAAGCCGCGCCACGTAGTCATCAGCAATCCCCCACCCCGCGCACACGTCCCCGACAAACCGCCGCGCCAGCCCCGGCGCCTTATCGGTAGATTCAAGGACGAGCGTGAGAATTTCGGGCGCCTTGACCGGAGCGGACATAAGGGATCACCTCGGGGAACTCAGTGTTTCTCCTGCGCCCAAGCATTTCTCAAGCAAGAATGATGAGAGAAACAAAGCGCATCGTCGCGGACATCGACCACGGTGCTCCGTATGCGCCCGGTGATCAGCGGTCATCAGGAGGCCGGCATGCCGCAACCCCCCAAGCGCCTGACCCCTTCACGCGGCCCGATGGATCTGTTCGGGTCGGAGGTTCGCCGTTACCGCCAACTGGCGGGACTGTCCCTCGCCCAACTCGCCGACCAGATCCCCTTCGCCGCGTCCACCATCGGAGACATAGAGCTGGGCAAGTCCACCTGCGACCGCGTGTTCGCCGTGGAATGCGATCGCCTTCTCGACACCCGAGAAGCTCTTGCCCACCTCCACGACGGCCCCTTCGACGGCCGCTCCGCCAGGTTCCCGGCGTGGTTCGAAGACTGGCCCGAGTACGAGGGTCAGGCCGAGACGCTGCGCGCCTACGAACCGCTCGTCGTCTATGGTTTGTTGCAGACGCCGAGCTATGCCGACGTCCTGCTGTATGGCGACCAGGCCGCCGTCCAGAGTCGCGTGGACCGGCAGGCAGTCCTTACCCGGGACACCCCGCCACCGCCCCGGTTGATCTACCTCCTACCTGAACGGGTCCTGCGTTCGCGGGTCGGAACCACTCAGGTGATGTACGAACAGCTCCACCGGCTCGCGGATGCCGTGTCGCCGCGCCTCTCCGTACAGGTCATTCCGGATGGAGCGCCACATCCAGGCAACTCAGGGGCATTCGTGCTTGCGACCCTGCCGGATGAATCGCGGAGGGCCTACACTTCAGCCGAGCCGTGCGGCCGGGTTCTGGATGGCCCCTCCGAGGTCGAACGGCTACATGAGCGGTTCGCGGATATCGCTACATACGCGCTCCCGGCCGAGCTATCGGCAGGGCTGATCAGGGAGATAGCAGAAGAAGTATGGAAGCAGCCATGAACTCCCGCCCCGTATGGCGCAGAAGCAGCCACAGCAGCTCGCAGGGTGACAACTGCGTCGAACTGGCCAACCTGGGTGAGGTTGTAGGCGTCCGAGACTCCAAAGATCCAGACGGACCAAGCCTGGTCATCACTCGCGTCGCCCTCGCCACGCTGGTCGCCGACCTCAAGCGCTAGCCCCTCAGCAACACGAGCCCCGGCCCTGACAGGGCTGGGGCTCACGCTTGATACACGGCGGGCTCGGGCATCTACCGGACATGCAATCCATCGCGAGCAATGAACATCCTGCCTGGCGCAAAAGCAGCTACAGCGGCGGCACGGGAGGCGAGTGCGTAGAGCTGACGCACCTTCGCGGGAGCGTCGCCGTCCGGGACTCCAAGGATCCGGGCGGGCCCACGTTGGTCGTCAGTCGTGACGACTTCGCCGCACTGGTGACCGGCCTGAAGCGGTAACCGATCAGGTCCGCCAGGGAGACTTTCGCCAACGCCACCAGGCCCGGCCCACCGCAAACGCGCTCACCGGCAGGAGAACTGGCACCACGAGCACTGTCATCATGCGGTTGATAAAACCGAACTTCGTGGAAGTGTCAAAGAAAAAACTGAGCACGACCAGCGCGAGACACAGCGCGAACACCAGCACAAAAGTGATCGATTCCCGCCTGAGTTCTTTTCGCAACACCTCTGGTTCTTTATATATCTTGCGATAGTGCCCCACGTCGCGCCACCTACCCTTTAGGGAGTTCACTCGGTTCATCCCAGGTAATCTGCTTCGTGTCTACAAAAACGCCGCCCTGCGGGTTGACCTTGAGACTGGCCCAGTCAAGGGAGCCCGAGATCATCAGAGCAGACCCTCCCGCCGCCACAGAAGCCAGGATAGCGAGCGTCCGAGCCACCGTAGCCCCAGTTCCGACTCCCAAAATAATACCTTGAATCATGGTGAGTACTTTGAAGATGGGGCCTACGAATGGAAGGAAGGAGGCGACATAGTAGGCGATGATCATGGCAAGGTTCGCGATCGCAAAACCGAAGGCGACGAGCTGCATGGTCAGCACCGCCTTTGTAAGGGTGTCGAGAGTCTCTTTATTCTTCGCCGCAGCGTCCTGGAGCTTCTTCGCGGCGGATTCAAACTTCGTCACCCATGCGTCGAACGCATCTTTCGAGCTTCCGCTCCAACTCTTCTCTTCCTTGAAGGTGTCTTTGGTATCCTCGCTGATACTGACCTTCTCCAGATGGCCGTGGGCAGCGTCCCACGCGTTGACTGACTTGACGAGTGCCTCGTCATCCGCCTCGGTCAGCAGCCAGATCGCAATGGCGAGAATGGCCGTAGGCGCCATCGCCCTCGCGGAGGTCAGCGCGGTGAGCGTCGCGTAATGCCTGGGCTTCAGAGCTGGGAGCACTGGGAGGTTCCGGCTGAGAGGGACAGCCGCACCAATGCCGCCAACCGCCATGGCCTTGGCCTGAAGGCCAGAGAGCCCAGAGAGGGAACCGGAAGGAGTCTGGTAGGAGAGCGCAGAGCTGGGAAACTTCGTTACCGAGCTCTTCTCATCCGCACCGGCGAAGTTCTTGGCGACTGCGAGAAGGCCGTCAGAAGCGGCCTGCACGATGCTCGCCGCCTGCTTCGTATTGCTGGACACCGAGCTGCGCGACGATTCGTAGGGGCCTGATACTACGGCACCGAATGCCACACCAAAGGCGTGGAACGGAAGCGGACAGTCCTGGTCGATATACTTCAACGCGGCATCCACATTGGGCTTTGATCCGGCAAGAATCTTCCCACCCCCTTCCAGAATCTTGTCGCGATCCCCTTTGAACTGCCCTTCACCCATTTACTCATTCACCTTCCTGCTTGACTGCCAGGAACCGCCTAGAAGCGGTAGTTCGACTTCAGGTATTTGAGAGCGTCCTGGAGCGGGTCTCCGGACTGGCTGAGGTCGGGGACAGCAGATCGCATATCTGTGGAGACGCCCGGAAGGTTGCCGGTCATCATCTGGGCCAGATTCTCCCCTGCCAGAAGTGGCTCGGTCAGCTCATTGATCTTTTTCCACGGCGTTCGCAGTCGCCAACCGCGCGGACTCGAGAATGGCTTCCGTCAGGGCCTCGGCCCCCAGCCGCATGGCCTTCGGCTCAATGGTCAGTGACATCAGGTTGCCGGTCGGCCCCACGGTGACTCTGACCTGTTCATCAGCCGCAGCACCCTCCCCGGTGAGCTCCGCGAGCTGAGACTGGACATCCGTCGCATGCTGCAACTGCTCCTGGATGACCTTCATGTAGCGGTCGATTTCGGGGTTGCCCGTAGGTTCCATCGTAGCTCCAGAATATGACATCGCCGGAGGGTTCCGGCTCCGGTAGCAGCGGCAATTTCAGAGAAGGAATGTACTCACAGGCCGTTCCGAGAGCTGGACTCCCAGCCGGCGCCGGATCGCCTATCGAATGACGAGCCGGATTGGGAGTCAAGTTATCATATTAGTTTGGGTCAAGTGACGTCAACTGATCTGAGGAGCGACGCATGTGCCGTCCCACCAGGGCCGACAAACCCGGGGACGGCTTCTGAAGTCAATTTCGGTCTTTAGGAAGACTGACTGATAGCCGCAGGCTGGAGGTTATAACCCATGGCACACCGCGCCATTCTTGAGTTTTGGCCGTTATGTCGGAATGGTCCATGGCGAGGGTGCCTGCGGGGGCTTCCGGGGATGGTGTCTTTGGACGGAACGGCGGTTGGTTGCTTGAGGTGCGGTGCGGTGGGCATGTAGCGGAGCATGCGACCCATCACGACCCTGGCCCGTCCGTTCGTGGCGGCGCCCTACATCATGTCCGGCCTGGACGCGCTCCGGGATCCGCGGGAGCGGGCCGAGCGTGTGGGCCCGGCGGTGAAGCCGCTCGCCGACCGGGTCGAGTGGCTGCCGAAGGACCCCGAGGCGCTCGTCCGGCTTGAGGGCGCGGTGAGCCTCGGAACCGGCGCGCTGCTGCTGACCGGGCGGTTCCGCCGGCTGACGACTCTGCTGCTGGCCGCGCAACTGCTGCCCGCGCTGGCGACCGAGCACCGGTACTGGACCGAGGACGACCCGGAGCGCCGCGCGAACGAGCGGTCACATCTGCTGAAGAACGCCGGGCTGTTCGGGGCGCTGCTGATGGTGGCGGCCGAGCCGCGCCGGGCGCCTCGGCTCGCCGAGCTGCGGCGGCACGCGAGGGAGACCCAGATCAAGAGCGGCGCCGAGGCGAAGGCGCTGCGGCGGGAGGCAGCCGCGACGCTGAAGGAGGCGCGGCGGGAGGCGGCGCGGCAGGTGCGCCAGGCCCGCGCGGAAGGGGCTCGCCGGGCGGCGAAGTCGGGGGCGAAGGCGGCGAAGAACGCGAAGGCGGCGCGGGCGGGCGCGGCCGGGCGGGCCGTTAAGGCCCGGAAGTCGATGAAGGCGACCGCCGGCAAGGGCAGGGTGCTGGTGGGCGCGAAGCGCTGACTCCCCGGGGCCGGCCTCCCCGGCCTGGCTTCCCGAAGAAAACCTTAAAAGAGGCTCAAATCCGTTGAACCGTGCGGCGGTGTGGTCCCGTACTGCCCCCTGACCACACCATCGACGCGACGGAGACGCCCGGCCATGGCAGCACCCGGATCGACCGGACGCCGGACCGGCGGTCTGCGGAACCTGATCCGCAGGCCCGTGACACCGGTGGACGACCACGACGCGGTCTTCGGCGCGTTGTACCGCGAGTACCAGCGGCCGCTGCTCACGTTCGTCTTACGCCTGACCGGCGATCGCCAGTGGGCCGAGGACGTCGTCCAGGAGACGATGATCCGCGCGTGGCGGAGCGCCGACCAGCTGGACGAGCAGGTGTCGCTCATGCCCTGGCTCGCCACCGTGGCCCGGCGTATCGTCATCGACAACCGGCGGCACCGGGAGGCCCGTCCGGCGGAGGTCGGCGACGGCCCGCTGGAGAACCTCCCCATGACGAGCGGGACGGACGGCATGGACGGGCTCCTGCGCAAAGTCGTCATCGCGGAGGCGCTCGCCTCGCTGTCCGACGCGCACCGCGAGGCACTGACGGAGACGATCCTGCGCGACCGGACGGTGAACCAGGCCGCGGAAGCGCTCGGAATCCCGGTGGGCACGGTCAAGTCCCGCGTGTACTACGCGCTGCGCGCGCTGCGCGTCGCAATGGAGGAAAGGGGCGTGACGGCATGAGCTCTCAGGTCGAGCACACCGATGTCGGCGCCTACGCGCTGGGTCTTCTGGAGGACGCCGATCGCCGGGCCTTCGAGACGCATCTGGACGAATGCGAGACGTGTGCGTCCGAGCTCCGGCAGATGTCGGGAATGGCCGACGCGCTCTCCGGGATCGGTCCTTTCGTCGATGCGCACGACGACGAGACGCGCGACGACAAGACGCACGATGACTCCGACGGCGGGGGCGCCGGGGAGCGGGGCGCCGAGGGGCCGCCCGCGCGGGTCATCGACCTGCGGCAGCGGCGGGCGGAGCGCCGGTTCCGGCGCGGGACGTACATCATCGGTGTCGCGGCGGCGGCCGTGCTGCTGGCGACCGGGGTGACGATCGGGTCGGCGCTCGGCAGCGATGACCCGGCGAGCGATCTGCATTCCGCGCATGGTCCTGCGAAGGCGCTGGTCATCTGGGGTGAGCGGCATCAGGCGGCGGACGCGGGGACGGGCGCGTCGGGTGTCGTCGGATTGGAGAGCAAGGGCTGGGGCACGCACGTCGGGCTGGAGTTGAAGGGCGTGAGGGGGCCGCTGAACTGCCACCTGGAGGCGGTATCGCGCACCGGTGAGCGCAGTGTCGTCACCGGCTGGCGCGTTCCCGCCAAGGGGTACGGGGTGCCCGGCTCGCCCGATCCGCTGATCACGCATGGCGGCACCGGAATCCTGCGGGGCGATCTCAGCCGCTTCGAGGTGGTGGTGGACGGCGGCCGGACACTGCTCAGCATTCCGGTCTGATCCCCTTCCCGCTAGACGTTTTCCGCAAAGCATTTTCCGGCATGGCGGTCTCCGCCATGCCGGTTTATTTTTGATGCGATCCAGGAAAGGCACGAAAATAGTTCCGGATCGGCTGAACCGTGCGGGGTGTCGCTGTCGTGCGACTGGGTGAAAGCGCGTTATAAGCCCGAGAACCGGAGCAGGTCATGTCCATTCGTAGAATCGCGGTCCCGGCGGTCTCCGCCGCCGCTCTCATCGCCGCCGGGGCGACCGTGGCCGCCGCCGCTATGACCGGTGGCGTCCATGCGAAAGCCCCCGCGAAGCAGGACGGCACGATCTTCCTGGCCGCGAGCCTGAGCGGCGCCAACGAGGTCCCGGTCGCCCACGGCGGGCCCGCCGCGCACAACGGAAACGCCGCGCACGAGCAGAACGCTACCGATGGACGGAACGCCGTGGGCGACCGGGACGGGCGGGCCGTGGCGGTGCTGCGCGTCCAGGGCGATCGGCTCTGGTACGCGCTGCGTTGGCAGGACATCACGGCGCCGACCGCCGGGCACCTCCACCTGGGCGCCGCCGGGACGAACGGCGCCGTCAAGGTCCCGCTCTTCGCCGGGACGCTGCCGGAAACGGCGAGGGCCGTGACGGGCACCGTCCGGATCACCGACAGGGCCACGCTGGACCGGCTCCGCGACGACCCTGGCGGCCTCTACGCCAACCTGCACACCGGCGACCGGCCGGGTGGGGCCGTCCGGGGGCAGTTGCACAAGCTGAACCGTCCCGTGGACCTGAACGGGGTGCTGAACGGGGCGGCGTCCCCGGAACTGCGGTCGCTCGCGGACGGCGCGCAGGAGGTCCCGGCGGCGGACGGCAAGGCGACCGGCGATCCCGACGGCCAGGCGACCGGGTTCGCCCGCGCCCGCGACGGGCTGCTGGCGTGGGGGTTCACGTGGTCGTCGATCGCGCCGCCGACGCTCGGGCACGTCCACGAGGGCGCGCGGGGACGCAACGGCGCGGTGGTCGCGGACCTGTTCGCGGCACCGTCCGGGCTGCCCGCGCCGATCACCGGCCTTGCTGGGGTGACGCGGGTCGCGCCCGGTGCCGCCGATCGGATCGCGCGGGGGCCCAGCGGCTTCTACACCAACCTGCACACCGGCGAGTTCCCCGGCGGCGCGGTGCGCGGGCAGCTCGCCCCGGCGTCGGACCGCCCGGCCCGCGCCTTCACCAGGCGGGTCGTGGCGGGCGCGCAGGTCTACCGCTGCACGGCGCAGCCGTCCGGCGGCTACGCGTTCACCCAGGACGGCGTGGACGCGGTGCTGGAGGGCGGCATCCGGCACACGTTCGCGCGGCCGGGACCGGCCGGGCCGCCGCAGTGGGTCGCCGACGACGGCAGCGCCGTGACGGGCAAGGCCGTCACGAAGACGCCGAACGGCGCGGGCAACATCCCCGAACTCGTCCTGGACGCGAGCCCGACAGGCGACGGGCTCCTGTCGGGAACCACGCAGATCCTCCGGCTGAACACCGTCGGCGGCGTCGCGCCGTCCGGAGCGTGCGACCCGGCGGCCACGCCCCTGGCCAAGGTCCCCTACAGGGCCGACTACGTGTTCCTGGGCTGAGACGGTGCCGGGCCGAGACGGCACCGAGGTGAGAGGGCGCCCAGCCGAGACGGCGCCCGGCCGAGACGGCGCCGGGCTGACGCGGCACGGGGTCGCGCGTCAGCCCGGCGCCGGGGCCGGTGCCGATAACCTTGTGAGCATGTCCTCACCGCAGTGGTCGGCCCCGGTCGCGCACGGCTCCGTCGATGCCACGGTGCCCTTGCCCGGGTCCAAGTCGATGACCAACCGGGCGCTGATCCTGGCCGCGCTGGCCGGCGCGCCGGCGACCATCACGCGCCCGCTCCGCAGCCGCGACACCGAGTTGATGGCGGACGCGCTCCGCGCACTCGGCACCGGCATCAGCGGCGGCGGCGAGGACTCGGGCGACTGGCAGGTCCTTCCGGGCGAGCTGAGAGGCCCGGCGCGGGTGGACGTCGGGCTCGCCGGGACCGTCATGCGGTTCCTGCCGCCGGTCGCGGCGCTCGCGTCCGGCGAGATCGCGCTCGACGGCGACCCGCATGCCCGCGAGCGGCCGATGGGCCCGGTCATCGCAGCGCTGCGGGCGCTCGGCGCCGACGTCGACGACGCCGGACGCGGCGCGCTGCCCTTCACCGTGCGGGGGACGGGCTCGGTGCCGGGCGGGGTGGTGACGATCGACGCGTCCGGGTCGTCGCAGTTCGTGTCGGGGCTGCTGCTGGCGGCGCCGCGCTTCGAGAAGGGCGTGGAGGTCCGGCACGAGGGGCCGCCGGTTCCGTCCGCGCCGCATCTGGCGATGACCGTGCGGATGCTGCGGGAGGCGGGCGCGACGGTCGAGACCGGCGAGAACGTGTGGCATGTGGCGCCCGGCGCCGTCCGGGCGCGGGAGTGGCCGATCGAGCCGGACCTGTCCAACGCGGCACAGTTCCTCGGCGCCGCGCTGGTGACGGGCGGCCGGGTGACCGTGCCGGGCTGGCCGTCCGACACGACACAGCCGGGGGACGCGCTGCGCGGGCTGCTCGCCGCGATGGGCGCCGAAGTCACGCTGGGCCCGGACGCGCTGACCGTGCGCGGCCCCGGCGGGTTCGCCGGGCTGGAGGCCGACCTGCACGAGGTCGGCGAGCTGACCCCGGTGCTGGCGGCGCTGGCCGCGCTGGCGGACTCGCCGTCCCGGCTGACCGGCATCGCGCACCTGCGCGGCCACGAGACCGACCGGCTCGCGGCCCTCGTCGCCGAGATCAACGGGCTCGGCGGGGACGCGCGGGAGCTGCCGGACGGCCTGGAGATCCGTCCGCGCCCGCTGCACGGCGGCGTGTTCCACACCTACGACGACCACCGGATGGTCATGGCCGCCGCCGTGCTGGGCCTGGCCGTCGAGGGCGTCGAGGTGGAGAACCCGGCCACGGTGGGCAAGACTCTTCCGGGCTTCACCGATCTTTGGGCGTCACTGCTGGCGCACGACTGACCAACCACGACACGGACGGGACAGACCACTGGCACGACGAACACGCGACTACGACGAGGACGACGTCCGGGTACGGCCCGGCCGCCGGGGGACGCGGCCGCGCACCCGGCGGCGTCCGGCGCACGAGGACGCCTCCGCCGGGTTCGTCACCGCCGTGGACCGGGGCCGCTACCGGTGCCTGGTCGGCGCCGGGACCCGGGACGAGCGCGCCGTCACCGCCATGCGGGCCCGGGAGCTCGGCCGCAAGGGGGTCGTCGTCGGCGACCGGGTCGCGCTGGTCGGGGACGTGTCGGGCGACGCCGACACGCTCGCGCGGATCGTCCGGGTCGAGCCGCGGACCTCGGCGCTGCGCCGCACCGCCGACGACACCGACCCCTTCGAACGGATCATCGTCGCGAACGCCGACCGGCTGGTCATCGTGACCGCGCTCGCCGACCCCGAGCCGCGCCCGCGGATGATCGACCGGCAGCTCGTCGCCGCCTACGACGCGGGGATGGAGCCGCTGCTCTGCCTCACCAAGGCCGACCTCGCCGACCCGGCCGCGCTGGTCGCCGAGTACGCGCCGATCGGCGTCCCGTGGGTGGTGACGCGGCGCGGCGACGACCCGTCCGAGCTGCGCGAGTACCTCGCCGGACGCACGAGCGTGCTGGTCGGCCACTCCGGCGTCGGGAAGTCGACGCTGGTGAACGCGCTGGTCCCGGACGCCGAGCGCGCGGTCAGCCACGTCAACGCGGTCACCGGGCGGGGGCGTCACACCTCCTCGTCGGCGATCGCGCTGGAGCTGCCCGGCGGGGACGGCTGGATCATCGACACCCCGGGCGTGCGGAGCTTCGGCCTCGCACACGTCCAGCCGGAGCACGTGATCAACGCCTTCGAGGACCTCGCCGAGGGCGCCGCCGAGCGCTGCCCGCCGCACTGCGACCACCGCCAGGACGACTGCGGCCTGGACGGCTGGGTCGAGGACGGCCACGCCAGCCGCGCCCGCCTGGACTCCCTGCGCCGCCTCCTCGCCAGCCGCGACCCCGAACAACCCGGCACCCGCACAACCGAATGACCGACGGCGCCTAGGGCGTGTTTCAAGGGGCCTCAGCCATCACGCGAGTGCGTAGCCGAGCGGTGGGACGATGCCGGAGGCGAGCCCCACGGGGAAGATCGCGAAGCGATTCCGCGCCCGCCGAAGGCACGGTCACGTCCCGAACCGCCAGTCGAGGGACGTGGACGGGGACTCTATAACACTGCCTAGCCTCCGGCCGCCGGACTGTTCCGGCGGCCGCTCTCCGCACGAGCACCGCCCCCTCTCAACTGCCGCACTGCTCCGATCGCCGACTTTGCCTTAAGCGTCGCCCCACCCGCACTATTCGTCCGCCCGGACTGCCAGTACGCCCCGGTATTGGGTGGACGTCGGTATCGTCCCTTGCATGTCCGAGGTGATCGCAGCGCGTTACGAGCTGGTGGAGGTGCTCGGCCGCGGCGGGATGGGCGCGGTGTGGCGGGCCCACGACCGCACGCTCGACCGCGAGGTGGCGATCAAGGAGGTGGCGCTGCCGTCCGGGCTGGACGAGGCGCAGGTCAGGCGGTCCTACGCGCGCACCCTCCGCGAGGCGCGGTCGGCGGCGCGGCTCGACCACCCCGGGATCGTCACGGTGTACGACGTCGTCGAGGAGGACGGGCGGCCGTGGATCGTCATGCAGCTCGTCCGGGCGGAGGCGCTGGACGCCGTGATCGCGCGGGAGGGCCCGCTGCCGCCCCGGCGGGTCGCGGCGATCGGCCTGGACCTGCTGGACGCGCTGCGCGCCGCGCACGCCGCCGGGGTCGTGCACCGCGACGTCAAGCCGGGGAACGTGCTGCTGCCGGGCGGGCGGGCCGTCCTCACCGACTTCGGCATCGCGACGCTCGCGGGCGACGAGACGCTCACCCAGGCCGGCGCGATCGTCGGCTCCCCCGCCTACCTCGCGCCCGAGCAGGCACGCCACCAGAAGGCGACCCCGGCGTCGGACCTGTGGTCGCTGGGCGGCACCCTGTACGCGGCCGTCGAGGGACGTCCACCGTACCGGCGCCCGGACATGTGGGGCCTGATGGCGGCGCTCCTGTCGGACGACCCCGACCCGCTGGAGCGTGCCGGGCCGCTCGCGCCCGTCCTGCACGGCCTGCTCCGCAGGGACCCGAGCGAGCGGCTGCGGCCGGACGACGCCGAGCGGCTGCTCCGCCAGGTCGCCGAGACGCCCTCGGCTCCCGCCCCTTACGCGCAGTACCCCCCGCATCCCCCGCGTGATGCGACGCTCCCGCGTCCCGTCCCGCAACCGACCCTGCCGCCGCCCGGGCCACTCCCGCAGGGGACGCCGCCGAAGAGGCCCGCGCGCTGGGCGCTGATCGTTCCTGCCGGGGTGTTCTCGGTGGCGCTGCTCGCCGCCGTCGTCGCGGTCGTGGTCTTTGTCAACGGCGGGGGCGGGGAGGGGGACGATCCGGGCCGGGGCCGCGCGTCCGGCGGCCCGCGGAGCGGCTCGGCGGCGAACGGCGGCACCGGCGGGAACACCGGTGGTGCGCCCGCCGGGTACGAGCAGTTCCGCGGCTCGGAGTTCGTCGTCGCCAAGCCCAGGGGCTGGACGACCGACGGGTCCGGCGACGACGTCACGTTCAAGGACCCCTCGCCCTCGGTGATCCGCGGCATCGCGATCCAGCGCCCCTCGCTGGGCCTCGGCCACAACACCGACCCCGGGGACGCGCTGGCCACGACCGCGAACCAGTTCAAGAACGACTCGGGCAGCTATCCCGACTACAAGCAGGAGAGCTTCACCCGGCACATCCCCTACCTCGGCGACGAGGCCGCCGAGCTCCAGTTCAGCTTCACCAGGAACGGGAAGCCGGGACGCGCCCGGGTGCGGCTGTTCCGCCTCGGCGGCGCGCTCTACCTGGCGCTCCTGGTGACCGAACAGAAGGACTGGGACGCGAGCCTGCCCTATTTCCAGACGTTCCTGAGCACGCTGCGAAAGGCGTCCTGATGCGGAGGCGGACGGTACTCAAGGCGGCGGTCCTGGCTCCCCTCGCCGCGTCGGCGGCATGCTCGGACGGCGACAAACCCCAACCGAGGGCCAAGCCCACGCAGGCGGCCCGTCCCGCCGCCACGGCGACCCCCGCCGACTGGAACGCGCTCCCCAAGGACCTGAAGGGACGGCTCGTCCGCCCCACCGACGACGACTACGACGAGGCGCGCCGCCTCTACATCCCCCGGTACGACTCCAGGCGGCCGCAGGGGATCGCCTACTGCGAGACGCCCGCCGACGTGAGCACCTGCCTGGCGTTCGCCGCCGCACGGAAGATCCCGGTCGCGATGCGCTGCGGCGGCCACAGCTACGCGGGCTGGTCCACGGGCCCGGGCCTGGTCGTCGACGTCTCGCCGCTGAACTCGGTCACGGTGGGCGGCGGGCGCGCGACCGTCGGCGCGGGCACCCGGTTGATCGACCTCTACGACCGGCTCGCCGCGCGGGGCGTGGGCGTCCCGGCGGGAAGCTGCCCGACCGTGGGGGTGGCGGGCCTGACGCTGGGCGGCGGCATCGGGTCGATGTCCCGCGCGTACGGGCTGACCTGCGACGTGCTGGAGTCGGTCGACCTCGTCACGGCGGACGGCCGCGTCCGGACCTGCGACGCGAACCGCGACCCCGACCTGTTCTGGGCGTGCCGGGGCGGGGGCGGCGGGAACTTCGGCGCCGCGGTCTCGTTCACGTTCCGCACGCACGAGGTGCACGACGTCACGCCGTTCTTCCTGAGCTGGCCCTGGTCGCGCGCCGCCGAGGTGATCCGGGGCTGGCAGGGATGGACCCGGACCGCGCCCGACGACGTCTGGACGTCCCTTCAGCTCCAAAGCGATCCCGACGGGCCGACCCCGACCGTCGAGATCGCGGGGCTCGCGCTCGCGAACGCCGACCGCCACATCGGACGGCTGACCGCCGCGATCGGCGCCGACCCCGTCTCGACCAGCGCGCGGAGCCGCCCCTACATGGACGCGGTGCGGCTCCTGGGCGGCTGCTCCGGGCAGACCATCGAGCAGTGCCACGGCCAGGGCACCCTCCCGGGGCTGCGTCCCGGCGGCGCCTTCCCACGGACGGACTACGGCGGCAAGTCGCACGTCGCGTACCGTCCGCTGCCGGACGCGGCGATCGCCGTCCTGCTGCGGCGGCTGGAGGCGGGCAACGACGTCGCCGACCGGTCCGTGCTGATGGACGCGCTGGGCGGGGCGGCGGGGCGGGTCCGTCCGGGCGACACCGCGTTCCCGCACCGGGCGGCGCTGTTCTGCGTCCAGTACCTCGCGCCCGACCCCGCCTGGCTGGACGCGACGCACCGCGCGATGGAACCCCACCTCGGCGGCACCGCCTACGTGAACTACATCGACAGCGGCCTGAAGGGCTGGGCGCGCGCCTACTACGGCCCCAACCTGGAACGCCTCGCCAAGGTGAAGGCCGCCTACGACCCGAACCGCCTGTTCAGTTTCCCCCAGGCTGTCACTTAACAGAGCCGTCAGCTAACAGGTCGGCCAGCTAACAGGGCCGTCACCAAACAGGGCTAGTCCGGGGACGGCTCGCCGAACAGCGTCCGTGCGCGGGCCTCGGCCTCGTTCAGCGCCTTGACGTGCTCGGGCGCGAGCTCCTCCACGCAGCGGGTCATCTCCTCGGTGACCTGGCTGAACGCGCTCTCCTCCGCGCCGCGCAGCGCGGCCCGGACGCTGGCCGAGCGGGCGCCGAGCGCGGCCCACTCCAGTTCAAGCCGGGCGACGGCCTCGTCGAAGGCCCGCGCGGTCTCGGCACCGGCGCCCTTCAGCTCGTCCGGGATCGGACCCCGGCCCGCCTTGCGCGCGTGGCTGGACAGCGTCGAGATGCGGCTGGCCAGCGACAGCCCCTCGCGGGCCAGCGGCAGCACCTCGTGGATCAGGTCGGTCACCGCCTTGGCCAGCTCCTCGACGCGGGTCAGGAGTGTCTGCGTGGCCTCCTCCAGAGCGCCGGAGGTGCGCGCCGCGACCCGCTCCGCCACGTCCTGCTGCTGCTTGGACAGCACCGGGACGACGTCGCGGTCGAGGCGCCGCCGCAGCTCCCGCTCGCGTTCGGCCCGGTCGCCGGGGTCGGCGCGCTCGGCCCAGTCGGCCCAGACCCGTTCCATGCGCTCCTCCCCGGACGCGGCGATCTCCGCCGTGATCTCCTCCAGGGCCTCCCCGGCGCGGGCCTTGAGCCGCTCCACCCGCCCGTACAGCGCCTCCCGTTTGAACGGGTCGTTGAGCTCGTTGAGCTGCGACTGCAACCGGCGGGACACGTCGATGGCGTGCTCGGCGAGGGGGACGAGGCGGTCGGCGAGCTCGTCGAGCGTCTGGGCCCGGCGCGGGTCGGTCAGCTCGGCCACCCACCCGGGAAGGTCGTGCGCCATGGCCCCATGCTCCCATCCCGGCACCCGCCGGACCCGCCGCGGCGCGCCCACCGAGACGACCGAAAAGCCGGAACCGCATGGGTACGTGTGTCGGCGCGCGGCGCGCTCAGGGTAGCGTTGCCCGGCGTGGCGGGCTATTCCGATGACCTGCGTCTCGCGCATGTGCTGGCGGACGGGGCCGACGACATCACGACGAAGCGCTTCCGGGCGCTCGATCTGGAGATCGAGACCAAGCCCGACCTGACGCCGGTCAGCGACGCCGACCGCAGCGTCGAGGAGCAGATCCGCGGCACGCTGAAGCGGGCCCGCCCACGGGACGCGGTGGTCGGCGAGGAGTTCGGCAGCACCGGCTACGGCAACCGCTGCTGGATCGTCGACCCGATCGACGCCACGAAGAACTTCGTCCGCGGCGTCCCGGTGTGGGCGACGCTGATCGCGCTGCGCGAGAACGACGAGATCGTCGTCGGGGTCGTGTCGGCGCCCGCGCTGAACCGGCGCTGGTGGGCGGCCCGGGGCGGCGGCGCCTGGACGGGCCGGAGCCTCACCCGCGCCACCCGCATGAACGTCTCGGCGGTGACGGACCTGTCGGACGCGTCGCTGTCGTTCTCCAGCCTGAGCGGCTGGGAGGAGCAGGGCCGCCTCGACCGGTTCCTCGACCTGACCCGCGAGGTGTGGCGGACGCGCGCGTTCGGCGACTTCTGGTCGCACATGATGGTCGCCGAGGGCTCGGCCGACATCTCCGCCGAACCCGAGGTGTCGCTGTGGGACCTCGCGGCGCTCCAGGTGATCGTGGAGGAGGCGGGCGGCATGTTCACCGACCTGTCCGGCGTCCCGGGGTGCGACGGCGGCAGCGTCGTGTGCACCAACGGCAAGCTCCACGCGGACGTCCTGCGCACCCTCGGCGGCGGCCAGCTCTCCCTCCGTATCTGACACCCGTCCCTTGACACCTGCCACCGCTTGCATACGAGATATATCGTGGATTGACGGCCGGACGCGGAACGACCGGGGTGCGGTGGCCGTTTCCCCGTTGAGAGCCCTCGGAGGTGCAGGGATGGGAAAGAAAGTCGTCTACGTCGTCGGCGGAGTGGTGGTCTCGCTCATCGCCCTCAAGATCCTCGGCCCGCTGATCGCGCTGCTGATCGTGCTGGGCGTGGTGGCACTGCCGGTCGTCGCGTACATGATGCTCGACCCGTCCCAGCGCAAGCGGGTTCGCGCCCAGGGCCGCAAGCGGCTCGGGAGCTGACCTTCGCGCACCGCCCCGCATAGGGTGCGGGTGTGGCGGAGTCAGCGGGTGCGGCGGAGTCAGCGGCGGGGACGGCGACGGTCGGGATCGTGGGCGCGGGCATCCTCGGGCTGGCCGTCGCGCGCCGGATCATCGAGACGCGTCCGGACGTGAAGGTGACGGTCCTGGAGAAGGAGGACCGGGTCGCCGCCCACCAGACCGGCCACAACAGCGGCGTCGCGCACGCGGGCCTGTACTACGCGCCGGGGTCCCTGAAGGCGACGCTGTGCCGGCGCGGAGCCGGGCTCCTCCGCGAGTACTGCGCCGACCGCGAGCTGCCCTACGAGGAGTGCGGCAAGGTCGTCGTCGCCCGGAACACCCGCGAGATCGCCGCGCTGCAGGAGATCGAGCGCCGCGCGACGGCCAACGGCGTGCCGGGCCTGCGCAGGCTGAGCGGGTCCGGGCTGCGCGAGATCGAGCCGCACGCCGCCGGGGTCGCCGCGCTGCACTCCCCCACCACGGCGATCGTCGACTTCACCGCCGTGGCCCGCGCGTTCGCGGACGACGTCCGCAAGGGCGGCGGCGAGATCAGGCTGGGCTTCGAGGTCGTCCGGCTGCGCCCGGCGGGTCCGGCGGGCGACCGGGTCAGGGTCATCTCCCGCACCGGTGAGCTGGTCGTGGACCGGCTGGTGGTGTGCGCCGGGCTCCAGTCCGACCGGGTGGCGCGGCTGGCGGGCGACTCCCCCGCGCCCGCGATCATCCCGTTCCGCGGCGAGTACCTCCGGCTCGTCCCGTCCAGGACGGACCTGGTCCGCGGCCTCATCTACCCGGTGCCCGACCCCCGCTACCCGTTCCTCGGCGTGCACTTCACGCGGCGCGTGGACGGCGGCGTGGACGTGGGCCCGAACGCCGTCCTGGCGCTGGCGCGGGAGGGGTACCGGCGCCGCGACGTCCGTCCGGCGGACGTGTGGGAGACGCTCCGCTGGCCGGGGTTCCGCCGCCTGGCGCGCGCGCACTGGCGAACCGGCGCCCGGGAGCTGTACGGGTCGGCGGTGCGGCGCGCGTTCGTGGCGGAGGCGCGGGCGTTCGTCCCGGAGCTGACGGTGGACGACGTGGTCCCCGCGCCCGCCGGTGTCCGCGCGCAGGCCGTGGACGCCGACGGCTCCCTGGTCGACGACTTCCGCATCGGCCGCCGCGGCCCGGTCACGACGATCCGCAACGCCCCGTCCCCGGCGGCGACGTCCTCACTCGCGATCGCCGAGCACATCGTCGACCAGCTCTAGACATTCCAACAGCGCTGGGTCATCCCAACGGCACTGGTCATTCCAACTCGTAGAGCCGGACGGGCAGGCCGTCCCTCGGTGAGGGCAGCGACGAGGTGTCCAGCGGCCATTCGTAGCGCGCCGGCACGCTCCACCGGTACCGCAGCAGCACCTGGTGCATGATCGTCTTGACCTGCATGCCCGCGAAGTACAGGCCGATGCACTTGTGCGCGCCGCCGCCGAACGGCGACCACGCGTACTTGTGGACGCGGTCCTCGCGGCGGTCGGGCGCGAACCGCTCGGGGTCGAACCGCTCGGGGTCCGGCCACCAGTCGGCCATGTGGTGGTTGGTCAGCATCGGGACGACCACGGTCGTGCCCGCCGGGATGTGGAAGCCGAGGATCGAGGTGTCCTTGACGACCCTGCGCGGCAGCGCCGGGACGGGCGCCACCATCCGCAGCGACTCCCGCATGACCATGTCGATGCCGGTGAGCGCGTCCAGATCCCCGTATCCGGGACGGGACGTGCCGAGGGCCTGCGACTCCTCGCGCAGGCGCTCCTGCCACTCGGGGAACTTCGCCAGGTGGTAGGCCATCGTCGTCAGCGTGATCGTGGTTGTGTCGTGCGCCGCCATCAGCACGAAGATCATGTGGTTGACGACGTCGTCGTCGGTGAACCGGTGGCCGTCGTCGGTCTCGGCGGCGCACAGCGCGGCGAACAGGTCCGCGCCGCCGTCGCGGCGCTTGGCGGGCAGGTGGCGGCGGAAGAACTCCTCCAGCACCCGGCGGGCCTGGAGCCCCCGGTGCCAGCGCAGCCCGGGGACGGGGAAGCGGACATAGGCCGTCCCCGCCCGCACGGCGGCGATGAACGCGCCGTTGACCCGCGCCCGCTCGGCCGGGTCCAGCTCGACGCCCATGAAGGTGTCCACCGCGAGGTCGAGGGTGAGGCGCTTCAGGTGGTCGTAGACCTTGAAGGCGGGGCCGGGCTCCCACGCGTTCACGCCCCGGACGATGCCGGGCGCCATCACGTCCAGGTAGGAGCGGAGCCGCTCCGGGGTGAACGCCTGCTGCATGATCCGGCGGTGGTGCAGGTGCTCCTCGAAGTCCAGCAGCATCATGCCGCGCGAGAAGAACGGGCCGATGAAGTAGCTCCAGGCGGCGCCGCTGGCGAACGCCTTGTCCCGGTTGACCAGGACGACCTCGGCGGCCTCCGGGCCCTGCACGGTGACCGTCCGCTGCCCGAGCAGCCACCCCCACGCCACGGGGCCGAACTCCTCGTAGCGGCGGCGCGCGTGGTGGAAGGGGCGCCGCATCACCTGGAACGTGTTGCCGATGTAGGGGATGCCCGGCACGCCGGGGACCGCCTTCAGGCCGCTGCCCTCCGGCGGCGGCGCGAGCACGCTCGGCATGAACCCTCCGGATCGACGGGGTGGGGACGGCGGGGCGGGGCCGACCAGTAAGTCCAAATTTACCGGGTGCCGCCCGGTCGAAGATCACCGGCCAGAGACCGGTACGCGTTGTCCTGGTCCCGGACGTAGGTAAGGCCGTCCTCACCTGCGGGGACGCCCTGATCGCGGAGCGGTGCCGTGCGCGGCCGTCCCTCGGCGGTGACCGGGATCTCGTCCACCACGCGGACGATCGCGGGACGCGACGCGGGCTCCACTCGCAGCAGCGCCTCCGACAGGTCGGCCGCCGTCAGCTCACCGCCCTCGCGCAGCGTGACAGCCGCCGCGAGCAGTTCGGTGTCGCCGTCGGGGATGCTTTCCGGAGCGCCGTCCGCGCCGCCTGCGCCCTCCGCGCCCTCCGAGACACCGGCCGGGATGCCGTAGACGGCGACCGTGTCGATGACGGGCAGGTCGCCGAGCGCGTCCCGGACCGGGCCGGGCGGGACGAGGCCGTCCGCCGTGCGGATCAGCTCGGCCTCCCGTCCGGCGAGCCAGAAGTCGCCGTCCGCGTCGCGGTGGAACAGGTCGCCGGTGATCGCCCACGCGTCGTCGGAGGCGAACACGCCGCGCACGGGACGCGCCACCGAGCCGAGCGCGGACAGCCGGACGCGTGCCAGCAGCATCCCGATCTCGCCCGGCTCGCACTCGATCGCGAAACCGTCCGGGCCCTCGACGAGACGGCCCCGCTCCAGGTCGTAGCGGGCGAGCCGGACGGTCCCGCTGCCCGGCATCGGGCGGCCCATCGACCCCGGCTTGCGCCCGCTGAGGTTCACCAGGATCGTCTCGCCCTCGGTCGCGGCGTAGAACTCCAGGACCCGCGCCGGGGCGAACCGCTCCTCGACCCGCCGCCACAGCCCGCGCGGCATGCCCGACCCGATGAACAGCCGGACGGCGTGGTGCCGCTCCCCCGGATGCGGGGGCGCGTTCACGAGGTCGCTCAGCCGCGTCCAGGTGTAGGACGCGACGGTCGCGCCGTAGCGGCGCGCCTCGTCCCAGAACGCGTCGGGCCAGGACGTCTCGTGATCGTAGGCGCTCGCGAGCGCGAGCCGGGCGCCGCCCGCGACCGCGCCGCCGAGGCTCATCAGCAGCGCGGACGGGTGGTGGATCGGGGTGATGCTGAAGACCGTGTCCGCCGGGGACAGCGCGGCGGACGAGGCGGTCCCGAACGCCGACAGCGCCCACCGCCGGTTCGTGATGCGGTTCGCGCGCAACCGCTCGCCCTCGCCGCTGAACACCACGAACGCGAGATCGCCCGCGCATCCCGGATTGGGCCGGTACCACCCAGGAATCTCGACCTCGCCGGGGTCGATCAGCTCCATGTCGGGCAGGCCGGTCGCCTCCCGCCCCTCGGAGCCGCGTCCGCCCAGCAGGTACGCCTGGACGCCGTCCAGGCACGCGGCCGCCTCCGCGTGCTCCGGGTCGGCGATCACCCGCGCGACCTGGGCGAGCCGCGCCTCCGCCGCCGGGTCGCCGCCCGGACGCAGCAACACCGCGACCGCGCCGAGCCTGCTGAGCGCGGCGACCAGGGCGAGCGCGCTCGGGCGGGTGCCCATCAGCACCCCGACCGGCTCGCCCCGCCGGACGCCGATGTGGATCAGCCCGCGCACGACCGCGTCGATGCGGGCCTTGGCCACCTCGTGCCGGTGCGCGCGTCCCTGGTAGAGGAAGAACACCTCGCCGGGCATCCGCTCGGCCTGCTCGTCCAGCAGCAGGCCGAGGGACATGCGGGTGTCGGAGTGGATGCGCTCCAGCCGGGCGAGCCGGGGCATGTTCCGCGCCGCCTCGTCCGCGAACCGGCGGGTGCCGCGCGCCGCCCGCGCCGCCGCGCCGATCATCGACCGGGCGGCACCGGCCCCGACGCCCATCGCGAGCTGGAGACCGTAACCGGCCGGTCCGCCGGGCAGGCTCGCGGGCGGGGCCTCCTCGTCGCCGGTGACGGGCGCGACGATCTCCGGGAGGTCGCCCTCGCCCTCCCGCCAGCGCGCCCACGCGGCGACGGCGGGCCACGTCCGGCCGACCGCGAGGCTCCCGACGACCAGCCCGAAGTGCCCGGCGCGCAGCGACGCCTCGTACACCGGCGCGCGCGGCGCGGCCCGCCGGATGCCCCGCACCATCGGCGGCGCCGCGATCTCGTCCACCTCGCCGACGAACGCGAGCACCGGGCAGGTGATGTCGGCGAGCGTCACGAGCCGGTCGCCGATCACGAACCCGCCCGTGAGCATCCGGTTGTGCTGGACGAACTGCCGGACGAACTCCGCGAGCGCCGGGCCCGGCCACGACACCCAGCCCTCCCGTTCGAGGAAGCGCCGCTGCCGCTCGCGCTGGGCGAGCCGCTCCCGGTCGTGCAGTTGCAGGACGAACTCGACCCGCGACCGCACCGACTTCACCGGGCTCAGCATCTGGAACCCGACCCGCGTCACCCACCCGGGCACCGCGAACGCGCCGAGGAGCCGGTCGGGAATCCGCTCGGCGCCCTCCGTCGCGATCCAGCCCGGCAGCCCGAACGGCAGGCCCACGCTGGTGTCGGCGGGGCTGCCGAAGGTCACGACCGACCCGATGCCCTCCGCGCGCCGGTACGCGGCGGCCTGGTAGACGAACATGCCGCCCTGGGAGTATCCGGCGAGGTGGACGTCCCGTCCGGTGATCGCGCGGATGCGGTCGACCGCGTCGCTGATCGCGAGCACATGGTCGGTGATCGTGCGCTCCAGCCCGCCGGGCTCGCGCTCGGGCGCGCCGAAGTCCACCACCCACGGGTCGGTGCCGAGCCGCCGCAGCACCGCGACCGCGCTGACCCGCGAGGAGATGTCGTACACCTCCGCGGTGATCATCAGCGGCGGGACGAGCAGCACCACGGGCCCGGCGGCCGACTCGGGGAAGTAGTGCCGCAGCCGGTACACCCGCTGCTCGGTGACGACCTCGCTGGGCGAGGCGTCCTCGTCGGTGTCGAGCCCGCCGAACCGGGCGACCTCCAGGGCGTTCTGGGCGGTGGAGCCCAGCCGGGCGCCCAGGCGGCCGCCGAGTCGGAGCAGCGAGCGAGCGGCAGACGGCATCCTCGACCTCTCAGGGGGGCGTCAGGTCCGGTGCGGTACGAGCCGGGTGCCCACGGCACGCCAGCCGAGCAGCACCAGCCCGAGGAAGGCCAGCGCCACCAGGACGAACGCGAACGCCGTGCCCTGCCCGGAGACCACCCGCAGCACCATGCCCACCGCGACCGTCGTCATCCACACGCCCACGCCGACCGGCGCCAACCGGTCCGGCCGCCGCCACGCGCGGACGACCGCCCACCCAGCAGCGAGCCCCACCAGGAACGGCCACGCGGTACCGGCGAACCCCGTCACGCTCCCGGCCTCCTCGTGGGAGGCGCGTCCGATGGCGACGAAGACGAGCACGCCGCACACGTCGAGCGCCCCGGCCACAAGATTCCGCACACCACAACAGTAGGCCCGCCCCGCGCCGAGGCGCCCACCGGCCCGCGACCAGCCAGCAGGTTGAGAGAAGCCGACAGGCCGAGACCAGCAACCGGGCCGGGATCAGAGCATTCGACGGCGGAAGTGAAATTCAACGAACGCGCGGCCATCGACATCCGGGCGCGATCATCGGTGAATGGACCCGTGCGAATCCACGATCACTCTCCACCGGCGCACGGTTCCACCTCGCTCGCCCGCGACCGCTTAGGCTCGACCGCGCTGGTGTTCTTCGTGCTCGGCGCGGCGGCGCCGCTCGCCAGCACCGCCGGCGGCGCGTCGACCGGATGGGCGGTCACGGGCGTCACGCAGATCCCGCTGGCGTTCGTCGTGACCGCCGTCCTGCTGCTGGTGTTCATCGTCGGGTACGCGGCGATGAGCCCGCACGTCACCTCGGCGGGCGCGATCTACACCTACGTGTCCCGAGGGCTCGGCCGGATACCCGGCGTCGGCGCCGCGTTCGTCGCGCTGGTGTCGTACTCGGCGATGCAGGTCGGCCTGTTCGGCGGCACGGGCGCCGTGGCCGACGGCTTCCTCGGCCCGAGACTCGGAAATCCGCCTTGGTGGACGTACAGCGCCGTGGCCTGGGTGCTGGTGCTCATCCTGGGCCGCTTACGAGTGGACTTCAACGGGCGCGTGCTCGGCACGCTGATGGCCGCCGAGTGCCTGATCATGATCGTCTACGACGCGGTCATGCTCGCCCACCCCCACGACGGCCAGTTGAGCACGGCGACGCTCGCGCCGTCCGGGCTGGCGAACCCCGCCGTCTCCGTCGCGGTCGTGATCGCGTTCACGAGCTTCGTCGGCGTCGAGGACACGACCAACTACTCCGAGGAGAGCCGCCCCGGGACGATCGGGCGGGCCATGCGTGTCTCGGTCGTCCTCGGCACGGCCGTCTACGCGCTGTCGGCGTGGGCGATCTCGGTGGCGACCGGCCCCGACCACGTCGTCGACGACGCCCGGGAGCAGGGCGCCGAGCTGATGTTCACCCTGGTCGGCTCCTCCCTGGGGAGCACGATGATCACTGACGTGGGGCGGCTGCTGTTCGTGACCAGCCTCTTCGCCTCCTGCCTGGCCTTTCACAACACGGTCGCCCGGTACCTGTTCGCGCTGGGCCGCGAGGGCGTCCTGCCCCGCGCGCTGAGCGTCACGTCCGGCCGGACGGGCGCCCCGGCGAACGCGTCCCTGTGCCAGAGCGCGATCTCCGCGACGGTGCTGCTCGTCGCCGTCGCCTTCGGCTGGGACCCGCTGGTGCAGATGTTCTTCTGGATGGGCACGCTCGCGGGCGTCGGCGTCGCCGTGCTGATGTGCCTGGCCAGCGTCGCCGTCCTCGGCTTCTTCGCCCGCGACCCGCACGGCGAACCGTTCGCGCGCCGAGTGGTGTTCCCCGCCCTGTCCGCCGTCTCGCTCGGCGCCGTCGTCGTGCTGACCCTCGACCACTACGCCACCCTCCTCGGCGTGGAGCCCGGCGCCCCGGCCGCCCGCCTGCTGCCCGGCGTGCTCGTCCTCGCGGCGCTGCTGGGCCTCGCGCGTGGCGTCCACCTGTACCTCGGACGCGACCGGCCGGGCGCCGCCTACCACCGCATCGGCCTCGGCAACGCGACACCCCCCAAGGAGAACGAGGATGCCTGACTCCCCCACCGAGCCCGACGCCCCCACCGCGCCCGGCTCCCCTCTTGCGCCCGGCTCCCCCACCGCGCCCGACGCTCCCCGCGTGCGGGCCGCGATCGGGGCGGACGACGCCGACCGCTGCGCCGCCCTCCTCACCGACGCGTTCGCCGACGACCCCGTCACTGTCTGGCTCATCCGCGACCCCGCCGACCGGGCCGAGGTCCTCTACGGCTACCTCCACCTGTTCGTCCGGCACGGTCAGGACGTCGGCGCGGTGCACCTGGCGGGCGACGCCACCGGTGACCACGGATGCGCGGTCTGGATGCCGTCCGACGCCCCCGACGCCACCTTCTTGGACGAGGAGCTCCGGCGCGTCTGCGGGCGCCATGGCCCCCGCTTCGCGCAGTTCGGCGAGATCATGCACGACGTCCACCCGAAGGGACCCGCGCACGACTACCTGATGATCCTCGGCACCGGCACCGGACATCAGGGGCGCGGCCTGGGCGCCGCCCTGCTGGCCCACCGCCATCGGGAGTTGGACGCCGCCGGAGTCCCCACCTACGTGGAGGCCACCACGAAACGCTCCGCGGTCGGCGTCTACGCCCGCGCGGGCTACCGGCCCCACGGCAACCCGATCCGGTTCCCGGACGATCTGGAGACCTACCCCCTCTGGCGCGACCCCCGGCCCTGACCGGGCAGAATCCCAAATGCCCAGGATATTCCCGGCTCTCCCAAGAACACCAAACAGGATAAATCGCCACCAATCAGCCCAGAAAATCAAGTAGTTGATCATCAAGCGGGCACCGCCCGGCGGATGATCACAAAGATCCGGCAGCGGAAGCAGCACTGACCGGATTGGGCCTAGCAGTTGTGGGCGCGGTCTTCCCGGTGAGAGCATCGCCATGCCACACTCTTCGATACAGAGCCATTCGCTCCTGAGCTCGATCTTCGCTCACAGTCGGCACTCGCCCACTGTCCCACCAAGCAGAACGCTGAATTCCGTCATTTAGGTATATTTACCTTACGGGGGCCGACTGTTGGCCGATATCGATGCCCTGATAAAGAAGTACTTCGTCCAGCCCGACGACACCGTGCCCCCGTCGGAGCCGATGCCGGCCACCTTCTCCGGCTGCCAGATCACCCCGCTGATCGACGGCACCACCTACTTCGACGACCTCAAGGCGCAGCTCGCCACGCTGGGCACGGGGACGCCGGAGGAGAACGCCAAGCAGTTCCTCTACATCGCCGGCTGGCACCTTCACCTGATGGGAGGCAAGATCCTCCCCGCGCCCGGTTCGTCGGGCACGTATCTGCCGACAGTCGACCTGGAGAAACCGTTCTCACTCGACGGGCCGGGGGCCGCGGCCACCCTGATCGACCTGCTCAAGAAGAAGGCGAAGGCCGGAGTCGATGTCCGGATACTGGGCTGGGCCTCGTTCGCGCTGATGGCCGACAATTTCGTCCAGACCAAAGCGGTGCAGAACGGTTTGGGCTCGATCCGCGACGTCAACCTCGGCACCTTGGCGTCCATCCTGGAGTTGCGCACCGAACCCGCCCTCGCCGAGAAGGCCTGGGTGAACATCCTGACCCACTCCGCGGGCGCCGCGCATACCAAGCTGGTGATCCTCGGTACCGGTGACAAGGCCATCGGCTACACCGGAGGGCTCGACCTCGTGGGCGACCGCCACGGCTCCCAGCCGCACCCCGCGGGGCAGTGGCACGACGTGCAGGCGAAGGTCGAGGGCCCGGTGGTGCAGGCGATGCACGACTTCTTCCGCGATATGTGGAACGAGGTCAGGGGCCGCAACGTGCGGACGCTGCGCATGGGCTTCACGAACATCGCAAGTCACACGCCCGGCTCCCCCGCCCTCGGCCCGCGCCCCCTGTCGACCGCGCCGGTGGCCAAACACCGCGTCCAGTCGCTGCGCACCCTGCCCCAGTTCAACTACAAGAGCACCAACCGGTTGCCCGAGAACGACAAGATCTCGTTCGCTCCGGCCGGCCTGTTCGAGATACGCACCGCCTGGCTCAACGCGATCAAGGCCGCCGAGCGCTACATCTACATCGAGGACCTGCAATTCTGGTCGATCGAGCTGATGAAGGCACTGCGGGAAGCCGTCACGACCAAGCCCGAGCTCAAGGTGCTCCTCGTCAACGGGCTCCGCGACCCGTCCGATCCGAAGTATCCGCCGTACACGTTGGTCGCGCTGACCCAGGGGCTGCTGAAGGGGCTGACTCCCCCGCAGCGCGCCCAGTTGGGGATGTTCACCCGCGACGTGGTGGTCCACTCGAAGACCACCATCGTCGACGACCACTGGGCGATCATCGGGTCGGCCAATTGCGCCCGGCGGAGTCTCTACACCGACATCGAGCACTCGGTGGCCTTCCTCGACGAGGACGACGAGAAGGACACGGCGCTGGTGCGGCAGTACCGGGTGAGGCTCTGGAGCGACGCCTTCCGCCTCGCCCCGGCCGACCAGCAGAAGATCATCGACATCAACAAGGCGCTCAACGTCTGGAACACCTCCTGGGGCACGCCGGGCAGCGGTGTCACCCTCCCGTCCAGCGTCACCCCCGTGATCCTGCCCACCACGGAGAAGAAGCTCTCTGACAAGGAGCAGGAGACGTACGACCTCTTCGCAGACGTCGACTCGAAAATGCCGTGGGGGGCGTGCTCGGTATGACGATATTCGTGTCCCTGAAGGACTACCTGGGCGAGAAGTGGCCGCCCTTCCTGCCCAGGCCGGCCGACCCCGCCGTCCTCGCGCACATCTGGATCGAGCCGCCGCAGACGACGGTCCAGCCCGACAAGGTCAACCTGGTGAGCCGCCTGCTCCTGGAGCAGGATCTCGTCCTGGGGCTGCCCGGGCTCGACGCGGTGAGCCTGGTGCTGAAGCGCGACAGCGGCGGAACCGACGATCCCCAGGGGCTGGGCCTGGAGATCGACTTCGTCCCGCACACGGTGCTGCGCGTGACCGACGCGCCCGTGGCGCTGCGGTTCGGCCCGAAACTGCTGCGCGCCATGCGCAAGGTGAGCGGCGGCGGCGACGCCCGCTACGAGCCCGACCCCGGACGACCGTTCGTCGAGCTCGCGGTGCCGAAGCTCAGCGGGACCGCCAGCAAGGACGGCATCCGCTCCGACACGCCGTTCAGCGCTGCGCTTCCCTATCCGGTGCAGATCGCCGACACCGGAGTGGTGGTCGACAGCGCCACGGTCGGCTTCCACCAGGCGGACGGCAGAACGTGCCTGGTCCTCCAGTGGAAGGAGGGCGCGCTCAACAGGCTGCTCGGGCAGTTCGTCCCGAACCTGGGCGACCGCAGCCCGGCGGGCGAGCAGCAGGTCACGCTGCGCATGATCATCGGGGACGGCATCGAGGAGGTGCGCCTCGACTGGCAGGCGGCCGCGCCCGGCGCCGCGTTCGCGCTGCCCGGCCTCAGCGTGAGCCTGCCCGCCTCCACCCGCTTCTCGCTGCTGCTGATGCGCCAGGGCGCGGGCGGCGCGGGGCTTGGCCGCGCCGCGTTCGTCGCCACATTGACGGGCACCGATCCGGTGACGGCGGGCAGCACGTTCGCCTGGGGCCGCGACGGCGACCGCGAGCTGCACAACGACGAACCGCCGCAGCCGCCCGGCAAGCCGCTGTTCGCGGTCACGCTCAAGCCGGCGGACGGCCCGCGCAGCCTCGTCCTGCTGGACGTCGCGCTCGGCGCGCCGAAGCTGCCCGGCTTCTTCCGCCAGCTCACCACGCCGATCCCCGCGCTCGACCTGAACGACCCGGCCGCGCTCTGCAAGCCCACCGTCTTCGACCCGGCCGACCTCCACGACGGCTGGACCGCCACGCTGAGCGTCAACCTCGACGCGGGGGGCGGGGCGTTCACGCTGCCCTTCCTCAAGCAGGGACAGGGCGCGGACTCCCAGTTCCTCCAGCTCTACCTCCGCACGCCCCTCGACGGGCTGCCGATCACGCTGCCGCAGGGCGAGGTCAGCTTCGATATCGGGATGCGGCTGCGCGTCCTCAGCCTCAGCTTCGACCTGCTGTGCCGCCTGACCTTCAGCCTGAGCACGTTCGCCCTGAAGGTCGACCACGACCAGGGGATCGAGCTGCGCGCCCCGGAGGCCGAGCGCGAGTTCCCCGACCTGTTCGGGATGCGCTGGCGGTTCAAGGGCAGGCCGCTGGAGGACAAGTCCTTCCACTACTTCACGATCGCGACGAAGGACTACCACTACCAGATCCAGCAGCCCGAGGGCGCCGTGCTGGAACTGGACTTCACGCGGGCCAGCGAGGAGCCGATCACCTTCAGCGTGCGGGACTTCGCCCTCACGCCCAAGGGCGTGAACCTCGCCGCCACCGTCACCGACCGCCCGGCCCGGCTCAACGGCCTGCGCACCCGCTTCCGCTTCACCGACAGCGGCTTCGTGATCCGCGAGAACCGCATCGCCGACTTCACGATCGCGGGCTCGGGCCCGCTGCCGCCCGACCTCGTGGGCGACGCGACGGCCGACATCGCCCTCCAGTTCGCCCAGCGCGACGGCGGCAACCTCACGCTCGTGCAGGGCGCCGCGAACCTGCGCGGCGTCAAGCTGCTCGACTGCAAGGGCACGCGCTTCCAGTTCTCGGTGGACGCCCTCGGCCTGCGGTTCGTCGACGACGGCGCCTTCCACCTGTACTTCACCGTCACCGGCTCGGCCCAGTTCGTCCTGGCCCCCGGCGACGACGCCGACGGGCCGCTGGCGCTGCTCGGCAAGACCCGCATCGACCTCGTCCAGTGTCCGCTCACCGGCGACGCCCGGGTGATCGCCAAGCATGTGAAGTTCCTGGTCGAGCTGCCCAAGCCCAAGTCGTTCAACTTCCTCGGCTGCTTCGAGATGGAGCTGCGCGCGATCGGCTTCGTCCCGCAGTGCGAGTTCTTCGACGGCGACGGCGCCATGCAGGTGACCGGCCAGCTGAAGTTCGCGCAGGGCCCCGGCGACACCCCGGACTCGCGCCCCGACTACCACGAGCTGTTCATCGGCCTCCCGGCGCCGGGCGAGTTCGTGCCGCGCATCCACTTCACGCACCTGGCGGTGAACCTCGCGATCGGGTCCGCCTTCCGGCTGCACGGCGTGGTCGACTTCGTCGACGAGCCCGACCAGACGGGGCTGGTCGGCGAGGGCCTGGTCGAGATCCACGGCCTGCCCACGCTCGCGGCCAGCTTCGGCTTCCTGCGGGTGCGGCGCGGCGCGGGCCAGCCGTGGCTGCGGGCCTGGTTCCTGTACCTGGAGATCCGCCAGGTCAGCTTCATGATCCCGGTCATCCAGATCTACCTGCGCGAGATCGGGATGGGCTTCGGCTACCGCTACACGATCGCCTCGATCAAGGCCGCCGACGCCGAGCACGACGTCAAGAAGCTCCTCAAGACGCTGGAGGGGCTGTCGCGCACCCAGGGCGACCTGTCCAAGCGCGACCGCTGGGCGGTGGACCTGGAGGACGCCGGCCAGGACCCGCGCTGGACGATCGTGCTGCGCGCGATGATCTCGCAGACGTCCGCCTCGGCCTCGCCGCTGCGCTACGAGGCCGCCGCCGAGGCCGACCTCGCCTGCATCTTCCTCGTCGACGCGATCATCGCGTTCCGCAGCGACCTGACGTTCTTCATGGCGGTGCGCGGCTGGTTCAACACCAACTACGCCGACTACGTCAACAACGTCGACGGCGCCCGCGAGAACCCGATCCTGAGCGGGTTCGTCCTGCTCTCGCCACGCCAGAAGCGCTTCCTCGCCCACATCTCCAAGCCCGAGGGCGGCAAGCCGGGCAAGCACCCGCCGCTGCCCGACTTCGTCCGCGACGCGATCGGCAACAGCCGCTTCTCGGCGACGCTGCTGATCGAGCCGGGCCTGTTCCACTACGAGCTGGGCTGGCCGAACATGCTGCGCTGGCACACCAAGCTCGGCCCGCTGGCGGTGGAGATCGAGGGCGGGTTCATCTTCCGCGTCTCGACCACGGAGATGGTGCTCGGCACGAGCTTCCTCGCCCGCGGCCGGCTCGAACTGAGCGCCGGGGTCGACCTCGGGCTCGTCGGCATGCGGATCAGCGCCACCGCGCGGGTCGCGTTCGGCGCGCGCTACATCGGCGTCATCGACTTCCGCGACCCGACGGGCAACTCGGCCGTCTACGGCGCGATCGGGCTGGAGGTGCAGGTCACCTTCGCGATCGAGTTCTGGATCAAGATCCCGCTGGTCTTCACCACGATCAGGCTCACGTTCCGCTTCAGCCTGGAGATCAGCTTCAGCGCCGGGCTGGAGATCGGAGTCAAGGGGCTGAGCATCCCCGGCGTGCGCGGCCACGGCACGGTCGGGATCTCCTGCTGCGGCCACAGCCTCCAGGCGAACGTCAAGGTGGCGTTCCAGGAGGACAACGTCCAGGCGGCCCTCGACCGGACCAAGGAGTTCCTGTCGCTCGGGCTGGAGGCCACCGAGGTCGACCCGGTGCCGGGCACCGAGGGCGCCCTGGGCGCCGCGCCGGACATCGCGCGCATGCTGCCCACGCCTCAGCACGTCCTGCCGCCGCGCGCGCTCGCGCCGCTGCTCGGCATGGCGCCCTCCGTCGAGGCCGATGTGTTCCATGTGCCCGGCTACGTCATCTTCGTCCTGCGGGACGCGCCGAGCTGGGACGCCGAGCACAAGATCTACTTCGCGCTGCTGCCGCAGGGCGAGCGGCTGCACCGGGACGCGCAGGGCCGGCTCGTCCTCGACGAGGACGGCTTCCCGGTGGCCGAGCCCGAGCCGGGCTTCCTGCCGCCGCCCCCGGCCCAGAACACCGTGCCGACGAAGGACTTCGCGCTGCGCGTGCCGAAGCCGGCGGCCGGCGAGACCTACACGCTCCTGCACTACGAGCCCCTGCCCACCCCGCAGTTCGTGGACGTGAGCGGCGCGGTCACCGCCGGTCAGCCGATCAGCTGGGCGGTGGACTGGGCCGCGCGGCTGTACGCCGGCTCCGCCGAGCGCCGCGTCGTGAACCAGACCACGGGCGAGCCGGGCGACCCCACGAAGCTGGGGGACGGGCTCAGCCTGGCGCAGCACGTCGGCAACGCCTTCAAGCAGCAGTACACCGGCAGCGGGGACACCGCGGTCGGCCGCCCGGTCGGCGACCCCGGCGCGCTGCCCGGCTACCGGCCGCCGGTCAGCGACCCGCGGGTGCGCAACCCCTCGGACAGCTCGTTCGAGGCGGCCGTGCGCGGGGCGTTCGAGCAGTTCAGCGGCTCGCCCTTCCTCAAGCACGACACGCAGGAACTCTACGAGCAGCTGCTGGAGTCGGCCTTCAGCACGGGCACGACGATCTACGCCCCGAACGGCACCGCGCAGGACGAGGGCGATCCCGGTACGGTCGGCGCGGTCCAGGCCGACCAGCAGGCCCACCAGATGCGCGGCGTGATCATCCACGACATCATCTCCGACCTGCGCGCCTTCCACGCCGAGGGCAGCCAGGCCGAGCGCGACAAGATCGCTGCCGGTTCGCTGGCGTTCAGGATGGGGCTGGTGTTCGCGGTGAAGTCCGCCGACGGCCGCCGTCCCGCCTGGCTCGACCAGGTCGCGACCGGGCCGGACGTCCAGCCGTCGATCAGCCAGCGCGAGCGGCCCGAGGCGACCGCCCCCGGGTCGACGAGCGAGAGCGTCCGCTCCTTCAACGTCGCCCAGGCGCAGTTCAACCTGTTCCCGCCCGAGTTCGAGCAGGTGCGCCAGTACAGCGACGCGAGCACGATCGCGCTCTCCTGGGAGCTCGGCTGGCGGCGCCCGGCCGCGCCGGGGATGACCCGCGCGCAGAACGACCCCGACCACCACCTGGCCCACTACCTCGTGCGCAGGCGCGCGCTCGACGGCGACGAGGCCGAGCGCACCACCACGGTCAAGCCGGTGAAGGTGCTGCACCGGCACACGACCGACGTCCCCGGCGTCCCGGGGCTGGACGAGGCGGGCGGCGCGGGAACGGACGCCGCGACGCCGACCGACACGCTCTCGCTGCTCCAGCCGCGCTTCCAGGTCGTCGACCACTTCCCCGACACGGCGGAGGACCGCGCCGCCCTGCCGCGCGAGGGGCGCGGCTACGTCTACACGATCACCCCCGTCGACTTCTCCGGCAGCGCCGGACGCCCGCTGACCCTGATCGCGACGCGCTACCCGAACACCCCTCCGGCGGTGCCGGTGGACGGCGACCTCACGGTGAGCTACAGCATCGCCCCGTCCGATCTGGACCCGGCGGGCAGCGCGGCGACGCCCCAGGTGATGCCGCCCCGCCAGGTCTACGTGGAGTGGAGCGAGCCGGCCGTCCAGAACGGGCCGCCGGTACCGGTCCGCACGTACCGGCTGATCTTCCGCCGCGAGAGCACGGTGCCGATCGGCTCCTACGGCCTGGACAGCACGACCCAGCGCGGCCGCACCACCGGCCTGCCGACCTCGAACGCCCGCCCGCTGCCCACCGACATCAAGATCGACCTCGATCACGTCTTCGGGCCGCCCGGTGCGCGCGCGGCGGTGATCCCGGTCGCGAAGCTGCGCGAGGCGGGCGTGCTGCCGGACGGCGCGTGGCGTCCCGAGGCGTGGCGGGTGTTCTTCCAGACGATCTCCGACCGCGACGTGCCCTCGGCGCTCGCGCCGGTGCAGCTGCTGCTCGCCGCCGAGGCGGTGGCCGCGCCGCCCGCCTCCCCCGCGCCGACCGACCGGATCGAGCACACGGGCGCGCCGCGCGAGGAGCGCCGTCCGGCCGAGCTGGAGTGGCTGCCGCGGCCGACCGGCTTCGCCGTGGTGCGGCCCGAGGACGAGCGCGCCGAGCCCGGCCTCGCCCACACACCGATGCCGCTCGCCACCACCGGCGGGGCCGGCGTCGAAGCGGCCGGCCCGTTCATCTTCACCGGCGCCATCGGCTCGATCGTCGGGTTCCGGCCGCATCCGCTGGGCATCCGGGCGATCCGCTTCCGCTGGAACCAGGGCCCGAGCGGCGACGCCGCCTACCCGCTGGAGCTGAACGCGGGCTACCGGCTGTACGAGCTGAACATCGACGCGGCGACCACCGACACCTTCGCCAGCGCCGCCCGGCTCGCCGAGGAACTCCGGCTCCGGCAGGAAGTCCAGATGCTTCCCGCCGACGACCTGCCGCTGGTGCCCGGCGACACGCTGAACACCAGCCAGTGGGAGGCCTGGTATCCGGGCGCGATCCAGCGCCGCCGTCGGCCCGACCCCGCCACCGAGGGCGTCCGCGACCAGCGCGGCCCCTGGTACTCCTGGCAGGACTCCTATCTCGAATGGCCCGCCTGGCCCGGCGTCACCCAGCCCGGCGGGCGGCGGACGGCGGCGCTGCACCCGCTGCTCGAACGCCTGGTGGAGCGGCTGCGCGCGCTGCGTCCCGGCAGCGGCACCGACCCGCAGGGCCGGATCTCGGACGGTTACGCCGCCGCGCTCCAGGTCAGCCCGCCCACGCTGCCCAACGACCTGGCCGACTTCCTGGCCAGCTGCCCGCCCGCCGCCGACCGGTACGGCTGGGGCGTGCTCCAGCGCCTCGGCCTGGCGGTGACGTTCAGCCTCCACGACCCCGCCACGGGCGCCCTGCGCGGCCCGAAGCTGCTGGAGTTGCTCCAGAAGCTGTTCACGCTTCTGGGGGACGCCGGGGCCGCCGATCCTGACGCGGCGGCATTCGCCGCGTTCCGCCGCCACCTGCACGTCGAGCTGCTGTTCCAGCCGGGACACAGCGTCCAGCTGGGCGAGCGGGCGGCCGAGGGCGACGACCTGCTGGCCCTGGTCCAGATCAGCCTGCGGCCCACCGTCCGGCAGCGGCTCCGCTACCGCGCCGTCACGATCACCGGGCGCTCGAACGCCGACGTCGAGGTGCGCTTCACGGTCACCGCGCCGTGCAGCCTGGTCGAGCGGCCCGACACCGGGTCCGGGCAGTCCGAGCTCGAACCGCAGCCCGCCCCGATCACCCGGACGATCAGGCTGCCGCTCAACGGCGAGGCGGCGCTGCTCCTGCGCGCCGCGGCGCTTCCCGCGACGATCGAGGTACGTCCCTCGACGCGGCTGACCAAGGACCCGGGGCCCTTCGACCCGGCGATCGCGTCCCTGCTGATCTACGACCAGGCACGCAAGCTGCTCACCGCGCGCACGATGCTCAGCGCCGACCAGATCAAGCTGCTGCGCCGCGCGCTCGACCCGGCCGACCTCCAGGCCGCGGACAACCTCGCCGGGACGGTGCGGACCGAGGACTTCGGCCCCACCGACGAGCGCACCAACCACTTCACGGTCGCGACCGGCGCGCTCGCCGCGGTGTTCGCCGCGCCGGACGACGGCGTGCCCGAGCACGTCCAGTGGCTGCGGCTCAAGTACTACCTGGAGACGCTGAACAGCAACGACCCCAAGGTGCCCGACACCGGCAGGGTCACGCTGCCCACCGGCGAGTCCGAGATCGCCAAGGCGCTGCCCGACGTGCTGGCCTGGACGGTGCGCTTCTTCGACGCCAGCGGGGCGGTCTTCGCCGGGCAGGACGGGCTGGGCGCGACGGGCACCGGGCCCTGGGTCGCCACGGCCTACCCGCGCGCGGGATCGCCGACCGTGGCCACGCCCGACGCGGGCGGGCGCCTGACCTACACGCACCTGCTCGAGGACCACTGGGCCCACACGCTGCGCTACTACTTCCAGCCCTACGGCCGCTACGACCTGCTGTGGCAGAGCCTGCGCCGCTCGCCGACGCTGTTCCCGGGCCGCGCCGCCGCCGAGGTAGGCGTCCCCGCCGTCAAGGTGGACCCCGCCGCGGGCGGGCTCGACGTGGTGATCGAACGCACGCAGGCCGTGGACGCCCCGCTGATCCTCGGCTCGCGGCGGCTCGACGAGGCGGCCACCCCGGCGCGTCCGCCCGCGCCCGGCGCGATCTGGGAGGTGATCATCGCCCAGCACCACGAGCAGACCCTCGCCGAGCACAACCAGACCCTCGCCCGCCAGCTCGCGTTCCGGCGGCTCGCGTTCACGCTGCTGCGCCGCTTCGGCTACACCGACTGGTACGACTGGGTGCGCGGGTTCGCACGCGACCACCAGCGCGAGGTGCCCGTGCGCCTCGTCGAGGACGAGTTCCCCGCCATCCCGGCCACCCTGCCGGACCGGCCCGACCACCTCGTGCTGGACGGCGCGGCCGACCGGGACGAGCTGCGCGGCCTCGACCTGCCCGAGCGCGTCGGCGACTTCTCGCGGGGCGTCCTCGCCCTCCAGTGGCGGGCGCTGCCGTTCTACTACGAGCACCGGCTGCTGGTGATCGCCCAGACCGACGGCACGGTCTCGCCGATCAACAGCGTCACCCAGCGGGACCTGACCTACCGCTCGCCGCTGCCGATCGCCACCGTGAGCGGCGCGGACATCGTGTGGCACCGGCTGCCGCCGTTCCCCGCCGACGTCCCCGCCGACGCCCCGCTCCAGGCCGACACGCGCGTCCGCTCTGTCACGATCCCGCTGCGCCCGTTCTGGGACAGCCTGCCGGACGACGCCCAGGCACGCTGGCCCGGCGAGAAGCCCGACCCAGCCGCCAGCGGGGCGAACGCCGGGGCGACGGCGCGCAAGCTCGCCGCCCTGCCCGACCCCGAGGTCGTCTACCAGATCGTCGAGCTGTTCAGCGGCAACATCGAGGTCCAGGCCGAGTGCTTCTTCGACGCGGTCGCGGGCAGGTTCACCCACCGCCAGCTGGGCAAGCGCTTCCTGGTGGCGCGGACCACGCTGGCGCCCCCGGCGGGCGACCTCGGCGACTTCCCGCTGACGGTCGATCTCGTCCAGGTGAGCGAGGAGCAGCTCAGCCACGGTTACTCCACGGCGAACCTCCCGCTGGACACCCGAAACCGGGTCGCCATCGACGACAAGGGCCGCCTGCTGTTCGCCGGGGTGATGACGCGGGCGGACCGCGACGCCCTGGTCGGGCTGACGAGCGCGCCGGACGCGGCGAAGATCCGGCAGCTGTACGAGAGCTGGTACGTCACGGAGCCGGTGAGCGGCCCCGCCGCGCACCTGCCCGACCGGCTCGCGCCGCTGATCGACTTCCTGCCCACGCAGACCCTCACGCTGGCCTGGCAGGGTCCCTCGGACGCCGCGGCGGCGGACCTCCAGCGGCTCCCCGGCGACAGCGCCTTCACCGGGGCGATCGCGCGGATCGTCGCCCAGGCGGCGGGCGCGGGACCGGACGTCATCACCCGCGTGGAGATCCCCGTGGGGCCGGAGCAGATCCCCGACAAGCTTCAGGGCAAGGTGGATCTCGCGCGCAACGCGCCGGGCACGCGCTACACCTCGATCGGATGGACCGGCGCGATGACCGACGCGGACGCCGCCGCCCTCCGGCGCTGGGCCACGTTCCCCGAGTTCACCCAGGCCGTGGAGGCGCTGATCGTCGCGGTGCGCGGCGCGGCCACCCCGGGCGACGCGCCGGTCACGGTGCCCTTCGACGTGCCGGTGCGGCCCGTCCAGTCGGGGTTGACCGGTGTCGTCGCCGAGAAGCTGCTGCTCGGCGCCGTGCTGATGCGCTACCACGGCATGATGCGCGCGGACGACCCGGCCGCGCTGCGGTCGTCCTATCCCGGACGGCCCGACCAACTCGCCCTCAGGCGGCTGCACCGCACGAGCCAGGGCAGCGGCATGGCCGGGCGGTCCCTGGTGGTCCGCGCCCGCCGCGGCAGCGCCGGCCCGAGCGAGCAGCGGCCGATCGACCCCGCGGACGTGCGGGCGGACGCGTAAAACCCACGAGCGGCCCCACGAGCGGATCCACGAGCGGACCAGGAGGAGCAGATGGCGGATCTCCCCGAGCTACCGAAGCTGAGGGTCGCGGGTCCCTTCTGGGCCGCCGAGGCCGAGGTGATCCGGCTGGCCGATCCGGCCACCAACCTCGCGTTCCGGACGTTGTTCACGGACACGACACCGCGCGAGGCGGTCGGCGAGGACGACGTCCTGCTGCCGCGGACCGTGCTCGCGCTGGTGTACGTCACCAGCGTCACGATCAGCCCGACCAACGGCAGCACGCCGCAGTACGTGTGGAAGCGCGGCGGCGACAAGCCCGACGGCAAACTCCCGCCCGCGGCGATCCGGGCCGCGATCAGCGCCGGGACCGTCAGCCTGCTCCTGCTCCAGGCCCCGGCCGACGGCTGGCCCGAGAACCCGGCCGGCAAGCTGCCCACCTTCACCTGCCTCGGCGGGGAGATCATCCTCGACCCGATGGCCGCCCAGCTCGGCGCGACCCAGAAGCTGTACACGGCGCTGGGGCTCGAACCGGCGGCGATCACCCAGCGCACCGGCGCGGCCCGCCTGCTCGGCGCCCTCGCCGTCCACGCGGCCGGGCTGTCGGTCTTCGGCCAGGTCCGGCTGCTCTGGGACACCGCGCCGGTCAAGGCCGTGTTCCAGCTCGCCCGGGTCGTCCCCGACCCCCAACCGGCGCCCGGAGCCGGGGTGCGCGGCTTCCGGATGTCGATCGAGGCCGAGCGGCTGACGGACGCCGAGCGGGCGGCGCTCATCGCCTCCTGGCGCCGCCTCGGCCGCTACCTGAACCCGAACAACCCGCTGAACGGCCTGGTCCAGCCGGTGCCCGCGCCGGAGTGGGCGACGCTGGAGCCGGCCAATCCGCTGGCCGTCCCGCGCCTGTTCTGGGAGATCGCGCCCTGGCAGGAGCAGCCCGGAACGCGTCCGATCAGCTTCGCGGGCGACGACTTCGGCGTGCTGCTCAGCGACCGCCAGCCCTACGACCAGAACGCCCAGCCGGACACGCTCGCCCGGATCACGCCCGCGACCGCGCGGCTGACCGCCGACGGCACGAAGCTGCGGGTGGACGTGCGGGCGGGCACCACGCCCACCGGCTCCCCGGGCACGCTCGGCTACCAGGCCGTCCGCGACGGCACCGGGTGGAGCGAGCGGATCACGCTGGCCGCGACCACGCTCGCGTTCGACCCGAACGAGGCCGCGCGCCGGCTCCGCGCCACGGCGGGAGAGCCCGAGCCGACCTGGAGCCCGGCCCCGGCGGGCGCCGCCGCCAAGCCCGTCGCCCCGGCCGTGCTGTGGGGGTTCGCCCCGCTGGACGACGGCTGGGCCCAGCTCCCGCTGCCCAACCTGTCCGAGCAGATCTACCTCGACGCGGGCGCGGCCCGTTCGGATCCCGTCCCGACGCCCCCGAACCTGCTCCAGGGCGCGGTCAGCTTCGGCAACGACGACCCGGCCGTGGCCGCCCTGGTCCCCGGCGAGCAGCCGTGGAGCCTCACGCTCGCGGCGACCCAGCGCATGACCGGCGCCTGGACGCTCGCGCCGAGCGGCCAGGAGTTCCAGCTCCAGTCGGCCGCGCTGACGCTGGAGGCGCCCGAGGTGGCGCTGGGCGGCATGTTCTGGCTGAGCACCGAATCGCCGACCACGGCCGACGCCCTGCCCGGCCTGGACGACTGGATCGGCGGCCTGCAAACCCTGCCGCTGCACACCGTCACCGGGCGCGAGCTGTTCCCGCCCCTCGTGCGGCTCGCGTTCGAGGCGATCAGCTTCGCGTGGCGGAGCAAGCCGGCGCCCTCGGCCGGCCTCGCCGCCTGGGCCTTCCAGTACGGCGTCGACCCGGTGCTGCTGCGGGCCCTGGTGCAGCGCGGCGCCCTGCCGCCCGACCTGCTCGGCTTCGCGCTGCCGCTCGTCTGGCGCCGCCACCCGACGCTGCCGATGGTGCAGGCGCTCGCGCTGACCCAGAGCCTCACCCCGCCCAACGTGCCGATCGGCGGGCGGCAGCTCGTCCCGTTCGAGCTGCCGGTCACCCGCCAGGACGGCGTGGACCTGCCCGTGGGCTGGCGCTTCGCGGCGGACGGCGCGGCGGGCTGGCCGCGCTACGGCGGCGGCGCCCTCACGCCCGCCCGCGAATGGCTCGGCGCGGACGCGGCGAAGCTGTTCGACCTGCCCCTGCTGGCACTCTCGCTGCCCGGCCTGGTGCTCGACCCGCGTCCCGACGGCGACCCTCCGCAGAACGACGCCTCGCTCGGGCTGCCCGTCCAGTACCGCTACGACCTGCCCTACACCGACGAGATCCAGGCGCTGGCCCAGCTCCCCAAGATCCCCACGGACCCGCGCGAGAGCTCACCGCTGCCCGACACGGCGGCGCCCGAGCCGCCGCGCCCGCTCACCCGCGTGGACTACGCCGCGCACTGGCGGCGCCTCGCCGAGCGCGCCAACCTCGCCGCCGCCGACGACGTGGCCGCCTTCGGCCGCCGGGACGGCCAGCCGACGCTGAGCGACCTGGCGTCCGTCCACCCGTGGCCGGTCAAGGCCGCCTTCGTCCTGGACGGCTACCCCGGCGAGGTGCGCCTGGACAACGCCGACCCCGCCGCCCCCAGCGCCCTCCTGACGCTGAAGGGCGAGACGGCCCTCCAGGGGGTCGACGGCGACTTCGCCGACGGAACGAACGCCCTGCGCCGCCTGCCCGCGGGCTCGCCCCCGGACGCGGCCCGGTACCGGGTGACGGCCGGGAGCATGGCCGCCGCGGCCGGGACCGGCGGCTACACCGACCAGCGCGGCCTGGTCCGCGGCGCGAGCGTGCCCGCGTCCAACCTGATCAGGACCCCGCTGAGCCACCCCACCGCGGGCGATGTCCAGCTGACGACCACCCGCCTGCCGCTCACGCTCGGCCACGGCACGACGTCCTGGCGGCTCTGGTTCCGCGACCTGCCCGCCCAGGGCGCGACGTTCGGCAAGGCGTCCGCCCGCTCGCCCAAGGCCGTCGAACTCGATCTCGACAGCAACGACCCCGAGGCGCGCAGCAGCGACTACGAGCACCGCACCGGATACGAGTGGCGGCTGCGCCCGCTCGCCGACGATCCGGACAAACCCGCGTCCGGCCTCGACCTGTTCGGGCTGCGCTTCTTCCCGCTGGTGCTCGACCGCGTGGTCTTCGCGGGCGACGGCGTCGCCACGGTCGAGGTGATCGGTCGGCTGCAACTCCCGGTGGCGGGCGCGGGGAGCGAGCAGGCCGAGCAGGCCGAGCTGAGCAACTGCGCGCGGCTCACCTTCACCGGGACCGGCACCGAACTGCGCCTCAGCGCCGTTGCCCTCGACGGCCCCCCGCTGGAGTGGCCGCTGGCCACCACCGCCGGCGAGGCGGGGGACGCACCGCGCCTGCGAGTCGGCGGGATCGCGCTGAACTCCGGCGGCACCGGCCTGACCGTCCAGCAGGTGCGGCTGTACTTCCACCTGTTCCAGGTGGAGTGGGCGGTCGGCCTGCCGCCGATCGGGTTCCCCAACCCGGCGACGCCGCCCTTCACGCTGCCCGGCGCGAACGGCCCGGCCCCGATCGTCCCGCAGCGGGTCGCCCTCGGCCTCGACATGGCCGGCGGCAAGCACACGCTGAACCTCACGCTCGCCGTGCGGGTCGGCAGACCGCCCTCGGGCCTCCAGGCACTCTACCGGTTCGACGAGGGCAGCGGCGTCACCGTCCACGACACCTCCGGGACGGGCGAGCCGCTGGACCTGAAGGCCGCCTCGTCGCAGGGCATGAGCTGGAGCGCCGACGGCCTGACCCTGACCCAGGCGCGGCTCATCCGCTCGGGTGCGCCGGCCAAGAAGCTGATCTCGGCGGTGAAGGCGAGCGACGAGATCAGCATCGAGGCGTGGCTCGTCCCCGTCAGCGGCGGCCTGCTGAACGCGCAGTACAACATGCTCACCGTCTCCGCCGACGCCCAGCACCGGAACCTGACCCTCCAGCAGCGCAAGGGGCTGCTGACCTCGTCCGCCGCGGACGCGTGGCTGCGCACCAGCACCACGACCGACGAGGGCGTCCCCGACCTCGCCACCCCGGCCGGCTCGCTCAGCACCGCCCTGACCCATCTGGCCTACACCCGCTCCGCCGACGGCCGCACCCGGATCTACATCAACGGGCGGCTCGCGGCCGAGCAGACCGTCCCCGGAAGCCTCGACACCTGGGACGACCGCTACGAGCTGGCCCTCGGCGACGAGATCACCGGCAGCCGGGCGTGGCTCGGCACCTACCGCATGCTCGCCCTCTACGACCGGGCCCTCTCCGCCGAGGAGGTGGGCGCGCGCTTCGCCGCCGGCCCGGCGACGGCGCCGACCACGGCCCGGGGGCAGGCGATCTCGGCCGCGCTGACCTTCGACCTGATGGCGGCGGGGGCGGACCGCTTCACGCTCGACTCCGCGAACCTCTTCGGCGACCTCACGCTCGCGGTCACGCTGCCCGACGGCTCGCCCGCCGCCCTGGCCGGTGACACGGCGCTCCAGTTCGGCTGGAACGGCTACGGCGCCCCGCAGCCCGGCGGCCTCCAGTTCCTGCCCGGCATGCGCCTGGCCGACGCCCAGACGCCCGGCCTGGGGGACCGCGCCGCACCGGGCTTCGCCACCGTCACCTTCCGCGCGACCGCCCGTCCGGACGACCTCCCCGACCTGCCGCTGACCGGCGCCTTCGTGGAGGCGCTGCTCATCGCCCACTGGGGCCGCTCGTTGCAGGACCCCCGCCCGGCCCGGACCGCCGAGGCGGCGGAGCTGTACGGGTCCTCGTCCGGCGACGTCGTGGTCGGCTACACCTCGCGCCTCCAGGGCAAGGACTGGCAGGAGAGCTTCCTGCTCAACGGGATGCTGACCGCGACCAACCTGGTCTCCTGGCCGCAGCGGCTCAACTACGACGCGGCCAACGCGCGCATCACGCTCCCGGCGGCCCGCGTCGCCGGACCCCCGCCCCTGACCCATCTGCGCCACACGATCCGGGTGCTGCTGAACCAGCACGAACTGCCCGGCTCCACGCTGACCGCCGCCGACGGACCGCTGCTGTTCACGTTCGCGCAGGGCCAGAGCTGGCAGACGCTGGCCGTGGTCGAGCACCAGCTCGTCGAGGTGACCCCGGCGGCCAACGGCGGCGGGACGCTCGGCGAGGAGGCCCGCTGGACGACGCTCCAGGAGGTGCGCCTGCTCACGCCCCGGCGCGCCGCGCGGTTCCTGCGCTCCCTGGCCGCCCTGAAGGCCATCGACCCGGCCGACGACGTCGGCCCGCTCGGCACCGTGGGCGGCGGCTACCTGGGCGCCGGCCTGTCCGCCCTGCTGGCCGACCCGGGCGCCGCGCTGGACGCCCTCCCGCAGGACACGCTGCTCGTCGAGGCGAGCGCCCACCACATGGTCGGGCTCACGCCCGTCGCGGAGGGCACGGCCACCACGCTCCAGTTCCTCCCGACCGGCAGCCAGGGCGCCCTGCTCGGCAGCCCGGCGGACTACGCGCCGACCGACCCGACCGACCCGCGCTGGCTGCTGCTGACCATGCCCTTCCTCGGCAGGCTCCAGGACACGGCCCGCGACCTCGCCACGCCGCCCGGGCAGCCCAGCCCCTTGCAGATCGACCCGCTGCTGGTGATCGCCCGGCTGCGCGCCTCGGCCCCCGGCACGGCCCTGCCCGCCCTGGCGCTCGCCCTCTCCGGCTGGGCCGACGGCGCCCCGCTGAACATCACCCTCGCCAGCTTCGACACCGTGGTCGGCCGCGCCTTCGCCCGGCTCGACCCGCTCGCGCTGGAGGAGAGCTGGTTCCGCGCCCAGAACCCGGCGCCCGAACCGGAGGGCGCGTCGCCGCAGAGCGTCCTCGCGTCCCTCCCCGAGACACCGGCCCGGCTCAGCCGCCCGACCGCGCTGCGCCAGGCCTTCGACCCGCGCCGCCCCTTCTACCCGCCCCAGCCGGACACCCGCCCGGCACTGCCCGAACCCTCGCCCTACGCCGACCCCGTCTGGCGCGAGGACGGGCTGCTGCTGACCCAGGCCGTGAGCACGCTGTCCCCGACCAGCAAGCCCCCCTACGGCTGGACGCTGGCCGCCGCGCTCATCGCGAGCAGCGGACTGCTCACCCGGCCCCCCATCGGCCAGGGCCCCCGCCGCTACCCCGCGGCCACCCTCATCCCCGCGCCGCTGACGCTCGACGGAACCGCCAACCCGCGCCCGCTCAGCCTCGTCGTCAGCCCGTACCTGGGGATCCAGTGGCGCCCGGCCCCGGCGATCCCGCAGGGCGCCCCCTCGCCGCTGCAAACCCGCCTGCTGCTGGCCGAGCTGCTCTGCCTCGCGCCCAGCACCATGCGGCTGGAGCCGGTGGCGAGCCGCATGTGGAGCGTCCGGACCGACACCCCCGACCTGGCCGACGAGGGCAAGCTGCGCGCCCAGGCACAGAGCTGGGCCGTCCAGTCCCAGCGCCTCCTGGCCCCCGAGTCGCCGATCGCGGTGCTGCGCTACCGGATCATCAGCGACAACACCCGTCCCGACAACCTCGGAGAGGCGGCCCTGACCACGGGCTACGCCTTCGCCCTCGTCCGCGTGACGACCACGTCCCCGCTGGCCAGGCGGCTGTTCCGCATCCGCCCGGAACTCACCGGCCTGCGCTACCGCGAAGGCCAGTGCAACATCGCGGCGATCCCGGCAGGCCCCCACGACTTCGAACTAGCCCCGCCCCAAACAGTGGGCGTGCAGCCGCTCTACCTCACCCAGCGCCCGGTGCGCGGCGACCTGCCCGCCTGGCCCTGGGGCCTCAGCGCGCTCCGCGTGAGCGTGCACTACACCGAGGGCCAGCGGGGCGCCGTCGGCGCGGCCACCCCCGGCGCGGCGGGCCAGACGCTGTGGTGGCAGACCGTCCAGCACACGGTGCAGTTCCGCTCGGCGCTGCACACCGACCGCCCGACCGGTGGCCTCCCCCGCCGCTTCCGCGCGCCCGCCGTGAGCACCCTGCTCCCCGTGCCGCCCAACCCGCCGCTGCCCGCGCTGACGGGCCCGGTGTTCGACCAGCCCGCCCTCCCCGCGGCGGACGGCCCGGCCCTGGACCGCTGGCAGCCCGTCCTGCCCGGCGGCCTGCGCTACCTGGTGACCGGCGCGCGTCCCGGAGTCTTCCTGACGGTGCGCAACCAGGTCCTGCGCCAGAGCGGCATCACCCTGACCGGCGACCACCCGCGCCCGCGCGGCCTGGCCCTGCTCTCCGGCGGGCTCCCGGTGGAGCACCGCGCCCCGCGTCCGGTACCGCTGCCGCCCAACGCCGACGGCGGCCAGGAAATCGCACTGCGCACCTGGGCGAGCCACTTCGACCCCGCGACACCGGCCCTGGTCACGCCGTCCCCGTCCGACGAGGCCTTCCGCGCCGCCTTCGACGACCCGCCCGAGAACCCGAAGTACCGCCAGACGTCCCAGCGCCTACGCCTGCGCCTCGCAGCGGTCGAACGCGCGACGCTGGACGTCGGCTGGGACGGAGTCCTGACCTTCGTCTACCGGACGGACGGCAGCATCCCCCTCGTCAACGGCCAGAAGCCGGAGACCCCGGAGACCGGCATCCGCGACTGGGCCCTGACCCTCGAACTCGTGGACGCCACCCAGGTCACGCCCCTGGTGGACATCACCACGCCCACCCTGGCGCTGACCCCGGCCCTGCGTGCCCAACTGGCCGCGGCGGGCGTCACCCTCCCGGGCCCGAACGTCGACACCATCGACACGGCGAAGTTCGCGATCCGCCGGTTCGGCCTCCCCGGCGACCCGAAGACCCGCGCCGACCGCGCCCGCGTACTGATCGCCGCCCTGCCCCCCGGCGCGCCGCTCCAAGCGCGCGTCACGGCGCGGTTCGTCCCGCACCACCCGGGCGCGGAGCCGTACCACGACGGCTACAGCCACGTGCTGGGCTTCCCGCTCCGCGTGGCCGACCCGAACGCGTCCTACCTGCCGCTCGTCCCGCGCCACGTCCACTTCGAGGACCCCGAGTACAACCGCCGGCTCGCCTCGCCGTCCGCCCACGCCAGCGTCTCCGTGCAGTTCCCCAAGCAACCCACGGACACCACGAGCCCGCAGCGCGCCGTCACCCTCTCCGCCGAGCGCCGCGAGTGCAACCCGACCAGCACACTCGCCCTCCGCTTCGACTGGGACGAGACGCCCCCCGGCAACCCTGTGGTCACGCTGACCCTCCACAAGATCGACCTGGACCAGACCCCGCGCGACCTCCTGGACCCGGACGCCACCGGAGGCCCCCCGAGACTCGACCCGGGCAAGCTGCACGAACTGTCGCTGGCGGCGCTCCAGAAGCTGAACGGCCCCTTCGTCCCCGGCGAGCGCCTGCGCCTGGCCCTGCACGTCGACGGAGGCCCGGTCAAACCGACCGTGGTGCGCCTGGACATCACCATCGTCGAGGCCCCGGTGATCCCCGCCACGGAGGCGGCCTACGCCCTGCTCCGCAAGCAGACGTCCGGCGACCACACCCAGGTCGAGTGCCGCCGCTTCGCCTGGGGCCCAGAAGCACAACGAGTGGAACTGGTGAACCCGGCCGACCTACGCACAGAGGTAGTACGCCGCCGCGCGGTCTTCCACCTAACCGACTCGACCCGCCCCACCCAGCAGGAGACCTACACCATCCAAAAACTAAGCCAGACCGGCTCCACCCACATCCCCCTGACCGACTAGAGCCAAGCCGAACCCACACAAATGGGCGAAGCCCGGGGGCAAGGGGCGAAGCCCCAAAAAGCGCGCGCAGCGCGCGCAGGGGGCGTGGGGGCGGAGCCCCCACATCGGGGGGTCCGGGGGGTCGCCCCCCCGGGGAAACGGCGAAGGGGCCCGCTGGGAAGTGCAAAGCACGACCAGCGGACCCCAGGACCCGTAGCGGGGGCAGGATTTGAACCTGCGACCTCTGGGTTATGAGCCCAGCGAGCTACCGAACTGCTCCACCCCGCGGTGATGTCTTAACTCTATGGGGATGGAGTTGCTTGCGCAAACCGATAGCGAACCGGGCGTGAACCGGGGCCCAGACCCGCGCGCGCACGTGCTTCGCGACGGCCTCTGCCACCGCGCGAACGCGTAGCTGACCGGTGGGGCCGACGCCAAAGGCGTGGGCCCTACCGGGTAGCTCGCGAAGCGATCCGCGCCCGTACAAGATCGGTCAGCGTGCGAGCCGCCAGGCAAGCACGCTGACCGATCTTGTAATGAACACAGCCGCCAGCGGGCCCCCTTGAGCGGGGACTCAGGACATGTGCGGGTAGCGGTAGTCGGTCGGCGGGACGAAGGTCTCCTTGATGGAGCGGGGCGACGTCCAGCGCAGCAGGTTCAGGATCGAACCGGCCTTGTCGTTGGTGCCGGACGCGCGGGCTCCGCCGAAGGGCTGCTGGCCGACGACGGCGCCGGTCGGCTTGTCGTTGATGTAGAAGTTGCCGGCGGCGTAGCGCAGGACCTCGGCGGCGTGCGCGACGGCCGCGCGGTCGTTGGCCACGATCGCGCCGGTGAGCGCGTAGGGCGCCACCGACTCCATCTGGGCGAGCATCTCCTCGTACCGGTCGTCGTCGTAGACGTGGACGCCGAGGATGGGCCCGAAGTACTCGGTGTGGAAGATCTCGTTCGCCGGGTCGTCCGAGGCCAGAATCGTCGGCCGGACGAAGTAGCCGACGGAGTCGTCGTAGGCGCCGCCGACGACGACCTCGACGGACGGGTCGTCCTGCGCCCGGTCGATCGCGGCCTTGTTCTTGGCGAACGCGCGCTCGTCGATGACCGCGCCCATGAAGTTGGACAGGTCGGTCACGTCGCCCACGGTCAGCCCGGAGACCTCGGCGACGAGGGCGTCGCGGAGCCCGCCGTCCCAGAGCGACCGGGGGACGTAGGCGCGGGACGCCGCCGAGCACTTCTGCCCCTGGTACTCGAACGCGCCGCGGACGAGGACGGTCTTCAGGACCGCGGGGTCGGCCGAGGGGTGCGCGACGACGAAGTCCTTGCCGCCGGTCTCGCCGACGAGCCGCGGGTAGCCGCGGTACTTCTCGATGTTGGCGCCGACGGTCTTCCACAGGTGCTGGAAGGTCGCCGTCGACCCGGTGAAGTGGATCCCGGCCAGGTCGGGGTGGGTGAGCGCGACGTCCGATACCGCGAGGCCGTCACCGGTGACCAGGTTGATCACGCCCGGCGGCAGCCCGGCCTCCTCCAGCAGGCGCATGAGCAGCACGGCGGAGTAGGTCTGCGTCGGGGACGGCTTCCACACGACGACGTTGCCCATGAGCGCGGGCGCGGTCGGCAGGTTCCCCGCGATGGCGGTGAAGTTGAACGGGGTGATCGCGTAGACGAACCCCTCCAGCGGACGGTGGTCGGACCGGTTCCACACGCCCGGGCTGCTGATCGGCTGCTCGGCGGCGATCCGCCGCGCGTAGTGGACGTTGAAGCGCCAGAAGTCGACCAGCTCGCACGGGCTGTCGATCTCGGCCTGCTGGACGGTCTTGGACTGCCCCAGCATCGTCGCGGCCAGTATCGTCTTCCGCCACGGTCCGGCGAGCAGGTCGGCGGCGCGCAGGAAGATCGCGGCGCGGTCGTCCAGCGACAGCGCGCGCCACGCCGGGGCGGCCTTCAGCGCGGCGGCGATGGCGTCGCGGGCGTCGTCCTCGGTGGCGGTCCCGAAGGTCCCGAGGACGGAGGCGTGCCGGTGCGGTTGCACGACGGCGACCTTGGCCCCGGCGCCGAGCCGCCGCTCCCCGCCGATCGTCATCGGCAGGTCGATGGGCGCCTGCGCGGTCAGCTCGGCGAGCTCGGCCTCGAGCCGGGCCCGCTCGGCGCTGCCCGGGGCGTAGCCGCGCACCGGCTCGTTCACCGGTGTCGGGACGTTGGTCACGGCGTCCATGTAAGGAACCCTCCTGGTCAGCGAGAGACGAACGAACGGAGAAAGAAGACGAGGTTGGCGGGACGCTCGGCCAGCCGCCGCATGAAGTAGCCGTACCAGTCGACGCCGTAGGGGACGTACACACGCATACCATGCCGCTCCGCGAGGCGCCGCTGCTCGGCGGTCCGGATTCCGTAGAGCATCTGGAACTCATACGACCCGACCGGACGCCCGGCGCGCACGGCCAGCGCCTTGGCGATCTCGATCATCCTCGGGTCGTGGGTGGCGACCATCGGGTATCCGTCCCCGTCCATGAGGACGCGCAGGCCCCGCACGTAGGCGCGGTCGACCTCCGACCTCCCCTGGAACGCGACCGAGGCGGGTTCGGCGTAGGCGCCCTTGACCAGCCGGACCCGCGACCCCTCGTAGGCGAGGTCCCGCAGGTCGCCCTCGCTGCGCCGCAGCATCGCCTGGACGGCGACGCCGACCCACGGGAAGTCCGCGCGGAGCTTGCCGAGGATGTCGAGCGTGGAGTCGACCGTCGTGTGGTCCTCCATGTCGAGCGTGACGGTCATCCCGAGCCGCGCCGCCTCCGCGCAGACGGTCCGGGCGTTGTCGAGCGCCAGCCCGCCGTCGAGCATCTGCCCGAGGGCCGACAGCTTGAGCGACGCCTCGGACCCGTCGGTGAGGCCCCCCTCGTCCAGCGCGGCGAACAGCGCCAGATATGCGTCCCGGGTGTTGTCGGCCTGGCGGCGGTCGGTGGTGTCCTCGCCCAGGTGGTCGAGCGAGACCCGGAGCCCGGACTCGCGCAGTTCCCGGACGGCGCGGATCGCCTCGTCCAGCTGCTCCCCGGCCACGAACCGGTCGACGACACCCCTGGTCAGGGGCACGGACGTCACCACGCCGCGCATGCGCGCACTGCGCCCGGCGGCGAGCAGAAGAGGATTGGGCATCGGGACCTCCAACCAGGGACGACACCCTGACGGTAGGAGCGGCAGGCCCCCCTCACGTATAGTCAAATGCCACTTTCATCCAACCAATCCTTCATACAAACGTAGGACGGTCATGGCCTTCGACCTTCAGGAGATCGCCGAGCTCGCGGCCGACCTCCTGGGCGCCCCGGCGACCCTGGAGGACCGCGACTTCCACCTCGTCGCCTACGCGGCGCACGGCGACACGATCGACCCCGTCCGGATGGACTCGATCCTGCACCGCCGCGCGACCGAGGCCGTCCGCACCCGCTTCGAGCGGCACGGCATCGCCCGCGCGACGGGCCCGGTCCGCATCCCCGCCGACGCCTCGCTCGGCCAGCTGGCCCGCCTGTGCCTGCCGGCCCGCTGGAACAACGTCACCTACGGCTACCTCTGGCTGCTGGACGACCAGGAGCGCATCACCGCCGCCCAGGCCAAGCAGGCCATGCCGCTCTGCGAACGCGCCGGCCTCCTCATGGCCCGCCAGGCCCGCGAACGCGACGACCTCGGCTACAAGGTCGCCGACCTGCTGTCGACCCAGCCCGACGTCCGCGCCCAGGCGGCCAACGAGCTGGCCGAGGCCGACCTGGGCACCCCCCTGGCCGTCGCCGTCCTGCGCACGCAGACCCCCGAGCCGCTGAACCCGTGGCTGCTCCCCCACTCCGTCCTGACGACGGTCTGGCAGGGCGACCACATCCTCGTGCTGCCCGCCGCGTCCCCCCGCCCGGCCGTGGACCGCGCGCGCCGCCTCCTGGAGGAGCGCAACACCCCCGTCCAGGCGGGCCTGCACTCCCCCTGCCCCACCCTGGACCACGTCCACGAGAGCTGGCTGCGCGCCCGGGTGGCCGCCCGCACCGCCGCCCCCGGCGAGATCCGCGACTGGACGTCCCTGGGCGTCCTCCGCCTCCTGCGCTACGCGGGCGACGCGTCCCTGACCCAGGCGACCCGAACCCCCGGCATCGACCGCCTCCTGGACCACCCCGACCTCACCGAGACGGCCTGCACCTACCTGGACCTGGCCGGAAACGTCCAGCAGACCGCCAAAACCCTGAACATCCACCGCCAGACCCTCTACCACCGCCTACGGAGGATCGAAGAACTGACCGACCTCCCCCTGACCGACGGCCAATCCCGCCTGACCCTCCACCTGGCCCTGACCCTGACCCCCCACCTGGATCAGGACTCCCGCCAGGCCGGCGCCCGCTCACGATGAAGGGCGTGCCCAACGACCAGAGCCCGCGCGACACGTCCAGCCACCGCACCGGTAACTCCAGTACCGATCAACAGCGCGCGCAGAACAATGACCTGCGCCGCCATCAGCGCGACGACAGGATCACCGGAGTCCAGGTAGGGCTCGCACCCGACGTCGTCAAGATCGTCAGGTCGCACCCGACGCCCCCAACACACCTCGTCGACCAACCCCTCAATGCGCGCCCGCAGCGGACCTGACGCCCCCGACGCCGCCCACCGCAGATACGCCAGCTCAGAAACCCCCATCGCGACCACCACGACCTCGGCCATACGCCGGACGACCGGATCAGGGCTCAGCAGCCGATGCGCCTGACAGATCGGAATGCAGGTGCAGACCTTGTTGCAGGTGCAGATCTGCCCGCCACCCCCACCCCCGCCGTCGTCGTCCCCAAAGGTGGGAGGATCAGGCTCAGTGGGCTCGTAGGTGGGCTCGTCAGTAGGTTCATCGGTCGGCTCGTAAGTCGGCTCCTCTGACGACGGAGTGGGCGAGGACGGCGGGGCCTGCGGCTCCTCATCGGTTCCGCACCCGCCGAGCAGCAGCGCCGCCGCCACCGACGACGCGATGCCCGCGCCGAGGAACCCGCGCCGCCCGGACGCCGCGTTCCACGGCGGCCTGACGATGGGCAGCACCTCGACCGGCCCGGAGGACCCGTCAACGTTCACCCGCTGGATCTCGTAATGCGGAGCGGCCGACCGCTCCACAGGAGCCTCCGAACGCCGCACCCGTGGCCAGGGCAGATCACTCATGCCCGCTCCCGTGGACGGCGCAGGACGCGTCACGGCCATCACGCCAGACCAGCCCGCCCGAATCAGCGATGCGGGTCAGAAGCTGGTCCTTCACCAGTTCCCGGGTGATGTGACAGCGCTGCGATCCGGCGAACTCCCCGCGCCCGTTCGCCGCCAGGGACCGGTGGTAGCAGTCCCCCGAACAGTTCCACTTGGCGAAACACCCGTCGCAGAACGGCCGGTTCTCGACACCCATTCCGCGCAGCCGGTCGAGCCGATCCGTGTCGAAGGCGAAGCCGTCCGGCGTGGACGAGCCGTAGAAGAACACGTCGGCGAACTCGTTGTCCTCGGAGAACGCCTCGAAGCAGGCCGAGACGCCACCGGCGGGGCTGAGACAGAAATTGTCTCGCGTGACCCCGCAAAAATGATTACTGAGCGTCCCGACGCGCGCCGCACTGTAGACGAGCTCGTGCCCGTAACGTGCGGCACGCGCCTGCGCCTCACGAAACGCGCCGATGAACTCCTCGGTCTCGGCGTCCGGCTGCCCTTCGTGCCGTCCGAGCTGGTAGGCGGGCTCCACCTGAACCCGCGTCGGAGTGAAGTTCGCCAACACGAAATCCACCGACTCCGGCAGCAAGGGGATCTGCTCCGCGGTGACGGTCAACCGCACCGCATAGGGGTGACCGGCGTCGCTGAACCGCCGCATCGTGTGCATGACACGACCACTGGACCCGTCGCCGCGCACGGTTGGCCGGTGCCGGTCATGCACCTCGGGCAGCCCGTCGAACGACAGGCTCACGCCCCCGTTGAGGTTGGCGATCATCCAGTCGATCTGGCGATCCGTGAACACCCCGTTCCCCGCCGAGGACGCGATGACCTCCAGATCACCGGCGGCCTCCCGGGCGTACGCCAGCGCCCCGGTCATGAGGTTCCAGTGGACGCTAGGCTCCCCGCCCCCATGGAAGTGCACCCCGGCGAACGGCGCCCCGTCCCGCCTGGCGTTCCCGACGACGAAGTCGATGCCGCGCCTGGCCACGTCCATGGTCATGTACGTAGCGGGCGCGTCCCCAGCAGAGGCATAGCAATAAGTGCAGCGCAGATTGCAAGCCGTGGTCAGGAACAACGTCACCTCGGTAGGCGAGGGCGCCCCACTCCGCCGACTGACGGGAGGCCGAACGTCCCCCAACAGCCCCGCCTCACGAACGAACGCGCCGACACTCTCGTCCCCGCCGTCCCCCGCCAGAACCCTGGGAAGAGCCGCCACCAACCCCTCAGAAGCGGCGAAGGCCACCCCATGGAGAGGCGCGTACACCAGGTAGGCGCCATCCTCCAGAGGAATCGCGAACACGTCCAAGTGATCACTTCCTCACACGCTGCCACCCCCAGCATCGGACCACAACACTCCGGAACCTTCTATGCAGAGTTACCAAAAGTCACATTCCGCAGCAGACCGCCAGGAACCCACAAATCCCAGCCCCCACCGGGGGCAAGGGGCGAAGCCCCAAAAAAGCGCGCGCAGCGCGCGCAGGGGGCGTGGGGGCGGAGCCCCCACATCGGGGGGTCCGGGGGGTCGCCCCCCCGGGGAAACGGCGAAGGGGCCCGCTGGGAAGTGCAAAGCACGACCAGCGGACCCCAGGACCCGTAGCGGGGGCAGGATTTGAACCTGCGACCTCTGGGTTATGAGCCCAGCGAGCTACCGAACTGCTCCACCCCGCGGTGATGTCTTAACTCTATTGCATGGTGGGGGGTGGATCGAACGGGTTTACTTCTTGCACTCGGGGATGGGGCCGTTTCCGCTGGTGAGGGCGTTGATGGATTGGACGGCGCCGTGCAGGGTGTCGGCGCGGACGAGGCGGAGGCCGTCGGGGCGGGCGTCGAGGGCGTCGGCGCAGTTGTCCTTGGGGGTGAGGAAGATGGTGGCGCCGGCGCGGCGGGCGGCGATCATCTTCTGCTGGATGCCGCCGATGGGGCCGACCTCGCCCTCGGGGGTGATGGTGCCGGTGCCGGCGATGAACTTGCCGCCGGTGAGGGGGCCGGGGGTGAGCTTGTCGACGATGGCGAGGGAGAACATGAGGCCGGCGCTGGGTCCGCCGATGTCGCCCACGCTGATGTCGATCTTGAAGGGGAACTTGTAGCGGTCCCCGAGGACGATGCCGACGACGGGGCGCTTGCCGGTGGGGTCGGCGACGGTGGTGAGCGTCTGCTTCTGCTCCTTGCCGCCGCGGACGATCGTGAGCGTGACGCTGTCGCCGATCTTGTGCTTGGCCATCGTGCCGGTGACCTGCGCGACGCTGGTGATCTTGACGCCGTCCAGGGCGGTGACCTCGTCGCCGGGGTTGAGCTTGCCCGCGGCGGGCCTGCCCTTCTGGACGCCGTCGACGACGACCTGGGTGGTGATCGGGATCTTCAGCTCGTGCAGGGCGGCGGCCTCGGCGCTCTCCTGGGAGTCCTGCATCTGGCGGGTGTTCTCCTCGTCCACCTCCTTCTGCGACTCGTCCTTGGGGAAGACGGTCTCCTCGGGGACGATCGCGGTGTCGCCGTCGAGCCAGCCGCGCAGGGCGGTGAACAGGTCGATGCGCCCGCCGGGCCCGCCCCGGTAGGTGACGGTCACGAAGTTCAGGTGGCCGTTGTCGTCGTAGGTCTGCCGGCCGTCGATCCTGATCAGCGGCTGGCCCTTGTCGTTGACGCCGAGGGTGTTGCTCGTCGGGCCGGGCATCAGCGCGACGTACGGCACGGGCATGAGGGAGCCGACGAGGGCCAGCGCGAGGACGAGCACGCTCGCGACGGTGAGCGTGGCGGCACGACGAGACATGGCGGAAACTCTATGCGGCGCGGGGGCCTCAGCAGGCCCCGACCCACTCGTCTCCGCCGTCGGCGAAGGTCTGGTGCTTCCAGATCGGGACGTTCGCCTTGAGGTCGTCAATGAGCCTGCGGCAGGCATCGAACGCCTCGCCGCGGTGGGGGCAGGAGGCGGCGACGACGACCGCGATGTCGCCTATCTCCAGGTCGCCGACGCGATGGACCGCGGCCAGGGCGCGGACGGGGAGGTCGGCGGCGACCCTGTCCATGACGGCGCGCAGCTCGCGTTCGACGCTGGGGTGGGCGCTGTAGGACAGGCGGCGGACGGCCCGCGCGTGGTCGTGGTCGCGGACGGTCCCGACGAAGACGGCGGTGCCGCCGGCGGCGGGGTCGCCGACGGCGGCGTACACCTCGTCCACCGAGAGGGGCGTCTCGCGGACGCCGATCAGGCGGATCACGTCCGGGGTTCCAGAGGCGATGCCGGTGGCGGCGCTGACTTCGGTCACGTCCCGCAGGCTACCTCCGTTCCGTCCGTGCCTCTTATTGGGGGATGCCCTGAAATCCGCCTCCCCCGGATGAGACGCCAGCGCAGAGTGACCCGACCTAAGGCGTGTTGCAAAGTGGCCTCAGCCGTCACGCGGGCGCGTAGCTGAGCGGTGGGGCCGAAGCCGGAGGCGAGGCCCCACCGCGAAGATCGCGAAGCGATTCCGCGCCGCAAAGGCACGGTCACTGCCCGAGCCGCCAGGCGAGGGCGGTGGGCCGGGACTTAAACAGATACAGGTTCGTCCGGGTCGAACGTGGCGGCGAGGGCCTCGGCCAGGCCCGGGACGAGGTCGGGCCCGGTGAGCACCTCGTCGTCGGCCTCGTGGCGGCGCAGCCGGACCGCGGCGTGCCGGGCGCCGTCGCGCAGGACGCCGACGACCATGCGGACGTCCTCGCGCCCGGGGTGGGAGGCGGCGTAGGCGGCGGCCTCCGCCTCGTCCTCGGGGATCTCGTCCTCGGCCTCGGGCGGCAGCACGACCCGCTCGATGACGAGCGCGCAGCCCTCGACCGCCTCCGGCCAGGCGATGGAGGCGAGGGCGTCCTCGACGGCGTCCTGGTCGGGCAGCTCGGGTTGTTCGAGGGCGGCGAGGGTGTCGGCGGCGGGGTCGAGGCCGAGCTGGTCGGCGAGGTCGGGTTCGGCCTTGCGCAGTTCCGTGCTGCGCACCAGCGCGTAAAGGCACGGGGGCGCGTCCCACTCCTTTCCGGCCCAGTGACGTTCGAGGTCCAGTACGACTTCTTCCAGGAGACTCACGGGGCCATCTTTCCCTTAATCAGCTTGGGGAAGTGCGGGAACCCCCGTCCCAGTCGGTAAGTTGCTTAGACAGCACCGGCGGGCGGCCGGTGGGCACGATCTCGATCGGAGGGGCCCTTGACCTTCCGGACTCCCGGCTTCGGGCGCAGGCTCGGAAGCGGGCGGACCCGGCTGGTGCTACCGGTGCTGGTGGCGCTCGCCGCGCTGCTGGTGGCCTACCTGGTGTTCACCTCGGTCTACACCAACTGGCTGTGGTACGACTCGGTCGGCTTCGAGGCCGTGTACACGACGCAGCTGCGCGCCAAGCTCGAATTGTTCTTCGGCGCGGGCCTTTTCATGGCCCTGATCGTCGGCGCGAACGTGTGGACGGCGTACCGGCTGCGTCCCGCCTACCGTCCGCTGTCGGTGGAGCAGCAGGGGCTGGAACGGTACCGGACGGTGATCGACCCGCGCCGCCGCCTGATCTCGCTGACGCTGCTGGCGCTGCTCGCGGTGCTGACGGGCTCCTCGGTGGCCGGACGGTGGGCGGTGTGGCTGGCCTTCCTCAACCGGACGCCGTTCGACGTCGAGGACCCCCAGTTCCACAAGGACGTGTCGTTCTACGTCTTCACCTACCCGTTCCTGCGGCTGGTGCTGGGCGTGGTGTTCGCGACCGTGATCCTGTCGATCCTCGCCGCCGTGATGGTGCACTACCTGTACGGCGGGCTGCGCTTGCAGGGCCCCGGCGACAAGGCGAGCCCGCCCGCCCGCGCGCACCTGTCGGTGCTGGTGGGGCTGTTCGTCCTGCTGAAGGCGTTCGCGTACTGGTTCGACCGGTACGGCCTGGTGCACTCGGAGCGGGGCGTGACGACCGGCGCGTCCTACGCGGACGTGAACGCGCTGCTTCCCGCCAAGACGATCCTGGCGATCATCGCGTTGATCTGCGCGGCGATGTTCGTCAGCAACCTGCTGCGGCGCGGGATGATGCTGCCGGGCGTGGGCTTCACGCTGCTGGTGCTGTCGGCGATCCTGCTCGGCGGCGTGTATCCGCTGCTGATCCAGCAGTTCCAGGTGAAGCCCGACGAGCTGGCCAAGGAGCGCGCGTACATCCAGCGCAACATCGAGTTCACCCGCAAGGCCTACGGGGTGGACGGCGCGCAGGTCGTCCCGTACGGGTCGCAGCCGGTGACCGACGCCGGGAAGCTCAAGGCCGAGCGGGAGCGGCTGGACGGGGTGCGGCTGCTCGACCCGAACGTCCTCGGCGACACGTTCCTGCGGCTCCAGCAGATCCGCCCGTTCTACCGGTTCCCCGACACGCTCGACGTGGACCGCTACACGATCGACGGCAAGACGATCGACACGATCGTGGCGCTGCGCGAGACGACGGGGGCGCCGTCCGGCGAGCACAGCTGGGTCAAGGACCGCCTCGTCTACACGCACGGCTACGGGTTCGTGTCGGCCTACGGCGACCGGTTCACCCAGGGCAAGGTCCCCGAGTTCATCACCGGCTCGATGCCGGTCTCCGGGCAGCAGAAGATCAGGGTGGACCGGCCGGAGATCTACTTCGGCGAGCGGTCCGCGCGCTACTCGGTGGTCGGCGGGCGGGGCCAGCAGGAGCTGGACTACCCCGACGGGTCGGTCAAGAGCGGGCAGCGCAACAACACCTACGGCGGCGGGGGCGGCGTCAAGATCGACTCGCTCTTCCACAAGCTGCTGTTCGCGACGCGGTTCCAGGACAAGAACCTCCTGCTGTCCGGCGCGATCAAGAAGGACGCCAAGATCCTCTACAACCGGCAGCCGCGGGAGATGGTGCACCGCGCGGCGCCCTGGCTGCGGCTGGACGGCGACCCCTACCCGGCGGTGGTGAACAACCGGATCGTGTGGATCGTGGACGGCTACACCTCGTCCAGCGGCTACCCGTACTCGGAGCAGATGAGCCTCGGCGAGGCCACCCGCGACACGATCACCGACACGCGCTCGGCGGTGGCGCGGCAGGCCAACGACCACATCAACTACATCCGCAACTCGGTGAAGGCGACGGTGGACGCCTACGACGGCACCGTCCACCTCTACCAGTGGGACGAGGACGACCCGATCACCAAGACGTGGATGAAGGTGTTCAAGGGCACCGTCCAGCCGCGCTCGTCGATCCCGCCGGAGCTGGAGGCCCACTTCCGCTACCCGCAGGACCTGTTCAAGGTGCAGCGGAAGATCCTTTCGAAGTACCACGTGACCGACCCGGCGGCGTTCTTCAGCGGCGAGGGCTTCTGGGAGGTGCCGGAGGACCCGGGCGCCAAGGGCAAGCGGCAGCCGCCCTACTACCAGAGCCTGCGCATGCCGGACGACCCGTCCCGCAACTTCGCGCTGACCACGGTGTTCAACCCGCGCGGCAACCAGCAGCTCGCGTCGTTCATGTCGATCGGGTCGACGCCGGGCAGCACCTACGGGCAGATCAAGATCCTGGAGATGCCGCGCAACGCCCAGCCGGACGGGCCGAGCCTCGTGCAGGGCTCGTTCGAGGCCGACGCGCAGGTCAAGGGCGAGCTGTACACGCTGAGACAGGGCGGCACCAAGACGGTGCCGGGCAACCTGCTGACGATCCCGTTCGCGGGCGGGCTGCTGTACGTCGAGCCGATGTACGCCGCCAAGGCCACGAACAGCGACAAGGAGCAGCAGTACTCCTTCCTCGGGAAGGTGCTGGTGCGGTTCGGCGGGACGATCGCGGCGGCCGACACCCTCGACGAGGCGCTGGAGCAGGTCCTCGGCGGTGCGGCGGCGCCGTCGTCCCCGGGCGGGCCGCCGGGCGGCGCGCTGACCCCCGAGGCGCAGAAGGCGATCACGGAGCTGCGGCAGGCCGTGGACGCCTACGAGAAGGCGCAGAAGGCGGGTGACTACCCGGCGATGGGCCGCGCGTGGGACCAGATCAAGAAGGCGCGGGACGCGCTGGAGGGGGCGCGGCAGGCCAAACCCAAGGGCGGGCCCGCCGCCACCCCGTCCTCGGGGGCGCCTCCGTCACCGGCGCCCGGGACGTCCACGTCGCCGTCGCCGTCGGCCACGCCCACCTCGTCCGGCTGAGGGGGAGGCCCGGGGACGGGACTCAGCGGCGGCGCTTGCGGGCGCGGCGGATCGCGGCCGCCGCGCCGATCGCGGCGACGGTGGCACCGGCGGCGGTCGCCATCGTGGCCTCCTTGCCGCCGACGCGGCGCCCGACGACGGCGTGCCGTCCGGCGGTCTCCTCCATCACCGTGCGCAGCGCGGAGGCGTTGTCGTGGAGCGGCTTCCACCCGGCGGCGCGCAGCCGCGCGCAGTCGACCACCCACGGGTAGGCGACGTAGTGCAGGTCGGTGGCGGGCGCCGGGGTCATCCCGAGCCGGTGCAGCCGCTGCGCCATCCCGAACGTGAGCGCGGCGGGCAGCTCGAAGCCGCGCTTCCCGGTGATCTCGCTCACCTCCTCGGGGCCGAGCCAGCCGTCCCCGCCGACCGCGACGGGCCCCGCGATGTTCTCGACGACCACGACCTCCAGCGCGGACGCGAGGTCCTCGATGTGGCAGAACTGCCAGCCGGGCGTGCTGCCCTTGACCGACAGCAGCCGGGGCGCCTCGAAGTGCCGGGTGACGACGGTGTCGACGCCGGGCCCGACGAGGGCGGCCGGGCGGACGACGGTGACCTCCAGGCCCGGGTGGGTGATCGGCGCGTTCGCGGCCAGCTCCTCCATCTCCAGGAAGTCCCCGGCGATCGACTCGTTGGCCTCGGCGCCGAGCGGCGCGTCCTCGTGCAGGGGCACCTCGTTGCCGGGCTCGGCCCCGTACACCATGGCGCTGGTGACGAGCACGACCCGGCGGACGCGGGCGGCGGCAGCGGCGGTCACCACGGTCTGCGCGCCCCGGACGTTGTGGATGCGGCGCTCCTTGGCGCCCGCCTCCGGGGAGTGCTCGACGTCCAGGTTGACGATCACGTCCACGTCCGAGAGCCGGTTGGACAGCAGCGGATCCCTGATGTCGACCACGCGCCAGGTGACGCCGGGCACGTCGCCCCGGTGCCCGTCGATGGCGACGACCTTGCGGATCTCTTCCCGTTCGGCGAGCCGGGCGGCCAGCAGCCGCCCCGCGCCGGAGGCCGCGCCGGTGACGGCGACGACCGGGCCCTTGCTACGCCGAGGGCGAACCTTGCCCGTTGCCACGGGGGTGCCCCCTTCCTTGTGTACGCGACCTGGCCTGGACCGGCTAACGTTGCGGATATGAGCCCATCATGCATCCCAGGGGCAAACCGATGAACGACACTCCGTTCGGCTTCAACCGTCCAGGGGACGGCGACGACGACCGGCCCCAGGATCCATTCAAGGGCATGGGCGGCGACATGGCGCAGTTCGCCGACATGCTGCACCGGTTCGCCGACATGATCGGCGGGCAGGGCGCGGGCGGCGGGGGCGGCGGCCCGCTGAACTGGGATCTGGCCAAGAACATCGCCCGGCACGCGGTGGTCGAGCAGGGCGACCCCTCGGTCGTGGACGCCGAGCGCCGCCAGGTCGAGGAGGCGCTGCGGCTGGCCGACCTGTGGCTGGACGAGGGCACGACGCTGCCCGCCGGCATCCGGACGCCGAAGGCGTGGAGCCGGTCGGAGTGGATCGAGCAGACGCTGCCCGTCTGGTCCACGGTGTGCGACCCGATCGCCGAGCGCATGGTGGAGTCGATGGGCGGCGCCCTCGGCGGCCCCGGCGAGATCCCCGCCGACATGCAGGCGATGGCGGGCCCGCTGATCGGCATGGTCAAGCAGATGGCCGGGGCGATGGTCGGCGGCCAGGCGGGGCAGGCGCTCGGCGCGCTGGCCCGCGAGGTGACCGGCTCCGCCGACGTGGGCCTGCCGCTCGCGCCGGACGGCGTGGGCGCGCTGCTGCCCGCCGGGGTCGAGGCGTTCGGCTCGGGCCTTGAGGTCTCCGAGGACGAGGTCCGGCTGTACCTGGCGCTGCGCGAGGCCGCGCACCAGCGGCTGTTCGCGCACGTCCCGTGGCTTCGGTCACACCTGCTGGGCGCGGTCGAGGAGTACGCGCGCGGGATCACCGTCGACCTGTCGGGCATCGAGCAGGCCGTCCAGGGGCTCGACCTGAGCAACCCGGAGGCGCTCCAGGAGGCGCTGGGCGGCGAGATCGCGCTCCAGCCCGAGGAGACCCCCCGGCAGAAGGCGGCGCTGGCCCGGCTGGAGACCACGCTCGCGCTGGTCGAGGGCTGGGTCGACACGGTCGTCAACCAGGTGGCCGAGGGGCGGCTGCCCGGTTCGGTGAAGCTGGCCGAGGCGGTGCGGCGGCGCCGCGCCACCGGCGGTCCGGCCGAGCGGACGTTCGCGACGCTGGTCGGCCTGGAGCTGCGGCCCCGGCGGCTGCGCGAGGCGGCGGCGCTGTGGCGGACGCTCACGCAGGTGCGCGGCAACGACGGCCGCGACGCGATCTGGGGGCACCCCGACCTGCTGCCGAGCGCGTCCGACCTGGACGACCCCGACGGCTTCGTGCACGGCCGCGACGAGATCGAGGGCCTGACCGACCTCGACATCTCCAAGCTGACCCGGGCGCACGAGGACGAGTCCGGCTCGCCGGAGAAGCCGGACGAGAAGCCGAACGGCGACGAGGACGGCAACCGGGACGAGGCCGGCAACCGAGACGATGGCGACGGGGACGGCGGCGAGGCGGGGCCGCGCCCGTGAGCGGGACGCACCGGACGTGGGCGAGCGGCTGCCGGTACGAGCCCGGCTCGTCCACCAACGTGATCAGGCGGCGGATCGCGCGGGCCACGCTGTGCTGGCACCGCCCCCTCGACCAGGAGCGGCGGCGCCGCCACCCGGCCAACTCCCGCTACCCCCGCGTCGGCCGCACGTGAGTTCCGGCTCCCCGGGCGCCCTGTACGACGACGCGGTACGCGTGCTGGAGTCGTGGCGGGCGCCCGACCCGGAGCAGGAGCGGGCGCGGCTGGAGTTCCTGCGGCATCTGGAGCTGCATCCGGCGGACGGGATGTGGCGGGAGTGCGCGGCGGGGCACATCACCGCGAGCACCGCCGTCCTGGACGCCGGGCGGTCGCGCGTCCTGCTGACCCTGCACGCCAAGATCAAGGCGTGGCTCCAGCTCGGCGGGCACTGCGAGCCCGGCGACGCGACGCTCGCGGCCGCCGCGCTGCGGGAGGCGGCCGAGGAGTCGGGGATCGCGGGGCTGCGGCTGCTGCCGGACCCTGTTCAGCTCGATCGGCACGCGGTGCGCTGCCACCCGGAGGGCACGTGGCATCTGGACGTCCAGTACGTCGCGATCGCCCCGGACGGCGCGCGCCACACGCTCAGCGAGGAGTCCGACGATCTCCGCTGGTTCCCGGTGGACGCCCTGCCCGAGCCGACCGACGACGTCGTCCGCCGCCTGGTCGCCCGTGCCCTCAGAAAGTGAGCCCCCAGTAGCCGAGCCCCTTAGGAGCTGAGCGGGTGGCCCTCCAGCAGCGCGCGGGTGTTCTCCCAGCCCTCCAGGCCGGGGTCGAGATAGCGCAGGTCGGCGGGGGTGCGCAGGCGGTGCCAGCCGGGTCCCTGCGGCACCAGGCCGGGACGCGGCGCGGCGGCGCGGAGCCGGGCCAGCGCGTCCGGGGCGTCCAGGCCGGTCTCGGCCAGCGCCGCGGCGAGCCAGCCGGGCAGCGGCAGCCGGGCGGCGAGCGCGACCAGCCCGTTCCTCTCGGCGGCCTGGCAGGCGGCGGCGGGCGCGTCGCCGAGCGCGCGGAACAGCTTGCCGATCAGCAGCGGTGGCAGGTCGGGGGCGTCCGGCGCGACCAGCGCGGCCTCCGCGGCGCCGAGCCGGTGCAGGGCCGCGAACGCGCCGGGCAGCGTCGGCTCCCGGACGATCGCCGTCCCGGGCCAGGTCACGGCCTCGGCGTCCGGCTGCGCGGGCGGGTCCAGGACGAGCGCGGGCGTGACGAGCTCAAGCCCGGCGACGACCTCGTAGGTGTCCTCCAGCAGGGCGAGCCGGAACTCGTCCGGGTCGATTCCCGGCGGGACGTACGGTGGGGAGGCGGAAAGCGACAGGACCGCGGCGTAGCGCGACGCGGCGAGCGTCACCCGGCGGCCTCGCGGGCGAAGCCCCCCGGGACGTCGTTGCCCGGATGCATGCCGTCGACGCGGCGCATGCCGTCGCCTCGGTGCAGGTCGTCGGCGGGTTCGCCGCCCGGCGCGTCCGCCTCGATGGGCAGGTGCGCGGCGGCGGCGACGCCCTCAAGGTAGCCGCGCGCCCGGTCGGCCTTGGGGTAGTTGCCGACCAGCTCCCAGAAGTCGGCGCCGTGCCCGGGGATGAGCAGGTGCGCCAGCTCGTGCACCAGCACGTAGTCGACGACCCAGCCGGGCATGCCCCGGAGCCGGGTGGAGAGCCGAATGGTCCCGTCGTCGGGCGTGCACGATCCCCAGCGGCTGCGCTGGTTGGCGACCCAGCGGACGCTGACCGGGTCGGCGCGTCCGGCCAGGTAGCGGCGGGAGAGCTCGCGGGCGCGGGTCTGGAGGTCGGCGTCCGAGGGGCGCCGGCGGCGCTCCCGCTCCGCGAGCCGTTCCAGGATGGTCGCGATCCACTGTTCCTCTTCGGCCTTGCTGAGCCTGGACGGAACCATCACCACCACCTTGTCCCCGTCGCGGTAGGCGGACACGGTTCGCCGCCGTCGGCTGCTGCGGCGGACCTCAACGTTAGGGGGCACGCCAGAACCGTACCCAAAATTTTGCGTCCTCCACAGGGGGTGTTTGACGTTATCCCAGGTCAACCCACATGTTTTTCGCCGTCCCAGGAGGGTTTCCACAATCTTTGGACAGATCGGCGTAGGCCCTCGGGGGCGCTGTCACGATCCGGTGAAGCGGGGGGTCCGGCCCTCCCGGCGCGCCGCGATGCCCTCGGCCATGTCCCCGGTCGTCATCGTGACCGGCTGGGCGAGCGACTCCCACCGCAGCGCCGACTCCATGTCGGGGTGCCCGCCGCCCGCCAGCGCGACCTTGGTGAGGCGGGTCGCGATCGGGGCGTGCGCGGCGACCCGATCGGCCGCCGCGAGCGCGGCCGCGAGCACCCGGTCGGCGGGGACGGCCTGGTTGACCAGCCCGTACGTCGCGGCCTCGGTGCCGGTGAGGACGCGTCCGGTCAGCAGCATCTCGCGGGCCAGCGGCAGCCCCGCGACCTCGGGCAGCAGCCAGGTCGCGGCCATGCCGGGGTGCAGGCCGAGCGCGGTGAAGGGGGCGAGCAGCTTCGCGCCGTCCGCCGCGTAGCGCAGGTCGCAGGCCAGCGCGAGGCAGAGCCCGGCACCGACGGCGGGCCCGTTGACGGCGGCGATCGTGGGCACCTCGAGATCGCGGACGGCCAGCCACGTCCGGTAGAACTCCAGCATCCGATCACGCAGCGCGGGCACCGCGTCGGCGCCCGTGTCCGCGAGCCAGGACAGGTCGCCGCCCGAGGTGAACGCGCTCCCGGCCCCGGTGACGACGACGCAGCGGACGTCCCGGTCGGCGCGCAGGTCCGCGATCGCCGCCTTCCACGCGGCGGTCATCTCGCCGGACATCGCGTTGCGGCGCCCGGGGTCGTTCAACGTCAGAACGACGACCCCCGTGTCGCGGCGCTCGACCAACAACGGCTCGACCAACAACGGCTCGGACGGCTGCTCGGACATGGCCCGCAACCTACCGCGTGGCGTGAGAAAGCGCACACTTACCCCATAGTCGCAGCTCAACGAGATGTATCTCATCGCTTGTCCGGCATCGGCGGAGGGTTGTCGTAGCGCGAACGAGAACCGATCGCCGACAATGGACGTCGTGAGCGATCTTCCCCGCCGCGCGGTGACGCGGTCAGCAAAGCTGGCGTCCCTCCCCATCGGCTTCGCGGGGCGCACCGCGCTCGGGCTCGGCAAGCGCACGTTCGGCCGGCCCGCCGAGGCGGTCGCGATGGAGATCCAGGCCCGTACCGCCGAGCAGCTGTTCAAGGTGCTCGGCGAGCTCAAGGGCGGCGCGATGAAGCTCGGCCAGATGCTGTCGATCTTCGAGGCGGCGCTGCCGCCGGAGATCGCGGGCCCCTACCGCGCCACGCTCACCCGGTTGCAGGAGGCCGCTCCCCCGCTGCCCGCCGCCACCGTCCACACGGTGCTGGCCCAGGCGCTCGGCCCGGACTGGCGCGACCGCTTCGAGTCGTTCGACGACCGTCCCGCCGCCGCGGCCTCGATCGGCCAGGTGCACCGCGCGGTCTGGGCGGACGGCCGCGCCGTCGCCGTCAAGGTCCAGTACCCGGGCGCCGGGAAGGCCCTGGTCAGCGACTTCAACCAGCTCTCCCGCCTCGGCCGGCTGTTCGGCGTCCTGATGCCGGGGCTGGACGTGAAGTCGATGCTCGCCGAACTGCGCCAGCGGGTCGTCGAGGAGCTGGACTACACGATCGAGGCCGAGTCCCAGACGATCTTCCACGACGCCTACGCGGACGACCCCGACTTCGCCATCCCCGCGGTGATCGCCCAGTCCGGCGACGTCCTCGTCACCGAGTGGATGGACGGCACCCCGCTCTCGCAGATCATCAGCTCCGGCGACCAGGAGACCCGCGACCACGCGGCGCTGCTGTACTGCCGGTTCCTGCTGTCGGGCCCGAAGCGCTCGGGCATGCTGCACGGCGACCCGCACCCCGGCAACTTCCGCCTCCTGGAGGACGGCCGGCTCGGCGTGCTGGACTTCGGCGCCGTCGACCGCATCCCCGGCGGCTTCCAGAAGCGGCTCGGCCTGCTCCTGCGCATCGGCACGATGGCCGACATCGGCGCGATCGAGGAGGCGCTGCGCCGCGAGGACTTCATCCGCGCGGGCGTCGAGATCGACACCGAGTCCCTCCAGGCGTTCCTCGCCCCGATCACCGAGCCGTTCGTCACCGAGACCTTCGCCTTCAACCGCGAGTGGCTGCGCGACATGGCCGCCCGCGTCACCGACCTGCGCCCGACCAACGTCGTCCGGCAGCTGAACCTGCCGCCCGAGTACGTGATCATCCACCGCGTCCTGTCGGCGGGCACCGGCGTGCTGTGCCAGCTCGAATGCGAGATCCCCGCCCGCGCGGAGTCACTGAAGTGGGTCCCGGGCTTCGCCGAGGCCGAGGCCGCCGGGACGGAGCAAGACGCCGAAGACGAGGGCACCGAACTCGTCACCGGCTGACCGGTGTCCTTGAACGTCGACGGGCCCCGCGCGTCCTGATGTGGGACGCGCGGGGCCCGTAAGGGCGCGGCCGGTGAAGTGGGCCACCGGCGCGCCGGGGTGCCCGTCGCGGGAGGCGGTGCCGGGCCCGCCAAACCATCCAAGAAGGACGGGCGGCGGCCTCGACCGGACGGGCCGGGATGGTCTTTCGGTTCCGGGATTGCCCCCAGGTTCCGGGATCGTTCTCCGGGCTCCGGGACGTCTCTCAGGCCCGGGACGGTCTTTCAGTTCCTGTGCTTCTCGGGGCCGCGGGGGTGCGGGTCGCCGCTCGCGGTCGGGGCGAGCAGGACGCGGCGCACGCGCGACGCCCTGGTCCGCGCGTCCCGGCGGGCGCGCCGCAGCGCGACCACCCGGACGGCGAGCTCGTCCGGGACCGTGACGGGTATTCGCTCCCGGGACAGGTCCTGGCTGAGCAAGGTCATCTCGTTCTCCTTGGCCGCCCGGAGGCGCGGTCCCCGCGCGGGGACCGCGCCTCCGGGGTCGACTCGGCCGGATGCGGACATCGTCTGCATCAGGCGTTCACACGGTCACTTCGTCCGGGAGCGGGTGCTTCCGGGGACGGCCCCGCGGCCGCTTGCGCGGAACGATCACGCCGCGGACGAACAGTTCGCCGCCCCAGACGCCCCAGGGCTCCTTGCGCTCGAGCGCTCCGGCGAGGCACTCCTTGCGAAGCGGGCACTCCAGGCACAGGGCCTTGGCGAGCTCGACGTCGGCGGGAGCCTCGGCGAAGAACAGCTCCGGGTCGGTCCGGCACGGAAGCGTGAGGTCCTCTTCGCTCACTGCGAGAGCCCCCTGCATCACAGTCACCCTTGTTCCTCTCGTTGGATCTCAACGGGCGTGTCGGTGGGTTGTCTGGGCAAATAAGAAGGCCGCGGATCCGGTGTCGGGATCCGCGGCCTGGGGGCTTGCCGGTGTGGTGCTAGACCGGTCGCCTCCAGGGGTACGGACCCGACACGCCACCCTTGGCGGTGGCGGCCATGTGGGCCGTGGCCGGAGCCTGGGACTCGTCTTCGAGCAGTTCGAAGACGTCGCGCCCCTGCTCTTCCTGGACTCGCTGCTCGATGCGCAGATCACGCAGTCGCATGCCGAGCACACTGGTGCCGAAGACACCTGTGCTCGGAACGTCGATCCGCGCGCTCGCCGGGGTCGGCTCGCCGAACCGCGCATTCAGTCCGTCAGAGGCCAGTGGGCCACCGGGCTTGGCACCCGGCTCGGACCACACGGGCATGGCGGAATAGGCGACGGCGTCACCAGGGCAGGCGGGAGTCCAGTTCGGCGTCGATTTGATCAACATTCTCATCACCGGACGTCACACCACCTTCCTGGCTGATCGGGCCGCGCCCGGCGGATTCAAGATCCACCCGGACCGGCCGGCTGTTTGCTCGCAACGAGCGTACGGGCACTTCGGCAAATCAATCAAGGTATTTTTGACCTGCGAGTTTGTGGGTCACTTCACTCGCTGATCAAGGAACCAGGCCCCCCCCGAGGCGCGTCGTGCGCCCCCGGCGTCCCGACCGTAACGATCTTCTCACGCGTCCGAGACGCGGATGAGCCCTTCCTGCATCACCGACACGACGAGTTCGCCCGAGCGGGTGAACACCTGGCCGCGCGCGAGGCCGCGGGCGCCGCCGGCGAACGGCGTGTCCTGCGCGTACAGCAGCCAGTCGTCGGCGCGGAACGGGCGGTGGAACCACATGGCGTGGTCGAGGCTGGCGCCCATCGTGCGCTTGTCACCCCAGGCCAGGCCGTGGTTGAGCAGGACGGTGTCGAGCAGGGTCATGTCGGAGGCGTAGGTCATCAGGCAGACGTGCAGCAGCGGCTCGTCGGGCAGCTCGCCGTCCACCCGCAGCCACACCCTCGACTCGGGAGTGGCGAGTGCGGCGTCCTTGGCGGCCTCCCAGGTGAGCGGCGTCGCGTGCCGCAGGTCGAACGGGCGCCCCTCGGTGAACTCGCGGGCGCGGGCCTCCCCGAACAGGGGGGTGAGGCGCTCGCGGGCGGTCGGCAGCGTCTCGGGGGCGGGCGCGTCCGGGATCGGCGCGTGGTGCTCGGGGCCGCCCTCGACGATCTGGAACGACGCCGACAGCGTGAAGATGGCCTTGCCGTGCTGGATCGCGGTGACCCGGCGGGTGGTGAAGGACCGGCCGTCGCGGACGCGGTCGACCGTGTAGACGATCGGGACCAGCGGGTCGCCCGGCCGGATGAAGTAGGCGTGCAGCGAGTGGACGGGCCGGTTCACCGGGACCGTGCGTCCGGCGGCGACCAGCGCCTGCCCGGCGACCTGGCCGCCGAAGACCCGCTGCTGGCGGTCCTCGGGGCTGCGCCCCCGGAAGATGTCGTTCTCTATCTGTTCGAGGTCGAGCAGGTCCAGCAGTGCCTTCAGTGACTCCTTCACACGGGCCAATCTCGCACATCGCCCCATGTGATCGGGGTCTCACCCCCCGGAAGCGTCACGCGCCGAGCGGTAGGTCACGCGCCGCACAGGGACAGGACGGTCTCGCCGTAGCGGTCGAGCTTGACCTTGCCGACGCCGGGGATGCGGGCCAGCTCCTCCATCGACTCGGGCGCGTGCTCGGCGATCGCCTGGAGCGTGGCGTCCGTGAACACGACGTAGGCGGGGATCTTCTGGTCGGCGGCGACCCCGGCGCGCCACTCCCGCAGCGCGAGCAGCAGCTCCTCGTTGATCTCGGACGGGCAGTCCTCGCAGCGGCCGAGCTTGCGTTCGACGGCGGCGGTCAGCGGGCGCCCGCACACCCGGCACGGCTGCGGTCCCTTGGCGGCGCGGCGCTTGGTGCGGTCGAGGCGGTCGGGGGTGTGGGTGGCGGTCTTGCCGGTGAGGCCGTCCAGGAACCGGGACGGGCGGCGGCGGCGCGCCCCGCCGGGCGAGCGCGACAGCGCCCACGACAGCGTCAGGTGGACGCGCGCCCGCGTGACGCCCACGTACAGCAGGCGGCGCTCCTCCTCGATCTGCTCGGGCGTCTCGGCGTAGACGATCGGCAGCGTGCCCTCGGCGAGCCCGACGAGGAACACCGCGTCCCACTCCAGGCCCTTGGCGGCGTGCAGCGAGGCCAGCGTGACGCCCTCCAGCGGCGGCGCGTGCTGGGCGGCGGCGCGCTCCTCCAGCTCAGCGACGAACTCGGCCAGCCCGGCCTTCGGGTCGTCGGCGGCCATGTCCTCGGCGAGCTGCGCGAGCGCGGCGAGCGACTCCCAGCGGGCGCGCGCCGCGCCCGCCCCCTCGGGCGGCCGGTCGGAGAAGCCCGCCCCGGACAGGACGTGCCGGACGGTCAGTATCAACCCCGTCCCGTCGGTCTCGGCGTCGGCGCCAGCGCGCGCCGCGCCGCGCAGCCGCACCACGGCCTCGCGCACCTCCGGCCGCTCGAAGAACCGCTCGGCGCCGCGCAGGACGTAGGGGACGCCCGCCGCCGCGAGCGCCGCCTCGTAGGTCTGCGACTGGGCGTTGATCCGGAACAGGATCGCGATCTCCCGCGCGGGAACGCCCTCGTCGACGAGCTTGCGGGCCCGGCGCGCGGCGTCGTCGGCCTCGGCGACCTCGTCGTCGTACTCGTTGAACACCGGGTCGGGGCCGTCGGGACGCTGGGCGACCAGCTCCAGCTTGTGCCGGGTGCCGCCGCGCGCGGCGCCGATCACGCCGTTGGCGAGCCGCACGACCTGCGGTGTCGAACGGTAGTCGCGGACGAGCCGCACGACCGTCGCGTCCGGGTGCTCGCGGGTGAAGTCGAGCAGGTGGGACGGGCTGGCGCCGGTGAAGGAGTAGATCGTCTGGTTGGGGTCGCCGACGACGCACAGGTCGTCGCGGTCGCCGACCCAGGTGTCGAGCAGCATCTTCTGGAGCGGGTTGACGTCCTGGAACTCGTCCACGACGAAGTACCGGTACTGCTCGCGGACCTGGTTCGCGACCTCCCGGTGCTCGGTGAGCACGGCCGCCGTCAGCTCCAGCATGCCCTCGAAGTCGAGCAGGTTGCGCTCGCGCCTGAGCTGCTCGTACATCGCGTAGACGCGGGCGACGTCCACCACGTCGGCGGACGGCCTGCGCCCGGCCCGCGCGATCGCGGCGGCGTAGTCCTCGGGGCGGTGCTGGGTGACCTTCGCCCACTCGATCTCGCCCGCGACGTCGCGCAGCTCCGTGCGCCCGAACGACAGCCGGCAGGCGCGCGCCGCGTCCGCGACCAGGCCGATCTTCGAGTCGATGATCTTCGGTGGCTCGCCGCCGACGACGCGCGGCCAGAAGTAGGTGAGCTGGCGCAGCGCCGCCGCGTGGAACGTGCGCGCCTGGACGCCGGGCGCGCCGAGCGCGCGCAGGCGGCTGCGCAGCTCGCCCGCCGCGCGTGTGGTGAACGTCACCGCGAGCACCCGCTGCGGGGTCACCACACCGGTGAGCGTGGCGTAGGCGATGCGGTGCGTGATGGCCCGCGTCTTGCCCGTGCCCGCACCCGCGAGCACGCACACCGGACCCTGCACCGCCTCGGCGACCGCCCGCTGTTCGGGGTCGAGCCCCGCCAGCACCGACTCAGCAGACATCCCCCCATCCTTGCAGCACCGGCGCCGGCGGGGGCACGGCCCGGCACGCGGGCAGGAACGGGCAGGAATGGGAAGCGGGCCTCCGCTGTTCTCTGATAGGCGTGATCGAAACGGAACGTCCTGACGAGTGAGGGAGAAGACGCGCCGATGGCGACGCCCACCACCGAGCGGGCCAAGGGCCCGACCGGGCAGCTCACCATGTACACCACGTCCTGGTGCGGTTTCTGCCGCAGGCTCAAGAGCCAGCTCGCCCGCGAGGGCATCGAGATGGTCGAGGTCGACATCGAGCGCGACCCGGCCGCCGCCGACTTCGTCATGAGCGTCAACGGCGGGAACCAGACGGTCCCGACCGTCACGATCGGCGACGAGGTCGTCCTGACCAACCCCAGTGCCAAAGAGGTCAAGCGCCACCTCGCGGAACTCGCCGCGAAGGGCTGAGCGCGCTCGACCCCGTCGGCCCCCGGACTCTTCCGGGGGCCGACGTGTTCACCGGGGCATCAGAAGTGCGGCATCGAGGGGAGTTCGCCGCCGTACCAGCGCATGATGAGCTGGGCGGCGATGGACAGCGGGCCCGGCGCGACGATCTCGCCCGCGGAAATCGCGGCGCGCAGCTCGTCGCGGGTGTACCAGGCGGCGTCCAGGATCTCCTCCGGGTCGGGACGCAGCGGAACGGTCCCGTCGGCGGTGGCGGTGAAGCCCAGCATGAGGCTGCGCGGCAGCGGCCACGGCTGGCTGCCCGCGTACCGGACGTCGCGGACGGCGAGCCCGACCTCCTCCTCCACCTCCCGCGCCACGGCCTGCTCCAGCGACTCGCCCGGCTCGACGAACCCGGCGAGGATGGAGCGGCGGTCGGCGGCCCAGCGGGTGCCGCGCGCCAGCAGGATCCGGTCGGACGCGTCGGTCACCAGCATGATCACGGCGGGGTCGACACGCGGGAAGTGCTGCGAGCCGTCCGCCGGGCAGACCCGGACGTGCCCGGCCGAGGCGACCTCGGTCTCGGTGCCGCAGCGCGGGCAGAACCGGTGCGTCGCGTGCCACTGCTCCAGCGCGACCAGGTGGGTAAGCAGCCCGGAGTCGCGGTCGGCGAGCAGCGCGCCGACCTGGCGCAGCCCCGCGGGCTCGGCGCCCTCGACGGCGGGCAGCGGCGCGGACACGCCGAAGTAGACGGTTCCGTCATCGTCCTCGCCGAGGAGCCAGCGGTCACCCTCCGGAGCCCGCGCGGGCGGGAGCAGGACGAGCGCCGGGTCAGGGCCGCCCGTCGCCGGTGAGCCAGTCGCCGCCGCGCCGAACGAGCCGGTCACGAGCGAGCGCCCGTCGTCGACGACGAGCACGCGGGTGCGCGGGTCCGCCCACGCAGCCGCGAGCCAGTCGTCGTCGCGGCGCCTGAGCGCGACCCGGTCCAGGGTGCCGCGCGCGAGCGCCAGCCATTCGAGCCCGCCCGTCACCGTCACGTCGCGCCTCCCCGCCGAAACACCGTTTGTGGGCCTCAGCGTAGGGCCGTGGCGAGTTCTTCCCACAGGTAGGCGGCGGCCTCGGCGCCCTTGAGGAGCAGCGGGACCTCCACCTTCTCGTTCGGGGCGTGGATGTGGTCGTCGTTCAGGCCGACCGCGACGAAGATCAGCGGCGCGTCCAGGACGTCGGCGAGGTCGGCCTCGGGTCCGCTGCCGCCCTCCCGGGTGAACAGGACCTCGCCGCCGAAGGCGCGCTCCATGGCGCGCCGCGCGGCGCGGACGCCCGCGGAGTCGATCGGCGAGAAGCACGGCCGGACGCCGCCGCCCGGAATCGCGACCTCGGCCTCGATGCCCGGCGGGGTGTTCGCGGCGACCCAGGAGCGGAAGGCGTCCTGCACGGTGGCGGGGTCCTGCCCGGCGACGAGCCGGAAGGAGATCTTCGCGTGCGCCTCGCGCGGGACGATCGTCTTGCCGCCGGGCCCGGTGTGCCCGCCCCACATGCCGTTGATCTCGGCGGTCGGACGCGCCCAGATCCGTTCGAGGGTGCTGTAACCGGCCTCGCCGTAGGCGGCCCGGCTCTCGCCCGCCGTCCGCAGCCACTTCTCCTCGTCGAAGGGCAGCCGCGCGAAGGCGTCCCGCTCCTGCGCCGTCAGCGGCACGACGTCGTCGTAGAACCCGGGGATGCTCACCCGGCCCTCGGCGTCGTGCAGGCCTGCCAGCAGCGTGGCCATCGCGTGCAGCGGGTTCGGGACCGCTCCGCCGAACGACCCGGAGTGCAGGTCGGACGCCGGCCCGCGCAGCGTGATCTCGGCCTCGGTGAGGCCGCGCATGCCGGTGCACATCGACGGGACGTCCGCCGCCCACATGGTCGTGTCGCTGATGACCACCGCGTCGCAGCCGAGCCGGTCGCGGCGCTCGCGCAGCAGGTCGGCGAAGTGCACCGAGCCCGACTCCTCCTCGCCCTCGACCAGCATCCTGATCGTGACGGGCGGGGCCGTCGCGCCGGACGCGGCGAGCAGCGCGCGGATGCCGAGCGTGTGGAAGAACACCTGGCCCTTGTCGTCGGACGCGCCGCGCCCGATCAGCCGGTCGCCGCGCTCCACGGGTTTGAACGGGTCGGTCGCCCACTCCGACAGCGGTTCCACGGGCTGGACGTCGTGGTGCCCGTAGATGAGGACGGTGGGAGCGTCCGGGTCGGCGGCGGGCCACTCGGCGTAGACGGCCGGGAGCCCGGGGGTCTCCCAGATCTCCACCGTCGGGAAGCCCTCACCGGTCAGGTGCGCGGCCAGCCACTCGGCGGAGCGTCGTACGTCACCGGCGTGCGCGGGGTCCCCGGAGATGGAGGGGATCGCGAGCCAGTCCTTGAGATCGGTGATGAACCGGTCTCTGTTCGCCTGGATGTAGGCGACTACGTCGTTCACGTGCATGCCCCTTTGCATGTCGTACTGGAAGGCACTGTATGGGATTCTCAGTGAGATTCTCGCCGCACGTTTCCGGGCAGGTTCCTTGATCCACATCGGTCCACCCCGCCGACCTGCGCGGGAACGCGTTCGACCACGCGTGTGAGCGATGTGTCGGATGGGGAGCGACACGCGTTCGAGGCGAAATTGGATGGTCCCTCGTATCGTTTTTGAGCGCGACCGTATGACCGTACGCCCGAACGGTGGGTGCCCGGTTCACCTAACAATCCGGCCAAGCGCCCCGGTTTGGACTTCTCAGGCGCCCAGGAGCATCAGCTCGGTCCGGACATTGAGGCGGGCGCGGTCCTCGAAGCGCTCGCGCGCGGGCGGGGTGTGGAACAGCGCGGGCAGCGCGAGGAGCCCGGTGAGGATCTCGGCGCGCCCGGCGCGGTAGACGTCCTCGGGAACGAACGCGTACTCCTCCCGGACGGACGCGGCGTAGGCGGCGTATCGTTCCGGGTCCGCGCCGAGGACGGCGAGGTCGGCGTCGCACAGCACCTGGCCGTCGCGGTCGTCGCCGTCCGGGGCGTGGGTGGCGGTCAGCTCGACGAGCCCGACGACCCGGTCGAGCGTCCCGGCGGCGAGGTCGGTGTCGGCGAGCATGCGGGCGGCGAGGCGGGCGCTGCGCTCCTCGTTGTCGGCGCGCTCGGGGTCATAGACGGCGTCGTGGAACCAGGCCGCCAGCCGGACGGCGTCGAGGTCGGCGGCGTATGCGGCCAGCTCGTCCACGAGGTCGAGGACGGCGGCCAGGTGGTCGCGGGTGTGGTAGCGGCGGTGCGGCTCGCCGTAGCGCGCCTCCAGCTCGGCGCCGATGTGCCGGGTGTGCGGGCCGGCCAGCGCGACCCACCGCTCGACGAGGTCCATGCCCTCATCCTGGCGGATCATGGGGCGGCGGGGAACGGCCGGCGGCTGGGAACGGCGGGCGGCGGGCGGCGACCGGCACGCGGAGACACGCGATGCCGCCGTTCTTGCCCGCGGCGCGCACCCCGGCCAGTATGGTGAGGGCTTTCAGTTAGGCAAGGCTAACCTCACTTTCCACATCATTCACTGGCCGACCTCACGCACTGGCCGACCTCACGCACTGGCTGACCCGTCTCACTGGAAAGGCCGACGTTGGCCTCCACTCTCTACCTGGTCGCCGGGAAGGCGACCACCTCGGTCACGCACGGCTTCCTGCCCGCCGCCGCCCGGCTGGGGCTGGACGTGGTGCTGCTCACCGACCGGCCGTCCGTCCACGCCCACGACGGTCCGGTCGTCGAGTGCGACGTCTCCGACTTCCGCGAGATCATCGCCCGGGTCGGCGCGGCCGCGCCGCCCGCCGCGATCTTCTCCAACAGCGACTTCCTCCAGGCGCAGACGGCGCTGGCCGCCGCCTACTTCGGGCTGCCGGGCAAGGACTGGCGGGCGGCGACGCGGGCGAAGAACAAGGCGCTCATGCGCGGCCACCTCGCCGCGCTCGACCCGGTGTTCACGGCGCCGGCGGACGCGGTGCCGCCGGACGCGCCGTTCCCGCTCGTCCTCAAGCCGCGGGACGGGGTGGCCAGCGAGGACGTGTTCCTCGTCCGGGACGCGCGGGAGCTGGCGCTGCGGCGCGCGGAGATCGCGGCGCGGCGGCCGGACCCGCTGGTGGCCGAGGAGTACCTGCCGGGCGATGTGCACACGCTGGAGACGCTGGGCGACGGGCACGGGCTGCGCGTGCTCGGCTCGTTCCGGACGCGGATGTCGCCGCCGCCGTTCTTCGTGGAGGAGCGCCTCGAATGGGCGCCGCCTCCCCCGCAGACCCCGGAGATCCTCGCGCAGCTCACGGCGCTCGGCGTCGGGATCGGCGCCTGCCACACCGAGTTCGTCGTCCACGCGGGCCGTGCGCGGATCATCGAAGTGAACTACCGGCTGATCGGCGACCACTGCGACCTGCTGCTCGCCGACCTGCTGGGCGTCCCGCTGTACGAGCGGATTCTGCGCGTCCACCTGGGCGAGCGCCTGCCCGCGGACGAGGGGGCGCCGACCGGTGGGCACGCGGTCGCCGAGCCGGTCATCGCCGAGCGCGCCGGGATGCTGACCGCCGCGCCCGGGCCCTGCGACCTGGACGACGGCGCGGTGCGGCTGACCTACCGGCCGCAGCGGAAGGTCGGCGACACCATCGCCCTCACCCGGACGAACCGGGACTACCTCGGCACCGTGCGCGCGATCGGCCCGGCGCCGGACGCGGTGGAGGCCGCGCTGGCCCGCTTCCGCGCGTCCCGCCGGTGGGTCATCAGGTGACCGGCATCGAGGGCCCGCTGGCGGCCCGGGTCCTGGACGCCCTGCTGCGCGAGGACTACGCGGGACTGCACCGCCGCGTCGACCCGGAGACGCACACGCTGCGGCTGCCGGGACGCGCGGTCGGGCTCGTCCGGGCCGATCCGCCGTTCCTGTCCGCGTTCGTCGTGGACGCGGCGCAGGACCTCCGCCTGCGGGACGTGTTCGCCGCCGTCCGCGCGCTGGCCGATCCCCGGGACGACGTCACGGCCTTCGAGCGCGAGTGCAGGGACGCCCTCGCCGCGATCCGCCTGCACGAGGACGCGCGCCCGGCCGTGTACCGGCGCCTGGCGCGCATACCGGACGAGCTGAGAACCGGCCCCGGGACGTTCTACGAGACGCTCGCCGCCTACAACGACCACCCCGTATACCCGACCGGCAAAGGGCGGACCGGACTCCGCACAGCCGATCTCAGCCGCTACGCGCCCGAGTTCAACCCGTCGTTCGCGCTGTACTGGGCCGCCGTGCCGGGCGCGACGCTCGCGGGCGACCGCCCGTCCTGGTGGCCGACACCCGCCGACGTGGGGTTCGAGACGGCCGCCGAGCTCTTCCCCGTCCATCCCCTGGCGGTGCCCCAGGTGCGGCGCGAGCCGGGGGTGACGGTCGCTCCCGACCGCTACCTCCAGGTCGCCCCCACGCTGTCCATGCGCACGGTGGCCGCCGCCCCGCTCGACCACCTGAAGATGCCGCTGCCGACGAGCACGCTGGGGTTGCGCAACCGCCGCACCATCGTCCCCGGCACGCTGCCGGACGGGGCGCTCGTCGAGCGCATCCTGCGCCGCGTCCTGGCGCGCGAGGAGCTGCCCGTCCTGCTGGCGGACGAGCAGACCTACGGCCATGCGGTCTCGCCCCATCTCGGGTATCTCGTCCGGCGCTTCCCGGCCGAGACGGCACGCGCGCACGTCGTGCCCGTCGCGGCCTTACTCGCGGACGCCCCCGGCGGCGGGCACGTCATCGAACGCTGGGACGTCGCGTCCCTGTTCGACGCCTACCTGTCGGCGTTGTTCGCCTGGAACGTCACCCTCTTCCGCTACGGGATCGCCCTGGAGGCGCACCAGCAGAACGTGGCGCTCGTGCTGGGCGACCCGGATGACGGCCCGCCCCGCATCCTGGTCAAGGACAACGACGGCGCGCTCATCGACCCGGACGTCCTGCACGGGCGCCTGGGCGTCGACCCGGCCGCCGACCCGCGCGACCTCGTCGACCGGCGGATGCGGACCCGCGACCCCGAGGCGCTCGCCCGCGTCTTCACCACGATCACCCTGCACCTGTGCGCCGCCGCACCCGCCCTCGGCCTCGCCGAGCGGGGCCTGCTCCCCTGGCGCGCGGGCCGCGCGCTGATCCGCGACCGGCTCGACGCCGCGCTCGGGCCGGACGAGGCGTTCCTGCGCTCCCGCACGCTGGACGCGGCGGCGCTGCCGGGCAAGGCCATGGTCACCGCCGGGACCCTCGTCGACAAGGCCAGGACCGGCGCCGCCGACATCAACAAGCACTACGGCCCGCCGGGGCCGAACTACCTACGGGACGAGCCGAACTACCTACGGGACGACACGTGCTGCTGACAGAACCGGTCCTGACGGCCGACGACGCCACCGCCACCGCGTTGCTGAACTGCCTCGTCCGCGAGGTCTGCGGGCCCGAGCAGCAGGTGTGGGCGGACGGGGGGCGCCTCGTCCTGCGGCTGCCCTGGGCGGGCGTCGTCCTGCGCACGGGCCTCGCCCGTCCCCCGGTCGGCCCCACCTACCGCCTCACCGCGCCCTACGAGGAGCAGCGCGAGGACGCCTGGATCCCCGCCTCCTGGGACCGCCTCGCCGATCTGGTCGCGGGAGAACTGGAACTGGCGACGGGACGCCCGAACCCCGAGTTCCTCGCCCAGGTCGGCGACAGCCACGGCGCGCTGACCGCCATCCTCGCCGCGCGCGGAGAACCCGCCGACGAGCCCTACCTTGCCGACGAGCCCTACATCGCCTCGGAGCAGTCCTTGGTGGCGGGCCACCGTTTTCATCCGTCGCCCAAGGCGCGCCAGGGCGAGCCCGACGAGTGGCTCAGGTACGCGCCGGAGACGCGCTCCCGGTTTCGTCCGCACTGGCTGGCCGTCCCGGACGAGCTGGTGGCCGAGGAGGGCGACCCGAGCGCGTTCACGACTCTCCAGGGGTACGGCCCTCCGCCTCCTCCGGGGCACAAGACGCTGCCCGTCCATCCGTGGCAGCTCTCGCTGCTCTCGCACCGTCCCGTCCTGCGGCGGGCCTTGGCCGAGGGTGCCGTCAGGGACCTCGGGCCGTCCGGGGTGGAGGCCGTGCCCACGTCCTCCGTGCGCACGGTGTACCTCCCGGAGGCGGACGTGTTCTGCAAGTTCAGCCTGGACGTCCGCATCACCAACTGCGTACGGAAGAACGCCTGGTACGAGCTTTCCGGTGCGATGGCGCTCAACCGGCTGCTGCCGCGTCCGTTCCTGAACGCCACGTTCCTCTCCGAACCCGCCTACCGCACCCTCGCGCTCGCGGACCTCCACCTCTACGAGGGCCTGGGCGTCATCCTCCGCGAAGGCGTGAAGTCCCTTCCGGGCACTCCGCTCCTGGCCGGGGCCCTGGCCGACCCCTACGGCACGCTCCTGGCGAAGCTCCCGGCCATGGCCACCCCGGAAGGGGCGCACGCCTGGTGGAACGCCTACGTCGCCCACGTGGCGCCGCCCGTCCTGCACGCCTTCCTCGACCACGGCATCGTTTTGGAGCCGCACCTCCAGAACGTCCTGATCTGCGTCGACGCCGAGGGGATGCCCGTCCACGCCGCGTTCCGCGACCTCGAGGGAACCAAGCTGACCGCCGGCCGCTGGGACCTCGCCCACCTGCCCGCCCGCGTCGCCGAGGCGCTCACCTACGCGCCCGACCAGGGCTGGAACCGCGTCGTCTACTGCCTGCTCGTCAACCACCTCGCCGAGACGGCGGCGGCGGTCGCCGACCTGCACCCGTCCCTGGAGCTGTGGCGGACGGCCCGCGACCACTTCGCCGCCCACGACGCGCACCCGCAGGTCCGGGCGCTGCTGGCGGGCGTCCCGCTACCCGCGAAGGCCAATCTCCGCACCCGCTGGGCCCGCAGCGCCGACCGCGTCGCCTCCTACGTTTCCGCCCCGAACCCGCTGGCGCTGCCCCTATGAATGTGGATGACCTGCCTTATCCGGCGTATGTGTACGACCTTCCCGGACTGGCCGACCACGCGCGGACGATCCGCTCCGCGCTGCGCGGCACCGAACTCTTCTACGCCGCCAAAGCGAACCCGGACCCGGAGATTTTGCGCACGCTCGCCCCGCACCTCGACGGGATCGAGGTCTCCTCGGGCGGCGAGCTGGCGCACGTCCGGAAGGCGCTCCCGGACATACCTCTCGCATTCGGCGGTCCCGGGAAAACCGACGAGGAACTGGCCCGGGCCGTGGCGTTCAACGTCGACCGCATCCACATAGAAAGCCCGCGCGAGCTGACGCGGCTCCGGGAACTAGGCAGAGCCGACGTTCTCCTCAGGGCCAATCTCCCCTTCGCCGCGCCGGGCGCCGCGTTGACGATGAGCGGCCCCTTCGGCATGGACGAGGACGCCCTGAACGAATGCGCCCGCCGGATAGCCGAATCCCCCGGCATCACCCTGAAAGGGATTCACACGCATCTCGCGTCCGGCCTGGGCGCCCCGGCACTGCTCGACCTCTCGAAACGAATAACGGCGTGGGCGCTGCCCTGGCTGCGCGACCACGGCGTCACCGAACCCGAAATCAATCTCGGCGGCGGAATGGCCGTCGACTACACGAACCCGGGGGCGCTGTTCGACTGGGCCGCCTACGGCGCCGGGCTCGGACGCCCCGAAGCGAGGCTCCGCGTCGAGCCGGGCCGCGCCGTGACCGCCTACCACGGCCGCTACGTCACCGACGTCCTGGACGTGAAGACGACCCGAGGCGAAACCTACGTGGTCCTGCGCGGCGGGACCCATCATCTGCGGACCCCGGCGGCCAAGGGCCACGACCAGCCCTTCGAGGTCCTCACCCGGAAATCCGAACCGGTGGGAAGGGCGACGCTCGTGGGGCAGCTCTGCACCCCCAAGGACGTCTTCGCCCGGGATGTCGCCGTCCCGCCCCTCGCGCCGGGCGACGTCATCGCCTTCGCGATGGCCGGTGCCTACGCGTGGAACATCTCCCACCACGACTTCCTCATGCACCCGCACCCGGAATTCCACTACATCCGCTGATTTCGCACGCTGCCGTCCCAGCGCCATTCGGTGAGACGCGGACGGCCCGGCAGTTCACCGCGTCCCGTGCACCACAGCAGAACCTTCCAGGGGTCGCCTTCCGGCGCGTCGGAGAAAAGGCGCGTGAGAACGCCCGCGCACAGATCACTCGGCGGTTCCCAGTCCAGGCCGAGCCCCGCCGCGAGGTCATGGGTGTGGACGAGGATCTCCACGGCCCCCATGGCGGCGAACCCCGCCGGGTCGGACAGGCCGAAGCCGTGGTGCGACCGGACGTCCGGCGGCGTGCACCGCACCATGGCGACCAGCAGCGCCCCGCAGGAGTCCAGCACTTCGAGCAGCCCGGCGGGGCCTGCGGAGCGGTCGGCGTAGATGACGTTGGCGGGCCCGCCCGGGCGGCGGCGCTCCCACAGGAACGGCACCTCGCGGTCCCGCGGCGGCGTGCGCGGGCCGAGCTGCGCGGCGTAGGCGAACAGGTCGTCGGCGAGGTGCTCGACGGTCTCCCAGCAGGTCCACTCCAGCGAACCGGCGTTGGCGTCCCAGCCGTCCGGGGATGCCTGTTCGAGCACGTCCAGCGACAGCCGCAGGGCCCGGTCGAGGTCGTCCGCAGTGATCATGGCTGCGACCGTACCCGGAAACGGGTATGTCCAGGGTCCCCGAGAAAGGTTCAGACGATGGTGCTAGACCGGGTCCGTTCGCTCGCGAGCCTCGGAGCGCGCGCGGCACACGCCGTCCGCGACACCGGCATGCTGACGCCGGTGCGTCCCGACCGGGCCGTGCGGCTGCCGCTCCCCTACCTGCGGTTCGGAGCCGTCCCCGCCACGATCGGCGCGATGTCGGCGCTGCGGTTCCCCGGCCGGACCGCGCTGATCGACGAGTACGGCGCGCTCACCCACGAGGAGCTGGAGCGCCACGCCGCCGCGCTCGCCACGGTGCTCCAGGGCCGCCTGGCCGACGCGAAGGCCGGCGACCGGGTCGGGATCCTGTGCCGCAACCACCGGGGCTTCGTCGCGGCGCTGCTGGCGGCGTCCCGGCTCGGCACCGACGTGGTGCTGCTCAACACCGACTTCTCCGCCGCCCAGCTCGGGGAGGTCGCCGAGCGCGAGGGCATCGGACTGCTCGTCCACGACGAGGAGTTCGGCGCGCTGGTGGAGCAGTCCGGGTTCGCCGGTGAGCGGATGGCCGCCTGGACGGGCGAGCCCATCGAGACGGACGCGACCGGGCCGCACCGAGCCGGAGGGACGAGTCGCGTGGTCGTGATGACCTCCGGCACCACCGGCACGCCGAAAGGCGCCCGGCACGAGGTGTCGCTGACCGCGCTGCTCCCGGTCGCGTTGAGCCACCTGATGCGCGTCCCGGTCCGCTCCGGGGCGCCGATCGTGATCGCGCCGCCGCTGTTCCACATCCTGGGGCTCGCCTACATGTCGGTCGGGCTGGGGCTGGGGATGCCGCTCGTGCTGTCGCGGCGGTTCGACGCGTCCGAGACGCTGCGGGCGATCCGCGTCCACCGCGCGGAGACGCTGGTCGCGGTGCCCGCCATGCTCCAGCGCGTCCTGGACGCCCGTACGGAGCCGACCCCGCGCCTGCGCACGGTCGTGTGCGGCGGGTCCGCGCTGCACCCGCACCTGTCGGAGGCGTTCATGGACGCGTTCGGGGACGTGCTCGTCAACGTCTACGGGGCGACCGAGACCGGCTGGGCCACGATCGCCACGCCCGCCGACCTGCGCGCGGCGCCGGGCACCGTAGGGCGGCCCTCGTTCCGGCTCACGGTCAGGGTCCTCGACGAGGACGGCCGGGAGCTGCCCCCGGGCGAGACCGGCGAGATCCACGTCGGCGGCGGGCTGCGGTTCGCGGGCTACACCGGGGGTGGCCGCAGGCGGGTCCGGGACGGGCTGACGGCCTCGGGCGACCTCGGCCACTTCGACGGCGCGGGACGGCTGTTCGTCGACGGCCGCGCCGACGACATGATCGTCTCTGGCGGCGAGAACGTCTTCCCCGGCGAGGTCGAACGCCTCCTGGACGGCCACCCGGACGTCGCCGAGGTCGCCGTGACCGGGGTGGACGACGAGCGGTTCGGCCAGCGGCTGGCCGCCCACATCGTGCGCGTCCCCGGCTCGGACGTCGGCGAGGACGACATCAAGGAGTATGTGAAGCAGCATCTCGCGCGCTACAAGGTGCCCAGGGACGTGCGTTTCGTCGACCGCCTCCCGCGCACGAGCACGGGCAAGTTCAAGCCGGGGGGCCTGCGTGAACAAGACTCGCGCGAACATGGCGGTTAAAGCGTGTCGCGCAACGACCTCAGCCGTCACGCGGGCGCGTAGCTGAGCGGTGGGGCCGACGCCGAAGGCGAGGCCCCACCGCGAAGATCGCGAAGCGATCCGCGCCCGCACAAGATCGGTCAGCGTGCGAGCCGCCAGGCGAGCACGCTGGGCCGAGATTGAAATAAACACAGAACGGCGCCCGGACCCGGGCCGCGGGGAGTTCGGGCGCCGCCCCGGCGGGGACGAGCCGTCAGGCGGCGCCGGCCCGCCGCTTCGCGGCCATGCAGATGCGGGCCAGGTCGTTGAGGGCGTCGGCGCGGCGCTCGTCCACCGACCGGCCATCGCCGGGGGCGGCCTCCGCGAGGGTGTCGATGACCAGGGAGAACACGGGCCACTCGGCGGGCCCGATGGCACCCTGGAAGTCGACGCCGGCCGCGAGGTCGTCCAGGTCGAGGTTGCGGGCGAAGGTGGCGAGGGCGGCCTCGGCCGCCACGACGCCGATGCGCATCGCCAGCGCGGCCGGCTCGCGGTCGAGGGAGCGCACGTTGCTGGAACCCATGGCGGACAACCTAGAACATACGAGCGAGCCACGTCGAACGTTTGCTCGAAAACTTTCGCTCGACGTGCCCGCTCGACGTGCCCCGCCGCGACGCGCGTCAGTCCACGATCGCGTGCAGGTGGAGGTAGGAGTGCGTGAAGTGCAGCTCCCCGTCGACCAGGCTGGGCCGCATGCCGGTCGCGGGGCCGCCCGCCAGCTCGGCCTCCAGCTCCTCGCGGATCTGCGCGGCGGCGTCGTCCGGCGTCCGGGACAGCTCCAGCCACGGGCGCAGCGGGCGGGTGAAGGTGAACTCGTCGCGCCGCTTCACCTCGGCGCCCGCCGCCGTGACGAGGTCCGCGACCTCGGCGGTGGTGAGCGCTCTGCCGTGGGACGGGTCGCGCAGCCGCTCGATGCGGTCCGCGTCGCCGGCGACGCCCTCGGGCCGGACGAGGTCGGCGACGAACAGCGCCGCGCCGGGACGGCTGACCCGGACCATCTCCCGCACGACCGCCTCGGGGGCCGCGACCTGGTGGAGGGAGAACCGCGTCAGCACGAGCGTGAACGACCGGTCGACGTAGGGGAGGTCGGCGGCGTCGCCGTGCGTGAACGTGAGGTTGGTGAGGCCCGCGCGGTCGGCCTCGCGCTTGCCCTCGGCGAGTATCGCGGGCGTGAGGTCGAGCGCGGTGGCGTGCCGGACGCGGCGGGCGACGGCGCGGGAGACGAGCGCGGTTCCGGCGGCGACCTCCAGCACCACGTCCTCCGGGTCGAGCTCGGGCTCCATGAACCGGACGAGCCGGTCCAGGTGGCGGGTGAACGCGGCGTTCAGCCGGGGATCGGCGAACCCCGCCGCCTGCCCGGAGAACTCCCGTACGACCTTGTCGCCATGCGTCACCGTCACGTCGCCTCCCTGAGGTAGTGCCCGGATCATCCCCGAAAGCACGCACGGTGAACAGAGGTAAGTGAGAGTCATCACCCGGCGGCGTGACGCGTCCCACGTCACGGCGAAAGGCAAGCTCACAACGTTGGAACCGGCCGGATCCAAACCCGAGCGGGCGTCAGACCGACGGAACGGACTCCAGCAGCGCCGCCAGCCCGTCCGCGTCGAGGAGGTCGGCGGGCCGCACGGTGCGGTTCGCGGCGACGTAGTGGAAGGCCGCGCTGACCCGCTCGACGTCGACGCCCGTGAGCTCCGCCCAGGCCAGCCGGTACGCGGCGAGCTGGACGGAGGCGGGCCCCGCCTCGTCGCCGGACGGCGGCGACCCGGTCTTCCAGTCCACGACCTCGTAGCCGCCGCCGGGCGAGCGGAAGACGGCGTCCATCCGGCCCCGGACCAGCCGGTCGCCGATGATCGTCTCGAACGGGACCTCGATGTCGAGCGGCTCGCGCGCCGCCCACTCCGACTCCTCGAACCGCTCCCGCAGCCGCGCCAGGTGCGCGTCGTCGGCGGCGCCCTCGTCGGCCGCGCCGGGCAGCTCGTCGGGGTCCAGGAGGCGCTGCTGCCCCCAGCGGCTCTCCAGCCAGGCGTGGAACGCGGTGCCGCGCCGCGCGTAGGGGGCGGGCGGCCGGGGCATCGGGCGGCGGATCTGGCGGGCCAGCGCCGCCGGGTCGCGCGCGAGCGACACCAGCGACGACACCGACAGGTTCGCGGGCAGCTCGACGAGCGTCCCGTCGCCGCCGCGGCCCCGGTCGCGCTCGGCGAGCAGCAGCTCGACGTCGCGCGCCCACGCGGTCATGCGGCCCCGGTCGGCGTCCGACAGGCCGTCGTTGCCGGCCCAGTGGCGAGTGCGGCCGTTCATCGCGTCCTCGACCATGCGGGCGGCCGCGACGACCGCCTCGTACCGTTCGCGGGCGGTGACGTCGGCGCGGCCGCGCTCGCCGGGCGCGACCGGCCAGTGCGCCTCGTCGGGGTCGGCGAGCAGCGGGTTGGCGGCGCCCTCCTCCGGCGGGTCGGCCCACACCGCGACCGCCCCGGCGCCCGCCAGGCACACCGCCCGCACCTCCTCCAGGAACGGCGAGGGGCCGAGCGGGCGCCCGGACGAGCCCCACCAGTACCCGGTCGCGATGAGCAGGCTGGACGCGCGGGTCACCGCGACGTAGGCGAGCCGCCGCTCCTCCCGCAGGTCGCGCTCGGAGCACGCCTGGTCGAACGCGGCGAGGTCGTCCTTGTCGAGGCCGCGCAGCGCGGGCAGGTCGGCGCGGTCGCCGCGCAGCATGAACGGCAGCACGCGCGGGTTCGCCGTCCACCGGGTGGCGTTCTGCGGCGGCGAGGGGAAGATCGACCCCTTGGCGGGCCCGCCGTTCTTCTGCGGCACGTACGACAGCCCCGGCACGACGACGACCGGCCACTCCAGCCCCTTGGACGCGTGGACGGTGAGCAGCTTCACGCTGTCGGTCTCGCCGACCCGCCCGGCCTCCAGCCCGAACTCCTCGGTCTCGGCGGCCTTGAGGTAGGCGAGGAACGCGCCGAGCGTCGGGTCCTCGGCGTCGCCCGCGAAGGTGGCGGCGGCGTCGATGAACGCGTCCAGGTCGGCGCGGGCGGTGACCGGGTCCAGTCCGGACCGCGCGGCGACCTCGATGTCGAGCCCGAGCGCCCGCTCCACCTCGCTCACGAGGTCGGGCAGCGGCAGCCCGACCTGCCCGCGCAGGACGCGCATCTCGTCGCGCAGCCGCCGCAGCCGCCCGTAGCCCTCCGGGGAGTAGGCGGCGGGGTCGCCGAGGTCGTCGAGCGCGTCCACGAGGCTGCCGGTCTCCTGGTTGAGCTCGCTGACGAGCTGCCGCAGCGGGTCCTCCGCCTCTCCCTCGGCCCCCGAATCCCGAGGCTCCTCCGGGGCCTCGGGGGCCGGGGGCTCGGCGGACGGCGGCGGGGTGACGTCGCGGGCGGAGTCCTGGGCGAGCGCGCGGGCGCGGCGGCCGAGCGCGACGAGGTCGCGCGGGCCGAGCCGCCAGCGGGGCCCGGTGAGCAGGCGGGCGAGCGACGCCCCGGCGGTCGGGTCGTGCATGGCGCGCAGGGTGGCGACGACGTCCTGCACCTCGGGGACGGTCAGCAGCCCGCCGAGCCCGACGACCTCGACCGGCACGCCGCGCGCCTCCAGCGCGCGCCGGATCAGCGGGAACTGCGACCGCTTCCGCGCGAGCACGGCGATGTCGGAGTACCGGAGCGGCTCGGCGAGGTCGCCGCCGTCGGGGGCGGTCTCGACGCCCTCGGCCATCAGCCGGACGACCCGCGCGGCGATGCGGTCGGCCTCGTCCTCGACGGTCGGGAACAGCGCGCACTCGACGCGGCCGCGGCCCTCGCGTCCGGCGCCGGGGACGAGCCGGGGCACGGCGGCGGTCTCGGCGCGCAGCTCCTCCTGGATCGTGGCGGCGGCCTCCAGGATCCGCTCGCCGTTGCGGAACGACCGGCTCAGCTGGACGACCGGCGCGGGCACCGGCCGCCGCCCCGCCACGGCGGGCTGGGCGGGGAAGTCGTGGGCGAACCGCAGCAGGTTCCCGGCGCTCGCGCCGCGCCACCCGTAGATCGACTGGCAGGGGTCGCCGACCGCCGTCACCGGGTGGCCGCCGGAGAACAGCGAGGTCAGCAGCACGAGCTGCGCCTGGCTCGTGTCCTGGTACTCGTCCAGCAGGACGACCGAGAACCGGGACCGCTCGACCATCCCGACCTCGGGGTGCCGGTAGGCGATCCGCGCGGACAGCGCCATCTGGTCGCCGTGGTCGATGACCTCCCGGTCGGCCTTGGCCCGCCCGTAGGCCTCGACGAGCGGCATGAGCTGCTCGCGGACGGCGTGCTTGGCGAGGATGTCGCGCTGCGGTTTGAGCGGCTTGCGCAGCGCCGCGAACCGCTCGTCGAGCCAGGAGCCGACCTTGCGGATGTCGGCGGTCGTGCGCAGGTGCTCCGACAGGTCGCCCGACAGCTCCATCACGGCCTTGGTGACGGTGTCGGGCTGCCACTCGACGCGGTCCATCGGGCCGTTGTAGGTGTCGACGACGCGGGAGCAGATCTGCCAGGCGACGGCGGGCGAGATCAGCCGCATCGTCGGCTCCAGCGCCTCGCGCAGCGCGTGGTCGCCGAACAGCCGCGCCGCGTAGGAGTGGTAGGTCGAGACCATGGGCTCGCCGTCGAACAGCGCCTCGCCGCCGAGCCGCTCCAGCTCGTCGGCGGGCAGCGCCTCGCGCAGCGTGTCGAGCCGCTTGCGGACGCGGACGCCGAGCTCGGCGGCGGCCTTGCGGGTGAACGTCAGCCCGAGGACCCGTTCGGGCCGCACGAACCCGTTCGCGACCAGCCACACCACGCGCGCGGCCATCGTCTCGCTCTTGCCCGACCCGGCGCCCGCGATCACGGCCATCGGCGCGAGCGGCGCCTGGATCACCCGCGCCTGCTCGTCGGTGGGCGGCGGGATCTCCAGCAGCCCGGCCAGCTCCCCCGGCGTGATCACCTCGCCCCCTCCTCCGCGTGGACCGGGTCAGGATCAGTCGCCAACCTGACCGCCCTGTTCGTGCACCGGACAGCAGGACCGTACGGGACACGTCCGACACTTGTCGTTCGCCCGCGCCTGGAACACCTCGCCCGCCATCCCGGTCGCGACGATCTCGACGAGCTTCTTCGGCCATTCGGGGTCCTCGTCCTGCGCGGGCGGCGGCTGCTCCTGCTCGCGCGCCTTCGCGGCGAAGGCGGCCTTGCCGACCTGCACGAGCTTGGCGCCGCCGGGCTCGATCAGGCCGTGCCGCTCGAACGCGCCGAGCATCACCGCGTACTGGTAGACGCCGAGCTGCGGGTGCCGCGCGAGGTCCTCCTTCGGGACGGCGCCGCTGGAGGTCTTGATGTCGATGATGACGGCGCGGCCGTGCTCGTCGCGCTCGGCCCGGTCGATGCGCCCCTTGATGACGACGCGGCCGAGGTCGACCTTGAACGACTCCTCCAGCGCGACGACCTCGTTGGGGTTGTCGCGGTGCCAGGTGAGGAACTTGTCGACCATCGTCGCGGCCTGCTCGCGCTGCTTTTCCGAGTACCAGCCGCTGCGGAAGTCGAGGTCCTTCCAGATCTCGTCGAGCCGCTGCGCGACATGGACCTCGTTGATCCCGTCGTCGGCGCCCGCCATCTCCGCGACCGCGTGGATGACCTTGCCCATGGTGCTGAACTCGTTGGGCCCGCCCTCCTGCGCGCCGACGGCGGAGGCGAGCAGCCAGCGCAGCCCGCAGGTCGTGAACGCCTCGACCTGGGAGGGGGAGATCGTGATCCCCTCGTCCTCGGCGAAGGCGGGCCCGGCGTCCGACAGCGCCGTGATCGCGTACCAGTTCTCGGGCTTGGCGCCGCGCACCCCGGCGCGGGCGAGCCGCGCGAGGTGCCCGGCGGCGGCGCGGCGCAGCGGCTCGGGCCGGGACGGGTCGGCGACCGCCGAGCGAAGGTCCGCGACCAGCGCCGACAGCGACAGCCAGCGGGTCTTCTCGTCCAGCTGCGACTGCTCGATGGCGCCGGGCAGCAGCTCGTTCAGGAACCGGGACGGGCGCTCCTCGGTGTCGTCGCCGCCGACGGCCGTCACCACCAGCCGTTTGCGGGCGCGGGTGACGGCGACGTAGAACAGCCGGCGCTCCTCGTCCAGCATCTTGGCGGCCATCGACGCGCCCGCCGCGTCCTTCCCGTCGGGCTCGGCCCCGGCGGCGTGCTCGACGAGCTCCTCGATGCCGAGCAGCGACCCGCGCAGCCGGACGTCGGGCCACGCGCCCTCCTGCACGCCCGCGACCACGACGACGTCCCACTCCAGACCCTTCGCGCGGTGCGCGGTGAGGATGCGGACGGCCTCGCCCTCGGGCGCGTGCTCGGCGAGCGTGTCCCCGGCGATCTCCTGCGCGGCGATCGTGTCGACGAACAGCTCGGGGCCCGCCTGCGGGAGCCGGTCGACGAACCGCGCCGCGTGGTCGAACAGCGCCACGACGGCGTCAAGGTCGCGGTCGGCGGCGGCGCCGCGCGTCCCGCCCCGGGCGCTCTGCTCCAGCAGGACGTCGGCCTGGCCGCTCTCCCGCCACACCTCCCACAGCACCTCCTCGGCGGTGCCGCCGTCGTGGGCGGTGCGGCGCGCCGTCTCCACCAGGTGCGCGACGCGCTCGGCGGGCGCCCGCACCCGCTCGTGCACGGCGACCAGCTCGCGCGGGTCGTTGACGGCGGCGATGAGCAGGTCGCCCAGCGGGCGCTGCCCGCCCGACAGCTCCTCCAGGTCGCGCAGGGCGCGCTTGAGGCGCCGCATGGCGAGCGCGTCGGCGCCGCCGAGCGGACCGGTGAGCAGGTCCTCGGCGACGACCTCGTCGAGGAAGCCCTTTTGCAGCGCCGCCCGCAGCAGCACCAGGAACGGCCGGACGGCGGGCTCGGCGACCAGCGGCACCTCGTCGCCCGCGACCACCACCGGCACCCCGGCCTGCGCGAGCGCGCGGCGCAGCACGGGCACCTGCCGGACCGCGCTGCGCACCAGTACCGCCATCCGCGACCACGGCACGCCGTCGAGCAGGTGCGCGCGGCGCAGCTCGTCGGCGACGAGCGCGGACTCCTGACTCTCGGAGTCGGCGATCACAGCGCGCACTTCGCCGTCTTCGAGGTCGTCCGGGGAGAGCAGCGCGCGGTGCTCGGCGGCGCCCGCCGACCCGGCCGGGAGCCGCCGCGCGATCCGGCGGGACGCCTCCAGGATCTCCGGGCCCATCCGGCGGCACGTCCGCAGCGCGACCACCGGCGCGGGCCGCCCGTCCAGCGTCGGGAAGCGGGTCGGGAACTCCTGGATGCCGCGCACGTCGGCGCCCCGGAACCCGTAGATCGACTGGTCGGGGTCGCCGACGACGACGAGGTCGCGGCCCTCCCCCGCGAGGTGCTGGAGCAGCGCCTCCTGCGCGGGGTCGGTGTCCTGGTACTCATCCACGAACACGGCGTCGTAGGCGTCCTGCTCGCGGATCCGCGCGTCCTCGTCCACCAGCGTCCCCGCGGCGCGCTGGATCAGCTCGCCGTAGTCGTAGGTCTGGACGGGGTCGAGCGCGAAGCGCTGCTCATAGCGGTCCATGAACGAGCCGATTGCGGGCCAGTCGTCGCGCCCCCGGAGCCGTCCGAGCCCGGCGAGGTCGTCGGAGTAGTACTGGCGCTCGACGGCGCGCAGCGTGAAGTCGCGCAGCTCCTCGGCGAAGCCGCGGGTGGCCAGCGCGGCGCGCAGCCGCTCCGGCCAGTCGCGGGCGCCGTCGGCCAGCTCGCCCTCCAGCAGCCGCCGGACCTCCAGGAGCTGCTCGGGCCCCGACAGCAGCCGCGGCGCGTCCTCCTCGTTCAGGACGGCGTCCCGCCGCAGCAGCGCGAACGCGTAGCCGTGGAAGGTGAGCGCGAGCGGCGTCCGCGTCGTCCGGTGCAGCCGCCCGGTGATCCGCTGCCGCAGCTCGCCCGCCGCCTTGCGGCTGAACGTCAGGACGAGGACGCGCTCGGGGTCGACGCCCCGGTTCTCGATCCGGTCGACGACCGCCTCGACGATCGTCGTCGTCTTGCCGGTGCCGGGCCCCGCGAGCACCAGCATCGGCCCGCCGGCGTGCTCGACCACCCGCCGCTGCTGCTCGTCGAGCGGGGGCGGGACGGCGCGCGCGGGACCCGCGCGACGCACGAGGCGGTAGGAAGCTTGCGGCACAACATTTCATTGGAGCAGATCACCGCGACGGTTCGGACCACATCGGACGCATGTCGCCCATGTGACGAGGTCGCACGGCAGTGATCGGCGGCGGCCGCGGGGCGGCGCGGGCGATCAGGGTGTGAGGAGGGTCACGGGATCAGGGCGATGCGTCGACGTCCACCCAGCGGGCGCGGGCCATGTCGACGCGGCTCCCGTCCGGGCGCAGCGGCGTGCCCTCGGCGCGGTAGTGCTCGTGGGCGGTGATCTCGTGGCCGCTCGGGGGCCTGCCGTCCGACCGGGTCACCCGCCACCACGGGACGGCGCCCCCGTAGAGCGACATCACCCGCCCGACCTGCCGGGGCCCGCCCTTCCCGACGAGCTCGGCGAGGTCCCCGTAGGACATGACGCGACCGGGCGGGATCCGCTCGACCGCGTCCAGAACGGCCTCGGCGTACTCGTCAGGTTCCGACCACACCGTCCGATCCTCCCGCATCACCCGACTCCTCGTGCTCGCCCGGCGGCCGCGCCTCCCTCGGCGGGACGGGCGGCGGCATGTCATAGCCCGACGGCGCGTCATAGGAGGGGGGCGCGTCCTGGCCCGGCGGTGCGAACGACGGCGTGCCCGACGGGGGCGGCGACGGGTACGCGGGCCCGTGCTGCCGCATGTACGAGGGCGGCCGGTACGGAGGCGCCCCGGGCCCCGGCCGTCCGAAGGACGGGGGCCCGAAGGCGCCGACCTGACCGGGCGACAGGGCGGGCGACAGGGCGGGGCGGGGGTGGCGGCGGTGGAAGGCGACCGAGATCGCCGCCGCGGCCAGCGTTCCGCCGACGCCCACGACGATGATCGTGACGATCAGCGGCTGCACCCAGCCGGGCCGGTCGATGATCGCCACCGGGCCCGGCTCGGCGGCGCCGAACCGGTCGCGGGCGGGCTTGCCCGCGGCGGCGCCGGGGCGGGCGGAGGTCAGCGTGTCCGCCGCCGCGAGCGCGCGCTGGGCGTTGACCTGGCCGAACCCGGTCTCGGGGCCGTACTTGCCGGCCGGCCCGGAGCGGGTGCCCGCGACGAGCGCCTGGGAGACCAGCGCGGGCGGCAGCTTCGGGTGCCGGGCGCGGATCAGCGCGGCGATGCCGGACACGAGCGCGCAGGCGTCGCTGGTGCCGGAGCTGCGGTAGTAGTTGCCGTCCGACCCGGAGACGGGGAGGTCGACGCCGGGCGCCCCCAGCAGCACCGAGTAGTTGCGGTTGGAGAACGGGGCGCGGGCGTGCGCGCCGTCGGTCGCGGCGACCGCGATCACGCCCGGGTAGGACGCGGGGTAGGAGTAGGGCGCGAAGCCGTCCCCGTCGAGGAGCTCGCGCTTCTCGCCCTCGTTCCCGGCCGCCGCGACGACCACGACGCCCTTGCCGATCGCGTAGCCGACGGCCTCCCGCTCCTCCGCCGACTCCCGGCTCTCGCCGAGCGAGAGGTTGATCACGTCGGCGCCGTGGTCGGCGGCGTAGCGGATGCCGCGCGCGACCGCGGTCTCGGAGCGCTCGTCGGTGCGGAACCTCCGGTAGCTGGGATCGCCCTTCTCGCCGATGACGCGGACCGACAGCAGCTTCGCCTCGGGCGCGATCCCGATGACGCCCGCGTTGCCGCCGGGCCCGTGGCCGTGCCCGGCGATCAGCGAGGCCATGGTGGTGCCGTGCATCTGCTGCGGCCTGGTCCCCGCGTCGATCGCGGCGAGCATGTTCGGGCCGATCGTGACCGACCCGGCGAGGTCGGGATTGCTCCCCACGACGCCGGCGTCGACCACCGCGACCGTCACGCCCCGGCCCCGCGTGATCTTCCACGCGGCCGGGACGTCGAGGTCGTCCAGGATCGGCCGCTGCGCGTCGCGGACCTGGTCGGCGCGCGCGGACGCGGCGGGCGCGACCGGCAGCCACGCCCCGCAGACCGGCGCGGCGACGGCCGCCGCCGCGAGCACCGCCGCGGCCCTGCGGGCTCGGGCGAGCATCGCGGTCAGCACCGCCACTCGCTGCCGTCGCAGTCCGGCAGGGACCGGACCGACAGCGACCGCGCCACCGCGCGGCCGAGCTGCGGCGCCACGATGAACGGCTCGCCCGGGCGCGCCTTCTTGACGGCGGCGGCGGGGCGTCCGTCGGTCTGGCCGGACGTGGTCAGCACGACGTAGGGGCCGCCGCGGTCGAACGTCCGGTCCTGCCGGGCGGCGTCGGTGAAGCGCGCGGCGGCCGTCCCGGGGAACGCGGCGGCCTTCAGCGCGGGCTGGACGGTGCCGGTGCCGTCCGGGCCGTGCGAGTCGGGCAGCTCCTTGAACGCCTTGTCGGCCTGCCAGGGGTCGGGGAAGACGGCGACGCCGACGGTGACGACGACCCCTTCGAGCTGGTCGGTGTAGGTGGCGCGCAGCACCGCCTTGCAGCCGTGCTTGCGCAGCGTCGCCATCAGGCCGGGGTCGACGCCCTGCTCGCAGCCGGTGTCGGGGACGATGCCCATCCGCGTCGCGTACTCGCTGTGGCCCTCGTCGGGGGCGTAGCTGAGCCGCGCGGGGAAGACCCGGTCCGCGGGCCACGCCTCCCAGCGCCGCGCGACCTCGGCGTTCGCGGCGCGTTGCAGCTCGGCGTTGGTGGGGTCGCGGTGCAGGGTCGTCCAGGCCCCCGCGACGCCGACGACGGTCAGCGCGAGGTAGCAGGAGCCGACGACGACGGCCACGAGCATCCACTGCCGGGCGCGCAGGCCGAGCACGGTCGGCGGACGGATCGCCGGCGGGCCCATGAGCGGGGCGGGCGGTGGGCCCACGGGACGGCCCGGCGGCACGGCGCCGTAGGGACCGGCGGGACCGGCGGGACCGGCGGGCGGCGCGGGCGGCCTGGGCGGCTGCTGGGGGGAGGGGGGCAGGAATGCCACAACAGCCAAGATTAACTGTGCTTCACGACATTGCGCCCTGACATCCGCGTAAGGGCGCTTCACCCAGGCACGGGCTCCGCGCCTGACTCCCGGAGGAGGGCACGCCGGAGGTGGACACCGCGCTCGGGGAATTCCGCTGGACATGGCAAGGTTGTGCCGTAAGGACATGACGTCCCCCGTACCAGCCGAGCGTCAGCACAGGAGCATCACCGTGTCGTTGCCACCTCTGGTCGAGCCCGCAGCCGAGCTCACCCGCGACGAGGTCAACCGCTACTCGCGGCACCTCATCATTCCCGACGTGGGGATGGCCGGGCAGAAGCGTCTGAAGAACGCCAAGGTCCTGGTCGTCGGCGCGGGCGGCCTCGGCTCGCCGGCCCTGATGTACCTGGCCGCCGCCGGTGTCGGGACGCTCGGCGTCGTCGACTTCGACGTCGTGGACGAGTCGAACCTCCAGCGCCAGGTCATCCACCGGCAGTCCTCCCTCGGCAAGCCGAAGGTCGAGTCCGCCGCCGCGACCGTCCGCGAGATCAACCCGCTGATCGAGGTCGTGGTGCACAACACCGCGCTCGACCGCGACAACATCATGGACGTCTTCGCCCAGTACGACCTGATCCTGGACGGCACCGACAACTTCGCCACCCGGTACATGGTGAACGACGCGGCCGTGCTGCTCGGCAAGCCGTACGTGTGGGGCTCGATCTACCGGTTCGACGGCCAGGCGTCGGTGTTCTGGGCCGAGCACGGCCCGTGCTACCGCTGCCTCTACCCCGAGCCGCCGCCGCCCGGCATGGTCCCCTCCTGCGCGGAGGGCGGGGTGCTCGGCGTCCTGTGCGCGTCGATCGGCTCGATCCAGGTGAACGAGGCCATCAAGCTCCTCACGGGCATCGGCGAGCCGCTCGTCGGCCGCCTCATGATCTACGACGCGCTGGAGATGAGCTACCGCTCGGTCAAGGTCCGCAAGGACCCGGAGTGCCCGCTGTGCGGGAAGAACCCGACGCAGACCGAGCTGATGGAGGACTACGAGGCGTTCTGCGGAGCGGTCTCCGAGGAGGCCGCCGAGGCCGCCGCGCAGTCCACGATCTCCGTCCACGACCTCAAGGCCATGCAGGACCGCGGCGAGGACATCTTCCTCGTGGACGTCCGCGAGCAGAACGAGTACGAGATCGTCTCGATCCCGGGCGCGACGCTGATCCCCAAGGGCGAGTTCCTGAATGGCTCCGCGCTGGAGCGCCTCCCGCAGGACCGCAAGATCGTCCTGCACTGCAAGTCGGGCGCGCGGTCGGCCGAGGCGCTGGCCGTGGTCAAGAACGCCGGCTTCGGCGACGCCGTGCACGTCGGCGGCGGCGTGCTGGCCTGGGTGAACCAGATCGACCCGAGCCTCCCCTCGTACTGATCACCACCGGCTGACCCACCGCTGATCCGCTACCAGGCGGGTGTGCGAGGCCCCCGGAGCCGTTCACGGTTCCGGGGGCCTCTTCTGTCAGTGCGGCTCTGTCTCAGTGCGGCTCTGCCTCAGTGCGGCTCTGCCTCAGTGCGGCTCTGTCTCAGTGCGGCTCTGCCTCAGTGCGGCTCTGCCTCAGTGCGGCTCTGCCTCAGTGCGGCTCTGCCTCAGTGCGGCTCTGCCTCAGTGCGGCTCTGCCTCAGTGCGGGGTGACGCCGGTCCGGACGGCGAGGACGGCGAGCCGGATCCGGTTGGGGCAGCCGGTCTTGCGCATCAGGTTCGCGACGTGGGTCTTCACGGTCGTGACGCCGAGGTGCAGGCGGTCGCCGATCTCCCGGTTCGACAGGCCCGCGCCGACCAGCGCCAGCACCTCCTCCTCGCGCGCGGTCAGCCCGGCCGGGGGGCGCGGCCCTGCCGTCCCGTCCGCCTCCTGCGGCTCGGAGCGGGCCCGCACCGCCTGGTCGACGAGCCGCCGCAGCACGTCGCCGCTGTAGGGGGACTCGCCGCCCGCCGCCATCCGGACGGCGCGCAGCAGCTCGGGCGGCGGCGCGTCCTTCACCATGAAGCCGAACGCCCCGGCGGCGAGCGCGGGGTAGAGGTGGTCGTCGTCGTCGAACGTGGTCAGCACCACGACCCGGACCGCCGGCCACGCCGCCGTGATCCGGCGGGTCGCGGCGATCCCGTCCACGCCGGGCATCCGCAGGTCCATCAGGACGACGTCCGGGCTCAGCTCCCCGACCAGGCGCGGCGCGTCCCGGCCGTCCCCGGCCTCGCCGACGACCTCCAGGTCGGGCGCGGAGTCGCAGAGCATCCGCAGCCCCATCCGGACGAGGTGCTGGTCGTCCACCAGCAGGACCCGGATCACGCGGCCCGCCCCGACGGCTCCGCCCCCACGGGCGGCCCCTCGCCCGGCGGCCCCTCGCCCGGGGGGAGGTCCGGGGCGGGGAACTCGGCGAGCAGCCGCCAGCCGCCGCGCTCGCGCGGCCCGGCGGCGAGCGTCCCGCCGAGCAGCTCGACGCGCTCGGTCATCCCGACGAGCCCGTGCCCCGAGGCCCCCGGGACGGCGGACGCCCGCGGTGCCCGGGCGGCCCGGGCGCCGTCGTCGGTGATCTCCAGCCGGACGGCCCGCGCGCCGACCCGCACCGACACCGCCGCCGACGCGCCGGGGCCCGCGTGCCGGACGACGTTCGCCAGCCCCTCCTGGACGATCCGCAGCACGGTCAGCCGCCGGACGGCGTCCAGCCCCGCGACGCCGGGGTCGATGTCGGCGGCGATCTCCAGCCCGTCGCCCCGGCCGCGCTCCACCGCCGCGTCCAGCGCGGCGGGCAGCCCGGCGCGCTCGACCAGCGGGACGCCCGGCTCGGCGAGCCCCGGGTCGCGCAGCACCGCCACGAGGTGGCGCAGGTCGGCGAGCGCCGCCGCGCCGGAGGCGTGCAGGTCGTCCAGGACCTCGGTGACGCGCGGGTCGGCGGACGGCAGGACGTGCCGGGCCACCCCCACCCGCAGCACCATCGACGACACGTGGTGCGCGACGAGGTCGTGCAGCTCGCGGGCTATGGCGGCGCGCTCGTGCGCCCGCGCGGCGACCGTCTGCGAGCGGCGCGAGCGCTCCTGCTCCTCCATCCGCTCGCGGAGGAGCCGGATGTAGGCGCCGAGCAGCACCGGCAGCCCGACCAGGACCGCGACCCGGAACAGCGTCGGCGGAACGTCGCCGGCCGTGCCGACGGCGTGCACGCACACCAGCGCGGCGACCAGGCCCGCGACGGCGGCGAGCACCCGGCCCCGGCCGGGCCGCAGCGCCAGCTCGAACAGCGTGATCGCGATCATCCCCTTGAGCGTGACCGCGGCGTCCGCGTCGAGCGTGTCGCCGAGCACGAGCAGCGCCGCGGCGGCGACCGGCGCCGCCTGGGCGGCCCGGGTGGCGGGCGGCAGCAGCGCGCCCGCGAAGGCGGCGGCGAACGCGGCGGACACGAGCGCCCCGTCCGTGACGTCCTGCGGACGGTTCAGCAGGATCAGGTCGCCCAGCCCGAGCACGGCGAGGACGACCAGCCGCGCGGGACCCGAGGCGCCGTCGAACGCCCGCTCCATCCATCGCATCAGCACGTCCCGATCGTACGAGCCGGGCCCGCAGGCGCGGCTCCTGCGACTGGAGGAGGCGCCTCCTCCGGGTGGCCGCACGGCCGTCCTCGCGGCGGACGCGCCGCCCCGGCCGTGGCGCCGAGAGTGATCTGCATGGAGCACCCGCGGACCGCGCCGCCGCTACCCCTTGGCCCCCTCGACCCCCTCGTCGGCCCCCTCGGCCCCCTCGGTCTTCGGCGGGGTGTAGGTGAGGCCGAGGACGGGCGCGATCTCCGAGAGCATCAGCTCGAACATGGGCGCGGCGTCGTCGAGGGCGAAGTCCAGGTGCCCGAAGACCTCCAGGCTGACGCCTCCCTGGAGCCGGATCCAGCACGCGAGGAACTGCTGGATCACGCCGATCGGCAGGTCGACGTCGAGGACCTCCTCGCGGTAGCGGACGAGCTGCGCGTACAGCGCCGGGTCGATCTCGTCGTCGGCGGGGACGGGGAACGGCCGCTTCCGCCACAGCTCCATGAACAGCGACATGAACGTCCAGCCGAACTCGCGGGCGCACTCCTCGGCGAAGTCGGGGTCCTCCTCCTCGTAGGAGGTGCCGCGCACGGGCGTGCCGAACAGCAGCGCGTACTCGCGCGGATGGGCGAGCGCCCACAGCCGGAACCGCCGGGACACCACGAGGAACTTGCCGCTCAGGTCGGCGTGCCCCACCTCGTGCATTCCGGCGCGCAGCTCGTCGGTCAGCTCGGTGAAGATGTCGCCGACGAGGTACCGAAGCAGCTCGCCGTGACTGCCGAAGTACCGGTACAGCGCCGGCGCGGTCATCCCCATCGCGCGGGCGATGGCGCGCAGCGTCACCGCCTCGGCGCCCTCCTGGACGAGGATCCGCCGGGCGGTCTCGGAGATCTCCCTGACCGTCGCCGCACGCACCCGGTCCCGCCGTGTCGTCACCGTTCCGCCGCCCCTCTGCTCCTCCTGGTCCCGACGCATGATCCCTCAAGAAACACCATTGACGATAGTGAAGCTCGTATGCAAAGTTAACATCATTAACCCTAAACAGCGTTAACAAGCGTGAGTGCTGATCACCCCTAGGAAGGACGACCATGTTCGATAACTGGGGCCGATGGGTCCACCGGCGCCGCCGCGCCGTGCTCGCGGTCGCGGGCGCCGTGCTCGTCGTCGCCGCCGTCTGGGGCACGGGGCTGTTCGGCGCCCTGTCCTCCGGCGGCGGCTTCAACACCCCGAGCAGCGAGAGCGCCCGCGCGGCGCAGATCGCCGAGCGCGACCTCGGCCGCGACGCGGCCGACGTCGTGATCCTCTACCAGGGCCGTCCCGGCATGACCGTCGACGACCCGGCCTACCGCGCCTCGGTCGAGCGGGCGCTCGCCGCGCTGCCGCGCACCGAGGTCGCCGCCGCCTCCACGTACTGGACGACGAAGTCGCCGCAGTTCGTCAGCAAGGACAGGACCTCCACCTACGCCGTCCTGCGGCTCGCCGGTGCCGACGACGGCGCCCGCGACGACTCCTACAAGGAGATCAAGGACCGGCTGACCGAGGTCGGCGGCGGGCTCACCGCCAAGGTCGGCGGGCTCGTCGGCACCGGCACCGAGATCAACTCGCGGGTGGCCTCCGACATCGGCCGGGCCGAGGGCATGGCGATGCCGATCCTGCTGGTGCTGCTCGTGCTGATCTTCGGCGGGCTGGTGGCGGCGAGCCTGCCGCTGGTGGTCGGCGGCGTCGCGATCCTCGGCGCGTTCACCGCGTTGCACCTGCTCACCTATGTCACCGACATCTCGATCTTCGCGGTGAACATCACCACGTTCCTCGGCCTCGGGCTCGCCATCGACTACGGCCTGTTCATGGTGAGCCGGTTCCGCGAGGAGATCGCCCGCGGCGAGTCCGTCGAGGACGCGCTGGCCACCACCATGGCCACCGCCGGACGCACGGTCGCGGTGTCGGGGGTCACGGTCGCGGTGTCGCTGTCCGGGCTGCTGCTGTTCGAGCAGAACTTCCTGCGCTCGATGGGCTACGGCGGCATCGCGACCGTGTTCGTCTGCATGGTCGGCGCGCTGACCGTCCTGCCCGCGCTGCTGGCCGTGCTCGGGCCCCGGGTGAACGCGCTGTCGATCCGGCGGCGGAAGAAGGCGGCCACGACCCCGGCCGCGGGACGCGCGGACGGCTGGTGGGGACGCGTCGCGCACAGCGTCATGCGCCGTCCCGTCGTCTACGTCGCGGCCACCGTCGTGCTGCTGGGCGTCCTCGGCGCCCCCGCCCTGCGGATCAACTGGGGCGGCGTCGACGCCAAGGCCCTGCCCGAGGGGGCCGACGCCCGCGTCGTCGCCGAGACGATGGAGACGCAGTTCCCCCGCAACATCACCGACCCCATCGAGGCCGTCGTGACCGGCACGGCCGACCGGGCGGCGATCCAGGCGTACGGGGACCGCCTGGACGCGCTGCCCGGTGTGACCGGCGCGGCCGTCACCGGCACCAACACCGCGAGCGGCGGGTCCACCACCCGTATCGCGCTGCGCTATGACGCCGACCCGAACTCCAGCGAGGCGCGGGCGCTGGTCGAGCGCGTCCGGGACGTCCCGGCGCCGCCGGGCGCGCGGGTGCGGGTCGGCGGCTCGACCGCCGAGATCGTCGACCAGCTGTCCAGCATCGGTTCGACACTCCCGTGGCTCGCGCTGCTCATCGGCGGCGCGACGTTCGTGCTGCTGTTCCTGGCGTTCGGGTCGATCGTCCTGCCGCTGAAGGCGATCGTGATGAACATGCTGACGCTGGGCGCCACGTTCGGCGCGCTGGTGCTGGTCTTCCAGGAGGGCCACCTGTCCGGCCCGCTGGACTTCACCGCGACCGGGTCGGTGTCCCCCGCGATGCCGATCCTGATGCTGGCGATCCTGTTCGGGATCTCGATGGACTACGAGGTGTTCCTGCTGTCGCGGGTGCGCGAGCAGTACGACCTGACCGGTTCGACCACCGCCGCCGTCGGCACCGGCGTGCAGCGCACCGGCGGGATCATCACCAGCGCGGCGCTGCTGTTCATCGTCGTGATCGGCGCGTTCGCGACGTCCGGGGTCACGTTCATCAAAATGGTCGGGGTCGGGATGGCGCTCGCGATCGTGCTGGACGCGACCGTCGTGCGGGCACTGCTCGTGCCCGCCACGATGCGGCTGCTCGGACGCGCGAACTGGTGGGCCCCCGGCCCGCTGGGCCGCCTGTACGGGCGGTACGGCATCCGGGAGGACGACCGCCCGTCCTCGGCCACGCTGGAGCCCGTCCCCTGACCGGCGGCCGGTGCCGGTCCCTCCCACGCGGCACCGGCCGCCATCTACGCGGCGAGGTGGGACGAACTGGGGGGTTTCGCCCCACCTCGCCGCCGCCCACCCCGGCCACATCGCCCAAACCGCTTGTGATCTCCCTCTCAGCGGCGCCAGACTGAACGGGATTCTTGTTGGGGGGAGAGCACGATGTCCGTGCAAGCCATCAGCGAGGCCGAGGCGGCGCTCGCGCACTTGGAACGGCTCACCGAGGTCCTGCGCGCGGGGGGCTGGATCGTCGAGGTCGCCGCGCACGCCGACCGGTGGCCGTCCGCTCTGGTCGCCAACCCCGAGATGCGGGGGCTGAACGAGAACGTGATCGCCGTCCTGGAGCAGCCCGCCGGGTCGTGGGCCTACTTCTACGGCTGGGGCGAGCGGATCTGCCCGTGCGCCGAGCCGGAGGCCGCCGCGGCCGCGCTCGCGCGCGTGCTGTCGGCGCGCCGCGACGCCTGATCCGTCCCGCACCTCAGCCTCGTCGCGACCCGCGTCCTGCTCCGAGGTTCCGGCCAGGCGGACTTCCGCACCGCCCGGCCTTCTTCTTGACCCGACACGGGAACTCCGCGCGCCCGTCCGACGACGCTGCGTGGGCATGATCGTGAGCCACCGGTCGCCGGCACCGGTCCCACGGAGAGGAAGATCATGCCCTTGACCGTCCGCGCCACCGCCACGCTGGTCACGGCCGGCGTCGCGCTGGCGTCACTCCCGGCCCCCGCCCTGGCCCGCAGCGCCCCCGCCCAGGACGAGCGACAGATAATCTCGGTGGGGCCGACCAACGTCTACGACCCGGCCTACTCCGGCGTCCGGACGGAGGTCATCGTCACCGAGCAGGGACACCGCACGATCGTGACCCTCAGGGCCACCGGGTTCCCCGCCAAGGCCGCCGGCCACACGTTCGGCGCCCACGTCCACCGGAGGGTGTGCGGCCGGAACCCCGCCGACTCCGGCGACCACTACCGCGACCCGAAGGTCGCGGCGAAGGCCCCGCTCCGCGAGAAGGAGATCTGGCTCGACCTCAAGGTCGAGCGGGGCGGCTCCGCCAGTGCGCGGACCGTCCACCACGGCCTCATCGCCGACGGAGCGGCGGGCTCGGTCGTCATCCACGCGCAGCCGACCAACGAGCGCACCGGCGACGCGGGCGCGCGGCTCCTCTGCACCAACGTCCCGTTCTGACCCCCGGGGCCTGACGAGCACGGTTCCGAACGAGCACGGTTCCGAACGAGCACGGTTCCGAACGAGCACGGGTCTGAACCGGCACAGCCGCCCGTCGCCGTCCCGTCGGCGGCGGGCTCAGGCCGACTTGCGGCTCCGGCTCCGCCCCTTCGCCGGCTCCTTCTTCGCCGGCTCCTTCTTCCCGCCCGACTTGGCCGACGACGCCTTGCCCCCGGAGGCCTTCCGCTCGCCGCGCCCCTTCTTCGCCGCCTCGACGCTCGCGCGCAACGCGCTGAGCAGGTCGGCGGCGGGCTCCTCGGCCTCCTCCTCGGCCGGGCGCGTGACCTCCCGCCCCTCGATCTTCGCATCGATCACCTGCTGGAGCGCCTCCCGGTAGGCGTCCTTGTACTCCCCCGGGTCGAAGTCCCCCTCCATCGACTCGATCAGCGACGTCGCCATCGTCAGCTCCTGCTTGCGGACCTCCACGTCCTCGTCGAGGAACGGGAAGTCCGGCGCGCGGACCTCGTCCGGCCACAGCATGGTCTCCAGCACGAACACCCCGCCGCGCACCCGCAGCGTCGCCAGCGACTCGCGCTGCCGCAGCGCCACCTTGACGATCGCGACCTGCCCCGACTCCTCCAGCGCGTCGCGCAGCAGCACGTAGGGCTTGGCGCCCTGCGCGTCCGGCTCCAGGTAGTAGGACTTCGCGAAGTAGATCGGGTCGACCTCCTCGCGCTCCACGAACTGGAGGACGTCGATCCTGCGGCTGGAGGACAGCGGCAGGTCGGCGAAGTCCTCGTCGGTGAGGATCACCATCTCGCCGCTCGGCAGCTCGTAACCCTTGGCGATGTCGGAGTAGGCGACCTCCTCGCCGTCGACCGTGCAGACCCGCTTGTACTTGATCCGGCCCCCGTCCTCGCGGTGTACCTGGTGGAAGGCGACGTCCCGCTGCTCGGTCGCCGAATAGAGCTTCACCGGTATCGTCACCAGCCCGAACGAGATCGCGCCCTTCCAGATACTGCGCATGATCTCTCCTTACCCAGCGCGTTCCTCCCCCTAGCGTCGCAACCTCGTTCGATTTGCTCCATAACGGCCTCTTGATCCTTTTCTCCGGCTCGGGCAACGGGTAGGACGGCGGTATGACCACGCCTTGGCCCGTCGAACCGATGATGGCCGTCACCGGGGACCTTCCGGTCGACGGCGAACGCTGGGGCCTGGAGCTCAAGTGGGACGGCGTCCGCGTGCTGGCCCACGTCGCCGCGGGCGGCGTGCGCGCCTGCGGGCGGCGCGGCGGCGACGTCGCCGGACGCTACCCCGAGCTGTCCGGCCTGGCCGACCTCCTCCCCGACCGCGACGTCGTCCTGGACGGGGAGGTCGTCGCCTTCGAGGAGGGGCGCCCGAGCTTCGAGCGCCTCCAGCGCCGCATGCACGTGGGCCGCCCCGATCCGCGGCTGATCCGCGAGGTGCCCGTCCGGTACGTGGCGTTCGACCTGCTGCGGCTGGACGGAGGCACGCTGTACGACGTCCCCTACGCCGAGCGCCGCGCGCTGCTCGCCGAGCTGGACCTCGCCGGCGCCGGGCCCGTGGAGGTCCCCCCGTACCTGCACGGCGGCGACACCGGCCAGGTCAAGGAGCTGCTCGACTTCACGGTGGAGCAGCGCCTCGAAGGGCTGCTCGCCAAGCGGCTCGACTCCCCCTACCGGCCCGGCCGCCGCGTCGACTTCTGGCGCAAGGTCAAGAACTTCATGACCCGCGAGGTCGTCGTCTGCGGCTGGAAGCCCGGCCGGGGGCGGCGCGAGGGCGGCGTCGGCTCGCTGCTGCTCGGCGAGTACGACGGGAAGGGCCGGCTGTGCTTCGTCGGGCACGTCGGCACCGGCTTCACCGAGCGGGCGCTGGACGAGCTGTACGGCACGCTGTGGCCGCTGCGCCGCGCGGAGAGCCCCTACGACGAGGCCGTGCCGCGCGAGTTCACCCGCGACGTCCAGTGGGTTGAACCCCGCCTCGTCGGGGAGGTCGCCTACGGCTCGCGCACCAGGGACGGGCGGCTCCGGCACCCGTCCTGGCGCGGGCTGCGCGACGACAAGGACCCCCTGGAGGTCAGCCTTGAGCAGTGAGCAGGTGGAGGTCGAGGGGCGGCGGCTCAAGCTGTCCAACCTGGACAAGGATCTCTATCCGGAGTTCACCAAGGGCGAGGTGATCGACTACTACGCGCGGGTCGCGCCGGTCATGCTGCCGCACCTGAAGGACCGCGCCGCGACCCGCATCCGCTGGCCGGACGGGGTGCGCGCGCAGAAGTTCTTCGAGAAGAACGCGCCGTCGCACACGCCCGACTGGGTGCGGACGGCGACGATCCCGACCCCCGGCAGCTCCACGGGACGCGACACGCTCGACTTCGTCGTCGTGGACGACCTGCCCACGCTCGTGTGGTGCGCCAACCTCGCCGCGCTGGAGCTGCACGTCCCGCAGTGGAAGGTGGGGCCGCGCGGCGCGGTCCACGACCCCGACCTGGTCGTGTTCGACCTGGACCCGGGGCCGCCCGCGACGGTCGTGGAGGCGTGCGAGGTGGCGCACCTGCTGCGCGACCTGCTCGCCGAGGACGGCCTGGACTCCTACCCGAAGACCAGCGGCAAGAAGGGCCTGCACCTCTACGTCCCGATCAAGGAGTCGGCGCGGACGTCCGACTACGCCAAGGCGGCGGCGCGGCGGCTCGCGGAGGAGCATCCCGGGCTCGTCGTCGCGAAGATGGACAAGGCGCTGCGCAAGGGGAAGGTCTTCGTCGACTGGAGCCAGAACAACCCCGCCAAGACCACCGTCGCGCCCTACTCGCTGCGCGCCGCCGACGAGCCGTCGGTGTCCATGCCCGTGACCTGGGACGAGCTCGACGCCTGCGATGGCGCCGCCGACCTGCGCTTTTACCCCGCCGACGCGCTGGCGCGCATCGACGGGCACGGCGACCTGCTCGAACCATTGCTGAGCGAGCGGCAGCCCCTGCCCTGACGCCGTTTGTGTCCGAACCGGCACGCTCCGGCGCCGGAATCCGCCACCATGGAGCACCACGGGGACATCCTGCGGGTGCTGGAGGATGAACAGTTGTCGAAGAACGAACACGGTGCCGTCGTGCTCGGCGGGGGGACGGCCGGGGAGCTGGTCGCGGCGGGCCTCGCCCGCGCGGGGCGCGACGTCGCGCTCGTCGAGCACCACCTGGTCGGGGGCCTGTCGCCATATCTGGCATGCGTCCCGTCCACCTCGCTCCTGCTGTCGGCGCGGCGCGGCGAGACCTGGGAGCTGGCCGTCGCCCGCCGCGACGAGCTGGCCGCCCACCGCCACGACGACCGCGCGGTCGCCCGGCTCGCGGAGGACGGCGTGACCGTCCTACGCGGCGTCGGACGCGTCGTCCGCCCCGGCGCCGTCGAGGTCGACGGGGTCGAGCACGGCTACGGCGACCTGGTCGTGTGCACCGGCAGCGAACCCGTCCTGCCCCCGGTGGACGGCCTCGCCGACGTCCCCGTCTGGACCAGCGACGAGGCACTGTCGGTCCCCGACCTGCCGCGCCGGCTCGTCGTCCTCGGCGGCGGGCCCGTCGGCTGCGAGATGGCGCAGGTGTACGCGGCGTTCGGGTCGCAGGTCACGCTGGTCGAGGCGGCCGGGCGGCTGCTGGACGCCGAGGCGCCCTTCGCCGGCGAGGCACTGGCCGACGCGCTGCGAAGGATGGGCGTCGACCTGCGGCTCGGCGCCGCCCTCGGGCAGGTCGAGCGCAAGGAGTCGGGCGTGCGGCTGTGGCTCTCGGACGGCGGGACGCCCGACGCCGACCGCATCCTCGTCGCCGCCGGGCGCCGCCCGCGCGTGGCGGGCCTCGGCCTTGAGGCCCTCGGCGTCGAGATCAGCCCGGGGCAGGGCATACCGGTGGACGCGACGTGCGCCGTCCCGTCCGAGACGGGCCGGGTCTGGGCCGCCGGGGACGTGACCGGCGTCGCCCGCACCACCCACGCCGCCCGCTACCAAGCGCGCGTGGTGCTCGCCAACCTGCTCGGGCGGCGCCGGGAGGCCGACTACCGGGCGATCCCCCGGGTCGTCCACACCACGCCGACCGTCTACGCGGTGGGGCTCTCACCCGCACGGGCCGCCGAACTCGGCATAGACCTGCTCGCGTCCGGGTACGACCTCGCGGCGACGGCGCGGGCGGCGGTGGACGCCGACGACCGCGGCCGTGTCGAACTGTACGCCGACCGCTCACGGGGACTGCTGATCGGCGCCGCCGCGGCCGGACCCTACGCTGAGGAGTGGATGAGCGAGATCGCGCTGGCCATCCGCGCGGAGACCCCGCTGAGCATGCTCGCCGACGTCGTGCACGCGTTCCCGACCTACGGCGAGTCCCTTGAGCCGCCGCTGCGCGACCTGGCCGGACGCCTGTGAGAGCGCGCCCAGGAGGAACGCCGCCACCCGCCCGACGACAGCGCGTACGAGGACAGTGCGTACGAGGACAGGACCTGTGATGAGCCAGACCGACGACCGTGAGCAGCCCGTACCCGACGAGGCGCCCGAGGCGGACGCCGCCGAGCAGCGCGCCGAGGTCGCCGCCGAGGAGGAGCAGCCCCGCGAGTGGACGGCGCAGCTGCCCTTCGACGCCGACGAGGCCGACGCCGCCGACCAGCGCCGCGAGATCAACCTCGACGAGGACGACTACCGCTGACCGGCCCCCCTCCGCCACCCGGCCGGGAGCGGCCCGCCGGGGCCGGACGCCCGCGTTCCCGGGTTCGTGCGTGCGGGCGCTCCGTCGGAAATACACTGACCTGCGTGAAGGAGCCCGCGCGGGGGCCTGCTGGTGCCGCGTGAGGTTACCCGCACGTAGGATGAGAGATGTGCTTACCGCGCCGGGCGGTCGTCCCGACGCGAATCGGTGATCGGAGACTGTGGTGACCGCGACCCCGGATGCCCGCCCCCGCGGCACGCGGCTGCCGCGGCTGGCGCGCCGCAGGCAACTGCTCGGCGCCGCCCAGGAGGTGTTCGTCGCGCAGGGCTACCACGCCGCCGCGATGGACGAGATCGCCGAGCGGGCGGGCGTCAGCAAGCCCGTGCTCTACCAGCACTTCCCGGGCAAGCTTGAGCTGTACCTGGCGCTGCTGGACGAGCACGCCGAGGCGCTCGTGAAGATCGTCCGCGAGGCGCTGGAGTCCACCACCGACAACAAGCTGCGCGTCCAGGCGTGCATGCAGGCGTTCTACGACTTCGTGGCCGGCGACGGCGAGGCGTACCGGCTCGTCTTCGAGTCCGACCTGCGCAACGTGGCGCCCGTCCGCGCCCGCGTCGACCGCGCCAACCAGCAGTGCGCCGAGATGATCGCCCAGGTCATCGCCGAGGACACCGACGCCCCGAGCGACGAGGCGCACCTGCTCGGCATGGGCCTGGTCGGGATGGCCGAGGTCAGCGCCCGCTACTGGCTGTCCCAGCACCGGGCGATCCCCAAGGACACCGCCGAGAAGATCATCGCCCGGCTGGCCTGGCGCGGGATCTCCGGCTTCCCCCGCACCGGCTGATCCGGACCGGCTGTTCCGCGCCCTGTTCCGCACGGCCGATCTGCATGGCCGCACCGATCTCGCCGCCGGTTTCACTCGGGGCGAAGCGGCGCGGCGGCGTGTCCGGCGGTCCGCGTGCCACCATCGGAGGCGTGACCGCCGGTGGTCGGCGGGACGGGACGGACGGGAGCATCGAGTGCAGGTACGCATCGGCGTGCGGAACGTGCCCAGGGAACTCGTGGTGGACACCGCGCAGTCGGCCGACGAGGTCCAGCGGGCGCTGGCCGAGGCGCTGGCCGCCGAGCGCGGGGTCTTCGTCCTCCAGGACCGCCGGGCCGGCCGGATCGTGATCCCCGCCCCCCAGGTCGGCTACCTGGAGATCACCGAGGACGAGCAGCGCAACGTCGGCTTCGGCACCCAGTACACCTGACCTGCGGGAACGCCGTGCCGGCGGCACCGGCTTGACGAGATTTTGACCACCGCTTTGTTTGAACCGGACAGGACGGGCATATCGACCTCCGACCACGGGCCACCGGCCCACGGAAACGGAATGGATGATCGACATGCTCACGACGATCCTCTGGTTCATCGTCGTCGGTGCCGTCATCGGAGCCCTGGCACGGCTGCTGGTCCCCGGACGCAACCCCATCGGCGTCCTGCTGACCATCCTCGTCGGCGTCGTCGGCGCCATCCTCGGCGGGGTGATCGCGAACGCGCTCGGCGCGGGCACGCTCATCGCCCTCGTCTTCGCCATCGTGATCGCCGCGGTCGGGGTGGCGGCGCTCACCTCCACGAACGGCGCGAACGGGCGCCGCGGCGGCCGCCGCTGGCACGGCGGCGGCCGCTGGCATGGCGGCCGGACGCGGCGCGGCATCTTCTGACCCACCCCGTAGTCCCGGCCTCCGAACTCGCCATCGGCGGCCCCCACCGGAAGCCCCGCTCCTGCGAGCGGGGCTTCCCCATGTCCGGAAGTGGCCGCCCGGGAGGGGACGAACGCGCCCTCTTCACGGGACGAATCCGCCCTGATGGAATACAAGGAACCGGGCGAACGTTGGGACCTGTGATCGGCTATTGGTGTATGCAACTGACGGTCGGTACACTGCGTGGCGGAGTGTGACCGCACGCAGCCACAGTGAGTGACTGCTTTCAACCCCTGACTGCGGTCGCCGAGACATTTGATTGACGGCTGGTCCCTTCCGCGCGAGCGCGCGGCCACGAGGACGGCGGGCACGCCAGGACGGCGAGACCCCCGCCGACGGCCGCGCCGCACCCGGGAGCGAGGATCCCGCATATTGGAGGCTGAAAGCTCTGACTACCTTTCGTGAACTCGGGGTCGTCCCCGAGATAGCCGATGCCCTGCAAGCCGAGGGCATCGTCGAAGCGTTCCCCATCCAGGAGCTCGCCCTGCCGATCGCGCTGGGCGGGCACGACATCATCGGCCAGGCCCGCACGGGCACCGGCAAGACCCTCGCGTTCGGCGCCGCGCTGCTCCAGCGCATCGAGCACGGCGGCCGCAAGCCGCAGGCGCTCGTCGTCGCGCCCACCCGCGAACTGGCCCTCCAGGTCACCGACGACCTCCTGGTCGCCGGCGGCAAGCTCGGCACCCGCGTCCTGTCGGTGTACGGCGGCCGCGCCTACGAGCCGCAGATCAGCGCGCTCCGCGAGGGCGTGGACGTCGTCGTCGGCACCCCGGGCCGGCTGCTCGACCTCGTCAAGCAGAAGCACCTGGACCTCTCGCAGGTCGGCGTGCTGGTGCTGGACGAGGCCGACCGCATGCTCGACCTCGGGTTCCTGCCCGACATCGAGCGGATCATCGACCGGATCCCGGCGCAGCGGCAGACGATGCTGTTCTCGGCGACGATGCCGGGCGAGATCGTCTCGCTGTCGCGCCGCTACCTGACCCGGCCGACCAACGTCCGCGCCGAGTCGCACGCCGAGTCCGACGCGACGCCGCAGGTCGTCCAGCACGTGTTCCAGGCCCACCAGATGGACAAGCCGGAGATGGTCGCCCGGCTGCTCCAGGCGGAGGGCCGCGGCCTGACCATGGTCTTCTGCCAGACCAAGCGGGCCTGCGACCGGGTGGCCGCCGACCTCGCGCAGCGGGGCTTCGACGCCGCCGCCGTGCACGGCGACCTCGGCCAGAGCCAGCGCGAGCGCGCGCTCCGCGCGTTCCGCAACGGCAAGATCGACGTGCTGGTCGCCACCGACGTGGCCGCCCGCGGCCTCGACGTCGACGACGTCACCCATGTCGTCAACTTCGAGTGCCCCGACAGCGCCGACACCTACGTGCACCGCATCGGCCGGACCGGCCGCGCGGGCAAGGAGGGCGTCGCCGTCACCCTCGTCGACTGGGCCGACCTCACCCGCTGGAAGCTGATCAACGGCACGCTCGACCTGCCGTTCGCGGCGCCGGAGGAGACCTACTCCACCTCGCCGCACTTCTTCGAGGCCCTCGGAATCCCCGCCGGCACCAAGGGCAGGCCGCCCAAGGAGCACCGCCACGAGCGCGCCGGCCTGGACGCCGAGGAACTGGAGGACATCGGCGAGACGGGCAAGACCCGCAGCCAGTCCGGCGGCCGCGACCGCGACCGTGACCGCGATCATGAGCGGGAACGTCCCCGGCCGCGCCGCCGCAAGCGCACCCGCACCCGTGCGGGCCAGCCGGTCGAGGGCGCGCAGCAGGTGAAGGGCCAGTCGACCCGGGTCCAGTCGGCACAGGTCCAGTCGGCACAGGCCGAGTCGGCACAGGCCCAGCCGGTCGCCGCCGAGCAGGGCGAGAACGTCGTCGACGCGGTCGCCACCGAGCGCAAGCGGAGCCGGAGCCGCCGCCGCACCCGCGGCGGCAAGCCCACCGGCGTCGCCGGTGGGGTCGGCAACGGCGTCGGCAAGGCGAAGGCGGACGGGGCGTCGCAGAGCGCCTGACCATCGCGGCCGCGAGACTTCCGCTCAGTCTCGCGGTTGCACGTCCCTCAGCCGGAGAGCGGTCCCGGGGTGGTCGGTGATCAGCACGGCCACCCGCGGGTCGCGCAGGAAGCGGCGCATCAGCGGCACGGCGTTCACCGTCCAGATCATGGCGGGGACGCCCGCCCGCGCGCACTGCGCCAGCACCCCGACCCGCGCGTACCGGTGGTTGAGCGCCACCATGTCGGCCCCCGCCCGGCGGACGAGCCGCAGCGGCGCGAAGTCGCGCGCGGCGCCCCGCTCCAGCAGCCCCCGCCCCACCGACAGCGCGGTCGTGACGCCGGGGAAGCGCGTCTTGATCTCCATGAGCGAGTCGATCTCGCGCGTCGTGACGACGAACTCGCCCGGCCCGAACGCCTCCAGCGCCAGCTCGACGGTCTCGTGCTCGCAGCCGCGTTCCTTGAGGTCCAGGTGCCCCCGCGCCCGCCCGGCGATGATCTGCATCGCGTCGGCGACGAGCGGAACGGGACGCGGCGCGAGCTCCTCGACCCGCCCGTAGGGGAGCCGGTTCAGCGGCAGCCCGGCGACCCGCGCGTCGTGGTGGACGACGAGCCTGCCGTCCCCGGTGCGGCGGATGTCGATCTCGACGTACTCGGCGCCGGACTCCACCGCGTCCTTCAGCCCGGTCAGGCCCGCCTCGTCGCGCCGGTGGGCCGAGACGGCCGGCTTGCGCTCCACCGTCGCGACGTTACCACCGCGCGTTCGGCGCCCCTGCCCGCGCACGCCCATTTAGTATGGTGGCCCTCTGTGAGCACGCCCCGGTTCCTGACCCTGCCCCCCGGTGTTAACCGGACGACCGTCGAGACCTCCCGCGGCCGCTTCGCCGCCCTGGAGGCCCTCCCGGGGTCGGGTGTGACCGAGCGCTACCCCGCCCTCCTGGTGCCGGGCTACACCGGCAGCAAGGAGGACTTCATCGCCGTGCTCCAGACGCTCGCCGCGTCCGGGCGGCGCGTGCTGGCGATCGACCTGCGCGGACAGTACCAGTCGGAGGGGCCGGACGACCCGTCCGCCTACACCCGCGCCGCGCTCGGCGACGACGTCGCCGCGATCGCCGGGACGCTGGGCCCCGAACCCGTCCACCTGGTCGGGCACTCCTTCGGCGGCCTGGTCGTCCGCGAGGCGATCCTGTCGGAGCGGGTCGAGCCCGCCTCGGCGACGCTGATGAGCTCCGGGCCCGCCGGCGTCACCGGCCAGGCGGCCGCGAAGGCCCGCGCGCTGCGCGACGCGATCCCCGACCTCGGCATGCCCGCGATCTGGTCGATCAGCCTGGAGCCGGAGTACCAGCGCCGCGGCGTCGCACCCGAGGTGCTCGATTTCCTCAAGGCCCGCACGCTCGGCAACCGCGAGACGGGCCTGGTCCGGATGGCCCGCGAGATCCTCACCGCGCCCGACCGCGTCGACGAGCTCGCCAAGCACGCCGAGGACACGGGCCTGCGCACGCTCGTCCTGTACGGGGAGGACGACGACGTCTGGGACCCCCGCGCGCAGGCCGCGATGGCCGAGCGCCTCGGCGCCGCGCGGGTCGTCATCCCGAGCGCCGCCCACTCCCCCGCCGTCGAGGCGCCCGAGACCACCGCCGGTGCGCTGCTGGGCTTCTGGGCCGAGTCCGAGCGCAACCACCGCCCGCCCGACCCCGCGCCGCCGGGGAGCGCGAAACGGTGAGGAAACACCGGGTGCCGTTGCATGCGGTGCCATGGACGACGACATCTCATCGACGCGGCCGGACGGGCCGTCCCGGCGCGGCGCGCTCAGGGTTCTGGGCGGCGCGGTCGCGGCCGGGAGCGCGGCCCTGACCGTCACGGGAACGGGCGCCCCGGCGGGCGCCGACGGCGAGCGGCCGGGACGGGTCCCGAAGGACCTGCGCCCCGGCGGCGCGCTCGACCGGATGGTGGCGGACCTGGCGGCGAAGGACCAGTTCTCCGGTTCGCTGCTGGTGACCCACCGCAAGCGGACCGTGCTGAGCCGCTCCCACGGCATGGCCGACAAGCGGGCCGGGGTCCGCAACGGGCCGGAGACGCGCTTCGCGCTCGCCTCGGTCTCCAAGCTCTTCACCGCGACCGCGATCCACCAGCTCGCCCAGCGGGGCAGGCTGAACTACCACGACAAGGTCGGCGCGCACCTCAGCGGGTTCCCCGCCGAGATCGCCGACGCCGTGACCGTGCACCACCTGCTCACGCACTCCTCCGGCCTCGGCGACGTCTTCCAGATCCCCGGGTTTCCCGAGGCGTCCAAGACCTGGAACAGCACCGAGGAGGTGCTGAAGGGCGCCGTCGACCTCATCCGGCGGACCAGGCCCAGCTTCCCGCCCGGTGCCGGGGACCAGTACAGCAACTCCGCCTTCTGCCTCCTCGGCGCGATCGTCGCCGCCGCCTCGGGCCAGCCCTACTACGAATACATGGCCGAGCACGTTTTCCGCGCGGCGGGCATGCGCGACAGCGCGTTCTACACCAAGCCCGAATGGCGCGCCGATTCCCGCATCGCGCATCCCTACGGCAAGAAGCCGGGCGGCTCCGAGCGCGCCGACAACCTTGAGGACGCGCTGTTCGTCGGGCTTCCGGCCGGCGACTCGTTCGCGACCTGCGCCGACATGGACCGCTTCGCGCACGCCCTGCTGGACGGCGTCCTGCTGGACGCCGCCCACGCCGAGCTGATGCTGGGCCCGAAGCTCCCCCGGCCGCCCCGCGAGGACCCGCCGCACGGCGCGGCGCCGTCCCGTCCCAGCGTGTTCGCCGGATACGGGCCGATCACGGCGCTGGCCCAGGGCCAGTGGGTGCACGGGCACGGCGGCGGCAGCAGCCTCGGCGCCTCCACCTCCATCGACTTCTTCCCCGGCACCGGGTGGGTGGTCGTCGTCCTCAGCAACTACGAAGCCGGGACGAGCGAGCCCATCGGCAGGCTGGCCCGCCAACTCGTCCTGGACGCGTGAGCATCCTCCGGTAGGCCCCGCCGATGATTTTCGGCGGGGCCGCTGGTCCATCTGGTCGAACACCCATTGACCGGGAGGAACCCGAGATGACGCTCGACTCGTCCGCGACCACCGTCCAGACGCTCCGCGTGGACGGCGCGCGCCTGCACTACGAGGTGCGGGGGCAGGGGCCGCTCGTGGCCCTCGTCGGAGCGCCCATGGGGGCCGCCGGCTTCGCGGCGCTGGCCGACCTGCTCGCCACCGACCACACCGTCCTCACCGCGGACCCGCGCGGCATCGGCCGCAGTCCGGTGGACGACCCGGAGCAGGACTCGACGCCGCCGCTGCGGGCCGCCGACCTCTCCCGGCTGATCGCCGAGCTGGACGCCGGGCCCGCCATCGTCCTCGGGTCCAGCGGCGGCGCCTGCACGGCGCTGGCGCTCGCGCAGACCCGTCCCGAGCAGGTCCGCCTGACCATCGCGCACGAGCCGCCGCTGCACGGGCTGCTCGACGACCGGGACGAGCTGCACCGGGCGACGGAGGAGATGATCGCCCGCTACCTGGCGGGGGACGTGATCGGCGCCTGGGGGCTGTTCATGGCCACCGCGAACATCCACCTGCCCGACGGGGCGCTGGAGCAGATGTTCGGCGGGGAGCGGGACCCGCAGGTGGTCGCCGACGAGCTGCGCTGGTTCGGGCACGAGCTGCGCGAGACCGTGCGCTGGCGGCCCGACGTGGCGGCGCTGCGCGGCACCGAGGTCGTGGTCGGCATCGGCGAGGCCTCGGCGGGGCAGCTGTGCGACCGGACGTCCAGGGCGCTGGCGGAGGCGCTGGACGTCGAGCCCGTGGCGTTCCCCGGCGGCCACACCGGCTTCGCCGAGGATCCCGAGCCGTTCGCGATCCGGCTGCGCGCCCTTCTGGCCGAGATCCTCTGAGGTTCGCTGACTGACGCCCGCTGAGGCCCGGCGGGTCAGTCGTCGCGGGCCGCGGCGTCCACGACCGCCCACGGCTCCTTCCGGGGCGCGGCCTCCCGGCCCTCCGGGCAGTGGCGGGCGAAGTCGCAATATGAGCACAGCGTGCCCGGACGCGGCGGGAACAGCTCGTCGTGCGGCGCGTGGTCGACGGGGCCGACCGGACCACCCTCGCCCTGGCGCGGCTTCGGGACGCGGGCCCGGTAGGCCTCGTCGGCCGCCGCGGCCTCGGCCGCGATCCCCTCGGCGCGGCGGATGTGGCGCTGGAGCGACTCGTCGGTGTGCTCCCAGACCGCGACCTCCCCGGAGGGGAGGTGGTGCAGCTCGACCCGGTGGCACGGGCGGCGCAGCACCCGGGACGCGGCCACGGCGTAGATGGCGAGGGCCAGCGAGCCGCGCGCGTCGTCGGAGGTCAGGACGTGGCGTCCGGTCTTGTAGTCGACGACGACGAGTTCGTTGCCGCGCGCGTCGAGGCGGTCGATGCGGCCGGACACGGCGATGTGGTCGGTGCGGGTCGCGACCGTGCGCTCGACGCCGAGCGGCTCGTCGGCCGGGTCGAGGGTCGCGGTGTAGCGCTCGGTCATCTCGCGGGCGCGCTCACGCCAGTACGCGGACTGCTCCTCGTCCCGGAACCCCTCGGTCAGCCAGCCCCGGACGAGCAGGGCACCGGCGGACTCGGGGGTCCGCTGCCGCTCGGGGAGCCGCCACCAGGCCGCCAGGGCGTTGTGGACGCTGGCCCCGAGGCTGTTGTGCGCCCACGGCGGGCCCTTGGGCGGCATCGGGCGGTCGAGGTAGGTCATCCGGTACCGGCGCGGGCAGTCCAACCAGGTGTTCAGTCGGGACGGCGTGCAGGTGTACAGGCGCCGGGGCATGCCCTCGAAACCCAGCTGCTCGGCCCCCACGCTCGACTTCCCCCCAAATCGGTCGATGGCACGGTGGTTCGGCGGCAGGTTCAGTACGGCCCGGCCGGTGCTCTACGGACGGCGCGTCAGTCGTCGTTCTCCTGCGCCAGCGCGCCCCAGGTCTCCCAGCGGGAGTCCTCCTCGCCGACTGTGGTCTCCTCGCCCTGGCCGGGCAGGACGCGCAGGTCCTTGGGCAGCGGGGTCAGGAGGGCGCCGATGGAGTTGAGCTGCTTGCGCAGGTCGTCGTACACGCCGCCGACCGAGCCGGGACGGCCGCGGTGCAGGGTGTCGCCCGCGAACAGCACGCCGAGCTGCTCGCTCATCACGCAGACGCTGCCCGGGGTGTGGCCGGGGGTGTGCACGATCTCGAGCTGGGCGTCGCCGATCTCGAAGACGCCGCCGTCCTCGAGCCAGATGTCGGGTTCGAGGGCCCGCAGCGCCTTGGCGTCGTCCTCGTCCTCCTCGGACTTGGCGAGGCGGCCGAAGTAGTCGCGCCACAGCAGCCGGTCGGCGCGGTGCAGGGCGATCGGGGCCCAGTTCTCCTCGTCCTCCTCACCGGCGGCGGCGACCTCCAGCACCACTTCGAGGCGGTGCTCGTTGCCGTCGGTCAGCAGGACCGCCATGACCTCGCGCTCGCCGACCTCCTTGAGGATGGCCTCGGCGTCGAAGGCCGGGTCGATGACGATGACCTCGTCATCGTCGCCGACGAGGTAGGTGTTGCTCTCGACGTCGTACTCGGTGTCGTCCAGGGTCAGCTTGCCCGACGTCACCACCTGTTCGATGCGTGCGTCCACGCACGCACCCTACCGCGACTGGCGGACCCGGTCGGGCCCCACGGAGATCAGCTTTTCGTACTCCTCCGGCGCGGTGGTCTCGGCGCCGAGCCGGTCGCCGGTCGGCGCGCCGTGGTCGTCGCTGGAGCCGGTGGCCGCGAGCCCGAGGGACGCCGCGACCTCCCGCAGGTGGGCGCGGTCCTCGGGGGCCTGGTCGGGGTGGTCGACCTCGACGCCGGCCAGCCCGGCGGCGGCCAGCCGCTCGATCACCGCGTCGGCGAAGACGTAGCCGCCGCGTCCCGCGCGGGGGTGGGCGAGGACGCAGGCGCCGCCCGCCGCGCCGATGAGCCGGAGCGCGCGCTCGGGGTCGAGCGCGTACCGCTCGGCGTAGGCGCGCCCGCCCTGGGCGATCCAGCGGGGGTCGAACGCCTCGTCGAGGGTCGTGATCGCGCCCGCGTCGAGCATGGCGCGGGCGATGTGCGGGCGCCCGACCGCCTCGCCGCGGGCGAGGCCGCGGACCTGCTCCCAGGTGACGTCCACGCCGAGTTCCTGGAGGCGGGCGACCATCGCCTGCGCCCTGACCACGCGGTCATCGCGGATGCGGGCGAGCTCGGCGGCCAGCTCCGGCTCCTCCGGGTCGAACAGGTAGCCGAGCATGTGCAGGCTGCGCCCGCCCTCCTGGCAGGACAGCTCGACGCCGGGGACGAGCGCCAGCCCGTCCGGCAGGGCGGCGGTCGCCTCGTCCCAGCCGCCGGCGGTGTCGTGGTCGGTCAGCGCGAGGACGTCCAGCCCCTTCGCGCGCGCCCGCCGGACGACCTCGGCGGGCGGGCGGGTGCCGTCGGACACGGTGCTGTGACTGTGGAGATCGATGCGCATGCGCCCTTTGTACTCGCCCGGGGACGCGTGAGGGGGCTATTCGTCCAGGCGGGGGGTGTGGGCGCCGTAGGGGAGGTCGATCTCCATCCCCGGCTCGCGGAGGTCGAGGAGGTGCTGGCGCTCCACCAGCAGGACGCCCGCCTCAGCCGGCCACAGCACGGCCCACAGCCAGTCGCCCATCGCCTCGCCCACGAAGACGGCCCGGTCGGGCCGGTCGCCGACCGCCCACATGGGGACCACCCGCCCGGAGGTGGCGGTCGGGCCGCTGACGTCGAGCTTCACGTGCGGCGGGCTGTCGTCGAACCCCTCGCCGGGGTCGCCGCCCTCCAGCCCCGCGTAGTGGGCGCCGAGCCCGATGCCCGGCTCCTCGGCGATCACGATCATGTCGGCCGGGCCGCTGAGCAGCCCGGGACCCGACACGGCGACGGCGACGGCCCGGGCCCCGCTGCGCTCGTCCCCCACGGTGGTGAACCCGGTGACGAGCCATCCCAGCGGAAGAGGCCAGGGTGTCCAGACGGGGACTCGCGCGTCATGGACGACGGCGGCGAGCCCGCCCGGGCCCGGACGTCTGGACGGCTGCCTGGGCAACACCACGCCGTCCGCGCCGCAGCTCCAGTCGCTCGACCAGAGGCCCGGCGCGTGCAGTGGGCCCGCGCAGCGCGGACATGTGGGCTCCGCCCTCACGGTTACCCACCCTGCGTGCCATCCCCCCGCCGCGTCAAGTTCCCTCGGGTAGGCGTCCGGAAAAGGGGCGATAAAGCCACCCACACGAGCGGTCCGCAGGAGCGGAGGCTCGGGGGGCCGAAAGGGTCTAGGCGGCGAACTCGGGGCCGGGCGAGCCGCCGACCCGCGCGGGCGCGGGCGGCGCGTCCGGGCCGGGGTCCTCGACCGTCTCGGCCGTGAGGGTCTGGACCTGCTTGCGCCGCGCCAGCCACACCACGGCGAGCGCGTAGAGCGCCATCGGAATGATGTCGGCCAGGACGTACTCCCAGCGCACGCCGCCCTGCTCGATGTCGAGCTTCCCGACCGCCGCCGGGAAGAGGAAGGCCATCAGGTTGTTGAAGACGTGCAGCGCGATCCCCGACTCCAGGCCGCCCGTGCGCACCGCGAGCCAGGCCGCGAGCGCGCCGAACACGAAGATGTCGAGGACGCCCCAGCCGGTGTAGCCGTGCCCGGCGGTGAACAGGGCCGATCCGACGACGATGCCGGGCCAGGGGGTGCGCAGGACGGTGCTGACCGCCCGTCCGATACGTCCGCGCAGGGTCTCCAGCGTGCAGGCGCCGACGGCCTGGAGCAGCCAGCCCCGGAACACGTACTCCTCGGCCGCCGACTGGAACGGCACCAGCAGGACGATCACGATCGCGGGGGCGAGGAAGTCGCCCCAGCCGACCCAGTGCTCGTCGGCGCCCGAGTCGTCGCCCACCAGCGACGTCGCGATCACCGAGAACCCGTAGGACACGGCACAGAACAGCAGGGCCAGGCCGCAGCAGGCGAGCAGCCAGCGCCAGCGCAGCCGTCCCGCGACCGAGGACAGCGTGCCCGGCCGCCGCCGCTGGACGACCCACGCCGCGAGGAACCCCACCGGCAGGAACACCGCGAGCATGCCCAGGTTGAACGCGAGGTCGGCGGTCGCGTCCCCGAAGATCGAGTCGCCCGCGCCGTCGTCCACGGCGTCGCCGGTCGCCGCCAGCCGGACGATCAGTCCGATGATCATCAGGCCGATGGCCAGGCCGAAGCCGAGGCCGAGGATGCCCAGCGTCCCGACCAGCGGGCGCCACCAGCGGTGCGCCGCCGTCCGCGCCATCCGGTGGAAGGGGACGCCGGGCGGCGGGTCGACCGCCCAGGGCGGTTTCGGTGCGGGAGGCGTCCCGTAGGTCGGATACGCGTACCCAGGCTGTGGATATCCGGGGTGGCCGTACTGGCCCTGGTAATGGCCGGGCTGCGGCCACCCCTGGGGGGCTTGGGGCGGGAGGGGCATCGGGGACGCGGGGGGCGGGGCGGGCCGCTCGGCCGGCGATTCCGGGTCGAGCGGGGCCCAGCCGTTCGCGTCCCCCGATTCCGCCACGTGTGTCCCCCTCCACGATGTGTCGGACGAATCGTACGTGCCCGCGCGCCGTCCCCGCCCCGACCAGGTCGCGATCAGGCGGGTCAGGCCGGGAGCGGGCCGGGGTCAGGACGGGATCACGCCGCGGGCGGCTCGAAGCGCTTGGTGCGCGGGAGCCCGGCGGCGCGTCCCTTCGCCGCGATGACCAGCGCCATCTTCCGGGACGCCTCGTCGATCATCTCGTCGCCGAGCGTGGCGGCGCCGCGTCCCTCGACGGTGGTGGCGTGCTCGTAGGCGTCCAGGATCAGCTCGGCGTGGTCGTAGTCCTCCTGGGACGGCGAGAACACCGCGTTCCCGGCCTCGACCTGGGACGGGTGCAGCACCCACTTCCCGTCGAAGCCGAGGGCCGCGGCGCGCTCGGCGACGCGGGTGAAGGCGTCCACGTCCCGGATGTTGAAGTACGGCCCGTCGATGGCCTGGAGGTCGTGCGCGCGCGCCGCCATCAGAATGTGCATGAAGATGTAGTGGTAGGCGTCGCCCTCGGTGTAGCCGGGCGGCTGCTCGCCGACCACCAGCGTCTTCATGTTGATCGAGGCCATCAGGTCGCCGGGGCCGAGCACCAGCGACTCCAGCCGGGGCGAGGCCGCGGCGATCGCGTCGATCCCGACCATCGCGCGGGCGTCCTCGATCTGCGCCTCGATGCCGATCCGGCCGACCTCGTAGCCCATGGCCCGCTCGATCTGGGTGAGCAGCCGGTCGAGCCACTGGACGTGGGTCGCGTCGCTCGCCTTCGGCAGCATGATCGCGTCCAGCTCGGCGCCCGCGCCCTCGACGACCTCGATCACGTCCCGGTACGCCCAGGGCGTCTCCAGGTCGTTGATCCGCACGGCGCGGACCTTCCCGTCCCAGCCGCCCTCGTTGAGCGCTTCGACGACCCGCGCGCGGGCGCCCTCCTTGGCGGAGGCGGCCACCGCGTCCTCCAGGTCGAGGAGGATCTCGTCCGCCGGGAGGTCGCGTGCCTTCTCGATGAATCGGGGGTTGCTGCTGGGTACGGCCAGGGTCGTTCGTCGCGAGCGCATGCGCCGGATGGTATCGACCGGGTGTGAGACGCTTTTCGCATGGGTGACCTCAACGTGGCTCTGGTGGAGGAGGCGGCCAAGAAGTCGGGGCTGCTGTGGCTGGACCTGCCCGGCCTGCCGCAGCCCCGGGCCGCCTGGCATGTGTGGCACGAGGGCTCGGCCTACGTGCTGACGGGCGGGGAGGGCGAGCAGCCCCTCCCCGGCCTCCCGGACGCGGGCCGGGTGACCGTCATCCTGCGCAGCAAGGACAAGGGCGGCCGGCTGGTCGCCTTCGTCGCCGCGTGCGCGCCGGTCGAGCCCGGGACGCCGCTGTGGGACGCCGTCGCGCCGCTGCTCGCCAAGGACCGGCTCAACGCGCCGAGCCACGAGGGCCAGGTCGAGCGCTGGGCCGCCGAGTCGTGGATCATGCGGCTGACCCCGGTGGAGGACGCCGCCTCGGAGGCGCCGGAGGAGTACGCGAGCGTCCGCCCGGTGCCGACGCCCGCGACGACGGCGGGCGCGCCGCCGCGCATGTTCGGCGGCAAGCGCCGCCGCGTCGACCGCTGAGCCCCCGCCCGTACCCGGGCCGCCTGATCCGGGCCCGTGTCGGCTCCTAGACCGGCAGTTCGCGGCCCGCCGCGACCGCCTGGAGCTTGTCGGGGTTGGCGACGACGTGGATCGCCTCGACCCGGCCGTCCGCGCCGAGCGCGACGGCGAGCGTGCCGATCGGACCGTCCGGGCCGTCCACGACGAGGCCGGGCCCGCCGTTGAGCTGGACGCGCCGCATCCGCATCTCGTGCCACTCGACGCCCACGTAGGGCACGCCCCGGACCGCCGTCAGCCAGCGGCCGACCTTGTCGGCGCCGTGGACGACGCGCCGCGCCGCCCGGACCTTGCCGCCGCCGTCCGTCCACAGCGTCACGTCGGGCGCGAGGACCTCCATCAGCCGGTTGATGTCGCCGCCCAGCACCGCGTCGAAGAACCGCTCGGTCGCGGCGCGCCGCTCGGCGCCGCCCGCCGCGTAGCGGGTCCGGCGCGCCTCGACGTGCCTGCGGGCGCGGGTGCCGAGCTGCCGCACCGAGGTCTCCGACCGGTCGATCGCCTTCCCGATCTCGGCGTAGGGGTAGCCGAAGACCTCCTTGAGCACGAACACGGCCCGCTCCAGCGGGCTCAGCGTCTCCAGCACGACGAGCATCGCCATCGACACCGACTCCGACATCTCGGTCGCCTCGGCGACGTCCGGGGAGGTCAGGATCGGCTCGGGCAGCCACGGCCCGACGTAGGTCTCGCGCTGCGCCCGCGCCGAGCGCAGCCGGTCGAGCGCGATGTTGGTGGTGATCCGGACGAGGTAGGCCTTGGGCTCGGCGACGTCCCCGCGGTCCCCGGCCGACCAGCGCAGCCACGCGTCCTGGACGGCGTCCTCGGCGTCGGCGGCGGTGCCGAGCATCCGGTAGGCGACGGCGAACAGCAGGTTCCGGTGCTCCTCGAAGGGGTCCTGGGCGGCCTCGCTCATGATTCACCAGTCTGCCGGAGCATCCGCGCCGGGCTCGCAGGGGGTACGCGCCACGGGTGCCGCCGGGGTGTGGCATCCGCCCCGGCGAGGGGCTTGCGAGGTGACTTCGAGCACGTCCGCCGCTTCGGATGAGGTGCAAGATCACGGGTAGTGTCCTGCCCATGAGCGGAGCTCCGGGCCGGGTCTTCATCGCCCGCCTCGCCGGGATCGCGGTGTTCGACCCGGCCGGCGACCAGGTCGGCCGGGTCCGCGACGTGGTGGTCGCGCTGCGCCTCGCGCCCCGCCCGCCCCGGGTGCTCGGGCTGGTGGTGGAGGTGGCGCCGCGCCGCCCGGTGTTCCTGCCGATCACCCGGGTCACGGTCGTCGAGGCCGACGCGATCGTCTTCGACGGGCGCCTGAACGTGCGCCGGTTCCACAAGCGCGAGTCCGAGACCCTCGTGATCGCCGAGATGCTGGACCGTACGGTCCGGCTCCGCGACTCCGGTGAGCCCGTCGCGGTCGTGGACGTGGCGATGGAGCCGACCCGCACCCGCGACTGGCTGATCGGCAAGGTCGCCGTCAGCCGGGGCCGGGGCCGCGGGCGCGGCCGGGGGCTGCGGCGCCGGGGTGAGAGCCTGGTCGTGGACTTCGCCGCCGTCGACGGCTTCTCCGCCGTCGAGCACGGCCAGGGCGCGGCGGGACTGATCGCCGCGTTCGAGCGGATGAAGCCCGCCGACCTCGCCAACATCGTCCACGAGCTGCCGGAGAAGCGGCGCACCGAGGTCGCGGTCGCGCTGGACGACGAGCGGCTCGCCGACGTCCTGGAGGAGCTGCCCGAGGACGACCAGATCGAGATCCTCGGCACGCTGGAGGACGACCGGGCCGCCGACGTCCTGGAGGCGATGGGCCCCGACGACGCCGCCGACCTGCTCGGCGAGCTGCCGACCGAGCAGCGCGAGCGGCTGCTGACGCTGATGGAGCCGCAGGACGCGGCCCCCGTCCGGCGGCTGCTGACCTACGCCGACGACTCGGCGGGCGGGCTGATGACCACCGACCCGGTGATCGTCGCGCCGGACGCGACGGTCGCCGAGGCGCTCGCGCAGATCCGCAACCCCGACCTGAACCCGGCGCTCGCCGCGCAGGTGTATGTGTGCCGGCCGCCGACCGCGACGCCGACCGGCCGCTACCTCGGCACCGTGCACTTCCAGCGGCTGCTGCGCGAACCGCCGCCGACGCTGGTCAGCGGCATCGTGGACGCCGAACTGGACCCGCTGCGCCCGACGATGTCGCTGGCGTCGGTCGCGATGTTCCTGGCCACCTACAACCTGGTCGCGGGCGCGGTCGTGGACGAGGACGGGCACCTGCTCGGCTCGGTGACGATCGACGACGTCCTCGACCACCTCCTGCCCGAGGACTGGCGGGAGACCGTGATGGACGCGAGCGCCGAGGCGGCCTCCGATCCGGAGGAGGAGGCCCTGCGGGGCGGCGAGGGGACGAGATGACCACACGCGAGATGAGCACCCGGCTCGACCAGCCCCGCGAGATCCGCCGGACGCTGCTGCCGCGGCCCCACTACGACCCGGAGTCGTTCGGGCGGCTGTCGGAGCGGATCGCCCGGTTCCTCGGGACCGCCCGGTTCCTGGTCTACATGACGGTGTTCGTGGCCGTGTGGATCGGCTGGAACCTGGTGGTGCCGCCCGCGCTGCGGTTCGACCCGTACCCGTTCATCTTCCTGACGCTGATGCTGTCGCTCCAGGCGTCCTACGCGGCGCCGCTGATCCTGCTCGCCCAGAACCGGCAGGACGACCGCGACCGCGTCCAGTACGAGCAGGACCGCGCCCGCAACGAGCGGTCGATCGCCGACACCGAGTACCTCACCCGGGAGATCGCCGGGCTGCGGGTGGCGCTGAACGAGGTCGTGACCCGCGACTTCCTCCGGTCCGAACTCCAGCAGATGCTCAAGGAGCGGGACGCGCGCTGAGCCCGCTCAGGGCCCGCTCAGAGCGCTGAGCCCGCTCAGGGCCTCTCGGGGAAGGCCGTCGCCTGCTCCTCAAGCCCGCCGTCGGGCTCGTCGGCGAGCTTGGCGAGGAGCCGGCCGAACCGGCGCAGATCGTCGTCGTCCAGGCGGCTGAGGACGTGGTCGCGGACGCCGCGCCGGTAGGTGGGGGCGGCCTCGTCCAGCCGCGCCCGGCCCGCCTGGGTCAGCGCCGCGTACAGGCCGCGCGCGTCGCTCGTGCACGTCTCCCGGACGACGAGGCCCTCCCGCTCCAGCCGGTCGACCAGCCGGGTCAGGCCGCTGCGCGACAGCAGCACCCGGTCGGCGAGGTCGTTCATGCGCAGCTTCCCGCCCGGCGCCTCGCCGAGGTGGGTGAGGACGTCGTAGAAGGCCAGCGGCAGGTCGTGCTCGGCCAGCAGGTCGGCCTGGAGGCGGCGGGCGATCCGCACCTGGGCGCGGAGCAGCGTCCGCCACACCACCAGCTCGGCGGCCGGGGCGGGCCCGGCGGCGTCACCGGACGCGTGCTCGGGCGCGGAACCGGGGGCCTGGCCGGGCGCATGCCCGGGCGCGGGGGCCTGTTCCGCTGCCTGGGCGGGGATGTCCGCGACGGGGCTGTGCTGGGTGGTCACCCACCGATCGTACGGCGGCCGGACGCGCCGCGAGGGACCGGGCACCCGGATTGGCGGGCACGGCCACCGAGTTCATACCATGGGGACATGGCCTCCCAGTTGACGACCGAGCGGGTGACCGAGGCTCTCGCCACGGTGAACGACCCCGAGATCCGCAAGCCGATCACCGAGCTCGACATGGTCAGGAACATCGACATCGAGGCGGACGGCAGCGTCCGCGTCGGTATCTACCTGACCGTGGCCGGATGTCCGATGCGGGACACCATCACCAAGAACGTCACCGAGGCCGTCTCCCGGCTGGAGGGCGTCGCCTCCGTCCAGGTGGAGCTGGACGTGATGAGCGAGGAGCAGCGCAAGGACCTCCAGACCAAGCTGCGCGGCGGGCAGCCCGCCAAGGAGATCCCCTTCGCCAAGCCGAACTCGCTGACCAAGGTGTACGCGGTCGCGAGCGGCAAGGGCGGCGTGGGCAAGTCGTCGGTCACCGTGAACCTGGCGGCGGCGCTCGCCGCGCAGGGCCGCAGGGTCGGCGTGGTGGACGCCGACATCTACGGCCACTCGGTGCCGCGCATGCTCGGCGTCGACAGCCCGCCGACCAAGGTCGAGGACATGATCATGCCGCCGAGCGCGCATGACGTGAAGGTGATCTCGGTGGGCATGTTCACCGCCGGGAACCAGCCGGTCGTGTGGCGGGGCCCGATGCTGCACCGCGCGCTCCAGCAGTTCCTCACCGACGTCTACTGGGGCGACCTCGACATCCTCCTGATGGACCTGCCGCCCGGCACCGGCGACATCGCGATCTCCGTGGCGCAGCTGCTGCCCTCGGCCGAGATCCTCGTCGTCACGACCCCGCAGCAGGCCGCCGCCGAGGTCGCCGAGCGGGCCGGGGCGATCGCCGCGCAGACGCACCAGCAGGTCGTCGGTGTGATCGAGAACATGTCCTACCTGGCATGCCCGCACTGCGGCGAGCGGCAGGACATCTTCGGCGCCGGCGGCGGCCAGACCGTCGCGGACGCGCTGACGACGACGCTCGGCACCCGCGTCCCGCTGCTCGGCCAGGTGCAGATCGACCCGCGGCTGCGCGAGGGCGGCGACAGCGGCGTGCCGCTGGTGCTCGCCGACCCCGACGCGGGCGCCGCCAAGGAGCTGCGCACGATCGCCGAGCAGCTCGCCGGACGCAGCCGCGGCCTGGCGGGCATGTCGCTCGGCATCTCCCCCAAGGGCCGCTGACCCTCAGGGCCCGGCGCTCTCAGGGCCCGGGCCCTGGATCAGGTGGCCTCGCTGTCGAAGGGCGGCCGTTCGTCGTAGGCGAGGCCGCCCACGGTGGCGTAGCCCGCGTCGTCGCTCACGAGGCCGCCGTTCACGCTCGCGTAGGCCTCGTCCTCTTCGTCCTCGAACAGGTGCTTGCGGACGAATGTCTTCGGGTTCAAATCGTTGAGGTCGAAGTCCTTGAACTCCGGCCCGAGGCCCTCCTGGAGGTCCGCCTTCGCGGAGTTGGCCATCTGGCGGAACTGCCGCAGCATGCGCCCGGCCTGCCCGGCGGCCTGGGGCAGCTTGTCGCCGAAGATGACCAGCGCGAGCACGACGAGCACCGCCATCTCACCGATACCGACGTCGAACAACCCGTCCTCCAGCAGCCAAGGGGACCGGCCCTGGCGCGGACCGGTCCCCCCAGCGTATCCCGTTCCGGATGAACCGGATCTGAACATCCCTGCCGCCCTGTGGGCGACCCGTGCCTGATCGGAACGTGCCCTGACGGAGCGGGCCCGAGCAGGACGGCGGCTCAGTCGGAACCGAGGATGATCTCCACGGTGCTCTCCTTGCCCGTCCGCTGGTAGGTCACCTTCACCCGGTCGCCCGGCGCGCGGCTGCGGATCTGGGCGATCAGGTCGGTGGCGTCCTCGATCGGCTTGCCGTCCAACGCGGTGATCACGTCGCCGGGCTTCAGGCCCGCCTTGTCGGCCGGGCCGTTCTTGGTGACCGGGGCCTGGCCGTTGACCGGCTGCGGCAGGATGCGGGCGCCGCCCTGCTGGTAGCGGGGGTCGGGCAGCACGCCGAGCTTGGCCTGCTTGACGGTGCCGGTCCGGATGATCTCCTCGGCGACCCGCTTGCCCTGGTTGATCGGGATCGCGAAGCCGAGGCCGATGCTGCCGCCCTGGCCCTCGCCGCCCATCGACTGGCCGCCGACGGTCGCGATCGCGGTGTTGATGCCGATCACGCGTCCCTTGGCGTCCACCAGCGGGCCGCCGGAGTTGCCGGGGTTGATCGCCGCGTCGGTCTGGATGGCGTTGAGGTAGGACGCGTCCGCGCCGCCCTCGCCCTGCGTGGGCACCGCGCGGTTCAGGGAGCTGACGATGCCGGTGGTGACCGAGCCCTGGAGGCCGAGCGGCGAGCCGATCGCGATCACCGGGTCGCCGACCGCGATCGCCGCGGAGTCGCCGACCTGGAGCGCGGGCAGCGAGTGCTGGCCCTCGGGCTTGAGCACCGCGACGTCCGAGCTCGGGTCGGCGCCCTTGACGGTCGCCGACAGCGTCTTCTTGTCGTTGAAGACGATCTGGATCTGGCCGCCGTTGCCGCCGCCCGCGACCACGTGGTTGTTGGTGACGACGTAGCCGCCGTTGACGATGAACCCGGTGCCGCCGACCTCGCCCTGCGAGGACTGCACGCGGATCATCACGACGCTCGGCAGCACGCGCTGCGCGACGCCGGCCACCGAGTCCGGCGGGCGGTTCTGGACCTTGGTGTCGCTGCCGCCGCTGCCGCCGCCGAGGCTCACCGAGCCGCCGTCGTCGCCGTCGTCGGTCGCCATGACCCCGATCCCGGCGCCGACGGCACCGGCCACCAGCGCCACGATCAGCGCGACGACGGCCAGCAGGCCGAGGCCGGGGCCCCGCCCGGACGAGGACGGCATCGCGGGCACCGGCGCCCAGTTCGGGCCGGTGCCGGGCGGGCCGCCGAAGCCGCCCATCGGACGCGGGCCGCCCGGGGGTGGCGGGCCCATCGGCGCGGGCGGCGGGCCCATCGGCGGGCCGGCCGGGTGCGGGCCGCCGACCGGCGGCGGGGGCCCCTGGTGGGACTGCCATCCCCCGTAGGGCGGCGGGCCGCCCTGGGCGCGGGGGTCGTGCGCGCGCGGGTCCTGGTGGTGCGGGACGAACCCGGGCCGCGGGCGCGGCTCCTGGCCCTCCATCAGCGGCTTGTCGAGCGGGACGGGCGGGGGCTGCGGCATGTCGCGCGGCGGCGCGTCCTGGACCGGGACCTCCTGGAGGCCCAGCTCGCGCGGGGGCGTGTCGTGCAGCTCCCGCATCGGCATGTCCATCGGGGTGTCGCGCGCGGGCGAGGTCTCCCGCCCGCCGCCGAGCGGGCTGTCGGGGGGCGCGAACCCTCCCGCCACCAGCCGGTCGCCGTTGTCGTCCCGCGGACGGTCGTCCTGCGCGCGGTCGTCCTCCGGGCGGTCCCGCGGGCGGTCGTCCTCGGGCCGGTCGTCCTCGGGCCCGATGCTCCAGCGGCTGCCCTCGGCCGGCCTCGCGTCCTCGGGCTCCGCCGCGGCCGCCGGCTGCTCCAGCGGGATCTCCCGGTCGGCGACCGTCTCGGGGGGAGCGGGCGCCTCCCGCCGTTCAGGCTCGTCGCCGGGGACGGTGTCCTCGTCCTCCGGCCGCGCCTCGCCCGGCCCGCGGTTGTCTTCCGTCATCCCCATCTCCTACCGAGCATGGTTCTCTTCATCCGCGCTCATCGTGCCCCGCCGCGCATGTGGCGAGCATAAGACCTTCCGTGACCGCCGGGCGAACCGCGGCCGCCCCCTCAGCCGAACGGATTGGCGGCCGAACCGAGGCGCCGGGCGCCCCGCGCGAGCCGCTCCCAGAACGGGACGCCGCCGCGCGGCAGGTCGAGCGCGACGGCCTCAGCGGTGCTCTGCGGCACGTCGGTCAGAACCGTGGACACGTACCCGTTCCCCGCGGAGATCGCCCAGCGGCGCAGCGCCTCGCGGCGGTACACCGTCCGGCCCCGGCGCACGGTCTTCTGCCAGCCGGGCAGCCGCGCCTCGTCCAGGCTGCCGCGCTGCACGAAGACGGACACGGCGGCGAGCCCGTCGGAGTAGCTGAGGTGGACGGTCGCGCCGTCGCTGCGCGCGTCGTAGAGCGCGAGCCTGCCGGGCAGGTCCTTCGGGATGGGCCAGCCCTCGGCGCGGAGGCGGGCGAGGCGCGCGCCGTCCAGCCGCTCCTCCCAGGGCCGCATGGCGGCGGCCTCGGCGTCCGCCATGTCCGGGTCGGGGCGGTCGGCGCCCCTGGCGGGCGGCGTGGGACGCAGCGTGCGCCGCGGACGGGCGGCGGGGGCGTTCAGGTCGATCTCGGTGAACCCGGCGGCGACGACGCGCCGTCCGGTGGCGTCGATCAGCTCGCGGTACAGCATCAGCCCGGTCTCGGCGTCGATCCAGAACCGCCCGGCGGGGCCGCCGCCGGGACGGCGCGCCTCGACGACGTGGGCGGGACGCCCGCAGGCGCTCGCATCGCCCACGCGGGACACCGAGTAGTTGCGGGTCAGCAGCCCGAGCGTCGCGGCGAGGAGGCCGGCCGTCTCGTCGGCCGCCGAGTCGGGGCGGTAGCCCTCCGCGCCCGATGAGGCCCGGTACCGGACGCCCTCGCCCGGCCGGTGCGCCACCGCGATCTCCGCCGTCGCGAAGCGGCCGCGGTTCCACGTGGTGAGGAAGCGCCGCCCCTCGTAGGGGACGCGGCGCGCGGCGTCGGCGGCGGCGCGCAGCAGGCCGATCGCGCCGGGGTCGCTGCGGACGGCGCGGGCGGGCCCGGCGTCGCCGGTCACGGTGCCGGCGAACGCGAGCGCCCCCGCCAGCCCACCGGCCACCAGGGCGCAGCGGCGCGCCCGGCCGGTACCGGTCCGCCCGATCACGGCCCCGGCGAGGTCTGGATCTGGTCGACCGGATCGGTGAGCGGGTCGGTCATCGGCGTGTCGCCCGAGGTCAGCGCGTGCTCGACGGCGAACCGGTCGAAGGCGGGGGTGACGGCGGGCGCCTCCTGGCGGCCACCGGCGGCATACGAGGCGGCGCCGAGCCCGATGAACAGGGTCGCGGCGCCCACGACCAGGTAGCGGCGCGGATGGCGGCGCAGGGCGCCCGCCGTGGCGCCTCCGGAACCGGCCGTGGCGGTGGCGCGGCCGCCGGGGCGGTTGTCGCGCGGGCGGCCCGGCCTGGCCGCGCGCGTGGGCGGCCGCATCGGGCGCGTGGACTGGCTGCCGAGCGCGGCGGGGCGCTCGGGGCGGGTGCGGGACGGGTCGTCCGGCCCGGTGGACCCGGTGGGACCGCCGGGCCCGGTGGCATCGGCGGGCGCGGCCAGCGAGCGCAGCCGGGTCAGGAAGTCGTCGGTGGGAAGGTCGTCGGCGCCGTCGGAGGCGGGCAGCCGGGACAGTCCGCGCAGCCGGCCCTTGATCTGCCGGAGCTCGTCGGCCTCGGCCCGGCACCGGGCGCAGCTCGCGAGATGGGCGAGCGCCCTGTCGCGCTCCTCGTGCCCGAGCTCTCCGTCGACCAGAGCGGTCAGTCGCTCCCCCAGGCAGCTCACGCGACCTCCCCGCGTGAGGACGGCCCCCGCCCCCCGGCAAAGGCCGCGCTGATGCCCTCGCTCCGCTCCGTCATGACGCCTCTCGATGGTTTTCCGTGGATACGCGCGTGGTTCCCCGACCGCGCGCGGGTCGCCTGCTTACACGCCCTCCGGCCGCGGCTGGGCGTCCCCGCCCTCCGCCGCGAGCATCTGGTACCCGTTCGCGGGCACCGCGGCCGCCACCGCGGCCTCCTCGGCCTGCACAGCCTGTTCGGCCTGCACGGCCTGGAACTCGTTTCTCGTCCCAGGTCGGCGGCGCGTGGGAGCCCGGTGCTCCAGGGCGGCGCGCAGCTGGGCGCGGCCGCGGTGGATCCGGCTGCGGACGGTTCCGAGCTTGACGCCGAGCGTCGCCGAGATCTCCTCGTACGACAGGCCCTCGATGTCGCACAGCACCACGGCCGCCCGGTACTCGGGGGCCAGGGCGTCGAGCGCGGCCTGGACGTCGGCGTCGAAGTTGGTGTCGTCGAACGCCTGCGCCGGGGTGGGCTCGCGGCCCTGGAGGCGCTCGGCGGCGTCGTCGGCGAGTCCCTCGAAACGGATGCGCTGGCGGCGCCGCGCCATGTCGAGGAACAGGTTCGTGGTGATCCGGTGCAGCCACCCCTCGAACGTGCCGGGGGTGTAGTTCGACAGTGAGCGGAACACGCGGACGAAGACCTCCTGCGTGAGGTCCTCCGCGTCGTGCTGGTTTCCGGTGAGGCGGTAGGCGAGCCGGTAGACGCGCGCGGAATGCTCGCGCACGACCTCGTCCCAGGACGGCGGCGCCCATTCGGCCTCGGGGGCGTTCTCCCGTGTGCGCGCGGCGCTTCCCAACCCCTGCCTGGGGCCGACCCCCACAGCGCCTCTAAAACTCAGTGCTGCGACTCCCATGGTGCCGGGCTGTTCCTCTCTCGTGAGCCAAGGTCTCGCCTTGGAACGGCACGGTCTCGCCTGGGCTGGGGCGGTTCTGAACCGACTCGGTACTACGACTCGGCTCATCGGGGTGATGTGCTCCGTCGCTGGTTAGAACGCGCTGACACTCCAGATGGTTCCCTGTCAGCGATATGGTCTTTCCAGCATGAGCCAGGCGGGGGTCCCGCGAGGAGGCAGCCATCGACGCCATTCAGGCCACCCTGGCCTACGTGGAGGAATTCCTCCCCGAAGACGAGCCGCTCGTGGCCGCCCGGCACCGCGGCGAGGAGATCGGCGCGGCGCCGATCAGCGCGGCGGGCGGCGCCGCGCTGCGCTTCGTGGCGACCTTGATCGGCGCCCGGACGGTCGTGGAGGTCGGCTCGGGTTGCGGCGTCTCCGGCGTGTGGCTCCTGCGCGGCATGGCCAAGGACGCGGTGCTGACGAGCGTGGACGTTGAGCCCGAGCACCAGCGGCTCGCCAAGCTCGCCTACCGGGAGGCCGGGCTCGGCTCGTCCCGCACCCGAATGATCATCGGACGGGCGCTGGAGGTGCTGCCGAGGCTCACCGACGGCGCCTACGACATGGTGTTCTGCGACGCGGTGAAGCAGGAGTACCCCGAGTACCTGACGGCGGCGCTGCGGCTGCTGCGTCCCGGCGGCGTGGTCGCGTTCGACAACGCGCTGTGGGACAACCAGGTCGCCGACCCGTCCCGCCGCGATCCCGAGACCGAGGCGATCCGCGAGGTGCACCGCGTGATCCGCGAGGACGAGCGGCTCGTCCCGCTGCTGATCCCCGTCGGCGACGGCCTGCTGTGCGCGGTGAAGAAGGAGTAGCGCCCCGCGAGGTGTTCGCGGTGCGGAACCGGGTCACCTGGGCGGGCGTGCGGCTGGCGGCCGCGCTGGTGATCCTTCTTCTGGCCTCGGCGGCGTTCGCCGCGGGCGCGGTGATGCGCGGCCTCACAGTGGGAAGCGTCGTGTTCCTGCTGCTCGGGACGGCCGGGATCGCGTTGTTCGGGGCCGGTCTCGTGGTGGCGGGCGGGGGGATGCTGGCGCGGCGGCCGGTCCTGGAGATGGACGGCGGCGGGGTGCGGCGGCCCGCGCGGTGGCCGCTGCCCCGGCGCGGCGAGCGGGTGCTGGCCTGGGCGGACGTGGCGGCGATCGCGGCGGTGCGGCGCGCGACCTCGCGGGGCCGCGAGCAGGACTACGTGGTGTTCCTGCCGACGGCGGAGCTGGCCGAACTGGCGCGCACGGCGGAGCGGCCCCGGCTGGTGGCGCTGACGCTGCGGGGCGTCCCCGCGACGGCGGAGGCCGCCGCGTGGTGCTTCGCGGTCGAGCCGAGCTGGGACGCGCCGCTCTCGGCCATCGTCGAGGAGGCCGGGCGGCGCCGTCCCGTGCCGCTGATCGACCGCAGGACCCGCTGACCCGCCTCAGGACGTGGTCAGCCACTCCAGCAGGAGGCGGGCGCCGTAGCCGGTGGCGCCCCGGGTGATCTCGGCGTCCTCGGAGGTGGAGCGGCCGGGGCCCGCGACGTCCAGGTGCGCCCACACGCGGTCGCCGACGAACTCGCGCAGGAACAGCGCCGCCGTGATCGCCCCGGCGCCGTAGCCGCCGCGCCCGATGTTGTTGATGTCGGCGACGTCGGAGTCGATCGCGGCGCGGTAGTCCTCGACGAGCGGCAGCCGCCACAGCGGCTCGCCCGCCGCCTCTCCCGACGCGGTGAGCGCGGCGGCGAGGGCGTCGTCGGCGGTGAACAGGGCGCCGGTGCGCAGGCCGAGCGCGACCTTCGCCGCGCCGGTGAGCGTCGCCACGTCGACGACGACGTCGGGGTCGAGTTCGGCGTCGGCGTAGGCGAGCGCGTCGGCGAGGACGAGCCGTCCCTCGGCGTCGGTGTTGAGCACCTCGGAGGTCTTGCCGCCGAAGTGGGCGATGACGTCGCCCGGCCGCATCGACGACCCCGACGGCATGTTCTCGGCCGCCGCGACCAGGCCGGTGACCCGCGCGCGGACGCCGAGGTCGCGCAGCGCGGACATGACGGCGATGACCGTGCCGCCGCCCGCCATGTCGGTCTTCATCGTCTTCATGTTGTCGTTCGGCTTCAGCGACAGGCCGCCGCTGTCGAACGTGATGCCCTTGCCGACGAGGACGACGTGCCGCTCGGGCGTGCCGTCCGGGACGTAGGACAGCTCGATCAGCCGGGGCGGCCGGGCCGATCCGGCGCCGACCGCCAGCAGCCCGCCGAACCCGCCCTCGACCAGCTCCTTCTCGCCGCGCACCCGGACGGTGAGGCCGGCGCCCGCGGCGAGCCCCTCGGCCTGCGCCGCGAGCCAGGACGGATCGCTCTCGGCGGCCGGGGTGTTGGTGAGGTCGCGGGCGAGGGCGGTGGCCCGGGCCCGCGCCGTCCCGCGCTCGATCTCGGCGCCGGCGTCGGTGAGCACGGCGAGCGTGCCGAGGGGCGCCTTGGGCGGCGCCGCGCCGATCTTGAACTGGTAGCCGGCGAGCAGCGCGCCCTCGACGAAGGCGGCCGGAGCCTCGGCGGGGAGGGCCGCGACCAGCGCGCTCCGGCCCCTGCCGCGGCGGGCCAGCGTGGCGCCGGCCCGGCGCAGGTCGGCCGGGGACGCGGCGCCCACCCCGTAGAGCAGCAGCTCGCGGACCTGGTCGCCGAGCCGCACGGGCGCGGACACGACCTCGCCCGGCTCGCCCTTGGCGCCGTGCAGGGTGAGCAGCTCGTCCAGCGTGAAGGGCAGCGCGGCGGAGATCTCAGCGGCGGCGGACGGGGAGGCGGCGGACGGGGCCGCGCCATCGGACCCTGGACGGACGGGCAGCGCCACCACCTCGGCCCCGAGCTCGACCGCCGTCTGGGTGAGGGTGCCACTGGCACCCTCGCGCTGGACGCGGGTCTCGATGGGCATGGACGGTCCTCTCCCTCAGAAACGCTGCCGAAAATCCGTGATCTTCACTCCCCGGGAACGGCAAGGGCCCCGGCGGATACGCCGGGACCGTCGCCAAAGGACTCGGGAGCGCCGGGCCGTCAGCCCACGACTTCCTTGAGGGCCTCGCCGAGCTCCTTGGCCTCGTCGGCGGAGAGCTCGACCACAAGGCGGCCGCCGCCCTCGAGCGGGACCCGCATGACGATTCCGCGCCCCTCCTTGGTCACTTCGAGCGGACCGTCTCCCGTCCGCGGCTTCATCGCCGCCATGCGTGCATCCCCTTCCTGCCTAGGGCCGCTGGGGGCCTCGGGCACCGTTGGCCGCGGGGCCGCCGGTCGCATTCGCGTCATCAGTAGTGGTCCATTATCTCGTCTTCCGGGCGCGAAGTGGTAACGATCAGCCTCCAGATCGGCAGAGCGGCCCCTGGGGCGCTCGTGGCGGCTGTGAAAGGATGCGCATCGGATGGGAGGGCGACGATGCCGGAGACCGTGCTGTACGACCTCACCGAGGGTGTGGCGACTATCACACTCAACCGTCCGGACGGGATGAACGCGCTGACCGCGCCGATGAAGGAGGCGCTGCTCGCGACCCTCCAGCGCGCCGCCGCCGACACCGCCGCCCGCGCGGTCATCCTCACCGGTGCGGGGCGTGCCTTCTGCGCAGGTCAGGACCTGCGCGAGCACGCCGACAACCTGGCCGCTGGCAAGGGCCTGGACGGCACCGTCCGCCGCCATTACAACCCCATCGTGTTGACGCTCACCCGCATGGCCAAGCCGGTGGTCGCGGCGGTGAACGGCGTCGCGGCGGGCGCGGGCGCGTCGCTGGCGTTCGCGTCCGACCTGATCGTCGCGTCGGAGTCGGCGCGGTTCGCGACCGCGTTCACCGGGATCGGGCTGGCGCCCGACAGCGGCATGTCGTGGACGCTGCAACGCCTCGTCGGCCGCGCCAAGGCGGCCGAGCTGCTGCTGCTCGGCGAGCCCGTGAAGGCGGCCCAGGCGCTGGAGATCGGGCTGGTGAACCGGGTCGTCCCGGCGGACGAGCTGGCCCCGGCGGCGGTGGAGCTGGCGCGGCGGCTGGCGGCCGGTCCCACGGCGTCCTACGCGGCGGTCCGGGAGGCGCTCGACCACGCGGCCTCCGCCGACCTGGCGTCCGCGCTGGACAAGGAGGCCGAGCTCCAGGACCGGTGCGAGCGGACCGCCGACCACCACAACGCGACCGAGGCGTTCCTGAACAAGCGGCAGCCGACCTTCGAGGGCCGGTAGCCCGGGCCCGAGGGCCCGGTAGCCCGAATCAGGGGTGGGGCTGTCCCCACCTCGGACTCTGGAGTGCGCGCCAATGCGCGCGGGGGTGCCCGCGCGGTTGCCTTGAGGCATGACACAGACAACCGCCGCACCCCGCGCGGCGCAGCTCAGCGGCCCCGTGGCCGTCGCGACCGACCTCGTGAAGTCCTACGGGACGGGCGAGGGCGCCGTGACCGCGCTGCGCGGCGTCTCGGCGGTGTTCGCCCGGGGCCAGTTCACCGCGATCATGGGGCCGTCCGGGTCGGGCAAGTCGACGTTCCTGCACTGCCTGGCCGGGCTCGACACGGTGACGTCCGGGTCGGTCCGGATCGGCGAGGTGGAGATCACCGACCTGTCCCGGACGCGGCTGACCAAGCTGCGCCGCGACCGGCTCGGGTTCGTGTTCCAGTCGTTCAACCTGCTGCCGATGCTGACGGCGGAGGAGAACATCCGGCTGACCGGGCGGCTCGGCAACCGGCGCGCGGACCGGCTGTGGTTCGACACGATCGTGGACGCGCTCGGCCTGCGGGGGCGGCTGTCGCACCGGCCGAGCGAGCTGTCGGGCGGCCAGCAGCAGCGGGTCGCGGTGGCGCGGGCGCTGCTCACCCGTCCCGAGGTGCTGTTCGCCGACGAGCCGACCGGCAACCTCGACTCCCGCTCGGGTGCGGAGGTGCTGGGCTTCCTGCGCACGGCCGTGGACGACTACCGGCAGACCGTGATCATGGTCACGCACGACCCGGTCGCCGCCGCGCACGCCGACCGGGTGCTGTTCCTCGCCGACGGGACGATCGTCCACGAGCTGGCCGCGCCCACGATCGACGCGGTGCACGCCGTGATGCGCCGGATGGAGGGCTGAGCGGCATGTGGCTCATCGCGCGGCGCTCCTTCGCCGACGGCTGGATGCGCCTGATCGCCACGCTGCTCGCGGCGATGTTCTCGGTCGGGCTGATCGCGGGCTCGCTCCAGTTCACGCTGCGCGCGCAGGAGGCGGTCGCGGGCAGCGACGCCAGCGAGTACGCGCGGGCGGACGTCCTCGTGCAGGGCGGGTCGGCCGACCCCGACGACGTCTACTCGACGCCGGACGGCCGGGTCGCGCTGGACCGCGTCGCCAAGGTGCCCGGCGTCGCCGCCGTCTCCGGCGACGCGATGGTCGAGGTGCAGGCGGGAGGCCGCGACGGCAAGCCGGTCGTCGCGCCCGCGGGCGGGCGGACGCGGCTGCGGCCCTGGCCGTCCGACGGCCGGCTCGCCGCCTATCACCTGGAGTCGGGCCGCGCGCCCGCCGCGCCGGGCGAGGTCGTGGTCACCCGGCACATCGCCCGCGCGGGCAAGCTCCGCACCGGCGACCCGACGACGCTGGCGCTGCCGCGCGAGACGCGCCGGATGACGGTCGTCGGGGTGGCGACCGTCCAGGGGCACAGCGCCGTCGCGAGCGGCGACCTGGTGCTGGCGACGCCCGAGACCGTCCGGCAGGCGGCGGGGCTGCCCGCGGGCTCCTGGCAGAGCGTGTGGGTGAAGGCGGCGCCGGGCGTCGCGCCCGCCAAGCTGCGGGACGACCTGACCCGCGCCCTCACCGCCCACGGCCAGAAGAACGCGCCCCCCTGTGGGGGGACGACCCCCCACACCCCCCGGAACTGCCCTGTCACGGTCCAGACCGCTTCGTCCATCCGCCACGAGGAGTCGGCCAACAACCAGTCGAACGGCGTCTCGATCGGCGGCGCGATCGGCATGCTGTCGTCGGTCGCGGTGTTCGTCGGGCTGTTCGTGGTGGCCAACACGTTCGGCACGCTCGTCCGGCAGCGGACCCGGCGGCTCGCGCTGCTCGGGGCGATCGGCGCGACGCCGCGCCAGATCAAGCGGCTGATCCGGTTCGAGGCGCTGGTGCTCGGCGCGGTCGCCTCGGCCGGCGGGGTGCTGCTCGGCTACCCGGTGTCGAGCCTGCTCACGCACCTGTTCGCGCAGGACGGCTTCGACATCAGCGCCGCCGACGCCCAGTTCGGCTGGGTCGCGCTCGCCGTCCCGGCCGCCGCCGGAATCCTCGTCACCCAGCTCGCCGCCTGGCGGGCCGCGCGCCGCGCCGCCGGGATCTCGCCGATGCAGGCGCTGCGCGCCACGGCCACCGAGACCGGCGGGCGCCGCTGGCCCCGGCTCGTCGGCGCCCTCGTGATCCTCGCGCACGCCGCGATGTTCTACGGGCTGACGTTCGCGGTCCGGGCCGAGGAGCCGCAGGGCCCCGACCGCACCGTCGGCATCGCCATGATGATCCTGTTGGGCTCGATGACGATGGTGATGGGCCTCGCGGTCCTCGCGCCGTTCTTCGTCGGCCCGCTCGGCGGCCTGGTCGGACGGCTCGGCATGGCGGTCAGCGGCGAGGCCGGACGGCTCGCCCGCGCCACCATCACCCGCAGCCCGCGCCGTGTCTCCTCCGCCGCCTCGTCGCTCATGCTGGGCGTTGCGCTCGTCACCTCGACCGCGCTGATGGTGCTGTCGGCCGACGCGCGCTTCGAGGAGGCGGGCAAGCAGGTGATGGTCGCCGGGCACGCGGTCGCCGCGACCGGCACGACCGCCGACGGCCCCGCCCCGCTCCCCCGGGACGTGGCGGACCGTGCCGCCCGGGCCCCCGGCGTGACGCACGCCGTGCCGCTGACCGTGACCGACGCCAAGCTCGTCAGCCCGCCGCCCCGGCCGCCCTCCCCCGAGGAGGCACCCGAGCCGGTCTACCTGACCGTGACCGGCGCGGACCAGGCGGCGCTGCCGTCCGTCCTCCGGCTGGGCGGGCACCTGCGAGCGCTCGGCCCCGGCGAGGTCGGGCTGACGTCGACCGTGATGAAGGCGAACCACCTGAAGAAGGGGCAGCAGATCATCGTGCGCGGCGCGCGCGGCCGGGTGCCGCTGAAGGTCGCGGGCGCCTATCACGACCCCTCGCACCTGTTCGCCGACCAGGCGCTCGTCTCCCCCGCGACCATGGACCGGCTCGACCCGGACGCGGCGACCCAGGCCGTCCTCGTCCGGGGCGGGACGGACGAGGCGATCGGGCGGGCGGTGGCCGCCGTCCCCGGCGTGCAGGTCATGGACAAGGCCGGATATGTCACGACCGCGTCGAAGTCGATGACCAAGGGCATGCGGGTGATCTACGGCTTCATCGGCATGGCGCTCGTCCTCGCGCTGTTCGGGATGGCGACGACGGTGTCGATGAGCGTCGCCGAGCGCACCCGCGAGTTCGGGCTGCTCGGTGCGGTCGGCGCGACGATGGCGCAGGTCCGCTCGATCGTCCGGTGGGAGGCCGCGACCGTCGTGCTGCTGGGCGGCCTGCTCGGCCTCGGCACCGCGTTCGGGACCGTCGCGCTCATGGGCGTGGCCACACAGAGCTCGTTCCTGACGCCGGCCGCGCCCTGGTGGCTGTACGTGCTGATCATCGGCGCGGCCGCCGCGATCACGCTCGGCACGTCCGCGCTGCCCGCGCGCCGGGCCGCCGGGATTCCCGTCCTGGAGGCGACGAAGGCGGAGTGATCAGCGGTAGGCGCCGCGCCGGTGGCAGCCGGTGAGGTGGTCGTCGACCAGGCCGCACGCCTGCATCAGGGCGTAGGCGGTGGTGGGGCCGACGAACCGGAAGCCGTGCCGCTTGAGCTCCTTGGAGAGGGCCTTGGACCCCTCCGTGAAGGCGGGGACGTCGGCCATGTCGTCGTGCGCGGGGGCGTCGGGATCGGCGTAACGCCAGGCGGTCGCGGCGAGGCCGCCGGGAAGGTCGAGGGCGGCGCGGGCGTTGCCGATCGCCGCGTCGATCTTCGCGCGGTTGCGGACGATGCCCGCGTCGCCCATCAGCCGGGCGACGTCGGCGTCGTCGAACGCCGCGACCTTCTCCGGGTCGAACCCGTGGAAGGCGGCGCGGAACCCCTCGCGCTTGCGCAGGATCGTCAGCCAGGACAGGCCCGACTGGAACGCCTCCAGGCACAGCCGCTCGTACAGGCCTGCGTCGTCGCGGACGGGACGGCCCCACTCCTCGTCGTGGTAGGCGACGTAGTCGGGCGCCGACAGCCCCCACGGGCAGCGCGCCAGCCCGTCCTCGCCACGGATCGCTGTGCTCATCCGAAACGTTCTACCTCACTCCACCGACAAACCGTCCATCGGGCCGGGTCAGGCCGCCGCGAGCGCGGCCAGCCGGCGCAGGCCGAGCCCCATGAACGCCCGGACGACCGGCCCGGCCACCAGCCAGCCCGCGCGTCCGGCGGGCCCGAGCGGCAGGTCGACGCGCTCGGCCCACACGACGCGGCTGCCCGTCCCGTAGGGGGCGACCTCGAACCACGCCTCGCCGCGCACGACCTTCCCGGTGTGCCGGACGGCCACCCGCCGCCCCGGCCGCCAATCGGTGACCACCATCGTGTCGAGGAACCCGACGCGGCCGACGCCGGTGAAGGCGCGCAGCTCGGCACCGACCTCGCGGCCGCCCTCGGCGCTGGTGAACGGCATCCACTCGGCGTGCCGCGGCCAGTCGGTCAGGACGTCGAAGAGGCGCTCGGGCGGGGCGCCGGAGACCGCCTCGGCGTGGACGGCGACCGCGCTCACGAGCCGTCCTCCCCGGCGGGCTCGTCGCCCGCGCCGTCCTCTGACCCGCGCAGCGCGCCGTTGTTCGCGGCGACCTGCTCCTGGATGCCGTGCAGCGCGCCGATCCGCTCGGGCCGCTCCTGCTCGCCGAGCCGGCGGCGCAGGTCGTCGAGCTGCCGCTCCAGCACCGCGAGGCGCAGGTCGCGCTCGTTCAGCGCGCCCGAGAGGCGGCGCAGCGCCTCGTCGGTCACCGTGACCTGGTAGCCCCAGGCCGCGCGCGGCAGCCGCAGGTGGGCCAGCTCCGACGCGGTGAGGTGGCGCCCCTCCGGCAGCGGGAGCGGCGGATGGTCGGCATGGGTCTCGGCCAGCTCGCCGCCCCTGCCCATGGCGAGGACGACGACGGCGCCCAGCACGGCGACGCCGACCAGGACGAACACCACAACCACGTTCGCGCTCCGATCTGTCAACGTCTCTCAACGTCCACGCACGACCGATCGTGCCACGCTTGGGGGCATGGGGTTGCATGAGCGATGGGTCCTGACCGCCGGAGCCGACGTCCCGGAGGGCGCGGTCGACGCCGGAACCGCGCCTTCGGCGGCGCGCGTGGAGGACCTCGCGGCGGCGGGCGGTGTGGTGCTGGTCACGCTGGAGTCGGACGAGACCGAGCCCGATCCGGCGCTGCTCGCGGCGGCGTCGGTCTACGCCTGGCTCGGGGCGCGCGCGTTCCGCGTCCCCGGACCGCAGGCGGACGCCGTGCGCCAGGTCGTCGACATGGTCGCCTCCATCCAGGGCGTCCGCCCCCCGGCCGCGACCCGCCGCGGCCTGGCCTGACACGGCCTGGCCTGACGCGCCCGGCCTCACGCGGGCCCCCGGTTCTCCTGGGGAGCGGACCCAGGAAACCGGGGAGCTACGGAGTGCTCAGCCGCGCAGCTTGTGCCAGGGGCCCGTGATGGCGAAGGTGGCGCCCGGGTCGGACTGGCGGTTGGCGAACAGGATGCGGCCGTCGGGCGAGAACGTGACGCCGGTGAACTCGCTGCCGTTGAGGGCGTTGCGGGCCATCGCGAACGGCTTGTTCTGCTTGGTCGTGCCGACGAGGTACTGCTCGCCGTCGCCGTCCTCGGCCAGGATCACGCCGCCGCCGTAGGGCGAGACCGTGATGTTGTCCGGGCCGTCGAACCGGCCGCCCGGCTTGAAGATCAGCTGGAGCTCGATCTGGTTGCTGTTCGGGTCGTAGGTCCAGACCTGGCCGGCGTGGTCGGCGGCGGCCCCGTTGGCCTTATGCGCGAAGCTGCACACGAAGTACACCTTGCCGTGGCCCCACCAGGCGCCTTCGAGCTTCTGGCTGCGCGTGATCGTGTCGAACTGCTTGCGGACGGAGGTCTCCTTCGCCGACGGGTCGGGGACCTTCACCCAGCGGGCGTGCAGCTTCGTGCCGGGCTCCTGCACGATCGACAGGTCCGGGACGCCGCGCACGTTCAGCGCCTCAAGCCGTCCGCCCTGGAGGTAGGCGTGGTAGTCGCCGCGGTGCGCGCGGGGGCGGAACCGGTAGAACAGGCCGAACGGGCCCGCCGCGTCCTCGGTGAGGTAGGCGGTGAGCGTGTGCGGGTCGACGGCGACGGCCTCGTGCGCGAACCGGCCGAGACCCGTCAGCGGGACGGGCTTGGTGCGCTGGCCGTGCGGGTCGACCTCGAAGACCCAGCCGTGGGTCTTGGTCTGGGCCGAGAAGCCCTCGGTCTCCTCGCAGGTGAGCCAGGTGCCCCAGGGGGTGCGGCCGCCGGCGCAGTTGGTGGACGTGCCGGCGAGGCTCACGTACTGGGAGAGCAGGTTCCCTTCGCGGTCGACCTCCAGCGTGGACGTGCCGCCCCAGGCCGCCGGGTCGTAGGTCCACTCGGGCCGGGCGACGGCGCGGGTGCCGTTGTTGCTTTGCTCGTGGTTGCGGACGAGCCGGGTGCGGTCCGGCTTGCTGCCCGGGAACGTCGCCGTCCCGTCGTGGTGGCCGGGGACGACGCCGCCCCCGGAGATGGGCTCGCCCTCCACCGACAGCGTCTTGTACGAGAAGCCCTCGGGCAGGTCCAGGACGCCCTTCGGGTCGGGGATCAGCGGGCCGTAGCCGTGGGCCTCGCCGACATCGGCGCCCGCGGAGGTCTGGAAGAGCGAGTCGAGGCTTCCGGCCAGGGCGATGGACAGCGCGCCTGCGGCGCCGCCCTTCACCACACCGCGACGGGACACGGACATGGGCACTCCTTCACAACGCGTGGTGGGATCACGCGGGAGCCTGGTCCTCGCCTCTGAACCGGGGGTGAACGAGCGCCCGACGAACGGCAAACCCCCAGGGCAATCTTGCTTTGGTCCCGCATTGGGCCCGCTTTGGGACGTCCCGAAGGCGGCCCCGGCGCCGTCCGGCGCGCGCTCGCGCACGGACGGTCGCCGCGGGCGCACACGCGGAATCCACCCCGCCGGAACGCCCCGGGTCAGAGCTCGGCCTCGGCGTAGTCCTCCGGGGTCGCCTCGATGCGCGGCTGGGAGCGCTCCAGCAGGTCGAACGCCTCGTCCACCGAGGCCGTCCAGCCGACGGCGTCGAAGACCTTCGCGCGGGCGAACCCCTGCTCGACGAGCCCGGTCATCAGCGCGCGCAGCGGCTCGTAGACGCCGGTCGGGTCGAGGATGACGACGGGCTTGTCGTGCATGCCGAGCGTGCGGGCCGTCCAGATCTCGAACAGCTCCTCCAGCGTGCCGATCCCGCCGGGCAGGACGAGGAACGCGTCGCTGCGCCGGTCCATCTCGCCCTTGCGGGCGCGCATGTCGGGGGTGACGACCAGCTCGTCGTTCTCCTCGTCGGAGATCTCCACCTTGACCAGGCCCTCGGGGATCACCCCGACGGTCGTGGCGCCGCCGGCCCGCGCGGCGCGGGCGACGGCGCCCATGCACGACACCTGGGCGCCGCCGCTGACCAGGCTGTGCCCGCGCCGGGCCAGCTCGGCGCCGACCCGCTCGGCCAGCTCCAGATACCCCTTGTCGATCTTGCTGCTGGAGGCGCAGAACACGCAGACGGCGAGCGCCATCAGGTGCCGTCCACGCCCTGCGCGGCCGCCTCGGCCACCGCGGCCTCCTCCTGGATGCGCCGCTCGGCCTCCAGGTGCGCGTCGACGATGACCTGGACGACCTCGTCGGGGTCGTCGGTGAGGTGGATCAGGTCCATGTCCTCGGGGGAGATCTTCGCCGAGGACAGCATGGTCTGCTTGACCCACTCGAGCAGGCCGCCCCAGAACTCGGTGCCGACGAGCACGATCGGGAACCGGGTGATCTTCTTGGTCTGGACGAGCGTGATCGCCTCGAACAGCTCGTCGAGCGTCCCGAACCCGCCCGGGAGCACCACGAACGCCTGGCTGTACTTCACGAACATCGTCTTGCGGACGAAGAAGTAGCGGAACTCCAAGCCGATGTCGATGTGGTCGTTCAGCTTCTGCTCGAACGGCAGCTCGATCCCGAGCCCGACCGACACCCCGCCGTTCTCGTCGCAGCCCTTGTTGGCGGCCTCCATGATCCCCGGCCCGCCGCCGGTGATCACGGCGTAGCCCGCCTCGTGCAGCCTGGCGCCGATCTCGACGGCCTGCTCGTACTCGGGCGTACCGGGCTTGGTGCGGGCGCTGCCGAACACGCTGACGGCCTTCGGCAGCTCGGCGAGCAGGCCGAACCCCTCGACGAACTCCGCCTGGATCCGCAGCACCCGCCAGGGGTCGGCGTGCAGCCAGTCGGACTTGCCGCGGTCGTCGAGCAGCCGCTGGTCGGTGGTCGTCTGCGGGACGGCCCGGCCGCGCAGCATCGCCGGCCCCTGCCGGCGCGCGGGAGGGTTCACTTCGGATGTCATGGGCCCAACGGTAGCCAAGTACCAGAACCCTCACCTGCCGAATTACTTCAGCCCGGCCGTGTCCGGCTCCGGCACGTCCGGGCCCGGCTCCGTGGCGGCGGCCCGGCGGCCGGGCAGCAGCACCAGCGCGACGAGCACCGCGACCAGGGCGAGCGCGGCGCTGGTGAGCATGCCGTCCTGGAAGCCCTCGTTGAGCGCAACGGCCCGCACCCGCTCCCCGGCGGCGAACACGTCCTCGGTGGCGGCGGTGGACACCGCGACCGTGATCGCGAGGCCGAGCGCGCCGCCGACCTGCTGGGTGGTGTTGATCAGCCCGGACGCGAGGCCCGACTCGTCCGCGGCGGCCCCGGCGGTGGCCGCGATCGTGACGGCGACGAACGCCGTCCCGCCGCCGATCCCCATCACCAGGGACGGGCCGAGGACGTCCTGCCAGTAGTCGCCGGGCGCCGACACCCGCGAGAACCACGCGAGGCCCGCCGCCGCGACCGCCAGCCCGGCGGCCAGCGCGGGGCGCGGGCCGAACCGCGTGACGAGCCCGGACCCGGCGCCCGCGCCGAGCGCCATCGCGATCGCGACCGGGAGCTGCCCGAGCCCCGCCCTGACCGGCCCGTACTCCATGACCTGCTGGAGGTAGAGGGTCATCACGTAGAACATCGGGAAGACCGCCATCGTCATCAGGACGGCCGCGAGGTTGCCGCCGCTCAGCTCGCGGCTCCGGAAGACCGACAGCGGCACCAGCGGGTTCCGGACGCGGGCCTCCACCAGCACGAACGCGGCGAGCAGCAGCAGCGCCGCCCCGCCGAGGCCGTAGGTCTGGGCGGAGTTCCAGCCCGCGTCGCCCGCGTCCACCAGCGTGTAGACGAGCAGCGCGAGGCCGCCGGTGACGGTCGCGGCGCCGAGCAGGTCGAAGCCGCGGACGGCGGTGTCGCGCGCCTCGGGCAGCAGGACCGGCGCGAGCGCGATCGCGGCGGCGCCGATCGGGACGTTGACGAACAGCACCGCCTCCCAGCCGAGCCAGTCGGTGAGCAGCCCGCCGAGGATCGCCCCGGCGGCTCCGCCCGCGCCCGCGACGGCGCCGAACAGCCCGAGCGCGCGGTTGCGCTCGGGGCCCGGCGCGTACAGCGTCATGATCAGCGACAGCGCGGCGGGGGCGACGAGCGCGGCGCCGAGCCCCTGAACGGCGCGCGCGCCGACGAGCCATCCGCCGCTCTGCGCGAGGCCGCCGCCGAGCGAGGCGAGCGTGAACAGGGCGAGCCCGGCGACGAACATCCGGCGGCGTCCGGCGAGGTCGGCGACCCGCCCGCCGAACAGTAGGAACCCGCCGAACGTGAGCGTGTAGGCGTTCCCGATCCAGGACAGGTCGGCCTGGTCGAAGCGCAGCTCGCGGCCGATGGACGGCAGGGCCACGTTGACGATCGAGGCGTCCAGCACGAGGACGAACTGGACGGTGACGAGCAGGGCGAGGGCGAGCCCCCGGTGCCGTCCCGGCATGGGCGGTCAGCTCCTAAGTCGAAGGGGAATTCCGATTCCGCTTGTGCCCGGGGACGATACGGAATCGCGATTCCGGTTGTCAATTCGTGGTTGACTGGGAGCGATGTCCACGACCGACGAGCGCCCCGCCGCCGAGCGCCCCCCTGACGGGCGGCCCGCCGACGGGCGCCCGATGCGCGCCGACGCCCGCCGCAACCGGCGCCGCGTCCTGGACGCCGCGCGCGCGGTCTTCGAGGAGCACGGCGACGCCGCCCAGATGGAGGACATCGCCCGCCGCGCCGGTGTCGGCATCGGCACGATCTACCGGCACTTCCCGACCAAGAAGGCGCTGATCGACGAGCTGACCTACCAGTGGATGGAGGACGGCGCGGTCAACGCCGCCAAGGCGCTCCTGCTGGAGGACCCCTGGGAGGCGCTCGCGGCGTTCGTCCGGAGCAGCTCCGAGGTGATGGTCCGCAACCGGGGGCTGCGCAGGGTGTACGGCGACATGGTCAACGTCCTGGACTCGCCCGACAACGTGCACCACGAGCTGCGCGCCAACGTCAGCGAACTGATCGACCGCGCGCACGCGGCGGGCGCGCTACGCGCGGACGTCGGGTTCACGCAGTTCCAGTCGCTGATGTGCGGTCTGGCCATGGCCACCGCGCGCTCCGGGCCGGGCGAGCACCACATCTACGTCGAAGTGATCCTCAAGGGCATGCGCGCCTGATTCAGAGCCCGACTTCAGTGATCTTGAGCGGGCGGCCGGTCAGCGCGGCCAGCGACGCCGCGTAGCCGGGCCCGGCGGACAGGTCCGCGAGCCGCACGGGCGACACTGCGGCGTCGCCGTCCCAGGCCACGACCTCGGCGGGGGCGTCCGGGGGCGAGAGGTGGATCGCGCTCATCGAGGCGGCGAGCCCGTGGCCGGTGGCCTTCAGGATCGCCTCCTTGCGGCTCCAGTAGGCGTGGAAGGCGCTCCGGCGCCGTTCCGGCGGCAGCGCCGCGAGGGCCTCACGCTCGGCGGCGGCCAGGACCATCTCCGCGAGCCGCTCGACGTCGCGGTCGCTCTCCTGCTCCACGTCCACGCCGATGCCGGAGCCCTCGGTGATCGCGAGGACGACGCGGTCGCCGGAGTGCGACAGCGAGAAGTCCACGCCGTGGCCGGGCAGACGGGGCTTGCCGTGGGACGCGCCGCAGTGCGGGCAGTCGGTGCTGAAGGTGATCTCGCCCACCGCGAGCCCGGTGACCTCGGCGAGGACGGTGCGCGCCAGGAACCGCCCGGTGACGAAGCGGGCCCGGTCGGCCGGACGGCGGAACCGGTCGTACCGCTCGCGCTCCCCCGCGTCCAGCAGGTCGCGCATCACCGGCTCGTCGGTGGGCGCCGCCCAGTGCACGGCGCATTCGAGCATGTCCACGACGGCGATGATAGGACTTTGGCATGGGCCTCGATTTGTACTCGGACGTGGCGGACCTGACGGCGGCGATCGTCGACATCGAATCGGTGAGCGGCGCGGAGAAGGCGCTCGCCGACGCCGTCGAGGACGCGCTGCGCGCGCTCCCCCACCTCACGGTGACGCGCGACGGTAACAATGTTGTGGCACGCACGGGACTCGGGCATGGCGAGCGGGTCGTTCTCGCAGGTCACCTGGACACCGTCCCGCTGAACGGGAACCTGCCCTCTCGCGTGGAGGGCGACCGGCTCTACGGCTGCGGGACCAGCGACATGAAGAGCGGCGTCGCGGTCGCGCTGAAGCTGGCCGCCGCGCTCACCGCGCCGACCCGCGACATCACCTACGTCTTCTACGAGTGCGAGGAGATCGAGGCCGAGCGCAACGGGCTCACGCGACTCTCAGCGACGCGTCCCGAACTGCTGCACGGCGACTTCGCGGTGCTGATGGAGCCGACCGGCGGGCTGATCGAGGGCGGCTGCCAGGGGACGCTGCGGGCCGAGGTCACCGCGCGGGGCGAGCGGGCGCACAGCGCACGCCCCTGGATGGGCTCGAACGCGATCCACACCGCCGGCGGCATCCTGGACGTGCTGCGCGCGTACGAGCCGTCCCGTCCGGTGGTGGACGGGCTGGAGTACCGCGAGGCCATGAACGCGGTGTTCGTGCGCGGCGGCGTCGCCGGGAACGTCATCCCGGACGAGTGCGTCGTCACCGTCAACTACCGGTTCGCGCCCGACAAGTCGTTCGCGGAGGCCGAGGAGGCCACGCGCGCGCTGTTCACCGGCTTCGACGTGCGGATCATCGACGGCGCGGCGGCGGCGCGGCCGGGGCTGACGCACCCGGCGGCGGAGGCGTTCGTCGCGGCGACCGGCGCGGAGGTCCGCGCCAAGCTCGGCTGGACGGACGTGGCGCGCTTCTCCGAGCTCGGCGTCCCGGCGGTCAACTTCGGGCCGGGAGAGCCCACCCTCGCCCACACCAAGGACGAATACGTGGAGCTCCCCCTGATCACCGACTGCGAGACCCGTATGCGCGCCTGGCTGACCGCCTGAGGCAAACGTCAGGCGTTCACTCCGTGGTCGCGCAGGATCTGGTTCAGCGCCGACTTGTCGTGCCGCTGGCCCTCTTCGAGCCGCTTGAGGATCAGGACGGCGGGCAGCCCGAACGTCCCGCCCGCGAACTCCTTGGTGCGGGTGCCGCCGACCGCGACGCACCAGTCGGGGATGCGGCCGCGGCTGATCTCCTCGCCCGTCTCCACGTCGATGACCGGCATGGACGCCGACAGGTTCGTGCCGGAGCCGACCATCGCGCCGCGCCCGACCCGGGCCCCCTCGACGATCATCGAGCGGCTGCCGATCATCGCCTCGTCCTCGATGATCACGGGCTTGGCGTTCGGCGGCTCCAGCACGCCGCCGATGCCGACGCCGCCGGACAGGTGCACGTTCCTGCCGATCTGCGCGCACGACCCGACGGTCGCCCACGTGTCGACCATCGTGCCCGAGTCGACGTAGGCGCCGATGTTGGTGAACGAGGGCATCAGCACCACGCCGGGCGCCAGGTAGGAGCCCCAGCGGGCGATCGCGCCCGGGACGACGCGGACGCCGTCCAGCCGGCTCTTGAGCGGGATGCGGTCGTGGTAGCGGAAGTCGCCGACCTGGGAGCGCACCATCCCGAGGACTTTGAAGCTCAGTAGGATCGCGCGCTTGGCCCGCTCGTCGACGATCACCTCGTCGGACGCGGGGTCGACGACGGCGACGCGGGCCTCGCCGAGGTCGATCTGGTCGACGGCGGCCACGATGGCCGCGCGCGCGTCGGCGTCGTCCGGCGAGAGGTCGGCGCGCCGCTCCCACAGCTCGTCGATGACGCCGGAGATCGGGCTGGTGAACGTTTCGGTCATGGCCCTTGAGCTTACTGCCGCCCATCTCCCGGTACCGTCGTCGCGTGGCAGTTTGGGCGAGGTTGAAGGCGCGTCCCACGGAGGGGCGGACCCGCGGGGGCGGCCCCCCGTGGCGGTGGACGGTGATCTCCGCGATCGCCGTGGTCGCCGTGGTCGTCGGCGGCTACGCGGTTTTCCAGCGCGCCCGGCCCTACCTGCACGGATCCGGCTGCGAGGTGCGCGCCGCCGCGGGCAAGATGCCGCTGGACCTCGACCAGGCCGCCAACGCCGCCACGATCGCCGCCGTGGCCTTCCGCAAGCAGCTCCCCGAGCGCGCCACGGTGATCGCCTACGCGACCGCGATCCAGGAGTCGCATATCCGCAACCTGCCGGGCGGAGACCGTGATTCGGTCGGCATGTTCCAGCAGCGCCCGTCCCAGGGCTGGGGCAAGCCGGCGCAGCTCCGCGACCCCGTCCAGGCGACGAGCAAGTTCTTCGACGCCCTCGTGAAGGTCAAGGACTACCTCGACCGCGACCTGCACGACTCCGCGCAGCGGGTGCAGCGCAGCGCCGACGGCCGCGCCTACGCGCAGCACGAGCCCGACGGCAAGCTGCTCGCCCGCGTGTTCACCGGCCGCGAGCCCGGCTCGGCGCGCTGCTGGTACCCGCCCGACAAGAAGACCTCGCCGCGCCGGGCGGAGGCGATCCGCGAGATGCGCCGCGCGTTCGGCGGACGCCTCCAGGTGGACGCCCCGAAGGGCACGGCCCCCGCGTGGGACGCGGTCCGCGTGACCAACGCCCGCGCGGGCTGGGCCGTCGCCGCTTGGAGCGTGACGCACGCGCAGATCTACGGCCTCGCCGAGGTCCGGTACGGGGGCAAGCACTGGAAGTCGGACGCGGGCCACGACGGCTGGACGAAGGACGAGGACGCCCCCACCGACCACGTCATCATCCAGTGATCGCCGGGGGCGCCCCGCGTCCGCTCACTTGCTGGGGACCGCCTCGGGCACGGCGGCGGTGACCGGGGCGTCCTGCGCCTCGCCGCGCGAGTTGGCGGCGCGCAGCCCGACGAGCGCGGCGGCGAACAGGAAGATGCTGCTGGTCAGCAGCGCCCGGGAGAAGCCGCCGGTCAGCGCCTCCGCGGGCGGGCGGTGGTCGGCGAGCAGGTCGTTCGTCCGACCGGTGGCGACCGCGGAGAAGATCGCCAGGCCGATCGCCCCGCCGATCTGCTGCGAGGCGTTGATCAGCGCGGCGGCGAGGCCCGCCCGGTCCGGCGGGACGTTGGCGTTGGCGGCCGTGGTGAGCCCCACGAACACCAGGCCGAGTCCGATCGAGGCGATCAGCAGGCCGGGCAGCAGGTCCTGGACGTACGACCCGTCCACCGGAATGCGCGACAGCAGGTAGACGCCCGCGCCGGAGATCAGCATCCCTGCGATGATCAGCGCCCGGGACCCGATCTTCGGGATCAGCTGCGACGCCGCCCCGGCGGAGACCGCCACCCCCGCGCACAGCGGCAGGTACGCCGAGCCGGTCTTCAGCGGCGAGTACTCGAGCACGTTCTCCATGTAGAGGCTGAGGTAGAAGAACATCGACGCGATGCCCGCCACGGCGACCAGCATCGCGACGTCGGCGGCGCCGAGCCCCCGGATCCGGAAGATCGACAGCGGCAGCAGCGGGTTGCTGCCCCGGTGCTCGTTGAACAGGAACGCCAGCAGCATCACCGCCGTCCCACCGAGCCCGCCGATGGTGCGCGTCTCGCCCCACCCGACATCGGGCGCCTTGACCAGCGTGAACACCAGCAGCAGCATCGCGCCCGTCACCAGGACGGTGCCGAGGAAGTCGAAGTTCGCGAGCCGCGCCGTCCGCCGGTCGCCCTCCACGAGCAGGAGCAGCCCGGCGACCACCACCACGCAGACGGGCACGTTGACGAGCATCACCCAGCGCCAGCCGGGCCCGTCGGTCAGCAGCCCGCCGAGCAGCACGCCCGCCGCCGACGCGCCGCCCGCGACGCCGCCCCACACGCCGAGCGCCGTGTTGCGGTCCTTGCCCTCCTTGAACATCGTCGTGAGGATCGACAGCGTCCCGGGCAGCATCAGCGCGGCGCCGACGCCCTGCGCGAGCCGCGACCCGATCAGCATTCCCGGGTCCTGCGCGAACCCGCCGGACACCGACGACAGCGAGAACACCACGGTCCCGGTGAGCACGATCCTGCGGCGTCCGAGCAGGTCGGCGAGCCGCCCGCCGAGCAGCATGAACCCGCCGTAGGTCAGCAGGTACCCCGAGGGCACCCATTGCAGGTCCTGGACGCTGAAGTCCAGGTCGCTGCGAATCGCGGGCAGCGCCACGTTGACGATCGAGGCGTCGATGAAGTCGAGGAACGCGATCGCGCACAGCAGCGTCAGCGTGAGCTTGCCGCGCCCGGTCGCGAGGAAGGACGGTTCTGCCATTGGTGATTCTCCGATCAGGCGCTTACGGGCGCGTGCCAGCGCGGCGCGCGGCGGTAACGGGGGCTCCACACGAACCGGTGCAGGACGCGCACGGGCGGCGGCACGGCGCCGAAGACCTTGCGGCGCATGCCCGGGTCCGCGCCGTCCAGCAGCCAGGGGAAGAACATGGCGGCGCTCCCGATCTGGTGGCGCTGCTCGGCGCCGAACGCCTTCCACTCCTGCACCGTGAGCAGTTCCTTGACCAGCGGCAGCGCGTCCTGCTCCTCGTGCTCGCAGTGGTCGCCGAGCTCGTCGGCCAGCAGCCGCGCCGCATCGGCGAGCTGTTCCGCCGACCCGGCCGCGACCGCGCCGCCGACGGCGTCGAGCAGCGTGTCGAGACCGGCGTGCTCGTCCTCCATCCGGGTTAGTACGCCCCGATCCGCCCCCTTCGCCCGCAGGACGGGCCACAGATGCGTGTCCTCCGCCGTGTGATGGACGTGCAGGAACGTCTTGAACCGCTCCCACCCGGCCCTGACCGCCGGGCTGGAGGCGTCCCCGCCCTCGGCCATCGCGGCGAGCCGTTCGAGATCGCGCTGGAACGCGTCGTGGACGGCGTACATGAACGTGACGTCGATATCGCTCATTCAGACCCCCTCGTCGTGCCGTTTCGCACCTATGAGGGTCCGGACGCCGCACATGTGACAGCGCCCCGCAGAATGAGTTTCAGGTCACACAACCCCGTCCCATGTCACACTCCCGGGCCCCCGGCCCCTCAGAAGGGGGACAACGCACAGGAGGTCGACGCCCATGGAAGCCACCGCGACAGAGGTGTTCGCCGACCACCGCGAACTGCTGTTCTCGGTCGTCTACAACCTGCTCGGCAGCGTCGCCGACACCGAGGACGTCCTCCAGGACGCCTGGCTCGCATGGACGGCCCGCGACCGCCCCGAGGTCGAGAACCCGCGCGCCTACCTCGTCCGGATCGCCGTCAACACCGCCCTCGCCCGCCAGTCGGCCATCAGCCGCCGCCGCGAGACCTACGTCGGCCCCTGGCTCCCCGAACCCCTCGTCGCCGAGCCGGGCGCCGAGGAGACCGCCGAGCGCACCGAGGCCGTCTCGATGGCCCTGCTGGTCGTCCTGGAGACCCTGACCCCCCTGGAGCGCGCCGTCTTCGTCCTGCACGAGGTCTTCGGCTACGCCCACACCGAGATCGCGGGCATCCTCGACCGCAGCCCGTCCGCGATCCGCCAGCTCGCCCACCGCGCCCGCGAACACGTCCACGCCCGCCGCCCCCGCTACCAGGCCGACCCCGGCGTCCAGCGCCGCGTCACCGAGCAGTTCCTGCACGCCGCCCTCGGCGGCGACATGGAGGCCCTCCTCAAGCTCCTCGCCCCCGACGTCACCCTGTGGACCGACGGCGGCGGCAAGGCCAAGTCCGCCGCCCTACGCCCGATGACCGGCCGCGAACGCGTCGCCCGCATCATCACCGGCACCTCCGTCAAGGCCCCCGGCGACCTGGAGATCCGCTACCGCACCGTCAACGGCGACCCGTCCGCCGTCCTCTTCGAGCACGACGCCCCCTTCGCCGTCATGGTCCTCGACCTGAGCCCCGAAGGCGACAAGATCGCCGGCATCTACGCGGTCGCCAACCCCGAGAAACTAACCCGCGTGGACCCGTGACCGGCGGGCCCGCACGCGCCGCACGAGGTCGTCCGCCGCCTCCGGCCACCGGGGGTGCTCGAAGGCAAAACCCGCCTCGACCAGACGGCCCGGGACGACGCGGCGGCTCTTCAGCAGCAACTCCGTGTCCGAACGCAGCGCCAGCGCCCCGATCTCCGCCATGCCCCTCGTCGCGGGAAGGCCCAGCGGGACGCCCCACGCGCCCCGCAGCGCGCGCATGAACGCGCGCTGCGGCAGCGGCCCGGGAGCGGCGAGGTTCACCGGCCCCTCAAGATCGTCCCGCCCGATCAAAAACTCGACGGCGCGGACGAAATCACGATCATGAATCCACGACACGTACTGCTTCCCACCCGCGACCGGCCCACCGAGCCCGAGCCGCGCGAGCCACAGCAGGACGTCGAAGACACCGCCGCGATCGGGGCTCATCACCATGGCCGAGCGCAGCGCGACCTTGCGGGTGGACGGCGTGTCGGCCAGCTCCTGCTCCCGCTCCCACGCCTTCGCGATCTCGACGCTGTAGCCCCAGTACCGCGGGACGCCGGGCTCCCCACCCCCGATCACGCCGGTCCCCTCGTCGTTGGGGGCGTCGAAGCGGTGGGCGTAGATGGTGGCGGTGCTCATCTGCAACCAGACCCGGGGAGGCCGCACCGCCGCCGCGATCGCCTCCCCCACCACCCGCGTGGACCGGACCCGCGAATCCATCATCTCTTGCAGGGTGATTGGCGAATAACGGCAGCTCACGCTCCGCCCAGCCAGATTCACGACGACATCGGCCCCGTCGACCTCCCGGGCCCACCCGCCCAACGTCTCCCCGTCCCACCGCACCTCACCCTCACGCACAGGACGCCGCGTAAGCACCACGACCTCATGCCCAGCAGCCCCAAGCCCCCGCTTCAAAATCGAGCCCACCTGCCCAGTCCCCCCAGGCACCACAACCTTCACAGCCCACCTCCCGGCATCCACCAAGAAGCCTAACCGAACCTTTGAACACGTTCAAAAATTCAGCGCCAAGGCGGCCTACCCCCCGTTCACCAAGACCTTGAGGCTCCGACCCTCTCCTGACTCCGCCTACCGGTCGTACCGTCCGGCGCGGATCTCCCCTATCAACACCCCGAAGGCCCGACGCCCGAGCTCCAGCCGAGGCCCGTCCGGATCCTTCGAGTCCCGCAGGGCGATGACGGCCCCCATGGCCACCTCGACGCAATCTCCACCCGAGGCGTCACTTCGAGCACTCTTCTGCCAAGCGGCAAGTTCAACGCAGTTGCCTCCTTCTGAGTCACTGCGAGAGCTCTTGCGCCAGCTTACGGACGACAGTTCGAGGGGATTCACGTGTCCTCCATGATGCTCCGTATCAGTGCGGTCGATTCCGTCACCGACAAGGCCTGGCCTCTGATCACGCTGAACAGTACGGCAAGGTTCCGGACAGCCGCCACATCGCCGAGCATCTGACCGTTCCCACCCGTGCCCTCCACGTATGCGACATCCGGCGCCCCCTCGAAGCCAAGGATCTGAAATCCAGTCGGATGGAAGACGGGCGCACCTGCGGGGATCACTTGGAGGCAGATGTTAGGTTGCTGTGCTAGATCCAAGAATTTCTTGCACTGCTCGGAACGAACCACCGGCAAGATGTCGCGTATGACGGCTTCCCCGATCAACAGGAACACGAGGAACTTCGGGTCGGCCAGTATCGACTGCCGCTCCATCCGAATCGCTACCAGCTCGTCGATCTTATCCGCGCGCAGGCCTGTGCTGAACACGAGCCGCGCGCACTCCTCAGTCTGGAACAGGCCAGGGACGAGCACGGGTTCATAGATGCTGACTTCTGCCGCCTCTTTCTCGGCTTCGATCAAGGGCCGGAAGCCGCTGGGAATCAGACCGTGCTTGCGGGCCTCCACGTGCTTCTCCCACAGGCGGCGGAACAGGCCGCCCGTCTGGAAATAGGTGTCGAGGTCGTCGGCGAGACCCTCGGACGGGGCCTTCTCGAACGTCTCCACCTTGGCGAGCCACTGCGGAGTGCACCCGAGCGCCGCCGCGACCTTGTTGCGAGACAGGCCCGCCATGTCACGTCGGGCTCGCAACTCGGTCACGAACACTTCCTGGTAGGTAGAGGGGTTGGTGTCGCGTGGGGGTGGCATCGGGTGTCTCCCGGGTGTCGGGCCGCCTGCTCGGGTGCTCGATGGGTGTGAGCGGTTCGTAGCTCAGGGTAATCACATCTTGCGAGACTCGTCCACGAAATCCCGAACTCCGGCATCGAAGGGGTCTCGTCTCATGGAAGATCAACTGGACGCGGTCGAACGGATATGCACCTGGTACCTGCACTGCGCCTACCAATGCGTCCTTTCCCTCGCTCATGACACGACGCTTCTGCTCACCCTCGAACGCTCGCCAGGCGTCCCGCCCTTCCGTTTCGCCGACCGTGCGCAGGCCGCGCAGTGGTATGCCGAGGAGAAGGCGAACCTCGTCGGCGCGGTTCGGGCCGCCGTTGCGAGCGAGCACCCGGAACTCGCCTGGCGGCTCGCGCTCGTCCTGGAACGGCTCTATGCGAGCTACAACCATTTTCAGGATTGGCAGGTCACGTCACTGGCGGGGCTGGAAGTGGCGCGAACCCTCGGCCAGCGTGAAGCTGTGGCCGCTCTGCGTGAAAGTCTCGGCCGACTCTGCCGGATGACGTCGCGGCTCGACGAGGCCGATGAGCATCTGCGCGCGGCGATCGCGATTCACCGCGAACTCAATGACCGGCTCAGCACCGTCAAGGCACTGAACGGGCTCGGCTGGGTCAACCTGTTCGCGCACCGGCTGGAGCGGGCACGCGCCGACCTGGAGGAGGCATTTTCGACCGTCCGCGACCTCGACGACCCGTACTGGACGGCCACCATCCAGTTCAGCCTCGGCTACACCCTTCTCCAGCTCGGACGCCCCGACGACGCGCGCGACCTTCTCACCGACTCGCTCGCCACTTTCCGCGAGTTGGACGACCGGCTCTACGAATCCACCGTCCTCACCGCGTTCAGCCTCTTGGAGCGCAGGCACGGCGAGACGGCGAGGGCCGTCGCGACGGCAGCGGAGGCGGTGGCGATCGTCCAGGAGATGGAGACCCCGCTGTGGGAGGGCACGGCGCTGCTGTATCTCGGCAAGGCCGAGCTGGCGGACGGCAGGCCCGAAGAGGCGCTCGTCACCACCCGGCACGCCGCCGTGATCTTCCGCCAGGAGGGCGAACCGAGCCGCGAGGCCATGGCCCTGGACGTCACCGGACGCGCCTACAGCGCACTCGCCCGGGCCGCTGAAGCCGCCGACTTCCACCGCCGCGCCGCCGCCGTGCACCGCCAGGCGGACGATCGATGGAAGCACGCTCGGAGCCTTACCTACCTCGCCGACGCGCTTCAGGCCACCGACAACCGGGACGAGGCAATCCGGCACCGGCGTACAGCGGCCGCAATACTCGACGACTACGACGACCCCAGATCCGTGGCGCTGCGGACCGCCCTCAGCGAGAGGTGAAGGTCACCACTCGAACTCGCCGAGAAGCTCCCTGGTCTCGGCGTCCGCGTCCCGCGCGAGTTCCGCCTTCAGGGGCCGCTCCGCGACCACTCCACGGCTGATATCCGACCGCACCCAGGACGGGACGTAGCCGAGAAGCAGCAGCCGCCGATATCCGGCGTCGGCGCTGGACGGGACCGTCCGGTGCCAGAGATTGGCGTGGATGAGCACCGCGTCGCCCGGCTCGAAGAACAACTCGACCTGGTCTGGACGGTCGTTCTGGTCACCGAGCGGAAACCGCGGATCACGCCCTAGATGCGAGCCCGGAAGGAGACAGAGAGCCCCTTCCTTCTCTGTTATCCGGTCCAGATAGACGAGGCAGTGAATCTGGTGCGGGTAGCTGAAGAGAACTGGAAGGGGATCGGGAATCACCGGCAGGTGCGCATGCCACGGCACCGCGACGCCCGGACGGCCCGCGTGGTTGAGCCGGGCCTCCAGATCGACCCACACCTGCGGGCCGAGTAGCGTCCGCGCGATCGACAGCGGCGGTTCGAGCCGGAGCAGCGGGTGGAAAACCGCGTCCTTGTCGAGCAGCGCCCGCAGGTAGATGCTGTCGCCCGGCAGGCTCTCGGCCTCGGGACGGTCGGCCTCGGCCTCCGCCAGCCGAAGCACGGCCTGCGCGAGGACGTCCGAGATCGCGCCGTCCAGCAGGCCCCTGAGGACCAGGTAACCCGATCGGACGAGGGTGTCGAGCTCTTCCTGGCTCGCCGAAGTCTCGACCGTGCGGCGGGGGTAGCCGGCCCCCTGGTCGTTGATCACAAACTCGGTGCTGAGGCGCGTCCCGTCCGCGCGCATTCACTCACCTCCAGCTATGAGGCGCCGGTCAGCGGCGCGGCACCTCCAGGTCGCTACCGCGGATCATGGACAGGAGTTCGGCGAGCGGGAACGACCGGTCAGAGAACTCCCGCCAGGCCGTCCTCGCCTGCTCCAACCGCTCCGGGTGGTCGTTCTGATTGACGTACAGCAGCTTTCCCGCGTCGTCATAACTGAAGTCGACGACGAGCTCGTCGTCGAACAGCCACGTATCGGTGTAGACGACGTCCGGAACGTCCTCGCGGAAGATGAAACGAATGTCCTCACCGGCCGCACGGTTGACCGCATAATACCAGTCGATCTCGAACTGGAGATACGGCGTGAGCGTGTGCTCGATGATATGCACGCGCCCTATGTACTTGCCGCCGGCGACGCTGTCACGGACGTTGCGCGCCCACTCCTCGTTCCGCTCGGGCGGCAGCGGAGAGCCAGAAAGATACAGGTCAAAGTTTGCGAGTTCTTCTTGGAGGGAGTAGACGGCGAGGGTCTCAATGCAGGTCGCCGACGACTTGAATTCCTGAAAGAACCGCCCGACCTGCTCCGCGTTCAGAATAATGGGAGATCTCCTGAGCTGGACGAACGAGTGTAGGCCAACCTCTCCGATCACTCGGCCGCGAGCGCCCGCTCCAGTATGTAACGAGGAATCTCCACTGCGCTCTCACCAGGCGGCAGAGAAAGACCCACCTTGTCCGAGTCGACGACGAAGCCCTGCACGACAATCGTCTTGTTCTCTGTCTCATACACCGCGGGACACGGGCCGTTGCCGCAACCAGACCCACCGATCAACTTGAGTGCCATGATACGAGCCTCTCGCCTCGTGGTTGCTTTCCTAGGCTTTATATCCCGCATAATTCAGCGAGTCAATCCCCTGGGAAAACACCAAGCGAGCCGACCTCAAATCAGATTTCACGCATCCATAATGAGGATCTACCAGATCATCCCACCTCTCACACGACACCCATGCGGCACCCTGGCCGCTGTACGTGCGCGCCGGTCGCTCAAGCCACTGCGGGTCGTCGAGGTCTCGCAGCGAGGCCAGCAAACCCGTCCCGCTCTCCGCGACCCGCACATCGTGCCGTGGCACCGGCGACGCGATCTACACGAGGTAAGGCGAGCCCCACGGCCGTGTCCCGCCGTGGGGCCCTCGTCCGTCCCTGAGCCTTGCCTACCGGTCGTACCGCCCGGCGCGAATCTCACCCAGCAGCACCCCGAAGGCCCGCCGCCGGAGCTCCAGCCTGGGCCCCTGCGGGTCCTTTGAGTCCCGCAGGGCGATGACGGCCTCGTCCGTGGCCACCTCGACGCAGTTGCCCCCCTCCGAACCGCTCCTGCTGCTCTTGCGCCACTCGGCTACCTCCACGCAGTCGCCTCCCGAGGAGTCGCTTCGGGAGCTCTTGCGCCAGTGCACGGATGTCGGAACCCAGGTACTCACGTGCTCTCCATGATCGTACGGATCAGCTCTCCGGACTCTTCCGCCGCCAACGCGGCGGACCTGATCATATTGAAGAGTATGGTGAGTCTTCGCACCTCCGCGAGATCCGTGACCATTTGTCCGTTGCCCCCTGCACCATCGACGTACACGACATCCGCACTGTCGTTGAACGAAAGTACTTGAAAGCCGCTACCTTGGAACACGCGGGCCTTCGAGGGAATCACCTGAATTGAGACATTCTGTTCGGCGGCCAGGTCGAGCAGACGCTTGCACTGGCCTTCCCGAATCTCCGGGTGAAGATCTCTGATGACTGCCTCCCGGATGAGAAGGAACACCAGAGGAGGATCAGCCTTCGCCAGAAGCGACTGCCGCTCCATCCGAACAGCCAGGAGTTGCTCCGCCTTGTCTGCACGCTGCTCTGCCAGAAAGACCAACCGAGCGTTCTCCTCCGTCTGAAATAGACCGGGGACCAGGAGTGGCGCGAACATGCTGAACTGCGTGACCTCAGGCTCCATCTCAGCCAGTGGACGGAAGCCGCTGGGGATCAGGCCGTGCTTGCGGGCCTCCTGGTGCTTCTCCCACAGGCGGCGGAACATACCGCCTGTCTGGAAGTAGGTGTCGAGGTCGTCGGCGAGGCCCTCGGACGGGGCCTTCTCGAACGTCTCCACCTTGGCCAGCCACTGCGGAGTGCACCCAAGCGCCGCCGCGACCTTGTTGCGAGACAGGCCCGCTATGTCACGCCGGGCCCGCAACTCGTTCACGAACACTTCCTGGTAGGCGGAGGGGTTGGTGTCGCGTGGGGGTGGCATCGGGTGTCTCCCGGGTGTCGGGCCGTCTGCTCGGGTGCTCGGTGGGGGGTGAGCGGTTCGTAGCTCAGGGTAACCAGACGCTGGGAGGCTCGTCCGCGAAATGCCGGACACCGACCTCACAGGGAATCCCGTCCATGGACGATCAAGAAGACCTGCGCCTCCAGTTGGAGTACCCCACGTGGCACATTCGCCGGATTCCGGCGATGGACTGCTTCATGGCGACGCGGCTCGGCCGTCCGCTGACACAGCGGGAGCTGTTCTACGGCCTGCACACCACGATCATGAAATGCACCTGCGAGGAGTTCGAGGAGGCCCTTGCCGACCAGCGCAGGATCGAGGAGGGTTTGTGATCCTCTTCTGCGTCATCACCGGCGTCACGCTCGTGGCGGCCCTGTTGTTCACGCTGGTCGTCGGAGTGATCGGCCCTGACATCGGCTATGTCGGACGGCATCGGGTGACGCCCCTGCGTCCCGTGGAAGAGCGGCACGCCATTAGCTCTCGTCGTTCATACCATCGAACACTTGGCGGACGGAGTTCCCAATCGTGCGGCGGTCCACGGAGCGGATCCGACGGGTTGAGGATCACCGCGCCTTTGAAATGATGACCATTACAGATCTTCGGAGTGGTTTCCGGATCCGGCCATCGGTCGGCTTTCCGGGAAAGCACGGGGCCGCCTGAGGCCGGGGGTGGTTACGCTGCCACCGGCATCAGTCCTTCAGCGGACGGGGGCGTCCTATGGCGAAGAAGCCCGACCCCAAAGTCATCGAGGTCCACCGGCACACCCTGTCCATAGGTCCCGATTACCAGGTCTACCAACTGAGGAATGTCGCGCGGGTCCAGGTTCTGGACTGGAAGCCGGATCTCGGATATGGGCCTCTTTCAGCCGTCCTCTGGAAGATGATCCTGGCTGTCGCCGCGGTGGTCGCGGCGGCGGTGTGGACGAACTCTGCGGCGTCCGAATCCACGGCGTCCGGTTCTAGGGAGCGATGGGTGCTCTTCCTCGGCCTGGCCGGGGCCGTGCTCGCCCTCCGGTTCCTCTACCAGGCGATCCGCATCGCCATGAGGCGGACGCGGTGGGCGCTGGTGCTGGAGACGACGGGGGTTCCGATCGCCATCATCTCCGGCAGGCGCCGCGAACCGGTCGTCGAACTGCACCGGTTCATCGTGAACTCGATCGAGAATCCGCCCGCGCACGTCCTGTCATGGAATATCGGCCACCTGAACATGGTCGGTGGAGACCAGATCAACCAGTCGGGCGGGGGTAACAAGTGGGGAAAGGTGCTTAATGGGTGACTTCAACTTTGTCGGCGGAGACCAGATCAACCAGTCGGGGGCGGGCGACAAGCAGGGCAAGATTGTCTATTCCGAGCACGCGCGCAACGACGCGGCCCGGGACCTGGCCGAACTGATCACGCTGCTGCGGGACGCGGGGCTCGTGGACGCGAGCGGTGACCCGACCGACATGCCGCGCCTGCGCGCCGAGGTCGCGCGCCAGCGGAGCAGGTTCGCCTGGCTGGCGGAGTTCGTCCGGCGGGGAGGCGAGCCGGTGGCGGTCACGGCGACCGGCGGCACGATCGCGGGTGTGGTGGTCGACGTCCTGCGCCAGCTCGGGTCCTGACCCCGGCCCCGAGCGGGGGCGATGGGCGGTGGGGTGGTCGGCGGTGGGAGACTCGGGCGAGGGTCATCACGCGCTGAGCAGGGGGGACGTATGGATTTCAGGCTTGAGTTGGTGACGGTGCCCGTTTCCGATGTGGATCGCGCGAAGGCGTTCTACGTCGAGAAGGTCGGGTTCAAGGCCGATCACGACCACCAGGTGAACGAGCAGATCCGGTTCGTGCAGCTCACGCCGCCCGGGTCGGCGTGCTCGATCGCGATCGGCACGGGGCTGGAGGACGGCATGGCGCCGGGCTCCGTCCAGGGCCTTCAGCTCGTCGTCGCCGATGCCGACGCCGCGCGGGCGGAGCTGGCGGGACGGGGAGTCGAGGTCAGCGACGTCCACGAGTTCCCCTGGGGCCGTTTCGTCTTCTTCAAGGACCCCGACGGCAACGGGTGGAACGTCCAGGAGCTTCCGCCCCGCGGCTGATCTTCCGTCGCCGGTTCCGGGACCCCTCTCGCCGGTCCCCTGCCTACGCTGAGCCGCCCAGGAGGCCGGTGAGGGAGGCGGCATGGCATCGGTCGGACGAATGGTGTGTGGCGCCGCGGCGTCGGTCGTGCTGGTTGTCGGGTGCTCCTCGGATGATGGCGGGGGCACGGCCGGTAAGGGCAGTGCGCCTGTTCGGAGCAGTGCGGCGGCGCCGAGTGCGGCGATGGTCACGTGGGTGGAAAGGTGTGCGCCCTGGATTTCGATCTCAGGACGCAGACGAGCGCGATGCGGGTCGCGGCGCTCAGCCTCGTCCCGCGCAAGCCGACGGCGCAGCAGATCGCGCAGATGATCGGTGTGGCGCGTAAGGACATCGAGGACAGCGTGGCCAAGTTCGAGAGGCTTGGTCGGGCGCCTGTCAATGGCGGGGACCAGGTCGTGGCGGCTTATGTCACGGCGTTGAAGGACGCGCTCGGCAAGACCCGCCGGGCTGAGAGGGAGGCGAAGAGCGCTTCGCCGTCCGATCTGCTCACGGCCTATCTCCCCCAGGAAGTGGCCGGATATCTCGAAAGGGCTGTGCCGAGGGGGGCCGACCTGCCGTCGCTTGTGGCTCGTGACGCCGCTCTCCGACAGGCGTTCCAGCAGGCCAAGGACTGCAAGGGAAGCCAGCCGCTCACCGCCACACCTGCCCCGACGGTGTCACAGTCCTAGGCCGCGGCCGATGATCTCTTTCATGATCTCGGTGGTGCCGCCGTAGATGGTCTGGATGCGGACGTCCTGGTAGGCCCTGGCCACGGGGTATTCGGTCATGTAGCCGTAGCCGCCGTGGAGTTGCAGGCAGCGGTCGACGACTGTCTTGCAGAGTTCGGTGTTCCAGTATTTGAGCATGGCGGCCTCGTCGGCTTCGAGCTCGCCTCTGCCTTCTTTGGCGATGCACTGGTCGGTGAAGGCGCGGGTGACGGCGAGTTCGGTCTTCATCTCCGCGAGGGTGAAGCGGTTGTGCTGGAACCTGCCGATCGGGCGGCCGAACGCCTCGCGGGTCTTGCAGTAGTCGAGGGTCTGCTCGAATATCTCCTCGGCGGCGGCCTGCGCGCTCACGCCGATGGCCAGGCGTTCGCGGACGAGGTTCTGCATCAGGTAGACGAAGCCCTTGCCCTCTTCGCCCAGGAGGTTCGAGCCGGGTACGCGGACGTTGTCGAAGAAGAGTTCGGCGGTGTCCTGGGCGTGCAGGCCGATCTTTTCGAGATTGCGGCCGCGTTGGAAGCCGTCCATGCCGCGTTCCACCACCAGGAGGCTCACGCCCTTCGCCCCGGCGGACGGGTCGGTCTTCGCCGCGACGATGATCAGGTCGGCCAGGACACCGTTGGAGATGAACGTCTTGGAGCCGTTGAGGACGTAGTCGTCGCCGTCCCTGGTCGCGGTGGTCCTGATGCCCTGGAGGTCGGATCCGGCGGCGGGCTCGGTCATCGCGATACCGGTGATGATCTCGCCGGAGCAGTAGCCGGGCAGCCAGCGCGCCTGCTGCTCGGGGGTGCAGAGGCGGCGCAGGTAGCCGCCGTTGACGTCGTTGTGGACGGAGAATCCGGGGCCATGCGCCCCGGCCTTCGCCAGTTCCTCGTTGAGGACGACGTAGAAGCGGTAGTCGGTGTTGCCGCCGCCCCCGTGCTCCTCGGGCATCTCGATACCGAGGAGGCCCTGGCGCCCGGCGGCGAGCCACACGTCGCGGGAGACGACGCCGTCCTTCTCCCACTGGGCGTGGTGCGGCGTCACCTCCTTGGCGAGGAAGGCGCGGACCATCGCGCGGAACGCCTCGTGCTCCTCGGTGAAGATCTCCCGTGCCATCCGGTCGGCTCCCTCGGTAAGCGCGTCCTGATACGAATTTAATGTAACACTGGCACTGTCATATGGAGGGGAGGCGGGATGGAGCTGACCGTCGACGAGCTGGCCGCGCGCGCCGGGGTCACCGTCCGCACCGTGCGCTTCTACGCGGGACGCGGCCTGCTCCCCCCGCCCAGGCTGCGCGGACGCACGGGCCTGTACGGCGCCGACCACCTCGCGCGGCTGGAGCTCGTCCGGGAACTCCAGTCGCTCGGGCTGACGCTCGCGGCGATCGAGCGGCACCTGAAGAAGATCCCGCCGGACGCGTCGCCCGAGGACCTCGCGTTGCAGCGGGCGCTGCTGTCGCCGTGGGCGCCGGAGCGTCCCGAGGAACTCGACCGGCACGAGCTGGACCGGCGGGCGGGGCGGCATCTCAACGACGACGCGCTCACACGGTTGGAGGCTCTCGGCGTCGTCGAGCGCGCTCCCGGCGAAAGCAGGGTGCGGGTGATCAGTCCCGCGCTGCTCGGGGTCGGGGTCGAGATGGCGGCTCTGCCGTTGCCCCTGGACACGCTCGCCGCGTCTCATGAGGCCGTCGAACGGCATACGGAGGCTTTGGCGGCAGAGTTGCAGGAAGTGTTCCAGAAGACCGTCGTCCGGCCCTATAGGGAGAGCGGGCGTGCGGCTGAGGAGCGCGAAAGGCTGATGGAACTCGCGGGGCGGCTCAAGCCGCTTCTGATCCAGTCGCTGGTGACGTCTTTCCAGCGGTCGGTGGACAAGGCGATTCGCCGTTCCGCCGACCGGTGAGGCTCAGGAGTTCTTCCACTCCTGCGACTCGTATTCGACCAGGCGGGGGTGGACGAGGGTGTTGACGTCCACGTCGCGGGCGCGGCGGTCCTTGGGGAAGACGGTCGCGGCGCGCAGGACGTCCGGGTCGAGGAAGCGCAGGTCGGGGACATCCGGCGGCAGGGCTAGCGTCGGCGGCTGCGCGGTGGGCGCGGCGAGGACGAAGCCCCAGTCGCCGAAGCTCGGCACGTCCACGTGATAGGGGGTCGTGGCCAGGCCCGCGGCGGCGATCGACTTCTGGATGCTCCAGAAGGACTTCGGCGCGAAATACGGGGAGCCTGATTGGACGACGATGCGGCCGCCCGGTGCGAGCGCCCTTTTCACCAGGCCGTAGAACTCGACCGAGTACAGCTTCGCGGTGGAGACGTCGTCGGGGTCGGGCATGTCGACGATGACGGAGTCGAACTGCTCGCCCAGGCTGCGCAGCCAGGAGAACGCGTCGGCGTTGACGATTCGCGCGCGCGGGTCGTCCAGAGAATGGCGGTTGAGGGACGAGATCGGGCCGTAGGTGCGCGCCAACCGGATCATCTCCGGGTCCAGCTCGACCAGCGTCGCGGTGCGGACGTCCCGGTAGCGCAGCACCTCGCGCAGCGCGAGGCCGTCGCCGCCGCCGAGGATGAGCACGCGCCCGCGCGGCCCCGACATCAGCGGGTGGACGAGCGACTCGTGGTACCGGTACTCGTCCACGGAGGAGAACTGGAGGTCACCGTTCAGAAAGAGACGTGTGTCGGACGGGCCGGTCAGCTTCCGGGTGATGACGATCTCCTGGTACGGAGTCCGTTCGGAGAGGGCGATCGGGTCGGAGTAGAGGGCCTGCCGGGCGGACACCTCAAATCCGTCCGCCAGCGCATACGTCCCGGACAGGGCGGCCAGCACCGCGACCATTCCGCCCCAGAGGGCGGTGCGGGCGACGCGTCCGAGCTGGGCGCGGAACAGCCACAGCACGACGGCGATCCCGGCGACCGCGTTCACCACGCCGACCAGCAGCGCGCCCTTGATGTGCCCGAACGTCGGCAGCAGCAGGAACGGGAACGCGAGGCCGCCGACGAGCGCGCCCACGTAGTCGGCGGCGAACAGGTCGGCGACGGCGCTGCCCGCGTCCTGCCGCCGGATCCGCTGGAGCAGCGTCATCAGCAGCGGGATCTCCGCGCCGATCAGCGCGCCGACCGCGAACGCGACCACGACCAGCGCGGGGACGTACAGGTCGAGCCACGCGAACGCCGCGTACAGCGCCAGCACCGACAGGCCGCCGACCAGCGCGAGCGCGCCCTCGATGATCGCGAACGCCGCCACCGGGCGGGTTTGCAGCGGCTTGGCCAGCAGCGACCCGACGCCCATCGCGAACACCATCACCGACAGGACGATCGACGCCTGCGTGACCGAGTTGCCGACCAGGTAGCTGCCGAGCGCGACCAGCGCCAGCTCGTACACCAGCCCGCAGGCCGCGCAGGTGAAGACGGCGGCCAGCACGAGCGCCCGCGCCGCCCGCGCGGGCACGCTCAGCCCCGTTCCCTCCGCGACGTCGGGGGCGGTCAGGAGACCGCCCCGGCGACGATCGCGGCGACGGCGAGGTCGGCGGCGGCGACCACCCAGCCCGCCGGGTGCACGGCCGTGCCGTCCACGAGCGTCGCGCCCAGCTTGCCGGGCGTGATGAGGTCGAGCAGGTAGAACGCGACGATCATGAGCACGATGCCGAGCAGCCCGTAGACGGCCGTGTCGACCAGGCCCTCGGACAGGTCGGAGTCGCTGGTCACGATCGCCGTCGTCACGATCGCGCCGGTGCCGAGCAGCTTGACCGAGAGCAGCAGCGCGGCGCCGCGGTTGCCCTCCGTCCAGATCTGGTGGCCGAGCCGCCCCGGCGTCGTCACCTCGACGACGAGGTAGCCGAGCGCCATCAACGCGATGCCGAGCGCGCCGTAGGCGAGCGTGGCGCCGCCCTCGTGCAGGACGTCGTTCATTCGGTGCTCCTCACTTGCCCGGCCCTGCCCCTCTGTCTGACGCCGCTCGTCCGCCTGACGCCGCCCAGTTGCCCCACGCCGGTCACTTGCCCCACGCCGCTCACTTGCCCGAACCCGGGCCGCCGCCGCGGAACGATCCGACTCCCCTGCTGGTCCAGCCGTTCGTCCCGGGGCTCGCCCAGTAGCCGCCGACGTGGGAGTGGTAGCGGCTGTATCCGCTGGAGGGGGTATCGACGGTGATGCGGCTGCCCGTCCCGTCGGGCAGGACGCCCACCACGAGCTTCGGGTAGCGCAAGAAGATCCCGCCCCGCGGGCCGAGCGTCGTGAGGTCGTTCACCCGGTCGATCGGCTTGTGCTTCTTGTTGATCTCCGCGGCGACGCTCGGCGGCGGCTTCGGCGAGTGGTAGGTGCCGACGCCCGTCTTCCGGTACTTCTTGGCGATCCACTTCTGCGGGGAGCCGCCGCCGTGCCGCAGCGTGGCCACCAGCACGATCGCGGCGATCACCGCGGCGGAGATCCCGCCGATCACCCAGTACTTCCGGCTCACCGCCGCCTCACCAGCCGGCTCCGCGTCATCACGATCTCCCGCGTCTGGGGGTAGGCGTGCCAGGTGCGCCAGCCGATCCCGGTCTCTTCGGCGTCCTCGCCGTCCTCGCCGTGCTCACCGTCCGCGTCCAGCGCCAGGGCCGTGACGGCGTGCCGGGAGCCGGGGAACGCCCCGGTCAGCGCGTCGTCGCGGCCCAGCAGCCGGGCGCACACCGCCTCGACGGCACGTCCGAACTCCGGGGCGCCGCCGTGCGCGGACGTCGTGGCGGTGAACTCATAATCCCAGCTGGGGAGCGTCGTGGCGGCGCGTCCCGGCAGCGGCTCGGCGCCGTGCGGCAGGCACGCGACTGTCTCGCTCAGCGGCCCGGCGATGACCTGGTGGGACGCGCCGAGCAGGCGCAGGTGCACGGTCAGGCCCGCGCGCCGCACCGGCAGGACGGCGAGGGCGTCCAGCGGCGGCAGCCCGAGCGCGAACGACAGCGCGTCGGCGCGCGAGTCGGCGAAGGGGGTGTCGAGCGTGGCGAGCATCAGCCGCTACCGGGGTAGATCGTGAGAGCGCCGGTCGGGACGCGCTCGCCGAGCCCCGCCTCCCACTGCCCGCCGCCGTACTGCTCGAACGACAGGTAGCGGCCGCGCGGGCCCTCGTAGTCGACGTACTCGACGCGGCCCCGGACGCCGACGCCGGTCGTCCCCTCGCTGGTGTAGTCGGCGGTGCCGTGCTCGTCGCGGCGGTACTCGACGCCGTCGACGACGAGCGTCCGCTCGCCCGGGGACAGGCCCGCCGGGTCGTGCTCGGTCCACCAGACCACTTCGAGGTCGGGGTCCTCCTCGACGGAGATCCACACCTTGCCGCCCTCGCGGGTGTCGGCGTCCAGGAGGTGCTCGCTCCAGGTGAAGCCGCCCTCGCGGAGCCGCAGCGAGCCGCGCACGAAGTAGCGGGTGCCGAGGTACTCGACCATGTCGCCGGCCTTCAGCGTCCGCGGGTCGCCGGCGGGCAGGTCCTCGGCGGCGAACGGGTCGCGCGGCGCGGGCGCGGGGGGCGGTGCGGGCGCGCGGCGGCGCAGCAGCAGCACCACGATCAGCGCGATCAGGGCGACCAGGATCAGCGCCAGCAGAATCCCTATCGCGGTTCCACCCACGGACACCTCCGGCTCTCGCCTCAGATCGCCTCGCCTGCCTCACGGCACGGACCTGCGGGATCATACCGATAGTCACCCGTCAAGCCCATACCGCTCTCAGACGCCCCGGGCACACCGTCCGTTCCGTACGGGATGACCCGAAATGTCGCGAGTCAGAACCGGGTCAGAGGCGCTCGACGGCGGCGGCGACGCGCTCGTCGGTGGCGGTGAAGGCGACCCGGACGTGCCGGGCACCGGCGGGGCCGTAGAACTCGCCGGGTGCGGCGAGGACGCCGAGGGAGGCCAGGTGGCCGACGGTCTCCCAGCACGGCTCGTCCCGCGTGAGCCACAGGTACAGGGACGCCTCGGAGTGGTCGACGCGGAACCCGTGCCCCTCGAACGCGTCGCGCAGCGCGGCGCGGCGGCGCGCGTAGCGGGCCCGCTGCTCGTCCACGTGGACGTCGTCGTCGAAGGCCACCGCCATCGCCGCCTGCACCGGCGCCGGGACGATCATCCCGGCGTGCTTGCGGACCTCCAGCAGCCGCTGCACCAGCGCCGGGTCGCCGGTGAGGAACCCGGCGCGGTAGCCCGCCATGTTCGACCGCTTGGACAGCGAGTTGATCGCCAGCAGGCCCTCGTGGGAGCCCTCGGACACGTCCGGGTGCAGGACGGAGACGGGCGGGTTCGCCTCGTCCCAGCCGAATTCCAGGTAGCACTCGTCGCTGACGACGACGGCGCCGCGCCCGCGCGCCCACGCCACGACCTTGCGCAGGTGCTCGGCGGGCAGCACCTTCCCGGTCGGGTTGGACGGCGAGTTCACCCAGACGATCTTCGGGTTGACCGGGCCGAGCGACAGCAGGCCGTCGGTGCGCACCGGCCGCGCCCCGGCGAGCCGGGCGCCCACGTCATAGGTCGGGTAGGCGAGCTCGGGGAACACGACGTGGTCGTCGGGCCCCGCGCCGAGGAGCGTCGGCAGCCACGCCACCAGCTCCTTCGTGCCGATCACCGGGAGCACCGCGGCGGGGTCGGCTCCGGACACGCCCGCGCGGCGGCGCAGCCAGCCGGCGGCCGCCTCGCGCAGCCGGGGCGTCCCGTAGGTGGCGGGGTAGCCGGGTGCGTCGGCGGCCGCGCGCAGGGCCTCCCGGACCGGCTCGGGCGTCGGGTCGACGGGCGTCCCCACCGAGAGGTCGACGATGCCGCCCGGGTGCTCGGCGGCCCGCCGCTTGTACGGCTCCAGCCGATCCCACGGGAAGTCCGGCAGCGTGAACACGAATCCACTCTCCTCAGGGAAACCGCGGGCCGTGGCGCCACCCTCGGGGACGGCCACGGCCCGACCTTGCACAACCGGCTTACTGCACAACTGTCTTACGTCACCGGCATAGAACGCTCCCGGGACCGTGACGCGTCATGGTCCCGCGCGCGCGACCCGTCAGTCGTCCTGGCTCTGCGGGGGCAGCGCCGCGACGATCGGGTGGTCCTTGTCGATCTTGCCTATCTTGGACGCGCCGCCGGGCGAGCCGAGGTCGTCGAAGAACTCCACGTTGGCCTTGTAGAAGTCCTTCCACTGCTCAGGAGTGTCGTCCTCGTAGTAGATCGCCTCCACGGGGCAAACCGGCTCGCACGCACCGCAGTCGACGCACTCGTCCGGGTGGATGTAGAGCATGCGCTTGCCCTCGTAGATGCAGTCGACCGGGCACTCCTCGATGCATGCCTTGTCGAGCAGGTCCACGCAGGGCTGCGCAATGACGTAGGTCACGTCAGTGACTCCTCTCGGGTTACCGGCCCCGCCGCACGTCACGGCTCACCGCAAGCTCGCTGTGAATAGTATGGCCACCGAAGCGCAGTCGATTCGACACGGGGGTCCCTCACATGCCGGGCCGCTTCGCCGCGCGGCTGGTGGTGTCCATCAGTGGCGCGGACGTGGGTCAGCGGGTCTCGCTGCGCCGCCGCCTGCCAACGGGAGAGTACAGCGACGTGGTGGGCGTCCTCGAATCGTGGTCGGACGGGCTGCTCACCGTGCGCCGCCGCACCGGGGAACTGGTCGAGGTGCCCGAGGCGATCGTGGTCGCGGGCAAGGTCGTCCCGCCCCAGCCGCCGCCGCGCCGCAGGCCACGGCGCGAAGAACCGTCCTGAGGCGTCCCTGACGTGCGGCGCCGGGCCGCCGCTCGGCGACCCGGCGGTACCGAACTACCTGCCCGGGGGCGTGGGCGTGCCCGGGACGCCTGGAACACCGGGGACACCGGGTGTCCCCGGGACGCCGGGCACGGTCGGGGTGCCGGGAACCGTGGGCGTGCCGGGCAGCGGAAGGCCCGGAGTTGGGCTCACAGGCCCGGGCGTGGGCGATCCCGGGGTGGCCGGTGCCGACGGCGCCCCCGAGGGCGGAGCGCTCGGTGTGGGCGCCTTCACGGGCTTCGGCGGGGCCAGGTCGGTGTAGGTCTTGCCGGGCTTGAGCGGCTGGCTCCTGAACAGCTCCGACACCGTCACGAACGTGAACCCGCGCCGCTTCAGCCCCTCCAGCACCTTCGGGATGGAGTCGACGCTCGGCTTGTGGATGTCGTGGTAGAGGACGATCCCGCCCGACTTGGGCTCGTTGATGCCGACCCGGGTGTCGCGGGCGACGTTGCGGTAGCGCCAGTCCTCGGTGTCGACGCTCCAGAGGATCTCGGGGAGCGCGGCGGCCCGTCCGACCTGGGTGTTCGTCGCGCCGTAGGGCGGGCGCAGCAGCGTGGGCCGGACGCCGCCCGACGCTTTGGCGATGGCCTCCTGCGTCCGCTGCACCTGGGAGCGGACGCCCGCCGCCGACAGCGACGTGAGGCTCGGGTGGTCCCAGCTGTGGTTCGCGAGCTCGTGTCCCTCCAGCGCCATGCGCCGCACGGTGCCCTCGTGACTGCGCACGTTCTCGCCAAGCATGAAAAAGGTGGCGCGGGCGCCCGCCGCGTGCAGGGTGTTCAGTAGCCGCTCGGTGTAGGGGCCGGGGCCGTCGTCGAACGTGAGCGCGACGCACTTCAGCTTGACGCAGTCGACGACGCGCGGAGGCGGCGGCTTCGGCGACTCGGGCTTGCGCGCCGGCGGCGCCGAGGCGGCCTTGCCCGCGGCGGCCGTCCCGCCCTGCTTCTCTCCGGCGGTTCGCGCCTTCTTCTCCGGTGTCTGGCCGCATCCCGCGGCGAGCAGAAGCCCGGCCACGGTGAGTGCACCGTATTTGATGATCCGCACCACGCACCCCCGAACGCGTTGCCTCGGGCGGTTTTCCTACCCTCCGCCACAGTGGTAACACACGTCACCAAGGTCCGGGAAACGCCATGATCGTTTCCCTGCACGGCGGCGCCGGGGCGGTTCCTTCATAATGCCCTCTCGCGGCCACTGGTTGATCACCGAACCCGGCATTTGGGCCCCCGCGGACGGCCCGGACCGGGGACGGTTCAGCGCCGGGTCAGCACCGGTTCAGCAACAGTTCAGACGCGTGCCTCGGGGAAAAGGCGCAGGACGACGTCACGGCGCCACTCGTCCAGGTCGCGGCCGGGCGGCGGGCCGGGGACCAACGTGCCGTCCGCGCCGGAAGTGAGACAGATCACGACATCCGGGCCGATGACCAGTTCGGAGGGGACGTCCCCGGACGCGGCGAGGCGCTCCGCGACGGCGGCGAGGACGCGCGCCCAGCCCTGACCGAGGTAGGGCGGCAGGCCGTCGACGCGCAGTTCGGGCAGGCCCCCGGCGGTCAGGCCGGCGGTGCGCAGCGTCAGCCCGTCCGGGCCGTCCGCGCCCGTGACCCGGACCTCGCCCTCGGGTCGGACCTCGCCCGTGCCGCCCGGCATCGGCAACGCCGCCTCCAATCCCGACTTTGTCCGATAAATTATGACAGTGAATTGGGCCGTGACGACGTACGACTCCGCCTTCGGGTACGTCTCCGCGCACGGCGCGCCCCTGGTCGACCTGCTCGACCCGCAGCCCGGCGAGCGGGTCATCGACCTCGGGTGCGGCACCGGGATGTTCAGCGCGGAGATCGCCGAGCGGGGCGCCGAGGTGCTCGGCATCGACGGCAACCCCGACATGGTCGCGCAGGCGACCGCGCTGCACCCGGGGCTGTCGTTCATCCTGGGCGACGCGCACGACTTCACCATCAGCGAGTCGTTCGACGCGGTCGCCTCGAACGCGGCGCTGCACTGGATGACCCGCGACCCCGACCAGGTCATAGGGCAGGTGCACGCGGCGCTGCGCCCCGGCGGACGGTTCGTCGGGGAGCTCGGCGGCGCCGGGAACTGCGCCGAGCTGATCGCCGCGATGCAGACGGCGTGGCGCGTGTTCGGGCTCGGCGAGCCCGAGCTGCCCTGGTACTTCCCGAGCCCCGCCGAGTACGCGACGAAGCTGGAGGAGGGCGGGTTCACGCTGCGGCTGCTGGAGCACGCCGACCGCCCCACCCGCATGACCGAGGGCCCCGGCGGCGCCGCCGACTGGGTGCGCGCCTACGCGGGCCGCGCGCTCGCCGACGTCCCGCCCGAGCTGGTCGAGCCGCTGCTGGAACGGGTCAACGACCTGGCCGCGCCCGCGCTGCGCCGCGAGTCGGGGTGGGTCGCCGACTACGTGCGGCTGCGGTTCGCGGCCGTCCGCAAGCCGGACGGGGGCGCGCCGCTGCCCACCGGCCTCGGGCCCGTGCCCGCACCCGCGCCGGGACCTGCGCCGGCGCCCGCGCCCGCCGGGCCACCGCCGTCGAACTCGCCGCTCTGACCTAGTGTTGGGACCATGCTGCGGTTGCACGACCGGCGGACGGGGCGGCCCGAGGGGCTGCCGGGCGGGCGCGTCCTGCGCGTTCACGTGCTGGACGGGGCCGGGCTCCGCACGCTGGTGGTCGCCGACCTGCTGAGGCGGGTCGCGGGCCGGGCAGGTCGGCACGTCCGGGTCACGGGTGCTGCGGCTGGTGACTGGACGGCCTTCAACGTCCAACCGTTCGAACCGGTCGAGGGCGCGGCGGACGCCGACGTTTATCTCTCGGGTGACGGTTCGGTGGTGGGCGGGTTCTGTGTCTCCGTACCTGCGGAGACGGGTGACTGGCAGTCGGCCGCGGATCTCGACCCGCTCGCCGTGCGGCTCGCGCTGCTCGACGTCCCGTATGGGGAGCGGCTGGAGCTGTCGGCGGCGCGGGCCCGCGCCGCCGGTGTCCGGTTGGACGGGTGGCGGGACGCGGTCGCCGGGTGGGCGCGCAGCGCGGGCCGTCCGCTGGACCGCGCGTATGCGGCGAAGGCCGAGGCCGCGCTGGCCGCCGACCTGGACGCGCCGTCCGCGCTCGCGGTGCTGGACGAGCTGGCCGACGCGGACATCGCCCCGGGCGCGAAGCTCGAAACGGTCGTCCATCTGGATCTGCTGCTGGGGCTCGACCTGGTCTCCGCCATCGGACGCGCCTGAGCCCTATCCCGGATCGGCGACCTCGGTGAGAGTGCCGTCGGCGAGCAGTTCGGAGATCCGGCGCCGGAACACATACGCCGTGCCGCCGCCGGGTTGGTCGAACCACGGAACCGCCGTTCCCGTCAGCGCGCCCACCGGCCTCTGCAACCGGTACGCGTGATACGGGCGGTCCTTCCAGTCGGGCGGCAGCGACCTCTGCTCGAACGGCGTGCGCGCGGCGTAGACGACGTTCCCGCTGGGAGCGCCGTAGCGGTCCACCGTCGTGCCCTGCGCGAGTTCCATCATGTGGCGGTCGCGCAGGAGGCTGAGCGGAGGTTCGCCCTCCACCGGCTCGATCGGGCCGCCCGTCGTCCTGCGTGCTTGGAGAAGGACGCTGCCGAGGAGGTGGGCGGCGGCCTGGTCGGGGTCGTCGAACGTGACGGATTTGCGAGGTTCACCGTCACTCGTCTGGAACACCGTCCATCGCGCGCCCTCCCGGAGGAGCGACCACGCGCCTTCGGCGGTTCCGCCGATTCTGTATGCGGACGGGTCGGCGTCCAGGTCGTCCAGACGGCTGCGGAGGGCGGCGAACCGGTCGGGTTCGCGCGCCGGTGGGGGTTGCTCGACGCGGGTCATGTCGGGATCGCGCGGCGGGGGCTCGCGGCGGACGCGGTCGGGGGCCTCGCGTCCGGTGACGGCGGCGATCGCGGCGTCCATCACGTCGTCGCCGACCTCGGGGACCGTGAACCCCCGCGCGCGCATGTGCGCGACGAGGTCGGCCTCCGGCGGGACCCCGTGCTCGCGAAGGTAGTAGCCGACCGCGCCCGACCACACCCACGTCCCGTCGGTGTGGAAGGTCAGCGGGACGGCGGCGCCGCGCGCCGGGTCGAGGCGGTCGGGGGCGTGCGAGCGCGCGGCCGTCACCACGGGCGCCCTCCGCAGGTAGTCCGCGACGCGCTCGGCCTCCTCCGGCGGGACGGGCGGGCGCGACACGGCCGGGCGGGCGCCGTCGGGGCCCGCGTGGTCGAAGACGCGGGCCCGGCGCAGCCCGGCGCCGGCGGCGGACGCTGTCGCCTGTACCGGTGGTGGCGCGGGAACGGGTGCGGGGGTCGAGGCCAGGCGTCGTGTCATCCACTCGGGGACGCGGTCGCGCGGGAACCGCTCCAGCTCCCGCCGGACGTCCTCGGCGGACGGCTCGCGGTTCCACTTCGGCTCGTCGTCGTGGGTGAAGCTCGCGCGGCAGCGGACGCCGCCGTCCTCGTAGAGGATCTCGAAGTCGGTCCGGGACCAGGTGGAGCCCTGGAAGCCGTGCGTCCCGGCGCGGAGGCGGTCCAGCAGCGCGGCGGCCTCGGCGGGCGGCGTCCACACCGTCATCGTCCGGTCGGCCCGGTAGAGCATCATCGGCGGGAACTCCACGTGCCCGCCCACGGCCTGGTAGTACCCGAAGATCTTCTGCCACAGCGGCGGCGCGTGCGCGGCGACCAGCACGGCGAGCTCGTCGGACAGCAGCTCCATCTGCTCGATCGGGTTCATCGCGCCCAGGTCCTTCACGGGCGGCGGGCCGGGTTCGCGGCCCTCCAGCCGGTCGCGCAGCCAGCCGGGCAGGTTGGCGCCGTCGCGCGGCAGCACGATCTGGTCGCGCCGCCACGCCTCCACCGGGGCGGGCGGGTCCCATCCCGGATCGAAGTCGTAGTTGTAGAGGGGACGCGCCGAACCGGGCTCCACGAAGAACGACATCGAGAACCACGTGCCCTGCTCGGACAGGTAGTGGACGCGGCGCAGCTCCACGAGCAGGTCGGTCACCTCGGCCGGGACCGGCGCGACCTCCTCGGCCGTCCCGTCGGCGGTGAGGACGGTGAGCGTCGTGTCGGCCGCCGCGACGGTGGCCTTGCAGCGCAGGTCGGCGCGGCGCCACCCGGGCGGCGCCGCCCACCGGACGCCTTGGACGATCCGTCCCTCGATCTCCGCGATCCGCTCGTTCGGCCCGGCCATCCCTGCCCCCCTCGTGCGGCGACTGCCCGGAAGGGTACCGAGCCTTCCACGGCCCGGCGGAACGTTCTGACCTCGCCCGGCGGGTGTGGGCTACCGTTCCATGGTGACGACCCACGCGCCCGAGTCCCCGGCGCCCGCGACCCCCGAACCGCCACGCCCGCCGCGCCGCCGCCGCGTCCGGCGGATGGTGGCCGCGCTCATCGGCGTCGTCCTCCTCGTCTGCGTGACGGTCGGCGGTGTCGGCTGGTACTTCGCGGGCGTGGCGACGCAGGTCGACCACAGCGCCGAGTACCCCCTCAGGATCGAGGACGTGGGGAACGGCACGGTGACGCTCCCCCGGGACCCCGACACCGAGCGTCCCGGCACGTGGGCGCTGGTCTGGGAGGACGGGCGCGCGCTGCTCGGCCCGGTCGTCGGGGGCGACCGGGGGACGGTCGTGCGGCGCGTGGCGTCCGTGCTGAAGGGGACGCCGGTGAAGGGCGCCCGCGCGACCCTCGACCACTGGCTCTACGACGGCGACCCGAAGACCGCCCTCGGCCTGTCCTTCAAGGACGTCACGTATCCATCGAAAGCCGGAGGGATGCCCGCGTGGCTGCTGCCGGGGGTGTCCCCCTCCGGCACGTGGGTCATCGCCGTCCACGGGCGGAACGCGGACAAGGCCGAGACGTTCCGGGTGATGAAGGCGGTGCATGCGACCGGGGCGACGATGCTGTCGATCGCCTACCGCAACGACGTGGGCGCGCCCCGGTCCGGCGACCACCGGAACCACATGGGCGCCACCGAATGGCAGGACGTCGCGTCCGCCGTCGCCTATGCGCGGGCGAACGGCGCGACCGGCGTCGTCCTGTACGGGTGGTCGATGGGCGGCGCGATGGCGATGAAGACCCTGCGCGCCGACCCGTCGTTCGTGCGCGGCGTCGTCCTGGACTCGCCCGTCATGGACTGGAGCGCCACCCTGGACAAGCAGGGCGACGCCCGCCATCTGCCGCGATTCCTCACAGCCGTGGCGAAACGGATCATGCACCACCGGTTCGGCATCGACCTGGACGACCTCGACCAGACCCGGTACGCGCCCCGGCTCCGGACACCCGTGCTGATGTTCACCACCGCCGACGACCAGGTCGTCGCCAACCGTCCGGCGTTCGCGTTCGCCAAGGCCGCCCCGCCCGGCATGGTCACCCACATCGCCGCGCAGGGCGACCACACCGAGGCGTGGAACACCGACCCGGCCGCCTACGAGCGCGCCCTCACGTCCTTCCTCGGTCGGGTGGCGCGCTAGCCCGCCTCGGCCATGCGGGCGGCCTCGGCGAGCAGTTCGGCCTGGCGGCGGCGCGCGGACGGGAACGGCATCCCGATCACGCGGTGCGCGCCCGCCTCGGCCAGCGCCGCGAGCCGCTCGGCTGCGCGCTCGGGCGGCCCGGTGAGCAGGCTCGCCCGCGCGGCCTCCTCGGACATGCCGTAGCCGGTCAGCGACGTCACCTGCGCGTCGATCTCCGCCTCGGGGACGTCGCCGAGCCCGAAGCTCAGGCCGACGGTGACCTTCGGCGCCGGACGCCCGTACTCGGCGGCCAGCTCCGCGATGCGCTCGGCCCCGGCGGCGACCTCTTCGGGAGTGGAGAACGCCGGATACCACTCGTCGCCGAACCGGGCCGCGCGCCGCTCGGGCCCGGCGCCGACCAGCACCGGCGGCATCGGCGCGCCCGGGTCCAGCGTGAGCTCCGTGCCGTCCAGGACGACGGTCTTCCCCTCGACGAGGCCGGGCAGCAACTCCAGCGCCGCGTCGGTGCGGGCGCCGCGCTCGGCGAACGGCACGCCGACGGCCCGGAACGCCGCGTCGCCGTGGACGAGCCCGCCGCTGCCGACGCCGAGCAGCACCCGGTTGCCCGACAGGTGCTGGAGGCTCGCTATCTGCTTGGCCGCCCACGCGGTCTGGCGCAGCGGCAGCACCATCACCCCGAACCCGACCTTCAGGCGCTCGGTCACGGCGGCGGCCGCGGCGAGCACGAGCGTCGCGTCCAGGAACGGCCGGACGGGACGGAGGTGGTCGCCCACCCACACCGACTCGAACCCGGTGTCCTCGGCGTGCCGGGCGTGCTCGGCGATCGTCGCCGACGTGTCGACGCCGAACGAGGGCAGGTACAGCCCGAGCCTCATCGCCGGACCTCCAGCAGCGTCTTGCCGACGCTCGCGCGCGACTCGATCGCCGCGTGCGCCTCGGCCGCGTCCTCCAGCGGGAAGCGCTGCCCGATCACCGGGCGCAGCCGTCCGGCCGCCGCCTCGGCGAGCGCGCCGAGCGTGAACGCGCGCATCTCCTCCGGCGTCGCCACCGGACGGACGAGGGTGACGCCGCGGCCGTCCGCCGCGTCCTGCGGGATGTCGGCCCACTCGCCGCTCGCCAGCCCGAAACTGACCATCCGGCCACCGCGTCTGAGCAGCGTGAACGCCTCCCGCGCCACATCACCGCCGACGCCGTCGAACACCACGTCCACCTCGCCGGCGTGCTCGCTCCAGCCGGGCTCGCGGTAGTCGACGACCTCGTCGGCGCCGACCCGGCGCGCCACGTCCGCCTTCGGACCGCCGCCCACCGCCGCGACCACCGTCGCGCCCGCCGCCTTCGCCAACTGGACCAGCAGCGTCCCGACACCGCCCGCCGCCGCCTCGACCAGCACCCGCTCCCCCGGATGCGGCGCCGTCGCCCGCAGCATCATCGTCGCCGTCCGCCCGTCGGCGAGCAGCGCGACCGCCTCGTCGAGCGCGAGGCCGTCCGGCACCTCGAACAGGCCCGCCGCGTCCACCGCCGCGCGCTCGGCGTAGCCGCCGGACCCGCCGGTCGAGCTGACGACCCGCCGCCCCACCAGCGCCGGATCGACCCCCGCACCGACCTCCACGACCACGCCCCCGACCCCGTTCCCCGGGATGATCGGCAGCTCGGCCGTGAACGGGGACGGCCCGCCCGACCTGAACTGCGTCTCGACGAACGTGATGTTGACGAACTCCACGTCCACCAGCGCCTGCCCGTTCCCGGCCACCGGGTCGGGCGCCTCCCCCGGCACCAGGACGCCGGGCCCGCCGAACTCCTTCAACCACACAGCACGCATGACGGTCCTCCATTCGTAAACCGCCAGCGTGCAACCTCAAGTCTGGTCGAGGTCAATCCGGGCGCAACGAATCCCTTTTCCCGTCCGAGCCGCCTCTGTAAGCTACGCGCGTACTCGACCCGCCTGTCGGCCGATGCCCAGGGAAGACGATGCGCGCCCGGACGGTACGTCCCTCCCCGCGGAGGTTCCGCCGCGCCGCCCCGCTGCTGGCGACGCTGCTGCCCGTCGCGCTGCCCCTCGCCGGATGCGGCACCTCCCATCCCTCGTCCGGCGCCCTCCGCCCGGAGGGCTCGGTCAGCACGGGCGCCGACCCCGCCGCGCCGGGGGCCTCCGCCCCGTCCGCGCAGCCCACCGGCCAGCTCTACAAGCAAGTGCTGATGCGCTACCGCGAATACCAGGCCGTCTACAAGCGCGTCTACGAGCGGAACGACGCCACCGACCTCGCCACCGTCGCCGTCGACCCGCTCCTCGGCCAGGTCACCGCCGACGTCGAGAAGACCAAGGCCAAGGGCGAGATCTGGCGCTTCGCCAACACCCACAACCCGCGCGTCTACGCCCGCTCGACCGACGGCACCAAGGTCTACGTCATCGACTGCGTGCACACCCTCAGCGGCTACCGCTTCTCGGCGAGGACGGGCAAGCGCCTCAGCGGCGGCCCCGGCGGGTCCCGCCTGTTCCGCTCCACCGTCCAATACGACTCCGGCACCTGGAAGGTCGCCGACATCGTCCAGGACCGCCCATGCTGACGGCCCTCAGCAAAGGACACAGGATGCCTCCCCACTCCCCCGCACGCCGCCGGGCCCTCACCACGGCCCTCGCCACGGCTGCCGTGACCGTCCCCCTCCTCACCACCCTCCCCGCCGATGCAGCTCCCTGTCACCAGAGCGGCGGCAAACCCGGGATGATCTGTAACCAGCCCGGCACCGGCGGCGGTACGACCGGTGGGGGCGGTGGTGGGGGCGGTGGCGGGGGCGGCAGTGCGGGCGGTGGCGGCGGCCCCGTGGCCCCGCCCGACCCCGATGGCCTCACCCCCGACCAGGGCGTCGGATACGTCCCCGTGGACGGAGGCGCCGCACCCCCCGCCGCCGCGCCGCCCACCACTCAGGAACTGCTGGAGTCGGCCATGGCCTCGGCCAACCTGACCGTCCCCAAGGTGCATATCGCGCCGACCGGCAAGACCTACGTCCGCCTCCGAACCGCACTGTGGATCGACGGCGTGGACGACGTGCAGACCGAGCCGATCGGGGCGCCCCGGCTCCAGGCGACCGCGAAGGCCGAACGCGTCGAGTGGAACGTGGGCGAGAAGACGTTCGAGTGCGACGGCACGAAGGGCCAGCGGTGCCACTACACCTACCGGCGGTCCTCGACCGGGCAGCCGGGCGGCTTCTTCCAGATCACGGCCACGATCAAGTGGCACATCACCTGGAAGTGCCAGCTGGCCGGATGCACGCCCCCGAGCGGCGACCTCGGCGGGCGGGGGACGACGTCGCTGCCCGTCCCGCTGACCGTGAGCGAGATCCAGACCAACACGGGCCAGTAGATGCCGCGTAGCTGGAGCCTGCCCGGGTTCATCGAGCTCGGGGAGTTGGGGGCGGGGGCGCAGGGCGAGGTCGTGCTGGCGCGCCATCAGTCGGGCGGCGCGCCCGTCGCGATCAAGTACCTGGCCCCCGAACTGCTGAGCGAGGCCGCCGCGCGCGCCACCTTTCGCGGCGAGGCCGAGTTACTGAAGCGGGTGACCGACCCGCACGTCGCCCGGCTCCTGCACTACCAGGAGTCGCCCTGGGGCGCCGCGATCGTCCTGGAGGCCGTGCACGGCCGCTCGCTGCGCCGCCTCCTCGACGCTCGGGCGGAACCGCTCACCCCGGAGGCGGCTCTGACGACGCTCAAGGGGTCGCTGCTCGGCTTGGCGGCAGCGCATGCGGCCGGGGTCGTGCACCGGGACTACAAGCCCGCGAACGTCCTCGTCCAGGATGACGGGCTGAGCAAGCTGATCGACTTCGGTGTCGCTGTGCTCACCGGGCAGGGCGGGGCCGCCGGCACTCCCACGTACATGGCCCCCGAGCAGTGGGCGGGCGCCGCCGCATCCCCCGCCACCGACCTCTATGCCGCCACCTGCGTGTTCATGGAGTGCGTCAGCGGCGCCAAGCCATTTGAGGCGCCGACCCTGGAGGCGCTGCGGGCGGCACACTCCGGCGCGCCCATACCGCTGGAGCGGGTGCCCGAGCCGCTGCGTCCGCTCGTCCAGCGCGGCATGGCCAAAAACCCGGCGGACCGGTTCTGGGACGCGCACGCCTTCCTCAGCGAACTGGAGGCCGCCGCCGTCGCGGCCTACGGGCCCGACTGGGAACGGCGCGGCGTCATCGCCCTCGCCGCCGTGGCGGCGGCGGTCGCGACGGCAGCGCCGTTGGCGGTGCTCGGCGGCGCGCTCGTCGGCCCCGGCTCAGCCGTCACCGCCGTCACCGACCTCGCGGCCAAGGCGGCCGGTTCCACTGGAAAGGGCATCCTCGGCAAGCTCGGCGGCGCCAAGGGATTCACCGCCGCCGGAGTCGGAGGGGTCGGCGCGGCCGTGATCGTGGGCTGGCTGTTCTGGCCCACGGGCCCGCAGGTCGGCGGGCAGAGCCACGGTGAGATCCACGCGTCCTTCACGCGCCCCGGGGTCCTGCTCGGCCAGCCGAACATGCCGGCGTCGGAGACCCCTTCGATGGATCTGAAGCTGTCGGTGACCCCGGCCCGCGCCAAACCCGGGACGGACGTGCGCCTCGTCATCGCGTTCAGGGCGCGCACCGTGGGCTCCGTGGAGTACGACCCCGGAGGGCGACGCCGCTGCCTCGGCGAACACAGTCCGTCGACGGACCACTCCAACAGCGACTACAGCTTCGACCTCGGCGCCTCCTCGAAGGATCTGGGGATGAAGGGCGGGATAATCGTCGCGTTCTACCCCGCTCCGCCGGCGAAGTTCAAGAAGCTCCCGAGCGGTAGGAAGGCCGTGATAATTCCCGCGACATCCAAGATCACGGGAGAGTCGCAGCCTTGGGTCCAGGCCGAATGCGCGTATCTGAGCCGGTGGACCGAGACGCGTACGCTCGTCCTGCCGGGGGCAGAGCTTCTGGAGCCAGGAAAGTATCTCGTCAGCCCGTCCGTCCCGCCGCGATTCTCGGAAACGACGCGGAACGGCGTCGAGTTTCCGCCCGAAGAGGCGGGGGCGGTGGCGCGGGGGGCGTTGCCGGTGATCGAGGTTCTGGGAGGTTGAGCGGTGGGGGGTGACCGGGTCCGGGCGTCGGGGGGCGCTGCTATGATCGCCGCGATCGCGTGGGCGGACGCGGTGACGAACCCTGGGAGCGGAACCGGGCGGACGGTCGGCCCGCACCTCCCCGGTTCGCCGCGCCGTCGCCGCAGCCGACGACCGCAGAGGTAGCCGACAACCGCATAGGAGGCCGACCGCCCGCGGTGGCGGCCTCCGGTTCAGCATCCGTCAGCCGCACGTCCACAGTTAGGGTCCCGTGTCGCCAACCCCTCCCAGGGCCAGATGGCCGAAGGCCGAGCCCGTCCGGGCCGCCATCGGGGGTAACCGGCTGTTCTCGGCGCTGCTCCTCGCGGGCGTGCTGCTCCGGCTGGTCGCGATGCTCGGGTACCCGCCGACGCTGTGGTTCAACGACAGCTACGACTACGTGCGGATCGCGAACGCGCCGTTCCCGCATCCGCTGCGGTCGGAGGGGTACGGGCTCGCGCTGTGGCTGCTGCGGCCCTTCCACAGCCTGTACCTGGTGACGGGGTTGCAGCACGCGGCGGTCGTGGTGATGGCGGCGTTCGGGTACCGGGCGCTCGTCCGCGACTTCCGGCTGCGGCGGCACTGGGCGGCGCTGGCGCTCGCGCCGGTGCTGCTGGACGGCTACCAGATCGAGCTCGAACACCTGCTGCTGTCGGACACGCTGTTCACGGTGCTGGTGTTCGGTGCGGTGCTGCTGCTGGCGCGGCCGGGCGCGACGGGGTGGCGGCGGGCGGCGCTCGCCGGGACGCTGCTCGGGATGGCCGCGGTGACCCGGACGGTCGGGCTGCCGCTGATCGTGCTCGCGGTGCTGTACCTGCTCGTCCGGCGGACGCGGTGGCCGGTGCACGCGGCGCTCGCGGTCACGTTCGCGCTGCCGCTCGGCGGATACGCGATGTGGTACCACCACGACCACGGACGTTTCGCGCTGTCCGGAACGGACGGGATCTTCCTGTGGGGCAGGACCTCCGCGTTCGCCGACTGCGACACGTTCCGGCCGCCGCCCGACCTGGCCTCGCTGTGCCCGTACGGGGCGCCGGACGACCGGCCCGCCTCGTCCCACCAGGTGTGGGAGGCGAACTCGCCGACGGGCTGGCGGGACGGCCACCCGTTCGACCCGGAGGTCAACGCGCGGGCCCAGCGGTTCGCGGTGTGGGCGATCGGGAACCAGCCGCTCGACTACGTGCGGGTCGTGACGTACGACTTCTTCGGCCGGACGTTCACCTGGCACCGCAGCCCGTATCCGCAGCCGGGCACCGAGAACAAGTACCGCTTCCCCGTCCGGCCCGACCGGATGCGCCCGCTGCCGGTGATCGGCGGCGGGGACCGGCTGTCGGTCGTGAAGGACTACGAGCACGGGTCGGGGCGGACGCGGGTCGTGAGCCCGTTCGCCGACATCATCCGCGGCTACCAGTCGGTCGTGCACGTGCGGGGGCTGATGCTGGGCGTGATGCTGCTGGCGGGCCTCGCCGGGATGGCGCTGCGGCGGGCGCGGCGCGGCGCGGGGCTGCTGTGGCTGACGGGGACGGCGCTGCTCGCCGTCCCGCCGCTGACCACCGACTTCGACTACCGGTACCTGATGCCCGCGCTGCCGTTCGTGTGCCTCGCCGTCGCGACCGCGTGGGGGCGGCCGCGGCCGGACGCGCCGTCCGACCCCGAGCCGGACGGATCGGCGGGGACGGCGCCCGCCGAGCGCGAGGCCGAGGTCCAACCCGCTGGCGCCTGACCGCCGAGGCCCTGTCGGCGGGCGACCGCGGATCTGAGTACCAACGCGGATATCGGCGTGCGCGGGGGGGCTGTCATGATGGGCGTGTGCGCCGACGTCTGGGCATCGTGGTCGCCCTGCTCCTCATCGCGGGATGCGGGCTCATGCCCTCGCCCGAGCGGCAGGCCAGCGACCGGGCCCGCGAGAACGCGCGTGCCGCCGCCGCGAGGGCGGCGGGCGGGCCTCCGGCGGACGCGGGGCGCCTCGTAGCGGAGGTCCGGGGCGTCGAGGTGCTGCGCGCGACGTCCGTCCCGGGCGGGACGGCGCTGGTCATCCGGACGTCCGGCAGGGCGCGCGGGGACGCCTTCGGCACCGAGCAGGTCACGATGCGGCGCTGCTTCGAGCTGACGGTCGTCGCGGCGGAGGCCCCGCCGAGGCCGCACCATGTGGCCTGCCCGAGCGGCACGCCGCTGACGTTCAGGCCCTAGGACCTTAGGAGCCGAGGCGCGCGGCGGCGACCTTCTTCGGGACGACCATGCGCCACGCCTCGGTGACGAGTTCGCGCATCTCCTCCTCGTCGAGCGCGGACGTCCACGCGTGCACCCAGTTGAACCGCAGCGACGACTCCTCCGGCAGATGGAACTTGGCGGGCTCGGACGCGATGAGCGCGTCGCGCTCCTCCTTCGGGAACGCGAAGCCCATCACGGTCTCGTCCCGGGAGAAGGCGACGTAGACGATGGAGCCGACGCGGAACTTCACCCGGTCCCTGATCAGGTGCTCGGAGGTGCGGGGCAGGGTCAGCGCGAGCCGCCGTACGTCGTCGACCGTGATCATTGTGACCTCCTGTGGCCGTGGTTCACCGACGCACCGTATCCACCCCGGCTGATCTTGTTACATTGGCCACCGGACGGAGAGGGTGGGCGTGAACGAACTGGTGCGCTGGCGGACCGAGCACGGCACCGTGGTCGTCGAGAGCGACCCGGACGAGCCCGGGTTCGAGTCGGTGTCGGTGGGCGACGGGTTGATCCGCGACGCTCAGGAGAGGTTCGAGGACGCGTTGCGCAGCGTCCGGGGCGCGGCGGAGTCGGCGCTGGCGACCCTGCGCGGCGGCGACCTGCGACCGGACGCGCTGGAACTGGAGTTCGGCGTCAAGCTCAACGCCGCGGCCGGGGCCGTCATCGCCAAGACGTCGGTGGAGGGGCAGCTCAAGGTCAAGATGACCTGGGGCGATCCGGTGGCGCCGGGGGCCGGGGCCGCGGAAGAGGACTAGTCCCATCGTGGACGGCTTGGAATGGCGCGCGTGGGTCGGCCGGCCGGAGGGCGGCAGGCTCGGCGCCGCGTTCCTGATCTCCCCGACCCGGCTGCTGACCTGCGCGCACAGCGTCCGGAATCTGAAGGAGGCGCACGTCGGATTCTCCGGGACGGCGGACGCGGGCGACCTCGCCCGGGTCGTCCCGTGCGGGGACTGGAACGCGCCCGGCGACCTCGGCGACGTCGCGGTGCTCGAACTGGACGCGCCGGTTCCGCGGCGGCCCGCGCGGCTGGCCGCGCCGGACGACCTGCGCGGCGCGTCCAGGCGGGAGTTCGGCGTCTGGGGGTTCCCGGCGCGGTCCGACGGGGGCGAGCGGCACGCGACCGTGACGACCCGCGCGCAGCGGAGCATGCGGGACGAGTGGTGGGAGCTGAAGCCCGGCCCCGGCGACTGGCTGGAGCGCGGGTACAGCGGGTCGGCGGTCTACGACCTCGACACCCACGAGGTCGTCGGGATGGTGACGAACGCCGAGATCCGCGAGGGCCGCGCCGGGCTCGGCTGGATGCTGCCGGTCACCCGGATCCGGCACTACTTCGAGGAGCTGGACGACCTCCTGCCGCTGACCTGGCTGACCCCGGAGGCGCGCCGCGACCTGCGCGGGCTGCTGGAGGGCGTCCGCTTCACCGACCCGCTCGCGACCGACCTCGCGCGGGTCGTGGGGCGCCCGCCGCTGGAGGGGTTCCGGTCGGCGTGGGGCGCGGTGCGGCACGTCGCCGAGGGCTGGTCGCAGGAGCACCTCGCCCGCTACCTGGCGGCGCTCGCCCCCCGGCTGCCCGAGGACCGCCGGAACCGGCTGGCGTCCTGGACGGGGCGCCACCTCGGCGCCCCGGCGCCGAGGTCGAGCGGCGAACCCGCGTCGGTGATCGTCCGGCTAGAGCGGCTGACGCACGGCGACGTGTACGACCTCACCCTGCACACCTGGGCGGACGGCCGGGAGGGCCCGTCCCTCCCGACCGAGCGCGTCACGAGGGACCGCGTGCGGAACGCCGTCGAGAAGGGCGTCGCCGACCTCGCGCCCGCCCTGTTCGGACGCGACTGGATGATCGAGTTCGCCGTCCCCGAGACATGGCTCGGCAGGCCGTTCGAGGAGTGGTACGTCGACCGCGCCCACGGCATCCAGATGCGCAAGTACCCCGTCGTCGTCCGGGACGTGGAGCGCCTGCGCCCCAGCTCGTTCCGGCTCGACCAGGCCCACCGGCGCTGGCGGCTGCTCACCGAGCGGGGCCGCAGCGAGCCGCGCCCGATCCACTGCGACGCGCCGCGCAAGGGCAGCGCCTTCCAGGACCTGCTGGAGGCCAACACCGACTACTGCGTGCTCGTCTACGGGTCGCGCCCGGTCAAGTCGTGGCTGACCGCCGCGCTCAACAACGGCGTCCCCGTCATGCTGTGGACGCGGACGCCCTGCGACGCCGCCACGCACGAGGACTGCCGGGGCCACCGCGTCCTGGCCGAGCTGACCGCCGCCGTCGAGCGCGAGCACCCCGGCGACCTGCCGCGCCTCGCGCTGACGCTCCGCAAGAAGGCGCTCACCGCGCCCCGCGACAGCCCGCACTGCGGCCGCGACCTCACACTGCTGTGGGACGATCCGTCCCGCTTCCCCGACCCCCCGCTCGCGATGGAGGCCTAGGTGCCCGACTGGCTGCTCTACACCGGGAGCCGTCACCCCCACGACGCCGTCGAACGGCTGCCGCCGCCCCCGCCGTGGCGCGCGTTCGACGGCGGGCCCGTGCTGCCGCCGCCGTCCGGGCCGTCGGGGAACGCGCACCAGGCGCGGACGTACCGGCCGTCCGACGACGCCGTCCAGCAGGTCAACGCCGCGCTGTACCTGCGCCGCCCGCTGCTGGTGACCGGCCCGCCCGGCACCGGCAAGTCGACGCTCGCCTACGCGGTCGCCCACGAGCTGCGGCTCGGGCCCGTCCTGCACTGGCCCATCACCAGCCGGACGACGCTCCGCGACGGCCTCTACCAGTACGACCCGCTGACCCGCCTGTACGCGGCGGGCCGCGACGACGCCCCCGCCGACGAGGACATCGGCCGCTACATCCGCCTCGGCCCCCTCGGCACCGCCCTGCTCCCCTACGGCCGCCCCCGCGTGCTGCTCGTCGACGAGATCGACAAGAGCGACATCGACCTGCCCAACGACCTTCTGACGATCTTCGAGAAGGGCGAGTACGAGATCCCGGAGCTGTCCCGCCGCGCCGACCCGTCCGCCGAGGTGATGACCGCCGACGGGCCGCGCGTCGCGGTCACCGGCGGGACCGTCCGCTGCCACGCGTTCCCGCTGGTCGTGATGACCAGCAACGGCGAGCGCGAGTTCCCCCCGGCGTTCCTGCGGCGCTGCGTCAGCGTGGAGCTGCGGCAGCCGTCGGGGGAGGCGGAGCTGGCGGCCATCGTCCGCGAGCACCTCGGCCCGCTCGCCGACGACAGCGACGACCTCGTCCGCCGGTTCTTCGAGCGCGCCTCGGCCGGGACGCTCGCCACCGACCAACTCCTCAACGCCGTGTACCTGTGCCGCCACGCGGGCGCCGCCGACCGCCGCGCCCTCGCCGACCGCGTCATGCCCTATCTGACGGGCCCGGCGGATGACGAGTGACCTCGACCGGTTCCGCGACGTCCTGGCGGCGGTCGGGCTGAGGCCGGACGCCCAGGAGCTGAGCGAGATCCTGTGGCTGGCCTGCCACCTTTCCCTTTCGGACGAGAAACCGGAGCCTTCCCCTACCGCGCCCGCGCCGCCGCCTGCGCCTCCCGTTGAGCCCTTCGCGGACCTGCCGGCGCCCCTCACCGCGCCGGACGCCCCGCCCCCGCGCACGGCGCTGCACCCGCGACCCGCCGCCGCAGCCGAACCCGGGGGCACGACGGCCACGGAGATCCTCGTCCCGACGGCGCCGATGCTCGCGGACCCCCGGGGCGTGCAGCGCGCGCTGCGTCCGCTGAAGCGGCGCGTCCCGTCCCGGCACCGGCTCGAACTGGACGAGGAGGCCACCGCCGCCCGCATCGCCGACACCGGCCGCTGGACGCCCGTCCTCGTGCCCGCGCCCGAACGCTGGCTGACGCTGAGCCTCGTCGTGGACGGCGGCCCCTCGATGCGGCTCTGGCGCCCCCTCGCCCGCGAACTCGCCGAGGTGCTCGTCCGCCAGGGCTCCTTCCAGGACGTGCACGTCGGCCACCTCGACACCACCGGCCGCGTCTCCTCGGCCCCCGGGGCGCCCCGCCGCGACCCCGCCACGCTCCTGGACCCGTCGGGCCGCCACGCCGTCCTCGTCCTCTCCGACTGCTCGGGCCCGCACTGGTGGGACGGGCGGGCCGCGCGCGCCGTCCGCCGGTGGGCGCGGGCCGGGCCGACCGCGATCGTCCAACCGCTGTCCGAACGCCTCTGGCGCCGCACCGCCGCACCCGTGACACCCGGCCTCGCCGTCCTGCCCCGGCCCGGCGCGCCCAACACCGACCTGCTGTTCACCCCCTACGACGGCGGCGTGGCGGCGGGCGTCCCCGTCCCGGTGCTGGAGGTCGCGCCGCACTGGTTCGCTGCGTGGGCCCGCCTGGTCTCCGGCGCGGGCCCGCAACCCGCCGCCATCGCGACGCTGTCGTCCCACCCGCCCGGCGGCGCGCCCGTCCGCCGCGAACGCGAGCTACCGGTCGGCGAGCGCGTCCACCGCTTCCTGGCCGCCGCGTCCCCGGCCGCCGCCGAACTCGCCACGCACGTCGCCGTGTCCGTCCCGTCCCTGCCGGTGATGCGGCTGATCCAGCACCGCGTCCTGGGCGGCTCAGGCCCGGGGCAACTCGCGGAGGTCCTGCTCAGCGGCCTGCTCCGGCCGGTCGGCGGCGTCCACTACGAGTTCGTCCCCGGCGCCCGCGAAGCGCTGCTCGACACCCTCCCGCGCCCCGAGGCCCTGCACACCCGCGACGTCCTCGAAGCGGTCTCCGCCGAGATCGAACGCCTGGCCGGAACGTCCGCCGAGACCTTCCGCGCCCTCCTCCCCCGCGACGGCGGCCCGCTCACCCTCACCACCGACACCGACCACTTCGCCCTGGTCACCCCGCAGACCCGCGACGTCCTGACCCCCGATCCGGAAATGTTCGAGACCGCCCCCGGAAACCCGAGGCCGTTCGGGCATGAATTCGACCCGCTCTCCCCATCCGCGCAAATGCCCCACGGCCTCGTCGTCGGCGAGACAGAGGCACGACAGCGGGTGGTACGCGAAATCGTCACCCAGCTCGTCCTCCACTACTCCCCCACCGACCTCGGCATCGTCTTCGCGGGATTCGGCGAACACCCATTGGGCGCGCCGATCGATCTCCCGCACCGCAGACACGCCTATGAAGAACTGCTGGGCACCCCGAACAGGATGCGCCGATTCCTCGCCTTCCTGGAAGACGAGATGAGGACGCGCGCCGCCACCCGTCCGTCGCGGCGCCTGCTCGTGATCGCCGATGTGTCGCTGACCTTCCCGTCCAGCAGAAGGGACGCGGCCGACGCACTCCTCTCCCTGGCCCAACGCGGCGAGCCCCTGGGCGTCCACCTGCTGCTGTCGTCCACCACGGTCGAACACACCACGATCTGGCACCGCTTCCTCCCCCTTTTGAAATGGCGCATCGCGGCCACCCGCCTGACACCGGCCGAACTCCAACAGGTCATGGGCCGCGCCTCCCTCCCCTTCCCGAGCGACAACACCGCCTATCTCCTCACCCCCGGCATTCCTCCGCGACGCATCGAGGTCGAGGAGGGCCTCATCGAGACCATCCGGTCACCCGAACTCGAACAGCCCCCGTACCAGGGCGTACCGCCACCGTTCAAGACGACGCTGATCCCCATCGTGGCGAGGCTCGACGCGCGCGAGACCCGGCTGTCGAGCCCACCGCACGCGATCTTCGAAGGCCCGTTCGCGCCGGACTGCGAAGCGGCGGCGGCGGCTTACGGGAAGGCGCTCGCCGATTCCGACGTGATCTCCGCGGACAGGATGATGTCGACCTCGTGGACGGTGCTGAAGGGGTGGCTGAGCGGCGCTCCGGCCAATTCTCCGTCCCGCTGGCCGGGCATGCTGCTGATCCGTGACGCGAACCCGATGGCGTCGGCCGCCGACTCCCGCCTCGTTGACGTCCTGGCGGAGCAGATGGACGAGAACGACGACCTCGTGGTCGTGTTGTGCGGAGGGCCGGGGTTGCGGCGGGCGCTGTCGGAGCATCATCCCCGATTCACGAGGCGCTTCGCGGCCATCCAGGCTGAAGCAACGTTCGCCCAAGCGTCAGGCGGCCCCGCCGACATGACCGAGTTGCCGCCGGTCACCGGAAGACGCCTGCCGCTCGGAATCGAGCACGGGGACGCGGACGAGCCGGTGGTGCTCGATCTGGACGTCCACCCGCATCTGCTGGTCGCCGGGCCGCCCGGCACAGGGAAGACGATCGTGATGCGGCTGGTCCTCGGTGAGCTCATGAAACGCCTCCCCGCGGACGACAAGCCGGTGTACTTCATCGACCGGACGCTCGATCAGCGCGAATCCATGGGCGGATCCGATCAGTATCTTCGCCACGCCCAGACCCAGGCGGAGGCGACCGCGCTACTGGACGAGGTCGCGGGGAGGGTACGGAACCGGGGCCCCTCGCGCACGGCCGACACCTATCTCGTGATCGCGGGCCGCGATGGGCGGCTTCACGACGATCTCACGAGTGCCGTCCTCCCGCTGCTGGAGCGCAGTCACCAGACGGGCTTCCACCTCGTGATGTTCGATCACCAGGCCACCTCGGGGGCACACGAGGAGCCCCTGCTGAAGAAGCTCCGCGAACTCGCGGCCCCGGCCGTGCTGACCGGCGACTGCACCGGCTGGGAGGCTGCGGCCTGGGGCGTTCCGTCCCTTGCGGAGGCCCTGCCCCGGGGGTGGGCGGTGGTGGCGCGGCCGGGCGACCGGCCGAAGATCGTCCAGTTGGTGACGTGACGAGTTTTGGACTGATCGGTTTTTTATTGTTACGGTTGGCGGTATGGCCAGACCACGGGCGTTTGAGGAGGGGCGGGCGCTGGACGCCGCGATGCGAGCGTTCTGGACGGCCGGGTACGAGGGGACGTCCACCCGCGACCTGTGCGAGGCGACCGGGCTCGGGCGCAGCAGCGTCTACAACACCTTCAGCAGCAAGCACGACCTGTTCGTGAGGGCGCTGGCCCACTACATGGACGAGCGGACGGGCAGGCTCCTCGACCTGCTCGACGAGGACGGTTCCGCGAAGGAGAAGCTCCGGACGCTGCTGTTGCAGACGGCCGACCTCGAGACCGGTGATCCGGTCGGGTGCCTGGTCGTGAACGCGATGGTGGAGATGGTGCCGCGCGACCCGGTGATCGCCGCGATGGTGGAACGGGACCAGCGGCGCCGACTGGAGGCGCTGCGGGCGACGATCGAGGCGGGGATGCGGGCCGGGGAGATCGACGCGGGACGGGACGCGACGGCGCTCGCGCACTACATCGTCACGGTCGTCAGTGGGATGCGGGTCGCGGCCAGTGGAGGCGCGGGGCACGACACCCTCGCGGGGATCGCGGAGACGGCGATGACCGCGCTCTGAAAGAACGACGGCGGCATCGGCCGCCCTTTTTCACGTCCAGATTTTGAACTGATCGATCTAAAACAGGAGGTGAGGGCCGGATGCCACGGGCCGTCTATGTGCTGGGGCTCGCGATCTTCGCGCAGGGGACCTCGGAGCTGATGCTCGCGGGGCTGCTGCCGGAGATGGCGGGGGACCTCGGCGTGTCCGTGCCGCGCGCGGGGCTGCTGATCTCGGCGTTCGCGATCGGGATGCTCGTCGGGGCGCCGGTGCTGGCCGTGCTGACGTTGCGCTGGCCGCACCGGCGGTCGCTGCTGGTGTTCCTGGCGCTGTTCGCGCTCAGCCATGTCGCGGGTGCGCTGACGCCCGGGTACGGGGTGCTGTTCGCGACGCGGGTCGCGGGGGCGTTCGTGTACGCGGGGTTCTGGGCGGTCGCGGCGGTGGTGGCGGTCGGGCTGGTGCCGGAGGGCGCGCGCGGGAAGGCGATGGGGATCGTCGCGGGCGGGCTCACGCTGGCGACCATCGTCGGGCTTCCGCTGGGGACGGTCATCGGCCAGCACCTCGGGTGGCGCGCGGCGTTCTGGACGGTCGCGGCCATGTCGGCGGCGTCGATGGCGGCGGTGGCGCTGACGGTCCCGGCCGGGCGCCGGGAGGGCCGGGCGCCGCGCGTCCGGGACGAGGTGCGGGCGCTGGCGACGCCGCGGGTGTGGCTCGCGTACGCGACGACGTCGCTGTCCACCGGCGCTTTGCTGGTCACGTTCAGCTATCTCGGCGCGCTGCTGACGCACACGACCGGCCTGGCCGAGCGGTGGGTCCCCGCCGTACTCGCGGTGTACGGGGTGGGCGCGCTGATCGGCATCACCGCGGGCGGGCGGACCGCCGACACCCGCGCCGTCCCGACCCTGTACGTGGGGATCGGCAGCCTCGCCGCCGTCTCCGCGCTGCTGGCGCTGACGATGGGGTCGCCGGTGCCGGTGATCGCGCTGGTGTTCCTGCTGGGCGCGTTCGGGTTCGCGACGAACCCGACGCTGAACACGCGGGTGTTCGCGTTGACCGACGGCGCCCCTACCCTCACGGCGGCGGTGAACGTCTCGGCGTTCAACGTCGGCATCACCGTGGGCCCCTGGCTCGGCGGGCTGGCTCTGGACGCGGGCGCCGGGTACGAGGCGACGGCCTGGATCGGCGTCGCGCTCGCCGTCGCCGCGCTCGGCACGGTCGCACTGGGGCGGGCCATCGAGCGCCGTCCTGTCAGGGAGAGGGAGAAGGCGGTCGAACTCCCCGTGATAAACGTCTGAGAGAGGCGAATGGCCGGTACGCGGAAACCGCGTACCGGCCATTCATGAATGCGGGGTCACATTCGGTTGCAGGGCTCTTCCAGCGTGCCCCACAGTGCGCGCTTGTTCGCGTGCTCGGCGACCGTCCAGATGCGGCGCTGGCCCCGGTAGCAGGACAGGTCCTCCGGGCCGTAGCTGATGGTGCGCCGCACGACGTCGCCCCATTTCCTGCCGTCGTGGCTCGTGACGAGCAGCTGGCCGCGCTTGGCGCCCGTGGTGGTGTCGACGTTGTGCGTGAACCACCAGTAGCCGTGCGACCGGACGCCGCCCTGGATCTTCTTGTCCGGGAGCGTCGCGGCCCAGGTGGCGTGCGCGACGCCGCCCGAACCCACGAGGCCGGTGCCGACCTTGAGCGGCCAGGTCGCGACGCGCCCCTTCGGGCTGGCCGTGGCGCAGTACTCGCCCGCGATCAGCGCGGGCTGCTGCCGCGCGGTGCGGTCGACCGACACCCAGGACGTGCGCAGCGAACCGCTGCCCTTGCAGTCCTTCAAAGGCGCCTTGCCCTTGACGTGCTGCCAGCTTCCGGTCTGCGGCATGACGTAGCGGTAGCCGTGGCCGTAGTACGTCTTTCCGTGCAGGCCGACCCAGCCCTTCTTCTTCGTCGTCCCGGCCTTGCTCTTGCCGAGGTCGTAGATCTGCGTCATGTCGAACTCGCGCAGGCCCGCCCGGGTGTCGGCGACGTACAGCTTGTTGCCGAACCAGGCGATGCCGCCGGCGTGGATGCCGATGTCGGTGTAGGTCGCCTTCCCGTCCTTCATCGTCGGGTAGACGAGCAGGACGTGCCGGTAGGTGCGCTTCGCGGGGTTGACGAACGTCAGCCTGACGCCGCTCTTGGCGTACCAGGCGACCAGGAGCGGTTTGCCGCCCTTGCCCCACGTCTCGTCGGCGGTGGCGTCCGACACGCTCGACACGCCCTGCGGGATCCACTTGGAGGTCGCGGCGTCCTCCTTGTTCCAGCAGTACACGACCGAGTCGGACGGCACACCGGCCGCCCTGCCGCAGCCGCCGCCGAGCTTGCGCTGGCCGGTGGCGTTGAGCAGCGCGCCGACGCCGCTCTTGTCGAGCTTCTTGTCGAGCGCCTTCAGCGGCGTGCTCCGGTCGGAGCCCGCGCGCAGGTCGAAGTCGCCGAGGTTCGGGGCGGCGGCGCGGGCGGCCGAGGCGGGCTCCGCCTTCTCGGGGGCCGTCCACGGCGCGGCGGCCGCGACGGCGGGGACACCGGCCGCCACGGCCACCAGCGGGGCGGCGACGGCGAGGGAGCGCCGGATGTTCACTTGATCACCTCCAGGGAGATCAAGGAACGTAACATCGGGCACGCCGAACGACAAAATTCAGTTTGATCACAAATAGGTCAGACGGTAAACCTCACCATGACCTTGAGCGTCGTGTCGCCCGCCCCCTGTCAGTGGCAGGCAGGTGCCGTGAGGCCCCACAGTGCGCGCTTGTTGGCGTGCTCGGCGACCGTCCAGATGCGGTGCTGGCCCCGGTAGCAGGTCAGGGCCTCCGGGCCGTGCGAGATGGTGCGGCGCGTCAGCCGCGCCCAGCCGGACCCGTCGCGGCGCGTGCTGAGGAGCAGGCCGCGCTCGCCGCCCCGGTTCTGGGTGAACCACCACTGGCCGTGCGTCCTGAGCGCGCCCTGGATCTTGTCGGCGGGCAGCGTCCCGGCCCAGTCGGGGCGGACGCGGTCGCCGTCGCCGGTCAGCCCGCCCAGCGGCCAGGTCACCACCCGGCCCTGCGGCGCGGAGGGGCGGCAGTACTCGCCCGCGATGAGCACCGGGCGGGACGCCGTCCGGTCGAGGGACAGCCAGGACGTCCGCATCGGGCCCGTGCCCCGGCACTTCGGCCCGGCGCTGCCCCCGGTGTAGCGCCAACTCCCTGTCTGCGCCATGACGTAGCGGAAGCCGTGGCCGTAGTACTTGCCGCCGTGCAGCCCGACCATGCCGTCGTGTTCGGTCGAGCCCGCCGCGCTCCTGGCCAGGTCGAAGATCTGCCGCAGGTCGAACACGCGGAGCCCGTGCCGGGTGTCGGCGACGTACAGCTCGTCGCCGTACCAGGCGATGCCGCCCGCGTGGACGTCGATGTCGCGGTAGGTGACGCGGCCGTCCTCCACGGCGGGCTCGACGAGCAGGACGTGCCGGTAGGTGTGCCGGTCGGGGTTGACGAACGTGACCCGCGTGCTGCCCTGGTCGTGCCAGGACACAAGGATCGGACGGCCGCCGCCGCTCAACCGCTCGCCGCGCAGCGCGTCCGAGACGCTCGTGACGCCCTGCGGCACCCACACCCCGGTCGTGGCGTCCTGGTGGTCCCAGCAGTACACGCGGGACCCGGACGGCACGCCCGCTGGCCCGCCGCAGCCTCCGCCGAGCTTCCGCTGGCCGGAGGAGTTGATCAGCGCGTCCACGCTGCTCCGGCGGAGCGTGCCGTCGAGCACGCGCAGCGGGAGCCCGAGGCCGGGGCCGCGTCCGAGTTCCATGTCGCTCGGACGAGGGGCGGCGACCGCCTGCCCCGGGAAGGCGGGGGCGATGGCGACCGAGGCGAGGGAGACGCCCGCCACGAGCACCACGGCCGCCGGACACCGGCCGAGCACCGCACCGCGACGACGCGCCGCACCGACCGCCACTCTACGCTGCATGATCATCACATGGCGCAACGTATCCCAGGTGGGCGCCCGACGACGGCGGCGACATCTCCCGGGGAGTGCAACTTTAGTTTCGCTGACCATTACGTCACCGGTGCCAACCCGGCACGGCGCCCGCACGTCGACCCGCACGTCGGCCCGCACATCCCGGCATGCCGACGGGGCGGCCCCCTCGAAAGGAGACCGCCCCGTCAGGAAAGGGAGGAACGGGTCAGGGCAGGCGGCAGGTCCCCGAGTCGGTCTTGGTCGGGTCGCTCTCCGAGGTGCCGGTGAGCGTGATCTTCGCCTTGCGGTCGGCGTTCGGGCCGGGCTTGGCCCAGACCTCGACCGCGGTGCCGCCCTGCTGCGGCGCGCTGGCGAGCGCGTTCGGCAGCCAGGTCGTCCAGCCGTTGCCGCTCACGGCGGCCTTGAGCCGGAACACGTCGGAACCGTAGTAGCCGGTTCCGCCCTTGCCCTTGTTGTTGATCCGCATCGTGCACTTCTCCCAGCCGGAGCCGGCCGGGGTCGAGTCACCGGAGTCGACCTTCACGCCGCGCTGCTGCGAGCCCGCGCCGTCCAGCGAGCGGATCGCGACCGTGTAGGACAGGACGCCCTTGTCGTCGCGCTTCAGGTCCAGGATGTAGAAGTGCAGCCGGTTCTCCTGGTCGACGTACTCGTACTGGCTGCCGGAGTTCGTGCCCGCGTGGTACAGGGCGTCCGAGAGCTGGCGGTAGTCGCCGATCGTCATCTTCTGCGGCGTGCCGTCCGGGCGGACGAAGTCGACCTTGTCGATGTCCTGCGGGTTGGCGTCCTTGACCCAGATGAACGGGGCGTCGTCGCGGTTCTTGGTCTTGGACAGCAGCACGCCGGAGTCCGGGGTGAAGGAGTCGAAGCCCATCCGGTCGACGACCTCGACCGTGTAGTTGTCGTACTTGTGCTTGGCGTCGCCGTCGCACAGCGGGTCGGTCGAGGGGTTGCAGCCGGGGCTCTTGTCGCCGCCGGTGCCGAACTTCAGGTTGATGCCCGCCAGCTCGCCCTTGCCCGGCTCGACGGCGCGCGCCGTGACCTTCGCGACGACCGTGCCGTCCTTGGCCAGCGTGTCGCGGTTGAGCTGGAGCACCTTCTCCGGGTCGACGATGCCGAGCTTCAGCTTGTTGCGGAGCGTGTGCTGCGCACCCATCGAGCCGCCGCCGGTCGCCGGGATCGTCCAGCGGCTGTGCGGGCCGCCCGGGCCGTTGAAGCTGCCGCGGCTCAGCATCTCCCACGGGCCCGTGTACGCGCGCCGCGGCGGCACGCCGTACGGGTTGTTGTAGTTGTCGCCGATGCCGAGGATGTGGCTGAACTCGTGGGCGAACACGCCCATGCCGGAGCTCTCCGCCTGCGTGGAGCTGCCCGTGACGGCGTTCGGCCAGATCGTGGAGCCCGCCTTCCACGACGTCCACGGGACGTAGCGGGTCTGCACCCAGTTCGGGAGGGCGGGGTCACCGGAGCCCCACTCCGGCGGCACGTCCTCCTTGGTGTTGAACTTCATCTGGCCGAACTCCTGCCAGGTGGACGACTCGTCCTGCCCGGCGCTGAGGAAGAAGACGAAGTCGAACTTCTTGGCCGTCTCCTCGCCGACGTCGGCGATCCACGCGGCGCGCGCGTCCTTGCGGATGTCGCGGCGGCAGGTGTCGCCGGCCGGGCATCCCGTGCCGCCCTGCATGTCGTCCACGCCGTACTCGTGGCTCTTGGCGGGCATCTTGTAGGCGCCGAAACCGGTGAGGTCGACCCCGTAGCGTCCGCCGGAGTCCTCCATCCAGTACTCGTGGATGGTGTGGCCGTTGTTCAGCTTCTGCGGCTTGTTGAGGAACTCCTCGTAGAACTTCGCGACCTGGGCGCGCGGCACGTCGCCGACGACGGTCGGGTTGCCGAAGATGGTCGAGTTCTTCGGCTGCGTCACCACGAACGGCTGGTTGGCGTAGTCGACCAGCACGACCGCGCCCTTGAAGTTCTTGATCGAGCCCTTGCGGGACGGGTCGGACCACGAGGTGTCCGGGACCGGCTTGTAGTCGTCCCACGTCATCGTGTCCGGCAGCTCGTAGTTCTGCGGGTCGATGGGGCGCGGGTCCCCCTTCTTCGCGAACGTCCGCGCCTCCTGACCGCGCTGCCACGGCTGGGTCTGCGGCCAGTGGCGCATCTGCCACGGGTTCGCGGTGGGCTCCGGGATCGGAGGTCTCGCCTGCGCGGCGGCCGGCGCGGCCGCGAGTCCCGCCAGCAGCGTCAACGCCGCCGCGGGCACCAACAGAGTCTTCTTGGCGCGCATGTCTCCCCTGTCTCAGTCGTTGCCTGAAGGTAAAGACAGCGCCGTCCCCGGTTCAATGGCCGACTTGTACGAGCTTCTGGCGGGATGGCTGGCATGAACCGCCCAGACGGGGAGGCTCCATCCGTTTTCGGGCAGCGGACAGCGACGTCAGCGCAACTGTCGGTCCGCGACGACGATGCCGTCCTCGTCGCTGTAGAGCCAGTCCCCCGGACGGAACTCCACGCCCCCGAACGACACCGGAACGCCGGTCTCGCCCGCCCCGTCCTTGGCGCTCTTGCGCGGGTTCGAGCCGAGCGCCTTCACGCCGAGGTCGAGCGTGCGCAGCGCCGCCACGTCCCGGACCGCGCCGTTGATCACGACCCCCGCCCACCCGTTCGCCACGGCCGCCGCGCCGATCATGTCGCCCAGCAGCGCGGACGCCAGCGAGCCCGCCCCGTCCACGACGAGGACACCGCCGCCGCCCGGCGTGTTCAGCACCCGCTTCACCAGGCCGTTGTCGCGGTGGCAGCGGACGGTCGAGACCGGCCCGGCGAACGAGGCCCGCGCCCCGTACTGCCGGAACTGCGTCTCGCAGCTGCGCAGCTCGGCGTCGAAGTCGTCGATGAGGTCGGCGGTGATGAAGTCCATGCGTACGAGACCTGCCGTTCGGTAGCGCGCGGCGGGCGGGCCCCCTCCGCGCGTCCCGGAGGTTAACATCGGGCGATCAGGCCGCCGGCACCCGGCCAGTCTCCCAGGAGGGCCCCGATGCAGTCCCCCGCTCCGCCGCCCGCGTACGAGCCGCTCCGCCCGGGCGATCCCGCGCTGGTCGGCGGCTACCGCGTACTCGCCCGGCTCCGCGACGGCGCGGTCGGAGACGCGGGCGCGGGAACGGTCTATGTGGCGACGACGCAGAGCGGCCTGCGGCTCGCGATCCGGCGCTTCCCGTCCCGGCTCGCGGACGATCCCGGGTTCCGGAGCCGCCTCAACGCGCGGATCGCCGCCGTCCAGCGCGTGCGGAGCCCCCACCTCGCCGCCGTGTTCGACGGGCACGCCGACGAGACCGGCGCCTGGGTCGCGACCGAGCACGCGCCCGGCCCGTCGCTCGCGCGGGCGGTCGCCGAGGCGGGCGCGCTGCCCGTCCCCGCCGTGCGGACGCTGGCGAGGTCGCTCGCGGAGGCGCTCCAGGCCCTCCACGACGCCGGGATCGCGCATGGCGACGTCACCGCGTCCACCGTGCACCTGATCGGCGACGGGCCCCGCCTCGACGCCCTCGGAGCACCCGACCCGGCGGGCCCACCGGCCGACGACGTGCCGCACCTCGGACGCGTCGCGCTCCACGCCGCCACCGGACGCTACGTCCGCGACGACGCGGCGGGCCTCGACGCCTGCCCGGACGAGCTGCGCGATCCCATCGCGCGCTGCCTCGCCGGCGAACCCGACCGCCTCGCCGACCTCGACGCGGACGCGCCCGGGCCGGGCTGGCTGCCGTCCGACGTCGCCGCGCTCCTGCCCGCCTACCGCGCCGAGCCGCCGGGACGCGACGTCCCCGCGGCCGGGACGGTCCCGGCGGCGAGGCTCGGCCGGTCCACCCGGCCCATCATCCTGCCCCCGGCCGCGCCGCCCCCGCACGGGGTGTTCGCCGCGCCGCCCGTCACCCGGCCGGATCTGCGGCGCGGGCGCTGACCGCCGCACGGCCCCGCTCCAAGCGGCTCCGGTTCACGTGGACGGCGCGTCGATCGGGCGGCCGATCAGCCGCGACAGCACGATCGCCGTCTTCGTCGCCGTGATGTTGTCCTCGCGGCGCAGCCGCTCCAGCGCCTGCTCCAGGTGCTGGATATCGCGGGCCCGGACGTGCACGAGCGCGCTCGCGTCGCCGCTGACCGTGTACGCCGCGACCACCTCGGGGTGGCCGCGCACGCTGGAGTAGATCTCCTCCGGCGACGTCGCGCCGGTGCAGAAGATCTCGATGAACGCCTCCGTCGTCCAGCCGAGCGCGGCGGGCTCCACGACGGCGGCGAACCCGTTGATCACCCCGTCGGCGCGGAGCCGGTCGACGCGCCGTTTGACCGCCGGGGCCGACAGCCCCACGACGGCGCCGATCTGCGCGTAGGAGGCACGGCCGTCCTCCAGGAGCCGCGCAACGATTCGACGGTCCAGGTCGTCAAGACGCAACAAACACCACCCCCGAAGTCGGTTTTCGTCATTGGTCGGCGATTGATGCCGAACATACGCTGGGAGTGGACCGGCGGCCACCCCTCTCCCGCCCGGTCACCCCCTTCGGCGCCGGGCCGCCGCCCGGCGTCCCAGGCATGCCCCCGGCCGGGCCGGCCGGGGCCGAGCGCGAAGGAGCGTCGTGACGACCACCGACGAGTTGCGAGCGATGTCCGAGGAGCACAGCGCGCACAACTACCATCCCCTGCCGATCGTGGTCGCGGAGGCCGACGGGGCGTGGCTGACCGACGTCGAGGGGAACCGCTACCTGGACATGCTGGCCGCCTACTCGGCGGTCAACTTCGGGCACGGCAACCCGCGCCTGCTCGCGGCCGCGCGCCGCCAGCTCGACCGCGTCACGCTGGTCAGCCGCGCCTTCGAGCACGACCAGTTCGGCCCGTTCGTCACCGAGCTCGCCGAGCTGTGCGGCAAGGACATGGTGCTGCCGATGAACAGCGGCGCCGAGGCCGTCGAGACCGCGCTGAAGACCGCCCGCAAGTGGGGGTATGAGGTGCGCGGCGTCCCCGCCGACCAGGCCAACATCATCACGTTCGAGGGCAACTTCCACGGCCGCACCACCACGATCATCAGCTTCTCCACCGACCCGGACGCCAAGGAGTCCTACGGCCCGTACACGCCCGGGTTCCGGACGGTCCCCTACGGCGACGTCGACGCGCTCAAGGCGGCGATGGACGACCTCACCGTCGGCGTGCTGATCGAGCCGATCCAGGGCGAGGCGGGCGTGAACGTCCCGCCGAGCGGGTTCCTGCGCGCGGTGCGGGAGCTGTGCACGGCGAGCGGCGCGCTGATGATCGCCGACGAGATCCAGTCGGGGCTCGGACGCACCGGCACGACGTTCGCGGTCGAGCACGAGGGCGTCGTCCCGGACGTGTACATCCTCGGCAAGGCCCTCGGCGGCGGCATCATGCCCGTGTCGGCGGTCGTCGCCGACGCCGACGTGCTCGGCGTGTTCAAGCCGGGCCAGCATGGCTCGACGTTCGGCGGGAACCCGCTCGCCTGCGCGATCGGACGCGAGGTGATCGCGATCCTGCGGACCGGCGAGTACCAGGAACGCTCCAGGACGCTCGGCGCGCACCTGCACGAGCGGCTCGGCGCGCTGCCCGGCGACGTCGTCCGCGAGGTGCGCGGACGCGGGCTGTGGGCGGGCGTGGAGCTGGCCGGCCTCGCGCGGCCCGTCAGCGAGCGGCTGATGGGGCTCGGCGTGCTCGCGAAGGAGACGCACGAGACCACGATCCGGCTCGCGCCGCCGCTGGTCGTCAGCCGCGAGGACCTCGACTGGGCGCTCGACCGCCTGGAGATCGCCCTCAAGGACTGACCTGCCCGGCCCGTTGCCGGGCTCGGGGCGCGGGTCCATGGCGGGCTGAGGGAAGCTCCAGGTTCGTCAAAGTCTTCCCCGCCGCCTGCCCGTCGCACCGCCCGGGCGGGCGCGCGCGGGCAGGCTGGGCGCATGCTGGAGAGCGGGAGAAGGCGCCGGGTCCTGATCGGCTGCGGCGCGCTGGCGGTGGGCGCCCTGCTGTTGCTGGGCGGCGGCGCCTACCTGCTGCAACGCGCCTACGACGGGCAGGTGCGGCGGATCGCGGGCGCGCTGCCCGGCGGGGGCGGGCGGCCCGCCTCCGGACGCGGCGAGAACTGGCTGCTGATCGGCTCGGACCGGCGCGCCGACCAGCCCGCGATGGGCGCCCGCGCCGACACGATCATGCTCGTCCACCTGGCCGGACGCGGCGACCGGGTGTCGGTGGTCGCGCTCCCCCGGGACGGCTACGTCGCGATCCCCGGGCACGGCACCACCAAGATCAACGCCGCCTTCGCCTACGGCGGCCCGCCGCTGCTGATCCGCACCGTCGAGCAGCTCACCGGCGTGCGCGTCGACCACTACGCGGCGCTCGACTTCGGCGGGTTCGTGAAGATGACGGACGCGCTCGGCGGCGTGGACGTGACCATCGTCCAGAAGACGCACGACCCCATGCACGACCGCACCTGGCCCGCCGGGCGCCAGCACCTGAACGGCGTGGCGGCGCTCGACTTCGTCCGGCAGCGCTGGAACCTGCCCGGCGGCGACCTCGACCGGATCAAGCGCCAGCAGGCGTTCCTGCACGCGCTCGCCGACAAGGCGATGGACACCCGCAACCCGATCAAGATCGACCGGTTCGTGCGCGCGACGACCCGGTCGGTGAGCGTGGACGACTCGGTGACGTCGGGGACGCTGCGCGGCCTCGCCCGGCGGCTGACCCGGATCTCGCTGATGGAGTACCTCACCGCGCCGGTCGCCGGGACGGGCACCCGCGCGGGGCAGAGCGTCGTGCTGCTGGACGACGGGCGGGCGCGGGAGCTGTTCCGCGCCGTCCGGGAGGACCGGGTCGGCGACTACGTCACCCGCAACGGCGCGGCGAACGCGGTCGACTCCGTGCGCTGACCCGGGCGGACTCCATACGTTGACCTGGGCGGACCCCCGTGCGCCGACCTCGCCCGACATGTCGGACATGAATAACATGTAGTGACAGCGGTCTAGATGGATTAGTCTGGCCGGACTAATCGACGTCGACCACAAGGCACCGCCATGTCCCGACCCCTCACGCCGCTCGCGCTGGCCGTCCTGCGCATGCTGTGCGACGGGCCCATGCACCCGTACGAGATGCAGCAGCGCATCCGCGACCACGCCTACGACAGCGCCGTGAAGATCACGCACGGCTCGCTCTACCACGCGGTGGAGCGGCTCACCGGCGCCGGGCTCATCGAGCCGCTGGAGACCAGCCGGGAGGGGCGCCGGCCCGAGCGCACCGTCTACGCGGTCACGAGCGCCGGACGCGACGCCGCCTGCGACCGGCTGGCCGAGCTGCTGGCCAAGCCCGCCCAGGAGTTCCCGCTGCTCGGCGCCGGGCTCGCCTTCCTCAACCTGCTGCCCGAGCGCGAGGTCGAGCAGCAGCTCCGGTTCCGGGTGATCTCCCTGGAGGCCGAGCTGGCCGGGCACCAGACCGCCCAGGACTCGCTGCGCAAGCGCGGTATCGACCGCTACAAGCTGATCGACCACGAGTGGACGATCGCCCGCGTCCGGGCCGAGCTGGACTTCGTCAGGGGGCTCGCCGACGACCTGGAGTCCGGGCGGCTCACCTGGAAGGACGACGCCGGCCCCACGACCGCGCCCGCCGAGTACGGGCGCCGCCACGACCACGACGCGCACTCCACCGAAAAGGGGACCTCATGAGTAGATGGCGCGGCAACCCGTGGGCGATCCTGCTCACGCTCTCCCTCGGGTTCTTCATGACGCTGCTGGACCTCACGATCGTGAACATCGCGATCCCCAGCATGATCGACAAGCTCGACGCCTCGCTGGACGAGGTCCTGTGGGTCGTCAACGCCTACGTCCTGGTGCTGGCGGTGCTGCTGATCACCGCCGGCCGGCTCGGCGACCTGCTGGGCAAGAAGAACCTGTTCATCGCCGGGGTGGCGCTGTTCACGGTGTCCAGCCTGGCCTGCGGGATCGCCCAGACCCCGACCCAGCTCATCATCGCCCGCGCGATCCAGGGGCTCGGCGCCGCGCTGCTGATGCCGCAGACCATGTCGATCATCATCGGCGTGTTCCCGGCCGAGCGCCGCGGGGCCGCGCTCGGCGTCTGGGGCGCGGTCGCGGGCGTGTCGACGATCGCCGGCCCGACCCTCGGCGGCCTGCTGGTCACCAGCCTCGACTGGCGGTGGATCTTCTTCGTGAACCTGCCGATCGGCATCCTCGTGCTGGCGATGGCGGTCCCGATCCTGCCCGCGCACACGCCGACCGTCCGGCACCGCTTCGACATCGCCGGGGTGGCGCTGGTCTCGGCCGCGCTGTTCTGCCTGACGTTCGCGCTCACCGAAGGCCAGAAGTACGAGTGGAACGAGGGCATCTGGGGGCTGATCGCGGCCGGGCTCGCGCTGTTCGTGATCTTCGGGATCTACCAGCGCTCCCAGCAGGACGGGGAGCCGCTCGTCCCGTTCTCGCTGTTCCGCGACCGCAACTTCACGATCCTGAATTTCGTCGGCGCGGCCGTGTCGGTCGGCATGATCGGGATGTTCCTGCCGATCACGATCTACATGCAGTCGGTGCTCGGCTACAGCGCCCTGAAGGCCGGGCTCGTGATGGCGCCGTCCTCGGTGGTGTCGATGTTCCTCGCGCCGGTCGCGGGCAAGATGTCCGACCGCATCGGCGGCAAGTTCATTCTGATGGCGGGCCTGCTGCTCTACGGGGCGGGCATGCTGTGGATCGTCGCGATCGTGGACGTCGGGATGGGCTGGCCGTCGTTCATCGCCCCGTTCGCGCTGTGCGGGCTCGGCGTCGGCGGCGTGTTCGCGCCGATGGCGACCGAGGCGACCCGGAACGTGCCACCCCGGCTCGCGGGCGCCGCGTCCGGCGTCAACAACACGACCCGGCAGATCGGGTCGGTGCTCGGCAGCGCGGCGGTCGGCGCGATCCTCCAGAACCAGCTCGCGTCCTCGCTGAAGGACGAGGCGGCCACCCGGTCCGCAGCCCTCCCGCCCAACGTGCGGGGCGGCTTCGTGGACGGCTTCGCCAACGCCGCCAAGGGCGGTCTGGAGGTCGGCGCCGGGCAGACCGGCGCGGCGCAGAAGCTCCCGCCCGGCATCCCGCCGAGCGTGGCGCACCGCGTCCAGGAAGTCGCCGGGCAGGTGTTCTCGCACGGCTTCGTCCACGCGATGAAGCCGACGATGGCGCTGCCGATCGCGGTGATCATGATGGCCGCCGCCGCGTGCCTCGGCGTCAAGGGCTACCGCTCGGCCGCGCCGACCGGCACGGCGGCCGAAGCGGCGCCGGTCGCGCACTGACGCGTCCCGCCGAAGCAGCACAGGGCCCCCGCCGCGCCCAGCGGCAGGGGCCCTCGCCGTGTCAGAGCCCTGTCAGAGCGCGTGGTAGGCGCCGCCGTAGTAGATGAGAGGGCGGCCGTCCGGGTCGGGGACCTGGAGCGTGAGCACCTCGCCGACCACGATGCTGTGGTCCCCGCCGTCGTGGACGGCGTGCGTCCGGCACTCCAGGACGCCGAGCGCGCCGTCCAGGACCGCGGCGCCGGTGGCGGGGCCGCGGGTGTGCGGCCAGCCGCGCAGCCCGCCGTCCAGGGACCGGCCGCGCGTCGCGAACCACTCGGAGGCGTCCCGCATGTCCGCGGCGAGCACCGACACCGCCCACCGGCCGCTCGCGAGCACGACGTCGTGGAAGCGCGCGACCCGCTCGACGCAGACGAGGACGAGCAGCGGCTCCAGCGACACCGACGTGAAGGCGTTCACCGTCATCGCGTGGTCGGCGCCGTCCGCGACGGTCGTGACGATCGCCACGCCGGTCGCGAACCTGCCCGCGACCTGCCGGAACAGCGCCCGGTCGAGGCCCGGCGCGGGCGGCCCGGGGGAATCATCGCTCACAAGGCGGCCACCCTACCCGCACGCCCAGGGCGTGTTTCGAAGTGGCCTCGGCCGTCGTGCGGGCGCGTAGCTGAGCGGTGGGGCGACGCCGGAGGCGAGCCCCACCGCGAAGATCGCGAAGCGATGCCGCGCCCGCCGAAGGCACGGTCACGCCCCGAGCCGCCAGGCGAGGGGCGTGGGCCGGGACTTAATGAACACTGCCCCTATCCGCGGTTGCGGGCCGCCCTTCCCAGCAGCCACTGGCCGGGCGGCCCGGCCGCGGGAACGCGCGCCACACCGAGCACGGCGGCCAGCATGCCGCCGATGATGTAGACGTACCCGGAGAGGGTCGCCGGGACGACGAGGTCGCCCTCGGGGCGCCGCGTCGACATGACGAACACCACGATCCCCCACACGACCGCCGGGACCGTCGCGCCGATCCGGCCGCCCATGCCCCAGCCCGACAGCCGCACCGTCGCGAACACCACGGCGATGAGCACGATCGACGCGGCCGGGACATCGCCGGCCGTCCAGCCCTGCGAGTAGGAGCCGAGCAGCCCGACTACCCCGCCGAGCACCCCGACGACCACGTAGGCGGCGCCGGACAGCAGCGTCTCGACCGGTCCCCGGCCCGCGCGCGACGCGGCGGTCTCGTCCGGGGGCGCCTCGGCCGGGGTCGCGCCCGCCGCCGTGCGCGCCTGGCCGGGGGCGCTGTCGCGGGCCTCGTCGTCCTCGTCCACGCCCGCCAGCGTATCCAGCCGTTCAGTCACGCGCGTCCGCCAGCCCGGCGAACAGGTCGCGCTCGCGGCGGCCCGGGCCGAGCGGGCCGAGCTCGCCGTCCTCCAGCACGAAGTACTCGGTGCCGAAGGCCTGCTGGCCGAGGTTGTTCGACAGCGCGAAGTACGGGCCGACCTGCTCGGGCGCGACGACGATCTGGGTGTGGTGGGCGCGCAGCGCGGCGAGCTTGGCGGGCAGGTGGGCGCGGGCGTCCACGACCGTGGTGACCTTGTCGTCGCGGACGCCGGAGCCCAGCTCGTCGAGCCCGGCGACGCGCGCGAACGGCAGCTTCGCCTCGCGCATCACCGCGATCGCGCGGGCGAGGACGGTGCGCGGCGTGGCGTAGGCGTAGAACTTCGCGGCCCGCCACGGCTCGGCGCCGTCGTCATGGGACGGGTCGGCCGCCATCTCGTAGGCGCGCCTGGTCACGCGGTGCGCCTGGATGTGGTCGGGATGCCCGTAGTTGCCCCGGTCGTCGTAGGTGACGATCACCTGCGGCCGGACCTCGCGGATGACGGCGGCGAGGTCGGGGGCGGCCTCCTCGGGGTCCGCGCGCCAGAAGCAGCGCGGATCGTCGTTGGTGGGGGCGCCCATCATGCCCGAGTCGCGCCAGCGGCCGGCGCCGCCCAGAAAGCGGTGGTCCCGGACGCCGAGGGCCGCGCAGGCCGCCGCGAGCTCCCCGATCCGGTACTCGCCGAGGGCGTCCTCCTTGTCGGAGGCGAGATGGCGCAGATCGTCGGGGATGACCTCGCCCTCCTCGCCCAGCGTGCAGGTGACGAGACAGACGTGGGCGCCCTCGGCGGCGTACTTGGCCATGGTCGCCCCGGTCCCGATGGACTCGTCGTCCGGATGGGCGTGGACGAACAGGATCCGCGGCTCCTTCATAGTCACCGAGCCTACTCAGGACGCGGCGCTCCGGCGATGACCGCCCTCCCCGCGAGGAGGGCCCGCGCCCTCACTCGCCGGTGAGCGGCTTGGAGCCGCCACCGCCCGCGCCGCCGCCACCGGCACCGCCGCCTCCGCCTCCGCCTCCGCCTCCGGGCGACTGCGAGGCCGGCGGCTTCTCACTCGTCGGCTTCTCGCTCGTGGGCGGCTTCTGGCTGGTGGACGGGGTGTCGGAGGAGGGCCGCTCGGTCGTCGGCTCCTGGGTCGGCTCCCGCGTCGGGCGGCGGGTCGGGATCCGGGTCGGCGTCGGCTCCTCCGACTCGTCGTCGGTCGGGGTCGGCGACTCCGACTCGCTCTCCGAGACCGTCGGCGTGACGGGCGAGCTCGGATCGTTCCCCCCGCGCTTGGCCATGGCCACGCCCACGACCAGCGCGAGCACGAGGATCGCGAGCACGGCCGCGACGATCGGCAGCCGGGACTTGCGGCGCGGCTCGTAGTCGCCGTAGCCGGCGCCCTGGTTGCGGCCCGCGTAGGGGGGCCCGCCGGCGGGCGGGAGCGTCCCGGTGTAGTCGGCGGGCGACACGCGCTGCGTCCGGCCGCCGGGCGGGCCCCCGGCGCGCGGCATCGCGGCGGCGGCGCCCGCGCCGGCGGCGAGCGTCGAGCCCTCCGCGAGCAGGGAGGTGGCCTGCGCCGGGTCGTCCATGCGGGTCTGCCCGACCCCGGCGGCCCCGGCCCCGGCGGCCCCGGCGCCGCCGGGGCCGCTGCCGATCAGCGCCATCATCAGCTGCTGCGCGGTCGGCCGCCGCTCGGGCTCCTTGACCAGGCACGCGGCGATCATCCGGTGCAGGTCGGCGGGCACGCCCTCCAGCGACGGCGGCTCGTGCATCACCCGGTTGATCACCGCGACGACCGTGTCGTCGCCGAACGGCGGGTGGCCGGTCGCGGCGAACACCAGCGTGGTCGCCCACGCCCACACGTCCACCGCCTCGGTGAGCGTCGCGCCCGCGACCTGCTCGGGCGCCATGTAGGACGGGGTGCCGATCGCCTTGGTCGCGGCGGTCTGCCCGGTGTCCAGGGCCCGCGCGATCCCGAAGTCGATCACCCGGGGGCCGTCCGGGGCCATGATCACGTTGTGCGGTTTGAAGTCGCGGTGCACGATGCCCGCCTGGTGGATCGCCACCAGCGCGGTCGCGGTGCCGATCGCGAGCCGGTCCAGCGGCGCGCCGGTGATCGGCCCCTGCTCGGTGACCTGCTTGTACAGCGAGGGGCCCGGGACGTACTCGCTGGCGATGTAGGGCTGGTCGCCCGCGACGTCGGCCTCCAGCACCTGCGCGGTGCAGAACCGCGCGACCTGCTTGGCGGCCTGCGCCTCGCGGACGAACCGGTTGCGCGCGGCGGCGTCACCGGCCAGGTCGGCGCGCAGCAGCTTGATCGCGGCCCGGTTCCCGGAGGCGTCGACGCCCGCGTAGACGACGCCCTGGCCGCCCTCTCCGAGCCGGTCGACGATCTCGTACGAGCCAAGCCGCCGGGGATCTCCCGGCTGCAGCTCCGGCATGGACCACTCCTTCTGCGCCCGCGACGACAACGTGGTTGAGGAAGCTTCGAGCTTACGCGAGCGCGGACCCGGCCACGGGGGGTTCGATGTCCGCACGGCGACGACCCGTGATCATAGGGCCGGCGGGCCCGCCGTGCGCCTACTTCGGGCCCGGCGACGGGCTGGCAGACTCTGGTGCCATGAGCATCAGCTATCCGCGGCAGAGCGCCCGCACCCGGCGGTTCACCCTCGGCGTCCCGCGCGCCTTCCAGATCGCGCCGGACGGGGGGCGCGTGGCCTTCCTGCGCACCCGCGCCGGCGACGACCCGGTGACCTGCCTGTGGACGCTGGACACCGCCACCGGCGAGGAGCGGCTGGTCGCCGACCCGGCCGCGCTGGACGTCCCGGGCGAGGAGAACCTGCCCGCCGAGGAGCGGGCCCGGCGCGAGCGCGCCCGCGAGCAGGCGGGCGGCGTCGTCGGGTACGCGACCGACCGCGCCATGCGGCAGGCGGTGTTCGCGCTCGGCGGGCGCCTCTACGTGGCGGACCTCGAGGCCGGGCGGGTGCGGGAGCTGCCCGCGCAGGCGCCGGTGTTCGACCCGCGCCCCGACCCGGCCGGGCGCCGCGTGGCCTACGTCTCGGGCCGGACGCTGCGGATCATCGAAATGGACGGCACCGGCGACCGGGCGCTCGTCCAGCCCGAGACCGAGCAGGTGTCCTACGGCCTCGCCGAGTTCGTGGCGGCCGAGGAGATGAACCGGATGCGCGGCTACTGGTGGTCGCCGGACGGCGGGACGCTGCTGGTCTCCCGGGTCGACGAGACACCCGTGCAGCGCTGGCACATCGCCGATCCCGCCAACCCCGAGCGACCGCCCGCCGAGATCGCCTACCCGGCCGCCGGCACGCCGAACGCGCTGGTCTCGCTCGTGCTGCTCAAGGTGGACGGCCGCCGCGTCGCGGTCGCGTGGGACCGCGGCGAGTTCCCCTACCTCGTGACGGCCGCGTGGGACCGGCACGGCCTGCTGATCGTCGTGCAGCCGCGCGACCAGCGGTCCCAGCGGGTGCTGAAGGTCGACCCGTCCAACGGCGAGACCGTGCTGCTGCACAACGAGCACGACGCGGTGTGGACCGACATCGTGCCGGGCATCCCGGCGCGGACGGGCGGCGGCGACCTCGTCTGGATCACCGAGGACCACGAGACCGGCACACGGCGGATCACGGTCGGCGGCAAGCCGGTCACGCCGCCCGGGCTCCAGGTGCGGTCGGTGCTCGGGGTCGAGGACACCTCGATCCTGTTCACCGCGTCCGAGGATCCGACCGAGATCCACCTCTACTCCCACGACGCCGGCGAGGTGTCGCGGATCAGCGAGGGCCAGGGCGTGTTCAGCGGGGCCCGCTCCGGTGCGGTCACCGTGGTCACGGGGGCGCGGCTCGACGCCCCGGGGTCGGAGGCGGAGGTGCGCGGGCCGTCCGGGACGCACGTGGTCGCCTCGCTCGCCGAGACCCCGGTGATCACGCCGCGGGTCGAGCTGCTGCGCGCCGGCGACCGGGAGATCCGGACCGCCGTGCTGCTGCCGACCGGCTGGGAGCCGGGCGACGGGCGGCTGCCCGTGCTGCTCGACCCCTACGGCGGGCCGCACGCGCAGCGCGTCCTCGCCGTCCAGCGGATGTACTGCGAGGCGCAGTGGCTGGCCGACCAGGGCTTCGCCGTCGTCATCGCCGACGGGCGCGGGACGCCCGGGCGGGGCCCGGCGTGGGAGCGGGAGGTGCGCGGCGACTTCGTCGGGCCCGTGCTGGACGACCAGATCACCGCGCTCGTCGAGGCGGCGCGGCACCACCCGGACGCGCTGGACCTCGACCGGGTCGGCATCCGGGGCTGGTCGTTCGGCGGCTGGCTCGCGGGCCTCGCCGTGCTGCGCCGCCCGGACGTGTTCCACGTGGGCATCGCCGGGGCGCCGGTCACCGACTGGCGCCTGTACGACACCCACTACACCGAGCGCTACCTCGGCCACCCCGACGAGGAGCCCGAGGGCTACGCCGCGAACTCGCTGGTCGAGATGGCCGGCGACCTGGAGCGGCCGCTGATGATCATCCATGGGCTGGCGGACGACAACGTGGTCGCCGCGCACACGCTGCGGCTGTCGTCGGCGCTGGTGGCGGCGGGGCGCCCGCACACCGTCCTGCCGCTGTCGGGCGTCACGCACATGACGCCGCAGGAGGTGGTGGCCGAGAACCTCCTGCTGATCCAGGTCGACTACCTGAAGACGGCCCTGGCCCGCTGACGCGCTCCCCCACCCGCGGGCGAGCCACGCCCGCGGGTCAGGGGGCGCCGTGCCAGGACGCCCACAGCGACGCGTAGGAGCCGTCGCGCGCGATCAGCTCGTCGTGGGTGCCGAGCTCGGTGACGCGGCCGTCCTCCACCACCGCGACGCGGTCGGCGTCGTGGGCGGTGTGCAGGCGGTGCGCGATCGCCACGACGGTCCGGCCGTCCAGGACGGCGGCGAGCGAGCGCTCCAGGCGGCGCGCGGCGCGCGGGTCGAGCAGCGAGGTCGCCTCGTCCAGCACCAGCGTGTGCGGGTCGGCGAGGACGAGCCGCGCGAGCGCGAGCTGCTGCGCCTGCGCGGGCGACAGCGTCGCGGCGTCCGGGCCGTCGGCGCCGGCGCCGACACGGGCGTCGAGGCCGGGGCCGTCCCAGTCGACGGCCTCCAGTGCCTGCGCCATGTCGGCGTCGGACGCGTCCGGGCGGGCCATCGCGAGGTTGTCGCGCAGCGTGCCCTGGAACACGTGGTGCTCCTGCGTGACGAGCGCGACATGGCCGCGCAGGTCGTCCAGCGGCAGCTCGACGAGCGGGACGCCGCCGTCCGCGCCGACCGTGACCGCGCCCGCGCGCGGGCCGTCCACCCCGGCGAGCAGGCGGCCGAGCGTGGACTTGCCCGCGCCGCTCGGCCCGACCATCGCCAGCCGCTCCCCCGGTCTGAGGTCCAGGTCGACGCCGTGCAGGACGTCCTGCCCCGGCCGGTAGGCGTAGCGGACGCCGCGCGCCGTCAGCCGCTCCCCCTCGGGCACGCGGCTCCCCGGCTCGCGGTCGGCCGGGACGTGGCCGACGCCGAGCAGCCGGGCCAGCGACGCGCCGCCGAGCTGGAGCTCGTCCAGCCGGAACAGCACGACGTCGACCGGCTCGATGAGCTGCTGCGCGTACAGGGTCGCGGCGGTCACCTGCGCGAGCGAGGCGTGGCCGTGGATGTAGAGGAACCCGCCGGTCACCAGCGTCGCCACGACCGGCAGCACGAGGCCGAGCTCGGCGGCGGGCAGCAGCACCATCCGCAGCCGCAGCGTGTACCGCTCGGCGCGGTAGGACTTCGCGATGTCGGCGTCGCCGCGCGCGTGCCGGCGGCCCGCGAGGCCGAGCGCCTCGACCGTCCGCGCGCCCTGGACGGTCTCGGTCAGCCCGTCCGCGACCTCCGACCACGCCGCGTTCTCCCGCAGGTAGCCGCCCCGGGCGCGGGGCAGGTACCAGCGCATCACCGCCCACAGCAGCGGCGCGGTGACCAGCGCGGGCAGCGCGACGAGCGGGCCGGTCAGCAGCAGCGCCCCGGCGGTGAGCCCGGCCACGACGATCGCGACGAGCGTCTCGGGCAGCGCGTACCGGACCGACGAGGCGAGCTCGTCGACGTCGCGGGACGCGCGGGTCACGAGGTCGCCGGTGCCCGCGCGCTCGACCCGCGACAGCGGCAGCGCCAGGACGCGGTCGATGAACTCCTCCCGCAGCTCGGCCAGCACCCGCTCGCCGAGCCGGGCCGAGGCGAAGTAGGCGTACCGGGTCAGCACGGCCTGGACGATCACGAACCCGGCGATGGCGACGCCGACGGTGTCGATGGCGGCCCGCCCGTCGCGGACGCCCTCGACCAGCTCGCCGAGCAGCCGCGGCGTCACCAGGCCCGTCGCGGCGGCCAGCGCGTGCAGCGCCAGCACCAGGGCGAGCGCGCGCGGGTGCCGCACGACGAGCCGCCGCGCGTACGTCCGCACCTGCGTGGGCGTCGCGACCGGCAGCGCCTCGGCGCTCATCTCGCCGCTCCTTCCGTGTGGGTCTCGGATTCGCTCGTCTCGCCCCTGGTGACGACGTTCGCGTAGCGCGGCTCGGCGTCGAGCAGGTGGCGGTGGGCGCCCTCGGCGACGACCCGGCCGTCCTGGACGAAGGCGACGTGGTCGGCGCGGTCCAGCACCAGCGGGCTCGTCGTGCACACGACGGTGGTGCGGCCCGCGCGGGCCGGGCCGAGCCGGCCCGCGATGCGCGCCTCGGTGTGCGCGTCGACCGCGCTCGTCGGCTCCACCAGGACGAGGACCTCCGGGTCGGCCAGCAGCGCCCGCGCGAGGCGGAGGCGCTGCTGCTGGCCGCCGGAGAACTCCCGTCCCGCCTCGGCGACGTGGGCGTCCAGGCCGGTGGTGTCGACGACGTCCTCGACGCACGCGGCGCGGATCGCCGCCCGGAGCGCCGCGCCGCCGTCGTCCGGCGCGGACGGCGGGGTGAGCGACTCGGCCAGCGGCCCGGAGAACAGCCGGTCCTCGTTCACCGCCACCAGGACGCGTTTCCGCACGTCCGCGACCGCCTGGAGCGGGACGCCGCCGAAGTCGACCTCGCCCTCCTCGTACCGGCCGAGCCGGTCGGCGATGGCCTGCGCGTCGCGCGGGTCGGCCGCCGCGACCGCCGTCACCCGTCCCGGCCGCACGACCAGCCCGGAGGCGATGTCGGTCAGCTCGGCGGGCGCCGCCGGACGCGCCGTCCCGGTGTCCGGCAGCGCGGGCTCGACGTCCAGCAGCGCCTTCACCCGGCCCGCCGCGACCAGCCCCTTGGTGACCTTGCCCGCCATCTCCCCGAGCGTCTTCAGCGGGACGATCAGGAACACCGCGTAGCCGTAGAAGGCGACCAGCTCGCCCACGCCGATCGCGCCGTCGGCGGCGAACCGGGCGCCGACCCACGTCACGAGCGCGATCAGCAGGCCGGGCAGCAGCACCTCGGCGCCGTTCATCCGCGTCTCCGCCCGCGCGGCCGCCACCCCGGCGGCCCGCACCCGCTGCGACTCCGCGCGGTAGCGGCCGGAGAACAGCGGCTCGCCGCCGATGCCGCGCAGCACCCGCAGGCCCGCGACGAGGTCGGTGGCGTGGCCGCTCAGCTCGCCGACGAGCTCGCGGTGTGCCGCCTCCCGCTCGCGGTAGGGGCGCAGCAGCGGCGCCGCGGCCACCAGGATCAGCGGGACGCCCACCAGCACGATCAGGCCGAGCTGCGGCGAGGTGGCGAGCAGGATGCCCGCGACCACGACGATCGCGACGACCGCGCCGGTGCCGCGCGCGACGATGTCCATGGCCTCGCCGAGGTGCGCGACGTCCGAGAGCCCGATGCTCACGACCTCGCCCGCGCTCGTCCGCTTCGGCAGCGTCGCGCCGAGCCGGGTGGACTGCCGGGTGACGACCTGCACCGTCCGGTACGCGGCCGACAGCCAGTTGAACACCGCGAACCGGTGCCGCAGGACGCCGCTCACCGCCTGCGTCACGCCGAGCACGGTGAGCACGGCCGCCCAGACCAGCAGCGCGCTCCCGTCGCGCGCGACGATGCCGTCGCCGATGGCGCGGCCGATGGCGGCGGGCATCAGGGCCTGGCTCAGCATCCAGACCACACCGAGGGACGCGCCCGCGACACCGGTGCGCCACTGCCGGCGCAGCAGCCACAGCAGGTAGCGGGCAGGGGTTTCGTGGTCGGGGCTGCCAGGGTCGGTCTCCGGCAACGATCTCACCGGACGAACATAGACACGGCCGCCCGGAAGGTCGACCGATTTTCCGGGGCGGCGCCGCGCCCGTAAGTGGAGCGGTCAAGGCCCCTCCCCCGCGTGGGCGGGGTCTCGGCGCGTCCGTGCGGTGACGGTCGCGGGGGATGCGTCAGGGCGAGCCGAGGCGCTAAAGTCGGGACGTACGGAGTGAAAATCTCACCGCACCATGAGCCGGGACCCTCGCGGCCAGGGAGAGGCCGCTGGCCCGGCGAGGCCCGGGCCCGCCCTCCTGCGCGCAGGAATAAACCGGAACGGTCCGGCCGTTGCCAGTGCCGTCGTCAGCCCCGACCTCCGGAAGCCTTGTGAGCACAACGAGTCACCAGACGTCCGCCCTGGCGCCAGGGGCCGAGGACAGGATCGACCTGCTCCTCATCGACGGCGACCCCGAAGACGTCCTCATGGTCGAGAAGATGCTCGCCGACAGCGGCCTGGACATCCAGATCACCGTCGCGGGCGACCTGCCGGCCGCGCGGCGCAGGCTGACCCGCCGCACCCAGTGCATCATCGTCGACCTGTCCGCCCCCGGCATCGACCGGCTGGACGGGCTGCGCCGCGTGCTCGCGATGTCGGGCGATGCCGCCGTCGTCGTGCTGACCGGCCTGAACGACTCCCATCTCGGCGTCCGCGCGGTCGCCGCCGGGGCCGGGGACTACCTCGTCAAGCAGGAGGTCGACGGGCCGCTGCTGGCCCGCGCGATCCGCTACTCGATCGAGCGCAAGCGCGCCGAGGAGACCGAGCGGCGGCTGGTCGAGGCGCGCATCCTCGGGCGCGAGAACGCCCGGCTGGAGCGCGGGCTGCTGCCCGTCCCGCTGATCGACGACCCGTCGCTGCGGCACCACACCCGCTACCGCCCAGGACGCCGCCGCGCGCTGCTCGGCGGCGACTTCTACGACACCGTGCAGACCGAGGGCGGCGCGGTGCACCTGATGATCGGCGACGTGTGCGGGCACGGGCCCGACGAGGCCGCGCTCGGCGTCCAGCTCCGGATGGCCTGGCGGACGCTCGTGCTGGCCGGGCACACCGGCGAGCAGCTCCTCGGCACCCTCGACAGCGTCCTCGGGCACGAGCGGCGCAGCGAGGAGATCTTCACCACGCTCTGCATGATCACCATCGCGCCGTCCCGGCGGACCGCCCGGATGCATCTGGCGGGGCACCCCGCGCCGCTGCTGTTCCGCGAGCGCCCGGGCGGCGCCGAGGTCGCGGCGCTGCCGGAGTACGCGCACGGCCCCGCGCTCGGCCTGCTGCCCGGCGCCGAGTGGCCGACCACCGAGATCGACCTCGGCGAGAGCTGGGGCCTGATGCTCTACACCGACGGCCTCATCGAGGGACGCGTCGGCCGGGGCTCCGAGCGGCTCGGCACCGACGGGCTGGTGGAGCTGGCGCGGGTCGCGAGCGGCCGGGGCGCGAAGGGCCGCTCGCTGATCGACGAGCTGGTCACGGAGGTGGAGCGGCTCAACGGCGACTCCCTCACCGACGACCTGGCCGTCCTGCTGCTGTCCCGGCAGGGCACGCCCGCCTGATCCCGCGCGTGGTCGTCAATGTCGGCTGCGTCACCGGAGTGCCGAGTTCCCGGCCCGACTATGAGGTCACTCACCTTCGCGGCCGTCCCGGAACGCGCCAGGTGGCCCCGCCGCTCGCTTCATAGCCTGCGGCTATCGCCACGAGTTCTCTGATGACTTGGAACTCTTTCCCCAGGCAGACGTACGGTCGCGAGGTGGCTATAGCGATACCTGCGATCTACCGGTCGACCGTCGGCAAGAAGGCCGTGATGGCCGTGACCGGCGGCATTCTGGTGCTGTACCTGGTCGCGCACATGGTGGGGAACCTGAAGATCTTCCTCGGTGCGGAGGAGTTCAACCACTACGCGCACTGGCTGCGGACGATGGGCGAGCCCGCGGTGCCGCGCCGCACCGTCCTGACCCTGATCGAGGTCGTGCTCACCGTCTCCGTCGTCCTGCACATGTGGTCGGCGATATCGCTCGGCAAGCGCGCCGCGCACGCGCGCCCGGTGAAGTACCAGTCGAAGAAGAAGTCGCACGCGCAGGGCTACGCCGTCCACACGATGCGGTACGGCGGCGTCATCATCGCGTTCTACGTCGTCTGGCACCTGCTGGACCTGACCTTCTTCGTGGTCAACCCCAAGGGCTCCGAGGCCACCCCGTACGAGCGGATGGTCGCCGACTTCGACGCCTCCCGCTGGTACGTGACCGTCTGGTACGTCGCCGCGCTGCTGCTCGTCGGCCTGCACCTGCGGCACGGCATCTGGAGCGCGTTCCAGACGCTCGGCCTGCGCACGCCCCGCAGCGAGCGCGCGCTGCGCGGCCTCGCCAACACCGTCGCCGGGCTCGTGACGCTCGGCTTCGTCTCCGTCCCGCTGTCCATCACGTTCGGGTGGGTGAGCTGACCATGACCGACGGCTTCTACAAGTCCGGCGAGCCGATCGCCGACACCAAGGCCCCGGGCGGCCCGATCGAGGACCGCTGGACGACCCGCAAGTTCGAGGCCAAGCAGGTCAACCCGGCCAACAAGCGCAAGAAGAAGATCATCATCATCGGCACCGGGCTCGCCGGCGGCTCGGCCGGGGCGACGCTCGGCGAGGCGGGCTACCACGTCCAGCAGTTCTGCTTCCAGGACAGCCCGCGCCGCGCCCACTCGATCGCCGCGCAGGGCGGCATCAACGCCGCGAAGAACTACCGCAACGACGGCGACAGCGTCCACCGGCTGTTCTACGAGACCGTCAAGGGCGGCGACTTCCGCTCCCGCGAGTCCAACGTGCGCCGGCTCGCCGAGATCTCCACGCAGATCATCGACCAGTGCGTCGCGCAGGGCGTCCCGTTCGCGCGCGAGTACGGCGGCCTGCTCGACAACCGCTCCTTCGGCGGGACGCAGGTCTCCCGCACCTTCTACGCCCGCGGCCAGACCGGCCAGCAGCTCCTGCTCGGCGCCTACCAGGCGCTGATGCGGCAGGTGGACGCCGGGAACGTCGAGCTGTACCCGCGGCACGAGATGCTCGACCTGATCATGGAGGACGGGCGGGCGCGCGGCGTCGTCGTCCGGAACCTGATCACCGGGGAGATCAAGCACTACACGGCGGACGCGGTCGTGCTGGCGTCCGGCGGCTACGGGAACGTGTACTTCCTGTCCACGAACGCGATGGGCTCGAACGTCACCGCGTCCTGGCGCGCGCACCGGCACGGCGCGCTGTTCGCCAACCCCTGCTACACCCAGATCCACCCGACGTGCATCCCGGTCAGCGGCGACCACCAGTCCAAGCTGACGCTGATGTCGGAGTCGCTGCGCAACGACGGCCGCGTGTGGGTGCCGAAGAAGGGCGGCGACACCCGGCGCCCCGCCGACATCCCCGAGGACGAGCGCGACTACTACCTGGAGCGCATCTACCCCTCGTTCGGCAACCTCGTCCCGCGCGACATCGCCTCCCGCGCCGCCAAGAACGTCTGCGACGAGGGACGCGGCGTCGGCCCCGGCGGCCTCGGCGTCTACCTGGACTTCGCCGACGCGATCGAGCGGCTCGGCCGCGACAAGGTCGAGGCCAAGTACGGCAACCTCTTCCAGATGTACGAGCGCATCACGGGCGAGAACCCCTACGACACGCCGATGCGCATCTACCCCGCCGTCCACTACACGATGGGCGGGCTGTGGGTCGACTACGACCTCCAGTCCAACGTGCCCGGCCTGTTCGTGATCGGCGAGGCGAACTTCTCCGACCACGGCGCGAACCGGCTCGGCGCGTCCGCGCTGATGCAGGGCCTCGCCGACGGCTACTTCGTGCTGCCGAACACCATCAACGACTACATCGCCCGCAACGCGCTCCCGCCGGTCGACCCGGAGGCCGTCGCGGCGGCGGAGGAGCGCGTCACGTCCCGGATCGAGCGGCTGCTCGCCGTCGACGGCGACCGCACCGTCGACTCCTTCCACCGCGAGCTCGGCCACATCATGTGGGAGTACTGCGGCATGGAGCGCACCGAGGAGGGCCTGCGCAAGGCGCTGGAGCTGATCCCCGCGCTGCGCGCCGAGTTCTGGACGCGCGTCAAGGTGACCGGCAAGGGCGAGGAGCTCAACCAGCAGCTGGAGAAGGCCGGACGCGTCGCCGACTTCCTGGAGCTCGGCGAGCTGATGGTCGTCGACGCGCTGCACCGCACCGAGTCCTGCGGCGGCCACTTCCGCGCCGAGAGCCAGGACGAGGACGGCGAGGCCAAGCGCGACGACGCGAACTTCGCCTACGTCGCCGCGTGGGAATGGGCCGGGGAGGGCGAGCAGCCCGTCCTCCACAAGGAGGCCCTGGACTTCGAATACGTCAAGCCGACTCAGAGGTCGTACAAGTAAATGAAGCTCACACTGCGCGTCTGGCGCCAGAGCGGCCCGGAGGACAAGGGCAGGATGGTCGGGTACAAGCTCGACGACATCTCCCCCGACGCCTCGTTCCTGGAGATGCTGGACGTCCTCAACGAGAAGCTGATCGCGGAGGGCGAGGAGCCGGTCGCCTTCGACCACGACTGCCGCGAGGGCATCTGCGGCATGTGCTCGCTGGTCATCAACGGCACCCCGCACGGCCCGGAGCGCGCCACCACCACGTGCCAGCTCCACATGCGCAAGTTCCGGGACGGCGAGGTCATCGACATCGAGCCGTGGCGGGCCAAGGCGTTCCCGGTCGTGAAGGACCTGGTCGTCGACCGCTCCGCGTTCGACCGGATCATCGCCTCCGGCGGGTTCATCACCGCGCCGACCGGCACCGCGCCCGAGGCGCACGCCGTGCCCGTCCCGAAGCCGGACGCCGACGCCGCGTTCGAGGCCGCCGAGTGCATCGGCTGCGGCGCCTGCGTCGCCGCCTGCCCGAACGGCTCGGCCGCGCTGTTCCTCGGCGCGAAGGTCACCCACCTCGGCCTGATGCCGCAGGGGCAGCCCGAGCGCTGGGACCGGGTCGTGTCGATGCTCGACACCCACGACGGCGAGGGCTTCGGCGGCTGCACCAACACCGGCGAGTGCACGGTCGCGTGCCCGAAGGGCATTCCGCTGGACGTCATCGGCCGCCTGAACCGCGACTACCTGGGCGCGACGGCGGGCGGCAAGAAGAAGTAGCGCGTTCCCGCCGACCGGCCCTTCGATCGGCCCGCCGACCGCCCCGTCCGGCCTTCCTCGGACGGGGCGGTCCGCTCTGTCAGCGGAGGAAGCCCTCGTAGTTGTGCTGCTGGAGGCGGCTCTCGATCTGCTTGACCGTGTCGAGGCCCACGCCGACGACGATGAGGATCGCCGTCCCGCCGAACGGGAAGTCGTCGCCGACGTCCAGCAGCGCCAGCGACACCATCGGGACGAGGGCCACGAGCCCCAGGTAGAGGGCGCCCGGCGTGGTGACGCGGGTGAGGACGTGGTCCAGGTACTCCGCCGTCGAACGTCCCGGACGGATGCCCGGCACGAACCCGCCGTACTTGCGCATGTTGTCGGAGACCTCGACGGGGTTGAACGTGATCGCCACGTAGAAGTACGTGAAGAACACGATGAGCACGAAGAACGAGGCCATGTGCCAGGGGTTGGTCTGCTGGAGGTAGGGCTGCGCCCGTTGCAACCATCTCGTGTTGGGCCAGAGCTGCGTCGCCAGCACCGGTAGGTACAGCAGCGACGACGCGAAGATGACCGGGATGATGCCCGCCTGGTTCACCTTGAGCGGGATGTAGGTGGCGGTGCCCCCGTACAGGCGGCGTCCCACCATCCGCTTGGCGTACTGGACGGGGATGCGCCGCTGCGCCTGCTCGACGAACACGACCCCCGCCATGATCGCCAACCCCACGATCACCACGAGCGTGAACACGAACCCGTGCCGGGACTGGTAGATCGCCCACAGCTGCCCGGGGAACACGGCGACGACCTGGGTGAAGATGAGGATCGACATGCCGTTGCCGACGCCGCGCTCGGTGACGAGCTCGCCGAGCCACATGGTGACGGCCGTCCCGGCGACCATGCAGACCACCATGGTCGCGATCGGGAAGACCCCGTCGTCGTGCAGGACCTTCCCGGACGAGCGGAACAGCTGCCCGCTCGACGCCATCGCGACCACGCTCGTCGCCTGGAGCACCGCGAGCGCGACGGTCAGGTAGCGGGTGTACTGGGTGATCTTCGTGGTGCCGGACTGGCCCTCCTGCTTGAGCGACTCCAGTCGCGGCACCACGACCGTCAGCAGTTGCAGGATGATGCTGGCCGTGATGTAGGGGTAGACACCGAGCGCGAACACCGACAGCCTCAGCAGCGCGCCGCCGCTGAACAGGTCGAGCATCCCGTAAAGCTCGCTGCCCTTCCTGGCGGCGTCCGAGGCGTCCTTGAGCGCCTTGACGTCGACGTTCGGCGCGGGCAGGTTCTGCCCCACCCTGAACACGACGACGATGAGCAGCGTGAAAAGCAGCCTTCCGCGCAGCTCCGGGGTACGGAACGCGCGGGTGAACGCGGTCAGCATGCCGCGTCCGGGTCGTGTGCGGGGGTCTTCCTGGCAAGCGTGTTCCGGGCGAGCGTCGAGAACGCTCGCCCCAAGGCGATGCGGTTGATGACAAGCCTCCGTACGGGTACGCCGCAGTGCCCGCGGGGACACCGCGGCAGATGACTGTGAGCGTCAGGAACCCGTGCCGGACGGAGGCCCTCGGACCTTGACCGCGCCGAGGTGAATCGACTGCGGCACCGCCACGCGCGTCGGCGTGACGTCGGCGCGGTGCAGGCCGAGGTCGGGGACGGTGACGTCCGAGTGCAGGACGGCGTGCTGCGACGCGTCCGGGGACGACCCGTACTGGAGGTGGTGGGAGAACGCGTCCGCCTGGCGCCAGAAGTGCGCCGCGTCCACGGTGGCGAGCCGCTGCCAGACCGCCGCCGGACGCCGGTCGCGGTTCAGGGCGGCGGACCTCCCCGCCGCCTCCCGGTTCCCGGCGCTGTTCGCGGCCGCCGCCGTGCCCGCGCGGATGACCTCGGCGACGCCGGAGCCGGGGACGATCGAGAGCGTGGCGGTGACGGCGAAGCCGAAGAAGCCCGCGAGCAGCATCAGCAGGCGGCGCTGCCGAGCGGTGCGGTCGCGCACGCCTGCCCTCCCCCCGCCCGTCCCGTTTCGAGAACCGTACATCGCGGAGCCGATCATCGGGGACGACCCGGGGCGGAGGGTGCGGTTGGCCGGATCTTTCCGGACATTGGCGATCTCGCCCCTGTCGCTCCGGCGGGCGGCGCGCGCACAGTGGTCCGGTGTCCAGAATCACCCGTATGCATCGTGCCTGGCCGGTGGCGGCGGTCGCGTTCGTGGCGCTCGTCGGCGCGGCGGGGTTCCGGGCGACGCCCGGCGTCCTCATGGTCCCGCTCCAGGACGAGTTCGGCTGGTCGCGCGCCACGACCTCGGCGGCCGTGTCGGTCAACCTCGTCCTGTACGGCCTGACCGCGCCGTTCGCGGCCGCCCTGATGGACCGCTTCGGCGTCCGCCGCGTCACCGCCCTCGCGCTCACGCTCGTCGCGCTGGGCAGCGGGTTGACCGTGTTCATGTCCGCGAGCTGGCAGCTCGTCCTGTGCTGGGGCGTGCTGGTCGGGCTCGGCACCGGGTCGATGGCGATGGTGTTCGCGGCGACGGTCGTGAACCGCTGGTTCACGCGGCACCGCGGCCTCGTCGTCGGCGTCCTGACCGCGGGCGGCGCCGCCGGGCAGTTGGTCTTCCTGCCGCTGCTGGCGTGGCTCGTGGACGAGTCCGGCTGGCGGTCGGCGTCGCTCACGGTGGCGGGCGCCGCGCTGGTCGTGGTGCCGCTGGTCGTGCTCGTCCTGCGCGAGCGCCCGTCGGACGTCGGCCTGCTGCCCTACGGCGCCACTGTCGAGGAGCCCGCCCCGCCGCCCTCCGGCGACGCAGCGCGCCGGGCGCTGCGCGCGCTCTCCAGCGCGTGCCGGACGAAGGCGTTCTGGCTGCTCGCGGGCGGGTTCTTCATCTGTGGCGCGTCCACCAACGGGCTCGTCGGCACCCACTTCATCCCCGCCGCGCACGACCACGGCATGCACGAGACGACGGCGGCGAGCCTGCTCGCGCTCGTCGGGGTGTTCGACATCGTCGGGACGATCGCGTCCGGCTGGCTCACCGACCGGCTCGACAGCCGCGTGCTGCTGGCCTGGTACTACGCCCTGCGCGGGCTGTCGCTGCTCACGCTGCCGGTGCTGTTCGCCGACTCGCCGCATCCGAGCATGCTGGTGTTCGTCATCTTCTATGGGCTGGACTGGGTCGCGACGGTCCCGCCCACGATCGCGCTGGCCCGGGAGGTGTTCGGGCCGTCCGCCGGGACGATCGTGTTCGGCTGGGTGTTCGCCTCGCACCAGCTCGGCGCCGCCGCCGCTGCCGCGCTCGCGGGCCTGATCCGCACCTCGCTCGGCTCGTACACGCTGGCGTGGTGGGGCGCGGGGGTGCTGTGCCTGTTCGCCGCCGGGATGTCGATGTCGATCGGACGTCCCGCCTCGGTGGAACGTCCCAAGGTGCCCGAGCCGAGCAGCGCCTGACTTCCGGCCCTCAGGCGTCCACGAGGTTCTCCACCCCGGCCGGGAGGCTGCCCTCCAGCCCGGCCTCGACGAGGAACGTCTCCAGGGTGTCCTGGAACGCGCGCGCGGCGTGGGTCAGGTCGACGTCCTTGCGGTGGGCCAGGGCGATCGTCCGCAGCAGGCCGGGGCCGTGGTGGCCGCGCCGCGGGGGGTCGTCCGACTCGTCCAGGACGAGCGGGGTTCCGCGCAGGCCGGGGCGTCCGGCCAGAACCATGCTGGGGACCACCGCTATGCCGAGCCCCGCCTCGACGAACCGCAGCACGGCGTCCATCTCGCCGCCCTCCACGGCGAACTTGGGCTCGAACCCGGCCGTCCTGCACGCGCTGATCGTCGCCTCGCGCAGGTCGTACCCCGAACGGAACATCACCAGCGGACGGTTCCGCAGGTCCTCGATGCGCAGATGCGACCGGCGCGGCATGTGCGCCGCCCTGGACGGCCGCTCCGCCGCCCCCTGCCCCGCCGGGGAGGCGACCACCAGGTGCTCGCGCAGTATCGGGGTGGTGTCCAGCGGCGCGTCCCCGTGGAGAGGCAGGATCACGAGGGCCAGGTCCAGCGAACCGCGCGTCAGCTCCCGGACGAGGTCGCGCGAACCGCCCTCCTCCACCATCAGCTGGATACCGGGGTAGGCGTCGTGGAACCGGCGCAGGACGTCGGCCAGCAGCCCCGCGCACAGGGACGGCGTCGCGCCCAGCCGCACCCGCCCGCGCCGCAGCCCGGCCAGCTCCTGCACCTCCACGCGCGCGGTGTCGACGTCGGCCAGTATGCGCTTGGCCAGCGGCAACAGCGTCTCACCGGCGGGCGTCAACGTGATGTTCCCGCGCGCGCGGCTGAACAGCGAGACGTTCAGCTCGCTCTCCAGCGCGCGGATCTGCTTGGACAGCGACGGCTGGGCGACGCGCAGCAGTTCGGCGGCCTGGGTGAAGTGGCGTACGTCCGCGACCGCGACGAAGTAGGCGAGCTGCTGCAACTGCATCCTGCACAGGGTACGGGTCACGGCCGCGCGCGCTCGCGGGCGGGCGCCCGTCCAGCCAGTTCAGCGGCGTGCGCCGCGCTCCCCGGCGCGGGCGGTGCTCACTTCGCGTGCCGCTTGAGGGCCTGGAGGTCATGGACGATGACGCGCCGCCGCCCCGTCTCGATCCAGCCGCGCCGCCGCAGCGTGCGCAGCGCCTTGCTGACCGCCTCCCGCGACGCGCCGACCCAGCCCGCCAGCTCCTCCTGCGACAGGTTGAGCGTGATGCGGACGCTCTGCGTGCCGCCAGCGTTCGCGTTAGCAGCCGGGACACGGTCGTAGGGCACGCCGAACCGCTCGGCCAGCTCCACCAGCCGCTGCGCGACGCGTCCGGTGGCGTCGAACATGCCGAACTCCACCCGCTTGCGGTCGGCGTCGCGCCAGCGCTGGCACAGCATCCGCATGATGAGGATGGACACGCGCCCGTGCGCCTGGAGGAACGCCCTGAACTCCTCGGCCGTCACCGCGAGCACCTGCGCCGGTTCCATCGCCGCCACCGTCGCCGAACGAGGCAGCCCGTCGATCGCGGCGACCTCGCCCAGCAGCGCGCCCGGCCCGCGCACCGCGAGCAGCGCCTCGCCGCCGTGCTCGCGGTAGGAGAACGCCTTGGCCCGCCCCTTGAGCAGGACGGCGACCCAGCTCGACCGCTCCCCCTCGGTGAACAGGGTCTCCCCTGGATCGAAGTCGCGGACGCGGCCACGCGCTTCAAGGTCGGCGCGTTCCGCCGGGGTGAGTTCGGCCAGGAACGAGCCCGGTTCGAGGGCGGTCATGCCACCACGCTAAACGGAACGGATGTTCAGGTGGCACCCGAAGGCGAATCACGAATGGATTACGCGTTGTGTGTATTTCTCCCTATACGCCCGTGCCGACGGTGCACCAGTGTTGGGCCGGGCCTGTGCGGCCGCACGGCGGCACAGCGTCCACGGCGTTCATGGGGAACGGCGGTACGGCGGGCGGCGGTTCGGGGGCACGCCGCCCGTTATGCAATCTGTGTTCACTGCAAGCTGCGTTCTCTGCAAGCTCGGCCCAGCGTGCTCGCCTGGCGGCTCGCACGCTGACCGATCTTGTGCGAGTGCGCAATCGCTTCGCGATCTTCCCGGTGGGGCTCGCCTTCGGCGTCGCCCCACCGGTCAGGTCACGCACTCGCGTGACGGCTGAGGTCGCCGTTTTGAGCGTGGTGCGGTGGTGGGCTGTGGATCGCCTGGCCTACGCCGTGCAGGTTGCCTTCCGAGTCGCGGAACCAGGCGGCGCGTTCGCCTCGTCCACCTGCGGACGGGTAGTTGCCCTCGACCTCGGTGATGCCGTTCACGGTGTGCAGGCCGAGGGCGTCGACGTCCTCGAAGACCACTCCGCGTCGGCGTAGTTCGGTGACCACCGCGTCGATGTCGTCTACCTTCCACGCGATCTGGGTGTGGTCGCCCGAGGGGCGTCCCGCCGACTGGAACAGCGAGAACCCGCCGCCGTGCGTCTCGTAGCGCAGGCCGCCCGGACGGGACTCCACCGGCTCCAGGCCGAGCTTGTCCGCGTAGAAGCGCCGGGCACGGTCCAGGTCCTGCGCGGGCAGGCGTCCGGAGGCGGACGCGTCGGCGAGCGTCCACACCGTCTCCTCCCGCTCGGCCCCCCGCAGGACCCGCGCGCGCTGGGCGCGCTCCCTGCGGCCGCTCCAGTACACCTCGGTCAGTTCGATGATCTGGACGTGGTTGCCGTCCGGGTCGATCGCGGTGGCGAACCAGGAACCCACCTCGCGGTACTCCAGCGGCGCCAGCCACGTCACGTCCATGGAGTCGAGGTGGGCCACGACCGCGCGGGCATCGGGCACGTGCATGTTCAGGATCACCCGCGCGGGCTCGACCGCGCGGTCGGCCACGTCGTCGCGGCCGTCCACGAGGACGCCCACCCCGCCGAAGTCGAGGAAGCCGTCCATGTCGGCGGTCAGCCCGAACGCCTTCTCGTACCAGGCGCGCAGCCGGTCGGGGTCGGTGCTGGCCAGCAGCATGCTCCCGAGCCGGGGCACCGCCCGCGCCGCCGCCTCCGTCTCTGCCCGTGTCACAGGTCCCCCCTGAGGTCGAGTCGTTTCGTGTTGAGACTCCCCCGCCTTTCAGAACTCATCGCGCCCGGAGACACGAACGCCTCCCGCCGGTGGACGGCGGGAGGCGTTCACTGCATTCCGGCTCAGGCGGACGGGGTGTCCTGGCCCTTCTTGACGATGCCGAGCTTGCTGCCGAGCCAGACCACCGGGTCGTACCGGCGGCCCACCACCCGTTCCTTCATCGGGATCAGGGCGTTGTCGGTGATCTTGATGTGCTCGGGGCAGACCTCGGTGCAGCACTTGGTGATGTTGCAGAAGCCGAGGCCGTGGTCCTGCTGGGCGATCTCGCGCCGGTCGGCCGCGTCGGCCGGGTGCATCTCCAGCTCAGCGATCCGCATGAGGAAGCGGGGGCCCGCGAACCCGGGCTTGTTCTCCTCGTGGTCACGGATGACGTGGCAGACGTTGTTGCAGAGGAAGCACTCGATGCACTTGCGGAACTCCTGCGAGCGCTCGACGTCCACCTGCTGCATGCGGAACTCGCCCGGCTTGACGTCCCCGGGGTCGAACGAGGGGATCTGCTGGGCCTTCTCGTAGTTGAACGACACGTCCGTGACGAGGTCGCGGATGACCGGGAACGTGCGGACGGGGGTGACCGTGATGGTCTCGTCCGGCTCGAACGTCGACATCCGCGTCATGCACATCAGCCGCGGCATGCCGTTGACCTCGGCCGAGCACGACCCGCACTTGCCCGCCTTGCAGTTCCACCGGACGGCGAGGTCGGGCGCCTGCGTGGCCTGCAACCGGTGGATGATGTCGAGGACGACCTCGCCCTCGTTCACCTCGACCTTGTAGTCCTTGAGCTCGCCGGCGCCGTCGTCCCCGCGCCAGACCCGGAAACTGGCCTCGTAGCTCATCGGCCGCCCTCCTCGTTGTTCTCGTCGGCGGCGTCCCCGGCCGCGTCGGCGGCGGTGGCGCCGCCCTTCGGAGCCGCCGCCTGCGCGCCGTCGCCGCCCTCGGCGGCATCCGCTCCCGGACCGGCGTCCCCGGCGGCCTCCTCGGCCTTCTCAGCGCCTCCGGCGGCCGCTCCCGCCCCGCGCCCGCCACCCGCGCCGGGCAGCTCGCCCTCGGTGAGGTACTTCTTCAGCTCGTCGATCTCGAACAGCCCGATCAGGTCGTCCCGCATGGGCTCCATGGGCTGCCGCCTCAGCTCGACCCGCGGCGCGGACGCGTCGCCCGCCAGCCGGCAGACGAGGTTCACCTTGCGCCACTCCGGCGACATCCCCGGGTAGTCGTCGCGGGTGTGGCCGCCGCGGCTCTCCTGCCGCTCCAGCGCCGCCTTGGCGATCGCCTCCGACACCAGCAGCATGTTGCGCAGGTCGAGCGCGAGGTGCCAGCCGGGGTGGTAGCCGCGCCCGTCGTTCACCGCGACGGGCTCGACGCTGACATTGGCCACCCGCTCGCGGAACTTCTCCAGCCCCTCCAGGGCCTGCGCCAGCTCCTCCTCCTTGCGGATGATGCCGACCAGGTCGTTCATCATCTGCTGGAGCTCGGCATGGACGGTGTAGGGGTTCTCCCCGCCCTTGCGCTCGAACGGGGCCATCGCCTCCCGCTCGGCCGCCGCGACCACCTCGTCGGAGACCACCGGACGCTCCGCGAGCTCGTCGACGTACTCCGAGGCGCCGAGCCCGGCGCGCCGTCCGAACACCAGCAGGTCGGTCAGCGAGTTGCCGCCGAGCCGGTTGGAGCCGTGCATGCCGCCCGCGACCTCGCCCGCGGCGAACAGGCCCGGCACGAGCGCAGCCGCCGTGTCCGGGTCGACCTCGACGCCGCCCATCACGTAGTGGCAGGTCGGGCCGACCTCCATGGCCTCCTTGGTGATGTCGACGTCCGCCAGCTCCTTGAACTGGTGGTGCATCGACGGCAGCCGCCGGACGATCTCCGCCGCGCCGCCCGGCATCCGGTCGACGACGGTGAGGAACACGCCGCCGTGCGGCGATCCGCGCCCGGCCTTGACCTCGGAGTTGATCGCGCGGGCGACCTCGTCGCGGGGCAGCAGCTCGGGCGGCCGCCGGTTGTTGTCGGGGTCGTCGTACCAGCGGTCGCCCTCCTCCTCGGAGGTCGCGTACTGGGACTTGAACACCTCGGGGATGTACTCGAACATGAAGCGCTTGCCGCCGGAGTTCTTCAGCACGCCCCGGTCGCCGCGCACCGACTCGGTGACCAGCAGCCCCTTGACGGACGGCGGCCACACCATCCCGGTCGGGTGGAACTGCACGAACTCCATGTTCAGCAGCGTCGCGCCCGCGAGCATGGCGAGCGAGTGCCCGTCGCCGGTGTACTCCCAGGAGTTCGACGTCACCTTGAACGCCTTGCCGATGCCGCCCGTGGCGAGCACCACCGCGGGCGCCTCGAACACCACGAACTTCCCGGTCTCGCGGACGTAGGCGAACGCGCCGCAGATGCGGTCGCCGTCCTTCAGCAGCCGCGTGACGGTCGTCTCGGCCCACACCTTCAGGCGCGCGTCGTAGTCGCCGTGCTCGCGGTGGTCCTCCTGCTGGAGCGCCACGATCTTCTGCTGGGCGGTGCGGATCAGCTCCAGGCCGGTCCGGTCGCCGACGTGCGCCAGCCGCGGGTACTCGTGCCCGCCGAAGTTCCGCTGGCTGATCTTGCCGTCCTTGGTGCGGTCGAACAGCGCGCCCCAGTGCTCCAGCTCCCAGACGCGGTCGGGCGCCTCCTTGGCGTGCAGCTCGGCCATCCGCCAGTTGTTGAGGAACTTGCCGCCGCGCATGGTGTCGCGGAAGTGCACCTGCCAGTTGTCGTTGGGGTTGACGTTCCCCATCGCCGCGGCGGCGCCGCCCTCGGCCATCACCGTGTGCGCCTTGCCGAACAGCGACTTGGAGATGATCGCCGTCTTCTTGCCCTGGAGGCGGGCCTCGATCGCCGCCCGCAGCCCGGCGCCGCCGGCGCCGATCACCACGACGTCGTAGGCGTGCCTCTCGATCTCAGTCATGATCCTCGGCCTCAGTTGAAGATGCGCGGGTCGGAGATGGTGCCGCCGGCCACCAGCGCGACGTACAGGTCGGCCACCACCAGCGAGCCCAGCGTGATCAGGGCGTACGTGCCGTGCCGCTGGTTGATCTTGGACACCCAGCCCCACATCCGGTACCGGAACGGGTGCTTGGAGAAGTTCTTCAAGCGCCCGCCGACGATGTGCCGGCAGGAGTGGCACGACAGGGTGTACAGCCAGAGCAGCACCACGTTGGCGACCAGGATGATCGTGCCGAGCCCGATGCCGAACCCGCCGTCCTCACCGTGGAAGGCGCGGACCGCGTCCCAGGTGTTGACGAGCGAGATGAGCACGGCGGCCAGCCAGAAGTAGCGGTGCAGGTTCTGCCCGATCAGCGGGAAGCGACGCTCCCCGGTGTACTTGCTGTGCGGCTCCCGCACCGCGCACGCCGACGGCGCCGCCCAGAACGACCGGTAGTAGGCCTTCCGGTAGTAGTAGCAGGTCAGCCGGAACAGCAGCAGGAACGGCAGCGAGATCGCCGCGAACGGGATGAAGCCCCGCGTGCCGGACGGCAGGAACGTCCCGAACTCCGCCGCGTCGCCCGTGTGGCCGTCCACGGTGACGTTGTTGCAGATCTCGTTGAAGCAGGGCGAGTAGAACGGCGTCAGGTAGTGGTACTCCGGGACGTAGAAGGCGGAACCCCAGAACGCCCGGATGGTCGCGTACACCACCCACGCCGTGAAGATCACGAACGTGGTGACGGGGTAGAGGCGCCAGTTGTCCTTCCGGAGCGTGCGGTCCTTGATCTGGGCGCGCGACTTGACCGGCGCCTCCACTGTGCTCATCGATCGCTCTCCTGAGCTCGGGTCGTCGTGTACCCGTACCTCGGTCCGAGCGCACTCATGCGGTCGTCGCGTGCGGCCGTGGCGCCTCGGCCGGAGGCCCTGCCGCATGCGGGCGGTGACGCCTCGTGTGCGCTTCCAGCGAGGCGACCCTACGCCACCCGTCCGGCACTGTGACACACATAACAGCCACACCCGCCTGTGACTCTGACCACAGACTTTAGGCGCGAAAAGGCCCCGCGGCACCGCCCGCCTTCCATAACCAGTTGTTATGGCGAAGCGGAATCGAGACGAGCACACGAAAGCATGGCCCACCTCGTCCGCCGGGACGCTAGGCCGAACGCGGCGCCGGCTACGGAGGGGCATCATCGGCTCGGACGAGAACGACGATTTCAGGACGTGTGTCAACAGATCGGGCCGATCGCGCATCCAACGGATGGGGCCCGCGCACGTACCCGGGGCCTCTCCCACCCGACGACCACACGCCCTCGACAGGGCCCTGCCCGAGACGGGACCGGATGAGCGACGAAGACACCGGCCGCGAAGACCTCGCAGGGGACGACCGCACGGCCAAGGACCGCGCGGCCAAGGACGACGCGGCCAAGGACGACGCGGCCGAGGACGGCGCGGCCAGCGACGAGACGCCCGCAGCCGAGGACGCGGAACCCGTCACCGCTGCCGAGGACGCGGGGCCGCGGCGTGGCCGGTCGCGCAGGCGGAAGGTCCTCCGGTGGACCGCGATCGGCACGGCCGCGCTGGTGCTCGCCGCCGGCGCGGGCGCGGTCGTCCTGTACCGCGACCTGGTCGGCGGCATCGAGCAGAAGCACGTGGGCGGGCAGCTCGGGGCCAACCGTCCGAAGAAGCTCAACAAGAGCCTCAACATCCTCCTGCTCGGGTCGGACACGCGCGAGGGCGACAACGCCCGGTACGGCGCGGCCGCCGGGCTGACGGGGGCGCGCTCGGACACGGCGATCCTGCTGCACCTGTCCCCGAACCGCGACCAGGCGGTCGGGATCAGCTTCCCCCGCGACTCGATGGTGAAGATCCCCGAGTGCGAGAAGGAGAAGGGCGGCTCGGTCCCGGCGCAGTTCGGGATGCTGAACGCCGCGTTCGCCTACGCGGGGCCGTCCTGCACCTGGAAGACGCTGGAGTCGCTGACCGGCATCCACATCGACCATTTCGTGCAGATCGACTTCTCCGGGTTCAAGCGGATGGTGGACGCGCTGGGCGGCGTGGAGATCTGCGTCGACCGGCCGGTGGACGACCCGCGCGCCGAACTGCACCTGAGGGCGGGCAAGCAGACGGTCAAGGGCGAGGCCGCGCTCGGGTACGTCCGGGCCCGCTACTCGCTCGGCGACGGCTCCGACCTCGAACGCATCGAGCGGCAGCAGCGGTTCATGGCGGCGGTCGTCGACAAGGCCACCAGCGGCTCGGTGCTCACCGACCCCGCCAAGACCTACAAGTTCCTCAAGGCCGCCACGAAGTCGATGACGACCGACGACGAGCTGGACCTGTCCACGATGCGCAGGCTCGCGGACGGCCTCAAGGGCATGAGCGCCGGGCAGGTCCGGTTCGTGACCGTGCCGGTCGAGGGATACGCGCCCGACCCCAACCGCGTCCAGTGGGACATGGAACGCGCCAGACCGCTGTTCTCCGCGATCCAGCACGACAACGACCTGCCCGCCGAACCGCCCGTCCCCGCCAAGGCCGAGCGCAAGCCGCCCGAGCCGCGCGAGGTCAAGGTGACCGTTGTGGACGCGGGCGGCGACCCCAAGCTCATCGCGGACATCGTCAAGCGGCTCGGCAAGCGGGGCTTCGACGTGGGGACGAAGGTCGAGAAGGGGTCCGCGTCCGCCGAGAGCAGGATCGTGTACGCGCCGTCCGAGGAACTGCGGGCGTCCGCGCTGGCCCGGGCCGTCCCCGACGCGCTCCTGTTCACGGACGCCGCCGCCCCGAAGGACGGCGTGCGGCTCGTGATCGGGCGGAACGGCGTCCGCCTCGCCCCGCCCGCCCTGAAGATCACCGGAGGCGTCAAGGCGGGGCGGCCGAACCCCTGCGCGTAAGGCCCGGCGCATAGGGCCCCGCACGCGGGCGGCCCGGTCCTCGGCTGGCCGCGCGAGGCGCGTTCCAGGCTCTAGAGTCTTCCTGTAGGCGGAGAGTCTTCCTGTAGGCGGCCCCACCCTGGAGACGACGGCGATGACGCACCCTTCGGACCCCGGTTACCCACCGCGCCCACCCGGGCCCGGCCCCCAGGGAGACCCGTACGCCCCGCCCCCGCACCAGGGCCCCGTCCCCGGCCCCCGAGCCTCCGGCCCCCACCCCACCGGTCCTCCCCCCGCAGGCCCTCCCCCCACAGGCCCTCACAACACCGGTCCCCACCCCATGGGGCCCCGTCCGCCCTTCCAGGGTCCCCAAAACCAGCAGCAGGCGTGGGTTCCGCCGCAAAGCTCGGAGAAGGGCCTGATCGGGGCCCTCATGGACGCCAACTTCAACCACCTGGTGACCCCGAAGCTCGTCAAGATCTTCTACATCCTGTCGATGATCTTGGTGACCCTGTCGGCCCTCATGGTCGTCATGATCGGCATCAAGGTCGCCCAGCTGCACGACGGCTGGTTCCTCGGGCTCCTCATCATCTGCAGCTCGCCCGTCGTCTGGTTCTTCGAGCTGATCCTCACCCGCATCTTCATGGAGGCCCTGGTGGTCCGGTTCAAGACCGCCGAGCACCTGAGGATCATCAAGGACAAGATCTAGGCGGAGGGCCGTGACAGACGTCGGCGGGACGGGGAACGGCGGGGGGCTGCCCCCGCGCGAGACGCGGCGCGATGCCGGGGTGACGCGGCGCGACCAGTGGGTTCCGGCGCCGCGCGGCGAGACGCCGGACACCGGCGGGACGCGGCGGGAGGGCGGTCCGCCCGGCGAGTCGCTGCTGCGGCTGCCGGCGGCGCTGGCCGAGCGGTACGCGGCGGTCGCGGAGCTGCCCGTCCAGGGGGCGGAGTCCGACCTGCTCCTGGTCCGGGACGCGCACGCGCCGCACGACTCCGCCGAGTACGTCGTGAAGATCTTCCGGCGCGGCTACCACGCCGACCGCGAGGTGTGGGCGAAGCTGCCCGCGCTCGACTCCCCGCACGTCCTGCGGATCCTGGAGACCGGCCACGCGGACGGGCGGGACTACGAGGTCACCGCGTACGCGCCGGACGGCAACCTGCGCGGCCTGATGGAGGACGCGCGGCCGGCCGCGGCGGTCGCCGAGATCGCGGCGCAGCTCGCGGCAGGGCTGTCGGCGCTGCACCGGGCGGGCATCGTGCACCGCGACCTGAAGCCGGAGAACGTCCTGGTCCTCGGCACGGCGCCGCTGCGGCTGGCGATCGCCGACTTCGGGCTGAGCAAGGTGCTCGACCAGAGCGTGGTGTTCGCCTCGTCGTCGCGGACGCTGGCCTACGCGGCGCCGGAGTCGCTGTCGGGGCAGGTGTCGCCCGCCCGCGACTGGTGGTCGCTCGGCATGATCGTCCGGGAGCTGGCGACGGGCCGCGCGCCCTTCCTCGGGCTGAGCGAGACCGTGGTGGTCGACCATCTCGCGACGCGGCCGGTGACGGCGGACGACGTCGCCGATCCGCGGTTGCGGCTGCTGTGCCGGGGCCTGCTCGCCCGCGATCCGCGCCGCCGCTGGACCGGCGAGCAGGTCACCGAATGGCTGGACGGCGGCTCGCCCCCGGTGGCCGAGGAGAAGGCCGCCCCGTCCGCTCCCCCCGGCGCGGGGTTGCCGTTCAGGGGGCGCCGCTTCACCGACCGCGCCGAGCTGGCGCGCGCGCTCGTCGAGGACTGGGAGCACGCCGCGCCCTACTTCTTCGGACGCGGCGAGTCCGGCGAGGCGTGGCGCTCCCTGCGCGACTGGCTCGCCGACCTCCCCGACGACGACGGCCGCATCGACCTCGTCGACGGCCACCTGACCGCCCGCCTGCCGTCGGACGTGAAGCTGCTGCACCTGGTGCGGTGGCTGGATCCGACGCTCCCGCCGCACTTCCTCGGACGGCGCGTGACGGCCGCCGACCTGCCCGCGCTCGCCGCGCTGGCCACCGACCACCGGCATCCCGACCACCGCACGGCCTGCCTGCTCGGGCGCGAGCTCTGGGAGCAGGACCTGCTGCCCGTCCTCGCCGGGTTCGAGGGCGGCGGCGACCTGGCGCGCATCGACGGCCAGTGGCGCGCGCACGTGGCGGCGTGGAACGACCTGGCCCGCTGGCTGCGCGCCCAGGACGCGGCGCCCCCCGGCCTCGCGGCCCGCCTCCCCGACGCGGGCACCCGCCGGGACGAGGCGGTGCGGGTGGCGGGCGGGCGTCCGCCGGCCCCGTCCGACGACCCGCCCGTGGTGCTGCTCACGCTGCTGGCGCTGGCGGTGCGTCCGGCCGAGACGCACCGGCTGCTCGCCGAGGCGGCGGAGGGCGCGCGCGCCGCCGTCGCCGAGCCGGTGCCGTGGTTCGACTGGCTGGCCGACGGCGCGGGCGACGACCCGCTGCGCCTGTTCGCGGTGACCCGGGCGGTGCCGGAGGCCGCCCTGGAGGTCGAGAGCCGGACCCAGCGGCGGCACGCCGAGCGGCAGCGCGACGAGGCGCTCCGGGCGCAGTGGGCGGAACGGGAACGGGAGCGTATCGCCGGACGCGGCGCGGCGATGGTCCGCGCCGCGCTCTGGACGGTCCCCCTCCTGCTGTTCTGGCTGCTCGGCAGCGCGGTCGTCAACGCCCTGTTCGGCGGCGGGGGCGAGGAGAAGGGGACGTCGTCGGTCGGCGTCCACGTCCAGCGGTCCTCGTGGATGTCGTTCGGGCTCCTCGCGGTGCTGTCCGTCCTCGCGTGGGCCGTGCACTGCGGCGCCGAGGTGATGCTGGCGCGCGCGCAGGGCAAGGACTACCTCCCCTACGGGCCGTGGTCGTCGATCTCCAAGGCTCTTGGCGCGTCGAGCCGGGGGCTGTCCAAGGCGTCGCAGACGATGTCGGGCGCCGCGCAGCGCACCGGACGGCGCGGCTGCGGCGTGACGCTGCTCGCCGTGACGGTGCCGCTGCTGATCCTCCTGCTGCTGTTCGGGGCGCTGTCGGCCCTCGCGGGCGTGCTGTGGGTGCTGGTGCTCGTCGCCGTCCCCGCCGCGCACGCCGCCGCGGCGGGCCTGCGCCTGCACCGCTGGCGCGAGTCCCGCGCCCCGTCCGCGAACCCGACGGCATGGAACGACCCCACGCACCCCGGAGGAGCAGCATGAGCAGCGGCGTCGAGGCCGATATCGCGCTGGACGCGGCCGTGATCCTCACGCTCGGCATGAACCGCGTGCTCGGACGCGGCGCGGGCCTGGCCGGACGCGGCGCGGACGCCCTCGCCGCGCTGGCCGCCGGGCGGGCCGAGGCGCGCGCCGCCGCGCTCGCCGAGGTCGAGACGCACGAACGCGCCCTGCGCGAGGTCGTCGAGCGCAACGCCAGGATCGCCGCGCTCGCCGAGACCCGCGCCAAGATCGGCGCGGAGGTGGCGCTGCCCGAGCCGCTCCGGCCGGACGAGCGGCACACCCCCGAGGAGCTGGCCGCGTGGTGCGCCGCGCTCGACCCCGTCCTGGACGAGGCGGAGCGCGCCCTGTCGGAGCACCTCGCCGCCCAGGTCACGGCCCAGATCTTCACGGCCCCCGAGGCCGGGTTGCAGGCCGACACCGGTCAGCGCGGGCCCGAACAGGGCGCATCACCGGTCCCACGCGTCCAAGACGACGTGCAGGAGACACTCGAACGGATCATGGCGCGGCTGCTGCCCGACGCGGCCGCGGAGGAGCGGCGCGCGGTCGCGGACGCGGCGCGCCTGCTCGCGGGGGCCGGCACCGCCGAGGAGGCCGAGGCGGTCCTCCAGGAGGTGCGGCTGCGGATCGGGGACGCCAACCGCCGCACCGAGGAGCACCGCGAGCGGGAGCGGCGGCGCGCGGCCGAGCGGGACGCCGCCGAGCAGGCCGAGGCCGAGCGCCGCTACGTCCTCGACTCGATCACCACCGCGTTCGAGGACCTGGGGTATGAGGTGCGGCCCGGGTTCGAGACGCTGACCGCGCGGGGCGGCGCGCTCGTCCTGACCAAGGGCGGCTGGCCCGACCACAGCGTGAAGATGCGCGTCGAGGACGCGGCGCACGTGCGCGCCGCGATGGTCCGCGAGACGCCCGCCGAGAGCGAGGACGACCGGCGCGTCGACGCCGAGCGCGAGCGCGAGTGGTGCGAGGCGTTCGAGGCCGCGAGGACCCGTCTCGCCGCGGCCGGGATACGGTCGCAGGTGGCCTGGCGGCTGGAGCCGGGCGTGCGTGAGCTGCCGGTTTCCGAGCGGCCACGGCAGACTGGGGGGCGTGCCGAGCGGCGCGAGCGCCGCCGGGAGCGGGGCCTGTGAGGGGTCCCGCGGCCGGCGTGAGGAAGGCGGGAACGAAAGTGGAGCGAGCCTGATGAGCATTGATTCGCCGACCCTCGGCGGGCGGTTGCAGGGCTGGCCGCCGTTCATCCGCGAGCTGGACGCGACGCTCTCGGTGCACTCCCAGTACGTCCTGTCGGGCAACCTCTACGACAGCTTCCTCGCGCCGCCGGTGGAGGTCGTCGGGCCCGCGCGGCTGCTGCCGCTGCGCGGCCTGCTGTGGGAGACGCTGCGCTCCAGCGGCGCGTCCTGCATGATCGTGTACGACCCGGTGGACGGCGTGCAGGTCTACCCCGACACCGGCGACGAGATCGCCGAGGAGGCGGAGCGGGCGGCCGACCGGCTGCTCGGCAAGCGCGGCCGCGACGAGAAGCCCTCGCTGGAGGCGCTGACCCGCCAGTTGGAGGCGGTGGCGCGGCCCGCGGAGAACATCCGCGCCGCGTTCGTGATCGACTCGGCGTCGCGGATCGCCCGGACCCCGACCGACCTGGAGCCCGCCGAGCGCGACTTCTTCCGGTTCTGCGCGAAGCTGTCGCGGACGGCGCGTCCGGTCCGGGTGCCGGGGGCGCGGCCGAAGCCGCTCTACAACCCGGTGCTGTGGCTGGTGGAGCGGCCGGGCGACCTGCCGCCGTGGCTGACCACCGACAACGAGAACATCCGCGAGATCACGATCCCGCGCCCGCACCTGGGCGACCGGCAGGAGACCGCGCGGCTGCTGGCCCGCGCGTTCGGGATCACCGACGTCGGCGGCGACGAGGCCGCCGCGGCGGCGTGCGACGCGTTCGCCGAGCAGGCCGACGGGCTCACGCTCCAGTCGATGATCGAGGTGACCCGGCTGGCGAAGGAGCGCAACGTCGACCTGGCCGACCTGCCCGACGCCGTGCGGACCTACAAGCTCGGCGTCCTGGACAACCCGTGGAGCCGGGGGCACCTGCGGCGGCGGGTGCTGGAGGGCGAGAAGCGCGTGCCCGAGCGGGTGATCGGGCAGCCGCAGGCCGTCACCAAGACCCTCGACATCCTCAAGCGGGCCGTGCTCGGGCTGTCGGGCGCGCAGGCGACCCGGTCGGGCAGCCGCCCGCGCGGCGTGCTGTTCTTCGCCGGGCCGACCGGCACCGGCAAGACCGAGCTGGCCAAGGCGATCACCGAGCTCGTGTTCGGCGACGAGTCGGCCTACCTGCGCTTCGACATGAGCGAGTTCTCCGCCGAGGGCTCCGGCGACCGGCTGATCGGGTCGCCGCCCGGATACGTCGGGCACGAGGCGGGCGGGGAGCTGACCAACGCCGTCCGCGAGGACCCGTTCCGCGTCATGCTGTTCGACGAGATCGAGAAGGCGCACCCCCGGATCCTCGACAAGTTCCTCCAGATCCTGGAGGACGGGCGGCTCACCGACGGGCGCGGCAACACCGTCCACTTCTCCGAGTCGATCCTCATCTTCACCTCCAACCTCGGCATGTACGTGCCGGCACGCGACCTGACGACCCGCGACGGCGCCTTCTCCTCCGGTGCCGGCCGTGTGCAGAACATCACGCCGGGGATGACCTACGACGAGGTCGAGCAGCGGATCAAGGACGCCGTCGCCGACCACTTCACCGAGGTCCTCAACCGGCCGGAGCTGCTCAACCGGTTCGGCGACAACATCGTCGTGTTCGACTTCATCTCCGGCGAGGCCGCGCACAAGATCTTCGACCTCCAGTTCGCGAACATCTGCAAGCGGGTCGCCGAGGAGCACCGGCTGGTGCTGGCCGTGAAGGGCGACGCGCTCCAGACGCTCCGCGGATGGTGCACCGACGAGCTGGACAAGGGCGGGCGCGGCATCGGCATGGCCCTGGAGTCCCACTTCGTCAACCCGCTGGCGCGGGCGCTGTTCGACCGCGAGCTCGTCCCGGACGAGCGGGTCACGGTGTCCGGCATCCGCCGCGAGGGCAGCATCGTCCATCTGGAGATCCAGTGAGCGATGTCACGTCCCCCGGCGCCGCGTCCGGGGAGCGGCTGCGGCTCGCCAAGGCGCACTATCCGGTGACGACGCTCGGCCCGGGGACGCGCGCCGGCATCTGGACGCAGGGCTGCACGCTGCACTGCCACGGGTGCCTCTCCCGCGACACCTGGGACGCCGATCCCGGTAAGGAGGTGCCGGTCGAGGCCGTCCTCGGATGGCTGAGATCGCTGCCCGGACCGGTCGACGGCGTGACGATCTCGGGCGGCGAACCGTTCCAGCAGCCGTCCGCGCTGGCGGCGCTGCTGCGCGGGGTCCGCGCGTGGCGGGACGACCATCATCATGAGACGATTGGGTTGGACATATTGGTCTACAGCGGATATGTCTACTCTCGGCTCTCGCGGAGCACGGCGACGCGGGAGATCCTCGACATGTGCGACGCCGTGATCACGGGGCCGTACGTCGACCGGCTCAACCCGGAGGGACGACACTCCGAGGGCGGCTCTCTACTCTGGAGGGGGTCGGCGAACCAGCGCGTCGTGCCGTTGTCCCCGCTGGGACGCGAGCGGTACGGGGCACCGGCCGGTATCGGAGAGACTAGGGACGAGGCAGGGCCCCGGGTTCAGGTGTCCGTGGACGAGGGGCCGGAGGGAAGGCGGGTGTACTACATCGGGATCCCGCGAAGGGGTGACATGGAGCACCTCACGTCGAGGCTCGAACGCGCCGGGGTGCGCGCGGGGGAAGTGTCATGGCGACCTTGAACTGTCCTATCTGTGATGAACCGTTCCAGCCGGGCGATCTGCTCTGCCTGAGCTGCGGGGCCAACCTGGCGCGTGCCGGGGCCGGCCACCAGCAGCAGCACGGGCAGCACGCCCAGGGCGGGTACGGCCAGCACGGAGCCCCGCAGCACGGCGCTCCTCCCCAGCACGGCGGCCCCCAGCACGGCGCGCCCCAGCACGGCGCGCCTCAACACGGTGCCCCGCAGCATGGCGCTCCTCCCCAGCACGGAGCCCCTCAGCATGGAGCCCCCCAGTACGGCGGTCCCCAGCACGGGGCCCCGCAGCCGGGAGGGCCGCAGCACGGGCAGCCGTACCAGCCTCCCCAGCAGTCGCACGACCCCTACCAGCAGCAGGCCCCCCAGCAGCAGGCGCCGCCCGACTACGGGCAGCCGCAGCAGAGCCAGCCGATGTCCCAGCCCGACCCGTGGGGCCAGCAGGGGCAGCAGCAACAGCAGCAGGACCCCTGGGGTTCGCCCATGCAGCAGGGCCCGCCGCAGCAGGGGCCGCCCGACTACGGGCAGCCGCAGCAGCAGGCCCAGCCGGACTACGGCCAGCCCGACTACGGTCAACCGGACTACGGCCAGCAGGGCGGGCAGGTCGACTACGGCCAGCCCGCGCAGCACCAGCAGCAGCCGGCGGCGGACCCGTGGGCCTCACCGCCCCCCGGCCAGCAGGCCCCGGGGCCGCAGCAGCCCGACCAGTGGGGGATGCCGCAGCAGCAGGCCCCCGACCAGTACCAGCAGCAGCCCGAGCAGCACCAGTACGCGCCGCCGGACCAGTACGGCCGGCCGCAGCCCGGCCCGGGCGGCCCCGGCGGTCCCGGTGCTCCAGGGGGGCCCGGCGACCACCAGTACGGGCCGCCGGGGCAGTCGCGGCCGCAGCCGCCGAGCGACAGCACGGCGTTCATGTGCCCGTACTGCGAGGCCGTCCTGACCAACCCGGGCGCCGCGCAGTGCGACACGTGCCTGCGACCGCTGCCGCAGAAGGGGACGCCGGTCCTGCGGGTCCAGTTCCCGACGGGCGAGCTGAAGGTCTCGGTGGGGCAGCACCTCGTGCTCGGCCGGGACGCGGGCCAGTCGCCGGTGGCGGCCACGTTCACGCAGTACGACAACGTGTCGCGGCGCCACTCGACGGTGTGGCTCGACCCGTCCGGCACCGCCTGGGTCCGGGACGAGGGCTCCACCAACGGGACGTTCGTCAACGGCGAGCGCCTCCCCCGCGGTGTGGAGGCGCCGCTGCGCGACGGCGACCAGCTCCGGCTGGCGGCCGACGTGACCGGCACCGTCCAGCTCAACTGAGGCCGGAACGAACCACGACGGCGGCGACCCCGGGGGGGGAGATCCCCGGGGCCGCCGCCGTTATCGCTTCTCGGGCGGGGACGGAAACGGGGGCCGCCCGTGTCGGACGGCCCCCGCTCCCCGATAGCGCTCGGTCGGCCGTGAAAGCTCGGTCCGCCGCGGTCGGCCGTGAAGCTTGGCCCGCCGGAACGCTTGGTCTTCGGGTCGCCCCGCGGTCGGCCATTCGGCGGCCGGTCCGCGAGGTCAGCCAGTTGTTGTCAGGGTAGGCCGGTGGTCGGAGCCGGCCGGTCGCCGGGTCAGCCTGCGCGCTTGGTGCGGGCGCGGGTGCGCTCGCGCTCCTTCGCGTCCAGGACGACCTTGCGGATGCGGACGGCTCTCGGGGTGACCTCGACGCACTCGTCCTCCCGGCAGAACTCCAGGGCCTCCTCCAGCGACAGCAGCCGGGGCGGGGTCAGCCGCTCCAGCTCGTCGCCGGTCGAGGAGCGCATGTTCGTGAGCTTCTTCTCCTTGGTGATGTTGACGTCCATGTCGTCCGAGCGGGAGTTCTCCCCGACGATCATGCCCTCGTAGACCTCGGTGGTGGGGCCGACGAAGAACGTCCCGCGCTCCTGGAGGTTCGTGATCGCGTACGCGGTCGCGGCGCCGGCGCGGTCGGCCACCAGCGACCCGGAGGGACGGGTGCGCAGCTCCCCGAACCACGGCTCGTAGTCCTCGAACACGTGGTGGGCCATGCCGGTGCCGCGCGTCTCGGTCATGAACTCGGTGCGGAACCCGATCAGGCCCCGCGCCGGGACGAGGAACTCCATCCGGATCCAGCCGGTGCCGTGGTTGGTCATGTGCTCCATGCGGCCCTTGCGGACGGCCATGAGCTGCGTGACCGCGCCCAGGTGCTCCTCGGGGATGTCGACGGTGAGCCGCTCGACCGGCTCGTGCTTCTTGCCGTCGACGATCCGGGTGACGACCTGCGGCTTGCCGACGGTCAGCTCGTAGCCCTCGCGGCGCATGTTCTCGACGAGGATCGCGAGCGCCAGCTCGCCGCGGCCCTGCACCTCCCAGGCGTCCGGCCGCTCGGTCGGCAGCACCTTGATCGAGACGTTGCCGACCAGCTCCCGGTCGAGCCGGTCCTTGACCATCCGGGCGGTGACCTTGGTGCCCTTCTCGCGGCCCGCCATCGGCCCGGTGTTGGTGCCGATCGTCATCGAGATCGCGGGCTCGTCCACGGTGATCAGCGGCAGCGGGCGCGGGTCGTCGGGGTCGGCGATGGTGTCGCCGATCATGATGTCGGGGATGCCGGCGATCGCGATGATGTCGCCGGGCCCGGCCTCGTCGGCGGGCTTGCGGGTGAGCGCCTCGGTCATCAGGAGCTCGGTGATCCGCACCTTCTCGACGCTGCCGTCGTGGCGGCACCAGGCGACGGACTGGCCCTTCTTGATCGTCCCGGCGTGCACCCGGCACAGCGCGATCCGGCCGAGGTAGCTGGAGGCGTCCAGGTTGGTGACGTGCGCCTGGAGCGGCGCGTCCGGGTCGTAGGAGGGCACCGGGATCGTCTCGGTGATGACCTTGAACAGGGGCTCCAGGTCCTCGCTGTCGGGCATGGCGCCGTCGGCGGGCTTGTTCATCGAGGCCCGCCCGGCGCGTCCGGACGCGTAGACGATCGGGAAGTCGATCTGGTCCTCGTCGGCGTCGAGGTCCATGAACAGCTCGTAGGTGTCGTCCACGACCTCGTCGATGCGGGCGTCGGGACGGTCGGTCTTGTTCACGACGAGGATCACCGGCAGCCGCGCGGCCAGCGCCTTGCGCAGCACGAACCGGGTCTGCGGGAGGGGGCCCTCGCTGGCGTCCACGAGCAGCACGACGCCGTCGACCATGGACAGCCCGCGCTCGACCTCGCCGCCGAAGTCGGCGTGGCCCGGGGTGTCGATGATGTTGATCGTGAGGCCGTTGTGCCGGACGGCGGTGTTCTTCGCGAGGATCGTGATGCCCTTCTCACGTTCCAGGTCGCCGGAGTCCATGACGCGGTCGTCGACGTCCTGGTTCTCGCGGAAGGCACCGGACTGCCAGAGCATGGCGTCGACCAGCGTCGTCTTGCCGTGGTCGACATGGGCGACGATCGCGACGTTGCGGAGGTCATCGCGCGTGGAGATGGGCATGCGGGCTCGCCTTGCGTGAGAGTTCGGGAGTCGCCGCAGACGCGCGGCACCCCCTAGTCTACTTGGCCCCGCGCGCGGCCCCACCCCCGCAAGGGGTTCCGCCCGTCACACCGGGCCGTTCCGGGGACGTGGCGGGGTCGTCCCCCCGCAGAAGATCGGCGCGAATTGGCCAACTTTGCCGATCCTTTGTAATCTCCCTGAGATCCGGCCGTCCGGAGCGCCCCACCCCCCGGGGCCTGCGGCCGGAGCGCCGAGTTCGTCGCGGCGGGGCCTGCGAGCGCGGGCCGCGCGGCGCGGAGCCGGGGACCCAGGAGTTCCCGGGGTGAATCGACCCGTGGGTCGTAGGGCGCCTCCTGGCCCGAACCCGTCAGCTAACCCGGTAGGCGCGCAGGGAGAGGAGAACCCCGGCTTGACAGCCGATTCCCACCACCGGCGCCGCCGCGCGCCCGTCGCCGTCGCGGCCACCACCCTCCTGATCGGCCTCGGCGCCACCGCGCCGCTCGCCGCGCACGCCGCGCAGCCGTTCGGCGCGCCGAACGCGGCACCGGTCGCCGCGCCGGTCCCGACGCCGCTGCCGACCTCGGAGAAGGGGCTGCGGCAGAGCCTCGACGCGCTGAACACCGAGGCGGAGAAGCTCACCGAGCAGTACAACAAGGCGCGCGTCGACCTGGACCGGGCGAGGAAGTCCGAGCAGGCCGCCGCCCGCGCCGCCGCGACGCTGGAGGCGCAGACCGCGCCCGCGCGCGAGCGGCTCGGCCAGATGGCCGCCGCGAACTACATGAACGGCGGCCCGAGCGCGATGTTCGGCGTGAGCGGCTCGACCGACGGCCTGTCCGACGGCGCGTACCTCACGCAGAGCCAGGCCACCGCCGTGGCCTCGTTGCAGAAGCAGATCGACCAGGCGAACCAGGCCAGGCGCACCGCCGAGGCGAAGACCGCGCAGGTCCGGCAGGCGACGGAGCGGGCCAAGGCCGCCCGCGAGGCCGCCCGGCAGAAGGTGGCGGAGGTCACCAGGCGACTCGACAAGCTGACCACGACCCACGTCAAGGACCCGCGCACCGGGCTCTCGGCCACCGTCAAGGGGTCGGACCTGCCCGCCAAGATGACGCGCAAGGCCCTCACCAAGCTCGGCTCCCCCTACGTGTGGGCCGCGGCGGGGCCCTCCTCGTTCGACTGCTCCGGGCTCGTCGTCTGGGCCTACGCCCAGGTCGGCAAGTCGGGCCTGCCGCACTACACCGGCGACCTGCTCGCGATGGGGCAGCGCGTGTCGCGCGGCTCGCTGCGCTCGGGCGACCTGGTGTACTTCGGCGCCAGCGTCCACCACATGGGGATCTACCTCGGCGGCGGCAAGTTCCTGCACGCCCCGCAGACCGGCGACGTCGTCAAGATCTCGAACCTGTCCGACCGCTCCGACTTCGCCGGAGCGAACCGCATCACGTGACCCGCGTCGCGGGTGTGCTCGGCCGGGTCAGGGGGCCTGCTTCAGCCAGCGGTCGAGCTCGTCGATGACGGGACGGTCGCCGGGCAGCCAGTCGACGTCGTAGAGCTCGTCCGGGGTGAGCCAGCGCAGCGCCAGGTGCTCCAGCGCGCGGGGCTCACCCTCGACGATCTCGGCCGTCCACACCCGCAGGAGGCTGCGCTCGCTGAGCCGCCAGTCGCCGCCGACCCGGCGGTCCAGGCGGATCCCGATGTCGAGTTCCTCCTTGCACTCGCGGACGAGGGCGTCCTCGTCGGACTCCCCCGGGTCGACCTTGCCGCCCGGCAGCTCCCAGCCGCCCGCCATGTGCGGCGGCTCGGCGCGCTGGGCGGTCAGCAGCCGTCCGTCCGAGATGATCGCGGCACCCACCACGACGAGGTCGATCGCCACCAGCCCCCTCCGGCTCTCCGTTCACTTCATTCTGAGACGTTCGCGGGGGCCGCTCCGGTTCCGGTCGTACCGTTATCGGTTGGACGGACATCCGCGACGACGCGCAGCGCTTCCCGGACGATCTCCTCCAGGTGCCCGCCGTGCGCGCCGCGCCAGTACACCTGCCCGCAGTCGACGCAGCGCCCGTAAACGTCGTAGCTGCGGCGGGTGCCCGCCTCCAGGTCGCGCTCGACGTCGCGCTTGTCGACCTCGGCGAGCGGGCCGTTGCAGGCGGTGCAGCGCGTCCACGGCGCGAGGACGGGCGCGAACCGCTCCAGCAGGTCGCGGAGCTGGTCGTCGGGCCGCGAGCCGCGCACGTACGCGCCGAACCACAGCGCGCGGCGCCGCAGGAGGCCGCGGTCCTGGGTGAGCAGGACGCGCCGCTCCTCGTTGGCCTGGACGACGAGCGCCGGGTCGTCCATGTCGTTGTGGTAGGCGGTGTCGAGGCCGAGCAGCCGCATCCGCCGCGCGAGCGTGCCGAGGTGCACGTCCAGCAGGAAGGGGGGCGCGGCCTGCCCCGGCTCCAGCGGGACGGGCTGCGGGCGCGGGACGGCCTCCACCAGCACCTCGGCGCCCACGTCCGGACGGGCGGACGGCGCCACCCGCTCCCCGCCGACCGTCATCGGCCCGACCTCGGGCAGCGGCACGCCGAGCGACTCCACGAGGTGCCCCAGCGTCGAGGTCCCGTCGTAGGCCACCCGGCACGCGGCCCGGCGCCGCGTCGCGGGCAGGAACATCAGCAGTTCGTCGGCGATCCGAATGCGTATTTCGGGCTCCACGCCGTCAGCATGCCACGCGATCCCGACGATTCCCTCCGGATTATCGTCAGGCGGCCGTGAGGCGACCGGCCGACGACTCCAGGGTGGCCAGCAGCGCCGGGACGTCCTGCCCCAGCAGCACGCCGCCGCGCTTGACGATCCGCCCGCCGACGAGGACGGTGTCGACCTCGCGGGTCCCCGCGTACTGGACCACGGCCGCGATCGGGTCGTGGGCCGCCGCCATGCCCAGCGTGTCGGTGCGCAGGACGAGCAGGTCCGCCTGCTTGCCGGGGGCGAGCGACCCGGTCACGGCGCCGAGCCCGGCGGTCTCCGCGCCGCCGATCGTCGCCATCCGGAGCACGTCGGACGTGGTGAACCCCATTCCCGCGCCGTCCGGGCGTCCGCGCTCCAGGACGTGGGCGGCGGTCATGACGCCGAACATGTCGCCGGGGCCGCTGACGACGGTGTCGGCGCCGAGCCCGGTCGGGACGCCCGCCGCGAGCGACCGCCCGGTGGCGGCGGGGCCGATGCCGAGGGCCGCCTCGACGCCGGGCGTGACCGACACCGTCCCACCGGAGGCGGCGATCCGCCCGAGGTCGTCGCCGGCGAAGTAGTTCGCGTGGACGTACATGGCTGGGTGGTCCAGCAGGCCGTTGGCGTCCAGGAACGCCATCCCGCGCGCGGCGCTGTCGGCGCCGTGGCCGCCCATGTGGACGGTGACCGGCAGGCCGAGGTCGCGGGCCACCCGCCACTCGCGCAGCGCGCGCTCCGGGGTCGTGAGCTCGGGGCCGAGCGCGGCCATCGCCATCGTGAGGAGGCCGCCGGAGGTGTCGAAGTACGCGCGGCGCACGCGGGTCGTCTCGGCGGTGAGGGCGTCGAGGTCGCCGTCGCCGAAGTAGCAGTAGCCGAACACGGCGCGCGCGCCGGACGCGCGCAGCGCCGACACGCTCGCCTCGGCGTGCTCCGGACGGTGCTGGATGTGCGACCAGTCGACCACGGTCGTGATCCCCGAGTCGAGGCATTCCAGGGTGCCCGCGAGCGTCCCGGCGTAGACGTCGTCCGCGGTGTGGCGCGGGGCCATCGCGCCGAGGACGCGCTCCAGATAGGCGGGCAGCGTCCCGTCGGGCAGGGCGGCGCGGATTCCCGCCTGCCAGACGTGCCGGTGCGTGTCGACGAAGCCGGGCAGCACGATCCGTCCGGACGCGTCGATCACCTCGGCGTCCGGCGGGAGGGGCGCGGCGGCGGAGGAGGCCAGGTCGGGGCCGACGGCGGCGATCCGCCCGTCCTGGACGAGGACGTCGGCGCGGCCGAGCACGGTGGGCGCGGGCTCGGTGTCGATGACCAGGCCGTCGCGCAGCAGGTATGTCGATGCCATGGCCGAAAGCTTAAAGAAAAGCTTTTTAGAAAGCAATCTGGTGGACGAGTATCCTCGGGCGTGTGCACGACGGCGAGGTTTCCCCTGATGGCCCCCAGGACGAGGTCGACGCGCTCGCGCGGGAGTGGCGCCGGAACGGGATCTCCGAGCCGCTCGTCGCGATGCTGGAGGTCGGCAAGCGCGCCGCGCGGATCGGGCTGATCGTCCAGCAGGCGCTGCGCCCCGGCCTCGCCGAGTACGGTCTGACCTACGCCGAGTTCGAGGTGCTGACCGTCCTGCACCGGGCGGGCCCGCCCCACCGGCTCCGCCCGAGCGACCTCACCGGCCCGGCGCTGCTCACCTCCGGCGGGACCAGCAACGTCCTGCAACGGCTCCAGAAGGCCGGCCTCGTCGAGCGCGAGGCCGACAGCGCGGACGCGCGGAGCCGGTTCGTCCACCTCACCGAGGACGGCCTGCGCGTCACCGAGCAGGCGATGGAGATGTCCGCCCGCGTGCACGAGGAGGTCATGGCGGGCCTGCCGCCGGAGACCGTGCGGGCGGCGGCCGACGCGCTCCGCGACGTCCACGTGGTGATCGGCCGGCGCCGCTTCCGCTGACTGTCCCCGTCACGTCCCGTCTTGGACGGCGCCGGTCCTCGGAGCGGTGCCGAACTCGCGGTGACGCCATCGGCAACTTCCCCTGAATTGCCCCGTCCCGTCGTGACGGGCGGGCCCCTCCCGGGTGACACTCACCGTATGAGCTCCCCCCGCTACTCCACGTTCCGTCCTACACGGTTCCGCCGCGCGCTGCTCCTCGTCCCCCTGCTCGTCGCTGGGCTCGCCGGGCCGGCCGCGCAGGCCGCCGCCACGACCACCGTCCCGGCTCCCGCCGCCGTCACGACCGTCCGCGTCGAGGCGATCGCGCCGATCTGCGAGACGCGGCTCCCCGACCAGGCCGACGACACCATCGCCCTCATCGACAAGGGCGGCCCCTACCCCTATCCGCAGGACGGCACGGTCTTCCAGAACCGCGAGGGCCTGCTGCCCAAGGAGCCCAAGGGCTTCTACCACGAGTACACGGTCAAGACCCCGGGCAGCCCGGACCGCGGCGCCCGCCGCATCATCACCTCGGGCGACGAGGGCCACGACGGCATGTACTGGACCGCCGACCACTACCGCACGTTCTACGACATCGACTTCGGCTGCTGACCTCCCCGGAGGCCCTGGCCCGTCGCGGAACGGGGCGTCGCCAGCCGGCCTCGGGGCCCAGGGGCCTACTGGGCCGCCAGCTGGGAGACCTTCTGGCCGAGGTCCTTGCGCGCGAGCGGACGGGTCGTCCCGACCCAGTTGGCGCGCTTGTAGGGCTTCACGCCGATGGCCGGGACGCACGCCGAGCAGCTCGCCACGATCATCTTGCCACCGCCGATCACCATCCCGACATGGCCGGGGTTGTTCGCCGACGTCCCGGGCCCGGAGTTGAAGAACACCAGGTCGCCGGGCTGCTCCTTGCCCTTGTCGATCTTCACGCCGAACGGCCACTGCTCGAACGTCGTGCGCGGGATCGCCAGCCCGACGGACCGGTAGGCGGCCTGGAGCAGGCTGGAGCAGTCCCACGCGTCCGGGCCGTTCGCGCCGAACACGTACGGCTTGCCGCGCTGCGCCAGCGCGAACGAGATGATCCGCTTGACCAGCTCGCCGGCGTTGGCGGGCAGCTGGTTGTCCTGGCACTCGACGCCGTTGGACTGGACGATGTCGAAGTCCCCGCCGACGTACTTCTTCGACCAGTCCAGGACGAGGTTCACGTAGTCCCACGAGTGGTTGTACATGAAGATCGCGGTGCGCATCCGCTGCGGGGCGCCGTTGTGCTTGAGGTAGGCAGCGGCCGTAGGGATGGCGTCGGCCGGGTCGTAGCGGTTCTTGCGCCCGTCCTTGTTCCCGTCCACCGCGAACGACTTGAACGTGGGGTCGAGGAACTGCATCGGCCCGCCCGCGCCCGCGTAGTTCTCGCCGCTCCTGACGCCCGGGAGGTTGGACGTGCCGTGCCCGGTCTCGACCTTGCCGATGCCCGCGAGGACGTTCCACGGGATGCCGTACTGGGACCCGGCCTTCTTGTAGAGGTCCAGGTAGTTCGCGGGGATCGCCCTGGCGTCGGTCGCGGCGGCCGGTTGCGCGCCCGCCTGCGCCACGTCCACGCATCCTCCCGCGCCGCCGCCGAACACGAGCTGGCCGCCGCCGAACAGGACGGGCACGAACAGCATGGCGATGAACAGCGTCGCGGCGGCGCCGATACCCCCGGCCGCCAGCAGCCGCTTGGGCGTCATCCGGTGTCACCCGCCTGACCGGTGTCGGCGGGCTGGAACGCGTACACCTTCAGCGAGCCGCCGTCGCGGGCGACGGTCACGGCCCACTGCTTGCTGTCGCCGCCGTTCTTGCCCGCCCGGGTGACCTGCTGCCTGCCGGTCACGAGGAAGATGATCGAGTTGTCCTCGATGTCGCGGACCCGGTCGAGCGTCGCCGTGCCCTGCGCGACGACCTGCTCGCGGCGCCGTTCGTCCTGGATGCCGGGGGCCGCGGCGCCGCGCGCGAGCTCGCCGCGCAGCGCCTCGGTGACGAGCCCGGCCAGCCGTCCGACGTAGACCTGGGGGTCCTCGTCGAAGCGGTAGGTCCCGTACGCGGCGACGAAGCGCTGCGCCAGGTCGGCCGCCGTGGCGAACTCCTGCCGGGAGAACGGCAGCAGCCGGTACACGTCGAAGTCGTTCGGGTTGACGGAGGTCTGGATGCCCGCCGGCGGCGACGCCGGACCGGTCGGGCCCGTGCTCGGGGTGGACGCGGCGGCGCTCGGCCGGTCGCTCGCGCCGCCGGAGTCGCCGTCATCGGGCGCGGCGATCGTCAGGTAGACGCCGACCGCCGCGAGCACCGCCACCAGCCCCCCGAACAGCAGCTTGCGCTGTCGGTCGTTCAGGTTCATCACTCGTCCCGATCACCGGAGTCGCCGTCCACCGGACGCAGCCAGAACGGGATCGGCGGGCCCTCCTTGGAGGCGCCGCGTCCCCACAGCGGCGGGGGTCCGCCCGAACCGCCGGAGCCGCCGGTCTGCCCGCCGCCGCCCGCGCCCGGACGCGGCCTCGGCACGCCCGCCGCCGGATCGGCGAGCCTAGGCGCGCCGCCGCCCGAACCGGACCCACCGCCCGAACCGGAGGCTCCACCGGACCCCGACCCGCTGGAGCCGGATCCACCGTTGGAGCCCTCACCGCCGCCCGAGAACCAGCCGCCGCCGTCCCCGCCGCCGGAGAACCAGCCTCCGCCGCCGTTGGAACCGCCGCCGGAGCCCGCGCCGCCCCCGGCCCGGCCGCGTCCGCGACCGCCGCCGGGGAACCAGCCGCCGCCCCCGGCGCCCTTCCCGTTGCCGTTGCCCTCGGACCCGCCGCCGGAGCCACCGGACCCGCCGGAGCCTCCCGAACCGCCGCCCGAGCCGTTGCCGCCGGACGCGCCGCCTCCGCCGGAGGTGTCACCGCGTCCCGTCCAAGATGTGGGACGGGCGGTACCCGCACCGGCCCCCACCCTGGAGCCGGAACCGGCACCCGCGCCAGAGCCGGCACCCGTGCCCGTGCCGGAGGACGGCCTGCCGCCCCCGGTCGCCGCGGCGCCCGAGCCCGCGCCCGCTCCGCCGCCCGCACGCGCACCCGCCAGCCCGCCGGTCCGCGGCGGTGCGGCGCCGACCGAGTCGGCACCGCCGTTCGAAGGCCCGCCCGCGCGGGACGGCAGGTTCAGCGGGGGCGCGCCCCGGCGGGACCGGCCACCCTGCGCCGCCGCCGCACCGGAGGACGTGCGGGGCCTGGCCGCGAGCACCGGCGCCTCGTCCGGCGAGGGCGCCTCGCCCGCCCCGGGGGCGCCGACGGCGGCGGCCCTGCGGTCCGCGCCGACGACCACGCCGCCGCCCTGGCCCTCGGCGGCCGCAGCCGCCTCGGAGGTTCCCTCGCGCTTGGTCCAGCGGCCGAGCCGGTACCCGGCCGCGCCGGGCATCACCGCTCCCGCGACCGACGTCGTGCTCCGCCGCGCCTCGGTGATCGACTTGTCCAGCTGCGCCTCGCCCTTCTCCCGCGCCCCGACCGCCGAGTACCCGACGGCGGAGAACAGGTGCTGGAACGGCTTGCGGTAGATGAACGCCGCGAACGTCACCAGCGCGATCAGCAGGATCTGCAGGCCCCATGGCAGCGTCTCGCCGAGGATCAGCCCGTAGGCCCACAACAGCAGCGACAGGACCCCGATGAGCGCCGCCTGTTTCAGCAGCATCGACAGCAGCAGCTCCAGCCATCGGACGGCGATCACCCGTCCGATGCCGGGATGTATCCCGATGCCGAGGAAGATCGGCCCCGCGACCAGCAGCAGCAGGAAGGCGATCTTCACCACGATCAGCGCGATCGCGATCACCATGATCAGCAGACCGGCGACCAGCGCCGCGAACAGCCCGCCGAACGCGACCGCCAGCCGGTTCTGCCAGTTCCGGCCCTGGAAGAGCGAGTAGCTCCCGGGATGGTTCTCCTTGATGTCCTTGGTGACGTCCTTGTAGGCGTCGGCCTTCTTCCCGAGATCGACCTTCTGGCCGCCGTAGGTCTCCGGCATGTCGACGGCCTGCGACCACAGCAGCCGGTCGGCGTTGTCCTTGACGATCTTGGCGTTGGGGTCGGTGGTGCCGAACTCGCCCTGCAACCAGGGCTTGCAGACCAGCGCCACCCACAGGCCGTTCGCGTTGCGGGTCGTCGCGTCCAGGTTCTGGGACGCGGCCGGGTCCTGCTTGCCCTGCGGCGGCGGCACGCATCTGCCGCCCTTGGTATCGCTCTGCGGCAGCGCCGCGTTGAACGCGGCGCTCGTCGCCTCCGACACCTTCGTCCCGAGCGTGGTGAAGTCGGCGGGCCGCGCGACCAGCCAGATCAGCGCCACCATCGCCGCGACCATCCAGATCACGCCCTCGGTGACCTTGCTCGCCCGCCGCCGGACGAGCCCCCACCAGGCGAGCCACATCGCGCCGAGGATGACCACCCACGACCAGTACCGCGCGTTGAACGTCTTGCCCATGCCGCTGATGACGCCGTCGACGGTGTCCTTCAGCCAGCTCAGCAGCGACTCCGACGCCGCGGCCTGGTAGACGCTGATCGTCGTCCGGTCGATCGCCCGGACGAGCGTGAACGTGGTGTTGGCGAGGGCGTTGCCCATCATCGCCATCGCGTCCGAGCAGCCGAGGTCGACCGCGTACCAGGTCTGCCCGGCCGTCCCGTAGCGGTCGTAGTAGGTCATCTGGTCGACGGGCGTCTTGCGCAGGCGCTCGTCGGGATAGTCGGGCGGCTTGATGAGGCCGTCCGTGCCCGAACCGTACTGCTCCGGCGACGGGTTGTCGGCCGGACGGCACGCGTCACTCGGACCCGGCAGCGGGATCGACGCCGACGCCGGCGACACGGGGCTGACCAGGAACAGCGCCATCATGATCAGCAGCAGCACCGAGCGCCGGGTGCGCGGACGGCGCGGACGGCGCGTACGGTTCCGCCGGGATCGGGGGGCTGGGGGTTCGAGCCCTTCGCCGGGGGAGCGCTGTAGGCGCGCCATCCGGTCGCGGGGACTCCTCATCGACGGACCTCCTCGGCCTTCGCCCCCGCGGTGGTGAGTTCGGACGCGCCCGGATGCGACCGGGTCGGGTTGGTGTCCAGCCAGCGCCGCAGTTCCTCGGATATCAGGTCGACGCCGATGCGTCCCGCACGGCCGTCGAGGTCGCGGAAGATGCATTCGCCGTTGCCGAGGTTGCGCAGCACGGCCTTGTGCTCGTCAGACGCCTCCACCCCGAGAAGCGACATGACGTCGGCCACCTCCACCCGTTCGGTGGAGCGGAAGCAGAACACCGACGACAGGCAGTTGGTCACCTGCTCGTTCAGCAGGTCGCCGGCGTTCTGCGAGACCAGGATCAACGCGGTGTTGCGGGACCGCCCCATCCGCGACACCTCGGGCACGAGCTTCGCGCCCTCGGGTGTGGAGGTGATGGCCCACGCCTCGTCCAGGAAGATGGCCTTCGGCAGCCGCCGGTCGAGGCCGTGCATGAGGCGCCGCGCGAACTGCGACACCAGGTACATCAGCGCGACCGACAGCCGCTGCTCGTAGGAGTAGTCCTCGCGGTTGATGGAGACGTCGGGCAGCGTGAGCCCGCCGAGCGTGAACACGGTCGTCCAGCCGGCGCTGTCGATGCGCTCGCCGCCGGACGGGTCGAAGCACAGCCGCGCGAGCCGCATCTCCGACATCGAGCGCAGCACCGCGCCGAGGTTCTTGGACGCGGGGTCGGCGGCGGCCTCCAGGTGGTCGACGACGCGGCCGAGCGAGGGGCGCTCGCCGTTGGCGACCGCGCCGACCGCCTGGATCATCGCGGACTCGCGCTCCTCCGACATGCGCGGCAGCAGCAGCCGCAGCGTCTCGGTCGCCATCGTCTTCTTCGCCGCGAGGTCGTCGCCGAACGAGAACGGGTCGAGCAGGCCGGGCGCCGCCGACCCGAGCGGCAGGACGCGCGCCTTGCGCCCGCGCGCCCGCAGCAGCTCCACCAGCGACTCGGCGTCGCCCTTCGGGTCGATCGCCGCGACCGTGACGCCGCGCAGCGCCATCTGGTAGATCAGCAGCAGCGCGAGCGTGGTCTTGCCGCCGCCCGGCTCACCGGTGATCGCCACCGCCGTCGGACGGTTGCGCGCCGCGGCGACCAGCGGGTCGAAGTGGACGATCGACCGGGCCCGCCCCAGCGTCTCGCCGATGTAGGGGCCGATCCAGCCCTCGTCGTTCTCGTCCGGGCGGTCGCCGAGGTCGACGGTCGCGACCGGCATCCCGCCCGCGATCGTCCGCAGCGGCTGGCGCTGCGCGTAGGCGTTCAGCCGGATCCGGTCGCCGGGCAGCGACTCCAGGAACAGCGAGAACTGGTCGCCGGTCGAGTTGACCACGTCGATGCCGATGTCGCGGTAGTGCTCCACCACCGCGTCCACCCGCTGGGCGAGCAGGTCCTCGGTCGGCGCGGACACGATCAGCCGGTGCCACCCGTACACGAACGGCAGCCGCTCCTTGGTGATGCCGTGCTCCAGCATCCGCGCCGCGTCGATCTGCTCCGCCAGCGCGATCGGCGCCTCCGCGCCCGCCTCGCGGATGTGCTGGTCCATGTCGCGGGCGTGCGCGAGCTTGCGCGACACGTCCTTGGACGCCTTGGCCGGCGGGACGAGCTTCATCCGCGCGCTGACCTCGACGGGGAACGGCAGCGCGTCGGCGTAGTGGAACCAGGGCTCGCCGTCCGGGAACGGCATCGCGTCGGGGAACCGCGCGAACGACAGGTAGGCCACGTAGGACGCGGCGGTCGCGCCGCCGCCCGCGCCCGTGAAGTTCGGCTGCTCGACCCGCAGGTAGGAGCGCCCGTTGTGGATGGCGCCCTCGACCAGCGACTCGATCTCGCCCTTGCCCCACGTCCGGCGCGGCACCGCCGAGGGCGGCGGGTCGGCCAGCGACCCGGTCACCGCGTGCTGGAACAGCCACGCGACCTCGGTGGCCGTGGCGTGCCGCGCGTACAGCGCCGACCCGCCGAGCGCGCGCCCGATCCGCTCGGCCTGCTCCGTCCAGCGCGCGATCTCCCGCTTGTCGACCGCGTCGTCGTGCACGCCGAGGACGCTCTCGCTGCGCTTGTAGAACCCGAGGAGCTGCGACAGGACGCCGCCGGACAGGTGCGCGCCCATCCCCCGCGGCCCGAGCCGCACGCCGAGGTAGACCTCCTTGGTCCAGAAGTCCTTGGCCCACACGTGGGCGTAGGTCTCCTCCAGGTACTCCCGCCATCCGGACCCGGCGTCGGACGTCCGGTCCAGCGCGAGCGCCCACTCCGCCGCCGGATACGTCCGGTGCGCGATCCGCAGGTGGATCTCGGCGTCCTGCATGCGGATGCCCGCGAGCGCGATCGTGATGTTGGTGGCGAGCGCCTCGCGCTCCTCACCGGTGGTGAACTCATACGACACCGTGGGCAGCCGGAAGTAGGCCCAGGCGGCGTTGTCGGTGAGCAGCACGCGGTCGTCGAAGTACCGCACCGCCAGCCGGCTGGCCTTGCTCATCCCGTCCTCCCGACCACTGATTCTCCCGGTGCCCCGCGCCCGGTGAAGGGCTGCCCGGGGGAGTGTTTGACGTCCGGACGGCCAGCAAGATCAGGCGCGCCCGCAAGGGACGCGCGTGCCGTCGCTGCATGCCCGCGAGGGGCGCTCATCGGGTGGCCTCCTGCTCCTGCTGAAGCTCCTGGTAACGCTCGGGCACGACGGTAAAGCCGCCGGCGACCACGCCGGCGAGGGCAAGATAGGCACGCCGCGTCGGCGCGCGCAACGACTTCAGCTCGTTGCGGGGGGCGCGGTCCATGCTGAGGTGATCGTCCCACGGGATGCGGACGAGCGCCCGGCAGCGGCCCCGCGCCACGGCCTCGGCCTGCTCGACGTCGTCCATGCTGCGGCGGCTGACGCCGTTGATGACCGTGACCGCCCGGGACCGCAGCTCCTCGTAGCCGTGCCCGTCCAGCCACTCGAACGTCATCGCGACCGCGCGCGGCGCGTCGGCGCTGGCGGGCGCGACCAGCACGATCTGGTCGGCGTAGGGCAGCACCCGCGCGACGACGGCGGCCGCCGCGTCCAGCAGCGTCACCGAGTAGAACTTGTCGATCGTCCGGATCGCGAGGGCGTAGTCGCGGTCGTCCAGCGCCTGGAGCGGGTTCTTGCCCGCCGCCACCACGTCGAGGCCGGACTTGGCCTGCGAGGTGTACCGGCGCATCGCGGTCAGGCTGCCCACCTGGTCGGCGCGCGTGATGAGCCCGGTGAGCGTCTCGTTGGTCTCGCTGCGCGTCCGCCGGGCGAGCGCCCCCGGGCCGGGGTTGACGTCGATCGCGACGATCGGCTCCCCATTGTGCTGGGCGAAGGTGTGCCCGAGCATCAGCGCGGTCACGGTCTGCCCGGCACCGCCCGTGCATCCGAGCACGACGATGTGGCGCGTTCCCTGGAACGGCTGCTGGAGCCGCATCTGGTAGTCGCCGTCGACGTCCCCGTGTCCGCCGCCGACGGCCTGGATGAGCCTCCGCAGACCCCCCGCCGTGACCTCGTGCTCCGGATCGGGCGGCGTGATCGCGGGCCCGGACGGCGGCGGCGCGGGCGGCGGCGGCAGCGGCCTCGGCCGCACCGGCGACGCGGGCCCCGACCGTACCTCACGCGGCGGCGCCTGCTCGTCCGGCGACGGCTGCCCCTGCGAGTACGGCACGGCCCCATGCTGCTGAGGCGGCGCCGGCGCCTGAGCAGCCGGCGCCTGCGGAACCGGCGGCTGCGCGGCCGGTGCTTGCGGAACCGGTGGCTGAGGCGGCGCGGGCGGACGGGGTTCGCCCGGACGCGCGGGCTTGGACAGCCCCTTCGACCACGGCTTCGGCGGCTCCTTCCGCGGCGGTTCGGCGGGCGGCCGCGCCCCGAACGCCCCGGGCACCATCGGAACGTCCGGCCGAGTGATCGGAGGCTCCCCCGGCTGCTCAGGCGCGGGCGGAGTGTTCTTCCACCCCGCGACCTTCTTGTCGCCGGGCTCCCCCTGCGACGAGCGCCCCGCCCGAGGCGACGCGGCAGGCCGCTGCCCCCGCTGAGGCGCCCACGGCCCGCCGCCGTCGCCCTGACTCTCCCGAGCGGGCACAGACGGCCGCGTCCCCTCCGGAACGCCCTGACGACCCCCAGGAGCAGCCTCGCTGGCCACAGGCTCGCGCGGAGTGGCCTGCGGCGCAGGCCCCCATGGGGCAGACCCGCCTACGTCCGCCCCACGCCGCCCGGATTCAGCATCCCCGAACCCTTGCGGCGCGCCCCCCTGCGGCCCGACCTCACGCGGAGCGGACTCACGGGACAAAGGCTCACGCGGCGCGGCCTCGCGTGGCCCCGGCTCACGCGGCACGGCCCCAGATTCGCGCGGCGCGGATTCGCGTGGCCCAGGCTCGTGGGGCGTGGCTTGGGCCGCAGGCTTACGCGGAGCGGACTCGGGCGGCGCGGACTCGCGTGCCTCCGACCCACGCGGTGCAGGCTCCGTCGACCACGGCTCTCGGGGCGCAGACTCAGGTCCCGCAACCTCACGCGGAGCCGACTCAGGCGGCCTGACCACGCGCGCTGTGGCCTCACGGGGCGCAGCCTCGCGAGGCGCGGCCTGGCCCGCAGACTCACGTGCCCCCGGCTCACGGGCGGACGACTCGCGCGGCGTGGACTTGCGCGACACCCACCCCTCCGCTTCCGTCCCACGCGACCCAGACTCGCGAGAAGCAGACTCAGACGACTCGGACTCGCGGGGCGCGGACTCCTGGGCCGCAGGCTCTTGGGGAGTGGCTTGGGCCGCAGGCTCGCGCGGAGCGGACTCGGATGGTGCAGGCTCGCGTACCTCCGACCCGCGCGGTGGAGCCACAGGCGACCATGGCTCTCGGGGCGCGGACTCAGGTGCCGTGACCTCGCGCGGCACGGAGCCAGAGGACCCGGATTCGGGGGGCCTGACCTCGCGCGGCGCGGACTCATTGCGCACAGGCTGGCGGGGCGGGGCCTGGGCCGCAGGCTCACGCGGCCCCGACTCAACCGGGCCGGACTCGCGTGGCGGTGCCGGGCGCGGCGCAGACTTGAGAGACCAGGGCTGGTGAGGCGCAGGCTCACGCGTCCCAACCTCGCGAGATCCCGGCTCGCGAGGACTGGGCTCAGAGGGCTCGACCTCGCGCGGTGCGGACTCGCGGGGCGGCGCCTGGGCTGCGGGCCCGCGTGCCTCCGGTTCACGGGGGGAGGGCTCGCTCGACCCGAACTCAGGAGGTGCGGCCTCGCGCGGTCCCGAGCCGCTAGGAGCAGGCTCGGACTCGCGGGATGCGGGCTGCTGGGCCCCAGGCTCGCGGGGAGTGGTTTGGGCTGCGGGCTCGCTGGCCTCAGGCTCGCGCGACGCAGACTCGGCTGTCTCCGACCTGCGCGGTGCGGGCTCAGGTGACCACGGCTCTCGGGGCGCGGACTCAGGTGCCGTGATCTCGCGCGGCACGGAGCCAGAGGACCCGGATTCGGGGGGCCTGACCTCGCGCGGCGCGGACTCATTGCGCACTGGCTGGCGGGGCGGGGCCTGGGCCGCGGGCTCACGCGGCCCCGGCTCCGGCGGGGCGGGCTCGCGGGGCGTTGCCTTGCGCGGCGCAGACTTGGGAGACCAGGGCTGGTGGGGCGCAGGTTCACGCGGTCCCACCTCACGCGATCCCGATCCGCTAGGGGCGGGATTAGACGGCTCGGCCTCGCGCGGTGCGGATTCGCCTGGCTCCGAGTTGCTCGGCGCAGGCTTGGACGACCAGGGCTGGTGAGGCGCTGGCTCGCGCGGGCCGACCTCTCGGGGTCCCGGCTCGCGAGGAGTGGACTTGGATGGCGTGGGCTCGTGGGGGGCCGGGGCGTGGGGTTGCGGGGTTTGCTGGGCGGGCGGTTCGGGCGCGTGTTGTGGGGGGGTTGCCTGCCAGAACTCGGTGGGTTCGCCGGGGCGGCGGACGCCGGACGCCAGGGCGCGTTTGCCTGAGCCGGGGGCCTCCAGGTGCGGGGTCGCCGGGGGGCCTTCCAGGGTCGGGGAGCCTACGAGGACGTCGTCCTCGTGGGAGATGTCGCGGGTGGTGCGGCGCCATGGCTTGGGCGGGCGAGGGGCCGCGACGGGGACGTCTGCGACCGGGACGCTCTCGGCGGGGGCGAAAGGGGGTGGCGGGGCGGGGGCGGCCGCGCGCTGGGCGGCGTATACGGCCAGGGGTTGGGGGGCCGGGGCCGCGGACGGGCGCGGGACGACCGGGGCCGCGGGGGCGGGGGCCACCTCGGGTTCGGGGGCGGCCTTGCGCTTGCGGCGGCGGGATTTGGCCGGGTCGGGCGCGGGCAGGGCGGGTCGGCGCCAGACGCGGGCGACGATCACGACCTCGCGGGGTTCGCGGATCGGGGTGAGGCGGCACCAGGTGCGGGGCTCGGCGAAGTAGCGGCTCTGGGAGAGCAGCAGTTCGGTGAGGCGCTTGCCCTCGATGACCGGCCGGGTGGCCAGGAAGGTCAGGACGGCCGGGGGGACGATGTAAAGGACGTGCCAGGGCGACTCGAAGGGGATGCCGACGAAGCGCAGCAGCACGATCCAGGGCACGAACACGCCCGCGAACACACCGATCTGGACCAGCGGCAGCGGCATCGGAAGCCGCAGGTCGTACAGCTTGTAAAGCCGCTTCTCGATGCGCCAGATGCTCGTGTACGTGCGTAGTTCCACGCCCCTACTCCCCTAGCACAGTGTCGTCTGCCGGGCCGCGGACGGGGGGCCGTCCGAGTCCGCCGGTGTGGAGTTCAGCTGACGTCCACTCCCAGGGCCTTGGCTATCGCCTTGGCCGTGGTCTCGATGATGTTCGGCACGTAGAAGACCACTCCGATTCCGATCGCCAGGACGATGAATTGTACGAAACGCGTGATCTCGCGCGTGAAGAGGAAGAAGATCGCCACAATGGAGACGATCACCAGGAACAGGGGGCCGAATATCTGGCGGAGCCAGTCGGCGAGCTGGTCGGTCTTGAGTTCGTCATTGTTCTGTGTCGGCGCCGCCAGGAGTTCGTGCGGAATCGACGCCATGACGTGGTGCAGCATCGATGGGCTACCTTCCTCGGTCGGCGGTTGTGTCGGGGGCCGGTTCCGGCTGTCGTCTCATGACGCGTTCGTTTCCGTGGTGCCGCGGATGTCTCGCACGAGCCAGGTCGTTCCCTTCTTCATGATGAGCTGGTAGCTCTGCTCCAGCTCACCGCCTCCGGTCAGCTGCCACACGACCGTCGCGGTGACGGTGCGCTCACCGGCGGGTCCCTTCGGCGCCACCACCTCCTTGACCTGCACGAAGGTCACGGTGCTGGCCAGACCGGTGATGGTCGTCCCGTCCGAGAAGCGTGACAGGGCCGACTGGTTGCTGGAGGCGTAGTTCTGGAAGAAGGTACCGAGGAACGGCTGTAGTTCGGCCTCGAGGGCGGTGTCGCGGTCCTGGACGCGGTCCTGGGGAAGCTGGGCCTTGGTGGGCGGGGGAAGCAGCGCCGGACGCGCGGACACGACCAGCGAGCCCGCGTTCTCGGCGTAGACGGGGACGGCCAGCCGGAGCCATTTGTCCTGGCTGCGGGCGAGCAGCGTCACGGTCGCGTTGTGGGCGTCGCGGGCGTCCACCCCGGCCACCTGAACCGATTGCACCTGCAATCCGCCGACGCGGTTCCAGCCGAACTGGGCGTCGGCGCCGTCGGGCAGGAACGGGCGGAGCTGCGCCTCGCGGGACGCGGCGTATTTCTGGTCGAAGTTCAGGTAGACGCTGGCGAACTGGAGCGCGAACGCTCCGGCGGCGCTGGTCGGGAACTGCGCGTTCTTGCCGGGCTTGGGTGCGCTCGGGGTCGTGGTCTCGTCGGCGGTGAAACGTTCGAAGGGCGCGCGGATGCCGTTGACGAGGATGACGAGGATGACGGCCCACAGGATCGCGCGGCCGACCCAGACCCACCAGCGTCCGCCGGAGCCGCCCCAGCGTCCGGCGCGGGAGTCGCCGCCGGAGCGTCCGCGGCGGCGGTCGGGGCCCGGCATGTCCCACGGGTCGGCGGAGGAGGCGAGCGCCCGGCCGGGCGCCGGCGTCTCCTCCACCACGGCGGTGTCACGGCCGCGTCCAACGGCCGACCTGCGAGCCATCCTGCCTCCGCTCGCGCCTCGCCCCCGGTCGGCGCGGTCATGTGTGCCTGGTCGTGTGCTGGGTGGCCCTTTCCGAACCCACCCCGGGCCCAGCGTAACCACGAGCGCCAATTGTTCCAGCGCATCGCGGCGAAGCACAGCCCCGGCACGCGGTTGTGGATAATGCAATCCACCTCAGCAGGAACTGGGAAGATTGCCAAACGGTGACGATCCCCTATCCAAGCCTCCGAACGGAGCGCGGGAGGGGGAGGCGGACAAGCGTCCCGGATCACGAGTTGGTTGGTTACCGCGTGGCGAACCCGGCCGGAATCTCTTCCCCAAGGAAACCGGCAAACTATCCATCTCGGGACATATCGCAACAGAACACCCAGCTCGGGATGGGTGTCCGTATCGCACCACATGCAACACCCGTCACACCGAACGCACAAGCCCCGCGCGCACCGGCGGTGGCGCGGGGCCCGAAGAGGAAGCACGAGCCTCGCAGAAGAGGCGCCAGGCTCGCAGAGGGGGCGCGGTGCTCGCGGCGGAGGCGGGCCGAGGGGTCAGACGTTGAAGCGGAACTCCACGACGTCGCCGTCCTGCATGACGTAGTCCTTGCCCTCCATGCGGACCTTGCCCGCCGTGCGGGCGGCCGCCATGGACCCGGCGGCGGTGAGGTCGTCGAAGGAGACGATCTCGGCCTTGATGAAGCCGCGCTGGAAGTCGGTGTGGATCACGCCGGCGGCCTCGGGCGCGGTGTCGCCGGTGCGGATCGTCCAGGCGCGGGACTCCTTCGGGCCCGCGGTCAGGTAGGTCTGGAGGCCGAGGGTGGCGAACCCGATCCGGACGAGCTGCGACAGGCCGGACTCCTCCTGCCCCATGCCCTGGAGCAGCTCCAGGGCCTCGTCGTCGGGCAGCTCGATCAGTTCCGCCTCGATCTTGGCGTCCAGGAAGACCGCCTCGGCGGGCGCGACGAGGTCGCGCAGGCGGGCGCGGACGGACTCGTCCGGCAGCTCGTCCTCGTCGAGGTTGAACACGTACAGGAACGGCTTGGCGGTGAGCAGGTGCAGCTCGCGCAGCAGCGCGAGGTCGATCCCGGCCTTCTCGGCGCCCGCGAAGAGCGTCACGCCCTCGTTCAGGAGCTCCTGCGCGGCGGTGACGGCGCCGACGACCGCGAGCTTCTCCTTGTCCTTCTTGGTGCGGGCCTCCTTGTCGAGCCGCGGCAGCGCCTTCTCGATCGTCTGGAGGTCGGCGAGGATCAGCTCGGTATTGATCGTCTCGATGTCGCGGGACGGGGCGACCTCGCCGTCCACATGCGTGACGTCGGGGTCCTCGAACGCGCGGATGACCTGGCAGATCGCGTTGGTCTCGCGGATGTTGGCGAGGAACTTGTTGCCGAGGCCCTGCCCCTCGGACGCGCCCTTGACGATCCCGGCGATGTCGACGAACTCCATCGTCGCCGGGATGATCTTCTGCGAGCCGAAGATCTCCGCCAGCACGCCCAGCCGCGGATCGGGCACCCCGACCACGCCGACGTTGGGCTCGATGGTCGCGAACGGGTAGTTGGCGGCCAGCGCGTCGTTCTTGGTCAGCGCGTTGAACAGCGTGGACTTGCCGACGTTGGGCAGCCCGACGATTCCGATGGAGAGGCTCACGGCCGTCAAGTTTATGGGCCCGGCCCGCCTCCTCCAGACGGCGAGCCGGGGAACCCGCCTCGCATGGTCCGCCCGGCGGGGCCAGGGCACCTGCGAACAGTGCGGCCAATTGTCCGGTCCGGTGCCCGTCCCGGCGAGTCGCGGACACGGTACGCGCGTCCGCTGTCACGATGAACGGATGGATCTCGCGCTGTTCGCCGGACTCCTCGTCGGCGCCGTCTTCGGCGTCGTCGCCGGGTACGCGCTGGCGACGAGCCGGCAGGGCGCGCTGATCGCCCGGGCGCGCGCGGCCGAGGAGAAGCTCGCCTACGCCGAGGAGCGGATGGCCGAGCACTTCGAGAACCTGTCCGCCAAGGCGCTGGACGCGAGCAACCAGCGGTTCCTCGAACTGGCCGACGCGCGGCTCAAGGCGGCCGGGGTCGAGGCGGCGGGCGAGTTGCAGCGGCGCCAGCAGGCCGTCGAGCACCTGGTCGCGCCGCTGAAGGACACCCTCGCCAAGGTGGAGGAGCAGCTCCGCGAGGTCGAGACGGGCCGCCGCGAGTCGCACGCGATGCTCGCCAAGCAGGTCGAGTTCGTCCGGCACAGCTCCGACCAGCTGCGCCGGGAGACGCAGTCGCTCGTGCGGGCGCTCCAGCGGCCCGAGGCACGGGGGCGGTGGGGCGAGCTGCAACTGCGGCGCGTCGTGGAGATCTCCGGGATGGCCCACCACTGCGACTTCGACGAGCAGGCCAGCGCGTCGACGGCCGACGGGACGGTCCGTCCCGACATGGTGGTCCGGCTGGTCGGCGGCAAGAACATCGTGGTCGACTCCAAGGTGTCGCTGGCCGCCTACCTCCAGGCGGCCGAGAGCGGCGACCCGGTACGGCTGGACGCGCACGCCCGGCACCTGCGCGACCACGTCGACCGGCTCTCGGCGAAGTCGTACTGGCAGGCGTTCAGCCCCGCGCCGGAGTTCGTGGTGCTGTTCATCCCGGGCGAGGCGTTCCTGGCCCCCGCGCTCGACCGCGACCCTGGGCTGCTGGAGTACGCGATGCGGCGCCGCGTCCACATCGCCACCCCGACCACGCTGATCACCATGCTGCGGACTGCCTCCTACGCCTGGCAGCAGGCCGCGCTGTCGCGCAACGCCCGCGCTGTCTTCGAGCTCGGCAAGGAGCTCTACGAGCGCCTCGGGACGATGGGCCAGCACGTCGACGAGCTGGGCCGCGCGCTGACCGGCGCCGTCAAGTCCTACAACCGGACGGTGGGCTCCCTGGAGACCCGCGTCCTCGTCAGCGCGCGCCGCCTGAACGAGCTGGGCGTCGTCGAGAGCTCCCTGGACGGGCCCCGGCCGGTCGAGGAGAGCCCGCGCGCGCTGTCGGCGGCGGAGCTGGCCGATCATGACCGCGACGAGCGCCCGGCCGTCCATGACCGCGACGAGCGTCCGGCCGTCCCCGGACCCGGCGTTCCCGTTGAGGAGAAGCCCGCAGAAGAGGCGCATCATCAGCCAACCGACGACCCCTATGGCGAATCCAATGGGAAGGAGCCGTCCGACGCCCCCCGCGAAGGCGAGCACGATACCGAGTACGGGGGCGAACCGGTAGGTTTCGGCCGACGGGCCATCCCTGATCAGTTCGATCAGCGGGAGAGGTGGCAATGAGCAGTTCGACGGTGGACGGCGCGCCGGGCGGCGCGTCCCCGGCCTCAGGGGGTCCAGTGCGTGGTCGGCGCGACGACTCGTCCCGGGCGTCCCGAACGGCCCGGGGGTCGAAGGGGTCGTCGAAGGGGTCGTCGAAGGGGTCGCGGGCGTCCCGGGCGCGCGCGAGCGCCTCCCCCGCCGCCGCGTCCTCGGCGCCCGTGACCCTCACCGCGCGCGGCGGGATCGTCGTCATGTTCGGCACCGGCCTGGTGTGCGCGCTGCTGTCGCGCTGGCTCGGCGTCGGGCTGCTCGCGGGCGGCGGCTTCGCGATCGGCTGCGTGCTCGCCGCGTTCGCGACCCGTCCCGCCGACCTGCTCACGCTGGTCGTCAGCCCGCCGCTGGCGTTCTTCGCCGCGACGGTCACCGCCGTGTTCGTCGACACCGTCGGGGACGGGTCGCTGCTGCGCGGCATGACGGTCGGGGTGCTGACGGCGCTCGCGGCGACCGCGCCGTGGCTGTTCTTCGGCACGCTGCTGGTGCTGGTGATCTGCCTTTTCCGCGGGCTGCCCGCGAACGTGCGGGAGCTGCGCGGCAAGCTCGTCCGGGTCCGCCTCTTCGAGAAGGAGGACAACGAGGACCCCGTCCGCTGGGACGAGTCGCCGTCCTCCGGGCAGGAGCGTCCCGCGCGGGAACGCCCCCTGCACCACGGGGACGTCGACTAGCCGCTAGACCGGCGTGATGCGCAGGTCCCTGCGCAGCTCGTGCGGGAGCGCGAACCGCATGCTCTCCTGGACGGACTCGATCTCCTCCGCCTCGCCGAAGCCGCGCTCGGCCAGCCAGCCCAGCACGCCCTGCACCAGCTCGTCCGGGACGGACGCGCCGCTCGTCACGCCGACGGTGCCGACGCCCTCCAGCCAGGCCGGGTCGATCTGGTCGGCGTAGTCGACCAGGTACGCGGCGTCCGCGCCGTGCTCCTTGGCCACCTCGACCAGCCGCACCGAGTTCGAGGAGTTCGTCGAGCCGACCACGATCACGAGCTGGGAGCGCGCCGCCATCTCCTTCACAGCCGTCTGCCGGTTCTGGGTGGCGTAGCAGATGTCGTCGGACGGCGGGTCGGTCAGCTTGGGGAACCGCTCCCGCAGCTTCTCGACGGTGGCGATCGTCTCGTCCACCGACAGCGTGGTCTGCGACAGCCAGGCCACCTTCTCCGGGTCGCGGACGGTGATGCGGGCGACGTCGTCCGGGCCGTCCACCAGGTGGATGTGGTCGGGGGCCTCGCCGGTGGTGCCGATGACCTCCTCGTGCCCCTCGTGGCCGATCAGGAGGATGTCGTAGCCCTGCGCGGCGAACCGGACGGCCTCCTTGTGGACCTTGGTCACCAGCGGGCACGTCGCGTCGATCGTCCTCAGGTCGAGGTTCCTGGCCTCCTCGTGCACGACCGGCGCGACGCCGTGGGCGGAGAACACCACGATCGCGCCCTCGGGGACCTCCTCGGTCTCGTCCACGAAGACGGCGCCGCGCTCCTCCAGCGTCTTCACCACGTGGACGTTGTGGACGATCTGCTTGCGCACGTAGATCGGCGCCCCGTACTTCTCCAGCGCGATCTCGACCGCCTGCACGGCGCGGTCGACGCCCGCGCAGTAACCACGCGGCTTGGCGAGCAGGACACGGCGCTCGGTGTCAGCGGTCATGGCCCCATCGTACGAGCCGCCCCACCCGTCCCGCACAACACCGCACGGTAGCGTGCGCAGACCGGACGAACCATGAAATCCCAGGCGAAGCCCGCTGTGTGACCCACCGCACGTCACTGTTGGACGAAATTCCACTAACGCGGGGTGACCGAGATCGCGCCCATGGGGCAGAGTGAAACCGACGAGACGATTGCCGTACGACGCGGGACGACGCGCTCGGCGGCAGGAAGAGGAAGACGATGACGAGATCGCCGCGCCGCCTCAAACAGCAGGTCCAGGACACCGTCGGCGAGCAGGTGCGCGACCTGCCGCTGCACGCCGTCCGGCTGGCCATGTTCGGCGTGGGCCGTGCCCTGCTGCTCAGCGACCGCGTGACCAGGGACTACAAGGAGATCACCGAGGGCGGCGGGGTGCGCCCGGTGCTCGACCGGCTGCGCACCGACGTCCAGGGCACGGCCGAGCGGGTCGTCGGACGGGTGGTGGAGCGGGTCCGCGGCGAGGAGCCGGCCCCGCGTCCGACGCGTCCGGGGCGTCCCTCCACGCCGTCTGATTCGTCCGCCCCCTCCGCTCCCCGCACGGCGCCCCGGCACGCGGCCGGCGGCGGGGACGGCGAGATCTCGATCGGCAAGCCCGCCGCCGCCCCGCCTGAGAACGGCCACACGCCCAAGCACGCCCGTCCCGCCGAAGGGCCCGCGAAACCGCAGCCCGCCGAGCCCAAGGCCGCAAAGCCCGAGGCCGCCAAGCCCGAGGCCGCCAAGCCCGAGGCCGCCAAGCCCGAGGCCGCCAAGCCCGAGGCCGCGAAGCCCGAAGCGAAGCCGGAGCCCGCCAAGCCCAAGGCGCCAAAGCCCGAAGCGGCGAAGCCCGAGCCGACCAAGCGCGAGGCCGCGAAGCCCGAGGCCAAGGGCGCGGAGGCCAAGGACGCGGAGGAGCTGCCCGTCCCCAACTACGACGAGGCGACGCTGCCGCAGTTGCGCGCGCGGCTGCGCGGGCTGTCCGCCGACCAGGTGAGGCTGCTGCGCGAGTACGAGCGCGAGCACGCCGCCCGCGCCGAGGTGATCAGGATGTACGAGCGGCGCATCGCCAAGCTCAACGGCTCCAGCTGACCGCGCGGACGGCCCCCGCCCGGCACGCGGCGGGGGCCGTCGGCGGTCAGGCCGGGGCGGGGGCGTCCCGGAGCGCGTGGTCCACGTCGACGCGCACCAGCGCCTCCAGGTGGCGGCGTCGCACGACGAGGATGCCGATCGCGACCGCGCAGCAGGCCGCGCCCACGTAGTAGGGCAGGGCCGTGTCGACCTCCTCGGCGAGCTTCGTCGCGAAGTAGGGGGCGAGGGCGCCGCCCATCCAGCGGACGAAGTTGTAGCCCGCCGACGCCACCGGACGCGGGTTGTCGGACACCTCCATCGCCGCCTCGGTGAACGCGGTGTTGTTCAGCCCGATCGGGATGCCGGACAGGACCGTGCAGACGATCACGCCGCCGTGCCCGAGCGCGGCGAGGCCGAGCTGGAACACGATCAGCAGGCCGAGCGCCAGGTACATGACCCGGACGGTCCCGAACCGCCGTTGCAGCGGCGGCGCGCCGAACACCGACGCGAGCGCCACCATCACGCCCCAGCCGAAGAAGACCAGGCCGATGCCGTGCGCGCCCATCCCGAGGACGAACGGGGTGTACGCGAGGACGGTGAAGAACGCGTAGTTGTAGAACAGCGCCGTGAACGCGGTCGTGGACAGCCCGCCGTGGCCGAGCGCGCGGATCGGGGCGCTCAGCCGGGTCCGCTCCGGGGGCGGGGGCGTCGCCCTGAGCAGCGTCGTGATCAGCAGGAAGCCGGCCGCCATGAGCGCGGCCGTGCCGAAGAACGGGAAGCGCCAGTTCAGGTCGCCGAGCAGGGCGCCGGCGAGCGGGCCGAGGGAGATGCCGAGGCCGAGCGCGGCCTCGTAGAGGATGATCGCTGACTCCGCCCCGCCGGTCGCAGCACCCACGATGACGGCGAGCGCCGTGGCGACGAACAGCGCGTTGCCGAGGCCCCATCCGGCCCGGAACCCGACGAGCTGGGAGACGCTGTCGGACGTCCCGGCGAGCGCGGCGAACACCACGACGATCCCGAGCCCGATCAGCAGCGTCCGCTTGCCGCCGATCCGGCTGGACACCCATCCGGTGACCAGCATCGCGACGGCGGTGATCAGGAAGTAGCTGGTGAACAGCAGCGAAACCTGGCTCGGCGAGGCGTCCAGGTTCGCGGCGATGGCGGGCAGGATGGGATCGACCAGGCCGATGCCCATGAAGGCGACCACGGCGGCGAACGCGGTGGCCCACACCGACATCGGCTGCCGCAGGACACCGCCCTTCGCGGAGGGGTGCATGGGACCTTCCTTTCAGGGGTGTGCGCTTGCCCGAGGAGAGCGACCCCAGCAGAACGGTCCGACCCCGGGTCAGGGACGGTCGAAGAGCTTGTCCAGGGCGGGCAGCGCGGCGGCGACGGCCGCGCGCTCCTCCTCGGTCAGCCCCGCGAACCGCTCGGCCAGGTAGCCGAGACGGCGTTCGCGTCCGGCGGCCAGCTGCTCGCGTCCCGCGCGGGTGAGCCGGGCGGTGACGACGCGGGCGTCGGTCCCGTCCCGGCCGCGCCCGACGAGGCCGTCGCGCTCCAGCCGGTTGATCTGGGCGGTCATGGTCGGCAGCCGGACGCCGTGCTCGGCGGCCAGCTCGGTCATCCGGCGCGGGCCGCCCTCCAGCGAGCCGAGCACCGACAGCTGCTGGCTGGTGATCGGCTGGTCGGCGCCGGCCCGGCGCAGCATCAGCACGACGTGGCGCAGCCGCCGGTTCAGCTCCGCGGCCAGCTCGCGGTCGGAAAGGGTCACGGTCGCTCTCCTCGATTACTTAGCTAGCCTAAGTTAGTAGGACTAAGCATTCAACGGGTCCCGGTGTCTCTCCGGTCACACCCCGACGCGCACACCGTAGGCTTCCGGGCATGGCGATGGAGACCACGGCGGAGTCCCCCGTGCCGGTGCGGACCGTCCTGCAAGCGGTCGGCGGCTGGATCGGCAGGCTCGGGCGCATCTGGGTCGAGGGCCAGATCACCGACCTCAACGCCCGGGGCGGGACGGTCTACATGACGCTCCGCGACCCGGTCGCGAACATGTCGGTGCGGGTCGTCGGGCCGCGCGCGGTGTTCGAGGCGGCGGGCCCCGCGGTGACCGACGGCGCGCGGGTGGTCGTCCACGCCAAACCCGACTTCTGGATCAACCGGGGGACGTTCTCGCTGAGCGTCCTGGAGATCCGCCCGGTCGGCGTCGGCGAGCTGCTGGCCCGGCTGGAGCGGCTCAAGCAGGTGCTCGCGTCCGAGGGGCTGTTCCGTCCCGAGCGCAAGCGGGCGCTGCCGTTCCTGCCCGGGAAGATCGGGCTGATCTGCGGGCGCGAGTCCGACGCCGAGCACGACGTCCTCCAGAACGCGCGGCGCCGCTGGCCGGCCGTCGCGTTCCAGGTCGAGAACACCGCCGTCCAGGGCTCGTACGCGGTCGGCGAGGTGATGGAGGCGCTGCGCAAGCTCGACGCCGACCCCGCCGTCGAGGTGATCATCATCGCGCGGGGCGGCGGCGCGATGGAGGACCTGCTCCCGTTCTCGGACGAGGCGCTCGTGCGCGCGGTCTCGGCGGCCCGCACCCCGGTCGTCAGCGCGATCGGCCACGAGCAGGACAGCCCGCTCCTCGACCTGGTCGCGGACGTGCGGGCCTCGACCCCGACCGACGCGGCCAAGCGGGCCGTCCCGGACGTGCGCGAGCAGCTCCAGCTCGTCCGGCAGCTGCGCGACCGGGGCCGCCGGTGCCTGGCGGGCGGCGTCGAGCGGGAGCTGGCGTGGCTGAAGGCGGTCCGGTCGCGGCCCGCGCTGGCCGACCCCGTCCGGGAGGTGGAGCGGCAGTCCGAGCGGGTGCTGGCCCTGCGCGACCGGACGCGCCGCTGCCTCGCCGGGGCCCTCGACCGGGCCGGGGACGAGCTGTCCCACACCCGCGCCCGCCTGCTGGCCCTCTCCCCCGCCGCGACGCTGGAGCGCGGCTACGCGATCGTCCAGCGGGAGGACGCGTCGGTCGTGCGCGAGCCGGCGGAGGTCAAGGACGGCGAGCGGCTCCTCGTCCGGCTGTCGGGCGGGCGCCTCGGTGTGACGGTCTCCGACACCGGGCCCACCCCGGAGTGAGAGGGTGGAGGGGTGGCCGAAGAGAAACTGTCGTATGAGCAGGCACGGGACGAGCTGACCGACGTCGTCAAGCGGCTGGAGGCGGGCGGGCTCACGCTGGAGGAGTCCCTCGGCCTGTGGGAGCGCGGCGAGCGGCTCGCCGTGATCTGCGAGGAGTGGCTGGAGGGGGCGCGCGCCCGGCTAGCCGCCGCCACGGCCCCGCCCGAGAACGGCGAGGCGGACGCGCCCGCGCCCTTCTGACCGCGGGCGCGCCCATCCCGGCCGGCCGCTACACCGCCGTGTCGAAGTTGATCGAGCTGTAGGCGCGGAGCTTGGCGAGCTGGTGCTCGCTGGAGATCGTCCGGATCGTGCCGCTGCGGGAGCGCATGACGAGCGAGTGCGTGACCGCGGTGCCCTTGCTGTAGCGGACGCCGTCGACCAGCTCGCCGTCGGTGATGCCGGTCGCGGCGAAGAACACGTCGTCGGAGGTCACCAGGTCGTCGGTGGTCAGCACGCGGCCGAGGTCGTGCCCCGCGTCCTCCGCCTTGCGCCGCTCGGCGTCGTCCTGCGGCCACAGCCGGCCCTGGATCACCCCGCCCAGCGCCTTGATCGCGCACGCGGCGATGATGCCCTCGGGGGTGCCGCCGATGCCGAGCAGCAGGTCGACGCCGGTCCCGGGACGGCACGCCATGATCGCGCCGGCGACGTCGCCGTCCAGGATGAACTTGATCCGCGCGCCCGCCTCGCGGACCTCCTTGACGATGCCCTCGTGGCGCGGGCGGTCCAGGATGCAGACGGTCACGTCCTGCGGCGAGGAGCCCTTGGCGCGCGCGACCGCCCGGATGTTGTCGGCGATCGGACGGCCGATGTCCACGGCGTCGGCCGCCTCGGGCCCGGTGACGAGCTTCTCCATGTAGAAGACGGCGGACGGGTCGAACATCGACCCGCGCGGGGCCACCGACAGCACCGCGATCGCGTTGTTCATGCCGAGCGCGGTGAGCCGGGTGCCGTCCACCGGGTCGACCGCGACGTCGCACTCGGCGCCGCCGCCGTCGCCGACCTCCTCGCCGTTGTAGAGCATGGGCGCGTTGTCCTTCTCGCCCTCGCCGATCACGACGACGCCGCGCATCGAGACGGTGTTGATCAGCTGGCGCATGGCGTTCACGGCCGCGCCGTCCGCGCCGTTCTTGTCGCCGCGCCCGACCCAGCGTCCGGCGGCCAGCGCGGCGGCCTCGGTGACCCGGACGAGCTCCATCGCGAGGTTGCGGTCCGGCGCGGCGGGCTCGGTCACGAGCGGGGAGGAGACGGTGGTGTCGTCGGTCATGGCGGACGGCCCCTTCGGTCGGTGGTGACTCGGATTCTCTGCGGACCGGACGGTGGCCCACAAATTGGACCAGACCAGAGCGGCCGCGCGGGAGCGCCGGGCGAGCGCCGGGCACCGTGACGAGGACGGATTCGGCGGTCACATGGGCAAGGGATCGTTTCCCCCGGGGCGGAGGGCGTAATCTCAGGCACCATGAGCAGCGACATGGACGTCTCGTCCGGCGGGGTGCCAGGCAACGGCGGCGGGCGTGCCGCGGGCGACCCCGCGCGGACCTCCGACCGGGGCGCCGCGACGCGCGGGGCCCTGCTGGCCGCGGCGCGGGACGTCTTCTGCGAGTCCGGGTTCGCGCAGGCCGCGGTGACCGACATCGTCGCCAAGGCCGGGGCCAGCGTCGGGAGCCTCTACCACCACTTCAACGGCAAGGCCGACCTGTACCTCACGCTGTTCGAGGAGTTCCAGGCCGGGCAGCAGGAGCGCACCCGCGAGGCGATCAGCACCGTGCGGGAGGCGGGCGAGACCGACCCGATGCGGCAGTTCATCGCCGGGGCCCGCGCCTACCTCGACGGCTGCCTGGCCCAGCGGGACGTCTCGCGGCTGTTCATCTCCGGCGACGGCCCGCCCGGGTTCGACCGGGTGATGCGGCAGCGCCTCACCAAGTGGGCCCGCCGCAACGCGGCGCTGTTCCACACCGACGACGGCGGGGTGGACGAGGCGCTGGTCATGGTGCTGACCGGCGCGATGGCGGGCGCCGTGTCGGAGATCTCGCTGATGGACGACGAGGGCGCCGCGCGCCGGCTCGCGGGCGAGGTCATGGCGATCCTCGGCACGATCCGCAACCCCCGTACGGAGCAGCGCTGAGCGTGCGGGATGCTGGAGGGGTGACCGACAAGACCCCGGCCCCGGCCGAGAGCGCCGAGGAGACCGCCTCCGCCCCCCGGGACGCCGCCACCGAGCCCGACGCCGCCGCCGCGGAGAAGGCCCCGGCGCCGCAGGTCGTCCAGGTGAGCCCGGGCGTCCACAAGCGGCTGACCACGGGCCTCGGCGGCTTCACGATGGCGATGGGCGCCTGCCTGCTGCTGGTCGCGGTGATCGTGCTGATCACGCCGCGCAGCAACAAGGAGGTGCTGCCGACCGTCGACTACGCCTCGCAGCAGTGGGCGATGCGCAACGACGCGCCGTTCACCTCCTACGCGCCGCAGGGGCTCCCGCCCGGCTGGCGTCCGACCAGCTCCCGGCTGCACGGCCTGGACGAGGGCGGGGGCAGGCCCGTCGCCTGGCACCTGGGCTTCGTGACGCCGAGCGACGAGTACGCCGCGCTGGAGCAGAGCAACGAGAAGGCGGCCGACTACGTCCCGCGCATGACCAACAACCGCAACCCGCTCGGGACGCAGCTGGTCAACGGCGTCACCTGGACGAAGTACCACCGCAAGGACAAGAAGGCGAACTCGCTCGCGCGCACCCTGCCCGACGGCGTGAGCCTGGTGGTGACGGGCACGGCGTCCTACGAGGAGCTGGCGGTCCTGGCGGCCGCGCTCCGGCCGCAGAGCAAGGGCGCGATCCCGGCGCCCTCGACCTCGGCCAAGCCCGGCTCCTGACGCCGCCCCACCGCGAAACCCCGGGCTCAGCGGCGGCCGAGGCGGCCCCGGACGCGGTCGCGCAGCGAGCGGCGCGGCGACCGGGCGCGCACGGACGTGCAGATCAGCGTGCCCGCGACCTCGATCGTCGGGCCGTCCGCGCCGGGCCTGGTGCGCAGCTCGCGGGTGCTGAGGACGGTGCGTCCCGTCACGTCCACGCGGACGCCCTCGGGGACCAGCAGCCTGATCCGCCCGCCGAGCACCGTGGCGTCCAGGACGATGTGGCGGCGCTGGAGGACGGCCTGGCGCAGGTCGAGCTCGACGGTCCCGAACAGGGCGAGCAGCGGGAGTTTGACGGGCACGACCCAGCGGCCCTCGCGCCGCGTCCGGCCGAAGAACACGGTGAGCGGACGGTCGTCCACGAGGATCGGCTGGGCCTCCTCGGGGCCGAGGTCGCCGGTCAGCCCGGTCAGGTCGCCCAGCGTCCGGGCGGCGTAGACGCGGTCGGCGCGGTCGGCGTGCTCCTCGGCGGTCAGCCGCCCGTCGGCGAGGGCCTCGGCGAGCACGGCGGCGACGCGTTCCCGGTCGGCATCGGAGGCGCGCAGGTCGCGGACGCGCGTCGCCTGTTCGGCGGCCGGTCGCCGGGGGATCTCCACACCTAGAGGTTAACGGCCGGGCGGCGGTGCTCCGAGGGCATGACCACTGTCGTTTTCGCCTGTTTTCTACTTAGGGTGACGCAATGGCGGTAAAAAGATCAATTTCGGGGAATTTGGACGGTCGTCCTCCCGCAAAAGACCAGACGGGCGTCGCGGCCGCCGGGGAGGACGGGGGCGCGGCGGCGATCAGCCTCCGGGGCGTCGTCAAGCGCTTCGGCGACTTCACGGCGGTGGACGGCCTCGACCTCGACGTCCCCACCGGGATCTGCCTGGGGCTGCTCGGCCCGAACGGCGCCGGGAAGTCGACGACGATGAAGCTGCTGACCGCGCAGGCCGTCCCGACCGAGGGAACGATCCACGTGCTCGGCTTCCCGGTCCCGCGCGAGTCCAAGCGCGCGCGGGCGGCGATGGGGGTCGTCCCCCAGCAGGACAACCTCGACGAGGAGCTGACGGCCCGCGAGAACCTGGAGGTGTTCGCGCACCTGTACCGGGTTCCGCGCGCGGAGCGGAGCCGGGCGGTCGACGACGCGCTCGCGCTGGCGCACCTCACCGAGCGGCAGCGCACCAAGGTCGACGACCTGTCCGGCGGGATGCGGCGGCGGCTGCTGATCGCGCGCGGCCTCGTGCACCGCCCGGCCCTGGTGCTGCTGGACGAGCCGACCGTCGGCCTCGACCCGCAGGTCCGCGCCGAGCTGTGGGGGCTGATCGACGGGCTGCGCGCCGCCGGGACGACGGTCCTGATGTCGACGCACTACATCGAGGAGGCCGAGCGGCTCGCCGACGAGTGCGCGCTGATGTCGCACGGCAGGGTGATCGCGCGCGGGACGCCCGCGCGGCTCGTCGCCGAGCACGCGGGCGAGCTGGTGGTGGAGCACCACGGCCCGCCCGACCGGCTCTCCGACGTGGAGCGGCTGGCGCATGGCGCGGGGCTGCCCACCCGCCGCACCGGCCCGTCGGTGTCGGTGCTGCGGGCCGAGACGATCCCGCCGTCGCTGGACGAGGAGCTCGGCCCCGACGGGGTCCGCCGCGCGTCCAGCCTGGAGGACGTGTTCGTGGTGCTGACCGGGGAGAGTGTGGAATGACCGTGCGGGCGGAGCGGGCCCCGAGGCTCAGGCGGTTCGAGATGGCGCCGGTCAAGGGCGTCTGGCGGCACGAGCTGGCCCTCTACAAGCGCTACTGGAGGTCGCAGTCGTTCGCCTCGATCGCGGAGCCGACGTTCTTCCTGCTGGCGTTCGGCTACGGGTTCGGCTCGATGGTCGCGGCGATCGGGAACTACCGCTACCTGGACTTCGTCGCGACCGGCGTGGTCGGCACGGCGGCGCTGTTCACCTCGATCTTCCCGGGGATGTTCAACAGCTACATCCGGCGGGTGTTCCAGCACACCTACTCCGGCATGCTGTCCGCGCCGGTGGACGTGCACGAGCTGGTGACGGCCGAGGCGCTGTGGATCGCGGCGAAGTCGGCGGTGTACTCGTGCTCGCCGCTGCTCGTGGCGCTGTGCTTCGGCCTGGACCCCTCCTTCGGCATGCTGCTGGTGCCGGTCATCGCGTTCTTCACCGCGCTCGGGTTCGGGCTGTTCGGGATGTGGGCGTCGACGGTCGTCCCGTCGATCAACTCCTTCGACTACGTGATCACCGGTGTGGTGACGCCGCTGTTCCTGATCGCCGGGACGTTCTTCCCGATCGGCGAGCTGCCCGGCTGGGTCGACTTCGCGGCGCACCTCAACCCGCTGTACCACTGCGTGGAGCTGGTGCGGCACGCGGTGTTCGGCCTGCGGCCGCCGGCCGACCTCGGCCATCTGGGCGCGCTGGTGCTGTTCGCCGCGCTGACGTGGATCATCGCCGTCCGGGGCATGCGCCGCCGCCTCATCGACTAGAGGGCGCGAACGCCGATTGACCGGGGACGCCGCCACTCCCTACGCTGACGCGAACTTTCTTCACATTTCGTCCGCGGCGGGGCGCGGCGCAGAGAGGTCGGGCGGCATGGGCCAGGGGATCACCGCGCGGGACCGGCGGGCCCGGTCCGCCGCGTACGCGGCGTTCGCCGTCCAGGGGCTGTGCTTCGCCTCGCTGGTCACGCAGATCCCGCGGATCCAGAAGGCGCACCACCTCGGCGACGGGACGCTGTCGCTGGTGCTGCTGACGGTCCCGCTGGTCGCCGGGGTCGGCAGCGTCGTCTCGGGCGCGCTGTTCCAGCGGATCGGGAGCGCGCCCGTGCTGCGGGCGGCGCAGCCCGCGGTGGCGCTGACGATCGCGGTGATCGGCCTCACCGGCGACCACGACCTCCCGCTGTACGCGGCGGTCGCGCTGTTCGGCCTGTTCGTCGGCGCGGTGGACGCCTCGATGAACGCGCAGGGCATCGCGGTCGAGCGCCGGTACGGGGTCAGCCTGATCACCGGCTGCTACGCGGTGTGGAGCCTCGCCGGGATCCTCGGCGGCCTGTGGTCGTCGCTGGCCAACAGGATGGACCTCCCGCTCGGCACCGCCTTCGCGGTCGCGGCGGCCGCCGCGGTCGCGGCCTCGCTCGCCACCGGGCCCCGCCTTTACGGCCGGGCGGAGGAGGGCGGCGGGCCGTCGGCCGAGGAGCTGCGGGCGGCCGGACGCCGCGTCCCGTGGCGGCCGATCCTGGCGGTGGGGGCGGCGCTGGCCGTCGCCTACCTCGCCGACTCGGCCATCTCCTCCTACGGCGCGAAGTACCTGGACGACGAGCTGTCCGGCGCCGACTGGGTCGCGCCGCTCGGCTACGTCGGCTACCAGGTCGCGATGGTCGCGAGCCGCGCGGTCGCAGACCTCGCCGTCCGGCGGTCGGGCCCGGTGCGGGTGGTGCGGCTCGGCGGCGCCGTCGGCCTCGCCGGCATGGCGGGCGTGGTGGCGGCGCCGAACGCGGCGCTGGCGATCGCGGCGTTCGCGGTCGCCGGGCTCGGCCTCAGCGTGATCGCCCCGGTGTCCTTCTCCGCGGCCGGACGGGTGGACCCCACCGGCCTCGGCGTCGCGGTCGCCCGCGTCAACATCTTCAACTACGTCGGGTTCGTGCTGGGCGCGGCGGTCGTCGGCGCCATCGCGCCGGTCAGCGCGGAGCACGGGCTGCGGCTGGCCTTCACCGTCCCGGCGGCGCTGGTCCTCGTCGTGTTCGCGACCGCGCGGGGCTTCGACCCCGCACGGGCGGGCGGCGGCGCCCGTCCGGACGCCGCCGCCGCCGGCCTCTAGCGGATCTCCACAGAACGGAGGTCAGGCGTCCTCCAACGCGGTGATGGCACGTTCCCCCTCGACCTGCGCCTGGTCGGGGGTGAGGTCCTTCAACGCCTGACTCAACGCCACCTCGGCGGCGTCGGCGGCGGCGCGGAGGGTGACGGCGTGCTCCTGCGCCCGCTCCAGGTCACCGAGCCCGACGCAGTCGAAGGCCACCTGTGCGTCGTGGCCGGCCATCCTGAGCTGCCGCGCGGCCTCATCCAGACTCATCCATACCTCCTACACCGGGGACCGTGTTCCTACCCGCGAGCCTCCCTGGCAACCACCTGCCCCAGCAGTTCCGCCGCCTTGACCAGCCGCGGCTCGCTCTGCCTGGCGTAGCCGAGGACGAGCGCGGGCGCGGCGCGTCCGGCGCGGGCGGGCGACCACATCGTGCGGGCGCCGGCGACCGCGACGCCGGCGCGTCCGGCGGCGTCGGCCACCCGCTCCTCGTCGCAGCCGGGGGGAAGCTCCACGTACAGGTGGATGCCCGCTGAGACGCCCTGAACCATGGCGCCGGGCACGTGCTCGTGGATCGCCTGGGCCAGCGCGTCCCGCCGGGCCCGGTACCTGCGCCGCATCGTGCGCAGATGCCGGTCGTAGCCGCCGCTCCTGATGAACTCGGCGAGCGCGTGCTGCTCCAGGACGGGCGAGCCGAGGTCGGTGTGGGCGCGGTGCGCGCGCAGCCGCTCGGCCAGGACGGGCGGCGCGACGGCCCAGCCGAGCCGGAGCGCGGGCGCGAGCGACTTGCTCACCGAGCCGAGCAGCACGACCCGGTCGGGATCGACGCCCTGGAGGCAGCCGACCGGCTCGCGGTCGTAGCGGAACTCGGCGTCGTAGTCGTCCTCGATGATCAGGCCGTGCACGCCGCGGGCCCAGGCGATCAGCGCGGCGCGGCGGCGCGCCGACAGCACCACGCCCGTCGGGTACTGGTGCGCGGGCGTGACCAGCACCGCGCGCGCCCCGGTGCGGGCCAGGTCGTCGACGTTCAGGCCCTCGGCGTCCACCCGGACGCGGACGACGCGGATGCCCGCCTCCAGCATCGGCAGCTGCCGGACGCTCGTCGGGTCCTCCACCGCGAGCGTCGTGTGCCCGTCCGCGCGGAGCAGGGCGACCAGCGCCGACAGCCCGTGCGCGACCCCGTTCATGATCACCAGGCGGTTCGGGTCGGCGTGCGCGGCGCGGACCCGCGAGAGGTACCCGGCCAGCTCGGCGCGCAGCGCGTGGACGCCGGCGGGGTCGGGGTAGGAGAGCGCGTCGCTCGGCAGCGTGCGGAGCGCGGCGCGGGCGGCGGCCAGCCAGCGGTCGCGGGGGAAGGACGACAGGTCCGGATGGCCCGGCCACAGGTCGTAGGGGCGGGGGGTCAACGCCCCGGCGCCCTCCTGCGGCGCGTCCGCCGCGTAGGCGGCCGGGGGCTCCGGGGACGCCGGGCCCGGCGGCTCGTCGGGACGGGCGAGCGGCGCGATCCGGGTCCCGTCGCCGCGCCGGGCCACCAGGAAGCCCTCGGCGGTCAGCTGCTCGTAGGCGGCGACGACGACACCCCGCGAGACGTCCATGTCGCGCGCCAGGTCGCGGCTCGACGGCAGCCGGGTCCCCGCCGTGAGCCGGCCGGATCGGACGGCCGCCCGGAAGCCCGCGGCGATCTGCGCCGACAGCCGTCCGGCGGCCCGGTCGAGGGGGAGATGAAGGTCGGTCACATCACGTTCAGCGTCCGGAGGGATGGAGCGTGTCACGGCCCGGAGTTTTGGTCCTGGGCGGCTCGCGGCGATTGGCCCTGTTTCGCAGACCAAACACGCCATAACGTGCCATGTCATGAACCTGAACTCCAGCCGGCGCGGCATGGTCGGCGCCGGGACCGCGATGTGCCTCGTCGGCTCGCTGGCGGCCGTGTCGGCGACGATCTCCGACTACCCGGTGTTCGGCGGCCAGGCCGTCCGGTACGCGGTCGCCGCGCTGATCCTGCTGCTGGTCACCCGCCTGGACCGCACTCCGGCCCGGTCTCTTGTGGGGGGCCGAGCCCCCACACCCCCCGGAACGGCCCATTGGCCGAGGCCGCGAGAATGGGCGCTGCTCGCGGCGCTAGCAGCGACGGGCCTCGCCGCGTTCAACGTGTGCATCGTGTTCGCCACCCGCGACACCAGCCCGGCCACGATCGGGACGGTGATCGCGACGGTCCCGATCGTGCTGGCGCTGGTCGGGCCGCTGATGGAGCGGCGCCGCCCGGCCCTGCCGGTGGTGCTGTCGGCGTGCGTGGTCGCGGCCGGGGCGGGGCTCGCGAGCGGCCTCGGCGGCGCGAGCCCGCGCGGCCTGCTGCTCTCGCTCGGCGCGCTCGGCGGCGAGGTGTGCTTCTCGCTGCTGGCCGTCCCGCTGCTGCCGAGGCTCGGGCCGCTGCGGGTGTCGGCCTACTCGGCGGGCCTCGCGGCGCCGATGCTGCTCGCGATCGGCCTGGTGCGCGACGGCGGCGCCGTCCTGCGCGTCCCCACCGGCCCCGAGCTCGCGGGCCTGGGCTACCTGTCGGTGATCGTCACGACGATCGCGTTCCTGCTCTGGTACGACGCGCTCGGCCGCCTCGGCCCCGACCGCGCCGGCCTGTTCGCCGGGGTCATCCCGGTCAGCGCCGTGATCGCGACCGTCGCGCTCGGCCTGGACACCCCGGGGCCCGCCGACCTCGGCGGGGCCGCGCTCGTCGCGGCGGGGGTCGTCGTCGGCCTGCGCGCCCGGGCCGTACCCTGTGAGGCGGCCCCCATCGAGCCCCCTGGGACGGCCTCCATCGAGTTCGCGCGAGGTTCTGCCTGATGCCTGAGTTCTCCTACACCGACCTGCTGCCGATCGGCCCCGACGACACCGACTACCGGCTCCTCACCTCCGAGGGCGTGTCGAGGTTCGAGGCGGGCGGACGGACGTTCTTGCAGGTCGAGCCGGAGGCGCTCCGGCTGCTCACCGAGACCGCGATGCGCGACATCGCGCACCTGCTGCGGCCGGCGCACCTGGCGCAGCTCCGCCGCATCCTGGACGACCCCGAGGCCTCCCCCAACGACCGGTTCGTCGCGCTGGACCTGCTGAAGAACGCGGGCATCGCCTCCGGCGGCGTCCTGCCCATGTGCCAGGACACCGGCACCGCGATCGTGATGGGCAAGCGCGGCCAGCACGTCCTCACCGACGGGCACGACGAGGAGCACATCTCCCGGGGCGTGTACGACGCGTACACGAAGCTGAACCTGCGCTACTCGCAGATGGCGCCGGTGACGATGTGGGACGAGAAGAACACCGGCAGCAACCTGCCCGCGCAGATCGAGCTGTACGCGGCCCCGGGCGAGGCGTACAAGTTCCTGTTCATGGCCAAGGGCGGGGGCAGCGCGAACAAGTCGTTCCTCTACCAGGAGACCAAGGCCGTCCTGAACCCCAAGCGGATGATGACGTTCCTGGAGGAGAAGATCCGCTCGCTGGGGACGGCCGCGTGCCCGCCCTACCACCTGGCGATCGTCGTGGGCGGGACGTCCGCCGAGTACGCGCTGAAGACCGCCAAGTACGCCTCGGCGCACTACCTCGACACGATCCCGAGCGAGGGCTCGCCGCTCGGGCACGGGTTCCGCGACCTGGAGCTGGAGCTCCAGGTGTTCGAGCTGACGCAGCGGCTCGGGATCGGCGCGCAGTTCGGCGGCAAGTACTTCTGCCACGACGTGCGGGTGATCAGGCTGCCCCGGCACGGCGCGTCCTGCCCGGTGGCGATCGCGGTGTCGTGCAGCGCCGACCGGCAGGCGCTCGCCAAGATCACGGCGGAGGGCGTGTTCCTGGAGCGGCTGGAGACCGACCCCGCGCAGTACCTCCCGGACACGACCGACGAGCACCTCGACGACGAGGTCGTGCGGATCGACCTGAACCGTCCGATGAGCGAGATCCGGGCCGAGCTGACCCGGTACCCGGTGAAGACGCGGCTGTCGCTGACCGGCCCGCTGGTCGTGGCCCGCGACATCGCGCACGCCAAGATCAAGGAGCGGCTGGACGCGGGCGAGCCGATGCCGCAGTACCTGCGCGACCACGCCGTCTACTACGCGGGTCCGGCAAAGACGCCGGAGGGCTACGCGTCCGGCTCGTTCGGCCCGACCACCGCCGGGCGGATGGACTCCTACGTCGAGCAGTTCCAGGCCGCGGGCGGGTCGCTGGTCATGCTGGCCAAGGGCAACCGCTCCAAGCAGGTCACCGACGCGTGCGCCGCGCACGGCGGCTTCTACCTCGGCTCGATCGGCGGCCCGGCCGCGCGCCTCGCGCAGGACTGCATCCGCAAGGTCGAGGTCCTGGAGTACGCCGAGCTCGGCATGGAGGCGGTGTGGAAGATCGAAGTCGAGGACTTCCCGGCGTTCATCGTGGTCGACGACAAGGGCGAGGACTTCTTCGCCGACACCACCGGACCCGTCCTGTCCATCGGCCGACGGAGCTGACAAGGGGATATTAGCCGGTAGATCACATTATTGGTCCGAAATCCAACTTGGTACGAAGGTCTCACCGATGACCGCACTGCCACTCCGGTATCTTTTCGGCCATGTCTCAGTCTGAGCGCCTCGTGCTCGCGACGCGCTACCGGCTGGTCTCGGAGCTGGGTCAGGGTGCCAACGGCACCGTGTGGAGAGGGCATGACGAACTCCTCGATCGCGCCGTCGCGATCAAGGAGCTGCGGCTCCCCGATGAACTCTCCGAGGACGACCGGGTGGTCTTCTACCGCCGTACCCTCCGTGAGGCGCGCGCGCCCGCCCAGCTGCGGACGCACAACATCGTCGAGGTGTACGACGTCGTCATCGAACAGGGCCGGCCCTGGATCGTGATGGAGATGATCGAGGCGCCCAACCTCGAACAGCTCATCGAGGGGTCGGGACCGCTCCCGCCCGCCCGCGTCGCGCACATCGGCCGCGCGCTGCTGGACGCGCTCGACATCGCGCACCGGGCCGGGATCGTGCACCGCGACCTCAAGCCGAGCAACGTGCTGCTGGACGGCGACCGGGTCGTGCTCACCGACTTCGGCCTGGCGTTCTCCTCCGGCTCGGCCAGCCTGACCAAGACCGGGCACTTCATGGGCTCCCCCGCGTACGTGGCGCCGGAGGTCGCGGCCGGGGAGAAGGCCACCCCCCGCTCGGACCTGTGGTCCCTCGGCGCGACCCTGTACGCCGCGCTGGAGGGCCGTCCGCCGTTCGAGCGGCACAACGTGATGGCGACGCTCAGCGCGCTCGCGAACGAGGCGATCCCGGCGCCGCAGCACGCGGGCCCGCTCGCGCCGGTGATCACGGGGCTGCTGGAGAAGAACCCCACCCGCCGCCTCAGCCACGCCCGCGCCGCCGACCGGCTGGAGCGCGCGCTCACCGGCCCCCGCCGCGCCCGCCGCGCGGAGACGCCCCGCTACCGGGTGATGGTCGTGATCGGGCTGGTCGGCGCCACCGTCGCGTCCTGCGGCATCGGCGCGACCGCGCTCATCGTCGGGATGACGAAGAACTCCGGCTCCTCCCCCGCGACCCCGCCCGTGTCCGACGCGCCCGTGCCGGAGGTCCCGGCGGGGGTCGCCTCCAGCACGCTTGCCGTCCGGGCCCGCAACGCCACCTGCAAGATCTTCGTGTCGGTGCCCGGCGGCGTGAGCACCGTCCTCACCGACGCGACGCTCCTGGAGGGCGAGGTCCGCAAGTACGACCAGGCGCGGCTCAACGCGGTCATCTACGACGCGTCCGCCTGCGACGTGTGGGTGAACGGGCGGCAGAAACCGCTCGGGTCGCCGGGCGAGCGCAAGAGCTACAGCCTGAACCGGGCGGCCCCCGGGAACTGACCGGTCACACGGAGGTCCGGGCGGGAATGCGCGGGGTCCGTGCATGGCTGCCACCGATGAGGACATGACGTCGGTGTCGGAGGTGGCTTGTCAGATGACCGAGCAGGAGTTCCGCGTGGAGCACGACTCCATGGGCGAGGTCCGGGTGCCGGCGGCGGCGAAGTGGCGCGCGCAGACCCAGCGCGCCGTGGAGAACTTCCCGATCTCGGGCCGGACGCTGGAGCCCGCGCACGTCGCCGCGCTCGGCCAGATCAAGGCGGCGGCGGCGGTCGTCAACGCCGAGCTGGGCGTCCTCGACGCGGAGCTGGCGGAGGCGATCCGCGAGGCGGCGCTGGAGGTCGCCGCCGGACGCTGGGACGACCAGTTCCCCATCGACGTGTTCCAGACCGGGTCGGGCACGTCGTCGAACATGAACGCCAACGAGGTCGTCGCGACGCTCGCCCAGGAGCGGCTCGACCGCCCGGTGCACCCCAACGACCACGTGAACGCCTCTCAGTCGTCCAACGACGTGTTCCCGTCCTCGATCCACGTCGCGGCGACCGGGGCCGTCCTGAACGACCTCGTGCCCGCGCTGGCGCATCTGGAGGCCGCACTCGCCCGCAAGGCACAGGAGTTCGCGACCGTCGTGAAGTCCGGGCGCACCCACCTGATGGACGCGACGCCCGTCACGCTCGGCCAGGAGTTCGGCGGCTACGCCGCGCAGGTGCGGTACGGGGTGGAGCGGCTGGAGGCCGTCCTACCCCGGCTGGCGGAACTGCCGCTCGGCGGCACGGCGGTCGGCACCGGCATCAACACCCCGGACGGCTTCGGCGGCCGCGTCGTCGCCGAGATCGCCCGCGTCACCGGACTGCCGCTGACCGAGGCGCGCGACCACTTCGAGGCGCAGGGCGCGCGGGACGGGCTGGTGGAGGCGAGCGGCGCGCTCCGCACGATCGCGGTCGGCCTCAACAAGATCGCCAACGATCTGCGCTGGATGGGCTCGGGCCCGCGCGCCGGGCTCGCCGAGATCGCGCTGCCCGACCTCCAGCCCGGCTCCTCGATCATGCCGGGCAAGGTGAACCCGGTGATCCCCGAGGCGGTCACGCAGGTCGCCGCGCAGGTCATCGGCAACGACGCGGCGGTCGCGTTCGGCGGCGCGGCGGGCAGCTTCGAGCTGAACGTGATGCTGCCGATGCTGGCGCGCAACGTCCTGGAGTCGATCGCGCTGCTGGCGAGCGTGTCGCGGCTGCTCGCCGACCGGTGCGTGGACGGCATCGAGGCGAACGTCGAGCGGCTGCGCGAGTACGCCGAGTCGTCGCCGTCGATCGTGACGCCGCTCAACCGCTACATCGGCTACGAGGAGGCGGCGAAGGTCGCCAAGCAGGCGCTCGGCGAGCGAAAGACGATCCGCGAGGTCGTGCTGGAGCGCGGCTACGTCGAGGAGGGGAAGCTGACCGTCGAGCAGTTGGACGAGGCGCTCGACGTCCTGCGCATGACCAACGCGTCAAAGGGGTGACGTCCGGCGCCCTCGAGCGGGGCGCCGGACTAACCGACGATCAGTACCAGCCGACGGACTGGGAGTGGCTCCACGCGGCGCAGGGGCTGCCGTAGCGGCCCTTGATGTAGCCGAGGCCCCACTTGATCTGCGTGCGGGCGCTGTTCTGCCAGTCGGACCCGGCGCTGGACATCTTGGAACCGGGCAGCGCCTGCGGGATCCCGTACGCGCCGGACGGGTTGGCCGCGTGGGTGTTCCAGTGGCTCTCCTTGTTCCACAGGTTCACCAGGCAGCCGAACTGGCCGGACTTCGTGAACGCGGAACCGAAACTCCCCATCATGCCCCGGGCGATCGCCTGCGCCTCGCCCGCCGGGACGGGGTCGCCGGTCGGTCCGCCGCCGCCACCGCCGTCACCGCCGCCGTCGCCCTTGTCCTTCTCGGGCGTCTTGGTCGGGATCGGCTCGCCCTTGGGCTGGAGGGAGGGGCCCTTGCCGTCCTCCTCGCGGACGGCGCGGGAGGCGCGGTCGAGCGCCTGCTCGCGCCGCTTCTCCTCCATGACCTTGGGGTCGACCTTCGGGGCCGGCGCGTCCGCCAGCGGCTTGGACGCGACCGTGGCCTTGTCGCCGGAGCCGCCGCCGTCGCCGCCCGTCAGCGCGAGCGCGGCCACCGCGCCGCCGCCGACCACGACCGCCGCGCCCGCGACGACCGCGGCGATCCGCACGCCGTTGCGGCGCCCGGTGCCGCCGGAGGACGTCCGGGAGCGCCCGGAGGAACCGCGCTGGGCCTTGGCGGGCTTGGGAGCCCTGGGCATCGGCATGCCGGACGAGATCTCGTCGGGCCCCTCGGGACCCGCCGGGCCGCCGGGACTGGCGGGACCACCAGGGCCGCCGGGGCCGACGGCCTGGAAGCCGAGCGTGTCGCCCGCCGGGCCGCTCGGCGCGGCCGGGGAACCGGCCACCCGCACGTCGTCCTCGTGCGGCGCGCCCGCCGGGGGCTGCTGGGGGTCGAAGCTCTGTCGATCGTCTCGCCTAGGGGACCCGGGGCGGTCTCCGTACAAGGCGGCCCTTCCGACGGTCGCACGCGTATGGACGCGCGCACGAACTGTTTCCACCCCGGCCCGTCCGGCCGCCGGGGGGCGGTCCTCGGGCCGAGACCGGAGCCGTTCCACCGCGCGTGAGTCCAGGGGGTGCGCTGCGGACGGGCACCGTTCGGGGGTGCTTACGACAGGACACAATGCCCGAGCCCGAGGGCTGCTCCGCAACCGAAACGAGATGATTGGGACCGCTGGTGCCGTTGTCAACTCGGCGCGTGCGGCGCCGAAACATCCTGCGGACCTGGGGATCTACCCCCAGACCGGCAAACGTGTGATGTTCCTCACATATCTACACAGTGATGATGGATCGTCACCATCCGTAGATCATGAAAGCGCGACCCCGGCGGCGCCTCCGCGAGAGAGGGCCGCCGGGGACGCGGGCGGGCTGTCAGACGCCGACGTCGCCGAGCATGTCGGTCACCAGCGCCGCGATCGGCGAGCGCTCCGAGCGCGTCAGCGTCACGTGCGCGAACAGCGGATGCCCCTTCAGCCTCTCCACCACGGCCGCGACGCCGTCGTGCCGGCCGACCCGCAGGTTGTCGCGCTGCGCCACGTCATGGGTCAGCACGACCCGCGAGCCCGCGCCGATCCGCGACAGGACGGTGAGCAGCACGCCGCGCTCCAGCGACTGCGCCTCGTCCACGATCACGAACGCGTCGTGCAGCGACCGGCCGCGGATGTGGGTGAGCGGGAGCACCTCCAACATGCCACGGTCCAAAACCTCGTCGATGACCTCCGGCGTCGTCACCGCCGACAGCGTGTCGTAGACGGCCTGCGACCACGGCGACATCTTCTCGTTCTCCGACCCCGGCAGGTAGCCGAGCTCCTGGCCGCCGACCGCGTACAGGGGCCGGAACACCACGACCTTGCGGTGCCGGTGCCGCTCCATCACCGCCTCCAGGCCCGCGCACAGCGCGAGCGCGGACTTGCCGGTGCCGGCCCGCCCGCCGAGCGAGACGATGCCGACGTCCTCGTCCATCAGCAGGTCCAGCGCGATCCGCTGCTCGGCCGAGCGGCCGCGCAGCCCGAACACCTCCCGGTCGCCGCGCACCAGCCGCACCGACTTGTCGGGCTGGGTGCGGCCGAGCGCCGAGCCGCGCTCCGACAGCAGCCGCAGGCCCGTGTGGCAGGGCAGGCCGAGCGCCTCCTCGACGTCGGCGCGGCCGCTCTCGTACAGCTCCTCGATCAGGGCGCCGCCGACCTCCAGCTCGCGCATCCCGGTCCAGCCGGACTCGACCACGGCCAGCTCGGCCCGGTACTCCTCGGCCGCGAGGCCGACGGCGGACGCCTTCACCCGCATCGGCAGGTCCTTGGAGACCAGCACGACGTCGCGCCCTTCGCGCGCCAGCCAGCCCGCGACCGACAGGATCCGGGTGTCGTTGTCGCCGAGCCGGAAGCCGTCCGGCAGGACGGACGGGTCGATGTGGTTGAGCTCGACACGGAGCGTTCCGCCCTGGTCGCCGAGCGGGAGCGCCTCGTCCAGCCGCCCGTGCTCCAGCCGCAGGTCGTCCAGCAGGCGGAGGGCCTGGCGGGCGAAGTAGCCGAGCTCCGGGTGGTGCCGCTTGGCCTCCAGCTCGGAGATGACGACGATGGGGAGTACGACCTCGTGCTCGGCGAACCGGGTCATCGCTCCCGGGTCGGCGAGCAGGACGCTGGTGTCGAGGACGTACGTGCGCCGGCCCGGGACGGGCGTCCCGGACGGAATCCCGGACTCGGGACGGCGCGGGAGGGTTGTGGCCACTCGATCTCCCTGAGTAGGGGCGAACTACCGGTGGCGCGCCAGTCCACCCCCGAGCGGCCCGCGCCCCGGATCGGGGCCGGGCCTGAGGTGGTGATCAGTGCTGGGTTGGTGGCCGGTGACTGACCGTCAGGTACCGTAGCGCCGGTGCCGCGCGGCGTAGGAGCGTATGGCCCGCAGGAAGTCGACCTTGCGGAAGTCCGGCCAGTGGACCTCGCAGAAGTAGAATTCCGAGTGGGCGCTCTGCCACAGCATGAAGCCGGAGAGCCGCTGTTCCCCCGAGGTGCGGATGACCAGGTCCGGATCCGGCTGGCCGCGCGTGTAGAGATGCTCCGCGATGTGCTCCACGTCGAGGACCTCGGCGAGTTCCTCGATGCTGGTGCCCCGGCTCGCCTGCTCGATGAGCAGAGAGCGCACCGCATCAGCGATCTCACGCCTACCTCCATACCCAACCGCGACGTTCACAATCAGGCCGGGGGCGTCCGATGTGGCCTCTCCCGCGTCTTTCAGGACACGGGCGGTCTTGTCGGGCAGCAGGTCGAGGGCGCCGACGGGCTTGACGTGCCAGCCGTCGTCGGCGAGCTCGCGGACGGTGTTCTCGATGATCTCCAGCAGCGGGTCCAGCTCCCGTGCGGGACGGCCCAGGTTGTCGGTGGACAGCAGCCACAGCGTGACGTGCTCGACCCCCGCCTCGGTGCTCCACTGGAGCAGCTCGGAGATCTTCTGCGCGCCGCGCTGGTGCCCGGTGTTGACGTCGGCGAGGCCCATCGAGCGGGCCCAGCGGCGGTTTCCGTCCAGGATGACGCCGATGTGGCGGGGCGTCACGTCGGTGGGCAGCGACGCCTCGACGCGGCGCTCGTACATCCGGTAGACCGCGTCGCGGACGGCCGCGTACGGGCCGCTGCGGCGGATCGCCGAGGTGACCGCGCCACCGTCGAAGGGGTTGCGGCGCACCCCTTCCCTGCGCGCGCCGCCGCGCGACATCCCGCTACGCCGAACCCCCATGCAGGCATCCCTTCGAGCGACGGTCCCCGGTGCGCGAACCCGCTCAATTATGGCCTGACGGCGATACTTCTCCCACCGTTCCAGTCAGATCAGGCTGGCGCGAGATAGAACGTTCGCGGCCGGAACCGGCCTGCCCGGCCGCCCCCGCCCGGTCAGGGCTGGGGACCGGCGGCGCGGGCCCGCTCCACATACTGCAAGGCCGTCCTCAGCTCGGAGAGCCACTCGTCGGTGTTCTTGCCGACGAGCCGCACGCACCAGGCGAGGGCGTCGCTGCGGCTGCGCGCCACCCCGGCGTCCACGAGCGTGTCCAGGACGCGGCGCTCCGGCTGCCGCAGCCGGGTCATGACCGGCACCGACAGCGTCGTGAACATCTCCCGCTGGTCGCCGCAGTCGGCGCCCCAGGAGACCTTGTGGCCGAAGCGGTGCTCGGCCTCGCGCGCGATCGCGATCCGCTTGTCGCGGGTGTCCTCGCGGAAGCGCTGGATGTGCCCGGCGAGCAGCGCGGCCCGCTCGGTCTGCGACACCTCGGCCGCGCCGTCCGGCTCGGGGAGGCGGCCGACGACGCTGACCTCCTCGCGGTCGAGCACGACCTCCAGCGGGCCCTCGAACCAGCCCTCGGGGAGCCGTCCGGAGAACCAGCCCCGCAACTGCTCCGCTGATTCGTTGGTAGTCATGTAATCAACATTACATCGCCATCGGCGCAAGCGGCAGGGCCCACGGGCGATTGGTGTCGACCGTGGGCCTGACGGGGTTGCGGGAGGGGCGCGGGTCAGCCGGAGAGACCGGCGACCCGCTGCGGGCTCACCCGGACGGCGCCGCGCATGTTGCGCGTGTAGACGTCCTGGACCTGGACGCGCAGGCCCGTCCTCGGCGCGGCCAGCATCTTCCCGTCGCCGAGGTAGAGGGCGATGTGGGAGATGTAGCCGGGCGCCGTCGGGTCGTTGGCCCAGATGAGCATGTCGCCCGGCTCGGCCTTGCTGTAGGGGATCACCCATCCGGCGCGCGCCTGGTCGGCGGCGACGCGGGGCAGCTTGATCCCCGCGCGGGCGAACGCGTACTGCATGAGGCCCGAGCAGTCGTAGCCGCCCTCGGCCTCGGACTCGCCGCCCCACACGTACGGCCAGCCGATCCGCGTGTAGGCGGCGCGGATGACGGTCTGCACCTGGCTCGCGGTCATGACCTGGCCGCGCGCGGTCGGCACGTCCTCGCCGCCACCCGCCTTCGGGTAGTCGATCGCCGGGTTGATCTCGACGGCCTTGGCGTTCTTGGGCAGCAGCTTCCTCAGCCGCTTGATGAAGGCGGCGGGCTTGGCCTTGGGGACGCTGACCAGCATCGCGTTGCCGGTCGGCATGCCGAGCGACTGCGCGGTCGCGTGCGAGACCACGGCGTCCACGTCGCTGATGCCCATCGTCGCGTACGCGCCGACGCGCAGCTGCGCCGGATGCTGCCGGCCCCCGGCGGGCACCTGGCTCCCGAGCCGGACGCCGCCGTCGTTGCCCATCGTGAAGGAGATCGCGACGTCGCCGGCGGCCACGTTGCGCCACAGCCCGTCGGACTGGGCGGTCGGCTTCGGCGTGTAGTTGCGGAACGTGGACGGCTCGACGCCGAGCAGCCCGACCCGCTTGCCCGCGACCATGCCCTGTACCGCGTCCACGACCTCGACGCCCTGGACGCCCTTCTCCGCGCGGACCTTGTCCACCACGTCCGCCGGGAGCGTGGCGGGGGCGGCCACCAGCACGTGCGGGGTCAGCCGCTTGGACAGCGGCGCCACGGCCCGCGTCGCGAGCGAGGAGGACGCGGCCACGAACTGGGCCCGCTGGTCGCTCAGCGGCGGCGCTTTCCCGTCGCCGTCGCGGACGACGAGCACCGCGCCGTTCACGCTGAGAGTGGAGAGTACGGAGACACCGATAATCGTCGGCAGGACCCGGCGGTTCGGCTTTCGCACTGCGACGCTCCCTCGTTGGTCGATGCCCGTTCTACCACGGCGGCGCGCACGGCGACGGCCCCGGTCGAACGGCTACGGCCCGGCTCCTCGACTATGGCCCAGCGGAGCGACCGACGTCCAGATACCCCGCATACCGTCGGGTATCCCCGCCCGCCCCGTCCCGTTGGTCAGTCGCGTCCCGGCCGTTCGCCGGTCTCGGTGAGATCAGGGTCACAGTGCCACAAAATGGACAATTAATCCAACAGCCCACGTAGTTCACGTTCCAGGTCCGCGGGGGCCGTCACGGGCAACCGGCACGTGAACCCGCGGCACACGTACGCCGCCGGGGCACCGTCCACGAGGCCGCGCCCCTCCAGCAGCGGAACCTCCCCCGCGCCCGGCTCGCCCACGCTCACCACCGCGCCCGGCGCCACCGCCAGCAACGCGGCCCGGTGCAGGTCACGGGTGCGCGCGTCGTCCCGTCCGCCGACGACGGCGATCTCCGCCGGGCCGGTCACCTGGGCCTCCGCGACCGCCAGCCCCCAGCCCGCGAACCGCGCGTGCTCCCCGGCCAGCGGCCCGACCGGCCCGAGCGCGGCGACCGCCGCGTCCCGGTGCCGCTCCGACCCGGTCAGCGCCGCGTACGACAGCAGCGCCCCCGCCGCCGCGAACTGCCCCGACGGCGTCGCGTTGTCGGTCGGGTCCTGGGGCCGCCGGAACAGCCGCTCGGCGTCGTCGGCGGTGTCGTAGAACCCACCGGAACCGTCACCGAACCTTTCCAGGACGGTATCGAGCAGGTCACCCGCGCGCCGCACGTGCGCCGCGTCCCCGGTGACCGCGTGCAGGGCCAGCAACCCCTCGGCCACGTCCGCGTAGTCCTCCAGGACGCCGGAGTTCGCCCCGGCGACCCCGTCGCGCGACGTGCGGACCAACCGCCCGTCGCGCATGTGCACGTCACCCAGAAGCCGAGCGACCTCCTCCGCCGCCCGCACCAGATCGGGACGGTCGAACAGCGCGCCGCACTCGGCCAGCGCCGCGATCGCGAGCCCGTTCCACGCCGCGACGACCTTGTCGTCCCGCGCGGGAGGCACCCGGTGCGCGCGCGCCGACAGCAGCGCCGTCCGCACGCGCTCGTACCGCTCGGGGTCCTCCGGGTCGCCGAGGAGTTGCAGGACGGACGACCCATGCTCGAACGTCCCCGTCACCTCGAACAGGCCTTCGGCGTACGCGCCGTCATCCTCGCCGAGCACCTCGCGCAGCTGCGCCGGAGTCCAGACGTAGTACTTGCCCTCCACGCCCTCGCTGTCGGCGTCCAGCGCCGAGGCGAGCCCGCCCTCGGCCGTGCGGAGGTCGCGCAGCATCCAGTCGCACGTCTCCACTGCGACCCGCCTCGCGAACGGCGTCCCGGTCGCCCGCCACCAGTGCGCGTAGACCCGCGCCAGCAACGCGTTGTCGTAGAGCATCTTCTCGAAGTGCGGGACGACCCACTCCGCGTCCACCGAGTACCGCGCGAACCCGCCGCCGAGCTGGTCGTACAACCCGCCCCTGGCCATCGCCTCCAGCGTGCCCGAGGCCATCGCGAGCGCGCCGTCGTCCCCCGTCCGCGCGTGGTGGCGCAGCAGGAACTCCAGCGCCATCGACGGCGGGAACTTCGGCGCCCCGCCGAACCCGCCGCGCGCCGCGTCGAAGGACTCCGCGAGCACCCGCACCGCGTGCGCGAGCCGCTCCTCCCCCGGCGCCGCGTCCCCGCCGAGCCCGCCGCCCCGTGCCGTCAGCGCCGCGACGACCTGCTGCCCCTGCCCGACGACGTCCTCGCGCCGCTCCGTCCACGCCTTGTCGACGGCCTGGAGCAGCGACCGGAACTGGGCGCGCGGAAAGTACGTCCCGCAGTAGAACGGATGCCCCTCCGGGGTCATGAACACCGTCATCGGCCAGCCGCCCTGACCGGTCATGGCCTGGGTGGCCTCCATGTAGACGGCGTCGATGTCCGGCCGCTCCTCCCGGTCGACCTTGATGTTCACGAACAGCTCGTTCATGATCCGCGCGGTCCCACCGTCCTCGAAGGACTGATGGGCCATGACGTGACACCAGTGGGATCGAGGAAGCTACCAATGGCAGGATGCGTACCCCACCGAAAGAAGTATGGGCACGTCCCGCCGCTTAGCCTCCGCGATCGCCTCCTCTCCCCATTCCCACCACTCGACCGGGTTGGTGGCGTGCTGAAGGAGGTATGGCGACGTAGCTCGCGCTAGTCGGTTCATCACACCAGCCTCTCACACGCCTCGGATCCCGACGCCATCACCATCCGCTTTGTGTCGTACCCGGACCGTAGTCTCGAAGCCTCTCGAACCACGCCCCCGGGAGGCATCGGATGAACGGCGACGCTCCACGCGACCCCATCACCGCTCGACCTGATCGCGCCTCCCCCGGCGCCGACGCTCCCGGCCTGATCGCGTACGCGCGGATCAGCGACCTGTCGGGCAAGCGCAACTCCGCCGCGAGCATCCTCGGCGTCCAGGCACAGCACGAGGTCTGTACGGCGATGGCACTCGACGCCGGTGCCGTCGTCGTCCAGCGGTACACCGACAACGACAGGTCGGCCAGCCGCGGCGAGTCCCGTCCCGGCTTCGAGGCGATGCTCACCGACCTCTACCGGGGCCGCACGGTCGGACGCGTCCCCGTGCACGGCGTCATCACCGTGGACGTCGACCGCGTTTACAAGACGGCCGAGCAGTGGGAACGGTTCGTCACCGCGTTCCGGGCCGCCCCCGGGCGCCTTTTCGCGGACTGGCAGGGGCCGCGCGACCTGTACGCCGCGGAGGCCGACGAGGCGGGCCTGCACGACGTCGCCGTGGCCAGGGGCGAGAACTCGCGGCGCGGCGACCGGACGCGGCGCTGGCACGCCGCCCAGGCGCGGCGCGGCGTCGCGCACACCGGCGGGCGTACCTTCGGCTACCGTCCGGTCGAGGGCGGGCCCGGGCACATCGAGGTCGTGCCGGAGGAGGCGGCCGTCATACGCGCGGCCGTCGCCGCGTGTGCGGAGGGCCTTTCATGGGGCGCGATCACGCGGATCTTCGAGCGCTCGGGGATTCCGACCGAGCACGGCGGCCCGTGGCGCGTCCAGACGGTCAAGCAGATCATCTCAAGCCCGCGCCTGGCGGGGCTCCGCCTGCTGGCGGGTGAACTCGTCACGGGCCCGGACGGCGAGCCGGTACGGGGACGCTGGGAGCCGATCATTACGCGTCCCGAATGGGAGGCCGTATGCGCGCGCTACAAGCCGCGCGAAAGAGCCGCAGGTGGGAACGGCGTCGTCACGCGGGGACGGAAGGCCCGCAAGTATCTGCTCTCCGGGCTCCTGCGCTGCGGCAATGACACAGGCACCGGCCCCTGCCGTTGCGTGATGCAAGGTTGTGCGAGCAGGGCCGGGGCGTCGGCGTACCGCTATTCGTGCAGGCCGAAGGCTGACGGAGGATGCGGCGGGACGTCGGTACGCGGCGAATGGATGGACGGAGAAGTCGCGGACCTCGTCCTCGACATGCTGTCCGACGCGGGACCCGGGTTCCTCAGGCGGCCGGACTGGGTCAGGCGTCCGGAGTATGACGCGATCACGGCAAGCCGTGACGAGCTTGACGAGCGGTGGCGGCGGGGCGAGATCGGGGAGGGCAGGTTCCACGAACGCCGGACCGTTCTCGACGAGATTCTCCAGGACCTGCGCTCGGAGCGGCGGGCCTGGGAGGCCGTCGATGAGTGCTTCGCGCATGGGACGCCGGAGCGACTCCGGCGCTGGAGGCTCGGAGCGGACGAGGGCGGTTACGACCTCCACCAGCGCAGGGCGCTCGTCTTCGGCGCCCTGGAATCGGTCCTGGTCTTCCCATCCGGGAGAGGGCGGGTCAGGCGGGCGGGGCACGGCTACCTCCCCACCTTCCGCGCGTCGGCGGCCGAGCGGTGATGGATCGCGGGGTGGTCACGGGGTTAGGGGGGTCAGGGCGGTCTCTATCGCGCGGTGGAAGGTGGGGTAGGCGTAGATCATTTCGCGGAGGGCGGCGGTGGGGGCCTCGGTGTGGACGGCGACGGCCAGGGCGCCGAGGATCTCGCCGCCGGACGGGCCCGCCGCCGTGGCGCCGACGAGCACGCCCCGGCCGGCGTCCTCGACGAGCTTGATGAAGCCGTCGTTGCCGACCTTGTGGATCCAGCCCCGGCTGGACTCGGGGATCTGCGCCGTCCCGGTGCGGACGGTCAGGTCCTGCTCGCGGGCCTGCGCCTCGGTGAGGCCGACGGAGGCGATCTCGGGGTCGGTGAACGTCACGCGCGGGACGGCCCGGTAGCTCGCGGGCGCGCCCTGCTCGCCGAGGATGTCGCGGACGGCGACAGCGCCCTGGTACATCGAGACGTGGGTGAAGGCGCCCTTGCCGGTGATGTCGCCGATCGCCCAGACGCCGTCGGCGGCGCGCATGGCGCCGTCCACGGGGATCGCGCGGGCGTTCTCGTCCAGGCCGACGGCGTCGAGGCCGAGGCCCTTCAGGTTGGGGCGGCGGCCGGTGGCGACGAGGAGGCGGTCGGCCGTCAGGCGCTCGTCGCCGAGGTGGAGGGTGAGGCCCTCGGCGTCCTGCGAGGCGCCGGTGACCTTCACGCCGGTGCGGACGCCGATGCCCTCGCGCTCGAAGACCGTGCGGAGCAGCTCGCTCGACTCGGGCTCCTCGTTGGCCAGGAGGCGGTCTCCGGCCTCGACCACGGTGACGCGGCTGCCGAAGCGGGAGAACACCTGCGCCATCTCCGCGCCGACGACGCCCCCGCCGAGGACAAGCAGGGACGCGGGGACCTCGGTCGCCTGGACGGCCTCGCGGTTCGTCCAGTACGGAAGGTCCGCGAGTCCGTCGATCGGCGGCGCGGTCGGAGACGTGCCGGTGTTGAGGACGATGCCGCGCCGGGCGCGGATGACCTGGCCGTCGACCGTGACCTCGCGCGGGCCGGTGATGCGGCCCTGGCCCCGGACGAGCGTCACGCCCTTGCCGGTGAGGCGGTCGGCGGCGGCCGTGTCGTCCCAGGAGTCGGTGGCCTCCTCCCGGATCCGCGCGGCGACGGGCGCCCAGTCCGGGGTGACGGTGGCCGCGCCCGCCATGCCGGGGACGCGGCGCCCCTCGGCGAGCAGCCCGGCGGCGCGCACCATCATCTTGGTCGGCACGCACGCGTAGTACGGGCACTCGCCGCCGACCAGCCGCGACTCCACCCCGGCCACGGCGAGCCCGGCCTCGGCGAGCCGGCCCGCCGCGTCCTCTCCGCCGGGCCCGAGCCCGATGACGACGATGTCCACTTCTTGGGTCATGCCCCACTCCTGCCCATGAAGCCGCCGGTAGTCACACGGCGCGGCGGCATGGGGACGCGGTCCAGGTCGTGGACGAGGGTGATCTCGCCGCCGAAGACGCGGGCTGCCTCGTCCAGGAAGCGGTGCTCGTCGGCGCTTTTGTAGCGTTCCGAGAAGTGGGTGAGGACGAGGTGCCGCACCCCCGCCCCGGCCGCGATCGCCGCCGCCTGGACCGAGGTCAGGTGCCCGTACTCGGTCGCGAGCGCCTCGTCCTCGTGCAGGAACGTGGACTCGATGACCAGCATGTCGGCGCCGTCGGCGAGCTCCCGCGCTCCCTCGCACACGCGGGTGTCCATCACGAACGCGACCTTCTGCCCCGGACGGGTCACGCTGCACTCCTCCAGCGTGACCGTCCGCCCGCCGACCTCGACCCGGCCGTCCGCCTGGAGGCGCCGGACGAGCGGCCCGCGCACCCCCCGTGCGGCGAGCGCGTCCGGCAGCATCGTCACGCCGTCGGGCTCCTCCAGCCGGTACCCGTAGGCCTCGACGGGATGCGACAGCCGCCGGGCGATCAGCCGGAACGGCTCCTCGGCCAGCGTCGCCCGGTCGCCAGAGACCGGGTGCTCGCGGATCACGTCGGTGTCGCGGAACGCGGTCGCGTGCCGCAGCCGCTCCCAGAAATGGGCGCCGCTCGCGGGGAACGCCGCGTCCACCGGGTGTTCGACGCCGTCGCGGGCGACGCGTTGCACGATCCCGGGGACGCCCAGGCAGTGGTCGCCGTGGAAGTGCGTCACGCAGATCCAGGACACGTCGTTCGCGGACACCCCGGCATGCGCCATCTGCCGCTGCGTGCCCTCGCCCGGGTCGAACAGGAGGCCGTGCCCGTCCCAGCGCAGGAGGTAGCCGTTGTGGTTGCGGGACTTGGTGGGCACCGCGCTCGCGGAGCCGAGGACGATGAGATCACGAGCCGACATCCCCCCATGGTGCCGGGCGGGGAGCGGGCGGGCCCCCGAAGATCCGCGCGGTCAGGAGGCCGGCGCGGCGCGGCGGCCCGCCACGGCCCGCGCCCGCGAGCTCGGCACCGACGCGTACAGCTCGGCCGCGCGGTCCAGCGCGGCGCGCTCGGCGGCGGTGTCGCCGCGCAGGTGGGAGGCGTCGGCGAGGTGCACGAACAGGTCGCCCTGCCGCTCCACGGCGGCGGCCGCCCGCATGATCTCCAGCGCCTGGCCGAAGAGGTTGACGGCGGTGACGGGACGGCGCAGCCGCAGGTACGCCTGTCCGAGGCCGGTCAGCGCGCGGGCCCGGTGGTAGTCGTCGGGCTCGGGCAGCGCGGCGAACGCGTCCGGCAGCGGGCCGAGCAGCTCCAGCGCCCGGTCGGGCTCGCCGGTCTCGGTCAGCGCGCGCCCGAGGTCGTGCCGCGCCATCAGGACGTCGCGGGGGTCGCCGTCGCGTTCGGCGCGGGCCAGCGCGTCCTCCAGGACGCCGGCCGCCTCCGTCCAGCGTTCGCGTTCGAGCAGCGCGAGGCCCTCGGCGCGCGGGCCGCCGCGTCCGGCCAGGTAGTGGTCGATGACGCGGCGGAGCGCGGCCTCCCGCTCGGGCTCCGGCTCGTCCCGCTCGGCGAGTTCCCGCGCGTGGTCGTGCGACGCCCCCGGCAGCGTGAACCGGCCGCCGCCCGCGTCGGACAGCAGGCCGCGCCGGGCCAGCGTCGAGAGCAGATCGCGCACCTCGTCCTCGGGACGGTCGGCCAGGACGGCCGCCGCCCGGGACCCGACGTCCTCGCCCGGATGCAGGCCGAGCAGCCTCAGCAGCCGGGCGGCCCCGGCGGGCAGGTCCCGGTAGGCGTCCTCGAACTCGGCGCGCACGTCGGGGTTCCTCCCCGGCCGGGCGCGCCCCAACCGGACGCGTCAGGCGTCGTCGGCCGCCTTGTCCGCGGCGGCGGCCTTCGCGGCCTGGGCGCGCTCCCACTCCTGCTGCTTGAGGTCGGCCTCGCGGGGCGCCTGGATCTTCTTCATCTGCTTGTTCATCGAGCGGACGAGGAACACCGTGGCGACCGCGAGCGCCAGGAACACCCCGAAGCCGAGGAAGCCGGGGCTGACCGTGTCGTCGTTGAGGGGGATCGCTAGGGGAACCGCTGGTGGCAGCACTACAAGGACACCTTCTCCCGGATACCGGCGAACAGATCGTCCTCCGGCAGCTCGGTATCGACCAGGGACCTGGCCAAATGGTAGTCCTCCGTCGGCCACGCCTCGCGCTGGACGTCCATCGGGACGACGAACCAGAAGCCGTTCGGGTCGATCTGGGTGGCGTGGGCGAGCAGCGCCCGGTCGCGGGTCTCGAAGTGGTCGGCGCAGGGGACCTTGGTGGTCACGGCCCAGCGGGCGGGCTCGGTGTCCTCCTCGAAGCGCTTCAGCCAGTCGTGGTAGGGCGACTCCAGGCCGGCCTTCAGCATCGCCTCGTGCAGCGTGACGACCCGCTCCTTGGTGAACGTCATGTGGTAGTAGAGCTTGTGCGGCGTCCAGGGCTCGCCCGCGTCCGGGTAGCGCTCCGGGTCGCCCGCCGCCTCGAACGCCTCCACCGACACCTCGTGGCACTTCACGTGGTCGGGGTGCGGGTAGCCGCCCCGCTCGTCGTAGGTCAGCATCACGTGCGGGCGGAACTCGCGGACGGCGCGCACCAGCGGCTCGGCCGCGGTCTCCAGCGGCTCCAGCGCGAAACAGCCCTCCGGCAGCGGCGGCAGCGGGTCGCCCTCGGGGAAGCCGGAGTCGACGAACCCGAGCCAGCGCTGCTGGACGCCGAGGATCTCCCGCGCCCGCGCCATCTCCGCCTCGCGCACCTTGCCGATGTCGGCCTTCACCTCGGGACGGTCCATCGCGGGGTTGAGGATGTCGCCGCGCTCGCCGCCGGTGCAGGTCACCACCATCACCTCGACGCCGTCGGCGACGTATTTCGCCATCGTGGCCGCGCCCTTGCTGGACTCGTCGTCCGGGTGGGCGTGCACCGCCATCAGGCGCAGCGGCTCCGCGCCCCCGCCCGGCCGTTCGAGCGTCGTACCGTCGATGACCTCGGACACCTGGGGATCTCCCTCTCCGCGAACTGGACATACAGGGCCGGGCGGACCCCCGGTTCGGAGCATGCGCCGCGGCAGACGAGAATTGTCCCTGACAACGTCCACACCCCGCACGGAGATTCCCGCCATGACCACGAGCGTGACCGACGCCGAGGCGTCAGCGGAACCGAGGCGGGGCCGCCTCGGCCTGGTGGTCATCGGGATCGTCGCGGCGGTGACGGCGGGCGGCTTCGGCATCCTCGCCGCCCACACCGGGCAGACCCCGGGCATCGTCCCGCAGACGATCACCTACGACGTCCGGGACGACACCACCGTGGAGATCAGCTACTCGGTCGCCAAACCGAAGGGCGACGAGGTGCGCTGCAAGATCGACGCCTACGACGTGAACTTCGCGGTGCTGGTGGAGAAGGCGGTCACGGTCCCGGCGGGGACGTCCGGCGCGACCCGCTCCGACACCCTGCGCACCCCCCGCCGCGCGACCGGCGCGCGGGTGAAGGAGTGCCGCAAGGTGTGACCCGCCCGCGCCGGGGAAGGCACGGGGACGCGGACCCCGGTTTGCCCGGTTGCAGACGCCGAGTTCAGGGAACCTTTACCCGCACACACCGGATAGGCTAGAGGTTTCACCCGGCCGCACTTCATGTCGATGTGGCGCTCTCCCCGGCGGGACGAGCGAGGATCGCAACATGTGGATGAGGAGTACCCGTGACCGAGACCCGCGCTGACAACGTCACCTGGCTCACCCAGGAGGCGTACGACCGGCTCAAGGCTGAGCTGGACCACCTGTCGGGCCCGGGCCGCATCGAGATCGCTCAGAAGATCGAGGCGGCGCGGGAGGAGGGCGACCTGCGCGAGAACGGCGGCTACCACGCGGCGAAGGAGGAGCAGGGCAAGATCGAGGGGCGCATCCTCCAACTCCAGGGCATCCTGGAGAACGCCCGCGTCGGCGAGGCCCCCCGCACCGAGGGGGTCGTCGGACCGGGGATGACCGTCACCGTCGCGTTCGAGGGCGACGACGAGGAGGTCACGTTCCTGCTCGCCTCCCGCGAGGAGAGCGGCGCCCCGATCGACGTCTACTCGCCGAAGTCCCCGCTCGGCGCCGCCATCAACGGCAAGAAGGTCGGCGTCAAGGCCACCTACTCGCTCCCCAACGGACGCAGCATGACCGTCGAGATCCTCGACGCGACGCCCTACGTCGGGGCGTGATCCCCGCCCTCGGCGTCGGGTCCTGGGCCCGGCGCCAGGGCGGAGCGGTCCACCACCCACTGGTCGACCACCCACTGGTCACCCACCCAGCGTTCAACCATTCCTGGCCGCGGCGCGAACGAGCGGAAGCATCCGATAGGGCACCTGCTCGGCCAGCGAGATCACCGAGGACGCGCGCTCCACGCCCGCCACGTCCACGATCACGTCGATGACGCGTTGCAGGTCGGTGTTGCTGCGCGCGACGATCCGGCACAGCATGTCGCCGGGCCCGGTGATCGTGTGCGCCTCGATCACCTCGGGCACCTGCGCGAGCCGCGCGGCCACCGGGTCGTGCCCGCCCGCCTGCCGCAGTTGCAGGGTCACGAACGCCGTCACCCCGTAGCCGATCGCCGCCGGGTCGATGTCGGGGCCGAAGCCGCGCGTCACGCCGTCGCGGGCCAGCCGGTCCAGCCGCGCCTGGACGGTGCCGCGCGCCACCCGCAGCCGCCGCGACGCCTCCAGCACGCCCACCCGCGGCTCCGCGGCGAACAGCTCGATCAGCCTGCCGTCCAGCTCGTCGATCGTCACCGCGCCTCCAGCGATGGTCACCCTGTACAGGAAGTCCGGTCGGACCCTATGCCGACTGTACAGACTGACCAGTGTTTTGGACGACTCTTGCGCACCTTGTAGGCGTCCAACGAGATTGGATGGCATGGATGAGTTTCCGGTCAAGGGCATGGACGCCGTCGTCTTCGCTGTCGGTAACGCGCACCAGGCGGCGCACTACTACTCGACCGCGTTCGGAATGCGCAGGGTCGCCTACCGCGGCCCCGAGAACGGCCTGCGCGAGGAGGCCGTGCACGTCCTGGAGTCGGGCAAGGCCCGGTTCGTCTTCCGCGGCCCGACCAAGGCGGGCACGGAGATCGGCCGCCACGTCGCCGCGCACGGCGACGGCGTGGTGGACCTCGCGATCGAGGTTCCCGACGTCGAGGCGGCCTACCGGCACGCCGTGGCGAAGGGCGCGAAGGGGCTGGAGGAGCCGCACGTCCTGGAGGACGAGCACGGCAAGGTGACGATCGCGGCGATCTCCACCTACGGCGAGACGCGGCACTCGCTGGTCGACCGCTCGCTGTACAACGGTCCCTACCTGCCCGGGTTCGAGGCTGCGGGCCCGATCGTCGAGCCGCCGGAGAAGCGGTTCTTCCAGGCGATCGACCACTGCGTCGGCAACGTCGAGCGCATGGACGAGTGGGCCGACTACTACCACCGCGTCATGAACTTCACCGACATGGCCGAGTTCGTCGGCGCCGACATCGCCACCGAGTACTCGGCGCTGATGTCCAAGGTCGTCGCCGACGGCACCCGCAAGGTGAAGTTCCCGCTGAACGAGCCCGCCGAGGGCAAGCGCAAGTCGCAGATCGACGAGTACCTGGAGTTCTACGGCGGCCCGGGCGTGCAGCACATCGCGCTCGCCACCAACGACATCCTGTCCTCGGTCGACCAGATGCGCGCGGCGGGCGTGGAGTTCCTCCAGTGCCCCGACTCCTACTACGAGGACCCGGAGCTGCGGGCGCGCATCGGCGAGGTGCGGGTGCCGATCGAGGAGCTCCAGAAGCGCCGCATCCAGGTCGACCGCGACGAGGACGGCTACCTGTTGCAGATCTTCACCAAGCCCGTCCAGGACAGGCCGACGGTGTTCTTCGAGCTGATCGAGCGGCACGGGTCGCTCGGGTTCGGCAAGGGCAACTTCAAGGCGCTGTTCGAGGCGATCGAGCGGGAGCAGGAGCGCCGCGGCAACCTGTGACGTTCGTCCCCCTCGCCGATCGGGGACCCGGCCCCGGACGCGCCGCGTCCGGGGCCGGACGGCGATCCGGAAGGGTATGCACGGGACCAATCCCACCCCGGTACGGGCACACTGTGTGGCCATGAACCAACCGCCCGAGCAGCCGCAAGGCTGGCATCCCCCCGACGAACCCCCGAAACAGGACGAGACGCCGCCGCGGAGCGAGGCGCCGCCGGAGTCCGGTCCCGCGCCCGCCGACCGTCCTCCGCCCTACCAGGGCCACTACGGCAGCGGCCAGGCGCAGCCGCTGCCCGCCTACCCGCAGCAGCCGAACCCCGAGCAGCCCTACCCTCAACAGCAGCCCTACGGCCAGCCGCCCTCCCCCCAGCAGCCGTACGGGCAGCAGCCCTACGGGCAGCAGCCGTACGGGCCTCCTGGATACGGCGGTGCGCCGGACCCGCACGCCGGACGCGGCGCGCGGTTCGGCGCCGGGCTGCTGGACCGGGTCATCCTCGTCGCGGCGTCGATCCCCTTCGTGCTCCCGGCCGTGCGCTGGGACCGGATCCAGGACGCCGCGGACTCCGGCGAGACCCTTGACACGGCCGACATGTACAACATCCCGCTTCTCTTCGCCGGGTATGCGATCGCGTTCGTGCTGGAGTTCGCCTACTACACGATCCAGCACGCCAGGTGGGGGCGGACGCCGGGAAAGCGCGCGGCGAGCGTCCGGGTGGTCCGCGCGTCCGACCACGGCGCGGTGAGCTGGGGGCAGGCGGCGATGCGGCAGGGGTTCGTGTCCGTGCTGACGGCCGCCTCGTCCTTCCTCGGCCTGCTCGGACCCGCGGGAAGCCTGCTGAGCCTCCTGGTGGGCATCGTCTGGTTGCTCGACCACGCCTGGATCCTGTGGGATCCGCGGCGGCAGGCCCTCCACGACAAGGTGGCCGGGACGGTGGTGGTGAAGGCGGTTTCGTGGGCGCCCGACCCGTACGCCCGGAGCCGCGTTCCGGGCGATCCCGGCAACCTTTGATCATCCACGGGTAAACATTGCGGCGCCCCGGGCGCGGCGAGGTTTGCTCGGCGGCGCCCGAGCCCACTTTGACGGCATGACGCAACCGCCGAACGACCCCGCGCCCGGGGAAGAGCCGGACCACGGCCGGCAGCCGCCGCAGGGACCCGAGGACCCGCGGGGACCCGAGAACGAGCCCGAGCGTCCCGGCCCGTACGAAGGCCCGCCCCTCGGCGGCGAACAGCCCGGCTACGGAGAACAGCCGGGCTACGGTCAGCAGCAGCCCTACCCCGAGCAGCCGTACGGGCAGCAGCCCGGCCACGGCCAGCAACCCGGCTACGGCCAGCAACCCGGCTACGGCCAGCAACCGGGGTACGGCCAACAGCCCGGATATGGCCAGGAGCAACCCGGCTACGGCCAACAGCCGGGGTACGGGCAGCAGCCGGGGTACGGCCAGCAACCCGGGTACGGGGAACAGTCCGGGTACGGGGAACAGTCCGGGTACGGGGAACAGTCCGGATACGGCCAGCAGCAGCCGTACGGGGGGCTACCCGGATACGGGGGCGGGGCCGAGGGGTACACCGATCCGGCGGCGGGCCTGGCGAGCCGCTGGGCGCGGCTGTTCGCCGCCATCATCGACGGGATCATCCTCGGCATCGTGACCACGCTGATCTCGCTGCCGTTCCTCGACTGGGACCGCATCTTCCACCCCGACAGCGGCGACTCGTTCTACGGCGGCGGGCGCGCGACGTCCAACGCGTTCGGGATCGTCCTCGGGTTCCTCTACTACTGGCTGATGCACGCCCAGTGGGGGCAGACGCTCGGCAAGAAGCTGCTGCACATCCGCGTCGTCCGGGAGGAGGACGGGGGCGCGATCGGCAACGGCCGCGCCGCCGGGCGCTCGGCGTTCTACAGCGTGCTCGGCGGGATCTGCGGCTGCATCGGCCTGATCAACGTCCTGTGGATCCTGTGGGACCCGCGCAAGCAGGCGCTGCACTGCAAGGTGGCGCACACGCTCGTCGTCAAGGTGGAACCGGGGGCGCCCGACCCCTATCTCCGCCGCTGAAACGCTTCACCGCAAACACACCCGAGTTGCCCAGCGCGCCCTCCGCCGGGCAGTCTGGTCGTTGTGCACAAGGCCGGAAACCCTCCCATCCGCCGCCGCCGCGCCTCACGGACGGCGGCCGGGCTGACCGCGCTCGCCGTCGCGGGGTCGCTGACGGCCTGCGTGGCGCCCTTCGGCGGCGACGACGACCCGGAGGTGACGGCGAGCGACGGCCCAGCCGTCGACGGCCCGGCCGGTCCCACCAGCGCGGGCGACCCCTATGTGCCCGGTGACGGCAACGGCGGCTACGACGTCCAGCACTACGGGCTGAAGCTGACGATCACGCCGGGCGGCGCGCGGGAGCTGGACGGCACCGCGACGATCACCGCGACCGCGACCGAGCGGCTCGCGCGCTTCAACCTCGACCTGGCCGCGCTGGACGTCGCGTCCGTGACGGTGGACGGGGCGCCCGCGCGGCAGCAGCGCGGCGGCGGCGAGCTGGAGGTCACGCCCGCGAAGCCGCTGGCGAAGGGAGCGCGGTTCACGACCGTGGTCCGGTACTCGGGGACGCCGCGTCCGGTGACCGACCCGATCCTCGGCAAGTACGGATGGGTGCGGACGCCCGACGGGGTGTTCGTGGCGTGCCAGCCGAGCGGCGCGCACACCTGGTTCCCGAGCAACGACCACCCGAGCGACAAGGCGACGTTCGACTTCGAGGTCACGGTGCCGCAGGGGCTGACGGCGATCGCGAACGGCGAGCCCGAGACGCCGGTGACCGATTCGCCCGGCGGCGCGAACGGCCCGGGCCCCGGCGACCCGACCGGCGGACCCGACGTCCCGCCCGGCGGTTCGCAGGACCCGACCGTCGTCCCGGCCGCCGCGCACCGCCCGGCGACCACGACGAAGCTGACGACCACCACGAAATGGCACGTCAAGGACCCGATGGCGACCTATCTGGCGTCGGTGAACGTCGGCCGGTTCGCGGTCCGGACGGGCCGCACGGCGGGCGGCGTCCCGGTGATCACGGCGGTGGACCCGTCGCTGAACACCGTGAACCTCGACACCTTCCACCGGCTGAACACGCAGGTCACCGACGAGTGGTCGAAGCTGTTCGGGCCCTACCCGTTCAGCTCCACCGGCGGGCTGATCGACAACGCGGGCGTCGGGTTCGCGCTGGAGGCGCAGACCCGTCCGGTGTACGGCGCGTTCGGGCTGGAGCCGACGATCGTCGCGCACGAGCTGGCGCACCAGTGGTTCGGCGACAGCGTGAGCCTCAAGCGCTGGCAGGACATCTGGTTGAACGAGGGCTTCGCCACCTACGCCGAGTGGATGTGGGACGAGCGGTCCGGCGGCCAGACCGTGCAGGAGCACTTCGACGAGCTGTACGGGCAGCCGGGCAACGGCGAGCTGTGGGACGTGCCGACCGGCCGTCCCGGCCGGGGCCAGATGTTCGGGCGGGCCGTCTACGACCGGGGCGGGATGACGCTGCACGCGCTGCGCAAGAAGGTCGGCGACGCGGCGTTCTTCAAGATCCTCCAGACGTGGACGAAGGAGAAGCGGAACTCCAACGCGACGACGCCGGAGTTCATCGCGACCGCGAACCGCGTGTCGGGCCAGAAGCTCGACGCGTTCTTCGACGCGTGGCTGTACCAGCGGGGCCGACCCGCGAAATGACCGCCCGGGTCAGCGTTCAGGTAAGCGTTCGGTCAAGCACGGCAAGGTAGCCGCCGCCACCGCGTCGTGCCGGGTCATGCTCTACGGGTGACCGGGCCTCCAGGACGGATGACCGCGGCTGCCGCCGCGTTGACCCTGCTCATGCCCGCGTCCAGCACTCCGGCCCCGGGCTCCCCCGGCATCGGCGACGCCTACTTCCCGAACGCCGGGAACGGCGGCTACGACGTCGCCCACTACGACGTCGCGCTCACCTACGCGGGGCCGAAGACGGGCGCGGTGGACGCGACCGTGGCGATCACGGCGAAGGCGACGCAGGACCTGTCGGCGTTCGACCTCGACTTCCGGGGCCCCGAGATCGTCAGCGTCGCCGTGGACGGGCGGCCGGCCCGGCACGCGCGCGCGGGCCAGGAACTCACGGTCACGCCCGCCTTCCCCCTCCAGGAGGGGCGGACGTTCACGGCGGTCGTCCGGTACTCGGGCACGCCGCGTCCCCTCCAGAGCCCGGCGTTCGGGACGTACGGGTGGGTCCCCTCCAAGGACGGCGCGGTCGTCGTCGCCGAGCCCGACGGCGCGCCGACGTGGCTGCCGGTGAACGACCACCCGCGCGACAAGGCGACCTACGCGTTCCGAGTGACGGTCCCGAAGGGCCTGCGGGCGCTCGCCAACGGACGTCCCGGCGAACCCGTCACCGGCGCCGGAAAGGCCACCGGCGGCAAGGCCCTCACCAGCGGCGCGGCCCTCCTCGGCGGCGAGGCCGGCACCGGCGGCGAGACCGCGACCTACACCTGGGCCGAGGAGTCGCCGATGGCGAGCTACCTGGCCATGGTCGCGATCGGACGGTTCCGGGTGCGCGAGACGACCGTGTCCGGCATCCCGGTCATCACGGCCGTCGACGCGAAGTACAAGGCGTCGGCCAAGACCCTGGAGGACCGCACGGTCAAGGCGCTGACCTGGGCGTCGAGCGTCTTCGGCCCGTACCCGTTCGCGACGGCGGGCGGGATCGTCGCCGACACGCGGCTCGACTACGCGCTGGAGACGCAGGAGCGCCCCGTCTACTCCGGGTTCGTGCCGGGCGAGGCGTTCGTCGTGCACGAGATGGCGCACCAGTGGTTCGGGAACAGCGTCGGCCTGCGCGAGTGGCGCGACGTCTGGCTCAACGAGGGCTTCGCCACCTACGCGGAGTGGCTGTGGCGCGAGCGCACCACCAGGGACTCCGCCAAGAAGATCTTCAAGCGGTACTACGCGCAGCGCGCCGACTCCCCCGTCTTCGCGCCGCCGCCGGGCGACCCGGGCGCGGCCGACCTGTTCGGCTTCTCGGTCTACGTCCGGGGCGCGATGTGCCTGGAGGCGCTGCGCGAACGGGTCGGCGACCGGACGTTCTTCCAGGTCCTGCGGACGTGGGCGGAATCGCGGCGCGGCTCGTCGGCGACCACGGAGGAGTTCGTCGCGCATGCCGAGCGGACCTCGGGCCGGCGGCTCGGCCCGCTGTTCGACGCCTGGCTGAAGGGCCGCGGAAAACCGAAGAAGTGGTGATCCTGGGACGAACCAACCCGCGTAATCCCCTGCGTACACGCCGTTTCGAGACCAAATCGCGCTTGAACCCGAGAAGATCCCCCGAAATTCTGTTCGCGAGTGTGGGCCTGACGACGAGGACGAGGTCATGACCAGAACCCCCAGAGCACTTGCCGCGGTGGCGCTGAGCGTCGCCGCGGGTCTCCTGATCGCGGCGGCCCCCGCCGGCGCCGCCACCCGGTTCTCGCCCGGCGCCCCCGGCGCGGGCGACCCGTACTTCCCCGACATGGGCAACGGCGGCTACGACGTCTCCCACTACGACGTCTCGCTGCGGTACGACCCGGCGACCAAGGGCATCGAGGCCGTCACCCGGATCACCGCGCGGGCGACGCAGAACCTGTCCCGATTCGACCTGGACTTCCTCGGACCCCTGAAGATCTCCTCGCTGACCGTGGACGGCCGCCGCGCCGCCTACCGCAGGACGGGCGCGCAGGAGCTGGTCGTCACCCCCGGCCGGGGGCTGCGCGAGCACCGCCGGTTCACGGTGACCGTCGCGTACTCGGGCGTCCCGCAGACGGTGGACGACAAGGCGCTCGGCACGTCCGGATGGATCCCGACGGCCGACGGCGCGGTGATGCTGAACCAGCCGATCGGCGCCGCGTCGGTCTACCCGGTGAACGACCACCCGACCGACAAGGCGACCTACACGTTCACGCTGACCGCGCCGAAGGGCCTCACGACGCTCGCCAACGGCGACCTGGGGGGCACCCGCACCCGCAACGGCTGGACGACCACGCGCTGGGTCAACAGCCACCCCATGGCCAGCGAACTGACCATGATCGCGATCGGCCGGTACGACCTGCTGGCGGGACGCACCGGCTCGGGTGTCCCGAGCCTGGTCGCCACCGACCAGAGCCTCGGGGTGAAGCCCGACCTCGTCAAGCGGTTCGCCGAGCAGACCGCGCAGGTGCTGGAGTTCGAGTCGGGGCTGTACGGCCGCTACCCGTTCACCTCCACCGGCGGCATCGTGGCCAAGGCGAACGTGGGCTACGCGCTGGAGACGCAGAGCCGCCCGGTGTACGACCTGACGCACCGCCCTGGCACGATCCCGTCGGGCACCCTGCTCGCGCACGAGCTGGGCCACCAGTGGTTCGGCGACGCCGTCTCGCCCGAGCGCTGGGCCGATATCTGGCTGAACGAGGGCTTCGCGACGTACTCGGAGTGGCTGTACTCGGAGAAGTTCGCGGGCAAGCCCGTCCAGCGGAGCTTCGACGAGACCTACGCGGCGCCCGCGAACTCCACCCTGTGGAAGGGCAAGGTCTCCAATCCGGGCCGGGACCACATCTTCGACGCCCTCGTCTACGACCGCGGCGCGATGGCGATCCACGCGCTCCGCAAGACCATCGGGGAGAAGGCGTTCTTCCGGCTGATCAAGGCGTGGCCGTCCGCGTACCTGCACGGCAACGCGTCCACGGCCGACTTCGTCCGCTTCGCGGAGCGGATCGCCCACAAGGACCTGCGCGCCTGGGCGACCCCCTGGCTGTACTCCGAAGGCAAGCCCGCCTTCACCTCGAAGTGAGCGTCAACTCAAAAGTGAGCGTCAACTCAGAGTGAGCGTGTAACCCTTCTCGCGGAGGCGTCCGATGACGTCCTCGGAGTGGTCGGAGCCGCGCGTCTCCAGGTGCATGAGCACCTCGGCCTCCTCGACGTGGAGGCGCGCGGCGACGCGCTCGTGCATGACGTCCAGGACGTTGACGCCGAGTTCGGCGAGCTCGCTGAGCAGCGTGACGAGGGCGCCGGGACGGTCCCGCAGTCGGCACCGGACGACGAGGTAGCGGCCGGTGCCCGCCAGCCCGTGCCGCAGCACCCTCGACAGCAGCAGCGGGTCGATGTTGCCGCCCGACAGCAGCACGACCACCGGCGTCCGGAACGCGTAGGAGTGCTCCAGCAGCGCCGCGACCCCGGCCGCCCCGGCGGGCTCGACGACCTGTTTGGCGCGTTCGAGGCAGAGCAGCAGCGCCTGGGAGATCGACTCCTCGGTCACCGTGACGACCGCGTCGACCAACTCGGTGAACAGGTCGAAGGTGAGGTCGCCGGGGCGGCCGACGGCGATGCCGTCCGCCATCGTGCCCTCGATGTCGACGCGGACGGGCCGGCCCGCCGCGAGCGAGGCGGGGAACGCCGCCGCGCGCTTGGCCTGCGCGCCGACGACCTTGACGTCGTGGCCGCCGGTCTCCTTCGCGACGCCCTTGAGCGCGGTGGCGATGCCGGAGATCAGGCCGCCGCCGCCGACGGCGCCGACGACGGTCCGGACCTCGGGGCACTGGTCGAGGATCTCCAGCCCGATCGTGGCCTGCCCGGCGACGACGTCGGGGTGGTCGAACGGGTGGATGAGGACGGCGCCGCTCTCGGCGGCGTAGGCGTCGGCGGCGACGAGGCAGTCGTCCACGCTGGGGCCGGGGAAGACGACCTCGGCGCCGTACCCGCGGGTCGCGGCGATCTTGGGCAGCGGCGCGCCGACCGGCATGAACACCGTCGACTTGCAGCCGAGCATGGACGCCGCGAGCGCGACGCCCTGCGCGTGGTTGCCCGCGCTCGCCGCGACCACCCCCCGGGCCCGCTCGGCGTCGCTGAGCCGGGCGATCCGCACATACGCGCCGCGGATCTTGAACGAGCCGGTGCGCTGGACGTTCTCGCACTTGAGCAGGACGGGCCCGCCGATGGCCTCCGAGAGCACCCGGGAGCGGATCAAGGGGGTGGGGACGACCACGTCGCGGAGCAGCTCGCGCGCGGCCCGGACTTCGTCGACGGTGACGAGGCTCATGCCCCTGATCTTGCCACGCTCCCGGACCAGGTCGGCTGTGGTCAGCCGGCGTTCCGGTCCGCCCGCCGCTCCCGTCGGTCGGTGTTCCGGTCGGCCCGCCGCTCCCCGTCAGTCGGCGTTCCCGTCAGTCAGCGTTCCGTCAGTCGGCGTTCCGTCAGTCGGCGTTCCAGTAGCGGTCGGCCGCGTGGATCAGCGCGGCCGCGCCGATGAGCCCCGCGGTCTGGCCCAGCGCGGCGGGAACGATCCGCAGGCCGCGCGCGAAGTCCATGCGGGCGTGCGCGCGGAACGCCTCCTCCAGGGGGTCGAACAGCAGCGCGCCCGCCTGGGAGACGCCGCCGCCGACCGCCACCACGTCCAGGTCGCACAGGTGCGTGGCCGAGGCGATCGCGATGCCGAGCGCGCGTCCGGCGCGGCGCATGGCGGCGACGGCGATCGGGTGCCCGCGCCGCGCGTCGGCAGCGAGCTCGACGCCGGTGACGTCCGGGCTGCCCTGGCGCCAGCCCTGGTCCCGCGCCCAGGCGGCGAGGCCGGGGCCGCGCGCGACCGCCTCCAGGCAGCCGCGCCCGCCGCACTCGCAGGGCGGGCCGTCCGGGTCCACGATGACGTGCCCGATGTGCCCGGCGTTGCCGCTGGCGCCGTCGACGAGCCGTCCGCCGAGGACGAGGCCGCCGCCCACCCCGGTCGAGACCACCATGCCGAGGACGTCGCCGCGCCCGCGTCCCGCGCCGCGCCAGTGCTCGGCGATCGCGACGCAGATCGCGTCGTTGTGCACCCGGACGGGCAGCCCCGGGTACCGCTTCCGGAACCGCTCGCGCAGCGGGAAGCCGCGCCAGGCCGGGATGTTCAGCGGCGACACCTCGGCGGCGGGCCAGGTCATCGGCCCGCCGCAGCCGACGCCGACACCGGCGAGCGGCGGCGACCCGGCGCCGGTGACGAGCCCGTCCAGCAGCGCCTCCAGCGTCCGCCAGAGCCCCTCGCCGTCGACGTCGCGGGGCGTGGCGGCGCGCTCGTAGGCGAGGACGCGCCCGCCGGGCTCGACGAGGGCGGCGGCGAGCTTCGTCCCGCCGATGTCGACCGCGAGCGCGGGAGCCCCGGCGGGCGTCTCGGCGTCGGTCACGCGGGCTCTCCGGGACGTCCGAACGCCAGGATCGACGCGGTGAACCCGTGCACGTGGTTGCGTCCCGACACCGGGCCGATCTCGCCCGCCGCGAAGAACCCGCCGATCCCGGCGGGCCCGAACGCGCGGTCGAGCACCTTCGCGTCGTGGTCGGAGTCGGGGAACATCGCCTGCCCGCGCCCGTTGCACGAGAACAGCAGCGCGCCCTCGACCGGCCCGAGGTCGAACCGGTCGAGCAGCGCGGCGAGGTCCTCCTCGGCGGCGCCCGCGTCGCGGACCTGGAACCGGACCGTGCGCCCGACCTCGACGACGTCGCCGATCGCGATCGCGCCGCTGCCCGCGTCGGCGCCGACCACCCCGCGCACGAGGAAGTCGCCGTGCTCGTGCTCGTCGGCGTACTCGTTCATCGCCACGCCGATCAGCAGCCCCTGCCCGGCCATCTCCTGCTCCTCCTCGGGGAGCAGCGCGACGATCTGCTCCAGCTTCTCCAGCGCCGGGACGCCCGCCAGCTCGTACAGGACGTTCTCGTCCGCGCGGGTCACGACCATGTCGGGGCCGATCGGGCGGGCGCCCTGGCTCACGACGGTCGCGGCGGCGAGCGGGCCGCCGAGCACCACGCCGACCGCGCCGTCGGAGTAGACGTCGCCGCCGACGAACAGCCGCGTGCCGCCACGGACCTCGCCGTCGGCGATCCCGCCGACGAGCGGCAGCCCGGGCAGGACGTCGTCGGAGCGCTCGACGAACGCGTCCACCGGGAAGCTGTAGGGGTCGGCGAGCAGCACCCCGACCACGTCGTCCTCCTGCCCCTCCGGCATGCCGACGACGATCAGCCGGTCGTCGGCCTTGAGCGTCTCCAGCCGGAACGGGTCCAGCCGGGCGCCGGGCAGCACCGCCGCCCACGCGCTGACCGCGCCGCTGTCCTCCACCCCGCGCCCGGCGCCGATCACCCCGGACGCGCTGCACCCGAGCACCAGCGCGGGCGCCGCCGCCCCGGCCGCGTGCCGGGCGGCCGCCTCCACCTCCTCCGGGTCGTCGCCGCGGACGAACACGCACACCAGGTCGGGCGCCGCGCTGAGCGGCGCGAGGGCCTGCTCGACCGCGGACCCGGCCGCGCTGGTCAGGTCGGGGCCGAGGGCCAGGCCGTCACCGAATCGCGCCATCGGCGCCGCCTCCCTCATTCCGTTCACCGGCTCGCTTCACCCTTGCAGTCTCCCCCGCGTCGCGCCGCGCACCCAACCCGCGCCGGGCCGCCGCCGAGCCGCCGCCAAGCCGCCCCCGGGCCGCCACCGGGGCGCCGGGTGACGACTCGTCGGACGAAAACCGGTGTGAGGGTGCGATTCCGCGTACCGGCGACGTAATGTCGATCGCGTGCGTTCATCCACACCTCGCGAGACCACACTGGGCGGCCTGCGCACCAGCGGTCACGTCCAGCGATCGGTGAAGGCCGAGATCCGGCACAACCTCCTCGCCCGGCTGAGATCGGGCGAGCCGCGATTCCCCGGGATCGTCGGGTTCGACGACACCGTCCTCCCGCATCTGGAACGCGCCCTGCTCGCCGGGCACGACCTCGTGCTGCTGGGCGAGCGCGGCCAGGGCAAGACGCGGCTGATCCGCACGCTGAACGGGCTGCTGGACGAGTGGACCCCGGTCGTCACCGGTTGCGAGATCAACGACCACCCCTACGAGCCGGTGTGCGTGCGCTGCCGCCGGCTCGCTGCCGAGCACGGCGACGACCTGCCCGTCTCCTGGAAGCACCGGGACGAGCGGTACGGGGAGAAGCTCGCGACGCCCGACACCAGTGTCGGCGACCTCATCGGCGACGTCGACCCGATCAAGGTGGCCGAGGGCCGCACGCTCGGCGACCCCGAGACCGTCCACTTCGGGCTCGTGCCGCGGACGAACCGGGGCATCTTCTCCATCAACGAGCTGCCCGACCTCGCCGAGCGCATCCAGGTCGCGCTGCTGAACGTGCTGGAGGAGCGCGACGTGCAGGTCCGCGGCTACGCGCTGCGGCTGCCGCTGGACGTGCTGCTCGTCGCGTCCGCCAACCCCGAGGACTACACCAACCGGGGCCGGATCATCACGCCGCTGAAGGACCGCTTCGGCGCCGAGATCCGCACGCACTACCCGCTCGCGCTCGACGCCGAGCTGGAGCTGATCCGCCAGGAGGCCGACTTCGCCGACCTCGCGGGCCTGCCCGCCGAGGTGCCCGGCCACCTGGTCGAGGTGATCGGCCGGTTCACCCGGCTCGTCCGGGAGTCCACGGCGGTGGACGGCCGCTCCGGCGTGTCCGCGCGGTTCGCGCTCGCGGGCGCCGAGACGGTGGCGGCGGGCGCGGTCCGGCGCGCGGCGCTGACCGGCGAGGAGCGCGCGGTCGCGCGGGTCTGCGACCTCGCGGCGATCGTCCCGTCGCTGATGGGCAAGGTGGAGTTCGAGGTCAGCGAGGAGGGCCGCGAGCAGGAGGTGCTGGAGCACCTGCTGCGCCGCGCCGTCGCCGAGACCTACCGGCGCACGCTCGGCGCCGCCGACCTGACCGGGCTGCTCGACAAGTTCGACTCGGGCGAGCGGGTGGAGTCGGGCGAGCTGGTCGCGGCGGCGGAGCTGCTGCGCCGGATCGGCCAGGTCCCCGGGCTCGCCAAGATCATGGAGCGGCTGGGCATGAGCGGGGAGTCCCCCGGGCAGGCCGCCGCCGCGCTGGAGTTCGCGCTGGAGGGTCTGTTCCTGACCCGGCGCCTCTCCAAGGACGTCTCCGACGGACGGTCCGACGGAACGGCCACGTATCGCACCTAGGGCCCGCCACGGGCAGGGCACTAGGGCCGCCACGGGCAAGGAGAGCCGATGAGCCGTTACCGCTACGGCGCGTACGAGGACGGGCCCGACCCGCTGGCGCCGCCCTACGACGTCCGCGATGCCCTGGACGCCATGGGCGACGCGGTGCTGGACGGCACCCGCCCGGGCGACGCGCTGCGGGAGCTGCTGCGGCGCGGGCTGCCCGGCGCGCAGGGCCGCCGGGGCCTGGACGACCTGCTGCGGGAGGTCCGGGACCGGCGCCGCGCGCTGCGCGACCGGGGACGCCTCGACGGCACGCTCGAACAGGCGCGCGCGCTGCTGGACACCGCGATCGGGCAGGAGCGGGCGGAGCTGTTCCCCGATCCGGGCGACGAGGCGCGGCTGCGCGAGGCGGAGCTGGACGCGCTGCCCGCCGACACCTCGCAGGCGATCCGGCGGCTGTCGGACTACCAGTGGCGCTCGGACGCGGCCCGCGCGACCTTCGAGCAGCTCAAGGACCTGCTGCGGCGCGAGGTGCTGGACGCGCAGTTCCAGGGCATGAAGCAGGCCCTGGAGAGCCAGGACCCGGCCGCGATGCAGCGCGTCAAGGACATGATGGCCGCGCTGAACGAGATGCTGGAACGTGACGCGCGCGGCGAGCACACCCAGGACGACTTCGACCGGTTCATGGGTCAATACGGGGACATGTTCCCCGACGATCCCCAGAACCTGGAGGAACTGGTCGACGCGCTCGCCCGCCGCGCCGCCGCGATGGACCGGCTGCTCGCCTCGCTCAGCCCCGAGCAGCGCGCCGAGCTGGCCGGGCTCATGGAGCAGGCCATGCAGGACGCGGGCCTCGCGATGGAGATGACGCGGCTCGGCGACGCACTGCGGGCGCGGCGTCCCGACCTCGGCTGGGGCGAGCCCGAGCAGATGACCGGGCAGGACCCGCTCGGCATGGGCGACGCGACCACCGCGCTGGCCGAGCTGGCCGACCTCGCCGAGCTGGAGTCGGCCCTCGGGCAGGACTACCCCGGCGCGCGGCTGGACGACGTCGACGAGGAGGCGATCCGCCGGGCCCTCGGCCGCCAGGCGGTGGACGACCTCGACGCGCTGCGCCGCATCGAGAAGGAGCTGGAGCGGCAGGGCTACCTGCGGCGCCGCAAGGGCGAGCTGGAGCTGACGCCGAAGGCGGTGCGGCGGCTCGGCGAGACCGCGCTGCGCCGGGTGTTCTCCCAGCTCACCACCGGCCGCACGGGCGACCACGACCAGCGCGACGCGGGCCAGGCGGGCGAGCTGACCGGCGCGAGCCGCGAGTGGCGGTTCGGCGACGAGCAGCCCCTGGACGTCGTCCGGACGGTGAGCAACGCGATCCGCCGCAGCGCCATGGACGGCGCGACGGGCGGCCTCGTCACAGGGGCGCCGCCAGCTACCGCGGTGACCGCGAACGGGAACGGGCACGCCCCGGCGCGTCCGGGCGGCGTCAGGCTCGGCGTGGACGACTTCGAGGTGCACGAGACCGAGCGCCGCACCGGCGCGGCCGTCTGCCTGCTGGTCGACCTGTCGTACTCGATGGTGCTGCGCGGGACGTGGGCGGCGGCCAAGCAGACGACGCTCGCCCTGCACACGCTGGTGACCAGCAAGTTCCCGCAGGACGCGATCCAGATCATCGGGTTCTCCAACTACGCCCGGGTGCTGCACCCGACGGAGATGGCGGGCCTCGACTGGGACATGGTCCAGGGCACCAACCTGCACCACGCCCTGATGATCGCCGGACGGCATCTGGACCGCCATCCCGACTTCGAGCCGATCGTCCTCGTGGTCACCGACGGCGAGCCGACCGCGCACCTGCGCCCGGACGGGCGCTCGCTGTTCGACTACCCGCCGTCCGCCGACACGCTGGTGCTCACGCTCGCCGAGGTCGACAAGATGACGCGCCGCGGCGCCTGCATGAACTTCTTCATGCTCGCCGAGGACCGGCGGCTCGTGTCGTTCGTCGAGGAGGTCGCGCACCGCAACGGCGGGCGGGTGTTCGCGCCCGACGCGGAGCGGCTCGGCGAGTACGTCGTCAGCGACTACCTGCGGGTTCGGCGCGGCCGCCGCTGAAACGGCGGAGCACGCCGCCCCCGGTGGGCAATGGGGCGCCGCCGAGGGATGCAAAGTCTGGCCAAACAACCGCCGCGCGCTCCCCGCACCGCGGCTCGCAAGCGGACTAGTGTCGGGCTCATGTCGACTTCCGACCGCCTGCTGCTGTTCCTGCACATCGGTTTCGCGATCTTCACGCTGGGCCCGCTGACCGCGGCGATCATGTCCACCCCGCGCTTCATCCGCTCCCGGAACCTGGACGTGCTGCGCCACCTGCACCGCACCACCCAGATCTACGGCATCCTCACGCTGGGGATCTTCCTGTTCGGGATGGCGCTCGCCAAGGGCGACTTCGCGCACGGCTGGCTGTCGGCCTCGATCACGCTGTTCGTCGTGGCGCTGGTGCTGCTGCTGCTCGTGGAACGCGACCAGCGCAAGGCCGTCCACCTGCTGGCCGCGGCCGTCGAGGCCGCCGTCCCGGCGGGGACGGCCGAGGCCGAGGCGAAGGGCGCGGAGGGCGGCGCGGAGCGGCCGGCCGCCGCGCGCGGGGAGGTCGCGCAGGTGGAGCGCGGCCGGATCGCCGCGATCGGCGGCGTGATCGCGCTGATCTGGCTGGTGATCCTCGTCCTGATGGTCTGGAACGGCTGAGCGCCCTCTCCGGGCCCGCTCGTCAGCCGGAGTGGTTGCGGAGCCAGGCCAGGATCTGCGGGTAGGTGTGCTCGTCCTCCAGCAGCCCGGAGGCGTGCATCTCGCCCGGGAGGACCTTCACCGTCGCCTCGACGCCCGCGGCGCGCAGCGCGGTCGCCAGGCCCGTGCTGTGCGTCGCCGGGACGAAGTCGCCGGTGGAGTGCATGAGCAGCATCGGGGCGTCGCCGGGCGAGACGTGCGAGGCCGAGCTGGCGTCGTCGACCCGCTTCCAGCAGGCGGCGTCCGCGGTCTCGCCCGGGGTGCAGTGGACGAGGGCGATCACGGCGCGGCGCAGCGTCCGCTCGGCGGCGGGCGCGCCGGGCTTGGCGCCGTCGGTGAAGGCCAGGAACGGGTTGTTCGGCGGCGACAGCGCGACCACGCCCCGCACCTGCTGCGTCCCGGTGCCGTAGGTGCCGAGCTGGGTCGCGAGCATCCCGCCCGATGACGAGCCGATCACGATGATCCGGTTCGGGTCGAGGTTCCAGAGCTTCGCGTGCTTCTTCATGAAGCCCAGCGCGGACATCGCGTCGTCGCGCTGCGCGGGCCACACGGCCTTCGGCGCGAGCCGGTAGTTCGGGGCGAGCACGACGTAGCCGTCGGCGGTCAGCCGCCGTGCGAAGTACTTCCAGCTCCGCTTGTCGCCGCCCAGCCAGTAGCCGCCGTGGATCATCAGTACGGCCGGCCGCGGCGCGGCCTTGGGCGCCGGGCGCCAGTACGCGTCGATCCGCTGCCGGGACGCCTTGCCGTAGGCGTAGGTCTTGGACTTCGGCAGCGCGGGCGTCACCATCACGGCCTGGCCGGAGACGACGCCGTCGGTCGTCCCGGGGCCGCCGGACGTCCCGCCCTGGGGCGGCGCGTCCGGGGACTCTAGGGTCGGCGCCTCGCGGGTCGGGGACTCGCCGGGCGGGGCGGTCTCGCCGGTCTCGGGGCTGCCGGACGGGGCGCCCGTCCCGGTCTCCTCGGTCGGCACGATCGTCGGGGCCGAGGGCGGCGCCGGTTCGCGGAGCGGTATGGCGGCGCCCAGCGGCATGGCGGCGCCGGCGCCCGCCGGGACGGCCAGCGCGGACAGACACGTCGCGGCGAACGCCGCACCACAGACCAGTACTTTGCGCACCCCGGGCCCTTTCGTGGCGGAACCTGGCGCGGACATCATAGATGTTTGATCAACCCCGTGGCGGGAACCACGCCCGGTTCGGCCCCGGTTCGCCCTGCCGAGATGTGCCCGGGCGGCCGGTACCGAAACACCGGCCGCCCGCGCATCGCCTCAGGTCAGGGAGCGTTCCACCCTCAGTCCAGGGCCTGCCGGAGATCACGCAGGAGGTCGTCGGCGTCCTCGATCCCGACCGACAGCCGGACGAGGTCGGCGGGCACCTCCAGCGGCGACCCGGCCACCGACGCGTGCGTCATCCGCCCCGGGTGCTCGATCAGCGACTCCACGCCCCCGAGGGACTCGCCGAGCGTGAAGAGCTTGGTCCGCTCGCAGACCCGGACGGCCGCCTCCTCCGACTCCATCCGGAACGACACCATGCCCCCGAAGGCCCGCATCTGCTTCGCGGCGACGTCGTGGCCCGGGTGGCCGGGCAGCCCCGGATACAGCACCTCCCGGACGGCGGGGTGCCGGGTGAGCATCTCCACCATCCGCTCGGCGTTGGCGCAGTGCCGGTCCATCCGGACGCCGAGGGTCTTGATCCCCCGCAGCGTCAGCCAGGCGTCGAACGGGCCCGCGACGGCGCCCATGGCGTTCTGGTGGTACGCCAGCTGCTCGCCGAGCGCCTCGTCCGCGACGACGAGCGCGCCGCCGATGACGTCGGAGTGCCCGCCGATGTACTTGGTGGTGGAGTGGACGACCACGTCCGCGCCGAGTTCCAGGGGCCGCTGGAGGTAGGGCGAGGCGAAGGTGTTGTCGACCACCAGCAGCGCGCCCGCGTCGTGCGCGATCTGCGCCAGCGCCCGGATGTCGGCGATGGCGAGCAGCGGGTTGGTCGGCGTCTCCACCCAGACGATCTTCGTTTCGGGACGGACCGCCGCGGCGACGGCCGCCACGTCCAGCAGCGGCACCGGGTCGAACTCCACCCCCCACGGCTCGGCGACCTTGGCGAACAGCCGGTAGGTGCCGCCGTAGGCGTCGTTCGGGATGATCACGTGGTCGCCCGGTTTGCAGACCGCGCGGATCAGGGCGTCCTCGCCCGCGAGCCCCGAGGCGAACGCCAGCCCCCGCGTCCCCGCCTCGATCTCGGCGAGACACACCTCCAGAGCGGTGCGGGTGGGATTGGCCGAGCGGGAGTACTCGTAACCCCCGCGCAGGCCGCCTATGCCGTCCTGCTTGTATGTTGAGACCTGGTAGATCGGTGGCACGACCGCCCCCGTGGTGGGGTCCGGCTCCTGCCCCGCGTGGATGGCCAGGGTCTCGAAACCCCGGTGCACCTCGTTGTCCATGGGAACGAGGCTATCCACCCGCCGACCCTCCTGGAGGAGGAGGAACTCCCCCGCAGGTATCACCCCCTAATTCGGCTCGGGGGTTGACCACAAACCGCCGTCCGGTCTCTACCGTTTTACACGTATCCCAACGAACCCTTGATTGAAGGAAGACCCATGTTCGCTCGGCTCGCGCGCTTCGTCGTGAGACACCCTGTGTGGACGATCGTGACCTGGCTCGTCGTAGCCGCGGTCGTCATCGTGTTCTCCCCCAAGCTGACCACCGAGTCCGACCAGGGCGACTTCCTGCCCTCGAAGTACGAGTCGGTCCAGGCGATCAAGATCGCCGAGAAGGCGTTCCCCCAGCAGGAGGACACCTCCTCGCTGATCGTCATCAAGCGCTCGGACGGCAAACCGCTGACCGCGACCGACACCGCCAAGGTCGACCAGGCGGCCAAGTCGCTGAACGCGAAGAAGCCGCCGACCGTCCAGAACTTCGCCACCGGGCCGGAGGCCGTCGCCCCCAACAAGGCCGTCCAGGTGGTCATGGTGCCGATGAAGGGCACCTCCCAGGACGACCAGGAGAAGCAGGGTGACGCGGTCAAGCAGATCCGCAAGGACCTGCCGACCCTGCTGAACGGCAGCGGGCTCGACTACAAGGTCGGCGGCGACGTCGCCGGGTTCGTCGACAACGAGGACTCCTTCAACAAGTCCTTCGAGATCGTCGGCATCGCGACCTTCGTCCTGATCATCGGACTGATCCTGCTGATCTTCCGGGCCCCGATCGCGGCGATCCTGCCGATCATCGTGATCATGGTGACGATGCAGGTCTCGATGGGCCTGATCGGCGTCGCCTCGCACCTGTTCAACTTCTCCGGTGACCAGAGCCTCAACACGATCATCCTGATCGTCCTGTTCGGCATCGGCGCGGACTACTACCTGTTCCTGATGTTCCGCTTCCGCGAACGGCTGCGGGCCGGGGACGACAAGAAGACCGCGATGATCACCGCGGTGGAGCGCGTCGGCGAGGTCATCTCCTCGGCCGCCGCCGCGATCGCCGTGACGTTCCTGGTCCTGCTGCTCGCGACCTTCGGCGTGTTCAGCGCCTGGGGCCCGGCCCTCGCCATCGCGGTCGTCGTGATGGGCATCACGTCGCTGACCCTGTTCCCGGCGATCGTGTCGCTGCTCGGCACCGCGGTCTTCTGGCCGTCCAAGGCGTGGAAGAAGGAGCCGAAGGGCACCGTCTCGGCCGCCATCGGACGCGGCGTCGGCCGCCGTCCCGCCATCGCCGCGCTGCTCGCCGGCCTGGTGATGGCCGGCCTCGCCGCCGGAGCCCTCGGCTTCAAGGCCGACTACGACTTCGCCGCGGGCTTCCCGCAGGACACCGAGTCGGCCCAGGCCACCAAGGACATGGAGAAGGGCTTCCCGCCCGGTCTGACCACCCCCGTCCAGGTCTTCCTCAAGGCCGACAGCGGCAAGGTCACCAAGCAGCAGATCGCGTCCTTCAGCCAGACCGCCAAGAGCGCGCCCGGCGTCGGACAGGTCCAGCAACCGGTGATGGGCAGTGACGGCTCCGTCGCCCGCGTCGACCTCGTCCTGAAGACCAACCCGGTCTCCAACAAGTCGATCAGCCTGGTCAAGAACGACCTGGCCCCGGCGGTGCACAAGGCGGCACCGGAGGGCACCCGTGCCTACGTCGGCGGCCAGACGGCGATCTTCGCCGACATCAACACGGTCAACAACCGCGACCTGTCGGTCATCCTGCCGGTGGCGGCGGTACTGATCGCGCTGATCCTGGCGCTGCTGCTGCGGTCGGTGGTCGCACCGCTCTACCTGGTCGTGTCGGTGCTGCTGGGCTTCGCCGCCACGCTCGGCTCCGCGGTGTACGTCTTCCAGGGGATCCAGGGCGAGCCCGGCGTCACCTTCCAGCTGCCGATCGTGCTCTACCTGTTCGTCCTCGCCATCGGAACCGACTACAACATCCTCATGACCGCCCGCCTCCGCGAGGAGGCCAAGGAGGGCCACGAGCCGCGCCAGGCCGCCGCCCTCGCCGTCCAGCACGGCGGCCCGACGGTCGCCGCGGCGGGACTCATCCTCGCGGGAACGTTCTCGGTCATGATGCTGGCGCCGGTCTCGATGCTCAAGCAGATGGGCTTCTCGGTCGCGATCGGCATCGCCCTGTCGGCCTTCGTGATGTCCACCTTCCTGGTGCCGGGCATCACGGCCCTGTTGGGCCACAGGGCCTGGTGGCCGGGCCACGGCGACGAGCCGAAGAAGAACCGCCAGAACCCGCAGGACCCGGCGCAGCAGTACTACGCGCCGTCGGGCTACCACCAGTAAGAGGAAACCCACAGACGTCGGGTTGTGGGACCCGGTCAGAAATGCCGCCCACAGACCGGGCCCCACAACCCGACACCCACAGAAAAAGGAAACCCCCCGGCACCGCCGGGGGGTTTCCCGTTTCCACGAGGAGCGCGGGCCGGGCGGGGGACGGCCCGCCCGGCCCGCGCGGGTCAGCCGATCGCGATGGCGTTCATGTACCAGCTGGTGTGGGGCAGCCACTGCTCGCCCCAGCGCCAGTCGTCGTCCTTGCCGGTCTGGGCGTAGCCGGCGTCCCAGAGGATGCCGCTGCCGTTCTCGTTCTTTCCGGTGATGCCGTTGACGATGCCGCCGGCGGTCTGGAGGAACTGCCACGACCCGAGCCAGAGGTACTGCGGGTTGTTGCGGCCCGAGCCGTCCAGCATGCAGACGTCATAGGGGTTGGTGCCGAGGATCCAGTTGAGCTGGTCCGCGGCGTAGGAGCGCAGTTTCTCCGCGAACGCTCGGTCGCTTGCGAACTGGCGGGCGGCCAGGCGGGCGGCGGTGGCGAGGGACGCGATGCGCGCGTTCTCGCCCTGCCACCACTGGTCCTTGGTGCGCGGTGTCACGTTGTGCGGGAAGAAGAACTGGCTGGCGCGGACCTGGTTCGCGTCCTGGACGAGTTGGCGCGCGTACCCGAACGGGTTGCGCACCTCCTGGGTCACCGCCAGTTCGAATTTCATCGACCGGCGCACCGCGTCCAGTGCCTTCTGCTTCGTGTCGCCGTCCGCGATTTCGGCGTAGGTGAGCAGCGCGACGACCGGGAGGCCCGCGTCGGACGGGTGGAAGTACGGGCGGTCCTTGTCGTCGGCGCGCCAGTAGTCGCGGTAGCCGCGCCAGCTCACCAGGCGTGCCGCGAGGTTCGCGGCGCGCTTGTCGGCGGCCTCCTTGTAGGAGCCGTCCTTGGTCGCGCGGTACAGTTCGACGGCGGCGAGGACGGCGTTGTAGTCGTCCTGGATATTCTCTTTGCCGTCGTTGGTCAGGCGGACGTTGTTGGCCTCCAGATAGGTGAAGGCGTCCTTGGCCGCCGCCAGATACTCGGCGCTTTCGTAGTCGCCGGAGACGTCGTGGGTGCTCGCGATGGCCAGCGCGGCGATCGCCATGCCGCCGCCCTCGCGGTAGTTGACCTGGGCGGTGCCGAGCGTGCGCTTCACCGGGTCCTTCGGCGGGCCGGGTTGGCCGACGGAACTGTAGAAGGACTCGCCCTGGACGTGGACGCGGCGGATATAGTCCGCGCCGTAGAGGCCCTCGTCCTGCATCCACGTGCGAAGCTGCGTGAAGTTCTCGTCCTTGCGCGCGGTCAGCTCGCGGTACGAGACCAGATGCGACCAAGCGGTCAGCGGAATCTGGAGTGTGTTGAAATAGGACAGCGCCGACAATTGCGTGAAGTGTTTGCCGAAATCGCCGGTCGCGTCGTACCATCCGCCGTGCGCGTCGAACGTCTTCCCGGTGTTTCCGAGCGGCAGATGGTGGTCGAACTTGTCGAACTGGCCGGAGCACCGCCAGCCCTTGAAATGGCGGACGACGTGCGAGAGCGTGTAGCGCTCAAGGACCGTCGCCTCGATCTTGAACTGTGCGGACCGGGCCGAGCCGACCGCGATGTAGTAGTCGCCGGGCCGCTTCACCTGCGAGAAGTCGGCGGTCCAGTAGCGGCGGCCGTCCCAGTCGGCGACCGTTCCCGCATCGCTCAGCCGCCCGCTGTGGACGGTGGTCCCTGTCGCGACGTCAATGAGACTGTAGCGACCCGGCGAGTGGCGCGCCGTGACCACGGCGCGCTTGGGGGCGCCGGGGTCGTACCCCACATTGTTGACGAAGACCCGGGTCGCGGCGTCGCCGTGCCCGTGGCCCGCCGAGGTCGCGGCCTCGGCCGGGGACCCGGCCACGGAGACGGCCGTGTACCCGGCCCCGACGGTGGCCGCGCCGATCAGAAAGCGTCGGCGGTCGTGCCCTGCGTTCATGCTCCCACCCACCTTGTGCCGTTGAGGCCCCCGAGATGTCTCACCTGCCGGCGTAATTCGGTTAAGAACGTTGCAATATTGTGGGATCGTGCGGCCCAGGTCAAGAGGGGGACGGGGAAATGATCGACGGCGGGGGCCGGCCGGCGCTGCTGCGGCGGATCAACGAGCGGACCGTGCTGGCGCGGCTGCACGAGGCCGGGCCGCTGCGGCTCGGCCAGCTCAGCGACCGGACCGAGCTGTCCAGGCAGACGATCGCGCAGGTCGTCTCCTCGCTCGCCGACGCGGGCCTGGTCGAGTACATCGAGGCCGACCAGGCCGGGCGCCGCTCCCCCGGCCGCCCGGCCCGGCTCGTCCGGCTGCGCCCGGAGGCCGCGCACGTCGTCGGCATCGACATCGGCCCGCACCGCACGCTCGTCGTGGTCGCGGACCTGTCCGGCCGCATCGTGGCCGAGGACCGCGGCGACAGCAGCCGCCTGCGCCGGCGCGAGGAGATGCTCGCCCACGTCCGCGCGCAGGTGCGGGACACGCTCGCGCGCGGCGGCGTCCCGCACGAGACGGTCCGCGCGGTCGTCGCCGGGACGCCCGGCATCGTCGAGGCCGAGCACGGCGTCGTCGTCAAGGCGCCCGACATGCCGGACTGGACGTCCCTCGACCTCGCCGACCGGCTCCGCCCGCTCTTCGGCTGCCCGGTCGTGGTGGAGAACGACGTCAACCTGGCCGTGCTCGCCGAGCGCTGGCACGGGCACGGCCGCGACGCCGACATCCTGGTCACGGTGCAGTGGGGCAGCCGCGTCGGCGCGGGCATCCTCGTCGGCGACCGCCTGCTACGCGGCGCGCACGGCGCCGCCGGCGAGGTCGGCTTCCTCCCGGAACGTCAGGGCCCGCCGATCGGGACGGCGAGCCTCGGCCCGTTCGAGCGCCGCGTCGGCACCACCGCGATCGCCGAACTCGCCCACGACACCGCGTCCCCGGACGACCCGGGCATCGCGACGCTGACCGCCGCCCGCGCCGGCGACCCGGCCGCGCTGGAGGTCCTCGACACGATCGCGGCCCGGTTCGTCCAGGGACTGGCGCCGCTGACGCTGATCCTCGACCCGGACCTCGTCGTCATCGGCGGCGGCGTCGTCCGCGCCGGACCGCCGCTTCTCGAAGCGCTGGAACGCCATTTGCACGGGCGAACTCTCGTCCGCCCGGCATTGGCGCTCTCCGAACTCGGCGACCGAGCCGTGGCCCTCGGCGCCGCGCGCCTCGCATTGGACGACGTGGAACGCCAGCTGTTCAAAATCCACTGACGTTCCGGCAGGTCGGTCAGTGGCTCCCGGCGGCCAGGAAAGCGAGGAGGTCCTGCCGGGTGACCAGTCCCTTGGGCTTTCCGTCCACGAGCACAACGGCGGCCCCGGCCTTTTCCAGAACGCCCACCGCCTTGCTCACCGGCTCGCCCGAACCCAGCGTCGGCAATGGCGCCGACATGTGGAGTTCGACGGCCTCGGTCAGGCTGCCGTGCTCGCGGACGAGAATGTCGAGCAGATCGCTCTCCACGACCGATCCGACGACCTCGGCGGCCATGACCGGCGGCTCCTCCTTCATCACGGGAAGCTGCGAGACCTCGTACTCGCGCATGATGGAGATGGCGGTCTGGACGCTCTCGTGCGGGTGGACGTGGACGAACTCCGGCAGCGTCCCGCCCTTGCGGGTGAGCACCTCGCCGACGCTGGCCTCCTCGGTGGAGGGGGTGAGGAAGCCGTAGTCGGCCATCCACTCGTCGTTGAAGATCTTGCTCAGGTAGCCGCGGCCGCCGTCGGGGAGCAGGACGACGATCACCGCGTCCGGGTCGGCCTCGGCGGCGACGCGCAGGGCGGCGACGACCGCCATGCCGCAGGACCCGCCGACGAGCAGCGCCTCCTCGCGCGCCAGGCGGCGGGTCATCGTGAAGGAGTCCTTGTCGGAGACGGCGATGACCTGGTCGCAGATGTCGCGGTCGTAGGTCTCGGGCCAGATGTCCTCGCCGACGCCCTCGGTGAGGTAGGGGCGGCCGCTGCCGCCGGAGTAGACCGAGCCCTCCGGGTCGGCGCCGATGATCTGGACGCGCCCGCCGGAGACCTCCTTGAGGAACCGGCCGGTACCGGTGATCGTCCCGCCGGTGCCGATGCCCGCGACGAAGTGGGTGATGCGGCCCTTGGTCTGCTCCCACAGCTCGGGACCGGTCGTCTCGTAGTGCGAGACCGGGTTCTGCTGGTTGGTGTACTGGTTCGGCTTCCACGCGCCGGGGATCTCGGCGGCGAGCCGGTCCGACACCGAGTAGTAGGAGTCGGGGTGCTCGGGCGACACGGCGGTCGGGCACACCACGACCTCCGCGCCGTACGCGCGCAGGACGTCCACCTTGTCCTTGGCGACCTTGTCGGGGCAGACGAAGACGCACCGGTAGCCGCGCTCCTGGGCCACGATCGCCAGGCCGACCCCGGTGTTGCCGGACGTGGGCTCCACGATCGTCCCGCCCGGCTTCAGCGCCCCGGACTCCTCGGCGGCGTCGATCATGCGGACGGCGATGCGGTCCTTCACCGACCCCCCGGGGTTGAAGTACTCCACCTTGGCGAGCACCTGCGGCCCCCGGCCGCCGGTGAGCTGCCCGCCGGTCACCTTGCGCAGCCGAACGAGCGGGGTGTTGCCCATCAGTTCGACGAGCGAGTCGTGTACGTGCACCGCGACGTCCTTGTCGGTCGAGTAGGTCGGTTCAGTAGGTCGGTCTGAGCGGTCGTGTCCCTGTTCAGCCCGCGTCCACCATGGGAGGGCAGGATAGGGAACAAGACGTTCTTCTCTCTCGACGGTAACCCAGATCGGGCACCACGGGCATCAACCTCCTCGCGCGAGGGTAGGAACCGGATCACGGAGGGTCAGCGCGGAATGTTGAGAGCGTTCACCGCGCGCCGCATCGCCGCGGCGGCGGCCTACGGGGGCGGGGGCATCACGGCCCTCGGCGGCATCACGTTCGGGCTCGTGGTCGTGGAGGCACGGCTCGCCCGCAAGATCATCCAGGCGACGCCGAACGGCGCGCCGCCCGCGGCCGACGGCCTGTACGGGGGCGGGCTCGACGGCCCGCCGCTGTCGCTGGTGATGCTCGGCGACTCCACGGCGGCGGGGCTCGGCGTCCACACCCCCGACGAGACGCCCGCCGCGATGCTGGCGGCGGGGCTGTCGTCGATCGCGGGACGGCCCGTCCGGCTGACGAACGTGGCGCGGCCCGGCGCGCGGTCGGCGGAGCTGGCGGGGCAGTGCGAGCGGGCGTCCCAGGTCCGGCCCGACCTGGCCGTCGTCATGATCGGCGCCAACGACGTGACGAACCGGGTGCCGCCCGCCGAGTCCGTCCGGCACCTCTCGGACGCGGTCGCGGCGCTCCGCGCGACCGGCTGCCAGGTGGTGGTCGGCACCTGCCCCGACCTCGGCTCGGTCAAGCCGCTCATGCAGCCGCTCAAGTGGATCGCCCGGCGCGCGAGCCGCCAGCTCGCCGCCGCCCAGACGATCTCGGTCGTGGAGCACGGCGGCCGCTCGGTGTCCCTCGGCGACCTGCTCGGCCGCGAGTTCGCCGCCGACCCGCTGTCGATGTTCAGCGAGGACCGCTACCACCCCTCCGCCCGCGGCTACGCCGCCGCGTCCGCCGCGCTGCTGCCCTCGATGGCGCACGCGCTCGACCTCGAACCGGACGTGGAGACCCTGCTCGACCAGGGCGTTCTCCCGGTCTACCTGGCCGCCGCCGAGGCCGCCGAGGTGTCGGGCACCGAGGTCTCCGGCGCGTCGGTCGCCGGGGACGACCGGGGGCCCCGGGGCCGCTGGGCGCGGCTGCTGCGCCGCCGCACCGCCCCGTCCGACCTCCCGGCTCCCGCACCGGACACCGCCTGACCAGGCGCGAACCGGCTGGTCCCGGTGATCGGGGAAGTAGGACCGGGGCCCGCCCGGTCACCAGTGGCGAGCCCCGGTCGTCCTTCGCCGCCCGGGTCCGCCGCCGTCCGCGCGAAGGCGGGTTTGTCCGAGTGCGTGATCACAGTCTGTGTCCCCCCGGGTCCCGCTCGCATGGGGCCACCGTCACAGCGCGGCCGGGAAATCGGCGGGACCCGCCGTGTACCCGGGTTCGGGACGGGAGCTAGATTGCTGGTGACCGGCGGGTAACGCCGTCCCTCGCGGCCGCCCGCCCAGGTCCAGCAGACCGGTCGTGAGACAGGAGTCCCGCACATGCCCGAGGCAGTCATCGTCGCCACCGCCCGCTCCCCGATCGGACGCGCCTTCAAGGGGTCGCTGAAGGAGATCCGTCCCGACGACCTCACCGCCCAGATGGTCACCGCCGCGATGGCCAAGGTGCCGCAGCTCGACCCGGCCGAGATCGACGACCTGCTGCTCGGATGCGGGCTGCCCGGGGGCGAGCAGGGCTACAACATGGGACGTGTCGTGGCGGTGCTGCTCGGCTGGGACCGGGTGCCCGGCGCGACGATCACGCGGTACTGCTCGTCCTCGTTGCAGACGACCCGGATGGCGTTCCACGCGATCAAGGCCGGGGAGGCCGACGTGATCGTGTCGGCGGGGGTCGAGACCGTCAGCCGGTTCGCCAAGGGCAGCAGCGACGGGCTGCCCGACACCAAGAACCCGGTGTTCGCGGACGCCGAGGCCCGCACCGCCAAGGTCGCCGAGGGCGGCGCGGAGGTGTGGCACGATCCACGGGAGGACGGCGCCGTCCCCGACGTCTACATCGCCATGGGGCAGACGGCCGAGAACGTGGCCGCGTCCCGGGGCGTGACCCGGCAGGCCCAGGACGAGTTCGGCGTCCGCTCGCAGAACCTCGCGGAGAAGGCGCTGGCCAACGGGTTCTGGGAGCGCGACATCACCCCGGTCACGCTGCCGGACGGGACGGTCGTCGCCAAGGACGACGGCCCGCGTCCCGGCACGACCTACGAGAAGGTGGCCGCGCTCCAGCCGGTGTTCCGCCCGGACGGGACGGTCACCGCGGGCAACTGCTGCCCGCTCAACGACGGTGCCGCCGCCGTCATCGTCATGAGCGACGTCAAGGCCGCCGAGCTGGGGATCACGCCGCTGGCGCGGATCGTGTCCACCGGCGTCACCGGGCTCTCGCCCGAGATCATGGGGCTCGGGCCGGTGGGCGCGTCCCGCAAGGCGCTCGCGAAGGCGGGCATGACCATCGACGACATCGACCTGGTCGAGATCAACGAGGCGTTCGCGGCGCAGGTGCTGCCCTCGGCGGAGGAGCTCGGGATCGACCTGGACAAGCTGAACGTCAACGGCGGTGCGATCGCCGTCGGGCACCCGTTCGGGATGACCGGGGCCCGGATCACCTCGACGCTGCTGAACGGGCTCCGTTTCCACGACGGGCAGTTCGGCCTGGAGACGATGTGCGTCGGCGGCGGGCAGGGCATGGCGATGGTGCTGGAACGCCTGTCGTAGACCGTGTCAAGGCGCTCGGTGGCCCGCGGGCGGGCCACCTGCGTCTTTACCGGAGGATGTCCCCGTTACGAATGATCTACGTAACGTGATAGATAGGTCCCCGTTAGGGGGTTGTCACATGCCGGTCGCTGTTGCAGAGTCGGCAGGAAGAGCCCCGCGACCTGGAGGTGCCAATTGTCACTGAACCACTCGCCGGAGACGCACAGCAAGTTGATCGCCCGCATTCCGCAAGTCACAGGACGTGACATCCCCGAGTGGTTCACCGCCATCGAGAACGGTCCGTCGTTCTCCCGTTGTGAGGAACGCTGTAGCTGGCTGGCCGAGGAGCACAACCTCTCCCACGGCTACGCCGCCGCGCTGGTGCGCGAACACGAGCGCACGCGCCGTGCGCGCCACTACTGAGGCGTGCCCCCACGGACCCGGTGGGTTCCCGCCAACGGGTGATCCCCGCAGTCGCGACGCATGCGACCCTGGCGCAGAGATCCCACGACGATCGGCCCCTCGCTGGACGCGGCGGGGGGCCGATCGGCGTCTTGAGCCCTCCAGGCCCGGCGCCCGGCCCTCGGCGTCAGTCGCGGCCGGTGAAGTAGGACAGCAGCCGGAGCATCTCCAGGTAGATCCACACGAGGCTGAGCACCAGCCCGAACGCGCAGTACCAGGCGAACTTCTCCGGGGCGCCCGAGCGGACGCCCTGCTCGATCGTGTCGAAGTCGAGCAGCAGGAAGAAGCAGCCGACGAGGATCGCGGCGACGCTGAAGACGTAGGCGAGCGGGCTGCTCGGGTCGCGGATGCCGATGCCGCCGTCGCCGCCGAACAGGTGCACGAGCCCGTTGACGAGCATCAGCCCGATCAGGCCGAGGCCCGCCGCGATGACGAACCGGGCGAAACCGGGGGTGACGCGGACGATCCGCAGCGCGTAGACGGCGAGCGTCGCGCCGAAGGCGAGCGCGGTGCCGATCACGGCCTGGAAGACGACGCCGTGGTAGATGTCGTTGTAGACGTGGCTGATGATGCCGACCGCGACCCCGTAGGCCGCGGCGAACGCCAGCACCATCGGCGCGTTCGCCTTGCGGCCGAAGGTGATGAACGCCCAGATCCCGAGCTCGGCGACGAGCGCGACCGCCAGCACCGCCGTGGCCAGGCGGATGGGCACCAGCGTCCAGGCGAGCGCGGCGGTGATCACCAGCATGAGCAGGGTCGAGAAGCCGCGGACGACGACGTCGTCCATCGTCATCGGACGGGTGGCCGCCGGCGGCGCCTGCGGCGGTGCCGGGGAGTATCCGTACTGGCCGTAGGCGGGTGCGCCGTAACCGGGCGCTCCACCGCCGGGCGCTCCGTAGGCGGCGCCCGAGCGCTGCTCGAAGGCACGGCCCCGGAATGCCGGGTTCCTGCTCTCCATTGACGCCTCCATGTCGGCCGACCCGAGCACCAGTCTAAGCACCGAATGGCGCTCGTCCAGGTACGTTGCGGAACCTTCCCCTAACCGTGTCGGCGAACCCCCGAAAGACCGGCTCAATGGATCTTCGTGTGCCGTTCGAAAGCCGTTCGGTAAGCGTTCGGAAGGAGTCCGGCCGGCGCGCCCAGGCGGGCCGCCGGCCGGTCGTCGGGTGCCCCTGGTCGGACTCGAACCGACACATAGGCTCTTTTAGGGAGCCTGCCTCTGCCATTGGGCTACAGGGGCGGCGTAATCATACCGGGACGCCCTTGGGGCGCCGGACGAGCGAAATTCGACTCCAGGCGCATTCCCGCCGGTGAGCGGCCATGTGAGCGGCAGCGGGCCGGAAACGGCCAGCTCGACATGCAACGCATGATCTTGTGCGTGCACCAGGCCGGACGGGAATTCGGCACGGTTCAACGGCTTATTACGGCGCGCCCTTCCACCAAGGTCGTTCCCGCCCGACCGTCGCGATCTCGGCGAATAGCACATATTTCGTGCATACCGATCCGTCCGCTCTCACTGGCGAGGGCGCAGGCCGCGAGATAGAGCAGCCAGACCCGGGCGCGGCCGGTTCCGGCTAGTTCGGCGCAGTGTGTCCAATGACGTTGAAGGTTCGCCGCCCAGGCCCGGAGCGTCCGCGCGTGGTGCTCGCGGAGCGCGCCGACGGCCCGGACCTCCAGGCCCGCGTCCTCCAGCTCGCCGACGATCGCGCCGAGGGGACGCAGCTCGCCGTCCTCGGGGAACATGTAGCTGGTGGTGAACGTCCGGCGGATCTGGTGCGGGCCGGGGCGGCGGACGGGCTGCTGGAGGACGAGCCGTCCGCCCGGCGCGAGCAGCTCGTGCAGCCGCGCGGTGTCACGATCCAACGCCTCGATGCCCGCGATCCCGACGATCGCGTCGAAGGGGCCGTCGCCCGCCTCGGTGAGGTCGAAGCCGCGCGGCTGGAGGTCGGCGCCGGACTCCGCCGCGAGCGCGCGGAGGTGGTCGGCCTGCTCGGCGGTGCGGGTCAGCGCGACCACGCGGGCGCCGTGCTCGGCGCCCGCGTACCGGGCGAACGCGCCCCAGCCGCCGTTCAGGTCCAGGACGCGGGCGCCGGTGAACAGCCCGAGCCGCTCGGCGAGCGCGCGGTGCGCGGCGCGGGTGGCCTCGTCGAGGTCGACGGCCTGGTCCCACTGCCCGGTGCCGTGCGCGAGGCCGTCCCCGAACAGCCGGGCGAAGAACGCCGCCGACTCGGTCAGCGGGCCGGGGCCTCGACCGGAGGTGAACTCCTCGGGCGGCGGCTTCGGCTCGGGGCCGACGGCGCCGAGCGTCACCGCCGTCCGGACGATGTCGCGCTTGTCGTCCCCGCTCAGCCTGATCGGCTGGTCGCCGCTGCGCATCACCTGCTGGACGGCGTCGAGCGCGGCGAACACGTCGCCCTCGATGTCCAGCTCACCGGCGACGTAGGCGCGGACGAGGCCCATCTCCCCCGGCTTCCACAGCAGCCTGCGCAGCGCCCGGCGGTGCCGGATCACGAACGTGGGCGCACCGGACGGCCCGGCGGTGCTGCCGTCCCACGCCCGCACCCGGATCGGCAGCTCGTGCTCGGCCTCGCGGCCCTCACCGAGCATGATCTTGGTGAGCAGCGGCGCCAACCTGGAGGCGACTCCGTCCTTCATCCTCGGGAACGCCTCCTCGGGGGCATGAGCTAGGTGTCGGTGCGCCTCCCGGCCGCCAGTTCGAACTCCTGGCGGGGCCGTTCCAGCTCGCCCAGCGAGACGATCTCGCGCCGGAAGAACAGGGCGAGCGTCCAGTCGGCGGTGATCCGGAACTTGCGGTTCACGGTCGGCATACGAGACAGATGGTATGTGCGGTGCATGAGCCAGGCGAGAATCCCACGGAGTTTCACGCCGTAGACGTTCGCCACACCCTTGTGCAGGCCGAGACCGGCCACCGAGCCGACGTAGGCGTGCCGGTAGGGCTTGCGCGGCTTGCCGCACACGTCCGCCGCGATGTTGTCGCCGAGCCGCTTGGCCTGCCTGACCGCGTGCTGGGCGTTGGGCGCGGTGAAGTCGCCGGTGTCGGTCAGGTCGGGGACGGCGGCGTTGTCGCCCGCCGCGTAGACGTACTCCAGCCCCTCGACGGTCAGCTCGGGCGTCGCCTTGATCCGGCCCTTGTCGTCCAGCGGGAGGTCGCTGTCGCCGACGACCGGGTGCGGCTTCACCCCGGCCGTCCAGACGAGGGTCCCGGCGTCGAACTCCTCGCCGTCGCTCAACACGATGTGCCGGCCCTCCGCGGACTTGAGCAGCGTCTCCAGCCTGACCTCGATGCCGCGGCGGCGCAGCGCCTCGGCCGTCCAGCGGCCCATCTCGGGCCCGACCTCGGGCAGGATGCGGTCGGTGGCCTCGATCATCATCCAGCGCATCTCGGACGCGTCGATCGTCGGGTACCAGCGGCAGGCGTCCCGCGCCATGTCCTCCAGCTCCGCCAGCGCCTCGATGCCCGCGAACCCGGCGCCGACGAACACGAACGTCAGCGCCCGCCGCCGGACCTCCTCGTCGGCGGGGTTGGACGCGGCGATGTCGAGCTGGTGCAGGACGTGGTTGCGCAGGAAGATCGCCTCCTCGACCGTCTTGAAGCCGATCCCGCAGTCGGCGAGGCCGGGGATCGGCAGCGTCCGCGACACCGAGCCGAGCGCCACCACCAGCGCGTCGTAGCCGATCTCCTGGTCGGGCGCGCCGGTGGCGTCCGCGCCCGCCGGGCGGACGGTCACCGTCCGCGTCGCGTGCTCGATCCGCGTCGCGAACCCGTTGACGATCCGGCAGCGGCGCAGGACCTTCCGCAGCGGCACCACGACGTGCCTCGGCTCCAGGTTCCCGGCGGCGGCCTCCGGCAGGAACGGCTGGTAGGTCATATAGGACTGCGGGTCGATCACGGTCACCGCGACCTCGCCGCGGCGCAGCCGCCCGCGCAGCTTCTTCTGGAGGCGCAGGGCCGTGTACATACCGACGTAGCCGCCGCCGATGATCACGATGTGCTGGACGCGTGCCGTGCTGTGCTCGGAAGGCATACCGGGACCGGTACCCCCATACCGCGCGGATCACCCTGCCGCGCACCTCAGCGGGCGCGGGAGCCCTCCCGTCCGGGCGGAGTTTCATGACCATCCGCGCCGAACTTTTGCCGATATATCAACATCTCACCCGATGAACCGCCAGAAGAGATCGACGGTGGGGCCGGGGCCCAACGGGGGCGTCAAGCGGCCGGACCGGGCGGGCCGTTCAGGGGTCGGCCCGCCCGGCTCCGGCCGCTTGGCCCAGGCCCTGCCCCGCCGTCACCCGTTCTGGGGGACGTCACCTGATTGGGGAGATGCACAATGAAGCGCATCATCTGGGGCACGATCGCCGCCACCGCCGTCACCGCGACCGCGCTGACCGGTTTCGCGGCGGCGGCCAACGCGGACCAGGCCGCCACCGGCAAGGCCGCCGGACGCGCCACGCCGCACTGCACCACGTCCAAGCTCAAGGCGTCGTTGTCCGACTTCGACGCCGGCGCGGGGCAGCGCTACCTCACGCTCACCCTCACCAACGTCTCGAAGAGCGCCTGTACCACCGGCGGCTGGTCGGGCCTCGACCAGGCGGACGCGGAGGGCGCCATCCCCACCACGACCATCCGTGACGGGAAGGCCCACACGATCACGATCCCGGCCGGGCACAAGGCGTACGAGGTGCTGCACTGGGCCGCGGTCCCGGCCGACGACGAGACCGGCGACCCGTGCGAGCCCGTCCCGACCTCGTTGAGCGTGATCCCGCCGAACGAGACCACGCGGCTGGTCGCGCCGTGGAACTACGGCGCCGTCTGCCAGCACGGGCGCATCCACCTGACGCCGCTCACCCTCACGCACCCGTAGCACGCTGGAACGCTACGAGTAGTCGCGGGCGCGGGTGAGGACGGCGTCCAGCATGTCCTCGGTGACCCGTCCGGTGAAGGTGTTCTGCTGGCTCGGGTGGTAGCAGCCCAGCAGCAGGACGGGCTCCCGGCGGGGCACCGAGGACGGCGGCGCCAGCTCGACCTCCGCGCCGTGCCCGAACTTCGGACGCGGCCGGGGCAGCCCGTATCCCGCCTGCCGGAGCGCCGGCCACACCGCCTGCCACGCGAACCCGCCCAGGCAGACCACGCACCGCACGCTCGGCGCGACCTCGGCGACCTCGCGGGCCAGCCACGGCAGGCACGTCGTCCGCTCCAGCGGGGTCGGCTTGTTGTCGGGCGGCGCGCAGCGGACCGCCGCCGCCACCCTCGTGTCGATCAGCCGCTGCCCGTCCGCCGCGTGGACGCTGGTCGGCAGGGCCGCGAGCCCCACCCGGTGCAGCGAGGCGAACAGCCAGTCGCCGGACCGGTCGCCGGTGAAGATCCGTCCCGTGCGGTTCCCGCCGTGCGCGGCGGGCGCCAGGCCCACGATCATGACCCGGGGCTCGGCGGCGCCCCACCCGGGGATCGGCCGCCCCCAGTACTCCTCGTCCGCGAACGCCCTGCGCCGCTCGACCGCGACCCGCTCGCGCCACTCCACGAGCCGGTCGCAGGCCCGGCACACCGACTGCCGGGCGCACAAATCGTCCAGACCGGGTGACTTCGCGGCCAGCTCGATCACCTCGGCGGCGTCGTGCGCCACTGGCGTGTCGGGCGTCGCCGGGTCGCCCGGCCATCCCGACCCGGGGGTTACGAAGGGAGCGTTCGCCATACCGCTCATCGTCCCACCCGGGGGAGCAAGTGGCGCGGAGTGGCCGCGCACTCTGCGCCGGGGGCTCGGCTCGATACGATGCGTTGGCCGGTCGGGGAGGCGGGTGTCCGGCACCCCATTCGCGAAGCGGAGGCTGCCTTGTCGCAACCGGGCTGGTATCCCGACCCCTACGGAACCGGCAGCCTGCGCTGGTGGGACGGCCAGGTCTGGACCGAGCGCCTCAACCCCGAGCCGCCCGGACCGCCCCGCGCGCGGCGGGAGGAGCGGCCCCGGCGGCGGGAGGAGCGGCGCGACCGGGAGCCGTACTACAGCGCGCCGTTAGGGCAACGCAACGACTGGGGCCGGCAGCCCGCCGTCCAGGCCGTGGACGTGAACGTCCGCGGTCTGCGCCTGCACGCCGACGACGAGCTCGTCTCCTACGGGACGGCCGTGCTCGGATGGCCCCGGGTCGAGTGGGTCGCCTACTGGGCGGCGGAGGTCCCGTCCGGTTTCGGCCACGGGGCGACCACCCAATGGGTGTTCCAAGCGGGCCGTTTCCCGTTCCACGGCGGGCCGCGCGTCGAGGTCGTCATCGAGCCGGACGCCATGCCCGGCCGTCCGCTCGGCCCCGAGGGCGAGCCGGAGCGGATCTGGGGGCGGCTGATCGAGCTGTGCCAGGTCCAGGCCGAGCAGCGGCTGGTCGCCGAGCTGGCCGGACGCGTCCAGGCCGGCGAGTCGATCGACGTCGCGCAGGGGCTGACCGTCCACCCCGGCGGCGTGCGCGGCAACCGGGTCTCGCTGAGCTGGACGGCGATCTCCCGCGCCACCGTGGACGGCGGCCGCGTCTGGATCCACCAGTCCAGCAGCGCGGCGCCCGTCCTCTACGTGCCGCAGCAGAACCCCAACGCCGTGCTGATCCCGGCGCTGCTCGCCCAGTTCAAGCAGTAGCCGGGTTCGAGTTCGAGCGGTAGTGCCCCTCTTATAGGAGGGACCAGGCGATGCCGTCGAGGATGTCGTGCTCGCTCACCACGACCGCGCCGAAGCCGTACTCGCGCATGATGCGGTCGAGGATGAGCGCGCCCGCGCCGATCACGTCCACCCGGCCGGGATGCATGACGCCGAACTCCGCCCGCTCGGCGCGCGTCGCGTGCAGCAGCCGCCGCGTCACCTCGTGCACCTGGCCCGCGGTGATCCGGGACAGGTGGATCCGCGCCGGGTCGTACTCCGGCAGGTCCAGCGCGATCCCGGCGACCGTGGTGACCGAGCCCGCGAGGCCCACCAGCGTGCGCGCCTCGTCCACCGGCACCACCTCGCGGACGCGGTCCAGCGCCGCGTCGATGTCGGCGACCGCGTCGGCGATGTGCTCGGGCGAGGGCGGGTCGCCGTCCCGCAGGTGCCGCTCGGTCATCCGCACGCAGCCGATGTCGACCGACCGCGCCGCGTCGGGCGAGGAACTGCCGAGCACGAACTCCGTCGAGCCGCCGCCGATGTCCACGACCAGGTAGGGACGGGCGGGACGCAGCCCCGCCAGCTCCCGCGTCGCGCCCGCGAACGACAGCGCGGCCTCCTCGTCCCCGCTGATCACCTCGGGCACGACGCCGAAGATCTCGACGACGCCGTCGACGAACTCCGACCGGTTGGCGGCGTCGCGGGTGGCGCTGGTCGCGACCACCCGGGTCTTGAGCGGCCCCCGCCCCGCCTCCGCGCCGTGCCGCTCGATCAGCTCGGCGTAGCCGCGCATCGCCGTGAACGTCCGCTTCAGCGCCGCCGGGGCGAGGCGGCCCGTCCGGTCGACGCCCTCCCCCAGCCGGACGATCTCCATCCGGCGCTCGACGTCGGTGAGGGCCCCGCCGTCCGCGCCGGACTCGATGTCGGCGATCAGGAGCCGGACCGAGTTGGTCCCGCAGTCGATGGCGGCGACGCGCGTCACTGGCCCTCCTCCCCCGCGCCGGGACGGACGCAGGACCCCGAGCGCCACCAGTCGGGCAGCGCGTCCAGCGCCTCCCGGCCGAACGGGTTCACGCCGGGGACGGCCAGCTCGTGCGCGATGAGGGCGTGCAGGCACTTCACCCGCTCCGGCATCCCGCCCGCGCTCTGCATGCCCTCGGGCAGCAGTTCGACGCCGTCCTCGCGGGCGGCGTCGCCGCGACGGCGCAGGTAGTCCTCGTGCGCGGCGGTGTAGGCGTCCTTCAGGGACGGGTCGCCGGCGAGCCGCGCCTGCATCTCGCGCATCATCCCGCCGCCCTCCAGCGTCCCGATGGCCGAGGCGGCCTTCGGGCACGTGAGGTAGAACAGCGTGGGGAACGGGGTGCCGTCCGGGAGCCGCGGCGCCGTCTCGACGACGGCGGGCTTCCCGCAGGGGCACCGGTAGGCCACCCGCCGGATGCCGCGCGGCTCCCTCCCGAGCTGCGCCGCCACCGCCGCGACGTCCTCCCCGCCTGCCGTTTCATTCTGGGGGGACGACCCCCCAGACCCCCCGGCAGCTGCTTCTTTGTAGGAGCGTTCCTCAACCATCTGTGTCCCCACCCGCGGACCCTCAAAATGACCCCTGACCTGCCCGCGCGCTGAGCGCGCGGGGTCAGCGTGGCCGGTCGGCGGCCTCCACCGACCGCCACAGTGTCTCGTACCATGGCGGCTTGCTCGGCGGCCGGCCCTTGCGGGCCTCCTGCTCGCCCGCGCCGCCGCCGTCCAGGACGATGTAGCACTTCACGTCCGGACGGCAGTAGTGGAGCCTGCGCGTCGCCTCCCGCTCAATGTACGACTTATCACCCAGTTGCTGCTTGCGTTGGGCCAGTTCGTCCACCTGCCGGCGGGCGACGCTCTCCTTGTGCTGGAGGTCGGCGATCTCCTTGCGCTGGGCGATGTACTCGCGCACCGGGTAGGCGAGGCTCAGCGCGATCGCGCACACGACGACCGCGAGGATCGCGGCGCGGCTGGTCAGCGCCGGGTTGCCGCGCCGCCCGGCGTCCTCGTCGGGGTCGTCGCGGGCGGCCCGGGAGCGGGCCCTGTCGTCCTTCGCCATGGCGTGTCCCCTTGCCTGTACGCGAGCGGTCGCGGGGAGGTCCGGACGGCGGTCCGGCGGTCGGGCCCGGCAGCGAGTCGCCGTCGGGCCCGGCCGGGTCAGCTCTTCCGGTCGAACCGGGGGAACGCGGCGGCGCCGGCGTAACGGGCCGCGTCGCCCAGCAGCTCCTCGATGCGCAGGAGCTGGTTGTACTTGGCGACGCGCTCGCTGCGGGCGGGGGCGCCGGTCTTGATCTGGCCGCAGTTGGTCGCGACGGCGAGGTCGGCGATCGTGGTGTCCTCGGTCTCGCCGGACCGGTGGCTCATCATGCAGCGGTAGCCGCTGGTCTGCGCCAGCGTCACCGCGTCGAGGGTCTCGCTCAGCGTGCCGATCTGGTTGATCTTGACCAGCAGCGCGTTGCCGGCGCCCTCGGCGATGCCGCGGCCGAGCCGCTCGGGGTTGGTGACGAAGATGTCGTCGCCGACGAGCTGGACGCGGTCGCCGAGCGCGGCGGTGAGCCCGGACCAGCCGGCCCAGTCCTCCTCGTCGAGCGGGTCCTCGATGGACACCAGCGGGTACTCGGTGACCAGCTCGGCGTAGTAGGCGGCCATGTCGTCGGCGGACCGCTCGGCGCCCTCGTAGGTGTAGCGGCCGTCGGAGTGGAACTCGCTGGCGGCGACGTCCAGGGCGAGCGCGACGTCGCGGCCGGGGGTGAAGCCCGCCTTGCGGATCGCCTCCAGGATCAGGTCGAGGGCGTCGCGGTTGCTCGGCAGGTCGGGGGCGAAGCCGCCCTCGTCGCCGAGGCCGGTCGCGAGGCCGCGCGACTTCAGCACGGACTTCAGCGCGTGGTAGGTCTCGGCGCCCCAGCGCACCGCCTCGGAGAACGTGGCCGCCCCGATCGGCGCGATCATGAACTCCTGGACGTCGACGTTGGTGTCGGCGTGCGCGCCGCCGTTCAGGATGTTCATCATCGGGACGGGCAGCACGTGCGCGTTCGGCCCGCCGACGTAGCGGAACAGCGGCAGCCCGGCGGACTCGGCGGCGGCCTTGGCCACCGCGAGGCTGACGCCGAGCAGCGCGTTGGCCCCGAGCGCGGACTTGGCGGGGGTGCCGTCCAGGTCGATCAGCAGCTGGTCGACCAGCCGCTGGTCGGAGGCGGGGTAGCCGACGAGCTTGTCGTCGATGGTCTCGGTGACGGCGCGGACGGCGTTCCGCACGCCCTTGCCGCCGTAGCGCTCGCCGCCGTCGCGCAGCTCGACGGCCTCGAACTGGCCGGTGGAGGCGCCGCTCGGCACGGCGGCCGACGCCTCGGTGCCGTCGGCGAGGAGCACCTCGACCTCGACGGTCGGGTTCCCTCGGGAGTCAAGGATCTCCCGGGCGATTACGGCCTCGATCGACGACACGGCATCTCCTTGATCTTGCGAATGGATTGGTGCGGTCACCGAGCCTATCCGGCGCCGTCCCGCGCGACCCAACTGGCTCGCCGCTCACAAATCCGGCCCTTGTTACGAAACCGATCCGCGCAACCGACTTGACGAAGTCATTGCCCACCTTATCTACTGTCCACGTCAAACAGACTTGATAAGTAGGGAAACATGACAATGCATCGCGGACTCCGCTGGCGTCTCGCCACAGTGGCTCTGACCGTCCTCACTGGAGCGGGTGCGCTCGGTGCCTGCGGTGGCGACGACGACGGCGGCGGCTCCGGATCGTCCCCCCAGCTCAAGCTCGGCTACTTCCCGAACATCACCCACGCCACCGCGCTCGTCGGCGTGCAGAAGGGGATCTTCGCCAAGCACCTCGGCACCGCCCCCAAGACCGCGACGTTCAACGCCGGGCCGGCCGCCGTCGAGGCGCTGTTCTCCGGAGCGGTCGACGCGACGTTCGTCGGCCCGAACCCGTCCATCAACGCGTGGGCGAAGTCACACGGGAAAGCGGTCCACATCATCTCCGGCGCCGCTTCGGGCGGTGTCTCGCTCGTCGTGAAACCCGGTATCAACGGCGTCCAGGATCTCAAGGGAAAGAAGATCGCCACGCCGCAACTCGGGAACACTCAGGACGTCGCGATCCGCTACTGGCTCAAGAAGAACGGCCTCAAGGCGAACAAGGACGGCAGCGGCGACGTGAAGATCGTCCCGCAGGACAACGCGCAGACGCTCCAGACGTTCGCGCAGGGGAACATCGACGGCGCGTGGGTCCCCGAGCCCTACGCCTCGCGGCTGATCCTGGAGAGCAAGGGCAAGCGGCTGCTGGACGAGAAGACGCTCTGGCCCGGCGGCAAGTTCGTGATCACCAACCTGCTGGTCAGCCAGAAGTTCGAGAAGGCCCACCCCGACCAGGTCAAGAAGCTGCTCCAGGGCGTCGTGGAGAGCACCGACTACATCAACCAGCACCCGGCCGAGGCCAAGGCCGCGGTCAACGACGCGCTGACCAAGCTCAGCGGCAAGCCGCTCAAGCCCGCCGTGCTCGACTCGGCGTTCAAGGAGATCCAGTTCACCACCGACCCGGTCGCGACCTCGCTGGTGCAGGGCGCCCAGCACGCCGAGGAGATCGGGCTGCTGGAGAAGACCGATCTGAACGGGATCTACGACCTCGGCCCCCTCAACGACGTGCTCAAGGCGAGCGGGAAGGCACAGGTCAGCGACAAATGACCGCGGCGGCCACGGCGGTCCGGCTCAGCGACGTCTCCAAGGCGTTCGGCACGGGCGGATCCTCCCTCCTCGCACTGGACCAGGTCTCCCTCGACGTGGCGCCCGGTGAGTTCGTGTGCCTGCTCGGCGCCTCCGGGTGCGGCAAGAGCACGCTGCTCAACCTGGTCGCCGACCTCGACCGGCCGAGCGCCGGGACGATCGACAAGAACGGCGCGCGGGTCGCGCTGATGTTCCAGGAGCCGGCGCTGTTCCCGTGGCTGACCGTGACGGGGAACCTGGAGCTGGCGCTGAAGATGCGCGGCGTCCCGCGCGAGGACCGCCGTGACCGTGCCGCCGAGCTGCTCGACTCGGTGCACCTCGGCGGGTTCGCGAAGAAGCGTCCGCACCAGCTCTCGGGCGGCATGCGCCAGCGGGTCGCGCTCGCCCGCGCGCTGGCGCTGACGATCGAGGAGAACAAGAACGAGGACAGCGTCCCGGGCGGCACCGTCCTGCTGATGGACGAGCCGTTCGGCGCGCTCGACGCCATGACCCGCGACCTGCTGCACGACGAGATCGAGCGGATCTGGCGGACGCGCGGGCTGACCGTGCTGTTCGTCACCCACAACGTGCGGGAGGCGGTGCGGCTGGGCGACCGGGTCGTGCTGCTCAGCAGCCGCCCAGGCCGGGTCGTGGAGGAGTTCCCCGTGCCAATGGAACGTCCGAGGCGGATCGACGCGACCGACGTGGCCGCGCTCGCCGCGACCATCACCGACCGGCTGCGCGAGGAGGTGAGCCGCCATGGCGCATGACGTGCGGGCGCCGGGCGGCGGCGCCCTCGACCGCGAGCTCGCCGGCCTGGACGCGCTGGAGCTCGGCGGCGGCGGGGCGCCGCGCCGCGCCCTGCAACGCGCGTGGTCGGCGATCTGGCCGATGGCGGCCGCCGCGCTGATCGGGCTGCTGGCCTGGCAGGTCGTGGTGTGGAGCGGCTGGAAGGAGCCGTGGGTCCTGCCCGGCCCGAAGGACACGCTGCCGGTCTTCAAGGACCAGGTCACGAGCTCCCGGTTCTGGGACGCGGTCGCGCTGACCATGCAGCGCGCCGTGATCGGGTTCGCGCTCGCGATCGCGATCGGCGTGCTGGTCGGCGCCCTGGTGTCGCAGTCGCGGATCCTGCGCCGCGCGTTCGGGTCGCTGATCACCGGGCTCCAGACGATGCCGTCGATCGCGTGGTTCCCGCTCGCGATCCTGCTGTTCCAGCTCAGCGAGAGCGCGATCCTGTTCGTGGTGGTGCTCGGCGCGGCGCCGTCCATCGCCAACGGGCTGATCACGGGCGTCGACTACACGCCGCCCATCCTGCTGCGCGCGGGCAAGGTGATGGGGCTGCGCGGGGTGAACCTGTACCGGCACCTGATCATGCCCGCGTCGCTGCCGTCGTTCGTGGCGGGGCTCAAGCAGGGCTGGGCGTTCGCGTGGCGGAGCCTGATGGCGGGCGAGCTGCTGGTCATCATCGGCGACACCACCTCGCTCGGCGTGCTGCTGTCGCAGGCCAGGGAGCTGAACAACACCGCCGACATGATCTCCTACATGATCGTCATCCTGGTCATCGGGATCGTGATCGACCAGCTGTTCGGCGTCGTGGACCGTTCGATCCGCACCCGCTGGGGCCTCGACCAGGACTGAGTCCACCCGACACGCGGAGTCCCGGAGCTCGGGCCCTGAGCCCCCAGGGCCCGAGCTTCGGCTTCCGCGATGGGACGATCTTTTTACCCGCCGCCCACGGTCCCGTTTGCCCTGTTCTGGCAAGGAAGAACGGGTAGTGCCCCATACCGTGGGAGGTCGTCATCCGTGTCCGGTCCCGTCCGTTCCCCAGGAGCCTGACCCGCTGGCTCTGGCGGGCCGCGCTCCGGCACCCGGAGATCCGGGTGCGGGTGACGGTGTCGGCGGTCCTCGCGGCGCTCGTGCTGTCCACCGCCCTGTACGTGGTGCTGCTGGTGCTGCTCAGACGGCAGGCCACCGCCGACCAGGAGCACGACCTCGCCCGGGAGGGCCGCCGGGTCGTCGCCGAGATCCTCACGGGGACGCTCGGGCCGCGGGTCTACAGCCCCGACGGGGGGCTCCAGCAGGTCCAGGACCTCCAGGGCCGGGTCGTCTCCTCCAGCGCCGCGATGGACGGGCGCCGGCCCGTCCGGTTCGCGCCGCCGGCGTCCGGCGACACCCGCGGCGACGGGCACATCTGCTCGGTGGACGCGCCGCACGGCCGGTGCTTCCAGGTCGTGGTGTACCGGGCGGGGATGGGGCGGGGGCAGCGGCTCGTCTACACGCTCGCGCCCGAGCCGGGCCTGCTGCCGCGCCCGCTGATGGCGGGGCTGCTGGCGCTCGGTATCCCGGTGATCTGCGGGCTCACCGGGTACGCGACCTGGCTGTCGGCGAGCCGGACGCTGCGTCCGGTCGACGCGATCCGCCGGGAGCTGGACGAGATCACCGCGACCGACCTGGAGCGCCGGGTGCCGGTGCCGCCCCGCCGGGACGAGGTGGCGCTGCTCGCCCGCAGCGTCAACGCGACCCTCGACCGGCTGGAGCAGGCCGTCGCGCGGCAGCGGGCGTTCGTCTCCGACGTCTCGCACGAGCTGCGCAGTCCGCTGACCGGGCTGCGGACGGAGCTGGAGCTGGCCCTGGCCGACCCGGACGCCACCGACCTGCCCGAGACGCTCCAGGCGATCCTCAACAACACCGACCGGGTGACGGCCGTGGTCGACGACCTGCTGGCGCTCGCCCGGCTGGAGGCCGACCGCGACTTCACCCGCGAGGTCGTCGACCTGACCGAGCTGGTGGACCAGGAGGTGCTGCGCCGCCCCCGCCGCGCCCAGGTGACGGTCCTGTCGGAGGGGCCGGTGCGGGTGAACGGCGGGCGCAGCGAGCTCGCGCGGCTGCTGACCAACCTGATCGACAACGCCGACCGGCACGCCGAGCGCGCGGTGACGGTGATCGTCGGGACCGTGCTGCCCGCGACCGCGCTGGTCGAGGTCATCGACGACGGCGTCGGGATCGCGCCCGAGGACCGCGAGCGGGTGTTCGAGCGCTTCACCCGCCTCGCGGAGGGGCGGCACCGGGACGCGGGCGGCACCGGGCTCGGCCTCGCGATCTCGCTGGACATCGCGGAGGCGCACGGCGGCACGCTCGTGCTGACCGACCGCGCGGACGGGGTGCGCGGCGCCCGTTTCGTCCTGCGCCTGCCCGCTCTGTCTATTTAAGTCACGGCCCACGGCCGCTCGCCTGGCGGCTCGCGGCCGTGACCGTGCCTTTGCGGGCGCGGATCGCTTCGCGATCTTCGCGGTGGGGCCTCGCCTTCGGCTTCGGCCCCACCGCTCAGCTAGCGCGCCCGCGTGATGGCTGAGGCCACTTGATACGCGCCCTAGCTAGCCCGCGACCCGGCCCGGGTCGGGGCTCAGTCGAGGCCCAGGTCGTCGCGCAGGCGCTGCCGTTCGTTCTCCAGCGCCTCGATCTGGCCGCCCAGCTCCTGGCGGGCCGTGAGGTTCTGGCCCGCGTCGACGAAGTCGGCCGCGTCCTCGGTCGGCCGCGGCAGCTCGGCGCGCAGCCGCTCGATGTCCGCCTCGACCGTGCGCAGCCGCTCCCGCTTGTCGCCCTCGGCGCCGTCCTCGCCCATGGTGCCCTCCTAGATCCGGATGACGGTCGCGCCCGGGCGGGCGGGTCCGGCGCGGTCGTCGGCGAGCGCGCCGGGCGCCGCGTCCAGCGGCACCTCCCGCTCGACCGCGACCCGCAACCCACCCGAGTCTAGGAGGGCGGAGACGCGCTCCAGCAGCGCCCCCGTGGGCGTGCCGTCGAGGTTGATCCCGCGGATCCGGCGGGCGGCCATCGCGTCCGGGTTCACCGCCCACGTCGTACAGGCATAGGTCCCGCCCGGACGCAGGAGCTGCGCGAGCGCCTCCGTCCGCGCGGCGTCGCTGGCCAGGTCGATGATCGCGTCGAGGCCGCCGGGGTGCGCGGCGAACACCTGGTCGTTGAGGACGCCCGCCGACGGGTCGACGGTCGCGGCCGCGCCGAGGCCCCGGATCTCCTCCGCCAGCGCGCGCCGGGCGGTCGCGATCACCCTGGCGCCGGACGCGGCGGCCAGCTGCACCACGGCCCGGCCGACCCCGCCGGTCGCGCCCACCACGAGGACGACCTGCCCGGCGGCGACCTCCGCCGCCTCGACCAGCTCCAGCGCGGTCATGCACGCGGTCGGCACCGCCGCCGCGTCGGTGTAGACGAGGCCGTCCGGGATGCGCCCGACCGGGCCGTGCTGGTCGACGACGGCGTACTCGGCGTAGGTACCGAGGCCGCGCGCGACCGCGGACAGGCACCCGTAGACCTGCTCGCCGTGCCGCAGCCGCGTGACGCCGGGCCCGACGTCCTCGACGACGCCCGCGCCGTCCCGGCCGAGGACGAGCGGGAACGCCGCGTCGACCGAGTCCTTGAGCGCGCCCTCGGCGATCCGCCAGTCCAGCGTGTTCACCCCGGCCGCGATGAGCTTCACCAGCAGCTCGCCCGGCCCGGGCTCCGGACGCGGCACGCGCGTCATCTCGGGTGTGGCGCCGTACTCCGGCACGGCGATGGCTCGCATGGCATCCCCCGATCGATCACTGCGAGGGCGCCGGCCCCCGCGAGTCGATCTACCCGAAGGCCCGCCGATCACACGGCCGGGGTAGGGAAAGAGCAGGTCAGTGAGGCAATCCGGGCGGGAACGTGATCGGCGGAACCGGGACCTGCTCGTCGCCGCCCCCACCGCCGTCACCGCCGTCGCCGCCGTCACCGGGCCACGGCCGCCGTCCCGGGCCCTTGCTGGGCCGCAGCGTGATCGTGTCGCCGGGCTCGGCGGTGCGCGCGCCCGGCTCCATCTCGGCGACGGTGCCCTTCGGGTACTTCTCCGACTCGACGGGCGCCCCGACGCGCGTCCTGAACCCGGCGGCGCGCAGCTTCGCGACGGCCTCGACGGGCCTCATCCCGCGCACGTCGGGCACCTTCGCCTTGTCCTCGCCCGAGCCCTTGCTGAAGAAGTGCGACGGCGGGCGGTGGAACGACCCGGCGGGCGTGTCGGCCAGGGCGCCGAGCATGCTCTGCTGCCAGATCGGCGCGGGGATCGTCGCGCCGAACACGGCCCCGTAGCACTCCCCGTCCATGCACAGGTCCTGCATGGGGTAGCGGTAGCCGCCGCGCGGGTCCCCGACCCACACGGCCGACGCCAGCTCGGGCGTGTACCCGGCGAACCAGGCGGCGGAGAAGTTGTCGACGGTGCCGGTCTTCCCGGCGGCCGGGCGTCCGAGCCCGAGCCCCTTGGCGGTGCCCTTGGTCAGCACGCCGCTCAGGACGTAGTTGACGGCGTCCGCCACGTCCTTGTCGATGGCCTGCTTGCACCCCGCGCCCGGCACCTTGATCTGGTGCCCGGACGCGTCGGTGACCCGCCGGATCGCGATCGGCGAGCAGTACCGGCCGCGCGCGCCGAACGCCGCGTACGCCGCCGCGAGCCGCACCGGAGAGACGGGGTTGAACCCGAGCGTGAACGAGGGGTACTGCTCCAGCGGGTCGCCGTCGGCCTGCCGCATCCCGAGCTTCTCCGCCATCCGGACGGTCTCGCACAGCCCGACCTTCTTCTCCAGCGCGAGGAAGAACGTGTTCACCGAGTGGTGCGTCCCGGTGACGAGGCTGAAGCTCTTGCCGCCCTCGCCGTCGGCGGCGTTGCGCAGCGGTGTGCCCGGGTCGCCGCGGCTGCGGCCCTTGCAGTCGCGGTAGCCGACGGCGGTGTAGGAGCGCGGCGCCATCAGCCGCGTCCCGAACGGCAGGCCGTCGTCCAGCGCGGCGGCCAGCGTGAACGCCTTGAACGTCGACCCGGCCTGCATGCCGATGCTGGAGCCGTGGTCGGCGTCGGCGGCGAAGTTGATCCAGGTCTTGCCGCGTTCCCGGTCGGGCCCGAGCGTGCGGTCCACGACCATCGCCTTGATCTCGCCGGTGCCGGGCTCGACCATCGCCTCGGCGGCGGCCTTGTGCGCGGAGTTCCTGCGCGGGACGTGCCCGTCCACGGCCTTCTGCGCGGCCCGCTGCGCCCGCCGGTCCAGCGTCGTGCGGATGGTGAGGCCGCCCCGTTTGAGCAGCTTCTCCCGTTCCTGCGGCGTCTTCCCGAAGACCGGGCTGGTGAGGATCTCCCGCTGGACGTAGTCGCAGAAGAACGGCGCCCCGCTGGTGACGCAGCCGCTCCTGGCGTCCTGGACGCGCAGCGCGATCGGCTGCCGCGCGGTCGCCTCCGCCGTCGCGTGGTCGATCCAGCCGAGCTCGGCCATCCGGCGGAGCACGATGTCGCGGCGCTCGCGGGCCACGCCCGGATGGTGGACGGGATCGTAGGCGTAGGGGTAGCGGATCACGGCGGCCAGCAGCGCGGACTCGGCGAGGTCCAGCTTGGCCGCGGGCTTGGAGAAGTAGTGCCGCGCCGCGGCCTCGATCCCGTACGCGCCGTCGCCGTAGTAGGCGATGTTGAGGTAGCGGCGGAGGATCTCGTCCTTGGGGTAGCGCTTCTCCAGCGCCACCGCGTACCGCAGCTCGCGGATCTTGCGGGCGGGCGAGATCTCCTTGGCGGCGCGCTGCTCGGCCCGCGAGTCGGCGGTGGTCAGCAGCAGGTTCTTGACGTACTGCTGGGTGATGCCCGAGCCGCCCTGCGTCACCTTGCCGTTGCTCAGGTTGCTGGCCAGCGCCCGCAGCGTGCCCTGGGAGTCGATCGCGCCGTGCTCGTAGAAGCGGCTGTCCTCGATGGCGAGGACGGCACGGCGCGCGATCGGCGCGATGCCCTTGAGCGGGACGTCCACCCGGTTCTGGTAGAAGAACGTCGCGATCGTCGAGCCGTCGGCGGCGAGGATGCGGGAGCGCTGCGGCACGCCGGACGTGCTCAGCCCCTCCGGCTCGCTCCCGAACCAGTGCGCGGCGTCGCGGGTGCCGACCCCGGCGGTGCAGGCGGTGGGCAGGATCATCAGCGCGACCAGCACGCCCGACAGCCCGCCGAGCGCGCCCAGCCCGCGGAGCGCCCGGGCCTTCTCGGCGCGCGTCGTGGACGCGGTGAGCACCCGGCGCCGGCGGCGTTTCGGGGTGGGGAGCGGGCCCCGGCCGCCGTTTCCTGCCTTGATCGGCACGCGCTCAGGGTAGACGGGCGACACCCGCCGGACCACCCCATCGAAGATTCTTCGGGCGGTATCCCCCGAATCAGGCGTCCCGTCCGCGCCTTTCCCAGACTCTGACACGATCGCGGAATACCCGCGAAACCGCGCGCAACTCCGCCTCGGGATCAACGCCCCGCTCGCCCGCCTCCCGGACGAGCGCGAAAAGCCTTACGCCGAGGTCGCTTCCGACATCCGACCCGGAGCCGGAACCGGCGTCCGAACCGTTCTCCGAGGTCAGGGCACCATTCGTGGCCGGGGCGAGGTCCTGCGGCGCGCCCATCCGCCGGGCCCGGCGCTGGAGCTGGGCCGCCAGCGACAGCGCGGGCTGGCCCATCGGCACGCCGTCCAGCGCGGACGCCTCGGCGCCGCTCTTCTCCGCCCGCTCCGCCGCCTTGATCTGCTCCCAGTTGGCGTCGACCTCGTCGGCGCCGGAGACCGACACGTCCGCGAACACGTGCGGGTGCCGCCGGACGAGCTTGTCGACGATCGCGCCCGCGACGTCGTCGATCGTGAACGCGGTCTCGTCGTCGCGCTCGGACGCCACCACCGCGTGGAACGCGACCTGCAACAGCACGTCGCCGAGCTCCTCCCGCAGCGCCCCGAGGTCGCCGGACTCGATCGTGTCGAGGACCTCGTAGGCCTCCTCCAGCAGGTACGGAACGAGCGTCTCGTGCGTCTGCTCCCGGTCCCACGGGCACTCGCGGCGCAGCGTCTCCATCACCGAGACCAGGTCGAGCACCCGCGCGCCGGGCAGGTCGTAGGAGCCGTGCAGCACCTCCACGTCCAGCGGGTCGTCCAGGACGAGCGTGCCGACCTCGCGCATCAGCGCCTCGTCGCCCTCGGGCGCCGCGACCCACACGACGTCCTCCCGCCGCGCCGCCGCGACCAGGTCGAACGCGTCGGGGGCGGCGACCTCCTCGGGCGTGATCCCGGCGTCGCGCAGGTACGGCAGCAGCGGATGCCCGGCCCGCACCCGCACCCGCGCGGCCGACCGGAGCGCCTCCCACGCCTTCCACGTCAGCAGGCCGGGCGCCACGCGGTGCGTGGTGGCGAGCAGGGTCAGGCTCATGAGCGGTCGAGGCCCGACTCGGGGCTGGACAGCCGGTAGGCGACCTGGCCGACGTTGCCGCGCAGCGGGTCGAACGTCCCGTACCTGGGGTTGACCTCGATGTGCAGGCGGCCCGCGGTGCCGCGGATGAGCTGGGTGTAGCGCTGGCCCGCCTGCATCGTCGCGGGGCTCTGCGGGTTGCCGTCGGAGCCGAGCCGCTCCAGCAGCAGCCGCTTGGTCGCGACGAAGCGGGCCAGGTCGCGGGACCGGTCGCCGGGCAGCCCGCTCGCCAGCGTGATCGAGGTGGCGCCGCCCGGCTGCTGGTTCATCTCGCGCAGGACGTCGTCGGTGCGGCCGTCCGGCACCGCCACGCCCTGCTCCTTCGCCAGCCTCTCGACGACCTGGAAGTTCACCAGCAGCGTCAGCGCCATGCGCAGGTCGGACTCGCCCGCCTCGGTGCCGAGCTGGTCGCCCTGGCCCGCGGCCCCGGCGCGGATCCGGTTGGCGAGCGCGTCGTTCTTGAACTGCGTGCGCCAGTCGCGGACGGTCTGGCTGAGGGAGGTGACCGTGATGCGGTCGTCACCCACGATGGCGGCGGTACCGGGCTTCGGCGCGTCGCCGCACCCGGCCAGCGCGCCGGCCGCCACCAGGGCGGCCGCCGCGATCTTCACGGACCTACCGAACACGGGACCCCATCTCGTCGTTGATCATTTCAGGACCGCGCCAGCCTATGCGCGGACCGGTTCGAGGAACAGGGCCTCGACCAGGTCCGTCGCCCAGCGCAGAAGCTCCTGGTCGCGCAGCGGGCGGCCGCCGAGGGGCGCGGTCTTCGGCACCGGCACGAGCAGCGTGTCGGTCGCCGGTTTGAGGATGCTCTTCGGGTACAGCCGCTGCAACCTGACCTGCTTGGAGTCCGGCAGCGCCGCGGGCGAGAACTTCACGAAGTTGCCCTGGAGCGTGACGTCGGTGAGCCCCGCCGCCCGCGCCCTGGCCCGGAACCGCGCGACCTCCAGCAGGTTCAGCACCGGGACGGGCAGCGGCCCGAACCGGTCCTTCAGCTCCTCGTGCACGGGTTCGATCTCGTCCTCGGACGTGATCGCCGCGATCCGCCGGTAGGCGTCCAGCCGGAGCCGCTCCCCCGGCACGTACTCGTGCGGCAGGTGCGCGTCGACGGGCAGCTCGACCTTGGTCTCGACGGCCTGCGGCTCGCCGCCGCCCTCCTTCAGGTCCCGGACGGCCTCCCCCACCATCCGGACGTACAGGTCGAACCCGACGCCCGCGACGTGCCCGGACTGCTCGGCGCCGAGGATGTTGCCCGCGCCCCGGATCTCCAGGTCCTTCATCGCGACGTACATGCCCGCGCCGACCTCGGTGTGCTGCGCCAGCGTCGCGAGCCGCTCGTGCGCGGTCTCGGTCAGCGGCTGCTCGGGCTGGTAGAGGAAGTAGGCGTAGGCCCGCTCCCGGCCGCGCCCGACGCGGCCGCGCAGCTGGTGGAGCTGCGACAGCCCGTACATGTCGGCGCGGTCGACGATCAGCGTGTTGGCGTTCGGGACGTCCAGCCCCGACTCCACGATCGTGGTCGCGACCAGCACGTCGTAGTTCTTCTCCCAGAAGTCGACCATCACGCGTTCGAGCTCGTGCTCGTTCATCTGCCCGTGCGCGATGCCGACCTTCGCCTCCGGGACGAGCCGCGCCAGGGTCGCCGCGACCTTGTTGATCGACCGGACCCGGTTGTGCACGAAGAACACCTGGCCCTCGCGCAGCAGCTCGCGCCGGATCGCCGCCGCGATCTGCTTCTCCTCGTACGGGCCGACGAACGTCAGCACCGGGTGCCGCTCCTCGGGCGGGGTGAGGATCGTCGACATCTCCCGGATGCCGGTGAGGCCCATCTCCAGCGTGCGCGGGATCGGCGTCGCCGACATCGCGAGCACGTCCACCTGCGTCCGGAGCCGCTTCAGCTCCTCCTTGTGCTCGACGCCGAACCGCTGCTCCTCGTCGATGATCACCAGGCCGAGGTTCTTGAACCGGGTCTGCGCCGACAGGATGCGGTGCGTGCCGACCACCACGTCCACGGTGCCCTGCGCGAGGCCCTCCAGCGTCCGGTCGATCTCCCCGTTCGACTGGAACCGGCTGATCGGCTTCACCACCACCGGGAACGGGCCGAACCGCTCGGAGAACGTCGACAGGTGCTGCTGGACGAGCAGCGTCGTCGGCACCAGCACCGCGACCTGCCGCCCGTCCTGGACGGCCTTGAACGCCGCCCGGACCGCGATCTCGGTCTTGCCGTAGCCGACGTCGCCGCAGATCAGCCGGTCCATCGGGACGGGCCGCTCCATGTCCTGCTTGACCTCGTCGATGGCGGCGAGCTGGTCGGGCGTCTCGGCGTAGGGGAAGGCGTCCTCCAGCTCCCGCTGCCAGGGGGTGTCGGCGCCGAACGGGTGCCCCGGGCTCGCCATCCGCGCCGAGTACAGCCGGATCAGCTCCCCGGCGATCTGCTTGACCGCCTTGCGCGCCCGCGACTTGGCCTTCTGCCAGTCGGCGCCGCCGAGCCGGTGCAGGCTCGGCGCCTCGCCGCCGACGTAGCGGGTCAGCTCCTCCAGCTGGTCGGTCGGGACGAACAGCCGGTCGCTCTTGGCGTACTCCAGGATCAGGTACTCGCGGGTGGCGCCCTGCACCGTCCGGCTGACCATCTCCACGTACCGGCCGACGCCGTGCTGCTCGTGCACGACGTAGTCGCCGGGCTTGAGCTGGAGCGGGTCGATGCCGCCGCGCCGCCGCGACGGCATCCGCCGCATGTCCTTGGTGGACGACTTCTGCCCGGACAGGTCGGTCTCGGTCAGCACCGCCAGCTTCACCGACTCCCAGGTGAAGCCGTTCTCCAGCAGCCCGGTCGCGACCGTGACCAGCGACGGCTCGGGCGGCTCCGGCAGGTCGGCGAGCCGCGCGCCGAGCCCCTCCTCCCCCATCAGCTGGACGAGCCGCTCCGCGGGCCCGTGCCCGGCGGTGACCATCACGACGTGCCAGCCGCCGTCGATCCACCCCTTCACGTCCCCGACCAGCCGGGACGTGTCGCCCCGGTACGCCTCGGCGGGCTGCACGCCAAGGCTCAGCGCCTCCCCCTCGGGGTTAAGCGCCGTCACGCTCCAACGTGGCAGGCCCAGTTCGGTGCTGTGCGCGCGGACCTCCTCCAGCGACCGGAACGCCGCCGCGCCGAGGTCGATCGGCGCCTCGCCGCCCGCCGCCGCGTTGACCCAGCTCGCCTCCAGGAACTCCTGGCTCGTGCGGACCAGCTCCGCCGAGCGGGTGCGGATCCGCTCCGGCTCGCACACCAGCAGCGCCGAACCGTCCGGCAGCAGGTCGGTCAGCAGCTCCATGCCCTCGGCGAGGACGGGCGAGAACGCCTCCATGCCCTCGACGGTGTCGCCGTCGGCGATCCGGCCGAGGATCTCCTCCAGCGCCGGGTGCTGCGCCGCCAGCTCACGCGCCCGCGCGCGCACCGGCTCGGTCAACGGCAGCTCACGGCACGGCGGCGCCCACAGGCCCCCCGCCGCGACCTCCAGCGACCGCTGGTCGGCGGCCTTGAAGTAGCGGATCTCCTCGACGGTGTCGCCCCAGAACTCCACCCGCAGCGGGTGCTCCTCGGTGGGCGGGAACACGTCCAGGATGCCGCCGCGCACCGCCAGCTCGCCGCGCTTCTCCACCAGGTCGACGCGGTGGTAGCCCGCGTCCACCAGGCGCCGGACGACCTCGTCCATGTCCGCGTCCGCGCCGGAGGACAGCCTGACGGGCTCCAGGTCGGCGAGACCCGACACGATCGGCTGGAGCACCGCCCGGATCGGCGTCACGACCACGTCGAGGCCGCCGCCGCGTCCCGGGCCCTCGCCCGCCTCGGCGGCGGGGTCGCCCGCGTCCGGGTGGACGAGGCGCCGCAGCACCGCGAGCCGCTGGCCCACCGTGTCCGAGCGCGGCGACAGCTTCTCGTGCGGCAGCGTCTCCCACGCCGGGAAGTGCGCGACCCGGCCCGGGTCGAGCAGGCTCGTCAGCGCGGCGGTGAGGTCCTCGGCCTCGCGGCCGGTCGCGGTCACCGCCAGCACGACGCCCTGCCCGCCGTTCCCGCCCTTCTCGCCGCCTGCGGCACGGGTCGCCCGGCTGAGGGCGGCGGCCAGCACTGGCCAGAGCGACGGGGGCGCGACGACCTCCTGGTCCAGCCGCGCGTGGGTGAGCGCGCGCGCCAGCCCGGGGTCGGTGCACGCAAGGTCAACAAGTCCGTTGAGGGTCATCTTCGCCAGCTACTCGATCCGCCGCTGAGGTCCGCCGCTGAGGGACGCACCGGCCGGTGCGCGCGGGCCGCCCACCGGTCGCCAGGGCAGCCCGAAGAACCGGAATCCGTCCGGACCCGGTGCCCGTACCAGGGTACGCGCCCCCCGGAGGCCCCCGGATACCCGCCCGCGCGGCGCCCCGGCGGAAGTGGTCCGGTCGGCACGCGACACGGCCGTGCCCAACAATGGGCAAATAGCGGACAGAGTGCAGTCGGACGATTACGCTGCGAGACTGTGACCGATCTGCGTACGCCGCCGGTCAGCGACGGCGATCTCTTCTCCGAACGTGCCCGCCAGTACGCCCTAGAGAAGCCCCTACAGCGGATCCACATCCTGGAGGCGGGGTGCGGCTGGGGCGAGGGGCTCGACCTCGGCGACCATGACCGCCTGGTCACGGGCGTCGACGTGGAGGCGCCCGAGCTGCGCGCCCGCACCTGCGAGCGCGCCGACCTCGACACCTGGCATCTGGGCGACCTGCGCACGGTGCCGCTGCCGCCGCGCGCCTACGACGTCGTGCACGCCTCCTACCTGATCGAGCGCGTCCCGCACGCCGAACTCGTCCTCGACCGGTTCGTGGCCGCGCTGAAGCCGGGCGGGCTGCTGCTGGTCCACCTGCGCGACCGCAACACCGCGTTCGGGTTCCTCGACCGGCACCTCCCCCGCTGGATGCACGCCTCCGGACGGCGGCGCCGGGCCCGCGCCGGCCGGACGCCCCGGGGCACGCACGCCCGCGTCCCGCACCCCGACCCCGTCCCGGAACCGAAACCGGAGCCGGGCCCCGAGCCCGCCGCTCCGGCGGACGACCCGGGCGACGTCCTGGTCGCCCCCCAGCCCGCCCCCGAGCCCGCACCGCCCTCGGAAGCACCCGCCACGTCCGACGAACCCGACGCGCCGGCCACACCGGCCGCGGTCGAGGCCCTCCCCGAGCCCCGCCGGGCGGAGCCGCGCAAGGAGGTCGAGCCCCGCGCCGGGCGCGGCCGGGCCGCCCACCCGCCGGCCGCCGTGTACGACCGGGTCGCCTCGCGCCAGGGCATGCAGTGGTACTGCGTGATGCGCGGGCTCGTCATCGCCGAGGAGTACACGTCCCGGCAGGCCATCGACGCGCTCGGGGCCGGAACCGGCCTCGCCGACGTGCTGTGCCGGCTGGTGTCGGCGCTCAGCCGGGGGCGGCTCCCCGCGGACCACAGCGAGATCACGCTGGTCATCCGCAAACCCGAGAACCGCTTCGCCCGGGTCATCTGAAACCGCCGCCCGTGCCGCCGCCGGGCCCGGCACCGGGCCCCCGGGATGCGCGGACGGGCAGGTCCGCAGTATTTTCCCTGCGGGAGGAGGGGACGCGGGGTGGCGTCCACCCGGCCCCCCAAGGCTGGCCCCCACGCCGACCCGTGTCACGCGGAACCCGACCCGCCGCCGGCGCGGCCAGCCGCCGTCCTGGACCAACCACCTGGATCGGCCCGGCCGCGCGCCGGGCCCGGATCGGAGACCGCGGTGACCGCCGACGCCGGCCTGCCCGACACGCTGCGCGACCTGCCCGTCTGGACACCGGACGCGCGTGAGCTCGCCGATCTTGAGCTGCTGCTGGCCGGCGCGTACCGGCCGCTGACGGGGTTCCTCGGCTCGTTCGACACCGCCATGGTGATCGCGGGCGGGCGGCTCGCCGACGGGACGCCCTGGCCGGTGCCGGTCACGCTGGCCGTGCCGAAGGAGCTGACGGGCCAGGAGCGGGTCGTCCTCCAGGACCCGGAGGGCGTGCCGCTGGCGGTGCTGCGGGTCGCCGAGGCGTGGCAGGACCCGACCACGCAGGGCTGGCGGCTCGCCGGATCGCTGGAGGCCCTGCGCGCCCCCGCGCACGGACCGTTCCACCGCCTGCGCCGCCGCCCCGACGAGGTCGAGGCCGTCGAGGGCCCCGTGCTGGCCGTCGCGACCCGCGAGTTCCTGCACCGCAAGCAGCTCGGCCAGCTCCGCCAGGTCGCCGAGCGGCTCGGCGCCCACGTGCTGGTGCTGCCGATGCTGAGCGGGGAGCACGACGAGTCGCTCGTCCGGGCGCTGCTCGGGGTCCGCCGGGAACTGCCCGAGGGCACCCGGATCATCCCCGTCCCGCTGCCCGACCGGGGCGACGACCCCGAGCGCGACGTCCTGCTGCACGCCCACATCGCCGCCGCCTACGGCGCCACCCACCTGCTCGCCGACCGGGAGATCGAGGGCAGCGCGGTCCCCGTCGTCGTCCCCGAGCCGTGGGCCTACGACGCGGACGTGGAGGTGTGGCGGCCGGTCGCGCGGATCGAGCCCGACCACGTCCAGGCCGAGCTGACGGCCGAGCGGCTGGGCGAGCTCCTGGACGCGGGCGAGCCCGTGCCCGACTGGTTCACCCCGCCCGCCGTCGCCGCCGAGCTGGCCCTCGCCCGGCCGCCCAAGCACTCGCGCGGGATCACGGTGTTCTTCACCGGCCTGTCGGGCTCGGGCAAGTCCACGGTCGCGCGGGGGCTCGCCGACGCGCTGGTCGAGCGCGGCGGCCGGACGGTCACGCTGCTGGACGGCGACGTCGTGCGGCGCATGCTCTCGGCCGGGCTCACGTTCTCCCGCGCCGACCGCGACGCCAACATCCGCCGGATCGGGTTCGTCGCCGCCGAGATCACCCGGCACGGCGGCGTCGCGATCTGCGCGCCGATCGCCCCGTACGCGGCGACCCGCGCGGAGGTGCGCCGCATGGTGTCGGTCTCGGGCGACTTCGTGCTGGTGCACGTCGCGACGCCGCTGGAGGAGTGCGAGCGCCGCGACCGCAAGGGCCTGTACGCCAAGGCGCGGGCGGGTCTGATCCCCGAGTTCACCGGGATCTCCGACCCCTACGAGGCGCCCGCCGACGCCGACCTGACCCTCGACACGTCCACGATGACGCCGGACGAGGCGGTCGGGCGCGTCCTGGAGGTCCTTGTGGACGGCGGCTGGGTACGTCCGCAATAGCCGCAAAGCAATATCGGTCCGACCAACCCGTGCAACCCCTGTCACCTGGGTTACCTCCGGGACATGTGCTGCCTTAGGCTGATACCACGGTTTTCCTACATAGCAGGTAGGTCATGGCGATGGACTTCGATTGGACGATGGCCGGTGGATCGTTCCTGGTCGCGATCGTCGTTGGGCTGACCGGAATGGGCGGCGGCGCCCTGATGACGCCGATGCTCGTCACGTTCTTCGGCGTCAGCCCGCTCGCGGCGGTCTCCAGCGACCTCGTCGCGGCCGCCGTCATGAAGCCCGTCGGCAGCGCCGTCCACTACCGCCAGGGCACGATCAACATGCGGCTCGTCGGCTGGCTGTGCCTCGGCTCGGTGCCCGCCGCGTTCTCCGGCGTCCTGCTCGCCCGCGCGCTCGGGCACGGCGCCCGGGTCGAGGACATCATCAGCAAGGCGATGGGCGTCGCCCTGCTCATCGCGGCGGCCGGGCTCGTCGTGCGCGGCTACCTCGCCCACCGCGGCCGCGCCGGGACCGACGTCGACGGTGAGCACGCCCCCGAGATCACGATCCGCCCGGTGCCGACCGTCCTGGTCGGGCTGGTCGGCGGGCTCGTCGTCGGCATCACCTCGGTCGGCTCCGGCTCCTTGATCATCGTCGCGCTGCTCGCCCTGTACCCGGCGCTGAAGGCCAACCAGCTCGTCGGGACCGACCTGCTCCAGGCCGTCCCGCTGGTGTTCGCCGCCGCGCTCGGCCACCTGCTGTTCGGCGACTTCCGGATGGAGGTCACGGCCGCGCTGCTGGTCGGCTCGGTGCCGGGCGTCTACGTCGGCTCGAAGATCTCCTCGCGGGCGCCGGGCGGGCTGATCCGCCGCGTCCTCGCGCTGGTGCTGGTGGCGTCCTCGCTGAAGATGTTCGGCCTCGGCGCGGTGCCGCTGGCCTGGACGATGGTCGCGCTCACCTCCGCGACGGTGGCCGTCTGGCTCGTCATGCGGAGCCGCACCGTGCCCGCCACGCCCGCCACGCCCGTCCCCGCGCGGGCCGCGGAAGAGCCCGCCGCCGACGGTGCGCCGGCGGTGTCAACCGACGAGTTCGTCCGCTGACACGGGGAGGTCGGGGGAGGTCTCGTCCGCCGCCTCCGGGACGGGGTCGGTCCTGCGGAGCGTTCGCCACAGCATCGCGGCCGAGACCAGCCCGCCCGCGCCCAGGCAGTACGGCGCGATCGAGGCGTGGCCGGGATCGGTCACCAGCAGCCCCACCAGGACTGCCAGCCCGACCGCGCTCTCCACGCCCCGGACGGTGAACACCTCCCGGGACATCTTGCGGGCCGTCGCCAGGCTGGCGAGCGGCAGCGTGCAGGCGAAGCACACCGCGTAGACGCCCCAGCCGACGAGCGCGACCCGGTCGACCGTGAACGACCCGCCGGTCACCAGCGGGCCGAGCCAGTCGACCAGCAGGATCCCGCCGAGGCTCATGACCAGCGCGATCACCGACAGCAGCACGCAGACGCGCACGGCGCGGCGGGCGGGCATGGGCGCGCCGGTGCGCTCGGCCTTGGCGAAGTCGCCGAGCAGGAACCCGCCCGCGCCGTTGACGAACGTCAGCGCGGGCGCGAGCAGCAGCCGCGCCGCCTCGATGCCCGCGAGCGCGGCGGTCGAGGCGAACGCGGCGATCATGACGCGGGCCAGCAGCAGCGACCCCGGGCGCAGGCCCGCCTGCACCGACCGCCACACCGCGAACCCCGCGATCTCCTTGAACGCGGTGCCGCGCAGCGGGGCGGGCGCGTACTCGGGGGACGGCAGCCGCAGCCGCGCGAGCACGATCGAGACCAGGCAGCCCGCGCACGACGCGGCGAGCATCAGCTCGACGGTGGCGTCGACGCCGAGGGCCAGCGCGCCGGCGAGCGTCCCGATCGTCACGACGAGGTAGGAGGAGTCGTTGAGGGCCAGCCGCCAGAATTCCATCCGCGCGGTGAAGATGCGCCGTCCGGTCTCGTTGAGCAGCCAGAGCGCGACCAGCAGCCCGAACAGCCCGATCCCGGCCACTCCCGCGAGACCCATCGCGGCCGTCACGCCCGCGCCGACCGTGGCGCCCGCGCCCACGGTGATCAGCACCGACAGCAGCAGCGCGCCGCGCACGCGCGGGTCGAACCGGTCGAACACGGTGAGGCTGTCGCCGACCCAGCTCGTCTGCACCGCCGTGATCATCACGAGCACGGAGACGAACAGCGCGTAGGCGCCGTAGCCGGACGGGCCGACCGTCCGCGCGCACAGCGCCTGGACGACCAGGCTGCCGCCCGCCGTGACGAACTGGACGGTGACCGCGCCGCCCGCCGATGCCAGCACGCGGGCGGCCTTGCCCCCGAGCCCTCCGGGACGCCGTTCACCCGTCCCGGAGGCGGCCTGGTCTACCTGTCCAGGTCGTAGTGCATCAGGGACGTGTCGCCTTTTCCCTTGCCGGACCCGTTGCCCGACTCGGGCGTACCCGAATCGGACGAGCCGGACGGCGCGCCCCCCAGGGGGCCCTTACCGCCGAGCAGGGACGCCGGGTCCTCGGCGGTGCGGGTCGGGTCGCCGCCGTCCGCCCACAGATCGGCCGGGGCGTCGGATGTTCCGCCCTCCGGTTCGGCCGGGGTCTCGCCGCGCGGCTTGCCGCGCGCGCCCTTTCCGCGCGGCGCCTTGCCCAGCCCGCCCGAGGCGTTGCCCGAGCCGCGCGAATTCCGCGACCCCGAACCCGAGCCGGAGCCCGACCCGGCGCCGGGGGTCACCGGAAGCCCGGAAGCCGGGCTGGAACTGGAGGGGCTCGACCCGTTCAGCCGCGGCCTGCCCCGGTCGCGGTCGGCGGGCGGCGCCGGAGGGGGCGTCGCCGGGAGGGCCTGCGTGGCGGACGCCGAACGCGGCGGCGCCGGAGGCGCGGCCCGGCCCCGGCGCGGCCGGCTCCCGCGTCCGGACGCGGAGGCGAGCGGATCGTCCCGCTCGGGGCGTTCCCCGAGGCCGTCCTCGGTCCGGGCACCGCCGACCCGCACGTCGGAGGCGTGCCTGCGGCCCTGGTAGGAGCGTCCGGCGGGCAGCTCGGGCGCCGCGCCCGCCAGCTGGCCGCTGCCGAGCACCCCAGCGGGCGGCGCTCCGGCCGCGCCGCCGATCCCCTCCGGCGGCCCGCCCGCCGGCAGCGGGCCGGAGCCCCCGGGACGGCGCGGACGCGACGAGGCCCGCAGGAACGACACCACGCACGCCAGGATCACGCCGATCGCGAAGCCGATCGCGGCGTTCTGCGGAAGCTTGCTCGGCACGGGCGCCGACGGGTCGGCGGTGTCGAGGAACTGGACGCCGTCGTTGGTCTTGGACCGGGCCGACAGCAGCCCGCTCTCCTCGCCCTGGAGCTTGGTCAGCTGGTTGGCGAGCAGGCGGTAGGCGCGGCTGCCGGACTGGGTGACCTCCATGTCCTGCGTGACCTTGGTCTGGAGCGCCTTGATGTTCTTGATCTGCTCGTCCAGCTTGCCGGTGTTGGTGCTGATCGTCACGTCCTGGTAGGCCTGGAGGACCGAGTTGGCGATCACCGCCGCCTCGGTCATGTTGGCCCCGGACGCGGTGACGATCACGACGCCGCCGTCGGGCTTGCTGGAGGTCTTCACCCGGCCGCGCAGCTGCTCGCCGGTGAGCTTCGGGCCGCGCTTCTCGCGGACGATCTGCGCCGCCCGCGCCATCACCGGCGTGGACCCGGCGAACGCCGCCCGCTGCGCGGTGTAGGTGGCATACCCCTGACCGGAGATGACGCCCATGCGCAGCGCGTTGTTGTTGTTGGTCGGGTCGGTGACCGCGAACCGCGCGGTGGCGGTGGCGCCGCTGAACAGGATCTGCGTGGCCGCCACCGACGCCAGCACGCAGGCCAGGACGATGATGAGGGACATCAGCCGGTAGCGCCAGACGGCCTCGACCAGGCTGATCTCCGGTGTGACGGGTGTCTGTGCTGTCATCGGGTGCTCTGGTCCTCAGGAGGCCGGGTGCAAGGGTGAGGGGGACGTCGCGGTCAGGCCGTGCACGACCTCCCGCAGGTCGCGGTGGTACCGGTCGGCGCCGAACCGCTCGGCGGCGTCGGCGGCGGCCCGCTTGGCCATCGCCTGCGCGCCGTCCCAGTCGGCCAGCAGCCGGGCGATGCCGTCGGCCAGCGCGGACGGGTCGTCCGGCGCGACGACCACGCCGTTCTCGCCGTCGGTGAAGATCTCGACCAGCCCCTGGGTCGCGCAGGCGACCACGGGCCGGCCGGCCAGCATCGCCTCCACCGCACCGTTCCCGAAGGATTCGACGCGCGAGGGGACGACCGCGATGTCGGCCTCGGCGAAGGATTTCCAGACCGAGGGGCGGAACCCCGCGAAGACGACGCCGTCGTCGCCGGCCGCGAGGGCCCGGAGCTCGTTCTCGAACCACTCGTAGCCGGGGTAGACGCTGCCGACCAATGTCAAGGTCACATCGTACCCGCGCTCGCGCAGCAACTGGACGGCCCGGACCGCGATGTCGGACCCCTTACGCTGCGAGAGCCGCCCGACCAGCACGATCCTGGCGGGCGGCCCGGGTTCGGAACGCGGCGGCGCCACCTGCTCCGGCGCCGGCCCGTCCACCCCGTTGTAGATGATCCGGGCGCCGCCCTTCCCGGCGGACCCGCCGACGGCGGCGGCGGTGGCCCGGCTGTTGACGACCACCGTGCGGGCGAGCCGGAGCGGCGCGTACAGCACGGCCCGCATCGGCTTCGGCATGCCGTCCTCGGCCTCGTGCACGTGGCAGATCGCGGGCACGCGGGCGACCCGCGCGGCGAGCAGCCAGAACGGCAGCGTCACCGTGTTGACGTAGAGGGCGGCGGCGCGTTCGCGGCGCAGCAGCCTGCGGGCGCGGGGCAGGGCGCGGGCGGCGGCGACGGCGAGCCGCACGAGACCGAAGGGCGTGAGGAACGCCTTGCGCAGGACGGGGACGGGCAGCACGACGATCTCGGCGCCCGCTTCGCGGAGGACGCTCGACAGCGGCCCGTCCTCGGGTAGCGTGACGATGACACGCCAGTGAGTGACGAGAGCCCGCACCGATTCGATGAACGTCCGGTCGGAGCCGTAGAGGTCGGGTGACGGATGCGCCAGCACCACCACGGACCGCGAGTCCCGTTCGGCCACTTGCCCTCCTTCGGGCGGCCGCGTAACCCCGCGCCGCCACCGTTCGCGCAACCTTCAGATTAACTGTTGTTCCCCCCCAGGACGTGCGGTGTCCCTTGCGCATAATCTGTGCGGATCGTAATCAATGCGTCCACAGAGAGAGTGGGGATCAGGGTGCGCATCGCCATGGTAGGGACCCGCGGGGTGCCGGCGCGCTACGGCGGGTTCGAGACGGCGGTGGAGGAGATCGGCCAGCGGCTCGCGGCGGGGGGCCACGAGGTCATGGTCTACTGCCGCGGCGAGCGCCACCCCGAGCCGGAGTATCTCGGGATGCGGCTCATCTACCTTCCGGCGATCGAGAAGAAGGTCGCCGAGACGCTCAGCCACACCGGACTGTCGGTGCTGCACGCGTTCCGGGGCAAGATCGCCCGCGAGGGCGCGGACGTGGCGCTGCTGTTCAACGCGGCGAACGCGCCGCTGCTGCCGGTGCTGCGGACGCTGCGGATACCGGTGGCCACGCACGTGGACGGCCTGGAGTGGAAGCGCACCAAGTGGAGCGGTACAGGCCAGCGCTACTACCGCGCCGCCGAGTCGATGGCCGTCCGCTGGTCGGACGCGCTGATCGCCGACGCCGCCGGAATCCAGGACTACTACCGCGAGAAGTTCGGCGCCGAGTCGGTGTTCATCCCCTACGGCGCCCCGATCCTCACCGCGACCGACACCGGCAAGCTCGCCGCGGCGGGCTACGAGCCGGGCGAGTTCCACCTGGTCGTGGCCCGGTTCGAGCCGGAGAACCACGTCCATGTGGCGGTGGAGGGCTACCGGCGCAGCACGGCGCGCAAGCCGCTGGTGGTCGTCGGCTCGGCGCCCTACGCCGACGAGTACACGGCCCAGGTGAAGGAGCTGGCGGGCGACGACCCGCGCATCACGTTCCTCGGCGGCGTGTGGGACCAGGACCTCCTGGACGCCCTCTACGCGGGCGCGCTGACCTACGTCCACGGGCACTCGGTCGGCGGGACGAACCCGTCGCTGCTGCGCGCGATGGGCGCCGGGGCGTCGGTGCTCGCCTTCGACGTCAACTTCAACCGCGAGGTGCTCGGCGAGGAGGCGGGCCGCTTCTTCGGCGACGCGGCGGAGCTGGCGAAGCGGATCGAGGAGGCCGAGGCCGACCCGGGCGGGGCCGCCGACCGGGGCGACGCGGCGCGCAAGCGGGCCGCCGAGCGCTACGTCTGGGACGACGTGGCCGCCGCCTACGAGCGGCTCTGCCTCGACCTCGTGGAGCGCAGGCTCACCCGCAAGACCGTGCGCCCGAAGTGACCGCGCGCCGACCGAACTCTGGGACAGGCACCGTGGTACAGGCAGCGTGGAGAGGCGGAGCGTGAGATGACCACTACTGGACAAGCGTTCGTTCGGCCGAGCATGGGGACGCGCAACGTCCTCGTCCCGGCGCGGTCGCGGCGCGGCGCGCTCGCGGGCATATCGCTGATCACGCGGTCCAAGCCAGCGGCGCTCGCGGCGCAGTGGGCGCTGTACGGCGCGGTCGCCGCGCTCGGGCCGCGCGCGGTCCCGGGCCCGAAGGTCGCGTGGGAGCCGCCGGGCGGCCGGGAGCGCTGGGAGGCCCTGAGGGCGCGGATCGGAACGTTCGACGACCTGGCCCTCTACGAGCGCCCGCAGGCGTCCAGGACGGGCCTGGCGGCCGTGCTGCTGCGCGCGGGCAGGCCGACGGGGTTCCTCAAGCTCCGGGAGGAGCCGGGCGAGCTCGACCGCGAGCAGCGGGCGCTGTCGGCGTTCCCCGAGGGTCGCGCCGAGGGGTTCCGGGTGCCGCGCGTGCTGGACCGGGACGTGACGGCCGGGTGGCACTGGATGGTCATCGAGGCGATGCCGCCCCGGCCCGCGCGTCCCGTCCGGGGGGTGGCGCTGGAGCCGCTGCTCGCCGACCTCCAGCGGCGGCTGGGGGACGTCCTGCCCCGCACGCCGGAGGTGCCGCCGCACTGGGTGCCGATGCACGGCGACCTGACCGCGTGGAACCTGCGCCGCTGCGGCCCGGGGCTCCCGTGGCTGATCGACTGGGAGGACGCGGCGTGGGCGCCGCCGGGCGCGGACGCCGTCTACTACGAGGCGACCCGCGTCGCGGTGTTCGGCAAGCAGCCCGCGCCGGACGCGGGGAAGGGTTACGCGGAGGCCGCCGAGTTCTGGCTGAAGCGGGTGGAGCTGCGCTCGGACGGCGACCACGACGCCCCGCTGAAGGCGCGGCTGAGCGACGTCCTGCGGTCGATGATCCCGCGCCAGTAGGACGGACACACGAAGCGCGCCCCGGCGGATCGCCGGGGCGCGCTTCGTGTACGTGCTGTGCGTGGTGTCGGTGCCGGAGGGTCAGCCGACCTGGAGGGTCAGCCCACCGACGGGGACGCGGCGCTGGTGAGCGTGTTGCCCAGCGGGTCCTTCACGCGGATCTTGTAGGTGTGCTTGCCCTTCGGCGGCTTGGCGTCGGTGAAGGTCAGGCTCGGACGGTTCCAGAACGTGGAGTTCCGCTTCACCGTGCCGACCGGCGTGGTGCCGTTGTCGCGCAGGACCTCGTAGGTGAGGGCCTCGTTGTCCTGGTCCCAGGTGGACTTCCAGGCGACCCGGATGCCGAGCGTGGTCTTGGTCGCGGTCGGCGCGGCCAGGTCGGCCTTCACCGGGCCGGTCTTGTTCGGCGCCTTGGCCTTGATCGCGAACCGGACCAGGCCCTGCTGCGCCTTCCCGTTCACCTTCGGGAACTCGCCGCCCATGGCCACGTAGCTGGAGTTGCCGGTGACGGCCCAGGCCGCCTGCGACTGGCCGGTGAACGTCCCCGCCGTGAGGGTCGGGAACCAGTGCAGCAGGCTCGGGATCGGCTGGTTGCGGTAGTTGCTGTTCGCCCCGGGCGGGGCGTGGTCGGTGCCCGTCGCGGCCTTGGTCTCGGCGAGCGCCCGGTGCCAGGTCTGCGGCCTGGTCTCGGGGAACGCGCCCAGCGACTCACACGCGTGCGCGTGGGACACGCTGTAGACCGCCGACCCCTGCGCGTACATGCCGTAGGTGGCCCCGTAGCAGTTGTCGAGCCAGACCAGGTCGCCGCTGGCGGCCTTGGCGGCGAAGCGCCCGTCGAACCAGTGGCCGCCCTCGCCGTCGGCCGCGCCGTAGACGGTGTCGCCGTCCACGAACAGGTCGGTGACGTAGGAGAAGTGCTTGTTGTCCTGCTTGGTGGGGATCGGGCGGCTGCTCCACGCGGCGGACGCGCCGTTGGTGGTGTTGACCGCGCCGATGCCGACGTGGGCCGCGCCGTTGAGCTGCTGGAACCGGCCTCCGACCAGCACGCGCTCGTCGCCGGGCGCCACCGCGAGCGCGAACACCTCGTTGTCGTCGGCGGTCGGGCGCCAGGTGTTGTCGTTGTCGCCGTTGGAGGCGTTCACGGCGGCGAGGCGCGTCCGGAACTTGCCGTTGACGTTGAAGAAGTTGCCGCCGAAGTAGACCTTGGAGTTGGTCGCGGCGATGCCCCGGACGATGTTGGACACCTGCGGGTCGAACGCGTCGACGAGCTTGCCGGTCGCGGTGTCGAACGCGGCGAGGCGCTTGTGCTCCTTGCCGTCGACCGCGGTGAACTCGCCGCCGACGTAGACGCGCTTGCCGTCGGGGGAGGCCACGATCCGCAGGCCCTGCCCGTTCAGCGAATGGGCGAAGGACGTGACCAGGTTGCCGGTGGTGAGGTCGAAGGCGAGGATGTTGCCGCGCGCGACCTCCTTGGCGTTGCCGGGCGCGGTGCCCGGCGGGCGCGCCTTGCTGAAGTTGCCGGTCGCGTAGACGGTGTTGCCGACCGTGGTCATGCTCCACACCACGCCGTTGACCTGCCACGTGGGCAGGGGGTCGGCGCTGACGGTGGCGGGCGTCCCGGTCGGGGGCGCGGTGTCGGCGCCGGCGGTCGCCGCCGGCATGATGGACGCGCCTGCGAGCGTGAGGGTGGCGGTGGCCGCGAGGCCGGCGCGCACGCTCGTCCGGCGCCGTCGCGATGAAGCTCCCACGAGTCGGATCCCCTTGCGCTGAAACCCCTGTGGCCCCTACGGCCACGCTGGATCTGGTGAGCTTAGCGGGCGCCCGGTCCGCGGCATCGGACAACCGATGAAATCGTGACCGAATTCATGGAACGCAGGAGTTCCCGGCACGGCGCGCCCGTTGTCATTGTTGATCGCGAAAAAGAAAGTGCCCCGGGCGGTAAACCCCGGGGCACTTTCACGCGTCGCCGTTTCTGATCAAGCGGATTCCGATCACGCGGACCGGTCAGCCGGTGGCGCGGACCGCCACCAGATCGTCCACCGACGCGACGATGGGCGCGTTGGTGGTGTTGCCCGCGAGATAGGTCCACACGCCGAGAGCGCCGGCGCTCTGCAACTCGGCGGTGGAGTCGGTGCCCGTGAGCTGCCAGTCGGGCTCGGCCGCGCCGTCCGCCCACACCCTGGCCTTCAGCGTCGTGGGCGAGGTGCCCGTGACCTGGAGCCTGACGTGCAGCGGCTTGCCCGCCTCATAGGTCACGCCCGCGACGGTCTGCTCCGCGACGATGTCGGTCTCGGCGTTCCCGGCGGCGGTGCGGCTGAGCTTGAGCGACACCACGCCGCTCGGACGCAGCCGGACCCGCGCCCGGTAGTCGGCGCTCCCGACGCGGCGTCCGATGGGCGCGACGTAGACGCCGTTGCCGGTGCCCTCCTTGTCGAGCGCCACCGTGAACGTCAGGTCGGTGCCTGTCGAGGACACGCCGTTGAGGTATCCGCCGCCGCTGTTGCCGGGGGCGCCGAGCGCGATCTGCCCGGTGCCGCCCACCGACAGCACGCCGCCGGAGCCGTTGCGCGTCCAGGTGCCGCCGGTGTCGGCGTCGCCCCACCCGCCGCTGACGGTGCGGCCGAACGCGTCGGCCGCGAGCGTCGCGGAGGTGACCGTGACCTGGTGCGACACCTCGGCGGACGCGCCCTGGTCATCGGTCGCCTTCAGCTTGACCGTGTAGGTGCCCGCCGTCGCGTAGGTGTGGGACGGCTTGGCGCCCTCGCCGGTCTTGCCGTCACCGAAGTCCCACGCGTAGCCCGCGACGGTCCCGTCGGTGTCGGCCGACCCCGAGCCGTCGAACGCGCAGGCGAGCTGGTCGCAGGACGAGGTGAACGCGGCCGTCGGCGGCTTGTTCGGCTGGATGCCGCCGGTGCCGAGCCCGTGGTGCCGGGTGACCTCGGCGTCGGTCAGCGCGCGCGGGTAGACGGCGACCTCGTCCAGCGTCCCGTTCAGGAAGTCGCTGGACGGCCGGCTGGGCCAGCTGCTGAGGTTGTCGCCGCCGAGGCGCCAGTAGCCCGGGTAGGGGTCGGCGGTCTTCACCGCGGCGTCGGCGGCCTTCTGCTGGCCGTCCACGTACAGCTTGAGCCCGGCGCCGGCGTCGAGCGTGCCCGCGACGTGGTGCCACTTGCCGTCGTTCAGCCCGGCCGCGCTCTGGAGCGTCCTGACCGCGCCCGGGTAGACGCCGAAGACGACCCGCCCGTCGTTGGTCATGTACAGGTGGCGGTCGTACTTGGAGCTGTTCCCGGTCGCGGCGTTCCCGTATCCGACGATCTTCCCGCCGGTCTTGGACGTGGTCTTCACCCACGCCTCGACGGTGAAGTTCTGCGGGGTGGGGGCCGAGCCGCTGGCGGCCGTCCCGGTGGAGGTGCCGCCGAACTTCACCGCGCGGTCGGCGTCACCGGAGATCGCGCCCGCCTGGGCCCGGGTCACGCCGGAGCCGAACGTGAGGTCGTACGCGCCCGCGTAGTCGTAGCCGGGCCCGCTGCTCTCGCCGAGGCGCCAGTACGCACCCGGGTCGTCGCCGCTGACCTCGGCCGAGTACGGACTGGGCGTGCCGCCGCCGGCCGTCACGGAGGCGGACGCGGCGCTGGTCACGCGGTTGCCCGTCGAGTCCACCGCGCGGACCTTGTAGGTGTGGGCGCCGGCCGGCGCGGTCCGGTCGACGAACGCGGCGGACGGCTGGTTCCAGAACGTCGAGGTCTTCTCGACCGTGCCGACGGGCGTGGTGCCGTCGTCGCGGAGCACCTCGTACTTCAGCGACGCGTTGTCCATGTCCCAGGTGGTCTTCCAGCCCACGCGGACGCTCCCGTCCGGGAGGGCCTTGGCCGTGGGGGTTCCCATCTCCCCGTCCAGGGGTCCGGTCTTGTTCGGCGCGTTCGCCTTGAGCGCGAACCGGACGAGGCCCTGCTGCGCCTTCCCGTTCACCCTCGGGAACTCGCCGCCCATCGCGACGAAGGCGTCATTGCCCGTCACGGCCCAGGCCGCCTGCGACTGGCCGGTGAACGTCCCCGGCGTCAGCGTCGGGAACCAGTGCAGCAGGCTCGGGATCGGCTGGCCGCTGTAGTTGCTGTTGGCGCCAGGCGGCGCCTTGTCGGTGCCGGTCGGGAACGTCGTCTCGGCGAGCGCCCGCTGCCAGCTCTGCGGCTGGGTCTCGGTGAACGCTCCGAGCGAGGCGCAGTCGTGCGCGTGCGAGACGCTGTAGACCGACTGGTTCTGGACGAACATGCCGTACGTGGCGCCGTAGCAGTTGTCGAGCCAGACCAGGTCGCCGGTGGCGGCCTTGGCGGCGAACCGTCCGTCGAACCAGTGGCCGCCCTCGCCGTCCGCCGAGCCGTACACGGTGTCGCCCGCGACGAACAGGTCGGTGACGTAGGAGAAGTGGGTGCTGTCCTTCTTGGTGGGGATCGGACGGCTGCTCCACGCCGCCGACGCGCCGTCGGTCGTGTTCACCGCGCCGATGCCGACGTGGGCCGCGCCGTTGAGCTTCTGGAACCGGCCGCCGATGACGACCCGGTCGCCGCTCGGCGCCATGGCCAGCGCGAACACCTCGTTGTCGTCGGCCGTCGGGCGCCAGGTGTCGTCGTTGGCGCCGTTGGCGGCGTTCACGGCGGCGAGGCGCGTCCGGGACTTGCCGTTGACGTTGAAGAAGTTCCCGCCGAAGTAGACCTTGGAGTTGGTCGCGGCGATGCCCCGCACGATCGAGGACACCTGCGGGGCGAAGCCCTCGTCGAGCGCGCCGGTGGCGGTGTCGAAGGCCGCGAGGCGGGCGCGGGGCTTGCCGTCCACCTGCGTGAACTCGCCGCCGACGTACACGCGCTTGCCGTCGGGCGAGGCCACGATCCGCAGGCCCTGCCCGTTCAGCGAATGGGCGAAGGACGTGACCAGGTCGCCGGTCGTGAGGTCGAACGCCAGGATGTTGCCGCGCGCCACCTCCCGGGCGTCACCGGGCGCGGTGCCCGGCGGGCGCGCCTTGCTGAAGTTGCCGGTCGCGTAGACGGTGTTACCGACCGTGGTCATGCTCCACACGACGCCATTGACCTGCCACGTCGGCAGGGGGTCGGCGCTCACCGTCGGCGGCGTCCCGGCCGGCGGGTCGATGTCGGCGGCGGCGTCGGGGGCCGGCGCGGCCGACAGCCCCAGCAGCGCCGCCGAAAATGCGGTCACGGCGGCCGTCGCCATTCGCCGTACGCGCGGCACACGCCAATGCGAAGGTAGAGGTCTCATCGGGTGCATCCCTGCCAATCACTGCCAATCCACACCAAGCCGCTCCCGTGGCCTCCACGGTCACGCGAGTAAAGGCAGAGTAACCGAGTCACCATGTCTAGACTGGTCAGCCCCCGGTCGGCCGCACCCGGAGCCGGCCCCGCGCGCTTGACTTTTCCAGCCGGACCTTTCTTACCGAGGAGAACCGCATGTCCGATCGCGGACCGCGTCCGCCCAAGGGTCGCCGGAGGCGCCGCCTCACCGCGGGCGCGTGTGTGACGCTGGCCGCCGCACTGGCGCTGACCGCGTGTGGCGGGGGCGGGGACAAGAAGTCAGGGAAGGCGAAGCCGCCACCGCCGCCGAGCACGCAGCCGGAGGCGGAGGTCAACGCCGCGCCCGGGTCGCTGGACCTGAAGTCCTCGGCGGGCCTGCGCAAGCCGGTCACCTACGACGACAAGATCACCGTCAAGGTCGGCGGGATCCGCTACGTCAAGCCCAAGGCGAACGGCCCCGGGCAGATCGCCGGCCGGGTCCTCACGATCTTCACGCTGAGCTTCACCAACGGCACCGCCAAGCCGCTCGACCTCAACCAGGTCCGGGTCGTGGCCAGATACGGCCCGGCCAAGACCGAGGCGCGGCCCACGTCCTACGCCAACATCAACGACTTCTACGGCTCGGTGCCGCCCGGCAAGGACAAGCGGGCCTCCTACGCCTTCGACATCCCGACCTCGGGTTACAAGTCGGTCTCCCTCGGGGTCAAGTTCGACGCGCGGCACAAGGCGGCGCTGTTCGTGGGCACGCTGCACCCCTGACGGGCCGCCGGGCGGCGTGGGCCGGGAGTGGCCGCGCGGGCCCGCGGTCGGTACTTTCGTATGTCAGGACTTATCCGGGGGTGAGGTCGCGCCATGCCGAACATTCCGCACCGGGCAACCCTCGCCGGGGTGCTCGCGCTGCCGCTGGTCGTCGGCGCCGGGTTCCTCGGCTGGCGGATCCCCCAGTCGGGCGACCGCGGGCTCTCGGTCGCCCCCCCGACCGCGCCGGCGGGGTCGCTGCCGGTCGGCGGCACGTCCTACAAGGTCCCGAAGGGCGCGCTGTTCGTCTCGCCGTCCGGCAACGACGGCGCCGAGGGCAGCCGCGAGCACCCGCTGCGCAGCCTCGGCAAGGCGGTCGCGAAGGCGGGCTCCGGGAGCACGGTCGTGCTCCGCGGCGGCGTCTACCACGAGACCGTCTCCGTCCCGAGGGGCAAGCGGCTGACGATCCAGTCCTTCCCCCGCGAGGCCGTCTGGTTCGACGGCAGCTCGCTCGTGACCGGCTGGCGGGCCGACGGCTCCGGCTGGGCCCGCGACGGCTGGACGACGCGGTTCGACTCCAGCCCCACCTACACCAAGGGCGCGCGGGCGAGCGACAAGGCCGACTTCCGGTTCGTCTCCCCCGAGCACCCGATGGCCGCCCACCCCGACCAGCTGTGGGTGGACGGCGTCCGGCAGGAGCAGGTCGCCTCGCGCGGCGCGGTGAAGCCCGGCACGTTCTTCGTGGACGAGGCCGCCGCCCGCCTCCACCTGGGCTCCGACCCGCGCGGGCACAACGTCCGCGCGAGCACGCTCGGCATCGCGATCACGATCGACGGCGAGGGCAGCACCCTGCGCGGCATCGGCTTCCGCCGGTACGGGACGTCGCTGCCCGACATCGCCATGGTCCGCGTCACCGCGCCGAGGGTCACGGTCGAGAACGTGATGACCACCGAGGCGGCCACGACCGGCCTCACCGTCACCGCCGCCCACGGCCGCGTCCGGCGGCTGACCAGCTCGCGCAACGGCCTCCTCGGCGTGCACGCCAACACCGCCGACGACCTGCGGCTGGAGTCGGTGCTGCTGGACCACAACAACCGCGAGCGGTTCAAGTACTCGCCGGTCTCGGGCGGCTTCAAGATCACCCGGTCCCGGACCGTCGCGGTGGTCGGCAGCACGATCGTCGACAACCTCGGCAAGGGCCTGTGGATGGACGAGTCCGTCCGCGACATCACGATCACCGGCGACCGCATCCTGCGCAACGCCCACCACGGCGTCTCGCTGGAGCTGAGCGCCCGGGCGCTGGTCGCGGGCAACGTGATCAGCGGGAACGCCGGCGACGGGCTGAAGGTCAACAACACCTCCGACGTCCGGATCTGGAACAACTCCATGTCCGGCAACGGCCGCACGCTCGGCCTCGACCAGGACCCGCGCCGCCCGGACGACCCGTCCGTGCCCGGCCGCGACACCCGGCAGAAGACCCCCGACCCCGCGATGACGTGGCGGGTCGAGCGGGTCAGCATCAGCAACAACACGTTCGCGGACGCCCGTCCGGGCACCCCCTGCCTGCTGTGCGTGGCCGACCACACCGGCAAGCGCGACGCCGGGCGGATGGGCATCACCGTCAACGGCAACCTCTACGTCCGCCAGACCGCCTCGAACCCCCGCACGCTGATCATGTGGTCGAACCGGCCCTTCGGCTCCCTTGACCGGTTCCGGTCGGCGACCGGCCAGGAGGCGCGGGGCGCCGCCCACGACAACGGCACCGCCGCCAGCCCGGACGGCGCCCTCGACCCGACGATCGCCGCCCGCGCCAACACCAGCACGGCCCTGCCGCTCCCCGCGGACATAGCCAGACTCCTGGGCCGCCCGGCGGGCACCCGCCACGTAGGCGCGTGGTTCTAGAAATCACGGTCTAGAAGTCACGGTCACCCCCCTCGCCTGGCGGCTCGGGGTGTGACCGGGGTGCCTCGGCGGGCCGCTTCAGGTGCTCAGGGGCGGGTCCAGGGGAAGGTGCGACCGAGCAGCTTCTCCAGGTCGGCGTTGAAGGGCGCGTAGTGCTCGGCCAGCTCCTGGCGGGTGTGGGGGCTCAGCTCCTGGCTGGGCGCGGCGTTCCACACCTTGACCGCCGACGGCGGCAGCGGCGCCGGGTCGAGGCCGAGGAAGCGCGCCACCCCGTCGACGGCCTTCTGCGGGTCGGCGTAGAACTCCTCGGCGGCGACGACGTGGACCTGCTCCGCCGGGAAGTGCTCCATCCAGCGCCGCAGGTGCGGGGCGTACTCGCCCTGCGCGCGGTAGGACTGCTGCTCGTGGGCGTAGCTGAGGTAGCCGGGCTCGGAGACGATCCGCTGCTCCTCGCCCCTCAGCCGGTCGTTCTCGGCCGCGAGGGCCTCCTCGAAGGAGGCGAGGTCCTCGGCGTTCTGCCGGCGCCGCTCCCGGTAGTGCGAGAACGCCCGCTCGATCGGGTCGCGCAGGACGAGCAGGATGCGCGCCTCCGGGACGTCGCGTCCGGCGCGCTCGGCGGCGAGCGGGTGGAACAGGTAGTACGGCGACCCCTCCCCCACGACCTTGCCCGATCGGCGCGCCGACGCGGGGAAGTGCGAGCGGTACCAGGTGCCGCCCTTGTCGTAGTTGGAGTCGAAGTAGTGCACGCCCTTGGTGTGGTTGCTCTTGGGCAGCAGCCGCGCGTTCGGGAACAGCGGCATCACCCGGGGATGCTCCAGTAGCGTGTAGTACATCGACGTCGACCCGCCCCGCTTCGCGCCGATCAGCAGGAAGTCGGGGCCGGGGCGCAGGGCGGCGGTGCTCATCCCGTACCCGCGGATCACACTCCGGCCCGCGGACACGACCGGGCCGGGCAACGTCGCTCGATTCACAGCGGACCTCGATTCACAGCGGACAGGTTACCGGCCCGCCACCCGTATTCTTGGTCGCGTCTTTAGAGCCTGCGAGGACGATCATGACCGTGAAGGGGATCTTTCCGCGCCGCACCCCGCCCGCGCCCAGCGCGGGGTGGTGGGCCGTGGCGCTCCCGCTCGCGCTCATGCTGGCCAGCGACTACAAGCTCCGCAGCCGCGAGGTCGACCAGGCCGTGGGCGGCAGCGCCGACCTGACCGTGCTGGTGGAGATCGCCGTGTACGGCGCGGCGGCGCTCTACCTGGTCTACAAGTTCGGGCTCCGGCCGCCGACGCGGCGCACCACCGGCCTGCTTTTCGCGGGGTGGGTGTTCTGCGGGTACGTGGCGTTCACGGCGCTGTGGTCGCCGTTCAACCCGCTCGGCGTCGTGCGCGGCACGCAGCTGCTGATCACGATGCTGCTGGCGCACACGCTCGCGACCCGCGCGACCCTGGGCGACCTGCGGAAGCTCGCGCACGTGTTCATCGCGATCGTGGTGGTCTCGGTGGCGATCGGCGTCGCGCACCCGTTCCCGCGCACCCGCAACACCGAGGCGCGGTTCAACTGGCTGTACGTCCATCCCGTCCAGGCGGGCATCTACCTGGGCATCGCGGTGCTGCTGACGGCCGGCTACCTGATCCGCTGGACGACCCCCCGTGACCGGATGTGGCATCCGCTGCTCTACATCGGCGCCCTGGCCGTCCTGTCGGGCGCGCTCGTCGCGACCGGGACGCGCGGCGCCGCGCTCGGCTGCGCCGCCGGGCTGGTCCTGCTGCTGACCACCGCGCGCGGGCCCAAGGGCCGGGTGGACGTGCTGGTGCTGGGCGCCGCCGTGGCCGTCCTCGGCGTGCTGGCGTTCTCCGACAAGATCCTCGCGTTCGTGGCGCGCGGCGAGTCCGCCGAGACCCTCTCCTCGCTCAACTCCCGCACCGACCTGTGGTCGCTGGCGATGAAGGCCTACGCCGAGCAGCCGCTGTTCGGGAACGGGCTCGGCGCGTCCCGCGGCATGTTCCTGGACGAGATGGGCCTCGGCGGCGGGCACAACGCGTTCGTCAACGCGCTGGTCGACAACGGCACGGTCGGGACGGCCGCGTTCGTGACGCTGCTGCTGACGCTCGCGTTCGTGCTGCTGACGCTCGCCCGCCACCGGACGCTGCGCGCCGACGCGGGCATGCTGTTCGGCATCCTCGCGTTCTTCCTGGTCGACAGCATCACCACCGAGGGCCTCGCGGCGCCCGCCAACGTGTCCAATATCTGGATGCTGCTGATCATCGCCTGGGCGGAGACGATGCGGCGGCAGGGCGGCGACCCTCTCGACCCGATCGACCCGCCCGCCGAGGCGCGGGCCGAAGCCCCGGAGACCCGGCGGGCCCCGGAGTGGTCAGCCGTGCCGGCGCCCGCGCACGTAGAAGGCGCCTCCCAGCAGCCCTAGCAGCACCAGCCCGACGAGGGCGCCGGTGCCGAGCAGCCCCCCGGGCGGCCCCGACTCCGACGGGAACGACACCGGCGAGCTCTGGTCGCCCACCGGGAGCGTGCTGCCCGGCTTCGGCGCCGCCGCGCTCTGGGTGCCGGTCGGCAGCGTGAGGGAGCGGAACAGCGGCTTCGGACCCGGGTCGGCGAGCACGACGCGCTTGCCGTCCGAGGTCACCGCGAACGCGGCCCCGCCCATCCGGACGGCCGCCCGGACGACCTGACCGACCCGCTCCCGGATTCCGGTGAGCACCCGCACGTCCCGGGTCGTCTTGAGGACGACGCGGCCGTCCCTGGTGAACTCGCCGCCGCGGACGGGGAACGCCAGCGTCCGCAGCCGGGTCAGCGCGTTCACCTGGGGCCCGAGGACGCCCGGCAGCGCGAACACGGCGGCGGCGGTCGCGTCCCTGGTGATGATGTAGACGCGGCTCTCGGCGGGGTCGGCCAGCAGCGCGCCGCCCTGGTGTCCGCCGTCGGGGTAGCGGACCTTGAACGGCTTGACCTGGAGGGCGCCGCCCGACAGCGCCGACGGCTCGGGGACGCGGTACAGCGTGAGGCTCCCGGCGCGGCCCTGGCCGAGGTTCCCGACGAACAGCCCGGACTGGCCCGAGCCGTTCTTCACGATCGTGATCGCGTCCAGGCCGCCGGTGACGCCGGTGAGGGTGTAGGCGGCGCGGGTGCGGCCGCGGGTGTCGAGCGCGAACAGCAGCGGGTGGCCGGAGGCGGACCCGATCGTCCACCAGATCTCCGGGTGGACGAAGCCCGCGACGAGCCCGGCGGGGGTCGTGAGCCGGGGGTCGGCGGGACGGAACGCCGCCGCGGCGGTCACCGTGCTCGTCACGGCCGGGCTGGGCTTCGGCGTCGGCGCCGCGCCCGCGGGAGCCGGCGGGGCCGCCGATATCACGAGTGCGGCCGCCGCGCCTCCGGCGGCGAGGCGGAGCGCACGGGAGGAGTGTGCTCTCACTGTGGTGACGTCCATCTCTGCGGGGGACCGTGTGGCATTCTTGCGCATGTGGATCCGCTCGGCATCAACGGTACTTATTTGTTCACCCCGCGCGTGCACGGCGATCAGCGGGGGTCCTTCTACGAGTGGTTCCGGGGCGACGCGCTCCAGAAACAGGCGGGGCACGCGCTGAACCTGGCGCAGGCGAACTGCTCCACCTCCTCCAAGGGGGTGCTGCGCGGGATCCACTTCGCGGACGTCCCCCCAGGTCAGGCGAAGTACATCACCTGCCTGCGCGGCGCGATCCTGGACGTTGTCGTGGACATCCGCGTCGGCTCGCCCACGTTCGGCGAGTGGGAGGCGGTCCGGCTGGACGACGCGTCCCGCAAGTGCCTGTACATCGGCGAGGGCATCGGGCACGGATTCATGGCGCTCACTGACGACGCCACCGTCGTCTACCTGTGCTCGGAGCCGTACGCGCCGGGCCGCGAGCACGGCGTCCACCCCCTCGACCCCGAGATCGGCATCGAGTGGCCCGCCGACATCGAGCCGCTCCTGTCCCCCAAGGACGCCGAGGCCCCGACGCTGGCCGAGGCCCGCCGGACGGGCCTGCTGCCCGACTACCAGAGCTGCCTGGACTACTACGCGAAGCTGGGCTAGGACGCCCTCCGCAGCGACCTCAGCCATCACGCGGGCGCGTAGCTGACCGGCGGGGCCGACGCCGAAGGCGAGGCCCCGCCGGGAAGATCGCGAAGCGATTCCGCGCCCGCACAGGCGCGGTCAAGGGGGCGAGCCGCCAGGCGAGCCCCCTTGGGCCGGGACTTGAAGACACGGCCACGCTGCGTGGAGGGCCTCGCGCCAGTCCCGCATCGGCTCAAGGCCCGCCTCCGCCCACCGCGCGTGCCCGAGGACGCTGAACGCCGGCCGCGCCGCCGGGCGGACGAACCGGTCGCTCGTCGTCGGCCGCACCCGGCCCGGGTCGAGGCCGAGCAGCGTGAACACCTCGCGGGCCAGGCCGTACCAGGTCGTCCGCCCGGCGCTGGTGCCGTGGTAGATCCCGGGGGGCGCCGCGCCCGAGGCGGCGCGGGCGGCGAGCGCGGCGACGCGGTCGGCGAGGTCGCCGGTCCAGGTCGGCTGGCCGGTCTGGTCGTCGACGACGTCCACGGTCTCCCGCTCGGCCGCGAGCCGCACCATCGCCTGGACGAAGTTCGGCCCGTGCGCGCCGTACAGCCACGCCGTCCGCACCACGTACCCGCGCTCGTAGGCGAGGACGGCCCGCTCCCCCGCCAGCTTCGTCCGCCCGTAGGCGTTGACGGGGTCGGTCGGGTGGTCCTCGGGGTAGGGCTCCGTGCCGGTGCCGGCGAAGACGTAGTCGGTCGACAGGTGGACGAGGGCGGCGCCGATCTCCGCGCAGCCCTCGGCCAGCGCGGCGACCGCCGTGCCGTTGACGGCGAGCGCCTCGTCCTCGCGGGTCTCGGCGTCGTCAACGGCCGTCCACGCCGCGCAGTTCAGCACGGCGGCGGGGCGGTGCCGCCGCAGCGCCTCCCGCACCGCCGAGGCGTCGGTGACGTCCAGCTCACCGCGCTTCGGCGCGACGGCGCCGCCGCGCAGGCGGGCGAGCAGGTCGGTGCCGAGCATGCCGCCGGCGCCGGTGACGAGCCAGGTCACCGGGCGTCCTCCGCGCGCTTCCTGAGCGGCTCCCACCAGTCGCGGCTCTTCTCGTACCAGGCGACGGTCGCCGCCAGCCCCTCCTCGAACGGCACCCGGGGAGCGTAGCCGAGGGCCCGGAGCCGGGCGTCCGACAGCGAGTAGCGGCGGTCGTGGCCCTTGCGGTCCTCGACGCGCTCGACGCGGTCCCAGCCGGCGCCGAACGCGTCCAGCAGCCGCTGGGTCAGCTCCAGGTTCGTCAGCTCCGCCGTCCCGGCGATGTGGTAGACCTCACCGGGCTCGCCGCGCTCGGCGGCGACCTGGATGCCCCGGCAGTGGTCGGCGACGTGGATCCAGTCGCGGACGTTGCCCCCGTCCCCGTAGAGCGGGATGGTCCGGCCGTCCATCAGGTTGGTGACGAACAGCGGGACGACCTTCTCGGGGTACTGGTAGGGCCCGTAGTTGTTGCCGCAGCGCGTCACGCACACCGGCAGCCCGTGCGTCCGCGCGTAGGCGCGGGCGATCATGTCGCCGCCCGCCTTGGCCGCCGAGTACGGCGAGTTCGGCGCGAGCGGCGCGGACTCGTCCCAGGAGCCGTCGTCGATGCTGCCGTAGACCTCGTCGGTCGAGACCTGGACGATCCGGGGCGTCCCCGCGTCCAGGCACGCCTGCATCAGCGTCTGCACGCCGAGCACGTTCGTGCGGACGAACTCGCCCGCGCTCGCGATCGACCGGTCGACGTGCGACTCCGCCGCGAAGTTCAGCACGACGTCGTGCCCCGGGACGAGGTCGGCGAGCAGCCCGGCGTCGCAGACGTCGCCGTGCACGAACGTGTATTCGCCCTCGACGGGCTCCAGGTTCCGCAGGTTTCCCGCGTAGGTGAGCTTGTCCAGGACGGTGACCTCCGCCCCCGCCCACGCCGGATACGCGCCGCCGACGAGGTCGCGCACATAGTTCGATCCGATGAACCCGGCGCCGCCGGTCACCAGCACCCGCGGGGCGCTCATTTGCTGATCTGCACTTTGCTGTGGTCTCCCAGGACGAGACGATGGGCCTTCGGGACGCGGGGGGCGGGCGTGACCTCGGCCTCGCGGCCGATCAGCGAGCACTCGACGCGGCCGACGCCGTCGATGGACGCGCCGCGCAGCACGATCGAGTACTCGATCTCGCTGTCCAGCACCGCGCAGTCGCGGTCGATGGAGGTGAACGGGCCGAGGTAGGAGTCGCGGACGACCGAGCCGGCGCCGACGATCACCGGGCCGACGATCCGGGAGCCGGTGACGCGGGCGCCCGCCTCGACCACGACCCGGCCGATCAGTTCGCTGGCCTCGTCGACCTCGCCGTGCACGGCGGGCTCGACGCTCTCCAGCACGAGCCGGTTGACCTCCAGCATGTCGGTGACGTTGCCGGTGTCCTTCCAGTAGCCGGTGATCACCGTGGACTCGACCCGGTGGCCCCGGTCGATCAGCCACTGGATCGCGTCGGTGATCTCCAGCTCGCCCCGGCCGGAGGGCGTCAGCCCCGCGACGGCCTCGTGCACGGCCGGGCCGAACAGGTACACCCCGACGAGCGCGAGGTCGCTCTTCGGGAACTCGGGCTTCTCCTCCAGCGCCACGACCCGGCCGTCGCCGTCGAGCTCGGCGACGCCGAACGCGCGCGGGTCCGACACGTGGGTGAGCATGATCTGCGCCTCCGGGCGCTCCGCCCGGAACCGCTCCACCAGCCCGTCGATGCCGCCGACGACGAAGTTGTCGCCCAGGTACATGACGAAGTCGTCCTCGCCGAGGTACTCGCGGGCGATGAGGACGGCGTGGGCCAGCCCGCGCGGCGCGTCCTGGACGAGGTAGGTCACCTCCAGGCCGAACCGCGAGCCGTCGCCGACCGCGCGGCGGATCTCGGCGGAGGTGTCGCCGACGACGATGCCGACCTCGCGGATGCCCGCGTCGCGGATCGCCTCCAGCCCGTAGAACAGCACCGGCTTGTTGGCCACCGGGACGAGCTGCTTGGCGGAGGTGTGGGTGATCGGCCGCAGCCGGGACCCGGCGCCGCCCGCCAGGACGAGCGCCTTCACGCGGCGGCCGGGACGCGCGGGCCCGGGGAGCACGCGCGCGGCGGGCGGTGCCCCGGGGGGACGGGCAGATTCAAGGGGACTCCAACGATGCGGGAAACCGGAGGGGAATGACTCCCGACATTACCGGCACCGCACGCGTGCGAACGCGCGGAGACCGGCCCTGGCCGCGGGCGACCGGCCCTGGCCGCTCAGGTGAACGGTCGGGCCGGTTCCCGCGTCCCGCGAGCGCCCCGCTACCGGGCGGCTACCGGACGCTGGTGATCATGCCGGCCGCGACCGTGTTGTTGGTGGCCTCGTCGATCAAAATGAACCCGCCGGTGAGCCGGTTGCGGCCGTAGTCGTCGACGAACAGCGGCTGGGTGACCCGCAGCGAGATCCGGCCGATCTCGTTCAGCCCGAGCTCGGTCGCCTCGTCGTCGCGGTGCAGCGTGTTGACGTCCAGCCGGTAGTGCAGGTCCTTGACCATCGCCTTCGCGGTGCGGGTGGTGTGCTTGATCATCAGCTTCGTCCGCGGCGCCAGCGACCGGTCGGGCGTCATCCAGCACACCATCGCGTCGAGGTCCTGCGCGACCTCGGGGCGGTTGTTCGGCCGGGCGATCATGTCGCCCCGGGAGATGTCGATGTCGTCGGCCAGCCGCAGCGTGACCGACATCGGCGCGTACGCCTCGTCCACCGGGCCGTGCGGGCCGTCGATCCGGGTGATCGTCGTCGTCAGCCCGGACGGCAGGTGCACGACCTCGTCGCCCGGCTTCAGCACCCCGCCCGCGACCTGGCCCGCGTAGCCGCGGTAGTCGTGCAGCTCGGGGTCGGTCGAGGCGTGCGGGCGGATCACGTACTGCACCGGGAACCGGACGTCGATCAGGTTCCGGTCCGAGGCGATGTGGACGTGCTCCAGGTGGTGCAGCAGCGACGACCCCTCGTACCAGGGCATGTTCACGCTGCGCTCGACGACGTTGTCGCCGTGCAGCGCCGAGATCGGCACGAACGTCAGGTCGGTCACCTCCAGCTTGGAGGCGAACGCGGTGAACTCGCCGACGATCCGCTCGTAGGTGGCCCGGTCGTAGTCGACCAGGTCCATCTTGTTGACCGCCACGACCAGGTGCGGCACCTGGAGCAGCGTGGCCAGGAACGCGTGCCGCCTGGACTGCTCCAGGATGCCCTTGCGCGCGTCCACGAGGATGATCGCGAGGTCGGCCGTGGACGCGCCGGTCACCATGTTGCGGGTGTACTGGATGTGCCCGGGGGTGTCGGCGATGATGAACTTGCGGCGCGGCGTCGCGAAGTACCGGTAGGCGACGTCGATCGTGATGCCCTGCTCCCGCTCGGCCCGCAGGCCGTCGGTCAGCAGCGCCAGGTTCGTGTACTCCTCGCCGCGGTCGGCGCTGGTGCGCTCGACCGACTCCAGCTGGTCCTCGAAGATCGACTTGGAGTCGTAGAGCAGCCGTCCGATCAGCGTGGACTTGCCGTCGTCGACGCTGCCGGCGGTGGCGAACCGCAGGATGTCCATCTGCACGGCCATCAGAAGTAGCCTTCCTTCTTGCGGTCCTCCATGGCGGCCTCGCTGGCCCGGTCGTCGGCGCGGGTCTGCCCCCGCTCGGTGATCCGCGTCGCCGCGATCTCCTCGATGACCTGCTCCAGCGTCACCGCCGACGACTTCACCGCGCCCGTGCAGGACGCGTCGCCGACCGTCCGGTACCGGACGGTCGCCTCGAACGCCGGCTCGTCCTCGGCCCGGTTCGCGTACGGCAGGTCGGCCAGCAGCATCCCGTCCCGCTCGAACACCGACCGGGTGTGCGCGAAGTAGATCGGCGGGAGCTCCAGCTCCTCCCGCCGCACGTAGTCCCAGATGTCCAGCTCGGTCCAGTTGGACAGCGGGAACACCCGGACGTGTTCGCCCCGCCGGATGCGCGTGTTGAACAGGTTCCACAGCTCGGGGCGCTGGTTCTTCGGGTCCCACTGGCCGAACTCGTCGCGGAACGAGACCACCCGCTCCTTCGCGCGGGCCTTCTCCTCGTCCCGCCGCGCCCCGCCGAACGCGGCGTCGAACTCGTGCGCCTCGATCGCGTCCAGCAGCGTCACGGTCTGCAACCGGTTGCGGGACGCGCGGCGCCCCTTCTCCTCCACGACCCGTCCCGAGTCGATCGACTCCTGGACGGAGGCGACCACCAGCCGGACGCCCATCTCCGCGACCCGCCGGTCGCGGAACTCGATCACCTCGGGAAAGTTGTGGCCGGTGTCGACGTGCATCACCGGGAACGGGATCGGCGCGGGCCAGAACGCCTTCTGGGCCAGGCGCAGCATTACGATGCTGTCCTTGCCGCCCGAGAACAGCAGCACTGGCCGCTCGAACTCGGCCGCCACCTCCCGGATGATGTGGATGGCCTCGGCTTCGAGGACGTCTAGCTGAGACAGCAGATAGTCACAACGCTGCATGGTCTGGGGCTCTCTTCAGTGGTCTGGCAGAAGCACCGGCGGCACGGGACTGGCGGGATGCCCGCCCACCGGTTCGAACGTCGGCCCGCCGGGATTTCGTCCCGGCAAGTCAGAACGGGGTCAGCGCTGAGGTCAGCACTGGGTCAGCACTGGCGGTCGGTACTCGCGGTCAGCCGTCCCGGATGCCGGTCAGCAGCGTCGACGCCGACACGGGGTGACATACCAGGATATCCGGCAGCCGGGGGTCCTCCCGGTTGTAGGCCAGCGGCGACCCGTCCACACGCGAGGCGTGCGCGCCCGCCGCGAGCGCCACCGCCGCCGGGGCGGCCGAGTCCCACTCGTACTGGCCGCCGGCGTGCACGTAGGCGTCGACCTCGCCGAGCAGCACCGCGGAGATCTTCGCCCCCGCCGACCCGATCGGCACCAGTTCGACATCCAGGTCTATCTTCTCGGCCAGCCGCTCGACGAGCTCCGGGGGCCGCGTGCGGCTGACGGCGATGCGGAGCTTCCCGGCGTCCGGCGCGGGCGCGTGCAGCGGCACCTCGCGCGGCTGGTCGCGACCGCCCGCGCGGCCGCCCGCGGGGTCGGTCCCCGCCGGGTCGGCCCGGACGAGCAGCGCCCCGCCCGTCGCGGCCGTCCGCAGCGTCAGGCCCTGCGCCGGAAGCGCCACCGCCCCGGCCGTCAGCTGCCCGCCGCCGGGAGCGCGCGTCCACAGCGCCACGTGCACGGCCCAGTCGCGGCGGCCCTCCTCGGAGAACTCGCGGGTGCCGTCCAGCGGGTCGATGATCCAGACCCGGTCGGCGGTGAGGCGCTCGGCGGTGGCGGTGTTGCGCGTCGGGGCCTCGTCGGCCCCTTGCGCCCGCTTGCCGGCGACCGAGGAACGGCCTTCTTCGGAGAGGACGGCGTCGCCGGGACAGCGCTCGCGCAGCGCCGCCATGAGGTACTCGTGCGCCCGTAGGTCGCCGGTGTCCTTCAGGGTCCGCGCGTCGGCGAACCCCACCTCGTCCCGCACGCCCAGCAGCACACGCCCCGCCGCCGCGGCCAGCTCGGCCGCGAGGGCGTGGTCGTCCGCCGCGGGGGCGTCTCCGTCCGTCATCCCTCGATCACGTTCCTGTCTCGGAAGATACGTCCGACCCACGATCTCATGGATACCCGATCCCGGCTTGTGCCAGGGTGCCAGGATGCCCGAGGACGCTTACCGATCCCAGACCGCCATGCCAGACAATTAGAACCCCGGGGTCAGTACGCCCCGGAGCCCCGGAACACCGCCGACCACGTCTTCCACATGATCTGGAGGTCGAGGGCCAGCGACCAGTTGTCGACGTAGCGCAGGTCGAGCCGGACCGACTCCTCCCAGGTCAGGTCGGAGCGGCCGCTCACCTGCCACAGGCCCGTCAGCCCCGGCTTCACCACCAGCCTGCGGTACACGTCGCCGCCGTACTGGGCGACCTCCTCCGGCAGCGGCGGGCGCGGCCCCACCAGCGACATGTCGCCGCGCAGCACGTTGATGAGCTGCGGCAGCTCGTCCAGCGAGTAGCGGCGCAGCCACCGGCCGACCCGGGTGATCCGCGGGTCCTGCCTGATCTTGAATAGCACGCCGTCGTTCTCGTTACGTTCCATCAGCGCGCCCTTGCGGGACTCCGCGTCCTGCACCATCGTGCGGAACTTGAGCACGGTGAACTCGCGGCCGCCGCGCCCCACCCGCACCTGCCGGAACATCACCGGCCCCGCGCTGGTCGTCTTGATCAGGAACGCGACGACCAGCAGCAGCGGGCTCATCAGCACCAGGCCGCCGAGCGCCGCCGTCCGGTCGAACAGGCCCTTGAGGATCTTGCGGCTGCCGTCCAGCTCCGGGTGCTCCACGTGCAGCAGCGGCAGCCCCGACACCGGTCGGATCGAGATGCGCGGGCCCGTCACGTCCATCAGGGCGGGCGCCACCACCAGCTCGACGTCGTCGCGTTCTATCTGCCACGCCAGCCGGCGCAGCGCCACCCCGTCCATCTCCGGACACGCCAGCACCGCGACCGAGTCCGCGCCGATCCGCTCGGCGACCGCCGCGGCCTGCCCGAAGTGGCCGAGCACCGGCACGCCCTCGACCTCGCCGACCGCGTCGTCGCCCGACACCAGCGGCGCGGGCAGGCACACCGCCGCGATGCTCATCCCGTGGTAGCGCTTCTGCTTCAACAGGCGGATCAGGTCGGCGACCGACGTGCGGTGCCCCACCGCCACCACCCGCCGCATGCACTCCCCGTTCCAGCGCTTGCGGTGCAGCCACTTGCGCAGCCGGTACCGCAGCACCAGGTCGAGGAACGTGCCGAGCGGCATCGCCATCACGACGTAGCCGCGCGCGACCTCCGTCTTCGTCGCGTACGCGAGGATCGCGAGCGTCGCGGTGAAGATGAACCCCGCCCGCAGCACCCGGTGGAACTCCTCGTACCCGACGCCGATGTAGCGCGGCTGGTAGGCCCGGCACAGCATCAGCAGCGGCACCCACAGGACCGGCAGCGCCACCGTCAGCGCCACGTACGGCGCCGTCGGGTCGCTCGGCACGCCGGGGAAGCGGAGCGCGAACGCGATCACGCCCGCCGCGAGCATGCTGAGGAAGTCGAGCGCGCCCGCGAACCGGCGGTACCGGGTCCCCCAGTCCTGTGCCGGGGGACGACGTTGGTCACGGCTCACCGGTGACTCGGCCTCGACCTTGTCAACGATGGCCATACGCCCTCACCGTCCCCTGTAACGCCCGCCCCGGAACCCCCGGTTCACCTCGAAGACGGGTGAGGGGCGCTCCAGGTTCACACACATCACGAAGCTCATTCGTGATGAATCTTACGAGGCCATTACCGTTGCCGCGTTCCCGCGGCCGACATCGGACGAAACTGAACAGTCACCCCGAGTGATAGGTGTTCTGTGCCGCGCCCAGCCCCTCGCGCAGGAGCGCCTCCACCGCGTCCGCCGCCCGGTCGACCTCCAGCGCCAGCTCCTTGCGCTCCGCCGCCGAGAAGTCCTTCAGCACGAACGCCGCCGGGTCCATGCGCCCCGGCGGGCGCCCCACCCCGAACCGCACCCGCAGGTACTCCTTGTCGCCCAGCGACCTGGTCACCGACCGCAGCCCGTTGTGACCGTTGTCACCGCCGCCCTGCTTCAGCCTCAACGCCCCGAACGGGATGTCCAGCTCGTCGTGGACGACCACGATGCGCTCCACCGGCACCTTGTAGAAGTCCCGCAGCGCCTTCACCGGCCCGCCCGACTCGTTCATGTACGTCCGCGGCTTCGCCAGCACCACCCGCGCCCCGGCCAGCCGCCCCTCCAGCACCTCCGACCGGGCCTTGTGCGACTTGAACCGCCCACCTGTCCGCTCCGCCAGCACGTCCAGCACCATGAACCCGGCGTTGTGCCGGTTGCCCGCGTAGGACGGCCCCGGGTTGCCCAGGCCCACCACCAGCCAGACGTCCACCACGCCTCCTCACCGCGAAGGCCCCCGCAGGTATGCACCTGCGGGGGCCGTCACACGTCCCGGCCTTACTCGGCGGCGGGCTCCGCGCCCTCGGCGCCCTCGCCCGCGGCCTCCTCGGTCTCCTCGGCGGCCGGCTCGGTCGACACCGTCGCGTCCACGATCTGGACGATCAGCGTCTCCTCGTCCGCCGCGAGCGCCGTGCCCTGCGGGAGCTTCAGGTCCTTCGCGAGCACCTGCGAGTCGATCTCCAGGCCCGAGATGTCGAGGTCGACCGACTCCGGAATGTGCGTCGCCTCGGCCTCCACCGAGATCTGCACCTCGGTCTGGACGAGACGGCCGCCCGCGACCACGTCGCCCACCACGTTCACCGGCAGGTCCACGACGACCTTCTCGCCGCGCTTCACCAGCAGCAGGTCGACGTGCTCCAGGAACCCCTTGATCGGGTCGCGCTGCACGTCCTTCGGCAGCGCCAGCTCCGACCCGTTCCCGAGCCCCTCGATCGTCAGCAGCACGTTCGGCGTCTTCAGCGCGAGCATCAGCTCGTGCCCGGGCAGGGAGATGTGCTGCGGGTCGGTGCCGTGACCATAGAGGACGGCGGGCACCTTGCCGGCCCGGCGGGTGCGCCGCGCGGCACCCTTGCCGAACTCGGTGCGCGGTTCGGCGGCGATGCGTACCTCGGACACGGCGAAAACTCCTCGTTTGTTGCGATCCACGGCCGTCCGTCATGGACGTCCGCTACGGACAGAGCGAATCAGGCGATGCTCGACGCGTCAGGCGCCTCGAAGATTCTTTGCGTTCCCCAGGGAGTGCGACTCCGGACAGGCACCGCACTGAACGACCCGGGGCATACGCGGATTGCACAAGTCTAGCAGTATCTATTGGAGTGTCCTTGGCGTCAGGCGCAGAGCGCCCTCCTTCGGCGGACACTCCGGCGATCGCTGGCATCGCTCCGAACTCGCCTGGCGGCTCGCTTCGCGATCAAGTTCTCGCAAGCTCGAACTTGCCTTCGGACGCGATCGCAACCTTTCCGCTTGTCGGGGGTTGGCGTGGTGGTTGCTGTCCGCGCTTACGTGAGGGGTTGCTCCTCTTGGGGCACGCTGGCCTCAGCCGACTGCTCAGGCGTCAACAAGCCCAGCCCCGCGATCGCGTGCGAAGCCAGGTTCGAGCTTGCGAGGACCTGATCGCGCAGCGAGCCGCCAGGCGAGTTCGGAGCGATGCAGCGATCGCCGCAGGGCCCGTCGAAGGAAGGCGCTCTGCGCCTGACGCCGAGGGCACTGCAATGTTAACTGTGGCCTCCGAAGAGGCTGGTTACTGAGCCGTCGCTGAAGACCTCGTTGATGGCTCTGGCTACCAGGGGGGCGATCGACAGGACTGTGAGTTTGTCGAACTGCTTGTCTTCGGGGATGGGGAGGGTGTTGGTCAGGACTACCTCGGAGACCCTGGAGTTCTTCAGGCGGTCTACTGCCGGGCCCGAGAGGACGCCGTGGGTGGCGGCTACCACTACCTTGGTCGCGCCGTGGTCGAAGAGGGCGTCGGCGGCCTTCACGATGGTGCCGCCGGTGTCGATCATGTCGTCGACGACCACGCAGGTGCGGCCCTTGACCTCGCCGACCACGTCGAAGACCTTGACCTCGTTCGCGACGTCGGGGTCGCGCTTCTTGTGGATGATCGCCATCGGGACGCCGCCCAGGCGGTCCGACCAGCGCTCGGTGACGCGGACGCGGCCCGCGTCGGGGGCCACGACGGTGACCTTCGAGGTGTCCAGGCGGCGCTCGAAGTGCTGGGCCAGCAGGTCGAGGGCGAACAGGTGGTCGACCGGGCCGTCGAAGAAGCCCTGAATCTGCGCGGTGTGCAGGTCCACGGTGATCAGGCGGTCGGCGCCGGCTGTCTTGAACAGGTCGGCCATCAGGCGGGCCGAGATCGGCTCGCGGCCGCGGTGCTTCTTGTCCTGGCGGGCGTAGCCGAAGAACGGGGCGACCACGGTGATCCGCTTGGCGGAGGCGCGCTTGAGCGCGTCCACCATGATCAGCTGCTCCATGATCCACTGGTTGATCGGCGCGGTGTGGCTCTGGATCACGAACGCGTCGGAGCCGCGCACCGACTCCAGGAACCGGACGAACGTCTCACCGTTGGCGAAGTCGTACGCGGAGGTCGGCGTGAGATCGACCTGGAGGTTGTCGGCTACTTCCTTGGCCAGGTCCGGGTGGGCTCGGCCGGTGAAGAGCATCAGCTTCTTCTGACCGCTCGCTTTGATCCCACTCACCTCTGACAACTCCCCCTCGCTCGAATTTTCATACGTGGGTTGTCGTCCCCACTTGCCCCGCGCCACATGGGTCTCGTGGCGCGCGGACTGTCCTGTTGTTCGGGGGAACACCGTTGTCCCGCCTTCCGGGGCTACTCGCCCGCGTCCTCCCGGGCCCGGCGGGCCGCCTCGGCCGCCGGGGTGCCGGCGCGCCTGCGCTCCACCCAGCCCTCGACATTGCGCTGGCGGGCCCGCGCGACGGCCATCGCGCCGGGCGGGACGTCCTGGACGATCACCGAGCCGGCCGCCGTGTAGGCGCCGTCCCCGACCGTCACGGGCGCGACGAACATGTTGTCGCTGCCCGTGCGGACGTGGGAGCCGATCACGCTGCGGTGCTTCTCGACGCCGTCGTAGTTCACGAAGACCGAGCTGGCGCCGATGTTGGAGTGCTCGCCGATCTCCGCGTCCCCGACGTAGGTCAGGTGCGGGACCTTGGAGCCCTCGCCGATGTCGGCGTTCTTGGTCTCCACGTAGGTGCCCGCCTTCGCCTTGCGGCCCAGCCTCGTGCCGGGACGGAGGTAGGCGTAGGGGCCCACGGACGCCTCGGGGCCGATCTCGGCGTCCACGCAGACCGCGTTGATGACGGTCGCGCCGGGGCCTACCCGGGTGTCGGTCAGCGTGCAGTTCGGGCCCACCCGGGCGCCCTCGCCCAGGTGGGTCTCGCCGTGCAGCTGGGTACCCGGGAGGATCTCGGCGTCCGGCTCGGCGGTCACGCCCACGTCGATCCAGGTGGTCGCCGGGTCGGCGATCGTGACCCCGGCGCGCATGTGCGCCTCCAGGATCCGGTCGTTGAGCTGGCGGCGGGCCTGGGCGAGCTGCACCTTGTCGTTGACGCCCTGGGTCTCGACCCAGTCGGCGGCCAGGTGCGCGCCCGCGCGGTGGCCGTCGGCGCGCATGATCTCGACGACGTCGGTGAGGTACTCCTCGCCCTTGGCGTTGTCGGTGGTCACGCGCTTGAGCGCGTCCTCCAGCAGCGTGCCGTCGAAGGCGTACATGCCGACGTTGATCTCGTTGATCGAGCGTTCGGTCGCGTCGGCGTCCTTGTGCTCCACGATCGCGGAGACGCCGCCGTCGGCCGCGCGGACGATTCGCCCGTAGCCGGTCGGGTCGGGGATCTCGGTGGTGAGGATCGTCGCCGCGTTGCCCTCGTCCTCGTGGGCGCGGACGAGCGCCGCGAGCGTCTCCCCGCGCAGCAGCGGGTGGTCACCGTTGGTGACCACGACGGTGCCGTTCAGCGCGCCGGTCTGCTCCAGCGCCATCCGCACGGCGTGGCCGGTGCCGGACCGCACCTCCTGGACGGCGGTCTCGGCGTCCGGCGCGTGCGCGGCGAGGTGCTCGGCGACCTGCTCGCGTCTGTGCCCCACGACGACGACGAGCCGCCCGGGTTCCAGCTCGCGGGCAGCGGCCAGTACATGGCCGAGCATGCTGCGCCCGCAGAGCTCGTGGAGCACCTTCGAGGTGCGGGACTTCATCCGGGTTCCCTCGCCGGCGGCGAGGACGATGACGGCTGCCGGGCGGCTGGCGCTCACTGGGGAGGCTCCTCGGCGTCGCGGACAGGTTTCCTGGTCGGGCTGTCTACCTGCTGCGACGGCCTCCTGGAGCCCGCAGCGCACCCGACACGGGGAAGGATACCGCCCGCCACCGCCGCCGCGTCCGCCCCACCCGGGCGACCTGCGATCCCCGGCGTCGCGGACAGCTCCGGCGCAAGGACTCGAACCTTGTCTAAGGGCACCAAAAACCCTTGTGCTGCCAATTACACCACGCCGGATCAAAGCGGACAGTTCGGACACGGCCGACCGCCCGGGCGCCCCAACGATACCGAGCCTGCGGGGACGATCACAGTCTATTGTCCCGCGCCCCGGGCCCCGGCGAGGGGCGACCGAGATGGTGATGTTCGTCCGGATTGGTTTAGGGCGGCCGGAGGCGAGCACTTCGTCCTCGTACCGCCGGTCGGCGCGAACCTTTGCCGGGGGCCGCGCGTTCGTGCTGGGTGAGGGGCCCGTCGTGCCCCCTCCCACGGAGACCGGACCGGTGCGCTGCATGTGAGTTATGCGGCCCGTGGGGGAGATTCCCACTGAATTTACCGTTCGCCACTGCACAACCTACGAAGGCGTAGGTTACGGTGGCGTAGGTAGGACAGGCCCAGACACAGGAAGCGGTGACTCTATGACCACGGCCCCGGCCCTCGACCCTCCCCGGCCGCAGCGGCGCCCCGAACTCGACCCGGAACAGCAGGGCAACGCGGAGCGGCTGCTCGTCGCCGTGTTCACCGGCGTCCCGTTCCTGGCCCTCTTCGCGGCCGTCCCGCTCGCCTGGGGCAGGTTCCTCGGCTGGACGGACGTCGCGATCATGGCCGTGTTCTACGTGCTGTCCGCGGCCGGGATCACGGTCGGCTACCACCGCTACTTCACCCACGGCTCGTTCAAGGCGCGGCGGCCGCTGAAGATCTTCATGGCGCTGGCGGGGGGCCTCGCGATCGAGGGGCCGGTCATCACCTGGGTCGCCGACCACCGGCGCCACCACAAGCACTCCGACAAGGACTTCGACCCGCACTCGCCGTGGCGGTTCGGCAACGACTGGAAGGCGCTCGGCAAGGGGCTCGTGTGGGCGCACTACGGGTGGCTGTTCGACGGCAACCGCACGTCCAAGCCGCGGTACGCCAAGGACCTGCTGAACGACCGCGACATGGTCCGCATCCACCAGCTGTTCCCCGCGCTGGTCGCGCTGTCGTTCTTCCTGCCCGCCGCGCTCGGCGGGCTTTTCACGATGTCGTGGACGGGGTTCTTCACCGCACTGTTCTGGGCCGGATTCGTGCGGATCACGCTCGTCCACCACGTGACGTGGTCGATCAACTCGATCTGCCACACGTTCGGCAAGGAGCACTTCGAGGTGCGCGACAAGTCCCGCAACGTGTGGTGGCTGGCCATCCCGTCGCTGGGCGAGTCGTGGCACAACCTGCACCACTCCGACCCGACCTGTGCGCGGCACGGGGTGCTGCGGGGGCAGGTCGACATCAGCGCGCGGATCATCTGGGCGTTCGAGCGCGCGGGGTGGGCCTATGACGTCCGCTGGCCGAATGCGGAGCGGCTCGCGGCCAAACGCACCGAGCAGGCTCGTTGACCGCCACAATTGATCCTGTGACGGAACCCGCTCCCAGACCCCGCAGAAAGCGGATGACAGGCAAGGAACGACGCGAGCAGCTTCTCGATATCGGGCGGACGCTGTTCGCCGAGCGCGGTCTGGACGGCACCTCGGTCGAGGAGATCGCCTCCGCGGCCGGAGTCTCCAAGCCGGTGGTGTACGAGCACTTCGGCGGCAAGGAGGGGTTGTACGCGGTCGTCGTCGACCGCGAGTTCGAGAAACTGCTGCGGCTGATCACCGAGTCGCTGAACTCGGCGACCCACTACCGCGGCAAGCTGGAGAAGGCCGCGCTGGCGCTGCTGGAGTACATCGAGGGGAATCCGGACGGGTTCCGCATCCTCGTCCGCGACTCGCACGGCGGCACCGGGACCGGCAGCTACGCCAGCCTCCTCAGCGAGATCGCCGGCGAGGTCGAGTACATCCTCGCGCAGGAGTTCGACCGGCACGACTACGACGACAAGTTCGCACCGCTGTATGCGCAGAGCTTGGTCGGAATGGTCGCGATGACGGGCCAGTGGTGGCTGGACGTGCGCAAGCCGCGCCGCGAGGAGGTCGCCGCGCACATCGTGAACCTCGCGTGGAACGGAATTTCGGGCCTGGAGCCGCGGCCCTCGCTGGATCCGAGGCAGCGCCGCAAGGAGATGGAGCGCCAGGAGAAGCGGGCCGAGAAGGCGGCGGCGAAGGCGGAGAAGGCCGAGGAGAAGGCCGCCGCCAAGGCGGAGAAGGCGCAGCGCAAGGTGCGGGGCGAGGCCGACGCCGAACCCCAGGAGAGTTGACGGGAATTCGTTTCCCGTGGCTCGTTTCCCCCGTGGAACCATCGGCCGTCCGGAGTTCGCCCGGACGGCCGACGGCCGGGGTCGCCGGCGCCGGGTCGCGGTGCCGGGATCTGTTCCGGATGCCGCCCGCCCGCGAGGTCGCGCACCGCAGGGGAACGAGTCGCTTGCCTCTGATGGGCGGACGGCATCCCGTCTAGGGTGAGCTGCGGCTCGCGACGACGAACACGCGCCGGAACGGGAACACGGTTCCGTAGGGCGCGGCCGGATACGCCTCGTTCAGCTGCCGCCGGTAGTCGTCGATGAACTCGCCGGTCTCGGCCGGGTCGAGTTCGGTCAGGATGGGACGCAGCGTGCTCCCCTTGACCCATTCGAGAACCGGATCGTCGCCGTGCAGGATCTGCGCGTAGGTCGTTTCCCAGGCGTCGACGGCATATCCGTGCCTTGCCAGCAGGTCGAGGTATCCCGCCGGGGTGAGGATGGGGGACGGCGGCATCAGGTGGCCGACCCTGTCCCGCCATCGGGGCGAGCGGCAGAGCGCCCGCAGGAGCGTATGACTGGGCTCGTCGAAATTGCCGGGCACCTGGAAGGCGAGCCGTCCGCCGGGGGCGAGGGCGTCGGCCCACTGCGGCAGCAGTTCGAAATGCTCGGGGACCCAATGCAGAACGGCGTTGGAGACGAGCAGGTCGACGGGGCGGTCCGGGCGCCAGGCGGCGACGTCGCCCACCGCGAAGCCGAGCCGTCCGGGGATCTCGTGCGCCTTCGCCGCCGCGATCATGTCGGGTGAGCTGTCGTAGCCCTCGATGACGGCGTCCGGCCACCGCTCGGTGAGGGTGGCGGTCAGCTCGCCCGACCCGCACCCGAGATCGACGACGAATCCGGGGTCCAGGCCGTGGAGCCGTCCGACCAGCTCGGCGAACGGACGGGAGCGCTCGTCACCGTAGCGCCCGTACTGCGCGGGGTCCCACTCGGCATCTCTCGACATCAAGACAGAGGATGCCCCGCCCCCTATCTTGATGTCAAGAATCCGGTCGGCGCGGCGCGCTAGAAGTCGTCGTCCTTGAACTCCACGGGGCCCTCGTCCATCTCGAAGGTGCCGTCCGTGTAGAGCATCGGACGCGCCTCGCCGCCCTCGCTGTAGCGCTCCACGTGCCTGATCTCGAAGCCGCCCGGGACGGTGAAGTCCACCAGCGCGATCGCGACCCAGTAGGAGCCCGGGTTGTCGTTGAACAGCGGAACCGTCACCGTGGAGCCCCGCCCGTCGGTGACGACCGCGCGGGCGCCGTAGGACTTGAAGGACCCGGCGCCGTTCTCGACCGCGCTGTAGGCGCAGAGCAGCACGTAGCCCTGCTGGTCCGGACGCGTGATCCGGATCGTCTCCCGGCCGGGGATCTTGGCGTCGCCGTCCAGTTGGACGAAGGGCTGCGAGACGAGGGAGCCGAGGGCGCGGTAGTAGACGACGCCGTCGCTCTCCTTGCGCCCCTTGGCCAGTTTGGCCGGGGCGACCAGGTGGGCGGGCACGTAGAGGGCGTAGAGGTCCAGGTCCGCGCCCTTGCTGCGGCGGCGCTTGCTGCCGCCGTCCCACTCGAGGGTGGCGGTGATCGTCGCCGTGGTGTCGCGCTTGTCCAGGCTGATCGCCGCCTTGCCCGCCTTCTTCAGCGTGATCTTGCCGAGCGGCGGCGCCGGGGGCGCGAGCGGGGCGGCGGCCGGGGGCGCGACCGGCGGGGGCGCGACCGGCGCGGGGGCGGGGGCGGGGGGGCCCGGGTCGTCCACGGTCACGCCGTAGTCGGCGGCGAGCCCGGCCAGGCCGCTGGCCCACCCCTGCCCGACCGCGCGCACCTTCCAGCCGGCGCCGCGCCGGTACAGCTCCAGCAGGACGGCGACCGTCTCGCCGTCCACCAGCGGGGGCGGCTCGAACGTGACCGTGCCCGGCCCGCAGGCCACGGCGGCGCGCGGGGTGCTGGACGCGTCGAAGCGCGCCCCCGGACGGTCGGCGTCGACGCTCGCCACGACGGCGACCGTGTGCACGTCGGCGGGCACCCGGCCGAGGTCGGCGGTGACCGTGGCGCCCGCGACGCTCACGCCGTCCTGCTCCGGATGGTTGAAGAACACCAGGTCGTGGTCACCGCGGACCTTGCGCGCCGCGGTGAGCAGGAGCGCAGAGACGTCGATGGGCGTGGCCGCCGTGATCGTGACCGTGGCCGCCGGGCCGTCGAGTGGAGCGTTCCCGCCCTTGCCGAGGGTGTGCTGCATGGTGTCTCTCCGAGGGGCTCGGCGTCGGCCGTCTGCCTGCGGCAACGCGAAAAGATCATTACAGCAGGACCATGATCGTGATCGGCGCGGTGGGGCTGGCCGGAGTCGGCCGCGCGCCGATCCCCGGCCGGGCGGCCGTTCGCGGCGGCCGTCTCGATACCCGAGATGGGTAGGGTGGCGGGATGGAGGATGAGGTCGACCGGCTGGTCGCGGCCTGGAACAACGAGCGCCCCGACCTCGATGTCGCGCCGTTGCACGTCCTCAGCCGGATCTCGCGGCTCGCGCGCCATCTCGACCGCGCGCGGCGGGCGGTGTTCGGCGCGCACGGCCTGGAGTCGTGGGAGTTCGACGTCCTCACCGCGCTCCGCCGGGAGGGCACCCCCTACCAGCTCAGCCCCGGCCGGCTGCTGCACGCGACGCTCGTCACGTCCGGCACGATGACCAACCGCATCGACCGGCTCGCGGCGGCGGGGCTGGTCGAGCGGCATCCCGACCCGCTGGACAAGCGCGGCGTCCTCGTCCGGCTGACGCCGGCGGGGCTGCGGCGGGTGGACGCGGCGTTCGCCGACCTGCTCGACCGCGAGCAGGTGTTCCTGGAGGGGCTCAGCCCCGCCCAGCGGAACGCTCTCGCCGACCTGCTGCGGACGCTGCTGGTCCCCTTCGACTCGTGACCGAGCCTCGTGACGGAGCCTCGTGACCGAGCCTCCTAGCCGAGGCCCTGGCCGGGCCTGCTAGCCGACGTCCTCGGCGAGCAGCAGCCACTCCTCCTCGACCTGGGCGGCCTCGGCCTGGATCTCCTTGAGGCGGCCGTCCAGCTCCTGGAGCTTGGCGTAGTCGGTGGCGTGCGCGGCGAGCCGCTCGTGCAGCTCGGCCTCCTGCCCGGCGAGCTTCTCCAGGCGGCGTTCGAGCCGGTCGAGCTCCTTGCGGGCCTTCCAGTCCTGGCCGCCCTTGGGCTTGGCCGGCGCGGACGCGGCAGGCGTTGAGGACGCGGCGGGCGCCTCGCGCGCGACCACCCCGGCGGTTCCGGCCGCGCGGCGCTCCAGGTACTCGTCGACGCCGCCGGGCATCATCGTCACGCGGCCGTCGCCGAGCAGCGCGACGACGTGGTCGGTGATGCGCTCCAGGAAGTACCGGTCGTGGCTGACGACGACGAGCGTGCCGGGCCAGCCGTCCAGGAGGTCCTCGACCTCGGTGAGCGTCTCGATGTCGAGGTCGTTGGTGGGCTCGTCCAGCAGCAGGACGTTGGGCTCGCCCATCAGCAGCCGGAGGACTCGCAGGCGGCGCCGCTCGCCGCCGGACAGGTCGCCGACCGGCGTCCACTGCCGGTCGCCCGCGAAGCCGAGCCGTTCGAGGAGCTGGCTCGCCGTCCACTCGCGCTTGCCGACCGTGATGCGGCGGCGGATCTCCTCCACCGACTCCAGGACGCGGCGGGACGGGTCGAGGTCCTCCAGGTTCTGCGACAGGTGCGCGAGCTGGACGGTCTTGCCCCGCACCACCCGGCCCGCCGCCGGGGCGACCGAGCCGTCCAGCAGGCGCAGCAGCGTGCTCTTGCCGCTGCCGTTCACGCCGACGAGCCCGACGCGGTCGCCGGGGCCGAGCCGCCAGGTCGCCCGGGAGAACAGGTCGCGCTCGCCGAGGCGGACGGTGGCGTCCTCGACCTCGAAGACGGTCTTGCCGAGCCGCGCGGTCGCGAAGCGGGTCAGCTCGACCGAGTCGCGCGGGGGCGGCTCGTCGGCGATCAGCGCCTGCGCCGCGTCCACCCGGAACTTCGGCTTGGACGTGCGGGCCTGCGGGCCGCGCCGCAGCCACGCCAGCTCCTTGCGCAGCAGGTTCTGCCGCTTGGCCTCGGTCGCGGCGGCGATCCGCGACCGCTCGGCCTTCGCCAGCACGTAGGCGGAGTAGCCGCCTTCGTAGCGCTCGACGCGGCCGTCGACGACCTCCCACGTCCGCTCGGTGACCTCGTCGAGGAACCAGCGGTCGTGCGTGACGACGAGCAGCGCGATCCGGCGGCCGCGCAGGTGGCGGGCGAGCCAGTCGATCGCCTCGATGTCGAGGTGGTTGGTGGGCTCGTCCAGCACCAGCAGGTCGGAGTCGGGGACGAGCAGCCGGGCCAGCGCGACGCGGCGCCGCTCCCCGCCGGACATCCCGGCGAGCGGGGCGTCGAGGTCGAGCCCGGTGAGCAGGCCCGCGAGGATCTCGCGGGCGCGGGTGTCGCCCGCCCACTCGTGCTCGGCGCGCTCCCCCAGCACCACCGACCGGACCGTCGCGCCCTCGGGGAAGTCGTCGCGCTGGGTGAGGTAGCCGAGCCGCAGGCCGCGGGCGTGGGTGACGCGCCCGGCGTCGGGCTCGGTCTCCTTCGCGAGGACGGACACGAGCGTGCTCTTGCCGCCGCCGTTGCGTCCGACGACGCCCACGCGGTCGCCGTCGTCGAGCCCGAGGGACACGGCGTCGAGCAGCGGGGCGGGGCCGTAGGCCTTGGCGACGTTCTCAACGTTGATCAGATTCACGACGCCTCCAGCCTATTGCCCCCGGCGAACCGGTCGGGCGGCTCAGCGGGGCGGGTCAGCGGGGCGGCGAACCGGCCTCGGGCCGGGCCCGCCCACCGGCCGCGGCCGCCGGCATGGCGGCGGGCACGGCGTCCGGCACGGCGTTCGACGTGCTCGCGAGCGCGGGGTCCGGCGCGACGACGGTGCCGGGGGCGTTGCGGCGCAGGTCCCGGTCGCGGCGTACCGACCTTCCGACGAGCGTGGCCATCATGGCGATGGCCAGCAGTGCCAGCAGCCCGGACAGAATCGTCATCGCTCCACCTCGTCCGCGGATTTCGGGCGTTCACCCTATGGACGCCCCCGGCGGGCTCGGAGTTCGCTTGTATGACTACAGCAGCTAGTGTGCCACCGATCACTCACCGTGCGGTAACCCTCACATGGCTGTCAGAGCAGCGTGGCCCCCGGGACCGGCCCGGACGCGCGGACGATCGACGCCGCGACCCCCGCGCCGTCCAGGTCGGCGGCGAGCTCGGCGGCGTGCTCGTCGTTCGCCGCGAGGAACGCGCACGTGGGGCCGGAGCCGGACACGAGCGCGCCGAGCGCCCCGAGGTCGCGTCCGGCGGCGATCGTGCGGCGCAGGGACGGGCGGAGCGCGAGCGCGGCGGGCTGGAGGTCGTTGTCGAGCGCCTCGCCGAGGCCCTTGGCGTCGCCGGTGGCGAGCGCGGCCATCAGGTCCTCGCTGACGCGCGGCCGGGCCGGGGCGCGCCCCTCGGCGGCGCGGATCCGGTCGCACTCGGCGTAGACGGCGGGCGTGGACAGGCCCCCGCCGGCGGTCGCGAACACCCAGTGGAAGGTTCCCCTGGCGAGCGCGGGGGTGAGCCGCTCGCCTCGGCCGACCCCGATCGCGGTGCCGCCGAGCAGCGCGAACGGGACGTCGCTGCCGAGGTCGGCGCCGAGTTCCAGCAGGTCGTCGCGGGACAGGACGGGGTTCTCGCGGTCGTCCCACAGCCGGGCGCAGGCGACCAGCGCGGCGGCGGCGTCGGCGCTGCCGCCCGCCATGCCGCCCGCGACGGGGATGGCCTTGCGGATGCGCAGCGCCACCGCCGGCGCGACGCCGAGCCGCGCGGCGACGAGCGTCGCGGCGCGGGCGGCGAGGTTGTCGGCGCCGGTGGGGACGCCCTCGACCGACACCCTGGAGTAGGGCGCGGCCTCGACGGTGATCTCCAGCCGTGCGGCGGGCACGGCGCGCACCTCGTCGAACAGCGACACGGCGTGGAAGACGTTGACGAGGTCGTGGTAGCCGTCGTCGCGGAGCGGCCCCACGGCGAGCTGGAGGTTGACCTTCGCGGGGACGCGTACGCTCACTGCCGTCACGTCACGCAAGCGTACGGGACGCGGCGCCCTCCCATCGAAACCGCCCCGTCTCCCCAGGTCAGCGGGGCCTCGGCGGGCCCTCGACGGGGTCTCGGCGGGGTCTCGGCGGGTCAGTCGCTGGTCACCGGGAGGTTGCGCGGGTTGAAGTAGGGGGTGGTCGCGATCTCGCGGAGCGCGGAGATGGCGCGCTTGTCGCCGGTCACCGCGAACGCCCGCCGCCGGTCGCGCGCGTCGTCGGCCTGCTCGTCGGAGTCGAAGTAGACGACGGCCTTGACCTGCGGGTCCTGGAGGGTCTTGGCGGCGGCGCGGAGCCACTCGGCGCGGCGCTCGCCGTAGGCCTTCGGGACGCCGAACTCGGCGATCATGATGGGCTTGGCGCGTCCCCGGGCCCACTGCACGAACAGCTTCAGCGCCTCGGACAGGTCGCGGTAGTCGTAGTCGCCGCCCGGCTGGGCGTCGGCGCAGATCCAGTCGACCTCGTCGTCGCCGGGGTAGAACGACCCCGCGTTGCCGGAGCCGAAGCCGCGCGCCGACGGGCACCACACCCAGGCGACGTTGTCGACCCTCTCCTGCTTGAAGACGGCCCGCAGGTGCTTCCACGCGGCGATGAAGTCGGCGGCGGAGTGGACGCGCTTCTGCGAGCTCTTCGTGTCCATGTCCCGCGACCAGCGCAGGAAGATCGGCTTGCCGGTGGCCTTGATCGCGCGGGCGCGGGCCCGGATCAGCTCGTCGTGCTCGCCCTGGACGATCTCCTTGGTGTCGGCGCCGCCCCAGGTCAGCAGCAGGTACCGGCTGCTGGCGAGGACCGAGCCGTCGAGGTCGGACGGGAACGGCGACTTCCAGCCCCCGTAGCTCTGCACGATGTCGAGCTGCCGGCCGAGCCCGCTCTCGAACGCGGCGACCGGCTCCATGCCGGGCTTGCCCGCGTCCTTGCCCGTCGGCTTGGCGGACGGGCTCCCCGAGGGGCTCTTGGACGGGCTTTCCGAAGGGCTTTCGGAGGGGCCCTCCGAGGGGCTCTTCGACCCGTCCGGGGACTTGGAGGGGGAGGCCGAGGCGGACTTGGGCCTGGCGGCGTCCTCCGGGGGGGCGTAGGCGCCGAAGTAGGCGCCCTTCGCCGGCGGGGTCGGGGCGACGCCGGCCCGCGCGGTCGTCGTGATCTTGGGTGCGGCGCCCGCCCCGCTACCGCAACCGGCGGCGGCCAGCGCCGCCAGCACCGTGATCACGATCGGCGCCGCCGCGGGTACCCCGACCCGCGCCGTCCGCGAACGCGCCTTCACCATCGCCCTCCGCCTCTTCCGCGTGTGATGCGCCCCCTGGAGCAGCCGTCGGGGGGCAGTGGGAGTCGCTCACTGGACCATACTCGGCAATCCGGGCGAAGGAGGCCACGTCAATGGCTTCGCCCCGAGCTTGTGGATCAACGCCCGCGGCGCGCAGCGCGCGCTCGGCCGCCGCCGCCGACCCGGCCCAGCCCGCGAGGGCCGCGCGCAGCGTCTTGCGCCGCTGCGCGAACGCGGCGTCGATCACCGCGAACACCTCCGCGCGGGGGGCGGTGGTGTCCGGGGGGTCGCGGCGGGTGAACGCGACCAGTCCCGAGTCGACGTTCGGGACGGGCCAGAACACCGCGCGCCCGACCGGCCCCGCCCGGCGGGCCTCGCCGTACCAGGCGAGCTTCACCGACGGCACCCCGTAGATCTTGGAGCCGGGCGCGGCGACCATCCGGTCGGCGACCTCGGCCTGCACCATGACGAGCGCGCGCCGCAGCGAGGGCAGCGCGGCCAGCAGGTGCAGGACGACGGGGACGGCGACGTTGTAGGGCAGGTTCGCGACCAGCGCGGTCGGCTCCGGCCCCGGCACCGCTGTGATCTTCATCGCATCGGCGCGGACGACCTCCAGCCGTCCGGCGAGATCCGGTTCGCGCGCCGCCGCCGTCGCGGGCAGCTCCGCCGCGAGCACCGGGTCGATCTCGACCGCGACGACCCGCCGCGCCTCCGGCAGCAGCGCCAGCGTGAGGGACCCGAGGCCCGGCCCGACCTCGATGACGACGTCGTCCGCGCGCAGGTCGGCCGCCCGGACGATCCGCCGGACGGTGTTCGCGTCGATGACGAAGTTCTGCCCGAGCGTCTTGGTCGGCCGGATGCCGAGCCGCCCCGCGAGCGCCCGCACGTCCGCGGCCCCGAGCAACCCCTGTTTGTCCCCCACGGAGCAAGTGTCTCAAACCCGCGGACGCTATATGGAGCTATATGCAGCAGAGCGATGTCAGGAGAACAGGAAACGTCCGCAGTTGGGCCACTGGCCCTGCCAGCGCCCGTTCACCTTGTTGTAGAGGAGCTGGGCCCGGTAGGTCTGCTCGCCCGGGCTCGCGTCCGACGGCTTACCCGAGCCCCCGACAGACGCCCACGACTGCATCGAGAACTGGTACAGCCCGTAGTACCCGGCCGGGTTGACCGCCTTCGGGTTGTTGTGCGACTCGCAGTTGGCGAGGCCGCTCCAGTTCAGCCGGGCCGCCGAGCCCCCGGCCGCCGACTGCGGCCCGACCGCGAGGATGCGCGCGACCGGCTTGCGCTTGACCTTCTCGGAGATGACCGCCTTGACCTTCTTGCCCTTGCGCCGGACGTAGGCGGTCCGCACGATCTTCAGCCCGGGCTTGCCCTTGCGCAGCTCCTTCTCGCTGAAGGGCGGCACCGACGAGCTCTTCTTGCGGATGGTCGGCGCCGCGACCGTGACGACCTTGGTCACCGGGGCCGACAGCAGCCGCACCACCTTGATCGTCGCCCCGGCGGGCCGGTCGCGCGGCGGCGCGACGAGGTCGTGCGGGCCGAGCGCGATCTTCGCCTGGTCGAGGACCTGCTGGACGGTCGTCCCCGTCGTCATCGTCTCGGTCTTCTTCTTGTCGACCACGATGACGACCTTGCGCGGCGCGGGGGCGCTGGTGCGCGGCGCGTCCGCGACGGGGGCCGCGCCCTCGGGCTTGGCCGCCCCGCCGCCTCCTCCGCCGCCGCCACCGCACGCGGCGGCCAGCAGCGCCGTCACCAGCAGGACGGGAACCGCAGGGGTCGTGGGGGCTCGACGCACCGTTTCCTCCAGGGCCGGCCGGGCTCGGGGGCGCCCGTTCCGGCCAGAGAGTAGAGCCAACCGGCGGTGGCCGCCACCTCCTCGGCCCCGAAGGTCGCTTCCGGGCACCCCCGCTCTCACCCCTGCGCGGCGGCTCCGGCGGCTCCGGCGGGCGGCAGCAGCACGAGATGCTCGTCGCGGACGAGGTTGAAGCGCAGCGCCAGCGACACCAGCGCGGCGCGCTGCCAGTCGGCCTTGGCGGCGCGGCCGTCCGGCGCGGGGTCCTTGACGCGCAGCTTCGCCGAGGCCAGGTAGTCGATGTGGAAGTTGACGGCGGCGCGGGTGAGGCCGCCGCGTCCCGGGGCGTCGCCGAGCCGTTCGATGATCTCCGGGACGGTGGGGATCACGACGCTGGCGGGGTCGCGGAGCCGGGGCTCGCACAGGGCGACGAGCACGAGGAAGTACTTGGCGCCGACGTCCAGCGGGTAGGGGATGGCGGTGGCGTCGCCGCCGGTGGGCTCGGGCGCGTCCGGGTCGGCGTACATCTGGGCGGGCGCGAAGACGAGGAACGACACCGTGCCGGTGCCCGCCGGGATCAGCACGCGGGAGAACTCGAACGGGACCGGCATGTCGAGCCGCCGGGGGCGGGCGCTCAGGTACTCCCCCGCGCCCTCGGGGTTCTCGACGACGTAGGTCGCGGTGCGGCTGAGGTTGCTGATCAACCAGTAGCCGTCCATGGCGCGGACGCGTCCGGCGACGCGGGAGACGGCGGGGTCGGCGAGCCTCAGCCCGGCGGACGGGTCGCGCCCGAACGTCAGCTCGCCGCCGGGCGCCACCTCGGTCGAGCGCGCGTCGCCCTCCCGCTGGACGATGATGCCCGGCATCGGCGGCTCCTACCGGACGGGACGGGAACGATCCACGCCACCCTATAACCTTCCAGGTTGCCCCTCGCCCGTCCATTCAGCAGGATTGTCCATTGGCGCGGGCCCAGGTGCGCGCCGCCGATTCCCCGCATCGGTCGAAAGCCACGTGCAGAACGAACCCGGCGGTACCTCGGAGCGTCGAAACCTCCAGGGCGCCGGGCCTACTCGAACACCGGGGGACCCATGAACGGCAACCGCAGGACCAGCCCTCCCGCCCTTACCACACCTCTCGCCGTCGCACCGGCGCGCCATTTCTGAGCCATTGCCGACACGGCACACGATTCCACGGAACCGGCGCCGGAAATAGTGCGTCGATTTCACCGGGACCGGCCCGGAGCGGCCGGGGCGGAGACACATCCGCCGCCCCGGCTCCCGGCCGGACGGGGCGCGCGGGGAACCCGGGCACCGATCGGAGGTCGTCACGATGTGGTCTGAGATCCCGGACGCGCTGGCCGGCCTGCTCGCCGGGCCGCTCGCGGTCGCGGGCGCCGCGAAGGCGCTCGTCCCGTCCGGGCGGCTGGTGTGGCCGTTCCGGCAGGGGCCGCTGCGCCCGCCCTGGGGGCCCCGGCTGACGGGCATCGCGGAGCTCACCCTCGCGGTGGCGGTCGTCGCGCTCCCGACCGGGCCCGCGGCGGCCGTCGTGCTCGCCGCCTACACGGCGCTCACCGGTATCGCCTACCAGCTGCGGGGGCAGCGCTGCGTGTGCTTCGGCCCGGCGCGGCTCGCGTCCGTCGGGCGCGTCCACGTCGGCGCCAACGCGGCGGCGGCCGGGCTCGCCCTGATCGCGCTCGCCGCGTCCGAGGGCGCGGAGTCCAGCCTCGCCGTCCGGCTCGGGGCGGCGGCCACCGCGGCCGTCGCGACGGTCGCCGCCGTCCTGCTGATCGACCGCCGCGCGGACGGAGAGCACACCACCCGGTCCCCCGGCGGCACCCGAACCCCCGAGGAGGCCCCGGCCGCTGTGGAGCCCTGCCCCGAGGAGATCACGGGCGTGCGGGTCTACCTGACCGAGGGGTGCCCGTCCTGCCGGGTCCTCGGCCGCCTGCTGGAGACCGTCGACCCCGCCCGCCGCGCGGCCGTCACCACCGTCCTCGCCGGACGCGGCGACACGCTCCCCGAGCCGCTGACCGGCCTCGGCTTCCCCTGCGCGGTCGGGATCGGCGCGTCCGGCGCGCCGGTGTGCGACCCGGCCGAGGGCGTCGGCGCCGTCAAGGCGCTCGTCGACCGGGTCGCCGTCCGCGCCGCCGCGGACTCCCACTGATCACCGGCCCGCCGTCACCAGGGGCCGAAGACCCGCTCGCCGTTCGCCGCGATCGCGGTGCACAGCTCCGCCACGTCCACGCCCTTGATCTCGGCCATCGCGCGGACGGTGTGCGGGATCAGGTACGAGGCGTTCGGCTTGCCCCGGTGCGGGACCGGCGTGAGGAACGGCGCGTCGGTCTCCACCAGCACCAGGTCGAGCGGGGCCGCCTTCAGCGCCGCGCGCAGCGGGTCGGCGTTCTTGAACGTGACGTTCCCGGCGAAGCTCATCACGTACCCGCGTTCGGCACAGACCGCCGCCATCCGCTCGTCGCCGGAGAAGCAGTGGAAGACGACCTTCTCGGGCGCGCCCTCCTCCAGCAGGATCGCGAGGACGTCGTCGTGCGCCTCCCGGTCGTGGATGACCAGGGCCTTGCCGGTGCGCTTGGCGATGTCGACGTGCGCGCGGAACGCGGTGTGCTGGTCGTCCTGGCCCGCCCGGTCGCGGTAGTAGTCGAGCCCGGTCTCGCCGATCGCGCGCACCTTGGGGTGCGCGGCCATCGCCGCGATGTCGTCCAGCACGGCGCGGGAGATCCCCGCCGTCTCGTTCGGGTGGATCGCGACCGCCGCGTACACGTCGTCGAACTCGGCGGCGGTGTCGACAGCGAACCGGGAGGACGGCAGGTCGCAGCCGATCGTGACGATCCGCGTCACGCCCGCCGCCTTCGCCGCCGCGAGCTGCTCCTCCACCGGCGTCTCGACGATGTCGAGATGGCAGTGGCTGTCGAGGACGTCGACGGGGAGCCGCTCGGGCAGCGGCGGGAAGGACCGGGCCGCCTGCCCGTCCTGGTCGTCGCTCACGGCTGCTCCAGGCGGGCGAGCTCCTCGTCCACCACGGACGCGTCGAGCTTCTTGAACAGCGGCGCCGGCTTGGCCAGCGGGACGCCCGGCCGGATCGGCACCGACTCCCAGCGCGCCTTCGTCGCGTAGTCGCCGGTGAGGATGCGGTAGTCGGGGCCGCCCTCCTCCGACACCGTCTGGATCTCCGGCATGCCGCTCCACTCGCCCTCGCCGCCGAGCATCTCGAACACCTTCTGCGAGGTGTTCGGCAGGAACGGCGTGAGCAGCGACTTCGCGTCGTCGACGACCTGGAGCGTCGTGTGCAGGATCGACCCGACGCGGGCCGGGTCGTCCTTGAGCTTCCACGGCGCCTGGTCGGACAGGTAGCGGTTGGCGTCCCGGACGACGTCCAGCGCCTCGGTGATCGCGTTCTTGAACCGCGACCGCCCGAGCTCCGCGCCGACCGCGCCGAACCCGGCGCGGCTGCGCTCCAGCAGCGCCCGGTCGGCGTCGGTGAGGTCGCCGGCCTCGGGAATCGCGCCGAAGTTCTTCGCGGCGAGGTTCACCGACCGGTTGACCAGGTTGCCCCAGGCCGCGACCAGCTCGTCGTTGTTGCGGCGGACGAACTCGGCCCAGGTGAAGTCGGTGTCCTGGTTCTCCGGGCCCGCGATCGCGACGTAGTAGCGCAGCGCGTCCACGTCGTAGCGCTCGAGGAAGTCCTTCACGTAGATGACGACCTGCCGGGACGAGGAGAACTTGCGGCCCTCCATCGTCAGGAACTCCGACGACACCACCTCGGTCGGGATGTTCAGCGCGCCCCGCGAGCCGGGCGTGCCGCCCTTGTCTCCCTGGCCGCTGTAGCCGAGCAGCATCGCCGGCCAGATCTCGGCGTGGAAGACGATGTTGTCCTTGCCCATGAAGTAGTACGACAGGGCGTCCGGGTCCTGCCACCAGGCGCGCCAGGCCTCCGGGTCGCCGGAGCGCCGCGCCCACTCCACCGACGCGGTGAAGTACCCGGCGACCGCGTCGAACCACACGTACAGCCGCTTCGCCGGGTTGTCGCGCCAGCCGTCCAGCGGGATCGGGATGCCCCAGTCGAGGTCGCGGCTGATCGCCCGCGGCTGCATGTCGTCCAGCAGGTTGAGGGCGAACTTCAGCACGTTCGGCCGCCAGTCGCCCTGCTTGCCGCGCAGGTAGCGGCCGAGGACGTCGGTGAAGGCGGGCAGGTCGAGCATGAAGTGCTCGGTCTCGACGAACTTCGGCTTCTCGCCGTTGATCCGGCTCACCGGGTTGATCAGGTCGATCGGGTCGAGCTGGTTGCCGCAGTTGTCGCACTGGTCGCCGCGCGCGCCGTCGTACCCGCAGATCGGGCAGGTGCCCTCGATGTAGCGGTCGGGCAGCGTCCGCCCGGTGGACGGGGAGATCGCGCCCATCGTCGTCCGCTCGAAGATGTACCCGTTGTTGTACAGGCCCGTGAAGAGCTCCTGAACGACCGCGTAGTGGTTGCGGGTCGTGGTGCGGGTGAACAGGTCGTAGGTCATGCCGAGGCTGTGCAGGTCCTCGGCGATGATCCCGCTGTAGCGGTCGGCCAGCTCGCGGGCCGTCACGCCCTCCTTGTCGGCCTGCACCTGGATCGGCGTCCCGTGCTCGTCGGTGCCGCTCACCATCAGGACCTTGTTGCCCGCCATCCGCTGGTAGCGGCTGAACATGTCGGCGGGCAGCGCGAATCCGGAGACGTGCCCGATGTGACGGGGCCCGTTGGCGTACGGCCAGGCGGGCGCGGTCAAGATGTGTCGGCTTGACGAGGACATGGAATCAAGGGTAGTCGCCATGGACCCCCGCGCCGCACGAATATCGCCCACGCACCGCCCGCGTATCGCCCGCGAGTCGCCCGCGAGCGCCGGGCGGCCGCCCCGCGAGCCGGAAGGTCCCCCGGTTGGAAGGTTCCTGAGAATCCCGGACCGGACGACCCGGAACGCCCCGGGACGCGAGTAGCCTGGTCCGGCGCTCCGGGGCCCCGGCCCTCCCGGCGAGCACGTTCGGCGGGCACGTCCGGCAGGTACGGCGGACCCGGCGCCCCGGCGGCCACGGCACCGCCGCTCGTCCAGGCGGAGATCTACCTAGCGAGGCAGTAGCGAGGCATGGCCCAGACCACGGCCGGGGAGCCGGACGTCCAGCAGGGAACGAGCGGCGCCGAGCGCGCCGGGATGTACCGCCGATGGACCGGCCGGGCGCTGCGCCGCGTCCGGCGGACGCGGCGGGTCGTCTGGCTCACGCTCCTCGTCGCGGCGGCCACCGTGCTCGCCCAGTGGGCGATCATGACGCCGCCGCTGTACTTCGACCCGTACTACGTGTGGCTCGGCGCCCGCGACTGGCCCGACATCCCGCTTTCGCAGTGGCCGTTCGACGAGGTCCCGCACCAGGTGACGCGGATCGGGCTGGTGCTGCCCGCGCGGCTCGTCCAGGAGGTCCTCGGGCCGGGGCAGGCGTCCTATTTCGTGATCGCGGCGCTCGGCGGCTGCGCGTTCTTCGCCGGGTCCTATCTGCTCGTCCGGTCGCTGTTCGGCGACGTGGCGGGCGTCCTCGCGGTAGCGGCGCTGCTGGTCAACCCGCTGTTCACGATGACCAACCCCTACGGCCACGACGTCACCTGGTCGACCGGCGTGATGCTGCCCGACATGCCGGGCGCGGGGCTGTTCACGATCGGGATGGCGGGCCTGGTCGTCGCGAGCCGCCGGACGGGCCGCGCCCAGACCCGGATGCTGGTCGCCGCCGGGCTGTTCCTCGCGTCGGCGTTCCTCGTCCGGGAGTTCCTGGCGTTCCTGTTCCTGCCGATCCCGCTGTACCTGTGGCTGCTGCGCATCCCGTGGCGGCGCAACGTCACGCTCGCGCTGCCGATGCTGGCGGTGCTGGTGGTCAACCTCGTCCACAACGCTGTGGTGTGGGGCGATCCGCTGGCGGGGCTGATGTCGGCGGCCGAGCACGGCGGCCAGTCCCGCGACTACGTGACCCGCGAGCTCGCGCTGCGCTCGTTCATCCGCGCAATGCACGACTGGCAGCCGCTCGGCACGGTGTTCGCCGGCGCGCTGGTGCTGACCGTGATCGGCTTCGCCGTCACCCGCGACCGGCGGCTCGCGCTCGTGCTGGTGTGGTTCTTCACGCTCGCCGTCCCGATCACGGCGCTGTCGGGCGTCCTCGACCCGAACAGCATCTCGCTCCGGGCGTGGCTGCCGCGCTACTGGTTCGCGGTGCTGCCCGCGCTGCTGGCGGGGGCGTTCGGGTCGGTGATCCTGATGGCCCGGATGCTGCCGGACGGCCTGGCGCGGAAACTGCGCGTCCGCACGGTCCTCGCGCCGCTGCTGGTGGTGGCGCTCGGCGGGACGTACGCGGCGGCGTCCGTGCGCGCCGTCCCCGAGCTGCCCCGCGACACGGCGTGGAGCGAGCTGCGCGGCTATCTCGGGAAGCATGACGAGATCCGGCTGATCTGCGCCGACCGGCGGCTCGCGCAGACGCTCACGTTCTACACCCGCGACGTCTGGGGCGACCCGATCTGGCACGGCGAGATCCGCGACTTCCCGCACTACGTGCCGCAGATCCCGCGCGACGCCTTCGAGGGGCCGATGCTCTACACGCGCTGGCGCGGCCAGGAGTCGCCGATCGGCGCCGGCTGGCGGCCGCGGCCGTCGCGCGGCTGGCGGCTGCTGTGGCGCTCGTCCGACAACGTCCTCCAGCTGTGGAACCCGCCGCCCGGCGCGACCCGCTGAGGTCAGCCGCGGGTCCAGGCGACCCAGTCGCCCTCGGGTGAGCGGCGGCTGTCGACGACCTTCCAGCCGGCGGGGGCGCCGTGCGGCCAGGACGCCTCAGGGGGACGGTGCTTGGGCCAGCGCAGGACGATCATGTCCACGTCCTGCGGGGGCTCGGTCCAGCGGGCGTTGAACAGGCTCCCGTCGCCCCACCAGGCCCAGTAGTAGTGCGAGAGCCGGATCGTCCACGGGACGTTCCAGTCGAGCGCGATCGAGCGGGTGTGCTCCAGGTCGGCGCTGCCCCGGATGTCGGTGTAGGCGGTCGTGCTACGGACGAGCGGGCGCGCGATCCGGTCGGTCGCGGTGACCGTCATCGCGAGCGCGACCGTGGCCAACAGCCCCGCGAGCATCAGCGGGCCCCACCGCCGCGACAGCGTCGTGAGGACGGCGAGGCCGAGCAGGACGAGCCCCGCGAGCGTCGCCTGCAACAGCCGGAACGAGTTCCAGTCCCAGGTCAGGAACGAGGTCTCGGGGAAGTCGTAGCGGGTGAAGGTGTAGCGGGCGAGCCGGTCGCCCGCGTACCACCGGACGACGCACGTCGCCAGCACGGTCGCGGTGCCCGCCGCGGCGACCGCGCACAGCAGCGTCCGGCGCGAGGCGCGCAGCAGCACCGCGACGCCGACCGCGAACAGGATCGGGGTGACGCAGGCGAGGTAGCGGCCGTAGACGTAGTTGCCGACGCGGTACTCGTCGGGCAGCGCGCCCGAGGTCGCGAACGCGATCCCCGCGACGATCGCGAGGATCGACAGCGCGAGCGCCCGCAGCCGCCCTGGGGTGCCGCGCCGCGCCGCCGCGAACCCGACCGTGACGAGGCCGACCGCGGCGATCCCGCCGGTCGCGACGCACTGGTACCAGACCTGGCCGGTGCCGAGTGACAGCGTCCAGCCGAGCCCGTCGGGGGTGGTGAGCCGCCGGGCGAGGTTGCCGCCCAGATTGTTGTCGCCGTCTGGGTACAGGTGCGGCAGCAGCGAATGGTTCAGGACGGTCCCGGCGGCCGTCCCCGCGCCCGCGACGAGCGCCGCGAGGGCCGCGCCGCGCCAGTGCCGCCACCGGCACACCACGGCGACCGCCAGCAGCGCGCCGTGCACGACGAGGAAGATGGCGCCGCGCGTGTGCGAGGTGTAGGCGAACGCGACGAGCAGCGACGCGCCCACCCCGTACAGCGGCACGCGGCGGGACGAGCGCTCCCCCTTCGTGTACGGCGCCGTCAGCCACGCGTGCACCAGCAGCAGCCAGCCGAGCAGCACGACCGGCAGCACCGCGTCGGTCAGCACGAACTCGGAGTAGAACACCACGCCAGGCAGCAGCGCCGTCACATGCCCGAACACATACGACCAGCGGGGCCGCACGCGCAGCGCGCGCAGCAGCAGGTAGGCCAGCGGCAGCATCGCGGCGCTGACCAGCGCGTTGATCACCAGCGCGCAGCGGTAGACGGTGACGGGGTCGTCGGCGAGCCAGTACGCGGGCACCAGCAGCAGCGGGTACCCGCCCCGGTAGACCGTCCCGTAGGACAGGTCGGCGTCGGCGCCGCCGGTCATCACCCGGGCGGCGAACAGGTAGCCCGCCTCGTCCGGGATCGCGACCGGCATGCTCTGCCCGGACGCGAGCCACACCCGCACCGCGACCTGCGCCAGCCAGCCGAGCAGGAACAGCCAGAACCAGCGGCGGCGCGCCCGCGCCGGGGCGGTGCCCGTGCGCTTGGGGGCGGTGAGCACGTCGCGCAGGGGCCGGCGGGTGACGGCCGCCGTGTTCGCCGTGCCCGCCCCGGTGGTGCCGCCGGTGCCGCCGCTGGGCGGCGGCTTGGTGCCCGTGCTCATCGGGGAGGTCCGCCGCGGTGAGGTCCGGCGCGGTGACGGCGGACGGTCAGGGAAGGAAGATCCATCGCCGTGCAAGCCTGTCACAGCGGGAACGGGGCATCACCGGCGACCCGGAAACGTTCAGGGAGTTCTCGGTTTCCGGTACCGGTCACCGCCCCGGCCCGCGAGGCGGCGCGAGACCGCCCGGGGAAGCCCCGGGGAGCGGCCCGGGGAACCGGCTCAGCCCTCGGCCTTGCCGCCCGTCTCGACGGACTCGCCCTCCTCCGCGGACGCGGTGCCGGTGGACTCGCCGCCCCCGGCGGCCGAATCGTCGTCGGACTGGGCGGCGTCGGCCCTGGTGAGGCCGCCCTCGACGGCCCTGCGCTCGCCCGCGACCTTCGCGGCGGCCGCGTCGACGACGCCGGCGGCCTCCTCGGTCGGGTCGACCAGCGGCGGGTGCTGGCGGCGGCGGATGCCGAGGATGCTGACGAACAGCGAGGCGAAGATGGCCTGGAGGCTCATCACCAGCGCGGTCGCGGCCGGGACGACGATGCGCAGCGAGTGCCGGGGGTCGAGTTCGCCGAAGCTGTTGACGCGCCAGTGCAGCAGCGAGGCGACCAGGCCGCCGAGGCCGGCGACCGCGAGCAGCCCGCCGAGCAGCAGCCCGCGCTCCAGGCTCCACCAGTCGATGATCTTCTGGACCCGCCGGTCGTGCGGGAGGAACCCCTCCTGCATCGCGTAGACCTTGGTGAGCAGCGCGAACAGCACCGCCTGGAAGCCGATCACCAGCGCGGCGGACGCGCCGACCAGCGTGTCGACGTCGAAGGCGATGTCGCCGACGGTGACCGGGCCGGTCGAGAGCGCGATCCCCGCGAGCAGCCCGAGCGTCATGAACACGAGGCCGGGGATGAGGAACAGCCAGCGCGGGCTGTAGAGCATGAGGAAGCGCAGGTGGCGCCAGCCGTCCCGCCAGGTGTTGAGGTGCGGGGCGCGGGTACGTCCGTCCGGCGACAGCGTGGTCGGGACCTCGCGGATGTCGTACTTCTGGAGGGTGGCCTTGACGACCATCTCACTCGCGAACTCCATGCCGCCGGTCTGGAGGCCGAGCCGCAGGATCGACTCCTTGTTGAAGGCCCGCAGCCCGCAGTGGAAGTCGCCGATCTTGCTGCGGAAGAACAGCCGGCCGACGAAGCTCAGCACCGGGTTGCCGAGGTAGCGGTGCAGCGGCGGCATGGCGCCGGGCGCGATGCCGCCCTTGAACCGGTTGCCCATGACGAGGTCGGCGCCGTCGCGCAGCTCGTCCACGAACGGGCCGAGGGTGGCGAAGTCGTAGGAGTCGTCGGCGTCGCCCATCGCGACGTAGCGGCCGCGCGCGGCGCGGATGCCGCCCATCAGCGCGTTGCCGTACCCCTTGTCGATCACCGGCACGACCCGGGCGCCGGCGTCGCGGGCGAGCTGCTGGCTGCCGTCGGTGCTGCCGTTGTCGGCGATGACCACCTCGCCGTCGATGCCGCTTTCCTCAAAGAAGCGGATCGTCTTGCGGACGCAGGTCTCGACCGTTTCCGCCTCGTTCAGGCATGGCATCACTACGGAGAGTTCCACGCGATCTCCTTCGTTACCCCTGGTGACCGTCTGCGGTGTTTACCATGAATCTCATCTGTATTCCGCCGAGCGGCTCAATCGGTTCATGATGCCTGCCGGGAACGGAGGATGCCGGGCACTCCCCACAAGAGCGCCCGTATCGTGTTGCTCACTTGCAACCGAAAAACCATCCTCGGCCACGGTCGCGGGCGGCAGGCTAGGACGTCAAGCATACGGGCACAGCGGCCCGGAAAGGTTGGGTCGGCTGTGACGCTCGCGGGAAACGCACTGCCACCAGGTGGAACATCAGGCATCGAAGGGGAGGTGCGGTAGTGGCGGGGGAATCGCCGCACGGCACCGTACTCGACGGGGGCGCGCCGGACCAGGCCGCGCTCGACGAGGCGGCAGGGGACGCCGCGTCCGGCGACACGCCCGGCCGCACGGCGACGGTCACCAATTCCGCGACCGAGGTTGAATCGGCTCCCGGAACGGGCACTGACCTCGAAAAAGACACGGACGCGAAGGGCGGGGACGGGGAGCCGTCCGCCGCGGACGATCCGTCCGCGCGGGAGGACGAGGGCCGCCAGGGCCGCGCCGCCGAACTGTGGGCGAAACTGTGGGCGACGGTACGGCGACACCCCGCGTTCGCTGTGATCATCACCACAGCGGCGCTGCTGCGGCTGGTCGCGATGATCGGCTACCAGCCCGCGATGTACTTCAACGACACCTTCGACTACCTGCACGTCGCGATGCGGCCGTACCCGCACCCGCTGCGTCCGGACGGCTACTCGTTCCTGCTGATCGCGCTGAAGCCGTTCCACAGCTTCGCGCTCGTCGTGCTCGTCCAGCACCTGATAGGTCTCGCGATGGGCGCGATGATCTACGTGCTGCTGCGCCGCAGGTTCCGGCTGCCCGGCTGGGGCGCCGCGCTCGCCACCGTGCCGGTGCTGCTGGACGGCTACCAGATCCAGCTCGAAGAGCTCGTCCTGTCCGACACGATGTTCACCTTCCTGGTGATGTGCGCGGTGACGCTGCTGCTCTGGCGCGACCGCCCGACCTGGAAGATCGCGGCCTCGGTGGGGCTCATCATCGCGCTCGCGTGGCTGACCCGGTCGGTCGGCATGCCGGTGCTGCTCGGCGTGCTCGCCTACATGCTGGTGCGGCGCAGCGGCTGGCGGCTCATCGCCGTGACGCTCGTCGCGTGCGTGCTGCCCGTCATCGCCTACATGGGCTGGTACAAGGCCGAGACCGGCAAGTTCGCGATCACCGAGAGCAACGGCATCTTCCTGTACTCGCGGGTCTACAAGTTCGCCGACTGCCACAAGATCCACGACCTGCCGGTCGAGGAGTACGCGCTGTGCACCGAGCAGGTGAACCGGCTGCCGAACTCCCAGGACGGCATCTGGAACAAGGGATCGCCCCTCAACCGCTACACCGGCGAGCGGTTCAGTCCCGAGAACAACAAGCTGACCAACGACTTCTCCAAGCGGGCGATCCTCGCGCAGCCCGTCGACTACGCGCGGGTCGTCGCGCACGACTTCCTCAAGGTGTTCCGCTGGGAGCGCACCGTCTTCCCCGACGAGGCCACCTACAACCAGTACGAGTTCCGCAAGGCGAGCAGCAGGCCGCTGCCCGAATGGCAGATGGGCTCCGGCATGACCGCCGCGCAGGAGGCCAGTGCCTACGAGCGCGGCAACGCCCGCACCCGCGTCGTCGAACCGTTCGCCGGGTTGATCCGGGGCTACCAGGATCACGTCTTCCTGCGCGGGACGATGCTCGCCGCCATCCTTGCGGTCGGGCTCGCCGGGATGGTCCCGCTGTGGCGGCGGTTCGGCGGCATGGCGTTCCTGCCGTGGACGCTCGGGGTCGGGCTGCTGCTCGCGCCCGCCGCCACCGCCGAGTTCGACTACCGGTACGTGCTGCCCGCCGTCCCGCTGGCCGCGCTCGCCGCCGGGATGACGTTCTCCCTGGACGCCAGGGCGGGCTTCGGCACGCTGGCGCGCCGCGTCCGCCGGATCGGCCGCCCGGACGGCGGTACGGACGGCGGTACGGACGGCGGCACGGAGAGCGGCGCGGTGACCTCGGACCCGGCGGCCGAGGACGTGACCGCGGACGTGACCGCGGACGAGAGCCCCGCACAGGACGACGGGGACGCCACGCCCGCCCCCGCGACCTGATACCGGGTCGCGGGGCGCGCCGACGGAGCGGACGCCCCGGCGAGAGGGGCGTCCGGACGGCTGGAGCGTTCTACCAGGCGTGCAACCGGCGGAGGTGGAAGACCATCGCCACGTCGCCGTTGGCGCGGGCCTTCGGCACCTCGGCGTGCCTGCCGAGCGGCTTGGAGAATACTTTGATGTTCTGGCTCTGGCAGTTGGGGCAGACGTGGTCGGTCCAGGGCGTCGTACAGCGCTGGCCGCCCCGCTCGTAGACCGCGGCCTCGCCGCCGTGCCCGTCGTCGTAGTGACGGACCTCGAACTGCTCGTCCCAGGTCGTCATGCAGGCCAGACATTCATAGACCCACATCTCGTGGCCTGACCATGTGTCATGCATGGCCCTCATCCCCTTGTGACGCCGGGTGCGCAGGCGTCGCGCAGCGCGTCGATCCCATTGCGCTTCATCCCCTATTCACCCCGAACAGGTGGCCCGACCAGTTATTCCCCGGATCTGGTGGTTGGACCACTCGGGAGGGGGTGTCGATAAGGTGCGTGTTTCCTGGCCTCACGCCCAGCGCGACTACGGAGCGTGACCGACCTATCCCCTGGCCTGGACGACGGCGTCGTAGACGACCCGCTTGGGCACGCCGTTCTCCTTGGCGATCTCCAGGATCGCCTGCTTGCGCGGGGTTCCCGCGTCCTCCCGGACGGCCACGGCGGCGGCCAGGTCGGCCGGTTCCGACAGCCCCTCGGGCTCGGGCGCGCCGCCGACCACCACCGTGATCTCGCCGCGCACGCCGTCCCGCGCCCAGTCCGCGAGATCGCCGAGCGGGCCCCGGCGGACCTCCTCGTAGGTCTTGGTCAGCTCCCGGCAGACCGCCGCCGGACGGTCCGCGCCGAACGCGTCCGCCATCGCGGCGAGGGTCTCCTCCAGCCGGTGCGGCGCCTCGAAGAACACCATCGTGCGCGGCTCCCGGGCGAGGGCGTCCAGGCGCCGGGCCCGCTCCCCCCGCTTGCGCGGCGGGAACCCCTCGAAGCAGAACCGGTCGGTGGGCAGGCCGGAGACGACCAGCGCGGTCGTCACGGCGGACGGCCCCGGCAGCACCGACACCGGCACCCCCTCCGCCACCGCCGCGCGCACGAGCCGGTACCCCGGGTCCGACACGCCCGGCATCCCCGCGTCGGTGATCACCAGGACGTCGCGTCCGGCCAGCAGCTCGGCCAGCAGTTCCTCGGCGCGGGCCCGCTCGTTCTGGTCGTAGTAGGACACGACCCGCGCCGACAGCTCGACGCCGAGGTCGCCCGCGAGCCGCCGCAGCCGCCGGGTGTCCTCGGCGGCGATCACGGGGGTGCCCGCCAGCGCCGCCCGGAGCCGCTCCGACGCGTCCTCGGGCCGCCCGATCGGCGCCGCCCCCAGCAGCAAGGTCCCCATCACGCCGCCATTGTCCCATCGGACCGGTCCCGCGGGCCCCGCCCGTCTTATCGGCACCGGTCCCCCGGCCCCCGCCCGGGCGGGCGGTTCGTCCGGCGCGGTGGAGATCGCCTGATGCCGCCGGAGACCGCCCGTACGATTGCAGGATGGCGACGACGGAACTGGTAGCCGCCCCGCTGGGCGCACTCCGGCGGCGGACCCCCACCCCCCGGGAGTGGCTCGCCCCCGCGATACCCGGGAGCGCGCTGCTCGGCTGGGCCGGGCCGCTGCTGGTCACGGCGCTCGCGGGCTTCCTGCGCTTCTACCGGCTGGGGTCGCCGCACGCGGTGGTCTTCGACGAGACCTACTACGCCAAGGACGCGCTGGCGCTGTGGAAGTTCGGCTGGGAGCACAACACGGTCGACAACGCCGACAAGATGCTCATCGCCGACAAGCACGCCGACATCTGGGGGGACGGGCCGTCCTTCGTCGCGCACCCGCCGGCGGGCAAGTGGATGATCGCGATCGGCGAGTGGCTGTTCGGCGCGACGCCGTTCGGGTGGCGGTTCGTCCCGGCGCTGGTCGGGACGCTGTCGGTGCTGATCCTGTGCCGTCTCGCGCGGCGGATGACCGGCTCGACGCTGCTCGGCTGCGCCGCCGGGCTGCTGCTGGCGCTGGACGGCCTCCAGTTCGTCACGAGCCGGGCCGCGCTGCTCGACATCTTCGTGATGTTCTGGATCCTCGCCGGGTTCGCCTGCCTGGTGAACGACCGCGACCGCTCCCGCCGCCAGCTGGCGGAGCGGATCGAGGCCGGTGACCCCTCCCCCTACGGGCCGTTCCTCCTGCACGGGTGGCGCTGGGCGGCCGGGGTCTGCCTCGGCCTCGCCTGCGCCACCAAGTGGACGGGCGTCTTCTACATCGCCGCGTTCGGCCTGATGGTCGTGCTGTGGGACTACGGCGCCCGCCGCGCCGCCGCCGTCCGGCAGCCGTTCGCCGGGACCGTGCTGCTGGAGGCCGGGCCCGCGTTCGTCCAGCTCGTCGTCGTCGCGGTGGTGACCTACCTGGCGTCCTGGTGGGGGTGGATCTTCAAGCCGGGCGGCTGGGGACGCGGCGAGGTGGCGGGCAACCCGCTGTGGCGGCCGTTCGAGGCGATGCCCGACCTGTGGCGCTACCACAAGGAGATGCTGCACTTCCACACCGGCCTGGACGCCTCGCACCCCTACCAGTCCTGGCCGTGGGACTGGCCGATCCTGCGCCGCCCGGTCGCGTTCTTCTACAACGAGCCCAAGACCGGCTGCGGCGCCGCCCGCTGCTCCCGGGAGATCCTCGGCATCGGCACGCCCGCGCTGTGGTGGGGCGCGCTGGCCGCCCTCGTCGGCGTCCTGCTGCTGTGGCTGATCCTGCGCGACTGGCGCGCGGGCGCGATCGTGCTGGGCTTCCTCGCGGGCTGGCTGACCTGGTTCCCGTCGGCGTTCGCCGACCGCACGATGTTCCTGTTCTACGCGACGCCGATGATCCCGTTCATGGTCCTCGCCGTGGTGCTGGTGCTGGGCTATCTGATCGGCCCGGCGTCGACGGTGATGGGCGCGCACGCCGCGTCCGTCCCCCGCGCGGATCCGGCCGACGCCGACAGGTTCGGCTACGCGCTGGACGACGTCCCGGAAGCCTCCGGAGCGACCGCGACCCGCGTCCAGCACCCCCCGGCGAGCCTGCGCCGCGTCATCGGCGCCGCCGCGGCGGGCGCGTTCCTGCTGGTGGTGCTGGCGAACTTCGCCTACTTCTATCCGATCCTCGCCGCGCAGACGCTCCCCTACGACGACTGGCACGCCCGGATCTGGTTCGGCACCTGGGTCTGATGTCCTCGAACGCCTGCTAGGCGGCTTCCTCGGCCTGGTCGGGGCGCCAGTCCGGGGTGTCCTGGACGGGGCGGAGCGTCCGCCCGCCCGCCAGGCAGATCGCGAGGGCCAGCGCGCCGCCGCCGCCCGCGCCCGCGAACGCGCCGGGGACGCCCGCGAGGTCCTCGCCGAGTCCGGCGACGGCCGAGCCGAGCGAGCTGCCCGCGCCGACCGCCGCGACCACCCACGCGAACGCCTCGGTGACGGTGCCGCTGGGGGCGAGCCGGTCCACGAGCGTGAAGCTGCACGCGAGCGTGGGCGCGAGGAACACGCCGCTGGCGAACGCGAGCGCCGCCATCGCCGCGAGGCCCGGCGCGAGGACGAGCGGGACGTATCCTGCGGCGAGCGCGGCCATCAGCCAGGGCAGCCGCCGGTGCGGCTCGCCGAGCCAGCGGCGGGCGCCGTAGCCGAGGCCGCCGACCAGCGCGCCCGCCGCCATGCAGGCCAGCAGCAGCCCGGACGCGACGCCCGAGTCGAGCCGCTCGGCGTAGGCGACGACCGCGACCGCGTACACGCCGAGCGCGATCCCGGCGCACGCGAGCGACGTCAGCAGGACGCGCAGCCCCGGCGAGCGCAGCGGCCCGGCCCAGTCGGCGGCGCGCGGCGCGCCCCGCCACCGCCGGGACGGCCCGGACAGCGCGACCGCCAGCGTCCCGGCGACGCCGAGCAGCCCGGTCAGCAGCAGCGCGGCCTCGGTGTCGACCGCCGCCGCCGCGACCACGATCAGCGGCCCGGCGGTGAACAGGATCTCCTGCGCGGCGGCGTCGAGCGCGTAGGCGGCGTCGACCTGCTCGGGGCCGTCCAGGACGTCCGGCCAGAGCGCGCGCAGCCCGGCCTCCAGTGGCGGGGTCGCGAAACCGGCGACGGACACCGCCGCGACCGCCAGCGGGAGCGGCGCGGCGCCGACCGCCGCGAAGGCCGCGAACCCGGCGGCGGACGCGACGGCGGCCGGGAGCAGCACGCGGGTCTGGCCGAGCCGGTCCATCGCGCGGCCGAGGACGGGCTGCCCCGCCGCCATCGCGAGCCCGAGCAGCGCGGCGAGCGTGCCCGCGAGGGGGTAGCCGCCGCCGTCCGCGCGGACGTGCAGGACGACCGCGAGCATGCCCATGCCGTTCGGCAGGCGGCCGAGCAGGGTGCCGCCGAGGAGCCGGCCCGCGTGGGGGCGGCGCAGGAACTCGACGTAGGCGCGCATCCGGCCCCCGGGGTGGGTGAGGTCGTTCAGGTCATACGTAGTACTCGGGGCAATCATACGTACCACCCGACATCCCGGCCCTACTCTGGGGAAGTTCCGTGACCGTCAGGTGACCGCGACGGCCGTCAGGTGATCGCACAGGGAGGCGCAGGTGCCCGCGACCAGCCGTCCCACCAGCAAGGACGTGGCGCACGAGGCCGGGGTCTCGCAGTCCACGGTCTCGCTGGTGCTGGGCGGGAAATGGTCGGGCCGTATCTCCCCCGCGACGGCGGCGAGCGTGCGGGAGGCCGCCGAGCGGCTCGGCTACCGGCCGAACCAGGCGGCGCGGAACCTGCGCCTCGGCACCACCCGCACCGTCCTGCTCATGGTGCCGACGCTCACCGCCCCGTTCTTCGGGCCCGTCCACACCGGCGCGGTGCGGGTCGCGGCGCGGCACGGCTTCGGCGTCGTCGCCTACGTGTGGCCGGACGACGCGGCGCGCCCCGCCGGGAGCCCGTTCGCGGCGCCGCGCGAGGCGATCGACGGCATCCTCGCGTCCTCGATGGAGGTCGAGGCGCTCGCGGAGTTCCGAGGGACGCCCGCCGTGATGCTCGACAGCGACCCGTCCGGCCCGGTGCCGACGGTCGGGTTCGGCGTCGCGGACGGGATGCGCTCGCTCGCCGCGCACCTCGTCGCGCTCGGCCACCGCCGGATCGGGCACGTCGCGGCGGCCGTCGACCAGTGGACGTTCCGCGCCCGCGCCGACGCGCTCGCCGCCGTGACCGCGCGCGCCGGCGGAACCCTGACCCGGGCCGCGTGCGCGATCGAGGTCGGCGCCGCCCGCGAGGCCGCCGCGCGGCTGCTCGCCCACCCCGACCGGCCGACCGCGCTCGTCTGCGACGACGACCTGCTCGCCGCGGGCGCCTACAAGGCGGCGCGGGCGCTCGGCCTGGACGTCCCGTCCGACCTGTCGGTCACCGGGTTCGACGACGTGCTGCTGGCGACGGCGCTGGAGCCGGAGCTGACCACCGTCCGGCTCCCCGCCGAGGACCTGGGCGCGCGGGGCATGGAGGCGCTGCTGGAGCTGCTGGACGGCGGCCGCCCGGCCCGCCGCGTCCTGCGCGGCCAGCTGGTCGTGCGCGGCTCCACCGCTCCACCCGCGCGCACCGCCCGCTGAGTCGAAAGCGATGGTGGGGTATAGAGGGGCCCATGGGATCCCATCCGTCCGAGACCGATGTCGCGCACCCCGGCAACCGCATCGGCGGCGCGCCGCCGCGCACCAGAGCCTGGCTGGACGGGAGGGTCGAGGCGGAGGGGTTCCCGGTCGCCGAAGTGAGCGACTACCTGGAGCGGCCGGACGTCGTCGTCTGGCTCGACCTGTGCGCGCCGCGCCACGAGGACCTGCGGGTGATCAGCGAGGAGCTGGGGCTCGACCACGTCGCGGTGGAGGACGCGGTGTCCCGGCACGAGCGCGCCAAGTTCGACCGGTACCAGGGGTATGCGTTCCTCAACGCCTACATCCCGGAGGTGAAGGACGGCGACCTCGTCCTGTACGAGGTGTCGGCGTTCCTGTCCGAGCGGGCGCTCGTGACCATCCGGCAGGACCCGGGCATCGACATCGACGCGCTGATCCGCCGCTGGGACGAGGGGCTCGGCGGCGACCTCGCCGGGACCGGCGCCGCGTACCTGCTCTACGGGCTGCTCGACATGATCGTCGACCTCCAGCTGGCCGCGGCGACGGCGCTGGACGACGCGGGCGACGAGGTCGAGGAGCTCGTGTTCGACGAGAGCTTCCCGGTCAAGGAGATGCAGCTGCGCAGCTACCAGCTGCGCAAGAACCTCGTCGCGCTGCGGCGGGTGGCGCTGCCGATGCGCGAGGTCGTCAACACGCTGCTGCGCCGTGACCTGCGGCTCGTCCCGCCCGCGCTGGTGCCCTACTTCCAGGACGTCTACGACCACACGCTGCGCGTCGCCGAGTCGACCGACGGGCTGCGCGACCTGGTCGCGAACCTCATCGACACGCGGCTGGCGCTCCAGGGCAACCGGATGAACGAGGTGATGAAGAAGGTCACGAGCTGGGCGGCGATCATCGCGGTCCCGACCGCCGTGACCGGCTTCTACGGGCAGAACGTCCCCTATCCCGGCTTCTCCCAGCACGACGGGTTCGTGGTCAGCACCATCGTCATCATCGTGTGCAGCGTCGGCCTGTACCTGGTCTTCAAGCGGCGCGACTGGCTCTAGCGCCTGCCTTGACCACGGGCCCCCTTCAAGAACGCGGCGGCGATGGGGGCGGCGGCTTCGGCGCCGGTGCCGCCGCCCTCGACGATCACCGCGAACGCCAGGTCGCCCCGGTAGCCGACGAACCACGCGTGGGTCGGCGGGTTCCTGCCCTCTCCGAACTCGGCCGTGCCGGTCTTGCCCGCCGTCCCTGACGGGAAGTCCACGCCGGACGCGGTGCCCTCGCTGACGACGGCGGGCATCAGCGAGTGCAGGGCGGCCTTCACCGCGGGCTCCAGCGGGTGCGGCGGCTCGGGACGGCGGCTCCCGGCGTCGGCGGCCTTGCCGGCGAGCGAGGCGTCCACCAGGCGCGGCGAGCGCCAGGTGCCGTTCGCGGCGGCGGCCGCGATGCTCGCCATGTTGAGCGGGCTGGTCAGCACCTCGCCCTGCCCGAACGAGGCGGCGGCGAAGGCCGTGTCGTCCTTGGGCGCGGGGAACGCGGCGCGGACGGCGGGCAGCCCGCCGACGATCGGCGCGTTGAACCCGAACTGGGCCGCGAGCTGCGTCACCCGCTTCACGCCGAGCTTGTCGACGGCGAGGCGCGCGAACGTGGTGTTGCACGAGTGCGCGAACGCCTCGCGGAGCGGGACCGTCCCGAAGTCCTCGTGGTGGTAGTTGTGGAACGAGCGGCCGCCGACGGACGTGGTGGCCGGGCACGGGACCGGCGTCCGCGCGTCCATGCCCCCGGCGACCAGCGCCGCCGCCGTGACGATCTTGAAGGTCGAGCCGGGCGGGTAACGGCCCATCAGCGCCCGGTTGTAGCCGCCCGGCTTGTTCGCGACCGCGAGGACCTCGCCCGTGGACGGGCGGAGCGCGACCAGCGAGGCGGGCTTGGCGGCACTCGCCAGCGCCTCCCCCGCCGCCTTCTGCGTCGCGGGGTCGAGCGTCGTCCGCAGCGGCTTCCCGTCGGTGCCGCCGAACCGCTGGAGCGTCTTCACCGGCGTGCCGTCCGCGCCGACGATCTGCACGGCGAGCGCGGGCGTCCCGGCGAGGCGCCGCTCGTACTGCTTCTGAAGGCCCTCGGCGCCGATCGTGTCGCCCGCCCGGTACGGGGCGCCGAGCTTCCTGGCGGCCTCGGCGGACGCGGCGCCGAGCGGCCCGACGAGCTGCTGCACCGATCCCGACGGCGAGCCGCCGAGATCGCTGCCGTCCGCCGCCGAGATGCCCGCCCGCGTCGGCCAGGTCCGGGCGGCGCGGAGCCGCTGCCCTTCCTTCAGCGTCGGGTACACGACCTCCGGCGACCAGCGGACGCGCCACTTCCCGCCGCGCTCGACCAGCGGAAGCTGCCCGGAGTACGTCCACGTCCGGGACCCGGCGAGGGTCAGGTCGGCGCCGTAGGACGAACCGGCCCTCCCGTCCTTGGGACGTCCGACCGACGCGACCGTGTACCGCTGCCGCGAGACGCCGAGGTCGTCGCGCATCCGCGCGAACCGCTGCTCGAAGTCGGCGGGCGGGCCGTCGGTCAGCGTCCGCATCGCGGCGAGGTCGCCCCTGCTCCAGGCGGCGAGGTAGCGTTCCACGGTGCCGCGCGGGCCCTCCCCGTCCCGCAGGAACCACACCGCGCCCGCCCCCGCGAACACGGCCACCGCCGCGACCGCCGCGACGAGCCCCCAACGCGATCGGCGCGTCATCGGCCTCCCCCTCCGTCCACGGCGCCCCCGTTGACACCGCCGCCATAGGACACCATCCGACCAGCGAAAAGTCCAAGATTGATATCGCTCTCGCAGCCATATGGACTTTGATATCGTCCTCTTCCGTGAACCTGGTGGGGCATCTGCGGTGCTTCGTCGTGGTCGCCGAGGAACTGCACTTCGGCCGCGCGGCGGAACGGCTCGGCATGGCCCAGCCGCCGCTGAGCCAGCGGATCCAGCGCCTGGAGAAGGAGCTCGGCGTGCGGCTGTTCGACCGCTCCAGCCGGAAGGTGGAGCTGACCGCCCCCGGCGCCCTGCTGCTGGACGAGGCGCGTGACATCCTCGCCCGCGTGGACCGCGTCTACTCCGTCGCCGAGCGGGCGCGGCTCGGCGAGGCCCGCGCGGTGCGGGCCGGGCTGCCGAGCGACCTCGGCGGCCCGATCGTCGCCGCGCTGATCGCCGCGTTCCGGGAGCGCCGCCCCGACCTGCGGCTCGACCTGCGCGAGACGGGCACGGCCGAGCAGGTCCGCGCGCTCGCCGAGGGCGCGCTGGACGCGGGCGTGCTCCGGCACCCGTGCGCCGCGCGCGACCTGGAGTTCGGGCCGATGCTGGGCCAGCCCCTCGGCGTCCTGCTCCCGGACGGCGCCGCCCCCGCCGGCGAGGTGCGCCTGGCCGACCTCGACGCCCACGATCTCGTCACGTTCCCGCGCGAGGAGGCGCCCGGCAGCTACGACGAGCTGCTGGCGGCCTGCCGCAGGCACGGGTACGCGCCGCCCGCCGTCCACGAGGCCCGGCACCCGCAGTTCGCGGTCGGGCTCGTCCTCGCCGGGACGGCGGTGGCGCTCGTCCCGCGCCCCGCCGACGGGCCGACGCCCGGCGTCGTCTGGCGGCCGCTCGCGGGCGAGCCGCTGTCGCTGCGCACCTCGTGCGCGTGGCGCACCCCCGACCCGCCCGACGGCGTCGCCGACTTCGCCGCCGTCGCGACCGCCGTGCTGCGCCGCGAGGCGGGCATGACGCCGCTGGACCGCGCGCCCGCCCGCCGCGTCGTCCCGCGCCCGTCGTCGGGGTTCCTGGCATGAGCGCGCCAGAACAGGCCGGACGGGCCGGGCGGAGCACCGCCGGACGGAAGACCACCGGACGGAACACGACCGGGACGAGCGGGATCGAGGCGGCGTTCCGCGACGCGGGCGTGACCGGGTACCTGCACGCGACCGACATCGACACCGGACGGGAGGTCGGGCTCCGCGCCGACGCGCCGGTCGTCCTCGCGTCGGTGTTCAAGGTGCCGCTGCTCGTCGCGTTCTACCGGCAGGTCGCCGGCGGCGTGCTCGACCCGACCGAGCAGCTCACGCTGCGCCCGCAGGACCGCACCGCCGGGCCGACCGGGCTGTCGGCGCTGCTCGACGAGGTGCGGGTGTCGCTGCGCGACCTCGCCTGCCTCATGATCACCGTCAGCGACAACGCGTCCGCGGACGTGCTGCTGGAGCGGGTCGGGCTGGACGCGGTCAACGCCACCGCGGCCGAACTCGGCCTCCCCCGCACGCGCGTCGAGGGCAGCGGGCGGGACCTGTTCGAGACGCTGCTCGCCGACGCGGAGGCCGACAGCTTCGGCGAGGTGTGGGCGCGGCTCGACGAGCCCGGCGTGCTCGACCGGCTGCGCGCCCTCGACCCCGTCCTGACCAGCCGCAGCACCCCGCGCGAGATGACCCGGCTGCTCGGCGCCGTCTGGCGGGACGAGGCCGCCCCCGCCGCCGAGTGCGCGGCGATGCGGCGGCTGTTCGGCCTCCAGGTCTGGCCGCACCGGCTGTCGTCGGGGTTCCCGTTCGACGACGTCGTGGTCAGCGGCAAGACCGGGACGCTCCCGACGATCCGCAACGAGGTCGGCGTCGTGGAGTACCCCGACGGCGGCCGGTACGCCGTCGCCGTCTTCACCCGCTCGCTGCTGCCCAACGCCGTCCTGCCGCAGGCGGACGCGGTGATCGGCACCGCCGCGCGGCTCGCCGTCGAGTCGCTGCGCCGCACCCCGTGAACGCGCGCCGCACCCGCGCCGCACACGCGGCGCCGAAAAGGTTTCGGTGCGACGTGTGATACCCGTCACTGACGCCGCCTGGTGCGTCGTGGAAACGTGCTCGTCCCAATACCCGTGCCGCACCTGACCGCTAAACCAGCACCCCCTACGGAAACGTAGGCTGTACCTCTGCTTTGATCACTCTTGGGGAGAATGCGTTGCGGCTGCCGGAGCATCTGGAGCTACTGCTCACCGACGAGCCGGTGCTCGACGTCTACGCCTACGGCCCGTGGCGGGTCCCGGACGGGCTGTTCGAGGAGATCGCCGCGCGGATCGACGCGCTGGCCGCCGACCCGCGCGCCGTCGACCTCACCACCGACGAGCACAAGCTGCTGACGCTGCCCGCCTCGCTGGTCACCGCGGAGATCTTCGGCATCCTGGCGTTCCTGCCCGGCGGCGGCGCGATCAAGGCGGGCTCGTGGTCGCAGCTCCCCGAGCGGCTGCTGAACCGGCACCTGGTCAACCCCGGCCCGCTCAGCACCCGCATGACCCGCTGGGACGCGCCGGGCGGCCGGTGGCGGCCACCGGTCGACTGGCTGGTCGAGGCGCCCGACCGGGAGCTGGCGATCGAGCTGGCCCGCGAGTGCCTCGGCGTCCTGGAGGGCATCGAGCCGCTGGACGAGCGGCGCCGCGCGCTGCTGCGGCTCTACGACGACCCGCCCGCGTGCGATGTGAACCTGCCGAAGATGGAGCTGCGCGAGCACTGGCACGCGCACGCCGACGACGCGGCGATCGCGTCCATCCCCGAGCTGCTCGGCCCGGTCGGCTACCTGGAGTGGGTGTGCGCCGGGCTGCTCGCCGCCTACGAGCACCTGACGAACGTCGCGCCGCGCGAGGAGTCCGTCGAGTCGCACCTGATCCAGCTGCTGCTCCAGGGCAGCCTGGAGCACGTCCCGGCGGAGCTGGCGGTCGCGCTCGGCGAGGACCGCTACCGCGAGTTGCAGCAGCGGTTCAGCGGCGAGCGGCGCGGGTTCAAGGCGGGCGCGTGGCAGGAGCAGACGCGGGCGTGGCTGGTCCGCGCGCTGGTGTCGGGCGCGGCGGACGCGTGCCGGGCCTGGCTCGACATGGCGATGCGGTTCGTCGCGATCGTGCAGGGCCTGCCGGGCGACCCGTGGTTCCCGAAGGCCGAGTGGATTCCCGTCGGGCAGTTCCAGACCGACCTGCGGCGGCTGTACGCGCCGCGCCGCCACGTCGTGAACCCGCTGATCGAAGGGCTGCGGGTGACCTCCGGCACGGCGGTCGCCGCCCCGGCGGCGCGTCCCGAGCTGGCGACGTCGCTGGTCGGGCAGCCGGAGGTGACGGCGGCGCTGGACGAGCTGACCCGCGGCAAGGAGCCCGTCCGGCTGCTGCTCGCCGGCCCCGACGGCACCGGCAAGCGGGACGCGGCGCAGGAGCTCGGCAAGGCGCTCGCGCTCAGCCGCGACCCGCTGTGGGTCACCGACAACCTGTTCTCCGGGCAGCGGCTCTCGGACGCGGTCGCCAAGCTGCACGCCGACGCCCGCGACTGCGCCGGCGACCGGCTGCTGATCATCGAGGGGCTGGACGGCGTCGTCGCCGACCCCGGCAACGGCGAGGCGCTCGCCGCCGAGCTGCACCGGTTGCTGGCCGTCCACCCCGACCTCCAGGTCGTCGCGCTGTGCGACACCGGCGGCGACGAGCGCATCCGCGAGATCAACCCCGTCCTGCCGCAGCGGTTCCGGATCGCGCGGACCCGGCCGTTCGACGCGGCCGGGCACGCCGAGCTGTTCCGCCGCGCGCTGGACAGGCACGGCGTCCGCGCGACGCGGCACGCGATCGAGGCGGCGGGCGCGCTGCTGGAGGCGACCCCGCCGACCCAGACGCTCCGCAACGCGCGCCTCGCGCCGCACCTCGCCGACCAGGTCGTCGCCGCCGTCAAGGCGCGGACGGCCGAGGGCGCGGAGCTGGTCGTCCGCAAGCAGGACGTCCCCGAGACGCTCGACACCGCGCAGTCCATCGGCAACCCGCTCGCCGAGCTGCGCGACCTCACCGGCCTGGAGACCGTCAAGCACGAGATCGCGCTGCTGGTCGCGGGCACGCACGCGGCGCGGCTGCGCGGCGAGTCCGGGCTGCGGATCACGCCGCCGACCCGGCACATGGTGTTCACCGGCAACCCCGGCACCGGCAAGACGATGGTGGCGCGGCTGCTCGGCCGCATCTACCGGCGGCTCGGCGTGCTCTCGTCGGGGCACCTCGTCGAGGCGTCCCGCGCGCACCTGGTCGGGGAGTACATCGGGCAGACCGCGCCGCGCACCCGGCGGCTGGTGGAGCGCGCGATCGGCGGCGTGCTGTTCATCGACGAGGCGTACACGCTGACGCAGTCGCCGCTGAAGGGCGACTACGGCCACGAGGCCATCGCCGAACTGGTCAAACTGATGGAGGACCACCGCGAGGACCTCGTCGTCATCGTCGCCGGATACCAGCAGGAGATGGCCGAGTTCCTCGCCGCCAACCCGGGGCTGGACTCGCGCTTCCCCAAGCAGCTGCACTTCCCCGACTACACCGACGACCAGCTGCTGACGGTGTTCGAGCAGCTCGCCGCCGCCGACGGCTTCCGCCTCGCCGACGGCACGCACGAGGTGCTGCGCTCGATGCTGCGCCGGGCGCCGCGCGGCCCGTCCTTCGGCAACGGCCGCCTGATGCGCAACATGCTGGACGTCGCGGTCGCGAACCAGGCCGACCGGGTCGCCTCCGCCGCCGTCACCGCCAGGCGGGCGGCGAAGAAGGGCGACAAGCCGCCGCGGACGCCGTCCAAGAAGGAGTTGATCACGCTCACCGCCGAGGACCTGCCGCCGCTGCTGGACCACCCCGAGGAGTTCTTCGGCCTCTACCTCTAGCCGAGGTCATATGTGGGTATAACCCCGTTCGGCTTCCCGCTGCGAGTGAGGAGGCCCTGCCGTGCTCTCGGGGTTGGACGAGGAACAGCGCGTGCTGCGGGGCATCGCCTCGCGGGAGACCGCGCGGCTGCGCGACGGGACCCGCCCGTGGACGTGGTGGCTGGAGCGCGCCGTCCTGCACGGCCGCCGGTTCGGGTACACCAACACGCTGCTGATCGCGGCGCAGTGGCGGGCGGCGATCGACGTCCGCTCGTACGAGGAGTGGCAGGCGGCCGGGCGTCAGGTCCGGCGCGGCGAGACCGGGATTCGCGTGTTCGGGCCGTCCGGCGGGGTGCGCGCGGTGTTCGACGTCGCGCAAACGACCGGGTTACCACTGCGTGCCGGGTCGCGTGACGCCTCGCCGTCCTGGGATTGGTCCGAGCATGTCCGCCATTTGCATGTGGTGGAGGCGGATTCGGTCGGTTTTCTGGTGCGGGCGTGGCTCGGGCTGGAGCCGCGTCCGCCCGTCTTCCCGGTCAACGCCTTCTGGGCCGGGCCGGACGCCGGGGACCGCATCCTGCGGCTCGCCAGGCGCCTCTACTCGGCCGCGTGCGGGCAGGCGCCGTCCGTCGGGATCATGGACGCGGCGCACCGGTTCTTCCAGGCGCGGCGCCCCGAAAGCTGGGTGCCCGCCTACCTCGCGGGACGCGGTTTCCCCCTCGGCGTGCAGCGGCGCTGGCAGCTCGGCCACGCCCCGCCCGGCCCCCGGGCCCTCACCGACCACCTGCGCGGGCTCGGCCACGACGACGAGCAGATCGTCGCGTCCGGCCTGGCGAAGCCCGCCGGTGAGCGCTCTGACGACGATGGCCTCCACGACACCTTCCGCGACCGGCTGATGTTCGCCATCCGGACGGCCGACGGCGCGATCGCCGGGTTCCTCGGCCGCCGCCGCGACGGCGCCGAGGGCCCGAAGTACCTCAACGGACCGGCCACCGCGCTCTTCCACAAGTCCGAGCTGCTCTACGGCCTGCACGAGGCGCGCGACCGGTTCGCGGCGGGGGCGCGTCCCGTCCTGGTCGAGGGGCCGCTCGACGCGATCGCCGTCGCCGTCGCCGGGGACCCGAGGCACGCGGCCGTGGCGACCTGCGGGCTGTCGCTCACCGGCGCGCAGCTCGGCGCGCTCGGCGGCGTCGCCGACCTCGCCGCGACCGGCGTGCTGGTCGCGCTGGACGGCGACCCGGCGGGACGGTCCGGCGCCGTCCGGGCCTGGGAGACGCTCGCGCGCGTCGCCGGACCGGTGGACCTGGTCGCGCTTCCGTCCGGCCGCGACCCCGCCGACCTGCTGCACGAGGGAGGGCGCGCGGCCGTCCGCCGCGCCCTGCGCACCCACACGCCGCTGGCGGACGCCGTCGTCGACGCCGCCATCGAGCGGGCCGGAGGCGCGCTCGCCACCGTCGAGGAGCGCCTCGCCGCGCTCCGCGCCGCCGCGTCGGTCATCGCGGAGCGCCCATCCGAGGCGGCACGTCAGGCCGTGCGCGCCGCCGAACGGACAGGCGTCCCCATCTGGCTCGTCACAGAGGCGCTGATCGAAGCCGCTCGGCGGCCTCGAAGAGCAGGTCCTCCGCGCCCGGCCGGGTGACGAGCTGCGCGGCCACCGGGAGGCCGTCCACGGTCCCGGCGGGGACGCTGATCGCCGGGAGCCCGAGCACGTTCCACGCGCAGGTGAGGCTGATCAGCAGCGGCGTCAGCGGGCCGAGGCCGTCGCTCTCGGTCGTCCCGATCGGCGGCGCGGTGATCGCCATCGTCGGCAGGACGAGCAGGTCATGCCGTCCGAGCAGCGCGTCGACCTCGCGGCGGAACTCCGCGCGCTCGCGCTCCGCCCGGACGTACCGCCACCCGGGCGTTCTCCCGGCGCGCTCCAGCCGCTCCAGCGTCGGGCGCTGGAACAGCTCCGGCGCGGCGGCGACCCGCTCGGCGTGGACCTCGTAGGCCTCGCTGTCCTGGATCGCCGCGAAGACCCGGCGCAGCTCCTTCAGATCCACCTTCTCGGACGCGACGTCCGGGAACACCGCGCGGACCGTCCCCGCCACGACGCGCTCCACGTCCGGGTCGACCTCGTGCGGCTCGATCCAGGCGACGCTTCCGCTCCGCCCTTGCCGCGACTCGGACGGCAGGTCGGCGAGCACGCGGTAGGCGGTGCGGCAGTCGGCCGGGCCGCCCGCGAGCACGCCCACATGGTCGAACGACGGCGACAGCGGGAACACGCCGCCGGTCGGGATCGCGCCGAACCGCGGCTTGAACCCGGTGATCCCGCAGAACGCCGCGGGGATGCGCACCGACCCGCCCGTGTCGGTGCCGATCGCCAGCGGGACCGTCCCCGCCGCGACCGCGACCGCGCTGCCGCTGGACGAGCCGCCCGACATCCGCGCCGGGTCCCGCGGGTTGCGGCACGGGCCGTCCGCCGACACGTCGCCGGTGCCGCCGTAGGCGAACTCGTGCGTCCCGGTCTTGCCGACGATCACCGCGCCGGCGGTGCGCAGCCGCGTCACCACGGCGGCGTCGTGCTCGGCCACGTTCCCGGCGAAGTGCGCCGAGCCCATGCCGGTGGGCAGGCCCGCGACGTCGATGATGTCCTTCACCGCGACGGGGACGCCGTGCAGCGGACCGCGGTCGGCACCGGACCCGAGCTCCTCGTCGGCCTGCCGCGCCGCCACCGCCGCGCCGTCCGGATCGAGGGTCACGAAGGCGTTGAGGGACGGGTCGACCGACTCCAGCGCCCGCTCCAGCAGCCCCGCCGCCGACTCGGTGCCCGCACGCAGCGCCGCGCCGAGGTCCGCCAGCGTCCGTCCGGCGAAGAATCCGCCCATTCCGCCTCCTCACGCTCCTGATCTTCCGCGTAGCATCGCAGACGCCGCCCCGGCTGGACAGCGGTCGGAACGGTCGCGTCCGCCCGGCACCCGTCACCATCCGCTCATCGCGAGTCACGGACCGTTCGCCGAGGCGTCCGCCGATCCGGCGAACCTACGCGCCGGTACAAGGCAAGCTTCAACGCACCTTGCGGAGACGCTCCCACCGGTTCGTATGGGGGGCGGGGCGGCGGCCCTTCGACTGCCGCCGCCCCACGGCCGGTGACGTCCAGCCGGGGTGGGGGGACGAGGCCACGGCGGCGCGGTAGACGGCGCGCACCCGCCGCCGTGGCCTCCTCGGCCCCGTCGGCCCCCGTCGCCCCCGTCGGTTAAGCGGTGTCGATCGCGGGGACGTGATCCTCCGGCGGTACACCGACCCGGAGGGACGCGCCCATGTCCGACCACGCTGTCACCGACCGCACCTCGCCGGAGCGTGGCTCCTCGGACCGTGGCTCGCCGGACCGTGGCTCGCCGGACCGTGGCTCGCCGGACCGTGGCTCGCCGGGCCCCGGCCTGACGGACGACGAGGCGCGGCGGATCGACGCGTACTGGCGGGCGGCGAACTATCTGTCGGCGGGTCAGATCTATCTGCTGGGCAATCCGCTGCTGCGTGAGCCGTTGCGGCCCGAGCACATCAAGCCGCGGTTGCTGGGGCACTGGGGCACCTCGCCGGGCCTGAACTTCTGCTACGCCCATCTGAACCGGGTGATCCGGGCGCGGGACCTGGACATGATCTACATCATGGGCCCGGGGCACGGGGGCCCGGCGGCGGTGGCGAACGCGTGGCTGGAGGGCACCTACAGCCAGGTCTATCCGCAGGTGTCGCGGGACGGGGCGGGGATGGCGCGGCTGTTCCGCCAGTTCTCCTTCCCCGGCGGAATCCCCAGTCACGTCGCGCCCGAGACGCCCGGGTCGATTCATGAGGGCGGGGAGTTGGGGTATTCGCTGGCGCACGCCTACGGCGCCGCCTTCGACAACCCCGATCTGGTGGTGGCGTGCATCGTCGGGGACGGGGAGGCCGAGACGGGCCCGCTGGCGGCCAGTTGGCATTCCAACAAGTTCCTGGACCCGGTGCACGACGGGGCCGTTCTGCCGATCCTGCACCTCAACGGCTACAAGATCGCCAACCCGGCGGTGCTGGCACGGCTCCCGGAGGAGGAACTGGTCCAGCTCTTCGACGGCTACGGCTACCACCCCGTCCTGGTGAGCGGCGACGAGCCCGCGTCCATGCACCGCAAGATGGCCGTCGCGCTCGACCAGGCGCTCGACGAGATCGCGGCCATCCAGCACGCCGCCCGGACCGCGGCGCGGGAGGGACGTTCGGTCGAGCGCCGCCGCTGGCCCCTGATCATCCTGCGCTCGCCCAAGGGGTGGACGGGCCCGAAGGAGGTCGACGGCGAGCCCGTGGAGGGCACGTGGCGCTCGCACCAGGTCCCGCTCGCGGGGGTTCGGGACAACCCCGACCACCTGGCGCAGTTGGAGGCGTGGCTGCGCTCCTACCGCCCGGAGGAGCTGTTCGACGACGCGGGCCGTCCGGTGGCGGACCTGCTGGCGTCCGCGCCCGAGGGCGAACGGCGGATGAGCGCGAACCCGCACGCCAACGGCGGCCTGCTGCTGCGCCCGCTGGACCTGCCCGACTTCCGCGACTACGCCGCGGAAGTCGGCGAGCCCGGCACGACCACAACCGCGCCCACCCGCCTGCTCGGGACGTTCCTGCGCGACGTCGTCAGCGCCAACCCGTCCAACTTCCGGATCATGGGCGCGGACGAGACCGCCTCCAACCGCCTCCAGGACGTCTTCGAGGCCACCGACCGGGTCTTCCTCGGCGAGCGCTACCCGACCGACGTGCACCAGGCCGCGCAGGGACGCGTCATGGAGGTGCTGAGCGAGCATCTGTGCCAGGGATGGCTGGAGGGCTATCTCCTGACCGGTCGGCACGGGCTGTTCAACAGCTACGAGGCGTTCATCCACATCGTGGACGCGATGTTCAACCAGCACGCCAAATGGCTGAAGGTCACTCGCGCCCTGCCGTGGCGGCGTCCGATCGCCTCACTGAACTACCTGCTGTCCTCACACGTGTGGCGCCAGGACCACAACGGCTTCACCCACCAGGACCCCGGCTTCCTCGACGTCGTCATGAACAAGAAGCCCGAGATCGTCCGGGTGTACCTGCCGCCGGACGCCAACACGCTGCTATCGGTCGGCGACCACTGCCTGCGCTCCCGCGACTACGTCAACGTCATCGTCGCCGGAAAACAACCCGCGCTGAACTGGCTGCCGATGGACGACGCCATCGCCCACTGCACCCGCGGCATCGGTATCTGGGAATGGGCTTCTACTGATGATGGGGCCGATCCCGATGTCGTGCTGGCCTGCGCGGGTGATGTGCCCACGCTGGAGACGCTCGCTGCCGCCGCGCTGCTCCGCGACCTGTTCCCCGAGTTGCGCGTCCGCGTCGTGAACGTCGTCGATCTGATGAGGCTGCAACCCGACTCCGAGCACCCGCACGGCCTTCCCGAACGCGACTTCGACGCGCTGTTCACCACGGACAAGCCGGTCATCTTCGCCTTCCATGGTTACCCGTACCTGATCCACCGGCTCACCTACCGCCGCAACGGACACCACAACCTGCACGTCCGCGGCTACAAGGAGGAGGGCACCACCACGACGCCGTTCGACATGGTCATGCTCAACGACCTGGACCGCTTCCACCTCGTCATGGACGTCATCGACCGCGTTCCGTCGCTTGGCGGCCGGGTCGCCCACATCCGACAGCGTATGGCCGATGAACGGCTCCGGCTACGTGCTTACACCCGCGAACACGGCGAGGACGCCCCGGAAATCCGCGACTGGACCTGGCCTCGGTGAGGGAGCTTGTCTGATGCGTAGCTCTAGCCCTGGCTCTAGCTCCGGCTCTAGCTTTATGCGTGTTCTGACGGTCAATCCAGGGTCCAGCAGCCTGAAGCTGAGCTTGGTCGAACCGGACGGAACCGTACTCGCCGAAGAGTCCGGGGCGGGGCACGAGATGGCCCCGCTCGTCGCCCGCATGCCTCGGCCGGATGCGGTGGGCGTTCGGTTCGTCCATGGCGGAAGCGATTTCACTGGGCCTGTCGTGGTCGATGATGGTGTCGTCGAGCGGCTGCATGCTCTTGCCGATCTGGCGCCGCTGCATCAGCCTGCTTCATTGCATGCCTTGTCGGAGATCAGTGCAGCGCTGCCGGGAGTCCCTGCGGTGGCGTGCTTCGACACCGCTTTCCATGCCACTCTTCCGGATGCCGCCGCAACCTATGCCCTGCCTGCACGGTGGCGGGAGCAGTTCGGTCTGCGGCGGTATGGGTTTCATGGGTTGTCGTTCTCCTATGCGGTGCGGCGGGCCGGTGAGCTGCTTGGTGGCGATCCCGCTGCTTTTCGGATGGTGATCTGCCATCTGGGGTCTGGCGCTTCTCTGGCTGCGGTAGCGAATGGTGTGTCTGTTGATACGACGATGGGGTTCACTCCGCTGGAGGGGCTGGTCATGGCATCTCGGGCGGGGAGTCTCGATCCTGGGATCCCGCTGTGGTTGATCAAGCATGGGGTGGATGCTGCCGAGGTCAATGACGGTCTTGAGCGCGACTCCGGGCTGCTTGGGCTTACTGGCACTGGGGACATGCGTGAGATTCGTTCTCGTGCTGCTTCTTATGATGTTGATGCTCTGGCCGCTTTGGATGTCTATCATCATCGGCTTCGTGGGTGTGCTGCCGCTATGGTCGCTTCGTTGGGCGGGTTGGATGTTCTTGTATTTACGGGGGGTGTAGGGGAGCACGATCCGTCGGTGCGTATACGGCTTGCTGAGGATCTCGGGTTTTTGGGCGTTGGTATTGACCATGAGCGCAATGAGGGTGTGGGCGCGGGTGCGGGTGTCGCGGGGGACGCGGAGGTTACGTCGGATGGCGCTGGGGTTCGGTCTTTGGTGATACGTGCTCGCGAGGACCTGGAGATCGCTGCCGGGGTTCGTCAGGTACTTAGTTAGCCCTGGCCACCAGCGTGTATTCATCATTGTTCAAGCTTCATTGTTCACTCGCGGTGGGGGCGGCGCTGCGTACGGGGCCGCCCCTCCAAAGTCAAGGGCGCTTCGCGTCGCTTCGCGATGGGACTTCGTCCCACCCTTGACTTTGGAGCCTCTGCGGCCCCTGGGTGCAGCTTTCGTCGGGCAGGCTCCGCCTGCCCCCTGCCCGACGCGCCGCCCCCACCGCCTCTTAACGTTCGGGTGTTGTTTTTGGCGTTTGCCCCTTTTGGGTTATTGTGGCGCGTATTTTTTGATCATCATGAATTCTTGAATTTCTGGCCCTTGGGGGCTCTATTGATCATGAGAGTGGGGTATGATATGAATATGCGTTCGATGATGATCGACCTCGATGAGGCGTCCACCAGAGAAATGGTGAACGCTCTCTCGGTCATCGTCGCCGAACTCGCTCAGCGGCCCACGCCGGATTCCTCGGCGGCGTGCATGGAACTCAGCGAAACCCTCGCGGCCGCCACCGACCAATGTGAGAGTGCACTTGCCGGGCTCATCGCCCGTGTCGACACTCACGGCGAAGTGCAGCGCTGGGGGTTGCCGTCCACTCAGGCGTGGCTGCGATCTCGGTTGGGAATGCGCGACTCTCGCGCCAAGGAACGTCTTACTCTCGCCCGCCAGCGTCAGCGACTCAACCAGGTCACTGAGCGGTGGGCCAGCGGAAGCCTGTCTTTCGGGTATGCCGCTACCATCGCCGGGGCCGTCGCTCGCCTTGACGACGATGACTGCCAGGCCGCCGAAGAAATCCTGCTCGACATGGTCGACAAGGAATTCTCGGCCGGAAAGGTCGCCTCGTTCGGTAAGCGCATCCGCGAAGTGATCGCCGAGCGGGACGGCACCGAGACCCCCGACCCCGACTCCCGACGCGGATACGAACGGTCGTGGATCGACTCCACCCGTTCCCTGGACGGCGGCCGGTACATCAAGGGTTGGCTGAACCCCGAGGACTCCGCCATCTGGGAGGGCACACTCGGGCCGCTGGCCAAGCCCGCTGGCACCGACGACCGCCGCGACCTGTCGGAACGAACGGCGGCCGCGCTGACCGGAGTCCTGGCGGGCGGGCACACCGCGACCAAGGTCACCGTCATCTGCGACCTGGAGACCCTCACCGGCGGCGACGCTCCCGCCCGCCTCACCGACGGCACGCCGATCCCGGCCGAGCAGGCCCGCCGTATCGCGCTGAACGCCGGGGTCTCCCCACTACTGCTGGGGCGCGGGAACCTGCCCCTCTACCTCGGTCATCGACGAAGATTCGCAAGCCCAGCACAACGCCAAGTCCTCGAAGCCCTGTATTCGACGTGCGCGGTACAAGGCTGCGAGGTGCCCGGCACCCTGTGCGAGATCGACCACGTCGACGGCTGGGCACTCGGTGACAGCCCCACCGACATCGACAAGCTCGCGCTGTGCTGCGGCTGGCACAACCGCTTCAAGCACACCAACCCGTCGCAGCTCCAGATCACCACCGACGAGAGCGGCCGCTACACCTACCGCCTCATCCCGCCCCCCACCCGCCTCCCAAGGCCGACGGCGAGGCCGAGGCCGACGGCGACGGCGTTCGACTCCTCCCCCACCGCGCCCGTCACCGCTGCGGCCGCCCCGGCGCCAGATCTCCCGCAGAACGAAGACGCTCCCTCCCTCCCGATTCCCTCCCTCACAACGAACCCGTGGTTGGAACCCCCCGCGTCGACACCGGCTGCGAGCTCAGCGCCCCATCGAGTCCAGCTCCGCCCCCGCCCCCGCGCGCAGGCGGCCCGCCCCACTCGAAACAGCAACCGCCCCCCAGGCCAACAACGCCAAACCAGCGGCCCCTAGCCCCCAAGGCTCCGGTCTCCAAGCTCCGGACGCCATCCCCGGTCTTCGGTCCTCGGTCCTCGGTCCTCGGGTCTTCGTCGATGCGCCCCCGCCCCTTGGCCCTCGCCAGGCCCCGGCCGTGTTCCCAGGCCCCCGGCCCCGTTGTTAGTCCCCGCCCGACCCGGCCCCGGCCAGAGGGCCCCGTCCGCCCCCGCTCTCGCGCCCCCACCTACCCCCCTTCCAGGCCCCGGCCCGTCATCGGCCCCACCCGACCTGGCCCCGGCCGAGAGCCTCCATCCGCGTCTCCGCCCAGCGCCCACGCACCATCCCTGGCCCCCATGGCCCCCGGTTCCGTCATTGGCCCCGCCCCTGCTTAGCCCCGGCCCGAGAGCCTCCGCCCACCCCCCTCCCAGGCTCCGACCCCGGCCCTGTTCCCCTGCCGGGCCCCGGCCCGCAGGCCTCCGTTCACGTCCCCGGTCTCCGCCCGCGCGCCCCGCCTCCCGGTTCCGGGCCCCGGCCCTCGCCTCCAGGCCCCCGCCCTGCCCCCTCCCGCCAGGCCCCCTCCCGTCTGGCGTGGCTCGGCTCTGCCCCGAGGGCTCCTCTCCCCTTGACACCCCCCTCACCCTGGGCATCCTCCCCATGGCCCCTCCCCTCCGGTTCTCGCTGCTCTGATGCGACGAGCCCGAAGTCTCCCGCTACAGGCACCAACAGCACCGCACGACGCCACGGCACTTTGCTGGGCCTGGGGGGACCGCCCGGGCAGGCTCCCGGCCCGGGTTCCGGGTCGTGCCCCAGTGCTGTGCGGGCTGTGGACGTGCCACGAGTGAACGTACTGAAGAGGCGGTGGGGGCGGCGCGTCGGGCAGGGGGCAGGCGGAGCCTGCCCGACGAAAGCTGCACCCAGGGGCCGCAGAGGCTCCAAAGTCAAGGGTGGGACGAAGTCCCATCGCGAAGCGACGCGCAGCGCCCTTGACTTTGGAGGGGCGGCCCCGTACGCAGCGCCGCCCCCACCGCGAGTGAACAATGCCGGTTAAAGAATGTCGGTTAAAAAACTGCCGAGTCCCCTACCGCCCCACCTCGACCAAACCCACTACAACCACCAAACCCACCAAACCCATTAGGCCCCGCACCAAGAGCACTTCGGCCGAGGCCACCAACCCAAGGCCCCACCCCAAGCCGATTCGTCCGTGCGGGTGGCGGTCCGGAGGCCCGACGGCGCACCCACACGTCCGCCGCCCCCGCCGTCACCCGAGTTACCACGCCAGGGCACGCCGCCCCGGCACCACCTCACACGGCATCCGCCACGACCGACCTCCCCGCGCACGCAGCACGGCGGCCCGTTCGTCTCTGCGGCAGACGGCCTGGAAGCCTGACGGCGCGTCCACTGATCCGCCGTCTCCCGGCATCACCTCGGAGAAAAATCCGCTATGACCGACCGGCCTGCGCGTGCAGTGCGGCGGCTCGTTCGTCGGGGCGGCAGGCGGTCTAGAGGCCCGGTGGCGCGCTTACGCACCTCCATGCCCATGCCGTCATTCGAGTTATGACGCCGGGCCGCAGCATCCCAGCGAACCAACACCAACAAGGTCACCGCGCCGGGCGGCGGTCCTCTGCTCGGGCGCGGTTTTCCTCGTCTTCCAGAAGAGGGGCGATGCGGAAAGGAACCTGGTGTGTCAGGACGATGGACGTCGTGCTGCGCCGCACGCCGGGGCAGGCGAGGATGGCGTCGATCACCTCGTGTAGCTGTTTGCCGTTCGGAGCGACGGCGCGGACGAGCAGGTCGCCCTGGCCTGTGATCCCCAGTACCTCCAGCACGCGGGGGATAGCCGACAGCGCACCGGCCGCCTCCCTCAGGCGGCCCTGCGCCACCTCCAGCGTCACGAAGGCGGTGAGTTCGAAGCCGAGAGCGCCGAGGTCGACCTCGCGGCCGCGGTGTCCGATCACGCCCTCGCGTTCTAGGCGTTCTACGCGTGCGTGGGCGGTGTTGCGAGCTATGCCCAGCTTGGCGGCTAGTTCGGTGATGCCGATGCGGGGCTGGTCGACGAGGCGGCGCAGGATCTGGATGTCGAGCAGGGTGGGGCGCGTCACATCGCTCACCTCCGGCAGGTGACTCGGCTCACACTTGAGCAATCCGCTCAATTCTCTCTCTCACATCTTGCACCCTGCTCAGCGAAAGTTGCTCAATGCACGCATGACCCCCACCACCACCCCAAAGAACCCGCTCCGCGACCGGTTGGAGCTGGAGCGCGGACGGATCGCCCTCGGCGGTGTGCAGGCGCTCGTCCGGCTGCTGCTCGATCAGCGGCGCGCGGACGCGCGGCGCGGGTGGGCTACGGCCGGGTTCGTGTCGGGGTATCGGGGGTCGCCGCTGGGCGGGCTCGACCAGCAGCTCGTCCGGGACGCGGCGCTCCTCGATCGGCATGGCATCCGGTTCGTCCCGGGCGTGAACGAGGAGCTGGCGGCGACGGCGGTGTACGGGTCGCAGCTCGTGGAGCATCTGCCCGGGCCGCGGTACGAGGGCGTGTTCGGGCTCTGGTACGGCAAGGCCCCCGGCGTGGATCGCTCCATGGACGCGTTCAAGCATGCCAACTGGCTCGGGACGAGCGAGCGCGGCGGCGTCCTCGCGGTGGTGGGCGACGATCCGTCGTGCAAGTCCTCGACGTTGCCGTCGGCTACGGAGGGCGCGCTGGCCGAGGCGTTCATGCCGGTGCTGTCGCCCGCGTCGATCGCGGACGTGCTGCGTCTCGGCCGGGCCGGGTTCGAGATGTCGCGGTTCAGCGGCGCCTGGACCGGCTTCAAGCTCGTGACGGACGTGGCGGACTCCCACGAGGTGGTGGACGTCGAGCCGGTCCCGGACTTCACCGTCCCCGAGTGGGAGTGGCGCGGGCGGCCGTGGAAGCCGACGCGCAGGCCCGGGGTCGACCTGAAGGACACCACGTCGCTGGAAGCCGAGGTGCTGGAGGGGCGGCTTCAGGCCGCGACCGCATTCGCCAAAGCGAACGGTGTCGACGGCATCGACGGCGCGGTCGAGGCGACGGTCGGGCTGGTCGCGGCCGGCCGCACCTATCTTGAGCTGCGGGAGGCCCTCGACCGGCTCGGCCTGGACGACGCGGGTCTGGAGCGGCGCGGCGTCAGGCTGCTCAGGCTGGGCTTGATCTACCCGCTCGACGCGGAGAAGGCGCGGGAGTTCGCGCGGGGGCTGCGCGAGATCGTGGTGGTGGAGGAGAAGCGCGCGTTCGTCGAGACGCAGCTCAGGGACGTGTTGTACGACCTGGCGGAGCGTCCGGCCGTCCTCGGCAAGAAGGGCCCGGACGGCACGCCGCTGATCCCCGCCGACGGAGGGCTGGACGCCGACCGGATCGTCCGCGCGCTCGCGAGGTTCCTCGCCGACCGGGTCGGGGAGGAGCACCTCGACCTGCGCGATCCGGCCCTGACGCCGCGCAAGCCGACGCTGAACCTGCTGTCGGCCGCACGGACGCCGTTCTTCTGCTCGGGCTGCCCGCACAACCGGTCGACGGTCGTCCCGGACGGGTCGGTCGCGGCGAGCGGCATCGGCTGCCACATCATGACCGTGTTCAACGACCGCAGCATCGGCACGACGCAGATGGGCGGCGAGGGCGCGATGTGGGTCGGCGCGGCGCCGTTCAGCGACACCGCGCACATGTTCCAGAACCTCGGCGACGGGACGTTCTTCCACTCGGGCAGCCTCGCGGTGCGGCAGGCCGTGGCGGCGGGCACGAACATCACGTTCAAGCTGCTGTTCAACGCGGCCGTCGCGATGACGGGCGGGCAGGACGCCGACGGCGGCGTGGACCCGGCGGCCGTCACCCGCATGCTGCACGCCGAAGGCGTCGCGCGGATCGTCGTGGTCGCGGACGATCCGGCCCGGTATCCGCGCGGAACGGACTGGGCGCCGGGCGTCCGGGTCCGGCACCGCGACGACCTCGACGCCGTCCAGCGGGAGCTGCGCGAGGTCCCTGGCGTGACCGTGCTGCTGTACGACCAGGCGTGCGCGGCGGAGACGCGGCGCAAGCGCAAGCGCGGGCTCGCGCCGGACCCGGCGGCGCGCGTGCTGATCAACGAGGCGGTGTGCGAGGGCTGCGGCGACTGCGGCACCGCGTCGAACTGCCTCAGCGTCGAGCCGGTCGAGACCGAGTTCGGCCGCAAGACGCAGATCAACCAGACGTCCTGCAACAAGGACTACTCCTGCCTGGACGGCGACTGCCCGTCGTTCCTCACCGTGATCCCGGGCGAGCGGAAGGCCGGAGCGCCGTCGCTCAAGCCGATCGGTGACCTGCCCGAGCCCCTGGTGCGTCCCGACGCGGCGGACGTCCTGCTCGTCGGCATCGGCGGGACGGGCGTCGTCACCGTCAACCAGGTCCTCGCGACCGCCGCGCTGCTCGACGGCAAGGACGCCCGCGCGCTCGACCAGACGGGGCTCAGCCAGAAGGCGGGCGCGGTCGTGTCGCACCTGCGGATCGGCCCCCGGGGCGCGAAGGGCCGGGAGCGTCCGGGCATGGTCGGCGCGGGCGGCGCGGACGCCTACCTGGTGTTCGACTCGCTCGCCGGGACGTCCGAGCCGAACCTGCGGCGCTGCGCGCCCGGCCGCACCGGCGCGGTGGTGTCGACCAGCGAGGTCCCGACCGGACGGATGATCACCGACACGTCGGCCGCGCTGCCGCCGGGGGCCGTGCTGGTCCGGCGGATCGCCGAGCACACCGACGGCGACCGGCTGGTCGCGCTGGACGCGCTGGCTCTCGCCGAGCGCTGGTTCGGCTCGACGACCACGGCGAACCTCATCGTGGTCGGCGCCGCGTACCAGTCGGGCCTGCTGCCGGTTCCGGCCGCCGCGATCGAGGAGGCGCTCGCGCTCAACGGCGTCCAGGTGGAGGCGAACGTGCAGGCGTTCCGCGCGGGCCGCCGCCTCGTCCTGGACCCGGCGTTCGCGGACGACGCACCGGAGGCGGTGCAGCCGGTCGTCCGTCCGCTGGACGCGTCCGCACCCGCCGCGCTGAACCTGGTGGCCGCGTCGGGCGCCGACGGGGAGCTGCTGCGCGTCCTGCGGATTCGCGTCCCCGACCTCGCCGCCTACCAGGATGTCGCGCTGGCCAGGCGCTACCTGAACGCGGTGGGCCGCGTCGCGGACGCCGAGCGCGCCGCCGGCGTCGAGGGGCAGCGGCTCGCGATCGCCGTGGCGCGCAACCTCTACAAGCTGATGGCCTACAAGGACGAGTACGAGGTCGCCCGCCTGCACCTCGACCCCGAGCTGGCGCGGCGGGTGGAGGAGCGGTTCGGGCCCGGCGCGTCGGTCCGGTACATGCTGCATCCGCCGGTCCTGCGGGCGCTCGGCCTGGACCGGAAGATCGCCCTCGGCCGGACGGCGCGTCCGGCGTTCCGGGCGCTGCGGGCGATGCGGCGGCTGCGCGGTACGCCGCTGGACCCGTTCGGTGTGACCGCGCAGCGCCGCGAGGAGCGCCGCCTGGTCACCGAGTACCTCGGCACCGTCGCGGAGCTGCTCAACGGGCTGGACGAGCGGCGCCACGACCTCGCCGTCCAGATCGCGGAGCTGCCGGACATGATCCGCGGCTACGAGGACGTCAAGACCGCCAACGTCGCGCGCTATCGGGAGCGCCGCCGCGAGCTGCTCGGGTCATGGCGCGGCGCGCACCGGACTGCCCGTCAGGAGCAGCCCTCGAACTGAGGGATCTCCACGTAGGTCAGGTCGAGGCCGGTACCGCCGAACCACTTGGTGATCAGCTTGGCGGCGGTGCCGTCCTGGTACATCTTCGTGATCGCCCGGTTCAGCGCCTCGCAGCCGTCGACGTCGCCGCGGCGCACCCCGATCCCGGTGTTCTGCTCGCTGATCCGCGCGTTGACCAGCCGGTACCCGGTGCCCTCCCGGCGGATGAGCCCGGCGAGGATCACGTCGTTGGTGGTGATCGCGTCCACGGCGCGGGTGCGGATCTTCGCCATGCAGGCGTCGTAGTCCTTGGCGGAGACGATCTTCGCCGTCATCCCGTGCACCGCGAGCAGCCGCTTGACGGGATCGGAGCCCTCGACCCCGCAGAACCGGCGGCCCTTGAGGTCGCGGACGGCCCTGGCCCGCTCGTCCGACCGGACGAGGATGTCCTGGTAGGACACGTAGTACGGGCCCGCGAACGAGACCTTCGTCTTGCGCTCGGGCGTCACCGACAGGGTCGCGAGGACCATGTCGGCCTTCCCGTCCGTCAGCACCTTGAGCCGGTCGTTCGAGAGCACCTCGACGAAGCGGACCTTGCGCTCGAGCTTGCCCGCGACATAGCGGGCGACGTCGACGTCGAAGCCCTCGTAGCCGCCGCCGGGACGGCGCAGGCCGATGCCGGGCAGGTCGGGACGGACGCCCACGACCAGCGCGTCCTTGTCGAGCAGCGACTCCCCGCCGCCGCCGACGTCGCCCACATCGGCGCAGGCCGCAAGCAGCCCGCCCAGCAGCATCATCGTCGCAAGCAGCCGCGTCGGCCTTCGGTTTCGCACAGGGAAATGATCCCCGGTCCGCCGCGACAGTCAAGACGGGTCCCTTGGATTCCGCCGCGATCGCCCCGGTTCGGTACTGGCTCAACCCGGCCATCGCCGAACATTCGCAGGTCAACACCCTTCTAATCCTGCGTAACCGGAAGAGACACCCGGTACCCCCCCACCCCGGAAGGAACCCCCATGAAGGTGAAGCGGATCGCCGTCACCGGTCTGGTCGCCGCCGCCGTCGTCGCGGGCGGGACGGCGCTGCCCTCCCCCGCGTCGGCCGACACCGTCCCCTACGCCTCGCCGTATGGGTACTGGCCCGTCCTGAAGCAGGGGCAGGTCAGCGAGAACGTCCGCGCCCTGCAATGGTTTCTGAGCTGCGACGGCTACGACCAGCCCGCCCCCTCGCACTACGGGCCGAAGACCACCGCGAACGTCCGCGCCTTCCAGCAGCGCTACCTGACGTCCTTCGACGGCAATGTGGGCGCGCTCACCTGGACGGCCCTGCTCACGCATGCCGCGCCCACCGGATACGGGCAGAAGAACCACTGCGTCAAGGCGTTGCAGGTGCTGCTCAACAAGTGGCGCTACAACGACGACCTGCCGATCACCGGCTACCACGGCCCCCGCACGAAGAAGAAGCTGGTGCGGTTCCAGTCCGAGCACGGGCTGCCCGCCACCGGCGTCCCGGACGTGCGCACCTATCACCGGCTGATCCTCGGCAAGTGACCGTCCGTCCCGGGGCCGTGCGGGACATGCGGCGCGGACGCGCGCCGCACCGTCGCCGGGGGTTCACCCTCTGGACGGAAACGGCTCCTACGCTGCACCGATGGACAAGATCGACAAAACAGGACCCTCGCGCAGAGCACTGTTGGGCGGCGCCCTCGGCGGGCTGGCCGGGGCCGCCGCGCTGGGTCTCGACGCCGCGCCCGCCGACGCCGCCGGGCACCCCTCACACCGGCCGCCGCACCGCCGCCTGCGGGTGCTCGTCGCGACGAACGAGCCCTGGGGCACCTACCACGTCGCGCCGCTGCTCGCCGAGGCCGCGCGGCGGGGCGTGCGGCTGACGCAGCTCGTCCCCGACCTCTCCCAGATCAAGCCGGGCGACCCGGTCCCGGTCGCCGTCCCCCGGCGGGCGCCGCGCGCCGACCTGCTGGTCGTCGCGGGGGCGGGCGACTGGCCGCTGGAGTGCGCGCGGCGCTTCCGGCACCTGCGCCTGGCCGCCAGCTCGCTCGCCTACCTCGGCCCGGACGAGGCGCCGGGCGCGTGGTGGCTGCGGCACCGGCTGCGCACCGTCACCTCCTCGTCCCCGGCGGAGGCCCGCGCGTTCGCGAGCTACCTCGGTACGCACCGCCGCGTCCGGGTCGTCGGGTCGCCGCAGACCGACGACCTCCCGGTGCGCGCGCCGGAGAAGGGGCTGGTGCTGGTCGTCACGAGCGTCACCCACCCGGACGGGACGGGCGGCGCCGCCCCCGGTACCGAGCTGCTGCTCAAGGCGGCCGAGAACCTGCGGGGCGCCGGGAAGCGGGTCCTGGTCGGCCTGCACCCGCGCGAGGACCGCCGCCTGTGGGAGAAGTACGAGATCAGCACGGTCCCGACGCTGCGGGCCTCGGCCCGCGCGGAGGCCGCGATCGGCATCCCGGGGACGATCTTCCCGCTGATCGCCGCGGTGGGGACGCCGCTGGTGGGCTGTACCGACCCGGCCCTGAAGGTGCCCGACTACCTGCGGGCGGTCTGCTCGGCCGCGATCGAGGACGCGGGAGCGGCGGTCCGGGCCGTCCAGGACGCGCGGCTGCCCGACCCGCGCACGCTCGCCGACGCGGTCGGCCCGATCGGCGGCTCGGCGGCCCGGCTCCTGGAGGCCTGGCGCCGCGCCTGACCGTGCGGGAGCCCGAAAGACGGAACCGGGCGACGGAAGCGGGGGAAACGGGCGCCCAGGAAGGCAGGGATCAAGCCTTGGCCCGGGCGCCCGCCCCCAGCACCGGACGCCGCGTCCAAACGCCCGGTGGGCCTGTAACCGGCGTGTGTTTCCGGCCGATGACCGGCTCACTCGTCCCCGCGGGCCGGCGGCGGCGCATTCGTCCGCCCGAGTCCTGCCACGGTTTGCCGGAGACGTGCCACGCGGGACGATATCCCACGATCGCGGGAGTATGCGCGGTCGTTGCGCAGACGGTATGCCGAAATATCGGCACCCGCCGATTCCGCCCCGCCCCACCAGCCCTTATGCGAATTCAACTGCTCGAAACCAAAATGGTGGGACGCGGCGCCCGGTCCTTCACATCGTGACGACGAGCTTGCCGGTCGTGTGCGTGCGCGCGAAGTCGACGCAGGCCCGCGCGGCCTCGGCCAGGCCGTACTCGCGGCCGACCGTGGCGCGCAGCACGCCGCTCTCCGCGCGTTCGCCCACCTCGCGCATTCCGCCGAGCTCGCCGTCCATGTCGAGGACGAAACTCAGCTCGACATCGCTCCGGCCGAGCCATTCCGGCTCCGGCACGGGGAAGGTGATCGTGAGCAGGTGCCCGCCCGGACGCAGCGCCGCCGCCACGCCGGTCAGATGGTCGCCGGGAAAGACCAGGTTGAACGCCAAATCAACGCCCGCCGGATAGTCCGCTTCCGTATAGCCGATGATCTTTTCGGCGCCGAGAGCGCGCAGCACGTCCGCGTCGTCATCGGTGGCGGTGGCGATCACCCGGACGCCCGCCGCCGCGAGGACGGGGACGAGCGCGGTCCCGACGCCGCCGGTGGCGCCGACCACCAGCGCGGTCTGCCCCGCGGCGGCCTTGGCCGTCGCCATCAGCGCCCCCGCCGTGAGGCCGGTGGTGGCGAGCGCCGCCGCGTCCCGCGCCGCGACACCGGCCGGGCGGTGCGCCAGCAGCGGGGTATCGGCCTCGAAGACCGCGTACTCGGCCATCGTGCCGGTGCCGAGCGAGGGCCGGGTCGCCCCCGCCATCGGCCGCAGCGCGCGCGGCAGCGCCTGCCCGAAGATCTCGTCCCCCACCGCGAACGCGGTCACGCCCGCGCCCGTCTCCGTGACCGTCCCGGCGAAGTCGATGCCGAGGACGTGCGGGAAATCCAGCGGCGCGACGTCGCGGAACTCCCCGGTGGGCAGGCGGAGGTCGGCGGGGTTGACGGACGCGGCCGCGACGCGGACCTGGATCTGCCCGGGCCCGGGCGCGGGCACCGGCAGATCCACCACCGCGTACCGCTCGGGTGGTCCGTACTCGGTGGCGACGGCAGCCTTCATAAGCCCTCCCAGCAGCAGGCCCGGCAATAAGCGGACCGCACGGTCATGTTAGCCGCGACGCTAGCGTTAAACGGACCGAACGGTCAACTTGGTAGGCTGGGGGGGTGACCCTGACACCGTCCCGCCCGCTGCGCGCCGATGCCGCGCGCAACCGGGAGGCCCTGCTGGCGGCGGCGGCGGACGAGTTCGCCGAGCACGGAGCGGACGCCTCGGTCGCCGACATCGCCCGCCGCGCGGGCGTCGGGAAGGGCACGCTGTTCCGCCACTTCCCCACCAAGGACGACCTGATCTCCGCGATCATCCTCCACCGGCTGAACGGGCTCAGCGAGGCGGGCGAGCGCCTCCTCGACCGCCCGGACGCGGGCGGCGCGCTCCTGGAGTTCCTCACCGTAGCCGGGCACAGCCGCCAGCAGCGCGACGTGTCGTTCCTGCACAACCTGGGCGAGACCGGCACGGAGGTGGCACAGGCCCGCGCGCGGCTGTTCGAGATCGTGCACATCCTGGTCGACCGCGCCCGCGACCAGGGCGTCGTCCGCGCGGACGTGACCGGCGCCGACGTCGTCCTGCTGATGTGCGCGCCGAACCACGTCGCCGAGTACCTGCCGGACGCCTCCCCCGACCTGTGGCGCCGCTACCTCGCGATCATCTTCGACGGGCTGCGCCCCGCCGGCGCCCACCCGCTGCCCCACCCCGCCCCGACCGTCCTCTGACACCACCGTCCAAGACCGGGCCGCTCTCGAAACCGGGCCGACGTGCTTCGCACCCGGCCCCGGGACTGGCACGGGGTGCGGGTGCGAAGGGTCGGATGCGAAGGGATGGGCGCGGGGTCAGGAGGCGGGCCGCTCCGGGAAGAAGAAGCCCTGGCCGGGGACCGCGTCGAAGCCGGGGATGGGCTTGCCCGGGTTGAACATCGACACCCACGGGAACGGGGTGCCGGTCAGGAACAGGTGGCTGTCCCAGAAACGGCCGTGCGCCATGCCGACCTGGCAGTTGCACTCCTCGGCGGTCGGCCACGAGGCGGCCGGGTCCTCGCCCTTCCACGCCTCGTTCTTCGGGGGGACCCGGGTGTTGAACCAGGTGTCGGACGGGTGGACGCTGCGCTCGTGGATGAAGGAGTCCTTCGGCTTGAGGCAGCGCAGGCCGGGGTCGTCCGGGAAGGCGGGCGCCTTGCCGGGAGTGTAGGGGCTGACGTAGCCCCAGCCGGCGAGCCGGTAGGGGAAGTTCGGCTCGAACGCCTTCGTGGGGTCCTTCACGCGGGGGTTCGGCTTGTAGAACACCAGCGTCGGCTTGCCCGGCCCCTGGGCGCCGTCGTTGACGATGGTCAGCCCCACCCCCTTCATGCTGTTGTACATGTGGGACAGGAGCGCGTAGTGGGTGCCGTACTGGGGGTTGACCTTGGCGAGGCGGTCCATGTCGGCCTGGTTTCGCAGCACCTCGAAGCCCTTGAACAGTTTCAGCACCCGGCGCTGCTCCACCGCGAAGCTGCTCAGCCGCTCCCAGGTGGTGCACGCGGCCCCGGTGTGCGGGGTCCGGGGCGGTCGCGCGGCGGAGTCGGCGTTCGCCGCGTTGGCGGCGGCGGCACCGGCGGGCACCGCCAGCGCCACGACGCTCGCGGCCGCCGCGATGACGTGGCGCCGCCTCAACTTGTGTAGAGCCACGGATTCCTCCTTTGGTGGCTGGTCCGATGACGACGCTAGGGACCGGCGCCGGCGGCCACATCCGCCAATGTGCGCTCCTAGATCCACAGCGCCTGCGCAATCGGGAAGATGTGGGGTCTCCGGCCGGATGTGACCCTTTCGGATGTGGCCGGACGAGACGGTCGCGTGCGCCGGCGGACGAATTCCGCCGGCCATGGGCGAACCGGCGGTGACACGCGGTCCGCCCCACCCGAACGGGCCCTGGTGGCCCCTTTCCCTGAAGGTGGGTGGCCGATGAGCGGGAATCTCGGTGAACGGGCGGTCGTCCTCGGCGGGAGCATCGCGGGCCTGCTGGCCGCCCGGGTGCTCGCCGAGTCCTACGGGCAGGTCCTGGTCGTGGACCGGGACGAGGTGCTCGGGGTGCGGGTGTCGCGGCGGGGATCGCCGCACACCGTCCACGCGCACGGCCTGCACGCGCGCGGGCATCTGATCATGGAGGAGCTCTTCCCCGGGTTCACCGACGAGCTGCGCGCCGACGGTGTGCCGACCGGCGACCTCGGCGAGATGCGCTGGTACTTCAACGCGCGGAAGCTGCGTCCGGCGCACACGGGGCTCGTGTCGGTGACGGCGCCGCGTCCGGTGCTGGAGAACCACGTGCGGGACCGCGTGGCGGCGCTGCCGAACGTCACGTTCCTCCAGCGGCACTACATCGAGGGCCTGGTGGCCGACGAGGCGCGGGACCGGATCGTCGGCGTGCGGGTGCGGCGGCGGGTCGAGGGCGCCGAGGAGGAGCTGCTCGACGCCGACCTGGTCGTGGACGCGACCGGGCGCGGCTCCCGTACCCCCGCGTGGTTCGCCGAGCTGGGCTACGACCGTCCGGCCGAGGACAAGGTCAAGATCGGTCTCGCGTACACGACGCGGCACTACCGCACGCAGCCGGAGTGGTTCGACGGGGTGCAGTCCATCAACCCGGTGGCCTCCCCCGCCCATCCGCGCGGCGCGTTCTTCGGGCAGGTCGGCCGGGACACGTGCATCCTGTCGCTGACCGGCATCCTCGGCGACCACCCGCCGACCGAGCACGAGGCGTTCCTGGACTTCGCCAGGACGCTGCCCGTCCCGGACGTCTACCAGGCGATCCGCGACGCCGAGCCGCTGGACGAGGCGGTGTCGTTCCGCTTCCCGGCCAGCGTGCGGCGGCGCTATGAGAAGCTGACCCGGCTGCCCGAGCGGCTGCTCGTGATGGGCGACGCGGTGTGCAGCTTCAACCCCGTCTACGGGCAGGGCATGAGCGTGGCGTCGCTGGAGGCGATGAAGCTGCGCGAGCACCTGCGCCGCGGGGTGCCGCCCGCGCCCGGCGCGTTCCTGGCCGACATCGCCAAGATCATCGATGTACCGTGGGAGATCTCGGCGGGCGGCGACCTGGACTTCCCCGACGTCGAGGGCGAGCGCACGCTCAAGGTCAGGATGGGCAACGCCTACATGGCGCGGCTCCAGTACGCGGCGACCAAGGACCCGAAGGTCACCGAGGGGTTCATGCGGGTGGCGGGGCTGATGGACCCGCCGCAGGCGCTGATGAAGCCCGCGATGATGGCCCGCGTCCTGCGGCACGCGATCCGGCGGCCGCCGGCGGGCCGGTCCTGGCTGGCGGGCCGCCCGGAGGTCGGGACGCGCGCCGGGCAGCCCGGCTGAGCCGAGGCGGATACGACGATGGGCCGGTCGATGACCGGCCCATCGTTTCGTCTGCTGGAGGTTCGGGTCAGGCGGTCGGCTGCTCGGCGGGCTCGGCCTTCGCGTCGGCGGCGGGCTCGGGGGAGCCGGTCGGCGGAAGGTCGCGCAGGCCGATGTAGGCGATGGCCGCCAGCGCGACGTACAGGACGACGGTGGACAGTGCGACGACGTGCAGGCTGCTGGTGAACGCCTTCTCCGCCGCGTCCAGCAGCGCCGGGCCCGTCGGGGTGCCCTTGGCGCCGTAGACCGCGTTCGCGATGCCGTTGTGCGCGGCGTCGGCGACCGGGCCGGGGGTTCCGGCGGGGATGTCCAGCTCGTGCCGGTAGACGCTCGTGCCGACGACGCCGAACACCGCGACGCCGAGCGCGGCGCCCAGCTCACCCGAGGTCGAGGACAGCGACCCGGCCGAGCCCGCCTTGTCGGGCGGCGCGGCCTGCATGACCAGGAAGCTGTTCATCATGCCGACCGGGGACGCGCCGATGTAGACGAGGACCAGCCCGGTCAGCAGCACGCCCATGCCGCCGTTCGTGCTGACCTGGGTGAGGACCAGCAGACCCACGATCGCCACCACCGATCCGGCGGCCAGCACCACGGCCGGGCGGATCTTCTGCGACATCCCGAGCGCCATGTTCCCGAACACGACCATCGCGATCGACGGGGCGATCAGCCACAGCGCGACGTGGACGGGCGTGATGCCGCGGACCATCTGCATGAACAGCGTCACGGTCAGGCCCGTCCCGCCGGTGATCATCGCGACCAGCAGGCCGAGCGCCAGGCCGGTGGTGAGCGACCGGATGCCGAACAGGTTCAGGTCCAGCAGCGGGTTCTCGATGCCGCGCTGCCGCCGCACGAAGATCGCGCCGAGCACGAGCCCGACGACGATCGCGACCACGGGCAGGACGGCCCAGCCGTCGCGGCTGAGCTCCTTGACCCCGTACACCACCGGCATGATCATCCCCAGCGACAGGACGACGCTGACCAGGTCGAGGGGGCGGGCGTGGGGGTTGCGCGACTCGGGGATCAGGAACGGGCCGGTGATCAGCAGCACCGCCATCACCGGGATCGCGATCAGGAACACCGACCCCCAGTAGAACGGGCCGAGCAGCAGGCCGCCGATGATCGGGCCGCCGATCAGTCCGAGCATGATCGAGGAGCCCCAGGCGCCCATCGCGACCGCCAGCTGCTTGGGGTCGCGGAACATGTCCGTGATGATCGCCAGCACCGACGGCATCAGCGTCGCCCCGGCCAGCCCGATCACCGCCCGCGCCGCGATCAGCGCCCCGGTCGACCCGGCCGTGGCGGCCAGGATCGAGGCGACGATGAACAGCGCGGCTCCCGACAGCAGCACCTTGCGCCGCCCGAGCCGGTCGCCCAGCGTGCCCATCGTGATCAGGAAGCTGGCGATCACGAACCCGTACACATCGGTGATCCACAGCTGCTGGATGTCACTGGACCCGAGGTCCTTGGCGATGTGCGGCAACGCCAGCAGCGTCACGTTGATGTCCACCGTCGCCAGCATCGTCGGCAGGCACAGCATCACCAGCCCGGCCCACTCGCGCCGCCCCGCCCGCGGCACCGGCCCCGCTTCTGCGCTCATCCTCGTCCTCTCGTCGAACGACCGCGCCACCTCCACGGCTCGGTTATGTGACGACGGCGCGGATGGAAACTCACCGCGGCCGGTGCTAACGGTCGCGGGCGCCCTGCATCGGGCATCGCTGACGAGCCTCGCAGCGGCCGTCCGGCCCCCACATCTCCCCGAATGCGCAGCCGGACGGACGGCCGGGCTAGTGGGCGGACGACCGATCGAGCGGGTGGTCGAGCGGCTGGTCGGGCGCGGCCATCAGGTAGAGGAGCGCGGCCATGGTCGCCGCGCTGACGATCCGCCCGGCCGCGATGAGGCCGGGGACGTCGGCGAGCGGCACCCACTCGACCCGCTCCGCCTCCGACGGGTCGGACGGCCGCCCGGCGAACGTCGCGCCGTCCGCGCGGAAGACCTCCTGCACGGCGTCGGCCATGCCGTTGATCGGCTGCACGCACAGCAGCGGCCGCAGCGGCGCGGCCCGCCAGCCGGTCTCCTCGCGGAACTCGCGCGCGGCGGCGTCGACGGGGCGTTCGCCGTGCTCGACGCGGCCGCCAGGGATCTCCCAGCCCCACGAGTCGGTGATGAACCGGTGCCGCCACAGCAGCAGGACGCGGCGCCCGGGCCCGAGCGCGGCGACCCCCGCGTACGGCGGGACCTTGATGATCCGGTGGCTGAGCCGGTTCCCGTCGGGCAACTCGACGTCGGCGAGCCGGATGTCGAGCCAGTCGTCGCGGTACAGCTCAGCCTCCGAGGCGACCCGCCAGCGCGTCACCCGGCGCCGTCCGGACGGGCCGCGACCTCGACTCCGGCGTGGTCGCCGACGACGAGCCGGTGCGCGGTGCGCGCCCCGGCGCGGCCCCCGGCGGGCCCGACCGTCGCGGACCGGCCGATCACCGAGCGGGCGAACGGGCCGGCGAAGCAGACCGACGCCCCGTCCAGCACGATCGAGTCGGCCAGCGACGTCGAGCGCAGCAGGCAGCCGCGCCCCACGGCGGTGCCGGGGCCGATCTCGCTGTCCTCGACCAGCGTGCCCGCGCCGATGACGGCCGGACCGGTGACGCGGGACCGCACCACCCGCGCGCCCTCCTCGACGACGACCGGGCCGCGCAGCGCGGCGCCGCCCTCGACCGTCCCGGCGACGCGGTGGCGGACGTCCTCCAGCAGGCGGCGGTTGCAGTCCAGGACGTGCTCGATCTCGCCGACGTCCCGCCAGTAGCCGGTGTACTCGCGCGCCCGCACCTTCGCGCCGTCCGTCACGAGACGCTGGATCGCGTCGGTGATCTCCAGCTCGCCCCGGGCGCTCGGCTCGATCGCGTCGACGGCCGCGTGGACGGCGGCGGTGAAGAAGTACACCCCGACGACCGCGAGGTCGCTGCGCGGCTGCTCGGGCTTCTCCACCAGCCGCAGCACCGCGCCGTCCGCGTCCACCTCGGCGACGCCGTAGGCGCGGGGGTCGGCGACCTTGTGCACGACGAGTTGCGCCGCCGGACGCGTCCTGCGGAATTCCTCGGCCATTTCGGCGACGCCCTCGCGCAGGACGTTGTCCCCGAGATACATCACGAAATCGTCGTCGCCGAGAAAGCGCCTGGCCCGCCGGAGGGCGTCGGCCAGGCCGAGCGGCAGGTCCTGCCGCAGATAGGTGAGGTGCACCCCGAAGCGGGACCCGTCGCCGAGCGCCTGCTGGATCTGCGTCGCCCAGGAGCCCACGACGATCGCGATGTCGGTGACGCCGAGGCCCCGGATATCGTCGATCACATACTCCAGCACCGGCCGGTTGGCCACGGGAATGAGCTGCTTGGGCATGGAATGGCTGATGGGCCGGAGCCGGGCGCCGGACCCACCCGACAGCACCAGAGCCTTCACGGCGGGACCCTTTCAGTAGTGGACGCGCGATAGCGGACGCGCGGCATTGAGAGCACGCTTGAAATCCATCGTCGATCTCGCGTGCCGCGTCCTACTACTCCGGAATTGCCGTGCGGTTATTCAAAAAGGCGCCGCCGCCCCGGGGAGGGGCGGCGGCGCCCGATGGACTCCCGCGCTCAGCCCGGCGGCGACTCGTCCGGACGGTAGGTGAGGGCGACGGAGCCGTTGCCGAACGTCCTGGACGCGACGCACCGCAGCGGGAGGCGCCTGGTGAACAGGGGCACTCCGGCGCCGAGCACCACCGGGTAGACCATGAACCGGTAGAGGTCGACGAGCCCCAGCTCGACGACGTGGCGGGCGAAGCCCACCCCGCCCGGCACGAGGATGTCCCGGCCGGGACGCTTGCGGAGCAGCTCGATCTCGGTGGCGACGTCATGCTCCGCGATCCGCGCGTTGCCCCAGTTCACCTCCGTCAGCGTGGAGGTGAAGACGACCTTCTCGGCGTCGTTCAGCAGCGGGGCCTGCGGGTCGGCGACGGTCGGCCAGTACGCCGCCTGCTCCAGGTAGTTCACGCGGCCGATGAGCTGGGCGTCGCACTCCCCCACATACTCCATGATCCACTGCTCGACCTCGGCGTCCAGGTAGGGGAAGAGCCAGTCGACGGCGCCGTCCTCGGCCGAGACGAACCCGTCGACCGAGGTCGCCATCGCCAGCACGACCCGCCGCGCCGGCCCTGCTCCGCTCACGGATTCTGCTCCGGTCACCGATTCTCCGGTCACGGGCCCTCCTCCAGCGTCAGCGGCAGTCCGAAGCGGGGGAACAGCCGCCCCTCGAACGCGGTGATCTCCATGATCGTGCCCTCCTCGACCCGCAGCACGTCCAGCACCTGCGCCTGGAACACCTCGCCGCCCGGCGGCCTGATGTAGTGCGCGACCGCCGGCTGGAGGTTCGCGCGGGTCGGCACGCTGCGCCACTGCCCGGCGTAGGTGGGCGAGTCCGGGTCGAGGTAGGCGCTGACCCCCAGGTAGAAGTCGTGGCGGCCGGAGTAGAACAGCGGCTGCGGCGGCATGGAGACCCGGATGTCCTCGGCCATCAGGTCGGCCATCGCCTGCGCGACCGTGCTCATGTCGCCGCGTTCCATCACGGCCATGTACCGCTGGACGAGGCGCCGCTCGGCGGCGTTCGGGTCCTCCCCGGCCCGCCACTCCGCGCGGCGCGGGGGCAGCCGCTCCTTCAGCGTCGCCCGCGCCCGCTGGAGCGCGCTGTTGACCGAGATCACGCTGGTGCCGAGGATGCCGGAGGTGTCCCTGGCCGGGTACCCCAGCACGTCGCGCAGCAGCAGCACGGCGCGCTGCTTGGGCGACAGGTGCTGCATGGCGGCGATGAAGGCCAGTTCGATGGTCTCCTTGGCGACCACCACCGAGTCGGGCTCGGCGGCGCCCGGCATCAGCGGTTCGAGGAGGCTGTCGGGGAACGGTTGGAGCCACGGGATCTCGTCTCCGGCCTTCGCGGCGTTCGGCGGCGCGGTGCGGCGCGGCTGGGGATGCCGCGGATGGGCGGAGAGGAAGTCCAGGCAGGCGTTGGTGGCGATGCGGTACAGCCAGGCGCGGAAGGTGGAGCGGCCCTGGAAGGTGTCGCGCTTCTTCCAGGCGCGCAGGAAGGTCTCCTGCACCAGGTCCTCGGCGTCCTCTATGGAACCCAGCATCCGGTAGCAGTGCACCTGCAACTCGTGCCGGTGCTTCTCGGCCAGTGCCGTGAACGCGGCTTCGTCGACGACGGGGGACTCGTCTTCTCGCATAGCTCAGATTGTCACCACACAGTCGCACGGATGGCGAGGTCTCGACAGGTCACGACATGCCAGATTTTTGCCAGCGGGCGCCGGTGGACGCCACCAGCCGGACCGGGCACCGCACCCTGGAAGATGTCCCAGGCCACGCGCCGCTGCGATCGTTCGGGGAAACCCACCGAGACTAGGAGCGAAGGTGACGATCTCCTCGACCCGTTCGGCGCGCTCGGCGGCCATCCTCGAAGACCTCGACCGGCGTCACGTCCTGCACTCGCACGAGCGCGGGCCCCGCCGGGAGCGGCGCGTCATGGTCCGCGGCGAGGGCAGCACGGTATGGGACGCGTCGGGCCGCGAGTTCCTGGATGCCCTCGGGGGCGGCATCTGGGTCGCCCAGGTCGGCCACGGCCGCCAGGAGCTGGCCGACGCGGCGGCCCGGCAGATCTCCGAGCTGGCGCACTTCACCAGCTTCTTCGAGTACGGCAGCGACAAGGCCGCGCTGCTCGCCGAGCGCCTCGCCGCGCTCGCGCCGGGCGACATCAACCGCGTGTACTTCACCTGCGGCGGGTCGGAGGGCGTCGACACGGCGCTGAAGCTGGCCCGGCTCTACCACCACCACCGGGGCGAGACCGACCGCAACTGGATCCTCGCCCGGCACTACGGCTACCACGGCGCGACCTACGGCAGCGGCACCGCCACCGGCATCCCGGACATGCAGGTCGCGGTCGGCCCGAACCTGCCGCACGTCGAGAAGCTGATGCCGCCCTACCCGTACCGGGCGGAGTTCTACGGCGGCCAGGACACCACCGACTTCCTGCTGAACGAGCTGTCGGAGACGATCGAGCGGCTCGGCGCGCGCAACATCGCCGCGATGGTCGGCGAGCCGGTGCTGGGCGGCGGCGGCGTCATCGCCCCGCCCTCCGACTACTGGCCGCGGGTGCGGGAGCTGCTGCGCTCGCACGGCATCCTGTTGATCGCCGACGAGGTCATCACCGGCTACGGCCGGATCGGGACCTGGTTCGACTCGGCGCCGCGCGGCATGGACCCCGACATCATCACGACCGCGAAGGGGCTGACCAGCGGGTACGTCCCGATGGGCGCGGTGCTGATGCGGGATGAGATCGCCGAGGCCGTCGCCGGCGGGGACCGCAACTTCTTCCACGGCTACACCTACTCGGGGCACCCGGTCAGCGCGGCCGTGGCGCTGGCCAACCTGGAGGTCATCGAGAAGGAGGGGCTGCTCGGGCGGTCCCTGGAGATCGGCGAGTGGCTGCGCGGCGGGCTCGTCACGGCCGCCGGGCTGCCGTCGGTCGGCGACGTCCGGGTCGAGGGCGCGATGGCCGGTATCGAGCTGGTGGTGAACAAGGAGACCCGCGAGCCGCTCTCGATGGATCTGGCGCTGGAGGTCGCGGACGACGTCTACGAGACGCACGGCGTGATCACCCGCAACTACGGGCAGACGCTGGTGCTGTCGCCGCCGCTGGTGTTCACGCGGGCCGAGGCCGACCGGACGACCGCCGCGATCACCGAGGTCCTCGGCCGGCTCGACGTCGAGGCCGGACGCCTCAACCCCCGCTGACCGCCCCACCCCCGTGACGGTGGAGCCGCGCCCGTGACGGCGGGCCGGCTCCCCGTCCGTCGTTCTGTCCGCCCACTCCTACCTAGGTGGTCGAATATGAAGGCAGCCGTCATTCCCGAAGTCAACGCCGCGTGGCGGATCGAGGACGTGCCCACGCCGGAGCCGGGGCCCGGCGAGGTGCTGGTCAGGGTGCACGCCTCGGGCATCTGCTTCAACGACGTGCTCGCGACGCGCGGCATCATCCCGTTCCCGCCGTTCTCGCCCGCGATCGCGGGGCACGAGGCGGTCGGCGAGGTCGTCCAGGCCGGGGCCGGGGTCGTCTCGCACGACGCGGGCGACCGCGTGGGCGTCCCCTGGATCCAGGGGACGTGCGGGCGCTGCGACTACTGCGTCCAGAACCGGCCGCTGTCGGGGCACGCGGCGTTCGCGTGCCCGGCGCCCCGGATGACGGGGATCACCGTCCCCGGCGGGCACGCCGAGTACGTGGTGGCGCCCGCCGCGAGCGCGGTCATGCTGCCGGACGGGCTGGACTACGAGCTGGCCGCGCCGGTGCTGTGCGCGGGGTACACGGCGTGGGGCGCGCTGAGCAAGGCCGCGCCGAAGCCGTACGAGCGGGTCGCGGTGCTCGGCATCGGCGGGCTCGGCCACCTGGCGCTCCAGTTCGCCGCCGCGGCCGGGCACGAGACGATCGCGGTGACGCGGTCGCCCGACAAGCACGCGGCCGTCCGGGAGCTCGGCGCCGACCTGATCGTCGCGGACGGCGAGCAGCTGGAGGCGGCGGGCGGCGCCGACGTGATCGTGGTGACCGCGCCGTCGTCGGCCGCCGCGTCCGAGGCGATGCGGGGGCTGCGGCCGGGCGGGCGGATCGTGATGGCGGGCATCGACGGGCTCGCGCCCTTCAGCATCGCCCCCGACATGGCCCGGCCGTTCTTCGCGCTCGACCAGCAGGTGCTCGGCGCCACCCACGAGGGGCCGGGCGTCCTGCGGGAGGCGCTGTCGATCGTCGCGTCGGGCAAGGTCACGCCGCGCGTCGAGGTCTACGACAACGCGCGCGTCGCGGACGCGTTCGACCGTGTCGCCAAGGGCGAGGTGCGGTTCCGCGCCGTCGTCACCTACTGACCCCGCGCTGGAGGCCCGGATCATGAACGGCGAATGCAGAGTGTGCGGCGGCGTGGTCGAGGAGTTCATCGATCTCGGACGGCAGCCGTCCGCCAACGCCTTCCCGCTGCCCGAGCAGGTCGACGGCGAGTTCCTGTTCCGGCTCGCGGCGGGCGCGTGCGGGCGGTGCTCGATGGTGCAGTTGCTGGAGGAGGTGCCGCAGACCGTCCGGTACCACGAGGGGTACCGGTACCGGGCGTCCGGATCGAAGGGGCACCGGCGGCACTTCGAGGACGACGCGCGCCGCTTCCTGCGCGACGAGCTGACCGGACCCGGCGCGTTCATCGTCGAGATCGGCTGCAACGACGGCGTGATGCTCTCGACCGTGGCGGACGCGGGCGTCCGGCACCTCGGCGTCGAGCCGTCGACGAACGTCGCGGACGAGGCGCGCGCGAAGGGCGTCAGCGTCCTGAACGCGTTCTTCGACGAGGAGACGGCGGCGGCGGTCCGCGCCGAGCACGGCCCCGCCCAGGTCGTGTTCGGCGCCAACACGATCTGCCACATCGCGCACATCGGCTCGGTGTTCCGGGGCGTCGGCGCGCTGCTGGCGCCGGGCGGGATCTTCGTGTTCGAGGAGCCCTACCTCTCGACCGTGCTGGAGCAGGGCGCGTTCGACCAGATCTACGACGAGCACGTCTTCTACTTCAGCGTGACCTCGGTCGCGGCGATGGCGGAGCGGTTCGGGTTCGAGCTGGTCGAGGCCGAGCCGATCCCGCTGCACGGCGGGGAGATCCGGTACACGGTGGCGCGGGCCGGCGAGCGGCGGGTCGGCGCGTCCGTGCGGCGGTTCCTCGCCGAGGAGCGCGAGCGCGGGCTGTCCTCGCCGGACACGCTGCGGCGGTTCGGCGACAACGTCCGGCAGGTGCGCGACGACCTGCTGGCGCTGCTGCGGGACCTGCGCGCGGACGGCAAGCGGGTCGTCGGGTACGGCGCGCCCGGCAAGGCCACGACGATCACGAACTTCTGCGGGATCGGCACCGACCTCGTCCCGTTCGTGTGCGACTCGACGCCGGACAAGCAGGGCCGGCTCGTGCCCGGCTCGCATCTGCCGGTGCGGCCGCCGGACGCGTTCAGCGACCCCTACCCCGACTACGCGCTGCTGTTCGCCTGGAACCACGCCGAGGAGATCATGGCGAAGGAGCAGGGGTTCCGGCACGCGGGCGGACGCTGGATCCGGTACGTCCCGACGGTCACCGTCGATTGAGCACGAGCGACTAGGCGAGAAGAGAAAAGGACGGGTACCCGGGGCCGAGAGAACCGGGTACCCGTCGGCTCATCTGGTGCCGCGCGCCTTGTCCACGGCGGCGGCGAGCGCGTCCACCTCGGCGGTGGTCGTGTAGAGGTGGAACGAGGCACGGGCCATCGAGGGCACGCCGTAGCGGGAGCAGGCGGGGGCGCAGCAGTGCCGGCCCACCCGCACCTGGACGCCCTCGCCGTCCAGCACCTCGCCGACGTCGTCGGGCTTCACGCCGTCGAGCGCGAACGCCACGAGCGCGCCGCGCAGCGCGGGGTCGGACGGGCCGAACACGCGCACGCCGGGGATCGCCGACAGCGCCTCCAGCGCGTAGGCGGTGAGGGCCCGGCCGTGCGCGCGGACGGTGTCCATGCCGACGGCGGACAGGTAGTCCACGGCGGTGCCGAGGCCCACGGCCTGCACGATCGGCGGCGTCCCGGCCTCGAAGCGCGCGGGCGGCGGCGCGTAGGTCGCCCCGGTCATCGCCACCACGTCGATCATCGAGCCGCCGCCGAGGAACGGCGGCATCGCCTCCAGCAGCTCCCGCCGCGCCCACAGCGCCCCGATCCCGGTCGGTCCGCACATCTTGTGGCCGGTGAACGCGAGGAAGTCGACGCCGAGCGCCGCCGCGTCCACCGGCATGTGCGGGACGGACTGCGACGCGTCCAGCATCACCAGCGCGCCGACCTCGCGGGCCCGCGCCAGGATCGGCTCGACCGGGTTGACCGTGCCGAGGATGTTCGACACGTGGACGAACGACACCAGTCTGGTGCGCTCGTTGAGGTACCGGTCGAGGTCGCCCAGGTCGAGGAGGCCGTCCTCGGTGAGCGGCAGCCAGCGCAGCTCCGCGCCCGTCCGCTCGCAGAGCAGCTGCCACGGGATCAGGTTGGAGTGGTGCTCCATCTCCGTGACCAGGATCTCGTCGCCCGGCCCGAGCCGGAAGCGCGGGTCGTCGTATCCCGCGACGGGACGGGTCGCGAACGCGTGCGCGACCAGGTTGATCGCCTCGGTGGAGTTCTTGGTGAACACCACCTCGCCCGGCGCGGCGGCGCCGACGAACGCGGCCACCTTCGCGCGGGCGCCCTCGTAGGCACCGGTCGCCTCCAGGGCGAGCGTGTGCACCGACCGGCCCACGTTCGAGGTGTGCCGCTCGTGGTGCCGCCGCATCGCCTCCAGGACGGGCACGGGTGTCTGTGAGGTGTTCGCCGAGTCCAGGTAGACGAGGCGGCGCCCGTTGACGCGCCGCCGCAGGATCGGGAAGTCGGCGCGCAGCCGCTCCACGTCGAAACCGGTCGCTCGTGCCACGAAATCCTCGCAATGAAAGAGAGGGGCCACGGTGTGGCGCCCGTGATCGAACGTTTCCATGGCGCCGGACGCGCGGCATCTCCGCGAATGCCCTGCTCGAAAACACGCCAGAAAACCGGCCCGACGCGGCACTTCCGAAGATGCCGGAACGGCACCGCCCGCCTTTACCCTGCGACTGAATCCCTCAGGAAGGGCGGGCTTACGTGCGCACGCACACTCCTACCAGCGGCACGCTGGGCGTCGACGGCGCCCATCTTTACTACGAAGTCAGGGGCACCGGGCCGGCCCTTTTGGTGATCTCGACGGGGAACGGCGACGCGGCCCCGTTCGGGCCCATGGCCGACCTTCTCGCCGAGCGCTGCACGGTCATCACCTACGACCGGCGCGGCTTCTCCCGCAGCCCGCAGCACGAGATCGTGCCCGACGACCGGCGGGTCGAGGTGGACGCCGAGGACGCCCGCGCCCTCATCGACCACCTCGTCGGCGGGCCCGCGCACGTGCTCGGCACCTGCTCGGGCGCCATCGCCGGGCTCGTGCTGCTCGCGCGGTACCCCGACCGGGTGCGGACGCTCGTCTCGCACGAGCCGCCGCTGACCAGCCTCCTCCCCGACGCGGACGAGCTGGCCGACTTCTACGACGAGCTATACGACATCTACCGGAAGCAGGGTGTCGACGAGGCGAAGGGCCTCTTCAAGGACCGGATGGGGCTCGGCGACACCCGCCCGCCGAAGGGCTCGGAACTGCCGCCCGACAAGCTCAGGGAGATGCTGGACCGGCTCAAGGTCAACCAGATCTTCTGGTTCGAGCACGAGCTGCGCACCTACCCCAACTACACGCTGGACGTGGAGGCGCTGCGCCCGGTGGCGGACCGCCTCGTCCTGGCCGGGGGCACCGCCTCCCGCGAGGACGTCAACTACCGTCCCAACGTCGAGCTGGCCGAGCGGCTCGGCCTCGAGGTCGTGGACTTCCCCGGCGGCCACCTCGGCTACGTGACGCAGCCGCACGCGTTCGCCGCCCAGCTCGCCACCGCCGTGCTCGGCGACGAATAGATAACACCCTTCTCCTTATCTGCCCCGCACATTGAGAGTGGCCTGTATCGGCGCTCCGCTGATTAGGCTCGTCGCAGATTGTCACTAAAGTGCGAGAAGGGACCGATCGCCATGAGCGCTGCGCTCTCCGACGCCTCGTCCACCACGAAGACCACCAAGCGGCGCCGCCGCGCGGTGCTGACCCTGCTCGTGCTCGGTGGTCTGATGGCGGCCTTCCAGGCGCGCCGGCGGCAGGCGCGCGGGCACTGACCCGGTGCGTTTCCGGCGGCCGGTGGCGAACGTTCGCCACCGGCCGCCGGCGCCTTTCTCCGAACGTCCCGCGCGGGCCGCGGAAATGACCGGGCACCCCCGGTAGCACGCTGGAAGTTGGCGCCGCCCCCGCCCGCCGGAAACGATGACCCTTAATTGCGCTCACGCACCACACTCGGTGGACCGGGAGGACAAATTGGCGGGTAACCTGCGTTCGCTCAGACGTCGCGTTCTCACCCCGAACGTCTCGGCGACCAAGCTGCGCACCCGCGGATTCCATGAGAAAGACGCGGAGTCCCGGGATCTGCTGGAGAACGTCGGGGCGACCTTCCTCACGGGATACGGCCACGCGGTCGAGGCGCGCACCGTCGCCGAGGCCGAGGAGCGCCTGGAGGAGATACCGGTACGGTTCCGCGGGTTCGCCTACGAGGGCGCCGCGATGGGCCTGACCGTCCTGGACGCGCTGCCCGGCGGCGGCAGCCGGCGGCTCGCGGCGCTCCTCGCGGGACGCGGCAACGCCCACATCTACATGGCCTACATCGGCGCCGGCTGGGCGATGGCCCGCGTGCCCCGGTTCCGCTGGTCGAAGATCTCGCTGCCGGACCCGCTGCTGCGCTGGCTGGCGCTCGACGGGTACGGCTTCCACCAGGCGTACTTCAAGACGGACCGGTACGTCCACCAGCACCACGAGGAGCCGCGGTTCCCCTGGCCCGCCGACGACCCGCACCGGTACGCCCGGCACGCGATCGACCAGGGCATCGGGCGCGCGCTGTGGTTCGTGGGCGGCACCGACGTCCGGGTCGTGTGCGACCTGATCGACGGGTTCGCCGACTCGCGCCAGGCCGACCTGTGGGCGGGCGCGGGCCTCGCGGCGACCTACGCGGGCGGCTCGGACGAGCAGGACCTGCGCGAGTTCGCGCGGCGCGCCGGGCCCTACCGCGTCAACGCCGCCCAAGGGTCGGCGTTCGCGGCGAAGGCGCGGCTGCTCGCCGGCCTCTCGGTGGCGCACACCGCCGTCGGTACCGGGGTGCTGTGCGGGGTGTCGCCGGAAGAGGCCGCCCAGATCTGCGACGACACGAGGAAGGCCGCGGCCGACGCGGGCGACGGCGAGATGCCCGCCTTCGAGCGGTGGCGCCGCGACATCGCGCTCGGCCTGGTGGCGCGTGGGGGTGTGAGATGACCGAGAAGAGCACGAGGATCGCGGTCGTCGGGATGGCGTGCCGCTATCCCGACGCCGCCTCGCCGGAGGAGCTGTGGGAGAACGCCGTCGCCGGGCGGCGGGCGTTCCGCCGGCTGCCGGACGAGCGCATGCGGCTGGAGGACTACTGGGACGCCGACCCCGCCGCCCCCGACCGGTTCTACGCCCGGATGGCCGCGGTCATCGAGGGCTATGAGTTCGACCGGATCGGCTACAAGATCGCCGGAAGCACGTACCGGTCGACGGACCTGACGCACTGGCTCGCGCTCGACACCGCGACCCGCGCGCTCGCCGACGCCGGGTTCCCCGAGGGCGAGGGGCTGCCGCGCGAGCGCACCGGCGTCGTCGTCGGCAACACGCTGACCGGCGAGTTCACCCGGGCGAACACGATGCGGCTGCGCTGGCCCTACGTCCGGCGGACGCTCGCGGACGCGCTCTCGGGCCAGGGCTGGCCGGACGAGCGGATCGCCGAGTTCCTGCGCGGGGTCGAGGAGAGCTACAAGGCGCCGTTCCCCGCGATCGACGAGGACACGCTCGCGGGCGGGCTGTCGAACACGATCGCCGGGCGGGTCTGCAACTTCTTCGACTTCAAGGGCGGCGGGTACACGGTCGACGGCGCGTGCTCGTCGTCGCTGCTGTCGGTGACGACGGCGTGCCGCGCGCTGGTCGACGGCGAGCTGGACGTCGCGGTCGCGGGCGGCGTGGACCTGTCGATCGACCCGTTCGAGATCATCGGGTTCGCCAAGACCGGCGCGCTCGCCCGCGGCGAGATGCGCGTCTACGACCAGGGGTCCAACGGGTTCTGGCCCGGCGAGGGCTGCGGCATGGTCGTGCTGATGCGCGAGGAGGACGCGGCCGCGCTGGGCCGCCGCCCCTACGCGCGGGTCGCCGGCTGGGGCATCTCCTCCGACGGGAAGGGCGGCATCACCCGTCCCGAGGTCGGCGGCTACCGGCTGGCGCTGGAGCGCGCCTACGAGCGCGCCGGGTTCGGGATCGAGACCGTCCCGCTGTTCGAGGGGCACGGCACCGGCACGGCGGTCGGCGACGCGACCGAGCTGACCGCGCTGGCGCAGGCGCGGACCGCGGCCGACCCGGCGGCGCCGACCGCCGTGATCGGCACGGTCAAGGGCATGATCGGGCACACCAAGGCGGCGGCGGGCGTGGCCGGGCTGATCAAGGCGGTGATGGCGCTGCACCACCAGGTGCTGCCGCCCACCGTCGGCTGCTTCGACCCCCACCCGGTGCTCGCCGAGGAGGGCTCGGCGCTGCGGGCGCTGCGCAAGGCGGAGTCCTGGCCCGAGGACGCGGCGGTCCGCGCCGGCGTGACCGCGATGGGCTTCGGCGGCATCAACACCCACATCGTCCTGGAGGGCACCGGCCCCCGGACCCCGGCGTTCCCCGCCGCCGAGCCGCTCGCCTCGTCCGTGCAGGACGCGGAGCTGATCCTGCTGGACGCGGCGTCCTGGCCGAAGCTCCGCGACCGCCTCACCGAACTCGCCGACTGGGTGCCCGCGCTGTCGTACGCGCAGCTCGCCGACGTCGCGGCCACCGCGCAGCGCTCCTTGCAGGGCCTGCCCTATCGGGCCGCCGTCGTGGTGTCGTCGCCGGACGAGGCCGAGCGGCGGCTGCGGCAGCTCGCCGAGGCCGTGGACGCGGGGACGACCAGCGTCCTCACGCCCGACGGGCGCGCGTTCCTCGGCCACGCGGCCAAGGCGCCGCGGATCGGCTACCTGTTCCCCGGCCAGGGCTCGGGGCGCGGCACCAGCGGCGGCGCGCTGCGGCGGCGCTTCCCCGAGGTCGCGCAGGTCTACGACCGGGCCGCGCTGCCCGGCAGCGGCGACATGACGGCGACGGCGCTCGCGCAGCCCCGCATCGTCACCGGCTCGATGGCGGGACTGCGGGCGATGGCGCTGCTCGGGCTGGAGGCGGGCGTCGCCGTCGGCCACAGCCTCGGCGAGATCTCCGCGCTGCACTGGGCCGAGGTCATGGACGAGGCGACGCTGCTGAAGGTGGCGGCGACGCGCGGGCAGACGATGACCGAGCACAGCGCGTCGGGGACGATGGCGGGGATCGCCGCGTCGCCCGAGATCGTCGCGGGCCTGCTCGACCGCTCCGGGGTGGTCATCGCGGGGTTCAACGGCCCCTCGCAGACGGTGGTCGCGGGCCCGGTGGCCGCTATCGAGGCGGTGCGGGAGCGCGCCGCCGCGGCCGGGATCGGCTCGACGGCACTGGCGGTGTCGCACGCGTTCCACTCGCCGCTGGTTGCTCCGGCCGCCGATGCGTTCGTCGGAAAGCTCACGAGCGAACGTTTCAGCGGCGTCGCGCGCAGGGTCGTGTCGACCGTGACCGGGGAGGCGCTGCCGCCCGGCACCGACGTGAACGACCTGCTGCGGGAGCAGATCACCCGCCCGGTGCTGTTCGCGCAGGCGCTCCAGCTCGCCGCGAAGGAGACCGACCTGTTCATCGAGGTCGGCCCCGGCCGGGTGCTGAGCGGCCTGACCCAGGACATCGCCGACGTCCCCGCCGTCGCGCTGGACACCGACGACGAGTCGCTGACCGGGCTGCTGCGGGTCGCGGCGGTCGCGTTCGTCGCGGGCGCGCCCGTGCGGCACGACGCGCTGTTCCGCGGCCGGTTCACCCGTCCGCTGGAGATCGGCGCCGAGTTCTCGTTCTTCGCCAGCCCGTGCGAGCAGGCCCCGGAGTCGGCGATCGGCGCCGAGGTCAGGATCGAGGCCCCGGCCGCGCCCGAGACCGCGGTCGGCGACGCCTCCAGCGTGGAACTGCTGCGCAGGCTCGCGGCCGAGCGCGCCGAGCTGCCGCTGGAGATGGTCCACGAGGACAGCAAGCTCCTCGACAGCCTGCACCTCAGCTCGATCTCCGTCGGGCAGGTGCTCAACCAGGCGGCGCAGGCGCTCGGCCTCTCGGTCGCGCAGGCGCCGACCAACTTCGCCAACGCCACGATCCGCGAGCTCGCCGAGGTGCTGGACGCGCTCGCCGACGGGCGCGGCGGGCAGCAGGCCGAACCGGTGGTGGAGGGCGCCGCGTCCTGGGCGCGGGCCTACTCCGTCGACCTCGACGAGGTGCCGGTGGCCGCCGCGCCCCGCGACGAGGAGAACGGCGGGTGGAGCCTGACCGGCACCGGCTCTCAGATCGCGCGGCAGGTCCGCGACGCGCTGGAGGGCGGCGGCGTCGGGTCCGGCACGCTGGTCTGCCTCGGGGCGGACTTCACGGAGGCGTCGCTCGGCCCGGTGCTGGACGCGGTCAAGGCGGCGGCGACCGCGCCCGCCGGCCGGCGGTTCGTGCTCGTCCAGCACGGCGACCGGGGCGCGGCGGGCATGGTCCGGACGCTGCGGCAGGAGGCGCCGCAGCTCAGGGTGACGATCGCGCACGTCCCCGACACGCCCGAGGCCGTCGGCCGGGTCCTGGACGAGGTCGCCGCGACCACCGCGTTCAGCGAGGCCCGCTACGACGCCGCCGGAACGCGGCGCGTGCCGACGCTTCGGGTCCTGCCGGTGGAGCCGGCGGCGACCCGGGAGCCGCTCGGGCCGGACGACGTGATCCTCGTGACCGGGGGCGGCAAGGGCATCACCGCCGAGTGCGCGCTGACGATGGCGCTCGACAGCGGCGCCCGGCTCGCCGTCCTCGGCCGCTCCGACCCCGAGCGCGACGACGAGCTGGCCGCCAACCTCCAGCGCATGGAGGAGCGGGGGGTCGCCGTCCGGTACGCGCGGGCCGACGTGACCGACGCGGAGCAGGTCCGCCGCGCGGTCGCGGAGACGACGGCCGCGCTCGGGCCGGTGACCGCCGTCCTACACGGCGCGGGCCGCAACGAGCCCGTGTCGCTGGCCGGGCTCGACACCGCCGAGATGGAGCGGACGTTCGCCCCCAAGATCGGCGGCCTGCGGACGGTGCTCGACGCGCTCGACACCGGCGGGCTGAAGCTGCTGGTCACGTTCGGCAGCATCATCGGCCGGGCGGGGCTGCGCGGCGAGGCCCACTACGCGACCGCCAACGAGTGGCTGGCGGCGTTCACCGAGGAGTTCGCCGACCGCCACCCGGACTGCCGCTGCCTGTGCATGGAGTGGTCGGTCTGGTCGGGCGTCGGGATGGGCGAACGGCTGTCGGTGGTGGAGGAGCTGGCCCGCGACGGGATCACCGCGATCCACCCGGACGAGGGCGTCCAGATCATGCGGCGGCTGCTCGCCGACCCCGCCGCGCCGGTCACCGTCGTGATCAGCGGCCGCACCGGGACGATCGACACCGTCCGCTACGACGAGCCCGAGCTGCCGCTGCTGCGGTTCGTGGACCGGCCGCTCGTCCGCTACCACGGGGTCGAACTGGTCGCCGAGACCACGCTGAGCGCGGGCACCGACCCCTACCTGGCCGACCACCTGCTCGACGGCAACCTGCTGCTGCCCGCCGTGCTCGGCATGGAGGCGATGGCGCAGGTCGCGGCGGCGGTCACCGGCCGGACGGAGGCGCCCATCGTCGAGGACGCCCGGTTCCCGCGCCCGATCGTCGTCCCGCCCGAGGGCAGCACGACGATCCGGGTCGCGGCGGTCGTCACCGGCGACGGAACGATCGAGGTCGTCATCCGCAGCGCCGAGACGGGGTTCGCCGCCGAGCACTTCCACGCCCGGCTGCGCTACGGCGCCGCCCCCGCGCCGGACGGCCCGCCCGAGCAGGTCGAGAGCGGCCTGCCCGCGGTGCCGCTCGACCCGGCCCGGAGCCTCTACGGCGACGTGCTGTTCCAGGGCGCGCGGTTCCACCGGCTGCGCCGCTACCACCACCTCGCCGCGCGGCGGGTCGACGCCGACCTCGCGGTCGCGGGCGAGGGCGGCTGGTTCGCCGCGTTCCTCCCCCAGCGGCTGCTGCTCGGCGACCCGGGCATGCGGGACGCGCTGATGCACGGCAACCAGGTCTGCGTCCCGCACGCCACGCTGCTGCCGACCGGCATCGACCGGATCTACCCGGCGGGCGAGGCGCTGCGCGGGCTGGAGCAGGTGCGCTACTGCGCCACCGAGCGCTCGCAGGACGGTGACAGCTACGTCTACGACGTCGCCGTCCGGGACGCGGACGGCCGGGTCGTCGAACGCTGGGAGGGGCTGCGGCTCCAGGCCGTCCGCAAGCACGACGGCCCGGGCCCGTGGGCGCCGTCCCTGCTCGGTCCGTTCCTCGAACGCACCGCGGAGGAGCTGCTCGGCGGCTCGGTCGCGGTCGCGGTCGAACCGCACGCGCGGCCCGCGGACGTCCGCGAACGCCGCGAGTGGACGGCGGTGACGCTGGGCCGCGCGCTCGGCCGTGCCGTCGCCCTCCGCCACCGGACGGACGGGCGTCCCGAGATCGACGGCGGGCACGCGGTGTCGTGCTCGCACGGCGCGGGCCTGACCATGGGCGTCGCCGCGGCCGGCCCGGTCGCCTGCGACCTGGAACCGGTCGTCGCGCGCTCCACCACCGACTGGGACGCGCTGCTCGGCCGGCACCGGGTGCTGTGCGACCTGATCGTGGCGGAGACCGGCGAGGACCCGCAGGTCGCGGCCACCCGCGTGTGGGTCGCGATGGAGTGCCTCGCCAAGAACGGGCTGCCCGCGACGGCCCCGCTGACGCTCGGCGCGGCGCGCCGTCCCGGCTGGGCCGTCCTCGCCTCGGGCGAGCTGCGGGTCGCGACGTTCGTCACAAGGCTGCACGGCGCGCCTGAGCCGGTGGCATTCGCACTTCTCGCCGAAGGGCGGTCCTGAATTGTCGAACTACTACGAGTACCTGCACACGGTCGGTTTCGAGGAGACCAACCTCGTCGGCAACGTCTACTACGTCAACTACCTGTCCTGGCAGGGGCGGTGCAGGGAGCTGTTCCTCAAGAGCAAGGCGCCGGAGGTCCTCGCCGACCTCCAGGACGACCTGAAGCTGTTCACGCTGAAGGTCGACTGCGAGTTCTTCGCCGAGCTGACCGCGTTCGACGAGCTGTCGATCCGGATGCGGCTGATCGAACTCGCGCAGACGCAACTGGAGTTCGGCTTCGACTACTACCGGCTCGACCCGCACGGCGAGTCGCTGGTGGCGCGCGGGCGGCAGCGGGTGGCGTGCATGCGCGGCCCGAACACCCGCACGGAGCCGTCCCGCGTCCCGGAGGCGCTGCTCAAGGCCCTGGAGCCGTACTCGCTCGGGACCGCAGAGGTGGGGAGGGTCGCATGACCGCCGCCGCACCGAACGGAGCGGAGCACGAGGCGAAGGCGCTGCGGGACGCGTTCGGGACGTTCGCGACCGGCGTCACGATCGTGACCGTCGGCGGCGCGATGCCGCACGGGATGACCGCCAACTCCTTCTCCTCGGTCTCGCTCGACCCGCCGCTCGTCCTGGTCTGCGTCGACCGGACCGCCGTCATGCACGGCGTCCTCGGCGCCGCCGAGCACTTCGGAGTCTCGGTGCTGGCGGGCGACCAGGAGGGCGTCGCCCGCCACTTCGCCACCAGGCGCCGGGGCCTCGGCGCCTCGCAGTTCGAGTCCGTGAACTGGTGGCAGGGGCCCGTCACCGGCGTCCCGCTGATCAGCGGCGCGCTCGCGAGCCTGGAGTGCGAGCTGTGGCGCGGCTACGACGGCGGCGACCACACCATCTTCGTCGGCCGGGTCACCGCGCTCCAGCGCGGCGAGGGCTCGGACGCGCTGCTGTTCCACGGCGGCAAGCTCCGCCGGCTGGCCCCCCTGATCAGTGAGGTGCGGACGTGAGCGTGCTCGGTCGCCGAACCAGTCCGCACGGAGCCCCGGCGCACGCGCGGCGCGTCCCGCCGGGGCCGCCGCGCAGCCGGACGCCGATGCTGTTCGCCAAGCTGATCCGCGACCGGCTCGGCCTGATGTCGCAGGCCGCCGAGGAGTACGGGGACGCCGCGCGGGTCAGGATCGGCCCGAAGACCCTCTACATCTTCAACCACCCCGACCACGCCAAGCACGTCCTCGCCGACAACAGCGCCAACTACCACAAGGGCATCGGCCTCGTGCAGGCCAAGCGCGCCCTCGGCGACGGGCTGCTGACGAGCGAGGGCGAGCTGTGGCGCAAGCAGCGCGACGCGATCCAGCCGGTGTTCCAGCACAAGCGGATCGCGGGGCAGGCCGGGGTCGTCGCCGAGGAGGCGGGCAAACTCGTCGACCGGCTCCGCAGCCGCGCCGGGGGTGAACCGGTCGACGTCGTCCACGAGATGACGGCGCTGACGCTCGGCGTGCTCGGCCGGACGCTGCTGGACGCCGACCTCGGCGGCTTCGGCTCGGCCGGCGGGGCGTTCGAGGCCGTCCAGGACCAGGCGATGTTCGAGATGGTCACGCTCAACATGGTCCCGACGTGGGTGCCGCTGCCCAAGCAGCTGCGCTTCCGGTGGGCCCGCCGCTACCTGCACCACGTCGCCGACGACCTCGTGATGCTCGAACGCCCCCCGGGCGGCGACGACGTCGTGTCCCGGCTGATGGGCTCGACGCTCCAGGAGAGCGACGGGCGCGTCCGGCGGCAGCGGATGGACGACGAGCTGATCACGCTGCTGCTGGCCGGGCACGAGACGACCGCGTCGACGCTGAGCTGGGCGTTCCACCTCCTCGACCGGCACCCGCACGTGTGGGAGCGGCTGCACGCCGAGGCCGTGGAGGTGCTCGGCGACCGGCCGCCGGTCCTGGAGGACCTGCGGCGGCTCCCCTACACCGACATGGTGATCCAGGAGGTCATGCGCCTGTACCCGCCCGTCTGGATCCTGACGCGGCAGGCGCAGCGCGACGACGAGGTCGGCGGCTACCACGTCCCGGCCGGCTCCGACGTCCTGATCTGCCCCTACACCCTGCACCGCAACCCCGCCTTCTGGGACGCGCCGGACGCGTTCCGGCCCGAGCGGTTCGAGCCCGAGGCGACCACCGAGCGGCCCCGCTACGCCTACATCCCGTTCGGCGCGGGGCCCCGGTTCTGCGTCGGCAACCACCTGGGGCTGATGGAGGCCACGTTCGTGCTCGCGCTCGCCTGCCGCGATCTGCGGCTCCGCCTCACCCCGGGGCGGGAGGTCGTGCCCGAGCCGATGCTGTCGCTGCGCGTCCGCGGCGGCCTCCCGATGACGGTCCACCCCGTATAGGGCGTGGCCGGACGTGGTCGGCGGACCACACCTGCGGAACAGGACGTACAGAACAGGAAGGGCCGGACCGCATTTCGCGGCCCGGCCCTTCACCCGTCTCAGGAGCCGCTTCTCGCCCGATTCACCGGCCCGGCCCCCGCGTGCCGCGCCGGGGCGCGGCCGTTCGGAGCCCGGTCCTGCGACGGCGGGCCGCCCAGCGCCTCCATGCGCACCTCGAACAGCGCCAGCAGGACGGGCGGGTCGAGCACCCGCATCGGACGCAGGCACAGGTCCGCGCGGCGCTGCCCGGCCCCCTGCCGGATCGTGATGGGGCCGTTCGCCCCGACGATCAGGGGTTCGTCGCCGGGATGCTGGAAGCGCTCCAGACCGGGCGGCATCGCGTGGGCGAGCACGTGCCAGGTGCCCGGGGGAACCTTGTCGAGCTGGTAGGGGCCGGGACGGCGCAGGACGGTACAGCTCACCGGTGAGCCCTGCGGTATCCAGTCGGGGAACAGGCCGATGAAGACCGGGCCGACGGGCCCGGTGTCGGGCGGCCGGACGTGCCCGCTGACGGTCGTCGTGGCGACCCCGAGGCCCCGCCGGCGGCAGTCGCGGGAGATCGTGTCGGTGAATCCGCCGAGGCGGCGGTAGTCGGTCGGGGGCAGGCCCACCGCCTCCTTGAACCGGGTGCTGAACGTTCCGACGCTGGAGTAACCGACCAGATAGGTGATCTCCGTGATGGTGAGGGAAGTGGTCAACAGAAGCCGTTTCGCCTCCTGTAGGCGCATGGCGGAAAGAAATCTTCCCGGGGAGACCCCCGTGATCCGCTGAAAGATTCGCGAGAAGTGGAATTTACTGAACATCGCCGCGCGGGCCATGTCATCGACGGTGATGCGTTCGCCAAGATTCTCCCGCATCGTCTCGATCACTCGCACGACGGCCTGCTCCATGGCGGCGTTGGCGGGATCCCCGGCCCCTCGGGCCCGGTAGGGATCCCTCATGTCTTCCAGCGTGTCGTCCAACTTCTGTCCCCTCCTTGACAGGCCACTCCACATCTTCGTGCAACCAAATGAGTCAATACCCAAGGCGGCGGTGCGCCGGGAAAGAATGACGCGTCGGCTCGAGCGCGGCCGGGCCCGGAAGGCGCCCGGGCGGCCGTTTGGGAGCCCGCCGACGGCGTCAGGGGAAGTTCAGGCGGCACAACCTCTGGATGGGAGCACCGGGGCCGGTCTGGCACGGCCCCTCCTGGCAGGGAGCGTGTGGGCCGCGTCCACCGCGCGGCGCCCCTTCCGAGGCGGCGTTCCGGTTGCCGCGACCGCGTGCGTCGAGGCCGGTAAACACAGTCCACACATGGCTCAAATCCCCCCGTTCTTACGTGGCCGACCGACTGGAGAAGTGGCATTCATTCGCGGGAACATGACATCTGCAATCGCCACCTCACCATTCGTAACATCACATCGTAATATTACGTTGTAATGCTTCCTCAGCGGGCCCCGTCGGGGCCCTGACGGGCGCGGACATGGCTGCCTGCCCCGTTTTCTCCCACAAGATACATCCTTGCAACGGCGCTTCCGCAACCATGGATCTGAGCAATTCACAACAAAACAAAACCCTTCTATCGCGGAGGTCACAGTCCCATAACCGAGGCTTGACGGTGGCATGCGGCTGTGCGGTTATGCGGCTTTCACGCACTGTTCCCGAGTGCATCCGCCGGGCTCTCACGGACGGACCGATTCCCGTTACCGGGCGGACCGATTCTCGGGGCGTCCGGGCGCGGCCGCCGGAGGGCCACCGGCCCGCGACCGGGGGCGGCCAGGTCGGGCCGCCCCCGCCGGGGCCCGCGCACTCTGGAGGATGAGGGCGGCGGCGGGCCGGACCGAGGATGGGCTGGGTGAGCCGCGCGCCCGCGGCGCGGGCTCGCACCTACCGCCCGTCGAAGTGAGGCATTGATGATCAAGATCATGGTTCCCTCGGTGTGGAGCCCGGACGGCGACACCGCCTTCGAGGGCACCGAGGGCCCGCTGCCCGAGGTCATCCGGCGGTTCGCCGACGACCACCCGTGGATCGGCGGACGCCTGTTCGGCCCGGACGGCGAGCCGCTCCTGTACGTGAACCTCTGCGTGGACGACGAGATGATCCCCCGGCGCAGCCGGGACGCCACGGTGGTGGAGGCCGGGAGCACGGTCACCATCCTCGCGCCGATGGCGGGTGGCTGACCGGTGCGGCGCGTCGTCCTGGAGCGGCAGGGGCCGCCCGACGTCATGCGCGTCGCCGAGGCCGCCGACCCCGAACCCGCCGCCGGCGAGGTGCTGGTGCGGGTGACGGTCGCCGGGGTCAACGTCGTCGACCTCTTCCAGCGGTCGGGCGCCTACCGCGTGGCGCTCCCCTTCACCCCCGGGATGGAGGGCGCGGGCGAGGTGCTGCGCGCCGGGGACGGTGTCGAGGGCGTGCGTCCGGGCGACCGGGTCGCCTGGATGGGGCCCTCGGCCTCCTACGCCACGCACTGCGTCGTCGCCGCCGACCGCCTCGTGCCGGTGCCCGACGGCGTCTCGGACGAGGACGCCGTCGCCGTGCTGGTCCACGGGATGACCGCGCACATGCTCGCGACCGACGTGGTCCCGCTGGGCGAGGCCGACACCTGCCTCGTGCACGCGGCGGGCGGCGGCGTCGGCGGGCTGCTGTGCCGCCTCGCGTCGCTGCGGGGGGCCAGGGTGATCGGGACGGCCTCCACCCCGGCCAAGGCGAAGGCCGCCCGGGAGTCGGGCGCCGACGAGGTGATCGACTACTCCAGTGGGCACTTCGCCGACCGCGTCCTGGAGCTCACCGGCGGGCGCGGCGTCGACGTCGTCTACGACGCGGTGGGCCAGGCCACCTTCGCCGAGGGGCTGACCTGCCTGCGTCCGCGCGGGACGTTCGTGTCCTACGGGCAGACGGGCGGCCCGGTCGGCGCCGTCGACCTCAACGCGCTCGGCGGCACGCTGTTCCTCACCAAGCCGTCGCTCGGACGCTACGACCCGACGCCCGAGCTGATGCGGCGGCGCGCCGCGGCCGTGCTCGGGATGGTGGGCGAGCTGCGGCCGCGCGTGCACGGCGTCCACCCGCTGGCCGAGGCGCCCGCCGCGCACCGCGCGATCGAGTCGCGCGAGGCGGCGGGCAAGGTACTGATCCTCCCCACCGGCTGACCCCCGGACCGCCCCCGCCCGCTGAGTCCGAAGGGGTCAGCGGGCGGCGGCGATCAGGTCGATCCGTCCCGACAGCAGCGCCAGGTGGACGCGGGCGGACCAGGAGTCGTCGTCGGCGTCCAGGCCGGGGCCGTCCCGCCAGTCCGCGGGCACCCGCACCGCGACCGGACGCCCGGTCCCGGCCCTGACCATCCCCGCATAGCGGACGGTCTCGTGCCACCGCTCCCACTCCGGCCCCGCCGCCTGAACCAACACGACGCGACCGTCCTCCACCTTGGGCAGCGGGGCGTCGAGTTCGCTCCAGTCCGGGTCCTCGGGGCAGGGGACCTCCGCGAAGCGAACAACCCCTTCGGAGACGACGCGGTGCGGCAACCTGATCGAGCCGTGCTCGAAGGGCGTGTCGACCGCGTGGCGGTCGGCATCGCCGCCGAACGAGACCGCGGCCTCCGCGAGGCGCTCCGGGCAGCGGCGGCGCAGCGCGGCGTAGGTCATCGCGGGGGTGCGGGTCAGGAAGTGCAGGCCGAACTCCTCCGGCGGCAGGTCCAGGCGGCGGCCGAAGCTCTCCCACCAGCGCATGCTCGGGGCCGCGAGCCGCTGGGTGCGGGTGACCGGGCCGCGCCGCGCCTCCTCGTAGGCGCGGAACGCGGCGGCGCGCTCGGGGTGGGCGGCGAGCGCGGACGCCAGCGCCATCGCGTCCTCCAGCGCCAGCTTCGTCCCCGACCCGACGGTGAAGTGCGCGGTGTGCGCGGCGTCGCCGAGCAGCACCGCGTTCCCCGCCGACCAGCTCCGGTTCGTCACGACGGTGAAGCGCCCCCACCGGCCGCGTGCACCGATCAGGCCCGCGCCGCCGAGGTGCTCGGCGAAGACGTCGCCGAGCCGGGCGAGCGCGTCCTCCCCTATCGCCGCGCCGCCGATCGTGTCCGAGCCCGCGAACCCGGCGGCGCGCCAGGTCGTCTCGTCGGTCTCGACCACGACGGTCCCGCCCGCGTCGGCGTGCGGGTAGCAGTGCGCCGCCATCGGCCCGTGCGGGGTGCGGACGAACGCGAACGACGTCCGGCCGCCGAGGTCCGCCGGGGTCCCGAGCCACACGAACCGCGCCGCGCCGGTCCGCGTGACGGTGCCGAACGCGGCGGCGCGGGCGTTCCGGTGCGCGGACGCGGCGCCGTCGGCGAACACGACGACGTCCGCGTCGGGCACGGCCCCCGGCGGGACCGCCGAGCGGTACCGGACGCGCGCGCCGACCGCCTCGGCCTGCTCGCGCAGGATCGCCAGCAGCGTGCTCCGCGAGATGCTCGCGACCTCGAACCCGTCGTAGCGGAGGGTCGCGGCGGGCAGCGCGATCTCGATGCCCGACAGCGGCAGGCTCGCCGCCGCGATCCGCCGGTGCGTGTCCGGGTCGGCCTCGGCGATCCCGCCGAGCGTCCGCGCGGACAGCGTCACGCCGAACCCCGTCACCTCGTCCGGTCCCGCGCGCTCGCACACCTCGACCGCCGCGTCCGGCAGCAGCAGCCGCACCATGCGCGCCGCGAACAGGCCCGCGGGCCCGGCCCCGACGATCACCACATGCTTCACGTCCACCATGGCGCCTCCCGCTCCCATGATCGGTGCCGGACGCGGCGCCCGGTACCGCCAGGGCTCCGCACTTCTCAAGGTGCCGGGGGCGGAGCGGCGAACCGACGATGGGGACCATCCCGGGTCCGCTGTGAAGGAAAGGTGGGCGCGATGCATTCGCCCGAACCCGTCGCCATCGTCGGGATGGCCTGCCGCTTCGCCGGAGGGGTGAACTCGCCGGACGGGTTCTGGACGCTCCTGCGCGAGGGCCGGACCACCGCCGGCGAACTCCCCGAGGGACGCTGGGACTGGTACGCCGAGCGCGGACCGGACCACGCGTCCGCCGTCCGCGACGCGCCCAGCAGGGGCTCGTTCCTCGACGACGTCGAGGGCTTCGACGCCGACTTCTTCGGCATCACCCCGCGCGAGGCCGCGCTGATGGACCCGCAGCAGCGCATCATCCTGGAGCTGTCGTGGGAGGCGCTGGAGCACGCGGGGATACCGCCGCACACGCTCGCCGGAACCGACGCCGGGGTGTTCATGGGCGTCGGGTCCGACGACTACGGCCGCCGGCTGCTGGAGGACCTGCCGAGGATCGAGGCGTGGTCGGGCATCGGCGGCGCGTACTGCGCGGTCGCGAACCGCGTCTCGCACGTCCTCGACCTGCGCGGGTCGAGCATGGCGATCGACACGGCCTGCTCGTCCTCGCTGGTCGCGGTGCACCTGGCGGCGCAGGCGCTGCGCGCGGGCGAGTGCCCGGTCGCGCTCGCGGGCGGCGTGCTGGTGGTCGCCGCGCCGGGGCTGTCGATGGTGCTGGACGCGGCGGGCGCGATCGCCCCCGACGGCCGCAGCAAGTCCTTCCAGGCCGACGCGGACGGCTACGGCCGGGGCGAGGGCGGCGGCGTCGTCGTCCTCAAGCGGCTGAGCGACGCGCGCCGCGACGGCGACCGGGTCCTCGCGGTGATCCGCGGCAGCGCCGTCCACCAGGACGGGAAGACCAGCGGCATCATGGCGCCCAACGCCGACGCCCAGGCCCACCTGCTCCGCCGGACGTACGAGAGCGCGGGCATCGACCCGGCCACGGTCGGCTTCGTCGAGACCCACGGCACCGGCACGCGGGTCGGCGACCCGCTGGAGGCGGCGGCGCTCACCGAGGTCCTCGGCGCGGTCAGGACCGCCGAGAAGCCGCTGCTCATCGGGTCGGTCAAGCCGAACGTCGGCCACCTGGAGGCGGGCGCGGGCATGGCGGGGCTGATCAAGGCCGTGCTCGCGCTGCGGCACGGCGAGATCCCGCCGAACCCCGGGTTCGGCGAGCCCAACCCGGCGATCCCCTGGGAGACGTCGGGCCTGCGGGTCGTCGCCGAGCCGTCGCCGTGGCCGTCCGGGGACGGGCCGAGGCGCGCGGGCGTCTCCGGCTACGGGTACGGCGGCACGATCGCGCACGTCATCCTGGAGGAGGCCGACGCGCCGGGCGACGCCGACGACGACGGCACCGCGCGCGTGTTCCCCTTGTCGGCCGCCTCCCCCGAGTCGCTGGCCGAACGGGCGGCCACGCTCGCCGAGCACGTCGAGAAAGCGACGGACGTCCCGCTCCGCGACATCGGCCACACACTCGCGCTCGGCCGCACCCATCTCGCGCACCGGGCCGCCGTGGTCGCGTCCGACCGCGCCGAACTCGCCGCCGCATTGCGCGGCGCCGCGGCGACCGAGGCGCTCGCGCCCGGCGCTGGACTGGTGTGGGTGTTCTCCGGCCACGGCACGCAGTGGCTCGGCATGGCCAAGGAGTCCCTCGCGGGCGACCCGGACTTCGCCGCCGTCATGCGCGAGATCGACCCCGTCTTCCAGGAGGAGATCGGCTTCTCCCCAATCGAGGTCATCCGGCACGACTCCCCGCTCCCGGTGGACGTCGCGCAGCCGATGATCTACGCGGCGCAGGTCGCGCTGTCGGCGTCGTGGCGGGCCGCCGGGGTGCGGCCGGACGCGGTCATCGGGCACTCGGTCGGCGAGATCGCCGCCGCCGTCGCGGCCGGCGTGTTCACCGCCGAGCAGGGCGCGCGGCTGGTCTGCCGCCGCTCGCTGCTGCTGCGGCGGGTGGTCGGGCAGGGCGCGATGCTGATGGTCGCGCTGCCGCCCGAGGACGTCGCGGAGATGCTCGGCGACCGGAGCGACGTCGCGGTCGCGGTCGCGGCGGCGACGCGGTCGACCGTGGTGTCGGGCGACCCGGCGGCGGTGGAGGAGTTCGGCGAGCGGCTGAAGGCCGAGGGCGTCGCCGTGCGGAGGGTCGACTCCGACGTCGCCTTCCACAGCCCCGCGATGGAGCCGCTGCTCGACGGGCTGGAGGCGGCGGCGGCCGACCTGGCGCCGCGTCCCGCCGAGGTGCCCCTCTACACGACGGCGCTGGACGACCCGCGCGACGGCGCGGTGCGCGACGGCGCCTACTGGGCCGCCAACCTGCGGCGCACCGTCCGGTTCATGCACGCGGTGACCGCCGCGCGCGAGGACGGGTACCGGATGTTCCTGGAGGTCTCCCCGCATCCCGTCGTCGAGCACTCGATCCTTGAGACGCTCGACGACCTGGGCGGCTCGGCCGACAGTTGCGTGGCGCACTCGATGCGGCGCAACCGCCCCGAGCGGCGGACGCTGCTGGAGAACCTCGCCGTCCTGCACTGCCACGGCGCTCCGGTGGACTGGTCGGCGCTGTGGCCGCAGGGCGGCCCCGCCGACCTGCCCCCGGCCCCGTGGCGGCACCGCCCGCACTGGATCGAGGAGTCGGACGCCCGGCCTCAGGTGCTGGAGCGGCACGACCCCCGCGGCCACACCCTGCTCGGCGGCCGGACGAGCGTGAACGGCTCCACCCCCGCCACCGTCTGGCTGACCTCGCTCGACCGCGAGACCCGGCCCTACCCGGGCGACCATCCCGTCCGCGAGGTCGAGATCGTGCCCGCCGCCGTGCTGCTCAACACCTTCCTCACGGCCGCCTCGGCCGCGGACGGGCGGCGCCCCGACCTCACCGGCGTCGGCCTGCACGTGCCCGTGACCGTCACCCGTCCGCGCGAGGTGCAGATCGTCCTCCAGGACGCGATGCTCCGGCTGTCGTCGCGGATCGCCGACAGCACCCCCGATGACCGGGCGTGGGTCACGCACACGACGGCCACCCGCGAGGTCCGCACCGAGCCGCTCCCGCCGGGCGGGCCGATCCCCGAGACGGGCACCGACCTGGCGCCCGGATACGTGGTCGAGCGGCTCGCGACGCTGGGCGTCGCCGCGATGGGCTTCGCCTGGGAGCTGCCGCGGGTGCGGGCGGGCGACGGCGTGCTGGCCGTGGACGCCCAGGTCGGGGACGGCGAGGAGCCGCCGCACACCTGGGCGCCGCTGCTCGACGCGGCGCTGTCGGCGGCGTCGGTCGCCTTCGGCGGGGACCCCGTCCTGCGCATGCCCGCGCACGTCCACCGCGTCGCGCTCGACGGGGCGAGCCCCGCGCGGGCGCTCGTGCTGGTGCGGGTCGTCGGCGAGGACACGGTCGACGTGGAGATCCGCGACACCGCCGGCACGGTGATCGGCAGGCTCGACCGGCTCCGCTACGGGGTGCTGGAGGGCGACACGGCCGTGCTGACCAGCCCGCGCCGCCTCGTGCACGAGCTGGTCTGGCGTCCGCTGCCCGAACTCCCGGCCGCCACCCGCACGCGCGTGGTGCTCGTCGGCCCCGACACCGCGCTCCTCGGACGGCTCACCGAACGGCTCGGCGCGGCCGACGTCCCGTTCCGCGTCGCGGCGACGCCCGAGGACCTGGCGGAGTCCGAGCTGGCCGGCGGGCACACGATCGTGGTCGTGCCGCCGCTCGGGCCGTCGGTCGACACCGGCGAGGCGGCCGTCGACGCGGCCTGGCTGCTCGCGCGGACCGCGCGGCGGCTCGCCGACTCCGGGCTCGCCGCGCCCGCCAAGCTGTGGTGCGCGACGCAGGGCGTCCGCGAGTGCGCCGAGGAGGGCTCGCTCGGGCACAGCGCACTGTGGGGGCTCGGCCGGATCATCGGCGGCGAGCACCCCGAGTTCTGGGGCGGGGTCGTGGACGTCGGCTCCTCGCCCAAGGACGCGCCGAGCCTGGTGGAGATCGTCGGATCCGCGCTGGAGGACGACGTGGTCGTCGTCCGCGACGGCGAGGCGTCGGTCGCGCGGCTGCGCCCGCTGGAGGGCGAGCCGGTCCGCGAGCCGCTGAGCTGTAGCCCCGACGGCACCTACCTGATCACCGGCGGGCTCGGCACGCTCGGCCTGGAGGTCGCGCGCTGGCTGGCCGACCGGGGCGGGCGGCGCCTCGTCCTCGTCGGCCGCCGCGCGCTGCCGCCCCGCGACACCTGGGACGACCTGACCGACCCGGCGGAGATCGCGCGGGTGGAGGAGATCCGCTCGCTGGAACGGCTCGGCGTCACGGTCGCGACCGTCGCGCTCGACATCGCCGATGCCGAGGCCGCGCGCAAGCTGCTCTCGCTGGCCGCGCTCGGCCTGCCGCCGATCCGGGGCGTCGTGCACGCCGCCGGCGTCTTGGACGACAACACGCTCCGGACGCTCGACGAGGAGTCGCTGCGCACGGTCATGCGTCCCAAGGTGAACGGCGCGCTCGTCCTGCACGAGATGTTCCCGCCGGGGACGCTGGACTTCTTCGTCCTCTTCTCCTCCTGCGGGCAGCTCCTCGGCCTGCCGGGGCAGGCGAGCTACGCGGCGGGCAACGCCTTCCTCGACGCGCTCGCCGCGCACCGCCGCGCCGCCGGCGACACCGCGACGACCAGCTTCGGCTGGACGTCCTGGCGCGGGCTCGGCATGTCCACGTCCTCGGCCGTCATCGACGCCGAGCTCGCGGCGCGCGGCACGTCCGACATCAGCGCCACCGAGGCGTTCAGCGCCTGGTGGCTCGCCGACCGGCACGCGCTGCCCTATGCCGCCGTGCTCCGCACGATCCCGCCGGGCCCCGGCGACCGCAGGCCGCCGCTGCTCGCCGACCTCGACGACGCGCCGCCCGAGCCCCAGGCGGACGCGGCCGCCGCCCCCTGGCAGGGGCTCGACGGCGAGGGCCTCCGCGACTTCCTGCTGGCGGAGGTCAGGGACCAGGTGTCGGCGGAGACCCGGCTGTCGGCGGACGAGGTCGAGACGGCCCGCCCGGTCGCGGAGATGGGCGTCGACTCCGTCATGACCGTACGCATCAGACGCGGGCTCGAACGGCGGTTCCGCCTCCAGCTCCCGGCGACGCTGTTCTGGGACCGTCCCACGGTCGAGGCCGTCGCCGGGCTGCTGGCCGAGCTCCTCAGCCCCGACCCGGACGGAGTGCCCCGATGAGTACCCCGACACGCCACCGCATGGTCCAGTGGCCCCCCGACAGGGCCGCCTTCTACCGGAAGGCGGGATGCTGGCGGGGCCGCCCGCTCGGCGCCTACCTGTGGGACTCGGCCGACCGCTGGCCCGACCGCACCGCCGTCGTGGACGGCGAGACCCGGCTGACCTACCGCGCCCTCGCCGAGCGCGCCGACCTGCTCGCCGAGCGCCTCGCCGACCGCGGCCTCGCGCGCGGCGACCGCGTGCTCGTGCAGCTGCCCAACTCGTGGGAGTTCGTCGTCGTCACGATGGCGTGCCTGCGGCTCGGGGCGGCCCCGGTCATGATGCTGCTGCCGCACCGCGAGTACGAGCTGACCTCGATCGCCGAGCACGTCGGCGCGCGGGCGCTGTTCGTGCCGTCCGGCTGGCGGGGGTTCGACCACGAGGCGCTCGCGCACCGCGTCGCCGACCGCGTCGCCGAGCGGCTGGACGCGCGCCCGCTGGTGCTGGTGTCGGGCGAGCCGTCGGCGCGCGGAAGCGTCGCGCTCTCCGACCTGTGGGAGGGACGCGGCGGGGAGGCCGAGCGGCGCGCCCGGCTGGACGCCAGCGCCCCGGCCTCCTCGGAGCCCGCGCTGTTCCTGCTGTCCGGCGGGACGACCGGGATGCCCAAGCTCATCAACCGCACGCACGACGACTACGAGTACAACATCCGCCGCATCACCGAGATCTGCCGGGTCGGGCAGGACAGCGTGTACCTCGCGGTCCTGCCCGCCGGGCACAACTTCCCGCTGGCCAACCCCGGGATTCTCGGCACGCTGATCGCGGGCGGGCGGGTGGTGCTGCTCCCCTCGCCGCGTCCCGGGCCGGTGTTCGCGGCCATCGAGGCGGAGGGGGTGACGGTCACCTCCGCGACGCCCGCGATCGCGCTGCGCTGGATGGAGGAGGCCGAGGGCTGCGGGCGCGACCTGTCCAGCCTCCACTTCGTCCAGGTGGGCGGGTCGATGCTGTCGCCCGAGGTCGCCGCCCGCATCGGGCCCGCGCTCGGCTGCGGCCTCCAGCAGATGTACGGGATGGCGGAGGGGCTGATCTGCTGCATGCCGGTCGATGCCCCCGACGACGTCGCGCACTCCACGCAGGGCGCGCCGATCAGCCCCTACGACGAGCTCCTCGTCGTGGACCGGGACGGCACGCCCGTCCCGCCGGGCGGCATCGGCGAGCTGCTGACCCGCGGCCCCTACACGCCGCGCGGCTACTACGGCGCGCCGGAGCAGAACGCCGCCTCGTTCACCCGCGACGGCTGGTACCGCACCGGGGACCTCGTCGAGGTCACCCCCGACGGCATGGTCGTCGTCCGCGGCCGGGTCAAGGACCTCATCAACCGGGGCGGGGAGAAGGTCGCGCCGGGCGAGGTCGAGGTGCTCGTCCAGGAGCTGCCGGCGGTGGCCGAGGCCGCCGTGCTCGGGCTGGCCGACCCCGTCCTCGGCGAGCGGGTGTGCCTGGTCGTCCGCCTCCACCCGGGGCACCGGCTGACGCTCGACGGCGTCCGCGCGGCGCTGACCGTCCGGGGCATCGCCGCGTTCAAGCTGCCCGAGCGGCTGGAGATCCTCGCCGACCTCCCGCACACTCCGCTGGGCAAGCCCGACAAGAACGCGCTGCGCGACCTCCTCCACACCGGCGACCGCGGCACCGCCGCGTAGCCGGGCCGGGAACATCTCAGCCGCCGCGCTTCCGCGCGGCGGCTGAGGTGTTCCGTGCTGATTACGGAGCCGAGGTCGTCTCCAGCGGCGGCGCCGTCCGGACGCCGCGCTCCGGGGTGAGGACGGCCAGCAGCGGCCCGGTAAGGAACGTCGTCACGAGCGCCATCAGCACGAGCACCGTGAACAGCTCGGCGTTGATGACCCCCGCCTCCAGCGCCACGTTGAGCGCGATCAGCTCGGTCAGCCCCCGCGCGTTCACCAGCGCGGCGACGACCGCCGACTCGCGCGGCCGCAGCCCGTTGAGCCGCGCGCCGAGGTAGCCGGGGACGAGCTTGCCCGCGATCGCGACGAACAGGATCACCGCCAGCAGCGCGAGCGCGCCGCCGTCCACCGTGCCGATGTCGAACGACAGCCCGGTCGTGACGAAGAACAGCGGCAGCAGCAGGCCGGCGCTCTGCTCCATCGGCTCCAGGATCTCGGCGTCGGGCACCCCGTCGCGGCGCGGCATCGCGAGGCCCGCGACGAAACCGCCGAACACCGGGTGCAGGCCCATCCGCGACGTCGCCCACGCCGCGGTGAGCGCGAGGACGAGCGCGAGCGGCAGATGGGTCGCGGGCAGCGCGCGCGGCCGGTCGATCCAGCGCGCCGCCAGCGGGCGCACCACCCCGAACATGGCCGCGAGGAACACCACGAGCATCGCCAGCGTGACCGGCCACGGCCGGTCGGACGCGTGGCCCGTCCCGGCGAGCGCGGCGGCGAGCAGCAGCCAGGCGCCCGCGTCCATGAACCCCGCTGCGGCCATCGACACCGTCCCCGGGACCGTTCCCGCGATGCCCCGCTCCCGGACGATCGCGGCCAGCACCGGAAGCGCGGTGATCGAGGTCGCCACCGTCAGGAACAGCGTGAACGAGTGCGTCCCCGCGTGGCGCGGGTCGACGTTCGCGAACGTGCCGTCGAACAGCGACAGCGCCGCCAGCGTCAGCGCCATCGGCGTCACGAGCGCGAGCACCCCGACCGTGAGGGCGCTGCGGCCCTCCCGCCGCAGCAACCGGAAGTCGATCTCATAGCCCGCCACGAACATGAAGATGACGATGGCGATCTGCGCGAGGACGTTGAGAAAGGGCTGTACCTCCCCGGGGAAGAAGCGGGACGTCGGGTCGCCCGGAAAACGTCCGAGCAGGGTCGGCCCGAGCGCGATCCCGGCGAGGATCTGGCCGAACACGGTCGGCTGGCCGAGCCTGCGCGCGGCCGCGCCCAACAGGGTGGACGCGGCCACGATCAGGGCGACGTCACCGATCACGATGGTGGTCACCGTCTCCGTCCGCACGGGTCAGTTCCGTCCGGTCATCTCTTGAATTCCCTCCGGCAATTCATTTCGGGCGGCCCTTCATTTCGAGCGGGACTCAGTTCGGGCGGCGCTTCAGTTCGGGCGGCGCTTCAGTTCGGGCGGCGCCGCGTCGCCAGGAAGGCGAGGAAGACCACCACGGCGAGGCCGGCCAGGCCGATCCCGGTCAGCGTTCCGGTGGAGAGCCCGTCGTCGTCCGAGTCGTCCTTCGCGTCGCTGTTCGCGGCGGCCGGGTGCACGCCGTGATGCGCCGGGGCGGCGGCGAGGCCGACGACCGAGCCCGGCGTGGGGTTGAGCGGCTTCATGGTGCCGTTGCCGAGCTGACCGGCCGCGTTGAGGCCCCAGCAGTCGATGGAGGAGTCCCGGTAGGCGACGCAGGTGTGCAGGCCGCCCCCGACGACGAACATGGGGTTGAGCCGGAAGTTGCGCACCTGCACGGGCTTGGAGGCGTTCTTGGTCGTCCCGTTGCCGAGCTGGCCGAAGTTGTTCTGCCCCCAGCACCACATCGTGTTGTCGGCGAACACCGCGCAGGTGTGGTAGCCGCCGGCGACGAGCTGGGTGGGATTGCGCTCCAGGCCGACGACCGGCCTCGGCACCAGGGAGAACTTGGTGGAGCCGGTGCCGAGCTGCCCGTACTTGCCCTCGCCCCAGCACCAGGTCGAGCCGTCCTTCTCCAGCGCGCAGATGTGGTAGTTCCCCGCCGTCAGCCGGACGGGGGTCGAGGGCAGCCCCTTCACCTTCACCGGCTTCGGCGAGCCGAGGCTCTTGGTGCCGTTGCCCAGCTCACCCTCCTCGTTGTGCCCCCAGCACCAGGTGGACCCGTCCTTGAGCACGCCGCAGGTGTTCCAGACGCTGGACACGAGCTGCGCGGGCGGCGACGGCAGCCCCTTGACCTCGACCGGCACCTTGGAGCCGGTGGTCAGCTCGCCGTTGCCCAGCTCGCCGTACTTGTTCTGCCCCCAGCACCAGGTGGTGTCGTTCTCGTAGGTGACGCACGCGTGGTCGCCCCCGACCGTCAGCAGGCGGACCTTGCCGGTCAGCGCCTTGACCGTGATGGGGCGGTTGGAGTTGGTGAGCGTGCCGTCCCCGAGCTGCCCGTACTTGTTCATGCCCCAGCACTGGACGGTCCCGTCCCCGAGCAGCGAGCAGTTGTGGACGGCGCGCGACAGCGTCGTCGTGGGCGCCGACGCCAGGCCCTTGACCTCGACGGGCTTCGGCGACGGGGCGTTCAGCCCGTTGCCCAGCTCGCCGTACTGGTTGTCGCCCCAGCACCGCATGGTCTTGCCGCCGAACATGGCGCAGGTGTGGGCGGCCCCCGCGGTCAGTGCGGTGACCTCCTCACCCGCCGGAACAGCGGCGGCGGGGGCCCGGGCGGCCTGGACGGGCGTGGCGGCTTGGACGGGCGTGAACGACGACGCCGCCGCCAGCGCCGCGAGCAGTCCCAGCCATGCCAGGAACAGGGTCGAACGTGGCCTTTTCACTTGTCCTCCGGGGATCGTGAGACTCGGGATGTCCCGGGCGCCGAGGAGGGCGGCTCGCCCGTCCCGGGTCCGGTGGCGCGGCGGCGGAGGCGGACGCCGGTGACGCCGAGGGCGACCACCACCAGCAGGCCGGCGGCCGCGATCAGGAACCAGCCCGTGCCGTCCGAGTCGCCGGACGCGTCGTCATGCGCGTGCGCGGCGGCGGCCTGCGGCGCCGGGGCGGTGGGCGCGGTGGCGGGCGCGGTCGCGGTGTCGATGCCGGAACCGTTGTGCTGCCGCTCGAAGTGGAAGGTCCCCGTCTCGGGACGGCTGTCCACCCACGTGAACGTCACCACGTACCACTCGCCGATCAGCGCGCCGTTCGCGTCGAGCGGGAACGTGTGCCGCCCTCCGCCGGGCTTCGCGCACAGCGCGCCCAGCAGGTACGTGCCCGAACGCAGCTGCGTCCGGGTGATCGGGATGCTGGTGCGGCCGTCCTGCGTCCACTGCGTGTCGAGCTTCATCGGACCGCCGGTCCGCAGGTCGCCGAGCGAGCGGTACCACAGGGACGAGCCGTCCGGCATGTTCCGGGTCTCGCGGGGGTCGATGCTCCCGTTGGGCTCGCCCTGCGGGATCGCCATCTCGATCGGCACGACCAGCGGCGACCACTTCGTCACCCCCGCGGGGCAGTGCAGCGCCGAGCCGTCCACCATCGTCAGGCCCATCTCCGGGACGTTCCCGCGCTCGGTCGTCGGCCGCACCCCCGGCAGCGCCAGGGCCGGGGGCGCGCCGGTCGCGAGCAGCGTCAGCACGGCCAGCGCGCCCGCCACCACCGCCCCGGCACCGCGCGCGGCCCGGCCTCCGGCCCATCCGCGAAAGCACACCCTCATGGACACCACCCCCAGCTCGGGGCCGCCGGTGACCAGCACTGCGTCACGCTGGGCTCTCGACCGACGGCGCATAAAGGCCCTGTGTAGGACTCATGCTGGTGGCCCGCGCCCGGCGCCGCTTCTCCCCAAATGCGACCTCGGTTCCGGCCGCCGGACGCGCAGGTCAGAGCGCGCGAGCCGGACAGGGGGTGCGTTCGCATGACAGTGCCGGGCACAACGTGATTGGCTGAGCCGGCGCCGATCCGGCCGACCGGATCGGCGCTCCGTGTGAGGAAAACAATCGCGTTGGCGAAAGGACGTCCGGCCCATGGAACTCAGGCTCGAACTGCTGCCGATCCCCGTATCCGACACCGATCGGGCGATCGCCTTCTACTCCGAGAAAGCCGGATTCGAACTGGACCACGACATCAATCCCGGCGGCGGCATGCGGATCGTGCAGATGACGCCGCCCGGCTCGGCCTGCTCGATCGGCTTCGGCGACGGCTGGGTCGGCACCCCGCCCGGCTCGATCCAGAACCTGCACCTCGTCGTCGACGACATCCACGCCGTCCACGCCGAGCTGTCCAAGCGCGGCGTGGAGATCAGCGAGATCCAGAACATGGGCGCTCCCGGGAAGCCCGCCGTGTACTACGCCTACTTCGCGGACCCCGACGGCAACAGCTGGGCCCTCCAGCAGATGGGCAGCTGAACCCCGAACCCCCGCCGGCACGCGGTGCCGGCCAGGGTCCACGGGACGCCGTTCCCCCGTCTCGTGGACCCTGGAACCACCGCCCCACAGGGTCAGACGAACATCTGGGTGGCGTTGGTGAAGGTGCCGGTGATGGCGGACGCGCGGTCGGACGCCAGGAACACCGCCACCTCGGCGACCTCGGCCAGTGAGGGCGAGCGCTTGAGGATGCGCATGCCGTCCAGGTTGTCGATGATGCCGCGGAGCGCCGAGTCGTCCACGCTCATCTCGCCGTTGACCGAGCCGAGCAGTTCCGGCGTCAGCGTCTCGGGGATGCCCGCCGCCCACAGCCCGAGGACGCGGATTCCGCTCGCCCCGACCTCCTGCGCGAGGTTGCGGATGTAGGCGTCGATCGCCGCGTCGGCCGGACCGGTGCTGCCCATCATGGGGCTCCCGTGGGCCGAGCCGCTGTTGAAGGCGAGGATCACCCCGGAGCCCTGCTCGGTCATGTGCCGGACGGCGGCCCGCGACGTGATGAACGTCGTGGTGATCCCCTTCGTGATGGCCCGGGTGAAGTCGGCCGTCGCCATCGAGGCGAGCGGCATGCCCTGCGCGTCGCCCCGGTTGACGAGGTTGAGCGAGATGTGCAGGCCGCCCCGGTCGGCGACGGAGCGGGCGTGCGCGTCGACGGCGTCCTCGTCCATCGCGTCGACGACCGCCGCCTCGGCCAGGCCGCCCTCGTCGGCGATCTGTTTGGCCAGCCGGTCGAGCTTGTCCCGGGTGCGTCCGGTGAGGAAGACGTGGGCGCCCTCGCGCGCGAAGGCCTTCGCGATGCCCGTGCCGACCGCGCCACCGGCCCCGTAGATGATCGCGTTCTTGCCGTTGAGCATCATGTTTCTCCTCCATCGTGTGTGCCGACTGTTGAGACGGACGGGTCCCGCGAAGCTCACCGTCCGGACCCGCGGTGAGTTTTCCATGGGGGCGCCGTCATACAGGTACCGCCGACCGCGGAGCCTTCACTGATGTCAGGAGCTCGGATGGACAGAACACTTGGAATCACCCGGTTCGTGAGCGGGCGGCGCAGCAAGTGGGTCGTCCTCGTGGTCTGGTTACTGCTGACGATGGCGGTGGCCGGTCCGCTGGCGGGCAAGCTCACGGGCGCCGAGGACAACGACTACACCCAGTGGCTGCCGGGCAACGCCGAGGCCACCAAGGTTTTGGAATTGCAGAAGAAGTTCCAACCCGGCGACAACGTGCCGGTGGTCGTGGTCTACGAGCGCGCGTCGGGGATCACGGCGGCCGACCGGGCCAAGGCCGCCGCGGACGTGCAGGCGTTCACCAAGGACGAGGGCGTCCTCAACCGGATCGTCGGGCCGACGCCGTCCACCGACGGCAAGGCGTTGCAGACCGTCGTGCCGATCCAGATGGGCTCGGACGGCGCCACCAAGATCGTCAAACGGGTGGACGGGGTGCGCGACACGGCGGGTCCCGGCGCGAACGGGCTCGCGGTGCACATCACCGGGCAGGGCGGCTACCTGGCCGACACCACCGACGCGTTCTCGGGCCTGAACTCGACCCAGCTGCTGTTCACGGTGCTCGCGGTCGTGATCATCCTGCTCTTCGCGTACCGGAGCCCGGTCCTGTGGATCCTGCCGTTCCTGTGCGCGATGCTCGCGCTGACCAGCGCGCAGGCGTTCATCTACCTGCTGGCCGAGCACGCCGGGCTGACCGTGAACGCGCAGGACACCGGGTTCCTGCTGGTGCTGGTGTTCGGCGCCGGCACCGACTACGCGCTGCTGCTGCTGTCGCGCTACCGCGAGGAGCTGGCGCGGCACGAGGACCGGCACGAGGCGATGGCGATCGCGCTGCGCCGCGCCGCCCCGGCGATCATCGCGAGCGCGGCCACCGTCTCGGTCGGGCTGCTGTGCCTCCAGTTCGCGCAGATGAACAACACCGCCGGGCTCGGCCCGGTGCTGGCGATCGGCATCGTCGTCGGCCTGATCGTGACGCTGACGCTGATGCCCGCGCTGCTGGTGATCTTCGGTCGGTGGATCTTCTGGCCGGTCAAGCCCCAGGTCGCCGCGTCCGAGGCGACCAGCGCCCGGCTGTGGGCGCGGATCGGGGGACGGATCGCGACGCGTCCGAGGGCGATCTGGATCGGCACCGCGCTCATCCTCGGCGTCCTCGCCCTCGGCAACCTCCAGCTGAACAACAGCGGCCTTGAGCAGCAGGACGCGTTCACCAACGACCAGCCCTCGGTGACCGGCCAGGAGGCCCTCTCCCGGCACTACCAGGCGGGCCAGCAGGGCCTGCCGGTCGTGGTGATCGGCAACGCGGGCGCGGCGCAGGAGCTGCGGCAGACGCTGAGCTCCTCGGACGGGATCGCGTCGGTGAACACGCCCGTGACCAAGGACGGTCTGGTCTACATGGAGGGCACGCTGAAGGCGCAGCCCGACAGCGACGCCGCGCTGACGACGGTCTCGCGGCTGCGGACCGCCGTCCACGCGATCGACGGCGCGGACGCCCGGGTCGGCGGCCAGACCGCGCTGACCAAGGACACCAACAGCGCCTACGACCACGACACGAAGCTGCTGATCCCGCTCGTGCTGGCGGCGGTCATGCTGATCCTCGTCCTGCTGCTGCGGGCGCTGGTGGCGCCGCTGGTGCTGATCGCCACCGTCGTCCTGTCGTACGCGGCGGCGATCGGCGTGAGCGCGGTGCTGTTCAAGAGCGTGTTCGGGTTCGAGGCGACCGACACCTCGTTCCCGATGCTGGTGTTCGTGTTCCTCGTGTCGCTCGGCGTGGACTACAACATCTTCCTCATGACCCGGGTGCGCGAGGAGGCGCGCACGCACGGCACCCGGCAGGCCACGCTGACCGGGCTCACCGCGACCGGCGGCGTGATCACCTCGGCCGGGCTCGTGCTGGCCGCCACGTTCGCCGTCCTCACGACCGTGCCCGTCGTCTCGTTCGTCGAGATGGGCACGGCGGTGGCGCTCGGCCTCCTGCTCGACACCTTCATCGTGCGGTCGGTGCTCGTGACCTCGCTGACGATGGACATCGGCCGCCGGATCTGGCTGCCCAGCGCGCTCGCGAAACGCGAGGAGGCCCCCTCCCGGGACGTGGAGACGAACCTGGAGCCCGCGCCCAGAACCTAGACCACTCCCCTCCCCCTGAGCTCCGGGGCGGCCTCGGCGACGAGGCCGCCCCGGAGCGATTTCCGGGTGCGTTTCGCTGAGCAATCCATGAGGTGCAGGAGACGCGCGCCCGGGCGGACGATGCTCGTGACCGCCAGTGTCCGAAGGAGATCCGATGCGCGTTCTGTTCACCATCTACCCCAACTCGCTCGCGCACCTCTACCCGATCGTGCCGCTCGCGTGGGCACTCCAGAGCGCCGGCCACGAGGTCCGGGTCGCCTCGCACCACAGCGCCGCCGAGCAGATCATCAGCACCGGCCTGTCCCCCGTCCAGCTCGGCGACACCGATGTCGCCGAGGTGCGCCTCACCGACGAGGCCAACCCGCCGAAGACGCCGGAGGAGGTCGACCGCTACACCGGCCCGCTCGGCCTGGACGACCGGGAGCGCGAATTCTGGATCACCTTCTACCAGTACCTGTTCGTGCCGATGTCGGACTACGTCCGGGTCGACCGGTCCGAGGCGGAGCACCTCGTCGACTTCTGCCGCGCGTGGAAGCCGGACCTGGTGCTGTGGGACGTGACGGTCCCGGCGGGCGCGGTGGCGGCGCGGGCCTGCGGCGCGGCGCACGCGCGGCTCTGCAACGGCGAGGACGTCCTCGCCTACAGCCTGGAGAAGCTCGCCGAGCGCGAGGCGCAGGTCAGGGCCGCCGGCCTCGACCCGAACCCGCTCGCGACCCTGCTCTCGCCGCTGGCCGAGAAATACGGCATGGAGATCGACAAGAACCTGCTGCTCGGCGACTTCACGGTGGACACGATCCCCGACGGCATGCAGCTCCCGGCCAACATCACGCGGGTGCACATGCGGCACATCCCGTACGCGGGCGCGCAGGAGTTCCCGGAGTGGCTGCGCGAGCGGCCGGAGCGGCCCCGGGTGGCGATGTCGCTGGGCGAGTCGACCCGCCGGTTCGTCCGCGGCGACTGGGACCGCACCCCCAAGATCATGAAGGCGCTGGACGGCCTGGACGTCGAGGTCGTGGCCACGCTGAACGACCTCCAGCTCGACGGCGTCGAGAAGATCCCCGAGAACGTCCGGCAGATCGAGTGGGTGAACCTGACCCACCTGCTGCCGACCTGCTCGGCGATGATCCACCACGGCGGCATCGGGACGTACTCGGCGGCGGTCCCGGCGAAGGTCCCGCACCTGGTGTGCGACATCGAGGGCGAGTCGCTGATGCTGAAGCCCGTCCAGGAGCAGGACGCCTCGCGCACCGGCACGCTGCTGCCCGGCCTGGAGATCGGCAAGCGGGAGGACCGGGAGGCCGACGGCCCGCCGCCGGTGTTCGAGCTGCCCGCCAAGAAGGTCGAGGCGACGCCGGTCTCGAACTTCGTCATCTCCAAGGGCTCGGGCGCCCGGCTGGACCACCGCGCCCAGTCCGTCGAGGAGATGCGCGAGCTGATCCGCACGGTCGCCACCGACGAGTCCTACAAGCGCGGCGCCGAGGCGGTCCACGAGCAGTGGCTCGCGACGCCGAGCCCCGCCGACGTCGTGGTCACCCTGGAGCGGATCGCCGCCGAGCGGCGCGGGCGCGCCTGAAGAGGGTTCCGGCCGGCCGGTGGACGGGACGGCGTCACCGCGTCCACCGGCGCCGGCCCTCGCCCCCGTGCCCGGCCTCGCGCCTAGGCACGCGCCTAGGCTCGTGCCTGGCCTCGGGCTCGGCGACGCGCAGCAGCTCGTCCACCGCGTCGTCGAAGGTCGCGAGCGCCCGCCGCGCCCGGTAGGCGGCGAGCCGGTCGAAGCGGTCCTCGTCCAGACGCAGCCAGCGGGCCGAGCCGTAGTAGCGGTCCATGAGGTCGCGCCACAGGCCGATCGTCAGCTCCCCCGTCGCCTGGTAGTGCCAGGAGATCTGCCGGGTGCGCAGCGCGCCGTCCGCGTCGGGGTAGAAGACCGTGCCGCTGAACGACAGGTCGATGGGCACGTCCCCGTCCCGCAGCGCGTTCAGATACTGGTCGGCGGCGACCTGCATGTCGTGGCCGCACGGCAGCCCGAGCGTCAGCTTCGTCGCGCCCCGGAACGCCGGGACGGTCGCGGTGATCCGCGCCCAGGTCAGCCCGTGCAGCGACCGGTCCCACAGCTCCGGCGCGCCGAACACGCCCGCGAGCCGGTCCTGGTCCTCCCCGTCGTAGCCGCGCCGGGCCGCCGCGATGCTCACCACCGTCGTCAGCAGCACGCACTGGACGGGCCCGCCGTCCGCGCGCCGCAGCCTGACCACCAGGTTCAGCGTCGGCGTCGCCGCGCACCGCTCGGGCTCGATGCCGAGCAGGTCCAGCGCCAGGTCGGGAGCGCTCACGGCGCGGGCCCGGGCGAGCGCACCTCGACCCGCTCCAGCTCGGGCGCCGCCGCCCGCACTGCCCGCACGACCGCGTCGGCGACCGGCGCGGGCACCTCCCCGCCGGCGGCCCCCTCGCCGGCCACGACCAGCTCCACGGTCGCCGCGTCGATGCCCGCGACCTCGGCCCGCGCGCGGTGCCCGGCGAGGAAGGCCTCCATCGCGCCGAGCGCCCGCCCGACCCGCACCTCCGGCGGGTCGGGATGCAGGCCGTGCGCCATCAGCAGGTGGCCGATCAGCTCGTCACCGGTCAGCGCGCCGTCCGCGCCCGCGTTCGCCGCGATGCGCTGCACCCGCTCCAGCGCCTCGCCGTACAGCTCCACCAAAGCCCGGACGGTCCGCGCCGCGTGCGCGTCCAGCCCCGCGAGCAGCCCCTCCACCTGCCGGACGTGCTCGCGGACCCGCGCGTCGTCCCAGCTCATCGGGTGATCGACCGCAGCGCGCGGACGAACGGCCCGTACGAGCGCAGCACCCCCGACGGGTCGCCGCAGGCGCACTCACCGCGCGGCGCCGGGCCCGGCGGAGCGTCCGCGGCGTCCTCGCCCTCTCGGCTCGTTCCCTCGGACGTCCACAGGGCGTTTCCCTCGTCCACCCCGGACGCCGTCGGCGCGGCGCTCGCCATCGGTCCCCTCCCACCGGACAGGTCGGCGTTTCCGTCTCTCGGGGGGTCGATCTCCCCCTGCCCAGCGGAAACTCCGTAAAACACCCCGCGATCTCAGGTGAGGTCCTCGGAGAGGGACCAGAGCCGGTCGGCGTTAGCGGGGTCCAGGGCGTAGGGGAGGTAGTGGCCGGTCGGGGGGTCGCCGGTCCCGGTCCAGGGGGTGCCGATGGCGCAGTTGTCGAGGTACCGGCCGCCGACGCCGTCCAGCTCGGAGGCGACGGCGGCCCAGACGGAGGTGGCCGCGCCCTGCTCGGGGGTCTTCCAGCCGCGCCGGTCGGGCACGCCCGACCAGCCCATGTCCGCCAGTACCTCCTGCGGGATGTGGCGTTGCAGGCCCGTCATGATCGCGCCGGGCATGACCGCGTTGGCGGTGATCCCCTCCGCCGCGTGGCGGGCGGTGAGGCCGACGGCGAACAGGGCGTTCGCGGTCTTGGACTGGCCGTAGGCCTGCCACGGGTCATAGGGGCGGCGCTCGTAGTTGGGGTCGTCGAAGTCGACGTCGCCGCGCCGGTGCGCGCGCGAGGACAGCACGACCACGCGCGCGCCCCCGGCGGCGCGGAGGGCGGGCAGCAGTCCGGCCGTGAACGCGAAGTGCCCGAGGTGGTTGACGCCGAACTGGGACTCGAACCCGTCGGCGGTCCGGGTCAGCGGTGTGGCCATGATCCCCGCGTTGTTGACCAGGATGTGCAGCGGCCTGCCGGTCTCGACGTGGCGGCGGGCCCAGCCGGTGACGGACGCGAGCGAGCCGAGGTCCAGCGGGCGGAACACCACCTCGCTCCCGGTCTCGGCGCGCAGCTTCGCCGCCGCGGCCTCGCCTGCGGCGGGGTCGCGGCTCGCGATCACCACGCGGGCACCGGCGGAGGCGAGGGCGCGGGCCGTCTCCAGGCCGAGGCCGGACGCCCCGCCCGTCACGATCGTCTCCTTGCCGGACAGGTCGTGCTCGGCGATCACGTCCATGGCGGTCGAGCCCGCCCCGAAGGTCGTAGAGGTCATGCCGCCGAGGCTGGACCATCCGGCGCCGGAGCGTGAGGGCCCCCGCGTTCCTGGCAGTGACAGGGTCACCCAGGCGGGGTTCGGTGCTGGGAGACTGGGGCCGTGTCGAGTGAGCTCGGCGTGTTCCTGCGCGCCCGCCGTGCCCGCGTCCGGCCGTCCGAGGTGGGGCTGCCGCCGGGCCCCGGCGCGCGCCGGACGCCCGGTCTGCGCCGCGAGGAGCTGGCGGCGCTCTCCGGCGTGAGCATCGACTACTACATCCGGCTCGAACAGGGCAAGGAGACCAACCCGAGCGGCGCCGTCCTGGACGCGCTGGCCCGCGCGCTGCGGCTGGACGAGGAGGAGCACGCCCACCTCTACGCGCTGGCCGACCACGCGGCCCGCCGGACGCCCCCCGGACGCGGCGCCGCCGACCGGACGCTCCGCCCGTCGGTGCGGCTGCTGCTGGAGAACATCCGGCCGTGCCCGGCCTACGCGCTGTCGCGCACCGGCGACGTCCTCGCGGCCAACCCGGAGGCCCTCGCGCTCTACGCGGGCCTGGCGGACTGGCCGGAGGAGCGGCGCAACACCGTCCGGTACGTGTTCCTGCACCCGGCGGCGCGCGGCCTCCTCGCCGACTGGGACCGGTCGGCCGCCGGGTGCGTCGCGAACCTGCGCGGCGTCGCGGCGTCCGACCCCGAAGCCCCCGACCTGGCCGCCCTGGTGGACGAGCTGGACGCGCGGAGCCCGGAGTTCGCGGCCCTGTGGCGGCGCTACGACGTCCGGCACCGGCGCGGCGAGGAGAAGGTCTTCCACCATCCCGAAGTGGGAGACCTGACCCTGCACGTGGAGTCCCTGCGCCTCACCGGCACCGGACAGCGCGTCACGATCTACCAGGCGTCGCCCGGTTCCCCGTCCCACGACGCCCTGGCGCTGCTGTCCATGGCCGCCGGGACGGGGCGGACCGTCCGCTAGCAGTACTTGCTGGACCCCTTGCTGCCCCACGAGCACGAGTCGGCCGTGCTCCCGTTCGGGTAGCGGAGGTAGGCGGTGTCGCCGTTGTTGTTCCAGACGTACGAACCGCGGCCCCAGTAGCGGTGCGTCGCGGTGTTGCGGCCCTTGCCCGTGTGGACGTAGACCGACTTGCGGCCGCCGAGGGTGAACGACCCGAAGGTGTAGGTGTAGCCGGTCTTGTCCCGGAGCTTGTAGCCCTTCAGCTGCCGCGACGACTTGGAGGTGTTGTAGAGCTGCACCCACTCCCCGTTCAGCGAGGAGTTCGAGCGGGTGTCCTTGCCCGGCGAGTCGTAGTAGACGCGGTGGATCTGCACCGCGCTCGCGGCCTCCGCCGGTGCGGCGGCCAGCAGCGCCGCTCCGGTCGCTCCGGCGATGGCGACGGCCCCCATGACGACGATTCTCTTCACCCCGTGGGTCCCTTCTGTAGGAGATCCCCAGATTTACCGGTAAGTGGTGATCGGTACCGGGTTATCGCGGGTCATGGCCATGTGCGGGCCCGATGGCAACCGGCGGAGGGGCTGGCGCGTCGCCGGATCATGGACGCCCGGGTCAAGCCCGGGTCATGTCTTGGATGTGCAAACCGTGGCGTCTGCCACACGAAAGACGGGACCCCGCGCGACGGGGTTCACTCGCCGCAACGAGAGGAGCCGTTCACATGCCTGAAACCCCTGGTTCGGAGTTCTGGAAGAACCTCAAGCCGATCGAGAACTCGTTCAAGCCCGACGCGCTGCCCGAGGTGTACCTGAGCAACGTCGCGACCGACGACGACCGGTACTACGTGCCGTTCACCGACACGGTCGGGTCCCGGCCGCTGTGGATCAACGTCAAGGACAACACCTGGTCCGACATCCTGCGGTCCAAGGAGGCCGGGCTCGTCAACCGGCACTACCACCCGCACGAGGTGTTCGCCTACACGATCTCCGGCAAGTGGGGCTACCTCGAGCGTCCCTGGACCGCCACCGCCGGCGACTTCGTCTACGAGGCGCCCGGCGAGGGCCACACGCTCGTCGCCTACGAGCACGAGGAGCCGATGAAGACGCTGTTCATCGTCAAGGGCCCGCTGATCTGGCTGGACGAGAACGGCGAGACCGAGGGCTTCTTCGACGTCCACGACTACATCGACATGTGCCGCAAGCACTACGACAAGGTCGGGCTGGGCGCGGACTACGTCAACTCGCTGTTCCGCTGACGGCTGTTCGCTGAGAACGGGCCCTGGGGCGCCGGCACCGGGCCGGGCCCCCTGAGAAAAACCTGGACCCAGACATGACCCAGATCCTGACGCGCACGGCGCGTGGGGCGGCCGACCGGTACGAGAACCGGCTGCTGCTCATCCTGTTCCTGGCGTTCGGCTTCGTGTTCTTCGACCGGCAGGCGCTGGCGTTCCTCGCGCCCTACATGGACGACGACTTCGGGCTGTCCAACTCCCAGCTCGGCATCCTGTCCGGGGTGCTGGCGCTGACCTGGGCGCTGGCCGGGATGTTCGCCGGAAGCCTGTCGGACCGGCTGGGGCGGCGCAAGCCGATCCTGGTCGGCGCCGTGCTGCTGTTCTCGGTGTTCTCCTCCGCGTCCGGGCTGATGACCGGGTTCGTCGGGCTGCTGGCGGCGCGGGCGCTGATGGGCACCGCCGAGGGCGCGGTGCTCCCGATGTCGCAGTCGATGATGGTGGAGGCGTCCCGGGAGTCGCGGCGCGGCCTGAACATGGGCCTGCTCCAGGGTTCCTCGGCGGGCCTGCTCGGCGGGATCGTCGCGCCGGTCGTCGTGGTCTGGATGGCCGACACGTTCGGCTGGCGGACGGCGTTCTTCGTCACGATCGTCCCTGGCCTGCTCGTCGCCGCGCTGATCGCGAAGTTCGTCCTGGAGAAGCCGCCGGTGGACCGGGAGGACGCCGAGACCGCCGCGGCCGCCAGGGCCGCCAAGGCCGCGCCGAAGGTGCCGGTCAAGGAGGTCCTGAAGCTGCGCAACGTGGTGATCTGCATGCTGATCGCCCCGTGCTACCTCACCTGGTTCGTCACGCTGATCACCTTCACGCCCAAGTACCTCACGGACGAGAAGGACTGGAGCTCGGGCACGATGAGCGCGGTCATGACCTGCCTCGGCGTCGCCTGGGTGGTCTGGGGCTTCGCGACGCCGGGGATCTCCGACCGGATCGGGCGCCGGCCCGCGCTGATCGGGTTCACCGCGCTCGCGGTGGGCTGCCCGATCGCGGTCGTGTACGTGGGGAGCCCGTGGCTGCTCGGCGGCCTGATGATCCTCACCTACACCGGCCTCGGCTGCTTCACGCTGTTCATGGCGACGATCCCGGCCGAGACCGTCCCGCGCGCGGCGCTCGCCACCGCGCTCGGCGTGATCATGGGCGTGGGCGAGCTGGCGGGCGGGTTCCTCGGTCCGCTGGTGGCGGGCTGGGCGTCCGACACCTGGGGGCTCCAGGCGGCGATGTTCATCGCGGCGGGCGGCGCCGCGCTGGTCGTCGCGCTGTCGTTCGGGCTCCGCGAGACCGCCCCGGCGGTCCTGCGCCGCTCGGGGAAAGCGGAGGTGACCGCGTGAAGGCGGCCGTCTGGTACCAGGCCCGGGACGTGCGGGTGGAGGACGTCCCGTCCGCTCCCCCGGGGCCCGGGGAAGTCGCGATCACGGTCGCGTACTGCGGGATCTGCGGCAGCGACCTGCACGAGTACGCCGACGGGCCGCACGCCATCCCGGTCGGGGAACCGCACCCCGAGTCGGGACGGCGCGCCCCGCTGACGCTCGGCCACGAGTTCAGCGGGACGGTCGCGGAGGTCGGCCCCGGCGTCGAGGGGTTCTCCCCCGGCGACCGGGTCGCGGTCGAGCCGCACTACCGGTGCGGCGACTGCGCCCGCTGCCGCGCGGGCGAGTACAACCTGTGCGACCACTTCGGGTTCGCCGGGCTGATGGGCGACGGCGGGCTCGCCGAGCGGGCCGTCGTGCCGTCCTACATGCTGCACCGGCTGCCGGACAACGTCTCGCTGGAGCAGGCGGCGGTCTTCGAGCCTGCGGCCGTGGCGCTGCACGCCATCCGGCGCTCCGGGCTGGTTCCCGGAGAGAGTGTCGCGGTCGTCGGGCTGGGGCCGATCGGGCTGCTGATCGTCCAGCTCGCCGCCCGGTACGGGGCGGGACGCGTCGTCGCGTCCGACCCGTCGGAGAAGCGGCGCGACCTCGCGGTGCGGCTCGGCGCGACCGAGGCCGTCGGCGTCGGGGCGCTGCCGTCCGGCGACGCCGACGTGGCCTTCGAGGCCGTCGGCACCGAGGGGACGCTGCGCGACAGCCTCGCCGCCACCCGGCGCGGCGGCCGGGTCGTCCTCGCCGGGCTCGGCGGGACGTTCGCGTTCGACGCGTTCGCGCTGGTCAACAACGAGCAGTCGATCATCGGGACGGTCGGCTACCGGGACGTCCACCCCGAGCTGATCCGCCTCGCCGCCGAGGAGGGGATGGACTTCACCCCGATCGTGACCTCGACCGTCCCGCTCGCCGACGTCGTCGCGGGCGGCTTCGAGACCCTGCTGGGCGCGGGCTCCAAGGAGGAGATCAAGGTGCTGGTGCGGCCATGACCAACGACACCGAAGGCCTCGCGCCCGGGCTGTTCGCCGAGCGGCGGGTGTTCGTGACCGGCGGGACGTCCGGGATCGGCGCGGCGACCGCCGTGCTGTTCGCCGAACTGGGCGCCGAGGTGACGGCGCTCGGCCTGCGTCCCGCCGACGAGAAGGAGCTGCCCGGGCACCCGGCGGTCCGCGTCGTCGAGCACGACGTGCTGGACGGCGGCGGCCTGACCGGGCTGATCTCCGAGGCGGGACGGCTGGACGTCCTGGTCAACTGCGCGGGCGTCAGCCACGACCGCGACGAGTACGACCTGGAGCGCTGGCGGCGCGTCCTGGAGATCAACCTGACCGCCACCATGATCGCCTGCCAGGCCGCGCGGCCCGCGCTCGCGCGCGCCGAGGGCGGCGGGTCGATCGTGAACGTCTCCTCGATGTTCTCCTTCACCGGCAGCCGCGACCGGCCCGCCTACAGCGCGAGCAAGGGCGGGATCTCGCAGTTGACCAAGTCGCTGGCGGCCGAGTACGCGGCCGACGGCGTCCGGGTGAACGCGGTCGCGCCCGGGTTCGTGGTCACGCCGCTGGCCCGGGGCCTGCTGGACGACCCGCCCGCCGCCGAGGCCGTCCGCGCCCGGATCCCGGTCGGCCGCTACGGGCGGCCCCGGGAGATCGCCGCCGTGAACGCGTTCCTGTGCTCGCCCGCCGCGTCCTACATGACCGGCGCGGTCCTTCCGGTGGATGGAGGCTACCTGGCGGTATAGCCGTGAACAGGACATAGGCTCCTTTCAGGACCGCCCGCGCCCGGGAAGGAGCCCCATGCCGGCACCCGCACTGATGACCAGCCACGCGACCACCGAGGACATCGATCCGCGCGAACGGATCGGGTTCTGGGAGGAGTACAACCGCCGGGCTCTGGTCGGGCTGTCCTGCACCTCCTACTCCGAGCGCGGGCTGCTCGCCCGGCAGGCCAACTTCCAGCTCGGCGACGTGCGGCTGGCCGAGATAAGCGGCAACGCGCACGCCGTCGAGCGGACCCCGCAGGTCGCCAAGGACGCCCCGAAGGACTCGGTGTTCGCGACGCTGCTGGTCAAGGGCGAGGCGGTGTTCCTGCACGAGCACGGCTGCCTGTCGGCCACCGCCGGCGACCTCGTCGTCTACGACACGCGGCGGCCCTACCTGTTCGGGTTCTCCTCGTCCATGCGGCAGTTCCTGGTCGACATCCCGCGCGAGCTGTTCGTCGAGGAGTGCATGGCGGGCGGGGTGCCCGCGCCGATGCTGTTCGGCCGCGGGACGGCCCGCGAGGGCGAGCTGGTCGTGGCGCTGCGCTCCGTCCTGGAGAACCCGGGCGAGGGCGCGCGCGGCACGGTCCTGGACCTGATCAAGCTGCTGGCCGCCGGACGCTCGGGCGGCCGCCCCGCGCCCGCCGCCTACCAGACCCAGCTGATCATCGCCGAGGACTACATCGAGCGGCACCTGCACGACGCCTGCCTCACCCCGGGCCAGGTCGCGGGCGTGATGGGGGTGTCGGTCCGGCACCTCGGACGGATCTTCGAATCGGCCGGGACGACCCCGGCCCGGCACATTCTGGAGCGCCGCCTCCAGCACGCCCACGACGACCTCACCGCCCCGGGCGCCGCCGCGACGACGATCGCGGACGTCGCCTACCGGTGGGGCTTCTCCAGCCAGGCGCACTTCGCCCGCCACTTCCGCGCCCGCTTCGGCCGCACCCCCACCGAGGCCCGCGCCGGTCTCTAACCGCCGAACGCGGTGAGGAAGCGGTCGCGGAAGGCGCTCATCGGCCAGACCGGGGCGTGCGGGCCGGGACGCAGGCCGTCCTGCCAGCCCCAGCCCGAGATCCTGTCGAGGACGCGGGGGTCGCGGGCGACGATCGTGATCGGCACGTCCCGTCCGGCGCCGGGCCCGGTGATCGTGGCCGCGGGCTGGTGGTCGCCGAGGAAGACCATCACCAGGTTCTCGTCGCCGTAGGTCTTCGCGTAGGAGATCAGGCTGTTCAGCGAGTACTCGATCGACTTCCGGTACTCGGTGCGGATGTGCGCGGGCCACGGCGGGTTCTCGTCGGTGACCATGGGCCGGTAGACCGACCCGTCGCCGACGGCGTTCCAGTCGACCATCCTCGGGATCGACGCCCACGGCGCGTGGCTCGACACCAGCGCCGACTCGACCATCACCGGCTCGGGCCGCGCGCGCTCGGACCGCTGGATCGCCGACAGCGTGAACTGGTCGGGCATCGTCGCGTAGCTGAACCGGGGACCGCGGTAGCCGATGTTCCGCGAGTCGTAGACCTTGTCGTAGCCGAAGAAGTGGCCCTCCGGCCAGGCGCGGACGTTCGCGGGCATCGCGGCGGCCGTCCGCCACCGGGCCCGCTGGAACGCGCGGTTCAAGGTCAGCCGATCGCTGCCGACGAGCGTCCGGTACCGCTGCTGGTTGTCGATCCACAGCCCCGACAGCAGCGTCGCGTGCGCGAGCCAGCTCCCGCCGCCCGCCGTCGGCGAGGTCAGGAACCCGCTGCGGGACGAGAGCCCCGCATCGCGGAGCTGCTTGCTCCCGGCGTCGAGGACGGCGTCGACCTGCGGCGCGAACTGGGGATCTTCGATCGCGTCGCGCCCGTAGCTCTCGACGTAGGCGAGCACGACGTCCTTGCCGCGCAGGCCGGTCAGCAGCCGGTCGCCCGGGGTGTCGCGGAAGGCGTCCACGGCGGCCTGCTTGGCGAAGACCTGCTCGTCGCGCAGGCTCGTCCGGACCTCGCGGGCGTGGTCGTAGGCGAGGGCTGCCGCGCCGCCCGACGCCACCGGCACGCCCGGGACGAGCTGCGCGCCGAGCGCCGCGCAGGCCAGCCACGCCGTCCCGGCGACCCCGGCGCCCGCGAGCGTCTCCCGCCGGTGCGCGGACGCCAGCCGCGCCAGCCGCAGGACCGCGAGCGTCATGGACGCGAGTACCGCGACCGCGAGGACGATCACTCCGATCACCGCCGCGACCGCCCCGGCGCGGCCGAGCGAGGCGTCCAGGAACTCGACGGCGGGCCTGAGCAGCACCCAGTCCAGGACGAGGTCGAACGGCCGGACGAGCACCGCGTCGAACCCCACGTCCAGGACCTTCACGATGGTCAGCAGCCCGAGCGCGGCCCCGGCGGCCGCCGCCGTCGCCTTCCGCGCCCTTCCCGGCAGGACGGCGAGGACGGCCGCGCCGACCACCGCCTCCGCCGGGACCCGGACGAGGGCTCCGGGTGTCAGCCGCGCGAACTCGTCCGGGACGACGAGCGCGAGGTACACCAGCGCGCCCGCCAGGCCCGTGACGAACCAACCCAGGACGCGGCGCTCCTGTCCAGGCGCGGGGGGTGCGTCCGCCGCCGGTGGCCTGGTCTCCAGGCCGTCGTCCGTCGTCGTCACCGTGCCCCCCGCCGTGCCGCGTCGCCCCTCCCTACCCTCTCTTGTACGTCCGGAGCCCGCATCCGGTTCACCCGGACACGCCGAGGGCGTCAGCCGAGCGCGAGGTCCCGGCGGCGGAAGGCGGCCAGCCCGGCCGCCCCGAGCGCCGCCGCGACCGCGAGCAGCCAGGCCAACGGGGTCGCGCTGAACTCGTGCCCCGGCAGCTTCGGGACGTGCGTGAACGGCGAGATGTCCAGCACAATCTGGGCGAGGTCCAGCGACGTCCCGAACAGCGTGATCACGGCGGCCACCGCGACCACGCCCCAGCCCGCGGCGCTGTAGCGGGGCGCCAGCCCGTAGATCGCCATCGCCGCCGCCGCGACCAGCCACACCGCCGGGAGCTGCGCCAGCGCCGCGCCGAGGACGCGCGGCACCTCGCGGCCGGGGTCGCCGTCGTCCACGCCGTGCGCCAGGCCCGCCGTCAGCCCGCCCACGGCCAGCACGGCGGCCGACCCGAGCAGCGTGAACACCAGGTGGCTGGCCGCCCAGCGCAGCCGTCCGACCGGGGTGGCCAGCAGCGGCTCGGCGCGCTGCCCGGACTCCTCGGCGCGCAGCCGCAGCGTCGCCGACACCGCGTAGGCCGCCGCGAACAGCCCGAGCATGCTCATCACCGAGGCGAAGTAGGCGTCCACGATCGCCGCCTGCCCGCCCAGCTTCGTGAAGATCTTCTCCAGGTCCGGGTTGTCGTCGACGAGCTCCTGGACGCTGCCCGCGACGCCGCCGTAGACGAGCCCGAGCGCCGCGAACCCCGCGAGCCACCCGTACAGCGCGCGGCTCTGCAACCGCCAGCCCAGCCCGAACGCCCCCCTCAGCCGGGGCGAGGCGTCGGGCGGGCCGAGCCTCGGCGGCATGATCCCGGCGCCGACGTCCCGCCGCGCCGACAGCGCCGAGGCCGCCGCGACCAGCACCGCCGTCAGCGCCGCCACGAGGGCGACGACCCACCAGCGCTCGCCCGCGTAGGGGCGGATGCGCTGCACCCAGCCGAGCGGCGACAGCCAGCCGAGCCAGGACAGCCCGTTCCCGGCGCCGCCGACGTCGGCGGCGAGCCTGACCGTGAACGCGGCGCCGAGCGCGGCGACCGACAGCCCCCGCGCGGCCCCGGCGCCCTCGGTGAGCTGCGCGGCCACGCCCGCGACCGCCGCGAACACGCACACCGCGAGGCCGAGCTCCAGCCCGAACGCCAGCGATCCGGCCACCGGCAGGCCCTGCGCGGCCATCCCGGCGGTGAGCAGCAGCGCGATCACCAGGCCCGCGGCGCAGGTGACCGCGAGCGCGGCGGCGAGCGCGGCGCCGCGTCCCACGGCGGTCGCGCCGAGCAGCTCGCGCCGCCCGGCCTCCTCCTCGGTCCGGGTGTGCCGGACGACGGTCAGCGACGCGAGCAGGCCCAGCATCACCGGAATGAACCCGGAGCGCTGCGCGACGATGCTCCCGAGCCCCGAGTCGAACAGCGGCCCGTAGAGCGCCAGGAACGTCGCGTTCGTCCCGCTCGTGTGGGCGTACTCGATCCGTTCGGCGGCCGTCGGGTACAGCTTGTCGGTCGCCGCCACGAAGTTGACCGGGACGAGCACCGCGACCAGCACCCACGCCGGCATCAGGTACCGGTCGCGCCGCAGGATCAGCCGGATCATCCCGCCGGTCCCCGCGAGCGCGGTCATGACGCGCGGCCTTCCCGGTCGGCGGACGCGGCGGCGTGCGCCGCCTCCTCCGCGGCGAGGTCGTCCTTGTAGTGGCGCAGGAACAGCTCCTCCAGCGTCGGCGGCCGGATCGACAGGCTCTGGACGCCGCCGTCGGCGAGCAGGCGGAGCACGCCGTCCAGCCGGGTCGTGTCGATCTCGCAGCGCACCCGGCCGCCGTCCACCCGCAGGTCGTGGACGCCCGGCAGGTCCGCGAGGCCGCCGGGCGAGTGCGCCAGCTCCGCGTCGATCGAGGTCCGGGTGAGGTGGCGCAGCTCGGCGAGCGTGCCGGTCTCGACCGCCGCGCCGTTCCGGATGATCGTCACCCGGTCGCACAGCGCCTCGACCTCGGAGAGGATGTGGCTGGACAGCAGGACCGTGCGGCCCCGGTCCCGCTCCTCCCGCACGCACTCCTGGAAGACCTCCTCCATCAGCGGGTCGAGGCCGGAGGTCGGCTCGTCCAGGATCAGCAGCTCGGCGCCCGACGACAGCGCCGCGACCAGGCCGACCTTCTGCCGGTTGCCCTTGCTGTAGGCGCGGCCCTTCTTGCGCGGGTCCAGCTCGAACCGCTCCAGCAGCTCGGCCTTGCGGCGCTTGTCGGTGCCGCCGCGCATGCGGCCGAGCAGGTCGATCACCTCGCCGCCCGACAGGTTCGGCCACAGCGTCACGTCCCCGGGGACGTAGGCGAGGCGGCGGTGCAGCTCGGTCGCGTCGCGCCAGGGGTCGCCGCCGAGGAGCCGGGCGGTGCCCGCGTCGGCGCGGAGCATGCCGAGCAGGACGCGGATCGTCGTCGACTTTCCCGCCCCGTTGGGGCCGAGGAAACCGTGGACCTCGCCGTTCCGGACGGTCAGGTCGAGGCCGTCGAGCGCGCGGGTTTGTCCGAATGTCTTGACCAGACCGCTCACGGATATGGGAATCGAGTCGGGGGTCACTCGTGCTCCTTGTCAGGGGTTCGACGGCACGCCGCGGCCGGCCCCGGCGCATGTTCAGCGGGGGCGGGGGGCGGCGTGCTCATCCGTTCGGCGGGTCGGAATCGGGGTCGTCTTCGGCGGCGGCGAGTTGCCGTATCGCGACGCGGGCCTGGTCGAGCAGCTCCGGCGAGAGCAGGACGTCGGAATGGACGTCGAGCGCCGCCAGCACGAGCCGCGGATATCCCTCCCGGGTCAGGGTGTTGGCGCCGAGGGCCCGCGAGAGATGGTGGTGCATCACGACGAGCGAGAAGCTGATCGCGGTCATGACGGCCGCGTATCCGTGCAGGTCGCCCGTGTTCGGCTTGGCCAGCCCCGGCAGGTCGCGTTGGAGCAGTTCCTCGCTGAGCGCGACCGCGTCGTCGAAGAACTTGTCGGCGGCCTTCGAGCCGTCCACCAGCGCACGCGCCAGGTACCGCTGGACGGGCATGCCCGCGCGGAACGCCACCTCCATGAACCCCGGGCTGCCGAGCCCGCCGCTCATCGCGTCCCGCTTGGTGGTGCGGAGGAGTTCGATGGCGTACTCGTCGCACGCCTGGCGCAGCGCCTCCTTCGTCCCGAAGTAGTGCTGGACGAGCGCGGGCGACACCTCGGCCGCCCGCGCGATCCCCCGGATCGTGGCGCCCCGCTCGCCGTGCTCGGCGAACTGCGCCAGCGCCGCGTCCCTGATCCGGATCCGCGCGGTCTCCTCGGACTCGTCCGTGCCCACGTCCACCAGCCTGTACAAGTGTTCAATAACTCGGCGACGGCGCCATCGTACGCTTGTACAGTGGGGCCGACAAGACGTCCTGAGAAATGGTTGTCGCGAGCCGGCTCAGAGATAGCGAAGCCACAGGTAGGGCACGCAGAGCGCGACCGTGACGAGCGTGACGACCAGTCCGTATTTGGTGAAGTACCAGAAGCTGATCGGGGCGCCGTTGCGGGCGGCGATGCCGAGCACCACCACGTTCGCGCTCGCGCCGATGGCGGTGGCGTTGCCGCCGAGGTCGGCGCCCAGCGCCAGCGCCCACCACAGCACGTGCCCCTCTGTCCCCGGCTGCTGCTGCACGAGGTCCGACACGATCGGGCTCATCGTGGCGACATAGGGGATGTTGTCCACGATCGCCGACAGCCCGGCCGAGGCCCACAGCAGCAGCATGGCCGCGAAGGCCGGACGCCCCTCGGTGGCGTCGGCGGCGGCACGTGAGACGTCGGCGATGACCCCCGTCTCGACCAGCCCGCCGACCATGACGAACAGCCCGGCGAAGAAGACCAGCGTGGGCCACTCGACCTCGTCCAGCGCCTGCTGGGTGGTGACCTTGGTCGCGGCGACCAGCAGCCCGGCGCCGAGCAGCGCCACGACCGACGGCTCGTAGTGCAGCACCGGATGCAGGACGAACGCGACGACCACGAGCGCCAGCACCGACAGCCCCTGCCAGAGCAGCCGCCGGTCGGTGATCGCCTCCCGCTCCTCCAGCTCCATGACCTCGGCGGCGAGCTCCGGGTCGTAGTGGAAGTACGCGCGGAACAGCCACCGGCACAGCACGCAGAACACGACCATCAGCAGCACGACGAGCGGCGCGAGGTGCACCAGGAAGTCGTTGAACGACAGCCCGCCCCGGCTGGCGATGATGATGTTGGGCGGGTCGCCGACGAGCGTCGCCGTCCCGCCGATGTTGGACGCCATGACCTCGGCGACCAGGAACGGCTCCACCCGCAGCGCGAGCCGCTCGCAGACGAGGAACGTGACGGGCGCGACCAGCAGCACGGTCGTGACGTTGTCCAGCAGCGCCGACGCCGCCGCGGTCAGCACGACCAGCATCACCATCAGCCGGTAGGGGCGGCCGCGCGCGCGTTTGGCCGCCCAGATCGCGACGTACTCGAAGACCCCGGTCCGCCGCAGCACCGAGACGATCACCATCATGCCGAGCAGCAGGAAGACGACGTTCCAGTCGACGCCGGTCTCCGCCGAGAAGAACGCGCCGTCCGCGTCGGTGATGTGCAGCAGCAGCATCAGCCCCGCGCCGCCGAGCGCGACCGCCGTCCGGTGGACCTTCTCCGACGCGATCAGCAGGTACGCGCCGATGAAGATCATGATCGCGGCTGTGGCGGCCAAGAGGCTCCCCTTTCCGAGGGGTCGCTGAACAGAACCGCCGACCAGCCTTCCCGGCACACCAGCACCCGACCCTAACGGGGTCGCGGCGTGTTTCGCACTCCAGAAGGCCCAGGTCGGCGGGTCGACCGGCTGCTACCGTCGGAGGGGTGCGCGCCCGAGACCTCGCCGTCGACTACCCCACCGTGACGCCGGAGACCAGTGCGCTGGACGCGGCGCGGCTGCTGGCCGCCGGCCGGCTGCCGGGCCTGATCGTGGTGGACGCCGACCGCCGCCCGACGGCCGTCCTGCCCGGGTCGCGGCTGCTCGGGTCGATGATCCCGCGCTACGTCCTGGACGACCCGGCCCTCGCCCGCGCCTACGACGAGCGGCACGCCGACCGGCTGTGCGACCGGCTCGAGGGCAGGCGGGTCGCCGACCTCCTCCCCACCGACGGGACGCCGCCCCCGATCGTGGACGCGCAGGCGACGGTCATGGAGATCGCCAGCGTCATGGCGGGCGCCCGCAGCCCCGTCGTCGCCGTGACCGACGACCCGCGCGACATCCACGCCCCCATGCTCGGCGTGATCACCGTCGCCGATCTGCTGGGCCGTCTCCTGCCGCCGCAATAGGCCGGGACACCATTCGCCAAGAGTGAAATTTCTGGCTGCGCCCGACCATTCCCTGGACTACCCTGATGATCAACTTGTACCGATCCACACGGGGAGTCCCATGCTGCGAAACGCCGCGTTGACCACCGCGTTCGGGGCCGCTCTCGCGGTCACCCTACTAGCTCCCGCGGCCGACGCCGCGCCGTCACCGGACTGCTTCGACCGGCACAAAAGCCCCTATACCTCCGTCGTCGACAGCCATCTGCACTTCCAGCCCTTCGGCGGGCCCGCCGTCCCGTTCCCCGAAATGCTCGGCTACCTCGACAAGACCGGCGTCCGCTACGCCAACATGTACGGCATCGGCCAGACGCTGCCGGCCTCCTCGACCTGCACCTACTACCTGAACTGCCCCGGCACGCCCGTCACGCCGAGCCTGCGCAACGACTTCGTCAACGCCGCCAACTACGCCGCGTTCAAGCCGAAGTCGCCGCACCTCACGCTGTCGATGACCTTCCCCGACCTCGCCAACCCCGAGGGCATCGTCGACCGGATCAAGCTCCTCGACCAGGAGTACCCCGGCATGTTCACGTGGATGGGCGAGGTCAACCTCATCAAGCAGGCGCTGCTGCCGAACAAGCACGACCCGGCCGACATGAAGGACATCGGCCGCTGGGCGCCGTTCATGAAGATCCTGCGGGAGCGCTCGATCCCGCTCACCCTGCACTCCGACCTCGGCAACGACGCCGAGCCGACGAAGTACCTCCCGCTGATGCGCGAGGTCCTGCGCCGCTACCCGAACAACAAGATCGTCTGGGCGCACATGGGGCTGTCCAAGGAACTGAAGACGATGCCCGCCGACCAGCACATCGAGGTCGTCGAGGAACTGCTCGACGCGCACCCGAACCTGACCCTCGACATCAGCTGGCGCGTCCTTTACGACCAGTACTTCAAGGACCCCGCGAACCGCAAGCTCTACGTCGAGTTCTTCAACCGGCACCCGACCCGCGTCATCCCCGGCACCGACTTCGTGGCCTCGCGCGACAAGAACTTCCAGGTCTACAAGGAGGAACTGGAGATCACCAGCGACGTCAACAAGGACCTCGACGACGAGGCCTTCCGCGACATCGCCCTCGGCCAGAACTACTTCCGCCTGCTGTCCATCAAGGACAAGGCCCCGAAGATCTGCACCACCTGACACGCCCCGTTTCGCAGCGTTCTCGGCCCCGCCGGCGGGCGGGGCCGAGAACACCCCCACCCCATCCCCGGTGGGCTAGGGTTGCCTCGTTTGTCCCCTTGTGTCGCACGCGTGAGGCAGCTTCGGAAGCATGACGCAGGAATGGCTGCGGGTGCCCATCGGCCCGGAGGCGCACCGCTGGGCCACCCGCACCCCCGACCGGCTCGTGCTGGCGGTCGTCCACAACGTCACCTCCCTCACCCGCCTGCTGGACGTGGTCTCCGCCCTGGACTCCGACCCCCGCCTCCAGGTCCTCTTCACCTGGACGCGCTCCTCCCCCTTCGTCCACGACGTCGAGGAATTCCTGAATGACATCGGCGCGCTGACGATCCCCTGGGACCAGGCACTCTCCACGGAATTCGACCTCGCCATCACCGCGAGCTACGGCGGAGACCTGCACCAGATAAAGGCCCCCATAATCGCCGTATCCCATGGCATGGGCTACAACAAGAAACTCTCCCGGAATTCGGAGGACTCCCAAGCCGCTTTCGGGTTCTCGGCGGAATGGCTGCTGCATGAGGGGCGGGTCGTCCCGGCGAGCATCGTCCTCTCGCATCCCGAACAGGCCGCCCGGCTCGCGCGCGACTGCCCCGAAGCCGTCCCCGCCGCGATCGTCGCCGGAGATCCCTGCCTGGACCGCATCACCGCCAGCACCCGCGACCGCGAGCGCTACCGCCGCGCGTTCGGCGTTCCGCCGCACAAGAAGCACATCGTCGTGAGTTCCACCTGGGGCCCTCGCTCGCTCATGGCGGAGAACCCCGAACTGCTCCCCCGGCTCCTTTCGGAACTCCCCATCGACGAGTACCAGGTGACCGCCGCCCTGCACCCGAACATCTGGCATGGCCACGGCCCGTGGCAGGTCGCCAGTTGGCTCGCGGAATGCGGCCGAGCGGGCCTGAACGTACTCCCTCCCCGGGACGGATGGCGTGCCGCGCTCGTCGCCGCCGACGTCGTCATCGGTGACCACGGATCTGTCACCTTCTATGGCGCGGTGCTGGGGCATCCCGTCCTGCTGGCGGCGTTTCCGGATCGCGACCTCGATTCGAGCTCACCGGTCGCCCGCCTCGGCCGCCTGGCGCCGAGGCTGAGCACGCGGCGGCCCCTGGCGCCGCAGATCGCACAGGCCCTCGCCGAACACGATCCCGCGCGCTATGCCGACGTGACAGGTTGCGCGACATCGGTGCTCGGGGATTCGAGCCGCCTGCTGCGGACGGAGTTGTACCGGCTGATGCGCCTGGACGAACCCCGCACGCCACCCGTCGTCCTGCGGGTCCCGCCTCCCACCCCGCAAGACCTCCCGTCCGGGGCGGTGACGGCGGCCCTGGTCTCCGTCGAATGGAATGGCGAAGAAGCCGTCCTGAAGCGCTATCCAGCGGCGACGGCAATGTATCGGGAGAACGGCACCGACGGCAGGCATCTCGCGGTCGACGACTCAGAGGCCGAGGGGCGGCTGCTGAACCTGGCCGATGTCGTCTATTGCCTTAACGACGGCCTGACGACCACCGCGAACGATTGGCTGAGCGAGACTCTCCAATTCTTCCCCGGCTGCCACGTCGCGGCGGCGGAACAGCGCACCGGCGAATGCGTGGTGCGAACGCGCGGCGGCGACGGGGTCACGTGCCGAACCGACAGGCCCGACCTGGTCGCGTCGGTGGTCTACGGATGGCTGGCCTCAGGCCGGAGCATGGCGGCGCTGCCCGCCGAATGCACGGTCAGCGCCGGACTCACAAGCCATCGTTTCCACTTCGGTCACCACTGAGTTCGCCTAATCGCGTCGCCGGGTTCGACGCCCAGTGCATCCAGGAAGTCGTGCAGGACGTCGGCGATCTGTCCGAGGGGCGGGGAAGATGGCGCGGCAACGACGATCTTTGGAGGAGAGCCATGTCCTTTCCCGTGCTTCCCCCGACGGAGCCCGGCGAGGTGCTGTTGATCTGCACGTGCTATGACGACGGCAAGCCGCTCTGGGGCGATCTGCTCGACGAGGTCGACGGGCGCCGGGAAGGGGACGTGATCCTCCTCAGCGAGGGCGAGGTGCGGTTGCGCGCGGCCGAGAAGGCCGGGTGGTCCTACCTGCACGGCGGAAACGTACCGGCGCTCGTCCCGGACGGTGGCCACGCGGCGCCGGTCGCCGTCCTGGCCGACATTCCGGTGGCGTACGGAGGGGCCGAGCCGTTGCTGGTGGACCTGGCCGAGGTTCCCGGACGCGGCGTACGGGTCCCGGCGCACCGGGTCGGCGAGATCCTGGCGGGTCTGCTGGGCGGCGCGGTCCGGTTCGAGGACCTGGTGCGCGAGATGGACAAGCGCGGCCTGTACCAGGGTGACGCGGGCCGCCCGGCGTTCCCCGCGCCGGAGCCGCCGGGTCGGCGGAGCTTCCCGCCGCTGCCCGCCTCGTCCGCTGGTCTGCTGGTCCGCACCTGCTTCGATGACGAGGAGGGCTGGCGTGCCCTGCTCGACGACCTCGGCGGCCCCGACGGGGACGGTGAGGTCGGCGCCGACCTGGACCCGGACGAGATCGACCCGGACAACTATCCGCTGGAGGCGCGGGTCGTCGAGGACCGGCGGTACGAGGGGCTCCTCCCCGGAGAGGTGCCGGCGCTGGTCCCGCGCGAGCCGCACGCCACGATGGTCGCGCTCGCCGACGCCCGGACGTTCGCCGAGGCCGACCGGCCGCTCACCGCCGTCGACCTGTACGAGACCCCGGGCCAGCCCGCCGTCGTTCCCTTCCGCGTCGCCGGATCGATGGAGTGCAACCTGAGCATCAGCAACATGGACTTCCACAGCTTCGTCCTCGAAGAGGGCGTCGACCCCTGGTGGTAGGGCATGGCGGAGGGGGCGGAGCCGCGAAAGCGGATCCGCCCCCTCGCGAACATCAGGCGATCGCGTTCGCCGCTCCCGGTGCCGGGACGCTCTCGAACTGGCGGTTCTTGCGTTCGCCCATCCAGTGGGCGACCCACCAGCCGAGTCCGCGCAGGCCGCAGACGATGGCGGTCGCGAAGAACAGCGTGTAGACGACGTTCGCCACCATCAGCACGCCGTACACGGCGGCGACGGAGCTGCCGAAGATGAACTGGGCGCGGCCGCCGTGCGGCGTGGTGCCCGGGTCGGTGATCATGTAGTTGGTGAACAGGACGAACGCGACGCCGGCCATCACGCCGAGGGCCGACACGAGCGCCACGTCCCAGATCCAGTGCCGGATCAGCGCCTGGATCGCGAACCCGCCCATCCAGCCCATGATCAGCATGACGCGCTTGGTGAGCACCGCGTTGATGACGGTGCCCGCGGTCGCGATGACGAGCGGGATCAGGATGCGGAACAGCCCGTTGGCGTACTCGGTGAACTGGTAGGGCGGCGCGATGCTGACCCACGAGCCGAACGCCAGCAGCGTGACCGCGATGCCGAGGTTGGACGGGTTCATGTAGTGCCGCATCCGGCCCTTGATCGGCGCCCGCAGCACGTGCTTCTGCGCGACGGCGACGACGACGCCGAACATGACCGGCCACCACTGGTTGTTGGCGTACAGGAGCATGTTCACGGCGAGGGCGGTGATGTGCGACGGGAGCATGAACTCAAGGACGCCGCGCCAGCCGACGCCGCGGAAGCGGACCTGCCTGCGCTCGGCCCAGGCGCTGATGTACTCGAAGACGATCTCGGTGGTGTAGCCGGTCGCGAGCGCGAGGAACGGCCACAGGTACGGCTGCTCGAAGCCGAGGATCGTGTATCCGAGGATGTTGAAGACGGTCAGCGAGATCGCGAAGTTGCGCAGCGCCAGATATCGGACGTTCGGCCCCGCCGGGGGTGCGCCGCGCGGCGGTTCCGCCGCCGCGGGCGTGTTGACTGTCTCGACGGTCGTGCTCATCGCGTCGGAACCTCCGTGGCCGTGTTGGTGAGGAGCAGGGTGTGGGCGCCCGGCGCCAGCGAGAGGTCCTGCTGCCGCACCGAGCCGGTGCCGTCGGGCCAGCGGACGCGGGCCTTCACCGGCGTCTGCGCCTCGCCGAGGCCGAAGCGGACCTCGAAGCTGCGCTTGCCGGTGCCGCCTCCGCCGCCGTCCAGCCGGGAGATCTGCGTGCGGCCGTCGGCGGTCCAGATCTGCACGGTCGCGCCGTAGGCGGGCGTGCCCGCGCCGGACAGGCCCTGGCCGGGCTTGGCACCGGCGACCGAGCGGTACAGGTGCAGGCTGAGCGCCTTGCCGAGCTTGGGCGAGTTGTTGGCGTAGAAGGCCGGCGGGCCCCACTGCCGCGCGACCGCGAGGTCGAGCGCGCCGTTGCCGCGCGTGTCGGCGGTGGCGAGGCCGCGGGTCGGGATCGGCACCGCGAGGCCGAGCTGCTTGCTGACGTTGGTGTACTTGCCGTCGGGCTTGGCGGCGTAGAACGCGAGCTTCTCGCTGCCGGACAGGTCGTCGCCGGGCTGGACGTGCGGCCACAGCTTCGGATTGCTGAACACCGAGTCGTTGTTCATGGCCATTTCCTGGAGCCACGGCCAGCGCTGGATGTCGCCCTTGACGAAGCCGTCGGCCTGGACGACGTCCAGGCGCCCGCTGTTGCTGAAGTCGCCCATCTTCACGTCCCAGCACCAGCCCGTCCAGGCGAGGCCGAGGTTCTGGGCGCGCTGCTCGAACGGGGCGTGGCCGTCGGCCATCTTGGCCGCCATCTCCGCCTCGCTCCTGGCCTTGTTGAGGAACACGAAGTTGCTCTCCTCAAGGCCCCACGCGGCGGTGATGTTGCTGACCGCGAGGTCGAAGCGGCCCTTGCCCTGGAGGTCGCCGAAGTCGACGCCCATGCCCTTGTTGGAGTCGTGGCCGATCGCGAACGACTTCGGCGTGATCGCCGAGCGCTCGCCGGTGACGGTCTTGAACTTGATGTGCCCCGGCGTGGAGACGTTGTAGAAGATCCGGTCCTTACCGAAGTCGTTGGCGACGTACACCTCGGGCTTGCCGTCGCCGGTCAGGTCGGCGCTGGAGATCGCGAGGGTCCAGCCGGTGGCCTGCTTGTAGGGGACGGCGTCGGCCTGCTCCTCGTAGGCGGCCGAGGGGCGCGGGCCGGACGTGCCGCCCGTCCAGCGGAACACGTGGGTGCCGCCGCCGTTCGTGGCGTTCGAGAACGAGCTGGGCATCACCACGTTCGGCTGGCCCTTGGGGTCGAGGACGTCGGAGTCGGGGAAGTAGTTGGAGATGAAGATGTCGGGGTGGCCGGTGCCGTCGAGCGTCCCGACGTCGAGCGCGTCGGTGTTCCAGCGCGGCCCGGTGTAGCGGCCGGTCGTGGAGACCCCGGGCAGGAGTTCGACCGGCTGGTAGGCGGTCGGCGACAGGGCCTTCGCGTCCGACTTGGCGAGGAAGAGGATGGGCGTCCGGCCCCAGAAGTGGACGAGCAGGTCGGCGCGCCCGTCGGTGTTGAAGTCGCCGGGGGTGCAGCCCATCGGCGCCATCCGGTTGTCCATCGGCAGCGGCGCGGGGTTCAGCGCGAACGGCGTGAACCGGTCGGCCGCGGGGGCGGTCGGCGCGTAGGTCACGACGACGGCGTCGGTGCGCGGGTCGACGAGGCACATCCCGTCGTCCCTGCCGTGGCCGGTGAGGTCGGCGGTCGCGACGCCCGCGCCGACCGAGGAGATCCAGGAGCGGATGTGGTAGTAGGCGGGGTTGACCTGCCGGATCGTCTGCGTCGGGCGGTACCCGGGCGGCATCGCGAGCGGCATCTCAGTGAACTTGTAGGGCGCCGCGACGGTGGACAGCTCCGATCCCGACGACCCCGGTATCCGCGCGACGAAGAACAGCGACAGCGCCAGCACCACGGCCAGGGCCGCCGGGACAGATCTTCGGACGCGCTCATGCGAATTGGACATCGCTCCCCCTCGAAAGGTTGCGTGGACGGTCGCGCATACTTCGCTCCATGAGTTTCCGCTCACAATTGCTCGGCACGCGCGGGGCGCGGCCTGCCGACTCAGCGAAAGTCTAGGCAGTGTTATGCCATGGACTTACTTCCCGGTTGCTTTGTTGGCGACGCTTTTTCGCATGCCCGTAACCCGGGATCGGCTCCATTTTGGAACGCGAATTCCCGGGTTTCGGATGACGGCTGGTCTGCCTATGCGGCCGGGCGGTCGCGGGTCTCGGCGAAATGGCGGCGGACGGCGGCGCGCCACAGTTCGTAGGCGGGCAGCGGGCCGGGCGCGGCGGCGTCGGCGCCGGTGTCGTCGGCGAGCCGGACGGCCGCGGCGCCGGACAGGTCGGTCAGCGCGGCCAGCGTCGCCCGGCTGTGCTCGGGCAGGTAGCCCGAGTAGTCGCGGGCCTTCGCGGCGAACACGGCGCCCTGCGCGAGGTGGGGCGCGTTCGTCCCGGCGGCCGCGCGCAGCGCCGCCAGCCCCTCGTGGTCGCAGCCGCCCGCGAACGTCGCCGCGAGCCCGACCCCGCTCCACAGGTCGGGACGGCGCCGCTCGGCGAACGCCTCGACGGCGGAAACGACGCCCTCGGGACGCGCGCCGTGCACGAACCACAGCGCGCGGCCGATGCCCTGGTCGACGGCACGCGGGAAGTAGTCGGGGGCGCCCTGCCAGGGGTAGGGCTTGAGCGGCTCCTGCCGTCCGATGTGGCGGGGCGTGTCGAAGTAGGCCTTGTCGAAGCCGTAGCCGTCCACGGCGAGCCAGCTCATCGTCGGGTAGTACGGGGAGCCGGTGAGGTCGGGCAGCACCTTCTTCCACAGCGGCCGGGGCAGCCGCGCCATCGCGAACCCGATCCCGATGTAGGCGAGGAAGATGTGCGGCTGCCCGGGGCCCATGAGCAGGTCGCGGGTGCGGGTGCCGCGCCGTCCCATCGCGTCCAGGACGGTGAACGCCATCGTCGCGCCCTCGTAGGCGAAGCCGCGCAGTTCCGGCTCGACCATGGCGAGTTTGCGTTCGACCTCCCATTGGCTGCGCGCGTCGATTCCCCATTCGAAACCGCTGACGACCGCCTGCGGCACCGCCTCCAGCCGTTCGGTGACGGGGGACGGCGTGACCGGGAACTTCCTTTTCGCGAAGCCCACGTCGGCCAGTTCCGGGGTCAGCACGAGCCTGCGCAGCGAGCCGAGGACGGTCGGCATGGAGGTCCCCTCCCTCGTTCTCCCACCGGCACACCGCCGGTGCGTCCACGGTCGCCCCGAAGCGGCCGGAGCGCATCTTTCGGAGTGCGCTCCGGGCGCCGCGGAGAAAAACCCCATGGCAATCGGAGAGATGCGCGCCGCCGCCCGGCGGCGCAAGCCTGGAAGCACGAGTCACCGCGTTTCCCAGGGGGTCCCGGCGGCGCATGCCGGGACCTCATTTTCACCCCCGTTCTCGTGAAAGGGACGGAACATGACCGATGACGCCGCACCGGACGGCGACGACACCACGACCCTGACCCTGGAGGCGTTCGCCGACACGATCGTCCCGGGTGAGAAGCGCGGCCCGGACGACGTCGCCATCGCGGGCGCGGCCCCCGGGCCCGGCGCCGTCCAGGCGGGGGCGATGGAGCTGCTCGGCATGTTCGCGCCCGGCATCTCCGAGGCGCTGGACGGCTACGCGCAGGGCGTCAACGAGCACGCCCTCGGGTACGCCCGCGAGCGGGGCCTGGACCTCGACGGCGCGCTGCCGCCGTTCGTCGCGCTCTCCTACGCCGACCGGGCCGCGCTGGTGCGGACGCTGACGACGCCCGGCCACCCGGAGAAGGACTTCTGGGTGCTGCTCGCCCTGTTCTGCAACATGGCCTACGACACCGCCGCGCACATGCACACGACCGACGCGCTCGCGGCGGGCCACCCCGGGCTCACGGCCATGGGCTTCATGCCGCCCGACGCGGACGGCCTGTGGCGGTTCGACGCGTTCTCCTACGGCCGCGAGCTGGCCCCGATCCACCCCGACACGACCTCGACAGGGAGCCCGTCATGAGCAGCCCCGAGCGCGCCGACGTCATCGTCATCGGCAGCGGATTCGGCGGCGCGATCGCCGCCTACCACCTCGCCGCGGGCGGGGCGAAGGTCGTCGTGCTGGAGCGCGGCCCCTGGGTGAAGACCGACGAGTTCGAGCACGACTTCCTGCTCGGCTCGTCCTACACGCGCGTGTTCGACTTCGTCGTCGGCGACGGGATGAGCCTGCTCGGCGGCAACTGCGTCGGCGGCGGCAGCGTCGTGTACTTCGCGACGATGCCGCGCGCGCCCCGGTTCGTGTTCGACCGCCAGGGCTCGATCGGCCGCCGGATGTGGCCCGCCGCGATCAGCCGCGACACGCTGGAGCCCTGGTACGACCGGGTCGCCGAGGCGCTGCCCGTCCAGCGGCAGGGCTGGGACGTGGTCACCTACTCCGGTGGCGTGTTCGCCGCCGCGTGCAACCACGCGGGCCGTACCGCCAACCCGGCGCCGACCGCTATCGACAACAACCTGTGCACCAACTGCAACTGGATGATGTCGGGCTGCCGGTTCGACGCCAAGCGGTCGCTGCTGCTGAACTACCTTCCCGCCGCCGTCGCGCACGGCGCGCAGATCCGCCCGCTGCACGAGGTGCAGTACCTCTCGCGGACGGACGACGGCGGCTACCAGGTGCACTACAACGTCGTCGACGACGAGGACTACCGGGTCGTCGCGGGCTCCGGCACGCTGGAGGCCAAGATCGTCGTGATCGCGGCCGGGGCGGGCGCCACCCCCGTGATCCTCCAGCGCTCCGAGCCGCACCTCGGCACGATGCCGCACGCGGTCGGCCGCTACTTCTCCGGCAACGGCGAGCGGCTGAACACGGCGGTGCTGAACGAGGACAAGGTCGCGGAGCTGCTCGGGCTGTCGCGGCCGGACGGCTCGGCGTACGCCGCGTCCCAGATCGGCAAGGGCCCCTGCGTCGCGAGCTGGGACAACCTCGACGGGTCACTGCCGGAGTACGACCGCTTCTCGCTGGAGCAGCTCTACTTCCCGCCGGGGCTCGGCACGATCCTCGCGCAGACGCCCACCGCCGACGGGAAGGCGTGGTTCGGGCCGGAGAAGAAGGAGATGCTCCGCCGCTGGCAGTCCTGGCTGACGATCTTCACGATGAGCGAGGACGACAACGAGGGCGTGTTCGGCCCGCCGCCCGCGACGGGCAACGCCGCCCGGATCTCCCAGCAGATGCTCGGCCGCGGCAACCTCGGCTACGTCCCGACCGCGAACACGCTGCACGGCTGGGAGATCTCCGACGCCGAGGCCAAGCGGGTCATGGAGAAGGACGGGCTCGCCACCGTCCTGCCGTGGACGAACGACCTCGTCGGCGCCTACACCGTGCACCCGCTCGCGTCCTGCCGGATCGGCGACGACCCCGGCACGTCCGCGCTGGACGACCGGCACGAGCTGCGCGGCCACCCGGGCGTGTTCGTGACCGACGGGTCGGCGGTGCCGGGCGCGCTCACCGTGAACCCGGCGCTCACGATCGCCGCGCTCGCCGAGCGGTCGATCCCCGGCATCGTCCGCGCGCTGCGCGACCGCGGCGTCGACGTCGGCTACGGGGCGCCGGCGCCGGACGGCGACAAGGCCGCCCGCGACGCCGTCCTGCCGCTGGTCCGCGACCTCGTGCGGGAGTAGCGGTGGACGCGCTGCGGCAGCCGATCAGCCGCCCGCTGCGCCGCGCGCTGGCCCGGGTCGAGCATGTCAGCCCGGTCGCGCCCGGCGCGGCGACCGGGCTGGTCGCCGCCGTGTACGGGCAGGTCGAGCGCGACTTCGGCATGCTCGCCCCGCCGGTCGCGCTGCACTCGCCGCTGCCGGACGCGCTCGCCGCGTCCTGGACGATCCTGCGCGAGAGCCTCGTCGTGCCGGGCCTCGCCGGGCGGGCGGCCAAGGAGGCCGTCGCCGCCGAGGTCTCCCGCCGCAACACCTGCCCGTACTGCGTGGCGGTGCACGGCGCGGCGGCCCCGGCGGCGACGCCGCTCACCGGCTGGGTGCAGCGCGGCGGGGCGGGCGAGTCGCCGTTCCCGGACGACCACGCCCCCGAGTACATCGGTGTGCTGGTCACGTTCGAGTACCTGAACCGCATGGTCAACGTGTTCCTGGACGACTCGCCGCTGCCCCCGTCCGTCCCGGGCGCCGCGCGGGACCCGATGATGCGGCTGCTCGGCCGGATGACGCGGCGGCGCGTCCGCTCGCCCGGCACCTCGGCGGCGCTGCTGCCCGCCGCGCCGCTGCCGAACGATCTCGCCTGGGCCGCGCGCACCCCGCACGTGGCGGAGGCGTTCGCGCGCGCGGCGGCGGCGTTCGCGCGGGCGGGCGCGGCGGTGCCGCCCCCGGTCCGCGACCTCGTGCGCGCGGAGGTCGCCGCCTGGGACGGCTCACCGAAGGGCCTGTCCAAGGGATGGGCCGAGGAGGCGACCGCCGCGCTGCATCCCGTCGACCGTCCCGCCGGGCGGCTCGCCCTGCTCACGGCGTTCGCCTCGCACCAGGTGGGCGCGCGCGACGTGGCGGCGTTCCGCGCCGTCCGCCCCGATGACGGGACGCTCGTCGGCCTCGCCGCGTGGGCGTCCTTCACCGCCGCCCGCGCCGCCGGTGCGCGCGTCCACGCGGCCGGACCATCAGCTGAGAGAGGAACACAGACATGACCGACCCAGTGGTCACCGCCCTGATCGCCGAGGGCGACGCCCTCGACCAGATGGTGACGGACCTCGATCCCGGCCAGTGGAAGACCCCCACCCCGGCCCCCGGCTGGACGGTCTCCGACCAGCTCGCCCACCTGACCTTCGTCTACGGCCTCGCGGGCATGGCCGCGTCCGACCCGGACGCGTTCAAGGCGGTCACCGAGGCCGCCTCGAAGGACTTCCAGGGCGCCGTCAACGCCGCCGTGAAGCAGCACACCGGCGAGCCCGGCGACATGCTCGCCGCCTTCCGCGCCCAGCGCGCGACGACGGAGAAGGCCCTGGCGGCGCTCCCGGGCGACAAGCTGGTGCCCTGGCTCGTCCGGCCGATCCCGGCGGCCGTGCTCGCGGCGGCGGGGATGATGGAGCTGTTCGCCCACGGCCAGGACATCGCCGACGCCGTCGGTATCCGCCGCGAGGCGACCGACCGGCTGATGCACATCGTCGTGTTCGCGATCCTCGTGCAGGAGTTCGGCTACCAGGCGCGCGGCGAGACCCAGCCCGACACGCCGTTCCGCTTCGAGATCACCGCCCCGTCCGGCGCGGTGCACGCCTACGGCCCGGCGGACGCCGAGCAGCGCGTCTCCGGCCCCGCCGAGGACTTCTGCCTGCTGGTCACCCGCCGCCGCCACCGCGACGACCTCGACATCGTCGCGGTGGGCGCCGAGGCCGACCACTGGCTCGACATCGCCCAGGCCTACCGGGGCCCGGCGGGCGAAGGCCGTCGCCCCGGCCAGTTCGCCTGACCCCGGATCAGGGCGCGTGGCCCGATCGGAGATCCCTCCGGTCGGGCCACGCGCCGTTGGTTGCTACCATGTCGATCGTTCGGTGTCGGTTCCAAGCGGATCGGAGGTGGGGTTCGGTGGTCGCGGTGATGCGTGCTGCCCTCGGCAGCATCCGGACAGTCCCCACTTCCCGGGCTTCGGCCTGACCCACTGGTGAGCGTGGCGCTCACGGCACGGCAGTGACCTCCTTGAGGATTCTTCCTTCCGGTGGCCCGTGACGTCGCGTCCCAGCCGAACACAGAAACGGACCGCATCACCGTCATGATCAATTCCTGGATCGCCCGCGCCGAGACGCCCGCCGATCTCACCGAGATCCGCGCCGTCAACCTCGCGGCCTTCCCCACCTCGCACGAGGCCGACCTGGTCGAGGCCCTGCGCGCCGACGAGGGCGCCTGGATCCCCGGCCTGTCCTTGGTCACCGAGACGCTCGACGGCACCATCGCCGGGTTCGCGCTGCTCACGCGCTGCCACGTCGACGGTGTCCCGGCGCTCACGCTCGGCCCGTGCGCCGTGCGGCCCGAGTTCCAGCGGCACGGCGCCGGTTCCGCCGCGATCCGCGCGGCGCTCGACGCCGCCCGCGAGCGGGGCGAGAACCTCGCGCTCGTCCTCGGCCACGCCGAGTACTACCCGAGGTTCGGCTTCACCCCGGCCTCGCGGCACTCCATCCGCCCGCCGTTCGAGGTCGAGGACCAGTACATGATGGCGCTGGCCCTCGACCCCGACCGACCCGTCCCGTCCGGGACGATCCGCTACCCCGCCGCGTTCGGGGTCTGACCCTCTGAGGAGCCCCGGCCGCCGGTGTCAGCCGGCGACCGGGGCGAACGCCGAGGCGTGGTCGCGGACGAAGTCGGCGATGTCGCGCGGGGGGCGTCCGAGAAGCTCGGCGACCGTGCCGGTGGTGAGGTCGCCCCATCCGGACGCATAAGCCCGTGCGTAATCCTCCAGCATGTGGACGATCCATTCCGGGACGCCATAGCCGAGCAGCGCCTTACGCTTCGCGTCGTCGCCGACCGGCAGATACGCGACGGATCGGCCGAGCGCCTCGCTCAGTTCCCGCGCGACTTCCGCGAACGCCAGCGAGCGCGGGCCGGTGAGCGTGTAGGTCGCGCCGTGGTGGCGGTCGGGGTCGTCGAGCAGGACGCGGGCGGCGCAGTCGGCGATGTCGCGCGCGTCGATCATGCCGATGCGCGCCGAGGCCATGTTCAGCGAGAACGTCCCGGTGGCGGCGATGTCGCCCGCCTCGTTCAGCAGGTTCTGCATGAACCAGTGCGGGCGCAGGATCGTCCAGCGGATGCCGCACCGTTCGGTCTCCCGGTCGGACAGCGCGTGCAGCCTGCCGCTCCGGTTCGGCGCGTCGTGCGCCGCGCCGACGACGGAAAGCCGCACAATGCGCTCCACTCCCGCTTCGCGCGCGGCCCACACCGCGTTCATGTTGTGCTCCGGCGCGCGCGGGCCGTTCGGGGTGAGCAGCCACACGTCGTGGACGCCCTCGAAAGCGGCGGGCAGCGATCCGGCGTCACCGAGGTCACCGACGACCGCCTCCACACCCCGTTCGCGAATGCGCTCCGCTTTCGACCTGTCACGGACGAGGGCTCGGATGTTCCTCCCTTTCAGGGACTCCATTAGAGCGCTGGACACGGTTCCGGTCGCGCCGGTTATCAAAACGGTGCGTGACATTCTCGTTCTCCTTGTTCATCGAAATGCGCTCCAGGCCCCAGAGCACGAACGTCCCGACCGAGAGGACGGCGCCCAGGACGCAGACCCCCGTCCAGCCGCCCCGGACCCAGACCACCGAGGTCAGCGCGGAACCCGCCGCGCCACCGGCGAAGAAGGACGTCATGAACGCGGAGTTGATCCTGTTGCGGGCCTCGGGCCGGAGCGCGTAAACGACGTGCTGGTTGCCGTTGAGCACCATCTTGTGCGCCAGGTCCAACACGATGACGCCGACGAGCAGCCAGACCAGCGAGGTCGACCCGGCGGCGAGCGCGATCCAGGACGCGGCGAGCGCGACGGCTCCGGCGGCGGTCAGCAGCTGCGCGTGGCCGCGGTCGGCCAGTCGTCCCGTCAGCGAGGCGGTCAGCGCTCCCGCGGCGCCGACCAGGCCGAACAGCCCGATCGTCGACTCCGACCAGCCGTAGGGCGAGCGCACCAGCAGGAACGTCAGCGCCGTCCACAGCACACTGAACGCGGCCATGCTCAGGGCGGCGATGCCCGACCGCCAGCGCAGGAGCGGCTCGTCCCGCAGCATCAGCACCGTCGAACGGAGCAGGCCCGGGTAGGACAGGCGGCGCCCGTCGCCGCCGAGCCGGGGCAGGTGGATCCGCAGCAGCACGGCCGTCCCCGCCATCAGGGCCGCGTTCACCCAGTAGACCGTCCGCCAGCCGCCGACCTCCGCCAGCGCGCCCGCCGCCGTCCGCGCCAGCAGCGCGCCGAGCAGCAGCCCGGTCATCACCGTTCCGACCACCCGGCCGCGCTCGGCCGGGGCCGCCAGCGTCACCGCGAACGGCACCAGCACCTGCGCCCCCACCGAGGTCAGCGCGGTCAGGGCCGTCCCGACCATCAGCACCGTGCCGCCCGGCGCGGCGGCCGACACCAGCAGGAACAGCGCGGTCGCCGCGTAGAGCGAGACGGCGAGCCGCCGCCGCTCCACCAGATCACCGAGCGGCACCAGCAGGATCAGGCCCAGCGCGTAGCCGCCCTGGGCCGCCGTCACCGTCAGCGCCGCCAGCGCGGGGCTGAGCCCGAGTTCGCGCCCGATCAGGTCGAGCAGCGGCTGCGTGAAGTAGTTGCCCGCGACCGCCAGCCCGGTCGCCACCGACATGAGCAGGATCAGCCCGCGCGGTGCGGCGCCGTCCGGTCGAGGTCTCGTCATGCGCCCACCTTCGGCGATGGGCGATCAATGAGTCCAACACATGTTTTTCATCGGATCGATCGTGCATCACGATTGATCCATGGAGCTCCAGCAGATGCGCTACGTTGTCGCCGTCGCGGAGACGAGCAACTTCACCCGCGCCGCCGAGCGCTGCCTGGTCGTCCAGTCGGCGCTGAGCCACCAGATCGCCCGGCTGGAGCGCGAGCTCGGCGCCCGACTCTTCGACCGGACGAGCCGCCGCGTCCGGCTGACCCCGGCGGGCGAGGCGTTCCTGCCCGCCGCCCGCCAGGCCCTGGAGGCCGCCGAACGCGCCCGCGCCGAGGTCGCGGCCACCGCCGGGGAGATCCGGGGACGGCTCGCCATCGGCGCCATTTCCACGGTCGCCGCGATCGACCTCCCGGCCGTGCTGAAAAGGTTCCGCCTGCGCCACCGGGAAGTGCGGATCAGCCTCCGGACAAGCCCCAGCGAAGAACTGGTCGAGCGGATTCAACAGGGCACTCTGGACGTCGCCTTTCTGGGCCTCCCCTTGGGTGTGCGCCCCAAGGGCGTCCACGGGCGGGAACTCGCCCGCGACGACCTGGTCGCCGTGGTCGCCCCCGACCATCCATTGGCGGACAAGGAAGACGTCGACGTGCACCGACTGACAGAGGAGACCTTCGTCGACTTCCCGGCGGGCACCGCGGGACGCGCCCACTCCGACGCGGCATTCGCGGCGGCCGGAATACAACGCGAGGTCGCCTTCGAGGTGACGGCCGCCGCCCTCATGGCCCGCCTGATCAGGCAGGGCCTGGGAATCGGCATGCTGCCGTCCGCGTTCGTTCCGGAACTGCCCGACCTGCGCGTCGTCCGCCTGCGCGACGCGCCCGCCCGCATTGAACACGTGGTCTGGAGCCGCTCCCAGCCGTCCCCCGCCGCCACGGCCTTCCTGTCCGCCCTGGACATATCGACGACCGGCGAGTGAACTCCTCCGGCTACGGCGTCGTGCCGTCGCGTTGCAGGAATTCGAGGCGGTTGCCCAGGTTGTCGGCCACGTAGAAGCGGCGATGCCCAGGAAAGTTGTCGTCCCAGGTGACGGCGATACCGTGTGCGGTCAGCCGCCTTTCCAGGGCGTCCAGATCGGCCACCCGAATACCCGGATGCGCCTTCCGGGCAGGCCTGAAGTCCTCCTCCACGCCCAGGTGGATTTCCAGGCCGTCCGCGCGGACCCACAACCCGCCACGGGCCGCGAGCACCGGCGGCTTCTGGATCTCCAGCATGCCGAGCGCCCCGACGTAGAAGGCACGGCAGTCGTCCTCGCTGCCGGGCGGGATCGCGATCTGCACGTGGTGCAGGCCGTAGCCGAATTCCGACCCATGGTCAGGGCCGTAACCCTGCGACGAGATCTCCGTCATAGGACGCTCCATTCCGTTTCGTCAGTGAGATTTCAGAGTGGCCTACCCGCCCGCTGGGCCCGGCGGATCGGCCTTCGCGGACGGGGGCAGCAGTCTGCCGAGGTGGTAGTCGAGGGTGCGGCGCACGGCGGCGAGCGTGCGTCCGCCGTGCAGAACGTCCCCGCCGAGGGACACGGCGGCGGAGACCAGGATGTCCGCCTCCGCGTCGGGGTCCAGCGCTGGTGGGGCCGCTCCGGTCCGCTGGGCCTGCGCGATGACGGCGGCGACGAGCTCCTCCAACGGGTGCTGGTCGTGGAGGAACACCGCCGCCAGCGCGGGGTCGGTGAGGCTCCGCGCGTAGTAGGCGGCGAGCACGCGCAGGGTGGCGCGCCGCTGGGCGTCCAGCGGCAGGAGCTCGTCGATGATCGAGCGGAGCAGTGCGCCCGGATCGCCCGGGTCGGCGGTGATCCGGAGGCGGGCGCGACGCTCGTTGTCCTGGTGGAGCAGGCGCAGCGCGGCGACGAGCAGTTCGTGCTTGCTGCGGAAGTGGTACTGCACAGAACGCGGGGAGACACCGGCCTCGGCCGCCACCTCCCGGATGCTCGCCGCATGGAGCCCGTGCTCGGCGGCGATCCGCCAGACCGCTTCGGCGATCTGCCGCCGCCGCGGATGCGGTGCCGCCGGTCCCGGCGCCGGAGGAGCGGCGCGGCGGCGGTAGGCCCGCGCCTGGCAGCTGCGCGAGCAGTACACCCGGGGACGCCCGCGCCCTCGTGCCTGCAACGCCGTGCCGCACATAGCGCATACGCCGCTCATTTCGTCACACCACGCCTTGGAAAGGGCCTGTACAAAGTGTGATGAAATTGCCTGCTCTCCCAGGTCGCTCTCATATCTCAATGATACGTTCGTGTCATGATGAAATGGGAGTACAAAATACTGACGTACCAGATCAGCGAGTTCCGCAAGAAACAGCCGAACTACCAGGAGGTCGAGAACGAGCTCAACAAGCTCGGCCGGAACGGCTGGGAGGTCTTCGACACGGCCGCCCCCGGACGCGGCCAGGGTCAGGCCACCGAACTCGTCCTGATCGCGCGCCGCCCCACCGACGCGGCCTGACCTCTGAACGACCAAGGAGCGCACACACATGATCGAACACCACCGCGCGCTGAGCGGCGTACTGGCCCTGACGGCGGCCGTTACGACCATGCTCCCAACCGGATCGTCCGCGTCCCCCGACGGGCTCCGCGCGATCATGCGGCGGCTGACCACGGTCGACGGCGGCCCGGGAGCGCTGCTCCGCGTCCATGACCGGCCCGGCGACACGGTGCTCACCAGCGGCGTCGCGGACGTGAAGAGCCGCACCCCGGTGCGCGGCGACAGCACCTTCCGGATCGGCAGCATGACCAAACCGTTCGTGGCCACGACCGTGCTCCAGCTGGTGCGCGAGCGCCGCGTCGTCCTGGACGCGCCGGTGGAGCGCTACCTGCCCGGCACCGTCCGCGGCCCCGGGGGTGACGGGCGGGTGATCACCGTCCGCCAGCTGCTCCAGCACACCAGCGGCATCCCCGACTACCTCGGCTTCCTCGACCGGCAGGAGGTCCTGAGGAATCCGCTGACCCACCACGACACCCGCGACCTGGTGAACCTGGCGCTCGCCCACCCCGCCACGTCCAAGAAGCCGGGCACCGCCTACCGCTACTCCAACACGGGCTACCTGCTGGCCGGAATGCTCATCGAGAAGGTGACTGGCCACCCCTACGGTCGCGAGATCCACCGGCGCATCGTCAAGCCGCTCGGGCTGCGCCAGACGTCCGTGCCGGGCGACGGCCCGGCGATCCCCGGACCGCACCCGCGCGGGTACGCACGACCAAGCGGGGACGCGCCGCTGCTGGACATCACCGCCCTCAACCCCTCGGTCGCCGGTCCGGCCGGCGCGATGATCTCCAGCGGCGCCGACCTCAACCGCTTCTTCGCCGCCCTCATAGGCGGCAGACTCCTGGGCCCGTCCCAACTACGGGAGATGATGAGGACCCGGCCGACCGGCGACCCCGACGGCAGCGCCTACGGCCTCGGCCTGGAGAGCACCCCCCTGCCCTGCGGCGGCCTGTACTGGTGGCACGACGGCGGCATCCCGGGATTCCAGACCCTCGGCGGCGCCACGGCCAACGGCAGGCAGGCGACGATAATGGTGAACCTCTACCCAGGCGAGTCCGACGCCCAAGACCACGACGTACAGAACGCCGTCCAAACAGCCCTCTGCAAAGACCACCCCTCGCCCTAGAACGCATCCGCTAGACCCCCCGGTGACCCAGCGCAGCGTGGCATGTGGGTGTATTCGAACTCCGGACAAGAGAACTTCAGCAGCCAGTGCGTCTGCAACTGGCGCAATGCCGTACTGTCTGCCTATGTCATTGTGGCCACCCTCGACCTCACAAACCGCTCGCATGGAACTGGACACAACTCTCGGTCTCGCTCTCCAAGCCGCAGAAATCCTGTTGGCCTGCTGCGAGCCGATACCACCGGTGAGCGCAACCATCGACTCTCAGGGCAAGCGCCAGGTGACGGTTGGTCATGAGGACACGTTCGAGGTCGCGACGGCGATCGAGTTGAAGTGGGAGGAGCTTCGGCAGGATTCGGCCAAGTACAGATGTGTGGCTGTTGCCGCGTCAGCCCAGCTCGTAGGCAAAGACCAGGTCGAGCCCATCGTGACGGCCACGGTCGAACACGCCGAAGGTCAAACCGTGGAAGTCGTCATCCCCTACCGCAGGCGCCGACGGCTGATCAGGCACAAGGTCGTACTCGGCGAGTTGGTGTCAAGAGAGCGTGACGGGAGAGTCTGGAGCTGAACGAGCCCCGAAACGGACGCTTCCCAGCCCCCGTGAGCCGGGTGCACCCTACAGGCAGGCGAAGGCCCCACCAATCGAGGCTGCCACAACCAGCAACGCAACACCTCAAAACCCGCCCAATGACTCTGAACGCCGAGGAAGACGCAGAGTAGTACCAGATCAGCGCCGCCAAGACTGACGACGCCGGCGGTAGACGACCGACACCACAGGCGCACGTGCGGGCACCGTCCAACCTTGGTCAATAGGGCGGCAGGGTGATTGTCACTTCCGAAAAACAGACGGACGCCGGTCTACCGATCTCAGACCTGGGCGCGCAGGTCGTCCGCAAACGGGCAGCGGCATGCTTCTGGACTGCTGACAAAGCGTTTGGCGCGTACGGTCGGCATGTCTACTCTGTCGGTTCATGAGGTACGTACGGCGACACTCGCTGCCGGGCAAGCGGTCGTCGTCGCGGCCCTGGTCTGCTCACTCTTCCAGCCGGACGCCAAGATGCCCACAGGACGTCGTCAGCGGAAGCGGCGTTCTTGTCGCCGGGCTCTTTTCGGCAAAGCAGAAGGACTATGCCGAGACCATGAGCGTTCTGGTGGGCGAGATTGAGCGGTTGGGTGGTCGTGTCATGGCGCAGTTCGTACAGCGACGAGGGGTCTCAGGCGGCAAGAAGGGCCATGCGCCTGGGGGCAGAGCGAACATGGACCGGCCCTATTCGTCACGGACTCTGATGAGCACAGGCAAGGTGCGTGAGATAGCTGCCGTGCGGGTCGAGACGCACACAAGGGCGGTGGTCTTCGCCAACGAGTTGACCGCCAGACAGCGAGCGGTTCTATCAGAGCTGCTCGGCTGCCCGGTCTTCAGCTACGGTGACCTCACTAGCGGCACCGCTAGCGACGAGGTTCGATGATCTCGGGCGAAGGCGGGCGTCCGGAACCAGCTTGCGGGCGCGGCCCGGCCAGCGTTCGGTGAACTCCCAGACGTCCCCGAGCCTCCAGGCGTCCGGAGCCGGCGCCCAGCCCGTCCGAGCGGGGGGCGTCCGGAGCAGGGCCGGTGCCGGGGGGTCATGCGGTGGTGCCCTCCTTCACTACGGTGGCGCGGGCGGCGGCCAGGCCCTCGCGAGTGCCGGCGACGATGAGTTCGCGGACGAACTCGGCCAGGCCGGCGAAGACATAGAGGGCCAGCCGCCCGCATGGGCGTGCGGGCTGGTGAACCCGATCTCGCGGCGACCATGGTGATGAGGTCGTGGACGGAGCGGCCGTAGCGGTCCAGGGACGGCACGACCGGGGTGTCGCCGCTCCCGGGCCTTCAGTTCAGACCGCTGGGCGGGCGTGCCGGACTTGGTGTCGGCGAAGACCCGGCGGCATCCGGCGGCGGTGAGCGCGTCGAGTTGGCGTTCGAGGATCTGCCCGCTGGTCGAGACGCGACTCCAGCGCACGGATGCCGCCCGTCGCGCCCGTGTGGCGGCACCGTTCTGGTGAGCGCTAGGAATGTCGGAGGAGCTCCGGGTCGCCGCGGTTGGTGGCCCAGATGACGTGACCGCCGAGGGTGGTGGAGATCCCCGAGATGCCGTTGCGGTCGCCGGTGGTCGGCGCGGTGGTGTCCTGGGTCCAGCGGACACCGTCCCAGTGCAGCAGCAGCGCGCCGTTGCGTCCCGTGGGATGGTCGTCGTCGACCGTGTAGGTGGAGCCGCCCGCCCAGACGTCGTTCGGCGCGCGCGCCGTGACCTTGAACAGCGAACCGGAGGAGGTCGGCGTGGACGAGGGGTCGTCGAACGGGCTGGGGACGATCCGCCACCGCTCCCCGTCCCAGTGCTCGGTCAGCGTGCCTCCCCGCTGTCCGGTGCCGATCGTGTAGCCGACCATCCAGGCATCGTTCGCGCCGACGGCGACCACTGACCAGGGCGACGCGTAGAGGCCGTCGGTGTGGTCCGCGACCTGGTCCATGGGTACGGCGCGCCACGCCACCCCGTCGTAGTGCAACGCGAACAGCGAGTTCGGGGTCGGCGTGGGGTTCTCGTACGTGCCGATCGCCCAGATGTCACGCGACGACCGCCCGCTGATCGCGTTCAGCAGGGAATGGATCCCGGCGCCGGGGACGGGCACGGTGACGCGGCTCCAGCTTTCGCCGTCCCAGTGCTCGACCAGGGCGGCGTGTCCGTCGCAGCCGACCGCCCACGCGTCGTCCGGCGCGAACGCCGCCACGCCCCAGAGGGCCGCGTACCGGCCCCGAATATCCGGGCTGGGGATGATGCTCCAGCTCACGCCGTCCCAGTGCTGGATTCGCGTGACGAAGTTCTTCCCGGCAGGGGGAGCGCCTCGCCGGCCGACCGCCCATACGTCGGACGGCCCGACGGCGGTCATCGCTTCTATTTTGCTGGCGCCTTCCGGCGCCGGGAAGGTGTGCCAGTCCCGGCCGTCCCAGTGCGCGAAGTCGCGGTCGCCGCTGAGGGCCCAGGCGTCGGTGTCGCTGAAGCTGCTCACCGGACCGTTCGCACCGGTCGCCGGCCAGGCGGTCCAGCCTTCTGCGGCCCGCGCCGGACCTCTGGGAAGCGATAACACCACGAGAGCTGCGAAAGCCGCAGCGACGACGGGGCTGATCCGGCGCATCGGAGGTCCCTTTCTCAGAGATGACAACACCTTTACTGAATCATTACTCCGCCTGTGTTTCAACGGTGCCCAGGGCGACTTCCGGGGCTGCGGGGAGCGGGGAGGTAACGCTGCGGTACGGGACCTGGTGGACGTTTCGGCTGGGGTATGACCGTCCGCCTTCATCGCCCGGATCGGAGGACCTGGAGCAGTGAAGCCGCTCATCCATCACGGCGGGAGCATGCCCCCGCATTTCGCCGGCCGTGTACGGCCCCCGCAGGCTTCGAGTCCGGGCTCGACCTCGTACTCTCGACATCACGGAAGCGGATGCGCGCGGACCTGGTCGAACCGGCCGGGCAACAGCGGCTCGACGCCCTGACCGGCGACGTCACGGCGGCTCTTACCGCACTGACCGCCGCAGCCGTTCCGCTCAGCAGCGGCGCGCTCGCCGACGCACTGGACTGGCCCCTGGTCCGCGCCCGTCCCCTCAGACGCGCCTGTGACGCCTGTTCTGAGGGCGCCCGCTCAGTCGCCGCTGCGGCTCCCGGCGGACGTCAAGCCTTGCTACGGCAACGCGACCGGCATGGTTCGCCTTGATCCCGTGGCCGCCCAGCCACGTACGGGTTCCGGTTGGTGGTCGCCACCATAGAGGGAGCGTTTGCCGTCGCAGTGTGGTGGCTGCTGACCGAGATCGGCTGACGCCACCTAGGCCAGGGACGGCGCCACGGCGGGACTACCTGGAGGGAGCCCCTGCCGTTGCGTCGTCCCCTCTCACCGATCGGTGCGGTCGGAACTGGGAGCGAGGGTACGAGGCCCACGCCGGGCCTCGGGCGAGGACGATTGGGGCGAGTTTCACCTCGGCCGAGCAGTCCCGGACATCGGGGGCGCGTGGACCGATGACGGACGTCAGCGCGAGTCACGCGGGCTCAAGCACCGTCCCCAAGGAACGGACCCGCATCGCGCCGTCTCCGCCCGTCCTGACGAAGATCCTGCGCGCTCACGTCCAAGAGATGGGGATCGGCCCGGAGGGACGGGTCTTCTGGGCGTACGCGGCGTCCAGTTGCCCACGTGCACCTATCACCGGGCGTGGGGTAAAGCCGAACTCACCCCTTGCGAAGCGTGTGTATGACCTACGCCACGCATGCGTCTCGACGTGGCTGAACGGGGGTGTGCCAACCACGCAGGTCGCCGAATGGGCAGGCCACAGCGTGGCCGTCCTGCTGCGGATCTACGCGAAGTTACGCATCGTCGCAGCTCCACGTGGCTGGGGTGTGGGCCCGTATTGGGCCCGGACGGCTGTGAACGACCATTTAAAGCCGGACACTCTCAGGCATGCAAAAGGCCGCTCACCTGCACTGATGCTGGTGGGCGGCCTCATCCTGGGTGGAGCTGAGGGGATTTGAACCCCTGACCCCCTCGATGCGAACAGGATAAACCAAACACAATGTACTCTGAGGTTCAACAACTTCAGGGTAAATTCCCAGGTGAGAGACGGTGCAATGCCACCTCGTGTCACCGTGTGCCAAGATCTTCCATGTGGTCCTCGGTGGCATCTCGGTGGCAAAGACGATCACCTGAGGAGCCAGCATGGGATTCTCCCGCCCGCGAGTCGGCAAGGACGGCAAGGTCCGCTACGCGGCCGTGTACCGAGACCTCCGAGGGAACATCCGGCACGCCGGAACCTACGCAACAGAGCCACAGGCCGATAAAGCATGGCAAAAGGCTCTGGCAAAGCTATCTCTGGAGCGCCTTCCCGACCCAGGGAAGGGTCGCCAGCGCTTCAGACGCTACGTCGAAGACACCTGGTTTCCCAACCACGTCATCGAACTCCGGACGAGAGAGAACTACGACTACGAGATCCACCGGCACATCATGCCGTGGTTCGCCAGCATGCGCATGATTGACATCCTGCCGATCGACGTCCGCGAGTGGGTCACGCATCTTCAGAGCGAAGGCGTCAACCCGCCGACAATCCGCTACTGCATGACCGTCCTCAGCGCCGTCTTCACCACAGCGCTCAACGACCGCGTCATCATCCTCCACCCCTGCAAGGGGGTCAAGACACCTCCGGTGCCCAAGAAGAAGCGCACCATCATCACACCGGAGCAGTTCGACATCCTCTACGGGTCACTCACCGACGCCCGCATGAAGATGCTCGTCGAAGTCAAAATCGAGACCGGCCTCCGCTGGGGTGAACTCACGGAGCTTCGACCGAAGGACATCGACTTCGCCACGCGGACGATCACCGTCTCGCGTGTCGTCATCGAACTCAACCCGAAACACCACCCCGAGGGCGGCCGCTTCCTGGTGAAGGACTACCCGAAGGACCAAGAGCATCGCAGCGTCCGCATCAGCAAGCAGATCGCCTGCAAGCTCAAGGCATACATCCAGGAACAAGCCATCGACGACGGCTCCCTCCTCTTCCGCCTCCACCAGGACGAACTCCCGCGACCACGACGGCTCCGCGTCCTCCTCGATCCCGAGACCCTCGGCCACATCGAGCCCGAGCGACGCTACAGACACGGCACGCTCAGCGGATACTCCGCAGGCAAGTGCCGCTGCCAGCACTGCAAGGACATCTACGCCGACTACCGCGCCCGTCGACGCGAAGCAGGCAAAGACTCACCAAGACGTCGTCGCACGATCAACACCGACGGGCACATCCCGCGGACCTGGTTCCGCGACCACGTCTGGAAACCGGCCATCCAGGCGGCCGACCTCCGGATCCACCTCCGCCCCCACGACCTCCGCCACGCCCACGCATCCTGGCTTCTCGCTGGCGGCGCCGACCTCCAGGCCGTCAAGGAACGTCTCGGCCACGCCAGCATCACCACCACTGAGAAATACCTGCACACCCTCCCCGACGAAGACGACTCCGCACTGGACGCCTTCGACAAGATCCGCAACCGCTCGAAACCCACCTCAATCCACGCCGTCCAAAGCGACAACGAGGCTTCCTGAGGAAGCCGCCCCCTTCGTGACTGCCGCACCCTCGACACCGAAGGTCCGGTTCTCTGATGGAGAACCGGACCTTCGTGCAGAGGTAATGGCGGCTCGTTAGCTCGACTCGATACCGAGGAGCCGACGAAGGTCAACCGTCACGACGCGATAGCTCACACCGACACGGATCACTTTGCAGGGGAACTGGCCTCGACGGGCGAGCTCGTAGGCGCGCGTCCGTCCAAGCCCGATGGCACGGGCGGCGGTCTCGATGCCGACCGTGGTCGGGAGAGCAAGAAGCTCCTCCTGAGTCATCTGCTTCACAGCTCAGCTCCCTTCCCAGAGCTACCGAACCAGCTCGCCCGCAACTCTCGGCCCGCGGACGGCATCACCCGCGTTCCGCCTCCTTGGATCGTGACCGACGAGGCCGGTTCCATGACGCCTCGGGGCGGCGATGCACTGGCTGCGAGCAGCGCCCCTCTGCCGTGAAAGTGGTTGACCGCGCTCGCGGCCCGGTCACCGACTTCACCGCAGCCCGCGCCCAGGTGACAGGTATGAAGAAACGGTGCGGCTGAAAGCCTCAAGCTCCTCATCGAGACCCGCACGGTGGTCATGAACGAGGCCTCCGTCTGCATGCTGGCGAGCGAGGAAGCGTTCGAGCTGGAGCAGGGGCTGGTCGAGACAGGGGGCGGTTGTCTGGTTGGCATCCAACACCGCGTACGATCGTCGGTCCGCCAAGGCCCCGCGGTTGACTGATTGCTCGCTTCAGGAAGCGGACGGCGCCTTCACAATCGTGAGTGTGCGGTTCCGCCTCATGGTCGGACTGGGTGTGGTCGCGAGTCATGAGTGCACTCCTTGCAGTGCAGCCCCTTTACGGGAGGGCCAGAGTTGATCACGGACATTTCCGTCCTTCCTGTTGAGGGGCGCCAGCCATATAACCCTGCCGCCCCATGACATCGTTTACGCTCCGTAATTATGACCGTGGCTTGACCACGACTCCATCACTCCGGAGGCATCGGCGAGTCACGCCCCGTACAGGTCTGCGTTTGACACTCCCCTACGACACTGTGGCCCCTAACGCGGACGAACGGGATGCGGCTGTCGAGACCAATCCCTCACAGTCAGGGCTCCTGGGAAGAACTCGGCCCGCAAGCCGGGCGGTCGCGAGACCCGCCTCACGTACGCACACCTGTCGCCTGTCCGAACGCCTACTCGTCTCCCTTAACGGCGACCCCACGACCGCCACACCGACCTCTACCGCACCGAGGTCCGCCCGCATGAGTACTGGTGCCTGATGAGCACCGCCTACGGCATCGCCAAGTGCGGGGTATCGATCATCCTCGCGGCCCCATTCATCAACGATCTGGACAACCCGTCATGGCTCCCGCGCCTCACCCACCGGTGCCAGGCCAAGGGCGTGGACGTCACCGCGATCTGGGTGCACAGCGACCTGGACACCATGCACGAGTACATCGAGGTGCGCGAGGCAGCCCGCGACGGCTGGAGGCTGGCCCACCGGGACAAGTACACTGCCGGTCTCACCACCGAAGACCCATCCCAGGCCGCCCACCTCACCACCGACAACCGTCTAACCAGGGTTGATGGGTTATGGCGGTCGAGTGAGTGGACTGGTTGGGTGCAGGGGCGGAGGCCGGTGGCATGGCCAGATACCCCCAGGGTGGTGGGTCGACCGCTGCCGGCCGCGACAAACGTGAACGGGTGCGGATGCAGGCCGCGCAGTGCTTCGCCGAGGGCCGTCCGAACGCGCAGATCGCCGCGGAGTTGCGGGTCGGGTTACGGCAGGTGGAGAAGTGGCGGCAGGCCTGGCGCCGGGGCGGGGCCGATGCGCTGCGGTCCAAGGGCCCGCACGGACGGCCGCGGCTGGATGATGAGCAGCCCGCCCGGCTGGAGGCCGAACTGAACCGCGGCCCGGCCGCCCATGGTTACAGCGATGATCAGCGGTGGACGCTCGCGCGGGTGGCGGCGCTGATCAAGGAGTTGTTCGGTGTCGACTACACCCGGCCCGGGGTGTCGCTGCTGCTGCGCCGCAACGGCTGGTCGGTGCAGGTCCCCGGCCGCCGCGCCGTCCAACGCGACGATCAGGCTGTCATCGCCTGGAAGCAGGAGGTGTGGCCGCAGGTGGAGGCGCCGCGGGCGACCTGGGCGCCTGGATCTGTTTCGAGGACGAGACCGGTCAAGGGCTCAGGTCGCCCCCGGACGCACCTAGCCGCCGGGGACAACGGCCGCAGGTCAGGGTGCACGGCAGGCGACACGGCAGCCGGGTGTCGGTGGCCGGGATGGGGTGCTACCGGCCCGGTGAGCGGTCCCGGCTGATCTACCGGCTGCACCACTACCACCGCCGCACCGGCGAACGCGCCGCCTTCACCCTGAACGAGTACAAGAGCATGCTGCAGGCCGCGCACCAGCAACTGCCCGCCGGAAAGATCGTCCTGGCCTGGGACAACCTCGGCATCCACCACGCCACGGCCATGCGCGCCTTCATCGACGCCCATGCCGACTGGCTGAGGGTGTTCTACCTGCCGCCCCATGCTTCCGAACTCAACCCCGCCGAGAATGTGTGGTCCCTGCTCAAGCGCTCCATGGCCAACTTCCTGGCCACCGACCTCGACCACCTCACTCAGGTGATCAAGCATCGCCTCAAGGTAATCCAGCACCACCCCGAAGCGCTCAACGGCTGCCTGCAACCCACAGGCCTTACCCTGACCACCACACCCGCCATCAACAAATAGCCCTGATTAGCCGGTCGCACCGCACCCGTCGGGACAGTCCGGGCCCGCATACGAAGCAACCCGCATGTGGGCCCGATGTTATCGAGGACCGTCGTGCCTGGATGCAAACAGATTGCAACACTACGTCACAGGTCTGACTGCGCGCCGGTTCGAACCAAGTAGGGGTACGCCGTAGACCGGCGCGCGTTTCGTCGCGCCGGTGTCGATTGCCGCACGTGCCGCGTCGTGCTGGGTGCCCGCGATCTCGGATGTGAGGGTGACTTCGCACTCCACGAGATCGGCCTTCCGGTCGTACCGCATGCGTAGTCGGAACACATCCAGCAGCCGCCGCAGCACCGGTTCAGGAACGCGCCCAAGGTCGATCGCTCCGACGGGGAGTGCGTCCAGCAGTGCGGGACAGGGGCGCTCGGGGCGCCGCACTGCGCAGTTCCCGTAGCTTGGTCTGGGTTCCAAGTGATCGCCTGGTTCGGCCTGGTCGTCGCCCCGATGGTCGACCGGCGGCTTGGGCCGGTGGCCCTCAGCGCTTCCCTGCGCGGATCGGCCGCAGGTTCCTCCGCGCCGAGCCTGGCAGAGGTGTTGTGAACACCAAAGCTTCCTACGGTCCGCCAGGGTCTCCGGCAGGGCGGTCATCTTTCTTCCAGTACGGTCCCCACCTTGATCCGTCCGCGTCCAGGCCGGTCTCGCCGGCTCGTTCGAGTCGCTGCCGCACTGGACCGTCCTCACGAGGTTGTCAGGACCTGCTCGATTGAGGGATGTGGGCGTGCCACGGTGACCGGAGCCTGGACGAGGAGCGTGGAACGGCAGAAGGAGGCGCGCCGTACCGTACGGCCGGCCCCTCGTTCATGTCCGCGCTCGAGACGGCTTGGGCGGCCCCGAAGGGTGGCGGGGATGGGCCTCGCTCGCCGGTGCCGTCACCGGGGCCGGGCCGAATCAGATCTTCCGCCGACTGCCGGGCGGGGTGGGTCGCCGTTCGGACGGGCCGGTACCGGTTGAAGGTCTTCGGCTGTGCCGAGGGGCAAGTTGCCCGAGGGTGGGCAGGGGACAAGGGGTCGCCGGGTCGTCCGGTCGACTGAGTCGGATGCCTGCGGAGGAGGGCGCTGTGGAGGAGACACCGGATGTGAACGGGGCGTTCCCCAGGCTCAACGACGCACAGATCGACCGGCTTTCGGAGTACGGCGGTGTCCATCAGCGCACCCGCGCCGGCGATGTGCTGTGCCGGACGGGAGAGTCCTGGCCGGGCTTCTTGGTGATCTTGACCGGCAAGATCGCCGTCGTCGACCGGCCCGCTGACGAGGCCGGTGAGCAACCTGGCGATCGGGACGGCGGGGGGCCGGGCATGGTCACGGTTCATGGCCCGCGGCGTTTTCTCGGCGAGCTGGGGTTGCTGACCGGGCAGCGGTCGTTCGTGAACGCCGTGGTCGATGAGGCGGGAGAGTTGCTCGCGGTGCCGGTCGACGGGCTGCGCGAGCTGATCGCCTGCGACCCGCCTCTTGGCGATCTCATCTTGCGCGCGTATGTGATCCGGCGGTCCATGCTGCTCGGCAGCGGCACCGGGTTGCGCATTGTGGGATCCCGATTCTCCGCTGACAGCCGGCGGCTGCTGGAGTTCGCGGCTCGCAACCGGTTGCCGCACCGATGGATCGATCTGGAGGACGACCCGTCCGCCGAAACGCTGCTGCGCCATTTTGGGATCGCTCCGCAGGACGCACCGGTGGTGGTGTGGGGATCGAAGCGGGTGTTGCGTAATCCCAGCAACGCCGAACTGGCCCAGGTCATCGGGCTGACCACGCCGGCCTCGCCGCCGGACACCGATCTACTGGTGGTGGGGGCGGGGCCGGCCGGTCTCGCGGCCGCGGTCTACGGCGCCTCGGACGGGTTGACGACCGTGGTGGTGGACGCGGTGGCCACGGGCGGGCAGGCGGGCACATCGCCGCGGATCGAGAACTATCTCGGCTTCCCCGCCGGGATCGCGGGCGCCGATCTGACCGACCGCGCGACCCTTCAGGCCGATCGGTTCGGAGCACGTGTCAGAGTCCCCGCAGAGGCGATAAGTCTGGAGCGGCGAGACGGGCTATTGGCGGTGGGGCTGGCGGAAGGGGAGCCGGTGCGCGCCCGCTGCCTCATCATCGCCACCGGTGCGCGCTATCGGCGGCTGGACGTACCGTGCCTGCAACGGTTCGAGGGAACGAGCGTCTTCTACGCCGCCACCGTGATCGAGGCACAGGCATGCCGTCCCGGACCGGTCGTGGTGGTGGGGGGCGGCAATTCGGCCGGACAGGCCGCGCTGTTCCTCGCCCGACACGGGTCGAGGGTCACGTTGCTGCTCCGTGGTGGCGAGTTGAGCGCCAAAATGTCGCTGTACCTGGTGGAGCAGGTAGAACGCGCCGAGACGATCGAAGTACGGCGGCACACCATTGTCCGGGAGGCACACGGAGACGGAACGCTGCGCGCGGTGGTCACCGAGGACAACCGCACCGGAGAACGTGAGACGGTTCCCGCGCGGGCGTTGTTCGTGTTCATCGGTGCGGTGCCGCATACCGGATGGCTCGCCAGGCACCTGGAGTTGGACGAGCGCGGATTCGTGCGGACGGGGCCGGGCACACCGCTGGAGACGAGTTGGAGGGGGGTGTTCGCGGCCGGTGATGTTCGGAGCGGGTCGGTGAAGAGGGTCGCCTCGGCCGTCGGGGAAGGCGCCATGGCGGTTCAGATGGTGCACAGGCACCTCACCCGGACCGGCTGAGGTCACGAGGCCGACACCCGAGACCTCGGAGCCTTTGACCATTGGGGAGGCGAGTTGGGCGACGCACTCGACCCGTCCGTCGAGAACAACGGGACCGGACCTCCGAGGCGCTTCCTGTCGGTCCGCAGGCTTGTTCTGTCGCTGGGAGCGGGTGTCGTCGGCGGTGCCACGGCCGCCGTGCTCGGGGCCGCTGAGGTGAGCCTGCTGGTCGGGTGGGTCCTGGCCACCGGCACGCTCCTGACATGGGTGTGGTGGCTCAGTTGGCCGCAGGGGCCGGACGACACCAAACTGCTGGCCGAGGCGGAGGGCGACGCCCGCTCGACCGACGCGGCGGTGCTCCTGGCCTCGGTGGCCAGTCTGGCCATCGAGGCCCACGCCCAGATTCGTTTCGCGGGGCGTCAGGACGCGCTCTCGGTTACGGCGGTCATTCTCGTCGTCCTTGCCGTCGTGCTGTCCTGGGCGCTCGTGAACACCGTGTTCGCGTTCCGGTACGCCCGCCTCTACTACGAGGACGCCGACGGAGGCATCGATTTCATGCAGACCGCGCCTCCCTCCTACAGCGACTTCGCCTATATGGCCTTCACCGTCGGAATGGCGTCCGCGGTTTCCGAGAGCCAGCCCGCCGACACCCGGATCCGCCGAACCGTTTTCGGGCACGCCCTGCTGGCGTATGCCTTCGGCACCGGGATACTGGCGGTCGCCATCAGTCTGGTCACCGGCATCGGCCAGGGGTGACGAGGGCCCGGTCGGAGGAGGCCGGAGCACGGTGGCCACGGCGGGGTTTCAGGTACCTCTTCCGGGTAGGGCCCTCGACTGTCGCATCGGGAGGAGCAGCGGGTTGGCCGACCAGAATGTGGTGCGCGTGGTGCTTCGCGCTGATCCCGGGCTGCCGTTGGAAATCGTCCGTCAGATCGCCGAGACACTGCCCGACGACATGCGGAAGCGTTCGGCGGTGCAGGTGGAATGGGAGGCTGACGCCGGTCCCGGCACCTTGTCGGCCGACGAGCAGGTGGAGGCGGAGCACTTGGCGGACGTCCTGGCCGACCAGTTCCCGGGTGGAGCCTACGACGTCGCCGTGTTCGTGACCGATCTGCCGCGTCGTTACAGGACCCAGCCGATTCTGGCGGAGGTGAGCAGGCCCGAGAAGGTCGCCCTGTTGTCGCTGCCCGCTCTCGGCTGGTCCCATCGGCCGAGCCGGGCCCGCCGCGGTGTGGTGGATCTGGTCGCACTGGTCCATGACGGGACGCCGCCGAGGTTCGCGCGGGAGTACACCGTCCACCGGGCCGATCCCGAAGAGCGGTCTGAGCAGCGGTTCGTGACACCGGGGCTGCTGGGCCGGCTCCGGCTGCTGTCCGGCATGATCCGGGCGAACCGCCCCTGGCGGCTGTTCACCGGCTTGTCGAAGGCGCTGGCCGGGGTGCTGGCGACCGCGGCGTTCGCGGTCGTCAACGTCACCGTCTGGAAGATCACCGATACGCTCGGCCCGATCCGGCAGGCGGTGCTGGCGGTACTGGCGGTCGCGGCCCTGCTGGCGTGGCTCATCATCGACCACGAACTGTGGGAACGCCCGGACGACGTCATCAGTCGCCAGCGTGCCAGGCTGTACAACGCCGTCACCCTGGCCACGTTGCTGATCGGCGTGCTGTGCCTTTACGGGGCCGTCTTCGCGCTGACGATCGTGCTGGTGCCGGTGTTGCTGACCGGCGAGGCGCTTGCGTCCAGCCTCGACCACGGGGCCGAATGGGGCTTCTATCTGTCGATCGCCTGGCTCACCACGTCCATGGGCATGGCCGGTGGTGCGCTCGGGTCGGGGTTGGAGGACGAGTCGGCCGTGCGCGACACCGCGTACGGGGTCCGTCAACGCAGCCGCCTGGAACAGCAGAGGAAGCACCGCACTTCATGATCGGGGGCTGCCCCGCCGTTCGGTTTCGGTGACCTTCTCCGTCACCCAGGCGCGGATCTGGTCGGCCGGTGCCCCGGCGGGCAACCGGGCCACCGCTTCGCCGCAGTGGAAGACCATCAGGGTGGGAACGTGCCGGACATCGAGCTTTCCGGACAGTCCCGCCGCGTCATCAACGTTGATCTTGACGAGTTTCATTCTGCCCGCCAGATCCGCGGCGATGCGTTCGAGGGCAGGGCTGATGCGCAGGCACGGAGCACACCACGGGGCCCAGAAGTCGGCCACCACGGGCAGGGGGGCACCTTCGACGACCTCGGTGAAGATGGTGTCGTCGGCCTCGGCGATCCAGGCCAGGGGCCGGTGGCAGCGCCCGCATCTGGGCGTTCCGTCGGCCATGGCGGGCACGCGGTTGCGGGCCCCGCAGGCGGCGCACGTGACGACGGCGGCGGCGGACCGGGTGGCCACGGCCGTCAGTCCCACGGATTCTCGAAGCGGACCTTCAGTTCCCCGCCCTCCGCGGTCACGTGGACGACCGCGTCGTCCCTGACGTCCCCGGCGAGCAGGGCACGGCCGACGCGGGTCTCGACCTCGTGGGCGATGAACCGGCGGAGCGGACGCGCGCCGTACACCGGGTCGAAACCCTGTTCGGCGATCAGCCGGCGGGCGTCCTGATCGATTTCCATGCGTATCCTGCGGTCGGCGAGCCTGGCGCGCAGGTCGTTGAACATCAGGTCGACGATCTGTTCGATCTGCTGGAGGGTCAGCGGCTTGAACAGCACGACGTCGTCGAGCCGGTTCAGGAACTCCGGACGGAAGTGGCGGCGCAGTTCCGCGGTCACCTGGTCGCGCGCCGCTTCCTTGATCTCGCCCTGGTCTGTGACCCCCTCCAGCAGGTACTGCGATCCGATGTTGGAGGTCATGATGATGACGGTGTTGCGGAAATCGACGGTGCGTCCCTGGGCATCGGTCAGCCGACCGTCGTCGAGGACCTGAAGCAGGGTGTTGAACACGTCGCCGTGGGCCTTTTCGATCTCGTCGAACAGCACCACCGAGTAGGGCTTGCGGCGCACCGCCTCGGTGAGCTGGCCGCCCTCCTCGAAACCGACGTAGCCGGGCGGGGCGCCGACCAGCCGGCTGACGGTATGGCGCTCCTGGTACTCGCTCATGTCGATGCGGACCATGTTCTCCTCGGTGTCGAACAGGGCCGCGGCCAGGGTGCGGGCCAGCTCGGTCTTGCCGACGCCGGTCGGGCCGAGGAAGACGAACGAGCCGATGGGCCGGCGCGGGTCCTTGATTCCCGACCGGGCTCGGACGATCGCGTCGGCCACCAGCTGGACGGCCTCGTCCTGGCCGACCACCCGCTCGTGAAGGATCTTGTCGAGGCGCAGGAGTTTGTCGCGTTCGCCCTCCTGGAGACGGCTGACCGGGATTCCGGTCCAGCGCGACACGATGGCCGCGATCTCTTCCTCGGTCACGACCTCGCGGAGCAGCCGGCCGCCGTTCTGCTTGCCGGTCTGCCGCTCCTCCTCGGCCCGCAACCGCCGTTCCAGCTCGGGGAGCCGGCCGTGGCGCAGTTCGGCGGCACGGTTGAGGTCGTAGTCTCGTTCCGCCTGATCGGCCTCTTGGCGGACCTGTTCCATCTCCTGGCGCAATGCCTGTACCTTGCGCAGCGCCTGACGCTCGGCCTCCCACTGGGCCCGCATGGCGTCGGCCTCGGCGCGCAGGTCGGCCAGCTCCCGTCCGAGGCTGTCGCGCCGCGCCCTGCTGGCCGCATCGTCCTCCTTGGCCAGCGCGGCCTCCTCGATCTCCAGCCGCATCACCCTGCGGGTGAGCTCGTCGAGTTCGGCGGGCATCGAGTCGATCTCGGTGCGCAGCATGGCGCACGCCTCATCGACCAGGTCGATCGCCTTGTCCGGAAGGAACCGGTCGGAAATGTAGCGGTGGCTGAGCTGTACCGCGGAGACCAGCGCGCCGTCCTGGATCTTCACTCCGTGGAAGACCTCGAACCGCTCCCGCAGGCCGCGCAGGATCGAGATGCTGTCCTCGACCGTGGGCTCGTCCACCAGCACCGGCTGGAAACGCCGCTCCAGGGCGGCGTCCTTCTCGATGTGCCGGCGGTACTCCTCGATGGTCGTCGCGCCGATCATGTGCAGTTCGCCGCGCGCCAGCATCGGCTTGAGCATGTTCCCGGCGTCCATCGCGCCCTCGGTGGCGCCGGCGCCCACGACGTTGTGCAGTTCGTCGACGAACAGCAGGATCCGGCCCTCGGCCGCCTTGACCTCGTTGAGCACGGCGGTGAGGCGCTCCTCGAACTCGCCCCGGTACTTGGCGCCCGCGACGAGCGACCCCATGTCCAGGCTGAAGATCGTCTTGTCGCGGAGTCCTTCGGGCACGTCACCTCGGGTGATCCGCTGCGCGAGGCCCTCCACGATCGCGGTCTTGCCGACGCCCGGGTCGCCGATCAGTACCGGGTTGTTCTTGGACTTGCGGGACAGGATCTGCACCACGCGGCGGATCTCGGTGTCGCGCCCGATGACGGGGTCGAGCTTGCCCGCCGACGCGTCCGCCACCAGGTCCCGTCCGTACTTCTCCAGGGCCTCGTAAGTGGTCTCGGGCATCGCGGAGGTCACGCGCTGGTTACCCCGGACCCGGGTGAGCACTTCGAGGAAGGAGTCGCGGGTCAGTCCCTGCCGTTCCAGCAACCGTCCCGCCGCCGTCTGCGACCCCTCCTCCAGCAGTGCGATGACCAGGTGCTCCACCGACACGTAGTCGTCCTTGAGCCGCTCGGCCTCCTGCTGAGCGGTGTCCAGCAGCCGCGACAGCCGCTGGGTGACCAGCACCTCCCCGGGACCGGTACCCGGCCCGGTCACCTGCGGGCGACGGCTCAGCTCGGCCTCCACCGCCTCCCGGATGCGCTGCGGTTCGGCTTCGGCCTCCGAAAGCAGCCGCGGCACGAGACCTCCGGGCTGGTCGAGCAGGGCGAGCAGGAGATGCTCGCCGTCCACCTCGACGTGTCCGAAGCGAAGCGCCTTGGTCTGGGCGTCGTGCAGAGCCTCTTGCGACTTCTGGGTCAAGCGGTTGGCGTCCACTGTTGTCCTCCAGCGGTGTGCGGAGAGGTGGTGCGCGGCGGTCCCCGGCGCGGAGCCCGCTCCAGATCCGCGATGCGGTCGAGCAGCTCCACGACCAGTCCGAGCGCCGCGTAGTTGAGGGACAATTCCGCCCGCAGTCGCTGGAGGCGGCCGAACGCGCTGAGTTGTCCGGGGTCGAACCACAGCTCACCCGAGGCATCGGCACCGGCGTCCAGCAATCCCAGACGCACCAGACGCCGCACCAGCACGGGATGGGCGCCGACGGTGGAGGCGAAGGTCTCCAGTCTCAACCGCGACGGCGGGGTGTGCACGATGGCGTAGACGGTGCCCGGCAGCAGTTGCCCCATCAGGCCCTCCTCGGATCGAACGACGATGCCTCCGCGAGCTGCTCGAACAGCCGCCGCTCCTGCTCGGACGGCTCGGACGGCACCACGATGCGGGCTTCGGCGTACAGGTCTCCCGGGTCGCCACGCGGGTTGGGCAGACCGCGGCCGCGCAGCCGCAGGCGCCGCCCGCTGGAGGTTCCTGCGGGCACCTTCACCTTGGCCTCCCCGCCCGGTGTCTGGAACGCCACGGTCGCGCCCAGCGTCGCCTCCCAGGGAGTCAGCGGCAGGTCGGCGGTCACGTTACGGCCGTCGACCCGGTAGCGGGGATGCGGTGCGATCCGCGCGATCAGGTACAGGTCGCCGGCCGGGTCACCGCCGCCGCCCTGTCCGGCCAGCCGGATGCGCTGGCCGTCGGTGACTCCCGCCGGGATCGTGACCTCCAGCCGACGGGGACCGCCCGGGCGGTCGAGGGTGACCGTGTGCTTGCCGCCCCGGTACGCCTCCTCGACGCTCACCTGGACCTCGGCCTCCTGGTCGGCCCCCCGTACCGGGCCCCATCCGCCCGAAGCGGCGCGCCCGGCCGGGCCGCCGCGCCCACGGGCGCCGAACAACCCGCCGAACAGGTCCTCGAAGTCGATGCCCTCGCCGAAACCGCCCGAGGTGGTGTAGCCGGCCCCGGGACCCGCTCCCCCGCGGGCGCCGGCCCTGGCCCGGGACTGCGAGCGCGCCCACATGTCGGGGTCGACGTCCTCCGGGACCTGGCGGAAGTCCGGCCCGAACGCGTCGTAGCGGCGGCGCTGGTCGGGATCGGAAAGGATGGCGTAGGACTCCGATACGTCCTTGAACCTCTCTTCGGCGCCGGGATCCTTGTTGACGTCGGGATGGTACTGACGGGCCAGCTTCCGGTACTGGCGCTGGATCTCGTCCTGCCCGGCGTCCCGCGAGACGCCGAGAACCTCATAAGGATCGCTGACGGCCATCACTGATCCTTGCCCGCCACCGACACCAGCGCCGGCCGCAGCTGGTGCTCGTCATCGCCGTAGCCGGGCAGATGCACCTCCACCACCGTGCCCGGAGGCGAGCCGGTTTCGCCGCGGACCGCGACCGCCTCATGGCGAGCCGGGTCGAAACGGGCTCCCATGTCGTCCCGGCGTGAGTAGCCGAGTTCGCGCAGCGTCGCCAGCGCCCGGTCGTACACGCCCCGCACGCCCTCCATGAGGCTCGCCGGGTCGGCGCCGGCGTGCTGGAGCGCGCGTTCGAGATCGTCGACGACCGGCAGCCATCGCGCGCTCACCTCGTCCCGCTGCGCCTGACGTTCGCGCTCCAGGTCCCGCCCCATGCGTTTACGCGTGTTGTCCAGATCCGCGAGGGCACGCCGCCGCAGGTCTTCGAGCTCGGCCACGCGCGCTTGCAGTTCGTCCACGCGTGCAGCCAGATCCTCGGCTCCCTCAGACTGCTGGGACTGCTGGGCATCGTCATTCGGTCGTGAATTCCGCATCGATGACATCGTCGTCGGATCCTCCCGTCGTGGGGCCGCCCTGCTGCGGGCCGCCGCCCGCGTCAGGGCCGGAGGTGGTGCCGAGGCCGTGCAGCACCTGCTGGAGATCGGCGGTCAGTGACCGCAGCCGCTCCAGTGGCGCCTCCTCCTTGACGGCCTGACGACCGTCCTCGATCAGCGACTCCGCACGTGCCCTCTCGTGCGGGGGCACGTTGTCGCCCAGCTCTTCGAGCCGCCGTTCGACCTGGTAGACGGCCGCGTCCAGGTCGTTGCGCGCGTCGACCTGCTCACGCAGCCGGGCGTCGTCCTGGCGGTGCCTCTCGGCGTCGGTGACCATCCGCTCGACCTCGCTCTCGTCGAGGTTCGAGCTCTGGCTGATGGTGATGCGCTGCTCCGCGCCGGTGTCCTTGTCCCGCGCGGAGACGTTGAGGATGCCGTTGGCGTCGATGTCGAAGGTCACCTCGATCTGAGGTTCGCCGCGCGGCGCGGGACGGATGTTCTCCAGCCGGAAGCGCCCCAGCACGCGGTTGTCGGCCGCCCGCTCCCGCTCGCCCTGGAGAACCACGATGTCGACGGCGTTCTGGCTGTCCTCGGCGGTGCTGAAGGTCTCGGTGCGGCGCGCCGGGATCGTGGTGTTGCGCTCGATGACCTTGGTCATCACGCCGCCGAGGGTCTCCACGCCCAGGGACAGGGGCGTGACGTCCAGCAGCAGGACGTCCTTGACCTCACCCTTGAGCACGCCGGCCTGGATGGCCGCGCCCAGCGCGACGACCTCGTCGGGATTGACGGTCATGTTGGGCTCGCGGTCGCCGGTCTTGCGGCGGACCAGGCTCTGCACCGCCGGGATCCGGGTGGACCCGCCCACCATGATCACTTCGTCGATGTCGTCGGCGCTGACCTTGGCGTCGCGCATGGCCCGCTCCATCGGCCCGGTGCAACGCTCGATCAGGTCACCGGTGATCTGCTCGAACGTCGACCGCATCAGCGTGGTGTTCAGATGCTTGGGGCCGGTGGCGTCGGCGGTGACGAACGGCAGGTTGATCTGGGTCTGCGTCACGCTCGACAGCTCGATCTTGGCCTTCTCCGCCGCCTCGAACAGCCGTTGCAGCGCTTGCGGGTCCGTGCGGAGGTCGATGCCGTTGTCGCGCTGGAACTCCTCGGCGAGGTGATCGACGACACGGCGGTCGAAGTCGTCGCCGCCCAGGTGGCCGTCGCCGGAGGTGGCGCGGACCTCCACCACGTCGTCGCCGATGTTCAGCAGGCTGACGTCGAAGGTCCCCCCGCCGAGGTCGAACACCAGTACGGTCTCGTTGGACTTCTTGTCCAGGCCGTAGGCGAGCGCCGCCGCCGTCGGCTCGTTGATGATGCGCAGCACTTCCAGGCCGGCGATGCGTCCGGCGTCGGTGGTCGCCTGACGCTGCGCGTCGTTGAAGTAGGCCGGAACAGTGATCACGGCCTCGGTGACCTTCTCGCCGAGGGACTTGCCCGCGTCCTCCACGAGCTTGCGCAGGACTTGTGCGGAGATCTCCTCCGGGGCGTACTTCTTGCCCCGGACATCGAAGCGGACCGTCCCGTCCGGTCCCTCGGTCACGTCGAAGGAGACCGCGTCCTTCTCACTGGCGACCTCCTCGTAGCGGCGCCCGATGAAACGCTTGGCCGAGGAGATGGTGCCCTTGGGGTTGAGGATCGCCTGCCGCCGCGCCAACTGGCCGACCAGGCGTTCCCCCTGCTCGGTGAACGCCACCACCGACGGGGTCGTCCGGGCGCCCTCGGAGTTGGGGACGACGGTAGGCTTGCCGCCCTCGGTCACCGCGATGACCGAGTTGGTGGTGCCCAGGTCGATCCCGACTGCTCTGGCCATCACATGTCCTTCCGTAGCTTTGCGGGACGGTCTCGGTCCCTCTTGACAGGGCCGAGACTCCGGCCTCCCACGCCTCTGGCCGAAACTGGTGGGCTCGGAGGACTGGTGGCGCGCTTTTACGGCTCCACCGAACGCACACGAAAACCCGTCCCTACCGATGCTCGTGCTGTGTGCCGCCGGCCACATCCTTCGACCGGGTAGGTGGAATCGGAGCATCGTCGTGCTCTGCCGATCCGCTGCTGTCCGGCTCCCGCCGTCGGCAGGCGTCCGCCCCCTCGGCCGGGCGTCTCGAGCCGGTGCCAGGCGTGTCGTCGCCCCCCACCGGGCCTGGTCCCCTCGTAGCCTGTCAGTTCTGAGGATGCACATGTGTGGCTGGCCCACGCGCTGGTCCCCGACCGTCTTCCCCGACCGGCGCGACCCTCAGCCGCCGCAAGGAAACGCATGCGACCCGTTCTCGACCTCCGGCTTTGACAGCGCCCTGCTGTGACGGGCTCCGGTCTTCAATCGGTAAAACATCGGTGATTTTGAGGAAGAGGGCCAGCTGCTGATCTTCGGCACGGACATGCCACCTGCGGTCAGGGGCAGAGGCGCCCTGTGAACCGACCGCAGCCGCCACCGACCGAGCGAACGGCCTTGGACCGGGGCCATGAGCACCGACAGGTCACCGACCTGTTGACCGGGCCCGCCCCGCCAGCCGCCCCCGAGTCGAGCGCGGCCCGGGTGCTGCTCGTCGAGGGAGAGGCGGGAATCGGGCGTACCCATTTTCTGGCCGAGGTCTGTCAGGCGGCTGCACGCAACGGATACCTCGTGGCGTCCGGCGGTCCCGTCGAGCTTGGGCCGCCGACGCTGATGGAGCCGCTTGCGTCGGCTCTGACGGGGATCGTGGATCTCAGCGAGACAACCGCCGAATCCGGGCGTCCGGCCAGGCAGGTCGAACATTTGCGGGCCGCGGTGGAGGCCAAGGCCCACTCCAGCAGGATTCTGGTGGTGCTGGACGATATGCAGTGGGCCGATTCCGCCTTGATCAGCGCGCTCCGGATACTGCCGGCGCAATTGGTCGCCTCGCCCGTGTGCTGGATACTGGCCCGCCGCCGCGCAGCGGGCGGGCACGCCCTGGACCGGTTGTTCACACTGCTGAGAGCGACGGGCGCGACCCATCTGACACTGCCTCCTTTCGACGATGAGGCGGTCCTCGGACTGTTCATCGACACTGTGGGCGCGAAACCTGACCGCGCCCTCCACGTCCTGGCCGGCCAGGCCGGCGGGAATCCCTCATTGATCGTTCAGCTGCTGAAAGGACTGCGCGAGGAAGGCAGCCTCGTGGTGCGTGACGGACACGCGTGCCTGACCAGCACCCGTCTCCCGGAACGGATCCGGTTGCTGGTGAAGCAGCGGCTCGACGTCCTGGACCCCGGCACCCGGCATCTTCTCGAGGTCGCGGCCGTCGTCGGCGCCACCTTCCACCCCCAGGACGCCGCCGAACTCCTCAGAATCACCCCGGCCGAACTCCTGCCCGCGCTGGAGGCCGCGGTCGCGGCCGACCTCCTGGAGGCTCGCGGGGACGATCTGGCCTTCCGGCACGACCTCGTCCGCCGGACCGTCGCGGACGGTATTCCCGCCCCCGTCCGCCAATCCCTTCAGGGACAGATCGGGTGGCTGCTGCTGGAGCGTGGGGCCCGGACCACGGCGGCGGCCACCCTCCTGATGAGCGGGGCAAGGTCGGGCGACCCCCACGCTCTGGCGGGCTTGGACGAGGCCGCAGCCCGAACGTCCGCCGGCGCCTCGTACATCACCGTCGACATCGCAGCGCGCGCTCTCGAACTCACCGATCCCATCGACCCATTGCACATTCCGCGGGTACTGGCCGTCCTGCATGCGCTCTTGGCCGCCGGCCGACCGGCCGAGACCGTGAAGCTCGCGGACGCGGCGCTGTGCGGCAACGCGACCGGCGCCATCGCCGCCGAGATAATGATCATCCAGGCGCTCGCCCTGCTCCCCATGGGCCAGGCGAGCAGAGCGGCGGAGACGGCCCAGGCCGCGCTCGACATCGCAGAGCTGCCCAAGGAGTTGCACCAGCGTGCCGAGCTCGCCCTCCTGCAAGCTGAAACTCTTCGGAGCGGGAACGCCGATCTGCGGGACCGGGCGCAACAGATCGTCGTCGGTGACGAGTCTCCCAGTCGGCCTCTGACAATCGCTGCGCTCGTCCTGCTCGCGCAGGACGCCTGGGACGCGGCGCGCCTCACGACCGCGCTCGACTTGCTGGAGGAGGCAGCCAAAAGGACGCTGGGCGCCGCCCTGGACGCCGGTCAGCCACATCCCAGCATGATCCTCGCCATGAGGCTGGTGCAGTTGCGGCGGCTCGATGAAGCCCGGCAGGCGATGGAGACCGCGACCGGGGGGCTCGGCAGGAGTAACCCGGCGGCGTGGTCGCCGGGCCTGGCGATCCTGCGCGCCTGGCTGCACTTGGTGGAGGGACGACCAGGCGAGGCGATCGCGGAGGCGAGATCCGGACTCGATGAGGCAACCGCAGCGGGCGCCCCTCTCCTGGCAGCGGCCGCGAGATGCGCACTGTCGGCGGCCGCGCTGCGCCGCGGTGACCTGGAGGATGCGGCGCCGCCCCCGGCAGAAGATCGCCGGGCGGCCGAGCGCCACCCGCGTGACCTCGGTCTCCCGGACCTGGTCGCGGCGCAGGTGACCGAAGCCCGCGAAGGTCCGCAAGCCGCCGTGACGGCGCTGAGCGACCTGTTCGACAGTCCGCAGGACCACTACCGGTTGCTTCTCAGCGGTCCCGCCGCACCGGCATGGCTGACACGGACCGCGCTGGCGGCCGGCGAGGCATCAGGGGCCGAACGGATCGTCGCGGCCGCTGACGATATCGCCCGGCGCAATCCCACCGTGCCCAGCGTGTCGACTGCGGCCCAACACGCCCGCGCTGTTCTGTACGGCGACCCCGAGGTGCTGCACGCTGCCGCCAGGGCGCACACCGATCCGTGGGCGCGCGCCTTGGCCAGCGAAGACCTGGCATTGCTGCTGCGACACCACAGCGGGGAACGCGAGCAGGCAGTGCAGGCCCTCGATGCGGCACTGTCGCAGTATCGGGCCGCCGGGGCGGGGCGAGACACCGCCCGAGTGCGCAGCAGGCTCCGCCAGTTGGGCGAGCGGCGTCGCCATTGGGACAACCGCAGGCGGCCCGCCAGCGGCTGGGCGGGACTCACCGGGACCGAGCAGCGGGTCTCCCTGCTCGTCGCGCAGGGACTGACCAATCAGCGCGTCGCCGATCGACTGTTCATCAGCGTGCACACCGTCGCCTTCCACCTGCGGCAGGTGTACCGCAAACTCGGCATCGGCTCACGCGTCGAACTCACGCGCCTGGTGGCCGACTCCAAAGACGACCCACCACCATGATCGCCGCGACGGATCGGTACCGCTGGTGCCGCCCCTGCCGAAAACCTCGTCCGCGCAGGTCACGAACAGCGCAGGGAACTTAGCGTCCGGTCGCGGATCAAGAACCGTGCCCGGCAGCCCGCGTACCCAAGAGCCATGACCAGGTTCCGCGCCGCTCGGGTCACCCACGCTGTGGTCGGGTGGCCGGTGGCGCCAGAACCCGGATGCGGCGAGTGTGGTGACGGCATGGCGAACATCCCTCCTGATGATCGCCGGTGACCTCAGGTCAAGTGTCCGCCGTACGGGGGAAGCTCAGTGCAGGTGCCCGGAGGCCGCGCCGTCGAACGTGACGACCGGGCGGTTGAGGTGTGGAAGCGGCAGTGTGGCCGGTCAACCTCGGGCGGTCCTTCGCCGGTAGGGGTGTTGCTATAGCTGAGAGGCAGACGGGCACTGGTCGGCCGATCTCGGGCGCTGATGTGGTGGAGGCGAGTTGTTCATAAACGTTTGGATCCGCGCTCACGGCAGCCTCATGCGATGCCGAGTGTGGGAACGGGTTGTGGGGTCGTGGCGATCTCCCTGCTGCTCATCATGGCTCAACTCAGCCCGGATGTCGTCCCTGGGCCCCTCCAGAGAGGAAGAGCCAGTCTTCTTATCGGGCGCCCCAGCTATGAGCCGCCCGTTGGGGGCTCCGCTGGCGCGGGGCAAGAAATGGAAATCGTGCACTTATGGCGGCTGGACCGGGCGCGGTCCAGCGTGTGGTGAGGATCGGGCGCGATCCGGGAGGTGGCGCCGTAGCGGGAGAGGAGGTGCCGCAGCGGGTGGCGGCGTTGTCTCGGTGTGCGCATCGGATGCCGTGTCGGGTGCGGTCTGGCGGTGAGCTGTTCTGCTGGTGGCGGCGCGTTGGTCGGTGTCAGGGCGGCTTTGCGTCGAGGCGCCTTACTTTGGGGCGCGGGCGGCAAGTAGCGGGATGGAAGCGATCTTCTCGGCGGTCAGGCTGTTCCAGAGGAGGCCGGATGGCCTACGGGACGGGCCGCAGGGGATGACCTCGTCTGGCGTGACGATCAGGTCTACCCGGAAGTCGTGCTCTTCCTCGGGGAGCGGTTCGTCGACTACCTGGAGGGGATGCACGGTTGTCACGATGGTGGTTCGCGGCGTGACGAGGCCGGCCTCGCACAGAAGGGCGACTTCGATGTCGGAGTACCCGGCGCCCTTTCCTAGGCGGGCGCCTGCGCGGTTTACCGCGACGCTGCCGCAGACCACGACGTCGACGGGGCGCATCTCTTCGACTGCCACCTTGCGGGCGACCTTGGCGGCAGTTCTCGCGGTTGCGGCCTCGGCGGGAGGAACTGGCAGGGTCTCCGGATCGAGCAGGTAGAACGGCAAGGGGTCGGCGAGCCTGGGCACAGCCATGTAGAGAAGCTTGCCTGTGAACAAGGCATGGGTTCGCACAGGGTGTTGGGCCTGGTCGGGTACCGCCTTGACCACTTGGGCGGCCTGCCAGGTAGGCAGTCCCGCCAGTCGTTCCGCAGCGGCGACGGCGCCGTGGAAGTCTGGGATGTGACCGTGGACACCTGGTTCAGGTACGGCGTCCCGCTGCTCCAAGAGATCCCAGATGCGTTCTCGTACGAGGCGCTTGGCTTGGTCTGTGCTGGCCATGCGGTGCGCTCCTCAGGCGGTGGTCATGAGTCCCAGTAGTCGATCATGTACGTCGCACACGGAGGTCAACTGCCGCCATGGCCGTAGCTCGCGTCCGGCTGTGAACGCGATGTTGAGACCTCCACCTCCACGTGTACTTTCCAAGATATCTATGGTCTCGTTGAGGATCTCGATGGCGCCATCGATATTTTCTTGACGCAGATGCGCCAAGCTCAGGTTGCCCAACACGATGGCTCGCGACTTCTGCCAAGCGTGCAGGTTGGCGGCTGTCTGTTCTAGATAGACTTGCGCTTTCGCCGGGTTTCCGAGGAAGAGGTAGCAGGATCCGGCCAACCGTCCGAACTGAGTCGGCGAAAACTGCTCGCTGGCTAGATCATCCGGCTGGATCCTTGCGAAGGTACTTTCGGCGGAGCCGAGCATCTTCTCGCAGTTCTTTTGGTCTCCTGCCATGGCATACGCTTCGGCAGCATGAAGTAGGGCGAGTCCCGTTAGGACATTACTGACATTACGGCTGATCCGAGCGGCGCGTCTGGCTCGGGCGAGCCCCTCACCGGGGTTTCGTGCACCGTACAGGGCGACGTAACACTTGCGCAGCTCTGCCTGTCCCTCGGTTAGCGGGTCGCACCGCTCGCGTGCGGCTGTGACCGCCTGGTCGTAGAAGGCCAACGCGGTGGCGTGGTCGCGGCGCTGTGATGCGTCCCAGACGAGCTGACCCATGAGGATCGCCGATTCGGATTCCACCGTCCACAGTTCGTGGCGGACGCGATCACTCGGGGTGTGCTGGCGAAGGTAGGAGACCTGGCCGTGGCACTGCCCCGCCTTGGCCAGTATCAGCGCTGATGGGTGGTCGTCGTAGCCGTCAGCAAGATCGTGGACGCGCTGCCGGAGGTAGGCGACCGCGACAAGATCGACTTTGCTGGGATTGTGAAGCGCGTAGTCCAGGCGATCGCCCTGCTGCTCCGGGACCTGCTGGACGTCGGTGAGGAGATCGTTCAACTCGTCAAGCGTGATCCCAAGCTTTTGGGCGAGTTTGGGGCGGATCCAAGGCATTGGATCGGTTTCGGCGCGTTCCCACCGGCCGACGGTTGATCGATCTGTATTGAGTTCCTCGGCCAGGCTCTCTTGGCTGTAACCCATTGATCGCCGACGTTGGGCTAGTCGGCGCCGCTTCAACGCCATACATCACCCTTCTCTTCGGGGCTGCTAGAGGCCGCATTCTGTGGGGGTGTCTCTGCTGGTCGGGCCAGGGGATGCCTCGCCGACGCCTCAATCATGCACTGGTCGTGCTCTGGCTGTAACCGCCTTCCCGCGAGTTGGGTGGACGAACACGGTCAACTTCTGAACCTCAGAGGTGTGGACCAGCCGTGCCACACAAAACAAGACGGCCTCGGGCGCGGTGATCTGATTCGCCGACCGGGTCTGACCGGGAATGGGAGACGATTATGGGCAAACCACAGGAACTGATCAGAGCGGACATGGTGGAGGCGGAGAGGATCTCGTTGCGGGAGGAGTTTCCCTCCTGGTCGATCGTCCGCACCACCGATACGAGGCGCTGGTGGGCCATGCGTCCGATCGAACGCGCCCGCTCGGACGTGCTCCCCGCATGCGACCAGGTCGTTACCGAGCTGGACGCCGACTCGGCCGAGGAACTGCGCGGCAAGCTGCGCCGAGTCGGCGAGGAGGAGGCCACCGGCAGCAGGCGCCGCAGCGGTAGTAACTACATGGCGCTTCCCCGCGACCTCTGGCAGGACACGCTGGCGGCCTTGGACTCCAACGACGAGCAGCACCGCGACGACGTGTCACAACGGCTGAGGGCCAGCGCGCCCCACATCTGGACGTCCGACGTGTCCGACGGGCCGGAAGGGGCGTCTGGTGTGCCGGCTCAGTGAGCCCCACGCGGCGCCACAAGCACAGTCGATCGGACGGTCATCCACACCCGCGCCCGTCCCTCAGGACGCGCCTGTGACGCCTGTTCTGGCCGCACCTGCTCAGCCGCCGCTGCGGCTCCCGGCGAACGTCAACCCTTGGTACGGCCACGCGACCGGGCATTGGTTCGCCATGCTCCCGTGGCCGTCGGCCACGTACGGGTTCCGGTTGGTGGAGGCCGACACCGAGGGCGCGCTCACCGTCGCAGTGTGGCGGCTGCTGACCGAGATCGGCTGACGCCACCTAAGCCGGGGACGGCGTCACGGCGGAACTACCCGGGGAGGGAACCCCGCCGTCGCGTCGTCCCCTCTCAGCCCTCGCTCCACCGGCCTTCCGACGCCCCCCGATCGGTGCGGTCGGAACTGGGGCGAGGGGACGAGGCCCACACCGGGCCTCGGGCGTGGCGGCACCGCGACCTGCCCCCGTGGTCTGGTGCCGCCACGCCATCCCGTACGGCGCTGCTCGTCGGCGCCGGGACTGCGCGAGCAGCGCCGTACATCGAATGCGCCGACCGTCGCCCCCACCACGAAAGGCATCTCCCATGCCCAATCCCTGGACGACGCTCTGGTTCACCTCCAACGATCCGCACTCAATCGATGGCCATCACGAAAACGGTGGCAGGTACGACGCCGCCGACCTCGTGGGCAGCACCGCCCCTGTCGACCGGCCAGTGAGCGGGCGGCGACGCCGCACCTTCCGTCGCAGGGTCAGGCGTCTTTTCATCCGGTCCACCGCGTCACGATCCTCACGTATCCGTTGATCGCCTTGGTCGACGTTGAGTCGGTAGGGAGCTAAGGGGTGGTTCGTGACGGCGGGGAGTTCGTTGGTGCCGTTCACCGCTGAGTCGGCGCTGTGAGCGAAGGTCGCGGAGTGCCGGGCGGTGGGGATCGTTGCTGTCAGCTGAGGGGATGGCGCCGGGTGTGGCTGGGGTGGCCGGGGCGGCCGGATCGTGCCATCTAGTGTCGCCTGGTCTTGGTGGCGACGTGGTGGCAAATGATCAGAGGCCGGTCTAGGATTTCTCCTGAACCAGCCTCTGACCTGCGAATCCTGGGTGGAGCTGAGGGGATTTGAACCCCTGACCCCCTCGATGCGAACGAGGTGCGCTACCGGACTGCGCTACAGCCCCAAGGACTCCGTAAGGTTAGCAAACATTGGGACATGCTCGCGCACCGGTTATTCGCCGACCGCGCGGCGGTCGTCGGCGTACTGGTCGAAGACCTCGTCGGCGGGGACGAGCTCGATGACCTCGGCGGGTTCGGCTGTCTCGGTGGGTTCGGTGGGCTGCTCGGCCAGGCGGGCGGCGTGGCGGGCCTTGGCGCGGGCGTCGGCGGCGGCCTGGGCGCGGGCGGCGTCCATGCCGACGGCGACGCGTAGCAGTGCGAGGTGGCCGAACAGCAGGACGACCGGGGGCAGGACGGCCCACCACGGCACGACGCCCGTCGCGGTCAGGACGATGGTCGTCATGGCCAGCAGGGACAGGCCCGCGGTGCGGCGGCGGCGCCGGGCGATGACGGCGGCGCGGCCGGGGCGGCCCGGGCGGGTCTCGCGGTCCGGCTGGTCCGGCTGAGCGGGCTGGTCGGGTTCCGAGGGGGTCTCCTCCAGGGTGTCGTCCGTGGCGGGCTCGTCGGCGCGTTTGTGGAGGAGGCGGGTGATTCCGGCCTCGGTGTCGCGGCGCAGCCACATGGGGACGAGGACGACGGCCCAGACCGCGACGATCGCGAGGTACAGGACGGCGCTGCTCACCGGCCCACCGCCGTTCCCAGGGCACGCTCGACCGGCGAGCCGACTTTCGGCGCGCGAACGTGCAATGGGAGCAGGGTCACGCCCCGCACGGTACGAGCCGGTGTCAGAGGTTGACGAGCATAAGGGGCGGTGTGTCGCGAGATCGATGCCGCCGTTACTCTCCGTTTGCCGAGCCTTCTCGATCGGAGGATTCTTACGGCCGGAAAGTCAGCCGGGCGTCATGAGGTCGAGCGGGGAAAGGCCTGCTTGCGTCCGGCGAGCCAGCGGGCGCGCAGGCCACCGGGCACGTCCTCGACCGTGAGGGCGTAGCAGATGTGGTCGCGCCACGCGCCGTCGATGTGCAGATGGCGGCGCCGAATTCCCTCTTCCCGGAATCCGAGTTTCTCGACGACGCGGCGGCTGGCGGTGTTCTCGGGGCGGATATTCGCCTCGACCCGATGGAGGCCGACGGTGAAGAAACAGTGGTCGACGGCGAGGGCGACGGCGGTGGGAATGACGCCGCGTCCGGCGACCTGGCGGTCGACCCAGTAGCCGATCTGGGCGGAGCGGGCCGAGCCCCAGACGATCGCGCCGATCGTGAGCTGGCCCGCGAAGTGGCCCTCGTGGGTGACGACCCAGGGGAGGGCGAGGCCCTGGCGCGCCTCGCGGCGCATGGTGTGGACCATGCTGACGTAGGGGCCGAGGCCGCTGCGGAACAGCGGCGTCTCGGGGTTGGTGGGCTCCCAGGGGCGGAGCCAGTCGGCGTTGCGGACCCGCAGGTCGCGCCAGGTGGCGGCGTCGCGGTGCCGCAGCGGGCGCAGCCCGACAGGGCCCTCGGTCAGGGTGACCGGCCATCCCCGCAAGCGTTCCACGGTTCCCATGATTCCCTGGTAGCCGGGGTGGACGCCATCAATTGTCACCGAGAATTCCGCCGTACAGGACGTCCAGGAGCCGAGTCACCTCCCGGGACACGGCGTTTCGTGCTGGTTGCAGGTATTTGCGGGGATCGACGAGCGCCGGATCGGCGTCCAGTGCCCGCCTGACCTCGGCGGTGAGGACGGCGTTGAGGTGGGTGGCGATATTGATCTTCGTCATGCCGTGCCGGACGGCGGCGGCGAGCGTCGCGTCCGGAACGCCCGAGGAGCCGTGCAGGACGAGCGGGACGGGCACGGCGGCACGCAGCTCGGAGATCAGGTCCAGGTCGAGGACGGCGTCGCGGGTGAGCATGGCGTGCGAGGTGCCGACGGCCACGGCGAGGGCGTCCACGTCCGTGGCGGACACGTAGGCGGCGGCCTCGGCGGGGTCGGTGCGGGCGCCCGGGGCGTGCACGCCGTCCTTGCCGCCCACCTCGCCGAGTTCGGCCTCCACGAACACGCCGCGGGCATGGCACCAGGCGGCGACCTCGGCGGTGGCGGCGACGTTGTCGGCATAGGGGAGGGGGGAGGCGTCGAACATCACCGATCCGACGCCCAGCTCGACCGCCTCATGGACGAGCCCGACAGACGTCGCGTGATCGAGATGGACGGCCACCGGCACGGTGGCGGCGCGGGCGGTCGCGAGCGCGGCGGTGATGATCGGGGCGGCGGCGCCGTGGTAGCGCACGCAGTTCTCGCTGATCTGGAGGACGACGGGCGCTCCGGCGGCCTCCGCTCCGGCGACGATGGCGGTGGCGTGCTCCAGCAGGACGACGTTGAACGCGCCCACGCCGCGCCCGTCGCTGGTTTTGAGGATGTCGCCGGTTCCTACGAGGGGCATGGGAGTCCTTCTATGACGATCTCGGGGAGGAGGCGGGCGTAGGCGGCGGCGTCGAAGTCGCCCGCGACGGGCGCGCGCACGGCCGCGGCGGAAAGGGCGACCGCGTCCCGGAGGAGGACGGGCCAGGGGGTGGACGAAATCAGGGCGCGCGCAGTGGCGGCCACCGCCGCGTCCCCGGCGCCGGTGGGGTTGCCCGCCATGGGCGCGGGCGGTTTCGCCGTCCAGGCGCCGTCGGGGGTGACGGCCAGGAGACCGTCCTGGCCGAGTGACACCAGTACGGCGCTCGCGCCCGATTCCTGTAGCGCGCGGGCCCCGGGGACGGGCTCCTGACCGGTGGCGCGGCGGAGTTCGTCCGCGTTGGGTTTCACGACCGCGGGGCCCGCTGAGACGCCCAGGGAGAGCGCGTCGCCGTCCGCGTCGAGGATCACTGGGCGGCCCGCCGCGAGGGCCGTCAGCGTGGCGTAGGCGTCCCGGGGGACGCCCGGCGGGAGGCTGCCCGAGAGGACGATCACGTCCGCCCGGTGGAGAAGCTCCTTGTAGTGCTCTTGGAACGCCTCCCACTCCCCTAGCGAGATTTCGGGGCCGGTTTCATTGAAGACGGTTGTCTCTGCCGGGGCGACGACGGTGAGGGTGCGTCGGGACGTCCCCTGGACGGGGGAAAATGCGTGCGGAAGGCCAACCGCGTCGAGGTCGGCGCGGACCTGTTCACCGGTGGCTCCCCCGGCCAGTCCGGTGGCCAGGACGTCCTGGCCCAGCGCGGCGGCCACCCGGGCGACGTTGACGCCCTTGCCGCCCGCCCTTTCCCGCACGGCGCCCACGCGGTTGGACCCGCCCCACGTCGCGGACGGCACGTCGTAGGTGACGTCCCATGCGAGGTTCAGCGTGACCGTGAGGATCACAGCCAGCGGCCGCCCTTCATCACCCGGGCCACGGACAGGTCGTCGTCCAGGACGAGGAGGTCCGCGTCCTTGCCGGGCTCCAGGGACCCGACGCGCGCGTCGATGCCGAGCGCCCGCGCCGGGACCAGCGCGGCGGCCTCGGCGGCGCGCTCGATCGGCAGGCCGACCTCGGTGACCGCGCGGCGGAAGCCGTCCGCCATCGTGATCGTGCTGCCCGCGATCGACGTCCCGCCGGCGAGCGTCGCGCGCCCGGCGCGGACCTGGACGTCCATCACGCCGAGCCGGTAGTCGCCGTCGCCCATCCCGGCCGCCGCCATCGCGTCGGTGATCAGCGCGACCCGGCCGGGGCCCGCCGCGTCGAAGGCCAGCCGCGCGACTGCGGGCTCCACGTGCACGCCGTCGTTGATCAGCTCGACCGTGACCCGGGGGTCGGTCAGCGCGGCGGCGATCGGGCCGCCCTCGCGGTGGTGCAGCGGGCGCATCGCGTTGAACAGGTGCGTCGCGACGCGGGCGCCCGCGTCGAACGCCGCGCGGGCCACCGCGCCCGGCGCCTCGGTGTGCCCGACGGCGGCGATCACTCCCGCGTCCACCGCCGCCCGGACGAGGTCGAGCGCGCCGGGCAGTTCCGGCGCCAGCGTGATCATGCGGAGGTGGCCGCGTCCGAGTGCGGCCAGCTTCCGGAACTCGTCGAGGTCCGGCGGCCTGAGCAGAGCGGGGTCGTGCGCGCCGCACCGTTCGCTCGCCAGGTAGGGGCCTTCGAGGTGGACGCCCGCGAGCACGCCGTCGGCGGCGAGGTCGGCCAGCGCCGCGACCGCGTCCGCGAGTTCGCGCCGGTCGCCGGTGACCAGGCTCGCGATCGTGGTGGTGGTCCCGGCGGCGAGGTGGAACGCGGCCGCCCGGCGCGCCTCCTCCTCGATGCCGCCCTGGTAGGACGCCCCGGCCCCGCCGTGGACGTGCATGTCGACGAAACCGGGCACGACGTACCGCCCGGCCAGGTCGATCTCCTCGGACGTCGCGGCGTCCTCGGCGGTCTCGCCGGACGGCGGGGCGGGCTCGGTGGACGGACGGTCGGGCTCGCCGGGCGGAGGGGCGAGCTCGGCGGGCGGAGGGGCGTCCTTGGCGGAGGGAGGGGCGGGCTTGGCGGGCGCTGGAATGTCCGAGGCTCCCGCTACGCTCGGCGACGCGGGTTCCGGGACGATGCGGGCGTCCCGGATGTGCAGGTCACCGCGCCGGATGCCGTCCGGCAGCACGAGGCGCGCGTTCCGCAGGACGGTCACGGCGGTCACGACGCGTCCAGGATGACCGAGCGGGTCAGGTTGCGGGGCCTGTCCGGGTCGGCGCCCTGGGCGCGGGCGAGCTCCACGGCCAGCCGCTGGACGCGGACGAGGTCGGCGAGCGGGTCCAGGCTGCTCGTGATCATCGTGCCGCCGACGCCGTCGACCTGGGCGGCCAGCCCGGCGGGCGGTTCGCCGAGCATCCAGGCGACGCGTCCGGGGCCGGTGATGCTGATGGGGCCGTGCCGGTACTCCATGGCGGGGTACGACTCGGTCCAGGCGCGGGCGGACTCGCGCATCTTGAGCGCCGCCTCGTGCGCGAGACCGACCGTCCAGCCGCGTCCGAGGAAGGTGAACTGCTCGGCCCGGACGGCGGGCTCCGGCAGCGGCTCGGCGAGCGCGCGCTCGGCGTCGGCGATGGCGTTCGCGACGTCCTCGCCGAGGTGGGCACGCAGCAGGACGAGCTGGGTCGTGGCGAAGCGCGTCTGCACCACCGACCTCTCGTCGGCGTAGTCGAGCACGACGAGCTCGTCCGCCGCCGTCATGACGGGCGTCGCCGGATCGGCGGTGATCGCCACGGTCGGGACGGCGCCCCGGGCGCGTCCGAGCACGTCCAGGACCTCGGTCGTCGTCCCCGACCTGGTCAGGGCCAGCAGGCGGTCGTAGGAGCGGCCCTGCGGCACCTCGGACGCGGCGAACGCGTCGGTCTCGCCGCGCCCGGCGGTCTCGCGCAGCGCCGCGTACGCCTGCGCGACGAACCACGACGTCCCGCATCCCACCACGGCGACGCGCTCGCCCGGGCGCGGCAGGACGGCGGCCAGTCCCGGGGCGGACTCGGCGGCCCGCCGCCACAGCGCGGGCTGGGAGCGGATCTCGGCCTCGGTGTGGGCACCGCCCCTGCTGTCCGGCCTGCCCGGCCCGTCCAACGAATCCGATCTGTCCGGCATGTCCGCCATGGACATCCTCCTTGCGCGCTCATGCTTGTTAGTGCTTGCTTTATAGCAAAACAGAACAAAAAGGACCATGTGCGCGCATCGCTAGTATCCTGGGATGACCTCGTCACGCCTGCTCGTCCGCCCGGAAGGGGGCCGAGGTGTCCCGTCATGAGCGCTGGAACGCCCTGCTGGGTCTGCTCGCCGAGGAGGGGCGGCTCACGGTCGAGGAGGCCGCCGCGCGGATGGAGGTCTCCCCCGCGACGATCCGCCGCGACTTCGACCAGCTCGCGCAGCAGCAGATGCTCACCCGCACCCGGGGCGGCGCCGTCGCGCAGAGCGTGAGCTACGACCTGCCGCTGCGCTACAAGAGCGCGCGGCACGCCCCCGAGAAGCAGCGCATCGCGGCCGCGACCGCCGAGCTCGCCCGGCCCGACTCGATCATCGGCCTGAACGGCGGCACGACGACCTCCGAGGTCGCCCGCGTCCTCGCCACCCGCGCCGACCTGCACGCCGAGGGCTCCTCACCCACGATCACGATCGTCACGAACGCGCTCAACATCGGCAACGAGCTGGCCGTCCGCCCGCATGTGAAGATCGTCCTGACCGGCGGGGTGCCGCGCCCGCAGTCCTACGAGCTCACCGGCCCGCTCGCCACCGGGATCTTCGACCACGTGACGCTGGACGTCGCGATCCTCGGCGTCAACGGGGTGACCGTCGAGTACGGCGCCACCTGCCGCAACGAGGGCGAGGCCGACGTCGGCCGGCTGATGGCCGAGCGCGCCGAGCAGATCATCGTCGTCGCGGACAGCTCCAAGATCGGCCGCCGCGCGTTCGCCCGGATCTGCGACACGTCCAGGATCGACGTCCTGGTGACCGACGCCGCCGTCCCCGAGGCGGACCTGGACCCCTTCAAGGAAGCCGGCATCCACGTCATCCGCGCGTAGCCACCTGGCCATCGGCGCGTAGCCGACCAAGCCGTCAGCGCGTAGCCCGCCTGGCCATCGGCGCGCAGGCGGCATGGGCGTCCACGCGTAGTTGGCTTGGCCATCGGCTCGTTATCGGCCTGGTCGCCCGCCCGGTCACCCGCGCGTAGGCGGCCTGGGCGTCCGCGCCTAGCTGGCCTGGTCATTCGCGCGTAGGCGGTCTGGGGGTCAGTGGTCGCCGCCGGCGATCTGGTCTACGGCGTGTCGCAGGACGCGTCCGAGGACGGTCATGCCGTCGCGGACGCCGCCGGTCGAGCCCGGCAGGTTGACGATCAGGGTGCGGCCCGCGACACCGGCGAGGCCGCGGGACAGGATCGCCGCGGGCACCGCCTCGCGTCCCTCCAGCCGGATGGCCTCGGCGATGCCCGGGATCTCGCGCTCGATCACCCGGCGCGTCATCTCCGGTGTCTGGTCGGTCGGGGTGAGGCCCGTCCCGCCGGAGGTCACGACGACGTCGTAGCCGCCCTCGACCGCGTCCCGCAGGACGCCCGCGACGGGCTCCCCGTCGGGGACGACCACCGGCCCGTCCACCTGGCAGCCGAGGTCCTCCAGCATCTCGACCAGCACCGGCCCGGACTTGTCGGCGTACACGCCCGCCGACGCCCGGTTCGACACCGTGACCGCCATCGCCCGGATCATCGCGCCCTCCTCATGACCGCGCGGCCTCATGACCGGTCGGCGGGACGGCGCCAGACGCCGGTCTTGCCGCCGGTCTTCTCCTCGACCCGGACGTCGGTGATCACGGCCGCCGGGTCGACGGCCTTCACCATGTCGATCAGGGCCAGCGCGGCGACGGTGACGGAGGTGAGCGCCTCCATCTCCACTCCGGTGCGGTCGGCGGTCCGGGTGGTGGCGGTGATCGCGACGCCCTCGTCCTGGACGGTGAGGTCGACGGTCACGCCATGCAGCGCGATCGGGTGGCACAGCGGGACGAGATCGGGCACGCGCTTCGCGCCCATGATCCCGGCGATCCGCGCCACCGAGACGGCGTCGCCCTTCGGCATGTCACCCGCGCGCAACAGCGCTATGCACTCGGCGGACAGCCGGACCAGCCCCGTCGCGGTCGCGGTGCGGGCGGAGACGCCCTTGGCCGAGACGTCGACCATGCGGGCCGCGCCCTTGTCGTCCAGGTGCGTGAACTCGGTGCCCATCGCGCTCATACCGGCAACCTCATGACATCGACGTGGGAGCCGGCGGGCAGGGCCTCCGCCTCCTCCGGAAGCGCGATCAACGCGTCCGCGGAGGAGAGCGAGCCGAGCTGGTGGGAGCCCTGCACGTCGGCCGGGGTGACGGTGTGGAAACCGCGGTTGTAGGACAGCTTGCCACGCATGTAGTGGCGCATCCCCGCCGGGGACCTGACGTCCTGGGCGAGGACGGCGCTGACGGTCGGCAGCGGTTCGGGGTCCAGGCCCTGCATGGCGCGCAGCGCGGGCCGGACGAAGACCTGGAAGGAGATGTAGGCGCTGACGGGGTTGCCGGGGAGCGTGAAGACCGGCGTCCCCTCGAACAGCCCGAAACCCTGGGGCTTGCCGGGCCGCATCCGGACCTTGTGGAACTCCACCGTCCCGACCCCGGTCAGCACCTCCTTGACGACGTCGCGAGTGCCCATCGAGACGCCGCCCGAGGTGACGATGGCGTCGGCGCGGACGAGCTGGTCGCGCAGAGTCTCCAGCACCTTCACCGGCTCGTCCTCGACGGTCGCCTGCCGGAAGCCGACGCCGCCGGCCTCGACGACGGCGGCGGTCAGCATGTACGAGTTGGACTCCCAGATCTGCCCGTCGCCGAGGCGTTCGCCGGGTTCGCGCAGTTCCGTGCCGGTCGACAGCACGACCACGCGGGGCCTCGGCCGGACGACCACGCGGGCCCGCCCCACGGCCGCGAGCATGCCGATCTGCGCCGCGCCGAGCCGCGTGCCCTCGTCCGCGACGACCTGGCCTGCGAGGACGTCCTCCCCGGCGCGGCGGATGTAGTTGCCGGCGGGTGCCGGGCGCGAGACCCGCACCGTGGCGGCGCCGCCGTCCGTCCACTCCACCGGAATGACCGCGTCGGCCCCGGCGGGCAGCGGCGCGCCCGTCATGATGCGGGCCGTGAGCCCCGGCCGGATCGCCGACACCCCCGGATCGCCCGCCAGGATGTCGCCGACCACGGGGAGGACGACCGGCTCCGCCTCCGAGGCCCCCGCGATGTCCGCCGCGACCACGGCGTAGCCGTCCATCGCGGAGTTGTCGAAGGGCGGCAGCGGCACGGGCGCGGAGACGGGCTCGGCGAGCACCGTCCCCTGCGCCTCCAGCAGCGCCAGGTCGAGCGGCGGCAGCACGGGAACGCTGCCGAGGATGTCGGTCAGATGCTCGTCGACTGATCTCATGCCCACATCCCCAGTGTGACGCGTGCCGGCGCGTCCCCGGCGCTCCCCACGCCGTCCTTCACCGCGCCGTCCATCGAGGCGCGGTCAGGAATCGTGCTTCTGGACGAACTCGCGGAGCCACGGCATGAACTCCGGCGCCAGGTCGGGCCGCTCGGAGGCGAACTGGACGACCGTCCGCAGGTACTCCAGCTTGTTGCCCGTGTCGTAGCGGCGGCCGCGGAACTTGACGCCGTAGACGGTGCCGCCCTGGTCGGCGGGCATGTCCGCGAGCGTGCGCAGCGCGTCGGTGAGCTGGATCTCGCCGCCGCGCCCCGGCGGGGTCTTCTCCAGGACGTCGAAGACCGCCGGGTCGCAGACGTACCGGCCGATGATGATCCAGTTGCTCGGCGCCTCCTCGGCGGCGGGCTTCTCGACGAGGTCGCTGATGCGGACGACGTCGTCCTCGTCGGTGGCCTCGATCGCGGCGCAGCCGTAGGCCGAGACCTGGTCGGGCTCGACCTCCATGAGCGCCACGACGCTGCCGCCGTACTGCCCGCGCACCTCGATCATGCGCTTGAGCAGCTGGTCCCGGGCGTCGATCATGTCGTCGCCGAGCAGCACCGCGAACGGCTCGTGGCCGACGTGCTGGCGCGCGCAGTGCACGGCGTGCCCGAGTCCGCGCGGCTCGCCCTGCCGGACGTAGTGCATGATCGCCAGTTCGCTGGACTCCCGGACGGCGCCGAGCCGCTCGTCGTCGCCCTTCGCGCGCAGGGCCTCCTCCAGCTCGTACGCGCGGTCGAAGTGGTCCTCGATGGAGCGTTTGCTGCGTCCGGTGATCATCAGCACATCGTTGAGGCCGGCATCGACCGCCTCCTCGACGACGTACTGGATCGCCGGTTTGTCGACGATCGGCAGCATTTCCTTTGGCGTCGCCTTGGTGGCGGGCAAGAATCGGGTACCGAGACCGGCCGCCGGGACGACCGCCTTGAGCACAGGTGCAATGTCGGCCATGTAGAGACCCTAGTCATGCGTGAGGACCACAGCGTGCACGACATAGTGACGAAGACCCGCCTGCGCGCGGAACTACTGGGAAAGCGTGCGACCATGTCGTCTGACGTGCGCTCCAACGCGGCACGCTCCATCCGGGACGCGCTGCTGTCGGACCCCGAGGTCGAGATGGCCGGAACCGTCGCGGCGTACGCGTCGCTCGGCTCCGAACCCGACACGCGCGGCCTGCTGTTCGCGTTGTGGAAGCGGGGCGCGTACGTCCTGCTGCCCAAGCTGCTGCCGGACGGCGACCTGGACTGGGCCTCCTACGAGGGGCCGGAGTCCCTCGCACCCGGCCCCCATGGGATCCTCGAACCGACCGAGCCTCCACGTGGCCCCGGGGCCGTGGCCAGCGCGGACGTGGTGCTGACACCGGCGGTGGCCGTCGACCGCAAGGGGATGCGCCTCGGACGCGGCGGCGGTTCCTACGACCGCGCGCTGGCCCGCGTCGGCCCGGCGATCCTGACGGTGGCGCTGCTCTATGACGGGGAGCTGCTGGCGGAGGTGCCCGCCGAGCCCCACGACCGGCGGGTGCGCGCGGTCGCGACCCCGTCCGGCGGGCTGCACCGCCTGGCCTGACGGGCAGGTGCACCGGGCCCGGCAGGCAGCCGTGCCTGGCCTGACAGGCAGGCGTCCCGGCCAGCCGGGACGCAGGGGTGGTGATTTTGGCCGCAATGGGCCATTTGTTGTCGTGTGGTGGTTGATGCCGGGCTTGGCGCGGCACCGCGGATCCGGCCCGTCCGGGGGCGCCGCCTAGGGTGTGGGACGTCAAGATCGAAACCGGGAGGAGGCGCGCCTCCGGTGGCGGGGAAGCGCGTCCTCCGGCAACGCGGACCTGGGAGGTTCGAGATGACGGACCCGTGGCGGATCCTGTCCCTGCCCCCGCTCGGAGAGGACCTCGTGCGCGGCCTGTTCGCTCCCCTGGGCGACGCCGTCGAGGTGACGTTTCCCTCAAGCAGAGACCAGGACAGCCTGCGTTCGGCCCTCGCGGACGGGGCCGAGGTGGTGATCGGCGACTTCACCGGAGAGCTGGTCCTGGACGCCGACGCGATCGCCGCCGCGACGCGGTTGGCGTTCGTCCAGATGCCGTCCGTCGGGACGGACAGCATCGACGTCGCGGCCCTCACGGCCAGGAACGTTCCTGCGGCAAACACGGCGGGTTCCAACGCGCGCGGCGTAGCCGAGTGGGCCGTCGGTGCGGCTTTCGCCCTGTGCCGTCAGCTCGTCTGGGGCGATCGGCACGTACGCGCTGGCGAGTGGCCGCAGATGGAACTGGCCGGACGGCAACCCCGCGAACTGCATGCGCAGCGCGTCGGGATCGTGGGTTTCGGCGCGATCGGCTCAGAGGCGGCACGTCTTTTCACCGCACTCGGCTGCGCCGTCTCGTACTGGACGCGGCGTCCGCGCCCTGACGCGTCCGCCACGTACAGGGAACTCGACGATCTGATGGCGACGTCCGACATCGTCGTGCTCGCCCTGCCGCTGACCGACGAGACGCGAGGGCTGATCGGCCCGGAACGTCTCGCGCTGCTACCGGACGGCGCGCTGCTGGTGAACGTGGCGCGCGGGGGCATCGCGCCCGACGACGCGGTGCTCGCCGCGCTGGAATCCGGACGGCTCGCCGGCGCGGCGCTGGACGTGTTCGACGAGGAGCCCCTCCAGGTGGAGCATCCGCTGCGCTCCCACGAGAGCGTCCTGCTGTCCCCGCATGTGGCGGGAGCGTCCGCGCAGTCGCAGCTCAACCTTGTGGTGATGGTGAAGGACAACGTCACGGCGGCCGTTCAGGGACGTGAGGTGCAGAATATTGTGAACGGGGTAAACCCGCAGGTCAGACGACGGTAGCGGGACGCTTGGGACATCCCGTCCCTCAACCACAAGTGTGCGATCGGCGGACAAATATGTAGAATTCCTAAACGTTCAACTTTGACGACCCCGAAGGGTGGGATGTGCACCTCGACATCTGGCTACTCCTCGGGGCCGTGCTCGTACTCAGCGCAATCGTCGCGGTCAGGCTGTCGCACCAGGCGGGGCTTCCCACCCTCCTGGCGTACATGGGCCTCGGACTGCTCGTTGGCGAGTCCGGTCCCCTCCACATCAACTTCGACAACGCCGAGCTCGCCGAGACGCTCGGCCTCGCCGCCCTCGTCCTGATCCTGGCCGAAGGCGGCGTCACCACGAACTGGCGGCACGTCCGGCCCTCGGTGCCCGCCGCGCTCAGCGTGTCGACGATCGGCACGCTGATCAGCATCCTCGTCGTCGCGCTCGCCGCCATGTGGCTGGTCGGCCTCGACTGGCGGCCCGCGTTCCTGCTGGCCGCCGTGCTCGCCCCGACCGACGCGGCCGCCGTGTTCTCGGTGCTGCGCCGCCTCCCGCTGCCGGCCCGGCTGAGCGGGCTGCTGGAGGCCGAGTCCGGCTTCAACGACGCGCCCGTCGTCATCATCGTGGTCACGCTCAGCGCGCACGCGAGCGTCCCGAACCTGGCCGAACTGCTCGCCGTGATGGTGTACGAGCTGATCGCCGGCGGAGTGCTCGGCCTCATCATCGGCTGGCTCGGCGCCCAGGCGCTCCGCCGCATCGCGCTACCCGCGTCCGGCCTCTACCCCATCGCCGTCCTGTCGCTTTCGGTGGGCAGCTATGGCGCGGCCACACTTCTGCACGCCAGCGGATTCCTGGCGGTGTACGTGAGTGCGCTCGTCCTAGGGAACGCGAGGCTTCCGCACCGTCCCGCTACACGCGGCTTCGCGGAAGGCATCGGTTGGCTCTCGCAGATCGGCCTTTTCGTCATGCTCGGCCTGCTCGCCTCCCCCAGCGACCTCCCGGGCCAGATCGCGCCGGCACTCGTCGTCGGGTTCGTTCTGCTGCTCATCGCGCGGCCGGTTTCGGTCTTCCTGTCGACGATCGGGTTCCGGCTCTCGTGGGGAGAGAAGGTCTTCGCGTCCTGGGCGGGGCTCCGGGGCGCGGTGCCGATCGTCCTGGCCACGATCCCCATGGTGCAGGACGTTCCCGACGCCGACCGGATCTTCTCCATCGTCTTCACCATCGTCGTCGTGTTCACGCTCCTCCAGGGCCCGACACTGCCGCTGGTCGCGCGCTGGTGCGGCCTGAAGAGCGACGAACAGACACGTGAGCTGGACGTGGAAGCGGCGCCCCTGGAGGAACTCCACGCGGACCTGCTGGAAGTCCGGATTCCCCTCGACTCCCAGTTGGGCGGCGTGGAGATATTCGAGCTCCGGCTACCGACCGGGGCGTCCGTCACCCTGGTCGTCCGGAACGGGACAAGTTTCGTGCCCGAACCCACCACGCGCCTGGAAGCGGGAGACACGCTCCTGGTCGTGACCACCGACACCGTCCGTGACACAACGGAACGCCGCCTGCGCGCGGTCAGCCGCAAGGGCAGGTTGGCGGGCTGGTTCGGCGAGACGGGAGTCTGACGCAGGGGCTCCCGCTCGGTATGCGGCACTCAATGCGGGACGCGCGCGAGCATGCCTCCGGCCGGGACACGGGAACAGGCCGGGGGCGAATCCCGTTCCATGCATGGGTACCATTAGCAGTCGTTCAAAGTGAGTGCCAGTCCGGCCCTCGACCGGGCTGAGTCAGCGAGGAGGAACCGTGCCGACGTATCAGTACGTTTGCACCGAGTGCGGCGAGCCTCTCGAGGTCGTGCAGAAGTTCAGCGACGACGCGCTGACCGAATGCCCGGCCTGCAACGGCAAGCTGCGCAAGGTCTTCTCCGCCGCGGGGATCATCTTCAAGGGTTCGGGCTTCTACCGGACGGACAGTCGCGGCTCCGGCAAGACCGCCACCGCGGGCGCCTCGTCCAACGGATCCTCCTCGAACGGCGCCTCGAACGGATCGGGTGACTCCGGCGGCTCGGGCAAGTCCGACTCGTCGTCGAAGTCCTCGGGCGACGCCTCGTCGTCGGGCTCGGGCTCGTCGTCGAAGTCGGGCACGAAGTCCGCCTCGTCGGAAAAGGTCGCCTGACCCGCCAAGTCGCCTGACCCGCCAGGCCGCAGGACATCAGCCGCGCCGCCCAGCTATCGGCGGCGCGGCTTAACGGCATGCGGACGTCCCGTCGCGGGGACGTACGCCACCGGCGGCCCGGAGGGGCCCTCAACGCCTCCCGAACGCGTCCGGCGACTCCGGACCCCCGCGGCGGCCGATTCGGCGGCCTGTGCGCGCTTCCGCGCCCGCCCAGCGGGTTCCAGGCCGCCCAGCAGGTCGCGGCCCGTCCCCAAGGACGAGAGCCGATGGAGCGCTCCTCCTCCGGGCGGGCATGTGCCCTCCGGGCCACATACATCTCCAGGGGTAGATCCACCTGTCTCCCTTGCCCCAGGCGAGGTAGAGCGGTTCCAGCCTTCTGCCGGACGCGCGCCCGTAACCCTTGCATCGAACATTGATGCGAAAGATGGAACAGACTCGGGGGGCGGGCGGCATGGATCACCGGACGGCGCGGCAGGCGGCACATCCTCGCGATGACCAGCGCGGCATCTTCGGCGCCGGCCCAGGCCCCGGGAGCCGCGACTCCGTCACGACTTGACAAAGCTCTATTTTCGAGAGACTCTGTTCACGAGAAACTCGCCTCTCGGCCACTCACGACACTACTTGACATCTCTCTTCAATCGAGACATTGTTCGCCGTGAGACGCGATATATCTCGTTCCCCCCGGACGAAAGTGAGAAGGATCATGAGCGCACAGAGCCCGGCTCCCCCCAGATCCCTGGGCCATCGCCTGGTCGGGTTGGTCGCCGGACGGCGCAGCAAGTGGGTCGTGCTGGCCATCTGGGTCGTCCTGCTGGCGGCCCTTGGACCGCTCGCAGGCAAACTGGCCGACGTCCAGGAGAACGACGCGGCGTCCTGGCTGCCCGGTGGGGCGGAGTCCACCCAGGTCATCGAACTACAGGAGCAGTTCCGTAAGGACGAGACGATCCTCGCGGTCGTCGTCTACGAGCGTCCCGGGGGCATCACCGCCGCGGACAAGGCGAAGGCCGCCGCCGACCTGCCCGGGCTTGAGCACCTCCCGGGAGCGCAGAAGGCGCAGGGACCGTTCCCGTCCAAGGACGGCAAGGCCCTCCAGACCCTCGTGCCCTTCACCGACGAGGACTTGACGGGCGCCATCGACGGCGCGCGCGACATCGCCAAGCGGGGGCCGCCCGGGCTGGAGGCGCACGTCACCGGCCCCGCGGGCAGCGGCGCCGACATGTTCGAGGTCTTCAAGGAGCTGGACGGCTTCCTGCTGATGGCCGCCGGGATCGTCGTGATCGTCCTGCTGCTGATCATCTACCGCAGCCCGATGCTGTGGTTCGTCCCCGTGCTGAGCGCGGTGTTCGCCCTGGGACTCGCCCAGTCGGTCGTCTACCTGCTGGCCAAGAACGCGGGCCTGACCGTGAACGGCCAGAGCGCGGGCGTCCTCACCGTCCTCGTCTTCGGCGTCGCCACCGACTACGCGCTCCTGCTCGTCGCCCGCTACCGCGAGGAACTGCACCGCCACGAGGACCGGCACGAGGCCATGGCCTTCGCGCTGCACCGCGCCGCGCCCGCCATCATCGCCTCCGCCGCGACCGTCGCGGTCGGGCTGCTGTGCCTCCTGCTCGCCGACATGAACTCCACCGCGGGCATGGGCCCGGTCGCCGCCGCCGGCGTCCTCACCGCACTCGCCGCCATGGTGACCCTCCTGCCCGCCCTCCTGGTCATCTTCGGACGCTGGCTGTTCTGGCCCCTCGTCCCCCGGTACGACGCGAAGTACCTCCAGCCCGAGTCCTACGAGTCGGAGCACGGCATCTGGAGCCGGGTCGCGGGCCTGGTCGGCAAGCACCCGCGCGCGCTCTGGGCCGTCACCGCCGTCGGCCTGTTCGCGCTCACCTTCGGCCTGGGCTCGCTCAAGGCGAACGGGCTCTCGGACGCGGGCCAGTTCACCGGACGCCCCGACTCCATCGTCGGCGCCGAGGTCGTCTCGCGTCACTACCCCGCAGGCTCCGGCGCACCGGCCGTCGTCATCGGCAAGGCGTCCGCGGCGGCTCCGCTCGGCGCCGCCATAGAGAAGACACAGGGAATCGCCGAACTGGGACGTCCCGTCACCGCGAACGGTCTCGTCCAGTACGAGGCGACCATGCGCTACTCCGCCGACAGCAAGGCCGCGAAGGACACGATCGACCGGCTGCGGGACACGGTGCACTCCGTCCCGTCCGCGGACGCGAAGGTGGGCGGCATGACCGCCACCACCCTCGATATCAACCGCGCCTCCACCCGCGACAACAAGGTCATCATCCCGATCGTCCTGTCCGTGGTGTTCCTGATCCTCATCCTCCTGCTGCGCGCCCTGGTCGCGCCGCTGCTGATGATGGCGACCGTCGTCCTGTCGTTCCTCGCCTCGCTCGGCGCCTGCGCCCTGATCTTCCAGCACGGCTTCGGCTACGAGGGCACCGACAGCGGCTTCCCCCTGCTGGCCTTCATCTTCCTGGTCGCGCTGGGGGTCGACTACAACATCTTCCTCATGCACCGCGTCCGTGAGGAGACCGAGACGCTCGGGACGCGCCGCGGCATCCAGCGCGGGCTCGCCGTCACCGGCGGCGTCATCACCTCCGCCGGGCTGGTCCTGGCCGCGACGTTCGCCGCCCTGGCCACGCTGCCGCTGGTGTCCATGGCCGAGATGGGCTTCGTGGTCGCGTTCGGCGTGCTGCTCGACACGCTGATCGTCCGGTCCCTGCTGCTGCCCGCCCTGTCTTACGACATCGGACGGCGCATCTGGACCCCGGGCCGCCTCGCCAAGCAGAACCCGTCCCACGAGGAGTCGAAGGTTCTGGACCCGGTCGGCTGACGACGGAAAACCAGACCGGAGGGGCCCAGCCGCATGGCTGGGCCCCTCCGCGATCTCGGGCACCGGCCGCGCCGCCGGACGAGAGTTATCCACAATCGGCGGCGGGGCTGTCGGGCGGTGAAGGCGGCTGGTTAGTGTCGCGTCATGTCCATTTCGCGAGAAGACGCAGAGTCCGCCGCCGACATCGGGGTCATCGGCGGGTCCGGTTTCTACTCCTTCCTCGACGACATCGAGGAGGTGCAGGTCGAGACCCCCTACGGCGCGCCGAGCGACCCGATCGCGATCGGTGACCTCGCCGGCCGGCGCGTCGCCTTCGTCCCCCGCCACGGCCGCGACCACCGCTATCCACCGCACAAGATCCCCTACCGCGCCAACCTGTGGGCGCTGCGCTCCCTGGGCGTCCGCCAGGTCCTCGCGCCGAGCGCCGTCGGCTCACTCACCCCCGAGTACGGCCCCGGCACGCTGGCCGTCCCCGACCAGCTCGCCGACCGCACCCATGGCCGCCCCCAGACCTTCTACGACGAGGGCGGCGCGGTCCACGTGTCGTTCTCCGACCCGTACTGCCCGGCGGGCCGCCGCGCCGCCGCCGACTCCGCGAAGGCCGCAGGCTGGCGCCCGGTCGAGGGCGGCACGCTGGTCGTCATCGAGGGCCCCCGCTTCTCCACCCGCGCCGAGTCCCAGTGGTTCGCCGCCCAGGGCTGGACGCTGGTCGGCATGACCGGCCACCCGGAGGCCGTCCTCGCCCGCGAGCTGGCGCTCTGCTACACCCCCCTCTGCCTCGTCACCGACCTCGACGCCGGAATCGAGGAGGGCGACGGCGTCACGATGGAGGAGGTCCTCCGCGTCTTCGGCGAGAACATCGACCGCCTCCGCACCCTCGTGGCGGACGTGGTCAAGGCCCTGCCCACCGAACGCGGCTGCCCCTGCCCCAACGCCCTGGACGGCATGAAGCTCCCTCTGGAACTGCCGTGAACACCCGCTTAACCCGCCTGCGGCGGCCCCTGGCGGCACTGCTCGCCGCAGCCGCCGCCGGCACCGCCCTCATGGCCCTCCGCCCGGGCCCACCACCGTCCGTCCACGTCCTGGGAGCGGCCCGCGACCTCCCGTCCGGAACCACCCTGCGCCCGTCCGACCTCCGCGCCTTGGCCCTGCCGCCCGCCGCCGTCCCGTCCGGCGCCCTCCACACGGGCGCCACCGGCCGCGTCCTGGCCGCCCCCATGCGCCGCGGCGAGCCCCTCACCGACGCCCGCCTGATCGGCGCCTCCCTCCTCGAAGGCCACGCCCCCGGCACGGTCGCGACCCCCGTCCGCATCGCCGACGCCGCGTCCGTCCACCTACTCCACCCAGGCACCCGCATCGACATCCTGACCCTTCAAACCACCCCACCCCCCGACCCAACAACCCCACGAACCACCCACCACCGCCACCCCCACACCGACAACAACCCCACCCTCACCCCCACCACCCAAAACCACCCCGCCACCACACACCAAATCTCCAACGCCCTCACAGGCCCCAGCGACCACCCGCCGACCCACCACCCCCTCCCACCCGCACCCCAAGCCTCCACCGCCCGCGCCTCCACACACCTCACGACCAGCCACCAGACAAAAAGCTCACCAACACAGACCGCAGCGCTACCACCATCGGAGGCCAAAAGCTTCCCCGGCCACGTCCTTCCTGCCAGTCCAACAGCCTCTCTCCTCACAGGCGGTCCAAGCGGCTGGGGAGACGCCCGCCTCGTGGTGTCGGACGTCCCGGTGGTGGCTGTCCCCCCGCCGGACAAGGAAGGAGGTCAAGAAGGAGCACTCATAGTCGTCGCGACCGACCGCACCCAAGCAGCAGCCCTGGCGGGAGCCGGAGGCCCGCTCTCCATAACGATCACTGGAGGCCAGTAGCAAGGAGGCCAACCAGAACCAACCCCCCACCCAAGCCAGCGACACCCACCAGCGCACCCGTTCGAGAGACCTCGCGGGGAACGGCGGAATCCGAGTCAGCAAGCGACGCAGACAGAACGGCATCAACCAATCCGCGACAAACCCAAACCTCACCCCCGCCGTTCATGCAGGTAAAAGGCTTAGGCTCGCTCCGCCTCCCTCCCCAGGCCCCAAGCGATTCCAGGGCCGCCCTCGCGTCCTACATCTGCTGCACGAACTGCATCCGCCAACGGACGCGCAATACGCCAAGCGCGCCACCCCGGGGCCCGCTCCCCCGGCAGGGGCCGCGTACTCCATGAGCGCCGGTCCAACGGGCGGCGAGCAGGGCGCCGAGACGCAGGCCGTAACCCCGCCGGAGGCGTACACCCCACAACCCTCGGGGTTGAAGCTCGCGCCGGTGCGCAGGTCGAACTCCCACAAGCGGGCCGCGCAGGTAACCACACCCGCCAGAAGCGTCAGAACATGTGGACGACGACAACTGGCCCAACTCCTGTACCCCGCGTCGATCAGTACCTTGATAGCCAGCTCGCCGTGCTGGACGTACCGGGCTTCGTCCTCTGGATGCTGGAGATCGCACTCAGCGATGCCCCGGCCCCGTACTGCGAACCACACCGCGCTAGCGACCACAGCCCTACGGACCACAGCGCTAGACCAGACTGCACCGCAGACCGACGCGCCGAATCACTGTGCGCCGCAAACCTCCGCACCACGTCGCAGTCGGCGACTTCCAACTCGGGACCCACAAGCGCAACCACGGGCCAGCACCCGAGGACGCACCCACAGTCGAAAGGACAGAGGGAAGCCTCAGCTTGGTTGGAACCGCGTCGAACACCCGACCGCCCGTCCGGGACGCGACCGGACCCGCCCCCGGCCAGCAGGAACCACGACCGACCCCGACACCACCCCCCTGAGCTGTCAGCAGAGCGAGCTGCGATGCCAGGCGGGCATCGGAATCGCAGCTCGCAGACCGACTGCGTTAGGACCGCTGCGCGGCAGCGCTATGCGTCGCGAACCACACCGCGAACCGCCCACCGACCACACCGCCACATGGACGCACCCGCACCCCACCGCGGACCGCACCGCGACACACCACGCCGCACCGCGGCACGCCACGAACCGCCCCAGGCCGCGAACCGTAGGACCATCGACCGCAGCGCGCCGCCAACAGCAAGGCACCGCGAACCACGGCGCGCTGCGAACCGCAGTCGGCCCCACCCCCCACCCGAACCGTCAGCAGAGCGAAAAGCGACGCCAGGCAGGCGTCAGGATCGCGGCTCGCAGACCAACTGCGTTAGACCCGTACGTGCCGGGGAGCGCTATGCGCCGCGAACCGCACCGCCGCCCGCAGGGCCCCACCGACCGCACCGCAACGTGGACGCACCGCACCCCCACCGCACTGCGAACCGCACCGCACCGCGCCACGAACCACACCACACGCGAACCGCAGGGCACCATCGACCACAGCACGCCACCAACCGCAGGACACCCACAACCGCATGGCACTGCGAGCACACCGCCTGCGAACCGCACCACTCCGCGAACGCAGTGCGCCACTGCCGCGAACCGCAGCGTGGCGCTGAGCGCGCGGCGGACGCACCGCACGGCGAACCGCCCCCCCACCTCATCGCAAACCACACACAACCACAGGCTGTGCCCCTGCGCACCGCAGGTCACACTGCGCCGCACCATGGACCGCAGCGCGCCGCGACACACCACGCCGCAAACCTCCGCACCACGTCGCAGTCGGCGGCTTCCAGCTCGGGACCCACAAGCGCAACCACCGGGCCAGCACCCGAGGCGCACCCACAGTCGATAGGACAGAGGGAAGCCTCAGCTTGGTTGGAACCCGCGTCGAACACCCGACCGCCCGTCCGGGACGCGGCCGGATCCGCCCCCGGCCATCGGGCACCACAGGCGCCCCCCGACACCACCCACCTGAGCCGTCAACAGAGCGAAAAGCGACGCCAGGCAGGCGTCAGGATCGCGGCTCGCAGACCAACTGCGTTAAGACCGCAGCGCGTCAGGGAGCGCAATGCGTCCCGAACCATACCGCCGACCGCAGGGCGCCACCGACCGCACCGCCACGTGAACGCACCGCACCCCCGCCGCGGACCGCACTGCACTGCGAACCGCAGGGCACCGCGAACCAGACCGCCTGCGAACCACACCACTCTGCGAACGCGGCGCGCCACCGCCGCGAACCACAGCGCGGCCTGATCCCACTGCGGACGCACCGCACCGCGACCGCACCCCCACCGCAAACCACAGGCTGCACCCACCCAGGTCGCGCCGCACCATGGACCGCAACACGCCGCAATACACCACGCCGCGAACTGCGGGACACCGTCGACCGCAGCGCGCCGCCGACCGCAGGGCAACCTCGGCCCGCAACGCACCGCGAACCACACCGCCCGGTCGCACTCGAACGACAGCGCGCCACTGGCCGCTCGTGCGCCTGGGCGCCGTTTGGTACTTGGTCATGTTTGGCGGTGGGGCGCGGGCCGCTCTATTCGAGGGTTGGCTGGACGGTCGTCTGCGGCGCCTGGGGGATGGCGTGCTCTTGGGCGGGGGTTAGTTTTCGCGGGTCCAGGCGGGCTTGATGCTCACCTCGCGGAGGCGCCAGCCGTCTGGCGTTCGGGTTGCGGTGAGGTGCTGTCGCAGGCCGCCGGTGAAGTGGGGTGCCTCGCCGTCGTGGTAGTAGTACACGGTCGAGTTCGCCGAGGCGGACGCCTGGTCGCCCCCTACGTCCACCAGGAGGTCAGTGGTCGTGTGCTGGGTGCGCTCCCCCTCGACCTCGCCCCGCCGCATGAAGTCGATGACCTGGTCGATGCCGCGGAGTTCGCCCCCGCGCGGGGAGTGCACCGTCACATCTTCTGCGAAGACCGTGGCCGCGTCCTCCCACCGCTTCTCGTCCAGCAGGAGCGCGAAGCGTGTGACCAGGTCGGCGATCTCGATGCGGTCGGCGATCCGAGTGTCTGCGGGCATGATGCCGTCCTTCGTGCGGAGGTGAGTCTTCGTGTCAGGTGCCGAGCCTTGAAGGGCAGGGGCTCAGGGGGTGGCGAGCACCGCTTTCGCCCTGTCCAGGACGATGCTCAGGACGCGGCCCGCGGCGGCCAGGTCCTCGGCCGGCAGGTCGCCCCACAGGGTTTGGGTGATTGGTTCGATCGTGGCGCGGACCCGCGTCCAACGCGCCTGTCCTTCGTCGGTGACCTGGACGCGGCCATCGTTGTCGGCCTGTAGGAGTCCTGCGGCGGTCAGCTCCGTGATGCGTTCCTCCACCGACGCCCGGCCGACCTGGATGGCGCCGCTCACCCGGCGGGTGAGCTCGGCCCGGTCGAGGGTCCCGCCACCGACCACGGTCAGTGTGAGGGTCACCCACTGGGGCTCGGTGATGCCGGTTCCTGCGAGCTGCCGCTCCAGGATCGCGTTCAGCGCCTTCTCGGTCTGGCCGATGAGCGCGGTACCGAAGGTCTGGGGTGTGGTCGTCACAACGTCTCCATCTGTTCAGAGGACTAACGTTTATTTGACTAACGTTTGTGCCACGAACGAAGTTACATCGTTAGTCCCACTAACGCAATAGGAGTAGGATCGGCGCCATGCCCAGCAGAGCCGAAGCCGCGGACATGCCTGCCGCCAGCGTGATCGAGCTGCCGGACAGGCTGCGGCGACGGGCCAGCCGCCTGCTCTCCCAGCTGTCCACGCGGTCAGATCGGCTGATCACCGACGGACTGGCCCAGGTCGACGCCCGCAAGTGGCACTACGCCGTCCTCGCCTCGTTGGAGGAGTACGGCCCGGGCAGCCAGGCGATGTTGAGCCGGCACACCGGCATCTACCGCAGCGACATGGTCGGCGTACTCAACGAACTGGCGGAGCGCGGCTTCGTCGAGCGGACACCCGATCCCGGCGACCGCCGCCGCAACGTCATCACGATCACCGCGCCGGGCCGCCGACACCTGCGCCGCCTCGACAAGGTGCTGGACGACCTCCACGAAGAGTTGCTCGCCCCGCTGCTCCCCGCCGAACGCGACCAGTTCGTGCGAACCCTCAGCCGTCTGCTGGACCACCACACGCAGCAGCCCTCTTCGGCACCCTGACCCCGTCTTCTACCTCCAGCTTCCGATCTCCGCATCGCGTGGTTGGTGACGAGCCCCCGAGTAGGGGCGTGTGTTGAGGTGTGTGGCTCGGCACCGGAGAACACCCTCCCTGTCAGGCGTCGCCCGCTGACACCGCCGGTCTGGGACCTTTCGGGGTGAGAGTGTCCGCGGGGACGGGACTAGTCGACACCGTCGAGGCTGAGCGGGATCAGCGTGGCCGCACCCATTTGCAGGCACGAGACGGTGCTACTGCGCCGAGCATCGGAGGGCGGCTGGCTCTGTCTCGGTTGGGGACGGAATGGTGGTCAGCTCATTGGCCGTGGACGGTGCACGGCCTTCCGGCGCGTCCGCGGTTCCGGGCCTCGCCGACGCCGACTTGGCAAACAGCAGGGCCGTTCATTACCATCCGTGGCCGTTCGGGTTCATCTCGTCCGCATCCCGGGCAAGGAGTGTCGCCACGTGGCTTCTGATCAGCAGAAACCCGCCCAGCAGCCGCCGGTGGCGACGTCCGATCAGGCGATGCTCCGCACCCAGCGGCGCTCGTTACCCGTACCGCAGCGGTCCCGGGATGCCGTTGCCCACCACAACTCCGACATATGACGATCTCTGGCGCGCCCCAACGTCGCGACGCAACGGTCCACCAGCGCTACGTCCTGCCGATTCCCACGCCATTGAGCGCTGGAGCCAGCCGCAACCAGGACAGCGTCCGCGAGACTCACCGTCCAGCACCGCGAGACCAGTGGTGGCTCGGGCCCAGATACACCGCAAGGCCAACAACAAACCAGAGAAACCGGCGACATGCTCGGTCATCGCTCCTCGGAAGGGTGGGCGCGGTCGGACGGTGCGTCCTGTGGGCGATGCACGGGCGGTCGACGGTCCTTCGGAATGGCCGCGAGGTCACTCCGCGACGCGTCGGGGCGGCTGCTCCGCCGGGGCCTCGGCGATGGGGCGGAGAAGCCAACCGGAGCCCACCTGCGGCGGTCAATCGACAGGGCTGCGACTGGCCGCCGGAGGGATGTGGTCGAGGGCCCGGTGCTGTGGGCCGTCTCCGCAGGACGGAGCCTCGCGAGGCCGGTGCGGCGACGGGGCGAGCAGGTGGACGAACAGGCAGGCGGACGGACGGCTGGTAATTCGGCTCCCGGAGGGTCGGGAGGCGGTCACCATTTATAGGAGGCACTATGAGCGGTTTCAAGAAGTTCCTGTTTCGCGGCAACCTCATCGATCTCGCGGTCGCGTTCGTCGTCGGGGCGGCGTTCGCGGGGCTGGTGAAGGATTTCGCGAACTCCTTCATCACGCCGTTGATCGCGTTGATCGGCGGTAAGCCCGACTACACGCGGCTCGCCGTGACCATCGATGGGACCAAGTTCCCGTACGGAATCTTCGTCACGTCCGCGATCGCGTTCGTGATCACGGCGGTGATCGTGTACTTCCTGGTCGTGCTGCCGACGGCCAAGCTGATCGAGCGCATGGACCGGGGGAAGGAGGCGACCGAGCGGGAGTGCCCGCAGTGCCTGAGCGACATTCCGGTGAAGGCGGTGCGTTGCAAGTACTGCACCTCGGAGATCGCGCCGGCCGCCGAGCTGCCGGCCTGACCTACTGGTCGTCCTCGGTGCCGTACTCCCAGTGCCACGGCTCGAACGGGTTGCTGTAGGCCCACGCGGGGTGCAGCCACCCGTAGGTCTTGGCGTTGGCCTCCATCCAGTTGAACTGGACGGAACCCGAGTTCTGCACCCCGCCGCACAGATCGACGGCCTGGCCCTTGCCGTGATTGCTCGTTCCGGGGATGGCGGCGAACCCGGGACGTTCCGCGTACACGCGGTGCTGCTCGGAGAGGCTCCGGTAGGAGTCGGTCACGCATATGTCGCGGCCGAAGTGGCGCTTGTATGCGGCGTTCAATTTGTAGAAGGCAAGGGCCGCGTCCGCGCGCAGTTCCTTACCCTTCTGCGGCAGCGGGCACAGATACTTCGCCGGAATCAACCCGTTCGGGAACTTCTTGGCGTCGGCGGCCAGCCTCTTGTCGCATCCGAGTTCCAGCCGCTTCGCCGGGCTCAGCTTTTTCAGCATCGTGTTGAGCTGCTTGGTCAGCTGCGCGGACTTCTCCTTGAGGCCGTCGATCTGCTGCTGGACGCGGGTCTGCTCGATCGCGTTGCGCGATTGGAGATCCTGCGCGGTGGACGCCAGTTCCCGGCGCCGCTTTTGCAGCTCGTCGGCACGGTCCACAAGGGCCTGCTGTGACCGGGCGAGCAGCGTCACGTCCGCCGTGGAGCGCAGCGCCGAGTCGGGAGAGCCGCCGCCGAAGATCGCCATGGACCCGACGGCGCCGCTCTGCTGGTAGGACGAGTTCGCCAGCCTTGCCAACGGCTGCCGGATCCGGTTCAGCTCGGCCTCGGCCCCCGCCAGGTCCTTCAGCGTGCCGCGCAGCTTCACCTGGGAGGACGCCAACTCCTTCTGGCGGCCCTCCATCTCCGTCGTGGCCTTCTCCAACTCGGAGCGGGCCTTGGACGCCTGCTTGCGCAGCGCCTCGACCGAGTCATCCGGCCCGTCGGCCGCCCTGCCGACGTCGCGCGGAGCGAACACGGCCGTCACCAGGAAGACCGCGATCAACGCCGCCGACCGGGGGTTAGGCACGGTGGTTTTCCTCCTGATGCCCGAATACGGAACAGCGGCAGCACGCTACTACAGGTTCACCTGTGACCAGGCTGTAACCGGGTCAGCGAGTGCGGTAACCGTGCTGCCGACACCACTCTCGCCACCACGGCACACTTCCCCATCCATTCGGACAGGGAGGTCGCAGGCGCGTCGGACGCGGCGAGCGTGTCGTGCGCGTCGGTTTGGGAGTCACCTTCTTGCGCGGGGTCGCCACGGGTGTGGGCGGACGGTCCGGCGCGCGCGTCTCCGCCTGGGGCTGCGGCTTCGGCACCACGTACTGCCCGTAGGTGGGCTCGGCCTTCGGCGCGGCCGGCGCCGAAGGCATCGACGTCGCCGCCCCCTCCGGCCGCTCGGTCGCCGGCTCGTCCCGCAAGGCGAAGGCGATCACGGTGGCCAGCAGGACGGGAACGGCGAACGCCGCGACGACCGTCGCGATTCGCCGCCCACGAGGCACGCCTTCAGCGTCGTCGGAACCCTTGTCACTCGGCTGCCCACGATGCCGACCCGTCACGGCACCGAAGCGTACCCACAGCGACCCCACGGAGCCTAGAGGTCAGCGCAGTCACGATAAGGACGAGCGTACGACTCTCCCCGTCCCCTACCCTGTAGGTGCCGTCCGCTACGCTCTAGCCGCGAGCGACGACATGCCTCCGTAGCTCAGGGGATAGAGCACCGCTCTCCTAAAGCGGGTGCCGCAGGTTCGAATCCTGCCGGAGGCGCCGAGACTGAACGCGCTGACCAGCCGAGACACAAAAGCCGGGGCGCTTTTGTGTTCCGGCTGATCGTTACCGGCCCCTGATGGCACATTGATGGCACCATCGGCCTACACCCGGTTCCGGCGTGGCCCGAACGCCGAAATCTTCGCCGCCGCGTCCTCGGCGAGCGACTCGGCGACGTCGGCGGTGAACGCGGCGGAGGCGTGGCCGAGGATCTCGCTCACGACCTTGAGGTCGACGCCCGCCGCGAGGCGGCCGGAGTCCGTCCACGCCTCGCACCACGCGAGGCGCTCTTCGAGTTGGCGCTCGAGCCACGCTTTCAGAACGTCCGCGGTCGCCTGGTCGAAGATGATGTGCCGGTCGGAGTCCTCGGACTTCACCTCGTGCGCTCCCAGTGCTCGACGCGCTCTTCCGTCCACGCAGCGGCTTGGCCGTGCCCTTGCGACCCGAGCCGCCCTTGCTCCGCATCACCCCGTCCCCCGGGTTCTCATCCAGGATCTTCGACACCTTCACGGCGTCGTTCGGCGCGGCGTTCAGGACGATGTGCACGCGCTTGATCCTGGACTCCCCCACCAGCCTTGGAGTAGCGGTGCCCCTTCAGGCTCGCCCCCGCTTCCAGCAGGCGACGGAGCATCTCCGTCGGCCGTTTACCTTCGGTCGGCCGGTTGATGAGCCGGATCGCGGCGTACAGCTCGCGGATCTGGTCCTGGCCGAGCCGGCGACCATCTTCAGGTGGCCGAGGCCCGGCTTGAGGTACAGGACGATGATCTCGCGGTCGGTGGTCAGGGTGGAGCGGCCGTTCTGATCCCTGGGCAGCGCGCAGGGCCCGCACCTGCCGCGCGAAGGTACGGGCCCTGTACTCAGGGGGTCAGCAGGCGATCAGCCCGGCGGTTCTGGATCGCCATCGTTGGGGCCAGCGCGGGTGAGCTGGCGATCGAACAGATCCGCGGACGGTCGAAGAATCACCATGTGAAAGGTTTATCAGCACTTCTCCGCTTAGTGCGGGATTCAGGTTTGAACAGGTCTCGTCCCACCTCGATTGGGACAGTCAGTCTCGACCAGATGAGGACGCCCAGAAGCGCCGGCTCAGGGCTTGGCCAGGAAACGTGTGATTTGCCAAGCTTTAGCAAATGAATTTTTGGCTGCCCCACCTTGTTCCTGGAGCGCGACACCGGTTATCGTCGTCCGACGAGATTTCGCAATTTTTGGGACTCGTCTCGCCTTTCGCACTGCAAGCCCGACAGCGCTGGCAACGGAAAGGGAAAGTGATGAAACGACGAAGGAAAATCCTGGCCATCCTGATGACCGCGCTGGGTATGGCGGTGATGGCCGCGCCCAGCGCCGCGGCGACTGCGCCATCGGGAGACACGGCCTGGGTCCTGCGAACCCAGTACCTGAAGTCCAACCCCCAAGGCGGAGAACGTGCCTGCACGAAATTCCGCCGCATCTCCCTGGACAGCGGCAACTACAACTGGGGTCTGCGCATCGGTGGGCGCCAGTGGGTCACGCGGGTCATATTCCTCGGTGCCGGGTGGTACCAATGGAGGAGTTGCTTGATCCCCCAGAAGAATGACTACATCCATATCTCATCCCTGGGGCCGGAAGATCCCGGCCGGAAAGCGGCCACAACCGACCGCACTGCGGTGGTCAACCCGTCTGGCACCTATACGTGGGGCTCATTCCTCACCCCGCGGTCCTAGCGCTCACCACCAGCACACGCTGTGCAGCAACCAGAATCCCTCAGTACTGCACGACAGGTTCACAAGATTCCTCTTTGAAGCTGCTGGGGACAGTCTCAGCGACGCCAGGATTCCTCAGCAGATCTTTTGTGTTCCCGTCGGTCAGCGCATCGCGGCTACGTCGGGCCGAGGGCGGGAGCATCGGCCCCGGCGTCGGATGATCCTGCGATGCACCGGGCCAAGCTCCCCTACCGCCCGGGGGCGGGGCCCAGTCTCGTTTCCAGGCTGCGCGCAGGGCCCGCAACCGTCGCGCTCCCCGGCCGCCTCCCCCGGGCACGGAGGAATCCTTCCGTGATTTCTGGGTCCCGGCTGGCGGTGTAGTCGCCCTGCCGGGCCCGCCCGGTTTCGGGGGTCAGGCGTTGCCGGTGTCGATGGCGGGTGCCGCGGGTTCGAAGCCTGCCGGAGGCGCCCCGGACGTGGCGCCTGGTGGCGTTGGTGTAGTGCGTCGAGTGGCTCGCGCGGTGGCGGGCGCGGCCGGCACCGCGCGAGCCATGGGGCACCGAGTTCCACGAAGAGAGGCTCGCTGAGAGTCGACGGCTCGACTTCCCATTCATTGTGCTTGCCTGCGGGGCCCGGCCTCGGTGGAGCCGGGGGTCGTGATGGGTCCGGCGTGATCGGTTAGGCGTCCGCTCCGAAGTGCCGGTTGCCGATCAAGGACGTGATGGGCTTCTCGGCACTGTCGTCCCTAGGGAGTGGGCGGTCGGTCGTCGCCGCCGGGACGGATCGGACGGGGGTTTGGCCTTCATCCGTCGTCGGTCTTGCGGGCGGGGAGCGTCCGTTTCACCGCCAGGCCCGCGGAGATCAGGGTGAAGACGGCCAGGCCGAACCAGAGCGCTTGGAGGCCGAGCCAGGGGGACGCGGCGGCGGTGCCGCCGAAGCCGGCGGCCACTCCGCCTACGGGGGGATGGTTGTACATGTCCTACCATTTCCTTTCTTTACGCCAGGCGGCCTGCCAGAAAGCGCGCGCCTGGACGGCCTGGAGGAAGACGTCGAAGATCATTTCGACGACGATGGTGGAGGCGAGCGCCATCTGGGCGGCGCCGCGCTGCCGGACGCTCACCACCCGCTCGACCATGAAGATGACGGTGATGGCGGCCCAGAGGGGCCTGAGGTTGACCCCGCCGAGCCAGAACACCGAGTACGCGAGCGAGCCCAGGTAGGCGGTGATCACGATGATGCCGATCAGGGAGAGCAGCTGGCGGCCCCAGTAGGGGCGGGTGATCGGCGTCCAGCCGTAGTCGACGAGGTTCTCCAGCGCGCCGCGCTTCCAGCGGAGCCGCTGCCGGGCGAGGTCGCGCCAGGTCGGCATGACCTCGGTGGTCAGCGTGCACTCCTTGGGGCAGAGGATGCGGAAGCCGAGGTGCAGGATGGCGAGCGTCAGCTCGTTGTCCTCGGTCAGCACGCGGACGTCGTAGACGTGCGGCAGGCCGGGGAGGCGGCGGGCGCGGCGGGCGGCGACCACCTCCTGGAGGGTGCTGGCGCGGAAGATCGTCGCGGTGCCGGTGAGGACGAGCGCCTTGCCCCGCAGGCGCCGGACGTCCCGGGCGTAGCGGGCGTACTCGTTGCGCTGGAACATGCCGACCGCGCCGCCGCCCGGCTTGCCGGTGAAGGTACCGCCGACGGCGGCGTACCGGCCGGTGGCGAGGTAGTCGACACCGTGCCGGATGAAGCCCGGGTCGAGCGCCGAGTCGGCGTCCATCACCATGACCGCGTCGTTCGGGCCGAGGATCGACAGGAGGCGGTCGAGGACCTGGTTCAGCGCGCCCGCCTTCTTGTGCCTGTTGCCCCGGGTGCCGACGATCTCGACACCGCAGAGCTGCGCGAACGCGGCGGTGGCGTCGGTGCAGTTGTCCGCGATCACGACGATCTGGTCCGGCGGACGTTCCTGGCGGCGGAGCGAGGCGATCGTCTCGGTGATCTGCTTGACCTCGTTGTGCGCCGGGATCAGGACCGTGACCCACATCGCGTCCGCGCGTACAGGCGGGAGGTTCCGCTTGCCGTCCTTGTTCTCAGGGCGGGCGTGCCGGCGCGGTGGCGCGTCCTGGGGCCACGGAGCCGGGGACGGCGCGATCAGCGGGGCGAGCCTGTCGGGCATGGTCATGATGGGAGAGGTGCCGGGCACCGCACGGTGGCGCCCGCCAGCCGGCCGCAGGGGGCTGTCCCCCGGCCGGGCGGACCTCGATGGGACGGTCATCCCGCGCTCGGACGCCGGCCGCATCTCAGCGCGCCCGCCCGGAGCCCAGCAGGTGGCCGAAGGCGACGACGTTGTCGAGGTAGTGGCCGGTGGCGCGGTCGAAGCGTCCCCCGCAGGTGATGAGGCGGATCGCCGCGTAGCCGGGGTCGCCGTAGACGCGGTTCGTGGGGAAGCGGTCCTTGGCGAAGCGCTCGACGGAGTCGATCGCGAAGACGGCGGTGCGGCCGTCGGCGCGCAGCACGCTCGCCCGGTCGCCGGGACGCAGCCGACCGAGCCGGTAGAACACGGCCGGGCCGCGCGCCGTGTCCACATGCCCGATGATCACGGCGGCGCCGCGGCTGCCGGGTGCGGCGCCGAGCCGGTACCAACCGGCCTCGTGGGCGCGGCTCTGGGGCGGGGTCTCTACGGTCTGGTCCGGGTTCTTGGCCAGCTTCATCAGCGGTGTCCGGACGTCGATGCGCGGCACTTCGATGCGGACGGGCGGCGAGGGCGGCAGGTCGGGTGTGGTCGCCGGCCCGATCGGACGGGACGCGTCGGGCGACGGCATCGGCGGAGCCCCGGACTCCGGGTCGTCCCGCGTCGCCTTAACCGTCCATAACGCCGCCAGAACGGCGGACAGCCCCCCGACGGCGACGACGACGCGCCTTTGTCGGCCACGATGCCTCACAGATCGCACTCCTTCGTCCGTTCGCAACCCGTGTTCGTATCGGACTCGCTGCGACGTCTGAGCCGCAGGGACCTAGATTTAACGGCTGCGCCTTGAAGCAAGGAAAGGGGTAGGTGAATAGTAGGTGACGGAGGAGGTGTGACGTGCCCGTTCAGTGGCGATTGGATTTTCAAGGCTTGACTGCCCTGTTAAGGGTTGGCCCCAAGGGGCCTTTCTGGCCTGTGTTGCTCAAGTTCAAGCAGGTCAGCCAGGTCAAACAGGGCAGCCGAGAGCATCGGCGAGGCACGCGGAGTTGGTGGACACGCCTGTGATCGCCACAGCACAAAGTAAGGACGGTTGTCCGGAAACGATTTCCTGGCGACCCGAAAAGTCAACGCGGCAGGTCAGGCGCCTTTTCAATCTGTGGCGCTCGGTTTCGTCCGAAAAGCAGCGTGGAGTCGACCATGAAATTCGGACCGCTTGCACGGGGGTGGGCCGCCGTCGGCGGAAAACTCATAGGGAGGACATCGCACAATGGCCAACCCGGTTATCCAGGCTGCCGCTCGGCGTCAGCCTGGATAACCGGGATTCAAAGGGGGAGCGTCACCGCTCCGTGGTGCGCCGCACCTCCCGGGCCGCGTCCTTGGCCTTCTCACCGACCTGCTTGGCGCCGCCCGCCATGCGGTCCTTGCGTCCCTCCGCCTCCAGGTACGGGTCGCCGGACTCGCGCCCCGCGTTCTCCTTGGCGCGTCCCTTGGCCCGCTGCGTCTTGTTCTTCAGCTTGTCGAACAGCCCCATGGGGTCCTCCCTCTAGCCGGTACCGCCGTCCACGGCTTCGTCCGGCCGACCGGTACGGCGGGTCTCGTGTCGCCCTGGCGGCTCACCCGCTGCGGCGGATACCACGGCGGTACCGCGCCGCCTCCTGGTGGATCTTCGCCTCGGTGGCCATGAGCGTGGCCTCGGCCCGCTCGGTGCGCATCCGCGCGTGCATCTCCCGGAAGGTCGGCACACGGCGTGGCTCCCGCGACGGCCGCGTCCGGGCCCGCGGTCTCGTTCCCCGTCGCCAGAGACGTTCCAGCAATCTCATGCCCACTCCTTCCGTCCTACGGCCGCCCCTGTGCCCCGCCCGCAGCATTCCATGCGCGCAAGGCCGCTGACGTGGGGTTTCAGGAGAGCCGCGATCGTCCCGGCGAGCCTCTGCCGCCGGACGCCCGCAAGGACCCATGCGTTTTTTGTACTGGCCCGTGCGGCGGGGCAGGGCCGTACCTAGCTTGGTTCCGAAGAGTTTCGTGTCGACTACGGATGGTCAGCGAGCGGAGGGCTTCGGATGCGGCCGGTCGGGGACGGGTGGGACGGATCGGAGCACGTGCTCGCCGAACTCGAGGGGCCCGGCCCCGAGCGGGACGCCCTGCTCCGGGCTCGGCGGTTCGACGAGGCGCTGATCGCCGAGCCGGAGACGCGGGCCGTGGTGCTGGCCGCCGCGGACTGGTGGCAGGCGGCGGGCGTCGGGATTCCGGTGCCGCTGCTCTACCGCCAGGCCGCCCGCCGCCTGGCCGCGTCCGCGCCGGGGTGCCCGCTGACGCCGAAGGGCTTCGAGGACGGGCTCGCATGGGCGACCGCCGCTCCCTCCCTGCTCGTCCCGGACGAGGCCGGACGCTACGAACTCGCCGACGGCCTGCTGCTCTGGATAGCGCGGCCGCACGAGAGCCTGGTGGACGGCGCGGGCCGGCCGGTGACGCCGCTGGCGGCCGTCGCCCTGGCGACCAAGACCCTGACCGGCCGCGACGGGGACCGTGCGGCCGCGCGCTCGGCGCTGGTCCACGCCATCGACGGCGACGACGCCGACGCGGCGGCACTGGCCCGGTGGTGCCTCGCCGAGATCGACCTGGACGAGGGCGCTCACGCCGCCGCGCGGATCGCCTTCGAGCGGATCGTCGAGGAGGGGCACTTCGCGATCGCGCCGCGGGCGATGCTCGCGCTGGCCAACCTGGAGAGCGATGCCGGACGTCCGGCGCCCGAGGGACTGCTGCGGCGGGCGATCGACTGCCGTCATCGGCTGGTGACGCATCCCGCCGCATGCGTCCTCCGGGACAGGTATCTGCGGGAGGAGGACGAGGCCGGGGCCGTCAGCGCCGCCCGCATCGCCTTCGACTGCCAGGCCCCCTTCCTCATGGCCTTCGATGGACGGATCTTGGCGGCCCTGCTGGTCCGGGCGGGAGACGTCACCGCGGCCGAACGGGTGCTCCGCCAGGTCATCGATCTGGAGAACCTGTTCGTGTCCGGACACGCGGTGGCCGACCTGGCGCGGATACTCGGCGAACGCGGTGAGTACGCGGAAGCCGAGCGGCGGCTGACCGAGGCGCTCGCCTGGGATTGCCTGCACCGCGCGGACCTCCAGATCGCCCTGGCCGGGGTGTATCTGGCTCAGGAGGACCTCACCGCCGCGCAGGAATTACTCGACAAGGCACAGGCATCTGAAGTACCGCCCAGTGCGCAGGAACTGGCGCGGATGGGTTTCATGCAGGCCCATATCTCGCTGGCCCGCGAAGACGACGAGACCGCGGCGGACATCTACACCGATCTCCTCGGCCATCCGAACACCCAGGCCCGGGAGGTCGCGCGCGAACTCGCCCTGCACACCGGTGAACTCCTGGTGCGCAGCGGCCCCTGCTCGATCCCGGGACTCGCGCCGCTGCTGCGCCATTTGATGGTCGAGGCCGACACGCCGGTGCGGGAATGGGCCGCCTACGGTGTGGGACGTATCGCCGAGTCCGCCGGCGACACGCGATTGTCCGCACAGGCCTACCGGATCGCGCTCTGCGGCTCCGACCCCGACTACGCCCTGCGCGCCGCGCACAAACTCGCCGAGGCCGATCTCGCCGAACACGACCGGGCGCTGGATTCCCTGATGTCGATCCTTGAGGGCGGCGCCGCGGAAACCATCACCGGCGCCATCGTGCCCGCCGGCGTGCTGGTGACGCACAGCCGGCATCTCGACGTCCTCGACAAGATCCGCCTGGTCGTCCGTGTCCACGAGGCGTGCCTGCGCCGCATCGAGGCGGGCGACCCGCAGGTCGGCCGCATCGCCTTCACCTTGGGCATGATGCATTTCGAAGTGCTGGACACCCCGCTCATGGCGATCGAACCATGGGAGATCGCAGCCGATTGCGACACCCCGGAAATCCAGGCGGCCGCCGCCTTCAACCTGGGTCTCGTGCACGCCTGCGTGTCGTGCCCCGTCTCGGCCGCGCAGGCGTTCCAGCGCGCGATCGCGACCGAACACGTCGAGTACGCGCCCCGGGCCGCGTACCTGCTCGGATACCTCTCCGAAGATCTCGACGACCTGCCCGCCGCGACCGCCGCGTACCTGCAAGCGCTGATGACCGAGCACCCCGACATCGCTCCCCGCGCCGCCTTCCAGCTGGCCCGCCTGATCCACCTGGACCAGCCCGACGACGCGGAACTCGCCCTCCGGCAACTCATCATCGACCCGGGCACGCCGGCGGAGATCATCGGCGCGTCCTACGCTCAACTCGGCCGGATCTACGCCGAACACGGCAACCGCAAACTCGCACAACGGTACTGGCGCAAGGGGCAGCGTCACACGAACCCCGCGATAGCCAAGGCCTATGCCGAAGAACGCCGGAAGATCGGCCGGGTCAAACGGACGGCCTATTGAGGTTGTTCGACATTTCAGTGCGTACTCTCAGGGCTCGAGGTCGGTCACTCCCCGGCCGGTCTGGATGTCGAACGGTACCGATGCCTGGTCGTGCACGATCAGCCATGTGCCGTCGATCTTCTGGAAGCAGAAGGTGACCCGGACCCATATGCCGCTCGTCGCCGTCCCGTTCTCCAGCGTGCCGCTGAGCCTGCCGAAGCAATGGCCGAACGCGAGTTCGTCGCGTGCGGTGACGGTCAGATCCCGCACCTCGTAGGTCACCTCGCGGAAGAAGGTGAACACCGTCTTCCAGTTGCTCATTTTCGACGCGAGCCCCACATGTCGCAGCGGCGGCTCAACGTCGAAGGACACGACGTCCGTCGCGTAAAGGCGCTCCAGGCCCTCGTGGTCCTTGGCTTGGATTCCTGCCACGAGCCTGCCGATCCGCTGCCTGATCTCGGCTTCGTGCGCCTCGTGTCGCGTGGATGTCACTGCCCTGTCCTCTCTGTCCGGTGTACCGCTCCGCCCCTACGACAAGGCGGCCCACCGGAATGTGAGGTCAGTCCTTGTCGCGGGCGTCGCGGATCAGGTCGCGGACGCGGTCGACCACGGCGACCATCGGTCCGGCGAGCATGTTCTTCGTGGCGCTCTCGGTGCCGGGGTGGGGGTGGGTCGGCGCGGTGGCCTCGGCGGCGCGGACGGCGGCGGCGAAGCCCTTCAGCTGTGCGGGGCTGAACTCGTCCTTGAGGCGGTCGAACTCGTAGCGCTCCTCGGCGCGGGCGTGGGTGAGCACGTCGATGCGCAGCCGGTCGATGGATTTGAGGAAGGCCGGTTCGTCGGTGTCCATGCCGTCCAGTTCGGACAGCAGTTCCTTCGCCGCGCGCTCCTCGGCGAGGCGGTCCTCCACGATCCCGTCGCCCCCGGGGAGCCGCCGCGCCATCGGGTGGACGATCTCCTCCTCGGCCGTCTCGTGGACGGCCAGCAGCCGCACCAGCTTCTGGAAGGCGTCCTTGCGGGCCTGCCCCTCGCTGTTCATCACCTCGTCGAACAGGTCCCGGATCCGGCCGTGCTGGGCGCGCAGCAGATCGACCACGTCTTCGGTGGTCCGGGCGTCGGTGGGTGTGGTCTGCATAAGGTCTCCCGGCTGTCATGGGTCGGCGTCGCCGTGAGACGGCCCGCCCCGAAAGTGTGCGACGGCGCTTCGGGTACCCGGCATCCGGGCGGCTAAGCGGCCCGAATGCCGGGAGGACGCAAAGGAGCCGTCCTGGATCGGGCATGCGATGTGCGATGTCGGCTCGCTCGGGTAAGGGCGGCTGCGCCGACACGGCCAGCCGACACGACACGACCAGCCACAAGGAAGGTGAGCCCGGTGGCGTTCAATCCACTCGAACACCGCGGAATCCCGCTGGACGACCAGTTGCGCAACTGGGCCCAGCTGGACGTCGCGCCCATCGACCCCGACAGGTCCGATCCGTACACGAAGTGCCGGATCATCACCATGAACGGGATCGAGGTGGAGGCGATCATGTTCAGCCACCACTTCGCCCGGGTCTGTCCGGACATCGAGGTCAAGCAGCAACTGGCCAAGGTGCGCTACATCGAGGCGCAGCAGCAGAAGGTGGTGAACTGGCTGCTGCCGGGGCAGGCGTCGGTGCTGGAGACGACGATCAGCTACGAGCAGGTCGCCGTCGACCTGACCGGCTGGGTCGCCCGCATGGAGCCGGACCCCTACCTCAAGCAGGCCTACGAGTTCGGGCTGCTGGAGGACTTCGACCATCTGTACCGGTACGCCAACCTGTACGAGATGATCGAGCACCGCAAGGCCGAGAAGGTCGTCGACCAGCTCACGGAGGTGATGCCGGGACGGCCCGGCTTCCTCCAGCACCGGGACGCGGTCGACAACGTCCGCGAGCCCTACGACCGGGAAGCGGCGGCGCCGATCTCCAAGCTGCACGCGCTGACGATCATGTCGGCCGAGCAGCAGACGATGAACTTCTACATGAACGTCGGCCCGATGTACATGGAGCCGATCGCCCGGCAGCTCTACCAGGAGATCGGGCTGGTGGAGGAGGAGCACGTCACGCACTACGAATCGCTGGTCGACCCGGGCGAGACCTGGTGGGAGCGCCTGGTCAACCACGAGTACAACGAGTGCTACCTGTACTACTCGTTCATGGAGACCGAGCCCGACCCGCGGGTCAAGAACATCTGGGAGCTCCACCTGAACATGGAGCTGGAGCACCTGCGGATCGCCTGCGACCTGATGCGCCGCCACGACGGCCGCGACCCCGAGTCGGTCCTGGCGCCGGAGCTGCCGAAGCCGCTCGCGTTCGAGCCGAACAAGCAGCTCGTCCGCGACCTGCTCAGCACGCAGATCGACTGGACCACGCTCGGCACCGGGTACGTCCAGGAGGCGCACCGCCGGTTCGAGGCGTACCAGGACAAGATCAACGCCGAGCGGCCGCCGCAGGAGCGCGTCATCGACGAGCACCGCGACAAGTTCGGCGACGAGTACCGTCTCGCGACCGAGGGCCCCCATCCCGTCGCGCGCCTCCGCGACGGGTCCAGAAAGTAGAACCGGCGGTTTTTGAAGGTGGCCGCATCCGCGTCGGGCTGGTCCCGGGCGGGTGCGGTTCTCGGTTGATCGGGCGGCCGTACTTCCGTTTGGGCGGCGGGGCGGCGGGAAGCGCGTTTCCGTGGCGGATCGGAACGCATGGTGCGGGCCCGGCCGCGCAAAATGGGGCCGCACGGTTTCGACCGCGTCGGGGGGTATCAGAGCCGACGTCAGAAGGGTGCATTCATGACGGACCGGGTCGCCGACGTCTGGGGAACGCGGACACCGTTCGGGGCCGGTTCGCGATGGCCCGTCCGCGTCGACCAGTATCTCGACGCGGGGATTCCCGAAGAAGACGTCGAATGGTTCCAGTCGGCGTGCGTGCTGTGCTCGAACGGCTGCGGCATGGACATCGGCGTCCACGAGGGGCGCGTCGTCGGGGTGCGGGGGCGGGCCGAGGACCGCGTCAATCACGGGAGGCTCGGCCCCAAGGGATTGTTCGGGTGGCAGGCCAACAATTCGCGGGACAGGCTGACGCGTCCGCTGGTGCGGCGGGACGGGGAACTGCGCCCGGCGAGCTGGGACGAGGCGCTGGATCTCGTCGTGGAGCGCACCCGCGCGGTGCTGGACGAGCAGGGGCCGCTCGGCATCGGTTTCTACAATTCCGGGCAGCTGTTCCTTGAGGACTACTACACGCTCGCGGTGGTCGCCCGGGCGGGCATCGGAACGCCGCATCTGGACGGGAACACGCGGCTGTGCACCGCCACCGCCGACTTCGCGTTGAAGGAGACGTTCGGCACCGACGGCGATCCCGGCTCGCTGACCGACTTCGACGTGTGCGACACGATATTCACCGTCGGGCACAACATCGCCGAGACGCACACCGTGTTGTGGACGCGCGTCCTGGACCGGCTGCACGGCCCCGACCGGCCGCGCATGGTCGTGGTGGATCCGCGCCGGACGAAGGTCGCCCAGGAAGCGGATGTGCATCTGGCGATCCGTTCGGGGACCAATCTGGCGCTCCTGAACGGGATCCAGCACGAACTGCTCGCCAACGACTGGATCGACCGGAAGTTCGTCGACCGCCGCACGGTCGGGTTCGACAAGCTGGAGAAGACCGTGGCGGAGTATCCGCCCGAGCGGGTCGCGGAGATCTGCGGTGTTCCCGCCGCCGACATCCGGGAGGCGGCGCGTGTCATCGGAACGGCGGAGCGGCTGGTCTCCACCTGCCTTCAGGGCGTTTACCAGTCGCACCAGGCGACGGCGTCGGCGTGCCAGGTCAACAACGTCAACCTGCTGCGCGGGATGATCGGCGAGCCCGGCCGCTCGGTGTTCCAGATGAACGGGCAGCCGACCGCGCAGAACACCCGGGAGACCGGCGCGAACGGCGACCTGGCCGGGATGCGCAACTGGCAGAACCCCGAACACGTCCAGGAACTCGCCCGGATCTGGAACGTCGACGACCTTCGGATTCCGAGTTGGGCGCCGCGCACGCACGTCATGCAGATGTTCCGTTACGCCGAGGAGGGCTCGATCCGCTTCCTGTGGATCGCGGGAACGAACCCGGCCGTGTCCCTTCCCGAACTGCACCGGATCCGCTCGATCCTGCGCCAGGAACGCCTGTTCGTGGTGGTCAACGACGTGTTCCCCAGCGAGACGGTGCAGCTGGCCGACGTGGTGCTGCCCACCGCGATCTGGGGCGAGAAGACCGGGACCTACACCAACCACGACCGGACCGTGCACCTGTCGGAGAAGGCCGTCGAGCCGCCCGGTCAGGCGCGCTCCGACATGGAGATCTTCCTCGACTACGCGCGGCGGCTGGGCCTGTCCGACAAGGACGGCGCACCACTGCTGAAGTGGAACACGCCGGAGGAGTGCTTCGAGGCGTTCAAGGAAATGACCCGGGGCCGTCCCTGCGACTATTCGGGGCTTTCGCATGACAGGCTGCGCGGCGGCAGCGGCATCCCGTGGCCGTGCAACGACGAGTCCCCGGAGGGGACCGAACGGCTCTACACCGACCACCGTTTCAACACCGGCAGCGATTACTGCGAGGACTACGGCCACGACCTGATGACCGGCGCCGCCCACGAGTACAAGGACCACGCGGCCATGGGCGCGGCCGGTCGTGCCGTCCTCAAGGCGGCGCATTACCTGCCGCCCCACGAACCGCCGAGCGAGCAGTATCCGTTCATGCTGAACACCGGTCGCTCGGTCTACCAGTGGCATACCCGCACCAAGACCGGGCGGTCGCGCCAACTGGACGCGGCGGCGCCGGACGTGTGGGTGGAGATATCGCCACCGGACGCGCGGCGCCTCGACCTCGCCGAAGGCGATCTGGTGCGAGTTGTCTCCCCGTGTGGGCAGCTGGAGGCCAGGGCGCGCGTCGCCGGAATCCGCGAGGGCGCCGTCTTCGTGCCGTTCCATTACGGGAACGGCGACCGGCCCGGCGCACCACCGCGTGCCGCGAACGAACTGACGATCACCGACTGGGACCCGGTGTCCAAACAGCCGGTGTTCAAGACCTCCGCCGTAAAGGTCGAAAAGGTCGCGGACGGAGGCGGCCGGCTCTCCCCCGCCCCGACCACCGTAGGCGCGGAATCGCCGCCCGGGCTCGGACCGGCGACCGCGGGCGGCCATGGCGTCACCGAAACCGTCCGAGACGAGGAGACCACGGACTCAGCATGAAACTCGACAAGGCCATTTCCGAGGTCCAGGACGCCGAGGCGGATCTGGCGAAGGAACTGCGGCGCGTCAGCGAGCGGCACGCGGCCGAGCACGACATCCACCACCTCGGCCTCACCCTCGCCCGGCAATGCGCCGACCATGTCGAGCGTCTCGCGCCGTTCGCCGAGCGCTACGGGGCGTCGGGCCGCGAGGTCGCCGACTCCCCCGGCCTGCTGGACACCCTCCGGCACGCGTCCGCGCGGCTCGCCGGTCGCTCGGAAATGGTCGGCATGCTGCTTCTGCGCGACCTCCGGAACCTTTATCTCGGCGCGCTGGAGGCGGAGATCGCCTGGACGATTCTCGGGCAGGCGGCCCAGGCCGCCCGCGACCGCGACCTGCTCCAGACCGTCGGCGAATGCCATGAGGCGGCGGAGACCCGCGGGAAATGGCTCCGCACCCGGATCAAGGTGACGGCGCCGCAGGTCCTCGTCAGCGGCTAGGCCGGCCTCGCCGGAAAGCGCGCGGGGCGTGTGGATTCCGTCCGATCGCGGGTATCGGCGCCGGACAGGCAGAAACGGAAAGGTGCGCCACGATGCCGATGATGACGAGCGGACGCCGGGTGAGGAAGAGCGAGCTTCCGGACACGATCAAGCGGTCGGACGCCAAGGCGCAGCGGACCTTCGCCAAGGCGCACGACTCGGCGGTCGACGAGTACGGGGAGGGGCAGCGCGCCCACCGCGTCGCCTACGCGGCGCTCAAGCACACCCACGAGAAGGTCGGCGACCACTGGGAACCGAAGCCCGGCGGTGCCAAGGGGCCCTCCGACAAGCAGGCGGAGGGCGGCCGGAACACGCGGCGCAAGACCGCGGGCGGCGTGGACGCGAACGCCTCGAAGGAGCACCTCTACAACCTCGCCAAGCGGCTGGGCGTCTCCGGCCGGTCGACGATGTCGAAGGGCGAGCTGGTCAAGGCGATCGAGAAGGCCAACAACCGCAAGACCGCCAAGGCGAGATCCTGACGCCCCCGCCGCCGCTCAGTACTCGCTCAGGCGCGCGCGGGCGGCCTCGACGGTGGGCGGCACGGGGCGCCGGGCGCGGGCGAGCGCGGGCAGGGCGCGGGCCGCTGCGGCGAGGCCCGCGCGGCCGTCGCGGCTGGTGAGGGCGGACGCGGCGGTGCGCGCGACCACCGGGAGGGGGCGCCGCAGCCACGCGGTCAGCAGCCGGTTGCGGGCCTGCCGCCTGCGCCGGGCCGCCGGGTCGCGGCCGACGGTCGACGGATGGTGGTGGACGACCAGCTCCGGCACGTAGGCGAGGCCCCACCCGGCGGCGGCGAGGTCGAGCGCGAGAAGTTCTTCTTCGCCGCCGAAGTGCAGGATGTCGGAGAAGCCCCCGGCGTCGAGGAACGCGTCCCGGCGGACGACGGCCGAGCAGGCGAGGAACCCGAGGACGGCCGGTCCCGGGAGCGCGTCCGGCCGGCCGAGGGGCGCGCGGCCCATCTGCTCGGAGACGGGTTCCAGCCGCTCCTCCTCACCGACGAGGACGCGGGCGGCGAGCAGGGCCGTCCGGGGATGGGCGTCGAGGATGCGCGCGGCGCGCCGCAGCGAACCGGGCGCCCACCAGGAGTCGTCGTCGGCGAAGGCGACGTAGCGGGTGGCGGCGTGCCGGGCCCCGGCGTTGCGGGCGGCGGCGCCCAGGTTGCGCGGCTGGCGCAGCACGGTCGCCCCGGCGGCCTCGGCGACGGCGGGGGTGTCGTCGGTGGACGCGTTGTCCACCACGATCACCGGGGCGGTGTGCCGGTCGAGGCTGCGGCGCAGCTCGGGGGCGCGGTCGCGGGTGGCGACCACGATCGTGACGTCCGCGTCGGCCTCGTCCGGCATGCCTCGCGCTCCGCCGGCTGACGCTCCGCTGGCTGACATGGCGGCCGCTAGCTCACGTAGCGGCGGGCCGTGGACGCGCGCTGGGACGCCTCCAGGCGGCGCAGCCGGGCCTCGACGTCGCGGGGCAGCGTCCGGCGTTCGCGGACGACCCAGGGCGCCCCGGCGGCGGCCTCGGCCAGGGCCGCCGCGCTCACGCGGTCGCGCGGCAGCGTGCGCAGCAGCCCGGCGGTGCGGCGGACGGCGGTGGGCAGCGGGCGGCGCAGCCACGTGAACCACAGGGTGTTGCGGATGCCGTGGCGGCGCCGGAGGTGCGGCTCGCGGAGCGGGGACGGCTCGTGGTGCACGACGACGTCCTCGGCGAAGCACAGGTGCCAGCCGAGCGCCATCAGGTCGGCGCTGAGCAGCTCCTCCTCCCCGCCGAGCCACAGCCGCGCGGAGAAGCCCCCGGCCTCGCGGAACGCCTCCGTCCTGACCATGGAGGCCCCCGCGAGGAACGATCCGAGCGCGGGGCCCGGGAGCCACTCCGGCCCCGGGACGGGCGAATGCCGCAGTTCGGGGACGATCGGGTCCTCACGGGCGCCGGGCTCGACCATGATCCGCCCGGTGACCACGGCGAGCCGGGGGTGCGCGTCGAGCAGGTCGGCGGCGCGGTCCGGCGCGTCCGGGTCCCACCAGGTGTCGTCGTCCCAGAACGCCAGATAGGGGGTGCGGACGTGGTCGGCGGCGAGGTTGCGGGCGACGGCGCCGAGGTTGCGCGGCGAGCGGATCAGCGTCACCTCGGGGAACCGCTCGGCGACCGCGTCGGCGGAGCCGTCCCGCGAGGCGTTGTCGACCACGATGATCCGCGGCCCATCCCCCGGCCGCTCCCCTGCCCGTTCGCCGATTCGCCGTGCGCGGGCGAGGACGGCGAGCAGGGATCGGCGCCGGTCCCGGGTGATGACGACCACGGTGAACCGCATGGACCGGCCAGTACCCATCGTCGCCCGCACCATGTGTTCCTGTCCATGTTCATGAACTTCGTGGCCATCAGACACGACTTTCCCTGTTTGTTGGTTTAGCCACCTCCGTCTCGGCTATGTCCGGAATCACCTATAGGGGATTTCGCGAGCGGGCGAGACAGCCCGGAGGCCGGTGCCCAGGACGAGGGCAGCGCCCACATCACCGAACGCCGAGCCGAGATGGGGCTCTTATGCGCGTGCTCGGAATCAATGCGATATTTCATGACCCGGCCGCTGCGCTCACCGTGGACGGCACCGTCGTCGCCGCCGCGGAGGAGGAGCGCTTCAGCCGCCGCAAGCACGGGAAGCGGCCGGTGCCCTTCTCCGGCTGGGAACTGCCGGAGCAGGCGGCGCGCTGGTGCCTGAAGGAGGCCGGGCTGGAACCCGGCGACCTCGACGCCGTCGCCTACTCCTACGACCCGTCCCTGGTCGAGTCCGGCCTCAGCGGCCACGACGCGCAGTGGGAAGGGCTGCGGACGCTGTACGCGCGCCGTGCGCCGAACTTCCTGGCGACGGCGCTGCCCGGGCTCGACCCGGGGATCGTCCGGTTCGTCCCGCACCATGTCGCGCATGCCGCGTCCGCCGCGCTCGCGGCGCCCGCACCCGGGTACGGCGACGTCCTGGTGCTGGACGGCAGGGGGGAGTCCCATTCGCACCTGGCCGGGACGTATGAGAACGGCGTCCTGACCACGCTGCATGCGCAGCGCCTCCCCCACTCGCTGGGCCTGATGTACGAGGACCTCACCGAACACCTCGGTTTCCTGCGGTCCAGCGACGAGTACAAGGTCATGGCGCTCGCGTCCTATGGAGAACCGCGTTTTCTGGACGAGTTGCGCGAGCACGTCCTGGCGACCGGGGACGGCGGCTTCAACGTCGCCCAGATCGACTGGGGCGCGCTCACCAAGGCCCGCACGCCGAACGGTGAATGGACGCGCGACCACGCCGACCTCGCCGCGAGCGTCCAGACGCGTCTCGAAGAGGTGCTGCTCGACCTGGCGGCCTGGCTGCACGGCCGCACCGGCTCCCGGCGGCTGATGCTCGCCGGGGGCGTGGCGCTGAACTGCGTCGCGAACTCCCGGCTGGCCGAGGCGGGCCCCTACCGCGACATCTGGACGCAGCCCGCGGCGGGCGACGCCGGGACGGCGCTGGGCGCCGCGCTCCACGTGGCCCGGGACGGCGGCGACACTCCCACGGCCATGCCGGGCGCGGACCTCGGCCGCCGGTGGGACGACCACGAGATCGCCGCGCGGCTCGACACCGCCAAGATCCCCTACGAGCGGCCGCGCGACCTCGCCGCGACGGTCGCCGACGCGCTCGCGCGCAACGAGATCGTGGCGTGGTTCCAGGGCCGGTCGGAGTTCGGCCCGCGCGCGCTGGGGCACCGCTCGCTGCTCGCCCATCCCGGACACGCCGGCAACATCGAGCGGCTCAACGACGTGAAGGGCCGCGAGCAGTTCCGTCCGATCGCGCCGATGGTCGCCCTCGACCACGCCGCCGAGGTCTTCGACGGCCCGCTGCCGAGCCCGTACATGCTGTTCGTGCACCGGGTGAGACCGGGTTGGCGGGAGCGGATCCCCGCCGTCGTGCACGTGGACGGCACCGCCCGCGTCCAGACGGTCGACGCCGTCGACGAGCCGCTCGTGGCCCGGCTGCTGGCGGAGTTCCGCGACCGCACGGGGCTGCCCGTCCTGGTCAACACGAGCCTGAACACCGCCGGGCGGCCGATGGTGGACGACCCGCGCGACGCGCTGGAGTGCTTCGGCTCCGCGCCGGTCGACCTGCTCGCCATCGGCCCGTACGTGGTGCGCCGCCGGGAGGTGCACGCCCGATGAGCTGCACAGTGGTGATCCCGACGATCGGCAGGCCGAGCCTGCGCGTCACCCTGCACACGCTGCTCACCGCGTTGGAGGACGGCGCCGGACCGGCGCCGCACGAGATCATTGTGGTGGACGACCGGCCGGAGCCGGGCGCCCCGCTGCCGTTGCCGCCCTCGGCCGGGGCAGAGGTCCGGGTGATCCGCTCCGGGGGGCGCGGGCCCGCGGCGGCGCGCAACGCGGGCTGGCGCGCGGCCACCACCGAGTGGGTCGCCTTCCTGGACGACGACGTGGTGCCCGAGCCGAAGTGGCCCGCCCGGCTGGCCGACGACCTCGCGGGCCTGCCGCCGCGGGTCGCCGGTTCGCAGGGGCGGCTGACCGTCCCGCTGCCCGGGGCCCGGCGTCCGACGGACTGGGAGCGCTGCACCGCCGCGCTCGCGGGCGCCGACTGGATCACCGCCGACATGGCCTACCGGCGCGGCGTGCTCGCCGCGCTCGGCGGCTTCGACGAGCGGTTCCGCCGCGCCTACCGCGAGGACGCCGACCTCGCGCTCCGCGTGCTGGACGCCGGGCACGCCCTCGTGGTCGGCGACCGGCGGCTGACCCACCCGGTGCGTCCGGCGGGGTTCTGGGCGTCGGTGCGGGCGCAGGCCGGGAACGCCGACGACGTGCTGATGTGGCGCGTGCACGGCCGGTCCTGGCGCGAGCGGGCGGGCGAGGGGCGGGGCCTGCTCCGCCGCCATGTCGCCACCACGGCGGCCGGGCTGCTCGCCGTCGCCGCCGCGCCCGTGGCGGCCCTTCGCGGCGGGCGCGGCGCGGCCATCCTCGTCGCCGCCGGAGGCACCTGGGCGGCACTGACCGCGCGGTTCGCCTACGAGCGGATCCGGCCGGGCCCGAGGACGCCGGGCGAGGTGGCGAAGATGCTGGTCACCAGCGCCGTCATCCCGCCGGTGGCGGTCCGGCACCGGCTGCGGGGGTTGGCCGCGCACCGCCGGGCCCGGGCGTGGGGCGGGCCCCGCGTGGTGCTGTTCGACCGCGACGACACGCTGATCAGGGACGTCCCCTACAACGGCGACCCGGCGCGCGTCGAGCCCATGCCGGGCGCGCGGCGCGCCCTCGACCGGCTCCGGCGGCACGGCGTGCGGATCGGCGTCGTGTCCAACCAGTCGGGGGTCGCGAAGGGCCGCATCACCCTCGGGGACGTGCGGCGCGTCAACGCCCGCGTCGAGGAGCTCCTCGGCCGCGTCGACGTGTGGGAGTTCTGCCCGCACGACGGCGCCGACGCGTGCGAGTGCCGCAAGCCGCGCCCGGGGATGATCGAGCGCGCCGCCGAGCGGCTCGGGGCGCTGCCGTCCGACTGCGCGGTCATCGGCGATATCGGCGGGGACGTCGAGGCCGCGGCCGCTGCCGGGGCGCGCGGCATCCTCGTCCCGACCGGGCGGACCCGGCCGGTGGAGATCGCGCGGGCGGTCGAGACGGCCCCGACGCTGGAGGCCGCCGTCGACCTGCTCCTCGGCGGGAGGCGGCTGGTGTTCGAGGGGAGGCGGCGCCGATGAGGGTTCTCGTCGCACGCCAGGACAACGTCGGCGACGTGCTGCTCGCCGGGCCCGCCGTGCGGGCGGTGGCCGCCCGCGCCGACGAGGTCGTGCTGCTGTGCGGGCCGCGCGGGCGCGCCGCCGCCGACCTGCTGCCGGGCGTCGACCGCGTCGTCGAGTGGTGCGCCCCCTGGATCGACCCCGACCCCGACCGCGTCGCCGTGGACCCGGCCGACATCGACCGGATCACCCGCGAGCTGCGCGGGTTCGACCGGGCGCTGATCCTGACCTCGTTCCACCAGTCGCCGCTCCCGCTAGCGCTGCTGCTGCGGCTCGCCGGGACGCCCTGGATCGGCGGCATCAGCGAGGACTACCCGGGGTCGCTGCTCGACCTGCGGCACCGTCCGGACACCGACGTCCCCGAGCCGCTGCGGATGCTCGCGCTCGCCGCGGACGCCGGGTTCCCGGCCCCCGCCGACACCCGGTCGCGGGTCCGCGAACCGCTGCCGGGCACCGAGCACCTCACCGGCGGCCCCGGGTACGTCGTCGTGCATCCCGGGACGTCGGTCCCGGCGCGGGCCTGGCCGCCGGAGAACTGCGCGGAGGCGGTGCGGCTGCTGGCCGCGACGGGGCACCGGGTCGTCGTCACCGGCCACGGGGACGAGAAGGAGCTGACCGCGCTCGTCGCCGGGGAGGACGGCCTCGACCTCGGCGGGCGCACGACGCTGCCGGAGCTGGCGTCCGTGCTGGCGGGCGCGCGCGCCGTCGTCGCGGGCAACACCGGTCCCGCGCACCTCGCGGCGGCCGTGGGCACCCCCGTGGTGTCGCTGTTCGCGCCGACGGTCCCGGCGGCGCGCTGGGCGCCGTTCGGCGTCCCGGTGGCGCTGCTCGGCGACCAGGACGCGCCGTGCCGGGACAGCCGCGCCCGCGTGTGCCCCGTCGAGGGGCATCCGTGCCTCGCGCGCGTCGGCGCCGCCGAGGTCGCGGCGGCCGTCGAGTCCGTCGCCAGGGAGGTGGCCGCGTGATGAGGGTGCTGATGTGGCATGTCCACGGGTCGTGGGCGACGTCGTTCGTGCACGGGCCGCACACCACGCTCGTCCCCGTCCTCCCCGGCCGGGGGCCGGACGGCAGGGGACGCCCCGACACCTTCCACTGGCCGGACCGCGCGATCGAGGTGACGCCGGAACGGCTCCGCGCCGAGGACGTCGACGTGGTCGTGCTGCAACGGCCGCACGAGCTGCGGCTGGCCGAGGAATGGCTCGGACGCCGCCCCGGACGCGACGTCCCCGCCGTCTACGTCGAGCACGACACCCCCCGCCGGACCCCGGCGGACGTGGGGGCGCCCGAGGAGGTCGTGCCCGACAGCCGGCACTTCCTGCACGACCGCGCCGACATCCCCGTCGTCCACGTCACCCACTTCAACCAGGTGTTCTGGAACTGCGGGCGGGCCCCGACCCGCGTCATCGAGCACGGGATCGCCGACCCCGGCCACCGCTACACCGGCGACATGCCGCGCGGCGGCGTGGTCATCAACGACCCGCTGCGCCGGGGCCGCGTCTGCGGCACCGACCTGCTCGCGGAACTGGCCGCCGCGCTGCCCCTGGACCTGTTCGGAATGAACGTCACGGGCGCGCCCGGGCGCCTCGGCATCGCCCCCGAGTCGCTCTGGACGTTCGAGGACCTCCCGCAGGCGCGGATGCACGAGGAGCTCGCGCGCCGCCGCGTCTACGTCCACCCCTACCGGTGGACCTCGCTCGGCCTCGCGCTGATCGAGGCCATGATGCTCGGCCTGCCGGTGGTGGCGCTCGCCACCACCGAGGCGGTCGAGGCCGTACCGCCCGAGGCCGGGGTGCTGTCCACGCGCGTCGCCACCCTGGCGGACGCGGCGCGGGCCCTCGCCGCCGACCCACCGCGCGCTCGCCAGCTGGGCAAGGAGGCGCGGGCCCATGCCGTCGACCGGTACGGCCTGCCGCGATTCCTGCGCGACTGGCAGCGAACACTCCAGGAGGTAGCGCGATGAGGATAGCGATGGTCTCCGAGCACGCCAGCCCGTTGGCCGCCGGTCCCGCGGCGGCCGCGAAGGGGTTGGGCGGGGCGGACGGCGGCGGCCAGAACGTGTTCGTCGCGGAACTGGCGGGCGAACTCGGCCGGCAGGGCCACGACGTCACCGTCTACACGCGGCGGGACGCGCCGGACCTGCCCCGCCGGGTCCCGTTCGCGCCCGGTGCGACCGTCGAGCACGTCCCGGCGGGCCCGGCCGAAGCCGTCCCCAAGGACGACCTGCTGCCCTGGATGCACGACTTCGGCAGATACCTGGAACGGAGCTGGGCGGCGGACCCGCCCGACATCGCGCACGCCCACTTCTGGATGAGCGGGCTCGCGGCGATCCAGGCCGCGCGGGCGTCCGGGGCGTCCGGGGCGGGGCGCGGGCCGGGGGCGCGGCGGGTGCCGGTGGTGCAGACCTTCCACGCGCTCGGCACCGTCAAGCGCCGCCACCAGGGCGGCGCGGACACGAGCCCCGCCGCGCGCCTGCGGCTGGAGCGCATGGTCGGCCGCGCCGCCGACGCCGTGATCGCCACCTGCTCCGACGAGGTCGCCGAGCTGGCCGCCATGGGCGTCCCGTCCGAGCACGTCCACGTGGTGCCGTGCGGGGTCGATCTCGACCTGCTCACGCCCGGCGGGCACACCGGCGGCGGGCGCGACCGGCACCGGCTGGTGGTGCTGTCCCGGCTGGTCGAGCGCAAGGGCGTCGACACCGCGATCCGCGCCCTCGCGTCCCTGCCCGACGCCCGGCTGAGCGTCGCGGGCGGGCCGCCGCGCGGCGGGCTCGACGGCGACCCCGAGGTGGCCAGGCTGCGGGACGTCGCGCGGGAGGCGGGCGTCGCCGACCGGGTGGAGTTCCTCGGCCGGCTCGGCCGCGCGGAGGTCCCGGCGCTGCTGCGCTCGGCGAGCCTCGTCGTCACCCTGCCCTGGTACGAGCCGTTCGGCATGGTGCCGCTGGAGGCCATGGCCTGCGGCGTCCCGGTCGTGGCGACCGCCGTCGGCGGCCATCTCGACACGGTCGTGGACGGCGTCACCGGCCTGCTCGTCCGCCCCCGCGACCCCGCGGACGCGGCGCGGGCGATCCGGACGCTGCTGGACGAACCGGTGAAGCGCGCCGCGCTGGGGTTCGCGGGCAGCGCCCGGGTCCGCGAGCGCTACTCCTGGACGCGCGTCGCCGCCGGCACCGTCACGGCCTACGAGCACGCCGCCGCGCTGAGCGGGGTGGCAGCATGACGACGCACACGAACGCTCCACGCTCGGACACGGCGCACGTGGAGGCGGGAGGCGACGCGTCCACCGGGCATGACCGGCGGCTGGAGGCGCTCGCGGAGGCCGCGCTGCGCTTTCGCGAGCAAGTGCCCACGATCGAGGCCTGGGGATACCGGCTGGCCGAGGTGCTGCGCTCCGGCGGACGGCTGCTGGCCTGCGGCAACGGCGGCAGCGCGGCCGAGGCCCAGCACCTGACCGCCGAGCTCGTCGGCCGGTTCGAGGCCGGAAGGCCGCCGCTGTCGGCGATCGCGCTGCACGCCGACACCTCCTCGGTCACCGCGATCGCCAACGACTACGGCCCGGTCACGGTGTTCGAGCGGCAGGTGCAGGCGCACGGCCGTCCCGGCGACGTGCTGATCTGCCTGTCCACCAGCGGCCGCAGCCCCAACGTGATCGCGGCGGCGCACCGGGCCCGGCGGCTCGGGATGTCCGCCTGGGCGATCACCGGGCCGGGGCCGAACCCGCTCGCGCGGGCGTGCGACGGCGCGGTCACGGTCCGGGCGGGCGCGACGTCGACCGTCCAGGAGGTCCACCTCGCCGCGATCCACGTGCTGTGCGGGGTGGTCGACGAGGCGCTCGGGGTGGCGCCATGACCGCGCCCATGACCCCGCCCATTGCCGGGCCGCTCGTCGTGGTGGGCGACGTCCTGCTCGACATCGACATCGTCGGCAGCAGCAGCCGGCTCTGCCCGGACGCGCCCGTGCCCGTCGTCGAGCAGGCCGAGGAGCGGGCCCGTCCCGGCGGCGCGGGCCTCGCCGCGCTGCTGGCGGCGGCCAGCGGGCGAGAGGTCGTGCTCGTCACGGCGCTCGCCGACGACGAGCCCGGCCGGCGGTTGCGCGCGATGCTGGAGGAGCACGTCGAGGTCGCGGCGTTCCACCTGCACGGCGCCACGCCCCGCAAGCTGCGCATCCGCGCCGTCCCGGCGGGCGCGGGAGGCCGCCATCCGGCGGACTGGTCCAGCGGCCAGTCGATCGCGCGCCTGGACACCGGGGAGGGCCACGCCCTCGACGGGCCCGTCGGCCCGCGCGTCGCCGACGCGGTCTCCGCGGCCGGGGCCGTGCTGGTCTCCGACTACGGGCGCGGCGTGGCCGGGCACCGCGCCGTCCGGTCGCTGCTGGAGGCGCTGCCGCCGCGGGTGCCGGTCGTGTGGGACCCGCATCCGCGCGGCGAGGCGCCGGTGCCGGGCGTCCGGCTGCTCACCCCGAACTCCGAGGAGGCCGCCCGGCTCGCCGCCGCCGACGGCGCCGACATCACCGGTTTCGGGCTGTCGGCCGCCGGGCGCCGGGGACGGCACCTCGGCCGCGTGTGGGGCGTCGACGGCGTCGCGATCACGCTCGGCGCCGAGGGGGCGCTGCTGTGCGACGGGTCGAAGACGCCGTTCCTCGCGCCCGCCCGTCCCGCGCGCGGCGACGCGTGCGGCGCGGGCGACAGCTTCGCCGCCGGGGCCGTCGGCGCGCTCGCCGACGGCGCCTCGCTGACCACGGCGGTCACCGAGGGCGTCCACCACGCGTCGGAGTTCGTCCGGGCCGGGGCCGCCACCGCCGTCGCCGCGCGGCTCGCCGACAGCGGCACCGCCCGGCTCGTCCCCGAGCGGGGCGAGGACGCGTGGGACATCGTCGAGCGCACCCGCCGGGCGGGCGGCACCGTCGTCGCGACCGGCGGCTGCTTCGACCTGCTGCACGCGGGCCACGTCAGCCTGCTCCAGCAGGCGCGGCGGCTCGGCGACTGCCTGATCGTCTGCGTCAACTCCGACGCCTCCGTCCGGCGGCGCAAGGGGCCGTCGCGGCCGGTGACGCCCGCCGCCGACCGCGTCCGGGTGCTGGAGGCGCTCAGCGACGTCGACGCGGCGGTCGTGTTCGAGGACGACACCCCCGCCCCGCTGCTGGAGCGGCTGCGCCCGGACGTCTGGGTCAAGGGCGCCGACTACGCCGGGACGCCGCTGCCCGAGGCCCGGACGGTCCGCGCCCACGGCGGCGAGGTCGTCCTGCTGCCCCTGCTGGAAGGGCGCTCCACCACGCGCCTCCTGTCGACCACGAAGGGAAACGCATCATGAAGGTCCTCATCACCGGGGGCGCCTCGGGTCTCGGCGCGGCCGTCGCACGCGCGGTCGCCGACGGCGGCGGGCGGCCGCTCGTCCTCGACCTGCATCCCCCGAAGGACGACTTCGAGCACGTCCAAGCCGACCTCGCCGACCGCGCCGCCACCGAACGCGCCGTGCACGAGCTGGCACGCGGCGCGGGCGGCCTCGACGCCGTCGTCACCGCCGCGGGCATCGACGCGTGCGGGACGCTCGGCGACGTCCCCGCCGAGGACTGGGAGCGCGTGATCAGCGTGAACCTGCTCGGCACGGTCGCCGTCGTCCGCTCCGCGCTCCCCTACCTGGAGCACGGGCCGGGCGGGCGCGTGGTCACGGTCGCCTCCACGCTGGGGTTGAAGGCGCTGAGCGACGCCACGGCGTACTGCGCGTCCAAGTTCGGCGTCGTCGGGTTCTCCCGGGCGCTGGCGGCGGAGCTGTCCGGACGGGTCGGCGTCACGATGGTCGCGCCCGGCGGCATGGACACCGCGTTCTTCGACGACCGCACCGACCAGTACAAGCCGGGCCCGGACGCCAAGCTCAACCGTCCCGAGGACGTGGCCGCGACGATCCTGTTCGCGCTCTCCCAGCCCCCCGGCTGCGAGGTGCGGGAAATGGTCGTCTGCCCCTCCGAAGAGCCGTCGTGGCCGTGACCGCCGCGCGCGCGGCGGTGCTGCGGGCGCTCGGTCTCGGCGACATGTTGACCGCCGTTCCCGCTCTGCGGGCGCTGCGGCGGGGGATGCCGGGGGCGCGGATCACGCTCGCCGCGCCGCCCGTCCTCGCCCCGCTCGCCCGCGCGACCGGCGCGGTCGACGACGTCCTCCCGCTGGACGGCCTGGGCGTCCCGCCACCGGCGGGCCGGGTGGACGTCGCCGTCAACCTGCACGGGCGCGGGCCCGAAAGCCACCGCCTCCTCGCCGGTCTCGCGCCGGGCCGCCTGCTCGCGTTCGCCTGCGCCGACGCGCCGCACACCGGCGGCCCGGATTGGGACCCGGACGAGCACGAGGTCGACCGCTGGTGCCGCCTCGTCACCGCGTACGGGTTCGCCGCCGACCGCGCCGACCTGTCGCTGCCCGTCCCGGCCGAGGCGTCGCCCGCGCCGGGCGCGATCGTGATGCACCCGGGCGCCGCGTTCCCGGCGCGGCGTTGGCCCGCCGAGCGGTTCGCGGCCGTCGCGGCCGCGCTGGCGGACGGCGCCGCGCGGGTCGTCGTCACCGGCGGCCCGGACGAGACATCCCTGGCCCGCCGCGTCGTCCGGCTCGCCAGGCTGGACGAGACCGCCGACCTTTCCGGCCGCACCTCCCTGCCGGAGCTGGCCGCGCTCGTCGCCGGCGCCCGCCTGGTGATCTGCGGCGACACCGGCGTCGCGCACCTCGCGACCGCCTACCGCACCCCGTCGGTGCTGCTGTTCGGCCCGACATCGCCCAGCCGGTGGGGGCCGCCGCCCGACCGGGCCGAGCACCGCGTCCTGTGGACGGGCCGCACCGGCGATCCGCACGGCCGCGAGCCCTGCCCCGGCCTCCTGGAGATATCCGCCGACGTCGCCGTCGAAGCCGCCGAGAAGACGCTCGCCCACACGGCGAGCACGCAATAACCGATGAGAGGGGCACCATGAGACATCCACGCGCCGTCGTCACCGGAGGATCGGGATTCCTCGGCTCGCACTTGTGCGAGGCCCTGCTCGCCGAGGGCGTCTCCGTGGTGTGCCTGGACAACCTGCTGACCGGCACGTCCCGCAACATCGCGCACCTCACCGGGCGGCGGGACTTCCGCTTCCTCAAACACGACCTCACCCAGCCCGTGCACGTCCCCGGCAAGGTCGGCTACGTCTTCCACCTCGCCTCGGCGGCCTCCCCCGTCGACTACCTCCGCTACCCCATCCAGACGCTGGAGGTCGGCAGCCGGGGCACCCGCAACGCCCTCGACCTCGCCGAGGCCAAGAACGCCCGGTTCGTCCTCGCCTCCACCTCCGAGGTGTACGGGGACCCGCTGGTGCACCCGCAGCCCGAGACCTACTGGGGCAACGTGAACCCCGTCGGGCCGCGCAGCGTGTACGACGAGGCGAAGCGGTTCGGCGAGGCGCTGACGTCGGCGTTCCGGCACTCCCGGGGCCTGGACGCCGCGATCGTCCGGATCTTCAACACCTACGGTCCGCGGATGCGCCCCGACGACGGCCGCGCCATCCCGACGTTCCTGCGGCAGGCGCTCACCGGCGAGGACCTCACCGTCACCGGCGACGGCTCGCAGACCCGCTCGATCTGCCACGTGGACGACACCGTCCGCGGCATCGTGGCGCTCGCGACGTCCCGCCACCCGGGGCCGGTCAATATCGGCAGCCCGTACGAGATCTCCATGGCCGACCTCGCGCGGCTGGTCATCGACCTGACCGGGTCGCCCTCGTCCATCCGCTTCGTCGAGCGTCCCGAGGACGACCCGCGCGTCCGGCGCCCCGACACCACGTTGGCCGAGGCGGAGTTCGGGTGGCGCCCCCGAATCCAGGTCAAGGACGGCCTGCGCGGCACCATCGAGTGGTTCGCGCGCGAACTGCTGGTCGCCCGCCCCGCGTGACCGGCGGGCCGCTGGTCAGGCCGGTGGTCGGCCGTGGTGTCCGGCGGGCATCAGCTCGCGGACGTCGGGCGGGAGGGCGTCGCGCACCTTCGCGGTGATCGACCCCTGGGTGGCGTCGCCGACCACGTCGAGGACGCTCCGCGCGAGGAACGCGGCGCGCGCCTCGTTGGTGCCCGCCCGCAGCGCGACGCGCTCGATGAAGTCGTGCTTGCCGAACCGCTCCCCGCTGCCCAGGCCGCCGTAGACCTCGGTGCGGCGCAGATGCTCGCCGATCTCGTGCGGCAGCTGCGCGGCGAGGTGGTCGGCGAGGCCCTCGGGGACCCGCTCCCCCAGCGTCTCCAGGGTCGCGCGGGACGCCCGTTCGGCGTCGCCCCACCCCGGCAGGCGGGCGCGGTCCTGGACCTGTCCGATGAACTCCTCGTGCCGCATGTCAGCGCTCCCTCCTGGCTCTGACCTGGCTAAAACCGAGAGCGTGCCCGGGATATCCGGCAGTTAACGCAGGTGGAGGGCGTCCATCAGCTCACCGGCGAGCGCCGCTACTGCGGGCTCCCGGGCCGCAGCCGCGGCGTCCGAGCGTGCACGCGCCCGCCCGACGCCCTCGGAGGACAGGCACCAGTTCCACCAGCGGTCGAGTTCGGCGGCCTCCAGCGCCGGGCCGTCCGCGCCGTCCTGGACCTGCGGGACGGTCACGATCGCGGGCCACGACCACGCGCGCGCCTGCGCGGTGACCTTGGCGCCGCCGCCGACCGGGTCCACCGCCAGCGCGGGCACGCCGTTCTTCAGGGCGAGGACGAGGCCGTGCAGCCGGGTCGTGACGACCACGTCCAGCCCGCGCACCACGGACTCCAACTCGGCCGCCGTCGTGCACAGCCGCCAGTCGCGCGGGTCGAGCCGGGTGTCGAGCGGCAGCCGCGCGCACTCCCGGCCGCCGAGCCACCCCGTCAGCTCCCGCTCGACCTGCTCGTGGCGGCGCCGTCGGCCGTACTCGGCCTGGCCCGGCGCGAGCACGACCCCGGCGACCGGCACCCGCTGCGGGACCGGCAGCGCCGCCAGGTCGCGGCGCGGCGCCTCGCCGGGCGCGTCCCGGGGCAGGACGGCGTCGAACCCGGTGACCGCCGGGTCGCCGGGGTCGATGACCGACACGCCCACGGCGACCCGGACGCAGCGCGCGTAACGCCGGTGCAGCTCCTCGATCTGCCCGCCGTGCAGCGGCCCGCACGCGAACACCAGATGGGAGTAGCGGGCGGGATCGGCCCGGTCGAGGTCCAGGCCGCCCGGCCGGAGGACGGGGCTCAGCGCGAGGTGGGACTCGACTCCCGCCCCGGTCAGCGCGCCCCGCACGGCGTCCATCGCCAGGACGTCGCCCGCCGTCGCCTCACCGTGCAGGAAGCTCGGCCACCCCGTCACCAGCACACGGTTCACTTCCACCGCTCTCGTCTCGGCCCTGGTGCCCGCCCTCTACCCGCCGGGCCGTGCCCGTACTCGGCCCCGACGCCGTGGTCAGCTCGACAGGGAGTCGAACATGCCCGGGTCGTAGGAGCCTCCGGGGTTGCGCACGATCACGCCCAGCCGGTTCGCGGCGTTGATCATGGCGACCAGGGAGACCAGGGCGACGGTCTGGTCGTCGTCGTAGTGCTCGCGCACCTGGGCCCAGGTCGCGTCGGACACGCCGAGGTGCGCGTCCGCCAGCCGCGTGCCCTCCTCGGCCAGCGCCAGCGCGGCGCGCTCCGCGTCGGTGAAGACGGTGGACTCGCGCCAGGCGGCGACCAGGTTGAGCCGGACGGCGCTCTCCCCGGCGGCGGCGGCGTCCTTGGAGTGGTAGTCCACGCAGAAGCCGCAGCCGTTGATCTGGCTGGCCCGGAGCATCACCAGGTCCTGGGTGGCCCGGGGCAGCGGCGACTGCTGGATGGCCAGGCTGACGTTGTAGATCCGCTTGGAGATCTTCGCGCCCAGTTCGTTGGCGAGCAGGTCGATGCGGGGTTCCATGGTCTCGTCCCTTCGGTTCGGGTGCCGGACGCGGCGTCCGGTACGCCCAAGAGATGCCGGTGACCCGGTGTCTGTGACGGCGCGGGGATGTGACCTGCGCCACCGGCCACGGGTGTCACAAAGCGGCGAAAACCGGCGTCTTGTGCGTGTTGTGCGGGCGACCGGATAGGAGCCGGATATGGACGAGCGACCAGAGGGTGAACCGGGCGGCGGGCGGATGGACTCCGCCACCGAAGGGTTCGTCGCCCATCGCAACCTGCTGTTCACCGTCGCCTACGAGCTGCTCGGATCGGCGGCCGACGCCGAGGACGTGCTCCAGGAGACCTGGCTGCGGTGGGTGGACGTCGACCACGCCGCCATCCGGGACCACCGCGCCTACCTCGTCCGGATCACCACGCGGCAGGCGCTGACGCGGCTGCGGACGCTCTCCCGGCGCAAGGAGTCCTATGTCGGCCCGTGGCTGCCCGAGCCGCTGCTGACCACGCCCGACGTGGCGGACGACGTCGCGCTGGCCGACAGCGTCTCGATGGCGATGCTGCTGGTGCTGGAGACGCTCGCGCCGACCGAGCGGGCGGTGTTCGTGCTGCGCGAGGTGTTCGCGCTGGGCTATGACGAGATCGCCGAGGCCGTCGGGAAGAACCAGGCGGCCGTGCGGCAGATCGCCCACCGCGCGCGGGGACACGTCGCCGCCCGCCGACCCCGCGAGATCGTCTCCGCGGACGAGACCCGGGAGGCGCTGGCGGCGTTCCGGCGGGCCGTCGAGACCGGCGATCTGGACCGGCTGCTGGACGTCCTCGCACCGGACGTCGTCCTGCTGACCGACGGCGGCGGTGTCGTACGCGCCGCGCTCGCGCCCATCATGGGGGCGGAGACGGTGGGTGGCGTGCTCGGCGGAATCGCGGGCGCGGCCCTGGAGCCCGCACAGGTCAACGGCTATCCCGCACTGATCCTCCGCGTGGACGGCGAGATCGACACGGTCCTGGCGGTGCGGATCGAGAAGGGCCGCATCTCCGGCCTGTACGCCGTCCGAAACCCGGAGAAGCTGTCCTACCTTGAGCGGGAGACCCCTTTGAGTCGCACGGACGCGCGTTAGGCGTCCGGCGCGTCAGGCGGAGCACTCCAGAGCCGTCTGGACGAAACGTGCGATCGCGGGCGAGCGGCTGCCCGCGCGCCAGAGCGCGAGGGTCTCGTAGGGCGCCGCGTCGGATACCGGGATGTACGTCACGTCCGGACGGACGTTCCGCTCGGCCAGCGACGACGGCACCAGCGCCACCGCCTGACCGAGCGCGATCACCTCCAGCAGCTGCGCGGTGTCGCGCACGACCGGGCCGCTCAGCGGACGGTCCGGATGGCCCAGCCAGTAGCCGGTTTCGACGCTCGCGGCCCATCGGGGAGCCGGTTCCGTCGCGAGATCGGCGGTGTTGAGGACGTCGCGTCCGGCCAGCGGGTGTTGGGGGGCGAGCGCGGCGACGCGCGGTTCGCTCGACAGCGGCTCGACGTCCAGGTCGCGGCCGTCGAAGCAGGCGGCGATCGCCACGTCCGCGCGGCCGTCGCGGACCATGGCGGCCTGCTCGCCGAACCCGCTCACGAGGACCTGGAGGTCGGGGGTTCCCGGCTCGGCGCGAAACCGTTCGCGGACCCGTTGCAGCAACGCCGTGGCCACCCCCGGTTTCGCGGTCACCACCAGCCCGCGCTCGGGGAGGGCGGCGCGACGCGTCCGGCGCACGGCGAGGTCCATGGCGTCCAGGACGGAGCGGGCCTCCTTCGCGAGGACGTCACCGGCCGGGGCCAGCGCCAGCCGGTGTCCGGTGCGGTCGAACAGGGCGACGCCGAGGCGGCGCTCCAGCTGGCGCATGGCCCGGGACAGCGGCGGCTGGGCGATGCCGAGCCGCCGGGCCGCGCGAGTGAGGTTGAGCTCCTCGGCGACGACGCTGAAGTAGCGCAGTTCGCGCAGGTCCGGCTCCGGCATACCGCCAGGGTAGGGGGCCGCACCCGACGGGTCTTTCCCTCGGCGCCGCCGGGACGGCTGAGATGGACGGCATGAACGACAACCACGTGGCGCTGGTCACCGGCGGCAACAAGGGCATCGGGAAAGAGATCGTCCGGGGTCTGGCGGAGCGGGGTCACACCGTGTACCTCGCCGCCCGCGACCCGGAACGCGGACGCCGGGCGGTCGAGGAGATGTCGGCGACTCCGGCGGCCGATGTCCGGTTCGTCCAGCTCGACGTGACCGACCCCCGGTCCGTCGAGGCGGCCGCCGCGACCGTCGAGACCGAGGCCGGACGGCTGGACGCGCTCGTCAACAACGCCGGGATCACGACCGAGTGGGACGTCCCGCCCACCGAGGTCGGCGCCGCGCAACTGCGCGACACCTACGAGGTCAACGTTTTCGGTGTCGTCACTGTCACGTCCGCTTTCCTGCCGTTGCTCCGCCGGTCCGAGGCGCCGCGGATCGTCAACGTCTCCAGCGGGCTCGGGTCGCTCACCATGCTCAGCGACCCGGGGAGCCCGCTCGCGGGCCGGGCGGCGCTCGGGTACAGCTCGTCCAAGGCCGCGCTCAACGCGCTGACGCTGATCTACGCCCACGCCCTGCGCGCCGACGGGATCAAGGTCAACGCCGTCAGCCCCGGCATGGTGCCGACGGACCAGAACGCCGCCGCGCCCTTCCCGCGCGGCGAGCGCACCGTGGCCGATGGCGCCGCCGTCCCGATCCTGCTGGCCACGCTCCCCGGGGACGGCCCGACCGGCACCTTCCGCGGCCCGGACACACTCGACCAGATCATCCCCTGGTAGCCCCCGGCGAGAGTGCCGGCGAGCGCCCCGGCGACAGTGCCGGTGGGCGGGCGCCGGGTGGGCGTCCGGCCTGCGCGGCGGACGGCTCCGTCAAGGCGCGTCCCTGGAGACGGCGGACAGGGCGCGGACCAGCGGGGCCAGGTTCCGTTCCTCCGCCGCGACGCGCAGGCCCTCCGCCAGGGCCGCGTCGTGCACCGGACGCGCCGCCTCCAGCGCCGCGCTGCCCTTGGCGGTGAGCTCCGTGTAGATGCCGCGACGGTCGTCCGGGGAGAGGCACCGTTCGAGCAGGGCCTGCTTCTCCAGGCGGGACACCAGCCGCGTCGTGGCCGAGCGGCTCAGCGCCAGGGCCTCGGCGAGCCGGTTCATCCGCAGGCAGTGATCGTCCTGGCGGTACAGGACGTCGAGCACGCTGTACTCGCTCACCGACAGTCCGTGCTCGCGTTGCAGCGCCCGTTCGAGCACGTCCACGACGCAGGCGTGCAGCGCGGCCAGGGTGCGCCAGCCCCGCGCGCGGGCCTCGGCGCCCTCGTCATCGACCGGCACGGCCACCCCACCCCTTGCCATCAACTCGTTGCATGCGACACTATGCGGCTAGTGCAATATGACGCGTCTGCAATTATTTGCGACGCCGCTTAGTGCGTTCCGGGACGAGTCTAGTCGAGGGGGCCGTGACACCCATGTCCAACAGCGTTACTCCTGGTGAGCGGGACGTACGAACGGAGGCGGGGCCTCCGCCCCGCCCCGAGCCGGTGCGCTGGTCGGCGCGGTCGTGGATCGCGTTGCTGGTGTTCAGCGGCGTGATCCTGCTCGACGGGCTGGAGAACTCCATGATCGCCGTCGCGATCCCGGAGATCCAGCGCGAGTTTGGCATGGGCGCCTCGACCGCGCAGTGGCTCACGGGCGGCTACTTCCTGACCTTCGGCGGGTTCCTGCTGCTCGGCGGCCGCTCCGCCGACCTGTTCGGACGGCGCCGGACACTGGTGCTCGCGATGGCCGTGTTCGCCGCGCTGTCGCTGCTCGGCGCGGTCGTCGACGACGGCGCGCTGCTGATCGCCTCGCGGTTCCTCAAGGGGCTCGCCGCCGCCTTCACGGCCCCGGCGGCGATGTCGCTGCTGACGACCACCTTTCCCGAGGGGCCGCAGCGCAACCGGGCGTTCGGGATCTTCAACGTCTTCGAGGCGTCCGGCTACTCGTCCGGCCTGCTGGTCGGCGGGCTGGTCGCGGCGGTGAGCTGGCGGGCCACGTTCGTCCTCCCGATCCCGATCGCGGTGCTGGTCGCGATCGGCGCGGTCCTCGTCGTCCCGAAGGACCCGCCGCGCCGCGAGCGGGTGCGGCTCGACCCGGGCGGCACGTTCACGCTCGTCGGCGGGACGATGCTGCTGGTGTTCACGGTGGTCTCGATCCCCGACGCGGGGTGGACCTCGATGCCCACGCTCGCCGGTTTCGCGGTGGCGGCCGCGCTGCTGGCGAGTTTCGTCGGGGTGGAGCGCGTCGTGAAGGCGCCGCTGATCCGGCTCGGCCTCCTGCGCGACCGCTCGCTGCTGGCCGCCAACCTCAGCATCGCCCTGCTCTACGGCGCCGCGATGGGATTCCAGTTCCTGCTCACCCAGTACCTGCAAACGCTCAACGGCTGGGAGCCGTGGCAGTTCGCGCTGGTGCTGCTGCCCGCCGGCGTGATGGTGGTCGTCCTCGGCCCGAAGCTCGGCGCGATGATGGACCGGTTCGGCGTCAACACCGTCGCGATGGCGGGGCTCGTGTCGTTCGTCCCGGGCTACCTGCTGATGCTCCGCATCGGCGAGGAGCCCGACCTGTGGACGGTCCTGATGCCCGTCTCGCTGCTGTGGGGCGTCGGCTTCGCCCTCACGTTCGCCTCGCTGATGGTCGCCGGGACCAGCGGCGTCCCGGACGGGGAGCAGGGCGTCGCCGCCGGGCTGCTCAACAGCTCGCTCCAGATCGGCGGCGCGTTCGGCCTGGCGATCGTCACCGCGACGATCGCGCCCGCCACCGACCTGTCGTCCTACCGGCCGGGCGTGTGGGTCATCCTCGGCATCGCCGTGCTCGCGATCGCGGCGCAGGCCGTCCGCCGCACCACACCCGCCAACGCCGCACCCGCCAAAGCCACGCCCGCCAACACCGCCCTACCGGAGTCGGCGCCCGCCAACGCCGCGCGTCGCGAGAGGGAGTGAGGGGGATCTTCAACCGAAGATGACGTCCGGTTTGCCGCGCGATGGGTAGCGTCCAACCAGGGAGGTGGACGGTGTTCGGCCAGCGCAGGGCGAAGCACGCGATGTGCGTCCAGGTCGCCAAGGGCCGGACGCGGGACGCGGCGGCCCTGCGCGAGGCGACCGACCGCTGGTACCAGGAGGTCGCTCGCGGGGCGCGGGGGTGGCTGGGCAGCACGTGCGGGGTGACCGACGACGGCGTGTACCTAGGCCTGACGCGTTTCGCGTCCCAGAAGGCGGCGCGGCGCAACGACGGACGCCCCGAGCAGGTGCGCTGGTGGGACCAGACCCGCGCCCTGTTCGACGGCGTGGTCACCGTCGTGGAGTGCACCGACGTGGAGACGTTCGGACGCGGCACCCCGGAGGAGCGGCGATTCGACGACGCCGGATTCGTTCAGGTGCTCCAGACGCGCGTCCGCGACCGTGAGGCGGTGCGCCCGTTCGTGCCCGAGGAGGCCCAGCGGACGCTGGAGCGGCTGCGGCCCGACATGCTCGGCGGGATGTTCTGCGTCCACCCGGACGGGATCTGCACCGGCGTGGCCTACTTCACCTCCAGGGAGGCCGCACGCGAGGGCGAGCGCACGAAGATGCCGCCGGACTACATGGCCTGGCGCGACGAGCAGATGGCGCACTTCGACCAGGACGCCGTCTTCTACGACCTGCGGGAATGCTGGCTGCTGTCCCCGTGACCGGCCGGTTCTCCTCGGTTATCCACAGGTGGCCGCGGATGTGTCCCGGGCCACTCGCCGGGCGCATAATGTGGCCATGAAGATTTCCGTGAACTTTGACCTCTGCGAGAGCAACGCGCTGTGCATGGCCGCGGCGCCGGAGGTCTTCGAAGTGCGCGATGACGACTTCCTCTACGTGCTGAACGAGAACCCGCCGGAATCCCAGTGGGCCCAGGTCGAGGAGGCCGCCCGCGCCTGCCCCAAGGCCGCGATCACCCTGGAGGACTGACCCTCCCGCCAGAAGGCTTTGCTCCATGCGGCTCGCTAGCCCTGGCGACTCTCGCTAACCCCGGCGAGTCACCGATCCGCCCACTCACGGTCCCGCCCGCTCACGGGCCCCGGCGACGCGCCGCTCGGGCGACTCAGCAGCCCGACCGCTCACCGGTCCGGCTGCTCGCTGGCACCGGCGACTCACCGGTCTGGCGGCTCACCGATCCCGGGGGCTCGTTGGTCTGGCGGCTCCCTGACCCCGGCGAGGCGCTGGTCCGGCCGCTCGTTGGCCCAGACCGCTCACCGGCCCCGCCGCTCACCGGTCCCGGCCGCTCCCCGGTCCGGCGGCTTGCTGATCCGGCGGCTCATTGGGCCCGGCTGCTCAGTGGCCCTGGCGGCTCGCCGGTCCCGACGGCTCGCCAGTCCTGGCGGCTCGCCGGTCCCGACGGCTCACCGGTCCCGACGGCTCACCGGTCCCGACGGCTCGCCAGTCCTGGCGGCTCGCCGGTCCCGACGGCTCACCGGTCCCGACGGCTCACCGGTCCCGGCGGCTCACCGGGCCTGGCTCGCTCACCGGGCGGCGACTCACCCGCCCGGCGGCTCGCTGGCCCTGGCGGCTCGCCGGTCCCGGCGGCTCGCCAGTCCTAGTGGCTCGCCGGTCCTGGCGGCTCATCGGGCCGGTCGCTCGCCGGGTCAGTGGTTCGCTGGGCCGGGGAGTCATGAGGCTGGCCGTTCACTGGTCTGGGGGGTCTTGGGGTAGGAGGGGGAGGGTTAGTTGGAAGTGGGCGCCCTTGCCCAGGGTTGTGTTTAGGTCGACGTCGCCGTTGTGGGCGCGGGCCAGGGAGCGGGCGATGGCGAGGCCGAGGCCTGCGTTGGCGCCGGCCGCGTGGTTGCGGGAGCGGTCGGCGCGGTAGAAGCGGTCGAAGGCGCGGGACGCCTGGGCGGGGGTCATGCCCGGGCCCTCGTCCGCGACCTCCAGGACCGCGCGTCCGGCCACTGTGCCGACGCCGATGCGGACCGGGGTGCCCGGCGGTGTGTGCGCGGCGGCGTTGCCCACGAGGTTGGTGACGACCTGCCGCAGCCGGTCCTCGTCGGCGTGGACGGGCGCGGGGCCCGGCGGGCCGTCGCCGCCCGGGCCGGTCAGCTCGATCGGGCGGGACGGGTCGAGCGCCCGCAGCCCGTGCCGGGCGTCGGTGGCGAGCGTCCGCAGGTCCATGGGGGCGGGGTCGAGTTGGGCGCCGGGCGCCTCGTCCAGGCGGGCGAGGAGGAGCAGGTCCTCGGTGAGGGCGGTGAGGCGGGTGGCCTCGTGGCCGATGCGGCGCATCGCCTCGTCGACGTCCTCGGGGGAGGCCAGCGCGCCCATCCGGTACAGCTCGGTCGTGCCCTTGATGCCGAACAGCGGCGTGCGCAGCTCGTGCCCGACGTCGGAGAGGAACGTGCGCATCCGGGCCTCGGACGCGGCGCGGTCGGCGAAGGCCCGTTCGAGCTGGCCGAGCATGGTGTTCAGCGATGTCGCGAGGTGCCCGATCTCGGTGCCGGGCGGGGCGATGCCGGGGACGCGGCGGCTCAGGTCGCCGCCCGCGATCGCGGCGGCCGTGTGCTCGATGCGGCGCAGCGGGCGCAGGCCGCGGCCGAGCGCGAACCAGCCGACCGCCGTCAGCAGGGCGAGCAGCGCGCTACCGGTGACGAGGCTGCTCGTGCGGAGCCGGGCGATCGTGGCGTCGGCCTCGGCGAGCGGCGCGGCGGCGACCACCGTCCCGCGCCAGCCGACGCCCGGACGCGCGACGGCCCGCCAGCGTCCCGAGCCGTTCGCCGAGCGCAGGCCGACCGGCCTGCCGTCGGGCGGGACCGCGCGCAGCTTGTCGGTGGGAGGCGGGGGCTCCTTGCTGAGACGGGTTGATTGGAGCGTCCCCGCCACGCGGCCGTTCGCGTCCAGGTACAGGAGGTAGGGCGCGCCGAGCAGGTCGAGGCCGGGGTTGAGCAGCGCGGGCGCGGACGGGTCCTGCGATGTCGGCGGGTCGCCGTCCGGGATCTGGGAGATCAACGAGGTGAGCGAGCGCAGCCGCCCGTCGACCCGGCCGAGCTGGTAGCGCTGGAGATGCTCGGACACGAGCGCGCTGATCAGGGTCAGTCCGGCCAGGAGGAGGCCGGTGGTGAGCAGCAGCAGCCGGGTCCGCAGGGAGAACCGGCTCACCGCCGCGGCCCCCGGAGTACGTAGCCGACGCCGTGGACGGTGTGGATCAGCTTGGGCTCCTCGGTGTCGACCTTGCGGCGCAGGTAGGAGATGTAGGTGTCGACGATGCTGGCGTCGCCGCCGAAGTCGTAGCGCCACACGCTGTCGAGTATCTGTGCCTTGGACACCACGACCCCTGCGTTCTCCATCAGGTAGCGCAGCAGCTGGAACTCGGTGGGCGAGACGCGGACCGGACGTCCCGCCCGCGTCACCTGGTGCCCCTCGACGTCGAGGCTGAGCGTCCCCACCGTCAGCGCGTCGGCGTGGCGTCCCGTGGTGCGGCGCAGGATCGCGCGGATGCGGGCGATCAGCTCCTCCAGCGCGAAGGGCTTGGTCACGTAGTCGTCGGCGCCCAGGGACAGGCCGGTGATCTTGTCCTCCCGCCGGTCGCGGGCGGTGAGGAACAGGACGGGCACCTGGGGGTCCAGCTTCCGGACGACCTCGAAGCCGTCCATGTCGGGGAGCATCACGTCCAGGACGAGAAGGTCGGGAGGCTCCTCGCTGGCCGCGCCGACCGCCTCGGCGCCGGTCGCCACGGAGGTCACCCGGAACCCCGCGAACCGCAGCGTGGCGGCGAGCAGTTCGCGGACGGTGTCCTCGTCGTCCACCACCAGCAGCCGTTCGCCGCCGTCACGGGGCGTCATCGCGCTCCACGCCGTCCAGGATACGGAGCCCGCCTCATACGTCGCGGCGCCGCAGCAGCACGAACCCGGCGGCCAGGACGGCGGCGACCGCGAGCCACAGGCCGCCGAGGTTCAGCCACGGGTGCGGGAACTCCGGGTCCGGGACGGTCGCCAGGACGGCGGCCGCGCCCCTGGTCGGCCAGATGTCGATGAGCCCGTGCGTCCAGGAGGGGAACGCGCCGGAGAGCGCCGGGACCAGGAAGACGATCGCCACCAGCGTCGCGAGCGCCCCGGCCGTGGCCCGCGTGATGACCCCTAGCCCGACCGCGAGCAGCGCGATCGCCGACAGGTAGAGCCCGCCGCCCGCCACGGCGGCGAGCACCCCGTCGTCGCCGAGCGCCGCATGCGGGACGTCCTGCGCGGCCATCATCGCCTGCCCGAGGAAGAACGCGGCGAACATGAGCGCCTGCCCCGCCACCAGCGCCACCCCGGTCGCGATGATCGCCTTGGCCGCCAGGACGCGGTGCCTGCGGGGTGTGGCGCTGAGCGACGTCCGGATGAGCCCGGTCGCGTACTCGGACGTGACGATCAGGATGCCCAGCACGCCGATGATCAGCTGGGCGATGATGTAGGCGGTCAGGCTCCTGCCGGTCGGGTCCCAGGCCTGGGGGCCGGCGGCCGCCTCCGTGTAGCTCTGCCGGGCGTCGCTCATGGCGAGGCCCGTGACGCCGAGCCCGACCGCCATCAGCGCGGCAAGCGTGTACCAGGTGGAACGCAGGCTGCGCAGCTTGATCCACTCCGCGTGCAGGGTGCGGGTGAACGGGACCGTGGCGCTCACGCGGCGACCCCCTGGTACTCGACGGCGTCCTTGGTCAGCTCCATGAAGGCGTCCTCCAGCGAGGGCTGCTGCGGGCTGAGTTCGCTCAGCACCACGCCGTGGTAGGCGGCGAGCCTGCCGATCTCCTCGCCCGACATGCCGGAGACGATCAGCGCGGACTCGGGCCCGTCCCGGACGGTCGCACCCGCCGCCGTCAGCCGGAGCGCGAACGAGCCCGGCTCCGGCGTCCGGACGAGCACGGTCCCCTCGCCGTTGGCGCGCAGGAACTCGCTCATGCCGGTGTCGGCGATGAGCCGTCCGCGCCCGATGACGACCAGGTGGTCGGCGGTCTGGGCCATCTCGCTCATGAGGTGGCTGGAGACCAGCACCGCCCGCCCCTCACGGGCGAGCGACCGCATGAAGTCGCGGATCCAGCGGATGCCCTCCGGGTCGAGCCCGTTGACCGGCTCGTCGAAGATCAGCACTCCGGGGTCGCCGATCAGCGCCGCCGAGATGCCGAGCCGCTGCCGCATGCCGAGCGAGAACCCGCCGGGCCGCTTGCCCGCCACGCCGTCCAGGCCCGTCCGGGCGAGGACGTCATCGACCCTGCGCGGCGGGAGCCCGTTGCTCGCCGCGAGCGCCAGCAGATGGTCGCGCGCCTTCCTGTTGCCGTGGACGGCCCCCGCGTCCAGCAGCGCCCCGACCTCCGTCAGCGGCAGGCGGAGATCACGGTAACGGCGTCCCCCGATCGTCGCCGTCCCCCGCGTGGGCTCCGCCAACCCCATGATCATTTTCATCGTCGTGGACTTGCCGGACCCGTTCGGCCCGAGGAACCCGGTCACCTGCCCGGGCTCGACGGTGAACGACAGATCGTCCACCACCGTGTCGGGCCCGTACCGCTTGGTCAGCCCCCGTACGTCGATCCTCGTCATGACCGCGATCGTGGCCGACCCGGCTTGCCGCTTCCTGGGAACTCCTGTGAGAACACTGGGAATCCAGGCCCTTCCTCCAGGCTGCCGTCCACCTGAACGCGCGTTTCCACGCCCCACTCCCAGCAAACCCAAGGCCCCCTACCAGGAAGCCGCCAGGGCACCACACAGGCGGCCAGAACCTGGGAGAACAATTGACCTCTTCCCAAGGAGCCATGGAACGGATCACACCTACGCTGGAAGTACGAAGTGAAATATGGGCGGTCGGCCTCTTCTCCACCGCCTCGGATCTGCCCGGCTGCCTCATCCAGGAACGAGGAGGCACCGATGTCTCTCCCGCATGAGCCCGAACCTGTTGAGAGAGCTCTCGCCGCAGCGCGCACGTACACCGACGACCTGCTGCGACTGCCCAACGTCTTCGGGGTCGGCGTCGCCCGCAAGGTCACCGACGGCCGCCGCACCGACACCACGGGTGTCGTCGTCTACGTCACCCGCAAGGTGGCTCCGGCCGATCTGCCGACGCTGCACCGCGTCCCCCGGGAACTGTCCGTGAGCGACGAGAGTGTTGTCACCGACGTCGTCGAGACCGCTGAACCGCAACTCTGCGATGTCCGCGATGGAAAAGTGCGACCCATCGTGGGCGGCTGCATGATCCGATCGAGCAGGGGAAACGGCGGCACCGCCGGCGGCGTGTTCTACGACCGCCACTGGCCCTTGGACGCGGTCCTGCTCACCGCCAACCACGTTCTCACCCGTCCAGAGACCCCTTACGAGATTCCGAGCTCGCCCGGCGTGTGGCAGCCGGGCGGCGTGGAGTACGTGGGCTCAAGCCGCCGCATCGTGCCGTGGTCGCCCGCGCCGCTGGGCGCCCCCTATGCCTTCGACTTCTCGGTGGACGCCGGGATCGTCGGACTTCTCCCTGGGATAACGGCCCGGCCCAGCATCCTCGAAATCGCTGGGAAGCACCCCTTCGTCGCCCTTCCGCCCTCCCTCGACATGCAAGTCCTCCGCAGCGGATACCGCACCCAGGTCAAGAGCGGGACCGTGGAGGCGGTCGGGCTCACGTTGATCTCGACCAACCATGCCGGTAAGCGCTACAAGGCCGGGGTCGGGGGAACCTTGTTCACGATCCGCTCGGACCCGTACGGGACCCCCGCGATGCCCGGCGACAGCGGATCACTCGTCGTCGACTCCCAGGGCCAGGCCACCCGTGGACTCGTCTTCGCCGCCGAGCAGGTCAGTGGTGGGATCACCTGGGCCTGCGACATTCTCGACGTCATGAGGGCGCTCGAGATCGACACCGCCTGCAACGGCGGTATCCGCCGCCTGATCAGCGCCGCGATACGGAGGATGCTCGCCGCCTCGCTCGACGACCACGAAAAGCTGACCGAGGAGCACTTCCGCAAATTCGTGCACTTCCGTGCCGAATACCTGAGCCCGAGCGTCGAGGGGCGGCTCTCCGGTGCCCTTGGCGCACTGTTGGAGGAGAAGTCCGGGCAGGCGATCGCTCAGGCCCTGATCACCGACGACGAATTCGCCGGTCTGCTGAACCGTGCGATCGGCGCCTGGCTCGTCCAGCCCTCGGCCTTCGAGATGCTGGAGTACGCGCTGCCGGAGAACTTCGTGCCCGACCTGCTCGCGGCGTTCACACGCCTCCGCCGCGTCGACCCGGACGCGATCGACACCGGCTGGCTGGAGGAGGTCTTCAACGACGCCGCAGGGCGCTCAATGCGGGAAGTCCTCGACCGCAAGGTGAAGGCACCGGTATCGGCCCTCGTCTAATGGCCACCATGAAGAGACCCAGGCGGTCACGGAGCCACGGGTGCGGCGCCGTGACCGCCGCGTTCGGATCAGGGCATGTCGTGGTGGCCCGCCTTCACATCGCGGACGAGCGCCCGGAAGGACGCCGCCGACAACGCAAAAGCAGGACCGTCGGGGTTCTTGCTGTCGCGAACGCCCACCCGTCCAGGCAGGCCCGCAAGCTCAACACAGTTACCGTTGTCAGGATTGCTGCGGCTCGACTTGCGCCACGCGGGCGCGAGGTCCGCAACCTCTACACAGTTCGTATTGTCTGACGTCGCGCTCCGGCTCGACTTACGCCACTTGATCGTCATGAGCGGTCCTCCGAGGGGCGTGGCTCAGGGCATGTCGTGGTGGCCTGCTTTGACGTCGCGGACGAGCGCCCGGAAAGACGCCGCCGACAACGCGAAAGCGGGGCTTTCGGGGTTCTTGCTGTCGCGAACGCCCACCCGCCCGGGGAGGCTCGCAAGCTCGACACAATTGCCCTTGCTGGTGTTGCTCCGGCTCGACTTACGCCACTTGATCGTCATGAGTATCCCTCCAGTGCTTCTGTGAGCAGGGCCCGAGACGGGCCCCGTGGAACGGCCACTTCGCCTATGCGGTCATACCGCAGCGCGTACCGCTGTACGTCCGGGGGACTGATGATCAGTCGTCCTTCCTCGGGATCGTCGGTGTACACCACATCGCGAGAGTCCACGGTCAGCAACTCGAACGCGCCGTCCAGCCCAGTGTGCGCTTTGGCATCCGCCTGGACAAGCCGGATACCGACGTGCGGGAGGTCCGCGAGCTTGATGAGGTGCTCGATCTGCCCACGCATGATCTCCTTGTCTCCGATGGGCTGCGCCAGGCATGCCCAGTTGATGAGTGCAGCGATGTGCGGGGGGTCCTCGCGCTCGAACACGAGTTTCTGTCGCTCCATCCTCACCTGCAACCATTCCTCAAGGTTGCCGTCCAGGCCTGCCCCCAGCAGCGCCCGCGCGTAAGCCTCCGTCTGGAACAGCCCCGGGATGAGCACCAGCTCCCACAGCCGCAGCCGCGTTGCGCGACGCTCCCAGTCCGCGAGTCCCACGAGCCAGTCACCATCGTGCGCCGCGCTGGCGAATCCGACAAGACGGGTGAACAGGAAATTTGTCTTCCACTCCCGGTCGATGATCCGCGCGATCTTGATGGGCAGGCGAATTGTCCCGGATTCGTACCGCGAAACAACCGAACGCGTTCGGTCGATCATGTCGGCGACCTGCTGCTCCGACAACCCTCGCTGTTCGCGGTGAAACCGCAGCTGGGTCGAGATGAAGTGCCACATCGAGCGGTCGGGGTCCAGCTCATGTTGTGCGGGCATGGCTCGTCCTTCCGGGGGTTCTTCTTGCCTGCGAACGTAGCGAACCTACTCCACGCGAGCGCACAATAATAGCCAGTTAACAAACACCTGACTGCGGGGTGAGACCAGGCGATGGGCGTGCATGCAAAACAACGAAATCTGCATACAGAACCTGCACTGGCAGCGCCCCGGGAAAGTCCTGTACCGCTTTCAATGTCCGACTTGGATGCGAATGTACGGCATTCTGTCGGCGCTTTGCTGGACGGCCTCGCGTCCCTGCACTCCGAGCGGCTGGCCGCCCTGAAGGCGGTGCGGCTGGCTTTCTCGGAGGCGCGGGACCTGGCGTGTGCCCTGGTGGAGTGCGAGGGGTATCCGGCCCTGGCGGTGTCTCGCGTGGACGGGGTCGGCGGCACGCTCACGCTGGGGTGCGCCTATCACCGCGACCGGGGCGAATGGTGGGTCGTGGCGCGGAAGGCCGACGGCCGCCCCGCGTGGATCGGCCCGGCCCGGCGGCCGGTGACGATCGCGCGAATGGTGATCGACGAGATGCGAGGGAGGTAGTGGGGATGGAGAAAAGCGACAATTCGGCAGCCCGTCCGGCGGAACTGGTGCCGGTGGCGGTCGCCACGTTCGAGGAGGTGTGGCGAACTCAGGGGCGTTCCCTGACGCTCCTGCGCGCGATTGCGGCACCGGCGCTGGACGAAGCGGAAACACGGCTGGGCGGTGCGCCCGCGCGTCCTCCAAAGGCCGCTCTCGTGCTCGCTTGGGGAGTTGTGGAGCCCATCCTGGAGCGGCTCTTGGTGCGGCACGAATTCCTGCCGGACACGATCAAGGGGTTGCTCAAGGAGACGGGCGACGCGGTGGCGGGGGTGTTCGCCGAAGGCTAGCCAGGCGGCTCACGCGGTTGATCTTTGGCTGGGGAACCGTGTGAGCCCTCCCGTCCAGGGGTGGTCGCCCCTGTACCCCTGGGCGGGGGACGCCGTCCGGCCGTTCGACCCCCGCTCTTGGGAGGGTGGCGGGCGCGGTCCGGCTGGACGGCAAGGGGCGGCCTCCGGGGTCCGTCAACGGCATGCGGACCCCGGGGGCCGTCTTGAGGTCAGTGGGGGGCGCGTTCGGCCAGGCGCAGCGTCAGGCCGTGGGGTTCCAGGTGGAGCCGTGGGCGCGGACGTACGGCGGCCGGGGAGGGCAGCAGGCGCCAGGTCCGGACGATGTGGGCCAGCGACAGCGTCAGCTCTATGAAGGCGAGCTCGTAGCCGATGCACTTGGACTCCCCCGCTCCGAAGGGCAGCCAGCCCTTGGTCCGGTGCGGGTCGCGTCCGTCCCATCTGTGCGGGTCGAAGTTGTCCGGGGTGGCGAACAGATCGGGGCGGTGGTGCAGGACGTAGGGGCTGAGCAGCACCTGCGCTCCGGCGGGGATGCGCCGGGAGCCGATCGTGGTGTCGGTGACGGCCACGCGCGGGAAGATCCAGCTCGCGACGCGGTGCCGCAGGACCTCGGCGACGACGCCGCGGGTGAGCGGGAGCCGGTCCACCGCGTCGGCGGCGCTGTCGTCAAGCGGGGCGGCGGCCTGGGCCTCGGCGGCGACCGCGGCGTCCAGTGCGGGGTCCAGGGAGAGTTGGTGGAGGGCCCACGCGTGGCTCACGGCGGTGGTGGTGATCCCGCCGAGGAGCACGGTCACGACCGTGTCGCGCACTTCGGCGTCGGTCAGCCGGTCGCTGTCGAGGGACGTGGTGAACATGGACATCAGGTCGCCGTGGTCGGTGCCGTCGGCGCGGTAGGCGGCGATCTCCCCGTCCAGGAAGCGCAGCAGCCTCGCCTCGCTCTCGCGGTAGCGGTGGTTGCGGGCGGTGGGCAGGCGGTTGAGGGAGGGCGCGACCATCCGCGGGATGGTCTGGTGCTCGACGAAGGCGGTGACGGCCTGCCGCAGCCCGGCGATCTCGGGTGCGTCGAGTTCGCGGCGGCTGAACATCGTCGCGAAGGTGGTGCGGGCGGCGAGCGCTCGCATTTCCGGCAGGACGTCCAGCGACTGCCCGGGGCGCCAGGACGAGATGACCGCGTCGACCTGGGCGTGGATGGTGTGGGCGTAGCCGGTCATCCGGTCGCTTCGGAAGGCGGGCTGGGCGAGGCGGCGCAGCCGTTTGTGCCGGGCCAGGGGGCAGGTGGCCATTCCGTCGCCGACCATGGACCGCACGTTCTCGTAGAACGTGCCGCCCTTGTCGAAGGCGCGGTCGGAATTGCGGAGGACGTGCTGGGCCGCCTCCGGGGAGCACACCACGTAGGTCGGCGTCCGGCCGAATCGCAGCTCGACGACGTCGCCGAGGTGCGGCAGTACCGCCAGCAGGCCGAGCGGGTCGATGAGCAGCGGTTTGAGATGTCCGAGCAGGGGGTGGGCGCCCGGTGCTCTGGGCGGCCTGTCGACATGGGGCCCCACGGCGGTCATGTTCGAGGGGTATCAGGCTCTCCTTGTCCACGGGAGGACTGGTAAGCCGAACCGCGCCTTCCGGTGAGCAATCCCGCACCACCGGCGCGGGCTCAGGGACGGGTGGTGAAGCGGCCCGGGGTCGTGCCGAAGGCGTGGCGGAAGGCCTCGATGAAGGCGCTCGGCCCGGCGTAGCCGCAGGTGGCGGCGACGGTGGTCACGGACGCGCCGGTCGCCAGCAGGATCAGGGCGTGGTGGAGGCGTATCTGTGTCCGCCATTGCGGGAACGACATCGTCGTCTGCTCGCGGAAGAGGCGGCTCAGGGTTCTCTCGGACGCGCCGACCGCGCGGCCGAACTCGGCGAGCGTGCGCGGGTCGGCGGGGTCGTCGGCGAGGGCCGTGGTGATGGCGCGGAGCCGGTCGTCGGCGGGGACGGGCAGGTGCAGCGGCAGTTCCTCGACCTCGTGGAGCTGGTCGAGGGCCACGCGCTCCAGGTTGCGGCGCTGCCGGGCGGACGGGACGTCCGGCGCGGTCAGGGCGATGATGACCTCGCGCAGCAGCGGGGACACCGCGAGCACGGCCGGTCGGTCGAAGACGCTCGCCGAGGTGAAGTTGACGGTACGGAGCTGGGTCGCGCCATGGGCCTGATGGGCGTGCGCGACCCTGGCGGGGAGCCAGACCGCCCGGTGCGGCGGGACGACCCAGCGGCCCGCGTCCGTCGAGACCTGGAGGACGCCGTGGCTCGGGTAGACGAGCTGGTGGTGCGGGTGGTCGTGCCAGTCGACGCGCTCGCGGTGCACCAGCGGGATCAGCACGCCTTGGCGGGTTTCCGACATAACACAGCAGAATACTGATAGCCGGTGATCGTCGGCCGCCTCCAGGCTGGACGGCATGGAGACGCTGACGAAGAAGGAGGTCGCGGCGCCCGTCCGGCGGATGTGGGTGTGGGCCGGCGCGCATGCCGTGGACGACCTCTACCAGGGGCTCGTGCCCGCGAGCGTGCCCTATTTCGTCCTCGATCGGCATTACAGCTATGTCGCGGCGAGCGGGCTCACGCTGGCGGCGACGCTGGGGAGTTCGCTGCCGCAGCCGTTGGTCGGCGTCGTCGTCGACCGGTGGCGGATGCCCCGGCTTCCGGCCGTGGGCGTCCTGCTCGCGGGGGCCGGGTTCGGGCTGTCGGGGCTGGCCGGGGCGTACGCGGCGGTCTGGACGCTGCTGTTCCTGTCGGGCCTCGGGGTGGCGATCTTCCATCCGGCGGCGGGACGGGCCGCCCGGCAGGCCGCAGGGGACAGCGTGACCGGCATGAGCGTGTTCGCGGCGGGCGGCAGCGTGGGGTTCTTCCTGGCGCCGGTCCTCGCGACGCCCGTGCTCGTGGCGTGGGGTGTCGGCGGGAGCATCGTGTTCCTGCCTCCGGCCGCGCTGACCGCGTTCGTCTTGGTCAGGGCGGTGCGGCGGAGCCAGAGCGGGGGCGGGACGGCGGGCGGCGGGCGTGACCGGTGGGGGGCGTTCGCCGTCCTCACCATGATCTCCGTGGTGCGGTCGGCGGTGTTCGCGGCGATCGCCACGTTCATCGGCCTGTACTGGATGCGGCATCTGGGCGGATCGCGGGTGATGGCCGGGACGGCGCTCGCGTGCTTCCTCGGCGGCGGCGTCGCGGGCACGACGCCGGTGGACGGCTCGCCGACCGCGTCGGGCTGGTCGCAACCGTGCAGGCCGGGGCCGTGCTGGTGGTGCCGATGCTGGTCGGGCTGCGGTTGGCGTCCGGGGTCTTCACGGCGCTGCCCTTCGCGGTTCTGGCGGGGCTCGCGTTGAATGTTCCGTTCGCGGTGCTCGTCCGGCTCGGGCAGGACTACCTGCCGGGACGCCCCGGGACGGCGGCCGGGGTGACGCTCGGGCTCAGCGTCAGCGTCGGCGGGCTGCTGACCCCGGCCTTCGGTCTCGCGGCGGACGCGCGCGGCACGCAGTTGGTCTTCACGCTGGTGTGCTTTCTACCGCTCGTCGCCTGGGCGCTCGGGCTGTTCCTCCGTTCCCCAGGAAACGGGCAAGGGCAGAGCAAGAACGTCTGAAGGCGGCGCAGCGGCGGGGTCGTCGGACGCGTGCGGGCCGTAGGTTTCCCCTCGCATGGACCGCGCGGGTGGGAGGGGCGTCGTGAGGAAACCTTGGAAGGCCGCGTCGGCGATCGCCGGGACGGCCCTCGCGGCGGCCGCGTCGACCGCCTGGCCCGCCGCGACGGGGACGGCCTCGACCGGCGGCTGGCGCCTGGTCGCCCAGGAGGACTTCGACCGCCCGCTGAAGATCGACGGCGTTCCCTGGCGGCTGGACCCGCAGGGGCGGCGCAGTCCGTGGCACGTCGACGCGTTCGACGACGACGGCGAGGCGTGGAAGAAGATCAGCGGGCCGCTGTTCGCCCAGCAACTCGCGACGCTGAACGTGTTTCGCAAGCGGGTCGCGTTCGGACGCGGCGGATGGCTGACCGCCGAGGTCGCCGCCGTCGACAAGGACCGCGACGGGCGTCCCGACTCGCGGCCGGGGCTGTCGACCGCGCGGCTGCCGGGCGGGCAGAAGGTCGGGCGGATCTCCGAACCGAGCTGGGACGCGGGGGTGCTGATCCGGCCGACGCGTCCGCTGCCGCCGCGCTACCGCGTGGAGATGACGTTGCGCGGCCTCGGATTCGGCGGGAAGCGGCACGGCACCTTCGACTACGACGGCAGGCACAACGGCTACACCAAAGAGCCCTGCAAAACCCGTTATCCGTGGACGTTCCAGGGCGCGCTGCCCGGCAAGAAGCGCTGCGACTACCCCGACGTCACCCGTGAGAACGGGTTCTACTACATGACGATCCTCGACTACGCGACGCCCGCGCCGCACGGCAATCCCGGCATCCATTTCCGGCGCAAGGTCATCATGGACGGCTACTACAGCGACGACGCCCGCTGGAAGAACGCCGGGACGTGCAACCCGAAGACGCGGCAGATCTACCGGACGTTCGAGGGCACCTTCAACGGCGTCAACGCCCTGTTCCCGCGCGGCGACCTGTTCCGCGAGGCGGCCAACAACAACATCAGCAACGAGTACTACATCAAGACCCGCTGCGGAAACGTCTCGATGGACAAGCCCTACGGGCCGGGGAACCGGTTCGAGGGCCATCTGACCAGCGCCGAAATCCAGCCGCAGCTGATGCCGAAGGCCGCCTACCGGTTCGCCGTGGAGCGCGACCGCACCGGCTACACCCTCGAAATGAGCGGCCCCTTCCTGCACATCGGGCAGGCGACGCTGCGCGTCCACCACGACTTCGTGGAGAACGGGCGTCCGATCTGGCACTACAACCAGACCCCCGGCGAGTACGACGGCCGCTTTGACCGCAGGCTCGTGCACCGGGGCCCGGCCGGGACGTACACGACCGAGCATTCCTGGCCGAAGGGGTCGGCCTATCCCGACTCCTTCATCATCGGCGACCCGCACCTGAACTACTACGAGGGGACGGCCGACGTCGACGACGTCCGCCTCTACGTCCCCCGCTAGCCGGTGGCCGGGCAGAATCGTCGGGTGGCTCATTGCTATTGCGGACGGGACGTCCGGTACCGGGAGTGCTGCGGGCGGTTGCATCGGGGAGAGACGCGGGCCGAGACCGCCGAGGAGCTGATGCGGTCGCGGTTCAGCGCGTTCGCCCGGCAGGACGAGGCGTACCTGCTGGGGAGCTGGCATCCCGCGACGCGGCCGGAGCGGGTCGAGTTCGCGGACGGGACGCGGTGGGTGCGGCTGGAGATCGTCCGGACCGAGGACGGCGGCCCGGGCGACGAGCGGGGGACGGTCGAGTTCCGCGCCCATTACGCGGTCGGCTACGAGACCGGCGAACTGCACGAGGTCAGCCGGTTCGTGCGGCATGACGGCGACTGGGTCTATGTCCGGGGAAAGGTCACCCGGGCCGGGGAGGGCTGAGAATCGGCGCTCCCCCGCGCGGGGCACACGGTTCGGTCACGCGGGGGAAGAGCGCGGAGGGCGCCCGCTGCGAGGTTGTGGGGGCGGGTGGAAACCTCCCGCTCCCCCAGTTCGCAAGGAGACCGAAGATGGCGCACGGACGACGCGTTCTCGTCGCCGGGGCGGCGGTGCTCGCCGCCGCCGGGCTGGCCGGTACCGGTAGCGCGATGGCGCAGGACAAGGGCACGAAGCCCGCCAAGGAGGCCCATGTCACCGGCGACGCGTGGCTGAAGTTCCCCGCCGACAAGGAGTACCCCTACCGCCGGTTCACGGTGGACGCGCACGGCGGGCCGTGGAGGTTCGTCAACGGGAAGATGGTGCTCGGCGCTGCGCGCGGAACCGTGAAGTACGACCACTACTCCCCCGACGTTCCCGGCGGGCCGAGCAAGCACCACTACGGGACCATCAAGGTCGACTATCTGATGGCGACCGGGCCGATCGCGATCGTCTCGGGAATCCGGCAGGACGACGTCCCGGAGAACCAGCGGCGCGCGAACTTCACCTTCTACCAGTCGCCGCTCGGCCACAAGTACGACCGGATGGGGTTCTCGTGGGGCGTCACGCTGCCGCAGTGCCTGCAAATGGGCAGCGGTCCCGCGCCGCACAGCGCGAACAGTTCCGGGCCGTTCGGGAAATGGCTGAAGGGATACACGGTGAAGGACGCGCCGCTCGAACTGCCCGACGGCGAGTTCCAGGGGCCGGACCTGCCGCAGGACTGCTCGTTCAAGGAAAAAGAATAGGAATCGGCTCCCGGGCGGCGGCGAGGACGTCGAGCATGCCCGCGACGGTGGTCGTCCACGGGTAGCGCTCGGCGCGGGCGCGCGCGGCGGCGCGGCGGTGGGCGGGGTCCAGGCGCAGGACCGACCGGACCCCGTCGGCGATCGCCGCCGCGTGCGGGGCGGCGCGGGCCCCGGCGCCCGGGGCGAGCAGTTCGTGCGCTGCGCCCCGGTCGGCGGCGACGACGGGCGTCCCGCACGCCATCGCCTCCAGGACGGCCAGGCCGAACGACTCGATCGGGCAGGTGGCGAGCGCGACGTCGGCCTCGGCGAGGAGGCGGGCGACGGCGGCGCGGCCGTCCACATGGCCGTGGAAGGTGACGGGAAGCCGCTCGCGGCGGGTCCAGGCCCGCAGCCGGGATCGGCACGGTCCATCGCCGACGACGTCGAGGTGCGCCGGGACGCCGCGCCGCACCAGCTCCGCCAGGGCGCCGATCGCCAGGTCGGGACGCTTCTCCGAGGACAGCCGCCCCAGATGGACCAGCCGCACCGAGCGCCCGGACGAGACGTGCGGGAGGGGGCGGAACGTCGTCAGGTCCACGCCCAGCGGGACGCGGTGCAGCGCCGGGGCGCCCACCCGGGCGAACTCGGCGGCGGCGAACGCCGAGGTCACCACGATCGCGTCGAAGGAGGACGCGAGCCGCCGGTTCCAGCGGTCGGTGGCGGCGGCCAGCGGCAGCCAGCCGGGGACGCGCGGCGCGAGGATCGCGTCCAGCCGCTCGTGGGAGAACAGGACGGTCCGGACGCCGCGCCGCCGCGCCCAGCGCGCCGCGACCGTCAGCGTCGCCTTGTCGGAGACCTCGATGACGTCCGGGCGCAGGCGGCCGAGCGCGCGCAGCACCGGACGCGGGTCGAGCACGAACCGGTAGCCGGGCGCGACCGACGGCCCCGGGACGGTGATGACCTGCCCGTTCGCGGTGTCGCGGCGCGTGTAGGCGGGGCCGGGGACGACGAGCGCGCGCTCGTGCCCGGCCGCCGTGTAGCCCGCGCCGAGCATGTCGACGGCCGTGCGGAGGCCGCCGGAGACGGGGCTGTAGAGGTTGGCGAGCTGGACGATCCTCACGCGCCCACCAGCGTCGCGTAGGTGACGGGACGGCCGCCCGCCGCGACCGCCGCGTCGACGGCGGCGAGCGTGGCGCGGCGCAGGCCCGGCCGGGTGAGGTCGGCCGGGTGGAGCGCGATGCGGAACGGGGTCCGGGTGCGGGAGAGGGCGCGGGCCGCGCCGGTCATGACGCGGGCCCCGGCGCGCTCGCCCGCCCCTCCCGGACGGTGCGACAGCGCGGGCATCCGCCGCACCGGCCCGCCCGGCAGGCGGTGGACGCCGAGCTGGCTCGTCCAGTAGCTGAAACCGAGCGCCGCCAGGGCCCGCCGGGTGCCGGGGGACGCGAGCCAGCCGGGCGGCGTGAACCCGGTGACCTCGATCCCGGCCTCGGCGAGCAGGGCGCGCCCGGCGCGGAGCCGTCCGGCGGCCTGGTGCGCGGTCAGCGACCAGAACTCCCCGGCGCCCCGGGCGAGGGCCTGGTTGACGCCGCGCCGCCAGAGCGGGCCGCCGGGGACGCCCTCGTGCAGGTAGCCGTGCAGGGCGAGCTCGTGCCCGCGCAGCGCGGCGGCGTGCAGGAACGCGACGAGCGGGCCGTCCTGCGGCAGCGCGGCGCTGCCGCCGAACGGCCCGGGGATCACGAGCATCGTGCACGGGACGCCGCGCTCGTCCAGGTCGGCGAGCCACTGGGCGGTGGGTTCGGCGGTGGACGGCGCGACGTCGTGGATCGACACGACGAACGGGAACGCGCCCATCAGGCGGCACTCTCCGTCCGGTGGTCAATGACGCCGTGCACGACGGCCCGGTAGTGGCCCATCAGCTCCCCGCACACGGTCTCCCAGTCGCGTCCCCGCACCGACTCCGCCGCCTGGACGGACATGCGCCGCCGCGTCCGGACGTCGTCCACGAGGGTGGCGACGGCGGCGCGCAGTTCCCCGCCGTCGTCCGGCGCGTACAGCAGGCCGTTCACGCCCGGCCGGACGAGGTCCAGCGGCCCACCGGCGGCGGCAGCGACGACCGGCACGCCCGAGGCCAGGCCCTCCTGGACGGCCTGGCAGAACGTGTCGTCGGCGCCGGTGTGCACGAACACGTCGAGCGAGGCGACCAGCTCCGACAGCTCCGTCCCGGTGCGGAAGCCGGTGAAGATGGCGTCGGGCATGAGGCGGCGCAGGCGTTTCTCCTCCGGGCCGTCGCCGACCACGACCACCCGGGCGCCGGGGATGCCGACGAGCCGGGTGAGCAGGCCGGGACGCTTCTCGGCGGCGAGGCGTCCGACATAGCCGACGAGCGCGACGCCGTCGGGCGCCAGGCGGGCCCGCACGTCCGCCGAGCGGTGCGACGGGTGGAAGCGGGCGCGGTCCACGCCGCGTCCCCAGCGGGCGAGGCGCGGGACGCCCCGCCGTTCCAGCTCCGCGAGGACGGGCGTGGACGGCGCGAGCGTCAGCGCGGCGCGGCCGTGCAGGCGGCGCAGCCACCACCAGATGATCGGGTCGGTGCCGCGCAGCCCGTACCGGCGGGCGAACCCGGCGACATCGGTCTGGAAGACCGCGACGGCGGGCACGCCGAGCCGGTTCGCGGCGGCGAGCCCAGACGCGCCGAGCACGAGCGGCGAGGCGAGATGGACGACGTCGGGCCCGAAGTCGCGCAGGATCGCGGTGACGCGCCTGGTCGGCACCCCCACGGCGAACGTCGGGTAGCAGGGCAGGGCCATGCCCCGCACGGGCGCGACGCGCGCGCCCGCGTAGGAGCTCGGGGCAGGACCGGGAGCGACCACGAGGGCCTCGTGGCCATGGGCGGCGAGGTGTTCGAGAACGCGGCAGACCGAACCCGTCACCCCGTTGACGCGGGGCAGGAACGACTCGGTCACGATGGCGACCTTCACGGCCGGAAGGCTCTCCTCGCGGCACGACCTCCCGGTCGCCGCCCGACACCGCCGAGGCGAACATTTCGCGAACGAGAATGTCGTCTCGGTGATCAATCCGTCGCGGTGAGCCGCCGCCCGCAACGCGAGAGCAGGACCAGCAGCAGCGCGGGCGCGACGAACACGGCGGCGCGCAGCGAGGTCGCGTCGGCGAGCGCGCCGAGGAACAGCGGCGCGGTACCGATCGCGACGCCGGAGGCCAGCGCGCACCGTCCCGCCGCCTGGACCGGTCGGGTCGGCCACGCCGCCAGCGCCTCGGACAGGATCACCGGGTAGAGCAGCGCCACGCCCAGCCCCATCACCAGCAGGCCCACGACGGCGAACGGCGATGGCACGGTCCACAACGCGGTGAATCCGGTGAGGGCGACCAGCGCGGCCAACGCGAGAATCCGGTCGGGCCGCCGCACGAAGCGGACGACGGGCCCGGAGGCGACGCGTCCGGTGGCCATGCCGAGGACGAACGCCGCCGACAGCGTGGTCGCGGAGCCGGAGCCGAGCCCCTTGACGTGGTGCAGGAAGTCCGCCGCCCAGAAGACCATGCAGAACTCCACGCCGACGGCGAGGACGAGGTCGCACCAGCGGCCGAAGAACGACACCCGGTCGGCGGGCGCGGGTACCGGCTCCTCCACCGGCTTCGCTTCGGGCTTCTCCCGGGTCAGCGCCCCGGGCGCGGGCTGGGCCGGGACCACGACGGAGCGGGTCAGCAGCAGCGCCGCGCCGAGCGCCAGCGGCGGGATCGCGAACGCGGCGCGCCAGCCGAGGCCGTGCGCGAGGGCCATTCCGATGATCGGCGGCGCGAGCACCGACCCGGCGCTGGACACCGCGTTCGCCTCGCCGATCGGCACCGTCGCCTCGCCGCCGTGCACGGCGCGCAGCGCGGACGGCACCACCTGCACGAGCCCGGCGCCGCCGAGGCCGGTCAGCAGCGCGCCGAACCCGACCCCGGCGCGTCCGCCGCTGACCGCCATGACCGTGGCGCCGCTGATGAGCGCTGCCAGCGCGGTGGGGATCGCGTGCCGCCCGAGCCGGACCGCGAGCCGGTGCCCGACCAGCCCGACCACGACGAGCCCGAGGGCGAACGCCGAGGAGTAGAGCGCGGCTTCGGCGCGTGGCAGCCCGCGTTCGGCGCGTAGTTCCGGAAGGATGGCCCCTATACCGGTGAGCAGGTAGCCGAGGCAGCCGAAGGCCGCGTAGAGGCCGATGGTCCCGGCCGAGCGCGCCGTGCCCCGCGCGGTGGGGGTCGCGGTGGGCGTCATGACCGGGGGCTCATGACGCGGGCCGTCCGTCGTGGCGGGCGGTTCGGGCCGGAGTTCGCGTCTGGGCTCGGGTCTCGATCCGGATACGCACGGCCATGCACATGGCTCTCCCTCGCGGGGTCGGAGAATATCCTCGGACCGCGAGGATAAGCCCTGACCAGCGAGGATGTCACTATGCAGACCAAAGACGCGTGGCGCGGAGGTGATGATCCGGCGTGCGCGCCGCACCCCGACCAGCCGACGCGGCCGGGCCGCGCGCCCTCTGCTGAGGCGCCCTCACCTCATGCCCCCTCCAACCACTCGCACTCCCCTCAAGGGCCTGCCCAAGGACCTGCTCAAGCACCGGCTCACGCACCCGCTCATGCCCACTCGGCGCGCGCGTTGCGGAACCAGGGCGCGCTGGCGGTGCTGCGGCACGTCCACGTCCACCCCTCGGTGACGCGGGCGGACGCGGCGCGCGCGCTCGGCCTGAGCAGCGGGTCGAGCGCCGAGATCACCGCGCGGCTCAAGGCGGCGCGGCTGCTGGACGAGGACGCCCCCGCCCGGACCGGCGGGCGCGGCCGCCCCTCCCCCGCGCTCCGCGCGCACCCCGAGGGGCCGCTGGTGTGCGCGGTCGACATCGGCCACGAACGGTGGTGGGTGGCGTGCGTCGAACTCGGCGGCGTCGTCGTCGAGTCCGCCTCCGGCACGCACACCCGGGATGCGGGGGTCCTCGACCTGGTCGCCGACCGGGTGCGGGACGTCCATGCCCGGCACGGGTGGCGGGTCCGCGCGGTGTCGGTGTCGGTCGCGGGCGTCGTCCGGGGGACGTCGGTCGTCCACGCGTCCGGACTCGGGTGGCGGGACGTCGACCTCGCGCGGCTGGCCCCGGCGGGCGTCCGGATGCTGGCCGGCAACGACGCCTCGCTCGCCGGGCTGGCCGAGGCGCGGCGCGGCGCGGGCGCGGGGGCGCCCGTCGTCCTGCACCTGTCGGTCGAGGTCGGGGTGGGCGGCGTGCTCGTCGTCGACGGGCGTCCCGTGGACGGCGCGACCGGCGCGGGCGGCGAGTTCGGCCACATGCCGTTCTGCGACCCCGCGCTGGAGTGCCCGTGCGGGGCGCGCGGCTGCTGGGACCTGGGGGTCGACGGGCGGGCGATGGCGCGCGCCCTGGGCCGTCCCGAGCCGCGCGACCCGCGCGCGGCGGCCGACGAGATCATCGCGGCGGCGCGCACCGACCCGGCCGCGCGGGACGCCGTCACCTCCGCCGCGCACGCCCTCGGACGCGGCGCCGGCGCCCTCGTCAACGCGCTGGACCCGGGCATGGTGACGCTGTCCGGCCTGGCCGTCGACCTCGCCGCGACGGTGCCGAACGCGCTCGCTGACGGTTACGCGGCGGCCCTGATGCGGCACCGGCGCGGCGACCCGCCGCCGCTGGTGACCTCGGCGCTCGGCCCGCTGAGCCCGCTGACCGGCGCCGCCGACGCCGCGTTCGACGTCCTGCTCACCGACGAGGGCCTCGACGACTGGGCACAGGGGTGAGGGGGCTCAGGCGCGGCGCCATTCGGGGGTCGTTCCGGCGTCGTGCAGGCGGAAGTCCGGTGCGGCTTCGAGCGCCTTCTCCTCGCCGCCCGGCGTGTAGGTGACGATCAGCCGCAGCGGGCGCCACGTCTCGTTGTGGGTCGAGTGCCAGGCGCCCTTGGGGATGTGGACGGCGTCGCCCTCCCTGATCGTGAACGGCTCCCCGTCGTCCACCATCTGCGTCGCCTCGCCGGACACCACGTAGATGATCTCCTCGGCGTTCGGGTGCTGGTGCCGCGCGTGCCCCCGCCCCGGGTTGACGATCACCTCGCCGAACGTGCTGGCCGCGCCGGGCACGCCGGACGGGGTGACGAACCATTTGATCGACCCCCACTCGAAGGTCATCGTGGCCACGTCGCCGGGCGTCAGCAGCATCAGGACTCCTTGCTCGGGGAGGGCAGGTTCTTGAAGGCGGCCACCTGCGCGGTGATGGCGCGTTCGGTCGGCAGCCGCTCGACCGAGGACGCGCCGAAGAAGCCGACGACGCCCTCGGTGCGCGCCAGGACGTAGGCGGCGTCCTCGGGTTCGGCGATCGGGCCGCCGTGGCACAGCACCAGCACGTCCGGGCGGACGGCGTGCGCCGCGTCCCGCATGGCCTGCACCCGCGCGACCGCCTCGTCCAGCGTGAGCGCGGTGCCCGCGCCGATGCTGCCCTTGGTGGTCAGCCCGACGTGCGGGACGAGGACGTCGGCGCCCGCCTCCGCCATCGCCCGCGCCTGGTCCTCGTCGAACACGTAGGGGGCGGTGACGAGGCCGCGCTCGTGGGCGAGCCGCACCATCTCGACCTCGAGGTCGTAGCCCATGCCGGTCTCTTCGAGGTTCTGCCGGAACACCCCGTCGTAGAGGCCGACGGTCGGGAAGTTCTGCACGCCCGCGAACCCCATCGCCTTCAGCTGGTCGAGGAAGACGGGCATGAGGCGGAACGGGTCCGTGCCGCAGACACCGGCGAGGACGGGCGTGTCCCGCACGACCGGCAGCACCTCCGCCGCCATGTCCACGACGATCTGGTTGGCGTCGCCGTAGGGCAGCAGCCCGGCGAGGGACCCGCGCCCCGCCATCCGGTACCGGCCCGAGTTGTAGATGATGATCAGGTCGACGCCGCCGGACTCGGCGCACTTGGCCGACAGGCCGGTGCCCGCGCCCGCGCCGACGACCGGCTCGCCCGCGGCGACGGCGGCGCGCAGCCGCTCCAGGACGCTCTCGCGGTTCATGAGGATCCCCCCGTGGTCATGCCGTTCCCGCGATCATGCCGTGCAGCCGCTCGGCCGCCGCCCGGCCGAACGCGGGATCGTTGATGTGCAGGTCGAGCCGTTCGCCGCCGAGCGCGGCGAAGCACGCCGTGTCGGCCGCCGCGTCCTCGAACGGCATGCCCGCCGCGTCCAGCGCCGACACCCCGCGCTCGGGGACCAGCAGTGCGGTGGGGCCGGTCGCGGCGGCGACCTTGGCGGCGACCCGGCGGCCGAGTTCCGCCATCTCGTCGGGCGTGGTCCGCATCAGCGTGACGGTCGGGTTGTGGACGTAGAAGTCGCGGCCCGCGAACCGCTCCGGGACGGTGTCGCGCGGCCCGAAGTTGACCATGTCGAGCGCGCCGGGCGCCACGACCTGCGGGATTCCGCGCCGCCCGGCCGCCGTGAGCCGGTCCGGGCCCGCCGACAGGACGCCGCCGACCAGGTCGTCGGCCAGCTCCGTCGTGGTCAGGTCGAGGACGCCCGCGAGCAGCCCGCTCGCGGCGAGGCCCTCCAGCGCCCGGCCGCCCGCGCCGGTCGCGTGGAAGACCAGCACCTCGTAGCCGAGCTCCTCCAGGCGCTCGCGCGCCGCGTCCACGGCCGGGGTCGTGACGCCGAACATCGACGCGGCGACCAGCGGACGCTCGTCCTCCCCGGAGTCGGCCCCCGACTCGGCCTGAGCGTGCGCCATCCCGGCCACCGCCGCGGCGGCGTTGCCGAGGATGAGGCGCGACACCCGGTTGATGCCCGCGATGTCCACGACGCTGTAGGTGAGCGTCACGTCCTTGGCGCCCACGTACGGCGTGACGTCCCCGGACGCCATCGTCGACACGATCAGCTTGGGCAGCCCGATCGGCAGGTCCCGGACGGCGCGCGCCGCGATCGACGACCCGCCGCTGCCCCCGACCGCGAGGACGGCGTCCACCCGTCCGGCGGCGTGGAGTCCGGCGAGCACGGCGGCGGCGCCCTCGCCCATCGCCGTGACGGCCGCGCCGCGGTCGCCCGCGTCCCGCAGCGCCTCCAGGGACGCGCCGCCCTCGCGCGCCACCCGCTCGGCGGGCACGTCCGGGGGGACGCCCGGCGGCCCGGTGCCCGCGTCGACCAGGACGACCTCGCAGCCGAGGCCGCGCAGCCGGTCGCGCAGCCACCCGTACTCGGCGCCCTTCGTGTCGAGCGTCCCCACCAGCACGACCGTCGGCATCGGCTCCCCCTCCTCGCGGCGACCCCCGGGCCCCGGGGCCCGGGAGGGTCCTACCCAAGATCAGCCGGTCGGGACCGGCGCCTCGGCGATCACGCCGTCCTCCAGATTCAGGACGCGGTCGGCCTCCGACAGCAGCGCCGGGTCGTGGGTCGCGACCAGCACGGTCACGCCCTCGCTGGCGACCAGCGCGTGCAGCAGCGGCATGATCGCGGCGGCGGTCTCGGAGTCGAGCTGGCCGGTGGGCTCGTCGGCGAGGACGAGCCGGGGCCGGTTGGCGAGCGCGCGGGCGATCGCGACGCGCTGGCGCTGCCCGCCCGACAGCTCGTAGGGGCGCTGCGGGGCGTGGTCGGCGAGCCCGACGAGGCCGAGCAGCACCCGGACCCGCTCGTCCCGCTCGGCGGGCGCCGTGCGCGCCAGCCGCAGCGGGACCTCGACGTTCTCGGCCGCCGACAGCACGGGGATCAGCCCGTGCGACTGGAACACGAACCCGATCGCGTCGCGGCGCAGCGCGAGGAGCGCGTCCTCGGAGAGCGCGGCGACCTCCTGACCGTCCACGTGGACGGTGCCGCCGTCGGGCTTGTCGAGGCCGCCGATCAGGTTGAGCAGCGTCGTCTTGCCGGAGCCGGAGCGTCCCTTGATCGCGACCAGCTCGCCCGGGAACGCGGTGAAGCTCGCCCCGCGCAGCGCGTGGACCTCGTTCCTCCCCGAGCGGTAGGTCTTGCTCAGGCCCTCGACGACGACCATCGGCTCGGTCACTCGCCCTCCTCGGTCCGCTCGGTGCCCTGGGCCGGGCTCTGGTCCGGCCAGACGCCGACGTGGTCGCTCTCCAGCGCGAGCCGGACGCGGTCGCGCATGTCGAGCTCCCGCGTGAACGCGCGCGGCAGCTGGACGCGCCCGGCGCGGTCGAGGACGGCGTACTCCTCGCTGACCCGCGTCCCGTCGGCCTCGTCGCGGCGGCGGACCTCGCTGCTGGTGCGGCCGTCGCGGATGCCGACCGTGCGGTCGACCCGCTCGGAGACCTGGGCGTCGTGGGTGACGACGATCGCGGTGGTGCCGAGTTCCCGGTTGACGCGGCGCAGCGCCCCGAACACCTCCTCGGCGGTGGTGCTGTCCAGCTCGCCGGTGGGCTCGTCGGCGAGCACGACGTGCGGCTCGTTCGCCACGGCGACCGCGATCGCGATGCGCTGCTGCTGCCCGCCCGACAGCTCGGCGGGACGCCGTCCGGCGCAGTCGCCGACGCCGAGCATGCCGAGCAGCTCCGAGGCGCGGGACACGCGGGCGCGGCGGGCCCGTCCGGCGAACTTCATCGGCAGCTCGACGTTCTGCGCGGCGGTCAGGTAGGGCAGCAGGTTGCGCTCGGTCTGCTGCCAGATGAACCCGACCTGCTCGCGGCGGAACCGCAGCCGCTCCCTGGACGCCATCGTGAGCAGGTCCGACCCGGCGACGCGGGCGACCCCGGCGGTCGGCACGTCCAGCCCCGACAGGATGTTGAGCAGCGTGGACTTGCCCGACCCGGACGCGCCGACGATCGCGACCAGCTCACCGGGATCGACGAGCAGGTCCAGGCCTTGCAGCGCGACGACCTCGACGCCGTCGGTCTTGTAGATGCGCACCAGGTTGTCGCAGACGATGTGGGCGCCCTCGCCGAACGCGGGCCCGCGCTCGGCGGCGCGCCGCTCCAGCTCGGCGAGGTCGGGCGCGGCGGCCTTTCCAGGGCTCATGATCGGGTGCCCCTCCTCATCAGTCGCCCGTCCGCAGGACGGCGGCGACGTCGTGCCGGGTGTCGAAGGCGCGGTCGACGGCCACCGCCGCCGCGGCGGCGAGCAGCAGCGCCGCCAGCAGCGCGGGCAGCGCCGCCGGGTCCACCGCGTGGTTGGAGACGGCGAAGCCGCCGGTGTAGGGGCGCAGGTCGACGACGGGTCCGGTGATGCCGGGCAGCAGAAGCCCGAGCGCCCACCCGGCGCCGACCGCGCACAGCAGCACGGGCCCGATCTCGATCAGCGCGAGCCTCCTGCTCTGCCGCCGGGTCAGCCCGAGCACATGGAGGTGCGCGAGGCCCCGGCCCCGGGCGCGGGCCTCCACGACCAGCACGAGCAGGACGGCGAGGAGCCCGTAGGCGCCGCCGATGAGCGCGGCGTCCCGGAAGGAGTCCCGCACGACGCGGACCATCGGCGCCCGCGTCATGTCGCGCAGCACGTCCCGCTGGATCTCGACCTTCTTGTACGGGTCGCCGCCGATGATGCCGGGCGGCAGCGACGCCTCCAGCGCGCCGCGCAGCGCGGTCTCGCCGGGATCGCCGCGGACGAACACCGTGCTCGGCACCTTCTCGGTGCCGGTCAGCGACCGGAACGGGACGACGACGAACGAGCCGCCGTGCTGCTCGCCGGGGAAGTCCTCGATCCGCCCGGACGGCACGACGCGGATCTCCGGGAAGTTGGGGCTGCTCAGCGTCATCGGCTTCATGCCGAGCTCGCGGGCGGCGGCCGGGGACAGCAGCGCGCCGCGCGGGTGCGCGGGGAGGCGGCCTGGCGAGATCCGCTGGTAGGCGTCCAGGTCGATGGCGATGAGCGTGACCCGGGCGGATCCGGAGGCGGGCCGGACGCCCTGCACGAGCCGTGCGGGGACCGCTTCCTTCACCCCGCGCAGCGCGCGGACGCGGTCGAGGGCCTTCGGGTCGAGCAGCTCGGCGGAGATCCGCGCGTCGGCGCCGACCGTCGCCCACGCGGCACGGTCGTGGCCGCGGTCCAGCGCCGCCTCGACGCTCGCGGCGAACCCGGCGACGGCGGCGGCGAGCAGCAGCACCACCATCGGCAACGCGCTGACGACGTTCTGCCGCGACGCGCGGGCGACCCCGATGAACGCGACCGCGCCCGAGCCGCGCCGCAGCACCCGTCCGAGCGCGGACAGCAGGTACGGGTAGAGGCGCAGCACGACCACCCCGCACGCGGCGCCGACCAGCACGGGGACGGCGGCGATCAGCGGGTCGTCGCCCGCGTCCGCGCCACGCCGGCGCAGCAGCACGACCCCGATCACCGCGAGAACGATCAGCAGGCCCTCCAGCACGAGCCGCCGCCGCGACGGCCGGGCGGCGACGAGGTCGTCGCGTCCCGCCGTGATCTGGGTGGCGCCGCCGAACTCGCGGACGAGCATGACGACCGGCAGCGCGAGCACGAGCACGAGCAGCCCGCCCGCCGCGTAGGCCGACAGCATTTGCGGCGGCCCGGTGTCCAGCAGCAGCCCGAGCCCGGCGCCGAGCGCGGCGGCGGGCAGCACCGCGAGCGCGAGCAGCCCGCACGCGGGCCCGGCGAGCTGCCGCACGGACGCGCCGCGCGCCCGCATCGTGACGAGCGCGGGCCGGAGCCTGCGGCCGAGCAGCCCCGCGCCGAGCAGCAGCACACCGGCCGCGATCGCGGCGACGCCGCTGAGCGTCAACCCGATGACGGCCTTGGCCGAGCGGAACTGCCCGGCGTAGGCCTTCAGCGGCTCGTCCAGCTCCGTGACGACCGCGCACTCGAACAGGTCGCGGCGGTCCTGGACCGCCGCGTGGTAGGCCTCGAGGTCACCGGCCAGCCCGGACACGCGCGCGGAGTCCAGGCCGTCGGCCTTGAACGGGAACCGCCAGGTGACGAACAGCCGCCGATCGGGCGTGCCGTGCGCCAGCCGCCAGTACCCGCCGCCGCTGAGCAGCGCGTCCCCGGTGTGGACGCGGATGCCCTCGCCGCGCAGCTCCGTCCGGACGCGGAGCATGTCGGCGCGGGTCGCCCAGTACGGATCGGCGGCGTTCACCGGCACGTAGATCCCGGAGATCTTCGCCTGGAGGCCCTCGCCGAGCCCCAGCGTCGTCCCGACCTTGTAGCCGAACTTGTCGGCGTAGGACTCGGACAGGCCGATCTGGACGAGGCGTCCGTGGTCGGGCGTGGCGTCGGACGGCATGTCCTGCGGCGGTGTCCCGGCGACGAAGCGGACGCGGCTGGACGCGCCCATGTCCCACGCGAGCGTCAGCAGGCGCCGTTCGAGGAACGGGCCCCCGATGGCGTTCTCGTTGGTGGTGACGTAGGGCTCCGGCGGGCCCACGGCGCTGCGCAACTGCGGTGGGAGGCGGTCGTACCAGTTCGCCGACTGCACGGACACGTCATCGGAGAGCGGGAGGAACCGGCGGAGGGTGGCGGCCTCCAGCCGTCCCTCGACCCGGACGTCGGCGCCCGCCACCGTCGCCTTCGCCGCGCGGTCGTAGCCGCCCGCCACCCGGGCCGGGACGGTGACGGCGAGCAGCGCGGTCACCAGCGCCAGCACGGCCAGCGCCGCGAGCGGCGGCCACTGCGCGCGGGCGAGCCTGATCCATGCCGAGTTCAACGGACGGTTCATCAGTCCTCCCCGGCGCGCAGCCCGGCGCCGGGATCGCGGCGCCGCAGCATCCGGATCACCAGCGGCAGCACGAGCCCGAACACGGCGGCGACCCCGGCGAGCATCGCGAGCACCACGGGCCACTGGACGATCAACTCGGCGGGCGGGTACGGCGGCGCCGCCTGCACGCTGAGCACGATGTGCGGGATCACCAGCCGCGCCACGACCAGCCCGAGCACCAGCCCGCCGGCCAGCCCGACCGCGACCAGGAACGCCTGCTCGACGGCCAGCATCCCGGTCATCTGCCGCGGATGGACGCCGAGCACCCGCAGCACCGCGAACTCGCGCGCCCGCTCCCGCACCGAGACCGCCGCGTTCACCGCGAACGCGATGACGGCGAAGACCAGCGCCGCGCCGAAGCCGAGCACGAGCGCGCCCTGGAGCGCGGCGCCGAGCGGCGCGTCCCGGAGCCGGGAGCGCAGCGCGGGGCGGTCGCCGGCGACCGTGCCCCAGGTGGGGTGGTCGGTCACCGTTCGCGCGGCGGGCGCGGTGCGGTCGCCGCGCACGCTCGCCCACCACTCGCCCGGGTCGGTGCTGCCCGGCGCGGCGCTCACGGCGGCGAGCCGCGACTCGGTCAGCGTCGGCAGGTCCACCAGGACGCCGGGACGGTCCGGCCGCGTGCCCGGCAGCGCCCGGACGATCCCGATCACCTTGATCGGCTGGCCTCCGTCGGCGGTCTCGAGCGTGACGGTGCCGCCGACGCCGACGCGGGCGCGCCGCGCGGCCTCGGTCGTGATCACGCCCGGCACCGCGGGCTGCACGCGGCTCTCGACCGGGGCGCGCTCGGCCGCCGGGGCCACGGCGACCATGGCGTGCCGGATCTCGCTGGTGGCGAGGGACTCCGGGCTCGCCTCGATCCGCCACGTCAGCGCCGCGTCCCCGCCCGTGTTGCGGCCCATCGCGGTCGACGGCCACCCGAAGGTCGAGTACTCGTCCAGCAGGTTCCACCGGGCCCCCGGGGGCGCCGTGGCGTCCCCGGTGCCCTCCCCGCGCAGGCCCAGGCGCAGTTCGAGCGGCGCGGAACGGTCGTTGTGGTCGTAGGCGTAGTGCAGACCGCGCAGCGACAGCGGGTAGGTCAGCACCCCGCCGGGACCGGCCAGCTCGGCGGCGTCCACGGCGACCGTCCGGGTACGGCCGTCGGGGCGCAGCCCGGGGATGGTGATCCGCTGTGTCAGCCCGTGCGCGTCCTCAAGGGTCGCCTCCACCTCGTAGGTCCCCCTGGCCTCCGTGACGATCGGGTCGGGGTCGACCAGCGGCGGGGGCTTGCCGGGGAGCCTGCGGAGCCGCAGGTCGAACAGCAGCCGCGCGGGACGTCCCGGGACGGTGAGCGCGGGCATCGCCGGACGGGTCCGCGCCAGCTCGCCGAGCCGCATCTCCTCCCGGAGGTCGGGGTGGAGGCGCAGGATCGGCCCCAGCGCCTTCGTGTCGGCGGCGAGCAGGACCGACGCGGTCGTGCCGACGATGACGTCCTTGCGCAGCACCGCCGTCGAGGCCGTGACGCCGGGCAGCGACGCGAACCGTCCGCCCTGGCCCAGGATGGACGGGCCGCCCGGCTTCGCCGACCGCTCCAGCCGCAGGTCGGCGCCGGTCTGGAAGTCGGCCTGGTCGGTCTGCGACCGCTGCCATGTCGCGATCGTCGTCACCGACAGCACCCCGACCGCCATCGCCATGACCAGCAGCAGCGCGGGGCCCGCGTAGCGCAGCGGGCGGCGGCTGACCTGCCGGGCCCCGAGCGCGGGCGCGAGGCCGCGGCCCCCGGCGGTGGCGCGCTCGGCCGCCCGCGAGGCGACCGGCACGAGCTTCAGCAGCAGCACGCCGCCCGCGAGCAGCGCCAGCGCGGGCCCGGACACGATGACCGGGTCGATGCCCGAGGCGTCGCCGCCCGCGCCGTCCGCCCCGTACTTGGACAGCTGCCAGACCGCCAGCGCGGCGACCAGCAGCAGCGCGAGGTCGATGCCCGAGCCGCGCAGCCGGCCCCGCGGCGTCCGCCCGATCCCGGCCTGCACCTCGACGAACGTGCGGTTCGCGCCGCGCAGCGTCGGCACCGTCAGCGCGACCGCGCAGGCCAGCGCCACCAGGACCGACACGCCGAACAGCGGGGCGAGCGGCCCGGCGTCCAGCTCCAGCCCGGACGCGCGGACGGCCGGCGCCTTGCCCGCGAGCCGCAGCAGGGGCGCCGCCAGCAGCGGTCCCAGCACGGCGGCGGGCAGGACGATCACCAGGCCCTCCGTCAGGCCGAGCCAGGCGAGCTGGCGCATGCCGATGCCGCGCGTGCGCAGCAGCGCGACCTCGCCGCGCCGGTGCTCGGCGAGCAGCCGCGCCACCAGCACCCACGCGTACCCGGCGAGCAGGACGAGCTGGAGCACCGGGATCAGCATCGTCGAGCGCGCCACGTTCACGGCGCCGCGCAGCTGCTCGATCAGCGTCGGCAGGCTCGTCACGGCCGTGAACTGGCCGCCGCCCTTCTCCAGGGTGGCGCGGGTGCCCTCCACCCGGTCGCCGAAGCCGCCGAGCGACCCCGGCTCCACGCCCCGCAGGTCGGGCATGACCGTCCAGCGGGCGTCCGCGCCGGTGCCGGTGAAGCGGGCCGCGAACACCGGCGGCGGCACCACGAACGGCCCGTAGGTCGTGTAGTCGAGCCGCTCGGTCCCGGTCGTGACCAGCCGGTCGCCCTGCCAGAAGTAGTCGTCCGCGCGGTTGACCTCGAACAGCCCGACGATCTTCACCCGGGCCACCGACGCCGTGTCGACGCGGCCGCGCAGCGTCAGCGCGTCCCCGACCCCGACCCGCATCGCGCGCGCCGCCGCGCCCGGCAGGACGGCCTCCACCTCGGTATTCGGCCCCGTGTTGGAGCTCGAATTCGAGTTCGGCCAGCGGCCGCTCGCCAGCCGCACGTGCCCTTCGATCCCGGAATAGGTCGCGAACGCGGTCAGCTCCGGATGCTCGCTCTGCTCCTGGCCGGGCAGCGTGTAGGAATCGCTGCGCACCCCGACCGACACCGTCAGCGGGACGTCGCGGTAGATCTGCCGCAGCGCCGCGTCCACCTGCTTCTGCGCCGCGGCGAGCCCGCCGCCCGGGACGTGCCCGGCGATCCGCGTCCCGGCCGTGTCGAAGGTCGCGTCGGCGAGCGTGCGCCGCAGGCCCTCGCGCGTCACCGATCCCGTGTAGCCGAACAGCGCGGCGAGGACGGTCGTCGCGAACAACGCCGTCGCGCACGCGGCCAGGACCAGGGTCCGGTCACCGGCCATCCGCCTGATCACCAGCCCCGGATGACGCATAGACGCCGATGATCAATGACCCGCGCGGGCCCGACAAGACCGGAGCCTTTTTCTTTTGCTTTTTGCAACATTTCCTCGGACCATTTCCGTGACCACCACCTCACTGTTCGGGTTGGTCACGGAATTACGGCCCCGGAAACGGGTCCCGATTATCCGGCCGGATGCCCGTCCCGCGCGGTGCCGCGCGCGAACCGGGACGGTCCCGCGATCCTCTCGGCCCGGCGCAGGAACGCGTCCGTCTCCTGGGCGGCGCCCTCGGCGCGGGACGCGGCGAACCGCGCCTCGCCCAGCGCCTCGCGGGCCTGCCCGGTGACGCGGTCGATGTCCGCGCGCTCGGCCGGTCCTGGGCGCAGCCCCGACGCCGCGCGGACCTCCGCCGCCTTGCCGAGCAGCTCCGCCGCCTCCCCGTGCCCGCCCGCGAGGCTGCGCGCCGCCGCCAGCCCTTCGAGCGCGAACGCCAGGTCGCGAGGCGCCTCCAGCCGGATCGCGACGGCGAGGGCGTCGCGCTGGAACGCCAGCGCCGTCGCCGCGTCGCCCCGGGCCTGCGCGACGTGCCCGAGCCCGGTCTGGATCAGCGGCAGGTACAGCGGCGGGAAACCGTCCTCGGGGACGGCGTCCAGCAGCCGGGTCAGCCGCTCCTCGGCGTCGTCGAGCTGCCCGTCGCGGCGCGCGGCCAGCCCGAGCCCGATCTCGGCGAACGTCACCGCCTGCGCGTGCCCCTGCTCCCGCCCGATCCGCAGCGCCCGCCCGAACAGCCGCCGCGCGTCGCCCTGCTCGCCGCGCAGGTGCGCGACCCAGCCGCGCCACGCCAGCCGGACGGCGACGTCCGGCCACAGGTGCAGCTCCTCCGCCATCCGCTGCGCGTCGCCGAGCACCCGGTCGGCGCGGTCGTAGTCGCCGGTCAGCTCCGCCGTCGCGCCGAGCCACTCCAGCGCGAGCGACCGCCCCCAGTGGTCGCCGAGGTCGCCGAACATCGCGGCGGCGCGCTCGGTGTCGCGCTCCAGCCGGGCCGGGTCGCCGTGGGCGTGCGCCTGCTTGGCCCGCAGCAGCAGCGCCGCCGCCTCGCCCCACCGGTCCCCGGACGCCCGGAACGCGGCGAGCGCCTCGTCCAGCACCCCGGCCGCCTCCGCGACGTCGTCGACCTCGAACCCGGCGAAGGCGAGGAACCAGCGCGCCCACGCGCCGAGCGCGGCGTCGCCGGTCGCGTCGGCGGCCTTCAGCGCCGCGTCGCGCCGCGCCGCCCAGCCGCTGCCGGGCCCCGCGAGCGTGCCGAGCCCGGCCCGCCACGTCATCGCCCGCGCCCGCGCGACGGGCGGCCCGCCCTCCAGCGCGAGCGCCGCGTCCAGCGACCGCAGCGCCTCGGTCAGCCGCCCGCGCAGGAACCAGTACCAGGACAGCGCGCTCGCCAGCCGCAGCGCCGCCCCGGCGTCGCCGCCCGCGACGGCGGTGTCGAGCGCGACGCGCAGGTTCGCGGTCTCGACGTCCAGCACGCGCAGCCACCGCGCCTGGTCGCCGCCGCGCAGCAGCGCCTCCGCCCGCTCGGCGAGCCCGAGGTGGTACCGGACGTGCCGCTCCCGGACCCGCTCCTCCTCGCCCGCCTCCCGCAGCCGGTCGGCGGCGTAGGCGGCGACGGACTCCAGCAGCCGGTACCGGGGCCCCTCGCCCGGCCGCTCCGACATGATCACCAGCGACCGGTCGACCAGCCTCGCGAGCAGGTCCAGCACGTCCTCGGGCGCGACGTCCCCGCCCGCGCACACGGCCTCGGCGGACTCGACCGCGCAGCCGTCCGCGTGCACCGGCAGCCGCCGCAGGACGGCCCGCTCCAGCCCGGTCAGCAGGTCCCAGCTCCAGCCGATCATGGCGGTGAGCGTCCGCTGCCGCGCCGGGACGTCGCGGTGGCCGCCCGCCAGCAGCCGGAACCGGTCGTCCAGCCGCGTCACGAGCCCCTCGACGCCGAGCGTCCGCACCCGGGTCGCGGCCAGCTCCAGCGCCAGCGGGATCCCGTCGAGCCGCCGGCACAGCACCGCGACCGCCGGGGCCGTGCTCGCGTCCAGCCGGAACTCCCGCGACGCCGCGCTCGCCCGCGCCGCGAAGAACCGCACCGCGCTCGCCCGCGCCGCCGCGTCCGCCGCGTCGTCCTCCCCCGGCACCTCCAGCGGCGGGACGGCCCACACGACCTCGCCGGGCAGCCCGAGCGGCTCCCGGCTCGTCGCGAGGATGCGCACGCCCGGCACCCGCCGCAGCAGCCGCCCGGCCAGCTCCGCCGCCTGCTCCACGACGTGCTCGCAGTTGTCCAGGACGAGCAGCAGCCGCCGCGCCCCGAGCGCCGCCGCGAGCCGGTCCAGCGCCGCCGCCGGAGCGCCCGGCCGGTCCCGCACGTCCAGGATCGCCGTCACCGCCTCCGCGACCGTGGACCCGTCGAACCCGGCCAGCTCCGCCATCCACACCCCGTCGGCGAACGCGTCCACGAGCCCCGACGCCGTCTCCACCGCCAGCCGCGTCTTGCCGACCCCGCCCGGCCCGGTCAACGTGACCAGCCGGTCGGTGCCGAGCCGCGCGCGGACCTCGGCGACCGCCGCGTCCCGCCCGATCAGCTCCCCGGCCGGGACGGGCAGGTTCGACCGCGGCCCCTCCGGCACGTCCAGCGACGGGTCCTGCGTGAGGATCGCCTGCTGGAGGTTCGCGATCCCGGCCCCCGGATCGAGCCCCAACTCCTCGGCGAGCAGCACGCGCAGCCGCTCGTAACTCTCCAGCGCCTCGTTCTGCCGTCCCGCCCGGTACAGCGCCCGCATGTGCACCGCCCGCAACCGCTCCCGCAACGGCCGGGCCGCGACGGCGTCCCCCAACTCCCCGGCCAGCGCGCCATGCTCCCCGAGCGCGAGCCGCGCCTCGGCGTGCTCCTCCAGGGCCGTCCACCGCAACTCGTCCAACCGCGCGACGACCGCCCGCACGAACGGCTCGTCGGCGAAATCGGCATAGGCGTCCCCCCGCCACAACCCCAGCGCCTCACCCAGCAACCGAGCCTTGCCCCGCACATCCTCGACACCGCGCGCGTCATCGACGAGCCGTTGGAACCGCCGCGCGTCCACCCGCTCCTCGGCGACGTCCAGCAGGTGCCCCACCGGACGCGACACCACCAGCGCCCGCGCGCCGGGCTCCGCGTCCTCCAGCACCCGCCGCAGCTGCGACACCTTGGCCGACAGCGCCCCCGCCGGATTGCCGGGCGGCGCGTCCCCCCACAGATCGTCGATCAACCGGTCCGCCGGGACGGGCCGCCCCTCATGCGCGAGCAGATCGGCCAGCAGCGCCCGCACCTTGATCCCGGGCACCGCGACGAGCCCCCCGTCATCGGCCCACACGGCCAGCGGCCCCAACACCCCGAAACGCATGAGCCGCACCCTAACCCCCACCTCCAAGAACAGGACCGTAAGAAAGCCCGACGGAGCGGGTCCGAAAGGTGGAGTCGGGTCACATCTGGTGTCGTCCGGACGAGTCGATCGGGGCGCCGCTCACCTGCGAACACGCAGGGAGGGAGCTTGCCGGACCGTCCGGGACGGTCGCGCCGCGTCGGACTCCATCGACAGGCGTTGGCCCCCCGGATGGCTCCCCGGGCTCCCTCCCTCCAAGCAGGAGGGAGTTCCCTTCATGGCTGATCGACTCATCCGCCTCACAACCGCACTCGCCGTCATGGCCGTCGCCGCCGTGGCGGCCGTCATCTCCTACCGCCACGCGTACGACCTCGTCCGCTCGCACGGAGAGACCGGCCCGACCGCCCGCCTCGTCCCCTTCACCGTGGACGGACTGATCTGGGCCGCGTCCATGGTGATCCTGGACGCGAGTCGCCGAAAGCAAGCGGCACCATCTTTGGCCAAGTGGAGCCTTGCCGTGGGCATCGTGGCGACGGTAGGCGCCAACGTGGCGCACGGCGCCGCACACGGCCCCATAGGCGCCATCGTGAGCGCATGGCCCGCGCTCGCCCTGGTCGGTTCCTTCGAACTCCTGATGACCCTCACCAGGGCCGCAACCACCGTCGCGCCACCTCGTACCGAAGTGGACCAGACGCCAGAGGACGCAGTCTTGGCCGAGTACCTGGCAAGCCTGAACGGACCAGGCCGCCCAGCCTCTCAGCGCTACCTCGCCGAGAAACACGGCATCGACCGGCGCAAGGTCAAGGAGATCATCACCAACGCGGAGCAACCGACCTCCGCGTGAACCACGAAGCCCCAGCCGCGAACCACCTCGGTTCGCGGCTGGGGCTTCCGCATACCCGCTACCTGACCGGCGACGCACCGGCCCACACACGCTCAAAGCTCTCCAGATACGTGCTCGCCATGTCGCCATCCTCCGCTCGCCTCAAGTGCAAGACGGGAGCATGGGACGCGGCGATGCCGTACGCATGCGGGTTGATCAGCAGCTCGTCATCAGCCCGGTAGATCGAGTTGTAGAGCACGGTGTCGTGGAGCCGGATCTCAACGCCGTCCACGCGTGACAAGGCCCTGTAGTGGACGAGGGCGTTACGGATCTTCGCCGCCATGGACTCGCCCACACCCTCGTCAGTGCCGCGTTCGGCGACGCTCGTCCCGTCCGGATCCCCGAGCAGGATGCGCACCCGAACGCCCTCCCGAGCCCTCTCCGCGAACGCTCGCAAGATCCCCGCGTCCTCCGCGAGGAAGAGCCCTGCATACGCAAGCACCCCAACCTCGTCGTGCGCCCCCTCGAAGAGCCGTCGCCACACCTCACGCGGCACGGCCCACCGATGTGGGTAGGTCGCGAGGACTTCCACCACGGGCGGCGCAATCTGAACAGCAGCGGCCCGCACCTGCGGCCACAAGTCCACCTCGTCGCACCCGAGCAGGGCGGCGACCCTCACCCGGTGCCGCCGGTAGGGAACGCGTCCAGCCACCCACCGATGGACGGTCTTGGGGTCAACGCCCACACGCCCGGCAACGTCGGCCTCGGTCAGGTGGGCGTCGGCAAGGGCACGCCGCAACAAGTCGTTCATCAGACCTCCGCAGACGCAAGTCAGGACGACGCGCTCACGACGCTAACAGAAGACGTCCCTAGACGTCCCTGGATGCCGATAGAGAGGTCCCCCGCCCGAGCGCGAGCCTTTCCACACGGCAACACCCCAGCCCAGCCACACCAAAGCCAGGGAGCCACTATGCCCACCGACCGGCCCTACCAGGCCGCGCCCCACACCTCGCACCACGAGAGCACCAACGCGGAAACGGAACTCGCGCGCCTCCGCCGGGACTTCACCGGCCACCGCATCTGGCGCGCGGTCCGCACGGACGGACGTCTCGGCGACTGGGTCGCCAGCCTCCACGACCCGACGGCTGGCGTCGATCCGACCGTGATCCAGCCCTCCGCCGCAGAGCTGCGTGAGGCGCTCGAAGCCGAAAGCGCGCGGGCACCAAAGCGCAGGACGCCCTGATGGAACCGCACAGCGAACTGCCCCCACGGCGACCGCGCGACGCGACCACAAGCAAGCTGGAGACGGCGCGGCCGATGCGCGTGCCCCCGGTAAGGCCGACCGTCCTGTCTCTGCCGTTGGGCTGTGGACCACGGCAGGCACGCTGGCACCTCTTCCGCCTGTCCCTCTCCCTGCACCGCTACCACTGGACGACCCGGTTCCACACCAAGTCACCGTCACCCCTCCTACGTGTGTTCTGCGAGATGGCCCCGTGCATCGGCGAGAGCATCTCTGTCGTCCGAGGCCACTGCATCTGGTGGTACCGCGCCAGCACCGGCAAGTGGTTGGCCCCGTCCACCGACGTGGAACTCGCCGCCGAGAGGCTCACTCTTCACCTCGCCCCCTGGATCTCGGGGACCTGCAACGCACACACGGACGACTGAGATGCCCACGGCCCGCCGCACTGCTTGGGGCGCCTACCGCAGGATCACCGACGCCCTACGCCAGCGCGTCACGGACGGCACCTACGCCCCCGGCACCCGGATACCCGCCGAAGCGGCCCTTTGCGCTGAGTTCGGCGTCTCCCGGAACACCGTGCGGCGGGCCCTCTCCGTCCTGCAAGACGAAGACCTCGTCAAGATCCGTCCCGGCGTAGGCCGCTTCGTCCACGACCCCACCACAGACCCGACCGCCCAGACCCTCCCCCGGTACCTGAGCATCGCCGCAGACCTCCGCCACCAGATCACCACGGGTCACCTAGCGCCGGGCGACATGCTCCCCAGCGAAGCCCAGCTCAAGAAGCGCTACGGCGTCGCGCGCTACACGGCCCGCCGCGCCCTTCGCTCCCTAGAGGAAGCCGACCTCATCACCTGCGTCCACGGCAAAGGACGCTACGTCCGCCAAGACGTCCCCAGATGAGCCCCACAAGCCCGTGGACGTCCACCAACACCGACCTACCGTCACACCCATGAACAAGAACACCGCCCCATGGGCCCGCGAACTAGCGCGCAAGCACCTTGAAACCGCACTCCCCCGCCGCTGGGCCCACACCCAAGGCGTAGCCCGTCAGGCCCGAACCCTCGTCCCGATCCTCGGCGACAAGGCCGACCTCCTAGAAGCCGCCGCATGGCTCCACGACATCGGCTACGCCCCCGACCTAGTAGACACGGGCTTCCACCCGTTGGACGGAGCCCGCTACCTCCGCGACACCCACCAGGCCGACGACCACCTATGCCGCCTAGTAGCTCACCACTCCTGCGCCCTGATAGAAGCCCGCGAACGCGGCCTAGCGGACGAGCTCACCGAGGAGTTCTGCACGCAACCTCCACCTTTGAATGACTCTCTCGTCTACTGCGACATGACGACGGGTCCTGATGGCCGCCTACTGACAGTGGAGCAACGCATAGCCGAGATTCTCGATCGCTACAAGCAGGACCAATCAGTAACCCGGGCGGTCACTGCGGCTTCCCCTCACTTGATCAACTATGTCGAGGAAGTCATGCAGCGTGAACCCATGACCTCGCCAAGGTGACCAGAGAGGCCACCAAGATCCTACGCGTGCCCTCCAAGTCGCCCCCTCAAAAATCGTTACCTACTGCAAAGAATCTGTGCCATACTACGTCGATGACTAGTGGTGACTAATACCAAGGTGGTGCCGAGGTGACCGAAATGAAGTTCGGAGAATGGCGCCCAGCGCAATGGTGGCTTCCAGGTCAGGCCGACACCTGGAAGGTTCCCGGTACTTACGAACTACTCATGAATGGCGCAGCGAAAGCTACACTCTTCAAGGATTTGAAGAAGGGCCGCCAAAGAATCATCCCTTCAAAGGATGACTCCAACATCTCCCTGCTTCATGGAGACTGCTTTGGCAAAGCAGTCACTCTCGTGAGAAGTCGCTCTACTAGCTACCGGGGCAATCTTGGCGAGCTCCGCTCGGCAGCGTATCTTCCATGGCTGGCACTTGAAGGTCTATTCCTCTCCGAGGATGAGCTTCAAGTTTCCGATGCAGTCATCACCTTGCACGACCAGCAGCTCTGGGCCCAACGAACCGCCTTCAAGCCCGAGTTCAACAATCCGGAAACGGATTGGTTTCCCAGCGCGGTACGACACGTTGAAATCCCGGACTCAACTGCCGTATTGCAAGGCGGCAGCATTACGATTGAAGATAGGTCCGTCTATCACCCAGAGAAGAACTCTACCATCAAACTTGAAACGCGCTGCGTATTCAAGATTGCTCTTGACGAACCCGTGGACATCAAACAGTTCATGGAATCCTGGGTCCATCCACTAGAGGTTATGATCGCTGCGGCAAACGGCAGAATTGGAGGGATTGAATCCCTGAGGTTGACAAACAAAAACTGGCAGTTTGAACCAAACGTTCCCGATTTCAAGAAATGGGCGACGGTTCGCGTAGGCAGTCAAGTTCGCGCCGACGAGAAGAGAAAGGACCTAAACTATCACGATCTTCTCTTCAGCCTCCACGATATTGATTGGACACGACAAGGTGCTGCCATCTTCGAAACCATTCCCAAATGGTCATACGTCATCGAACAGTGGGCGATGCTGCTGAGGCCGGATTACAAGTGGCCGGTTGCACGTTTTGTTAGCGTAGTACAGGCAGTAGAGGCGCTTGACAGGCTGCTAATTCCTGACGTTCAGAGCAGCAAGAGTGCCAAGCTAGTCGATGACGCATTGGCAACCCTCAAAGAGGCGGGATTCAACAACAGAGAGCGCGGCCGAATAAAGGCACAGCTTCGCCTTCTGGGCACTCCAAGTCTTGAGGACAGACTCAAGAGGCGGGTAAAAGAAATGCCTTCTGTGATGGCCAAACTCACCACAGATTCTATGTGGCCCGCTCGGGTCGCACGCTTGCGCAACATAGTTAGCCACGGACTAGAAGACGCGCATGACCGCGAAAAAGTCGTGATGGGCTCCCTGGTTGCAACCGACCTGCTTCTACACGTGCTGGAAGCAACCTTCCTGCTGAACTTGAATTTCACCGAAGAAGAGACGGCTGATATTATGCAACGTCGAAATAGCTTCGGCTGGCGCTGCGACCGAGTGAGAGAACAAATGCATTGGCTTCCGGAAGCCTAGTTCTCAGAGCGACTCGTCAGTCATACGATCACTCAGCGCACCTCGGGAATACCACTCTTTCCTAGATAATGCTTCAGGCGCAGCGCCATAGACCGATCCATCTTCAGTTCATTTACCCGACGGCTTGCGATCCACTCAACTTTTTCAGATTCACCACTTGTCGCCAAGTTCCCGCCAGTTGGAACAGCGCCGAGAACGAGCGAAAACTCTTGGCGGACTTCGTTGTTGCTGGTGTAGTGGATCACGTGTTTCGGGTCGCTGTAGATGCCTACCAGGCCGGTGATCTCTACGTCTATGCCGGTTTCTTCTTTGGTCTCGCGGATGGCGGCTTGGGTTACGGACTCGCCTAGGTCTATGGCGCCGCCGGGGAGGGCCCAGTTGTCGTTGTCGGTGCGGCGGATCATGAGGATCTCGCCTTTGTCGTTTTCTACGACAACGTTGACGGCCGGAACGAGGCTGTTAGCTTTGGGAGCGTTCGGGTCGTCGTAGTAGTCGATCCTGCGGCCCATGGCTACTCCTCCGGGATGGGTGTGGCGGATTCCCAGACTCGTTCGAAGCTCTCCAAGTAGGTGTTCACCAGGTCGCCGCCAGCTATGCGCCTGAGGTGCCATACGGGAGCCAGGGCGGCTGTGATGCCGTAGACGTGGGTGTTGACGAGGAGTTGGTCGTCCGCGCGGTAGATCGAGTTGTAGAGCACCGTTTGATGGAAGCGGAACTCTACGCCGTTCTGTTTGCGGAGCTTCTTGTAGAGGACAAGCGCGTTGCGGATCTTCGCCGACATGGCGTCGTCTACGCCCTCGTCTGTGCCGCGCTCGGCCACCTGGGGGCTGTCTGGGTCGCCGAGAAGAATTCGGACGCGGACGCCTGCCTTGGCCTTGTCGGTAAGGGTGCGTTGGATGCCGGTGTCCTCGGAGAGGAAGAGTCCGGCGTAGACGAGGATGCCGATCTCTTCCTCGGCCGTCGCGAACAGACGTCCCCATGCGTCCCTGGGGACGGTGGAGCGGTGAGGGTAGATCGTCACCAGTTCGCTGCTGGACGCTGCGGTGACCTGTTCGTTGGAGAGGGCGTCGGGCCAGAGGAAGGTTTCGTCAACGCCCAAGCGCGAAGCCACTGCGTAGCGGTGCCGCCGGTACGGGGTGCGGTCTTTGGTGATCCAGCGTTCGACCGTCTTGTGATCTACCCCGATCGACTCGGCGAGCGTGGCGACTGTGAGGCCCTGCTCTAGCAGGGTGGCGCGTAGGCGTTCGTTCGGCATGCACCCGTCCGGCTTCCGGGACGTCCCAGGACGCGGTCAACCCTATGAGGACGTCATGAACACGTCCAGTCATGTAGTGATCTCGTCCCCCAAGTCACGCGCACTCTCTTCTCGTAAGCCACCGGTCGCCCGGACCGGCCGCCGCCGGAACCGGGCCCGTACGAGAGGAGGGATCCCCCATGATCCTCGTCCTTGGATCAATCGTCGCCGTCTTCCTCGCTGGGTCCACCTGCGGAATCTTCGCCATGCTCGTCATCGGCATCCATGCCGAGGAGCGCCGGTACGTGCGGGGCGGGGCCGCGCCGTCTCGGGTGGGAGCTGTCTCGCGGCGGGTCCTGCGAACGCAGACGTGCGACGACCTTCCCGAGCGGTCTTCGGCGGGGCGGTGAGCATGCGGATGCCGCGCATCATCACCGGCCACTCGTGCCCGTGCGGCGCGCGAGTCGAACCCGGCAACCGGCGGTGCCGCAAGTGCCGTGCCCGCGCTCGGTGGATCCGGCGCGGGCACGGATCGCGGCACCCGGATCTCTGGCTGTGAGGGGGTGAGCGCGTGAACGTGTCGGTTCCCCTGGTGGCGCTTCTGGGTGCTGCGGTGTGGGTCGCTTGGCGGTACATGGGGCTTCGCGGCTGGCACATCGTGGTGTGCCTGTTGTTCGGATTCTTCCTCGCCGCGACGAGTGTCGCGCCGGAGATTCGCCGCCTGGTGGCGGTTCTCGTCCAGTCCTCTTCTCAGCCCTGACGTTCCTTACCGAAGGGAGGGATGCCCTAGTGCCTGACACACCGCGTCCCGTCGAAATCAATGTTCTGGAGGTCCGTTCTCGTAACCTCGTCGCGCGGGAGATCGTCTCTGGTCTGTCCGATGCGATGCCGTCCCTTGAGGCTGTGTGGCTCCGCCTCAATGCGGCACTCGCCGACGTCCCCGCGCTCGTCTCCGAAATCAACCGGCTCTCGGCTGTCCTCGTCCGGGTTCGGCATGACCGCGCAAACCTGGTGGCGGCCGGACGCGCCTGTCTGAGTGCTGAACGCGATGCCGAGCCGGATCCGCTGTACTACCTGCGGGACGAGCTTCGCGCACAAGGGCAGCTTCCCCCTGATGCTTGGGGACGCTCATGAGCAGGACGCGTCAGATGCGGCGGCATGCGCAGAAGATGCGCCGCAACGGGCTCCAGCCCATGGTCATCGTGGACAGTGACGGGCCTTTTCCGGACGTCGCCGGGGTGCTGGTGGCGCGGGCGTTGTGGCGCTACCGGTCGGAACTCGCGCCGGTCTACCTGGTGTGTGTTCTGTTCGCCGGGGGTGTGGTTCTGCACTTCGCCCGTCCGGGGTGGTGGCCTTGGGTGTTGGGCGTCGCGACGGTGGCGGCTTGGGCACTCGCCATGTTCGGCGAGCGGGTTGGGCTCGCCCAGCGAATGGAGCGGGTGTACGTCGCTGTGGTCGTCATAGGTGCTGGTGGATGGCTTGCCGCCGTGAGCGCGCTCGGTATCGCGTTCTCGCCGCTTCCTCTGGTGCTCGTCTTGGGCGGCGCGTTGCTCGCGGTGCCCTGGTGGGCCCATCGGAGGCGACGCGCCAAGGTGCGCGTCGATCGGAGGCTCGCCGCGTGGCCAGAAATCGCGCGGTCGGTCGGGCTGAATGGCTCTCGTCCTCAATCCGCAGTAGTGGACGTGTGGGGATGGCGTGCCCGGTTCGCGCTGGCGCGTGGCCAGACGCTTCAAGACGTCCTCGGCAAGGTGCCAGCGATCGAGTCAGCGCTCGGAACCTTCCGGGGAGCTGTGCGTGTCTCTCCGACACGAGACGACAAGGCCAACCGGTTCGAGCTGCGAGTACTCGACACCGACCCGCACGCGGACGCCATCCCCTGGCCCGGACCGTCCGTCTCGTCTATTACCGAGCCGATCGACCTCGGACCGTTCGAGGACGCCACCAGCGCGCGTGTTCTGCTGCTGCGCCGTCATGGGCTGATTGGTGGCGTGGCTGGTTCGGGGAAGAGCGGCGGAATCAATGTCCTGATGGGCAATCTGTCCGCGTGCCGGGATGTGGTGATCTGGGCCATCGATCTCAAGCGCGGGATGGAACTCCAGCCGTGGGCGTCGTGCATCGATCGGCTGGCCACCACGCCCGAGCAGGCCCGCGCGATGCTGCGCGACGCGGTCACGGTTCTTGAGGCACGTGCCGACTGGCTCGTCGCGCACGGGCGGCGCGTGTGGGATCCGACGCCTGACCTTCCCGCGCTCGTCATCGTCGTGGACGAGTACGCCGAACTCGCCGACGATGCCCCCGACGCGGCCACCGATACGGACTCCATCGCGCGGCGGGGACGTGCCGTCGCCGTGACCCTCATCGCCGCTACGCAACGGCCTACGCAGAAGGCCATGGGAAAGGGTGCCGTCCGGTCTCAGATGGACGTTCGCGTGAGCTTCCGTGTTCGGGAACGGAAGGACGTCGATCTCATCCTCGGGCAAGGGATGCTCAACGCCGGATGGCACGCCCACACCCTCAACGCGCCCGGCAAGTTCCTGCTCTCCGCCCCCGAGCACGACACGCCGCGTCGGGCCCGCGCCTACCTGCTCGACGACGCGACCGTGACCCAGACTGCCGAGAGGCACGCGAACGTCCGTCCTGCGCTGGATGAGGTCTCGTGGCGGGCATTGGACGCGACGCACACGACCCCCGTCGCCGCCACGCCCATCCCTGACGACCACACCGACGACGTTCTACGGCGGGTGCTGGACGAGGCGCCGGACGAAGGACTCCCGATCGCTCACCTTCTGATGCTCACGGACATGAGCCGCCCCACCCTGTACCGGCGACTCGCCGAACTCGTGAAGGCAGGCCAAGCCGTTCAGGTCAAGCGCGGACGCTACAAGGCGTCCGATCACGACCGGTAGTCGTCTCAACGTCTCGTCTCGCGCGCGCCTGCACGTAAGGAGCGTGGAGACGTCCGTGAGACGAGACGGAGACGAGCACTCACCGTAGCCAAGGAGATGATCGCCAACCCCACACCACGAACGATCTCGGGGACGAGTCCCGAGGAAAGAGGAGGTGGTGACCGTGCAGGCGTACACCGTCGAGCAAGTGGCCGAGATCCTCAGCATCGGACGCGACAAGGTCTACTTCCTGATCCGCTCCGGCCAGCTCCGCAGCATCAAGATCGGCAAATCGCGCCGCATCACCGACCGGCACCTCGCCGAGTTCCTCGCCGCCTTGGAAGAGGTCCGCTGACCCTCTCCAACCAGGGGACGTCTTGGGACGTCTTGGGTTATCGTCGGAGGCGACCTCGAACGAACACGAGGAGGGATCCGTTGACGAAGATCCTGGTCGGGAAGTACGAGGGGTCGATCTACGAGGAGAACGGCGGGTTCACCGGCGCTCTCTCACTCGGGATGGGCCCGGACGGCAAGCGCAACCGGCTCAAGAGGAAGGGGAAGACCAAGGCAGAGGTCAAGGACAAGCTCAAGGAGGCCGTCAAAGACCTGGAACGCGGGGTGAAGACCGAGCACAACTACTACGTCCGCGACGCGGTGAACGACTACCTGAAGGCGTACGCCAAGTCGGGCAAGTCACCCTCGTCCAACACGGTGTACCGGTCGCTCGCCAAGAACCAGCTCATCCCGTTCATCGGGCATGCACGTCTCAAGGACCTCACAGCGGACGACGTAGAGAAGTGGCTCGACGGCAGGGCGCCGCACCTCACCACGTCGTCGCTGGGCATGGTTCACAGCCTGCTCAAGAGGTCCATTCGCAGGGCGGCACGCCATGACCGGATCGGCCGGAACGTCGCCCTGCTGGTGGACACGCCAGAGGGCAAGGCCGGTCGTCAGTCGCGCTCGCTTACTCTCCAGCAGGCCGAAGCCGTCCTTGAGGAAGCGGCCAAGCCAAAGCACCGGCTAGGCGCCTACGTCATCCTCGCCATCGTCTCGGGACTGCGCACGGAGGAACTCCGCACCCTCAAGTGGAGTGACGTGGATCTGGAGACGGCGACGGTCTATGTCCGGCGCGCTGACCGTCACAAGGGCGACACCAAGACGCCGCTCAGCAGGCGGGGACTCGGCATCGCAGACACCGCCGTGGACGCACTCAAGAGGCACAAGAAGCGGCAGGCGGCCGAGCGGCTCCAAGCCGGTGAGGCGTACGAGGATCACGATCTCGTGTTCTGCCACGAGAACGGGGCGCCGTACGACGCGCCGCGCGTCCGCCGTCAGTTCCGCCGGGTCCTGCGCGCTGCGGGGCTGGACGCCAGCGAGTGGACACCGCGCGAGTTGCGGCACACGTTCGTGTCCATCATGAGTGACCACGGGGTACCGATCGAGAAGATCAGCGACCTGGTGGGGCACGCCAACACCACGATCACCGAGACGGTCTACCGCCACCAGCTACGGCCCGTGATCCGCGACGGAGCCGAGCACATGAACGACATCTTCAGCGGCACCGCGAAGTCCGCGTAGGCATGTGGCTCCCCGATTGGCTCCCCGGACCTCCCAGAGACGGCCGTCTCCCCTCCCGACCTCCGCTCCCCCCGAAAACCGACCGTAAGAAAGCCGTAAAAGGGTCAGGGCACTGTGGGGGTCATCGGCAGGACGGCGGGGCCGGGCGACCGGGCCCCCTCCCCACAAGGCATCTGGAGCAGACCATGCGCAAGATCATCAACTCGACGTACGTCTCGCTGGACGGGGTCATCGCGAACCCGCAGAACTGGACGTCGGCCTACTTCCAGGACGAGGCCGCCGCGTATGCGAGCGAGCTGCTGTTCTCCTGCGACGCCATGGTGATGGGGCGGGCCACCTACGACGGCTTCGCGGAGGTGTGGCCCGCGATGGAGGAGGCGACCGGGGACTTCGGCGTGCGGATGAACACGATCGAGCACGTCGTCGTGTCGGACACGCTCGACAAGCCGACCTGGAACAACACCACCGTCGTCAAGCGGGACGACGCGGTCGCGGAGATCGGGGCGCTCAAGGAGCGCGAGGGGCAAGACATCCTGCAATACGGATTCGGGCCGGTCACGCGGACGCTCATCGAGGGCGGGCTGCTCGACGAGCTGCGGCTGTGGATCCACCCGGTCATCGTGGGCACGGGCGACCCGTCCGAGCTGCTCACCCAGAAGGACTTCGCCGCCACGTTCGAGCTGGCGGGCACCGTCTCGTTCAAGAGCGGCGTGCTCGTCGCGACCTACGTCCCGGCGAAGAAGTAGTCCGGCGCGGGCGGCCCGCGGGCCGCCCGCCGGTCAGATGTACTGGTCGAGGAGCGTCCGGAGGATGTCGGGGGTGCGGGACGGGGGCTCGGCCTGCACGCCCAGCCGGTTCATGACGTCGCGGTAGCGGACGACCTCGGCGTTGCGGTCGGGGTAGAGGGCCCCGGCGAGCTGCTCCAGGTAGACGACGTCGGGCAGCTCCGGTTCGGCGAAGCGCAGTATCGTCACCGGGCCGCCCTCGGCGGCGTGGCCGCCGGAGGAGAACGGCAGCACCTGGACGGTGATGTTCGGCTCGGCGGACATCTTGATCAGGTGCTGGAGCTGGAGCCGCATCGTCAGGGCGCCGCCGACCAGGCGGCGGACGACGGCCTCGTCGAGCACCGCCCAGAACTTCACCGGGGACGGGCGGGTCAGGATGCGCTGGCGGAGCATGCACAGCTCGACGCGCCGCTCGATCTCCTTATCGGAGGCGTCGACGTGGCGGGCGCGCAGCAGCGCGCGGGCGTAGTCCTCGGTCTGGAGCAGTTCGGGGACGGCCTGGATCTCGTAGGCGCGGATGACCTCGGCGCCCTGCTCCAGCCCGAGGCACGGCTCGAACCAGCTCGACACGACGTCGCTGTAGGGCTGCCACCAGCCGGGGGCGTTGGCCTGCTCGGCCAGCTGGAGCAGCGGGTCGCGGCGGGCGGCGTCGGTCACGCCGTAGAGGGTGAGCAGGTCGGCGACGTCGCGCTCCTTGAAGCCGACCCGGCCCAGCTCCATCCGACTGATCTTGGAGTGGGAGCCGCGGATCTCGTAGCCGGCCGCCTCGGTGGAGATGCCGGCCCGCTCGCGCAGCCGGCGCAGCTGCGCGCCGACGAGCATGCGCAGGACGGTGGGCCCGGCCAGCTCGCGTCCCTGTGCGACGGGCACGTCAGGGATGGCGGGCACGGCGGGCACGCCGGTTCCAGATGGCGGGTCTCCCACGGGGGACGCCTCCTCAGGGGCGCGAGAAATTCCTGCCTTCAGGGCAAAGTTACTCGCCGCCGCGTGCGGCGACCAAGGCCCAGAACACCGCTCGGTGGAGCATTTCGGGTGTGACCTGGCACGATGCGTCCCAGAGAAAAAATCCGGGAAATATCGCCCGCGATGTCGATCCGGCCGCCCTCCCTTCGACGCGTCCGTGAAGACCGGGGAGTACCGGACACGAGAACCAGGAGGCATCAGATGCGGTTCATGTTGATGACGACGGACGGCGGCGGCGACGAGGAATTCTCGCAGGACGAGAAGCTCCAGGCCGAGATGGGCGCGTTCATCGCCGAGATGTCCAGGTCGGGGGTGCTGCTCGCGACCGGGGGCCTGGAGCCGCACGGCACCCGGATCGCCTCGTCGGGCGGGAAGGTCACGGTGACGGACGGGCCGTTCGCCGAGTCCAAGGAGGGCGTCGTCGGCTTCGCGCTGATCGAGGTGCGGACCCGCGAGGAGGCGATCGAACTGTCCCGGCGCTTCTACCGGATCGTCGGGGACGGCGAGGGCGTCATCAAGCAGGTCTTCGGCCCGGAGGACACCGGCCCCGGCGCGTGACCCACGGGGTGGGCGGCGGCCCCGCCGCCCACCCGCCGGACTTGCGCGCGGGGCCCCGCGGGTGCTGTCATCGGCGGCGTGACGGCCTCTGACGTGCACGCGAGCGTCGACGCGGTGTGGCGGATGGAGTCCGCGCGGATCATCGCCGGGCTCGCGCGGATGCTGCGCGATGTCGGGCTCGCCGAGGAACTCGCGCAGGACGCGCTGGTCGCCGCGCTCGAACAGTGGCCGGCGTCGGGCGTCCCGAACAACCCGGGCGCCTGGCTCATGGCCGTCGGCAAGCGCCGCGCCATCGACCGGATCCGCCGCGACCAGCGGCTGGAGGCCAAGCTCACCGAGATCGGGCACGGGCTGGAGCCCGCGGCGCACGCGGCGCCGGCCGAGTTCGACCGCGTCGAGGACGCCGAGCCCATCGAGGACGACGTGCTCCGGCTCGTGTTCACCGCCTGCCATCCGGTGCTGTCCACGCAGGCCAGGGTCGCGCTGACGCTGCGGATGCTGGGCGGGCTGACCACGGAGGAGATCGCGCGGGCGTTCCTCGTCCCGGAGCCGACGGTGGCGCAGCGGATCGTCCGGGCGAAGCGGACGCTGGCGGAGGCGGGCGTCCCGTTCGAGGTGCCGGAGGGCCCCGAGCGCGCGGCGCGGCTGTCGTCGGTGCTGGAGGTCGTCTACCTGATCTTCAACGAGGGGTACGCGGCGACCGCGGGCGACGCCTGGGTCCGGACGGACCTGTGCCAGGAGGCGCTGCGCCTCGGCCGCGTCCTCGCCGGGCTGGCCCCCGGCGAGCCGGAGGTGCACGGGCTCGCGGCGCTGATGGAGATCCAGGCGTCCCGGACGCGGGCGCGGACCGGGCCGTCCGGCGAACCCGTCCCGCTGCGCGACCAGGACCGCGCGCTCTGGGACCGGCTGCTCATCCGCCGCGGGTTCGCCGCGCTGCTGCGCGCGAAGGAGATCGGCGAGCCGCCGGGGCCGTATGTGGTGCAGGCCGCGATCGCCGCGTGCCACGCGCAGGCCCCCACGGCCGAGGACACCGACTGGGCGCAGATCGCCGCGCTGTACGAGGTGCTCGCGCGGGTCGCGCCGTCCCCGGTCGTGGAGCTGAACCGCGCCGTCGCGGTCGGGATGGCCGACGGTCCGGAGCGGGGCCTCGCGCTCGTGGACGCGGTCGCCGCCGAGCCGTCCCTGCGCGGCTACCACCTGCTGCCGAGCGTCCGCGGCGACCTGCTCGCCAAGCTCGGACGGCCGGAGGAGGCCCGAGCCGAGTTCGAGCGCGCCGCGGAGCTGACCCGCAACGCGCCCGAACGGAAGGTGCTGCTGGACCGCGCCGCATCCCTCTCCCGAGACCCGTCTCAGTAGTCGCGAACGGTGAAGGAGTTTACGATCTCGCCGAAGTCCTGGAAGTCGATGGGAGCCGTGGCCGCGTCCTCGGCGGTGCCCTCGCCCATGGCCGCGTTCCGCTGCGCGTCCACCCGCGCCATGTTCGTGAGCGCCAGCTCCTGGTTGGCGGCGACGTATCCGCGCAGCGCGGACTCGTAGGCGGCGAACGCCGCGCGGTGGTCGCCGCCCGCCGCCCGCAGCTCCCCCGCCAGGACGTACGCGCCGACCATCGCCATGCTCGTGCCCTGCCCCGACAGCGGCGACCCGCAGTACCCGGCGTCCCCCAGCAGGACGACCCGGCCGCGCGACCAGGAGTCCAGGTGGATCTGCGCCATCGAGTCGAAGTGGAAGTCCGGCGCATCCCACATGCTGTCGAGGAGCTGCGGGACGACCCAGCCGCCGCCCGCCATCGCGTCCTCCATCAGCTTCTTCTGCGCCGCCGTGTCGCGGTGGTCGTAGGCGACCGGCTCGTCGCGCTCGAAGCCCATGTAGACGCGGATCTCCTCGTTGCCGCGCACGCTCATGACGCCGCCGCCCCAGGCGCTGCCCGGCATCTGGTGGAAGACCTGCCAGCGGTCCAGGCCGAGGAAGTTCGGGGCCGTCCACACCGACAGGTACTTGCCGAGGTGGGTGATGTAGTCGCACTCGGGCCCGAAGACCAGCGACCTGGTGTTGGAGTGCATGCCGTCCGCGCCGACGACCAGGTCGAACGTCCGGGTGATGCCGCTGCGGAAGGTCACGCGGACGGCGTCCTCGTCCTGGTCGAGCGCGGCGATCGAGTCGCCGAACAGGTACTCGATCCCGTCGCCCGCCGCGGCGGCGAGGATCTGTGAGAGGTCGTCGCGGAGGATCTCGATGTCGGGGCCGTCGAGGTCGCCGCCGGTGATCGTGTACTCCTCGCTGCGGAAGAGCTCGTCGCCGTTCGCGTCCACCATCGACATGCCGCGCATCTGGACGCGCCGCGCGCGGATCTCGTCCAGCACGCCCATCCGCCCGGCGACCTCCAGCGCCGGGCCCCGCACGTCGACCGCCTGGCCGCCCGCGCGCAGCCCCTGGGCCAGCTCGACGACCGTGACGTCGAACCCGTACCGGTCCAGCCAGTAGGCGAGCGCGGGACCGCCGACGCTGGCGCCGGAGATCAGCACGGACTTGTTCGTCTTGGCGTCGGCGTTCTGCATCGTCTGCTCCGTTTTGTCTCGGGCGGGATCGGTTTCCCGCTCGCACAACCGGAGCTTGGGCGAGGGCGCTGACCGGCGGCGCACCGTCCACGCACCGCCGCTGACCGCAGACGTCAGAGGTGCGGCTACTTCCCGTCCTGGACGGGGTGCCCGTGCGCCGCGTCCAGCTGCTCCCAGGCGACCTGGAGGAGGGCGGCGCGCTTCTCGCCGGGGTCGCCGTCCATGTGGTTGAGGGCGAACGTCCCGAAGTAGACGGTGAAGAGGGCGCTGAGGGCGCGGACCTGCTCGACCAGGTCCGCGTCGGGGACGGCGAGGAGCTCGCCGAGCGCCCGCATGCGGTCGCGGAACCCGTCGGCGTTCCGCCGGGACCGCAGCGCGGCCTGGTTCTCCTGGAGGAACCGGAACACCGGCGCGCCGGTGTCGAGGGCCTCGTTCAGGCGGCGCAGCACCTCGCGTCGGGTCTCGCGGGTCCTGGGCCGGCTCTGCCCCCAGGCGATCAGCTCGTCCACCGGGCGGCCGATGTCCTCGACGAGGCTGGTGACGATGTCCTCCTTGGTGCGGAAGTGGTAGTAGAGCGCCGCCTTGGTGACCTCCAGCCGCTCGGCGATCTCGCGGAGCGAGGTCTGGTCGTAGCCGCGTTCGAGGAACAGCTCCAGCGCGACGTGCTGGATCCGCTCGCGGGTGTCCTTGCGGCGCGTCCGGGGCCGGGTCACGGTCGTCTCCTCCGCTCGTCCTAGGACCAAGATACCGCCCCAACTTACTTGACGCCCGGCTAGTTAACGGCGCACACTCGAACCGTTAACTAGCCGGTCGGCAAGTAAGTATCCAGAGCGAGGAGCGAACGACCATGAACCCCCAGGCACCCCCTCAGGAGGAGGCGGGACAGGGCCGCAGCCTGTACGTCGTCATCGGCGCCGTGCTGATCGCGATGCTGCTGGCCTCGCTCGACAACCTGATCCTCGGAACCGCGATGCCCGGCATCGTCAGCGACCTCGGCGGGCTCGGCCACCTGTCCTGGGTCGTGACCGCGTACACGCTCGCCACCGCGGTCTCCACGCCCGTCTGGGGCAAGCTCGGCGACATGTACGGGCGCAAGGGCGCCTTCCTCACCGCGATCGTGATCTTCCTGTCCGGGTCGGCGCTGGCCGGGATGTCGCAGGACATGACGCAGCTCATCGGCTTCCGGGCGATCCAGGGGCTCGGCGCGGGCGGGCTGATGGTCGGCGCGATCGCGATCATCAGCAGCCTCGTCCCGCCCCGCGAGCAGGGCCGCTACCAGGGCATGATCTCCGGCGTGATGGGGCTGGCGATGATCGCGGGCCCGCTGGCCGGCGGCGCGATCACCGACCATCTCGGCTGGCGCTGGTGCTTCTACGTCAACCTGCCGCTCGGGCTGCTCGCGCTGTTCATGATCTCGACCGTGCTGCACCTGCCGAAGCACCGCTCGCAGGCGCGGATCGACTACCTCGGCGTCGCGCTGCTGGCCACCGCGATCTCCTCGGTCGTCCTCGTCACCACCTGGGGCGGCGCCGAGTACGCGTGGACGTCCGGCGTGATCATCGGCCTCGGCGCGCTCGCGGTCGCGGCGGGGATCGCGTTCGTGGTCGTCGAGCGCCGCGCCGCCGAGCCCGTCCTGCCGCTGAAGCTGTTCCGCAACGCCAACTTCGCCATCGTCACCGTCATCGGGTTCCTGCTCGGTTTCGCGATGTTCGGCGCGATGACGTACCTGCCGCTGTTCCAGCAGGCCGTGCAGGGCTCGTCGGCGACCAACGCGGGGCTGCTCGGCATGCCGCTGTTCCTCACGATGGTCGTCATCAACATGTTCGCCGGGCCCTTCATCTCCCGGACGGGTCACTACAAGGCGTTCATCGTCGCGGGCGGCGCGCTGCTGACCGCCGGGCTCGCGCTGCTCGCGAGCATGGACACCGAAACCTCGCGGCTCACCACCGGCGCGTTCATGGCGCTGGTCGGCGCCGGGATCGGCTGCCTCATGCAGACGACGCTGATGGTCTCGCTGTACAGCGTCGAGCGCGCGGACCTCGGGGTCGGCTCGTCCACCGCCACCCTCGCCCGGACGATCGGCGGCTCGGTCGGCGTCTCGATCGTCGGCGCGCTGTTCGCCGGGCGCGTCCGCGACATCATGGCCGAGCGCGGCTACGGCGCCGCCACCGAGGGCTCCGCGCAGCTGGACGCGGCGGGCCTGCGGACGCTGCCCGCCGGGGTCCGCGACGCCTACCAGCACGCGGTGGCGGGCGGCGTCCACCAGGGGTTCCTGGTCGCGACGGGCGTGGGCGTGCTCGCGTTCGCGCTGGCGTGGTTCGTCCGGCAGGTGCCGTTCGAGAACGGGCCGGAGGGACCCGAGACGGACCCTCAGGGGGGCGTGGACGCCGCTGAGCACTCCCACGCGTGACGGCCGCCCCACGGAACGCGCCACGCCCACCGTCCGCGCCTCCCCGGCTGGTAGGGATGGAATCCGAGCCCGGGCACACGTGGAGAAGGGGACGCGAAGTGATCTTTCGTTCGGACGTCGAGGCCGCCGCGGAGCGCGTCACGGGACGCATCCGCAGGACGCCGCTGATGCCGGTCGCGGCCGCCGCGCTCCTTCCCGGAGAGGACGCGGGCAGGGAGAGCGACCGGGAGGGCGGTCGGGCGTGGCTGAAGCTGGAGCTCACCCAGCACACCGGCTCGTTCAAGGCGCGGGGCGCGTTCAACCACATCCTCGCCGCACGGGAGGCGGGACGGCTGCCCGCCGCCGGTGTCGTCGCGGCCTCGGGCGGCAACGCGGGCCTCGCGTTCGCGTACGCGGCGGCGCGGGCGGGCGTGCCCGCCGAGGTGTTCGTCCCGGAGACGGCGCCGGCGGTGAAGGTCGCGGGGCTGCGGGCGCTCGGCGCGAGCGTCGTGCAGGTCGGCACCCGCTACGCCGAGGCGCAGGAGGCCGCCGCCAAACGCGCCGCCGACACCGGGGCGCTGGCCTGCCACGCCTACGACCAGCCGGACGTCTGCGCCGGTCAGGGCACGCTCGGCCTGGAGGTCCTGAAGCAGGCCGGGGGCGAGGTCGACACCGTCCTGCTGGCAGTGGGCGGCGGCGGGCTGATGGCGGGCGTCGCGGCGGCCCTGGACGGGCACGCCCGCGTCGTCGGCGTCGAACCCGAGAACTGCCCGACGCTCCACCGCGCGCTGGCCGCCGGAGAACCCGTGGACGTGGCGGTCTCCGGCGTCGCCGCCGACTCCCTCGGCGCCACCCGGCTCGGCGGCATCGCGCACGACGTGGCCGCGCGGACCGGCGTCCGCTCGGTACTCGTCAGCGACGACGCCATCGTCGAGGCCCGCCGCCTCCTGTGGCGCGAGTACCGGCTGGCCGTCGAGCACGGCACCGCCGCGGCGGTGGCCGCGCTCCGCACCGGGGCCTACCGTCCGGCGCCGGGCGAGCGCGTGGTGGTCGTGCTGTGCGGCGCCAACACCGACCCGTCGGACCTGACCGGCTAGGTGCTCAGGGGCCGGTGCGGGCGAACCGCAGCGGCAGCGGACGCAGCGGCGGGCCCGGCTCGGCGGGGCCCGTCGGCGACTGCGTCCCGCACAGCGCCTGGATCGCGTGCGCGCCGAGCGCGCTGTCGATCGGGTCGGGCAGCGGGACGCCGTCGGCGTCGAGCCGCTGGTACTTCATGAGGTTGAAGCCGAACGCGACCTGCCGCCTGCCGTCCGCGCTGGACAGCGCCTGCGTCCCGGCGCCGAAGACCGCGCCGTCGTGGCCCCAGAACGTCCCGCAGGGCAGGTTCAGGGAGTAGATGCCGAGGCCGTACTTCATCAGCACGTTGCCGTCCGGGTCCTTGACGGGGACGGTCTGCTGCATCTGCGCCAGCGACAGCCGGTTGACGAGGCCGCCGGTGAGCAGCGTCCGGTAGAAGCGGTTGAGGTCGTCCATGGTGGACACCAGCGCGCCCGCCGTCCAGGCCCAGCTCATGTTGAACACGCTGTAGTCGCGCGGCGGGTTCACGTGCTGGTACAGCGACTCGTACATCCGCGGGTGCGGCCCGTGGATGGTGGGCCCCGACGGGAAGTACGTGTGCTTGAGACCCGCCTTCTTGATGACGTTGCGGGTGATGTACTCCTCCGCCTTCGTCCCGGTGACCTCCTCCAGGAGCAGCCCGGCGATGACGTAGTTGGTGTTGGAGTACGACCAGCGCTCGCCCGGCTCACCGGTGGGCGGCGCGGCCAGCCCCCAGGCGACGAGCTGTTCGGGACGGACCGTCCTGAAGCGCTCCTTGTCCAGGTCGGCGGGCGAGAGGTCGGTCAGGGACGGGAACGCGTAGAAGACGTAGTCGCCGATGCCGCTGGTGTGGTTGAGCAGCATCCGCACGGTGACCTGCCGCCCGCGCTGGCCGGGGAACAGGTCGGGCAGGTAGGTGCCGATGGGCGCGTCCAGGGCGACGCGGCCCTTCTCCACCTGCTGGAGGATCGCCGTGGCGACGAACGTCTTGGTGATGCTCCCGGCGCGCGTCCGCATGTCGGCGGTGGCGGGACGCCCGGTCGCGGTATCGGCGACGCCGGACGCGCCGTCCCACCGCGTGTTGCCGTCCCGCACGGAGGAGAAGATCCCGTACATGCCCGCCTCGTGGACGGCGTCCAGCGTGGCGCGCAGGTTCGCGGGATCGACGCCGGTCGGCCCGGCCGGAGGGGCGGCCACGGGCGGGGCGGCGGGCGGTGCGGCCGCCAGCGGGCCTCCCGGCATCCCGGCGGGCCCGGGTGAGGGGGCGGGCAGCATCGCCGCTGCGGGCCCCTGGAGCAGGCCGAGCGCGAGTGCGGCGGTGACCCCCACCGCGATCCCGCGCTTGGAGCCGACGGCCGTGAGCCGCCCACGCCGTCCCGTCGACCGCCTCGCCGTCATGCTCGTCTCTCCAGTTCGCGCCGAACGCCCATAGCAGTCTTGTCGGACATCACCCAGACTGTCATCCCACCGCGGGAGGAGATTGACCTACCGCTGAAGTCGTCGTGACATTCCGACGATCAAGCCGGCGACCAAGCCGGCGATCCGGGCCGCGCGTGCACTGGATCGGTCCCGGCCGGGCGGGCCGGGACCCGGGCGGCTCAGCCCAGCAGGTCGGCCAGGGTTTCGCGGCGGGACGGGTGGCGCAGCTTGTGCATGCCCTTGGACTCGATCTGCCGGATGCGCTCGCGCGTCACCCCGTAGACCTTGCCGACCTCCTCCAGCGTCTTCGGCTCGCCGCCGGCCAGCCCGAACCGCATGGAGATGACGCCGGCCTCGCGCTCGGTCAGCGTCTCCAGGACGGCGTCGAGGCGGCCGCGCAGCATCGAGGTCGCGACGACGTCGGCGGGGTCGCCGCCGTCGGGGTCCTCGATGACGTCGCCGAGCTCGCCGTCGCCGTCCTCGCCGAGGGGAGTGTGCAGGGACAGCGGCTCGCGGGACTGGCGCCGCAGCCACTCCACCTTCTCGGTGGTGACGTCCAGCTCGACGGCCAGTTCGGCCGAGGTCGGCTCGCGGCCGAGGTCCTGCGCCATCGTGCGGCGCAGCCGGGTCATCCGGTTGAGCACCTCGACGACGTGCACGGGGATGCGGATCGTGCGGCTCTGGTCGGCGAGCGCCCGGCTGATCGCCTGCTTGATCCACCAGACGGCGTAGGTGGAGAACTTCAGGCCGCGCCGGTACTCGAACTTCTCGACCGCGCGGATCAGCCCGAGGTTGCCCTCCTGGACGAGGTCGTTCAGCGGCAGGCCGTGGCCCATGTAGCGCTTGGCGAGCGAGACGACCAGGCGCAGGTTGGCCTCGACCATGTGCTCCTTGGCGCGGCGGCCGTCGGCGGCGATCCAGGCGAGGTCGTCGCGGTCCTGCTCGTCGAGCAGGTGGCCGCGGGTCTCCAGCCGCTCGCGCGCGAACAGCCCCGCCTCGATGCGCTTGGCCAGGTCGACCTCCTGCTCGGCGGTCAGCAGCGCGGTACGGCCGATGCGGGACAGGTAGTCCTTCATCGGGTCGATGAGATCGCGGGTCACGGCCGCGCCACGGGGGGACGGCACGCGGGGGGACGCGCTGGGGGCGTGGCTGGCGTTCAGGATGGTGTCCTTTGCTCGTCCGGCCGGGAGGGAACGGGTCACCCTCGTTCGGGTACCCGGGACCCTTGGGACCTAAACTTAGATGCGACCTATAAATATGTCAAGAACAAACTTAGGTCGAAGTATGCAATGATGGCGGGATGGGACTCCGGGAGCTGAAGAAGCAGCAGACACGGCAGAACATCTCGCACCAGGCGACCCGCCTGTTCCTGCGGCACGGTTTCGACCAGGTGACGATCGCGGACGTCGCGGCGGCGGCGCAGGTGGCCAAGATGACCGTCACCAACTACTTCCCGCGCAAGGAGGACCTCGCCCTCGACCTGCACGAGGTGTTCGTCGGGCTGCTCGCGCGGACGGTCGCTGAGCGGGCGCCGGGCGAGTCGGCGCTGGCCGCGCTGCGGCGCGGCTTCCTCGCGGCGGCGGCCCGGCACGACGCCGTCATCGGCTTCTCCGGCCCCGACTTCGCCCGGATGATCACCGAGAGCCCGGCGCTGGTCGCGCGGCTCCGCGAGTTCCACGAGGAGCGCGAGGACGCGCTGGCCGCCGTCCTCGCCCGCGAGACCGGCGCCGCGCCGGGCGACCCGCTCCCCCGGCTGGCCGCGGCGCAGTTCGGCGGCGTCCACCGCGTCCTGTTCCAGGAGACGCTGCGGCGCACGATCGAGGGGCGGAGCCACGAGGAGATCGCGGCGGCGCTGACCGAGATCGGCCGCGCCGCCTTCGACCTGCTCGAACCGGGCCTGGCGGGCTACGCCGTCCGCGCGGCGTAACCCGCCGCCCGCTTCCTTGTCCCGGGTCAGGTGATGACGAGCAGCAGGTCGCCCGCCTGAACGGGGGTCGCGACCGGGACGGCGAGCCGCGCGACCCGGCCCGCGATCGGCGCGGTGATCGCGGCCTCCATCTTCATCGCCTCGATGGTGGCGACCACGTCCCCGGCCGCGACCTGCGCGCCCGCGGCCACCCGCAGCGTCACCGACCCGTCGAACGGCGCGGCGACGTGGCCGGGCTCGGCGGGGTCGGCGCGCTCGACGGGCGGCGCGTCCGAGGCCACCGCCTTGTCGCGGACCGACAGCGTCCGCAACTGGCCGTTCACCGTGCAGATGACCTGCCGGAAGCCCGCCTCGTCGACGCCGCCGACGGCCTCCAGCCCGGCCAGCACGCGCACGCCGGGTTCGAGGTCGAACGCGACCTCGTGCCCGGTGCGCAGGCCGTACAGGAACGCGCTCGTCGGCAGGACGGACAGGTCGCCGTAGGCGGCGCGGGCCTCGCGGTAGTCCTTGGCGGGGCCGGGGAACAGCAGCCGGTCGAGCGTGTCGCGGACCTCGGGCCCGGCCAGGGCCTTCTCCTCCGCCTCGTCCAGCTCCGCCCGCGCGGGCGTGTACTGGCGTCCGGCCAGGGCCTTGGTGCGGAACGGCTCGGGCCAGCCGCCGGGCGGGTCGCCCAGCTCGCCGTTCAGGAACCCGATGACGCTGTCGGGGATGTCGTAGCGCTCGGGGTTCTCGGCGAAGTCGTCGGGGTCGGCGCCCGCGGCGACCAGGTGCAGGGCGAGGTCGCCGACGACCTTGCTGGACGGGGTGACCTTCACGAGCCGCCCGAGGATCGCGTCGGCCGCCGCGTAGCACCGCTCGATCTCCTCGAACCGGTCGCCGAGACCGAGCGCGACGGCCTGCTGCCGCAGGTTCGAGAGCTGCCCGCCGGGGATCTCGTGCTGGTAGACGCGTCCGGTGGGCGAGGGCAGGCCCATCTCGAACGGCGCGTACAGCCTGCGGACGGCCTCCCAGTACGGCTCCATCGCCGTGAGCGCGTCCAGGTCGATGCCGGTGGCGCGGCCGGTGAAGTCGGTGGCGGCGACGATCGCCTGGAGCGGGGGCTGGCTGGTGGTGCCCGACAGCGGCGCGGCGGCGCCGTCCACGGCGTCCACCCCGGCCTCGATCGCGGCGACGTAGGTGCCGAGCTGCCCGCCGGCCGTGTCGTGCGTGTGCAGGTGGACGGGCAGGTCGAAGCGTGCGCGCAGGGCGGTCACCAGCGTGCGGGCGGCGGGCGCGCGGAGCAGGCCGGCCATGTCCTTGATGCACAGGATGTGGACGCCCGACTCCACGAGCTGTTCCGCGAGGCGCAGGTAGTAGTCGAGCGTGTAGAGGCGCTCGTTCGGGGACGACAGGTCGCCGGTGTAGCAGAGCGTCCCTTCGACGAGCGCATGGGTCTGGAGCGCGGCGTCGATGGCCGGGCGCATGCGCTCCATGTCGTTCAGGGCGTCGAACACCCGGAAGATGTCCACGCCCGTGTTGGCCGCCTCCTTGACGAAGGCCCGCGCGACCGAATCGGGGTAGGGCGTGTATCCGACGGTGTTGCGGCCGCGCAGGAGCATTTGGATGCACAGGTTCGGTGCCGCCTCGCGGATCGCGGCCAGGCGGTCCCAGGGCGATTCGCCCAGGAAGCGCAGAGCGACGTCGTAGGTGGCGCCGCCCCACGCCTCCAGCGAAAGGAGCTGGGGCGTCATCCGCGCGAGGTAGGGCGCGGCGGAGAGCAGGTCGTAGGTCCGTACGCGGGTGGCCAGAAGCGACTGGTGCGCGTCCCGGAACGTGGTGTCTGTAACGGCCAGGGCCTCCTGCGCGCGGAGCTGCTGCGCGAACGCCTGCGCGCCGAGCGCGAGGAGCCTGTCACGGGAGCCCTCGGGGAAGGCGTCGTTCCGGGGGGCGTGGGAGTTCGTCCCGCTGGACAAAGGCCCGTCGAGCGGTGGGAGCTTCTCCGCGGGGTCCAGGGTGGTGGGCGCCTCGCCGTGGGGCTTGTTGACCGTCACGTCCGCCAGGTACCGGACGAGCCGCGTCGCGCGGTCGCCGCTCGACCGGGCCGTGAGCAGCTCCGGGTGGTCGGCGATGTAGGACGTGGTGACGCCGCCCGCGCGGAAGTCCTCCTCCTCCAGGAGCGCCTGGAGGAACGGGATGTTGCTCGCCACGCCCCGGATGCGGAACTCCGCGACCGCCCTGCGCGCGCGCCGGACGGCGTCCTCGAACGTCCGGCCCCGGCAGGTCAGCTTGACCAGCAGCGAGTCGAAGTGCGGCGTGACGACGGCGCCCGCGTGCGTCGTCCCGGTGTCGAGCCGGACCCCGGCGCCGCCCGGCGACCGGTACGCGGAGATCTTGCCGGTGTCGGGACGGAACCCGTTCGCGGGGTCCTCGGTGGTGATGCGGCACTGCACGGCGTAGCCCGAGACGGTGACCTCGTCCTGCGCGATGCCGAGGTCGGCGAGCGTCTCGCCGCCCGCGATGCGGAGCTGGCTCTGCACCAGGTCGACGCCGGTGACCTCCTCGGTCACGGTGTGCTCGACCTGGATGCGCGGGTTCATCTCGATGAAGACGTGCTCTCCCCGGGCGTCCACGAGGAACTCGACCGTGCCCGCGTTGACGTAGCCGATCTCCTCGGCGAACCGCACCGCGTCCGCGCACAGCCGCTCGGCGACCAGCGGGTCCAGCCGCGGCGCCGGGGCGATCTCCACGACCTTCTGGTGGCGGCGCTGCACCGAGCAGTCGCGTTCGCGCAGGTGGACGGTGTGCCCGGCGGCGTCCGCGAGCACCTGCACCTCAATGTGGCGGGGCCGGTCGACGGCCTGCTCCAGGAACACGGTCGCGTCGCCGAACGCGCTGAGCGCCTCGCGGCGCGCGGTGTCGACGGCGTCGGTCAGCTCGTCGCGGTGGTCGACGCGGCGCAGCCCGCGCCCGCCGCCGCCCGCCGCCGCCTTCACGAACAGCGGGAACCCGACCTCGTCGGCCGCCGCGAGCTCGCGTCCCGGCTCGGGCGTCGCCGAGCGCAGCACCGGCAGGCCCGCGCGCCGCGCCGCCGCGACCGCCTCGATCTTGTTGCCCGCCAGGCTCAGCGCGGCCGACGGCGGGCCCACGAACGTCAGCCCGGCCCGCTCGCACGCCTCCGCCAGCTGCGGGCTCTCCGACAGGAACCCGTAGCCGGGGTAGACGGCGTCGGCGCCGACCCGCAGCGCCGTCGCGACGATGCCGTCCACGTCCAGGTAGGCGCGGACGGGATGGCCGTGCTCCCCGATCTCGTACGCCTCGTCCGCCTTCTGGCGGTGCAGGGACAGCCGGTCCTCGTGGGCGTAGACGGCGACGCTGGCGATGCCGAGCTCATATGCGGCGCGGAACGCCCGCACGGCGATCTCGCCCCGGTTGGCGACGAGCAGCTTAGTGATCACGTGGGTCTCCCAGGGTGCGGGCGGCCGGGTCATCGGTTACCTACCCAAACGGTTGCCCACCCAGTGGAACGGCCGGGAGCGGTCGCCCGAGAGCCCCGGAGCCGTGAACAAAGTGACAGATGACGGCCAGAGGAAAAACACGCGAAGGTTTCCGCCTCCCGGCCGCGTCACGGCGGCGTTCGCGCACGGTCACCGCCGATGCCCTCCTCCGTAAGCGGCGCACCCGAGCCCGGTGGACGCTCTAGTCTGTTCGCACCGGGTTGTGTGTTTTAGAGGGGAAAGCGGTGCGGCTGCCGGAGAATCTGGAACTGCTCGTCACCGATGAGCCCGTCCTGGACCTGTACTCTTTCGGGCCCTGGCGGGTACCGGACGGGCTGTACGACGACATCCGCGCCCGCATCGACAAGCTCGTCGCCGACCCCCGCTGCGCCGAGCTGACCACCGACCAGCACTCGGTGCTGACCACGCCCGCGCCGCTCGTCGTCGCCGAGCTGGTGCTGGACGTCGACTTCCTGTGCGGCGCGGCGGCGGTGAACTCCGGCACGCACTCGCGGCTCCAGTACCAGTTCTTCGGCCGCTACCACCGCGAACCCCGCGAACCGCTGCGGACGATCAGCGACTGGGGCGTCACCAAGGGCGGGTTCCGCCCGCTGGAATGGCTGGAGGAGGCCCCCGACAAGGACCTCGCGCTCGGCCTCGCCCGCGACGCGCTCGACGTCCTGGAGGGACTGGAGCCCGTCGAGCAGCGCCGCCAGGCCCTGATCCGCCTCTACGAGAACCCGCCTCCCGGCCTGGACATCAACGCGCCCCTGCCCGACCAGCGCGCGCTCTGGACCGCCCACGCCGCCGACGACGTCGTCGCCGTCCTGCCGGAGCTCGCGGGCCCGATCGGCTACCTGGAATGGGTGTGCTCGGGGCTCCTGGCCGTCCACGAGCACCTCCTGGAGGTCGCCCCGCACGAGGAGTCGGTGGACGAGATGCTCGTCCACCTCCTGTTGCAGGGCGGCCTGGAGCAGGTGCCCGTGGAGCTGGCCGCCGCCGTCACCGAGGACAGGTACGGCGAACTGCTCGAACGGTTCGCGGCGGAGCGCGCCGGATTCAAGCCGCACCCCTGGTACACCTCCACCCGCGCCTGGCTCGGCCGGGCGCTCGGCGCGGGCGCCATCGAGGCGTGCCGGGGCTGGCTGGACATGGCGATGCGGTTCACCGGCGCCGCCCAGGGCTTCCCGGACGAGGCGCAGATCCCCGAGCCCGAGTGGATTCCCGTCGGGGAGTTCGAGGAGGACGTCCGGCGCCTGTTCACCCCGCGCCGCCGCATGGTCAACCCGCTCGCCGCCGGGGTCGGCAAGGGGCCCTCCACGCGGGCGCGCCGCGTCCGCAAGGCCGACGTCGGCTCCGAGCTGGTCGGGCAGCCCGACGTGCTCGCCGCGCTGGAGGACGTCGCGGGCGGGGACGCGCCCGTCCGGCTGATGCTCGTCGGCCCGGACGGCACCGGCAAGCGCGACGCCGCGCAGGAGATCGCCCGGCTGCTGCGCGAGCGCCAGGTCACCGAGCCGCCGCTCTGGCTGGCGGGCGACTTCTTCGCCGCCAAGGAGGTCTCGGCCGCGACCACGCACCTCTACAACGACGCCCGCGACTCCGCCGGGCACCGCCTCATGGTCATCGACGGGCTGGACGACATGTCCCGCGACGTGCGCAGCGGCGAGGCCATCCTGGAGGAGCTGCACCGGGCCCTCGACGTCCACGACGACCTGCACGTGGTCGCGCTGTGCGAACCCGGCGGGGACGAGCGGATCCGCGAGGTCAACCCCGGGCTCGCCCTCCGGCTCCAGGTCGTCCCGACGCACCCGTTCGACGCCGCGGGCTACATGGAGCTGTTCAACCGCGCGCTGCAACAGCGCGGGGCGCGCGCGCACAAACGCGCGCTGACCGCTGCGGGGGAACTGCTCGTCCGCACCCCGCCCGTGCGGAACCTGCGCAACGCGCGGCTCGCGCAACGCCTCGCGGACGTCGTCGTCGAGGGCGTCCGGGAGCGCACCGGGCCCGGCGAAGAGCTCGTGGTGAAACGGCCCGACGTCCCCGCCGCCTTCGATGCGTCCGGAACCCCGGGCGACCCGCTCGCCGAACTCGCCGCGCTGACCGGCCTCGGCACCGTCAAGCAGGAGATCGAACTGCTCGTCGCGGGCGCCGAGGCCGCCAAGATGCGCCGCGAGGCCGGGCTGCCCGCCACCGTCCCGCCCGCGCGGCACATGGTGTTCACCGGCAACCCCGGCACCGGCAAGACCGTCGTCGCGCGGCTGCTCGCCCGCATCTTCAAGGACCTCGGCGTGCTGTCGTCGGGGCACCTCGTCGAGGCGTCCCGCTCCCGGCTCGTCGGCCAGTACCTCGGCGAGACCGCCGTGAAGACCCGCGCCGTCGCCCGGCAGGCCGTCGGCGGCGTCCTGTTCATCGACGAGGCCTACGCGCTCACCCAGAGCGGCATGTCCGAGGACTACGGGCCCGAGGCGATCGCCGAGCTGCTCAAGGTCATGGAGGACAACCGCGACGACCTCGTCGTGATCGCCGCCGGATACGAACGCGAGATGCAGCGGTTCGTCTCCTCCGACCCCGGGCTCGCCTCCCGCTTCCCGCACACGATCCGCTTCCCCGACTTCACCGACGACGAGCTGCTGGAGATCTTCACCGGCCAGGCCCGCGCCACCGGCCTCGAACCCACCCCCGCCGCCCGCGCCAAGATCTCCGGCCTGCTCCGCAAGGCCCCGCGCGGCCGCTCGTTCGGCAACGCCCGCGTCATGCGCAACCTGTCCGAGCGCGCCACCGTCCTGCAAGCGCGCCGCGTCACCGCGAAGAAGCGCGCCACCGCCGAGGACCTCACCACCCTCCTCCCGGACGACATCCCCGACAGCCTCAGCGGCACCTCCCGCGTCCTGCCCGCGACCGACCCGCTCACCGAGCTCGACGCCCTGGTCGGCCTCGCCGACGTCAAGCAGGAGGTGCACCGCCTCGTCGCCGAGGCCCGGGGCGCCGAACTGCGGCGCGGCGCCGGGCAGCCCGTCGTCACCCCGACCCGGCACATGGTGTTCACCGGCAACCCCGGCACCGCCAAGACCACCGTCGCCCGGCTCGTCGCGTCCGTCTACGGGCGGCTCGGGCTGCTGTCGTCCGGCCACCTCGTCGAGGTCTCCCGCGCCGACCTCGTCGGCCCCTACCTCGGCCAGACCGCCCCCCGCGTCCGCGCCGCCGTCGAGCAGGCCCTCGGCGGCGTCCTGTTCATCGACGAGGCGTACGCGCTGGCGGGCGACATCTACGGGCAGGAGGCCGTCTCCACCCTCGTCCAGCTCATGGAGGAGTACCGCGGCGACCTCGTCGTCATCGCCGCCGGATACGAACGCGAGATGACCGCGTTCCTCACCGGCAACTCCGGCCTGGAGTCCCGCTTCCCCAAGCGGCTGGCGTTCCCCGACTACTCCGACACCGAACTCGTCGCGATCTTCGAGCGGCTCGCCGCCGCCGAGGGCCTCACGCTCGCCCCCGACGTCCCCGGACGCCTGCGGACGCTGCTCCACGCCGTCCCGCGCGGGCCGTCCTTCGGCAACGGCCGCCTCATGCGCAACCTCCTGGACGCCGCGATCGCCGCCCAGGGGCAGCGCCTGACGTCCGGCGAGCGCCCCGACGACAACGAGATCATCACACTGCGCGGCGCCGACCTCCAGCCCGCCGCCCCCGGCTCGGCCGAGGCGGTCGGCCTGTACCTCTGACCGCTTGTCCTGACTTGTCTAGACTCGTCTCGGCCGACCGACCTCGCGGCGCTGGAAGGGGACCGGTGACCGATCGCGACTGGCAGCGGGCCGTCCTCCACGACCTCGGCGGCCTGGAGTCCGGCCTCGTCCCGCCGTCCCCGCGCCCGGCCGGGCAGGCCGCGCCGCCCGTGCCGCCCCGGGTCGAAAGCCCCTGGACGGCCGCCCTGGCGGCCTCCCAGCCCCCGCCTCCCGCACCGGCGGCCCCGCAGGCGCCCGCGCCGGTGGCGCATTCCGCGCCGGACCCGCGCCCTCAGGAGCCTGCGGAGAACACTCCCGTCCAGGAGAGCGTCCCCGTCGAGCAGCCGCGAAGGGTCAGCGCGCGGAACCCCGGCGGGCCGTCAATGGACTGGGTCACCGCCCAGATAGGCGCGCCGGTGCCGTCCTGCCGCCGGATCGCGGTGACGAGCGTCCGGGGTGGTGCGGGCAAGTCGACGATCGCGGCGCTCGTCGCCGGGATCGTCCGGCGGTACCGCGCCGACCGGGTGGTCGCGGTCGACGCCGACCCGGGGCTCGGCTCGCTCCCGCTGCGCGTGGGGGCGTCCTCGCCCAGTTCCCTCCGCCACCTCGCCGCCGCACGCCCGCGCTCCTGGGACGAGACCGCCGCCCATCTGGGACGCACCGACGAGGGCCTGTACGTCCTCCCCGCCGCCCCGGGCGGAGCCGTCTCGGGACCGCTCGACCACCACCTCTTCCACCAGGGCGTGGGCAACCTCAGCCGTTACTTCTCCACCGCCGTCATCGACTGCGGCGCCGGAGTCTCCGAGGAGCTCCAGCGCGGAATCCTCTCCGGAGCGCACGCCCAGGTCTTCGTCACCCCCGGAACCGTGGACGGGGCCCTCAGCGCGCGCGCCGCCATCAACTGGTTCGTCCAGAGCAACTACACCGACCTTCTCCACCGGACGGTCATCGCCCTGGTAGCACACGCACCCAACCCGGGCATGGACGTGAAGCGCGCAGTGCAGATGCTGAGCGCGGGCGGGCTTCCCGTCGTGTACATCCCGTTCGACCGCCACCTCGCCGCGGGGATGTCGATCGCCCCCGAACGCGTCGGCGCGGCGGCGCACACCGCCGCCGTGCAGATGACGGCCGCCGCCTTCGCCCGCTCGCTGGCCGTCCGATGAGCCGCGAGCTGGTCGTCCTGTCCCCGGAGGAACCGGACCTGGACGCGCTCCCCGCACTGGTCGCCTCGTCCGGCATCCAGGGCCTCGAAGTGGGCGGCCCGTATGTCTTCGACTCCCGCGACCGCCTCCTCCTCCGCCTCCGGGACGCGATGCTGATCACCGTCCCGGGCGAGGTGGAGCGGCTGCTCTCCACCCCCGTCCAGGGGCCGGTCTGGTGGCTCGACCTCCACGCCGCCGCGTCGCCCCCCGAGGCCCTCCACCTCGCGCAGCACTGCGCCCGGGAACTCGCGGCCCGGCACAACGGCACGGTATGGAGCCAGTGAACGAAACCCGGGGCGGCGCCGACGCCCTCACACCGCACTCGATGGTCGTCCTCCGGGACCGCCCGGTCGTCGCGCTGAGCCCCGACCTGGTCGAATGCCTGGCGGAATGCGGTCCGCGCGTGCTCCAGATCGTCACAAGCCCCGCGGGCCGCCTGACCATCCCGCTCCGCACCCTGGCCGCCTCCCCGAAGGCGAACTGGGTGGTCGCCCCGGGCGACGGCTACTACGACGGCCTCACCGGCCACCCCATGCGCTGGGACGGCAACGCCTTCACCCACATCCCCGACGCGACCGACTACGCCCCCGCCTACAGAACACCCCCGACATCGCCCCTGGGCTCCCACCTGACCTTGACGTTCCAAGCCCGTCCAGGAGAAAAGCCGGGCGCCCACATCGAGCATCTTCTGCATCTGTTGACCGGCCGCCCGCCACTGGGCTGGGGCACGACTGAACCGCTGGAACACCCGTGGAAAGGGCCCGAACTCCCCCGGGCCCAACACCTTATTCTTACCGGAAAGAGCGCCATAGCCACGCTGAACCTCTCCGGCGAAACCGAAACAACGACGCTGGTGGTCGCCTATCCGCCGTCCACCTCTCCCCCTATAGCCGATCTGCCATCTCTCGTCGACGCCCTCACCGCCAAAACCCCGATCACGGCGCTCATGGCCCAACTCTCCCCGGGCCGCCCCGACCTCACCGTCGAACCCCGCTGGTCAGGCGCCTCGTCCCCGATCGGGCTGGCGGCGTCCGGCGCCCGCACGGGTCCACCCGGGTTCACCCGCCAACGGCTCGGCCCTCCGTCCGCTCCCCTGACCTGGTTCCCTCTGGGCGACGGCCGCTCCCCCGACTACTGGCACCGCCACCGCCAACTCCTCGCCCATCTGAACAACCCACCTCGCCCTTGAACCCGAATTCGGTTGTGGGGAAAGGTTAGCGGCGGCGGATTTGCCATAGACGGAGGATGAGAAGCGCTGCCGCCAGGGTCGCGCCCACGAGGAAGCCGGTCAGGAAGTTGGATTGGGAATGGCCGGGTGAATGGATGACCCATCCGGCGCAGACGGCCATGACGAACAGGGTGTAGCAGGTGGCGAAGATATAGAGGCGCTTGTTGAAGGGGAAACGCCTGGGCGGCGCGTAATCCTCGTCGTGATCGGGGTCCTCGTCGGGGAGAGAGGCGATGAGGCCGGGCGACGCCTCGTCCTCGGGTCCGGCAGGGTGGGCGTCGGTCATCGGTCCCTCCTGGGCGGGCGTGCTCGGCGGGCGCGGGGGTGCGGAGGCATTGAAGGGGAGAGCGCGGGCGGGCGCAAACCCGGCGCTAAACGGAATGATCACTCGGAATACGGGGAGGACCCTTGCGGTTGCAACTACATGTGCCGCCCGGTGTGATGGGCGGCACATGTCCACCCACGACCCGCGGAGGCGACCATGCCCAGCAGCATCCTCAGGCCCAGAGCCGGCAACGGACGCGCACACGTAAAGACGACGTCGCTGCGCGCCCTCGCGGTCGCCGCACGGCTGGAACGCGAGTACGCCCCGGAGGGCCCGCCGGGCCACCGGAGCGGCCGGGCGGACGACCGTCCCGAGCGGGGGACGCCCGACCCGGCCTGACGCACTGCGAGCCCCCGTGTGCTTTTAGGAACGCGCTTTCCTCCTAGGAGAACACGGGGGCTTTGCTATGCGCGGCTATGCGCGCATGGAGAAGAGGGTGTGGACGGCGGAGCGCGTTCGTTCCACTCCCAGGGTCTCGACCATGGCGGTGAGGTGTTCCGCGCCAAGGGTGGCCAGGAGCGTGTGCGCCACGGCCTCGGCGTCCGGGACGTCCAGGAGGATGGTCAGGTGGCGGTGCCAGAACCGGTAGGCGCCGATGCGGTAGCGCGCCCCCGGGGATGCGGTTTCCGACATGCGCACCAGGGCCAGGTGGTCCAGGACATAGTCCAGGTACGCGTCGACGAATGCATATAGGCGGGCGGACGGTTCGACGGCCTCGCCCGGCTCGCCCGGCCCCAGCGGGGACGGTCCGGAGAGGATCGCGTCCTGAAGTTCGCGCTCGCGTTCGTCGAGGAGGGCCGCGGCCAGGCCCGCCTTGTCGCCGAAGCGGCGGAAGAGGGTCCCCTTGCCGACCCCCGCGGCGGTCGCCACCGCGTCCATGGACACCGACTCCACCCCCTCGCGGGCGAAGAGGTCGGCCGCGGCGGCGAGCACCTTCGCACGGTTCCTGGCGGCGTCCGCGCGCTCCCGGGGAGGCGGCGTGCGCATGAGTTCGAGGCCCGCCGCGCCGACCGGACCGTGGTCCATTACCGTTTCCTCTCGATGGAATAAACGGACTATAGTCCATTTCAATCGGGAGGATCAATCGCCGCCGTGTTCGCCGCAGCTCCCCGTCTTGATCACCGGGTATTGATCATCCGGTTCGCCCAGCACGTACCCTCGTGTGGCCAATAGTCTTGCTGGACGGATCTTGAGCGACGGGGAGCGAGTGGTGTGACGGACAGGACGATGCCGGATGCCCATCCGCTGCGGTCGGGTGACCCGGTCCGGCTGGGCGGCTACGAGATCCTGGGCCGCCTCGGCGAGGGCGGGCAGGGGGCGGTGTTCCTCGGCCGCCCCGCCGGCGCGGGAGGGGACCGCGCGGTCCCCACCTCGGACCACGTCGCGATCAAGCTGCTGCACGGCGGGCTCGCCGGGGACGAGTCCGCGCGGGCCCGGTTCGTCCGCGAGCTGGAGGTCGCCAAGCGGGTCGCGCGGTTCTGCACCGCGCAGGTCCTGGACGCCGACGTCGCGGGCGACCAGCCGTACATCGTCAGCGAGTACGTCCCGGGGCAGTCCCTGCACAACGTGGTGCGCGTGGAGGGTCCGCGCACCGGCGGGACGCTGGAACGGCTCGCCATCAGCACCCTGACCGCGCTCACGGCGATCCACCAGGCCGGGATCGTCCACCGCGACTTCAAGCCGCACAACGTCATGCTGGGCCCGGACGGCCCCCGCGTCATCGACTTCGGGGTGGCGCGCGCGCTGGGCGCGGCCGGGGAGACGCAGAACGTCGGCACCCCCGCCTACATGGCCCCGGAGCATTTTACCGGCGGCCCGGTCGGCCCCGCGTCCGACATGTTCGCGTGGGGCACGACGATGGTGTTCGCCGCGACCGGGCGTCCCGCGTTCGGGAACGACGAGATGGCCACGGTCATGCACCGCATCCTGACCGCCGAGCCCGAACTGGGCGACCTGCCCAGCCCGTTGCGGGAGCTGGTGGTGGCGTGCCTGGCCAAGGAGCCGGCGCAGCGGCCCACCGCGCGCGAGGCGCAGGAGCGGTTCGTCGGCGCCGCCAGCGGAACCACCCCGGCGACGTCGTCCCCGATATCGGCGCTCCCGGCGTTTCCCATGGCGCCGCCTGACCAGGTGACCGATCCGTCCGGGCAACGGCACACGACGGCGCCGCAGCCGCCCCCGTTCGGCGACGTGACACCTCCCCAGCCCGGCCCCGGCCCCGGCCCCGCCCCCGCCGCCGGACCGATACCGTCCGGCATCGGGAACGCGCAGGGCCCGCCCCCGCCGCCCGCACCCGGACGGCGGGGCGACCGGAAGCGCGGCCTCATGATCCCGATCGCCGCGGCGGCGGCCGTCGCGGTGGTCGTCGCGGGCGGCGCGGTCTGGGCCGCGACGCGTCCGGACGACGGGAAGTCCGCTCAGGACCGGCCCGCCGCCGCGCCCGGCCAGGAGCTTGGCGCTCAGGACGGCTCCGCGGGCACGAGCGGCGCGGGCCGCGCGTCGAAGGGGCCGAAGGACGGGCGCGGCCGCACATCGGGTTCTGAGAGCCCCGGGGCCGCGAGCCCGAACGGCTCGAAGAGGCCGGACGGCAGGCCCGGGAGCCCCGACCCGACGAAGGGCCCCGGCGGTGGCGGGTCCGGGCCCGTCCAGGAGCCCCCGAACAAGTACACGCCGCAGGCCGTGTGCAACAGCGGCGGCCACGGCGGCGGCTACTACGTGCAGCGCTCCATCGCCGCGTCCGGCGGAACCGTCTACCTGCTGTACAACAGCTCGCACTACAACTGCGCCGTCACGATGAAGACCCGGAGCGTCGGCAGGGCGTCCTCGGTGTCGGTCTGGATCCAGCGCAGCGGAGGCGGCCGGATCGCCGACGGCGGGTCGTTCGAGTGGTATGCGGGGCCGGTGTTCGTGTCGGCGGCCGGGAAGTGCGTCCGGTTCGGCGGCAACGGCGGCACCGCGCCCTACGGCAACTGCGGCTGACCCGGCCCGGGGCTTTCGGGCCGCTACGGAAAAAGGCCACCCTCGCGCCGGGGTGGCCTCTGTTTCTGCGGAGCGGACGGGTCGACGTTCGGTGGACCGGAGCCGACCCGCCGCATGCGACGAGCCGCACGGTGGCGGCGTTCCGTTGGCGGTTTTCCGGGGTGTGTCAGTTGCGGGAGGCGATGAGATGGTCGAAGTCGCCGTCCTTGGCACCAAGGATGAGCGCCTCTATCTCGGGGCGGGTGTAGATGAGGGCGGGACCCTCCGGGTGGCGGGAGTTGCGCATCGCGACCTGCCCGCCGGGCAGTTCCGCTATCTCGACACAGTTCCCCTGGGAGTTGCTTCGCCGGGACTTCAGCCACCGCGCGCCTTGGAGCTTGGTGGCGGGCATCCCGTTGTCATAGTCGTCGTGACCGGCCCTGGTCTGGCCGTGCTGGGTCTGGAGCATCATGTCTCTCTGAGAAGATCACCGAGAAGCTCGACCGTGCGCTCCGGGGTCGCACTGTCGACACAGAGGCGTTCCATCGCCTGTAGGTAGGTGTCGACGTCGTCGCGCTTGTCCAGGTACATCGCGCCGGTGAGGTTCTCGACGTAAACCACGTCCGGCAGGTCCTGCTCGGGGAAGCGCAGGATCGTGAAGGCCCCTCCCTCGGCGGCGTGCCCACCGAACCTGAACGGCATGATCTGGATGGTGACGTTGGGCAGCTTGGACATCTCGATGAGGTGTTCGAACTGACCGCGCATCACCTCCGGACCGCCGATGGGGCGCCGGAGCGCCCCCTCGTCCAGTACCGCCCACAGGCGCGGAGCGTCCGGGCCCGTGAGGCGTTCCTGGCGTTGCAGGCGCAACTCGACGCGCTGGTCTATCTCGTGTTCGGCGGCCCCGGCGTTGCCCAGGCGGATCACCGCACGCGCATACCCCTCCGACTGCAACAGTCCTGGGACGAATTGCAGCTCGTACGTGCGGATGAGCGCCGCCGACTCCTCCAGACCGACGTAGGTCTGGAACCAGTTGGGCAGAACGTCGTTGTACCGGTGCCACCAACCGGGGGTGTTGGCCTCCCGCGCCAGCTGTAGCAGCGCCTCGCGTTCGGCCTTGTCGCCAACGCCGTACAGCGTGAGCAGGTCGTCCACGTCTCGTTCTTTGAAGCTGACCCGCCCGAGCTCCAAGCGGCTGATCTTCGACTCCGACGCGCGGATGACGTAGCCGGCGTCCTGACGGGTCACGCCCTTCTCCTCGCGAAGACGGCGAAGCTGCGACCCGAGCAGGATCCGACGAACCGTCGACCCGCTTCCCGGCGTCTCTGGAGTCACGCCCAACCTCCCGGCTATTCGGCGGACAGCGAACCTAGTGTGCCACTGGCCTCCGTGTCCTGCGGTTACCTCCGATCGCCCGCGTGCATCCGCGCCGCCCCACACCCTTCCGAACTCAGATGCACGTGCATTGGGCCTTGCATTCGCACGCTACGATGCGCAGGATAACGCACGAGACTTCCGAGCCACGGCTGCACAACGAGATCACTCTGCGGGGTCCGGGGAATGACGTCACGTCACGCGCACGACGACACGCGGTGGGAGCTCGGCCCCCTCGTGGGGCCGGCCGAACCACGGGGCTTCGCCGTGCGCTCGACACCCGTACCGGAGTCGAGCGATCTGCCTCCGCGGCTGGACAGGGCGCTCACGACGCTGACGGAGATGGCACGTCCCACCGTCTCCTTCACCGTCCAGCCCGACCCGGAGTCGGTTACCGAAGCGCGTCATTTCGCTGTCTCCCGGCTCGCCGAGTGGGGAGCGCGCGTCCTGTCCGACGACGTGGGACTCGTCGTCTCCGAGCTCGTCACCAACGCGCTCAGGCACAGCGGCAGGACGTCCGGTGGGCGGCCGGGCGACGACGTACACCGCGAGGGCGTGTGCGACGACCCGGCCGACCCGCTGGGCTCGGCCCCGTCGGCGATCAGGCTGCGGCTCTGCCACGAGCGTCCATGGCTGCTGTGCGGAATCATGGACTCCAGCCAGGCCGCTCCCCGCCGCAAGGAGCCCGACTACATAGCCGAGACGGGACGCGGCCTCCACCTGGTCGAATCCTTCAGCGTCCGCTGGGGCTGGCGCACGCTGCCCCAGGGCAAGGTGGTCTGGGCGCTGTTCCGCTGTCCTTGAGGCAACACCTGCTTTGAGGCGACACCTGCCTTGAGAAAACGCCTGCCTCCCTCGGGTCGCTGTCCTCCCTTGGGGCGCCGCCTCTTTCCTTGGGGCACTGTTTGCGCGGGAGTAACCAGGTGCTCACCGGGTATGGGGGCCTTTCCTGGACGACCGCAGAGAGGGAGCAACGGTGGACTTCGCCGTCGGACACCGCGTCGAGAAGGGCGTGACCGTCGTGAAGATCAGCGGCGAGATCGACGTCTTCACCAGTCCCCGGCTGCGGGAGGAGCTGCTCGACATCATCGACGCCGGCGGGGTGCACCTGGTGATCGACCTCGGCGAGGTGACGTTCCTCGACTCCACGGGCCTCGGCGTCCTGGTGGGCGTGTACCACCGGTTGCGCGCGCGGGACGGGTCGATGTCGTTCATGGGGGTGAACGACCGCGTCCGCCGCGTGTTCCACGTCACCCAGCTCACCAAGATCTTCGTCCTGCACCACTCGCTGGACGAGGCGATCGCGGCGCACGAGTCCGCCGCGCGCTGACCCCTCTCCCGAGGCGTCCCGCTCCGCCCCTTCCAGGGTCGCGCACCCGGTACGGTGAGACAGAGATCAAGCCCGCCGCCTGGGGTCCTCTCCGCCGAAGTCCCACCGGAGCGCGCGGTGCTGTGCACCAGCCGACCCATCGATTGGACGGGAGCGCTCCGTGGCAGAACAGCCGCTGCATGAGCACACGCTCGGCAATGGCATGCGCGTGGTGGTCTGCGAGGACCATGTCGTACCCCTGGCAGCCGTGAACCTCTGGTACGGCGTCGGGTCGCGGCATGAGCACGCCGGCCGGACCGGGCTCGCCCACCTCTTCGAGCACCTGATGTTCCAGGGCTCCGCGAACGTCGCCGAGGGCGAGCACGCCGCGCTGCTGGAGAGCGCCGGCGCGGCGTTCAACGCCAGCACCTCCTTCGAGCGCACCAACTACTACGAGACGGTTCCCGTCAGCCACCTGGAACTGGCCCTGTGGCTGGAGGCCGACCGCATGGGCACGCTGCCCGCCGCGCTCACCCAGGCCAACCTCGACAACCAGCGCGACGTGGTGAAGAACGAGCGGCGGCAGCGCTACGACAACCAGCCCTACGGCACCGCGTTCGAGCGCCTCTGCGCGCTCACGTTCCCCGAGGGCCACCCCTACGCGCACACCCCCATCGGGTCCATGGACGACCTGGACGCGACCACGCTGGAGGACTGCGTCGACTTCTTCACCACCTGGTACGCGCCGGGGAACGCCGTCCTGACCGTGGTCGGGGACGTCGACGCGGAGCAGACCCTGGCGGCGGTGGAGCGGTACTTCGGCGGCATCCCGGCCGGGCCGGAGAAGCCGTCCGCGCGTCCGGGGGCGCTCGGGCCGCTGACGGGCGTCCGGGGGGAGACGCTGGACGAGGAGGTCCCCTCCCCCGCCTACTTCGCGATGTTCACGCTCCCCACCGACGGCGGGGACGAGATCGAGGCGGCGGAGCTGGCGGTGGAGATCCTCGGCGGCGGCTCGGGGTCGCGCCTCTACGACCGCATGGTGCGCCGCGACCAGATCGCCACGGAGGTGTGGGCGGGCGTGACCCGGCTGGCGTCCGGGCAGTCGCTCGCCATCGTCGACGCGATCGGGCCGGAACCGGACAAGATCGCCGCCGTGCTGGACGAGGAGCTGGAGCGGTTCGCCGCGTCCGGCCCCGACGTCGACGAGACCGCGCGCGCGACCGCGCAGGCCGAGCGCGGCTTCCTGGAGCAGACCGAGACCGTCACCGGGCTCGCCAACGCGCTCTCCCAGAACGCCACCCAGTTCGACGACCCGGCCCGGGTCTTCACCGCCCCCGGACGCGCCGCCGCCGTCACGGGCGAGGCCATTCAGGAGATGGCCGCCCGCTGGCTCGCGCCGGGCGCCCGCACCGCCCTGACCTACGGAGGTACGTCGTCGTGAGCGCTCTGTCCTTGCAGCCTCGCCCCGTCCCGGGGCCGGTCCCTGCGTGGGCGTTCCCGGCCGGCGCCGCGGGACGGGTGCCCGCGGGCCCGGCGACCCTCCGCGTCGACCTGCCCGGGCGCCGCCTGGCGGCGGTGCGGCTCGTCCTGCACGCGGGTGCGGGACGCGAGCCCGAGGGCGCCGACGGGGTCGCGACGCTCGCCGCGCGCGCCCTGCTGGAGGGCACCGAGCCGGGCGGCGGCACCGCCCTGACCGCGGCGTTCGAGCGCCTCGGCGCGAGCCTGTACGCCGCCGCCGACCTGACCGCCCTGCGGATCGCGCTGGACGTCCCGGTGACCCGGCTGCCCGAGGCGCTGGAGCTGTTCTCCACGGTGGTGCGGCGGCCCGCGCTGGACGACGCCGACGTCCGCCGGCTGGTCCGCGAGCGGCTGGAGGAGATCGCGCAGGAGGACGCCGACCCCGGGTCGCGGGCGTCCCGCGAGCTGCGCGCGGTCATGTTCCCGGCGGAAGCCCGCGCGGCGCGGCCGACCGGCGGCTCGCGCAACTCGGTCGGCGACATCCAGGGCGCCGACGTCCGGGCGTTCTACGGCTCCGTGGTGCCCGCTGAGGCCACCGCCGTCGTCGCGGGAGACCTGGCCGGGGTCGAGGCCGACGCGGCACTCTCCGACGCGCTCACGGGCTGGACGGGCACCGGCGGCCCGCTCCGCACCGCCGACCGGATCATGCCCGAGTCGGCCGCCCGGATCGTGGTCGTCGACCGTCCCGGTTCCGTGCAGACCTACCTGAGCATCGGCCACGGCGTGCCCGACCGCTCCCACCACGACTGGCCGTCCCTGATGGTCGCCTCGCACGTGCTGGGCGGCGGCCTCACCTCGCGCCTCAACGCCGTGCTGCGCGAGGAGAAGGGCTACACCTACGGGATGCGGGCCGGGCTGCTGCGCATGCGCCACTGCGGACTGTTCATCGCGCAGGGGGCCGTGCACACCGAGGTCACCGCCGACGCCGTCTCCGACGCGCTCACCGAACTGCGCGGCGTGGTGTCGCGCGGCATCGACACCGAGGAGCACGGCGCATCCGTGCGCGCCCTGGCCGACCGCGCGCCCGCCGAGTACGAGACGTCGCGCGCCGTCGCGGCCGAACTCGCCGACGCGTCCGCCAACGGGCTGGGCCCGGAGTACCCGAGCGCCTACCTGGCCGCCGTCCGCGCGTCCACCCCGGACGGCGTGGCCCGCGCCTACCGCAAGCACGTCGACACCGACGCGCTGACCGTCATCGCCGTCGGCGACGCCGCGCAGATCCGCGAGCCGCTGGAGAAGCTCGGATACGCGCCGGTCACCGTCACCGCCAAGGAGGAGTGACGGGCTCGACCCGGTGGCGCTCCGGCGGGTGAGGTGTTTCCGTTCCGCGTGGGTCGGTCTCGGTTTCTGGCCTAGTGTTCGTCGGCGGGCACGAACCGATGGCATGGTGGATTCCGTCTGACATGTGCGGGGGACGACCCTCGCGGTCCGGAGAGGGGAACGGCCGGTGTCCTATGGGCGGATGGCAGGCGGGTACGGAGCCGGGGGACCCTCCGTCGACACGATCCTCTCGGAGCCGAACTGCCGGCCCGGCGGTGTCGTGGCGGGGAAGGTGCACCTGCGCGGCGGGGACCGTCCCGTGGAGATCCGCCACGTGACGCTGGCGCTGATGCCGCGCATGCAGAACGGCTACGGCGGCGAGACCGCCGGGCCCGAGGTCTACCGGGGCGCGCTCACCCGCGGCTTCACCCTGGAGGCCGGGCGGCAGCGCGACATGGCGTTCTCGATCCCGCTGCCCTACGAACTGCCGTTCACGACCGTCCTCGGGCATGAACTGCCGGGGTTCACGATCGGGATGTGCACCGAAGTGGACGCCAAGGGCCAGCCCGACCCCGGGGACGTCGACCCGATCTCGGTGGAGCCGCTGGAGTCCCAGCAGTGGGTGCTCGCCTCCATCGCGCGGCTCGGGTTCCAGATCTCGAACGTGACGTTCGAGTCGTCCAAACTGCGCGGCCTCTCCCAGCAGTTGCCCTTCCACCAGGAGATCCACCTGGCGCCGCCGTCCGCCTACCGGGGGCGGCTGGACAGCGTCGGCTTGAGCTTCATCGCCAGCCCGCGCAGCATGGCGTTCGTGCTGCGCGCGGAGGAGCGCTCCGCCCCCTCGGACGAGTCGTTCGGCGTGTTCCAGGTGGGGCACGCCGAGGCCGCCGAGACGGACTGGAACGCCAAGATCGGCCAGTGGCTTGAGGCCGCCGCCGCTCTGCCGCGCGCCGCGTCATCCCCCTCCTCTGGACCTGGCGGATCGGGTGGCGCATACGGCGGGCCGCCTCCGGGGCCCGCCGCCCATGGGCAGGCTCCTCTTCCGCCGCCCGGCGGGCATTACCCGCCCCCTCCCGGACAGCCGGGGCAGCAGCCCGCGGCGGCCGCCTATGGCGGTCCGGGTGAGTACGGGCAGCCGGGCAACGCCCAGTTCCCGCCTCCCGCGCCAGCTCCCGGACAGTCTCCGGCGCCCATGCACACGCCCGGGCACGCTCCTCCGCCCGGCCCGACGCCCCGGCATGCGCCACCGCCCGGACATGCGCCTCCGCCTCCCGGGCCCGGCTTCGGGAACCCGCCTGGCTATCCGCCCGGCCCCGGGAACGCACCCGGATATCCGCCTGCACCCGGGCACGCTCCGTCCGGTCCCGGGTATCCGCCTCCTGCCGCGCCAGGGCACGCGCCCATGCCGGGGGCTCCGCAGGCGCATCCGCATGGCCATCCGCATGCGCCTCCGCCCGCGCCAGGCGGCGCGGTTCCGTATGCACCGCCGCCTGCGCCCCCGGGACCCGGCGCGGCGCCCTATCCGCCCGCCCCTGGAGGGCCGCCTCCCGGTTATATGCATCACGGCCCGCACGGCCACCACGGTCACCGGGGCCACCTCGGCCACGGTGTGGCGGCGGCGGGGCTGGTCGGAGGTGCCGCTGCGGCGGGCATCGCGGGAGGCATGGCGGTCGGCGCCATGGGTGACGCTGCCGTAGGCGCAGCGGGCTTCGCGCAGAACGTCGCGGGATACGCGGCCGGCGTGCCCGTGGACGCGTTCGGGAACGCCGTCGCCGGATACGCCGGGCAGGTGGCCGGACAAGTCGCCGGGAACGTCGCCGGCAACGTGATCGGAGACGTCGCGGGCGGTGTCGTCGGAGACGTCGCGGGCGATGTCGCCGGTGAGATCGCGGGCGGCGTCGGTGAGATCCTCGGCGGGCTGCTCGGCGGCCTGTTCGGCTGATCCCGCGCGATCCAGGAGGCCCGGCGGCCCCTTGGAGCACCAGGGGGCGCGGACGTCCCACGGAAATGCCGGGCCTTTCGGACGAGATCTGCCGCACCCAGGGCCAACGGGCCGCCCGCTGGTTAAGGTCGGATTGCAGACCGCCTCCCGAGGAGCCACATGACCACCGTGATCCTGGTCCTGCTGTGCCTTGCGATCGCCGGACGCGAGTTCTACATCGCCTCCGACAAGCGGCTCCCCCGCGCGCAAGCGGACCTGCGCGACCTGCGTACGCAGCTGGCCGAGCTGTCCAAGCGCCACGAGACGCTGCAAAGCGAGGTCGCGGCGAGCGCCGTGCCGTCCGGCATCCCGATCCCGCAGCCGGCCTCCGACATGTCCGACCTGGTGGAGTCCCGGATCGACGCCGTCAACGCCCGGGTGGAGCGCCTGGAGAAGGAGGTGGGCGAGATCTCCGCCGAGCTGGCGGGCCTCGACCTCGACCGCGACGCGCAGCGCGCGCTCGCCCGCTCCCTGGACGCGGTGGAGCAGGACATCACCGAACTGCACCGGGAGATGCTCGACCGCCTCGACCACGAGGAGGGCGTCGTCACCGGGCTCGTCGTCAGCGAGGAGGGCGAGGCCGAGGCGCTGCTGGCCGAGGCCTACGAGCGCTGCGCCGCCGAGTACGGGCTGCGCGTCCGCATCCGCGACCAGCGGTCCGGGCAGGCCGCGAGCGGCTCCTACTGGGGCACGGTGTACTACCTGTCCGGACGGCGCGCCGACCCGCTCGCCGAGGAGCTGTTCTCCTACGCGCGCGGCCTCTACGACCCGCAGGACCCGTCCGGCGTCAGCGCCCTGCTGTCCGAGCTCGCCCATCTGAGCGGTGGCGGCGTCGCGCGGCTCGGCGCGTTCACGGTCGTCCGCACGACGAGCGCGCTCGTCTGCGGCCTTCTCAGGGACGCGGGCGACCGCCCGGTGCCGTCGGAGCCGTGGGAGCTCGCGGGCTACATCCGCGAACTCCCCGACGAGCTCCAGTGCGACCTCTCCTGGCTCCGCCCCCAGAACTGATCCGGGGGCGTCCCGAGAACCGATCAGGGGCGGAGCCGGTCAGGGACGGACGAAGCGGGGCGCCGCCGTGTCGTCCACCCGGAAGGCCAGCAGGCACCGGGGCGTCCGCGCGGCGTCGATCCGCAGCGCCAGCCCGAGCCCGAGGTCCGGGTCGACGAAGACGACGCGCCTGAGCGCCCGCAGTGCCCCCCGCGTGCGCGCGCCCGCGTCCGGCCGCCCGCCGTCGCGGAGCGTGCCCGTGACCACGCGGCCCGCGTACCGCCACAGCGCCACCGAGTCCAGGACCCGCGCCCCGGCGGAGGCCAGGTGCGCCACGATCACGACACCCGTGTCGTCGTCCTCCCGGGCGTCCGGCGGCGGCAGCGTCCCGTCGCCCGGCGCCAAGGGGCCGCCCACGGCGCGGTGGTAGCGCAGCGGATCCAGCGTGTCGATGACGAACGTCCCCACATAGGGCCTGGACGCGCGGGGCGGACCGGAACTCCCCCGGGACGCCCTCCGCTCCTCCAGGTGGGCACTGAGGTCGAACACCATTCCGGCGTCGTCCAGCCATGCGGGCAGGCCCAGCCTGGCGGCGGCGGGACGGTCGAGCCCCTCCATCGTCTGCCAGATCTCGTCGGTGCGGCGCGTCAGCGTCGCCGCCATGCCGCGCCCGGGGAACGCGCCCTCCAGCACGGCGACCATCGCCCGCCACGTGGAGCTTCCGGCGAACTCCGTCACGAACGCGTCGGCGAGCGCCTCACGCCGCGCCGGGTCCGCCATGGGCCCCCGCGGCCCGGGCGGCGGTTCGGCGGGGGGTTCGGGCTGCCTGGGCGCCCACTGGACGTCGCGTCCTCTGGGCGGCTCGGCCGACAGGCCCTTGGGAGGCAGGGACGGCACGTCCGGGACGGTGTGCCCCGACCCCTCGCCTATGTCGCCGCCTATGTCGCTGTCGCGTTCGTGCCGTCCACCCTTCCACTCCGTATAGGGATCGTCCTCAAGGGGTCCTCCGCGCAATGGGGACGGCTCTTCGCGGGTGGACGACGGCTCACCGAACGGCACCGATCCGGTCGCCGCGTCCCCGGGGCCTCTGGGGGGAGGCACCGCCTCGCTGGAGGGAACCCACCTGTTCGTGTCCGCGGGAGGCGGCTCGCTGGGCCGCGAAGTCCACGGAGAGGATGCCGGCGGTATCCCGGGCGTCATTCCCGGCGCCGGGTCCTCACGGGTGGGCCCGGCGCCAGGCGGCTCCTCCTGCGGGGAGGGCGGTGGACTCGACGTCCAGGACGCGTTCTCTGACGTGGACCAGGGCTCGGACGTAGGCGGAGGCCCGGGTGGGGGTGGCTGGGGAAGGTAGTCCTCGCGCGTGACGGACGCGTTCTGCGGAGGCGGCGCCGTACCGAAGGGCGTCGTGCCGAAGGGCTCCGTACCGAAGGGCGGTTTGACAGCGGGTTCCTGGTTCGCGGACTCCGATGTGGAGGGCGGTTCGGCCGCGGGCGGCGTGCCCTGGGGCGGCGTGCCCCGGGGAGGGGTGTCCCGGAGGGGCGCGTCGCGGGGAGGCTCCGGGGAGGGCGTGTCCTGGGGTGGTGCGTAGGGCGTCCAGGGGTCCTCCTGGTCGCGCCTGCCTGCCGACGGCTCGCGCGTGCCCGCCGGTTCGCGCTTGCCTGCCACGTGGACGTCGCCGGGATAGGGGCCGGGGGGAGGGGCCGGGTGGTCGGGTTCGTCCTCGGGGTCGATTGTCACGGTCACGATCCTGCGCCGAGAACAAGATCATCGGCAACCGGATCACGGGCCGAACAGCGCGGCGCACAGGGGTTCGGCGGCGTCCACGACGGTCAGGAACGGCGGGTCGGGGCGGAGCCGGACGGGGACCTCGCGGCGCATCGGGTCGCGGGTGCCCTGCGCGGCGGCGATGTCCTGGAGGCCGACGGTGACGATGTCGGGGAGGTCGACGGCGGTGGGATGCTCGCTGGTCCGGAGCTGGTCGAGCCACAGGTCGAGGACGCTGCGGGCCAGGCCGTTCAGAAGCCGCCCCCACGGTTCGACGAGGTCGGCGGGGACGTTCTCCGACTGCACCTCGGGCAGCCCGAACCGGGCCAGGCCCTGGGTCGAGAACCAGAAGCCGCCGGGCCCGGACGTATGCGGAAGGAGCATCCAGTCGACGAGCCGGATCGTGCCGTCGGGCCCGGGCAGGGAGCGCTGGAGGGACTCCTGGGACAGAAGCTGAGGGGTGAACACGTCCACGACAAGGGCGGCGCTGGGAGCGGCGATGGCACCGGCCACGGCGCGCGCGGCCCACTCGTGGGCGGGCGGCCAGCCGGGACGGTACGCGGCCCGGACGGCGAGCAGGTGGGACGCGGCGCCGAGCGTCCTGACGTCGCGGGGGGTGGCGTTGTAGGCACCGGGCAGCGGCGGGAAGTCACCGGCGGGACGCTGGTCGAGCGTGAGCATCGGACTGTCGAGCATGCCGAGGACGAGGTCGCGGAGGGGGGCGCCGAAGCGGCGGGCGACCTCCCGGTGGGCCAGCGCGGCCGGGTCGGGGACGGGGCGGGCGAGCGCGACGGCGTAGGTGCCGTAGAGGGTCTCCGGTACGGGCAGCGTCAGCGTGTCACCCAACTCGTCCCCCGGTGGGTCCTCGGGTCGTCACCCTCGATCAGAACGGACGGGGGCACGCGAGAGTAGATGGCGCCGGGGGGACAGTTACCTCCCAGGCTCGGACCCCTCGGGCTCGCACTCCTCGGGCTCGCACTCCTCGGCCTCGCGCGGGAGGGGGTGCTCGAACCAGACGACCTTGCCGTGGTCGGTGCGGTGCGTCCCCCAGCGCGCGGCCAGATGGCTGACGAGTTGCAGGCCGCGCCCGGACTCGTCGGTGGCCTCGGCGTGGCAGAGCTGGGGCATCTCCTGGCCGTCGTCGTGGACTTCGCCGAGCAGGGTCCTGCCCTTGATGAGCCGCAGGCCGATCGCCCCGGCGCCGTGGACGAGCGCGTTGGTGACGAGTTCGCTGACGAGCAGCTGGACGTTGTCGGTGATCCCCTCCATCCGCCAGTCGAGGAGGCGGTCGGCGACCTGCGCGCGGGCCAGCGGCACCATGTCGGGCTCGGGTTCCAGCTCCCAGGTCGCGACGTCGCCGCCGGGGATGCCGTCCAGGCCGACGGCGACGATGGCGATGTCGTCGGCGGGGGTGGCGGTGCCGAGCGCGGCCAGGAGCGCGTCGCAGGCGCAGTCGAGCGGCCGGGTGTCGCCCGCGAGCTCGGCCCGCATCTCCTCCAGCCCCTGGTCGATGTCGCGGTCCCGGCGTTCGAGGAGCCCGTCGGTGCACAGCACGAGGCGCGAGCCGTCCGCGACGTCGATCTCCACGGTCTCGAACGGCTCGCCGCCGACGCCGATCGGGACGCCGGGCGGGACGGGCAGCACCCGCGAGTCGCCGCCCGGCGCCACCAGCACCGGCGGGACGTGCCCGGCGTTGGCGAGGCGGCAGCGCCGCGCGATCGGGTCGTACACGGCGTACAGGCAGGTGGCGAGGTAGTCCTCGCCGAGCCGCCGGGCGAGGACGTCGAGCTGGCGGAGCAGGATGTCGGGCCGCATGTCCTGGGCGGCGAGGGTGCGGACGGTCGTCCGCAGCTGGCCCATGATCGCGGCGGAGGTGAGGCCGTGCCCCATGACGTCGCCGACCACGATGCCGAGGCGGCAGCCGGGCAGCGGGATGGCGTCGAACCAGTCGCCGCCGACCTGCGCGGCCTGCCCGGCGGGACGGTAGCGGTAGCACACGCGCGCGCCCGCGACCTCCGGCGGGTCGTCCGGGAGCATGCTGCGCTGGAGTTCCTGCGCGACCTGGACCTCGCGCCGGTAGAGCCGCCCGCTGTCGATGCAGAGCGCGGCCCGGCGGGACAGCTCGTCGACCATGGCGAGGTCGAGTTCGTCGAAGCCGGGGCGGTCGGGCTTGCGGAGCAGCTCGAACGTGCCGAGGACGCGGCCGCGCGCGATGAGCGGGGCGATCAGCAGCGTCCGGTCGGCGTACAGGGCCCGCAGATCGACGCCGAGCGAGGCGGAGATCTGCGCGGAGCTCTCCGGGCTGACCCGGGGGATGTGCACGGGCCGCCCGGTGCGCATGGCCTGGACGAAAGGCGAGCGTTTCTGGAACGACAGCCTCGCGTCGCGGGGGACGGTGTCCTCCCAGCGGCCGGGGTCGTCGTTGTGGGCGACGGCGACGCGGCGCATCTGCGTGATCTCGCCGATCTCGCCGACGGGCGGCGCCGAGTCGGCGACGACGCCTTCGAGGAGGTCGACGGCGGCGAAGTCGGCGAGCCGGGGCACCAGCACCTCGGCGAGCGTCCGGGCGGCTTGCAGATGGTCCAGCGAACTGCCGATCTGCTGCCCGGCCTCGCTGAGGAAGGTCAGCGGCTCCATCACGGCCATCGCCTCTATTCCCTGTTCGGGGCGCGGATCGGGGGCGGGCGACCCGGCGGCGCGGGGTCTGACCCGGAGCGCGCGCGGCACGTCGCCCCGGTAGGGGGCGACGGGGAGCCGGACGTGCACGCTGAGGTTGAGGGCGGGCGCGCCGAGGCCGAGGACGCGGGAGGTGATCGGCTCGGCGGCGGGCCCCGTCACGGGGAGCAGTTCGAGAAGGTGGCGGGTGAACGGCGCGATCTGGGGCCCGCCCCTGGACGGGGGCGCCAGCGCGGGTTCGACGCGCAGGAGCCGTGCCCCGGCGGCGCGGTGCGCGGACCCGTCGGGGTGGGCGACGAGGACGCCGTCCATCATGAGGCCGGTGCCGTCGGTGCGGAGCCGCCGCAGATCGGCGGCGAGCGCGAGGACGCGGATGCCGGGGTCGCCCTCGTCCGCTCCCGGACGGTCGATGGGGTACACCCACCACCCGACCTCCGCGAGCTCCCCGTTGTCGACGCGGGGGACGGAGCACGCGCCGCACCATACGTATCCGTACACGTCCGGCTCGAACGCGGCGCGGTGCTCCTGCGGGAGCCTCAGCACCGTGGTCAGCGGGCGGCCGAGCGCCTGGCAGCGCCCCAGGCCGAACAGCTCGGCGGCGGTGCGGTCCCAGTGGGTGACCCGGCCGCGCCCGTCCAGTGTGACGGCGGCCATGTGGGCGACGCCGAGCAGGTTCTGCTCCAGGAACCGGGGCGCGTGGGCGTCCCGGAGAACGCCCACGTCCACATCGACGTCCGCGCCCACATCCACGTCCGCGCCTGCGGGCACGGACGTGCCCGAATCAGGCGGTTCCAGGGGCGTGCCGCCTTCCGCATGCGGCGGCGAGTGACTTCCGATGAGGCTCACGCGGACCCCTCCCTGCGCGAGGGCGCGGCACATCCGGCAACCAATGGTGAACGGAAGATTACCTTGAGTGAAGGCGCAGCGCCGCCGTTCCGCTAAACTGGCTCGGGTGAGTGCTCACTCAATACGTGGGCCGTGCTAGTGTCCAGCGGCACGCGGGAGGTGGCGACGGAGTGGCAGCGGTGACGGAGCCGATGCGGGACAGGATCCTCGCGGCGGCGATCGAGGTGATCCGCGGCCGCGGGATCACGGCCGCGACGACCAAGGAGATCGCGCGCAACGCGGGCGTCTCCGAGGGCAGCCTCTACAACCACTTCGCCAACAAGACGGCGCTGTTCGCGGCGGCGTTGGGCGAGGTCACGGCCACCGCGCGGACGGCGATGGCGGCTCTGATGGGCTCGGTCGGACAGGGCACGGTCGAGGGCAACCTCGTCCGGCTCGCGGCCGACATGATCCGCTTCTACGGCGAGCTGCTGCCGATGACCGGGCCCGTCCTCGCCGACCCCGAGCTGATCGCCTGGCTGCGGGCGGACGGCCCCGCCAGGGCGCAGGAGGCCGCGCAGGCCAAACCGCGGGGACGGGCCAGGAGTGGCCAGGACGCGGCGCCCTCCGGCACGGCGTCCTCCAGCACGGCGTCCTCCAGCACGGGCCTTCCGGGCGCGCCCGGCGGCCCGCCCGCCGGTCCTCCGGGCGGCGCCACCGCCGGGCCGGTCCTCGGCCACGCGGCCCTCATCGGCTACCTGGAGGCCGAGCAGCGGGCCGGACGCGTCCTGGACGGCGCGCCCCTCCCCTACCTCGCCGCCGCCCTGCTGGGCGGCTGCCAGCAGCACGCCTTCCTGATCCGGCTCGCCGGGCCGGAGCCGGTCGCGACCGGGGCACGGCTTCCGGACGACCCGGAGGAGTTCGCCGCGTCCCTGGTCCCCGCGATCATCACCGGCCACGTCCCCTCCTGAAGCGCGCATCCCCTGAAGCGCGCATTTTTGTCGCGTTCCAACGAGCGACGGGACGTTCCATCGGCCCCTTAGGTGCACAGACCGCACAAACTGACCGAATGCGGCAAACGGCACCGATGTCACATTGACACCCATCCTGCCTCGGCAGACGATCACGCAACCCCCGTTGTGATCCATGTCAGGGAGGCGCGATGGCGCGCACGGTTGTCCGGCACGCCCGTTTTCGGCGCGGAAGACTCACGCCCATTCTGGCCGCGGCGGCGCTCCTGATCGGAACGCTCGCCGCAGCCCCCGCGAACGCATCGCCGCCCACCCCGGCGGCGGGCGGCCCCGTGGACGTCTACTCCGGCGAGCTGACCGCCGACCAGGTGAAGCTGCTGGACCGGTCCGGCGTCGACCGGGAGGACGTCAGCATCGGCCAGGGCCAGGGCGGCCGCCTGCACGTGGAGGCCGTCATGAACGGCCTCCAGGCGACGGCGCTCGCCAGGCAGGGGCTGCCCCTCACGGTGAAGAAGGTGCAGGGCAAGGACGTCGAGCAGCGCCTCAAGGCCGCTCCGCCGAAGGTGTTCCGCCCCTACAGCGGCGCGGGGAACATCCATGACGAGCTGCTGAAGGTCGCCGCCGACCACCCGTCCATCGCGAAGGCCGTGGACCTGGGGACGTCCGTCCAGGGCAAGCCCATCACCGCCGTCCGCGTCAGCAAGGACGTCGCGACGCTCAAGGACCACACCCGTCCCGTGGTCGTCTACCAGGGGACGCAGCACGCGCGCGAGTGGATCACGCCGGAGATGGTCCGCCGCCTCCTGCACCACTACGTCGAGGGCTACGGCAGGGACGCGGAGCTCACGAAGATCGTCGACACGACGGAGCTGTGGTTCCTGCCCGTCGTCAACGTCGACGGGTACGACCTGACGTTCACCGACGGTTTCCGGCTCTGGCGCAAGAACGCCCATGACAACAACGGCGACGGCAAGATCACGGCCGGTGACGGCGTCGACCTCAACCGCAACTTCCCCTACAAGTGGGGCTACGACAACGAGGGGTCGTCGCCGAACCCGGCGAACGAGACCTTCCGCGGCGCCTCCCCCGCGTCCGAGCCGGAGACGAACGCGCAGACCGGGCTCTACAAGCGCGTCCGCCCGACCTACCTCGTCAACTACCACTCCGCCGCGGAGCTGCTGCTGCACGGCGTCGGATGGCAGGCGCTCACCCGCAGCCCCGACGACGTGATCCATGACGCGCTCGTGGGCGACATCGACCACCCCGCCGTCCCCGGGTACACGCCGGAGCTCGGCGCGCAGCTCTACACCACCAACGGCGACACCGACGGCCAGGCCGACAACGAATACGGCGCGCTGTCGATCACGCCGGAGATGGCGACGTGCCGGACCGCCGCCAACACCTTCCCGGACGATGAGTGGACGCCCGACAAGTGCGGCAGCATCTTCGAGTTCCCGGACGACGAGCGGCTGATCGCGCACGAGTTCCAGAAGAACCTGCCGTTCGCGCTCTCCGTGGGCAAGTCCGCGCAGACGCCCGACAACCCCGTCTCGTCCGTCGGACGCGTCGCCCCCGACTTCGAGACCAGCGCGTTCTCCACGTCGCTCGGCTCCACCCAGGAGGTCTCGTCCTACATCCGCCGGTCGGTGCGGAACAGGGACCTCAACTACCGGATCAACGGCGGACGCGTCCGCCACGACGGCGCCCGCGAATGGCGCGGCGGTGAGCGGTTCGGGGACGAGAACGACAACTACTACGCCGAATACCGCGGCAAGGTCACCGGGCAGAGGCCCGGCGACAAGGTCGAGGTGTGGTTCAGCGGGGAGAAGGCCGGAAAGCGCGTCGAGGGCAAGCACTTCACCTACACGGTCCAGTCCCGGCGCGGCGCGGACGTCCTGGTGATAGCGGACGAGGACTACCGCGGCATCAACCCGACCTACCCGGCCGGGACGAACGCGCCCCTCTACGCGCGCCAGTACGCCGACCTGGTGAAGTCCGCCGAGCACAAGCCGCTCGTGTGGGACATCGACAAGCAGGGCGCGCCGAGCAGCCTCGGCGTCCTGAAGCACTTCAAGGCGGTCGTCTGGTATCTCGGCGACAACCGCCTGACGCAGGACGCGGCCGACGACCCGGTCAGGACCCACCAGGGCGACGCCCACGACGCCCAGGTGGCCGACCGCGCGAAGGACCTGGTGCTATCGGTCCGCGCCTACCTGAACGAGGGCGGCAAACTCCTCCACACCGGTGAGACGAGCGGCTACTTCGGGCAGCTGAGCAAGGTGAACGGCGGCGGGATCTACTACGGGCTGAAGGGGCACCCCGAGAAGCCGTGCGTCGTCTCCGGCAACTACCGCGACGACTGCGAACTGCTCTCGGACGACTTCTTCCAGTACTACCTCGGCGCCTTCGACCGGCAGCTGGTGGGCGCGCCGAAGCAGTTCACCGGGACGAAGGACCCGTTCGACGGGATCACGTCCAACCTGACCGGGACCAAATCCAACCCGCTCAACGAGGCGGGCGGATTCCAGGTCACCTCGACTCTCCTGCCGGTGAAGGACTTCCCGCAGTTCCGGAGCTGGAAGGCCGGCGACTACCTGGGCGCCGCCGCGCCCAGCGAGCCGGTCGAGGGCCAGTGGTACGTGGCGGGCCCGCACCAGGACTCGGCCTACCGGCGGCTGACCCGCACGGTGGACCTGTCCTCCGTCACGGCGGCGCAGGCCCCCGCCCTCCAGGCCCAGCTCTCCTACAGCACCGAGACGGGCTTCGACAACATCGTCCTGGAGGCGCACACCGTCGGCGCCGACGACTGGACCACGCTGCCCGACCGCAACGGCCGGACGCGCGCCGTCGTCCCCGCAGAGTGCGAACAGGGTTACCTGCTCACACTGCACCCCTTCCTGAAGCACTACATCACCGGAGGGACGCCGTGCAGCGCGTCGGGAAGCTCCGGGAGCTGGAACGCCATAACGGGCAACTCCAACGGCTGGGTGCCGACCTCGTTCGACCTGTCCGCCTACGCGGGCAAGAAGGTCGAGGTGTCCCTCAGCTACGTGAGCGACCCGGGCACCGGCGGCGCCGGGCTGTTCGTGGACGACACCAAGGTCACCACGACCGGCGGCCTGCTCGACGCGGAGGGCTTCGAGTCCGGGCTCGGCCCCTGGAGCATCCAGGGCGCCCCTGCCGGGAGCCCGGGCAACGCGTCGGAGTTCGCGCGGGCGCAGGCGTTGATCGACTCGGTCGCGGCGGTCGCGACCAGGGACACCGTCCTGCTCGGCTTCGGCGTCGAGCAGGCCGGGACTCCGGAGGAGCAGCGGGCCCTGGTGCGCCGGGCCCTTGATCACCTGCTCGACTGATCCAGAGATCGGCTGATCCGAAGATCGGCTGACTCGGCGATCGGCTGATCCGGAGAGACCGAGGGCCCCGGCCGGGAACCACCCCACCGGCCGGGGCCCTCGCCTTCCCATCCCTCGCCGCCCTGTATCGCCGATTGCGAGCGCTTCTACCCTCCGGGTGCCTGATGTGATGGACGACACGCAACCCTGGCCCCCTCCCCGGGCGTCTTACAAAACGGGAACCACCACTGACGAGTGGAAGCGCCCGACCGGCCAAGCCCGCGACGTCCCGGCCCCCGGGGTCGCCTGGCGGCACCGGCCCGCGCGAACCCCCGGCCCGCCACACGAGGCCGGTCCCCACACGATGCCGGCCCTCCCAGCAAGCCCCAGGAGAACGGCACGGCGCCGCGAGGACCCTTCGCTGCGCCGCGCCCGCAGGCCGGTTCCGAACCCGTCGGGAACGGTGGCACGTACCACCCAGCACGGGGGGCGGCTCGTCCGCCCGGTCCGCGCGCGCCCCCGAACGCGCGCAAGCAACCGGCCCTCACGGGTCACGACCAACGGGGAGCGATGATGACCGCTGTCACCATGCCCGTCCGCCGGCCGGCCGAGCACGGCACGAAGACGGAGCGCTACGCGAAGACCGAGCGCCACGAGAAGACCGAGCGCTACGAGCGCGACGTCCTGCCGCTGGCCGACCCGCTGTACGCGAGCGCGGTGCGGATGACCCGCAACAGCGCCGACGCCGAGGACCTGGTGCAGGAGACGCTGGCCAAGGCCTACGTCAACTTCCACCAGTTCCAGGAGGGCACGAACCTCAAGGCGTGGCTCCACCGCATCCTCACCAACAACTTCATCAACACTTACCGCAAGAAGCAGCGCGAGCCCCAGCGCGCCGGCTCCGAGGAGCTGGAGGAGTGGCAGATCGCCCAGGCGCAGGCGGACGCGTCCGGCTTCCGCTCGGCCGAGAGCGAGGCCCTCGACCACATCCCCGACTCCGGGGTCGTTGCCGCCCTGCGCGCCCTCCCGAAGGACTTCCGGGACGCGGTGTACCTCGCCGACGTCGAGGGCTACCCCTACAAGGAGATCGCCGAGATGATGGGCACCCCCATCGGCACGGTGATGTCCCGCCTGCACCGGGGCCGCAAGCAGCTCCGCGAGGCCCTCGCCGACCACCGCCGGGCGCACATCCTCGCCGCCTGACCGGCCCCAGCTCCCCCAACCCCGCCCGCTCATCCCTCCCCTGGACGCGATCCCGCAGTTCCCCCGTGACTGCGGGGTCGCTCATTTTCCGGCACACCGGGTGTCGTAACGAATACAGTGAGTGATATTTCGTCCGACTCCCGGGAGTGTCTAGGTGCCACGTATCGCCGTCCTCGCCATGGCCGCCGCCGCGGTCCTCGCTCCAGCCGTCCCGGCGGGCGCGTCCGGGGCGCCGGAGAGCTCGCTGAGGCTCACACTCACATATCCGGGGCGCGACAATTCCGGGACCAGGAGCGTGACGCTGCGCTGCGACCCCGACGGCGGCAGCCACCCGCACGCGGCCCGGACCTGCGCTGAGCTGCGCCGGTCGGGCGGCCGGATCGTCCACGACCCCGACGGGCGCGTGTGCACCGCGCAGTACTCCCCCGTCGTCGCGGAGGCGCGGGGACGGTGGCGCGGCGGGCAGGTGAACTTCCGCACGAAGTTCGGCAACGACTGCGTCATGCACTCCCGGACGGGATCGGTCTTCGCCTTCTGAGCGGCGGCGACGCGGGTCCGGCCCCGGACCGACCGCGAGCAGTCCGCATAGGCGCGCCAACCGTGGGTAAACGCGCGTCACGGGCCAACGCGAGCCGCCGGCTATCGGGAGGATGAGCACGCGATGCCATGCCGAGTAAGTGACGTAATGACCGTGGCACCTTTGGCCCTGCCCCTGGACGCGACAATCGACGAGGCGGCCCGCGTGATGCGGGACGAGGCGATCGGCGACGTCCTCGTCACCTACGCCGGGCGGCTCTGCGGCCTCATCACCGACCGCGACATCGTCGTGCGGGCCGTCGCCGAGCACCGCGACACCGCGTTGACGCCGCTCGGCGACGTGTGCACCGCCGAACTGGTCACGCTGCGCCCCGAGGACGACACCGCGACCGCGGCCCGGCTCATGCGGGAGCGGGCCGTCCGGCGGCTGCCGGTCGTGGACACCCTCCACCGCCCCATCGGGATCGTGTCCATCAGCGACCTGGCCCTCGCGGACGCGGGCGGAGGCGCAGGCGCGGACGGAGCCGGGGGCGTGGAAGGAGTCATGGACTGGGCGGGCGGGCCACTGCCCGCCATCTGCAAGGCCCCACCGAACAACTGAGGCGATCATGGATCGGGGAGAGCGGCAGCGCATCAGGACAAGCGGGCAGGATACGGTCGAGGGTGTGAGAGCGACCGAGACCGTGCTGACCGACCAGCTCGCGTTGGAGATCGCCCGGCTGGGCATGGTCGGCGAGTCCTCGGACGTGGGAACGCTGCACCGCGTGACCGAGCTCGCGTCCCGGGCCGTCCCCGGGTGCGCGGGCGCCGCGAGCGTGCGCTGGGCCCTGCCGGGCGCCCCCGAGACCGGCCCGTCCGCGGCGGGCGACCTGCCGTTCGACGCCGCCGGCCTCCCGCCGGACGCGGTCGGCCTCGCACCGATCGACCGCGCCCTGATCGAGCTCGCACCGGGCGCGGCCGATCTCGCGCCGGACGCGGCCGTCCCGCCGCCCGGCCTGCCCGGCCCCGGAACCGGTTCTGGGCCCGGCGCGGCCGTGCCGCACGTCCCGCCGCCCGCCCCCGACGCGGAGAGCACGCGATCCGCGCGGGTGGAGCCGCTGGCCGCCGCCGCCAGCCACCCCGACCTCGCCGAGGTCACCGACCGGCAGCTCGCGCGCGGCCGCGGCCCGGTCTTCGACGCGGCGCTCGGCCGCCGCACGGTGAACTCCGACGACATCCTCGCGGAGACCCGCTGGCCCGAGGCGATGGCCGACATGCTGCGCCGCGGCGTCCGCTGCTTCACCACGACCGCGCACCTGAACCCGCCCGTCCTGGTCACGCTCACGCTGTACGGCGTGACGCCCAACGCGCTCGGCCCGGGACGGCACGCCCTGGCAGCGCTGCTGATGGCGCAGGGCAGCGCGGCGGTGACCAACACCCGGCAGTACGAGGACGCGCACCGCACGGCGGCACAGCTCCAGGAGGCGGTCCACGCCCGCGCCGTCGTCGACCAGGCCAAGGGAATCCTGATGCACGCGCTCGGCTGCGATGCCGACGAGGCGTTCGCCGAGATGCGTAGGATCTCCCAGACCAGGCACGTGAAGCTCACCGCGCTCGCCCAGCGGATCGTCGGCGATCAGGGCCTCTCCTAGCAGGTCGCTAGGCCGCATACGCTGAACGGGAATAAGCTGCGCAACAGCGGCCCGCAAGATCACGGGGCCGCCCACGACCAGAGCACGTGCCGATCTGGTTTCACCGTGCCCCACGGACAAGAGGGAGCCAGATGCAGGACCAGCCCGACCAGTTGGAACCGGAGTCCCTGCTGCGGGAGATCTCCGATCTGGAGGGGCGCATCGGCGAGCTCCGCCAGGCCGCCGGGATGCCCCAGCCCGACCTGCGGGCCACGCTCGACGCCGCGCTGGTGGAGCTCGAACTGGCGCTGACCGCGCTGCGCACGATGGGCGCGGAGCAGGGCGCCGAGCAGAGCGGCTCGGCGGCGGCCGAGAACGAGCGCCGGGTCCTGCGGACGGTCTTCCAGGACGCGCCCGTCCCGCTGTTCCTGCTCGACCGCAACACCAGCGTGCGGCGGGTCAACCGGCAGGCTGCGGCGCTCCTCGGCACGTCCTCCGGCTACGTCTCCGGCAAGCAGTTCACGGCGTTCTGCGACCTGGCGACCCGGGCGGCGGTGCGCTCGCAGCTCGCGGCGGTGGTCCGGACGGGCCGCCGCAGCCGCGTCCAGGTCCGCTTCCTCGGCCGCGACCGCCCGGTCGACGCGGTCGTGACGCTGGCGCGGGTGTGGATCCGCGGCGAGCCCGACCCGATGGTGGTGGTCGCCGCCGGGCCGACGAACACCCCCACCGACGCCGCGCCCGGCCCCCCGGACGCGCGCGGCGGGCGTCCGGCGGCCGCGCAGGGCGCCCCCAAGCAGCCGAAGACGCCCCGGGCGGCGGCGTCCGGGCCGGGCGACGACGAGGCCGTCGCGACGATCGTCCATCGGATGGACGTCCTCGCCACCGCGAGCGAGCTGCTGCTCGACGAGCCGGTCTTCAACGAGACCGTCGCCGTCCGGCGCTGCGCCCGGCTGCTGGCGACCGAGCTGGCCGACTGGGCGTTCATCGACCTGACCGGCCCGAACGGCGGGGGCCAGAACCCGGGCCAGCCGGGCGGCGCGCCGCCGGCGGGCAAGGCGCGTCCCGGCACCGTCGCGGAGCTGCGCCGCCAGGTCGTGATGGGCCCGGCGGACGAGCGGTCGACCGAGGCCCTGCAAACGCTGGCCGACATCGAACCGGCCCCCGGAACGCTCCCCCAGACGGTGTTCATGACGCGGCAGAGCGCGCTGCGCCCGCACATCGAGGACCTCGACCTGCTCGGCTCCTACCCGGACGGCACGCCGGTCTGCGCCATGATCGGCGCGACGTCGGTGCTGTGCGTCCCGATCGAGGACGGCGACCGCTGCATCGGCGCGATCACGCTCGCGGCGAGCGGCGAGTACGGCCCGTTCGACCTGATGGACCTCGGCGTCGTGCAGCGGCTCGGCCGGTACCTGGCGCTGGTGATCCGGGCGGCGCGGCTGTACCGGCGCCGCGCCGAGGTCGCCGAGACGCTCCAGGCCGGGCTGCTGCCGAAGGCGCTGCCCGTGATCCCCGGGGTGAGCGTGGCGGCCCGCTACATGACCGCGACGCGCGGCGCCGAGGTCGGCGGCGACTTCTACGACGTGTTCCGCACCGAGGGCGGCGGCTGGGGGCTCGTGCTCGGCGACGTGTGCGGCAAGGGCGAGGAGGCGGCGGCGGTGACCGCGGCCGCGCGGCACTGCGCGCGGCTGGCCGCGCGGTGGAAGACGGGCCCGGGCGAGATCCTCGGCATGGTGAACGAGGCGCTGCTGGACGAGGACCGCTTCGTCACCGCGATCATGGCCGGGCTGGAGCTCGGCACCGAGCGCGTCGGCGTCTCGCTCGGCACCGCCGGGCACCCCCCGGCGGTCGTCGTCCGCGCGGACGGGGTGATCAGGACGACAGCGCAGGGCGGGGTGCCGCTCGGGCTGTTCGAGGACTTCGACGCGGGGCTGGACACGCTCGACCTCGGCGTCGGCGACACCATCGTCCTGCACTCGGACGGGGTGCTGGAGGCGTGCGACCTCATGCGGACCGAGTTCGGCCAGGAGCGGCTCCTGGAGGCGCTGGCGGCGCATGCCGCCGCCCCGCTGGACACGATGCTCGGCGCGGTCGAGGAGGCCCTGCTGGAGTTCTGCGACGGCGACCTGCGCGACGACGTGTCGATCCTCGCCCTGCGTGTGGAGCCGCCCACACTGGCCTGACCCGCGACTGACGGGCGATTCGCCGGGTAAAGGGATCTTCATGAGCGTTGATCCCGATTCCAAGCCCCGCCGCGAGACCCGGCACGAACGTCTCGACCGGCAGCTGATGGAGCTGCTCCAGGGGTTCCGGGTGGCGGTCACCGGTGTCCAGGTGCTGTTCGCGTTCCTGCTGACGGTCCCGTTCGCGGCGGGCTTCGACAAGGTCGACCGGACCGGCAGGACGCTGTTCTACATCGCGCTGTTCGGGGCGGCGCTCGCGTCGATCTGCTTCATCGCGCCGGTGTTCCAGCACCGCATCCTGTTCCGGCTGGGGCAGAAGGACCTGCTGATCAGGCGCGCCAACCGGTTCGGGATCCTCGGCGGGTTCGCGCTGGCGGTGTCGATCACCGCCTCCACCACGTTGATCGTGTGGACCCTCGGGGTGGAGGCGGCGGCGGTGGTCACGGCGGTGGCCGTGCTGGCGCTGTGCGCGTGGGCGTGGTTCGTCCAGCCCTATCTGACCCGGCGGTCGGCCAACGACGGCACGGATCAGTAGGACCTGGCGGAGCGGGTCAGTAGGCCTTGCCGAAGATGACGCGCTTGCCGTAGGCGGACGGCTCGCCGCACCGCACGCACACGCCCGCCTCCTCCGGGGCGGCGGCGGGGATCACGCGGGGCGTCGCGGCGGTCTCGGCCTTGATGTCGTCCTCGCAGGCCGTGCGGCCGCAATGGAACGCGCGGGCCCAGCCGTCCGCGACCTGAGCGCCGAACTCGTCCCAGGTCTCGACCCCGGCGGTGTGCTCCTCGCGGAACGCCTCGGCGCGGGCGACCAGGAACGACTGGAACTCGGCGAGGATGCCGGGCAGCACCTCGGGCACCTTCTCCAGCGGGATCTGCTCCTTGCCCTGCCCCTCGACGGTCGGCAGCCGCCGCACGAGCGTGGCGACCCCGCCCTCGATGTCGCGCTTGCCCAGCTCGATCCGGACCGGGACGCCGCGCATCTCCCACTCGTTGAACTTGAACCCGGGCGAGAGCTGCGGGCGGTTGTCGTCCACGTGGACGCGGATGCCCATCGACTTGATCGCCGCGCCCAGCCGGCGCGCCTCGGCGGCGGCCTGCTCGCCCTGCTCCTTGCGCCCGATGGGGACGATCACGACCTGGTAGGGGGCCAGCCGGGGCGGCAGCACGAGGCCCTTCTCGTCGCCGTGCGTCATCACGACGGCGCCGATCATGCGGGTGGTCATCCCCCAGGACGTGGTGTGGGCGAGCTTCAGCTGCCCGTCCTCGTCCTGGTAGGTGATGTCGAACGCCTTGGCGAAGTTCGTGCCGAGGTAGTGGGACGTGCCGCACTGGAGGGCCCGGCCGTCCCGCATCATGCCCTCGATCGTGTACGTGCGGACGGCCCCGGCGAACCGCTCGCCGGGCGTCTTCTCGCCCGCCACGACGGGGATCGCCGCCAGCTCGCGCGACACCCCGGCGTAGGCGTCCAGCGCCCACATCGTCTCGCGCATCGCGTCGTCCTCGCCGCTGTGGGCGGTGTGGCCCTCCTGCCAGAGGAACTCGGTGGTGCGCAGGAACATGCGGGGGCGCATCTCCCAGCGGATGACGTTCGCCCACTGGTTCAGCAGCAGCGGGAGGTCGCGGTGCGAGTCGATCCACTTGGCCATGTACTCGCCGATGACGGTCTCGGAGGTGGGCCGCACGACCAGCGGTTCCTCCAGCTCCTTGCCGCCCGCGACGGTCACGACCGCGAGCTCCGGGGAGAAGCCCTCGACGTGCTCGGCCTCGCGCTTGAGATAGGACTCCGGGATGAACAGCGGGAACGACGCGTTGTCGTGCCCGGCGTCCTTGATGCGCCGGTCCAGGTCGGCCTGGAGCAGCTCCCACACCCGGTACCCGTACGGTCGGATGACCATCGTGCCGCGGACCGGGCCGCGGTCGACGAGCTGGGCGCGCACGACCAGCTCGTTGTACCAGGCGGAGAAATCCTCGCTCTGCGGTGTCACACCTTCTCGGCTCACGGCAATCAGGGTACTGACTGGCGGCGCCCCGTAATAACGCAATGCTTCTTCGGCGCTCGTTCGGCACCCGGCCCCGGGCGAAAGTCGTTTGACGGGGTCGCACCGCGTTGCCGAGACTCGGGTGCCTGGCACCGGACGAGGGGGAGCCGTGGGGCACGTGGAGGTCGGCCATGTCGGCCATGCGCTGCCGGACGGCCGCGTCCTGCTGGACGACGTGTCGTTCCGGGTGGGCGAGGGCGTCACGGCGGCGCTCGTCGGCCCAAATGGCGCCGGGAAGACGACCCTGCTCCGGTTGATCGCTGGGGACCTCGCGCCCCAGCGGGGGACGGTCGCGCACAGCGGCGGCCTCGGCGTGATGCGGCAGTTCGTCGGGAACGTGCGGGACGCCTCGTCCGTGCACGACCTGCTGCTGTCGGTGGCGCCACCCCGCGTCCGGGAGGCCGCGGCGGCGGTGGAGGCGGCCGAGCTGGCGATGATGGAGCGCGACGACGAGCCGACCCAGCTGCGCTACGCGACCGCGCTCGGCGGGTGGGGCGACGCGGGCGGCTACGAGATCGAGGTGCTGTGGGACGCGTGCTGCGTCGCGGCCCTCGGCGTCCCCTACGACGGGTGCCGGTGGCGGGAGGTGCGGACGCTGTCGGGCGGGGAGCAGAAGCGGGTCGTGCTGGAGGCCCTGCTGCGCGGCCCCGACGAGGTGCTGCTGCTGGACGAGCCCGACAACTACCTCGACGTCCCGGGCAAGCAGTGGCTGGAGGAGCGGCTGCGCGAGACGCCCAAGACCGTGCTGCTGGTCTCGCACGACCGCGAGCTGCTCGACCGCGCCGCCGACCGGATCGTGACCGTGGAGGCGGGCCGGAGCTGGGTGCACGGCGGCCGGTTCGCGACCTACGCCGAGGCGCGCCGCGACCGCAACGAGCGGCTGGAGGAGCTGCGCCGCCGCTGGGACGAGGAGCACGCGAAGCTGAAGCAGCTCGTGCTGATGCTGAAGAACAAGGCGTCCTACAACGACGGGCTCGCGTCCCGCTACCAGGCGGCCCAGACGCGGCTGCGCAAGTTCGAGGAGGCCGGGCCGCCGGAGGTCCCGCCGCGCGACCAGAGCATCAAGATGCGGCTGCGCGGCGGCCGCACCGGGAAACGCGCCGTGATCTGCGAGGACATGGAGCTGACCGGGCTGATGCGGCCGCTGTCCGCCGAGGTCTGGTACGGCGAGCGCGTCGCGGTCCTCGGCTCCAACGGATCGGGCAAGTCGCACTTCCTGCGGCTGCTGGCCGCCGTCGCCGACGCCCTCCCCCGGGGCGCGACGCCGGTGGAGCCCGTCGCGCACACCGGCGTGGCCCGCCTCGGCGCCCGCGTGCTCCCCGGCCTGTTCGCGCAGACCCACGCCCGGCCGGACCTGGCCGGGCGCACGCCGTGCGAGATCGTCATGACCGAGCACGCGCGGCTGCGCAACGACGCGATGAACGCGCTGGCCCGCTACGAGCTCCAGTACTGCGCCGAGCAGCCCTTCGACACCCTGTCGGGCGGCCAGCAGGCCCGCCTGCAAATCCTGCTGCTGGAGCTGGGCGGTGCCACCCTCCTCCTGCTGGACGAGCCCACCGACAACCTGGACCTGGCCAGCGCCGAAGCCCTCCAGGAGGGCCTGGAGTCCTACGAGGGCACCGTCGTCGCGGTGACTCACGACCGCTGGTTCGCCCGCTCCTTCGACCGGTTCCTGGTCTTCGGCGCCGACGGCTCCGTCTACGAGTCCCCCGATCCGGTCTGGACCGAGGCGCGGGTGGCCCGTCCCCGTTGACTGACGCACGGCGCACGGGTGCGGACGGTCGGTAAGGACGTCCCTCGCTGGATTGGGCCTGATCTGCGGGTATTCAAGGGTTGCGTGGGATGTGTAGGGTGCCCGGGTGCGGGTCGTGGTGACGGGGGCTGCGGGGTTCGTCGGCAGCCATGTGGCGGAGGCGTTCGCGGACGCGGGGCACGAGGTGCTCGCCGTGGACGCGCTCGTCCGCTCGCCCGCGCCCGACCTCGCCCGGCGGACGTGGGAGCAGGTCACCGCGCGTCCCGGGGTCACCGGCCTGGAGGCCGATCTCGCGGCGGACGGGCTGGAGCGGCTGGCCGCCGCCGACGTCGTCGTCCATCTGGCGGGGCGGCCCGGGGTGCGCAGCTCGTGGGGCGCCGGACGGGCCGCCGCCGAGCGCGACAACGTCCTCGCGACCGGGCGTTTGCTGGCCGCCTGCGCCAACCGGCGGGCGCGGCCGCTGGTGATCGTGGCGTCGAGCTCGTCGGTGTACGGGTCGGCCGGGCACCGGCCCAACCGCGAGGACGACCCGCTGCACCCGGCGAGCCCGTACGCGGTGAGCAAGGTGGAGGTCGAGCGGCTCGCGGGGCTCGCGGCGCGGGACGGGCTGCGGACCGTCCTGCTCAGGTACTTCTCGGTGTACGGACCCCGGCAGCGGCCCGACATGGCCTTCCACCGGTTCGTGGAGGCGGCGCTGGACGGCCGCCCGCTGCCGGTGTTCGGCGACGGCCGCCGGTCGCGGTCGTTCACGCACGTGGCCGACGTGGTCGCGGCGACGCTCGCGGCGGCCGGGGCCGACCTGCCGCCGGGGATCGCGGTGAACGTCGGGCATCCCGAGGCCGTCGCGGTGCGGTCGGCGATCGGGATGCTGACCGGGGTGCTCGGGGTGCGGCCGGAGATCCGGCGGAAGGCGCCGGTGGCCGGGGACGCGGCGCGCACCTGGGCCGATCCCGGCCGGGCGGCGCGGCTGCTCGGCTGGACGGCCCGCACCGGCCTGGCCGAGGGGCTCGCCGACCAGATCGCCTGGCACCGGGCGCTGCGGGCGCAGCAGCCCCAGCCGAAGCGGGCGCAGGAGGTGCGGGTGTGAGGCACCGCGCGGCGTACTTCGCGTTCGACCGCTTCCCGTCGAGCAAGGGCTCGGCGGTGCACATCGCGCAGATGGCCGAGGAGCTGTTCGGCTGTTTCGGCGGCGGGCTGCTCGGCGTCCTCGGCGATCCCGCCCTGCCGCGCTACCAGCGGGAGGGGAGCCGGGAGATCGCGCGGTTCGACGCGGCGGTCCCGAACCTCATCGACCGGGCCGAGGCGTACTCGGCGTGGGTCGCGGACCATCTGGAGCCGCACCGGGAGACGCTGGAGGTCTGCCACGTGCGGGACCCGTGGAGCGCGCTGCCCGCCGTCGCGGACGGGCGCCGCCACCGCGTCGTCTACGAGGTCAACGGGCTCCCGTCGATCGAGATGGCGCACACCTGGCCGTGGGCGTCGCGGGAGACGCTCGGCAAGGTCCGCGAGCTGGAGCGGTACTGCCTGGGCCGCAGCGACGCGGTCGTGGTCCCGTCGCGGATCATCGGCGCGGCCGTGCGCGGGCTCGGCGTGCCCGAGGCGAGGATCCGGCTCGTGCCGAACGGCGCCGAGGTGCCCGAGCCGTCCGCGAAACCCCCGGACGCGCCCGAGCGGTACATCGTCTACGTGGGCGCCCTCCAGCCGTGGCAGGGCCTGGACGTGCTGATGCGCGCGTTCGCGCGGCTCGCCGACCTGCCGGACCTGCGGCTGGTGGTGTGCGCGTCCGTGCCGGAGCGGCGGGCGAAACCGGTGCGGCGGATGGCGGAGCGGCTCGGCGTCGCCGCGCGGACGGAGTGGCGGTTCGAGCTGCCGCACCGCGAGGTCGCGGCGTGGCTCGCGCACGCGGCGGTGTCGGCGGCGCCGCTGACCGGGTGCGCGCGCAACCTCGACCAGGGCTGCGCGCCGCTGAAGGTGATCGAGTCGATGGCGGCGGGCGTCCCGGTCGTCGCCTCGGACCTGCCGGCGGTGCGCGAGCTGATGGCCGACGGGGAGCACGGGCGGCTCGTCCCGGCGGACCGTCCGGCCGAGCTGGCGCGGGCCGTCCGGATCCTGCTGGAGTACCCGGAGGAGGCGGCCGCGATGGGCCGGAGGGGCCGGACGCGGGTCGAGGAGGGCCTGACCTGGGCGCGGTCGCGCGCCCTGCTGGCCCAGGTGTACCGCGAGACGACCGCGTCGGATCAGCTCGGGGATCGGTAGGGGGTCGGTCATGTTCTGGCGTAAGCAGCGCGCTGCCATCGAGCGGTTCCATCCGCTGCACCGGGCGCTCGTGCTGGAGCGGGGCTGCACGGCCTCGCTGCGGCGGGACGAGTGGGAGCCGGTGATCGCGAGCCTCGGCGCGCACCACGAGCACGTCCGGCGGCGCAAGTGGGCGCCGCCCGAGCGGGTGCGGGAGGTGGTGGTGCCGCTGCTGCGGATCATGGCGGCGGACATGCGTCCCGGCGGGGTGCTGTCGGTCGCCGCCGATCTGCGCGGCACCGACGCCAAGGACAAGCACGGGCCCACCGTGGACGTGCCCGCCCGGCGCCCGGTCCTGTCGATCAAGCAGACGTGGGTCACCGACCCGTGGCTGCGGATGCGCGCGGAGCTGCGCGACGGCAGCGTCCTGGAGCTGTCGGTCACCGAGCTCGTCCGCAAGCGGCTGGTGAAGAAGCGCAACCCGCGCGGCAAGGTCAAGATGAAGCGCAAGACGCGCTCGACGCACCTGGTCCGGGTGGTGCGGCGGCTGCCGAAGGGCGCGGCCGTGCACCGCCCGGCGACGCCGCCGCCCGGCTGGATCAAGGTGCGGGTGAAGCAGAGCGGGGAGCGGGTGGTGATCCGCACCGACGCCAAGATCGTCGGCGAGCGGACCGGGGCCGAGCTGACCGAGGGCGTCCTGCTGCTGTCGACCGAGCCGTTCCGGTGGACGGCCCCGGCCGCCCCGAGGAGGACCTCATGATCCCCTGCACCGTCACGACCGGGTTCTTCGTGCTGGCCCACTGCGGGCGCGCGGCCGTCGCGTCCTGTCCGCAGTGCTCGCGGCCGGTCTGCGACCGGCACGGGGCGCAGCAGGGCGGGCTCTGCCCCGAGTGCGTGTCCGCGCAGGAGTACGGCGGGGAGGCTGAGCCCTACGACCCGTCCTGGACGAGCGGGTACCGGCGCCGCTACTACGAGCGCAGCTCGCAGGCCTACAGCGACCCCGCCTGGTACTCCTCGTTCAACGAGTACGACCGGGGCGCGTTCAACCCCGGCGACGGCTACTCCTACGGCGAGGGCGACTTCGACCCGGGCCACGACACCGGCTTCGTGGACAGCTGATGGCGGACGATTCAACCGCGGCGCATGTCCTGTGGGTCACCGAGCACTATCCCCCCAGCCAGGGCGGGATGGCGCAGTCCTGCGACCGGATCGTGCGGGGGCTGCGGGCCGCCGGAGCCGGGGTGGACATCGCGTACCTCACGCGGCGCGACCGCCCCTGGACGGTGACGCGGGAGAACGGCGGGCGGCTGCTGACCGCGCCGCTCGGCGAGGACCCCGAGCACGCGCTCCGCCGCCTCTGGACGACGCTCACCGCCGAGGGCCTGACCCGCGCCTACACCCATGTCGCCGGGTTCGGCGGCACGTACTCGATGCTCGCGGCGCCCGTCCTCGCCCGGCTGCTGGACGCGCCGCTGATCACGCTGCTGCGCGGCAACGACATCGACGTCGGCGTGTTCTCGCTGCGGCGGCGCGGGGTGCTGGCCGACGCGCTGCGCTCCTCCGCCCGCGTCTGCGTCGTCGCCCGCTCGCACGCGCCACTGGTGGCGGCGCTGGCGCCGGACGCACCGGTCACGTTCGTCGCGAACAGCGTGGACACCGGGCAGTGGCGGGTGCTGCCGTCCGAGCGGGCGCGCGGCACCGCCTGGCGCGCCGACAACGTCGAGCCGGGACGGCGCACGATCGGCGTCATCGGCCAGCTCAAGAACAAGAAGGGCGTCGGGTTCTTCCTGGACGCGCTCGCCGCGTCCGGGCACTCGGACGCGTTCCACCTGCTGCTGGTCGGCGAGGTGGAGGACGTCGTCACGCGGTGGCTGGCCGAACGCAAGGACACCGTCCCGCACTCGTTCCTGCCCTTCCTCGAACGCTACGACCTGCCCGGCGTGTACGCGAGCTGCGACCTGGTGGCGCTGCCGTCCTTCTACGACGGGATGCCGAACGTGGCGCTGGAGGCGGCGGCGCTCGGCATCCCCCTGCTGGCCTCGGACGCGGGCGGCCTCGCCGACGTCGCCGACGACGCGATCGGCTACACGTTCCCGGCGGGCGACGCGCACGCCTGCCGCGCCGCGATCGACCGCGCCGCCCGCGCGGGCACCGGGGAGCTGGCGAGGCTCGGCGCGGCGGGCGCCGAGCGGATCCGCCGCGACTTCACCCCGGCCAGGGAGACCGCCGGATACCTGGCGGTGCTCCAGGAGGTCCGTTGATCGTCTGCTACGCGCGCGGCGACGGGCTCGGCCACCTGACGCGGCTGCGCGCCGCCGCCCACACGCTCGCATGGGACGGCGAGATCACGGTCGTGACCGACTCGCCGCACGCCGCCGACCCCCGGATCACCGGCGGCTGGACGGTCCGCGCCTCGCTCGACGGTCTTGCCGCGGACGAGCTGGTCGTCGACGCGTTCCCGGCCGGTCTGAAAGGCGAGCTGCGGCTCCCGGAGGGCGTCCGCGTCACGCACCTCGCGCGCAGGCTCCGCTGGGACGTCTACCGGACGCGGCTGCCCGCCGTCCCGCCCCGCTTCCACCGGACGTACGTGATGGAGCCCTTGGAGGCGGAGCACGAGGCGTACCTGCGCACCGTCTCCGACGAGGTCGCGCCGCTGACGCTGACCGACCCCCCGGCCGAGCCCGTGGACGTGGAGGGCTGGCTGATCGTCCACGGCGGGCCCGAGGCGGAGGTCCGGGACCTCGTCTCCTACGCGCGGGACATGGCCCGGCTGGAGCATCGGCACCCGGCGATCACGCTGGCCTCGCCGCGCCGCCCGGACCGGCTGCCGCCCGGCATCGAGCACCTGGACGTCTACCCCGCGTGCCCGCCCGGCCCGCTCGTCTCGCGGATCATCACGGCGGCCGGGTTCAACGCCGTCCGGCAGTTCGCGCCCTGGCGGGACATGCACCGGATGGTGCCGTTCCCCCGCAGCCTCGACGACCAGTTCGCCCGCGCGGCGCACGCGCGGGCGAACTCCTGACCCCGGGCGGGGTCAGCGGGCGCGGGCGCCCTCGCGCAGGCGCTCGGGGTCGATCTCGCGGGCCGGATGCCTGCGCAGGTACTCGGCCTCCAGCTCGTTCATCCGGCGGGTGTGCTCCCCGTACGCCTGGTCGGCGGCGTGCCTGAGGGCGTCCAGGCGCGTCTGGTACAGGCTGCTCAGCTCGCGGAACAGGTCGTCGTCACCGAGCTCGCCAGGGTCGATTCCCGTCGTCGTCATGAAGCGCTGCCCTTTCCCAACGAAGCGGTCGGGGGTGATTCGTTCCGGGTCGTACGGTCCGGATCGATTCGGTCCGGGGTGATTCGGTCGGTCCTTACCCGGAGCGGCGGCGGCAAACCCGCCGCCGCCGCTCCGGGGGCCAGGTGACGGACGCCTGAATTCTGCGGGAACCTCAAGAGCCCTCGGCCGAACGCAGAACGCGCAGCGCCCTCGGGTGCTTGCCGACGCGGACGGCTCCGGGGAGTGACGACACCTCGCCGTCGCGGGCCAGGCGGAGCGCGCCGTCCGGAGTCGCCAGCTCCAGGCCGCCCGCCCGCCACGCACGGTAACCGGGGATCAGGGGCAGGTGCCCGACCACCACCGCGACGACCGCGCGGACCCTCGGGACGCGCCGTCCGGTGGCGACCACGCGGACGTCCAGCCGCCCGTCGTCGAGCCGCTTCCGCCAGCTCGGCGCGGCGCCGCGCGCCCCGTAGGCGCAGTTGCCGATGAACGCCAGCCAGACGCGGTGCTCGCGGCCGTCCATGACCACCTCGACCGGCTCGGAGTGCCGCAGCGTGCGGACGGCCGCGACCGCCGTCGCGGGCCACTTGCCGAGCCGCCGCTCCAGCCGCTCCCGGCGGTCGACCAGCTCGGTATAGGCGCCGAAGCTCGCGGTGTTGAGGAAGATCTGCTCCTCGTCGGGGGCGGACGCGGGCGCCACGTAGGCGACGTCCACCCGTCCGACCTGGCCGTTCCGGTAGGCGGCGACCGCCTCCCGGGGGTCGTTGACGCCGTGCGCCTTGGCAAAGTGGTTGAACGTCCCGCCCGGGACGACCAGGAGCGGGACGTCGTGCTTCAGCGCCGCCCTGGCGCCCACGTTGACCGTGCCGTCGCCGCCGACGACGCCGAGCACGGACGCCCGCTCCGCCGCCCGCTCGAAGACCTTGTCGACGTCCTCGTCGGGCTCGATCCGGACGATCTCCGCGGCGGGGAGTTCGAGCTCCAGCAGCGAGACCGCCAGCTCCGCGTTGCTGGGCAGGATGCCGGCCGAGCCGTCGCCCGAGCCCGGGTTGACGACCGCGACGAGCCCCCGCCCGTCCTCGTTGACCTGGGCCTGCTCGCTCTCGGTGCGGCTCACGCGCGCCGCCGGAGGGCGGGCGGGCCACACCAGCCGCGTCCCGAACCCGGCGAGCACGCCGATCCCCACCCCGGCCAGCACGTCGCCCGGATAGTGCGCGCCCGTGTAGACGCGGGAGAACGCGACCGCCGCCGCCAGCACCGCCACCGGCGCCGCGACCAGCGGCGACGCCTCCAGCGCGACCCCGGTCGCGAACGCGGCGGCCGACGCCGAGTGCCCGGACGGGAACGCGTGCGAGGTCGGCGGCTTCCAGCGGATCCGGATCGGCGGCACCAGGTCGACGACCGGGCGTTTGCGGCGGAACGCCTGCTTGCCGACGATGTTCACGGCCGGGCTCGCCGCCGCGATCGCGAGCGCCCCGCGCAGCGCCGCGCGCCTCGGCCGGGTGCGGCGGCCGAGGCCGAGCACACCCGCGGTGGTGAACCACAGCACTCCGTGATCGGCGAGCCGGGACAGCCGGGGCAGCACGTACTCCAGCCCGGGCAGCCGCGCGGACGCCACCCGGTCGAAGGCCTGCCGGTCGGCACGTCCGAGGCGGTCCAGCAGCACCCGCGCGGACGGACGCCGGCGCGGCCCGGGCGGCACCCGCCCGATCGACACGGACGGTGACCGACGGGGGGACCCACGATGGTTGACGCGCATGACGGGGGTATCCCCCGTGTAGACGACATGATTCCGTAAAGATCTCAAATCGGGGGTCACATGCGGGCGAACGTCGCTCACACATCGTCGGCTGCAATAGGCTTCCCGGCATGAGTCACCCGGAACGGCTCGGTTCCCTGGGTGGCGAGTCGGTCGGCACGATCGCGGAGCCTCCTCACGTGAACGACACGCTGGCCGCCTACGCCGCACGGTATGGGCTGAAGCAGAGCGCGGCGCGCCCCCCGCTGCGCAAGTACCTCCAAGAGGTGTGGGCCCGGCGCAACTTCATCTGGGCTTTCGCGTCGGCCAAGAACATCTCCATGTACACCGAATCGCGACTCGGCCAGCTGTGGCAGCTGCTGACGCCGGTGCTGAACGTCGCGGTGTACTTCCTGATCTTCGGTGTGCTGCTGAGCGGTCGCGGCGCCATTCCCGACTACCTTCCGTTCCTGGTGACGGGCGTGTTCATGTTCGGGTTCACGCAGCGCTCGATCACCTCCGGCTCCAAGTCGGTCGGCGACAACCTGTCGCTGATCCGCGCGCTGCACTTCCCGCGCGCGACGCTGCCGCTGGCGATCGCGGTCGTGGAGCTCCAGCAGCTGCTGCTGTCGCTGGTGGTGCTGCTCGCGATCGTGGTGGGGTTCGGCGAGCCGATCACCCTCCACATGACGCTGTTCCTGCCCGTCCTGGTCCTCCAGCTGATGTTCAACGTCGGCGCGAGCCTGGTCGTGGCGCGGATCGGCGCGTTCAACCGGGACATCACGCAGCTGCTGCCGTTCGTCATGCGGACGTGGCTGTACCTGTCCGGCGTGATCTTCAGCCTGCCGTCGCTGATGAAGCCCGGGTCCAAGCTCGACCACCACCAGTGGGCCGCCGAGCTGCTGAAGGCCAACCCCGGCTACGTCTACACGGAGCTGAGCCGCAACGCGCTGCTCGGCGAGTACCGCGGCTACGTCGAGAAGCAGGACCTCGTCTCGACGTCCCAGCTGTGGCTCTACGCCGTCGCCTGGGCCGGGATCGTGCTGGTCGGCGGGTTCCTGTTCTTCTACCGTGCCGAGGAGCGTTACGGCCGTGGCTGACACGAAGGTCCGCGATGCCGTCCGGATCGACCCGAACCGCGAGCCGATCGTGGTGGTGGACGACCTGCACATCATCTACCGGGTGTTCGGCGCGGGCGGCAAGGGCAACGCGGCCAGCGCGTTCTCCCGCGTCCTGAAGCGCGAGAGCCGTCCCTCGATGACCGAGGTGCACGCGATCAAGGGCCTGTCGTTCGTGGTCTACCGCGGCGAGGCCGTCGGGATCATCGGCACCAACGGGTCCGGCAAGTCCACGCTGCTGAAGGCGATCGCCGGGCTGCTGCCCCCGCACAGCGGCGGCGTCTACACCGACGGCCAGCCCTCGCTGCTCGGCGTCAACGCCGCCCTGATGAAGGACCTCACCGGCGAGCGCAACATCGTGCTCGGCTGCCTGGCGATGGGCATGTCCCCGCAGGAGACCCGCGCCAAGTACAAGGAGATCGTCGACTTCGCCGGGCTCAAGGAGGGCTTCATCCAGTACCCCATGCGGACGTACTCCTCCGGCATGGGCGCCCGGCTCCGGTTCGCGATCGCCGCCGCCAAGACCCACGACGTGCTGCTGATCGACGAGGCGCTCGCCACCGGCGACGCCAAGTTCAAGGTCAAGAGCAAGCGCCGGATCGAGGAGCTGCGCCGCGAGGCGGGCGCGGTGTTCCTGGTCGCCCACCAGCTCGACGTGGTCAAGGAGACCTGCGACCGCGTCATCTGGATCGACGAGGGCCGCATGCACATGGACGGCGACCCGGCCGAGGTCATCGCCGCCTACACCGCCGCCACCGGCAAGTAGGGCGATCACGTCCCGCCCCCCGGGCCGGGACGGTGCGGCGGCGTGAATAGACTCGGCCGCTGAAACCACGCCAGCCAGCCGGGGCGGCGCGCCGTCCCGCCGACAAGGAGGTCACCCATGGCCGCGAGGCCGCCGCTGCCGCACGAGTTCCTGCCCGAGGTCCCGTCGTTCACCGTCGCCAGCGACGACGTGGCCGACGGGGAGCGCCTTTCCGACGCGCAGGTCTACGCCGGCGGGAACACCTCCCCGCACCTGCGCTGGACGGGCTTCCCGCCCGAGACCAAGAGCTTCGCGGTGACCTGCTTCGACCCCGACGCGCCCACCGGCAGCGGCTTCTGGCACTGGTCGCTGTTCGACATCCCCGCGGACGTCACCGAACTGCCCGCGGGCGCGGGGGCGGGGGACTCCACGGTCGGCGTCCAGGCCCGCAACGACTACGGCACCAAGGAGTTCGGCGGGGCCGCCCCGCCGCCCGGCGACCCGCACCGCTACGTGTTCACCGTCCACGCGCTGGACGTGGAGTCGCTCGGCATCGACTCCGACACCTCCCCCGCCGCCGTGGGCTTCAACATCACCGCGCACACGCTCGCGCGCGCGGTGATCGTCCCGGAGTACGGCGTCTAGGACCTGACGTGTCGGGTGGCGTGTCCGCCGTGGGGAGGCGAACACGCCACGGACGTCACTGCTCGAACGGGAAGCGGTCGGCGAACGCGGGTTTCAGGTCGTCCAGCCAGACGGCGTTCGGGTCGTACTGGGCGAAGAACGGCTTGCCGACCAGTTCGGAGTCGCGCGCCTGGATGAAGTGCAGCGCGAACACCTTCTCGCCGAACAGGTCGACGACGCCGTCCACGCAGACCTTGCCGGGCGTGGCGGACATGGACGGGCCCCGGACGGTGCGGGCCAGCCCCGAGATGTTCTTGTAGGCGTCCCGGTAGATCTCGTAGGCGCGGGCGAGCGGCACGGCGAAGTAGTCCTGCGGGCCTGTGTCGCGCTCCACGAACAGGTAGTAGGGCACGAGGCCCATGCGGGTCTGCGTTCGCCACATGCTCTCCCAGACCCCGGGATCGTCGTTGATCGTCCGGATCAGGGGGGCCTGGGTGCGGATGACCGCGCCGGTGTCGCGGATGCGGCGGCACGCCTCGGCGACCATCAGCGGTTCCAGCTCGCGCGGATGGGTGAAGTGGGCCATGAACGCGAGGTTCTTGCCCGACTCGACGACCTGCTCGAACAGCCGCAGCATGTCGTCGGCGTCGGGGTCGGTGACGAACTTCTGCGGCCAGTACGCGAGTGACTTGGTGCCGATCCGGATCGATTCGAGCTGCTCCAGGTCCAGCAGCGGCTCGATGTAGCGGCGCAGCACCGGCTCGCCCATGATCATGGCGTCGCCGCCGGTGAACAGCACGCTCGTCACCTCGGGATGCGAGACCAGGTAGTCGCGCAGCGCCGTGACGTCGTCGCCGGCCATCTTCAGGTCGGCCTCGCCGACGAACTGCGCCCAGCGGAAGCAGTAGGTGCAGTAGGCGTGGCAGGTCTGGCCCTGCTTGGGGAAGTACAGGACGGTCTCGTCGTACTTGTGCTGCATCCCGGGGATCTTGCCGTCCCCGAAGCTCGGGACGTTGAGCTCCAGCTGCCCGGCCGGATGGGGGTTGAGCCGCATCCGCACCGCGTGCGCGGCTGCCTCGACCTCGGCCTTCGGGGCCTCCCGGCGCAGCAGGTCGGACAGGTGGGCGACGTCCTCGGCGGGCAGCATGTCCTCCTGCGGGAAGACCAGCCGGTACATCGGGTCGTCGGGCGCGGCCGACCAGTCGATGAGCTCATCGATGACGTAGGAGTTGGTCCGGAACGGCAGGACCGTGGCCACCGCCCGGGTCGCGAGCCGCTGTGCGGGCGACAGCCCCGCGCGAGCGGTGAGCTCGTCGAGGTGCTTCGCCGTGAAGGCGCGGAACTTGCGACCTGTGGATCGCACTGCGGGAGCCGCGTCGTTCACCAGTGTCACGTGTTGGTACTCCTTGAAGTCAGCGGGGGAAGACGCACCCCGGGGCGTGTCGTCACGGACGGTGAGCTCAGGACCGATGGACACCCCCTTAGGTCTATTTTGGGGCGGTTCATTACGAGTTGATACCCCCTCCAGAGTACGAAGAAGCTGGTCACGACGATCCCGACAAATCGCCTCGACATCATCGTGGACGGCCCGCCGGTTGTTCAACGACTACGGGACGTCAACCTCACGGCCCGGGATCGCGCCATGTTCACTTGTCGGTCCTGGTACGGCTGTGGCGGGGCCACGTCCAGGGGATACTCCGGAAAGCTTGCCTCGGGTCACAGTCCCTGCGATGTTTCGGATTTACTGGTGTAGGGGCGGAACCAGGCGGCGCGAGGGGGCTGGATGGACGCTGGCAGTCAGGCTGAGGGCCACGCCGACGGTCACGCCGACAGTCGCGACGGCGGGGCCGGCGGCCGCGGCCCCGGAACCGTCCCGCTGTGGGTGATCGTCCTCGCCGTGATCGCCGCCGTCTCCTACGGGACGTTCCTGCTGGAGCACCTGCTCAGCCCGAAGCTGGACGGCGTGAACGGCTATGTGAGCGAACTCTCGGCGTCCGACCAGCCCTTCCACCTGGTCTACGGCGGCGGCGACCTCGTCACCGGAATACTGACGATCATGGTGTCGATCGGGGCGCTGCGCAAGCTGCGCGGCCCGAGGCTCGCCACGACCGGCTGGGCGTTCCTCGGGCTGTTCGGCGTGTGCGCGATCGGCGACGCGGCGTTCCCGCTCGACTGCGCGCCCAGCCTCCAGACGTGGTGCGCGCTCAAGGAGCGTTCGGAGAACGTGTCGTTCTCGCACGAGTTCCACTCGGTGACGAGCGGCGCTGTGATCATCTGCGGGGTGGTCGCGCTGTTCACGCTGTCGATGGCCGCCCGCCGCTACGGCTGGTGGCCCGCCCTCGCCCGCTGGGGCTGGCCGCTCGCGCTCGCCGAGGCCGTGTTCGCGCTGGGCACGCTGCTGGCGATGTACCTCGGGCAGTGGCTCGGGATCATCCAGCGCATCCAGATCAGCATCCTGTGCCTGGGCCTGCTCACCATCGCCTGGGCCCTGTACACCGACCGGCGGGACGCGGCGCGCGCCGCCTCGTCCGCCGCGTCCGAACGAGAGAAGACGGTGCTGTGACCGAGATCGTCTACGCCGGGCGCGAGCAGGTGCACGTGGTGGAGGAGGGCCCGCCCGGCGGCCCGCCGCTGCTGGTCGGCTCCGGGCTCGGCGGGGCCTGGTTCGACTGGCGGCCCAGCACCGACCTGCTCCGCGACCGGCACCGGGTGATCGTCTTCGACCGGCCCGGGCTCGGGCTGAGCCCGGCCGCGCAGGCGCCGCCGTCGCTGCGCCGCGACACCGGCGTGCTCGCGGCGCTCGCCGAGCGGGCCGGGCGGCCGGTGACGCTGGTCGCCCACTCGATGGCCGCCTTCCACGCCGAGGCGCTGGCCCGGCTGCGGCCGGAGCTCGTCCAGGGGCTGGTGCTCGTCGATCCGAGCTGCGAGCACGACCCCCGCGTCCCGGTGCGGTTCTCGCCGCTGGTGACGCCGGTCGCGACCGCGGCGGGCGCGCTGCTCGGTGTGACGCGGCTCTCCCGGATCGTCGGGCCGCTGGGGCGGCGGCTCGTCCTGAAGCGCACCAGCGTCCGGGACGAGCCGGTCCCGGCCGAGGTCGTCCGCTCGGTCTACGGGCGCGGGACCGTCCTCGGCACGGTGGTGGCGGAGGAGGCCGCCTACCGGGAGATGGCCGCCGACCTGGAGGACGTGCGGAAGCGGCGGCCGTTCCCGCCCGTCCCGCTGGTCGTGCTGACCGCGCTCGGCGACGTCGGCGGCGACGAGGCCCGGAAGTGGGCGGAGGGGCATCGCCGGCTCGCCGGGATGAGCCCGCACGGGAGCCAGGTCGAGCTGCCGGACGCGCGCCACATGGTGCAGCTCGACCGCCCCGACGCGGTCGCCGACGCCGTCGCGACCGTGCTGGGGCACCCGGCGGAGGCCGCGGGGTGAGCGCCGGGGTGAGGCGGCTGCTGCTGGTCGCTGTGCTGGTGCTGGCGGCGGCGCTGGCCCTGCCCGGCTGCAAGGTCATGCAGCGCATCTCGGACGGCTCGTACAACAACGCCGTCACCGACGGCGTCGCCACCGAGCTCCGGGACCGCGGGATCGAGCTGAAGGCGCGTCCGCACTGCGAGACGCGCGACTCGGGCTCCTCGGTGGTGCACGTCGCGTGCACGGCCAAGACCAGCACGGGTGAGCCGGTGGCGGTGACGGGCGTGGCGGCGGACGCCGACACCGCCCGCCCGCGCGAGACCTACGTCATCACCGTCGCCGGGCGGCAGGTGCTGAACCAGCACTGCCTCGGCGACGGCTGCGACCGATCCCCATGAGATCGCATGATCGGGGGAAAAGATCGGCACTCTGTGCATATCACCCCACACCCAGGGTGACTTACTGCGTGTGGAGATCAGTCGCAAGAGAGTCCTGACGCTGGGCCCGGCCGCGCTGCTCGTGCTCGCCCTGGTGGGCGCGGGCATCGCCTACCTGGTGCTCACCAGCGGGGCCGAGCTGAAGTACAAGACGCAGGCGGCGCTGCGCGAGGCGCTGCCCGCGACGGCCGCCGCCGAGCTCCAGTCGCGCGGCGTCACGCTGCGGTCCCCGCTGAAGTGCGGGGACCTGCCCGGCTGGACGAAGCACCGGCTGCGCGCGGCCTGCACCGGCACCACCACCGACGCGAAGGACGTGCGGGTGCTCGGCAGCGGTGACAGCGGCAACGGCAAGGCGTACTACACGATCCTCGTGGGCGGCAGGCCGGTGGTGCAGAACGCGCCGTGCCTGGGCGCCGACTGCGCGCACGAGTCCGGCTGACACAGCGTCGGCCACCAGCGTCGGTCGGCGGCGTCGGCCACCAGCGCCGTTCACCACCGCCGGGCCGCGGACACCGCGGTTGTTGGCAGGCCGGGTGCCGGGACGTCCTACGATTCGATGAGCTGCGTTCTTGCGGCACATCACGTCCTTTCACCCTCCTGGAGCGGCCATGACCGGCAAGGGCGGGCCGTCGCGCCCGCAGGCGGCCCGCCGGGAGGCGGTCAGGCCGCTGCCCGTCGCGGTCGACACGATGGGCGGCGACCACGCCCCCGGCGAGATCATCGCGGGGGCGGTCGAGGCCGTCCGCGCGCACGGCGTCCGGCTGGTGCTGGTGGGGCAGGCACCGGGCATCCGCCGCGAGCTGGAGCGGCACGGCTTCACCGGGCAGATCCCGATCGTGCACGCCGACGAGGCGCTCGACATGGGCGAGGGCGCGCTCGCCAGCCGCCGCAAGCCCCGCTCGTCGGTCGCGATCGCCTGCCACCTGATCAAGCAGGGCCGGGCGTCGGCGCTGGTGTCGGCGGGCAGCACCGCCGGGGTCGTGGCGACCGCGCGGCTGCGGCTGAAGGGCCAGCAGGGCGTGCTGCGGCCCGCGATCGCGGTGACGCTGCCGACCCGTCCGCGCCCGACGATCCTGCTGGACGCGGGCGCCACCGTGGACGTCAAGCCCGAGGGCCTCGTGCAGTTCGCGGCACTCGGCACCGCCTACGCGCGGATCCTGCTGGAGGTGGAGCGGCCCCGGGTCGGGCTGCTGACGATCGGCGTCGAGCCCGGCAAGGGCGACAAGGTCACCCGGCGGGCGCACGAGCTGCTCGCGGGCGGCCACCACGGCGTCGAGTTCGCCGGGAACGTGGAGGGGCACGACCTGCTGGCCGGCGAGGTCGAGGTGATCGTGACCGACGGCTTCACCGGCAACGTCGCGCTGAAGACGATGGAGGGCACGATCCGGACGGCGTTCACCGAGATCCGCGCCGCGATGACCGCGTCCCCGGCCGCGCGGATGGGCGCGCTGCTCCAGCGGCGCAGGCTCCAGGAACTGCGCGACCGGCTCGACCCCGACAGCTACGGCGGCGGCGTCCTGCTCGGCCTGAACGGGACCGTGGTGATCGCGCACGGCGGGTCGCGCGCCCGCGCGATCACCTCGGCGTGCGAGCTGGCGCACCGGCTCGCGGCCGGGCACATCGTCGAGCGCATCCGCGAGCAGGTCGCCGCGACCCGCACGTCCCGCTTCGGGCGCTGGACGCACGGCGAGCGCGACACCGGCGAGAACCCCACCGTCCCCCCGGCCGAGCCGTCGCAGGACGGGGGCGCCGCCGAGGAGCCCTCCCCCGGCGCCGCGGACGGGGAGGCCGCGTCCGAGCAGCGGCGTTCGGGTGAATGACGAAATGCGTTCCAGGCTGCCGGGGTCGCGCCGATAACCTTGGGGCATGTCCGTTCCGCAACTCGTACTCGCCGCCCGGGTCCAGGCCGCGCTCAGCGCCGCCTTCGGACCGTCGTACGCGGACGCCGACCCGGTCATCCGGCCGTCGCAGTTCGCCGACCTTCAGGCCAACGTGGCGCTGCCGCTGGCCAAGAAGCTGGGCCGCGCGCCGCGAGAGGTCGCCGAGGAGATCGTCGCGAACCTCGACACCGCGGACGTGATCTCCGAGGTCCAGGTCAGCGGCCCCGGGTTCATCAACCTGACGCTCAGCGACGGCTGGATCGCCGCGCGGACGCAGCGGGCGCTGGAGGACGAGCGGCTCGGCGTCCCCCCCGCGGACAAGCCGCAGAAGATCGTCGTGGAGTACTCCTCGCCCAACGTGGCCAAGGAGATGCACGTCGGGCACCTGCGGACCACGATCGTCGGCGACGCGATCGCCCGGATCCTCGCCTTCCTCGGGCACGAGGTGGTCCGCGACAACCACGTCGGCGACTGGGGCACCCCGTTCGGCATGCTGATCGAGCACCTGCTCGACCTCGGCGAGGACGCCGCCGCGCGGGACGACTCCTCCGTCAGCGACCTGACCGCGTTCTACCAGGCGGCGCGGGGCAAGTTCGAGGCGGACCCCGCGTTCGCCGACCGGTCGCGGGCGCGGGTCGTCGCGCTCCAGGCGGGCGACCCCGAGACGCTGCGGCTGTGGCGGATCCTCGTGGAGGTCTCCAAGCGGTACTTCAACCAGGTCTACGGACGGCTCGGCGTCACGCTCACCGACGACGACATCAAGGGCGAGAGCTTCTACAACGACCTGCTCGCCCCGACGGTCGCCGAGCTTGAGGACAAGGGCATCGCGGTCGTCAGCGACGGTGCGCTGTGCGCGTTCCCACCCGGGTTCACCGGCCGGGAGGGCGAGCCGCTCCCGGTGATCATCCGCAAGCGCGACGGCGGCTACAACTACTCCACGACCGACCTCGCGACCATCCGGTACCGGGTCGACACCGAGCACGTCGACCGGATGGTCTACGTCGTCGGCGCGCCGCAGTCGCTGCACTTCCAGATGGTGTTCGCGGTCGCGCGCATGGCGGGCTGGCTCGGCGACGACGTCGCGGCCGTGCACGCGCAGATCGGCAACGTCCTCGGCACCGACGGCAAGATCCTGCGGACCCGGGCGGGCGGCACCGTCAAGCTGTCGGAGCTGGTCGACGAGGCCGTCGAGCGGGCGGGCGCGGCCTTCGACGAGATCCCGCACGACGAGTCGTTCGACGCGGCGACCCGCGCCGCGATCGTCGAGGCGGTCGGGGTCGGCGCGGTCAAGTACGCCGACCTGTCGGTGGCGCTCGACAGCGAGTACGTCTTCGACTTCGACCGGATGATCTCCTTCCACGGCAAGACCGGGCCCTACCTCCAGTACGCGACGGTGCGGATCCGGTCGATCTTCCGGAAGGGCGGCGTCGACCCCGAGTCGGCGACGGGCCCGATCGTGATCGGGCACGAGGCCGAGCGGGCGCTGGCGCTGAAGCTGCTGGACTTCGCGGCGGTCGTCGCGCAGGCGGGCGAGACCTGCGAGCCGCACCGGCTCGCGGGCTACCTGTTCGAGCTGGCCCAGGCCTACACCGGGTTCTTCGAGAACTGCCCGGTGCTGAAGGCGCCCGACGAGCAGACCAGGGCGTCCCGGCTGGCGCTGTGCGCGGCGACGCTGCGCACGATGGTCGCCGGGCTCGACCTGCTCGGCGTCCCGACCCCGGAGCGCATGTAGCGCCGTCGCGGGCCGCGCGCGGGTCAGCGGTGTGCGGGGGCGGCCGTCGCCGTCCGCTCCCGCGCGACCTTCTCCCGGACGGCCGGGACGATCTCCAGCGCGAACGGCGCGAGCTGGTCGGGGTCGCCGCCGAACAGGAACGCGTCCACGCCGTGCCCGACGGCGAGCTCGGTCAGCTCGTACACCCACTGGCGGGCCGGGCCGTGCAGGAAGCCCCGGGACTCGCGGACCGCGATCGTCCCCTCCAGGACGTAGACGCGCCGGATCTCGGCGGGGTCGCGGCCCGCGGCGGCAGCGGCGTCGTCGAGGCGGCGCCGCCCGTCCGCGAGCCGTTTGGGCGGGACGAGCGAGGACGGCGCGATCCAGCCGTCGGCGACGCGTCCGGCGAGCGCGATGCCGTGCGGCCCGGTGACGCCGAGCCAGATCGGGATCGGGTTCTCCGGCGCGGGCCCGGACTGCCCGGCGGCGAACCGGTAGTGCTCGCCCTGGAACCGGAGGCCCCGCTGGTCGCTCCAGTGCAGCCGGATGACCTGGACGGCCTCCTCCAGCGCGCGCCGGGCGGCGGCCGCGGGCAGCCGCGCGCCGCCGTAGGCCTCGATGCCGTCCCAGTGCCGTCCGGCGCCGAGGCCGAGCAGGACGCGGCCGCCGCTGGTGCGGTCCATCGTGGCGACGGCCTTGGCGAGCGCGGCGGGCGGGCGCAGCGGCAGGCACGCCACCGCCGGGAGCACCCGGATCCGTGACGTGGTCGCCAGTACGGCCGCCATCAGCGCGGGCGCGTCGGCGGTGCCGCGCCGGTACGGCTGGTCGCCGATCCCGAGGAGGTCGAGCCCGTACCGGTCCGCGTCCTGCGCGATCCGCAGCAGCGGGCGGGACGCGTCGGGCGTGAGGGACAGGCCGAAGCGCAACCGCCGTCCAGCGGTCACGGGAGCCGGCCCGTCACTGTAGATAGCCTTCGACCTCGTCGGGCGGCCGGGGACCGGCGTCCTCGATGCTCGGGTCCAGCCCCGCCTCCAGCCGCGCGCGGCGGCGGCGCAGCAGGTCCCAGCACTGGTCGAGGGCGACCTCCAGCCGCTCCAGCCGCGCGTGCTCCTCCTCGCGCCCCAGCTCGTCGTGCTGGTAGCGGTCGCGGAGCCGCTGCTCCTCGCCGACGTACTCGGTGATGCGCTCCAGGATCTCCTTCTCGTCCATCGGGCTCCCCCTGTGCGTAGCCGGACTCCTCATGCGTGGCCGGACTCCGGCAGAGCCCCGTCCCGCGATCCCCCGGTGCGGGGGCCGGGGCGGGGGCTCCGCTCAGCGGCTCCGGTCGGCGGCGCTGGTCAGGCCGGACAGGAACCCGCCGTCGCTGCTCGTCGAGTGCTGGAGCGACCCCGGGCTCGGCTTCGGTTCGGAGGCCGGGGCCGTCGCGGACGCGGCCGTCGCGGACGACGCCGTGCGGCGGGCCGGTGTCCGGCGCGCCGTGGCCCTCGGCTTGGCGGCGCTCGTCCGCGCGGACGCGGTGCTCGCCCGGGACGTGCCCGAGCGGGCCGCCGCCGTCCGCGACCGGCTCGTGGTCGCGCGCGACGTCGCCTTGGTGCCGGACGACTTCGGCTTGGCCGCCGCGGTCGTCTTGCGCGCCGTGGACGTCTTCGCCCGCGACGCGGCCGGCTTGCGCGCGGCCGTCGACCTCGACGTGCCGACCCGGCTGGTCGCCGTCGAGCGGGACCGGCTCGCGGCCGACGTCCTGGACGAGCCGCGCGAGGTCCCCGACTTCGCCGTCGAGCTTCTGCCGCCCGTCGACTTCGAGGTCGCGGACCTCGTGGACCTCGTGGACCTCGTGCCGCCCGCCCGCGTGGTCGACTTGGCCGTGGTCGTGATGACCTTGGCCGCCGAGTCCATCGCCTTGGCGGCGTCGGTCATCGCCTTGGTCGCGGTCGTCATCGCCTTGGTCATGGCGGTCATGGCCTTGGCCGACGTGGACGCCTTGGTCGCCACCGACTTCATCTGCGTCGCGGCGGCCTTGGCCTGGCTCGCGGCCTTGGTGACCCGTGTCGCCGCCGTCGAGGACGTGCGGCTCGACGCGGCGCTCGTCCGCTTGGCGGCGGGCTTGCGCGCCGTCGAGCGGCTCGCGGTGGTCCGCGAGGCCGACGACCTGGCGGCCGTCGTCCGCTTGGCGGCCGGTTTCTTGGCGGCCGTGGACTTGTTCGCTGATGTGCTCTTCGCACGACTAGCCGTACCTCGGCTCGACGTCGTGCGCGATGCGGTCTTGGTAGGCACTGATCTCCCCCCAGTGATGATCAGTTACGGGGAGATCTATTCCACACTTCGTGACGCTCTACACACCCGCCGCAATGTCAACGTCCAATCGGCGGTCAGATCCCCATGGGATGCCACACGGTCTTGACCTCCAGAAACGCGGTCATGCGCTCGGTTCCGGGGGCGGCGGCCCAGCCGTCGGACGCGGTGCGCAGCACGCGCTTGAGGTTCTCCGCCGCCGCCTGCTGGAGCCCCTGCACGTGCTCGTCGTCCACGCCGGTGAGGTCGATCGCGTTGACGTCCATATGGGACGCGAGCCAGGGCGCCAGTTCGGCGCGGCGTCCGGTCAGGATGTTGACGACGCCGCCCGGCAGGTCGGAGGTGGCCAGCACCTCGGCGAGCGTGACCGCCGCGAGCGGCGCGGGCTCGGAGGCGACCACGACGGCCGTGTTGCCGGACACGATCGCGGGCGCGACCGTCGAGACGAGCCCGAGCAGCGGCGAGTCCGGCGCGACGACCGCGACGACGCCCGTCGGCTCCGGCGTGGAGAAGTTGAAGAAGGGCCCGGAGACGGGGTTGGCGGAGCCGGTGACGGCGGCGAGCTTGTCGGCCCACCCCGCGTACCAGACCCAGCGGTCGACGGCGGCGTCCGTCTCGGCGGCGGCCTGGGACCTGCCCAGCCCGGCCTGGCGCAGCTCGTCGACGAACTGGGCGCGGCGCCCCTCCAGCATCTCGGCGACGCGGTAGAGGATCTGGGCGCGGTTGTAGGCCGTCCGCGCCGACCAGCCGCCGAACGCCTTGCGCGCGGCGACGACGGCGTCCCGCACGTCCTTGCGGGACGCCTGCGACGCGTTCGCCACGAAGTTCCCCTTGGGGTCGCTCACCGGGTACGAGCGGCCCGACTCCGAGCGCGGGAACGCGCCGCCGATGTAGAGCTTGTAGGTCTTGCGGACGCTGAGCCGGTCAGGCATCGAGGTAGCCCTCCAGTCCGTGGCGTCCGCCCTCGCGGCCGAACCCCGATTCCTTGTAGCCGCCGAACGGGGAGGCCGGGTCGAACTTGTTGAAGGTGTTGGCCCACACGACCCCGGCGCGCAGCCGCTGCGCCGTCCAGAGGACGCGGGAGCCCTTCTCCGACCAGATCCCGGCCGACAGCCCGTAGGGGGTGTTGTTGGCCTTGGTGACGGCCTCCTCCGGCGTGCGGAACGTCAGCACCGACAGCACGGGCCCGAAGATCTCCTCCCGCGCGATCCGGTGCGACTGCGCGACGCCGGTGAACACCGTCGGCGCGAACCAGAACCCCTGCGGGGGCAGCTCGCAGGGCGGCGACCAGCGCTCCGCGCCCTCGGCCTCCCCCGCGTCGGCCAGCTCCCTGATCCGGGCGAGCTGCGCGGCGGAGTTGATCGCGCCGACGTCGGTGTTCTTGTCGAGCGGGTCGCCGACGCGCAGCGTGGCCATGCGGGCCCTGAGCCGCTCCAGCAGCTCGTCCGCGACCGACTCCTGGACAAGCAGCCGCGACCCGGCGCAGCACACGTGCCCCTGGTTGAAGAAGATCCCGTTCACGACGCCCTCGACGGCCTGGTCGAGCGCCGCGTCGTCGAACACGATGTTGGCGGCCTTCCCGCCCAGCTCCAGCGTGAGCCGCTTGGCGGTACCCGCCGCCGACCGGGCGATCTGCCGTCCGACCTCGGTGGACCCGGTGAAGGCGACCTTGTCGACCCCCGGGTGCTCGGCGAGCGCGCGGCCCGTGTCGCCCGCGCCGGTGACGATGTTCACGACGCCGGGCGGCAGATCGGCCTGCTGGCAGATCTCGGCGAACAGCAGGGCGGTGAGCGGCGTCGTCTCGGCGGGCTTGAGCACGACCGTGTTGCCGCAGGCCAGCGCGGGGGCGATCTTCCAGGCCAGCATCAGCAGCGGGAAGTTCCACGGGATGATCTGCCCCGCGACGCCGAGCGGGCGCGGGTCGGGCCCGAACCCGGCGTGGCCGAGCTTGTCGGCCCACCCGGCGTAGTAGAAGAAGTGCGCCGCGACGAGCGGCACGTCCACGTCGCGCGACTCCCGGATCGGCTTGCCGTTGTCGATCGACTCCAGCACGGCCAGCTCCCGCGACCGCTCCTGCACGATCCGCGCGATCCGGTACAGGTACTTGGCGCGCTCGGCGCCGGGCATCGGCCCCCACACCTTCTCGAACGCGGTGCGCGCGGCGGCGACGCCGTGGTCGATGTCGCCCTCGTCGGCGCGGGCGATCTCGGCCAGCACGGTCTCGTCGGCGGGGTTGACGGACTTGAACGGCTCGCCGTGCCCGTCGACGAACTCCCCGCCGACGAACAGCCCGTAGGACGGCCGGACGTCGACGATCGCGGCCGACTCGGGCGCGGGCGCGTACTCGAAAACCATGATCAGTCCAGCGTGAAGTAGTCGGGGCCGGGGTAGGCGCCGGTGGCGAGCTTGCGGCGCTGCATCAGCAGGTCGTTGAGGACGCTGGAGGCGCCGAGCCGGAACCAGTCCGGCGAGAGCCAGTCGGGCCCGGCGGTTTCGTTGACCAGCACCAGGTACTTGATGGCGTCCTTGGTCGTCCTGATGCCGCCCGCCGGTTTCACGCCGACCTGGCGGCCGGTCGCGGCACGGTGGTCGCGGACGGCCTCCAGCATGACGAGCGTGACCGGGAGCGTGGCCGCGGGGGCGACCTTGCCGGTCGAGGTCTTGATGAAGTCGGCGCCCGCGCGCATCGCCAGCCAGGACGCGCGGCGGACGTTGTCGAGCGTCGCCAGCTCGCCGGTCTCCAGGATCACCTTCAGGTGCGCGGCGCCGCAGGCGTCCTTGACCGCGGCGATCTCGTCGAAGACCTTGCCGAGGTCGCCCGACAGGAACGCGCCCCGGTCGATGACCATGTCGATCTCGGCGGCGCCCGCCTCGACCGCCGCGCGGGTGTCGGCGAGCTTGGCCGCGAGCGGCGCCCGGCCGGACGGGAACGCCGTCGCCACGCTCGCGACGCCGATGCCCGTGCCGTCGAGGGCGCGGACCGCGACGTCCACCATGTCGGGATAGACGCACACGGCCGCGACGCGCGGCACCGAGGCGTCCGCCGGGTCGGGGTGAGCGGCCTTAGCACACAGCGCCCTGACCTTCCCCGCCGTGTCGGCGCCCTCCAGCGTGGTCAGGTCGACCATCGAAATGGCCAGATCGATCGCTTCCGCCTTCGCCGAGGTCTTGATCGACCGCGTCGCGAGCCGGGCGGCCCGCTCCGCCGCGCCGACCTCGTCGACGCCGGGCAGGCCGCGCAGGAACGCGCGCAGCTCGGCCGCGCCGTTCAGAGTCTCCGTTGACACCTCCCCAGCATCGCCGAAGTCCGCCACCGGCACAAAGTCGCCGTTTCGCTTGACACGCGATCACTCTAGAGATCTAAAGTACTAGCATCCTAATTAAATGGAGGTGCTGGTGATCGAGTTCCATCTGGACGCCGGCTCGGGGGTCTCCCCGTACATGCAGCTCGTCCGGCAGGTCCGGCACGCGCTGAAGCTGGACCTGCTGCGCGAGGGCGACCAGCTCCCGACCGTCAAGGACGTGGTGGCGCAGCTCGCGATCAACCCCAACACGGTGCTGAAGGCGTACCGGGAGCTGGAGCACGAGGGGCTCGTCGCGGCGCGTCCGGGGGTCGGGACGTTCGTGACGCGGACGCTGGCGGGCGCATCGCTCGCCGCGCACGGGCCGCTGCGGCAGGACCTGCGCCGCTGGCTCGCCAAGGCGCGGCTCGCCGGGCTGGACGACGAGAGCATCGAGGCGCTGTTCATGACGACCTTTCGGGCCGCCGCTCAGGAGGACATAGCATGACCGCCGTCCTGAGGGCCGAGGGCCTCGGCAGGAGGTACGGGCGGCGCTGGGCGCTGCGCGACTGCGACCTCGACATCCCCGCCGGACGCGTCGTCGGCCTCGTCGGCCCGAACGGCGCCGGCAAGACGACGCTGCTGAACATGGCGGTCGGGCAGCTCGCGCCGTCGGCGGGCACGATCGAGGTGCTCGGCGGACGTCCCGCGAGCGGGCCCGCGCAGCTCGCCAAGGTCGGCTTCGTCGCGCAGGACACGCCCACCTACGCGGGCCTGAGCGTCGCCGACCACCTGAAGCTCGGCGCCCGCCTCAACCCGGGCTGGGACGCGGCGCTCGCCCGCGACCGGATCGAGCGCCTCGGCCTCGACCCCGCGCGGCGGGCCGGAAGGCTGTCGGGCGGCCAGCGGGCGCAGCTCGCGCTCACGCTCGGCATCGCCAAACGTCCCGAGCTGCTGATCCTGGACGAGCCGGTCGCCGCCCTCGACCCGCTCGCCCGGCGCGAGTTCCTCGCCTCGCTGATGGAGGCGGTCGCGGAGCACTCGATCAGCGTCGTGCTGTCCTCGCACCTGATGTCGGACCTGGAACGCGTCTGCGACTACCTGGTCGTGGTCGTGGACTCCCGCGTCCGGGTGGCGGGCGACGTCGACGAGCTGCTCGCCGCCCACCACCGGCTCACCGGCCCGCGCCGCGACGAGGCGCGGCTCCCGTCCGACCAGCACGTCGTCTCGGCCAGCCACACCGACCGGCAGAGCACGTTCGTCGTGCGGGCGGACGGCCCGATCCACGACCCCGCCTGGACGGTCGGCGAGGTCGGCCTGGAAGACCTCGTGCTCGCCTACATGACCCCGAAGGCCGCGGACCGCCCGGCCCTGGAGGCGCTCCGATGATCTGGCTCACGCTGCGGCAGTTCCGGCTCCAGGCCCTGGTGGCGCTCGGCGCGCTCGCCGCCGTCGCCGCACTCCTGGCGTTCACCCATGTGGACCTGGCCGACGACTACACCAACGGCATCCGGGCCTGCGGCGGCGGTGACGGCTGCGAGCGCTTCAGGCTCGATTTCTTCAACGAGCACCAGACCTGGTTCACCACCCTGGTCGCCGTCGTGGTCGGCCTGCCCGCGCTCGTCGGGGCCTTCTGGGGGGCGCCGCTCATCACCCGGGAGATCGAGGCGGGCACGCACCGGCTCGCCTGGAACCAGAGCGTCTCCCGGACCCGCTGGCTGGCCGTCAAGCTCGGCGTCGTCGGGCTGGCGTCGATGGCCGCCGCCGGGCTCGCGGTGGCCGCGGCGACCTGGTGGTCGGACCCGCTGGACAAGGCCGCCACCGACCGGTTCCCTCGGCTCGCGCCGCTGATGTTCGACGCGCGCGGCATCGCCCCGATCGGCTACGCGGCGTTCGCGTTCGTGCTCGGCGTCACCGCCGGGGTCCTGGTCCGCCGGACGCTGCCCGCGATGGCGATCACCCTCGCCGTCTTCGCCGGGCTCCAGTTCGCCGTCCCGAACATGGTCAGGCCGCACCTGATGACGCCGGAGGAGCGGACGGTCACGATCACCTCCGAGAACATGCGGGGGATCTCGCTGAGCGACACGTCCCTGACCGTGTCGGCCCGGGTGGACGACCCGGGCGCCTGGGTGCTGTCCGACTACACGGTCGACCCGTCCGGGCGGAAGGTGAAGAGTCTGCCCGTCAGCCTCGCCTCGGGCGCCTGCGCGCCCCCGCCGCCGAGGGCGGCCGAGACCGGCGGGGAGCGCCCCGACGGGAAGCGCGTCGCCGACGAGTCCGGCCGCGGCCCGGCCGAGAAGTGCTACGCCGAGATCGCCCGGCTCGGCTACCGGCAGCACGTGACCTACCACCCCGCGAACCGGTTCTGGACGCTCCAGTGGGCGGAGACCGGCCTGTTCGCCCTCCTCAGCGCGGGTCTCACGGGGTTCTGCTTCTACTGGGTGCGGCGCCGCCTCTCCTGATCCGGCTCCTCGGCCGGGACGGTGAAGAGGCGGATGTGCACGGGACGCGCCTCGGGGGGCGCGTCCTCAGCGCTCAGCGCGTGCTCGTGCAGCAGGCGGATGTAGGCCTCGAAGAACTCCCTCAGCCCCTCCTCGGTCATGTGGGCGTGGCCCCGCGAGAGCCGCGCCCACGCCGCGTCGCGCTCGAAGGCGTCCGGCAGCCGGGCGAACAGCTCCAGGTCCTCGGCGTGCCGGGCGCGCATCAGCTCGGCGAGGACGGGGCGGTCCTCCGGCGCCAGCGTCTCCGGCGCGGGCAGCCGGACGTCGCGCGCGCCCGGGCTCGCCCGCCACCAGCGCTCCCGGCCGGCGGACCGCTCGGGGATCTCCTCGATGAAGCCGTGCTTCTCCAGCTGCCGCAGGTGGTAGCTGGCCGTGCCGGTGTTCGCGCCGAGCGCCTCGCCGATCGTGGTGGACGTCGCGGGGCCCTCCGCGCGCAGCCGGTGCAGCATCCGGCGGCGCAGCGGATGGCTCAGCGCCTTGATCCGCCCGGGGTCGAGGATGTCGGGCTCGTCCCTCGTGGCCTGCCCCTCCGGCTCGTCCTTCATGGGGAGCAGCCTAGTACCGCAGAGCCATCTTTGCAGAGAACTCTTTGCAGACACTTCTCTGCAATATAGCTTCGGGGGTCATGAAGGCATTTCAAGGAGCGATCGCGCTCGCGTTGCTGGTGGTGCTGGGGGTGCTCGGGGGGCCGCCGGCGCGGGCCGACAGGGGCCTGCCCGCGCCGGCGGGGCTCACCGCCGCCGACGTGAGCTTCACGGGATACGGCGGGTTGACGTTGCACGGCACCGTCCTGACACGGGGCGGGACGCGCGGTGCGCCGCGTCCGGGGGTCGTGCTCGTCACCGGCTCCGGGGCGGGCGTGCCGCGCGATCACCTGCTGACCGAGGCGACGGAGTTCGCGCGGCGGGGGCTCGCCGTCCTGATCTACGACAAGCGGAGCGTCGGGTACTCCGACTTCCGGCGGTCCTACTCCGAGCTCGCGGACGACGCGCTGGGCGCCGTCCGCGCGCTGCGGTCCCGTCCCGGTGTCGATCCGGCGAAGGTGGGGCTGTGGGGGCTGAGCGAGGGCGGCTGGGTCGCGCCGCTCGCCGCGTCCCGGTCGGCGGACGCGGCCTTCGTGATCGTGGTGGGCGGCAACGCGATGCCGCCGATCCGCCAGCAGCTGTGGAACGAGGCGTCCTCGCTGCGCCGGGTGGGCGTCTCGGGATCGCTGGTTGAGCGCGGCAAGCGGAACTTCGCGCGGCTCGGCGCCGAGGCGGGCCTGTTCGCGGAGGCGTACTTCGACGCGCGGGGCGTCCTGCGGCGGGTCCGGCAGCCGCTGCTCGGGATCTGGGGCACCGGCGACCGGCAGACCCCGCCCGGCGACAACCCGCCGCTGTTCGCGCGGGCGCTGCGGGAGGGCGGCAACCCCCACTACACGTTCCGCTTCTTCCAGGGCGCCGACCACTCGGCCCACGAGAGCCCCGACGGCGGCGGCATCCACGGCGAGGCGCTCGCCCCCGGCTACGCTGACCTCGTCGGCTCGTGGGTCAAGGACGTGACGAGCGGACACCTCCCCAACGCGGATGCTCCCGCGCCGCCCAAGCAGCAGTACCGCAGCGTCGAGCAGCACCCCTCGGCGTGGTGGGAGTCGGGCTGGATGCAGCTCGCAGCGTTCTCGCTGTTCCTCGTGGCGTTCACCGCGTATCCGGCCGTGGCGCTGGTGCGGCGGCTGCGCGGACGGAAGGCGCGTCCCGTGAGCCGGGGCGCGCGGCTGCTCGCCGGGGCGGGGCTCGCGTCCGCGCTGGGCCTGCTCGTGTACCTCTTCTACCTGATGGCCGCCGGACGGGCACCGGACCCGGGGCCCGTCCTCGCGGGCAGGCCGCTCCCCTGGCTCGCGCTCCAGGGCCTGGCGCTGGCCGCCGTCGCGGGAGGCGTCGCCACGGCCGTGGCGTGGCGACGGGCGGGCGCCGTCGCGCGCGGTGAGCGGGTGCGGCTCGGGCTGCTGCTCGGCGCCGGGGCCGTCTTCCTGCCGTGGGCGCTCTACTGGGGGCTGCTGCTCCCCTGAGCGTCGACCAGCTGGGCCTGGAGGCCGTCCAGGAGGTAGTCGAGGCCGGTGCTGAAGCTGCCGTCCCAGTCGTCGTCGTAGAGGTAGCCGTTGGCGGCGAGCGTCGGGTACCGGCCGTCGGCGCGGAGCTGCCGCTGGCCGAGCTCGCGCTCCGCGTCGGTGATCCGCAGGGTCGTCTCGGACGACGCGGAGCCCATCACGTGGTTGTAGAGCGCCCAGGTCGCCGCCGACAGCCCCTTCCCGGCGAACCCGGCGCGGACCAGCGTCGCCTGGAGGATCTCCATCCAGGCGAGGAAGTTGGGGCCGATCGTGGGCCGCTGCCGTGCCGGGACGGCGGCGGCCCACGGGTGCCGCAGCAGCGCGGCCCGCCAGGCGGTCAGCACGGACACGACGTCCTCCCGCCAGCCTCCGCCGGGCGCCGTCCCGGGTGCCGCTCCGGGCGGCACCTCACCGAAGACCGCGTCCACAGCCAGGTCGACCACGTCGTCCTTGGTGTCGACGTGCCAGTACAGCGAGGGCGCGACGACCGCGAGCCGCTCGGCGAGGCGGCGCATGGTGAGCCGGTCGATGCCCTCCTCGTCCAGCAGCGCGACGGCCGCCTCGACGATGCGGGCGAGCGTCAGCGGCGGCTCGCCCTTCCGCGTGCGGCGCGGGCGCAGCCAGACGCTCCGCACCTCGTCCTTCGGCTCGCTCATCGCGCTCTTTCTCCCTTTCGGACGGCCCGGACCGGCACGCCGAGTGTAGTACCGTGTTCGGTGTCCCTAACAGCGTTAGGTGATATCAAACAACGTTAGACGAGGAGATGGTCGTGGAGACCGAGACGGTCGGCACCGGCACGGCGGAGCCCGTGACCGGACGGCGATGGTGGACGCTGGCGGCGGTGAGCGCGGCCCAGCTCCTCGTCGTCCTGGACGGGACGATCGTGAACATCGCCCTGCCCTCGGCGCAGGAGTCGCTCGGCATGTCCGACGCGAGCCGGCAGTGGGCCGTCACCGCCTACGCGCTGGCCTTCGGCGGGCTGCTGCTGATCGGCGGCAGGGTCAGCGGCGCGCTCGGCCACCGGCGGACGTTCGTCGCGGGCCTGATCGGCTTCGCCGCCGCGTCCGCGCTCGGCGGGGCCGCCACCGGGCCGGGCCTGCTGTTCGGCGCCCGCGCGGCGCAGGGGGTGTTCGCCGCCGCGCTCGCGCCCGCCGGGCTGTCGCTGCTGACGACGACGTTCACCGAGCCGGGCGAGCGCGGCCGGGCGTTCGGCGTGTTCGCCGCCGTCGGCGCGGCCGGGTCGGCGGTCGGGCTGATCGCGGGCGGGCTGCTGACCGAGTACGCCGACTGGCGGTGGTGCCTGTTCATCAACGTCCCGATGGCGCTGCTGGCCGTCCTCGGGACCGTGTTCGTGCCCCGCGACCGGCCGATCCGCGAAGGACGGCTGGACGTCCCCGGCGCCCTCCTCAGTGCCGCCGGCTTCGCGGCGGTGGTCTACGCCTTCAACGAGGCCGAGCCGCACGGCTGGGGCTCGGCGAAGGTCGTCACGCTGCTGGGCTGCGGTGCCGCGCTGCTGGCGGCGTTCGCGGCCGTCGAGGTCCGCGCGTCCCACCCGCTGCTGCCGATGCGGATCCTGCTGCACCGCGCCCGCGCGGCGGCGTTCGTGTCGATCACGCTGATGTTCCTGGCGATGTTCGGGTTCTACCTGTTCATGAGCTACTACACGCAGGGCGTCCTCGGGTACTCGCCGGTCCAGGCGGGCCTCGCGCTGATCATCAACGCCGCGGCCGCGCTGGCCGGCTCGACGCTCATCGCCGGACGGCTGCTCGGCCGCGTCGCCCCCGGCCTGCTGATCGTGCCGGGCCTGGTCGCCGCCGCGGCCGGGATGCTGATCCTGACCCGGCTGACCGAGCACAGCGGCCACGTCCTGCCGGCGTACCTGGTCCCGGCGCTGGTGCTCACCGGGCTCGGGCTCGGCTGCGTCATGCCGCCCACCGCGAGCCTCGCCACGGCGGGCATGCAATGGCACGACATCGGCGCCGCGTCGGCCGCCTACAACGCCTCCCAGCAGCTCGGCGCCGCGCTCGGCACCGCCCTGCTCAACACGATCGCGGCCACCGCGACCGCGTCGTACCTGGCCTCAGCCGGACACACGCCTAAGGCCGCCACCGTGCACGGCTACACCACGGCGCTGACCGCCGGTTTCGGGATTCTCCTGGTCGCCGCGTGCCTGACCACGGCGCTGGTGGTCCCGTGGCGACGCCGGGAACGTCTCACGGAGTGAAACCCGGGTGGGAATGTCGGATCCGTTTGGCATGCTTGTGACGTGAACGTACGTGCGATGGGTCCGGCGCTGGTCGGCAGGTCGGCCGAGCTGGCCGAGCTGGAGGGCGCCCTCGCCGCCGCCCCGGGCGCCGTCCTGCTCGGCGGCGAGGCCGGCCTGGGCAAGACCCGGCTGATCCGCGAGTTCGCCGCGCGGCTGAACGAGCCCCCCGGCACCGGCGGGCCCCGGGCCCGGCTGCTGGTCGGCGGCTGCCTGGAGCTCGGCTCCGACGGCCTGCCCTTCGCGCCCTTCACCACCGTCCTGCGCGGCCTGGTCCGCGACATCGGCATCGACGGCGTCGCCGGGCTCGTCCCGCGCGGCGACACCGGCGGCCTCGCCCGGCTGCTGCCCGAGTTCGGCGAGCCCGAGAGCGACGCCGCCTCCGGCGAGGAGCGGGCCCGGCTGTTCGAGGTCGTCCTCGTCCTGCTGGAGCGGCTGGCCGAGCGCGGCCCGGTCGTCCTCGTGATCGAGGACGCGCACTGGGCCGACCGCTCCACCCGCGACCTGCTCGCCTTCCTCGTCCGCAACATGGGCGCGGTGCCGTTGCTGATCGTGGTGACCTACCGCACCGACGAGCTGCACCGCACGCATCCGCTCCGGCCGCTGCTCGGCGCGCTGGAGCGCACCGACCGCGTCCGCCGCCTCGACCTCGCCCGGCTCTCCCGCACCGACGTCGCCGCCCTCGTCACCGCCGCCCTCGGGCAGGCGCCCACGCCCGGCCTCGTCGAGCGGATCGCGGCGCGCAGCGAGGGCAACCCGCTGTTCGTCGAGGCGCTGCTGGACGACGACGGGACGCTCGCCTGCGAGCTGCCCGAGTCCCTGCGCGACCTGCTGCTCGCGGGCGTCCAGCGGCTCCCCGAGGAGACGCAGGACGTCCTGCGCGACGCCAGCGGCGGCGGCACCCGCATCGAGCACGCGCTGCTGGCCGCCGTGTCCGGGCTCGACGACACGGCGCTGACCCGCGTGCTGCGCCCCGCCGTGGCCGCGAACGTGCTCGTCGTCGACGGCGACGGCTACGCCTTCCGGCACGCCCTGATCCGCGAGGCCGTCCACGACGACCTGCTGCCCGGCGAGTACACGCGGCTGCACACCCGGTACGCGCAGGCGCTGGAGAACGACCCGGGGCTCGTCCCGTCCGGGCGGCTCTGGGTCGAGCTGAGCCACCACTGGCTCGCCGCGCACGACGCCACCTGGGCGCTGGTCGCCTCCTGGCGCGCCGCCGCCGACGCCCGCAAGGCCCTCGCCTACGCCGAGTGCCTCACGATGCTCTCGCGCGTCCTCGAACTGTGGGACCGCGTCCCCGACGCGGCGACGCGGATCGGCGCCGATCACGTCAAGGTCCTGGAGGACGCCACCTCCGCCGCCGACCAGGCCGGCGAGTACGACCGCGGCGTCAAGCTCGCCACCGCCGCGCTCCGCGAGATCGAGGAGGGCGAGGGCATCGGCGTCCGCGCCGCGTCCATGCTGGAGCTGCGCGCCCGCATGCGCTACCAGCTCGCGCGCCCCGGCTTCGTCGAGGACCTGCGCACCGCCGTGACCGCGCTGGAGGGCGCGCCGCCGACCGCGCTGCGCGCCCGGGTGCTGTCCACGCTCGCGACCTACGTCCGGCTCACCACCGACATCGGCCAGGCCCGCGCGGCGGCCGAGGAGTCCCTCGCGATCGCCCGCGAGATGAACGACCCGGTCGTCGAGGCCGAGGCGCTCATGACGCTGTTCTGCGCCGACATCGACTACAGCAACGACCCGATCCAGATCGCCGAGGTCGAGGAGGCGGCGCTGCGCAGCGGCAACCACCGGGTCGCGCTGCGCTACGCGGTGATCAAGTCGCACTACCTGGAGGGCGCGGGCCGGCACGAGGAGGCCGAGGCCGTCGCCAGGCGCGGCAAGGAGCAGGCCCGCGAGTACGGGGTCAGCCGCACCCAGGGCACGTTCCTGTGCATCAACCAGGCCGAGCCGCTGGTCTCGCTCGGCCGCTGGGACGAGGCGCTCGCCGTCCTCGGGCACGCGATCGAGCAGGACCCGGCCATCACGATCCGGACCTCGCTGCTCGTCCTGCACGGGGAGGTCGCGCTCGCGCGCGGCGACCTCGACACCGCGCGCAGCCGCCTCGCGGGCGCCCGCGAGGTCATGAACCTCAAGATGAAGTGGCTGAAGACGCAGGACTACTTCGCCACGCTCCGGCTGGAGGCGCGCGTGGCGCTCGCCGAGGGCCGGTACGACGCCGTGATCGACGTGGCGCGCCAGGTCGTCGACCAGGCCGGGCTGCCCGACGACGCCCGCTACGCGTGGCCGGTGCTCAGCCTCGGCGCGCGGGCCTGCGCCGAGCTCGGCGGCGCCGCGTCCGCCGCCCTGGAGGCGTTCGTCGAACGCACCGCCACGCTGCACGCCGGCGGTCCCCTGCTGCGCGCCATGCGCCTCACGTTCGAGGCCGAGGCGGCCCGCGGGCGCGGCGTCCTCGACCTGGCCGCGTGGGACGCGGCCGCCGCCGCGTGGCAGGAGCTCGGCAACCCCTACCACCGGGCCGAGGCGCTGACGGCCGCCGCCGAGGCCGCGCTGGCGGGCGGCGACCACGAGGCCGCCGACCACGGTGCCGCCGACCACAGAGCCGCCGACCACGGGGCCGCCGCCGAGCGGCTCCAGACGGCCGCGGGGCTCGCCGCCGGACTCGGCGCGGCCCCGCTCAGCGCCCGGATCGACGACCTGCGCCGCCGCGTCCGCGCCCCGCGCCGCGCGGGCGCCGACGCCGCCGCCCCCCTCGGCCTGACGCCCCGCGAGTACGAGGTGCTGCGCCTGGTGTCGGAGGGCCGCAGCAACCGCGACATCGCCGAGGCGCTGTTCATCTCCGTGAAGACGGCCAGCGTCCACGTCTCCAACATCCTCGGCAAGCTGGGCGTCGCCAACCGCGGCGAGGCCGCCGCCACCGCCCACCGGCAGCGACTGTTCGCTGTGTTGACAGAAGTCCCGGCCCAAGGGGCCTCGCCTGGCGGCTCGCCCCCTTGACCGCGCCTTTGGCGGGCGCGGAATCGCTTCGCGATCTTCCCGGTGGGGGCTCGCCTCCGGCGTCGCCCCCACCGCTCAGCTACGCGCCCGCGTGACGGCTGAGGTCGCTGCGCGGCGCTTCCTCAGCGCGGTCTCCTGTTCAGCGCACGGTCAGGTGAGGTCGCTGCGCGGCGCTTCCTCAGCGCGGTCTCCTGTTCAGCGCACGGTCAGGTGGCGAGGGTCAGGGTGCGTTGGATCTTGGCGGCGGTCACGCGGAGGTGGTGGGCGGACGACTCGATCCTCGGGAGCCGGCGCGGGCGGCAGGAGACCGCGAGCGCGCCGATCATGCCGTGCCCGTCGGCGACCGCGACGGCGGCGCAGGAGGTGCCGAGGGCGTACTCCTCGCGGTCGACCGACAGGCCGGCCGGGCCGGTGAGCCCGCGCAGCAGCCGGCGCGGCTCGGTGATCGTGTGCGGGGTGAGGTCGACCAGCGGGTGCCGGGCGAGGTAGTCGCGGCGCGGGCCTTCGTCGAGCTGGGCCAGCACGCACTTGCCGATCGCGGTGGCGTGCGCGGCGTCGTCGAAGCCGACCCACAGGTCGACGCGCGGGGCGCGCGGGCCGTCGGCGATGTCGACCAGCCGGATCTCGCCGTCCATGTGCATGCCGAAGTAGGCGGCGACGCCCAGCTCGTCGCGCAGCCCCGCGAGCGAGGGCCGGACGGCGGTGAGGAGCTGCTGCATCCGGGTCCTGCCGTGCAGGGACTGGACGCGGTCGCCGAGCACCCACACGCCGTCCGACAGCCGGGTCGCGTAGCCCTCGTGGGCGAGCGTGCGCAGCAGGTGGTAGGTCGTGGCGAGGGGGAGGCGGGTCTCGCGGGCCAGCTGCTTGGCGGGGGCGCCGCTCGGATGCGACGCGACCGCCTCCATGAGACGCAGAGCACGCTGAACAGAGGCGATAAGAGTGGGTCTGCGTGTCTCTTCCATCACGGACAGCGAACCCCCTCCGGCGCGGGCGGGTCAAGGGGTTCGCCGGTACCGGGCAGGCGGACGCGGAGAATCTCACAGACACGCCCGTCCGGCGGCGGGGCCGTGACCTGGCGCGACCGGGGAGTAACTTCGGGTGGAAGGGAACACGGAGGGACGACGCTTTCGCGAAGGAGCCGGCATGAGCCAGCCGAGCCACGCCCCCGGAGAACACGCCCCAGACGAACACGAGCCGAACGAGCAGGCGCCGGACGAACAGGCGCCGGACGAGCAGGCGCCGGACGAGCGCACGCCCGACCAGCCCGTGCCTCACCAGCACGCGCCCCACCAGCACGCGCCGGACCGGCACTCACCCGGGCACGCGTCCGACCAGCACGCGCCCCGGCACGTGGACGCGCGGACCGCGCGGCAGGTCGCCGAGGAGGCCCGCGAGACGCGGTGGCACCTCCCCAGTTTCGGAAAGCAGCTCTTCCTGGGCGATTTCCGTCTCGACCTCATCCATCCGCATCCGCGCCCGACGGACGAGGCGCGGCGCCGCGGCGAGGAGTTCCTCGCGCGGCTCACCGCGTTCTGCGCGACGGAGATCGACCCGGCGCGGATCGAGCGGGAGTCGCGGATACCCGACGAGGTGGTCCGCGGCCTGCGCGCGCTCGGCGCGCTCGGCATGAAGATCCCCGAGCGCTACGGCGGGCTCGGGCTCGGGCAGTACCACTACGGCCGCGCGCTGATGGTCGTCGGCTCGGTCAGCCCGGCGCTCGGGGCGCTGCTGTCGGCGCACCAGTCCATCGGCGTCCCGCAGCCGGTGCGGCTGTTCGGCACCGACGAGCAGCAGGACGCGTGGCTGCCGCGCTGCGTGAACCAGATCAGCGCGTTCCTGCTCACCGAGCCCGACGTCGGCTCGGACCCGGCGCGGCTGCGCGCCACCGCCGTCCCGGACGGCGACGGCTCCTACGTGCTCAACGGCGTGAAGCTGTGGACGACCAACGGCGTCGTCGCCGACCTCGTCGTCGTGATGGCGCGGGTCCCGAAGTCCAGCGGGCACCCGGGCGGCATCTCCGCGTTCATCGTCGACATGGCCTCCGAGGGGATCACGGTCGAGCACCGCAACGCGTTCATGGGGCTGCGCGGGATCGAGAACGGCGTCACGCGGTTCCACGACGTCCGCGTCCCGGCGGAGAACCTGATCGGCGCGGAGGGCGCCGGGCTGCGGATCGCGCTCACCACGCTCAACACCGGACGGCTGTCGCTGCCCGCGGGCTGCGCGGCGGCGGCCAAGTGGGCCGCGCGGATCGCGCGGGAGTGGTCGAGCGAGCGCGTCCAGTGGGGGCGTCCGGTCGGCGAGCACGAGGCGGTGTCGCGGAAGGTCGCGTTCATCGCGGCGACCGCGTACGCGCTGGAGGCCGTGCTCGACCTGTCCGCGCTGCTCGCCGACGACGGGCGCGCCGACATCCGGATCGAGGCGGCGCTGGCGAAGCTGTGGTCCTCGGAGATGGCCTGCCGGGTCGCCGACGAGCTGGTGCAGCTGCGCGGCGGGCGCGGCTACGAGACCGCCGAGTCCCTCGCCGCCCGGGGCGAGCGGGGCGTGCCCGCCGAGCAGGTGCTGCGCGACCTGCGGATCAACCGGATCTTCGAGGGCTCCAGCGAGATCATGCACCTGCTGATCGCCCGCGAGGCGGTGGACGCGCACCTGTCGGTGGCGGGCGACATCATCGACCCGGGCGCGTCCGCCGGGCGGAAGGCGCGGGCCGCGGCCCGCGCGGGCGGGTTCTACGCGCGCTGGCTGCCGACGCTCGTCACCGGCGCCGGGCAGCGCCCGAATGCCTACGGCGGGTTCGGCCCGCTGGCCCGGCACCTGCGCTACGTCGAGCGCGCGTCCCGCAAGCTCGCGAGGTCGATCTTCTACGCGGCGGGACGCTGGCAGGGCGGCCTGGAGTACCGGCAGGGCTTCCTCGGCCGGATGGTCGACATCGGCGCCGAGCTGTACGCGATGAGCGCCGTGTGCGTCCGCGCGCGGGCCGACACCTCCGCCGACGGGCCGCTCGGCGGCACCGCGTCCGGGCGCACGCCGGGGCCGTCGGCGACGCTGCTCGCGGACGCGTTCTGCCGCCAGTCGCGCATCCGCGTCGAGGAGCTGTTCGACGGGCTGTGGCGCAACACCGACACGATGGACGTGAAGCTGGCGCGCGCCGTCCTCGCCGGGGACTTCGCGTGGGTGGAGGAGGGCGTTCTCGACCCGTCCATTCCGGGGCCGTGGATCGCGCCGTCCGACCCGGGCCCGAGCACCGTGGAGGACGTTCACCGCACAATTCAGTAACTCCTCGTCGCCAATTGGAAACTATCCGCATGCAATCCGCGCGCAAAGGGGATAGCTTTCCTCCGGTGGCCGAGCCCAGCGCACCGCCCGTTCCCGGATCGGGCGGTGCGCTGCGCTTTCCGGGTGTCAGGCGGTGCCCGGATTCGGGCGGTGCCCGGATTCAGGCGGTGCCGGGTCTCAGGGGAAGGAGCGGCGGCGCGATGCTCAGCGTCATCCTCGACGACACGCGCGATCCCGCACGCAACCTCGCCCTCGACGAGGCCCTCGCCCGCGCCGCCGCGTACCGCTCCGCCGTCCGGCACGGGCCGCGGACGCTCGTCCGGCGCTCCCCGTCCGGCCGCCCGGTCGCCGGACGGTTCGTCTCGGGCCGGTCCCGGCCGGCCGCCCACTCCTCGTTCGGCGGGCCGCCCGTCCTGCGGGTGTGGCAGTGCTCCCCCAGCGTCATGGTCGGGCGGTTCCAGGACGTCGCGCGGGCCGTCGACCTCGCCGCGTGCGCCCGCGACGGCGTCGAGGTGGTGCGGCGCGCCACCGGCGGCGGCGCGGTGTGCTTCGGCCCGGGGACGCTCGCGTTCACGCTCGTGCAGCGGCCGGGGCGGCGCGTCCCGCTGGAGGACCTGGTGTGCGCGGCCGTCGAGGGCCTCGGCGTGCCGGGCGGCCCGCTCCGGGCGGGACGCGTCGTCCAGGCGGCGCGGCTGCTCACCAGGACCGCCTGCCTGGCCCATGTCGCCGTCCAGGTCCGGCCCGGCCCGCCGGGGGACGCGGGCGGGCGGCTGACCCTGGCCGATCTCGGCCCGGCGGTGACCGTGGACGCCGTCCGCGCGGCGGTGCTCGGCGCGGTCGTCGGCGCGTTCGGGGTCGCGCGGACGCGGCGCCCTGACGCGCTGGAGAGTTCGGTCCGTGACCATCTCCATGCGGTGCGCTACGGTGACCTCGCCTGGCATCTCACCGGCGCGGTGCGGGACGGCGCGAGCGCACCCCGGTCGCCGGTGGCGGACGAGGACGAACACTCGGCGTCGGCAGCCCGTACGGATTGGTAGAGTGGCCGACCTTGCGCCCGAGATCGGACCAGCCGCGGGGATCTGGTCCCTCGATCCGGCGATACAAGAAGCGAAACACCCAACGCAGCCAAGCGAGCGGGAAGTAATGCAGCCACCAGCTCAGAACAAGTCCATCGCAGCTACCCTCCTCAACCTCCTCGGCAGCAAGCCGAAGCCCGGGACCTCCACGCGCGCACGCGGCGACGACGTCGTCCAGCCCGCCGCGGGGGAGGGTGCACTGGAGAACCACCTCGGCGGGGACGAGGCCCGCAACTACCGCAAGTACGAGTACGAGACGGTCGCGCCGCACGTCGGACGCTCCCTGCTGGAGATCGGGTCGGGTCTCGGCCACTTCTCCGAGCAGTTCGCGGGACGGCTCGACTACCTGGTCGTCAGCGACAACGACCCCTACTGCGTCGGCGAGCTGCGCAAGCGCTACGACGGCGACGACGACGTCGAGGTCATCGACCTGGAGCTCCCGGCGGACGTGAAGATCCGCCAGAAGGTCGACACGGTCGTGATGATGAACGTCCTGGAGCACATCAAGGACGACGCCCAGGCGCTGCGCGACCTCGCGGCCGTCACGCTGCCCGGCGGCCGGATCGTCATCTGGGTCCCCGGCTACATGCAGCTCTACGGCGACTTCGACCGCAAGGTCGGGCACGTGACCCGCTACACCCCGCAGACGCTGGAGGCCACGGTCCGCGCCGCCGGCCTCGTCCCCGAGGTGCTCAAGCCGATCAACTTCCTCGGCGGCATCGCCTGGTGGTTCGCGGTCCGCCGCGGCGGCGCGGGCTACCCCGACCCGCGGCTCGTCAAGATCTACGACCGGACCGTCGTGCCGCTGACGCGCGGCATCGAGCGGCTCGTCCGCCCGCCGTTCGGGCAGACGGTCTTCTGCGTGGCGCGCGTCCCGCGCTAGCTCCCGCGCCGGCCTCACGCACAGGCCTCACGCACAGGGCGGACCGCTTCGGGTGGTCCGCCCTTTTGCCTTGCCGGAACAACGACCTGGGGACCAAAACGCAACGTTCCGGGACAGAAACCATCCGATGGACGTTCTAGGTATACCGATTCAGGTTGGGTCCCGATGCGCGAGGGCCGTCCGGGCAGGAGACTGGTCCGTGGTCGGACGGGTCGCGGGACGCCTCTCCCGGCGGAGAAGCACCGTCTGCTTCCGCGGACCGCGACCTGGAAGGCCAGCCACTGAAGTTCCCGTGTGGTCCGACGGTCCGGTGGCGAGGACCCGGGAGGGGAGGTCCTCGCCGCCGGGCCCGGACCAGGGCCCGGCCGCTCCCCCGTCCTCTACAGCCTTTCGATGATCGTCGCGTTCGCCTGGCCGCCGCCCTCGCACATCGTCTGGAGGCCGTAGCGGCCGCCGGTGCGCTCCAGCTCGTGGAGCAGCTTGGTCATCAGCACGCCGCCGGTCGCGCCGAGCGGGTGGCCGAGCGCGATCGCGCCGCCGTTGGGGTTGGTCCGCGCGAGCGGGGCGCCGGTGTCGGCGGCCCACGCGAGCGGGACGGGCGCGAACGCCTCGTTGACCTCGAACACGTCGATGTCGCCGATCTTCAGCCCGGCGCGGTCGAGGGCCCGCTCGGTCGCCGGGATCGGGCCGGTCAGCATGTAGACGGGGTCGGACCCGCACACCGCGAGCGTGTGCACGCGCGCCCGGGGCGTCAGGTTGTGCCGCCGCACCGCGTCCTCGGAGGCGATCATCAGCGCGGACGCGCCGATCGAGATCTGCGAGGCCACCGCCGCGGTGATCGCGCCGCCCTCGCGCAGCGGCCCCAGCGCCGCCATCTTCTCCAGGCTGGTGTCGGGACGGGCTCCCTCGTCCTTGGTCAGCCCCGCGATCGGCGCGATCTCCCGGTCGAAGTAGCCCGCCTCGATGGCCCGGCTGGCGCGCCGGTGGCTCTCCAGCGCGAACTCCTCCAGGTCCGCACGGCCGAGGCCCCACTTCTCGGCCATCATCTCGGCGCCGCGGAACTGCGAGATCTCCTGCATGCCGTAGCGCTCGGCCCAGCCCTCGCCGTAGGGGAAGTCGAGCCCCTGGACGATGCTCGCGCCCATCGGCACCTTCGCCATCTGCTCGACGCCGGCCGCGACGACGAGGTCCTGCGTGCCCGACAGCACGCCCTGCGCGGCGAAGTGGATCGCCTGCTGCGAGGACCCGCACTGCCGGTCGATGGTGACGCCGGGCACGCTCTCGGGCAGGCCCGCCGACAGCCACGCCGTCCGCGCGATGTCGAGGGTCTGCGGGCCGACCTGCATGACACAGCCCATGATCACGTCCTCGACCGCGGACGGGTCGGCGCCGGTGCGGTCGACGAGCTCCTTGAGCACGTGGGCCCCGAGGTCGGCCGGGTGGACGTCCTTCAGCGCGCCCTTCCTCGTGCCGACGGGGGTCCGGACCGCGCCGACGATGTACGCCTCGGCCACTGCGCCTCCAAAGCGGGATCGGGTTCGTCCCCGAAACCGAGTGAGATTCGGTCAGTCGCTACGAGGTTACCTCGCGCCGGTCGCCTCAGGTCGGCGGCGCGGCGGTCGGACCGGCGTGGATCTCGCGGCCGTCGGCGTCGTCGCCGAGGCACGCCCGCGAGAGCTCGGTCAGTACGTCGGCGAGCTCTGGGTGCTCCTCGGGCGACCAGCCGTCCAGCAGCCGGGCCAGCCCGTCGCGGCGCGCGGCGAACAGGCGCTCGGCGACGGCCTGCCCCGCCGGGGTGATCGCGAGGACGCCGTCGCGCCGCTCGACGTAGCCGTCCGCCACGATCCGGTCGACGTAGGGGCGGCCGTGCTCGACCGTCACCCCGGCGCGCTCGGCGAGGTCGGGCCCGGCGACCGTGCCGTCCTTGGCGATGCGGCACAGCGCCCACATGCTCCCGGCAGGCAGGTCCACGCCCGACAGCGTCCCGAGCCGGTTGTAGAGCTCCAGCGCCCGCGCGTCGCCGCGCATCAGCTCGCTCAGCGCGCGCTCGATCTCGTGCCGGGACGTGCGGACGGTCGGCGCCGCCCCGAACCCCTCGCCGTAGTCGCGGGTCTGCGACGTCGCCCGCAGCGGCACCTCGCGCAGGAACAGGGTCAGGACGAACGCGGCAGCCGCGACCGGCACGGCCCACAAGAACACCGTGTCGATGGACTGCGCGTAGGCGTGCAGCACGCCGTCCTTCACCTGGGCGGGGTAGCGGTCCAGCAGCTTGGGATTCCCCTGGACGGCGGCGGGGTCGAAGCCCGGCGGGAGCATCCGGTCCTTCGCGAGGTCCTCGATGTGGCCCGCCAGCCGGTTGCTGAACACCGACCCGAACACCGCGACGCCGAACGAGCCGCCGATCTGCCGGAAGAACGTCACCCCCGACGTCGCGGACCCGAGGTCCTCGTACGACACCGCGTTCTGGACGGCGATCACGAGCACCTGGAGCACCAGCCCGAGCCCGAACCCGAGCAGCGCGAACCGCAGGCTCATCGACAGCGTCGAGGAGTCCTCGTCCAGCCGGGAGAGCAGGTAGAGCGCCAGGGCGATGATCGGCGTCCCCGCGACCGGGAACGCCTTGTAGCGGCCGAACTTGCTGATCAGCTGCCCGGACCCGATCGAGGCGCACAGCATGCCGAGCATCATCGGCAGCAGGTGGACGCCCGACAGCGTCGGCGACACCCCGTGCACGACCTGGAGGAAGATCGGCAGGAACGTCAGCGCGCCGAACATCGCGAACCCCACCGCGAAGCTGATCGCCGACCCCAGCGCGAACACCGGCTCGCCGAGCAGCCGCGGCGGCATCACCGGCTCGGCCGCGCGCCGCTCGACCAGCAGCCACACCCCGATCAGCACGACCGACGCGGCGCCGAGCGCGATGATCGGCGCGGACGTCCAGCCGTAGCGGGTGCCGCCCCAGGTCGTCATCAGCACCAGCCCGACCGACCAGCCGACGATCAGCAGCGTGCCGAGGTAGTCGATGCGGTGCCGCTGCCGCTCCCCGCCCGCGTGCAGCACCGCCGCGATCGCCAGCAGCGCGACGACGCCGATCGGCAGGTTGATGTAGAACACCCAGCGCCAGGACAGGTTGTCGACGAACCAGCCGCCGAGCAGCGGCCCGCACACGCTCGCGACGCCGAATACGGCGCCGAACATCCCCTGGTAGCGGCCCCGCTCGCGGGGCGGCACCACGTCCCCGACGATCGCGACGACGAGCACCATCAGCCCGCCGCCGCCGAGGCCCTGGAGCGCCCGGAACCCGATCAGCTCCGTCATGTCCTGCGCGAGCCCGCACAGCGCCGACCCGGCCAGGAAGATCACGATGGACGTCTGGAACAGCCGCTTGCGCCCGTACTGGTCGCCGAGCTTGCCCCACAGCGGCGTGGACGCCGTCGAGGCCAGCAGGTACGCGGTGACGACCCAGGACAGGTGGTTGAGGCCGCCGAGATCGCTGACGATCGTGGGCAGCGCGGTCGAGACGATCGTCTGGTCCAGCGCGGCGAGCAGCAGCGCCAGCATGAGCGCGCCGAGCACGACGAACAGGTCCCGGCCGTGCGGCATCTCCCGCTCGTCCCGTGCCACGGTCCCCGCCGTCATGAGCGACCTCCTCCGCCGCGGGGACACCCCTACCCACGCCGTGCCGGAGATCACCGCCCCTCAGGCGGGGCGGTCAGCCGAGCAGGTCCTTCGTGATCTTGGCGGCGCCGAGCGTGGCGGCGACGGCCGCGATCCCGGTCCCGGCGGCGGTCGACCACAGCGGCAGGCCCGGACGGGTGCGCAGCCCGCTCATGATGTCGACGGTGTCGACCGCGCAGCCGACCCGCGTCCACATCCGCCGCCCGGAGCGGTCGCTGAGCAGGTAGCCCGCGCCGAGCGCGACCTCCCGCGCGCCGAACATGCGGGCCAGGTAGTCGCGGCCCGGGTCGCTCCCGCCGAGCCCGAGGACCTTCGCGGTCAGGCCCGGCGCCGCCAGCGCCGCGACCCCGAGGGACACCCGCGCGGCCGCCAGGTTCACCATGAGGCGCTCGATGCGGTCACGGTCCTGCGTTTCCTTCGTGTCTGCCACACCGCGAGATTATCGGCAGGGGCGCGCCTCCCGGGGGCCGGGTAACCCACGGCTCACCCGTCTATGGTTCTAGGAGGCGGCTGTCCTCTCCGGAACGAAGGTGGCCATGGAAGGCATCCTCAGCCTCGGCGTCATAGCCCTGCTCGCCACGTTCTGCGTGCGCTGGGTCGCGGTGAAGATCCGCGTGCCCATGCCGACCCGCGTCGCGGTGATCACGGTGTTCCTGCTGTCCGTCGGAGCCTGGTACGGGCATGACATGGGCGGCTGAGCAGGGTGTTCCCCCGCGGCTGAGCGGGCCGTTCCGCGCGGCGGCGCGGGTCAGGTGCGCATCTGGCGACGGAACGCGGCGAACTTCCGGGGCCCAACGGGAGTCATAACTGGCGAAACCGGCTGTACCTCCGTCCGCCGCCCGCTCCCGGCGTCCGCGTCCCGCGGACCGCCGGGCGGTCCCGACACACCCCGTCCGACGCAGCCGGCCCGAGCCGAGGGAGAGCACCCGTGCCGCATCCGGCCACCGCGATCCAGGAGTCCGGCGGCACGATCGCCCCGCACCTGCGCCGGCTGCTGGAGTTCGTCGAGCCCGCGCCCGGCGACGTCTGCCTGGACGTCGCGCGCGGGCACGGGCCGATGCCGGCGGCGCTGCGCCCCCGCGTCCGGCACGTGACCGCCGTGGAGGCGCTGCCCGCCCCCTCCGAAGGGCGGGGCAACCGGATGGCCACGGTCACGTTCGGGACTGGACCGGTCCGCATCGCCGACGGCGACCCGCCGCCCGCCCCCGCGCCGGTGGAACGTCCCAGAGCCGCCGGGGGCCCCGACGGCGCGCGGGTCCGCGCCGACGCCGCCGCGCTGCCCTACCGCGACAACGCGTTCTCGCTCGTGACGGCCCGGTTCTCGCTCTACAACCTGGGCGACCCGCAGGACGTCCTGCGCGAGCTGCTGCGCGTGTGCGCCCCGGCCGGGCGGCTGGTGATCGCCGACCTCGTCCGGGGCAACCTGGCCGGGCCCGACCGCGACCGCATCGAGCGGCTGCGCGACCCCGACCACCCGGGCACCCCGTCCATCGCCCGGCTGACCGAGATGATCACCTCGGCGGGCGGCAGCATCCGCCGGCTGGACGTGTTCACCGTCGAGCGTCCCGTCGAGCCCTGGCTGGACGGCGCGCGCGACGGCGCCGCCGCCGACCGCATCCGCGCGGCCCTCACCGACGAGGTCGACGGCGGCCCGCGCACCGGCGCCAAGCCGAGGATCATCGGCGGCGAGCTGTGGTTCACCCAGTCCTGGGCGCACGTGGCGGCCGAACCGATCCCCTCCTGATCAGGGGACGAGCACGGCGGCTCCGGTGAACCGGTCGGCGGCGAGGTCGGCGAGCGCGCGGTCGGCCTCGTCCAGCGGGTAGGCGTGGGTCGTGACGGCCACGTCGAGCCGGGACGCGAGCGCGAGGAACTCCTCGCCGTCCGCCCGGGTGTTGGACGTCACCGACCGCACCTGCCGCTCCTGGAACAGGTGCCGCTGGTAGTCCAGGGACGGGACGTCGCTCAGGTGGATCCCGGCGATCGCGAGCGTGCCGCCCCGGTCCAGCCGCTCCAGCGCGGCGGGCACGAGCGTCCCCACGGGGGCGAAGACGATCGCCGCGTCCAGCGGGGCCGGGCCGGTGTCGAGGGAGTCGCCCGCGAACGACGCGCCGAGGTCGCGGGCCAGCTCCCGGGCGGCCGGGCTGCGGGTGAACACGTGCACGTCGGCGCCCTCGGCGAGGGCGATCTGCGCGGCGAGGTGCGCGGACCCGCCGAAGCCCCAGATGCCGAGCGTGCCGCCGGGCGGCAGCGCGGCGCGGCGCAGCGCGCGGTAGCCGATGATGCCCGCGCACAGCAGCGGCGCGGCGCGGACGTCGTCCAGCCCCTCCGGCAGCCGGTAGGCGTAGGCGTCGACCGCGAGCGCGAACTCCGCGTAGCCGCCGTGCGCGTCCCAGCCGGTGTAGACGGAGTCGGGGCAGAGGTTCTCGGCGCCGCGACGGCAGAAGCGGCAGGCGCCGCACGTCCCCCGGAGCCACGCCACCCCGACGCGGTCGCCCACCCCGTGCGCTGCGCCGGGACCGGCGGCGACGACCGTCCCGACGATCTCGTGGCCCGGGGTCACCCCCGGCAGGTGGACGGGCAGGTCGCCCTCCGCGACGTGCAGGTCGGTCCGGCACACGCCGCACGCGAGCACACGCACCAGCAGCTCGCCCTGGCCGGGCGCGGGCACGTCGCGGTCGGCGCGGCGCAGCGGCCCCGACGCGATCGGGGCCGGGGACGGCACCGCCCAGGCGCGCATCGCTACGGGGTGAGCGGCAGCTCGAACCAGACGGCCTTGCCGCTCGCGGTGGGCCGCGCGCCCCAGCGGGTCGCGAGCTGGTCGACCAGGTACAGGCCGCGCCCGCCCTCGTCGGTCTCGCCCGCGCTGCGGATGCGCGGCAGCCGCATGTCGGAGTCGAACACCTCGACCCAGATCGCGTCGGCGCCGCGCCGCAGCCGCAGCCGGAACTCCTTGGTGGGCGGCTCGCGGCGGCCGAGGTCGGCGCCGAGGTCCCAGTCGTCCTCGTCGAACGCGCCGGGCCCGAACTGCTCGCCCCCGAACCGGCCGAACCGCTCGTCGAACTGGTCGGCGTTGAACTGCTCGGAGTTGAACTGCTCGGTGTTGAACTGGACGGCCGGCGGCGCTCCTAGCGGCTCGCCCCCGCGGCCGGGCTGACCGGCGGGCACCGGCACGACCATCTCGCGGCGCGGCTGCGGCGTCGCGGTGGCGTGCAGGACGACGTTGGTGACGACCTCCGACACCAGCAGGCAGGCCAGCTCGGCCTGTTCGTCCAGCATGCCCCAGGACGCGAACGCGTCGGCGGCCATCCGGCGCGCCTCCGACACCATGATCGGCTCGGCGGAGAACGTGCGCTCCTGCACGGCCAGCTCGTCGGCCGCCGTGCGGATCACCACGATCGCGACGTCGTCGTCGATGTCGCCCGGCACGGCCTCGTAGGCGGCGTTGGCGATGGCCTCGACGCCGCCGCGCGCCACCTCCGCGACGGCCGAGCGGACCAGCTCGCGGGACTCCTCGCGGGTGTAGTACTCGCCGTCGTCGCCGTCGCCCTTCGGCCGCCGGTCGATGAGCCCGTCGGTGTACAGCACGAGCGTCGAACCCGGCTTCAGCTCCGAGGTCTCCTCGTTGTAGAGGATCTCGCCGCCCATGCCCGGCGCGCGGACGCCGAGCATGGCGCCCTCGCTCTCGAACGCCAGCTCCCCGACCTGGCCGTCCACGATCAGCAGCGGCGGGTCGTGCCCGGCGTTGGCGAACTCCAGCACCCGCGACCACGCGTCGTAGACGAAGTAGGTGCACGACACCAGCGGCGGCCGGACGAGGTCGTCGCTGTTCCAGCCGGAGCGCATCCGCTCGGGCCGGGTCATCGTGCGGACCCACTCGTCCAGCTTGCGCAGGATGTCGGCGGGCGGCTTGTCGTCCTGGGCGAAGGCGCGCAGCGCGGCGCGCAGCTGGCCCATCACGGCGGCGGCGCGGGCGCCGCGGCCCTCCACGTCGCCGATGACGAGGCCGACGCGGCCCGCCGACAGCGGGATCACGTCGTACCAGTCGCCGCCGACCTGGGTCTGGATGCCGTGCCCGTGCGACTCCAGCGGCCGGGCGGGCTCGTACCGCCAGGCGATCTGGAGGCCGTCCAGCCGGGGCGGCCGGTCGCCGGGCAGCAGGTGCTTCTGGAAGGCGAGCGCGGTCTCGCGCTCCTCCTCGAACAGCAGCGCGTTGTCGACGGCGAGCGCGACCCGGCTGGCGATCGCGCCGAGCAGGTCGCGGTCGAAGGCGTCGTAGTGCGGGTCGGGCCGCTTGGACAGGTTCGACAGCGCCAGGCTCATCACGCCGAGCAGCTCGCCGCGCACCAGCAGCGGCGCGGAGATCGCCGAGGTGATGCCCATCGCCTCGGCGAGCCGCCGGGACGGCTCGCTCGGCGCCGTGTAGCGGTACTGGATCATGTCCTCGACCAGGACGGCGTCGCGGCGCGTCATCGCCTTGGCGCTGAAGTGGCCGGGCGGGTAGAAGACGGGCTCGCCGACCTCGGCCCAGGTGCCGGGCGGCGGCTCCCAGCCGCCCGCGTGCCGCGACACCCGCCGCATCAGCCGGTCGCCGCTGAACAGGTCGATGAAGCAGTGGTCGGCGAACTGCGGGACGAGCGTGTCGGCGACGCTGCGCAGCGTGCTCTCCAGCTCCAGCGACCCGGCGAGCCGCTCGCCGATGCGCTCCATCAGCCCGTAGCGCTCCTGGTCGCGCTGGTTGGAGCGGAGCGCCTCGCGCGCGAAGATCACGACCCCGTCGACCGCGCCGGAGGGATGCCGCAGCGGGACGGCGTGCGCCCGCGTGTACACGGTCGTGCCGTCACCGCGCAGGTTGCAGAACGTGCCCTCCCAGACCCCGCCCTTGAGGACGTGCCTGGCCAGTTCGGTGGCCTGCTCGTGGTCCTCCTCGGCGATGCCGAGCGACAGGATGGAGTGGCCGATGACCTCGTCCCCGCCGAAGCCGAACAGCTGCCGCGCGAACGCGTTCCCGTAGATGACGTTGCTGAAGCGGTCGCAGACGATGACCGCCATCTCCATCTGGTTGAGGACGGTCTCGGGTGGCAGATGCGCCTCGAAAGAGGCGTCCCCCCAACGATTCATCTCCCCATCCCGGTCCCAGACACGGCCCCGCCGGTGCCCGCCTCACGTCCCCGCGGCCCCCCGCCGGCGTCCGGCGCGGCGAACGCCGGACGTCGCGGCGCCGATGCCGCGCGTACCTCTTCCGTCGTATTGAACGACGAACCCGCCGCCGGGATACGCCCGAAAGGCGCGATCGGAAGGAGATCTTCGGTATAGACCGGCTGAGCCGAGTCGGGGGGACGCACGCGCCGAGGGTCAGCGCCTGCTGACGAACACGTGCTCGGCGATGTCGCGCGGCAGTTCGGTGTCCGGACTGTCGGCCTCGTCGTCACAGGTCACCCGCACCCCGTCATCGGTCGCCCGAAGAGTCACCTCTCGTCCCGGTTGTATCCCTATCTGCTTGAGTTTAAGCATCAGGTCGCTGTCGCTCTGCACCTGCTCGCTGATCCGCCTGATCACCGCGCCGGTCCCCGCCGGGCTAGCCACCGCGGTCATCACCGCGAGCGGAACGCCCCCGGACGCTCCGTCGGCCTTCCCGTCGGCGTTCCCGTCGCGGTGGCCGTCGCCGGGCCCGGCCAGCTCGTCCATGCCGGGGATCGGGTTGCCGTGCGGGCAGGTGGTCGGGTGGTCGAGCAGCGCGACCAGCCTGCGCTCGACCTCCTCGGACATGACGTGCTCCCACCGGCACGCCTCGATATGGACGTCCTCCCAGGGCAGCCCGATCACGTTCACCAGCAGGCACTCGGCGAGGCGGTGCTTGCGCATCACCCGGGTCGCGAGGCCCCGCCCGTTGTCGGTCAGCTCAAGGTGCCGGTCCCCCTCGACCCGCAGGAGCCCGTCGCGCTCCATGCGCGCGACCGTCTGGCTCACCGTCGGGCCGCTCTGCGAGAGCCGCTCGGCGATGCGCGCGCGAAGGGGGATGATGCCCTCCTCTTCGAGCTCGAAAACCGTCCGGAGGTACATCTCCGTGGTATCGATCAGGCCGTGTGAGGTCACAGCTCCCTCCAGTCTTGTGGCAGAAGTCTACTTGCTCAGGCCCCTCGCCTGCGGGGTCGATGGATATCCGCCGTATCGCGGGTAGGGGGAAACGCAAGATGAACACGAAATCTTCCCAAACCGCCGAGCCCTTCCTACCGGACGACCCGAAGATCCGTCTCGATCTCGACGCCCTCCGGAGCGCCGCGGACGGGTGCGAAGGCTGCGATCTCTACCGGAACGCCACCCAGACGGTGTTCGGGGAGGGCTCCCCGAACGCGCGGGCAGTCCTCGTCGGCGAGCAGCCGGGCGACCGGGAGGACCGCGAGGGCGCGCCGTTCGTCGGCCCGGCGGGCCGCCTGCTGGACCGGGCGCTGGCGGAGGCGGGGATCGAGCGCGGCGACGTCTACGTCACCAACGCCGTGAAGCACTTCAAGTTCAAGCGGCAGGAGGGCGGCGGCAAGCGGCGGATCCACGAGCCGCCGAACGCGGGTGAGATGCGCGCGTGCCGTCCGTGGCTGCTGGCGGAGCTGCGGATTCTGGAGCCGGACGTGGTCGTCGTCCTCGGCGCGACGGCGGGCAGGGCGCTGCTCGGGTCGTCGTTCCGCGTCACCAGGCAGCGCGGCCGCCTGCTCGCCTTCCCCGACCTGGAGACGATCGGCACGCCCGCCGCCGCGAAGGAGCTGGAGGACGCGCCGCCGGAGGGGCCGGGCGCCCGGCTGCTGGCGACGGTCCACCCGTCCGCCGTGCTGCGCGCGGACGACCGCGACGCGGCCTACCGGGGCCTGGTCGAGGACCTGGAGATCGCCGCCCGCGCACTGGGGTGACCGTGAAGCTTGGTCAAGTGGTGCGGGTGTCGTAGCGGAGCAGAGCGGGGACCGCGAACCCGGCCACGACCACCAGGACGGCGCAGGCCAGACCCCCGCCCACCCACGACGCGGTGGCCCCCGCGACGCTGGCGGTCGCGCCCGCCCGCATGTCGCCGAGCCTCGGCCCGCCCGCGACGACGACGGTGAACACGCCCTGGAGGCGGCCGCGCATCTCGTCCGGCGCGTAGGTCAGCAGCATCGTCTGGCGGAACACGGCCGAGACGAGGTCGGCGCCGCCGCCGACGGCGAGCAGCGCGACGGCCAGCCACAGCTGGTGGGCGAGCCCGGCGGCGGCGACCGCGAGCCCCCACACGACGATCGACACCACGAGCGCGACGCCCTGCCGGTGCACCCGTCCGATCCAGCCGGAGATCAGCCCGCCGATCACCGCGCCGATCGCGATCGAGGCGAACAGCCATCCGACGGCGTCGCCGCCACCGAAGCGGGTCTCGGCCAGTTCAGGGAACAGCGCGCGCGGCATCGCGACGCCCATGGCGATGATGTCGACCACGAACGACATCATCAGCACCGGCTGGGTCGTCAGGTAGCGCAGCCCGTCCAGCACCGAGCGCAGGCCGGGCGCCCCGGCGATGTCCCCGAGCGGCGGGATCGCGGGCAGCCGCACCGCCGCGTACAGGCCGACGGTGAACAGGGCGGCGTCGAGGCCGTAGGCGAGCCCGTAGCCGCCGTGCGCGAGGACCACCCCGGCGAACAGCGGCCCGGTCAGCCCGCCGACCGTGGCGGCGGTGAAGTTCAGGGTGTTCGCGGCCGGGACGAGCGACTCGTCCACCAGCCGGGGGATGATCGCGCTGCGGGTCGGCGAGGAGATCGCGAACCCGACCGCCTGGAGCGCCACCACCGCCATAATCAGTGCGAGGTTCTCCGCCCCGAGCAGCGCCTGGGCGAGCAGGACGAACGTGGACGCCCACGTGACCAGGGACGACAGGAGCAGCAGCCGGCGCCGGTCCATGTGGTCGGCCACCGCGCCGCCCCACAGCCCGAACACGATCAGCGGGACGAGGTTGACCAGCCCGATCATCCCGACCCAGAACGAGGACCCCGTCATGTCGTACACCTGGACGGGCACGGCGACGGCGGTGACCTGGAACCCGATGAACGACACGCCCTGCCCGAGCCACAGCCGCCGGTAAGCGTCGTGCTTCAGCGGGCGGGTGTCGATCGCCACGCGGCGGAGCAGTCCGGCGCGCGGCCCGGTGGAACGGTCCCCATCCTGAGCGGCGTCGACCCCGGGAACGTCGTCCCGGACGACGTCGTGAGGGACGTCGTCCTGGGGGATGTCGTCCTGAGGCAGGGCGTCCTGGGGAACGTCGTCCTCGGGGGGGTCGTCTTCGGGAGGGTCGCTGTCAGGAGTGTCGGTGGGGGGTGGCTGCTGTTCCGATGTCACGGGGACAGTCTGACAATCTCCCATTCGCCGGAGACGCCCGGGTCCGTCCTGCTCTTACCGTTCTTGCCCGCCGCCGGATGCTGGTAGCGGATGCGGTCGTGCAGCCGGTCGCGGCGGCCCTGCCAGAACTCGATCGTCTCGGGGACGACGCGGTAGCCGCCCCAGAAGCCGGGCAGCGGGACGTCGTCCTCCTCCCCCGCCGCCTCGGGCCAGCGCTCGGCCAGCTCCGCGTAGCGGCGCTCCAGCACGTCCCGGCCGGGGATCACACCCGACTGGTGCTCACTCGCCCACGCCCCGATCCGCGAGCCATAAGGGCGCGTCCGGAAATAGGCGGCCGATTCGTCCCGCGACAATTCCAGGACGACCCCGGAGACGCGCACCTGCCGATACATCGCATGCCACGGGAACACCAGCGCCGCGCGGGGGTTCTCGGCGAGCTCGCGGCCCTTGTCGGACGTGAGGTTGGTGAAGAACCGGAAACCCTGCGGCCCGTACCCCTTCAGCAGGACGGTCCGGGCGCTCGGGACGCCGTCGGCGGACGCCGTGGCCAGCACCATCGCGTTCGGTTCGGCCAGGCCGGAGGCGTGCACGTCGGCGAACCACGCGGCGAACAGCGTCAGCGGATCGGGGGGCAGCGCGTCCTCCGCCAGCTCACCGCCCTCGTAGGACCTGCGGAGCCGCGCGGGGTCGGGCGTCGGGGAACTCACAGCTTCTGAGCCTGTCACCTCGACATTGTGCATCTCACACGGACCTGGGTACTGCTCGGTAAGCGGAACACGGTTCAATGGCACGGCACCGCCTTATCACTCATGGGGACGAAAGGCAGGACGACATGTCCGACTTCAAACCCGGCCTTGAGGGGGTCGTGGCCTTCGAGACCGAGATCGCCGAACCGGACAAGGAGGGCGGCGCCCTCCGGTACCGGGGCGTCGACATCGAGGAGCTCGTCGGCCGGGTCTCCTTCGGTGACGCGTGGGGCCTCCTCGTGGACGACAGCTTCGACCCGGGCCTCGCCCCGGCCGACCCCCACGTCCTCCCGGTCACCTCCGGCGACGTCCGCGTCGACGTGCAGAGCGCCCTCCCGACCCTCGCTCCCGCCTACGGGATGCGCCCCCTCCTCGACATCTCCGACGAGCAGGCGCGCGCCGACCTCGCCCGCGTGTCGGCGACCGCGCTGTCGTTCGTCGCGCAGTCGGCGCGCGGCATCGGCGTCCCGATGGTCCCGCAGGAGCGGATCGACGCGGCCGCGACGATCACCGAGCGGTTCATGGTCCGCTGGCGCGGTGAGCCTGATCCGAGGCACGTCCAGGCCATCGACGCGTACTGGGTCTCGGCCGCCGAGCACGGCATGAACGCCTCCACCTTCACCGCCCGGGTCATCGCCTCCACCGGCGCGGACGTCGCGGCCAGCGTCTCCGGCGCGATCGGCGCCATGTCGGGCCCCCTGCACGGCGGCGCCCCCGCCCGCGTGCTGCCGATGATCGAGCGGGTCGAGCAGATCGGCGACGCCCGCAAGGTCGTCACCGACATCCTCGACTCCGGCGAGCGGCTGATGGGCTTCGGCCACCGCGTCTACCGCGCCGAGGACCCGCGCGCCCGCGTGCTGCGCCGCACCGCCAGGGAGCTGAACGCGCCGCGCTTCGAGGCCGCCAAGGCGCTGGAGGACGCCGCGCTCGCCGAGCTGCGCGAGCGCCGTCCGGACCGTCCGATCGAGACCAACGTCGAGTTCTGGGCGGCGGTGATCCTCGACTTCGCCGAGGTCCCGACCGCGATGATGCCCGCCATGTTCACCTGCGGCCGCACCGCCGGGTGGGCCGCGCACATCCTGGAGCAGAAGCGCACCGGACGCCTCGTCCGGCCGAGCGCCCGCTACACCGGCCCCGGCTCCCGCTCCATCGACGAAGTAGCTGGAGCGGGCTCCCTGCGCAGCAAGGCGTAACCCCCTACCCCGCTCTCGTTCTCAGGCGCCGCCGGACGGCTCGACCGTCCGGCGGCGCCTTGCTTTTACGACGGGGACGCGGGCGGGGGCGCTGCGCCGCCGGGCGGGCAGTGGCCGCTCCGCTGGCCGGACGGGACCAGCCGCCCGCACACCTCCGTGACCTCGACCCGCCCGGGCGGGCGGACGGTCGCGAGCAGGACGGGCTTGCCGGTCACCTGGTGGCCCTGGGCGCGCCCGGTGAACTGGAGGACGCCGCTCGCGCCCTGCCACAGCGGGCCCTGGCCGGGGTCGTCCAGCGCCGCGAAGACGCCGCCCGCCGTGGGCACGGCGGCCTGCTCGGTGAAGACCTGGTTGGCCACGTAGGCGATCATCGAGGCGGCGTCGTAGCTGACGGCTGCCCGCACCTCCGACGGCGTCCGGTCGCGGGAGGGGGTCGCGCCGAACATCGACTGGACGGCGCCCGGGTAGCTGTTGAAGAACACGTTCCGGCGGTCGCCGACCCAGGTGTCCGTCCACGCCTCGTGGGCGGCGAGCGGCATGTAGTAGAGCCGGAATGTGGCGATGCCTCCCAGCTCGGGCGCGTTGTCGGCGACGTACTTGGCGATCTCGTCGTCGGCCAGGACGACCTGCCCGCTGGGGCAGGTGTGCTGGAGGACGTTGGCGAACGACCGGAACTCGTCCGAGCGGCCCGCGTAGTAGAAGAGGTCGGGCGCGTGCCCGCACAGCTCGTGGACGGTCCGGTCGAGGTCGCCCGGGTTCTCGTACCGTCGGGCGAGCACCTTCCCGCCGCCGGGCGCCCGGGTGAACGCGCGGGTGAAGGAGTCGGCGAGGTCCTTGCTGTAGAGGTCGTGGGGGTCGGCGCTGGAGATGACGTCCACCGTCTTGGCGGGCCTTCCGCCGACGCGTCCGGTGCGGGCCCAGTAGGCGGCGTGCTCGGCGAGGCGGGTGTTGGGCGGGGCCAGCCGGAAGTAGTACGGGGAGAAGCCCGCGCCGCGGTCGAGCCGTCCGGTCTCGTTGTAGCTGTTGGCGGTGCCGACCATCGGCAGCGTCGCCTTCGACAGCACCTTGATCGCGTCCTGCGTCTCCACCCTGCTCTGCTCGAACCCGACGACGGCGACGATCGAGCGGTCCTCCAGCGCCAGCTCGCGGATCTGCTCGGCGACCTGCCGGGCGTGCTGGAACCGCGCGCCCGCGTTCGCGACGAGCACGCGCAGCCGCAGGTAGGGGCTGGCGTTGTTGAACTCGGCCTGCGCCATCGTGAGGCCGAGCAGCTCGCCCTGCGCCCCGGCGAGCAGGTCGAGCTGCCGGTTCTTGATCGCGGGATCGGCGGTGACCGGGCCGAGGTAGACGATCGTCGCGTGCGGCTTGCCCGACCGCGCGACCGCGCGGTTCTGCCGCTCCAGCCGCGCGAGCACGGGCGAGAGCCGGTTGTCGTTGTTCTCGCCCTCGCTGACCTCCCCGAACTTGAACCCGCCGTCGGTGATGCCGATGCACTCGCCGGACGAGGTGCGCCTGATCTGGAACGCCGAGCAGTACCGGACGGCGACCACGCTGACCACGGTGACCGACGACGCCGCGATCGCGACCATCGCGATCCACGGCAGCGCGGGATGGGCGAACCAGGAACGGCGGCGCCCCGCGCGCACCGGGGGCAGCTCCCTGCCCGGGTCGCGGGTGACGTCCACGCGCAGCACCCGGCGGGCGCCGAGCGCGTCGACGCGGGCCTCGCCCTCGCGGTAGGCGTCCCACAGCTCGCACGCGGTGCGGGCGCTCGCGGGGTCGCCGCCGCGCGGGTCGGCGCGGAACGCGGCAGCGATCCGGTCGACGAGCGATCCCCTGGACGGATCGGACGGGTCGGCGGGATCGGCCGGGTCCACCCCGGCGGTCACGACCAGCGGGTCGGCGGCGGGCCGGACGCGCCGGTCCGGGTCCCCGCGACGGACCCGCTCCAGCAGTTCCAGGAACCGGACGCCGGCGTGCTCCGGCGGGAGGTGCTCGAAGGCCAGCACCGGGTAGCGGATCCGCGCCCACGCGGCGCGGCGCACGTCCCGGTGGTAGTTGCGGCGCAGATCCTCCAGGAACGCGGCGATCAGCAGCAGTTCGAGCTCTTCCTGGTGGTCGGCGGCCTCGCCCGAACGCCGGTCGAACACCCCGAGGGCGAAGGCGAGGAAGCCGGTGCCGGTGAACCCCCGGGCGAGATAGGGCTGGCGCAGGAACCACCCGAAACGGAGCACCCCGTACCAGCCGCGCGTCCGCGCGAAGATCTGGACGGTCACGAACCCCAGCCCGACGACCGCCGTCAGGGCGGCGTAGGCCAGATCGAGGGTCGCGGCGGTGCCGACGCTGGCCAGCGCCACGATCAGGAGGCCGATCGGCGCGATCTGCTCCAGGAACCCCAGGAACGTGGCCGCCCTGCCGCGCGGCCCCGCCTCCAGATCGTGCAGGAGGTTGCTGCCGCGGCGGCGGATGACCCGGTTCAGCTCGCGCCGGCGCTCGTTCTCGTCGTCAACGATCGGCGGGTGACCGACCTCGCGGACGAGCTGGTAGTTCTCGCGTTCGGCGGCCGAGGCACCGGGCGGCGGCTCCTGCTCGTCCCCGGCGAGCCGGATGTCGCGCAGGTCGTTCAGCCACAGCGCCATGTCCAGCAGCGGGAAGCGCAGCGGCGGCTCGCCCGTCCGGTGGCTGCTCGACAGCTCCCGCTTCGCCTTGCGCAGGACGCCGGGCACGTCGGCGGGCGGATCCTCCTCGGCGATGTGCGAGAAGGGAGCGCGCTCGTCCTTGCACCGCTTCTTGAATAACGCGGCCACGGGCTTGGTGCTGGTCTTGGGCCCGAGGAGCAGGAGCAGGGGCCTCAGCCGGTCGCCGTGCCGCCGTGGCGGCCGCTCCCGAAGTCGTTCGAACAGGTCGAGTACTCCGCGCAGTCGGTCCTCGCTCAGGACCGCGTCGCCCGCCATGGGTCACGCCTCGCCTTCGCTCGTTGTCTCCCGGGCTCTCCTCTGTCACTTCGGGGCCGCACCTTCCTGACCCTCTGGGACGTTCGACGCAGCACAGTCGGAAATGGATCGAAAGTTTCCAAGATCGCCACCCTGGACGGGGAAAATCGGCCACTTCCTCATCATGGGCACCGGGGACGGGACCGGTGCCGTGCCGGGGGCGGGGCGTCTCGGCATGTGACCCGGCCCGCGATCTTCAGGGCAGGTCAAGTAGCCTGCTGCGAGTGACCGACAGCGCGAATCCAGCCATTGCCATTCCCGCCGACATCAAGCCCGCCGACGGGCGCTTCGGCTGCGGACCGTCCAAGGTCCGGCCCGAGCAGCTCGCCGCGCTCGCCGAGTCCGGCTCGACCTACATGGGCACCTCGCACCGGCAGAAGCCGGTGAAGTCCGTGGTCGGCCGCGTCCGCGAGGGCCTGGCCCAGCTCTTCTCCCTCCCCGAGGGGTACGAGGTCCTGCTCAGCAACGGCGGCACCACCGCGTTCTGGGACGCGGCCGCGTTCGGGCTCGTCCGGCAGCGGTCGCAGCACCTCACCTTTGGTGAGTTCTCCAGCAAGTTCGCGAAGGTCACCACGGGCGCGCCGTGGCTCGGGACGCCGACCGTCATCTCCAGCGAGCCCGGCACGCACCCGGAGGCGTCCGCCGAGGAGGACGTGGACGTCTACGCGCTCACCCACAACGAGACCTCGACCGGCGTCGCGATGCCGATCCGGCGCCCGGCGGGCACCACCGCCCGCGACGGGCTCGTGCTGGTGGACGCGACGTCCGGCGCGGGCGGCCTGCCCGTGGACGTCACCGAGACCGACGTCTACTACTTCGCGCCGCAGAAGTGCTTCGCCGCCGACGGCGGCCTGTGGGTCGCGCTCGCCTCGCCCGCCGCGCTGGAGCGGATCAACGAGATCGCCTCGTCCGACCGGTACGTCCCGGAGTTCTTCAACCTGAAGACGGTCGTGGACAACTCCGCCAAGGACCAGACCTACAACACCCCGGCCGTCGCGACGCTGCTGCTGCTCGCCGACCAGATCGAGTGGATGAACGGGCAGGGCGGCCTCGACTGGACGACGGCCCGCACGGCCGAGTCGTCCCAGCGCCTCTACACCTGGGCCGAGAAGACGTCCTACACCTCGCCGTTCGTCGCCGACCCGGCGCAGCGCTCGCGGGTCGTCGGCACGATCGACTTCTCCGACGCGGTGGACGCGGCGGCCGTCGCGAAGGTGCTGCGCGCCAACGGCATCGTCGACACCGAGCCGTACCGCAAGCTCGGCCGCAACCAGCTGCGCATCGGCATGTTCCCGGCGATCGACCCGGCCGACGTCGAGGCGCTGACCGCCTGCGTCGACTACGTGGTCGAGCGCCTCTAGCGGGCACCCGTCGGGGGGCGTGCGGTTCGGGCGCGCGGCGGGCCGAATAAGCTCGATGCCGTGAACCGCGCGCCCCAATGGCTGCTCCCCACCGTCCTGACCGCGCTCGTCCTGGCCGTGGTCGTCGGCGCGTTGCTGAGGTGACCCCGCGCCGCTCGCGGGCGTTCCCCGGCGGGGCGGGGCACATATGATCATGGTGGGCGCGGAACCGGGGGAAGGGCGGGACATGGCAGTGCGTCCGACCCGGCGGACCCGCGCGGTCCGCGCGACCCGCGCCGTGGCCGCGATCGGCCTTCTGGGCGGCGTCACGGCCCTCCCGCAACCGGCCTCGGCCGCCGCCGCCTCGGCCGCGGGGCGTCCGAAGACCGCCTTCACCATCGCCGACCCGCGGATCACCGAGTCCAGCGGGCTCGCGGCCAGCGCCCGGCATCCGGGCGTCGTCTACACCCACAACGACTCCGGCGGCGTCCCGCGGGTCTACGCGCTCGGCCCGGACGGGCGGGTCCGCGCCGTCCTGACGCTGGCGGGGGCGGGCGCCCGCGACTGGGAGGCCATGGCGCTCGGCAAGGACGACCAGGGTCGTCCCGCGATCTACGTGGCCGACATCGGCGACAACCTCGGCGGCGCGTGGCCGTACGTGACGATCTACCGGATTCCCGAGCCCGCGCAGCTGCGGACGCAGATCATCCAGGCGACCCGGTTCCGGATCAAGTACGCCGACGGCCCCCGCAACGCCGAGACCATGATGATCAACCCGAGGACGAACCGGGTCTACATCGCGAGCAAGCTGTTCTCCGGCAAGCTGTACGAGGGGCCGGAGCGGCTGCGCACCGGCGGCTTCAACGTCATGCGCAAGGTCGGGGGCGCGCCCGCGATGGCGACCGACGGCGCGTTCTCCCCCGACGGCCGCACCTGCGTCATCCGCACCTACTTCGGCGCGCGGATGTACACCGTGGACTCCGGCGGCAGGCCCGGCAAGTCGCTCGGGTCGGTGTCGATCCCGTTCCAGGGGCAGGGCGAGTCGATCACCTACACACCCGACGGGCGGTCGTTCCTCGCCGGTTCGGAGGGGAAGAACCAGCCAGTGTTCCAGGTGCCGGTGCCGGACAAGGCGAACCCGTCGGCGTCCCCGAGCGGCAAGGCCGGGGACAAGGGCGGGTCCGGGGACGCCAACGCCGACGAGGGCCACAAGAGCCCCCGCGACGTCCGGGTGGGGCTCATGCTCGCGCTCGCCATCGCCGGAGCCGTCTGCTACGGCCTGTTGCGCAAACACCGCGAAGGCCGATGAGCCGGAAACGGATCGCTGAAGGAGGGGACGGTCCCGCCGGGACACATGTGAGGATGCGGACTGTGGAGCATGAGCTGGTGGGCCTCGCGGGTCCCGGCGGGCGGTGGCGGCCCGTCGCGGCCGGACCGTTCGCCCTGCTGGCGGTGGCGCTCGCGCTGCTGCCGATCCGCCCGGTGTGGCTGTGGGCGGCGCTGATCGGCGCCGTCGCGGCGATCCCGTGGCTGCTGGGCGCGGCGCCCGAGGCGCGGCGCCGCCGGCCCCGGCCCTACTGGCGGCTGTCGGCGGACGGGCTGGAGCGGATCGGCCCCGGCGGGCTGAGCATGCTCAGCTACGAGCGGTCCCGGATCGACGGGCTGGCGATCACCACCGGCGACGGCGTGCTGACCGTGTTCCACCGGTTCGGCCGCACGGCGGTCGGCGGGCTGACCACGATGGGGCTGGAGCCGCTGACGGTGTTCGTGACCGCCCGGCGGATCGGTATCCCGATGCACGTCCTGGACGGGGAGGCCTCCGACCTGCTCGACCCGGCGCTGGACGAGGCGCTGCGCGCGGGCGGCCTCGCGGCCGACGTCCCGCCCGGCGGGCCGCTGCCGCGCGACCACGCCGCCGAGAAGCGCCTTCTGGACCAGGAGGCCGCGCTGCTGGCCGCGGCGCACGAGCCGCCGCGTCCGGCGGTTCCGGGCGCCGGTGGGCCGGGTGACGCCGGGCTGCGGCTGGACGCGGCGGCGCCGCCTCCGAGCAGGCGCCGGATCGCCGTCCTCGGGTCGCTGGCGGGGCTGCTGGGCGCGTTCATGGTCGCGCGGATCGCGGTGGAGGGCGCGGCCGGGTTCGGGGCGCGGCTCGCGGCCGCGTGCTGGGCGCTGGCCGCGATCGCGGGCGTCCTCGGCGCCCGGCGGCGGCTGCTGCGCGCCGCGCCGGTCCGCTGGACGATCACCGTCGACCGGCTGGCCGTGCGGGGCCGGGCGGGCCGCCGCGGGATCGTGGAGCTGCCGTCGGCGGCCGTCGCGGCCGTCGTGGTCGGCCCCGGGCTGCGGCTCGACCCGCTGACCGGCGAGCCGCGCCGCGCCGACCTCGCCGCGCTGGTGTTCGGGCACCGGCTCGAACTGCTCGCGCGGCTGCCCGCCCACGGCCTGGACGGCTTCCAGCTCGCGCACGCCCTCGACGACCACGGCTACCGGGTCGTCACGCCGGGGGCGCGGCCGCCGCGCCGTCCCGAGTACGGGCTCGAAGGGCTCCCGGAGATCTTCGCGCAGGTGCCCGGCGGGCGGCTCGTCGTCGAGGGCGGCGGGCTCGGCTGGGCGGACGCGGCGGGCGACGTCGTCCTGCGGATGCCCGAGGACCGCATCGGCGGCATCGAGTTGCTGACGATCGGCGGGCACGCGTGGGTGCGGCTCTACGACTCCGACGGCGACGAGTTCTTCGCGGCGCCGCTGTCGGCGCTGCGGATCTCGCGGACCGACCTGCGGGAGTCGGCGCGGCGGGCGGGCCTGCCGGTCAACGACGCCGAGTACGACGCCTACCTGAGCGCGGCGTTCCACTCGGCGGTGACGCCGTTCGCCGTCCCGGCGCCGGAGAGCGAGGTCGCCGGGGCGACGGCGGCGCTGCCGTCCGGCGGCGAGGGCGGCGTGCTGCCCGCCGACGAGCGGACGACCGACGAGTTCGCGGTCGCGATCCCCGCGCCCCCCGGGCCGGTGACGGCGCCGGGGACGCTGCTGGACGCGACCCGCAAGTCCCGCGCCGGGACGTACGGGATGAGCGTCCTGCTGTGCGAGGCGGTCGCGCTGATCGGCGCCGCGTGGCTCGGCCCGGAGCTCGGCGGGTTCGGCGCGACGGCGAGCTGGTCGGTGCCGGTGGGGCTGCTGGTCGGCCTCGCGGGCTACTGGCTCTACGACCGGAACCGGTCGCAGCTGCGGGTGTCGTCGGCCGGGCTGGCCGTCGTCACCCGGCGCGGCCGGGTCGAGTGGGACCTCGGCCGCGACCGCATCGGCGGCGTCGGCATCGACGAGGCGGCCGAGCGGATGCCCCGGCTCGTGGTGTGGAACCCGTCCGGGCGGGTGCTGCGGCAGGTGACGTTCCCGCCCGACCTGGACGAGCTGCGCCGCGCCTGCGAGCGCTACGGCGTCCCCTGGGGCCCGCCCGACGAGGACCGCCCGGCCCCGCCGCCGCCCGAACTCTAAGTGCGCAGGGACCAGGTCTTGAGGGACTCGTAGGTGACCTGGGTGTACTGCTTGCCAGGGAGATGGCTGCGCATGAGGTGGACGGCGTCGGCCGTCCACGGGCCGGACGCGAAGGCCGACAGCGACTCGATCAGGGGCCGCACGTCCACGGGCTGGCGCGAGCGGGCCAGCGTGACGTGCGGGCGGAACGTCCGGTGCTTGTCGGGCGGCGACCCGGCGCGGCGTCCGGCGGCGGCGACGGACGCGGCGAGCCGGGCGAGCCTGCGCCGGTCGCCGTAGAGGCCCGTCCAGAGGACGCGGGCGTGCGCGCCGCTCCCCGGGAACGCGCCCGCGCCCGCGAGGGACAGCGACAGGCGTTCGTGGCGTCCCGCGGCACGTTCCAGTCTCGGCAGCAGGCGGTCCAATGTGCGGTCGTCGACGTCGCCGAGGAAGGCCAGCGTCACGTGGACCAGCTCGCGGCGGATCCACCTCAGCTCGGGCATGTCGCCCAGGAGCGGGCGGACGGCCTCCTCCAGCTCGTCGAGGACGTCCGGTGGCGGTACGAGCGCCACGAAGAGCCTCATGGGAGCGTCCGGTGAGCCACCCGGCCAGCTTTTCAGCAGGCGGCCCCCGTTGTCACGCGGACGGGCGGCGTCACCCCTCGGCCGCCTCGGCGGGCCCGGGCGCCGCGTCCTCCCTGGCCCGGGCCAGGCGCACCCGCGCGAGCGCCGGGCGGATCGTCCCGCGCGGAGCGGCGAAGAGCCCGACGACGAGCGCGGTCACGACGCCGACCATGCCGCCGAGGACGATGCTCGTGCGCGCCCCCCATTGCTCGGCCATCCAGCCGACGGCGGGGGCGCCCAGCGGGTTCGTCCCGAGGAACACGAACATGTACAGGCCCATCACCCGGCCGCGCATCTCCGGCGCGACGCTGAGCTGGATCGTCGAGTTCGCCGCCGTGGTGATCGTCATCATCGCGATCCCGGTCGGCACGAGCAGCACCAGGAACGACCAGTAGGTCGGCATCAGCCCGGTCGCGACCTCCAGCACGCTGAAGATCAGCGCCGCGCCGACCAGCAGCCGCAGCCGGGGCCGGGACGCGCGCCGCGCGGCCAGCAGCGCGCCGGTCAGCGCGCCGAGCGCGAGCATGCTGGAGGCGAGGCCGAACGAGGTCGCGCCGGTGTGGAAGACCTGCTTGGCGACCAGCGCCGTCGTCGTCGGGAAGTTCATGCCGAACGTGGCGATGAACCCGATGAGCACGAGCACGAGCATCAGGTCGCGGCGGCCGCGCACGTAGCGCAGGCCCTCGCGGAGCTGGCCCTTGGCGCGCTTCACGGGGGCGGCGGGGTGCAGCTCGTCCTCGCGCATCGCGTAGAGGCCGAACAGGACGGCGCCAAACGAGGCCGCGTTCAGCAGGAACACCGGCCCGGTGCCGAGCAGCGCGATCAGCACCCCGGCGACCGCCGGGCCGAGCAGCCGCGCGCCGTTGAAACTGGCGCTGTTGAGCGCGATCGCGTTGGGCAGGTCGCGCCGGCCGACCATCTCGACGACGAACGCCTGCCGGGTCGGGTTGTCGACGACGGTCGCGACGCCGAGGCCGAACGCCAGCACGTACACGTGCCAGACCTGCGCGCTCCCGGTCACCGCGAGGACGCCGAGGATCAGCGCGAGCACGCCCATCGCCACCTGCGTGAGCATCAGCACGCGGCGCTTGGGGTAGCGGTCGGCGATCACCCCGCCCCACAGGCCGAACAGCAGCATCGGCAGGAACTGGAGGCCGGTGGTGATGCCGAGCGCGGTGCCGCTGCCGTGCGCGAGGTCCAGGACGAGCCAGTCCTGCGCGACGCGCTGCATCCACGTGCCGGTGTTGGAGACGACCTGCCCGGCGCTGAACAGCCGGTAGTTGCGGTTGCCGAGGGACCGGAACATGCCGCCGGTCTCGGACACCGGCGGCTCGGGTTCGGCGGGTTCGGCCGGCTGCTCGGGGAGGGAGGGTTCTTGTGGGGGGACGGGCTTGGTGCCGATCTTTTGGAGCGTTCCGGGCGTCACGCTGGGAGCAGGGTTCCGGAGCGCGACGCCCCGAGGGCCGCCCGCGGCGGCCCCGGTGCTGCTCCCTGGATCATCGTTAGCCAAAGTCATTATCAAGGCTAACGATAATCACGGCACGGCTATTCCGGCAAGAGAGACATGTATGACATGTCAGGATCTGCTGAGCTTGTCGATGATCGGGGCGGCCTGGCGGAGGATCTCGCGCTCGTCCTCGGTCAGCTCGCCGAGCCGCCGCGACAGCCACGCCTCCTTGCGGCGCCGCTCCTCGCGCAGCAGGGTCGCGCCCGCCTCGGTCGCGCTCAGCACGGCCTGGCGCCCGTCGGTCGGGTGCGGGCTGCGCACGACGAGCCCGCGCTCCTCCAGGAACGCGATGACGCGGGTCATCGAGGGCGGCTGGACCTTCTCGTGGTCGGCCAGCTCGCGCGGGGTCATCGAGCCGTGCCGCTCGATGGCGGCGAGCGTGGCGAACTGGGTGAGCGACAGCGGGCCGGGGACGTGGTCCCCCGGCGCGGTGCGCAGCGTGCGCAGCCGCCGGGACAGCCGCGCGATCGAGATGCGCAGCTGCTCGGCCAGCCCGGGGACGGACGCCGCGCGCCCGTCTGTCGTCGGCGTGGTCATCGTCATCGCTCTCCAAGGTCCATGCTCGCCCCGCCGCCCTCCTTGACACTTCAAGGCTAAGTTTATTAGCTTAGAAGCTATCGCTATTAAGGAGGTTGGATGCCGCGCGCAGGTCTGTCACCGGACGCGGTCGTGGACGCCGCCATCGCCATCGTGGACGCCGAGGGCCCCGGTGCCCTCACGCTGGCCGCGGTGGCGGGGAGGGCCGGGGTCGCGACGCCCTCCCTCTACAAGCATGTCCGCAACCTGGCCGAGTTGCGACTTCTGATGACGGTCCGGGTGATGGAAGAGCTTACGGAACGCCTCGGCGAGGCCGCCCTGGGGCGCTCCGGAGACGACGCGGTACGCGCCGTGATGCGCGCCTACCGCTCCTATGTCGTGGAGCACCCGAGCCGGTACGCGTCCATGGAGCAGTCCGCCGCGCCCGAGGGCAAGGTGGACGCCGCCGGGGAGCGGCTCCTGGGCGTCATCCTCGCCGTCCTGCGCGGTTACGACCTGGAGGGGCCCGCGCTCGTCCACGGGGCCCGCTGCCTGCGCTCGGCCGTGCACGGTTTCGCCGTCCTGGAGGCGGCGGGCGGTTTCGGCCTGCCGGACGACCTGGAGGCGAGCTACGAACTGCTGATCACCATGGTCACCGGGGGACTCCCCCGCGCTCGTGGCTGACCTCGTCCTCCGCGTAACCTGATCTCCATGACCCGACCGCGCCTCCCGGACCCGCCACCGATGCGGACCAACGACGTCCGCATCGCCGCCGTGGGCACCGCCGCCTGGGCGGTGGCGCTGGTCGTGCTGCTGATCGTCCGGCTGCCGTCCGGCGACCGCTGGTGGCTGTGGGTGTGCGTCGCCGGGATCGCGATCGGCGCCTTCGGCATGTGGTACACCCCCCGCCTCCAGGCGGGACGCGCCCGCCAAGAGGAGCGCGGCGCCGAACGCGGAACGAAGCCGGCGGGCTGAAGCGTGTTTCAAAGTGGCCTCAGCCGTCACGCGAGCGCGTAGCTGAGCGGTGGGGCCGAAGCCGGAGGCGAGGCCCCACCGCGAAGATCGCGAAGCGATCCGCGCCCGCAAAGGCACGGTCACGGCCGCGAGCCGCCAGGCGAGCGGCCGTGGGCCGGGACTTCAATAAACTACGGCTCCAGCTCGGATTCGGCCAGTAGGACGGGGAGGGCCTCGGGGTCGCGCAGGACGGCCTCGGCCAGGAGGCGGTCCTCCCAGCTTCCGCTCGTCCAGGCAAGGGCGCGGGCGAGCCCGGCCAGACCGCTCGCGTGGACGCCGCCGTCACCCGTCCACCAGGGGACGTCCACACCGTCCACGACGAGGCGTTCGTGCGCGACGTACACGGGCGGCGCGTCCGGCAGCACGGCGAGGACCTCCGGCGGGACGGGCCGCTCCTCCCCCGCCGACTCGACCTCCCCCGCGACCTCCGTGCTCGCCAGGGGCAGGTCCAGGAGGTCGGCGAGCCTGGCGTCGCGGCCGTGCGCGGCGATGACGAGGGGCGAGGCGAGCAGCAGCGGCAGGACGTCGGGCCGGTCCAGCACGAACGTGTCCAACGCGTCCGCGACCACGACCTCGTCGCCGACCACGGCGCGGATGCGGTTCGGCGGTTCCACGCTGATGTCGGCGCTCTCGGCGCTGTCGGCCAGGGCGGTCCAGAGGGCGCCCAACTGGAGGCGGCCGACGCTGCGTTCCGGGTCGGAGAGCCGGTCGAGAAGCTCCTGCGCGCCTCCGGGTTCGTGCAGCAGATCCAGCAGGGACGTGCGGACGCCCAAGGCCAAGAGCAGTCGCTCGTCCAATCCCTCCGGCGCGACGTCGTACAGCCCTGCGAGCGCGTCGCCTCCGCCTGGAAGGCGGTACTCGCCCGGCCTGCGTCCGTCCAGGACGGGGTGACGGCTCAGCCACCACGCCGTATACGACGGGACGGTGACGCGGCGCCCGTCATGCGTCATCGCATGCGCGGGTTCGACGATCGCGGCCCGCCAGGGAGGCCGCGCCAGCAGACTCAGGGCGGCGGGCCAGTCCTCGACCAGTTCCAGATCGCGGACCGCCTGGAACTCCGGGACGACCGGCGGCAGGTCCTGCGGGCCGATGCGGGCGAGCACGTCGTCGGCCCAGCGGTCCTCGTCGTCCAGGTCCAGGGTCTCGGCCTCGTCGGCGAGGCCCGGCAGGTTCACGTCCTCCTCGCGGGCCAGGGCGAAGCCGTCCAGCACGCCCACCGCCGCGAGCGTCTCGGCGCCCCAGCGCTCCAGGGTCGCGCCGTCCACGACGCCGAAGGGCGCGTCGTCGGCCATCACGGCGCGCAGTGGGCTTTCCGGCAGGAGAAGCTCTCCCGCAGGGTCGTGTTCCCCGTCGTCGGCCGGGAGCGCGAGGGCGGAGAGCCACGGTTCCTCGCCCGGGTCCAGGCGCGCGGCGGCGACGAGCCCCAGCACCGCCTCGGCGACCGCGTCCGGGTCCTCGGCGTCGAGCGAGTCCTCCACGGCGGCCCGCACCGCCGGATCGGCCAGGACGGCGCGCGGCCCGGCCTCGACCGCGCCGAGCCTGGACAGCAGCGGGTGGACGGCCTCGGGATGGACGAACCGCAGTCCCAGCGCGTCCAGGCCCGCCGGGTCGACCTCGTCGGCGATCAGCAGCCCGCGCGGGCCGCGGACGGTCCGCGCCGCCCCGCCGTTCGCCAGCGGCACCGGGAGGGCCCCCAGAGCGTCCGTGGCGGCCCCGGCGAGCGCCTCGTACACCCGGTGCCACCATGCCGGTTCGCGGTCCACAGCGGCCAGCTCGTCGACTACGTCCGCCAGCTCGACCCGCCGGACGCCGAGCGCCGCCAGCGCCGGGCTCCGCGCGGGCCACTCGGGCGGCAGCAGCCCGGCGAGCACGCCGTCCTCGGAGAGCAGGTCCACGAACGGGGACGGCGCGTCCAGCGCGACCGTGTCGCGGCCCCGCGCGCGGTGCGGCAGGAGCGGCGCGTCGGGCAGCCGCCCGAGGACGGCCCGCCTGATCCGCCCGTCCAGTTCCCCCGCCCCGATCGGGGTGGGGACGAGCTCAAGCAGTTGCGGCGTCGCCGCACGCCCCTCCATGAGCCGCACATAGGTTTCGGCGGCACGCTCCACGAGAAAGTCGGTGAGCGCGCCGGGCGCGACATGGCGCCGGTCGGGGGCTAGCGGAAACGACGCTATGAGGAGCGCGGGCAGGTCAAGGCGTTCGTCACTGGGCGTCGGCGCATGCACAACCGCAGGCGTCCCCTGGGGAAGACCGCCCTCGGGCAGGGCCCATCGCACCTGCCACGCCGCGCGGGCACGTTCCTCTGTGGGCCGGTCGGCGAGAAGCTCCGCCGGGACGGTTCCGTGCGCCTCGGCGGTACGCCAGACGGCTCCGTCGATGGTGACGGTGCCCTGGGGGCCGTGCTGGGCGTCGACCGTCCGGACGTCCCCGTCCGCATCGACCTCCACGCTCTCCAGCGCGGGCAGGGCCAGCATGAGCGCGGGACCGACCTGCTCCAGCTGCCGCCGCACCCCGTCCACGGCCTCCGCGCGCAACGGCAGCCGGACGACGGTGTCGAACCCCTCGGGGACCTCCGGAGGCGCGTCGAGCGCGAACGGCAACCGCAACAACGGCACCTGCCCTGAGCGCCGCCCGAGCTCGTCCGCGAGCGACGGGACCCCGGCCACCAGCTCCCGCGCGCGCTCCGCCGACCACTCCACCCCGCCCCCGGCTGACGCGATCACGGGATTCGCCGTGACCGAGACGACCGCCGCGAACCCGACTCCGAACCGGCCGACCGCACCCGCCTCGTCCCGCTTGGCGGACGCGCGGAGCGTCGACAACGCCTCGACCCCCGCCGCGTCCAGCGGCGCCCCGGCGTTCGCCGCCTCCAGCACCCCGTTCCGCAGCGTCAGGCGCAACCGTCCGGGCACACCGGCGCGGACGGCCGCGTCGGCGGCGTTCTGCGCCAGCTCCACCACGACGCGGTCGCGGTAGCCGCCGAGGGCGTGGTCCTCCTCGGTGTTGGCGTCCTCGCGAAACCGCGCGGGCGACTCCGCCCAGGCCCGCAGCACCCGCTCCCGCAGCCCCCGCGCACCGAACAGATCCGGCCCGTCGCCCACCGGACCCTCCCTCCCCCGCAGAAAGCCCAGATCCTAGGGCCTGTTCACAGCCGCCTCAGCCGACACGCGAGAGCGTTGCCCGCCCGCCGGGGATGCGGGGCCGCACGGACACAACCCGGGGCTTCGTCAGGTCAGCTGTGGCCGAGGGCCTCTTCGTCCTGGATCTCGGCCTCCTCGGCCGCCGGGGCGCCCGCCGGGACGACGTCGTAGCCCAGCTCGTCGATGATCGGCGGCCCGTGCTCGGACGCCGCCGGGATCGACACCGCCTCGGAGTGGGCGCCGCAGCCGTGGTCGGCCGAGACGACGCGGCCGTCGTCGGGCGCGTACTCGTTGGCGCACACGCCGAACATCTGCCGCAGGCCTCCGGCCAGCGCCACGAAGAAGCCGCAGGTGGAGCACTGCGCGGGCGCGGACGCCGCGATCGAGGCGCGCGGCCCGGCGACGCCGTCGTACCAGCGCGCGGCGGCCTCGTCGCGGCCCTCCCGCGACAGCACCCGCACGCGGCCGAGGCCGAGCTCCCAGCCCGACTCCCGCTCGACCGACTCGTCGACCTCGGTGTACCCGGGGACGAGCCGGACGTCGTCCGGCGCGGTCGGCAGCAGGTCGCCGGGGCCGAGGTCGCCCGGGCGCAGCCGCTCCAGCCACGGCACCCACGGCGGCGCGAGCAGCGCGTCGTCGCCGGGCACCAGGACGCACTCGCTCACCGTCACGGCCTTGGCACGGGACGCGCGGGTCACGGTGACCGCCCAGCGCCAGCCCCGGTAGGCCGGGTCGAGCGACTCGAAGGAGTGCGTGACCACGCGGTCGCCCTCGGACCGCAGGCCGAGATGCTCGCCGACCGGCGCCGGATGGGCGGTCTCCTCGGCGGCCTCGCGGGCGAGGTCCACGGCCTCGGCGCACGCGGCGTCGACGGCGGGGGTCCGGGCGCGGCGGGCGGGCCCGGCGGCGGTGCGCGCGGCGGCGGATCGCGCGGGGCTGGTCTGGCGCAGTGGGCTCACACCCCAATTCTCGCGCATCCCGGGACGTGGCCGAGCACGACACGGTCCGTGACCGGCCCGAACGGCATCCGTAAGCACCGGCTGCGCGGTTCGCCGCGCCCGTACAGACGGAGGTGAGCCGGGCGCGAGGAAGGGAACGTACCCTCAATTGAGCCACTCCGACGGCCCATCTCGACGAGGACCGCGGGCACCGTGCCTGCGGACGAGCACATTGGGGAGATCAAGCCGCAATGGGAGACCGGTCCCACCCGATCGGGCGGTCGGCGCGCGCCGGTGCCGGCGGCGCGGCGCGGGCGCTGCGCGGCGTGCGCTCGGCGGCGGCACGGACCGGCGGCCTGACCCGTCGCGTCACGCACGCCCACGGCGCCGGGCGCAGCGGCCTCGGCAGCCTGGTCGAGGCGGCGGCGCTCAACTCCGCGGGCGACGCGCTGGTCGCGGTCGCGCTCGCCGGGTCGCTGTTCTTCGGGCTGGACGTCCACCAGGCGCGCGGCCAGGTCGCCCTGTACCTGCTGGTGACGATGGCGCCGTTCGCGCTCGTCGCGCCGCTGATCGGGCCCGCGCTCGACCGGACGCGGCACGTCCGCCGGTACGCGATCGCCAGCTCGTTCGTCATCCGCGGCCTGCTGTGCTGGGCGATGGCGGGCGCCGTCCTGCACAGCGACGAGGTCACGTTCCTGCCCGCCGCGTTCGGCGTGCTGGTGCTGTCCAAGGCGTTCGGGGTGCTGCGGGCGGCGGTGACGCCCCGCGTCCTGCCCGACCAGATCACGCTCGTGACCGCCAACGCCCGCGCCTCGTTCACCGGACTGATCGCCGCCACCATCACCGCGCCGGTCGCCGCCGGGATCACCGCGCTCGCCGGGGCCGACTGGACGCTGCGCATCGCGACGCTGGTCTTCATGCTCGGCGTCGTGTTCACGATGCGCCTGCCCGGCCACGTCGACACCCCCGAGACCGAGCTGGCGGCGGAACGGGCGGCCGGCCGTCCTGAGGACGAAGCCGCACCCGAGCACGACACCGGCGAGCCGGCCGCGCCGCGCCCGCAGTGGCGGGTGTTCCCGCGCCTCGGCCCGGCCGTCGTCGAGGCGATGCTGGCGAACTCCGTCCTGCGCGCGTTCTCTGGCTTCCTGATCCTCTACCTGGCGTTCCTGCTGCGCCAGGAGCGGTTCGACCCCATCTCCCACAACGTCGCGCTGGGGCTGCTGGCGGCGTTCGCGGGCGCGGGCGGCCTCGCCGGGACGGCGCTCGGCGCCTACATGAAGGCCCGCGCGCCCCGGCTGATCGTCTCGGCGACGCTCGCCGCCGTCACCGTCGTCACGGCCGTCTCCGCCGCGTTCTTCGGCCTGTGGGCGGCGCTCGCGGTGGCGCTGGCGGCCGGTCTCGGCCAGGTCCTCGGCAAGCTGTCGATGGACGCGGTGGTGCAGCGGGAGATCGGCGAGGAGATGCGCTCGTCCACGTTCGCGGTCTCCGAGACCCTGCACCAGCTCGCCTGGGTGATCGGCGGCATGCTCGGCCTCGGCATGTCGATCATCGCGGACGGCCGGGTCGCGATGGCCGTCGTCGCCGCCGCGCTCGCGCTGGCGTTCGCGCTGCTGGTGTCGCGCCGCGCCGAGGGCCGCCGCCGCGAACGCCACCCCGGGCACCCGCCGCTGGACGGCGCGCACCCCCCGGAGGTCCGCACCTGAGCGCGGACCCCGGGGGGGCAGGGATCAGGGGTGCAGGTCGTCGGCGACCGCCCGGAGCACCGTCGCGATCTTCTTCGCCTCCGCCGGGGCCGGGTGCTTGCCCCGCCGGTAGGTGGTGGAGATCCCGTCCAGCAGCTTGATCAGGTCCTCGGTGATCAGCACCATCTCGTCGGGTTTCTTGCGCCGCTGCTTGGCGATGGTCTTCTCGACCGAGGGCAGGGTGTCCAGGACCCGCACCGACAGCGCCTGCTGCCCGCGCCGCCCCTCGACCACCCCGAACTCGATGCGCTGGCCCGGCTTGAGCGTCGTCACCCCGCCCGGCAGGGCCGAGGAGTGCACGAAGACCTCACCGCCGTCGTCGCGGGTGAGGAAGCCGAAACCCTTGTCGGGGTCGTACCACTTGACCTTGCCAGTCGGCACCGGAGACCTCGTCTAGTAATCGTCATGAATTGGCCCCAAGATTAGTGCCTCGCCACGACCCGGTGAACACGAATATCCGCCGGTGGATCAGCCGAGCCGGAACCCGTCGAGCCAGCCGGGGAAGGGCCGCAGGTCCGGCAGGACGACGTCGGCCCCGTAGGCGACGAGAGCGTCGGAGTCGAACGAACCCGTCGCGACCGCCACCGCCACCGCCGAGGCGGCCCGCGCCGCGTCCACGTCGCCGGTGTGGTCGCCGATGTAGGCGCGCGCGCCGTGCTCGCGCAGCGCGACGCCCTTGTCCGCGCCGAACAGGCCGCCGACCACGGCGTCCACCTCAAGACCGAGGTACCGGACGGTCCGCTCGGTGTCGGCCTGGTTCTTGCCGGACACGACGATGATCCGCCCGCCGCGCGCCCGCACCGCCTCCAGCGCCGCGACCGCGCCCGGCATGACCACGGTCGCCGGAACCGCGACATCGGCGTAGATCGCCCGGTAGCGTGCCGCCATCGCGGGGACGTCGCCGGGCGGGAACCAGTACGCGAGTTCGACCTCCAGCGGCGGCCCGATCCGCCGGACGACCTGCGCGGTGTCGATGGGGACGCCGGTCTCGGCGGCGAGCGCCGCGTACACGGCGCTGATGCCGGCGCGGGTGTCGGCCAGCGTCAGGTCGAGGTCGAAGCCGACGGCGGGCACGCCACCGCCGTTCTGGGAGGTGGAGCGGATTCGCGAGGAGGAGAGGTCCGGCACGCCACACAGGGTAAAGGTCGGTCATGGTGGATAGGCCAGGCACCCGCACCGGACGCCGCCGGGGCGCGAGAACCCGCGCCCTCCCGGTAGTGGCGATGCGACGGGATCCGAGTAGGAGAGCGCGGGGACCTTCTCACGCAGGTGCCGCCCTGTCTCCCGCCGACCGGAACTGGCCTGCCCGATCGGCGAGGACGGCCACCCGTATCGCCGATATACCCGACCCGTCACCCACAAACCGCCTGACCAGGGAAAACAGAGGGCTGGAACGCCCCACCGCAGACCCAAGGGCGGCCCGTCCGGCCCCGTCCAGGAGAGCCCCATGACCGAACCACGCCCCGCCCCCGAACCATCGCCCGCCCCCGCCGAGCCGCCCGCCCCGACCGAGCCCGCCGAGCCCGCCGGCCGCACCGAGCCGCCCGACCTCACCGACCTCGTCGAGCTCGCCGGCCGCGACGAGGCCGCCGACCCCGTCGAGACGCCCAGCTACGCCGAGACGCCCGGCCGCGCCGAGACGTCCGGGCACGCCACGTCGTCGTCGGGCGGAGGACGCGCGACGTTCGTCGAGCCCCGGCCGCCTCTCGCGCGCGCGTCCTCCGAGGAGCCCGCGCGGTCCGAGGGACGACGCACCCCGTCCGGCGAACGCGAGCCGTCCGCGCGGCGCCCGCGGTTCAGGATTCGGGGGGCCGCCGTCCGGCGGCGCGCCGTGGACCTCGTCGCGACCGCCGTCGCGCTCGCCACGACGGTCGTCGTGGCGGTCCTCGCCTTCCACATCGTGTTCGTGGCGTTCGAGGCCAACACCGGCAACGAGATCGTCCGCTGGGTGGGGGCCCGCGCGCACACCCTGGCCTGGGAGTTCAAGGACGTCTTCCAGCCGTCGAACGCCAAGGTGGGGATCGCGGTCAACTACGGGCTCGCGGGCCTGGTCTACCTGGTCGCCGGCCGGGTCGCCGTCGCCGTCGTCCGCCGCCTCGGCTGACCCCGCCGCGGAGCCGCCGGAACGGGCACCCCATCCCGGAGGTCAGGAAACCGTCACCCGGCCGCAGCAGGTCAGTCGCCCTCGCGTCCCGGGAAACGGACGGTCTCGAAGGGCCATGCCGTCGTGACCCATTCGCGGACGAACACGTCCAGGTCCTTCTCCAGCGTGGAGTTCTCCTCGTCGGCGCGCACCCAGAACACGACCACCGCGTCGGCGTCCGGGGTGTCGGACGGGGCGACGTGGATGCGGCCGAGCTGGCGCTCCCCGTCCGGCGTGATCACGACGTAGCTGAAGGACCGCCTGAGCTGGCCCTCCTTCTGGAGCCAGGCGACGTCGATGAGCGCCTGCTCGAAGGTGAACTCGCCGTCCGGCCATCCCCACTCGGGGCCGAACCGCCCGGCCAGCCGGTCCAGGCTGCCGATCACCGCACCGTAGTCCTTGACCACGTCCGACACCGTGATCGGGCGGATCTGGAAGCGCGCCCCGGCGACGAGCGTGGGGACCACGAACTCCTCGGGGAGGAAGACCCCGGGGCCCGCCTTCCGTGGAGAAACGAACATCCGTCGACCCTTCCGGCGACGCCCCTTCGGCTACGGGGCGCAGAGCACAGAACTCTAGTCGCCCCTGGCCCGGAGCGAGACAGATCAGGGATTCGGGCGTGCCGGGCGGCGGCCAGGGACCCGCAGGTCGACGATGCCCTACTGTTCTCGCGGAGGAATTCATCACCATGACGACATCTACCCGCGAGCGGATCGTGGTCGAGTCGCTGCGGCTGTTCGCCGACCGGGGTTACGCGGCCACCTCGGTCGCCGAGATCGAGGCCGCCGCGGGGCTCTCCCCGGGCGCGGGCGGCCTCTACCGGCACTTCCGGTCCAAGGAGGAGGTGCTCACCGCCGCCGTCCGCGAGCACATCGAGCGGACGCGGCGCCAGGTCGGCGAGGCGCTGGCGCACGCGACCGCGTTCGCCGACCGCCCGCTGGAGACCCGGCTGCGGATGACGTGCCAGGCCGGGCTGGCGAAGATGCGCGAGGAGCAGGACCTGATCCGGGTGCTGTTCCGCGACCTCGACCGGTTCCCGAACCTGGTCGCGGAGATGCGCGAGGGCATCGTCAACCCCCTCTACGACGGCATCGCCGCCTGGCTGGCGGCGCAGCCGGAGCTCGCGGACGCCGACGAGGACTGGCCCGCGGTCGCGGCCGTCCTCGGCGGCGCGGTCGTCAACTACTGGCTCGCGACCGAGTCGATGTACGAGCCGCCGGCGCGCGTCGACGAGAAGCGGTTCGTGCGGAGCTGGGCGCGGCTCGGGCTCGGGCTGGTGACCGTGGCGCGCACACCAGCGTCCTGAAGACACATTCCTCCCCTCGGACGGACGAACGGGACACCCACCCTGTTCGTGCTCCTACGCTGATGGGGCCCGGTATCGGCGTCCCGTGACCACGCCGCACGACACCCGGGGCCGTACGGCACCTAAGGTTGGGGAACGCATGGAGACCTACGCGGACTGGCTGCGCGCGCGAGGGGACGACGACCTTCGCGCGCTGCTGTCCGCGCGCCCGGAACTCCTGGCGCCCGTCCCCGCCGACCTGACCGCGCTCGCCGCCCGCGCCGCCACCCCCGCCGCGATCTCCCGGGCGCTGGACCGGCTCGACCGCTTCCACCTCGCGCTGCTGGAGGCGCTGCTCGTCCTGCCAGCGCCGGTGGAGGCCGGCGCGCTGGCCGCCGCGCTGGAGGCCGCCCCCGACGAGGTCGAGGCGGCGCTCGGCACGCTCCGCCGCCACGGGCTGGTCTGGGGCGAGGGCCCCCTGGCCACCGCGCCGGGCGTCCGGCAGGGCCTGCCCCACCCGGCGGGACTCGGGCCGCCCGTCCAGGAGGTCTTCGCGGGCTACCCGGCAGAGCGGCTCGGCGCGCTGGTCACCGACCTGGAGGGTGCGGCGCCGCGCGGGTTCGCCGACTCCCACCGGCTCCTGCGCCGCCTCGCCGAGCTGCTCGCGGACCCCGGCGCGCTGATCGAGGACGCCGGTCCGGACGCCCGCGCCGCGCTCGAGCAGCTCATGTGGGGGCCGCCGGTCGGACGCGTCGCCGACGCGCGCCGCCCCGTCCGGATCGGCACCGCGACCACCCCGATCGAGGCGCTCCTCGCCCGCGGCCTGCTCGCCGCCGAGGACGACCGCACGGTCACCCTCCCCCGCGAGATCGCCCTGCACCTGCGCGGCGGACGCCTCTTCCAGGACCTGTCCGCCACACCGCCGCCGCTGGGCCCGGCCCCCGGCGGGCCGCAGCCGGGCCCGCGCCGCGAGGACATGGTGGTCCGGGCCGCAGCGGGCGAGGCGTTCAACGCCGTCCGGCTCACCGAGGAGCTGCTGGAGCGCTGGGGGCTCGACCCGCCGCCCGTCCTGCGCAGCGGCGGCCTCGCCGTCCGCGACCTGCGCGCGGCCGCGACGCTGCTGGACGTCCCGGAGTGGAAGGCCGCGCTGCTCGCCGAGGTCGCCTACGCGGCGGGCCTGCTCACCCGCAGCGGCGACCTGGACGGCGAGTGGCTGCCGACCCCCGCCTACGACCTGTGGCTGATGCGCGACACCCCCGGCCGCTGGACCGAGCTCGCGCGCGGCTGGCTGAAGTCCGACCGCGCCGCCGGGCTCGCCGGGGAGCGCGACGACCGCGACCGGCTGATCAACGCGCTGAGCGAGGCGATGGTGCGCGGCAGCGCCCCGTCCGTCCGCCGGACGACGCTGGAGGTGCTCGCGGGCGCCGACCGTGGCGTGGTCGTCGACGCCGACGCGCTGCGCGTCCGGGTGGCGTGGCTGCGTCCGCGCCGGGGCGGCCCCACCCGGGATCGCCTCCTCGGCTGGACGCTGCGCGAGGCCGCCGTCCTCGGCCTCACCGGGTTCGGCGAGCTGGCCCCCTTCGCCCGCGACCTGCTGAACGGCGACGACCCCGAACCCGTCCTGGAGAAGTACCTCCCCGCGCCCGTCGACAAGATCGTCATCCAGGCCGACCTGACCGCGATCGCGCCGGGCCCGCTGGTCACCGAGCTCGCCCGGGAACTGGCGCTCGCCGCCGACGTGGAGTCCACCGGCGGCGCGACCGTGTACCGCTTCACGGCCGAGTCCCTCCGCCGGGCGCTGGACGCGGGCCGCACCGCCGCCGACGTCACCGGCCTGCTCACCCGCCACTCCGCGACGCCGCTGCCGCAGCCGCTGACCTACCTGATCGACGACGTCGCGCGCCGCCACGGGCACCTGCGCGTCGGGTCCCTGTCCTCCTACGTCCGGACGGACTCGCCCGCCACGCTCGACGAGATCCTCGCCGACCGCCGCTCCGACCCGCTGCGCCTGCACCGGCTCGCGCCGACCGTCCTCGCGTCGAGCCTGCACCGCGCCGAACTGCTCGACGCCTTCCGCGCGATGGGCCTCGCGCCGGTCGCCGAGTCCCCGGGCGGCGGCGTGATCGTGACCCGGCCGGACGCGCAGCGCTCCGACCCGCCGCCCACCGCCGAGATCGTCCGGGTCCGCCCCGGCGAGACGGCGGACGACACGATGATCTCCGCGGCGGTGCGGGCCCTGCGCGCGGGCGACGAGGCGTCCCGGCACGGCGCCGAACAGGCCAGGCTCCGCGCGGACGCCCCCGCCGGCGACCCGCCGCGCTCCCCCGCCATGGCGACCATCGAGCGGCTCCGCGCCGCCGTCGAACGCGGCGGCCGCGTCTGGATCGGCTACCTCGACCAGCAGGGCCAGGCCTCCAGCCGCATCGTGGAACCCGTCCGCGTCGAGGGCGGCTTCCTCACCGGCTTCGACGCCACCCGCGCCGCCGTGCACCGGTTCGCGCTGCACCGCATCACCGGCGTCTCCGAACTGGACGACCCCGCCACCTGACACCGGGGCCCGGGGCTCGGCCGGCTTCGGTCGGACGGAACCGGCGAATCACCCCGAGTGTCAAACGGAGTGACGTACCGGACCGGTAACGTGCCACCCTCGACTCGGCATCGGCCACCGAACGGAGAATGAGGGGAGGCCGCCTGTGAGCGGCTACGGAGGAAATCCGCCGCCTGGCTGGGAGGACCCCTACGGCGGGACGGGCGGCTGGGACGGCGGCGGTTACGGACCGTCCGGCGACCCTTACGGCCAGCCCCCGCCCGGCTACGGCTACGGTTACGGGCCGCAGGGCTACGGTCCCCCCGGCGTGCCCTACGGGCAGACCAGGGACGGCTCCACCATCGCGGCGCTGATCTGCAACATCATCGGGGTCGCGCTCTGCTGCAACATCCTCGCCATCCCCGGCGTCGTCCTCGCCGCGATCGCGATGGGACGCGTCCAGACCGACCCCGAGTCGGCGCGCAAGCTGACGATGTGGAGCTGGATCATGTTCGTCGCGGCCATCGTCCTCGGGATCGTCTTCGCGATCCTCTACCTCCTGCTGGAGCTCAACAGCGAACCCGACTACAGCGGCACGACCGGCGTCTGACCCCACCGGCCGAGGCCCGAACGCGCAGGTCGGACAGACCGTCCGGGAAGATTCCCCGGGCGGCGCCAGTTGAGGAAGAGGCCGCCGCGCCCGCACGCCTCGGGTAGCGTGCAGCGGCGGGGCAAGGAATCCACCACCATCCCTGACGGGGGGCTGCTTCCACGTGTCCGACGGTCCGCTCATCGTCCAGTCCGACAAGACCCTCCTGCTTGAGGTCGACCACGAGCAGGCCGACGCGTGCCGCAAGGAGATCGCGCCGTTCGCCGAACTCGAACGGGCACCCGAGCACGTCCACACCTACCGCGTGACACCGCTCGCCCTCTGGAACGCCCGCGCCGCGGGCCACGACGCCGAACAGGTCGTCGACACCCTCCTGCGCTACTCCCGCTACCCCGTCCCGCACGCCCTTCTCGTGGACGTCGCCGACACCATGGCGCGGTACGGGCGGCTGCGGCTGGAGAAGCACCCGACATCCGGGCTCGTGCTGTCCTCGTCCGACCACGCCGTCCTGGAGGAGGTGCTGCGCGCCAAGAAGATCAAGGGCATGATCGGCGACCGGATCGGCGCGGACGCCGTCCTCGTCCACCCGAGCGAGCGCGGCGCCCTCAAACAGGCCCTGCTCAAGCTCGGCTGGCCCGCCGAGGACCTCGCCGGATACGTCGACGGCGAGGCACACCCGATCTCCCTCGTCGAGGACGGCTGGGAACTGCGCTCCTACCAGCGCGACGCCGCCGACGCGTTCTGGCACGGCGGCTCCGGCGTCGTCGTCCTGCCCTGCGGCGCCGGCAAGACCATCGTCGGCGCCACCGCCATGGCGCGCGCCGAGGCGACCACGCTGATCCTCGTCACCAACACCGTCTCCGCCCACCAGTGGAAACAGGAACTCCTCCGCCGCACCTCCCTCACCGAGGACGAGATCGGCGAGTACACCGGCACGAAGAAGGAGATCCGCCCGGTCACGATCGCCACCTACCAGATCATGACCACCCGCCGGAAGGGCGCCTACGCCCACCTCGAACTCTTCGACGCCCGCGACTGGGGCCTGGTCGTCTACGACGAGGTGCACCTGCTGCCCGCCCCCATCTTCCGGATGACCGCCGACCTCCAGGCCCGCCGCCGCCTCGGCCTCACCGCCACCCTCGTCCGCGAGGACGGGCGCGAGGGGGACGTCTTCTCCCTCATCGGCCCCAAACGCTACGACGCGCCCTGGAAGGACATGGAGACGCAGGGCTGGATCGCCCCGGCCGACTGCGTCGAGGTCCGCGTCACCCTCACCGACTCCGAGCGCCTCGCCTACGCGACCGCCGAGCCCGAGGAGCGCTACCGCTTCTGCGCCACCACCGACACCAAGACCAAACTCGTGCAGGCCCTCGTCGACCGGCACCGCGGCGAACAGACCCTCGTCATCGGCCAGTACATCGACCAGCTCGACGAACTCGGCGCGCTGCTGGACGCCCCCGTCATCAAGGGGGAGACCCGTATCCGCGAACGCGAACGGCTCTTCGACGCGTTCCGCTCCGGTGAGCTGAACGTCCTGGTGGTCTCCAAGGTCGCGAACTTCTCCATCGACCTTCCCGAGGCCACGGTCGCCGTCCAGGTGTCCGGCGCCTACGGTTCCCGGCAGGAGGAGGCCCAGCGTCTCGGACGGCTGCTGCGGCCCAAGGCGTCCGGCCAGGGGGCCCGCTTCTACGCCGTCGTCGCCCGCGACACCCTGGACCAGGACTACGCCGCCCACCGGCAACGCTTCCTCGCCGAACAGGGCTACGCGTACCGGATCGTGGACGCGACCACCGTCCTGTCGGGCGACGAGATCTGAGCCGCACAAAAAACCGGTGAAATGAGAAAGGGCCCCGCCGGTAACGGCGGGGCCCTCCCATCAATATGAGTCCGGCGGCGTCCTACTCTCCCACACAGTCTCCCGTGCAGTACCATCGGCGCTGAGAGGCTTAACTTCCGGGTTCGGGATGGGACCGGGTGTTTCCCCCTCGCCAAAACCACCGAACGCTCAACGCACCACCCCAACAAAAGGTGGGCAAACCCAACGTTCGAGACCAGGCTCGAAATTCAATTATCAAACAAACACGCGGGTTCCCGTTTGTTTTCCGAGAACCACACAGGGACGCGAACACCACACAGCAACTGCGATATGTTTTGAACGTATTGTGTGGTCAAGCCACTCGGCCTATTAGTACCGGTCGACTCCACACGTTACCGCGCTTCCATCTCCAGCCTATCAACCCGATCATCAACCGGGGGCCTTACCCCACCCAAAGGTGGGAGGGAGAACTCATCTCAAGGAAGGCTTCCCGCTTAGATGCTTTCAGCGGTTATCCCTACCGAACGTAGCCAACCAGCCATGCCCCTGGCGGGACAACTGGCACACCAGAGGTTCG